>CP136572.1:1385000-5181705 GCA_035193785.1 Planktothrix sp. GU0601_MAG3 | reverse complement strand
GGTTAAACATTCATTTAGCGTTGCTCGAATCAGCACAAACTCTCTTGATACAGCAAGAAATTAGTTTGAATCCGTCCGTTAATGACGTGGTGCGATTGGCGCTGTTGAGAACCCAAAACCCAGAACTGTCAGATCGTCAAATGATTGAGTTATTTTTGGAAGCCAAACAAAATTCCCTGTCAACTAAAGGCGGTTATGGAGACGCGATCGCTCTTAATATTGAATCGGAAATCTGGGGGGCTTTAGAAGCCAGTGGCATTTTTGACACTATTGCCAAAAACCTACAGGCAAAAGCCATTGATTCAGTTTTGAATAATCTTTCCACTGGATTTAATGGAGAGCGTTATCAGTCAAGGTTAAAGGCTCTTAATCAATCTAACGACCGTTTTAATTTGCGGTCATTTCAAGAGGATGAAAACATTATCAACTGTGATTATGAATCCCTTGATAACGTCATCAATCAATGCCTCGCACCGCATCAACCAAAACTGTTAAACAGTTCGGAAAAGTTTCAACCTTCTAATGGAGGTAACAGCCCAAAAAAGTTACAAGGAACTGGCAAGGGAAATTGAGACAACTAATTCTTTCGGAAGTATCAAGAGATTCATCAGACACTTCTATTTTTCCCTACGGCGGGGGGATGATGTGAAATGAAACACCCACCCGGAATTCTAAGCTATACAGCACCTTGGCTTATTCCGTTGTTCTGTTTTTTAGCAGGTTATTTTCTGAATCCTGTTAATCTGTCCAGTCTTAATGATCACAATGATACGAGCCGATCTCAATCTCTATCTGTTAACCGAAAGTTTAACTTGTTTTAAAATTCGGGTTAAATATTCCCCTGATTATTTCAATTTTGAGATCATAAAAAAGGAGGGGGTTGACTCTGAAACAGTCTGGGAAAAAAGGTGGTTATTTCGCTGGAACCTGGACGAATATCTTTATCACTACTACTGGGTAAAGGCTGCATGGTTTGATCCCATGATCAAGCCCCCCTATGACCGCAATAATTACGACCATATCCCTTTTTAATTGCAAACCCAATAGGAGTTTTAATAATGCTTGGATTTTTCAAAGGTAATGATTTTAATGGTGGTGGCAACGTTGCACCCGTACAGGGTCAAGCCAGCGGCTTGGATGCGGGAAATGTTCATAGTAAATCCGCAGCTAACGCCATTACCCCGGACTCTCCTGGAAATTGGACGGCTTACAGAGCCGCACCCGTCGTGACAGAAGCACGGGCTTTCAATGAAGATGAAGCCGACGCACTAGCTGAACTAGAAAAACAGGAACGGATGAAACGTAAAGCCAGTAAAAAGGCTTATGAAAAGTTGGAGAAAATTGGTAATCATCAAACGGCAGTGAATCGTCATCACGAAAAATACCGCCGTAATGAAGCCAGAAATGAGAAGCGTATCCAAGGGTACAAAAACACCAGTGCAAAATATTTGCACTCCCTCCGCCCCGAATACGCCAAACTCGGACAAGGCTTGGAAAAATCTGCCACCGCCGCCGATCAAGCGATCGCTAACTTAATGGGTCAACTATAAACAATAAACCCGTGAACGTTACCCCTGTTCACGGGTTTATCTAGCATGAGGATTGCTTAATGATTCAACTGTACCGCATAATTGGCTTTTTTTTACTGATAGCAAGTAGCGCGTCCCTTGCCTCTCTCCTGGCCAGGTTAATTCAAGATTTGAGAGAACCCGCGTTTTGGGTATCACTCATTTTATCTCTGGGTTTAGGCATCGCAGGAACCGTCATCTATTGCACTCGGAACCCAGAAGCACAGGATTGGATTTTTACAGGTTTAATCGTTGTTGGTTTTGCGATCGCTTTACTCGTTGGGGGGTTAATTCAATGGTCACGGTAATTAACCCGGTCGCCCAAACCGATGCCATAAAACAGAACTGGAAACTACTACACGCCATCAATATTATTGCCCTTACCACTGCCATTCCTATGTGGTTTTGCGTTCCGTTTTTGACTCGCAATCCAGAGTCAAACAGTTGGCACAGGTTCTTTCGGTTTAGCTCTATCAGCTATGCCATCCTAGTCGGGTCAAGTTCCCTCTATTTTTCTAACAAATTGGGGAAAATAAAGCCCAAAATTGATGCAATGAATAAGCGAGAGATTGCTGAATTTAAGCACACAATAGCAAGTGATTTGTTCTTAGCTCAAGGTACTAATACTGCAATCGCACAATTTGTTTTAACCGAACGCCAAAGCAGTTTAACCCCCGTTACCGAGTTCCCAGAAAGTTCCGAGGTGGAACTCTCAGACACTAGCGTTCATCGGCAGTTCCCAGAAAGTTCCGAAAGTTCCAAAAGTTCCGGGAACGCGGAACTTTCTAGGGGAACGGAACGGGAACGGAACTTGGAACTTTTTGCGGAACCCGTATTAGAAGCAATGGAAAACGGCTTAAAAGATTCTGACATTATTAAAGATGTGATGGGATTTAAGGGGCGGCGGTATGCAGAGGGAAAAGAAATTTTAAATGATATTAAATCCTATCTTGACCTAGAGGAAGATTAACCCATGAGTCGCCGAACATTGAAATATACCAGAGCCTTAGAAATTGATTCCCAATTTACCCATATATCCAGTGATGAACTGTACAACCATTTGCAGGATCAAGGATATTTTTGGGACTCTAATATATCTCGGTGGATTTATACCCCAGGAGAACAGAATGACCCACCCAGCCAGCTAATTAAAATTCGGGTGTGGTATGACAAGAATCAAGTTAAGAATGTAGCAGAAAAACTAACTGAGTTAATGAATGATGCGGGGTTTTGTTCTGTGGAGTCTTCTTCTGTTTATCCATGCCGTCCCCCAAAAGGAAACGACGGCAGAATTTACTTAACTTTTCAACCAACTGAAACTCTTTAATATGTAACAAATAAAAATTCAAACCCCAACATTTTGAACCAGTTGGGGTTTATGTTATTTTAAGACCAACGACACTACTCAGAGAGTTTGCATTCCCTAAAGTTGGCAAAATATGCCCGGATTCGTAGAACTTCAAAAAACGAACAAGCTACCGGAACAGTACAGAGTAAACAATCCGGTAGATTTAAGATTGCTACTTCTCAAAGGTGATAATGTTAAGGTGGCTGTGCCACCTTGAAACATCAGTTGTATTTGATTAGATTGTGTTAAAAACAATGGGTTTACGTTGCTTATCGTCCCCATAAAATACCCGTGTATAGACTGATTATCTAGGCAGCTAAACGGGAGATTTAACAAAAGATTTCCATTACCGCTTATAGGCAATGCAACTGTTAATGCTATAAAAAAATTATACACATTGCCAATTTTCTTGTATTTTCCGGTGGCGCTAGTTGACGCATGAAACTAACCCATTAGAATCAGTTAGCAGAGGAGCAAAAACCCCCTCTGTTATACTTTCTATTGTTGGTTTGCCTTGGATTTCGCCCCAATTTATTTGATTGTCGGACAAAATAGCTGGTTTATCTTGTAAGTTAATCCAGCTATTTTGTCCGACAGGTTTATAAGTTGACCAACTTCTCATAACGTTTTGATGGTCGCGTTTGCAATTTGAACGTTGATTTTAACGGTTTGACCCGTTTCGCAAATCGCCTTTATTTGCTGGCCGTTGATTTGCATTACATATTGCTGTTGACCCGATAGCATTTCAAAACTGTACAGTAAAGGTGTTGGCGAAAATCCGATTCCAACATATATCGAAATTGGATCACCGTTAGAATCAACTTTATTTTCAATGCTTAAATTCGCAAATCGTACAGTGTTTTGCGCGTCTGCTGGAATAATTTCAATTTCAGTAGAAGGAATTTCTACGGTAGCAGCCGGAATGGTAATCGTTGAAACTGCCCCATAATCCCCAGGGATTAATATTTTTTGAGTAGTTGAAATTTTAGAAAAAGTTGTCCACATAATTATTAATCCTTTAAAATTACATCACCAAAGTCAGTATGAACATTGTTTTTAGCTAAGGTGGATTCCATCTTAGCAACAAGCCGATTATGAGCACCATAAACCATGGATTTGACCAGTCTATGGGATTTCCATACCTCATTTATATCTTTTTCAGCTTGCTTTTGACTGCTAATAATTTGTGACATTTTTATTATCACAAATGTTAAAATTATCAAATCAAAAATTGATTGGGAGATTATGATTATAGCGAGAAAGGTAGGTGACATTACTTTATTTTACTTATTGATAATGAACCATAACAGCAAAATGCTCTCGCAAAGTCCATTTATTTACGATTTTTTTTACCCCGATTTGATAGTTAAAACCATTGAAGTCATTAAATGCAAAAACTATGGGTTTGTCAGAAGGATAAATAACTTTTGCTTCTGACACTTCTCCATTAATAAACGCTCGTCTTAGCAAAAGCCTGGATTTGATTATTAAGCCTTCTGACATCCAGGTTAATTTTATCAGATTAGATTCAGAAGGTATTTCTATGGGGGTTAAAACCCAGCTACTAACGTTTGGATAAACGAGTCCTCCTGATATCCATTCCATAGGTTTGTTAGCTCTTCTTCTTCCTCGTAGTCGGATAATAGCTGATCATATTCTCCCCCCCATAAATATTCTGTAAATTCCCTCTCAGAAGCTGCTCTTATTAATCTGGTTTCTGAGTCAACAACTAAATTAAGCATTTCACTAGATTCACTTTGCAATTTTCCAAAAAAGAATGGGATATTGTCTAATGTTTCTTGGAATTTGGGATTTTCGGGAATTATGATCAGCATATTAATTAAATTTCAAAAATGGAGCCACCACCCGCAGGCTTCCACGGATAGGCAAGAGTGACAGAAGGATCGTAAAAAGTTGTAATGGTGTCTTCTTTTCCGGTAGCACCATCAAAAACCGTTTTAGACGTGCGGGGCGGGCGAACGCTATTGCAACCTAATACTAAATCAGCCCATTCCGCATCTGTATTAGTAATTTTAATTCCTAAATTACCTAGGTCGGTAATTCCGATTTTTAATGCCTGAGCAAAAGGCATTTTCCAACCCCATTTAAGATTAACTCCACCACTAGGAAACGGCTACATAAACAACTAATGCCCCTCGTAAATTTCCTGCACTCGGGAATGTATTGGAGCGTTTGACGTTAAATGCGGATTTTTTTGCCCTTGACCAGCCAGCCGCTTTGGCTGCTTCAAGTTTAGCCGTCGCACAAAAAGTAGTGATACCTTTCGCATTATTTTTTACTCGTATAGGGTGAGGTTTTCGCGTCCCCATAATTGCTGGAAAACTTAATCCGGTAACGGCGGCTCCTGGTTTCCAATTTTTCTGTCCAAGTACCGTCACTTCGCTACTGTCTACCGGAGTTTTGAAAAAGTAAGTAAACCCTACAGAGCTACTACTAGGATGCGTTACGTCAACGCTTCTAACCTTGCGGTCGTCATAGATATTAGTTTTAGCCATTATTGTTTAACCCTAAATAAATTTGTGATAAATAACCTTAAACTAAGGGCGGAATTACGGTAGAAATCGTTTCTACTGCTTGAACAGAAACGCTGTACACAGTGGGCCGAACATTATAAAAAGTTCCACTTGCGGGCGGATATTCGACGCTAGTTAATGCTCCTTGACCTTTGGTGATTAGGGCAACATCTTCGCCCGCGCCCCCGACTGCATTTTGAGCAATTTGAGCTTGCAAAACAGCCTCAACAAACTCATAAACAGCTTTGGTAACGTCTGTTCCGTCTGGATATCCCAAAGCGGGAACAGTGATGGTGCTTCCAACGGCAATTAAAGCGGCGCGTAAATCTTCGGCTTGAATTTTATTGGCAACGGCTGGCATAAATTAAAAGTCCTGAGTGAAATGATTTTCAGATTTCAAACTAACATATCTATCCCTTGATATGCAAGGGTTTCAGCTTAATTATTTACCTTAATTATACTTCCAAAGGTTAAGGTTCGGCAAATAGATAATTTAGTTTATAACTGTATAAAATTAAGTAGTTAAGCGTTCGTCAACAGGTGTTTTGTTAGATCTGGACACAAGGATTATTTTTTGCCGAGTCTTGGGCAACTCGATCCAAGATTGCCAAAATTCCAGGTTTACAGTTCTTCTGTAAATGGGTAACTCCTTTTCCTCGTTTAAAACTGTAACTTTTTGTGGAGTTTCTGTATATTTAACTGTTTCTTGATCTGCTTTTCCTTGAAAAACAGCCAAAGGATCAAAATTATCATTTTTGACTTGTACTAATTTTTGATAAACGTTTAAGGCAGCTTGTCGATTTTTTGCGGGGAACCAATTTGCATATCCTTCTTCCCATTTTTGGTAACTCCACACTTCTTTCCCTCTTTCTAGTATAAAAGGTTGTTTATTTGCATAAAATAGCGTTTCAATTTTAGATTTAAACTGTTTTAAATCACTAATTGATAATTTTTTACTATTAGGTTTATCAATTTCAGACCAACCGATTAAAGCAATTGACAACAATGTATCAAGTGGGTATTTTTGCCCTGTTTTTAATTTTTCTTTTTGGTAAAACTTAATTTTTATTTCTGGCCATCCTCGCATGGCTTTAATTTGAGAAAAACCCCTAGTATTATCCCCGTCACCACCTGCAAACTTTTGAACAATTTCGCGAGTATGTCTCAACATTTGAATAATTAATCTAATTTCGGCTGGGGTTCCAGAAATCCGATAAAACTCATCTTTTGTATTCCGTTCTGGATAAAAATCAACGATTCGCCATCCTCTTGATTGAGCTAATTCAGGTTGATTTAATTCGTGAACTTTGGGGCGATTTTTCCGTTCGTCCCCATAGGGTTTGCCGTCAGCCGCCCGATTAGCTTCGGGGCCATAAGCTGGGTAGGGAGAGCCAGGGGCTTCGGGGTCAAACGGAAATTCATCCTCGAAGTCATTAGTAAAAGTATCAATTTGCCAGTCATCTCCCTTGGCGCCTGATTCGGCGTCAAGATGACGACTCAAAACATCTCCTAAACCTTGGGCAAAATTTCCAGGGATTTCCCCTGCAATACTCCGAATATCTACCATGATTCTCCCTCCCAAATTCCGCACAATGCGGATTTTAACTACAGCGCGTAACTGGCTATGATTGTTGATTCGGCGCACATATCCTGTGCCGCCTCCACAAATTCCTCAGTAAAATCTTTAAGCCAATCAATCTTAATTGACTCAATAGATTTTTCCTGTTGACTAGCAAAACTCCAAGGCTGTGAACCTTCTTTTCCCCATTGTTCCGAGGCTTTTCCTAACCATGGGAAAACTGTTCCGAGTCCTGAATATTTAACAAATGATTTGATTAATTTTCTAACATTAACGTAGGTCTCCATAAAAATAACCGCTAATATTGCCCGCCCGCTTGCCACTAACGTTGATTTCATTTCTTCAACAGCTTCTTCCCATAATTCCCCGGGCTCTGACCAAGAACGGAATTCTAATTCCTTCAATTTAGCCAACAACAGGGGATTAAACCGCATTAATTGGGGTGCGTTTGCCTTGGCAGCACGGCCTAAAGTAAACCCGCAAAGCGTCCCAACTGTTGCGCCTAACGCCTCTCCCCAGCGCCCTGCTAACGCCTTAATTTGTTGTTTTTGATTGGCTCTAATTTGAGCATCGGTTTGATTCCAGTTAAATGACCATAAACGCTGCACGCCACCAACAGCCCAACGAACTAAGCCACCAATTCCGGGGATAAAATTAAGACCTTTAACCGCTATTTTTGCAGCTTGAACAATGCCTTTTACTCCCCCTGATAATGCGGTAAATCCTACATAAGCAGCGGCTCCCGCAGCAGCAACAGCCCCTACTACTGGGCTTGATAATATTAATCCACCAATTAAAAAAGCTGTTCCAATAGCTGCACCGACACCACATCCCCAAGCTACAGGATCATCTTTTGCCCAGCCGCTTAAATTTCTCCCAAAAAACGTTCGTTGGTAATAATTAGCTTTTGTTAAAATACTATCAACTCCAGCCGCCAGCCAATCAAGGGGATTTTTATTTCCGTATTCCAACCAGCTTTGAGTTTTAATAGCTGTTGATTTAATCCAACTTTTTAGTTTTTGAATATTTGACTTTGTGCCAGAAATAAAATCGATAAATGGCTGCGCTATTTCGTAATTATCTTCAGTCTTAGCAACCGCACCCCCAATATAAACATTAGAGGGGATATATTCTTCAGTCAATAAAATCGCCATACATTTTGATAAGATAGGACTGTGACCCCTTAATCACACCCTAACCCCGCCCAACAAACGGGGTTTTATCGTTTATTTTTAGGTTTATTTCGCTTGGTTTCGCACTCGCCCGGCTGCTGAAGCCTGCCGAACATCCGTTCGCCGGATTGCGGATTCAGTTTGAAGTTCAAATCTAGCCTTATCAATGGCTTGCTGAATCGCTTCTGGATTATTCGGAATTTTCCCCTGAGCCGCTAACTCCGCCGCGTACCGCCCAATTTGTGCTAGTAAATCCCTGATGTCGGTGGTTTCGTCTTTAGCCCTTCGACTAACTTTAACCTCTACCTCTTTTTCCTGTAAAAATGCCTCCAAATTGGCTTCTATATTTGCCTCTGAATTTTCAACTTTTATTTTAGCGGGATCGAATCCTTTCCCCGCTCCCCAAGCCCCCGCATAAGGATCAGCAAAAAATTTAACCGGGACAAAACTTTGTTCCTCTTTCATCCCCAAATCCTCAAAAATTGCCTCGGTCATTTCGTGATTTTTTACTAATACCTGCATCGCGGATAACAGTTGGTAAAGGGTGCGTTTACTGAAATTATTAGTTAAGTCAATATCGGAATTAATGTCTACTGAGAATCTTAATAATTTCCGCAACATATCCGAAATATCGAAATTTTCAATTGTTAAAGGTTGCGCTCCTTCTTGAGTTGGGTCAGCATCCTTAATGATTACTGCTCCAGATGGATCGCCCAAAGTTTTATTGATGAATAACAACATTAATTCTTGAAATTGAATTAAATCATTGATTTTAATTGTCCCCGGAGCTTTGGGGTAAATTAACCGCTTGCTAATCTCAGAATCTCTAATCTGAGCTATAGGAAATAGTAATTCTAATCTGATTTGAGATTCTAGGAAATATCTGAATAAATCTAAATAGGAATTTATCTTTAATTTTTTATTCTTAATCTTCCCATCATCCTTAGATTTTTTAGGATCATAATTGGGGTCGGGAGCTTCATAATCCCCCCCGTCCCCCGGTAGCCATTTCCAGATTCCCTCCTCTGGTTTTTTGAGTGGAAATCCCTTATCTTTTCCTGCGGGGTTAAACAGTTCCTCGAATCTGTCAAGCATTATCCCGACTGATAGGATAAGGTGTCGCATATTCTGAACTTCGTAGTCATCTTTGGGCTTGGCTTCCCTGTCAATCCATCTTTTCGGAATCTTCATTGGGAAATTTTCATCCTTGCCCCCTTTTTCTTCAATTTTATTGTCCTTGACATTAATAGGCTTGATTTTTTGTCCTAACCCTTGATATTTGGAAAGTCTTTTCAAGAGTTTCTCTAGTTTCTCGCAGCAATCTTTGTCCATTTTTTTATCGGGTTGTAGTGGAGAATTTTTTGGCTGTTTTTTAGGGATTCTATCAATATAAATAATACTTTTTACCCTATGTATTTCTGAATAAGTACCAGCTATACTATCGTTTGGTCGCGATTCCCAGCCCGATGGTACATTATAACTATAAGAGCTATTTACAAATTTGGCTAAAAGTCTATTATATTTATCACTGTAAGCATAAGAGGTTGCACTATAAATAGATCTTCCTCCTGGCCCACCCCAACCAGCATAAGAATAATTTCGCTGATAGTTTAATGTATCTGCAAAATTTTCTATAATTTTTTCAGTTCCATCAACAAACAAAATCCCTCCGCTTAAATGATATATTCTTACATAAGACTCAATAGCTTTTACATATACAGTTTCACTGTAATATGGATAAGGCATTCCATCAGCACCAGTGGCATAATATAAATTAACTTTTTCTGTTACAGATGAATTTGCACCATAAGAAGTATTTACACTTTTTGAAATTGTAATTTCATTTGTTGAAGGATTAAAGTCGTGTGCTGCGTACCTACTTCTGTAAGAAGAAGAGACAGAAAATGGAACTCCTCTTAAATTTGATACTTCAGATTGAAAAACACTTCCTTCATAAATTATTAGAGCTCTTTCGGGCTTGTTACTTCCTCCTTTTGGTGTAGGCGGCCATTTTGTAATGGGATCAAGTGGTTTTGGATCTGGGCCTGGTTCTGGTTCCGGTTCCGGTTTCCGGTTCTTTGTTACATTCTTCCGAATCAACTTTCTGAATATCAGAATACAAAAATTGACCTGCCAAATAAAACCGTTGAATATAGAAACATTTAATTCTGACCGTTTCAACTTTAATTAAATCTAAGATATCAATAGAACCTTCTCCATTGGTATCATATTCAATTCCAAAGCCGGGAATTTTAGCCCCAATTCTTAAGGCGGAATTTCTTAGATCGTTTGTATCAATACTTGCTCCAATTCCTAAGCCAATATTTTTATTTCCTACACCCTCTCCTGTGTCTTTACTTCTTTCTGCCGCATCATTTTTCAATTTTCTGACTTCATCTTTGTCAATTCCTAACCGTTTAGAGATTGAATCATTATCGTAGGCATAATCGCTCCATTCTGGTTTCTTGTCTGCCATTAAAAATCTCCCGTTAGCGTAAAAGTTCCACCTAAAAGTGGGTCAATCGCATTAGGTACATAATCTTCAATAATTACTGTATCGTAAGCGTCGTTGTTACTCTTATTTTGAGCCACAAACCGCCCAATGTGCCGACTGAAATCAGGAGTAATAATTATTTGGCTATTTACAACATCGTTGTATAAAGCATTTCTAGTTAAATTACCAATAAACCTTGTACCCATGTTATTCAGTTCCAAATTGATGACATCATTAGCCACCGCGAAAAGTACCTCACTAACGGTTAATGGATCGAATAACTGAATAGCAACATTTCCGTATTTTGTGGCATCAGTAATATTTACATCAAAAGTAATTGCACGCCCCGGATAAAAACTATAAATATCAAACAATTTATATCCCGTAGCTCCTGAGTCAGAATTTTTAAGTTTCTGTAAATTGATTAGATATTGATATTCATCTGAATCATAAGAATCTTCGTTGATATCAACGTAATTAGACCCAGTTTCCTACTGCTAACCTTATTTTTACTGGTATCACGAGATCATCTCCTATTAAAAAATTGCCAACGGTATAACTAATCGGTGTATCTTGCCTAATTATAACCTCTACAATAACTGTTTCAGAACATTCAGCAACTAAAGCTATTCCCCCATCTGAAGTATCTAAATATCCCCCGCCTAATTTGATTGTTTTTGGATGTTGGTTTTTACTTCCCCAATATATTTTAAGATCATTACTGCCCCATTGGTTTAAATCCTCCCTATAATTTATCTGAATTTCTCTATTTACTTTGGTTGGAGTGGCAGGAACAATTATGGTGGGGTGATTGGGGGTAAATAAATAATAGCCCTCCTTAAAATATCGGTAGCTTGTATTAAGTCCCGTTATTCCTGATAAATCAATATTCCCAATGCTCCCAACAGTTGATTTAATGAAATTATTTGATATTCCCATAATTTAATTATCCTAGAAATTGCATCCAAGCTATAGAGTTTTTAGTTGTGCTTTTATCGTCTGTGTTCTTGCCTTGACAATAAATCCATACCCCTGTCTGAAATAAATATTGAGCCATTGGGGGTAAAAATTGACTTCCTCCCCCTGACCATTTAAACTCTCCACCTTCAAAAGTAAAGGTTTCTCCAGGTAGTAAAAACGGGCTTGCTTCTGGAGAAATTAAATTTTGATCAAAGTTAAAATATACAATTGATTTCCCCGTATTCTGTAAATATAAAATTCTCCTATTGTAATCAGTATAAAGTATCTGGTTCGGAGTATTTAGTGGAATTGGATTCAAAAAATTACTCTGTTTATTTAAAGTTACCGCCGTTACCACTGTTGGCGGTTGTTCATAGGTAATAATTCCACTGTAAGCGCCCCGAATCCTAATATAATTTTCGTTTGCTTTAGCGGTTTGTTGTGTTGGTTTTTGGGTTATTGCCAAGCCTAATCTATAGTTAGAATCTCCAATATCAGAATTTTTGGTATTATTTAAAAATGGATTAATCAAATCCAAATAATATTCTGTTTGTTGGTTATACAACCACTTTCTCGCAAGCGCTGACCAAGTAGACCAATTGCCAGAGTACCAAGATTCAAACAGAGTAATTTCTAAAGCATATTGAGTAGATGGATTAAATTCTGCCATCCATGCTAAATCCTCAGCTTGCTTTTGTAGTAAGGGAATTAAATCCTCATCATAATCAGGTAATTTGTTGGGTTTAAATATTCCTGGTAAATACGAAATTAACTGCAAAGTTTCCAGTGCAATTGAAAGATTAATGTTTGTAGCCCCAACGGGCTTAATTCTTGAAAGAATATCGCGGTAATTTATGATTTCAAAAACTTGATTAATTGGTGCATCATTATTTAATTCAACAACCGGAACCCTACCAGTGAAAGCCCGTTCAATATTCTTAACGCTGTCTGTAGGCATTTAGAGATACTCCACAGCATATCTACTTTCCCCATTCCCCGTAAAAGTAGTTTGAGTTTGTAGATTGAAATTAAATTTAAAAATTGCATTATGCGGAATTGGGGAATTTAACGGCACGTCATTGATTGACCATGATGGATTGGTCAATTTATTGGTGAAGTTTGGGTCATTCCGTTTTTTTTCTCGTTCAGCAGCAATTATTAAATAAGCTCGTTCTACTAAAGATTCTGTAATTATCCCAGAGGATTTAGAATCTCCACCCGTACCCTCGGTATAAATGACTCCTGTATAGGGATTCGGATAAGTAAACTCCAAAATTCCCGTTGTACTGTTACGGGTAATTGTGCAGTAAATTGACGCCGATCCAGAAGCTATATCGGTATCGGTGTCGATTGTATAAGTTAAAAGGTTGACTACCTTATCATTTTTCGCCGCGTCTCGTTCAATATTTTGAATCAACGAACATAGTGTAAAAAATTGATTTTCTAGTGTAGTCGCGGTTATTGTTCCGGTTCCTGGGGCAAAAATCATGTTTAACCATAATTAATTAATAATTGAATTATATTTTAAAATTTTCAATTGTTATAGGTATTTTGAGGGGGGAATGTAGATGATTGTGTAGATTCTTTATTGAGCCAAACGTCAAGAGCATCTCTATTTGGCACTTTTGGGATAAAGTGTTAATAATGAATAATAATAGGAATATAACACTATGAATCCTGATCAAATTCGCTCTCGAACTGGATTAAGGCTGAGATTTTTTTTAGGGTTAATGGTATCCATTTTAGCTTTATCGAGTTGCGCTCAGGCGAATAAAGCTAAACAGATTGCTCCCGCGAGTGCACCTTTAGCCACAGCAGATAGTCTGGAAACGGCTAATTCTGCACCGCAACCTACGACCACGGAACCTAAAAAACAATCCCAACTGATTAAACGCGCTCAATTAACATTAATCGTACAATCAATTCATCAAACCACAGAATCAATTACGGAAATTATTAAAAAACAGCAAGGGGATATTTTGAAATTTGAGGCTCAAAAATCCCCGGATAATAGTCAGCGTCAAACGGCTTATTTGGAATTTAGAGTGCCCCAACAGCGCTTAGAAACCACTTTAAATGCGTTAGCAAAGTTGGGAACGGTAGAAAATCAAATGATTACGGCGGAGGATGTTTCGGATCAATTAGTCGATGTCCAGGCGCGACTGCGAAATTTACGGAAATCGGAGGAAATGGTATTAAAAATTATGGAGCGCTCGGGTTCCGTTGGGGATGTTTTGAAGGCGGCTAATGAATTAAGTAACATTCGAGAATCCATTGAACGCATTGATGCTCAGTTAAGAAATTTGCAAAATCAAGTGGCTTATTCGACGATTAATTTAAGTATTGAATCGCTGGTTTCTGTCTCTCCGGCTCAGGAAAATCTGGGTTTAAGAGTGCAGGAAACTTGGGGAAAAGCAACTCATACGATGGGTGAATTTACCTGGCTATTGGTGGGATTGGTTTTATGGTTATTGGCTTTTAGTCCCTATTTATTAATCATTGGAGGGGGAATTTATGGTTATCGTTGGTATCGTCATAATAGAATAAAATAGGGATCACGGATTTAAGAGGATTTCACGGATTTCACGGATTTTAATCTGTGTTAATCTGCGTAATCCGTTTAATCCGTGATGCGGATTTAAGAGGATTTCACGGATTTTAATCTGTGTTAATCTGCGTAATCCGTTTAATCCGTGATGCGGATTTAAGAGGATTTCACGGATTTTAATCTGTGTTAATCTGCGTAATCCGTTTAATCCGTGATGCGGATTTAAGAGGATTTCACGGATTTCACGGATTTTAGGATTTGTTGGGTGTGAATGGTGAATTTGTTGGGTGTAAATAGCGAGCAAGGATGCTCGCACTGCTTTTGGTTTTGATGAATTTCATGGGAATATTAACCCATTTTTCTTATTCATCAATTTGCCAAACATCATGGATTTGATCTTCATCTAAGACCTTTTTAGGACGCATGATTAAAATTAATTTTCCTAGTAAATTAATAGCAGGAGTTTCATCAAACCATTGCATTTCTAAATGTTCGGCTTCTTCAACTAAGAAATAAGAATCAAGATCCCATTGCCGTTGGGCGCGATCAATTAGGATTAAAACCGGTTCTGATTTACCGGGTAAGGGGTTTGGTAAATTGGCACTATTTCCTAAAATTACAACGGGATCTTCCGCATTTCTGACCACTTGCCACCCGGGAAACCGCTACCCAAGCTACATTCCCTGATGATTTAACAATCCGAAATTCCCCTAGTTCTTCAATTAAAGGAACGGCTTTAAAGTCCGATGTGGTTAAGGGAAATTTCCCTGCGACCGGAATTAAACGGGGTAGATCTTCTTCTGTTTCTAAACGATAAATGGGTAAACGTGGCGCTGATTTTTTGGCGGTAATCGAAAAATCTGTTAACAGTTGTTCTATGGTTTCTCGGGCGGTTTGGGAGTGAGCATATTTTAATCCTTTCGCAATTAAACGCGATCGCTGTTGTAAATCTTGTTGTTGTCGGGCAGCTTTCCAGGCTTGATAGGCTAAGGCATCCCCAGGATGATCGGAAAAACCGGGGGGGAGAATTGAAAATCGAGAGAATTCTTTGATGGCCTTGGCTAATTCTCGGGCTTCATCCGCGTCTAATTTGCGTTGATCTGAAAATTCCGTCGCTATCACCCTTTCTTCTTGATTCAGGATACGAAATTCATATAAAATATCGCTTCCTCGGTTTTGGAAATAGGATTGAATTTCTTCGGATAAATTGCCTTTGACTAAGGAGGTAAAAACTTGTCCTGCTACAATTACTTGATTTTGTTGAATCGGCTCAAAACCCGTTTCTTCAAAAATTTGTTGGGGATTATAACCGGATTTTTGTAACTTAGCACAGGCATCGCCCCACCCCACCCAATTGCCTTCTTTTCGCCGTAATAATTGTATTAATTTAGCCGTATCTATTGATGGATCTGGTGTTGAGGAAACAAAGGAGGCAGAATCTTGTGGTGTTTGAGTCATAATTATAGAGAATTAATTGATTTTCAGGACAGAACAGTTTCAAAATATCAAGTTAGTTATTATATAACTTATCACGGGTATGTCGTGCTGATCCTAATAATTTTTGGGCTTCCGCACTAACCGTTGTCCCGGCGGGAACCTGTTCTAATATACTAATAATATCAGTTAATTGACCAATTAAGTAACCAATATTAGGCTCTTTAGAACGGGCTGAGGTTTGCCATTTAGCAATCTCAGCTTTTGCCTGTTTAACGGATTCTACCGCGTCTTTTTCTGCCTGTAACCGATTTTCGGAACTCCCTAAATTGAATTGATATTCGGCTAATTTTTTCTGAGCATCTGAATAACTGGGATTATCCGTTGGAACTTGTTCTAAACGACGAATTGCTTCTTGCCATAATTTCATCACTTGTTCCCATTGTTTGGAGGTATGAGGCGGATTTTGAGAGGATTTAGCGGCTTGAATTCCAAATTGCATTGCCGCATCAATTAAGGTATTTCCTTTAATACTTCCGGCTACAAATCCTAGTTGTTGTTGAAAATCTCGTTGCGCGGTTTCTAAGTCTTTTTTAGCTAATTTTCCGGCTAAGGTTTGGGAGGGAATTTGATCTAATTTATCAATGGCTTTTTGCCAGAGGTTAATCATCTGTTGTTGTTCATTTCCTGGGGTAAGTTTGGAGAAATTATTTTGAGATTCCTTAATTAATTGTTCGGTTTCTATATATTCTTTATAAGCATTTTGTTCTTGAAAAATTTTAGATTCCATCCGGCCAATATTCTTTCTGGCACTTTCATATTCATCGAAGGTAAATCGCCAAATACAACCCATAAAAGAACAGTAGGCTTGAGGATAATAACCCAAAAACCAAACGGGTAATTTGTCAAGGTGTTTTTGGGATTTTTCTACTTTTTCAACGCCTAACTCAATATCTGTAATTGCTGTAGCTTGATTAATTAATTGATCGGATTGTTCTACTAAGGACAGGGCTTGTCGATAGTTATAATCCATACTAATATAACTGGGAATTAATAAAATTGGCACGGTTTTAGCCACGGGCAAACGAATCATCGGATAGGGTAAATTAGCTACAGCTACAAGTCCCACAAATCCCCCGAGAATAGCCGTACCTAAAGCCATTATCGGCCAGATTCCCGGGGGACGATTAGCTTTTGCAGCTTGCTTTAAAACCGATTGATTAAAGTCAGGAAATTGATCGGAAACCAAGTTTTGTAATTCCTCTAAAGTCAGGGGTTCTCCTGGCTGCGATCGCAATTTCTCCAAGCGTTTCAGAATAATTCCCGCCCCAACTTCCCCGACTAAATCCTTTTTGGCTTTTTTTTGCAATTCTGTTTTTAAAATTTCAAACGATTGCTGATAAAGTCTTACCATTACTAATATTCTCCTGAACTTATCCAGTATAAAATGATTATTGATAGCGGATTAATTCAACCCGATAACGCTGTTTTTTAGTAATAGCCATATCTTTAACTTCTAAACGTCCTTTTCCCCGAATAGCAATTAAATCTCCCGATTTTAATTGATAACTTGCCTGGGTGATTTCCTTCCAATTCACCCGCACATCTCCCCCATCAATTAAACTCACCATTTTGCTCCGAGACATCCCAAATCCAGCAGAGGCGATCGCATCTAACCGCAGGGAAGCTTCCACCGTGGTTAACTCTTTCTTCTTGGGTTCTCTAACCTTTAATTCCCCCGGATCAATCCGTCGAGTTTTCACCGGAAACAGACCGGACTTGAGTTAGATTTAACTCTAAGAAATCCGCCAATTCTGGAGTAACAATTGTTTGGGCACCCCGTTCTCCCAAAACAATAATATCCCCGGTTTTATCCCTGACAATTCCTGTCCCTAACATGGCTCCTAAAAAGTCTCGATGGGTGGCGGGATCAAAGAGAAAATTACCCGATATTTCTAAAACAACAACGCTAACTTGAGTTTCATCAAGCGGAAGTTCAGATCGAGCAATTCCTAACCGTTGGCGTTCCGCTTGGGGGTAGCCGCCCCAGGGGAGTATTTGTACTTCTGTTAATCGGCTAAACACCCTTTCCGACTCGGCGAGTTCCGGGGGAGAAAGGAAATCTGTTAGGGTAATTTCCCAGGTTTTTAGAGCCTGTTCCGCTAAGTCTATCACCCGGGCTATACTATCTCGATTTTCGATACCTTTTAGGAGTTCTTCTCTGGGTAACATTAGGGGATTTTAGGTGAGGGAAGATGAAAATTTGTGCTACAATCATCATAGCATTTTCAATAAAATCGGGGTAAATTTTTAGGAGTTTTACCCTCAAATGATTAAAAATACCTAGGAATAAAAGGGATGGATTCAATGATTAATTCTACCCTTTTTAATTATTCATTTTCACCAACGGTATAACCTTGAATATTTTCCGGTTCTAAGTCTCTTAAAATCCGATTGGCTTTCCGCATTAAGGTTTCCGAACCCGTGACCACAACTAAATATTTTCCCGCATTCAGGCGGTTACGGTAGGGTAAGGCATCGCCGCCACCAATAATTAATCCCACTCCGCCCCCGGCCAAAATACTCCCTAACCCCCCCGAAATGCCACCGAGAACTGCACCGATTAAATGATTTCCCAGAATTCCCGCCCAGGCAAAGGTTTCTAATCCCGTAATTAAACTAAAGCTAAAACCCGAAACAAATCCAAAGGGAATTAACCAAGTTGCCATCAATTTCACTTGTTTAATGGCACTTTCATTCGGGTCAATCAAACCGAATTCATCGGCGGTTTTATAACCTTTTCCTAAAATGCTGATTTGGGGGGTCGGGACACCTTCTTTTTCTAATTCCACATAGGCCGTTTCTGCTTGAATGCGATCGGCCAGGACAGTGACAAGATAGTTCATAGGATCAAGGTTCAGAATAGGCTATCAATCTATTGTTAGTCTACATGGATTGATCCGGCTTTCCCTATGGAGTAGTATGGAGTATAACTTAAAAGCCAAATACCGTTAATTTGGGAGAGAAAATAGCTAATGAAGCCTCTCCCGAACTTCCCCCTAGCTGATTTTGTCGGGGGGTAGTGTTTCATTTCCAGAAAAATTGCAACCCATTTTCCTAAATCATGTCTAAGGTTCTTGTCTCCGATTCTATTGACCAAGTTGGTATAGACATCCTGTCCCAAGTCGCTCAGGTGGATGTCAAAATAGGTTTACCCCCAGAAGAACTGGTGCGGATTATCCCAGAGTATGATGCTTTGATGATCCGGTCTGGAACTCGTGTAACCCAAGAAATTATTGAAGCCGCTGATAACTTAAAAATTATTGGTCGGGCGGGTGTCGGTGTTGATAACGTGGACATTCCCGCCGCTACGCGCAAAGGTATTGTTGTCGTCAACTCTCCACAAGGTAACACCATTGCGGCTGCTGAACACGCCTTGGCAATGATGATGTCGATGTCTCGCTACATTCCCGATGCTAACCAGTCGGTCAGAAGTGGACAGTGGGATAGAAAAAGCTTTGTCGGCGTGGAAGTTTACAAGAAAACCCTGGGAATTGTGGGTTTGGGTAAGATTGGCTCCCACGTCGCGGCGGTGGCTAAGGCAATGGGGATGAAACTTTTGGCCTATGATCCCTTTATATCCCAAGAACGGGCGGATCAAATTGGTTGTCGGTTGGTGGACTTGGATATGTTAATTCGGGAGTCCGATTACATGACCCTGCATATCCCCAAAACCAAAGAAACTTATCATCTGTTTAATGCGGAAGTCTTCGCTAAGATGAAGCCCACCGCCCGCCTAATTAACTGCGCTAGGGGCGGTGTGATTGATGAAGCAGCCTTAGCCGAAGCCCTGCGGAATAACCAAATTGCTGGAGCGGCTTTAGATGTCTTTGAAAATGAACCCCTAGAGGCGGATTCTCCCCTGCGGGAATTGGGGTCTAAAATTGTTCTGACTCCTCACCTGGGAGCCTCTACGGAGGAAGCTCAAGTCAATGTGGCGATCGATGTCGCTGAACAAATTCGGGACGTCTTACTGGGCCTGCCAGCCCGCTCTGCGGTGAATATTCCTGGGTTATACCCCGATGTCTTGGAAAAACTCAAACCCTATCTACAATTGGCGGAAACCCTGGGGAACATGGTGGGTCAGTTAGCTGGGGGACGGATAGATTTTCTGGATGTGCGTTTACAAGGGGAACTGGCCGGAAGCAACAGCCAAGCCGTAGTTGTGGCTTCTCTCAAAGGGTTACTGTCCCAAGCCTTACGGGAGCGGGTTAACTATGTGAACGCCAGTATTGAGGCCAAGGAACGGGGTATTCGAGTGATTGAAACCAGGGATGCTTCCTTGATGGACTATACGGGATCGCTGCATTTGGAAGCTAAGGGGAGTTTAGGAACTCACTCGGTGACGGGAGCCCTATTAGGCGATCACGAAATTCGGATCACCAGTGTGGACGATTTCCCCATTAACGTGCCTCCCACCCGCTATATGTTGTTTACCCTCCACCGGGATGTGCCGGGAATTATTGGTAACATTGGCTCACTTTTGGGCAGCTTTAATGTCAATATTGCCAGTATGCAGGTCGGACGTAAAATTGTTCGGGGTGAAGCCGTTATGGTTTTGAGTCTTGATGATCCGTTACCTGAAGGTATTCTGGCGGAAATTATTAAGGTCTCTGGCATCCGCGATGCCTACACCGTAACGCTTTAATCAGTTAACAGTTATCAGTTAACAGTTATCAGTTTATAGTTAACAGTTTATAGTTAACAGTTAGCAGTTAACAGTTTATAGTTAGCAGTTAGCAGTTAGCAGTTAACAGTTAGCAGTTAACAGTTTATAGTTAGCAGTTAGCAGTTAGCAGTTTATAGTTAACAGTTAACAGTTTATAGTTAACGGTTAACAGTTAGCAGTTAGCAGTTTATAGTTAGCAGTTTATAGTTAACAGTTAGCAGTTAACAGTTAACAGTTTATAGTTAACAGTTAGCAGTTAGCAGTTAACAGTTAGCAGTTAACAGTTAGCAGTTAACGGTTTTTGGCTTACAAATATTAACTATTAACAATGAATTCTTTACTGTCAACTAATCACTGATACCTCTTACACTGTTAACTGATAACTGATGACTAATAACTGCTAACTGATGACTGATAACTGATTACTGATTACTGATTATGGCTAATAGTTGGTGGGAAATTAAAGTATTGTGTGATCCGATGCTAGAAGATGCCGTTTTTTGGCGTATGGAAGCATTTGGTTGTCGAGGAACAGCGAGTCAAATAAAGAATAATTCCTGCTTGTTATCAGCCTATCTCCCCGAAGAAAAAGCGCATTTACTCGATTTAGCAGCCCTGGCTTTATTATTACGTCAAGATGCTTTGTGTTTAGAAATGCCAATTCCGGCGGTGACTTGGGATTTGATTGATGAACAGGACTGGTCAAGTAGTTGGAAACAATATTGGGAAACCGACACCAATTGGCGATCGCTTTTTAGTTTACCCGGCTTGGTTAGAATTGCCGGAAAATCCCGATCGCATTCTATTACGTTTAGATCCTGGGGTTGCCTTTGGAACCGGAACCCACGCCACAACTCAACTGTGTTTAGAATCTTTGGAAATGCGATTAAGCGGAGAACAAAACCAACCGGTAATTGCAGATATTGGTTGTGGTTCCGGTATTTTATCGATTGGGGCAATTTTATTAGGAGCTTCTAAGGTTTATGCGGTGGATAATGATCCCTTAGCGACTCGTTCAACTTACGAAAATTGCGAATTAAACCAAATTTCACCGGAAAGAATTAATATTCAAGACGGCAGTATTGAGCAGGTAATTCAAGCAGTAGAATACCCGGTAGATGGAATTGTTTGTAATATTTTAGCAGAAGTAATTATTGATTTAATTCCTCAATTTAACGCCATATCCAAGAAAAATACTTGGGCGATTTTAAGTGGAATTTTAATGGATCAAGCTAAACCAATTGCAGATGCTTTAGAACAACAGGGCTGGGTCGTTGCTACCCTCTGGCGTCGTCAAGACTGGTGTTGTTTTAACATTCGACGCTCGTAATTCAGTCATCAGTGTAGAGACGTGCCATGGCGCGTCTGTACCAGTTTATTACCCATTCCCCATTCCCCATTCCCTGTTCCCTAGCTCTATAACTGATATGGTGTCTTCCCGTCAAATTGAAAACCGCAAAGCCGATCACCTAAGAATTTGTTTAGAAGAAGATGTGCAGTTTCGACAAACAACGGGGTTAGAACGTTATGACTTTACCCATTGTTGTTTACCCGATTTGAACCGTAGCGAAATTGATATCAGCACATCATTTTTAGGTAAAATATTAGGAGCACCCCTGTTAATTTCCTCCATGACTGGAGGCACAGAACAGGCAAAATTAATTAATTGTCGGTTAGCCGCCGTGGCTGAACATTATCAGATTGCTATGGGAGTCGGTTCCCAACGGGTCGCGGTGGAAAATCCCGATGTGGCTAATACTTTTGCCGTGCGATCGCTCGCCCCTAATATTTTACTCTTTGCCAATTTAGGAGCCGTTCAATTAAACTATGAATATGGTTTAGAACAGTGTTTAAAAACCATTGACTTATTAGAAGCCGATGCCTTAATTTTGCACCTCAATCCTTTACAAGAATGTATTCAAACCGAGGGAGATACCAATTTTAAAGGATTATTCCCTAAAATAGAAAAGTTATGTGCTCAACTTCCCGTTCCGGTGATTGCCAAAGAGGTCGGAAATGGGATTGATGCCGTCATGGCCAAACGATTAATCGAGGCAGGAGTGGCCGCTATTGACGTGGCAGGCGCGGGGGGAACCTCCTGGGCTAAAATCGAAGGAGAACGCGCCCAAGACCCCCTACAGCGTCGTCTAGGGGAAACCTTCGCCAATTGGGGCATACCCACGGCCGATTGTATCACCAGTATTCGAGAAGTGTTCCCCGATATTCCCCTAATTGCTTCGGGGGGGTTACGCAGTGGTTTAGATGGGGCCAAAGCGATCGCCCTGGGTGCGAATTTAGCCGGGTTTGCCTGGCCATTTTTGCAAGCCGCCGCCGAATCGGAAGCAGCAGTCTATACTCTAGTAGAGATTTTAAAAGCAGAATTGATCACCGTGCTATTTTGTACCAATAACCGTACTCTAAATCATTTACAAACATCAGGAGCCCTGAAACCCAAATCCTAAACCCCGTGCGATTAAATTAGATTATCCCCTTTATTAATTCGTAATATGAAAGATTTTCTCAAATTTACATTTGCCAGTTTATTAGGAAACTTAATTGGACTGGTTTTAACTACCACTCTGGGCATTGGAGGATTAATTTTCCTAGTGATTATGATGGCAAATCAAGAGTCTGGGCCCTTAGTTAAGGATAAATCCGTTTTAGTTTTTGACCTATCCTTGAGTGTGAGTGATACGGGGCCCAATCCCTCAACCTCTGAAGCCCTACAGGAAATTTTATCAGAAGATAGTCCGACTTCAATTCAGTTAAGAACTTTAGTTCAAACAATTGATCAAGCTAGTAAAGATGATAAAATTGTTGCCATTTATTTACAAGGAACTAATACTCCCATTACTACGGGATTAGCTAATTTAAAAGAAATTCGTCAAGCCCTACAACGATTTAAACAGAGTGGAAAAACAATTATTGCCTATGATATTGATTGGACAGCACCCGAATATTATTTGGCTTCCGTTGCGAATCAAGTAGTAATTAATCCCTTGGGTTTCTTTAGACATTAAAGGGTTAAGTTCCCAAGTCATGTTTTTAACCGGGGCTTTAGAAAAATATGGTGTTGGGGTGCAGGTGATTCGGGTGGGGAAATATAAGGCAGCCGTTGAACCCTTTTTACTAAAAAAATTAAGTCCAGAAAATCGAGAACAAACTCAGAAACTCTTAGGAGATTTATGGGGAGAATGGTTAAGAACTATTGCACCGAGTCGCAAGGTAACACCCCAACAATTGCAAGCATTTTCTAATACCGAAGGGATTTTATTAGCGGATATGGCGTTAAAGGGAAAATTAGTTGATCAGGTTGCCTATAGTGATGAAGTGATTACCGACTTTAAAAAAATGACCGGGGAATCTAAGGAAAAAAATCAACAATTTCGGCAAGTTAGTATTAATTATTATTCCAAAATTCCTGATGTTGCTGATATTAATAATGGTAATCAGAATAGTAAAAATAAAATTGCTATCATCTATGCTGAAGGCGAAATTGTTGATGGAAGGGGAACTTCTAGCCAAATTGGGGGCGATCGATTAGCTAAGGAATTAAGAAAATTACGCTTAGATGAAGAGGTAAAAGCAGTGGTTTTACGGGTTAATAGTCCCGGGGGCAGTGCCACGGCTTCGGAAGTGATTGGACGGGAAGTAGATCTAATCAAAAAACAAAAACCTGTGATAGTTTCTATGGGAAATTTTGCCGCCTCCGGGGGATATTGGATTGCCATGGGTGGGGATCAAATTTTTGCCCAAGCTAATACCGTAACCGGATCAATTGGGGTGTTTGGATTACTGTTTAATATTCAAGATATTGCTAGTAAAAATGGGATTACCTGGGATATTGTCAAAACCGGTAAGTTTGCGGATATTCAAACTAATAGTCGGCCGAAAAGTCCCGAGGAATTAGCCCGGTTACAAAAGGTGGTTAACCTAATTTATGATCGCTTTATTTCTAATGTAGCCACCCGTCGCCAGTTACCTAAAAATAAGGTTCAAGAAATTGCCCAAGGGCGAGTTTGGTCGGGTGCCCAGGCTAAACAGTTAGGGTTAGTTGATGAAATTGGGGGGTTAGATGCGGCGATCGCGGCGGCGGCTAAAAAAGCCAATTTAGGAGAGGATTGGACACTCAAAGAAACCCGCTAAACCTCGGACATTAGAAGAACGAATTTTAGAGAATTTAGCCGGAGATAACCTCACGAAAATGCCGACTCCGGTTGATCCCCTCACCCGGGAATTTCTCAGACTCCAAGAGGAATTATTGATGCTTAAAGAAATGAATGACCCGAAGGGAATTTATACCCGTTTACCGTTTAATTTAAGGATTGAATAGCTGAGTTTATCCCTGAAAAATAAATTACTAGCCGCAGCTTAACCCTAATTGCTGGTAGGATTTATTTTGAGATGTTAATTACCCACAAAATCTAGTCATTGATGAAATCAACTATTTGGGAACTCGATTTTTATAGCCGCCCCCTGCGGGACGAAGAAGGGAAGAAAGTTTGGGAAGTCTTAATCTGTGAAACCCCGCTCAATATTGAAGATAGCGCCGAGAGAATGTTTCGCTATACCCAGTTTTGCCCCAGCAACCAGGTCAATTCAATTTGGCTAAAAGAGGCGATTGAAAATGCGATCGCCACTGCTCCCACGCCCCCCTCTCGGATTCGCTTTTTCCGTCGTCCGATGGCGAATATGATTTCTAAATCCTGTAAAGAATTGGCAATTCCTGCTTCTGCAAGTCGGCGTACCTATGCTCTTTATCAATGGTTAAATGAACGCATAGAAACCTATTATCCCACCTTGGAAAATTATCAAGCGGGGGCTAATCCTTCGGTTCAATTTATGGAGTCCCAACCCCAGCCCCTTCCTGATGCTTTGCAGGGGGATAAATGGGCTTTTGTGACCTTAGAAGCTAGTGCTTTTTCTGACCTTTCAGAATGGGATATTAGCTTTGGTGAAGCCTTCGGATTAGCGATGGTTGGGTTAACTCCAGAAACCCCAATTCCTGGGTTAATTATTTATTCCTCTCGGGCTACTCCCTTAGCGGCTTGGATGTCGGGATTAGAGTTAGCTTATTTACGATTAGATGGGGATTCCCGTCCCAATTTATTATTAGAAACTGGAGAAAATGAAAGTTGGATTTTAGCCAATTTACCCGATAGTAAAACCCAAACGGAAGCCCAAAATTTTGAACTCACCAAACAAAAAGCCAAAAATGTACATTTTTTAGCGGTTCAATCTGACCCCAATTCCGAATCTTTTGCCGGATTTTGGTTATTACAAGAACTCCAGTTCTAATATTTAGGGTGCGTGTGCTGGGCTTGCGCACCATCTTTAATCCTATGTTAAAATTGTATATACTTTGTTTCTCAGTTAGGATGAAACCATGACCACTCTAGTTTCTATTCCTGAATCTGCTCAAAAAACTCAATGGCAACCCGCCACTTGGGAGGATTATTTGGCTTATGTTAATCATCCCAATTTAGAAGACTTTAATGTTAGTTTTAATCAAGGCTATTTGTGGATTAATATGGGTAACGAAGGAATTAATCACGCTCGATTTAATGAATTATTAACTTTGGTTTTTGGGTTTTGGTTTGCCCGTCAACCTGATCTGCTAGTTGATCTTTTAGGTGGATGTGTGATTGAAAAACCCAATCAACGGGCAGCTTCACCGGATAAAGTATTATATATTGGTGAAAATTCTCCTAAATGGCAAGAAGGGGAACCCCGCAGAATTAATTTAGAAACAATGGCGAGTTCCCGATTTAGTAGGAGAAATTTCCGATACCACTTTAGCAATAGATTTAGATGAGAAAAAACAACTCTATGCTGGATTAGGAATACCGGAATATTGGGTGATTGATATTCGAGGAAAACGGGCGATCGCCTTTCGTTTACAAGAGAATGGTAAATATCAGGAAGTTAACAATTCTACTGCTTTGAATGGGTTGCCGATCGCTTTATTAGAATTAACCTTGGAACAATTAGAAAAAACCAATAATTTTAACGCTGCTTTCTGGTTTTCCCAACAAATTGTTAATCTACAAAATCCCTAACATAACCTAGAAACCTGGTTTCTGTTGGTTTCTCTAACTTTTTAATAACCGTAAACCACTTAAAGTTACTAATAACGTTGATCCTTCGTGTCCAATTATCCCCGTGGGCATATTAATCAAACCGAAAAAATTACATATTAGTAATAATACAATAACTGAAAGGGAAAAAGCAATATTTTGTTTAACAATTAAATTAGCTCGACGACCTAATTTAATAGCTTTTAAGATCTTGCCTAATTGATCCGTCATTAACACAATATCTGCGGTTTCCAATGCTACATCATTTCCCGCCCCACCCATGGCTATTCCCACATCAGCTAATGCTAAAGCTGGAGCATCGTTAATCCCATCTCCCACCATGGCTACCCCTTGGTAACGATTTTTCAATTGTCGAACAATTGTTAATTTATCCTCCGGTAATAAGTTAGCATAAACCAGATCAATATTTAACTGTTTTGCCACACTATCGGCGGTTCGTTGATGATCTCCGGTTAACATAACAACCTGTTCGATGCCAAATTTTTTCAGATTTTTAATTAAGGTTTTCGCCTCTAAACGTACCGTATCTGTCACAGCAATTAACCCTAAAGTTTGGTGATTTTGTGCCACCCAAACCACGGTTTTACCATCGGTTTCTAAGTGGTCACTAATTTCTACTAATTCAGGACTAACATAAATATTATGTTGATAAATCCACTCTAATTTCCCCACAAAAATATGGTTTTCATCCACTTTTCCAATGATTCCTTCCCCGATTTGAGTAGCAATATTAACAGCCGTAATTCGAGGAATATTTTTTTCCCGGGCAAATTGGGTAATTGCTTGTCCAATGGGATGTTCAGAAACCAACTCCACCGCCCCCGCTAATTGCAATAATTCTGTTTCTGATGTACCCGCCACAGGAATAATATCAACAATATTTAATTTTCCCGTTGTTAGGGTTTCCCGTTTTATCAAAAGCGATCGCTTTAATTCGTCCAATCTTTTCTAATTGTGCCCCATTTTTAAATAAAATTCCATGTCTTGCCCCATTCGCTATTCCTGATAATAATGTGGGCATAATCGAGGCTAATAGGGCAGAGGGAGAGGCAACTACTAAAAAAATTAAAGCTCGATAAATTGTGGTTTCCCAATCCCAACCCAAAAATAAAGGCGGTATAATTGCTAATCCCAGACCCGTTAATATAATAACTTTGGCATAACTACGTTCAAATTTTTCCATAATTTTTTGAGATGGAGGTGCATCGGTTTGCGCCCGTTCAACTAACTTAATTACCTGTTGAATTAAACTACTTTCAGGATGTTGATGAACTTCTAATTGCAATACCCCATTGCCATTTAATGTTCCGGCAAATACTTCTTCACCAATGGTTTTATCTACGGGTATCGACTCCCCGGTAATTGCCGCTTGATTAATCGAACTATTTCCCGATAAAATAATTGCATCGGCGGGAATTATTTCCCCGGGCTTAACTAAAATAATATCCCCTATTTTTAATTGATTAACCTGGATTTGTTGCTCCTGTTGATTGTCAATTATTCTAGCGGTATCGGGGGGCAATTCCATTAATTTTTTAATATTGCGTTCTGTATGTTTCATCGCAATACTTTCTAGTCCGCTACTTAAAGCAAAAATTAAAATCAAGATTCCACCATCTATAATTAGAGAATAATCTTGTTTCCAAATCCCCAAAAAAGCTGCCCCTAATGCAGCCACAATCATTAATAAATCAATATCAAATTGTTTTTCTTCTACGAGAGTTGTTAACCCGTCTTTGGCACTTCCATAACCGCCGATAACATAAGCAATAGGTAAGGCCAAAAATGCTAATCCCACCCAACCTAATTGCAAGCACATCCAACCAATAAATACTAAAAAGGCGCAAACTACCGCCGCCACTATTTCGGAATAGTGCTGAAAAAAGTCCTGCACAGAAATTAAATAATTAGAACGTTGAGTCATCATAAAAGAATATAAAATACTTTTTTTAGCATAAACCGTGGGCAAGAATTTTGTACTTTAAATTTTGGATAGGTTGACCGTTGATGATTTAGCTTGCTGATTCAAGGACATCTAGGGTTAAAACTGCACGCACATCTGATAACGGTTTCCACAGGGAGGTTAGGGGGATAATCTGTTTGACCGACTTTGGGGAAGACAACGCCCCTAAAATCCAACCTTCTTGCCAAAAATTTTGAAAACGATTATCATTATACTTAAGCCACCCATATTCCCCTGCTACCGCCTCTGGGACTGTGTTTGGCTGATCAGGTGCAAAACTGCATTGAGGACATCAAGATGAGATTTTCGGTTTCCGCCGGAATGGTAATACTGTTATGGGGTATGAGTATAATTAGTGGGTGTAACACCGTTTCTACACCGAAAATTTCGGTTGGGAATAATGACTCTGAAGCCAAACAAATAGCCAATGAAACCGCTAATAATGCCGTGGATATTACGGTTAGTATTATGCCCCAGAAATATTTTGTTGAAAAAATTGGGGGTAAGAATGTTAAAGTTAATGTTATGATTCCCCCTGGAGTTGATTTGCATAATTATGAACCCAAACCTCAACAGTTACAATCTTTAAATGATTCTAAAGCCTATATTACCACTGGAGTTGCCTTTGAAACGGCTTGGATAGATAGAATTAAAGCTGCCAATCAAAAAATGTTAATTATGGATTCAACTCAAGGGATTGAGAGAATTCCTATGGTGGAACATCACCACGAAAAAGCAGAAAATCATCAAGCAGAAGAAACTTTAGACCCCCATATTTGGTTATCTCCTAAATTAGTTAAAATTCAAGCTAAAAATATCTATGATGGCTTAGTCAAAATTGACCCGAAACGCCAAGCAGAATATCAAGCTAACTTAAATAATTTTATCACAGAACTTGACCAACTGGATCAACAAATTAGTCAGAAATTAACCCCGCTCAAAAACCGTAAATTTATCGTTTTTCATCCCGCTTGGGGCTATTTTGCTAAGGATTATAACTTAGAACAAGAATCAATTGAAGTGGGCGGACAGGAACCCAGTGCAGCCGAGTTAGCTAACTTAATTTCTGAGGCTAAACAGGAGAATATTAAGGTGATTTTTGCTCAACCAGAATTTAATCCTAGTTCTGCGGAAACCATAGCTAAAGAAATCGGAGGAAAAGTTATTTTTGTTAGTGATTTAGCAGAAAATTGGTCTACTAATTTGCTGCAAGTTTCTGAAACTGCTATCACAAAGTTTAAATCCATAAATTAATTTAATTTTTTATTTTTTTACCATGATTTTACTTCCTGAATTTACATTTACATCCGTGAAAAATCCTCAAGAATTATCCCCACAAAGTTGTCAAAAAAATGAAGTCATCCGCTTGAGGGAAGTCTGGGCGGGTTATGATACCCAGGAACCAATTTTAGAGGGAATTAACTTAACGGTTAATGAATTGGATTTTATTGGATTAATTGGCCCTAATGGGGGAGGAAAAACCACATTAATTAAGGTGCTTTTAGGACTACTAAAACCCCTGAAAGGGGATGTTAAAATTATGGGTCATTCTGTTAGTAAGGGACGGCGTTATTTAGGTTATGTCCCTCAAATTTTAGAATTTGATCGCAATTTTCCCGTCCGGGTAGATGAAGTGGTACGAATGGGACGGTTAGGAAATCGCCATTTATTTCAACCCTATACAAAAAAAGATGAAGAAATTGTGATTCAGGCTTTAGAAAAAGTCGAAATGTTAGATTTAAAAAATCGCGCCATTGGTGAACTTTCGGGAGGACAAAGACAACGGGTTTTTATTGCTAGAGCCTTGGCCAGTGAACCCCAAATTTTACTCTTAGATGAACCCACCGCTAGTGTTGACCCAAAAATGTGCGCGAATATCTATGAGTTATTATCAAAATTAAATGAATATATGACAATTTTAATGATTACCCATGATATTAATACCATGTCTTCTTATGTCAAAACTATTGGCTGTTTGAATCGAAGTTTACACTATCATGGAGAACAACAAATTACCCAAAAAATGTTAGAAAAAACCTATGGAGGGAATAGGGAATATGGATCACGGATTTAAGAGGATTTCACGGATTTCACGGATTTTAATCTGTGTTAATCTGCGTAATCCTTTTAAATCCGTGATGGTTTTTGGGTTTTATAAATAATAGGAGTAATCATTTATTCGGCTTTCTGAATTACCGATGGCCTAATTATTCATGGCATCGGCTTCTCCTTGGGCTTGTTTCTTGATTGCGACGATATAATGCAGCCCGATTTTGGGCGGTGGCATAGCGTTCAAAATCGGGAGAAACCGCTTCCATATAATCGGCGGCTTGCTGCCATTTCTGAGCGATTTCTAACCATTCTTGACGGGTATCAGCAAATTTCCCCTCGGCGGCGGCTTCTTCTGCGATTTTTACTCCCTGACTAAATAGTTGGGTAGAAGATAGGGTTTCTGGTGGTTTAGGAGATGATTTTATATCGGTTTGGGGCTGAGATTTTAGGGATTCTAAGAGTTGAAATTGTAACGCATTGTACAGAAGAAATCCCATTAATATTAATACTACGGTGACAGCCACAGCCCAAATTAAATTTTGTTGTAATTGACCAGCTTTCGGTTCCGTTGATAAGGGTCTAAGGGGGGAATAACTTTGATTTGAACCTGGAATTTTATTGAAAATATTAGGTTTTTTAAGGGTAATTTCTTCAGACCATAATAGTTGATTTTCTGGATCTTGAGTAATATCCTCTAACCAGAGTAACTGTTTTTCCTGTCGAAGGCGACTATTAATCCGAACTCGACGAATATTACGCGGTACAATTGATTCTAAAATCTGACGAACTTTACTAATAATAATTGATTTTTCTAAGGATTCAGCATTTCTCGCTTCACACAGCAATTGCAATACATCATTGATAAAAATAGCCCGATTAGTTACCCCTAAATCTGCCATTTGTTGATTGAGAATTTCAATGATAGCTGCAACATGACCATTGTGGGCTTGTTTAGCGATGTCATTCATGGAATTTGACATTTTTAATTTGATAATGCGATTTTACCCTAGAAAATATAAAGGGGATTTAGAAGTTATCCCCCATCTATTAAACATCTTTTATTTGTGAATAAACTCTCCTAATTTACGAGTAATGGTTTCAATTAGTTCTGCTTTAGAATGAGAGGGATTATCCATCCCAACTTCTAAGCGTTGAACCACCTCGGAAGGAAGATTCAGCAAGTCTAATAATTTTTGATAGGCGGCGGCTTCTTCGGGGTTAATTTTAGGTTCATCCGGGGTACGAGAACTGGAGTTAATTACTTCGTATCCTAAAATTAGTACCAGTTTCCCTTTCTGCTCGGGTTTCCAGTTTAGGAATTAACTCCTCTAGGGGGATATTTTGCATTAAATAATCCCTTAATTCCTGTTGAAGTTCCTGCTGTTGTTGTTCCTGTTTTCCAAACAAACGGCTAAACTGATCTAGCATCACATTAACTTCTTCAGTAGCTAATTCTCCATCTGACCAAGCCATTGATGCGACAACCCGCAAAAGATTCATTTGACGGGGTGTAATTGAAGGCGGCGGCGGGACTTCCATTAACCTAACCTGTGAATATTTCCCCCTAATCATCTCATATAGAAGGGAATAGGGATCACGGATTTAAGAGGATTTCACGGATTTCACGGATTTTAATCTGTGTTAATCTGCGTCATCATCTTCAATCCGTGATAGGTAATGGGAAGAAAAGATTTCATCGCTTGTGGGAGGGTTATAATTTGTGATAGGGACAGCCTAACCAACCTTCAAAGTTTCGTTTTTGTTGGGGGGTGGGTTGCGCCACGGAAACAATTTTGTAATGATTAGGATGGGGATTGGTCAGGGTAACTTGACAAGTTCGCAATAAATCTTGATGAAAAAATGTTAATTCTACTATATCTCCAGGTTTGTAATCTTTTAGGCGTTCGTGGAATTGGTCGGAGGTGACTTTAAAGCCATTTAAAGCTAAAAGTTCATCATTAATATCTAATCCGGCGGTTTCTGCGGGACTATCTGTTTCTACAAATTTGATGATTTCTCTGCCTTTTTCTGACGCAACTTTACAGCCTAAATAGGGGGTTTCGTCGGTGGTTTCTGCAACTATTTGTAAACCAAAGGGTTCTAAATATTCATTATAGGGTAGTTCGGTAATTCCATACAAATATTGTTGGAAAAAATCGCTTAAAGATGTTTCAGCAACGGACTCGATAATCTGTTCTAATTGTTCGGGAGTAAAGCCAATTTCTGGTTGACCAAAGGTTTCCCACATTTGACGCATCACATCATCCAGAGAACGGGAATTTCCATGTTTTTCTCGAATTAACAAATCTAGTAAAAATGAAACTAATTCTCCTTTTAAATAATAGGAAATTTGGTTATTATCGCTATGGGATTCTCGTCGATAAAGTTTAATCCAAGTATCCCAACTTGATTCACTTAGGGGTTGAAACTAACCGCCCATGAGTGGTTTGTAGACGGGTAATTTCTTTGGAAATGGCATGAAAAAAGCCCTTAACATCAAAAATTCCCGCCCGATAGGGAATTACCATATCATAATAGCTGGTGGTTCCTTCGGAAAACCACAGGGAGGGAGTATAGTTTTCCTGTTCATAATCAAACACTTCTAAGGCTTTCGGACGAATGCGTTTAACGTTCCATAAATGGAAAAATTCATGGGCGACTAACTGCATAAATCGATTATATTTATCGGGGCTACGGAAGCCAAATCGAGAATAAATTAAAGAGCAAGACTCTTTATGTTCTAAGCCGCCAAAACCATGATTAGAAAGATGTAATAAAAACAAATAACGTTTATAAGGTAGTCCTCCAAATAATTCCGATTCGACGGCGATAACTTTTTGGAAATCCGTAATTAACCTTTCAGGATCAAGATTTCCTTCGCCCCAAATCGCTAATTGATGGGGTTTTCCTTCGACTTCAAATTCATATAAACGATGGGTTCCAATTTCAAAGGGACTATCAACTAAGGTATCAAAATCATCAGCATAAAATGTATTGGGTTGATGGGAAAGGGTTGGTAAAGTTGTGCTAACTGTCCAATTTTTGGGGGTTTCTATGGTAACTTGAATTGGTTGTTGTTCATAGCCTGGGACATATAAAAATAAAGCCGCCCCATTAAAATAACCATGGGAAGCATCTAAATGATTAGTTCTTACACTTAATTCGTTGGCAAAAATTCGATAATAAACGGTGATTTCTGTGGCGGAATTAGTTTGAATTTGCCAATGATTTTTACTAATTTTTTGCCAATTTAAAGGGTTTCCATCCTGATCACAAACACCCAAATCCTGTAAATGTCGGGAATATTCTCGCACTAAATAAGAGCCCGGAGTCCAAACGGGCATTTTTAAATCTAATACGGAGGAGGAAATAATATCTTTTTGAATGCGTAGGGTGACTTCAAATAAATGGGATTCGGGTTTGGAAAGGGCTACCCAATAACGTAATTTAGGAGTAATTGTAGCTTGATTATAAGCCAGGGTTTGAGTCGCTTCAGTCATAATTTTTATAGCTAAAAAATTTGTTAATAAACAATAATTTCCCCCCCGTGAACTGAATATACCGTTAAACAGAAGGGGAAATTTAAGAACGCTGAATTTTAGCGTTGAATGTTTTGGATTTATTGGCTAGAAAGATGGTTTAAATGTTTGAGATTGAGTAAATGAATGACTTGTCGTTCTTCATCAATATTCATCCAACCTTTACTCATAATTTTATCCATAATTTTAGTTATTTCTTCCAAGGAAATATCCGTAACATCCGCTAAATCTTGGAAAGGAATATTAAAAATATCCGCCCCTTTTTCCGTGGGCTGACCATAATTTTCAGCTAATTCTACCAGGGTATTGGCGAGTTTAACCGCCGGAGGTCGGTGACGAATTTGATACCGTTGGTTGGTTTGACGTAAACGACGCACCATCAACTGCAACATTCTATGGTGAAGTTGGGGATCTTTAAACAGCGTCTGGATAAAGCGTTGGGCCGAAACACTAATTAATCGCACCGAGGATAGGGCGATCACATCATTAGCCCGGGGAGATTCATCTAAAATCGCCATTTCCCCAAAGAAATCTCCTCGCCCCAAAATGGCTAATGTGACAACTTCATCCCCGGATAAGCGTCGGACTTTCACCCACCCAGAAACGACAAAATAGACTGCATTTCCCCAAGCATCCTCCATGACTACCGCCCTATCAGCCGGATATTCATGTTTGACAGCAACGGATAGCAGCCATTCTAATGTTTCAGGATTGGCCCCTTTGAATAGTGGAAAAAGCTCGCTAAAAGCTTCAGTTTGCATGAGAATTTGCTACGTTTTTTTTAGTAGTAGATTACCGATCCACCATATTGAATATTACTAAGATACCCTATAAATTGATCGAGTTGCAAATAGAAAAACGGGTCAACCCCTATAAATTTAGGTTAACCCGCAAGCTTGGGAACGCTTAGACCAACTATTTTTGGACAACCAATTTCACGTTGGCGTTTTGTAGACCGCGCTGTTTGACATCAGCTAAGGTCTTGTTAACGGCGTATTTTTGGTTAATAGAGTTGATCAGTTCGGTTTGGTTGTGTTTTTTGGCAACACCCCACAAATCAGCAATTAAATCGAAAGTACCATCGCTATTGCGAGACCAACCGAGGTCATATTCGCCTTCAAGGACTGCAACTAAGTCAGCACGAACCCGTTGGCCATTATAGCCACGGACATCAGCATTAGTTTTGGTACTAATACCAAGATCACTTAGAGAAGCTTTCAGGATTTCGGAATCGGCAATTTTAGTACGCAGTGTGCTAAAGTGAGACATTTCGGTATCCTCCGTGAACTGAAAACGAAACAACAACGGTTTGGTTAGAATCAGTGCCGTCTTTATAAGGGGACGGCTTTTTTTTGGTTTTGGGAACTGCTAGTCTATTTTGGGGACTAGCCTTAACTCCTATTTGGACTAGGAGTAAGCCTTTAGAACTCCATGCGCTGATATTCAGCGACGGAGGACGCAGCCGGACGTGCACGCTGTCTTGCCCAATCTCGTAGTGCGGTGACCTGTTCGTTCATGGTCTTGGACAAGGGCAGGGTGGACTTAATCGCGGCAATGATATCAAGCTGCGTAAACTCGCGGTCTTGAGCAAAGGCTTCGTACATCGAAGCGATTACGGCCTGCTCAATTTCTGCTCCAGAAAAGCCTTCGGAAACCTTAGACAGTTGTTCTATGTCGAAGCGTTCGATTTCCCGACGACGTTTGGACAGATGAATTTTAAAAATATCTTGGCGTTCTTCTTGGGTGGGTAAATCCACAAAGAAGATCTCATCAAATCGACCTTTTCTCAGGAATTCCCCCGGCAGGCGTTCGACGCGGTTGGCCGTTGCCATCACAAATACGGGAGAGCTTTTTTCCTGCATCCAGGTCAGGAATGACCCAAATATACGGCTAGAGGTGCCCCCATCGGAATCTGCTGATCCGCCACTGCCCGCAAAGGATTTATCTAGTTCGTCGATAAATAAAATCACGGGGGAGATTGATTCGGCCGTCTTTAAGGCGTTTCTTAGGTTGGCTTCGGAACGGCCCACCATGGAACCGTCATACACCCGACCCATATCTAACCGGAGTAGGGGTAATCCCCATAACCGAGAGGTGGTTTTAGCAATCAGGGACTTTCCGCATCCGGGTATCCCTAAAATTAACATCCCCTTGGGTTGAGGTAGACCATATTCCCTGGCTCTTTCGGTGAAGGCGTTGGAACGTTGGTGTAACCAGCGTTTCAGTTCTTCTAAACCGCCTACGGAATCGATGGTTTCATCGACATCAATGTATTCTAAGATGCCATTGCGTCGAATTAGTTGTTTCTTTTCGGTGAGAACAACACCCACTTCGTCTTCCGTCAGATGTCCGGCGGTGACTTGGGCTTTCCGGTAGACTTTTTCCGCCTCATCCTGGGTTAAGCCTAAAGCGGCTTTGAGCAGCTTTTCTCGTCCTTCGGTGGTTAAACGTCGAGACCGGGCTTGCTCCAGTTGGGAGGTTAATACCAGATTCAGTTTCCTTCATATCGGGTAGAGCGAAGTCCAGAACCACAACTTCTTTCTCTAGCTCGATAGGAATAGATTGGATCGGCGACATTAAGATGATGGTCTTATTTGTGCCTTTGAAACTGGCGATCGCATCCCGCAAACACCGGGTCACTTCAGGGGAATCCTTGAAGGGATGCAAATCTTTAAATATATAGATACTTCCGCTTACGTTAGGCTCTTTGTGCCGAATCGCCCACTCAATCGCCGCTTGCGGAGAGACTGTATTAGATTGAACCGCCGTTCTCGTCTGATCGTATTTGACTAAACCGCGAGTGACTGTCCACACATAAACCTCTCTCTGGCGCTTGGCTTGTGCGATTTTGGCTATAGCCTGCTCAGACCGCTCTTCCTCGGAAGTAACGAGGTAGATCAGAGGATATCGGGCTTCAATTAAGATACTGAGTTCTTCTTGCATAGTCCTCGATCCAATAGAGACGGTGTAACGTTTACAGAATCTGCTAGTCCCAACCTCCGATGAAGCTAGGGATTTAGCAGGGAACCAGTTCTTCTTCTCCTGGTTGGGCCGTGCTAGATTCCATTTCTCTCACAGACCCGACTGATAGTTCATCATCGTTATTAATGCTGGGTTGCTCTCTTAATGAGGCTAATTCCCCGCCCTTAATAATGATCGAACTGGAACAGTCTGGACAGGAGTAAACCCGATGGGTTTGTCCATAGGATGCCTCCACTTCATCTACCAATTCGGAATTGTTTAGGTAAAAAACAATTGCCCGTTCAGCAATGGACGACATCGGCTCTGATTCAACTGCCGCTTTTATTTTTAATTTGCGATGCAGTTCCGGCGGAATATAGAGAGTAACTTTTTGCTTATTTTGCATAAGACTGTGAACTTGTGTACCCGGGTATGTGTCTCAAGATAACGAACCTTTTTCCAGATGTCAAGACGTTATGCCTCTATGACGGCATTTTTGTAATATTTCGTTACATTTAGGAGTATGTATATAATATATAGAGTCAGAAACCGGGTTTCTCAACAAGTTTCTGGGTGGGTTGGCCGTATCAACACAGAAACCCGGTTTCTTTGGGATGTAGAATTAATTCGGAGGTTGAACCTCCTCTAGTCATTCTCTGGCTTCAGCCTGGGAAACGATGCTCGGTCTTGTTTCTTCAGGTTTTGATCATGAACAATCACCCCAAATGCCCCAGAGAATCATTAAATAAAGCGTTTCTGAAGGTTAAAGTCAGCCGCAGCGATATTGAAAAATTCAAGACTAATTTGATTAATCTCCTTGAACAAATCAATGAGAAGGAATCAGAAGAATTTCATAAAAATCTCATGGCTGATTTCCTGAAAAATACCTATTATAGTCCTGAATTTTTTATTAATACCAAAGAACGCAACGACCTTGTTATTCATAATCAAAAAAATCCTCAAAGCCCCGTTGGGATTATTTTGGAAGTTAAGAAACCCAAAAATAAAGCAGAAATGGTTAAGGTTGAAAACCTGAACGCTAAAGCCTTACAAGAGTTGGTTTTATATTTTTTGAGAGAACGAATTACCAATAATAACCTAGAAATTAAATATTTAATTGCTACTAATATTAATGAATGGTTTATTTTTGATGCCCAGATTTTTGAGAAATACTTTTGTGATAATAAACAGATTATTAAACAATTTGAAGATTTTACCGCCGGACGCTTAACGGGTAAAACTACCGATTTTTTCTATAAAGAAATTGCTAAACCTGCCATAGAAAAGATTAAAAATGAACTACAATTCACTTATTTTAATATTCAAGACTATGAAGCATTTGTTAGAGATGATAAACCCGAAAATGATGAAAAACTAATCGCTTTATTTAAGTTACTTTCCCCGCAACATTTATTAAAATTACCGACTGCTAATGATAGCAATACCCTGGATAAAGGCTTTTATAGTGAATTACTCCATCTGATCGGTCTAACAGAAACCAAAGAAAAGAATAAAAAACTGATCAAACGTCAACCCGAAGCACAAAGAAATCCAGCTTCACTGCTAGAAAATGCTATTTTACAACTCGATAGTTTAGATAAAATTTCCCGAATAGAAAAACCCGAACAATTTGGAGAAACTGCACCTGACCAGGTTTTTAATATTGCTTTAGAGTTATCAATTACCTGGATCAACCGGATTTTATTCTTAAAATTATTAGAATCTCAACTAATTAGTTACCATAAAGGCGAATGTCGAGGCGGAGCCTATCGCAATTTTGCCTTTTTAAATTTAGATAAAATCCATAATTTTGATGATTTGGATCGGTTATTTTTTCAGGTATTAGCGGTTAAATCTAGTGAGAGAAAGCCCGATATAAACAAGATATTTTCTCATGTTCCCTATCTGAATAGTTCCCTATTTGAACCCACCGAACTCGAACATCAAACCCTAGTTATTAGTAATCTGAGAGCCGAAAAACTCCCGATTTTATCAACAACTGTTTTAAAAGATGCTAACGGAAATAAACGCACGGGAGAACTGAATACCCTACAATATTTATTTGAGTTTCTCGATGCTTATGATTTTAGTAGCGAAGGGTCAGAAGGAATTCAGGAAGATCAGAAAACCCTAATTAACGCTTCGGTTTTAGGACTAATTTTTGAGAAGATTAACGGTTATCAAGACGGGTCATATTTTACCCCGGGTTTTATTACCATGTATATGTGTCGGGAAACTTTGCGGAAAGCTGTTGTCCAGAAATTTAATGAAATTAAAGGTTGGAATTGCCAAACTATTGATGATTTATATGATAAAATAGAAGATAGAACCGAAGCAAATCAAATTATTAATAGTCTAAAAATTTGTGATCCGGCGGTGGGTTTCGGGACATTTTTTGGTGTCAGCGTTGAATGAAATTATTGCGATTAAAAATGATCTGAAAATTTTACAGGATAAAAACGGGAGACGATTAAAAGAATATCAAGTTATTGTAGAAAATGATGAATTAATCATCACCGATGAAGATAATAAACCCTTTAGCTATACGCCGCAAAATCGGGAAAGTCAACGCATCCAAGAAACTCTATTTCACGAAAAGCAAACGATTATCGAAAATTGTTTATTGGGGGTGGATATTAACCCGAACTCGGTTAAAATTTGTCGGTTACGGTTATGGATAGAATTGTTAAAAAATGCCTATTATAAAGAGGAGAGTAATTACACGGAATTGGAAACCCTACCGAATATTGATATTAATATCAAGCACGGTAACTCTTTAATTAGTCGTTTTCCCTTGGATGCGGATTTAAAACCAGCGTTAAAGAAAAATAGTATTGATATTGAAACCTATCAAAACGCTGTCCAAACCTATCGCCATGCTGAAAATAAACAGCAAAAGCGAAAGATGGAAAAGTTAATGAATACCATTAAAGGTGATTTTAAAACCACACTTCAAGGAATTGACCCCAAGAAAACTAAATTAAGACAGTTAGAGGGAGAAATTTATAATTTAGAGAATCAACTTTCGCTATTTGAGGAAACTAAAACCGAACAAAAAACGCGGGAGAAAAAAATTGTTAAGTTGAATAATGAGATTGATAAGTTAAGGGTAGAAATTGAGGAAATCGAAAGCGGTAAAATTTATGATCATGCTTTTGAATGGCGGTTTGAGTTTCCTGAAATTTTGGATGATGAGGGAAAGTTTATCGGTTTTGATGTTGTGATTGGAAATCCTCCTTATTTTTCTCTATCCAAAATCAAGGAAAAATATCAAACTGCTTATTTTGAGAATAACTATCAGACATATACAAAGGTTTCAGATATTTATTGCTTGTTTTATGAAAAAGGAAATTGTGTTTTGAGAAAAAGAGGATTTTTAGCTTACATTACTTCTAATTCTTGGTTAAAAACTATTTATGGTGATTCACTAAAGAAATATTTCATTGAAAATATGCAACCTCAGACTTTATTAAATATTGAAGACATTCAAATTTTTGAAGAAGCAACTGTTGAATCAAATATCATAATTCTCAAAAAAGATAAAGTAAATGAATATTTTGATGTTGCTAGTCTAACGAATAATTATCTTATCGGTTTCTTCATTAGATGAGTATTTTGATAAAAACTGTTTTCAATTTAAAATACCTAGTAGATCAGAATGGATTATAGGTAATATAAAAACAACTGATTTAAAATCAAAAATAGAGCAATCTTCTAAAATATTAAAAGAATTTAATATTAATATTAATAGAGGTTTACTTACTGGACTAAACGCGGCTTTTATTATAAATGAGGAAACTAAAAATAAATTAATCTCTGAAAGTTTTAATTCTGCTGAAATAATTCAGCCAATTTTAAGAGGTAGAGATTTAAAAAAATATAGTTATACTTTTTCAAGTCAATGGGTAATAGGTACATTCCCTAGTCTAGCTTTAGATATTAAAAATTATCCAGCTATTATGGCTTATTTTGAAAAAATTGGAAGAAAAAGGTTAGAGCAGTCTGGTATTGAAGGTAGTAGAAAAAAGACAAATAATCAATGGTTTGAAACCCAAGATTCTATTGCTTACTGGAAAGATTTTGAAAAACCTAAAATCGTTTGGGGTGAGATTTCTGATCAACCTAAATTTGCTTTTGATGACTCTAACTATTATGCTGAAGTTACTACCTTTTTGATGACGGGTGAAAAACTTAAGTATTTGTTAGCAATTCTAAATTCAAGATTATCAGAATGGTACTTTAACCAAATTTCAACTACCACAGGAATGGGTACAAATAGATGGAAAAAGTATAAAATTGAAATGTTACCTATTAAAGAAACCTACGGAAACTGAAGAATTGTTATTAGAAAAATTAGTTGATCAAATCATCACCGCCAAAAAATCTAACCCAAATGCAGATACAACAATATTAGAACAACAAATAGACCAACTGGTTTATGAATTATATGGATTAACAGAAGCAGAAATTAAAATAGTTGAGGGTAAAACCTAAAAAATATTATTCACTTCCCCTTATTTACCCTTGATAATCTTCATTTCTTAGTGTCTTAGTGTCTTTGTGTTTCCCTATTTGTACTTTCTTTAACCCGTATTTCTGGTAATTTTGACTATGAAAAATAACCAAAGACAACCTAGAGAAACCTTAAATAAAGATAGCAATACTCTCGACAAAAGTTTTTATAGTGAATTACTGCATATTATTGGTTTAACCGAAATCAAAGAAAAGAATAAAAAACTGATCAAACGTCAACCCAAAGCACAAAGAAATCCGGGTTCACTGCTAGAAAATGCTATTTCAAAACTGAATAGTTTAGATAAAATTTCCCGACTAGAAAAACCCGAACAATTTGGAGAAACTGCATCCGAACAGGTTTTTAATATTGCTTTAGAGCTATCAATTACTTGGATAAACCGGATTTTATTCTTGAAATTATTAGAATCTCAATTAATAACTTATCATAAGGGCGAATGTCGAGGCGGAGCCTATCGCAATTTTGCCTTTCTAAATTCAGACAAAATCTATAACTTCTATAATTTAAACCGTCTATTTTTTCAGGTATTATCAGTTAAACAAAATCAACGCCAGGAAGACGTAAAAACAATTTTTGCCCATATTCCCTATCTGAATAGTTCCCTATTTGAACCAACGGAATTAGAAGATCAAACCCTAGTTATTAGTGACCTGGGAACCAAAAAACTTCCGATTTGTTCAACAACTATTTTAAAAGATCATAACGGAAATAAACGCACCGGAGAACTGAATACCCTACAATATTTATTTGAGTTTCTCGACGCTTATGATTTTAGTAGCGAAGGTTTAGAAGGTATTCAAGAAGATCAGAAAACCCTAATTAACGCTTCGGTTTTAGGACTAATTTTTGAGAAAATTAACGGTTATCAAGACGGGTCATATTTTACCCCGGGTTTTATTACCATGTATATGTGTCGGGAAACCTTACGGAAAGCAGTTGTCCAGAAATTTAATGAAATTAAAGGTTGGAATTGTCAAAATCTGGATGATTTATATGATAAAATAGAAGATAGAAACGAAGCAAATCAAATTATTAATAGTCTAAAAATTTGTGACCCGGCGGTGGGTTCGGGACATTTTTTGGTGTCAGCTTTAAATGAAATTATTGCAATTAAAAATGATCTGAATATCCTACAGTATCAAACTGGAAAACGATTAAAAGAATATCAAATCAGGGTAGAAAATGATCACTTAATAATCAGGGATAAAGAGCATAAATTATTTAGCTATATTCCCCAAAACCCAGAAAGTCAACGCCTCCAAGAAACTCTATTTCACGAAAAACAAACGATTATCGAAAATTGCCTATTTGGTGTGGATATTAACCCCAACTCGGTTAAAATATGTCAGTTACGGTTAGGGATAGAATTACTAAAAAATGCCTATTATAAAAATAGTGATTACAGCGAATTGAAAACCCTACCGAATATTGATATTAATATCAAGTGCGGTAATTCTTTAATTAGTCGTTTTCCCTTGGATGCGGATTTAAAACCAGCGTTAAAGAAAAGTGGTATTGATATTAAAACCTATCAAAATGCTGTCCAGACCTATCGCCATGCGGAGAATAAACAGCAAAAGCGGGATATGGAAAGGTTAATTAATAGTATTAAAAGTAATTTTAAAACCACACTTCAAGGAATTGACCCCAAGAAAACGAAGTTAAGACAGTTAGAGGGAGAAGTTTATAATTTAGAGCATCAACTTTCGCTATTTGAGGAAACTAAAACCGAACAAAAAGCGCGGGAGAAGAAAGTTATTAAGTTAAATAATGAGATTGATAAGTTAAGGGTAGAAATTGAGGAAATCGAAAGTGGTAAAATTTATGATCATGCTTTTGAATGGCGGTTTGAGTTTCCTGAAATTTTGGATGATGAAGGAAAGTTTATTGGTTTTGATGTTGTGATAGGAAATCCGCCTTATATGGGATTTAAAGAAGTTTCTAATAAAGAATTTTATAACCATCACTATTTTACAGCTAAGGGGAAATATGATATCTATGTACTGTTTATTGAACTTCTAAATCAAATTACAAAAAAATCCTCCTATTCTGCATATATTCTTCCCCATAAATATTTAGTTGCTGACTTTGCTACTAATACAAGAGAATATTTAAAACAGAATCAGTTTGTTAATAAAATTATTCATTTTGAGGATCATAAGGTTTTTGAAGATGCAACAACTTATACTTGTATTAGCTTTTTCTCCCGCAATAATTCACAACTAGAATTTATAAAAATTCATCCTGAAATGATTAAATATGGAGAATATTTAAAGTTTAATAGACTTATGTACGGAGAATTAAATCAAAATCCATGGAATTTAAGCAATTCTAAAATTCATCAAATTATTGATTGTGTTAAAACCAAAGGTGAACCCATTAACTCAATATTTAAGGGGATTTTTCAAGGAATTATCTCAGGGGATAATGATATATTTTATTTGTATAATTGTATTGAATTAGAAGCACATATTCTAGGCTATTCTAAAGCACTCAATAATCAGGTTAAACTAGAAAAACAAATATGTAAACCTTTGCTAACCGGAAAAAACATAGAAAAATGGAAAAACAAAAATTCTGATCTTTATATAATTTATCCCTATTATTTATTAAATAATCGGACTATGTTAATACCAGAAAAACAGTTAGTTGAAGATTATCCCTTGACCTATCAATATTTAAAAATTCACAAAAAAAGATTATCAATGCGAGGAAGTTCAAAAATGAAATATCCAGCTTGGTATGCGCTATGGAATTCTCGTCAAATCATTAACTTAAATAGTCCTAAAATTCTAACTCCTGATATCTGTTTGGGGACAAAAATGAGTTTAGATAGGGAAGGAAACTATTTTCATAATGACACAACCTACGCATTAATCTTAAAAACTGATGTACATTTAGCAATCGAGTATTTTTTAGCGATTCTTAATTCCCGACTAATTTGGTTTTTCTTATCAAATACAGGTAATATTATTCGAGGAGGTTATTCTCGCTTTAAAACGAAATATTTAGAACCCCTATCTATTCCCCTACATCCCACAGATAAACAGCAAAATGAACTGATAAACTTAGCATCAAAATTAATAAATGAGACTTCAATAAATAATAGCTTAGAACAACAAATCGACCAACTGGTTTATGAATTATATGGGTTAACAGAAGCAGAAATTAAAATAGTTGAGGGTAAAACTTAAAAAAGATTATCCACTAAAGACTTAATCTTTATTATCTCTTTTTAATCATCCAAAATTTCCTGAATAATACTTTTAAGTTCTTTATCAGGAGGACGTATAGAGGTTTGCATTATCAATACTCTGGACAAAAGTTTTTATAGCGAATTACTGCATATTATTGATGAATTGTAATACTTTCAATCTGCCTCATATAATATTCATAATTAGGTAAAGTAGATATATTCCTATTTTAGCATTGATGCCATCCTTTCGGGTTAGTGCGACGCCATTCTATCCCCTATTTCCCCATCTTCTGTTAAATTGATTCAAGAATAGAATTGATCAAAAGGGTAACTTCCATGCAATATCCTGTCCTGAACGTGAATAATCTGCGGGTTGAGTTTGAAACCGACGAACGGACGCTTACCGCCGTTGATGGTATTTCTTTCCAGGTTGGACGGGGACAAACCCTGGGAATTGTGGGCGAGTCCGGTTCAGGAAAATCCGTGACAGCATTAGCAATTATGGGATTAATTTCGACCGAAACTACTCAAGTTGGCGGAGAAGTTTGGTTTCAAATTCCTGAATCTGAAGACTATAACCCCTATTCCCAACCTGTTAATTTATTACAACTATCATCAACTCAAAAACAAACCTATCGCGGCGGTCGAATTTCCATGATTTTTCAGGAACCTATGACCTCTCTTAACCCCGTATTTACCATTGGTTTTCAGTTGACAGAAGCTATTATTCAGCATCAACAAATATCCCCGAAACAGGCGATGTGGAAAGCTGCATCCTTATTACAGGAAGTAAAATTACTCCCTAGTGATGATCAATTAATGCAGCAAGCATTAGAAGCACAAAATCATCAATCAACATCCCTTTCTCCCCAGGAATTACAAGATAAACGCACCAGAAAAAGAGAAGTAATTCAACAAGTTAATGCTCAAAAACGAGCTATGTTAGATCGCTATCCCCATGAATTATCGGGGGGACAATTGCAACGGGTAATGATTGCTATGGCGATTTCTTGTAACCCGATATTATTAATTGCGGACGAACCGACAACAGCCTTAGATGTGACGGTACAAGCCACAATATTAGACTTACTTCAAGAGTTACAAGAATATCGGGGAATGGCGATGATTTTTATTACCCATGATTTGGGAATTATCGCTCAAATTGCTGACCAAGTGGCGGTAATGTTCCAAGGAAAAATAGTTGAATCAGGAACTATTCAGCAAATTTTTACAGCCCCCAAAAATCCCTATACCAAAGGATTATTAGCCTGTCGTCCCACCTTAGATAACCCGGCGGTACGATTACCAACGGTGGCGGATTTTATGGAGGTTGTTACCTTAGAAAATGGGGAAAAAGAAATTAGAGAAAAACCTCAGTCAGAAATTAATAAAATTTATAATAATATTTCTAATAGTGCTTTAAAATCTCAATCTTTTGGATTAAGTTCATCCTCAGAAAATTCAATCTTATCTGTTAAAAATTTAAGAGTCGCTTTTAAAATACCCGGAATATTGGCTCAAACTAAACGGTTATTTATGGCGGTTAATGATGTTTCTTTTGAGGTTTATCCAGGGGAAACCCTAGGATTAGTGGGAGAATCAGGCTGTGGAAAAAGTACCCTAGCCAGAGCAATTTTACAACTAATTAAGCCCTTGAGTGGTCAGGTATTATTTGATGGTCAGGATATTACCGCACCCTATTTAGAAACAACTCTATTCAGTGGAATTAAAAATTATCGAAATCAACAACAATTCAATCAGAAAATACGTCCGGTGCGACGGAATATGCAGATTATTTTTCAAGATCCCTTTAGTTCCCTTGACCCTAGAATCAGCATTGGGGACGCGGTAATGGAACCTTTAATTATTCATCAAGTGGGAAATAATTTTAAGGAAAAATGCGATCGCGTGGCTTATTTATTAGAAAGAGTCGGATTAAATCCTGATTTGATGCGCCGTTATCCCCATGAATTTTCCGGGGGACAAAGACAACGGATTTGTATTGCTAGAGCTTTAGCATTAAATCCTAAATTTATTATTTGTGATGAATCAGTTTCCGCCCTGGATGTGTCGGTACAGGCGCAGGTTTTGAACCTATTAAAAGAGTTACAATCGGAATTTAATCTGACTTATATTTTTATTTCCCATGATTTAAGTGTGGTTAAATTTATGAGCGATCGCATTATTGTGATGAATCAAGGAAAAATCGAAGAAATCGGAACCGCCGAAGAAATTTATCGCCATCCCAAACAAGCCTATACTCGCCAATTAATTGCTTCTATTCCTTCAGGTAATATTAGAAATAGTAACTTTAATTGACAGGAGGACAAACAGGGATTATGGATAACTTCAAGAATAACAAATTTTCCTAAATTGTAGTAAAATAGTAAATGAAAGAACTCCCAATTGAGGAGGATATCAACATTGGACGAACTTAGATCTGGATTAGAACTGGCAACAGAAGATGAGTTAGAACAGTTAACGGAACTCTTATTTAGTCGGGGTTTGAACCCTTTAGACTATGTAAAAACCCCCACCCCCATCGACGTTCAAAGTCGAGACCGGGAAGCCTGGTTAGACGCTTTAGAACAGCGTTTTCGCTATCTGGCCGCCGATGGGGTGACGGTTTTACGGGGAAAAACTCAACAGGTGACTTACCGCCAAGCCTTAATTCAAGTCTGTCATTATTTGAGAATTTCCTATTCAAAAAGCCTGTCAACTTCTGATTTAGAAGCGGAGGTTTTTTTGCATCTTTTAGGTCAAGCCTGGAAACGTTTACCCCAGTCAGAAACAAACTAACCTCACCCAAAAAGTTCAAAAAGCATTAACTGAAACAAAACCTTTACAACCCTTACCAATTTCTGCCCAAAAAGATCCGTTAGGATGGTTATTTAAAGCTGGAAGTTTGGTAGCCGTTAATTCTGTTATTCGACCGATAATTTTAGGACAAATAGCTGGTCAATTCGCCTTACATTTTGCTAAATATCAAGTAGCAAAAGAAGCCTTAATTCAAGGAGGCGCAACCGCGGCAACTCAATTTCAAAATCATGTAGCAATTCGAGCCGCAAATCGAGGAATGGCGGTTACGGCAGCTAAATATGGGTTAACCCGCAGTGTATTTTCTTTCCTGGGGCCGTTATTATGGACGTGGTTAGTGGCTGACTTAGGATGGCGAGCTATTTCTACTAATTATGCCAGGATTATTCCTACCATATTTACTTTAGCACAAATTCGTTTAACCCGTTCAGATTTGGCTTATTCTTAATACTGACTTCAGGTTTTTTGACCGATTTTAACCCATGCAATCCATACTTTTACCCCACCCAGAACGGCGATTACAGTTACCTTGGAATTGTTTACAATGGGGGGTGTTTTTATTTCCTATTTTACCAATATTTGGTAGCATTTCTATTTTTTTAGGGATGATTTTTAGTTATCAACGACGGTTTCAATTTATTCGGAAAAATCCGATTAATCAAGGGTTAGCTATCGTTAGTATTTTATTAGTTATTATTTCTATTTTAGCAGATAATTCTATTGAATCTTTAATCGGTTTAAATAATTTTATTCCCTATTTTATTGCATTTGCGGGGTTAAGTGAAATTATCCAAACCCCTAGTCAATTGCGACGGTTATCATGGTTAATGATATTCGGTGCTATTCCCGTGACAATTTTGGGACTAGGACAACAATATTTAAGCTGGTCGGGAATTGATATTTTACAGGGAATTTTAGGCTGGAGTTTACAACTAAATGGCAACCCAGTCGGTCGAATGTCCTCGGTATTTATGTATGCTAATATTTTGGCAGTATATCTAGTAATTATTTTTACATTAACCCTAGGATTATTAATTGAAGAATGGCAAAATAAATCCCAGAATGATGATAGTTATATTCTGAATAAAAACCAGAAAATCACACTCTTAATTATCACACTATTATTAACAGCAATTGACTTAATTTTAACTAACTCTCGTAATGCTTGGGGATTGGCAGTTTTATCAAGTTTAGCCTATGCTTTATATTTGAGATGGTGGTGGTTAATCTTATTAGTAACAACAGGAGTAACGGCCGTTTTTGGGTCAGCTTTTGCACCCTCTCCTATTAAAGAAGGGTTAAGAATGATTATCCCCGCTTATTTTTGGCAAAGAATTACCGATGAAAATTTTGTGCGTCCGGTAGAAACCCTCAGAATTACCCAATGGAAATTTGCCCTAAATTTAGCCCAAACTCGCCCCTTAACCGGATGGGGATTAAGAAATTTTACGCCCCTATATGAAGCTAAAATGAACGTTTGGTTAGGTCATCCCCATAATTTATTTTTAATGCTGTTTGCTGAAATTGGCATCCCTACAGCACTATTTTTTATGGGAATAATAGGTTGGATTTTAAGTCAAGGATTTTTATTATTAAATAATCGCCTAACTAATCCTTCAGAGCGATTAATTTATTATAGCTATTTAATCACGTTTTTCGGATTAATTTTGTTTAACTGTTTTGATGTCAGTTTATTTGATTTTAGAGTAAATACCTTGAATTGGATAATCTTATCAGGAATTTGGGGAGTTGTTTGTCATAATAAAAAACTTAATTTATCAGAATAATAATCTTAAGAACGGATTAAAAAAACTGTATAAATCCTATAAAACCCTTCTCAATTATCAGAAAGAAAATATTTTAAAGGGTTTTATTTTAGACTTAAATCCTATTTTTAATCTCAACAATTAAACCCTATAAAATCCGATCATAACACCGAATATCCGCCGGACTAGCGACTAAATCCTTAATTGCAATTGCAGCAGCTTGAAGGTGAACACTTGCTAAATGGGTTTGTAAATGCTCTAAACTTTCCCATGTTTCTACAAAGGTAAAATCCGTTGGATCTGCTTGATTTTGTAATAAATCATATTGTAAACAACCTGCTTCCTGGCGAGTCGGTTCAACTAACCCTATTAATACCGATTTTAACGCTTCTACCTGATTCGGTAACGCCACAACACGAGCAACAACACGCAGGTTTTGAGTCATTTTCAAGTCCTAAAATTTTGTCAATCTATTATTAACTCATGGAGACAGAGGAAGTTCAATGATAAATTCTGTTCCAGTTTCCCACCGATGACCGACAGATAATTTTGCCTTGATGCCGATCTTCAATAATCTGACGACTCACCGATAAACCAATTCCACTTCCTTGTAATACAGGTTTTGTAATTAATAAATCCTCAAAAATTGCATTTTGAACATCCTCAGATATTCCCAAACTATTATCTTGAATTGATAAAACCATAGAATCTTGGTTTAAGTCGGTTTTAATGGTAATTGTGGGTTTAAATTCAGGATCGCTAGGGTGAGCTTCTGCTTTTTTATCTAGGGAGTTAATCCCATGATTAATTAAATAGGATAAAGCTTGATTAAAATGTCCCGGGTAACAATTAATTTCAGGAATATTCCCATAATTTTTAACAACTTCAATCGGAGACCTGATTTTAGTGCCTTTGAAGCGACTTTTTAACATTAATAACACACTATCAATGCCATCATGAATATTAAATAAGACTTGACGATCGCCTTCAAACCGCCCAAACGTCCGTAAAGAATTACTAATTTGATGTAACCGTTCTGCCCCATTTTCCATCGCAGCTAACAATTTCGGCACATCTTCGATTAAATACTCTAAATCAATAGAATCAATTTCATCGTTAATCTCATCCCCCGGCTCAGGATAACGTTCCTGATATAATTCAATTAAATTCAACAAATCTTTAACATAATCTTTAATATAAGTAATATTTCCGGCAATACACCCCAAGGGATTATTAATTTCATGAACAACACTCGAGACTAAATGACTCAAGGTAGCTGTTTTTTCCTGTTGTACTAATTGTAGAATATCCGTCGCATTCAGTTGGGTTTCAGACGGGTTTGTTGAACTCATACTTAAATTTCTCCTTATAATCAATTATCAGTAGAGACGCGCCATGGCACGTCTCTACGCTGGTACAGACGCGCCATGGCACTGATAACTGATTAAGGTGCTAACGCATTGCCGCGTAACAAACTTGCCAGGGTTTTGGCAGTAATTTTCATCTGAATTAAAGGGTTTGCTGGAACAACGGTTTTGTACAAATAGCTATCAAAAGTTAACTTCTGCACATCCCGATCCGAACACATTTCTACAAAGGCTTCCCGGGTGGCGTCCGTCCGATAGAATACCCGTTGCAGAATATCTAACACCAGATAAGTAATGCCATATTTCTTATCCCAGAGTTTGATATAGTCCTTCAGATCCGCCTCTGTGGGAATGCGTTGACCGCTATTGCTGCGTTTCCACAATAGTTTCGGCGCACATCCGGCCCGACTTAGCGGCGAAGTAGATCCCTTCTCCAGAGGACTTGGTAACTGTCCCGGCGGCATCTCCCACCAAAGCCACTCGTCCCACTACCCGACGGGGACGGGGATGTTCAGGGATGGGGTGAGCTTCCACCTTGATAATTTTACCGCCTTCGATCCGGTGGGCAGCCCGGGCGCGAATTCCCGCTTGCAATTGCTTGATCATGGCTTGGTTGGGTTTCATTGTCCCGGTTCCCACGGCCACATGGTCGTATTTGGGGAATACCCAAGCGTAGAAGTCGGGGGAAACATCGTTACCCACATACATTTCCGCCCGATCTTCATAATAGGCCATTTTATCTTCGGGAATGCGGATGCGTTCTTGGAAAGCGATCGCATAATTATAATCCCCGGCATCAATGGCTTTAGCAATGCGGGAGTTAGCCCCATCAGCCCCAATGACCACATCCACCTCTAGGGTTTTCGGTGTACCTACGCCATCCTCAGCCGTGCTGTGATCATGGTAATGGAGCACATAGGGCGCGGAATTGGTTTGAGGAATTTTTAACTGATGAACAGTACCATTTATTAAAATCGCTCCTAAAGAGACGGCGCGATCGCGCATAAACCCATCGAGAATTTCCCGACGGCACATCCCAATATATTCCTCTTCTTTTTCAATGAAAATATCGACCTCACGGTTTGAGGGAGAGATCATTTTCATTTTTCTCACCCGCCGATCAATAACGTGAGCCGGTAGGTCGAACTCACTTACCATACAAAGCGGGATCGCCCCACCACAGGGTTTGGCGTTATCCAGCTTGCGTTCAAACAGGTAGGTTTCAATGCCTGCTTTAACTAGCGTCTCGGCCGCGGAAGCACCCGCAGGGCCAGAACCAACAACAGCAACCCGTAGTGTCAAAGGTCTTCCCCCAATATCTATCTTGATCTTTTTATTCTTGAGTGATGGTATCACAGACACCCACCTGGAAACCATTTTTCCCCCTTCAGTTGTGACGCTTTGCAATACAGCTTAATATTTTGTAATAAATTATTGGCCATTTCCCATTTCCCGTGAATCAAGAAATCAAATTATTTTTTAGGGCAAACCGGATCAACTCTGTGCGATTATTGCTGTCCGTTTTTCTCAATAAACTACTGACATATTTCTCAACGGTTCTCGGACTCAGGTGTAAGTGATCGCCAATGGCAATATTAGAGAGTCCCTCAGCTAACAACTCTAGGACTTGATGCTCTCGTTGGGTTAGACCAATCTCCAAAGTGGGTTGTAATTTCGTCGCTACAGGGTCTAAATTCCCATCGGGGGCATCGGTAACCGGATCGGATAGACGGACTCGCCATTCCGACTCAATTAATTGCGATCGCTCTAATAAAGCCCGAATCACGACCCCCAACTCCTCTAACTCAAAGGGTTTGGGCAAATAATTATCACATCCGAGTTGATACCCCCGAATTCGCTCTTTGGTACTGGTATGGGCGGTTAAAAAAATCACCGGCAGCAGGCGAAAAACAGGACGAGCGCGGACTTGCTTGATCAGTTCATAGCCATCCATCTCCGGCATACCAATATCTGTCACGATCAGGTGGGGCTGATATTGCTCCACCAGGCGCAGCGCCTCCCGACCATTCTCCGCGGCAATTACCGAATAGCCTGAAATGTCCAAGTAATCACTAATCGAGAGGCGAGTCCCTAAATCATCATCAACAACTAGAATTGTTAGAGGCATAGGGAGTAGGGAGGCATAGGGAGTAGGGGGGCAGAGGGAGCAGGGGGAGCAGGGGGAGTGGGGGGAGCAGGGGGAGCAGGGGGAGCAGGGGGAGCAGGGGGAGTGGGGGAGGTAGGGGGAGTGGGGGAGCAGGGGGAGCAGGGGGAGGTAGGGGGAGGTAGGGGGAGATTCTGGGTGGCTGACAGTTAACAATTAGCTGTTAGTAAATAACACCTTAATATAGCAATCCTAAATAGGTTGTAACATTTCAATACTGATATGAAACAGTCAGAAGTATTACCCCTATTCCCTATTCCCTATTCCCTATTCCCTATTCCCTGTTCCCTGTTCTCGTTCGACAGGCTCACGGCTCACGACGCAGCCTGTTCCCTTTTGTTCAGGAATTTTGAACACAACTCAAATAGGATTGCTATAGTTGACTGTCAACACTCAATTATTGATAACTTGCCATTAAGGATGCTGGTTTTCCTGGATTTCCTGTTAATAATACCCCGCGTTTATTTGTTGCTAAATGTCGCAGGATTTTATAAAGGGCTTCAATTTGATCGGGGACTCCCGCCTGTTGAGCCAGGGTTTCCAAAGATAGGGGTTGACCTGAGTTTTGCAGAAACCTGAATAATTTTATGTTGTAAGTCCAGAACTTCTGCGGCTGCTTTTTTCCCGGCTTCAACACCCGGTTGATGGTAAGCGTTAATATTCACTAAAGACGCATATAAACCCACCGCCCGATCATACAAAGCAATTAACGCGCCGACAATTTGGGGATTAACTTCGGGAACTGTAATAGTAATCGAATCTCGCTGATTTTCATACAATGCTTGCCGAGTTCCGAGTAAAAATCCCGATAAATAATCCCCGGATGTGACTCCAGGTTCAATTTCAATCGAAGGGGAAGATCGATCTTTCAACACTTCAATAAAGGTGGCAAAAAAGTTAGGAACTCCGTCGCGTAATTGTTGAATATAGGCGTGTTGATCCGTTGATCCTTTATTTCCGTAAACAGCAATTCCCTGATAGACAATATTGCCATCGAGGTCTTTTTCTTTACCTAAAGATTCCATAACTAACTGTTGTAAATAACGACTAAACAACAGCAAACTATCTTTATAGGGCAAAACTACCATATCTTTTTCGCCCTTACCATTTCCGGCATAATACCAAGCCAAGGCCAATAACGCCGCCGGATTGGTTTTTACCTCCGGTGTGCGGGTGGCGATATCCATGGCTTTCGCCCCGGCCAACATCCCCCGAATATCAATCCCCTGTAAGGCCGCAGGCAATAACCCAACGGCCGATAATTCAGAAGTTCGGCCCCCCACCCAATCAGCCATAGGAAAGGTGGTTAACCAGCCTTCGGCATGGGCTTGTTGATCGAGTAGGCTACCGACACCCGTAACAGCCACGGCTTGTTGGGCAAAGTTTAAGTTTTGGGCAGAAAAGGCATTTTTTACCTCAATCATGCCGTTACGCGGTTCTGGAGTGCCACCGGATTTAGAAATGACAAGCACTAGGGTACTTTTGAGGCGATCGCCAAGTTGAGCCAAAACCCGATCGATGCCTCTGGGATCACTGTTATTGATAAAATGGATATTCAGGGCTGGATGATCAGGGGCTAGGGCCTCCGCCACAAATTCAGGCCCCAAAGCCGATCCGCCAATGCCAATGGATAAAATATCAGTGAATTTGGCCGCATTCGGCGGTTTAATCTCCCCTTGATGAATCTTGGCTGTAAAAGTTTCTATTTTTTCTAGGGTTTCAACGATTTCTTGCTTGAGCTCCTTGGTGGGGGCGAGATCGGGGTCGCGCAACCAATAATGGCCGACCATTCGGTTTTCATCGGGGTTGGCGATCGCCCCTTGTTCCAAAGCGTCCATGGCTTTGAAAGCCTGATCAAACTTGGGCAATAAGGATGCAACAAAATCATCATCAAATCGCATCCGACTAACATCCAGGTACAGTCCTAAGCTGTCATGGTAGTATAGCCAATCTTGGTAGCGTTGCCAGAGTTTAGTGGCATCCATAGTCTTACATTCCGCTATATTGATTTTTAGCTTAAAGGATAACGGGTTTAGATTAACTCTTTTTCAGTTAATAATTAACGGTCAAGGCTGTCTCTTGATCCGTTACACTGAAATGTGCTTGCCACCGGATCTATAAACTATGGCCAAAATTCTCGCGATCGCCAATGGAAAAGGGGGAGTGGGCAAAACCACAACCGCCATTAACCTGGCTGCTATTCTCGCCCACAACTTCAGCACCCTGTTAGTCGATACAGACCCCCAGGGTTCGGCTTGTTGGTGGGCGGAACAGGGCCACGGGGGAGAAATGCCCTTTGAGCATTCCTCGGAGACTGACCCGAGTTTGCTGTCTCGATTGAAGCAGGTGCAGGACTATGAATTGGTAGTGGTGGATACGCCTCCGGCGTTAAAATCCGATGCGTTATTAGCTGTGGTGCAGGTGGCCGATTATTTGGTATTACCGACCCAAGCCGCACCCATGGATTTAGTTGCTTTAATTGAAACCGTGAGATCGGCGATTACCCCTTCAAAAGTTCCCCATCGGGTCTTAATGACTAAAGTTGACCCCCGCAGTTTAGGAGATGCTTTTGATGCCCAAAAATCCCTACAAGAAGCGGGGATTCCGGTATTTAAAAACATTATTCGCGCCTATAAAGCCCATGAACGTTGTCCCTTGGAAGGGGTACCAATTATTCAAGCAAAAAGTCATAATTCCCGGGAAGCCGCTTCGGATTATCGACGGGTAGCGGTGGAATTATTGAGGAGTTTAACGGAAAACAAAATTATTTAAACTTAATTCGATTAATTTGATTCTGTAACTCCTCAATTTGTCGGCGTAAATCTTCGACTTCATCTTGGGATTTTTCGGCTTTGACATTAACCGAACCTTCTGCGGTGGCTTGTGGATAGTGGCCGGAACGGATTTTAGCATATTCTACTGAATCGTTCCACTCTTTTAAATATTGAATTCGTTCCACGGGAAAGGGATGACTGGACATCATGCCTTGACCGCCATTATAAAATAAAAACTTATACACTTGATTCAAACCATCTTGATCTAAATCTCGATATTGTTCGGATTGACGAATGAATTCATCTAAACTACATTCATGGGCATATTTTGTACTAACTCCCGCTAATTGCATCATGGATTTCATCACACATTTGAGATCATCCGTCACCAATAATGCCGCCCGGTCTGCCGATAATTCGGCTTTTCTTCGCCATTCATAAAAGGCATAAATTAAGCCACTATTGACTAAATTTCCCAACCCAAAAGTTAATTCCCCAATCATTGAAGCCACACCCATCGCCCAAATTGACATCTGATTTAAAATCGGATGACCACATTTTATATGTCCTAATTCATGGGCCAAAACCACCCTTAGTTCGGCTTCATCTACTAAGTCTAAAAGACCCGTATTCAAAATAATATAGGGGTGTTCCTGTCCCAAAGCATAACTATTAACTTGGGGATTTTGAGAGACAAATAAACCCGGTTCGGGAAAGATATCTAAATCCCTGACACATTCCCGAAAAATATGATAAATACTCGCATATTGTCTGGGCCCTACTTGCACAGCATTTCCCATTAAGTAAACATATTGAGGACGTTCATAGATAAATTCGACAAATTTACTGGCGATTAAATCAAAGCCTGGAACACTTCTTAAAGCAACTTCTGCTTCTTTATCTAGGGGATGACGAAAGGCTTCGCTAGAAATTCCGGTGTAGGTTGGCATAATAATATTTACAGGTTATGTTAATACAATGTTGGCAGGCCCCCAAGGGCTTACGACCTTTTGGATATTCTAATGATCAAACTATCTCCTGTTTCTATTTTAGGGGTTTTTGTTATTTTAAGTGGATGTGGGACTCAACCCGATCCGATGGCGGGTCATGTTCAGCAGGTAACATCCTATTTGACGGGTATCATGGAGACTTCAGCCCAGGCGAAGGCAATTCCTGGTGCGCCCAGTGTTCGGATGACGACTTGTGAGGTAAAGTTGAACCAGACAGACCCTTCTGCTAAACGTTCTCAAGGTGTTTTTCTCTATCAAGAACAAGCTTTAACTCGCAATTTATCAAAGCCCTATCGTCAGAGATTTTTGGAAATTATTCCCAGTATTGATAAAAATGGGATTGAGTCTGTCAGTTTTAAACCAATTAATCCGAAAAAGTGGATAGGTTTGTGTAAAAAAACTCTATCAGAACGGGTGATCAGTTATCAAGAAATAGAGAATGCAAATTGTAGTGTATTTTTGAAACCTGTGGGAGATCAATATATTGGTGAAACTCAACCCGGAGGCTGTGTTACTAATTTTAAAGGGGCGGTTAAAATTACGAATACAATTAAGTTAGATCAAAATGGCATGGAAACTCAAGATCGGGGCTTTGATGCTCAAGGTAAAAGGGTTTGGGGGGCTGAAAATCGTCCCTATCAATATCAGAAAATAGAGGTTAAATCTCAACATTAAATTAATTCAATTTTAAGCAAATCTCCTGATACCAGTGATGGAGGGTATCGGGAAAATGGGGATGATGCAGATCCCCGCGCCACAGAATTAAGGCATCTTCCCCGGTATCTTGATAATATCCTTTACGACGTCCTGCTTCTTTAAAGCCAAATTTCCTATATAAATTAATCGCAGGTTGATTAGAAACTTTCACCTCTAGGGTAGCCCGTTCTAGTTTACGTTTCCAAGCCGATACTAATAATTGAAATAATAACGCCTGACCTAACCCTTTTCCTTGATATTCTGGATCAATCGCTAAAATAGTAATATGGGCTTCTTCTAAGATTGCCCATAAACAGCCAATACCGATTAGTTGATCACTCAAAGTTTCCACATCAGTTAATTCTATTTGGGGGAGTTGAAATTCTTCTTTTTTAGGTTCTTGATCCCCGGTTTTTTCTTCCCGTTTCCAGATGATTAAATCACTATTGGGACTCTCTATTTCCCGTTGATATCCGTCTTTCGTCCATAATCCACCTAAACACCGTTGATCTAGTTCCACCACAGCCGAAAGTTGATTTTCTGTTAACGGTTTGAGTTCTAAATATTGTTTTCCCATTTAAACTAACATTTTCTAACTAACCTTCTATTCTATTATAAGCCAGGGAATAACTTCTGAAGTTAAATTAATGAAATAAAATTTCTGAGTAAAAATAAAAGATCAGAGATGAATTTTCACTCAACCACTTTCAAGAAAGTAACAGGTAAAATAGAGATCAAAAGTGCAAAATATCCTAATCTATCTTAAACCCCAGTAAAAAAACTCAACATAAACGCCTATCATCTTTGCAAATCAGCCAATATCCGATGGTCAACACCAGACACCCGTGCAACTTTACGCTAAAATCTGATCAATAGAAGTGTTAATATAGTATTTCTCGTGCAAAATTCTGGACTGCAATACCTATCGGCATCAACGGATGCCTTAGAAACCCGATCGCCTAATCAACAATTATTTCCTTTGACAGCAAAAGTCAATCCGCAAGATCACCTAGAAATTGGCGGCTGTGACGTTACCGCCCTAGTCCAACAATTTGGCACACCCCTCTATATTGTTGATGAAACCACCCTGCGAACCGCTTGTCAACAATACCGGGACGCCTTCAAACGTCATTATCCCGGTGAGTCCCTCGTCCTGTACGCCTCCAAAGCCTGGAATTGTTTGGCAGTTTGTGCTATTGTGGCCTCCGAAGGATTAGGTATTGACGTGGTATCCGGGGGAGAACTTTATACCGCCCTGCAAGCCGGAGTTTCCACCGGAAAAAACCTACCTCCATGGTAACAATAAATCCTCGGAAGAAATTAAATTAGCGATTGAAAGCGGATGTACCGTTGTTGCGGATAATTGGCTAGATTTACATACCCTCGCCCAACTGAGTAACGAGTCCATCGTTGATCATCCAATTCGGATGATGATTCGGTTTACCCCGGGAATTGAATGTCATACCCACGAATACATCCGTACTGGACATTTAGATAGTAAATTTGGTTTTGATCCTGGCCAACTGGATGAGGTCTTTGAATTTATTAGTCAACAAACGGGTTTATCCTGCGTTGGAGTCCATGCCCATATTGGCTCCCAAATTTTTGAATTGCAACCCCATAATGATTTGGGTTCTGTAATTATTGATACTTTAACTAAAGCCAACCAACATGGTTTAAATATCTCAGAAGTTAATATTGGTGGGGGTTTAGGCATTTGTTATACGGAGTCAGATGATCCCCCAAGTATTGAAGATTGGGTAAAAATTGTGACTGAATCCGTGATCAAAGCCTGTGAACAAAAACAATATCCCCTACCCCGATTATTATGTGAACCGGGACGATCTCTGATTGGCTCTAGTTGCGTTACAGCTTACACTGTAGGATCTCAAAAACAAGTTCCTGGAATTCGGACTTATATTGCTGTAGATGGCGGGATGTCCGATAACCCCCGTCCGATTACCTATCAATCCCTGTACCGCGTGGTTTTAGCTAACAAAATGTCGGCACCGATGACCGAAACCGTTACGGTTGCAGGAAAACATTGTGAATCTGGGGATATTTTAATTAAGGACGCTCAACTTCCTAAAGTTGAATCCGGGGATATTCTCGTGGTTATGGCAACGGGAGCCTACAATTATAGTATGGCCTCTAACTATAATCGACTGTCTAAACCAGCGGCAGTTTTAGTTAATAGTGGTGATGCTAACGTCATTATTGAACGAGAATCTTACCAAGATTTAATTAGTAAAGATCGACTTCCAGAACGCTTAACCGTTAATAGTTAATGGTTGCAGGGTGAAACTACGGGATCGGTGTCAACAATTGCCAAAAACTCATGCTGACCGCCGAGATCTGATCCCCTGAAATCCCCCTTTTTGAGAGGGACTTTGAAATCCGGTTCTCCCCCTTTTTAGGGGGTTGACTCAGGCTTATCTTAATTTGATCAAAATTCGATGAATGCGGCGTCTAGTCATGACTCAGCAAGGAATTCCTCCCTGGTTAATTCAAAGTCTTGATATTGGATTAGTTTTTGCCGTCGCTTATGTGGTTTTGGTCATCATTGGAGAACGTCGTACCCTTTGGATGGTGCGCGGGTTTATTATTCTAATGTTGGCAACGGCCATTAGTAACTGGGCAGGTTTGAAATTATTGTATATTGCCCTGAATAGTTTAGTTACAGGTTCTGCCGTAGCGATGGCAGTCATACTACAATCAGAATTCCGCGAATTTTTGGAACAGTTGGGTCGCGGAGAAATTTCACAATTGTTTGGTCAGGGTCGCCGTGTTATTCCTGAACCCGATGGGGTAATTGATCAACTTGTAGAAGCTGTTAAAGAACTCTCACAAAATCGTACCGGGGCATTAATTATTATTGAAACCGGAAGTCCCATTGATGAACGAGATTTTTCTGTCCCCGGAGTAAAACTGAATGCCGAGGTTTCCAGGGAACTCTTACAAACTATTTTTCAACCTAAAACCCTGCTGCATGATGGGGCGGTGTTAATTCGGGCGTCTCGAATTGCGGCGGCGGGGGTGATTTTACCTCTATCGGAACGCATGGCGTCCCGACAATTGGGAACTCGTCATCGGGCGGCGATGGGAATTACGGAACGAGTGGCAAAATGTATGTGTATTGTGGTGTCGGAAGAAACGGGTTCAATTTCTCTGGCGGAAAAAGGAATCCTCAACCGACCCTTAACTAGCAGTAAACTGAAAGAGCTATTAGAAGCTCGTTCTTGGACATCTAATGATGACGGAACTGTGGCTTCGATTTCCATTACCCACTGGGGAAACCGCATGGGTTCCCAAGGATGGGCTTTTGTGTCTCGCCCATTCCGTCCTCGATCTAAAGCTTCTCGGGAGAAAAAATGAGTGCTAAGACAAGGGTTATATATGAATTACCCGCAGATTTAGACCAGAAACCGCTTACCTAAACACATTGCTGTGATTATGGATGGCAATGGTCGCTGGGCGAAGCGTCGAGGTTTACCTCGAACTATGGGCCACCGTCGGGGGGTCGATTCCCTCAAAGAAGTCTTACGCTGTTGTCGAGACTGGGGTGTGGAGACACTAACGGCCTATGCTTTTTCTACGGAAAATTGGGGGCGTCCTTTAGAGGAAGTCGATTTTCTCATGGCATTATTTGAGCGGGTTTTAATGCGAGAATTGCGAGAAATGATGGAGGAAGAAGTGCGAATTCAGTTTGTCGGAAATTTGGCAGCACTTCCTAAATCTCTACAGGAAAAAATAGAATATTCGATGGAGGAAACGAAACAAAATAAGGGGATTCTCTTTACAATTGCTACTAATTATGGCGGACGACAAGAAATTTTAAAAGCCTGTCGAGAGATTGCAACTCAAGTTAAACAAGGGTTAATTCAACCGGAAGATATTGATGAAACTCTGTTTGAACAACATTTATATACGGCTGGAACCTGTCACCCTGATTTGTTAATTCGTACCAGTGGAGAACTGCGAATTAGTAATTTTTTATTATGGCAACTCGCCTATGCAGAAATTTATGTAACTGATACCCTTTGGCCTGATTTCGATCATACGGAATTGCATCTGGCTTTGTCTTCTTATCAAAAACGGGAACGTAGATTCGGCAAAGTTTGAATCGGTAATCATTAAGCAGTCATCAATTAACTAACAACTAATAACTAATAATTAACGACTAATCATTAACAACTGATAACTGATAACTGACAACTGATTAAGGCCCCCCAAATATAGCAGCTTCAAGATCTCGGCGCGGAAGAGAATATTTAAAGGAACGTTGAATATCTTGGCCGTTAGTTGTAGCACCAATATAACGGACTGTAATTTGGTCAACTTCTAACCACAAATCCGCCGTCCAATTTTGGTTCCCAATGTGCCAATAATGGAGTTCTTTTTTATCTTGTTCACCCCCATGAGAGCGCAACCATTCTTCAATATCGGGTAGGGGATGATTATATAAAGGTGTATCTGAACTCGGCAAAGTCATAAATAATAGGAAGGAAAGCTAATTTATGTTAGGTATTGATTATAGCATTTTTTACCAATTTTCTTTCAAATTCAACGGATTATTTCTGATTAATGATCCGAGTTCAAAACAAAAATAACTTAATTGGTAAGGATAGATAAAAATTTAAAGCTACTATTAAACCAGGGGTTGGAGTGGGTAGTAAAACCGTATTTGAACGAGTTAAACTAATAATAATTGCTAATAGTACACATCCAATTAAAGTTATTCCCATGAGAAATAAGGAAAAAACTTCTCCAGAGGAAAGGGGACGATCGGTTGGGTCTAAATAGGCGGAGGAAGAATTGGAACGACTGCTTTTAGAATAGGGCTGATTTAAGTCCGTGGGAACCTGAATCAAATGATATCGAGAATAGCCAATTTTTTGATCATAGGACTGACGCCGATCTGGGTTACAAAGGGTGGCGTAGGCTTCATTGAGTTTCTGAAATTTGGCTGTGGCGATCGCTTTTGATAAGGTTGTCGTATCGGGATGATACAGTTTACTCAGTTCCCGATAGGCTCGCCGAATTTCGATCGGGGTAGCACTGGGATGAACCCCTAACAGCGTGTAATAACTAGAACTCAGGGCTGGATGGTTTTCGGGTTGGGGTTGCTGTTGAGATGAATTTCTTGGAGAAGTCACGGCTATCCTAACTTTACATCACTAAACAGTTCCGTTCATTATACAGAAAAATTATCTGACTAGCAAAGTTCAAACGGGGAAAAAACGATTCTGAGTTTCTCCCCCGTCCCGGTAATTTTTGCCAAACAACAACACCGAATGCGGTTCATAGATTAAAAACCGACCTCTAATACATCTATTCCCGATGGACGAACATCTCCTCGCATTCCATGATCAAAATTATCATTTGCGCGGAAAAAAGGATCGGACTCCATGGGTTGAAGTGGGTGAAGATTCGGGTTCACCATCGCATCTAAATATTCCTGATTATATGCAAAGGGTTGATCGGATTCTGGCCCCCCAAAAGGAAATACTAAACTATCAGAATCACGTCCAATAGTTAATTCTTCTGGTATTCCTAAATCCTGGGCGGAACCTCTAGGAAGTTTAGCCGTCTGCAAGGCAGGAATTGCCAACTCAGTCCCAGTTAAATCGGCATTCAAGACATTTGCACCTTCTAATTGAGCTTGAACCAAATTAGCATTAGTTAAGTTAGCACCACTCAGGTTAGCATCATTAAATTCAGTCTGATTTAAAAACGCGCCTTCTAGGTTTGCAGATGTTAAGTTGGCTCCGGTTAAATCCGCACCTTCTAAATTGATATTAGCTAAGTTTGCCCCGGCAAGATTAGCATCTCGTAAATCTACACCAATCAAATGAGCACCGCTTAAATTAGCTCCTCTCAAATCACACCCTGGACAAAATCGGGTTTCTAATAATTGTTTAAGATCATTAGGATTTTGTGAATAGGCTGGAGTCGTAACTCCCAAACCTAGTAGAAGCACTGTGGCGGCGCCAAAAACTGCTGTGGATAGGATTTTCATAATGTATCCTCCGCTTCAGCCACCGAAAAACTACACCTGATAGTTTCCGTTTTTTCTATTATAAGCCTAATCAGGGGCTGAATCCCTAACCCATTAAAAAAAAGTTAAGAAAAAAATAAGCGATCGCACTTTTAATAAATTTAAGAGCGATCGCTAACTTTGAAAAAACAACAATTAATCAATCCGTTGAAATCCTATTAAGCCAAAGCCGGAACTTTTAAACTCAAATGGGGATATAGGGGAAAGCGATCGCATAAATTTGCTACCCGTTGACGACAGGCTTCGCCGATCCCTTCATCTTCGGGGTTTAGCAGACGGTCGGCAATAATATTTCCAATTTCGATAAATTCCGCTTCTCCCATCCCCCGGGTGGTCATAGCGGGAGTACCCAAGCGTAAACCACTGGTGACAAAGGGAGATTCAGGATCAAAAGGAAACCGTATTTTTATTCGCCGTAATATTAACTTCACTAACCAGTTTATCCGCCTGTTTTCCAGTTAGATTCGCCGAACGTAAATCCACCAACATTAAATGATTATCCGTGCCACCGGAAACAATTTTTAAGCCTCGGTTTTGTAACTGAGTTGCTAAAGCCTTAGCATTAGCAATAACTTGACCAGAATAGGTAGAAAATTCTGGTTTCAGGGCTTCACCAAAAGCAACAGCTTTGCCAGCAACAACGTGTTCTAGGGGGCCACCTTGACTGCCAGGGAAAACAGCTTTATCAAATTTTTTGCCCAGTTCGGCATCCCGGCTTAAAATCAACCCGCCCCTTGGCCCTCTCAAGGTTTTGTGAGTCGTGGTGGTGACCACATCGCAGTGGGGAATTGGGTTAGGATGATGACCCGTTGCCACTAACCCGGCAATATGGGCAATATCGGCCATTAAGTAGGCCCCGACTTCATCGGCAATGGCGCGGAATTTCTCAAAATCAATAATTCGAGAATAGGCAGAATACCCGCAAATCAGCATTTGGGGTTTATGCTGTTTAGCCAGTTCTAAAATTAAGTCATAGTCGAGTTGTTCGGTTTCTGGACTAACGCCATAATGACAAGCTTTAAACCACTTACCGGAGACATTTACAGGAGAACCATGGGTTAAATGTCCCCCATGGGATAAGTCCATCCCCATGATCGTGTCACCGGGTTTCAGCATCGCTAAAAAGACGGCAAAGTTAGCTTGGGCGCCGGAATGGGGTTGAACATTGGCACTGGCGGCCCCGAACAGTTGTTTGGCGCGATCAATGGCCAATTGTTCGATGCCATCGACAAATTCACAACCGCCGTAATAGCGTTTTTTGGGGAGTCCTTCGGCGTATTTATTGGTGAGAATCGACCCCTGGGCAGCCATGACCGCCGCCGAGGTAAAATTTTCACTGGCAATTAATTCTAGGTGTTCCCGTTGACGATAGAGTTCATGCTGAATTAGATCGGCAATGGCGGGATCAGTTTCAGATAAGATTTCTAAATTAGTCCGACTCACAATAAAATTCCTCTTAATGACACAATTTGATCACCGATGCAAACGGATTAGGATTATCCCTGATTTTCCATCATAACTTTACTGTGCTGATGGTTGATTCCCAAATTGTATTAAGTTGTGACTCATTTAGCTCAAGCCCTTACCAATATTGGCTTAGAATAGAAATATAATTGGGTGTCTGTCGGAGGAATCATTATGCTAGTCATTTTGATGGATAACCAGGTACTTGCTTCAGAACAGGTTTGTCAGGGATGTTTATTAGCCGACCAAAGCGGTCAACCTCGTTGGAGAGGGGGGCAGTTGTCCTGTGGCCATTTGGTTCGTCCCTCCATCAACAATCAACCGAGTCAGTATGAATGTCAGATGGGCTTCCGCATCGCTAATGTTCAATGACATAGTGCTACGCATTACACTTGTAGTAGAGTTGTATAGACGCTCTAATAGCCTTCGGCATCGCCCACGCCCGGGCACGTCTCTACTAAATCTGTACCCAAAACCCATTACCCATTACCCATTACCCAAAACCCAAAACCCATTACCCAAAACCCATTACCCAAAACCCATTACCCAAAACCCATTACCCATTACCCATTACCCATTACCCATTACCCATTACCCAAAACCCATTCCCTAACAACCAACTAACACCGAATATCTGGGACTGCGCTATCCTGGGTTTAAGAGATACTCAGGAGAATTGGTTATGACTTGGCGCGGAACCACGACAGTACGCGATCGCATTTTTGCCGCCTTACCCTATCTACTGCCTTTAATGGATGGGTTGCCCTTTGGACGCTTTTTATTCCAACAGTTTCCAGTTTTACAAATTATTACATTGCCTGTTATTCCTTTGATTTTCCTTTATCAATACATTCCTTTTGCGGGATTTGTTGTGTTCCTAGGGTTATATATGTTAGTGGTTCGCAATGAAAATATTCCCCATTTCATTCGATTTAATACCATGCAAGCCATTTTGATTGACATTGTGCTGATTTTATGCACGTTAGTGTTCCAGGTATTCGGCAATGTTCTTTTACAAGGATTTGTCGGCGAAACCCTATACAACATGATATTCCTGGGGCTTTTAGCGGTATTTTTCTATTCTGTGATTCAGTCTTTATCTGGGAAATATGCAGAAATTCCCACAATTTCTGATGCTGTTTATATGCAAGTTAGGTAATAGGGAATTACGAATTACGAATTACGAATTACGAATTACGGATTGGGAATAGGGAACACCGGAAACGGGGAACGGGGAACAGGAAAAAAAACTTTACCCTCTGGGTTTGAGTATCCGTTGATGTCCTAATTGTGGGTTGCGCGATTACTATTAACGTGAATTGTCACCCTAAACCTGATACAATCAAAGATCCTTGCTTCTGAATCCAGGAGCCCAGTTGTCCACAAGGAGAATAACCGCATGAAGCCTTTTATTTACGAAACGATGTATATTCTGCGCCCTGACCTCAACGATGAGCAAGTCGGGCAGTCTATTGGCAAATACGAAAACATTCTCAAAGACCAAGGCGGACAGAATATCAAAATTCAAAATCGGGGTAAACGTCGTCTGGCCTATGATATTGACAAGCATCGGGAAGGCGTTTACGTCCAGATGAATTATGAAGGCCCAGGAGCCCAGATTGCTGTCCTAGAAAGAGCTATGCGAATTAGCGAAGAAGTAATTCGTTATCTGACTATCAAGGAAGAAGTAACGGTCGAACCCGTCGAAGCCACGGAAGCGGAACCCGAATCTCAAGAGGCTGAATAGATTCAGGAAACAGGGGGAGAGTAGTAGAGATGTTCCATGGAAAGTCTCTACTGTGTTCTTCCTCTACTCCGTTCTTTTCACTCTTGCCGATTCGGGATAGTAAGAGTATTTTAAGAGTAAATATACAGAATAAATTTATAGGAGCCGTTAGTCATCGTGAGCCAAGCTAAAAGTCAAACGCCACAAGAGTTAAACGCTGAAGTTGCTCGTTTAAACGAGGAGCTACAAATGCGGGAGCAGTTGATTCAACAGTTATCTCAGGAACTTTTCCGTTTGGTGAAAGGGGATGCTAACTTATTACCAAGCCCGGAGGTTTCTGAACGTCATCAAGTTCAAATGGTGGCCTTGCGGGAACAACTGCAAGAGATGGAGCAGCAAGTTAAGTTTTATCAAGGACAAATAGCCGAACGAGATACGGAAACCTATCAACTCAGACAGTCAGTGGAGGAGTTAACAGACCGTTCTCGAATGTTGGAACAGGTCGTTCAGGAGTTACCCGGAGTATACCGTCAGAAGTTCTCAGAACGTCTAAATGAAGTGATGGAAAAAGTTGAATTACTCCAACGGGAAAATAAACAACTTCATGCGGAATTACAAAGTGTCAGCTATCGTTTAGCCCAAAAAAGTCGCCGTCCCAGTGGCTTAGATTTACCCAGTTTTCAGAATCGAGGTTCGGGTTTCCGTTGAGATTCCCACCCTGGGTAATGCTTGATTGCTAACGGTTTTTTAAAATTATTGCCTATTTAAAGTTTAAGAGGTTATTCCTGATTAGGAATAGCCTCTTAAGTGTTTTTTATTGATATCAATTGAAAGCATCAAAGCTGCACCCTAATTAACCCAACTATCAACCTCTATTTTGATATAGCACTACCAATTAATTAAGGTGTTTGACAATCATAAACCTTGTAACCTGCTCATAACCCACTGTTGCCTGTTGCCTGTTCCCTGGCACTATAGATTAAGATTGACGTTTCCGCAGTTTGCTACCCAGTACAGTTAAACCAACCAACCCTAAACCAGCCAGACTACCGGGTTCAGGAACAGAAACTCCACCGGCGAGAGCAACGCCATCATTACCACATTCTATGGACAGACTAGCCATATAGTTATAGTTGCCATCGGCGAGTCCTAAATCGGCTTTATTGAAGCTAAAACCAAGGGTTTGTGTTCCATTGGCTTTGAAGAATCCAAAATCAAGTCCTTGACCCGTTAAGGCGGCGACGGACAGATTTTGAATACCACCTAATTTGGTGGCCTCTGAATCAATCACATTCAGGATTGTTCCTTGACCGAAATAATTGTAAGCAGCCGCTTTTGTAGCAATGTCAGTACCTTGGGTATTAGTTTGACCCCATCCATAATCGTAATACTGTTTTAAGCTGCTATAGCCATGATTTACTCCGGTAACACTAGCACCTTCGACATTTCCATATAGTCCGGTGGTGGTAACTTGGGAGTCATTGGTTTCCCGCAAAACGAACTCCTAATAGGCTTTTTTGATTACTAGCGGTTGTAAAGTTTTTACCCGTGAAATTTAAGAATAAATCTCCCCAACCAATATTTCCATCAGCCGCCCCCGAATTAGACACACCCGTTATCGGTGTTCCACCTGTGAGAGCAACAAAAACACTATCGCTGGTTTCTTTAATCGCAATTCCTCTAATATTATAGGCTTCACTGTCAGAGCCATCGGTAAAGGAATCAATTCCATAATTCCATCCATTGTGAAGTTGTCCAGCCATCGCCGGAAGACCATTTACAGATACTAAACAAAGACTGGCCAATGTCGTTCTAATTAATTTTTTCAGTGTTGAAGTTTTCATAAGTTTACTCCTGGGTGGTTCTGGTTAGGGCTTTTTTATTTTCGATAAATACACTATAGTGGATTGGTGTTAAAGATATGATGTTGAAAGTGGCTTAATTTATAAGGTCTTTGTCGAGGAGCTTAAAGCCTGATTGTATAGGTATTTTTAATTTTAGTAACCTACTTGAAATATCTAAACGCCAGCAAAAATACTGATCATTTTTATTAAAATTTAAAATCCAAACAACAGGGATAGATTTTCTCAGTGTTATTACCAGCAATTTCAGTAACATAAGAAAGGGATATAATCAGTTTATTGTGGAGATATAATTAATGAATCTGGTTGAATTGTTTATCTATCCGATTAAATCCTGTGGCAAAATTGCCCTAAACCAAGGGGAAGTCACCCTGAAAGGGTTAGACTGGGATCGGGAGTTTATGTGGGTTGATCAATCTGGTCAGTTTATCACCCAGAGAACTTATCCTCAATTGGCAAAAGTTCGAGTTCAACTGTTAGGAGAATTAATAGAATTATCCGTTGATGATCAAAATATTGAACCTTTTCAGTTGCAACCTATATTAACGGGAACTTCCAAAACCGTACAAGTTTGGAGAGATGAAACCGTTGCGATTGATCAAGGGGATGAAGTTGCTATTTGGTTAAAAAGTGCTTTAAAACTTGATGATCAATCCCCGTTTAGATTAATGCGACAATCTCCTGATTTTATTCGATCTGTTGATCCTAATTATGCCGTTAATATTAATAATCAAGTGAGTTTTGCCGACGGTTATCCCTGTTTATTAACTAATACCGCTTCCTTAAATGAATTAAACCGAAAACTCACAGAAATCTATTCCATATCATCACAGGAGATTCCGATGAATAGATTTAGACCTAATCTTGTGATTGATACCGATCAACCTTTTATTGAAGATCAATGGAAAGTAATTTTAATTGGAGAGGTTTATTTTGATTTAGTAAAACCCTGTAGCCGTTGTATTGTAACAACAACCGATCAAAAGAGTGGAGAGCGTAACCCATTAACAGAAACCTTTAAAAACCCTAGCCACCTTCCGACAACAACCCCGCGGCGTGATGTTTGGTATGAATATTATTCCCAGGAATACCGGGACAATTCGGGTCGGAGATTCTGTTGAGGTGGTGGAAATCACTTGAGGTGTTAAAGTGAATTTTTGTTACCCGCTAGAATTAAAATTACTGAGACTAATTTGATATAGACATCTAACCCCTGGGGAGTTAAAGTCCGATTTAACTTGAAATTATGGGAGAAATTGGGTAAAATTTAATACCATAAATACCGCGTTGTGGGGTGTAACCCAAATGACCTATAGCCTGAGAATTGCCGATTTACCCAGTGATGAGCGTCCCCGGGAACGACTAATGGCCATTGGTTCCAGAAATTTAGCCACGGCTGAATTGATCGCAATTCTGTTAGGAAACAGGTCAGGGAAAGGGAAAATTATCCGCCGTTGGTTTAGGACAATATATCTTAAATCAGTTAAGTCAACATCAACGAGATCCCTTAGCGGTATTGCGAGATATTGGGGTTCACGAATTAACTCAAATTCACGGTATTGGGCCAGCGAAAGCGACGACAATTTTAGCGGCCGTTGAGTTGGGAAAACGGGTTTTTCAGTCTAAACCCCCCGATTTATCCGTAATTGAGACCCCCCAAGCCGCCGCAGACGCCCTAAGCCATGATTTGATGTGGCAACCCCAAGAACGCTTTGCGGTGTTGCTATTAGACGTTAAACACCGTCTTTTAGGAACTCAAGTGATTACCATTGGGACGGCAACGGAAACCATCGCCCATCCCCGGGATATTTTCAGAGAAGCATTAAAAAGTGGCGCAACCCGGGTGATTGTTTCCCATAACCACCCATCGGGGAATGTCGAACCCAGTTCAGAGGATATTAATTTAACTCGCCAATTACTGCAAGGGGCGCAATTTTTGTCTATCCCGATTTTAGATCATATTATTTTGGGAAATGGGAATTATCTGAGTTTAAGAACCACAACCTCTTTATGGGAAGAATATCCTCAAGCTGAGTAAATTTTTAATGATTTTAGGATTTAATGTGCTTAATTAACAACTGAGCGATCGCTTGTAATTGTTGTTTATTAAAGGTTTTTAATAGCACTTTTACCACTTCTTTCGGATCAGCCGGAATTGTGATTTCTTGAGCGGCGGGTTTAGCGGCGGCTTTGGCACCCGCCAAGGATAATAACCCGGCACTGGGGGCAATGCTACTGGCTTTTCCCGCCTGTAAGAGTTCGGCTCCTTGCTTTAACTCATTAATAATTGGGGTCGCTAAAACTTTAAAAGAATTTTTAGGATTGGCGATCGCACCATGGGCCGTTTTCACTAATGTTTGCCAAGGTTCAATTCCTACTCCAATTTTCGTTAATCGAGCGCATAAACCCGCCAATTGTTTACGAGTTTCCGGGGATTCCGCCTGTTTAAACCCTTGTAACATCGGTTTGAGTACCGTCATCACTTGATTAGCCGCATTGGCAACCGCAGGCGTTGCTGTTGCCGTTGGAGTTACAGCCGTTGGAGTTGCCACAGCCACCTTACCACTGAGCAAGTCCTTCAAGTGGTTTTCCAACTTATCATACACAGGTAGAGAAGCCTTGAGAATTTTCTCCCCTATTTCTTCTGAAAGTCCGGCGGGACTAGCTGCTCGATCAATTAAATTTTTCAATACCTCAAACCCCTTACTATAAAGGTTTTGAGTTGTGGCATCAATTTTTAACGGTGTGTCCTTAACCAGTTTAAAACAATCTTCTAGGCGTTTAGACACCTTATTAATACTGGCAAGACTGGGCATATTCTCCATTAACATCGCCGCCGCCCCCTTAATAGAGTGAGCAGCCCGATAGATAGAGGCTACTTCTTCCCTGTCTGGATCAGCCATAATTGCGGGGAGCTTTGTCACCCCCATTTGCAGGGTTTCGAGACGCTCCTCCGCCTCTTCCATGAAGATAGCAAAGATCCTTTGGTCTTGGTTTGTTGGCACAGCAGCCCTCCTAAACCCTTGAATCAGTAATTAGTTATCAGTAATCAGTTATCAGTGTAAGAGTTGATCTGTGATTGGTCAACCCTAAACATCGTAGAACCTTGGAGTTAATCAACAGATTGGTATTTATTCTTTAATGCTCGGGGGGAGTTTCCGAAGCATTGGGAGCCGGAATATCTGAGGGGGGAAGTTTTTCCAGATGAATTAAGGCTTCCATAACCGATTTCACAATGGGTGCCGTCACAATGCCCCCGGCGCGGCCCTCCAAGGGTTCATCCACGACCGCCACCACCACATAACGGGGATGGTCAACACTTAAAATTCCGACAAAACTGGTAATTAGGGCGTTGGAAGAATAGCCTCCATCCGCCGATGCTTTTTGAGCCGTCCCGGTCTTTCCAGCCACCCGATAACCGTCTATGGCCGCCCGGGTTCCGGTTCCTCCTTCTTTGACAACGGTTTCCATCATCTTTAAAACGGAATTGGCTGTTTCAGAGGAGAACACTTGTTCGGGTTTCACCCAGGGGCAATTTCCAATACAGTTGGCTTTTGCTGTTGTATAACCCTTGAATAACGTGGGGAGTCACCAGTTTACCGCCATTGGCTAAAAGACTATGGAGTTGGGCTAACTGAATGGGAGTGATAGAAAATCCTTGGCCAAAAGCTGTGGTAGCTGGTTCAATGGCGGCGGAAACAAATTGTTCTTTGGATTTTAGGGTACTGGTGGCGGCAAAGGGTAAATCAATACCCATGGTTGTTCCCAAACCCAAACGTTTTAAGCCTTCATAAAATACCTCCGGCTCCATCCGTTGCATAATTCGCACCATGCCCACGTTACTAGAATATTTGACCACATCGCTGATATTAATTTCGCCCCTAGCGGAACCATCGGCATTTTGAATCGGCCAACCTCCAACTTGAATGCGACCTTCATCACTAACAGCAGTATCTGGTTGAATTACTCCTGCTTCTAAGGCTAAAGCAACGTTAATGGGTTTGAAGGTTGAACCGGGTTCATAAAGATCCGTTAAGGCCCAATTTTTAAACCGTTCTAAGTCAAATTTATAGTATTGATTTGGATTATAGGTCGGTTCATTGGCTAGGGTGAGTACGGAGCCATCGGTGGCATCCATGACAATCACCGTTCCCCGTTTGGCTTTGTATTCTTTAATGCTTTTCTGGAGGGCTTGATGGGCAACTCGTTGTAGGGAGGAGTCAATCGTTAGCCTTAATTCTAAATCATCAATGGGGATAAATCCCGTAGCGATTTGTTCAGGAACCCAAGCACCATTAGCAGCCCGTTGAAAGGACAAGGAGGGCATGGTGCGTTCTAGTAAATTTTCCTGACTATATTCAATTCCCGCTTGACCTTTACCTTCAAGATTGACATGACCCACAACATCTGCGGTGTTTTCCTGTTGCGGATAAAGTCGTTGACGACTTTCTAATAGTTCTAATCCGTCTAAGCCTAAATTATTAATTCGATTTGCTACTTGTTCGGAGATTGAATCCGCAACTTTAATTCCACTAGGAGATGTACCAAATAGTGTTAAAAGTTCGCTCTTGAGTGGGGTGGTTGAATCTTCTCGCAATATTACAGGAGCTAACTTTTCAGCAATTTCACTAGGAGTTTGTTTAAAGAGTTTAGGGTGAACATAAAGGGTATAAACTCGCTGATCTAAAGCTAGAATATCTCCTTTGCGATCGGTAATTGAACGTCTGGGAACAAACGGTAGAATTTTTTGTTGTTGTTGAGATAAAGCCTGTTCTTTGAGAAAGGAAGATTCTTGCCCTATTTGTAAACGAAATAAATTTAGGGATAGACCTAAAATTCCCCCTAATATTACTAACCAAACTAATATTAAACGCCCGCGATTGGCTCTTACAGGGGCAGAGCGATGGCGCTTTCTAGGATGGGCTACAAAGGGAAGATTAATCGGGCTTTTCGCTAAGGGAGTAGAACCTGAATTCCGAGATGGGGAATTTTGACCTTTACCTCCCCAGGTTGTTCTTTTTCGCCCCATGACTGTTCTTTTTCCCCCACGCTGACCAGGAGAAGAACGCTGTCGTTGAAAACGAGAACCGGAGGAGTAGTCTGAGGAAGCCATATAGTAGCGGGGGCGTGGGGAATGGGGGAGCAGGGGAGCAGGGGGTGCAGGGGGAGCAGGGGGAGGCAGGGGAGGCAGGGGGAGCAGGGGAGCAGGGGGAGTAGGGGGAGTGGGGGAGTGGGGGAGTGGGGGAGTGGGGGGCAGGGCTGTTTCAAAGTCGGGTCAAAAAGAGTAAGGAAAGAGCGATGGTGCTAGTCGCGCCGCTGCGCATCGCCTGATGATAAAATCAAGGGCGATCGCATTCTTTAGTAAAAAAAGTAATCATAAACAGTTTAATAGAACATCTGAAAAAAGTCAAGGATTTCCCAAAATCTCAAGGAAAAATATACTCGATGTGGGGGATATTATTAGTGGTGATATTAGCGAAAATGTTGGGATATTAAGGATATCGAGAAATTGGATATTTTATGAAGATTAACCATCAAGATTTGAATAAAACCTTCAATCTTGTCGCGGAATCAAATTAAACTATATAATCAAATTGATCACTATACACAAAATGGGAAACCGGAAAGTATACATACAAAAAAACAGTTTATTATATAAGTAATAGGGTTTAATAAGCAGACTTATTTGCTAAAAAAATTAGAGAACATTGGCTAATAGAGAATCAAGTCCATTGGGTAACAGATGGATTATTCAAAGAGGATAGTATGAAAATTAATCAGATCACATAATTACAGGAATTTTATCCTTTTTGCATAATTTTCAATTTCAACACCCACCACAAAGACAGAGTAGTGATCATGACAATCAAAGCAGAAACAGTCGGTATGCTTGCGATCTCACCCAAACCGCAAATTACCGGAATACCGCCAATCAGGATAGAAAGTCCGAGGGCAAAACCTGTAGCTGTAGCTGGTTGTTGGGGCATCATTTTAGCTGTAGCAGCCAGAGTGATAGGAATAGTCGATTGAAGTAATGCTAAACCTAGAATTAAAGTTAGGTGATTTTGTTGACCAAATAATAATAGAAATGCGGCAATTGTTAGGGAAACAATTGTCCATGATCGCCATCCCCAAAGTTCTGCAAAAATACCACCACATACCTTAGCAATTGCAGCAGCAAAAGCTATGACAATGATCAAGTCGAGATGGGTTTGTAAGAGGAATTGAAAGCTAGTCCAGACTGTGGAAGTCAGCGCGATCGCGATCAGCAGTACCAATAAAACCTCATCACCAAAATTGTCATTTTCGGTGGCTTCATTCTCTATATGAGCATAAGATAAATCATATTTAGATAAGTTAATTATAGAAATAATCCCTATCATTAAACCCAGTAGTAGAACTATTGGTATAGTAATGTTATTACCTGTAAACCCTAAAACACCACCCACAGCTAAACCAATTATTCCTGGTGCGGTAAAAAGTCCACTTCCTATAGTTTTTTTATAAGGAGTAGCCGCTAACGCGAAAGAGCCACCGCCGACATGAAATGCCGCCGAAACCAATTCCTGCTAAAATTACCGCGATTTGTGAATCCCCATCTTTTACCAATAACGCCAATAAAAGTGAGGACAAACCCACCAAAACAGCTAGATGCGGACGTTTGAATTTATCGGTTAACATCCCCACTAATGGTTGATAACCAAAACCTAGGACATTGTAGAGAATAATTAGCCCACTTGCTTGCTCTAAGGACATGGTATGAGGTAATCTTCCTAACAAAAACCCCGCGGCTGCATCAGCGAAACCGTGAGCAATACCAAGTATTAAGGAGAGAGAAAGAGCAGAAGGGTAAATAGTTGGTCGGTAAAACCTAAAGTTAAGCTGATAGTTTTGCATTTGCTTAGATAGTTGATGATTAAAGGATAAAAAACGAAGTTTTTCAAAGAAAATCGGGGTTATAAAGAACTCTTCTTGATAAAAAAAACACTTTTTTATATCCCTAATTGATTATTGATTTTTAACGCAATCCCCACTCATCACTTTTATCTACAGAACCAGAAGGACATTGAAATTTACCATTAACCAGTTTCGGCTTCGACATTCCTTCCTGTGTCCCACAAATACCTTTAATGAATTTTAATTCAGAAGGTTTAGACTGATCCGAGATCACAAAGATTGTGGCATTGTAATGAATGATTTTTGGAAATTCTGTGCCTGGATATGGGGTTTTGTTTGAAAGACTGGCTGAGAATGGAAAACTAGCTGCCGTAGCCTCTATAATCAATGGAAGTTGAGACTCACTTCTTTCTATACCTTGTTGTCCTTCAATAATTTCGCTCTCTCCTAATTCTTTCCAATTATTAGTAAAGCGGTTATTTTTGTAGTAAAATGCTTGTTGATTTTCCAAAAAATACTTAACTATGGGTCTATATTTATCAACAAATATAACAGGTGGATAATAATTTGTTAGTGTTTCAGAGTGAGTATCAACTGAAGAAAATGAATTGATAGAAAAAGGTAAAATAACGAATGCAAACATCAGGTAACTAACTAAATTACTGGCAAAAGCAGCTTTAACTATGTTAACTAATGATAGATTTTCTTGTTTAAGAAATGACTGATATATCAAGGATTCAACTAACCAAGCAATGAAAAAATTACCTATTAAAAATTGCACTAAAAAATGAGCGTTTGTTGAGTTTTTTTCAATATAATAATTATACAGAAAAGGTATTCCTATTATAGAAGTAGCAATATTAGCCAATGACACTGCTATTAATAGCCTATAAAAATTAATAGCAATTCTATCAAACTTGAATACCAACCAAATAACGAGCATCTCAATGGGAATAATACAAAGTACAATTAATAGGCTATCCGTTAATGGTAAACCTTTGTGTCTGATCACAAAGTAAGGAACAACAGGATTGGCAAGCACTAATCCACGCAGTGTTAATTCGTGTAACATCTTATCCTCCTAACAAATAGAATTTTGCCAAGTTGTTTTGATTTCGCTTCAGTATAATTAACACAAGGGAAAACCGCTTTTTTTCCCTTGAAAATATGAGCCATTAACGGGATGCTATTTTCTCTATTTCTTTGGTATCCCAACCCGTAAATCGCTTCAGGTTTTCCACCCAATTCTGGTTCCATTTCCGATATCTGAACCCGGCTAGGCAAAAAGTAGTACCTTTGGTACGACGAATCACATATCGCCCTTGAAAGACCGTAGGATATACCCGGCGCCTGGCATTCTTGCTGATTTCCTCAGCTTCTGTGAAGCCGTCAAACTCTTCTCCCACTATCCGAAACTCTAAATCTTCTGGAAATTTCTCATGAGTGTAGCGTATATGCAAACGGGTAACATACCCAAAGTCAGAGTAAAAAGAGTTTTTACCTTGATCTGGCATAAAAGGGTATATTTCTGGAAGTAATTCCATGAGTTTGTACATCTCTTCTTGCTGCATCGTGCAGGGGTCACACTTACCCAAGCCCATACCCCCAGCATATTCTAAGAAAGCAACATTTTTCCCTTGCCGTTCATATTCTCCTTGGAAACATGGCTTCATAGAATTTGCCAAAATTATCTTTATTTTTCAGGAAGTAGGGCAATTCTTCACCCGATGGTTTATAGTGTTCCGATGTCTGATCCGTAGGGATGGGGACAGTACGATAGTTGCTGACTTCTGCATAACCATCGGGGGAAAGAATGTGAACAATTAAATTCTGTTCTCCGGTAGAGTTCAAAGTTCCTAATCGGATGGGGAGCATAAACTTAGGTGATTCATAATCCAATACAATCGGACGCAGAAACCCATAACCGCTTTTTTCTAATTCTATGAGGTTAACTTTAACCACAAAAAATTTCATGCCTTGCTCAATATAAGATTGGAGCATTTTCTGGGCTCCATCGGGAACTTTGTAGCCATTCTGAATTAACCAAGTTGTCAAACCATTGGATTGTTCAGCACTGAGAATGATAACATCGTACTCGCCTACGGTGAATTTGTCTGCAACTGTGACACCCAAAGCAGAATCAGGAATTAAATGAGGAGCAGCGCTTGGTACTGGGGCCTTGTTGGCTGGATTCAGGAATGAAGGCAAACTAATCGCGATTAATATACCTATTAGGAAAAGTCCTGTCAACAGTTGCGCTAATTCTCCCCATCGTCCTGCCCACACGATCGCGCCTACAAAAAGTAATACACCTGTTAGGAAAATTACCCCCGTATAAAAGATTTGTGCTTCCTCACGGCAAGGTTCATCAATGTATTCAGCCAGCCGAGGTGCTGTAAAATCATTGAGTGCTTCGACCGCTTTTAAGTTACCAATTCTTACTTGTTCGCGCTTTGGTACTACTGGAATTGGTACAATTCGAGCAAAATCTTTAACATCTCCTTGATAATTATTTGCCATGCTCATAATACTACGATTCCCTTTGTGAGCGATCACGACTCGCGAGGAAGAGTTGTGCATTTGAGTATCAGATTTAGACACAAAAAATCCACAAAATGCCAAGGCATTTGGCGTATTCCAGAGCAACACGAGAAATACGCACAACAATGAGAGCAGGTAATTAACACAACGTTTGTTCATATTTTTATTCATTTTCAGCAATTACAAACAACGGAACTGGGTCAAACTGTTCCGAAAGAATTATAATCGGAAGGTAAATATCCTGAGCCCGATTATCAACCCCTAAACCATCCTTATTTTTGGGGTGCATGGGTGTGTCAAGGGGAAAAAGCGCCTCTGTCTAGTAAATTGATATAGGGGTATGCAATTATATTAAGTAAAGCTGGCTGGCATTTATATAATAAGCCGCTACCCATTTTGACCTTATTATAGTAATTCTCAAGATGAATGTCACCTACAAGGAGATAATATCTGTAGTTAAAGGAGGGTTAATCTCGGAGTCAATGGTACGGCTTGCCGAACGTCAAAGCAAGGTATCCAATTCCAAAGAGACTCGGCAATTCCGACAGTACCAGACTGATTATCAAAACACTGAAGCTGGGAATAACGGGAAATCGGATATAAGTCAAATATCTAAGGAGTTCCCTAGCCAATTGCCCAAGAATAACGAAAGTAAACATCCGGCTGAAACCGTCGTAAAAATTAAGTAGTGAAATTGACTTGATTACACTGGATTCAAAAGAACAAGGGGAAAAGATAGAAGATTGTGTGTTCTTTTATAAAGGTAGGGTTTGAAAACTTAACACCTACTAAGACTCCCAAAAATACCCCGGCGGACAGGATGATTCTCAAGGCAATAATCCCATTTTCAAGGAACGTTAAAACCCCTCATCTACTCCTACAGAGGTCGAATACTGTTAGGTAGCCACAAATCTAAGGCGGATGTTATGAGGGCGAGAGATGGATAAAGAACAGCCGGGGTAGATGGGGTCAAATCCATCACACCCAAACAACGATTAGAACTTGTCCAAAACTTGAATAAATACCAAAAGGCGAAACCACTCCGAAGGAAATGGATACCCAAATCCAACGGGGAGGAAAGACCTTTAGGAATCCCAACTATACAAGATAGAGTTAGGCAAGCCTTGGTTAAATCCGCGTTAGAGCCACAATAGGAGGCTAGATTCGATAGTGAAAGCTACGGGTTCAGACCTGGACGTTCAGCCCATGATGCAATGTCAAGAATCTTCCGAAGCATCAACAAAGGTGAGCATTATATCTTAGATGCCGACATATCAAAATGTTTTGACCAGATTAACCATGAATACCTACTGTCCAAAATTGATTGGGGGAGTAGGGGAGGTTAACCCATTGCCTATTGCCTATTGCCCATTGCCTATTGCCTATTGCCCATAACCTATAACCCATTCGTAATTCGTAATTCGTAATTCGTAATTCCCTGTTCCCTGTTTAATATCCTAAAGGTCTGTTTAATGTTGGATGGGGAGAGGGATCTAATTTGATCACGGCTGTGGTTTCTGGGGATGGTTGGGGACGGGGTTTCGCCGGTTCAACATAGATCATATCATTGGGTTGGGGAATCACAAGACCTGTGGTGGGTTCGTCGGCGGCGATCGCAATTTGATTTTTTAGGAGTTCTTGAGCCGTGCGCAGTTGTTGTTCCGTGGCCCGTAACTTTTCTAATTTGGGATATTCCTGTGTCCAACTCGACTCTCCATAAACCGTTAACCCATAAACTGTTAAAGTTGAACCAATAATCAAGGAGGTAACAACCGATGAAACCTTTTGTACCGCAATTATGGAAGTAAGCCAGAAAGGTTTGGGTTGGGGTTGGGGTAGGGCTTTAACAACCGTTGACGAGGGTATTGGCGAGGGGGGATTAACCAAGGGTAAAGAAGTCATCAAGGCGGCTTGAACCCGTTTTTTTCGAGCCTGATTAAAGGGAACGACTTTACTTTGTATCGAAGGAAGATCAACGGGACTAGAAATTCTGCGTTGAGGAGAAGGTGACGATTTAAACGCAACAGTCATAAAATTTACCTACCTTGACTTCAGCTTTCGGTGTGGGGGAATGGAAAGGCAATGCTTGATCCGGGGCTGGGGTCACTTGGAATCATCTCCAATAGAAAGATCCTACCCTTAACTATCAAACCAACTTAAAACTATCTAATCACGAAAAACCCCCAAAATATTGTTAAATTTCAGTTTTGTATATTAATTCAATTCATTTTAGTTTTTTATGCTCCTATTGCAGTTTAGTACGTCCCATTATTGTCGAAAAGCCCGTTTAGCATTGGGGTATAAGGGGGTTTCTTATCAAGTGGAAAATCTCACCCCGGGACTTCATACCCTGAAACTCAAACCCCTAACGGGACTGACCACGGTTTCCGGTTTTATTACCCCAAATAGCAGGTCAACCCCAGGCGATCGCCGACTCCACTCAAATTTTCAAGTATTTAGAGCATAATTATCCTGATCCTCCCTTATTTTTTGTTGATCCCCACCTACAAACCCAAGCCGCATTATTGGAAGATTGGTTAGATGAAAGTATTGGGACAGCGACTCGGTTTGTTTATTATCAGTTTCGGTCTGGAGAGGGGAAACAAATTGATCCGTCCCTATCGAGTCAATTAGTGATTCAAGTCGTGCGTTGGCAATATCAGATTAATTCCGCAGCCGTTGAACTGGCTAAAACTCGCTTAAAAACGGCTTTTGAGGTGTTGGAAGTCTGGAAAGAACGGCCCTATTTGGTGGGCGATCGCATCAGTATTGCGGATATTGCGGCGGCGGCTTTGCTCAGTCCCCTGGCCCTGATGCCTGAATATCGCCAAAGTTACCCCTGGATATTCGACCGGATTGCCAAAATTCATGATCTTTGTGGTGAACCCTTGCCGCCGGGATTATAGGGGAGCAGGGGAGGTAGGGGGAGTAGGGGGAGCAGGGGGAGCGGGGGGAGCAGGGGGAGCGGGGGGAGTAGGGCAGGGCTGTTTCATTCTTTGTAGGGGCAATCCCCCCGTGGTTGCCCCAATCCCCCCGTGGTTGCCCCAATCCCCCCGTGGTTGCCCCAATCCCCCCGTGGTTGCCCCAATCCCCCCGTGGTTGCCCCAATCCCCCCGTGGTTGCCCCAATCCCCCCGTGGTTGCCCCAATCCCCCCGTGGTTGCCCCAATCCCCCCGTGGTTGCCCCAATCCCCCCGTGGTTGCCCCAATCCCCCCGTGGTTGCCCCAATCCCTGAAACGCCTGCAAATCTGGGATGGGGAGGGTAGGCACGGGGGCACTACCCCTACAAAACCCTGGTTTCCCTGAGAATGAAACAGCCCTGGGGAGTAGGGGAGTAGGGGAGTAGGGGAGTAGGGGAGTAGGGGAAGTGGGGGTGTCCTCGCTCGCTAAAGGTCAACAGTCATTGATAATATAGATGGTCAAAATCAAGTAAAATAATCCCAAATCTCGCTTATCACAAATGGGGGCAAGAAGAACCGCAGCATAAGCGAAGCGTTGGTGTCGGGAGGATGTCAAAGCGTAAGAGTAGGATTTTCCCGAAAGTGCGGAAGGTAGCAGGCAGGAGGTTTCCTCGTCCTGAAAAGGTCAAAATCTAGTAAATTGATACTACCTTTCCCATCCATATTAGACCTGTTTTGTAATTGTAGAGCAGTAGAAATCCATGACGACCATCGCAACTGATCAGATTGATAAGATTGTTTGGAACCATCACCAAGATCCCTTTGAAGTGTTAGGTTTCCCATCAAATTGAACATGAGGGTAAAACGGTATGGGTAGTAAGAGCGTACCTCCCTAATGCGGAGGCGGCATGGGTTCTGTTGCCCGAACAACGACAGGAATACCCCATGCAGTCCGTCCATAATCCCCATTTCTTCGAGTGCATAATTGAGACCCATGAACTCTCCAATTATCAACTGCGACTCAAGGAGGGGGAACATGAAAAGGTGGTTTATGACCCCTATGCTTTCCGTTCTGCCCAATTTACCGATATGGATGTTCACCTGTTTGCAGAGGGCAACCACCACCGGATTTATGAAAAATTAGGTGCTCACCTAATGACCGTCAATGACGTAGCTGGGGTGTATTTTGCCGTTTGGGCACCGAGTGCGCGGAACGTTTCCATTATTGGTAACTTCAATAATTGGGATGGACGCAAACACCAAATGCGGAAGTTGGGTAATGGCGTTTGGGAAATGTTTATCCCCGGACTGGGAGTGGGGGAACATTACAAATATGAAATTAAAAACTGGGAAGGACATATCTACGAGAAAACCGATCCCTACGGGTTTTATCAAGAAGTTCGCCCCAAAACCGCTTCTATTGTTGCTAATTTAGATACCTACCAATGGCGCGATCAAGATTGGTTAGAAGAACGACGTCATAAAGATCCCCTGAAATCCCCGATTTCGGTTTATGAATGCCATTTGGGGTCTTGGAACCGCGCTCCGTTTGATCAACCCCATGTTTTACCCGATGGCACCGTTGAACCGGCGGTACAGGCCTGTGAGCTTGATCCGGGTGGTCGTTTTTTAACCTATCGGGAACTCGCGGATCAGTTAATTCCCTACGTTAAAGATTTAGGCTTTACCCATATTGAATTATTACCGATCGCCGAACATCCCTTTGATGGCTCTTGGGGATATCAAGTCACCGGATATTATGCCCCTACCTCCCGGTTTGGCAGTCCTGAAGATTTCATGTATTTTGTGGATCAATGCCATTTAAACGGCATTGGAGTGATTGTGGACTGGGTGCCGGGACATTTCCCCAAAGACGGACACGGTTTACCGTTCTTTGATGGCACTCACCTCTACGAACACGCCGACCCCCGCAAGGGCGAACACAAGGAATGGGGAACCTTGGTGTTTAACTATGGTCGCAACGAAGTCCGAAATTTCCTGGTGGCTAATGCCCTATTTTGGTATGACAAGTATCATATCGATGGAATTCGGGTGGATGCGGTCGCCTCGATGCTGTATCTGAACTATTTACGTCCCGATGGCGAATGGGTTGCTAATCAATACGGCGGTTGTGAACATATTGAAGCGGCGGATTTCCTGCGTCAAACTAACCATGTTCTGTTTAGTTACTATCCGGGGACTCTATCCATTGCGGAAGAATCTACCTCCTGGCCGATGGTGTCCTGGCCGACCTATGTGGGGGGGTTAGGGTTTAACCTGAAATGGAATATGGGCTGGATGCACGATATGTTGGATTATTTCAGCATGGATCCTTGGTTCCGTCAGTTCCATCAAAATAACATTACTTTTAGTATTTGGTATCACCACAGCGAGAACTTTATGTTGGCGCTTTCCCATGATGAGGTGGTGCATTGTAAGAGCAATATTGCCAACAAAATGCCCGGGGATGATTGGCAAAAATTTGCTAATGTCCGGTGTTTGTTTACCTATATGTTTACTCACCCGGGTAAGAAAACTTTGTTCATGGGAATGGAGTTTGGTCAGCGTCAAGAATGGAATGCTTGGGGAACTTTGGAATGGGAATTGATGCAATATCCCGCCCACCAACAGACTAAACGGTTATTCCAAGCGTTGAATGAATTGTATCGCACTGAACCGGCCTTATATGAACAGGATTTTGCTGAAGCCGGGTTTCCAATGGATTGATTGTACGGATACTCGTCACAGTGTAGTGTCGTTTATTCGTCGGGCGAAAGATCCGGAAGAATTTGTGGTAGTTGTCTGTAATTTTACGCCCCAACCCCATAGTCATTATCGCGTGGGTGTTCCTGAATTGGGATTCTATACGGAATTATTTAATAGTGATTCCGGTGAATTTGGCGGCAGTAATATGGGGAATTTAGGGGGTAAATGGACGGATGAATGGTGGTTCCATAATTATCCCCATTCTTTGGATTTATGTTTACCACCTTTGGGGGTTCTGGTACTCAAATTAGACCGACCGAAAACGGAAGTTGCCCTCCAAATCGCGGCGGTGGAAGTTCCCGCTTTAGAGGCGTAGTCAGCTTAAATTAAACCTAGGAAAAACAGCGATCGTTATTTTTTAAAATAGCGATCGCTGTAATATTTTATGTTAGAAAAAGGTAGTCAATAATTTTATATAAAATCATTGAATTAGTGCTACAGATGGCAAGGGAACACCGGATCAGGGAACAGGGGATAAGGGATAGAAAAAGTGATTAGCCACCTGATCAAGTATTTGTAGCAAACATTAAAGGATGGAATATTATAATGTCAATTCATTCAACTTCAGGACGATGGCGCTTAGGGTTAGGGTTAGCACTATTAACAACATTTTTATGGGGGATTCTGCCGTTAGCATTGGCAATTATTTTACAAGGTTTAGATGTTTATACCGTAACTTGGTATCGATTTGTTATTGCTTTTGTGTTGTTAGGGGGATATTTAACCATTCGTAAACAACTTCCTAATATAGAAACAATCCGTTTAATCCCTTGGGGTCTATTAGGCATCGCTACAATATTTTTAGCGGGTAATTATATCCTATTTTTGCAGGGTTTAGCCTTGACTTCTCCTACCAATGCTGAAGTTTTAATTCAACTATCTCCGGTTTTAATGGGGTTAGGGGCATTAGTTATTTTTAAAGAACATTATACCCGCCTACAATGGTTAGGGTTAGGGGTATTGACCTTGGGATTTAGTTTATTTTTTAATGAACAATTAAAAGTTTTAGTTACCGCATCTAATCAATATTTATTGGGAAGTTTTTTACTAGGAGTTGGAGCGATATCCTGGGCAATTTATGCCTTAGCTCAAAAACAACTTTTACAATCTCTTTCCTCCTCTCAAGTTATGGCATTTATTTATGGAAGCTGTACAATTTTATATTTACCCGTCGCCACCCCATCGGCAATTTTTACCTTAACCCCATTTCAGTTATTAATTCTACTATTTTGCGGACTAAATACCCTAATTGCCTATGGTTGTTTTGCCGAATCTTTAGAACATTGGGAAGCGTCAAGAGTCAGTGCTGTTTTAGCCTTAGCTCCGATTATTACCCTGATTTCTGTTGATAGCATTGCGGTACTATTTCCCGATTTAATTGAACCGGAAAATTTAACTGTTTTTGCTGTGATAGGAGCGATTATTGTAGTTACAGGTTCGATGATGATTGCATTAGGAAAAAAAAGCAAACATAACGCAATACTATAGCGCTACGCATTATAGTTAGGACACTTTTCAGTCCCTATTCCCTGTTCCCTATTCCCTGAAATTTTTAAACCGAGTTGGGTGAATTTTTTCCCCACCAAACCCGGTTTCTATTTTGGAATTAACCTTCTGATTTCTCGAAATTTAAAGCCGCAGAATTCATACAATAGCGTTGTCCTGTGGGTTTAGGGCCATCATCAAAAACATGACCTAAATGGGCATCACAAGCGGCACAAAGAACTTCAGTTCGACGCATGAAGAAACTGAAATCATTTTCACATTTAACATTTTCTTCGTTAATGGGTTGCCAAAAACTCGGCCATCCAGTTCCCGAATCAAATTTTGTTTCGGAAGTAAATAACTCCGTGCCACAACAAACGCATTTATAAATACCCTTTTCTTTATTATCATGGTATTTTCCTGCAAATGCGCGTTCCGTGCCTTTTTTCCGAGTTACACGGAATTGTTCATCACTGAGTTGTTGTTTCCATTCGGCATCGGTTTTTTTGATTTTATCTACCATAAGACCTCTAGTAAAGTAAGCTGTTCTGGTGTTCCCTATTCCCTGTTCCCTACTATTAGTTACGAGTTAACCATTTTTGTGCATTCAACCGTTGAACTACGCCAAACACTAATAAATCAAGATTAATTTTTCGTTCATCCCCTAAAAATGGCTCAATTGTAGAGGGTTTAATCCCATTTAAAGCACAGGTAAATAACTTTAAAGAACTAATATCTTCATTGGGAAAATAGACATTGAACTGGCGTTTTCCCTGTTGCCATTGACCAACCACTTGCCAACAATCTTGACTAACTCCTAAGCCAGAAGGCAATTTTTCTTTAGCAAATTTGAGGTTTAAATCCTCAACACCTTGACTATTTAATGCTTTTTCTAAGGCGGGAATATAGTCCTGTTGGATAAACTCACCGAAAGGTTTATCTTCTAATGCCGGAGCTTTGGCTTTCTTCTCGGCTGGTTTTTCGCTTGGTGTTTCTGGGGTGGTGGCTTCAGCATTGGGTTTTGTTTCTTCAGACATAGAGACTTCCTTATTTTAATTTCAACAACAATTTACCAGAATATTGCAGCTATTTTAACGGATGATTGATTTTTGTGCAGGGGTGGGAAAACCCTACCCCTGATTTTTTTGGTTAAATTTCGGCGGAGGCTCGTTCAATTAAACGACGGGCTAAGGTTTGAGTTCCGGTATGGGTATAATAGTTAGTAGTCATGTCTAAAAATGCGGCGACATAATCTAACTTATCATTGGTAATATCGACAAATCCTTGCAGATTTTTAACTACTTTTTCCGGGGTTAAATCATGTTGAGAAACAAAATCTCCCATCCAACCCTTGACGGAATCAAAACTTCCTTGCACAAACTGTAATTTCCCTTCAGAAGTTTTACCGGGAATTACATCATTAATCCGTTTAAAGCCTTCATTTTTTTCTAATTCTTCCGGGGTTAAGTTTCCAATAGTTGATAACGCCGAACTAATAAAATCTGGCCCTAAAGGAATTAAACCATCCAAACAAACTAAGGCAGTCATCCGCATTAAAGATTCTCCACCATAATCTCCTAATGCGGCTAAAAAGTCCCCAATACTATCACCCGGGATACCATTAATTAAGCAAAATCCGACTAATTCCGCCACTAATTTTAGGGATAAATCAATCGCTTGGGCTTTGTTTGCTTTGGGGGTTAATTTATTTAAAAAGCCTAAAAAACTGATATTTTCCCCAATTTTATTAGCTAAAGCTGCGGTTCCTAAAGCAGTTCCTGCACTATCAATGGTTTGATATAACCACAACGCCCGTTGATAATCCTGTTCTTGTTTTTTGTCATTATAGAGCCATAAAGCCCGTTCACTGACCTGTTGAATATAGGCAGGGTCATCTTCTCCGGTAATAGTTTTAACTGTATTTTCAAACCCAACTAAATTATTCCATTGACCCGGAATTACAAAGTCTAACCCGCGCAAAACCATAACGGTAATGCCGCCCGTTGGTAATTCATCCACTAATTGAGTGATAGATTTACTCACAGTCATTCTCCTAAAATAGTACAGTTATTGTTGCTAGAAATGCTAACTAATATCATTTTACTCGGGATAACCCATTCAAATTGAATTTTCCCAGCCAGTTTTCTCGGTCATTAGCTGTAAAGGATTCAGAACGAGATTGAACTTTGACTTGATGGCGGTTTGCGACTAGAATAGCAGTGGTATTTTTCCCTTGAGTGACGGCCGGATATCCACTAATAGTTTGACTACTCTGTTGATATTTAGTTGCCGCACTGGGATTATTAGCCAGGTCATTAATCGAAAGCATGGCTACATTTTGCCCCCCTTGATTTAATTTAGCTTCGGCAAAACCAGTTTTTTCCTGAGCAAAAACAACCTGATAACCGTCTTGACTTTTAGGGAAAAACTGATTAAATTGGCTACCAGAAACAGGTTTCTGTGCCACGGTAGTTGGGGCGGAGTTATTAACAGATTGATTCTCCGATGGAGGTATAGAATCTTTGCCCCCGCAAGCCGATATTAATAACGACATTGCCAGGGTTAAGGCGATTAAATTTTTAGGTAATTGTTTAAAATTCATACTTTAGGTAAAAAAAGGTAAAAATCAGAAGTGATTTTCAGATTATTAAGGAAAATAACCCTGATTTCCCCTAGTATAATCTTTTTACCGGAGGGAAGAAGCCCTAACTCCTACAAGATTACCGTATTAAAGACTGAAGGTATTTATGCCATCGGACGGCTAGAGAAATTTCTGTAAAGGGAATTTGGACAATTTGAGCAGCATCGGTGAATCTAAATTCTAACGCGATCGCTTTTCCTTTTTCTGGGGGGATATTCGGGTCAACGGCTTGATTTTCCACCAATAACCTCAAAGACTCTACCTGTTTGAGAGAAAAGGTTTCTAAATTAATTGGGCCTTTGCGGGTGGGTTTTCCCCAGGTTAAGTCCATTTCCTTGAGGCCCAAAACCGCATAAATATCATATTTAGCCTTATCAAAATCGGTCGCCCAGGCTTGATAGGCCTCCAATTTTCGGTATTCATTCCAACCCGACCAAGCTAGACCGATAAATACCGCCAGCAGGGGAAGCCATAATAAACCACGTTCCATTGTAATTTTTCCTCTGTGAAAGTTATTATCTATGATCATCTATTTTGATGATGATAGATAGAATAGGAATAAGATATATGTTCAGACCCAGGAAACCCGGTTTCTGGAAACCGCTGACTTCTCATCAACCTCAACTTTTGAAAAACGATGAAAAAATTTTTCCTATTCTGCTTATTTTTAGTGGGTTTAGGCTGGGCAGTTTCTAACTTCTCCGGTCTTGCTAATCAAGGCAGTTATGACAGTATTGTACTTGATTTTAAGGAATCTTTAGGGCAATCGGAAATTGCCAATCAAGTGCGGTCAATTTCTGAACAATATCAAATTGTTCCCTATCTCAATAGTGAATTTTCTCAAGCGGATAACGTTTATGTGGTTAGAGGGGATGCCAAACTACTAAAATCCTTGAGAAAATCCTTGGGTAAACAGACAGAATTTATTGAACCCAATTATATCTATCGTGCGGACGAAATTCCAGGGGAAAATTCTCAAGCCGCGATTATTTATAATATGGCAAATACAATTCCCAATGACCCTTTATATGGGAAACAATGGAATTTTCGTAGTATTAATTTAGAGGGGGCCTGGAGTGAAACCCAGGGAGAAGGAGTTACCGTTGCCGTTATTGATAGTGGAGTTAGTCTAGTTCCCGATTTAGAACAGACCCAATTTGTGGAAGGCTATGATTTTGTGAATGATAAAATTGAAGCCTTTGATGATAACGGACATGGAACCCATGTTGCCGGAACTATTGCCCAATCTACTAATAATAATTATGGCGTAACTGGTATTGCTTATAAAGCCAAAATTATGCCCCTAAAAGTATTAAGTTCCGGGGGCGGTGGCACGATTTCTGATATTGCCGAAGCGATTAAATTTGCTGCTGACCATAACGCCGATGTGATTAACATGAGTTTAGGTGGTGGTGGCGAAAGTCATTTAATGCAAGAAGCCATTGATTATGCCTATTCTAAAGGAGTTGTAATTATTGGAGCCGCGGGAAATTCCGGGGAAAATTGCGCCGGATATCCTGCCCGTTATCCTAAAGTTTTAGGTGTGGCGGCGTTAGATGCGGCGGGAAATAAAACCCCCTATTCTAATTTTGGCGCTGGGGTTGATATTGCCGCCCCGGGAGGATTAATTGAAGGGGAAAATCAAGTCGGAGGTATCCTACAAAATACCATTGACCCGGCAACGGGTGACGCGGTTTTTGCAGCTTTTCAAGGCACAAGTATGGCGGCGCCGCACGTTGCTGGGGTAGCCGCATTAATTAAAGCCAGTGGAGTTACCGAAACCGAATCAAGTTATTAATATTCTCAAAGAATCTGCCCGCAAAGTTTCAGAAGACCCCCTAAATCATTTCGGGGCGGGTCATTTAGATGCCACAAACGCCGTACAAATGGCATTGAAAGGACAAATTACTTTCCGAGATTTCTTTCGTTGGTTACGCGATAATGGTTATCTGAGTCCTCGATTTTGGGTTGATGGCGGGGCGGTGGCATTATTGCCTAAATTAGCGATGGTTTTGGGTTCCTATTTATTAGCGTGGTTTCTAAGAAATTATTTCCCGTTTCAATGGGGTTGGTCTTTGGCCGGGGGATTAGTTGCGGGAAGTAGTGGTTTATTTTTCCTGCGGGGTTTCTATATCTTTGATTTACCCCAATGGCCGATGCGAATGATGGGTAGTTCTCTGCCGGAATTAGGGGGCGCAATTCAAGGAAGTTCGACTTTAAATCCCCTATTTGCCAGTGTATTAATTCCGGCAATTTTAATAGTATTATTCCTGGGACATCCACATTGGAAATGGGTGGCGATTGGAATAACCATTGGAACAGCCAGTTGTTTAGGAATTAGTGCGATAGTCTCTCCTACTGTTTGGGGATTAGGCAAAGGTTTCGTCCCTCAACTGTTTTTAGTTACCAATGCTTTGTTATGTTTTGGGTTGGCTCGTTTGGCGATTAAAACTCAGGTAAACGCGATATGAATATCACCGTTACAGGTACAATTGAGCGGAAAGGATTTGGTTCTGGAACCTGGGCATTAGTCAGCGATGGCAAAACCTATGAACTCCATAATCCTCCCAAAGATTTGCAAAAATCGGGGTTAAAAGTCACCATTACAGGTCAAATTCGAGAGGATATTATGACCTTGGCAATGATTGGCCCTGTATTGCAAATAGACTATTTTGAAATAGCTTAATTTTTGAGAGGTAACACCGGAACAGGTAATACTTCTGGTTGTAACATTTTATCGTAGGGTTTGGGTCTTTCAACCCTCTTAACACCCCCAGGGCTGTTTCATTCTTTGTAGGGGCAATCCCCCCGTGGTTGCCCCAATCCCCCCGTGGTTGCCCCAATCCCCCCGTGGTTGCCCCAATCCCCCCGTGGTTGCCCCAATCCCCCCGTGGTTGCCCCAATCCCTGAAACGCCTGCAAATCGTGGATGGGGAGGGTAGGCACGGGGGCACTACCCCTACAAAACCCTGGTTTCCCTGAGCCATATAACGTAGAAATCAAGAATGAGATATATTGATTTATTTTGTGGAGTTGGAGGATTTAGAATTGCGATTAATCAAGTATTAAATGCTAAAAATATTAATCCAAAATGTGTTTTTTCCTCAGATATTGATTCCGATGCTCAAAAAATCTATCAGATGAATTTTGGGGAAAAACCCGCCGGAGATATTACCCAAATTATGGCTGAAGACATTCCCGAACACGATATTTTATTGGCGGGGTTTCCCTGTCAACCCTTTAGTATTTGTGGACAGCTTAAAGGATTTGAAGACACCAGAGGAACATTATTTTTTGATATTGCTAGAATTTTGGCTAGTAAAAAACCCAATTATTTTATCCTAGAAAATGTCAAACAATTAGTCGGACATAACCAGGGAAAAACCTTAAAATCTATTATTGAAGTTTTAGAAAAATTGGGTTATACTGTTGAATATAAAGTGCTGAATGCCTTAAATTGTGGACTACCCCAAAAGCGAGAACGGATTTTTATTGTCGGTTATCGTCAACCGTTATCCTTTCGCTGGGAAATTCAAAAAATCCCGATGAAACCCTTAACAGAAATTTTAGAACCGCAAGTTTCAGACTTTTATTATGCTTCGGAAAAAATCCGTAATAGTCGTTTAATTAAATATCAAGGAAAAACCCATACTGAACCGACAATTTGGCATGAAAATAAAGCCGGTCATATTAGTGCCTATCCCTACTCCTGTGCATTAAGAGCCGGAGCATCCTATAATTATTTATTAGTCAATGGAGAAAGAAGATTAACCGAGCGAGAAATGCTACGTTTGCAAGGTTTTCCCGATGAATTTAAAATAGTGGGTTCCTATTCGACTTTTCGGCGATTAATTGGTAATAGTGTTCCCGTTCCCTGTGTAGAAATCGTACTTAATTGTTTGTTGAACAAATAGAATAGAAACCGGGTTTCTTCGAGAAACCTGGTTTCTGGTTTCTGTGTCACCTCTGGCCTAATGACAAGTTTCGCGTTAGGCTCTATGTTAATAAATTGCAACAATCACTAATTTTGACGAGGAACCCTCAGTTGCATGGGGACGTCACCAACAGAATACTTGAGTTAGGCCCTGTGTGCCAGATGACTTGAGCATTCTCACGGAAACTGGAAATAATTTCTGTCTAGGAAACAACTACAACATGACTGCAACAACTGTCCGTATCAACTACGAAATTAAAGACCCCTCCCTCGCGCCGAAAGGAAAACAACGGATTGAATGGGCTGGGCGTGAAATGCCCGTGCTGCGCCTGATTCAAGAACGCTTTGCCCAAGAAAAACCCTTTGCAGGTCTGCGGTTAGCCGCCTGTTGTCACGTTACGACGGAAACAGCCCATTTAGCCATCGCCCTGAAATTGGGTGGCGCCGATGCGGTGTTAATTGCCAGTAACCCTCTGTCCACCCAGGATGATGTTGCAGCGAGTTTAGTTGTTGACTACGGAATTCCGGTTTATGCGATTAAAGGGGAAGACGCCGAAACCTATACTCGCCATGTTCAAATTGCTTTAGATCACCGTCCCAATATTATTATTGATGATGGTAGCGATGTGGTGGCAACTTTAATTCAAGAACGCCAACACCAAATTTCCGACTTGATTGGGACAACGGAAGAAACCACCACCGGAATTGTGCGTTTAAAGGCAATGTTGAGAGATGGGGTGTTAACCTTCCCCGCCATGAACGTCAACGACGCCGATACTAAGCATTTCTTTGATAACCGTTATGGTACTGGTCAATCTACCCTTGATGGAATTATCCGCGCTACCAACGTTTTGTTAGCGGGTAAAAATATTGTGGTGGCGGGTTACGGTTGGTGCGGCAAGGGTACAGCCCTACGGGCGCGGGGTTTAGGCGCTAACGTAATTGTGACCGAAATTGACCCGGTGCGGGCTATTGAAGCGGTGATGGACGGTTTCCGGGTGATGCCGATGGATGAAGCTGCATCCGTGGGCGATTTATTTATTACTGTGACTGGGAATAAGCACGTTATTCGCGGCGAACATTTTGACGTGATGAAAGATGGCGCCATGGTTTGCAATTCCGGTCACTTTGATATTGAAATTGACCTGAAAACCTTGGGAGAAAAAGCCACCGAAATTAAAGAAGTTCGTAACTTTACCCAAGAATATAAACTCAAAAACGGTAAATCCGTTGTGGTGTTGGGAGAAGGCCGTTTAATTAATTTAGCCGCCGCCGAAGGACATCCTAGCGCGGTGATGGATATGAGTTTTGCTAACCAAGCCTTAGCTTGTGAACATTTGGTGAAAAACCAAGGCAAATTGGAAACCAGGAATTCATTCTATTCCGGCGAATCTTGATAAAGAAATTGCCCGTTTGAAATTAGACGCCATGGGGATTAAAGTTGATAGCTTGACCCCAGAACAAATTGAGTATGTCAACTCTTGGACATCGGGAACATAAGTTGTTGCTGACGTAGATTTTTGAGCTACTCCCTAAACCGGGTTTCTAAACCTGAAGCCCGGTTTGCTTTTTTTGACAATTAAATTAAGAAAAGACTATGGTTGAATGGATTACTAATACTATGGGTTCCTTGGGTTATCTAGGAATTGGTTTATTAATGTTTTTAGAAAATCTCTTTCCGCCTATTCCCTCTGAGTTAATTATGCCCTTAGCGGGTTTTACGGTATCCCGAGGGGAAATGCAATTTTTCCCTGCAATTTTAGCGGGAGTTGTCGGAACAATATTAGGGGCGTTTCCTTGGTATTATGCGGGTAAATTCTTCGGGGAAGAAAGGTTAAGAGATTTAGCGGATAAATACGGAAAATGGATTACGGTTTCCGGTAGGGATATTGATAAAGCCAATAATTGGTTCACTCGATATGGCGGTATGGCTGTTTTTTTATGTCGTTTAGTTCCCGGGGTAAGAACATTAATTTCTTTACCTGCGGGTTTAAACAATATGCCATTAATTCCCTTCATCATCTATTCTACCATTGGTACAACCCTTTGGGTGACTTTTTTAACAGGAGCCGGGTATTTATTGGGAGACCATTATGATTTGGTCGATGAATATTTGGGCCCAGTTTCTAAGATTGTGTTATTAAGTTTAGTTATTGGTTTGGGACTTTGGATTCTTCGCAAAAATATGAGAAAAAACGCTGGATAATCGGTTATATAGCACTACGCACTAATCGGGGGGAAAGACTTCGCCATTTATCCCTCTTTCCTTAAACTGATTAAAAACAACCATAAAAATAAACCCCGCACCCATTCAAGTTTGCGAGGTTTATTTTTATCTAATTTGGTGGCGGGGAGCGGATTTGAACCACCGACCTTCGGGTTATGAGCCCGACGAGCTACCAGACTGCTCTACCCCGCGTCGCTTTTCTTCCTTTTGTATTATAACCATAACCTTCTGGATTTGGCAACCCCTTTTGGGAAATATTTTTTTAGAGGGAAGATAGGGGAGAGAAATAATGGCCCATGATTTTAGGCGACAAAGGCAATCAGGAGCAGGGAAGTCACCAAGAGTGCTGCGACGGTGGCTTGGACTGCATAGCGATTTTGCTGTTCGGGTGAGGGATACTCAGCAAAATAAAGTTGGGGTTCGGTGGCGTAGTTATTCAGGATGCCGTTTTCGTTGGTGGTTTTCATGGTCTTTTTCCGTTACTTGGCTTATGTAAACAAATATAACGGAATATTAAGGATTGTAACAGTGACTTGACTCAGTAGCCAGGGTGATGTTAGTCACAGGTGATTTTCTGGCAATCAGGACTTAGGCAAATTTGGGAATGTAACCCTAGAGGTGGGGGTAATTCATTAATTACCCCTAATATTAATAGCGGTGATGGGTAAGTTCTGATTTACAAAAACGATAATTCGCCGATCACATCCAAACGCTTAAAATCACTCAGGGTAAGGAATTTTTCCGAGAGGGTTTCCGCGATGGTCGGTGTAATCCAGCCCATTTGTTTTAATAGATGAATTGCCGTGGCATATTTAGCCCGATGGGAGCCATCCATAACTTTAATTGCCAATCCCATACCCTCGCCAATACGTCCCACACATTGCACCCCTTCCGCCCCGGACTTGCTGACCAATTCGCCTTCGGTTAAACGCATTAATTCCGTATCAAAATGTCCCTCTCCCGCCACCATTTCAGGATGATGGGTCATGGCCCGGACAATTCGTTCCCGGTCTAGGTTGTCTCCAGAAGCCAATTGAGCATAGAGTGTCCCCATTTGACCCAATTCCAGATAATAGGTGGGTGCGCCGCAGTCATCCCGGGCGCCGAGGAATTCATCGGGGGGTAATCCTAATAATTCCCCGACCTTACCAATAATCAGTTGTTGCAGAGGATGTTTTCGTTGTAAATAGCTTTCTAAGGGCCAATGACATTGTTGACAAACCGCTAACATTCCGGCGTGTTTTCCCGAACAGCCATGTTGCAGGGGGCTATTTTTCCCGGGGGGAATCGGACACTGGAGTTGTACGGGTTCAACATCCGCCCGCCAGAGAATATTAAAAGCCTGTCGAGCCTGTTCAACGGTTCCCTGATGGGAACTACAAATAATCGCTAAATCAATATCGGTTAAATCATATCGTTCCAGTGTGCCTGTGGTAGCCACAGCTAAGGCTTGAAAGGGTTTTAAGGCGGAACGGATAAAGGTGGCGGTGTCGGAGTTTCCAGCAACGGATAACACCCGTCCTCGATGATCACAGACGGTCGCCTGCACCCGATGGGTAGACTCAACCAGTCCTTCCCGTAGGAGTCTGACTTCGAGTTCTTTGGCTTGTGTTCGTTTTCCCCGTGTCATATTTTAAAATTTAGAGTTTATATTGGATAGGGTAGGTAACTGTTCATAACAAGATCCAGATTAATCCTCCACCGAGCAATAATCCGGCTAAACCATAATAGGTTTGTCGTAATCGAGTCAGAATTGGTTGGACTTGATGGGTGAGAATTAACCGATCTTGGACTAAAAATTCCGGGGTTTTCAGCCAGGTTTGGCCGTCATACCATCCCGATTCTTCGTAGAAAATTCTAGGACTGAGTAGACGCGATCTAATATAGTACCAGCCTAAAGATAACCGAATCACGACTAAGGTTAAAATAAAACTTGCTCCCCCGGCCGCACCGAGAATTAATTGACCCAGATATTTGCTGGGTGTAAAACTCGCCGCCGCTACGGGGCAAAAAATTACCCAGCTAATTAACCACACCCAGAATAATTTTCTCAAATATTGGGGCCAGTTGAGTGTTACCCAGCTAAAAAACCAAGATTCTTTCAATTCTTGGTATTCATTAACAGGACGTTGTTCGGGGGGTACGGGACAGATGGATACTGAAACGTCTCTCATATAAGAAATTTGAGATTTTCTAAGATGTTGCTCTTGATTTTATGTTTTATCCAAATATCATAGCGATTTGTCGGGCTAATTGTTTTCTGCGTTCGGCCGATAACTTGGATCTAAAACTTCCCCCTGAGTAAAAGGACAGTCTTGGAGAAAAGCCTCGATAGTCGATGGGTTTCCAGGTAAGCCTTAATAGGAGTTCACTGATGACAGTATTCAAAAATGTAGGACGAACGATAAAATCTTGATTAATCCTATGACAAAAATAATGATTCGACCTCTATTTTCTCTGGCAATCTTAACTGTATTACTCCCCATCAGTTTATCAGCAAATGCCCAAACTTGCACCTCTTTAGCGGTTGTTAAAGGTGACGGAACAAGTGTTACAAAACAAGTATCTGCCCCCAATCTGGGAACTATTCCTCGGATTCCCGTAGGTTATCGAGGCAACTGGGACACGGATTTTGTCGTTCCGAACAATGCTACCTTTACTGAGTATATTGCAACGATTCAATCTTTATCTAATGACCCAGGAATATTTAAAATTAAAATGTACCTAAAATATCCAGATGATACTGCGGATCAAGTCTTTGAAGGCGATATTCCCCTTGACCAAAATCAATCACAACAAATTAGTGGCACTCCCCGATCAGATAGTCAACCCTATCAAGTTAATGTCAATGTCGGAGGAGTTAAAGTCTTGGGATATAGTTACACCCTTTCTGTCCAAGGATGCCAATAAGAAGTAGTGGACTGTGGCTGATCTATTTAATTCCCAAGGGTTAACCGGAAGATGGGGGAGCTTAGTTTCCCCTCAACATGGGAAAATTAAGTCACAATAGAAAAAGTTAAGTTTTGAATACATAAAGCATGGCCACGACAACCGAACTTCCCCCTTTAATTCCCCGGGATTTGCTATTTGGCAACCCGGAAACGTACTAGCCCCCGTTTGTCCCCCGATGGTAAATATCTGGCCTATATTGCCCCAGATGAAAAGAATATTTTACAGGTTTGGTTAAAAACCGTTGGACAGGAAGAAACCCAATCTTTGACTCGTGATCCGAAACGGGGAATTAGAGTGTTTTTCTGGACATATAACCCAGATCAACTGATCTATGTTCAGGACTCCGATGGCGATGAAAATTGGCATTTGTATTTAGTCAATGTCCAAACCCACGTTGTCCGAGACCTAACTCCATTTCAAGGAGTTAACTCGCACGTCGTTAATTTAGATCACAATTTTCCCGATCAAATTTTAGTGGGAATGAACCTGAGAGACCCGCAGGTTTTTGACGTTTATCAGGTGAATTTAAAAAATGGCGCCGTTGATTTTCATACCGAAAATCCGGGTAATATTGTTAGTTGGACGGCTGATGCTGACTTTAAAATTCGGGCTGCCAGTTCTAGCACCGATGATGGTGGGTTTGATTTATTATATCGAGAAACCCCCGAACATCCTTGGGAAACCCTGCGTCATTGGGGGCCGAATGAAGAAGGCGGGGCGGCTTTCTTTTCTAATGATGGCAAAATTTTGTACATGGTGGGTAACCATGATGCCAATGCTGAACGATTAATTGCCTTGGATTTATCCACCCGTCAAGAAACAGTAATTGCTGAAGATCCTGAATATGATATTGGCGGATTATTAGCCCATCCCACCACCCGCAAGATTGAGGCGGTTTCCTTTTATAAAGATAAGGAAGAATGGCAAATTATTGACCCGATTATTGCCGAGGATATAGAGGCAATTAAACAAATTCGTCCGGGGGAATTTGGCATTAGTCGAACATTATCCGATGAAAAATGGTTAATTAGTTTCGTCACCGATGACGGCCCAGTGTATTTTTACGTTTACGATCGCCCCACCAAAACCCACAGCTTTTTATTCAGCAATAAACCCAAATTAGAAGGCTTATCTTTAGCCTCCATGGAACCCATTTCTTACACCGCAATTGATGGGTTAACCATTCATGGTTATTTAACCAAACCCGTTGGCGTTGAGCTTCCCGCCCCCACGGTGCTGTTAGTTCATGGCGGCCCCTGGGCGCGAGATACCTGGGGTTATGACTCCCAAGCCCAATGGTTAGCTAACCGGGGTTACGCGGTCTTACAGGTCAATTTCCGGGGATCAACCGGGTATGGAAAAGCCTTCTTGAATGCCGCCAACCGAGAATGGGCGGGAAAAATGCACCAGGACTTAATTGATGGGGTGAATTGGTTAGTGGAAAAGGGCATTTCCCAACCGGACAAAATCGCAATTATGGGCGGGTCTTATGGGGGCTATGCAACCCTAGTGGGGTTAACATTTACTCCTGAAGTTTTTGCCTGTGGTGTGGATATTGTCGGGCCGAGTAATATTATTACTTTGATGCAAAGTATTCCGCCCTATTGGGAACCCATTCGCAAGAATTTCTATCATCGGGTCGGCAATTTAGACACGGAACCGGAATTTTTAAAAGAGCGCTCGCCTTTGTTTTTTGTTGACCGGATTGTGAAACCTTTATTGATTGGTCAAGGGGCAAATGACCCCCGGGTTAAACAGGCGGAAAGTGAGCAGATTTTTGAGGCAATGAAACAAGCTGGTAAACCTGTAGAATATGTGTTATATACCGATGAAGGACATGGTTTTGCCCGTCCTGAAAATCGCTTACATTTCTATGCGGTGGCTGAAGAATTTCTGGCTAAATATTTAGGAGGACGCTTTGAACCCGTGGGGGGAATTACTGAACATTCCGGTGTAATTCAATCCTCAACCTAATCTTTTAAATCCCTCCCCTTTTTTAAGGGGATAGGGACAGATTGCTTCAAGATTATGCTACAATGGCGGGGGATGCCCTCCGATTCAATTATAATTTTTTAAAAAAATTATGTTCCAGTATATTTTGGGTATTTTATTTCCCATCATCATTGGATTTACACTTAATTCTTCGGTGAAGGTGGTTAGTACCAGTGACCAAGCCATTGTTGAACGATTAGGTAAATATAGACGGACTCTAAAACCAGGACTCCAATTTATTATTCCGGTGGCGGAGAAAATTGTTTATTATGATACTAACCGCGAACGCTTATTAGATATTGACCCCCAAGAAGTGATTACAAAAGATCAAATCACCCTGGGAATTAATGCGGCGGTTTTTTGGAAAATTGAAGACTTAAAAAACTTTTATTATAACGTTGAAACTGATAAAACCCAAGAGGCAATTTCTAATTTGGTTTTAACCACACTTCGCGCAGAAATTGGATTAACTAATCTGGAGGAATTATTAGCTAAGATTAAAGACATTAACAGAAGATTATTATATGCTTTAGCAGAGGGAACAAAGACCTGGGGAATTATTATTATTCGGGTGGATATTCAAAATATCACTCCTCCTAAATCTATACAGGAGTCAATGGAACGCAAACGGGTTGCTGAAAGTCAAAAACAGGCGGAAATTTTAGAAGCTCAAGGACAAGCTCAATCTATTAAAGTATTAGCTGATACTTTGGGATTAAAAACAAACAGTCAGGAATTTTTGAAATTTTTAATTACAAAACAATATGTTGAAGCTAACCAACAATTAAGCGAAAGTCCGAATTCAAAAATTATCTTTATGAATCCTGGTCAATTAACAGAATCAATTAATAATCTAATGGAAACCAATACGCAAAATGTGAATAATCCAATTGTTTTACCCGATTTAGAAGAAGTAACTAAACTTCAACCTAATCCTAATATTCAAAAAACCTAGGATAATAGGGATCACGGATTTAGGAGGATTTCGCGGATTTCACGGATTTTTGTCTGTGTTAATTGGCTTTGTCCTCTGCAATTTGTGGGCGGTAATGGGGATCACGGATTTAGGAGGATTTCGCGGATTTCACGGATTTTTATTTGTGTTAATCGGCTTTGTCCTCTGCAATTTGTGGGCGGTAATGGGGATCACGGATTTAGGAGGATTTCGCGGATTTCACGGATTTTTGTCTGTGTTAATCGGCTTTGTCCTCTGCAATTTGTGGGCGGTAATGGGGATCACGGATTTAGGAGGATTTCGCGGATTTCACGGATTTTCGTCTGTGTTAATCGGCTTTGTCCTCTGCTCCCCTGCTCCCCCTGCTCCCGGTTCCCTAATATATGTCCTAACTACCTAAAAAATAATTTTCTCTCGTCACCAGTTTCGCCACTATCCCATGACAAATTAGAGTTAGTTTCAAATCAAGAACAAAGGAATCAACCCATGAATACCAACAAAAATAATGGTCTGTCTACTCGCACTAAGATTTGGATGGGAGTAGGAGCTTATGTTTTAACTGCCGGATTAGGTACTGTTGCTAATGCTTCTACCACCCAATCCCCATCTAATTCTATTCAAGAAATTGCCTCTGAAATTTCAACTTCAGGGGATACTTTTACCTCCTTTGAGATGTTACAAGCATCTACTGAAACCGACAAAGATGGTCAAAAAGATGACAATAAAGAGGATAAAGATAAGAAAGGAGATGAAGGTGGAGAAAGTGGTGAAGGGGGAGAAGGCTAAAATCTAATGATTTTTTGTATCGCAGATGTTCTCACACCGGAAGAACTAAAAACAACTTTGACGCTATTGCAACAAGCGGACTTTGTAGATGGGAAAACCACGGCTGGTCGGTACGTCAAATCGGTTAAAAATAATCAACAAATCAAAACCGATAGTGAGATTACTTCTGAGTTGAGAAGTATTGTTCTCGAAGCTTTAAAGCGTAACGAACTGTTTAAGGTAGCGGTACGTCCGAAAATAATCCGGCCGATTATGTTCAGTCGTTATGATGTGGGAATGTATTATGGTTCCCACTTTGATAACGCGATTATGGGGGATGAATCTATCTCTCGAACTGATGTTTCATTAACTCTATTTCTCACTGACCCTGATACCTATAAAGGGGGAGAATTAGTGATTGAAACTTCACTAGGGGAACAGAGTTTTAAGTTGGATGCAGGTTCGGCGATTGTTTATCCGTCTTCGACTTTGCATCGCGTGGAAACGGTGACGGAAGGAACTCGCTGGGTGGCTATTACTTGGATTCAAAGTTTAGTTCGTGACCCATCTCAACGAGAAATATTGTTTGATTTAGATACCGCTCGTAGAAGTATTTTCCAACAATATGGCAAGACTATAGAATTTGACTTAATTGCCAAAAGTCATGCAAATTTATTACGAAAATGGGCCGATATTTGACCCAAATTTAATTAAAATGTAGGGATGTTTTATCAAAGTTCTCTACACATCAGGGCTTTATTCTCAAACTCTCGAATATTGTCGATTTAAACGCAACAGGAGAAAAGATTATGAGTCAGTATGAATCTAACGATGACAATGGCGGTTATGACGATAGCTGGGACAATAATAGTTCCGATGATTATTATAAATCCCTTCCCGTGACATTTATTAACCCAACAAAAACTGGTTATTATAATAATAACTGGGATAATAATAGTTCCGATGATTATTATAAATCCATTCCGGTAACAGGTGTTAAACCAACAATAACTGGTTATTCTGATAATAGCTGGGATAATAATAGTTCCGATGATTATTATAAATCCATTCCGGTAACAGGTGTTAAACCAATAACGGGTATTTCTTATAATAATAGTTGGGATAACCTGACCGGAACCCATTGGGATGATGTCCTGAAAAATCCTCAACATCAACAGAATTTAACTGAAATGTTTGATGAGGAATATTATCGTAATACTAATCCTGATGTGAATGCAGCTATCTTTCAAGGAACCTTATCTTCGGGTTTACAACAGTATCTTAAATCGGGAGAAACAGAAGGACGTTCACCGAATCAATTCTATGACGAATCCTACTACTTAAATACAAATCCTGACGTGGCAAATGCTGTCCAAGTGGGTGCATTTAATTCAGGTTTTGAACATTTTGTCATGTCGGGGGCTGACGAAGGACGAAACCCTAGCAGCCAGTTTAACACAGGAGCTTATTTAGCGCATAATCCTGATGTGGCACAAGCTATTAATAGTGGAGTCATTAGCAATGCGTTCTCCCATTATACCCAATATGGTCACTTGGAAGGTCGGATTGCACACTGAATTTAAACAGCAATTGAATCTCTAGCAATCCTATATAGATAGGGTTGCTATATTATGATTCTTGCCCTAACTTCTTCTTGGATTCCTGCTCAAACCAGTTAATTAACTGTTTAATTGTTAAATCTTGAATAGGAATATTTTCGGCTTGAGATACTTGTTTTAAAGGCTTTAATGAAGCGATTACTAATTGACTAAAAAAATTATGAAAATTTCCATCTAATTCTAATTTTTCTTTAAAACTATCATCATTTTTAACCCAGTCTTGAACTTGTTCAGGTTGAATATTTTCAATTTTAATATCTTGAGTTTCAGCAATTTCCTTCAAACACCTTAGCGCATAAATCGCCAACCGCGTTGAAAACTTCTCCTTAGAAGATAATAACGCTGCCTCTACTTGAATTGCCTCGTCCTGAGTTAAAAATTCCATAGTTTTACTTGATTATTTAATATAGCAATTGTGGCAACACGGTTAGGACAAAGACTGGTGTAGTAAACCCAGGCTTGTATCCGTCTTTTCCTCCGGTGTTCTGGTTCGACCGTTCGACCGTTCGACTGGCTCACGGCTCACGGTTCACGGTTTCACGGTTCACGGTTCACGGTTCACGGCTCACGACGCAGCCTGTTCCCTATTCCCTCCGATAATTAAATATCCACAACGATGTTCCCCATTGACAATCCAATGGGTTCTTTCTACCGTACAATCTTCTAAGATTTCTTCAAACATTTCTAACTCATGGCCACAAACACTGGGAAAGGATTCCGCCACATTAGAAATTGCACAATGATGTTCTGTTAAAATATAACGTTCTCGCTGAGTATCTGGTTGTTCTGACTCCACCAAATACCACTCCGCCATATACCCTTCAGCTTTTCTTAATTCTACTAATTTTTCCACCCGTTCTTTTAATAAACCCTTGCCAACTTTTGCCCGATATTCTATGGCTTTTCGTTGCCATTGTTTATGTAAAATTTGACTGACCTGTTCATGTCCGACGGTTTGCGCTAAAGTATCCAAAAAGGAAATTGCAAATTCATCATAACGGTGGGGAAAACCTTCCCGTCCTTGGGTTGTCAATTCATAAACGTGCTGAGGGCGTCCCATCCCCACCTGCACCGAGTTGTGGGCAATTAACCCCGACTGCTCCAAATCTTTGAGATGGCGACGAATGGCTTGGGGGCTAATATCAAGGGTTTCTGCTAACTCCTGGGCCGTTGCCTGTGCTTGTTTCAGGAGATGTTGCAGAATATCATGTTTCGTGGACTGGTGTTGAGTGGTGGCCATCGTCTTAACAAAAATTTATAAATTTGGACTTTGACAATGCACTTGTTGTTAATGTAGCCTAAAATAGACTTAAGTAACAAATCTGTTGCTTAAGTCTACAGCCTACCACCCGTCTGTCATTCTTTGAGAACCGTCGAACACTAAATTTAACCTTATGAGTGCTTCTGTTAAAACCCTGGTCAACCAACCGTACAAATACGGCTTCGTCACCGATATCGAGTCGGACACCATCCCTCGGGGACTGAGTGAGGATGTTGTGCGCCTGATTTCATCTAAAAAAAATGAGCCGGAGTTTATGCTCAACTTCCGTCTGCGAGCCTATCGACAATGGCTGAAAATGGAGGAAACCCACCTGGCCCCACGTCAACTATCCGGCGATTGACTATCAATCTATTATCTACTATTCCGCGCCCAAAGTTGAAAAGAAAAAAACCAGTTTAGAAGAAGTTGACCCGACTTTATTAGAAGCCTTTGAAAAATTAGGCATTTCTTTAAACGAACAAAAACGCCTGTCTAATGTGGCCGTGGATGCGGTTTTTGATAGTGTTTCGATTGCCACTACCTTTAAGGAAAAATTAGCTGAAGATGGGGTGATTTTCTGTTCCATTTCCGAAGCAGTTAAGGAACATCCTGAACTGATTGAAAAATATTTGGGTAGTGTAGTTCCCATTGGCGATAATTTCTTTGCGGCGTTGAATTCAGCCGTGTTTAGTGATGGGTCATTTGTTTATATTCCTAAAGACGTTCAATGTCCGATGGATTTGTCTACCTATTTTCGGATTAATAACGGGGATTCGGGACAGTTTGAACGCACCTTAATTGTAGCAGAATCAGGTAGTTCTGTCACCTATTTAGAAGGTTGTACCGCCCCGATGTTTGACACTAATCAACTGCACGCTGCTGTGGTGGAATTGGTGACTTTAGATAATGCGGAAATCAAATATTCAACGGTGCAAAATTGGTACGCCGGAGATGAAGAAGGCAAGGGCGGAATTTACAACTTTGTTACTAAACGGGGATTATGTAAAGGCGTCAATTCTAAGATTTCTTGGACACAGGTAGAAACCGGGTCTGCTATTACTTGGAAATATCCCAGTTGCTTGTTAGTTGGGGATAATTCTGTGGGTGAATTTTATTCCGTGGCGCTGACTAATAATAAACAACAAGCAGACACCGGAACTAAAATGATTCATATTGGTAAAAATACCCGGAGCACGATTATTTCTAAAGGAATTTCTGCTGGGAAATCTTCCAATAGTTATCGCGGTTTAGTCAAAATGGGGCCGAAAGCGGCTGGGGCAAGAAATTACTCCCAATGTGATTCTATGTTAATCGGAGATAGAGCGCAAGCCAATACTTTCCCCTATATTCAGGTGGAAAATAATACCGCCAAAGTTGAACACGAAGCTTCTACTTCTAAAATTGGAGAAGACCAACTTTTCTATTTTTCCCAACGGGGAATTTCCGCCGAGGATGCTGTGTCCATGATGATTAGCGGTTTCTGTAAAGATGTGTTCAATAAATTGCCGATGGAATTTGCCGTCGAAGCTGATAAATTATTGAGCTTAAAATTAGAAGGAAACCGTTGGTTAATCAGTTATCAGTCATCAGTCATCAGTTATCAGTTATCAGTTTTGAGTTGTCAGTTTTGAGTTAATCAGTTTTGAGTTAATCAGTTTTGAGTTATCAGTTTTGAGTTATCAGTTTTGAGTTATCAGTTTTGAGTTATCAGTTTTGAGTTATCAGTTTTGAGTTATCAGTTTTGAGTTATCAGTTTTGAGTCAAGTAGTGAGAGGGTTCCCGCCCGCCAACAACCAATAACAAACAACCAACAACCATGATTAAAGAGAACAGCGAAGTGATTCTATCGGTTAAAAATTTAACGGCTAATATTGACGATAAACAAATCCTCAAGGGCTTTGATTTAGAAGTCAAAGCCGGAGAAATCCATGCAATTATGGGTTTGAATGGTTCGGGTAAAAGCACCTTTTCTAAGGTTTTAAGCGGACATCCTAGCTACGAAGTCACCGGAGGAAAAATTAGTTTTTTAGGTCAAGATTTATTAGAATTAGCACCTGAAGAACGCGCCTTAGCCGGAATTTTCTTGGCGTTTCAATATCCGATTGAAATTCCTGGGGTCAGTAATTTAGACTTTTTGAGAGTAGCCTATAATGCCCATCAAAAATACAAAGGACTCGAAGAATTAGATGCCTTTGATTTTGATGAATTAGTCCGAGAAAAATTAGATATTGTAAAAATGCGGGATGAATTTTTAGAAACGCAGTGTGAATGAGGGCTTTTCTGGAGGGGAGAAAAAACGCAATGAAATTTTACAAATGGCGTTATTACAACCCAAATTAGCTATTTTAGATGAAACAGATTCCGGTTTAGATATTGATGCGTTGCGCATTGTTGCTAGTGGAGTTAATCAATTAGCGAATGAAAATAACGCCCTATTATTGATTACTCATTATCAACGGTTACTAGATTATATTGTACCGGATTATGTTCATGTTGTGTCGGACGGAAGAATTATTAAAACAGGCACAAAAGAACTAGCTTTAGAATTGGAAGAACAGGGTTATGATGATGTTGTCGCTAAATCTATGGTGGGGGTTTAATGAATAATATTACAGTCAAAGAAAAACGGGAAGTCTCCTATTTAAACCATCTGTTAGAACAAATTCAAGGTGGACTTTCTCAACGGTCTTTTCCCTATCCCCCCGGGTCGGAAATTGCCATTCAATTGCAAAATATTCGAGATCATGCTTTAACTTGGATTAAGGAATTAGAAATACCGACAAAACGGGATGAAGAATGGCGGTTTACTGATTTATCTCCATTATTAGAACATCGTTTTGAGGTGGCGAATTTTGTTCAGTTAGATCATCAAGCGATCGCTTCTTTAATATTACCCGAAGCCGCCCATAGACGAATTGTATTTGTCAATGGAATTTATGCGCCCCATCTATCTGATATTCAAGAAATTCCAGAGGGTGTTTTTATCGGGAATTTAGCCGAACTTCCTGAAAAATTTAGGGGTCGTCTTCCTGACTATCTCAGTCAACAACAGGGAAATCAAGACGTTTTTGCTACTCTCAATTCCACCGGGTTAAATGATGCCGCCGTCCTCTGGGTTGACAAAAATAAAATCATTCAAGACCCAATTCATTTATTATTTATTGCCTTACCGGATAATATGCCGGTGGTCAATCAACCCAGAACATTAATTGTAGCAGAAGCTGGAAGTTCAACTACCTTTATTGAACATTATGCAACCGCCGAAGTTTTCGGATGTTCAGATCGGGTAAAAGTTCAACCCTATTTTACCAATACGGTTACAGAAATCTACCTAGAAGAAAACGCCCAAGTCAGCCATACAAGGCTTCAAAGGGGTGCAGGTTCAGCATTTCATATTGGTAAAAATGTAGTTTTCCAAGCTCGAAATAGCCAATATACTTGCCATGCAATTAGTTTAGGTGCTAAATTTTCTCGCCATAATTTAGAGATTTATCAACGGGGTGAAGGAACAGAAACTACTCTGAATGGATTAACATTAATTGGCAGTGAACAGTTAGCTGATACCCACAGTTCCATGATGCTCAATCATCAACATGGTACATTTAATCAAGTGCATAAATGTATTATTGACGACAGGGCTCATGGCATTTTTAATGGTAAAGTGTTCGTACCCCAAACAGCACAGTTCACCAATGCTAATCAACTGAGTCGGAATTTATTGCTATCTTCTAAAGGAAGAATAGACACTAAACCCCAGTTAGAAATTGTGGCGGATAATGTTAAGTGTTCTCACGGTGCTACCGTCAGTCAATTAGAAGCAGATGAAGTCTTTTATTTGCGGAGTCGGGGGTTAAGTGAACAGATGAGTCGTCACCTCTTAATTGATGCTTTTGCGGCGGAAATTATAGGTAAATTACCATCACCAACATTAACCCAAGTTTTATCCCGTTGCGTTTCCTGTCGCACCGACTTTAGTTAACCTTTGTTGGGCTTTAGCCAACTCTTTTTAGGCCCCAAGCCCAACAACAAAAAAATTTATTAATTGGATTACAAGGATATTAAAAATAATGTTAACTCAAGAAAAAACCCTCGGTGAAATGGTTCGTCAAGATTTCCCGATTTTACATCAAGAAATCAACGGTTATCCCTTAGTTTATTTAGATAATGCCGCCACTTCTCAGAAACCTTTTGCGGTCTTAAATGCCATTCAAGATTATTATCAAAACTATAATTCTAATGTGCATCGGGGGGTTCATGCTTTAAGTGCAAAAGCCACGGATGCCTATGAAGCAGCCCGGTTAAAAGTTGCCCAATTTATTAACGCTAAATCCTACAAAGAAATTGTCTATACCCGCAATGCCAGTGAAGCAATTAATATTGTTGCCTATTCTTGGGGTTTAAATACCTTAAAACCCGGAGATGAAATTATTCTCAGTGTCATGGAACATCATAGTAATTTAGTTTCCCTGGCAAATGGTCGCCCAAAAAACCGGGGCGGTGATTAAATTTGTCGAGTTAACTGAAACTCAAGAATTTGATTTAGAACAGTTTAAAACCTTGATTTCTGACAAAACTAAATTAGTTTCCATTGTTCATGTTTCCAATACATTAGGCTGTATTAATCCTATTGAAGAAATTACTAAAATCGCCCATCAATACGGGGCAAAAGTATTAATTGATGCTTGCCAAAGTGCGCCCCATACGGCCTTAGATGCGCAGAAAATAGATTGTGATTGGTTAGTGGCATCGGGTCATAAAATGTGCGCTCCTACGGGTATCGGCTTTTTATATGGTAAATTAGAGGTATTAGAAGCCATGCCGCCTTTTTTTGGGGGGGGAGAAATGATTGATGAGGTGTTTTTAGATCATTTCACTGTCGGGGAATTACCCCATAAATTTGAAGCCGGAACTCCGGCGATTGGAGAAGCGATTGCTTTGGGGGTGGCTATTGATTATTTAACGTCAATTGGCATGGATAAAATTGCTGATTATGAACATCAATTAACGGCCTATTTATTTGAAAGATTGCGAGAAATTCCTGAATTAAAACTCTATGGCCCCCAACCCAATGCCAAGGGAGAAGGGAGAGCCGCCTTAGCTTCTTTTAGCGTTGATGGGATTCATGCTAATGATTTATCCACTATGTTAGATGATGCCGGGGTAGCGATTCGTTCGGGACACCACTGCACCCAACCTTTACATCGTTATTTAGGCTTAAGTTCCACCGCCAGAGCGAGTTTATATTTCTACAATACTAAACAAGAAATTGATGTTTTTATTGTAGCATTAAAAGATGCGATCGCATTTTTTAAAGAAATAATGAATTAATAGAAATAACAGGGAATATTGGGTCTATTTTAATCAACAACTCCAGCGCGAAAAACTCGCCCAATTACATTTTCAATCGGAGGGTCACTCACGGTTAAGTCTAGTATATTGAATTGCGCTAATATTTTAGCGACCGTTGTAGTTAAGGTATCGCGCTTGACTAATAAGCGCACAACTTGACCCTCCATAGACTCAATTTCCCCATAGGTTAATAATTTCTGACGACAACTTTCTAATACTTCAGCAGCGGCATATTCTAATTCAATTTTAACTTCTCGGTAGGGAGCAAATTGTTCTAATAACCCCTCTAAACTGCCATCATAAATCAATTGTCCTTGATGAATTAAAATCACCCGTTTACACAATGCCGTAATATCGGCCATGTAGTGACTGGTTAACAAAATTGTAGCTTGATAACGACGATTATATTCAGCTAAAAACTCCCGAACACTGACTTGGGCATTAACATCTAATCCCAGGGTGGGTTTCATCTAAAAATAAGACTTGGGGACGATGTAATAAAGCCGCCATTAATTCCACCTTCATGCGTTCCCCTAAAGACAGTTTTCGCACGGGTTGTTTTAACTTTCCTTCTAGGGATAACATCTCGCTTAATTCCCCGACCCGTTGGCGATATTCACTATCAGAAATTCCATAAACGGCGGCATTAATTCTCAAAGAATCTAAGGCGGGTAAATCCCAGATTAACTGTTGTTTTTGCCCCATAACCAGGGTAATTTGTTGTAAAAACTTAGATTGACGTTTAAAGGGAGTATGATGGGCAACTTCCACAAATCCGCTAGAGGGATATATTAACCCCGTTAACATTTTTAAAGTTGTGGTTTTTCCGGCTCCATTAGCCCCTAAAAACCCTACCACTTCCCCCGATTCAATTTTAAAAGAAACTCCTTTTACCGCTTCTATATTCTGATAGGTGCGTTGGAAAAAATGGCGAATGGTTCCTTTAAATCCGGGTTCTTTGATGGCGACGGGATAAACTTTACCTAGTTGTTCAGCAATAATAATAGACATAATGGGAAATAGGGATCACGGATTTAAGAGGATTTCACGGATTTCACGGATTTTCATCGATGTTAATCTGCGTAATTATCTTTATTAGCTATTTTATATGACTTTAAAACCAAAATATCAGGGTACGTCAAGGTTCATTTAACGTACCCTAGAAAGAATGATCACTATCAATTAATTCAATTAATTAATTAAATACATTTTCCGAATTCGAGGAGGCGGTATCACTTCCCCCTTTAACTCTAGCTTTGGCTTTAGTTGCACTGCGTTTGAGAGCCTGTAAGCGAGCTTCATAACGGGCTTTTAGGCGTTTTTTAGGGGTTTGATCCACTAGGGTTTTTAAAGCACTTCCGAGGCTTTTGTAGGCGTTGGGTAGGGTGTAACCGAAACGGGTGGCCAGAGAAATTGCCTTTTCATCGGCGTCTAAGGATTCCTGTAATGTGCGTTCTCCGTTATTTTTTTGATAGAGACGATAACCGGAAACGCCGCATAATGCCAAGGCTAATAAGAGCAGCAGTCCGTCTTGTACCCAAAGTTCCCCGACGGCTCCCCCTAAACCAATGGCGAGGGCTGCCATTTCCCAACCATCTCTAGGAATCGTATCGTTTTGAATGCGGGCGACTTCATGCCAAAATAGGAGGTTGCGTTGATCCATTGCCAACTGTTCCCAACGAACCAAGTCAATTTGAATTTCGACTTGATCCTTGCCAATTTCTTCGCAACGGACGAGGGGCGGGTTGACTTCGACGGTTTTTTCCACCGTGACCCAACTCTGCAACTCAGGAGGAAGTAAGCCTTTTAATCGCCGGAGTTCGCTCATTTCGGCTCTGGCTGTGGAGGTTGCATAGGATGTCATAGTTCCGGCTCAAAGAAGTTTCTAACCAAAAACAGGTTTTGTTTACATTTTAATGTATTCTAATCCGTTTGCAACAACCGCCAACCTAAAACTAGCAAACTTGACGGTACTGAGAATCAAATCCCTAAAAATTCTCGGACATTTTGTAAGTAGGTATCGGGATCTTCAAGCATGGGAAAATGGGCGGTATCTTTAAGAATTGCTAATTTAACGTTAGGGTTTAAAGTGGCGGCTTGTCGTCCCATTTCTGCGGGAATAATTTGGTCGTATTCTCCGGCGACTAATAATGTCGGAACAGTTAATTTTTCAAATTCTGCGGGGAGCCATTCGGTGGCGGCTTTTGAAACGGAGGTTAATACGGTTCCATAGGCGGCATCAAAATCCGCTAAGAGAAAATCCTCTAGGAAGGCTTGACTCAAGGGGCGAGGAATTGGACGGTGGAGAAACCGAGCCATAAACATTTTATCCATTCCGGGAATTAAGGTTAACCATTTAGGGCGAAACATGACGACATAACGACTAAATTTGTGAAAGGTATTAAAGGTTTTTTCGTCATATTCAAAGATGCCACTACAGGTTAAAATCGCTCGTTCGACTCGCTGGGGATATTTATTTAAAAATAACATGGCAATGGAACCCCCCATGGAGTGAGCATTGATATAAACTTTGTCTAAATTTAACTGGTCTAATAACGTGACTAAATCTTCGGCATATTCGATTAATTCATAACGTTCTGATGCGGGTTTCTCCGTGACCTCTGGTGCATTAGACCGTCCAAACCCGCGTAAATCGTAAATTAAACAATCGAATTCCGGGGATAGGGCCTGGGCGGTGCTTTCCCAATAGCGTCCCGAAACCACCCCAACCATGAATAAAAACCATTACAGGTTTTGAGCCGGGCGCGGAGTTGGCCGTTGTTACCCATTCACAATAATGATCGACTCCATTAACAGAAATTACGGTTTTATTTGGGTTTGTGGCTACAGTCATTTTTCTAAATATTGAATTAGTTTCTCTAGTTTAAACGATGGAATACATTTTGAATAAATGTTGTGGCAGTGGTGGGCGTTGCGGTTTGTAATCCCGTTGCGGTTTGATGTATCCACCATCCTTTTGCGGTTTGGGGCGATCGCCATACTTCTAAATGTTCAACGGCAGGATCGGCATAAAAACTTTCTATTCCTCCTCCTAATAATGCGGAACTCCAATGGGTAAAATAATCATGGCTGATGCGATAAATCGGGAAATTCCCCCCTAAAGGAACGCCCCAACCATCGATCGCAATTAATCCTTGAATTTCCTTTCCCCATTGTTGCCAAACTAAAGCAGCCCCCATTGCTCCAACAACTCCGGCACTAAAAGCTATGATCATTATAGCAGATTTGGGATTGTTTTTATCGATAAAATTCAAAATATCAAGACTAGAATAGGCAGAATAATCTTGAGTTGGAAAAATCAATAATTCTCCCAATTGTTGTTGATTTCTCCAATTTTTCAAAACTCCATCTAAAAAAGATTCCGTTAATTCCGGTGGATGAATTCCAGGACAAATTAATAGCATTTTTCAATGATTGACTGTTGACCTTTAGACGCACTACTCCCCCTGCCTCCCCCGCTCCCCCTGCCTCCCCCGCTCCCCCTGCCTCCCCCTGCCTCCCCTACCTCCCCCGCTCCCCCTGCCTCCCCTACCTCCCCCGCTCCCCCTGCCTCCCCTACTCCCCCCGCCCTGCCCCTTCCCCTTCCCCCAGTAGGGGATGTTAGACTATTAAGGAGAGTCATCATATAGAATATCCCCCCGTATGATAACGTTGGGGACAGTTCCTTAGCAGGACTCGATAGCAGCACTTGAACGTGAGGACAAAAACTTGGTTGCCACTCCTGAAAAATTGGACATAATTAATTCGACGCCTACCGATGCCAAGGGGAAAAACCGACTGGCGGTTTTACTCATGGGCTATGGTGAAGTCGAGAGTTATGAAGACTTTGCCAATTATAACGAACAGGCTTTGAATCTTTTAACCGCTAAATTTGCCCCGGTTTCCCACCTGGATCTATCCGCCTTTGGCTAAACTTTTAGCGATGTTTGATCTCCATGAATGGAGTCATCAACATGGGAATTTTATTTCTCCCCATAATGCAATTTTTGAGAAACAACGGGTGGGAATTGAGGAACATTTAAAAGAAAAATGGGGCGATCAGATTAAAGTTTTTAAAGCCTTTAACTTCTGCGCTCCCTTTCTGCCAGAACAGGTTTTAGCTCAAGTTCAAGCCGAAGGATTTGATAAACTGTTAATTTATCCCCTGTTAGTGGTTGATTCTATTTTTACCAGTGGAATCGCCGTGGAACAGGTGAATCTGGCCCTGGAAAAATTAGCAGATGAAGGTGAGCATTGGGTAAAAGGTCAACGGTATATCCCCTCTTTTTATAATGAACCTGCCTATATTCAACTGCTCGGAAAGTTGGTAGAAGACAAAATTCAACACGGTCTGATTCAATCCTGTCTCCCCTCTCAAATTGGGATTGTTTTAATGAACCATGGTTGTCCCCACAAAGCCAAAGGATTTACCTCGGGAATTGATGAAAGTCAGGCACTTTATGAACAGGTACGGGAAAATTTAATTAACCGTTATCCGTTAATTTCTGTGGGTTGGTTAAACCACGATACTCCCTTAATTGAATGGACGCAACCTAACGCTCAATTGGCGGCGAATAATTTAATTGAATTAGGGGCGAAAGCCATTGTGTTTATGCCGATTGGATTTGCCACGGAAAACCATGAAACCCTCTTAGATGTTGAGCATATTATTGAGGGTTTACGTCGCAAATATGCCGATGTTAAATATGTGCAAATGGAGTGTGTTAACGACCATCCCGAGTTTCTAAAAATGGCCGCAGATTGGGCTAATCCCCAAATTGAAGCCTTATTAAATGAAATGGCTTTGGCGGTTAATCCTTCCCTGGTGAGTGTTCATAGCCACAATGATCACCACCACGGTCATGATCATGAGCATGATCATCATCATGGTCACGATCACCACCACCATCACTAAAACAGATCGGGGCGGGGTTTCCTCGCCCCCAAAGTCAATATTTAAACTTAGGTTAAAATTGTCGTGACCAGTCAGATAACCACCGTTCAACTACAACTTTTGTTTGAGTAAAAAACTCAACCGCCTGCTGTCCTTGACCGTGTAAATCGCCAAAAAAGCTATTTTTCCAACCACTAAAAGGAAAGAATGCCATCGGTGCGGCGACACCAATATTAATTCCTATATTTCCCGCTTGAACTTGATAGCGAAACTGTCGCGCCGCCGCCCCACTGCGAGTAAATAAACAGGCCATATTGCCATATTCACTTTGATTAATTAATCCGATCGCTTCTTCAAGAGTATTCAGATGAATTAAACTTAATACGGGGCCAAAAATTTCGGTGCGGGCAATTTCTCCCTGGGGGTTAATATCTTGTAAAATAGTCGGGCGGATAAAATAACCCTGTTCATAACCGGAAATTGTCGGATTTCTGCCATCAATTAAAATTTTGCCTCCTTCCTGTTTTCCCTGTTGAATTAATCCTTCAATTCGAGTTTTACTTTCAGCAGAAATAACCGTTCCCATTTGGACATTTTTATCTAATCCATAACCAACAATTCGAGTTTCCGCAGCCGTGGCGATCGCATCGGTAAAACTCTGTTTAGCTTGACCAATAGTAATCGCAATCGAGGTGGCTAAACACCTTTGTCCGGCACAACCAAAGGCACTATCAGCAATAATTTTTGTGGTCATTTCTAAATCAGCATCGGGTAAAATAATCACCGGATTTTTTGCTCCGCCCTGACATTGCGCCCTTTTACCATGGGCAGCCGCCCGACTATAGACATATTTAGCAACGGCCGTGGAAACCGACAAAACTAATCGCTTTAATTTGGGGATTTTCTAAAATTGCATCAACGGTTTCTTTAGCCCCATTGACTAAATTAATCACCCCTGGGGGTAGTCCTAATTGATCAATTAAAGCAAAAACCTTTTGCATGGTTAGGGGGACTTTTTCCGAGGGTTTAATAATACAAGTATTGCCACAGGCGATCGCATAAGGAAAAAACCAAAACGGAATCATCCCCGGAAAATTAAATGGGGAAATAATCGCCACAACTCCTAAAGGTTGACGAATCATCATTTCATCAATTCCCCTAGCAATATCTTCGGAATTATAACCTTGAATTAAGCTAGGAACACCACAAGCCACTTCCACATTTTCAATCGCCCGTTGTAATTCTCCCAGAGATTCAGCCCGGGTTTTTCCACATTCTAAGGTAATAGTTTCCGCCAAATCCTGTTGATTTTGTTCGAGTAATTCTCTCAGTTTAAACAGATAACGAATCCGTTCTGTAACCGGAGTTTGTCGCCAGGAATCAAAGGATTTTTGGGCGATTTCTGCCACCTGATGCAGTTCCGTTGCTGGAGAAAGGGGAACTTTTGCTAATACTTCTAAGGTGGCGGGGTTGATGATCTCTAAGGTTTCTGTTGCCTTAGAGGAACACCATTTTCCATTAATATAGTTCGGTAAAATTTCAATTGTTTTCATCTTAAAATTAACCTCTATTATTTGGTTCCAAATAGGCGATCGCCCGCATCCCCTAACCCGGGAATAATATATCCATGTTCATCCAAATGATCATCAATAGCAGCCGTATAAAGAGAAACATCGGGGTGATAGGAATGAAAATGTTTAATTCCTTCTGGAGAAGCAATTAAACATAGAAATTTGACCGAAAATGGGTTAGTTTGTTTCAATCTTTGGATGGCGGCAATGGCTGTATTTCCCGTAGCAATCATCGGATCAACTACTAAAACTTCCCGTTCTTCCATATCATCAGGAAGCTTAAAATAATATTCAATGGGGATAAAGGTTTCGGGGGTCTCGATATAAACCAATATGTCCGACCCTTGCGGAAGGAATTAATTCTAAAATTCCATCTAAAATTCCCTGACCTGCCCGCATGATCGAGACAATCACCATTTTTTTCTCCGAGGCTAAAATCGGCGCTTCCATGGCAGAAAGGGGGGTTTGAATTAACTCTTTTTTTAGGGGTAAATCCCGGGTAATTTCATAGGCTAATAACATACTAATTTCCCGCAACAATTGCCGAAATTTAGCGGTACTGGTTTGCTCTCGTCGCATCAAGGTTAGTTTATGTTGAACCAAAGGATGCTCAATAATTGTAACGTTAGGATACATAGGTTAAGGGGGAATAAAATCTCAATAAAAATTAGCTGTCTGTTAATGATTTTAAACAATAATTAACAGCTTGGTTGATCCTAGAAAGATGGCGATGGATGTTTAATTGTCTCATAATTTGATGATTAATGAGTTTTAAAGATTCCGTTTGAGCCATGGCTAAATTGCGAGGCATAAAATCCATTACACATAGGCTGCCAATGGCAAAACCTTGATTATTAATTAAAGGAAAACCTCCATAAAAACGGATTTTTGGTTCGGATATAACCAGGGGATTATCGATAAATCTTTCATCTTTTAAGGTATCAGGAACAATCATAAAATCATCCTGTAAAATACAATAGGAAGAAAAGGCAATCTCCCGAGTCGTTTCCGGTGGCATCGGGCCAATAATAGATTTAAACCATTGGCGATCGCGATCGAGTAAACTAATTAAAGCAATGGGTGTTTTACAAATATAGGTCGCTAGAAGGGTTAGTTCATCAAAAGAAGGTTCCGCTTGGGTATCGAGAATTTGATAGTCATACAGGGCTTCTAATCGTTCTTTTTCGTTATCTGGGATCGGAGCAGGTATCATAGAGAGGATTGAGTTAACGTTCACTGTTACTATTGTATAGTAATTTAAGTTTTTAAGGTCAATTATCAAGTTTTATTGTGTCAAAAAAAATTAAGTTTTTCAATTCATCTGCGATAGTTTGGACGGGATTTTTGAGTGGTTTAATTTGGGCTAACTATTCTTTGATTTCGGTCAATGCTGAGGTGATTTTCGGTTCCGGTGAGGGCAATGGTTCCTTTGGATTATTGAGTGATTTTGATGGGCAATATTTTTCAGGACAACAACAAATTGGCTATGAATTTATCCTTGATGAAACAGTTGAAGTAGATCAAATTGATTGGCATGGTCAATATTTCCCCGAGGGTCAACCTTCAAAGGATAAATTTTCCTTGAGAATTTTTAAAATGGTTGAAGGAATTCCAGAAATTACCCCTAAAATTGAGGTGCAGTTAAGGAAAGTTCGCCCAACTAAAACTAATATTGAAAGGTTTTCCCATCCCGTATTTAATTATGTGGGTTCGGTGATCCCGTTTCAACTAGAAGCGGGACGTTATTTGTTATCCATTGTTAATAATACCCAGGGTCATACAGATGACTGGTTATGGATGACCACTGACCCCCAAACCCAGTTACAGGATGACGATCTAAAAATCTTTTTTAGAGATCGGGATGGCTGGGCTTGGAAAAGTGGCTTAACCGGAAAAATGTCTTTTACAATTTTTGGCAAACCCACCCCTAATTCCAATTAAAATTAGGTGTTTAATAGTATACTTATAAAACTGGTCGTTAGGGGTTAATCATGTTAGGTAAATTTTTCAGTAAGCCGACTTCTGATCAGAGCGATCGCGTTCCCCCAAAACAACATCTGAGCAAAGGATTTCCGGTTTTAACCTATGGGGAAACCCCCCAAGTTTCTATCGAGAATTGGCAGTTAAAAGTTTGGGGTTTAGTCCAGCCCAAAACCTTTAGTTGGTCTGAGATGATGGCAATGCCTAAAAGTAACTTTACTGCGGATTTTCATTGCGTTACCCATTGGTCGAAATTAGATGTGCAGTGGACAGGAATAAAGGTTACGGACTTCATGCAGTTTGTTGAAGTTGATCCCCAAGCAATTCATATTATGGAACATTGCTATGGCGGTTATACCACTAATCTTTCAATGGCGGATTTTTTACGCGAAGAAAACTTTTTCGCCTATCAAGTTTTTGATGAACCCTTATCCGCCGATCATGGTGGCCCTCTGCGGTTAGTAGTTCCCCATTTATATGCTTGGAAAAGTGGAAAATGGATTAACGGGTTAGAGTTTTTGGATCATGAGGAATTGGGCTTTTGGGAACTCAATGGTTATCATAAAAGGGGGGAAACCCTGGGCAGAAGAACGCTATAGTGATTGATTCTAAAAGTTGGGTTGTATCTTCTGTAACCCAACGGATCACCAGAATTTGATATTATAGTTGAAGTGCCAATCTTAGGAATTTTGCAGTATTATGACCCTGAGTAAAACCGAAGCCAGACAAATTTTAGAACGCATGATTTTTGATGATGAACTCCCTCGGGACTGGGTACAGGATGTTTGGGATATGAGTCCGATTTTGGGAGAAAATGCCGCTAAACTGCTGGATGCTTTTGATATGTTAATTGACTGTTGTTCTGAAGAAAAATTAGAAAATTTAGTTGAAAGTTTATATGATGAAATAGAAAATCAATAAATTAATTAATAATTAGATTATGGGTTTGGGAATGGTGAAATTTTCAAACTATCTTCAAGATAGATATTTTCTAAACCTGCCAACTGCCAATAATTAAGTCTATCTATAACGAGTCTTGGGGGTGCATCAGTTCAGACACTATATTCCTACACCTACTGAGTCTCAATCGGGATAACTCTCCAAAGCACAGGCTTATCTTTTAACCATTCAACAAATCCAAATACAACAGGTTGAAATTTATAATTTTTCTGTTTTGCTAATTCCTTAATCCATTCATTACTAGGAGGATATCGGTATAAAAAAACATCACTAAAGCGATTAAATTCTTCTACTACTGGTAGTTGAACTCCAAATATGCTAGAAGAATGAATTGGACAGGTAGCGCAGGAAGGTTGAAGGAGAATTTGTACAGTTGGTTTAAGTGAATAGCTTAAAGATAAAAGATGACCTACTCTTTCATCGCTAATCAAAAGAGGATGAGTCGTCTGATTAACAATTTTAGCAACAGCTATATTTTCTCCATTAATGCCAAAAGTTTTATTATACCAAACTGTTGCTTGAGAGCTAACAGCACAGGACAAGATACTTCCAGAAAGCAGGATAACTAAAACTAATTGCCAAAATTTCTGATGCCAAAAATTTAACGAAGGACTAGCTAAATTTCTTCCTAGCAAGTAAGTAATAGCAAGTTGAACTCCCAATAATCCAGGAATCATATATCGTAATGTTATCGAGCGCCTTCCTCCTAAAATCCAGTCGGGTATCATTAAAGGCATTGTGCTAACAGCAGTCAGAAGGATAATCATTAACCAAACTGACATGGGCGTTTGACGACAGAGGTAATAAAAAGCATATAAAACCAACACTAACAATACTCGATGCACATAAAAATCCCAGGGTTTCTTGATTAACATCAAAAAAGAGCCGACCAAGATGCTGAATCCAGATATCCCTGAGTTCTGAGTTTTTAAGACTGTAAAGAAATGACCACTCCAGACCTTTTTCAGCTTGAGACTGATTAATAATTAGAATCCAAATATAAGGGACAAAAAATATAGCACTTAGCAAGGATGAGACAATGTAGTTTTTGAGGATTTTTATATGACTAAAACCATAAACAAGGATAATATAAAAACCCTGAGCAATCATCGTTAGTCCACTCAGAAGAAAGGTATAAAAACTGATGACCACAGTAAAGGTATAAATACCCCAACTCATCCCCGTATTAACTCGTATTGCTCGTAATAAAGCTGCGTTTGAAAGTAAAGTTGTTACAACCCATAGACTGTATTGTCTTGATTCCTGGGCATAAATGACATGAAATGGCGAAACGGCAATGAATCCGATCATTAAATAGGTAGACAACCTGGAAGCAAAAACCCCTGTTTCAATAAATATCTCTTGACACAGCCAATAAGCACTGGGAAATGCCAGCAAGCTGAGTAACGCAGGTAACAACCTCGATAATGTTGGTGAACTACCAATTATATGAAACCAAATATTTACCAAAATGTAGTATAATGGCGGATGCTGTGGGTCTTCCTTGACTAAACTTTTGGCTGTATCAATAATGCTTCTTGTTCCATCAGGGTGTTGATAGTGCTGGAGTTCCGTTACACTAACCACTGACTGTTGGGAAAAGTGCTGAACAACTTCTTGTTCAGTATAACCAGAAGCTCGTAGAGATGTTATGGCTTCATCGTACCAGTACACTTTATGGTCAAGATGAGTGAAGCGAAAAAATATGCCCAATATCAGCACAATCAGGAGAAAAAAACGCACAACAAAACTCCTATTTTATTATTATTATTTATCGTAGAATATAAATAAATTAGCATACCATGCCCGCTCAAAGTCAACAGTCAACAGCCAACCGTCAACTTTTGCAGCAGATTGTCCAGTTAACGCTATAATCTCTGGATTATTTCTTTTTTCTTTATAATCACAGACAGGCTCGACTGCGCCTAGTGAGGAGACATCGATGAACATACTTGGAATTTCAGCCTACTACCATGACAGTGCCGCGGCACTCGTCTGTGATGGCAAGATCGTGGCCGCAGCCCAGGAAGAAAGGTTTACGCGCAAAAAGCACGACCCAGGATTTCCCGCCAACGCCATCCGCTATTGTCTTCAGGAAGCAAACATCACCTTTTTTGAAATTGATCAGGTGGTTTTCTACGATAAACCCCTGGTGAAATTTGAAACGACTCCTAGAAACCTACATCAGCTATGTGCCCCGAGGATTTCGTTCTTTTGTTAAGGCCATGCCCGTTTGGTTAAAAGAAAAACTTTACCTAAAAACCGTATTAAAAAAAGAATTAGCCACCATAGCCGGGGCTAAAAAAGCCAAACTTCCCCCGTTATTATTTACTGAACATCATCAATCCCACGCGGCTTCTGCTTTCTTTCCCAGTCCCTTCCAAAAAGCGGCGGTGATGTGTTTAGACGGTGTGGGAGAATGGGCGACAACCTCCGTTTGGTTGGGAGATGGCAATAGTTTAACCCCGGTTTGGGAAATAGATTTTCCCCATTCTTTGGGTTTACTTTATTCGGCTTTTACCTATTATACCGGGTTTAAAGTTAACTCCGGGGAATATAAATTAATGGGATTAGCTCCTTACGGAGAACCCATTTATGTTGATAAAATCCTCACCCATTTAATTGATTTAAAAGATGATGGCACATTCCGATTAAATATGGAATATTTTAATTATGCCGTCGGTCTGACTATGACCAACACCAAGTTTGATCAACTGTTTGGTGGCCCGCCTCGCAAGCCAGAAACCCCCATTAGTCAGAGGGAAATGGACATTGCCGCCTCAATTCAGGTAGTAACGGAAGAAGTGGTGTTACGTCTGACCCGCAGTGTGCAGAAGGAATTAAACGTTGATTATCTATGTTTGGCGGGGGGTGTAGCCCTCAACTGCGTGGCTAACGGCCGGATTCTGCGGGAAGGGCCATTTAAAGATATTTGGATTCAACCGGCGGCTGGAGATGCCGGGGGTGCGTTGGGGGCAGCCTTAGCGGTTTGGTATGAATATAATCAGCAACCGCGCAATGTAGAAACGGATTTAGCCCTTGATATTTCGGCGGAAAAACTGTTAGAAACCAGTGCCGGATCAAAGCCTGCTGTTGTGGCGTTAAAAACCCATCAAAAACGCTTGGATTATATGCAAGGTTCCTATCTAGGGCCGAAATTTAGTGATGGGGAAATTCAGGAGTATTTAGATACGGTAGGAGCAAACTATTTACGCTTGGATGATCCTGAATTAATGCCCCGTTTAGCGGAAATTTTAGAACAAGGAAACGTGATCGGATGGTTCCAAGGACGGATGGAATTTGGGCCGAGAGCCTTGGGGGGACGCTCAATTATTGGTGATCCACGCAATCAAAAAATGCAGTCGGTGATGAACCTGAAAATCAAATATAGAGAGTCTTTTCGACCCTTTGCCCCATCGGTAAGGGCGGAACGAGTTTCTGATTATTTTGAATTAGATCGCCCCAGTCCCTATATGTTAATTGTGGCTCCGGTTCAAGAGGGTTTAAGAATTCCCATGACTCCAGAACAGGAACAACTATTTGGGATTGAAAAACTCAATGTTCCCCGTTCAGAACTTCCCTCTATTACCCACGTTGATTATTCCGCCCGGGTACAAACTATTCACAAAGAAACCAATCCCCGTTATTATGATTTAATCCATCATTTTGAAAAACAAACGGGCTGTCCTGTCATAGTCAATACCTCTTTTAACGTGCGAGGAGAACCGATTGTTGGGAGTCCCGAAGATGCCTACCGTTGTTTTATGCGAACGGAAATGGATTATTTGGTTTTGGAGAATTTCCTATTAGCTAAAACGGAACAAACCCCCTGGGAAAAAGATGATGCTTGGCAAAAAGAATTTGAATTAGATTAACGTTTCTCTCGTTTCTAGGTTCTACCTAGAAATGCTTTATTGGTGGCTCTGCCACCCTCTATAGAGAAGGCGTGAACGCCTTACTACGAACCTTTAGATAGGAGGCGTGAACGCCTCACTACGGTTAAATTCAATTAACATTATGACTGATCACGATATTCCCCAACTTGACGCCAAAGGATTACGCGAATTTGGATTAACAACCGGAGCCATTATTATTGGCTTATTTGGTGTGGTTTTACCTCTATTATTTGGACATTGGCCCCCCAGAACTTGGCCATGGATATTAGGAACCTTCCTGATCCTTTGGGCGTTAATTTCCCCCAAAACCTTAAATCCGGTGTATCGCATCTGGATGAAATTCGGGTTATTTATGGGGGCAATTAACAGCAAGATTATTCTCGGTGTCGTCTTTTACGTTATGATGGCTCCGATGGGATTTATTAAACGCCTATTCGGTTCTGATTCGATGCAGCGTGAATTAAATCCCAGTCTCTCAACCTATCGGGTTGCGAGTAAAGTCAGAACCAAAGAAAGTATGGAGCGTCCCTTCTAGTGTTTGAAGCAACATTAGATTTTTTGAAAGATATTTGGGCGTTCATGAGAGAACGCAAAAAGTATTGGTTATTGCCTCTAATTATTACACTGGTTTTATTAGGGGCTTTGATTGTTCTGAGTCACGGTTCTGCGATCGCACCATTTATTTATACTTTGTTCTAAATGATGGGGCATTGGAAAACATGGGCATCAAATCTAGGACTAGCTTTAGGTAGTTTAGTCCTAGGTTTTGCAATCGGAGAAATCGGTTTAAGGTTAGCCAATATTCAGGGAGCAAAAAAACTTCCTGAAACCCAGTCATGCAGTTTTTTCTCCCTCTTTTTTTACCCAATCCGATCCCGATCGCGGTTGGTCGAATCTGCCGGGGGCAAAGGGATGGTGGCGCTATGAGGGTGAATCATACATTGAAATTAATAGGGATGGTTTGAGGGATCAAGAATATCCGATCGCTAAACCTAAAAACACCTTTAGAATTGCCGTTTTAGGGGATTCTTTTACCTTAGCATCCCAAGTTCCCGCCGAAAAAAACTATACTTCGGTATTAGAAAAAACCTTGGGTAACTGTTCTAAATTTCAAGGTAAAAACATTGAAGTTCTGAATTTTGGAGTCGATGGCTATGGCACAGCCCAAGAATTAATTACCCTGCGGGAAAAAGTCGGAAAATATCACCCCGATTTAGTGATTGTTTCCTTTTTTGTTGGTAATGATGTGATTGATAATTCCCGACAATTAGAAAACAACTATTATCGGCCGTTTTTTGTCTATAAAAATGGTCAATTAGAACCGGATTTTTCGTTCCGTGATTTACCAATGGGGTATAGTAATCGCTATTTGATTACAACCGTTGATCATTTTCCAGATTGGTTAGTCAATAACTCTCGAATTTTACAGGTGGCAAAAAAAGCCGAATTAGAATATCGCAAAAATAATTTAGTTAAACACTCTAACCAATTAAGTGTGAGTACCTTTCGAGAACCTAAAGATGCTAATTGGAAAGAAGCATGGCAAATTACAGAAGATTTAATCACCTTAACGCAGCAAGAAGTCAAAAATAAAGAAGCCAATTTTTTATTAGTTATTATTGCCGATCCGATGCAAGTTCATCAAGATGAAGCCACAAGAAAATTCTTTCAAATCTCTAATAAAATTGATAATTTATATTATCCCAATCAACGATTGAAAGATATCGGGAAACGGAATAATTTCCCCGTGTTAGACTTAGCCCCCGCCTTTCAGTCCTATGCCACCAAAAATCAAACCTGTTTACATGGGTTTGAAAAAAATGGTACGCTTTGTGGAGGACATTGGAATCCAGAGGGACATCGTTTAGCCGCAGAATTAATTGCCAATCAATTGTGTGAAAATAAAGCTGGATTATGAAAATTTGGAAATCGTTAATTTTAAATACAAGCTTAGTTTTTGGGAGTTTAGTCTTAGCAATTGTTTTGGGGGAAGTGGGATTAAGAATTGCGGGAATTGAACATCAACCGCCCCTTCCGGCGGACTCAAAATCCCTCGCTTACAGCGTCAGCGACCCCGAACGGGGTTGGTCACCTCGACCGAATGCTAAAACAGTTTGGGCGGGGGAAGGAGAGGTTTCAGAAGTGAAAATGAACGGTTTTGGAATGCGCGATCGCGAACGAACTTTAGAAAAACCTGCTAATAGTTATCGCATTGCTGTACTAGGGGATTCTTTTATGGAAGCATTGCAAGTTTCCCCTAGAAAAAACGGCCTTATCAATCATGGAGACTCAATTAAAAACCTGCCCCATTTTAAAGGGAAAAAATATTGAAGTCTTAAATTTTGGAGTTCAGGGTTATGGGACTGCCCAAGAATTAATGACTTGGCGACATCATGCCCAACAATTTTCTCCCGATTTAGTAATTTTGGGTTTCTATCCTGGGAATGATATCACCAATAATTTTCGTGCCTTAGAACATGATCATTTACGTCCCTATTTTGTGGAAAAAAATGGTCAGCTTGTGGAAGATGTCTCCTTTAGACAATTAAACCCTAATAGTATTGAACGAGATTATTATTTATTTTCTAAAATGGATCAATTACCCTATCCATTAATAGCAAATTCTCGAATATTACAAGTAATGAGACGGGCAGAAATGGAATCTAAACGTCGTCAGTTACAAAAAGACTATCGGGAAACGGAGATTAATTTTTATAAGGAACCCCCCGATCAAAATTGGCAACAAGCTTGGAAAATTACAGAACAGTTAATTACATTACTCAAGAATGAAGTTAAAGCTGAGGGAAAGGATTTTATGCTAATAATGGTAAGTGACTCCTTTCAAGTTCTGCCCGACCCTAAAAAACGTCAAGAGTTTATGCAAAAATATCAAATTCAAGATTTATTTTACCCAAACAAGCGAATTGAAGCGTTAGGAAAACAAAAGGGATTTCCGGTTTTGCAGTTAGCAGAAACCTTTGCGAAAAGAAGCAGAAAGAACCGGAATTTGTCTACATGGATTTGAGAATGCGGAAGTCTGTGGAGGACATTGGAACGTTGAAGGAAATCGCATCGCTGGGGCATTAATGGCGAGTCAAGTCTGTCAACAACTGATGGGTCAAACCCCAAAACCTCAACCGTAAAATTAAAATTGCTCTCGTAATTGTTATATAATAGTTATATAATAATTTAATGGGGTTTTTGCATTCTCGAAAATTTTAGTTGTTTTGGTTTTAATTTTCTCTTATTACTATGAAAAATTTTAAATTCTTGCCTCAAGCTAAAGCAGGTCTAAAAATCGGGTTAATTAACTTAGTTGTTTTATTCGTTCTTTTAGAAATTGGTTCGTTAATTTTCTATTATTCTAAAAATAAACAGTTCTATTATACCCGGGAACCTTCGGAGGATTTACAGAATTTAGGGATTAATTTAGAAGGGGTGAGAGTCGGGGAATCTGTGGTCGAAAGATTACATCCTTATTTTGGTTATGTGCAGAAACCCGGCCCCGATTTTAGACCCGGATTTAAGTATAATAATTATGGGTTTATTTCTCCCTACGATTACCCCTACATAAAAACTAATAAAAATCAAGTAATTGTGGGAGTTTTAGGTGGCTCCGTTGCGGGCAATTACTCAATTTATGAAGTGCAAAATAAGATTTTAGAGAAAAAACTCCAACAACTCCCCCAATTTAAAGGCAAAGAATTAATTATTATCTCTTTAGCCATTGGCGGGTATAAACAACCCCAACAGCTAATTACTTTAAATTATCTGCTTTCTTTGGGGCAAAAATTTGATCTGGTAATTAATATTGATGGCTTTAATGAAGTTGCCCTTGCTAATATTAATAATCAAAATGGATTAGAATTTGCCATGCCCAGTTTCCTCCCATGTTCAAGCTTTAACGGGTTTAGCTAATAATAGTCTATCCACTCGAGCCCTGAAAACCCTATTAATGATTAAAGAGAATAAACCCAAAATCAAAGATGCCTTAGAAACCTTAAAAGATTGTCCCTTAGCCTCTTGTAATGCGGTCATGTCCCTGTATGTTCAAGACTTAGTTAAAAACTATCGACGAGATGTGGCACGATTTGAACGATATCGCCAGAAACCCTCGGAGGATGGTGGTGCGGCGGAGAGTGTGATTTATTTTTATATGCAATATCCCATTTTAACCGATGCCGAACTATTCCCTAAAATTGCTAATCATTGGGCTAAAAGTTCCATTTTAATCCATGAAATTTTAAAAGAAAATAATATTCCCTATTTCCATATTTTACAACCCAATCAATATTATCCTACAAAGCGAGTGTTTAGTGAGGCGGAAAAAAAAGTTGCCTTTAATCAAGATAGTCCTTATCAAGATGCCGTCAAAAAAGGATATCCCCTTTTGTTAAAAGAGGTGAATCAACTTAAGGCTAATCAAATTAATTTCTTTAATGGGGTATCTATTCTCGACAATACTAAAGAACCTGCCTATATTGATAACTGTTGCCATTATCAGAAAACAGGAGAAAATATTTTATCAAATTTTGTTGCTGATTCCGTGGTTAATGTGCTTAAAAAGCAGCCGACCCCCTAGATTCAGGATCATCTAAATTATTCAGGATAAATTATAGACAAAAACATATTTATCGGAGTAATTAACTATCTAAAAACGGCACAAAAACAGAGTTTAGCAGGAAGGAGAGAGAAAAATATGGGGATATTTAATAAAGGTTTTAAAATAATTGATTGGATTCCCTTACTGACAGGAACCGGAATTTCTTGTGTCACCTTTTTGTTGTGGTCTAGTTTAATTGCTCAGGAGAAAAATCAAATTCAACAATTATTAAATCAAGAAGCTCAAACGGTAGAAGTGATGATTTCCAATCAAATAAATTCTCGAATACTAGCTTTAGGAAGGATGAGAGACCGTTGGAAAATCCGAGGAGGTGTGCCTAAAGACGAATGGGAAGCCGATACCAAAAATTATTTTGAAGATTATGCAGGTTTTCAGGCTATTGAGTGGGTTGATTCCGAATTTTATGTGCGTTGGATTTATCCCCTGAAAGGCAATGAAGCGGCTCTAAATTTTAATTTAAAGAATGATCCATTCCGTCATCAAGCCTTAGAAACAATCTCTGAATAGCAATCAAACAGTTATTACTCCAGTTATTGATTTAGTTCAAGGGGGTAAGGGATTTTTAGCTTATTTACCAATTGTTAGACAAAATGATCAGAAATTCGATGGATTTATTGTTGCTGTTATTCAAATCCAATCTTGGCTAGATTTAGTTTTTGAAAATCAGAATTTGGAATATTATATTATTGAAATTTGGCAAGAAAATGAACTAATTTATCAACGTCAACCCAATCTATTAATTCATGCAAATCAAGCAATGGCAACATCTAGTTTATCTATTTATGGTGGAAGATTTAAACTTGTAGTTACGGCTTCTCAGGAACTAATTGAAAAGGTTAAATCCCCCCTAGCAACATTTATTTTATGGAGTGGGTTAATCATTGCTTGGAGTTTAGCCTTAACCTTGTATTTTGCCAAGAGTTCTAGGTCAAAATCTAAACAATTAGAATCTATTAATCAACAATTAATCCTACAAATTCAGAAGCAAAAAGCAACTCAAAAAATTTTAGAAGAAGCCACATCCCTACAAAAAGCTATTTTAAATAGTGCTAATTATACGATTATTTCAACAACTGTTGATGGAATTATTAAGACATTTAACAGAACCGCAGAACAATTATTACAATATTCTGCTGATCAAATGATTGACCAAAAAACCCCGGCAATTATCCATGATTTAGCAGAAATTCAACACCGAGCCATAGTCCTATCTCAAGAATTAGGAACTCCGATCAAACCGGGATTTGACGTATTTATAGCTAAAGCCTTGCAAGGGGATATAGATGAAAATGAGTGGTCTTATATTCGTCAAGATGGTTCTCGGTTTCCTGTCTTATTATCGATCACAAGTTTGCAAAATTCAGAGGGTGAAATCACTGGATTTTTAGGAATTGGGAGTGATATTACTCAACGAAAACTGTCGGAGGAAGCTTTACAAAAAACCTTACGAGAGTTAGCATTTCATAAATTTGCTTTGGATCAAGCTGCGATTGTTTCCATAACGGATGCGGAAGGCAATATTACCTATGTTAATGAACAGTTTTGTCAAATTTCCGGCTATTCCCAAGAAGAATTAATCGGTCAGACCCATCGAGTTATTAATTCCCATTACCATCCCCCAGAATTTTTTGACCATTTATGGTCAACTATTCAGCAAGGAAAGGTTTGGCAAGGAGAAATAAAAAATCAATCTAAATCGGCTAAATATTATTGGGTAAATACCACCATTGTTCCTTTTTTAGATGCCCAAGAAAATCCCTTTAAATACTTAGCTATTCATTTTAATATTACTCAAATTAAAGAGGTAGAGGAGCAGTTAAAACACCAAATTCAACAGGCTGTTTTACTCAAAAAAATTACCCAGGAAATTCGCCAAAGTTTAGATATAAAACGCATTGTAGAAACTACCGCTCAACTTCTCGGTCAAACCTTTGAGGTGAATCGATGTTTAATTCATATTTACCTTCAACCTCCTGTTTCCGAACTGCCAATTATGGCTGAATATCTCGATCCTGGCTATACTGCTTTAATTGGAACAAAAATTTTTATTCAGGGAAATACCTATGCTGAAAAATTAATTCTTCAAGATGCAGCTATTGCCACCTCCAATGTTTACACAGATCCTTTATTTGCTAAACTTAAAATCTTCTGCCGTAGTATTAAGTTAAAATCTATTTTAGCGGTTCGTACATCCTATAAAGATCAAGCAAATGGGTTGATTACCTTACATCAATGCGATCGCCATCGAGACTGGACAGAGAACGAAATTGAACTATTAGAAGCCGTTGCTACCCAAGTCGGAATTGCCTTAGCCCAGGGTAAAATTTTAGAACAAGAAGTTTTACAAGGTGAACAACTAATCCAGCAAAATTTAGCCCTAGAAAAAGCCAAGATAGAAGCTGAAGCCGCCAACCGATCTAAAAGTGAATTTTTAGCAATGATGAGTCATGAAATTCGGACTCCCTTAAATGCTGTGATTGGGATGACGGGATTATTATTAGATATGAATTTAACGCCCCAACAGCATGAATTTGTAGAAATTATTCGCACCAGTAGCGATACTTTACTCACCGTTATTAATGATATTTTGGATTTTTCTAAAATTGAATCCGGTCAACTTGATTTAGAAGAACAGCCCTTTCACCTGCGTAATTGTGTAGAAGAAGCTTTAGATTTAGTTGCTGCCATTGCCCATAATAAAAATTTAGAATTAGCCTATTTAATTACTCCTGCCACCCCCACATTGATCATCGGTGATGTGACTCGGATTCGTCAAATTTTAGTCAATTTGTTGAGTAATGCGGTCAAATTTACTGAAAGGGGAGAAGTGATTATTTCTATTGATGCTGAAACCCGTGGAAAAAGACAGTAAAAACCCTACATATAAACTTCATTTTGCGGTTAAAGATACCGGAATTGGCATTCCTGAAGAACGCAAAGAACGATTATTTAAACCCTTTAGTCAGGTGGATTCTTCCATGACTCGCCGCTATGGAGGCACGGGATTAGGATTAGTAATTAGCAGACGTCTATGTGAAATGATGAAGGGTGAAATTTGGTTAGAAAGTGCCCCAGATGTGGGGTCTACTTTTCATGTTACGGTTATGCTTCAATCCGACCCTAATACTAAGTTATCCGATGTGGAAATATTCCCGCCCAATTTATCAAATAAACATTTATTAATTGTTGATGATAATGCCACTAATCGTAAAATTCTTACTTTACAAGCTGAATCTTGGGACATGGGAGTGCAAGCAGTTGAATCGGGTTTAGAAGCGTTGGCAATGTTAGTTAAAGATCATAATTTTGATTTAGTAATTATTGATATGCAGATGCCACAAATGGATGGTTTAAGTTTGGCAAACTGTATTCAGAACTTCCCCACTTGTAAACATTTACCGCTAGTCCTATTAAGTTCTGTTGGCAACTTTTTTCCCCAAGATAAACCATCTCAAAAGTTATTTGCATCGATCCTAACCAAACCAATTAAACAATCTCAACTCTATAATACTTTAGCTAAAATCTTGAATAGTCAACGAATTTCCCTGGTATCTGAACCAATTTCTACAACTTTATATCCGCCCTTAGCAAATCTCCATCCGTTGAGAATTTTATTAGTAGAAGATGTACTTGTTAATCAAATGGTAGCCATCAAAATGTTACAACGTTTAGGTTATCGGGCGGATGTTGCTAACAATGGTTTAGAAGCTATTGATGCCTTACAACGTCAATCCTATGATCTGGTTTTTATGGATGTGCAGATGCCCGAACTTGATGGTTTAGAAACAACTCGCTATATTTGTAAACAATGGCCGGAGGATTCTCGCCCTTGGATTATTGCGATGACAGCCCACGCCATGCAGGGTGACAAGGAAGAATGTCTGCAAGCCGGAATGAATGATTATGTTAGTAAACCAATTCGGATTAAATCTTTAATAGCGGCTTTAGAACGATATTATACCTATGAAAGTACCTTCTCTGACTCACCAAAATTGACCGAGCAGAACTATTGTATCAATGATCATTTATCTACGGTTGTTCAAAATTATTTATCGCCTAAAATTCAGTGTCTAATTAAGGAAAATCACTTAGATCAAGAGACGATTAATAGTTTAAGATTAATGGCGGGAGAAGATGCCGACATATTATTGGTTGAAGTGTTTAATAGCTATTTAGAAGATGCCCCTCAACGTTTACAAACGATAGAGGAAGCGGTTATCCATCAAGACGCTTTAGCTCTACAAAAGTCGGCCCACGCTCTCAAGTCCCTCTCGGTTACTGTGGGTGCAGTACGCTTGGCCGAACTGGCTGGAGAATTAGAAGCCAAAGGACGCACGGGTTTCAGTTAATAATGGTATTCAATCTTTAGTCCAGCAGTTAGCCCAGGAATATGACTTAGTTAAAGCTGCATTGGAACAAGAATTAAGGCAAATAGAATCAAATGAACAATTCTGAATTTGAACAAACCCATCCAATTATTTTAATTGTTGATGATGAAAAAACCCTCCGTTTAGTCTTGCGTAGATCTATGGAAAGGGAAGGATATCGTTTAAGAGAAGCCGGGACTGGAGAGGAGTGTTTAAAGATTTGTCAAGAGTTTTTGCCGGATATTATTCTTTTAGATGCGATGATGCCAGGAATTGATGGATTTACCTGTTGTCATGAGTTAAAAAATCTTCTGGGTGAGAATTGTCCGCCGATTTTAATGATTACAGTATTAGAGGATCAAGCTTCGGTTGATTTGGCTTTTCAAGTGGGAGCAACGGACTATATTACTAAACCGATTCATTGGGCGGTGTTACGTCAACGGGTGCGTCGAATTCTTCAAAGTGGTTGGGTCATGGAGGAACTTAAACGTCAAATTGAACGGGAAAGATTATTAACAACTCAATTAGAAGAAACTAATCAAAAATTAGAACAAGTGAATCAAGAGTTACAGCGTTTAGCATTAATAGATGGTTTAACTCAAATTTCTAACCGTCGATGTTTTGATGATTACTTAAAACAAGAATGGCAACGCTCGCAACGGGAACAATTACCTTTATCTTTAATTTTATGTGATATTGATTTTTTTAAAGCCTATAATGATACTTATGGTCACCAAGCAGGAGATGAATGTTTAAAACTGGTGGCTGCTATTTTAAAAGAATGCTCCCGTCGTCCGGCGGATTTAGTAGCTCGTTATGGGGGGGAAGAATTTGCCATAATTTTACCAAATACAAATATCCTAGGAGCCACTAAAGTCGCTCAGAGTGTTATGGCTTTACTCAAGGAGAAAATGATTATTCATCAAGGATCAAAGATTGAACCTTATTTAACGTTAAGTTTAGGAACTACAACAACTATCCCCGATTATAAATTTTCTCCTGAGCGGTTAATTTCTATGGCAGATCAAGCCTTATATCAAGCTAAAATTAATGGTAGAAATCGCCTAGAAATTAAGGATTTTAATGGTTAATATCAATTCTGTCTAAAGCTGCTAATTCCCCCCGACGTTGTTTTAATTCAAACTCTAGTTGTTGAATTTCCTGCATTAATTGTTGACGTCTTTTTTCTCCAGAGTCTTGCTGTCTAATAAAATAGGCGTCAATTTCGGGCCATAATTGCACCCCCCAATCCTTACTGGCGGTTTTTAATTCGTTTAATACTTCTACACTTCCATCGGGTTTCTAAGATAAATAAGGTATATAATCTTTCCGTAACGTTCTGTTTTTGTTTCTTCTTTTCACAAAATAAGTATAATCCCGGTTGTTGGGTGGCTAATTGATCACATTGATTCACAAAACTGCCCAAAATTGAATAACCATCGGTGCGACTTTTATCTAAACCATCGACTGATTTACACCAATTTCCAGTTTTAATTAAAAACCGAGTTTGCCAAAATCCAGGCGCGTTAAAAAATGCTTCTCTGAGATTAACTAAAATTGCTTGATTCATATAGGAATAGGGAATAGGGAATTACGAATTGAGGGAATTAGTTGTTAAAGTCCCCTTTAATTAGGGATATCTGATTAAAATTGTGAATAGTTTGTTGATAAAATTTTTCTAATGCTGGGACACAACTTTTATCCTCATAGAGTTTCCATTGATTTTGTTTGATTTTTTCTCTAATTGCTAATCTCCATTCTAAATCTAATCCTAACTTTACTGCTATTTTAATATAATCCTCTCGATTTTGGGCAATGGTTTCTGTAATTCCTAATCGGTTTAATATACCCGCAGACTGACGACTTCTCATCCATTCTCCCTCACAGGTAACTAGGGGAAGACAACAGGATAAACTATCTAAACTGGTTAAAAACCCAGTAAATTGTAGGGTATCTAAGCCAATATCAGCTAACTTATTGAGTTGTAAATAATCTATTTTATCTAAACGAGGTAAAATCATACAATATTCTTGCATATCTAAATCATGTTCTGCAAAAGATCGTTTTAACCGTCGTTTAAACTTTTCGGTAATTGCCGCATTCCAATGGGCGATAAACACAAATTGAGCGAATTTAACCTGTTTAGCGATCGCCACTAAGATTAAATCAAAATATGGCAAATACTTAAATAAAGATTGACAGGATAAATATAAAATAGCATCCCCTTTTAACCCAAAATCTAAACGGGTTTTTTGCGGTTCTAATAAAGGAGGTTGAGCATAATTAATCCCTAAATTCGGTAAACAAAATAACCGCTCTGAATAATGGTTTTGCGCCCTGGGAGGTTCCAATAATTCCGCAGAAATAAAATAATCAATTGTTGGTAAACCCGTAGTAATTGGATGTCCCCAAGCCGCGCATTGAATCGGAGCTACTCCCAACCCCGCTATTTGTGTTAGTTGGGGACACATCCCAATATCTAAAAACACAATAATCTGTAATTGATCTGCCGAAATCCGATCAACAATATTCTCTAAATTGCCATAAATATGATAAAATTGATCACTATAAAGTTGAAATAAATTAGTAATAGCATCGGTTTCTTTTCCGGTATAATAACAATAGATTTCAAACTGAGCGTGATCGCAATCTCTCAACCATCCTAAAAATATTAACCCGACCGTATGCCAGGTTAAATGAGCGGAAATATAGCCAATTTTAATTTTTTGATGGGCAGTCAATGTTGTTAATAATAAGGGTTTTGTCCATTCAGGATAATTAGCTTTCATAATCCGATGGACAAATCCACCATATTGTTTTTGTAGCTCTAAATCATCATATCCCTGATATTGTAAATAAAAATTAGTTTGAGTTTCCAATTGCCCTTAATGCCTGTTGTTTGACTTCTAAATCCTCTAAATCCGTTTGTTCAATTAATTGACCTAACTCTATAGCAAAATGCCGTCTATACTTAGAAACTTCTGGGAAATCATCATATAAAATTGGTAACAAAGATTGTTTGGCAAATTTGACAGAAATATGATTAGTAAATCGAGTCATAGCTTGTTCGGAAATTTGCAATGCTGTTTGAGTATCTCCCAAATTTTGCCAAGCTGAAATTAAAGCCAAATATAATTCTATCCCATCAGGAAACCTTGGCAAAGCCTGTTCATAAATAGCGATCGCCTCCGAGCATTGATCCAAATTTCGATAACAGTTTCCCAACCTTAAATAAATATCAACCGTTGACAATTGAGTCTGTAAAATATTATAATAAAATTGAATAGCTGTTTGATACTGATCTTGAGATTCCGCCGCCAAGCCCCAATATAAATCCGCCATTTCAGAATTTTGATTAACCCTAAATGCCAATCCCATTTGATACAATAAATCAGAATGATTAGGATAAATATTTAAGGCTGTTTCATAAATGGCGATCGCATCTTCTACCCGATTTTGTCCCAAAAAAAGATTCCCTAACTTTAAATATCCCCTAGCTGTATGGGGCTGGCGATCTATTGCTTGCTGATAATAGAATTGTGTGGTTTTAAATTCTCCCAATTCTGCCAACAAATCACCCAATTTCAAACACCCGTCTACCCCTTCCACATCTAAATCAATCGCCAATTTATACGCCGAAATTGCTTCGGTAATATTCCCCAATTTTTCCCAAACCAAACCCAAATTATAATATTGACTCCCTTGGGTTCCATCTAACAATAAGCAACGTTCTAAAATTTCCAATACTTGATCATATTCCCCATAGTAAAAATACACCCTGGCTAAACCTGGCAACGCCTGAATATTATCCTGATCTAACTCTAAAATCCGTTGATATTTTGCCTGTGCGAGATCAAAATATCCCGCCTGTTCCAAGGCTAAAGCCTCGGCATATAACCCTTGAATATTAATACTAGGTTGAGAATCATTCATATTCCGAAAACTATTCGTAGGGTACGTCAAAAAAATGCCCGCACCCCGTCCCCATCTTGATAGCGACTGCTATACCAAAAAAGTTAAGAACCCATACGCCGAGGTTGATTTCCCGCAGGCCCAGGACTCGTTCCCGGGCGATTTCCTAGGGGTCGATTTCCTAGGGGTTGATTTCCTAGGGGTTGATTTCCTAGGGGTTGAGTTCCGGGTTGATTTTGCCGTTGAAACCAACAATTGATCAGAGGTAAGTTGATCCAAAGTCATCGCCGCCGTTTGACGAATTTGGCGATCGCTATTTTGTAGCGCTTGGGTTACACCCGTAATCCCCGACGCCTGAATATTCCCCAAAGCAAAAGCCGCCCTAGCCCGCACCCCCCCATCCGGGTCATTCAACGCCTCCTTTAAAGCCGGAACCGCCACCGAACCCATCCTTTTAAGGGCGATCGCCGCCGCCAGTCGGACTTCCTCATCCGTATCTTGTAACGCCTGAATTAACGGAGTGATGGTACTTGGGGCCTCGGAACCGATAACTCCCAGGCCCAAAGCCGCCCCCTGACGAACGGCACTCTCAGGATGGTTTAATCCGGCTGTCAACTCCTGAACCGCCTGCTGTAAAGCATCTGGGGAGGCTGCGGTAATTTGTTTGATCGCCACAGCCCCATCCATTCGTACCGCCGACACCGGATCTTTCAAGGTCGCCAACAGCGCCGGAACCGCCTCCACCGCATCCCCTCCCATCGCCCCCAACGCAAAAGCCGCCCCCCGTCGAATGCCCTCGTGGTCATCGGTTAGGGCCTCAACCAGAATCGGGAGCGCCGGAGAACCCAGGGTTTTTAAGGTTTTGATGGCTTCTAAACGGTTCTGTCGGTTAGTATCAGTTAATTTTTGTAACTGATCAATCACCGCCGTGGTGGTCATAGCTTGGGTTTGAGTTTTTCCCCCAAACAATAGCACCATTGATAAACACAATAATGCGAGTTTTGCAGAATAAAACCCATTAAATTTGGTGTTGGTTTCCATAAAAAGCTCCTGGGTTTTATTTATAAATTAAAATCAAATCCGCTACCGAAAACGAAATCCAAATCAAAGGTTAACTGAGCAGGTAAAAAGCCATCGTTAATCACCACACCCAAAATTCGTCCGTCCAATAATTCCACAATAATATCATTTAAGCCATCGCCATTGAGATCATTTTCTTGGGGTAACAAATCAAACCGATCTCGAAATAAGGAATTCGGATCAATTTGAGTTCCCACGGGTACTGCAATTTTATCCCCATTAAACGGACTGGTACCCGGTTCAAACTGTCGAATTTCATCCACATCCCGAACCCGAAAACTGGCTTCACCCGGGTCAAAAATAAAGGTATCATTTCCTAAACCACCGATTAATGTATCAACCCCGGCATCCCCATCTACAATATCATTTCCCAGATCACCAAATAGTATATCTGCATCTTCGTCACCATAAAGAGTATCATTACCTTGACCGCCATAAATACTATCGGCATTAAACCCTCCTTCTAAGACATCATCTCCGAAATTTCCGAAGATTAAATCATTACCAGAAACTGGCAAAAATCCGATCACCATCTTGTCCACCAAATAGCGTATCAAATCCATTGGATGCCACCAGAGTATCATTTCCTTGGTTGCCATTAATTAGCAAATTATCGTTTATATTAGAACTCTGTAAATTATCGTTTCCCGCTAATAATAGTACACCGTCTGGATAGGCAGAAACCTGTCCAGAAAACAGAAGAATATTATCATCTTGGGGACTTGCTAAAAGGGCAAATACACCAGGAATTGTGCTAGGAGTGAGAAAATTAGCCATAGTTAAAATAGTCCTAAGTTATTTCTGAATAAACTTTACAGGATTTGGGTTAGGTTAGCAAACCCCATGGGATAGAATTATAGATCAATTCCGCTTGAGGCTCGAAATTGGGGAGAAAATAGCTGATAATCGGGATGGGAATAGATTTTATCATAAAAATTCAGATCCATTGCTTGACCTTCTAACATATTTTGACAGGTTTTTTGTTGCGCATGAAGTCTAAAATAAGATAGAGTTTCTTCGACAAAACCCACTTTAAATTGGGCTAATATTCTCCACCATAAATCCAAATCGACTAATTGATTTAATTCGGGGTCAAAACCAGCGACGGTTTTAAATACGGATTTTCTTAATAATACGGTGCTTGGTTCTCCAATTTTATTAATCGGATGTTGCCATAAATTCGGATCAGCTAAGAGGTCTTTTCCCCATTGAATTGCTTTTAAATCAGACCAACTTTGATGTAAATTAGCAAATTGTTGATAAACTGCAATTAATTCTAAATTAATATTTTCTGGATCAAGAAAAAACATTTCTCTGGGGGAAAAAACCAATCCAATATCGGGATCTGATTCAGCTAAATTAACCATTTTTTCGATACAATTAGGCATTAAAATATCATCTTGATAGACAAATTTAATATATTTACCTTGAGATTGATTAATACAAAAATTGCTATTTTCCGCTAATCCTAAAGTCTGATGAGTTAAAATATTAATGGGAATAGAAGTTTGGGTTTGAAAAGATTGGGCGATCGCGATCGTATTATCCCAGGAATGATCATCAGAAATAATTAATTCTATTGCTGAATAGGTTTGAGATAAAATACTAGATATCGCTTCAGCAATAAACTTTTCTCCGTTATAACTCGGAATACAAACACTAACTAAAGGTAATTGTTGGATTTCTGGATTTAAACTAGGATTAAATTTAACCTCACATATCTTTTCGGAAATTTGATTAATAATTAAATTATTTGGACTATTTCTAAAATGAAATTCACCATTGAAATTATCTATATAATCTTCCTTGAATATAACTTCCGTTTCCCAAATTGCCTTTCTAAAAATATATCCAATTTTTACCTCCTCTCTATTTTCTTCAAAATCTGTGAATTGTTGAATCTGATCAACTCCATCAACCTCTAAATTATTATCTAAAATATTAATAGCTTCTGCCAAACCTTTCGGATACAAGATCACCGGATATTGTAGCCAAACAATATAATCACCCCGGGCTTGTGCAATAGCTTGATTAAAAATTTCTTGACTATTAAAAGGAGGTTCAAAATATAAAACCTGATGATCTTGCAAGTTTAAATAATTGATAATATCAGCTAACTCAAAATCAAGTAAATTGCGATTTAATAAAATAATAAATTCATAACTAATCTCTAAATTATACTCTAAACTCGTGATCATATCTAATAAAAAATCCCCCTGTTGCCAGAACGGAATAATTATAGATAATTTTATCTTTTCTATTTTCAAACTATTTGGCATCATCCTTAAACCAGTTTTGAAATTGACACCGAGATCGCTTTAACAGGACAACCTCTTAAAGTCCCCCAATTTTGGGGGATTTAGGGGGCAAATACACTATACATTTCAAGCCATCTAGCCCCCTAGCCCCCAACATTGGGGGGAAATTCTAGCCCCCTAGCCCCCAACATTGGGAGGAAAATAAATAATTAGGACTTTTGAGGGCGATTGCTATTATCATTGGTATGCGATCGCCTACTTTTGACACCCTATATATAGCCTGCTTGCGTAAGTCCTGTTCAAGTTAAAATCAATATCAGCAACCCCAGCCCATACCCAGGAATTGTGCCATGACCCCAGAACAGAAACAAGCTGAAGCGGATCGCTTATTTAATCAAGGAGTTGAGGAATTTTACCGTAGTCAATATCGCCAAGCGTTACAATCCTGGCAGCAAGCTTTAACGATTTATCGGGAAATCGGAGATCGTCAGGGAGAAGGCTCTGCTCTGGGTGCTTTGGGCAATGCTTACGATTCCTTGGGGCGGTATCAACAAGCCATCAAGTATTATCAACAGGCTTTAAGGATCTCCCGTGAAATCGGAGATCGTCAGGGAGAAGGCAATGGTCTGGGCAATTTGGGGAATGCTTACAATTCATTAGGGCAGTATGAAGAAGCTATCAACTATCATCAGCAGCATTTGGCCATTGCACGGGAAATCGGAGATCGTCGGGGAGAAGGCAATGCTCTGGGCAATTTGGGCGTTGCTTACCGTTCTTTGGGACAATATCAACAAGCTATCGACTATCATCAGCAGGCTTTAACAATTTCACGGGAAATCGGAGATCGTGGGGGAGAAGGCTCTGATCTGGGCAATTTGGGCGTTGCTTACCGTTCTTTGGGACAATATCAACTAGCTATCGACTATGATCAGCAGCATTTAACAATTGCACGGGAAATCGGAGATCGTGGGGGAGAAGGCAATGCGCTGGGCAATTTGGGCAGTGATTACTGTTGCTTGGGGCAGTATCAACAAGCTATCGACTATTATCAGCAGCATTTAACCATTGCACGGGAAATCGGAGATCGTCGGGGAGAAGGCGCTGATCTGGGCAATTTGGGCAATGCTTACTATTCTTTGGGGCAGTATCAACTAGCTATCGAGTATCATCAGCAGGCTTTAACAATTTCACGGGAAATCGGAGATCGTGGGGTAGAAGGCAATGCTCTGGGCGATTTGGGCAATGCTTACTATTCTTTGGGACAATATCAACAAGCTATCGAGTATCATCAGCAAGCTTCAATGATTTTACGAGAAATTGGATATCGTGGGGGAGAAGGCAATGTTCTGGGCAATTTGGGCATTGCTTACCATTCCTTGGGACAGTATCAACAAGCTATCGAGTATCTTCAGCAAGCTTTAACCATTGCACGGGAAATCGGAGATCGTAGCGGAGAATTTTATCGTCTGAATGGCTTGGCAGATACTTACAAAAACCTGCAACAAATCCCTGAAGCCTTGGAAACGTGGCAATCTGCCTTAGCTTTATCTTCTCCCCTGAAGTTTCCGGTAGAATATTTATTGATCGGGCGTAAATTGGGTAATACTGCCTTTGAGGTGGAAAACTGGCAACTGGCTATTACGGGCTATGAAGCCGCCCTGGATGCTTTAGAAGAACTCTGTCACCGCGATCGCTCCGACGCCAATAAACAACAGCGACGGCGTGAGAATGTTGAGGTTTATGAACGCCTTGTCCAAGCTTATCTGCATCAGAACCAGATCGCTCAAGCCTTAGTCACCCTTGAGCGCGGCAAGTCTCGCAGTTTAATTGAAACTCTTGGTTAACCGGGATTTATTGCCGAAAAATACTCCACCAGAGATTTGTCAACGGTTAGAACAGTTGCGTCGGGAACTTTCAGCCAATCAACGGTTTATCGAATCTTTGGACGGCAATATTCTTGCTGCTGGTATTGATCCAGATTCTCCTCAAAGTCGAAGTGCGGGTGCTGTTAATCTTCCCATTGATTCTATTAATCAAATTCGGGAAACTTTGGTTCAGCAAAAGCAGGAATTAAATCAAGTTTTAGAACAGATTAAAGATTTTGATCTCACCTTTGAATATACCCAACGGGTGCAACGGATTAATCTATCAGAAATTCCGGCATTATTGCCAGAGAAAACGGCCTTAGTGGAATGGTTTATCGCGTCGGAAAGGATTTATGCGTTTATAGTTTGGGCAGATTCCCCCCAACCCCTCCTTCGGCAAGCTCAGGGCATAGCCTTAGAAAAGGGGGAGAAGGATGATCAATCAAGTTTTCGCGCTGATTATTGGCAATCAAAACCGGAAGCGGTGACGGAGTTAGGGGAGTTGCGCGATCGCTATTTAGAAACCTATAATAGCAAAACCGACATCTGGGAAAATCAGTTAGAACCGTTTTTAGAAGAATTAGCCGAAATTCTGAATATTCAGTATATTTTGAGTAAAATTCCCGCCTTCTGTCAACGGTTAATCTTAGTTCCCTATCGAGAATTACATTTATTTCCCCTCCATGCTTTACCCGTTGCTAAAGAGAACGGAAAAACCCTCTGTTTGTTTGATCAATTTTCTCAGGGGGTGCAATATTTACCAAGTCTGCAAATGGGGTTAATGTCGTTAGAAAATATTGCTTTGCGAGAAGAAAAGCCAGATAATGCTGTTAACAATATTCAATTATTTGCGATTCAAAATCCCACGGAAGACTTAGACTTTGCAGAATTAGAAGTAGATGCGATCGCATCTCAATTTACCGCTAATACTTTATCGCGTGAAAAAGCAACTAAAATCGCCCTAACTCAACCCCCCAATAGCGACCTGTTTCGAGATGCGAATTATCTCCACTTTGCTTGTCACGGGTCGTTTAACTTTGAATTCCCGTTATTATCCCATTTAATTTTAGCAGGTGGAATTGTAGAAGTATTTCAATCGAGCGATCGCCAAACTCAGGAAGAATTAGACCCTCCAAAAACCAAGCGTTATCTTTCTTGGAGAAAAGGTAAACAAGTCGATACCGATCAATGTTATACTCTACGCGAAATCTTTAGTTTAGATTTCCCAAAAGGGGAAACTGGTGATATTATCCGCCTGTGAAACGGGGTTAACACAATTTGATCAGACTTTAGAAGAATATATTAGTCTTCCCAGTGGGTTTCTGTTTGCGGGGGTTAAAAATGTGATTTGTAGTTTATGGCGAGTCAGTGATTTATCAACGGCGATTTTAATGATTAAGTTTTATGAACTGTTCCCGTCTGAAAAGTCCGTGAGTTTAGCCTTAAATCAAGCCCAAAGCTGGTTAAGAACCGTTGACAAAGAAAACCTCCTAAAATGGTTGTATGCGCTACCATTAAAACCAGAATCCAAACAAAAACTCCGTCAACAGCTAAACTTAGGGATGAGACAACCAACCTATCAACCTTTTAAAGAAGCCTATTATTGGGCGGGTTTCTGTGCAATTGGAAAATAGCTTAAAATGCTCTTGATATTCTATTATTGTCAATCCGTTGAGAAAATAAATGATGCAAGACTCTATTGAAACCCTAGTCTGCTTTTTAGAACTGTTAGAAATTCAACCGCCCATTCTTGAAGATCAGGATAAATCCAGTTTAACAGAATTATTCAAAGAACTGGAACAGTTAAACCTTGATCAAATTCAACAAGCTGCGAATTCTATTATAGAATGGTGTGGAGATCATGAGGAACAGTTAAATCTATATGATCAAGCTAAGAAGGGAAAATCTCGTAAAGAACTCGATGAAATTATTGATTCTGATCCCCATAAAGATCGCTGGATTATTCCTAATTTTCAACTCGAAACCTCAGAAGATTCTCAATCAAAAAATTCAGATTCTGAAGTTAGAATTTTAATTACACCTCCTCCTGAAAGTAACGAGAATTGCCCGGTTAAAGTTCCTATTCTGGATTATATTAAGCAAATTTTAAGCCAATTGATTAATCGTTAAGATGATAGAAAAAGTTTATGCTCCCAATTTACATTTATTTGCTTTTCATCTCTGCAAATCCTTAAGGGATGATGGCAATAATAGAGTTGAAAACCCTCAAAAACTTTTTGATAAGTGTTATCAAATATTGGAAAAACTATGTTTTTCAGAACGGTTGAATCTTGCTCAATATGATGATGAAGTTTCCGAAAAATCCAAAAATTCACTGATTAAAATATACGGGAAACTCCCTAATAGTGAAACCCCAATTACGGTCAGGATTTATCCCCAATGTCTGCATGATAGTTATGCTGTAGCGTTTAATTTACGTCGTCCCGAACAGGAAAACGGCAAAAAAACAGAAGAAATATCGTTAAAATTTTTCCGAGAAATTAATCGAGATCAGATATTTTTACCCGAATTTGTTGATAGTTCTCTCGGACAAACTTTATTAATTACTGCTTTTATTCCAGAGGAATTTAAACAAAGCTCAATTGAAGATTTAGAAATTTTAGCTCAAAAATGCTTAGAAGAATTTATCCCCAATAATCAACAACGTCCTCCTCTACAAAACCAGGGAGAATTATTTGGGAGTCCTATTTTTGAATATGATAATTTAAGTGAAATCAATATTGATTCTTCAGACCTCCCTTACTGTCATCTTTTAATTTGGTTATTCATAGAGAATCAAAGCAGTGAGGATTTTATTTATTGTTATTCTGAATTTATTGATTTATTTTTTTATCGTAATAAAGTGATTACAGCCTATCAGGAAAGCCTCAAACAATATGAAAAAGCCTTTAAATGTTATGGTGAAATTGAACGGGAAATCAAAAGTTTAAATGAGTTTTTAAATCAGGAAATAACAGATGAATCTTTTTTAGATGAAGCAGACTTAAAGTTTCTTAAACAAAGAATTAAAGCCTTATCTCACCAAGATTTTACCTATTCTCAAACCCTCCGCAATTTAAAACATTATAGAAATACAATTGCAATTAATAGTAAAAACTATCAACAAACTTTAAAAACAATTCAACGCAAATTAAAAGAGAAATCATTAATTAATGATAGCCAAAACTTAGATTTTTTCCTCGGTTTTATTAATCAGGATAGTCAATATTTTCAAGAACGAATTAACGATGAACTCAACTATTTTGTTGAGGGTTCTACTTTAGTAGATCGAGCGATCGCATCTATTCGGGGGATTACAGAAATTGAACAAACCGAAAACCAACGAGGTCAGGAAGAACGGGACAAACAAAACAATTATGACCTGCAAATCACTATTTTAGCCGTCGGTACAGGCATGAGTGCCGGAGGAATTACAGGCTCTAGTTTCCGGTCTATTATTAAATCAATATGCGACTGATAATCCCGTCATAAACCTTGGAAGATCCCTTACCCTTAGTTTTATAGTTGCGTTATTATCGGGTTTATTCATATTTGGCATTTTTAAAATCTTTAAAAATAAAAAGACCTAGAAATTAAATTAGAATTAATCAGTTTTTTCGCCTCAATTGTGAAAAATTGAGGACTCAATTTGACTCCCCAATTTTGGAAAATGAAACGGCCCTGCTTGCCCCCTACCTCAATCTAGCCGGAACAGCATAGGGGCCTTTTTTCAAAGCTGTTGCCAAAGCATTATTATTCAATCTTAGGGCTTCATAAAAGAAAAATATTTCTCCCTGAACTCCCTTAAACCGATTATAGTCAATTGACTTTAATAAATCATCAGTCGTAATGCAATAGGAACCTATTTTTGCTAAAATCCCCGGAGAAAGTTTTGGTAACTGCCAATCTCTAAATTGAACATCAACCAATTGATCAACTAACCCTTTATAACTCCAAAAATTGCGTCGATATAACTGAGGGTGAATCCAATCAACTAAATCTTGATCAATCCAAGCAATATAATCCTGTAAATATTCATCTAAACCCCATTTATAAACACTAGGAGCCATAGAAATCAACAAATTAGGCTTAATTGCCCTGACTTCTCGACGCAAACGAATTAAAAAATTAGTTAGGATATTCGCCCGCCATTGTACCCATTGTGGGTCTTTATGATAGGTCGGAGGTTGACGCCCAAATTCCTCCCGATAAAGAGCAACGGTTTTCGGATCATAACCTCCTTCCGAGGGCATTGCTGGCATCCGGTCATCCCCTTGCACCCCATCAATATCGTATTTTCTCACCACCTCCAAAACTAAACTTAGAACAAAATTTTGTACTTCTGGGTCAAAAGCATTCATCCACTCAAACCCATTTTTAACAACTAACCCCCCCGTGGAATTAATCCCCGACCAGCCGGGTTTTTGGGATAAAATTCGGCCCCCATTTTGTTGATAAGAAACTCGCAAACCCAAATTCAAACCAAGGAATTACTTTCAACCCAACCCGATGACCTTCCTCAATCACTTCCTGTAAAGGGTCACGTCCCTTAGCATAGAAATCAATTTCAATCCCAAAGGTTTGAGCCATCACCTGAGAGCGATAAAAAGTTACGCCCTTATTCCAAACCACCGGAAACACCACATTAAAACCCGTCTCCGCCAAGAATTCCATCGCTTCTGCAATGGTCTGTCGAGAAAACAGCACTCGACTGTCCGTATTGGTTAACCAGACACCGCGAATTTCCATAGAATCTCCTAACAGGATCACACTTTAATCTTAGTATGGAGGTTTCCCGGGTTTAGTGATCCAGTGTTTAGCACTTTGAATCTGACACTTGCCCAGTTGAGCCTTCAGCGATTATGATTAATTTAAGAAATAATTGTGATCAATCGAGTTGACACTTCACTGCCTAAAGGCAAGTGGATTCTTGGTTCAACGAGTCCACTTAAAGGAAAGGCGATTCTGCCTAAACCGTCGTAGGATTAGCAAGAAGGGGGTTTAGGATTAAAACATCCTATGAATATCCCAAATCAACAGCGATGGAGGAATTTCTTCCGGGTTAGACTTTTAGCCCGTTATTCTCGTCTGAAACCAACATCCGGCTCAAGCTCGGTTAATTTACCCGTTTTGGGGTTATCCCCAATCAAAAGTTATCCATCCTCCTTCAATGCTGATCAGCATTTTTATTCTTATACTATTTTATATATGCTGCGGGATATTCCACGACCGCCGCACTATGATTTTCAACAATTCTGTTTAGCAATAATCTGGCGATTAATCACCCAGTACACCTATATTGCAGGTGATACCAGTTAAGCCCAATTAACTTTGGGGTTAGCAACTCACCGAAATGTAGTCCGGTAGCAAAACCCGATACAGTTAGATTCTAACAAAGAATTTAGACTTAAATCTAATCAGGGTTGAATTATCCATGATTACACACCCATAAATGTTATTGTGCATTTTTTTTCCTTGCTATGAACTGCAATTGAAGCCATTCATGGTCTGCTTCTACTATTTACACATTAAATAAAACCGTTCATTTTTTATGAAGGCTAATGAAAGCATTGATGTCGATAAGTTATTAACTCGATATGCTACAGGAGAGAGAAATTTTAGCGGTATCCACCTGATGGTAGCCTGCTTAAAACGGGAAAATTTGAATCGAATTAATCTCAGTAATGCCAACTTACAAGGAACCAATTTATCTCGTACCCGCCTAATTGGAGCTAATCTGAACGGCGCTGATTTGAGCCAGGTTAACCTCTCCATGGCCGTTCTGGTTGAAGCGAATCTCAGTGGGGCCAGTCTGACCGATACTATTTTACGCAATGCTGACCTGAGTGGAGTTATGTTCAGTGGTGCGATTCTGTCCCAAACCGATTTGACCGGGGCCAACCTCACCGGAGCCAGTTTAATTTCAGCCTGTCTCCTGAATGGTTGCAAACTCACCGACGCGATTTTAGTGGGAGCAACCCTCAGCCGAGCCATTTTAAGCGGTGCTGATCTTAGTGGAGCTAACTTAACTCGAACCATTCTAACTGAAGTTGATCTGAGTGGGGCTAATTTAAGTCATGCCAAATTAGTCCGAGCTTACCTAAATCAAGGGAATCTGAGTGGGGCTAATTTAAGTCATGCCGATCTAAGCGAGGCTAGTCTACGAGAGGCTAATCTGGGTGTGGCTAACCTGACGGCGGCTAACTTACAAGGGGCGGATTTAAGTGGCAGCAACTTAAACGGAGCCAACTTAAGAGGAGCCTACCTCCAAGACACAAATCTTAAAAATTCCTCTTTAAACGGTTTGAATTTACAAAATGCTGATTTAAGACACTGTGATTTAACCAAGGCTAATTTGCGCGGGGCGAACCTCAGTGGGGCGAATTTAGAGGGAGCGACTTTATTAGAAGCCGATTTGCGGGGAGCGAACTTAAGCCACGCCAATCTCACCGGAGCCGGACTGCTTTTGACTTCCCTCAAAGGCGCCAATTTAACCGGAGCTAACCTCTGTGCAGCTAACTTAATCGGTGCGAGTCTTAATATTGATCACCTAAACGAAGTCAGCCTCGAAGGGGCGATTCTGCCTAACGGAGCCAGCTATTCATAGAAACTCGGAGCAGTTTTGTTCAAACTCTTGCACAATTTCTGAAAATGTGTGTTAGGATTGAAAGGTTTGATACACTTTAGGGTGGAGGTAAAACCCGAAGAATGAAACAATTGGGAACCCATCTGGTCGTTGACGCTTGGCAGTGTCCTGCAGAACTTCTGAACGATCCCGAACGCATCCGTCGCGCGATGCTTGATGCAATTTCTGCTGGGGGGGCTACCCTCATCGACTTATGTGTACACCAGTTTAGTCCTCACGGAGTAACTGCAACAGCCACTTTGGCTGAGTCTCACATTGCTATTCACACTTGGCCAGAATTAGGCTATTTCGCTGCTGACTTATTCTTTTGTGGAGCAGGCAATCCTCAGCGAGCCATTAAGTTTCTAGAAACCGCGCTTCAAGCCAAACAGGTAAGATCGAGAGAATTCAAACGCGGTTATGAACCCGAAGCGACTGAGATCCCAGATTCAATCAGCGAAGAATCTTTAGCAACTTTAGTTGAAACTGGAACTCGCGGTTAAAACCCGTTCATCGGTTATCCGAGTCAAGTCAAATCGAAACAAAAGACTATGTTTCTCATCATCTCGTTGGTATTGATAGTTTCCTAAAATTTAATGGTGAAACTATTAATACCAACACCGAGTTAACATAGTCGAACTTCCTTCTGTAAACTATATTACAGTCACTCAATAAAGTGACTAAATTCTTGAAAGTTGTGTTAATACTCACGACTTCAAAAACATTATTGGCGGAGGGTTTTCCTTCCGCCATTATTTTTATAGAAATCAAACTAGCGCTGTTGGTTTAATAGAGGACGAACAATCCAATAACCCGCACCGAAGGCAACCACCACAATTACAACAATCGAGACAATCAACCAAAACCCGCTCAATTCAGAACGCTGCGATTTAGACATCGGACGTAACCGAGCCTCCGTTGGTTCTGTAAATAATGGTTGAGCTACCTCTGTATTTAACGGTTGTTGGGGTGGCTGAGAAAAGGGAAAACTGGGTTGATTTCCCCTGGTTTCTGGTGTAATCTGCGGTGCAATTTCTAGCATGGGGGGATTTGTTGAAGTCGCGCCGAGATTGCTCGGAATTTCCAGGGTAAAAGAACTCGCTCCTGGAGATGAAAATTGAGATTTTTTCCCCTGACCGATACTTTGAGCTTTATTAATAGCCTGGTGCAACCCAATGGCAGATTGCACAACGTTTTCTAATTCTTGCCTAAGTTGTTGATTCTGCTGGGTTAGCTGTTGATTTTGGGTTTTGAGCGTTTGCAGTTGAGATTGAAACCGTTTGCAACTCCGCCGTAACTTCCCGATAGATAGAAATGGGAATAGATGGAGAGTAGTTACTCGATGCCACTGACGGATTAGGGCTAGAGGCGTCAGCATTTTGCATAGGACTTTTAATTGAGGGTGAACATTTTATTAGAAACTTATTATGTTTTACAATACCTGTGATTAGAACGATTTAAACGAATTTTTTCCGGCAATTACAGAAAAATTAACCCTTCCATCACTACACTTGAAAGAGTTGCTGCTAAATTCTAACCATGAGTCACTCTTACACAGAACCCACGGAAGTTCCTACCGCCAGCCCAGAAGCATCAAAGTATGGTGAACGGGAAATCGAGGAAGGTCAATTGATTACCTTTCCTAATCCCAGAATCGGTCGTCACTATCAGGTTGAGATTACCTTACCCGAATTTACCTGTAAATGTCCTTTTTCCGGGTATCCTGATTTTGCTACGATTTATTTAAACTATGTTCCAAATGAGCGGGTGGTGGAATTAAAATCGATCAAACTGTATATTAACAGTTACCGCGATCGCTATATTTCCCACGAAGAATCCATTAACCAAATTTTAGATGATTTTGTCGCCGCTGCCGATCCCCTAGAAGTCCGAATTAAAGGAGATTTTAACCCCCGAGGGAATGTGCATACCGTTGTGGAAGTTGCACACCAGAAACCCAACCCCAAACTCTAAAGCTCAAGACTTGTGAGAATATCAACTCCTATGATACAATTGTAGGCTGTGTCGAATTTAGGCGAATCCATGCCCAAACTCAAAACTCGTAAATCCGCAGCCAGACGATTCAAAGTCACTGGCAGTGGAAAAATTGCGCGTCGTAAAGCTTACAAAAGCCACCTGTTACAGCATAAAAGCTCTGCTCGCAAACGGAATCTGTCTAAGATGGCGCTGGTGAGTGAGACTCAAACAGACAACGTGCGTTTGATGCTGCCCTATTTGTAAGCCTCTAAACGAATTTTATTAAAGGAAACAAACGTAAATGACCAGAGTTAAGCGCGGTAATGTGGCTCGCAAACGCCGCAAAAAAGTCCTGAAACTTGCCAAAGGATTCCGGGGTTGTCAGTCAACTAACTTCCGCACCGCGAATCAGAGAGTCATGCAGGCGTTGAAAAATGCCTATCGTGATCGTCGTAACCGCAAACGGGATTTTAGACGGTTGTGGATTACTCGGATTAATGCCGCGGCTCGGATTAACGGAATTAGCTATAGTCAGTTAGTTGGTAATATGAAAAAAGCCGATATCTTACTGAACCGTAAAATGTTAGCCCAACTTGCTGTTTTAGATCCTCAAACCTTTGGGAAAGTCGTTGATCTTGCTAAGAGTGCCAACAAGTAGTTTTAACCAATTAAAACCGCCTGTTAAACTGAATAGACAAAATTGCCGATTGTCGGCTCAGGTGAAGGATCGGATTTAATCTGTCCTTCGCCTTTGTATTGAATTAAATTTTCACTTTTTTTAATTATGGATAAGAACCTTCCCATCGCCTATTTATTACTGTTAGTGGGGTTGCTCGCAGCCGCTATTGTTTTTGTGGTTCGTCAAATTATTAAAACTCGTCGGATAGAAAGCACCCTTTTCGATCTACAAAATAAGTTATCAAAGGAACAGGGAAATGCACAGGAATACTATGAATTAGGCAGTATTTATAACGATAAAAAACTTTACTCTCAAGCTGTTACCGTATTACAAAAAGCCTTAAAAGCTGGGGAAGATGAAGCTCCAGAAAACCTAGCCATGATTTATAACGCCCTAGGATATGCCCATCTAGCTAAAGAACAATATGATATTGCCATTCGTCAATATAAAGAAGCCTTAAAATTAACTCCCATTTACCCCACAGCTTCTAATAATTTGGGTTATGCCTATGAAAAGAAAAAGTTAACGGCCCAAGCCTTAGAAGCCTACGAAGAAACTTTAAAAAATGATCCCGATAATCAAACCGCCAAATATCGGGCTCAATCCCTACGCAAACGGATTGGAATTCCCTCGGAATCGGTTAAGTAGGGGAGTAGGGGAGTAGGGGAGCAGGGGGAGCAGGGGGAGCAGGGGGAGCAGGGGGAGCAGGAGCAGGGGAGGTAGGGGGAGCAGGAGCAGGGGAGGTAGGGGGAGTTAGGAGGAGTCGGGGAGGTAGGGGGAGTGGGGGGCATTTGTCAAGATTTAATGCAAAGGATTAAGAGAGTTGTAGCTGTTGTGACATCTTGTATATTTTTGCTTGCAATTTGATAAAACTCGGTTATTCTTGAAATTTGAAGAAAGTATTAAGCCTTTTTCTAAATGGCAAAGAAACTTTCTAAGTCACTCAGAAAAACACTGTTATTTTCTGTATCGGAACCGACAAAACTGCATCCATCGGAGATTTTATGACTCCTACAATGCTTCGTCAACTTTGGTCACTGGTAGAAACAACTCAAGCATCCACTTTAGTTGATCTTGATGATGCCAGTCTTGTCCAGTGTTTAGTCAAACAGTTCAAAAAACAAGCCGGCATTAACGCCAAAGAAGCTGATCTCTTAAAGGATTATATCTGCTCTCGGATTGCCTTAATTCGAGATATGGCAGAAGCCCGCCTATCTGGAGATGCTTCGGCTTAACCCCCATATTCCGATAGTTTCAAATTCAGTGAAAGTATAACTATGGGGGAATTTTTCTCAAAAAGCTACAGGGAAAATTCTTGGATTAAGGTAAAACTAAAGCGTTTGAGGTCACTCATTGAGAGTTAATGACCTCAAAAACTTTGTCAAAAATGAGAGAAAGAAGACCCGCACCATAGGGAATGTTGGTGTCGGGGTGAATGGTGCGTCACCCAAAAAACCAATTACCTATAATTATCTATAACAGTTAATTTAGACCCCGGTGGGCGATGGTTGGTCTGCTGAAGAATTGATGACCCAACGAATAACAAATGGGATTGACACTCCCACCCCGGTCGGGGATGGGATTCTTTAGGAATTTCGCCCTAAATATCCCAGAGAGACAATTGCTTGTACTCTGGGTTTCTCGCCCACACGCCGTTTGCCACTTTGACCTGGCTCAGTGCAGGCTTTTTGGGGCAGCGTATTATCTGACGAGCGTTCATACATTTCGACATAAAAAAGAGTCGTTTGTACTGGTTTCGACGAGTCCCGCCGTACCTTTTTCGATTTAATCATTTTGACAATATTTAACCCGTAGGTTTCTATTGCCTTAGTTTTTACATTCCTGGCAGCTTGTAAATTAGCATCATCAATATGTCCGCAATTAGTACAAATAAACTTTTCACCATTGCGACTATTTTTATCGATATGCTTACATTTACTACAAGTTTGACTGGTATATTTTGGGTTAACTTTATACAATTTCTTGCCTGACTTCGCAGCCAAATATTCAAGTTTTTGAGTTAAACTATACCAACTTGCATCAGCAATAGAACGATTCAATCCCCGTTTAGCTGATTGACCGTTAGACAAAAATCTACCAGATTCAGACTTAACAGGTTTGCACCGTTTCATCATGTTTTTAACTTCCAAATCTTCAACAGCAACAGCATCAGCTTTTCTGACAATTTGATTGGCCACATCCCATTGATAAGATTCTCGTTGCTGTTGAATCCTGTTATGTAATTGACTCACTTTGAGTTGAGCTTTACTACGATTTTTGCTTCTCTTTTGTTTACGACTAACCCGCCTTTGTCTAATTTTTATTAAACGCTTGGTTTTTTTATTAGTAGTAAAACGGGGGTTTTCAATCACACTACCATCTGATAAATAAGCCAGTTTTCCTAATCCCATATCGCAGCCGATAATGGTTTTAATTTCACTGTCTGGAATGACTGGAAAATCTGGCACTGTCTTGTTTTCAATCCTAACCGAAACGTACCAACTATCGGCTTTCTGTCTAACTGTAACCGTCTTGATTTCAAATCCATCGGCAATAGGACGCGAGTTATAAAAACGCATCCATCCGATTTTAGGTAAATAGATTTTATTACCTTTGATTTTGATTCTTCCTGGTTTGTAACTAAAGGATTTAAAATCGTGACGGCGTTTAAACTTGGGGAACCCAGCACCCTTAAAAAACTTATTAAAAGATTCGTTCAATCCGGTCGCGCAAACACCAGTTATAAGTCGCCCTAAGCATATCAAGCCATCCCGACAATTTTTGGGACTGTTGATTGTTAGGGCGTAACTTGTACTTGTAACTCAAAATCAATTTCTATCACCTCCTAAAGTTATTGTATCGTATCATTCTAATTTGGCTCCAGACCAGATTATGTTTAGACTTAAAGGGTTTACTTCATTTCAACTTAGAAAGGAATATCCGCACCTAAAAAAATTCCTTCTCTTTGGACTAGAAGCTATTTTTGTGGTACAGTCGGTAACGCTTCTGAGGAAACTGTGAAAAAATATATTGAAAACCAAAATACTTGAATGCGCCTAAAGTCGCAGCGCCTATCCCGACCCCTGAAGGGGTGGGCTTGCGGCGCGGACAGAATTTGTCAACCGATTAAAAATAAAAAAGGGATACGACAATGCCGTATCCCCGAATGGAAAAAAAAACTTAAATGGCTTCTAAATCTCTTTCTCCAGTCCGAATTCGGTGAATTTGTTCCACTGAAGATATAAAAATCTTACCGTCACCGATTTCTCCTGTACGGGCGGCAGAAACGACTTTATCCAAGACCATCTCAACCTGATCATCTTCGACAACAATTTCAACTTTGAGTTTTTGCAGGAATTCCACGGTGTACTCAGAAACCGCGGTAACGTTCTGTTTGACCCTTCTGACGTCCAAACCCTCTGACTTCGGAAACAGTCATCCCCACAATACCAGCATTGACCAGGGCGATTTTAACTTCATCAAGTTTAAAAGGCCGAATAATTGCTTCTATCTTCTTCAAGATCCTCACTCCTCAAGTTAAATATTTCTCGTAGTCGTCACTTAGCATTCTATCCCTTGATATCATCGCCAAGAAACAATTATTTGTAAAATATGCTACAATTTATCCCCTAAATGGAATCAGGGTTGACTGAGCTTAACATCTTGATCTCAATATGATCTAATCAAACTAGAGAACAAGGGAAAAGCCGCCGAACATACCCCAAATCCATCAGAGATTCTACCATACTTTGGAAAGTTAAGATAATGGTTTAAGAATCGATAGACGGACTCCCTTGAAAATCTATCTGATCTCCCTAAAAAATCCCAACATCCTTAACAACTTCACTGATATTGTAAAGTCTTGTTAAAAGTTGCAGTCTCTCCGACCTGAGAGCTTAGTAACTTTTAGAATAAAAAAAACTATCGCAGGGCGGGTTAATCAACCCTTCGACCGTTCGACCCGTGAGCCCTGAGTTGAACGGTCTACTGGCTCACGGTTCACGGCTCAGGAAAAATTTTAGCGTGCTGCACGCTAATTTTAAAACCCACCCCCAGTCAACTCAAACACAGTTCGAGGAATTACTGTGCAACTAAAAACTAAAATAGCTGCAAAGCGAGCAACGGGCGCTTACGCATTGATGGACAGTTTGAAACGCCATGGCGTCAAACACATTTTCGGTTATCCCGGTGGGGCGATTTTGCCCATTTATGATGAACTCTACCGCTTTGAAGCCGCAGGGGATTTAAAACATATCCTGGTGCGTCATGAACAAGGTGCCGCCCATGCCGCCGATGGTTATGCCCGGGCAACGGGCCATGTAGGGGTCTGTTTTGGGACTTCTGGCCCCGGAGCCACTAACTTAGTTACGGGGATTGCCACGGCCCAAATGGACTCGATTCCGATGGTGGTGATTACCGGACAGGTTCCCCGGTCGGCCATTGGGACGGATGCCTTCCAGGAAACGGACATCTATGGGATCACCTTGCCGATTGTCAAACACTCCTATGTGGTGCGTGACCCGAAGGAGATGGCTCGAATTATCGCTGAGGCTTTCCATCTTGCCAGTAGTGGACGTCCTGGCCCGGTATTAGTTGATATTCCTAAAGATGTAGGTTTAGAAGAATTTGATTATGTTCCCGTTAATCCTGGGGAAGTCACCTTACCCGGATATCGGCCAACGGTAAAAGGAAATACTCGCCAAATTAATCAAGCCATTAAATTAATTCGGCAAGCCGAAAAACCGTTGCTCTATGTTGGGGGCGGGGCGATTGCCGCGGGTGCCCATAGAGAAATCAAAGAATTAGCCGAACTATTTAATCTCCCCGTGACCACAACCCTGATGGGTAAGGGAGTGTTTAGTGAAACCCATCCCCTATCGGTGGGAATGTTGGGAATGCACGGCACTGCCTATGCTAATTTTGCGGTGACGGAATGCGATTTATTGATTGCCGTGGGTGCTCGCTTTGATGACCGGGTGACGGGGAAACTCGATGAATTTGCCGCCCGGGCCAAGGTGATCCATATTGATATTGATCCGGCGGAAGTCGGGAAAAATCGCGCCCCGGAAGTTCCTATTGTTGGGGATGTTAGACAGGTGTTGGTGGATTTATTGCGCCGATGTCAGGAAGCGGTCGAAGCAACGGAAACCCAGCAAAAAACTGCCGAATGGTTACAACGGATTCAACGCTGGCGGGAAGATTATCCCCTGGTTGTCCCGATTTATCAGGATTCCCTATCCCCCCAAGAGGTGATCGATACTTTGGGGAAAATGGCTCCCGATGCTTATTTCACAACGGATGTGGGACAACATCAAATGTGGGCCGCTCAATTCCTGAAAAATGGCCCGCGACAATGGATTTCCAGCGCCGGGTTAGGGACAATGGGTTATGGGATGCCCGCAGCCATGGGGGCAAAAACGGCCCTCCCCCACGAACAGGTGATTTGTGTAGCCGGGGATGCCAGTATTCAGATGAATATTCAGGAGTTAGGGACTCTGGCTGAATATGGGATTAATGTAAAAACCGTGATTGTCAATAATGGTTGGCAAGGCATGGTGCGTCAGTGGCAAGAAACCTTCTATGGCGAGCGCTATTCTTCTTCTAATATGCAAGCGGGGATGCCTGACTTTGTAATGTTAGCCCAGGCCTACGGGGTCAAGGGGATGCAAGTCACCCGCCGGGAGGATTTGAAGGATGCGATCGCCGAAATGTTGGCCTTTGAGGGCCCGGTATTAATGGATGTGCAGGTGAAACGGGATGAAAACTGCTATCCGATGGTCGCCCCGGGTAAGAGCAATGCTCAAATGATTGGTTTACCCGAACGGACGAATTTAGAAACCATTGAGTTAGTTTATTGCAACAATTGTGGCGCGAAAAATGTGGGCAGTAATAATTTCTGTCCTGAGTGTGGCACTAAATTGTAAATTAACCAGATTTTAGGTGATCAGCAACCCCTATCCGGGGTTGTTTTTTATTGATTTGATATGTACGGTTTGTGGTTGTGCTTTAGCACTTCCAGGACTTACGCAGAATACCCAATTATACACCATCTATAGGGGTGAACGGCCGTTCTCCCCTACTAGATATGGTTGTTTTGCGTAAGTCCTGACTTCTTTAAAAGCTGCAACCACAAGCTAGTAATTTTGCGGAAGCAAAGCATTGTTAATTTTTTTGTCATCCGCCAATCTTCCCTCTAATCATGCTAAATTTCACGATCAGGAAGGCACTAGGATGATTGTCTAAAGAATATTGGGCAAATATCTATTAACTATACCAGAGAGAAAACAGGTCATGGAACAATTTTTAAATACCCTAAAAAACATCAATCCGGAAAAATATAAACAAAGTCAGAAAGCTACTAATAATTAAATCCAGCAATTCTCCTAGAATAAAACTCAACACAAATTCTGTAGACTTGGGTTAAGCAATATATTAACCCAAGCCTACAGAATTTTGTATGATCATTCAGCCCTTATATTGTTGATCAATGTAAAGTTTTCCCAGATAAATATTGACAAGGGATTTTAAGCATGAGATCATTTCCCTATCGAAATATTGACCTCACAAAAAAAGAGCATCATGTTAACGACTATTTTGCAAAGTGTCGATAAATCTAATCAACATCTAAACCGGGAAGGTGAAGATGTTATTCAAGGATTAACTAATGAATTCAAATATTTACCCCCCAAATACTTTTACGACGATCACGGATCAAATTTATTTGAACAAATTTGTGAGTTACCCGAATATTACCCAACTCGAACCGAAGCCTGGATTTTGAGCCAATACGCCGATGAAATTGCTCAGATTACAGGGGCTTGTGAACTGGTAGAATTAGGAAGTGGCAGTTCTACAAAAACTCTGTTTCTATTAGATGCTTATCAAAAAATTGCCCCTAGCTCTAAATATATACCCATTGATGTTAGTGGTGGCATACTCAAATCTACCGTTATCAAGCTACAAGAAAAATATCCGACTTTCTCAATTGAGGGATTAATTGGAACCTACGAACAAGCCTTGGTGAAGCTAGAATCAACCCCAGCATCGTCGCGGATGATTTTTTTCTTGGGTAGTTTCCATGGGCAATTTTAATTCCATAGAATCTGATATTTTCTTAAGTCAAATTGCCAAAACATTACAACCAGGGGATTACTTTCTTTTGGGAATTGATTTACAAAAACCCAAAGAAATATTAGAGCCAGCCTATAACGATAGCCAGGGAGTCACTGCGGCTTTTAACTTGAATATGCTTTCCCATTTGAATTGGCGTTTTCAAGGCAATTTTGACCTAAATTTATTCCGCCATCAAGCAATTTATAATCAGGTAGATACTCAAATCGAAATGTATCTGCATTGTCAAAAAAGTCATTGGGTATCCCTAGAAATTTTAGATTTAAAGGTTTTCTTTACCCAGGGAGAATCTATTTTAACTGAAATTTCTCGCAAGTTTGATTTGGCAAATCTGCAAAAACAACTCCAGTCCAAACACCTCAAAACCGTCAAAATTTGGACAGATCCTCAAGAATGGTTTGGGTTAATGCTTTGTCAAGTTTGAAACGATTATGTTAATCAAATTGAGACATAAAACTTCAAAAAATCGGGTTTGATGCTGAGAAAACCCCCATTTCCATTAACTATAATTATGAACACTCTTGTATCTAATTGTCCTCCCAAACTTAATTGTTGCGATCGCCAAACCCTGCTCAATTATTTTCAGGATGCTTGGCAACTCGAAGATCTGCTCCTAAAAAGTTTAGTTGGGGAAGATACTTTTTATCTAAATCCTGATGCTCTGAGAAATCCACTAATTTTTTACCTAGGACATTCGGCTGTTTTTTATGTTAATAAATTAATTCGTGTTGGACTATTAGAAAAACCCCTTCATCCCCAATATGAAATTCTGTTTGAAATTGGGGTTGATCCCGAAACCCCCGCAGAATTGAATCAAGCGATCGCCCACCTGCAATGGCCGGACGTTGCCTCGGCTTGGCAATATCGAGAACAAGCCTATCAAATCCTATCAGAATTCATTCAAAAAACGCCGATTACTCTGCCGATTCTTCCCAATCATCCCCTGTGGGCATTAATCATGGGAATTGAGCACCAGCGCATTCATGTCGAGACGTCTTCGATGTTATTTCGCCAGTTGCCCCTAGAGCGAGTCAAACGCCCCTCAAACTGGAAATATGCCCCTTCTAAAAGTTATATTCCAGAGAATGAAATGCTCGAAGTTGCCGGGGGAATTGCCCAACTTGGTAAAGATTTTGATGATTCCACCTATGGTTGGGATATTGATTATGGGTCACGCACCGTTGAAGTTGCTCCTTTTTTAGCTAGTAAATATCTAATTACTAATAGCGAATTTCTGGATTTTGTTAAGGCGGGTGGCTATGAAAATCAGGAATATTGGGATAAAAAATCTTGGCAATGGAAAACCGAAAATAATATCCAACATCCCAAATTTTGGCGCTCGGAAAATAGCAGTTACAAATATCGCGCCCAGTTTGATGAAATGGATTTACCCTTAGATTGGCCTGTGGAAGTCAATTATTATGAAGCAATGGCTTATTGTCGTTGGCAAGGTAAAGATACTCGTTTAATGAGTGAAGCTGAGTACAATGTAGCAACCTATGGGAATGGTTTGGTAGAAGATGTAGACCATTATAATCTGAATTTTAAATTTGGTTCGCCGAGTCCCGTGGGAATGTTAGAAACCGCCAAAAGTTACTCTGGACTTTATGATTTGCGGGGGAATGTTTGGGAATGGTTGAGTGACAATTTAAACCCCCTTTCAGGATATGAACCTCATTTTCTTTATGAAGACAATTCCGCCATCTTTTTTGATAGTGAACATCAAATGATGTTAGGGGGATGTTGGATAACAAACGGCACGGAAGCCTTAAAATATTACCGCAATTGGTTTCCGTCCCAATTTCTATCAACACGCTGGTTTTCGGATTGTTCAAGATATTTAGTTAATACAGTTAGCAGTCATCAGTTACCAGTAAATAGTTTATTGTCTAGGGTTGATTATTTTTTGATTTGAGATGTTGGGTAATGAGTTCAGCCGCTAAACTGTTTCCGGCGATATTCCAGTGGGTGTCATTGGGTTTATAGAGGCGGGTTGTTTTAGAAGCGGCGACAAAACTGGGTAATAAATCCAAATAATCAATATTTGCCTGTCGTAATTTCTCTGTTAAGATTCGGTTAGGAAGTTCAAAGTCTAATAAATTTGGATCATTCGGATCAAAAGCTGCTTTAACTTGCTGTTGAAGTTGTGGGTTAATTTGAACTTCATCGGGAATAATCACAATCGTTAAAGGGATATTTTGAGAAGCGGCAATTTTTTTAATTTCAATTATATCTTTTACCGCATCATCTACAAAACCTTTAAATATATCATCGTTGGGATTTTTCACAAACATATTACTTTTACTAACAGTATTCTGGAGATACTTGGCATTATCAATTGTCGGTTGATTATCCTCATATTTAGGCACTGTATTCGTGAATGTACCTTGATAATGGCTTTGAATTTTAATTAGGGATTTGATTAAAGCTACGACATAGGATTTTTCCTCTTTTCTCAGGTGGGTGGTCATATAATTATCTAAAAAATCATTACCAATATAGAAAGATAGAACAATTTTATCGGGTTTGAGTTGTAATCCTTCATTGACTAAAATAGATAAATAATCCCTTGGCCCGAGCCCCGGAATGCCCATATTAATCACTTCAGTTTTTTGACCGGATTGATTTAATTTTACTTCTAAAAGGGTTAAATAATTATATTGATAGGGAACAACACCGTATGCAAAAGAATCTCCTATCCCTAAAATTCGGTAGGTTTCGGCTGGTTTTTCCTGGGTAAATTCTAGGTCTTTAAAGCCTTGGGAATTTAACTTAAAATCATAGTCGGGGGCGTTAGGTTTTCCCCGAAAACGGTTATAGGAAGAATCGTAAAAGACAAAACTGGGATTAATTTTATTATAAATTCTCAGGGTAATTTCGGACATTACAAAGGTAATTAAAGCGATGAAAGCAGTTTGTCCGAGAATTTTAGTTAAGGCTTTGAGTTTTATTTTTTGCATTTTAATTTTTCTTGGGTGAAAGGGAAGATGATTTAAAAAATTGATTGGTTTTAGGGATTAACTTCTCAAACAATAGTTCCGCAGCTAGTTGATTTCCGGCCGAATTCCAGTGGGGTTCTTGTAACAGATATAAGGGACGTTTTTTTTGTTCAGATTGAAACCGAGGGCGGAAATCTATATAGGTAATTTGTTGTGATTGCAGATGGGAAATCAAAAGATTTTGCATACAGTTTATCTCATAATTAGCTAAATTTAAGTCATGTTTTTCCTGAATTTGGTTTAATAAATTGGGATTGATTTGAAACTCATCGGGATATATAGCAACGATAAACTGAATATTTTTCTGTTCTAATAACCGATTCATTTCGTCAATACTTTGGAGAATATAGTTAATATTACCATTCCAAACTCCTTTTTGCAAATCTTGACGTTTACAAAAGTCTAAGCGGGTTTTTTCGGTTGCTAGAAAGGTTTCTAGGGATAGAATACCAGGGGATTTTTCCGGTTCAGCCGGATTAATCACAAATTGTACCTGATAGGGTGAAATTGATTGTTTTTGGGATTTTTGGGCCTCTTGAAAAACTTTATATTTTTGTTGAATAAACAGTAACAAACGAGATTGATTAATAATCGGATAACCGAATATTTTTAACTCTTTGCGTTTATCAATATCAATATAAATATCATTAACAATAATCCGTTTGCGTTTGGGTTTAGCATCAATAAAGTCATTGCCAACAAAAAAACCTAATAGGACTAAATCGGGATGATATTCTAGGGCATATTTTTTTAATAACGCTAATTGTTTCCCCCGTGTGGGTTCCGGGGTATCCGACATTAATCACTTCAACTTGAGAATTTTGATAATATTGGGCAAATTTTTGTTCTAATAAAGCGGTATAATTTCCTTCCTTTCCCCCCGCCCAATTAAAGGAATCACTCAGAATTAAAATTCGATATTTTCCCGGTTCTTTTTGTAGGGGATAATCTCGATCATTAAACCCAAATTGATTATTTCCATTGGCGTAGGGACGAATTTTAAACCCTAAATCGGGATCATATTGATACAGTCCTTGGGATAAATAGGGTTCGAGGACAATCATTAATATTTCCACTAAGAATAATGGTACAATTGCCCAACAGAAAAATAATATCAAGATTTTAGATAGGGATTTTTTCATCATAAACAACCTGAAACCATAGCAGAAAAGATTAATTTAACCATAAAGAAACCAAGAAGTTTTAAACACTAACCTGCCTTTGGTATAGCGATCGCAAACTTCCTAAATTCTAAGGTAATTCGGATAATAGTTTATTTGTTTCAAGGTTCAATAAGTTCATCATTTTTATTCAAAGGTACAATTAAAACTTTATCGACGCGGTTGCCATCCATATCCATAACTTCAATCCGTAAATTTTGCCATTCAAAATGATCCGCAGCCGCCGGAATCCGCCCTAACTGAGTAATCACAAATCCCCCGACGGTGTGATAGTTTCCCTCTGATTCTTCTAATAAATCTTCTAACTCAAATAAATCAAGAAATTCTTCAACGGGCAACATCCCATCTAATAACCAAGATCCGTCTTCCCGTTGCACTTTTTGGGGTTCTTCGGGATTATCCCAGGAGGGCATATCACCGACTAATTCCATTAAAATATCATTTAAAGTTACTAATCCTTGAATCACGCCATATTCATCAACAACCACGGCAAAATGGGTTTCTCCCTGTTTAAATAATTCTAAAATTTTCAAAACAGAAGTGGTTTCGGGAACAAATAAAGGACGGCGTAAATTAGCGGTTAAATCCAAGGGCTGACCGGATAGGGATTGAGTTAATAAATCCGCGACTTTAATAAACCCTAAAACATGATCTAAATCTTCCTGGCAAACTAGAATACGAGTATAACTATTTTTGGCAATGCTCTGACGATTTTCTTCGGCAGAATCATCAATATCAAGCCAAAAAATCTCAGGGCGAGGTGTCATTAAACTTCTGACTTGGCGATCGCCCAATTCAAACACCCGTCCCACAATATTTTGTTCCGCTTCCTCCACAATTCCCGATCGGGTTCCCTGCTCAATCATAATCTTAATTTCCTCCTCGGTAACTTCCGGTTCCGTCGAGGAGTGACTACCCAAAAGCCTTAAAATTAATTCCGTAGACATACCCAATAAATGCACAATTGGGGAACTAAAATTAGATAACCAACGCATGGGAATTGAAACGCTAGTTGCTATGGATTCAGGAGCATTCAAAGCTAACCGTTTAGGAACTAATTCTCCAACAATTAATGATAAATAGGTAATAATGATCACAACAATTGTAAAACTAATCGCATTGCTGTGGGGAACTAAAATCGGAATTTTGTTCAGTTGGATGGCTAATCGGGCTGAAATTGCCGCCCCACCAAAGGCTCCTGCTAAAATGCCAATTAGGGTAATTCCAATTTGCACCGTTGAGAGTAAACTATTGGGAGAGTTGGCTAATTCTAAAGCAACTTTAGCTTTTTTATTGCCTCGATTGGCTAACTGTTGTAAGCGAACTTTACGCGCTGAAAGAATAGCAATTTCTGACATAGCAAATATGCCATTGGCTACAATCAGCAGGAAAACGATTAAAATTTCTTGGAAGACAGATGACATTTTGAGGTCAGGATAGGAAGATCAAAGATTACAATAACTGATCTTATCAAGATCTAATTATCTTATCGGATCTTAAAAGAATTGCTTACAATACTAGAACGACTTCTGTAGCAGGGCGACTGACTATAGCAGTCGAGGTTAACGGTGAGAACCAAGACCCTACTCTCCGGTGTTCCGGTGTCCCCTATTCCCTGTTCCCTACTCCAATATGACATTTTCCTCCATCGTGCGTGCATTGGGACGATCGCCTTTAACGGCTGAAACTCCTGACCAAACTGAATAAATCTCAGTCCCTCTACCTCAATGGTCTGTCTCGCATTCCCAAGGGGTTAGTCGCTTCTACCTTAGCCCAGGAGTCGGGATTAAATTTATTTGTGGTCACAGCTACCCTGGAGGAAGCCGGACGGTGGGCGGCCCAACTGGAGGCGATGGGATGGGCGACAATTCAGTTTTACCCCACTTCCGAGGCGTCCCCCTACGAGTCGGTGACCTCCGAGGAGATGACTTGGGGCCAAATGCAGGTATTAGCGGAGTTGGCGGGACGGTTACAAACTCCCTCCACTGTCCCCATGGCAATTGTGGCCACAGAAAGAAGTTTACAGCCCCATTTACCCCCGGTGTCGGCGTTTCAACCCTATTGTTTAACCCTGTATCGGGGGATGACCTCCGCCGGGAAAACCCTGGATGAACAATTTGCCAAGTTAGGCTATGAGCGGGTATCCTTGGTGGAAACCGAGGGCCAATGGAGTCGGCGGGGGGATATTGTGGATATTTTTCCGGTGGCCTCGGAATTACCCGTGCGTTTAGAATGGTTTGGGGATGAGTTAGAACAAATTCGAGAACTAGATCCCACCACCCAAAGATCCTTAGATAAAATTGAAAATCTGATTCTCACCCCGACGAATTTTGATGTAATTATTCAAGGGAATTTAGCCAATGCGGAAACCTTAATTTCCCAAATTATTCCCCCCATCCCTAAACCAGAATTTCAACTAGATAATAATAACTATAAACCGCCTAAATCCTATCATTCCCTGTTAGGTTTAGCTTTTGAAAAACCCGCTTGTTTATTAGACTATTTAACCGATACAACTTTAATTGTAATTGATGAATTAGATCAATGTTGTGCCCATAGCGATCGCTGGTTAGAACATATTGAAGAACAATGGCAAGCCTTACCCCAAAAACTCCCTAAAATTCATCGTCTGTTTACCGAATCTTTGCAACAAATTGAATCCTTTGATAAACTCTATTTATCGGAATTGGGGGATTATCAACCCAGCTTAGTTAATATTACCAATGTTCCCAGTTTAAACCTAGCTTCCCGTCCCTTTCCCGCCACACCCCATCAATTTGCTAAACTGGCAGAATTAATTCGTTATGAGCGAGAACGATATTTTTCTATATTTATTGTTTCCGCCCAACCTAGTCGATCCGTTGCCCTATTATCAGAACATGATTGCCCCTCAAAATTCATTCCTAACCCCCGGGATTACCCCGCCATTGATAGCTTAATTAAAAATACCCCCGTTGCCTTAAAATATACCGGACTAGCCGAATTAGAAGGGTTTATTTTACCCACCTTTCGGTTAGTTTTAATTACCGACCGAGAATTTTATGGGCAGCATTCCCTGGCTACCCATGGTTATATTAGAAAACGACGGCGGGCGGCATCAAAACAGGTGGAAACTGAATAAACTCCGACCCGGGGATTTTGTGGTTCATCGTCAACACGGAGTAGGGCGATTTACCAAATTAGAAAGCCTAGTAATTAATAACGAAACCCGGGAATATTTGGTTTTACAATATGATGATGGAACCCTACGGGTCGCCGCCGATCAAGTTGGCAGTTTATCGAGGTTTAGAAGTACCGGGGGCAAAGTTCCCCAACTGAATAAACTCACCGGACAGGCTTGGGAAAAAACCAAGGAAAAAGTCAAAAAAACCTTAAAGAAATTAGCCGTAGATCTCTTAAAATTATACGCCCAACGCGCCCAACAAACAGGCTATGCTTACCCCCCCGATATGCCTTGGCAACAGGAACTAGAAGACTCCTTTTCCTATCAACCAACCCCCGATCAAATTAAATCCACCCAAGACGTGAAACGGGATATGGAAAGCGATCGCCCCATGGATCGTTTAGTTTGTGGAGATGTAGGATTTGGTAAAACAGAAGTGGCAATTCGGGCTATTTTTAAAGCCGTTACTGCTGGAAAACAGGTAGCATTATTAGCCCCCACCACAATTTTAACCCAACAACATTATCATACCCTAAAGGAACGATTTTCTCCCTATCCCATAGAAGTTGCTTTAATTAATCGTTTTCGCACTAATTCAGAAAAACAAGAGATATTAAAACGGTTAGCGACGGGGGAAATTGATATAATTGTCGGTACTCAATCCTTACTGGGAAAGGGAGTACATTTTAAGGATTTAGGGTTATTAGTTGTTGATGAAGAACAACGTTTTGGAGTTAATCAAAAGGAAAAAATTAAGACCTTAAAAACCCATGTTGATGTCTTAACTTTAACCGCCACACCCATTCCCAGAACCTTATATATGGCATTATCTGGGATTCGAGAAATGAGTTTAATTACCACTCCTCCTCCTTCCCGTCGCCCAATTCAAACCCATTTATCTCCGTTGAATTTAGAAATTATTAGAACAGCAATTCGTCAAGAATTAGACCGAGGGGGACAGGTGTTTTATGTTGTTCCTAGAATCGAAGGAATTGAAGAAAAATCCGCCCAAATTCGAGAGATGATTCCGGGGGTAAGATTAGCGATCGCCCACGGACAAATAGATGCCTCCGAATTAGAATCAATTATGTTAACATTTAGTTCCGGGGATGCGGATGTTTTAGTCTGTACAACCATTATTGAATCGGGGTTAGATATTCCCAGAGTTAACACCATTTTAGTTGAAGATTCCCACCGTTTCGGCCTAGGTCAATTATATCAATTACGCGGTCGGGTCGGACGTTCTGGGGTGCAAGCCCACGCTTGGTTATTCTATCCGACAACGGCCGACGGACGGGTTAATTTAACTGATGATGCTCGCAAAAGATTGAGGGCGATTCAAGAATTTGCCCAGTTAGGATCGGGTTATCAATTAGCCATGCGAGACTTAGAAATTCGGGGCGCGGGAGATATTTTAGGGGCCGAACAATCGGGTCAAATGGATGTGGTCGGGTTCGATCTTTATAGTGAAATGTTACAAGAAGCTATCCAAGAAGTCCGGGGTCAAGAAATTCCCCAGGTGGATGATACTCAAATTGACTTGAGTTTAACTGCTTTTATTCCTTCCGATTATATGACGGATTTAGATCAAAAAATGAGTGCTTATCGGTCAGTTGCTGCTTGTCAAAGTCGGGATGAATTATCTCGAATTGAGGAAGATTGGTGCGATCGCTACGGCCCAATTCCCACCCCAGCGCGTCAATTAATTAGAATTATGGAAACTCAAACAAATTGCCAAAAAATTAGGCTTTTCTCGTATTAAACCCGACGGGAAACAACATATTTTATTAGAAACACCCATGGAGGAGCCCGCCTGGAATTTATTAAAAGCCAATTTATCGGAAAGTTTACATACTCGATTTGTGTATAGTAAAGGTAAAGTCACTGTGAGAGGATTAGCGGTATTAAGTGCGGATAAACAGTTAGAATCTTTAATAGGTTGGTTAGCTCAAATGCAAACCGCTTTACCGGAAAATTCTGTTGTTTAGATAATCCCCTTTTTCTGGATTTTCAAACCTAAAAAATCAAGGTAAAAAACATGAACACTAAAGAATTATTAATTAAAGAAGTAGAAAATAGTCCAGATTTCATATTACAAGAGGTTTGGGATTTTCTGCAATTTCTTAAAACCAAATATCAGCAAGAACAGTTAGAAATTAGCATACTGAGTGAATCTTCCCTGCAAAAAGATTGGTTACAGCCAGAGGAGGATGAAGCATGGCAAAATTTGTAAAAGGTGATGTAGTTATTGTCCCTTTCCCTATTCCCTGTTCCCTGTTCCCTGTTCCCTGTTCCCTGTTCCCTACTTACTTACAATGACAGATCAAACACCGATTGAAACCCCAACCTTTAATCCCTGGAATTATAAACCCTGGTGGTGTCAACCTTGGTCAATTCTATTAACTGGAATTACATTGATTTCCGGGAGTTGGTTTCTATTTAAAACCCTGTGGATTACAATTTTAGTCGCCATTCCTTTGTTAGCCTGGATGGGATTTTTTCTATTAATCTGGCCGAAGTTAATGGCAGATGTCTATTCTCAGGAGTCTTCAAGTAATAAGGAGTAAGTTATTAATGAGGTCAACAATTAAACCCGTTAGACAATTAGCTAATATCCTTCAGTTTGATTATGCACGTCATCACTCGTAAACGTCTGAATGAATTTGCGGCAAAGTACCCAGATACAAAAAGTGCATTAGCTCGTTGGTATCAAATTGTCAAAGCAGAGACATTTAATTCCTTCGCTGAACTCCGCAGGGAGTTTCCCAGTGCTGACCAAGTTGGTAATCTCACTGTCTTTAATATTGGCGGTAATAAAGTCCGGTTGATTGCTGCCATTCATTATAATCGACAAAAGCTTTATATCCGAGCAGTGCTTACCCACACAGAGTACGATCAAGGAACATGGAGGTAGTCAAAATGTTGAGTATAGATGAAACCCAAAAACTGTGGCAACCCTTAGCCAATAGATTAATCATTCCCCAGGATGAAGCAGATTATCAACGGCTTGTGGAGTGGCTCGATCAACTGATTGATGAAGTTGGCGAAAACGAACAACATTCCCTTGCCTCACTCGTGGATATTCTCGGTGTTTTAATCGAGCATTATGAAAATGAGTACATTCCTGAACTTCAAGTTTGATTAATATTTATGAGTAAAAGATTCCGTCAACCCGGCTATCATCCGATCCGAAAGTTTAAAATCATCTTATCGGGACTCTATTTTGCAGTCGTGTCTGATTTTAGCGTTGCCTATAAGATGATTTTATCTATCTTTGTATTGGGTCTTTCCTTTGTTTTTCGTGAATGGATAGATTTTACTTTAATTCTGTTCGGAACAGGACTGATGCTCATAGCTGAATTATTTAATAGCTGCATCGAAGCCCTATGCGATTTTATGAAAGAAACAGCTAGATGAACGCATTCGGATAATTAAAGATATTGCCGCCGCCGCCGCCGGAATTAGTATTTTGGTTTGGGCTACTATTTTAATTATCGAACTGAGTCATATCTGGAGCTCATTGAAACGTTAACTTGAACCCGGTTTCCACTTAATTTTTACAAAAAATACCCCCTCAACTTTCCACTAATTGAGGGGGTAAAACGTTACTTATTTTTTTGTCTTTTTGGCTTGAAACTTAGAAAATTAATTACTTAAATGATTGCTGGCGTAAGCATCCAAACTATAGGCGGGGACGCGGACAGCATAGTCAGTTTCTTTACCTGTAACAGACTGGGCAATTTGCTCGAAGGCGACAGAATTCCAATTCCGTTGGTGAATGGGTTTGGTTTGTTCGCCCAGGAAGTAAGCCTGAGTCCCAATCACAGCAGCAGCAACCCAAGCCACGATAAATAAAGAGATTAAAACGGTAAACATATTATTTTTCTCCTAAGCTGACTTAGTTTGTTCTTTATGTAAACGATTGTAACAGATAGTTAAAAAATATTGCAATAGCTTGACAAATTTTTTTTGGGGTGTTTACCGAACTTGTTTTGGGGGGCAGGGGGGGCAGGGGGAGCAGGGGGAGCAGGGGGAGTGGCAGGGCTGTTTCATTCTTTGTAGGGGCAATCCCCCCGTGGTTGCCCCAATCCCTGAAACGCCTGCAAATCTTGGATGGGGAGGGTAGGCACGGGGGCACTACCCCTACAAAACCCGGGTTTCCCTGAGAATGAAACAGCCCTGGGGGGAGCAGGGGGAGCAGGGGGAGTAGGGGGAGAGGTTACACAGTTTTTCGTGGAGAATGAAACAGCCCTGGGGTGGGGCGTCCTCCTTTGCTAAGAAGTAACAACCAAGAAGCAAGGGCTGATAGTCAATGGTTAAGCAGAGCCGAAATCAAGAAAAATTAACAAAAAAGTGATAAGCATTTCTGCTAGATTTGATATACGCCAGTTATGTCTTGTAAGGCTGGAGTTTATTAGAAATTCCTGAGTTTGATCAAATAAAGGATATTGTTGACGGGTTCCCTTTAGAATAATAAATAGGTAGTTATGCAGAAATTGGAAGCTAATATGACGGAAGGCAATTCTCGCAGACCTGTTTCACTTTCAGATCGAGAGCGGCAAGTTGTAGAGTTAGTGGCTGGTGGATTAACCAATCAAGAAATCTCAGAGAAATTGGAAATTAGTAAGCGTACCGTTGACAATCATATCAGTAATATTCTGACAAAAACTGCCACTGAGAACCGAGTTTCATTAGTTCTTTGGGCATTACAATGGGGGAAAGTTTGTCTGGATGATATTAATTGCTGTTCTCTACCCCTTGTGACCAGTGGCGATGAAACAGAAGTGATCATTTCTTCTACGGTAGAATAGCGGAAAAAATAGGTTAATTTTGAATGCAAACAGTTAAACAAAAACAACGGCTTCGCTATGAAATTCGCTGTCCGAAACTTCCCTTAAGCGTTTATCGGGAAGTGGCTGCCCATTTACGACAGGTGGAAGGAGTGGACACGGGGTTAATTGCAACTCATATTAGTCCCGATGAAATCCCACCAGAATTTGATTATACCCAAAGTCAAGTGGGGAGTTTATGGATTGAATATGATCACACCCAAAATCCAGAAACTCGTCAACAGATTGATCAAATTTTGGCGTATTATAACGATCGTTATGGCGTCTGGGAAACAATCGATCCGCCGCAGGACTAACGATTAATTGAGAAACTAATGGAAACTGATTAAGGCATTACGAGGAACACGCGATATTCTGCCGGATGAAATAGGATATTGGCAATGGGTTGAGTCTATTGCTAGAGATGTTTTATCTAAGGCAAATTATCAAGAAATTCGCACCCCAATTTTTGAACAAACGGCTTTATTTGAACGGGGTATCGGAGAAGCGACGGATGTGGTCGGGAAAGAAATGTATACCTTTGTTGACCGGGGCGATCGCTCTGTTACTTTGCGACCAGAGGGAACAGCCGGAGTCGTGCGTAGCTTTATTGAAAACAAACTCCACGCCACTTCCGGGGCGCAAAGGTTATGGTATACGGGGCCGATGTTTCGCTATGAACGACCCCAAGCCGGACGTCAACGACAGTTTCATCAAATTGGGGTTGAGGTGTTAGGAAGTCGGGATGCTAGGGCTGATGTAGAAGTGATTGCGATCGCCACAAATTTATTAAAAACCTTGGGGTTAAAGAATTTAAACCTTAACTTAAATTCCGTGGGAAATTCCAGCGATCGCCAAGCCTATCGTCTAGCTTTAGTTGATTATTTAAGCCAATATAAAGACGAATTAGATCCCGATTCTCAGGATCGATTATCTCGAAATCCCTTAAGAATTTTAGATAGTAAAGATCCCCGCACGCAAGAAATTGTTAAGGATGCTCCGAGTATTTTAGAATATTTAGGAGAGGATTCTCGCACCCATTTTGAACAGGTTAAACAGCTATTAACTGCCTTAGAAATTCCCTACAGTCTCAACCCTCGATTAGTCCGAGGATTGGATTATTATACCCATACGGCGTTTGAAATTATTTCCGATGATTTAGGCGCCCAAGCAACGGTTTGTGGGGGCGGCCGTTATGATGGTTTAGTCCAGGAATTGGGGGGGCCAGAAACTCCGGCGGTCGGTTGGGCGATTGGGTTAGAAAGGTTAGTGATTCTGTTACAACAATTAAACTCTCTTTCTAGTTCTACCCTGGATTTTTATATCGTTTCTAGGGGGAATTTAGCAGAATCTCAGGCTTTAATTTTGGCTCAAAAATTGCGTAACAATGGCTTTGCGGTAGAACTAGATTTAAGTGGAAGTGCCTTCGGTAAACAGTTTAAACGGGCTGACCGCAGTGGTGCTATCGCGTGTTTAGTATTAGGAGATGCGGAAGCCGAACAGCAAACCCTGAAGTTAAAATGGTTAAAAACCGGGGAAGAAACAACCCTTAACCAATCGGATTTATTTGATAAAATCGATCAATTTCGTCAACAAATCCAAACTTTAAAAACCCCCTAATCCTTCGTTCTAATGCCATCCGTCGGAATGTTATGATCAGGGGGAGCCTGATGAATCAAAAATTGCTGAATGGTGCGTTTTGCATAGAGCTTACGCACCTAATAACGGATCAAAAGTACCTTTTAACCTCCGGCGGAAAAGGCTCCCATAACAATAATCGACAGGGCTAAACCAGGGAACAATAAAATCAATAACAGAAAAAGATCGTGAGAATTCATAGCAATAAATTAGCTAGATTAACTTGCTCGTAGCATAACATAAATTTCCCGAAAAGCAGATTAAATTGAAAAAATATAGCAAGCACGCCCTTGGAGTTAGGAAACCTAGCGGTTAAATATTTTCCTCCAGTGCTCCCTATTGCCTATTGCCTATTGCCTATTGCCTATTGCCTATTGCCTATTGCCTATTGCCTGTTCCCTGCTATATTTTAGAACATGGATATTTTAACCCTTAGCCTAAAAAATTCTGACCATGACTATTGCAACTGAGCAAATTTTTAATATCGCCAATATTTTCGTCCTTCCCTTTTGGGCATTAATGATTATTTTGCCTAACTGGGGAGTTACCCGAAAAGTCATGGAGTCCTATTTTCCCTTTGTGTTGTTAGCCTGCGTTTATTTATACCTGTTTGTTAGTAGTATCACCCCCGAGAATGCAGCGGCTTTATCCAATCCAAAATTATCAGATATTGCCCATTTCTTTGCCGATGAAAACGCCGCAGCAACGGGATGGATTCACTTTTTAGTCATGGATTTATTTGTCGGACGTTGGATTTATTGGGATGGACAAAAAACCGGAATTTGGACTATCCATTCCTTAGCTTTTTGTTTATTTGCCGGGCCGTTAGGATTATTGTCCCACATCCTGACCACTGGAATTAGTAAATTATTTTTCTCTCAGTCGCCCTCTGAAATTAACCCCGTATCCCCTTCTTAATATTACAGAAAGTGTTAGGGAACAGGGAACAGGGAATAGGGAAATGTTCCTATTTAGAAGTGGGGGATTTGTGCCAGGACTCATTGAAACTTTGTGGCTGGTGCTGTCTAATATATAGAAATCCTAAATAGGTTATAACATTTTAATACTGATATGAAACAGCCAGAAGTATTGCCCCCGTGAGCAGTTCGACCGTTCGACAGGCTCACTCACGGCTCACGACGCAGCCTGTGCCTGTTGCCTGTTGTTCCCTGTTCCCTGTTCCCTGTTCCCTTTTGCTCAGGAATTTTGAACACAAATCAAATAGGATTGCTATAGTTGAAATATTACCTTTAACCACTGGCATGAATTCCCCTTTCTTTTAACTTTTGCATAAAGAATTCTTCTAAGGTTAATCTGGATAAATTCAAACTCAATAGTTGAGCATTCATTTCTTTTAATACCATAAAAAATGCCTCTGGCTCACCCTTTAAATGTCCCTCCCAATAATCTTGATCCCTTTCTAAATTCGATATCCAATTTTGCAGAATATTAATATCTCCTCCTTTTCCCTTCACAATATAAGTTTGAGTTTTTCCCAACAAATCATCCAAAGAACCCATACTAATTAATTCACCTTCTGCTAAAATAGCAATGCGATCGCAAATTTTTTCCACATCGGATAAAACATGACTATTAAAAAAAACAGTTTTATTTTGTGCTTTTAAAGATAAGATAATTTCTCGAATTTGATACCGTCCCATCGGGTCAAGTCCTGACATCGGTTCATCTAAAAATACCACTTCTGGATCATTAATTAAAGCTTGCGCCATTCCCACCCGTTGTAACATTCCCTTGGAATATTGGCGCATTTGTTTTTTAATGGCGGCGGTTTTTGCTAATCCGACTAAATCTAATAATTGGGGAATGCGTTGACGTTGGATAGATTTCGGAATTTGAAATAGTCCGGCGGCAAATTCTAAAAATTCCCACCCCGTAAGATGATCATAAAAATAGGGATTTTCTGGTAAATATCCTACCCGTTGTTTAACATGGCGATCGCCAATGGGTTTACCCAATAATATACCCGATCCAGAAGTTGGGCGAACAATGCCTAATAAAGTTTTTAATAAGGTGGTTTTTCCCGCCCCATTTTGTCCTAATAAACCAAAGGTTTCCCCAGCATTAATCGTTAAAGTACAGTTTTTTAAGGATTCAATTTTTTGATTCATCCAAAAACCTGTGCGATAAAATTTTCCCAAGTTTTGCGTTTCTACCACCGGGTTTAATAAAGGAATTGAAGCTGAATCTTTAACCTCGATAGCCGAATTCATAAGCGTTACGGATTAGATACAATATTTAGGCGGTTATATTCCATTTTAATATAACAAATTCGTAGTAAGCCCTTTAGGGCTATTCTGAGGCGTAAACGCCTCACTACGAGATGAAATCTTTTTGCCGATTGCCCATTCCCGGCTTTTTTGTGGTTTAATTAGGATCAAATTTCCTCAAAACCAGAGTATCTTGACGGAGGCAAAGTTTAGCGTTTCGTGATCTTGAACCCCTTCTTCAACAGTCATCCATCTCCCAACCCAAAGGAGAATCCCCGTTTCACCGGTTGGTCATTACAGGATCGTGATCCCGAATATATCCGATCCCTGATGCCATTTTTGGGTTGGTTCTATGACCATTATTTTCAAGTCCAAACCTCCGGCTGGGAGAATCTCCCGCCCCAAAATAAGATGTTGTTGGTGGGTTCCCATAACGGGGGTTTAGCGGCCCCAGATATGTTTATGGGGTTGTACGCTTGGTGTCGTCAATTCGGAACCGAAAGATTACTCTATGGACTGATGCACCCGAAAGTTTGGCAGGTGGCCCCAGAAGTAGCAGCGTCGGCCGTGCGTTCCGGGGCTGTTATGGCCCATCCACGCATGGGAATGGCAGCTTTGCGACAGAATGCGACGGTGTTGGTTTATCCGGGCGGGGGTGAGGATGTATTTCGTCCCCATCGGCTACGCAACCAAATTCATTTCGCCGGTCGTAAAGGGTTTATTAAGTTAGCCCTGCGGGAGAAGGCCCCGATTGTTCCAGTGATTTCATCGGGTGCCCACGATACTCTGATTGTGCTGGCGGATATTTACGACTGGGTAAAACAATTACACAACTTGGGAATGCCTTGGTTATTAGACCTTGACCCGGAGGTATTTCCGATTTATTTAGGATTACCTTGGGGGATAGGAATTGGGCCTTTACCGAATTTTCCCCTTCCGGCAAAAATCAAGATTCACATTTGTCCGGCGATTGAGTTTGAAACGCGATGGACGGGACGCGGCCAATGACCGGGAGTATGTTGATGTTTGTTATCAACAGGTGAAAACAGCAATGCAACGGGAACTTGATAATTTAGTCATGCAGTAAAATTCCCTTTAGCAACGGTAATTCAGTACAGTTATCAATGATCACTTTTAATTAAGGAGGTGAATACTTAATAGCATTTAACTCTTAAACTGATGACTGATGACAGACGCGCCGTGGCACGTCTCTACTTATTTGGGTAAACAATGAAGGATTTTAGGAAGTTTCATCGTGAAAGTAGAGCCTTTTCCTAACTCACTAATTACGGATAAATCTCCTCCCATCATTTGACATAATTTTTGGGTAATGGTTAACCCTAAACCCGTACCTCCGTAACGGCGAGTTGTGCTTTCATCCGCTTGGGTAAAGGGATTAAAAACCGTTGCTAACTGTTTAGGACTCATGCCAATTCCAGTATCTGTCACTTGAAAAATAATCAAGGTTGAACAGCTTTTTTGCATATCAGGAAGACAACAAGCACCACCCGTTAGTTCTTCATTAACCATGATCAATTCTGGCTCTGGTATGGAATCTGTATTCAGATTAACACCGTCTAGTTTTTCTTGCCAAACCTTGAGAGTTACCTGACCTTTTTCTGTAAATTTGCAGGCATTACTGAGGAGATTTAATAGACATTGACGAACTTTTGTTAAGTCGGTGTGCATAAAATCTACATCCGCGGCTACCTCTAGGATAAACTGATTAGAATTCTTATCCGCAGCCGGAGTAACAGTGGTTTCCACTTCCCAAAGTAAGGTCGAAACTTTAAAGGTTTCTAAATGAAAACTCATCCGACCCGCTTCAATTTTAGAGAAATCCAAAATTTCACTAATCAAAGTTAATAAATGTTGCCCCGCTACATAAATATTTTTTAAATCTCCGACAAATTCATCTTGATGTAATTCTTGAGCATCTTCTATTAATAATTCACTATAACCTAAAATAGCATTTAGGGGAGTCCTAAGTTCATGGCTCATATTGGCTAAAAATAAACTTTTAGCATGGTTAGCGGTTTCGGCGGCTTCCTTGGCCATTTTCAATTCTTCCGCCTGTTGACGCTCGGTAATATCATTAGCCATCATCAATAAACAAGCAATTCCCCCTAAATCAATTAATTCAATAGAAACTAACCAATTTCTAATTATTCCTGATTTTTGGCGAATTTTTAACTCAACATTACTAATTTGATTGTGATTTTTTAATTGTTGTTTGAGTTGAAAATGTTTTTGAGAATCAACCCACATATTCAATTGTTCTGGAGTATGATTTAATACTTCCTGTCGATGCCAACCCATTTGACGTAAAAAACTATCATTGACATCTAAAAATAGTTCATCTACCAGGGTCATAATACTAATTCCAATCGGACTAGCACTAAAGGTTTTTGAAAATCTTTCCTCACTAGCTCTTAAAGCAATTTCCGCCTGTTTCCGGTCTGTAATATCTTGAATTGTGCTAGTAATATGACTAGAAGTAATTACCGCCTGTTCAAAAACAATCCGTTCCTCACCCGAGGCTAATTTCAAGCGATAATCAATACAATAGGGTTTTTGTTGAAATAAGGCTTGATCAAGGTAATTTTGGACATAACTCCGGTCTTCTGGGTGAACAAATTCCAAAAATTGGGGAAAACTCGGTTTGACATATTGAGCCGTTGTGTCTAATATTCGATAGAGTTCATCCGACCAAAATAATTCATAGCTGCTAATTTTCAGATCCCAATGACCTAATTTAGCAATCCGTTGAGCATTAGCTAAACTGGTTTGACTGTTTCTCAGACGTGTTTCCGCCTGTTGACGTTCTGTAACCGTGGCCGCTAAAACTAACCCCGTAATTGCCATAATCAGGATAAAGGCTTGTAGAGAAAAAATTTGAGGGGTATCCGTATACTGCGACTAATGAACGGCCCACTCCCCCGCACCACTCCCCAAACCGCAAAACCGGCCGTAATCAAATGGCCAATGACCGTTCCCCGTTGGCCAAATCGTAGGGAAGCCCAAACAAAAAACGGAAAGGGCAGATATTCTAGGGGAAAACCAATAAATGCCGACCGAGTTCGAGAACAAAATACAAACCAATTTAAGCCAAATAATAGTAATAACCAAAGGGAAACCTCCAACCGACGCCACAAAAACTCCCGAGGAGGACGTTCGGAAAGGCGTAATCTGGTTGTACCCAGGGATAAACTTTGGGATAGGGCGTTGAGAAAAGACCAGACCGGGGAAGTGGGAGTTTGACAGCGATAGTAATACCGTTGGAATTCGCTACCCCAGGTTAATAATACCGGGGTTATAACTAATACCCCAGTGGCACTTCCTAACCACCCACCAATCCAAATTCGGGTAAAATCTTCCCAAGGTAGCCAACCACTCAAACAAGCCATGAGGATAGTAAGGGTCGGATTAATTAGGGTAGAAATTATCCCCGCTAAGATAATTAGTTCCAGGACATCTTTCAGGTGTTTGAGTTGGGGAGAAAAGTCAAGGCGACGGAATAATTTACTAACTAAACAGGCTTGTAATGTCACGCCAAAACTAGACAATACCACAATAAACATAGGCATCTGGTCAATGGCAATTAGGGAAAAAAACGCCCCCAGGGTAATTGCTGGCCAATATCGATAACCACACAAAAGAATAATCCCCTGGGCAACCCCCGCATTCGGCCAGAATAGGGCTTCGGTGGAACCCAACATTAAGTATTCCACCGTCACCTTGCCAACTATCCAGTAGAATACTGCAATCAAACTAACTATAATTAAGTATCGGCTACTTGTAACATGGGCGCGTTCAAGGAATTTCATTTTCGTTGTGAGTAAGCTGATCATAAATATCAGTGGTAGATATTATTTTTGATCACCACTTAAATCTTAATTTCTGTATATAATTAACGCGAATTTTCCTTAAATACACTTATTGTTTAAGAAAATCGAGTTATTTAAAAACTATGGCATCCATAGATTTCACACTAAACGCCCCCTGAATCATTTTTATTTTAACAGATATAATCGGAGAAATAGACTAATAGTTCACTCTTGAAATTAGACGCTTTTCTTGATTTAATTAATTTCCGATCAGAATTCATCATTCATGGTTGGCGGTTGGGCGGGGATAGAAGCAATAATCGCATCAATCACCTTACTTACCGGAATAATTTGTAATCCTAAATCCGCCGGACTTTGACCCTTGGGAATAATTGCCCGTTTAAATCCTAATTTTGCCGCCTCCCTTAACCGTAGTTCCAATTGAGACACCGGGCGCACCTGTCCCCCTAAGCCGATTTCCCCAATTAAAATCGTCCGAGGGTCAACTACCCGGTCGCGGAAACTAGCAACAATAGCAATAGCTATCCCCAAGTCCGCCGCCGGTTCTTCGACCTTTAAACCCCCCACCGACGCCACATAGGCATCTAATTTAGATAGGGGAATCCCCACCCGTTTTTCCAAAACCGCTAAAATTTGTAATAATCGGCCACTATCTACCCCGGTGGTCGCCCGTCGCGCCGAACCGTAACTAGCCGGACTAACTAGGGCTTGAATTTCTACCACAATCGGCCGAGTGCCTTCTAAGGCTACCACCGTGGAGGTTCCAGGGGAGAAGTCATCTCGATTTCCTAAAAATAATTCTGAAGGATTAGAAACTTCCTTTAATCCATGGGCGACCATTTCAAACACCCCGATTTCATGGGTCGCGCCAAAACGGTTTTTCATCGAACGTAATAGGCGATGAGATGCAAAGCGATCGCCTTCAAAATATAATACCGTATCGACTAAATGTTCTAACACCCTCGGCCCAGCAATACCCCCATCTTTGGTAACGTGACCGACAATTAATAGGGTAATATTTTCCCGTTTAGCCACCTGCATTAACGCCGACGTACATTCACGCACCTGCGCCACCGAACCGGGTGCGGAGGTGAGACTGGAGAAAAAAACCGTCTGAATACTATCAATTACTGCTAACTGCGGTTTCAGGGATTCTAACTCCCTTAAAATTACTTCTAAATCGGTTTCAGGGAGTAAATATAAATCTTGTTCCTGATGAGAACTTCTCGCAGATTCTGGCTTAGTGGTTGTGTTTTCGCCGTTTTCTGCGGATGTTGGTTGTTTGGGTTGATGATTTTTCAGTTGTTCGGTAAAGGGGTCGGTGGGGGTTGGGGGATGTTGACCGCCATTTTCAGGTTTGGTTTGCGGTGTGGTTTCGGTTTCGCCCTCCTCACCCACGCCTAAACGTTGCGATCGCAATTTTACCTGTTGTCCCGACTCCTCCGCCGACACATACAACACCCGATTGGTGTAGGACAAAAGATTAGCCACCTGTAATAATAGGGTAGACTTACCAATCCCCGGTTCTCCCCCAATTAACACCAAAGACCCCGGTACAATGCCACCCCCCAAGACCCGATCTAACTCTCCATAACCCGATGGCATTCGAGATTGGGATTGATCGGAAATTTGGGATAATAGAAAAGAAGCACGGGGTTGTCCGGGTTTAGTGACTTCCCCTAGACCCTCGGGGTTTTCTCCTTGGAGGTGACTCCAACTAAAGCGTTGAGAAGGCGCGGGCGCGGGCTGTTCAATTTGTTCTTCTAGGGAATTCCAAGCATGACAAGCGGAACATCGGCCAAAATATTGAGGAAATTCGGCTCCACATTCGTGACAAACATAAAGGGTACGAGACTTTGCCATGTAATCAGTTACCAGTTATCAGTTTAGGAGTTGTAGGGGCGGGTTTATCAAGATTTAGGTAATGAACAAAGATCTAAAAGAACCCGCCCGTACCAGTGATCGGGTTGCGAGTTCGATTATGATTTCTATTAAAACTGTAACTTAATCCAACTAAGGGAGCGTGGAAATCCATTGGAAAATCATAAAGAAAAAATTTTGGTTGTTGATGATGAGGCTAGTATCCGCCGGATTTTGGAAACTCGCCTTTCCATGATTGGTTACGATGTCGTAACCGCGGCTGATGGAGAAGAAGCCCTAGAGACCTTCCGCAAAACCAACCCGGATTTGGTGGTTTTGGATGTGATGATGCCCAAATTAGACGGGTATGGGGTCTGTCAGGAGTTACGCAAGGAATCCGATATTCCGATTATCATGTTAACAGCCTTGGGGGATGTGGCGGATCGGATTACAGGGTTGGAGTTAGGGGCGGATGATTATGTGGTTAAGCCCTTTTCTCCCAAGGAAACTGGAAGCGAGAATTCGCTCGGTATTACGTCGGATTGATAAAAATGGAACTTCGGGGATTCCTAGTTCCGGTGTCATTCAAGTTAGTAATATTAGGATTGATACGAACAAGCGACAGGTTTACAAGGGAGATGAACGCATCCGCCTAACGGGGATGGAATTTAGTCTTTTAGAACTCTTAGTTAGTCGTTCTGGTGAACCCTTTTCCCGTTCTGAAATTTTACAAGAAGTCTGGGGATATACTCCAGAACGTCACGTCGATACCCGGGTGGTAGATGTTCATATTTCTCGCCTACGGGCAAAGTTAGAAGATGATCCGAGTAATCCCGAATTAATTTTAACCGCACGGGGAACCGGATATCTATTCCAACGAATTATTGAACCGGGAGAAGTAGGTTAAAAACTGGATCTGATCCCCCTAAATCCCCCTTAAAAAAGGGGGACTTAAATTTTTAAATTCCCCATTCGTAATTCGTAATTCGTAATTCGTAATTCGTAATTCCCTATTCCCTGTTCCCTACTATACTTTCATGGCAAAATCCGATCGCAATCAGATATTAAGATTACTCCCTATTTTTGCTGGGGTTTTGGGTGGGGTATTACTCCTAATAAATCGGCTCCTAACCCCCGAATTATTCAACTCTCAAGCCCGTTCCGATGCCTTGGGGGTGATTTTAAGTGCGGTGTTGATTTTAACGGGTTTATTGTGGCAACAAATTCAACCCAAATCACCAGATTCCGTGGATTTAATCGGAGAACAAGGGTTTGAATTAAAACCGGATTTACCGGAATTAGTTAAAACGGAATTAGCCTGGGCTTCCCATTTATTATTAACTAATACCGTCACCCGTTCTGTTGTGGTTTATTATCAGGGGGAAGTGTTATTAAGACGGGGAGTATTAGGAAATAATCCTGATGTTAAACCCGGGCCGATTTTACAACGGGTGATAGACAAACAAAAGCCGATTTATTTAGTTAATTTAGCTTTATATCCGGGTCGAATTGAATTTGATTATTTGCCTGAAAATACCCAGGGCGTGATTTGTCAACCCCTTGGTAATTACGGCGTTTTAATTTTGGGGGCAAATGCTCCTCGAAGTTATACCCAACAGGATGAAAATTGGGTTGCGGGGATAGGGGATAAGTTAACCTATACATTATCTAATCTCCTGAATCAACCTTCAATTCCCACCTGATGCCGGGGTAATCAAGTCCCATACAAAAATAAAACCGCTATCGGTCTATTTTAAGATAATATTACTAACAATTCTGGATAACCTAATGTTAGCTTGGGGGTTGGGGTTATGGAAATTATATTTGAGTCTACTGAGGAATTTGAGGCGGATTTAAAAACCCATAGTGAAGCGGAACATGATATTATTGTGCAACAGATTTATGAATATTTTGCCTCATTATTAGAAGGTAAAAGCGATCGCGAAAGACGACTGCATCAGTTTCATCAATTTGATTTCCTCGAAGATTATGGCTCATCTCTCTATTCTTTTATTGTAAATTATTACCTGCGGGTGATTTTAACTATTGATGATGATCCTATATTTGGTCGCACCATGATTACTTTATTTAGAGTTGTTGATAATCAAGTCGTAGCGAAGGTTTATCAACAAGTTGGAGAATCAATTTATCAGTCTTTCTTACCCCCCCAACCCTTAACAGAGGTCAAATCAAATTATGTTACAGTCGCCACCATCACTCATTGATGAACGCGGGATTATTGGCAAAGCGTTAAAACTGCTTCCCTTACAATTACGAGGTCGGTTTTTAGAGGTTTTAGCCGAACTTCAAGACGAATCTTGCTATCGCTATCAACGGTTTTATAAAACCAAACTAAAACGCATCAAGGGGACACAAATTCCCCTTTATTGTGCCAAAATTGATGATGCAGAACGCTGGAAACTTTATATATCTTATCAAGAGGGTAAATTGTATTTAGAGGATATTATTCATCCTGTTTATAAAGCCAATAAAGATAAAGATAGTTTAGATATTATCGCGGAATTGAATGATTTTTAGCACTTACAGGACTTACGCAAAACAACCATATCTAGTAGGGGCGAATGGCCATTCGCCCCTACAGATGGTGTATAATTGGGTATTCTGCGTAAGTCCTATTTAAGACGGATAAACCTGTCGATAATAGGCTTGATATTCTTCTGATAATAAAGGTTCCCACCAACTGCGATGGGTCAAATACCAGCCAATAGTTTGACGTAACCCTTCTTCCACGGTGACTAAGGGAGCCCAGCCTAATTCCGTTTTAATTTTAGTCGCATCAATGGCATAGCGTCGATCATGTCCAGCCCTATCTTTAACAAAGGTAATTAATTGCTTAGAAGGTTTTACGGGTAAATTAACAGCCAATTCATCCATAATCCGACATAACATTTTAACTAAATCAATATTCTTAACTTCATTATTTCCCCCAATATTGTAAGTTTCTCCAATTCTTCCATTATGAATTACCGCATCTAAAGCCCGACAATGATCTAAAACATACAACCAATCTCGGACATTTTCACCATCGCCATAAACCGGAAGGGGTTTTCCTAATAAAACATTAATACACATTAACGGAATTAGTTTTTCAGGATAATGATAGGGGCCATAATTATTAGAGCAATTAGTAATAATTGTCGGCATTCCGTAGGTATGATAATAAGCTCTGGCTAAATGATCACTTCCCGCTTTTGAAGCAGAATAGGGACTATTAGGAGTATAAGGAGTCTGTTCGGTAAAAGCATGATCATTCGGGCCAAGACTTCCATAAACTTCATCGGTGGAAACGTGTAGAAACCGATAATGTTCCGGTTTACCCTGGGCTGTCCAATATTGACGGAAGGCTTCTAAAAGAGTAAATGTCCCGACTACATTGGTTTGTACAAAAGCACCGGGGCCAATAATTGACCGATCAACGTGGGATTCTGCGGCAAAATGGGCAATAGTATTGATCTGTTCTTCTTTTAATAACCCATCAATTAAAGGGCGATCGCAAATATCCCCTTGCACAAACCGAAAATTAGGTTTATGTTTCAAACTAACAATATTTTGCAGATTTCCCGCATAGGTTAGCGCATCTACAACCACAATCCGGTCATCGGGATAGGCACTAAACCAATGATGGACAAAGTTTGAGCCAATAAACCCCGCTCCGCCTGTAATTAGAATGCAATGGGGTGAACGATTGCTGGTGTTATCGTAACTATACTGAACGGCCAAGGTTATATCCTCCCAAGATCTGCCTATAAAAATAATACTGAAAATTCTGTTTCAAGCCCTGATCGAACAAACTCCTGATCATTGTACTCGCTCTGGGTGGGGTGCTAAGGGAAAGTTAGCTAAAAAAACATAAAGTTGGTATTTCCCCCAGAATGCCACTTAATCATAAGATATTGAAGTGGTTGTTAGGAGATCGGAGTGAGCGGCTATAATACTATCGCCTTGGCAAAAACCGGTGATGCTAATGCGATCGCAATTTTAATCAACCAAGCGTTACAATCCAAGGGAGTGACCGCCAGGGTTACTCGTCAAGAGCACCATCTCCAGGTCGTTTTAGAGTCTGAACAACTTCCCGATGTTCAAGGTAGTGTTCGAGTTGTCCAAAATGGGTTAATGCGGTTAGAATCCCCTGTAATTGGGTCGGTGACAATTTCTGGAAACCCGTCGCGGTCAAAAAAAATCCGGCTGGACACAAACCCTAGTCTTGCGGGAATTTATCCCAACACCCCCAAAAACCCCAGGGCTGTTTCATTCTCAGGGAAACCAGGATTTTGTAGGGGTAGTGCCCCCGCGCCTACCCTCCCTATCCACGATTTGCAGGCGTTTCAGGGATGGGGGCAACCACAGGGGGATTGCCCCGACAAAGAATGAAACAGCCCTGCCAAAAACCCCAGAACCTCAAAAACCTCAAAAAATAGGGTTATCCCTTCCTAAACCTCAAGTTTCTGTTTCTAAGCCTTGGTTAATTATGGGTTCGGTTAGTTTAATAGTTTTGCCCCTATCGGGCATTCTATTTAATCAAAATCAAGCAAAAATTAATACTTTTTTAACGGAAATCCCCCCAGCAATATCTTCAAGTTTAGCTCAAATTCCCGCCTTTTCCTTTTCCACAGAAAACATTACCACACCTAACCCAACTTCCAAAACCGCAACCCTAAAAAATCTCAATCAAGTATCTGAATTAACCCTAAAAACCCTAGAAAATCCCATTAGTCCAGATTTACGAATTACCATTCGGGCCGTCGGTGATATTATTCCTGGGACGAATTATCCCTCTAATAAATTACCTGCTAACAAAACCGCTTTATTTTCGGGGGTTAAATCGGAATTGAAAGGGGATATTGTGTTTGGCAATTTTGAAAGCACTTTAACTAAATATCCTAATAGTGCTAAAAATATCGGTCGCGGGTTAGTTTTTGCCTTTCGGACTCCTCCCGAATATACGACTTTACTCAAGGATGCGGGGTTTAATATTTTAAGTGTGGCTAATAATCATTCCTTTGATTTTTTTGAAACTGGGTTTAAAGATACTATTCAAAATATTAATAAGCTGGACATGAAGGCGGTCGGAGAAAAAGGAAAAATTGTTTATGATGAAGTTAAAGGGGTAAAAACGGCGTTTATTGCCTTTAGTAATTATGATTATCATAATAATTTAAGTGATATTGAAGCGGGAAAAAAATTAGTTGCAAAAGCTCAAAAAAATGCTGATTTTGTGGTTATTTCTTTTCATGGAGGAGCGGAAGGAACTGGAGCTTTAAATGTGAGGAATAAAACGGAATATTTCTATGGGGAAAATCGCGGTAATTTAGTTCTTTTTGCCCATAGTATGATTGATGCTGGAGCGGATTTAATCTTAGGTCATGGCCCCCATGTTCCCAGGGCTATGGAGTTATATAAGGGGAAATTAATTGCTTATTCCCTCGGTAATTTTATGGGATATCGAACTTTATCCACCAGTGGGGAGTTAGGATATTCTTTGATTTTGGAAGCAAAAGTTAATCCTCAAGGAGATTTTATTGAAGGTAAAATTATTCCTGTTCAGTTAAATTCCCAAGGGATTCCTAATTTAGATAATCGCAATAAAAGTATTAATTTAATTCGCAATCTCACCCAAAAAGATTTTCCTAAAACTCCTTTAAAAATTGATAACAATGGCCAGATTTTGATCAAAAAACCCTAGTAGAGACGTGCCATGGCGCGTCTCTACAATGCTATACTATGTAACGAATTGTAAAAAAACCTCCATCCTTGCCATTAATATGATGCCTGAATCTAACGTCGTTTCCCCGATTTATATTGTGGTTGTTGCTTCAACGGTCTTAGCTGTGTTATGGGGTATTATTTTTAAAGATATGTTAGAATACAGCGTTTCCCTCTGGAGTGATAGCCCGCAACCCTCAACTTCTATTAATTATAAAACCCCCAATTTAATTATTGCTTATTTGGGGATGACCCTATTAATTCTAGTCTCCGTCAGTTCGAGTTTAGCCGTCTTTATTTCCGTATATTGGATTGCGGCGGTTATGGGTTTAGTGGTGGTAATTCCCACGGCTTTATTAATTTGGTTTCAATTGGGTTCAATGCTCAAATTATTAGCCACAAAAGGCTATGGTGCGATTGATATTGACACCCTATTTACTGAGCAATCTTCTGAACAAACACCGAATCCAACTGTTAGCAAAAGTGAGAGTTAATTAATTTCCTGTAACCGTCAATAAGAATTAGAGGAAGCCCTAAAGGGCTTACTACGGTTTTGGACTTGACAGAAACACCAATCATCAACGATAATAGGAGATTGTGTCTAAACCTTGCTCGGAACAGGTGCAGACATGGCAAAGGCTCAAAACTCGGGGAAAGTGAAAACACTTGGAACCGTTGGGCTACCTGTACGGCAACCTTAACCCAAAATTACATGACTTACGCAATTATTGAAACAGGCGGTAAACAAATCAAAGTAGAACCCGGTCGTTTCTACGATATTGAACTGTTGCCCGTCGATGAAAATGAATCCGTTATCATTGATAAAGTTCTGTTAGTCAATCATGATGGTGAAGTTCAAATTGGTCAGCCCTTAGTGAATGGGGCCACCGTTGAAGGGACTGTACTACGCCATCTGCGGGGACGCAAAATCATCGTTTATAAAATGCGTCCGAAAAAGAAAACCCGCAAAAAACAAGGTCATCGTCAAGAAATTACCCGTTTGATGATTGAATCTATTAGTCTAAATGGGTCTGTGGTGGCGAAGCGGGAAGAACAACCCGCAGAAACCTGCAACAACAGAAGCATAAAATTAGCATCTTCGCGCCGAAGCCCCACGTCTGAAGGAATGAGGGAATCAGGATATTAACTGAAGGCGGAGGGAACCCCGTCTTTGCCGATGGAGGCTGTGTAAGTCCACCTGCTTGTAAAAGTAAGGGGCATCGGTCTGTGAAGTCGGAAGCCTACACCGACCCGATTAGGGCGGTTTAGGTAGTTCACATTGTGATTGAATATCTGAAATACTGATCATTTAATTGGGAGAATAAAATGGCTCATAAGAAAGGTACTGGTAGCACTCGTAACGGTCGTGACTCTAACGCCCAGCGCTTGGGTGTCAAACGTTTTGGCGGTCAAGTGGTTCGCGCAGGTAATATTTTAGTGCGTCAACGGGGTTGCAAATTCCACCCGGGTAATAACGTCGGTATTGGTAGCGATGATACCTTATTCGCTAAAGTTGATGGTGTGGTTTGCTTTGAACGTAAAGGCAAAACTCGCAAAAAAATTAGCGTTTATCCTGCAATTGAAGCCGAAACCTGTAGCTGTTGAAGCTTAATTAATAAGAACTTGATTTTGTTGAATTCTGAAGCGGGCTATATTGGCCCGTTTTTTATTGGAAAATATCTGGGGAACAGGGAACAGGGGTAATACTTCTGAAGTTTTGTTAAATTCGCCACACAATTTATCCTTTCTAATATGTTAAATATTTTAGTGTTTAAGTCAAGATAACTGAATGAGTTGAAATTTCATATTATCACGACGGTCATGGGTATTTATCAGTTGCTAAAAATAATTTGAAGGATTATTATTGTATATGAAAAACATCTCACCGGATAACCATCATATTCTCTTTGATGATTGTCGTTCAAAGGTTGATTTAAACCAACTACAAAACCTCTTTAAAATTGCTGCGTTTTGGGCAAAAGATCGCAGTCCAGAAGATCTAAAAATTGCAATTGAAAATAGCGAACCCGTGGTAACAGTTTGGGATTATGAACAAATGATTGGGTTTGCTAGAGCCACCTCCGATGGTATTTATCGAGCTAGTATTTGGGATGTGGTGATTCATCCTAACTATCAGGGAAGTGGGTTGGGTCGAAAATTAGTTCAAACGGTATTAAGTCATCCGAAAATGTGTCGAGTTGAACGAATTTATTTAATGACAACCCATCAACAAAAATTTTATGAACGGATTGGGTTTGAATATAATTCAACAACTACAATGGTTTTGAATAATCAACCCTTAGAAATGAATAGTCAAAAAATAGAATTAACAACGGTTCATCCTTGAGCTTGGTAGAGGCGAGGTCTTCTCGCCCCCACATCCCTTATGGGTGACAAAAATCCCCAATTATGAAACACTAGAAAATTAAATAGTCATCCATTCAGATATCAAAATCATGGCGGTCAGTACAACCTCGGAACCGGAATTGATGTCCCGCTTCATTAATGGGATTTTAGCCATTAAACCCTTAAGCAATTTTGCTAAACACCAAGCCCGACAAATGATGATTAAACGGGCTGAAGCGATGGGAGTTCCTTGGAGAAAACAGGCCCAAACTTTGTTATCGCGTAATTGGGATGGGGAGTTAGCCCAAGTCCAAAACCCCCATCTGCAATATCCTGATTATTACCTGACTTCCTTCCACGCCTATGAGAAGGGAAATCTAAGTTGGCAAGCCGCCGTGGAGGTGGAAGTGGCCGCATACTCGGTTCATGCTAAAATCTGGCCAGAAGCCGGGGCTCAGGGGGATGCCAAACTCCGCCAAAGTTATCATGATCTTTTAAAAGCCCAATTACCCACGCCACCTCTGGATATTTTGGATTTGGGGTGTAGTGTGGGGATGAGTACCTTTGCCCTGCAAGAAATTTATCCAGAAGCTCAGATCACCGGTGTTGATTTATCGCCCTATTTTTTAGCGATCGCTACCCATAATACACAAAAACAATCTAATTTGAAATATACCCCGAAATGGGTTCATGCCCCGGCAGAATCAACGGGTTTACCCAGTGGCTCTTTTGACTTAGTTTCCCTATGTTTAATTTGTCACGAATTACCCCAATCTGCCACCCGTGAAATCTGCCAAGAAGCACGGCGGCTGTTGCGTCCTGGGGGTCATCTAGGGATTATGGATATGAACCCAAAATCGGAAATTTTCCAGAAAATGCCCCCCTATATTTTCACCTTGTTAAAAAGTACAGAACCCTATTTAGATGAATATTTCACCTTAGACCTAGAAACAAGCCATCATAGATGCCGGATTTCAACCTCCTACAGTTAATTTTAATAGCCCTCGTCACCGGACTATTATTGCTTCGGTTGGGTCGGTTTAAGAATATTGATTACAGGGGTGGTAGCGATATCAATATTTACAAAACTAGACTATTTAAAGACTAAACAGAGGCTTTTAGGTTATGAATATTGTTACTGATTTACCCGATTATCAAATCACGGAAGAATTGTATACCAGCACGCACACCCAGGTCTATCGCGCTATTCGTAATGATGACCCAGTAACCGTCGTGATTAAAATCCTACGGAATGAATACCCCAACTTTAGCGAACTTGTCCAATTTCGTAACCAATATACCATTGCCAAAAATCTTGATTTTCCCCATATTATCAAACCCCTGGGTCTCCACGCCTATCACAATAGTTATGCTTTAATCATGGAAGACTTTGGGGGTATTTCCCTCTGTAAATATCTGGATATTACCACCGATACCAGTCACCCCTATAAATTTTTACCCCTAATAGAGTTTCTCGAAATTGCTATCAAACTCACAGAAACATTACATTATCTCTACCAAAATCGAGTCATTCATAAAGATATTAAACCCGCTAATATTCTCATTAATCCCAACACCAAAGAAGTTAAATTAATTGATTTTAGTATTTCTTCCCTGCTGCCGAGGGAAACCCAAGAAATTCAGAATCCCAATATTTTAGAAGGGACATTAACCTATATTTCCCCGGAACAAACCGGACGGATGAATCGAGGCATTGATTATCGGAGTGACTTTTATTCCTTGGGAGTCACCTGCTATCAATTATTAACGGGAAAACCTCCCTTTGAATCCTCCGATGTTATGGAATTAGTCCATTGTCATCTTGCCAAAAAACCTATACCCCTTCATACAATTAACCCCAATATTCCAATAGTTTTGTCAGAAATTATTGGTAAATTAATGGAGAAAAATGCCGAAGACCGTTATCAAAGTGCCTTGGGAATTAAGCATGATTTAGAGATTTGTTTAACTCAATTGCAAACTACGGGTCAGATTGATACCTTTGAAATCGGTCAGCAAGATATTAACGATCACTTTATTATCCCCGAAAAACTCTATGGTCGAGAACCGGAAGTCAAGCAACTCCTCGATGCCTTTGAGCGAGTTAATCTTAATAGTACAGAAATCATGCTAGTAGCGGGGTTTTCTGGTATTGGCAAAACCGCCGTTATTAACGAAGTTCATAAGCCGATAGTCCGACAACGGGGCTATTTTATTAAAGGCAAATATGATCAATTTAATCAACATATTCCCCTAGGGGGTTTTGTGCAGGCTCTCTGTGACTTAATCGGGCAGTTATTATCAGAATCCGATACCCAAATTCAAACCTGGAAAACTAAAATTATAGAAGCAGTTGGCGAAAATGGAAAAGTTTTATTTGAGGTAATTCCCGAGTTAGAAAATATCATCGGGAAACAGCCCCCCGTCATGGAATTATCCGGTACAGCCGCCCAGAATCGCTTTAATTTACTGTTCCAAAAATTTGTCCAGGTGTTCACCCGCAAAGAAACATCCCCTCGTCCTATTTTTAGATGACTTGCAATGGTCGGATTCCGCCTCCTTGAATTTGCTAAAATTATTAATCCAAGATAGTTTAGGCTATTTATTCATCTTAGGAGCCTATCGAGATAATGAAGTCTCCCCCGTCCATCCTGTTATTTTAACGGTTAATGAAATGCTCAAAACGGGAGCAACCATTAATACCATCACTTTGCCCCCCTTAACCCAATCCCATCTCAATCAGTTGGTGGCTGATACTATTAACTGTGAATTATCCCTCGCCCAGCCGTTAACAAAATTAATCTATCAAAAAACCCAGGGAAATCCTTTTTTTGCCACTCAGTTTCTCAAGGTTTTGCATAGTGAAAATTTGATTCTATTTAATTGGGAAAGTCGGTATTGGCAATGTGATATTGCCCAAGTTAAAGCCCTATCTCTCACCGATGATGTGGTGGAATTTATGGCATGGCAATTACAGAAATTAGCAAAGGATACTCAAGAAGTTCTAAAACTAGCTGCCTGTATTGGGGCTGAATTTGATTTGAATACCTTGGGTATTATCAGTGAGAAATCAGCAGGAACAACGGCAAAATCTTTATGGGAAGCATTGCAAAAAGGTTTAGTCATTCCGACCACCAAAATCTATAAATTCTTTACTGAAACCGATATAGAAGAAGTCCTGAATACTTCAATTAATCCGACCTATCGATTTTTACATGACCGGGTTCAACAAGCAGCCTATTGTTTAATTGCCCCAGAAGAAAAACAAACCACCCATTTTAATATTGGAACATTACTGCTGCAAAATTTATCCTTAGTCGAACGAGAAGAACGAATTTTTGAAATCGTTAATCACTTAAATATTGGTAAGGGCCTAATCACTCAAGCCCGCCAAAAAGAAGAATTAGCCAAACTAAATTTACTCGCCGGAATGAAGGCTAAAGCCTCGACCGCCTATTCTGATGCTTTTAACTATATTGCAACGGCAATGGAACTTTTACCCACGGATGCTTGGGAAAACCATTATGATTTGAGTCTAACGTTGTTTAAAGAACGAGCCGAACTTGAATATTTTGAAGGCAATTTTGACCGGGCAGAATACTGGCTGCAAGAGGCTTTAAACCAGGCAAAATTGCCCATGGAAAAGGCTGAAATTTATAATATGGCGATTGTTCAATGCACGATGCAAGCCAAGTATCCCGAAGCAATTAAAGCGGGTCGTCAAGCCCTGGCTTTAGTGAATATTGATTTGCCAGAAGAAAATTTGGATAGGGTGCGGGATTCCGAACTTTTCTTGGTGCAAGAATCCTTAAAAAATCGCCAATTTTCTGATTTGGTTAATCTACCTATTATGACAGAAATAGAGCCAAAAATGGCAATCAAATTATTAATTGCTATGGGGCCACCCACCTATCGTTCCCATCAAAGATTGTGGTCGGTGATTTGTGCAAAAGCGGTTAATTTGTGCTTGAAATATGGCAATACACCGGAGATTGGATATATTTATCCTGCCTTTGGGGGTCTACGGGGCTATGCGTTTAATCAGTATGAAAATACGAGCCAATTAATTGATATAACCCTCGATTTAATGCAAACTTTTAATAATAAATCAGCCCAAAGTGTGGCTTATTTGATGATTGGGAGTTCCTTAAGACATTGGTCACATCCGCTAAAAATTGCCACTGAAGATTATCTCTCATCCTATCGAGTCGGTTTAGAGTCGAGTAATTTGCAATATGCCGCCTATGCCTTTGGGCATAATATGTATTGTCGGTTTTATCAAAGTGTTTTTATTGAACAACTTCTAAGTGAAATTAAAGAATCCTTAGCCTTTAGTCAGAAATATAAAAATCAGTGGGCGATTGATTTGTTTCTGGGGGGTCAAATTATCTTGGCGGAATGGATTGGGAACACACCTAATCTCAGGGAAGCTAATTATTTGCAGCAATGTCATAACCATAAAAATTGGCAAGTGATTTGTATTTTCAATATCTTGAAAAGCCAATTACTATTTGTTAATGAACAGTGGGAACAAGCATTTTATTACAGTGAGAAAGCGGATGCAGAGATTGTGAATGTGGCACCCCAAGGGTTATTACCCTATGTTCAGCATTGTTTTATTCATGTCCTGTTACTAATTAAACGTTATCCCAATCTCCCACAAAACCAAAAACAAGACTGTTGGGATAAAATTTCTAGGTATCGGCAACAACTCGGAATTTGGTCACACAATAATCCGGTTAATTTCTTACATTTATCCAGTTTAGTTAATGCAGAAATAGATCGGGTTTCTGGCAATTTTGCCCAGGCAATAGAGGATTATGATCGAGGGATTGCGGCTGCTAAAGTCAATCAATCGATTCAAGGAGAAGCCCTAGGAAATGAAACTGGCGGCTCAATTTTATCTCGCCTGGGGCAAAGAAAAAGTGGCGGCTGGATATTACACCGAAGCCTATTATTGTTATGCCAAATGGGGAGCTACGGCCAAAGTTATTGATTTAGAAAAACGCTATCCTGAATTGCTGATACTGATTCCGAAACAATCTCGCCCGACGGATTTATTAGAAGAAACCATCACCCAAGGGGTGAAGATGTCTACTTATAGTTCAAGTAGTATGTCTAAAGTTCTGGATTTAACCGCTCTGCTCAAAGCTTCTCAGGCGATTTCTAGCGAAATTGAACTCCAAAAACTCCTGGCAACTCTATTGGAAATTGTGATTACTAATGCGGGTGCAAATAAGGGTGTATTACTGCTCAAACAAGAGGAAGTATTCAAAGTAGCTGCCATCCTAGAAGATGGTAAATCACCCAAAAAATTACTCGCCGTGGCTTTAGAGTTGAGCTTGGAAGTACCGATTAATATTATTAATAGTGTTAAGCGAAATTTAAAACCGCTTGTCCTAGCAGATGCCAGAATTAGTAATCGCTTTATCGCCGATCCCTATATCCAAAAAAATCGTCCAAAAAGTATTATTTGTGTTCCCATTATCCATCAAAGTCAGTTAATTGGGATTTTATATTTAGAAAATAATTTAGCCGTTGGTGCATTTACTGGCGATCGTGTCGAATTACTCAAATTCCTCTGTTCCCAAGCGGCAATTTCCCTAGAAAATGGCCGACTTTATCAGGAATCCCAAACCTATGCTCAACAACTAGAACAATCTTTAGAGAAATTTCAAGTCAGTGAATCTCGCTATCGTTACCTAGCAACCGCCACCTCCCAGATTATCTGGCTGGCTAACTCTCAAGGCGAAAACCTCGATACCGTCCACTGGATCGCCTATACGGGACAGACCCAGGAAGAAGTTAAGGGAACCGGATGGCTGAATGCCCTACACCCCGATGATCTTGAGCATACTACTAAACTTTGGCTTCAGGCCGTTGAAACTAAGAGCCTATACCGAACCCAGTACCGCCTTCGGGGGGCTGACGGCATTTACCGTTATTTTGATGTTCAAGGGGTTCCGATCCTCAGCACAGACGGGAGTGTGAAAGAATGGATTGGTACTTGTGCCGATATTGATGCCCGCAAACGGGCGGAAGATAATCTCCGACAAAAATCTCAGGAATTGGAGAGAACCCTACAGGAAACTGCAAACCATGCAACTCCAACTGGTGCAGAATGAAAAAATGTCGGCTTTAGGAAATTTAGTGGCCGGGGTTGCCCACGAAATTAATAATCCTGTGAGTTTTCTCAAGTGCAATATTCCACCCATCCTGAGTTATATCAAAGACTTGTTAGAATTAATTGATTTATATCAGAAAAAATACTCCCAACCGGATGCAGAAATTCAAGCGGAAATAGAAGCGATTGATCTGGATTATATCAGGGAAGATTTACCGAAATTAATTGGTTCGATGCAGGAAGGAGTGAAGCGAATTCAGGATATGAGTGTTAGCCTCAGAACCTTTTCCCGTGGGGATAGTGATCACCCCATTACCTGTAATATTCATGATGGCATTGATAGCACCTTGATGATTCTCAGACATCGCCTCAAAGCTAATGAGAAACGCCCGGAAATTCAGGTAATTAAGGATTATGGCAGTTTGTCCCAACTCCAATGTTACGCGGGACAACTCAATCAGGTGTTTATGAATATTTTAAGTAATGCGATCGATGCTTTGGAACAATCTAATCAAGGGCGAAGTTATGGGGAGATTAATAATCAAATTAGAATTAAAACTGAGTTATCTCAGGATCAAAAACAGGTAATTATCAGGATTACAGACAATGGTATGGGCATGAGTCCAGAGGTACAGGAAAGGATATTTGATCATTTATTTACTACAAAAGAAGTGGGGAAAGGGACGGGTTTAGGATTAGCGATCGCTCGACAGATTATTGTGGAAAAACACTCGGGTATAATAGAGGTAAGTTCAATTCCGGGTGAAGGTGCGGAATTTATGATTGTAATTCCTTGTTAATTCACAGGACTTACGCAGAATACCCAATTATACACCATCTGTAGGGGCAAATGGCCATTCGCCCCTACTTGATTTAGGCTCGAAAGTTAAAATTCATTGGGAAAGTCATCCGCAGGATTCCCTAATAATTTAAGAATAGTATCAACATTATTTAACTCTCCAACAATCCGCCGCACGGGTTTCGGCCAGACCTTAATTAAGGTGGGGGTGGCGGAAATTTGGTCAGCTTCGGCTAAGTCGGGATGTTTTAAAACGTCAATCACTTTTAAGGTGTAAGGATCACCGATAGAAACCTTCTAAGAGTTGATGTAGGGTTTGCAAGGTTTTTTCTGTCACCAGACTATTACCGGAGACAAATAACCGTAAAATATAGCCTTTGGTTTCATGGGGTTTGGGTTGAGGAGATAAATCTAATTCAAAAGCCGGAGATCGCGGTTCCGATAGATGTTTGGAGGCGATGGAATCATCACTTAGATTGGTTTTTTTTACCTGAACAATCAGATCATGATTTTCCCACAGTTTGGGAAACCGCTCATAGTAAGTCGCAATAATTAAAGGGTTACAAACTTCTTCGGAATTTTTTGTCGGTTGCCAAACTAAATCCCCGGTATCAAACAGGGTATTTAATAAGGTTTGGTATTGCAGAACTGGGGGATAGGCTTCTGCGGAAAACTGAATTTCTTGGGTTTGGGGGTTGACCCATTGATCATAGGTGGCGGTATAGCAAGGAATTAAAAAATGAGGCGGTTCGGGTAAACCGAGGAATTCTTGTAAATAAATACACAGATCAGAATGCCAACGACGCTGTTTATTTGGGTCGATACAATAGACTAAATCTCCCCCGGGGGTGAATAAAGCGATCGCTTTAAATGAATGATTGACCGTAGACTGAAATAAATTCAAGGTATCATTCCATCTGTAAAAATGGGTAATGGGGAATGGGTAATTACGAATTACGAATTACGAATTACGAATGGGGAAACGGTTGAATCGTGACCTTAGCTTGAAAAATAATCTAATACTTATTAAAGTCAAGGATCACGATCTACCAATATTTAACTGTATGGGATCAAAGCCCAAGTCCGGCTAAAACTTTAGATTTTTGTTAGACTCGTCCTCGTAACATTTGGCTCATCTCGTTGGGGAAAGGAGAAACCTCTAAACAAATCTCCTCCGTAATTCGTCCTTCTTGGTAGAGATTATAAAGGGATTTGTTCATAGTCGTCATCCCTTCATAGGTATCTTTGAGCATAATTTGATTAATGTCTTCAAACTTGTCTTTCACGATATATTCCTTAATCACATCCGTATTGATCAGAACATCGTGAAAAGCAGCCCGTTTACCATCGGTAGTTTTACACAACAATTGAGCAATAATAGCCACCAAAGATTCGGAAATAGAAACTTTAATTGCAGATTGTTCCTCGGCGGTAAACATATCTAAAATCCGAGTTAAGGTTTTGACCGCACTATTAGTGTGTAAAGTTCCAGAGACTAAGTGACCTGTTTGTGCTGCTTTTAAAGCAATTTGCATTGATTCTTTATCCCGAATTTCTCCTACCAGTAAAACATCAGGATCTTGACGCAAAGCCCCTTTAAGAGCATTAAAAAACTTCAAGGTATGACGCCCGACTTCTCGGTGTTTAATCAGGGATTTTTTACTTTCGTGAACAAATTCTACCGGGTCTTCAATGGTAATAATATTGTAGGCATAGTTGCGGTTCATGTAGTCAATCATAGCCGCCAGGGTAGTAGACTTACCCGACCCCGTTGGCCCAGTAACTAGAATTAATCCCTTGTGATATTGACAGATTTTTTTAAATACCTCTGGTAACTTCAACTGTTTCCAAAGTCAAAATCGAAGAACCAATTAACCGCAACACCAATGAAGGGCCATTGAGGGCGTCAAAAATACTAATCCGAATGCGGACAAAACCTAAATCCGCCGCTCCGTCAAAGTCTAAGTTTTCTTGAAATTGCCGGATTTCCTCATCGCTTAATACCTCCATCAACCAACTCATAAAGGTATTTAAGTCGGTGTTCGGCCACTCCAAAGGCACAATATCCCCCCGTTTCCGAAGGCGTGGGGGTTCATTCACCCCTAGGTGAACGTCGGAAGCGCCCTCCTCATTGGCTCGTCTGACAATATCCACTAAGGTAGGGTTTCCCGGGCTTGGGCCCTTATTTCTGGGTGCGACCATCACCCTTGTGGTTGTCGCGGTAGCCTGAGCAGGTGCAGAAAGAGTGGTTGCAGTGGTCGCGCCCGGAGGTGGAGGTGCTTTAGGTGCGGGTGGACGGGGTGGAACCCCTGGTACTGGCGGACGAGGCACAGGTGGACGCTCTGATTGTGTCATATCGCGTGACCTTAGAATAGAAACAATTAATTTTAGCTGAAATCTTAAAATCCCATGTCCCTAGTTTACCCCCCAATCCGGTGTTGTCGCAAACAATATAGCGCTAGGGAACAGGGAACGGGGAATAGGTAATGGGTAATAGGTAATGGGTAATGGGTTTTGGGTTTTGGGTTTTGGGTAATGGGTTTTGGGTTTTGGGTAATGGGTTTTGGGTAATAGGTAATGGGTAATAGGTAATAGATGTTAGTTTTCTCCAGAATAATGATAAACTTCAACCAGAATCAACGGTTGTTTATCATTATTTTATTTGAGTTAATTAGTATGAATTCAGTGGATTTAGCCTTTACTTCTGCCTTAGAACAAGCCCAATTAATTCGCACCAAAGTTATCTCCCCTTTAGAATTAGTTAATCTTTATTTAGATCGAATTCAACGGTTAAATCCTCTGTTGGGTTGTTATTTTACCGTAATGGCAGATAGGGCTTTAGGATTGGCGAAAACCCAAACGGAACAATTAGTCCAGATTTCAGATATTCAGGATTTACCGCCTTTTTTTGGAGTTCCCATTTCTATTAAAGATCTAAACCCCGTTGCCGGAGTCGCCTGTACCTACGGTTTCCCGGGCTTTAATGGATAGAATCGCCACCTATGATGATGGGGTGGTCAGCCGGATTCGTCAAGCCGGATTTAATATTTTAGGGAAAACGGCGACCTCAGAAATCGGCTCCCTACCCTACACCGAACCCGATGGTTTCCCTCCCGCCCGTAACCCTTGGAATTTAGACCACACCCCCGGAGGTTCCAGTGGTGGGGCTGCGGCGGCCGTGGCGGCTGGGTTGTCCCCGGTCGCCCATGGGTCGGATGGTGGGGGGTCGGTGCGTGGCCCAGCTTTTTGTTGTGGTTTGGTGGGAATTAAACCGACTCGGGGGCGTGTTTCCCATGCTCCGGTGGGGGACTTCCAAAGTGGGATTTCCACCGATGGCCCCCTAGCGCGTACCGTGGCCGATGCCGCGGCTTTACTTGATATTATGTCGGGATATATTTTGGGTGATCCCTATTGGTTACCCGATCCAAATCCTTCATTTTTAGCCGCAACTCAACAACCACCAAAGTCTTTAAAAATTGCGATCGCCACTTCTATTTTACCCGGTAGTTCCCTCTCTCCAGACTGTGAACAAGCCTTAAAAAATACCGTGAATCTCCTTGAACAATTAGGTCATCAAATCGAACCGATTAATCCCGATTTTAGTGATATTCTGGAACCATTTATTGCCGTTTGGAAATCGGGAGTAGCCGCGGCGGGAATTCCCCAGGAGTATTTGGGCTCAGTGAATCAATGGTTAATGTCAACGGAAATCACCGCCGGAGAATATTTGCAAGCGGTGTCTAAAATGCAGGTCGGCGGTCGTCAAATTGTGGCATCTTTCAGCCCCTTTGATGCGGTGCTTTTGCCCACCTATACGCACCCAGCAATTCGGGTGGGGGAATATGCCCAACTTTCCCCCCCAGAAACCCTACAACGGATTACCGAATGGATTTCTCCCTGTCCCGGTTTTAATGTCAGTGGCCAACCGGCGATCGCAATTCCCACCGGATTTACCGCCGAAGGTTTACCCCTGGGGGTGCAGTTGGTGGGAAAACCAGCCTCTGAAGCCACTCTAATCGCTTTAGCTGCCCAGCTTGAAGCAGCCCAACCCTTTTCCCAGCACCGCCCCCCGATGGCGATCGGATAATTCGATGCTAAACTTTTGGGATTGTTTAACCTAGATCTTTGATTATGGTTCAAATTCCCCTTTCTGCTTCCGCACAGTGCGCCAAACGCCAGTGGAAAAAATTGTTGTTTCCCCTGAGTCTTTTCACAACTACTATTTTAAGTGGTTTTCCTCCGTTTACCCCCCCCCTGCTGGCGGCGGAATCCGTTGTGATTAGACAGGGATTTATTTATGCGACGGTTTCCGTTAAAGACTTAAAAGAATTTGCAGAAACGGGGAAAGTTCCTGTGGGATTATTGGGTTATTTTAGCTTTTTAAAGCCCGAACAAAAGCAACAGGCTTTAGGAGCTTTAAACATTAAAATTAAAATTAAAGATGAAACCGTTGAAGAAATTGTTAATAGTCAAGTGGGAACTAGATTATTAACTGATATTGATACGATTATTTCTGCGGACAAATCTCAAGGTGGAACAGCGATTAAAACAGCTATTCTGTCTTCGGCTAAATCTGAACAGGGCTTATCCGTTATTAATTTTTTAGAAAACTATCCTTTACCGACGATTGAGATTAATCTTCCGCAAGCTTTTGCGGTTTTAACACGATTAAATCAAGGATTTTGGCAAACTCAAAGGTTACTTTTAGAGGTCTTACCTAAACTCACCCCTGAAGGATCTCAAGCTCCATCAATTCCTTTTGATCCTAGTCAACCCGGGCCAGGAAAAGTGGAAATTACTCGCATAGAATTACTGGATAAACAACGCGATCGCAATATTCCGGTTTATATTTATTCTTCCTCCGCAGCTACACCCGATCAACCCTTAATTCTTTATTCCCATGGTCGAGGTTCTGATTATCAAGAATTACGATATTTAATGGAACATTTAGCCTCCCATGGCTATACGGTTATTGTGCCCGAACACCCCGGGAGTAACGCGAATTTTGTAAATCAGAATTTATTTTTATCTCCCACGGAAATTATCGAACGTCCCCAAGATTTGATTTTTACCTTGAATGAATTAGAAAAATTGAATATAAATGATCCTAGATTTAAAGGTAAATTTAATACTAATAATACTTTAGTATTTGGATATTCTTTCGGCGGAGCAACGGCTTTAGCTTTAGCTGGGGGAGAGTTCCAAATTGATCAATTAAGGAAAAGTTGTGATCAGAGTTTTATTACCTTTAGTCTGGGAAAAGCTACCCAATGTTTAGCCGCAGAAACTCCCAAATGATCGTTATCGGTTTAGTGACCCACGAATTAAACGGGCGATCGCATTTTCCCCCACTGCTTCGGTTATATTTGGAAAAACAGGATTAAATCAAGTTCAAGTTCCTACTTTAATTCTTACCCAATCATCCGATAAAGTCACCCCCGCTTTACCCGAACAAATTGCTATTTTTCCCCAAATTAAAACCGAAAAATTATTATTAGGGGTTTTAGGAGCCACCCATTTAAGTGTCAGAGATCCTGGAACTATTGGGGATCAAAGTTGGATTCCTGTGACTCCCATTTCCGGGGGTGAAATCGTGGGAGATGCCTCACAAGATGTTAAGAATTATGCTAAAGCTATGGTTTTAGCCACCGCCGCCCAACTGACTCCCGAAGCCCAAAAATATCAGGTATTCCTGACTCCAGAATATTATCAATTTATCTCAACTCCCGCTTTTCCGGTGCGTTTAATTACTGATATTCCCCCGGAAACTCAAGTTTTTATTGAAGACTTATTAAAAACTCAGTATTAATGGGTATAATCATAGTCAGGGTGTACAAAATTTTCAAATTTGATTACAATAAAATCCCATAAATATCTCTATCTAAAAAATCGCTTATGACTCCTAAAAAAATTCTGGGCTGGGGCGCCGTCGCCTTAATTGTTCTGTTTATTTCCTCGGGCGATACGTTTAAATTTTTGCCCAAACCTGCCAGAGATGCCAGTAAAACCAGTCGTCAGTTTGTTGTTAGTTTATGGCCACAGTGGTTAAAACCTAAAGATACTAACGAACAACGGGAGAAAGAAATTGAAAAACTTGATAAGGGTCAGCCAGTAAAATAGGGAGGCAGTAGGGGGAGCAGGGGAGGCAGGGGGAGCAGGGGAGGGAAGGAGTTAGAAGTTAGAAGTTAGGAGTTAGGAGTTAGAAGTTAGGAGTTAGGAGTTAGAAGTTAGAAGTTAGAAGTTAGGAATAAATAATTACTCCCCCTGCTCCTCCACTCCTCCACTCCTCCACTCCCCCTGCTCCTCCACTCCCCCTGCTCCCCCTGCTCCTCCTCCCCCTACTCCCCCTGCTAATCTAATCCTTCTTCATCCAACTAAACATAGCGCGTAAATCTTTGCCGACTGCTTCGATGGGATGTTCGGCTTCTTGACGACGCATGGCGATGAAACCTGGTTTTCCGGCTTGATTTTCTAGGACAAAATCTCTAGCAAATTGACCAGACTGAATTTCACTGAGAATTTTCCGCATTTCGGCGCGGGTTTCGTCGGTGACAATCCGGGGGCCGCGGGTATAATCTCCATATTCAGCCGTATTAGAAATACTATCGCGCATTTTGGCTAAACCGCCTTCCACGACTAAATCTACAATTAATTTAACTTCGTGTAAACATTCAAAATAAGCCAATTCCGGTTGATAACCGGCTTCGACTAAGGTTTCAAATCCGGCTTTAATTAAAGCACTTAAACCGCCACATAAAACCGCCTGTTCACCAAATAGGTCGGTTTCGGTTTCTTCGCGGAATGTGGTTTCTAAAACGCCGCCGCGTGTGCCACCAATGCCTTTAGCATAGGCCATTGCCCGGTCGCGGGCTTGTCCAGAGGCGTCTTGATACACCGCAAATAAGGCGGGAACTCCTTCGCCTTGTTTCGTAGGTACGACGGACTAAATGGCCTGGGCCTTTGGGTGCTACCATCACCACATCGACATTAGAGGGGGGGACAACTTGACCAAAGTGAATATTAAATCCATGGGCAAACGCTAAGGTTTTGCCTTCAGTTAAATAGGGTTCGATTTCATTTTTATAAACGGTTTTTTGCACTTCATCGGGTAGAAGAATCATAATGAAGTCAGCAGTTTTGGCCGCGTCTGTCACACTATACACGGTTAAACCTGCGGATGTGGCTTTGATAGCTGATTTACTGCCGGGATATAGCCCGACAATTACATTCAAGCCACTATCTTTTAAATTCAGGGCATGGGCATGACCTTGGGAGCCATAACCAATAATTGCAATAGTTTTGTCTGCCAAAATATCTAAATTGGCATCGGCATCATAATACATTCGAGCCATTTGGCTTCTCCTTTGGTGGTTGTTTGGTGAGTATGCAAAACTTCCATCATATCATTAAAACTCATCCTGGCGCTGACAAGTTAAATAATAGGGAATGGGGAATAGTCTATCGGCTATGGGCAACATGGGGTGATGGGTTGGTCTGCATAAACCTGTCTAATCTGATAATTCTCGTTTTAAATCTATTGCTAATTTGCTGAAACTTAATTGAGAAATTTTTCCGGTAAGCACCCATTGTCTGACTACTAATCCTAACCAGATTCCGGCTAAAAAAATTATCCAAAATATTAGGATAGATTGGGATTCAAGACCACTGGTTAAATTCATCCCAAATACACAGGAAATTGCCGTCAGGGGTAAGAAAATTGAGGCTAAGGTATTAAGGCGATGGGCGGCTTTAGTTGCGGATTCTGTTTCTTTGGCAACTTTGAAATCTAGGGCATTTTTTGTGTTAGTATAAAGGATATCTAGGGTGCGTTCAATTTCATAGGCTCCATCTCTGAAATCAATTAGATCTCGATCTTGAGGGATAGCTTCTCTAGCGGTTTGTAAGGTGGCGTGCAGGTTTTCTATTGCTAACTGTAGGGGGGTAATCGCTTCTAATAGTGTAAAATAATCTTCGGCGGTTTTAGCAATTTTATAGAATTGATTTAATTCTTCTTCGGCTGAATTATACTCTTTAATATGATTGGTTAATTGTTGCAGTGCCACACCACCTTTACTGCATTCCCAACGGCCATCGGGTTTTCGCCAAAATAATACGGCATCTCGATTGCGATCGCCGGGTTCTGGGGCTTTATGTAATACTAATAATAGGTTATCTTCTGCTACAATCGCCCGTTGTTTGCCAAAACTTTTTTGACCTAAGCGATCGGAAATTGTGACGGGAAGATTCCAAGTCAGGGGTAATTTCATAATCTACCTCAATCTGTGAGCGGTAATCGGGATCGCGGATTTAGGGGGATTTCGCGGATTTCACGGATTTTAATATGTGTTAATTTTCCTAATCCTTTTAAATCCGTGAGCGGTAATCGGGATCGCGGATTTAGGGGGATTTCAAGGATTTCACGGATTTTAATATGTGTTAATTTTCGTAATCCTTTTGAATCCGTGAGCGGTAATCGGGATCGCGGATTTAGGGGGATTTCAAGGATTTCACGGATTTTAATATGTGTTAATTTTCGTAATCCTTTTGAATCCGTGAGCGGTAATCGGGATCGCGGATTTAGGGGGATTTCGCGGATTTCACGGATTTTAATCTGTGTTAATCTGCGTAATCTTTTTAAATCCGTGATCGATAATGGGTTTTAGGAAAAGAGGAAATAATGATTACTGCTCTTATTAGAATACTCGAAAAATTCATCACTATTGCCCATTGCCTATTCCCCATTCCCTATTTTAAAGTTATTTTTTATCTTTTTTCCCCTGGGGATTATCTGGTTTTGGTTCGGGTTTCGGAAGATTTTAATGCTTCATCTAAAACGGCTCTGGCTTCTTCCGCTTTGCCCCTAGCTTCTCGATATCTAAGATTGGAAACCGCGAAATTTTTTAACACCTTAAAGCCGTCTTTTAATTCGGTTATTTCTTCTACAGTCACGGGTTGATCTGTGAACAGAATATCAATAGATTCTCGCACTTTTAGGGCTTCTTCTCTTGATTCCATCATCTTTAATTTCAAGGAAGCCAAATTACTCAGAATTTGCACGGCTTCGGAAATAGCATCTTCTTCTTCTAAGGGACTATCATCGGGCTCCTTGACTTCGATGAACTGTTGGGGACTAAAGCCTTCTTCCAATTCCGTTGGTAGTTTACCCGCGTCTATCAATTCCATCAGTTTGTCCATCGCTTTCTCCCGGGCTTGAGATGAATCTTTGCCTCGGATGGTAAGAACGATTTCGGGACTTTGAGCTAGGGTGTAGCGAACCATATTAACACAGACTGCCTGCTATAACTGCTAGGATCTATTGTAACAAAGATTAGGTTAAGTTTGTCTACAAATTTTGAATTAATATTTGCAAAAAAATCCCCCTAACCCTTAAAATATAATCAAGATCAAATAGATTGATATAATTTTTATTGAGTTTGAACTATGAAAGAACAATTGATTAAATGGTTGAATCTAGTTTTGGTGGCAAATGTTTTTTTTGTATTATTTAGTTTTTTTTGGTTGGTAATTGCGGTTTTAGGCAATTCTTTTAAACTCAATCTCGGATTGGATTTATGGTATAAACTTTGGCAACCTGTATTTACTCCCGCGATTGGAATTTTAATGGGAGGAGCAATTTTGAGTTGGGTAATTAGTAAAGTTAACCAATTATTTTTTAGTCCTAAATCTGATTGATCTTAAAATTTCAGGTTGGGTTGAGAATTATTCCAACCTAACCTGAAGAAACTATTTATTTTTTGAGTTTTTCTCCTAAGATTTGATTGGTGAGTTTTGGGTCAGCCCGTCCGCCAGTTTTTTTCATAATTTGACCGACAAAAAATCCTTGGAGTTTGGTTTTCCCTGCGTGATATTGTTCTAATTCCTTGGGATTTTCTAGCAAAACTTGATCAATAATTTCTGCTAATGCTTTAGGATCGGATAATTGAATTAATCCTTTTGCTTCAACTAATGCTTTAGGAGATCCACCTTGGGTTAAGAGTTCGGGTAATAAATCCTTAGCAATTTTACCGCTAATAGTTCCGGCTTCAATTAAAGCAATTAATTCTGCTAATCCTTCCGGTTTTAAAGCGATTTCAGTTACACTGCATTTTTCATTTTTTATATGGGCAGTAATATCACCCATAATCCAATTTACCGCTTGTTTAATATTAGCTCCGGCGGCAATTGTGGCTTCAAAATATTCAGAAATCGGGTGATCATCCGTTAATACACGGGTATCATAGGGGGATAATCCTAATTCTGATTCATAGCGATGGCGTTTTTCTGCTGGGAGTTCGGGTAATTGAGATTTCCAGGTTTTTAATTGTTCAGCAGATACTTGAATTGGCGGCAAATCGGGTTCAGGAAAATAGCGATAATCGCTTGCTCCTTCTTTTTTCCGCATACTAATTGTCCGTTGACTTCCCTCTTCCCATAAACGGGTTTCTTGAAAAATTTCTTCCCCGGTTTCAATCGCCTTAATTTGCCGTTCGATTTCATGATCAATTGCCCGTTGGATAGCACTAAAAGAGTTCATATTTTTGATTTCAACTTTAGTTCCGAACTCTTTTTGCCCCACCGGACGCACGGAAATATTAACATCACATCGCAGGGAACCCTCTTGCATATTGCCATCACTCACGCCCAAATAACGCACAATGCGACGCAATTCTTGGGCATATTCGGCGGCTTCTTGTCCCGAGCGAATATCCGGTTCAGATACAATTTCAGCTAAAGCAATTCCAGCCCGGTTATAATCAACCATGGAATAGGTGGAACCGGAAAGCCGATCGCTGCCGCCATGGACTAATTTTCCCGCATCTTCTTCAATATGTAAGCGAGTAATCCCAATAGTTTTGCGAGTGGAAACTACCATCTTCATCGACAATTTCAATTTCTAAATGACCATTTATGGCAATGGGTAAATCATATTGAGAAATTTGATAATTTTTGGGCAAATCAGGATAAAAATATTGTTTGCGATCAAATTTACTGTAGGGTGCAATTTCACAATTCAGGGCTAACCCGGCTTTTACTGCATATTCTAAAACTTTTTCATTTAATACAGGTAGTACACCAGGTAATCCCATACAAATGGGATCAATATTCATATTAGGATCGGCTCCAAATTTCGTCGAAGAATTGGAGAAAATCTTGGTGTCTGTGTTCAATTGACAATGGGTTTCTAACCCAATAATCGCTTCGTAATCCGTTTTAACAGGTGCATTAGCAGTCATAGACATCCATCGGAATTTTCTTAACAACTACTTTATATTGTATAGCAATTTTCGATAGATTGTCATATTTTATTCGAGGATTTGCCAATCCCGAATTGGGTGATAAGAGCAAATCCCTAGATTGTTAATCAATTGATCCAATCTTCTCCGACCCTAATGGTTAAATCCGAGCCAATTTCCCCCGTGGAGGAGGATTTAAGCTCACCTAAACCCAGGTTTTTTTGCATTAGTTTAGCCGCCCCCAAATCTCCGCCTTGAACAATAATTTGGGTTTTCAGTTGTTGAGTGGATTCAGTCGGAGCTAAATAAACTTGACTAAATCCTTGGTCGGCTAAAAAATTGAGCATTTTCTCTGCGGATTTAGGATTACTAGAAACATTTTGAATCGCAATTTTTAAATCCTTGGATAAAGTTTCATAAGCTGAAGGTTCGTAGGCACTTTTTAAGGTGTATCCGGTTGAATCTAAACGAAAATATTGATACATAACCCGATCGCGTCCCCGCTCATCAATTAACCAATAACTACTATTAAAATCCTCAGAACTAGAGCGACCAGGTAACATTACCATTTTAAAATTCTGGGGTTCCAGATTCAAACCAAAATTAACTAAAGTTAAAATTTCCTCAAAGTTTAAATTGGTATCAATATATTTTTGCATAATCCGAATAATTTCAGGAACACGAGGTAAAACCGTCGGATCTTTAAGTCGAACTAAAATCGCTTCCATTAATGCTTGTTGACGCTGTACCCGACCTAAATCTCCATAACCATCCCCCCGAAACCGCACAAATTGATCCGCCTGTTCGCCATTAATTGTTTGCCAACCGGGAGCTAAATCAATTTTTAATTTTTGGGTTTTATCTTGATAGGACATGGGTTGGGGAATATAAACTTCTACTCCTCCTAAAGAATTAACTAATTCTCTAAATGCACCGCTACTAACCCGAATATAACGGTTGACTTCAACTTTATTTAAAATATTTTGAATCACTTCTTTTGCTAATTTAGGGCCACCCCAATAATTAGCTTCATTAATTTTTCCCGTACCATAACCTGGAATTTGAAACCTGAGTATCCCGGGGTATTGATAACAGACTTACGGATTTATCCTGGGGTTGAAAATTGACAAATAACACCGTATCACTGCGACCTTTAAACAGATCGGGAGAGGCGGAAGAACTGTTAGGGTTGCCATCAATTCCCAAGACTAAAATATTAACTGGACGAGATAAACTATATTTAAACCGATGTTGCCATAACCCATCTAAAATATTGGATTCCGGCTCAGTAAAATCAAATTTTTCGGGAGTTAATAGGGCCGTCATTGCCCCGAGAATTGCCGAGGTACTAGCCAGAAATAAAACCACAAAACTGAAAAAGAATAATTGGAGAACTTTAGGTTTTTTCCGAGAAGGGAATGGAGAAGTCATAGGCTGATTTAACGATAACTTTTGATTTGAACATAGAAACTGAAAATCTATCGTCTAATATTAGGGTTCATTTGTCAATATATTCTCCATTCCCTGCTGATCAAATCCTTAAGGTTTTAACCCCGCTTGTTGTAGCCGCTCTATGGAAATTTTAGCCGATTCAGAAACTTGATTATGACTATCTTTAGCTAAATAATTCAAAGCAGAAAGGCTTTTTGGTGTAACCAGATTACCCAAGGCTTCAGCTAATCGTTGCCGAACTAACCAATCTTCAGATTGAGCAAATCGCAAAATTTTATCAACCGATTCAACATCTTGAATTTCTCCGATTGCGGCAATTGCAGCTTGATGTAAAATCACCTCATCACTCTCTAATGCGGCTAACAAAACATCCCGGGCGCGAATATCTTTTAAGTTTCCCAGGGAGACCGCCGCACTAAATCTAACTAGCCAATCTGTGTCCTCATAAAAAGCTCTAACTAAAGGTTCAAATGCTCGAATATCTCCTAAATAACCCAAGGCACCTGCTGCATCGGCTCTCGCCCCATAATCGGGGTCAGTTTCTAATAGTTTCACCAACAGAAAATAGCATTCTTCCGTCGGTTTAATTCCTAGGGCAAAGATTGCCATAGATCGGACTTGCAAACTTTCATCATTTAGCACTTTTTTAATTAAAGGAACCGCATCCTCTGGAGGAATATTTCGCAAAGAAGCTAGGGCTAATAGACGATCTCGTAAGTTTTTACTATCTAACTGATCGGCAATATTTTCTAAATTCAATGGTTGACTCATTTGTAACTCAGGTTTGGCTAAATCTTTACTTATTATAGTCAAATTAGAAAAAATTTGCAGAACGAATTGCTAGAGTTTTTGATCAAGCGCAAAATGTCCCCAATGTTCTTCCCCTTGGCGGCTAGGCGTTGATTCAGTTACGAGATGGAGGGAGAGAATCTGAAATTTCCCTTGAAAATATTGTCGAATTTCCGCCGGGGTGATCCCAAAAGGTGGCCCTCCAGCACGGGAATGGGTAAAAAATAACCCGAATAATTGCCCATCGGGTTGCAGAATTGATTCAATTAATTCTACATAACTAGGGCGTTTATCTGGGGAAATAGCACAGAAACAAGTATGTTCAATTACATAATCAAACTGTCCTAAAAACTCCTTTGGTAAGTCAAAAATATCCTGTTGTAAAAATTGCGCTGAAGTGGGTAAATATTTTCCTGCTCCCTTTAAAATTGACGATTTATTGATTAATAATTGTTGATATTCTAATGCGTCTTTAATTGCAGAAGCCGCAAAATCGAACCCAATCACCTGAAATCCATAACTAGCAAATAATAGGGCATCATAACCCCGTCCACAGCCTAAAACCGCAGTTTTTCCCGGGGGTGGAGCCTCGGAAGATTGCAAAAACCTAACAAGTGGTGGGGCGGGTTCTCCTAAGTCCCAGCCTGTGTTTCCTCCTTGATAGCGTTCTTCCCAAAATTTTTTTTCATTAACTGATATAATCATAATTATCTGTATTTTTGAATAAAGTTAAACTGATTAGAGATTTAATAGCCTCATCTCCGGCTAAGTTTATAAGGTGAAAAATCCTGTGTTTCTTCCCACAAACCATTTTAGAGTATCGTTATGGAATTTTACCAATCTGTGCGCTATTCATCTGCTTTAGAACAAGCCATTGATCGGAATCCATTTATTGTAACACCGGAAACTTGTTTAGCGGATGTGATTAAAATATTGGGTCAATCTCAAAATTGTTGCCCTCTAAATTCCGATATTTCTTTAGTGGAAGAATCCCGGGCAAGCTGTGTTTTAGTCATCGCTGAAAACTCAGAAAAAGTTCTTCCTGTACTTGCCGATGAACAACCTCACGGGGCTGCGGTTTTAGGAATTATCACCGAACGGGATATTGTGAAGTTAATAGCAACAGAAATTTCTGATCCTGACAGAAAAAAAAATCTCAATATCATCAGAGTTGCTGAAATTATGTCTCCAATATCTGTTAGTTTAACAGAATCTGATGATCAAGATATTTTTACGGCTTTATCCTTATTTCGACAACATCAAATTTCGCATTTACCTGTTTTAGATAGTCGGGGACAATTGGTAGGAGTGATTACTCCAGAAAGAATTCGTCGGGTTTTACAACCTGCTAATATTTTAAGATTACGACGAGTTGGAGATGAAATTATCACCCAAGTGATTACGGCTCCGGTAACAACATCAGTATTAAGTTTAGCACAAATGATGGCTGCCCATCAAGCCAGTTGTGTAGTTGTTTTTCAAACAGAAACTCTGAATAAATTAACGCCGATTGGATTAGTGACGGAACAGGATATTGTGGAGGCACAATTTTTAGAATTAGATTTAACGGGGACTCCAGCCACAACGGTGATGAAAAATTTATCCTTTTATTTAAAAACTAAGGATTCTTTATGGATGGCACATCAAGAAATGCAAAAGCAACAGGTACAACGACTAATAGTTTGTGGTGATGAAGGAGAGTTATTAGGAATAATTACACAGGTTAGTTTATTAAGAATGCTTGACCCGACGGAAATGTATCGGGTTGTTAAACAATTACAGCAATCGGTAAATCAACTGCAAACGGAAAAATTGGAACTGTTAAAAACCCGTAATGCTGAACTAGAAAAACAAGTTCAAGAACGCACGTCTAAGGTTCAAGAACTGCAACAGTTAAATATTCTCAAGGATGATTTTTTGAGTACGGTTTCCCATGAACTCCGCACTCCTTTGGCAAATATGAAAATGGCTATTCATATGTTAAAAATTGCTCCCAATTCAGAGCGAGGTCAAAAATATTTAGAAATATTAGAATCGGAATGTCTGCGGGAAACCAATTTAATTAATGATTTATTGGATTTGCAACGTTTAGAATCTTCCTCTGCACCTATTACCCTGGAAAATTTAGATTTATTAGAATGGTTGCCTAATATTATTAATCCTTTTTATTCTCGTACTCAAGAACGAAATCAGGTATTTAATGTCCAGTATTATCCAGATTTAAAGCCGATCATAACTAATTCTAATAGTTTGGAAAGAATTCTAGCAGAATTATTAAATAATGCCTGTAAATATACACCAAACGGAGGAGAAATTTTCTTAGGAATTCATTATCTTTCCGTATCTAATTGGCGAGAATTAACTTCAACAACTAAAAACAAACGTAAAACAAAAAAACAGAATATTTCTCTACCCTCTCCCGCCATTTCTGACCCCTTACAAATTGTGATTCGCAACCCAGTCGAAATTCCTGAAAAAGAACTTCCCCGAATTTTTGAGAAGTTTTATCGAGTTCCGAATGCAGACCCATGGAAACAGGGAGGAACGGGTTTAGGGTTGGCTTTGGTTCAAAAGTTAGTGGAACAATTAAACGGGACAATTCAAGTGGAAAGCAGCCAAAATCTTACCACTTTTACCATTGAATTTCCCGATTTATGCGGGAATAGCCTAACAAAATAATTCCCAGCTTATATAAATCTATGGAAGATGAAAATGTTTGTTTTTTAACTAATTTAACCTGGTAAATAAGCATTAATTTTTGATAAGTTTTACTATTTCTTTTTGATTTTTGATAGAATCATAAATAGAAATATACGACTACATCGTTACCCTAAAATTAGAAGTTGAGTTGAGTTTTTTTAACTATGCCTAAATGGAAATTGACCACGGAATTTACCTTTGATAGTGCCCATTATATTAAGGATTATGATGGGCCCTGTGGACGAATGCACGGTCATACCTATCGTGTACAAGTGGAAGCCACCTCTAGCCAATTGCACCCCTCGGAACATTGTCCCCATCCCGTGATGGTGGCAGATTTTAGAAGTTTAGGATGGGCAAAAAAAGATGTTAAAAAAGGCGGATTAGATCATGGGGTATTAAATGAAATTCTGCCCCCTGAATATGAGACAACGGCTGAAATGATTGCTAAATATATTTATGATGTCACGAAAAAACGAGTCCCGCAGGGAGTTCAATTAAAAGTTAGGGTTTCAGAAACCTCTAATTCCTGGGTTGAGTATGAAGATAATGACCCATAAATTTAGAGTTGAATTAAACAGATAAGGGGTTAAATTAGTTCAATATAAATCTACCCTTTACTCAACAATTTGATTTTTTATAACCATGAAATATTTGGCTTTGGCGACGGATTTTGATGGAAACCCTAGCAATGGATGGAATCGTAGAGGAGTCTACTTTAAAAGCCCTACAACGGTGGCGAGAGTCGGGAAGAAAGTTAATCTTAATTACGGGAAGACAACTGGATAATTTAATTGATCATGTTCCCATAATTAATAGGTTTGATTGGGTGATTGCAGAAAATGGAGCGGTATTATATCAACCCTCGACTCAGATAGAAAAATTGTTAGCGGAGCGCCCTTCTGAAGCGTTTATAACCCGCTTGCGCGATCGCATTCACCAAAAACAACAACAATTGCAAAACCAACCCATTCCAGAGGAATTTTTAAAGATTTCTCAGGCTCAAGCCTTAGAATTTTTAGGGATTGGACGAGTAATTATTGCCACTTGGGAACCCTATTTAGAAATCACCCAAAAAACGATTCAAGAGTTAGGAGTTAATCTTGAAATTATTAATAATAAAGGAGCCATAATGATTCTACCCGTAGGTATCAATAAAGCCTTTGGGTTAAAAACTCTTTCCGAATTAATCAACCTATCCCCGGAAAAAATTGTTGGGGTTGGGGATGCAGAAAATGATTGTGATTTTTTACAACAATGTGGTTATTCCGTAGCCGTTGCTAATGCCTTACCCCAAGTTAAAGAAAAGGTTAATTGGGTCACGAAAAATAGTCGGGGATTAGGGGTTGAAGAATTAATTGATCAAATTCTCAATTCAAGTAAATGATAACTGATAACCAATAAATGATTATGAATCGTCGTGATTTTTTAACCGGATTAACTTTAGCAGGAATTACTAATCAGTTTCCTATTCTTGCTCAATCTCCATCTTCCCAAATATTACTTAAACCTCTCGCTTTAAAACCAGGAGATACGGTGGGGTTGGTAACTCCCGCCAGCCCCATTTTAAAAGAACATTTAAAGTTGATTCAACTGCAATTAGCCCAACAGGAACTCGCTGTTAAAGTTGCCCCCCATGTAATGAGTGAATATGGCTATTTAGCCGGAACCGATCAACAACGGGCATCAGACATTAATCAAATGTTTGCTGACCCTAATATTCAGGGAATTATTGCGACGGGTGGAGGTTGGGGCAGCGGTCGAATTTTACCATTATTAGATTATGATTTAATTCGTAAAAATCCTAAAATCTTTCTCGGTTATAGTGATATTACCGCTTTATTATTAGGATTATATAGTCAAACCGGATTAGTTACTTTTCATGGATTATTAGGCACTTCCCTCTGGAATCCCTATTCGGTTGGTTGGCTGAAAAAAATTATATTTGAGGGACAAACTGTAACCTTTAAAAATCCTGCCAATGTTCGGGTCGAAACGATTTATCCAGGTCAAGCCGAGGGAAGATTAATCGGAGGAAATTTATCGGTTTTATCCGCTTTAGTAGGTTCTGAATATTTACCCAATTGGCGGAATACGATCCTATTTGTAGAAGATGTTGGCGAGGATATTTACCGAGTTGATCGAATGTTAACCCATTTAAAATTAGCTGGAATTTTAGATCAAATTTCTGGGTTTATTTTTAGTCAATGTACCGCCTGCACCAAAGGAGAGGGAAATGAAACCCTCTTTAACCCTATGGCAAGTATTAACGGATTTAATTAAACCGTTAGGAATTCCGGCTTGGTATGGTTCGATGATCGGTCATATTCGTGATCAATTTACTATTCCTCTGGGAATAGAGGTCAAAATTGATGCTGAACACGGAACGATTTTAATGTTAGAAAATGCGGTAATTCAACAATAATCTCAAACCAGATTTTATATATTAAAATATAAGATTAGTCACAAAAAGTTAGGAAATTTATTATTAAAAAAAGTATAGAAAGTCTTTATAAGCGAACAACCTGGTTTATTATTTTACAGTTAAACTTTCCGTTTCCCTAATTCATACCAATGTTGAAAAGCTAACCAGATTCCTGATAGTAACCCAGCTAAACTTAAGGTAATCCCGCTATAGGGAACCAATAAACCAAATATCGGTAATATTCCCCCAGAAATTGTACAAATAATTGCCACCCAAGAGGCTTGACGGTTTTTCCCTAATCCCCAAACTGCTAATAGTAATACTGGAGAAATTACTGTCCATGCAAGTTTGGCATCAATCAAACGACTGCTATAGGTTAGGGTTAATAAACAGGCAAAAAATAGTCCGGCGATAATCGCCACATCTCCCAAGGTTAAGGGTAAAGATAGATATAGTAAAATAATCCACCATAAAAAGATAGCTGGAGCTAATAATAATAATCGCGGGATAACACCTGTATTGCGAATTGGAGCGGTGGCGGTAAATATTCCTAACGGATTTTTAACGGAAATATTACCTTCATAAATCCAAGAAAGTTGTCGATTTTCTGCTGCTTCTTTTGTAACTGTTGGCACTGCTCCGGCAAATTCAGCATCGGGAAAGTTAGCTAAAACATTTAAGCTAAAATTCGACAATAATTGCTCCCCAGGTTGATAAACCCAACGGGGTGCACCTTGAGCTTGATAGCTAACCTTAAAATTTGTGGTTTCTCCCGGGGATAATTTAAAGGGAAATCCATAATCTCCAGGGTTAACTTGTACTAAGGGTTTTCCATTTTGTTCAACTTGGAAATCCTGTAATAATAAATAACCGTAAGGTGGGGGAACTTCAAAGAAAAATTCCGAGACACCTTTGAGTTGATTTTTAACTTGATATTCTCCCGAAAAATCAACACTATAAATCCATTGTTTGGTGTCGGGACTGGTAGTTTGATTAATTTTAACCTGAATTTTTGATCCTGATAAAGTCATCCAACGGGGTGCAATCTGGGTACTTTTAATTTCAATAGTTTTCCCCTCAATATATCTATAATCGGTAAAAGGTTCTTCAATTTCATAACGAATTCTAGGTGCGGTTTGTTCTAAACGTTCTCCGGCGACGGTGGTGGCAATTTGAGTAATACGTTGTTGTTCCCAATTATGATAGCGATTAGCTAAGGTAGAACAAAGAAAAAATCCACTGGTAATTACCAGAAACAATTAGAATTAAATGCGGTAAAGTTTGCATCCATTTCAGATATTGTTCTAAGGCGGTTTTAATCGCCGGAATAGAAATAGAATCCCCTGGTTTTTTCACCGACCAATTAATTAGGGATAATATGCCACCAATTGCTATTAAAAAAATAGCCAATTTCATCAGGTTTTTAATCACTATTGATCCCAATTCCATTAATTCATTAGGATGAGTTAAATCAGGAATACTGGGAATACTGCTAAAAAAAATATCCATAGAATCTTTAAAAATCAGTAGGGTGGGCAAAAAGCCGGAGTAATTCTTACCCCTCCTACAAGACCAATTACCAATTTTCCGAATTAATTTTAATTAATCCAGATTTAATAGGGTGTAACTGCCAAAAACTTTCAAGGTTTCGGTAAAGGTTTTTAATTCCGCTAAAGCTAATTGTACCGTGGGTTCATGGCTATCCGCTTCTAAATCCATAAAAAATAGATAATCCCCCAAGGAGCGCTTACTAGGACGGGATTCTATTCGGCTTAAATTAATCCCTCTATCGGCAAAAATTGCTAAAGGTTTTGCTAATGCACCCGGAACATTTGCCGGAACACTAAAGCCTAAAGATGTGTATTTTCCCGATCCTGAAGGTTGTAGACTTACTACCAAAAACTTAGTACAATTATCGGGATAATCATTAATAGGATGGGCAAGAACAGGTAATTGATATAATTCGGCTGCTCTTAAAGATGCGATCGCGGCTGAATTAGTTTCATCTCGGACGGATTTTAGGGCTTCTGTGGTTGAATTTTTGGCTATTAATGGCACATCAGAAAGATGTTTTTCTAACCATCCTTGACACTGCGCTAGAGCTTGGGGATGGGAATAAACCACTTGAATATTAGCCAAATCTTTAGCTTGAGAAATCAACGCATGATTAATAGGAAGAATTAACGCCTGTTGAATTTGAAGACAGCCAATTTGCCATAATGTATCTAGGGTCATAGTCACACTGCCTTCAATGGAATTTTCAACAGGAACTACCCCAATATTAACCTCCCCTTTGGCAACTGTCCATAAAGTTTGGCTAATACTTGAACAGGGGCATAACATGGCTTCTTCCCCGGTTTTTTGGGTAAGATATTGGGCATAAGCTAAGGCGGCGGCTTCTGCATAAGTTCCCGATGGGCCAAGATGGGCAATAGAAACAGTCATAATTTTAGTTCCGTAAATAATCAATGGATAGAAAGGGACGTTACAATTATTTATATTATTCTCATCAACCTTACCCTTATGATCAAGCGATTACCTATTTTTTAGGGAATACACGCTATTATTCTTGATCGGTGACTCTTGACTGATGAAAATAGTTTTAATAATTCTTAAATTATATTAAGATAAGTTAAAATTAGTAGACTTTTATAACTTTCTATATGTATACCCACTTTCAAGCCTCCCAAACCGTTGAAATGGCCGTACCGGAGCCAACTTTAATTCACCATTACCTGCGTCAACCGAAACGCTTGGTAAAGGCGTTAGTTGATCCTAGCCGTTTAGATGCCTTAGCAGAGGATATTTACCGCTTAAAAATGCGTCCTTTACAGTTTATGATGTTTAGTTTACAACCAACGGTAGACTTGAAACTGTGGATACAGTCCGATGGCACTCTCAACTTAAAATCTGTCGGGTGTGAAATTCGCGGAATTGAATATATTAATCAACGTTTTGCCCTAAATTTAGTCGGAAAATTATATCCAGTTGAATTACAGGGAATCACCTACTTAAAAGGTCAAGCGGATTTAGAAGTTAAAGTCGAACTTCCCCCGCCATTATGGTTAACACCCCAACCGATTTTAGAAACAACCGGAAACGGATTATTAAAAAGTGTGTTAATGACCGTTAGACACCGATTAGTCCATAATTTATTATCGGATTATGCCCATTGGTCGGCTGAACAATTAGGGGATATGACCCCACAAACCCAATCTGTTATTCGGGTTTCGAGTGCTGAATGTTAGGGGGTAAATCAAAATTAAAATGGCTGAAACTTCAGAACGAATAATTGAACATGATCGATTATTTAAAGAGTTAATTTCGACGTTTTTTTGGGAATTTTTAGAATTATTTTTCCCAGATCTAATTCCCTATATTGATCAATCCTCTATTACCTTTTTACCCCAGGAGGTATTCATTGATCTGACATCGGGGAATCGTCGAGAGGTCGATCTATTAGCAAAAGTTAGGTTTCGAGAACAGGAAAGTTTTTTCCTCATCCATACCGAGACTCAATCCTACGCTCAAGCCGATTTTGCCCGGCGGATGTTCCATTATTTTGCTAGACTAGATGAAAAATATGCAATTCCGGTTTATCCGATTGCAATCTTTTCTTTCGATACCCCCCAACGTCTGGAACCCAACAACTATCAAGTTGAATTTCCCGACCGAAAGGTATTAGAATTTAGCTATGCAGCGATCCAACTGAATCGTTTAAACTGGCGGGATTTTTTACGTCAGCAAAATCCGGTGGCGGCTGCATTAATGGCTAAAATGAGAATAGAACCCCAGGATCGACCCCAGGTTAAAGCAGAGTGTTTGCGTCTGTTAGTAACGTTACGGTTAGATCCAGCCAGAAATCAATTAATTTCGGGGTTTATCGACTCCTATTTGCGTTTAAATTCTAGCGAAAAAGTCGTTTTTACCGAGGAACTAAATCGCTTAGGACTGATTCAGGAGGAAAGATTTATGGAAATTGTTACAAGTTGGATGGAACAGGGAATTGAACGGGGAATACAACAGGGAATACAACAGGGAATTGAACAGGGAATAGAGCGGGGAATAGAACAGGGAATAGAACAGGGTTTGCAACGAGAAATAACGTTTATTTTGCGTTTGCTAAATCGTCGTTTAGGAGCAATTAACCCCGAAATTCAAGATCAAATCCGCAGTCTTCCGATTGAATTAGTTGAACAATTAGGAGAAGCATTATTAGATTTTGAAACGGAGTCAGATTTATTAAATTGGTTAGCTGAAAATTGTTCCTAACTTTATAAAGGTAAGGATAATTGACAACACCCGAAAGATTGACGATGTTGGTAAGTAATCCCATAATCTTGGATCGCTTGACGGTGTTTTGCGGTTCCGTAACCTTTGTTTTGCTTGAGATCATATTCAGGATATTTTTCAGCCAAACGGGTAATTAATTCATCTCGCCAAACTTTTGCGACAATACTAGCGGCTGCAATTACAATAGATTTACTATCTCCTTTAATGATAGTTTGTTGCGGAATTAATAATTGTGGAATCTTCTGATTTCCGTCAATTAAACAGAGTTTTGGTTGAGGATCTAAACTTAAAATTGCCCGTTTCATCGCTAATAATGTCGCTTGTAAAATATTAAAGCGATCAATTTCCCTAACAGTCGCCCAACCAATTTTACAATCAATGGCGATCGCTTTAATTTCAATTGCTAACCGAGAACGAACCCCCGGGGTTAATTTTTTACTATCTTTAACCCCAGCGCTAGTTAATTTAGCCATACCATCCTCCGACAAAATCACCGCCGCCGCTACCACCGGGCCAAATAAAGCCCCCCGCCCCACTTCATCCACCCCCGCAATCAAAACAGAAGTGGGAAAATCATATTCTGTCATTTAATTTTAATTGAGAATTGCTATAATTATAAATAATAGATGAAAACGCATATTTTAAAACCTAAGATTATGAAAAAGATTGTTTTAATAGCTGGGTTTGAGTCTTTTAATGCTGAGTTATATCGCATAGCCGCGAAATTAGCCAGCGCCCGTTGTCCAGAATTAGAAATTTGTGTATTTAGCGATCGCGCCATTTCTGATCAACCGGATACCGTCGCCGCCGCCTTGGAAAATGCCGATGTATTTTTTGCCAGTTTATTATTTGATTATGATCAAATATTATGGTTACGAGAAACGGGTACAAAATATTCCAATTCGGTTGGTTTTTGAATCCGCTTTAGAATTAATGAGTTTAACCCAAATTGGATCGTTTAAAATTGGGGATAAACCCAAAGGAATGCCCAAACCAGTGCAGTTTATTTTGAGTAAATTTTCCAGTGGTAAAGAAGAAGATAAACTGGCTGGTTATATTAGTTTCTTGAAAACAGGCCAGAAATTATTAAAATTTATTCCGGTTAAAAAAGTTCAAGACCTGCGTAATTGGTTAGTTATTTATGGGTATTGGAATGCGGGCGGAACAGAAAATGTCGCGGCGATGTTCTGGACAATTGGAACGAATTATTTAGGGTTAACTGTTGGAGAAATTCCGCCACCCATAGAAACCCCAAATATGGGATTATTACACCCCGATTATAGCGGTTATTTTGAATCGCCACAGGCCTATTTAGAATGGTATAAAACCCAATATCCCAACGCCGTTAACGATCCCGTTGTGGGAATATTAATATATCGCAAGCACGTCATTACTAAACAAGCTTATATCCCCCAACTAATTAGCTATTTTCAACAAGCCCAATTAATTCCCTTACCAATTTTTATTAATGGCGTTGAAGGTCATGTTGCTGTTAGAGACTGGATGACAACAACGGATGAATTGAATCACCGAGAACAGGGAAAAATAGAAACCCTATCCTTATCAAAAGAAGCCGTAACCGTTGATGCAATTGTTTCTACCATTGGGTTTCCTTTAGTTGGAGGGCCAGCCGGATCAATGGAAGCCGGACGACAAGTGGAAATTGCCAAACAAATTTTAACCATAAAAAATATTCCCTATTTTATCGCCGCGCCCCTATTAATTCAAGATTTATTATCTTGGACTCGTCAAGGAATTGGCGGTTTACAAAGTGTGGTTTTATATGCTTTACCGGAACTTGATGGTGCTATTGATACCGTTCCTTTGGGGGGGTTAGTAGGAGAAGATATTTATTTAATTCCTGAACGAGTTAAACGTTTAACTGGACGGGTAAAAAGTTGGATTCAACTGCGAAAAACACCTCCATCACAGCGAAAAATTGCGATTATTTTATATGGATTTCCCCCGGGATATGGAGCCACAGGAACCGCCGCTTTATTAAATGTTCCCCAGAGTTTATTAAAGGTTTTACAAGCCTTAAAAGCTCAAGGATACACCGTTGGAGAGTTGCCAGAAACGGGGGAAGTTTTAATTCAAAAGGTAAAAATAGCCGATGAAACCTTAGAAGCGCAACAGGATTTTAGTTTTGCAGAAAATTCTGTTATTTCTAATCAAGTTAATGTTAATAAACTGGAAAAATGGTTAGGATATTTACAACGAAGTCGGATTAAAAAACAATGGAAATCCTTAACAGAAACCGGGATTAAAACCTTTGGCGAAGATTATCATATTGGTGGAATTCAATTAGGAAATATTTGGGTAGGAGTGCAACCGCCTTTAGGTTTATCCGGTGACCCCATGCGGTTAATGTTTGAACGAGATTTAACCCCCCATCCCCAATATGTGGCTTTTTATCAATGGCTACAAAAGGAATTTCAAGCCGATGCAATTGTTCATTTTGGAATGCACGGCACGGTAGAATGGTTGCCGGGATCACCATTAGGAAATACGGGCTATTCTTGGTCAGATATTTTATTAGCAAATCTGCCAAATTTATATCTTTATGCAGCCAATAATCCCTCAGAATCAATGTTAGCAAAACGTCGAGGTTATGGGGTGTTAGTTTCCTATAATGTTCCTCCCTATGGTCGGGCGGGACTTTATAAACAATTGGTATCTTTACGCGATTTAATTGCCGAATATCGAGAAGATCCGCAGAAAAATTCTACCCTTCAAGAATCAATTAGTCAGCAAATTGTGGATATGGGTTTAGAGGTAGATTGTCCCTTTCAGGAGGGCAAAAAATTAGGAATTGCCTTTACAACTGAAAACGCTCGGTTATTTAGTGTCGAAGTTCTCTATAGCTATTTTATCAAAATCTATGATTATTTACAAGTCTTAGAACAGCGTTTATTCTCATCGGGATTACATACCTTTGGAGAGAATCCAACGGAAGAAGAATTAACTACCTATCTGAATGCTTATTCCACCGAATCAATGAATGAGTTAACCTCAGAAACTGAAACTCAAATTCGAGACTTATTATTACAAACATCCGATGAATTAACCAATTTATTAAAAGGATTAAATGGGGAATATATCCCCCCAGCCCCGGGCGGGGATTTACTGCGAGATGGGCCAGGAGTTCTGCCCACCGGACGTAATATTCATGCCCTAGATCCCTATCGAATGCCCTCGGCTGCGGCCTATTTGAGAGGACGAGAAATTGCTCAAAAAATCATTAATCAACAGTTAGCAGAAACCGGAAATTATCCTGAAACCATTGCGGTAATGTTATGGGGATTAGATGCTATTAAAACCCGGGGGGAGTCGTTAGGAATTATCTTAGAATTAGTGGGAGCCAAACCAATTAAAGAAGGAAACCGGGCGAATTGTGCGTTATGAATTACAACCTTTAGAGCAAGTCGGACATCCTAGAATTGATATATTAGCCAATTTATCGGGGATTTTTAGAGATAGTTTTGCCAATATTATCGAATTATTAGATGATTTATTTGTGCGGGCGGCGGATGCGGAAGAAGCGGAGGAACAAAACTTTATTAGAAAGCACGCTTTGAAGTTGCGATCGCAAGGAGTAGAAAACCCGTCCGCCCGTTTATTTTCTAACCCATCGGGGGATTTTGGATCGTTAGTTAATGATCAAATTGTGGATGGTAATTGGGAATCAGGAGACGAATTAGCGGACACTTGGAAAGGACGAAATGTATTTAGTTATGGACGCAAAGATCAAGGACAAGCCAGACCGGAAGTGATGACGCAATTGTTAAAAACCATGGATAATGTTGTTCAACAAATTGATTCCGTAGAATATGGATTAACCGATATTCAAGAATATTATGCTAATACGGGCGGATTAAAACGGGCGGCGGAACAACAAAAAGGTCAAAAAGTTAAAGCCAGTTTTGTCGAAAGTTTTTCTAAAGATACCACTCCCCGACAATTAGAAGACCTATTAAGAATTGAATATCGGACAAAATTATTAAACCCGAAATGGGCAACGGCCATGGTCAATCAAGGCAGTGGTGGGGCCTATGAAATTTCTCAACGAATGACCGCCTTAATGGGTTGGGGAGGAACAACAAATTTCCAAGAAAATTGGGTTTATGATCAAGCTTCTAAAACCTATGCTTTAGATGAAAACATGGCAACTAAATTAAGACAAGCCAACCCCGAAGCTTTTCGTAATATTGTCGGTCGAATGTTAGAAGCCCATGGTCGGGGATTTTGGGAAACCGATGGCGAAACTTTAGAAAAATTAAAATCTTTGTATGAGTTAACCGAAGCAGATTTAGAAGGAGTAACCCTTTAATCTTACTCCGGTATCTTCGTTTATTAGTACCTTTGTGTCTCCTTTCTTTTCGCCCTTTACAAGTGACGAAAATAAAATGATAAGCTAGAGCTATTGACCGCGATTTAGGAGAGCGTTGATGGTTGCAAACATTGTGATAGAGGTTTCTGCGGTTTCCCGCCGTCAAAACTGTTCTGGCTGGTTTTCATGCCCTATCTGACCCTCTGCGTTTGCAGGTCATCAATCTGTTACGAGAACAAGAATTGTGTGTTTGTGAACTTTGCGAACAGTTAGCCGTCAATCAGTCTAAACTATCTTTTCACTTAAAAATCTTGAAGGAGGCTGGATTATTGGGCAGTCGGCAAGAGGGACGTTGGATTTACTATCGTCTAAACCCCAGCCAGTTTGGTGTCCTAGAAGCCTATTTAGCCGAGCATTACCATTCGAGTCCCATTCCCACCTCTCACTCAGATTGTGATTAAGGTAAATTGTATAGTTGTTAATAGAATTGTATTCTTTTTAACAAACACTGAATGGAATTGATGGAACCATAATTAAAGTATCAAAGTATACTTTGTAAGCCGATTCAAAATCCGGCATTCTATGTAAAAATAAACCATGATGTAAACTGGAGTCTGAGACCAATGACCAACCTAGGTTCTTTTTATTGGGATTCTCGTTATCGCGGCAATGCTACACCTGAAAATATCTTGTTTAATGCTAATTTGCAGGAATTTGCTAAAAAGGTAGACTTTATTGTTTGTCTGCAAACCGGGGGAAAACTTTCAGCAGAAGAATCTTATGTGCAAATTGAAACTTTGTGGGAACAACTTCGAGAGAGTAAAAAACATCCGGGAACTGACAAAAAAGCTGGATAATAGCCCAAATATAGAATTACTAAAATAAAGGGTGCAGTTGATCTGTACCCTTCATTTTTAGTCTGAATTTTGGCAGAGTTATTTCTATTTTTGTCAAACAAAATATAAAATTTTTATGAAGTAATGATGTAAGTACCTAAACAAAATTAATTACAAATCCTCTACCCAGATCCGGTGTTCCCTATTCCCTGTTCCCTATATAACGGTACTGGGGGACAGACATCTGAGGGGCCTGGGACTTCCCTTTGCTCAAATCCTACAACTTAGTCTTGTCTAACTGTACTCATTTCGACTATGATATATTTGTAACAAATCGTAAAATAGCCAGACGATCGGGATCAAAATTGTCCTGATTTTCTGCAACGAAACTATACTATCGTCAGTTTAAGGAGTATTATTCATGGCTGAGAGCCTGCGTGTTGGCCAAGTCGCCCCGGATTTTAAAGCAACGGCCGTTGTTGACCAAGAATTCAAAGACATTTCCCTGTCCGACTATCGGGGTAAGTATGTGGTTTCTGTTCTTCTACCCGTTAGACTTTACCTTTGTTTGCCCAACTGAAATTACGGCCTTTAGCGATCGCGCCGAAGAATTCAGCAAACTCAATACTCAAATTCTTGGGGTTTCCGTCGATAGCGCCTTTTCTCACCTCGCTTGGATTCAATCCGATCGCAAATCTGGTGGTGTGGGCGACCTCAACTATCCTCTGGTGGCTGACCTGAAAAAAGAAATCAGCACTGCCTATAACGTGCTTGATCCTGAAGCCGGAATTGCTCTGCGCGGTCTGTTTATCATTGACAAAGAAGGGGTAATTCAACACTCCACGATCAATAACCTCGCCTTTGGTCGTAACGTGGACGAGACTCTGCGGACACTGCAAGCCCTGCAATATGTTCAAGCTCATCCCGATGAAGTCTGTCCTGCGGGTTGGCAACCGGGCGACAAAACCATGATCCCCGATCCCGTCAAATCTAAAGAATTCTTTGCTGCGGTCTAGGATCACCTTTTAGACCGGATTTAAAAGCCCGTTTTTACCATGATGTAAAGGCGGGTTTCATTGATTTTGTAAGATTGTTTTAAACTAAGATGAGTACAAACAACAAACTATTATGCTGACTTCTAACGATTTTACCGGTTTAATTAATCGTCGATTTTGGAATAACTTTTTTCCGATCCCGGCCACTAGCAATTTACAGTTAGGGTCGAAAACCCCCGATTTTCAATTACCCGATATTACCAATGGTCAATTAGTGCGTTTATCTCAATTTCGAGGCGATCGCCCAGTAATTTTAGCCTTTACGCGCATTTTTACCGAAAAACAATATTGTCCCTGGTGTTATCCCCATGTTAGAGCGCTGAATGAAAATTATGAAGCCTTTGTGCAAAGGGGAATAGAAGTTTTACTGATTACCAGTACCGATGAACGCCAAAGCAAAATTGTAGTCAAAGATCTGGGGTTGAAAATGCCATTGCTGAGTAATCCAAGCTGTGGCATTTTTCAGTTATATCATGTGGGACAAGCCCTGGGGGCGCCCTTACCTGGGCAGTTTGTCTTAGACAAAAAGGGCATCTTGAAATATAAACATTTGTTTTCCTTTTTTGATTACAATGCCAGTATTCAAACCCTATTGGAAGTAGTTGATCCCCTCACGAGTCCCAAAGCCTAAAATCCGTGACTAAACAGACCGGATTTCCCTGGGAATCATAACCCCAATAGGAGGGATAACAACCCTCTCCCCAACCGGAATGAAAGGCAATAATATTCAATCCGGTTGATTCATTGAAACAGAAATTTGTCCAATCCCAGGTATCAAGATAGTTTTGATCTAAGGCCTGATCCAAACGATTATAATAACTTTCAAACTCACCATCAGAAAGGGAAGATAGGTATTTGACCCCTTCCCCATCCATAAAACATCCTGTCCCAGAAGTGACGGAATAACCCGATTCTTGATCCCTTTGAGAAGATAGCACCAATTCCCATCGCACCGCAGCTTGATCCCGAATGACTAACATGGCATAGGCGACCCTTTGTTCTTTTTGGTCATGGAATGTAGCGATACTCAGTTTCACCGGATAACGACCCGCGGCCAGAGTTTGAGTCAAACACAGATGAGAATTAGGGACAACCAAAGGATCACAAACGGCAATTTTTCCAGAGGTTAAAACTAATTCACCGAGGGTATGGACGGAATAGGTAACTTGCTCGCTATGCTGATCAAGGGTAGTTTGAAAACAATAACCATGTTGAAATGCTTGATTCAAGTCGGTGGGGTTTCATCCTTTCTACCTGCCTTCTAAGTGAAAACTTGATAATTTGTCCTTTTAAAGCAAACCGTTTTTAGAGCTAAAGTTTGGTTGTCATTGTAACGAATTGTGGTTAAATTTTATAACTTGACAGAACAATTCAAGGGTTCTATGATAAGTCTTTTTACTTAATTTAGGGTCGGGAATTATCAAAAAATCTAGGATTGATGTCCCTGCAAACCCAAACTAGAATAGAGGTTTGATCCGAAATCCCTGGAATCAAATATTACAACAAAATCCTGAGAAATTGCTATAATAATAGATTAAGTTCAATCCCCTTTAATATAGCAGTTGCCACATCTGTTAGGACATTCTTAAAAGCTAAAAGCTGCTCATAGTAAGTATTTACCTATAGCAAGATTGCCTATAGCAAGATTGCCTCTTGCTATACTTATTAAATTGATTCAACCCTAATTTATGGTAAATATCATTAAAAATATACAACCCACCCTAGATTTTATCCCGCCCCATTTTAATCCTTTAGTGTTAAAAGTTTGCCAATGGGGGATGCCCTTTTGGATGAGATGGAAAACCCCATTAGTTGAAATTAAGATAGAACAAATTGAACGATTAGTTAATCTTTATCAACAATTTCAAAGCGGAAAAGTTAGATTTTTATTGGCTTTTCGTCATCCAAATACGGATGATCCCTATTGTCTTAGTCAATTATTATGGCGATTTGTTCCTGAGACAGCAAAACAACAGGAAATTGTCCTATCTAATCCAATTCATGCCCATTTTATGTATGATCGAGGGATTCCTTTATGGGCAGGAAACTTAGTTTCTTGGCTATTTCCAAAATTAGGAGGAACACCAATTTTAAGGGGGAAAGTTGACCGTTTAGGATTGCGTTCAGCCCGGGATTTATTTATTAATGGTCAATTTCCTTTAGCCGCCGCACCGGAAGGAGCAACCAATGGACATAATCAAAATATTAGTCCCTTAGAAACCCGGAATTTCTCAATTAGGATTTTGGTGTGTGGAAGATTTAAAAAAAGCTGCACGACCGGAAGATGTTTATTTAGTTCCCATTGGCATACAGTATTTTTATATTCAGGACAATTGGGAAGATTTAGAAAAATTAATTTCCCAATTAGAAAGGGATTGTAACCTACCCCTATCTAGCCCAGAATTAACCGTTGCGTCTCTATATAGCCGTTTAATTCGATTAGGAAACTATCTATTAGATACAATGGAAAATTTTTATCGCCAATTCTATTATCGGAGTATTCCCCAAGATGAAACTATAGATTTTCCAGATAGAATTAAACGATTATTAGATATTGCCCTAACCGTGGCTGAAGAATATTTTAATCTCAAACCCATGGGAGATTTAAGTAGTCGTTGTCGTCGCTTAGAACAGGCGGGCTGGGATTGTATTTATCGCTATGATCTCAAGGCTAATGATACCTGGTCGGCGGTAGAATTGGGATTAGCAGATCGGGTGGCAACCGAAGCCAGTTTGCGAATGTGGAATATGAGATTAGTAGAAAGTTTTGTGGGGGTAACAGGTAGTTATATTAAAGAAAATCCCACCTTTGATCGCTTCGCAGAAACAACTTTAATTGTTTGGACAATGGTAAATCGGTTAAAGGGAGAAACCCCCCTAAAACGTCCCTATTTAGGAAAAAAACGCGCTAAATTAACAATTGGTAAACCGATTTCTGTCACCCAAAAATGGTCAGATTATCAAACAAACCGTCGTCAAGCAGTTGCTAACTTAACCAGGGATTTGCAAGAATCTTTAGAACAAATGATTGAGCATTGAAAATTTGATATAATAAATTAAGCCAACCTCAAATGAGGAGGAAAAAAATGTCAATTACCGCAGAACAACTAGAGGCATTAATGCCCGATGGTACTCAAGTTGAAAGTGAGTATGTAGAAATGGAAAGTACATTACACTATCTCCAGTTAGCGTTATTAGTGTCTTGTTTAGATTGGTTATGGAAAGATAGAACAGATTATTTTATTGGGGCAAATTTAACCATCTATTTTAGTCGTCAACAACTGAGAAATCGAGACTTTCGCGGGCCAGATTTTTTCCTAGTGAAAAATACCTCTAAACTTCCGAGAAAATCCTGGGTAGTTTGGGAAGAAGAAGGGAAATATCCCGATTTAATTATTGAACTTCTCTCTAATTCAACGGCAGAAACCGATAAAACGACTAAAAAGAATTTATATCAAGATCAATTTAGAACCCAGGAATATTTCTGGTTTTCTCCCGATGATTTAGAACTAACAGGTTTCAAATTAGTCGGACAGGAATATCAAGAAATTATCCCCAATGCTGCCGGATTATTAGAAAGTCAAGTGTTAGGATTATTCTTGGGTATTTATCAAGAAAAACTCCGATATTTCACCCTAGAAGGTGATCTGATTCCGACACCAGAAGAAGCAGCATTACAAGCACAAAATCGGGCTGAACGTTTAGCCGAACAATTGCGATCTTTCGGCATCGAACCCACGGAATAAAGATACTTCCAAAAATCCTGTAGAGACGTGCCATGGCGCGTCTCCACGGGGGTTAAAAATTCTCAAAAAATGATTAACCCTTGAGAAATGACCCCCCAACCTGCTATGGTAATTATTTGTCACCTTAATTGTCTTAGTAACATTCTTTATAAAATTTCCTATGGTTAGTTTTTTACTGGAAGTGGGCACAGAAGAATTACCAGCCACCTTTGTTGAAACCGCTATTCAACAGTGGAAACAGAAAATTCCTGCTAGTCTCAAAGAACAGTTTTTAAGTGTCGAGTCGGTTCAAGTTTGGGGAACACCGCGACGGTTAGCAGTCTTAATTGAGGGACTTCCTAGCCACCAACCCGACCGGGAAGAAGAAATCAAGGGCCCTCCGGCGACTACAGCATTTAAAGATGGAAAACCCACTCCGGCGGCGACAGGATTTATTAAAAAACAGGGCGTGAATTTAGAAGATTTAGAAATTCGTCCCACTTCCAAAGGAGATTTTGTCTTTGTTTTAAAGAAAATTCCGGGTCGATTAACGGCGGAAATTTTAGTCGAATTAACATCAGAATGGATTACCAAATTAGAAGGGAAACGGTTTATGCGTTGGGGGGATGGGGATTTGAAGTTTCCCCGGCCGATTCGTTGGTTAATTGCATTATTAGATAATCAGGTTTTACCGATTACCTTAGTTAGTGGTTCGGAGGTAGTTACAAGCGATCGCATTTCCCAAGGACATCGGGTTTTACATCCCGAACCGATTACTATTTCCCACCCTGAAATCTATGCCGAATCCCTGAAAAAAGCCTTTGTTCAAGTTGACCCCCAGGAACGAATTCAGACTATTCAAAAAGAAGTTAAAATCGCGGCGAATAGTGTGGGGGGAGAGGCTGAAATTCCCGAAGATTTATTAGCAGAAGTAGTTAATTTAGTGGAATGGCCGACGGCCGTTGTCGGAACCTTTGACCAGGAATTTTTGAATTTACCCGCAGAGGTGATTAAAACCGTCATGGTGACCCATCAACGGTACTTTCCAGTATTAACAAAGGAAACTAAAAATATATCGCCCTTAAAGCCCTATTTTATTACGATTTCCAATGGAGATCCGGCGAAATCCGATCTAATTGCGGCGGGAAATGAAAGGGTAATTCGGGCACGGTTAGCCGATGGACAGTTTTTCTATCAATCCGATTTAAAAAATCCCTTAGAAAGCTATTTACCCTCCCTAGAAGCGGTGACTTTTCAAGAGGATTTAGGTTCAGTTCGGGATAAGGTGAATCGGATTGGTAAAATTGCTAATTGGATCAGTGAACAACTTAATATTAGTGAATCTGACCGCAGTTTAATTCAACGGGCTGCGTTATTATCTAAGGCGGATTTAGTTACCCAAATGGTCTATGAATTTCCCGAATTACAAGGTATAATGGGGGAAAAATATGCCAGGGCAGGGGGAGAACCCGAAGCGGTAGCAACGGCAATTTTTGAACATTATTTACCCCGGAATGCTACGGATAATTTACCCCAAACCCTAGTCGGTCAAGTAGTCGGTTTAGCGGATAAACTCGATACTTTAGTTAGTATTTTTGGTTTGGGAATGTTACCCACGGGTTCCTCCGATCCCTTTGCCTTGCGTCGGGCGGCGAATGCGGTGGTTAATATTATTTGGGCGGCGGATTTACCCCTAAATTTATATCAACTTCTGAAACAAATTGCGGTGGATTTTGTTAATACCTTTCCCAATGCAATTTTAGGATTAAACCATGAATTATATGATTTTTTCCTGCAACGAATTAGAACCTTATTACAGGATGAAAAAGCCATTGATTATGATTTGGTGAATGCGGTTTTAGGAGAGAATGATCTGGAATATCAAGAACGGGCTTTAAAGGATTTATTAGACGTTAGAGATCGGGCTTTATTCCTCCAAACTATTCGGCAAGATGGCAGTTTAAACCAAATTTATGAAACCGTTAATCGTTCGACCCGTTTGGCGAAACAAGGGGATTTAAACACCCTAGAATTGCAACCGGAAATGACGGTTAATCCTGAGTTATTTCAAAAGTCCTCAGAACGGCAATTCTATCAGGCTTTAGTACAGTTAGTTCCCCAAACCCAAGCCTCTCAAGCCACCAGAAATTATCGTCAATTGGTGGAAGCCTTGGCAGAAATTACCCCAACGGTGAGCGGTTTTTTTGATGGCCCCGAAAGTGTTTTAGTAATGGATGATGATCCGAATATTCAACGTAATCGGTTAAATTTATTGGGATTATTAAGAAATCATGCCCGGGTTTTGGCGGATTTTGGGGCAATTGTTAAAAGTTAAGGGTGGGGGGCGATCGCAATATCATATAAGATTCCCCTTGACAAGAAAATTGTTTCGGTTTATTATGATTTTCGTGAACCTAAGCGGGGGCGAAATCCTGGGGGGGTTCACGAAAAACCCTAGAACCTTGACAAATCAATAGTTTATATTTTTGAGTCCGGTTAGTTATTGATAATCTGTTGCAATAACGAGGGCCCAAATGAGGCAATTTTTGAGGTTCACGAAAATGGGCTCCAGAATCACCGCCCCATCAGGCTTTCAAACGGCAGAGTTTCAATAAAAATAATCCCGCTTGCGGGACTGAAACTGGCAATGGTATGAGCGAAACGATAGAGTACCTAGTAGTTTCAATAAAAATAATCCCGCTTGCGGGACTGAAACAGTATTTACCGTCGTTCCCTTTGATGTCTTGCTTAATAGTTTCAATAAAAATAATCCCGCTTGCGGGACTGAAACAACGGAAACAAACGAGTAAACAAAAGGAGGTAAAAATGATTGGTTTCAATAAAAATAATCCCGCTTGCGGGACTGAAACCAGATCCCGCACTAATAGATCCTGGTTGATAAAATGGTTTCAATAAAAATAATCCCGCTTGCGGGACTGAAACAAATTCTGGAAAATCTTTAAACCCTTTTAAGGAGGAAAGTTTCAATAAAAATAATCCCGCTTGCGGGACTGAAACATTAAATAGAAAAATATCGGGGCGGCGGTTCTCCCGGTTTCAATAAAAATAATCCCGCTTGCGGGACTGAAACTGTTAGGGTTAGTGGGCGCCGGAACAATAGCCGGAGGTTTCAATAAAAATAATCCCGCTTGCGGGACTGAAACCTCTTGCAACGGCCGCTTTTGCTATAGCGGTCGGGCCGTTTCAATAAAAATAATCCCGCTTGCGGGACTGAAACTATGATTATGCCTGTGACATTAGATATAATTTGATGGTTTCAATAAAAATAATCCCGCTTGCGGGACTGAAACCTGGGACTGCCGATCCACCTTCCAAAAATAATAGTAGTTTCAATAAAAATAATCCCGCTTGCGGGACTGAAACATACCTAAAACATTATTTCCAACAATGTGATTAATCCATAGTTTCAATAAAAATAATCCCGCTTGCGGGACTGAAACTTCTCCTTTGGGTTTAGTTCCAATTAATTTAATCACTGTTTCAATAAAAATAATCCCGCTTGCGGGACTGAAACTTTTTAATTATGGCTAAGTCTAAGGAAACCCTAGCTCCGTTTCAATAAAAATAATCCCGCTTGCGGGACTGAAACGTTTATTCGGATCTTCTGAATTATTGAGAACATATTCTTGTTTCAATAAAAATAATCCCGCTTGCGGGACTGAAACGATGTATCAATGATTTTTTCGTAATCCGCGGCTGGAGTTTTAATAAAAATAATCCCGCTTGCGGGACTGAAACATTTAACCAAGTGATGATCAACGGAAACCGTGAGGAAGTTTCAATAAAAATAATCCCGCTTGCGGGACTGAAACTCAACAGGGCCACCTCTTGGGGGGATACCCTAGAGAGTTTCAATAAAAATAATCCCGCTTGCGGGACTGAAACTTCCAATCTTTAGATTTTGAATTCCAGTTTAACTCTGTGTTTCAATAAAAATAATCCCGCTTGCGGGACTGAAACGTCGCTATCCCAAATTGACCCGGAACTAAAGTTTTTTGTTTCAATAAAAATAATCCCGCTTGCGGGACTGAAACACGGATTGAGTGACAGGTCGCGTGACGGGTCGCGTGGTTTCAATAAAAATAATCCCGCTTGCGGGACTGAAACATTTGGATTGATTATTATTAATAGCCTCACTAGATTGTTTCAATAAAAATAATCCCGCTTGCGGGACTGAAACCTTTATCGAGCGAAGCAGAATTAAATAAGTCCAGAAGTTTCAATAAAAATAATCCCGCTTGCGGGACTGAAACATATCAACGTTTGTTTTAAAGTAGTAATTCCACTTAGCTGGTTTCAATAAAAATAATCCCGCTTGCGGGACTGAAACTTTCCCATTAAATTTAAGTCGGCGGCAACTTGAATGTTTCAATAAAAATAATCCCGCTTGCGGGACTGAAACCCCAAGTTTTCCAGAGTGACAAACTAGACTCCATTCTCAAGTTTCAATAAAAATAATCCCGCTTGCGGGACTGAAACTCATTATGAGGGAGGCAGTGGAAACTGAAGGAGAATATGAAGATGTTTCAATAAAAATAATCCCGCTTGCGGGACTGAAACCCAGCCCACGGCCCCACCGCGATAGCGAAGGCGGCACTTTCAATTAGAATAATCCCGCTTGCGGGACTGAAACCAAATAATGTGATAATGCTTATAGAAGGAAGATCGGGCTTGCGGTTATTCAATCGAGTGGGTCAGATGTTCAACTAAATTCAGTAGATCAACGGCCTCTTTGCCTAGTATTAACTAACAATCACACAGACAAGCTGCGTCAGTTATGACTCAAATTTCAGTAACCTCCGATGCTCCCAGTATGGGGCGTCGTCAATTCATGAACTTACTGACCTTCGGTACAGTTACAGGCGTTGCTGTCGGGGCGCTGTATCCGGTGATCAAATTTTTTCTGCCTCCCTCTAGCGGTGCGGCTGGTGGCGGTGTCACGGCTAAAGATGCCCTGGGTAACGATGTTATCGTCAGCGAATTTTTATCCAGCCATAAACCGGGCGACCGAGTTTTAGCCCAAGGATTAAAAGGCGACCCCACCTATATGGTGATTGAATCCGATTCCACCTTAGCCGAATATGGAATCAATGCGGTTTGTACCCACTTGGGGTGCGTTGTCCCCTGGAATGCCAGCGAAAACAAATTTATGTGTCCCTGTCACGGCTCCCAATATAACGCCGAGGGCAAAGTTGTTCGCGGGCCAGCACCGTTATCCCTACCCCTGGTTCACGCCACGGTAGCGGATGACAAATTGAGCTTTACAACTTGGGCAGAAACCGATTTCCGCACGGGTGAAAATCCCTGGTGGTCTTAATAAATTTTAAATTCTAGGATTTTAGATTTTAGATAAATACCTAAAATCTAAACTCTGTGATCATTGATTCTGTTGACTTTAACCAGAAATAGAACATTAGTAATGCAACCAATTGATCAATTAGTAAAAATGCCTCGTTTGCGGGCTTGGAAAATCCTTTGGGTTGCCGTAGCAACGGTTGCTTTCTTCCTAACCAGTGATTTTGCCCTACCCCAGTCGGCGGCGGCCTATCCCTTTTGGGCACAAGAAACCGCTCCCCTAACCCCCCGGGAAGCCACGGGACGGATTGTTTGTGCCAACTGTCACTTAGCAGCAAAATCTACAGAAATTGAAGTTCCCACTTCGGTTTTACCAGATACAGTTTTTAAGGCCGTTGTCAAAATCCCCTACGATACCAATATTCAGCAGGTCACGGCCGATGGTAGCAAAGGTGGTTTAAACGTCGGCGCGGTGTTAATGCTGCCCGAAGGCTTTAAAATTGCTCCAGAAGATCGGATTCCTGAAGAATGGAAAGAAGAAATCGGTGATTTGTACTTCCAACCCTATCGGGAAGATCAAGAAAATGTGGTGATTGTTGGGCCATTACCCGGAGAAGAACATCAAGAAATTATCTTCCCAGTGTTGTCTCCTAACCCCGAAACGGATAAATCCGTTCACTATGGTAAATTTGCTATTCATGTCGGTGGAAACCGAGGTCGCGGTCAAGTCTATCCGACCGGAAGCTCTAGCAATAATACCGTTTATAAAGCCTCTGCTGCTGGAAACCATTACCCAGATAACAACGGACGCAGAATCAGGTTCCCAAGTTACTATTCAAAAGGCAGACGGTCAAACCGTTGTCGATGAAATTCCCCTTGGCCCCTCTCTAGTTGTTTCTGAAGGTCAAACCGTTGCAGTCGGTGAGCTTTTAACCAATAACCCCAACGTGGGCGGTTTTGGTCAACATGACACCGAAATTGTTCTGCAAAGTTCTACTCGTGTTACTGGCTTAATTGCCTTTATCGCTTTGGTGATGTTAGCCCAAGTGATGCTGGTAATGAAGAAAAAACAAATCGAGAAAGTTCAAGCTGCTGAAATGAATTTCTAACTTTTGAATCATTTTAGTGATTTAAACCTTTGTAGAGACGTTAAATTTAGCGTCTCTACAACTGTTTTTGAATTACGAATTACGAATTACGAATGGGGAATAGTAAATTACGAATTACGAATTACGAATGGGTAATAGAAGGAGTTTACCTCCCCCTGCTCCCCTACTCCCCTGCCTCCCCTGCCCCCCCTGCCCCCCCTGCTCCCCTACCTCCCCTGCCTCCCCTGCCCCCCCTGCCTCCCCTGCCTCCCCTGCCCCCCCTGCCTCCCCTGCCCCCCCTGCTCCCCTGCTCCCCTGCTCCCCTCCCCCTGTTCCCTATTCCCTACCACATTATGTCAATTACTAAAAACGAGATTAAAGTCGGGTCTTTAGATTGGTTTTATCGGGAAACAAATCCCGAAACTAATGATAAAATTCCTGTGGTATTTTTGCATGGATTAGTTTCTCAGAGTTATAGTTGGTTAGTGATTTTAGATGAATTAGAAAAACAAGGATATAAAGCGATCGCACCGGACTGGATAGGTTCTGGATATTCGGGAAAACCGGATAAACGGGATTTTGCCTATACGACCGATGCTTTTATTCAGGGGTTAGGGGGATTTTTAGAACAATTAAAAATAGAAAAATTTTATTTAGTTGTGCAGGGGTTTTTGGGTTCGGTTGGGTTACAATATGCCCTGCGTTATCCCGAACAAATTGAAAAATTAATTATTCTCAATACTCCTATTTCCACCTCAGCTAAACTCCCCTGGAAATTACAACAAATGGCCTTACCTTTTGTGGGAGATATGATCACTCAAGATCCTTTATTAGTAGATAGAAACCTTAGAAGGCGGCAGTAAATATGTAATTGAGGATAAGGTTTTAGAAGTGTATCGGAGTCCGTTTTTAAAAGCCTCTGCTGCGGGGCGATCGCTCTTAGCAACCTTAAAAAATTTACGTTTAAAAGATGCTATGATTGAAATAGAATCTGGCTTTAAAAATTGGGATCGCCCGACTCAAATTATTTGGGGATTAATCGATCCTTGGTTGAATTTTGCTGATGTTGAAACCTTTGCTAAAGGGATTTCTGGGGCGGAAATTGTCACCTTAGAAAAAGCCGGACATTATCCCCAGGAACATTGGCCAAAGGAAATTAGTGAAGCCATAATATTATTTTTGCGGAAAACAGTAGTTTAGGGTTAAACGGATTCGTAGGGGAGGGTTTCTCAGGGTTTTTGTTACCCCAATTAAGATTCATAAACCCGCCCCATCCTTCTCAAATTGTACAATTGTAGGGGCGGGTTTCTCAGGGTTTTTGTTACCCCAATTAAGATTCATAAACCCGCCCCATCCTCGCGGTTAGATGGAAAAATTATCGGTAATTATTGGAAAGAAGAAGAAAGGCGGGTTAATTAAGATTTCTGCTGAGTTGGAAAGATTGTCTCGAACCCGCCCCTACCAGTCTGGGCTAAGGCCCAACAACGGATTTTTTATGCTAAACTACCTGAAGACATTTGAAGGTATTTAGATAAAAACTTCTCAATATCGCCCTAGAAGTTTTTAATAACCATCTTGAGAGTCGCAATTCCAAGCGTTTACTCCAAAACCTGGTTTTTCTGCTTCTAGTGAAATCCTGAAGCGACAGCAGAACCCTGGAAAGATATAATCAAGATAGTCTGTTATTTTTAGGAAATGCCATGGCGAGACTTGATTACGCTCCATCTAAATCATCTTCGGGTTATCTGGGAAAAGGTGCAATCCTACTGACTATTTTAGCCGGAACCATGGCATTTACCAATCCCCATCGAGAAGAATATATTAATTATGCTTCTGATCAATTATCCACCGAAATTAAAAAATCAATTTGTAAAGAATCTAAAGTCCCTGAATTTTTAAAAGGATTTTCTAGCACCTTAGTTAATACTTGTAATACCTTAGTTACCACCCAACGTAACTTAATTAAAGACACGGTGGATAAATCCACAACCCAACAAAACGCGATTTTATTTAGTGTTTATACTACCGAAGTTGCCGGATATAAATATCAAACCCTGGGGGGATTTGGTAATTTTATCACCTTTCCCACAAAAGAGCCTAATTCCACTGAATCTACCTCCCAAAAATCAAATTAGGAACTCCGATCAATTTCCGACTTTAAGCGCATAATAAAACTATCTCGGTTAACTTGATTTAAAATCTCTTGAATTGCGGTATCAATCCCCTGTTCACCCCAGGTACAGCCCTTTTCTAAATAGACTTGCGCCGCCTGACCGACGGTATAGGTTAGATAGGCAGAAATTGAGGCTTGAGTAATCGCAATTCCGGCATAATTAGCGATATCCGTTGCTAACCCGGCGGCACTTTTTCCAAATCCTAATATCCAACCGCTACCCATTTCTGCTAATAGTAATCCTCCCGAACTTAATAGAATTTTTTTCCATAATTTCCCCGCTTGATAACTGGTCATGGGTAAACCATATAAACGGGCTAAAGAACGAATTAAAATCAAATCGCTAATGGTTGCACCCAATACATCTAAAATTGCAATGGGATTTAAGGCTACCGCTAGGGCTTTATAACGAGTAAATTTCCAGATTAATTCCTCGGCTTCCGCCGCTTGCAATTCAATACTTTGACGGGCGATAATCCGTTCGGCTTCTCTCCCTTGAACTAAAGCATTTAAAGCCAAAAGTGAGCGTCCTTCTCGATTTAATAGCTTTAAAATAATCTGTTTTAATTCATCAATTTGGGATGGTGGAGCTTCCCATTCGTAGGATATTCGACCATCCGGCCATTCAATTCTAAGTTGGATGGGTGCGGGTTCTGCTGATACCTTGACAATCTCAAATGCTTTGGATTTATTGGCAGATTCAATAGGGGAAATATCTGGATTTTGAGCGAGTTTTTGTAAATTTTGATAAATTTTTTCCTGTTCTGTTTCCGTGTATAAATCAATTTTATTAAAAACAATAATTAATGGTTTATGGGCATTTTGTAGTTCCAATAAAGCCTCATATTCAGTTCTAGTTAAATCCCCCGATACCACAAATAAAATTAAATCCGCTTGACGGGTGACTTCATGTGCCATATCTCCCCTTACCTGTCCGGCGACTTCATCTAATCCTGGGGTATCGATTAATTCAACTTGCATCGGATTTTGTTCGTCAATATCATCAATTCTATTGGGTTTCTTCAATTTGCGATAACGGCACACTCCAACGAATAGAACGGGGCCATTGAGTCACTCCGTTTAACGGCCCGGTTTGGAGTATTTTTTCCCCTAATAAGGCATTTAAAACCGCCGATTTTCCCCGACTAACTAAACCAAATACGGCGATTCTAATAATTCCTTGTTCTAGTTTTTCTAAATTAGTTGATATAATTTCTAACTGTTTTTGTATTGTCGCTTGTAATTCAGGATGGGAACTCCTTCGCCCCCGTCGTAAATTGTGATAACGGGATAAAGTTTGTTTTAAACTAGAACGAGCTTGATTGAAATGATTCATTATTAATGGGTAAAGAGGATCACGGATTTAAGAGGATTTCGCGGATTTCACGGATTTTAATATGTGTTAATCTGCTTAATTCTCTTAAATCTGTGTTTATTTATGAAGAAGATAAAATGTCTTCTAGGGCTGGTTTAACGGTGGGATATTGATAATTGAAATTGTAGGATAGGGTACGTCTTGGTAGGACTTGTTGACCTTGGAGAATGACTTGGGCGGCATCCCCTAATAACATTTCCAGGGCAAAATCGGGAACTGGAAGCCAAGAGGGACGATTCAAAACTTCCCCCAAAGCGTTACATAACTGTCCCATTCTGACCGGGTTGGGGGCGGTGGCATTGAGTACCCCTTCAATTTGAGAATTGGTTAAACTTAATAGGATTAAATCGACTAAATCCTCCCGATGAATCCAAGAAAACCATTGTTCTCCCGAACCCAATGGCCCCCCGGCAAACAGTTTAAAGGGAGTCAGCATTTTTCCTAAAGCTCCCCCCATGGCTAAAACAATCCCTAATCTTAAAATAACTAAACGGGTTTCCGCTTCCTGAACCTGTTGGGCCGCGGTTTCCCAAGCAAGACAGACCTTCGCTAGAAAATCCTGTCCAGAGGGGCTATGTTCATCAAAGAGGGCGGTTTCGCTGGTTCCGTAATAGCCGATGGCCGAAGCACTAACCAAGACACTGGGTTTAGTATGAGCTAAAGCGATCGCCTCGACTAATTTCTGGGTAGCCGTAGCCCGACTTTCTAAAATTTCCTGTTTGCGTTGTGGCGTCCATCTTTCATCGGCAATTCCCGCCCCGGCTAAATTCACCACCCCATCACATCCCGAAATCGCCTGTTGCCAAGCACCTGATAGGGTGGGAGTGTAACCGACAATTTCTAACTGGGAATAGACAGAACTGGAAAATACCCGTTTCGCCCGCTCCCGATGACGGGTTAGAATTAATACCGAATGTCCTGACCGTTGGAGTCGTTCGACTAAACGACTGCCGACAAAACCTGTTGCTCCCGTAACTGCTACTTTCATTGAAATGACTCGTAATGGCTGAATAGTCGCACCTTTGTCTTTAGATTAACAAATCTTCGCCCCCTTCCCCCCATGGGTAACCAGCTAACATGGAGAAAATTAACCGAAACCTTGGGTGATCACCCAAACCTCCGCGAAAAAATCATCATGCTGACCCGAAAAAAATCTAAGTTAGTTTCTGGCTGTGGCGGCGCTGACTGTCTGTGGGAGTGTCGCCGCGGCCCTTTACTTGAATACCGAGGGGTACAAAGCCTATAGTTCCTTAGAAAGTGGCAAACTGGTGCCGGATCGGGCGATCATGGCCACCTATCTATCGGTAACGCCTCAAGTCCTATCGGAATTAGAAAATTTTGGCACGCCGGAAGCTCAAGCATTAGTGAGTCGGGGAATCAAAATTTTTCAACAACAGAGTTTAGCTGGGGCGACGATTAATTTTAATCGGGATATTCAACCTTGGATCGGTGGGGTGATGGTGGCTTTACTTCCCACCGATGGAATTAAACCCGCAACGGATGCCCAATTATTAATGGTTGTGGGAATTAAAAATAAATGGAAGGCTTGGCAATTTGCCCAAAAATTAAACACTTCATCGGATATTAAATCTCAACAGAGTCAATATCGAGGGGTGACTCTATCTAGTTATACCGAAAAAACCGGAAAACAATATAATGTGGCGGTTATTAACGATCAGGTAGTAATCGCGGCTAATCCTGAAACCGTGAAACGGGCGATCGACACTTTTATGGGTTCTCCTTCCTTGGTCAGTTTATCGGGAAAATCCGACCTATTTTTTAAAAGTGCCAATTTTGCTAATCCTTTGGTGACGGTGTTTATTGCCGATTATGATCGGCTAACCCAGGATTTGAGCAGCACTTGGCCAGAAGTTTTGAGTTTATCCGGTCAATCCCTATCTTCGCTGCAACCCATTCAATCAATGGTCATTGGGGTTGGGGTGGAAGGGGATGGGGTTCGTTTGAAAGCTATGGCTCAATTACGTCCCAATGGCAAGGTATCCCAACAACTGCCGGAATTTGGGAAAATGCTCGATCGTTTTCCTAGTAACACCTTAGCCCTGGTGAATAGCCATGATCTGCATCAATTTTGGTTAGAGTTTGTAACTTTGGGGGAAAATAACCGGGATTTAAAAGGGATAATTAGTCAAATTCGTTTGGGACTGCAAGCGATTAATTTGGATGCGGACAGGGAGGTATTTGGCTGGATGGATGGGGAGTTTGCCTTGGCGGCGATCGCTTCTGAAAAAGGAGTATTAGCGTCCCTGGGGTTGGGGGGAGTTTTGTTAATTGAAACTAGCGATCGCCCGGCCGCGGAAACAATGTTAAATAAACTCAATACTCTGGTTGCTGGGGGCAATCCTCCGATTAATATTGAACAAAGGAGTTTATCTGGTATTGAGGTGACGGAATGGAATGACCCGAAACAGGGAACACTATTCGGACATGGATGGTTAAGTCCTAATGTGATGTTTGTTGCCTTTGGCGGGCCAGTGGTGGAAGCGATCACTCAGAATCCCACCGACCCCCTGAACCGAAGCCAACGGTTTCAAGAAATTAGTAAATCCCTACCGAATTCCCACCATAGTTATGTCTATTTAGATATGGAAAAAATGACATCCTGGGCGATGGGATATCTATTAGCATCCCCGGCGATCGCCCTTCAACCCAATAGAATGACTATGCTAAATTCGATTCGAGGGGTGGGAATTAGTGCCAATTTTCCCGATCCCTCAGAGGTTGAGGTAGAGATGCTCTTGGTAATCAAACCCAAAACTGATAACTGATAACTGTATGCGTATACTGATTTACTCCTATAACTATTATCCTGAAACCCATTGGTATTGCTCCTCTAATGACAGAACTTGCAGAGGGTCTGGTGAGGCGCGGCCATGAGGTGCGGGTGGTGACAGGAATGCCCAATTATCCAGAGCGCCGGATTTATCAGGGATACCAAAATAAGTTATATCTGACGGAAGAACGAAATGGGGTGATGATTCAGCGCAGCTATATTTGGGTGCATGGCCCCAAACCTGGATTATTGGATCGTCTGCTACTGGATAGTAGTTTTATGATGACCAGCATAGTTCAGGCGTTTAACGGTTGGCGACCTGATATTATTTTTGCTACGGTGCCTCCTTTATTGGTGAGTGTTCCGGTGAGTATTTATGCCGGGGTGCGCCGTTGTCCGGTGATCTTGAATATTCAGGATATTGTTTCGGAAGCTGCCCTGCGGGTCAAGTTGGTTAATCCCGATGGTATTGTGATTAAAACCGCCAAATTTGTAGAACAGTTTACATACGAAAAGGTAAATCGGATTAGTGTAATTGCCGATGGTTTTGTGGATAAATTAGTAGAACTCGGCATCCCAAAAGATAAAATTGTTTGTATTCCCAATTGGGTAGATACTAATTTTATTAAACCCTTATCAAAAACAAATAATTCCTTTAGGATTAAGTATCAACTTCAAGATCAGTTTGTCGTTCTTTATTCTGGGAATATTGCTTTAACTCAAGGTTTAGAAACGGTCATTAAAGCCGCCAAGTTATTACAGTCTATTCCTGAAATCTCTTTTGTCATTGCTGGGGAGCAGGAGGCTTTACAACAGTTAGAAAAGGCCTGTCAGGAATATCAGACGGAAAACGTTTTATTAATTCCCCTCGAGCCCAGGGAAAAATTACCCGAGATGTTAGCCGCGGCGGATGTGGGATTGGTGGTGCAAAAAAAACGAGTAACGGTTTTTAATCTCCCCTCAAAAATTCCGGTTTTATTAGCCAGTGGTTGTGCTATTGTTGGTTCTGTTCCTGATACGGGAACCGCTAAAGATGTGATTCTTAAAAGTGGCGGGGGAATTGTGGTACCTCCCGAAGATCCAGAGAGTTTAGCCCAGGCGATTACTGAGCTTCACAAAAATCCAGAGCAGTTAAAAACCTTGGGCAAATCTGGGCGAAAATATGCTGAGGAAAATTATAGCATCGAACAGGCGTTAGACCAGTATGAACAGTTATTTACACAGGTATTAACCCCGGAATAGCCGATTTTATCTTTAACCTCAGCCTCCAAAATCGAAAATAATGATTAAAATAATCACTATATCTCGATTTGATTGTTACTCTTAATTTCATACAAGGAAAAAAAACTGAATGGTTGATCATGCCCAAACCCAATATGCTTCTAAGCAAATGATATCTCGCGCCAATGTTGATGAGCACACCAGTCGGGAAACTGCCCTAGTCGCAGCCCGAGCCGCAGATGACCGGAAAGCGGATGATATTCTGGTTCTGCGTGTGTCGGAAGTCTCTTATTTAGCGGATTATTTTGTAATTGTCACCGGTTTTTCCCAAGCCCAACTCCGGGCAATTTCTCAGGCGATTTCAGACCAAGTAGAAATAGAATTAGAACAGTTGCCCCTGAGAGTCGAGGGCCAGAACGAGGGCAACTGGGTTTTAATGGATTATGGTGATGTGATTGTCCATATTTTGTTGCCCGAAGGCCGAGATTTCTACAAATTAGAAGCATTTTGGGGTCACGCCGAGCGAGTTGATTGGCAATTCGATTAAAGAACGTCTAAAATCCTACGGGTTTCGTAGAATTTGTTGGGTTATTTAAGACTTCAATTTGTTGTTCTATCTTTTCTTTCGCTTCCTTTGCGGCTGGATAATCTGGATTATATTGTAAGGCGTTTTGATATGAAGAAATAGCCTCGGGATATTGCTTTAAATTCGCTAAAGCATTACCCCGACTGTACCAAGATTCTCCATGATTGATTTGTTGATTAGTCGCCTGATCATAGGAAGCGATCGCCCCTTGATAATCCCCTAAATTATATAAAGAGTTCCCTCGATTATACCAGGTTAAATAATTATTGGGTTTAATTTTTAAGGCTTGATCATAGGCGGAAATTGCTTCTTCATAGCGTTTAAGTTGATGCAATGACCATCCTAAATCATACCAAGATTGATAGTAATTGGGTTGAATTTTAACCGCTTTTTCAAAGGATTCAACAGCTTCTTTTGTCCTGTTTTGTTTTAATAATCCCTGACCTAGACTATACCAAGCGGCGGAAAAATTAGGATTAAAACGCACCGCCTTATCGTAGGAATCTGTCGCCTCTTGATAGCGTTTAAGTTTCATTAAAGCATTCCCTCGGTGATACCACGCATTCGGATCATTCGGTTTAACTTTAACCGCTTGATCATAAAATTTAAAAGCATTTTGATAATCTTCTAAATAATGATAGGTTTTTCCCGTTTTAGATAAGGCTTCAAAGGAATCAGGAAACTCATCTAAAACCACTTGATAAGATTGAATTGCTTCTTCATAGCGTTTGAAGTTGAGTAAAACATCTCCTTTTCCTAGCCAAGCTTCCACCTGATTTTGATTTTGTTTAATTGCTTGTTCAAAAGCGGTTAAAGCCTCCGCATACTTTCCCAAAGCACTCAGAACTTTTCCCCGACCGATCCAAGATTCAGTATAATTTGGATCAATTTGAATCGCTTTATCATAGGCTTCTTGAGCTTGGGAATATTGTTCTAATTTATATAAAATTTTAGCTTTATTATTCCAGACTTCTTTATAATCGGGCATTAACTTAAGAGCTTGATCATAACGTCTCAAAGCCTCGGGATAACGGTTTAATTGAGATAAAGTATTCCCTTGGTTATAGAGTTCTATTGCATTAGAAGATTTCAGAGAAGACCATAAATAAAGTCCGGTTCCCGTCCCTAATCCTATTAATCCCAATGTTGCCATTATAGTTAAATAAATTTTTGTTTTTTTTGGCTGAATTTTTAAAGGATTAAGCCAATAATTAAAAGCTGGAAGCGTTGCTATATTGGGTTTATTTAGACTTTTTATTGCTTCTAATGCTTCTCTGGCTGACCCATATCGTTCTCGAAAATCATACCGGATCATTTTATTTAAAACTTCAGCCAATTCTGGACTCACACTCCCTTGATTTTGCCAAATAATTTCCTCCGTATCGGGATCAATTTGTAACTGATGGGGCGTAATTCCAGTTAAGGCTTGAATCCCAATCATTCCCACCGCATAAATATCACTACTGGGTTTAGGATTTCCCCGAGCTTGCTCACCGGGCATATAACCGGGTGTTTCCAATCCCGATACTCAAACCACTGTGACCCGGAGCATTTAACATTTGGGTTGTAATCTGTTTCACCGCTCCAAAATCAATTAAAACTAATTGATGATCTTTTTTGCGTCGAATTATATTTTTAGGACTAATATCCCGGTGAATAACATTTTGCTGATGGACAAAATCTAATATTTTTAAAATATCCTGTAATAAGATAATAGTTTCCGATTCATTTAAACGTCCTTTAGGCGTATTCGGGAGAACTTGAATTAAACTCGAATGAATAGAAGAATTAGGAGGCGGTAGGGTGGGGGAAACGGAAAAATCAGGGATTAATTCTTGAGTTAAATCGTGACCTTCAATAAATTCTTGAACTAAATAAAATTCTTGATCTTCTTCAAAAAAAGCAAATAACTGGGGAATTTGTTCGTGATGTCCTAAACGATATAAAACTTGAGCTTCTGTTTCAAATAAACGCCGAGCAATTTGTAAAGTGGCGGGGTTTGCGGCGTGGGGTTTGAGTTGTTTAACTACACATTGATGGCGATCGGGGAGTTGACGATCTTCCGCCAAATAGGTGCGGGCAAATCCTCCACCCCCCAAGGATTGCAAAATGTGGTAGCGTCCGCCTAGTGTGGTTCCCAGCATATCCCCGATTATGATTGCTAATATTAAGCGCTGAATCACGCCTAGGTTTATTTTATAGCAGGGAATCGAGAATTGGGAATAGATCCCCGTAATCCGCCTTTTTAACGGTAGTTTAGGGGGATCTAATCGAGGTATTAATCAACCCAATTAATGATTAGCGATAATTTCATCATCCGTTGAAAAATCAACTTCTGTTTGATCTAAACCCCGGGGTAAATAATCATTTTCAAAGGAATCTTTTAAACCGGAAATCAAATCAAATTCGGGTTTCCAGTTTAAGTCCTGAATGGCTTTATGCACATCGGCAAAAAAGTGTTGGACTCGCATGGGAAATGCTTTGCGTTTGCCAAAATCAAACTCTTTAGGATTATAATGAATTAGTTGAATTGTATCTAAGGATTTCCCCGCCGCCATAGCACAGGCTTTTGCTAAACCATCAAAGGTAACATAACGTTCTCCCGAGATATTATACACCTGACCAATAGCTTTTTGATTCCCTAAAACCGCGGCCATTGCGGTGGCTAAATCCTTGACATGACCTAACTGGGTGAGGTGAAATCCATTCCCGGGAATCGGAATTGGACGACCCGCCACAATCCGATCAAAAAACCACGATTCTAAGGGATTATAATTCAATGGCCCGTAAATGTAGGTGGGGCGAATGGATGTCCAGGGTAAATTTTGGGCTTGCAAATAACTCTCGGTTTCGTATTTGCCTAAATGACGACTTTTCGGGTCAGTGGCATCTCCTTCAATATGGGGCATTTGATCGGATTTTAAATAGACTCCGGCCGAAACTCATATAAACAAAATGTTGCACCCGATCTTTGAATAAATCTGCTAGGGGTTTTGTATCATTAAGTTCTCGCCCATTATTATCAAAAATGGCATCAAATTCTTGGTTAGCGAGTTTTTCTTGAATTTGGTTAGCATCGGTGCGATCGCCGTGAATTTGTTGAATTCCTTCAACGGGTGCGGGTTTTTTCCCGCGATTAAATAGAACAACTTCATGCCCTTGTGCAACTAATATTTTAGTTAAATAAACCCCGATAAACCGGGTTCCACCCATGATTAAAATTCGCATTGTTATCCCCTAAAAAAGTTTAATAATTCCCTGGAGGCGTTCACGCCTCACTCCGAAAAAATCTCCGATCTAAAACCAGCAATTAATAAATATAAATGGCTCCGGTATTTTGAATATTAATTGCATTATCTCCGGCAACACCAGCCCCGGTTTTTACGGTGACATCAACCCCATTATCTTGCACATCAATTCTATAATCCAGAACGGCGGCTCTATCAATGGAATTAATCACAATATCAGAATTAACCGGAACATTATTAATCGTAACTTGACCCCCTGGAGCAATTTTAGTATTCGTTTTTCCCGTCGTTAATCCCGTTTCTAAATTATATCCAGTTTGATTCGTAATGGTGACAGTTATCGGTTGATTGGGATTAATTCTGGCTACGGGTTGCCAAGCTCCGGGGGTATAGGTTTGGGCGGGAGTTCCCTGAATTACGGGTACTGGAATATCAATTGGATCTTGAGCTTGAACGGAGGATAGGGATAAAAAAATCATCCCTAGGCCGAAACAACCTGTTAAGAAAAAAGGATGGAAAGGATCAGGGAATTTGATCATGGATTTCACCGAGTCTGTTAATCGATCTATAGTAGTTGTAGCTAATAGTTAGAACAAAGACTGATCAGCAAACCTAGGTGAAAGTCTTTAAATCAATTTCCCTGCCTGCTGATAACTGATTACTGATTACTGATTACTGATTACTGATACTTGATTAACGGAACATACTGCTCACAGAGCTATCTTCATGTATCCGCCAAATCGTTTCACCGACTAAATTAGCAACAGACAAAACCTTTAACTGTTCAAACTGTTTCTCGGGTAGGATCGGGATTGTATTAGTCACAATAACTTCTTCTAGTAACCCACCCGATAGACGCTCGACGGCGGGGGGAGAGAAGACCGCATGGGTGGCGCAAGCGTAGACTTGACGCGCCCCTTCTCGACGGAGTAAACGAGCGCCTTCACAAATCGTTTCCAGCCGTATCAATCATGTCATCGACTAAAACGGCGGTTTTACCCTTAACATCACCAATTACATTCAGAACTTCGGCGACATTATGGGCTTGACGGCGTTTATCAATAATCGCTAAAGGGGCGTCATTGAGTTTTTTAGCAAAAGCTCTAGCCCGGGCGACTCCACCGACATCAGGGGAAACAACCACGAGATCGGATAACTGTTTGCTCATCAGGTAATCCAAAATTACCGGAGAACCGTAGACATGATCAACGGGAATGTCGAAATATCCTTGAATCTGGGCTGAGTGTAAATCCATGGCCAGAATCCGACTAGCACCCGCTTCAGTAATCAAGTTAGCCACTAATTTTGCGGTGATTGACTCACGGCCTGCGGTTTTGCGATCGGCTCTAGCATATCCGTAATAGGGGATAACGGCGGTAATTTGACGGGCAGAAGCCCGTTTACAGGCGTCAATCATGATCAACAACTCCATCAGGTTGTCATTAACCGGATAGCAGCAGGGTTGAATCAAATAAACATCACAGCCTCGAATGGACTCTTGAATCTGGATGTAAATTTCTCCATCGGCGAATCGCTTACGAACCATTGGCCCTAAGTCAATTCCTAAATAACGGCTTACCTCTAGGGAAAGAGGGACATTTGCCGAGCCTGAAAATAGTCGTAACCGACCATGATCAGCAACCAATGGCTCAGAGTAAGGAAGGGGCAATATAGCAGAACGGATCACAGCGAACCCTCACAGTTCATTCACAGTTCATTTGTGATAATTTTATCACGAATTTATCAGTAATCGGTAATCCATAATTGGTAGTTAGTTATCAGTGTTAACCTTGAGGGTTGTGCCTAAGCCTTATAATATAAGGAATTAATTTTGTATTAGTGGTTTTTCCCAATACTCACCGCCATTGAAGCATGACTCAAACTGCTATTCCCGTTGGAACAATTTTGCAAAACCGTTACCGCTTGATTAGCATTTTAGGTCAGGGGGGGTTTGGTCGTACCTATTTAGCGGAGGATCAGGGAAGGTTTAACGAGCGCTGCGCCCTGAAAGAATTTATTCCTGTCCAAACTGGAACCTACGCCCTGCAAAAGTCCCAAGAACTATTCCGCCGGGAAGCGCAAATTCTCTACCAAATTCGCCATGCTCAAATCCCTCAATTTGGGGCGGTTTTTGAAGAAAACCAACGGTTATTTTTAGTTCAAGATTATGTAGAGGGCAAAACTTACCATGCCCTATTAATGGAGAGAAAAAACACCACTTCTGGCTTTCCAAAAACCTTTACCGAAGCAGAAATTGTGTTATTTTTACGGCAAATGTTGCCGATTTTAGCCCATATTCATAATTTAGGAATTATTCACAGAGATATTTCTCCAGATAATATTATTTTACGTCATCAAGATCAACTCCCAATCTTAATTGATTTTGGAGTAGTGATTGAATTAGCTACCCGGATTAATACCCCTGATTTAACCTTACCTCCGGCGACTCGGGTGGGAAAATTGGGCTATGCCCCCTTTGAACAAATTCAAACCGGACAGGCGTTTCCTAGCAGTGATTTATATGCCTTAGCGGTGACGGCAATTGTTTTATTAACGGGTCAGGAACCTCAATATTTATTAGATCAAACGACTTTATCTTGGAATTGGCGACCCTATACTCAGGTTAGTTCTAATTTCGCTCAAATTATCGATAAAATGTTAAGTCGGCAACCGAGCGATCGCTATCAATCGGCCCCGGAAGTTGAACAAGCCCTACAAACCCTAAATCAGCCGTTAAATTTTCCCCCGACCCAGCAAAATCAACCGCGCCCGACTTCTCCATCCACTCCCCAACCTCCGAACCCTGATTTTTCCCAACTTCCCACCCTGGCGGTAGGACGGCCGTTGGTCAGTCAGCCCGTGCAGCAACAGCAGGCCCAGAATCCTCCTGGGGTTCCGACTCCCAACCATCCCCAACTTCCTGACCCTGATATTTTGGGTTCCCAACCCCTATGGGAAAAACCTGCAACGATAATTGTGGTGGGTTTTTTGGTGGCTTGTTTAGCAGCTTGGGGTTCTTGGGCTTTGGTTAAGGGACTACTCAAAGCAACTAACCGTTCCCCTGACGATAAGACTGCACAGGTGAATCCTCCCAGCCCGAGTCCGTCTATTCCCTTACCTGGAATACCATTACCAAACTTGACACCGCCTCCGAATTTACCATCCCCACTTCCGACAACGACTCCGGGGGTAGCAACGCCCTTCACAGAAACGCCTAAATTTGGCTGTGGGGGATCTCAAGGAGGTTGAGGGAAATCTGAAAGCAAATCAAGCGATTAATTATGTGGTTCCTGCGGAAGCCGGACAACAGTTTTATGCGTCGGTTAGTGGGGATGGAGTGTTACTAACGTTGGTTGGCCCAGATGGACAAACAATTAATCAGCCCGCATCGGTATCTTCATGGAAGGGAACTCTCCCCTCCACCGGGGATTATACGGTGATTCTCAAGGCTATCCCTGGACTACCCGAAAGCAACTATAAGTTAGAATTGACTTTAATTAATACCCTTTCCCCGATTATTCCCCCGGAACCCGAACCGGAACCTATTCCTTCTTTTGAACCGGAACCGGAACCGGAACCGGAACCGGAACCCATTCCCTCTGTTGAACCCGAACCAATACCCCAACCAACCTTTGCACCCACACCCCAACCAACCTTTGCACCCACACCCCAACCTACTCCCCAACCCACACCGGAACCTACACCCCAACCTACACCCGAACCTACACCGGAACCTACACCGGAACCTACACCCCAACCTACTCCCGAACCCACACCCGAACCAGTACCCGAACCTACCCCCGAACCCTCCTTAGCACCGAGTCCCGCCCCGGAGCCCCAGGAAGGAACCCTAGCACCGAGTCCGGTTCAGTGAAACTGAATCTCAACCTACCTGACCTGATACCAATACTCGATTTCTTCCCATGGCCTTGGCTTGGTATAGGGCGGCATCGGCCGCTACATAAAGTTCTTGCAATTTAGCACCGTTCTGAGAATATTCAACGACTCCCGCGCTAAAAGTGACCCGAAATGTCTTGTGATTTGCACCAGTAAACTCCTGCTGACACCAAGTTTCCAGGAAGTCAGTCAGTCGCTTTGCCCCCTGCTGTTGGGTTATACCATATAGACCTAAAACAAATTCCTCGCCACCCCAACGAGCCACAATATCTTTAGATCTAAAAAACTGCTTTAAGTATCTTCCAAAAAGCTCAAGAACTCTATCTCCTGTCTCATGTCCGTGTTGATCGTTGATGTGCTTAAAGTGATCTAAGTCCAGAATCATAAAACACAAAGGCTGATGTTGACACTCTGCAAGATGTAGTAATTGCTCCAGTTCTAAGATGGATTTGCGCCGAGTCGCAGTCCCAGTTAATTCATCAATGTCAGCAAATCGTTGTAGAATTCGGGTTCGTTCTAGGCGGTTTAGGATACGAGCCATCAGTTTCCGGCCCAATAATTGGTTTCTGGACATAATCATCGGCACCGACGGCAAACACCTGATGTACAATATCAGCATCTTGATGACCGGAGAGAAACAGCACGGGTAAATCACTCCAGCGCGGATCGCTGCGAACCACCTGACAGAGTTCAATACCACTAAAACCCGGCATCTCTATATCCAAAATCAGCAGGTCGGGTACAATCGCCGCCAGGGTTTGCCAAAATTGTTGGGGGTCTGCCAAGGTTTCGACCTGAAAACCCCAAGGTGTCAGTAGATTATATAAAGCTGCCAGTATGTAGAGATCGTCATCTACAATTAGGATTTTGGCTTCTGGTTTCTGGGTGCGGTTGAGTTCCTGAGTCGCCACTTTGACAATTGCTTCTGGGCTAATGGGTTTCTCTAAAAAGATATTGCCACCCAAACGGGCTACTTCCACCCGATCTCTTAATTCATTGCTTGCTGTCAGGACTAATACGGGAATGCTGGGAGCTTGTTGTGCCAGTTCCGCCAGTAGGGTCAGCCCGTTATCCTGGGTGTGGGAAAAGGCGAGGTCTAAAACAATAATATCAGGTAAATGAGACGAAATTGATCTTCTTGCCGTTGTCAGGTCTGTTACCACTTCCACCTGAAAACCCCAAGCGTTCCCTTCCAGTTTGATCTGTTCAGTCAACAGGACATCATCATCGACAACCAGTAAACGATCTGACCTAATCTTGAAATTGGGAGTCGTCGCCGTTGTAGATGGTTTGTCTTCCACAGTTTGCTTGAGACGGATCACCAATTCTTCCAACTGCCGGGCCTGATTTTGACCCAAAGGCTCTAAGTTTAGCAACTGTTCGATCTGTCGCGCCACCTCTGAACCTTTGGGTACACCCAGGGAACCTAGTGAGCCAATCAAGCGATGAACTTCTTTTTTAACAGATGCTTTTAGTTCTTGGTTGAGAGTTCCAATAGTGAGTTGGGCGATCGCTTCCTCGAACACCACCATCCGCCCTTCCCAACTCTGTTTAAATTGGCCCCATACCTGTTGCAAGACTTCCTCCAATGCGGCTTCAGCCTGCTGCTTGTCGGAGGTCGCTACGGGAAACTGGATCTGTTAATGTCTCTATGGTTTCCATCTCCTGTTCAAACCTCCTGGGCAAAGGGCCATCTTTCTGAGTTGCTGTATCTAATTCATTTTCTATTCCTCCCCTTGCCAAGACAGAGGGAGCATTTTTTTCGACGGGTGCTTTCAGCCGATAGCCGAATCCGTAGATATTATCAATCAAATTTGTATTAATTCCGGCGGCTTTGAGCCTCCGGCGCAAACCCTTGATGTGGGTGGAAACCGCATCTTCTTGGGGAAATTCATCACTGGGCCAGATGTGGTCTAGGATGGCACTGCGGCTGAAGATTCGCCGGGGATTTCGCAGGAAAAGTTCTAATATGCCGTACTCTTTCGGGGTCAGGTGTACAAGATTTCCTTGATAAGTCACTTGGCGAGCATCTGGGTGCAGTTGAAGATCTTCCCAGGTCAACACCGTTTTTAAGGTAGAATTGCCCCGGCGCAGTAGGGCCTGAATCCGAGCAATTAATTCTGATATTTCGTAGGGCTTGGTCAGATAATCATCGGCCCCGGCCTCTAAACCCCTAACCCGGTCGGTAATACTTTCCTTTGCACTTAACAGTAAAATCGGCATTTGTAAGCCAAGTTCTCGCAATTGGCGACAAAGACTAATTCCATCCAAATTAGGAAGAATAATATCCAACAGGAGTAAATCGTAGTGAATGGCCTTCACCAGTTCTAAACCCATTTTACCATCCGCCGTTGTCTCAACTGTGTAGTGATGGGTCGTGAGTTCTTGTACTAGGATATTAGCGATCGTCTGATCATCTTCTACTAAAAGGATTTTCATGGGAACTGATTCCTGCTTTTTTTCCCCCAACGAGCCTCAAAGTTTACAATTAATTGAAAACTAAAGTTTTTTGTTTAGCAGTATTAACTTTAGTTAAGCTACTGTAGAGACTCGGGTGGGTGGCTGTTTCTGGTAAGTTACCTAAAAGACTATCATAATCAGGCATTTCTTGATAACAATGTCGGCAAAACCAGTAAACTTCTCTGGAGCGAATATGCCTAACTAAAGTATCAGAGCAACAAGGGCAAGTAGAAATTGGCATTTTATGATCTTTTCACTCCTTAAAATATGGAATCGAAATTTTTATAGGTTGTTTTTATGTGAACAAGAACTATAACAATCCTAAATAGGTGCTATAGGAAGTTCCTATACTTTAAAGATTACGATAGAAAGTTGAGGAAACTTTGAGGGTAATTTTTTTTTGAGTTTTCTGTAAAACGTTTCAACCCATTACCCATTACCCATTACCCATTACCCATTACCCATTCGTAATTCGTAATTCGTAATTCGTAATTCGTAATTCGTAATTCGTAATTACTTTAGGTTTCCAGTTTCCAGCCGAGAGCTTTGGCGATTTGGGGAACTAGAGTCAGAGAATTAAAGGGTTTAGCGATCGCACCCTTAACTCCCAAGGCTTCAAACCTTTGCGGTTCAGTAAAACTCTTTCTGGCGGTTAAAAATACCACCGGGATGGACTGAGTGGCGGAATTGGTTTGTAGTTGTTGCAATAGAACCAAACCATCCATTTCTGGCATCATTAAATCCATTAGGATGGCATCAGGTTGCTCAGAAACTGCTTTAGATAAACCTTCTTGACCTGAAGCTGCCAATAATACATTCCAACCCCCTAGGGATTCCAGACAGGCTTTCACGACTTGTCGGATATGGGATTCATCATCAATAAATAAAATTCGTTTGGCATTAATATCTATCATACTCATAATGTTTGTTATCGCCCCCGGCATCGCCAGAGACCCATGAGGGCTAATTGAATTCAACTTAGTGAAATCATTACAGCATAAATTTTAAAACAACAAATTGAGGAAATGCGGGGGGTTAGATCAAGGGTTTAAAACCCGCGCAGGCGGGTTTGGTTTGTGTAGCCACGGTTTCAACCGCTGGATCTCTGGATTGGATAATCTGGATTGGATAATCTGGATTGGATAATCTGGATTGGATAATCTGGATTGGATAATCTGGATTGGATAATCTGGATTGGATAATCTGGATTTCCGTTAGGTTTAGGGAGATACGGATTTGTTGGGCAACTGCCACCATTAACCGTTTCTCGTTCGATTTGCTGTTGTAAGGCTGCTTGAGTTCGTTCTAAGGATTGAGTTCGCTGTTGTACTCGAATTTCTAACTCCTGATTTAGTTGCTGTAAAGCGGCTTCAGCTTGTTTGCGTTCGGTAATATCTCGCTGCACTGCTACCCAATTGGTATACCAGCCCTTTTCATCAGCAACGGGTACAATACTGACTTCCACCCAGAAATGGGAGCCATCTTTACGATAATTGATCAGGTCAACTTGCAGGGGTTGCCAGTTTTGCAGGGCTGTGTGAAGTCGAGCTAAAACTGTCGGGTCTGTTTTTTCCCCGCGTAAAATCCGTGGGGTTTTACCTAAAACTTCTTCTGGGGTGTATCCGGTCATGCGGGTAAAGGCGGGATTGACGTAAATAATCCGGGGGCCAGGTTTCCTAATGGGTTCGGCTTCGGTAATCACGACGGCATCATTAGTTGAGATGACAACGGATTCTAGCAGGCGGAGTTGGGCTTCTCTGGTTTTGCGATCGCTAATTTCCACCACCGTCCCCAGCATCCGCACCCCATTACCATCGCTGTCATAGAAAAATTTGCCCTTCGCCTCAATCCAGTGGATACTACCATCAGCCCAAACTACTCGGAATTGATGCTGATAATCATGCCTTTCCAGGCGGGCTTGCTCTACGGCTAAAGCGGTCGGGGCTCGGTCTTCTGGATAAATGCAAGATTCAAAGGTGTCAAAAGTGCCATCAAAGGTTCCGGGTTTCAACCCAAATAACTCCTCATGACGGCTTGACCAAACAATCTGATTTATCAGCAAATCCCAATCCCAAATTCCCATTTTCACTGCTGATAAAGCTAAGGTTAATTGTTGATTAACTTTGGAGATTTGAGCAGCTTTCCGTAGGACAATTCCGACAATTGCACTTCTGAGTTCTAAAGCGATTTCGATTTCACATTGCTGCCAAGGTAAAGACTTAAATCGCACCGTTTCTTGCCACAGATCAAAGGATTTACGAGGGGTTAGACGCCGCTCTCCATTCTGTTCAACTTCCACGGGCTTATTCGGATCACCTGCCCAATTTACCGTCTGAATAACTTCAGGACGAAACCACAAAACATAATGCTTTTGTATATTATCTATGGGAAGCACCAGCACCCCACTGCCAACTTGTTTGAATTTCTCGGCGGCTGGATATAATTTAGGTAAAGAATCTGTATAAAAAATATCTTGCTTAATTGTTTTTGTTAACCAATTTATTAATTTTTCAATATCAGCCAATGTGGGCGTTTGACCAATGATGGTTAAATTTTTATCAGCAAAAATGGCTGCCCCTTGAGCACCTACTAACTCTAATAAATTAGTTTTCTCCTTTAGTAAACCATCTACAAAATTATCTTCATGGGAAATCGCTTCGACAAATTTAGACTGAATTGAGTTTAATTTTATCCGGTAATCTAAGGTTTCATTATCTTGTTTGGAAGTCAGTTCTAAAGACATGACTTTTCCTAAAAGTTCGCAAGCAGTACGGATTTGATATGGAATATATTTCGGCGATTGATGATGACAAGCAATTAGTCCCCAGAGTTGTTGATTCCGCATTAACGAAATTGTCATCGTAGCTTTAACGCCCATATCCATAGTTTTAAGATACTCAATATGTATGGGAGAAACGCTTCTTAAAATACTAAGACTGAGATCAATAGGCTGATTTGTAACTGAATTATTAACAGGAATTAGTTCTACAGGTTGGTAATTTACATCGGGAATTAACCTAACTAAATTCAGCTTATATAATTGCCTTGCTTGCCGGGGAATGTCTGAAGCTGGATAGTGTAAACCCAGATAGGGAACTAATTCTTCTAACTTATTTTCAGCAATGATCGTCCCTGAGTCTTCTGGATCAAATTGATAGATCATCACTCGGTCAAATCCCGTCAGTTTCCGCACTTGTTCGACGATCACTTGACATAAATCATTCAGATTGAAGGTTTTTTGAATTTTGGCAATTGGTGTTTGAACTAAATGATAGAGACTCAAAAAATCACTAAATTCTTTTGAGGTAACGGGTTCTAATTCCAGAATAAGCAACCCATCAGAACGATGAAGAATCCCATCAAACAACTGTTTTCCTTTGGGAGTATTAATAGATAATTTGAGCGGATTAATTGTTCCTAGTTCTTCAGCTAATTTTTTCTGAATTTGCTTAATTAATAGTGATTTGAGAATTTGCTTTAATTTTTTTCCTAAGATTTCTTGGGGGTGAATACCGAGAATCGGAAAAGTATTGTTGCTAACTTGTAATATTTCTAGCTGAGGTTTCTTGTAAAACAAAAAGTATTCCGTGACTCTGAATCAATCCGGGGATGTGAATTGGTTCTCGATCACAGTTAGTTAGATCTACTGTTTCTGGGAATAGGGGATTTGTTTGATTCATATTCGGATTTGGGCTGAGGAAATTAGCGATCGCAACTTAGTGAATCACTACCTACACCATCGCTGGATTTTTACGGAGTGAATTTTATTTTTCTAATATAACAGGTTCTATGGGAAAATTATAAGGGTGTAATATTTTATTTGTTGAGTCGTTACTGGTGAGAATTATGAACAAGACTTTATTGATTGCGGGCACTGATACTAATGTGGGCAAAACCCTATTGACAACGGCATTAATTTCCTATTGGCAAACCTATTATTTATCTCGAAGTTTAGGAGTTTTTAAACCGATTCAAACGGGAATTGGCGATCGGGAATTATATACTCAACTTTTTGCTTTAAATCAGTCGATTGCCGAGATTAATCCTTTGCATTTTGAAGCTCCTCTTGCTCCTCCAATTGCGGCGAATTTAGAAGGAAAAATAGTCGATTTAAAGTTAGTTTGGTTGCAGTTATGTCAGTTACAACAGAGTCGGGATTTTGTATTAATAGAAGGGTTGGGGGGTTTAGGTTCTCCGGTGACTGATGAATTGATAGTTGCTGATTTGGCACGGGATTGGCATTTACCAACTATTTTAGTGGTTCCTGTGCGTTTAGGTGCGATCGCTCAGGCGGTGGCTAATGTGGCTTTAGCTCGACAAACGGGGGTATTTCTGAAAGGTTTGGTCTTAAATTGTGTCGAACCTACTTCTCAACAGGATAGGTCAAATTGGACTCCTATCCATCTAATAGAATCTTTAACACAAGTCCCAATTTTAGGAATTTTGCCCCATCTTGACACACCAACTGATCGAGAAAAACTGACTCAAATTGCTGCGGATTTAGATATAGAAACTATTTTTAATTAATCAAAAATTAGCTAATTTTAAAATCCCTAATCAACCGTAGGGGCGGGTTTCGTCAGAATTTATGTTAAGCACAAATAATCTAAAAAAACCCGCCCCAATCCAGCAGTTGAGAGGGCGGGTTTAGGTAGGTTATTTGTGCGATTGAAAGATTAATTTGGAACCCGCCCCTGCGGATATTACTATTTTTAATTAGTCAAAAATCAGTTAATTTTAAAATTCCCCGTCAACCGTAGGGGCGGGTTTCCGTCAGAATTTATGTTAAGTACAAATAATCTAAAAAAACCCGCCCCAACCCCCGGTCAGAATTTATGTTAAGCACAAATAATCTAAAAAAACCCGCCCTAATCCAGCAGTTGAGAGGGCGGGTTTAGGTAGGTTATTTGTGCGATTGAAAGATTAATTTGGAACCCGCCCCTACGGATATTACTATTTTTAATTAATCAAAAATCAGTTAATTTTAAAATTCCCCATCAACTGTAGGGGCGGGTTTAGGTAGATTATTTGTGCGGTTGAAAGATTAATTCGGAACCCGCCCCTACGGATATTAAAAAAAATAATGTTATAATTAATTTTAGGTCTTGATATAGTTTTTAGATTTTCTGCACACCGATGGTCTTTACAATTCCCAGCTTAAACTCAGTTAATATCTCACAATTGCGACTGGATATCCGTAACTTACAACCCCTGTTAAGAGAATGGAGACGCCATTTACATCAGTATCCCGAACTGGGATTTAAGGAAACCTTAACGGCGGAATTTATTGCCGAAAAACTGAAAGAATGGGGAATTGAGCATGAAACTGGAATTGCCAAGACCGGAATTGTGGCTATTATTGATAGTGGAAAACCCGGGCCAGTTTTAGCAATTCGCGCCGATTTAGACGCCTTACCAATTCAAGAAGAAAATGATGTTCCCTATAAATCTCAACATCAGGGAATTATGCACGCCTGCGGCCATGATGGTCATACGGCGATTGCTTTAGGAACTGCTTATTATTTAGCCCATCATCGCCATAGTTTTCAAGGGTTAGTTAAAATTATTTTTCAACCCGCCGAAGAAGGGCCAGGGGGAGCTAAACCGATGATTGAAGCGGGGGTTTTAAAGAACCCTAATGTGGATGCTTTAATTGGATTACATTTGTGGAATAATTTACCCTTGGGAACTATTGGAGTCCATAGCGGGGCGTTAATGGCGGCGGTAGAAAAATTTCAATGTACAATTTATGGAAAGGGCGGACATGGTGCGATTCCCCATCAAACTATTGATTCAATTGTTGTGGCTTCCCATATTGTTTTAGCCCTACAAACCATTGTTTCTCGGAATGTTAATCCCTTAGATGCAGCCGTTATTAGTGTGGGTTCCCTTCAGGCGGGAAAAACCGATAATGTGATTGCTGATAGTGCGAAAATGTTGGGAACAGTGCGCTATTTTAATCCTACCTATAAGGGATTTTTTGGGAGTCGAGTTGAACAAATTATTGCCGGAATTTGCCAAAGTCATGGGGCAAGTTATGAACTCAATTATGCCTCTTTATATCCTCCGGTGATTAATGACAAACGGGTCACGGAGTTGGTAAAAAGTGTGGCGGAAACTTTAGTTGAAACTCCCGCCGGAGTTGTGCCAGAATGCCAAACCATGGCGGCGGAAGATGTTTCCTATTTTCTCCAAGAAGTTCCGGGTTGTTATTTCTTTTTAGGTTCGGCAAATTCGGATCAAAATTTAGATTTTCCCCATCATCATCCCCGTTTTGATTTTGATGAAAATGCCTTAGCAATAGGTGTAGAAATGTTTGTGCGTTGTGTGGAAAAATTCTGCGTCGTTAATCATTTAACAGTTAACAGTAACGAGAAATCTTAAATCCTATACTGATAACTGGTGGCTAGTGGAGACGCGCCATGGCACGTCTCTACTGATGACTGATTAGTTTGATTGGCAAAACTCAAATTTAGCAAGGTCTTTGGGTAAGGATGGGGCATAGGGAACCTTGACTCCTTTGGGTGCTAAAATACCAATTCCATAAACACATCCATCTTTCTTGCTACAGCTAGTCATATTTAGATTAAGTTCATAAATATTAGCAGCCGGGGGTTTAAATGGCATAACGGATAATGTATCTTTCTCCGATTGTAAAACCTTCCCATCCAGGGTTTTTATACTTAGATTTACATCGGTACAATTTTCGTCACAATAGCCAACAAATAAATATTCTATAGCAGGATCAAGCCTGATGGTTAGGGGAGCATTTGCCTTCGCTGGCCCCTTGCGAACAATCGGCCAAAATGCCAATTCAAAACCGTCTCTCCCGGCATCCTTAACTACTTCTTTGAGTTTACAAACTACTGTTTTCTCCTCTGCGGTGAGTTCCCTAGCAACCGCAGTTTCCCAGGAACACTGTACCCAACAAAAGCGCAAATCCAGGCAAGATTAAATGTTTGCTGTTCATCGATAATTTTTGGGAAGGGATGGTATGTCGCGAAATTGAAAATACTCAGGAGAATATCACATTTTGGCACAATTGCTACTAGCATTATGGGCTTTTAATTCATCTATCGTAAATAGACTCTGAAATTCTAGGCCTTCCTGCTGATAGAGTTCCCCGCCCCCCTGTTGTCGGTCAACTAAGGCGATAATATGATTAACTTGATATCCCCCATCGCGTAGGCGTTGAACCGCTTTCATCGCCGACTGTCCGGTGGTCACCACATCTTCTAAGACCACCACTTGGGCTCCCGGGGGTAAAGTTGGCCCCTCAATATAGGCTTGGGTTCCGTGTCCTTTGGCTTCCTTACGCACAATTAGGGCAAAAACCGGCCGATTTTGATAGGCGGAAACCACGCTTACCGCCGAGACCATCGGGTCAGCCCCCAGGGTCAATCCGGCCACCGCTTGGGTATCTTCGGGTAACATTGCTAATAACAAACGGCCGATGGCTAGGGCTCCATGGGGATGCAAAGTGACTTGTTTCCCATTAATATAGTAGGAACTCGGTTGACCAGAAGAAAGTATAAAATCTCCTTCTTTATAGGCGAGTTGACAAAATAAATCTAGTAGCCAATGGCGCAGTGTTGTTAAGTCTGTTGTGGCTACAGACTCCTTCAGAATTACCGGATGTTGATGTTGATCCATTGATGATTAGACGGGATTGAGTGCATTTTCTTAGTTTACTATAGAAGGGGATAATTTTTATAAAGATTTATGATTTATTATCAAGATTAAGAGTTGCTATTTAGGAAAAATTAGCCTAGGATAGAGACAACTTTCTCTGGATAGGTTGGAAACATGAATCGGAAACAAACGCGCCTCCCCAAGTTACAACCTTGTGCAAAAATTCCGGTTCTATTCACTCCCCGGGTCATGGTTTCCATCGGTGCTGTTGGTTTGCCTATTTCCCACTGCAATCACGGCACAAATGATTATTCCGGCACAGGATGGAACCGGAACCCAAGTCACCCATCAGGGAAATCAGTTTAATATTAATGGCGGCAGTTTATCGGGAAATGGGGCAAATTTATTCCATAGTTTTGAAAAGTTAGGACTCTCCCAGGGGCAAATTCTCAATTTTATTTCCCATCCTCAAATTCAGAATATCTTAGGACGAGTCACCGGGGGAGAAGCCTCTTTTATTAATGGGTTAATTCAAGTTACTGGAGGAAATTCTAACCTATTTTTAATCAATCCGGCGGGAATTGTTTTTGGGGAAAGTGCCAGTTTAAATATTCCCGCCTCTTTTACTGCGACCACCGCAAATAGTATTGGATTTGGGAATCAAAATTGGTTTCAAGCTATTGGGGAAAATCAATGGCAAACCTTAGTGGGAACTCCCAGGGATTTTGTATTTAATTCCGAAAATCCTGGGAGTTTAGTTAATTTAGGAAATCTCACGGTTTCCCCGGGGGAGAATATAACATTATTAGCAGGAACTGTTTTAAATACCGGAACAATTTCTGCCCCCGCCGGAAAAATTACAATTGCATCGGTGACCGGGGAAAATTCAGTTAGACTTTCCCAGGAAGGACACCTATTAAATTTAGAATTAACTTCAGATATTCCCCCAAATAATTCCACCTTTACCGCCCTATCCTTACCTGAATTACTCACCGGAGGAACTTCGGTAACTGCTAATCAAGTTAAGGTTAATGAACAGGGAAATGTAGTTTTAACCGCTTCGGGAATTACGGTTCCCACCGAACCAGGAACCACTATTTTATCGGGAACAATTGATGTCAGTTCCCCCACCCAAACCGGGGGGAATCTTCAGTTAACGGGGGATAGAATAGGAATAATTAATAGTACCTTGAATGCCTCTGGGTTAACCGGAGGAGGAACGGTTTTAATCGGGGGAGACTATAAAGGATTGGGGGATTTTCCCCAGGCACAAAAAACCTTTATTAGTGCCGATTCTTTTATTAATGCTAATGCTTTAGACACGGGAAATGGCGGTCGAGTTATTGTTTGGTCTGAGGATTTAACTCAAGTTTATGGTGATATTCAAGTGCGGGGGGGAATGCAAAATGGCAATGGCGGATTTGTTGAAACCAGTAGTCGCGGTATTTTAGATATTAACAGGGCTCCCGATATTTCCGCCCCCGTAGGGTTAGGAGGAACCTGGTTAATTGACCCAAATAATATTGATATTGTCGATGATACGGGGGGAAATACTAACCTGAATCAAAATATTTTACCCACGGGGGAATTCCTATTTAATACCAGCGATGATAATGCTAGATTAAGTGTTTCTATATTAAAATCAGCCCTCAGTGAAGGGAATGTTGTTGTCGAAACCGGAGATGTGGGAACCAATTCCCAAGATGGGAATATTACCTTTCAAACCTCCTTAGATTTTAATGCAATTGGGGGGGAAAGAAGTTTAACCCTAAATGCGGCTGGGAATATTATTCTCGATGGACAGACTATTAGTGATAGTATCCCGAATGATAGTGATAAATTAAACCTCAATTTTAATGCGGATTTTGACAATAATAATAATGGTTCTGTTTTTATTCGTAATGCCAATATTGATACAAACCGAGGAGCTTTTACCGTAACGGGTCGAGGAAATTCGCTTTTTCGTTCTGGAATTTGGATTGATAATAGTCAAATTAATAGTTTAGGGGGAAACATCACCCTAGATGGAATTGGTGTTGATAACCAACCTTTTAATCATGGGATTCTTCTAACAAATAGTAGCTTAAATTCGGGGAATGGTGATGTTAATTTAACCGGAACCAGTGGCACACAAACCGATACAAATATAGGTGTTTGGTTAGACCAATCTACGATTAACTCAGACACAGGAATAATTAATATTATTGGTAATAGCCAAGGGTTTCAAACAAGTAATATCGGAATTTTAATTAATAATAATTCCACCTTGCAAAGCACAACAGGGAATATTAACTTAACCGGAAATAGTGAGAATGGATTAAATAGTTTTGGGGTAAATTTGAGTCAAGGCAATATTTTAACCGTTGATGGCACAATTCAAATAGCAGGAACTACCGCCGGAAACCAATGGTGGTGTGGGGGTTTATCTGAGTCAGAGTAATATTGCTTCTACGGGGACAGGAATTATTGACTTAAATGGAAATAATAACGCCACGGGAAATAATAGTGATGGTCTTTCTATCTTAAATGGCACTCTTATTTCTACCACTGGAAGCGGGACAATTAATCTATCGGGGGTGGGTGGTGAGGGTGACATTAGCGAGGGAATTTTTATTGCAAATGCACAGGTACAAACTACCGATGGCAATATTTTAATTAATGGTTTGGGACGGGGTTTAGCTTTAAGTCCAGGAATTTTTATTGGGGACGGAGGCGCAATTGTTTCTACTGGAACTGGGGATATTAGTTTAGATGGACTTGGTGGTGCTACCGGAAATAGTGGTCATGGAATTGCCCTTTTTGGCGGCGGAAATATTACTGCTACGGGAACCGGAGATATTACTTTAGTGGGTAGTAGTAGTCAAACCCCCGATAGTCACGGGATTTTTATTTTAGATAACCCTAGTATTGAGGTTTTTAATGGAAATCTGAATTTAACTGGAGTGAGTTCATCTTCTTTTGGTGGACAGGGTATTTTATTAGGAAATAGTCTAATTCAATCATCAGGAACAGGGAGTATTAATTTAACCGGAACTGGCAATGGTACGGAGAGTAATAGTAATGGGATTATTGTAATTAATACCGCACAAATTAATAGTTTAAACAGTGGGGCTATTAATATAAAAGGTCGTAGTGGGGCAGTTCCTGAGAGTCGGGCGGTGGAAATATTTGGAGGGAGTCAAATTCAAAGTAATACGGGGTCAATTTTAATTGAGGGTGTGAATAATGGCGAAAATACAAATAGTGTAATTATTGGAGAAAATACCCCCATAAATACCACTGGTTCAGGAAGTATTACAATATCAGGAAATCGAGATTTATTGATTAATTCCTTAACCAATGCCGGGGGTGAAATTAATCTTAAAAGTAGTGAGGGAAATATTAATAGTAGTTTTGGAACCCTTGATAGTAGTTCTAGTCAGGGAAGTGGGGGAAATATTGCTATTGAGGCGGCGGGTAATATCAGGGTTGCGGGAATTAATGCGAGAGGGAATACCCAAGGCGGAAACAGTTAACCTAACTTCTGCTAATAATACTGTTACGGTAACTAACAATATTAATACTTCTGCCACCACGGGTCAGGGAAATAATATTACGGTTTCTGCCCCCCTACAAATTGCCCAACCTACTATTACTTTTAATACCACTGGAAGTACAGGCAGTGGGAATATTATTTTTAATAATACTATTAATGGCATTACCCCGGGAAGTAATACATTAATTCTGCAAGCCGGAAATATCAATTTTAATGATAGTGTAGGTAATCTTATTCCCCTGAATAGTTTAAACATTACCGGAGGGAATATTAATAGTATAGCACCGATTAATCTGGCTAACTCTGGATTAACGATTAATGCCAGGGGGGATGTGAATTTGGCTAATATTTTAACCACCGATAACGGCATTATTAATATTTTAGCTACGGGAAATATTACTACTCGAGATATGACCACCGCCGGGGGAAATATCACCTTAGAAAGTAGCAATAATATTGATACCACCGCCGGAATATTAAATAGTCTTTCCACCGCTACAACCGGAGGTTCCGTTAATTTAACTGCTACTAATACCATCAATACCGGAACCATAATTACCGGGGGTGAAACGATTAATTTAACCAGTACCAATGGGGCAATTAATACCCAAGCTGGCATTTTAAATAGCAGTGCTTCCGATAATAATGGCGGCAACCAAACCCTTAACGCCTCGGGAACAATTACTTTAGGAGATATTAATACCAGTACCGCCTCTAATTCTAACAATAGTCAAGCTGGAACCCTAGATATTTCTTCGGGAAATAATACTATTAATTTAACTGGAGATATTAATACCTCCGCCACCCAAGGTCAGGGAAGTGATGTTAATTTTAATGCCAATGTTATTCTGCCTGAACCCAATATTATCATCAATACAAAGGGAGACAATACCAGTGGAAATGTTACCTTTAATGGAACAATTAATGGGGGTATTGATAGTAATGCGGGGAGTAATAGTTTAACCCTAGAAACGGGAACGGGAGATACAACTTTTAATCAATCAATAGGGGATAATGTTCCTCTGCAAAACTTAACCATTAATAGTGGAAATGTTATTACCCAGTCTCCTGTTAATGTTGAAAATGGGGGAATTAATATTAATGCAACTCAAAATGTTAATTTAGGTGATACCATAACCACCGATAATAATAGTCCCGTTAATGTGGTTGCAACTGGGGAAATTACAACGGCGAATATTATTAGTAATGGTTCAAGAATTGCCCTCACCAGTAATACCGGAAATATTAATACCGCATCCGGTATTCTTAATAGTAGTTTCTACCACCGAAGACGGGGGAGAAATCAGCCTAAATGCGGCCCAAAATTTAACTATAGGCGCAGTAAGTACCCGCACAGAATCCAATTTAGGAACCAGTCAAGCGGGAGCCCTAACCCTCGCCGGAAATACAATTAATTTAACTAATAATATAGATACTTCTGCTGCTATTGGTTCAGGGAATAATATTACCTTCAATTCTCCCGTGACTTTAGATGCCAATACCGTTACCTTAACCACATCTGGAACCGCCGGAAGTGGAAATGTTACCTTTAATAATACCGTTGATAGTAATAGTTTAGGGACTGCTAATTTGACCTTGGAAGCTGGGACGGGAACCGTTAATATTAATCAAGCAATAGGAGAAACAAATCCATTAAATAGTTTAAATCTAACCAGTGGAAATATTAATAGCAATGGGGGAATTAATGTTACGGGAGAAGGAATTAATATCAATAGTAGTGGTACGGTTAATTTAACCCAACCTATTACCGCTACAAATAACGCGACCATTAATATTAATGCCGAAAATAATATTACCACCGCCAACCTAACTACCGAAGGTAAACCTATTATATTAAATAGCAATACGGGGAATATTGATAGCAGTGGCGGAATTATTAATAGCAGTTCTACTAATAGCAATGGCGGTGATATCACTATGACGACACCCGCTAATATTACCCTGGGAGAAATTAATACCAGTACCCAAACTAACCAAGCTGGAACTTTAGCCGTTACGGGGCAAAAAATTGGGTTAACTGGAAATATTAATACCTCGGGAAATAGCGGGACGGGTAGCAATTTAACCTTTAATAACCCCGTTGAATTAAATCAACCCGTTACCCTAAATACCTCGGGAACCGCAGGAGGCGGAAATATTACCTTTAATAATACTATTAATAGTCTTCCCGTCAATAATAACGGTTTAATTCTGGAAGCAGGAAATGGCAATATTCAATTTAATAATACGGTAAACCTGGGAAGGTTGGAAATTAATGCCCAAACCGTTAATAGTAATTCTCCTATTACCCTGGATACCGGAAATTTAAGGATTAATTCTAGTGATACTGTCACCCTTTCCCAAGATATTATCACCACCAATGGTAGTAACGTTGAAATCACCGCAACTAATAATATTATTACCGGAAATATCACCACCAACGGTCAACCCATCACCCTCAATAGTTCCACGGGAAATATTACGACAAACCCCGGTATTCTGAATACCAGTTTCCCCGAATAATGGGGGAAATATTACCATTATTACCCCCCAAACCCTGAATTTAGGCGGGGTTAATACCAGTGCAATTGCTGGTACAGCAGGAACCCTAAGTTTAAACAGTGGAAATAATCCAATTATTTTAAATGGTGATATTAATACTTCTGCTAGTAATGGAGTCGGAAGTCAACAACAATATAATAGTCCCCTAGAACTTGCATCCCCCAATATTAACCTCACCTCATCGGGAACGAATAATAGTGGGAATATTATTTTTAATAACTCTATTAATGGAAATAGTAACTTAACTCTAAATGCGGGGAGTGGTAATATTACTTTTTCCACCGTGGGTGATAGTAACCCCCTGTCTAGTTTGCAAGTAAATACTACCGGACTCACGACCCTACAAGGCAATTTAACCACCAATAATAATGTTGATTTTAGTAATGCTTTCGGGGGAACTCAACTAGAAAATCCTATTATTATTAATACCACCGGAAATAATGGTAATATTCTATTTAATAATAGTCCGATAACCGGTTCCCAAACCCTGACACTCAACGCCGGAAACGGAACAATTTCCCTGAATACCGTTAGTAATAATAATAACCCCATAGGCGAATTAATTTTCCAACAAGCTAGTACCCTTAACCTGTTTGGCGATATCTACACCAGCACCGGACTTAACTTTTCCTCCGTAAATACCGTTAATGTTTCTGGAAATTTGGTTACATTAGACACCAGTATTGGAAACGGAGCAATTAACTTTATTGGTTCAACCCTTGGCGGACAGGGACAATTAACAATTAACGCAGGCAATAATAATGTTAATTTAGATACCTTTACCACCGAATCTCCCCTCAACGGTTTAGGAATTACCGCCGGAACAGTTTCAAGCTAACGCCCCCATTATCCTAGGGTCAGGGGGACTGAATATTAATGCCAGTAATATTGTTAACCTCAATGCTAATACCCTCAGTAATGGTACGGTTGCAGTCACCGCCAATAATGATATTATCACCCGCAATATTACCGCATCCCCTGGTATTACCCTGAATAGCCGCAACGGTAATATTACGGTTAATTCCCTCAACACTTTATCCCCTAATGCTAACGGTGGGGAGATTTCCCTAAGTACCCCCCAGGGAGATATTACTACTAATACCCTGAATAGTTCATCCCCCAATGGTCGGGGCGGAACTATTTCCCTAGAAGCGATAACCGGAAATATTACAACCGGGAATATACTGACATCTGGTAATACGGGTGGGAACCTTACGGTCAAAGCCCAAACCAGCATTACCGCCGGAGAAATTGATACCCAAGGTCAAACCCAAGGCGGTAACGTTTTCCTCGACCCGGTTAATGATGTTCAGGTAGAATTTATTAACACCGAATCCCCTAACGGTCGCGGGGGTAACGTTTTTGCCGAATCTACCCAAGGCTACTTCCGTGCTACCAACTCCTTCCCCACCCGATTTTCCCCCACCGGAACCGCCAGTATCTCCACAGCAGGACGTCTGGGTGGGGGTGCGATTACCCTTCGTCACGCCGGAGGGCCACTGAATCCCCCGATTACTCCCTTTGAAATCGAAGGTAACTTAACAGTGAATGGAACAGCCGCCACCATTACCACCGGGGATTTTAGCATTCTGCCCCCCCAAAGTTTTCAAGGTTCATTTACATTAGGAAATATTGCCATTCAAACCGATGATGCCCCTAATATTATTCCCCCTAGTCCTAGTGGAAACGAAGCCTTGATTAATACAGGAGTGATCCTGCAACAAGATGTATTAATTCCTCCTAATAACCAAGAACAAGAACGGACACAAACTTCTCCCGAAGTTATCATTAATTATAATAATAATTTTCTTTCCCAGGAGCTTTTATCGACGGTAGATATTGCTTTTAGTTTTGATGATTTAGATTCTACATTTTTGGCATTAGAGCAGTCAAGAAATCAAGAATTTCAACAACATTTAGGAGTTCAAGGCAACCTATTAGAGCGTTCAGAAGTTCAACAACTATTAAAAGAATTGGAGATAAAAACCAAACAGGTTTATGCCATTGTTTATATTGTTTCCAGGGAAGATCAATTAGAACTCATTGTGGTTCCTTCCTCCGGTGAACCCGTGCGACATAGCGTTCCTGAAGCCACCAAAGAAAAATTATCCCTCGTTGTTCGACAACTGCAAAACGAAATTACCAACCCCCGACAACGGGATACAGTCAGTTATCAAGCTCCGGCGGAACAACTTCATCAATGGATGATTAAACCGATAGAAGATGATTTGAAAAGATTAGGAGTTTCTACTATTTTATTCTCCCTGGATGCAGGTTTACGGAGTTTACCAATAGCAGTTTTATGGGATGGTCAACAATTTTTAGTTGAAAAATATGCGATTAGTTTAATTCCCAGTACCAGCTTAATTGACTTTCGATATCAATCTATTATTCAAGCACAAGTCTTAGCCATGGGGGCGAGTCAATTTCAACAACAAAATCCACTTCCGGCGGTTCCAGTTGAACTTCAAAATATTACTGAAATTTGGCCGGGTGAAAAATTCTTAAACGAGCTTTTCACCCTAGATAATCTGAAATCCCAACGGCGTAGATCGGATTTTAAAGTGATTCATTTAGCCACCCACGCTGATTTTAAAACCGGATCTCCGAGTAATTCTTTTATCCAATTATGGAATGAAAAGTTACCCTTAACAGAACTTCCTAACTTGGGTTGGGATGATCCCACGGTGGAATTATTAACTTTAAGTGCTTGTCGAACAGCATTAGGAGATCGACGGTCAGAATTAGGGTTTGCGGGTTTAGCTGTGCAAGCGGGAGTTAAATCGGCTTTAGCGAGTTTATGGTATGTTAGTGACCAGGGAACTTTAGGATTAATGAGTGAATTTTATGAATATTTAAAGCAAGCACCGATTAAAGCGGTCGGATTACAAGAGGCACAAATTGCAATGATTCAGGGAAAAACTCGCATTGAAAATGAGCAGTTAATTACCACTTTTGGTGCTATTCCTCTCCCGACTAATCTTACAGAATCTAATATTACCAGTTTATCCCATCCCTATTATTGGTCAGGATTTACGATGATTGGAAGCCCCTGGTAATCAGTAATCAGTTATCAGTTATCAGTTATCAGTTGTTTGAGGGGAAAGGCGATCGATTGTTGTTCAGGGGTTTGAATATATAACCCACTGGGTTGATCTTTAATGATTTGAGGCATGGGAATATGACCTCCATTTTGTTAACTGTTTCTATTGTAGATCCGTTTAATGGTAAATGCTTATATTTTGATATCTTTGTGACATTATTCTTAATTTACACCTTGTTGTATACTCAATTGAGACAAACTAAACTTATAAAATTTACCGTGATTGACGAAAACCTTTATCTGAAGCGGTTTTTAGATCCAATTAAAGTGTGTAGGCGATATAAACCTAAATTTGGATTAGGAAATCGAGAAGAAGGATTAGATTTAGCGACATTTCTATCATTATATGGTTCAGATCCGTTTTATTCATGGATTGGTCTGAATTCAGATTTAATGTATGCTGCTCATAAAGCTGCGGGGGGAATGACTTCTATTTATCGACAAATTGGGAGAGGTTGTGAAAGTTTATTTCGACAAATTATTATTGATCAAGCCAATTATGATGATCCAAAAGATGTTCTATGGTCTTACACGGTTCAGACAAAAAACAATAAGGAAAAAAGGTTATCCTTAGATGCTCGACTAGAATTAACGGCAATTCAAAATTATGATGTTAGAGAAAGAGTCACACAATGGATAGCAAATTATAGTCAATCTTTGAATGTTCCTGCACCTGCAAATGGAGCCGTATTTGAAGTTAGGCAAGGTTATAAAAGTAAAGATAGCAAAAGACAAAATGCTGATATTGATAATATTGCCGTTGCTTGGGCTAATGGATACTTACCTGTATTTGCTATTTTTTCCTCACAAATTGATTCCGATTTAGTCTTAAGATATCGGAATAGCCGAGGAGCAATTATCACCGGAACTTTATTAGGAACTAGCCAAAATTCTCTGTTTGTTTTTTCCAAGAATGTGTTAGGCTATGATTTAGCCGATTTCTTGCAACGAAATTCTTCATTAATTCGAGATGAAGTGTATACAACCCTAGAAGTTTTATTAACTGCCAAGTAATGTTATCAACTGTAAAACAAAGACCAGAATATACGTTTAAACATAATCAGAATTTAGGGCGACATGGATGGTTGCGTCTGACTCCTGCCTATGGTGTGAAATTAGTTGAAAAGATTTTAACTTCTGTTGAACCAGAGGCAATTATTCTTGATCCATTTTCCGGTACAGGAAACTACAGGACTTGTGGCGGCTGAACAGGGAAAACAGACAATTTTATTTGATATTAATCCGTTTCTAGTTTGGCTAGGAACTGCCAAATGTAGAAACTATTCTAAAGCTGAATTGACAGATATTAGAAAACGAATAAAACCAGCATTAGAAGAATATAAAACTTTAATCGACCATAACAATTGGACACCTCCTATCTTCAATATTGAAAGATGGTGGTCTAGGTATACCCTAAAATTATTGACGGCTTTGCGAACCACTTTAGCCAATTATTTTGGTGAACCAGAAAATAATCATTATAGTTTAGTATGGATTGCTTTTTGCCGTCTGATTATCGAAACTTCTTCCGCCTCATTTAACCATGTTTCTATGTCATTTCAGCAAACAGTTACCCAGTTTGATATAGAATATGCTGAAGAATTGTTTTTGACCATTCTTGAGTTTATTTTAAAAACAGCAGAAACCAATATTTCAGGGATTGTAACTATTATTGAGACAGATTCTAAAACTCTAATCGGATTAGATCATATTAAAGTTGATCAAGTGATTACTTCACCTCCCTATCCTAATCGCATGAGTTATATTCGTGAACTGCGTCCTTATATGTATTGGACTAAGTTTATAACTGAAGCAAAAGAAGCAGGTGAAATTGACTGGTTAGCAATTGGGGGAACGTGGGGAATTGCTACCAGTCGTTTAAATACTTGGCAAATTGAAGAAAATAATTTGCCAAAAGAACTATTTAAAACTGTAGATAAAATCAAAAATTCTGAGGGCAAAAATACCGATTTAATGGCTATTTATGTATTAAAATATTTTCATGATATTCATCTTCATTTGTCTTCACTTAGATCTATTCTTAAAGCTCAAGCAACGTTGTATTATATTATTGGTAATTCAAATTTCTTTGGTAACACTGTTGACACAGCATCAATTCTATCTGAGTCTATGGAAATGTTAGGTTATAAACAGATCAATTCTGAAATTATCAGAAAACGAAATTGTAATAAAGCTTTATATGAATATTGTGTTTCTGCAACTAGACCGAAAGTGTAATCATTGTGTATTGTAAGATTAGAATAGTCTCTACATAATCCAAAAAATAAAGCTATAATAGAAATAACTTGTAAAAACACATTCTTTAATTTGAGTTAGGAGGTCAATCATGGGATTAATGGATGGCTTATTAGGTAACGCATCTGAAATCGATTCAGAAAAGCTACAAGCGGGACTGGTGAAACTTTTAGCAGAGGGTGAATCTGTAGAAAGAGCCTATCAATTAGTGCGGGATTTAATTGTATTTACCAATAAACGATTAATCTTTGTTGATAAACAAGGAATTACCGGAAAAAAAATCGAATATCACTCCATTCCTTACCGGAGTATTATTCATTTTAGCATTGAAACATCGGGACACTTTGACCTAGATGCGGAATTAAAAATCTGGATATCGGGAAGTTCTGCACCCATAGAAAGGGAGTTTAACAGAAGGCTAAATATCTATGAAGTTCAAAGTGTTTTAGCCTATTATGTATTGAAATAAACCAGGATTTTAGAACCTCATCGATCCAGTTTTTGATAATAGCTTAACCAAGATTCGATCATCTCATTTAATTTTTGTCTTTCCGCTTGATTAATTCCTTGAGGATCAAAACGATAACGATAATGCAGTTTCAACCATGGAGGATAAATCATCAATTAACGGGTTTTTAGGTAACTCCTGTTTTAAGCGTTTCATCCAAGATTTTAAAGACTCGGAAGGATGACGAAAACAGCCTAATTCGTTTAAGGATTTCTCAATAATATAAAATTCTGAATCTGTGCCTTGTTGTTGATAGGATGAGATGGATTTTGATAATATTTGTTGAGATTTTAAACGATGGACTCGTTTTTTTGACTTAAACTGAACAATGATTAATACTAAGGGAATGAGCAATAACCAGCTATATTTTAACAGATTTATGGTGGGAATATATTTCAGAAATAGAGTCAATTGAAACCCCAAAAAAGACCAAATATCTGTGATTAATTCCCATTTAGATGCCGCAGCATCTTCAAAAGCTGACCATCCCGCAGGCGTGGTATCAAAATTTTGCCAAACCCCATCTAAATACACTAAAGTCCAGGCGTGACCATCCCGACCTCGAACAATAAATTGATTCTCTAAAGAGCTAAATTCACTCACGGAAAATCCAATTACATAACGGGCTGGAATCCCCATTTCCCGCAATAAAAGTGTTGTTGCTGTGGCAAAATATTCACAATGTCCCGACCGATTTTTTAGTAAAAAAGTAGATAGCGGTGTTGTCCCTCGGTCTGTTTCTAATAGTTGCAAAGAATAATTAAAATTATCATCAAAAAACCCTTTAACCCCCTTTAAAATTTCTTCAGGAGGTTTTCCTTTTAAATCTAATTCCTTGACAATTCGAGCAATGGCTGGTTTTTCTGATTTGGGAATTTGTAAATCTGCTTCCGTGGGAGGACTATCAATATTAACCCGAGGATTAAATAATATTTGATAGGACATTAAATCGGAGTTTCCTTGTATTTTAACTGTACCATATTGATTTTTTTCTAAAGTTAAAACGGGTAATTGATTAATTTTAAATGCCCCATTTGGTAGTTTTAACAAACCTTTTCCATTATTTAACCGGCTAGAAATTTTAATTTCAGAATAGTCTTGAGGTGGTTTTGCAAATAGCCAGGTCGTCGGATTTTGAGCAGGTTGAATCGGCTTGAATTGAGAATCTGTTGCTAACCAACTGGATAAATTATATTTATTATAGGTAGATTCTCTGAGGAGAATTGGTGTGGCTTCTGTGTTGTTTGTAGCCACTCTAAAAAATATTTTATTAGAAAGTTTTAAGACTCCAATATCACCCATAGCCGTCCTTTTTTGAAAAGGATCGGGATCAGTAACCGATAAACCGCTTAATCGTTCTACAACAGCTTGTTCCAAGGTTAAATGTAGGTGATGAAGTCCAATAAATCCGACCATTCCTAAACTTCCGGCTGCCAGAATTAACCCGCTCCAAATTAGGGGAGAAAATCGTTTAGACCGACCGGGAAATAGGGCAATTGCTAGGAGCATAAACATTCCTATATAAAATGATATATCTTGAAGATTGGCAGCACTTGTAGAGATAATACAAAGGATAAAATAGGGATAGGTTAAGTTTAGATGAAAACGTCCTGGGTTTTCTTGATCTGGGGATGAATTTAAGAATAAAAATAGAGTTTCTAATATCAATGCGATCGCTAAGGGAATAGGTGGGGGCTAATATAATGGGAAAAAAGATGATTGGTAGCCATTGTAATAGGGTATAAACAAATTGAATTGAGCGATTATTAATCATTAAAAAAATTGTGATTAAAATTGCAAAAATTAAACAAAAATTAGCAATATTTTTAATATCCTCTGAGGATACATCCCATCGCCACTGAATCCAGCGATAACCTTCAATAATTAAAGCCATTGGTAGGGCAAAAACTAATAGTCCTGTTTGCCATCCCCAAAAGATCAAAGTTGCACCTAAAAGAAAGGGTGGGGTTTTCATAGTTTGATTAAATCCTCTTGTATTTGTCCTAAATGTAATTGATGAAAAGTAGTAAAATCAGGATTTAAAGATTCTAAATCCATATTTTTTTCTGGATTTTTATTATCTGTTACTATTAATACTAAAGTATGAATCCCCATACTATTGAGATGATTAATTAGGGTTTTGCGGTGTTCGTCCCAAGCAATAAAAATACATATACACCCACTTAATAAGGAAATTCTATCGAGAATAATAGGAATAATAGAATTAAATTCTTTATCCCGACAAGCCACAACAGAGGCTAAAATTTCTAACATTTTATCGGTATGACTTAACCCGCGACCAAAGGTAAAACAATAGGCTTCATGGCCGACAAACATTAAATCTAATAAAGATTCTTGAGTTTGAATTTCATAGGCGACCGAAGCAGCAATGGCGATCGCTTCTTCTAAACATTCACTATACTTTAAAGGGTGAAAGGTATCTAAAATTAAAGCATGGCGGACAAAAAATTCATCCTGTTCCTCTTTAACAATTGGTTTGCCTAATTTTGCCCAACTTTTCCAATGAATTTTTCTTAAAGAATCCCCTGGACGGTAATCTCTTAATCCCCTAAATTCCTCAGCATCTCCAACGGAAGAAGCGAGGGTGACTCCACCGGATTGATAACGTCTGGAACCGGGTAATTTTATCGGTGGAACGTGATAAAATGGAGGCAAAATTAATAAATTTTGGGGTAAAGAAATTGTTTGACGGGAATTAATAAGACCCAAGGGATCACAACAGGAAACTGTTAAACTGGTGAATTGCAAAATCCCTCGACGGGAAGGTGTAATATTAATATCAATTTCCGTTGAACGTCGAGGGGGAAGGGGGGGCAAATCCTGGGGTTTTTCTAGGGCATATTGTTTTTGATTAATTAACCATAACCAGCGATAATAACCTAATATTTGATCAATCTGATTTCGCTGTTTTTCTCCGGGTTTCGGGAGTTTCAATAAACTCTTGCAGGGTGGGACGGGGATCGGCAAAATTTTCAATAATTTGCAATCCTATTTGAGTTTTATTTGTGTTATTATAAATAATAATACGAGATTTAAAAGGGATACCCACCGTGGCAAATCGGGGCAAGGTTCGAGTGGCATTAAAACGGAACCGAAACCCTAGACCCGAAATCCGAGAAACCACTAGAAGAGAAACTAGAAAAGTAAATATTTGATAGGTCAAACTTTGGTTAGTATCTAATCCCAAAAAAGCCGTAATCACAACACCCACAAGGACTATTAACCCGCGAGTTGTAAATCGTTTTCTGCGGGATTGTTTAACGGCATAACTGAAATAAAATAGGCGGTAAAATAACCTTTTCATTTCTCCTTAATTGAGTTATTTAACATCTGGGTTTGCTCGTGTAAGTGTCTACCTGCTGCTATTATGGTAATTCACTTTTAATCAAAACAAATAAACTGCCATCTCCCCCTCGACCAATACGGAAAGTTTCATCAAGGTAGGTAATTTCTAAACTGGGAATACGTCCAACGGGATTTTTTGCCGGGACAACCCTGGCAGGTTCCAGTTGCGGAGTTTTAACCCCTAAAATATTAGAAATGGCTAAATAACGTTGTTGAAAATAAACATTTAGGCGGTTATTCGGTAGGTTATTATCATCACGGACAATTTCAAAATTAGCCGTTACTTTCACATAGCCAGAAATCAATCCTAATGGATGTTTAACGAAGGCTTGATTCAAAAAACTGCCGGAAGCCACATCAATAATTTGATAGATTTTTCCGACTTTTAACCCTAAAGGAAGTGAGGCTAAATTACGAATTTCTCTAGCAGTGGAATAGAGCAGCAACCAAGCTCCATCTAATAATAATGGTTTGAATAGTAAGGGTCGATAGTTAGGGTTTTTCGCTTCTAATTGAATTACCATCGCTTCGATTTCTGCGGCGACATCGGGTTTAATTTTAACATCTGTGATGGGAGTTCCTTCTATTCCGCCCAGTTGGGATTGAATCGACTGAATTTTAGTAATTAATTTTTGTTTTAAGTCGGTTTGGGTTAATAGCATTTCCATGGTGATTGTTTTTTTATTATTGTTGATACTCTCAAATTATACCATTTTATTTTAATACTTATTAGGAAGGAACAGGAACAGATTTAATAATTTCTTCTACAATTACCGGGGCGGTTCTCCCTGTAAATCTTGAACGGGGTTCTAAGACTAAACGATGGGCAATAACCGGGATAGCCAATTCTTGGATTTGTTCGGGGGTGACAAATTCATAGCCATCAAATAAAGCTAAGGCTTGGGCTATTTTCATTAAGGCAATAGATGCCCTGGGACTGGCTCCCAATTGTACATCGGTTGCGGTGCGAGTAGCATTAATTAAATCAACAATATAACGCTTGATTTCCGCACTGATTCTAATTTGTTTTACCTGTTGTTTTAAAGCCAAGATTTCCGGTAAGGAAACACAGGATTTGAGGGTATCAATGGGATTTTGATTAATTTGATCCGAGAGTAAATTAACTTCATCTTCGGGTAAAATATAACCTAAACTAAATTGTAGGGCAAATCGATCCATTTGGGCTTCGGGAAGGGGATAAGTGCCGTGAGATTCAACCGGATTTTGAGTCGCAATCACGAAAAATAAATCCTTGAGTTTTCTCAAATTTCCATCAATACTAACTTGAGATTCTGCCATGGCTTCTAACATTGCCGATTGAGTTTCTAGGAGAAGCTCGGTTAATTTCATCGGCTAAAACAATATTGGAAAAAATCGGCCCTTCATGGAAATGAAAACCGCGCTGATTCTGGTCAAAAATAGAAACCCCTAAAATATCTGAAGGTAAAAGATCCGGGGTGAATTGAATCCGTTTAAAACTAGCATCTATGGAGGCGGCAAGGGCTTTAGCCAGGGTGGTTTTTCCGGTTCCGGGATAATCTTCAAGTAGGACATGACCCCCACTAAAAAAGGCAGCTAATAGCTTTCTAATCCCTAGGGATTGCCCTTTCATTACCTGCTGAATATTATGATTAATTCTTTGATAAATCTCTCGACCCAATATATTAGAGTTTTCCATATTAAATCATTAGATTTTTCAGAGTTGAGAGAGGGAGCAGGGGGAGTAGGGGAGGCAGGGGAGGCAGGGGAGGCAGGGGGAGCAGGGGAGGCAGGGGGAGCAGGGGAGGCAGGGGAGGCAGGGGGAGCAGGGGGAGCAGGGGGAGCAGGGGGAGGCAGGGGGAGTAAACTATTACCCATTACCCATTACCTATTACCCATTACCCATTACCCATTACCCTTTTATTGGGGAGTTTTCTGTAATTCGGGGCGTTCTTCTGCTACAATTGCTCCTTCAACGGGGCAAACTTGTAGACAAATTCCGCAGTCAATACAGGTAGAAAAATCAATCCAATACCAATCAGTGCCTTTGATATTTTTTTCTGGCCCTTCATGAATACAGGCAACGGGACAAGCCGCCACACAATCGGCGACACCTTCACAAATATTAGTGACAATACTATGGGGCATGGTTAGTTTTCTCCTACTTGAAAATAAGGCGGTTGATGCTTTTTAATAGCTGACAAGTTTGCCAGGGATAAAATGATAGAGTAGGTGAAACTGTTATCCTAAAATTAATTAGAAATATTCCACAATTTACCGACTCCACAATTAGACAATTTTTTCAATTGTTGGGTTTCCCTCAACATTAACCCAAGCAATTTGATCAATGCCTCGACGTCGGGCATAGTCGCGGATATCTTCGGGGGTTTCCCGACGCCCTAACTCCACTTCCACCCGCACTAACTCACCAGACTGCCTTAACTGACTAGCATAGGCAAAGGCGGCTGCATCGGCTTGGGAGGTTTGAGGGACGACTAACCAATCACTGGCGGGGGTTTTATGGGGGAGTTCACCCCGTCCTAATAATACTTGATGCAGGTTTTCAATATTTAAAGAAAACCCAATTCCGGGTTCGGTTTGTCCTTGGGGATGGTATAGTCCTAGAAGTTGGTCATAACGTCCGCCCTGTCCTAATACCCGGGTTCCCGATGCGGTATCACTCACGGCAATAAATACAATTCCGGTGTAATAATCAAAGGTTTGAACTAAACTTAAATCCAGGGTAATTGAGGGTTGAATTTCGGAATTTTCCCAACATTTTTGCAATAGTTCCATTAAGGATTTTAGGTTATTAACTGCTTGCCGTTGGTTGGGATCTAAATCTAGTTGAGAAACTTGGGATAATACGGTTTCGGGACGGCCGCGTAAATCAAATAAAAATAACGCACGCTCTCGAAGTTCTGAAGAAAGTGATAGGGATTCTAAACCAATTCTATCTAAATTAGCGATCGCCGTTCTAACTTTTTCCCGTTCTTTAGTTGGAAAAGGTGATAATAACGATTGAGTTAAACCCGCTTCTCCCACAATTAAATCGGCATTATTTAACTCCAAACTTTGCAGACAGTCCCGCAACAATAACAGAATTTCCGAATCGGCGCGTAACCCAGCAGCGCCCAAAAGTTCCACCCCGGCTTGATAAAATTCTAACTGTTGTCCGTGATCAAGGGCTTTACCTTTGCGGAAGACATTGGCATTGTAATAGAGGCGTTGGGGCCATGATGGTAGCTTCGCCATGCGAGTCGCAATGGCCCTGGCGATGGATGCGGTTAATTCGGGGCGCAGTCCTAGACCCTGATTTTCGGCATCTTGCAGTTGAATTACGGTTGAGGGTTGTACCGCCCCTCCAGCCATCAGGGTGTCCAACCGTTCTAAGGTGGAGGTAATAATTCGATGATAGCCCCAACGGTGAAATACCTGTTGTAAGCGCCGTTCAATCCAAATTTTTTGAGCAACATCGAGGGGAAGTAAATCTCGCGCACCCGATGGGGGTTGATAAACCATACTAGAGAATTAAGAATTAACATAGAGTTACAAACCGATAAATTTGTAACTTTCTTTACCATACCCTATTCTGTTACCCACGGACTAAAAATTAATTAAAACTGTGATTTTTAATTATTGGAGCCATAGGCGATCTTCAAACTCACCCCAAAAATTAAACTATAGCAATCCTATTTGAGTTGTGTTCAAAATTCCTGATCAAAAGGGAACAGGGAACACCGGATCTGGGGTAATACTTCTGACTGTTTCATATCAGTATTGAAATGTTACAACCTATTTAGGATTGCTATATAAAATAATGGTGACAATAGCTGCCACAATTAACCAAGTTAGTCCGATTTTAGAAGATGATAAACCCGTGAGTTTAGACATGATTTAGTTAAACAGCTTTAATACCTTTTTATTCGATGCCCCTGGGTGCGATCATTTCTATTTTTTCTTGCCGCCAAATAAACCCCCAAATAACCCACCACCGGAGGATTTATCGGATTTTTTAGCCGTTTGTTGAGCGGTTTTAGATTTTGTCCCGGCGGGGGCTGTGGGTTTTTCTAGTTCTTTTTTGGCTTCTAGGGCTTGGGGTTGTTTGGGATCAAGTTCTAAGGCTCGATTAATATGGGGAGTAGCTAGTTTAGGTTGATTTTGTTTGACATAAACTAACCCCAATAAACCATGACAACGACTATTATCAGGTTGCCGTTTAATGGCATCTTTTAATTCTGAAGCAGCTTGGGGATAGTTCTGACTAGCAATTAACTGTTCGGCACGGTGACAGGCTTGTTCCACAAAGGAATCTTTTTTGGGTGTTACTGAGTGGGAGGTGGAGGTTGTTTCGGGAACTTTAGGAGATGGAGGCGCGGCACCTTTTTGATTTTTACGCAGCAAATAAACCAGGTTTAACTCACTAATTTCCCCGGTAATATCTAAGACCTTTTCCGGGGATTCATATTGATGTTTTGCTAACTCTTTAATTGCGCTTTCATAGGCATTTTGATAATCGGAGGCTTGGAGAAGTTTTTGAGCAGATTCGGTTTGGGGTTTGAGGTTATGTTGTTCTTTAACGATGCGATCGCCAATGGTTTTTAATAGCAGTGTATATTCCTTCCGTTCAGCTTCCTTAGAAAACTGATTATAGGCTGGACTGACTAATTTAGCTAATAATTGTTTAGCTAACTCTCGATCTTGGGGGTTCTCAAAGGGACAGGTATCGGGATGTAAACGCCGGGCAATCTGCATATAGCGTTTGCGAATATCGTCAAATTCGGCCTCTAGGGAAACCCCTAAAATCCCGTGATTATCCATAAATTCAAACTGAAATAACCCTTGTTTAATTTCAAACATACTATTTTCCTTTCTTTGGCTAGACTTGCGACGAAGATTAATCGCACCTCTGTGATCTTAATATAACCCTTTTCCCACAGTTAGAAGCAAAAAAAACTGGATTTCTGCAAGAAACCCAGTTGCTAAAATATTAATGGAGATTGACCTTTTAATATCAATCTCCGTTATAGTTCCTGATCAAGACAGAGAATAGGCTGTTTGCAGTGCCCACCAAACTAGAACGCCGATACCTCCCAAAACCAGCACAGAAGAAATAATAATTGCCGTGGGACTGTCCGCCCCTTTAAACTTCATAATTCCACGATCTAAGTCGGATGCCATATTTTAGTTTGCCTAACTGTTATGGGTAGTTATAGCACAAATAATTCCAATTTTTGCGATCGCACCTTGACAACAAATGGATCAAACCAATTGAATCTCATCTCCGTCTAAGCTTTGTTTCAGCCGTTGATTCAGGTCAGAACGTACCCGAAAATAGTCAGAATTAACCACCCAAACCGTTAATAAAGTTTTAATCCCACCCGCAGCTATTTCCTGAATCTCAATATCCGGTATCGGTTTCTAATAAAATCCGTGAATCAGTTTTAACCAAAGTCTTAAAAAGTTCTCTAACCTGATCCAGATTAGTCTGATAACTAAAATTTAACCTAATATCAACCCGCCGGATCGGTTGAATTGAGTGATTTACTATTTTATCTCCGTAGAGCTTACTATTGGGAATAATAATTGTTTTATTATCGGGTGTTTTTAACAAGGTAGTAAAAATTTGGATTTCCTCAACTATTCCCTCTACTCCCCCCCCTTCAATATAATCATGGACTTTGAAGGGGCGGAAAAAAATCATAAATACACCCGAAGCAAAATTAGATAAAGACCCCTGCAAAGACAAACCAATAGCTAACCCGGCGGCGCCTAAAACTGCTACAAAGGATGTGGTTTTCAATCCCAACTTTCCCAGGGCAGTTAAAACCACAAAGGTAACCGTCGCCATGTAAATTAAGTTAACAAAAAATCTAATTAGGGTGGGCTCAACTTGAGCCTTAATCATCAGACTTTTAGTTAAATTTTGGATAATTTTTGCCAACCACAGACCCATTATTAGGATCAGAACTGCTATGAGAAATTGAATACCCAACTTGGCAATTGATTGAGAAAGTTGAATCAATAATTCCTTTTGTTGTTCGGCCGTTAGCATAAGCTGGAAATCCAAATAAAAGCTAAAATTTAATTTACTTTCGATCATTCATTGGCTCAATATTATCAGTTTATGATACAATTATCAACAGAACTGGATAAACTCAGAACTCAACTGCAATCTGATCGAGTAATTTTATATTATTTTTATAATCAATACTTTTTAGGCAGTTCTGAATTTAAAGAGGTTGGGACAAAGCAAATATTAATATTTTACTCCGATATCTCACCTAAAAAACTAATAATCGGAAGTATAATTTCTAATGTTGTACCCTGTCCTGGAGTTGAATACAGATTCAATTTACCCTGATGTTTTTCAATAATTTGATTAACAATGAGTAATCCTAATCCAGTTCCATGACCGATAGATTTGGTCGTAAATAAAGGTTCAAAAACTCGCTGGCTAATTTCCTCAGTCATCCCAATTCCATTATCAGAAATTTTAATGGAAATTGATTGGGGTTCGGGTTGCATCGTTTGAACTTTGATCCTAGGAATACGATGGTTAAACAGTCCATCGTTATCCGCTTCTTCCAAGGCGTCAATAGCATTTGCCAAAATATTCATAAAAACTTGATTCAATTGCCCAGGATAACACTCAATAAGCGGTAAATCACCATATTCTTTAACTAATTCAATAGCAGATCTTTCTCCTAATGCTTTGAAGCGATGACTCAAAATTAACAGGGTGCTATCAATCCCTTCATGAATATCAAATAAAACCTTAGTTGAGGAGTCAGAAACGGGCAAAATTTCTTAAAGAGATGGAAATATCTTGGATGCGAGTAGTGCTTAATTTTATGGAAGTTAGCAGTTTGTTTAAATCATCTAAAACAAAATCTAAATCCGCCGCAATTATGGCATTTTGTAATGATTTTGGTAGCTGCTGATAATGGGTTTTACACAAATTTAAAATATGGTTGATATCCCTAAAGTATTCCTGGGCTGGGGGAATATTATTAACAATACAACTAATCGGATTATTCATTTCATGGGCAATTCCTGTCACTAATTGTCCCAGACTTGAAAGTTTTTCTTGTTGAACTAATTGAACTTGAGCTTGTTCTAAAACTGCCGTTCTTTCCGCCACCCGTTGTTCTAGGGTTTCCGTTAAATTTTTGAGTTGTAAATGCACCCGAACTCGAGCTAAAACCTCCTCCTGTTCAAAGGGTTTAGAAATATAATCAACCGCCCCTAAAGAAAGTCCTTTGACTTTATTTTTAACATCCGTTAAAGCCGTTAAAAAAATAATCGGAATTTCTTGGTTTTTTGGATCGGCTTTTAATTTTTTGCAAGTTTCAAACCCATCAATACCAGGCATTTGTACATCTAATAAAATTAGGGTGGGTTGTTTCCGTTCAACTAATTGTAAAGCACTTTCTCCATCTTCAGCTACTCGCACGGCAAATCCTGCACCCTTTAAGGTTTGGGATAAGACCGATAAATTGGTAGGGTTGTCATCAACAATTAGGATAAAATCAAGGTCTTTCATGGATAAAAGTAGGAGATTTTATTTTGATTTTACAGAAAAAATTAAGGGTTTAAGATTGGCTGAGGGTTTCACTCAATAACTCTCGCAACTTTTTGAGTTGAAAGTTTTCTGTAAGCTGGATAACTTCTTGAGTAAAGGCAGAATAAACTGGATAATTTGTTTCAACCAGATCCACTTCTGCCAGTATACCATCTACATCTCCTTCTTGGGCTAATTCATATAATCTGGATAGGATTTCAACCGGAATTTTTGGATTTTCGGGTTGAGTATCTACGGATTGATTCATATTTTTAGCGGGAGGTTCAGAGGAAATATAAATCCACTCCAATTTTAGATGAACTTGCAATAAATCTAGTAATAAATTAGCTGAAATTGGTTTAGGTAAAAACCCATTAGCCCCCGCATCTAAACTGCGGTGTTGATCAGTATCAAATACACTAGCAGAGGAAGCAATTACCACAATATCTTTTAGTTTTGGCGATTGACGTAACAGATTAATTAATGCCAACCCATCCATCACAGGCATAGCCAAATCAGTAATAATTAAATCCGGGAGAATTGCGATCGCCTGCTGCAATCCTTCCTGACCATTATTTGTTTCTATAACTTTAAATCCAATCGGTTCTAATAAGTTCACAATCACAGAAACGATTTGCCCAATTATCATCCACAACTAAAATAGTTCTTCGTTCTCCTTGATATCCACTAACGCTTCCTGTCTGAATATTGCGAGAGGTATTTGCCCATTCTTTGGCTTCTGATAATTCTACATCAAACCAGAAAATACTTCCTTGTCCCTCTTGACTTTGTACCTGAAGTTGGCTTCCCATTAAAGAAACAATTTGTTTACTAATCGCTAATCCTAAACCTGTCCCCTCGGCATTTTTACTGGTTTCTCCTACTTGTTCAAAGGGCAGAAAAATTCGGGATAATTGTTCCGAACTCATCCCAACTCCAGTATCTTTAATTTGAAAGTGTAGGCGATATATAGAAGTTTGGGGGATGAATATGGCTTGAATTGAAAAGGTTACACTACCTTTATCCGTAAATTTAATTGCATTTCCTAATAAATTAATTAATACTTGTCTCAGACGTTTTTCATCGGCTTTAATTCCAATCGGAAGACCCTCTTGGGGTCGATAATTAAACTTAATTTTTTTCTGTTCAGCTTTGATATTACAAATTTCGACTACCCCTTCTAAAAATGCTGGGAAATGAAAATCCGAAGGGTAAAGTTCCATTTTGCGAGCTTCAATTTTAGACAGATCTAAAACATCATTAATTAGGGTTAATAAATGATAGCCACATTGTTGAATAACTCCCACCCCTTTCTGTCCTTTAGCCGTCAGAGGCTCTAATTGTTGTAAAATCTGAGCATAACCCAAAATTCCGTTTAAGGGAGTGCGTAATTCATGGCTCATATTAGCTAAAAATTCACTTTTTGCTTGATTGGCAGCGTCCGCTTTTTCCTTGGCGGTTTTTAGTTCAATAGTGCGTTCTTCCACCCGTTTTTCTAAAGCCTTATTTGTCTGTTCTAAGGTAACAAAAGCATCTTGTAACTGTTGAATCATTTGATTAAAAGCATGGGCTAAAACTCCCAATTCTTTAATTTTTGGTTCTTCTACCCTGGGTTTAACTAAGTCACCCCTAAACCCTTGTTTAGCTTCTTGTGCAATGGTTTCCGATGCAGAACTCAAGCGTAAAATCGGTTGAGTAATTCGACGGGTGGTATAAATTCCCGATAGGGTTGCTAATATTAACGCTCCGAAACATAGAAAAATTGTAGTCCGAGTATTCGCCTCAATTTCCGCCATAAAATCTGATTCTGGAAACCACCACAACCACTAACCAATCTAACCCCAACTGATCTCGCCAAGGGGTAATTTTCACAAATTGTTGATTATGATTCCAAGAAAATTTGAGGTTTTGAGTTGTTTCAATAGTTTGAAAATCTTTAATCTGTGATCCTAAATAATTTGCTGTAGCTTTAATTAAAGGTTGTTGAATATCTGTGGCTTTTAATCGTTGCGGTCTTTGTCCGGGTTTAATCAGAAAAGGTTCTTCAGCACTGGAACTCGCAATTAGTAATCCATTCCGTTCTATAATGAAAGTTTGACCGGAAGCACTCACTTTAAATTTTTGTAAAAAATCACTCACTTGGGATAAGCGCATTTCTACGCCCAAGACCCCGGTTAATTTATTATTATCATTAAATAAGGGATAACTGGCGGCAATAGACAGGGGAAATGGTTCAACTTCCCAGTTATAAACTTTACTCCAGGTAGGTTTTCCTAATTTGGCTCCGGCGACATACCATCCCTCTTTTTGAAATAAATAATCTTGATCACTTTTTAATACAAGTTGTGTGGGTTCTCCCTTGCTATTCATTTGGTAGGTGTGCATCAAAGAACTACCGTAAGCTTGATAATTTACGGTATCGAAGGTAATTCTTTTATCCCCAAAATAATTACCAATACTAGAAAATTTTCCCGTAGGTGTTCCAAACAATACATAACCAATATTAAAGGTAACGCGCTGTTGCCAAAATAACCTGCCTATTTGAGTTAAATCATTAGGGTTAATGGTTCCAATTGCGATCGTATGAGCATTTAATTGATTTAGTTGTGGTGCAATAGAAAGATAACTATTTAAGTGTTGATAAATGCGATTACTGACTTCATTTTGTAACTGAGTTGCTAAATTATTTACTGCCTTCTGACCATTTTTTAGGGATAAATAGCCCGTTAAACTAACCGCAGCAAAAATTTGTAAGACAAATGGAACAATCAAAATAAAGCGAAGGGGAAGTTTTTGAAACATTGGGTATTCAAGATTAATGATGTTGTCTCTATCTAAAATAATAAAATAGGAAAACCTCAGTGGGAGCCAATAAGTTATATAAAAAATATAAATATTTGGCAACTTAGATCATCAAATAATCTGGGTTTCCTTTCTCTGTGTTATGATATTATCATCCCAAATCCCAACTTCCATCTCCTTTATGTCAAGATTCCCTGAAATATTTTTTCAAACTTGGGGCTGATTTTCTCCTATTTTCCTGTAGAATACAATAGGTTGATTCAACCTAATCTTAAATTAGTTTAATTGTCAAATCCCAATTTCTAACTCTGAAGTTAATATGCTAATTATTCAAAAATACGGTGGTAGTTCTGTCGGTTTCCGTTGAACGCATTCAATCTGTTGCTCAACGGGTATTAAAAACAGCCCAAGATCATCAAGTGGTTGTCGTTCTTTCTGCTATGGGAAAAACCACAGATCAATTAGTTGGTTTAGCCCAACAAATTTCTCCGATTCCTAACCGTCGAGAGATGGATATGTTACTCTCAACCGGAGAACAAGTCAGTATTGCTTTATTAAGTATGGCATTGCAGGAATTAGGACAACCTGCGATTTCTTTAACTGGTGCTCAAGTAGGAATTGTCACCGAGGCTGAACATACTCGCGCCCGAATTTTAAATATTGAAACTGAACGCATAGAACGTCACTTAAATCAAGGACAAGTGGTAGTTATCGCTGGATTTCAGGGGGTTAGTAGTCAAGATGATTTAGAAATTACTACCCTAGGAAGGGGCGGTTCTGATACCTCGGCGGTGGCTTTAGCGGCGGCTTTAAAAGCGGATTTATGTGAAATTTATACCGACGTTCCAGGGATTTTAACCACCGATCCCCGCTTGGTTCCCAATGCCCAATTAATGACAGAAATTACCTGTGATGAAATGTTAGAACTCGCCAGTTTAGGGGCGAAAGTTTTGCATCCTCGCGCCGTAGAAATAGCCCGAAATTATGGGGTTTCTTTAGTAGTCCGTTCCAGTTGGACGGATGATCCTGGAACCAAAGTTATTCCTCCAAAATCCCAACCTCGACCCTTAGAAGGCTTAGAATTAGCTCGTCCGGTAGATGGAGTCGAATTTGATACGGATCAATCGGCGGTTTCTTTATTAAGAATACCCGATCGCCCCGGAATTGCTGCTAAATTATTCGGCGGAATTGCTTTACAAAATTTAGATGTTGATTTGATTATCCAATCAATTCACGAAGGCAATATTAATGATATTACTTTTACCGTAGAACGGAAATATTTTAATAAAGCGATCGCCGTTGCCGACGCCTTATTACCCGTTTTAGGAAAACCCAATAGTTCCAATATTGGTGATGCTGAAGTCACCGGAGATGACACTCCCATTGCTAAGGTTAGTATTGTGGGAGCCGGAATGATTGGTCGGCCTAAAGTTGCCGCTCAAATGTTTAATACCCTCGCCCAAGCCGGAATTAATATTCAGATGATTTCGACTTCAGAAGTTAAGGTTAGTTGCGTGATTGCCGCTGAAGATTGTGAACGGGCTGTGGCAGCTTTATGTCAATCCTGTGAGGTGGATATTTCCGAAAAACAATCCGGTAATTCTGCACCAGAAAAACTCCTAATTGATCAATCTTTACCCCCCGTGCGTGGGGTGGCATTAGATATTAAACAAGCCCGTTTAGCCATTCGTTATATTCCCGATCGTCCGGGGATGGCGGCAAAAATATTCTCTCTTTTAGCCGAACATAATATTAGCGTGGATATGATTATTCAATCCCAACGCTGTCATCAAATTAATGGGATTTTAACCCGAGATATTGCTTTTACCGTTGCCCAGGGAGACGCAGATGAATCTCAACAGATTTTAGAACAGGCCGTATCTGAATTAGGCTGTGGTGAAATTGTTGTGAATAAATCCATTGCTAAACTCAGTGTTGTGGGTTCGGGAATGTTACATCATCCAGGAGTTGCTGCTAAAATGTTTCAGGCTTTAGCTAACAAAAATATTAATATTTCCATGATTGCTACTTCTGAAATTAAAATCAGTTGTTTGGTGGATGAAGACCAAGGCATAGAAGCTTTAAAAGCGGTTCACGAAATCTTTGAATTGTCGGGGGAGCGAACCTTTATTGTTCCTGAACGCGCCCCTGTTGCTTAATACAATCCCCCCTTGAATATAGGAATTACGAATTACGAATTACGAATTACGAATTACGAATTATGAATTGGGAATAATGATTAATCTTTTAATTGAACCTTTGCAATATGGTTTTATGCAGCGATCGCTAACCATAGCGATTTTAGTAGGAATTATTTGTGCCGTTGTCGGTAGCTATTTAATGGTGCAAAGACTGGCATTATTAGGAGATGCTATTAGTCATTCGGTTTTACCCGGTTTAGCGATCGCATTTATCCTCAATGGTAATATGTTTGTCGGGGCATTTGTTGCCGGAATTTTAAGTACCCTTTGCATGAATATAATTAGAAACCTATTCTCGAATTAAAGAAGATGCCGCGATGGGAATTGTGTTTTCTGCCTTCTTTGCATTCGGCATCACCCTAATTACCTTAGTTCAAAAAGACAATAAAATCGACTTAAATCATTTTCTATTTGGTAATATTCTCGGAGTCACAACAGAGGACGTTAGGGATACATTTATTATTGCCATAATTATCCTAACTGTAGTCACCCTAATCTATAAAGAACTCCTGTTTTATACCTTCGATCCCCTGGGTGCTGAGGCCACAGGTTTACCCGTTAACCTGCTGAATTTAGGATTAATGGGATTAATTGCCCTAACCATTGTTGCCAGTTTAAAAGCCGTCGGTGTCATCCTGGTATTATCCCTATTAATTACCCCCGCAGCCACGGCTTATTTATTAGTAGAACGTCTGCATTTAGTTATGATATTAGGAGTAATAATTGGGGTAATTTCTAGTATTAGCGGAATGTACCTCAGTTACTTTTATAACCTCCCTTCTGGCCCAGCCATTGTATTAGTAACATTTGGATTATTTGTCTTGGCATTTTTATTCAGTCCCACCCAAGGATTATTAAAAATAAAACCTTAAAAGTAGGGAATGGGGAATTGGGAATTGGGAATGGGGAATGGGTAATGGGTAATGGGTAATGGGTAATGGGTAATGCCATAGCGTGCAGGGAAAACCCGTTTAGATTCCCCCGCCCACAATAGTTACTATTTCTAAGATATCCCCAGGTTGGATTTCGGTAGTTTCCCAGAATTGGTGATGGAGAATTTCACCATTATATTCTATGGCAATTAAACGGGCATTTAAACCTTGTTGTTGTAAAAATTGGGGAAGTTTTAACCCCGAAGAACAGGTTTTTAATTCCCCATTAACTTTGACTGTAATTGTTTCTTTCATGCTTAATTTTTGGTTAATTAGGTAAAACTTTGTGGGATCGGAGGTTTCTAACCCGATTTAATTGGGACAGAAAATATTGGGTGACTAAAGTAGGTTGTTCGGCATTCATAATCGAACGGACAACAGCAACCCGTTCGCACCCGGTCGCCATCACATCATCAAAATTATTCATATCAATTCCACCGATAGCGAACCAAGGAAGGGTGGAATTTTTAACCGCATGACGAACATATTCTAAACCCGCAGCCGCCTTTCCTGCCTTAGTCGGGGTCTCATAAACCGGGCCGACTCCGATATAATCTGCACCCTCTTGAATGGCTCGTTTCATGTCTTCAGGACTATGGGTAGAACGACCAATTAATCGTTGGGGGCCAAGGACTTGTCGGGCTAATTGAATCGGGATATCTTCTTGGCCTAAATGGACTCCATCGGCATCAACGGCGACGGCAAGATCGACCCGATCATTTACTAAGAATAAAGCATCATAGCGATGACAGAGTTGACATAATTTCTGTGCAGTTTTTAATCGAATTTCGTCATTAGAATTCTTATCCCGATATTGAACTAAAGTTAATCCTCCTTGTAGGGCTGCTTCCACAATAGCAAATAATTTTTCCCCGGGGGAAGTAACTAAATAAAGATAGGAATTTTGTAAAACCTTATGACGTTCATGGGCGAGTAAACGGCTTTCTAAGGTATAAACTTGATAACGTATTTGTTTAAAGGTGCGCCCCATTTCTGGATGATATAATTTCCCGTATTCCTCGAGAACCCTTAAGGCTTCTTGTACCCGACAGAAATTGGCTTGTAACAGTTGTTCAATCCCTGACCGTTGTTCCTCTTGGGGATGGGTTAATTCTGTGCCAGGATCATCAATAGTATTGCGATAGGAACGTAAGGTCATGGTATGCCAACGGGCGATCTCTTGGCGCAGATGTTTACATTCTTCCGCGAGTTCCCCGCTATTTAACCCAAACCGACACCACTCCTCGATAATTCTCAAGCCCTCCCGGGTGCGGTCTAGGTTAGCATCTAAAATCCGATAGAGAATCGGCTGTGCTAGGGGAGTGTATTGTTGATCCATTTCATGTTCCTCTGTTGTGTAATTTTGCGGGATTTGGGGTATAATTTCCCCAACTAGATTTTAATTCTGGGTGCGTGTGAACAAGGTTCAAAATTCTTAACAGCCAAAATGTTAAGTTTAAGGTAAAATTGGGGCTGATTTGACGCAAATGACATTTTAAACTAATTTCAGTCCGTCAGACTCCTTAAGTTTTTGCCCACTGTTGTAGTGCTTCAGCACATTCATGATTTATGAGAAGATGCGCCGCATCGCAACAACGGGTTAATCGATATCAGTTTTCTCCCCCCTCCCAACAATGACAAGGTTATCTGATATTTCTCAACTTCGTTTATCTTTTCTCCGAACTGCGATCGGATTTACTTCTCCATTTTCATTAATGGTACTGCGATCTTTTTCGCCATTTTTATTAATCAGTTTGGGATTAGGACTATTTAACCCCAACGGCGGGTTAGCCATTCCCCCAAGAAATCAACAAACGGTTTCCAGCAACTACTAATCGTTCTATTTCGGTAATTTATGTAAGTTCTACCCTAGGAAATGACGGGGGACAAGGGACGCAACAATCCCCGTTCAAAACAATTACAAAAGCCGTAAGTATGGCCCCCTCGAATACGGCAATTATTTTAGCTCCAGGAACCTATAGTAGCCAAACGGGAGAACAATTCCCGATTATTTTACATAATAATGTCACCCTTCAGGGGAATCCCAATACCAAGGGAAAAGATATTATTATCAATGGGGGCGGCTGGTACACCAGCAAGACTTCGGCCCAACAAAATATTACGATGTTGGGGGCAAATAGCTCCAGAATTAGTGGCGTAACAATTACTAATCCTAATCAGCGAGGTTATGGACTTTGGATCGAATCAAGTTCTTTAATTGTCTCTCAAAATACGTTTACGGGCAATAGCCATGATGGGATTTCCATTGTCGGAATTAGTGCGCCAATTATTCAAGAAAATTCTTTTATTCAAAATGGGGCAAATGGGATTACGGTTTATGGAAATTCTCGCCCAGAAATCAGAAATAATGAGTTTCAAAATACCGGATTTGGGATTAATATTGCTCAAAATTCCGCCCCTTTTGTGATTGGAAATCGGGTTTTTGATAATAAAGACGGGATTGTGATTCAAGCTAATGCTCGACCGATTTTAAGAAATAATCAAATTGAAAGAAATCAACGGGATGGAATTGTGGCGATCGCTGAATCCTTACCAGATTTAGGAAATACCCAGGAACCCGGGGGGAACGTAATTCGCAATAATGGCCGTTATGATCTCAATAACGGTACAAAGGGCCAACAAATCCTTGCCTATGGGAATCAACTGGCGGCTAACAAAATTACCGGGCCAATTCAACTTTCCCCCTACCAAACGGCCATGGCGGGAACATCTCCCTTAGCCCGTCAACTTTCAAACCCCACCACCGCCCCCGGGTCTCGGACGTTAATGGCCAATGATCCCACCACCATGACCCCGATTAATCGGGCTTCTTCCCTTCCGATATATCTTCCAGAATCCAATACGGCCAACCTTAATGGAATTCCGATTCCGGTTTCCAGCCCCAGAGTCTTCCCGTTTACCCTCCCCACCGAATAGACGTCCCCCCCAACCTGCCCCCAGACCCCAGACCTCCGGTGACAGGGTGGTGGGATTATTAGTCCCAGTGGTTTCTGATTTGATTTTGGGTCGTCCCGCTTCGCTTCCGGTTCCCCCCCGTACCCAACCCCGCCAAACCCCCCAAGCGATTACTCAACCGCCCCAAGCCTCTCCGCCGACTTCCGTAGCTGCTATCGGGGTTTTATCGGTTCCAGGGCCAGATATTCCCATTGGGTCAGGTGGGGGTTTACTTCCTAACGAGGTAGCGAGTGGAAACCTGGGAGATATCCCTCTGAGTCCGACGGCTTTGGGGTTAAGGTATCGGGTGGTGGTGGAAATTAGCAGTGATGCAGACCTTCGCCGTGTGCGGTCGGTTGTCCCCGAAGCGTTTTCAACCTTGGTACAGGGGCGCTCTGTGGTGCAAGCGGGAGCGTTTCGAGATCAATATCGGGCTAATTCCCTCTTGCAACAGTTAACCCGCAGTGGGTTACGAGCCAGAATTGAGATGATGAATTAGTGTTTTTGGCGACAACCTGGTTGAAATCACCTATAATCCCTTTCAGGGATTGAAACACAAAAGATTGGTTTTTTTAAACAAATGAATTAGCGATCGCACCCCAAACAAAAACCCTGGTGGAAATATTTCTACAAGGGTTTTTTAATATCAAAGAAATTTACCTGTAATAAATTTGAGTGAAGAATACAAATTGTTCTGATTTACAAGTTCCAACACCTGTTTTATGGTAGACAGGATTCAATAAATTTTTCATCGCTTTCTCGTCTCTATACCAAATTGCGATCGCTTTATCAGCAGTATTTTCGTAATCCTGAGAATAATTCTCTGCTGAGACATCTGCACCTAGAGCAACTTTGCGATCGCTCTCCGATTTGTCCCATTTACCTTTTAGAAACATACAGGAAGCATCTCTGGCTAGTTTGTCAGCTTCTTCAGTCCTGACTAATTCAGGTAAGTCTGCCTGATGCCTTCTGATTAGGTTGGTGTTTATCCATAGCTTATGCTCCTGTTTTTGGAGTTCACTGGATTGCGGTGTTGCACCTTGGCAGGATGTAATCAAGAAGGTAAGTATCAATCCAAATCCAATTTCAAGCCTGTTTTTCACGATAAAAACCCCTGTAGAATGTTTGATATATATTATTATTCTACAGGGGTTTTGGGTTTAGTATTCAGAGGGTAGCATCAATACGTTGTCGCAAACGTACAACCTGATTTCCGGCAAAGGGAAGTCAGTGTACTCAATCTGTTGAATCACAGGTGGTTTCACACCTTCTTTCTGACTCATGATTATTTTTTCAGAGTCGGGAGTCTGGAAATCAATCTTTAATGGTTTCTGTTTCCGAGGCAAAACCCCTATTAGGGAAGTAGTAATCATTGGGATTTCCTACTCCTTGAGGTGCGGGAGTAGCAGGAGTGCTTGGTGTTGTTGGAGTATTTTCCGCAGGCTTCTTGCTATTTACCATAATTGAATGCTATGATTTGGCTACCATTGTTGGTTTTGGTAAGAGGATGCTCCTCATAGAAGTAAGCGAACTCGAAATCAACATAATGGATTCGCGCGATCGCAAGACCGCGATTCATTTGGTAACTCAACCTTCTATGAGATTTTGTTTAACCCCCAATTCATTAATGAGTTGGGGGTTTTGTTTGTTAGTCTGAGTTGGCAATTTGTGTTTTGATGCGATCGCCAATTTGTTGAATTTCAATAGCAGCAACTTCAGCAACACCCGGAGTTGAAATCACCTATAATCTCTTTCAGGGATTGAAACAAATCTAGTAATTCGTAATTCGTAATTCGTAATTCAACTAATTCACCCTTTCACCCCCGACCCGGCATCTGTCGGCACAATATAGCGTTGTAATATTAGGAATAATAGTAAAACCGGGGCAATAGAAATCACAGAGCCCGCCGCAATTAATCGCCAGTCGAGGGAGAATGTTCCGGCTAGGGTTGCTACTCCTAAAGGCATAGTATAGAATTCCGGTTGGTCTAAAACTAATAGGGGCCAGAGAAAGTCACTCCACGACCCAATAAACACAAATATTGCTAGGGTAATTAATGCGGGTTTAACCGCAGGTATCATTACATTCCACCAAATTCCTAACTCTGAACAGCCATCAATTCTAGCGGCTTCTTCTAATTCTTTCGGGACACTTTTAAAGGCTTGTCTTAATAGAAATATGCCAAATGCCGATGCAATACTGGGAAAGATAATTCCCAAATAACTATTTCTTAATTCTAATTGTACCGTTAACACATATAACGGAATCATTACGATTTGAAAAGGAATCATAATGGTGGCAATAATGGCTGTAAAAATGCCATCTCTACCTTTAAAGTTTAATCGCGCCAGGGGATAGGCGGCTAAGGAACAAAACAATAAATTTAAACTGACTGTTAATAGGGCGACCAAAGAACTATTAAATAAATAACGCCCAAAAGGATTAGTTTGCCAGACTTTAATAAAATTCTGAAATGTCGGTTGACGGGGAATAAATTGGGGTGGAAACTGAAAGATATTTTCACTGGGAGATTTAAAGGAGGTACTCACTAACCAAATCAGAGGAAATAGCATTAATACAGCAATTATTCCGAGAATAATATAAATAATTACTGTTTTTATGGTTTTATTGTTCAATTTAATTAAGCGGGTAAACAATAGGAAACATTAATAAACTGAGAGTCTGTACAAACTGCGTTTAAAGGTTTATCCCAAGAATTAATTGGTAATTGAGGAACATAGGCAAAATCAAAAATAATTCCCACCGTCGGAATTAAATTCCATTCGGGTAGACTCAACATTCTGTCATAAAATCCCCCTCCATATCCTAAGCGATATCCTTGGGAATCACAAGCAACGGATGGTACTAAGATTAAGTCAACTTCACTATGATGTAGTTGCATCAAATTAGCATCAGGTTCAATAATACCATAATTATTTGTATTATTGGCTTCCCCAGGTTGCCAACAATGCCAGGTTAAAGATTGTTCAACACAACGGGGAAATCCCCAGTTTTTATCGGTGTTAGTCAATAATAAACTTAAATCCGGTTCTTGGCGAAAACTGAAATAGGATAAAATAGTTTTTGCTTCTTGAAATAGGGAAATATTTTGTAAGTTTTGACAAATGCGATCGCTTTTTTCCTGATATTCTTCGGTTGCAATTGAACGACGTTGTTTAATTAATAAACGTCTTAACTCAGTTTTAGTTTGATTCAACATTTATTGATATTCGGTATAGTAATTGATTTGATTCTATTTTAGATAATATCTTGGAGGTATTCAAGATTAACAGGGAACTCGCCCCCAGAAATTCCATAAATCCTGAATACCCCTCTCCTTGATGATCTTCCTAGTATTTTAGTACCTTTGTGGTTCTTTCACAAATTACTCTCAGAAAAACATTAGACTGCAAAGTTACTAACATTTAGGTTATAAGAATTAACACCGATTAATGTTGCCAATATTTCTCCATTACTTGATAACTGAATTAAAGTGGCGTTATTGCTGGGTACAAGCATTAATTGTTCAAACATTAATCCCCCTAATAAATTAATCTGATCTTCCTGAATATTAAAGTCAAGAATTGCATCGTTTCCTGTGTTGATTGCGATCGCAAATTGATCATTTCCACTTCCTCCAATTAATGTATCTTCCCCCTGATCTCCACTCAGAAAATCATTACCAATTCCACCCTTAATCCGATCATTTTCTTGACCTCCATAAAGACTATCATTACCTTCACATCCTTCTAAAATATCGGCTCCTAAATTACCAAATAACAAGTCATCATCCTCATTTCCACAGAAGAAGTCATCATTTTTTCCTCCATAAATTGTATCATTTCCCCAGTTTCCCTGAAGTTGATCATCACCGGAATTTCCAAACAAAATATCATTTCCTAATCCCCCACTCAAAGAGTCGTTATCATCTTCACCAAATAAAGTATCATCTCCTTCATCTCCAAATATCAAATCATTACCGATATTTCCGAATAAAATATCGTTGTCGGTTCCACCACTTAAATAATCATCACCGTCATCTCCCCAAATTTGATCTTCTCCTTCCATTCCAAAGACAAAATCTGATTCTTGGTTCCCATAAAGAAAGTCTGAACCTGTACCTCCATCGATAAAATCTTGGTCTTGACCGCCAAAAACCGTATCATTTCCGATATTTCCTGCTAAATTATCATTCTCTTTCATCCCCAATAAAATATCATCCCCATTCCCCCCATTAATTGCTTCACTAATATCAGTCCCCATCAAATTATCATTATTTTCATTACCATTTAAGGTGTTCTGAATGATATTTTGTTGACGACTGGTTTCTATATCTAAAGGGGGAAAGGGTTGACAAGAACAGTCATCTTGATTTGGTGTTGGACTTGGCGCAGGTGTTAGTTCTGGACTTGCTGTTGGTGCTGGTGTTGGTGTCGGTTCTGGACTTGCTGTCGGACTTGGTGTTGGACTTGGTTCTGGTGTTGGACTTGGTGTTGGTGTCGGTTCTGGACTTGCTGTCGGTTCTGGTGTTGGACTTGGTGTTGGACTTGGTTCTGGTGTTGGACTTGGTGTCGGACTTGGTTCTGGTGTTGGACTTGGTGTCGGTTCTGGACTTGGTGTCGGACTTGGTGTCGGACTTGGTTCTGGTGTTGGACTTGGTGTTGGACTTGGTGTCGGTTTCTGGTGTTGGACTTGGTGTCGGTTCTGGACTTGGTGTCGGACTTGGTGTCGGACTTGGTGTCGGACTTGGTTCTGGTGTTGGACTTGGTGTTGGACTTGGTGTCGGTTCTGGTGTTGGACTTGGTGTCGGTTCTGGTGTTGGACTTGGTGTCGGTTCTGGACTTGGTGTCGGACTTGGTGTCGGACTTGGTTCTGGTGTTGGACTTGGTGTTGGACTTGGTGTCGGTTCTGGTGTTGGACTTGGTGTCGGTTCTGGACTTGGTGTCGGACTTGGTTCTGGTGTGGGACTTGGTGTGGGACTTGGTGTCGGACTTGGTGTGGGACTTGGTGTGGGACTTGGTGTTGGACTTGGTGTCGGACTTGGTGTGGGACTTGGTGTGGGACTTGGTGTGGGACTTGGTGTGGGACTTGGTGTGGGACTTGGTGTGGGACTTGGTGTGGGACTTGGTGTGGGACTTGGTGTTGGTGTTGTGGGAAACTCGTAAGCACCACTATCTATAATTGAGGTTCCATTTTGATCGCCATCAACAGGACGAGGTTGATTTTTTTGATCCGTTATTAATGAATTATTAGTCCCGGTATCAATAGCAGGACTACCAACTAATAAAGGATAAATATAAGTTCCATTCACATTTTCCAGGGTTCCCAATTTAGGATCAACTTTCAGAATATTAGTGGTAGCGTTATAATCATTTCCACTTTGATTGGGATTTCCTGGCCATTGAATATTTCCACCTAAATCAGTGAGACTACGATTAGTTTGCTGCTGAATATTCCAAGAATTTCCCCCATTATTGGCTGTATTATTGGAGAAAATTGTATTTTGAACAGTAACTTCAACACCTGATGAAGCAACAATTCCACCACCTACCCATCCCGCATAATTATCAGCAATGGTAGTATTAATAATATTGGTTGGGCTATTTATAGCCATGGCTCCGCCATTCCCATTAAAATTAGTTACTTCGGCGCGATTTCCTGAGAAGGTACTATTAGTAATATTTGTGGGAGCATCCATCGTCCAAATCCCCCCACCTTGATTAGCTGCGGTATTATTAACAAAAGCTGTATTACTAATAGTAAATCCTCGATTTAATCCATTACTAATTTGAACTACAGCACCGCCATTACCATTATTACCTCCATTGGGAAGGGGTAAAATTTGATTATCTTTAAAAACATTAGATTCAAAAATAACGTTATCTTGGGTTCCGGTAAATAGGTAAGCAGCGCCTCCTTCTCCTCGACCAATATTCCCTTGAAAATTGCTATTAATAATCCGAATTGTTCCTGATGGTTTCATTAACGCTACTGGCGCGGTCAGCATAAATAGCCCCACCAAATCCCCTTAAAAATGGGTTAGGTTTGCCATTATCATAGACAGCAGCCGTGGTTTTATTGTTCAAAAAAGTAGAGTTTTCAATGGTTAATTTTCCATTTAAACTGTTAATTGCTGCGCCATTAATTCCTTCATTATCAATAAATTGACTATTGGTAACGGTAATATTTTTTGGCCCATAAAAGGCGATCGCTCCGGCTCCCCGTTCATCATTAGCTGCGATCGCTTTATTCCGATTAAATTGACTATTATTAACGGTTAAATTACCTTCAAAAGCACTGAAAATAGCCCCCCCACCTTGATCAGCAACATTGTCATTGAATTTAATATTATCAATCGTTAAAATGCCTTGATGGGTAGTAAAAACCCCCCCGCCTCGTTCGGGAGTATAACCGTTATTAAGGGTGAGGTTTTTGAGATTTAAACTGGTGGGTGTAGCCGATGTTGAATTGAGATAAAAAATTCTAAATTGATTATTTCCATTAATAACTAGGTTGAGATTATTAATTCCATCTATGGTTAAATTTTTACTGACAGGAATATCTAATTGTCCCGTGGTTAGGGTAATAGTATTTCCTCCGATCAAATTTGAGCTAAATTTAATGATGTCGTTGGAATTTGCTTGAGAGATCGCATCTCGTAATGATCCCAAGCCGGAATCTTGATTATTGATTACCAATAATTCAGCCATGTTGAATTTCCCTCTATTAAATCAACAGAAATTAATCTTTTAAGTTCTGTTAATGTCTTCCATATCACCTCAAAGGATCAGGAAAAACTTTAGTTAAATTATAAAGAGGACTGAGAGGATCGATATAGACTAAGCAAATCTTTTAATTTTAACCTTGTGTCCATTCTCCCAGCCTCTGTTTATTTGGTTTCTACAAGGTTTGATTTTTCACAAAATCTAAAATATATTGTGCTGTGGTTTCAGGTTTTTCTAAGTGGGGAACATGACCGGAGTTTTTAACCCAAAAAAGTTGAGATTGGGGAATGGCTTTCTCAAATTTATAGGCATCTGCGGTTCCTAATATTTTATCATTATCTCCCCATAAAATCAAGATTTTTTGTTGAATATTATTCAATTGCTTGCCAAATTTTCCATATCCCCCGGTTTTACTAAACCTAATCAAAGCCTGATTCCAACCGACGGCTTCTAAATGCAAGGCGGCACAAACTTGAGCATCTATAGAAGCAAAAGTTTTATCAAAATAAGCACTTTCACTAATAGCTTGACGGACTTTAGGATTCCTTAAAAATTCCGTAGCTAAATAATCAAAAGGCGGTAATAAAAATTTACCCATGACTGGCCCTGGTTTCATGCCAGCACTATCTAATAAGACCAGAGATTTCACCGCTTCAGGATATAATAAGGTAAAATCCAAGGCAACCGCACCGCCCATTGAAGCCCCAACTAAAATCACAGGTTGATTAATTAAAGTTTGCCAAAATGAATATAAATGAGTGGCTATTTCCGAGCGATTTAACTTAAATTCTGTTCCTCGTTCTGTAAATCCAAATCCTAAAATATCCACGGCAAAAGTTTCGTTTTCTGAAGCTAATAATGGCAATAATCGCCGATATTCAAAGACAGAACTATCAAATCCATGAATTAATAAAATCGGGGTTCCCCCCTGACCTTGACGAATATAAGTAGTTTGAATCGGTTGCTCTCTTAATGGGGTAGAAATTGGCTCACATTTGAGATTTTGAGCCAAGGCAATGGAAGTGGCTTCGGTTAACTTTTGGACAGACTGGGGCAGAAAACTGGGAAACATATTCGGTAGCAATCATTTTCTATTTGATTCTACCTAAATATTGTTGATGTTTGAAAATCAAATTTTATTGGGGGCGGATTTAGTCAGATTTTTGATTATTAACAGCAATTGTAGAGTAATAACCCCGGATGTAGGGGCGGGTTCGGAACAATTTTTATTACATCACCCCCATCTGGCTAAACCCGCCCTTCCTCTCTTAAAAAATTAGTGGCGGGGCGGCTGGATGTAGGGGCGGGTTTCGGAACAATCTTTATCACATCACCCCCATCTGGCTAAACCCGCCCTTCCTCTCTTAAAAAATTAGTGGCTGGGCGGCTGGATGTAGGGGCGGGTTCGGAACAATCTTTATCACATCACCCCCATCTGGCTAAACACGCCCTTCTTCTTCTCTTAAAAAATTAGTGGCGGGGCGGGTTGAGAAATATTTTTGATTATTAACAGGAATTGTAGAGTGGCGGGGCGGGTTTAGTCAGATTTTTGATTATTAACAGGAATTATCCCGAACCCGCCCCTACGGGTAATAACTTCTCCTCAACAAATTAGAGCCATATTTTGAGTTTGTCGAGTTCACAAAACATGGCTTGTATGATTTAATTTAGGCAATTGCAGAGACTTCATTCACAACGGCAATTTTTCCGCGCAACAGTGACCGTAACACCCGGTCAATACACATCCGTTCTTCTTCGGGTAAGGAGTCGTCCAAAATCGCAGCCATTAATCCGTAGCGGTCGGCTTTGGTTAAACAGTGGTTATCGGCGATGGAAGCAACCATTTCAGTAATCGCACCGGGCAGAAGATTAACGTAGGGCATCATGGCTAGACCTTGAACTCGACACTTTTATCATCTCGTATTCCCCCGGTTTGGGAGGTGATTGATTGAGGTGTGGTTAAGTGATGTTTCCGTAGAAATTATGTGACTGATATCACCACGAGCGATTAAGCACCTAATACAATGATTACCCATGCACCGAATGAACACGACAATAGAATGTTTAAAAAATGCTGTTATAATCCATTCAATACCCGAACTTAAGCCAACACCCATTTGAGCAATCAACTGATGGTAACACTCAAAACTCAACTCACCCTAGACGAATTTCTTAGCCTTCCTGAAACCGACTTAAACTATGAATTGATTAATGGAGAAGCAATTTCTAAAATGGCTCCTAAACGTTTTCATTCCCGACTGACTGTTACTCTGTGTACCCTGTTAACCCAATGGTGTCAAAACCGAGGAGAAATTGGCATAGAATGGGCTGTTATTCTGAAAAAAAATAATCGAGATTGGGTTTCCTATCCCTGACTTACTTTATATTTCCTATAGTCGTCTTCCCTTAGAAAGATTTATTGATGAAGCTTGCCCCATTCCCCCGGAATTAGTGATAGAAATTATCTCGCCGGATCAAACCTTTGGCCAAATGAGTGAAAAAGCGATTGATTATCTCAATGCGGGGGTATTGAGGGTTTGGGTTGTTGACCCTAAAGCTAAAACTATTACTATTTTTTATCCCGATGCACCCCCTCAAACAAAACGAGATGAGGCAATTTTAACTGATAATTTATTAGAAGGATTGCAACTCACACCTCTGCAAGTTTTTCAACAAGCTGGGATTGTTTGAAATTATTAATTAATTTAATTTGGAGGTTGATTATTCACCCATTTAAACCATTGTAAAAGCGATCGCCATCCCTTTAATTTTCCTAACCCGGGCGCTGAAAGAGAAGCCAAACTTTCCAGGGAAATTAACGCCGCATATTGCAACCCCAAAAAGCTATCGACGGCCGCATAGGGGCCTCCCAGGGTAATTGCACCCGTGGCATACATCCGACCCCCTACAGCATCATTTACTACCGTAGAACTTCGCATTTCTACTAATTCAAAATCATTCGCCACACTCAACCGTCCCAAGGCATTTAAGGGCAAATTATAATGAACTACCAAATCTTTTAATAAGGGATTTGTATTAACTTTAGCCTCTAACCCAGTCGCATCAATAATAAAATCCGCCTCTAACTTAAGATGGGCATTTAACCCATGTTCTCGAATGGTAGTTAGGGTGCGACCCGTAGGGCTAGGTTCCACCTGTTCCACGGTTCCAAAAGTCATGCGATACCACCCTTGGCGCAGTCCTTGATTAATAATATTTCGCCAGTCTTTTCTATTAGCTGTGGTGGTGCCTCCCCACTGTTCTAGGAGTTGTAATCTTTCGGGAGGGGTAGCTACTTCCAATTGTTGGCGTAAGTCACCGCCCCAACAGGCTTTTGGCCAGTTAAATGGTTGAAATTCAAAATGATTTTCAATGGTTCTTTTTGCTTGTTGAAATTGATTTCCTTGGGCCTTGGGCGATCGCATTAAATGTAAAATTTGGATCTGAGAATTTCTCGCCCTCGCTTCATAAAGACGCTGTAAAATTCGAGAAGCCACAATTCCCCGACCCCTAATAATTACTGTTTCCCCCCGATTTTTCTAAATGATCATAAATATGTTGATGATCTTCATAGGCATTAACAACGGATTTAAAATCTTGGGTTTGTTCTCGATAAGTCTGTAAATCGGGGAGAAATTGAATCGCCGGATAACCCGTGGCTAAATGAACATATCGAGCAATAATAAATCCATGATCTCGATGATTTTCTGTAGAACGGGAATAGGCGATCGCATAACGTCCATCGGTGGTTTTCCTAATATTTTTTACCCGGCCATAGCGATATATTTTTGACCATTCAATTCGATTTATTTCTCGATCAATCGCATCAAAAACATTACCAGAACGGGGGGTATAGGTTTGGGCAAACGTCGGTTCAGAAAACACTTGCCAGAGTAAATTTAAAGCGGTGGAAAATTTGCCTTTACACCATTCTGCATAGGATTCTCGGAGGGCATAACTCGGCCATCCCCAAAGATTATCGGGACAGGAATCCGAGTTAGAACGTAACCTTTCATGGGAAGGAATTTGGGAATTTAAACACAATCTTTGATAACGATTATAGGGTTTATCTTCCATTCCCAAGGCGATAATTTGATCGGATTTAACACCCGAAATTCTCAGGGAATCAACCCAAATAAAACTCCCTAATCCCGCCCCAATTGTTAGATAATCGATTTGCTCAATGGGTAATCCCGTGGCTTGTAATTGGGTTAGGGAAACTTGAGCAATATCGAGAAAGGATGGGGGTGGGAAACTCTCTTGATTTGATGAGGATATGGTCGGGGCAGAAACAGGGGGAATGGGTAAATTAGTTTGGGTATTAAAGGAAATTTGTGATGATTTTTGATTAGGAATATTAAAATTATTAGTAATAAAAGAAATTGTAATATTATATTGACCAATTTGTAAAGTATCTCCCTCTTGAATGCAACAACGACTTTGCACAATTCCATTCACTAAAATTCCATTGCGGCTTCCGGTATCGGTGACCATCAATTTTCCTTGTTCCCGGGTAATTAACCCATGAAAACGGGAGACTCTTTCTCCTGTTAAAACAATCCGAGAAACCTTTTCTCCATTCACCGTAGAAGGCATTCGTTCAAAAACCCTTCCTAATGCAATGGGTAGGGTTAGAAACCGGGGTTCGCCATTCTCCTGTTTCTAAATTTTGCCAACTTAGTCGAATTTGCATCCGTTTTTTAGTCTTTATTTTTGAGGTTTATCTATTGGGTGGATAAAACCACACTAACTGCTGCTGCTAAGGACGTTCCACACCAAGGACAACCTACATTTAATTGTTCATAAGAGGAAACGTGATCGCATTGGGGACACTGTAAACCATATTGTACAGGATTGAGATGAATAGGAGCTTTTGATGTTAGTTCATCGGGGGAAAATAATAGTGTTGGTGCAATTAAAAAATGTTCAAAATTAATAGAAATTACTTCTAATTGCTGTTGTCCTAATTGTATATTATTGCCAGAATTTAAAATAACCTCACCCGTTATTAACTCTTGATTATTAATCATCGGTGGGTTAGTTTCTCGTAAATTTTTCAGATAGAAGTTATGACTAGCTGGATGAAAAAAAATTTCAATATGTAATCCCGATACCGTTGGATGGGATAATACAATATCGCAGCGTGTGGGATCTCGTCCAACCCGATAGGTTTTTTGATCATTCAGGGTTTGGGTGCGGGACTGACCAGCTTCTGTCCACTTTAGTGTCAGTTCATTCATGGGTATTAATATTCAAACACTGAAGGTTTTTATTTCAGTTGACCAAATGCTATTTTAGGTTATCCTTAACTTTCAATTCTATCCTAATTTTCCGATAAAATTGCTTTTGTGGAACAAAAATGATCACCGTTAGATATTAATAGTTTAGCCTGAAAGATGCGATCGCTGTTCACACTCTCTTAAAATAGGGTTGTGAAGATATGATTTTAATGCTGTTTCCAGGGTAGACCAGCTTAAAGCTGCACACTTCATCCGTATAGGAAACTGCACAATAGTTGTAAAAACATTGAGTTTTTCCAAAGGTTGATTAAACTGATAATTTCCTTGAATTAAATTCAAAAAATCTTGAATAATTAACAGGGATTCTGTTATGGTTTTTCCCCTTAATACTTCCGCCATTAAATCAGCAGATGCCATGGAAACGGCACAACCTCGCCCTGCAAATTTAATATCTTTAATAATATCACCTGTAGAGTCTAATTCAATCGTTAATTGTACAATATCTCCACAGTAGGAGTTATTTTGTTCCTGGGATAAATGAATCGGGTTTGTTTTCCCTCGATGGCGAGGTTTTTGGGCGTGTTCTAAAATAACTTGCTGAGAAATATGGCGTTGGGAAGGATTAAAATTCATAGTCTAATCTGTAATAACTGTTCATAGTCCTGGGGGGTATCAATATCCAGCATCCCTAACGGAAAAGGCACAATAGATCGATGATTAGGATAACTTTTAATTAAAGATTTTGCGCCTTGGTTTGTATCTAAATTAATTAATTGATCAAAGAGAGTTTGAGAAAATAAAGCCGGAACTCCCAATATATTATTATACTCAGATACAACCATAGAATTTTGAGTCTGTTCATAGGTTTCTACCAGCTTATCAATAATTTGAGTAGAAATAAAGGGTTGATCACAAAGGGTAATCACAACGCCCTGACTATCGGATTGAATTGCTTTTAATTGTTCAATTCCTGTTTGGATAGAAACGACTCATCCCCTGTTGCCAATTAAGATTTTTAACAATAATGATGGGAAAGGAATTAATTTCTAATTCTATCTGTTCAGCTTGCGATCCTAATACCACAATAATCGGATGACACCGGGAATTTAACGCCTGTTCAACGGTATGCTTTAACAGCGTTTTTCCTCTAAATAATAATAGCTGTTTGGGTTGACCTAACCGAGTTGAACCCCCGGCGGCTAGAATAATTAAACCCATTTTTGATCCTGTCATAGTTGATGAATTGACCCGACCCGATATTTTAATGATCCGCCTAAATGATCGGATAAGACGGCGCGAATTTCTGCTAGAATAGAAAGGGCAATTTCCGATGGGGTTTCCGCCCCAATATCTAATCCAATGGGACTATAAAAATGATCAAGCAGTGCGGAATTTAAGTCTAATTCGGTTTGAAGTTCCTGTAGAATTTGTTCCGTGCGTTGTCGAGAACCTAATAATCCAATATAGGGTAAAGACGAGGGGAGGAGAAGTTTTAACAGACTGCGATCGCACAAATAATTATGAGTCATAATCACCGCTACTGTATAATGATCAAAATCGGGTAAAATTTGACTGAAATTAGACTCTATTTCTTCAGGATAAGCAATAATAATTTGATCCGCTAAGGGAAAACGGCCGGAGGTGGCTGCATCGGGTCGATGATCAATCAGATTTACTATCCAACCCAGTGCTTTTGCTAAATTCACTAAGGGAATGGCATCTTCACCCCCTCCAAATACAATTAAAGAAATAGCCGGTTTAATAATATCAATAAAAACCGGAATTTCCGTCTGTTCCCAGAGATAGGTTTTCACCTGAGATTGTTGATAATTGAGAGCGGTTTTAGTATCTTGAATGATGGTTTCAGATAAGGGAAAATCTTCCGGGGAGTTAATCATCACTCCGGTTTCATTAACCAATACCTTAAAATCTATTAGGGAATTTTCTTGGATTTGAAATAGAGTGGCGATCGCTCCTAATTTGCGAGTATTTAAACACCCATTAATAAACTGAATTTGTTGTCTATATCTAGGCTTTTCTAAAGGTTCAATTAAAACCTTAATCACCCCATTACACCCCAAACCCAAACCCAAAATAATATCCTCTGGGGCCGTAGTATCATAGGTAATTAATTGCGGTTGACCCGTTTCTATGACTTGTTTTGCCCATTCACAAACATCATTTTCTAAGCAACCCCCACTAATAGAACCGACTCGTTTTCCATCGGCAAAAATTAACAATTTTGCCCCAATTTGACGATAGGCTGAACCCTGCACCTGAACAACCGTTGCTAAGGCTGTTTTTTGATGATGATTTTCAGCTTGATCAAAGGCTTTAATAATGGCTTGAAGTTCATTCATAACATGGGTTTGGGGTTTGAGTAGCTCCGCCACTGGCCCCCGAAGGGGAACGAGAAACAGTTTAAATACCTAACAACTGATCGGCAGTCATCGGTAAGTCTCGCAGGCGCTTACCCGTGGCATGATAAATGGCATTAGCGATCGCCGCAGCTACCCCCGTAATCCCAATTTCCCCACAACCCCTAGCCCCCACGGGGTTAAAATTCCGATCGGGTTTCACCGACGAAGGACACCTGAATGCGGGGAATATCGGCATGGACAGGAATATGATAGGTGGCCAAATCATAAACAATCGGTAATCCCAGATGGGGGTCAAGCTGGCATTCCTCCATCAAAGCATCCCCAATACCCATAATTACGGCCCCTCGAATTTGACTGGCGGCGGCCTTGGCATTGATCACCCGGCCAATATCCATCACCGACACCCAGCGTGTCACCTGAACCCGACCCAAGGGTTCATCCACTTCTACCTCACAAAAATGAGCCCCCCAGGATTGAAACGCCCATTCCTGGCTTCCCGTCCCCGGTTGAGACGATCCCGTCACCTCTAAAAAGGGTTGTCCCGACTCCTGCAAAGCCCGCAACGCCTCAGTTATGGTGTGGGCATTCACCTGTTTAAGCAGTTCTTCACAGGCATTGACGACGGCCGGGGCCAAGGTTGCGGTCATCATCGATCCCCCCGCTATACCGCCATTGGCCAAGCGAGAATCCCCAATTTCCACCCGGATATTCTCAACGGGCAAATTCAGGGTTTCCGCCGCGCTAATGGCAATCACCGTATAAGCACCCGTCCCCACATCATTTGCCGAGGTCAACACCTGGACTGTACCATCGGGGAATAAACGTACCGTTGCCGAGGCCATGAAACGCAGACCCGGAAAGGTCGCCGCCGCCATTCCCCAACCGACGAATTTTCCGTTACGGGTAAAACTGCGGGGCTGTTGGGGCCGATCTTTCCAGCCAAATTGTTCCGCCCCGACCTGCAAACAGTCGGCAAAATGTTTAGCGGAAAAGGGCAGTTGGCTGCGTTGGTGTACGGGGGTGGCATTTTTTAACCGTAATTCTACGGGATCAATTCCTAACCTCCAGGCGAGTTCGTCCATGGCCGATTCTAAGGCAAACATTCCCGGTGTTTCCCCCGGCCCTCGCATATAGGTGGGCATTCCTATATTTAAAATTGCAATTTCTTGTTTAAGGGACAAATTGGGTGTAGCATACATCACCGGAGTCACGGAAATACAATTTTCGGCAAAGGTGGGAGCGACGGGGGAAGTATAGGATTTGGCATGATGTTCGATGGCTAGAATTTGGCCGTCGGATGTTGCCCCGATTTTCAGGTGTTGTTCCGTGGCTGAACGGTTTCCCACAATCATCGTCATCTGTTGACGGGGGAGAACTAATTTTAGGGGGCGTTGGATTTCCCGGGCAACGGCGGTACAGAGAATTCCATGGGGCCAAGGAAAGACCTTCGCACCAAAAGCCCCGCCAATATAGGGAGTCACGACCCGCACCTGTTCCGGCGGTATGCCGAATAGGGTGGCGTAGGTTTGTTGATGCAGCATCACCCATTGGGTCGGTTCATAGACGGTTAAGGAATTTGGATCAGACCAATGGGCAATTAGGGCGTGGGGTTCCATCATGGCGTGGAGTTCCATGGCTGTTGTGTAGGTGGCGGAAATCTGAGATTCGGCGGTTTCTAGGCTTGTAGCAGTGTTCCCCTGTTCCAAACCCGGTGTTCTGGGAGCAGCTATAAATAAGGCATTTTTAGGATTAATCAGAGGAGTCTCGATTTCGTATTCCACCTGAAACCAACATCGCCGCATGACGGGCACGTTCTGGGGTATCGGCCACCACTAACCCAATAATTTGTCCAGGGTAGTGAATTTCGTGATCCGCAAGGGGAAGCCGGGATTCATAGATTTGGGAAGTTGTCCAATCATTGGCGACGGGGGAGAGTGGTGGCCTATTCTCCGCCGTGGCAATATGCAGCACCCCCGGACTGGCTTCGGCCTGTTGGAGATGGAGGGCTTTAACTCGACCTTTGGCAATGGTCGCGGTAATTAAGGCCCCATAAACCAGTCCCGAAATTTGATGTTCTGCCGCATAGGTGGCACTGCCAGTAACTTTTGCCCGTCCCTCATAGCGGTTAACGGATTTTCCCATCACATTGCCCATTCCTGTCCTCCTGTTTGAACCGATGCCATTAACGCGCGTTCGATCGCCCTTTTTGCCATTTCGATTTTAAAGCCGTTATGTTCTAAGGGTTTAGCTTCTTTTAAAGCTAATTCTGATGCTTGTTTAAATGAATCTATTGTTGGGGGTTGACCCTGTAAAAACTGTTCGGCGGCTATGGCCCGCCAAGGTTTATGGGCCACGCCTCCCAAGGCAATCCGAACCGCCTGAATCTGATCATCCCGAACTTCTAGGGCCGTCGCCACGGAGACTAGGGCAAAACTATAGGAAGTGCGATCGCGCAATTTGAGATAAACACCGGACTTAGCAAAGGCTAGGGGAGGTAAAATTACGGCTGTAATTAGTTCGCCCGGTTGTAAATTGGTATCTTGTTCGGGAGTATTTCCGGGTAAACGGTGAAATTCTGTGATTGGAATTTCTCGTTTTCCTGATAAACTTTGGGTTTCTACAACGGCATCCAAGGCAGCCAACGCCACACAAAAATCCGAGGGATGCACCGCCACACAATGATCACTTGCCCCGAATATGGCGTGGAGACGGTTAATTCCGGTACTTGCAGAACAACCGCTTCCGGGGTGTCGTTTATTACAGGGAAAAGCCGGATCGGAGAAATAGGGACAGCGTGTGCCTTGCAGGAGATTTCCCCCCACCGTAGCCACGTTGCGAATTTGTTGGGATGCACCGGACAGAATCGCCCGGGAAAGCAGGGGATAGTCCCGGCGAATGATCGGATGATCGGCAACGGCCGTATTACTCGCTAAAGCACCAATTCGTAATCCCCCCTCAGAAAGAGATTCAATCTGCTGCATCTCGAGGCGAGAAATATCAATTAGGTGAGAGGAGGGTTCCAGATATCCTTTTAACCGATCAATTAAATTCGTTCCCCCAGCAATTACCGTTGCTTGGGGGTGTTCTCGGATTCCCTGTACCGCATCCTGTAGGGATGTGGCGCGGATATAAGTGAAATTTCTCATATTAGTTATCTGCTACCAAAACTAAAGCATCAGCAGGTGGGGGAGTTTGTCCGATCACCTGTTGTACCGCCGCCACAATGCCATTATAGGCACTACATCGACAGAGATTACCACTCAGACGTTCTTTAATTTCCTGGTCTGAGAGTTCCTGAAGTGGCGGAGGTTGGGTCAGATCCGGTGTCACCGCACTGGCACATCCCCGTTCTACCTCCTGAATTAAGGCCACCGCCGCACAAATCTGTCCGGGGGTACAATAGCCACACTGAAACCCATCCTGTTCGATAAAAGCGGTTTGTAGGGGGTGCAAGGTATCGGCTTGGGCTAATCCTTCAATGGTAGTAATCTCTTTTCCCTGCTGCATAATTGCCAGGGTCAGACAGGAGTATACCCGTTGTCCGTCAATTAACACGGTACAAACACCACACTGTCCGCGATCGCATCCTTTTTTTGTTCCCGTCAGTCCCAAATATTCCCGTAGCGCATCCAGGAGGGTAACTCGTGGTTCTAATTGTACCCTGTGGGTTGTGCCATTAATATCAAGGGTCAGGAGAATTTTCTCCTCCCCTTGTGCTAATACAATTTCAGGCTGATCTTTTAACTGCATTAGGGTTTCACCTATGTTGGGGTTAGGGTTGAAGCTTGAATTTCACCCTCAATTATACTGACTATTGTTTCTAATTGAGAGACAACCGCTTCAAACTATTCAATATTTATACTAGGACTTACGCAAATTTGGGGATGTAACCCTAGATGTAGGGGGAATTCATGAATTACCCCTACTATTGATAGCGGTGATGCGTAAGTCCTGTATACTTTAGTTCAGGTTTTGACCTAGCCAAAATTTCAGGTTGTTTCCCCATCTATCGGTTAGTTTAGAACTCAACTTTAAGAGAGGAAATTTCAGGCGATCGCAATATTAAAATTAACAAAGGCGGTTATCGGGAAACCTCCGTTAATGACCAAGGTAGTTATATTGAAGGGAATGTTCAGAACAGTTTCCGAACCCTAAGAAAGCTAAATTTCTTTATAATATCTTCCTCACAATGTTATAATCAAAACAGCAATTTTTTATATTACCAATTATGTCCGAAGGAATACAAACCTCAAGGCTTCAACAAGCACTGGATACAGTAGAATCCCTCTCAATCGAGGAACAAAACCTCATCGTTGAAATTTTAGTTAAGCGCCTACAGAGAAGCCGCCGAGAACAACTACTCCAAGAAATTAAAGAAGTTCGACAGGAAGCAACAGAAGGCATGATTATAGTGGGTTCTGTAGATGATTTTCTTAGGGAGTTAGAGACGTGAGAAAAATTGCTTGGACTCCCAAATCTTTAAGAACCTACAAACGATTAATTCGCCAAAATCCCCAGTTGCGAGTTGCCATTGAAGAAACTCTCCGCCAACTGGCTACCGATCCTTTTCATCCTACTCTAAAAACTCATAAACTTTCGGGTGAATTTGAGGGGATTTGGTCAGCTTCAATTGACTATCATTATCGCATTTTGTTCGAGTTTACTGTTATCAATTCCGATGACTACTGTAGAATTTATGTTGATGTTCAGGGATTCACTCACTAACATAAATTCTTATAGGTATTTTATTCTACTCTCTAAATCGTTATTCCCGTAACTCTATGATAGTTCGATTTTGTACCTAGCCAAAAGTACAGGTTATCCCCCCACCCCAGCAGGGTTAGTTTAAAACTTGAATATCTATTAGCTCAGTTTATTCCTCTTATAGTTATAGTTATATAGATTAGCTCAATCGTTTTAGACTGTGAACTTATGCCTTTATTCAGTGATGCTCCGATTTCGATTTCTCTACCCTTGATTCTGACTGTAATTTTCTCGACCCTCTTAGGAATACTGGGCTGGCGCTATTGGGAAAAAAGACAGCGCTATCGGTATCTCAAATGTTTGCCTTCTCCCCCTAGACACTGGCTATTTGGCAATATTCCTCAAATTTTAAAGGCAGTTAAAAAAAAGCAATTCTTTAAACTGATGTTTGATTGGAGTCAACAGTATGGTTTCCATATATGTTTATTGGGCAGATTATCCTACCCTGATTTTAAGTAAGCCATCAGCCATTGAAAGTACGATTATTAATGGAATGAAAGATGGTAGCTTAATTAGGTCTCAAAACGTAAGTCGAGCTTGGAACGATATCAGCGGCCCCATTTTATTAGGAGAAAGTGGATCGGAGTGGCAATGGCGTCGCAAAGCCTGGAATCCCGAATTTACATCCGGTGGAGTTTCGCAGTATATCAACCTTGTTCAGCAAGCCTGTTCTCAAACTACAGCAAAAATCAAAGAAACTGACCCCTCAGAAACAATTCAGATTGATCCCCTGTTTGTAGAATTGACCATGCGTATCATTTCCTCCTTACTGTTAGGCATTCCAGTTGATCCCAAAATTCCTACCCCCGAAGGGCCTCCCCTGGATGTTCAAAAAGTCTATGGGGCGATGTCCGTGATCACCTATCGATTTCTGCGGGTGGCGACGGGTGAAAAGTCCTGGATGAAATATTTGCCCACACAATCATCTCGTGATTACTGGTCAGCCAGAAGCTGTCTTGAAGAATTGATCGCCCCTCGCGTAGACCTGGCTTTGCAACTGAGAGACTCTCAACCCATTGATTCTGTTTCCCTCAGTCCTTTATTTACTGAATCAATGTTGGTTAAAATAGCTGCAAAAGAACCTCGCTACACAAAGGAAATGCTCATTGCAGAAATGGTTGAACTTCTGATTGCGGGGACTGATACCACAGCCCATACATTATCCTTCACAGTGGGTGAATTAGCTCTGCATCCAGAGGTTTTTCACAAGGCTCAAACCCTTGTAGACCAAGTATGGGAACGGCATGGCTCAATTTCAATCGACAGTCTTAAAGAACTCACCTATCTGCGAGCGATTGTCAAAGAAACACTGCGCCTTTATTCCGTTGCATCGGGTTCGAGTTCGTTACAAGCCATCAAGGAAACTGTTATTGAGGGGATTACCATTCCCAAGGGAACGAAAGTATTTTGGTCAATGCTCGGTGCGGGAAGGGATGCCCAGACCTATCCTCAACCTGAGCAATTTCTGCCTGAACGTTGGCTGGAAGAAAATAAAGGTAGCCTTTCATTACCTATGATTGACTTTGGCTCAGGTGCTCATCGTTGTCTGGGGGAATATTTGGCGATGCTACAAGCAACCGTGATGTTAGCTCAACTACTCCGACATTTTGATTGGGAGTTGGTCAACGGTCGTTCATCTTTAGATAATTTACAGCAGAACCTGTTGATTTACCCAACCGATAAAATGCCATTGCGATTCCAACCCAGAGAGGTTGTACCCAGTCTTTCAAAGCAATAGTAAGACGTTTTAAGAGAGGGAACAGGGAACAGGGAATAGGGAACAGGGTGGAGGATTTGTAATTAATTTTGTTTAGGTACTTATTACCTATTCCCTATTGCCTATTCCCTATTATCTATTCCCTATTATCTATTCCCTATTACCTATTCCTTATTACCTATTTATTATTAGCTATTCCCTATTATATAGACTGCCCTAAATTAATTTTATTCGGTAAATGCCTACCCAATTAAAAACAGTGTGTTAGATTATATAAAAGATTTTGAAAGCGATAATATTTCAGGCTTTCAAGTACCGGATCTATCCAACTACTGAACAACAGATATCCTTAGCCAAGAGCTTTGGCTGTTGCCGATGGTACGGGAATTATGCGTTGAACTTGTGCCAGAAAAACTATAAAACCAGAGGGAAAAGGTTGTCAAGAAAAAGCCCAAACTTACTCATGCTGCGAAGTATGGGTAGTTTCACTAAGGAGAACGATCATGAAAACAGATTACCTGATTGTTGGCAGTGGCTTATCCGCATTAGTATTTGGCTCTTTAATGGCAAAATTCGGTAAAAAGGTTCAAATATTAGAAGCCCATGAATATCCAGGGGGCTTTGGTCATACCTTTACCATGGCAAAAAAATATAAATTTAATGCCCAACTACATTATGTTTGGGATTGTGGAGAAGGACATACAGTAAATCAAGTTTTAAAAAAACTCAACTTAGAGCAAACAGTCACCTTTGAGCGATATGATCCTGATGGTTTCGACCATGTAAGAATGCCGGGATATGCTCTCAATATTCCCTCAGAATCTCAAGAATTAATTCGGAGACTATCGGAACTTTTTCCTCAAAATGCCAATCAAATTCGTCAATTTATTTTAGAAGTACAAAAGACCAGTCAAGGATTAAAAATATTATCTCCCCCAGTTAATCCAGCCCAATTATTTAGGCATTTTGCTGAAGTTTCCTGTGCTGTAATGTATCTGAATAGTACCCTTCAGAATGTTTTTGATAAATTTCAATTACCCATTGAAGCACAAACACTTTTAGCATCACAATGGCCTGATTTTTTACTCCCCCCAGAGCAACTTTCTTTTTACGCCTGGGTAATTTTATTTACAGGATATCAACAGGGTGCATTTTACCCGACAAAACATTTTGAATTTGTGATTAATTCCTTAGTTAAAATTATTGAAGAAAATGGTGGTGAGGTGCTTGTAAATCAAGAAGTAACTAATTTTATGATCACAGATAAAACAGTAACTGGAGTTCAAGCAATAGATCAAATTACCCATCAAACCCGTGAATTTAGCGGTGAAACAATTATTTGTAATATAGACCCTAAGAAAGCGGCTCAGATGATTGGACTCGAAAAATTCTCGCGTAAAGTTCGCCATCGGCTTAATTACGATTATTCGCCCTCAAATTATATGGCTTATTGTGTAGTCAAAGATATTGATTTGCGAGACTATGGATTTGGTAAATGGAATACTTTTCATACAGGACATAAAAACTTAAATGAAGCATTTAATCAAATGTATGAACAGCATGATTATTCCAATCCCAGTTTTGCCATTACAACACCTACCTTACTGACAGAAACCGAACGAGATTGCCCTGAAGACTGTCAAATCATCGAATTTTTAACCGTGGCTGATTATGCCTATTTTAAAGAACTTAAAGCTACAAATCCCAAAGATTATAATGACAAAAAAGAAGCTATCTTAAACTCTATTTTGGATATAATGGAAAAATATTATATTCCAAATTTGCGCGAATATCTAGTCTTTAAAATTACTGGGAGTCCCACCACAAATGAGAGATTTTGCTGGTGTCCCCAAGGCAATTCCTACGGATCTAGCCTAACACCAAAGAATATGGGAATTGGCAGATTAAATCATTTCACATCTTTAAAAAATTTCTATTTTTGTAATGCTTCATCTGGCTATCCTGGATTTGCTCCGACATTTTGGACAGGAGCAATTTTATATCAAAGACTATCAGGGGATTTAATTTTAGGAGCAGCTTAAAAAACTTTAAAACTCATTGCTTAAACTATAACAATCTTAGTGAAAAAAAACCATGAAAATAGCTATTGTTGGAGGCGGAGCTAGTGGGATGGTGACCGCATACCTGCTAGATCAAAAGGGCTATCATGTTACTGTTTTTGAAAAAAAACCGATGTTGGGCGGACATATTCGCACCTTAAATAAAAATATTAAACCCAATAAATCTGACTGTCACGATGTATTAGAAGGTGGTGTCCTAGAATTTCCAGTTAACTTTTACAATTTCTTAAACTTAATGAAGGAATTGGAAGTTGAATTAGAACCTGTTAATGTTGGTTCCGGGTTATTTCTTCAAGATGGTCGCCACTTTCTATCGGGTGGTATGATTCAAAAAAACTTTACAGGCATACAACGTATTATCGAATATATCAGACTTGATACTCTTTATGCTCGTTCTTCTGGGCTATGGTTTACAACACGTTTTTCCCAAAATTCAGACTTTTATAATCAGCCGCTTTCCCAATATTTGAAACGCCAGTGTATTCATAATTATTGGTTGAAATTGTTAACAATGTACTGTTACTCAACGCCCTTTGAATTAATTGATGATTTTCCAGCAGAATTAGTAATTCCTACTCTCAGAGATTATATTTTTGTCAATTGGTTAAGAATTAAAGGAGGAGTCTATTCCTATATTGAAAAAATTCTCGAACGTTTCCGAGGTCAATTATTCTTAAATGTTGAAATTGCCGAAATTTCCAGAGAAACTGATAGTGTCACCATTGAATTATCAGATGGGTCAATCCAAACATTTGATCAAGTTGTGTTTGCCACACCACCTGACCAAGTAATGGTATTATTAGCTGATCCAACCAATGCTGAAATTAAGCGTTTTTCGGCATGGGAAAAAAATGCAGCTACCACAGTTATGCACACAGATACTTCCATGTATTCTGGATATGGAATTAAGGAATTTTCGGAATTTGATTTTTTTGAAACTGAAAGTAAATGGGGATATAATGCTTATCTGAATCAACTTTGTGGGATATTATCCTCTTGCCGATATAGTTTGGCATTTAACCTAGATGGTTTGATTGCTAAAGATAAAATCATTCATATTCAAAACCATCACACACCCCTTTATAATGTTGAGGCTTTTCGTTATCGAAATGAAATTGTGAGTACCAATGGCGAGAATAATACTTATTATGTGGGTGCTTATCTGGGAGATGGTTTACATGAAGGAGCGATCACTTCGGCAATTCGAGTAGTACAATTGTTGACGGGGTTGGTATATCATCGGTGATCACAAAATGTTAAGTACCTAAACAAAATTAATTACAAATCCTCTACCCAGATCCGGTGTTCCCTGTTCCCTGTTCCCTGTTCCCTGTTCCCTCTCTCAACTAGGTAATTTATTGTGTGTAACTACTTAACAGGTTGGCGATCGCTTTCCACCAGTCTATCATATTAATTAATCATGAATAAACTCTTAATTACAGGGGCCAGTGGTTTTTTAGGATGGCATCTTTGCCAAATTGCTCAAACTCAATGGCAAGTCTATGGCTTAACTCATGCTAAAACTATTAATATCCCTAATGTTTATCTTGTTCAGACAGATTTAACCGATATTCAAGCACTAAAAAATCTGTTTCAAGAAATTAAACCCGATGCCGTTATTCATGCGGCGGCCCAATCCCAACCTAACTTTTGTCAACAGTATCCCGAAATATCCTATCAAATTAATGTTATCGCTTCTTTAGCAATTGCTAAACTTTGTGCTGAGTTTAATATTCCCTGTGTTTTTACTTCAACTGACTTAGTATTTAATGGTTTAAATCCACCCTATAGGGAAACCGATTCCGTATCCCCAATTAGTTATTATGGAGAACAGAAAGTATTAGCTGAACAGGGAATGTTAGAACGCTATCCCCGAACAGCTATTTGTAGAATGCCCTTAATGTTTGGGGATGTTCCTAACCATGCCAGCAGTTTTATTCAGCCTTTTATTAAAACTTTAAAAGCAGGAAAAGAGTTGAATTTATTTGCCGATGAATTTAGAACTCCTGTGGGGGGAAATACCGCCGCTAAGGGATTATTATTAGCCTTAGAAACCACATCAGTAATTTTGCATTTAGGCGGAAAAGAACGGATTTCCCGCTATGAATTTGGCTTACTTATGGCTGATGTTTTAGAGCTTCCAAAGCATTTAATTAAACCCTGTTCTCAAGCGGATATTAAAATGCTCGCGCCTCGCCCTCCCGATGTTTCTTTAGATAGTTATAAAGCCTTTAATTTAGGATATCAGCCCCCATCAATTCGGGAGGAATTAAGTAGATTAATAGAAATAGAATAAAATACTTGAATTAAATTCAAAAAATATTGAACAATTAACTAGGGAAGTGACCCCCTTGCAACCGATAAATCAAGGTTGTCCCTTCCTGCTATAAAAGAGGGTTAATATTAGTAACTGAATTAACGACCTCTGGGTAAAGTAAACCCTTCCGCCGCCGCCCGATATTCCTCAACATCTTCATTAAAATCAATCGGTAAAACAGCGACCACATTTTCATGGGGACGGGGAATAATCACCCAGGTTTCTAAGGCGGCACCATAGGCTTTATCGACGGCCGCAATTCCGGCATCCATGGCAGTTTTAACTTCGGAAACATCGCCCCGAATCATAATCGTAAACCGTGCACTTCCTGCCCGAATATAGCCCACCAAGGTCACTCGACCCGCTTTAACCATTGCATCGGCGGCGGCTAAAACCCCAGGAAATCCTTTCGTTTCTAACGCTCCAACTGCTTGTTCTGCCATTGAATTTCTCCTAAATTAACTAGACTTTAAAAATGCTGAAATTGAATATTTTTCGCAAAATAGAAATTATCTTAAGTGCGAAAACGTTCACTCAGTTTCCGTGTAGCCAATAGACATAACATCTACAATGTTCTCAGGGGGGTTGGGAACAACGTAGTAAGTAATCACCGAACAGCCAAACGTCTTTTCTGCCGCTTCAACACCAGCTTGTACAGCAGGAACCACCTCCGATGTTGGGCCACGAACTGCCACTATAAATTCACCCCGTTCTGCTAAATCATAGTAAACAAGGGTAACTCGCGCAGCTTTGACCATCGCATCTGCTGCGGCTAAAATCCCCGGAAAACCCAGGGCTTGTATGACACCCACTGCCTCTGGCATTGAAGTCTCCTAGTAAAAACGGAACCTACCAAAACCATTGTACGACTCAATGGTACGTCAACATGGGTTTCAGTCTTGATTTTTTAGTGTCTTTGTGTTTTTGTGGTTGATTAACTCACAGAAAATTGTTTTAATTCCCCAGGAATAACCGCCCCTTTTTCTGTTATAATAGCGGTAATTAATTCGGCGGGAGTTACATCAAAAGCCGGATTAAAAAATTCCACACCCTCGGGACAAATTCGAGTTGTTCCAACTTGATAAACTTCCGTAGGATCTCGTTCTTCGATGGGAATTTCATCCCCGGTTGCTAATTTAAAATCCACCGTTGATAAGGGGGCTGCAACGAAGAAGGGAACCCGATGGTATTTAGCCACAATTGCTAAACTATAGGTGCCAATTTTATTCGCCGCATCCCCATTAGCAGTAATTCGATCTGCTCCTACAATTACCGCATGAATTAACCCCTGTTTCATACAATGGGCTGCCATATTATCGGAAATTAATGTTACTGGAATTTGATCCTGTACACATTCCCAAGTAGTTAATTTTGCTCCCTGTAAACGGGGGCGGGTTTCATCGGCATAAACTCGATTTAACCGTCCCGAATTCCAAGCCGAACGAATGACTCCTAAAGCGGTTCCATAACCTCCCGTTGCTAAAGAACCTGTGTTACAATGGGTAAGAATATTGAGTTTTTCTGGAGTTTCAGGTAATACTATTAACCCCGCTTCTCCAATGGCAAAACAGGTTTTAATATCGTCTTCTCGAATGATATTAGCTTTGTGTAATAAGGCGGTTTTAATCTCCTCAATTGTGCCGGGGGTTGCTGTTGCCGTTTGCAACATTTGATCAATTGCCCAAAATAAGTTAACCGCCGTGGGACGGGTAGCCCGCAGGATTTTGGCAATGGTTTCTAGTTGGTTGAAAAACTCTTGACGGTCTGAAGTTTGAATCTCCCTCGCCCCTAAATATAACCCATAGGCGGCAGCAATACCAATGGCGGGAGCCCCCCGAACAATCATGGTTTTAATGGCTGCTGCCATTTGTTGATAGGTGGTGATTTCTACGCGGGTATATTCGTCAGGGAGACGGGTTTGGTCGATGAGGGAAGCGCGATCGCTTTCCCAAATAATCGGATAAACTTGAGTTAAAGTTGAGGTCATTTTTAGAGTTAAAATTGATAGGAGAATATTGTTGCCAGTTATTCAATTATAAGTCTAAATTGAACTTTAATATCGTAAAACTGACTCGCTAATTTTGGGTTTGTAATAGCTGTGATGCCGTCAAAGGAGAGGGTTGGTTATGGTCTGATAAGAAGGCAGAATTTATGACCATATCTCCGGTAAAAACAGCCTGTTCATAGAGTCCCGTTACCAAACTAAATACGGTAATCTGTTGTTGGATGGGGTCAATAATCCAATATTCGGGGATACCTCGGGCTTGATATTGTGATCGTTTATAACGATAGTCTCGCTGTTGATTTTCCTGACCGGGACTGACAACCTCCACCACCATTTGAGGGGGTGGCATATCTATGGTAATTAAGGAGCGACCTGCCCCCTCCATTATCTGTACTAAGGTTTCTGTTAATACCATTAAATCAGGAATTCGTACCGTAGTTCGACTTCCCATTACCACCAATTCGGTTTTCAGGGTTAACCGAGAAAAGGAAACGCCTAATTGCAGAAAATAGGCAAACAAAAAACAAGCAATACGTCGATTAATTTCGCTTTCAGTCGGCATTAATAGAAGTCTCCCATCCTCTAGCTCATAACCAGCATCGGTATCCTGATCATAATTGAGAAACTCCTGCAAGGACATGATTTTTTCAGTCGTTGCATGGGTCATCGTTGCTTATCCTCCCATCAACCTATCGGGTGATCCTGATCTATTATAATCAAAATTAATCGAATAATTCCAGACAAAATTAGGTCAAATTGAGTTTAAGTTTTAATCTCGTCCAAATTTTACTAATTTTATAGCGCAAATATTTGAATCCGGCTTTATATAAGCGTTTAAAATCATAATCAAATAAAATAGCCATCATATCTTCCAAAGATAAATCCTTCAGATAATAGACCCCTTTATCAATAGACTGATCACTATATTTTAAATATTTACTCAAGCCCATTTGTTCCGATAAATTCCAAGTTTTAGTATAGGTTTGTTTGATTTCCTGACGATATCCGGCAAAATTAGTTATTTTTCCCGCTAGATAATCTTGAATATATTCCGCCGCAATATTTGCATTTTGCATTCCGTGACGAATACCCTCTCCGCCTAACATATTCACCATAGAAACCGCGTCCCCAATAGCAATAATATTATCCTGATAATAAATATCTTCTAAACCACTAGAATATTTTAACATTCCCCCATGATGATTAATAACTTTATAGGGAATTTCTGTTAAATAATCTGTTAATAATAATTCCAGATATGAACGTAAAGTCTGAGTTTGATTTACCCATTCATGGGAACGATTTAATTGGGCAGACCCCACTTTTAAGCGATTATTTCCCATGGGAAAAATCCAAGAATAGCCCCTAGGCATCCAACGATGACCTAAAAAGAAAATTAGGTCTTGAGAATATTTTTGATAGTCCGTTTCTGAAAGTTCAATTAAATATTCTATTCCCGTCCCGGTTAAATAATCAGGTTGAGGTGCTTTTTTAGTATACATCACAGCCCGAGTCGGCCCGGTTGCATCCACTAAAACTTGAGTTTCTACCAAAATAATTTCCCCGGTAGACCGTTGTTTTAATTCAATAATTGTATTTTGATTATCCTTAAAATGCCTAAGATAGCGATATCCCATCCAAACTTCACCGCCATGGGTAATAACTTCTGTGGCTAAAAATTCGCGTAATTTAGCAAAATCAAAAACAGCCCCCAAAGGTGTTGGAGACTGCCATTTTTGATGCACATTTGTGGTAAAAATCACTAAATTTTGCCAAAAACTCCCGACAACGGTTTCAGGTAAATGGAATTTTTCCAAAGTTTCTAGCGGTGTAGCGGCGCTGGAAAAATCATTTTTATAAAAAGTTTCATGTTGTTCAACTAATAATACTTGCTGACCCGCCTGGGTGAGTTGTCTTGCACATTGACCTCCGGCTGGCCCCGCACCAATAATCACAACATCGAAACGTTTCATCGGAATAAAATCTCAAGTTTAAAGAGCTATTATAGTTTAACAAATTACTGTTAATTTGATCCGATGATTGGGGGAAAATGCCCAAGGGACAATATTTTGCCCGGTTTATTTTTGAGAATTGATTTCTCCTTTGGGTTGAGGACTTTCTGGGGAAGTTACACTCGATGAAGATTGCACAATTGTGGGGTTGAAAGCAGGAAACTTGACAGGTGGTTGTATTGGTTTTAGGTAAGCAAGCAATGGGTCGAGTCGAAACCGAAGGAATAGAAACAAATTCTCCTTCTAAAACAAAGTCATCGGCATTTAGAACAACGCCCAAAATTTCTTGGGTAGATTTGATTTTAATTACAACATCATCAGCCCGTCTATCCCCATCAAAATCCATTAATTCTTTATAGTCCAAATCGTTTTCACTAATGCCATCGGTTAAGCCAATTTTATCCCCATCATTGAACCAATCAAAATTAGAAATCACAGGGACGTGAAACATATTATGGTTGGCATCTTGGGTTTTAAGGATAAATATATCAGTATTGCCGTTACTGCTGGGGGTTTGGGCATTTCCCGACATCGGCATGAACAAACTAATCATAAAAGGAACAATTGTGGCAATTAAACAGGTGCGAACTCGATTGGAAATCATACATTTTCCTTATGCTTTGATTTCACTCTACTGGGGGATTGAATGGCTTTAGTAGTTAGTGAGTGCTACTATTCTAAGTTCTACAGGGTTGGGAGAAAATGGGGGAGTCTATTTCAAGGGAAAACCCTGATCAACTCAAGCAAAATCAGGGTTTTAGGGGCTGTGTCTGTTGGCGACAAAATAGACAGTTATAAAACTGGAAAGTTTGACTTTACACTATTTTATATTCCTGGGAAACCCGGATTATCCCAAACCCGTAATTTTTAGGACGGGGTTTCCCCATTGCTGTGTTCCCGCTTATTTTAAAACGGTTTTAGACACAATCCGGGTTTTCTTCTTATCGCTTTCGGATAATTCTTCTCCCGATTGTAAGCGAGTGGCACTGGTTTGTAGAACTGTTGCCGCGTTTTTATCCCCCATTTGTAAAGCGGTTTTAGCGGCGGTTTGTAACATGGTGGCTGCCCCCGCCCGGTCGCCTTGTTGCAGTTTGGTTTCGGCAATTTGAGTTTGACGATATTTGGCTAAGGTTAAAATTTGTTGTTGCACAAACCCATCCATTTTGGGTTGATAGGGACTCACAAAATTACCTTCCACAATCACCAAATCAGAATATAAATTTTTTAAATCTAGGGAGGGATCATCATAGCGGACTTGAACATGGGCGATCGCTTGTTTTCCAGGGGGGAATTTGTCAAAATATAAATTGGCTAAGACCACCCGATCCACATCTTTCATCACATCCCCTAAACGGACAATCCATTTATCGCCTTCTTTTTGAATCGGTAATTCAATGGTATCGGGGGCAACCTGGGCGATGGGTTTGAGTTCGGCTAACCGGACATGGGGCATTAAATCCAATAATAAATAGGAATTAGTTAGGCCCACGGACTGCATTTTATTGAACAAACGGCTGAATTCATCTAGGGCTTGTTCGGGATATTCAATATAGGCTAAAGTTCCCCCAGCAGCATCAGCAATTTTTTCTAAAACATCGGAGTTCCAATCTTCACCAAACCCCAAAGTATTAATAGTTAAGTTATAACTAGCGGCGAGTTTGGCTAATTTCAAACAGCGATCATTGTCTCCATGTTCATTTTCGCCATCGGTTAATAAAAACCCTTGGGAAATTCGTTCCTGTTTGCCCTTTCCTAATTCCTCAATCCCTAACTTTAGCCCTTCATCAATGGCCGTCCCCCCGGAGGTTTTTAAGCCTTGAATTTTCCGTTTAATATTTTCCAAATCCGTGATATCTTGATTGGGAATTAAAACCTTAGCGCGATGATCAAAGGTTATAATAGAAATGCGATCGCCCGGTTTTAATCGATCCACTAACTCAATTGCCGCCTGTTTCACGGTTTCTAGTGGTTTTCCACTCATAGAACCGCTATGATCTAAAATTAGGCACAAATTTAAAGGGACATCAGCATCACTTTGGGAGGGAAAAGCCGAAATGGAGATCGCCAACTGACGTTGACTGTTGCCAACGGACAGATCAAAGTTGGGATCACTAAGAATTGCTTGTAAACTGAGTTTCATTATGATTACCTGAAGTTGCGCTACTATTTCTATAAGTTTAAGGTTGAGAATTTCTGATGAGAGAACCTATTCAAGCTGTGCAATCGGCATATTCTTACACCGATAGCCCGATTCGGACTCCCCCGCCAGACTTAGAATCCCTTCTGTTGAAGGAAAGGATCGTCTATTTGGGACTTCCCCTGTATTCGTCCGATGATATCAAACGTCAAGTCGGGATTGATGTTACTGAACTAATTATCGCTCAACTGCTTTACTTACAGTTTGACGATCCCGATAAACCTATCTATTTCTACATCAACTCCACAGGAAACTTCCTGGTATGGAGGGGATGCAATTGGGTTTGAGACTGAAGCCTTTGCCATTTGCGATACCCTAGGTTATATCAAACCTCCGGTTCATACCATTTGTATCGGTCAAGCGATGGGAACCGCAGCCATGATTTTAGCGGCGGGGACTAAGGGTTTTCGGGCGAGTTTACCGAATGCCACCATTGTTTTAAATCAAACCAAAAGTGGGGCAAGAGGTCAAGCAACGGATATCCAAATTCGGGCGAAGGAAGTTCTCGATAATAAGAGAACCATGTTAGAAATTTTAGCAAAAAGTACCGGACAAACGGTGGCAAAAATTTCTAAAGATACCGATCGGATGTTCTATTTAACTCCCGAAGAAGCCAAGGAATATGGCTTAATTGATAAGGTGTTAAAGAGTCGAAAAGAATTGCCGGCATTGGTGGCAACGGTTTAAAATTAATTGAAGTTAAAAAGGGAAAAGCTATGCCGATTGGGATTCCGAGTGTTCCTTACCGTCTTCCAGGTAGTCAATACGAAAGATGGATTGATATTTATACCCGTTTAGGTGTAGAACGCATTCTATTTTTGGGTCAAGAAGTCACCGATAGTTTAGCTAATCGAATTGTGGCACAAATGCTTTATTTAGATTCGGAAGATTCTAATAAACCGATTTATTTGTATATCAATTCTCCCGGGGGATCGGTAACAGCAGGTATGGCAATTTACGATACCATGCAATATATTAAGGCTGATGTGGTCACGATTTGTGTGGGTTTAGCCGCTTCCATGGGAGCTTTTCTATTAGCCGCCGGAACCCCCGGAAAACGTTTGGCCTTACCCCATGCCAGAATTATGATTCACCAACCCTTGGGCGGGGCAAGGGGGCAGGCTACGGATATCGAAATTGAAGCCAGAGAAATTTTGAGAATCCGCAGTTTATTGAATGATATTTTAGTTCAACGTACTGGACAAACCTTGGCAAAAATTCAGAAGGATACGGATCGGGATTATTTCCTATCTGCCCAAGAAGCCAAGGATTATGGTTTAATTGACCAAGTGATTGAAGAACGGGTGACCGCGGCTTTAACCGCAGGTTAAGGGTTAACAATTTACTACAATATTGGATGGGTGACATCCCATCCATTTATCCTCTATTTGCTTTCCTATTTGTGAAATTCATCTCCCATATTATTAAATTGAGTCACTGATACAATTAGTGATGGATACAACAGACTATTACCGACAATTAGGGTTAAGATTAGGAGCGAGTTTAGAAGCGGTGAAAACTTCTTATCGTAAACTTGCCAGACAATATCATCCTGACGTCAATCCTGGCAATGAAATCGCCCGAGATAAGTTTATGGCGATTACAGAAGCCTATAAATTTTTATTAACTATTGCCAAACCGGAAGCGGAATTAGAAAACCCGTTACGGCTTCCAAAAAAACCGTGACATCGGGGTTTAACGTTCCCCAATATCAACCTACAAAAGTTAAAATTACCTCCAAAAGTCCGCCGATTGAGTTTAATCCTGAATTGACCCCGGAGGAGCAAAAAATTAAGGAAAATTCCTATTTAGAATTACAAAAACTTTTAAAATCTAAGCGTTTTCCCCGGGCGATCGCATTAATTGAAGGGTTAGCCCAACGCATTCCCCATGATCCTGAAATTAAGCAATGGCAAGCGATTTCCTATCAACGTTGGGGACGACAATTAATTACCGAAAAGCAAGTTGACAAAGCTAGAAATTATTTAAAAAAAGCCTTAAAAACCGATCCTCATAATCGGGCATTATGGGCAGAAGTGGAACGGGATTTCAGACAGTTAGAAAAGATTTATTAATCTTAAAAAAACAATTTATGAACTATAAATATTGATTTTATTCGATATAAAACAGTTAAAAACTAGGTTTATTAGATTGTTTATTTTCGTGCCAATTATTCATAAAAAGCAGAACTTCGCCCAAACCTCCTAGGAGGATCGACAATCTGAAAACAAACAGATTTCGGATTAAAAGCAATAATAGTTTTAGATCTACCCAGGAATTCAATAGTATAACATTCTTCGGGTATAATCGGCGCAACAATCCTTTGGGTTCCCTCCCAATTATAAATATGTACTTCTCGACAAGATTGAACTCGTTTCTAAGTTCAAAACCCAGTAAAAAGTCTTACCTAAAATTGCCAAGGTGCGTAACCCTTCCGGTGATTCATTCAGCGCCGTTAGGTTATCGGAGTATCTAGCCTGACGTTCTTCGGGTGTTATACCTGTTCTGACAACTACAATTTCATTAGTCATGTTGATATTTGTTGTTAATATAATTTCCGATTATTCCCTATTCACATAATACCTTAATTCCTCAACCCGTAGGGGCGGGTTCCGTACAAATTTCCGATATTAACAGATCACCTTTGTTAACCCGCCTAACCCACCATTAATATTCAATTAATCATTAATTACATCGAAAATCGGTGCGGGTTTAGGTAAATTGTTTGTGGGTATCAAAGGTTAACTCGAACCCGCCCCTACGGGGAAAATATGTAACTGTAGGGGCGGGTTCCGTACAAATTTATGATATCAACAGATCACCTTTCTTAACCCGCCTAACCCCACCATTAATATTCAATTAATCATTAATTACATCGGGAATCGGGGCGAGTTTTGGTAAATTGTTTGTGGGAATCAAAGATTAACTCGAACCCGCCCCTACGGGGAAAATATGTAACTGTAGGGGCGGGTTCCGTACAAATTTATGATATTAACAGATCACCTTTCTAAACCCGCCCAACCGCACCGTTAATATTCAATTAATCATTAATTGCATCGGGAATCGGGGCGAGTTTTGGTAAATTGTTTGTGGGAATCAAAGATTAACTCGAACCCGCCCCTACGGGGAAAATATTTAACTGTAGGGGCGGGTTCTGTACAAATTTCTGATATTAACAGATCACCTTTGTTAACCCGCCTAACCCACCATTAATATTCAATTAATCATTAATTGATATGGAGTCATGTTTTTATCTCCATTCAAATTAGGGAGATGTCACAAATCAACCAGGACTTTTAAGATTCTCTGCAAATCCAAAATTCAGGGTAGGAGGTTCCAAATTAGGAATAACCACATCCACACCCGGCGGTAACGGGGGTAATTTAGGCATTCCGGTTTCCACATCCTCCGCTAATTTGGCAATAAATTCTGAGGAGGGAAACCTGCGCCACCTTCATAGTATTTAATAGTTGAGCCAGCCCCACCTCAATATCATTGCGGGGGTCAATAGCCACCCAACCTTGACTGGTCAACTTCCGTAACTCAAAGTGTAAATGGGGCCCGGTGGATACCCCCGTACTTCCCACCCGTCCGATAACTTCTCCCTGTTTAACTAGCTCTCCGGGTTTAACAAACAATTCTGATAGGTGACCATAAAGAGTTTCCTGGGATTTTTCAGAGTGATTTAGTACCACCGCCATCCCGTAGCCCCCTAACCAGTCAGCGACGGACACTTGACCGGAATAGGAAGCCACAACCGGAGTCCCTTCATCGGCCCCTAAATCAATCCCCGTGTGAAAACGGCCATAACCCAAAACCGGGTGTTGTCGCCAACCAAATAAAGAAGTAATTGGGGAGGGAATGGTCAAGGGAAAAAGCACGCTGGTATTACCATTTCCCCGCACCGCCGCCGGACGTTGGGTGCGATTATAATAGGTCAAACCAGAATTACTCATACTGCTGACCACCATCGGGCCAACTTGAATCGGACTAAACCCGGTAACGGCGACTTCCCCAGAGTATGAGCCACCAGAACCATAATCAACGGCTTGGGGTTGCTCTGTATAGGTATAGTTGGCTTCATAACCGCCTCCGCCATAGTCAGGGGAGTTGGCAACAAAACCATTAGAGTAGGAGGAATTGGGCTGAGTATAGGCGGTATTTCCCCCGTCTAGTAAGGGGTTGGGAATGGAGCCTAAATTATTATTGCCAATGTAGGGAGTATTGCCAGTATAGGGAGTATTACCAATGTAGGGAACTTGATTGTTTTCCGCCTGATAAATTGGCGAGGGGTAAACCGGGGCGCATAAATCTCCGGCGGCTTGTCCCAATTCTAAGGCTGCTTCGCATCCAGTTGAACGTTCGGAGAATACCACCGTAGAGGGAGCTTCATAGCCGTCTGTATATCCCTCCGTTGCCCCAATTTGGTAGTCCGTTGGGTCGATATAAGCATTGGCTGGAGACTCGGCTGCGGGGGGTAGGTCGGGAAAAACAATCTCCTGTTTCCGGTGGGGGAACAATATTAGGAATTTCTGGGCTGTAGGGTTCGGAATAATATTCTGGTTCGGGAGTGTAGACGGGTTCAGAATAACTTGGATCAGGTGTAGAGTAGTCTGGAGTAGCTTCAGGTTCGCTATAGGTGGGTTCGGGTTCAGTATTCGGAACAGTCAGACTATCACTATATCCTGTCGTGTCTTCAGGAACGCTGGGAACAGACGCTTCCAAAGGTTCAGCTTCTGCGGGTATAGAAAATTCATCCGTAGCAATTACACGACTACTGAATAGGACTAAACCCGTAAGACAGCCTAAACCCAAAAGGGCGTAACTTCTTGAACCCAAGTACCAACGTCCTTGGCGGGTATTGGATGTTGGATATTTTTTCTGTTCCGTCATCTTCCTCACACAACCAATGATGATCTAAATATTTAACTATAGCCGATACTTATTGTACCGGGCTGTTGGTCAATTTCTTGAGAAAAACCGATTTCGGTTTTAGGATAAAGACCGACTCGCAGGTTTCCCTGTTCCGAAATCCCGATAATTTCACCGATTTGCTCCCCAACTTTGATCGGTTTTCCGATACAGGTTAAGAGTTGATTATAACCCTTTAACATTTTCTTAACCTTGGCATCGGATAGGTGTTCAATCCCGAGGTCTAATCCCTGTAGGACTAGGGCGGCAAGGAATTCTAAGGATTGAATTGAGGGCGGTGTGGGAGAATGAGCAAAAAAACTTTGTAAATTAATCCCAATTTCAGGAACGGGATTTTCCCAGTTTAAACCAACTCCGATCACCGCTTGAGTAATAAATTGCCCGGAAATTTTGGTTTCGGTGAGAATTCCGCCCAGTTTGCGCTGATTTAAGATGATATCATTCGGCCATTTCAGTTGTACGGGACAATCGCGATCGCGCAAAATTGTGGCAATACCCCAAGCGGAACTGATGCTTAATTGGGCTTTTTGAGTCACCGGAAGGTTGATATCGACAATTTTTGATAAAAATAGCCCCCCCTGACTCGACTGCCATTGTCGGCCCCATTGTCCCCGTCCGGCGGTTTGTTGTCCGGCGATCACCACGGTTCCCGAAGGTTCCCCCTGTTCTAAGAGTTCCCAGGCGGTTTGGTTAGTAGAAATTAAGCTATCAAAATAATGAATATTCGGTAGAGACGTTCCATCGGGAGACGCGCCATCGGGAGACGTTCCATCGGGAGACGCGCCATGGCACGTCTCTACGAGGGTTTGTAAGGTAGATTCTAAACGGGATAAGTTCAGCAAGTTATTTAAGGGAATGGGAATAAAACACAAAGGCACAAATACGGATCGGTTAAAATCAGGGGAGTTTGTAGTCGTAACAGTTCCTAATCATAATTTTATGCACACTTGGCATTGGCAAACCTGGGATGGATTACCCTATTTAACCTGTAGTTTGCTTAAAGATTGGCAACATGGCTTTTTTACCCGTTCCTTTAGTCCTCGGACTCCTGGGGATTTAGTGGATGTTTTGCAACCTGGGGCTACCGTGTACCGAGTCAAGCAGGTGCATGGGAATGTGGTATTGAAAACCGGAACTGTTGACCCCGTGGATCATTTAGCATCAGAGGAGATTCCTTTGCTCGAAGCAGATGGTTTATTGGCGGAAAATTCCTCGGAGGCGGTGTGGGTAGCCACGGCTGATTGTGTTCCGGTGTTAATTGCGGATGCTCAAACGGGGAAGGTAGCTGCGGTTTCATGCGGGCTGGCGGGGGACGGCCGCTAAGATTGTTCCAGAGACAATCGCCCATTTTCAAGCCCAGGGGAGTCAACTTGAGGATCTGCGGGTGGCTTTGGGGCCAGCGATTTCGGGACAGGTGTATCAGGTTTCCCTGGATGTGGCGACCCAGTTAGCCCAAAGTTTGGTTTCCGATACCGAGGGACTAGAACCCTTCTATCACCTCCCCAATTCCCCCCTACTTCCCGATCCCGAACCTGATAAAGTCCGTTTAGATGTGCGAAGATTTAATAGCTTACAACTAGAACAGTTAGGGATTACACCCGAACAAGTGGCGATCGCTCCCCATTGTACCTATCAAGACCCGGAGGCTTTTTTCTCCTACCGTCGGGAACAATTAAAACGGGTGCAGTGGTCAGGAATTGTTAGTCAATAGGATTCATTGGTTTGGATCAAGATTGAGTTAAGCTTACAATAAATAAAACGGTATTAAGAAAAAGTCCGATGAGCGAGCAAAGTCCCTACGAACAGCTTGGGGTTACCCTTGATGCCTCCTTTGATGAAATTCAGGAAGCTCGGGATCGCCTAAAACAGCAATATATTGGCGAAGTTAAGCTGCTGCAATCGATTGAAGCCGCTTATGATGCCATTTTGATGGATCGGTTAAAAATGCGACAAGAGGGCAAAATTAAAGTCCCGGAACGAATTCGTTTTCCCGAACGAGTGGCCCCGACTCCGCCCTCCGGTGTTCAACCTGCGGCAAATTCCAAACCCAATTGGTTAAACCAACTGTGGGATACTCCCAGTCGTGCTGATTTATTATGGCCTTCTGGGGTATATGTCACATTGGCAGGTTTGAGTCTTTATTCAGGTTTTGCCACCTCATTATTACAGCTAACTTTAGCCCTGGGTGTGGGATCTTGTCTTTATTTTCTTAATCGTAAGGAAAATAAGTTTGGTCGGGCAGTTTTGCTAACCGTTGCGGGTTTAATTGGAGGGTTAATATTAGGAAGTTTATTGAGTTCACTAGCAGGAGCGATCGCAGTAGAACGATTTATTGCTTTTATTACTTTTATTGTTTTGTGGCTTGTAGCCTGCTTTCTGCGTTAATTCCCCCGGGTTCAAAGTTACCGGAATTAGGGAACAGGGAACAGGGAACAGGGAACAGTCAAGAAAAGACTTTAGCGGTCTTTCAAATAGCAGGAGTCGGGAACAGGCTGCGTCGTGAGCCTGTAGAACGAGAACAGGCAACAGGGAATAGTGAAGAAAAGACTTTAGCAGTCTTTTTCCTAACTTTTGGGGGGGACTTCCATAAAAATAGGGCTATTTCTGTTTCCAGAAATATAGCCCTATTTTTATTTAAACGGATTCAATTTTTAGAAATTGAATTAAACAACCGCCGCCATTTTGACCTCATTATTGGCTAACAGTTCTTGTAATTCATCGGCATCCACCGTTTCTTTATCAATTAAAACATCAGCTAATTGATTTAGAACATGGCGGTTTTCGACTAATACTTGTTTAGCCCGTTTATAGGCGGCATCCACCAGCATACGGACTTCGGCATCAATGGTGGAGGCGGTTTCTTCGGAGAAATCCCGTTCCGACATGATATCCCGGCCCAGGAACACATTCCCCTGTTGACGACCTAAAGCCACTGGGCCCAGGCGATCGCTCATCCCATAACGGGTAATCATTTGACGAGCCACCCGAGTCACCTGTTGTAAGTCATTGGAAGCCCCCGTGGTGACTTCTTCTTCCCCAAAGATAATTTCTTCGGCTACCCGGCCACCCAAAGCCACGGCCATTTGATTTTCCAAATAAGAACGGCTGAATAAACCGGAGTCCATCCGTTCTTCGCTGGGCATAAACCAGGTTAACCCCCCGGCCCGACCGCGAGGAATAATACTAATTTTCTGTACCGGGTCATAGTCGGGCATTAAGGCCCCTACTAAGGCGTGTCCGGCTTCATGGTAGGCGACTAGGGTTTTGCGTTTTTCGCTCATCACCCGATCTTTCTTCTCAGGGCCAGCTAACACCCGGTCAATGGCATCATTGACTTCATCCATGGAAATTTCCGTCAAGTTACGACGGGCGGCTAAAATCGCGGCTTCGTTTAACAGGTTGGATAAGTCCGCCCCGGTAAACCCAGGGGTACGACGGGCAATTTTATCCAAGTCCACATCTTTGGCCAAGGTTTTGCCCCGGGCGTGAACCCGCAGAATTTCTGAAACGGCCGTTATAGTCGGGACGGTCAACCACCACTTGGCGGTCGAAGCGACCCGGACGCATTAAGGCGGAGTCGAGGACGTCGGGGCGGTTGGTAGCGGCAATAATAATAATTCCGTTATTGCCCTCAAACCCGTCCATTTCCGTTAATAATTGGTTCAGGGTTTGCTCGCGCTCATCATTTCCACCGCCTAAACCTGCACCCCGTTGGCGACCTACGGCGTCAATTTCATCAATAAATACGATGCAGGGAGCATTGGTTTTCGCCTGTTCAAACAGGTCACGCACCCGGGACGCACCCACACCTACGAACATTTCTACAAATTCCGAACCGGAGATACTGAAGAAGGGAACGCCCGCTTCTCCGGCTACGGCTTTGGCTAATAGGGTTTTTCCGGTTCCTGGGGGGCCGACTAATAACACCCCTTTAGGAATTTTCGCACCGACGGCGGTAAACCGATCGGCATTTTTCAGGAAGTCCACCACTTCACTGAGTTCGAGTTTAGCTTGCTCGATACCCGCCACATCCCCGAAGGTGACTTGGGTTTGGGGTTCCATCTGCACTCTGGCTTTAGACTTGCCAAAGTTCATGGCTTGGCTACCCGGGCCATTCTGAGCGCGACGGAGTAAGAAGAATAAGCCAACTAATAGTAAAACGGGGAAGAACAGACTGCTCAAGGCTTTGAACCAGAAGCTCTCATCGTTTTGGGGTAAAACTGAAATATCAACATTATTTTCGGTCAGAATATCGATCAGGGCCGGATCGTTGGGAAGGTTAACAATCACTTTATTCCCATCCTGAGCCGTAACTAAGGCTCTGGAGCGATCAGAACTCAGGCTGACCCGTTCAACTTTATTACTCTTGACTTCTTGAATAAAGGTACTATACTTCCAGCTTTCCCGAGTTTGGGGCTGTTTATCAAAAAAGGCAGTTGCTAATGCTAAGACGACAATGGCAAGCAGGGCGTATAACCCCGCATTTCTCCAGCGTTTATTCACCGAGGTCTATCCTCCTACTGTTGCGGCGAGTCCACAGGACTCATTGTTATGGTATTGTTACTAATCTTAACGTATTTTTCATCAACAGTGCGTCGGGTCTTGTTGGATGCTCTAAATTGGTTAAGGACAAGGCTATTGATCGCCCCGGCACTCGCACACAGTAATATAGTAAAAGATTTTTCGCTCAGTTCAGTTTAGGGTCAAACCATAGTGCAAGTTGAAAGTCAATCAAAAGTTACCCCAAATTCCCTTTGTCAAATTTGTAGTTCTGTATCTCCCTATTTTGCTCAAGCTACAATTTTAAATCGCTATGCTGTTAATTATTTTAAATGTTCAGTTTGTGGGTTTGTGCAAACTGAAAAACCCTATTGGTTAGATGAATCTTATGCCGATCCAATTGCGATGAGCGATGTGGGATTAGTGTCACGGAATTTTAAATTTTCTCAAATCACTCAAGAGTTAATTATATCATGTTTTAATTCCAAAGGCAAGTTTTTAGATTATGGCTGTGGTTATGGTTTATTTGTGCGGTTGATGCGAGATTTGGGGTTTGATTTTTATGGCTATGATCAATATTGTCAAAATATATTTTATCAGGGATTTGAAGGAAATCAACAAGAAAACTATAATTTAGTTACGGCTTTTGAGGTGTTTGAACACTTTGTTAATCCCCTGGAGGAAATTGAAAAATTATTAAAGTTTTCCCAAAATTTATTATTCAGTACCCAACTGCTTCCGGCAGATCATCCTAAACCGGATCAATGGTGGTATTATGCCCTCCATGAAGGTCAACATATTTCTATTTATACCTATCAATCTTTGGTGAAAATCGCGGAGAAATTTAAGTTAAACTTATATTCTGATGGGAGTAGTTTACATCTATTAACCGCCACAAAAATATCAGGATCATCTTGGAAAAAAGCTGTGTCTATAGAATCTACTTCTAATTCTATGCCTTCCTTAATTGAACAGGATTTTTTAAAAGCCGTAGCCACTCGAAAACAGATTAATTCTGGTAAAAATTCCAGTAAAATTATTATTGATGGTGTATTTTTCCAGATTCGTAACACCGGAATTGCTAGGGTTTGGAAATCCTTACTAGAAACTTGGTCTACCCAGGATTTTGCTCAACAAATTATTGTTTTAGACCGGGAAGGGACTACGCCTAAAATTCCTGGGATTAAATATTATCAAATTCCCGAATATAACTATGATAAAGTTGAGGAAGATCGGCAATTATTACAAAAAATTTGTGATCAAGAAAATGCGGCTCTGTTTATTTCAACCTATTATACCACTCCCCTAACAACACCTTCTGTGTTTATGGGATATGACATGATTCCAGAAACAGTTGGGACTGGATTTAACTATTCCTATGTGGCGAGAAAAACATTATGGAATTGAACACGCATCCGCTTATATTACGATTTCTGAAAACACGGCTCAGGATTTACTTCGGTTTTTTCCTAATATTAAACCCGATAAAATTACCGTTGCCCATTGTGGTGTTCCTGCTGTATTCTCACCCGCAACAGGAGAAGAAATTCAACAGTTCAAAGTCAAATATAGCATCAATAAACCCTATTTTATTTTAGTCGGTCAACGCTTGGGTGCGGGAGGATATAAAAACACTTTATTATTCTTTAAAGCCTTAGCTAAACTGCAAAATAACCGGGATTTTGAAATTGTTTGTGTCGGAGGAGAACCAACTTTAGAAGCTGAATTTTATCCCTATATTCAACAGTTTAAAATCAACTTATTGCAACTGGATGATCAAGAATTAAAATCGGCTTATTCCGGCGCAACTGCATTAGTTTATCCCTCTAAATATGAAGGGTTTGGAATGCCAATTATAGAGGCGATGGCTTGCGGTTGTCCGGTAATTACCTGTCGAAAAGGTTCAATTCCAGAAATTGCGAAAACAGCGGCTTATTATGTTAATGAAGATCAGGTTTTAGAAATGCTACAAGCATTAGAGCAAATTCAAAAACCCGAAATTCGTCAACCTTTAATTACAGCAGGTTTACAACAATCTTCTGAATATTCTTGGTCAAAAATGGCGGCAATTATCCAAAATACTTTAATCGAAACTATGCAAAACTTAACAGCAGAAAAAAAACAGCTTGATTTTCAAGATTTTACCTATTCCAAACGCAGTCATTTTAATCAATTTCAACCCTTTGGAGCTTACAGCAAAATCAGTCCTGATAGCTGCGATCTAAAAGTTTATCAAGATTTATTGACCTATAATTTCATTACCAAAAATTTACCCAAAGGGGCAAAATTATTAGAAATTGGGGGAGGAAATTCCAGAGTATTGCAAGTTTTAAAACAAGATTATGAATGTTGGAATTTAGACAAATTTGAAGGTCTAGGAAACGGCCCAAATCAGATTAATAATTCAGACAACTCTCGTATTGTTTTAGATTATATTGGCAACTTTAACTCTGAACTTCCTAATCAATATTTTGATTGTGTTTTTAGTATTTCTACCCTAGAACATATTTCTGAAAATCAAACAAATTTTGATAAAATCAACCAAGATATTGATCGAATTTTAAAACCCGATGGTTTTTCCTTACATTGTTTTGATGTGGTAGTTAAACCAGCAGAAGTTTGGACAAATAAATTTTTACCCTATTTATTTAAAACCCAAAAAACCCTAAATTCCATGATTGATTTTGATCAAATTAAACTTGATCCTGATTTATATGGAATGTCAGAAACAGCTTATCGTCAATTTTGGCAACCCACCACAAAAACCTCCTATCAAGAATTTGGTCAACCAATTTCCTATAATATTCTCTGGCAAAAATCCGCCACAAATGTCAAATCTATATCTCCTCAATTGATTGTTTCCTCATCTTTACCTAAAATTTCTATTGTTACCCCTTCATTAAATCAAGGTGAATTTTTAGAGGAGTGTATTGATTCGATTTTGAGTCAAAATTATCCTAACTTAGAATACATAATTATGGATGGGGGAAGTACGGATAATTCCGTTGAAATTATTAAAAAATATGAGAAATATTTAACCTATTGGCAAAATCAAGCTGATGGCGGTCATTATGCGGCGGTTAATACGGGATTTCAAAAAACAACGGGTGAAATTATGGGATGGTTAAATTCCGATGATAAATACCATCCCGATGCTTTTTATAAACTGGCGGCGACATTTGGGCAAAATAAACAGGTGGAATGGGTGATGGGAATTCCGACAGAATGGGATAGAAATGGAAAACATATTCATAGTCAAATGCAGACGCCTTTATGGTCAAGAAAAATGCTTTTAGATAAACAATGGGTGGAACAATATCAACAATTACAACATACTTGGATTCAACAAGAAAGCACATTTTGGACGCGATCGCTCTGGGAAAAAGCTGGATCAAAATTACAAACAAATCTCAATTTAGCGGGGGATTTTGAACTGTGGTTACGCTTTTCTCGTTACGCTCCTTTGTATTTATTAAGAAGTTTAATTGGGGGATTTCGTACATATAATACCCAACGTTCTAAAGTTTATCGAGAGCAATATTTTCAAGAAGTTAAGCAAGTTGTTCAAGAGGAATTACAATTAATTGAGCAAGGAAAATATACTTCGGAACAGCTATCTCCCCCTGTAATAGTGTTAGAAGATACTCAGGTTTTGGCTTTAAAACAACCGGTTTTAACTGAAACTAAAATCAAAGTATCTGCAATTATTTCTAGCTATAATTCAGCATCAATGATGTCGGGAAGGTTAGAAAATTTAGTCAATCAAACTTTATTTCAACAAGGAAAAGTAGAGATTATTGTTGTTGATTCCGGTTTCCCAGGAAAATGAACGGGATATTATTTTAGAGTTTAAAAAACAATATCCTGACTCGATTATTTATATTAAAACTGAAGCAAGGGAACCGATTTATCAAGCATGGAACCGGGGAATTGCGATCGCCAGGGGTGAATATATCACCAATCAAAATACCGATGATCGTCTCAAATTAAACGCTTTAGAAAGGTTATCTAACTATTTAGATGAACATTCGGAAGTTATATTAGTGCACGCAGATCAGCAAGCGGTATCACCCGGAGAAATTGTTAATGTTGAGCAGTTAAATGGCAAACCCCACTGGAAATGGCCGGAATTTTCCCGTTTAAAATTATTATTTTCAGCCCAAATTGGTTCTCAACCAATGTGGCGAAAATCTCTACATAATAATTACGGATTATTTGATCAAACCTTAAAAGTTAGAGGGGATCAAGACTTTTATATTAGAATTGCTAATGGGGGAGAATTCCATTTTATTCCCGAAATATTAGGGACTTTGAATTTATCAGAACATTCCTTAAGTCATCAACAAGATTTAAGTCGTGAAGAAGAAATTTTAATCTTTAAAAGATATACCTCCTCCCGGGAAAAATTAGCTAAATTTTTGAATTATTCTCAAATTCAACTAACTGATCAAAACCATCAAATTTTAGTGAATAATTTATCCTGTGATTTAGCCAATAAAGTTTTATCACAGTTTCATCTACCCTTTTATATTAAATTAATCACGGAATTATTAAACTCTGTAGTTGAATTGGGAAACCTATCAAAAAACAGTACAAACTAATTTATTAAGAATTTGGAACCGATTTTCCGACCCCGCCACCCGATTTCAATTTATGAAAACATTATCACCCCAAGTCATAGAAACTTGTGATGAGCAAATTCAACTTAAAGGGGAGGGAATGGAAGCAATTGATCAGTCTCAACTTTATATTAATTTATCTAAACTGAGTCGGGTTAATCCACCTAAAATTGATCCGGTTTTTTCCGCCCAACCTCGACCTTTTTGGTCGGTGATTATTCCTATTTATAACGGTGAAAAATATATCGAACAGGTGTTAAATAGTGTTCTGACTCAAGCACCGAGTTCTGAAGAAATGGAGATTCTGGTTGTTGATGATTGTTCAACTAATCCAGAGATTGAATCTATAGTTAAAACCCTGGGTAAAAATCGAGTTAAATTCTATCAACAACCTAAAAATTTAGGGTTAATTACTAACTGGAATGATTGTATTAAACGGGCTAGGGGACAATGGATTCATCTTCTACATCAGGATGATTTAGTCCTACCTGAATTTTATCATCAGATGCGAGAATTATTAAAAAAAGAACCCACAGCCGGGGCTGGATTTTGTCGCCATTATTATATTGATGAACAGGGAAAACAACGCTCCCTTTCCGCTTTAGAACAGGAAACAAATGGGATTATTTCTAACTGGTTAGAACGCATTGCTGTGATGCAGCGTATTCAATTTGCTGCTATGGTAGTTAAACGCAGTGTTTATGAAACATTAGGAGGATTTTCTGAAAATGCAGGTTCCGCCGCCGACTGGGAAATGTGGAAACGAATTTCGGCCTATTATCCTGTGGCTTATGAACCTCAACCTTTAGCCTGTTATCGCTTACATTCAACTTCAGAAAGTTCTAAGTTAATTTCCATGGGTGCGAATATTTCAGATACTTTAAAATCTATTGAACTATCCCAATCCTATCTACCCGAAAATTTGGCAATTAATTTATCGAATAAAGCCCGAGAACATTATGGTTTATATGCCATTAATACCGCTCAACAACTGTTAGCTAATGGGGATGCTAAAGCCGTAATTGCCCAAATTCAGGAAGCATTAAAATGTAGTCAATCTGATACTCTTAAACAAGCTATTATTGAGTTATTTAGTCCTCAAAAACCAGCTAAAGCTCAACTTAAAACTTTAACTCCGGCTCAAATTTTGGCGGAAGTTTCCCGTTTAACAGAAGAATACAAGAAAACAAATAACCCAGACTCCCTTCTCAATTCCCTGCGTCAAATTCGGCAAATTGTGGCTCAATATTGGTTAGGGTTAGAATCAGATTATTTAGAAAAAACCTATGGAGGAGAAATTGGTCAAGCGCATAAAATTCTACTCAATAGTGGGCTAAAAAATGAAGCCTTAACACCCTCGGAAAAAGCTCAAATCCAAGATTGGTATGCTTATCTGAAACAAGGGTTAAATCAACCTAAAAGCATACAGCATTTATTGGCAATTATTTTATATAGCTATCCCTATCAATTATCTCCAAATTGGTATATTCAAGCTCCGATTCCTAAATGGTTTTTACCTGATTATTTTGAGTTTATGTTAGCCGTCCCCCAATTTTTCCAAGAGCGCGGGGAAGCTGAACTTTATTATCGTTATTTAGCAGATTGGATTCCCTATATCCATGAACGGTTTACCAGTCATCCTGAGTTTTCAATTTGGCAGGAATTAGCCTGGAAATTTACCCAAATTGCTAACTTTATTCCCTTATATTTTAATACGGCTAATCTCAAGGAAATTTATATTAAACGGGCAGAAATTATGGAATTTGCCCTAACTAATTTGGGTTATTCCTTAGATTATCAGTTTCCCCAACGTCCAACTCGTCAGAAGATTCGTTTAGGAATTCTGAGTAACCATTTCCTACCCCAAACCGAAACCTACTCAACTTTACCTGTTTTTGAGTATTTAGATTCAACTCAATTTGAGGTAATTTTATATGCTCTACAATCGAATAATCATCCCTTAGAACAGTATTGTCAGAGTCGGGTTGAACGTCTTGTAAAACTGCCCCAAAATATCAAGGAGCAGGTGCAATTCATCCGTAATGATGATTTAGATATTATATTAATTGGAACCAATATAACGGCTGTAAATCACGGGATCACCCTATTAGGATTACATCGGTTAGCCCGCATTCAAGTCACATCAACATCATCCTGCGTGACCACAGGAATGCGGAATATTGATTACTATATTTCGGGAACTTTAACGGAAATAAAAAATAATCCCCAAGCCCAATATCGAGAAAAATTAATGCTTTTAGAAGGTACGGCGCACTGTTTCAGTTATTATGCAACTCCTCCAGAAGCACCTAAAGTTACTCCAACTCGTTCTACTTTGGGAATTTCTGAACAGGCGGTTGTTTTTATCTCCGGTGCGAATTTCTATAAAATTATTCCTGAACTGCGAGAAACCTGGGCTAAACTATTAGCAAAGGTTCCTGATTCTGTGTTGGTTTTATATCCCTTTAACCCCAATTGGGCATCCCAATATAGGGCGCTTCCCTGGATTAATAATTTTAAAGCCGTTTTAGTAGAATATGGGGTTGATTCGAGTCGTTTAATTATAATTAAACCCCAAGGGAGTCGCAGTGATATTAAAGAATATCTGAAATTAGCTGATATTTATTTAGATTCCTATCCTTTTTCCGGGGTCAATTCTTTAGTTGATCCTTTAGAAGTAGGTTTAGTTCCCGTGGTGCGAGATGGGGATGTGATTCCTAATTTTTCCCCCACAACATCGCAAGCGGGAGAGGTTTTTGTCGTCCGAGATATTGGTTCATTCCGTTCCTTGATGGCTGCGTCTTTGTTGCGATCGCTCTCTATTCCTGATTTAATTGCTAATAGTGAAGAATCCTATATTAATTTAGCGATAACCCTTGCTAATAATCCTCAACTGCGACAACAAAAAAGCCAGGAAATTCAACAAAAAATGCAACAGAATCCTGAATTTTTGGATAGTCGCACCTACTCGAATAAAATGGGTATGATTTTCCAACAGTTATTCCAAAATTGGCAACAAAATCAACCTAACCCGCCATCTATTCAACTCAATAGTCGAGAAGCAATCCAACAGTATTTATCGGCTTTGGTTGCTAATGTAAATGCTTATGAATTAGAACCAAATAATCAAGCTATTGTTGATCAGTTACGTTCTATTCGGAAAATCATGGTGGAACATTGGTTAAAAATTGCGCCAGAACATTTGGAAACGGATGTATACAACGGATTTAGGAAAAGGATATCAAATTCTTTTAAATCGAGGTATTCAACGGGAACTATTAACCGCAGAAGAAGAACAATTTGTTAACCAAATTACTCAACAGGCGATTGGACTCAAACAGTCTGATTCTTTAAATCATTTAATGGTATTAATGTTATATTATCCCCCGGGAAAAATGGTGGTTGCTAATGCAGAAACTCGTTTACCTCAATGGTTATTAAAGGAATATAAACGGGTATTTGAAAATCCATCAGCTTTAGAAAAAGTAACGGTATCTGATATTAGCAAAAATCGACCATTAACTCCTATCGAATCCTTTCAAAATCGGTTAATTGGATGTGTGAATTTATATAAAATAGATCCGGCTAATACTTCTATTGTTGAGGAATTACGTCAAATTCGCCGACAATTAGCTGATTTTTGGTTAGGTTTGGAAGCTACACAATTAGAATCGGTTTATCAAAGTGCAGTGGGTCAAACCTATCGAACCCTATTATACAGTGGATTTTCTCAAGAAAATTTGACTTCTACAGAACAGCAATTTATTAAAACCTTAGCCTCTCAAATGAATCAAGGATTGAATCAAATAGAGACAATTAAACCTCTATTGGCGGTGTTATTATATTGTCGCCCTGAACAATTACAAATTCAAGATCTTTCTCGTTTACCGCAATGGTTTCGTCCAGATTATGAACGGTTGAGTCATCGGGTTTCTAGTCGGAAAAGTTAAAATTTCGGATGGGAAATTAATTTTAGTAGGGTTGGGATAACCCACCCCTACGGGTTATTTTTCCTGAAAATAGGAAAATTATTGATAACCAATTAACCCATTAAAATCACCGTATCAATGACATGAATAATGCCATTATCCGCTTCAATATCCGGTGCGAGTACCGTGGCATTTTTGACTTCAAAACCATCGGAACAGTTAATCGGAATTGGTGAACCTTCCAAGGAAGTAACAGAAACCTAATGTTTCTAAATCGGCTTTTGTTAGTTTACCCGAAACGACATGAAATTTTAGAATTCTAGCTAACTGCGGTGGATTTTGAACTAAGGTTTGTACTGTTCCAGGGGGAAGTTTTGCAAACGCTTCGTCATTGGGTGCAAACACAGTAAAAGGGCCAGGACTTTTCAATGCTTCCACTAAACCTGCGGCTTGAACAGCGGCTACCAGGGTTGTAAATGAACCCGCACCTACAGCAATATCAACAATATCAGCCATTGTATGATCTTGAATTTTTACAGTATGTCTATTTTTACACCAAATGTAACCATTGATAAACTTATAATAGTCTGGTAATATGTTAAACTGAGACTTAATAAAAGTAATAAATTCGATATGAAATGACTTAAATCTCTCACCTATATAAACTTTGGCTAATTGTTAGTTGATTCTTTGATTTTGACAGCAAGCATAGGTATCAAATAACCCGCCCACTAAACTAAAGGTTAGAGCGATGACCAAACAACCTTGTAAGGGGTGTCCATTGCCAAAGGTGGCAAGAAATTTAAGCATTTGGTGACAGCCCAACGTCCCTAAATTTTGTATAATAGGCAGGTGACTCATCAGGACAAAGGTGATTAATCCCACTGCAATCAATAAGAGCGGGGCGATGAAACTAAAGGTAATTGCTAGTAGCAAGGAACGAAGGAAATGGGGCAAAATACTCATAAATTTGTCCAAAGGAGATCGGCTATCTTCAGCTTGTTGGCGAGTTCTGTTCACCTCAGTTAGATGGGGGATCACAGGAAATCTAGGTTATCAATTTCTAAGATAGGAGCGATCGCTCGTTTTAATCAAATCTGTGAGAAATCTTAAATATAAAGTCAAAAAAATTAAACTTTATGCGTTATAAATCTTGTTGAAGATTTGTATATTTCTAAGTGTCGGTTGAACTTTATCCCCTTGTGATTCCCTTGAGCAATTCTAAAACTCGTTTCCAGCTTTGGACTTTGGCTACAGCGATTTATCGCCGCCCTGTTATTGGCGGGTCAGGTGGTGGTGCATTTACTCCAGGGTAAAATTCATCGTCGTAACACTTTGGAACAAATGGTAATAGTTGGCCCGGAATCCTTGATGATTGCTCTGCTCACGGCTAGTTTTGTGGGAATGGTGTTCACGATTCAAGTAGCACGGGAATTTGTGGCTTTGGGGGCTGTAAATATTGTCGGGGGAGTTCTGGCCCTGTCCCTGGCCCGAGAACTTAGTCCGGTATTAACGGCCGTCATTGTCGCCGGGCGAGTCTGTTCGGCTTTTGCGGCGGAAATCGGCACAATGCGGGTCACGGAACAAATTGATGCTCTTTATATGTTAAAAACCGACCCGGTGGATTATTTAGTGATTCCCCGGGTAATCGCCTGTTGTTCGATGTTACCAATTTTAACCGTAATTTGTTTAGTCACAGGATTAGCAGGCGGCCTATTAATTGCCACCAGTATGTACAATATTTCTTCAACGGTATTTTTAGATTCAGTACGGAATTTTCTACAGGTTTGGGATGTTTGTAGTGGGTTAATTAAGGGCTTAGTTTTTGGGGCGGCTATTGCCATTATTGGAACCAGTTGGGGATTAACAACCACCGGAGGAGCAAAAGGTGTCGGTCAGTCCACCACAACGGCCGTTGTCACCGCCCTATTATCTATTTTTATTATCGACTTTTTCCTATCTTGGATTATGTTTCAAGGGATAGGAAGCTCGGTCAAGGGTTGATAAATTTTTAGGATATTTGTCTAATAATAACCGCAATATAGCAAGTCTAAATGAATTGTACAAAATAATGATCAAAATTATTAACCCTAAAAAATGGACACAAATTCGGTGTAGGGGCGAGGCGCGCCTCGCCCCTACGATTATTTGGATTTCCAGCTATTTGTACAACTGATTTAGGATTGCTATATCTACCAAAATGATAATAACTTTGGTAGAATTTATTGAACTGCTTTTGACTCAAAAAAAACAAATGACCACAACACCCACAACCCAAACTTCTAATATCGTTGAGTTACCTCCTAATTATATAATTCCGATGGTGCTGCTGATTAGTGCTTTTCCCCTGTTTTTAATTCAAAGATGGGTAAGTTTAGGGATTGCTATTTTCGCCCTATTTTTGTTAGTGCAAACCGCCCTGATTCGTCTGCAATTCACCCCCACGGATTTAGACGTTTATCGGTCAGGTAAACTACTGCGTCGATTTCCCTACCAAGACTGGATAAACTGGGAAATTTTTTGGACTCCCGTACCCATTTTATTCTATTTTAGGGAGGTCAAAAGCATTCACTTTTTGCCGATTATTTTTGATGCTAAATTGTTAGAAACCTGTTTAAAACAACATTGTGGCAATTTAAAACAGAATTAACAAAAAGAGGATGGGAAAAGACTACTGATGCAGCAAATTGCTGGCGGGGAAGTCTTTTCCTCCGTTGTTAACTATTACTTGGCATAAATAAAGAAAGTTGGATATAGTCAGGAGTGAATCGGAAAGGGTCAGGAGCAGGCGTGTTTTTAGATAAAATCCTGTCTAATTGACCCGGATATTGACCCTCTAATTTTAACCAATGTTGCAGGATTTCTTCTCGGTTATCTTGGGGGTCAACCAGGTGATAAACTCGGACTCGTTTTTTACCTTCACTTTGGGAGCGCACACAGGTTAAACGATAACCAATTTTATCTAAAAACCGCCGTAAAATAGTAATCGGACTGGAATTTTTAGCCAGTCCAATACCAATAATAGTCTTGATGGCATTGCGATCTTTTAAAGCTATTTCGGCAATGGTTTGTAGGTCAGCATCGGTATTTTTTAAATCTCGTTTTGGATTTTTGAGTAAGGCAGGAATCCCTAATAATTCCATAATCCCAATAATAGCTCCTAACTGAGAACGGTTAAAATCAGGAGCAAAAATATTTCCCTGTCCCTGTTCCATTAACCGTCTAGCAACCAGGGCATCTCGACCGATTAAATAGGGACGACCAACGGTTAAGAAATAATGGATTCTGAGTTGTTCATACCATCCTTGATCATCTTTATTAATCACATCTGAACTAACAGCAATACCATAGCGTAATTTCAACTCATGTTTACGGATAGCCCGACGTTCTTCAGGGGTTTTAACTAATTGTTGTTGGAGGTAGTAATATTGACTATCGCTTAGATCTGGAGCGTTAATTACCGCCACGGATTCCGCTTGATAATTCTGATCTTTAACTGCTAGAATTAGTTCGTTAAGACTAGGACGTTCTGAACATTCTGGTTTAAATTTTTGAGTAGATTTAATCGAATTTTTGGGTATTTTTTTAGCCTGTGGCACCTCAATAATTTGATGACCCTCTGCCATTAACGCGGTTAAAATTGTCTCTCGATAACGGGTCATTCCTGCATTAAATCGGACTGCCATTTTTGCCCAACCCATTAAGGATTCCGCTTGAAATCCTATTTCTAAATCATCTAATTCTTCAAAATCAGATTGTTGTAATAAACGAATATTTAGGCGGGTTAATTTTTGTCCACTACTGAGTAAAGAACCCATGGAGGTTGCCCCATTTCCTACTTGATTAAATCCTCGGTTTGCCATCCAAATAAATCGCGGAATATTCTCTCGAATTCGTCCCAAGGCTTGACGCACAGAATTTTCCGCTTGAATCCCTTGAAATATTCCCCAAACCGAGGTAAAATGGTTATTAATATCAATACTAACTCCCGTTTCAATTGAGGGCGACGCTAATACAATATCATACTGTTTTAGCAGATTATTCAAGTTAGAAATTGCGCCATAAGCCCGATGGCTGGGATCGGCTAAGGATTCGGAATCTATTCTTAAAATAGAGCGATCGGGAAATTGGGTTTGTAAATAGGTTTCTAGGGTGCGAGTTTCCCCATTGACTGGCTAATTTTTGGGCTGACAAACACACAAAAGGTTTCCCACCTTCGGCAATATGTTGTTCCAGGTCTTTCACCAGTTGGTCGGGGGTATTTCCTAAATAATTATGAATTTTCCAGGCTTCATTTTTTGAGGGTTGCCATTCATTTTGAATAATAAAAGGTTGCAGATGTATCCCCGATAGGCTAGTTAAATAATCAATGGAAATATCACTTAAATCGGCATCGGAAATTACCACTTGACCCTTTCCCCCTAAAATATTTTGCATCAGGGTTTTAAAGGATTTCAGGATAGAAACTCGATGGTTTTGACAGGTTTCTGAGTTTAATCCATGCCATAATACTTGTTCTACTTCATCTAAAATAACTAATCCATTTGACCAGTCCTTAGCTTGAAATTTTACCCCAGAATTAGGATGCAGAGAATCAATACATAACCCATATCCTAAAGCCGAATCATGGGTATCAACAGGGGATTTCATGTATTGTAATCCAAACCGTTGACAGAGGGCTTCAATCAGTCGAACTCGATGACCAATGACTAAGACCCACTTACCGTTTTTAATTGCTTCTTGAACTATGTTTTCTAAGATTTTAGTCTTTCCGGTTCCCTTCGGGGATTTAATCGCGATTAATTTAGCGGATTCAGGTATTGTTATTGGAGATAAATAGCGACTATTTAGATCAATATTTGCTGGATAAGTTAACCGATTAAAGGAAAAAGCCTTCCAAGTTTCTAAGGGTTTTGCAGTTTGATAAGCCTGATCAAATATAGTTTTACTTTGTTCTGTAATTAAATCATCAACTCCCTTACCTAACTTGGGATTCCAGGTGACTATATACACAGAACATTCTGCTTTTGTAAATAAATATCCCGTTTGCTGAATAGCTGAATTAACGGCTTTAATAGTTCTAGGTTTGGTATCTTGATCAAATACCATATAAATTTTACGATTAGGATGAACAAATTGCTGTAACTGCTGAATCAAAGCAGGTTTGGCAATTCTATTTCCATATTGATCTCGGGGAACTCGATACCCGCTATGAATCCCGGGAAGTGCGATCGCAATATATCCGGCTGTGAGTAATGCCCCCGCTTTTTTTGCTCCTTCCGTAATACATAAAGGTAGTTCGGGATTAGCAATCACCCAGCGCCAAAATCCCAAGTCCGGTTGATGGAGTTGTAGGTCAGAAGGATTAATTTTAACCCCATATTTTTGAGCAATTTTTTCCCAAATTGTTCGAGAAATTCTTAGTGCAAAAATTCCCATCGGTGCGTTAGGAGGATGTTCATATTTAATTAATTTACACTCGTCTGAAGTCGAACGGGGTTTAATCGGCTTAAAACAGCCCCACAAATCAGGATTTCCCGTCAAAATATCAATCCCAGAACACCACCAACCGCCTTCATAAAGATGCTGATAACGGTTAAGAATAGGCTGAGATATCCGACCCGTATTTAATCGCGGCAGGGTATCGGAATAGAGGAGATAATCCAACGGACGATACCCCTCTAAAGGAATCACATTCAGTTGGGTGAGTTCTTCATCTACGCCACTTTCTGTCCATTCTGTTAAATAGTCCATTTCTCTCCCGTTTCAACTGTGGATTTTTAAGCGTAACCCTAGGATGAAAGCATAAGTATAAAATTTTGTAAACGTTTTGACGTCAAGGAAATATCTCGTAAAAAATCAGCACAATTTACCCTAGACAAAAACAAGCTAAGGTGTTATATTTATCAGAATATATCTGATCGCCTATTATTCAATTTTAGTATTTTTTATGCTTTCAAAAATCATATTCTACTTCTAAAATTTCCGTATATTCAAATTCATTGGGACTTTGATGGACTAAGGGATAACGATTTCCGGCTAATTCTATCCAGTCTTCCTCACAATCGGTTTTAGGAGAATTGTAGGATAAAATATATTCCCGTCCGATGCGTTTTTCCATCTCTCGCGCCACTTCTCCCCGCCATTGAGTCTTCGTAACTAAAACAATTAATTGATTCGCTAATTGAGGAATAATATTGGCAATTTGTCGGCGATAAATTTCATCTAAACTCCCAAAAGGAGAGTCCATAACAATCGGAAAGGTACTACTATCTGGCCCCATTAAGGTGTTTTTTTGACTCCATTCCCTCACCCCATCAATAATTCCCCCAATAAAAGATAAACTTAAAATCTGATTTTCCCCCGTGGAAGCGGCGACTTCAGCCTCCTCTCCGGCGGTAGTTTCTACTAATTTTAATTCATATTTTTCGGTTAATTTAGGTAAATATGGGGTAAAGGAAATTTGGCTAAATAGCTTTTGAACCCGCTTTTCTAACTGACAGCGAAATTGTTGGTCTAAACGGTCTTTGACCTCATTTAAACGCAGAATTGTATCCTGAGTAACTGCAATTCTTCTTTGAACTAAGAGTTGTTTCATTTCATTCATTTGCTGCTTATCAATTTGTCGAGATAAACTATCAACAGTCTGTTTAAAACTTTGAATTTGCTGTTGATTTGAACCAGTTTCTCGGTTCATTTCACTGATTTTAAGTTCAATTTCATCTAAACGTTTTTGCAATTCTTGAATATCCTCATTAGGAAATTTTCTGAGTTTATTGGTAATGCTATCAAGTTCATTTTCAATTCGTTGTAATTCTTCTCTATTCGTTTGAATATTTCGTTGTTGACGATTCACTTCTTCCCAAAATTCCACCCCCTGTTTATCTAATTCATCAACTTGGGTACTCAAACGAATCGCCGTTTCATCAATATCAGCAGTCCCAGCCCGATTTAATAGGTGTTGAACCTGTTCACATTCAGTTTTTCCCGGAATTAATTCTGCCCCACAAATACATTGTTTTTGCTCTAATAAATTTTGCACAAACTGTTTTGTAATTCCAGTATTTAACTCTCCCCGTTCTCGCATACCTGAAAATAAACTTCTAAATTCCGCCGTTAATTCTGGGATTAAAACCGTATAGGCTTTTGTAGAAATCACCCGATTAATTGCAACATGGGCTTGATGTAGTTGTTCTCGTAATGATTTTTTTTTCCGTTCTAATTCATCTCGCAATCTTTGTAATTCCGCCGCGCCTCCCAACTCCAATAATCGCTCACTTAAAGTGCATTTTATCTGTTTTAGATTCTCTAATTCTTGATTAATTTCCGTCTGTCTTTGGGCTAATTTATCAATTTCCTGTTCGGCTTTTTTCTTGTCTTGTAAATATTTTTTAGTTTCGGGATTTCCGATCACTGCTAAATCCGTTTCTAGGGATTTTTTAGCCTCTCCTAAATGTTTAATAGCTCGATTTAAAACTTCTATCCCCAATAATTCTTTAGTCGCATCAGAAATTTCTATTTTGCGTTCATCCCTAACAATTTGCTCAATTCTTTCTCCATCAAAAAAGAAATATTGATGTAAACTTAAGGGTAAAATTCGATTAATAATTTCCTCCGGTGGATGAGGTGGCATTCCCCAGCGTCCGTCATCTCCAGCTACTTGCATATATAATTGACTGGGGGTTTGTTCGATATCATTCCCATTTTTATATGCTCGACAAATTCGTTTAACTAAATATCGTTTATGATCATGTTCAAAGATTAATTCTATCCAACATCCTACCGCTTGTCCGGGCTCAGTTTCATTTAAGGCACGTTTATTAACTAAATGTTCAGAAATAGAAAATGCCGCACTAAACTTTTCATATAAAACCCAAGTAAAAGCATTCATTAAAGTGGTTTTTCCGGCTCCATTATTACCATGAATAACCGTTGTATTCCGTTCTCCAGATGCTAAATGAATTTCTGGAGTTTTCCCATAAAATTGTCGAAAGTTGCAGAGTTGAATTGAAATTAATTTCATTTCACTACATCCTTAATAATTTTGAGAATATCATCATTAATATTGCGGGGATTTTTCATATACAATTTATCGCGTTTCCGCCTGTAATACCCGTTCAATAATTTCTCGCACCTCCGGGGAAGCATTGATAATCGGGTCTTGGGCATCTTTAGGATTAATATTATCCCCATAACTAGATTTTTTCTCAGAAAAAACATTAGCAATGGTGGTAATAATACTTTCAGAATATTTAAACATTTTAATTATCCCCTTATTATGGCAGTCGCCACTACCCTCAATATTACAATATTTTGTCAACTTCTTGCTATTGTTGCCCGTTGTTGCGCTTCAGCGCTCCGGGGAGGGGCTAAAGCCCAACAACGAAATAATTGTAAATAGGATTATAAATCTAATAAGCCATATCGTTTTTGTAACTGAAGTAATTTTAATCTGGCTTCCCCAGCATTATCAGCTAAATTGGCAAATTCTAAAAACCGTTTTAACTCTTTTCTTAACAAATTCCGTTCAACTTCTAAGGTATTTCTATCTAAATCCGGTGGCAATACAATCATATCAAATAACGTTGCCCTTTCTTTCCCTGGATGGGGTCTTAATATTCTTCCCCGTCGCTGAATAAATTGCCGAGGATTACAACTACTGGCTAATATTACCGCATTTTTAATCGCCGGAATATCAACTCCTTCATCTAAACAACGAATAGCAACTAACCCTTGTAATTCTCCCTGTTCAAATTGTTGGCGTAATTTTTCCCGTTCTATTAAAGGAGTTTCGGCGGTGTAAGTATTCACCCGATAACCCAATTCAGACCCCAATAATTCAACCGTTGCTTCCAATTGTCGGGGGGAATAATCCTCTAAGGTTTCTACACTTCCATCCCCACAATAAAATAAAGTATGGGTTGTATCTAACCGAGTTTTCATTAACTGGCGTAGGGCATCTAACTTATTACTGGCGGAGGCAATTAATCGAGATCTTTGAATTAATAAAGCGGTGATAGTTTCGTTCTGTTCCCAGTCTTTATCCTTGATTAATGCCCAACCGATACGAGTGGTTAATCGATGATAAGCTCGACTTTCAGCTTCAGTTAATTCTACTAAAATCGGATAATATAAATACTGTACTAACGCCCCTTGACGAATGGCTTCAGCTAGAGTTAATTCCGGTTGTAAGACTGGCCCAAAATAATCTAAAATAGCATCGCTACCACTTTGATCAAAATGTCGTTCAGGAGTCGCAGAAAGGGCTAATCTCAAGCCAATATTTCGGGGTAAACTTTCTTCTAATTTGGGACTTCCTAAATTATGGGCTTCATCCCCAATAATTAAAGTTTTTTCTGGAAAATAACGGATTTGAGATTGCAAACCCTCAGAAATTAAGGTAGAATTAGTAGTAATAACCGTTAAAAAAGACTGAGTTCCAGACCTCAATTGATAGAGTTCCGCCGATAATTGTTTTTGCCAATGGCGGACACTTTCAAAAGCTAAAATCGGTTGTAATCCAAATTTTTTAGCCTCCTTTTCCCATTGAATTACTAAATGGCAATAGGGGCAAATAATGATAATTGCCTGTAATCCAATTTGACCATATAACTGAGTAGCGATCGCTAAAGCAGTAATAGTTTTACCGCTTCCCGTTGCCATTTTTAACGTTCCCCGCCCTCGATTGGCAAACCAGTTATTCACCGCTTGCTGTTGATACTCTCGTAGATGCAAAGATAAGGGAATTTGAGGAATACAATTATCAGTCATCAGTCATCAGTTAACAGTTATCAGTGTAAGATTTATCAGTTAATAGTGAATTTATTAACTCATGATCCCAAGTCAGAAACTAAATTATTAGAACACAAAAAAAATCAATCCCCATTACCTATCACGGATTTAAGAGGATTACGCAGATTAACACAGATTTTAATCTGTGAAATCCGTGAAATCCTCTTAAATCCGTGATCCCTATTCCCCTTCCCAGTCTGGACAGGTTTCTGCTTCAGCGCCCATCGGGTGCATTCCACAAACTAATAAATTTCCCCCATAAACTTGTCCGTGATAATGTTGACATCCTCGACAAGCGGGGTGTTCGGTTTCCGTGGGTTGAACGTATGTGACAAAGGGATCAAAATGTTCATTCTCGTCCTCTAAATCCAAATCCAAATAAATATCAATAATCGGTTCAAAGATATCATTGATATATTCATCCAGTTCGGGAAGAATTTTATTTTGTACCTCATCGGTAATTTCTTCCGAGATCTTGGTGAGTTCGTTTAGTATTTCGTTCAATTCTTCAGTCACGTCTGTAAAAAACTTCTCCATGTCAGAAACGGTTGTTTCTATCGCTTCTACAATACTTTTTGACCAATCTTCCATGACACTGATAACCAGTTTTCTAAATAATTTATATAAAATATAGCAAAAAACAGCTATACCAGAATTCCAGTATAGCGCGATTTATTTAACCCTTCACCTTGAATTTTTTTTGTCGGGTTAACCTCCTAATCTTTCTGGAGACGCCGCAACTCCTCCTGTAAATCCCGCACCTTATCTTTTAACTGATCAACTCCATTATCCCCAGAATCATCATCATCCGAAATCTCAATCCGACGAGGTTTCTGGTTTTTTGGGTGGGGATGTGGGTTCCTTCCCCGGTTGTTGCACTTGCTGAATCGTATCTTCCACAAAACGACGTGCTTCTTCTGTGGTCATTTCCCCCCGTTTGACTAGCTCATCGGCTAGTTTTTGGGCATCTGTGCGTAATTCTGCTAGGGTTTTACTGGCTTTTTCGCCCGCATAGGAGGCTAAACCTACCCCTAAATAAACCGCTTTTTGGACAAGATCTCCGAAACCCGCCATAACGACTCCAGTTTCTTAAAATATTATTAATTAGACACTTGCTGGCTAACGGTTAATCAACTTGGTCTATAATCCGTTTTCAATCCCGATATCGTCTCAAAAAAGTGACCCGGAGTTTACGCCTATTAGAAGCATCCCGTATTGCTGCCACCTTCCGGTTCTGACAAGATTTGGGCGTTCCAATCGCATAAGTCCAGGTCATTTACTACTATAACACAATTTTTGATTTTGCAACCCAAAACTTTAAATCAATTACGAATTACGAATTACGAATTACGAATTGGTAACAGAAGGAGTTCACATCCCCCTTCTCCCCTTCTCCCCTTCTCCCCCTGCCTCCCCTGCCTCCCCTGCCTCCCCTGCCTCCCCTGCCTCCCCTGCCTCCCCTGCCTCCCCTGCCTCCCCCTGCTCCCCCTGCCTCCCCCTGCTCCCCCTGCTCCCCCTGCCTCCCCTGCCTCCCCTGCCTCCCCTGCCTCCCCTGCCTCCCCTGCCTCCCCTGCCTCCCCTGCCTCCCCTGCCTCCCCTGCCTCCCCTGCCTCCCCTGCCTCCCCTGCCTCCCCTGCCTCCCCTTCTCCCCCTGCTCCCCCTGCCTCCCCTGCTCCCCTACTCACTTCCTCGCCCTAGCAGGTAATCGTTTCTGCTTCTTACTAGGGGCTTTAGGTTTTAACGCGGGTCGAGGACGGGGTTGATCTCGAACTGGTTGGTCATGTTCGAGGGATTCTTCCTCAAAGTAGTCAACAAAAATATCCGCCCCATTTACAATTGCCCCTAAAAGTCGCGGACGGTATTTTTTGGGATCTTCATCCTCGGTATCCATTAATCTGTCCGTAACCTCTCCTAATAGCCCCGAGGCGGTGTAAATTGGACGGGTCACGATCACCATCCCATCGGTGTAGGGTTCCAAGGTTAAAACATCATTATTGCCCTCTAAGGCCGGACTATCCACCACCACAAAATCAAATCGATAGCGGACTTCCTCCAACAAGCGGCGCAATTCACTCGATTCTAAAACCGTTGCTGGGTGGCGCACTCCCCCCGGACTGGGAATCACATATAAATTGGCTACATCGGGAACTAAACGAATACAGCCATATAAATCCCCATAATATTGTAGGGGTTCCACCGCGCTCTGGGAATCGAGGGTTAATCCCAGGGATTCCACTTCCGAGGGCGATCGCAAATCGGCTTCAATTAATAGAGTCCGTTTACCACTGCGAGCCGCGGCGATCGCCAAATTATAGGCACTTAAGGTTTTTCCTTCCCCGGTTCCCACACTGGTAATTAAAATAACTTTAGGAGATTTATTCCCCACCCGTTGTAAATTGCTGCGAATTTTTTCATAAAATTCCAGATAGGGGGAATAACGTTTGAGTAACAACGGTAAAACATAATCTTCTGGGAATAAAAACACATTGGGCACCACCCCCAAAAGGGGAACTTCTCGCTCTTTGAAAGCTCCTTGAATTTCTTCCCAAGTGTAGAATTTCCCACTCAACATTCCCAAGACAAAAATAATTGCCGCCCCGCCCAAAACTCCTCCGAGTCCTCCCATTGCCAAAATTAAAGCCATACTCAACGCTTTAGGAACTTCGATATCAGGAGCTTGTGCGTCTTTAGCGATCGCTAAACTACTGGTTATTTCAGTTTCAGCCGCCTTTGCATCCACTAACTTCACCTGCATTTGATCATACAGGGCTTTTTTATAAGCCACTTGCTGTTCTAGCCGTTGTTTTTCTGCTTGTTTGTTCGGAATGGTGGAATAGTTTTGTTTTAGATCTTCTCCGGTTTTTTTGGATGATATTAATTGTTGTTCTAAACTTTCTTTTTGAGTTTTTAACCCAATTAAATTTTGAGCTAATTGTTGACGAGTTGGATCGAGGGAAGAATCAACCCGAATTTGATCTACCTGACGTAAAGGAGCCGCAATGCCATCTCCCCCTAACACCTCAGACGCTCGAGATTGTAACTGTTGTTCGGCGGCTTGTTGACGTTTAACTAATTCTGCGACTAGGGGATGTTGCTCTTTATAATCCTTGCGTAAAACCGCTAATTGGGATTCAATTTCATACAATTGAACCCGCAGTTGAGCAATAATTGGATCGGCTGCTAAGGATTGAGATACAAAGGCTTGGTCAGCATTTAAACCCAACTGAGATTCCAAACTGGCCGCTTGAGCGTTCAGGGCACTTAGCTGTAATTCAATCTGTTTTTGCTGCTGTTCATTGGCTAAAATTGCTGTTGGTAACGAGCCACTTTCTAAACTTAAAATAGTTGCTCCTTCCCGTTTATCATAATTTTCTAACTCTTTTTCCGCCTGTCTCAATTCTGCTTCGGCTGGTTTTAATCTTTCTTGAATTAGATTAATAATACTATTCAGTTGTTGAGTATTAATAACACGACTTTGTTCATACATTTTTTTCATTAGTTTATTCACAAAAGTTACCGCCCGTTCTCGATTATTATCTAAATAAGCAACGGTAATTTTCATCGGAGAACCGGGAACATCTTTTGTGCCCGCAACGGCTGGCTGAATCAGAATCGATAATTTTTTTTTCAATTCCTCATTCGGAACTAGATGATATTCTTTCAAAATCGGTTCCAAAACGGCGGGAGGAAGTAACATTTCAGAAGTGAGTTGTTGTCCTTGTTGTTGAATCACCTCACCGGTTTTAGAAAAGACCACCGGACTACTTTGACCCATCAGAATACCCGTTGCTTTATAGGGAGGAGTAGCTGGGGGTTTCCATTAACATTGCAGCGGCTCCCGATGCCCCCAATGCTACAACAAAGGTGGCAAAACCCGCCAATTTATATTGATCAAAAGCAATTAAATATCGTTTAACAATTGGTAAAGTCATGGAATTATGAATTACGAATTATGAATGGGTAACAACCTATTTTTTCTTGTTACTACTACCACTACTACTACCACCAGGACTAAATAAATTTTCCACCCCGTTTTGTAACTGTTGGAAAAATAGTAGAAATCCGAGAATATCGCGAAAAGGTTGAGTAAAAGTATTTAAAGCAAAACTCACCCGAGTAATTAAATTGCGGTTAACAACAATCACATCATTATCTTGTAATAAAACATTATCCGTGGCATCCCCCGCTAATACATTTGTACCATTTAAAAGTTGTTTTGTGGGTTTTCCCGTTTCTGGATCATAACGAATTAAAGCAATTTCCTGCAAATCCGCTAAATTCAAAGGAACGGAATTTAATACATCAATAAAACTACTGCCATTTTGTAATGCTACCGTTCCCACCGTATTCACAGGATAACTCAAAATTCTCACCGTAATTTGAGGACTGGCTAAGGTTGATTTAGCTACCAACCTTTGATCATAACCTGACCCTTCATCCGGTTGTAGTTTCGGGATAATAATAGCGTCGCCATTCTGTAACGAAACATTTGGTAAAGCCGTAGCTTCTTGAATAGGAGTATACAAATCGATAATATCCTCGATTAAGCGACCATCAGTGGTAATCCGACAAATCAAAACCGACCGTAAATCCGAGGTGATTCTTGCCCCACCAGCCGCTTGAATAGCCATTGTTACCTGTCCACTACCCGGGGGAAGTTGATAAAATCCCGGTCGGGTGACATCTCCGACAATGGTGATCCCGACGGCCGTGGGGGCGGCGGCCAAACTATAGGTTTCTAAAATATTCCGAGTTGGCCCCTGATAGGCCCGCACCTCCTGGGAGGGAACCACAATGACATCCCCATCTTCGAGTAACAAATCCACGGGTCTAGCCCCTAATAATAGGGGCGTGAGCAAATCCACATCCGTTTCCACCACTTGACCATTAGCTAAGGTGCGCCGAATTTTAACCATTCTTAAATCCGCCGCCGTTGTGGTTCCCTGGGCCGTTGTCAAAGCAATTGGGAGTTCTGGACTAGCCAGGGGATAAAATCCTGGTCTGGCCACTTCCCCCGTCACCGTCACCCGCACGGGACGCTGGGTTAATAAGGCCAGATTGGTTTTGGGATTTTGGACAAAAGGATTTAAACGGCTATTAATAATGGCTTGTACCTGTTTCCAAGGTTAAATCTTGAACCCGGAGGGCTCCCACTAAAGGTAATAGAATCGCACCGTCGGGGGTGACGGCCGTAGTCGGAACACTCAGATCATTAGAACGTTGGCCATTAATAAACACATCAATATAGAGTTGATCCCCCGGGCCAAGACGATAATTCTCCCCGCGATTTTCACTTAAACGCCGGAAATAAATATTATCAATCGGGGGAGGAAGCTGTCCAGAACGGTCTAAAACGGGACTCCCCGCCCGTTCAAATAGTTGGATTATTTGGGGCCAGGTGGGTTGGGGAAAGCTCGGGGGTCGTAATTTTGCCCCCGGATAGGGTTGGGTGACCACTCCTTGGGGAATCACACATTTTTCTGGAAGATTGACGGTTTGGGCTACAGCCCGTTGTCGGTTAGAAAATCCCCAAAGCAAGGCGACGAAACAGACTATCCAACTGGTGGAATAGAGACTGCTGAGAAATAGGGATACAAAGGTCTGGCGACAACGTTGATTCATAGTTAAATAATCAAGCAACATCCATTAAGGAGTTGTGGTAGCTAAGGCTTCAGCCATTAAGGATGCTTGTACACTTTCACCCAGGGAAACGGCCACGGGCCAGACATCCTGAATATTATCTAAGGGTTTAATCGGAATCAAAAGACTAACACCCACCCAGGGGGCGCGATGCCGATGGAGTTGGGCCCAACGATCAATCCAAAACCAACGACTCGGGGCGGGATTGCCACCCTGGGGCCAAGCGTACCACTGAGTCACGGCCCAGTTCTGAGTTGCAGTCCAGGCCCTAAAAAATTGAACTTCAATTTCAACCGGGTCGGATTTCTGGGCGGTGGGTTTTATGAAAAAGCTATCATAACTGAAATCATCGGTTTTCCACCCAAATAACCCATTCAGATCCATCCATTCCAGTTGGGGCTGATCTTTATAGTAATTTTGAGGAAATAATAGCACCGTTGCTGTCTGATTATTCTGTTTTATTTCTTGTTTTAACCACTGTTTACTGCCCGTGTTCAATGGTTCAATTTTAACTGTTTGCCAGCCTGGAATCGTCAAACCTTCTTTTCTAATGGTTTGAAGTTGGGGCAAGGTTTTGAGTTGGGGCATATCCATCCATGACCACTTTTTATTAATATAGCCCGGCAGTCCTGCACCTATTAATAATACCATCATTAAGATGACAATGATAATTTTAGACTGTTTTTGTTGCAGAATCATATCGGTTATAGAGCTAGGGAACAGGGAACAGGGAACAGGGAACAGGGAACAGGCTGCGTCGTGAGCCGTGAGCCTGTCGAACGGTCGAACGAGAACAGGGAACAGGCAATAGGCAATAGTAGGTTATGGGCAGGTTAGGAGGTTTAGTATTTTCAAATACCTTAATTGGTAGTGATATATCAGTTATTTTTTATCGGTAGAATTGAGTTATCATCAACCTATCAGTAATCAATAAATATTTATTGATCGGGTTGTTCTAATTTATCTGTGGAATCGATTTCCACATAATATTGTAAGCCATTAATTAAGACAACTAATAAACCCAACATACAGGCTGAATATAAATCTCCGCCCCAACCTTCATGGAGCCATGAGAATAACCCATCCTGACCTGTACCATGAAACAGCGTTAATAAAGTATTGCGAATAATATTAGCAACAACACTAATTAGAGCCGCACTCACTAAAAAGAAAACACTTAATTTTTTTGAACTTAAAAGTCCTGTCCAGTACAGTAACATCAATCCGACATAAAGACTGGTAAATAACATTTTTAACCCGGAACAGTGTGGGGCAACTTCAACAATTTGATCATTCACAAACAAATAAATTTGTTCCACCTGAACATTCAAGTTAAACTGAATTAAAATAAATCCGGCAACATTAGCAATAAATTTCTGCAAAGGTAAGGCTAGGGGTTCTATTAAATAGGGCAAATAATTGGGAGTTGCTAGTAATACAAACACTAAGGGCATTTTCTGTAATTTTAAGCCCTCAATTCCCTTAAACGATAGGCAAAGTCCTGTCAACATTAAAGGAAAGGAAAAATTAACTAAATCCGATAATCCACTCCCATAAAAAATACCACTAATCACAATTAATCCGATGCCTAACGGATGGCTGGTATTGGGTAAACGTTTCCACTGATGCCTTTTTGTCCAGGTAATATAAGCAGCAAAGGGTAAACCAATTAAACCATGACTAAAATATTCATGTTCAATGCCGATGGTTTTATGTAGCCAACCGTCATACCAATAAATTAAAACGGGCGCATACAACAACACCATTGACAAAACAATCATCCAATTTAATAGAGATTTTTCCAGCGTGATTGGAATTTTATGACTGATTTTCATAAGAATTATTGACGGTTAACCGTTGACCTTAGAGCTAAAAACAGGGGCGAGGAAACCTCGCCCAAGGGATTTGCTCACCCAAGAAATTTAGGAGGATCTAAGATATAACAGACCCAATCGATGTCAAAACTCGATTAATTTGGTTAGTTGTTAATCCCGGATACATGGGTAAGGATAAAATTTGCTGACTTAATTTTTCAGCTTGAGGAAAGTCTCCTTGTTTGTAACCTAAATATTGATAAGCTGGTTGTAAATGGCAAGGAATTGGGTAATGCACTCCAACCTGTATTCCCTGTTCTGTTAATTTATCTTTGAGGGTATCACGGTTAACCGCCGATTCTTCCGTTACCCGAATTACATAGAGGTGATAAACATGACCATCGGCACTCTGATTTTCAATTGGAATAATACCCCGTTCTCGCAATAATAGAATAGACGCATCATATTTTTCAGCGGCAAAATTGCGATCGTGATTCCAAGTGTTTAAATGGGGTAACTTAACATTTAAAATAGCAGCTTGTAAGGTATCAAGACGGCTATTTGTGCCTTTGTCGGTATGGAGATATTTCTGCGGTGCACCATAATTGCGAAGACTCCGCAGATTTTGGGCAACAACTTCATTCTGGGTTACAACCATCCCCCCATCCCCAAAAGCACCCAAATTTTTACTCGGATAAAAACTAAAAGCCGCAGCTAACCCAATACTTCCCGCACCATAACTTTCTCGCTCGGCTAAGTGGGCCTGGGCTGCATCTTCAAAAATAATTAAATTATGAGCCTGAGCAAAAGCAAACAGTTGATGGGGGGAAACCATTTGGCCATAGAGATGCACCGGAATAATGGCTTTAGTTTTTTTAGTGACCACCTGAGCCGCATGATTCAGATCAATTAGGGCTGTATGGGGGTCACAATCGACTAATATGGGGGTAGCCCCCGCGTGTAATACCCCGATCAGGGTAGCCACAAAAGTATTAGCCGGAAGCAGAACTTCATCCCCAGGTTTAATTCCACAGGCTTGTAAACCCAGGGCGATCGCATCGGTGCCACTGGCCACTCCTACCCCATAGGGCACACCACAGGCCTTAGCAAAGGCGATTTCAAATTCTGTTAGGGCTTGACCTAAAACAAAGTCACCCTTATCCACTACAGCCTGGATTGCGGCTTGAATTTCGAGTTTAATGGGTTCGTGGATCAAACTCAAATCAACAAAGGGAACAGAAGTTAGGGTGCTAGTCATACAGGAATCATCAGCATATATCAGCAACACTAGCTTGACATCCTCACCGCATTTTTAGGGCGGCGATTCCTAATTCTAATATAAATATGTCCCAGAAGTTAGGGGTTTTATACCCAAATTTTCCATAACTTAACAGTTAGCAGTCAACTTCTAATCTGATCGTTGCATAGATATTTGCTGTAAAATTTTATAATAGAATCCATAAAGTCACAAAATGTTAGGGTCGGTTTAGCTGTAGGGGTGTTCCAAACCCTTTGCATAAGGTTAGAAAGCGCGAAAATGACTAACCCTGGTAATCCGGTGTTAAGTCAATTCCCAAGGCCCTTTATTGTTTACTAACAAGGGAAACCACAAAAACTATGCCACAATTAAATCTGATCGATCCCAATATCAACGGGAATCTCGGAGCTATATCTTCTCCCGTTACTAACGGTCACACCCCTAGGACACAGCACCGTGATCATCGGGATCAAACCTCAGAGCATAAGGCAATTCAAGGGATTCAACAACTTGAACTCGATTTGAATGCCACCAATCAACTATTGATTAATGCCGATGCCATTACGATTGTCCAGTGGGCGGCGGAAATATTTGGTGATGGCTTAGTTATGAGTACCAGTTTTGGTATTCAAGCGGCGGTGATGTTGCATTTAGTCACTAGCGTTGTTCCGAATATTCCGATTATTTGGGTTGATACGGGTTATTTACCCACAGAAACCTATATTTTTGCCGAACAGTTAACAGAAACGCCTCAACCTCAATTTAAAAGTCTATCAATCTCCCATCAGTCCGGCTCGAATGGAAGCAATACGCGGTCGATTATGGGAAAAAGATGATATTGAATCCTTAAACTATTACGATAAAATTCGTAAAGTTGAACCAATGCAACGGGCTTTAAAAGAATTAAAAGCTACGGCTTGGTTAGCGGGATTACGGGCCGATCAAACCCATCATCGCAAAACCTTAAATCCGGTGGTTCAACAGTCAGGAAGATATAAAGTTCATCCGATTTTGTCTTGGAATTCTAGGGATATTTACCAATATTTAACCGCCCATGATTTGCCCTACCATCCCTATTTTGATCTCGGTTATACCACCGTAGGAGATTGGCATTCTAGCCGTCCTTTAATGGCAACGGATGAAAATGAACGGGATACTCGTTTCCGGGGTTTAAAACAGGAATGTGGTTTACATCTACCCCAAACGGAAGAAGAAGCAAAAAGTTTGGATTCCAGTTACTTATAATAGGTCAAGTATTTTCCCCCATCCCCCGCCACAGATTTCGGGGGATTTTTTCTGGCGAAAATATTACTCCTTATGGGTTCACTAGATCGGTCAGACGTTACACTGCGTAACAACACGATACAATAGGATTGATCTAGCCAGAAACCATATAGACAAGGAGATAAGCAACGCATGGGCAAAGTAGTCGGCATTGACTTGGGAACAACGAACTCCGTGGTTGCGGTCATGGAGGGCGGTAAACCCGTTGTGATTGCTAACTCTGAAGGGATGCGAACCACCCCCTCCGTCGTTGGGTTTACCAAGGAAGGAGAACGCATCGTGGGACAGATGGCTAGACGACAGGCGGTTTTAAATCCCCAAAATACCTTTTACGGGGTAAAGCGACTCATGGGTTGTCGCTATTCTGACCTCACCGCCGCCTCAAAACGGGTTCCCTACACGATGCGACGGGATGAAACCGATAATATTCGGATTAAATGTCCCCGGGTGAATAAGGATTTTGCCCCGGAGGAAACTGTCGGCGATGATCTTAAAAAAATTAGTCGAAGAAGCGACCCGATATTTAGGGGAAGAAATTACCGGGGCTGTAATTACGGTTCCCGCCTATTTTAATGATTCTCAAAGACAAGCAACCCGTGACGCCGGACGCATTGCCGGATTAGACGTTAAACGCATTTTAAATGAACCGACGGCGGCTTCTTTAGCCTATGGTTTGGAACGGCGAGATTATGGCACTATTCTAGTTTTTGATTTGGGGGGAGGCACCTTTGATGTCTCAATTTTGGAGGTGGGAGAAGGGGTATTTGAAGTTAAATCGACCTGTGGAGATACCCAACTGGGCGGCACGGATTTTGATCAGAAAATTGTCGATTGGTTAGCGGAACAATTTCTATCAGAAGAAGGGGTGGATTTAAGACGCGATCGCCAATCTTTACAACGCTTAACAGAAGCCGCCGAAAAAGCTAAAATAGAGCTTTCCGGGGTGGGAGTTACGGATATTAATTTACCCTTTATTGCTGCTACCGAAGACGGCCCTAAACACTTAGAAATTCGCCTAACTAGGGGGGAATTTGAGGGGTTATGTGGGGATTTAATTCAACGGTTACGCCGTCCGGTGAAACAGGCCTTAGCCGATGCCGGATTAACCGCTAATGACATTGATGATGTGATTTTAGTGGGGGGTTCTACCCGAATGCCCATGGTACAACAATTAGTAAGAAGTTTAATTGATTTAGAACCCAATCAAGGGGTTAATCCCGATGAAGTGGTGGCCGTTGGGGCGGCGATTCAGGCGGGTATTTTGGGGGGAGAGGTGCGGGATGTTTTATTATTAGATGTAACTCCGTTATCCCTAGGATTAGAAACCATTGGGGGGGTGATGAAAAAATTAATTCCTCGCAATACAACTATTCCTGTGCGGCGTTCTGATATTTTTTCCACCTCTGAAAATAATCAAACTTTAGTAGAAGTTCATATCTTACAAGGAGAACGGGAATTAGCCGTTGATAATAAATCTTTAGGACGGTTTAAGTTAACTGGAATTCCCCCCGCTCCCCGTGGGGTTTCCTCAAGTTCAAGTGGCGCTAGATATTGATGCCAATGGCATTTTACAAGTTACCGCTTTAGATAAAACCACCGGACGGGAACAAAGTGTAATTATTCAGGGGGCTTCTACCCTTTCCCAAGACGAAGTTAATCGCATGATTAAGGATGCGGAAAAGTATGCAGAAGTTGACCGTTTGCAACGGGAAAAGGTCGAAAAACGCAACCGCGCCCAGGCTTTAACCTATCAAGCAGAACGACAATTAAGGGAAGTAGCCTTAGATTATGGGATGCAATTTGCTCAACGTCAACGGTCAAGAATTGAAACCTTAATTCGTTCTTTAAGAGATAGTTTAGAACGGGATGATGATCGAGGAATTGATCAAATTAGTGTGGATTTACAGGATGCTCTATATGAGTTAAATCGGGAAGTTTCCGTTTTTGCAACGGAGGACGATGAAGATGATTTATTTGGTTCTATTCGCCGCACTTTTTCCGGTGAAAAACGTCGAGTTGATCCCTATGAACCTCAAACTCGCAGTTATCCCCGTTATGACCAACGCAGTAATATTAGTAATAATGGTAGTAGTTTGGGCGGGGGTACAACTCGTTCCCGTCGCCCGACTCAAACTGATAATTGGGATGATGATGATGATTGGTTGTAACCACCTTAGAAACCCCCTAGAAACCGGGTTTCTACTAAATTTAACTTAAAATTTAACCTTTAAAATCCTAGCATCAACCTATGCAAAATTTTCGGAATTATTATCAAATTTTAGGGGTTCCCCGTGAAGCATCCGTCGATGAAATCAAGAAAGTTTATCGACGACTCGCAAGACAATATCACCCCGACTTAAATCCTGGGGATAAGGAAGCGGAAGAAACCTTTAAGGATATTGGAGAAGCCTATAATATTTTATCCGATCCTGAAAAACGAGCGCAATATGATGATTATAGTCAATTTTGGAAACAAAAAGGGTTTCAAGATTGGCAAAAAAATGCTTTTTCCGGTATCAAAAACTGGGGGAGTCGTCGGACTATTTCTCAAACTGAAGATGTAGATTATGGGGATTTTTCGGATTTTGATAGCTTTGTTGACCAATTATTAGGACGGCGGCGAGAAGTCCGAAACCGTTGACCCAAAAGTAGCCCAAATGACGGAGGCTGACCCCTATAATTCCCCCCGGACAAAGGCAGTTTATAAACCGACTCCTAGGGAAACAAAACGGGATATTGAGGCGCGATTAACCTTACCTTTAGAAAAGGCCTATACTGGAGGCACAGAAAGGATTCGTTTAGAGGATGGGCGGTCTTTAGAAGTGGACTTACCCCCGGGAATGGTTAAAGGTCAACAAATTAGATTAAAAAATCAAGGTGTGAATGGCGGGGATTTATTTTTAAAAATTAATATTACTCCCCACCCATTTTTTAGATTAGAAAAATCGGAAATTTATTGTCAAATTCCGGTCACTCCCACGGAGGCTATATTAGGGGGAGAAATTGATATTCCGACTTTAGATGGTTTGGTGAAAATGCGTTTACCTTTGGGGGTGGTATCGGGTCAAAGGTTACGATTGGCAAATAAAGGGTATCCCAATCCCCAAGGAGAAAGGGGAGACCAATTAATTGAAATTCAAGTGGTTATTCCTAAAACCATTACTCCCCAAGAACGAGAATTGTATGAACAATTACGTCAAATTGAAACCTTTAAACCCCGTCAAAATTTAAGATTAAAAGGGAACAGGGAACAGGGAACAGGGAACAGGGAATAGGGAGGGAATAGGGACTCGGTGCTTTCTGGGGATGAATAGAATTTACTCAAGACCTCCTTCTTGTTCCCTACGTTTGCGGTCTTCAATGAATGATTTAACTAACATTACATCCTCTTTACTTCCAATAATTAAAGGGGTGCGTTGGTGCAGTTTTCCGGGAATAACATCCAAAATTTCTTGGGTTCCAGTTGAAGCCATTCCTCCGGCTTGTTCGATTAAAAATGCCATGGGTGCAGACTCATATAATAACCTTAATTTTCCCTCGGGTTTCTTAACAGTTTCCCGGATATAAAAACACGCCGCCTTGATATAAAATTCGGTGAACATCTCCGACTAAAGCCCCACTATAACGGGCCGTATATCCTTCATGGCGATGAACATAACGGGTATAATCTCGAATGGATTCATCCCACTGCCAAAAATTCCCTTCATTCACACTATAAATCGGGCCGTGGTCGGGAATTTTAATATTCTCTTTGGCTAGAATAAATTCTCCCAAACTGGGGTCAAGAATAAACGCATGAACCCCGGTTCCAATAGAATAAACTAGAATTGTACTAGGGCCATAAAGAATATATCCAGCGGCAATTTGTTTGCGTCCATTTTGCAATAAATCCGCCGCCTCCCCATTTTCATCATTACCTTCCTGTTGACGAATGGCAAATATTGATCCGACATTTAAGTTAGTATCTAAATTCGATGAACCATCGAGGGGATCATAGAGCAAAGTATAACGTCCAATCGGGCAATTTTCGGGAATATAAAAGGGTTTTTCCATTTCTTCCGATGCCAAACGACAGACTAAACCGCTTTGTTTGAACACCGAAATAAACACAGAATTGGAATAAACATCCATCTGTTGTACGGACTCTCCCTGCACGTTTACGGCCCCGGTAAACCCCAACGCATCGTCCACTAAACCCGACTGAGATAAACGGCGGGCGATGAGTTTTCCCGCCAATCCGATGCGATTCATTAAGGCGCTAATATCCTGAGCATCGTGGGAAAAACTATGCAGTTGTTGGAGAACATGACGGGATAAAGTTGTGCAATCTCGATCTAAGTAATATCCTTGATCAATAGCATCGGAAAAGTTAGATTGAACAGATTGATCTACCATAATCAAGGGTCTCCATGTTAGGGTGGTTTAAACTTACTTAATCACTGCTGCCATTTTGTTTTGAGAATTGAAAGCAGCAGCTTGACGAAATGAGCGGATTGAGACTAGACGGTTAGCGGCAGAATCCCAGAGGATAAACTTAAAACAATCGGGAATATCTGAAATTCTCAAGGTTTTTACCCCGGCGAGTAAATGTATATTCTGATTATGACAAGCTTCGAGGTTATAGTTGGGGATTCTTTCACAAAGATGATGGATATTATGATAGCCAATATCGGCGGAAAACCATTTTAAAATTGGGGGTAATTCCAGGTAACTACTACCCTCAATTGCACCTCGGAGATAGTCCCAACCTTCGGTTTTGTGGGCGTAGGAACCCTCAAAATTATGTTGTACAAAAAACACACAAATAAACAGCGCCGCTGAACAGGTTAAGGTAATTGAATACACTGTCCAGAAGAACCCCCAGCCCAGATAATTACTGAGGATAATCCAGCCCCCAACCACACAAATATTGTTAAAAAGCAGATCCCAAAATTCACCGGTGGTATACCAATTTCTGGATTTGTAGGATGAGAAATGCTCCCTCCAACTAATATTTGGATTTTGTTTTAAGGAAGTTAAAACATGAACAAAAAAACCATAAGTTCCCAGGATTAACGATAGTCTGGGTTTAATTGCTAGGTAGAAAAAACCTCCTGGGAAAATCATCAAGGGATGTCTAAGAAATTCATACCACCCCTGAGCCGATGGACTCAGTTTAGCAAATTCCTCCGTGGAAATCAAAGCTGAGGGGCCGCGATAACGTTCCCAGTCCCCATTAGTTTTATGATGATAGGCGTGTCCTCTTGACCAGGGATATTGGGGGATGGCGTTAATCACACCGAGGATAAAACCCACGACTCGATTCGCCTTTTTTGAACTAAATAGGGAGTAGTGTCCGCAGTCGTGCATTAAGGAAAAACAACGGACTGAAAATAGGATCATTAACACCATAATCGGCGGTAGCAACCATAGGGAAATAGCAGCAGATTTAACGGCTAAAATCCATAACAACAGATAGGGAACAACGGTATTTAAGATTTGATAAGTTCCCCATAAATTATTACTTTTCATGTAGGGAGCAATGACAAAATCCGACTTCTGAATTGTTTTAACGGTGGTTTCTATCATTATTATTGAAATAACGGGGATGTTTTTTCGATGAGTTTAATATCGGGGAATCTGGGGATTAACCAAAATGGAGTAAGCATCAATTCCCCCATTAATATTTTTTACATGGGTAAAACCTTGCTGAATTAACCATTGACACATTTGGGCAGATCTCATGCCATGATGACACAGAATTAAGGTTTCTTGGTGCGGGTCAAGTTGAACTAAAATTTGATCTGACCATTCACTATATTGACTTAAAGGATAGTTAATAAATCCCTCTATTTTTGCCATTTCGATTTCTTGGGGTTCCCGCACATCAATTAACTGAAACTCGGTTTGAGGAGCCGTTTTTAGTAATTTTTCTAACTCTTGAACACTAATTTCTGGAATCGGTTGTGTAAAAAATTGTTCTGGCATAAAAATGTACCTAATGTTCCTGATTCGTAGTAAGCCCTTCAGGGCTCTATCCTATCTTGATTAATCACCTAAATCACAAATGAATTTGCCTCTAAAACGGATAACTGATTAAACTACTAACTCTTACACTGATAACCGGTACGGGCGGGTTTCTTTTAGATCTTTGTTAATTACCGCACATCTTGATAAACCCGCCCCTACAACTGATGACTGATTAAACTGATCACTCTTACACTGATAACCGGTACGGGCAGGTTCTTTTAAATCTTGGTAAATCACCGCCCATCTTGATAAACCCGCCCCTACAACTGATGACTGATTAAAGGGAAATAATACTAGAAATTCCCCGAATATGCAACTCTACCCTCGGCTTTTCATCTCGATAAAAAACCGTGCCTCGATAATCCCCCGTGATACTATTAAAAGAAAGTTGATGACCGTCGGCGACTTCTAATATTAATTCTCCAATTCTGACTTTTCCCTGTGTCCCATCAACCTCAATTTGCAGGGCTTTAGAACTATAAATATCTGTTAAAAGTACCCATAAACTATTATTCCGTTTGGCTCGTTTGACCTGGATGTGGCCAATTTGGAAACTAAAGCCATCGGCTTCTGGCCCCAACAGGCGAATTTTTGTGCCGGGGGGTAGACCCTGAACCCTTTCATCATCCGGGTCAGGATTCGCCTGGGAGGGGTCAGAGGGAGAAAGGTGGAGCAATTGAGGATTTTCGATTGCATCCAGCCGAGGGGGGTCAGAATTGAGGGTGGCGGGGTCGATGTTCCAATCCTTCGCCCGGCGGGTAATATCTTGTTGGATTTCCTGCGCCCGGATGGGTTCGGCAACTTGAGCATATTCTTTTTGTTTGAGTTTAGTTGCTAACCACCGTTGTTGAGCAAACTGTTTTAAAGCGGGTTCATTACTATTAATAAATCGTTCATAAAATTTCAGAGTTGGGACTAATTCCCCAATTTTTTCTAAGGCAACTCCCACCTCAACCATGGCCAATTTTTGTCGCCAGTTGGAGACAGATAGGGCTTTTTCAATTAAGGCTAAATAGCGACCTCGAAAATCCCGGGCCTGTTCCGGGGTTAAATTAGAACGGGAAATTTGGCGAATTAGTTCAAACCTAAATAGAATTGCTTCTAGTTTACTACATTTTTCGATCGCTGCGATCGCATCAATCCAACGTTTAATTCTAATTAAATAATTAATCCAATCCCGCAGGCGATTTTGTCGTTCCAAAGCCCGTCCCAAACAATCTAAATGTTTTAACCATTGTTGGTTTCCCGACTTCCCAGATTTTTCCCATTCCACAATAATTCGTTCAAAATCTAAGGCTTTTTCCAAATAGGGTAAACCTTCGGGAAATCCCGATAATTCAGCTTGGGCCAGATAATATTCTCGTTTTTGATTAGCCCCGCTTTCCTGCCAACATCGCACAGCCCGACGTAGGTTTTTAGCCCGATAATAACAATCTCCGGCTAATTCCAAAACCCCATTATATTTGGCTTCATCTAATCCCTCTAAAACCTCTCCCAACCGTTGCCATTCTTCCGGGTCTAGGATTTTTTCCCGCATCAATATTCTAACTTGACGACTATAATCCTGTACCGCCGATTTCCAAGCCTTAACTAAGCGGTTTTCTTTGATTAGTTGACTACTCAAACCCTCCTCTAAAAATTGAGTAAATTGTCGAATATTGGGCAAGGTTTTTGCCGTTTGTGCCATAAATTCAACCAAGGGTTTTTCTATAGTTTTTTTCTGGGGAAATTGACGATACCATTCCGCCAAAGCTTGCCAACACATTCCATCCCAGAAACACTCCCACGCCTCTAATTCCTGACTTCTTTTCAGGAATAAACGCCCCGCTTCTCGAAACCGTTTATCGAATTTTAAGGCAAAGGCTTCACATAAATCAGCTTTTTCTAAATGTCCTAATTCTCGATAAAATTGTTTCGCCCGTCGCAGGTCGGCGGCATTTTTTTGATTCCGACCATTTTCTTCAAATTTTTGGGCTTGGGAGGCGCGGTTATCCCGTTGTAATCCATCTAAATTATCCCCCCAACGGACTCCTCCAATATAGGTTTGCCAATGCTCCGGTTTGTTAACTTGACTTAACCAATATTTATGATAATTGAATGATGGGGTTTCGACTAATCTTTCAACCGTCGCATATTGCCATAAACAGCGATCGCCAATTTCCGTATCAATAATTACTAAATCCGACATTCCTCGACTAGCTGCGACATAAAGTTTATTAAAAAAGTATTCTAATTCTAATGGGTGATTCCCCGTCCCTTGAACATAATCAATTAAAGGTTTTTTATTAAATTCCCTGGCAAATTGATCCCCAAATTTATATAAAATAACTAAAGGAAATTCTAATCCTTTTGCTTGAATTGCACTTAAAATATTCTTAGGAGGATGTTCTTCCGTGGCGTCGGGAAATAAAGGGGATAAAAATTCATCTCGTCTAATATAGTCTAACTCCCCTCCCGCTTCACAGGGAACAATAAAAATCGGGGATTTTTCAATATGTTGTTTCAGGGAGTCGGCGGAAAAATTATTCTGTTCAAAAATAAACTTTTGCGGGGTGGGAGACTCCATATAAGATTGCCAAGACTCCTGGGGTCTTAACTCTTGAATTTTAAATAAAATATGTCGCCATAGATGAATTAAATTCGTGACTTTGACAATAGAAGGACTTGATCTATAATTAGATTCAAGCTCATAAAAAGTCATGGTTAAATTAAGTTTTCGGGTTGGGTCAAGGGCGGCAATCACTTGATCAAAAAAGGTCGCCTTGACGCTTTCCCAGCGAAATCCCGTGGGGTTTAAGGTCTGAAATGGATCACCCGCAAAGGCAAAGGGTAAACACCAAACCGGGGGGTATAAATCACAACGGGAAAATATTGATAACTGCATAATTAAACGCAGTTTCTAAACTGGTAAAATCCTGGGCTTCATCGCAGAAAATAGCCGTATAAACGGGTAAATTATCCCCACTAAATTGTAAAACTTTTCTAATTAAATCCTGATCATCCCAATGGCTTTCGCGGGTGGTTAATTGATAATACCACGGCCAAACCTGCCGATAAATAGCTTGAAAAATATCCAGGGATAAACTCCGTTCTCGTCGGGGTATTTCTTCATAATCATCGGGGGTCATATACCCTTCATTTTGTCCGGTTAGGGTATAACCTTTGATAAAAGTTCTAATAATATGCCAACAAAGTTCGGGGGAATAACGACTATATCGACGGCTACACCGTTGCCTAAAATCATGGAAACTAATATATTTATCGGGATCAAATTTATCGCTTTCTTCTGGAGGAAGTAAACTTAATAAAAATTGTTGAAAGGATTTAAAACAAATATCAATTGAGGGTTTATTTCCCTGTCCATCGGTTTCTAATAAAAATTTATGGTGACTTTTGAGAAGTTTTTTTACCCCTTCCTTGGCTTTCCCTAATAATTGTTCATTATAGGTTAAAAACAAAGGATGGGGCACGGAGTTTAATCGTTGACGATGTTGTAAATAATATTTTTGATAGCGATAACAATAATCGGCAAACAAATAAAATAACATGGTTGATTTACCACTTCCCGCCCTTCCATTAATAAAAACTGGTAGGGAACTATTGCTAATTTCCGGGGTAGATAATTCATGGAGAATTTTTTCTTCCTCCATTGATAAAGCCCAATTAATCCCAAATTCCTGCTCAATTTCTAACCAAATTTCCGAATCTCCTAATAAATAATCGGGATAGGAGCGTCGGGTATAACGGGCTAAATCCTCTAAGGTTAATTCCTGGGCTAAAATATTACTGTGATTGGGGTTTTCTGAGGTTTCTTCCGAGGTAGAATTAAACAGACGGGTGATTTGACCGACTTCCAGAATATCCTGGGAATTGGGATAATGATCAAAGGTAGAAAGTAAAAATAAAACGCTACGGTTGGGAGTATCGGAGGTGAGAATCCAACTATAAATAATATAACGATTTTGCTCCGGTTGCCCGGCAATTTCAACCCCTAAAAAGTCAGTGGTTGTGGTTTCAATTCCTGACTTTTTCTCCACCAAACCATCCACAATGTCATAATAGGTTCGCCATTGTAGTTGAGTGTCTGGTTGTTTAAATTGTGTGACCCAAATTTCACTTTCACAAATCACCGCATCGGTGGTATTTTTAATCCAATCTGGCCCTTTTAACCAAATTTGACGTAAATCTTCGGGCAAACTGGGACGACGGGGAAAGGCTTTTTGTTCTTCCCGTTGAGCATGAATACTATTTTCTAATTCCTTGGGATCAATTAACGAATCCAGATGACTGATACCATAGTCATCTGGATTTCTTAAAAATGCCTCATACTCGTTTCCTCCCCGGGGAAAAACCGCCAATAAACATAAAATGGGGTCATTATTTGCCCAGAGAATTTTTCCTAGCAAACGCAAGTTGCGCACGGGTCGTTTTAAGTAGGGATAATTCCACTCAAACAGCGCCTGTACCGCCACTGTCCCCTGAGTCTTGAGGGTGACGAGTAATTCCGCCACTTGACTCTGGATTCCTTGCTGTTTTGCTTGTACGTCGAATGTCGGGGTCGTGTAGATTAGCATGACTTCGATTTTGACACAATTTGATTGATGTCACCATAAAGTCATTTTGCTTTATTCAAGGCAGAAATATCAAATTAGGGTGATGGTTGTCCATAAATAAACCCATTTCCCCCAGTTCCAATAAACACCCGGCCAAAACTATTCATATCCCCGACAATCACCATTGCTTCAGCAAAGGAGCGCATCGGATAGTCGGCAATTCTCACCCAAGTTTGACCCGCATCAATGGAAACGAAAAACACCGCGTTCACCCTTGATGCGTCCCTGAATAAACACGGTCGGATAGTTTGTCCCGGGGGCGGCTTTGCCAAAGGTTAAAACCTGAGCTTCCTCAACCCCAGCTAGGGGACTAAAATTTTGTCCAAAGTCCTTGGAGCGATAGATTCCTTTTTCTTTGAGACTCACCCAAACTTCCCCCGCGATTCCGGGGACGGTTTTGACGTTAGCACCATTCCAGACGCCGCTAGGTAAGGTTTGATTGGCAATTTCCCAGGTTTCTCCCCCATTTTTGCTGCGGAGGAAATACCCTGGACGGTGATGATAAATATAAAATGTATCTGCTTGTAAGGAGTCCGCCGCTAAGGATTGTTGTCGGTTCCAGAGATGGGTATGGGCACCACCTCCGATGGTTTCTTGTGCAAAAAAATCAATTTTATTCCAGGTTTTCCCCCGATCTTTTGTGTAGTAGGGTAACTTATCCTGGGTGGGTTGCCAAATAATATTATCGGGATTTGTTGCAGAAACCGCTACATTGCCAAAGACTAATTCCGCCGGATGGGTTTTATTTTTGATTGAGTCAAATTGCTGCCAAGTTCTGCCATGATCTTGAGAAAATCCGGCTCTGATTTTATAGGGTTCGTGATGATTTGCTCCCACGGAAACGACAAAATTAGGAGAATTAAAACTATAGGCTAATTGGGTTGTGGTATTGAATACTCCTTGAGCATGGGAGGTTTTGGGAACTTCACAAAAAGAGTCATTGCGAACTCCATCTAAATCAGCGATCGCCGTAATTACACCATTATCTCCTGGAAGACTTACCGCATCAAAAGCTACGGTTTCCTCTAATCCATTCACCGTTCCTGACCAGGTAATTTGATCTTTTGATCCGTCTTCGGTTTTCCAGATTCCGAACCCATTAGTTAACCAAACTTGATTGGAATTTTGCGGGGAAATTGCGATCGTACCAATTAAAGTATAAAAACTCCAATCGGGCCACCAAGAAACTTTATTTAATTGATTTTTTAAGCTCGTCCACTGTTTTCCCCCATCGGTTGAACGATAAATATCATTAGGGGTCATGGGATAACTACTGACAAAAATAGTATCGGGTTTTTGGGGATCGACAGCTACGGGAGAATAGTTGACTCCCGGTTTGGGGGTAATATTTTCCCAGATATTATTCGTGTATTTAAGTACCTTACCATCGGGTTGTTTTTGGCTATGGTAAAAAGTAACAATTAATTCACCTTTGCGATTGACAACGCCCTGTTGAGGGACTAATTTAACATCAAAACTGTGCGGCAATAATTCCCAAGTTTGACCCGCATTTTGACTGCGATAAACTCCCTTTCCGGCAACTCCCACATAGATAATTTTTGTTTTTCCCTCTAGGATTTCTGCTGTTGGGTCAAAAGTCACAAAACTTACCCCAGCTTTTTGATTGGTTTCCGGGTGTGCTTCACCAATAGGGACTTGTTCCGAGTTAATTTGATTCCAAGATTCTCCGCCATTTTGACTATACCAAAGTCCATTCAAACGGGAACCAAAATAAACAATATTACTATTTTTAGGATCAACCGCTAAACGTTCCCCCGTCCAGCGCCAAAATTCATTTCCTCCCATGGGCACGGTCAAGTTCAGAACTTTCCAAGATTGTCCTTGATTTTCTGATTTTAAGAGAATACCAGGTTTTAATTTATTATTAGATTGAGTGTAGGCTCTGATCGCCGCATAAACAATATTAGGATTTTGGGGATCAAGAGCTACACTTTCAATATTTAATGGCACTTCTTGAGGCACAGTATCTGATTTGATCAGTTGTGTCCAGGTTTGTTTTTCCGGTTGCCAACGATATAATCCACCAACATCAGTTCTAGCATAAATTAAATTAGGAATTGTGGGATGAATTACTATTCCAGTTACAAATCCTCCTCCCCCCATTCTGAGGTTAGTCCATTGATAATTTTCCCCGGTAGATGTCTTAAATATCGAAAATTCTGGCGTAGGTGAACAGGGTGGCTGTTGTTCGGAAGCAGTGAACATATTTTGCATAAAAATGACACTCAAAAAGGTTAAAATTGCTAAGGTTAATTGCTCGCGGCCTAATCGCCAATTTTTGATGGTTTTCATGGCTCGATGATTAAATTAGCACTTACTAAAGGAAATCATACACCAATTTTAACTCATATTTTGAGTGTCAACGCTAATTCCCCCTATTGATTTTTCTTCCAATGACCCAGGGCTTCTCCTTTATGAAGTGCAGAATTTGCTTGAAATGCTACCCATAAATCGACCCCAAAAGCAACACAAGCTAAGGGGAAAAATAATATAGCTTTCAAAAAGGATTTATTCGCCAAACTTTTAAATCTTCGAGTCAAAATCACATCGGGAATTAACCACCAACCTTTATTAGCAATCATCTTTTGAACCATCTCATCCAGCCATAAAGGATCTCTTTGATTATTGTTTTTAATCATTGTTCCAATATCCTCTTGATCTGCCCGATTTAAGAAGGACTCAGAAACCAGTTTACCAACTATTTGTCCGATCATTAACCATTTTTGATGGCGGAGTAAACTCCGAATATTGGTATAGGCTTCAAAGATATGGGAAGCCGATGGGGCTTGAATTACGCGCTTGGGTTGTTCTTCTTCTTTGAAACCATTGGTGACAATCATACTATATAAAAAACTGTCTTGAGTCGGCAGGGTTGTGGGTAGCCAAATTCGACGGAGAATATGAGCGCGGGCTAGGTAAAGTTGACCACAAAGCCAAACCGGTTGCAGTTCTCCCGCATTATTTCCTGATAAACTAGAGACCTTCACCGACAGCAATTCTAAAAGGTTTTTATTAGGTTTTAAGCTAACATCTTTAATTTGTCGATCCATTGCTACATAGGTTTCTGAACTGGTTTCTAACAGTTGCAGCATGGAGGTCAGGGTTTGGGGATCGAGAATAATAATATCAGCATCCATTAAAAATAAATAGTCCGCATTGGGATTGGAATAATGATGCACAAATTCATTCCAAGCATTAGATTTTCCTGGGCGTTTCTATTTCATAAATAGACCATTTAACGTGGGTGTGAATATCTGGCTTGACCAGATTTTCTAAGGTTGTGGCGGCAATGCTGGCTGTTTGATCGGTACAGGCATTAGGAATAACACAAATTTCAATATCCAAATCAGAACGGGGCTGGGTGAATAGGGTTTGTTTGAATAAGGAATCCAGCATTTTAGGGATAGTAACAGCCTCATTGTAAGCTAAGATCCCAATATTAATATCCATGTTTGTACTTCCTACAGAAATGGGTTTCAAGTTAAAACAGTAGATGCAACTGTTAAGAAAGGCTACCTTTTAAGTTAATGGGATAATTCCATTTGTATCATCTGCCTTAATGTTCTCTGTTTTTCCCTAATTATTTCGCATTATTGTAACATTTAAACCCCTAATACCAATTTTTTTGTATCAAAAACAGCATATCGCAATCTCATTAAATTAATGTCAATAGCTTTCTTATAATAGGGAATAGTTAACAGGGATAATACTCTGGGTTGCTTCATATCCGCCTTGAATCATAACAACTCATTGGCGCTTGCCATCCTATCATTTTTCCAGTGCAATTGACAAGCTAAGGAAAATGTACTATGTTTGGGCAGATGAATTTAACTTTGTCTCAACCTATCATTATTAGAATCAAGCAAGTGATAATGACCATTTTCAAGAATTGCTATTATGACTACGATTAAAACCAAAAGTTGGGGTGCTAAATTTCAGGGTGTTCATAGCCAACTTTGGTTTTTCGTTAAGAAAAATGAGCCTTTGTTGTTTATGGTAATTTACTACTAGACTAAAAAAAATGAGAGAAACATTTCTAGTTTTTGCTTCCCCTCAAATCCATCAAGCCGAAATTGATGAAGTCGTCGATAGTTTGAAGTCCGGCTGGCTGGGAACTGGCCCTAAAGTGAAGCGATTTCAAGAGGATTTTGCGGCTTATAAAGGAGTTCCCTATGCCGCCGCGCTGAATTCTTGCACGGCAGGATTACATCTTTCCTGTGTTGCCTTAAAGTTAGAACCTGGGGATGAAATTATCACCACATCCATGACATTTTGTGCCACGGTAAATGCCATTATTCATAGTGGGGCAACTCCGGTGATTGTGGATATTAACCCCGACACATTTAATCTTGATCCTGAAGCCATAGAGTCAAAAATTACCCCCCGGACTAAGGCGATTTTACCCGTTCATTTTGCCGGTCGCGCCTGTAATATGGAGGCGATTATGGACATTGCCCAGCGGCATAATTTAGCCGTAATTGAAGACTGCGCCCATGCCATTGAAACCGAATATAAAGGCAAAAAAGCGGGCACCTTTGGAGATTTTGGAGTGTTCAGTTTTTATGTCACCAAAAATGTAATTACCGGTGAGGGAGGAATGGTAATTTGTTCTGATAAAGATCGAATTGAAACGCATTGAAGTCTTAGGGTTACATGGGATGACTCGCCATGCTTGGCAACGCTTTTCTGATGCGGGATTTAAGCATTATTTCGTGGATGAGTGCGGGTTTAAATATAACATGACAGATGTTCAAGCAGCTATCGGAATTCATCAATTAGCCCGAGTGGAAGAAAGTTGGTTACGTCGCCAGGAAATCTGGCAAAAATATAATGAAGCGTTTGCCAATTTACCGTTAAAATTACCCGCAGATATTGAACCGGAAACTCGTCACGCCTATCATTTATATACAATTATGATTGATCAGGAAAAAACAGGAATTAAACGGGATGAATTTTTGGATGCGATGACGGCTGAAAAAATTGGGGTTGGAGTACATTATCTAAGCATTGCTGAACATCCCTACTATCAACGTACCTTTGGTTGGAAACCCGAAGATTATCCCAGTGCGATGAAAGTAGGACGGGAGACTGTGAGTTTACCCATTTCTCCCAAATTAACAGATCAAGATGTTGCGGATGTGATTGAAGCGGTTTACAAAATCATTAAATAACCCGGAAAATTCACTCGTGATTTTTAAGAAACTAGAGGAGAATTAGCAATTTTATTCTCCTCTTTTATAGATATTGGGGCTGATAATTAATTGATTTATTGGGGGAATTTATGCCGAAAGTTTCTGTAATTATTCCGGCTTATAATGCGGAAAATACTATTGTAGAAACCATCGAATCTATCCAGAAACAAACGCTTTCAGACTTTGAAGTGCTAGTGATTGATGATGGTTCTAAAGATAAAACCGTAGAGGTAGTTAAACAAATTACTGACCCACGGGTACAGGTCTTTGCCTATCCTAATGGTGGGGTTTCTGTAGCTCGAAATCGGGGTATTGAACAGGCAAAAGGTGAATTTATTGCCTTTATTGATAACGATGATTTGTGGACAGAAGATAAATTAGAGTTACAGATTGCCGCCTTAGAAAAAAATCCCCAAGCCAGTGCCGTCTATAGTTGGACGGTGAATATGATGGATGATGGAGAATCTATTTCCTTTGTTCAAGGGACTGAATCAACGGTGGAGGGAAATATTTATCCTGATTTATTATTAGGTAATTTTATTGGCAGTGGTTCTAATATTTTGGTGCGTCGGGAAGTGATTGATGTTGTCGGTGGATATGAACCAAATCTGGTCTTTTCTGACTGGGATTTTTGTTTGCGAGTGGCTGCTAAATTTCAGTTTGCCGTTGTTCCTAAACCCCAAATTTTGTATCGAAAAGTGGCGGGTTTCCATGAGTTCTAAAGTAGACTCGATGGAAAAAGAAGGTTTACGCGCTTTGGAACGAGCCTATCAGGTGGCTCCCCCAGAATTACAACCGCTTAAAAATCGCAGTTTGGCTTTTCTGTATCGATACCTAGCCGATTTATGTTTAGCCTATGATACGGATGCCAAGGGACTTGATTATGCCCAGGCAAAATTATGGCAGGCTGTCACACTCTATCCCGCAATTCTTGGGGAAAGTTATGTTCAAAAGTTAATTATTAAATTGCTCATCAAACGAGTATTGCCTGGAGAGCTTTCTAATTCAGTGATTCAAAGTTTGAAAAAGCAATTAGCCCGTCGTGACCCGCGAATAGTTTAACTCAACAATTATTGAGGGTTTGAAAGGGGCAACATCGAGATATCTCCCTAGAAATTTAACTTTATATTAAGGGTTCTTAACCTAAACTTAAACTTAAGTTAAAATAAGTCCGATTGCTGGCCTCGAGAACAATAGGTAGCGAATATTGCAGAGGCAGGAATTCAGTAATTGGCAAAATCAAGGGGGGTATTTGAAAATGGAATTCAATTTTGGGAACTTAGTTTTGAACCTGCGTAGGCAGGCAAAATCGGCATTGCCGAGTATGGTCAAGATTTATATTGTTGCTACTTTGGTAATTATTATTGCCGAAATTATAGGTAAGATGGCGGGTCTTACCTCTTATGTTTTAGTTTCTGACCCGGCTGAAATCGCCCATTTATCGCCCTATACCGGATTAATTTCTAATTTATGTGTTTTAGCTTGGACTGCTAGTGCGGGGATTTGTTTTTTTACCGCCTTTGTAACTCAATTAAACGAAAGTTTCTATCAGCGATGGTTCAAGTTTTTTGTGATTTCCGGTATTTTTAGCACCTGGTTAGGTTTAGATGATTTGTTACAAATCCATGAGTCTATCGGTGAATCTCTGGAGTGGTTGCTAGGTTTTACTCATCGCCCCTTACTATCTAACCTTTTGGAAGGTATTGTTTTTCTCACCTATTTTGGCTTATTTGTTGTTTATACTGTATATTTAAGAAAGCATATTAAACGAACAGAATATCTATTTTTGATTTTAGCATTTGGCTTGTTTGCCACTTCTATTATTATTGATACCCTGATCTCTGATACCGCATTTTCAGGAAAATATCTTATGGAAAAAACCCCTAAGTTTCTAGGAATTGTCAGTTGGTTAGTCTATTTTTCCCGAACAGGAATATCAACGATTCAACACTATATGTTTGCTCCCATTGACATTCTTGGGTCTGAATAAACGCTCGATTCTAATTTATAAATAAATACTAGCTAACATCTCAATTCCTACATCAAGATCAATTTCCTTTCCCGTTTTCGGTTGAATATCGCTATCCTATGACCTTAAATTTTGATCAACAAATGATGCAGCAATGCTTGAAATTAGCCCGTCAAGCATTAGGAAAAACCGCGCCTAATCCCTTAGTAGGGTGTGTGATTGTTCAGGACGGAAAAATTATTGGAGAAGGGTTTCATCCGGGGGCGGGTCAACCCCACGCCGAAGTTTTTGCCCTGAGAAATGCCGGAGAACAAGCCAAGGGAGCAACGGTATATATTAACTTAGAACCCTGTAATCATTTTGGTCGGACTCCCCCCTGTACAGAGGCCCTAATTGCCGCCAACGTGGCTAAAGTTATAGTCGGCATGGTTGACCCTAACCCCTTAGTTTCAGGTACGGGGGTTCAACGCTTAAAAGATGCGGGAATTGAGGTAATTGTTGGCATAGAAACGGCCGATTGTCAACGGTTAAATGAGGCATTTATTCATCAAATTCTACATCATCAACCCCTAGGAATTTGGAAATATGCAATGACCTTAGATGGAAAAATTGCCACCACAACAGGTCATAGTTATTGGGTGACGGGAACAGAAGCTCGACAAAAAGTTCATCAGTTAAGACTCGCCTGTGATGCGGTAATTGTCGGAGGAAATACCGTCCGACGGGATAATCCCTTGCTGACCACCCACGATGCTGGGGAGCCCAACCCCTTGCGAGTGGTGATGAGTCGCTCCTTGGATTTACCCAAACAAGCCCATTTATGGGACACTCAAGAGGCGAAAACTTTAGTTATAACAGAGGAGGGTGTTAATCCAGATTTCCAAGATTTTCTACGGAATAAGGGGGTAGAGGTCGCGGAATTATCGCCCTTGACACCCGCCCAAGTCATGAATTATTTCTATGAACGTCAATTTTTATCAGTGTTGTGGGAATGTGGGGGAACCCTGGCCGCCAATGCACTCAAAGATGGCAGCATTCATAAAATTTTAGCCTTTATTGCCCCTAAAATTATTGGGGGAACTGGGGCGCCTTCTCCGGTGGGGGATTTGGGTTTTACTCAGATGACCGAGGCACTTTTATTAGAAAAAATGACTTGGGGTTTCTGTGGGTTGTGATTTGTGGATTGAAGGTTATTTATCTCCAGCTTAATTATGAGCGAAATTGCCCTATTAAGTCTGATGGTCAGTAGTCTAGGAATTGATGCGGTTTTACTCGCTAACTGGCTCTGTTCCATCCAAATTAATTTAGAATTAGAACAGGAGGAGGAAGAAACATTGACTCGCTACGACTCGGAAGATATCAAAAAAATGCGTGCAAAATCCGTACAATCTAATGGATATTCTAATGCTGAATTCTCTGAACCTTTGGTCAGGGAATGGGAATACAAGATTGTCCGCGCCAGTCAAGATGTATTTCGCAATCCAACTGTTTTTAAACGGCTATGTCAGGAAGAAGCAGAAACGGGCTGGGTTTTAGTGGAAAAATTAGATGACCGAAGGGTTAGGTTTAAACGTTTAATAGGATTAGAAAATCAGGAAAACCCCTATCAAATGAAGCAAGATCCCTATCGTTCCACCTATGGAAAATCTAATAATTTAGGGACTTGGTTAACGGTTTTTGCTTTTATTACTGCGATTATTTTACCCGCCTATTTAGGGTTTTCCTTAGTTGCTATGAGCTCTAATAAATCCTATCAAAATTCTCCTACAATGATGCAATCTCCCGAACCCGAACTTGCTCCGTCTTCTCCTCAAAACTGAACTGACAGTATTGAGAAGTTATACTGCATTTAAACCGTATATTCTAGGAAGTGAGGGAGATCCCACTACCCGGATCAAGACGGGGAATTAGAGTTCAAAGTCCCCCTTAAAAAGGGGGATTTAGGGGGATCTAATCTTGGCTATAATCAGAGATTTTTGGCTTAAGTTGACACCAATAGGTATTCCCTCACTATCATTGATAGTATGGTTATATAAAAATAATGTTACTTCCACCCTGGAATCAATTAGTAGTTAAAACTATAGGGAAACTCCCATTAAGAACGGTTTTAATTTTACCGTTTGTAGTACAAATTACCGCTACGGTAGGATTAGTGGGTTATTTTTCCTTAGGACTTATACAAAAAGATTAGCTGATAGAATCCTAAAAGAAGTTTTAGAAAAGGATATAAACAGTGTCGCCAAAAAAGGGTTGGTCACAACAGAAGAAATAGAAAGGATGTTAAAATTATGGATTCAGAAATTTTAAAAACAGGACTTACGCAGAATACCCAATTATACACCATCTGTAGGGGCGAACGGCCGTTCGCCCCTACTAGATATGGTTGTTTTGCGTAAGTCCTGTTGAATTTGAAATTTATTTGGCATATCCATGTAAAGCGATCGCAAGTTTGTGCTCATTTAAGGATAGACTTAAATACATGGAATTTTGGATCTTAATAGATCTTAATCTATAGAAGTTACTGCGGGACAGCGACACCTTCGAGCCCCATTCGGAGAGCGTCTATCTCTGAACCCCCTGCCGACAAGTGTTCGCGTAACACCTGTGCTATAGGCTTGAAGCGCTGCACCCTGACTTCTTAAAGCTCACTGATCACAATAATTGCTCTTCTTTAGAGGAGGCGGAAGGAGATATTCGTGGATTTTTGGTCATTGTTTTTAATGGACTTCGTTAAGCAGTTGCAGTCCCCGACACTCGGGTTTTTGATTGGTGGTATGGTCATTGCCGCTCTCGGTAGCGAATTGGTAATTCCAGAGGCGATTTGTCAGATCATCGTCTTCATGCTGCTGATGAAAATTGGTCTGACCGGTGGTCAGGCGATCCGCAATTCCAACCTGACGGAGATGATTTTACCCGCAGCGTTTGCTATAACAGTAGGGGTTCTTGTTGTATTCATCGCACGCTATACTTTGGCTAATCTGCCGAAGGTCAAAACCGTAGATGCGATTGCGACCGGGGGGTTATTTGGTGCTGTGAGTGGCTCTACCATGGCTGCCGCCCTGACGCTACTGGAAGAACAAAACATCCAATACGAGGCCTGGGCTGCCGCACTCTATCCTTTCATGGATATCCCAGCGCTCGTAACGGCGATTGTGGTGGCAAACATTTATCTCAACAAGAAGAAGCATAGTGCAGCAGGGGAGTATCCCAGTAAGCAGCCCGTGGCGGCAGGCAATTATCCCGATCAGCAAGATTATCCCAGCACCCGGCAAGAGTATCTCAGCAATCAGCAGTCCGAGGATAATCGGGTCAAAATATGGCCGATCATACAGGAAAGCCTTCAGGGGCCTGCCCTATCGGCAATGTTGCTCGGCATTGCCCTTGGCCTGTTCACCCAGCCGGAAAGTGTCTATAAAAGCTTCTACGATCCCCTCTTCCGGGGCTTGCTGTCGATCTTGATGCTGGTCATGGGTATGGAGGCTTGGTCAAGGATTGGCGAACTGCGTAAGGTAGCCCAGTGGTACGTTGTTTATAGCATAGTCGCACCCCTGCTGCATGGGTTCATCGCCTTCGGTCTCGGCATGATTGCCCACTACGCCACGGGATTCAGTCTAGGCGGTGTTGTGATCCTGGCCGTAATCGCGGCTTCGAGTTCAGACATCTCCGGCCCACCCACGTTGCGAGCCGGGATTCCGTCGGCTAATCCCTCCGCCTACATCGGCGCATCCACAGCCATCGGTACACCCGTTGCGATCGGCTTGTGTATACCGCTCTTCCTTGGGCTCGCCCAGGCGCTAGGTGGCGGCTAATCTCAGACGGGTCGCGGTCTGTCGGCGATCCCTTGGCTCGGCAGACTAAGCAACTTAATATACAAGACAATACACATAGGTAAGGAGGTAACCAACATGGCCAAGCAAGCCAAAAAGCTCGTCATCGTCACGGAAAAGATTCTGCTGAAAAAGATCGCCCATATCATCGAAGAAGCCGGGGCGACCGGTTATACAGTTTCTGGAAACTGGCGGTAAAGGTAGTCGCAACGTGCGCTCGTCGGGACAACCCAGCGTTTCTGACACCCAGGCGAATATAAAATTCGAGGTGCTCACCCCCGATCGGGATATGGCCGATAAGATTGCGGATCAGGTCGCAATAAAGTTTTTCCTCGATTATGCGGGCATTATCTATATCTGTGAGGCGGAGGTACTGTACGGACACAGTTTCTGCGGGCCAGACGGCTGTTAAATAGAGACGACGCAGATCTAAAAAGCCGGGGCCATGCCCCGACTTTTTATCTATATTCCGCAGAGTATAAAATAGAAATAATTTTACTCAAAACCATCATGGCCGAACTCAAAAACCTATATATTTAAAATTTTTACCCCCTGGCAATCCTATAGAATTGCTATAGATTTTAATATTAAAACAATGTCTCAACTCAATCATCCCTTAAAACGGTTTCTAGTTTATGCTCGTCCCTATCAAAAAACCATTGGGTTAGCAACGGTTTATTCAGTTTTAAATAAAATCTTTGATTTAGCCCCTCCGGTATTAATTGGATGGGCCGTTGATGTGGTGATTAACCCCCAGGTTTCCTTCCTGTCCCAGTGGGGGATTCAAGGGGCTTTTAATCAATTATTAATGTTATCGTTTTTGAGCTTAATTATCTGGAGTTTAGAATCGGTTTTTGAATATGCCTATAAAGTATTGTGGCGAAATTTAGCCCAAACCTTGCAACATAACCTCAGATTAGATGCCTATGGACATTTACAAAACTTAGAATTAGCCTACTTTGAAGAACGCAGTAGTGGCGGTTTAATGTCAATTTTAAATGATGATATTAACCAGCTAGAAAGGTTTTTAGATATCGGGGCGAATGAAATTATCCAAGTAATTACTACGGTAATTGTAATCGGAGCAGCCTTCTTTATTTTAGCCCCAACTGTTGCTTGGTGGGCAATGTTACCCATGCCTTTTATTGTTTGGGGTTCGGTTTGGTTCCAGAAACTACTCGCCCCCCGTTATGCAGATGTGCGGGAAAAAGTTGGGTTACTAAATGGACAACTGGCTAATAATTTAGGCGGGATTACTACTATTAAAAGTTTTACCGCCGAACAGTATGAAATCCAAAGAATTACCGAACATAGTGAAGCCTACCGCCAAAGCAATCGCCGAGCAATTACCCTATCCTCTGCTTATGTTCCAGTAATTAGAAGTTTAATTTTATTTGGATTTATTGCTACCTTATTATTAGGAGGTTTACAAGTAACTTCCGGGGCCTTAGCCGTGGGAACCTATAGCGTTTTAGTGTTTATTACCCAACGGTTATTATGGCCTTTAACCCGCCTGGGAGATACCTTTGACCAATATCAACGGGCGATGGCTTCTATTAACCGGGTGATGAATTTATTAGATACTCCGATAGAAATTCATCCGGGGGATATTTCCCTACCTGTGGCTTCAGTTAGAGGAGAAATAGAATTTAAAAATGTCTATTTTTCCTATCAAAATCGCAATCAGATTATTCAGGATTTATCTCTAAAAATTCCCGCCGGACAAACCATTGCAATTGTCGGTGCTACGGGGTCGGGAAAAAGTACCTTGGTAAAATTATTATTGCGGTTATATGAAATTAATGCCGGGGTAATTACGATAGATGGCATTGAATTAAACCGTTTGAAATTAGAGGATTTACGCAAAGCTATTGGCTTAGTTAGTCAGGATGTTTTTCTGTTTCATGGAAACCGTTGCCGAAAATATTGCCTATGGCAGTTTTGATGCGTCCTTAACTGATATTATCGAAGCGGCAAAAATCGCCGAAGCCGATGAATTTATTCGGGATTTACCAAATAAATATGAGACTATTGTAGGGGAACGGGGTCAGAAATTATCTGGGGGACAACGACAAAGAATTGCGATCGCCCGGGCGGTCTTAAAAAATCCCCCCATCTTAATCTTAGATGAAGCCACATCGGCCGTGGATAATGAAACTGAAGCCGCCATCCAAAGATCCTTAGAAAAAATTACCAAAAATCGGACAACAATTGCGATCGCCCATCGACTTTCAACGGTTAGAAATGCCGACTGTATTTATGTGATGGAACAGGGAAAATTAGTCGAATCTGGAACCCATGAAAACCTCTTAGAAGCGCCGGGTATTTATGCGGGTTTATGGCGGGTACAGTCCGGCGTGAACTACCCACACTTCTCTACAAGTAAGTGTGGGCTTCTAGCATCAACGGGGATAGCATCAGAAGAAACAGAAGTTTGTTCCGGTGACTGACATCCCCTCAGACTAGCAGTATCGCTGGTTTCCCAACGATAAAATCCGCAAGGCTTCAGTTTTAATATTGATTGCAGCGTTAATATCTCGGTCATGGATTGTTTGGCAATGTTCGCAAATCCAACTTCTAATATCAAGTGGTAAACTACCCACTTGATTTAGACAGACGTTACAAGTTTTAGAAGAAGGGAAAAATCTATCAACTTCTTGATAGGTTTTCCCTTCTTTTTCGGCTTTGTATTTGAGCATTGTACCGAACATCCCCCATCCACAATCACTAATTGCCTTGGATAACTTATGGTTTCTCACCATATTCTTAAGTGCTAGATTTTCTACAGCAATCACTTGGTTTTCATTCACTATCTTGCGGGATAGTTTGTGGAGAAAATCTTCCCGGCAACGATAGATTTTAGCGTGGACTTTAGCAACCTTTAATCTTGCTTTTTGTCTACTATTACTTCCCTTTTGTTTACGAGATAATTTTTGTTGTTTTCGCTTTAAATTGCGTTGATGTTTAGCCAAATGTTTGGGGTTGCTATACTTGTCCCCATCGCTAGTAATCGCAAAATGAGTTAACCCTAAATCAATCCCAATTGCTTTTCCATTGGTTGATAGGTTGGGTGTTTCCTTGCCGTCATCAACTAAGATAGAAGCATAATATTTCCCATCAGGATTTTTTGAGACAGTAACGGTTTTAATTACGCCTTGAAATTCCCGATGGCGCAAACAATAAACCAACCCTAATTTACCAGGTAGTTTTAGATAATCCCCTTTAAACTTAACGTTTTGGGGATAACTGATTGATTGTCTACCATGTTTAGATTTGAACCGAGGTAATCTCGCCCGTTTATCAAAGAAGTTTTTGTAAGACGTAGATAAGTTTAGTGCGACAACTTGTAGGCATTGAGAATAGGTATCTGTCAGCCAAGGATATTCCTTTTTTAGTTGAGGTAACAATCCTTGAATCACTTTTCTGGATAATCCTTTCCCTGTTGTTTTATAGGTTTCTTGGCACAAGTTCAGGGCATAATTCCAATACCAACGGCAACAACCAAAACTTTTAGCTAAGGCGATTTGCTGTTCGGTATTTGGATAGATTCGGAATTTGTATGCCTGAAACATTGTCGCTTTCAAAACTTTTGGATATACTTTAACATATTATTGTTAATTTTGTCGGGATTGACCGAACAAAATTAACTTGGGGGAGTCCATGTAACCCACACTGATTTGGTGGTTGTTTTTTTTGTTTTGTGAAATTCAGTGTGGGACTTATAGCTCCCCCAAACCCCATCGTAAGTTAAATTAGGGTCAACGGTGTCAGGTGAACCAGATGCAGCCAGGAAATGCTAGAATCAACAATGATTTATTCAAAACCAATAAATTTTCGTAACTATATCCTGTTCTTGCCATGTTAAAAGCTCTGTTAGGTGATCCAAATGCGCGTAAACTTAAAAAATATCAGCCTCTTGTCACGGATATCAACATTTTAGAGGAAGAAATTCAAAGCCTCTCAGATGAACAATTGCGGGCCAAGACAGGAGAATTTAAAGAAAAATTAGCCAAAGCCAAAAACCGAGACGAAGAAAACCTCATCCTGGATGAAATTCTCCCAGAAGCGTTTGCCGTTGTTCGGGAAGCGGGAAAGAGGGTTTTGGGGATGCGACACTTTGACGTCCAAATGCTAGGGGGGATTATCCTCCATACGGGGCAAATTGCCGAGATGAAAACCGGGGAAGGAAAAACCCTGGTTTCCACCCTTCCGGCCTACCTGAACGCCTTGGCCGGAAAAGGGGTTCACGTCATCACCGTTAACGATTATCTCGCCCGACGGGATGCGGAATGGATGGGACAAATTCACCGCTTCCTGGGGCTAAGTGTGGGGCTAATTCAGCAAGATATGAGTCCCGACCAACGGCAGAAAAACTACAACTGTGATATTACCTACGGGACAAACAGTGAAATGGGGTTTGACTACCTGCGGGACAACATGGCGACCTCTATGGATGAAGTGGTGCAGAGGGTATTTAACTATTGCATTATTGACGAAGTGGACTCGGTTTTAGTTGATGAAGCCCGCACTCCTTTAATTATTTCCGGTCAAGTGGAACGTCCCAGCCAAAAATATATGCGGGCGGCGGAAGTTGCCCAAATGATGCAAAAAGAAGAACATTATGAAGTCGATGAAAAAGGCCGTAATGTTCTGATGACCGATGAAGGTTTTGCCCGGGCGGAAGAACTATTTGGAGTTCAAGATTTATATGATCCGAATGATCCTTGGGCGCACTTTGTTTTTAATGCTTTAAAAGCCAAAGAATTATTTATTAAAGACGTCAACTATATTATCGGTAATGGGGAAGTGATCATCGTTGATGAATTTACCGGGCGGGTGATGCCGGGACGTCGTTGGAGTGACGGTTTACATCAAGCCATTGAAGCTAAAGAACGGGTAGATATTCAACCGGAAACCCAAACCTTAGCCACCATTACCTATCAAAATTTCTTCCTGTTATATCCCAAATTATCGGGGATGACTGGAACCGCCAAAACCGAAGAAGCCGAGTTTGAACGCATCTATAAACTGCAAGTTACTATTATTCCGACTAACCGGATTACTGGACGTCAAGATTTGCCCGATGTGGTCTATAAAACTGAAGAAGGAAAATGGACTTCTATTGCTGAAGAATGTGCGGATTTACATAAAGAAGGGCGTCCGGTTTTAGTCGGAACAACTAGCGTCGAAAAATCAGAAATTCTCTCGAATTTATTACAACAACGCAAAATTCCCCATAATTTATTAAACGCTAAACCGGAAAACGTCGAACGGGAATCGGAAATTATTTCCCAAGCCGGACGCAAAGGGGCCGTAACTATTTCCACCAACATGGCCGGACGGGGAACGGATATTATTTTGGGGGGCAATGCGGAATTTATGGGACGGCTGAAAATGCGTGAGTATTTGATGCCGAAAATTGTTAAACCCGATGATGAAAGGGAGTTAGTAATTGCTGGGGTACCGGGTAGCCGTCGCCCCGCCGCCCAAGGATTTGATCAGAGTAAAAAACCCAAAAACTGGAAAGTTTCAACCCAATTATTCCCCACGGAATTATCTAAATCCACCGAACAAAAGCTCAAAGAAGCCGTGGATTTTGCCGTGGGAGTTCATGGAGAACGCAGTTTACCCGAGTTACAAGCGGAGGATTTACTAGCGGTGGCTTCGGAAAAAGCCCCCACCACTGACCCGGTGATTCAAAAATTGCGCGAGGTCTATAACTTGATCGTTCACGAGTACGAAAACTTCACCAAACAGGAACATAACGAGGTGGTGGAATATGGTGGACTCCATGTGATCGGAAACCGAACGCCATGAGTCCCGCCGGATTGATAATCAATTGCGGGGACGGGCTGGACGACAGGGTGATCCGGGTTCCACGCGGTTTTTCTTGAGTTTACAGGATAATTTATTACGGATTTTTGGGGGCGATCGGGTAGCGGGATTAATGGATGCTTTTAATGTGGATGAAGATATGCCCATTGAGTCTAAATTGTTAACCCGATCGCTGGAAAATGCCCAACGAAAAGTTGAAACCTACTATTACGATATCCGTAAACAGGTATTTGAATATGACGAGGTAATGAACAACCAACGGCGGGCAATTTATGCCGAACGGCGACGGGTTTTAGAAGGGCAGGATTTGAAGGAACAAGTGATTAAATATGGCGAACAAACCATGGATGATATTGTGGAAGCCTATATTAATCCTGACCTACCTTCGGAAGAATGGGATTTAGAAAATTTGGTGGTCAAAGCTAAGGAATTTGTTTATCTTTTAGCGGATTTAACCGCCGAACAATTGGTGGATTTATCCGTAGATGAAATTAAAACTTTCCTGCATGAACAGTTACGCAATGCCTATGATCTCAAGGAGAATCAAGTTAATCAAATTCGGTCTGGGTTAATGCGCGAAGCCGAACGCTTCTTCATTCTCCAGCAAATTGATACCCTATGGCGGGAACATTTACAACAAATGGATGCCCTGCGGGAGTCCGTCGGTTTACGGAGTTATGGACAAAAAGACCCCTTAATTGAATATAAGAGTGAGGGATATGAATTGTTCTTGGATATGATGACCGATATTCGCCGAAACGTGATCTATTCCATGTTCCAATTCCAGCCTCAACCGTCTGTTGTCTAAGGAGTTGAAGCGTTCTTGATCCGGGCTGTAGATTTTGTTTTTGAGTTTTTCCTTGACATCCCCAAATAATCGTGTATATTTGAGGAGTGTGAGGAGTGAGATTAATAAAGAAAGGGCACTTGGGGTCGAAACTCGGCCAGACTCCCAGGTGTTTTTTCTATTTAGAACTCAGGAAAAAGTGATCCAAATTAAATAATTTTGATCCCGGATTAAGTCGGAAACAATTAAGGTAAGAGTTTACTTAGAAAATACCCCGCTTCAAGGATGAATTCTTCCCCCCTCTCCTCGCAAGAAAGGGGTTGGGGGAGAGGTTATACAGTTTTTCGTAGAGAATGAAACATCCCTGAACTCAAATGGGATTGCTATATGACAGAATAATAAGATTAATAATTGAGATTATTTACTAATTGGTAGTTGGATTAGCTTGGTGTTAGCAACGAATTATTTGACCGACATCTGCAAAAAAGCCATACTCGTTTTCCCCCCGCCGTGTTATTCTATAATTCTAGTTCTCCCTGAGAGCACCCGTTAACCGATCAGGTTGATCCGGGTTCAGTACCTTAAATTAATAACGGAATCTATATTTTCAGGTTGTATCGATAATTATTTTTTAGGTATATTTTAACATTCTGATTCATCACGAAAACTTAACCAACTCAGCCTAAATCAGTGCAGAAGGAAACGAATATGATCGCCTTGCCCGGATATCAAATCCTAGCACAAATCTACGAAAGTGTTAACTCCGTTGTTTATCGAGCAATCCGAGAACAGGATCACTCACCCGTCATTTTAAAAGTGCTACAGGGGGAATTTCCGCCCCAATCTGATATTCAAAAATATGAGCGAGAATATAAAATCCTACGCAACTTTAATTTAGACAGTGTAATTAAGGTTTATGAACTTCAAACCCATCAAAATACTTTAGTAATGACCTTAGAAGATTTTGGCGGAGAATCGTTAAAAATCTTATTAGCTACCCAGAAATTTACTCTCTTAGGATTTTTAACCCTGGCGATCAAAATTGCCAAAGGATTACGCGAAATTCATGCTGCTAACCTGATTCACAAAGATATTAACCCCTCCAATATTATTTTTAATCCTGCCACTGGACAGGTTAAATTAATTGATTTTAGCATTTCTAGTGGATTAACTCAGGAATCCCTACGGCTCCATCCCCCGCAAAATTTAGAAGGAAACCCTCCCCTATATTTCTCCCGAACAAACCGGAAGAATGAATCGGTCAGTAGACTATCGAACGGATTTTTATTCCTTGGGAGCAACGTTTTATGAATTATTAACCCAACAGGTTCCGTTTCCCTCAACAGATGCCATGGAGTTAGTGCACGCCCATCTCGCAAAACAGCCGATTCCTCCCCATGAAATCAACCCAGAAATTCCCCCAATTATTTCTCGAATTGTCCTGAAATTATTATCTAAAACCCCCGAAGAACGCTACCAGAGCGCCTGGGGATTAATTGCCGATTTAGAAGATAGTTTGAAACAAGTTCAAGCCACAGGAACCGTTGGCGAATTTCCCCTGGGAATGCACGATATTTCCGATCAGTTTAAGATTCCTAAAAAGCTCTATGGCCGAGAAAACGAGATTGATATCTTAATTCAAGCCTTTGACCGGGTGGGTCAGGGCAAAACCGAAATTATGCTAATTGCTGGATATTCGGGGATTGGAAAATCAGTCTTAGTCCAAGAAATTTGTAAATCAATTATTGAAAAAAACGGCTATTTTATTAGTGGAAAATTTGACCAATTTCAACGCAGTATTCCCTATTCTGCCCTAGTTAATGCCCTGTCTGAATTAGCCAGATTACTATTGAGTGAAAGTCAAGAGAAGTTAGATCAATGGCGAGAAAGATTATTAAGAATTTTAGGGCCAAATGGACAAATTATTATTGATGTAATTCCCGAAATTGAACTAATTATCGGCCCGCAACCGGCGGTATTAGAATTGGGTGCGGCTGAATCTCAAAATCGGTTTAATTTGGTGTTTCAGAACTTTATTCGTCTGTTTTGTCAACAGTCACATCCCTTAGTGATTTTCTTGGATGATTTACAGTGGGCTGACTCTGCAACTTTAAAATTACTGAAATTAATGTTAACAGATGATGCCACCCAATATTTATTTTTAATTGGAGCCTATCGGGATAACGAAGTTAGTCCCACCCACCCTTTAATGATGATGTTAGAAGGGTTAAAATCCGAATATTTTACCCCAGAACCCGATGTTGAAGGCTTAATTCATGAAATTCATCTAACAGCTTTAAATTTAGAACAAGTGACGGAAACTGGTCGCCGATACCCTCCATAGCGATCGCCATACCGTTCTCCCCTTGGCTGAATTGGTAATCAAAAAAACGGAAGGAAATCCCTTTTTTGTTAATGAATTTCTCAAAACTTTATATCAAGAAAAACTCCTAACTTTTAACTCAGAAAGAATTGCTTGGCAATGGAATATTGCCGAAATTAAAGCCTTAGATATCACGGATAATGTCGTTGAATTAATGATTGGTAAGCTCCAAAAACTTCCCCAAAAAACTCAACAGGTTTTACAATTAGTTGCCTGTGTGGGGAATCAATTTGACTTAAATACATTATCCTTGATTTATAGTAAGGAATCCGTTGATACCTTCCAAGATTTACTACCCGCTTTAAAAGAAGGTTTAATTAAACCCCTACTGGATGCTGATAATTTGGAACCGGAACAAATTAATCCCTATCTGGTTCTGAATTATCAATTTCTCCATGACCGGGTTCAACAAGCTGCCTATTCCTTAATTGCGGACTCTCAAAAAAAATCGGTTCACCTAACTATCGGTCGGTTACTATTAGCTAATACACCGCCCCAATATTGGTTAGAAAAGGTATTTGATTTAGTTGATCACCTAAATGTCGGTCGTTCTTTAATTACCGATGAACAAGAACAACTACAATTAGCCAGTTTAAACTTAGAAGCGGGAAAAAAAGCCAAAGATGCTACCGCCTATGGTGCCGCCCGGGAATATTTAATCGCTGGAATTGAAATTTTACCCGATCATAGTTGGGGTGAACATTATTCTTTAACCTTTGCATTGTATCGAGAACGAGCCGAGATAGAGTACCTAAATGGAAAATTTGCCGAAAGTGAAACCCTAATTAAATTAATTTTAAAACACTCTCAATCTACTTTAGAAAAAGCCGAAGTTTATAATCTACTTTTAATTCAATATACCTTACAATTAAAATATGAAGCCTCTATCAACGCCGGAATTAAAGCCCTAGCTTTATTTGGATTAGATTTACCCACGGAAAATCTACAAACTATTATTCCCCAAGAATTAGAATCCCTACAAAAATTGATTAATATTAATAACCTATCTACCCTACTCAATCAAAGCCCAATTATTGAACCTGAGAAAAAAATTACCTTAAAACTTCTGAATAATTTAGCACCCTCCGCCTATGTCAGTAATCCTAGTTTATGGACAGTGGTAATTCTCAAGGGTGTAAAAGTTGCAATTACATCGGGATATTCTCCAGAAGCCGGATTTTTCTATGCGACCTATGGGATTTTAGTTGCTACCATTTTTAATCAATATCAAACCGCCTATGAGTTGGGTCAACTGGCTTTAAAACTGAATAAAAAGTGGAATTATCCCGTCTATAAAGTATCTGCATCCTTAATTAGTTGTCTCAACTATTGGTTAGAAAACCGATTAAGAATTCAAATTCTTTAGGCCATGAAGGTTATCAGTCTGCTTTAGATTCCGGGGATTTACAATATGCTGGTTATTTATTAAATAATCAATCTCTCAATTTAATGGCCCAGGGTGTCAACTTGCCCAAGTTTTTAACAGAAGTTAAAAACTATTTGAAATTCGCCTATAAAACTGACAATCATCTGGTGATTGATACATTGACAGGACTCCGAGGAATTTTGCTTAATTTAATCGGTGAAACCCCAGATTTATTATCTTTTGACGCTCCAGAAATCACAGAATTAGATTATATTGAGATTAGCCAAAAAAATCAGAAATTCTATTCTCTATGTCTTTATAAAATTTATAAACTGCAAGTCCTTTATTTATATGGCGAGGTAGAATCAGCCTTAAAAATAACCTTAGAAGCTGAAGAATTACTGCAATTTATTCTGGGGTTAATTCCCGTCACGGAATATTATTTTTATTCCTCTTTAATTTTAATTGCCAATTTAGAAAAAGTTTCCGAATCCCAACAACAGCAGTTTTTAGAAAAAATCAAAAGCAATCAAGAAAAATTTAAAATTTGGTCGGATAACTGTCCCAGTAATTTCCTATCTAAATATCTCTTAGTCGCAGCAGAATTGGCTCGAATTTCCCAACTTCCCTTTGAGGCAATTGATTTATATGAACAGGCAATTTCAACGGCACAGGAAGCCGGATTTATTCAAAATGTTGCCCTTAGCCATGAACTCACGGCTAAATTTTGGATGAGTCATAGTAAACTCAAATATGCCAATATTCACCTCAAAGAAGCCTATTATAGCTATCAACGTTGGGGTGCGGTTCGTAAAATCGAACAGTTAGAAACCAAATATCCTCAACTCAAGTATTTAGCCACCCCTAAACCGGCTTTATTTGAGGCGGAATCCGTTACCCTGAGTACCTCCCATGGCGGTAGTTTAGCATTGTTAGATTTAAGTACCGTCATTAAAGCCTCTCAAGCCATCTCGCGAGAAATTGTTTTAGAGAAATTATTAGCCAATTTAATGAAAATTGTGATTGAAAATGCAGGGGCGCAAAAAGGATTTTTAATTTTATACAATAATGATAAATTAGTAATTGAAGCTGAGGCTTCAACGGATAATGAAGAAGTTATTGTTCATCCTAAAATTAATGTTGAAAATGGCTCAAGTTTACCTTTAACTGTCATTTATTATGTGGAAAGAACCGGTCAAGATGTGGTTTTAATGAATGCCACCCTAGAGGGACAATTTACCCATGATCTCTATATTAGTAACCATCAAGTTAAATCTATTTTATGTACTCCGATTATTAGCCAAGGCAAAATTTTAGGAATTTTATATTTAGAAAACAACTTAACGGCTGGAGCCTTTACTTCAGAAAGAATTGAAGTTTTAAGTCTACTATCTTCCCAAGCGGCAGTATCTTTAGAAAATGCCCTGTTATATGCCTCCGTTGAAAATAAAGTTCAAGAACGTACCCAACAACTCAACGAAAAAAATTCCCGTTTAGAACAAACTTTAAACCAACTCAAACATACCCAAGCCCAACTGATTCAAAGTGAAAAAATGTCCTCCCTAGGACAAATGGTAGCGGGAGTCGCCCATGAAATTAATAATCCCGTAAGTTTTATCTATGGAAATCTTACCCCCGCCAGTGAATATGTTAGGGATTTACTCCGATTAATTCAGGTCTATCAACAGGAATATCCTCAACCTAAACCCTTAATTACGGAAACCATTGCTGAGATTGATTTAGAGTTTTTAGTCACGGATTTACAAAAACTATTAGTTTCCATGAAAGTTGGGGCTGAAAGAATTAGGAATATTGTTTTAAGTCTGCGAAACTTCTCCCGTTTGGATGAAGCGGAAATGAAACCTGTTGATATTCATGAAGGAATTGATAGCACCTTAATGATATTACAAACTAGATTCCGAGGCTCAGTCCACAGTAAGGAAATTGAAGTGATTAAAAACTATGGTCAACTGCCAAAAGTGAACTGTTATGTCTCCCAACTGAATCAAGTTTTTATGAATGTTATTAGTAATGCTATTGATGCCTTAGAACATCGTCGCCATCTGATGAATCAGGCTGATTATCCCCCCACAATTACCATTTCCACCCAGAAAACACAAGATAATCAAGTTAAAATTTCGATTGCAGATAATGGTTTAGGAATGAGTTTCAGAAGTTCTACAACGAATTTTTGACCCCTTTTTCACCACAAAACCCGTCGGTAGTGGGACGGGTTTGGGTCTATCAATTAGTTACTCAATTGTTGTTGAACGTCATCAGGGTCAAATGAGTTGTGATTCCCAACCCGGAGAAGGGGCAGAATTCACTATCCTGATCCCAATTAATTAATCAAAATTTTGGGGACTGAACGCTTCAAACAACTATAGCAGGGAACAGGGAATGGGCAACAGGCAACAGAGGGAAAAGACCTTACCATCAGGTTTTATGGATTAGTATGAGTCCTAACCGCGATGCCCGCGACTGCTATAATTGCAAACAAAAATTACGGGGAAAAGTGATGAAATTGATCGGCCGTTGAACATCAACAAGGGGGAAGTTGTTGACGAAAAATCCCCAGCTTTTGCTTGACTGGGGAAAGCGCGAATTGAGAACGTGCGATAGTTTTTATAATCTAACTCCACAGGATTTGTGGACACATCTACCTTTAGATAGATATGGCAACTAGGTCAATAATTTAGCTAATTGATCAGGATTTTTGTATCTGCCGTTGAAAATCTCCAGCTTTATCCTTGACTTGTCCAGCGCCCTTAGAAGCCTGACTTTTAATATCCTTTGAGGTTTCTTCCGCCGCCTTTTGGACTTGATTTAGGGCTTGTTTGGTGTTATCTTCAGCCTTCTGAATGTTCTTTTGGGTTCCTTTCATCAAATCCCCGGCCACTTCACTGGCGGAGTTACTAACCTTTTCCGATACATCTTTGACCCGTTTTACGATATCTTGGTCACTGTTGTCAAAGGCGTACATCTCCGTTTTCTGATTAGATTTAACGGGGCTAGGAAGTTCGCTGGTTAATCCCTTAGATTGATTGGGATTGCCCTCTCCCGATGACTGAGCCGTGGGAGGATTATTACTACAAGCGGTACTGATCAACATTAATAATCCTGCAAAAAAAACACCTAAAATATTTTTGAAGGATATAGACCGTAGAGCTTGAGTTAATTTCTGCATTTTGATAATTCCTAAACCTTGATTAAATTGACGGAATTCGCCTTTATTACTTATTTATCTTAAAAGAAATTAATTATTTTACCATCTAGCTCAAGGAATATATTGTTTGATTTAATTAACCTGTTTTCTATTCATTTCGGTTAAAAAAAGTCGTAAATTGCTATAATTAATCATGGCCCCTAGATGTTCAATCAAATAATCTGCTAAATTGAAAACATGACTAAAAACAGCGAAGGATATAAAATTGTCAGCGACAACCGCAAAGCCCGCTATCTTTACGAGATTTTAGAAACCTATCAGGCGGGCATCGCCCTTGAGGGAAACGGAAGTCAAATCGATTCGGGCGGGTAAAGTCAACCTGCAAGATGCCTATGCCTTAATTCGGGGGGGCGAAGCCTGGCTATTGAATGCCCATATCTCACCCTTTGAGAAGGCTAGTGTTTATTTTAACCATGATCCTCGGCGCACCCGCAAATTATTACTGCATAAAGAACAAATTAATAAACTATTGGGACAGGTCGAACAAAAGGGGTTAACATTAGTTCCCCTAAAAATGTATCTCAAGGGAGGACGAGTGAAAGTTGATATTGCCGTTGGCCGAGGCAAAAAACTCCACGATAAACGGGATGATATTCGTCAAAAAGATGATAAACGGGCGATGGAAAGGGCAATGAAACAATATTAAATTGGGTTTTAGGCAGTTTTGTTCTTAGGTGAAAAATTGTGTCACCTCTCCCCCAAACCCTCTCCTTTTAGGGGAGGAGAGGAGGATTATGACTATAAATTATAACGATATTTAATAACATTATATTCTCCCCCTTAGCTTCAAAGAAAGAGGGCTGGGTAGTTAGGTATTAGTTTATAATAAACTAAAATAATTAATTGCCTAGAATTGGGAGAACTCTGACCATGACAACAGAACAACCGACCCGCAAAGAACGCGATAGTATGGGAGAAATTGAGGTAAAGAGCGATCGCTATTGGGGGGCTCAAACTCAACGTTCTATCTATTATTTTAATATAGGTAATGACTTAATGCCCAAAGAAGTGATTACCGCCTTTGGGATTCTAAAAAAAGCCGCCGCCCTCACCAATCAAGAATTAGGAAAACTCCCCCCAGACAAGGCTCAATTAATCGTTCAAGCCGCCGATGAAGTGATTGATGGCAAACTAGATGATCACTTTCCCTTGCGGGTTTGGATGACCGGAAGCGGCACCCAGTCTAATATGAATATTAATGAAGTCATTGCCAATCGCGGGATTGAAATTTCCGGCGGAATTTTAGGGAGTAAAACCCCAATTCATCCGAATGATCATGTTAATATGTCCCAATCTTCTAATGATACCTTCCCCACCGCTATGCACATTGCCGCGGCGATAGCGGTGACCCAAAGATTAATTCCCAGTGTCAAAAAAATGCGGGATGAGTTACAAAAAAAAGTCGATGAATTTGCCGATATTGTAAAAATTGGTAGAACCCATTTACAAGATGCCGTTCCCCTAACATTGGGTCAAGAATTTTCCGGTTATGTGGCTCAACTCGATGCAGATTTAAAGCGTCTTGAACTTATTTTACCCGATTTATATGAATTAGCCATTGGCGGAACCGCCGTGGGAACGGGATTAAATACCCCGAAAGGATTTGCAGAAAAAGTCTCTAATCAGATTAATCAATTAACCGGATTACCCTTTATTTCTGCTCCGAATAAATTCGCAGCCATGGCCGCCCATGATGGTCTAGTTATGGCTAGTGGTGCATTAAAAACCCTGGCTTGTTCGTTGATGAAAATTGCCAATGATATTCGATTTTTAGGTAGTGGCCCCCGTTGTGGTTTCGGGGAATTAATCTTACCTGAAAATGAGCCCGGTTCATCAATTATGCCCGGGAAAGTGAACCCAACCCAATGCGAAGCGATGACCATGGTAGCCGCCCAGGTAATTGGTTATGATACGGCGATTACTATTGCTGGTTCCCAAGGTCATTTTGAGTTAAATGTGTTCAAACCGATGATCATTTTTAACTTCATTCAATCGGTGGCTATCTTATCAGATAGTTGTCATAATTTTACGGATTTTTTATTAACTGGATTAAAAGTTAATCGCAATAAAATCAACAGCTATGTTGAACAATCTTTAATGTTAGTAACGGCATTAGCTCCGAAAATTGGCTATGATCAAGCGGCCCAGGTTGCTCATATTGCCCTGGAAAAAGATCTGACTTTAAAGGAAGTTTGTTTAGAGTTGGGGTATATTTCCAGCGAAGAATTTGACCAGATTGTCAATCCCTATAAGATGGCTTATCCTGATGTCTAAGTTGTGATTTTAGCTGAGGTCACAAATTAAGTCTAAAACCCTTAATTAAATCCCGAATTAGACCCCCTGAATCCGCTTTAACAAAAGTGTGTTTAACAGTCTTACTCCTTGGGAAAGCGGTTGAACAGGGGTCTAGGATGGGAGAATAAGTTAATTGTATTTTTGGTAACATTATCTTTGATTTAGCCTAGCCTCGGGGGTGGGCTTTCTACTGGTTGATATTTGGGGAAATTCATTGAATTTCAATAATTAATGATCTATACTAATAGAAGTAGGTATTTTTACAATTTAATTAGCATCCTTTTTTTTAAACTTGATTTGATTTCCAGATTTAACCTCAACCCATGTAATGATTTATGTCTTTACAAAAAAAAATGTTACAAGAAAATACATTGATATTTCCTGACCGCCCCCTGGCCTTAAATTCTCCCTTCTATATTAATCGCTCTCCTAGTGAAGAATGGGCCTATACGGAACTCGAAAAATCCGGGAGTTTATTGCGAGTTAAAGCCGCTAGAAAGATGGGAAAAAGTTCCCTAATGTTAAGGTTAATAGATTATGCAGAAACCTTGGGGTACCGCAGCGTTTTAATTGATTTTCTGCAAGTTGACCAAGAAATTTTTGAAAATACGGATAAATTTTTTCGCTGGCTGTGTATTAATGTGGCTCGAAAATTAGAAATTGATCCCAAATTAGACGATTATTGGGATGAAGATATGGGAAGTAAAGTGAGTTGTACACTATATTTTGAACTCTATATTTTCCCACAGATTAATTGCCCACTATTTCTAGTATTCAATGAATTAAATATTTTGTTTGAACATACAAATATTAGTCAAAATTTTCTACCTTTAATTCGATTTTGGTATGAACAATCCCGACATAATCTAGCCTGGAAAAAGCTACACTTATTCTTAGTGCAATCGGCGGAATATTATATACCTTTAAATATTCATCAATCTCCTTTTAATATTGGATTATCCATTGAACTTCCCCCGTTTACAGTTACTCAAGTTCAAAATCTAGCTGAACGTTATCACCTGAATTTAAGCGATACTCAAATTCAAAAATTAACCAGTTTAGTCGGGGGACACCCCTATTTAGTGCATCTTGCTATTTATCATATAGCCAATAATTTAATCAGCCTAGAAGACTTATTAAAAAAAGCTCCGACCCTAGAGGGAATTTACAGAGAACACCTACAATCCCTTTGGCTAATTCTACATAACAAACCCGAACTGGCGAGCGCCATGCAACGGGTGGTTACCTCTAAAACAGGTATACAACTAGAACCGATCATTGCCTATCAATTATATAGTTTAGGCATTGTTAATTTGAAGGAAAACTACTGTACACCATCCTGTGAACTCTATTATCTCTATTTTAGCACCCAAATTCTCAGTAAAAACCCCAATACCACCGTTAATTTAAAACAGCTACAGGAAGAAAATAAACTGTTAAAATCCCTAGTTTATATTGACACTCTGACACAGGTTTTTAACCGTAGACAATTTGATCGCTCCGTAGATATTGAGTGGAAACGAATGATGCGGGAAATTGCCCCATTATCTTTAATTTTATGTGATATTGATAATTTTAAAATTTATAATGATACCTATGGTCATCAAGCCGGAGATCAATCTTTACGGGCCGTAGCGCAAGCTATTTGTGATATGGTTTCAACGTCCAGGGGATTTAGTTGCCCGTTATGGGGGTGAAGAATTTGTAATTATTCTCCCTCAAACCGATGCTAAAGGTGCAATGTACATTGCGGAATCTGTTCGTGAGAATATTCAAACCTTAGCTATACCTTTTGATACGGATAAATTGCCAAACCGTCGCGCACCAATTATTACTATTAGTTTAGGAGTTGCCACTGCGATTCCTGGTGTAGACGCGGTGGATATTGAAACCCTATTTTTAGCAACGGATGAAGCTCTATATGAAGCGAAAAAAAATGGTAGAGACCAAGTTAAATTGAGTTCATTGCTACGATTTCGATATTAATTAATTCAATCTAAGATTAATGAAAATAACTGACTTTTTTAAACCCGCTATTTCCCTGATTAATAGACTCAAATATCCCCAAAAATTTCTCTTAATTAGTTGTGTTTTTATCGTGCCTTTGAGTTTGATGATGTATCTTCTGGTTTCGGAAGTCCAAAGTCTAATTGATTTTGCTGCTCAAGAAAAGTTAGGGAATATCTATCTCCGTCCCCTGCGCCAACTCTATCCTAAAGTTTATCAAGCTCAATTATTAATGGCTAAACCTACTTTTAGTCCAGAAGACCAAACTCAGTTAGAAAAAATTAAAGCCGAAATTACAGATCAGATTAAAACTTTAGATGAAATTGACAAAAAAATCGGAGGAATATTATCAACAACTGAATTTTTTAAAGAAATCAAAGATAGTTGGACGACTTTACAATATAATCAGAATCTTTGGAATTTAAAAACTCAAAAAGTTTATTATGATATTATTTTATACCAAATCAATCAACTCCGGTTTCAGGTTGGTGATCAATCAAATTTAATTCTTGATCCTGATTTAGACAGTTATTATTTAATGGATGCTACTCTTTTAAAATTACCAGAAATTAATAAAATTTTAGCAGATATTCGGTTAATTAGTCAAGATGTTAGCCAACGTCAACAGCAAAAGCTAACTCAAAGGGAATATTGGGAAATCACAACTATTTCAGGACTTTTAAATGATTATAATGAAAAACTCAAACGCACATTTGAAGTCTCTTTTAATCATAACTCTGGGGGCAATCTTCGACCAAAATTAACCCAGGACTTGAATTTACTCACTGATAATATTAACAATCTCACTGATGGACTGAGTGATGTAATTAAAACTGGAGACACCCGCCCCATGAAACAATATTTCACAGAAGCTGAAGCTAACATAGAACAAACTTGGATTTTATGGGATAAAACCCTTGATGAATTAGATGTTTTATTACAGCAACGGATTAACAGGTTTCGGCACAGACAAATCTTTTTATCTATCCTAGTTTTAATTTCATTATTAATAGTAATTTATCTGTTTATTGGATTTTATCGATCTGTGATGCAAACGGTTAATAGTTTGAATATTGCTTCTCAGAAAATGATTGCGGGAGACATGAATGAAACCCTACATCTGGACAATCAAGATGAATTAGCAGAAGTTGCTAAATCCTTTAATAATATGGCTTTTGCTTTGGTGAAAGCCAATCAAGAAATTACTTCCCTCAACCAGCAATTAACTTCAGAAAATGTTCGGATGAGTGCGGAGTTACAAGTGACTCGTCAATTGCAAAAAATGATTTTACCGAATGAAACTGAACTTTCTGAAATTGCCCACTTAGATATTGCGGGTTATATGGAACCGGCGGATGAAGTCGGAGGAGACTATTATGATGTTTTACAACATAGTAATGGGATGGTAAAAATTGGCATTGGAGATGTGACCGGACATGGGTTAGAATCGGGGGTTTTAATGCTAATGGTACAAACGGCAGTCCGAACTTTAATTACCTGCAATGAAACCGATCCAATGATTTTTTTAACCACCCTAAATCGAGTAATTTATGATAATGTTAAACGGATGAAATCCGATAAAAATTTGACGTTTTCTTTAATAGATTATTATAATGGATTTTTAAGTATTTGTGGTCAACATGAGGAAATGATTGTAGTGCGACCGCAACTAGACTGTGATCCAAAATCCGATCCTAACTGTTATCCTTTAGTAGAAACCATTGATACCATAGATTTGGGATTTCCTATTGGTTTGGAAGAGGATATTGCGGATTTTATTGGTTCTATTAATATTAAACTAAATTCTGGAGATGGTGCGGTTTTATATACCGATGGTATTACGGAAGCCGAAAATGATCAAGGTAAATTTTATTCTTTAGAAAGACTCTGTGACATGGTGAAAAAACATTGGCATTTAACCGCATTAGAAATTCGGAAAGCCGTGATTGATGATCTGCGATCGCATATTGGCAAACATAAGGTTTATGATGATATTACTTTAATTATTTTAAAACAAAGATAATAATTAATTTCAGTTATCGGTAAATAAGAGGCGTGAACGCCTCACTACGAATTGGTAAATAAGAGGCGTGAAACGCCTCACTACGAATTGGTAAATAAGAGGCGTGAACACCTCACTACGAATTGGTAAATAAGAGGCGTGAACGCCTCACTACGAATTGGATTTTATTTTAGCGGATAATTCCGTTTTAAAAAGGCTTCAGCAGAAGGGCGATCGCCAATTTCCCCATCTAAGGTAAGCGTTAATAAATTATCCAAAATTTGCTTAAATTGATGACTAGGTTTATATCCCATGGCTTGTAAATTATGACCATTTAAAGGCGGTTTAATGTCTCGCCATTGGGTTAAATATTGCCAAATTCGCTTTCTGACTTCCCGAGGAGATTGCACCGCTATTAAAATTAACGTGGATAAACTATAAGGTTTAAATAACCAGAAAAACTGACTATTCTTTTCAAGTTTATATATATTTTCAAGTATTTGATTTTTAGCTAATTCTAAACTATTTAATCGTTCAATAGTTCCCACCTGTAGCTGAAGATTCTGGGCTACTTTTTCCCGATATTCTGGGGATAAATAGGCTACTAATACCTCCAAACGCACCTCCCAATAGTTTAAAGTTCTTTGGGGATCAAAGCGTTGTAAACAGCGATCAACAGACCGAATTTGTCGCCATAACTGCGGACTTAACTCTAAAGTAGGATGAATACACCGCAATGCTTTTAACTCCCCTAAAAGTTGCAATGACCGTTTCCAATAGGGAGATTGTAAAATATATTTTAACTCACTTTTTAACCGCGTTTCTAAAGCAGGAACCCGACGATTTTGATCAAAGGATTTATTACTTTCTTCCCGTTGTTTCTCATAAATTCCACTACTAATCGCATAACCAATATACTCTTGTGTTTGAGCTTCAATTTCAAATTCTAACCGCACTGCAAACCGCACCGCCCGATAAATTCGAGTTGGATCTTCAATAAAACTATTGGGGTGTAAAACCCGAATTTTTCGAGAGTCCAAATCCGATACTCCCCCAAAAAAGTCTAATAATTCCCCCACCTTGGGAGATGTTAACCGCAACGCCAAAGCATTAATAGTAAAATCCCGTCGATATAAATCCTGACGAATGGAAACTCGCCTCGACTTGAGGATTAGCCGCCGGATAGGGATAAAATTCCGTTCTCGCAGTGGCAATATCAATCCAAAGAGAATCTAAAATTGGGTCATTATGCCATAATAAAGCGGCGGTTTGAAATTGTCCATGAATATCTAATCTTGCTGCGGGATAATGTTTTTGTAAATCCCGTGCCAATTCCACCGCCGGAGAAACAGATGATAAAATATCCGGGTTAAAATTAGCATTATTATAACAGCTATCTACCACAATATCAATATCACTAAGTAACACCGTTGTTTCCGGTTCTGCTAACAATAAATCTCGCACTGCACCCCCAACTAAATAGACTTGCCAACCCCGTTTTTCTGCCAACAATGATAGACGATTCAGTAAGGTTGATAGGGGGGTGGCTAATTTTTCTTCTAATAATTCTTCCACACTGGTACAAGTTGACCCAGGAATACACCCTTTGAACACTGATTTTTGAGGCCGTTGTTGTTGATGAAGTAACCTTAAAACATCGGTTCTAGTGACAATTCCCACTAAATTTTTATCTTGTAAAACGGGCAATCTACCAATATCATAGGTGACCATCAAGGCTTCAATTTCTGGTAGAGTTGTTTCGGGAGTAATAGTTTTTAATTGGGGAGTCATGTAGCCCTTAACCGGGGCGTGACTAAAGCCATGGTGCAGGGCAATATCTAAGTCTCGACGGGAAATAATTCCTACTAATTGATCCTGTTCATCTACTACCGAAAGACCAGAATGATCATAACGTAATAAAATCCGGTGGGCTTCTTCGACGGAGGTATCGGGGCGAATGGTTTTCTCACCGGAGAGGACATTAATTCTTGCGCCGTGGGTGGGTGAGGAATTTGTGCTTTTAATTGTTCAACTAACTGTTCTAAAATCTCGATAAAATTGCCTTCTTTTAAAACTACGGAAGCCGCCCGGGTATGACCCCCACCCCCGTAAGGTTTAAATAGTTCATTTAAGTTGGTTTTTTCAATTCGAGACCGTCCAATAATACTTAATCGATCGCCTTCTCCCCGGCCATATTGATTAGCTAATAATAGGGCATCACTTTCGGTTAAATCAATTAATTCCGATGCCAAAGTTGATAAACCCGGCACATATTCATCGGTTTTAAATAAAATCCAAGCGACGGTATAACCTCTGATGGTTGATTTTTGTAGTTTTTCTAAAGCTAGACTTAATAACTCTTGTAATTTTTGGGGTAAACCGGGTTCTACATATTCAGCAATCACGGGTAAATTAGCGCCTTGCTCCATTAACCAAGCAAGTGCTATGGCATCTCTAGCGGTGGAATGGGGAAAGGTTAAGGAACCCGTATCTAAATGGATTCCTAATGCCATTACCGTTGCTTCTGCGGTGGTTAAAAGCGTTTTTTGAGGTCGATTTCTTAACAGTTCTACAATTAATGTAGTTGTCGCCCCCACTTCTTCAATATAGGTTTCGGTGGCGGGAATATCCGATATGATATCTGGATGATGATCGTATATTTTAATGGCAGATAAATTGGCTAATTTCAACCATTCGGCACTTTTTCCTAAGCGATCGGAACTTTGGGTATCAACTACACTAATGGAATGAATTTTATTAGGATTCACAGACCGCCGTTCAATTAAAGCAAATTCATCTCGATATAATGCTAAGAAATCCCTCACCGCCGGATGACTTCCCCCCGCTAAGACAATGCGACTGCCGTGGTAAATTCGAGTTAATCCCACCGCCGCGCCCAGGGCATCAAAATCAACGGTTGTATGGCATAGAATTAGGTGCATAAAGTTAATAATAATTAAGTTTAATTTTTAATTAATTTTACCATAAAAAATCCATCCATATTCTGTCTATGGGGCCAAATCTGAATCCAGCCTGGGGGTTTCGGGAATTAGATAAAAACCTTCGGGGGGAGGTTGAATTTTCCAGTTAGAATGTTGACTTAAAAAATTTTGAATTATGGTTTCATTTTCTTGGGGATGGAGGGTGCAGGTGGCATAGACTAAACAGCCGCCGGGTTTGACCCAATTTTGAGTGGTTTCTAAGAGTTCAGATTGCAATTGAGACAGGTCTTGGATATTTTTAGGATCATGTCGCCATCGACTATCAGCCCGTCGATGTAGGGTTCCCAAACCGGAACAGGGGGCATCTAATAATAGTCGATCAGCTATTTCAAAATAACCCTCTAATTTCCGAGCATCGCCAGCTTTAATTTGAATAGAATTAAGTTTTAATCGAGTTGAATTTTGCTTAATTTTTTTCAGTCTGGATTTCATCAAATCAAAGGCTAAAACCTCACCTTGATCTTGAATTAATTCAGCAATATGGGTGGTTTTTCCCCCGGGGGCGGCACAGGTATCAATAATAGTTTCTCCGGGTTGGGGATCTAATAAATGGCTAACCCATTGGGCACTACTATCTTGAATTGACCACCAACCTTGATCATAACCGGGTAAATTTTTAATTGATCCGATACTACCAGTTAATCTTAATCCCAGAGGTAAACCGGAAATTCGATGCACAGAAATTCCCCGAGATTGAAATTCTAATTCTACGGTTTCTAAAGTGGTTTGTAGGGGATTAATTCTTAAATCAATGGCGGGGGATTGATTAAACCAACTACAAAGTTGTTCTGTTTCTTCCGTCCCTAAAATATCTAACCAAAATTGAATTAGCCAGTCGGGGAAACTATAAATTATTCCTAATTTTTCTATGGGATTTTGGGGTAATTTAAAGGGAGTAAAAATAGAGTTAAAAGGATCAGAAGTTTCTACAGGACACTTTTCGGATTCTCGAATATAATGTCTCAATACCCCATTGACAAAGCCACTAAAATGGTTTAGTCCATTGTGTTTAACTAATTCAACGCTTGTATCGACCGCCGCCGAATTGGGCACCTGATTCAAATAGCAAATTTGATAAAAACCAAGATGTAGTATAGTACGAATATCCGGGTGCTGTTGATGGGATTTTTTCGGGGCTAAGTAATCGATTAAACTATCAAGCGATCGCCGTCTACGCACACAACCATAGACTAATTCTGTGGTTAAGCGTCGGTTAATATCTGATAGCTCAGATTCACGAAGCCATTGATCTAAAACCACATCTGCGAGCCCCCCCCGTCGGTTAATGTCTCGGAGTGCTAAAAATGCAACTTGGCGTGGATTATTATTCACAGTTGTTATCACATTCAATTCAAGGTAATTGGAAAATAATTGATCCTCGTAAGATTGTATGAATCTCCTTCAGGAAACCCAAGTAACCCATGACTACAACTGAATCAAGACTAGCAGAATTTGGGGCATTTATTCAAACAAAATTGAAGATATTTTCTTCTGGTTTTGTTCTATCTCAGACTCCGACTTATGATGGTTGGCGAAAGCATTTCATTCAAAAACGCTTAAATTTAGGGTTTAGCCTAGCCCTGGTTTCCTATTTTACCTTTAGTATTTCAGAAATCAACAACTTTTTCTTTAATCCTGAGCATTTTCAACCCTCTTGGTTAGCCACGCAAATCGTCGTCGAGTGCGGTTTAATTATCGGTTTATTGCTCCTGAGAACTCCCCTGGGTCACCAACATCCAGCCTCAATGTTTCTACTATTTTCTTGGTTGGTGACCATTACCCCCCAAATTCGAGAAACCTTAAGTGGAGTCGCCCGGGCTTCAATTATTGAATGGCCCCTGATGTTTTTTTCCCAAGCCACCTTAATTCCGGTCTATTGGCCGTTGCATTTAATTTCGCAATTAGGGGTATTTGTTTATTATCATGGTAGTCAAATTTTATTCAATCTAAAAGTTGAGCTTCCCGCCGATTGGATGACGGCTGATTTCCTGTTTCTCTATCTATTTTGGATTTGTTTAATTTGTAATCTTTCGGTGTATTTATATGATCGTTTAGCCCGATCAGAATTTAACTCTCGTCAAGCCTTAGAACTGGCCTATAGTCAAGTTAAAGAAGAACAGGAAACGCTCAGAAAGTTTACTCTTAAATATTCTACCCCATTCCATTGCCCAAAGGTTAAAACTGAAACCCACTACGATTGCCGATAGTTTCACCGATGCTGGGGTTTTATTTGCTGATATTGTCGGTTTTACTGAACTTTCAGGACGTTTTGATCCGCCACAATTAGTTGATTTACTCAATCAAATCTTTTCGGAATTTGATCATTTAGCTGAACTCCATGGGTTAGAAAAAATTAAAACTATCGGTGATTCTTATATGGTGGTTTCCGGTTTGCCAATTCCCCATGATGATTATGCAGAAGCGATCGCCAATATGGCATTAGATATGCAAAAAACCTTGGGAGAATTTAATCTCAAAACCCAACAAAATTTTCATATTAGAATTGGAATTGCTACTGGCCCGGTAGTGGCGGGAGTCATTGGAATTAAGAAGTTTATTTATGATTTATGGGGAGATACGGTTAATATTGCCAGTCGCATGGAGTCCCATGGTATTGCTGATGAAATTCAAGTTACAGAAACCACCTATTTTGTGTTAAAAGAAAAATATCTATTTGAAAAGCGAGGAGTTATTGAGGTCAAAGGTAAAGGACAAATGACCACCTATTTATTGAAGGGAAAACAAACCTAAGCGCCCTGAAAAAAGTTGGTTGTTGCTGCTCAAGGCCTGACTAAGAGCGCTGAAGCGCAACAACGGTTTTTTCTGAGATTTTTTCTAAGAAATCGGAGACAATAATTCCACCGCATCCCGTCCATCCAGATCTTCTAAATAGACCTTCACCTGTTCTTCCTTGGCGGTGGGGAGTATTTTACCTGTAAAATCAGGATGAATCGGAAGTTGCCGATGACCCCGATCCACCAGAACCGCTAACCCAATGGTTTCAGGACGTCCATAATCGATCACCGCGTTCAGCGCCGCCCGAATTGTTCTACCTTTATAAATCACATCATCCACTAAAACCACGGTTTTCCCCGTCAAGTCAAAGGGAATTTTAGTTTTTTCTGGAGTTCGCATTCCCACTTGGTCTAAATCATCTCGATAAAACGTAATATCCAAGGCCCCCATCGGAAACCCTTACCTGTTCCAAGACTTCAATTTGATGAGCCAAAATTTCCGCCAACAGAACCCCCCGGGTGTAGATTCCGAGTAGGACTAAATTATCTAAATCCCCGTATTTTTCCACAATTTGGGAAGCCATCCGGGTGAGTGTTCGCCGGATTTCAGCCGCAGACAGAATTTCAACAATTTTTGTCATATTAAGGATTAACAATCTTGAGTTTTTTAAACAATGCGAGATTAGTTCCCCCAGTTCAAAAGGATAAATCCCCCCGTAAATAATCCTAACGTAATTAAAAAACTGTATCGAGTCAGTTGCAATGCTTTTTTTATGGTATTAGAGGTAATCGGTTGTTGGGGATCTCCCAACAAAGGTTTCTGTTTAATCACCCCCCGATAGGAATTTTCTCCCCCCAGTTGTACCCCCAAGGCGGCAGCATAAGCACATTCACTCCATCCCGCATTCGGACTCGGATCAAAAACAGCATCCCGTTGACAAATACTTAAAACATATTTCGGTTTTCCTGATAATATGGCGATCATGATCACCGTTAATCGACAGGGAAGCCAGGTCAAAATATCCTCTAATTTGGCACTAAACCATCCAATATCCCCATAGGGAGCCTCTCGATAACCCACCATAGAATCAAGGGTACTAGCGGCTTTGTAGGCAAAAGTAAGGGGGACACTACCGACCCCCGGCAGTACCGCACCAATTAAGGCATAAAATAAAGGAGCCATCACACCATCGGTGGCATTTTCCGTGACGGTTTCTAAAACGGCTCTAAGGATTTCTGACTCCGATAGGGTTTCGGTATCTCGACCTACATAACGACTTAATCGTTGACGAGCCGTGACCAAATCTCCTTGATCAATCCAATAGAGAACATCCTCGGCGGAGTCCCTTAAACTGCGACCCGCAAAACAACTGGCCAGGAGAATACTTTCTACTGCAATACTCAAAATTTCCGGCAGTGAAAATTTGACAACTAGCACCCGTACCCCATCTCTAATTAACATCACCGCCAAGGCACTCCCCCATATCACAATTAGGGTCAGAAACACCCCCGCCACCCGCAGAATTCTCGGTTGATTAAAGTATTTAAAGAAAATTTGAGTATAGTAAGTGATTATCCACCCCATCACCTGCACCGGATGTAACCAACTTTTGGGATCTCCAATCAGATAATCACCCGCAGCCGCAATCAATAAAATGATCAGGGAATTAAAATCCGTCATGGACAATCGATAAATAGAAAAGGACAATCAATCTGGAACTCAACTTCTAGGGTGCAAAATTTCCTAAACCACAAAACTTGTTTCTTCCCCCTGGGCGGCTTGCCAACTGCGAGCATCATAATAGAGATCCTCCAGGGAAATCCCATAGAGTGCCTCTTTCAGCTTTTGGTGTAACCGATTCCACAGGGTAAAAGTCACCCAGTCTTCTGCTTGTTCAATATCCACTTGATGGCGGGGTAAGGGTTTCAATAGTTTCTCCCACTGCTTCTAATATTTGTCCTAGGGAGATTTGGGCTGGAGATTTTGCCAATTGATAGCCTCCTTGAGCACCTCTAACTGATTCAACTAACCCCGATCGTCGCATCTCGATCAGGAGTTTTTCCAGATAGGGTGCAGGAATATTTTGGCGCTGTGCGATCGCATTTACAGAAGTCGGCCCCATCCCCCGTTGTAGGGATAGATCAAGCAAGGCTTTAACGCTATAGTGTCCCCGTGTAGTTAACTTCATTCTGGGTAATAAAATAGATAACTTGGCAATGGAGTTTCAAAGGACAAAGATGGTCTTGAGGTAATTCTACCAAGTTGAGCATACTTAAACGGAATTCGCTACAACTCTCAGCAATACCACGGCAATATCCTTCCCTCAAGAGTTTAGTCTGGAGTTGATAACTTCTCATCAGTCTGGACAGGTGAGTTTTAGATTGAAAGGGGGGTTTAAGTTGATGCGATAGGGATTGATACTATTCCCGAAAAGCTGATAGCTGAACCCGATCCCGAGTTGTTGGATGTCCCACCCTTCCACTCAACTCCTTGACCGGAATTAGATCCAATAAAAAATTTAAAAAATAGGTGAATAATTTTCTGAATTAGTGTAATATAGTTTCTCAAGTAAGGATCTAGCTAAACGATCTGGGTGATCTATCACCCACCCACGATAAAAGTCAAGACCTTTAGTAAAATATTTACAGGCAAAGTTAATGGTTAAAAAGAAAAGTTCTGATCCCCAACCTCAGCCTCTAACTGGAGAAGCTCTACTCGATAAAGTCAAAGGACTTGAACATCTGAGCAAAGAGGAAAAGGCTAGAGAATGTGGTTACTACACCCTGACTAAGAATAATGTTGAGCGTGTCAACATGATGAAATTCCTCAATGCCTTAATTGATGCTGAGGGAATTGAGTTAGATGGCAAACAACAAGGAAACGGCCGGGGTGGACGCTCCGCTAGTTATAGAATTAGTGTGCAATCAAATGGAAACTTGTTGATTGGTGCAGCCTATACAAAACAAATGGATTTAACGGCTGGTGACGAGTTTGAAATTTCCCTCGGACGTAAGCATATTCACCTCAAACAAGTTGAAGCTGGAGACGACGAAGAATAATCCCAGGAATATTGTTTTTAACTAAATCCTGAGACTGAATTTGAACCTACACAAACTTTAGACTGGCAATGGCTATTTTTGAGTCATTGCCAGCTATTGTTGTGTTAAAATAACCACAAAAGTACCCTTGACACAAAGTAAGGATGGCTATTACCGATCCAATGGAATATTCTCCAATTGGACTGGAATGCTAGAAATGTTTCTATGGCCTATTGTTTGAATCCCGAATGTGCTAAACCCTATAATTCCGATCAGAGTCAATTTTGTTTAACCTGTGGGAATCAACTACGGTTAAAAGACCGATATCAAGCCATTGATATCATTGGACAAGGGGGATTTGGCAAAACATTTTTAGCCGTTGATGAGGATAAACCTTCTAAACCGCGCTGTGTCATCAAACAATTTTTTCCCCAATCTCAAGATGCTGATACCTGGCAAAAAGCATCGGAATTATTTGCACAAGAGGCAATTAGGTTAGATGAATTAGGTAAATACCCTCATATTCCTGAGCTTTTAGCTTATATTACGATTAATCAACAACAATATTTAATCCAAGAGTTCATCGCAGGGGAAAATTTAGCAAAAATTCTAGTTTCAGGAAGGAGCATTTAATCAAACTCAGATTCAATATCTTTTAATCTGTTTAATTCCCCTATTAGATTTTATCCATGATAAAAATGTGATTCACAGGGATATTAAACCCGCTAATATTATTCGTCGTCCTAACGGAAAGTTTGTTTTAGTGGATTTTGGTTCGGCTAAATTTACCCAAAAAAACGCATTTACCGTCACCGGAACAATTATTGGGACTTCTGATTATATTGCCCCCGAACAGGCGAAGGGAAAGGGTATTTTTGCCAGTGATATTTATAGTTTAGGGGTGACTTGTCTACATTTATTAACCCAAGTGGAACCGATAGATTTATTTGATGATGAGGAGGGTATCTGGGTTTGGCGAGAACATTTAAAACATCCGGTCAGTGAGGAATTAGGGTTGATTTTGGATAAAATGATTGAAAGTGCCATTAAACGACGCTATCAGTCAGCTAGGGATATTTTAACGGATTTAAACAATTCTTTATCTAATTTTGGGGAAGAATTAGCAATTGATAATTTAGAGGTATTAGACAATAATAATTTAGGAATATTAGCAAGCGATGATTTAGGAATATTAGCAAGCGATGATTTAGGAATATTAGCAAGCGAGACGCTTGCACTGCCTTTAAATAATCAAGCTCAAAAGTGGGAATGTGTGAAAACATTAATTGCTCATACTTGGGTAATTTATGGGGTTGCTATTACTCCTGACGGTAAAAATATCGTGAGTTGTAGTGAAGATTTTACAATAAAAATTTGGGATTTTAAAACAGGAGAATTAGAGAAAACCTTAATAGGACATACTGGGGTAGTCAGAGCAATTGCTATTAGTTCTGATGGTCAAAATATTGTTAGTGGAAGTTATGATAAAACCGTGAGACTTTGGAGTTTAGAGACTAGAGAAGAAATTAGTATTTTAACTAAAAGTCTTAATGGTATTTTTACAGCATTAGCTATTCAATCTAATAATGAAAATAATCTTGCCTTATTAACTAATGATAAAGAAGTAAGAGGTCGTAAAATTTATGAAAATATTTATATTATATTTCAAACATTGGGTGAAAAATCATTGTTAGTAACAAATAAGTGGGATGATACAAAACACGAACAAGCAATAATTTTCGCCCCTATTGGTAACACTGTAGCAAGTAGCTATTTTAGCAGTATAGCAATATGGAATATTCAGACCAGAAAACTCATGCGCTTAATTAAAGGACACTCAGATAATGTTTTATCTCTTGCTTTTAGTTCTGATGGTCAAATATTAGCAAGTGGAAGTGGAGATAATACGATTATATTGTGGCAACCGGGAACAGGAAATATTATCAGAAGTTTAGAAGGACATTCAGGCGGTGTTTATTCTGTTGCTATTACTTCAGATAATAAAATATTAGTCAGTGGGAGTGAAGACCAAACAATTAAACTATGGGAAATAGAAACAGGAGAAGAAATTTGTACCTTAACCGGACATACAGGTATTATTTATTCCATTGCAATTAGTCCCGATAATCAAACAATAGTTAGCGGGAGTCAAGATGGAACAATTAAAATATGGCGTCCGTTGTTGCGCCTAAGCGCATCCTAGAGAGCCCTGAAGGGCTCACTACATCTTCATTTGCCCTCGAATGCACTCTCGCTGATCTTCCGGCAAAGGAGCATCGAAATCATTTGGGACGGTAAACTCGCCTGCACACAAACCAAATGGTCGTAACTGCTTACTACTAATAATAGGTCTAATCTCAGCGATCGCCTGATCAGATCTAACAATCACAAGAGTTTCACCTGCCTCTACTTGGCGCAGATATTTCAAGGGATCGCGTTGTATTTCATCAACAGTGACGTTCAACACCGATGCAACCGCCCTTCTATCTGAGTTAAGATTCAATAGCATCATCGGATGGTGGATGCCAACCGCCATGAATCCAAAGACGACGTGCTTTAACAATTGCCCCCTCATTATGCTCTTGGTCGTTCAAATCTAAGCGATCACACGTTGCACGTCCAATTGAAGTCTTGCCTCGGATCACCAGACCGCCCTTCTCCCAAACAAAATGCTCATTCCACTGATCCAGTCGTGGGTTAAACAAATGAGTAGAAACTTGAGATTCTGGGTCAGTTTCCTTCTGTGAAGTTGTAACGGTAGCTATTACATCGCTGACAAGCCAAAGCCAAATTTTCAAATGTATTTGCTCCTCCACGCGATCGCGGCTGGATGTGATCAATTTCAAACCGGGCTGCACTAGCTTCTTCGGAAGAGTGACAGTATTCACACAAATACTTAGCCCGTTCTCGAACTTGTTGCCGAATCTTTTTTGAAATCGCCATACCTACATAGACTCAGCAATAATTTTTGCATTGAGCAGCGTGAAAATTCGGTCGAGTTCCAAAATTCCAGTCAACTCTACTGCTTCATCGCGTGTCAACTGCGACTCTCGCTGTTTCTCGTTCAGACTCTCCAGTCGCTCTTGCAGATCTTCGCTAAATTTGAATAAGAACAATCCTCGAACTGGCTTGATTTGAATTCCAGCATCAATAAAAGAGGAGGGTTGAATCATCAGTTGTGCATTCATTATTCACCTCAAAGACTATGTTATGCTGCGGTCAAAGTAGCTACCTAACTGAGACAGAAGAAGAACACATTCCGGCTTCCCAATCAGCATAGGCTATTTTCATAAAAAGATGTGAGTATCTAGCAGAATCTTCATTTACCCTCGAACGCACTCTCGCTGATCTTCCGGCAAAGGAGCATCGACAGGACTTACGCAAGGACACTATATATAGTGTGAGGTGCTGCCAATTGTTCAAGTATTTGCGCCAGCAATATAAAATTTAGACACAAAAATTATACTAATTGACAGATATTTATTAGTCAATATTTATGCTAAACTGATTAAGTTAACTTGGGATAAAAAATATGTCGTTTAGCCAATTAGATTACTGCCAATATCTATTGAGCAGCCCAAACAATTATACTCTAAATAACTTAGCCAACCACTTAGAAAACGTTAGCCATGATACCATAAACCGTTACTTAACCAAAGAAAATTTTACTTCGGAATCTTTGTGGCAAAATGTCAAAAAAGATATCCAAATCAGTGAAAATAGTGCGATCATTTTTGATGATACAGTATTGGATAAAAGGTTTGGAGAAAAGATTGAATTAGTCCGTCGTCAATATAGCGGAACAGAACATCGTGTACTGTCAGGTATTGGGTTAGTTAACTGTGTTTATGTTAATCCAGAACTCGGTTTATTTTGGGGGAAGCGATTATCGCATATATGAGCCAGAGCATGATGATAAAACCAAACTAGATCATGTAGCTGATATGTTGAATAATCTGGTAACAGAAAAACAACTCCCCTTCACAAAAGTCCTTATGGATAGCTGGTATGGGTCACAAAAACTAATGGCAATGATTGATGAATTAGGAAAAATTTATTATTGCCCATTGAAAAAGAATCGTTTAGTAGATGACACAGGAGGAAAAGAAAAATACCAATCAATTGAAAAGTTAAACTGGTCTAATACTGAAGAAAATTCAGGGAAGTTAATCAAAATCAAAAATTTCCCTAAATCTCATAAAGTCAAGCTATTTCGGGTTATTGTTTCTACCAACAGAACGGAATATGTAGCAACTAATGACTTAACTCAAGCATCTACATCAGATGCGAAAAAAACCTGTGCTATTCGCTGGAAAATAGAGGAGTTTCACCGAGAAATTAAGCCATTAACCGGGATTGAATCTTGCCAGTGTCGTAAAGCTAGTATTCAAAGAAATCATATTGCTTGTGCCATTTTAGTTTGGAATCAATTGAAAAGATTAGCTCATCTGACGAAGAAAACAGTCTATCAGTTAAAAGCTGAATCTCTGTCAAATTATCTAATCAAAGAACTGAATTTTCCTTCGATAAAAATGGAACTTGTTTGATTGTTTTAGGTTTGTTTTTAAATAAATAATCAGGCGATTGCTATTATCATTGGTATGCGATCGCCTACTTTTGACACGCTATATATAGTGTGCTTGCGTAAGTCCTGTTCAAGAGGAAGATTTTACCTGCCAAGTTAAAATACTTTATTGATTTTCTCAAGGATGAACTTGCAACTCCATTGAGTTAGTGTAGTTTAGGATGGGAGATAACGGTTGCGGTCAGCAGTTGTTAGTAATCTCAAACTCAGCACCAGCAGCTTTCAATAGTCCGCTGCACTGGGCTTGTTAGTCATCATCGATCATTTGGAGCGGCGCTCCAATTGACATGGGAGTCGAGTTGACAGCAAGAGCAACGTCCGGTCTGCAAGTTGGTAGAATTCTCGGACATACTCTCCTATTGTTGCTATTCCGAAACCGTATTCATTTCCCTTGCCATCACTGATCCAATGTGTCTGAATCTCTGCTGATTCTTCAGGAAGAAAATGCCAGCAAGATTTTGAATCCTGGTAATGCATTAATGCATCACGAGGAGCGACGGCTAAACGAATCCACTGTTGATAGGCTGCATCTATCTCAGCCAGTAATGAATCGTTATCCTTGCCACGCAGCACAATAGCCATAAACCCGGTCGGTTTAGCATTGTCACGATAGTGCCCCCAAGTTGTATGCCCCGCAATGCCAGCATAGTAAAAAGATAAGACTCGGACGAGTCGATCAAGCCCGGACTTAATCGAAAGTAATGTCGCGTGGGCGTATACTTGGGCGGAAACTTGTCGAAGCACATTGGACGGCCTTGGGGCGTCTTCATCAAGCGTCCATTTTTTCTCATCCCATTCGAGATCGATAGCTAGCCATTCAACATATTGATTGAAACTGCATAGCCGGTGCCAAATACGAGGCTCTAATAGAATTCACAACAATGGAAATATCCATGAACAATTCGTCACAATCGATCGCATTCGACTCAACGTTCTCAAGCAACGGTGGTCTTAACCCATTCGGAAAGTAAAGATCAAACAGTGTCTCTTGTCTTCTTTCGGGTGACGACAAAAAGAATCGCATCTTGGCAGACCAATGATTCTCGAGGACGGCTTCAAGATCTATTTGCCATGTGCGAAACTCGGTTGCCAATTTAACAGTCATGGATTCCCAAAGCGTTGGCGGATGGCTAACTATACATTATACGGAAACTTTCCCCATAACATACCTGATCGGAACGATATACGGAAAACTTTTGAATAAAACTTCCGAAATTGTATGTCCTAAACTTCAAAGCGGTTGCTATAATTCTGGATTGATATCAATAATCCCATGGCGATATGTTGTTGCGATTAAGCGCATCTTAGAGAGCCCTGAAGGGCTCACTACTAGGGTATGGCAATTGTCCTTAATAATTGTTCAACAATTGTTTTTGCCCGCCTTCCGCCCGCCGGAATTAAACGATGGGATAAGACATGGGGCGCTAGGTATTTGACGTCATCCGGTGTGCCATAATCTCTACCTGATAAAAAGGCTAAGGCTTGGGTGGCTCGATGTAAGGAAATTGCACCGCGAGGACTTACCCCTAATGTGATTTCGTCTGATTCTCTGGTGGCTCTAACTAAATTCAGAATATATTGTTGTAATGAGGTTTCAATCTTAATTTGACGACACCAATTTTGAATTTCTAATACCTCATCCTGAGAAATACAAGGTTCTAAATCATCTATTGTTATTCCATCCGATAACCGTTGTAACATTTGCAATTCTTCCGCTTCGCTGGGATATCCTAAAGTTAGGGATAATAAAAATCTATCCATTTGCGCTTCAGGTAAGGGAAATGTTCCTTGATATTCAATGGGGTTTTGAGTTGCGATGACAAAAAAAGGTTTGGGAACTAACCTAGAAACTCCATCAACGGTAACTTGTCTTTCTTCCATTACTTCTAATAAAGCGGACTGGGTTCGAGGCGTCGCCCGGTTAATTTCATCCGTTAATAAAATATTAGTAAAAATCGGCCCGGGTAAAAATTCAAATTCCCCAGTTCGGGGATTCCAAATATTAGTTCCGGTGATATCTGTGGGTAATAAATCCGGTGTACATTGTATCCGATGAAACTGTCCGGCTATCGAACGGGCTAAGGATTTTGCGAGTAAGGTTTTACCAACACCCGGAACATCTTCTAGTAGTGCATGACCCCCGGCTAATAAAGCTACCAACGTTAAGCGAATGGCATCTTCTTTGCCTACAATTGTTCGGCTTAAATTTTGTTTTAGCAGTTCAATTCGTTGTTTCATGGGATGTTTTTATTGATAGTAAGACAAAATGCAATTGTGTCAAGTATAATCATTGGCGAAAGAGATAGAGAGAGATAGAGAGACGCGCCGTGGCTCGTCTCTACGTTGGGTATAGTATCTCCTTGGCTTGTAAACAATCCGCCTTAATTTGAGTTTTGAGGGCATCTAAAGAGGCAAATTTCTGTTCCGGGCGCAGGAATTCTTCTAGGCTAACACTTAAGGTTTTACCATATAAATCCCCCGACCAATTTAATAAATGAACCTCTACAGTGACCTTTTCACCCGCGACCGTTGGACGACAGCCAATATTCATCACCCCCGGATGATTCACTAACCCAAAATTAGCATCACTTCCGGTTTTTGTGAGTGATTTCATCCCCATTTCCGATACTTTTACCGCATAAACCCCATAGCGAGGTAAGAATTTTTCCGGGGGTAATTGTAAATTAGCGGTGGGAAATCCGATAGTTCGTCCTAACTGTTGACCCTGAACCACCGAACCCACTACATGATAGGATCTTCCTAATAATTGATTCGCTCGAATAATCGCACCTTGTTCTAAGGAGGCGCGAATTTCTGAACTGCTAATCCGTTCGCCATTTTCACATAAATATAAGGGAACAGTTTTTACCTTAACTCCGTAATTGTTGGCAATTTTTTCTAAATCCTTAACAGTTCCTGCCCGTTTCTTTCCAAAATGAAAATCAACTCCCACACTAATATAATGGGGTTGCAATTTTTGAATTAAAACCTTTTCTACAAATTCCACTGGAGATAAAGCCGCCATTTGTTGATCAAAAGGCAACAAAACCAACTGTTTTACCCCCATTCTTTTTAACCATTCCACTTTTTCATCTAGGGGAGTTAGTAACTTTTTGGGTTTACCTGTAAAAAATTCTTGAGGATGGGGATCAAAGGTGACAACGGTACTATAACCGAGTTCCGATTCTCCTAAATTACTATCCAACGGAAATCTATCCCGCGTCAACTGGGCGACGGGGTTAGTTAAAAGCATCTCTGTCCGTTGTCGAGAATCAATTTGTGGCTGTCCATTTAAAATCGGTTGGATCACCTGTTGGTGACCCCGATGTAAGCCATCAAAGTTACCCAAAGCAACGGCAGTCGGCGTTAATATAGTATCGAGCGATGATGTTATCCACACGCTTCACATTTTCACATAATTTGGAAATCTGAGAGTACCATATCAGAAAATTTTGTGAAATCAACCCGAGAGTTAGACTTAATGGGACAGAGGCGGAATGGAATTGGAAGGAGAACTTAACTGAATCGATAATCCTTCCCGGGCGATTAAACTATTCGGAAACTGTTCAGCCACCTGTTTCCCCCGTTTTGTCCATAAAATCATCATTGTGCAGGGGGTCGTGATGGAAAATCACTAACCGTTTCACCTTGGCTGCTTTGGCTATTTTGACAGCTTCTTGCCAAGTTGAATGGCCCCATCCGACTTTACTGGTTTTTTCAGAATGATATTCTTCATTTGTATAGGTAGCATCGTAAATTAAAACATCCGCATTCCGAGCTAAAAATAACACATTTTCGTCTAGGCGATCGGGGAAATGTTCCGTATCACTGACATAGGCTGCGGCATAATTTCGCCAATTGACTCGATAGCCAACTGCTTCTCCAGGATGGTTTAATAGGGCAGTTTCTACCACAACTTCATCGCTAATTTCAATCGACTTACCCACATTAATATCAACAAACTTTAAGTCCGCTCCCATAATTTGTAAAGGAACCGGAAAATTAGGATGGAGCATTTGATCATTCAAACGATGCTGTACCGTTGAACCATCGGGGGCAATCGTACCATAAATATAAAAAGTATTAATTTTAATAAAAGCGGGAACAAAAAACGGAAATCCCTGGATATGATCCCAATGATAATGACTAAAAAATAAATGCCCAGTTACAGGCATTTGAGCCAGCAAAGATTGTCCGAGGACTCGTAAACCCGTCCCCCCATCAAAAATCAACCGTTCGGAACCCACTCGCATTTCAACACAGGGAGTATTTCCCCCGTAGCGCACCGTTTCCGACCCCGGACAAGCGATGCTTCCTCTGACTCCCCAAAAGTGAACCGTAAATTGGTTTTGTAAATTAGACATAGGTGTTAATTGCTAGTTGGAGTTAGGCAGTTGAGTGGGTGAGGTTGATTATAATTAAGTTTTGGCTAGAAAACTTAATCGTAACCGATAGATATATGAGTTTATCTTGGATCAATATTAGCTAATGTGACAAAATGCCATAAACTATCCATAATGCCATTTTAATTTTAGCTCAAACTTGAGATCACAAAACACAAGACTTAACTTGGGATCGTCAGAATGGATAAACTCAGTAAAACCCTTGATCATCTTGAGCTAATTCGGATTAGCCTATCAATCGGGACTCAGCAACTCCGGCATCAAGTTCAAACACTATTATATTCCAGGGGTGCAAAAGTCAATGCTTCTAAATCTTTCCTGGCTACATCCCTATTTCCATATTTTCGCCGGGTTTCAACCCAGAAAAAGATCGAGCCACCGTCGGTATCAACGTTTAAGAAGTTGGTTATTTTTCCTAATTCTAGGCGGAATTTGGGGTTGGTGGAATAGCAAACTTTTATTTTCAACCGCTTTTGGTGTGGTGGTGATGAGTTGGGTTTACCGTCACTGGGAACTTCCAGTTAACCTCAACCAATGGGACTGGTATCGAAGACTAGAAAGGTCTCAACGTCAATTTTTATTAGCCCTTGGAAGTGGGGTAAGTTCCTGTATATTCCTGTATATTTCTCTATCGATTTGGACAAGCTCCCAGAGTCCAGAAATGGCTTTAAGTCTGATTGGTCAGAATTTAGGTATTTTGGGAATTTTGATTTTTATTATCTGGCAATGGTATCAACAAAAATTTAATTTAGGGAAATCTCAAATTAACCAATGGTTAGGAGATTTAACCCAAGAGAATTGCCTAAAACGCTTGATTGCTGTGCGTCAAATCACCACGGCTTTTAAAAATTTTCCCCAATATTCGGGAAATCCACAGTTACTATTAGAAGCTCAACGTTGGCAACCTTTACCGCCCATAGAGTTCTTTCAAGAAATTGATCAGACCCATATTGTTGAGTATTTTCAATTGATGTTATATCAAGAAAATGAACCCCTTGTCCGTGACGCTTTATTAGAAGGGTTACAAATTCTGCAACAGGATTACAAAAATTATTCTTAGAAATTCAACTTTAAAATTCAACTTTAAAGTGATGTAAAATTAATTGACCATCAAAGGTTTCAAAGGTTACTTTTTGAATATTTAAACCCCTAACTTTTAATTGAGCGTGGGGAAAATTAAGGGCATCGGAACTAATATGATGGGAAACGATCATTCCCGTTTCTGCTACTTTTTTGCCCTCGGTATCATAGGCGGATAAAATCGTTCCGCTAGAACTGGTAATCATTGCACAGACGTTCTGAACGGGATATTTAAAGTTAATTTCTAAGTGCCCCCCTTTGGGCGCACCCATGATTACAGTCGTTGTGGGTTTAATCACAAAAGCGGGATTGGACGGTTGGAGAGCGATCGCATTTTTAAAAGTAATTCCCCAAGATTGAAACTGATTTTTAATTACTTCAAAACAATATAATTCTTCTAAGGCTAACCGAATTTTTGTTGCAGTTTTTACGGAAAATTCTTGCTCTAAATCACGTTCTTCCCGTTGAGGATAAACCGTGATTTCAGTAGAATTGAACTCAGAATTAATAGAATTTTTTAACTCTGAGGGCTGAATTAAATCAACCGCCGGAAAGTCTTCGTCTATCATAAGGTTTTTCATAGTGACCCAAAGCCAAATTAGTGATACGACAGGGGTGATTCGACCATTCTGGTGTCAAACTACTATCTTTTGGGAGGATGTCCAAAAAAAGATGGGCTTAACCCATGAGGGGTATCACCCCCTATTATAAACAAGTGGAGACGATTTGCAAACACTGGTTTAGGATTAACAAAATCCTTCAAAGGTTCTGAAGGGGAATCGGGAAGGATTGGGGGATTGGGGGATTGGGGGGATTGGGGAGCAGGGGGGAGTGGAGGAGTTGGGGGAGCAGGGGGAGCAGGGGGGAGTGGAGGAGTTGGGGGAGCAGGGGGAGCAGGGGGAGCAGGGGGAGCAGGGGGAGCAGGGGGAGCAGGGGGGAGTGGAGGAGTGGAGGAGTGGAGGAGGTAAACTATTTATATTCCCCATTACCAATTCGTAATTCGTAATTCGTAATTCGTAATTCGTAATTCGTAATTCGTAATTCCCCATTCCCCATTCCCTATTTCTTGTTGTTTTTTAAGAGGTTAAAAATGTTTGAACCCAATGGATTTGGTCAGCGTTCAATTGTTACGTCTTTAGGCAGAATAGTATATTACACGGCGGAGAGTTCTCCTTGGAATATTAATGAAAGTTCTGCCGAATTACCCCCAATGGTATTTTTACATGGATTTGGTGGGGGTTCTTCTGCTTATGAATGGTCAAAAGTTTATCCAGCTTTTGTGGATGAATATCAAATTTTAGCCCCGGATTTAATTGGTTGGGGACGTTCAGAACATCCAGCAAAAAACTATAATATAGAGGATTATCTAACCACAATTACCGAATTTTTAGAACAAACTTGTTCAACTCCCGCCATAGTAATTGCCTCCTCCCTAACCGCGGCTTTTACCGTTCGGGTCGCGGTTCAACGTCCCGATTTGTTTAAATCACTTATTTTAGTAACTCCCTCGGGATTATCAGATTTTGGTGAAAATTATGGGCAAAGTTTATTAAGCCAAATGGTGAAAACACCTTTCTTAGATCGAGTTTTGTATTTTACCGGAATTGCTAATCCTGCTGGGATTTACGGTTTTTTATACAATCGGCAATTTGCCCAACCTGATCGAATTTATCCCGAAATTGTGGAGGCTTATTTAAAATCGGCTCAACAACCCAATGCTGAATACGCAGCTTTGTCTTTTGTGGGGGGAGATTTGTGTTTTGATTTATCGTTATATATCAGTCAACTGAGCACACCTACGGGTATTATTTGGGGTGAGAAATCATCCTTTACCAGTCCCGAAACGGGTGAACGTTTAGCTAACTTAAATCCAACGGCGGTTAAGGTTTTTCAAAAAATAGATAATGTGGGATTAACACCCCATTTGGAACTTCCCGCCGTCACCATTGGGGTAATTCGTCAATTCCTGAAAATGCTTTAAGGCGGTTCAACTTTAGGTAAAATAAAGCTATAGCAATCCGTGGGGGATTTGTGACAACAACCTGTAGGGTTTTAGCTTTCAATGCTAGGTGTCAAGAGGGTTTGGATACCCAACCCCTACAATGATTGCTATATGCTCCCAAAGTAACGGTTAAGTTTATGGCTAATACTGATTATTTCGATGAACTTCAGTGGCTTCCCGAAGCCAAGGTCAAACTAAAAAATATCCCTTATTTTGTTCGGACTCAGGCTAGACAACGTATTGAACAACTAGCCAGAGACGCGGAACAAGGAATTGTAACCCCGGAAATGGTGGAACAAGCCCGCTCAGAATTTGGCCAATAACCCATCCCTCAGAACTTAATTTCCCCCCTCCCCCTGCTCCCCTTACTCCCCCTGCGCCCCCTGCTCCCCCTGCCTCCCCTGCCTCCCCTGCTCCCCCAACCTCCCCAACCTCTGACTATTAAAATGTCTCTTAACGCTTTAAACTAAGGGGTGGGATTTTATTGTTTTTTAAGGTTAATTGCATTAACGGTGAGAAAAGTAATTATTGCAGGTAATTGGAAAATGTTTAAAACCCAATCGGAAGCTCAAGAGTTTCTGCAAGGGTTTACTAATCATTTAGATGATACTCCAGAAGACCGGGAAGTGGTGCTGTGTGTACCCTTTACCACCTTGGGGGTCATGTCCAAAAGTTTACACGGGAGTCGAATTCTCCCCGGTGCTCAAAACATACATTGGGAAGATTCTGGAGCCTACACGGGAGAAATTTCTGGCCCGATGTTACTAGAATTTGGTATCCGTTATGTTATTGTCGGTCACAGTGAACGACGTCAATATTTTGGCGAAACTGATGAAACGGTGAATTTGCGACTTAGAGCGGCTCAACGTCATGGTTTAACCCCCATTTTATGTGTGGGAGAAACCAAACAACAACGGGATGCTGGAGATACCGAAAGAGTGATTTTCTCTCAGTTGGAAAAGGATTTAATTGGGGTTGATCAAAATAATTTAGTGGTTGCTTATGAGCCAATTTGGGCAATAGGAACTGGGGATACTTGTGAAACTACTGAAGCGAATCGGGTAATTGGTTTAATTCGTAGTAAATTAGTCAATTCTAATGTAACCATTCAATATGGTGGCTCTGTCAAACCTGATAATATTGATGAAATTATGGCACAGCCAGAAATTGATGGGGCTTTAGTTGGAGGGGCTAGTTTACAACCCGAAGGTTTTGCCCGCATTGTTAATTATCAATAAATTAGTCATCAGTTATCAGTTGTAGGGGCGGGTTAATCGAGATTTAGGCGATTAACAAACATCTAAAAGAACCCGCCCGTACCAGTTATCAGTTAAAGAGTTATCAGTAGTTATCAGTTGTAGGGGCGGGTTAATCGAGATTTAGGCGATTAACAAACATCTAAAAGAACCCGCCCGTACCAGTTATCAGTTAAAGATTTTACAGATCAAACTTATATTTTTCCCGCTACCTATTACCCATTCGTAATTCGTAATTCGTAATTCGTAATTATTCGTAATTCCCCATTACCTATCAAAATTTATGACTATTTTTAACCCTTTAAATATTAGAGATAAAAGTTTAGAATGGGGAAAGCGAACCTATATTATGGGGGTTTTGAATGTGACTCCTGATAGTTTCAGTGATGGGGGAGATTTTAATAGTTTAGAAAGGGCTTTGCATCAGGCGCAACAAATGGTGGAAGCGGGAGTTGATATCATTGATATTGGCGGACAATCAACCCGACCTGGGGCGGAAATTGTGAGTTTAGAAACGGAATTAAATCGGGTTATTCCTGTGATTGAAACCATTAGAAATAACTCTAATCAATTATTAGCAAATATTCCTATTTCTATTGATACCACTCGTTCCCAAGTGGCGGAGGTTGCAGTTAAAACCGGGGCGGATATAATTAATGATATTTCCGGGGCTACTTTTGATGCTGAAATGTTATCTATGGTGGCTAAATTGCAGGTTCCTATTATTTTAATGCACATGAGAGGAACACCGAAAACCATGCAAACCATGACGGATTATCAGGATTTAATCGAGGATTTAGAAGGGTTTTTACAAGGTAGAATTAAGGAAGCGATCGCCCAAGGAATTGCACCTCAAAATATTATTATTGATCCGGGGATTGGTTTTGCAAAAACCTTTGAACAGAATTTAGAAATATTGAGGAATTTAACCAAATTGCGATCGCTTAATTGTCCAATTTTAGTCGGAACATCTCGAAAAAGTTTTATTGGTCATATTTTAAACCAACCCGACCCCAAACAAAGGGTTTGGGGAACAGCAGCGACCTGTGTGGCGGCGATTGCTAATGGTGCGGATATTTTACGGGTTCATGATGTTAAAGAAATGGTGGATGTCAGTCGAGTTGCAGATGCTATTTATCGGGTGATTTATGATTTATAATTAATTATTTAACCTTTCAATAGTCTATTTCTATGTCTACTCCCGAAAAACTCTACGAAGGAAAAGCCAAAATCATCTATCCGACGGATGAAGCCGAAATATTACTCGCCTATTTTAAGGATGATGCAACGGCATTTAATGCCCAAAAACGCGGGACAATTCAAGGGAAAGGAGAAATTAATAATGCGATTTCTAGCCATCTGTTTCAATGCTTAGAAGCAAAAGGAGTTCCGACCCATTATATTGATTGTCCTACCCCCAATGAAATGCGGGTAAAACGGGTTAAAATTGTGCCGATAGAAGTGATAGTTCGCAATATTGCGGCGGGAAGTTTATGTAAACAAACGGGGATTCCTGCGGGTACAATTATTGAACCGACTTTAGTAGAATTTTGCTATAAAAATGATGAATTAGGCGATCCCCTATTAACCCATGAACGACTGTTATTAATGAAATTAGCCACGCCGGAACAGTTGGAACAAATTACCCAGTTATCCTTACAAATTAATCAAATTCTCTCGGAATTTTTTAATGAGTGTGGGATTACTTTAGTGGATTTTAAATTAGAATTTGGGATAACTTCTGAGGGTCAATTGGTACTCGCCGACGAAATTAGTCCTGATACCTGTCGTTTGTGGGATCAATCCGAAACAGACCCCGACCGACGAGTTTTGGACAAAGACCGCTTCCGTCGAGATTTAGGAAATGTTGAATCTGCGTATCAACAGGTGCTTAAACGGGTTTTGGAACATACTTCCAACCCATCCCAATAAAGCTAAATATTTTGATCCCCCTAAATCCTTTTGTCATAGGGGTTAGGGGGGATCATAACCCATGAGATTAAAAGCTTTTCGATGTAGAAGTGTCAAAGCTTGTTAAGATGTCAGATGTCGCAGCGATGGTAACGGGTGTAACTATCTCCCTAAGCCTTCGCTGAGGATTGACAAGTTGTAGGTGTGGGATTGTCTAAAAGAGTGAGTATCATGCGTTTATCTCCTGTCTTAGTTGCGGTTTTTACTGCTTCAGCTACGTTTGGATTATCCAACTCTGCAAATGGTCAAACCGCCTATTCTGATTCTGAAAGTTCCCTCAGTTTCTCAAGAAGCTTTTGATCCAATAAATCCGAGTTTGAACCCATCAAAAACCCATGAACAAACTTTAGCTGTTAATCAGATTATTCCCTCTACATCTATTAATTCTTTTGAAGGAATAGTTTTAAATAAGACTAAATCGTCCTATCCAGATCTGGCTTTTTCTCTGGGTCAGTCGATGGGAAACAATATTTACTTTTCTTGGGTTAATACTTCCTCTTCTCAAAATTTACCCCCATTCAATCCCTCTCAACCCCTAATTCATCCTGCTTTAGAGTCTTCTTTGCATCCTGTGGAATCAGAGGTTTTAGCAGAAAATTCTATTAGTCTCAATAAGGGGAAAACTACAGAAGATTTAGAAAAATTAGCGCAAGTTTCAACGGAGGTTTCACCTGAAATAAACCAGACTGAAGCTAATAATTCAGCCATTATCCTGAATAAAGCTGAAACCGAAAAAGTCAATAATTTTAGCTTTCCCGTCAGAACAGAAGAAGCGATCGCCCTTAATTCTAACTTACCCGAATCCGATTTATTTCAACCAAGTTTACATAAAGACCCCGAAAAAATAGCCCAATTCCCAACTTCAGTTCCCGAAAAAGTTGCAATTGCAGAAATAAATAATTTCTCGAATTTAGGAATAATCCTGAATAAAGCTGAAACCGAAAAAGTCAATAATTTTAGCTTTCCCATCAGAACAGAAGAAGCGATCGCCCTTAATTCTAACTTACCCGAATCCGATTTATTTCAACCGAGTTTACATAAAGACCCCGAAAAAATAGCCCAATTCCCAACTTCAGTTCCCGAAAAAATTGCAATTGCAGAAATCAATAATTTCTCGAATTTAGGAATAATCCTGAATAAAGCTGAAACCGAAAAAGTCAATAATTTTAGCTTTCCCATCAGAACAGAAGAAGCGATCGCCCTTAATTCTAACTTACCCGAATCCGAGCTATTTCAACCGAGTTTACATAAAGACCCCGAAAAAATAGCCCAATTCCCAACTTCAGTTCCCGAAAAAGTTGCAATTGCAGAAATCAATAATTTCTCGAATTTAGGAATAATCCTGAATAAAGCTGAAACCGAAAAAGTCAATAATTTTAGCTTTCCCGTCAGGACAGAAACAGCGATCGCCCTTAATTCTAACTTACCCGAATCCGATTTATTTCAACCAAGTTTACATAAAGATCCCGAAAAAATAGCCCAATTCCCAACTTCAGTTCCCGAAAAAATTGCAGTTGCAGAAATTAATAATTTCTCAAATTTAGGAATAATCCTGAATAAAGCTGAAACCGAAAAAGTTAATAATTTTAGCTTTCCCGTCAGGACAGAAGAAGCGATCGCCCTTAATTCTAACTTACCCGAATCCGATTTATTTCAACCGAGTTTACATAAAGACCCCGAAAAAATAGCATCATTCTCTCCCACTATTCCATTAACGATCGCCCAAGCAACACCCGCAACCTCACCCCCCGATTCCGAAGTTCCAATACAACCCGAAACTCCTGCTACTATCCCCCTTCCCAGCGCACCCGCAGCATCGGAAACCGAAGTATTAGTTGGAGAAATTACAGTCACAGGAAACCCAAGACCAAGGATTAATTGAAAAAGTATATAGCGTTATTTCCACCCAACCCGGACGAACAACAACCCGGACTCAATTACAAAGAGATATTAATGCAATTTTCGCTACGGGTTTATTCCGAAATGTGAAAGCTATTCCAGAGGATACCCCTTTAGGAGTACGAGTAACTTTTGAAGTAGAAGAAAACCCCCTATTCAAAGAAGTTGTAATTCAAGGAGATACGGTTTTACCCGAAGAAATTATTAATGAAAGTTTCAGCGACCAATTAAATAAAACCATCAATTTGAGTCAAATAGAAGCAGGAATTAAAAAAATCAATCAATGGTATCAGGATAATGGCTATGTTTTAGCACAGGTTGTCGCCGCTCCTGAAGTCACAAAAGAAGGTGTTGTTAACATAGAAGTCGCAGAAGGGATAATTGAAAATATTGGGGTGCGTTTCCTTAATTCCGATGGAGAATTAACCGATGAAGAAGGAAAACCAATTTCGGGAAGAACCCGAGACTTTATTATCACCCGGGAAATTCAATTAAAACCTGGGGATGTATTTAACCAAAAAACCGCACAACAGGATTTAGCTAGGGTATTTGGTTTGGGAATTTTTGAAGATGTCCGCTTAGAATTAGAACCCGGAAAAGATAATCCCCGGGAGGCGGTGGTGATTGTGAATGTGATCGAAAAAACCACCGGATCACTCGCATTTGGGGGGGGAGTGAGTTCCGCCGCCGGATTATTTGGAACCTTGAGTTATCAGGAAATTAACTTAGGGGGAAATAACCAACGTTTAGGGGCGGAATTAGAAGCGGGAAATCGGGTGTTTCAAATGGATTTAAACTTCACCGATCCTTGGATTGCGGGTGATCCCTATCGCACCTCTTATACTTTGAATGCTTTTAGACGTCGGACAATTTCCGTGGTCTTTGAAAATGGGCCGAAAGAGGTTTATTTGGAAAATGGCGATCGCCCCCGGGTATTGAGGACTGGAGGGGGGATTAGTTTTACTCGTCCCTATGCGGATAATGTTTTCGCCGATCCCAATTGGGTCGCCTCCATCGGATTCCAATATCAACGGGTGGAAATCACGGACTCCGATGGTGAAGTTAACCGTACCGATGAATTTGGTAATCAATTGAGTTATAGCGGGAGTGGAAAAGACGATTTATTAACCGTTCAGTTTGGATTTGTTCAAGATCGTCGCAACAATAAACAACAACCCACCTCTGGCTATTTACTGCGTTTTGGTTCGGAACAATCTATCCCGGTTGGTTTCAGGAAGTATTTTAATGAACCGTTTGCGGGCTGGATATACCTTTTATGTTCCAGTGAAATTCCTCTCCGGCTTCATTCCCGAAGGCTCTCAATCCTTGGCGTTTAACTTCCAAGGGGGTACGGTCATCGGCAATTTACCCCCCTACGAAGCCTTTCCCTTGGGCGGGACAACTTCGGTACGGGGTTGGGAAGAAGGAGCGATCGCCTCCACCCGCAGTTTTATCCAAGTCTCCATGGAGTACCGTTTCCCCGTATTTTCCAGTTTTATTGGTGGGGCACTATTTTTGGATGCAGCAACGGATTTAGGTTCCCAGGGGACAGTTCCTGGTTCTCCCGGGGGTGTGCGGGATAAGCCCGGAAGTGGTATCGGTTATGGGGTTGGTGTGCGCCTACAAACTCCCCTAGGGCCAGTGCGGATTGATTATGGGATTAATAATGATGGAGATAGTCGGATACACTTCGGATTGGGAGAACGGTTCTAAGTCCTAATTCCCTATTTTCCCCCATTCCCCATTCCCCGTTCCCTGTTCCCTGTTCCCTATATAGATGGATTTTAATTTTTTCCTACAATCATTTTTAAATGGTTTATCGATTGGAAGTGTTTATGCTATTTTTGCCTTGGGTTACACCCTGGTTTTTTCGATTTTAGGGGTGATTAATTTTGCCCATGGTGCTATTTTTACCTTGGGAGCTTATTTTACCTATATCTTATCCGGGGGCGTTTTTGGGTTTAATGGATTATTAGCCAATGGTAAGTTACCCTTTCAATTCCCGTTTTTTATAGCTTTAATTTTCGGGAGTATTCTAGCTGGGTTAGCCTCAATTGTCTTAGAAAGATTAGCCTTTAGACCCTTGAGAGTTAGAGGGGCTGATTCCCTATTAACCCTGGTTTCAAGTTTGGGTGCTGCGGTGGTGATTGTGAATACAATTCAATATTTAGTAGGGGCAGAAATTTATACCTTTCCTGATAATATTTATGGCAATATTCCCGCCGCCATTAATTTTGGTACAGCCACAAAACCGATTATGATTAGAAGCGTTCAGGTGATCATTTTTACGGTTTGTATGGTAATTGTGGCTTTATTAACCTATCTGGTAAATAAAACTAAGATTGGCAAAGCCTTACAAGCGGTGGCTGAGGATGAAATTACCGCCAGTTTATTAGGAATTAACCCCGAACAGTTTATTATATTAACGTTTTTTGTCAGTGGATTTTTAGCGGGACTCGCCGGAACTTTAGTTGGATCTAGTGTGAGTATTGCTGGGCCGTATTTTGGTATTGCTTTCGGTTTAAAGGGTTTGGGAGTCATCGTTTTAGGAGGGTTAGGAAGTATTCCCGGGGCGGTAATTGGGGGGTTATTATTAGGGTTAGCAGAAGCCTTTGTGCCGCCGGATTTTTCCGGTTATCGAGATGCGATCGCCTTTGCTATTCTGTTAATGATGCTATTAGTTCGACCCCAGGGATTATTAGGACGTAAACGCATTCAAAAGGTATAACTAAATTTATGATTGATTTTTTTAACAACTATGGCTTTTTGATCGTTTCTATGTTATTTGGAGCGGTTTTAGGGCTATCTATTTATTTACCTTTAATGGCGGGTCAACTCTCCTTAGCAACCCCTGGATTTTATGCGTTAGGGGGTTATATTGCGGCGATTTTATCTACCCAGGTTTTTAAATTTCAAGGAACTATTTTTCCCTTACCTTTTCTATTTTTAGAACTATTGATAACCGCCATAATTTCTGCTGTTTTAGCCGTAGGATTAGGCATTCCGGTATTGAGATTACGAGGAATTTATCTAGCCATTTCCACCATTGCTTTAGTAGAAATTTTACGGGTTTTAGCCCTGAATTTAGAGATAACTGGGGGGGCGGTTGGTATCTTTGGGATTCCCCAACCCTTTGCAACGCCCCTAGAATATTTATGGGTAGCAATTCCCCTGTTAATTCTGAGTATGGTGTTCTTATACCGCTTAGAAAAAATTAAAGCCGGACGCGCTTTTAGTGCAATTCGAGAAGATGAATTAGCCGCCGATTCCATGGGGGTTAATCCCACCCATTATAAGGTATTATCCTTTACTTTGGGGGCAATTTTAGCAGGATTAGTGGGAACTATTAGCGCCCATTTTCTCAATACTTGGAATGCTCGCCAAGGCACTTTTGATAGTAGTATTATTTATTTAGCGTTTGTTTTAATTGGCGGGTCAAGAACCTTTTGGGGGCCAGTTTTAGGAGGAATTATTCTCACCGCTTTACCGGAAGTTTTACGGGGAATGGGAGAAATTAGTGGTTTACCCCTGTGGTTAGCGCAATTTTTACGCGAGGGTCGTTTAATTATTTTTGGGGTATTATTGGTTTTGGGGTCAATTTTTTATCCTCAAGGTTTAATTACTCCCGAATTATTAAACAAAATTACCCGAAAAAATCCCTGGCGGAGACTCTGGAATAAACAATCAGTTAAGGGTTAACAAATGAGTTCATCTACCTTAAAACCCCTTTTAGAAGTCCAAGGCTTAACCCGATATTTTGGGGGATTATTAGCCGTTGATCAGGTTTCGTTTGCGGTTTCAAGATCAAGAAATATTTGGTTTAATTGGCCCTAATGGAGCCGGGAAAACGACCTTATTTAATTTAATTACGGGGTTAATTCCTCCCTCTCAAGGATCATTGATTTATCAAAATCATTCTATTACTCAATTAAAACCCTATCAAATCGCTGAAAAAGGCATCGCTAGAACCTTTCAAAATCTTAGGTTATTTGGCAATTTATCGGCTTTAGAAAATGTTGTTATTGCTCGTCATACTCATAATCAATCCCATCTTATTTCAGGGGTTTTAGGCTTACCAAAGGGAAGAAAAATAGAACGGGAAAACTATCAAAAAGCCAGGGAATTATTGGCAATATTTGGATTATTAGAACGGGCGGAACAAAAAGCCTGTAATTTTGCTTATGGTGACCAAAGGCGGTTAGAAATTGCTCGAGCTTTAGCCTTAGAACCGAAATTGTTATTATTAGATGAACCTGCGGCGGGAATGAACCCCAGCGAGAAAAAAGAACTCAGTGATTTAATTAGAAAAATTCGAGAACAATTTCAATTAACCGTGATTTTAATTGAACATCATGTCCCTTTAGTGATGGGGTTATGCGATCGCATTGCGGTGTTAGACTTTGGGAAATTAATTGCTTTAGGAGAACCGGAAATTGTGAGAAATAATCCGGCGGTGATTGAAGCCTATTTAGGAGATGAATAAGTTATGTTAGAATTAGTTAGTGTATCGGTTAATTATGGTGCAATTCAAGCCTTAAAAGAGATTAATATTATTGTTAATCAAGGAGAAATTGTCACCTTAATTGGAGCCAATGGAGCCGGAAAAAGTACCACCTTAAAAACCATTTCTCGATTAATTAATCCCCGCCAAGGGAAAATTATTTATCAAGGAAAAGATATTACTGATTTACGTCCCGATCAAGTCGTGAAAATGGGAATCGCCCAAAGTCCAGAAGGTCGCAGAATTCTATCTCAACAAACCATATTAACCAATTTAGAATTAGGGGCTTATACCCGAAGCGATCGCTTAGGAATTAAAGCCGATATAGAAAAACAATTTATGATTTTTCCTCGTTTAGCAGAAAGAAAACATCAATTAGCCGGAACCCTAAGCGGGGGAGAACAACAAATGTTAGCGATCGCCCGGGCGGTAATGAGTCGTCCTCAGTTATTATTATTAGACGAACCCAGTTTAGGTTTAGCTCCCCAAATTGTTCGAGAAATCTTTTCGGTAATTCGTCAACTAAATCAATCCGGTGTTACGATTTTATTAGTAGAACAAAATGCCCATTTAGCCTTAGAAATTGCGGATCGAGGTTATGTTTTAGAAGCCGGATATTTAACCCTCACTGGTAAAGCCTCTGATTTATTAATCGACGAACGAGTTAGACAAGCCTATTTAGGTTAAAAATGAAAAAATGACTCTTATAGGAATGGGCAATAGGCAATAGGCAATAGGCAATAGGCAATAAATAGGTAATAGGCAATAGGCAATAAATAGGCAATAAATAGGCAATAGGCAATAGGTAAATACTTACTGCGCAAGTCCTGTTAGTGATCAAAGGGGGAGAGATCAATGGGAAACCTGCCAAAATGGCAACATGACTCGATTCTCCTGATTTAGATTCTTTATAAACACGCATAATCTTTTACCCAACAGGAGAATTTTATGAATCATCCTTTTGATCTAGATCCTGCGGATCTTGAAGCAATGGATTTGGATTTTGAAGAGCCACTAACTGATGAGCAGGCAGCCCAAGTCGGAGGTGGACTAATGGCCACCAGTATGATGGTAGGAGAAGGAGGTGGTGGAATACAGTGTATTTCGGCTCCATGTCCGGGAAGTGAAGGAGGAGGAGGATATCCTGCCAAGCCTATTTCCATTGACCCTTATCCGATGACCACTATGGCTCTGGGTGAAGAAGGCGGAGAATATCTTCCCATTGACCCTCCTGAGATGACCACTATGGCTCTGGGTGAAGAAGGTGGAGACCCCATGTATTACTAATCTCATTGGTGCCGACTCTTTTAGAGATTCTCCCTGAGCGCTGAATTATTCAGATTAGGTAACTCAGGGGAATTTTCCCGCTTGATTCTGATTTAATTGCTTTTTTCAAGGGAAACACCGGATCTGGGAACACCGGATCTGGGTAGAAGATTTGTAATTAATTTTGTTTAGGTACTTAACAAGTGTTGCGATTTTTCCTATTGATAAATATTTGACTGCACCACATCTTTTGTTATCAGGTTTCCCATGAATATTTTAATTTTAGGTGATGCTTCAGATGCCCATGCAGCCCATATCAAGAATGCCCTCACCCAAGCTGGAGCCTCGGTAGATTATTTGGATACCTACCAGTTTCCAAGGCAGTTACGTCTGTCTTGGCAACCTGACACTCAGGTAGGATACTTGACGCTACCCGGAGGTTGCCAGTTGAATTTCCAAGACATCCATAGTATATTTTGGCGGAATTTCTCCGGTGTTTACGTTGCACCTTTCAAAGATTCAAATCAACAGAAAGTTGCATTTAATGATTCAATGAGTACAGTGCGATCGCTGATGCAATCCTGTCCTGGTCGTTGGATTAATTCCTGGCAAGCCTACCAATTTCATAAAGAAAAACCCCTACAACTGAGTAGGGCAAAACAAATAGGAGTCACGATTCCGGCTACTTTAATCAGTAACAATCCAGAGCAAGTTAGGGAATTTGTCCAAACCTATAAAAAAGTAATTTTCAAGCCCGTTTATGGTGGAGCTCATACCAAGTTTGTGACGGAGGCTCATTTAGAATCTAATCGACTTCAGAGGGCTTTGAGTCTTTCTCCAGTCACAATACAAGAGTATATTCCTGGCACAAATATTCGCAGTTATGTAATTGGTGAATCAGTCTACTCTGCCGAAATTCGCAGTCAATCTTTAGACTTTCGGGAAGATTTAGAGGCGGAGCTAATTCGGATAGATTTGCCCGCAGCAGTTGAAAAACAATGTCTGGCAATATCAAAGGCATTTATGTTAGAGTGGACAGCAATTGATTGGCGTGTCAACCCAACGGGTGAGTATGTATTTTTAGAGGCAAATCCTAGTCCTATGTTTATACACTTTGAGCGTCAGACAGGTTTTCCTATTACACAAGAATTAGTTAATCTTTTAATGTATTAATTGAAAAAAAAGTTGCTGAAATCACCCCTCAAATTATTTTTATTTATCTAGGTAGCCCCCAAATCAAATATGAACACTACCATCGGGTAAAATAGCTCCGGCTAATTTAGCTCCGGTTAGTTTTACCATAATTTTATCCCCAACTCCGACCTTAGCCCCGGTTAAATCTGCACATCTTAAATCCGCGCCACTTAAATCAGCCCCAATTAAATTAGCTTCTTGTAAATTAGCATAGGTTAAATTAGCCTGTAAAAAATTTGCCCTAAATAAATTCGCCTTATATAAACAGGCGGCACTTAAGTTAACTTTATGCAGAAACGCATCACTTAAATCGGCTTCGGTTAAGTCCGCACCGCTTAAATTGCGACTAGAAAAATCCTTTTCTTTTAAATCCGCACCTTTAAAACTTAATCCACTTAATTCCGTCGGTCTGTCGGGGGGAGGGGTTGGTGCGGGGGGAGTTGGCGGTGGGGGCGTAACCGGAGGTTTACTGGCTGGGGGACGTTGAAAATTATTATTTTCAGAGGTTTTTACCCGGCTTTGATAGGTAGAGGATTGATAAGTATAAGGTGGTTTCTGATAGGTATAGGAATTTCCTGCACCATTTGAGGAGCCTCTGGAATGGGATTCGGAATGCGAAACATTTGAAGAATGTTGAGTTGAATTTGAACTTGATCGACGCAATAAAGAACGCAATTTTTCCCTAGCTTGATTGATTTCCTTGAGTTTTTCCTCAGCGATTTTTTTTAATCGTTGATTTTCTTCAGGAATGCGATCGGGATGCCAAATAAATGCTAAGTCTTTATAGGCCTGATCCACCGATTCTAACGGGGCTCCAGGCTTCAGATCTAACACTTTATAATAGTAATTTAACTCACTGGGAGTGATCATAACAGGAGTCCACGATTAAGAATTTGGCATTGATAATTAAGAATAAAAAAAGAAAAAATTTCTCAATTCTTAATTTTGATCCGAGTTTTTAAATCAACATCGGATCTAGGAGAGATAGAAACTGGCAATCTATATTAGTGCTACAGCTTAACATAATCATCTCTACCTTGGGGTTTTTTATAGGCGAAATGGGTTTAAAACCCCGTGCTTTGAAGGTTTGCTTCATATTAGGTTGTCTATTGACGCCTAAGTGATGCTACCATTTTCGACAACACCGAGCTAACCTATACAGTAACATCAGTGGTCTGTAAAGCTATTGGTTCAGCCTGGGCTAGTCCTAGTCCATATTTAGCAGCAGGAGTTCTAAAAACTTTACCTCAACTTCTGCCGACAGTTGGTTTGGCAACCGGAACTTTATTTGGTGGAGCTTGGGCTGTTTTGATGGCTTATACTCCTTATTAATCAATTAAATAATTGTAGGAGTAAATTATGCCAACAATATTTAAGAACACAAAATTCAAAGAAGATGGCAGTGAAGGTCAGATAGAAACAGTTTCAACTTTCTCTGTTTGGGATTGCATAACTCAGAGGTATTCATCTGCACCACCAGTAGTTCTCCGTAATACAATGTTAGGGGCTCTATACTCGCATAAAGAATTTATTATTGGTGAAATTCCCAAAACATCAACTAACCCAAGTTTATTAGACCCTTTTGAAATCCCAGGAAGCAACGAAGGCACTTATTTTCTGGATTTAGCATCTAATTCAAGAACACATGGAAGATTTTTATTTACTCCCAAAAGAACAATTGGGCAACATTATTTTGAAGAAGATTGGAAAAGAATTATTTATGGAAGTATCTTACATACCGAATGCAATCGAATGTTTTATCGGGAGATGAAATACATTGTTGTTGATGATGAACGTCAAGATCGGGATGGGAATGCCCAAGATGATGGAGTAAATGATGTTCATTGGAACTCTGGAGATTCTCATGCCAAAATGTCTAAAAGTCTTCTATACCTGTTAGAAGCTATTGAGACTGACCCTGGGAATCCAATTGATATTGATCCAAATAATCCTGATCATCCAATAACAGTTCAATTCTGTGCTGCAATATTTAAAGAATGGGTGGCAAAAGGAACCGCTTCCTACCATCCTAAATTTGAATTGGATAAACGTTTTGCTGATTATGATTTAGTTATTCCCCTCTCTTGTTTTAAAGGTAATAAACCCGCACTCGGTAATCATACAGGTAAAGTTCTAATTGGTGTAGTTCATGAGGCCCAGGAGCGCCGTACTAAACCAGGTTGGATGTTTTGGCAATGGTTTAGTTTTGAAACTCTTGAACAAGATGGAATAATTACTAGACTCCATGAGAAATGTCATCAACTTAGTTCAGCCCTAGATGATATTCATAAATTAGCTGATCTCCTCCGAATTGATTTAGAAGAAGCTGAACAAGAATTAGCGAATCTTGACGATAATCCCGATACAGAAGTAGCTTATATTGATTCGGTTATCAAAATAATTAAAGCTGATAAATCTGGGGTTTTATTGTTGCATCCTTATGTTCTTAAACAGGTTAAATTTAGGCTCAGAGATATGTGGAAAAACCTTGCTAAATCAGCAGGTGTAAGGTTCTATTCTGTTATGTGTACTTCTGATACCTACCTGGAAAAATATCAACAAGCTGATGGCAATGATTTTGTTTATCAACCCAAAACCTTCTGTTCACCAAGTTTTAAAGAAGGCTCTTATATTGTATTTGGTAATTCGATGCGACATTGGGGAAATGTTCAACTTTGGAATAATGTTTATGAAGGTAACTTCAAAAATACTAAAGGAATCGTCGCCGCAACTCGTGAACTTTTATTGAGTCTGGGGAGGGATGCCAACGGCGATTATATTCAATTAATAAATAGTCAAAAATATCCATCTATTACTGCTGCTTTATATGATATGGATAGCCCTCCAAAAGTTAAGAAATTTCCTAAACTTGCACTCAAAGGAAATCTTCAACAAATTTCCGTTAATTCAATGAATAATCTAGCTGGTCTGGTTGCTAGTTTGATGGCACGAGCTAGAGCTATTGATGCTGAGTTAATTGTTCTCAATATTCCCAGTGAAGGTGAAATGAGAATACTTGACTTTCTTGCCCAGGAGATGCAAATTGCTGTCGATAGACTAAAATCAGCTTATCCTAATAATCAGCCTGGTCTGGACATGGTGAGGGATTTCCTAGATAAATCTGGTGCTGATATTCAATGGATCAAAGACTTAAAATCTGATGATTGTTATTTTACTCGTCCTTGTTTGGTTAATAACAATTTAACTGATACTGTTACTCGAATAATAACTTTAGTTAATAGTTATTGGCGATATCCTAATCTTGGGGGAGATACAGTCCCAATAGATTATAGATTTACTTTATTTTCTCTTGTTGTATCTGATGCTGTTCAGGATGCGATCGCACTACGAGAACGTGACGCTTATAGAGCCGAAATGGGTGCAGCATTGGCTTATAAAGCCGCTAATGATGATGATAGATTAGTCAAAGAAGTCACGGCTAAATTTAGAGCTTCGACTGAAGTTATTATGAGGGAAACCCTCAATCCTTTCCGTAAACCTTATCCTCCCAAAACTTGGGCAGCATCATATTGGAGAGTCAATCATTTAGCTAAATCGGGAACTGCGGGGATGGTTTTTCTATTATTTTGTGATCAGATTATTGAAGAACTAAAGAATTTAGAAAATAAAAAAGTTTGGTTAATAACAATTTATGCCGTTCAATTCACCGCATTTGCTCGTCCCCAGTTGAATGCTTGGAATGGAGAAGAAATAACCGTTAGGAGTAGTTTTCTTAATATTAATGGCAAGGATAAAGTTAGTTTAGAAGGGAAGCCTGTCCTGAGCGGAGTCGAAGGGTTTGATGGACAACCTGGATTTATTAATATGGGACTTGTTAACGAGAAAGATATTAGTCAAGTTCCTAATGGTTGGACAGGGAGAGTTAAGATATATGCCAAAACCTATGAGAATGACAAATACCCTCGGAGAATGTCTCCTAATGATAAATGTACAAGTCTTTATTGCTTTTCAGTTGATATGGAAACAATCCGATATTGATGATTTTATGAATGATCACTGGTCAACTAGCAGTAGATTTAATCCCTTATGATAACTGAATATTAACTGATGTATGGATACAATGGGATTAACGTCCTTCACAGCCAATACCATCTTTATCAGTATCAAAGACGAAATACCCCCAAACCATTATGAACTGGGGCGGCGGTATCGGGGATACGGTTTAAAAGTTGACCTCCTAAAACTAAATTTGTGGAACTTCCCCCGTCTAAATTTAACGCCTCAGTGGCTCCTAATTGCTGCATTAAGAGCGCCATTTCGGTTAATTTGGCCCCCACCCCTCCGACGCGGTTATGGACGGTGGCGACGATCCATTCCCCCTTGGCGGTGATTCCCACGCCGCTACGAATGGCCGACTGATCGGCAAAGGCGGGACTAAACCCTTCGGCGATCGCATCTACCACCACCTGGCCGTTTTGTAATAATAATGGCCCGCCGCCTAAAATATGGGGAAAGGAATTAAAATCCGAGGGCGTGGTTTGGGATTCAATTCTAATAGATGTACCAACAACAAAGGAATTTAAAGCACTCCGAAAGGAGCGCAAAGTTAATAAATAACCGGTTTTAGGAATAGGAATAGCGGTGGTCGTATTTGTTTGTTCGAGTTGTTGTTTGACGATATTATTTTCCACCACAATTACAATTTCATTCGCGGTTAAGGGGGTATAACTTTCGCCCCATTCCGAAGTATAACGAGCAATACCCGCTTTCACATATCCGGTATTAAGTAATTCACAGTCTAAGGGTTGTCCCAATGAGGGAATCAGGGTTTCTTTTAAACTTAAACGGGCAAACTTTACCTGTCCCAAATCATTCCAAGCGATCGCTCCTCGGTTTAAAATTGGCCCTGAAAACCATTTATTTTCTCGGCGAATTGCCCCTAAAGGAAAAAGATTATTCCGGTTAAAATATCCGGCATTAATTGCCCCAATACATTGACTATTATCAACGGTTTTGGCTAAACTGTCAATGCCTTTCATCCCCGTTTGACTCGCCCAAATCGGGCGTAAATTCAAGCCAAGATCGGGATTTATCATAAACCAAACCACCGGAAAACGGCTATTATTTAAAGTTAGATAATTTTGTCGCCAACGTAATCCTTTTGCCCAAGTAATATCCCTTTCAATTAAAGCATCCTGGCGTAACTCAATTAAAATACGATTCGGATTATTTAAGGTAGAAACTTTTACCCCATAACCACCAGGTAAAGTTCCTTGAATCACCGTTTGATTATTCACAATCTTCACCAAAGGACGGGAGGGTTTTTGAGTTGTGACTCCGGTTTCTCCTTCATTTTGTTGTGCAGAAGTTCCAGAATTAGTTGGGGGTTGAGTCGGGTCTTGAAAGGGTTTAGCAATGGTCGGATTTGTGATCCCATCAACCACCACTTCCCATTGAGTATTTTGTTGATAGAGTTCCCAGGGGGTCGGTTGATTTAATGTTATCGTCATTTGGGAAATATTCCCACGTTCCTCAAAGTTTAGGGTTTGAATATTGCCAATTTTAGAGATAATATTCAGCGTATTTTCTTGAATTTCTAAATCCCAGGCTGATAATTCCGCTAATTGATCAATTTTCACATAACGAAATTTGGCATCTAAAAAAGTCCCTGGAGTTGAATGTAAAGAAAACCAACTTAAAGGTTGGAGACTGGCTTCCGTTGTATTTAAGGGATTAATTCCTAAAACTTGGATAATTCCCTTATCACTAATTCCCGTATTCGTAGAGATTCCTGAATTCCATTGACTCCAGGGTAATTTCCATTTTCTCCCATTCACAGAAAGATGGGTTCCCGTTTTAATAATTCCGGGGTGGGCTAAGGATATAATATAGGGAGAAATAATCTGATTCGCTTTTTTTAGCAACACTAAAGCTTGATAAATAATACTAACAACTTCTCCCCTAGTTGCATTAGAATTAGGATTAAAAACTTGGGGATAGGGGTAATTAACTACCAATTCAGAACGAGTTGCGGCAATCATAGCTTCCGTCCCATAGCTGGGAATTTTATCCCCATCTTCATAAATAACCTTTAAGTTTAAACTCTCTCCTGGAGGTAAATTTAAGCCTGAAACTAAAGCTAATAAAACCTGTAAGCGTGTTACTGGACTTTGGGGAAGAAACTGTCCATCAGGAAACCCTGAAATAAAGCCAGATTGATAGGCGATTTTAATTGCTTCCGCCGCCCAAAAATCCTTGGGAACATCCTTAAAAGGAATATATTCACGTTTAGCAGGAGTGGGAAATGCCATCTTTAAAATAGTAGCAAATTCCCCCCGGGTTAAATTTTGATCGGGGCGGAATGTATTATCCTTAAATCCACTAATTAAACCTTGAGCTTGCAAACGTTGAATAAACGGACGCGCCCAATGTTGGCTAATATCTGAAAACAACGGTTGTGAAACTGGTCATATTATTAAGGGAATAGGGAACAGGGAACAGGGAATAGGGAATAGGGAATAGGGAGGAAAAGACTGTACTATCTAGGTTTAATTAAATGAAAAAACTGTAGGGGTTTGGTCTCCAAACTGAAAATAAGAATGGGGTTTGAACCCCAAAACCTTACAATAAGATATCACAACCTATTTTAAGATCACTACATCACAATTAGGATTCTTGATTTTCCATAACTTTTTGTAGTTTCTCCGCAATATCCTGCCAATTTTCAGCCAGATCTGTACTCCGATCTTGTCGCAAAAATTCCGCTTCTTTAAAACAATGATGGGCTAAATAATGGACAACATTTTTAATCCCATGTTCTTCAATTAATTGATTCAAAGCCCGAGTTAGCTTTTCACTTTTGGGTTCAGTCATATTCTGATCAACTCATAATTCAGTGGTTACAAATTCCATAATACCGCCATTTGTTACCCGATAGATACCCCCTAACCCCCTTTTTTTATATACAATCAAGAATTTACTGGCTATAGGAATAAGGGTGAATCTGATTTAATTTTTCTCCTAATTTTCGTTTAGCCTCCATAATTTCATAGGTATTTTGTAATCTTAAAAAATATCCTTCTGAAAGTCCAAAATAACGACATAAGCATAAATCTATCTCAGCCGTCACTGGACATTCTCCCTTAATAATAGCATGAATTTTATTAGAACTAACATCAATTGCCAATGCCAAACTATTTTGATTAATTCCTAATTCTTCTAAAAATTCATGTTTTAAGATATCTCCAGCATGGGGATTATAGAGTGAAATTTCATTCATAATTTTTAATCGTGATAATCAACAATCTCGACTCCTGAAACCTCTCCATTATACCAAATAAAACAAATTCGCCACTGTTGATTGATTCTGATGCTATATTTCCCTATTCTATCACCTGATAGAGCTTCTAAGCGATTTCCTGGTGGAATTCGTAGGTCATCTAATCGGGCTGACGCATTGATTTGTCGTAATTTACGCAAAGCTCTTTATTGGATGTCTGGTGGAAACTTTCGTGATAATTTTCCATTCCATATTTTTTCCGTTTCCTTGCAGGAAAAAGAAGTAATCATAGATAATGGATTGATTTTTATTTTATCAGTCAGGACTTACGCACAAGACCAAAGAAACCGGGTTTCTAGCCCAGATTTTGCGGATGAAATCGGTGATTTCTCATTCAGAAACCCGGTTTCTGCGTAAGTCCTATCAGTCTAACCCCCTAGAGGCGAGTTCTTCCTGATCTTCTGCTTCTCGACACTAATCTATCTAAATCCATCCTAATTAATCCTGTCAATTTTTATTAATTAAAAAGTGGATTTATAAAAATTATTTTTAGCAAGCAAAAGTGACTGGTGAACCCGCCCTTAAAGTGTTTTTTTACAATTCCTATAGGAATTGCTATATTGTTAGTTAAGTTTGATTTGCTCCCTAGAGTCAATCACACCTTGAAAATAATTTTTGATTAAATCCTGATCTATTGTGATCACACCATCTTTCCCAAACCATTGATCAATAATAGCCACGGATTCTTTATCTCCTAAAACATAACCCTGCATCAATTTTACGATCGCATAATTCACCCGATCTAAAAAAGCAGAATTATTTTCGGGGACGATACAAGCAATTCCCTCCCGGGTATAGGGAAGATTTGGAACCACTTCTAAAGCATCCCGGTCAGGAAGGGTTTGTCGAGTTCCTTCTAGGAGAACACCATCGGAACCAAAAGCATCAATTTGACCCTGTTTTAAGGCGGCAATTCCCTCGCCAATGGTCTTAAATTTGACTATTTTGGCTTGGGGTTGTACGACTCGGATTGTTGATTCACTACTGCTATTTTCTAATACGCCAATTTTCCGATCAGCTAAGGATTCTGGTGTGCCTAAATTACTTCCTTTTTTAACTAATAACCGGGTTCCTGTCACTCCATAACTCACAGAAAAATCGACATAGCGATCGCGATTCCAAGTAAAAGTTACATCCTCACAAACAATATCAACATCCCGGGATAATACTTTAGGAATCCGCTCACCGATGCTAAGAGGAACCAGTTTCTAAGGTAATCTCCCGTCCTAATTCCTTGGCGAGTTGGGCTTTAATTTGATTCAGGATATCAATGGAATAACCAACTAATTCATCCCGATCATTCACATAGGAAAGGGGAATAAAATCCGTTTGAACTCCGGCGGTTAATACCCCGGTTCTGGCTACTTTTTCCATCACCGTTTCCGCCCAAGCCGGACTCGATAGACCCAAAGAAAAAACAGCACCCAAAGCAGCGATCGCAATTTTTTTAGCTAAAATCATTTTTTTCCTCACACAGCTTTAATAAAGTTTTCCTAAGAAAACACACGCCATTATATCAAAATTTATGTTATAGTGCCAGAGAAATTATCAAAAATAGGAGTAACCACTTTGAAAATTAGCACAAAAACCGGATTAGTCGGCTTTTTCTTGGCTCTAAGTGCTTTAAATATTCCGGTGGCAAACGCTACAGTTAAAACCACGGATTTAGCCCTCGCCTCAATAACTATTGAGTCCCGTTTGTTAAGAATTACAGAGACTTTAAGAGCGCGAGAAAACCAATTACCAGAAAAACCGGAAGTCCTCAAACCAGGAGAACAAATCGCTGGAGCCTGGGGGAATGGTGGTGGTGGGTTCGTTAATCGTGGAGGCGGGGGCGGTGGAAACCTGGCGCAATAATTGGGCCGATGGGGGTCGCTTTATCAATTCCCGTTAGTTCTGTTTAGATGTTATCCTCATCTCGAAAAAGGCGTTGCAATGGTGACCAACGCTAATTTTTTTACCCCTTTTAAATCAATTAAGATCAAAATTTATGCTATAGTGCCATGAAATTTATTAATAAAAGGAGTAACCATTTTGGAAATTAGCACAAAAATAGGATTAGTGGGCTTTTTCTTGGCTCTAAGTGCTTTAAATATTCCGGCGGCTAATGCTACAGTTAAAGCCACAGAATCTACAACTATTGAGTCCCGTTTGTCAAGAATTACAGAAACTTTAAAACAGCGAGAAAACCAATTACCACAAACATCAGAAGCCCCACAACCTGGAGAACAAATCGCCAGGGGAGCCTGGGGAAATGGTGGGGGACGGGGATGGGTTAATCGTGGAGGCGGCGGTCGCTGGGGAGATGGGAGGAGTTGGCTTGATGGGGGTGGCTGGCGCAATGGGAATAACTGGCGCAATGGTTGGGGTGATGGGGGTCGCTTTGTGAATTTCCGCTAGATGTTTTCTCTCCCTCAAACGGCGTTGTGATTTCAAGCAACGCTAATTTTTTACTTCTTTTAAATTCATTAAAATCAATGACAAATCCAACTTTATTAAAACATCAAAAAATTGATCTTAGCAAATTCGGCCCGATTAATTTAGTGGTAATTCAAGCCACATCTTTTTGTAATCTTAATTGTGATTATTGTTATTTACCTAACCGAGACTTAAAAAATACTCTATCCTTAGATTTGATTGAACCTATCTTTGAAAATATCTTTACCTCTCCTTTTATCGGTGATGAATTTACCGTTTGTTGGCACGCAGGAGAACCCTTAGCGGTTCCGATTTCTTTTTATGAATCAGCATTTAAACTAATTCAAGAAACCGACCAAAAATACAATCAAAAACAAGCAAAAATTTGGCATTCAGTTCAAACCAATGGCACTTATATTAATCAAAAATGGTGTGATTTTATTCAAGAACATAATATTTGTGTTGGGGTGAGTTTGGATGGGCCGGAATTCATCCATGACGCCCATCGTCAAACCCGTAAGGGAAACAGGAAGTCACGCCCAAACTATGCGGGGAATTTCTTTCTTACAAAAAAACAATATTCCCTTTTATGTGATTTCCGTTGTTACTCAAGATTCCCTTAATTATGCCGATGAAATCTTTCATTTTTTCAGGGATAATGGCATTTATGATGTGGGATTTAATTTAGAGGAAATTGAAGGTGTGAATAAATCCTCAACTTTAGAAGCCATCGGGACATCGGAAAAATATCGTGCATTTATGCAGCGTTTTTGGGAATTAACCTCAGAAGTGCAGGGAGAATTTAACCTCAGAGAGTTTGAAGCAATTTGTGGTTTAATTTATTCTAATTCCCGTTTAACGCAAACGGATATGAATAACCCTTTTGTTTTAATTAATATTGATTATCAAGGGAATTTTTCTACCTTTGACCCAGAATTATTATCGGTGAATATTGAACCCTATGGCAATTTTATTTTAGGGAATGTTTTAACAGATAGTTTTGAGTCCGTTTGTGATACGGAAAAATTCCAGAAAATTTATGCTGATATGCAGGAAGGGATTAAATTATGTCGTGAAACCTGCGAATATTTTGGAGTTTGTGGGGGCGGTGCGGGCAGTAATAAATATTGGGAAAATGGAACTTTTGCCTGTAGTGAAACCATGGCCTGTCGTTATCGAATTAAAGTTGTTACCGATATTATTTTAGAACAATTAGAAAATTCTTTGGGTTTAGTAGAAAACTGTTATAGCAATTCTCAATAAGTTGTAACATTTTATCGTAGGGTTTAGAGACCAAATTCCTACGATTATAATAATCCTAGGACTTACGCAGAAACCGGGTTTCTGAACGAGAAATCACCGATTTCATCCGCAAAATCAGAGCCAGAAACCCGGTTTCTTGGGTCTTGTGCGTAAGTCCTGAATCCCTGGTTTTAATTATGCTTTTACGATGCGCCACATCCCAACAACGAGACTGCTAACCCTAAATATTTAATGCCTGCGGGGGTAATTTCAAACCGACAGGGTAATACTTCCACCCCGGCTAAAATTGCCTCCCTTAACAGTTGACCATAAACCGGGTCGGCATTGTCTCCAGGGGCAAATTCAGTACAGTCTTCCCGATTAATAAAATATAGCATAACTGCGCGATCGCCTTGTTTAACCACTTCAATTAATTCCTTTAAATGTTTTTGTCCTCTTTCGGTTACGGTATCGGGAAACAAGGCAATTTTCCCATCAGACCAAGTAGTATTTTTCACCTCTACATAAATCGGTTTTTCTTCCCCCTTCAGCAGAAAATCAACCCGACTTTTTAAATTCATCCCATAGGGAACTTCTTTTTTAATTTCGCTATAATTTCCTAATTCGGGAAACAACCTTTCTATTAAAGCTAAATTAATAATCTTGTTAGGTAAAGCGGTATTAACTCCCACCCAAGTTAACCCGTGACTCACCGGGTCAACCTCCGAATTTAACTGAATTAACTCCCAAGTGTAGGGATATTTGCGGGTTTTACTGGGGCTGTAGGACACCATCACCGGGTTTCCAGGGATACAAACCCCGGTCATCGGCCCGGTATTGGGACAATGGGCGGTAATGACCTCCCCAGAGGTTAACTGAATATCCGCTAAAAATCGTTTATAGCGTTTGAGCAAAACCCCTGACTCCAGGGACGGATAGCGATACAAATAAGAATCCATGGGTAGTGGGTTTGAATAGTGGTCAATTCCGATTAAACTAGGGTTTGCATTTTAACCCCTGTGGATATTCCGTGTCAGAAGAAACCTAAACGCTCTCGTTCATTAGTAGGAATTGCCACTATTGTTGCAGTTGCTACCCTAATTAGTAAAGTATTTGGCTTAATCCGTCAACAGGTGATGGCGGCGGCTTTTGGTGTGGGGCCAGCCATTGATGCCTATAATTTCGCTTATGTTATCCCCGGGTTTTTATTAATTTTATTGGGTGGAATTAACGGCCCATTTCATAGCGCCATTGTCAGTGCTTTAGCAAATAGAGAGCGAAAAGATGCCGAGGCTTTAGTAGAAACGGTTTCTACCTTGGTGGGCATGGTTTTATTAGTAGTAACCGTGGGGTTAGTAATTTTTGCCACCCCATTAATTGATTTAATGGCTCCGGGTTTAAGCCTAACTCCTGAAGGCATAGCCACCCGAAATATTGCCATTGAACAGTTAAAAATTATGGCTCCGATGGCTTTATTTGCGGGGTTAATTGGGATTGGATTTGGTACACTAAATGCGGCGGATATGTATTGGTTGCCGTCAATTAGTCCCCTATTTTCGAGTGCGGCTTTAATTTTAGGATTAGGGGTTTTAATTGGGATTTTAGGGGATGAGGTAGGTAGCCCTAAATATATGGTTTTAGGGGGGGAAGTCTTAGCTTGGGCGACTTTGGCGGGGGCGGTTTTGCAATGGATTATTCAAGTTCCGGCGATGTGGAAATCGGGGTTAGGAACTTTAAGACTGCGCTTTAATTTTAAAATACCTGGATTAAAAGATGTAATGAAAGTGATGCTACCCGCCACTTTATCATCAGGAATGTTACAAATTAATGTCTATACGGATTTATTTTTTGCCTCTTATATTCCCCAAGCTGCTTCAGCTATGGGCTATTCTGGGCTATTAGTTCAAACTCCATTAGGAATCATTTCTAATATGATTTTGGTTCCTTTTTTGCCTGTTTTTGCTCGTTTAAGAGATCCCGAACAATGGCCAGAATTAAAAGACCGGATTCGTCAAGCCTTAATCTTAACAGCCATTACCATGTTACCGTTAAGTACATTAATGGTAGCTTTAGCCTTACCGACGGTGAGAATTGTTTATGAACGTTATGCGTTTAATTTGGAAGCATCGGAGTTTGTAGCTTCGGTTTTAGTTGCCTATTCCGTGGGGATGTTCTTTTATTTGGGACGGGATGTATTAGTTAGGGTATTTTATGGTTTAGGAGATGGACAGACTCCATTTAAAGTGAGTATTTTTAATATTTTCTTGAATGGGTTATTAGATTTTATTTTAGTTAAATCCTGGGGTGCGCCGGGTTTAGTCTTAGCTACCGTTGGAGTGAATGTTGTTTCCATGGGGATGTTTTTATGGCTATTACATATCAAATTAAATGGCTTACCCTGGCGGGAATGGAGTTTACCCTTTTTGGGATTAACAATAATTAGTTTGATTTCTGGGTTTGTGAGTTGGGGAACATTACAAGGATTAAGAATTTTAGCCCTCGGTGATAATTTTGGATTTTTATTAATGGAATTATTGCTTCCGGGTATTATAGGTTTAATGGTTTTTCTGATATTAATTCTATTTCTCAAATTACCCGAAGTTGATTTATTAGTCTCTCGAATTCGACAACGTTTTCAAAGATAATTGCGGGTGCGATCGCTGCGTCACTAATAGGAAAAGGATGGTAGATGAAAAGAATCAAGTATAAGTATAGTAAACATTGCCTGTTGCCTGTTGCCTTACCATCTATAGCACTAATTTAAGGTTTCATATAAGTTGGTTTTCCTAATGCTAACAATCCCGCACCATAGGCAGGTTCATGGCGGGGAGATATAATATTAGCTAAAGGTGCGATCGCATTAACTTCAGTTTCAAATTGGCGGCGAAAATTAGCTAATCCTTGCCAGACTCCTCCGGTTACTACAATTTCAAAGGATTCTGTTGGTTCAAATAAAGCATTAATCGCGACTTCTGTAGCTAATGCTAATTCATTAACGGCATTTTTAATAATATTTTGAGCCACCAAATCACCCTCCGCCGCCACTTGATCCACAAGGGGTGCTAAACTGGCAATTTTTTTCACTCCCCATCCTTGACGGTAAATAATAGGAATTAATTCTTCAATGGAATTTAACTTTAAAACCTCTTTAAATTTGGGAATTAGATTCGTATATTCTAGGCGACCATCATGGGAAACGTAAGGCAGCTTTTAACCCTTGAATTGCAATATCATAACCACTACCTTCATCTCCTAAAATATACCCCCAGCCGCCGACTCGTTTGGTGATTCCTTGATGATTTTTTCCGAATATATGGGAACCAGTTCCGGCAATTACAACAATACCAACGGAGTGACCTAAACCTCCGACTAAGGCAATCATACTATCACCATTAATAATAATATTTTCGGGGGTTAATTTCCAGTCAATTGATAATTCTTGGTGAGTTTGAATTTCTTGGATCAAATTACGAATTAATTCAATATCTTCAGAACGCCCTACCCCCGCTAATCCTAAACTAATTCCTTGAATTGGAACTAACCCTTCTAAGGCTAAAAAACTCTGATCAACTGCTTGTTTAATCGCTGAAATAATGTTGATTTTAGCTGCATCAATTCCGACTGTTTGATAATTGGATGGCCCGGATTGTCCCCATCCTAATATTTTACCATCGGCACTCATTAACACACAAACCGTTTTAGAACCGCCACCATCAATCCCTAAAACATGAATCATTGGAATTTTGACAATTAAAATTATAGTAGGTAACAGGGAACAGACTTTACCATGTAGGTTTGCTGGCTCGGTCTTTTTCAAAAATAATCCCCCTAAAATAATAATAATAGGGGGAAATTTAAAATTACAGAATAATTAACTTTCTAGCTCTTTCTGAACGAGCTTCGGCTGATTCCATCACTTCTGATAATTTCTCGACCACTTCACCCGGATAATTTTCTAAAATTCGAGTGGAGAGGGAAATCCGATGGCGACCTTCATCTAAACTAATCACCATGGCTTTAATAATTAGACCAACGGGGAAAAGGGTGGGTAAAGATTCAACATATTTTTGACTAACTTCTTTAATGTGAATTAATCCTGTCACTCCTTCAATATCAACAAAAACGCCAAAGGGTTTGACCCCCATGACTTTTCCTTCCACCAATTGACCAACTTCTAATTGACTAAAACCGATGGATTGAGAGGCTAATCTTTGGGATAAAACAATTTTATTCCGTTCGGGATCTAATTCTAAAATACTAACACTTAAAGATTGATCAACTAAGGAGTCTAGGTCGTCTTTTTCTAAAAGATGCGATCGAGGAATAAACCCCCGTAAAGAATGAACTTCAACGGTGACACCTCCGCGATTTACTCCGGTCACTCTAGCTTGTAAAGATTGACCTCCATTTTGAGCATCTAGGAGTTGATCCCAAATTTGTTTGATTTCTAGTTGTCGGATGGAAAGTAAGATTTGACCATCGGCATTTTGTTCTCTAATAATTAGAAAATCTCGCTCCTCTTTTAAGGGGAGAATTTCGGAAATATCCTCAACTTCTACAACTGAAATCTCTTTTTTAGGAATAAAACCAGGAGATTTAGCTCCTTTAATATCAATGTAAGCACCATCACTGGTATAGGATTCTACCTGACCCTTAACGATTTGCCCTTTATGTAAATCATAATTCTGTTGATCTAGGGCTTTGGCAAAATCATCAAGAGAAAAGGACGGGTTTTTAGTAGCCATAGCAAAAAGTAAAGAAAAACAAAAATAAAGGTGTTAGGAACCTGCTTATAACGCTGCTCTCGTCTTCAACAACACTCCAATCCTCTGAGCATAACACAGTTAGAGAAGGTGGGAGTGGGGGAATGGGGGGAGCAGGGGGAGCAGGGGAGGCAGGGGAGGCAGGGGGGGCAGGGGAGGCAGGGGGGGCAGGGGAGGCAGGGGAGGCAGGGGGGGCAGGGGAGGCAGGGGAGGCAGGGGGGGCAGGGGGGCAGGGGAGGCAGGGGAGGCAGGGGAGGCAGGGGAGGCAGGGGAGGCAGGGGAGGCAGGGGGGCAGGGGGGCAGGGGAGGCAGGGGAGGCAGGGGAGGCAGGGGAGGCAGGGGGTGTGAACTCCTTCTGTTCCCCATTGTCCATTCGTAATTCGTAATTCGTAATTCGTAATTCGTAATTCGTAATTCGCAATTCCCTATAACTGCTGCTGAAAGAGTTGTTTAACCTTTGTCCAGGCGTCTTGGGCGGCTGGGGGGTTGTAGGTGCTGCGTTGGTCGCAGAAGAAGCCGTGATCGGTTTTGTAGCGGAAAATTTGATGGGGAATTTGATGGTTTTGGAGTTCGGTTTCGATTTGATCGACTTGTTGGTTAGGAATTAGGGGATCTTCTGTGCCGAAAAAGCCATAGAGAACCCCTTGAATGTCTTTTGTGCGGGTGATGGTGGCTGCTCCACCTCCGGGGGTCATGGTGGCAATTCCAGCCCCATAGAAACAGGCTGTGGCTTGGATATCGGGGAGGGTGGCGGCTAAATAAACGACGTGACCGCCAAAACAAAAACCAATGGAGCCGAATTTGGGTTTGAGGTTGGGGAGGGTTTTCAAATAGTCGATGGTGGCTTGAATATCGCTTAATAGTTGTGGGGCGGTAGTTTGATCTTTATATTTTCGGCCTAATTTCATGCCTTCTGGAGTATAACCGACGTCAAAGCCCGGGGCAGAGCGTTGATAAATGGCGGGTGCGATCGCAATATATCCTTCTTTGGCGATGCGTTTCGGTGACATCTCGAATATGGGAATTTACCCCAAAAATTTCTTGAATCACGATCACGGCGGGAAATGGCCCGGCTCCCTGGGGTTGAGCGAGATAGCCGTCAATTTGTAAGTCCCCATTGGGAATTTGAACCCAGGCGGTCTGTAAGGGCTGATTGGTCATAATTTTTTAAAGAGTTGTAAATAAGGTTCAATCATATCCTAATGGCTACCTAGATCGGTTAATATGCAATATATAAAATTATGGCAATTGATAAGGGATAAAAGTAGATGAAAACTTTCTGATCAAAAACGAGTAAAACTTTATAACTTGTAAAAAAAAACAAAAAGCCGATCGGTAAATGGCACAATTAAAACTAAACGGTATAAAAATTTTCAGGAGATAAATCTATATTTTTCTCAAACAGCAATGTCTGGAAAATAGACAATTAACCCATTTTGCTTTATTCCCTTGGAGATGTAATCATGGTTCGGTTTTATATTCAACCTGATAGCGATATTCCCGCCTCTAACCAACTATTTAATCAAATGCGATTTGCGATCGCCTCTCGACAATTTCCCCCGGGACATCGTTTACCCAGCACCCGTCAACTGGCGATGGAAACGGGATTACACCGAAATACGATTAGCAAAGTTTATCGACAATTGGAAGATAATGGCTTAGTAGAAGCCCAGGCGGGATCGGGAATTTATGTGCGGGCTTTGGGGCATGAAGGAGGATCAAGGTTAAACTCGCCTATTTTAGAACAAAATCCCCAAGCTAATAAAATTATTCAACGGAGTTTGGATGAATTGTTATCTCAAGGATGCACCCTTAATCAAGCCAGGGAAATGTTTCTAGGTGAAATTGATTGGCGATTACGCTGTAGTGCTAGGGTTTTAGTCACGGCTCCGACTCAAGATATTGGGATTGGAGAATTAATGGCTCAGGAATTAGAAGAAGCCCTAAAAATTCCCGTGCAGTTAGTCCCGATTGAACAGCTACCCGAACTATTAGAAAAAGTCCCCTCGGGAACGGTTGTTACCAGTCGTTATTTTATTGGACAAGCTGAAGCCATTGCCGCCCCTAAGTCCGTGCGGGTGATTCCGATTGATATTCATAACTATGCTGAGGAAATTGAGTTGGTGCGGGATGCTCCCAGGGGGACTTATTTAGGAATTGTGAGTCTGAGTTCGGGGTTATTAAGGGCGACGGAAGTGATTATTCATAGCTTGCGAGGGGATGATATTTTGGTACTGACGGCTCAATTAACCGATCCCTATAAGATTAATTCTATTGTTCGCACAGCACGGATTATTATTTGTGATCAAGCCAGTTATCCGGTGGTCAAGAATTTGGTTCATACCAATCGAGAAGAATTGATTCGTCAACCTCAATTGGTCTGCTGTCCCAATTATATTGGTGCAGAATCGATTAATTTGCTCAAGCGGGAATTGGGTTTGAGTTAAACCCGTTAGCAATAGCCAATTATCAATAACAATAGAAAAGCAAACTTTCATCCGATAATCAAATGGAACCTTCAATTAATTTAAGATATGCGATTGAACAACGTCGGGCGGTCAGAGCCTTTAAACCGACTTTAATTCCGGGGGTGATTTTCTCGGAAATTCTGCGTTTAGGGATGCGATCGCCCTCGGGGTTTAATCTACAGCCCTGGCGGTTTATTATCTTACAAAGTCTCCAGAGTAAGGAAAAACTCAAAGCCTGTGCTTTTAATCAGCGCCAGGTCACGGAAGCTCCGGTGGTGTTAATTTGTTGTAGCGATCGGCGTGTGGCGGAACCGGAATATATTGAATCGGTGATTCAACTGGGTCGAGAACAGGGTTCGATCAATGATAGCTATGCCGATTATATCCGCACAGCCATTCCCCAGACCTTTGAGAAACATCCTTCCTTTGAGTCCCTGGAAACCTGGACAAACCGCCAAGCTATGTTAGCCGTTGCCCATATTATGATTGTGGCGCAGACCTATGGGGTAGATAGTTGTCCGATGGAGGGATTTATTGGATCTCAGGTCAAAGCCCAATTTAATATTCCAGAAGCGGTTGATGTTTGTTGCCTTCTGGCTTTAGGATATGCGACAGAACCTTTTAAAAAATATGGGGGAAGGTTTCCGGTTGAACAACTCTGTTATGGAGAATCCTACGGGAAAGTCTGGGAAGGTTAATCTTTAATTGGGTTTCCAGAAAACCCCGATAAAATTTAGCAACCGCAGTTCAACCTCTAAAAATTCCCGGTCAAGTGTATCACCGATTACAGACAAAATTATGAAAACAGCAGTTTTAGAAGCCAAGCAAAAACAAAATATTGAAAATTCCTCCGAGGTAGAAGCTAAAAATCCTTTTTTAGAAGAAGAAACGGAAGAATATAATCCTTTTGATATTCAAGATATAGGGGCTTTAGAGGATATCAGTGCACCGGTTGAGGAAGAAACTGATACCGATGAACCATCTCCCCAAGCCACAGCAATTAGTAAGGGATTGAATCTGGTTTTATTAGCTAAAATTGCTGCGGTTTTAGTCTTGGTATTTGGATGTATTTATACTGTGACTCGTCCCTGTGTGATGGGAGAATGTCAGGAAATGGATACCGCCAGAGATTTTAGTCAAAAATCTAAACAAACCATTGAAACCGTCAGTTCTTCTAAGGCTCCTATTTTAGCATCAGAGGATTTACAATCGGGAATTAAACTCTTAGAAACCATTCCTTTTTGGTCGCCCCGTTATCCTGAAGCCAAAGCTCTTTTGTCGGTTTATCGTCAAGAATATAACGAATTAAATTCGGTAGTTAAATCCTTAAATGTGGCAGCAAAAGCTTCAGAAATGGGTCAAAATCCCCCCCATTCCGTAGGAGATTGGATAAAAATGCAATCGATGTGGGAAGAAGCGATCGCCCTTTTAGATCAAGTTCCTAATAGTAGTATTGTTTATCCCTTTGCTCAGGCTCGATGGCAGCAATATCGAGCTAATTTAGGGGATGTGAGAAATCGTTTAAAATTAGAACGAGATGGGGAACAAATCTTAGCGACAGCGAAGAAAACTGCCCAGGTAGCAGAAGCCCGTCAAGGAGTCGCCAAATATGCAGAAAGTTGGCAACAGGTATTTGAAACTTGGCAAACCGCAGCTAATACTTTATCGACCATTCCCTATGGGACAACGGCCTATCAATCGGCCCAGGTTTTGTTAGCCCGGTATCAACCGAAATTAGAAGCGGCTCGCGATCGCAAAACCATTGAACAAGTGGGTTTAGATGCTTATAATCAAGCAATTAGTAATTCTGAACAAGCCAAACTTTTAGAACAACGGGGCAATTGGTCTGAAGCTGTTACCTATTGGAGTCGGGCGGTTAGTTACGGAAAACAAGTTCCGGTTAGTAGTTCCTATTCGGCTAAAATTAAGCCTTTTTTAACGACATTTAATGAGTCTTGGAAACGGGCAGATATTCAAAATCAGATTACATCTCGTTTGGAAAAAGCCCGTCAAGATTTAGGAAAACTGTGCAGTGGAAGTCCCAAGGTTTGTAACTACAATGTGACTGAAACTTTGATTACGGTTCGGTTAACATCTGAATATGTAAATCAAATTCAGTCCACGGCTAAAACGGCAGATCAACTGGGAGATTCTCAAAAACGTTCGGAAACTGAAAAGCACGTTCAAACTCTGAAAGTTGCCTTAGAAACAATTAGTCAAAATGCCAAAATTTCCCTAGAAGTTTATGGAGCTAATAACGAAAAAATTGCCACCCATGTTCCGTTGTAGGAAGAAATGGGGATCACGGATTTAAGAGGATTTCACGGATTTCACGGATTTTCATCTGTGTTAATCTGCGTAACTCTCTTAAATCCTTATATCAGGAATCAATTTGGAGAACTCGCTTTAAAAAAGCAAATTGATCGGCAATTTCTTCAATCGTTTTATCAGTGGGTTTTCCAGCGCCATGTCCGGCTTTGGTTTCAATTCTGATTAATACTGGATTTTCCCCAATATGGTGTTCCTGTAAAGCCGAAGCAAACTTAAAACTATGGGCGGGGACTACTCGATCATCATGATCTCCTGTAGTAATTAAAGTTGCTGGGTAAGCAGTTTCCTGGCTTTAAATTATGCAGAGGAGAATAGGCGTATAAGGCTTGAAATTCTTCGGGATTTTCCGGCGAACCATAATCGGAACACCAGGCCCAGCCTATGGTAAATTTATGGAACCGGAGCATATCTAAAACCCCCACCGCAGGTAACACCGCCGCGAATAAATCCGGCCGTTGAATCATACAAGCTCCAACTAATAACCCGCCGTTACTTCCTCCCATAATTGCTAGTTTTTGCTGGGAAGTATAGCGTTTTTCTATTAACCATTCGGCGGCAGAAATAAAGTCATCAAAGACATTTTGTTTCTTGAGTTTCATTCCCGCTTGATGCCAATTTTCTCCATATTCTCCCCCACCTCGTAAATTGGCGATCGCATAAACACCACCCATTTCTAACCAAACCAAACGACTAATAGAAAATGAAGGCGTTAGGGAAATATTAAATCCCCCATATCCATATAAGATTGTCGGGTTATTTCCATTTAATTCTACCCCTTTTTTAGCGGTAATAAACATGGGGATTAAAGTACCATCTTTACTCGGATAAAACACCTGTTGGGTTTCGTAGTCGTCGGGGTTAAAGTCAACCTTTGCTTGACGATAAATTGTACTTTCTCCCGTCACAAGATTGTAGCGATAAATGGTATTTGGGGCGGTGAAACTGGTATAACTATAGAAGGTTTCCGTATCATATCGCTTCCCCCCAAAACCTCCCACAGAAACCAATTCCTGGTAATTCAATTTCCCGAACAAATGACCCATCTAAATTAAAGATTTTCATTTGAGTATGGGCATCTTTCAAATAATCGGCAATGAATTGATTATTTAAAATGTTAACTCCCTCTAGGGTTTCGGGAGCTTCGGGAATAATTTCGGTGAGATTTTTGGTATTAATATCAATGGCAATTACCCGACTTCGAGAAGCATCCAAATCCGTCGTAAACCAAAAGATATCCCCTTGATAATCAATAAAACTATAACTGGCTTTAAACTCAGAAATTAGTTCGATAACCTCAGCATTTGGTTTAGTTAAATCTTGATAAAAAACCAAGTTTTTAGATTCGGTTCCCTTCCAAACGGAAATGATTAAATACTTCCCATCTTCGGTAACATACCCATTAAATCCCCATTCTTTTTGATCAGGACGTTCATAGATTAAGGTATCCTCAGATTGGGGAGTTCCTAAACGATGGTAATAGAGTTTTTGAAAATAATTGATTTCTTCTAAGGGTTTTCCTTCCTGGGGTTGATCATAACGACTATAATAGAATCCTTGATGGTCGTGTGTCCAAGATGCGCCAGAAAATTTAACCCATTTTAAATTATCCGATAAATCTTCTTTAGTATTAATATCTCTGACTTTCCATTCTTGCCAATCAGAACCGGAAGTTGATAACCCATAGGCCATTAAATTTCCATCTTCACTGATAGACATTCCTGATAAAGCAATAGTTCCATCTTCAGATAAACTATTGGGATCTAATAAAACTTGAGGTTCGGCATCTAATGACTCTAAAAAATACAAAACACTTTGATTCTGGAGTCCATCATTTTTAAAATAAAAATAGCGATTTCCTTGCTTAAATGGAATTCCATATTTTTCATAATCCCAAAGTTGAGTTAGGCGTTGTTTAATGGTTTCTTTATCCGAAATTTGATTCAAATAATCGAATGTCACCGCGTTTTGGGCCTCCACCCATGAAGCGGTTTCTTCCGAATCTAAATCTTCTAACCACCGATAGGGGTCAGCAACGGTCACGCCATGATAATTGTCAACTTGATCAGATTTCCGAGTTTGGGGATAGCTAAAGATTGAATTCTGTTCAGACATGAGATTAAACAATAAGGGTTGAACGGCACTGTGGAGTAGTGGCATTGCAGCACCAAGCACCACTTGACAGATAATTAAATTGAGATCACCGGTGAGTTTTGATAAATTATTTTGAGGTATTCTCGCACTCACCCCTGGTTTTTCTATTATAATTCAAAAAGATCATTATGATGAAATGAAATTTATGATCGATAAACAAATTACTTATAGTCCAGCCTATACCTTGGTTCCGACCTATGATTGTTTTAATCGCTGTAGTTATTGTAACTTTAGAACAGATATTGGGAAAAGTCCCTGGTTAACCTTAACAGAAGCTGAAAAAATTTTAAAATCACTTCAAAACCAAGGAATTATTGAGATTTTAGTATTAAGTGGAGAAGTCCATCCCCATAGTTCTCAACGTTTGGCTTGGTTTAAACTGATTTATGAATTATGCGAGTTAGCAATATCTTTCGGATTTTTACCCCATACTAATGTTGGGCCGTTAACTTTTACCGAAATGAAACAATTAAAACAGGTGAATGTTTCTCTAGGTTTAATGTTAGAACAAATTAACCCCAAATTATTAGAAACTGTTCATCGTCACTGCCCTAGTAAAGTCCCAGGACTGCGGTTACAACAGTTAGAATGGGCGGGAGAATTAAAAATACCTTTTACCACTGGTTTATTATTGGGAATTGGAGAAACTTCGGCAGACTGGGGAGATACTTTAAAGGCGATCGCAATTATTCATAAACGCTGGGGACATATTCAAGAAGTAATTTTACAACCCCATAGTTTGGGCCGTCAACAAAGCGATCCCAGAAACAGTTTTAATTTAGAACAATTACCCGAAGTTGTAGCGATCGCCCGTTCTATTTTACCTGATGATATTACCTTACAAATACCCCCCAATTTAGTTACTAATCCTGATATTTTATTAGCCTGTTTGGTAGCCGGGGCGCGAGATCTCGGCGGAATCGGCCCCCGTGACGAGGTGAACCCCGACTATCCCCAGGATCGGGATCAAGCCTTAGAGGAGATTCTAGCCCCCAAGGGCTGGGAATTGGTGCGACGGTTGCCCGTTTATCCTCAGTACGATCCTTGGGTATTCCCTGACCTGCAAGGAGTTGTGGCTGAATGGCGAAAAAAACTTGCTATTTCAGAAACACCTGTGTTATATTAAATAACTGCATGGTCATGGCGGCATAGCCAAGCGGTAAGGCAGAGGTCTGCAAAATCTCCACCCCCAGTTCAAATCTGGGTGCCGCCTTTAAAATGATTAATCTATGGGATCTAGTATTTCGAGATTTGATTCCAAACCTGTTTTATCCATTTTTTAACTTTTTAACAGTCCAACCTATGCTGAATTTTAGGGGCGACTGCTATAACATTCCTTTGAGAGATTATAATAACGTTGTTGACATTCCTCCAAAGGAATATTATGATCAAAGGTAGAACACGATGTGGAGTTGGGAACTTTATCAGGACATCAGAGGAGAAGTCCCCAAGGAGTTACTGGCTTTCTTCATCAGAATGATACCAAAAGAGGAGTTACCATCCGATCCGCCGTCCTCTGTACTCACTTTATCAGAAACGAAGCGTCTTCAAGTTAATCTTGGATATCTGTGTTCTAAGGGTTTAGCCTCTCTTACAAGCGATATCTTCGAGAAATTAGAGGATGATCTGTATGAATTCCGCATGACTAAAAGCGAACACAATCCTCGGTTTATCTTAACTCCTTTAAGTCCGCAGCGATTTGTAGTGCTACACGCTTTTATGAAGAAATACAACGGTGCAATCAAAGATAGAGATAAAGAACCAGCAAGACAAAGACTACGCGAACTCAAGGGGAGAAAAAGCCAATGAAACAGCAGTACAACTTCCAAAACTGGCTTCAAACCCAGGTCAGTGATGATCCAGAGGTCGTTTTAGCTGGGAAGCTAGAGTATCTGCGACTTTACCTGACGGACGCAATGCGGGAATTACGCATTCAAGCCGGATTAACCCAAGCTCAGTTAGCTGAAAAGTTGGGTGTGCAACAAGCCGCAGTTTCTAAGCTGGAGTCAGCACTTAAAAACCACGAGTTAGAATCGGTACTGAACTATTTGCATCAATTGGATGCAGATTTGCTAGTAGCGGTTAAGCAGGGAGATGAATTTTATCAGGTCAGTGATAATTCTGGGATGGTGTTAGTAGATGTACCTGTTGAAGTCCAAGAATTAGCTACATCAAAAGGGATGAGTCTGCGCGAGTATGTTCAGATAGCGATACACCATTTCTCGCTGAATGGTAGAAAACCGTTCGAGAATCAGTGACAACTTCAGAAAATGATCATCCGGTTGCTGTTCAGACACACGGGAGGTTGAAAGCTAAATCATCAGAAGAAATTGCGCTCTCCTTGCTTAATTCAGAAAAAAATACATAGAAATATGAATCTTAATCTTGGATTTGCTTAAAAATCCAATAAATCCAATTACTAACAGTAGATTGGCGTCTTCCTGGGGTGGTCTTCTGAATATCAGCACGACAAGACAAGATAATTTGGCAAATTTCTCCTTTTGATGGCATTTTTCCCCTAGATAAATTTAATTGAAATACTGTATTAAAAACTTGATGTTCTAAAATTTTCCTGATCAAAGAAAGATATTTATTTTTTTGTCTTTTGCTTAAAATTTCTCCTGCTTCCTGTGTCAAACGAAAGGTTATATCACCCGTACCAACAGCTTTGTATTTTTCTACAAGTCCCAGATATTGACCTGCATTTGTATAATACCCGGTTTGTCTTTGATCAAATTGATAATTTTCTGTAATTTCCTCTTTCGTTAAATCTCTTTCTACTAAAAGGGATAGTAAGTCAATAACCCGTTCAAAGTTATTTGCTTGGGGGAATGGTATACTAGGTTCTGGAATTAAAGTGATCGTTTCACAAATATCAGAAATATCCTGCTGTGTAATTTCTTCGGGTGCAATAATATAATTTTTTTGTTCAATTAACCGAAGGGAGTTATAATCAGATTCATTTTGAAACTCATAAATAAAAAAGCTGAATATATCGTTGGAATAGGTCATCAAAACAGGAATAACTTTTTTAGTTATTTTTTGTGACCATAATCGGTAGGGATAATATAATTGCCTAATTACAAAATCATCAACTTTATATTTTTTGGCTTCAATTAAAATCAAATAATTTTCACTTTCAAAACCCCCATCTATTTCGCATTGACTATTAATGACTGAAATGGGATCACTGTGAGGGTTTAAAGAATTTTTATTTTTAATTTTGAAATCAAAGCAACCAGAGGACATTCTTCCAGAAAGTGTAAAAAGTGTTTCCTCTCCTAATAAGTCGTTGATAATTCCTGTATTAAATGCACAACTGATGGCTGATGCTTCCGAATATAGATGGGTATAGTCTATACTTTCTATATAAGACGGAAACTCTATATCAATAGTTTCTATATCAGTAGAATATTCAACATTCAAGTAAGCATCAAAACAACCAATAATATATTTTGAACGAGAAATAGGCAATATGGATAAATTATGATCCTTAAAAATTTGGGGTAAATTAACTGAATGATCAAACTTAGCCATTAACCGACTTTCTCGTTCTTCATTAATTTGAGTCGATTCTATTTCAAAATAACCTTGTTGATCAATAATATCTAAAATCCTATATTGTTCAAATAAAGTTTCCCAAGCAATATCATTTTTCCCGGGTTTTTTGTTACTCATGTATTTTAATGTTTGGGAACATAATTTAACACTAAAACCTCATTGATTTTACCTCGCTTCAGAGCATTAGAATTAATACTGCGGGTTGCAGAAACGATTTTTGTTGTATAATCTTTATACAAATCTAAAATAAACTCTGTTGCTGAATTACTCAACATCACGTTACATCCTTTTTCTGTCAATTCATCAACAACTTGTTTTAAACGTCTTTGTTCGTTTTGATTAAATCCATTAATATCATATCCGGTGAAAGAAGCGGTATTAGAAACGGGATCATAAGGAGGATCAAAATAGATAAAATCGCCTTTTTTTGCATCTTTAACAGCTTCAGCAAAATCAGTATTTAAAAAGGTTATTATATTTTGATTGAAATAATCATTGACTCCTCTTAATACAGCCTCGTCTAATATATTGGGATTTTTATAACTACCAAAGGGAACGTTAAACTGTCCTTTAGAATTAACTCTAAATAATCCATTGTAACAAGTTTTGTTTAAATAAATAATTCGAGCAGCTTTTTCGGCTTCAGAGAATTTACTATACTGTTTTAAACGATCAATTCCCCTAAGATCATCATAATATTCTTTTGAATTTCTGGCTTTGTGAACTTTTAAAACCTTAATTAGTTCTTCAACATCATCTTTAATAACTTGATAACAATTAATTAATTCCCTGTTACTATCATTAACAATTGCTTGTTTCGGCTGCAACTCAAATAAAAGTGCACCTCCTCCTAAAAATGGTTCATAGTATGTAGTTTTACCAGTATTTTTAGGAAGATATTTGAGAATTTCAGGTAATAATTGCCGTTTCCCTCCCGCCCATTTTAAAAAAGGTTTAACCAGAGGATTTTTTTTTACAGTCACAGATTAGTAATACCTTAAGATTTCATTAACATATTTCATTTTAGCTCGAATTGAAATTTTAGTCAATATTTTGATTTAAAATTAAAATATTGATTTATTCTATCGATTGGAGTTATAATAAGTTATGAAACTGTTAAATATCCAAATCAAACATCCAAATTGCAAAGGCTCTCCTGAGCGAAGTCGAATGGCCTGTCATGAGCGAAGTCGAATGGCCTGTCATGAGCGAAGTCGAATGGCCTGTCATGAGCGAAGTCGAATGGGGCTCACACCGTACCAGTATTTATAGCCTTCTGCATACCGAAAACACTGGTTAGAATATGGAAGTGCCTAAGAATAACAGATGAATACCTCAATTTCTAACTATCAAATTGTTAAGCAAATTTATCAGAGTGCTAATTCAGTGGTCTATCGAGGAATTCGTTTAGACAATTATCAACCTGTAATTCTCAAAGTCCTAAAAGAAGATTATCCCACTTCCATCGAACTAACTCGCTATAGACAGGAATATCATATCACCCGAAATCTGGATATAGACGGGGTAATTAAAGCCTATAGTTTAGAGCCCCATCAAAGAACATTTATGATCGTTTTAGAGGATTTTGGAGCATCCTCATTAGCTCAATTTATTCAGAATAATTCTACCCCGGAAAAACGATATACTTTTCCCATTGATCAGTTTATTAAAAATGCCATTAAAATCACCAAAATTTTAGGAAAAATTCATGGCGTAGGTATTATTCATAAAGATATTAATCCTTCTAATATTGTCTATAACCCCAAAGGGGAAGAACTAAAAATTATTGATTTCGGGATTTCCACAACCTTCACCCGGGAAAATCCTATTCTAAAAAATCCCAATCTCCTAGAAGGAACTTTAGCTTATATCTCCCCAGAAACAAACGGGACGAATGAACTGCTCCTTAGATTATCGCACCGATTTTTATTCCTTGGGGGTAACTTTTTACGAATTCCTGACTGGACAGTTACCTTTTGACACGCAAGATCCTTTAGAATTAGTCCATTGTCATATTGCGAAACAACCCATTTCGCCCCACGAAATTCAGCCATCAATTCCAATTTTTTTATCCAAAATAGTGATGAAATTAATGGAAAAAATAGCTGAAAATCGATATCAAAGTACCTTGGGAATTCAAGCGGATTTAGAGTATTGTTTAGAGCCGTTGCCGGAACATAAAAGCCTCAATAATTTTCCTTTAGCAACTCAAGATATTACGGATAAATTTCAAGTTTCCCAAAGGCTTTACGGACGGGAAATCGAAGTTAATCAACTCCTAGCTGCCTTTGCCCGCGTCACATCTTCGGAGCAGCAAAAAACAGAAAATAATAAAATTGAAGTGATGTTAATTACCGGTTATTCCGGGATGGGTAAATCCTCTTTAGTTCAAGAAATTTATAAACCAATTACTGAAAAAAAAGGTTATTTTATTTCAGGTAAATTCGATCAACTTCAGCGAAATATTCCCTATTTTGCCGTTGTTAATGCCTTCAAAGAATTGGTCAAACAACTTTTAAGTGAAAGTGCAGAACAACTTAATCAATGGCGAGAAAAATTATTGACCGTATTGGGCATTAATGGACAGGTGATTATTGATGTTATTCCCGAGGTGGAATTAATTATCGGGAAACAGTCTCCCGTCGCAAATATCGGGCTGCAAGAATCTAAAAATCGGTTTAATTTTGTTTTCAAAAATTTTATCCAAGCCCTGTGTACAAAAGAACATCCTTTAGTAATTTTTCTGGATGATTTGCAATGGGCAGATGGGGCGAGTCTTCAATTAATTGAACGGATTTTAACAGATGGCAATATTCAATACTTATTTATCATGGTAGCCTATCGAGATAACGAAATCCATCCGACTCACCCCTTGATGCAGATGATTAATCAACTGCATCAGGCGAACTTAAAAATTAATTATATTCAGTTAAAACCCTTAACTTTAGAAGCAGTGAGTCAACTGATTACAGATACTTTATACAGTGACATTTTATCCGTAAAACCCTTGGCGGAATTAGTCATACAAAAAACCGCAGGAAATCCTTTTTTTATTAATGAATTTCTCAAAATGCTCCACAGTGAAAATTTATTAACCTTTACCCCCTCGCCATCTTCCCCAACTGAGGGCAGAAGTTTAAGGGGAAGTTGGCAGTGGAATATCGAAAAGATTGAAGATAAAAATATTACAGATAATGTTATAGATTTGATGACTAATAAATTCAAGAAACTCCCAGAATCTACTCAACAAATTTTACAATTTGCCGCTTGTGTCGGAGCTTTTTTTGACTTAAATACCCTGGCTATTATTAGTCAAAAATCTCCCGCCAAAGTCTATCAAGAGTTGACTATAGCATTACAATCTGGTTTTATACTCACAACTTCAGCATTAGATTCTCAACTTTTAATCCAGGATTATAAATTTTTGCATGACCGGGTACAACAAGCGGCTTATGCTTTAATTGACCCTACCCAAAAACAAGAAATTCATTTACAAATGGGTTGTCTATTATTAGAAAATATTCAGCCAGAACGACTATCTGAAGAAATTTTTGAAATTGTTGATCACTTAAATTTAGGTTTGTTAAATAGGCAGAATATTACATCAATTTTATCAGAAAAACTAGATAAAAATGAGATCTCAAAACTGAATTTTATGGCAGGTCAAAAAGCCAAATCTGCCAACGCCTATCAAGCCGCCGCCGAATATTTTAATCGGGGGCTAAACTTCCTCCCTCAAAGCAGTTGGCAGACGACATATCCCTTAACTTTAGCATTGCATCAAGTGGCCATAGAAGTCGCCTATCTCAATGGTCATTTTAATGAAATGGAAACCTTGGGAAACATTGTTTTAAATCAGGCTAAAAATGCCCTGGACACAGTAAAAGTTTATGATGCTAAAATTCAAGCATTGGTGTCTCAAGGCAACCTAAAAGCCGCCATTAAAATTGGCTTAGAAGCACTAAAAATCTTGGGTATCAGCCTACCTGAACAACCCAGCAATTCAGATATTCATAATAGCTTAAAACAGACAGCCTTACTCTTGAATGAATATGAAATCAAAGATTTAATTAATCTGCCTCCGATGGGGGATTCCCAAGCCTTAGCAGCGATGTATATTCTTTCAAGTATAACTGCTTCAGCCTATATTTCCGATCCTAAGTTATTCTTGTTAGTAACCACATCACAGGTTAATTTATCCATCCAATATGGCAATACCACCGAATCCGCCATGGGTTATGCGTGTTATGGTGCCCTTTTATGTGGAGTTATTGAAGATATTGAGTCCGGTTATCAATTTGGGGTCTTAGCTTCCAATTTAGTTGAAAAACTAAACGCCCAAAAAATAAAAGCAAAGGTAGATGATGCTTTAGCTGGTCATATTATTAATTGGAAAGATCATTGTCAGAAAATGCGACCCATTGCTCTTGAAGGGTATTATAGTGGATTAGAAAATGGAGAATTAGAATTTTCTAGCTATTGTGGTTTTTGGGTTTGTGTGAGTCCCTATTTTGTCGGTTATGAATTAAGAGATCTTGAACAAGAGATGGCTACCTATAGTCAAGCTATTAGCCAAACCCGACAAGAAGCCGCTGTGAATTGGATTGCTATATTTTGGCAAGCTACCCAAAACTTATTAGGAAAATCAGAAAACCTGATGCAGTTAACGGGTAATATTTACAACGAAGAACAATGCCTTCCCCTGGCAATTGCAGCAAGTGATCGAGTTCAAATTAACTTTTTTTATCTAAACAAACTGATATTATGTTATCTGTTTAAGCATTATGATCAAGCCCAGGAAAATGCCATTCTTGCAGAACAAAATTTAGATGGTGTCATGGGAATGATCGTTGTTCCTATTTTCTATTTTTATGATTCCTTAGTGCATTTAAAATTATCAACTCAGACTACAAATTCCGACCCAGAAATTTGGATCAATCGAGTCACTAGGAATCAAAACAAAATGCAAAAATGGGCAACTCATGCTCCAGAGAATTTCTTAAATAAATTTTACTTAGTTGAGGCAGAAAAAGCTCGGGTTTTGGGAAAAATCCTAGAAGCAGAAGACTATTATGAACAGGCTATTTCTCAAGCATCGAAAAATAAATTTATTCAAGAAGAAGCATTAGCTTACGAATTAGCGGCTGAGTTTTATTTAGGGCGAGGTCGGTTAAAAATTGCTCGAACTTATATGAAAGAATCCCATTACCTTTATAAACGTTGGGGAGCTAAAACGAAAGTTGAGGATTTAGAAACTAAATATCCCCAGTTAATTTCTTCTTTATCCTCAATTAAAAGTGTGAATTATACCGTGAATCTAAATCCTCAATCCACAACGGGAACCCAGTCAGGCGAAGTTTTAGATTTAGCTGCGGTCATCAAGGCATCCCAGGCAATTTCGGGTGAAATTTTAATAGATAAATTGCTGATTATTTTAATGAAAGTTTTAATCGAAAATGCCGGAGCGCAACTGGGATATTTAATTGTAAAAACTGGAAATGAATTTCTAATTGAAGCCGAAGGATCAGCGGATTTCAATGGGGTTAAGGTGTTACAGTCGATTCCTGTGGATGGGAGTCATTTAGTTGCTAATTCTATTATTAACTATGTCGTTAATACGGGAGAAACCGTTGTTTTAAAGAATGCTAGTTGCGAAGGAAAATTTATTAATGATCCTTATATTAAAGTCAAACAGTCTAAATCAATTCTCTGTTTACCTTTGATTAGTCAAGGACGACTGACCAGTATTATGTATTTGGAAAATGATCGGGCGACGGGTGCATTTACCCAAGATCGTTTAGAAATATTAAAACTTTTATCCGCCCAGGCGGCGATCGCCATTGAAAATGCTAAACTTTATGCAAATTTGGCAGAATCTAATCGAACTTTGGAAACCAAAGTCGAGGAACGCACGGCTGAGTTAGCGATCGCTAAACAAAAAGCAGAAGCCACCGCCGATGCTAAAAGTGCATTTTTGGCAAATATGAGCCATGAATTGCGATCGCCTTTAACTGCTATTCTTGGTTTTACTCAAGTGCTGCTGAAAAGTTCGGATTTAACCTCAGAACACCAGGAAAAGATTCGGATCATTCATCGCAGTGCTGAACATTTATTAGCATTAATTAGCGATGTCCTTGATATGGCTAAAATTGAATCGGGATGTACTACCCTAAATCCCATTAATTTCAACCTCCCTAACTTTCTCAACGGCTTAAAAGAGATGTTTGATTTGAAAGCACAGGAAAAAAAATTGGATTTTGTTTTGGAGTATAGTTCGGAGCTTCCTCAGAGGGTGTTTTATGATGAAGTTAAGTTACGTCAAGTCTTAATTAATTTGCTCAGTAATGCCTTTAAATTTACATCCTTTGGCCGGATAAGTTTGCGGTCTAAACTGAAAAAAATAAACCATCAAGATGCCCTTGAGTTTGAAGTTGAAGATCAAGGATGTGGAATTTTTGCCGATGAATTAGAAAAAATTTTTCAACCATTTATTCAAACAAAATCTGGACAGCAAGTGCAAGGTGGAACAGGCTTAGGATTAGCAATTAGCAATCATTTTATTCAACTGATGGGAGGAAAAATTAACGTAGAAAGTGAAGTAGGAACAGGAACAATTTTTAAGTGCGATATTCCCTATCAAGCCGTTACAGATACTCATTCAGAAACTCCTAAAAATAAAAATCAAGTGATCCCCTTAGAACTCGATGCCCAAAATCACAAAATTTTAATTATTGACAATCATCCAGATACCCGACTTTTGCTGATTGAACTCCTGCAACCTTTGAATTTAGACATTAAGGAGGCAAACAACGAGATAGAGGGTATTCAAATGTGGGAAACTTGGCAACCAGATTTGATTTTAATTGATGTACAAATGCCTACGAAAAAGGTAGATAAAATAACGCAGACAATCCGAGAAAAAGATCTAGAAAAAGCAAAATCAGAACCCTTTAAGCCCGTTAAGATTATTGCGATTAGTGCCAGCCCCTTTGCTCCAGACTTTGATCAAAATCAAGCAATGGGGTATGATGATCTGATCGGTAAACCTTTTACAGAAACAGATATTTTTGAGGCTATCCATGGACAGATTGGGGTGAGAATGGGTTATAGTGGAGGTGAATTTTCATTAGAGGAAACCTCAGATTCTTTGAATCCTAACCCTGAAATTTCGTCGGTGTCTATATTAACCCGTTTAGTGGCTTTGACTCCTGACTTAATTGATCGCTTAGAGCAGGCTGTGATTCGCCTCAACACCATTTCAATCGAGTCCATTTCAAAAGAGATAAACACCAACGACCCCGTTTTATCCGAAGCGATACAGAGGTTTGTTGATGATTTTGATCATTCCACGCTATGGGATTTAATTCAAGCAGCCAAAGCACAACAATAAATGCAACAATGAGTATTTCTAACGCCGAACAAACTGCCAATATCTTAGTAGTAGATGATACGGTCGATAATTTGCGTTTATTGGATACTTTTTTGAGTGGTTGTGGCTATAATGTTCGGCTGTCCAGGGATGGTAACTTTGCCATTCGATCGGCTTTAGAAGATCCTCCCGATCTAATTTTACTGGATATTATGATGCCGCCACCGGATGGCTATGAGGTTTGTTCCCAATTAAAAGCCCATGAAACAAACCCGTAATATTCCGATTATTTTTATTAGTGCTAAAGACCAACTTTCTGATAAAGTTAAGGCTTTTTCTGTGGGGGGAAATGACTATATTACCAAACCTTTTGAATTAGAAGAAGTAGAAACACGAGTTAAAAATCAGCTAAAAATATCGAGACTATCTCATATTCTGAGTCAACAAAACTCTTTATTGAAGGCGGAGAATAAAATTCAAGAGCGTATCCGATCTTCCCTCAACCTAGAGGAGATTTTGACGACGGCGGTGGAAGAAGTTCGTGAGTTTTTATCTGTGGATCGGGTGTTGATTTACCAGATTTTATCCAATGGAAATCGTAGCGCAATTACGGAATCAGTGGAACCGGGATGGCCGAGTATTAAAGGTCAAATTTTCCCGGAAGAAATTTTTATAGGCGAGTTTCAATATTATGATTATCAAGAAAAATTCCTTTTAATTGAAGACATTAATCAAGTCACAATGGCACCGGCTTTAGAAAATATTTTACGTCAGTTAAAAGTTCAAGCTAAACTGTTAGTTCCCATTGTCAAAGATTCAAGCCTTTGGGGATTTCTGATCGCCCACAATTGCCAAAAGCCCAGAAAGTGGCATCAGTCAGAAATTGAATCAATTCAACACATTAGTATTCAGTTAGCGATCGCGGTGCAACAATCCACTCTATTTGAACAGGCAAAAGCTGAAATTATCGAGCGTAAAAAAGCAGAATTAGCCCTACAAAAAGCCGTGAATGCCGCCGATATTGCCAGCCGAGCTAAAAGTGAATTTCTTGCCAATATGAGCCATGAATTAAGAACGCCCCTGAATGCAATTTTAGGTTTTGCCCAATTAATGAATCATGATTTATCTCTCAAACCGGACTATCAACATTATGTAGAAATTATTAACCGGGCGGGTAGTCATCTTTTAGAATTAATTAATGATATTTTAGAAATGTCTAAAATTGAAGCGGGTAGAGTCACCTTAAATAAAACCGACTTTAATCTTATTTCCTTTCTGAATAACTTACAAAATATTCTCCAAATTCAAGCCTCAAAAAAAGGATTAAACCTGGTTTTTGAAATCTCCCCCAATACTCCTGATTTTGTCCAGACCGACGAAGGAAAATTACGTCAAGTTTTAATTAATATTTTAGGCAATGCCCTGAAATTTACTCAAGTGGGTTCCGTGACCCTGCGGGCTAAATTAAAACCCGAAAATAAAGCCGATCAATCGGTAATTATTTTTGATATAGAAGATACCGGTTTAGGGATTTCTCCAGAAGAAATTAGTCATTTATTTAAAGCTTTTGCCCAAACAGAAACCGGGCGAAAACACCATGAAGGAACCGGATTAGGTCTAGCCATTAGTCGTAAATTTATTCAATTAATGGGAGGAGATATTAAGGTACAAAGTGTTGTTAATCAGGGAACAATTTTTACTTTTGAAATTGTCGTGCAACCGGTGGAATCTGCAATCCCTCAGTCTTCACTCTCTTACCCCCCTATCCTTCATTTAGCACCCCAACAACCCAGCTATAAAATTTTGGCCGTTGATGATGTTTTAGAAAGTCGCCTGCTCCTATCAGAAATTCTGAATGGCGTAGGTTTTCAGGTCAAGGAAGCAGAAAATGGTCTACAAGCGATCGAACTTTTCCAGACTTGGAAACCCGATTTAATTTTTATGGATATGCGGATGCCCGTGATGAATGGATTAAAAGCCACCCAAATGATTAAAGCCGATTTACTCACTCACAAAACTCTGATTATTGCGCTGACCGCTAGTGCTTTTGAAGAAGATAGGGCGATGCTTTTGGCGGCGGGCTGTGATGATTTTATTCGCAAACCATTCCAGAAGGAAAACCTCTTAGAAAAAGTTAAGCAACATCTCCAGGTTTCAATATATTTATCAAGAAGGGAAAAATAGAACATCTGGGCACTCGGAAAAATCGGAAACTTTACCGACTGAAGACATTAAGTTACACTTGGCAAAAATGCCTGCCCAATGGATAGAAAGACTCCGTGAATATGCCTCTCAATGTAGTGATACTGAAATTATAATTTTACTCCAACAAATCCCTCCTGAAAGTGTAGTTTTAACCCAGGTTCTAACCTCTTTAGTTGATAACTTCCAGTTTGATAAAGTTTTAGCCTTGCTGGTTATTGATAAATAGGTGATGGGTAATGGGTAATGGGTAATGGGTAATGGGTAATGAGTGATGGGTAATGGGTAATGGGTAATGGGTAATGGGTAATGGGTAATGAGTGATGGGTAATGAGTGATGGGTAATGGGTAATGAGTGATGGGTAATGGGTAATGGGTAATGAGTGATGGGTAATAAACTGATGACTGATTACTGTTTACTATTGGTTTATAAACGAATGATTCCTTGATCAAATACTTGATCATTCGTATCAATTGCTTGAATTACCATCCGATCTGCATAAACTTCAATCGCAGTAAATCCCAGGGTTGAGGCGGCAGTTGCTGTCCACTCTGAACTTCCTACGGGGCGAATATTTGCCCCGCCATTACCATTAACTAAATAGGTTGTACCATTAATGGGTTGGGTACGTTCATAATGGTGTTCATGACCATTCATATACAGTTGCACGCCATATTTTTTAAATAAAGGAGTTAAGCGATTAATCAATGCTGGGTTCACACCATATAACCCAGAAGAATACATGGGAAAATGACTATAAACAATTTTCCAAGGTGTTTGACTCCGTTGAAGTTGGTCTTCTAACCAAGGTATTTGTTTGTCCCAATCGGCATGATCATTCGCATCTAAAACGAAAAATTGTACAGGATCATATTTAAACGTATAGTAACGACCCTGCATATTAAATAAAGGATAAGTCACCTGTCGATTACCGTTTTCTGTTCTAATATCATGGTTGCCTAAACAGGCATAAAATTTAACTTTTTGTTCCAGTAAATATTGATAGGGTTTTTCAAATACATCCTTAATTTTTTCAATTTCACCATTAGTATAAATATTATCTCCGAGTAAAGTAACCACTTGAAAAGGATGATTTTGATAATAGCTAACCATTGCCTTTGCCACTTCATATTGTCCTTTTTCTCCCGTTCCCGTATCTCCAATAGTCACAAAACAAAATAGGGGTTTATCTTTAAGATCAGATGCGATGGCGTGCATTGCACCGTCTCCCCTAGAAATTTGTTGTTCAGAAATCTCAGGAAAGCTCAGGATTTTTCGAGTAGTTTCCCAATCCGATAAAACCAGCAGCACTCAAGCTCGCTAACAATAGAAATTGACGTCTTTTTAAGGACATAGGTAAGAATAAATCAACAAATTATAAACAGACTTTTAGTATAGAGCAATCCGCGCCGAGATGCTAATATAAAATCAGTTGTAGGGGCGGGTTTATTCAGAGCTTTATCACTCACAATTGATGTTTCTAAACCCGCCCAGACTTTTTCAAGATCGATTATTCCGCATCTCCTTCTATTTCTGTTTCTTTCACCTGAATTGAGATTTTAAACCCTAAAATATTAAGTAATTCAACAAAAGTATAAATTTGTGTACAAGTGATTGATGTTAAAACTTTATCAACTTTTTCTCGATTCATTTGATCTAAATCAAAACTTTGATCAAGTTGAGACTGAGCTTCTATAATATTGGTAATGACTTTTTTTAATAATTGAGGTTGATCGTTACCTTCTTCTAAAGCAACTTCCAGATAAGCTGCTGCTTCTTGTGGATCTTTGAGAGATTCAATTAAATAATTATGATAACTATCAGTAATGGGAGTTTTAACGTCTTGCATGGTAGTCTCTCCAGTATTCTTTTGCTTTTTGAATATCTTTTTGCTGAGTGCTTTTATCTCCACCACAGAGCAACAAAATTACGGTGAACCCGACTTGTCCAAAATAAACCCGGTAGCCCGGGCCATAATTAATTTTAAATTCAAATACTCCTTCACCAACAGAAACGATAATCCCCTAAATTGCCCTCATAACGTTGAATCTCCCTGGGTTGACTTTCCATAATAATCATTATAGCGATCGCTCATTCCCCAGTTTATCAAAACTATCCATTTTCGAGACAAATTTTGGAATAGTATAGTTAAGAATAGGGGTGGGTTATATTAGGATAATGATCAAAAATTTAAGCTCGATGACTATTACCGAATTTATTAATAAAATATTCCAAGGAGATTGTATCGAAGTGATGCAAAACTTCGAGAATAACTGTATTGATATGGTGTTAACTTCCCCCCCCTATGATAACCTGAGAAAATATAAAGGTTTTGTATTTCCCTTTGAAGATATTGCTAGAGAACTATACCGTATTGTTAAACCAGGGGGGGTGATAGTTTGGGTAGTTGCTGACGCCACCATTGAGGGAAGCGAAACCGGAACTAGCTTTAAACAAGCGATCTTCTTTAAAGAAATTGGTTTTAATCTTCATGATACTATGATCTTTAAAAAAAGAAATCCCATTCCCCAAATTTATCGACGGAGATATAGTAATGAATTTGAATATATGTTTGTTTTCAGCAAAGGTCAGGTTACTACCCATAACGCCTTGATGATCGACTGTTTACACGCCGGATTAGAACTTAATGGCACAACCTATAAAAATTATTCAAAAGCTGATCAAAAACGTTCAAAAATGGCAAATCCTGTAAAGAATCAAAAAATTAAAGGGAATATTTGGGAATATGTTGTGGGAAAAAATCTCGAAGATCAAGAAGCAAAAAATCACCCCGCACCCTTTCCCTGTGAATTAGCACGGGATCATATTTATTCTTGGTCAAATGCCGGGGATTTGATTCTTGATCCGATGTGTGGAAGTGGGACAACTTGCAAAGTTGCTCAACAAATGGGGAGAAATTTTATCGGGATTGATATTAGTCCAGAATATTGTGAAATTGCGAAAAATCGAATTGAAAAAGTCGATGGATTCCAGTTGCAACTGCCCCTAGATACCATCGCACTGAATCAAAATCCTATTCCCCCATCACCCCAACTTTCTTAATATCTAATTCTCGGATCAATACAGGCATTGAGAACATCAATTAGAATACTCGCAACCACAACAATAGCCGCGAAAAAGACAACAATTCCCTGCACTGTGGGATAATCTCGGAAACTAATGGCTTCATATAACCGATTAGCTAATCCCGGCCAAGAAAAGGTAACTTCCGTTAAAATTGCGCCCCCTAATAACGCGGCAAAAGTCAAACCCAACACCGTAATAACTGGAATCATGGCATTTTTTAAAGCATGGGCTAAAACAATCCTTAATTCGGGGATTCCTCTAGCCCTAGCTGCTTCCACATAATCCGCTTTTAAGGTTTGTTTGAGGTTAACTCGCACAATTCTTTCAAAAATACCACTTAATAATAAACCCAAAGTTAAAGAAGGTAAACAGAGGTAATAAAGTGCTACTCCCAATTGCATTAGGTTTCCCGTAAATAGACTATCCAAGGTATATAAACCACTCCAACCTTCAGGAGTAGGAATTGTCACCGGAAATCGAGTCCCCAGGGGAAACCAACCCAACTGCACCGCAAAAATTAATTGCAATAACATCCCCGCCCAAAAAGGAGGAATTGCATAGGTAATAATTCCGAATAAACGGCCCCCCGTATCCCAAATTGTATCGGGATGGGATGCCGCCACCGCCCCAACGGTAATTCCCACCGCCAAGGCTACCATCATACTAAATAAAGACAGTTCAACCGTTGCGGGAAAGTGATTTTGAATAATTTGCCAAACCGTTTCCCCGCGACTGGTGAGGGAGTTTCCTAAATCCAGATGCAGGAGTTTTCCCATGTAGTCAAAATATTGTTGTCCTAGGGAAACCATTTAACCCCAATTGCGCTCGCAAGGCTTCCTTGGCTGCCGCCGGAGCCCTGGGGCCAAGAATCGCATCCACCGGGTCACCGGGCGTGGCGCGTAACAGCAAAAAAACCACCGTGGTAATTGTCCACAGCATTAGGGGGGCTAACAGTAAACGACTAAAAACGTAGTATTGTAAAGCTTTAGAACGAGACATAATCGACTAAAAATAACTTTAGACTTATATTACTACGCTACGCATATCGTAGCTGCGTAAATTCTGATTCGTGAGTCTCTATCATCTAATTATAGTAATATTACAATTCCAAATTATTTAATTCTTCCAATAAAGTATTAATAAAATCCTGAGTCTGTGTTAAATTCATTTGTCCAAAAGCTTGCCATTCTTCCGGTGTAATTTTATCATTACTTTGAATAACTTCCTGTATCCAATAGGGTAAATTAGAGGGATTACTAATTAATTCATAGCTTTTTTCCAAAGAATTTTGACCCAAACTTTCTCCATTATAATCACTAACTAAGCATAATTTTAGTAACTTAGCTAAATTACTTTTAGGAGGAATTGAGAGTAAAAAAGCCATTGTTTGAGCTAGGGTATTTTTGTTAAATTCCATGAATTTTTATTCCTTTTTTTACGGGTTTATGCTAAAAGAACTGATCAAATATTATTAGGGTTAAGAATGTTTTAAACCATTAGGCATTATAGCACCTTTGAGATACGCTCCTCGCAAGTCGTACTCACTAATATTCGCACCTCTGAGGTCGGCACCTGTTAAATAAGCATTTTTCAGATCTGCACCACTCAGATTCGCATGGCTGAGATTTGCTCCACTTAGATTTGCATCTCTTAAATCAGCACAAATCAGGTTAGTATAACTTAGGTTAGCACTACTCAGATTCGCGTAACTTAGTTTAGCAAAACCCAAGTTAGCATAACTCAAATTAGCCCCCGTCAGGTTGACACGAGCCATTAAAGCATTTCCCAGATTAGCATGATTCAGATCAGCATGATTTAGATCGGCATTCGTTAAATTAGCTTCGCTTAAATCTGCTTGAGAAAGATTAATTCTGACTAATTTTGCTTCGGATAGCTCTAAATTATTTAAAGCAACTCCATCTTCATTCAAATCTTGTAAAGCAATAATTCTGGCTGGGCTAACTTTGACACCATTAGCCGCATCAATTACGCTCCAAGCTTGATATCGAAATTCTTTTTTTCGGTCAGGAATTTCTTTGACATATAAAATAATAGCCACGATGATACTAATTGGTTCAACGTCTGATAAAATTTTCGATAGTACCGAATCATTAGGTGTAAAAATAACTAAGACCACTAACATAAAAGCAATGGTAACGGCTACTACCCAGGTTGGTGACTCCCAAAACCATTTATTAATTTGTTTGAAAATATATTTAAAACTATTTTGAATTAGTTTTAGGGGTTTTAATATTAGTCTAATGACTTGAGTTAAATTCCGTTGCTGTGGTGCAGTTTTCTTCCTACCCCTGCTTCCATATTGGGGGAAGACCGTTTCCCCAGTTGATGAGGGAAAGGGTGTAGCTTTGATTTCCGGTTTTTCTGATTTTACAGCCCCATCTACCCCGGCACCTTCTAACATTAATTGAGAGGTTTTTGTATAAATCTCAAGCCAGGCTTGTGCGACTTGGGGAGTCCAATCTTCTTGCAAATAATCGGCGAAAGTTTTGAGTAAAATTTCACCCACCAGGGGATAATATTCTGTAATTATGCCATAGCCTTTATGTCTAGCACCTAAATCTTTGAGTACGGGAATCAGTGCTTCAGGTGTGCGTAAACCTCCGACTAATAGAATTAGAGAACTCAGCAGTTTTTTTCCTTGCTTATCCATATCGGTTTTTTCAAATAAACGTTGAGTTTCTGGATAAACTTCAAACAGATTTTCATAAAAACTAGCGACAAATTCGACCGCCCGGGGCTTGATTTTCTCAAAGCTGGTTTCAATAAGTTCAATGCGTGAATTTGGATAAGATGATTTCATGTTCATGATTAGGATTATCCTGATTAGATTTGATGATTCATCTCCGCTAAACCCTGGAGAAATAAATAATAACCTGGGTTTCAGTTAGGTCATTGCTTTAAATTCGTTGACTATTTGATTCTATAATCTCACGATTTTTAGGTGTAGAAATATCCAAATTAACCCATTCTGTTTCAATTTCAATTTGTAGTTGTTGGCAAAATCTATCTAAAGGTAGGTCATTGCGATCATAACCGAAAGGATTTTCAATTTCCACACCAATATCTTCTATTCCTAATAAAGCAAAACTAATAATTCCCACAACTGGAATAGTAAACCAATCTAGTTCTTTTACAAGTTGAAAAGGTAAGGCAAAACAATATAGCAGTAATAAATGTTTGAGATGAATTGAATAGGGTCGAGGAAGGGGAGTATTTAAAATTCGTTCGCAACCACTAAGTAGCATCATTATTTGGTCTAAAGAACGATTTAATTCAATAAAAAACCTATAGGGAATTACCTGGTCTTCATAATAAAGCTGGCGAAAATATTCGGCAAACCAATTAATAATTCTCAGGGGAATATTATCAACTCGTTGCAGTTCTAAATAATCTTCTGGAGTCATTGATGCTGCTATATCACCCTCAATATTTTCGTTTCTTAAATGTAATTTAATTGCTATTATTAATATACCCACTAATCTGATATGGGTATTTTTTTTTGCTCGGCTTTCACTGCTATTTTCAGGAACAATTGTCCAAATATTTCGGCACAAAATTCGACCAGCATTAATCAAGTCATACCAAAGTTTACAACCTTCCCAAAATCTGTCATAAGCTGTATTTGTTCTAAAAACTAATAATAGTCCCAGGACAATTCCAGGAATTAAAGTAGAGAGAATCGGTTGATTTACCGCATATCCTTGGTGATAGGCAATGGTAATCAGTAAAGCAAAGCTCATTGTCGCTATCACTCGCCGCCAAATAGCCAAAATAACCGAGTTTCTTAAATCAATTGCTAAATCTAGCCAAGTTGAGTTTTTGATTAATTTTATCATAAAGTTTGATTGCTATTCAGGAGCTAAGTAGAGCACAATTATAGAAAACTATTGAACATATTTCAACAGAATTGTTAGAAAGTTCTCTAAAGATTTAGCGGGTGTTTCTTTCCTCCAAACGGCAGTGGATCGGGCGTAGTATAGGGGATGGTGTAGCTTGACAAACACCGTTTGGGGATGGGGTAGTGCTTCTGCCTCGCTGGGCATAATTGCTACCCCTTGCCCCGTGGTAACCAAAGCAATCATTGAGGCATGACTATCGGCAAATAGATGTAGATTGGGGGTAAAGCCAGCGCAACGGCAAACATCATGGATACGATCATTTCGCCCTGGAAACGTTTCTTCAGACATCCCGATAAATTTTTCCGATGCAAGTTTCAGCCAGATTAATTGAGGGTTGATTCGCCAGGGGATGTTGATTGGGTAGTAGAGCAACAATAGGCACTTTCTTAATACATTTGATCATAAATTCTGCTTCTAAATTATCGGGTGGATTACCCATAAATGCAATATCAATCTCACCATCTCGCAACGCTTTAACCTGCTCACTCGGCGACATCTCCCGGAAATTTACAATAACTTGAGGATAGGCAAGTCCAAAACTCTTTAGGGTTTGACCTAGAAAACTCTGGAGGATAGTAGGAATATAGCCAATCACTAAAGGTTGATCTTGATTGGTGTAATTAGCCTTGATGGTTTGCACAGAAATATAACTACGATTCAAAATATCTTGAGCTTGTTCGAGAAAAAATTTCCCGGCTTCTGTGAGTTTTAATCCATCCGATTGTCTTAAAAATAGCATAACGCTCAGTTCATTTTCAAGATCTTTGATTTGGCGACTTAACGCCGGTTGTGAGATATATAACTTTACAGCAGCACGACTGAAGTTAAGATCTTCAGCCACAGCAACAAAATATTTAAGATGACGTAATTCCATAAACACCCCCAAAAAAAATCCGTATGTTTTATAGTTATAGCTCTATGCTTTTTAAGCATATACATTTTAAAAAAAATCCCATACAACCATGGTAGATTGTCTAAGTTCCTGATTTTTTACGGACTGCAATTCATGTTTAAAATATTCAAAGGTTTTTGTTCGACAATGATTTTAGCGGGTTTCTTACTATTGACAACTGGGACATTTTCCGCCTCAGCACAAAATGTTGATATTCAGATCAAAGATGTTCCTCCTCAAGTTTTGCTTTCTGCGAAACGGGTACTTCCTGATGCCAAATGGACAAGTGCTAACTGGGATTTGGGAGATAATGGCTTACCCGTAATTGAAATTGAAGGCACTCTAAACGGGAAGAAAGTTGAGGTCGATGTTTATACTAATGGTGGTATTGAAGAAGTAGAACGTGATATTTCTGAAAGTGAAGTTCCTCCTGCGGTAATGATAGCACTGAAGAAATATGTCCCTACATTTCAAATTGCTTCAGTCAATAAATCTGAAACCAGTGGTGTTGTTGATCGTTATGAGTTCCGTGGTTTCCGATGGTATGTCTGTTAAGATTGGAGAGTTCGGTCAGCGAGTCTTGATCACATCAGAAGATGCTGGTCGGTAACAATTAGAGACTAACAATATTTTCCTGCCTACCTCAGTTAGTGGGCGGGAAATTTTAAGTTTTACCGGATCTAAATCCGTCCCTACTCTTGCATTCCAGCATAGAGCAATCGAGCAAATAACCTCGCTCCATCATCTTTTTTTAGTTCAGAATATTCGGGATGTTTACGAAAACCAACAGACCTTAAATCCGATAATAATTCCGGGTGAAATTGACAAGTAAATGAGCGCCGAATCAACTGACTTTCAAAATCTTTATAGTTGATACAGGTAGCAGAACATTCGGTGAGAATTTCATCTTCATGGGCTGTTGAACAGAGAATTTCTATCGCATAAGGCATTTGCATCAGCCAAGATAGGGGACTTCCTGCGAGAATATGACGATGGGAAATAATCGTATCATGGAGTAATCTATAGGCCCAATTTGCAAATAAAATTGCTTCTTCATTCACTTCATCTGAGTGAAACATGGCAATATTTAATTCGTGTTCATATTCGATGGAAGTATCAATTACTCCTTCAAATTCATCGGCGGTTACTTCATGGGCGGTAATTAATTCTTGGGGAATTCCTGAACTTTCGCTATCGGGAGATTCGTAATGATGTAACTGGCGATCGCCAACTTCTTTAAATTCATTTGGCCCCACAGCAAATTCAGGATCATGCCAACTTCGAGCTACGATATTACCATTCTTTTTCTTAACAGAAAGACAATTCCCAATCTTTTCAATTTCTTGACAAACATTTTGCAAGGCTTTGAGGGTTTTTCCTGATGAATCGTTCTCTAATTGGCTTAAATTAAGTACCTGTTGCACTGCCTTTTGAATCAGATTAATATGTCCTTGGGCGGCTAATTGATGTCCCAAACAAATAAAAATTGCAGGGGCACTGGTTGGAGATCGAGATAACAGCAACTTTTCCACAAATATATGTAAATCTGCGAGGGAAGATTTGCCACCTGCAAAGGTAGAAGCATCCCGTACCGATGGATCTCCTCCTTCCACAACCACCGCTAATCCTGAAGAAATCACCGGAATAATTGTTTCAGGATCGAGTAATCCTGACGACCACAAAGGAAACAAAATTGAGTCACAGTCCGCAATTGTTTGGGCAATATAGGCAACATTTAGAGAAGCTCTAACGTGTTCCCCTAATGGATTATACCCAACGTGTTCCCAAGGTTCAATAATGGCGATCGCATTCCGAAAAAGCCGAGGATGCTGCATCAGAAATTCAAAATCCGACTGACAGTTAATCACCTTTTCTAAAGGTTTACCTTTTCCCCACTCAAAGGCTTCATTTTCCGTAAGCAGAGACTTATTTGGTAAGGGGGTTGGGGAATGACGATTGGCGATAAAATATCCCAGCAAAATGTGTACAGATTCAAAATCCGAGCCACCTGCGTTTAAATATCCGGGTTTGAGTCGCCAATCTAAAGTCATAATTTTCCTGAGTTTTTGGGTATCGATTTTAATAGGAATTATCCCTGGGCATGAAACAATCTTTAAATCCCAGAAAAGATAACTGGAACCAGTGTGATAAATCTCAGTGCCCAAAGACATCGTTTCTACAAAATTCTCTAAACTTTTTAAAAATCTATTCATATTTCTGTAATTTGTCTATTTAAGTCACCCATGAGACTATCTGCGATCGCCAAGCTATCGCCTAATTTTCCCTTTGGACAAATAGCCGAGATCTTGGCTAAACACCGCCAATATTTACTTTTGAATCTTTAAACGTAATTGATTCAACTCATCAATGGTCTCTACAATTTTAGTTTTCCATTTACTATCTTCATTTTTCTGAATCAATGACTCAACGATCGCCTCTAAAGAACCGAGTAACCAGTTTTCTTCTCTTTCATCTCCATCATCGAGTTCCATAAAACCAAAGAAATAGTCTTGATTCCGTGCGATCAAATTACGCCAGACATCGGATGGAGGAACAGACCAGTCAATTTCCCAAACCTGTTTTAGCATTCTAATAAAAAACTGTTCTTCTTCACTGCGATGGGCTTCCTTTGACAGCTTCTCCACAGCATCAATTAATTTTTTCTTGTTCATAATAGAGAGGAGTATTGTTAGGTAATATCAGAATTAAATCTATCTGTATAGAATACCATGTAATCCGCCTTTCAATCTTTACTAATTGTTAATTTTATTTGACCAAATCCCAACTTTTGAATTAGCCCAATTGGCAGGGTTAAATTAAGTAGAAATACCGAATATTATTGAAAAATTGTAGAACAGAAAAAAGGTTAGCCAGAGAAATATTATAGGATAAACTTTAGCCTAACTAACTACCATGATTAATTCGCTGAATTAAAGTATTAGCGATCGCTTCAGGAGCCAGAACTTCAACGGCGGCATTTAACTGAACTGCCGCTTTAGGCATACCATAGACAATCGAACTTTTTTCATCCTGAGCGATCGTGTGCCATCCAGTCTCACGCAAAACCTTGAGTCCATCAGCCCCGTCCTGTCCCATCCCCGTCAGTAATACAGCAATTTCTTTATGATGCCAGTGTTGGGCTAGGCTCTTAAAAAAAACATCAACCGAGGGTCGATAGGGATAGTTAACAGGTTCTTTTGTGTAGTACAATGTGAGATCTGAGCGGATACTAAGATGATCGTTAGTCCCGGCAATATGAACAATACCCCTTTCTAAGCGATCGCCAATATTGGCCAATCGCACCGTCAGAGGGGTTTGTTGATTCAGCCAATCCACCAGACCCGCAGAAAACTGCATATCGACGTGCTGCACAATGGCAATTGCCGCCCCAAAATTGGCAGGAAGTCGGGAAAGAATCGTCGCCAGGGCTTTTGGCCCCCCCGTCGAGGAGCCGATAGTCACCAGGCGAGGAAGGGGGGTAGAGGGTTTGGAGAAGGAAGTCAGTTTTGAGGTTGGGAGTGGAGGCGTGGAGGGGGTCGAGGATTTGCCAATCAGCTTGCTGAGGGTAACTATTTTGGCAAGTAAGGGTTGGTGAGAATTTGAGCTTTCCTGAGTTCCCAAGATCGGAGTATCCACCGCATCGCGTGCCCCATGTCCCATCGCCTCAAACACTTTTCCGGCATGGTTTCCCACGCTGGCTGTCACGATCAGGATCATGCAGGGACTCTGCCGCATAATCTGGCGGGTCGCTTCCACACCGTCCATAATAGGCATAAACAAATCCATTAAAATCAAGTCAGGAGTATCTTTTGCACAACGATCAACGGCTTCTTTACCATCGCGGGCAATCCAGATCACTTGATAATTAGGAACAGTTAAAAGCACTCTTTTAAGAGCTTCTATAGCCATAGCTGTATCGTTGACGATCGCGATTCTCATACTTTTAAGGGAACAGGGAATAGGGAATGGGTAATGGGTAATGGGTAATGGGTAATGGGTAATGGGTAATGGGGAATGGGTAATGGGGAATTACGAATAATTATGAATGGGGGATTTAGCCTTTTATTTTCCAATCAGATCGATGACTGCATTGATTAATGTATCATCGTGAAAGCTGCTTTTGGTTAGGTAATAATTTGCCCCGGCTTCCATGCCTTGAATGCGGTCATCTTCGCGATCGCGATAGGAAACAATAATCACAGGAATCACCTGAAATTTAGGATGTTCTTTGATTTGCTTCACCAATTCAATCCCATTCATCCGAGGCATATCAATATCGCTGACAATCAAATCATAATGATTGCTGCGAATAGCCGTCCAAGCATCCATTCCATTCACGGCAACATCAACATTATAGCCCCGATTTTGTAACAGTTTCCGGGTCATTTCTCGCACCGTAATCGAATCATCCACAACTAAAATACGTTTATGGTCGTCGCCCTTTTTAGCCTTAGCTTTGGCTTTATTAACATCAACAGGTCTTAATTGACCACTATTGAGCATATTGTCAATGGTTCGGACTAAATCAGAAACATCTAAAATTAAAACCGGGGAGCCATCATCCATCAAAGCAGAAGCACTAATATCCCGAAACCTTACCCAAACGGGGGTCTAGGGGACGCACGACCAAATCTCGCTCACCGAGAAACTCATCTACAAAAAGACCATAAGCGTTAGATTGGTCGCTAATTACAACCACACAAAGCGCATCGGAATCAGGGAGAGTTTCGGGCAAATCTAAAATATCGTGGGCGGCGATTAACCCAATATTTTGACCATCCTTAGTAAAATATTGGCGACCTTCGACAATATAAATATCCGACTTATCGAGTTTAACAATTCGATCCACCCGGGCCAAAGGAAAGGCATAGGGTTCATCGGAAATAGTGACAATTAGCGTCCTCACCACCGATAGGGTCAGGGGAAGCTGAAAGTGGAAACTGGTTCCATTTCCCAATTGGGATACAGCACGGATAGTGCCACCCACCTCTTGCACCATGCTCTTAGCAATATCTAATCCCACCCCGCGCCCGGAAATTTCCGTCACCTGGTCAGTGGTCGAAAATCCCGAGAGAAACAGAAATTCAATGATTTCAGCTTCCGTAAGTTGGGCCGCCGTTTCCGATGAAGTTAAATTGCGATCAACAATATGTTGACGAATAAAATTAGGATCGATGCCCTTACCATCATCAGAAACACTAATCGCCAGCATTCCCCCGCGATGAAACGCTTCTAGGCGAATTGTTCCCTCAACGGGCTTCCCTAATGCCTCACGCTCCTCTGGGGATTCAATCCCGTGATCAACGGCATTGCGGATCATGTGAGTCAGGGGGGCCTCTAGTTTTTTGAGAATATCTCGATCAACTAGGGTAGACTGACCGACAATCTGGAATTTCACCTGTTTATCTAATCGTCGGGAGAGGTCACGCACCATGCGCGGAAGTCCCTGTACCCCATCCACAAAGGGACGCATATGGGAGGCGATGACTTCTCGGTAAAGGCGATCGCTCAAGTTAGTGGTGCGACGGGCATAAAGTTCCAGTTCACCCAATCGATCCGTGAGAATTTCCCGACATTCTTGGGCCTTCTGTCGGGCCGTATCCACAACCTGTTGGCTTTCGGAACTAATCGCCGTATTCGCTAAGGCGGTATGGAGGGTTTCCAGCAGTCGGGAAAGCTCTAATTGGCGGTATCTGAGGGCCGTGAAGGAATCGGCAAAGGGTTGCAGCCAATTGGCTTCCACCAGAGATTCACCCGCCAGTCCCATAATTCGATTCAAATTCTCCGCGCTCACCCGCACAACCCGATCATTGGGGATGGTAATTGCCTCTAAAGCACCATTCTCCTGCCGGGGAGTTGGGGTAATCTCTAAGTTCTGATCCGCGTTGACTAAGGATGAAGTCCGAGCGTTAAAATCGGGGGGCAACATGGCTCTAATCGCCTCACAGCAGGCCTCAAACTCTCCGATCTTCTCAGCCAGCCAAGAAAGCATATCGGCTTCAGGAACCTGACTGATGGCCTGAAATAAGTCAACGGCTTGCAATAAGACATCAATTTGTTCTGGGCCCAAGCTAATAATTTTGTTCTGTGCTGCGACAAAACAATCTTCCATACAGTGGGCTAAGTTAATCACCGCATCCAGAGAAATAATCCGAGCCGCACCTTTAATAGAATGGGCAACTCGCATTAGGGCTTGCAGGATTTCCTCCGACTGGGAATTGGTTTCCAAGATCAGGAGTCCCTGAGTCAAGATCGCAACTTGCGTCTGAGCTTCTTGGCGAAATAGCTCTATCATCGAATCGTCACTCATACAGAACTCCAGAGGGAATGGGGAATAGGGAGCAGGGGGAGCAGGGGGAGCAGGGGGAGCAGGGGGAGCAGGGGGAGCAGGGGAGCAGGGGGGGCAGGAAAAGAGGGGTGTACGGTTTAGGTTTGAGCATCAGTCTATGTCCTAACACCCAAGGCGCGACTGCTATAGTCGAGACCATTAGTGATTAATAAGCACTATTGCAATAGGCACTCTTGCAATAGGGAACAAATAATTTTCCTCCTCCCTCCCCTACCTTCCCTACCTCCCCTGCTCCCCCTGCCTCCCCTGCCTCCCCTGCCCCCCTACTCCCCTCAATCAAAAAACCTTATGACTCAGGGTATAGAACAATAATTCGGAGTCCAGAAAGTTGATCTTTTTGCCTTGCCAGGTAACGACTCCTTTGGTGTAAGCTTCCGATGCCTTGGAAATAACTACGGGAGCATCTTTGAACTCATTAAGATGGAAGCGATAGGTTTCCATGAACTTCATCCACAGGAAAAACCCACTTGTTCTCATTATTCCCCGCCACAATCATCCGTTGGGGATTGATCGGATTTGATAAATCTATGGATTCGGCGACGGGTTCTAGGCCCAGCAAGTCTCTGATCGAAATACAGAGTAGGGTTTCACCGCGAATATTGATTAATCCCAAAAACACCGAGTTTCTGCGGTGGGGGACGGTATGAATGGTGTAGAGGGGAGTGACTTCTTGCAGGATGTTCACGGGCAATGCCAGTCTCTCCTTACCCAGACGAAAAATAATCACCGAAAGGGTGTCCGTCGCCCGAACTAACGTACCTTCTCCTACTTCAGTTGGCTGGGTGGAAGATTCTGATAGGATATCCGTCCATTCTTGGAGATATTCGGGTGGAGCCTCACGCTCTAATAAACTGCGTCCCGCCGCCGAATAAACCTTACAATTTCGGCAATGGATCACGGTCTTGAGTTCGCCACAGGAGCGATCGCCCATGACTCCAATTTTATTCCAACAATCATTGAGAGTGGGAGTTGCCGCATCATTTGGTACGATAGATACCGAACTAAAATAACTTTCCATGATTTATACCTTATTTTTATACTATCACTTTAAACCGTGAAATCTCTGTTTTTAAGCTATGGGTAGCTTCGTCAAGCTGTTCTAGGGCGTGACTGGTTTCTCGTAACGAGTCGGCCGTCTGCTGAGATGCTTGACTCAGATGTTCCATCGCCTCGCTAATTTGCTGCGCTCCCTGGGATTGTTCATCAACGCTCTGACTCACCTGCTCAAAGCGGGGGGTTAATCCCTGTACCTGTTGAATCACTTCGGCTACTTGGTCGCTAATGCGGTCTACGTCTTCGACGCTATTAACCACGGATTTCGTAAACTTATCCATCTCGGTGACACCAATAGACACGGCTAATTGCATCTCCTTAATCATCTGCTCAATTTCTAAGGTGGCAACGGCGGTACGGTCAGCTAATCGCCGAATCTCCCTGGCCACCACCGCAAACCCCGCCCCATATTCTCCGGCTCTCTCCGCTTCCAGGGCAGCGTTCAAGGATAGTAAGTTAGTTTGATCGGCTACTACCGTAATTGTTGTTACCACCTGGCTGATATTGTTAGCCCGTTGGTGCATAACTTCCAGCTTAGAAGAAATTACCTTAGTCCCTTCTAACAACTGGCGCATCACGGAATCAATGTGATGCAGATTGTCTTTACTGTTACCCGCGGCTATGGTTGTTTGTTCTGCCATGGCGGCCACCTGCTCCATGGTTTTCACCAATTGCTTAGATGTCGTGGCAATTTGATGGGCCGTTGCTGTGACTTCATTAGTTGAAGCCACCTGTTCGGCTACGGTTGCTTCGAGGTTTTTGCCAGAAGCGGTAATTAGGTCGGTGGAAACTGGTGATTTGATTTCCTGAGCGTTGAATCCGATTCACCAGGGCATTCAGGTCTTTATTCATGGTATAAAAGACATTCTGTAATTGCCCGACCTCATCTTGCTGATCCGCTAGGGAAATTTCACTGGTTAAGTCTCCCGATGAAATCCGGTGAGCAATATCAACGACCCCGGCAATCTTCGCGCCCAGAGGTTTAGCGATGGTATTGCTAAAGAAAATTCCAAATAAAATAGCAGTTCCCGGCCCAATAATAATCGCCACAAAAGCCCAAAATCCGACTTGAGAAACATCTTGTTCTGATATTTTTTCGGTTTGGAATGCCAAGTCCTCGTTGATTTTCAACAACTCCAATAACAGACTGGTGACAGATTGAGAGGGTTGACGGTTTGCCTCAACTTGGTTCTCAAGGGCTTTTAATCCAGAGTCTACGGGCTGAAATCCGCCAGTAAAATTGTCCACTACATTGACACTTCCCTGACTCTCGAACCTCAGATTAAGTCTCAAAAACTGATCATGGGCTTTCTTCCACACATCCCACTGATTCAAAAATTCTTGATAGACTTTCTTTTCTTCCGCGTTCGACTTAGGAGCCGCTTCGTATTGATGAAATCCCTCTTGAATTTGCTTCCAAGCGTTATCCATACGGCCGATTTCATCCTGTCGCCCTGCTTTAGTAAGATTGATGTCCAGTAAACCCCGTTCTGATGATTGAATCTGGGTTTTTCCTTCGTTAATTTTCCACAGCCCAGAAATACTAGGAACATTATTCTTGGCTAAGGTATTAATGTGCTTACTCAACCGAGAACTGCCACTCAAGCCGACCAAGGCAACAATCAGCACCAGAAGCCCCATAAAGATGAAAGCTACAATCAAGCGAGCCTGCATGGATTGATTTTTGAACATATTAGGTTTCCCCTTCTAAAATTCTGTTCTGAAACCGTGATCCAAGGGCTGAAATTCTCTGCTGAATTAGGTTGGCTCCGACTGGATCGCCTTGGTTTTCTTTCAATAATGCTAAGTGAACTAGGGCGGGATAGGAATTGGGATCGAGGTAGATAGCCCGTTGAAAGGACTTTTCCGCCTGCCCGTTTTGTTGGTTAGCCTGATATAACTCCCCTAAAAGAACATAGGCATCCGCACTGGTGGGATGATCAATCAAATAGGTCTGACAAAGGCTAGTTGCTTCTGCTAGTCGCCCTTCATCCGCCATTTGTCTCACGGCTTGTAAATTCAGGGCTGGTTCATGGTTAACGGTTGACGGTTGAAAGTTAATAGGTGTCGGGGTGTTAATTATTTCGCCCCTTCTCCCCTTCTCCCCTGCTCCCCCTGCTCCCCCAACTCCCCCAACTCCCCCAACTCCCCCTGCTCCCCCAACTCCCCCAACTCCCCCAACTCCCCCTGCTCCCCCAACTCCCCCTGCTCCCCCAACTCCCCCTGCTCCCCTTCCTCCCCCTGCTCCCCCTGCTCCCTCTTGCTTGCGATAGGCAAAGGTGAAGGGCTGACGGACGGATTTATAGGGGTCTGCAACAATTTTTCCCGTTTCAGACGCTCCCACAAACAGTAACCCCCCGGGAATCAGTAAGCGATCAAGGGCTGTTAATACCTGTGAGCAAGCTTCGGATTTCAGATATATCAATAGGTTACGACAGAAGATAATGTCGTATTGCTTTTGAGTGCGGGCAAGAGAGGTCATCACATTCCCCTGCTGAAAATTGACCAGCTTACGAATAGATTCAGAGAGTTCATAACCCTGATCCGTTTGTTGAAAATAGCGCGATCGCGACTTCCAGTCCTCGCCCCGAAAGGAATTTTTGGTATAGACTCCCTGCCTAGCTTTGGCAAGCGATCGATGGCTAATATCTATGGCATCAATCTCGAATTGTTTAGGATTTAGACCCGCTTCTAATAGGGTAATCGCCATGGAGTAGGGTTCTTCCCCCGTAGAGGATGGTACACTCAGCACTTGCAGAATATTGCGGTTTGGCGACGGTCGCCATTCTGAGGTGACATAAGTTTTGAGGTAATCAAAGGGTTTACCATCTCGGAAAAACCAAGTTTCGGGAACGATCAGGATTTCGATCAATTCCTCCAATTCGGTCGCGGAGGTTTGTAACTTTGCCCAATAGCTCGACTGATCTGGTAATTTACATCTGACTCGACGAGTCTCGACCGATCTAGCAATCTGATGTGGGCTGACGATATCGGGATCTAAGCCGATGGTTTGGCTTAATAATCTGGCGATTTTATCTAATACCATATAACAGGGGGGCAGGGGGGGGCAGGGGCAGGGCTGTTTCATTCTCAGGGAAACCAGGGTTTTGTAGGGGTAGTGCCCCCGTGCCTACCCTCCCCATCCAAGATTTGCAGGCGTTTCAGGGATTGGGGCAACCACGGGGGGATTGCCCCTACAAAGAATGAAACAGCCCTGGGGGGCAGGGGGGGCAGGGGAGCAGAGGGAGCAGGGGGGGCAGGGGAGCAGAGGGAGCAGGGGGGGTAGGGGGAGCAGGGGAGTAGGAAGAATGAATTATTTCTTCCCTATTGCAAGAGTTTCTATATTCCAGCTTAGGCGGTTTTGAACTTAGCAATTTCTCTGCGTAATCCATTTGCCGCCTCGTCAAGTCTTTCTACAGCACTGTTTGTCTCTCGTAAAGAGTCTACTGTCTGCTGGGATGCTTGACTAAGTTGGCCCATGGCTTCACTAATTTGTTGCGCTCCCTGGGATTGTTCCTCAATGCTCTGACTCACTCGCTCGAAGCGGGGGGTCAATCCTTGTACTTGCTCAATTACCTGAGTCACCCGCTCGCTAATTTTGCTGACGTCGGCAACGCTATCAACCACTGATTTACTGAATTTATCCATTTCCATTACACCGGAAGAAACGGCCGATTGCATCTCTTTAATCATCTGGGCAATTTCTAAGGTGGCGACGGCGGTTTGATCGGCCAAGCGCCGGATTTCTCTAGCAACCACCGCAAACCCCGCCCCATATTCCCCGGCTTTTTCGGCTTCGATCGCCGCATTCAGCGAAAGCAGGTTAGTCTGGTCAGCCACTTTATTAATAGTAGTCACCACGCTATTAATATTATTTGCCTTTTCATTCATCACCCCTAGTTTGCTGGTAATGCTGGTGGTGGCACCCGAAAGTTCGCGCATGACGGTTTCCATGCGATTTAGGTCATTATGACTGGCTCCGGCGGAGGTGGCGGTGGACTGTGCCATCTGTGTCACCTGCTCCATGACTCTGACCAATTCCTTAGAGGTGGCGGCAATCTGCTGGGATGTGGCGCTGACTTCATTGGTGGAAGCTAGTTGCTCGACAACGGTGGCTTCTAATTCTTTCCCGGCGGCGGCGATTTGAGTTGAAGATGTGCTGATCTGCACTCCTGACTTTTGCATCTGGAGAATCAGGGCATTGAGTTTTTTGGACATATAGTGGAAACGCGGTGGTCAACTTACCCACTTCGGTCGCATCGTTGCTTAACTCAATGGTTTGTTGTAAATCTCCTTCAGCAATCTGTTCTGCTGCTTTCACCACCTTGGGTAGATCTCGTCGGATCGGTAATGCAATCAAAAAGGCCGTTGCTAGGGTTGCCGCGATCGTGATCAGGGTTCCTAAAATGATTAGTAAAGTCTGAAACTGCTTGGCTTTCTGGGCTTGGAGTAAATTATCATTTAGTTTGGCTTCAAGAATTGTATGGGCGCGATCGCTGGATTCAGCGAGTCTGGCAATCCGAGGAATTAAAATTTGTTGTTTGGCTTCATTCATCTTATCGGCATCTACAAGGGCAAAAACACCTGCTGAAACGCTATCATATTCATCCCCAATCTGAATCATGGCGTTTACGGCTTCTCGCGTCTGGGGATCAGTAATCTTTGCCAATTCTTCCTTGTTCTCCAGCATACTTTCTCTGGCTTTATCATAAGTCCCGCGATAGTAGGGATCTTTCGGATAAAGAGCATATCCTCGGATACTAGCGATAATCCTGGCGACATCGTAAGCATAGGCATCGGTACTGCTGATGTTATCACCAACTTCCTTGGAGTTGGACTGCAATTTGACTAAGTGTTCTGTGCCGGAAAATAGCATGGAGCCTAGGATAATTAGAAACAGAATTGGAACGGAAAAACCCAGAATTAGGCGGCTAGTAATATTGTTAAACATGGTATTAGGAATGGGGAATGGGGAATTACGAATTACGAGTTGGGATTTGAGGGACAATCGTTATTTTTTCTATTGCCTATTGCCCATTTTTGCTTTTCTTTAAAACTAACATTTGATAGGACTCCTGTTTAATTAAGTGTTTTCACCCATGAGCAGGTAAGCGTGTTGTTCATCGCTGAAAAGTTTCTCAAGCTGAAGACATTGAATAATCCGTTTTTCGTCAATGATTGTGCCGCTTAAATAGGGAGCTTCATCAACCCGAATACTGGAATCTTTAATGTCTGTACTTGATATATTTAGAGTCTCCGTCACCCGCTCGGCCATCAGACCTAAATATTGTGGTACTCCTTGCTGGTTAGGATATTTAACAATAATAATTCGGGTGCTGAGGTGCGACCGCCCGGGAGTTCCTTGGATTAATTGGCACAGGTCAATCACGGGCAGAATTACCCCTCGATAATTAAATAAACCCGCCACATATTCGGGTACATGATGTACTTTCCTAAAACTAACTCGCGGAATTACCTCAACAATATAGGAACTACTAATCGCAAACAGGTCTTTTCCAGCGTAGAAAAGTAGAATTAGCATTTGTAATAAATATTTTATTTTAGAGAATCGGTATGGGTTGTTTAAAACCTTACACCTAATCAAAAAGTATAGCATATCAACAACTGAAACTAAATTATTGCCTAATCTTTTCAGCATTAGAGTGTTCATCTAACCTACGATCGCTGCGTGAGCAATAACGACAATATTAAGCACAACAAATGAACCGGACAGGATCGGAACAGCAAAGCGCCGCATTAAATCCCGTGATAACTGTTCCTGTTCTGATTCGCTGAGAAATCGAGTATAAACTAGCAGACTAGCTGTGATGAAAATGTAAATAATTGCCATGATGTGAATGAAATCAATTAGGGTGACGGAATTGCTACTTCCTAACTCGGATGTTGCTGTTTGCATATTCACTAAAACCGCAAACAAAGTCCCGACAAAAATACCCATTCGATCCCCAAAATCTTCATCCAGCAGCAATGTGATAATTGACAGTGCTACCGCAGCATAAACCCCCAAAGAAAGTTTAAAGAAGCTAACTTTGCTCTCGCGATTAATCGTAACTGAAACCACGATGCGGGAAACGACGGTAATTAGGATCTTTTTGAATGGACGGATTACCAAAGCTGGTTTGATAGGGAAAATTAACTTGAGAAATCTTAAAATCTGTAATTTTCCAACCCGCCAAATTCATGTCTTTCTGATAGCTGGAGCCGGAATAATCTGGGGTATGAACGAAACTAGAAGCATCTAACTGGGTTTCCTCCAGTATAATTTGCAATACATGGCGATCAAATGGATAGTTATTTGTGTCCCAGTTGTAATAGAGAGTTGTGCCAATTTCCTGTCCAGACCAGAAGACATTTTTACTCGATCCAAATAGATCGGACAGATTTTCATTCCGCGAAAACCTATCGTAATTTTTGCTAACTTCCTTACTATCTAAAACCTTCAGGGTTTCTAAAGGTTTCATATTCTCAAAAGGACAGACACTCCAGATCCAGAAATTGGCAGCAAATGAGTTTTCGGCTGGATTAAAATCTCGCAATGATGTCAAATAAACTCCAATTTGACAGGTTTTGGGAGGGGTTAAAGCCTCCGCACGAACTGGCAAAATTTGATAGATCCAGCAACTAAAACTAACGGTCAGCAAGCAACTAATTAGATATAATTTATTGATTACTGCTTTAACAGCAGAATGCTGAAGTTTAGAAATATTTTCCCTCAACCATCAACTCCTTTACTAATTAGAATTAGAGCCAGTGTCAGCCTGCCTCATTTGACTACAAACCGCTACAATTTAAGTCTTTTGCAGACTTGCTCTTGCCAATAAAACACCGATTTGGACACAAATCATTCCCACTACCGCACTGCCAACAAAATAAACTAACATCGTCGCGGTATCTCCTTTGGCTAAAAAACCATTGGTTTCCAACCCATAAGTCGAAAAGGTTGTATAGGCACCGCAGAAACCCGTTGTCGTCATCAGTCGGAATTCCGGGGAGATCAACCGAATATTCTCGATCGCTAGGGTTAAAATATAAGCAATCAATAAACAGCCGGTGACGTTAATGAAAAATGTGCCATAAAAGCCAAAATCTTTGCCAAAAATTGCTTTGGCGGCTTCGGTGAAATAGAAACGACTTAATGCACCAAAAACTGCCCCGATCGCGATCGCCAGGGAATAACGTCCTTTCAAAAATTCCATTGTGTTTTACCTAAAATATTGATTATTTGCGGTTTTTTGTCAGCTAAATTGCAACCTGTTTATTAGGTTGGGACTACAACAAGCTTGGCAAGTGCTACTCCTACCATGACTGCTCCTAAGCCTAAAATTGCACTCCCAGCCCAATAAAAAAACGTGGGAAAGGTTTCTTTATTCCGCCATAAACTTAGGGTGTCAAAGCCATAGGTTGAAAATGTGGTATAAGAACCTAAAAACCCAGTTCTAATCAATAAATCTAACTCTTTGGGATAGCCTGTAATTCCTTTGGAAATGGTGAAAAAGAAACCCATAGCCAAACATCCAGTCAAATTAATTACAAATGTTCCGTAGGGAAATTTGGCTCCAAATTTGGCTTTTGTCCATTCGGTAATTTGATACCGAGATAGCGCCCCAGGAAACTGCTCCGGCTGCGATCGCTAAAACATTAGTTATGTCTGACATTGGTTAAAATTCACCCTGTGCTAAGTAGGTTTCGGTTTTTTGGGGGATTTTAGGTTTATGATATAAACGTAGCTAAAAGCACAAAATGTTGTTTTTAGATAAGCAAAAATTCTCTATCTTTATCAACATCAGTTTCATTTATTTCATTATTCCCAAAAAGGTTGTTCGCTTTTAAAATTCAAACAACTTTTACCTATACTTTGCCATTGTCCCATGAAATTTAGAAATTTTTATTTTAGCTACATGAATATTTTGAATTATAGATATGCAGCAAATCGATATTAAGCAAATAGACCTAAATTTGTTAACAATTTTAAAAGTTCTACTAGAGGAAAGTAGCGTTACTAAAGCCAGCCAAAAATTGAATTTAAGTCAATCAGCGACTAGCCATGCTTTAAAACGACTCCGAAAAATGTTTAACGATCCCTTGTTGGAGCGTTCGTCTGCGGGAATGCGTGCTACGCCTAGGGCTTTGGCTTTGCAAGCATCCCTAGAAAGCATTCTGGTTGATATCGAAAAGTTAGTTACAGAACCAATTTTTATCCCAGAATTAGCTCGGGGGACGATTCGGATCGCCGCTTCAGATTACGCCACCACGGTGATTTTGCCTTCGGTTTTAAGAGAACTTTCTTTTAAGAATCCCTATCTTGATATCGAATGTTATGACTGGCATCCCGAAACTTTGGATCGGCTCAAAAGTGGAGAGCTTGATCTCGGTTTAGGGATAGTAGACCTAGATAAAACTAATGAATTTGGATATGAACATTTATTTACGGAGGATTTTGTCTCGATTGTCAGGGTGGAACATCCTATTATTAAAAAAGGTATTACTCTGGAATCCTATATTGCTTGGCCCCACGTTTTAATTACAATTACAGGCTCACCAATTCACTCAATTAAGAAATCATCTAAAAGTCATGTTGATCGGATTTTAGAAGAATTGGGAGTCGAACGTCGAGTCAGGTTAAAGTTACCCCATTTCCTATCTGCGGCCCTCATTGTTGGTCAAACCGATATGATTTTGACTTTACCCCGTCGGATTGCTTTGATATTTGCGAGTATAGCTGGGGTCACTATATTTGACCCCCCAATTGATTTGGGTCATTATAACTATATGCAAATTTGGTCTAAGCATTCTGATCATGTTCCCTTTCAAATCTGGCTACGCAATTTGATCAGAACCCAAACTCAAGATATCTAAGTACCTACACAAAATTATTTGTACATCCGATTTCTTGCTTTCTATTTGTTTCAATGGCCTTAGAGCAACCCAGTGTATAATTAATTTTGTTTACTTACTTATTTCCCTCAAGTCAGTTATAGCATTGATTTCAAAAAAAAATTGAATTTACCCATATTCTTCTCCTACAGAGTCGCATTATTTCTCAAAAACTGTCATAATATAAAAGCAGATGTAACAATTCTTAAACACAATGGCGAGAGATTTAAGGGGATTTTTAAAACTTTTAGAAGATCGGGGACAATTACGCCGGATTCAAACTTTAGTTGATCCTGACTTAGAAATTGCAGAAATTTCTAATCGAATGTTACAAGCTGGGGGCCCTGGTTTATTATTTGAAAATGTCAAAGGTTCACCCTATCCGGTGGCGGTGAATTTATTGGGGACGGAACAACGGGTTTGTTTGTCAATGAATATGGAAACTCCCCAAGAGTTAGAGGAATTGGGGAAAAAGTTAGGGATGTTACAACAACCTAAACCCCCGAAAAAAATATCCCAAGCGATTGATTTTGGTAAGGTTTTATTTGATGTCGTCAAGGCTAAACCCGGGCGGAACTTTTTCCCTCCTTGTCAACAGATTATCATTCAAGGAGATGACGTTGATTTAAACCAAATTCCGATGATTCGTCCCTATCCTAAAGATGCGGGAAAAATTATTACTTTGGGATTAGTAATTACTAAAGATTGTGAAACTGGAACACCGAATGTTGGGGTTTATCGGTTACAATTGCAATCTAAAAATACCATGACCGTCCATTGGTTATCGGTGCGGGGCGGGGCGAGACATTTACGCAAAGCCGCGGAGAAGGGAAAAAAATTAGAAATTGCGATCGCTTTAGGAGTAGATCCGTTAATTATTATGGCGGCGGCGACTCCCATTCCTGTTGATTTATCCGAATGGTTATTTGCGGGATTATATGGGGGTTCGGGTGTACAATTAGCCAAGTGTAAAACCGTAGATTTAGAAGTTCCGGCGGACTCGGAATTTGTATTAGAAGGAACTATTACTCCCGGAGAAATATTACCCGATGGGCCCTTTGGGGATCACATGGGATATTATGGCGGTGTGGAAGATTCTCCCTTAGTCAGATTTAACTGTATTACCCATCGTCAAGATCCGATTTATTTAACTACATTTAGCGGTCGTCCTCCCAAAGAAGAAGCCATGATGGCGATCGCCTTAAACCGGATTTATACCCCGATTTTAAGACAGCAAGTATCGGAAATTGTAGACTTTTTCCTACCAATGGAAGCCTTAAGTTATAAAGCCGCGATTATCTCCATTGATAAGGCTTATCCAGGTCAAGCAAGGCGGGCTGCTTTAGCATTTTGGAGTGCCTTACCCCAGTTTACTTATACCAAATTTGTGATTGTTGTGGATAAGGAGATTAATATTAGAGATCCGCGACAAGTGGTATGGGCAATTAGTTCTAAAGTTGACCCCTCCAGGGATGTTTTTATTCTTCCCGATACGCCTTTTGATACCTTAGATTTTGCTAGTAAAAAAATTGGTTTAGGGGGAAGAATGGGGATAGATGCAACTACAAAAATACCCCCAGAAACCAATCACGAATGGGGAGAAACCTTTAGAGTCGGATATTGATACAGCCGAAATGGTAACGCGACGTTGGGCAGAATATGGATTAAATGATCTGAATTTAACCGAAGTAGACCCCAACAAATTCGGCTATGAGATAAGATAGTCGTAAAGTGCTATTTTCAAAAAAACTCAAAATTTTAAGGAGACGAGAATGTGGGTGGAAAGCGTAACTTTAAATAACATTAAGGGCTTTCAAAACGAGATAATTACTTTTACTCGTAGTGCTACTAATGTTCCTAATTATCGCCCAAAACCCTATTCTTGGATTTCCTTATTAGGGGAAAATGTTGTTAGCAAAAGTACATTACTACGGGCTATTATCTTACTGTTAGCAAAGCCAGAAGCATCTAAATAACTATTACCTCGCCCTACGGGTTGGGTTTGTGATTCTGCACTATTAATTATTAAATTAATCAAGGAAAACAAAATTTGAGTCAATTTAAAAAACGGACGGCGGTTGAATTGTTTGCTGGAATTGGTGGTTTCCATTTGGGGCTAGAAGACAGCCAAATTCAAACGATCTGGGCTAATGATATTAATCAATTATGTTGTCAAGTTTATGAGAGTAATTTTGGTAAAAATTCAATTGTATTAGGGGATATTCAAACTATCAATATATCGGATATTCCTGACCATGATTTATTAACCGCAGGATTTCCCTGTCAACCTTTTAGTTTCCGCAGGTAAAAAATTAGGAATTAGAGATCAAGTTCGCGGCACCCTATTTGAACGAATTATAGAAATTATAGATACGAAAAAACCAGAGTATTTTTTATTAGAGAATGTCAAACGTATTTTAACAATGGAACAGGGACACCATTTTAAAGTAATTTTAAATGCTTTAGCGTCTCTTAATTATTTTATTGAATGGCGAATTATCAGTCCGATTAATTTTGGTATCTCTCAAAATCGTGAGCGTATTTTTATTTTTGGAACTCGTTGTAAATCTGATTTAAACCCGATAAATTTAGAAGATAATTTAATTTTTTTAAATCAAAGTGAGACAGAATACTTAAATTTTGATTTAGAAAATATAGATAAATATTTATCTCCTATTTTAGATTTAAAGATTAAAAACCATCCTTGGGGAATTGCTTATAAAAATAAAATGTATAGTCAATCCCTTCCCCCATTTCCTGATATCTATCCCCCTACCCGATTAAAAGATATTCTTCAATCTGAATCAGAAGTTGAGCCTCAATTTGATTTTACCACAGATACGTTAGAACGAATTAAACACAGTAAAGCAGTCAACCGCTATTATAATGGCGTAGAAATTTTATATAACCAAGAGGGAGGTGCAAGGTTAGGGTATACTATTTTTGGTGTTAATGGAGTTGCTTCTACCCTGACTGCATCGACCTCCAGACATTATGAAAGATATCAAATTGATCATAAGTTTAGACGATTAACGCCGATAGAATATGCCCGTTTAATGGGGTTTCCTGACAATTGGTGTCGAGTCGCTAAAACTTACGATCAATATGCTTTATTTGGCAATGCTGTTGTTCCTATTTGTATTGAATGGATTTGTAAAAGAATTGGACAAAAAAATATAACAATTCAACCTAAAAAATATCAACAGTTAACTTTATTTACTTGAAATTTTATATTTTATGAAACCATTAACAATATCATTACTCAAGACTGAAGCAGGAAAATTTGCTGAGATATTAAGTTCAAAAGATATTCCTGATTTATATGGAATAACAGATGGAAAAGCAGTTGGTACTTATGTTGAACAAGTTTTTAATCAATATCTGAAAGCCAGATATATTTACACTCCTGGAAGTGCTGCTAGTGGTATTGATTTTCCAGAACAACAAGTTGATCTAAAAGTAACATCCATTCGTCAACCTCAATCTTCTTGTCCTTTTCGAGATGCGAGTCAAAAAATATATGGGTTAGGATATCATCTCTTAGTTTTCGCTTATGAAAAAATTGATCAACATGATTTAAAAACAAGTCTGTTAGTTTTTCAACACGCTGTTTTTGTGCATCAGGATCAAACAGGAGATTATCAAACAACCTATGGTCTACGCGAAATTCTGCGTCGTCAAGGAAATTTAGATGATGTTATTGCTTTTTTAGAAGAACGTAATTTACCCGTTGATGAAATTGGACGAGAAATGTTAGCAGAAAGAATTATAAATCACCCCCCAAAACTTGGTTATTTAACGATTTCTAATGCCTTACAATGGCGATTGCAATACAGAAGAATTATCGACCAAGCCACTTTAGGAATCGAGGGTGTAGAAAATTTAATGGGATAAACATTAAACAACTAATCCTACACCCTACACCCAATTTAACGATAATCAGAGCTTTGAATATCTCTTAATCGTGCTTCGGGACGTTTAAACCGATCTAATTGAGCTTCAAAAAATTGACGATTTGCCATCAAATGTTTGGGATTTTGATCATCTAAGGGATACAGTAAAGCCGTGCGTAACGCTTGAATTACCGCAGACGTGACACAATACATTGACCGTTGAAAACTATTGGCTAACTGAATTAACATATCATCCTCACCGCGGCAATGTTTTTGATAATATTCAACTAAATAAGGTGGCAAGAAATGTAACATATCTTGCATTAATAAGGTTGGGGGAATTCCGGCTGTCCCAACGGGGAAAATATCCGCATAAAGAATCCCATAATGGAAGTCATTTTGATCACTAGGAACTTGGTTTGCTTGAGCATTATAGGATTTCGTTCCTCGGAAGGGAGACGTGCGATAAAACACCGCTTCAACGTAGGGTAATGCCGCTTCATATAACCACATAAACCCTTTAGATTTGGGGATAATTTCATAGCATTTCCCATCAATATAAACATGATGATAAATAGGGCGACCAGCGATGGCAAAAATCCCATTAACCAGAAAATTCATCGCTTCAGGAACACTGGTAATTTTGCCTTCATCATAGAGATCACTCATTTCAAAAAATACCGGGGCCATCACTTCCCAGAATAGTCCTAAATTACTATAATAGGACATCATTTTTACCTGTTCTAAGAATAAATCGGGGAATAGATTATATAATCCCATCATCATCGGATTTTTCTTAAAATAGGCTTTAATGGCTTTATCGGCATTAGTTTTATATTCATCGGTGTCTAAATAGGGATCAAATTGTCCCCCCATATCTCGATGCCAAAACATGGCTTGCATACAGGCTTCGGCAAATTCCATATTAACTCGATCATGCCATAAATGATGAAATAATTTTGGCATTTTTGTGGTTTCACCCTTTTCCATAAAGGCTAATAATTCCGGGTGTGCTGTTGCTTCTCCTCGCCAAACTCTTAAATCGGCATCATCGCCAGCATAATGATTATGCAGGTCTAAATATTCTTGAGGAATGAAGTATTTTAAAAAGGGTAAGGGATTTAAAAAAACTTGTTCTGCAATATAAAGTAAATCCCGCCAATAGAAATCCATTGGTACTGCATAGGCTTTATAAATCCCGATAATTTGCATTAAGTTTTCTGGGGTATCGGGTAACATTGCTCCCCCGGCTTCTAAGCGGTGAATAATCTGGGAAAATTCATGGGTTGAGGGGGGTAATTTTGTTTGTGAGACAGTTGCAGTTGTCATAATTTTTCCTGGTTTTAATTATTTTTAAAAATTGGGATAGATGGGGCGGGTTTAGGTCGGTTAATGCTGGGTTCAGAAAGATTGATTTGAACCCGCCCCTACGGGTTTATTGTTTAATGGCGATTTGGGTAGGAAACGGATTGATTTAAGGCAATAACCATGCTTTGGGCGGTGGGTTCCATCCATCGAAATAACCAATTAGGTTGTATCCCGAGAATGAAAATAAACGCGGCTAAAATTAATGCGGGAGCTTGTTCTGAGAAGGTGACTTTAGGATAATAAGCTAATTTATTATCCAGTTTACCAAAACAAGTTCGGTTCAGGAGAATCACAAAATAAACGGCCGTTAAACCGGAGGCAATAATACACAGTAAACTGTGAATTGGGAAGATCGAAAATGTCCCTTGAAAAACGGGAAACTCGGCGACAAATCCCACTAACCCAGGGATTCCAGCACTTGCCATTCCTGCCATAATTAATAGGGCACTGGTTAGGGGTAAACCGCGAATGGGATTCATTAAACCATTGAGAATATTTAAGTCCCTGGTTCCGACTTTTTCTTCTACAATTCCCACTAATTGAAACAGAATTGCTAAGATTAAACCGTGGGCTACCATTTGGGCAATTGCCCCAATTAAGCTTAATTCATTGGCGGCCGCTGCCGCTACTAAAATATAACCCATGTGACCAATAGAACTATAGGCTACCATGCGTTTAATATCCTGTTGAGCAATAGCGGTTAGGGCTCCGTATAACACACTAATTACTCCAATTGTTGCCAGGGTGGGGCTAACAATATGCCAGGCTTCAGGGAACAGTTGTAAGCCAAACCGAATTAAACCATAGGCTCCTAATTTTGCTAAAATTCCTCCTAATAAAATTGTCACGGGGGGAGAAGATTCGACATAGGCATCGGGTAACCAAGTGTGCAGGGGAAACTAGGGGAATTTTGATCCCAAATCCTAATAGTAAAACGGTGAGCAAAATTAACTGAGTTGTTAATTCAAAGTTCTGGGTTTGAATGGCAGAATAATCAAAACTTCCGGCATCACTTAGCCAAGCCATGCCTAAAAATCCGGCTAAAATCAGAATTCCAGAAAGGGCGGTATAAATCAGAAATTTCATGCCCGCATAGGCGCGTTTCTCACTACCCCAGATGCTAATTAAAAGATAAATTGGGATTAATTCCAATTCATAGAATAGGACAAATAGGAGTAAGTTTTGAGATAAAAATGCTCCAGCAATTGCCGCATTGACTAATAAAATCATGGAGTAATAGAGGCGAGGACGCTCCAGATTTTCGTGACTGCTGGCAATGACAATAAAGGTTAAAACCCCGCTTAAGGCAATTAAGGGAAAGGATAAACCATCTATTCCTAAACTATAGGATAGTCCCAATTGGGGAATCCAAGCTAAATATTCTTGTAGTTGGAAATTAGGATTGGTTAAATCAAAATCAAAGGCGAGTTTTATTGTCCAAATTAAAATCACACCTGTAATCGCTAAAGCAATGGAACGAACTTGAGAAGCCGAGAGTTGTTTGGGCAAAAGTCCAATTAATAGAACTGCCAAAACTGGAATAATAATTAAAGCACTCAACATAAGTTTAGGGTTTTAAAATCAGGGGAATCTCAGGAATATTTAAGTTAACCAAAAATTTAGTTTCCAAACTTTATTAATCATAACTTACCCGGCTCAAAAAAAGGTAAAATTCTAATATTTAAAATTTGGATAGTGAAAATAGAAATTATTTATTACGCCTTCGGTAATTTTTGGGATAAAATTTCTATTCTCACAAAAATTTTAGGTAATTATCTTGACTTCTCCGGTCTCTAATTTATACAAACCGCCGACGACATTTAATTTTTCATCGGTAATTAATTTAGCAATAATCGGAGAAGATTTTAAGCGTTTTATTTCGAGTTTCACATTAGCAATAACCGCTTCATCCCAAGTTTGGTCGCCTTTAATTGCTGGTTTAATTGCACTGATGATACTACCAATTTTACCAGGTACAGCATTTCCTTGCATGGTGGCTTTAACCGCTCCACATTTTTGATGACCCAGAATTATGATAGTTTTAACTCCTAATTCTAAAGCACCAAATTCCAGACTGCCTACTTCTTCAGAGGTAACAACATTCCCCGCATTACGAACCACAAAAATATCGCCCAAACCTTGATCAAAAATAATTTCTGGTGCTACTCTGGAATCAGCACACCCCAAGATAGCCGCAAAGGGTTTTTGACCTTCGCTAACTTCTGCGATGCGTTCTCGATTTTGGTTAGGATGTTTCTGTTTATGTTCCATAAACCGTTTGTTTCCTAACATTAATCTTTCCAAAGCTGCTTCCCTGGTTATTTCTTTGGGTTCACAACTAGCAGTTTCTCCGAGAGTTTTCTGTTTTTCTTTGTCTAAAAATTTCGTTGTTATTCCCGCCGTAAACAGGGCTGTTCCGGCAATGCAAACACCATATTGTAATAAATGTCTGCGGGTATAATTGGGTGTCTTGTAATCTTGGTTCATGTTGTTTTACCTGGTCAAAGCCATGGAGTTAAAACTATCTTAAGCAAGTTTATCTCAAATTAGCCGCAAAATTAAGCGTGATTATAAACTTGCTGAAGGTAGGTTTAAGCCACAACTTTTACCATGCCAGTTTCTAAATTATAGTAGCCTCCTGCTATTTTTAATTTCCCGTCTTTAATTAATTGGGAAATAACTGGAGAAGCCTGTAAACGACTAATTCCCAATTTAACATTAGCAATGGTCGATTCTTCTAAGGTTTGATTGGGTTTTATCGCCGGTTTAATGGCATCTAAAATGCTGGCAATTTGACCCGGAACTGCATTACCCGCAATGGTGGCTTTGACCGCCCCACAACTTTGATGACCCATCACCATTAGGACTTTGGCTCCTAATACTAATGTTCCAAATTCAAGACTACCAATTTCTTCAGGAGTAGCAACATTTCCGGCATTTCTAACTACGAATAAATCCCCAAAACCTCGGTCAAAAATAATTTCCGCAGGCACCCGGGAATCTGCACAACTGAGGATGGCTGCAAAGGGGGCTTGTCCTTGGGCAACTTCTTTAACTCTGGTTATGGTTTGATTGGGGCTTTTTCGTTTATTTTCGATAAATCGTTGGTTTCCTTCTAACAGTTGTTTTAATGCTTCTTCGGAGGTAATATCGTTCTGGGCAACGGCGGGTTGAGGTTTAAACAAACTTACTTTTGTTCCTAATCCCGTAGTTAAAGCCGCAGTTTCCCGCTACTCCTGCACCAAACTTTAATAAATTCCGACGGGAGATGTTTAAGTTTTGTTGAGTTTTGTCCATGATTTTTTTACATTAAGTGGATTGGAACATTCAGAAAATTAATCCCTTGGATGGATTATAGAGGAAAAGCGGGAACCATTTTAAAACAAATTAAGCGTAAAAAATCCTAAAAGTAAAGTCACTCCAAAAATGATCGTCAAGGCATAAAATTGGGTTTGGCCAGAAACATTGTATTTCAAACTTTGCCCACTAAAAATCGTTGCTATTCCCACTAGGTTGACAAATCCATCTACGATATAGCGGTCAATCCAATACATAATATTAGAGATGAAGCCGACTATGAAAATAATCGTGACTCGATACAGTTTTGCGGTGTAAAAGTCATAAGCAAAGAAGTCTTGTACAGCTTGAGAGGGCAGTTTGACAGGTTTTTGCCAATTGCTATTCCAATAAATCATCGCACTGAGTCCCCATCCTAAAACCGTCGAGGTGATTAATAAACCGGCAACCGTTAGATTAATTGTTTCCCCTTGGGGTAATAAATTCCATTGTTTTAATAACAGGGGAATATGCAGACAGAATCCGGCTAAAATGGTCATAGGTAATACCATTGCCCATAAAACTTCCGGGGAACGGGTGGTCATTTGTTTGGGTTTTCCGGTAAAAATCAACCCAAATTCACGGGTTAAACTAAAGACGGTTAAACCATTGACTAAAAATAGGCAAAGTGCAATAGCGGGTTGAGTGTTCCAGAGGGTTTCTGCTAACTCTAATATTGTCCAAAAACCGCCAAAGGGAGGAACGGCAACTAAGGCGATAATTCCCACTAAAAAACACAATCCCGATATCGGACGCCGTGACCATAAACCGCCATATTGGGTTAAATCTTGGGTGATATTATTACTAATAATTCCCCCGGTGGTCATCACTAATAATGCCATGGGTAAGGCGTAGCTAAATAAAATAGAAAGAGCCGCTTGGGTTTGTCCAGTTTCCGACGGCAATAAAGGTGATGCCCATATAGGCACTAACGGAATAGGAAAGGGCACGTTTTATATCAATTTGAGCAATAGCAATACAACTGGCTCCCACGGAGGTTGCTAACCCAATAAACACCATCGTTGACATTACTAAAGGAGACAAAGCTAAAACGGGCTGCATTTTGACTAGCACCCAAGCTCCAGAGGCAACGACAACAGAATTGCGTAAAATCGTACTAGGAAGGGGGCCTTCCATGGCTTCATCTAACCATAAATGTAGGGGAAATTGGGCACATTTTCCTAGTGGCCCCGCCAGTAATGCTAACCCTAATAGGGTGGCAACCTTCGGGTCAAGTTGGGCCGTTTGTGACCATTGGGCTAACTCCGTAAAATTCCAAGTTCCGGCGAGGGGAAATAGGGCAACTACTCCCATTAATAGAAATAGGTCTCCGACCCGTTTGGTTAAAAAGGCATCCCTAGCTCCGGTGACAACCAAGGGTTGGTTAAACCACAATCCCACCAACAAATAAGTTCCTAATGTGAGAACTTCCAGAATTATGTAACTGTGGAATAGGGAATTACACAGGACTAACCCACATAACCCGGCTTCAAATAAGGCTAATAGAGAATAGAATCGCGACCAGCCCCAGTCCATTTCCATATAACCGACGGCGTAAATTTGGGCTAAAATATTTAACCCAGTAATAACCAAGGTGGCAGCAACGGTGACAACAGAGACTTCTAGGGGGATATCTAAGTTGAGGTTAACGATGCTAAACCAAGGAATGATTAACTGTTGGGCAGGTTGACCCCAAATTTCAGTTAGGGCGAATAACCCATGTACAAAGGCGAATAGGGTGGTGAGAATATTGAGATATCCGGCCGGACGGGGGCCAGTGCGCCGAATAATCGAGGGAAACCAGAGGGTAGATAACAAAGCTCCAATTAATGGGTAGCAGGGTATCCACCAAATAGTTTTTAGGAAAAAATCAGTCATTGGTGCGACCTATTGATCAGTTTGCAGAAATATGAAGAAATACCTTGGGGGAAAACCTCATCCCAAAGGTTTTGTGGCTTTTTGAAGTCGCTGGGAGTTCAAAAAGTTACATAGACTTTTTGCTGTCGAATATTAATATACTATAGACATTAGTATATGAATATATCCAAAAGCATATCAATATGACAGATATATCTGATAAATACTATAGATTTTGCTTATATTTAAGCATCTCCTCCCCTTTGTCTTTAACAATTGACACTTTTTGACTAAATAAAAATATAATTTAGATCGTAGCTAAATTTTAAAAAAGCACTGTAGTTGTAACATAAATTCATGCAGCAACAGGCCAACAAATCTACAATAGATAAAGATTTAATTTATAATAGTTTGGATAAATTCTTTTAATATTTGTTCATAGCGATCGCCCGCCACTTCACTGACATCATTATGATCAGCCCCTTCCACCCAAAAAGACAATTTAGGAGTATTTACGGCGGAAAATAATCGTTGTCCATGACTAAACGGAATCACTTGATCAACAGTGCCATGAATCACTAAAACCGGAGCTTTAACTAAGGGAATTTTGCTCAGATTGGTAAACTTATCAAAAGGATATAAAGGAAAGTCTATCTTAACCCGAAAGGTGCTAATAAAGGTACTTTCTAGTACCAAACCCGCCACGGGTTGACGGGAGGCTAAATCCACCGATGGCCCCCCACCCAGAGAACGGCCATAAACAATAATCTGATTTGGGGAAATTTTTAACTGTTGTGTGAGATAATTATAGGCAGCATCAACCGCTTGATAAGCCCCCTGTTCTGAAGGTTTACCCGTGCTGATTCCATAGCCGGGATAATCATAGGAAAAAACCGCAAATCCCATCTGACGAAGTAATTCTAAGACAACGCGAATATCTCCTAAATCCTCCGCATTGCCATGACTATAAAGAATAGTATATTTAGCTTTGGGATTAGGTAAATATAACGCCTTAATTTTGACATCCTCGGGGGTTTTTAGAGTCAGTAATTCTGGATTCCATTCATAACTCGAAGGTTGGGGGATAAAAATTAAACGTTCCGAATAGAAGTAGGCCCAAACTCCAACCGCTACATACAAAATTATCAGAAAACGGATGATTCGTTTTAGGGAAAAGTCACCAATAACAAAGCGTTTGATTAAAGTCCGGCGGTCGGTCATGGTATTTACAAGCTAAACCTGTTTTTATCCTAATTTTGTAGTTTAATAGATTTTGTGAACCATTAATATAGTCAATAGATTGTGAGGAACCCCGATGACATCCTATCCTGAAGACCTGAAATATTTAGATACCCATGAATATGTCAAACTGGAGGGCGAAATTGCCACCATTGGTATTACCAGCTTTGCGGTGAGTCAACTCGGAGATATTGTCTTTGTGGAATTACCCAAGGTTGGGGATAAAATGGAGAGGGGCGAAAGGTTTGGAAACCGTTGAGTCGGTGAAGGCGGTTGAAGAATTATTTTCCCCCATCGGCGGTACGATCATTGATTGTAATACGGCCCTCGAAGATTCTCCCGAAATACTATCGGATGATCCCTATGGAGACGGATGGTTAGTCAAAGTTGAAATAACAGACGCCAGTGATTTAGAAGATACTTTATCCGTAGAGGAATATCAAAATTTGGTCGAAGGACATTAGGGTGATTTTGGGTTTTAGGTGTGATCAAACTCTTTATCAAAAATATCTATGGCCGATTTATCTTCCATATTAGTTCCCGAAAATATTACCTTTGAGCAAGGTATAGAAATTACTGAACTGTTGTTAAATAAACTAGAAGAAAACTCGTTATTGGAGGCTGAAATTACACGGGTGATCACGAAGTTAGTTAAAACTCATAATGGGGCTAGGGGCTTTTTTGTGACTTATTTAACCGATGCTCGCCCTGGTTTTGATCAGCCTATTGCTTCGATCATTCAAGCCTTAGAAACCTCGCCGGAAATTGTGTCAGATTTACTGGTTAAAAATGTGGCGATGTCGGCGGCAATGGTCGTTTATCATCATCGACATAATAACTTAGAAATGCAGGAAAGTTCACAACAGGTTGTTCAACGTTCTTCTAATTTAATTCAACAGTTGAATTTTTCTGTTTTGCGATCGCGCCTTCAACAACTATTCAATACTATTCAAACCGGAGCAGGAAACCTATCAAGAATTCTTAGAACGTTGGGGATATGATTTAGAACAACGGACAGCTATAATTAGGATCTTAGAACGCCTATTATAGTCAGTCTAAATCAAAAAACAGGTAATAGTAATTAAACTTCACCTCTCCTTGCTGTCGGAGAGGGGAGAATAATTTTTAACGCTATAAATCTTGACAAACTAATAAAATTAAGGTAATAATTCTTCATTCAATTAAAGTTACCAAAAATCATCTTATGGAATCAAATCATCCTCCCAAGACCCTCGGCTGTTTAGGAGATGTTACCCTAGAAGCGGATCAAGTCCGTTTAAAAGGATGGGTAACTTCAATTCAAGGTGAACCCATAGAAGGATTTAAGTTAATAATTGGGGGTCAAGAAATCACCCAATTCAAAATCGAAAAAAACCTACCTAGTCCAGATGTTAATAAACTATTTCCCACCTTACCTAACGCTGACCAAGCTCGATTTTTAATTTATATTCCCGTAGAGGTAATTGCACCGGATCAATTTAATACCTTAGTACAATTAATTCCTTTAGTCAAGGGAGAGGCGGGAGAAATTTTATTTAATTTATTAGAATCTATTCTCCCAGTTCCCGAGAAAGAAGATCGGGTAGGAGTGGGAGGAAGTTTTAAATTTGTCGCCTGTGATTTTCTCGGTCATTTTGTTAATAAAGCTCAATTAAAACCCCACGAATCTATTTTAGATGCGGGATGTGGTGTGGGTCGTATGGCCTATTCCCTCGCCTATTATTTGGATGATAGCGCTCGTTATGAAGGGTTTGATATTGTGGAAAAATGGATTAAATGGAATCAATCTGTGATCCATGAACATCGACCTAATTTCAACTTTCAATGGGCGAATATTTATAATAAACGCTATAATACAGAAGGAACAATTAAAGTAGAAAACTATGATTTTCCCTATCCCGACCAACAATTTGATTTTGTTTTCTTAACTTCCGTATTTACCCATTTATATGCGAATGCGGTGCAAAATTATCTCAAAGAAGTTTATCGAGTTCTCAAACCGGGGGGACGGTGTTTATGTACATTCTTTTTATTAAATGAAGAATCAGAAGCTCTGATTAAAGCCGGAAAAAGTTCTCAAAATTTAATCCATGAATTTGAAGACTCATTTTTCTCAAATTTAGAAATTCCCGAAAGTGATATGGGTCATCGAGAAGCGTTAGTAATGCAGTGGATTGAAGCATTAGGTTTTACAGTTTCCGCCAAATATTATGGGTTATGGTGTGGACGAACTCCCGCCACCAACTACCAGGACATCTTAATCTTAAGAAAACCCAAATAACCCGTAGTAAGCCCTTCAGGGCTTTCTTATTTATTTATTAATTTTATTAATTAATCATCCCAATCTTTCCCATAATCCTTAACCGGATATTGTACCCAAGCATCGCGTAACCATTGGCGACCATAATCTTCAATATACCAATGAACACTACTTTCCTCCCAATCATAGGGGGATGGAACATAATCATGTTTAACCGGATTAAAATGGAGATAATTTAAAGTTTGATAATAATGGTTATCATTGCGAATCATCCGGTCTGAAAAACTGTACCAAATCTTGCGTTTTGTCACTTGGTCTTCTAAATTCCAGTAGCGAGAAGTTCGCCCATGAATAATATTAAATAAACGGCTTAATTCTGGAAATTTATCAACATAAACCAATAAATGATAATGATTAGGAAGGATAACCCAAGCCCGAATATCAAAACCTGCATTAATAAATTGTTCAAAAATTAAATTTAATAATTCTTGACGACGATGGGGTGTTGAAATATAGGGTTGATGTTCATAACAAGCAACAGTTAATAAATAAAAAGCTTCAATCTGAATAGGATGGGGAGGTGAGTGGGGAGGAAATCCTTTGGCTAACCGTTGTTTAACCAGTTTCTTTGCGTTGCTCAGGTGTAAGTTTACGATATTCATACATCATAAAAGTAGTAAGCCCTTTAGGGCTTTCTCCTGTATTTTTAGGTTGGAGGGGATTAGGCCCTGAAGGGCCTACTACTATTATTTTAACACCTAACGCCATAAAAGTAGTAAGCCCTAAAGGGCTTTCTCCTATATTTTTAGGTTGGAGAGGATTAGGCCCTGAAGGGCCTACTACTATTATTTTAACACCTAACGCCATAAAAGTAGTAAGCCCTTTAGGGCTTTCTTTTATATCTTATACTTTTGAGGGGATTAAGCCCTGAAGGGCTTACTACAGGTGGAAAGGCGAGAAAAGATTAAGGATAAATTTTCATTTGGGGCGGCATTTCCTACCCCATAACAGGCTCGTTTTCGCCAAGCAATAATAGGTAAATGTCCTAAAGGTGCATGGAGAGAAAAATTTAATTCTTCATAATAAAGCCAACTTTCTCCCCTACGCCAACCGACTTGATCACAAAATTTTGGATAATCTCCTTCTAAATAATAGAAAATTTGCCATTGACTGGTCAAACTAAATAATCCCTGACTATAATATTCCCAGAGCCGATTTATTGTGTTTAAATCCGTACAGGGAAACCCTTCAATATCTTCGGGTCTTAACCATTTTTCGGTTTCTCTTTCGGTAATATATAAAATTAATTCCCAGGTATATTCATCGGCGGTTTTCCAATCTCCATTGGCTAATAATTCGATTAGCGAACTGTAGTCTATACTAATTTCTGATTGGGGGAAATTTGGGTAAGATGGAGGAGTTATATTAACTAATAATTCAGGGTTAAGGGTTTCTAAATAATGTAATATCCATTCTAACAAATTCTGTAGGTTTTGTCTTTCTAAGGTAGCCTGTTGCAGTTGATTTTCTAGGGATTCTAACCGAGGTAAAAGGTCAGCAACGGTTAACCTTTTTTTGGCTTTAGCAGGGGTTTTCTGTTGAGAAATATCAACGGTTTGCAGACGTTTCCAAGTTTGTCTTGCCCAATTTAAACATTTTTGATCCTGTTTTAAACCTTCTGGTATGGATACATGGAGTTGTAAATCCCATCCACAGACTACACAAGTTTCTGGAATCGGTTTTTGATAGTTAGAGTCACAGACTGGACATAGAAAGCTCATCGAAAGTCGGGATTAGGGGGTTTGTCGTATGTTAACATCCCCCCATCCTCAAAATCTGATCCGCCAATTTCCTGTCATTTCCTAACAATATTGTATGATTTGATTATCGGGGTTATTTTACGGAAGTCTGGGTAAGCCAGGGTCAAGAAATAATCGGGGTTATGGAGGTCAGTTGTCAAATCCCATATTTAAACAATTTGTTAAGGGTAATCAACAGTGGATTTTACCAATTTATTGAGGAAGAATAAATGATGAGTGAGTCCGAATTAACTACTATTTTAATAATTGATAACCATTCAATCGACCTCCAGATTTTATTAGATTTATTCGATCAAAAACAGGTTAATTTATTGTGGATAAATCCAGATAAAGCTACTGTTTCTATGGAAAAATTATCTCTGGCTGATTTAATTTTTATTGCGGTTTCCATGCCGGGTGAGAATGAATATCGGTTGTGTCAACATTTGCAAAATTCTGGTCTAAATATTCCAATTGTTTTGATTACAACTTCTCAAAATCAAGAAAATATCAAAACCGGGTTGAGTTTAGGAGTGATAGATTATCTATTTACTGGTTTAGAGAATGGGGAGTTTTTACTAAAATTAAATAACTATTGGAGATTGGCTGAAAATCGCAAAGAAGTCCGGCAAAGTTTTAATCAATTAAAACAAGAATTAGAAATAGAAAGGCGAAAAAATTTCCAGCTTAAAAATATTAATCATCAATTGGAAATAAAGGTTGCATCCCAGCAAGAAGAATTACAAAAATCTATTATAGAATCAGCAAATAATAAAATTGCTTTAGAACAGTGTTTCAATAAAATCAAGATTATTCAAACTCAATTAATGAATACCGAAAAAATGTCAATTCTTGGGCAAATGTTAGCTGGAATTGCCCATGAAATTAATAATCCGGTTAATTTTATTTATGGAAATCTGGCTTATGTTCAAGAATACACTGACAATCTTTTAAAGATATTTGAACTCTATCAACAGTATTATTCTAATCCCCATCCAGTGATTCAACAGGAGGTGGAAGCGGTAGAATTAGACTTTATTTTAGAAGACTTGCCGAAGATGTTAGAATCGATGCAAGTGGGTGCAGAAACGGATTCGAGAAATTGTGCTGAGTTTACGAAATTTTGCCCGCCAGGATAGTTCTCAAATGAGAGCAACTAATCTTCATGAAGGGATTGATAGCACCTTAATGATTTTACAAAATCGGTTAAAACGAAAACAGGATCATCCGGCGATTCATGTAATCAAAGAATATAGTTCCTCTTTACCTTTAGTTGAATGTTATGGAGGAGAAATGAATCAAGTTTTTATGAATATTTTGGCTAATGCCATTGATGCGATTGAAGAAAACAATGAACAAAAAAATATTGAAGAATTGCAGGTTAATCCGGGTCACATTTTAATTAAAACCGATATTATTAATGATCATAATGTCACGATTAAAATTAGTGATAATGCTGGGGGAATGGCTGAGGAAATTTTAGCCCATCTATTTGAACCGTTTTTCACCACAAAACCTTTAGGTAAGGGGACGGGGATTGGTTTATCTATCAGTAAAAATATTGTGGTTGAAAAACATAAAGGTAGTTTACAATGTACTTCTACCCCGGGGAAGGGAACGGAATTTATTATTGAAATTCCCATTACTCAGGAAATGCCAGTGCAAAATAATCTACATAAAAAACCAGTTACTATTTTAAATCAGGGAAATTAATTAACAACAAATACTTTGTTTTTTTAATAACTTTTAAACCTCAAAAAAAGGAATTAAACATGAGAATTTTAACTTCTGAATCTTTACTTAAAAACCATAAATCCCTTTTAAAAACAACATTAATTTTCTTGGCATTTCCTCTGATTAATAGCTGGAATCCTTCCAAAGCGATCGCACAAATCATACCCGATCAAACCCTACCTCAAAATACTATTATTACCCCCAATGGTAGTATTATTAAAATCGAAGGTGGAACCCAAAATGGGATTAACTTATTCCATAGTTTTAAAGACTTTTCAGTTCCCGAAGGTGTGGCTGCCTTTTTCAATAACTCCGTGGATATTAAAAATATTATTAGTCGCGTTACTGGCAATAATATCTCCAACATCCAAGGTTTAATTCAAGCCAATGGTACGGCCAATTTATTCTTAATTAATCCCCAGGGAATATTATTTGGCCCCAAGGCTCAACTAAATATTGGCGGGTCTTTTACCGCTAGTACCGCTAATAGTATTATTTTTGATCATGGCGGTGAATTTAGTGCCACTAATCCCCAAGCACCGCCCCTATTAACCGTTAATGTTCCGATGGGGTTACAACTGGGAAATCAACCCGGGGCTATCACCAATCAATCCCAGGCTGTAGGCCTAGGAGTGGATGGCAAAAGTGCCACAACAGGATTACAAGTTCAACCCGGTCAAAATATTAGTTTAATCGGGGGAGATGTGGTTTTAAATCAAGGAAATCTTACCGCTTTTAATGGTAGAATTGAATTAGCATCCCTGCAAAATGGCACCTGGTCTTTACAACCCCAGCCGGAACAATTTAACTCTCCCAATCTTCAATTCGGCTCGATTCAATTATTACGTCAAAGTCAAATTGATACCAGTGGAGCCGGAGGGGGATTAGTTACTATCCAAGGGGGAAAGGTTTTTCTCACCGATGGTTCCCGGATTCTTGCTAATACCTTAGATGCCCTTAATGGTGGCGGCATCCAAATTCAAGCCGAACAATTGCAATTAAATAATCGTGCCTTTATCTCCTCCTCCACTATTGGCACAGGAAACGCCGGAGATATTAATATTAAGGCTAACAATTCAATTGATTTAATCGGGACTCAGCCCCTATCCTTCATCGAACAATTATTATTAGAAACCTTTAGTCCCACTAATCTTTATGATGGTATTTTTAGCGTCAGTGCGGGTGAAGGAGCATCGGGAAATGTCACCCTAGAAACCCCCCAAATCCAGATTATGAATGGGGCAACTATTTTAACCCCCACCGTGGGGATTGGGTCAGGGGGAAATATTACCCTATTAGCCTCGAAATCCGTGGATATTACTAATGGTTCGATTGTGGTCACCGGAAACCATTAGCCAGGGGGATTCTGGAGATATCAATATTATTACCCCCCAATTGCGTGTCCTCCAAGATGGATATATTATCACCAGTCCCGGACGTTCGGGGGAAGGCCAGGGGGGAAATATTACCGTGAATGCCGATACCGTGGAACTGCGGGGGGTGAAATCGGGCGTCGCTTCCCCGGGGGGATTATTTACCGCCACCTTGGGTACTGGAGGCGCCGGGGATATCACGATTAACAGCCGGGAACTTATGGTTGCGGACGGGGTGCAGGTATCGGCTTCGGCGGCGGGCGCCGGGAAAGGCGGCAATTTAACCGTGAACGCGGAATCGGTGCAACTGCGGGGAGTATCGGAGGATGGCCGGTTTTTGAGTGGGTTATTTACCTCATCTTCCCTGTTGACCGTCCAGGGACAAAAAGGCACTGCACCCGCCGGGGATTTAACCGTCAATACTCAACGGTTGGTGGTGCAGGGGGGAGCTCAAATTTCGGCAGCGACTGGCGGGGAAGGGGCGGCGGGAAATTTAACCTTAAATGCCTCGGAATCCATTGATGTTGTGGGGTTTGCCACCAATATTGATAAATCTGTTGAATCCGTTTCCTTTGGAACTATTGGCGATGGTATTGTTCCCAGTTCCATTGAGTCGAATACCAGTGGGGCGGGAAGTGCCGGGGATTTACGGATTAATACCAGAAGGTTAACGGTGGGCAATGGGGCGGAAATTGGGGTGCGGGGAACCAATGAGGGAGCCGCGGGTAACTTGGAAATTCAGGCGGATAGGGTTTTATTGGATAACGAAGGAACCATTAGTGCCGCCACCGTCGCTGGAACTGGGGGCAATATTCGGCTACAGGCGCGACAGGTGGAACTGCGACGGGATAGCCAAATTACCACGAATGCCGGAAACGCCGATGGGGGTAATATTACCCTGGGTACTTCTAATTTAGTTGCCTTGGAAAATAGTGATATCACGGCTAATGCTCAAGCGGGGAAAGGAGGACAGGTGAGAATTAATGCTCAAGGGGTGTTTGGAACCCAGTTTCGAGAATTTCAGACTCCCCAAAGTGATATTACCGCCACCAGTGAGTTAGGGGCCGCATTCAGTGGGGCGGTGGAAATTAGTAGTCCAGAAGTTGACCCCAGTGCCGGGATAGGGTCGTTACCGAGTAATTTAGTTGACCCCACCAGCTTAATTGCGGCTCGCTGTTCGGGAAATCAACAAAATCAATTTGTGATTACCGGACGGGGGGGCTTACCAGCAAGTCCCAATGATGCTTTGGGGTCTGAAACCGACGGTTATCAATTGGATTAATTTGGTTGAACCGACGATAACATCCCCTGTAACCCCCACACCCCCTGTGGAGATGCGCCAATCGCCTACGGCATCGCTGCGCTCGGGCACGTCCCTACGGCGAAATATTCAGGAAGTTCAAGGATGGATAGTGAGGGCTGATGGGGTTATCGAATTAGTGACTAATCCCCCCAATGGTACACCACAGCCTGCGGGTGTGTTACCTCCTCAATGTTAAGAGGGAATTACGAATTACGAATTACGAATTACGAATTACGAATTGGTAACAGAAGGAGTTCACATCCCCCGCCTCCCCTGCTCCCCTGCTCCCCCTGCTCCCCCTGCTCCCCCTGCTCCCCCTGCTCCCCTGCTCCCCCTGCTCCCCCTGCTCCCCTGCTCCCCCTGCTCCCCCTGCTCCCCTGCTCCCCCTGCTCCCCCTGCCCCCCTCGCCTCCCCTCGCCTCCCCTGCTCCCCCTGCTCCCCCTGCTCCCCCTGCCTCCCCTGCTCCCCCTACTCCCCCTGCCTCCCCTGCTATAACTGATGACTGATTACGGGTAAGCTGATGACAAAGGTACTCCCTTCTCCGGGTGTAGAGGTACAGAGGAGTTGACCTTGATGTTTTTCCACGATAATTTGATAACTAATGGCTAAACCCATGCCTGTGCCGCGACCAACGGGTTTAGTGGTGAAAAAGGGTTCAAAAATCCGACTACAAATGCTTTCATCCATGCCTAAACCGTTATCAGAAATTTGAATTTGTACCCATTTTTGAGGTTGGGAATCGGTGAGAATATCTGTATGAATATAAATTTGTGGTGGGCTGTTTTGTTGGGCTGTTTCTAGGGCATCAATAGCATTAATAAAAATATTCATAAAGACTTGATTTAGCTGACTGACATAGCAGTGAATTAAGGGAATATTTCCATAATTTTTGATCACTTTAATTTCCGGTCGAGAGGCTTGGGCTTTAAGACGATGTTTTAAAATAATTAGGGTATTATCAAGATTTTCATGTAAATCTACGGTTTTGATATCGGCTTCATCTAAACGGGAAAATGAACGCAAGGATAGGACAATATCAGCGATTCTTTGACTTCCTACCTGCATAGAATTAAAAATTTTCTGGAGGTCTAATTCCAGAAATTCTAAATCTAATTGATCAATTTCGGTTTGAATTTTGAGAACGGGTTGGGGATAATAGGTTTGATACAAGTAGATTAAATTCAGTAAGCTATCTGTATATTCTTTCGCATAGGTGATATTGCCAAAAATAAAACTCACCGGATTATTAATTTCATGGGCAATTCCAGCTACTAATTGCCCCAAACTAGACATTTTTTCACTTTGTAATAATTGAGTTTGAGTTTGTTTGAGTTGGGTGAGAGCTTTTTCTAATTCGGTGGCTTTTTGTTGTAATTCGATTTGAGATTCCTGTAAAATATAGGTATCCTGTTCAATTTTTTCCGCCATTTGATCAAAGGCTATGGAAATTTGAGCTAATTCGTCTGACCCTTCTAGGCGGCTGCGATCGCTTAAATCTCCCTGAGCTAAATTCTGACTCACTAATACTAACCGCGAGACTCTTTTGGTTAAGGTCAGTTCAAAAAATAACCAAACCAATAAACAAATAATCAGCACTACTACATTCATTTGTAAAGAACGGTTTAAGGCATCCTGATAGGCTTGTTTTTTGATGCGAGTTAGATCATAAATTGAGAGTAGAGTTCCCACTTGAGGACGTAATTGATTGGGTTTTGGGGGAAGTATGACCGGGGTAATTACCTTTAAACTCTGCCGATTATCTGACCAAATTTTTTCTTGAACTTTGGTTTGTTTAACCTTTTGAATCTGGGGGTAAAGATAGGAAAAACCTGTATTATTTATGGGTTTTTGTTGTAATTGATAATAACTGGAAAAAATAATAACATTATTTTCATCCAGGAAAGCTGATAATTTTAAGTTAGGTTCTTCTCCCATTTCACCAATCACCAGCTTGGCCCCATCTAAACTTTTACTACCCATGTTAGCCCGTCGTAAAACAAATTCTAAGAGGGTGACAGTTTTTTCACTATAAAAATCTGCCTGTTTCTAAAGCTTTGTTTTCCTGACGTTTATAGGTTGTGTTTACTTCTATTATCAAACTATACAAACCCAGTCCACTACCTAAAAATAGAAGTAAACTGGGAATAGTGACGCGCAGAGGTAGATTAAAAGCAAAACGTTTCATGGATTAGATTAATTCAATTGAGTGAAAAAACGAGGATCTAACAAAGATGAAAAATCTATATTTGACTGTAGTATTTCCTTTTCCCTCATTAATTTAGATAATTTATTAGCAGAATTAACCAGACTTAGATCGGTTTGGGAGAGAAGTTTTTGATTTTCTATGGGTGTAAAAAACCTCAATAGTTGCAGAGAGGACAAAAATTCCTTCGCTGTGATTCCTCCCCGTTTTGCCATGATTTTAGCTGCATTTTCCGGTTCTTTTTTTAAATAATCTAATGCCATAAACCAGCCCCGGACTAACTTCTCTAAATCCTTAGATCGAGTTTCTAAGATATCCTGACGTACCACCAACATATCCACCACTTCCCCCGGTATTTTGCTGCTATCAAATAAGACTTTAGCACCCGTTGCCAGTAAGTTAGAACGAACTGGCTCAAAGGTAACAACGGCATCAACTTCACCCTGTTTAAACGCGGCTTCATGTTCCGAGTAATCCAAGGAAACAACGGTAATATCCTGTAGAGAAAGTCCCGCCTTATCAAGTCCTCGACTCAGCATATAAGCCCCTAATGCGGTGTTTTCCACCCCAACTTTTTTTCCCTTAATATCTGCTAGGGTTTTTAACTCCGGTTTCCCCAGGATTACATCTGCACCATTGGATACATCTATCAACATAATCACCCGAACTTCTGGAAAGGTTTCCGCCAGGATTAAGGTTTCATCAATAGTTATCCCCCCCCCTTGTAAATTCCCACTACGCATTCCGCGACTGATTTCAGTGGTGGAGGGATAATCAACAATATCAATCGAACTATTTTGATAGTAACCCAACTGCTCGGCTAAATATAAAGGGGCGAAACCCGGCCAATTATTAACGCCTACCAGCAGGGGTGTTGTCGGTTGTTCAAAACAACTAACTAATATTCCCCAACCGATGCAGATTAAAATTCCCAGGGAAAAGAAGTTGATCAATTTGCGGGATTTTTTGGCTGGAATTCGGCTATTGTTCATCATTTTTCCTCTGATTTTCCAACAGAAAATTCTGAATTAACTGAACTAACTGTCGGATTTGTACGGGTTTAGGCAGATATTCATTCGCCCCAGCAGCCAAACATTGTTCCCGGTCGCCCGCCATAGCAAAGGCTGTTAAGGCAATGATTGGTAGGGTGGCCATTTGTGGATCAGCCCGAATTTGGCGGATGGCTTCCAAACCGTCCATTTCTGGCATGGAAATATCCATTAAAATCAAATCTGGATGTAAACCATTCGCTTTTTGAACTGCCTCGATCCCATTTCTGGCCACTTCCAAATCAAACCCCTTAGCCTGTAAGTAGTTAAGCAAGGTCTGAATATTATCGGGATTATCTTCCGCCAGTAGAATTAAAGGAGGTTTTGACCGACTCGGAAACGATCCCAGACGGGGCCGATCTGTCTAAAAGTTGGGCTGGAGTTAACCTCAGAGATTCTCTCCACAGGGCTTGAGTCCAAGGTAGGGCAACGGTAAAGCAACTGCCTTTTCCGGGTTGGCTGTCAATTGTCACTGTTCCCCCGTGCATTTCCACCAGTTTTTTAACTAAAACTAATCCTAAACCCGTACCTTCATAACGTCGAGATAAACGACTATCAATTTGAACAAATACTTGAAATAATCGCGCTTGATCTTCGAGGGCAATGCCAATGCCATTATCAATCACAGAAAAACGCACCCTTTTTTCCTCAAGATCTCCCCTGACTTCCAGACGCACCCGTCCACCCTCGGGGGTAAATTTTACCGCATTATTGAGTAAATTAATTAAAACCTGACGTATTCGACGTTCATCTACATTCAGGGCTTCGGTGACATCTTCAATTTGATAACTAAGTCGAATCTTTTTTTGATGGGCTTGTTGTTTGACAAAACTTAAACTATGTTGACAGAGTTCGTTCACGGAAACGGGGGAGCATTCTAGGTCTAATTTTCCAGCTTCAATTTTGGAAAGATCGAGGATATCATTAATTAATTCCAGCAGGTGTTTTCCATTTCTATAAATTAGCCCTAGGGCTTGATTTTGTTGTTCATTGAGTTCTCCAAAGGTTTGTTCCTGTAGAACTTCTGACATTCCTAAAATTGAGTTAAGGGGAGTCCTAAGTTCGTGGCTCATATTGGCTAGAAATTCGTCCTTGAGACGGGAAGCCCGGGCAAGTTCGGCGTTAGCGATCGCTAATTGTTCATTGGTTTGACGCAGTTGAATTTCAGCCTGTTGGCGTTCCTGTAGGGCGGCTTGACGTTCACTAATATCTTGAGAAATACAAATATAATCCCCATCTTCTGTGACGGTAAAGGAAACTTCTTGATTAAAGGTTGTGCCATCTTTTCTTAAACCAATGGTTTCTCCCCGCCAGAATTTCTGTTGTTTTAACAGGGGAAATATATCTTTTTCAAACCATTTTACTACCTCTAAGGTATAAAGAACTCGCCAATTTTTAGTTAATAATTCCTCGGGGTGACTATAGCCAAAAAGTTTTAAATGGGCATTATTAACATAAATATATTCTTCATTTTTTAGAATAGAAATTCCATCAATAGAGGCTTCTACCGCCGCTAACTGGCGTTTTAAATTATCTTCAGCTTGTTTGCGATCGGTAATATTTTGAGCCACGCCTAAAATTTGTTGGGTCTTCCCGTCTGAATCTCGTTTAAATACAGTGGAATGACTAGAAAACCATAACCATTCCCCATTTTTGTGTTGGATGCGATATTCAATATAACTGACCTGTCGATCACTTAGTTGAGCCGTTTCTTGCAGGTGTTTAACCACCGCTTGTTGATCATCAGGATAAAACAGTCTGAAAAAATCATCTCCCATTATCAACAATTCTGCCGGGGTATATCCTAGAAGGGTGGTGAGGGATCGGCTATTATAAATACTGCGATTTTGCTCCGAATCATACAGATATAAAATATTAGGACTACTATCGGTAATACTTTCAATAAATTGTTCTCGCTCCCGCAGGGCTTCTACTAATTGAGCTTGTTCTAAAGCCACACCCACTTGATCGGCAATTTCTCGCATCAGTTCAATTTCAAATTCCGTCCATTCTCGAGGGGAAATACAGTGATGAGCAATCATAAATCCCCAAAAACTATTATTTTGAATAATCGGAAACAATCAATTTAGCTTTAATATTCCATTGTTGTAAAAATTCGATTAAACAGGGGGTGACATCTTGATAGTTTTGGTATATATCTGCAATGGCTTTTACTGTTCTATTAGAATAAAGTTGTTGATATTCTAGGGGAAAAACTTCTTCAGGAAAGTCAAAATTAAGAATTGAATCCCATCCGGGTAATACACTTTCTGCGATCGTCCGTCCCGTCCCATTGGCAAAGACTCGATAAATTAACAGGCGATCGCACCCTAAAATTTTTTGTACTTCCGTGACTGTAGTGGGTAAAATTTGATCAATATCTAAAGATTGACGAATCTTTAACGCGATTTCCGCAAACAGACGGGATTTGCGTTCTTGACGTTCTAATTTAGCGGTTCGATCCAGAATTCTAGTTTCTAATTGTTGATTTAATAATCTTAATTCCTGCTCAATTTTTTGTCGTTCCTGAATTTCGATTGCCGACGTTTGATAAAGCTGTGATTGTTGAATCCCTATCGAGAGTTGAACGGCAATTTTATCTAGTAATTCTAATTCATTAGAATGCCAATTTCTAGGAGAAGAACATTGATGAGCGATTAATAATCCCCAAAGATAATTTTCATTTTCTCGATTATGGTCTTGAATTAAAATCGGAACAACTAAATTGGCTTTAACCTGAAATTTATGCAAGAATTGCCGATAACATTCCGTTAAATTTGCTGTTTCAATATTATCAATAGCAGTTTTTTTACCCTGTAAATAATGGGAGGCACTTCCGCTTCTAAAGCAGGTATCTTCTAAATACATTCCCAAGCTAGAATTCCAGCCCTCTCCCACGGATTCCGCCATAATTATTCCATTAAATACCGCATCAAATTCATAGACTAAAACCCGATCACAATGGAGAATTTCTCGAATATCCACCACGGCATTATTCAAAATATCCTTTAAATTTAAAGATTGACGAATATGCAGGGCGGTTTGGTAAAATAGCCGTTCCCGTTGAACTTGTTGGTGTAATTGTTGTTCGGCTTTTTTCCGTTCGCTAATATCAAAACTAATTCCCACTAAACCTATGGGATTTTCCCCCTGATCTCGAATTAAGGTATCAAAAACATGGATTGGTAAGGTGCTACCATCTTTACGCGAGGTGGTAAATTCTCCTTCCCAATATCCTTTTTTGATAACTTCATTAACAATTTCCTCGGCTAAATCCTGTTGATCCAGAGGCACAAAAAAATCAATAATATTATTACCTAGGGCGTCTTCGGCCGTCCACTGATATAAAGTTTGAGCATAGTGATTCCAATAAATGATAGTTCCCTCTAAATCCGTCGCAATAATAGCGTTTTTGACCTGATCTAAAAGGGAAGACTGTAATGCCATTTTAGCTTCGATTAAGCTTCGTTCTTGGATCTCCGCTTGTAATTGTTGATTTGCTTGTTTTAAAGCATCTGTGCGTTCTTGAATTTTTTCTTCGAGTTTGGTATTTTGAGTTTGAAGTAATTGCAGTTTTTCCGCTTCTAAATGATTGATTCTTTGTCGTAATAAATCCACTAATTCTAATAAATCAATCGGGTTAATGGCTTGTAAAATACTTGTTGGAGTAATAATACCAAGTAGTTCCCCGCGATCGCCCACAATCGGGATTCGATGAATATTAGATTGCTGCATTAACAGATGAGCCGCTAATAATGTATCATTGGGTTTGAGGCAAAATAGGGGGGTATTCATGGCGGTTTGAGCCTCTAAATTCCAATCTAAATCTAAGGCTTGAAACTTGATAATATCTGCTTCCGTCATCAGACCTACCGGAATTTTAAATTGTTCTTGATTATCAATTCTTTCCTCAACTAAAACGACACAACTAACCCGAGCGTCATTCATTAATTCCACTAATTTTAATAAAGAAATTGTAGCGGGTGCTTGTACAACGGTTGAATTCATCACCTCCTCAATGGTTCTTAGTTTCAATAAATCCGTCGGTTTCTAGGGAATTTTTTAAGTCTCGATGGCTGAGTAAACCAACTAATTTACCCTGGGCATTTACTAGGGGTAAATGACGAATATTATGCTTGTGTAGTAGGTTTAAAGTTGTACTTAAATGGGTAAATTCTGTTTCTTGAAGGGTAATCACTGGTTGGGTCATAACTTCGCCTACGGTCAAATTTTGCAGATCAACTCGTTGGGCAATTAAACGCACAATATCCCGATGGGTTAATATGCCCACGGGTCGATTATCTATAGTAATAATTATACAGGTTTTCCCCTGATTGATTGTTAAGGAATTAGGAGTTAATAAACGGGTGGTTTGAGATTGGTTAAAAATTGCGATCGCATCAATTAATATGGTTTCGGGTGTCACCGTTAAAGGATCGGTTGTGATCGCTTTTTGTAAAGAAGAAACAGAATAATTTTCAGAATCATTAGACATAAAAATTAGGATTTTGGGTAATAGGTAATAAACTGTTAACTGATGACTGATACAGACGCGCCGTGGCACGTCTCTACACTGATTACCGATTATTCCGCGTTTAGTTCAATGGTAAAAATTGATCCTTTCGGTTGATTATCTGTAATTGAAAGACAGCCATGATGGGCATCAATCACCATTTTACAAAATGCTAATCCCAGCCCAGTTTGAGCTACACCTTCAAAGCGTTGCCCCGTTTCATATTTTTTAAAAATGCTTTGTTTGAGTTCATCTTTTACACCATTTCCCGAATCTTGAAAATGAACCTTAACAGTGTTTTTATCCATGGGATATTCAACTTCTATTAAAACTTCACTATTGGAAGGAGAAAATTTAATCCCATTATCGAGTAAATTTTCTAATACTCGCTTAATCAAATCAGCATCGGCAATTACAAACCGTTTTATCTCGGGAATTATAGCATTAATTTTTATTTTTTTTCTCATAATTTGAGCTTCAAACTCATTAATAACAGCTTCAACAATCAGAGATAAATTTATCGGTTTAGGATTGAGTAATTTCTTACCCGATTCGAGTTTTGCCATCAACATTAAGGAATCAATTAGTTTGTTTAAATGCTGTCCTGAAGTGGCAATTTGATTGATTTTTTGGGATTGTTTTTCTGTTAAATCAGTTAGGTGTAGGAGTTCACAAGTTAAGGAAATTACAAATATGGGATTTCTCAGATCGTGAATAATAGCATAGGCCATATCTTCGCGTAATTGCAGCAATTGTTCTAGTTTTTTCTGGGATTTTTCTAACTGATCATACTGTTTTTTTAGTCGAAGCATTGAACGCACTCTAGCCCTAACTTCTAAGGCACTAACCGGTTTTCCAATAAAATCTTCTGCCCCAGCTTCTAAACATTGAGCTAAGGTTTCTTTAGAATTCAGTGCCGTGATCATAATAATAGGAATCGGTTGCCATGCCGGAATTTGTTTGATTTTGCGACAAATATCCACACCATCACTATCAGGCATCATCACATCTAATAAAATCAAATCCGGTAAACTCGATTCTAAAAATTTAAACACCTCAAGTCCATTGGAAGCATAATGGAGTTGATATCCTTCTCGGAATAAAATCCCCTCGAAAACATCAAACACATCCGGTTTCATCATCCACAATTAAAATTGAATCAGACTTAATCATAGTTATTAATATTATTTAGATTAATCATAAACGGTCAATCTTTACTAAAAATAGGGTTAGCCCTGCTATTAATAATACAGGCATTAGCCAATCCCCCCAACGGACATAAAGGGTTTGAGTCCGATCACGATAGATTGTATCAGCATAAAGTTGATAAGTCTTCTGATTTGAAATCCACTGAGTCCTTCCATGGGGGTCAATAAAGGCTGAATATCCCGTATTTGTAGCCCGAATTGTCCAACGATGATTTTCAATCGCTCGCATCACATCTAAGGCATGATGTTGAGCTAAAATAGTGGAGGAATAGTAAGCATCATTAGAAGCCGTAATCAAAAATTCTCCCCCTTGAGCGGTTTGGCGACGGAAAGGGTCTGCAAAGGCTGAATCATAACAAATTCCCACCGTAGCTTGACCGAAAGGGGTCTGGAATTGTTGAGTAGGTTTACCGTGAATTAACGTGGCTTCTAGGGGGGATAGTTTTTGAATAAATCGGCCGAAAATTTCACTAAAGGGGATAAATTCTCCTAAAGGAACTAAATTAATTTTATCATATTGACCGATAATATTTCCTTCCCCATCCATGGAAAACAAACTATTCGTATATCCCCCTTCTTTTAGGGAAAAACTTCCCACAATAGCCGGAACTTTTTGCTTTAAAACTGCTTGATAAAAAGAACTATTTTGTCGTTGATTCGAGTCAGTCCAGAAAAAAGGTAGGGCGGTTTCTGGGGTGATTACCAAGTCTACTCCTTGATTAGCTAAGGTAATATATCCGGTTGTATAGCCATTTAAGGCTTGTAGAAATCCTGCATAATTTAATTTAAGTTCATTGGCAATATTTCCTTGAATAATTCCTACTTTTAATGCTTGTTTCTGGATTTTTTTGTAAGGGGGTACTATACAAAATTAACCCTAGTCCATGGGCTAAGACAAAAAATAATACCGCTAAAATTAATAATAAATAGGATTTTTGATGGGGAGTCTGAGAATTATATTTATCCCGATTTAAGATTAACCCTTCCGCCATTAACCCATTCACAATTAATAGGGTGGCGGTGATAGTTGTGGGGCCAGAAATTTGACCTAAGTGCAAAATAATTAAATTCCCAAAACTTTGGGTATAGGATAAAGAAGACCACCATAATGCCGTGGAACTCCACAAAAATTCTAACCCACACCATAAAACTGTGGCAATTAAAACTCGGGTTAGGGCGAGGGAAATCCTAGAGAATCTTTGAGCTAATTGATCTGATAAAATTAAAAATAATCCCGTCCAAATTATTACTAAAGCACTTCCCCAAAGGGTGAGAAAACTCCAGCAAAATATAGTAATTGCTAAACTGGCTAACCAAGGGACTCCTAACCAAGTCATCGGATGAATTCCCGTAATCCAAAATAAGGCGGTTCCGTAATAGCCAATTCCCCAAACTAAAGCTAATATTAAAGGGGTTTTAAATACCCCCAAATTTCCCAACCTTAACAGGGGAGGTTTAGGGGGTGGGAAATTCGATAAAACATTAACCCATAAAGGAACTAATGCCACCCAAGCTAACCCCCACAGTCCCCAGGGTTCCGCAGCAATGCCCATCAAAACTCCAGCTATTGCTGTTAATAATAAAGGCTGAATTAGTTCTGGTTTGTTCATAAACAATAGCCGGATTTCGGATTAATTTAAACTATAAATATCTTTGGATTGACCCAAAGCAAATTTGATGGACAGGGGAATTGTTTTATTAGAAAAAGTGGTAAAAGCAATTAAAGCAATTAAGGCTAAACCCGCATCTAAGGCAAACATTGCTGAATAACTCAAATGTTCGGCAAAGATACCAAAAATAGGGCCAGCAACGGCAATTCCCACATCAAATCCGGTTAAACATAAGGAGAAAAATTGACCCCGTTGTTCGGGTAAACATCGATCAGTAATTAAGGTAATCATCATCGGAAGCACAACCCCCGCCCCCATTCCTTCGAGTAATGCAGCCAATAAAATAATATTACTGTGCATAGTTTTAGATAGGAGTAACATTGCTAAAAAATAACAAATTAATCCCCCAGTAATAAATAAACCTCGACCATAACGGTCAGAAGCTCGACCCGTAGGAATTCTAATTAAAAAACTAGCGATCGCTGCGGTACTATAAAATAATCCGGCATTAAAATTTAACCCCGATTCCTTCACTGCTAAAGGCAAAAATGTGACTAAAGTTCCAAAGATTAAACCCACCATTAACATTACAAAAGCGGGAAACCCTTAAAGGGGGACTCCATAACGTTTTGAAAAACCATAAACCCTTTTCTAATAGGGAAGTAGAAACCACTTTTTTTGTTGGTTTATTGTGTTGGGGTTCCCAAACTTGACAAGTTCCTAAAAAGGCTAAAAACGCGAATCCGCTACTAGATAAAAAGATCGGGTCATACCCCACCATTGCTTGCATTGACCCCCCCACCGCCGGGCCGATAGCCATACCAATCGGAGCCACCAAACTCATATATCCAATCACTTCTCCTCGGCGTTCAATCGGTGCAATATCGGCAACTAAGGCACTATAACCGATGGTAAATGCGGCGACACTCACCCCATGAAAGGCTCGTAAACTCAGTAATAAGGGAATAGATTCCGCAAACAGATATCCGAAAGGTGCGATTGTCCCCACCAGGGTTCCGATTAATAACACTAATTTGCGGCTTTTGCGATCGGCTAGGGGGCCAAACCACAATCGAGACGGTAATAAACCCAAGGCAAAAGCCCCCATCACCCAGCCAATTTGTTGTGTGCTTCCGCCAAGGGATTCAATATATAACGGTAGGGTTGGTAATAGTGTGGTTATCCCTGTCCAGAAACATAAACCGGCGATAAATAAAGCCAGTAAACTGCGTTGACGTTTGGGATCAAAACTGCGAAAAGTGTTCAAAATACCTATTCCTTAATATTAATATTGGCAATTTAACTTAACTCGTTCTAACCGGGGATAATCTCGATAGGCTAAATAATCATCCCAGGTTGCAGTCTGCCATTTTGAACTTGTATAATTGATGAATGGGGCTGGAACCGAAGATAAACTGATCATAGAAAGAAAAACGTAAAAAATTCGGAAATGGGATCAGGATGACGGGAGAAACACAAACAACATTGCTGTTAATTATAGCACATTATTTTCAAGAATAGGTGAAGCATAAAAAATAATAAACCCTTTCTTTTAAACTCCGTTTATGGGAACGGAAGTTTGGATCGATGGGGGACAATCTTTATTACAAGGATAAATAGTTTGATTTGATATGATAATATAGAGTCAAGATAAAAATTCTATTTATATGCCCCAATATTTCGGACAATTACACGCCATAGAACCCAATTGGTCACAAATTGAAGCGGTGCAAAGTGTGGAAGTAGGCGATCGCTATCTTCTCTTTAACTGCGGAAATGTTTATGTTAAAATTAGTATATTAGCTGATAATTTAATTAGAATTCGCTATGCTCCTGCTGGTAATTTTCTTCCCCGTCGATCTTGGGCAATTAATTTAGATGATAGTGCATGGCAACCCACTGCCTTTCAAACTTACCAAACCGAACAAACTACAGAAATTATTACTGAAAAAATCAGAATATCTGTTCAGCATCACCCTTGCCGAATTCAATGTTATGATCTACAAAATCAACCCTTTGCCATCGATGCAGAATTAGGGTTTAGATGGCAACCAGGGTTAACAGCAGTTGAGAAAAAGATTGAACCAGAAGAACATTTTTATGGCTTTGGAGAACGTACCGGATTTTTAGATAAAATCGGAGAAATTAAAACCAATTGGACGGAGAATTGTCGCAAGTATGACGCTTTAACTGATGCCATGTATCAGGCTATTCCTGTCTTTATCGCCCTACGACCGGAATTAAGTTATGGTATTTTTTTAAATAGTACCCATTGGAGTCGCTTTGATATTGGGATGCAAAAACCTGGCGTTTTGCAGATGGAAACCCAGGCTCCAGAATTAGATTATTATATTATTTATGGCCCGCAACCGGAGCAAATTCTTAATACCTATACCCAACTGACCGGACGAATGCCCTTGCCTCCCCGTTGGGCTTTAGGTTATCATCAATGTCGTTGGAGTTATGAATCAGAAACCGTTGTTAAAGAACTAACAAAACAATTTAGAAACCGTAAACTTCCCTGCGATGTGATTCATTTAGATATTGATTATATGCAGGGATATCGAGTCTTTACCTGGAGTGAAAAACGGTTCCCAAATCCTAAAAATTTAATTCAACATTTATCAGAAAATGGTTTTAAAACCGTGACCATTATTGACCCAGGAGTTAAATATGAACCCGAAGCTAATTATACTATTTTTGATCAAGGATTAAAACAGAATTATTTTATTAGAAAACCCAATGGAGAACTGTTTCATGGTTATGTTTGGCCGGATAAAGCCGTATTTCCTGATTTTTTAAATCCCCAAGTCCAAAAATGGTGGGGAGAATGCCATCAAACCCTAACAGATATGGGGGTGGCAGGTATTTGGAATGATATGAATGAAACCTGCCATTGATGACCGTCCTTTAGGAGATAAGGGGAATAAAATTACCTTTCCTTTAGATAGTTTACAGGGGCCAATAGAAGAAAAAACCACCCACGCTGAAGCCCATAATTTATATGGGTTAATGATGGCAAAATCCAGCGCCCAAGGGCTGTTAAAATTGCGACCGCAACAGCGATCTTTTGTTTTAACTCGGTCAGGTTATGCGGGTATTCAACGCTGGTCATCGGTGTGGATGGGGGATAACCATTCGATTTGGGAACATTTAGAAATGTCTCTCCCGATGTTGTGTAATATGGGGTTATCGGGGGTAGCATTTGTAGGTTGTGATATTGGGGGTTTTGGGGGTAATGCTACACCGGAATTATTCGCCCGTTGGATGCAATTGGGAATATTATATCCGTTGATGCGAGGTCATTCGGCTTTATCTACTTCCCAACACGAACCCTGGGCATTTGGAGAACGGGTTGAACAAATTTGTCGAGAGTATTTAGAATTACGCTATCGTCTTTTACCCTATCTTTATACGTTATTTTGGGAAGCGACACAAACGGGGACGCCAATTATTCGTCCTCTATTTTATGATTATCCTAATGATAGCAAAACCTATACTTTATCCGATCAAGTTTTATTGGGTTCGGCGATTTTAGCGGCTCCTATTTATCGTCCAGGAATTGAATCCCGGGCGGTGTATTTACCCGCAGGAATTTGGTATGATTGGTGGACAGGAAAACCCTATGCTGGCTCACAATATATTTTAGCAGAGGCTCCTTTAGAACGGATGCCCCTTTATGGAAAAGGAGGTTCAATTATTCCTTTACAAGCGGTGATGCAATATGTGGATGAAAAACCGATTGATTGTTTAACTTTTAAGGTGTTTCCTGGGACGGGAGAGGGTATTTTATATGAAGATGATGGTGATTCTTTTGAGTATCTTCAGGGAGTTTATTCAACGACAGAATATCAAGTTTATCCAGAAAATCAGGAATTAATTATTGAAATTAAACCCCGTCAGGGAGCATGGAATCCCCCTAACCGTGAGATTATTATTGATGTGGTGGGAGTGGGAGAACAGCGTTTTCAAGATGATGGTCGAGGGAAAATATTAAGGTTTGGTTATCAATCTGTTGTTGGGATTTAGGTTTTGAAAGATGCGCTGAAGCGCAACAACGAGCTACATTAATTAGGGGTTTAATTGGGTTCCACAGCGTTTACAAAATCGGGCATCTTGGTCATGGACTGACCACCCACACCCAGAACAAATCGTTTCTATTTGATTGGCTGTTTTGAGTAATTGTTTGATTAAATCCCCTAATTGCCAAGGAATTAAAGCAATTCCAGTTAATATCATTAAAATGGTTAAAAATCTTCCTGTATCTGATATCGGGGTGACATCCCCAAACCCTACGGTGGTCATGGTGACCACGGAAAAATAAACCGCATCTAAGAAGGTTTTAAAAACCTCTGGGTTAACGGGATGTTCGACTTGATAAATTAGGCCAGAAAAGATAAAAATAATGGTTAATATGGTAAAAATAATTCGAGCTAAAATGACTCCATCTTCGCTTTTAATCCTGAAAATTGAGATTTTAACATCAATAAATCTAATTAATCTTAGGATTCTAAACCAACGAAAAATCCTCAAATAACTAATATTTAAAAATCTTAAATAACCTTGTAAAACAATAAATAAATCAATAATTGATAGAGGATTTAATATAAATTCTTTTTTATTATCAGCCACCCAAAATCGAATTAAATACTCAATTGTAAAACAAATTAAAATCACAAAATCCAGTAATTCTAACCGAGAACGAACTAAATCAGAAAGAGGATAGGTTTGGGCGATAAAACTGGTTAATGAGATTAAAATTAATCCAGTTAAACTTAAATTAACTATTTTCCCGATGGGGGTATTAATATCTTCTAAATAAAACGCTATTTTCTTTCGTTGGGTTTCCCAAAAACCGACTTGAGACGGGGATAAAATTGGCTCTCCCATAAATTTAGATAGGTTATAAAGTAAGTTAAAAAACACGACCAGAGGGGAGATAATTTATTCTATAGATTTTAATAATAACTCTAGGATTTCTTGGCGGTCTTTCTGCTCCGTTTTGGGTTGTCCATCTAACCAATTAATCGCTCGACTTCTGCCATCTTCCGCCGCAATCATTAAAGTTCCCCAGGTTTTTAATTCCAATTGTTCGGGATTTTCTAATAAAGCTGCGTTTAGACGATTTTTGATCCGTCCGCTATTTGATCTTAATAAATTGGCAATTTCCTGTTGATTTCCCGGACTATTTTTTAAGAATTCTAAGGCTTCATTCCAGCGTCCATCAATTAAACTGGCTAAGACCTGTTGACTCGGACTTGCCCAGGCTGCAACAGCTTGAGCCTTAGTAATTTTAGCATGAAATTCAATTAAATCTAACTGGGCTTGAGCCGCCGTTGACCATTTCAAATTAGAACTATTTCCCGAGACTATATTTTTTTTCAATGGTTTAATTAAATTCAATGCTGGCGACCATAACCCACTCCGAGCTAATCTTAAAGCCTGTCGATAATTATAATTATCTAAAAAGGTTTCATCTAAGGAAATAGCGGTTAATTGAATCGGGTTAGGAATAAATTGCAAAGGTTGGACTTGATAAATACTAAATTGAGGTTTCTAAACCAATTGTTTGTTCAATTAATAATTCTGGATCTTTGCCTCCGGTCACTTCCTGCCAGATGGGTTGTTGTCCGGCGGCACTTTTCCATTCCAACATCATACTTAAATAATGGCGACTCGGATTATAATGAAGAATCTGTCCATAGGGGACGGTTTTATCCCCCATGACTCGCTCACTATTCAGATTAAACCAGACCCCCCCTTGAGGAACTTTTCCTTTAAATTGTGTGAGTCGAGTTAAGGGTAAGGGCTTATTAGAACCCTGTTGATTAGATTCGGTTCCAATTAGGGAAGCAATCACAAAAGATTCGGCCGGGCCCTGGGTATTGAGTTGCTGCATTAACCGATAATATTGTGTGCTACCCTGGCGTTGATAGGGGGTTTGAACGGCTTCATAAACCCGCACCTGTACAATTTCTTGACAAGTCCCTTCGCAGGGATGGGCAATACTAGAGTCACGGGTTTTTAAAATAGGAATTAATAAATCATTGGACTGTTGAACCGCGGCATTAGAATTGACTAATAAAGAGTTAAATGGGACTGCGGATTTTTGCTCATTTGCCGTTTTTGAAATGGCATCGACCGTTGGCAAAGTTAGGGATTTTCCCACCATGAATCCTTCGGTTTTGAGAGCCTGATGAATTTCATCTAAGGTAACAATTGAGTCTCGACGTTGTAGGGGAATTTGTGTCCAACTGGGTAACAATTGATTTAACCAAACCCCAATATCGGGATTCACAATTAATTGATAACTAAACCAGGCACAGCCGCCAATTAAGGTGGTTTCCTCCGAATAGTAAGGTAAAGGCAACCCCGTCGGCGATCCATTTTTTCCAAAATTGGCTAATGGGCCGGGACGGTTTAGATTTCGGCGGTTGGGGGGCCGTTTTTTTGCCCCCAGGTAAAACAGCCGTTTGGGAACGTCGAGTTTGACGACGCTGTTGCCCTGATTTGGCTGGGGTTTTAGCCGTTTGGGGCTGAGGTTTTCGGGGTTGACTCTTTTTGGCAGGAGAGGGTTGATGACCTGTCTCTAAAGGATTCATCATGGATTCAGATTAGGATGGGATTGGGCTAACGGCGCAGCAGAACTTGTTCATAAAGCTCACCGGCTCGTTCCCAAGTATATTCAGTTTCAATTAATAATCTCCCATTTTGCGACAATTGTTCCCTTAGATGGGGATGTTCAAACAGTCGGCCGATGGTTTCTACATATTCTGCCACGGTATTAGCCCGCAGAGCCCGGTGGGGATTATTCGGCCCATCCACGGCCAATCCTTCTAAACCGCGATCGCTGGCCACCACCGGCACTCCGGCGGCCATGGCTTCTAGGGTTTTATTTTTAATCCCGTAGCCACTGCGCAGGGGGGTGACACAGACCGTCCCCTGATGTAAATAATCGACGACCCGGGGAACTCCTCCCGTGACGATCACACCCGGATGCTTTGCTAATTGTAGAACCTCGGGAACCGGTCGCGCTCCGATGATGGTAAAGGTGGTATCGGCATAGGCATTTTGCAGGATGGGTAAGACCTCTAGGGTGAAAAATCGGGCGGCGTCGATATTATGGGAGGCGTCCATTGCCCCCACAAATACTAAGTTATGATTATTGGGATCAAAAGATCGCATGGGAAATAATTCTAAATCCACCCCATTAGCAACTACATGAATTTCTCCCTGGGGTTGAAATTGGCGAAACTGTTTTTCATCATCTTCGGTAGTGACAACTAAATCATGAAATTTGGCGGCATAACGTTTTTCATAGCGTTCTAAGAGTAATTGTAAATAAATTCGATCGCGTCTGGGATTGGGAGAAGCCCCCATTTCTAAATGATTACGAGTCCAACCCACCACGGAACTATGAATATTAACAACGGTATGCACCTGCTTTAAATAGGACGGTCGAATATAAATTTCATTAACACTATGTTCGCAAGTAATGACATCAACTTTGCCCTGTTCAACGGCTTGATCAATCCAAGTTTGCATTTCTTGGGAATATCGATGGAGCACATTGGGCGGGGTACTTTGGACGAGGGAGTTAATAAACCGACCCACCTTACCAACGGCGGAACTTCCCGGCTCGGGAGGCAGGGGAAAAATCACCAGTTGACTCACCCATTGACCCAATTCTTCCACCTCCTGATCACTAACCCCCGAATGTCTTTGGGTTATTAGAGTAACATGATGGCGAGAATTAAGATACTTGAGCAAGTTAAAGGTTCTAATCTCCGTTCCGCCTCGACTGGGTGGATAGGGGAACGTGGAGGAGATGATCACAATATTCATAGGATTCAATCAGAATTAAACAATATATAACCCAATCGCCTCAAAAGCAGAACTTGGACTATTGTGGATCGATTTTTTCAAAATATACTATAATTATACTACTTTAATTCAGCTTGACAACCCATTCAAGAGTTCACCCCTAGATGAATTTATGTTCTCATTAAATGCTGCCAATACCAATCGGATTTCATCTATTATTATGGCAAGATACGGCGTTTTTTTTAATTATTGCTTAGAACAGTTATTACATATTAAAAGGAGCAATCGAAATGTTAGGGAGTTTTATTCTTGTGACAATTTGATAACTAGCACAAGGGTGTACTCAAAGCCGAGTCCTGATCTGTTATGGTTTAGGATAGATAACATCCATAACACCCCCAATGCACCGATCTCGCTTCAGATCGGTGTTTTTGTAGGGGTTATTGGGGGAGGATTGATTTAAAACCTTCAGATATTGGTATCTTGGGTTCACGGGTTGCTTTAAGGTGGAGATATGAACACGGATTTCACAAATTCCTTACCCGGGTGGCTAAGGTTTATTCAACGTCATCGCGCCAGTTTGATTACTGGGATTCCCATATCTAGTTTAATCATTGGTCTGGCGATCACGGTGACTTTTCAATACCAAGCCGAAGAAGCTAGAAACCAAGTCCGCCATACCTATCTAATTCGCAACCAAGCTCAAGAATTACTGACCGGGGTTTTGGTCGCGGAAATTGCGGTGAAAGATTATGCGTTAACCGGGCAAAAAAAATATTTAGACATCTACAAAACCACCACTAAAAATTTATATATTTCCCTAGATGAACTGAGAAAATTAGTAATAGATAATCCTGATAAATTTCAAAAAATAAAAACTATTGAAAAGACGATTGATCAATCCGAAAAACTCTTAAAAAATTACTTCAATGCAGTTGAATCCCCCAAACAGTTGAACAATTCACAACAAACTGTACTACAAAATGGGATACAAACGGAGATAACCCGTCAAGAAATTAGTCGATTTATTCAAGGGGAAGAACAACTGATTGAACAACGCCGAAAAATTCAAAATGATCAAATTAAATTGACGTGGTTGTCAATGTTTGCGGTGACAGGGATGGGGATTTTAGGATCAATTTTAGCTCTGTATTTTATGAAAAAATTAGATCAAAATTTGGCTTTACAAATTGCCCAAACCCATGCTCAAGAACGTCTATTTAGAGATACCTTTGAACAAGCTGCTGTTGGAATTGGTCATGTTTCCCTCTCCAAACAATGGTTAAAAGTCAATCAAAAATTTTGTGAGATTGTCGGTTATTCCCGTGAACAACTATTAAGATATAAGTTGTCGGATTTCACCCATCCCGATGATCTAAACAAAGATTTATTTTTATTTAAAAAATTAATTAATCAAGAAATTCCCAGCTATTCTATTGAGAAACGCTATATTCATAAAAATGGATCAATTGTTTGGATTAATTTGACGGTTTCTTTAGGATCATGCTTAGATGAATTTCCCTATTGTCCCAGGGAAGAAAAACGCTATGGAATTGCTGTAATTGAAGATATTACCGCGCGGAAACAATTGGAATTAGAACGCGATCGCTTTTTTGAATTATCCGTTGATATGCTAATTATTGTAGATCGAGATCTCCGATTTAAACGAGTCAGCCCCTCCGTCGAAAAAATTCTGGGCTTTACTCCCAAACAACTGCAAAAAACCTCCTTTACCTCCCTTGTGCATCCTGATAATTTAAGTTCCGTTGAACAATCTATCAGTGAAGAAAATACCCAAGAAGCCCTAATTTTTTCCTTTGAAACCCAACTGCGTTGTCAAGATAATTCCTATAAATGGATTGCTTGGAATTGCGTTAGAATTGCCAATACAGGATCAATTTATGGCACAGGTCGAAATATTACAGAAACGCAAACAAGTAGAAGATGCGATTGAAAGAGAAAGTCAACAACTCAGACAAATTATTACCCATGCGCCCGTGGCTATGGCTATGTTTAATCGAGAAATGTGTTATATCGCCTATAGTGATAAATGGTTATCCGATTTTGGTTTAGTCCGATTAAAACAACAACTGCTTTCCCTTCAGCAATCTGATACAAAAGTCTTTCCTCAAATGCCCTACAGTTGGAGAAAAGCCTTTACACAAGGATTAAAGGGGAAAATTATTTCTAATTCTGAAGATGTGTTTTATGACACTAATGGCAAAAAAAGTATTATTCGCTGGGCGATTCATCCTTGGTATGAACCCAATCAACAAATTGGAGGTGTGGTGATTGCTGCGGATAGAATTGATGAATTAGTAGAAGCTCGGGAAGCCGCCTTAGAAAATGCCCGAATTAAGTCCCAATTTTTAGCGAATATGAGCCATGAAATCCGCACTCCTATGAATGGAGTTTTAGGGATGGCAGGATTATTATTAAAAACCGAATTAACCCCTAAACAACAGGACTTTGTGCGCGGGATTCGCATGAGTGCCGAACATTTATTAGCTATTATTAATGATATTCTCGATTTCTCTAAGTTAGAAGCCATAGAGGTTAAACTAGAAACCTTAGATTTTGATTTAGAACATTGTTTGGAAACCGTTGTCGATTTGGTGGCAACTCAGGCGGAGGAAAAAGGATTAGAACTGGCTATTATTGTTGATCCTAATGTACCCCGTCAGTTACGCGGAGATCCGGGTCGTTTACGTCAAATTCTATTAAACCTATTAGGAAATGGGATTAAATTTACCTCCACTGGCGAAGTGGTAGTCCGGGTGAATCAACTTTCTAGTACCTCCTATACAACCCAATTAAGATTTGAAGTTTCTGATACGGGGATTGGGATTTCTTCAGAAAACAAGGATAAACTTTTCCAGTGTTTTTCCCAACTTGATGCTTCTACAACCCGTCAATATGGTGGCACGGGATTAGGGTTAGTGATTTCCAAACAATTAGTTCATTTAATGAGCGGTGATATTGGGGTTGAAAGTAGGGCAGGTCAAGGATCAATATTTTGGTTTACGGCTCAATTTTTACTGGGAGAAGCCAAACAAAATCGAGTAGTCCCTGCCAGTTTAAGAAATTTAAAGCTATTAGTGGCTGATAGTAATTTTAGCATTCTTCAATCGATTCGTTATTTAACTCAATCCTGGGGAATACAGTTAGATGAAGCCATAAATGCAGAATCAGCCTTAACTTTATTGCGCCAAGCTGCAAACCGAGGAGAAGCCTACCAGATCGCAATTTTTGATCAACTTTTATTAAATATTAACTCAGCTAATATAGCTGATATTATCAACTCCGATCGCTATTTATCCCAAACAAAGTTAGTCCTAATGACCCGGACAAATCAACGGGATCTGGTTGAAAAAATGTTAGATCAGGGAATAGCCAGTTATTTAATTAAACCCGTTAGATCTTCTCGTTTATTTGATGCAATCTTAAAGGCTATGGCTATCCAGGTCGCCTCCAATATTCAACAACAATCTCTAACTAAAATCTCCAATAATCAAAATATTTTAACCCCATCTCATTCACAATTAAAAATTCTTTTAGCGGAAGATCATCTGATTAATCAAGAGGTGATTTTAAATCAACTCAGCCTTTTAGGATATGAAGCCGATCTAGCGAATAATGGCCTGGAAGCCTTAGAAATTTTGAATCGAAAAAAATATGATATCGTGTTTATGGATTGTCAGATGCCACAATTAGACGGCTATGCCACAACTCAACAAATCAGACAAAAACAAACCGATTACCATATTATTATTATCGCCCTCACAGCCCACGCCTTAGCGACTGATCGAGAAAAATGTCTCGCCGTTGGCATGGACGATTATCTGAGTAAACCCGTCGAAGCGGAAGAATTAGAAGCCGTTTTAATGAAATGGACTTATATTATTAATCAAAAAAATCAGAATACCAAACTTTCAGTTACTTCCGAATTAGCCCATCCCCAAATATCAGGGTTATCCCCTAATAATTCCCCCTTAAATATCGGACGACTACAAAAAATTTCGGGAGGAAAAAAAGAGTTTCAACAAAAGCTCTTAAAGGTTTATATGGAACGAAGTGAACAGGATTTTGTTGAAATTCAAGCTGCGATCACAGCCCAAAATTTCACAGTCCTACAACAATATGCCCATCGTTTCAAGGGTTCTAGTGCCAATGTGGGGGCGACGATTATTTCTCAATTAGCTGATCAACTCGAAAATGCAATCCAACAGGAAAATATTGCACTCTGTTCAGAACAGGTCGCAAAAATTCAAGACAATTTAGAAATCCTAAAAGTTCATATTGAACAGTATTTCCATCAGATCTAACAGATCTTACCAATATTTAGATAAAATACTAGAATTAATAATTGCCCGATTTTTTATTTTTCCCAGTTCTATGACCCAGGATGTTCGACAGTGGCTTGATGAAATTAAACGCTTAAAACAACAGTTGGCACAAACCCAACGGGATCTGAACGCGGCGATCGAAAGTTCCGACCAATGGCGACAACGCTACAATACCGAAGCCCAACAACGACGCCAAGAAGCCAGGCGGTATTTGGAACAAGTGGGAGAACTGCGGGGGGAGTTGGAAACGATGGCAACGCCTGTCTCCCCTACCCAATGAGTTACAGGTACGGGTCGCCGTTCGTCAAGAGATTGACCCGTTAAAAACTTTGGATGAAGTTAAGGCAAAATTAATTGAGGTGATGTTGGAACGCGATCGCTCCCGGGAACACATTCATCAACTGGTTGAAGCCCTCGAAGCCGAAAAAGTCGCCCATCTGGAAACTCGCAATAGTTTAACCATGGCTTTAGGGGATACGGTCGATTTACTCACCAAAGCCCAAAATCAATCCCAGTCAGCAACCTCAATTTTCACCACCCTAAACCCGGATTATCAGGGCAATTCCTCCACTATTCCCCAACTTCCCGAATCCCTACCCCTACCCCAACTTCCGGCCATTGGAGAATAAAAATCACAACTTGATACTCTCAGGTCTGAAGATACCCTCGATTTTAACTTCAACCCAGATAGTTTGTGATAGGAGTTTTAGGGCCCTACCGCAACAGACCTTCTTCAACCCCTGGAGTCTCAATACCCCTAATAGAATCTCTGTAGAGGATAAAATCTTTTGAGCCTTGATAGTTAACAACTCTAGCGGGAATTCCCACAGCTACGGCGTTATCGGGTAAATCTTTAGTGACGACGGCGTTAGCCCCAATTGCCACATCATTTCCTATCTTAATTTTGCCAAAAATTTTAGCTCCAGGCCCAATAAAAACGCGATCGCCAATCACAGGACAACCGGATTTTTCTCCCCGACCTCCAACTCCAATGGTTACCCCCTGACTAATATTACAATTTTCCCCAATTTTCACATCCTGATTAATAATAATTCCGCCAAAATGACCAATATAAAACCCTTGACCAATTTGGGTTTTAGACGGAATATCAATCCCGGCGATCATCTCAATAATTTTGTGCCAAATAAACCCCAAGGTTTTGAGAATTTGTTTAATAATAGGTATCTGAACTTTCGTTCTCACCCAATGACTAAAGCGATATTCCGCTAAAGCCCATAATCCTTGTTTCGTCAATACAAGATAGATCCAAGATCCGCCTTGAGTGATCACATATCGATCAATATCGGCTTGATAAACTTCTAACATAGTCTCTCAGCTTGAATAATTTTGATGAACTTAATACAGGTAAAACTCCTTTTGAATCTCTGGGGTTAAAGGACGGGTAATCAATTGTTGATACGCTTTTTTTAGATAGGATTGTACCTGATTCTTGAAGTCAAACCCTTTTTGAGATTCGGAAATTTGGGCTTGACTCCACCACATATTTTCCCCATTATCGGTAATATAAACCATCCCGGGAAAGGGTAATTCTGCCAGGGGAGTTCCACGACGTTTTAAGATATCCGCCGTATCTCGATGGTACAAAATAAAATTATCCCGTCTAACTTCTTCTAAGGGAATTGTCAAATCCGGTTTGAGTAAATCCATTCTAATAATATGGCTGGTATTCGTTCTTAAATGCAAATCTTTCTTTCTATATTTGAGTTGGCGAATATCTTCTCGGTATTCATAACCTTTACCAATAAACCAACCATTTTGATCAATATTTTTATCCACAAATTCTACTAAACGGTTACTTACACAGTCATCGGCATCCACAAACATAATATGGGAGGGATTCATGCTGTCCGCTTCGATCATACCCAGCAGCATTTTACACATTTTATCTTTTTCTTTACTGAGATAATCGTCACCGGGTAGCGGTAAATCAACACTCGAACAGCGAACTTGAGGATGGGAAAAAGATAATTCCGGTTTTTCATTACAAACAATAATCACTTCAAAATTAGATGAAGTTTGATTACATACAGAATTGAGAGTCCGTTCTAATAATTGACACACTCGTTTCCCAAGAACTAGAGAGTTTAGAACTTTTTAAAGGAATGATAAAAACTAACATGACAGATTCCTAAAATAAATCAAACGTTAACGATTCAAAGCGTATAATCCAAATTCTTCTCGAATACTATCAGTTAAAACCTGTTCATTAAAGGGTGCCATTAGTCTTTTTTTCACGCCTCTTAATGTTTCCTTGGGGTTGCGTTTCCATTTCTCCAAAAACGATTCCTGCATTGATACACTTTCCCCGGCTTGATCTCGGACAAACACAACCCCAGGAAAAGGCAGGGCTTCCAGAGGTGTTCCTCTTTCGGCTAAATCTCCCTTCGCTAAGGGATGTCCCCCCAAAAATCGGTCATACCCGGTTAACTGATCATATTGCATCATTTCAGGTGGCAATGTAAACAGACGATAATTGACAATATTACAAGTCCCACAAATCCGATAAAACCCTTCTTTTTTAACCGCTATTTTAGAACTGCCTTCGTCATATTCATAGCCCTGGTCAACATACCAACCATTTTTTTCGGGATTTTTATTGACAAATTCAGCAATATTTTTACTAATACAATCATCGGCATCTACGGACATTACATGGGAGGGTTGGAGGTGTTTAACTGCAAATAGTCCAGCCACAACTCTTTTGGCTCGATCATCAACTTTTACCCCATATCCTTCCCCTGGAGGCGGAAAATCAACGCACAAATATTCAACGTTGGGATGTTCAAAAGAAGTGGTGGGTTTTTCATTACAAACCACAATTACTTTAAAATCCGGTGAAGTTTGGTGACAAACCGCACGCAAAGACCGCTCAAACAGTTTACACAGATCGGGCCAAGAGGTGGCGACTTTCTTACTCTTGACAGGAATAATAAACACGATCATCTTAAATTGTCCCAAAACAACTGTAATGCAATTTTAGCGAAGCCGATGAACCGATTTTCCGTTCATCTGTTGTGAATACACCCAGAGGATTCAAAATTAACAATATATTATCATGGTTTTTACGGATATTAAATCATTTAACAACTTAATCCATCCGTAAAATCCGCAGGTATTGGCACACAGAATTTTCCAAAGAAAACTCCATCGCCCGTTGTTTCAAGAATTCAGGATTGGCCGTTTCTGTGAGGGTGGCAAGAATAGCCTCAGCCATCGCCTGACTATCGGCAACGGGCACCAACTTACCATATTTTCCCTGGGCTAAAATCTCCGCCGGGCCACTTTCGCAATCCGTAGACACCACCGGAGTCCCCGCCACCATGGCTTCTACTAAAACATTCCCAAACCCTTCCCAAGCCGAGGATAACACCAGCACCCCGGCGCGTGCCATATAGGAATAGGGATTATCAACAAACCCGGGAAAGGCAACATCTTCGGTTAAGTCAAAGTCTTCTACTAAAGTTTTTAAAGCGGTCTGTTCTTTTCCTTCTCCTAAAATCATCAGTCGGGCTTTGTACTGTTTTCGGACTTGGGCAAAAGCTCGAATTAAAGTCGCAAAATCCTTTTGAGCAGTCAGGCGTCCTACTCCTAAAATAACAGGCGGTTGACCGGGGGCAAACCAAGGATGGTCAACGGGTTTCTTGAATTTTTTCTAATAATTCTGCACTCACAATTGGGTTATAAATGGAGTGGGTTTTTTCTGGGGGAGATCCCAAGGTAATTAGGTTATCGGTTACTCCATTTGAAACTCCAATCACATAGTCCGCCCGGGGATAAAACCAACCCACAAAAGTCGGGGTTAAACGTCGTTTGAGTTGGGGTGCATTCTGGGATTCCCGGGAAAGATTATTATGTACTGTCACCGCTACTTTTGTTGAATTTCCGGCAATTTTTCCGGCTAAAATAGCGATAAAATTAGTATCATCTAAGGCGGAAAGTAAAAATTTAGGTTGCTTTTCTTTGAGATAATTAACTAATTTAGGAAGGCTGGAAAGCAATCGAGAACTGTTTAGGGTAATGACGTTGATTCCGGCAGGAAGTTGGGAAAGATAAGGGCCTTTAGCTTGGACTAAAACCAAATCAACGCTGAGTTGATGTTCAACAAAACCTTGGGCTAAGTTGATCATTACCCGTTCAGCACCGCCGCCTCCTAAATCCATTAAAAAAATTGCAATATCTGTCATGGCTGAGAATCAATTAATGATGAATCAATATTAATACAAAAAACCCCAAGACAATTATTCTGAGTTTTGCTTGACTTTTTTATCAACTAAGTATAAATCCGACGGTAGGGGCAGATTTCTTGTGGGTTTAACTCGTTTCATTGACAGGGCAACGGAGACTAATAAAGTCCAAAAAATCGAGTTGTGCTCAATAATTGTACTTTCAGTATGATTGTACATGAAAAAGAAGGTGATATAGCAAATTGGCCAGAGTTCCGCCCATGTGTTGCCAGCGCGTAACCAGATAATACCGCGAGCATAGGTGACAATAATAATTGTTAAAAATATTATTAAACCCAAAACTCCCAGATCAAGTGATATGTTCACAAACCCATTATGGGCATGGGGGGGTTTATAGCCTTCATGTTTCCAAATGACTTCGCAGGCTCCTCCTGCCACCCAAAATGCTTGATATCCATAGCCTAACCAATATCGTTGTTTGATTTTTTCGATCGCAATTTCCCACAATGTGGTTCGACCACTTAAGGTGGGATCTCGACCCAAGGCGGCTAAAAGATCTATCCAATTCTCTGTAATAAACATCAAAGAACTCCCCCCGATTAAAATCACCGAAACTAGGAGTGGAATCAAGATTGTGTCTTTTTTTCGCAGGAGGTTATACAGAGGTAAAACCATGAGGATTGTCAGGAATAATAATAGGGCGGTTTTTGATCCGGTTAACAGAATCATCAGCACCGCATTTCCAAACAAACCCCAAGCCAATTTAGGATATTTAGGCTTATCTAGGGCAATTAAAATAAAAATAATCGCCGCTAAAACCATCAGTCGAGCCAAGAGATTCTTCTGAGTAAATGGCCCCCGCCAAGACCCCGCATTGGCTCCCGATTCCACCGCCACACCCCGAAAGGCGAGGGAAAATAGAAACGAAAACACCGTAATAATTCCAAAAGCCCAGCACAACATTTGTAACTGTTGTTTCAGGGTAAAACGGGAAGCAAGATAGAGTCCCAAATAGGTGGTTTGTAGGGTTGTAATCCCTTTTCTGCGAGAAATAGCGGGATAATCTGACCACAGAAAAGAGAACAAAGCCATCAAGGCTAACGTCCACACCCAAGGATCTCGAATCGCGGCTCGGGCTGAAACCTTTGGGTCGGGAAACTAATAAAAAAAGTGAAGTTAAATAAATGAATTGCTGAAATAATGACCCAATTTTATCAAAGGGATTATAGGTAGGGACGGCATCGTTGGTGGCATCGGGACTCGTATAAAAACTCGCAAAGCGCAATACTCCCGTCAAAAACAGGTAAGAAAAAATTGCAAATCGCTTTTCAAAAAAATTTAAGGCGGAGTTCATGGTTTGATCCGGTAATAGGTAGCTCTAAGGTAGATTTCTACGAGGTAAACCATTGGGGTCTATGCGATATAACCCTGCATAAGTTGACGATTTTCTTCAGTTAGACTACCCCAAAGTCAATCTAAACCTATTCCTAAAGCTAACATATTATTTAAGAATTTTAGGTAAGATATGAAATATTTAATCAATCACTTACAATATAAAACTAGAAGGATAATTTCTATGAAAATAACACTCGAAAGATAAATTACGATTGCCCATTAGGTATTTTCTATGAAAAATCCCAAAAACCTGAAGAATATTATTCTGAGTTTTGCTGAACTTTTGCATACAAGTATAAATCCTTCGACATGGGTAGATTTTTCACGGATTTGACTCGTTTCATTGACAGCGAAACGGATACTAATAAAGCCCAAAAGAGCGAATTATGTTCGATGATTGTATTTTCGGTGTGATTATACATGAAAAAGAAGGTGACATAAAAAAGTGGCCAGAGTTCAACCGTTGTTTTTCCTAAGCGTAACCAAATAATCCCGCGAACATAAGTCACCAAAAGTGTAAGAAAAAATATAATTAAACCCAAGACACCGAAATCAAGAGCCATATTCACAAACCCATTATGGGCATGGGGCGGTTTATAACCCTCATGTTTCCAAATCACTTCACAGGCTCCTCCTGGCAACCAAAATGCTTGATATCCATAGCCTAACCAATATCGTTGTTTGATTTTTTCGATCGCAATTTCCCACAATGTGGTTCGACCACTCAAGGTCGGATCTCGACCTAGGGCAGCTAAAAGCTCTACCCAATTCTCCGTGATAAAAATTAGGGAACTTCCACCTACTAAGATAATAATAACTAGCGTAGGAATAATGACTGTATCTTTTTCGCGCAGGATTTTATAAAGGGGAAGAAGAATCAGGATAGTTAAGAGTAATAATAGGGCTGTTTTCGATCCCGTTAACAGAATCATTAGGATGGAGTGAGCAAATAAACCCCAAGAAACTTTAGGATATTTGGGATTATCTAGTGCTAACAAAATGAAAACAATCGCTGATAAAACCATCAGTCGAGCTAACAGGTTTTTCTGAGTAAATGGCCCCCGCCAAGACCCGGCATTCGCACCGGATTCGATGGCAACACTAGAAAATGCCAAGGTAAAGAAAAACGAAAAAATGGCAATGATTCCTAAAGCCCAAGACAACATTTGTAACTGTTGTTTTAGGGTAAAACGGGAAGCCATATACAGACCAAAATAGCTGGTTTGCAAGGTTGTAATCCCTTTTCGCAGAGAAATATCAGGATAATCTGACCAGAGAAAAGAAAAGATGGACATGAAGGTTAACATCCAAACCCAAGGATCTCGAATTGCAGTACGGATTGAAGCTTTGGGTCGAGAAATCAGTAAAAACAGCGATACTAAATAAATAAATTGTTGAAATAATGAAGAAACTTTATCAAAAGGATTATAGGTAGGTAGTAAATCGGCTTTAGCATCGGGACTGGTAAAAAAACTAGCCAACCGAAATAGTCCGGTGAGAAATAGCAGGGAAAAAATAGCGAATCGCTTTTCAAAAAAATTTATGGCGGAGTTTCATGGTTTGATCCGGTAATAGGTAGCTCTAAGGTAGATTTCTATTAGAGAGACCATCGGGGTTGATGCGATATAATTCTGCTTCAGTTGACTATTTTCTTCATTTTTACTGCCATAGCGCCAATCTAAACCCACAGCTAGAGCGAACATATTATTGGAGAATTTTTCAAACTGGGGAAAGTTTTTTTTCATCCAGTAAGCCGTCAGACAAAGAATTTTAATTCTTAAGTCAATTTTCTCCGGTTTAAACGTGTAAGCATTATCGCCATGGATTCTCTGAATAGCTAGTTTTTTAAACAGGATAAATCCTGGGGTTAATCCTAATGCTAAATATTTAATATAATCATCGCTAGTAATTCTAATGGCTTCGGGCATGGGGAGAATTTTTTCCAGAAGCTCTCGTTTAAAACAAATTGCCGAGGTGGCAGTACCAAAGGGAAGTTTTCCTTGGAGTTTTCCCTGTTTTATGGAACCGCACAAATCATAAATTCCCTCTGTCCCGGTAGTCGTTTCTAAAGCTTCTGTGTCTATTTTATCTCCGATATAAGTTAAGGGATGAAAACACCAACTAACTTCAGGATTCTGTTCAAATATTTGTACAATTTCTGTAATTTTTTGTGGTTCAAATAAATCATCAGAATCTAAAAAACAGATAATATCTCCCCGACTGGCAGCAAACCCAATATTAAAAGCGGTTGCTTGACCACCATTTTCCTTTAAAATCGGAATAATTTTTTGCTGATAATTGGCAATAATAGACCTAGAATTATCCGTTGAGCCATCATCAACAACAATCACTTCAATATTAGGGTAGGTCTGATTTAAACCACTATCAATGGCTTCAGCCAGAAAACGACCATAGTTATAATTATTAATCAGAATACTTACTAAGGGGGTATGGGACACAAAACTTTCCTCAATGGTTGTGGGTTATATATAGAGTCACTTCTGATGGCGTTCCCATTATATCACTCTAATTTATCTTGTTTGATGCTCAATGCCAAGAATGATTAAGGACGATATTTAATCAAATTTAGGGTCATTGCCTGTGTCATAATCCAACCAAACTTCCGCGCCGGTTTATAGAAAAAGCAGGCGAGATAATCTGCACATCCATAGGAAACCACCGTGGCAATAGCAGCCCCCATTGCTTGATATTTAGGAATTAACCAGAAGTTCAAAATCACATTGCTCAAAGCCCCGACGACACTAAAGAAAAAGGCAAATACCGTTAACTCCTCGGTGGTAATCCAAATTTCTTTCACATAGCCTAAAAATAGAAACATCGAAGACCAAATATGAATTGCCAGCACCCCACCCGCCGCTGCATATTCTTTACCAAATACTAAAACAACAAACGGAGTGGCTAAAAATGTCATCGGGATGGCAATACAATAAACCAATAAGGCCTGGGAAGTTGCCAGCCGTTGTAATTTTTTATAATAGAGTTCTTCGCTGTCGTTTTTAGCTGCAATAATTGAAGGAGCAATGGATTTAATAATCGCCGTTGAAGCGAAGGGCCAGACTTCAGACAGGCGGACGGCGGCGGAATAAAGACCCACTTGTTCAGCATCCGCTAACTGCCCCAACATCACCTGATCAATGCGTAGATAAATTGTAATTGCTAAACTCGATAAAATCAAAGGCCAACTGACTTTCATTAACTTTTTAGCCCGTTTCCAATTGCCTCGCCAGGCAAAAATGTTTTTACCTGTGAGCCGATAAATTATAACAAATCCAATAGCGTTAGCTGCATTTTCAATGACGACTAGCCAGGCAAAAGCCATGAGATTTGCTTGATTTTGTAATAAGAAAATTCTAATTAAGGTAACGAAGACAAAAACAATATTTCTTGACCAGATGGTATACTTTAATTCCACCTGGGATTGAAACCAGGCTTCAATAATTGAGACTCCTCCAAACAAGGAGGGAATCGAGACAATAATAACTAAATTAATCGTTAGGGGTTCATTGGGCTGCAAAAAAATGATTGATCCTGATGCCAAGACAAAAACGATAATTCCAATGAACAATTTAAGCAGAAACCCCGTACCCAAAATACTTTCCTTTAGGTTAGGAGTTCTGACTAAATCCCTAAAAATAATTTGATCAGAAGCTAGTTGAAACAGAGGTAGAAAAATTGCCCCAAAAGCGATCGCATAATTTAATTCTCCAAACTGATTTGCCCCCAAATAACGAGCCGTCCAAGCCAGGAGGAAAAACCCCATGATCATGCGGAATACTCTTTCGCTCAATAGCCAACCAATATTGGTGAGAATTTTAAACTGTTCGGGTTTAATCTTCTTTTGAATCGCCGTAGTAATTTTATTTAGCATTAAGTTTTTACTTCATGGCTTTTAATCTTTTATTCTTTAAAGCTAGACGTTTTTGGCTGCTTTTATCCTGATTAGAGTATACCTTGGCGTGATGGAAATAACTATCGGGTTCATTATCACTTTCAAGATCATTAACAACAATACCGAGAACGGTTTGACTGGATTTGATTAACTGTTTCTCGGGCGGCGGTGGCGCTGACGGTATCAATGCTGCCGGGTCGGATCACCAACAAAATACCATCGGTGAATTTACTTAAGGTTAACGCATCCGCAACCAGCAACAGGGAAGGAGTATCGCAAATCACAAAATCATAGTGTTTCCGAAACTCCTCTAGTAAAAAATTCATCCGTTTAGAACCTACAAGAGCCAGGGAGTTCGGAGGAGTCGCCCCGGAGGGTAAAACGTCCAAATTGGGCATCACCGTCCGCACAGCCCATTGCCATTCCGCTTGATTGACAATCACATCACTTAATCCTTTGGGGTTTAATTCCTGGGTTAAGTCCCAAATATGATGCTGTCGAGGCTGGCGTAAATCCGCATCAATCAGTAAAACCCGTTTGCCTAATTGGGCGATCGCCAAGGCTAAATTAGCGGATACCTTAGACTTTCCTTCCTTCGCCCCAATACTGGTGACAACAATCACTTTTAATTCCCGATCGGGACTAATAAAATTCAAGTTAGCCTGCAACATCCGGTAGGATTCACTAATCAAAGAATGGGGTTCATCTTTCACCGGAAGATAGGGCGTAATCCGTTCAAACTTGATTCCCGACCAACGCATTTTTTTCTTAGAAGCCGGAATAATTGCCAATAGGGTATAGGGACTAAACAAAGTCCTAATTTCCTTGATTGTCTTAATCGATGGATCCATTAACTCGAAAAGGAATGATACGATAACATAGAGCATTCCACCAACAACGACCCCCCCAATTACCACTACCTTTTTACTTTTAGAAACCGGGTCTTTCCCGACAATGGCTTGACTAATAATCTGGGCATTTCCCACATTTTGATTTTCGGCAATCCTGACTTGTTGTAATCGAGTAGAAAGGATTTCATAGGTAGTTTGGGAGGAGGTAACCTGTCGGGTGAGTTTTCGTTGAGTTTGTTCCAATTGAGGTAAAAGTAAAGCCCGTTCCTTTTGTTGTTGGCGAGCAATTTCCAAAGACTTTAACTGACTAATCAGACCTCCTTTTTCCGTCTCCAAAGTAATTAACTGCTGAGTCAAAGTTTGTTCTAAAGTGCTACTTTGTAAACTTCCTGACGGCAGTTCTTGAGTGCCCAAAGTGGTTCCCACCCTTTCTTTTAAAACGGCTTTTAGGGCGGCTTTTTCACTTTCTAAAGATATAATTTCCGGGCTGGTATCGAGGAAACGAGTTCTGAGAACGGCTAATTGATCTTCAACCGCCTCCAATTTAGCCAAAACTTGTTGTACCCCGGAGGAAGCCATTAAGTTACTGCGAACTATAGCCGCCTCCGAGGTAGTATCCATTTTTTGGCGCATTTCCAGGATTTGACCATTCACCTTTCCCAAAGCCACCTGAACCGCTTCGATTTGATTGTCTAAGGACTCAATGGTTTCCGACCACCAACCTGACTTCTTCATCTAAATTAACAATATTGTATTTTTCTTTGAAGTTTCTTAATTCTGCTTCTGCCGCTTGCAGTTCTTTTTCCTGTTTGGGTAGCTGTGAACTGATAAATTTGCGGGCGGCGGCTGCTTCAGAACGGTTGACTAAAATATTATTTTGGATATAAAGCTCCATGACTTTATTAACAACAGCTTCAGCTTCTTTGGGGTTTGGACTTTCATAGGAAATCCCTAAAATATCCGTTCCTCGAATCAGGGCAACCCCCAAATTTTTGAGAAAGTCTTCATAGCCAATCGTTTCGCCGTCTTTGTCTTTCAAGTTTAATTCCTTAATCACCATCTCAACAATGGGAGCCGAACGAATCACTTCAGCTTCCGTATCAATAGGAGTATTTTTGGCATCCAAACTATCCAGGGTACTAATTTTTTCTCCAGCATCCGTGACCAATGCCGACGTGGTGCTGAGTTTTTTTAACCGCAATTTCCCAAAAGCACCATAGCTTTTCTCACTTTTCATGGCAGAAAATAAGGAAAACGCGATGACAAGACAGGCAATCCCGGCTGCGGGTAACCAATGGCGTTTGAGAATCAGCCAGTATTTTATAAAATCAATATCTTCTGGATACTCTTGAGGTTCCATAACTACTTAATCATTCACCCGTGTTGTTACACCATGCCCAAAGGTTAGACACTCCTGAATTTCGTTCAGCACTGACCGACCGATCGGAACTCAAACATTTTGAGCATCACTGTATTTATACAATTGTAGAAGTTCCACTTCAAGATTGTGTGATCCGAATCGATTCTCCCTACGGAACTTGTTTGTGTAGTCCATCCGATTCCCCGTCTTCTTGAGGGTGGCGGTGATTTTCCTTTTGTTGAAAAATACGATCATAGAGGCTAAATAAAGCATCGCTGTAATGCTCAATAGACAAGGGTTCCACCCGTTTACGCGCGGCGCAACCTAAAGATGATCTGAATGAGGGATTTTCAATTAAAGACTGCATAGCCGTGGTCAGGTCTGGGACATGACCCGGGCTGACCAATAATCCGGTTTTGCCATTTTCGATGACTTCGGGTATACCGCCGACGGGAGTAGTAATAATCGGAAGTCCCCAACTCATGGCTTCTAAAATCGCCATCGGCAGTCCTTCATTATAGGAGGGGAGTAGCATCACATCACTTTGAGCTAATAATTGATCGCGTTGCTGTTGGTCAATCCAACCCGGAAAAACGATTTGATCTTGAATTCCTAATTGTATCGCTAAATTTTTAGCCTGTTCAACTTCCCCAGTTTCCCGCTAAGACTAATTCAACTTGATTTCTGTAAATGGGTTCCAGGTTAGCAAAAGCAGCCAATAAATCAAAAATCCCTTTACGTTTGTTAATTTTTCCTAAAAAGACAAATCTGAGTCGGCCGGCGGATGCGGTTTTCTGCCAATGTTCAGGCAGGGCCACGGGGTTATTTAGAACCACCACTTGTTCCGGCGCGAGATGACAGGTATCAATATAATAATTCCTCCAACTGTCTGACAAAGCAATCAAATAGGCGGAACGCCGGAATACCGATGTAATCAGTTGCTGTACCCCCCGGGGCAATTTTTCATAAAATTCATGAAATTCACAGCCATGGGCATGAAGAATAAACGGTTTTCCCGTTACCATACACACTAAGGCAATTAGGCTTTTGCGAACCACACTTCCCCGTTCTGAGACATGGAGGTGAACCAGATCAACTTCTCCTTTTAACAACTTCCATAAAAATGCTAAAAAGGCTTTGATAAAGACGGTAGCTGTGGACAGCTTGGTAAACCGACTCACCTGACCATTCCAGGTCGTGATATGCTTGATCGTGAATTCCCTTGATGCTATGTTGAGAATCAAGGTTTCAACACTTCCCATTCCACCTTTTTCTGAGGGAGAAGGGCCGAGCATAATAATTGTTTTGTGTTTATCCATTATTTATTGACTCAATCTTTTGATGGGTTGTCTTTTTAATTATCCCTAAATGGGAGTGCTACCCTGATCACCGGTGAAGTTATCTATCCGTATCATTTTCAAATCTATTGATTGATAGATACTGGCTTGAACAATTTTGATTGTAACCGCTTTAGACAGTTTTGGCTATACCCAAATTCAAAGAGATCAGAGATCGGTTCAAGTTCCTAAAAACAAGAAAATTCTTACTAAGAATTAATCGCATCAATTTGACGAACAACGGTTAAAGCCGAATAGGAAACCCCGGCCGTTTCCCTCTCCGGGATGGGTGGAATCTCCCACTAACCAAAGATTTTTGATCGGGGTACGATTCCCTAAGCCAAAGGGCCCAAAGGTGGAAACCCGTTGACCGACTCCGCCAACCACTCCTTGATCCCGGGCGGTATAGCGTTCAAAGGTACGAGGTGTGGCGGCTTCTTGATGCAGAATGGTTTCTGGGGTTAGGTGAAAGTAAGACCCTAAACGGCCGATCGCCGTGTCCATATAGTGTTGTTTCAAACCCTGATAGTCCTGGGAATCCCACCATTGTTGGGTTTCAGTGAAACTTGAAGCAATGATCGTGGCTTGTCCGGCGGGGGCTCGTCCATCTCCGGGGTGACTGACGGAGACAAAAAGAGAATTATTTTCACCAATGGGCCCTTGATCATAGAGGAACTGTAGATGGGGAGGACATTCTGGCGGTAGGGCGACCGCTTGGACTCCTAAATAGATCACAAATGCCCCCGATGCTGGGGGAAGTTGCTTAATTCGTCGCTGATAGAGAGGTAATGAAATGGAAAATCGCCGATGATTTTTGCCGTTTTTATCTAACAATTTAATTAGGTTTTGGGAGGTAACATTAGCCACAATATGATCGGCAGTTTCCTGCACAATTTCCCCGGTTTTTTGATTCCTGATTTTCACGGCGATCGCTCGATCCCGTTCTATTTCAATGGCTTCAACGGTATGCCGCATTAATAGTTTGCCCCCATTTCGTTCTAGGGCTTGGACTAAGCGATCGCTTAATACCTGCATACTTCCTTGCAGATGTGACAGCCCCTGGGGTGCCTGAGAAACTCCCAAAGCCGTTGCCGCGTACAATAAAGCCGTTTCCTCGGTGTCTACCTGGGAATATAACTTCAGTTGCAGATCTAAAAAGGTTTTCAGACGTCGATCGCCGTCTAAATTATACAACCGTAGGGCATCAGCCACCGTCATCAAGGCAAAGGGCAGGGTGATCAGGGTATCGGGGCGAACCGCTTGGATCAATTGCCACAGATCCCATAAATTCCCAGGAGGTAGCACCGGATCACGGGATTGAAACCGCCAACTGGCTTGAAATAGGGTAGTCATTAATTGCCAAAAGGGTTCACTCCCGGGAAATTGTCGCTGTCTTTCCCCTTGCCATTTTTGGGGATCTCGCCACACCTGAATCGGTTCAGTTTCTCCGGGTAAAAAAACGGCACAAGCGGGATCGCACGGAGTCGCGGCGGGTAATTCAATTCCTAACTCCGTGAAAATACGGTAATGAATCCCACCCGGTTCGAGTCCCGCTACCTGAGTCGCCCCGACATCGAAGGTAAACCCCCGACGTTGAAAGGTGGAAGCACACCCCCCCGGGACAATTCCTTGATCTAGGATTAAAACCGAATATCCCCGATGGGCTAATAATGCCCCGGCCGTTAAGCCTCCAATTCCAGCCCCAATCACAATCACTCGTTTCTGTGTTCACCTTAGCCAATCCCTAGTTACTTCATATATTTTAAGATAGTGAACTTCCCACTCAAGCGGTAGGGGCGAATGGCCCAAGCGGTAGGGGCGAATGGCCATTCGCCCCTACTTGGTTTAGGCTTCAATATTGTATAGAATATTCCCCAACCATAAGCACTAATTACCTTGGCTAATTTATGGTTTATAACCATATTTTTAACCCCGAAACAATTAAAGAATTTGAGAGAGAAATTTTTGGGTTCTTTCCTCTTGGGGATTCGTAAAAAATTCTTCCGGGGTGGCTTCTTCGACTAATATTCCATCGGCCATTAACACAATTCTATCGGCGACTTCCCGCGCAAATCCGACTTCATGGGTAACACAAACCATGGTCATTCCAGACTCGGCTAAAGTTCGCATCACGTCTAAAACTTCTCGCACCATTTCCGGGTCTAGGGCCGATGTGGGTTCATCAAATAACATAATTTTAGGCTGCATCGCTAAAGCTCTAGCGATCGCTACCCGTTGTTGTTGACCCCCGGATAATTGACCCGGATATTTTTTTGCCTGTTCTAAAATTCCGACTCTTTCTAATAATTGTAAAGCCACTTCTTCGGCTTTCGCCTTCGGCCAACGTCTGACCCAAATCGGGGCTAAAGTGACATTTTGTAAAATACTTAAATGGGGAAATAAATTAAACTGTTGAAACACCATTCCCACTTCTTTGCGAATTTCTTCAATATCTTTTAAATCATGGGATAAATTAATGCCATCTATGACAATACTGCCCTGTTGAAATTCTTCTAAGGCATTAAATGTCCGAATAAAAGTCGATTTTCCCGAACCGGACGGCCCCATAATTACCACCACTTCCCCCCGTTTCACCGAAAGGCTAACCCCTCTGAGAACGTGGAAATTATTGCCATACCATTTATGCACATCGGTAGCAATAATAGCAGTATCTGACATTGATGATGAACTGGGGTTGGTATTAGATTGTATTTGTGTCATGGCTTTAAATTGGGGTTAGTATTCAACAGTAGATTCATTGTTCTATAGATTATTATATGGTGTTGATCCCTAGGCACAATTTGGATAGTTTTTTGCTTAACTGCACCCTCAATCAGCAAGGACGGGATGCCCTACCGACGCAGTAGGTACCCGAATTCGTTCTTATCTGAATTTTCAGAGTTATAATTAGGAGTATATTAAGTGCCGGAGGGAAACGCAATTGAATCAACCTTCTATTTTAGTGGTCGATGATCAACCTCGTAATTTTGATGTACTCGAATCACTGTTAAGCAGTCAGAATTATGAGTTACACTATGCTTCCAGTGGACAAGAAGCCCTCGAATCCCTAGAAATGATCCCACTGGATCTAATTTTATTAGATGTGATGATGCCAGAAATGGACGGGATTGAAGTTTGCTCCAGGATTAAAGCCAATCCCCAATGGCAGTCAATTCCGATTATTATGGTGACGGCATTAACGGAGAAAGAAGACCTGGCTCTCTGTTTAAGTTCCGGTGCTGATGATTTTTTGAGCAAACCCGTTAATGGTCTGGAACTTCGCGCCAGAGTTTCATTCAATGCTACGGATTAAGCAACAACACGACAATCTACAAACCCTGCTGAAATTGCGAGAAGATCTGGTCAATATGTTAGTTCACGATCTCAGAAATCCCCTAGCCGGGATCTTGTTAGGGTTGGAGATGTTGACCCATCCCAAGCTATCACCAGAGGCAAAACAAGATAAAATAGTTAAAATGAAATTATCAGGGCAAAAATTATCGGGCTTAATTGATGATTTATTGCTGATGGCGAGGATAGAATCGGGTAAAATTGCTCTCGAACTCAGCCCAGTTGATCTGGGAAGTATGCTGCGGGAATTGGTTAAAGATTTTGAATTTAACGCCGCTCAAAAAAATATTGAAATTCTCACCCCCATTCCTGATTCCGATGGCATGATTAAGATAGATCAAGCGATGTTTCAGCGAGTTTTAGATAATTTAATCTCTAATTCTATTAAGTTCTCTCCTCAAGAAAGTCAGATTATCGTCAGTGCTGAACATCTCCCCGAAGGCGGGACAAAAATTAAAATTGCTGATTGTGGGCAGGGCGTACCCGATAATTTAAAACAATGTATTTTCGAGAAATATGAAATTGGGACTCTGATGCAAGGTGTCTCTCAAATCGGATTGGGATTAGCTTTTTGTAAAATGATTGTTGAGGCTCACGGTGGCACAATTAGGGTGGAAAATAATCAACCTCAAGGAGCAATTTTTGAAATTATCTTACCCAATAATATCACCTAACTAACCTGGTTCAGATCATGTTGACACCGTTGACATCGGCAAGTGCTATCACCCAAACGGAACTAACATCTGCCATCGTGCGTAATCCCCTGATTGTTGCACCGGATACGACCGTTAGGGATGCGATCACACAAATGAGTGGACTGCATACAGTTTGTTTGATGTCCACCACAGGCGATAACCGACCAGAGGAATTACACATTGAAGCCCGGTCAAGTTGTGTCCTAATTGCTGAGAATCAGAAATTATTGGGCATTCTCACCGAAAGAGATGTGGTACGCCTGAGCACCGAGAAACGCTCCTTAGAGAGTCTGCCCGTCCGGGAAGTCATGGCCCATCCAGTTGTCACCCTCCAGGAGTCGGCTTTTACGGATTTGTTTTTTGCAATTACCCTGCTCAAACAGCACCGGATTCGCCATTTACCCATTCTCAACGACCAAGATCAAATAGTGGGACTGCTCACCCACGAAACCCTAAGACAAACATCCCGTCCGGCAGATTTATTGCGGTTACGTCTGGTCGCAGAAGTGATGATTGCGAATGTGGTGTCCCTGTCTCCCGATAGTCCCATATTACGGATCGCCGAGTTGATGGCAAAGCATCGCGTCAGTTCCGTGGTGATTGTACAAGAACAAAATAGCCTATTGATCCCCATTGGCTTTGTGACCGAGCGAGATTTAGTCCAGTGTCAGGCATTAAACCTTGATTTAGAAACCTGTATGGCCGATCAGGTGATGAATATAGTGATTTTCCCAGTCAGAAAAGATGATTCTCTCTGGGCGGTGCAACGGATGATGGAACGGCATTTGATTCGGCACTTGGTGGTGACGGGTGGGGAGGGTGAAACTGCTGGGAATTATCACCCAGACCAGTATTTTACAAGCCCTCAACCCCCTGGAATTATACAAATTAGCCGAAGTTTTAGAACAGAAAGTATCACGGTTAGAAGCGGAGAAAATAGAACTTTTAAGCCATCGGAATCTGGAATTAGAACATCAAGTCCAAGAAAGAACGGCTATCCTCAAGGCCAAAGCCAAACAAGAGGAGTTAATCACCACAATTGCCACTCAAATTCGTTCCTCCCTGAATTTGCCAGAGATTCTGAAGACAACGGTGGAACAAATCCGATCTCACCTCAATTGTGATCGGACGGTGATTTGGCAATTACAAACCGATACCAGTATAATCGTTGCAGCAGAAGCCAGCAGCAGTCAAGATTTTTATGACCTAGGAACACAGATTGCTGACCCCTGTTTTTCGGATTGGATCGATGCCTATACTCAAGGACGGGTTCGGGTAGTGCCAGATATCTACACCACTTCCATGGCCGACTGCCATCGTCAGAACCTAGAATACTTGCAAATTCGGGCAAAAGTTATTGTTCCGATTCTGCTAGGACAAACCCTTTGGGGCTTGTTACTGGCTTCCGAAAGCAATCAGCCGCGCCAATGGCTAACAGAAGAAATTACCCTGTTACAACAACTGGCTACCCAAGTGGCGATCGCAATTCAACAAGCCACCGCTTACCAACAAATCGAAACCGAACTGGCAGAAAGACACAAAATCGAAGCCGCCCTGATCGAGAGTCAAAATTCCTATATTACCCTGGCTGCCGCTGTTCCCGTTGGGATTTTCCGCGCCGATACTCAGGGAAACTGCATTTATGTGAATACATCTTGGTGTTTCCTGACCGGACTGACTCCCTCGGAGGCCATCGGTGGGGGTTGGACTCAAGCCATACATCCCCAGGATCGAGACAAAATCACCTCGGAGTGGTATTTTGCCGTTCACGAAAATCGTCCCTTTCAGTCAGAATACCGCTATCAACGCCCCGATGGTTTGATCACTTGGGTATTTGGACAGGCGATCATAGAACGTGATATCAACGGGAAAACCATTGGTTATGTGGGTACGGCCACCGATATTACTGAACGTAAACAGGATTCTGAAATTCTGGAAAACTTGATTGAAGGTACAGCCGCCGTCACCGGAAAAGACTTTTTCCCAGCCCTGGCTGAACATATTAGCAAAGCCTTTGAACTTGATCGGATTGTAATTACAGAATTTCGTAACCGGGTATTTTGTAAGTTAGTCGATTTCCCAAATCCCCAATTTCCAGCTAATCATATAAATGAAAATTTAGAAGAACTTTATGCTCAGAGCGATCTGGGTCTTGCCCTACAAAATCAAGCCGGGGAGTCTCTGGGCTATATTGCGATCTGGAATAAAACCCTGAAAAATTCACCCAATCTAGGCAAGATAATTGATATTTTGCGGGTTTTTGCCACCAGAGCCGAGGCAGAAATAGAAAGACTCCGGGTAACGGAAGCTCTGCAACAACGGAATCAAGAGCTACACCAGGCACAATCATCATTAGAAGAATTTAACCTTTCCCTGGAAAGCCTGGTGCGGCAACAGACTAAGGAAGTCCTAAACCTCAATATTCTCCAAAAAGCTATTCTCGATGGGGCTGATTATTCTATTATTTCCACCGATCTTCAAGGGGTGATTCAGACCTTTAATGCTGGGGCAGAAAAAATGCTCGGTTATCGGGCACAGGAGGTTATTGGTAAAGTCACCCTTGCAAGCATCCACGATCGCCAAGAATTGGAAATTTACGCTGAAATCCTTTCCCAAGAGCTTAACCGTCCGATTGAGCCAAGCTTTGAGCTTTTTATGGCACTCTGTCAAAGAGGCATAATCAATGATCAAGAATGGATTTATCTTCGCAAAGATGGTTCTCACTTTCCGGTATCCCTATCTATCAATGCCCTCAAGGATATTAATCAGCAAATTATTGGTTTTTTAGCCATTGCTAAAGACATTACTCAAAAGAAACAAGCTGGACTAGAACGGGAAAAGTTACTTCAAGAATTATCAGCCTTTAAACTGGGCTTGGATCAGGCTGCAATTGTGTCGATTACTGATATTCAAGGTGTGATTACCTATGCTAATGATCGCTTCTGTGAGGTTTCTGGTTATTCCCGCGATCAACTAATCGGAAAAACCCATGGCCTGATTAATTCCGGCCACCATCATCCTTGCTTTTTTAAACAATTGTGGCAGACGATTATCCAAGGGAAAGTTTGGCGCGGTGAGATTTGCAATCGAACTAAGAATGGCGATTTCTATTGGGTAGACAGTACCATTGTCCCCTTTTTAGATAGCCGGGGAAAACCGTTTCAGTATCTAGGGATTCGCTTTGATATTAGCGATCGCAAGAAAATTGAAGCCGAATTAGCCAAGAGTGAAGCTCAATTCCGAGGACTGGTAGAAGGAGCAAATGATCTTATTTGGTCTTTTGATATTGAGGGCTTATATACCTACCTGTCGCCCCAATTCGAGACGCTTTTTGGCTGGAAACCTAGTGAATGGATCGGTAAATCCTTTTTGGATTTGGTTCATCCTGATGATTTTGAAATGCTGACTCAAAATAATCGCCAATATATTCTAGCCGGGGAAACATCCCATAATCTTGAAATTCGACATCTTCACCGAGACGGTCATTATCTGTGGGTGAGAATTAGTGCGACAGCGATTAAAAATGAACAAGGAACAATAATTGGTTGTCAAGGAATTTTATCGGATATTAGCGATCTCAAACTGGCTGAAATTCGATTACAAGCGAGTGAAAATCGCTTCCGCCGTGTGTTTGCCTCTAATATTGTGGGTATGATGTTTACGGACTTTAATGGGCAAATTACTGATGCAAATGATCGCTTTTTAGAAATTACTGGTTATAGCAGAGAAGCTCTGAATAATCATCGGATTAATTGGTTAGTAATCACCCCTCCCGAACATACTGCCAATGATGATAAGGCGATGGAATATCTGAGACTTTACGGAGCAATTGATCCCTGGGAAAAGGAATATTATCGCCCTGATGGGAGTCGAATTCCTGTGCTGATTGGGGTAGCCTTACTTTCTGACAATCAAAACGATAGTAGTTGTGTTTGTGTGGTCGTGGATATTACGGATCGCAAACAATATGAAGCCCAACTGCAACAAACTAATCTGGAAACTAGCCCGGGCGACCCGGATGAAAGATGAGTTTCTGGCTAATATGAGCCATGAATTACGAACTCCCCTCAATGCGATTTTAGGAATGTCTGAGGCTCTGCAAGAGGAAGTATTTGGCCCCCTGAATCAGAAACAGCATCAGTCGGTACAAACTATTGAAAAAAGTGGGACTCATCTCCTGGCATTAATTAATGATATTCTCGATGTTGCTAAAATTGAATCGGGCAAAATTGAACTCAACTGCACCCCTACCCTCATAACAGAATTGTGCGAGTCAAGTTTGGTCTTTGTTAAACAACAGGCCCTAAAAAAACGCATTTCAATTCAGATCGAATTTTCCCCTTATTTGCCTAAGTTATTAATAGATGAACGGCGTATCCGTCAGGTTTTAATTAACTTACTGAATAACGCGATTAAATTTACTCACGAAGGCGGTAGAGTCTCCTTAACTGTTACATTTGAATCCTCAACGGAAACCGCTTCCAGCAATCATTATATTAGTTTTGCCGTCACCGATACGGGTATTGGTATTACTCCTGAAAATCTCCCTAAACTGTTTCAACCCTTTGTGCAAATTGATAGTGCTTTAAATCGTCAATATATGGGTACAGGTTTAGGACTTGCCCTGGTCAAAAAAATTGTGGAAATGCACGGTGGGGAGGTAAAAGTTAAGAGTAAAATTGATATCGGTAGTTGTTTTACCTTCCGTCTTCCTTGTCAAGATTTACTATTACAAGCTCCTGAATCTTCCCAGGAAACCGTAGTCAATTTAGACCCAAATTCTACAACCCAAGTCTTAGAAAAATGTCCTCTAATTCTGTTAGCAGAAGATCATGAAGCTAATATTATTACTACCTCTCGTTATCTGAAGGCAAAAGGATACCAAATTATCTTAGCGGCAAATGGTCAAGAGGCAATTGATCAGGCTAAATCATACAAGCCAGATTTGATTTTAATGGATATTCAGATGCCTGTTATGGACGGTTTAGAAGCAATTAAACGGATTCGTGAGGACAGCGATCGCACACTAGCTAATATACCGATTATTGCCCTCACAGCCCTAGCAATGATCAGCGACAAACAAAAATGCTTAGAAGCAGGTGCAAATTATTATCTGGCTAAACCCTTTAAACTTGGTCAACTCACAAGTACAATTCAAGAAATATTAGCCCAGGAGAAAAACTAAATGAAAAGATCAATAAGGCCACAATGGCGAAAATATCTCAAATACTTAATCCTCAGTTTCATAACTGGAATTTTAGCGATCGCCCTGGTCAATTGTATCCCTCAATCCTCCAGTCCATTACGGATTGGGATAAATCTCTGGCCCGGATATGAAACCTTATATTTAGCTGAGGATCTGGGTTATTATGACAACCAGCCGATCAAATTGGTAGATTATCCTTCAGGAACAGAAGAAGTTAAAGCCTATCGCAATAATGAAATTGAAGGGGCGGGATTATCAATTGATCAAGCCTTATCTATCGCCGCCACCCAAGAAAATCTTAGAATTATTGCGATTATGGATGTTTCTAATGGTGCAGATGTAATTTTAGGACAACCCGAGATTACTAATATTAAAGCCTTAAAAGGAAAGCGAGTCGGACTAGAAACCAACTGCTTTGGGATCTTTTTTTATAGCTCGGGCACTGGAAAAAAATGGGATGTCGGTTAAAGATATTCAGATTGTTTCTGTAGAGCCATTAGAACATGAACAGGCCTATAAACAGAGAAAAATAGATGCCGTTGTTACCTTTGGGCCGCCCGTGGCTAAAATATTAGAAGCCGGGGCTAAAGTATTGTTTGATAGTAGTCAGATTCCGGGAGAAATTGTAGATGTTTTGGCGGTGAGTACCGACGCGATCGCTAATTCTCCTGAAAGTATTCAATCATTAGTTAATAGCCGATTTCGAGCCTTAAAATATTTAGAAGAAAACCCTCAAGAAGCAGCAACTCGCATCGCCAAACGAACACAAGTAACACCAGACACAATTTTGAATGCCTTTAAAGGTATAGATCAACTCAACTTAGAAGAAAATCAAAAATTATTCAATCAAAATGATCCCGCCTTTGTCCAGGGGAGTAAAAAACTGATCATAATTATGCTAGAAAAAAAATTATTACCCAAATATATTGATATAAATACAATCCTAGATGATCAGTTTATTCGGAATGCCAAATTATCAACCCCCTAAAATTTATGTCCCAACGTTTTCCCCTACCGATAAGATTTTCAATTCCTATCATTTTAATTACTTGTGGTGGTTTTTTCGGGCTGATATCGTTTCAGCAAGAAATTATTGAAACCTCCCAGATGCAAATAACAAATGCTAAAAATTATCTAAAAATTTATGCTGGACAAACAGTCAGAGTATTAGATTATATGGAACGTCAAAATAGTATAGAAGGTGGCAATCCTGAAGATATAGAAACCATAATTATTAGTCATGCTGGCAGCGATCCGAATCTCTCTCTAGTGGTAAAAATAGATGATCAAAATATCATTCGTTTGTCAAGTCATTATGAACTTAAAGGAACTCCTATAAATCAAACAATAAATTCTGATTATAGCTCTTATTTCGCCTCTGTCAAAGAAAAAATGGCAGGAAAGATCATAATTTCTCAAGATCAAAAAAAGCTGATTGCAATTTATCCTTTGATTTTACAGATTTTACCTAATGAAATTAAACCTTCTCGGGTGGGCATTCTTTTGCTTGAATATGATCTAACCAATGTTCAAAAAGAAGCTTTTTATACAGCTTTAAGGCGGTCACTAATTTTTAATGGCGCGTTAACAATATTCTGTCTAGGTTTATGGTTTTTCTTCTATTTTACTTTTACCAAACGAGTTTATCGGTTAGTTTCTGCTAGTAATAGTTTAGCCGAAGGCAAGTTAGATATCAGAACTAAATTAACAGGTTTCAGATGAACTGATGCAAGTCTCTGTTGCTTTTGATCGGATGGCAGTTAAAATTCAAGAAAATGCTAATGCCTTAAAAAATCAAGCGAAAAAAGAAAGATTACTTAGGGAAATTACCCAAAAGATTCGTCAATCTTTAGACTTAGAAACTATTTTTAATACGGCAACAGAGGAGACTCGTAAATTTCTTAATGTGGATCGGGTTTGTATTTTTAAATTTGATCCTGAATCTGACTATAATCAGGGGGAATTTGTGTCTGAATCTGTGATAACAGGAGTTGATTCAATTCTGAATATTAAAATCGCAGAAAATTGTTTCAAACAACAGGATGAATTTTCCAATCCCCAGAATAAAATTCTAATTGATGATATTGATCAATTCCAAAAAAGTGATTGTTATCGTAGTTTTTTAGAACGATTTAAAATCCAGGCTAATTTTTTAGTTACCTTAGTTGTCAATGGAAATTTCTGGGGTTTATTTTGCATTCATCAATGTTATGAACCTCGAGAATGGCAACAATCAGAAATTGATGATGCCCAACAAATTGCCAATCAATTATTGATCGCAGTTCAACAAATAGATCTGTTTAAGCAGATTAATAAAGAATTAACAGAAAAACAGAAAGCCGAAGCAAAATTAACTGAAATTAACCAACAATTGGAAATATCTAATCAACAACTTGCCCATGCAACTCGTCTAAAAAATGAGTTTCTTGCTAATATGAGCCATGAATTGCGTACTCCCCTAAATGCTATTTTAGGGATGTCCGAAGCTCTCCAAGAGGAAATATTTGGCGGAATCAACGAGAAACAACAACAGGCAATAGAAACTATTGCCACCAGTGGCACTCATTTACTATCATTAATTAATGATATCCTCGATATCGCTAAAATTGAATCAGGAAAATTTGAAATAGAGTGTTCCCCTACATCCATTAAGAATTTGTGCGAATCAAGTTTGCTTTTTATTAAACAGCAAGCCCTACAAAAAGGGATTACAATTCAGACAAAAATTCCCCCAAAGCTACCGGAAATCATCGCCGATGAACGGCGCCTCCGACAAGTTTTAATTAATCTACTCGATAATGCTATTAAATTCACCCCAGCCGGGGGAAAAATCACATTTGATGTTACTATTGAAAATTCCTCATCCATAGGCTTTGCCGTCACCGATACGGGTATTGGGATAACTCCTGAAAATCTCGCTAAACTGTTTCAACCCTTTGTGCAAATTGATAGTGCTTTAAATCGTCAATATGCGGGGACAGGTTTAGGTCTTACCCTGGTTAAACGCATTGTGGAAATGCACGGTGGGGAGGTAGAAGTTAAGAGTACAATTGATATCGGTAGTTGTTTTGCTTTCCGTCTTCCTTATCAAGATTTGCTATTCCAAACTCCTCAATATCCTAGTGAAACCGCAGTTAATTCAGACCCAAATTCTACAACCCAAGTCTTAGAAAAATTTCCTCTAATTCTGTTAGCAGAAGATCATGAAGCTAATATTATTACTATCTCTCGTTATCTGAAGGCAAAAGGATACCAAATTATCTTAGCGGGAAATGGTCAAGAGGCAATTGATCAGGCAAAATTACACGATCCAGACTTAATTTTAATGGATATTCAGATGCCTGTTATGGATGGTTTAGAAGCAATTCAACGGATTCGTGAGGATAGCGATCGCACACTAGCTGATATACCTATTATTGCCCTCACAGCCTTAGCAATGATCAGCGACAAACAAAAATGCTTAGAAGCAGGTGCAAATGACTATTTGACTAAACCAGTTAAACTCAGTCAACTCACAAGTACAATTCAACAAATATTAGCCCAAGGGAAAAACTAATCAATTATAGGAATCAGAAGGGAACAGGGAACACCGGATCTGGGAATAGGGAACAGGGAACACCGGATCTGGGAATAGGGAATAGGGAATAGGGAATAGGGAATAGGGAACAGGGAACACCCAGGGCTGTTTCATTCTTTGTAGGGGCAATCCCCCCGTGGTTGCCCCAATCCCTGAAACGCCTGCAAATCTTGGATGGGGAGGGTAGGCACGGGGGCACTACCCCTACAAAACCCTGGTTTCCCTGAGAATGAAACAGCCCTGAGGGAACACCGGATCTGGCTGAGTCGTGAGCCGTGAGCCGTGAGCCGTGAGCCGTGAGCCGTGAGCCGTGAGCCGTGAGCCGTGAGCCGTGAGCCGTGAGCCGTGAGCCGTGAGCCGTGAGCCGTGAGCCGTGAGCCGTGAGCCGTGAGCCGTGAGCCGTGAGCCGTGAGCCTGTCGAACGGTCGAAGGGTCGAAGGGTCGAACGAGAATACATGATCTGGGATAATACTGACGTTAAGATAGATTAGGATGTTGCACAACTGTCCTAGTTCCAGTCCTCGTTTACCGCTATCAAGATGCACGATCTTCAAACCCTGAACACCCAAAGAATTCTCCATCTGACTGAAGTTTCTGCGACTGAGTTGCCCATTGCCAACCGCTACAAGTATAAGTGCCGAGTGCAGGTCATTTCTAATCAGGGGGGGACTGGACTGCAAAAGGATCTATTGGCTCGAATGCAGCCCAACTGGTTAGTGGATTTGAAGAATCAGGGAGACTGCACCATTGCCATTACTATATGTTATCGGGAAGGAGATATTACCCATCCCTGGCAGGATGCGGGAAACCGTGACCTTTGCGACTGAGAACTGTTTAAATGGCGATCGCAATGCGGAACTAGAATTTCCGATCACCACCTGGGAACAAGCCCCCCAACTCAAGCTGAAAGTTCGCTTAACCCAAAGCAGCAGTGAGGGTAGTAGCAACACGGTGACATTATTTAATAAACAGAGTAGTTTGGGTCGGCGTGGGAAGGCGGAAAAAGTTGAATTTGAGCTTCCTCCAGCCACATCCCTAACGCCACAGGATGAAGTCATTATTAAAGATATCTGGAATAAGTTGCGGGCGTGGAAAGAGTTACAAATGGAAAAATTCCTCAAGCGCCTGTTGTTAGAAGAACCAGAACTTGAGTATTTATTTGGAGAATCAATTGATAGCATCAGCGACTTTTTCTATGAGTTGTTCGACTGTGCTATTCACCAACTCCAACCGGAAACCCAAGTGATTGTCGGTGAACCTTTGATGGGTGTTCCCCCAGAACGAGAACATGGGTTGAAAACCGTTGCTGAATATGGGAATTTGTTTGCCGATGCGGGACTGCGCCCGGAACATTGGCTGAAGGCGCGACAGGTATGGATGTGGATGTTGCCATCAATTCCCTATTTAGAAGAATATGATCGCGAAGATTTAAAAAAAGGTCAGAATTCTGCACTTTACAAATTTTTTAATACTTATATTATTCTGCCGATGGTGGAAACCTGCCATCAGTATGAAGCCGCATTACCCCCGGAATTGTTACAGGAAATGGCAGCTTGCTGGGATATCTTTAGCCAGAATAAGCAACAAATGGGGATGGAATTTTATCAAATTCTGTTTGAGAAATATCCCTTTGTTTTGCCTATTTTTGGGCGGGCAGATATGGATTATTTATCATTACATTTATTCCAAGCCCTAGAATTTTTGGTACGTTGTCTGAGAACTGGTAGCAGTGATGAGATGTTGCAAGAACTAAGGTTTTTAGGACAGGTTCACAGCTTTGCCGACGTACCGACCTGTGCTTATCCGGCGATCTCAGAAACCCTATTTGTTCTGTTTGAACGGTACTTGCCCAACTTTACCCCCGAATTGCGTCAAGGGTGGCAGATCTTGCTGGATCGGGTCATCAACGTGGTGAAAATGCCCATGGTCAATCAAGAACGGGTACTGAAAAAAGCCAAACAGTTTCTGAATTTGATTGCCTCTGAACAGGCTTGGGAAGCAGAGGATAGGGAACGACGCTGGAAAGAAATTCAGGAGGAAGTCAAAGCCACGGGAACCTATACCCATACCTATGAAGAAGTCGCCTATGGGACTCAGGTGGCTTGGCGTAATGCCTCTAAATGTGTGGGGCGAATTGCTTGGAATAATATGGTGGTGCGCGATCGCCGTCATATCACTGACCCCGACGAAATGTTCCGCGAACTTCAGGAACACGCCCAATTTGCCGCCAATGGGGGCAACCTACAAATCACCATGACGGTATTTCGCCCCCGACAGCCCAAGGAACGCTGGGGGCCGAGGATTTGGAATTCTCAACTGTTCCGCTATGCCGCCTATCGGCAGCCCGATGGCAGTATTTTAGGCGATCCGGCGAATCTGGATCTCACCACTGCCATTATTAACTTTGGCTGGGAACCTCCCCAACCTCCCACCGCTTACGATATTCTGCCCTTGGTGATCGAGCTTCCGGGTCAAACTCCCAAGATGTATCACTGGAAACCGGAGGAAGTGCTAGAAGTGGAGATTGAACATCCCACCGTCCCAGAATTTAAGGCCATTGGGATGCGTTGGTATGCTATTCCGGCCATTAGTAACTTCTCCGTTCACATTGGCGGGATTCATTATGGCTGTATGCCCTTCAATGGCTGGTATATGGATACCGAGATTATGCGGGATTTCCTCGATGAGTACCGCTACAACAAAATTGAGGAAATTGCCCAGGTTTTGAAACTTGATACCAGTTTCTGAACAAACCCTGTGGCGCGATCGGGCGGCTTTAGAACTGAATACGGCGATCCTCTATTCCTTCCAAAAAGCCAAGGTAACGATGGTGGATCACCAAACTGCCTCCCGCCAATTCCTCACCCATGACCTGCGGGAAAAGAAAGCCGGACGGGAATGTCCTGGGGATTGGGGTTGGGTGGTTCCGGCGGCGGGAGGGAGTGCCTGTCCGGTGTGGCATCACCAGATGCGAGATTTTTACCTGGAACCAGCCTATCATCACGCAGCCGACCGTTGGGGGGTTGAGGACGGATTGGATTTGGAAAAACTCACGGTCGTTACCGATGAGCAGGGCGATAAACAGGATCGGATTTTGATTCTGTATGCCTCAGAAACCGGAACGGCGGAAGGTTTTGCCCGCAAAGCCGCCCGTCAACTCAGTCGTTACCGTCCAAAGGTGATGGCACTGAATGAATATAACACCGATATTCTGGCATCGGAAAAGCTGTTATTGGTGGTGACTTCTACCTTTGGCAATGGGGAAATGCCCAGCAACGGGAAGCGATTTCTCCAATGGTTACAACAACGGCCCAGAAATTCTCTCAACGGTTTAAATTACTCGGTTCTAGGCATTGGGAGCACGGTGTATGAACAGTTCTGTGCTGCTGGGGTTTCCGTCGATAAGGGACTGGCAAAAGCCGGGGCGAACTGCATTGTCCCGATGCACAAAGGCGATGAAATTAAAGGACAGGCTGATACCTTTAAGCAGTGGTTGGGTTTAGTTTCCCGTGTCATGGGTGAAGATACCACTTCTGGTAGTACCGCCACCGATACCCCGAAACTCACCGTGACGTTTCTGGCTGAAGCCTTACTCCCTCCGAGATCGAGGGATTCCGGTATCTCTGTTCCTGTAGTTGCCAATCAAGAACTCCTGCAAGCAGTGGTTCCCGGAAGTCGTTCCACCCGCTTGATTGCTTTTGACTTGACCCATAGGGATCTGCAATATGAAACCGGGGATCACGTTGCGGTGTATCCCTGTAATCCCCCTGAGTTGGTGCAGCGATTGTGCGATCGCCTCAATCTCAATTCTGATAGTTACTTTACGGCGGAATATCGGACTGCTAGTGGGGAGGCGTTAGAGGATCAACCCCCTATTACCGTTCCCAACACCGTTAATCAAGTCTTGTCCGAAGATCTGGATCTGGCATTGCGGGAACCCTTTGGCGAGTTACTGGCCTATCTCTATTCTGTGGTGCAGAACCCCCAGGAAAAATATCGCCTGGAAACCTGGTTAGAAATTTTACGCCAGGGGGATGAAAACCCGGATAGCATCGCCCTGAAGAAAAACCTTACAGATAATTTTATGAGCGTGGTGGATCTGCTGGACGAATTTCCTTCGGCTGCGGTTGAACTGGCTCCCCTGTTGGAACTGTTACCCAAGCAAAAACCCCGGCTTTATTCTATTTCCTCCTGTCCCCTGCTCCATCCCCGACGAATTCAAATCACCGTTGGTGTGCTGCAAGTGACAACCGATGCGGGGAAAGTGCGGCAAGGACTTTGTTCTAATTATCTGGCCGGACTGGAACTGGGTTCCTCGGTGAGAATCGGGGTTCTAACTTCTGCTTTCCGCCCCCCGACAGACTCCCAGGCTCCGATTTTGATGGTGGGGCCAGGAACGGGGGTGTCTCCTCTGATTGCTTTCCTGGAACATCGGGAAGCGTTGCAAAACCAGGGAATAACCTTGGGTGAAGCACACCTTTATTTTGGCTGTCGGAATCCTAGTGATTTTATTTATCAGGAACAGTTGCAAGTCTGGCGCGATCGCAACGTTCTTACCGGGTTAGAAGTGGCGTTCTCGCGGTTAGGTGAACAAAAGCAATATGTACAGAACCTGATGGAAACAGCAACCCGAAAAAATCTGGCAAATTCTCAGCCATCCCCAGTGTCATTATTATGTTTGTGGGGATGCGAAGATGGCGGATGATGTGTTTGCGGTGATGATGGCGATCGCGAAAAAGCAAGGAAAACTCACCCATACGGAAAGTGTCCTATTCTTTGACCGGATGAAGCAAGAAAAACGCTTTTTTAGCGATGTTTGGGGGGTAACACTGAACTTTAAGGAAACCATTGGACAAGTCCAAAAAGACAATTATTCTAAAGCTGAACTCTGGCTAAATCGGATTCAGGATTCTGTCGATGTTTAAAATGCAGATACGAATTACGAATTGGGGATAGAAAAAAGTGATTAGCACCCGAACAAGTATTTGTAGGAAACATTCAGGGATGGAATATTAGTTACATTAAATCCGTGAGAATTTTTGCTATTTGATTGAGTTGTTGAGTGCTAATTTTAGTGACTAACATTAATAGAGGTTTAACCCTACTCTAAATTATAGAATCCTTGATCAAGCTATCTGCAAATGTAACAAAAGTATGGAAATACAACCCAAGAAAATTAGGCGTTATGTTAGATTCGATGGAAAAATACCTTTTGATCAAGCTCAAAAATACTGGAAAGATTACAGGACATCAGAAAATGCTTATTAGTCCGCGCAGGCGGACTTTGTTTGTGTAGCTGCGAATTCTATTCGCCTTCTATTCTTCTATTCTATTCACCCCAAACAAAAAGGGTTTATTTATGCTCCGTATTCAATTGTTGTTCTAATTTTTGACTAGCTATCGACATCCCATAACAAAATACCCAATACAGAATTCCCACGAAAATATAAACCTCTAAATGTCGCCCTAAAAACTTGGGGTTGGCTAAAATAGATCGACTCATTCCTAATAATTCCATTAATCCCACAATTGACAGTAAAGTTGTATCTTGAAATAGGCTAATAAACTGACCGACAATTGAAGGAATGGCAACTTTTAAGGCTTGGGGTAAAATAATTAAACTCACCGTTAAGGGGGTATTTAATCCCAAGGCTTTGGCGGCTTCGGTTTGACCTCTGGGAACCCCTTGTAACCCTCCTCGGATGTTTTCGGCTAAATAGGCGGAACTAAACATAGTTAATCCAATAATAGCGCGTAAAATTCGATCCGGTCGCGCCCCTTCGGGAAGGAATAAAGGTAATAAAATTTGCCCCATAAATAGAATAGTAATTAAGGGTAATCCCCGAATGATTTCAATATAAACCGTTGATAAAATTCGGATAACTGGTAAACTGCTTTGTCGTCCTAATGCTAATAATATTCCGATGGGAAAACATAATAAAATACTAATAATTGACATCAATAATGTCAACATTAGTCCTCCCCATAGGTTGGTTTCAACTACTTTTAATCCCAGTCCACCGCCAATAAACCAAACACAAATTAATAGTAATAAAAACCAAGAAAAGGGCAACCATTTTCCTAGTTCGGGTTGAGTATTTCCGATGGTTTTACCCCCCGAAGCCCCCGCCATCAATAATAATAGCATCGCAATTAATAGCAGACGGAAAACTATTAGCGTGGGAGTAATAACTGCTAAAACCCCGATAAAACCCATCCCAATTAAAATATTTTTACTAAATAAAATCCTGCTATTTCTAGCTAAAAATCCCCAGGTTATACCGGATAAAATAGCAATTATTCCTAACATTATCCACAATCGCCAATATTGATCTGAGGGAAAACGTCCCACAAAATATAGGGGAAAGTTAGCGGGTATTACACTCCATTTAGCAGTAGTAAAAGCCCAGGATATAAACCCCGTTAGCATTGATAATAATAGGGAACTAATTCCTATCGTAATTAGGGTATTATACCAAGTATTAAATAGATTGGTTTGTAACCATTCTTTTGTAGTTAAGGCGATGGTTTCAGGAGGTTGATGACTGAGAGGAGATTGTACAGAAGTCATTGTCTATATATTATATTTTGGGTTTTAATTATAGCGGTATAGGGGAAAATACACCACTATAATCAAAATATACCCTGGAAAATCTAAGCCTGAGAAGCGCGTAATTGTCCACAGGCTGCGTCCGCTTCTAACCCCCGGGAATATCTCACACTTACGGCAATTTTACGCTCTTTTAAAATATCCATAAACTCATTAATTCCTTGGGTATTGGGTCGTTTATAGTCAACTTCTTGAATCGGATTATAGGGAATTAAGTTAACATGACTTTGAAATCCTCTTAACTGACTGGCTAATTCTATGGCGTGTTTCGGGTAAATCATTTAATCCCGCTAAAAGGATATATTCAAAACTAATCCGTCTTCCGGTTAATTTAACATAATCTCGACATTCTGCAAATAATTGGGATAGGGGATAAGCTTTCGCACTGGGAATTAATTCTTCTCGAATATTTTGATAGGAAGCGTGTAAACTCACGGCTAAGGTTACTTGTAAATCATATTCGGCTAATTCCCGAATTTTCCCGCGTAAACCAACCGTAGAAACCGTGATCATTCGTTGTCCAATTCCCACATCTTGGTTCAGGGATTTAATCGCAGCAATCACGTTTTCTATGTTTAATAAAGGTTCTCCCATTCCCATAAATACTATATTACTAACTCGTCTTTGGAAATCCTCTTGCACTGTTAACACTTGATCTATAATTTCATGGGGTTCTAAATTGCGAGTGAATCCCCCTTTTCCCGTCGCACAAAAATCACACGCCATCGGACAACCAACTTGAGAAGAAACACAAACCGTTAAACGTTTTTCACTGGGAATTCCCACCGCTTCAATAATTTGACCATCGGCTAATTTTAATAGATATTTAATGGTTTTATCGGGGGCGATCGCTTTATAATGAACCGTGGATCTACCAATAGGAACATCCCCAACGGTCTCCCGCCATTGTTTAGAAAATACCGTAATTTCCCCTAGGGATTTCGCGCCTTTATGATAAATCCAATCATATAATTGCTTACCTCGATAACTAGGTTGTCCCTGTTGTTTTACCCAGTCGGTGAGTTGTTCCAAAGATAACCCTAGTAGGGGAGTTGATGTCGAGTTTGCAGTAGTAATCATAACGGTTAATAATAACAGGTAGGGGTGAAAATTAATCAGACAGAAAAGAAAAGGGTGGCTAAATTAGCTAACCTCTATATTATATCTGATTCGTGAGAGTTAGGGAGTTATTTTTGGCTTGAGACTTTACAGGAACCATAAAATATTGTAAGATTAGTCTAACTGTTATTATTATGACATGAATTGGGTATGAGTGATCAACATATTCTTCAAGAAACCTTTGATTCCCTTCCTAAATTAGATTATATTCCCTTGTTGGATGCTATTCTAAAAGAACTTAAAACAAAAACCCCTATTTTTCAACTGTCTCCCGATCAAAATCGTCTCCTAATTCGTGCTTATGATTTTGCTGTTAAAATAGCAACTGAAAATAAAAACCTCAATCCCTTAACTCAAACCACCGGAATTCGCGCCGCTACCGTTAATTTTGAAGATACTGCTAAGTTCTGCGATAAAATCAGACAAATTCAACAGTTATTAAAAGAAAAATTAAATGATGCTTGTCAACCTGAATCTCCTGAAAATATCCTAGTTAAGATTTGTAGTGACCTGGGAGACTTTAATCAGGAAAAAGATTCCCTTCCCTTTAACTATAATTTCAACAAACACTCCACATTTACCTCCAAATGCTTAACCCTAGAAAATAGTTTTACCCCCCAGCGTAGCAATGGAAGTGATGCGATTATTAAAGCACATCATTTTAATATTCGGTTTACGGGATTAGCAGATTTTCAAGACAATTTATGCGCATATATTCGACATCATATTCAAACTATTACCGAGGAAGATTCATCAGAAAGACGGGATCTCAATGGGTTATTCAATGAACTATTAGCTCGACCCGACTCCAGTTTAAATAACCTGAGAAGCATTATCGATCAAGAAGCGTTACCTCGTCTTTTACGCGATCTAAAAATCGACTATTTAGAGTATCTCAAAAAAGGATGGAAAAAAACTCATCCTAACGCCAATTCCCCCGATTTGACGCTGTTACAAACCTTAATTAATCGCTTAAAAATAGTGATTGAATATGTCAACGATCCTAATTTAGATAACGCCCATTATGACATTACTTATTTGGGGGAAACCATCAACCTCAGAAACGGTATTTGCTCAATCCGATGCGTTTGAGAGTTTACCCATTATTCCTGATTATGAAGGAGTAATTGGTGAAAGTTATAACCGCGATAGTAATAATTTCAAAGAATTTAATTTAGGAATTCGTTTAAAGCTGAATGGTTCCGTTAATGCTTATAATGAAAAATCTTCCTTGGATTATCATATTACAGAAATCGACCCCAAAAGTCCCCGACATCGAGAATATTTACAAAATTCCAATAAAGCAAAAAGTTTTAAAACTAGAGTTTTAAAAAACGTTTGTTTGTATTATCTAATTTTTGCGATTGATGAAATCGGAAACACCCCCGATGAGGAATATAACCCTATTGTTCAATTTGAACAGGAAGTTTTAAGGGTTTTTCAGTCCCATCAAACCAACCCAGAAGCAATTACTCAACTTTTATTAACCATCAAACATAAAATTGCTGATTCTGCTTGGGAAGTTAATCGCAAAGTCAATCGTTTAAAATCTTTTTTGCAAGATTTTTTAATCCAAAAAACAGTTTTAAATTATGAACAAAAAACAGTTAAACTGCGTTTACACAAGGATATTCTTCACCAAAAACCGATTGATATTATTAATAGTCAAAACTTTTTTAAAATCAACCTAGAAGATGATGATACCAGTCGTTCCCGCTCATCTGCGAGGGAAGCATTAGCTTATTTAAAAGTCGGAGAAAATCAACTAAGTCCAGACTCTTTAGCATCTTTAGAAGTAACTTTTACCTTTGATGATGTTCGTTATTTTACCGTAGAAGAAGAACAGAAATTTGCTCTTAGGTATAATATTAATGGGATTAAAGCACTACCTGTGGTGTTTTATCCGATCCGAAAATTAAATGCTGAAGAAATAAAAAAACCAGGCGAAAAATTCAAAGCTCATCCTCTCTATAAGGAACATTTTGAAGAAAAAAAGCTAATAGCAATTTATTATAATATAACCGACCTGAGAGCAACTATATTTAAAGATCATCAATCTCCTGAAGCAAGAATTTATCGCCAAGTCTTTAGTTTATTAACCTATTTGTGTATTAGCATTTGTCAAAATTCCCTCAAAGACCAAAATTTGTTTATTCCTATCTTGCGATTTCATGTTCAAAGTACCGTTGAGGATAGCGAAGATGATAAATACTTAAGGACTTTAACTCGATCTTTAGCACATATTTTAAGACGAGATTGTTTAGCAAATGATCAAGGGTTAAATACGGAAAATAAAGGAATTGAATACCGCACTAGAAATGCTTTATCTTCTCTCTATTGTTTCCTTCCCAAACGGTTTAAATTTAATAGTGATTTTAAACCACAATTAGATAAATTAGCGATTATTGTTGTTTCCAGTTGGGTGAGTGATGCGGTTTGGAATGAACCGGACAAAAACCAACGGATTTCTAATATTTATGGTGAGATTGTTTTAATTGAAAGAGATCCCGATAAATCCGATGTCATCCAAATCAATAACTTTAAAACCTTTTCTAGTAACGAAAAGCATGAACAACTGTATCAAAAACCAACGGTAATTCGAGATGAAATCACTAAATTATATGAAGAAAAAGGATATCGACATTTCTTATATGTTGCGAAAGCACCCTACAGTAGACGTTTAGGATTAATTCGCTCAGAATCAGATCCTGATTCCCTATTTTTTATGTCGGAAACGGTGATTAAATACCTCAAAGATGGAAAACCAGATCTAAAACTGTATCCCGTTTTTATGGATACCTATCCCGCTTTAAATTTGAAAACTAAAAATCAAGAATCTTTCTATATTCCCGATGTAGAAGAATTGAAAAAACTCTCTAATGATCCCAGTCAAAGAAACTAAAGTATTTTTAAATTTGTTCACCGGAGTTACAGTTGATAAAAAGCGAACTATTTTTAATAGTGTAGTTTGCTATAGTACCCTGTTAAATATCTATGATGATGAACATACTAGAGATGTGATTTCAGGGTTATTAGATGCTTCTTCTCCTCTACAAAAAACGATTTTAAACTATATTCTTTTGTTTCATTTTTCCCGTTATGAGAAAAGGTATAATGAGAATACTAATATCGTTTTAAAGTTAAATCCTTATAGTAAACTGATCGGAGATGAAGGATTAGGAACACTTTCTAGTTTTACTTACTCTCCCAAAAATATTAATTTTAATACTTTGGCATTTTTAACCTGTGTTAGAAGTGCGATCTATGATTGATAAATGATAAGAAATTGAGGAATAATTAATGATATCTCAACTCGGAATACAATTAGGTCGAGTCTTTGAAATTGGGTTTAATTTGGGAATTTTAACCTATTTTAAACAAAGACAATTTAAACAATCCTATCAGGATATTTATGTTAATCCCTTAAGTAAGATTTATCTTTATAAAATTAGTGAGAAATTAGCTAATGAAAATCATTATTTTGATCGATCAGATCGCCAAACAATTTCGACTTGGGTGAAATTATTTTTACAAAAAGGTTGGACTTCCGGGGTGACTTTTATTCGAGAATATCGGGAAGCAACGGGGTGGAGATATGATCGAGAAATTGAGATTGTCTATTTTCAATGCGATTTTTATAATGATAACTGTCTTAATTTGATCGAAAAAAATGAAAGCGATGCTTATCGAGAGGTTTTAGAAACCCAAGGGTTTAATAATGTTGATATTATTCACTATAAAAACACGGGGGAATTTTTAAAAGCAGATACGTTATTATTGACTCGCTATCGTGATCAATATCGAATTTTAGTGGTAGATTTATCGACTTTTACTACTTCAGCGATCTATTCGATTCAGGATATTAAAAATATTGATACTCTAAAAAATTTATTAAAAAAAGAGTTGAATTATATTCGCTCAAAATCTCAATTTTGTGGGTTAGAAATTGATACGGGAGAAACGCATAACTATGAGGTTTTTTCTCGAAAATTAGAACAATATTTTTCCGCTTTTTCGACCAAAGATAAAGAAGCGGTGAAAGTTATTCAAGCTTGTAGTTATGCTTGGAGTTTTTATGATTTTTTGTTAAAAAATTGCTATTTGAAATCCAGTGATATCGTAAAATTTAACTGTTTTGGATATAGCGATCGCCTAATTAACGGAATTTCCCTTAGCAGCGATTCATCCCCAGCAGAAACCCCATTAAAGATTCTAAAAACCTGTTATGAGATCTATCGCCATAAACTCAAAATTAACATTTCAGAAAATCGTAAAAAGGTTTTAAATGTGATCAAAAGTAATGCGTCCAAAAGTTTTAAAAATGGGGGTAACTTGGTGGAAGCAATTATAGAAACAAAACCAAATCAAATTACACCTATCACTCATCAAGAAGTCTTAAAAGTCAGGGAATTAGACTTTTTTAATACTGCTGATACTATTCCTGAAACCCTACAGCGATCACTTAATTTAACCCAACCCAACCTATCTCTAAGAGACGCCCATGCTGAGTTAATTCAGCGATCGCTCTCCGACCCCCAAATTCCCTATTTATTCCTAACCGGAAACCCAGGAATTGGTAAAACCACAGCTATTGCTAACTATATTTTACACCATTTAGAAGTAGGAACACTATTATTTTATGTCAGTCCTCGGATTCAAGTCAATCGGGATATTATCGAAAAATTTCGCGATCCTGTTACCCATCAATTAAACGATAATATTATTTGTTTAAATACCAATGCGATGATTTTAAATGATCAAAAAGGCGGTTGTGCGGTTGAATCTTATTATCATCGATTTTCCGAAGACGTGGAAATCGGAAAAGTTAGGTTTTTAAATGCTAGTTTAGAGCGAGATTATCAATTGAAATCTTCTCAACGAGTTTCGCGAAATTCCGAAGAAGTTTCAGAAGTAAAACCGCGAAATCAAGCGGGAGTTTTAGCGAGTTTATCGGAAGCAATTCATACTTGTTTAATTCATCCTGATCAATTTCCCAATAATATTATTGCGACCGCATCAATTCAAGCACTAAAAGAAACCCGATCAGGAAATACATTAAAACATTTAAAGCGAATTTTTAGTAGTGTTTATAATTCTTCTACCCGTCGTGTCATTCCTGAAAAAATCAAACTGCTATCGCAACGGATGAGAAATATTTTTATTATGATTGATGAAATTACTGGATCACCGGAAGGGGTTGCTTTTTTGCATGGAATTACAAATTTTATTCAAGAATACGACTTATTAAATCCTGATTATGGGTTTAATATTAAAGTGATTACTGCGGATGCTTCTTTAACCTTAAAGGATGTGGTGGAAAGTCATTTATCCGATCAAAATGTCCAAGCGGATAAAATTTTTGTTCGACAGGTTTCCCCAACCCAGCAACAGTGTTTATGGGTAGATCAGTTTAAATTTTTAAATCAATATCCAGCAACTTTAATTAATGCAAATTCCTATCCCGCTTCCCAATTAACAATAGATTATCAGGTTTTGATTCACTCCGTCAATGACCAAGAGAATAACGAAGATGATTCAACCTTAATTAATCAAATGATTGATAGGATTAAAAGCGATATTTTGCAACGGTTAAATCAAAATCAAGGTCAAATTATTGTTTATATTCAAAATAAGGATAAACTCAAAAAACTGATAGATCTAATTGCGAAGCAACTCCCTAAGTTTGAAGTAGAAAAAGATTATTTAGAAATTCATGCGAGTCTTTCTGAGAAGGAAATCGCCAATATTCAACAATTCAAGGATAGCGTTAATGTTATTTTTATGACCGCTTCCGCATCTCGCGGTTTATCCTTCCCAAATACCCGATATATTTTAGTAGAAATTCCTGGGTTTCAAATCGAACAAAATTTAATGGAAATTATTCAAGTGATCTATAGAGGTCGCGGGGGAAGTTTAGATCAAGGGGAAAAATTCATTAAGTTTTATCTATCGGATAAAGCGATCTATTTTACCCCTAAAGTTGATCAAGATAATCACCCCTTATCTCCAGCAGAATCTCAGGAATTAGCCAAAATTTCCTTACAAGAATCCTGTTTAAGTGCGTTGAATATTCTGATTATTTTAAAAGCATCAATTATGACTCGAATTATGGGATCGGGTCAAATTGGATTTCAAAGTTATGTGATGATTCCGATTGGGGGAAAGTCGATTAAACAAGGAGGAGATAGTTTTTTGGGGTCAATGGTAACTCTATATCAGGAATTACAAAAAGAGTCGAAAAAGTGTCGTCAAGATCAACGCTTAAAGGAGATTTCCCAAGGATTATTAAATTTATTATCCGCTCAAAAAATAGAAATTTATCGTCCTGCTGTCACCTCTAAAACTCAACAGGAAGTATCTTATTTATCTTTGGGATGGGAAATTTTATCCAAATTGGAAAAAAGTTTAGATCAATTTTTGGATCTTCCTCCTTTAGAAAAAACCTATGTGCGCGGAAGTTTATTGATTATTCCCTTATCTGAAAAAACGGTGAAGGAAATTAATTATATTGATTTATCTCGGATTATTGCTTTAGAAAATAGCGATTTTCTCAAACAACTCTGGGGTTTAGTAAAGGGAAATTACCCCAAACAAATTCAGACACTGGTGTCTTCTGCTTTGGAATTAGTCTACAATTTATTTGAGGTTAAAGAGCGATCGCAACAAGTCATACAAACCTCGAAAAGTTGCGATCGCTATTATGCTTTTCCCATTCAAACTTTTTTAACCTTTTCTGAATTAGAGGAGTATTTTTTAAGCGATCGCAAATGCTTAACTCCCACCTTTCAAGATATTCTCAGACGCTTAGTTTACTCTCTCGCTTCTGCGGATAATATTTTACCTGTTGATGGGAATTATAAAAATCTTCCCTATGTAGTTTTTAATACTAACTCCATGGACAAACTGGGTAAAAATTTATTTAATGAAAATCAACTATTTCACTCTAAGGAAATGAATATTTTAAACTTGATTTTGTCTCAAAATTGAAAATATTTTCCGTAAAATTTCTATCTCAGAAATTGAAAGCGGAAAAATTCCGATCTAGTATTTGGTGCTGTGATTTTGACACGGGTTAGATCTAATTTAATCACAAAGACACAGGGAATTTCTAAACATAATAGGGGCAAAAATTGCCCCCAATATCAGCAATATTTAGAGCAAGCGATTATTTATGTTAGCGGTTTTAGGATTAGGAATTAAAACCTTTTTATCGATTTTATAAAACCTAGGTTTGCGGGATATTTTTCTTAACTAGGAACTCGCGTAACTTGATTAAACTGACAGTTTGACCTAAATTTAAAGGTAATATAGAAATCCCTTCTAAACGAGATTGTACCCAACCTTCCCCCCAATACCACTCATGGAAACCATCAATTCCGTGACTTAATAACAGTCTTAAACAATTCGGTTGACTGACATCCACATAATGTTGAATTTTTACCGGGCCAAGGGAACTGGTAAAGGTTAATCCGGGTTGTAATTGTTCAGGAATTCCCGGGTTAAACTGTTGGGGCCATAACCATTTTTGCAACTGACTCGGACGCAATAAACTATCTCGAATATCAGCTTCCTTGGCGTTTACTTCAATACGGATACTACTTTGTTGAAACGTACCGAGCATAATAATTTTACTTTAATAACTGTTAGTTTTTTGATTATATCAAATAAAAATCAATTTTGACCCACACCTAACACCTGATCCCAGAAAAAATTAAAATGGGAGCAGGTACAAATTGTTAAAAACTGTAAATATGGCAGATCAACTGATTCGGGCAACGGCGGCAGAGGGCGGAATTCGGGCTGTAGGAGTGATTACCACCCGTCTGACGGAGGAAGCCAGACAACGACACAAACTGTCCTATGTGGCAACCGCAGCCCTGGGGCGCACCATGGCCGCCGGGTTGCTCTTGGCGTCAAATATGAAGCTGGCCACATCCCGAGTTAATATCCGCATCAAGGGCGATGGGCCATTGGATGGGGTCTTGGTGGATGCGGGTTTGAATGGGACTGTCCGGGGTTATGTGGGCAACCCCGAGGTGGAATTACCGCCCAATTCCCAGGGCAAATTGGATGTTGGTGGGGCCGTGGGCCAGAATGGTTATGTGCGAGTGGTGCGAGATGTGGGTTATGGCTATCCCTATACCAGCACCGTTGAATTAGTTTCTGGTGAAATTGGTGATGATATTACTCACTATTTAGCCAATTCTGAACAGACGCCTTCAGCCTTAATTTTAGGGGTATTTGTTGATAAACAAGGAGTACAAGCGGCGGGGGGTTTATTATTACAAGTCCTACCAAAAGCGGCAACGGATGAAGAATTAATTACTAAATTAGAATCCCGGGTTGCCAGTTTATCTGGGTTTACTCCCCTATTAAGAGCGCATAAAACCCTGCCGGATATTTTGCAAGAATTATTAGGAGATATCGGATTAGTAATTCTGCCCGAATCTCAATTAGTTCGCTTTGATTGTAGTTGTTCTTTTGAACGGGTATTAGGGGCTTTAAAAATGTTCGGAACGGAAGAACTTCAAGATATGATTGAAAAAGATAACGGTGCGGAAGCTAAATGTGAATTTTGCGGAGAAATGTATCAGGCTAATTCCGATCATCTCCACCAATTAATTGAAGATTTACGCATAAAACCAGAACCGGAAGAAGTGCGAAAAAATTCAATTTTATTTTAAAGAGATATTCAGGGTTGATAATTAATGCTCTCCTTATTTTCCCCTAAAATATTCAATAAAATTGAGAGAATTTTAGGGGAAAATCTAAATAAAACCAGCAAAAATTACTAGGGACGTACTATGGCGCGTCTCTACTTATTATATGCCTGATTTAAGCCGTGAATTGTTGGGGAAAAAGTTGGCTGAGATTTTGACAGGATAAGGGTTTAACCCAGGATAACCAAGTGGTTATGGGTTGAAAACCAACGGATTCATAGAGCTTAGTTGCTCCGGTTAAACTATCGGCATCTACGCTTAGTTTTGCGGTGGTTGCTCCGGCTTTTTTGAGTTGAGATAAACCCGCAAATAGCAGGGCTTTTCCTAGGCCTAATTTCCGAAATCCCCGTCGAGTTCCTAACCATTCAATCCAACCGATTTGATCGGAATTTAAGTGACTTTTACAGAAGGCTGCAAAGGTGCCATCGGGGGCAATGGCAACTAAATCTAATTCCGGTTGATAGTTGGGTTGATTGTGCCAATATTGGGCTTGTTCTAGGGTTAATTCATGATGATCCCAATGATCAATAAAGGATTCATTAAATAAATCCACCCAAGTAGAAATATCTTGTTTTCCTTGCAGATGGGATAACCTAAAATCCGAGGAAAGTTGGGGAATAGATAGGGGAGATTCTAAGGATTTAGCCATAGTAATAAACTGACGATCAACTTTAAATCCTTGTTGTTTCAGGAGTTTATTTTGTTGGTTTTGGTTTTCTAAAGTATAGGTTCGTAGTTGTACTGGTTGTCGTTTTTGTTGTCCAATTTCTCGCAGGCGAGTTTCACACCAGCGCAACATTTCTTTTCCTAAATTGCTGGATCGGATACTTGGATGAATATATAGACCAAAATATCCATCAATTACCAGTTTAGAGGCTAGGGGTTTCAATTCCAATTAACCCTAAAAGTTGATTCTCTGTATCTGTCCACAGACGAATATCTTTTTGAGGATTAACATTAGGAGAAGATAGGCCTAATTTTAATTCTGCTAAACTTTCATCTTCGCTAAGATGATCAACGGTTTGACAGGCTTTAAATAAATGGGCGATCGCTGACCAATCTTTTTGACCTTCGTAGGATTTAATCATTAAGGTATTCATAACAAACTGTTCCGAATATTCGGAGGGTTTTAACTGAATCTTGAACTGAAAAATTTGTACCAAAAACTTGAGGTTGTTGTAAGAATACAACCTTTGATTCTTCTCCATTAATATTAATAACGGAAAGTTCTAAACTAAACCCAATCGTCGCCGGAAACATCTCAACACTGAGGTTTACCGACTTCAATTGATATAGTTCTAGGGTTAAAAATTAATGCTGATGATAAAACTCTGCCCTGTGTGGGTGACACAGTAATAGTCAGGTTTTATCGAGTTAGACACTCATAAAAATGGGTTAATAAATTAATTAAGTTTTGTTCTTTTAATTGACTTTATGCACAGGTTAAATGGATATTGCCAGTTCGACTACTGGCCCTTGGAAAGTCACCAAACCCGACACAAAAGCCTTAACAATCCGACGAAAAAAGTGTTGTCCTGCTAGGTAAAGAAGAATTTCACCCCCAATGAGGTTTGATTGTTGATCCCCTCTCAAACCCGACAAGGGCGGGCTGGACTACTCCATTTAAGAGCCAGAGACCGAGTACCGACGTTCCTTCCCTAAGCATAGCCGATCACCCCAATCGGTTGTCAAGTCCCCCAGGTTAAACTTTGGTTATGCTTTGTAGTGAGGTGTTCACGCCTCAAAGCCCTGAAGGGCTTACTACGTTAGCCCCTTGTAGTGAGGCGTTTCACGCCTCAAGACCTCAAAGCCCTGAAGGGCTTACTACGTTAGCCCCTTGTAGTGAGGTGTTCACGCCTCAAGACCTCAAAGCCCTGAAGGGCTTACTACGTTAGCCCCTTGTAGTGAGGTGTTCACGCCTCAAGACCTCAAAGCCCTGAAGGGCTTACTACGTTGGGATTAATTCTTAATGCGATAATTTGGGTGGTTTGTAAACTCATAAAGTTATTATCACTAATGAGAATGAGCGATCGCCCTCCTTCGGGTAAGGGAGAACCCCAAGTTAATCCTTCTATATTATCGATCAAAATATTTAAACGTTTTAAATTGAGTAATAACGTTTTTTCTGCGGGTACAATTGCTGATTTTGCTTGTTTTATACTCTCCAAATCTTGAATATTATCGGCTGGTTCTAAGTTAACTAAAAATAATTTAATTGTATATCCTAAACCCAAGGAAAAAGACCGTTCTAAACTAATTAAATGCTGGTCATCAATGGCTAATAAATCAACTAAACCCTGTCTATTATACTGTTCTGCAATAAAGGAAGAATTGGCTAAGGGATCGGTAAGATATAAAAACTCTCGATCAGGTTGATTTGTTTGTAGATTATATCGCAAAATTCGACTAGGAGTTCCCCGATCTAAATTCGCTATTTCTCCATCCTGAATTAAGGCATTTTCACTAGCTGTAAATAGATAGTTTTTATCCGGTGTTATGGTTAAACTTTCTAGGGATAAATTAGAACGGAGTCCTTGATTTTTATTCCCATTCTTCTCCATAAATTTTTCAGGAATAGGTAAAGACTTCAATAGTTTACCCTCCAAGGAAAACTCCTTAATAAAAGCTGGAATATTTTGATAAAAATTCCCCTCCGAAGCAATAAAAACACTATTTCCAGAAAAAGCAATTCCTTCGGGATCAAGACTATCTTTAGTAAAGGTTTCTCCGGTTTCTGTTAATAACGGAGTTACACCAATTACACTTACCCCCGTTTCCGAAAGGGAACCGGAACTTAAATCAATATTCAGGGTATAAAATCGAGCTTTATTTTTGTTGCTGGAGTCATCGGATATGGCGTAGTAAACCTGTTGTTCTGGGTTATAGGTAATTCCTGATAGACCTCCAACTTCTGTGTTATTATACATTAATCCGGTGGGTAAATTAGCTTTTCCCATAAAGTCAATCACCGTTGAAATCGCCACACTAGAGGTGTTGAAAATCAAAAATAAAGTTAAGGTTAAAATTACTCCAAAAATTGATAAAAAAATCCGCATTGAATTGATCTATACTTTGAATTTTGCTGTTTGGCTACGATATTTTAAAGTGTTGGGATTGGTTTTTGAATCATAGGTTTTATATTCTTTGAAAAATTTTTAATTCTTGTTGTCAATTAAATTATATCAAATCTTTGAGAAACTCTGTTAACCATTCTTTAATATGAAATGTAGCCCGACAATCATCTTCATTATACTGTACAATGGCATTTAATAAACTCCGATCACCTGTTTTTAACCATTGTTCATACCAACAAACAGATTGAGCACCATTGGCTTTCGGATCACGCCATTCAAATCCTAACCATTTCGCCACGGGTTTTAGGGCGTAACTTTCCACGGGAAGGGTCACAGTTTCTGTCATTTTAGCATGAAGATCAATAAATCGGTTTAATACGGGTTTCCACCAATAATCAGGGGTATTATAGACCATGGCTAATCTTTTAATGGTCTTGGGTTCATAGTCACAAAAATGGAAAATAGGGGCGATGGGATACATCCAAACTAATTCTAAAAACTGTTTCCAAATCAATTCCTCTTGGTGCTGATTTTCCGCTAAAAATGGATGAAATTTTTGTTGATTTGAACGGTTGTCTACCACTAAAATTCCATGGAGATAATCTAAGTTTAATTCGGGTTGGGCTTCAATATCAAAATAAATCTCAACGGGAAATTTTTTCAATTTATTTTGATAATTATCTTGGAAAATTTCAATCCATTCGCTAGAATTAAAATTGGATTCAAAACTGATAAATTCTTCTTGACGTTTAATCGCTTTATTCTCTGAATTTGATTCTGCTTGTTTGATAATTTGTAAGGCAATTCCTTCGGCAAATTCGGGATAAACTTCTAATTGTTTCCGGGGTGGCTTTAGCTAAGGTTTCAACGGTGGTTAAATTAATTTCTTGTAACCGTAAATAACGGGTTGGAGTCACCCCAGGAATTAAAGAAATATGATTTTGCGATCGCGCCTCCCCCAAACAATAACTATGCCATTGACATAAATTACATTTTTGTCTAGCAATAAAAACCTCCGGTTCTTGACGAGATAACACCATGTTTAAATAATCATTTAAAACCTTCTGCATTTGCGGTAAACGTTGCTCTAAATTCACCTGGTAGGGTACTTTTCCGCGTAAAATTAACCAACCTGTTTCCGGCTGTATTCCTTGAATATCTGCTAATAAATAAGCATGAAACGCAGAAATAACTTGATAATCAAGTTTAGGACGTTTACCTAACTTAATATCCTGGGAGACATAAATCCAATCCCCAAATTCAGAAGATCCAGGCTGTTTAACTAATAATTCAGGAGAACTTACTAATCGGATCTGAATCATTTCATCCGATTCTATTGATGACCCATCTAAGATAAAATTAGAGGAATTAATCACCTCTGACTTTAGCAAAACTCCTTGATAAATTCTCTCCACTCCTTGCCGCATTAATTCTGTTGTTTGTTTTGCCCCCAATTCCCAATTTTTAAAAAAAGAATTTAGTTTAGAATAGGGATAATTTGATAAAATACTCTGCTGATAGGCAAAACTATCCTGCATTAGTTTCAGTAAAAAATCACTCGGCGGATCTTGTAGAGAAATATCGCCATAACGGTCTAAAAATGCCCGCCTCTGACAGCGTTGATAAAGTAACAGTTGTTTATCGGTGATTAACATGATGATTTGAGTGTCAATGATTAATTTTACATCAGATATCCTATTCAGATTAAACTTAGTAGAGACGTTCGATGGAAAGTTTCTACAGCGTCTTTCTTAACGAAAAATAACTAACCTTCAATATTATGACAATTCCTTCCCTAGAAACCCATCGCCAAAATTTTTCCGCCTTAAGCAATAAAGCCTATTTTAATTATGGCGGACAAGGGCCATTACCCCAAATATCGATGGATGCTATTGTTGAAGGGTATAAATATATGCAATCCCATGGCCCATTTTCGGGGAAAGTCAACCAATGGCAAAACCAAGAAACCCAATTGACTCGCCATTTGCTGGCTACGGAATTGGGAATTTCACCGGAAACCCTCACATTCACCGAAAATGTTACTGTAGGCTGTAATATTGCCCTCTGGGGAATTGATTGGCAACCCGGAGATCATCTGTTGATTTCCGATTGTGAACACCCAGGAATTTTAGCAATTATTCAGGAAATTCAACGTCGTTTTGATCTGGAAGTTTCGTTTTTTCCCTTGAGAGAAACCTTAAACCAAGGTGACCCGGTAGGGATAATTGCGGAATATTTAAAACCCCATACTCGTCTATTAGTCATCAGCCATATTTTATGGAATACAGGACAAGTATTGCCTTTGACAGAAATTGTTAATCTTTGTCACGACAATTATAACACAAAAGTATTAGTAGACGCGGCTCAATCCGTAGGAGTTTTACCCCTCAACTTAACAGAAACTGGGGTTGATTTTTATGCCTTTACGGGTCATAAATGGTTTTGTGGGCCAGATGGATTAGGGGGATTATATGTCAGCACCCAATCTCGATCAGAATTGTCCCCAACCTTTATTGGATGGCGCAGTATTATGGGGGATGAACAGGGAAAACCGATCTCTTGGACACCGGATGGAAAACGCTATGAAGTGGCAACTTCCGCCTATCCATTATATGTGGCTTTACGCCAGGCGATCGCTCTCCATCATCAATGGGGAACCGCAATAGAAACGTTATCAACAAATCTGTCAAAATAGTGAATATTTATGGCAAAAATTATCAGAAATTCCCCAAATCAAATGTTTAAGAACTTCTCCCCCAGAAGCGGGTTTAGTTTCTTTTCAACTCACCGATATAAAATCCCATAAATCCTTAGTTAATACTTTAGAAACCCAAGGTATTTTCCTGAGAACACTCCTCGATCCCAATTGCGTTAGAGCTTGTGTTCATTACTTTACCCTCCCCTCAGAAATTGATCAACTTATAGACGCCATTAACCGGTTTATTCCTATTCCTTAAACTTCTAGGGTGCGTCAGATATATCTCGCGCACCACTCCCCGACAATATACCCCAAAAACCTCCGACAAATTAATATAAATATCGTTATTATAGCAATCTTGAATAAATCATTTATACCTGATTTAGACTTTCTATATATTGCTTAATTAAAGGTAAAACAGTATAAAAATTCCCTTCTTGTTCAATTAAACACCGTTTTAATAAAGACTGTAGGGCATTAATTAAATCCGATGAATTAATTTTACTATTTTCTAACAGTTTAACTAAATTAACCGGATAGCTTTCCTTTGCCAATAAAGATAGCACTTGTTTTTCTATTTGTGATAAGCGATCGCACTGTTGCTGTAAACTATCTTTCAGATCTTCAGGTAACAATAGAGTATCATTCAGTAATACCTCAATGTCACATTCTCCCAAATCCCGCATCAAATTTGCTATACTTTTTAACCAGAAGGGATTGCCTTGATAGTGTTGAATAATTGCATCCCAGTGATCAATTTCTGTTAACCCATTATCTCTTAATATTTCCCGCGCAGCTACCATATCCAAACCCGTCAGTCGTAAAGTCCGAATCAGAGAATTTTCGCCTTTAACCTCAGTTACAATTCTAGGTTGTTCCCAACCCGTTAACACAACACAACTTTGATGATGTAATTCTTTAATTTGTTTAAACAAAGTGCGATAGTCTTCATATCCTGGTTTATATTTTCCCGCTAATTCGCCACTACTAAAAAGATTTTGAATATTATCTAAAATAACTAAATACCGATACTTTTGTAAATATTTAATTAGAGGTAAAGATTTCTGATTATTTGCCGATAAATCTAACTGTTTCAGACTGAGAAATTATCCGAATCAAGTTACTTTGAAATTCCGCTAAAGTCGGCAATGAGTCAAAATCACACCAAATTACATATTCAAATTCATCCTTAATTTGTTGAACCAATTGCACCGTTAACGCCGTTTTACCAATACCACTAATACCCGTAATTGCAATCAAACGACATTGTTCTTGTAAAATCCAATTTGTCAGGGTTGATAATTCAGGGATGCGATTATAAAAAGCACCCAAATCAGGCATCTCGCTTAAATCATTATGCAGAGTTTCAATTGATTTAGACTGAGAAATATCCTCATTTTGCTGATGTGGGTTTGGTGTATCTGGCGGATGTCTACTTTCTCCACAAATATTAAAACTATGACTAACATTATTATTAACATTTTGTGCAAAGTTGAAAAGATTAGAGTCTTGTAACCTCTCAATTGCAGATTTAAAATTCGATTTATTAACATCTTCCCCTAACTCTTTTGCAATAATTTTCCATAATTTTGATCCTGCATTTCTCACATTACTCACCGAACAATCAAAATCCTTAGCAATTTGTTTGTACGTCTCCCGTTCCAGTGTTCCCCGCAATACCGCTTCCTCTAAATCATCAAGATGCCTACCCGTTTTAGCAAATACTATATCATCAGCCACTTTTAACATTTCTTTAAGGTTCATTACGGCTAAGAGATGCAATGGTTTTGTGTATTATAGCGCACATGGGCTGACTTTTTTAGACAATTTTGTATATTTTTGTATAAAACTAGATTTCAAGAAGACAAAGGTTGGTAAAAATTGTTGACAAAATAGGACATTTTTGAGCTAGACAAATCTGTAATTTATAAAGGATTATAGAACAAGTAAAACGTAAATTTTCGAGATTTAACACTTGTTTTTTTATATCCTGAAACGACGTTTTAAATTTTATTAGTTTAAAATAATTATTTTAACTAATGATTGGAATTGTCCCAACATTTTTTTATAAACAGTATATTTTTTATAATTATGCTTGATAATATATGGACTTGGGCTGATATAGTCTCACTTTCCGCAGGGTTTATATTATTTTTAATGACTGTTTGGATAGGAAAAAATCAAGAGAGATCAGTTTATCTAATAAGAGATCTTACCAAAGAAATTAAATATCTTCAAACTGGACTATCAGGATTAGAAATATATGAAAAAATTGGTGTGATTGAAAAAGGGATACACCGAGTTGAGCTAGGAGAAGCTAGTGCCGCACCAGCATTGCTTTATGATTGTTTATCCCTATTACCAGTATTACAATTTTGTGAGAAAGATCTTGCTATTTATTATGCCGAGAGCCTCTTGCCTAAATCTTTGGAATTACTAACAAATTATGATTCATATGAAGGGAAACCATTAGCTGGAGTTTTAGTTAAGCGTTTATTAAAACAAATCAAAAAACTTGATTTTATGAACAATAAAAAAAACAATAAAAATCGACGATTTGTTCCTGATTTCAGATCTAAAATAGATGACCTAATATTACTATTTCAACCAAAAAACAACCCTGATAGTGAGAATGAATCATTAATTAGAAGTATGGAAAGTTTGACGGTAACATATTTATATGAATTAAAATCAAAAAACCCACAAAGAGCGAAAGAGATTTATGATCAGTTTTTAGAAGAAAATGGGGTAATGAAACTTTTGAGCCTAAATAAGCAAAACAACTACACAATTATAGAATTGCTAAACTCATCAAACCGAAAAGATTAAATTATTAATATGACATCAACTGAAATCCCTTTTTTGATTTTTCAGTCATTTTTTAATCTCTCAATCAGAATTCAACTTGATTGGGAGAGATTAAAAAGCGAGAAAGTTACTGTTATAATGAGCGTTTTTGATCAACTAGAAAATCCTTCAGCTTGGTATTTACCCTGGTATTTCAATGATTTAAAGGAGGATGTCGGCTATTCAGTAGCTAATGCAAGTCCACTGACACTAGCTGATATTCCTAAAGCTATAAATCTCCTTCATAGTAGTCGTAGAGATAAAATTCAAGAGCTATTAAATGGATTCATCAATACTACTCAACAACCCATTCAACTGGTAATAGCAACATACGCATTGCCAAATGGCGAACACTTAATAATGGACGGCAATCATCGTTCTTCTGCTCTGATTCTTGCTGGAGTTAAAGCTAAGTTAATGGTTTTTGAGATTTGTGGGCCGATTGACCAAGAATTAATTCCAGATTTGTGTCACTGGAAAAAGTAGAGTAGCAGATAGGGCAACAATAGTAAAATTATGATGTTTTAAAATGTGATAATTATAGGGAATGCGATCGCCTGCTTAAAAAAAGAGCACTCGCACTTTCTTATAATAATTTTAGGGAAAGCGATCGCAGTCTGATAAGAAAGATTGATGAGATTGCCCTTGCTTGTCATTGCGATTGTTAGTCATTTTTGGAATCTTTATAATTATAATTAATAGTTAAATTAATGAGTAGAGTTGACGATGCGAACTATTGGATTAAAGGTAACGATAACAAGCAATGGCAAGTTGTTAGTCGATTCTCCTGTAGATATACCAGTGGGTCAGTATAATGCCGTTCTCGTTATAGAAGATCAACCCATTTCGGATCAGGCTCAAACTTCCGTCCAAAAGGCTCAAGCTCTTTTCCGGCAATATATTCCTGCTAGTAGAAAACTCTCGGAGGAGTTGATTCAGGAGCGAAGATTGGAGGGGACAGGTGAGTGAAGTTGTTTTAGATGCCTCTGCTGTCTTGGCTTTGCTGAATCAAGAAACTGGTAGCGAAGAAATTTCGCGGTTTATTGGTAATGCTGCCATCAGTATACCGTCAACTTGTCTGAAGTGATAGCAAAGTTAGCAGAAGCAGGAATAAATGAAAACATCATTCAGCAGATTCTATCTAATCTAAATCTTGAGGTTGTAGCTTTTGATCAAGAACAAGCATTAAAGTCGGGAATGCTGCGACCAAAAACTAAATCAATTGGGCTTTCATTTGGTGATCGCGCTTGTCTAGCGTTAGGGATTTCTCTTAATCAACCTGTTCTGACAACTGATAGATTGTGGAGCAGTCTTAGCCTTGCAGTTGAAGTCCGAGTGGTGCGTTAGATTGAAGCGAAGTAATTAGAATATTCAGTTAATCGGTGTAGTTTTAATTGTAGGGAGAGCGATCACATTCTTAAAAAAGGAGCGATCGCCCTTTCTTATAATAATTTTAGGGAAAGCGATCGCTCTCTTAAAAAAAGAGCAGTTATCTAATATTAATTAGCAGCCCAAAGAACAGAAATATCGCTGTATTGCTCGAACATTGAATCAGCGCTCACCAGTATCATATTCTCAATTTGAGTTTGATCCCAATTTCCCAAACACTAGCAACAGAAAACTATAATTCATTACCTTGATCTTGCCCTAAACTCGCCCGTCGATTGGATGAAGGACGAAACGGAATTAACTTCGCGATCGCCACCCCTTGATTTGAAATAATAATTTCTTCTCCAAGTTCCACACGGGACAATAACTCAGAGAGATTTTTTTTGAAGTCTTTGGGTAAGTTTTCAATCTGAAGTTTAGCCATGGCGATCCCAGAATTACTTAATTTATTATATCACCAGTTTCTATCATATCAATTTGAATTCGGTGTAGTCCAAGCGATCGTACTTTCTTGTAATAATTTCAGGGAAAGCGATCGCATTCTTAAAAAAAAGAGCGATCGCCAACTATAATAACTGATCATAACCTCAACTTACCATGGGAATCGAACTAGAATTCTGTCCAGACCAACCAGAACTATTAGAAACCTCTGATTCTGCATTAGATAAATTGAGACAACAACTACAGAATTACAAATAAAACCAACTTTTTAGCTCAAATCTTGAGGATAATATCAAAATGAATAATCCGTTTTATCCATTAAGTAATGATGATATTTTAATGTTCAATAAGAATACATTTACCGTGGAAAATTTTAAGGAAATTCTGGTAGATATACTGAACAAAAAAATGTATATTAAAGGCTATAAAATTGATGGCATAACTGCTTTTGATTTTCATTTATTAGAGAGAATTAACTCCGAATACAATATCGAAAAGAAGGTGATTTTAACAGTAAATCAAAGTAGCGTAAATACCGTCAGTGAAGAAATTGATTGTAAACTCTTAAAATTAGGTGCCGCCTCTTGGAAAACTGGAAAATTGAGATTTAAAGCGATCACCAGCTATAACAACTTATCGGAACCTCAAATTGCTATTGAAATTGAACTAGAATTTTGTCCCGTAGAACCCGAAATATCGCAAACTTCCGATGCTTTACTCGATAAATTGATACAATAATTACAAATTTATAAATAATATTATAATTACAGTATATTTCAGAAAACATAAACCTGTAATATCCTGAGATAATGTTTTTTAGTGTCTTAGTTCCTTTGGGTTTCCTTATATCATAATTAAGTACCATAAAAACCCAATTAATTCTGTTAATTTTTATAATATTTTTTGAAAATAATCTTGTGAGTTTTTAAAGACTCAAGTAAAGTATATAAAATATTGTTAACTGGAGATCAACATTGATGTTAGTTCCTAATCGAGACCAATACCGTCCCTCGGAAGAAGAAATTGAGCAAATGTGGCAAGAATTACAAGTCGTACATACCCCCCTAGAAGATCCATCTGTTAATAAACTCCTCCAAGAATTAAGAAAAATTTTGGTTAATGGGGGGGCGGAGTTCGCCCGATTTAAGGTTTCTCCCCATGCGGTGTTAAATTGGTTTGGCTCCAGGGACTTACTGAATGAAATTAATTTTTTTGAACAATTTGTCACCCTACCCCCGGTAATGGATGGTTTATCAGCTTTAGAAATTGAAACCCCCCTAACCACAGACCTAGACCTAACGGAAGATACCAGTGCTTTCACCCTAGATGGAGAATTAGCAGAGGCCTTATTTTTAGGGGGAGCAGATGAAGAATTTCAAGGAACTGCCAAACAAGCGAAGGATATTGGGATAAAATTTTGTGATGCCCTGTTTGGGAGTCGCTATGATGAAATTCAGATGTATATTTCTCAGGAAACCCTGGACAGAATGGTTTGCGGGTGTTTCTTGGGACGTGACTTGGCTTGGCATCGATAAGCGAAATTATCAAATTTGGGTATTGTGTATTACCGATACCGATTAATTGGGGAGTGATTCCTAGTCAATAAGTTGGGATGACGCCTTTGGGTTTTCCCCGCTATAATTGGCTTTAGGGCGAAATTCAAGCCATCGTTATCGAGAACTGACACCTAAATTCAAAAAAAAAGATTGCTTTTTCAAAGTTTATGCTATACTCATAGTCGAGGAAGTTGCTTTGAATGGCATCAGCCCTGTATGCCAAGAAAAACGTTCAGGTTGGAAAGCGTTAACCCTTTAGAAATTAGAACAATTTAAGAGGTATTATGAGCCAAAAGGTTATACACCCGATGGATAAATTACAACGTCAGGTGCATTCCCTGGTCAAGTCTGACATTATCAAACCTTCCGATAGTTTATGGAAAATCGCCCTTCTCTATGGCGATGACTGGAAATATTGGAAACAGGAATTGTTAGAGTTTGGTTTCTCCATGCAAGATCCCCTCAGCGAGCTATTAGCCGTTGAAGCGTGGGACGAAGACGAAGATTAGAAACCTATTTATCAAACCCTCCCTGATTTCAGTCGGTTTGTAATCGATCAAGAATTCACCCTTTCCAAGTCCGCTGTCTAAAGTTTTGTATTCACGTCCATCCATAGCCTTTAGTCCTTTGCCCTTTCCTCCTGCTTTGTATCAATCTTCCTCACGATTTTATCAATTTAGGCATTGGGCTAAAGCTTGAGATAGATGTTGGGCCGTTGGGTAGCGATCTTTGGGTCGGTATTCCGTGGCTTGTTCAATCACTTTTCGCAGTTGAGGCGTAATAGTCGGAACGTTATCGAGTTCAAAACCATAACTGTTTCCCCGTTTGCCATAGAATTTGAGGGGTGTTTCGGCGGTCAGTAAAAAAATTAAGGTTGTACCGATCGCATACAAATCCGATTGAGTCAGGGGTTGTCCCCGATCCTGTTCCGGGGCGCTGTATCCTTCCGCACCGATTCGGGTTTCCGGGGGGCGTTCCTATTTCCTTCACGGCTCCGAAGTCCAATACGACAATGCGGTGATCCCGTCGTCGCAAAAGTAAATTGGCAGGTTTGATATCTCGGTGGATCAGAGGCGGATCAAGGGAGTGAATATAGTCTAATATCTCGCAGGTCTGGATCATCCACTGAATCGCCTGTTGGGGAATTACTGGCCCCCGTTGGTGGATATACTGTTCCAGATCCGTGCCATGGATCATTTCCATGACTAAATATTTTTTGCCATCTTCGACAAAAAAGTCGTAAAACTGGGGGATTCCCTCGTGGTTTAAGGCTTTTAGGGTACGGGCTTCCCGTTCAAATAATTCTTGGGCCTTGGCAATTTGTGCCATATCCGCATTCATTTCTTTGAGTACAACGACAACGGGTACAGCCGATTTAGCGGTGGTAGAATCCCAGGCTAGGGTGGTTGTTCCCATTCCTCCCCGTCCGATGGTTCTCAGTACCTGATATTGTCGGATTGTGCGCTCAACCTGAATCGGAAGCCCACAATGAATACAGAATAAATTCCCCGGCGTATTCCCCTCATGCTTACAGGAGGGAGGAGTCGCCGGAATCGCAATTACACTGGCCTGGAGTTGAATTTGTAATAGGGGGCCATCCTTTGCTAATTCAATTAAAGCACCATCCCCCACTAATCCCTGATGGGTGAGAACCCCATTCACAAAGGTTCCGTTTGTTCCCTTACTTACAAGCAACCATGGTGAATTCTGGGTTTCATCCGTTGGAGGATGTAACTCCAAATGATAACGGGAAACCAAGGAATCAACGATGACAACTTGATTATCCGCCGCCCGTCCCACTCGAATCACCGCCTCCTGTGCAAATGTCCACTGTCTCAGGGGGGTTTTTTGTTGGCTGTCTAACAAAGTTAGGATTAACATAAATCAGTTATCAGTTATCAGTTATCAGTTATAGCGCTACGCACTAGGGAACAGGGAACAGGGAACAGGGAACAGGGAACAGGGAACAGGGAACAGGGAACAGTAAGCAGTAAGCAGTGAATGAGTTTCAGGATTTAGAAGTGTCCTAACTTTAATGCGTAGCGCTATATCAGTTATTAGTGGGCTAGACGTGCCTTTTAATCGTAGTAAGCGCATCCCCGCTCACTAGAGAGAATATGTTAATTATCAATTTTGGATGTAATTGTTAATTGTTAATACCCAGCCAGTCTCCTAGCTCCCCCTGCTCCCCCTGCTCCCCCTGCTCCCCCTGCCTCCCCTGCTCCCCTGCTCCCCCTGCTCTCCTACCCGACTACACCCAAGCTCGAACGACAATAGCCGTAATATTATCGTGACCATTATGTTGATTTGCCAGAGCAATTAAACCATCTACGGCGGTGGCTAAATTGGTTTCAGGATTAAGTAAGGGATTGAGTTGAGTTTCGCAGAAGATTTCCAAGAGGTTATTATCCGTTAGGCCGTCGGATGCTATAATCAAAACGGTATCCTCCTCAATTTCCAAAAACTGAACATCGGGATGGACAAACTGCTCCTCCCTCGGGCCTAGGGCTTGAGTTAATTGATAGGCGTCGGGACGGGAGTAAGCCAGTTCTGGATTAATTCCTTTTTGAATTTCCCGTTGTCCGACTTCATGGTCAACGGTGACTTGCTGTAACCCATGGGTGCGAGTTAAACGATATAATCGACTATCTCCCACATGAGCCACTGCTACTTGGTGATCAACTACGAAAGCCATCACTAGGGTTGTGCCCATGCGACCCACGCCGGAAACGGACGCCCTGTTGATTTTCTGTATAAATCGCTTCATTGGCTTTCAGAATTGCATCCTGTAGGATTTCCTCCGTGGGGAGTCCCTCGAGATATTGGTTTTGGAAATAGTCTTTCAGGGTGTCAACCGCCATTTGACTCGCCACTTCCCCTCCGGCGTGTCCTCCCATCCCATCACAGAGAATATATAAACCCCGGACGGAGCTTGTTTGTCCCAGGGGTGTTTCTTCAATCTTGATTTGGGTTTCCATGCCAAAACAGTCCTCATTGTGATCCCGTTGACGTCCGATATCGGTACGTCCCACCGCTTCTAGGGATTTGAGTTTCCGAGTCGGAATCACCGTTGGGGCTTGGGTTAAGCTCAGTGATGGGGGTTGTGTTGGGTCGATGGGTCGGGAGGCTGGGGTCGAGGGACAATTAATTTCTTCTAAAACCCCCCTTAAGGCTTGTTGCAATTGTTCAACAGTTGTAATTTTTCCTTCGAGTAAATCGCGTAATATTTCTGTTAAGGAACCCACTAAAGTTCGTTGGGATTCGCGAAATAACTCCTGCCATAATAATCCTAAATCCGATAAACTCAGGGTGGAATTGGGGGAGTCAAAATACAATTTTTTTAAACATAACTGTTGAGAATCTTCAGGAAAAACCCTTAAATTCTGATTTTCTAATAAACTTTGACGACAGTTCCAAGGTTCCAACAATATCCAGAGTTTGACTAAATCCTCTAACCAACAAACAATTTGTTGGGCTGTGTTTTTCTTGTTACTCCATAGGTCAGATAATAGGGGAAAATTAGTAAAATCTTCTAAAAGAATCACACTATAAAACGGCTGTTCCCAGGCATCTTGTAACCGGGGGAAATAGTAGGAATGCTCGGAGGCCAAGGAAAAATAGGGCCGAGCCGCAGTAATAATAAAAGTCTCTAATTGTGGGTCTGAGGGGGTAGAGGCTTGTTTTTCTAAGGCTTTTAAAGGAGATAGCTGTAGGGGCTGGGTATCTAAAACCTTCACCGTGATGGTTTCCCCCGACTGTAGCGGAGGTAAGGGATCGAGGAGTTGATAACGCTGCTGGGGGTCTAAATAGGCTCCAATGGGGAGTTCGAGCGATTGTAGACTATCCTCCTCCGGTGACGGGTTATCGGAGGGACTCAGGGCATCCTGGGGCGCGATGGTAATGGCTTCGATATCCGCTTGGGCGAAAATTTCTTCTTCAGGTTCAACGGCCGCAGATGTTGGGTCTGACTCTTGAGGGGTATCCGGGGTGGGGGGTTCGGTCTCAATTCGATCTGAAATCGATTCTGGGACGGTACTGGCCCCCTCTAAATGGTCGTTATTTAAGGATTCTAATTGATCAGGTTGAGAAGCGACTAAGGACGAAGGGCTAACCACGGCCAGATAAACTGTTCCAGTTACTGTCCCGCAGTTGTGACATTCCAGGGTATTTAGGGGCACGGTCGCCCCACATTCAGGACAATATTTCTGGGTAAGAGAAGTACCGCAGCTTTGGCAAAACTTATTTAGATTTGGGTTTTCAAATTGACACTGGGGACAAACTACCATAGTTAGATTCCCTGCCTTTTGAGAAATTACACAGGGATATTTTAAGGGTACAATTTCCTATTGTACAACAAGATTAGGAGAAATGGGTGATTCCCAATTCAGGAATTTTAAAACCCATTATATTTCATGGTTAATTTAAGTTTTTGTTTCCTTCTTTGATGATGGTTTGAATCGCGATTGATTCTAGGGTTGACAAAGGAATATTACAGAAATATTGACGACGGAATTGTTCTTCTTGGATGGTAGATAGGAAGGTTTGGATTAATTGATTCAGGGTTTCAGGAGGATGAAAACCGGATGGTTTTTGCCAGCTAATATCTAACCTCTGATCTTGATATTCAATGTTAAAGCCTAATTGTTTTAAGATTTTAAAACCAATTTTTAAGGGAATTACTCCTAAGTTTAATTGATTTCGGAGTTGTTGAGTATTAACGGGTTGGTGGGTGCGACTGAGATATTTGGCAATGCCGATCAGTTGTTCCCAAATTTTTTCAGGAGGTAGTAATTCTGGTAGGGTATAGGCGATCGCTAAGGGTTTTTTTTCAGCATGGGCGCGTCGAAACCAAGATTGTAAATCTTCCCAACAGGTGGGACAGTCTTTAATAATTAGTATATCGGATAAAGGTAGATTAATGTTTTGATTACGATAATCTAAAATAGGATAATCAGCCAGATGAATCGAGGCTGGGGGAGTCTGAGCTTGGGCAGATTGTAATTCTAAAATTCTAATTTCATATTGTTCTTTAAAGGTATTAAAATCGAGTTCCACAATCACATCTGATCGTCCTGCGGGTAACTCATCTTTATAATGTCCCCACCATACCCCGGGAAATCCAGTTGATATGGACTGATCCCATAGTTCAAAGGTAGTTTTAATATATTGAACTTTTTGGCCTCTTAAATCCTTTTCTGAAGTGTTCCAGGCATTAGTAAACCAACAATTTTGAATTAATATTTTAGGAACTGGGTTTCCCATCCCACAGGGTTCTAAAAGTTTTAATTCCTGAAATAAATCAAACCCTAATTCGGCAACGGTACAAACCAAATCTACTTGAATATTCCGTTGTCCAATCCCCGGTAAATTAGTATCTAATTGTTCTCGCATTTGGCGATTAATCGCATCTATAAAGATCGAAAGATTTTCTATTGGTAAACTCAACCCGGCGGCGAAGGGATGGCCTCCAAATCGATGCAAAAGATGGGCTTGACTTTTGACTAATTCATATAAATCAATTTGATTCACTGAACGAGCAGAACCCCGGGCTAATTTAACTTCTGAATTATTGCTTACTTCCTGCTGATAATTACTTAAATCTATGGTTCCTTCCGTACTTAATAAAATGGTCGGTCGTCCATATTCTTGAGCTACTTGACCCGCCACCAAACCCAAAACTCCCCCTGGCCATTGGGGATCGGATAACACAATAACTTGAGTCGTAGATAGGTCAATTTTTTTTAATTTTGCCATCACATCACGGCTAACTTCTTTTTGTAATCCTTTGCGCCGGGTATTGGCTAATTCGGTTTCTATAGCTAATTGTTGACAGCGTTTTTTATCCTGGCTGGTCAGAAGTTCAACACAGAATTTAGCATCCCCATAAATGCGACTCACGGCATTAATTCTAGGGCCAAGACCAAAGGAAATATCGGTGGGGCGATCGCCTGTTCGTTTACATAAATCTAACAGTTTAGCAACCCCTGGACGGGTAGGATTTTTTAATTGTTGTTGTAATTTTTTTATTCCCAATTGAGCTAAATATCGACAATCTCCTTTAAGTTGAACTAAATCTGCAATTAAACCAATGGCGACTAAATCTAATAAATCCTCTAGGGGACGTTGGGGAATATTGGGTAATGTTTCATATAATGCTTCAATCAATTTATAGGCAACCGCCACCCCCGATAGATGATATAAAGGATGATCTAAAGACAAATAACGGGGATTAATAATAGCAACTACTGGAGGTCTTTCTTCGAGTAAAGTATGATGATCGGTAACGATAATATCAATACCTAATTGATTTGCATATTCAATTTCTTTGAAGTTGGTACTTCCGGTATCGCAGGTAACTATTAACTGACATCCCTGCTGATATAATTGATAAATTCCAGCACAATTTAATCCGTGGGATTCGGTTAACCGATTGGGGATATGATAGGATAACTGCTGATTTTTTCGACTAAAAAACTGTCCTAAACCATCCCATAATACGGAAGTTGCTGTAATTCCGTCAGCATCAAAGTCCCCCCAAATTGTAATAATTTCTTGTTGATTTCGGGCTAAAATCAATCGTTTAATTGCCCTCTCCATCTCTATTCCAAATTCAAATGGACTGGATGGTTGATAGGAATTATAGTTGATAAATCCTACCAATTGTTGAGGGGTTTTTATCCCTCTATGTAATAATAATTGAGCAATATATTGCCCTGAAATTTCAGGAACGAACTCTTGAATAATCGGGATTATCCAATCAGGAGTCTCTAAATTTGGTTGAATTTGCCACATAGGTTTAAATTATCACTTCTTGAACTTGATCAATATTATATAGATTCAGAGAATTTAAGGGCTGATCAAAAGTTAATTCTTCAGAAACCCGTTGACAACGGATAGCAAATTGACAGGATTTACAATGTCCTTGACTTCTATCAACTTGGGGAAAAAATTCACCTTGTTGATAACGGTCTAAATAGTTATGAAATTGATCAATTAGTTGCTTTAAGTCCTGTTGATTTTTCTGATGTTGTTGTTGAGTATAGGGAAAGTGTAAACATTGAGGAGGCTGTTTTTGGGGAGACTTAACAAACCAATAGGTCATCGAAACTTGTTCGGGTAAATATTGACTGGTTTCCACTAAAAGATAAGGATATAAACGAGTTTGCCAATTATTTTCTAAAAGCTGGCGATTTTGAGGGCGGGGATAGGTTTTCCAATCAAAGATTTGGGCTTGTTTTTCTTCGGCTTTAATTAAATCATAAATAACTACTAATAAATCCTGATTAAAATTTAAACTGCGGTAATGTTCTGCTTCTCTAAAAACGCCGATTGCGGGATCGGAATTTAACTCAAAAATATCCGATGCTACGCTTAAAAATTCAGTATAACAGCGTTTTAATTCCTGATCTTGGGTAAGTAACAAATCCACAGGTAATCCTAACTCATGTTGCTGCATTAATAGGTGAAACTGATTTCCCCAGGCGATGCGTTCTTCCTGTTTCTGGAGAAGTGGGTGAAACTAACTGATCTAAATAGGTATATTGAAATTTGCGAGGACACAGAGACAACAAATTTAAGTGTTGTTGAGACAGTCTAAATTGAGTCATGGCGATTGGATCAACAAACAGGTATAATCTGAATTATCCCCTAAAAAAAGTTAAAATAGTTGTGATAATACTTAAATTTTAAAGTCGTTCAATTACTTTTGCTTGTTCTGATAATTTCGCCTGTTGTTGTCCTTGGAAACGGGCATTTCCATTGAATAACGAGATGGGGGTACTAATTAAATCCACGATTTCGGCTTTTCCAGTTAATAGTTTGACCGTACCCAGGGGTAATTCTTTTAAAACCCAACGTCCTAAGCGATACAAATAATCAGTAGGTGTTAACTCTTTCATTAAATTAATCCCATGGAGTTCATGTAAATAACGGTTAGATTCTCCGTAGCGTCGCCACTGACTTTTTAATGCTTTTAAGGTAGACCGATGACGGTGTTTAACTATTGCTTGGGATGCCAATTCTAATTGATAATTGGTTTGTTGTTGAATCCGCCAACACATATCCGCATCGCCCCCGGTGGTGAGGTAGGGACGGAATAAACCCACCTGTTCAAAAATTTTACGCCGAATGGCTAAATTAGCGGTTTGACCATAGGGCAAAAAGCTATTATTTAAGGTGTGTTTTTGGGATAAAGTTTCCTGTTTATCGGCATATTTTTCTAATAAATTGTAACTGGGTAAGGCGATAATTTCACCCGCTACCAGACCAATATTGGGGTTAGAAAAGGGTTGAATTAATTGCTCTAACCATTGGGGTTCCGGTCGGCAATCCATATCGGTAAAGGCGATAATATCACTGGTGGCAACTCTAATTCCGGCATTGCGAGCGGCATAGGAACTTTGGATATTATTTTCTGATAGGGAAACGAATATTAATTGCAGTAGATGTGGCTAATTCCTGAACAATAGAGACAGAATTATCCTGACTATTGTTATCAACTAATAAATATTCTACTTGATCAGCCGGATAGGTTTGCGATCGCAAGCATTCAATTAAATCCGGCAAATCAGTCCCACCATTATAAACCGGGATAACAACAGAAAGGTTAATCATAATTCGGTAAAAAACCTAGAAATGATTGTATCCTAGAAGCAGGGTAATTAATACTAAGATAGCATTAATTAAATAGAAACTCCCGACCACTTGGGTTTCTTGCCATCCTGATAATTCTAAATGGTGATGTAGAGGAGCCATTTTGAACAGACGTTTGCCCACGCCCTCGGCATTTTTTGTGGCTTTATAATAGCTAACTTGAGCAATTACAGAGAGGGTTTCCACAAAGAAAATTCCGCTAATTATTAATAACACCCATAAACTATTAGTTAATAGGGCAACCGTGGCTAAACTGCCCCCCAATGCTAGGGCTCCCGTATCTCCCATAAATACTTTGGCGGGGTTGCGGTTGTGGGTGACAAATCCCAAACAACTGCCACTCATACAAGCACAAAAAGTGGTTAATTCCGGTGCGCTGGGGGCGACATAGGCTCCCAAACCCAAAAATGCGATCGCACCTAACCCGCCCATTAACCCATCCACACCATCGGTTAAATTGGTGGCGTTACTTTCAGCAACTTGGGCAAAAATTGCCAGGGGCCAGAATAACAATCCCAGGGGAATTGCCAGTCCTAAAGGTAAAGCAACGGTGGTTAAAGCTGAAGATTGGGTTACTGCTAACCAGACACAAAATAGCGTTGCAAAACCCAACTGCAACGCCAATTTCATTCTAGGAGAAATCCCTTTATTTGATTTACGTCTTAAAATCTGCCAGTCATCTAACCAACCAATAAATCCGTAGGCTAAGGTTAGGGCGGAAACGGCGATCACATGGGGATGAAATTGAGTTAGAATTAAAGAGATCGCCACTCCCACAGGAATAAAAAATACCCCTCCCATGGTTGGAGTTCCGGCCTTTTGTAAGTGGGCTTGGGGGCCATCTTCTCGAATAAATTGTCCGGCTTTAATCTTGACTAAAAGCGGAATTGCCCAATATCCTAAGATAGAAACGGCGATCGCACTAATCAAAGCGGGTAAAAATAACGAGCCTTGAACTTGAAATGAATTATTGTTCACCCGGTCTAAACTAAAAGCGAACAAGCCCAACCCTAAACTTAGAAGGAATAATAGGGTTTGTCCAGACCAGTTGGATGATTTAACCGAATAAAGTTTGCTATCCACAAAAATTTTTAATCCTCAACACCACAAAAACAATCCCAGAAATCGCTAGTTTCCTAGCGTCTATTTCTAGCCTTCTGATAGATCATCATCATCATCGTCGTCGTCATCATAGGCAGAGTCATCAACGGAAATCAGATCGGTGATTTCTTCTTCCTCCTCCAAATAGTCAACGGTTGTGGTACTGGTGACGGTATCCCGTTCGATTAGACGTCCGGTGGACTCCAACCAAACTATCAGTGACATTTCTTGTTTGGAAGGAATCACATCAGCCGGTTTCATGGGCTGGGATTTCTCGCAAGGATGGGTTAAGCATTTTTAGTTTTCGGCGTCAAATAGAATTGAGTTAGACTTAATCTAATTTTACACAATCATTGGTTATGGACAGTATCATATTTTTTTAATCTATTTTGAATCTTATAGATTTAAAAAAGCTAACCAATAATTGATCAAACATAAGATAAAACTATGACCAACTCCAAAAAAGCCCTTTTATTAGAAATGATTGCTGGGAAAAATCGCGGTCTACTCGCCACCCCAGGGGATAAAGCGGCTATTTTGTCCGTCTTGACCCAACTGGAAGAATTTAATCCTAACCCCCGACCCCTAGAAGTTCCTGAACTCCTGAATGGAAATTGGCGACTATTGTATACCAGTAGTGATGAATTACTCGGAATTGGTCGATTTCCCTTGCTTGAGTTAGGGCAAATTTATCAATGTATTCGGGTGGCGGATCGGAAAGTTTATAATATTGCAGAAGTTCAGAGTTTACCGTTCTTAGAAGGATTAGTGAGTGTAGCCGCCGAATTTGAACCCGTTTCGGAAAAACGAGTTAATGTTAAATTCAATCGCTTTATTATCGGTTCTCAAAGATTTATCGGTTATCAATCTCCCGATAATTTGATTGCGGATATTGAAATGGGAAAAAAATTTATTGCCATTGATTTTAGTTTACAAGCCCGGGATCAAAAAGGCTGGTTAGATATTACCTATTTAGATGAAGATTTAAGAATCGGACGGGGAAATGTGGGGAGTGTTTTTATATTAACAAAAGTTGCTTAATTACCTATTATACTAACTGTAGGAATTAGAGAGATAAATGCGCCGTGGCTCGTGGGGGAGAGAGACGCGCCGTGGCTGGTGGGAGGGGGAGAGAGGGGGAGAGAGACGCGCCGTGGCTCGTCTCTACGGTGATTTCTTTTTGAGGGGTTGCGATCGCTAATCCACATCAAAAGTTAAAATAGGACAGTTGTGCTAAATGGGATATGAGTGACCTACCTCGGATGCAGTAGATAGGAAATTGGGCTACAACTGTTTCACCAGTCTACTGTTGAACGATTAAAGTCTATTGGAACATCAAAGCGATCAAATCTAAACCCAGAATATGATAGAACGGTATACTTTGCCCGAAATGGGCAATTTGTGGACAGAGACTTACAAGCTACAAACTTGGTTACAAGTAGAAATAGCCGTCTGTGAGGCTCAGGCGGAGTTAGGATATATCCCATCGGAAGCCGTTGAGGAAATTAAGGCTAAGGCGAATTTTGATATTAAGCGGGTGCTGGAAATTGAAGCCGAAGTCCGCCATGACATGATTGCCTTTTTAACCAATGTTAACGAATATGTTGGGGATGCCGGACGCTACATTCATTTAGGCTTAACCAGTTCCGATGTCTTGGATACGGCCCTAGCCTTGCAGTTGGTGGCCAGTGTGGATGTGTTGTTAGAACGCACGGAAGCCTTAAGTCAGGCTATTCGTTACCAAGCGCAACAACATCGAGATACGGTGATGATTGGTAGATCCCATGGTATCCACGCTGAAACCGATCACCTTTGGGTTTAAATTGGCCGGATGGTTAGCGGAAGTTTGTCGCAACCGGGAACGTTTAGTGCGTCTACGTCAAACCGTGGCGGTGGGTAAAGTCTCTGGGGCCGTGGGAACCTATGCTAATGTCGATCCGAGGATAGAAGCGATCGCCTGTCAAAACTTAGGACTCGAACCCGATACCGCTTCCACCCAAGTTATTTCCCGGGATATTCATGCGGAATATGTGCAAACTTTAGCCTTATTAGCCGCTAGTATTGAACGGTTTGCGGTGGAAATTCGGAACCTACAACGCACCGATGTTTTAGAAGTAGAAGAATTTTTTGCTAAGGGTCAAAAAGGTTCCTCTGCCATGCCCCATAAACGCAACCCTATTCGCAGTGAACGCTTAACCGGAATGGCGCGAATTATTCGGGGAAATGCGGTGGCGGCATTAGAAAATGTTGCCCTCTGGCATGAACGGGATATTTCCCATAGTTGCGTTGAACGAATGATTTTACCTGATTCTTCAACGGTAGCTCATTTTATGTTAGTAGAACTCACGGATTTAGTTAAGAATCTGTTAGTTTATCCCGAAAATATGAAGCGCAATATGAACCTTTATGGTGGTGTTGTTTTCAGTCAACGGGTGTTATTAACCTTAGTTGAAAAAGGGATTAGCCGCGAAGAAGCCTATAAAATTGTCCAATCCTGCGCCCATATTGCCTGGAATAAAACCGACGGGGATTTCCAATCTTTAATTAGGGAAAATGATCAAGTTAAAGCTACATTATCTCCCGCAGAAATTGATGCTTGTTTTGATCCAAAACATCACTTGAAAAACCTCGATCAAGTTTACCAACGGTTAGATATATAAAAACAAACCAGGTTTTTAAACCCAATTCATCCTAGGGGCGAGGTGCGCCTCACCCCTACAGGATTTTGCACTAAATAAACCCGGTTTATAACTAATTACATCACCATCATTTTAACCCTATGCTTTCTCAAATACTGATGCGATTATTTTTGTTTTTATTCCTAATTTTGGGTATTAACTGTAATGCCGTTCACGCTCAAAATTTAACCGTCCCTCCTACTTCCCCCGCTTCCCCTCCTACGTCTCCTCCTTTAGTTATCCAAGATTATAACCAAGTGCCAGAAGCAGACAAATTAGTTGATATTAAAAGTGTTAACCTGAATATTCGTCACGATATTCGCTACGCCACAACTAACAATTTTTTAAAGAAAAAAATCTATTCTGTTCCCCGATGTTTATTACGTTCTGATGTTGCCAAACGCCTATCAAGAGTACAACAGGATTTAGAACAAATGGGGTTAGGATTAAAAGTCTATGACTGTTATCGTCCCCTATCTGTGACCCGTCAAATGTGGGCAATTTTACCCGATAATCGTTATGTGGCAAACCCCGCCAAAGGGTCTCGCCATAACCGAGGGGCGGCGGTTGATTTAACCTTAGTTGATTTTCGCACTGGCGCTGAATTAGAAATGCCAACTGCCTTTGATGATTTTACCGACAAAGCTGCTAGAGATTACCCCGGAAATTCTCCCCAAGTTCGTCGGAATAGTGACTTACTAGCTGCTAAAATGAAGCAACAGGGATTTATTCCCTTAATTACAGAATGGTGGCATTTTGATGCCCCAGGATGGGATAAATACGGCCTTTTAGATATTCCTTTAGAAAATATTCGTTAAAACTCATTTATTATTCATATCCCGACAAGTAGGGATGTTCCATGGAACGTCTCTACTAATACTAAAGTATTTTTTCAAGTTATTTCAAATCTGCCCCTATTTAACAAAAGTTTAGTACAATAATCAGTAAAGCTACTTAAAAGTGGCTGAATCTAATTTGAGCTAAAACACAATGCAATATTATTTTACCGCATTTATCGTTATTTTCTTTATCGCCTCTTATGGTTACAGCTATTTAATTGTTAAACTAGCCAAACAAAAAGGAGAAGAATTTCTATTGTTTGGAATGTTATTCGGATTATTTGGATTTATGGCTTTCTGTGCCTCTTCTATTCCCTTTTTACATTGGTTACTAGATTAATAAATTCATCAAATTTTATGCCGTTTTTAAAGCTAAATTACTATAGGTTTTATTATACCCTAAACGGCAATCCTAATCAACCTATTATTCTATTTCTACATGGATTTATGGGAAATAGTCAGGATTTTAACACCCGAATTTCCCCACTATTTACCCGGTTTTGTTGTTTAACCATCGACCTCCCTGGACATGGGAAAACCCAAGTTTTAGGGGAGGATAGCTGTTATAAAATGCCAGAAACAGCAACCGCATTAATAGAGGTGTTAAACCATCTGAAGATTTCCCAATGTTATTTAATGGGATATTCTATGGGGGGAAGATTAGGATTATATTTAACCCTGAATTTCCCCCAATATTTTCAAAAAGTAATATTAGAATCCACATCCCCAGGACTAAAAACCGAATCAGAAAGGTTACAAAGGTTAATTTCAGATAATCAAAAAGCCCAACAACTGCAAACCATAGACTTTACCCTGTTTTTAGAAAAATGGTATCATCAACCCCTATTTAAAACCCTAACAAATCATCCTGAATTTGACCAAGTTTTTGAGCATCGTTTAAAGAATAATCCCCTGGAGTTATCGAAATCTCTGCGTTATTTGGGAACCGGAAATCAACCCTCTTTATGGGAAAAATTATCAGAAAATCAAATACCCCTATTGCTGTTGGTCGGGGAATATGATCATAAATTTAAACATATTAACCAAGAAATTAACCAATTATGTCCCGTTTCCCAGTTGCAAATTATCCCCAATTGTGGTCATAATATTTTAATTGAAAATCCTCAACAATGGATTCATGCAATTGTTAAATTTTTATCTGAATGAATTATAAATTTCAATTTAAAACCTATCAACGTCCATTTAAAACTCCTCTCAAAACCGCCCACGGAATTTGGAATATTAGAGAAGGCATTATTTTAAGTTTAACCGATAAACGCGGTAATATAGGATGGGGAGAAATTGCGCCTTTAAGTTGGTTTGGGTCGGAAACCTTAGAAGATGCGATCGCATTTTGTCAACAAATTCCCAGTCTAATTTCAACAGAAACAATTTTTAATATTCCTGACAGTTTACCCGCTTGTCAATTTGGGTTTGAGTCTGCATTAATAGAATTAAATCCTAACAGTTTATTTGATTTAGCTAAACTTCAATATAGCGGATTATTACCAACGGGAGAAACGGTATTAACTACTTGGGAAACCCTATTTCAGCAAGGATATCAGACTTTAAAATGGAAAATAGGCGTTGATAATATTACGGAAGAAATTAATATTTTTCAACAGTTAATTAATAGTATAACTGAAACCTTAGAAACCGGGTTTCTGAAAATCAGTCTCAGATTAGATGCAAATGGCGGTTTAACCTTTGACCAGGCGCAAAAATGGTTAGAAACCTGTGATTTAATTAATATTAATCAAGAATTGATTAAAATTGAATTTTTAGAACAACCCTTATCTATTGATCAATTAGATTTAATGTTAGAATTATGCGATCGCTATTCTACCCCCCTCGCCTTAGATGAATCCGTTGCTAATTTACAACAATTAACCCATTGTTATCAACAAGGATGGTCTAATATTTTTGTGATCAAACCTGCTATTTTTGGATCTCCCCAGAAACTCAATAACTTTTGCCAAAATAATCAAATCGATACGGTTTTTTCCTCGGTTTTTGAAACCGATATTGGTCAAAATTCCGCTTTAAAAATTGCCTCTGAAATATTATTATATAATCGGGCGGTGGGATTTGGAATTAATCATTGGTTTATCTCCTAACTGCTGGCGGTACTCCTTGAAAATCTGCTCAAAAACCCGTAGGGGCGGGTTTCAAGTCCATCTCAAATTCCCACCCAAAAACTATCTAAACCCGCCCCAAACCAGCCAATATTTAACTATTAATGGAATTTTTATGGGGTTGGGCGGGTTTATTTAGATTGTTTATTATTATCAAAATTGTTCAAAATCTGCTCAAAAACCCGTAGGGGCGGGTTCAAGTCTATCTTAAATTCCCACCCCAAAACTATCTAAACCCGCCCCAAACTCAGCCAAGAATTAACTATTAATGGAATTTTTTATGGGGTTGGGCGGGTTTATTTAGATTGTTTATTATTGTCAAATATTATTGTGGAACCCGCCCCTACAGAAAACTTTGTCAGGGCTAGATCGGGTGGGATGAGTTTACTTAGGTATCAAATATTCTGGCTAATTATAAACAATATTGTTCAAAATCTGCTCAAAATAAAAATCCCGTAGGGGCGGGTTCAAGTCTATCTTAAATTCCCACCCAAAAATTATCTAAACCCGCCCCGAACCCAGCTAATAATTAACGATTAATGGAATTTTTTATGGGGTTGGGCGGGTTTATTTAGATTGTTTATTATTATCAAAATTGTTCAAAATCTGCTCAAAAACCCGTAGGGGCGGGTTCAAGTCCATCTTAAATTCCCACCCCAAAATTATCTAAACCCGCCCCAAACCAGCCAAGATTTAACGATTAATGGAATTTTTTATGGGGTTGGGCGGGTTTATTTAGATTGTTTATTATTGTCAAATATTATTGTGGAACCCGCCCCGAACCAGCCAAGATTTAACGATTAATGGGATTTTTTATGGGGTTGGGCGGGTTTATTTAGATTGTTTATTATTGTCAAATATTATTGTGGAACCCGCCCCTACAGAAAACTTTGTCAGGGCTAGATCGGGTGGGGTGGGTTTATTTAGATTGCTTGTTATTATCAAATATTATTGTGGAACCCGCCCCTACGGGTTAAGATGTATTTAATATTCAAAGTCACCCTTTTTAATGCCTGCCCTGAGCTTGCCGAAGGGGGGATTTGGGGGGATATCAACCGGGTTAAATATGAATCTAATTGATAAAATCCAAAATGGATTAATTTTAAATAACAAAGACCGTTTAATAGATATTTATAAAAATCATTTACAAAATATTAATCTATGGATTAATTCAAATAAAAATTATCCTAAAATTCTAATATCAGAATCTGATCCAATTTTATTTTTATCGGCTTTTCTTGCTGCGGTGATAGCAAAATGTCCGGTTTTTTTATGTAATCCTCAATGGGGACAACGGGAATGGACGCAAGTTTATCAATTAGTTCAACCTAATTTATTAATTTCTCAAGGTCAAATTTCTGACTATCAAAAACCATTAAATTCTAATTATGAAATTCTCCAAGATTTGATTATGATTCCCACCGGAGGAACATCGGGAAACATCAAGTTTACTGTCCATAATTGGGATAGTTTAACCGCTTCAGTTATAGGTGTCCAGCAATATTTTCAGACCCCTACTATTAATTGTTTTTGTACTTTACCTCTTTATCATGTTAGCGGATTAATGCAGTGGATGCGATCGCTTTTAACAGATGGACAATTGATAATAACTTCTTTTAAAACCGTAGCAGCAGAAGAATGGATTAATTTTAATCCTACTAACTATTTTATCTCTTTAGTTCCGACTCAATTACACCGTTTATTACAATCTCCCTCCTTAACTAATTGGTTATCTAAATTTCAGATAGTATTATTAGGAGGAGCACCCCTTTGGTTAGAATTATTAGAACAAAGTCGTTTACATCAAATTCCCCTAGCATTAACTTATGGAATGACAGAAACCGCCTCCCAAATTGTTACTTTAAAACCCTCGGATTTTTTGCGCGGTAATAATAGTTGTGGAAACATTCTACCCCATGCTAAAATTAAAATCTATAATGAGAATGGAGAAGAATTAAAAACAAACCAACCAGGAATAATTAAAATTAAATCCAATTCTTTAATGTTAGGATACTATCAAGATAATTTTGATCCCAACTTACGAATTAATAGCTTTAAAACCGATGATTTAGGTTATGGGGATGAACAGGGATATTTAACCTTAGTGGGGAGACAAAGTAATAAAATTATTACTGGGGGAGAAAATGTATTTCCTGCCGAAGTAGAAGCGGTAATTCTTTCTACGGGTTTGGTTAAGGATATTTGTGTGATTGGAAAACCTGATCAATATTGGGGTGAAATCGTGGTGGCGGTGTATGTTACTAATTATCAACGGCTTTCAGAGGTTGAATTAGAAACAAGCAATTTTAGGAAAATTATCTAAATTTAAACATCCTAAATTATGGATTTCTGTAGAACAATTACCTCGCAATTCTCAAGGAAAAATCAATCAAAAACAGATTCAAGAATTGGTTATGGGTTATCAGGATCAGTAAAATCAGTATTACTCATGCTAATATGTTCATCAACACTAACTGGCCCGGCCCCAAAATAGGTAATCATTAGTAACCCGCCCATAATGGATAAATTCTTTAAGAAATCAATTTTTTCTGCGGGAACACTCCAAAAATTATGAAAGACTACAGTTGCCGGAATTAAAAATAGAATTAAAAGCCAAGCGCCTAAACGAGTTTTATAACCTAATACTAACGATAATCCGCCCAAAATTTGAAAAACAATAGTTCCTCCTAATAATATCCCAGCCAAGGGTAGTCCTTTTTCTGTCATCATGGTTTGAGTATCGGCAAAATCAAAAATTTTATTAATAGCAGCGTGTATAAAAATTGTTGCTAAAAATGTTCTGCCAATTAAGGGAATAAACTGCATCATTATTTAACCTCTAGTTAATTTTTTGTTCTGGGTGGAATTGACCCACCCTAACAATAAATTCAATTAATGTAAAATAAAACCCACGCCTAAAAGTAAACCACTCCAAAACTGAACTGAAATGGCAATAAACTTGGAATTGCTGACTAAGTTCGGTTGATTATGGTATTGACTAACATGGCGACAGAGTTTAATCGCAGAAGGAATCGCCACAAAACTTAGGAGAGTCCAAATCGGGAATATTCCCAAGAGGACAAACCCACCCGTCAGAATAAAAATACTACCACAAAACCAAGGTAAAAGTTTTGCCCCCCGTTCCGTTCCCAAACGAACAATTGGAGACTTTTTCCCCGCATTTATATCATCTTCGACTTGATGAAAATGGGAACAAAAGAGAACTAAAGTAATCGGAATTGCCACAATAATTGATGTGGCTAAACAGACCCAAGACCAGTTTTGAGTTTGACTATAATAGGCGGCGGAAACTCCCAAGGGCCCAAAGGCAAAGAAACATAAAAACTCCCCTAAACCTTGATAACCCAATCGAAATGGCGGCCCCTGATATAAATAACCTAGGCCACAACAGAGGAGAATTAAGCCTAAAACCGTTAGATCCCGTTGCCACCAACAAATCACTAATAAACCCAAAATTGCTAGGGCTAAACAGCTATTTCCCAGGGCTAGAACTAGGGATTTATTTGCAGTTAGATTAACTAAAGAATGATGTTTATTTTTGTCAATTCCCGTTTCCGAGTCAAAGACATCATTGAGAATATTTTCCCAAGCTAAAATCAAAATCGCCGATGTAATAAAGGTGGTAAAAATTTTCCAATTAATCGTAGAAGTTTCAAAGATAGCAACAGCAGTTTCCCACCCAAATTGGCATAATTGCCACACTATACATTGGAGGTTTAATTGCCGCTAACCATAATTTATTTTTTGAGGTTGTAATTAATTCTGTGGTCATAGCAAGTCGCGGAGGTTTAACGGGTTTATTGTCCCATAACACTATCTGATAGGCTAGAGAAGTGCCAAAAGATTCCGCTAGGGAAGTCAGGGAAACACCAGGACAGGGGAAAACACCAGGGCGGGGGGAAAGCCGGGGCGGGGAAAAATAATTCAATTATGAACTTTTTTTACAGACTGAGGGCAATATTTTTAGAGGGGAGATTATGAATAAGGGGTAAATGACTCTGAAAGTCGTTAACATAGATTAAAATAACATGGGTTGACTATTTTTCGGTGACAGTTTCCCCCATTTTAACCTTTTTTTGTTCATTTTTTATATGCCAGTTTTTCCTTCTGCAACCCCGTTATTGCAAGATCGCCAAGAACTGCATCGTTTTTTGTTAGAGTTTCAAAATTATGGATTACAGGACTATCAGACTAAAATTCTGAGTATTGCCCATGAAATTCAATGGATTGATCCTTTAGCAATTTTACAGCAATTTTATCATCCTAATTTAATTCATTTTTATTTTGAAAAACCTCAATTTGAGGAGTCCTTTGTGGCGGTTGATACGGCTATAAAATTTACCACGGCTGGAAAAAATAGGTTTTTTGAAGCGCAAAAATTTATTCAATCTTGTTTGGATAAAACCGTTATTATTGGTTCTAAAAATAGCCATTTACCTAAGCCTTATTTTTGCTGTAGTTTTACTTTTTTTGACCAATATTTTAATCCTGATTTATCCTTGAATTGCGGACAGAATCCTTCAGTTGAACCGGAAAATAAACATTTTCCGCCCACTACCATATTTTTACCCAAATGGCAAGTAATCAGAAAAAAAAATCGCTGTATTTTGATTGTTAATATTGTTTTGAAGAAAAACTCTAAAATTGAAAATATTTTGAGTGATGTTTGGTATAAAAGTCAACAAATCAATGGGTTAAAAACTACCTTAATCCCTTCTGTTACCAGTAAAAACTCTAGTTTATTATTAACCCAACAAGTCGAAACCGACCCTAAACCCTATTTACAATTTAAACAGTCTGTCCATTCTGCTTTAGATTTAATTAAATCTAAATCTTTAAAAAAATTAGTCCTGTCTCAACCGATTGATGTGGTGTCTAAAACTCCCTTTAATTTAATTAATTCTTTAAATAATTTAAGGGTTTTATATCCTGATTGCTATATTTTCTCAACGGGGAATGGCAAGGGTCAACAGTTTATTGGAGCTAGTCCAGAAAGATTAATTAGTCTAAAAAATAATCAATTAATTACTGATGCCTTGGCGGGTTTCAGCCCCTCGCGGGAAAACACCAATCGAAGATATTAATTTAGGTCAAGAATTACTCAATAGTGAAAAGAATCTACGAGAACATCAAGTAGTAGTAGATTTTATCATCGAACGGTTATTAAGTTTGGGTTTAACCCCGGATTTAACGGATTTACCTTGTTTAAGACAACTCACCAATATTCAACACCTTTGGACACCGATTAAATGTCAAGTTTCAACCAATATTCATCTCTTGGAAATCCTATCACAATTACATCCAACTCCAGCCGTGGCGGGAACTCCCAGGGATATTGCCCAACAACATATCCATAATTATGAAAATTTTGATCGCTCTCTTTATGCCGCCCCCATTGGTTGGATTGATCATCAAGGAAATGGGGAATTTGTGGTGGGGATTCGTTCGGCTTTATTAGACGGAAATCGTGCTAGACTCTATGCGGGAGCCGGAATTGTTGCGGGTTCAGAACCGGAAAAAGAAGTGGCTGAAATTCAGTTAAAGTTACAGGCTTTATTAAGAGCATTGGTGTAATGGGGAATTACGAATTACGAATTACGAATGGGGAATAGGTAATAAATAATGGGTGATGGGGAGATGCTAATTAAAGATATTGGAGAACAGGGTTTACTGGAAATTGTGAAGGGTTTTTGTCCCTGGGAAATTGTGGGGGATGATGCGGCAATTTTGGCGGTTTCTGGGGATGAATCCTTAGTAATTACCACGGATATGTTAGTAGATGAAGTGCATTTTAGCGATCGCACTACATCACCATTTGATGTGGGTTGGCGTGGGGCTGCGGTTAATTTATCCGACCTGGCGGCGATGGGTGCTTTTCCCATAGGAATTACCGTCGCTTTAGGAATAACAGGTAATAAAACCGTTACTTGGGTTGAACAACTTTATCAAGGATTAACCGCCTGTTTAAATCAGTATCAGACCCCAATTGTGGGCGGGGATATTTGTCGGTCGGCGGTAACTTGTATTTCTATTACGGCGTTTGGAAGGGTAAACCCAAAATTAGCAATTCGGCGTTCGGTTGCCCGTCCTGGGGATAGAATTATCGTGACTGGAGATCATGGCGACTCCCGCGCCGGATTAGAATTACTCCTCCATCCCGAATTGGGAACCGAATTAACTTCTGATCAGCGTTTATCCCTCATCCAAGCCCACCAACGGCCCCAACCCCGTCTGGATCTTGTCCCAAAATTGCAAAGCTGGTTAGTCTCCCATCCCGACACCAGAATTGCGGGAATGGATAGTAGCGATGGACTGGCCGATGCGATTGTCCAAATCTGTCGAGGAAGTCAAGTCGGGGCTAAAATTCAACGTCCTCAAATTCCGATTTCTCAAGCTTTAAAAACCTTCGTTTCCCCTGGGCAGACATTAGAATGGGCTTTATATGGGGGAGAAGACTTTCAATTGGTGTTATCTGTGGCTGCGGATGGGGCGGAAAAACTGGTTCAACAATTAGGAAGCGACGCCGCAATTATTGGCGAAATTACTGCTAACTCAGATATTTTATTAATGGATGATGCTGAACCCTCAACCGTTGAAAAACTATCCTTGAGTCGAGGATTTCAGCATTTTTCACCGATAACAGGGAGTTAAAACCCTGCCCGGTGTCCAAATTAAATCTAGGCTTTCCAATTAGTAGCAACCAATTCGGCCAAATCAACCACCCGTTGACTATAACCCCATTCGTTGTCATACCAAGCGACCACTTTCACCATGTCGCCACCCATGACCATGGTTAAGCTGGCATCCACAATTGAGGAAGCATCGTGTCCTTTGTAGTCAGAAGACACCAAAGGCAGATCGCTATATTCCAGAATCCCTTTCATGGCGCCGTCAGCAGCTTCTTTCAGAGCTAAATTCACTTCTTCAACGAAGGTTTGCTTTTCGACTTGTACCACTAAGTCCACAATGGAAACATTAGGAGTCGGAAACCCGGAAGGCAATCCCGTTAAGTTTTCCTTTGAGTTCAGGAATCACTAAGGCAACGGCCTTTGCCGCACCCGTAGAAGTCGGAACAATATTCACCGCCGCGGCTCTGGCCCGACGAACATCACGGTGACTAGAATCTAACAGACGCTGATCTCCGGTGTAGCTGTGGGTTGTGGTCATTGTGCCTTTGACAATGCCGAATTTTTCATGCAGCACTTTGGCAAAGGGAGCTAAACAGTTAGTAGTACAACTGGCATTACTCAGAATCCGGTGTTGATCGTGATTGTAGTCATGGTGATTCACACCTACCACAAAGGTATCTACGCCTTCTCCCTTTCCAGGAGCCGTAATCAGAACTTTTTGGGCTCCGGCGGTAATATGCTTAGAAGCACCTTCCTCGGTAATAAATACCCCAGTGGCTTCAATAATTAAATCCACTTCCCATTCTTTCCAAGGCAAATTTAATGGGTTACGATCGGAAACACATTTAATGGTTTTGCCATTGACGATAATGGAATTCTCATCGGCTTTGATGTCAACGCCTTTGAGTGTGCCGAGCATGGAATCGTATTTCAGCAAATGAGCATTGGTACTAGGATCAGAAGTATCATTGATACCCACAAACTCTAAATTGCTATTTTGCCGGGTTAACCAGCAGCGTAAAACGTTACGTCCAATCCGTCCAAAACCGTTGATTGCGACCTTAATCACTTTTTTCCTCCTAACAATGGCATCGCCCAAACTAGGCTAAAGTTTGACTAGATAGATGTTTCTATTGACCCCAATCATACCGTAAAGGCTGTCGCAATTTTCCAGACTATTTTTTGGCTGGGGTCGGTAATCACAGACATCAGATCGTTAGAATGAAATAAATGGAGTCAAAGACATCTCATGCAGGCAGGTTGGCGGATTGGATCATTATTTGGAATTCCCTTCTTTGTTGATTCTTCTTGGTTGGTGATTGTTTTGCTGTTCACAGTCGCCAATCGCCAGAGTTATTCGGAGTGGGGGCTAACCCTATCTTGGGTTGCTGGGTTAGCAATTGCACTCTTATTATTTGCTTCGGTATTACTCCACGAACTCGGCCATAGTTTGGTGGCTCAATCCCAGGGAATTCGGGTCAACTCGATTACTCTATTCTTGTTTGGGGGAGTAGCTTCTATTGATAAGGAATCAAAAACCCCCGGCCAAGCGTTCCAAGTGGCGATCGCTGGCCCTTTAGTGAGTTTTAGCTTATTTTTTATTCTGAATCTCTTTGCCCAACTATTACCCAATTCCAGCTTAATTTATGCCGTGGTCAGGGAATTAGCCCGAATTAATTTGGTTTTAGGGATATTTAACTTAATTCCCGGTTTACCCCTCGATGGGGGACAGGTACTTAAAGCCACGGTTTGGAAAATTACGGGAAATCGCTTAACCGGGGTACGTTGGGCGGCGCGGACGGGACAATTTTTAGGCATTTTAGCTATTTCTTTGGGCCTATCTTCGGTCTTTTTAGCCAGAAGTTATGGCGGGTTATGGATTGCTTTAATCGGTTGGTTTGTCTTACAAAATGCCGCTTCCTATAATCGCATCACCGATCTACAAGAAGCTTTAATTAATATTAAAGCCGGGGACGCTATGACCCGGGAGTTTCGAGTGGTAGATGCGGATTTGAGTTTACGTCAATTCGCCGATGAATATTTAATTGGGGTTGAGACCGTTCCGGTATATTTTGCTTCTTCCCATGGTCGTTATCGGGGGTTGGTTTCTGTGGAAGCTTTGCGCGTGATTGAACGTAGTCAATGGGAAAGTCAAACCTTAAATCAAATTCTGCAACCTCTGAATACACTAATTACGGTTTCGGAAAAAGCGTCATTGGTGGAGGTGATTAATCTGATGGAAGACCAAGAATTGCGCCGGATTACGGCACTATCCCCTGCTGGAGCCGTAGCGGGTATTATTGATCGGGGGGATGTGGTACGCTCGGTGGCTAACTATCTGAAAGTTCCCATCCCAGAGGCTAACATTCGCCAAATTAAGGAAGATGGGATTTATCCTCCAGGTTTACCGTTAGCAGCTTTAGCAAAAACTATGGCCTAACCCTCAGCCCAGGGGAACACAAGGAATTTGTCCACCAGGAACTGGGTAATGGGATTGTTGTTGATTAATTAATCAAGAGTAGGTGCGAACGACAGCCCAGCGATAAGTATATAATAGCCTGCCCAGGATTTTTTGTCAAGTCCCAACCCAACGGATCAGATTAACAATCGTTAACAATGGTGAAACGCTATATGAACACTAAAAACTCGTGGCTCCGATTATTAGTTATAGCCTTAGCAATTCCAGCCTTAGTTTTAAACGGTTGGCTATTATTACTAACGTTAGAATACTTTAAATCAATTATCAATATTTTTGTCACCGCTACCCTATTATCATTTCTGTTAGATTATCCCGTACAACGATTACAAAGCTATGGATTAAAACGGACAATTGCAATTTTAGGGGTTTTATTGATCACATTAATTATTCTGAGCATTTTAGGGATTACCCTGATTCCCATGATTTTCCAGCAGTTTAATACCTTAATAGAACGTCTTCCCAGTTGGATTGAATCAGGAATCCAACAGGTTAAAACCATAGAATCTTGGGCTATGAGTCGTAATATTCCGGTTAATATTGGAGGAGTCACCTCTCAGCTTTTAGAAAAATTATCGAGTCAAGTTCAGAGTTTAGGCGGAGATGTCATTGGCGGGGTAATAACGGTGTTTGGGCGAGTATTAGATCTAGTTATTACGGTCGCTATGACCTTTTATCTATTATTACATGGAGATCAGCTTTGGGACGATTTATATAAACTCTTTCCAGTCCGAATTCGCACCCCTATTCGTTTAGCACTCAAAAAAAACTTTAAGAATTATTTAATTGGTCAAGCCTCCGTCGCCGCCCTGATAGGAATACTGATGACTTTAGCATTTGTGATTATTCAAGTTCCCTTTGGGCTATTATTTGGTATGGTAATTGGGGTAATGGCTTTATTTCCCTTCGGAGCCAGTTTAGGAATTAGTTTAGTCTGCTTTTTAGTAGCTTTAAATAGTATTTGGTTAGGGGTAAAAGTTTTAATTACAGCAATTATTGTCGATCAAATTATAGAAAATGGTATTGCGCCTCGGTTATTAGGGGGATTTACCGGATTAAACCCGGTTTTAATTTTACTTTCTCTCCTAATTGGTGCTAGAATCGCCGGATTTCTCGGATTAATTATTGCAGTTCCCCTAGCCAGTTTTATCAAATCCTTAATCACTATTTTACAAAACCCCGCTTCTGAATCTGTGGAGACCGGCTAAAAAACGGAGGAATTTGGAGCAAAAATTTATTATAGAAAAGGGAAATGGACAATGGGAAACCGGGATTTGTGGGAGAAAGTTTAAAACGATTTAGGATAAGCTAAAAATGAAATCTTGATGAGAAAATTTTCATAAAAGAAAGCCAAATTTTCAGGGAACCTCTATCTACAGGATAGAGGGATTGTTTAGTCCCTAAAATAGCCTTGATTAGCGGAATCTACTTGGTCAAGCCTGGGGACAGAACAATTTTTTCCATTTGCATTTGAGAGGCTACCCCTACCGAAGCTCCTGGTTTAGAGCCGAACCAGTTGACACCAAATTGCAAATGTAGAGACAAGGTAATAAAAGCAGCCAACAATAATTTTTCTAACATAATTAACTCCCACATCAAAACAATCTAAACAATCTAGTCGCACCCTTGAATCCTATCTATATCTATATTAATAAGACGATGTTTCTTTGCAGTATGATTCACTACAATGTCTATAAGTGATAGAATTCACATATAATTAATGATCTGAATCACAAACCGTCAACAGTCAATCGTCAACACCTCAACGGCTAACCGTCAACAGTTAACGGTAAAATAACAGAATAGAGGTTTTTTGATAGAGTGAGAGGGAAAAATGCTGGCATATATTCTAGCGATCGCAGTGGGTTTAGCAAGTTTTGGCCTTTATATGGCCGCCTTCTTCTTTCCAGAAGTACACCGCAAAAGTGATTTTGTCTGGAGTGGAGTAGGATTGTTTTATGGACTAATTCTGTGGGCCTGTGCGGGACGGATTACCGGAGCCGTGCTGTTAGGTCAGGTGGCGAGTGTATCCCTGTTGGTTTGGTTGGGATGGGAAGTTCTGACCCTACGAAGATCAGCCACCCCCGTGACGGAACAAACCCCGGTTCCGGCGAAGGTGAAAAAACAACTGAATGGCTTGCTCGGTGGTCAGTCCCCGGTGATTTTTCCCGAACCCGTAAAGCCTATTGTTGCTACTCCTGAACCCGTCTCTGAGGATAACTCAGTGATTCCTGAGACCCCTGTAGCCACCCAGAAACAACCCGAACCAGAAATTATTTCCCCATCCCCAGAAATTGTAGAGGAACCGCCGATCCCCCCGATCACCCAAGAACAGAGTCTTCCTGAAGTTGCAGAAACACCATCGATCACTCCTTCAACTTCAGATACCCAGGTAGAAACACCCAAGGTCAAAGCCGAAAAACCTAAAGTTGCTCCCAAGGTCAAGACTGCAAAAACCGATTCTAAACCCCAAAAATCTATCCCGGCGATCGCCGGAAACCCTCTCGGGTTTGGTCAGTAATTTGACAGGTTTATTCAATAAAAAACCAAAAACCCCCAAAACTCCCAGTCAACCGAAATCCCCAAAACCCACCCCCGTTCCCCCGGCTTCAACGGTTGGAGAAGATAGTCAGACGGTGACTAAGGATGAGTTTGCTGAATTTGAAGCTCGGGAAACAACGGCTGTTGAGGCGGAGTTGATCCCAGAAACTGCGGTTAGTGGGCCAGAAATCCTAGAAACAGTTGAAAAATCTCCCCCTTCACCCTTTGAACAAATTGTGACTCCCCAGGCTGAAGTTGTTGTGGAAACGATCACAGAACAGGTTAATCCTATTGTTGAGGAAATTCAGGAATCTGTGACGGAGGAAATATCCTCTGAAACTAATACTTTAGAATCAGAAACTGTTGAAGAAGGGATGACAATTGCAGAAATTGAAACTCCTTCAGAAACAACGGAATTAGAGGAAACAAGTTCTCCTCCATTGGTTACTCCCCAACCAGAAACAACCGATTTAAAAACTGCTAATCCAGAATTATGACCACTTGGCTTTGTATCAAACAATGTGGGGCTTGCTGTCATCTTGACCCCAGTGAACGTCCAGAATTAGATCAATATTTAGCCCCGCAAGACTTACAATTATATTTAAGTTTAGTCGGGGAAGATGGGTGGTGTATTAATTTTGATTCTGAAACTAAAGAATGCAAAATTTATGATCATCGCCCGCGGTTTTGTCGGGTAGAATCCGATGTTTTTCAAGAATTATATGGAATTGAAGCGTCAGAATTAAACGATTTTGCGATTGATTGTTGTCAACAACAAATTGAAGGCGTTTATGGGGATGATTCCCCGGAAATAGAGCGTTTTAATCAAACAGTCGGGTATGAATTATAGGGAATTTCTCGGTTTTTTATTGCCGGATGGGGTAAAATATGAAAAGATTATGATATAGTTCTAATATTACCCCAACCGTCAACCAATGAGTTCACCCCAAACCCTTGTTGAAGTTCAGGAAGACCCCGCTAGTAACCTATCTGCGAGCGCGAATCAACAGCAAGATTCGGTGAAACCCAATAAGGGAAAGATTTTTGTCTCCACATTCATTACTATTTTTTTAGCTGAAATTGGAGATAAAACCCAACTTACCACTTTATTAATGACAGCAGAATCCCATAATCCTTGGATCGTTTTTGCAGGGGCGGGAAGCGCATTAATTTTAACCAGTTTCTTAGGAGTTTTAGTCGGACAATGGTTGGCTTCTCGGATTTCACCCCGAACCCTAGAAGTGGCTGCGGGAAGCAGTTTATTATTGATTTCGGTGCTATTGTTTTGGGAAGTTTTACACTAAATTAGTTATAGTTAAATCTATGGATTTTCAACTTTTAGGATTGACTTTTATCACGGTTTTTCTATCAGAATTAGGAGATAAAAGTCAAGTGGCGGCGATCGCTCTTAGTGGGACGAGCAAATCCCCCCGGGCGGTCTTTTTTGGTACAGCCGCCGCCCTATTATTAGCCAGTTTCCTCGGTGTGATCGTGGGACAAGGGGTTGCGGAAGTTTTACCCACTCATCTAGTTAAAATAGCCGCCGCCATCGGTTTTGCGGTATTAGGAATTCGGTTATTATGGTTTAGTGAAGATCCCGGTAATTGTTAATTCACCCATCGGGACTACTCAAGGGGAAGTGATTACCCAAACCCGGGAGTGGACGGATACTAATGGATGCTCCCACAGGATTTAAGCTCGTTATTTAAAAACTATCCTGAGTGATCACAAATTAAAGTGCAAAATCAAAAAGCATAACTAATGATTTTCACTTAAAAATTTTCCCCTATGTTTAACAAAATTATTAACTTCGTTAGCAATGTAATTTTTCCGATTGCTAAACCCGTTATTTTCACCTTTTTTCCTCAGTATGAACCCTTATTTAATACCATTCTACCCATTGCGGAACCTTGGGTTAACAAATTATTAGAACAAAACCCCCAAATCACCTTAAGTACCGCCCCTACTTTAGAAGTTAAACCGAGTCTAATTCTCGAAGATATTAATATTTTAAGTAGTTATAAAACCCTAACGGAATTATCGGGAAAATCTGCTCAATTGTTTGTTTTAACCGATGATATTGATATCTTAGCACCCGCTAATTATTTTAATATTTCCCAACAACCCACGGGTTTAATTTTACCCGAATGGACAAGAGAATATCCGGGGGGTATTTTAGCTTTAGCTGGGGATGATATTTTAGTGGGTTCTAATCAAACTGATGTTATGAATGGTAATACTGGAAATGATCAATTATCCGGTGGGGAAGGAATTGATTTACTCCGAGGTGGTCAGGGAAATGATACTTTTAATGGCGATGGGGGAAATGATATTATTAATGGTAATCGTGAGGATGATTTCTTAATTGGAGGGGATGGAAATGACTTATTAAGAGGAGGAAAAGGAAAAGATATTTTAGAAGGTAGTGCTGGACGGGATATTTTAATCGGTGATTTAGACTTTGATATCCTCACCGGGGGTGCTGATGCTGATACTTTTATTTTAGGTGCAAATGCTTACGAAGTTCCAGTTAACGCCACAGAAGCCGATTTAATTACGGATTTTAACCCCACACAAGGGGATAAAATTGTGATTGTTGCTAGTTTTAATTCACAAGAATTAACCCTAGAAACCTTTGATAAAACTGCTAACTTACAACTGGCAAATAAAACGGATCAAGGAATAATTATTCGTCAAACGACAACCGGAAATATTTTTGGTGTGGTGGCTAATATTACCGATGTTAATGTTGTTAAAAATAGTATTTCTATGATTAATATTAGTGATTCTTTATTGGGAATTGGATAAAGAGTTGTCAGACTCAGGATATTAAGAGGGCGAGAAGACTTCTCCCCTACCATTAAGAATTCCAAAATTTGCCCTTTTAAAAGGGATTGAGGGATATCCGATCTACAGTTAGCCAATTTCAGGTACAATCAGTCAGGATGTCTGAGGTTCAGTATGAATTGGATGCGCTACATTGCTGTTGCTTTAATTAATGCTTTAGGTGTAGTTGTTGGAATTATCCTAGTTCCCGCCCCTTCAACTTTAGCCCAATCTTCACCAATGGATCTGAATTTGGAGTATCGGATTAATGACTCCGGCGTGCAACTGCAAGGATTTCAAGCAGGTACTCCAGGCAGTTATAACACAGAAACCACAGAAGTTACACCCAAATCCTTAGCCGAATTATATCAATTACAGGATTTGATCAAAGCTGAATTGAAGAAAGTTTCCAGTCCCCCCGATATTAATAGTAATTTAGAAGTTTGGCAATATCAACTGCAACTGAAACAATATGAAACTTTAGTTAAAGCTAATCGCCAAGTTGAAGCTCAAATTAAATTTGAAGAAAAAACCCTAGAAACTTGGAATCAGGTACTCAAAATAGCCACTCAAGCAGCAAATTTTGGCAAACAATCTGAAACTAATAGCATCGAAGATTGGGAAACCGCACAACAATTATGGATTCAAGCTATTGATACCCTGCGGAAAATTCCTAAAGAGTCTTTTTTGAGTTCTAAAGCTATTGATAAAACCGTAGAATATCAAGGTTATTTAGCGATCGCCACCTATCAACGCGCCTTAACCCAACAATCCCAACAACAACAACCAGAAAAACCTCAAACAATTTCCCCGGTTTCCGTTGCCAATCCTCAATTTCCTGGGTTTAAACTTTATGGGGATACCAACCGAGATGGTATTGTGGAAGAAGCAGATCAACAACGCCCGGAACAATGGTCTTTATCCCTAGGGCCATTAATATTGTTTAATAATGATGATGATGATGTTAATGGATTACCCGATTGGCGAGATAAAATAGTTAATGGGGCTGAAGATGAAAAGGATTTGGCTTTAGTTCATTTTAAAGTTAATCCAGAGTATAAAGGTTCAGAATTATTGCTCACCGTTGACGCAGCAGCGCAACCCCATATTAATATTTTCCAGCAAACTTCAACGGGATGGAAAGCTATTGATTTGTCGGGTTTAACGCCCTTAGAATTTGGTTCAGATATTGTTTTAGGAGTAGAAGCGAAACAATTTGCTAATGGTAATTGGTCGGGTTTAGTTAATTTAAAAGCTATCGCGCGGAAACAGGGAATTGTGATAGCAACGGATAGTATTTCTATGGGGGTTGCCCCTTGGATTATGTCTGATAATACGGAATCTGTAGCTGAGGTTCATATTAGCGATCGCGGTGATAATCAAACTATTATTCAAGATGTAAAAACCATTGTGGAAAAAACTGGAGCAAAGGTTAAAGTCACACCCGGGGCGACTTTATGGATGCGAGGAAACTCAAGAAATCGGCTATGTGCAGTTTCCCAAACCCGAAGGTTTAGAGAAATATCCCGTGGTTTTAAAGGGTAATCGGAGCGCGGAAAGTGATGATTATGCCAAATCTTTAATGAATCAAAATTTCGGTTGGTTTGAAGTGGGTAAACCTCGGGAATTAGATGCTTTTAATCAATGGGCAGATTGGTATAATAATTTAGCCGTAACTCCCGCTTTACCTGATTATCCCTTGGGAAGAATTTATTATGGTACGGCCGATAATGTTAGTTTAAATCCTGAAGTTGTTGAGTTTTTAAAAGCCCAAAAAGTTCAAGGTGATCCCGTTGCTATTGATACTTCTTGGTTAATGTTGCGTCATGTTGATGAAATTATTAATTTTATTCCTAGTGCTGACGGTGAACCTTTAATGTTAATAGCTAGTCCAGAGGAAGGAGTTAAACTATTAAAAGAACTGGAAAAACAAGGTTATGAAGGAGCGGCAATTAATCGCGGATTAAGCACTCAAACCACCGTCAGAGCTACTTTAAATAATCAATTATTAATCCAACATAATCTGAATTTACAAAAACAGAAAATCGAACCCTTAATTAATCAACTCAAAACAGAATTTAATCTCAGAAATGACCAAATTATTAGAGTTCCGGCTTTATTTAGTTATAGTGGGTATGCTTGGTGGCCGAATTTAATTAATTCGGTTTATGTGAATGGGGAATTATTAGTATCTAATCCAAAAGGAGCCTTAATTGATGGCCGAGATTACACCCAAGAAGACTTTAAACGTCGGGTTGCGGTTGCCGGAATTAATGTTAACTTCTTGGATGATGACTATTATCAAGAATTACAGGGCAATATTTACAGTGCGACTAATACAACTCGCCTGGGAAATGAACAACCATTCTGGGAAGATTTACCGTGAACTACCTACACCGCCCTAATCGGGTCGGTGCAGGCTTCCGAATTCACAGACCGATGCCCCTTACTTTTACAAGCAGGTGGACTTACACAGCCTCCATCGGCAAAGACGGGGTTTTCCCTCCGCCTTCAGTTAATATCCTGATTCCTTCATTCCTGATGTTAAGTGCAGCGTTAATATCTCGGTCATGGTGAGTTTGACAACTTGGACAATCCCACTCCCTGACATCGAGAGATAACTCATCCAGTATATGACCACAACAGGAACAAGTTTTGGAACTGGGAAAAAAGCGATCAATTTCTACAAGTTCACCACTTTTTTGCTTTAACTTGTAATCAATAAAATTGACAAATTTTCCCCAACCCACATCAGATATTGCTTTTGATAGCTTCCGGTTTTTAACCATCCCCTTGACATTGAGGTTTTCAACGACAATGACTTGGCTTTCGTTTACCAATTTTCTTGATAATTTATGCAAGAAATCTTGGCGGGAATTGGTGATTTTCTCATGAACCTTAGCTAGAGTTTTTCTAAATTTCTCTCTCGATTTACTACCTTTAGTTTTTCGAGAGAGTTTTTTCTGTTTTTGGGCTAAATTTTTCTGATGACGATATAAATGTTTAGGGTTGGCGTATTTAGTTGCACTCTCTCCATTGTGAGTAATTGCAAAATATTTTAACCCCAAATCAATCCCAATAATGTTGTCTCCCGACTGTTTAATATCAGTTCCTTCTACCTCACATAAGAGGGAAGCAAAGTATTTATCGGTCGAAGTTTTGGAGATTGTTACTGTTTTAATTTTCCCCGTAATTTCTCTGTGAAATATCGCTTTAATTTCACCAATCTTAGGGACTTTTAGATATTCACCGTTAACAGTAACACTTTGGGGGTACTGAATTGATTGCTTGTGATGTTTAGATTTGAAATTAGGAAATTTAGCTCGTCCCTCAAAAAAGTTTTTGTAAGCTCTATCTAAGTTTATAGCTACACATTGTAAAACCGATGAGTAGCAATCTTCTTTGAGCCAAGGATATTCTTTTTTGAGTTGAGGGAGCATTCCCTTATAAGATGCTAACTTTAGGCTCTTACCTGTTTCTTGATAGTGCTGAATACAGGCGTTTAAGGCAAAATTCCAATACCATCTTGCACAACCGAATGACTTGGCTAACACCAATCCCTGTTCGGGTGTTGGATAGAGTCTAACCTTTGTAACCTTCAGCACTTTGAATCACCTCCTCTGTTGGGTGTTATGATTTTAATATACACTGACTATAGCACAAGTTTTAAAATGTGGGGAATCATGAAAAATGATTTTGTCAGCAAAGGTAGATCTGTTAGCGATCTAAAGGTTCACTTGGTTCTGATTATTTAAGTTCTTTTTACTGGAAAGATGTTTTTTGGAATGGTTTCTTATTTTGTTGCAAGCTGTGGCGGAATAACTATTTCAACCCTGAGACGATATATCGAGAATCAAAATCAACCTGATTGTTCCGATAATCCCTGACCGCAATTCATCCCACGCTGCCCTATCGGGTCAGTCGTGGGGCTTCGGCGCGAAGAAGCTAAAAGGTTTAAACGCCGACTAGCGAGGGAGCACGCTCGCACTGCTTTACCTCATACAAGCGCACACCGCTATAAATATTCCCCATTACCCATTCCCCATTCCCCATTACCCATTACCCATTACCCATTACCCATTACCCATTCCCCATTTCACATAAATACCCGATGTTGCAGACTTGGCATTTGGCGCCGAACTTGTTCGAGACGGGTGGGATTAATTTCTGCGATCGCCACCCCGGGTTTATCACCAGCATCCGCTAAAACCACCCCCCAAGGGTCAAGAATCATTGCATGACCATGGGTATACCGACGCCCATAATGGCAGCCTGTTTGAGCAGGTGCGACCACATAACAGGTATTTTCAATCGCTCTGGCCTTGAGGAGAACTTCCCAATGATCCTTACCCGTATAGGCCGTAAAAGCCGCTGGGACAAATAAAATTTCTGCTTCTTTTTTGGATAAATGGCGATATAGTTCGGGAAATCGGACATCGTAACAGACCGACAGCCCCAAGTTGCCCAACTCTGGATGATGATAAACCGGAGGTAAAACCGTCCCCGCCATCACCGTATTAGATTCCCGATAGGTATTACCATCGGGTAAATTCACATCAAACAGATGAACTTTTTGATAACGGGCTAATTCTTGACCATTAGCATCAATTAACACCGCCGTATTATAAACTTTGCCATCACCCGAAGGCACTGGAAATCCTCCAGCTAATAGAGTAATTTGAAACTTTTGGGTAATGGTTTTCAGAAATTTTTCTGTAGTTTGAGCAATAGTTTCAGCTTGAGCCATTTTCTCGGCTTCTTCACCCATAAAGGGAAAATTCTCAGGTAAGCTGATTAACTCTGCTCCCTGACGAACTGCTAAATCGATCAATTCTTCTGCCTCCGCTAGATTTTTGTCTAGCCAAGGTGTACTGGTCATTTGAATAGCCGCAGCAAGATAGGATTTCATTGATAAAAAATATATTTACAGGTTGAAAGCAGGGCAGGGGGAGCAGGGGGAGCAGGGGGAGCAGGGGGAGCAGGGGGAGCAGGGGGGCAGGGGGAGCAGGGGGAGCAGGGGGAGCAGGGGGAGCAGGGGAGCAGGGGAGCAGGGGGAGCAGGGGAGCAGGGGGAGCAGGGGAGCAGGGGGAGCAGGGGAGCAGGGGAGCAGGGGGGGAATCTTGCTATTACCCATTCGTAATTCGTAATTCGTAATTCGTAATTCGTAATTCCCTATTCCCTATTCCCTGTTCCCCTTTTAGCTCCAGATTAAGAGAGAGGATGGAAAAGTAAATCGGGGAAAAAGCGATTAAATTCGATTAAAACTCCGGCGGTAAACACCATCAAAGCCGCAGCTAAAACGGGTGCTGTTGAAAGATATTTCAGGAAATACTGCATGGGGGTTTTCTCCTAAGTTTAGAACCGTGTGAACAATAATTAATCTGTTAAAAGAAAGCAGAATTCACAAAGATTATTAGAACATAAACAAACTTTGTTTATGGGATAATTTGGGAACATTTAGGTGATTAATTCAACTGAAATCTTCCCAAATCTCTGTTTAAGAATTCCGTAATTAACGAGGTGAAACGGTGATTTCGTCGTCTTTGGCGTACATTTCACCCGTGGTCATTTCTTTCAAAGCGGCTAAGGGCCACAGGAAACCACCGAGCATAAAGGTCAGAGCCACAGGAACATCGATGATAATTTCTTTTTCTGCGGGGTTTTCGCTCTTTCTCGCATATTGTAAATAAGAACGACCGACCCAACCAATCCATCCGGCAATATACAGGAACAGAATGCCAGGAATTAAGAAATCTCCCGCATGAGATAAGCTTCCATCTACGATTAAATGGGGTAAGCCATCATCTTTGCCGCAGAGTTCTTGGGAATAACGCTCAAAGCGTGCTTTTGCCTGTGCTGGGTTAGCCGCAACAGATATAGAGGTTTTGGCTCGTTGCTGAAATACCGAAGATTCAGAGCAAGGAACTAAGTTATAAGCTGAAGCTGCGGGAACAACGGTCATCCACAAGCCTAGGGCCAGAATAGCAGCTAACAATCGACGCATAGAAGTGTTTCCTTTTGTTACAGAACAATACGTTTTTCATCCGTTGAGCCGAAGGTGTTTTTAAGAACTCCTTCTTAACAACTGGGGACAAAGCGTTTGTTATCCCTCAAACCGAGGTGAAGACCCACGCACAAATTTGACTATTAGGTTCAGTTGTTCACTGTACCCAAAAAATCTGCCATGATGAAGCTACTAAAAGTTAGCTCCAATCATTTCATAAAATTTATCAGTCAATGGCAACAGTTTTAGCAATTGAAACAAGTTGTGACGAAACCGGGGTCGCAATTGTAAAGAATCGTAAAGTTTTAAGCAATGTTGTGGCCTCTCAAATCGCCATCCATCAACAATATGGCGGGGTTGTCCCCGAGGTTGCCTCCCGTCATCATTTAGAAATGGTTAATCCCGTCCTTGACCAAGCCTTAGAAACCGCAGGTTTGGACTGGTCGGCCATTGATGGGGTGGCGGCGACCTGTGCGCCGGGACTGGTGGGGGCATTAATCACGGGCATTACCACCGCTAAAACCCTAGCTCTGGTGCATGATAAACCCTTTTTAGGGATTCATCACCTGGAAGGTCATATCTATGCCAGCTACCTAACCGAAACCAGTCTTCAGCCACCGTTTTTATGTCTATTGGTATCGGGGGGTCATACCAGTTTAATTCATGTCAAAGATTGCGGGGTCTATCAAATCCTGGGACATACGATGGATGATGCCGCCGGGGAAGCCTTTGATAAAGTAGCCCGGTTGTTGAATTTGGGCTATCCGGGGGGGCCAATTATTGACCAATTAGCCACCCAGGGCAACCCGAAAGCCTTTGCCTTACCTGAAGGTAAGATTTCCCTCCCCAATGGCGGTTATCATCCCTATCATTCCAGTTTTAGCGGGTTAAAAACGGCGGTATTAAGGTTAGTTCAAACCTTGGAAAAAAAAGAAAATATCTCGTTACCTGTTGCCGATATTGCGGCGAGTTTTCAAGATACCGTTGCTAAAAGTTTAACCAAAAGGGCGATCGCTTGTGCCTTGGATTTTGGATTAGATACTATTGCTATTGGGGGCGGTGTGGCGGCAAATAGTGGGTTAAGAAACCATCTGCAAGAGGTGGCTAAAATTCACGATTTGCGGGTATTATTTCCGCCTTTAAAATATTGTACTGATAACGCCGCTATGATTGCTTGTGCCGCCTCAGACCATCTGAGTCGAGGTCATATTTCACCCTTAACATTGGGGGCACAGTCCCGAATGTCCTTGGAAGATGTGATGCTTTTGTATAAAGGGTGATAGGGAATTACGAATTACGAATGGGAGGGAAAGTCGCACGCTCGGTCTTTCAATTATTAATCGTTTAAGAAACCCGGTTTCTGAACACCACTAGCCATTTAAACCTTTAAAGATAATGATTCTTTGTTAATTGTTTCTGATTCTTTGGGTAGATTTCTAAACTCCGTTAATAAATCAAAGAAGTTTTTAAAAGCATCGGTTTCATCACTGGAATACAGTAAAATAATTTTTGCCCAAGATGCAGAGGTATTTACCCCAAATTTGGTTTGTAACCAAGGCTGAAATTGTGCAAATTCCGTTTCTTGTTCGCTTTCAGGAATTTCCATTGCTTCACAGGCGTATTGATAACCACACAAAAACATCAATAAATTATTAATATTAGGACTGCCAATATACATTCCTGGTTTTTGTTTGATTTTTTCGAGTAACTCGTAGAGGTTAGTCATCTTTTTTTCTCCAGAAATATTACAGTTAAAATTTCTCAATTTCTTCTATTATAAACTTTCCGCTTGGACAGTCAAAATCTGCAATCCACTGTTTCTCTAGTTAATCCAAAAGTTGACAGATTATCAAAGACTTTACCTCTTGCTTCAATACCATAGTGTGTTCCATTTTGGGTAATTGATATTTGACCATCATCCCAACGCTTACTAACAATAAATAATCCCCGACCTACGAGTTTTATTTTCAGATGGATGCCATTAATTTGATTCGCCTTTAACCAGTTTTTGATAGCAGCAGCGCACTCCGCACATTCTAGTAATTTGTATCTCAGGATAATTCGAGCAATTTGTTGATAGATTTGTTCATCGGTAAATTGGAAATTATTGGACATTATTGGGAATTAAGAACATAGATACCAAGTTAGGATTTGAATTAGTCTCAATAGAAACATCCTCTGGATCTGAATATCGAGAAAATAATTCGTTTAAAGCTTCTTCTCCCGATATTTCGCCTTGACTAATAAATCTTTCAATCTCGACAGATCCATCATTCAAAAATTCAACTTCCCAACGCTCCCCAGGAAGCGCAACACTCACCATAATCGCCTCATCCCGATGATGAGCTAGAGAATAGCTAATTTCTTGTTGATCTAAATTTTGTAAGAAACCAAGAAACTGATCAAAAATATCATTTTTCATTTATCAAACCTCCGATCACCCACGCCTCCTAAAAACCGGGTTTCTACCTTAACCTTTGCTACTAACAGAAAGCTCAGTTAAGAAACCCGATTTCTAACCCAATTATTAAAATAAAACCCGTAGGGGCGGGTTCGACAAAATCTTTCTAATCTGACAAATAATCTTGATAAACCCGCCCTCACCCCACCCAAATTTAACGTTAATAAAACCGGGTTGATATTGATTCCTATTATGGGGTTGGGCGGGTTTATTTAGGTTAATTATTATTAACAAAAATCCCGACGAACCCGCCCCTACATTCGGTAAAAACCGTAGGGGCGGGTTCGACAAAATCTTTCAAATCTGACAAATAATCTTGATAAACCCGCCCCATCTCACCAAAATTTAACGTTAATAAAACGGGGTTTATATTGATTCATATTATGGGGTTGGGCGGGTTTATTTAGGTTAATTATTATTAACAAAAATCCCGGCGAACCCGCCCCTACATTCGGTCGATGTCATAAATCTTTACGAAAATCTGTAAGCCTTATATGTTATAGCTTACAGTTCTTGACGCGAGAGAAGCAACGCAAGAACACCACCCTTACCCCCGCCCCAACCAGACGTAAATACGCGAGGGAGGTGACCCAAGGGAGCTTGCAACGAAAAGGTCAGGTGCTCGTAGTTCATCCAATGGCCGTTCTTTTTCCATCCGACACGATCGCCTAACTTACCTTCTGTCTCATAGTCTACTTTACCCCCAACTTCTAGCCAAATCTGCTTCTGGACACTGAAGCCAAAGCGACCATCACTATATTTTACCCATAACTGATCAATGGTGCGTAAATCCTCACAGGGGAAGTCGTCAATTGAGTTTCTATCTAACCATCCCCTATCTGTTCTTCCCGCTACTTCTAACATTTTTTGAGCCGTTTCTTGGTCAGCTTCTTTCCATTTTCCAGCTTTCAAAAGTTGTTCTAATTGATGATAACTCACACCTTTAGCTGACTTTAATTCAATATTAGGTTGGGGTATTGGTTGGGTTGTCGGTAACGGTGTAAGCTTACAGTCCTTGACGCGAGATAAGAACAAACTAGCCCAGCGCTGATCATTGTTGAACATAGACATACGACCCACACGCGGAAAGTGACCCACGGTAGCTTGTAAGGAAAAGGTCAGGTGATCGTAGTTTCTTCCAACTACCATTCCTTCTCCATCCGACGCGATTGCCTAACTTAGATTCTGTCTCCCTGTCTACTTTACCCCCAACTTCCAGCCAAATCTGCTTCTGGACACTGAAGCCAAAGCGACCATTACTATACTTTACCCATAACTGATCAATGGTGCGTAAATCCTCACAGGGGAAATTATCAATTGAGTCTTTATCTAACTTTCCTTCCTTTGTTATTCCTGCTACTTCTAACATTTTATTAGCTGTTTCTCGGTCAGCTTCTTTCCAACTTCCGGCTTTCAAAAGTTGTTCTAATTGATAATAATTAACCCCTCTAGCTGACTTTAATTCGATATCCTGTTGGGGTGTTGGTTTAACTGTTAATTGTAAAGCGTCTAAGACTTCTTGAGGCGTTTGAAAGCGTTTTTTTGTTCCCTGTTGCAGCAGTTTATCTAACACTTGACCTAAGCGATCGCTCACTTTAACCTTTAAATAATCTCGCCACACCCAATCACTTTCACTAACATCAAATAAATCAAAGGGTTCAATATTCGTTAATAAATGAATACAAGTTACTCCTAAACTATATAAATCACTGGCAAAAGTGGGTTTTCCCATCGCTTGTTCGGGTGCAGTATATTGGGCGGAACCAATAACTGTTCCTGTCACCGCTAACGCCGTTATAGTGGCTGCTTTAGCTGCTCCAAAATCCACTAAAACTAATTTATTATCGCCCTTTCTTCTAATAATATTTTCCGGCTTAATATCTCTATGAATTACTAATTTTTCGTGAATAAACGCTATAACAGGTAATAAATCTCCCAACAAATTAATAATTTTAGTTTCTGAAAATACCCCGTTTTCGGCTAATTCTTGGGCTAAATTTTGTCCTTCAATATATTCTTGAACTAAATATTGACGATGATCTTGGATAAAATGGGCGAATAATTCAGGAATTTGTTGATGTTTGCCTAATTGTTCTAATTGTATGGCTTCTTGTTTAAAAAGTTCTCCCGCTTTTTCTTGATTATCTGTGCCTTGAGCTTGGGGTAAAAATTGTTTAATTACACAATAGGGTTGAGAGGGTTTATCTTCATCAATGGCTTGAAACGTTCGACCAAAACCCCCTTGACCTAAGATATTTAACGCCCGATATCGTTCTTTTAATAGTAATTTAGAACCGCATTTTTGACAAAAATTTGTGGTTTTGAGGTTGGTTTGTAAACAATCGGGGTTAAGGCATTGACTCATAGTTAAGTCTGGGGATAGATGACGATGCTGATTTAATTATAGCAGTCAATGGTTCTGTTCGGATCAAAAAATCCAAGAAACCGGGTTTCTGCAATAACTTTTGTTAATCACAAAAAGATGAGTTGAGAAACCGGGTTTCTGCGTTAACCTTTGCTACTAACAAAAAGCTAAATCAAGAAACCCAGTTTCTGACCTATATCTATCCTAAAATAGTAATATTAGGATCATCTGCAATAAAGTTGGCTGCGGTGAGTTGAACTGGGGTTATCCCTTGTACTAACCCATAAAAGGTTGTTCCCGATTGAATTGATGTGGATGCTACTGCTGTACTACCATCAACTTGTACGGTAACGGCCGTTAAGGTTAGTTGGGTAAAAGTTGTCCCCGAAGGTAACATAATTTTATCGGTTCCGGCGAGGAAATCGGTGATTAGGTCGGCTTGATTTAAGCTGGTGGCGGCGACGGATACTCCGGGTAGAATAAAAATATCGGCGTCGGCTCCTCCCGTGAGTTTATCCTGATCCGCATCTCCAATCAAGTAATCTGCGCCCACACCCCCATCTAAGATGTCTGCACCTTTACCACCCCGAACAATATCATTTCCCCCACCTCCTAATACGGTGTCATTCTCCAGGTTGCCATTCAGTAGGTCATCTCCTTCTTGACCATCGAGGTTATCTGACCCCTTGCCGCCACGAATGGCTGTGCGGATGGTATTGGCTGGAATTGTTACACTGCGATCGCCATCATTACCCCCAGCAGCTAAAATTGTATCAGCCCCTAAATTGCCATTAATATTATCGGCCGATGCGGTTTCCAACGATGAAATCATTTCCATTCAGGGCTTGAACATAAAGGTTGCTGGCAATGGCCGGGACAAAGGCATTGTCGGCGGCGTTGGTAAACAGATAGGATGTAATTCCTTGGTCAACAAACGTGGTATTTCCACCCCCGGGGGCTGGAACATCTGGCCCAGGATCACTCACGGAGGCGGTGGGCGTTGTCCAGATAATATTAGAGGTGGGAGGGGGTGCGGTGTTGGGAATATTAGAGTTAATAATATCTTGACCTGTAAGATTCACCACATTTTCAATTAACCCTATACCTGCGGTTTTTGTGGTGGTATCGGCATAAAAATCCACAATTAGTAAATCTTTTGTTAGGTCAATTTTGCCATCAATATCTAAGTCAATAGCGAGATTTTTTCCTTGTCTTTCTAAACCATAACCCGTTGTACTCGGGCCAGATAGTAATAGCGTTACACCTGGGATAAAAAGACTGTCTGCTGCTCCTCCGGCATCTTGAATTAGGGTGCCATTACCCGTTGTAATAACGGTGTAGAAATCATCGGCGAAACCACCTTGAAGGGTATCTTTTCCTCCGGCTCCAACCAAATTATCACTGGCTGCACCCCCAATTAAAATATTATCTCCCCCGGCTCCAGTCAGATTATTGGGAATACCAGGAGCACCAGTTATATTTTCAATCGGCCCAGTAATATTATCGGTGGCAATCACAATACCACCCCCATCTAAAACTTCTCCCTTTGTGGTTAAATTAGCCGTAATTCGATTAGCTCCGGCTGGAGAAGTTGGGGTGACTTTTTCATAGGAAAGATAGTCAATTCCATCGCCCCCATCGAGATTATTTGTTCCTAAACCGCCAAAGAAAGTATCATTTCCCTCCCCACCAATGGCGTTATCATCTCCTTCTCCCAAATCGAAAATATCGTTTCCTTTGCCACCATCACCGGTGTCATTCCCCTTTCCACCGAGGATAATATCATCTCCTAGATCGCCAATCCCATAGTCATTGCCATCGCCTAGGGTAATACTATCATTACCATCTCCGCTATTAATAGGATTATCGTCTCCGGCTCCGGCATCAATGGTATCATTTCCGGCTCCGCCATCGGCCTTATCTGGCCCATTTAATAAAAGGATAGTATCATTTCCGGCTAAATCAGATTCTTGAATCGCAATCAGAGGAATCAGAGGTTGACCATCTTTGGTAATGGTAATTAGTGGAAAAGCACCGATTTGAAGAACATCTCCTAAATCTGTTTCCTTGGAAAGTAGCCATTTGTTGTTCCTTTTTTGTAAAAAATGTTGAATCCTACTTCAAGCTAGTTTAAATATTCAAGACTGTCAATATTTCTGATGATCAATAGCATAAATTTCAGATTTTTATAATATTTTTTATAATAATTTATACTATCGATTCAGGGTTTGATTTTAATTAATGGTAATAAATTGATTAATCAAACCTCCGGGGCTGACATTTGCCACAAATCCCAAAAACTGATGAGAATTGATCACAGAAATTAAAGTGCCTGGACTTCCACTAATCACCAGGGGAATGAGATTAATATTATTTTGATTCAAACCTTCAGTTAAACCAATTGTATCCTCACCCACGATAAAATCCGTAATTATATCAACCGTATTCATATTACTAACGGCGGCACTAATGGGAAGAATAAAAATATCATTCCCGGAATTTCCGGTGAGTAAATCCTGTCCCTGGTCACCGCTTAATTGATCGTTGCCTGACCCGGCAATTAGGGTATCATTGCCTTGTCCGCCAAAGAGAATATCATCTCCCCCTTGACCCTGAAGCAGATCATTGCCTTTTAACCCTTGGAATGTATCATTTCCCTCCATTCCGGTTAAAATATCATTGCCCGACGTCCCTAATAATACCTGTGGCTGTGAAAGGGAATTACTCAGTTTTGTTGAGTCAAAATAGACATCCCCCAACACCGGGTTAGTAATAATGGGAGGGACAACAATCCCCTGGGTGACCAATTCTTGACTAGGCGGGTTAAATCCCCCAATATTGATAATTGCACTACCGCCATCATTAACAAAAAATATAGACATTTTGTTTTTTAGCTATTGATAGGGGATAGACAATCTGGCGATGGGGGAGATATAAAATCTTTAATAAACGAGCAACAATCGGAAACGATAATGACTATTGATCTGATGAGAACACTTAGACAATAAATCACTATTGCCTACGTCCCATTGTCCATTACCTATTGCCTATTTCCCGGGATTATTGATACTATTATAACACTTAAAAAATTAATGACTATTACCCAAAACCCAAAACCTATCAGCCAAAACCTATTACCCATTACCCAAAACCTATTACCCATTACCCATTACCCATTACCCATTACCCATTACCCTATTCCCAAACAGTTGTTAAAAATAATGAAAATTCGGGATGCAGTTGAGACGGACTTACCCGCGATAGTTGATATTTATAATGCCGCGATTCCAGGACGGATGGCAACAGCAGACCTGGAAATGATATCGGTGGAAAGTCGAATTCCTTGGTATCAGGAACATCAAGCTCAAACTCGTCCGGTTTGGGTAATCGAGTTAGATGAACAAATTCTAGGATGGTTGAGTTTCCAAGTCTTTTATAACCGTCCAGCTTATAACAGCACGGCGGAAGTGAGTATTTATGTTCATCCTGAATATCAAGGTCAGGGAATCGGAAAAAGACTATTAGCCCAAGCGGTGCATCGTAGTCCTAGTTTGGGATTAAAAGCTTTACTGGCGTTAATTTTTGCCCACAATCAACCCAGTTTAGAATTATTTAAACGCTTTGATTTTGAACAATGGGGCTATTTACCCAGAGTTGCTGATTTAGATGGAATTGAGCGAGATTTAGTGATTATGGGACGTCATTTGACCCCTACCACAAATGATTAACTCCGAAACTATATTCTTGAATATGGGAGCAAAAAAAGTATTTTTGAGTCTATAGACTTGGGATTCTACAAAAAAAGGAGCTTATCCAATTAACTGCTGATCTGGAAGATCGGCAGTTTTTTTATGGAAACAGACCTGTGAATCGCCTTAGCGACGTTGTACAGGCAATCCTGGGGAGGTTTGAAGGTCAAGATCCCGATATGTGGATTGGTTCAGAATCGAGGTGTTGTAGGGATTAATTAAATCGGCTGTACGAATAATCGGGTCGCTACTGGTTTGGCGCAGCATTCCATCCCGATACACTTGATTCACCAGTCGGGCGTCATTGGTCATTAGGGTTTCGGGAAAACCATTGATACCGTTGGGCCAAGGAAAACTAACTCCTAAATAGGTAGACATTTGACCCAGTAAGGATTTATTTTTAAACACATCCCCAGAGGTTCTCGAGGCCGCCCGCATAAATTCTTCCGCAAAGGGTTGATAGGTGGTGGGATAGTCCTTAAACATGGGTTTCAGCTTTGACAGAGGTGGCGAACATTGTTGATGCGATCGCCCCAAACATGGCATAGCTAAGAGATTTTAGTCGGTGATTCATGATCCTAGTTCCTCAATAATTGGTTAAATCTTAACCTGTTTTGTTAATCCTCGCCTTGACATCAGATATACCCCCCGACGGGGAGATGTGAACTTTTTTGAAGCTTATGCTCATTTTGGTAACGAGATCACCTATCCCTGCGTAAAATATGAGCTTAATAACTGCTACAAGTTCTTCAATAATTAGAGGAGAAAGAAACCCCATGGCAGAATTGATTAAACCCTATAATGGCGATCCATTTGTCGGCCATTTGTCCACGCCTATCAGCGATTCCGATTTTACCCGTGCTTTTATCGGGAATTTACCCGCCTACCGTAAAGGTTTATCTCCTTTACTCCGGGGTTTAGAAGTCGGTATGGCTCACGGTTACTTTTTAGTCGGGCCCTGGATCAAACTTGGGCCATTACGCGATCATCCCAGCGCGGCTAATTTAGGTGGATTAATCTCAGGCATTGCCTTAATTTTGATTGCCACAATTTGTTTATCTGCTTACGGATTAGTTTCTTTCCAAAAAGGCGATTCAAATACTGGCGATTCTCTCCAAACCTCTGAAGGTTGGAGTCAGTTTGCTGGCGGTTTCTTCGTCGGTGCGGCGGGCGGCGCTTTTGTTGCCTTTTTCCTACTGGAAAACCTCGGTTTACTTGATTCTATGTTCCGAGGCTTTGTCAATAGCTAATTTAGCTTTTTGCCAAACGTCAAAACTTTCTAACATTACAATAGGAGAATTTGATATGACCGGAGCATACGCAGCTTCTTTTTTACCTTGGATTTTAATTCCCGTGGTTTGCTGGTTAATGCCAGTTGTGGTAATGGGTTTATTATTCATCCACATTGAAAGCGAAGCCTAATTTTTGTTTTTGATTTACTAAAAATCTCCGCCGTTATGGTGGAGATTTTTTTTTGTTTGTTTAAGGTTGTTAATAAGTATTTAAACTATGCACCCTAGCGAGCGAGGACGCTCACACTACTTATACTTTTGACTTATTCTCCATCTTCTAAGGTTAGGAAATGAAGTTTTCTGAATGTTTCAGCAGCTACAATTGTTTTTCCATCAGGAGAAACCGTGTAACAAGCTAAAGGATTATCGGCTGTAAAAGTAGCTTTAACTTTTCCTGTCTCTAAGTCCCAGACGATTAGATTATTGCTTTTATAAATTGAAATAACTTTTTGAAAATCTGGAGTAATAGTTACTTCTTTTTGAGAATCATTCCACTGATTTTTTATTTTAAAAATTTCCTGTCCAGTTTCTAAGTTAAAAATTCTCAAATATTGATCATTTGTAGCTACAAGCATTCTACTATTATCAGTGTTTATTTGAACAAATAAAATAGATCCTGTTAAATTGATTGTATAAACTTGTTGACCTGTTTCTAAATTCCAAACTTCTAAATTACGAAGTATTGCATCATTATTTTTTTCAAATGTTTGGATAAAAAGTAACTTACTATCTTTCGTTACATCTATAAACTTGATTGATGCTGTATTGTTAGTAATTGTATAAGTTTGTTCTAAACTCCAACTTATCAAAGTATGAAATATAGATTCATTATGAATATTTTTTGAGTCTTTTAAAGAATAAAATATTGCTTTTTTTGCATCAGGAGTAACTGTAATAAATTCTCCATCCACACAAAATAATTCTTCTCCTGTCTCTATATTCCAAATGGTTTTCTCTGATCTTTTTTCATGATGTCCACCATAATAGCCAGAAATAGCAAATTTATCATTGGCTAGGACTGATTCTATATAAGGTAATATTTTATAGGTATCTAAACCAAAAAAACTAAATAATAGATCTTCATCATCTTCTTCTAACGCATTGGTTTTTCTTGATTCTAATATTTTTATTTTTCTTGATTCTAATATTTTTTCCTCCATTAAAATATATTTTTCTTCTTTATATTGATTAAATTCAATAATTCTATCTTCCTCAACGTCTATAAATTTTATAGTTTTATCTGGAAGGCAAATAATAAATTTTGAAGTTCCTTCTAAAATATGGAAATCAATAATTTCTTCATCCAACTCTTTTATATTATCTTTATCCTGTAAATCATAAACTAAAAATTTATGATTATCTATCGTAAATAGAAAATTATCATGTATTTTCGTGGTTTTAGAAGAAAAAGAATGAACTTCTGATTCATCTTCTAAATTTAAAATAACTTCATTTTTTTCAAGATCATAGACTTTTAATTCATCGGATAAAAAAGGTCTCCAAACTATGTATTTACTATCAGAACTAATTTTTATATAATCTAGTGCATCATCTAGGTGAAATGCTCTTGATTCTAGACTATAAAGCATAAAACTATTCTCTCCAATATCATTGCTGATATAATAAACAATTAACCATTTTTCATCATCAGTAATTTTGAGAGATGTAGGATAAATATTTTGTTTATTTTCTTTTTCAATAAAATTGATCATTTTATGCCAATCAAAAATTTGAATAGTATTTTCTCCTAAAATACCTATAAATTTATCTTGATTAGGAGTAAATTGAAAATCAGAGAAATATTGATTAAAATTATTGATTTCTTCTTCGTTTTCCCAATCATAAATAATTGTCTTCATATCAGAAACTAGCGAGTTACCTATATCATCGTAGTAATTATAAGAGTAAATTAAGTTTTGTAGATTATGAGTAAATTTTGTATTGACGATCCCATTAGAACTTAATTTAAGTTCAATAATAAATATTGATGGAAAATCAATATTTAGAGTACAAATAAAGCTATCTGTGTAAGAAAAAGTATTATTTTTATGGTTTATATTTAAACACAAAAAGTTATTTTTTATATATAAAATTTTAAATCTTGAAAATACTTCAATTAAGGAACTTAATTCAAAATTATGTCTATTTTGATGATATTCTGATATCAAATTTAATATATCAGGAACAGCATTATATAAACGTATTGGATTTTTTTCAATTTTCAAGATAACCCAATTATTGACTAAACTTAATGTTTTCAAATCCCAAATTTGTAAAAAACCATTTTCTAAACAAGCAATTAACTTATTGTTGTCTGGTGTAACTGCTAAAGAAAGAATACTTTGTTGACATTCAAAACCAGCAATTTCTTGTTGTGTTTCTAAACTCCACAGTTTAACCGTTTTATCCTCAGAACCGGAATACAATATTTTACCATCAGAACTTAATGCTAATGTCGGGATAATTCCTTGATGACTCCTCAAAGTATAAATTTCCTGTCCAGTTTCTAAGCTCCAAACTTTAATTGTATGGTCTGCTGACCCTGAAATCACTTGTTTCCCATCAGAAGTTAAAACCAAAGTTAATACACTTCCGGTGTGACCTGTTAAGGTATAAATTTCTTGTCCAGTTGCAATATCCCAAACCTTAATTGTATGATCCTCAGAAGCCGAAATTAACCATTGACTATCAGGAGTCACTTCTAACGCTAATATTTCATCGGTGTGACCCACAAGAGTCCGCAACAAGGGACTATCAGGTTTTGTTAAACTTCCTTCTAATGGACGTAACCAAGGTGTTGTTTGATTAATTTTGATGTCTTCTAAAAAATTTTGAATCAGAGGATTTTCAAACTCCAGTAAACGTCCGACTAGCTGTGCTGCTAATTGAGTTTTATCTTCTTTTAAAATATGAGAAGCTAGGCGAATAGCACCTTGTATTGATCTCAAGGTTTGTGCTTGTTCTTCTGATAAGATAATATTGGCACTATTTAATCCTAACTGATAATCTTCTATTAACGCTTCGACTCCACAAATCAATAATTTTGCCTGAATAAACTCAAAACTTGTTAAACAACAAAATAACTGATTAACAGACCCTGCTTTTGCTAAATGACTAGGAGTATACTTTAATGTATATTCTCGTTTTTCAGGAGTCATAGTATCTAACCAAACGCGAATTTCACCCATGACCAAAGATTCCTCCGGTTAAATTATCGGCAATTTGAGCATTAATTCCTGATAAGGTGACTCCTGCCGCCTGGACAATATCTTTACGCGCTAAAAAGTCGCAAAAACTTTGATGATAAATCCCATAACGAGTTTCGCCACCTATCACTTCTTCACGCAAAAATTGTTCCCACTCTTCTAACACTTCTTGAACAGTTAACGCATCTTCTTGAACAAAATCAACAATTAAATCACGGGAGACTGTTTCCCGTAATTCCGATAAAATATAAACAATTTTAATTTTTGTTCGGGGTAAGGGTTTCGTCATCATCCCCATTTGTCGCCAATGGTCTTCATAATAGGCTTGCAACCCTTGGGGAAGTTGATTAATCGTTAAATTTTGATATTTCCCTATTTCAATATCGCCTAAAATATAGCGTAAATACATGAAATTATTTTCACTTTTATCCGCTAATTGTGTGATAAAATTTTCTTCAGTTAACCCTTGATTTTGCACCCATGCGTTTAACTGAGGACGCTTTAATGCCTCCCGAATATAGGTTTTAATATCTGCTAAACTCTCCGCTTGATATTGCATCAGGTTAAACCGATGAATAGGTGTAGTAACCGTCAAAGGTAGGCTAATAGGTCGTTGCGTAAGTAGAAAATAAACTCCTTTCGGTAAGATAATCGGTAAATACAGGATATTCGCCCCGCTATGATCACTGTGATCTACTTCATCTAATGCGTCAACAGCGATGATAAGTTTTGTTCCTGATTTCTGCTTGCTAACAATCTCATCTAATAGTTTAGCAAAAAATTGACCGTCTTTTCTAGCGTCCGCAGGTAAATTAGGATATGGTAAATTATAACGGCTAATCAGTTGAGTGCAAATACTTTCTAAAAAGTTTTCGGCGCGGTTAACTCCCAGAGAAACGAACATTAAAATGGGCAACACATCCGGTTTCCTCAACATATTTCGCTAAAATTGCACTTTTGCCAATGCCCGGATCTCCTTCTATTATAAAATAACCATTAGGTTGATGATCTAAAAAGGTTTGAATGGCATCAAAAACAAATTCACGTCCAACAAATCCTTCTGTTTTTTCCTGAATTAAACGAGATTGTAATTGATTCTCATATTCAGGCTTTTCTTGTAACAGAGGGAGGACTTCAGCCATTAATTGTTTGACTTCACCGATTCCATCTTTAGCTTGAATGGCTTCAAGAACTTGTAACATTTTATCTAAAGAACGATAGGTATATTGAGAAGTAAAGTATTTTAATTTAATCCAATCATTAAGCCGAGGATGAGCCCATTTTCGACGAATATCCCCTAAATCAAAGATCAAACTAATATTATCCCGACTCAGAGTATTGTAAAAAGCCCCATCTCGTTCTTTAATAATAATTTGGAGTAAAGCTTGGCAATCTTCAATATTAACTTGATCGCCTTGAATATGAAATTGTTTATCAGCCAAACAGTTTTTTACAACAGTTTCCCAATTATTCCCACAACGGCGTTGTAAAGTTTCTTTAACAAACATTAATAAACCTTGCGCCAAATAAATTAAACCTTGACCAATTCGGGCATGATTTTGAACTAAAAGTTGTTCTTCGGTTGAGTGTTGATTTTTGTTAGCCATTGATCAAATACCAGGTACATTGTTAGATTTTAGAACGGTTACTAACTATCACTTTATTCTAACGCTCTAACTGCCGCCTGAATTAAATTATAAAAAACAGGTTGGGACACATCAACAGTTTGAGCATCCTGACGGCTTTTTCCTAAGAGTCCAAAACGTTGACCTTTTTTTATAGCTAATACTTCCCCTTTCTGATTACGGATTTTTAATTCTTGGGTTTCACCAATATAAGATAAACTACAACTATATTGTTTATTATTATAGTCAAATTCTACACTTTTATTAACTTGAGAATGTTGGATTTCTGGAGATTCGGGTAATCTTGCCCCAACTAATTCTAACTCAATATTGGTTTGACCATTCCAGTTATTTTCTTTTAATTGATAGGCGATATCTAAACAGTGGGGAAGGGGAAAATAGTCCGCCCAACGCCAAGCCATGGCATTAATTGTGGGTAAGGCAGTTAGTTGAGTATGGGAAAATTTATCTTGGGTTAAGGTAAGTTTAATATGTCCTTTTCCCACAACTTTTTGTTTAACAATTCGCACGTTAGGTGTCCAAAAGGTGGGGGCGTTATTTTCTATGCCACAGGGATGGAGTTGATTAATTTGATCATAGAGATTAAAATTAATTTCACTTAAATTGGCTTGAGCATCAATTTTAATTAAGGGTTTAAGATGTTCTAATTCTAAACATTGATGGGCAAATTCACTTAAACGGGTTTTAATTTGCTCCAAGTTTTCTGCGGGGAAAGAAAACCCTCCGGCGGCTTTATGTCCTCCGAATTTACCCAGTAAATCTTGACAATATTCCAAGGCTTTAAAAATATCAAATTCCAAAATTCCCCGGGCTGAACCTCGAACTATTTTAGGGGATTCTGTATCATCTTCTGACTGTTCATAGGTTCCAATAAACACGGGAACACCATATCTTTCTACTAACCGAGAAGCAACAATTCCAATCACGCCATGATGCCATTCTGGTTGGACAACAACTAACACCCGTTCTTGTTTAAAATCAATCTGTTGTTCTTCAACCCAAGCGATCGCTTCCTGTTGAATTTCTTCACATAATAGTTGTCGTTGTTGATTGATTTGTTCACATTGCATTGCCCGTTCTAAGGCAATTCCCATATTTTCTGTGGTTAATAATTCTATCACAATTTGGGGATCAGCTAACCGTCCAATGGCGTTAATTCTTGGCCCCAAACGAAAGCCAATATCATCGGGTTTTAGGGTTTTAGTATTGGTAGATGGGAGGGAATTTTCCGGCTGTTCTTCCGATTTTGCTTGATATCCGGTGGAGACTCCAGCCACTTGAATTAGGGCTTGAATTCCGGTGATTTGGGAATAGGGAATTAACTTTAACCCGCGTTTTAACCAACGGCGGTTAACTCCCACTAAGGGGGCTAAATCGGCAATGGTTCCTAATGTAAATAATTCTAACAAAGGATTGACTAATCCTTGCATTTTACCGAGTTTTTGAGCCAAACAAATGGCTAAAACATAGGCAACTCCCACCCCGGCTAATCCTCGATAGGGGGACAATAAAGGTAATAATTTAGGATTGAGAATGGCATCGGCTGGAGGTAATTGTTCAGGTAAATCATGGTGATCGGTAATAATTACAATTAACCCTAATTCTTTAGCCCTAGCAATGGGTTGATAGGCAGAAATCCCATTATCAACCGTCAGGATAATTTTAACGTCTTCTTGGTGGAATTCTTCTACTATTCGGGTATTAATTCCATAGCCTTCTTTCATGCGGCTAGGAATAGCGTAATTAACATTAGCTCCCAGGGCAGAAAGCGATCGCATTAATAAAGCCGTACTGGTCATACCATCGGCATCATAATCCCCACAAATTGCGATTTTATCTCCCTGATTAATCGCATTTTCTAATAATTCTACACTTTTTTCTAAATCCTTAAATTCCTCTAGGGGAGAGGGTAAAATTTGAGATTCAGGAGTTAAAAAAGCCTCCGCCTGTTTCCGGGGTTTCAATCCCACGATTAATTAAAACTTGGGTGACTAAGGGGATAATTCCCAGGGTATCTGCCAATTGTTGAGCCAGGTCAGATTTTTGCGGGAAAATATACCACCGTTGATTCGGGAGTTGATGGGAATTAAAGGATTCTGGAGGATAAGGTTGCACAGTTTCTAAAGATTAATCTAAATAAAAGAATACTCTATTGTCTCAAAATTATTGTTATTTTTAACAGGACTTTCGCATCATCTCTGTAGTAGGGGCAATTGATGAATTACCCCGACTGAAAAAATTTTACTTCTAATTAAAGTTCAACTTTAACTCCTTTCCAAAAGGCAATATAACCTTCAATATTTTTAGCTGCCGATTTGGGTTCGGGATAATACCAAGCGGCATCCTTATTTTTTTGCCCATCAACCACGACATCATAATAACTAGCCACCCCTTTCCAACTACAAGTTGTATGGGTGTTACTTTCTTGGAAATATTCACGCTTGATGGAGTCCGAGGGAAAATATTGATTACCATCAACGACAACGCATTTGTCACTTTCTGCCAAAACTGCACCATTCCAAACCGCTTTCGGCATAAATCTCCTCTAAACTTTGTAACTTTATTTTAAAATTTAACACCTTTGAGGCATCAAATAACAGTTCTGGGTTCACAATCTTCAAAAATGATCAGGATATCCCAGCTATTCACCCCATTTTAATTATAAAATAAAAAAGACGTTTTATCTAAATTACGAGCAATGTCAGGGCTAATTTCTACTCCCTTTGCCCAACCCCAATCCCTAGAAACAGTCTCTTAAACATTTTTTTGGTTATGATTCCTTTCGACCCGGACAGCGCGAAATAATTGATCAGGCGCTACAAAAGCGAGATTTATTAATTATTATGCCCACCGGGGGGGGAAAGTCTCTGTGTTTTCAACTTCCAGCTTTATTAAAACCTGGATTAATGATTGTGGTCTCGCCCTTAATTGCCTTAATGCAGGATCAAGTTGAGGCATTACAAGATAATGGAGTTGGTGCTACCTTTCTCAATAGTACCTTAACGCCTGCGGAAGCAAAATCAAGGGAATTAGCCATTTTGCGCGGAGATATTAAACTGCTTTATGTTGCCCCAGAACGATTATTATCCGAAAGATTTTTATTATTTTTAGACACAATAGAAACTCAATTAGGAGTCTCGGCTTTTGCCATTGATGAAGCCCACTGTGTTTCTGAATGGGGACATGATTTTCGCCCAGAATATCGAAAATTAAAACAACTGCGCATTCGTTATCCTAAAATTCCGGTTTTAGCCTTAACAGCAACAGCAACTAAAAGGGTGAGACAGGATATTATTCAACAGTTAGAGTTGAAAAATCCCTATATTCATGTTGCTAGTTTTAATCGTCCTAATTTATATTATGAAGTTATTCCCAAGAAAAAACAAACCTTTACCCAGCTATTAAAAATTATTCAGGATGTGGGAGGTTCGGGAATTATCTATTGTTTAAGTCGAAAAAATGTAGAAGATTTGGCATTTAGATTACAAAATCATGGGATTTCAGCCCTACCCTATCATGCTGGACTTGAAGATCAAATCCGGTCAGAAAATCAGACTCGGTTTATTCGGGATGATGTTCAAATTATGGTGGCGACGGTTGCTTTTGGTATGGGAATTAATAAGCCCGATGTTCGCTTTGTAATTCATTATAGTTTACCTCGAACCTTAGAAAGTTATTATCAAGAATCAGGACGGGCGGGACGGGATGGAGAATCCGCTAGATGTACGTTATTTTTTAGTTATGGTGATATTAAAACCATTGAATATTTGATTGAACAAAAACCCGATCCCGATGAACAACGCATCGCCCGTCAACAGTTACGGCAGATGTTAGATTATGCAGAAGCATCGGAATGTCGGCGCACCGTTCAATTAAGTTATTTTGGGGAATTTTTCTCGGAAAATTGTGCAAAATGTGATAATTGTCAGACTCAAAATCCGGTGGAAGACTGGACAACTGAGGCGATGAAATTTTTATCCTGTATTGCTAGATGCCATGAAAGATTTGGGATGAATTATATTATTGATGTATTAAGAGGATCGAAAAGTCAAAAAATTCTGGAGCGACGCCATGATCAACTTTCTACCTATGGTATTGGTAAGGATAAAACGGCAGAAGAATGGAAGAATTTAGGGCGATCGCTTTTACGTCAAGGACTTTTGGATCAAACCACCGATGGCTATGCAATTTTAAAGTTAAATTCCCGCAGTTGGGAGGTAATGAAACGGGAAAGAACCGTTGAAATTACTGTTATTAAAGAACAAAATGTCGAAAAATCAACTCGTTCTTTAGCCATAGAAGTAGAAATGCTATTTGAACAGTTGCGCCAACTGCGGAAAAAATTAGCCGATGAACAATCTATTCCTCCCTATATGGTTTTTTCCGATTCTACGTTAAAATTAATGTCACAACAACGACCCCAAACTTTAGAAGAATTAAGTCAAATTTCTGGAGTCGGTAGTTATAAATTAGAACGTTATGGTCAACAATTTACTGAAGCGATTTTTACCTATTGTCACGGACAAAAACCGCCCAATTCTTCCGCTAAAAAATCAGAATCTAAACGCCTAACCCTGGAGGATTTATCCGATAGTTTAATTACGACTTTATCCTTATATCAAGACGGTCTGAGTTTGAATGCGATCGCCAATGAACGAGGATTAAAAACCAGTACAATTGCCGATCATTTAACCCAATTAATTGCCGCTAATCAGAATATAGATATCGATAAATTTGTTGAACCTGAACGGCAAAAAAACATTATTCAAGCCATCAAAAAAGTTGGAGATATCAGCTTAAAAACAATTTATGAATGTTTGGGAGAAAACTATAATTATGAAGAAATAAAAATGGTGAGAGAATACTGGCGACAGCACCCTAATTAACTCGTTTTTGCGCTTGTTGTTGCGCTTGTTGTTGCGCTTCAGCGCTCTTAGTGGACTCCGCATCCCAACAACAAACCGACAAATTTTCCCCATTATAACTAATAACCTACCTAAACTGATTATGAACCCGATTATTTTTTGTGACTTTGATGGAACAATTACCGCAGAAGAAACCTTTGTAGCGATGTTAAAAGAATTTGCTCCAGAAAAGGCGGCGGAAATTATGCCCTTATTATATCGGCAGGAAATGACATTAAGAGAAGGAGTTAGAACCATGTTAGAATCGATTCCATCCCGTTGTTATCCTGAAATTATAGAATTTTCTCGAACCAAAAAAATACGACCTGGATTTGTGGAATTTTTGGATTTTCTTAATACCCAAAAAGTTCCTTTTATTCTGGTTTCAGGAGGGGTTAGGGTGATGGTTGAAACGGTTTTAGGAGATTTAAGTCAAAAAATTGATGGGATGTATGCCGTTGATTTAGACACATCAAAGGAGTGTTTTCAAGTTAATTCTGAGTTTGAAGCCGACACGGAATTAGTAGCTAAAGTTAAAGTCATGGAACGCTATTCCCATGCGGAAAAAATTGCCATTGGAGATTCGATTACCGACTTAAATATGGCCTTAGCAGCACCACTTGTTTTTGCTCGCGATCGCTTGGCAAAATATTTAGACGAATATCAAAAACCCTATATTAATTGGACAGATTTTTTTGATATTAGAGATCACTTATCTCAAAAATGGAATATATTGTAAACTAATTGATTATTTTAAAATAGGAGACAATCTTAAAATATGGCACAATTTACTCGGATTCTTTCCTTAGATGGCGGTGGACTGCGGGGAATAATTTCCGCCGAAGTTTTAAAGTATATCGAACAGAAATTACAGGATTTTACGGGAAACTCCGATGCGAGAATTGCGGATTATTTTGACTTAATTGCGGGAAACTAGCGTTGGAGGAATTTTAACTGCTCTTTACCTTTGCCCCGATCCTGAAAATCCCCTCAGACCCAGATGTTCTGCTCAGGAAGTTTATGATTTTTTTCGGTATGAATCAAGTCAAATCTTTGATCCTGTGGCTAAAAATTCTTTGCCAGTCTTGGGAGAATTATTTAATGAAAAATACTCCTATCAAAAGTTTGATCAGATCATGGGTGATTTTTTTAAAGATCTTAAATTGAGCGAACTCCTGAAACCCTGCTTAATTACTAGCTATGAAATAGAAAGGCGAAAAAGTCAATTTTTTACCCAACATGATGCTATTTTAGACCCCAAAGATGATTATTTTATCAAAGATGTTTTACGAGCCACTTCCGCCGCCCCTACCTTATTTGAAGTGTCTCAAATTAAGGCGATGAATCAGGATGTTTATACCTGTATTGATGGAGGAGTTTTTGCGAATAATCCCACTCTTTGTGCCTATGCAGAAGCTCGACATAAATTTAATCGTGACTTTAATCTCGATAATCGCTATGACAAAGGCCCAACCGCTAAAGAAATGGTGGTTTTATCTTTAGGTACGGGAATTGTTAAAAAGAAATATCCCTATGAAGAAGCAAAAGATTGGGGAAAATTACAATGGCTTGAGCCCTTATTTGATATTATTATGACCGGGGTAGCGGAAACCGTTGACTATCAAATGCAACAGATCTTTGATACCACAGAACATCCTGAAAACTATTTGCGAATTAATACGGTGTTGGAAAGTCGTAAAACCCTAAGAATGGATGATGCGTCGGAAGCCAATTTGAACGAAATTGCTAAATTAGGGCAACAATTAACAGAAGAAAATCGTCAACGATTGGATGAGTGGATTCAACTGCTTTTACTTTAATCTTAATTTCAGGTGAATATCATGTTTAAAGATGCTCGTAACACTCAAATCCTATTTCTCTCAATGTTTTTGCTCCTAGGAATTGGAACCAGAGACTGGACATTACGACCGGATTTTATACTGATCATTGGGTTAAGTTGTTTATTAACTCAATGGTTATTTTCCTCAATTACCTCCTTTTATATTAACAAAAAGATCACCCTTTTATCCCCGGAATTTTTAGGATCTTGGCGTAGTGCTTTAATTACCACATTAGGGTTATGTTTATTGCTCAGAGCCAATCATTGGACAACTTTAGTTATAGCTGGATGTTGTGCGATCGCCAGTAAATTTATCTTTCAATCCCAGGGAAAACATTTTTTTAATCCCGCTAACTTTGGGATTATTATTGCCCTAACTCTAAGCGCCGATGCTTGGGTTTCCCCCGGACAATGGGGAACCGATTCCTGGTATTTATTGCTATTTTTAGGAACCGCAGGAATCATTCTGAAAAAAGTGGGTCGCTGGGATACTTCCGCCGCCTTTTTAATTACCTATATGGCCTTAGAAGCCGGACGCAATTTTAGTCTAGGTTGGGGTTGGGATGTTTATGCCCATCAACTTATGAATGGTAGTTTATTACTATTCGCTTTCTTTATGATTACCGATCCGCGTTCGATTCCCAATGCTACCTTCAGCCGAATTATTTGGGCGGTATTAATAGCCGGACTAACCTTTATTTTACAACATCAATTTTTTATCTCGACTGCTCTATTTTGGGCTTTATTTGCCCTCTCTCCCCTGACCATAATTTTAGATAAAATCTTTCAAAATCATCGCTTTTCTTGGTCTGCAAAATCCCTGAAATATTTGCCCTTATCTGCCTCTTTTTAGACCCTATTTTAACAGGAGTTAATTATGAAAGGTTTAAATCGGTTAATTCTCTTTTTAATTGTTGTTTTTGCTGGTATTAGTTTTGCTGCCCCCGCCTTGGCATTTTGTGGATTTTATGTGGCAAAAGCCGATGCTACTTTATATAATCAAGCCTCACAAGTTGTAATTGCCAGAGACAAAAATCGGACAATTTTAACCATGGCAAATGATTATCAAGGAGCAGTAAAAGATTTTGCTTTAGTTGTTCCGGTTTCCTGTGGTTTTAAAACCTGAACAAGTTAAAATTGGAGAACCGAAAGTTATCCAACAATTAGATGCGTTTAGTGCACCCCGACTGGTGGAATATTTCGATCCCGATCCCTGTAATCCTTACCCCCAAGCCCCATTACCCGCCACCAGAGGGGGAAATGTCACCTTAGAAATGGACAAACAACGGGAAGCTCAGTCGGGTTTAGGAGTGACCATTGAAGCCCGTTTCAGTGTGGGAGAATACGATATTTTGATTTTAAGTGCCAAAGAATCCGATGGTTTAGAAACCTGGTTAATTCAAAATGGTTATCAAATTCCCCCAGGAGCCAGCACTTTATTAAAACCCTATATTCAACAGGGATTAAAATTTTTTGTTGCTAAAGTTAATTTAGAAAAATTCGATCAAAGTGGGTTCCAAACCCTACGACCTTTAATGATTGCCTACGAATCCCCTCGGTTTATGTTACCGATTCGTTTAGGGATGATTAATGGCAAAGGAGAACAGGATTTAATTGTTTATTTACTGTCTCCAAAAGGTCAAGTTGAATTAACCAATTATCGCACCGTTAAAATTCCTTCCGATCAAGATATTCCTGAATTTGTCAAAGAAGTTTTTCCGGGTTTTTATAAATCCCTATTCAATACAATTTATGAACGGGAACAGAAAAAAGTTGCCTTTTTAGAATATGCTTGGAATATGGCTGGATGTGATCCTTGTTCTGCCGATCCCTTAACGACAGAAGAATTAAAGCAAGCGGGGGTATTTTGGTTAGATTCCCCGGGGGGAAATTCCACCTTTATTACTCGCTTACATATTCGCTATGCCCGCAATACCTTTCCTGAAGATTTGAATTTTCAAGAAACAGCAAACCAAACCAACTTTCAGGGTCGATATATTATTAATCATCCCTATCGTGAATCCATCGAGTGTTCACAAGCCCAACAATATCGGCAATCTGTTCGCCAAAGACAGCAACAGGAAGCACAAAACTTAGCCACATTAACTGGCTGGAAAATTGAAGATATTCGTCGCCGAATTAATTGGATAGAATCCACTTCAGATTCCTGGTGGAATCGAATTTGGAATAAAAATTAATTGCGAAAGACTCTATATCTTCCCCATTGCCCATTTCCTATTCCTCCCAAAAATACATTGGGTTTAACCTAAAATGTTTGATTCCTTAAATGACCCTTCTATAGTTTTAACTTTAGCAATTCTTCATGGTATTATCGGTGCGATCGCGGCATTTGTCGCCCAACAAAAAGGACGCAGTTATCCCCGATGGTTAATGATTGGATTAATTGGTGGAACCCCGGCTTTAATTGTGGCATTATTATTAAAACCGACTCCCGATAATTCTTGATGGGACGATGGAATTGAGGACAAATTAAATGGATTATCAGGTATTATTTCAAACCATTGAACAATTAGTTTTGCAACATTCTCCCAGTGGGGTAGAATCGGAAATTAATCAATGGTTATTAGCACGATTTTCTCAACTGGGTGTAGAAGTTTGGCAGGATCAAGCTGATAATATTATTGCTAAAATTCCCGGTCAAACTTCAGAAAGAGCGCTCGCCATTACCGCCCATAAAGATGAAATTGGCATGATCGTTAAAACCATTGGAGAAAAGGGACGGGTTTCCGTTAGAAAATTGGGGGGATCATTTCCTTGGGTTTATGGGGAAGGAGTGGTCGATTTATTAGGAGATCATCAAACTCTGAGCGGGATTTTGAGCTTTGGTTCTCGTCATATTTCCCATGAATCTCCTCAAAAAGTTTACCAGGAAGAAAAAGCCTTGAAATGGGAAGATACTTGGGTTGAAACCAAATGTACAACCGAAGAATTAGCAACCGCAGGAATTCGCCCAGGAAACCCGGGTAGTTGTGGGAAAACATCGTAAAAAACCCATCCGAATTAAGGATTATATTGCCAGTTATACCCTCGATAATAAAGCTTCTCTGGCGATTTTATTAGCCTTAGCAGAAACCGTCAAACATCCCCCGATTGATGTGTATTTGGTGGCTTCAGCTAAGGAGGAAGTGGGAGCGATTGGGGCCTTGTATTTTACCCAAAGACAAACCCTAGAGGCGTTAATTGCCCTGGAAATTTGCCCCCTGGCACCGGAATATCCGATTGAAGGGGATGAAAAACCGGTGTTGCTGTCCCAGGATAGCTATGGTGTTTATGATGAGGGTTTGAATGGTCAATTGCGACAGGTGGCGGCCACCGCCGGAGTACCGTTACAATTGACGATTCTTAGTGGCTTTGGGAGTGATGCTTCCATCGCCATGAAATTTGGCCATGTAGCCCGGGCGGCTTGCTTGGGTTTCCCAACTCAGAACACCCATGGCTATGAATTGGCCCATTTGGGGGCGATCGCCAATTGTATTAAAGTGCTACAGGCCTTCTGTGAAAAAGATTTCAGCCCAATCTAAAAAAAATTAAACAAATTTTGCTCAAAGGGTTGACACCGATAAAGAGATAGGCTACATTAATAAAGGTGAAAGGCGAATGACTCAAACTCAACCGAGGAAAAGTTAATTGCAAGACACCCTAAGCCCCCATCGTCTAGAGGCCTAGGACACCTCCCTTTCACGGAGGCGACAGGGATTCGAATTCCCTTGGGGGTACTAAAGATAAAATAGAGCCTGGGATTATTTATTAGTCTCGGGCTTTATTTTTTGGCTGTGATTAAATAACCGATCAAACAGAAGCAGATTGAGACAAAAAGACCGTTATCGTATCTGAAATCACGTCATACCGAAAATTATGTGCTAGATGGGTGATGGTATGGACTAAATGACTCTGATCGCTGGGAATTTTTTCTAATATTTCAAAAATTAATTGATCATTGAGTTGAATTGTAGCTCGATGCAGTTGTGCAATTAAATCTAAAGGGATGGGACTAAAATCAGAGGGTTGTAAAGTCAGATCGAATTCAGAAACAAGATTCTGATCTTGATCTTCAGAGTATTGATATTCTATGCCTAAATGGTCGGCAATTTTTTCTAATAAAAGAGATTTCTGCACGGGTTTACTCACATAGTCTTCACATCCAATGGCTAAAATTTGGGCTTTTTCTTCTTCAAATATACTCGCTGTCACCGCAATAATTACTGGGTTTGATTCTGTAGATTGGGACTTAATGGATTGGGTGGCATTAAATCCATTTATGATCGGCATATTCATATCCATAAGGATTAATTGAGGAGACCAACTTAAAGCAATGGCGATCGCTTCTTCTCCATTTTTAGCCTCTTGAATTTCAAATCCAATGGGTTTCTAAAATTCCCCGCAGCACTTGGCGATTTTCCCATCGATCATCGGCAACTAAAACCCGATAAATTTGGCTATTATTGGCAATGCCAATGATCAGTTGATTCAGACTATTAAATTGATAACTCTCTCCGTCTTCAGTTAATAGTACGGGGATTTTAAAATAAAATATGGTTCCTTTACCAATACTGCTTTTTACCTGAATTTCTCCGCCAATAAGTTGAATAAACTGTCGGCTGATGGATAATCCTAGACCCGTTCCTTCCGTGGCTTTTTGTCCGGCTTTGGTTTGAATAAATGCTTCAAAAATACTCTCTATTTGGTCTGCTTCAATTCCTACCCCTGTGTCTTCAATTTCAAATTCAAGCATCACTTCTTCCGAGGATTTTAAATCATAATTTGATCCTCTTTTTACCCGTAAAATAACTGATCCAGTATCGGTGAATTTAATGGCATTACCTAATAAATTAATCAGAATTTGGCGTAATTTTTTTTCATCGGTTTCTATATATTGAGGCACATTATCATCCCGATCAATAATTAAATTTAAGCCTTTAGATTCCGCTTTTAAGTTTAACATTTGTCGAATTAATTCCAGTAGGTGATATAAGTTAAAACTACTAAAATTAAGAGAAATATGACCGGATTCAATTTTAGCCATATCGAGAACATCATTAATTAAAGATAATAAATGTTCTCCACTTCGACTAATAATTTGGGTATACTTTTTTTGTTCCGAATCGAGGCTATGATGGTTATTTAGCATTCCTGCAAATCCTAATATAGCATTCAAAGGAGTTCGCAATTCATGACTCATTCGCGCTAAAAATTCACTTTTTGCATGGTTGGCAACCTCGGCTATTTCTTTCGCTTGCTTCAGTTCTAAGGTGCGTTCTTCTACTTTTTCTTCTAATACGAGATTGGTTTTTTCTAAGGTAATAAAATAATCCATTAATTGTTGTGCCATTTGGTTAAAAGTTTCAGCTAAAATTCCTAATTCGTCGGAGCGATTTAGGTTAATTTTTTGTTCAAAATCCCCCTGGGAAAAGGCGATCGCAGCTTCTTTTAAACGGTTTCAAAGGAATCAAAATCCAACGAGAAGTTATTAAACCCACTAAAGTTGCGATTAGGAGAGCAACAATACTAAGCAAAATAGTTGTGCGTGTATTTTGATTAATTTGCTGCATAAAATCCGATTCGGGAACCACAACAACAATTAACCAATCTAAACCCACCTGATTTTTCCAAGGTGTAACTTGAACAAAATATTTTTCTCCAGCTTGAGTAAAACTGAAATTTTGTTTTTGTTTAATTTGAGCTAAATCAATAAAATATTGTCCTAAGTATTTGCTAGTTAAACTAATTAAATCATCTTTAATTTCCGTTCCTTTCATGCGTTTAGCTTGTTTTTTAACTACATAATAGGATGGAGCATCGCTGGAACTGGCGACCAATAAACCATTGCGTTCTACAATAAAAATTTTTCCCGATGAACTAATTTTTAGATTTTTTAAAAAATCACTAATTTGAGGTAATTGCTGGTCAACACTTAATACTCCAATTAATTTTCGATCTCGAGTATAGAGGGGTTGACTATAGGAAATAGAAATATATTGGGGATAGCCTTCCCAATTATAAATTTTACTCCAAACGGCGCGACCAACTTTTACCGGATCACTATACCAGGCTTCTGGTTTAAAATTATAGCTATCGGCAGTATCATAGGGTGGTTGGATAAAATTTCCTTGAAGATCGGTTTTATAGGAAAAATTCTTTCCTCCAGTACGTTTTTGGGAAACTTCACTAATTTCTAAATTACCTTCGGGATATCGACCTGCACCAATAAATTCCCCTGTGGAACTGCCAAAACTAATATACCCCACATCGGGAAAAATTTTCAGTTGTTGCCAAAAATATTGTCCTGTGGTTTGAAAATTATTCAGATTTAATAGTCCTAATTTAATGGCTTCTTGATTCAGTTTGTTAATAGAAATTGGAATGGATAAATAAGTGTTTAGATGGTCTTCTAGGCGAGAGCTAATTTCCAGTTGTAGTTGATTAGCTAAATCATAGACAGCCTTTTGTCCATTCTGAAAAGATAGCCAACTAACTAACCCAACGGAGCCAAAAATTAACACGGAAAAGGGAACAACCAAAACATAACGTAACGGAATCTTAATCAGAGATTTAACTAAATGGGGGTTGGACATTAAGATCACAGTAAAATCAGGAATGGGAGATTAGGGGATAGTTATGAGGCTGTGCTTCTGGTCACCCGGATCAAGGTATTTAATATTAAGATATTAACTTTGAATGAAATGCTCAAGACTAGGGCATAGCCGCAAAAATAGCCCGTAGTTTCGGCTTCCGATAACAAACTAGAGTTCATAGTTGTCTGAAACAATTTTTTGCTCAAAACCATAACAATTAATTTTATTTCCCGTAACTGCTTATTTTGGGAAGGGGACTCAATAAATATACAGTGATAAATTCTATTGTGGCTTAAATTCATCAAATTGTCATGCTACTTTATAGATCTTTAGAGTTAAACCTTCTGTTATTCATGTTATATTGATCACTATTTAGTTTAAACAAAAGAACCCATGAAACTTCCCGATTCTAGTCGTTTTCAATTTACAGAAGATTTGAATATTTGTCGTATTTTAAACGGAATGTGGCAGGTCTCCGGTGCCCATGGTCGGATTAATCCCACTGTTGCAATTGAGAGTATGTTTAAATACCTAGACGCCGGATATACCACTTGGGATCTAGCCGATCATTATGGCCCAGCCGAGGATTTTATTGGGGAATTTAGACGACAATTAATGGCCACCCGGGGACAGGAGGCTTTATCCCAGGTGCAAGCCTTTACAAAATGGGTTCCCCGTGGGGGTAAAATGACCAAAGCCTTGGTGGAAAAAAATATTGATATTTCTCGCCAACGCATGGGAGTTGATTGTCTCGATTTACTACAATTTCATTGGTGGGATTATCGAGATCAAAATTATTTAGATGCTTTAAATTATTTGGCGCAACTGCAAACCGAAGGTAAGATTAAACATTTAGCGTTAACCAATTTTGATACCCAACACTTAAAAATTATTGTTGGAAATGGGATTAAAATTGTATCTAATCAAGTGCAGTTTTCTTTAGTTGATCGCCGTCCTTTAGCTAAAATGACCGAATTTTGTCAAGCCCATAATATTAAGTTACTTCCCTATGGTGTGGTTTGTGGCGGTTTTTTATCGGAAAAATATTTGGGGAAATCCGAACCGAATGGCTTTAGTTTAGAAACCGTTAGCTTGAAAAAATATAAAAATATGATTGATGCTTGGGGAGGATGGAATTTATTTCAAACCCTATTAAAAACTTTAGAGGCGATCGCCCAAAAACATCAAGTGACAATTCCTAATATTGCAGTGCGTTATATCCTAGAACAACCCACCGTAGCCGGAACCATGGTGGGTACGAGATTAGGGCTTTCTGACCATATCAAAGATAATGCTAAGGTCTTTGAATTTAGTCTCGACCCCGAAGATTATCAAAATATTAATTCCGTTCTTTCCCCAGCCCGTGATTTGATGGAAATAATTGGCGATTGTGGTGACGAATATCGATAAATCCCTTAATATTTTCCCCCAATAATCCCCCCTAAACCCCATAAAAAAGGGGGGATAGGATTAAAATTCAACGATTCTTTAACTCCTTAACCGCATTAACTAAGCGTTTAATATAGGGTTTAATCACGGTTTGCTGTTCCGTTTGTAAGGTATTAACCCGTTCAGAAAGCTGATCGATTTGTATTTGCATAGTTGCTGAATCAGTAATTGACTGATTGACAAATGCCTCTAAAGTTGTGTTTAAAGATTCTTGATCGTTTTTTTCAAAATTAAGCCCAGAGTTCTCGATTGATGTTTTCAATTCATCAATTGTTTCTTGCATTAACTGAAAGCGCACATTCATCACTTCCCAATCGTCTTGTCGCAGGGCATTTTTTTCTAACCCTTGAGTCACCCGTTGTAACTCCGTTAGGACATCCGTAATTGGATCAAGTTCCTGGGACTCCGAGGGTAACAGTTGAATTTGTTGATCCAGCGATTCCACCACCGTCCGAACATCCGTAATCGCCGCATCCATCGTTTGACGCATATCCTGTTCAAACCGTTGGCGATTCACCACATTTAAAATCAAGGCAAAGGTTAGGGGCGTTTCCAGCAAACAGAATAGGCTGATACCATGCAGCAACGAGTGTTCCCACTGCTGTCCCGGCAATAGAAACATACTCGGCTAACTGCCATCCACCGACAGGCTGGCGCGACGGTTTTGATAATTCTTCTGTACTATTCTGCATGGTCGTGGCTGACTTAATACAATCATAGAGTTATGCTAACTCAAATTCCACAATAATCCTTAAACTGGTTCAAATATTCTGAGGGAAACCTGAATATTGAGCTTGGCTTAATAAAACTTTAGTATCCAATTTTGAGAAATCGACACCAATACCTTTAAAATCAGTGAAAAAGCATTTTTGGGATCAATGACTACTCCAACTGAAATTCCTTCTCTTAATAGTTTAGACTATATTTCCTATCTGGATGAAAATGGTAAAATTCCTGAATCACTCCAAGGTGAAATCGGAGTTTATGCTATTTTTAATCAGGAAAAAAACTTAAAATATGTTGGCTATTCTCGAAATATATATTTTAGCTTAAAACAACATTTTATTCGTCAAAATCAAGACTGTTATTGGTTAAAGTTACAAACCATTGAACGTCCGAGTCGAACTATTTTAGAAGAGATTCAAAAGGCTTGGATTGATGAAAATGGTTCAATTCCTCTCGGAAATGGGGAAGATAAATCTCTCTGGAATGATCCAATTCAAGTTAGACCTTTTATGACCCCAGAAGAACAAGATCAGTATCAAAAAACCGATGACATAGGTAAAGAAAAACTGTTAAAACAAGCCGCCCGTCGTGTAGAAGAACAGATTTTATCTGAACTCAAAGCCCGAGGATTACAAGAGGAAATTCGCTTTAATCCTAAATTAAAAACCAGTGGATTATTAGATTTAAAATAATCGGTTAATTCAGTCACAATTTGTAGGGGCGGGTTTATCGAGATGCGCGGTGATTAACAAATATCTAAAAGAAACCCGCCCTTACCAGTTATCAGTTATCAGTCATCAGTCTATTACCCATTACCCATTACCCATTACCCATTACCCATTACCCATTACCCATTACCCATTACCCATTACCCATTACCCATTACCCATTACCCATTACCCATTACCCATTACCCATTACCCATTCCCCATTACCTATCACGATAGGGAATATCAATACATCCTAAATGAAAGGGTAAACAAAATTGTGATTCCAAATGTCCGAAGGAAAAATAGTGATTTAATCCCCATCCTAATATTAAACCCAGGGTAGATAATATCGATAAAATAATAAAAGAGTGCCAATCCTTAAATCGGGCAGTTTGTAACTCTAATCTAGCTAAAGCTGTCGCAGAAACCATTAATAGAATATTAACAGAAACCTTAATCCAAGTCAGCATAAATACACCCAGAACAGAGATGAACACAATCATTAAAAATGTTCCTAAATCCGTTCTGATTTTCTTTACAACTAATGAATTAAGTCGATTTAATGGTAGGGTAAAGAATAAATCAATTAACCAAATCAACGCTAAAAATAGACCGGAAACTAAAGAATACCAACTCGATTCAAATAAAAACCAACCAAAATTCAGACAGGTCAAGAGAAGTAATCCAAAGGAAAACCAAGTAATAATTGTAGTTTCTTGTTGTAATTTCATTGAAAGATTAGGATAAAAAATAAATTTTTAGATTCAATTTCCCTTCAAAGATTAGTAGAAATTGCCTGAAGGGGACAGGTCGGAATACATTGTTCACAAACAATACACCGTGAGCGAGTAAAGGTCAAATAAAAGGTTTCTGGATTTAGGGTTAAGGCATCCGTCGGACAAACTCCAGTACAGAGCCCACAATCCACACAACTTTGCTCATCAATGATAATCTCCCGTCCAACTAAAGAAACTCCAATATTTTGAGTTTGCATCCACTCAATAGCAGCCTCTAGTTCATCAATATCTCCCGATAATTCTACCACTAATTTTCCGACTTGATTCGGAGCAACTTGAGCGCGAATAATATTAGCAGCTACATTAAAATCCTTCGCCAAACGATAGGTAATCGGCATTTGAATAGAACGTTTGGGAAATGTCAACGTCACTCGTTTTTTCATGTTATTAATCCTAAATTTATTCCTGTCCCATAGTCCATTTTAGGATGGCTTGGTATTGCACCACAGAATTTTATTCCTTTTATATTTCATTGACCTTTCTATTTTACAACAATTTTCAGAAGAACGTTAATAATTTTTTTTAAAAATTTTGTTAAACTAAAATCATCAATAATAATGATCATCTTTAACGATATCAACATGAACGAAAACCCAATACATTCAACCCCCTCAACCGAAACCTTCTGATTTAGCCAAACGAATCAGAAACTTTTTAATCATCATCGCAGCTATCATTCTAAGTCTCTCGGTTTTCGTAGGAATTCGTAGCGAAGCCACTACCACTTCCCTCCCCCAACTCGTAGAAGAATCAATTCCCCTAGATATCGCCTTGAATAATGGCAAACCGACCCTCATGGAATTTTATGCAAATTGGTGTACCAGTTGTCAAACCATGGCACCAGAATTAAGCGAAATCAAACATAAATATTCGGAACAACTCAATTTTGTGATGTTGAATGTTGATAATAGTAAATGGCTACCCGAACTCCTCAAATATAGAGTCGATGGCATTCCCCATTTCGTTTATTTGAATCAAAAATCCGAAACAATTGCCCAAACCATCGGCGAAATTCCCCGCCCGATTTTAGAGGCTAATTTAGAGTCTTTAATCGCAGAAAATCCCCTTCCCTATACCCAAGCAATTGGTCAAGTTTCTGCTTTTAATTCTCCCCTAACCTTAGATAAACCCAGCAGCAGTGATCCCCGTTCCCATGGTGCTCAGGTTCAATAATTCATGGTTTGGTAAAGAGTAGAAATAGAGAGACGCGCCGTGGCTCGTCTCTACGGATACTTTTTATTTCCGTAAATCGGTTAGAGTGATTTGTAGAGGGAATCTAAGTTAAAACTTAAAACTCAATTCTTCCTATATTTATATGGCGAAAGAACTTGCAATTCAAACCCGTGGACTGACAAAAAGATTTGAACGCTATCTAGCAGTTAATGATTTAGATTTACAAATTCCCATGGGAGAAGTCTATGGATTAATCGGGCCAAATGGAGCCGGAAAAACTACATTATTGCGGATGTTGGCTACCATAGAAGAACCCACAAAAGGGGAGATTTATATTAATGGAGAGGCGGTATCCCGGGATCATACCAATCCTAAAATTAAACAACGTTTAGGATATTTACCCGATGATTTTCCTCTCTATAATGATTTGACTGTTTGGGATTATTTAGATTACTTTGCCCGGTTATATTATCTGCGGGAAACCTCGACGGACTCAAAGATTATATGAAGTCTTGGAAATCGTGCAGTTAACCCAAAAACGCAATAGTTTAATTTCCACCCTTTCCCGGGGAATGAAACAACGATTGAGTTTAGGACGCACCATTATTCATGAACCCTTATTACTCTTTCTCGATGAACCCGTATCCGGTTTAGATCCGATTGCCCGGATGCAATTTCGAGAGATTATTAAAAGTTTACATGAAGCGGGAATGACTATTGTGATTTCTTCCCATGTCTTGAGTGACTTGGAGGATTTTTGTAGTTATATTGGGATTATGGAATTGGGGTATCTGGTGGAAAGTGCATCAATACAAGACTTGTATAAACGTTTGAGTGTGCAGCATCTTTTTATTTCGACTTTGGGTAAAATGGATATACTGATCGGGGAATTAAAAAATCATCCGGCGGTGGATAGTTGGGAAGTTTTACCCGGAAAACAACAGGTAAAAGTTCAATTTTCAGGGACAGAAAAAGATGCCGCAATATTATTGCGATCGCTGATTTCTGCCGAAATTCCCTTAAGTGAATTTAATCGAGTTCAAGAAAACTTAGAATCTATTTTCTTAAAACTCGGACACAAACAAGCCTCTTAAAATACCTAATCCCGTCAATTTAATCTAGGAATAAAGAGTTATGAAACGTCTGTATTTACCTCGATTTAATGAGTGGAATCCCCAACTGGTGAGAGAATTAAAAGGTCGATTTCAAGTTCGCAATATTCTCATAGCCATTGGAATTTCTCTCCTTACCCAACTGACGATATTTTTGAGTCACCTGAATCAATTTCCTGGTGCTAATCAAATTATAATTAGCAGCCCATACTGTCCCTCCAAAAACCAACTATATACTCAATCCGAGACACAATACTGGAAGATTTATGATCAAATTAATGCCCTAGGTAATGCCGGAAAACGTCCCGATTTAGAAAAACAACTGCAAGACCTCGACAAAATCAGAAATGCCGTCTGTCCCCAGAATTCAATTGATTTTCACCGTTGGTTTACAGACTATTCGACAAGCATTTTTATCTGGATTAGTGTTCTAGCAGTTTTTGGCTTAATTGTTCTGGGAAACCTATATGCTAATTAACGATTTAGCCACCGAAGAACGGCGAGGAACCCTAAACTTTATTCGGTTAAGTCCCCAATCGGCTCAGAGTATTTTAATCGGTAAATTATTGGGTGTACCCAGTTTATTATATCTGGGAATTTTCCTGGCAATTCCTTTTCATTTATGGGCAGGAATTTCGGCTCATATTTCCCTGCTAGAAATTGGTGGTTTCTATGGTTTAACCGTAGCTAGTTGTGCATTTTTCTATAGTCTGGCTTTGTTAGTTGGAGTTACTACCAGTGCTTTGTTTAATGGGTTACAATCTTTGATTGGTAGTGGGATAATTTTAAGTTTTCTATTGATAGCTAACTTTAAACCCATTATCAATGAAGGTTGGGATTGGCTGAATATATTTTCTCCCACCTGTCTGCTTCGCCATTTAATTGACGAAACCACAGACCCTTACTTAAATTATCCCTTCAATCATTCCAATATTAGTCAATTACAATGGTTTGGATTAAATGTGGGAACCCATGGAGTTTCCCTCTTAGCATTAGCCTTACTTAATTATGGTTTTTTAACCTATTGGATTTGGCAAGCCTTAAAACGGAACTATCAGCATCCCAATCTTCCCAGTTTAAGTAAACAACAGAGTTATCTATTAACCCTTAACTTTACGCTGATGAATTTAGGGTTTTCTCTCCCTAAATTTGAAGTAATTGATGGTCATTATGGGACTATTTTCATCGGTAATATTTTTCTGATTTTAGCTTTAATTTTAGCTCTGTCTGCTCAACGGCAAACCTTACACGATTGGGCACGATATAGACAGGAACGGAAACAATATTGGTGGATAGATTTAGGAAGTGATTTAATTTGGGGTGAAAAAAGTCCGGCAATTGTGGCAATTCTGATTAATCTTTTAATTGCCTCTACAATTTGGATAGTAATGATTTTTCTAGTTGCTAAACCCTCGGAAAAAATTGAAATGTTGTTAGCTGTTGCCTTACATTGTAGTTTTATGCTGCTATGTGCCAGTATCGCTCAATTAATGACAATGATAAAAACACAAAAACGAACCTTCTGGGCAACGAGTACGGTATTAGGAGCGATAATTATACCCCCATTATTTATGAATTTGATTTATTCCTCTCAATATTCATTTTTTCTCTGGTCTGTCTTATCTTTTATCTCGATTTCTGCGGCTACATCGTCCTCAATTATCAGCAGTTTTGTCGGTCAAGGATTAATGATTATCCTGTGCAATATACAACTAACTCGGTTATTAAAAAAAGCTGGAGAATCGGAAATGAAAGCCCTGGTAAGTTCCTGAAATAAAAACACCCTGAAGCATGAAATAAAAACTAAGAGTCTGAGGTTCCCAGATTGGATATAAATTTCTGGGACTCGACTTTTTCTGATTTTTCTGAAGTCTCTAAAACCAGATTATACAGTTGGGGAGAATTTTTAACTTCCCAAACTTTAAGGAGGATCAAATATTCATAGAATGCCTGTAAAACACACCAGGAAAACCCCGAACGACCGTCTAAAATTCCCCCCAAGAAAAAGTACATATAAATAAAGCGAATCAGAGGTCTAAATGGTAAACGTAGGGACAAATCTTTTAGGGCTCGTCGTCGTTCAACTTCCGAACTTCCTAATAATAAATGCCTCCAATTTACTGTTCCAGTCTGTAACTGTCGCAGGGTTTCTACTGCTTCATCCGTTGAGTAACGATTGTGTTTATCAATCCAACGGGATAACCCCTTACTACAGGTGTAATGGGGATAGGTTTCTCGAATAAATCCCGTCGGGCCATCACAGACTTCCCGTTCCGTATGACCATAATCGGTAAACCAAACTTTATCCTTGCGAAACAGACGCATTTGATAACGAGGATATTGGGTACTGCGTCGAATCCAATTCCCTAAAAACATGACCCTTTCAGCCACATAATATCCAATGTAATCCGGGCTTTGAATCCCTTGCAAACATTCTGCAAATAATGCAGGAGTCATCCGTTCATCGGCTTCTAAAATGTAGACCCAATCGTGTTTTGTGGGAATTTCTTTTAACATCCAGGTGCGTTGTTTTCCGTGACTTTCAAAACGATTTTGGAACACCCGCACAGGATATTGTTGAGCAATTTCAACGGTGCGATCTTGACTAAAAGAATCCACCACAATCACATCATCTGACAATGATGCAGATTCAATACAATCCGCAATATCAATTTCTTCGTTTGCCGTGAGAATATAAATTGAAAACATGAAGGATAATTAAAGTTATGACAGGGAATAGGTAATTATGAATGGGGAATAAACTAATAACTGATGACTGATAACTGATGACTGATAACTGTTATGTGGCTGGTGTTTTGCGACGATTTCCACCGCGTAAAATCCCTAAACCTTTGAGTCCTGTCCAACCCAAGGTAATATAACCAATCGCTAATAATAAACTACTAATTCCTGTTCTCAAACTCGATTTTAAGGATTGAGTTTTGGCTTGGGTTTCTAGTTTCTTGTTTGCGATCGCGAATTTGACCTAACAATTGTGTAGGTAAATTATCCGCCTGTTGATTCAAAAACTCCTCAACAGCCTTGGGATTCGATTTAGACTGTTCTAAGATTTGTCTAACTTCCGGTGGTAAACCCGGATTTGCCAGGGCTTGATTCATAGCTTCGGGATTTTGTGCTAACCCCGCCAGTTGATCTTTAAGCTGAGTTTTTTTCTGTTGAATTTGCTGCTGAAATTGGGGACTTCCCAGTTGATTTTCCAGTTGAGTTTGAGCTTGAGTCGCCTGTTGGCTAATTTCTGCGAGGGCTTCGGCTCTAGCTAAACGGGTATTATTGAGGTGCAAAGGAAATAGTAAAAGATACAATAACCCCAATAAACTCGCCAGCAATGCCACCCAAAATCTTAAACTGGCAAAGGGTTTAGCCGGCTTGACATTCCCCTCGGTAGCAGCATCCATCCAAAAAGCAATAAAAACTAGGGCCATGCCCACCATCGGGACAATACCCCGATCTACTAAATCACTGGTGACGCTAATTTGCCAGCCTCGGTTGAGAAAATTGGGCGGAATCAAAATTACCAGAAAATCCACTAGGGACGAGAAAATTAAAATAACTCCAACCAGTTTCAGGATGAGAGAGGTTGTAGAAGAAAATTGACGGCTAGAAGTAGCTTTCATTGAATGATCCGTAAACTAAGTTATGATCTTGATTTGGGCCTGTTGATATTTTCTCTAACCCTAAGTTTGTAGGGCTGGTTTAGAAATATTTGAGATTAAGATCAACAAACGTTACCAGAGATTTGGGTTTAAAGTTTTGCCCTTCTAGGGCAACTTTTTATTTGTATGTTAGCATCTGGATTGCTATAGTTTAGGGTAATCAACCTATCTTTAAGTAAAACCCAGTCGTCGGAAGACAGTGCGCCTTGAAAACTATGGTTATGGGGTTCTGGACGCCAAATTGCTTGTTTAAGTAAAAACTCTGAGCAACAGGTACACCAGAAACCAAGTTTTATCAGTTTTAAACTATAGGGTAGGACATACCCAAACGGACTTCTACAATAAATTCTCCCTCCCCAATCAAACTGGAATGACTGCTTATCTTTACACCCTAACCGAATTACAAGAAGACATCGCCTTGAATCCTCAACGATGGCGTCCCCTGGTTTTTACCAATGGCTGTTTTGATTTAATTCATGCGGGTCATGTTCGCTATTTACAGGCAGCTAAGGCATTAGGGCGATCACTGGTGGTCGGATTAAATAGCGATGTATCCGTGCAAACGATTAAACCGCAAAAACCCGGACATCCCCGGCGCCCCATCGTCCCCGAAGCACAACGGGCTGAAGTCCTCGCGAGTCTCAAGCCTATCGATGGGGTAGTTATTTTTTCTGAAACCACCGCCGATCATCTCATTCAAACCCTAAAACCTGATATTTATGTCAAGGGGGGAGACTACACCCTAGAAACCCTGCCAGAAGCCCCGATTGTACAAGTCTATGGGGGTGAAGTTGCCTTCATTCATATTGAAGTCCCCTCCTCCACCAGTGCCCTGATTCAACGGATTCTCAACGGTTAACTATTGCCCGCTCCTTGTACAATAAAAAGTCGATATTAAGAATTCCAGACTCATTCCTAATTACCCAATGCCACGCCCCCTATGACTGACCTGACCACTTCCCCCCAACAAAATGCTATGAGTGCCGATGAATTGCGCTCCGGGCTTTTTAGTGCCTCGTCCAAGGCTCAATTCCAACTATTAGAAACCTTAACCCAAGGTGGGGAAACGGTTTGGGAGGTGTTAACGGAATTTTTATTAAAACAACAGTCCACCCCCCCAAGTCTAGTTAGTGGTAAGGTTTATCAAATTCTCTATCGGGCGATTCCCACTTCTGAAAAAGTGAGTAATTTTTTAAAACTTCATTTCCCGACGGGTATTGTTTCCCCTAACCTCCGATGTGGGCATTGACTATATCCCCCTACAAACCTTACTCGCCCAACAGGATTTTTTAGAAGCGGATAAATTAAGTATCCAAAAACTTTGTGAATTAGCCGGAAGTTCGGCGGTACAACGAAAATGGCTGTATTTTTCTGAAATTGAACGCTTCCCCATCACAGATTTAAAAACAATTGATACCCTTTGGCGCATCCATTCCGAAGGTAAATTTGGCTATTCTGTCCAGCGAGAACTTTGGTTGGGCGTTAATAAAAATTGGGATAAATTATGGCCTAAAATTGGCTGGCGTGAAGGTCGCAATTGGACACGCTACCCCCAAGGATTTACCTGGGATTTAACCGCCCCCAAGGGTCATCTTCCCCTATCTAATCAATTACGGGGTGTCAGAGTCATCGAAGCCCTGCTTTCCCATAAAGCCTGGTCACAGCCCCAACCCTCAGTGACCAACCCGTAAAAACCCAGGATCAGTCATCATCACAAATTGTTAATAAGTGTTAAGGTAGTTGATTATTTAAGCGTTGACTATGATTCCTGCTGTTCTGATTCAAAATCTAAAAAAATCCTATGGTTTGGTAACTGCCGTTCAAGATGTCTCTCTTGATGTCCAACCGGGGGAAATCTTTGGTTTACTTGGGCCAAATGGAGCCGGAAAAACCACAACCCTACGGGCTTTGTGTACCTTAATTACCCCCGATGCTGGGCGTTTAGAGGTTTCTGGTATTTCTGTGGTCGATCAACCCCGGCTCGTTCGTCAACGCCTCGGTTATGTGGCCCAGGAGGTCGCCTTAGATAAGGTCTTAACCGGACGGGAGTTATTACAATTACAGGCGGCTCTCTATCATATCCCCCGCCCTAATATTGCCGAACGCATTCATCAAGTGACGAATTTATTAGGATTACAGGATTGGATTGATCAAAAAACCGGAAACCTATTCCGGGGGGATTCGTAAGCGTTTAGATTTAGCTGCGGGTTTACTCCATCAACCGGATTTATTAGTATTAGATGAACCTACCGTGGGTTTAGATATTGAAAGTCGGGTGGTGGTCTGGGATTTTTTGCGTCAATTACGAAAAAATGGCACAACAATTTTAATTACTAGCCACTATTTAGAGGAAGTGGATGCTTTAGCCGACCGGGTAGCTATTATTGATCAAGGATTAGTGATTGCCCTGGGTACTCCTTCCGCTTTAAAAGATCAACTTGGAGGCGATCGCATTACCCTCAGAATTAGAGAATTTTCCCCAGTTGAAGAAGCCGAAAAAGCTAAAGCCCTATTACAATCCTTGCCTTTTGTACAGGAGATTATTATTAATCCGGCTCAAGGTAATTCTTTAAATTTAGTAGTTCAAACTCAAAGTGATGCTTTATTTACGATTCAACAGGCTTTAAAAGATGCGGGTTTACCTACCTTTGGAATTGCCCAATCTCGACCTAGTTTAGATGATGTTTATTTAGCCGCCACGGGTCGAACCTTACTCGATGCTGAAATTGCGGCTTCTAGTAATCGAGATTTGAAAGCTGAGAAAAAGAAAAGTATGCGCTCTTAGTCAGATTTCCTAATTTTTTGTACAATCTAATCAAACCCGCCCTTATTTCTATATCATTAACAGCCAAAACTTCAAAAACCATGAGTAGTTCAACAACCTCTGTTAAAATTTTAACCCCGAATCAAACGGTTGATCAGCAACCGAATTTAGTAGGAGAATTTCTGCAAGAAACCATTGCCTTAACCCGCAGATTATTTATTCAATTACAACGCCGTCCTTCCACCTTAATTGCGGGGATTATTCAACCCTTAATGTGGTTGGTTTTATTTGGAGCTTTATTTCAAAATGCCCCCAGGGGATTATTTGGCGGAAACTATGAATTATGCCCAGTTTTTAGGGGCGGGAGTAATTGTTTTTACAGCCTTTGCCGGGGCTTTAAATGCGGGATTACCGATTATGTTTGATCGAGAATTTGGCTTTCTAAATCGGTTATTAGTCGCTCCTTTAGTCTCCCGGTTTTCAATTGTTTTAGCTTCGGCTATTTATATTGTTACTTTGAGTTTAATTCAAACCTCTGTAATTATTGCCACCGGAGCCGTTTTAGGGGCAGGATTGCCCGGAATTGCCGGATTAAGTATCATTACCCTGATTGTATTTCTATTGGTTTTGGGAGTAACGGGTTTAAGTCTGGGATTAGCATTTGCCTTACCCGGTCATATTGAATTAATTGCGGTGATCTTCGTTACTAATTTACCCCTTTTATTTGCCAGTACCGCCCTGGCTCCTTTATCTTTTATGCCCCATTGGTTACAGGTGGTGGTTTGTCTGAATCCCCTAAGTTATGCGATTGAACCCATTCGTTATTTATACCTAAATCAAGATTGGGCGTTCAATAGTGTGGTCATGGAAGCCCCCTTTGCTACGATTACTTTTGGCGGTGCTTTGTTGGTATTAATCGGGTTTGCAACGGTGGCTTTATTATCGATTCAGCCTTTATTAAAGCGTCGTTTTGCCTAAACAAACCCATAATTTTATAAGGTTTTTCTGTCTATTCCTCCCCCCATCCTACATCAATGTTAGGGGGGAATATTTATTTTGGATTTTCACAGAAAGTAGCTACAATATATGAATCTAAGTTTTTATAGTTATTTTTGAAATTGTGAGGTTGTAATCATGCAATTTAAAGCCTTAAAATCGGTTCTGGGAATCTGCTCCTCTGCGGTTGTGGCTGTCGGGATGGGAGTTTGTGGGTTCACTTCCATCAGTCTAGCTCAATCCACTTCCGCCACCCCTTTACAACAATTTCAACGCTCTGATAATCCCGACCCCCTAAGTGGTGAAAACAGTGGGAAAACAATGTTAGATATTATTCATAATTCTCGGTTAGGGGGATTTAATATTGATTATGAAGCGGTAGGAAATAAACAACGCCAAAATATTCAAGATGCGGCGACTCAATTTCGGGAAAAACAACGTTTACTTCTCCAACAACCCGAAGTTACCGAAGCTTCGACTGACCCTACTAACCCTATAGAAGTTCAACCTTAATTGAACCACAAAGACACAAAGACACGAAGGGGAATGGGGATCACAGATTGAAAAGGATTACGCCGATTAACACAGATTAAAATCCGTGAAATCCGTGAAATCCTCTTGAATCCGTGATCCCTATTCCCTTAACGCATTAATTAACCTTTGATTTTCGGCTTCGGTTTCTAACTGCAACTCGGAAATAGTTATCGCCCAAACTGGGAAAACTCAAACAATCCCGAATTAGAATTCGATGTTTTTTTAACAGATTTAATTGCAATTTAAATTGAACCACAAAGACACAAAGACACGAAGGGGAATGGGGATCACAGATTGAAAAGGATTACGCCGATTAACACAGATTAAAATCCGTGAAATCCGTGAAATCCTCTTGAATCCGTGATCCCTATTCCCTTAACGCATTAATTAACCTTTGATTTTCGGCTTCGGTTCTAACTGCAACTCGGAAATAGTTATCGCCTAAACTGGGAAAACTCAAACAATCCCGAATTAGAATTCGATGTTTTTTTAACAGATTTAATTGCAATTTAGAAACCGAATAATCGGATTTTACCAAAATAAAATTAGCTGCACCCGGATAGGGTTTTAATCCTGAGATATTGGCTAAATTATGATATAATTGGGGTCGGGATGCTTCCAACCAATTCCAGGTTTGTTGTTGAAATTCATCATCTTTTAAAACAGCAATTCCCGCCGCCACCGCCAAACTATTTACAGGCCAAGGATCGCGCCACCGTTGCCATTTTTCTAAGCGTTGGGGATTGGCGATCGCATATCCTAAACGCAGTCCGGGTAAACTATAGAATTTGGTTAGCGATCGCAAAATCACTAAATTTTCATATTCCTTAACCCAAGAAACTAAACTTTGCTGTTGGCTGGGAAGTAAAAAATCCATAAATGCCTCATCCACCACCACCAAAGCAAACTGTTTTAAGGATTCCAATAATATCTCAGAAGCAAACAGTTTTCCGGTGGGGTTATGGGGATTATTTAATAATAACCCCGAGTTAGAACTCAAGGGTTGAGGCATAGAGAAATCCAACTCCACAGCAGCCATCGCAAGCGGACACTCAATCACATTTCCCTCAAAAGCCTTGAGTGAGCGCCCATAGTCCCCAAAGGCGGGGGTTATTACATAGGTCGCATCCAAGGCTGCCAGTTCCCTTCCTGCCCAGGTCAGTAACTCTGCTGCCCCATTGCCGGGTAAAATCCAATCCGCCCCCAGGAAGTTCGATCCGGTTTCGGCTTCGCTCAACCCAGAGGTTTCGCGGTTGATTTGAGTGGCGATCGCTTGTCTCAACTGTCCATAATCAGGATTGGGATAGGCTTTTAAATCCCTCAGATGGTCTTGAATTGCCACCAGAGCCGACGAAGGTGGCCCCCAAGGATTAATACTGGCGGAAAAATCCAGAATATCCAAGGGAGAGCAGTCGGCCACGGTCGCAGCCCAAATCAAATTTCCCCCATGACGGGGTGAATGGGTTGCTTCCACGCCTAGAAATTAGTCCTCATCACTATCTGGCTCTGCTTTGGTACTGGCCACTTTTTCCTTGAATAGTTTGCCCGATGAAAAAGCCGGGACTTTGGTGGCTGGAATTTCCATTTTTTCCCCAGTTTTCGGGTTACGACCCTCACGGGCTTTCCGTTCGCGGGACTCAAAGGAACCAAAGCCAACCAGTGTCACTTTGTCATCATTGGAAACCGCTTCCATGATGGTTTCTAAAGCTGCCGTTAACACCGCATCAGCTTGTTTTTTAGTTACACTGGCCCGTTCTGCTACGGCGTCCACTAATTCACCTTTGTTCATTTGAGTTTTTACTCCTTAGAATTGGCATGAAGCAATCAATAGTATAGCTGTTGGCTGTTAACTGATAAGAACGAAGTGACTAATCATTGTCAACTTCAACCGAGCAGTAAGCTAGAAATTTGAGTTGAAATCAGGTTTTACCCCTCCTAGCCCTGCTAGGATAGGCCGGGGGCAGGGGGGGTAAAAAGGGCTGTGTTACTGATTTATCATCTTTGCATCATCCGTAGGGCATCGGGACTGGCGTTATATTGATAACCGTAGGGAGCGCGATCACTGTCATCCAATATTTGAGGCGTGACTAACACAATCACTTCCGCCCGTGAATTCTGCTTATTGGTTCTGCGGAACAATGAACCCACAATGGGTAAATCCCCCAATAATGGAATTTTGCTAACTGTAGCTCGTTCCTGTTCCTGAATAATCCCTGATAAAATCAAGGTTTGACCATCACGCAAACGGATTAAACCCGATTCGACAGTCCGACTGAGAATCTGACGGGCAAAATCACCGCCGCCAGCATCGACTTGATCTCCGGGGGCGCTCACGGTCGGGTTAACTCGCATGGAAACGAAGCCATTATCATCAATCCGTTCCACGTTAACATCCAGGGTTAAACCCACATCTTGAAAGGTAAAGTCTTTGCTGTCCCTTGTCCCGGAAACCGTGTCTACAAATGTTGTTGTGACTGATTTAACAATTTCTTCAACTAGGGCCACTTTTGCTGTTTCACCCTCCTGAACCACTAGGGTTGGATCGGTGAGAATCTTAGCATTACCACTAATAATTTGAGCGGTTAAAGTTGATAAGAACTTGCGGGGATATTGGAAGAAGGGAAAAATGCTATTCGTGGTTGAACCTAAACCAGTCAGTGCGCCCGTTTGTAAATTTCTAGTAAAGGGGGTGTAATTAGAAATTCCGATTTGACCCGGACGCTCGGTAACCGGGGCTATGGGGTCTAAACCAATGCCCCCTCCGGGTGCTGTTAAAGGAGTTGTAGACAGTGCATTAGGATTATAAAAAGGACTCTGACTGTCCAAAAGTATACCGTCACTGGTTCGATTCCGAATAATTGGTCGGGCATTAATCCCATCGGTTGCATTGTCCCGGCTCGGGGGATTATACCCACCAAAATTAACCGATGCGGCTCCACCATCATTGACAAAGAAGGTATCGTTAACCCCAAAGGAGAAACTACTACTGGCGGCTTCTTCTCCACTCAAATTGACGTCAACAACTTTAACATTAACGGCCACCTGACGTTGACGTAGATCAAGCTGGGTTAACATCGCCACGGCGGTTTGTACTAAGTGTGGCGGGCCAACCAGAGTAATAGAATTGAGTCGCTCATCGACGGAGATGGATAATCCTCGGAGTACCAAGGGACTATCGGACTCTTTAGCTGCTAAGGATGTAATTGCGGGTGTTCGGGTTTCCACAAATCGGCTATTTACCCCGGTTCCCACTTCCTCGATCCGAATTTGATCGACCTGAATTTGAGTTTCCTGCCCCTTGACTACTCAAAAAACCAGCGGCGGTGCTTGCGGGAACTTGATTCAGTCTGAGACTGCGAACTACGACATCACTGGCAGCAGTGGGCAGTTTCACCCCGACAAAAATCGTATTTCCTACACGATTAGCTTGTAATCCACTTAAACGCAAAACATAGTTAAAAACATCTTCCACAGACTCATTTTCAATATCTAAGGATATTTTTCGCCCTAGAATTTGGTTTTCTTCCTTCTCATCATTGGGGGCTCTGAAGTCACCACTCGCGGAATCTTTGATTAAATTACTTATTGCTAAATTCAGTCCGGCCGTTCTCGCTAATAGGGCTAGGACATCACTGACCGGGGCATCTCGTAAGACTAAACGAGGAATCCGTTGAGTGGTATTAAGCTGAATGGCAGGGATTCCGGCGTTAATATTAGAAACGGCTATATCTCCCAAGGGTGGGGCGACGGCCCGGGGAAGGAAAGGCGGAGCCGCATCGGAAGGGCGAATCCCACTCTGGGGAGCATTGCGGCCATCAATGGTAATTTGAGGATCGGGAACTAATACGGGTTGAGGGCTTCTGGCTGGGGGTGCTGGTGCTGCTGGGGGTGCTGGGGGTGGAACTTGATTAGGTACTTGGGCAACAGTACCCGAACCCATACTAATCACAATACCCTCGTTAGACCCTTGCATAATCCGGGCATCGGGGGAACCATTCACCCCACTGACAATCACCCGCACACTGCTAGAATCCAGTTGGGTTACCACCACTGAAGCAATCCCAGGGAGGGGATTATTTTGTTGAAAGTTTTGTTTTTGGGCAGGAAGTTGGGTATTGATAATATCCGCAACAAAATCATTGCCCCGTCTGACGACAAAAACCTCCGGTCGTTCTCCGCTACGGGTGACTAGGACTAAAGCGACTTCCCCGTTCATTTCCACCAGTCGGATATCCTGGACTTGAGTTTGGGCAAATACCGGGGTTTGTGCCACAATGGCGATCGCAGCACCAGTTAAAATTCCTGTACCAATTCTTTGAAAATGTTTCACGTTTGCTCCTCAACACAATATCTAAATTTTGGGTGTTAGTTTAACAGCCAACACCTCAACGCCTCAACACTTCAATCCCTAATATCCTGATACCTTACAACAACTTGGGCCAAAAGTTCCAACTATTTAGGAGGTTCAGCCGCCGCTGCCGCCGCCGCCGCTGCTGCTTTAACTTCTTCTTGACTCAAGGGGAGTAACACCTGTAATTCAAAACTACTTTTTAGTTGTCGTTGAGGTTGATTAGGAGAAGGAATAAATTTTCCTTGTCGATATTCTCCCTCAATTACAGAAGTTGTATCCCCTAATTGGGATTTTAAGCCCCTGACTACTAACAAAGGTTGTAGTCTTTCTAAAGCAACTAAAAACTGGCGAGTTTGCTCAAAACTGCCTGTAAATTCAACTTCATACCTACGTCTTCTGAGTTTGCCATTTACCTCTGACCCCAAGGTACTATCATTAACAATTTCATCCTCTGGTTTTTCCAGGGGAATAGGTTTAAACTGGGTGAGTTGGGCTTGTTTGCGACCATCGATGACCCCAGCATTAATTTTATTAATCTGTTCGTTAATATCAAATAACAGGGTTTCTAAACTGGCATCATCGGCAAATAAAGCCGTAACTGTATCTCGACGAACTTTAGCCGCATCTAATTCTTTTTTAGCCTTATCTTTTTCGCGCAAACGTTGATCTTGTTTCTCAATTTCGTCTTGTTTAGTTTTAATATCTTCCCGCAGAGTTTGTCCTGTGGTTAAGGTGGGAAGCACTAATTTATAAATTAAGAAACCCGCTAGGAGGACGCCAACAACTCCGGCGCCAATTCCCATAATTTTTGGCGTTAGGGCAATACCAAAGATAACTGGCCCACCGCCCTCGTCTTCCACATCTTGAATAAATTCATTAGCTACGGTCATTGCTTGATGACTCCTTTTTCCTGAAGGGTTTTAATTCGATTCACCAATCCTAAAGCACCCTTACTTTGGAGCTCGGGTAACAACTCGGAAGCGGTGGCTCGACTGAGATTTGTTTCAATCGTATATTTGACCACCGATTGTAACTGGGGTTTAAGATTCTCCCCGTCCTTACTGGCTAGTTTGGACACAAGTTGGGTGGAATTGTCTTCTAATTTAGCCGAAATTAATCGGGTTTTTTCCCCATTAAAGAAAGGAGATTGATTCAGTAATAATACAAAGTCATTAATTTGGGTGAATGAGTTAGCCACTCCTGAAATTTCTAATTTAGCGGTTTCGGGTTCCGGTGGCGGAGGTGGGGCCGCGGCTTGGGCGTCGGCGGGGGCTGCTGCTGCGGGGGCTGCTGCTGCGGGGGCGATTACGGGTTCAGTTTGTTTAACATCAACAATTCTCACCCCGGCGACCTGCATCAGTTGTCCTAATTCTAGGGTAAGGGCTGACCAGGGTTTAATCTGATTAAACACGGTGGCTAAGGCGTCCGCTTCCTGATTGGCTTTAGCAGTTTGGGCATTAATTTGATCTAAGGCTTGTACTTCTGATGTCTTTGTTCCCAAGGTGGCAACCAGGGTATCGAGTTTCCCGTTGTAAATCGGCATTTTGTCGATCAAAAACAAACCAAGCCCCCCCAATGATGGCATTCAGGGCTAAAGCTGCCCCGACCCCAATTAAAAGAGGAGTCTGGTCAACATTCTGGGTGGTACTCACCTGTCGTCGAACTTCCCGTTCTAATAAATCGGGTCGATCATTCAAAAAGTTGATCTCTAAGTTATACATAATCAATTGAAGTATTGACGGTTTACGGCTGAGTGATCCCGAATTTAGGTCATTCGCATTCCTAAACCTAGTGCCACTCCTAAACTAGCACGTTGTTCTGGGGGAATTTCCCGCTCAAAGGCAAGGGCGAGGGATTCAATCGGGTCAACTTGGGTGGCGGGCATGGCTAACCGCTGCATGAAAAACTCATCGAGTTGTCCAATGGCGGCCCCTGGGCCAGTTAATAGTAACTGTGCCATTTCTAAGCCATCACTTTGATTAATATAAAAATCAACGGAACGCCGCAGTTCATCGGCTAATTCTGCGAAAACCTTAATGATGGCATTGGTTCCCGGATTCGGATCGTTTAATGCTCCCATTGTATCAGTCACGGGAAGGGTCATAGCCTGTAATTCACTGACATCCCTCGTTGGAGGTAAATTCATCGCGCCATTTAAGGCACTTTGCACTTGGAATAGACCAATGGGAATGGTGCGGTTAAATTGGGGAATACCATCGACAACAATCGCTAATTCCGTACTATCAAATTGAATATCGGCAATAATCGCGGCTTCGGTGGAGGAAAACTGCTCGAGTTGGTGTTTGAGGGTACGAATTAGAGAAAAACTACTGACTTCTAATACCGTAACTTTTAAACCCGCTTGAGCAAAGGTTTCTACATAGGTATCCGTCACTTCTTTGCGGGTGGCGACTAATAAAACCTGTACTTTTTCGATGCCATCCTCATCTACAAATCGCCCTAATTTTTGATAATCGACGTCTCCTTCTTCCCGGGGAAAGGGAAGGTACAATCCCGACTCGGCGTTCATGTAGTCTTTGAGTTCGTCGTCATTGAGTTCGGCCGGAACCGGAATAATCCGAGTTACGGCCTCTCGTCCGGGGATGGATGTGCCAACGGTCTTGGCTTTGATATTGTTATCGGTGACAGTGGACTGAATTAACTCAGCCATGGCCGGGGTATCGACAATTTGACCATCTTGGACAATTCCCTCGGGAACTGGAGTAGTCGCTAAGGTGACTAACTTTAATTGGTTGCCTTTTTTCCGCAGTTCGACGAGATTAATTCGTTTCCGTGGATAACTCGATGCCAATTCCTGGCTTCCGCTTGGAAAACAGTCCTTTTAATAGACTAACCATATTTTTATTTTTAGTTTGAGTGATCGATCCGGGTAAACAGGTACAATTATTTTTCCCATGTTACCCTGTTTTTTTGATCAATACCTGGGATTTTTTGACTGTATAAGTCACCACAAAGACACAAATACACAAATACACGAAGGAAGATATAAGATATAGTCTAACAAAATTTATCCGGTTTAGTTAATTTATGAATAAAATGCAACAATTAAAATCTTGGAAACGGTTTGGTTTATTATTGGTTTTAGGGTTATGTTTAAGTTGGGGGGTTAGTTGTTCTACTCCTTCTCCCACTTCTCAAAATAGTAAGCAGGAAGTTGAGTTTTGGACAATGCAACTCCAGCCACAATTTACGGATTATTTTAATCAATTAATTGCTAATTTTGAAGCGGAAAATCCAGATATTAAGGTGAAGTGGGTTGATATTCCTTGGTCTGCTATGGAAAGTAAGGTGCTGGCGGCGGTGGCGGCAAAAACAGCCGCCGATGTGATTAACTTAAATCCTGATTTTGCCTCTTTATTAGCGGGACGGAATGCTTGGTTAAATCTAAATGATAGGGTTCCTGAAACGGTGCAATCTCAATATTTACCGAATATTTGGCAGGCTAATAAAATCGATATTTGTCCTAAGAATAAATGTGAAAATATTACCTTTGGGATTCCTTGGTATTTAACGACCCAACTGACAATTTATAATCAACAATTGCTGCAACAGGCGGGAGTCAATCAACCTCCTAAAACCTATAAGGAATTAGCAAAAGTCGCCGCCCAAGTCAAGGAAAAAACGGGAAAATATGCGTTTTTTGTCTCTTTTGTACCGGAAGATTCCGCTCAGGTTTTACAATCTTTAGTACAGATGGGAGTGGTATTACTAGATAAAAATGGGCAGGCAGCTTTTAATACTTCCGAGGGAAAAGCAGCTTTTGAATATTGGGTTAATTTATATCAAAAAGAATTGCTTCCCAAGGAGGTTTTAACCCAGGGACATCGCCGGGCAATTGAATTATATCAGGCGGGAGAAATAGCGTTATTAACATCGGGGCCACAGTTTTTAAAAGCTATTGGTCAAAATGCACCCACGGTGGCTAAGGTTTCTATTCCCGCCCCTCAAATTACGGGAGATACGAGGAAAACCACGGTGGCGGTTATGAATTTAGTTATGCCCAAATCAACGGATGTTCCCGAACAATCTTTGAAGTTTGCTTTGTTTGTAACTAATAGTACAAATCAACTAGCGTTTGCAAAGGCTGCTAATGTTTTACCTTCTATTCAAGAAGCTCTTAAAGATGGTTATTTCACCACCCTACCTAAAGATTCAACTGTAGCAGATCAAGCCCGTTTAATTAGTGCAGAAGAACTCAAAAATGCCCAGGTTTTAATTCCTCCCAAAAAAGATATTAAACAGTTGCAAAAAGTCATTTATGATAATCTACAAGCTGCAATGTTGAATCAAAAAACAGTTGATCAAGCGATCGCAGATGCAGAGAAAAGTTGGAATCAAAGGTGAAGGTAAGAGGGAGCAGGGGAGCAGGGGGAGCAGGGGGAGTAGGGGAGTAGGGGAGTAGGGGAGTAGGGGAGCAGGGGAGGCAGGGGAGGCAGGGGGAGCAGGGGAGGTAGGGGAGGTAGGGGAGGTAGGGGAGGTAGGGGAGGTAGGGGGAGTAGGGGAGCGGGGGAGGTAGGGGAGGCAGGGGAGGCAGGGGGAGCAGGGGGAGTAGGGGAGCAGGGGAGGTAGGGGAGGTAGGGGAGGTAGGGGAGGTAGGGGAGCGGGGGAGGTAAACTATTTCTATTACCTATTACCCATTACTAATCACGGATTTAAGAAGATGACGCAGATTAACACAAATAAAAATCCGTGAAATCCGCGAAATCCTCTTAAATCCGCGATCCCTATCCTATGAAATTCTCAATTGTTGATGTTTTTGCCGAAACCCAATATACCGGAAATCAATTGGCGGTTATTTGGGGTGAGGGAGTTGAGTTATTATCTGATCAAGAAATGCTCAAAATTGCCCAAGAAATGAATTATTCAGAAACCACATTTATTGGTGATTATGAACCTAAAAATGGAGGTTATCCCGTGCGAATTTTTACCCCCAAAAAGGAATTACCTTTTGCGGGTCATCCGACCTTGGGAAACTGCTTATATGATTGCCGAAGAAATGATTAAAACTGATGTTTTTCAGGTAATTTTAAATTTGGCGGTGGGTCAAATTCCGGTGACTTGGAAACCTGAAGAATCAGGAAAAAAAATTCTCTGGATGCAACAAAATTCTCCTGAATTTACTCATAGTTATGATCATCAACTATTAGCCCCTGTTCTTAATTTAGAACCCTGTGATTTTGATACTAACTATCCCATTCAAGAGGTTTCGACCGGGATTCCGTTTATTATTGTTCCGTTAAAAACTCAGTCTGCATTAAGAAAAGCCAAGGTTGATTTGGAACGTTATGCTGAGTTTATTAAAATAACAACAGCCCAGGAAATTTTTATATTTTGTCCTGAAACCCATCATCCCGAAAATCAGTTATGTGCTAGAATGTTTGCACCCGCTTTAGGAATTGTAGAAGACCCGGCAACCGGAAGTGCTAATGGTTGTTTGGCGGGATATTTGTCACATTATTGTTACTTTGGCTCCGATCAAGTTAATATTAGAGTAGAACAAGGATATGAAATTGATCGTCCTTCTTTACTTTTATTAAAAGCTGAAAAAATAGGAGATTTGATTCAAGTGGAAGTGGGAGGAAATGTGATCAAAGTTGCAGAGGGAATTTTGGTTTAAGATTAATTAAAAGGTTTGACCCAACCTTTTTGTAAGGCTATATCTAAAATCAATCCAGCTATTCCAAATAATAATAAACTTTCTCCCCCAAACCGGGCTATTTGTGCGAAGGAAGTTGGGGTATGGAGTTGAATTTCCAGTCCGGCGAGGGCGCGTATACCAGTCCAAAGGCAAAAATCCCCCCTAATTTTAACTGGGGATTATCGTCCCGGCGAATAATATAGCGGTAGGTGACTCCAAACAAAAACCCGCTAAACCCGGCTAGGGGGGTCGAAAATAGGACATTAACGGGTGCGTCCCAAAGCCACAGGTTGACACCACTTAGGACAAGATGGCTTAGTCCGACAAAAAAACCGGCTATAAGACCACCCTTTAAGGATTCTAACCGTTCGGTGGCCGTAAAATTTGAGGAGGAGTTAGGGTTCATGCGATCGCGCCATTTCAAGTTATGATCTACGGTAGAGTTATTCTGCAACGTTTTTTTAATACACCACTATGGATATTTTGTCATTAGGCTGGGTTTCGCTGTTAGTGCTATTTACTTTTTCGATTTCCATGGTTGTTTGGGCGCGTAACGGATTCTAACAAAGATTGCGGTCAAACCCACAAAAACCCGTAGAGACGTGCCACGGCGCGTCTCTATTTTAATTATTGGGATAAATCCCCATATTGTTCTCGATAACGTTGCAATATTGCGTTTAGTTCTTCAACTTTTTGCGGTTTCTGTTCTGTCTTTTGGGGAACGTGGGGGGTCGGTTTGCTACATAACAGACGAAATCAGTACCTATGAGTTAGTATATCATAATAGATATTTTAAAATATAAAAATAGATTAAATTAAAGTCTACCCAGTATTCTTTCCCATACCCTACACCCGGTTTTGCTTATGTCTGTTTCAAAACCTTTAATTCGCATTTTAATTCAGGCGGATAGCACCAATCCCAGGTTATTAGAGGGGTTAGAAGTTTGGCTGAATTTGGGTTTATTATCCGATGCACAAGTTCGTCAAATTGGTGAACTTTATTTGAGTGACCCCCTACCTAAAAAGACGGTTACTTCGAGAAATAATCAACGGGTTTTAGCAGAAAAAATAACTCCCAAGCCCGTTGTTTCTCCATCCCCTCAACCCGCTTGGCAATTTCCTAATTTTGCTACCGATTTAGTAGCATCCTTAAAGTCCGAGTTGAGTGTTCGTTGGCTATTATTTTTAGGATTATTTTTAGTCATTGTTTCCTCTGGAGTTTTAGCCGCCAGTCAGTGGGAAAAATTTCCCGCCACTGGACAATATTTGGTTTTATTTGCCTATACCTTGGCTTTTTGGGGGGCGAGTTTATGGGGAAGTCAACAGTCCCGTTTACCTGTAACTGCTGAAGCCTTAAAATTAGTCACTTTATTATTAATTCCTTTGAATTTTTGGGCAATGGATGGGTTAAAGTTGTGGTCAAATCCCTGGGGTTTATTAACTATTGCTATTGCTGCCCTAGCCCTAACTACTTTAACCGTAACTTTATATCGAAACCAAGGACAATTCCAACGCCGTTTTCTATTCAATCATTTAGGATTAAGTTATTTAAACTGGGGATGGCAAATCCCTGGATTTTCTCTCATTGCTGTCTATTTGGGGATTGTGATTACGGGATTTTTAACCATCGCCAATCCTCCCGCTACTTCGTCCTCCCCTCCTAACCCAAAAATTGATTTTAAAATTGTTGTTATTTATCTTTTAACTTTGCTTTTCGGTCGGGCAATTTTTGTGGTTAATGTTGAGATTAGTCAACTAGGATTGGCTTTAGGAATTTTTGCCGGATTTCTCTATATTTCTTCTTCATTAATTTTACATCGTTCTAGCTATTTTATTTTATTATTGGGTTGGTTAGTAACGGTTTTTACCCAACCTTGGCAGGGGTTTTTAGTCAGTGGAATTGGTGTGGGGATTTTTAGTCACCATTTATTAAAATATTGGCGACGGCGAGATTTGGTGGCAATATTTGGTTTTGGGTTATCAATGGTGGCTTTAGTCGGTCGTTTAATCCCACCAGAATTAAGGAAAACTGCCATTAATGTCGGGGTAGAAATCACCAATTCTCAGGATTCTCCTTGGGCATTACTGAGTTTAACCTGGTTTCCCTATTTGATTTTTATGGTGGTTGTAACGGATTGGATTTATCGCCGTCCGCAACGAAAGGTAGCCGAGTTGGGAGATTTCCTGAGTTTGGTATTTGGGGCGTTTTTAACCTGTTTATCCCTATCAAATCCGGCATTACTAGCGCTAAATCTGTTAGTCTCAACGATTACTTTAGCAATGGTTATCAGTCGTCGTCAACCCCTAAAAACTCTGGGAGTTTTGGCAACCCATCTTTTAGGATTAGTCACCTTTGCTAATCTGGTTAACTGGCAGTTTCCTAACTTAGCTTTAGACGATTGGGCGATGATTTTATTAGTCTTAATGGTGGGTGAATTTATATTATTTACGGCCAATATTCCCGTGGCAAATATTATCCGTAAAGATGCCTTATACCTGGGAATATTATTATCGGGAATCAGTTATATTCTATTGTTTAATAACTTTGAATTTTACCAGCTACAGCCCTCAACAATAGCTTGGTTAATCACACCCCTAGGATTAACTTATGTAGCGACACAAACCCGAGAATCTCAACAAAAACAAGCCGTTATCTTTAGTATAATAGCCTGTGGTTTAGTTCAGATTTTAACCCTATCCAATCCTCAAATTCATTTATGGAGTTTAGGCTTAACAACAATATTCATGGTTGTTAATACTCAAATTATTAAAACCCTATTTTCATCGGTTTTTACCGTGGGTTTAGGATTAGCTTTTTTATTCCTATCCGTCAAGGATTTGGTCACAACAGAAGGATGGTTAATGTTTTGCAGTTTAACCATCGTAGGATTATGGGTATTACGTTTCATATTATTCCGTTATGGTGTGAATCAATCCCATATTGTTAGAATTTATCAACAAGCATTTGATGGTTGGGCTGTTACTTTTTTGGGATTTGAACTATCAATTATAACCCTTAATTCCTTTGGAATTTTATTGTATAAAATTCCGATGAACTCCACCCTGACTTATACCTTAATTGTTTTGATTGCAGCCTTGATTTTTCGAGGATTAGATTGGGAAAACCCTCAGAAAATAGCTAGGTCTGGATTCTCTGCTGTGATATTATATGGTTTAGCTTGGTCTGTGGAATTACTCATTGTTGAAATATTGATTTCTGGCAATCAATCTTTAGTTAGTTTAGCAGTTGCTAATATTATTTTAGGACTAACAACCCAACTATTCGGGGACTGGTGGCAACGGCAATATCAAATTGAAAAATTGCCTAATCCTTGGCAAATTATCCCAATTATTTACGGTATTTTAGCCATTGTTTTTCGAGTTTCAAACCTCCGCCAACTGGACGGGATTAATCTCTTTAGGATTCGCCTTAATTTTAATTGGGATTGGCAGAAGAAATATTCCAGCTAAACCCCTAGTTTATTTAGGATTAATCGGGGTTTCTGTTTCCACCTATGAAATATTATTATATCAAATTAATTCCCAACCTTTAACAGAACAATGGATTGCTTTTGCTACATTAGGAACCAGTTTAATGTATGGCTACCGAATTCTTAGTCCCTGGTTAACAGGGTATTTACGGATTCCTGAAGCCGAAATTAAAAACATTGCCCATCTGCATTGGTTTATCAGTAGTATATTATTAGGTTTGGTGACTTTAAGCCCCATTAACTCCCAATTTTTATTAACAATTGGAACCAGTGTATTATTAATTCGTTATTCCCTATTCCAAGGTCGCCATAATTCCAATGTAGATACGGCGGAAACTTGGGTTTATATTGGTTTAATCCAAGCAACGGGTTTAGTAATTTATCTACAGAATTTAATTGATTTAAGCGACTTTTTGATTCCCTGGTCGGGGTCGTTAGTCTCAATTTTATCTTATTTCTTTTATATTCTTCCCTGGAATATTTGGGGCTGGCCAGTTAAACCTTGGAAAAGAGCAGCAATTATTCTCCCTGTAATCACCCTTATCGGTTCCCATTTTATTCTGCCACCAGAACAACAATTAACTTGGTATTTTTCAGCCATCTTTGGAACCCTATTTTATATTATTTTAGCAAAATTTACCCAAAATATTCGGTTAACCTATCTAAGTTTAATCGTAATCATTTTTGCCTTTTATGATTGGCTAGGTTCAACGGATGATATATTTATTTTCACTCTCCCCATATCCTTCTCAGTGCTCTATTTTTCCCAGGTTGAACCCACTCTAAAATCAGAACAAAATCGGGATTTACGCCACGGGTTTCGCGTCTTGGGTGCGGGTCTTTTATGTGGAACTTCCTTGGGTAATTTCCAAGGAAGCGGAATTCTTCCAGGAATTTTAAGTTTAGTGACAATTTTTGTCGGATTAGGATTAAGAATTAGAGCTTTTCTCTATATTGGAAACCGCAATATTTTTAATTGATATTGTGAATCAACTGATTATTCTTAATTCTGTTTATTCCTTTATCAAGTGGATAATTTTATTTGTTTTAGGGGTAATTTTAATGTGGACTGCTGCTAATTTTGAAACCCGTCGGGAACAGTTAATCACCCTTTGGAACAACTGGATAGCAGAATTACAAACCTGGGAGTAAGTTAGACCTTATTTTCTACTGGAAAACCAAAATTATTCCCAAAAAGGAGAGCAGAATCCTTTCATTTTATGAAAAAATGTTAAATAATGTAAAGGATTCCTTTTGCAATTTAGGGATGACCCCCGACTCAATCCAGAGCAGGCGGATTTTAACAGGAGTTTCCAGATTATGACGTTAAGGTTAAGTCGTAAACCCCCGAAACGATTAGTTTTTTGGGGATATACCCTCCCTCAAACTGCAACCTTAGTATTTTTGGGACTCATCACATTTATTAGTCTTATTACTATCGGTTGGTTAAGGGGTGAACCCAATATCACAGAATTTTTTAATACTCTGTGTCAATGGCAAAATCACCCCCATTGGTTGTCTGAAGTTCCTGAAATTTCGCCTGAATATTTATTTCTACCGACCTTAATTTTTGTGATAATTGCAGGAATAATTATTAAATTATCTCCTCAACCTCAAACGGGGACAAGAGCTTTAATTGTTGGGATGAATTTAGCCATTGTCATTAGATATTTATTATGGCGTGCTGTTTCTACCTTGAATTTAACCCATCCCGTCCCGGGGATTTTGAGTTTAAGTTTATTTTTAGTGGAATTAATGATTTTTTCGGTTAGCTGTTTACAACTCTATTTATCCCTGAGAATCAAAGATAGGGCTATGGAATCCCATCGAATGTCCCAGGTGATTTTAGATAAAACGTTTACCCCAACCGTTGATATTTTGATTCCCAGTTATGACGAACCGGAATTTATTATCAAACGCACAATTATCGGTTGTCAGGCGTTAGATTATCCCCATAAAACTATTTATCTCCTAGATGATACTTGTCGCCCCGAAATTAAAAAATTAGCCGAAATTTTAGGCTGTGAATATATTGCTCGGGTGGATAATCTTCATGCAAAAGGCGGCAATTTGAACCATGGTTTAGTCAAAACCAAAGGGGAACTAATTGTGGTTTTTGATGCGGATTTTATTCCGACTAAAAACTTTCTCACTCGCACTTTAGGTTTTTTCCGAGACCCTCAAATTGCTTTAGTCCAAACGCCCCAAAGTTATTATAATTTTGACCCCATCGCCCGAAATTTAGGCTTAGAAAACTATTTGCTTCCCGATGAAGAACAATTTTATCGTCAATTAGAATTAATTAAAGATTCCGTCGGAAGTCTGGTTTGTGCTGGGACTTCTTTTGTGGTGCGCCGCAGTGCGTTAGAAACAGATTGGGGGGTTTGTTACCGAGTCTATTTGTGAAGATTATTTTACCGGAATTCGTCTATCTGCTTATGGCTATCGTTTAGTTTATTTGAATGAAAAATTAAGTGCGGGTTTAGCCGCAGAAAATATTAATTCTCATTTAACCCAACGGGAAAGATGGGGACAGGGAACATTACAAGCCTTTTTTATTGAGTCTAATCCTTTAACAATTCCCGGGTTAAGTTTTTTACAAAGGTTAGCTCATTTAGAAGGGTTAGTCCATTGGTTTATGTTTGGATTCAGAATTTATTTATTGACAATACCATTGATTTATGCTTTCTTTAATCTCCTTCCGATTCAAGCATCTTTGAATGAATGGTTATATTTCTTTGCTCCAACATACCTATTGCAATTAATGGTTTTTTCCTGGTTAAACTATCGAAGTCGTTCATTTTTCTTGAATGAAATTTGCTCACTGCAACATTGCTTTCATTTGTGTTTGATGGTATTTAAAACCCTATTGAATCCTTTTGGTAAAGGTTTTAATGTCACGCCAAAAGGTATCAAACAAAATCGCTTTATTTTGCATAAACAGTTAGCTTTCCCATTGATTGTATTCTGGATATTAACGGCTTCAGCAATAGTTAAACTCTTAATCGGGGGCACACTAGAATTAGAGAATATGGGCACGGAAACCAGAATCAGTTTAGGAGTAATTTGGGGTACTTATAATTTAATTATTATTACCCTATCAATTTTCATGGTTATTGATGCACCCAAAGCTGATAATTATGATTGGTTTGAATTGCGTCGAGTGGTAAAAATTGAGATGCAAAATCAAACCGTCTGGGGAATTACCACCAAGCTCTCAGAAGCAGGTGCAGAAATTAATATTACTCCTGAATATCCTCTGATTTTTAAACCCCAGGAAAGGGTTAAATTAAATTGTATTGAGGAAAATTTAAGATTACAGGGACATATCAAAACCTGTGAATATCAAGGAGAAAAATTAACAATTCAGGTGGAATTTGAAGCAGTGAGTTTATCTGAATATCGTCAATTAGTAGAATTGCTGTTTTGTCGTCCGGGTCAATGGAAAAGTCAAAAAGCTCCTGGGGAATTGCAATCGCTTTTTTTGGTATTAAAAGCTTTAGTTAGACCCCGATTTCTTTTTGACAAAAAACCCAAAATTCAAGGAATGAAAGTAGGCCAATTTTAGATTTTATAGAGCTAGGGAATCGGGCATGAGTTTGCTGGATTTAGTAGAGACGTGCCATGGCGCGTCTCTGGATTTAGTATAGACGTACCATGGCGCGTCTCTGGATTTAGTAGAGACGTACCAATGGCGCGTCTCTACAACTGTAATGCGTAGGGCTATACTCTCACAAAATCCTATAGCAAATATTAATAATTAGATCCTTAAAATCCTTTTTGATTGGAATTTATCGGAGTCTAATCGAGAGGATTTGAATTGTGTTTAGGTTCCAATTTAGCCACCAACTTTAATCCATAGTTAATTTCAAAGGCTTCTTTTTTTAAGTTCAAGCTCCATAATTCTAAAGCACAATCATCATTAGCATGGTTCGGCTTTAAATTCAAGTCAAACTCTCGGGTGATGGGTTTATATTCACAAACAACTTGAGAAATTGCCCCAATCATGCGTCGGTCTAAGGCGACGGACAACCTTAATAAAGGATGCAATTGATCAATAACTTGTCGAAACCTGCGGGGCAGATTTTGATAGGATTCATGTTTCTTTTTCGCACTACTCTTACGGTGGTATCGGGCTAAATTTGCGATCGCATCAATTTCGGTTTCCGTAAATCCCAATAACTCCCCATAACGAATTAAATAATAGGAATGTTTATGGTGGGCTGAATGACTAATATATAATCCACAATTATGCAGAATACTCGCCGCCCATAATAACTCCCGTTCGGCTAATCCCCAATTATGTAATAATCCCTTAGTCTGATCAAATAAACTTAAAGCAAAAGTCGCAACCCGTTGACCATGTTCTAAATCAACTCGATATTTCTGAGCAATAGTTAAAACACTTCTTTCTCGAACCGAACTGCCATAATGTAAACGATCATCAATTAACCCATGGGTTAACATCCAGTCTACTACTACCCCTTCCCTCAGACTCCGTTCACAGACCTTTAAAGACGGAATATTTAACAAGGTCATAGCTTCTTGTAAAATCAAAGCTCCGGCGACAATAATTTCCGCCCGACGGTCAGCCATACCTGGAATTTGTAATCGTTTCTGCATAGGACAATTTGCGAATACGATTGACAAATTCTTGTAATTCTTCTAAAGTTAATTCACAGCCACCTAAACGAGTCGGGTCTATGCCTGATTTTTCTCTGGCTTTAATTCCTACTAAAGTTTCAATCGTTCCAGAAGTTCCAACTAAACGAGGCATTTCACCCGGTTGTAAATGGGAAGATAATTCATCCACAACCCGTTCTAATGTGCCGCGAATATAAGCCTGTAAATATAAAAATTCCGTGCGACCAATCGGATCACTATGGACAAAATCCTTAGTTAATCGAACAGCACCAACTTTGGTACTACTTAAAAATCGAGGTTCCCAACCATCTCCTAAAATTAATTCCGTAGACCCCCCGCCAATATCAATAATAATATGGGGTTGATTATTTAATTCCATCGCCGACAGCACCCCTAAATAGATGCGTCGGGCTTCTTCTTGACCGGAAATTAAACTAATTTCTAAGTTCAGTTCATCGGCGACTCGGCGAATAAATTCTCGGCCATTGGGTGCTTCCCTAATGGCACTGGTGGCCACCGCCACAATTTGTTCGGCGTTAAAGGTTTTAGCAATACCTTGAAACCGTTTTAAACAAGTAATGGCCCGTTCCATTCCCTCCGGTTTGAGATTGCCTTTTTCCTCACAATCCCCCAAACGAATAGTTTCTTTTTCCCGGGCAATAATCGTAAATGTCGGCAGTTGGGGTTGAATTTTCACCACAACCATGTGTAAAGAATTCGTGCCTAAATCAATGGCGGCTAGGATTCGATCTCGGTCGTCTGCGGGTTCATATCCTTTCACCAAAGGCATTGATGTGACCATGATTAGTCTCTAAGAAGCTACTGCTTTTAATTTTAAACCGAGGGCGGATCTATGTTAAAAAATATTGTGAAGATTCAATTCAATTTTTTTGATCCAACCTCCCATGCTCACCCAATCTAATCCCCCCGAACCCACTTGGCAAACGATTATTCGGCTGTTGCGATGGGATAAACCCGCCGGACGTCTGATTTTGATGATTCCGGCACTGTGGGCAATTTTTCTGGCTACCCATGGCACACCGCCCCTAAGTCTAATTTTAATTATTGTCTTTGGAACCTTGGCCACCAGCGCGGCGGGCTGTGTGGTGAATGATTTATGGGATAGGGATATTGACCCGGAAGTGGAACGCACCCGCACCCGTCCCTTGGCTTCCCGGGCGTTAACGGTAAAAACGGCGATTGTGATTGCGGTGATTTCCTTTGCTTGTGCGGCGGGACTGGCGGTTTATTTAAACCCCTTGAGTTTTGGCTTGTCTGTGGCCGCAGTTTCCAGTAATTATTGGTTATCCTTTAGCAAAACGAGTCTTTCCTGTGCCCCAATTAGTATTATCAATTGCCTGGGGATTTGCTGTTTTAATTAGTTGGACGGCGGCGGTGGGAACTTTACAGACCTCTACTTGGTTTTTATGGGGAGCCACGGTATTATGGACGTTGGGATTTGATACGGTTTATGCCATGAGCGATCGGGAAGATGATCAACGGTTAGGTATCAATTCCAGTGCTATTTTTTTCGGAGATCAATCGGCGAATGCCGTGGGAATTTTGTTTTTAGGGACGGGAATATTATTGGGAATTTTAGGCTGGAATCTTCAATTAAATTGGGAATATTGGTTGACTCTAATCCTTTCTATTATACTCTGGTCTAGGCAATATGTTCAACTACTAAATCCCGATCTTCCTAAACCTATTTATGCTAAAATCTTTCAGAATAATGTGGGAATTGGTTTTATTTTATTAGGGGGAATGATTGGTGGATTTTTACTTTAAAAACCTACCTAAACCAATCTACAATGGTCTGTAGGGGCAGGTTCAGTAAAAATCTATGCTTCCCACCAATAACCTTTCTAAACCTGCCCAACCTACAGTTATAGCGCTACCAATTAAGGTTAGAACAATACTAAACCTTGTAACCTATTCATAACCTACTGTTGCCTGTTCCCTGTTCCCTGTTCCCCAGGGCTGTTTCATTCTCAGGGAAACCAGGGTTTTGTAGGGGTAGTGCCCCCGTGCCTACCCTCCCCATCCAAGATTTGCAGGCGTTTCAGGGATTGGGGCAACCACGGGGGGATTGCCCCTACAAAGAATGAAACAGCCCTGCCCTGTTCCCTAGCGCTTCACTTTCCTGACAAAATAAATCGGATTTCCCCTATCTAACTTATGAATAAAAACATAAGCCTTGGTTCGGAAACCCGATTTCCATGAAAAATAATTCAATTTGGTGTTTAATCCAGAAATCCCATTAAAGTGATTGGATCATCAACATCATTGGTAGCAATCGGACGATTCATTACCATGGAGGTAATTTGCAAATGACTAACTTCAATGGGGCGATTTGCTAAAGCTCCCACCGCATCTTCTAAATGAATAAAGGCTACATTACTAGCACTACTCGCTTTAAAAATAGGACGTCTTGCTGATAGCATTCCTGAAATTTCAAGATGGCTATGTTCAATTGGACGATTCATAAATGTCGCCATCGAAGCCACTTGAATTTGAGTGGGTGCAGTATTGGCTTCAGAGCCTTTTTTTGCAGGTTTGTCCACAATATCTAACTTAGTTTCTTGGCTCATATCTGGAGTTGGTTCGTTTTTAACAGGATCTACTTTAAGCTGTTCAGCTTCAGTTTTATTATCTTGATTTGAGTTGGCTGTTCCACTGGTTCGCTTTCGGGAACTTCCCTCTTTGGGTGTAGATGAGCTAACTGTCATGATAAATACCTAGTTTTTTTACAGGGTGAATTCATGATTTATACTTAACCCTGTTATTAATTTCATTGCTGAAATCTCCCTAACCTTTGGGTCAATTAAGGACGGGTTAGGTATTAATTTTGGATTAAAGCTAAAGGAATTATAAAATGAACTGGATCTTTAGTAAATACCATTCTGAGAATAATCTCTTTTTGTAACAATAAGTAAAGAAAATACTAGAGAGGGAGGGGGAGTAGGGGAGCAGGGGGGCAGGGGGAGCAGGGGAGGGAGGGGAGGTAGGGGGAGCAGGGGGAGCAGGGGAGGTAGGGGGGCAGGGGAGGTAGGAGGAGCGGGGGAGGTAGGGAAGGTAAACTTTTGGTATTACCTGTTACCTGTTAAGTGCCAACACCTAATTAAAATTTCTTTACAAAATCCAAGGCTGTGATAGTATCTGGATGGATTTACACTGCTGATGGACAGCCGATGGGCTTAATTTCTGTGGTGGAGGAGACTAGAGGAGTGCAAAACAGGATGTCCCTTGGATATTCAAATGCTATGGCTGGAAGGAATTACCTTGACCCGATTCAAGTTGGTGTGATCGGTGTGGGTAATATGGGGCAGCATCATACCCGGGTTTTGAGTATGCTCAAGGACGTGGAACTCGTGGGAGTTTCCGACCTCAGTGTTGAACGGGGACTCGATACGGCGAGTAAGTACCGAGTGAGGTTTTTTGAGGATTATCGAGACCTTTTATCCCTAGTAGATGCCGTTTGTATCGCAGTTCCAACCCGGTTACACTATCCTGTGGGTATGGCCTGCTTACAAGCTGGGGTTCATGTTTTAATTGAAAAACCCATTGCCGCAAGTATTGGTGAGGCTGAATTATTAGTAAATGCGGCGGCGGATTATCAACGAATTTTGCAGGTGGGTCATATTGAACGGTTTAATCCCGCTTTTCAAGAATTCAGTAAAGTTTTAAAAACGGAGGAGGTTTTAGCCTTAGAAGCCCGTCGGATGAGTCCCTATTCTAACCGAGCCAATGATGTTTCGGTGGTCTTGGATTTAATGATCCATGATATTGATTTGATGTTAGATCTAGTGGCGGCTCCCGTGGTTAAATTAACAGCTAGTGGTAGTCGGGCTTCGGACTCTGGCTATTTAGATTATGTGACCGCTACCCTCGGTTTTGCTAATGGCGTTATTGCCAATTTAATTAGCAGTAAAGTCACCCATCGCAAATTACGTTCTATTGTTGCCCATTGCAAAAATTCCCTAACTGAAGCCGATTTTCTCAATAATGAAATTTTAATTCATCGACAAACCACGGCTAATTATGTTACGGATTATGGTCAAGTTCTCTATCGTCAAGATGGGTTAATTCAAAAAGTTCATACCAGTAATATTGAACCCCTACACGCTGAATTAGAACATTTTGTCAGTTGTGTTCGGGGTGGAAATCAACCCTCTGTGGGTGGAGAACAAGCCTTAAAAGCCTTGCGTCTAGCCAGTTTGATTGAACAAATGGCATTAGATGGTAAAGCTTGGGATTTGGTGGAAACGGACTATCTGTTCGATTCATCAACGGTGGCAATTGCTTAAGGTATGGTAGGGAAGAGGGAAGAGGGAACACCGGAACAGGGGGAAAGACCTTACCATAAGGTTTGCTGGCTCAGTATTTGTTCTAAGCGTGATGCCCGCGACTGCTATTATTAGGGATTTTGGGCTGAAGCTCACCCGATGCGGCTCCCCTCAACCCTCAACAAAATTAAGCCTTAATGTTTAATCCTTAATCCATCCTTTGGCTAAGGTTTGATAGCCAATTAATTTATAGGTTAATTTAGCAACGGTAAATTCAGAAACCACTGAATCAACTACTGGTGCTAATTCCATCACATCACACCCAATTACATCTTTAGACTCAAATAAACGACGTAAAAATGTTAGGGTAGAATACCAATTTAATCCCCCCGGTTCGGGAGTTCCTACCCCGGGAATTAAACTCGGATCAATACCATCAACATCAATAGTTAAAAAGACTTTTTCTGTGGGAATACTGGCGATCGCTTGTTCAATCCAATCCAGATTAAAAGCCATTTCTCTTGCTCGAAAAACCGTTAAATTTTTCTCCTTAATTAAGTCAGCTTCCTCCTGACAAATGGCTCTAATTCCCACCTGCACCGTCGGTAATCCCATATTGACAATTCGACGCATAACACAGGCGTGACTATGAATAGTATCCTGATATTCATGTCTTAAATCCCCATGGGCATCAATTTGAACCACCGTAAAGGATTCTTGATATACTTGACGATATCCCTGTACAACTCCTTCGGTAATACTGTGTTCTCCCCCAATGGAAATCACAAACTTTTTCTGTTCAATTAAAGACTGGAGGGTTTCTTGGGTCACCCGCAACATTTCGGCATCTGAAACGGTATTTCCATGGCGAGTATCTGCAATCGGAGCATGGGTAAAAATCCCCGCATCAAAACAGACTTCCCGATCTAGTTCTTCATCATAACATTCTAACTGATGGGAAGCCTCCAGCATTGCATCAGGGCCGTTCTCGCAGCCTTTTCTATAGCTAGTTGTAGCTTCATAGGGAATCGGTAAAATCACAACCTTAGCGGTTTCATATTCCGGGACAATTTCAGAAACCCAGAAAGTCTATTGTCGTAGTAGTCGAGAGAGTGGATGTCATTTCAATCTAGGGGAATTAACACCCTTTAATTTTGACATACAATTAGAAAATAGAATGATTTATTGCTATTATTATAACAGTTAAAAAATAAATTCCCTTACCCATTACCAATCACGCATTTAAGAAGATAACGCAGATTAACACAAATAAAAATCCGTGAAATCCGTGAAATCCTCTTAAATCCGTGATCCCTATTCCCTTAAACTCATGTTAACTACTTCATCTGTACCGCAAACTTGGATTTGGAAAGGATACCCGATTTGTTATGTCAGCGAAGGCAATAATGGCCCGGCGGTGGTTTTAATTCATGGTTTTGGGGCATCTTGGGGTCATTGGCGTCATAATATCCCCGAATTAGCCAAACATTGTCGAGTCTTTGCCTTAGATTTAATTGGGTTTGGGGGGTCAGCGAAACCGAAACCGAGTCCAGAAATAGGTTATACTTTTGAAACTTGGGGAGAACAAATCGCTGATTTTTGTCGAGAAATTGTTCAGGATAAAGCGTTTTTAGTGGGAAATTCCATTGGTTGTATTGCGGCGATGCAGGCGGCTGTTGATTATCCTGATATTGTTCGAGAAGTTGCTTTATTAAACTGTTCTTTAAGATTATTACACGATCGCAAACGATCGGAAATGCCTTGGTATCGAAATTATGGCGCCAGTTTTGTTCAAGAGTTATTAAAATATTCCTGGTTTAATCAATTATTTTTTAACCTTTTAGCAACCCCAAAAACCGTTAAAAACGTATTATTACAAGCCTATAAACGGGATGAAGCCGTTACGGATGAATTGGTAGAAATGTTATTAAAACCCGCCCAAGATCAAGGAGCAGTGGAGGTTTTTGCCGCCTTTACTCGCTATTCTCAGGGGCCGTTACCAGAGGATTTATTGCCTAAATTACCCTGTTCGGCAACAATATTATGGGGAACCGATGACCCTTGGGAACCGATAGAAACTCGGTGAACAATTTAAACAATATCCAACGGTTAAACAGTTTATTAGATTAGAAGGTGTGGGTCATTGTCCCCAAGATGAAGCCCCAGAATTAGTTAATCCTATTTTATTAGATTGGATTGTAGGGGCGGATTCTGCCACAATATTTGATAATAACAAATAACCTCAATCAACTCGCCCAAACCCCTGAAGATCCCCCCTAGCCCCCCTTAATAAAGCAGGGTGTTTTCAAAGTCGGGGGTAAAAAAGAAAATAAAAGTGATCTTTTTTCAGTAAAATTAAAAAGAGATCACTTTTATTTGGTTTTAAAAAAGTCATGTTAAACAGTATAATTGAACAACTGAAGTTAGTCAAGGATTTTCGGAAAAATCGTGGCAAAAGACATGAATTATGGGTGGTGTTGACTATTATTATTTTGGCACTGCTAACTGGCAATGTTACTTATAAGCAAATAGATAATTTTAGAAAAAATGAAGAAGATAAGCTAATTAAATTATTAGAAATTAAGGCTAAAAAATTGCCATCTTATAGTACAATTAGACGAGTAATGATTGGGATAAATCTAATAGAAATTCAGTTAATGTTTCAGTCAACAGTCCAGAAATATTACTGGCAAAAAGAAGGCGTTGATTGGATTGCGATCGATGGAAAATCTTTAAAAAATACCCTGACTAACTATGAAAATCAAAAACAAAATATGTTAATAATGGTATCTTGGTTTAGTCAAGAAACAAAGTTGGTAATTAAATCGGAAAGTTTTGAAAGTAAACAGAGTTCTGAAAACGCCAAAGTTCTCTCTATGATAGAGGAATGTGGGTTATTAAATAAAGTATTTACTCTCGATGCTCTCCATTGTAGTAAGGAAACAACTCAGGCAATAATTGAAAGCAAAAATGATTATTTAATTACGGTGAAAGGCAATCAAATGAAATTGCACAAGCAGATCAAAAAATTAGTAAAAGTCGAGAAACCTTTAACAGTATATGAAGAAAAAGATTTCAGTCATGTACGAAATATTAGCAGAAAAGTATCAGTATTTGATAGCCAAAATGTGAACCATAAAAATTATCCTCATCTTCAAAGTTTTATTCAGGTAGAAAGAACAGGTTTTCGGGGTGATCAAGAATATAATGAGACTTTATATTATATTAGTAGTCAGAAATTAAGTGCGAAAACATTTGCAGAAAAAATTAAAGCACATTGGTTAATTGAAAATCAAGTACATTGGGTCAAAGATGTAAATTTTAATGAAGATAAATCAAGAATAAAAGGGATAGACGTAGCGGGGAAATTCTCGTTATTAGTAACATTAATTTTGAATATATACAGAAGTTTGGGATTTGTCTCAATAAAAGAGGGACAGTCATGGTTAGGAAATAATTGGGAGAAAATTTTAGCGATCGCCTGAATTAATTAAGTTTTTAAAACTATTCTTCACAAAAAACATTAAAAATATTTAATAATAAATAGCCATAAAGTCTTATTAATCAAGACAATGGCTATCTTTTGCTGTTAACAAATATTAAAATCGTTTATTTTTAATATTTCCAAATTATCTAATAAAAATTAGAGAGAATTTTGCCGGAAAATTTGATGATTTTTTTTGAATATAGCGATCGCATTTTTGAAAATGAAAACCCCCTGCTTAATAAAGGGGGGGATAAGATGTTCTTAAAGTCCCCCTTTTTAAGGGGGATTTAGGGGGATCTTCCATGGGGTCGGGGGTTAATCAAAATTAATGGTAATTTTTATTAACATTAATCCGTAGGGGCGGGTTCCGTCACAATATTTGATAATAACAAATAACCTGAATAAACCCACCCAAACCCCACCAGAATATCCGATTATTTGTTAATTATTGCGGGGGTCGGGGCGGGTTTAGGACGTTTTGGGGTGGGAATTTTAGGTTGACGCGAACCCGCCCCTACGGGGTTTAATCAAAATTAATAGCGAAAAAAAACAGGGCTAAGAAGCCTGCACACCAACCAACGACGCACCTACAACCCAACAAACCCGAAACCCGAAGTAGCCGTTGACGAGGCCGTCGGGAGAGTACCTGTTACGAACGGCAGAACGGCAGTTCGGAGGATCATAGAACCACGAACCGCCCCGCAGACATCGATCTCTTTCATTGCTTAATAAATTGACTAAATTTTCAATATTATAAATTTGATAAAGATTATCATTATTATTTTCTTCATCCCAAACTTCTTCTCCTGTTAGAGCTCCTTCATAGTCGTTATGCCAAGGATCGGCGCACCATTCCCAGACATTACCATGTAAATCATACAGTCCGAAGGCATTAGGGGAAAATTCACCGACCGGGGTAGTTTTTTGTCGATATTTCCCCTTGGGTTCCTCTGCATAAGTGGAGTTGCCACCATAGTTTGCTAAATCACTGGTAATGGTTTCCCCAAAGTAAAACGGGGTTGTGGTTTCCAGCGCGACAAGCATATTCCCATTGTGCTTCTGAGGGTAAACGATAGGGGCGTCCGGTGCGTTGTAGGAGTCGGGCGCAGAATTCGACTGCATCGTACCAGGTAACGTTTTCTACGGGTTGGTTATTCCCCTTGAAGCGAGAAGGGTCAGGTTTAAGATCCCGTTGAATTTTAGGCCAGTTAGCAACAGCTTGCCATTGGGCTTGGGTGATGGGATATTTGGCCATGAAGAAGGGCGGAACTGTAACTTGATGTTGGGGGCGTTCATCCTCTCTGCTGCCATTTTCCATTTCCGGTGAACCCATGAGGAATGTCCCCCCAGGAATATAAACCATGTCTAACGTGACTCCATCCCCCAGGTCTTCGGTGAAGTATTGGGCTTGTTGGGTTTCCCGTTTGATAATTTCCCCTTGGTTGTTAACAGTAACGGTTTCAAAACTAAAGGTTTTTGCTGGAATAGGAGAGGGAGGTAAAGGAACAGAAACCCCCGCAATATTAACACTATTATTTTGTCGAAGTTGAGCAAATAGTTGTTCGGCTTCGGTATAGTTTCCCCTGGCGGCTTTTCCCATCGCTTCAGCTAAGGTTAATAGGGGTTGAAAATTAGCTTTTTGTAGGGGTTCGGCTAGGGTTTCCACCAGAGAAGATATTCTCAACCAGTCCCTAGAAATGGGTTTTTGCAATAATTTACGCAGTTCTTCGGCAATTTTTTGAGCCGCAGGTTCGGGGTTAACATAGGCTAAAGCTGTCCAATATTGCGCTTTCTCAAGTCCCTGAATATCGGTTTGAAAATGATGTTTGATATAGCGGAGAGAAAATTGGGAAAGGTGGGATAATTCACCAGTGGTTAATTCCTGGAGTAATAAACCGCGAATAGTTCGATCCATTTCATAGAGTTCTGCCCCTATATTTTGACATAAATCCGATAACAATAAATGGGGAATAGCCAGCCAAGGAACGGGTAATTTTGAATACAATTCATCGCGTAAACGATAGAGAAAATCGGGAGTTAATGCTAAGGGAAAGGCGGCATAACAGGCAAATTGATAATAAATTTTTCCATATTGCTCATATTGCTGACAAAAGCGGTCAATGGTTTCTCTTGCCGCTTGGGTTTGGGGGTTAGAATTGAGGAGAGAAGGGTTCGTCATTGCAATATTTGCAGGGCATTATAGAATCCCTGACGATCAATCGGAAACATTTTAACTGTTTTCAGTATAGCAATATGATCGGCCGTTGTATAGCGCCAATCGGGTTGAGGAAAGGGGTTTAACCAAGCGATCGCTTTTACAGAAGATTGTAGTCGATTTAATACCTTTTGAGTCGCGTTAAAATGGTAGGAAGAATAACGTTTTTCCCCCGCATCTCCATTACTGAAAATTAAGATCACGGTTTTTTGAGGATGGGTTAATTCTAGGATAGCATCTAGGGGAATGTCTTCCTCAAAGTCAGAATCTCTAAAAAAATTATCACTGAGATGTTGATGGAAATAATAACATCGGTTGGGGTCTAAACAGCCTGTTTGTTGAGCAGTTTCTACCAATTGTCGTGATAATATTTGAAAGGGTTGCATTGACCCCCGTTGGGCGATAAATAACATTAAATTACTGGTTTTTTGACGACAGGGTTTAAAAACGGGTATGATCGGTTTTCCTTGGCGTTGGATTTGTTCTATTGTGGCTTGGATATTAAATTCTAAGCGAGTTCCAGTTTGCAAAACAGATTTTAATTGATACCATCCTTGGGTCATTTGTTCGGGGGTAATGGGGAAATATTCCTTGGGGTTTTGGGGTAGCTTAAAATTCATCCAATTGTGTTGAGGAGAGACTTTCATTGCTTTAACAACTTCGCTATCTTCCGCCAGGGAAGTTAAGTCGGTTAGGGGGGAAGCGGGAAATAAAAAATATTCGTTATTGTCTTCTGGTTTTACGGGTAAATTAGGGGGTTTTTCAATATCTTTTTTTGGGGTTGTAGTTTGATTTGAGGTAGATTTAGGAGTATTTTTTTTAATCAGTATAGGTTGATCTGAACCTGTTTCTTCAGGAATAGGGGGAAGGATTATATGATTAAAAATTGCCTCAAATTGTTGATATTGACTGCGAGATTTTACCCAAAGGGTTCTACAGATTTGTTTTAGTTTATTGGGTTTCTAACGGATAAATTTCGGTTTTAATTGCTTCAATAAATAATAAATAATCCTGTGTTCCCAAAGCAAACCCAGCATATCTGAGTTCGGTAAATAATTTATAATATTTATAATAAGAATCAAGGATAGTATTCATATTTCCTTATAGATAGAATTAAAAATCATCATCGTCATCCTCATCAACCTGATCATCATCTGGAACAATTTCGCTATATTTTTGAACATCTTCTTTCGATTTTAACAAACAACTGACATCAGAAATTTTCGTTTGATTCAAAAGTTCTTCAATTTTGGCTTCTGTTGACTTAAAACGTAACGCCCCTATCCAGTCTATAAGTTCACTAATACTAATCTTTTTACCAAAATCTCCTTTATCCTCTGTCATCTGTTTTCTAATGGCTAAAAACCGATTTAATGCCAAATTCAGCAGGGAATCTGACCAATCTTTACCAAATCTGGCTATAACAATTTGTTCTAATTCTGAACGTTTAGGAAATTCAATATAATGATACAAACATCGACGCAAAAAAGCATCGGATAACTTTTTCTGAGCATTACTGGTAATTAAAATAATCGGTGCATAGTCATCCTTGGCGCGAATTTCTTCCCCAGTTTCTCGAACAACTAACCGTTTTTCTTCTAATTCTAATAATAAATCATTCGGAAAATCCGTATCCGCCTTATCAATTTCATCAATTAAAACAATCATCCGTTGATTATTTTGAGAGGCTTTAAAGGCTTCACCAATAGCCTTCCATGTGATATATTCTGTATGATACCGATCGTTTAATCTGGCTTTAATTTTATCTTTTTCTTCGGCGTCTATAGCTGCTAGTTGAGCATCATAAAGTCGTCTAACCGCATCATAATAATATAAACCATCCCTAGCTTGATCCGTTGATTTGATATACCAATCTGTATAGGGCCATTTTGTTTGCGATCGCTTGCTAAATTCATAGGCGATCGCTTTAGCTAATTTAGTTTTACCACATCCGGGTTCCCCTTCCAATAATAACGGACGTTTGAGTTTAATCGCTAAATTCACCGCATCAATTAACCCGGGACTAATCTTCGCTAAATAGGGATAAAGATATTCCTGAGTCTCAGGATCTCTTTCTTCGGATTCGGGTTGAAATTCTCTTTCCCCGGTAAAATCAGGATTGATTGGGTCTAAAGTTTCTGCCATAATGGTTTGTAGTTCTCCCAGTTATTTAATATAAATTTATAAAACCCTTCTAAAACTATCTCCGGTTCTATCATATCAGAGTTATCAAAAACCAGATCAGGATAATTACGCCAAATTTCTTCTAAAAACTGTTCTGGATTTTCCGGGAACTTTAAGCCCGATTTCCACTGAGAAAGTTTGGTGATTATTTGTTGTTCATTAATCCAAGTGATTAACTCAGTTTCTTGAAAAATGCGACACAATAGGGAGTTCATTATTAAAAATTCCAACAGTAGACGGTTGAGATGATAAGGAATAATCTAACCACACAAAGACAATTTTAGGTTTAAATTGGCTGGATCTAATTTGTCTTAACTCGCTGATTATTGGTTGTTCGATAATGTTAATAAAGTCTTTTAACTGTTCAATTTGATCGCCTTGTTCAGTTTGTAACTCAAAGATAATATTGGCTTTACTTCTCGTTATTTTTTTTATTAAAGATTTTGAAAAACTTTGTAAATCTTGTGTGGATAATTGTTCTTTCTCTTTGTGATCAATTTGACGACAGATATCTGCTTGTAACTCTAATTGATAACCAAGATGGGATAATTGATGACCCAGATTATACAAATAATTACTATTAAATTTAATTAACTCACATTTCCAATTTTGCTCATTTTTAGGAAATAATCGTTTTAGCAACCAATAGGGACGAATGCACCCTTTTTGTGAAATGTCAACAATTCTAAATCCTAATACTGAAGATATTAAAAAATTGCGATACGAAGATAGTTGATTTTGATGATTTAAACAAGAAAGAGCCAATTCTAATTCCGAAGAAATCTTAATTTTTTCTTGCTCGCTTTTTGACTCGTCCTGATGAGAAATTCCCACCTCTTTCCAATTCAAACGTAAAACTTTACAAAATAACTGAAAAGAGGTTTTATTAATAAAACGTCCTTTTTTAAAACTTTTCCAAACTGGAGCAGAGTTTAATTCTACATTCAGATAATTATCTAAAAAAAATTTAAAGTCATTTGATTGTATAACCTGCTCGAAAAAATAGTTTTTAATTTCATCCAACTGCAATCGCTCATTTTCTAATCTTGGTAAATGGGCGAGTATTTCTTCAACAAACGAAAATTGAATAATTTCTTGCTGATCTAAATACTCTAAGTCTTGTTTATTGATTCCGTTGTTAATATCTTGTTCTCGTTTAGCTAAAGTCTTCTTTATCCGATATTCAGCTACTTTCCATCGCAGCGTATTAACCCCGCCTTCCTGGTTGTCAATCAACTTCTGAATTTCATTCAACTTATCGTCACGAATTCTCAATGTCTCTACCATAGCACCAGAATTTTGTCAAGGATCTGCAAAATTTTAATTAATTTCAGGACAGTGACCTATTCAAAAAAATAGGCAAAAATTTAAAACATGAGGACAGATAAATGGTTTTCCCTACTGCGGGAAATGCCTTGAAAGCTCGATACTACATAGCAGCGTTGCTTTTAAGCGATAAAAAGCTATTGATTTAGCTATCTGTTCAGACAACTTAAGCAATAGCCATCAAATAATACTATGACCATTAGTTTAGAGCATCCGTTGACAGTTTCGCTACCCGAAACTAACAATTGCGTATTTCATAAAGCTGCGAAAGCAGTCAACCCAGATCCCGATAAAGCCTTTCCGGTGCTCTGGGAAACTGCCCGACAATTAGGAGTTTATCTCAAACCTTTGGAGAAGGAATTACGGAAAGTGACTCAATACGGTCGTCCCTATGCCGTGATTGAAAATCTCCCCATTGATCAGGAGTTACCACCAACCCCTTTAAATGGCAAACACCCTGCCGATAAAGGTTGGTTTAGTGAGATCACGCTGTTAGCAATGTTGCACCTCGCGGGGTTACTTCCTCTGGCTTTCCAGCAGGAAAAACAGGGCCAAATTATCCATGAAATTGCACCGATCCGGGGTTTCTCTCACACTCAGTCCAATGCTGGACGAGTCCCCTTTGCTTGGCACGCGGATAACGGTCATTTGCAACGACAGTTTCGCTCAGAATTTCTTTTGTTACTGGGTTTACGCAACCCTGGAGAAACCAAGACTTGGATCGCTGATGTGGGGGATGTTATGGAAGAATTGCAGCGTAAGTTTCCAGAGTGCGATCGTATTTTACGTCAAGCTCGGTTTCGCATGAATTCCCCTCAGTCCTTTGACTATAACGGCAATTCCATTTTAACGAAACCCCAAGCGTTCATTACCACTAACGATTCAGGTTATGAGGAAGTGACGGGAAATTTAGGGAACATCCAGGCGTTAGATAACGAAGCTAAAACAGCATTAGACACTTTTGCCAGTTTCCTGAAACCGCCTATTGCCAAGTCTGTTGTGATCAAACCGGGGACGCTGTTAATGTTCAATAACCTCCGTTGTCTCCATGCGCGAGATGCAGTTTTGAGCGATCGCTGGTTACAGCGTGTCTATGCTCGAACTTCCTTGGATGCCTTGCGTGCCGCGACGGGTAGCGATGGCTTTATCTTCGATAGTCGTTTAATTGCCCTGTCCTGATCCCCCCTAACCCCCCTTAAAAAAGGGGGAACCGGACAAAACCTACGTTCTAAATTAGGAGAAAAAACACAATGGATAACACCACAAAATTGCTGAATTATTTGCATGAAAATCAGGTTGAATATCGACATTTAACCCATCCCGAATGCAAAACATCTAAAGAAAGTCGAGAAGCTCGTATTAATGCCGGGGGTGAGGACGTAATTGGTGCTAAAGCTATTGTGATCAAGATGGATCGAAAAGGATCAGGGAGTGAATTTAATCTGTTGGTTTTACCCGGAACTCATAAACTCGATTCTTCCATTATCAAAGCCTATTTCAAAGCGGATATTAAAAGTTTTCGCTTTGCCACAACAGAGGAATTAGGAGAGTTAACAGGGGGTTTAGTTCCAGGTTCGATTCCTCCCTTTACTCAACCTATTTTGGATAAATTAACCCATTTATTTGTTGATTTTGCTTTATTAGAGCATGACAAAATCGGGTTCAATGCAGCGAGTTTAACACAATCTTTGATTATTCAAACCAAAGATTATTTACGAGTCGCTAACCCGGCAGATATGTTTGCATTTTCTCAGGAATTATAGGAGATTATATGACTTGTCCCAGAGATAAACACGGAAAACTTTGTTGCGAAATCATAGACCATCCCGACCGACAAGAAGCCTTTTGTAATTATTGCAAACAGAAATTTGTCAAAAAAAGCGAATGGGATTTTGATGGAGTTTGGGCGGTGATTTTTGTTTTGGGTTTGTTCTTTCTGATTTTAATATTAAGTGGTTGTCAAAAGCCAGCTAATTCCGTATTAATTCGGATTACGGATATTAGCAATTATTTAAATCATCCTAAACCGGTTAAATAGGAGAAGTTAAATCAATTCATAAAAATTTGTTGAATTCGTTGTGCTTCTCTTAATCCTGATAAATAGGCGCCATGAAACGGTTGCCGGGTATTGACGAGATGTGGCTTCTCCAGCGAAAAATAGCATATTATTAACTGGAGAGGCTAAACTATCTCGTTCTTTCGCCGTTGTTCCGGGGGGAATATAGGAATAGGAACCCAATGTATAGGGGTCAGAACTCCAACGAGTGACTAATATTTCTTGGGGATTAGGAATAGAATTGCCATACATTTCTCGCAAAACTACCATGATTTTATCGGTTAATTGTTGTTGAGTCATGGTTTCTAAACTGCGGGCAAAACTCCCTCCGGTTAAAGCCATTAACATCGGAGATGAGTTATAATAATCAAAATTCAGAAATACTGTAAAGTTGGGGCTACTTTTAGGCAAATATCCTAGAAATTCATAACTTTTTTTCCAAAATACTTGAGGGAATTTGAGTACAACTTTATTTAAAACTCCCATGTTTAATTTCTGAATTGCCGTTTTTTTTTCCTGGGGTAATTCTGGGATAAATTTAACTTTATTGGCTTTTAATACGCCTAATGGTATGGTGATTAATACCGCACTTCCTGAAAAATCACCTTGAGGAGTTTTTACAGTAACTTGTTGATTATTATACTGAATTTCAGTAACGGGATGTTGAAGTTTAATCTCTAGTCCTTGGGCTAAGTTTTGAATAATTTGCTCATAACCATTAGGAAAAAGATAATCCTCTCCGTCAAAAGCTTCATCTTCATCCAATTCCCAAATTGAAAGTTTTTCTAAGTCTGCTCCTGTCTCAATTAAAATTTCTGAAGTTAATAACCAATTGACTAATTTAGCTTGACGGGGTGATAAATTATCAGGTTTAAAAAAGCGGTTAACAGCTTGATTAACTGAGACATCTTGCTCTTGATTTTCACTCCAAGATTTAGCCCTGGCTATAATTTTTTCATATAGGGATTCAGCTTTTTCTAATTCAGAATCTGGAATTTTATTTTGATTATTCGTGTAGAAATCCACATTATAATAATTGGTTTGTTTAATATCAATATTAAAGTCATGGGCTAGTTTGCCAATCGGATTATTTTGAATTCCATGAATCCATGACGCGCCTAAATCGACGGGAAAACCCAATGTTTTATCTGTATAAATTCTACCCCCAATGCGATCGCGAGCTTCTAAAATAGTAACTTGAAATCCTTGAGATTTTAAGGTTTTTGCCGCCGCAATTCCCGCAATTCCCGCACCAATAATAATAATATTTTCTGAAATAGCCTGAGAATTATTTTGACAACTTGACCAAAGGGGAAAAGAAGCAGCAACTAAAGCACTCAATTGTATGAAATTGCGACGAGATCTGTTTAAATTCGGTACAAACTGCATAGATTCTAACCTAATTATATTCCGTTGTTGCGCTTTAGCACAGCCACACCCGACAAGTTTAACTGAAAACTGATTTCAGTTAGGGTCTACTTTTAGGAATGAGCGCTAAAGTGCAACAACACAGTTTGTGGGTTTTGATTGATATTAACGAGCGCCAAAAGTCCGAGATCCCTTATATTCTGAAATCTTGGCTAACTTTTCCAAACTCTGAAACTCCTAAATACATTTGACCCTTAACTTCCCAAGTAGGATAAGATTCAATATTCTTGGCTTTACAGAAATCTGGCTGCGGATTTTTCCCTTCTTTGTCACATTCAATATATGTTAACTTTTCCACCGCTTGTTGACCAAATAATTGCTTCTGATCATGGCAATGACCACACCAAAAAGCCCCATACATTTTTGCCCCGGACTGGGTTAAATATTCAGCCAGTTCAATATTCGCTGGGTCGGATATTGTGGTAATTTTAAACGTATTTTCTTCGGCGCGAGGGCTATTAATGGGAGCATATACCGCCAAGGTTCCAATTAAAGTAATCATTGCTACGACTACCGCAATAAAAAATAGTTGACCTCGATCTTCCCAATCTTTACCTAATAAAGCTAAAACGAATAAACTAATAGAACAAATTGCAGAAGCAGTACAATAAATACACAAAGATTTAATGACAAATGCCATTATATACATCAGATAAAAACTGAAAACCATCATGGCAGATGCTTGGGCAAACATCAATATCCATGTCCAATCTTCCGTTTTTATTCTTAAACTTTTTTGGGTTTCAGAATTAATTAACCAAGGGGAAACTGCCATTCCTGCCATGATAATATAAGCCACCAACCCAAACAAAGGCAGGGGTAAACCAAAAACAACTGCATAGGGACTTTCCAGAACTTGATCACAACCTGTTATTGGACAAGCTGCACTTCCTCCTGTCAGTTTGATAAAGGTTAAATAGGCGGCAATCACCGCACCAAAAGCAGCTACACTGGCAATGATAAATCTCGATTTTTGATGAATCCAAGGAGTTGAACGTCGTCGAATCATAGCACTGTTCTTGTAGGTTATACTGGAAGAAATTTTATATCCTTTTAGGTATTTTAAACCATGAGAATTTTGTTAGTGGAAGATGAACCCGATTTAGGGGAAGCCATTAAACGAATATTAACCCAAAAAGCATATATTGTAGATTGGGTTCAGGATGGGATGGAAGCTTGGGATTATTTGGAAAATCAATGGACACAATACACTTTGGTTATTTTCGATTGGTTATTACCAGGCTTATCGGGAATTGAACTCTGCCAAAAGCTACGACACCAAGGCAGTCTGATCCCCATTCTAATTTTAACTGCAAAAGACACCGAAGCGGATAAAATTATGGGGTTAGATGCTGGGGCTGATGATTATTTAGTTAAACCTTTTGGGATGGGGGAATTGTTAGCTCGTTTACGCGCTTTACAACGGCGTTTCTCCTCAATTACAACCGCAAAAGTTACAAATTGGAAATTTTATTTTAGATTATCAATTATATACATTTTCCCATCAAAAATCTCTGATTAAACCCTTAATAATTAGTTTAACAAATAAGGAATTTCAACTATTAGATTATTTTCTACATCATCCTAACCAAATTATCAATCGTGATCAACTATTGGGTCAACTTTGGGAAGTGGGATCGGAACCGGAAAGTAATGTGGTGGCGGCTCAAATTCGCTTACTAAGAAGGAAACTTTCTGAAATTGGTTGTGATCATTTTCTTGAAACTGTTTATGGTTTAGGATATCGTTTGATTATAGATAATAATTAATGAATCAAAATTTACTGTTTAATAACACAAAATTGCGCTTAACCTGTTACTATGCCGGGGTGATGGGAGTGATTCTAAGCATTTGCGGTTTAGGGGTTTATGAAGCGATCGCCCACGCCCATTGGATGACCCTAGATCGTGAAATAAAATCCGTTGCTGAGACATTACATGATAGCTTAGAAACGGTTTTACAACAACCTGGAAAGTTAGAACCAGATGTTTTAAGAATTATTCCCGATTTATGTATGATTAAATCCGATCAAAATAATCCTTTAAATTATCCTACTTTCTCATTAAATTGTTTATCAACTAGCGATGAAAAAAATAAAAAAAATCATCGTTTAGCCTCCTATCATCATAACTCCTATTTAATTCGTTTATTAAACAATTCTGGGCAATTAGTCGCTTTTACCCGAACCCATAACTTCGATTTATTCTCCCGTTATCAAGGAGAAATTTGGCAAACCTTCCGGGATAAAAATGGCATTCGCTACCGTCAATATGCTTTGGTTTTACATACTCAAAATCGACAAAATTGGGGAACTTTACAATTAGGGCGATCGCTACAGGACTTTGATCAATATATGGCTATTGTAACATTAATTCTAGTTATCGGTTTACCCCTATCCTTAATTTTAGTGGGGTTTGCTAGTTGGAAATTAGCCGGAATTGCGATGCAACCGATTTATTATTCCTATCAACAAATGCAACAATTTACCGCCGATGCTGCCCATGAATTAAGAACGCCCTTAGCCGCCATTCGTGCCACCGTAGAATCCACAATTAGACTTGAACCTTTAACGGAAACTGAAGCCAAGGAAACCTTAAAAACCGTGGATAGACAAAATCAGCGACTTTCCCAATTAGTCAAGGATTTATTATTATTATCTCGCATGGATCAAGACACTATATCCCGGTCTAAAAAATTATGCTGTTTAAATGATTTAATTAATGATACTCAAGAAGAACTCGCCGCAATGGTATTAAACGCCGAACTATTTTTAACCATAGATATTCGAGGGGAAGAACCAATTTATATTCTAGGAAATGAAGAACAAATTTATCGAGTTATTTTTAATTTAGCGATTAATGCTATTCAATATACTCCCCCCGGAGGTAATATTATTTTAGGTTTAGATTCCAGTCATCAACAGGCGATTATTCAAGTTAAAGATACGGGAATTGGTATTCCTTTAACCGAACAAACTCGAATCTTTGATCGGTTTTATCGGGTGCATAGCGATCGCTCTCGAAAAACCGGAGGATCGGGTTTGGGATTAGCGATTGTTAAAGCAATTGTTATCGCCCATCGTGGTAGTATTGAGGTGGAAAGTAAACCCGGAACAGGTAGCACCTTTACAGTTCGATTTCCCCTCAAACCCACCACAACTTTTCTGCCCTATTCTCAAGGAAAAGGAACAAGCTAATCTATTCTTAATCTGATGAATATTTACTATTTTTTATAAAGTTTTATCAACTTAACTGGACTTTCCACTGGCAGGAGACATTATCATAGATATATCAGCAGAACTGGTTAATGCACCAGGAGGACTGAACTATGAAAATTAATTTATCTAAAACTCAAGTTAAAGGGGTGATAATTGCCACGGGAATTGCTCTGATTTCCCTGAATTATTCCCCGTCTTTGTTTGCACAACCTAACTCAAATTTTCCCCAAACTACTCCTACCAATGACAATGATTTTGCTCCCCCCTGTCAACAAATGATGGGGCAAAATCGTCCCATGATGGGTCAAGTTTGGCGGGGAAATTCTCCAGGGGGAAAAGGGCAATATTCTGGGCGGATGTATGATCCGAGTCGTGTAGAAACAGTTTCGAGGAACCATATTAGGAATACAACCAGGAAATCGAGGAAATCAAATGCCTCACGGTATGTATTTATTGATGAAAACGAATACAGAAACCCTCGGACTTCATGTTGGCCCCGTTTGGTATTTAGAACAACAAAACTTTCAAATTAAACCCAATGATACCGTAGAAGTTACCGGAACACGAGTTGACTGGGGAGGACAACCTAATTTAATTGTTGGAGAAATTAAATTAGGCAATCAAACCTTACAATTACGCGATGAAAATGGTTGTCCCCGATGGATGGGATGGCGACAACAAACCCCGGTTAATTAATCGTTAATAGGTTAATATTAATTGAATCCGGTTTTCTTGATTTTTTCCCTCAAGGATAGCCGGATTTTATTTGCAGTTATTCTAAGAAACGATTAAACTATAAATTGATGGTCAAGACAACTTCAGGATATTGAAACCATGCAAATTACATTAACGAAGCACTTAACAGAGTTTATTCAGGATAAAGTTAATAGCGGTCGCTATGCTTCTATCAGTGACGTCATTGGGGAAGTGTTAATGTTATTAGATCAACGCGATCGCATTCGGGAAGCTAAGTTAGCCGAATTAAAAGCTAAAATTCAAGAGGGAATTGCAGAACTAGATCGAGGTGAAGGTTTAGATGGTGAAGAAGTTTTTGCCGAATTGAAGACTATTTAATATTTTATCGCCCGATTTCAAAGGGTGTAGAAATTGTTTGGGTGGTCAGTGGTTATCGCCATATAGAAGCTGTTTTTTCCGATCCAGAATCACCCTAAGAATAATAACTCAATCAACAACTAAAGCAGTAATTAATATGGCTAAAATGATATTATTTTTCCCTCCAAAGCTATTAAGTATATTATGCTTTTTGCTCCTCTCCCCCACTCCAACAAGTGCCCAAGAACAACAACCCCAACCTCCAGACCTCAACCCGACGTTAAAAATCGGTGTGGTGCAACACTTTGGGGATAAACCCAGTGATCAATTGATTCTCAAAGCCCAACCGGGAGATCACTTAACCCTGCAATTTCAGACGCCCCAAGGGGAAAAACAACTCCAGACCGAGAGTGTGATCCTGAAAATGGGATTTGAAACCCCTCCCGCAACCGGAAGTTGAAGAAAGAGTGGTTTTGAGTACCCACCGCAGCTATGAAAATGCCGAAGAAGATGCCCAACAATGGCGATCGCTGGGCTTAGAAGTAGAATTAGCCCAACCCGATCGCTGGCAAGTTTGGGCCAAACGCAGTGTTTATAATACTCCCCTATTGCGGCGCTGGTTAATAGATAGTTTACAGGCCCAAGGCCATAAAATTCCCAGCCTGGAAACCCAAGTTCTCACCCAAAAACCTACCCCCTATTGGACGGTGGCTGGATATCGCTATAACCGCAATGAATTGCAGATCACCAGTCCCCAGAATGCGATTCAAGTTAGTCAAAAACCCAATGATCCCGAACCTTTGGTTTATGGGGGGAGTTTGCGACTACAACCCGATGCCTACGGAACCTACACCCTGGTTAATAATGTGCAATTAGAGACCTATTTGCGGGGCGTTGTGCCTCATGAAATTGGGGCTTGGCCTCCAGATGCCTCCATCGAAGCCCAGGCTGTTCTAGCGCGAACCTACGCCTTGCGAAACCTGCAACGGTTTGAAGCGGACAATTATCATCTTTGTGCAAATACGGACTGTCAAGTTTATCGAGGACTAACGGAAGTTTATGGGAGTACGGATCAAGCGATTAAGGTGACTAAAGGTTTAGTTTTAACCCATAACAATACCTTGACGGATGCGGTGTATTTTTCCACCAGTGGGGGAGTTACGGCCAATTATAATGATATTTGGAATGGGGAACCCCGGCCCTATTTACAAGGAGTAATTGACTCCCCGAATAAAATTTGGGATTTATCGCAACAAAATTTGGCTTCCGAACCTAATTTTAGAAAGTTTATGAATCAGAAAACCGGATTTAATGAAACGGGAGAACTGGATTTTCGTTGGCGGGAAGAAACTACTTTAGAATCCATTGCAGAACAATTGCGATCCTACTTAAAACGGCGTAATTTGCCCCAAGCTAATTTGAAGACAGTTAAAAAGGTTGAGATTGTAGAGCGATCGCCCACCGGACGGATATTAAAAATGACCGTAACCACCGATCAAGGGGTGTTAGAAATTGCTAAAGATGAAATTCAAAGTGCCTTTTTACCCCCGATCAGCACTTTATTTTATATTGATCCGGTCTACAATCCCAATAAAACCCTCAAAGGTTATGTTTTTGTGGGCGGAGGTTTCGGACATGGAGTGGGAATGAGTCAGACAGGATCTTATCATCTGGCTAAATTAGGATGGCCAAGTGAACAAATTTTAAACTTTTACTTCCCAGGAAACCCAACTGCAACCTTTAAATCCATCCCTGCTGTCGGGGAATTAACAAAAATCCAGAAAAGCAGTAAAGACACGCCATGGCGCGTCTTTACTCGTGCTGTGAAGTGTGGGTAGTTCACAGTACAGGACTTACACAAGCAGGCTATATCTGCCTACAAGCAAAGGGTTTGATAACCCAATTTAATATAATTCATCTTCCTTGTCCGTCCAGATCACGCAATCAGAAGTCGGGTAAGCAACGCAGGTTAAAACATATCCATCTTTGATTTGGTCATCATCCAAGAAAGACTGATCCGATTGGTCAACAGTACCCGATTCAATTTTACCCGCACAGGTGGAACAAGCACCTGAACGACAAGAAGACGGTAGTTCCAGTCCGGCTTCTTCTGCTACATCCAAAATGTACTCATCATCGGGGACGTCAATCGTATTTTCAATTATGTTGTCGCCTTCTTGAGTTTTTAGTGTGACTTTGTAAACAGCAGTAGCATCAGCAGTCATGTAGTGATCCTCTCACGAATTTCAATAAAAACTCTAAAAACCACTGATGGCAAGCAAAATCTTGATTAGACTTTGTTTGTATCGTGGAATTTTCTTCCCCTCTGATATTACGAGAAAAAGCCGAAGTTGTAAAACCTGATCAACCCAGATTTGGAATGGGATTTATTATAAATTTTTCCAATTACATCTTGAATGCTTATATAAGACGGGTAAACGTTCCTGTGGCTTGGGAATCGGATCAACAGGCGAAGTCAGGGCGGTGAGTAACTAAACTCTTAAATTACCCAAAACCAAGCTTCAGCCCGTCAATCCTAGAGGAGTTCAAAGCTCAACGGCGATAATAACCATCAGCGTTGAACTTTGAAGGAACAAGCAAATGACTAGGCTTCTAACTCATCTTCTTGGTGGGTTAGGATCGTCACATCAGAAGTGGGGTAAGCCACGCAGGTCAAAACGTATCCTTCTTTGATTTGAGCATCATCCAAGAAATTCTGATCGTCTTGGTTGACCGTACCGGAAACAATTTTACCTGTACAGGATGAGCAAGAAACCCGAACGACAGGAATAGGGCAAATCCATGCCTTCGTCGTCTACCGCCGCATCCAAAATATAGACATCATCAGCGACATCAATGGTTTTCTCGCCGTCTGGAGTTATCAGTGTGACTTTATAGGTAGCCATGTAGTGTTCCTCTCGTTTATTTCGATAAAAATATAAAAATCCCTTATACAAACCAAAAGCATTAATGGGCTTTTGCCTGCATCACAGATTTTTTTCACCTCTCGATATTAAGAGAAAAAGCCGAAGTTGTAAAACCTTGTCAACCTAGATTTAGAATGGGATTTATTATAAATTTTTCTAATTGCATCTTGATTACTTATATCTAGTCTCCTTGTCCACCGACCCTGATATCATGGCTCAATCTTTATTTACTCCTGTTAGTAAGGCTTTCCATCCTCTGCAAGTGGGTATTGCTGGTACTGGATATGCGGCAAAAATGCGGGCGGCGGCTCTAATTGCTGATCCGCGATCGCAACTTGTGGCCGTTGCAGGTAATACCCCGGCCTCCACCATTGCCTTTAGTCAAGAATTTGACGTCACGGTATCTGCATCCTGGGTTGATTTAGTCGAACGACAGGATATTGATCTGGTGATCATTTGTACAGTAAATCGAGATCATGGCAAGATTGCCCGTTATGCCTTAGAACAGGGTAAGCACGTTGTAGTTGAATATCCCCTGAGTTTAGATCCCCAGGAAGCCGAATCTTTAATTACCCTGGCGCAAGAGAAAAATAAACTCCTCCACGTCGAACATATTGAACTATTGGGGGGACTGCACAATGCTATCAAAGCGTCCCTGGAGGCCATTGGTCAAGTGTTCTATGTTCGTTATGTCACCCTTAACCCCCAACATCCAGCCCCGGCCAAATGGACATATCAGCCCTCTTTATTTGGTTTTCCCATAACTGGAGCTTTATCCCGTTTGCATCGATTTACAGATTTATTTGGGACGGTGGCCAGTGTCAATTGTCAAACTCAATATTGGGACAGAGAACCGGATATCTACAAAGCCTGTTTATGTAATACCCAGTTAACTTTTACCAATGGTATCCTGGGAGAATCCGTTTATGGGAAAGGGGAAATTTTTTGGCGGTCTGATAACACTTTTACCCTCTATGGCGAACAGGGAACCCTAATTTTCACCCCCGAAAAGGGTCAACTAATTCAAAACGATACTATTCAAAATATTGAAGTAGCTTCCCGTCGGGGATTATTTGTTAAAGATACCCAAATAGTTTTAGACTATCTCTATGAAAGAACGCCCCTTTATATTAAGCCAGAAGCCAGTTTATATACCCTAAAAGTTGCCGAGGCGGCGCGAATGTCGAGTTTATCAAGGGAAACCGTCAAGATTCCCAACAGTCAATTGGGTTAAATCCCCACAATACCAATCACGGATTACGCAAATTTCACAAATTTTAATCCGTGTAATCCGCGTAATCCATTTAATCCGTGATCGTTGTTGTAGATTATCTGTGTTTTTCCAAATATTTTTGTACACCTTTCCCCATATCAATTAAATTGGGTTCGAGTTTACTTCCCAGAACGCGAATGTCGAGTTTATCAAGGGAAACCGTCAAGATTCCCAACAGTCAATTGGGTTAAATCCCCACAATACCAATCACAGATTTAATAGAATTGCACAGATTTCAATCCGTGTAATCCGCGTAATCCATTTAATCCGTGATCGTTGTTGTAGATTATCTGTGTTTTTCCAAATATTTTTGTACACCTTTCCCCATATCAATTAAATTGGGTTCGAGTTTACTTCCCAGAAACGCGAATGTCGAGTTTATCAAGGGAAACCGTCAAGATTCCCAGCAGTCAATTGGGTTAAATCACCACAATACCAATCACAGATTTAATAGAATTGCACAGATTTCAATCCGTGTAATCCGCGTAATCCATTTAATCCGTGATCGTTGTTGTAGATTATCTGTGTTTTTCCAAATATTTTTGTACACCTTTCCCCATATCAATTAAATTGGGTTCGAGTTTACTTCCCAGAACGCGAATGTCGAGTTTATCAAGGGAAACCGTCAAGATTCCCAACAGTCAATTGGGTTAAATCACCACAATACCAATCACAGATTTAATAGAATTGCACAGATTTCAATCCGTGTAATCCGCGTAATCCATTTAATCCGTGATCGTTGTTGTAGATTATCTGTGTTTTTCCAAATATTTTTGTACACCTTTCCCCATATCAATTAAATTGGGTTCGAGTTTACTTCCCAGAACGCGAATGTCGAGTTTATCAAGGGAAACCGTCAAGATTCCCAACAGTCAATTGGGTTAAATCACCACAATACCAATCACAGATTTAATAGAATTGCACAGATTTCAATCCGTGTAATCCGCGTAATCCATTTAATCCGTGATCGTTGTTGTAGATTATCTGTGTTTTTCCAAATATTTTTGTACACCTTTCCCCATATCAATTAAATTGGGTTCGAGTTTACTTCCCAGAACGCGAATGTCGAGTTTATCAAGGGAAACCGTCAAGATTCCCAACAGTCAATTGGGTTAAATCCCCACAATACCAATCACAGATTTAATAGAATTGCACAGATTTCAATCCGTGTAATCCGCGTAATCCATTTAATCCGTGATCGTTGTTGTAGATTATCTGTGTTTTTCCAAATATTTTTGTACTCCTTTCCCCATATCAATTAAATTGGGTTCGAGTTTACTTCCCAGAACGCGAATGTCGAGTTTATCAAGGGAAACCGTCAAGATTCCCAACAGTCAATTGGGTTAAATCACCACAATACCAATCACAGATTTAATAGAATTGCACAGATTTCAATCCGTGTAATCCGCGTAATCCATTTAATCCGTGATCGTTGTTGTAGATTATCTGTGTTTTTCCAAATATTTTTGTACTCCTTTCCCCATATCAATTAAATTGGGTTCGAGTTTACTTCCCAGAACGCGAATGTCGAGTTTATCAAGGGAAACCGTCAAGATTCCCAACAGTCAATTGGGTTAAATCCCCACAATACCAATCACAGATTTAATAGAATTGCACAGATTTCAATCCGTGTAATCCGCGTAATCCATTTAATCCGTGATCGTTGTTGTAGATTATCTGTGTTTTTCCAAATATTTTTGTACTCCTTTCCCCATATCAATTAAATTGGGTTCGAGTTTACTTCCCAGAACGCGAATGTCGAGTTTATCAAGGGAAACCGTCAAGATTCCCAACAGTCAATTGGGTTAAATCACCACAATACCAATCACAGATTTAATAGAATTGCACAGATTTCAATCCGTGTAATCCGCGTAATCCATTTAATCCGTGATCGTTGTTGTAGATTATCTGTGTTTTTCCAAATATTTTTGTACTCCTTTCCCCATATCAATTAAATTGGGTTCGAGTTTACTTCCCAGAACGCGAATGTCGAGTTTATCAAGGGAAACCGTCAAGATTCCCAACAGTCAATTGGGTTAAATCCCCACAATACCAATCACAGATTTAATAGAATTGCACAGATTTCAATCCGTGTAATCCGCGTAATCCATTTAATCCGTGATCGTTGTTGTAGATTATCTGTGTTTTTCCAAATATTTTTGTACACCTTTCCCCATATCAATTAAATTGGGTTCGAGTTTACTTCCTAGGATTTGCTCAAACAAACTAGCTAATTGAGTCTTGAGAAAATCGGGAACTCCATCTATTTTATTCGGGTCTAGTTGAATTTCGCCCCGGGTTTGAATTAGGGTATTATTTTTATCCTCTAAAAAGGTATTTTTCCCTGAACATTGGAATGCTTCCGTAAAAATTTGGGTTTGAATTTTCCAATCCAAGGTAAAGTCTTGATCATTCCAAGTGTCGTATTCTGTCCAACGAAGTTTATTTTGTTTTAATATATTTTCAATCAGTGCGGGAATATCTTCCTCTGATTGCCAATCATAAACAGTATAAACCGTATTGGCTTCCACTCGACGAGAGACTAATTTAACATCATTTTTATTGGGTAACGAGTTAACTACATCCATTAGTTTGTCTCTGTAGGTACTAAAAACCAGGGAACGAGGGAAGGGAATTTTGATGTCGGTGACAAGTTTCATAATTAATCAGGTAAAATATTCTAATTTAATATTATACACTTTAAAAGATTAGGAATAAGAAGAAAGACAAATTAAAATATAGTCAGATTCACCCTTATGATTTAGGTTCCAAAAATTCATCTAAATCGGCAAAAGTTCCCCCATAGGTAATGGTGGGAGTATCATAACCTTTAAGATTAACAGTATATTGTTGAAAATTTTGTCCAGGACAAGCCTGGGCTAGATATTTATAGGTAGTTTCTCCTAGGGCAATATCCATACCAATTTCTTTAGTCGAAGATTCCAAACGAAACGCCGCATTTACCGTATCTCCCAAGGCTGTATAATCGGCACTACCACCGCTTCCGGTATTTCCGACCATAGCATATCCGGTATTAATTCCAGCACCGACTCGCAACGGGAAAGGCAAGGGATAATGATTACTTAGTTCTAGGGTAATTTTATGTAATTGACTTAATGCTTTAGCAATTTTTAATATTTCTTGGGGAGTCACTCCTTGAGTGCCATGAAACCAAACCGCCATAATTGCATCCCCAATATATTTATCTACCCAACTGCCATTTTCTCGAATAATTTGTCCGGCGTGACGAAACCAACGACCAATTACTTCCGATAAAACCCGTTCATCTAATTGTCTAGTTAATACGGTAAAATCCCGAATATCCATCACCATTACCGATATCAAACGACGGACAGTTAATGTAGCGGTAAAATCTTCCGATTCAGGTTCAGAAGGGTCAGTTTCTTGGGTAACATCAGGACAATAGAATTCTAATTCCATTTGTCCAAAAACAATATGGTCTCCATTATGAAGGGTAACTGGAATTGTCACCCGCCGACCATTGATAAAGGAAACCATTTCGACTCCCTAAATCAATCAAAAAAAACTCTCCATTTTCCATGCGTTGTAACATGGCATGGTTACGAGACATCCATCGGTCTTTGACAACAAAAGTATTGTCCTCACTGCGACCAAATGTCCAGTAATTTTTACCCATCAGTGGTAAATAGCGATTACCACCTTCGGTATGTAAGACTAAATGGGGGGTTGGTTCCAAGGTCAAAATCACTGGATATAGAGCATTGGGGGATTCAAAAGCTACACCCAACAATTAGGACAGGTGTAGAGAGATATTTGCAGATTCACCACTTAGGAAGGCTGGGTGCGGAGGCAAATTCCGCACTTTCAAAGGTATAGCAGCGGGTCAGGTAGATAAAATTGCTCCTTGCTGTTGGAGGTAACTAAGTAAATCTGAACTTATATTAATTGCACCCGTAAAATTAGCGTTTTGAACCGTTGAATCCGTGAAATTAGCACCCTTCAAATTAGCTCCTTTGAGATTCCCATGATTCAAATTCGCTTCCACGAAATCCGCTTTTAATAACGTAGCCCGACTCAGATCAGCATAACTCAAATTTGCCAAGGATAAAGTGGCTCCACTCAAGTCCGCCCCACTCAAGTCCGCTCCGCTCAGGTCAGCCCCGGTCAAATCTGCCCGGGTTAGGTTAGCCCCACTCAGGTTAGCTCCACTTAAATTGGCACAATATAGGTTAGCACCAACGAGATCGGCATTGTATAAATTCACCCCAATCAAGTTAGCTCGAAATAAGTTAGCCCGAAACAGGTGACATCGAAATAGACTAGCCCCACTCAGGTCAGCATTATTAAAATCAGCCCGAAATAGGTCTTTGTCCCGAAAATCCCGCTTTCCAGAGGCATAAGCCATCAAAAGTTCTTCAGCCGTCATATTTGATCTTTTCAAGTCTAGGGTCTATTCTATTGTCACCCAAAAATAGGCTATCAAGCCCCATCCTTCCAGTTAGGCTTTGAATCTCCCAAATTCTATTTGTAAGAGTGTCAAAACTCCCTCAAATCAATGCTAATCTCTACAAAAGCGGTAAATTGGTGTTTTATCGGGTCGGGCTTTACCGACGGAGAACCCAAAAACACCGACTTTACTCCGGGTTAAGGTAGTTGAGATTGATAGATGGTTTCCCAGTTCCAAGCTCTGTTCTAATTGTTTCTATCAAGTGAGTGAGATGCCTTTGGATGTTCGTGAATGGACTTGTCCCCATTGTGGTAATAATCACGACCGAGATGGAAACGCAGCTATCAATATTAGGGCGGAAGGCATCAGAATGTTAAAGACGGATGGTTTCAGCCGTTTCTGCTGTAGGAGGGGAGGTAAGACCAAAAGGGGGACGCCAGTCTGTCTTGAGGCGCTCGCCTGTGAGTACAGAAGCTCCCGCTCTACCTGGTACTCCAGGTTAGCAGTGAGTAGTTCACTATTTGCAGACTTGCTTACATAATTTATGAGGTTCATATCAGATGAATAAAGAACAACTGGTTCAAGCCACAGCCATTAAAGCTGGCGTTACGAAAAAACAAGCGGATTTGATTGTTTCAGCCATTTGTGAGTCCATCATGGAAGCGGTGGCGGATGGGGAAAAGGTGACTTTGGTAGGTTTTGGTTCCTTTGAGGCCAGAGAACGTAAAGCCCGTGAGGGTCGTAACCCAAGTACAGGTGCACCCATGACCATTCCGGCGACCACTGTTCCGGTGTTCTCGGCGGGTAAAGCCTTCAAAGAGTTGGTTTCAGGGGTGGCTGACGAAGTGGCTTAAACCACCAGTCCCATTGTCCTGATTTCCACCGAAGAATCTCAGATTATTCCGGTCTTGATTTGACATTTTTTGGCTATTGCAATTTTTTATAACTTTTCCCACGCTATACTGATGGTTCTGGCGTGGGATTATTGTTTATATGAATGCCTAGAATTCGGAGAGTGACAAAAAAGGGCTATTTAGGATTGCTATAGAAAGGATTAGCCGGATGACCGACACGAAATAACACTGTAAAAATATTATCATTTACTAATAATTGATTCCCAAAAACATCATTACCATAATCATATTGTTGATTTTGCCAATTAAAAGATAGGGTAGGACTGTTATACTGGTTTTTGAGTTGCCAAATGATGCCCGCACCATAAAGAGAACGACTAGAAGTTTCATCAATAGGTGCGATATAACCAGAGAGAGTAAGAGTTTTTATCGGACTGATACTGAATTTAGCAAGTAAGCGATTATCGTAGGAATTGGGAAGAATATCACCAAAATAGTTTGTTAAACCCATAGAAATAATTCCCCAGTTTAAACTGCTGGAGATAGCTACTTCACTGGCGGGGGAAATACTAACAATATCACCAATTTTTGTATCCCGATCAATGGCATAATTAAAACCCGATGATAAAGTTAAATTAGCATTTTTACTCAAGGGAATTATTTTACCCACACTACCCCAAACTTGACTATAATAATCCCGATCTGGGTTAAGATAACCAATCACTCCACCACGAAAAATCCAACCATTGACAGTGTTTCTTGTATAATCAGTACCCAGATAAAGTTTAACTTCTTCCGACGCAATTATACCCGCATAATATCGGAGTAAATATTGGCTACCCGTCCAGTCTCCCGTAAAACTTAAATGGGGATAATAACGCATTTTTTCCCGATAGACATTTTCCCTAACTAAATTAACATTTTGCTGTAAAAAATTCAAATAAACTTGAGTATAAAAATTCTGTAGATTTGCCGTTGAATAGGTATCTTGATTAACCGCAGAAACTAAGTCAACATTACTATTTCCCCCACCTTCCGCACCCGCATTAGCGAGGGTAAATTGAGGGCTTGTTGCTTGGTAAAAGATTTCGCTATCTTCATAATTACGCTGAATAACCGGAGAAAGACCGAACCAAAGACTATGATAACTTGCTCTAGGAATTTGGCTTAAACTGGTAATATTAGGGGTTAAACTTTCTGCCCGTCCCAGACCCGCAGAATAGATAGTAAAACTACTACTAGGTAAACGAGTATTATTAGCAGCTAAAAATAAGTTACGATTAATATTAGGATTAGCAGGATTTTCACCGCCTTCTAAGTCAGGAATAACATCAGGTAAAAGTTGCACTCCGGCTTGAATTGCTGTATTAACCCAGGGATTTTTGCCATCAACAAAAATAGTAAATCCTCGAATTGTTCGCCCTAAAACTGCCTCTGTATCGTTAGCTTTAATAACTTGACGTACCCGAGAAAATGTCCCGGCGAGGGTATAGTTAATTTCTTCTTGGCGCTGAAAATCTGTTTCTTGAGATTGACTATTTCCAGCGAAAGCACCCGTATTAGGAAAGTATAAATCTACCCCAATAGGTTGACTGCTAGTACCTCCTTGAAAACTAGGAAGCTCCATAAAAGCTAAGGTCTCTGGTTTGACAACTTCCCCGACTTGAGAGGTTTGAAAGACGCGAGTGGGGACAAAAAATTTCGGGTCGATACTATTACGATCAACAACTAAACCGGGCATATAAGTACATTGTTGATTAGAGTTAGTTCCAGGAAAAATACAAGCCCCACTTAAACTCATTTGAATTTCTAACCCATTCATGGTTTGGGGCTCAATTGTGGTGGTGGTAATGGTTTCTTTCTAGGGGAACAGTTCGCAGTTGAAAATAACTGCCTCTTTGGTCTACGGTATAAATATTATCGCGGGTCAAACTTTCAATAACTCGACTCCGAATTTTGAGCGTACCATTCAAAAAAAGCTCGCTGTTTGTAGTCTCAGCAAAGGCTTGTAAAGCACTCAATTGCCATTCCGTCAAATGACTAATGGGAATATCATTAAGCGGTAATGTTGTGGTTCCTGGATTGATTTTTTCTTTGGGAGCAATGCGAGGCGGGATAATATAATTGGGGTCAGGGGAGGTATTAATTAAACTCTTAGGCTTTTTATTTAATAATAGTTCTTTGGGGTTGGGTTCCGGGCTTAAATTTTGTGATAAAGGTTGCAGGTCTGTAGCGGAACGAGACCAGTTGATTGTTTCTGATAAGGAGGGGGCTTCTGGAAGGTCAGGAACCCGGCTCTCTGAGGCATTTTGATCGGGGGTATTGTTGGGTAAATTGGGTTCGGTTTGTGCCAGAATTGGGGCTGCACAAGCCATACTCAACACAGTTAAACCGAGGTAAATAGTACGGTTGTATGTTGTAAAAATACTGGAAGCAAAGTTAAGAATTATTCGGGGAAAGTTCATGATTAGAAAGTCACAAAATCGAGGATTAATATTATATTAAATACAGCAAAAAATCTTAATATCGGGGTTTTTTATAATTTAAAATACCCCGACTTAAAATTTAAAATAAATTAGGAATTACAGGATCAATAATTGGAGTATTTTGTGGGAGTGTGAGTGTCCTCACTCGCTGGAAACTATAAAAATGAGTTAACAGTTTCTAACCGCCGATTATACCCTGAGATTAGATCCCCCTAAATCCCCCTAAAAAAAGGGGACTTTGAAATCCGGTTCCCCCCTTTTCCAAGGGGGCTAGGGGGGATCAAAGACTAGAAAAAATCAACTAACTTTCGGTTTTCTAGCCTGTGTTAAACTGATCGATTTTCGCTAAAAGTAAAATCATCCGCACCAATTAGGGTTGAACTTGTGTTAATTAAAGATCCAATAGTGACTCCCGTTGCTAACTCTTTAATTAGGGTATTAGCACCACTTTGGGTAATCAGTAAATCAGCGAAAGCTAAACCGTTTAATTGAATTTTGTCTATGCCATCTTGGAAATTGTAGATGGAATCCTGACCCATTCCTGATGCTAGGACAAAAGTATCAATTCCCCCATTCCCATAGAGTAGATCGCTACCCGCACCGCCATCTAGGAGATCGTCACCGTTGCCCCCATAGAGAACATCGTTGCCCGCATCGCCATAGACGGCATCATTACCCGCATCCCCATAAAGGCGATCGCTACCATTACCACCGTTGAGCAAATCGTTATTATTGCCCCCGTAGACAATATCATTACCGTCGCCGCCATCAATGGTATCGTTTCCGACATTACCGTAAAGGCGATCGCTACCTGCTAAACCTTTGATTTGGTCGCTTCCAGCAGTACCTTGGAGAAGATCGTTATTTGGTGTACCATAGATAAACTCATCAATATCGTTAAGATCAACCGTCAAGGGCTGATCGTAACTCAGTCCCCCCGCATCGGTGGTGCGAACCAGGATATTGTAAGTGAGCTTAGTTTCAAAGTCGAGGACGGTGTTGGTTTTCAGTTGACCACTGGCAGAAATCGTAAACGCACTGTTATCGGGATACGCTGGGTCAGTGACTAAACTGTAAGTAAAGGTATCGCCTGTGTCTGGGTCGGTGCTGCTGAAATTCCCGACAATGGTGTTCAGTAAAACATTTTCATCCACGTTGCTAGGGCTAAGACCAAGATCCGTCGGTGTTTCGTTAACATCATTAATCTTAATCGTCAAGGGCTTATCATAACTCAGTCCTGTGGAATCGGTTGTGCGAACCCGAATATCGTAAGTGGACTGGGCCTCAAAGTCGGGAGGGGCATTAATTAGCAGTTGACCACTGGAAATAGTAAAGGCGGTGTTATCGGTATCCCCCGTACCCGCTACTAAACTGTAACTAAAGGTATCACCCGTGTTGGCATCGGTGCTAGTGAAATTTCCGACAACGTTATCTGCAACATTTTCATTAATGCTGGTGTTGCTGAGGGTAAGGTCACTGGGGGCGACATTGGGGGTGAGGGCAAAATTATCAATAGCCAAACCATTATCTGCATTTGGAATATCGGAATTTTGCCAGCGCAAATAGAATGTTTGACCGTTGGCAATATTCAGCCCAGAGATTGTTGTTGAAAAGTTGGTATTATTTTGAGAGATATTGCCGTTAAGAGGGCCGACTGTCCCAGTTCTAACGGGTGAACTAAAGTCAAGGGAATTAAAATCTGTCCAAGTTCCAGTCGCTAGAGAAGTCGCATTTAAACTGTATTGAAAATCTAATTTATTGTTTTGGCCTATCGTACCCAGTCGCCACTGTTCACCACGATAACTGATAGCTAATGAACCAATGGCACCCCCCGTATTGTTCGTGAAACTCACTCCCCAGGAAGGTGTTAGGTTCCCAGTTGGCAAACCCCCCAAGCTTCTTTCGGTATTGCTATTCGCTCCATAGCTGTAGGTATTGCCCGTGGTCAGGCTTCCATTATTAATACCGTAGGTTGTATTGGCATTACTTCCCGTTTCCAAAAACTCCCACCCCGTAGGCATAGAACTGCTAGTAGACCCGCTGCTCGCTAAAGTGTTAAAGTTTTGAGTGTAAGTAGTTGCAGTTAAATTAATGGCTGGCATTTTTTTATCCTATATAATAAAGGTTTAACGACAAAGTTGCTCAGGATTACTATTTCTCCTTCTCTTCAATTGACGAAGAATTAATGAGAGAGATTGTTTTATTGAGTTGCTGACAGTTTTTCTTTGAGTATCTATAGGGACAATTGTAGCACAGAAATTAATGGTATTTATATATGGCAATTCTAAATAATTTGTAAAAAAAAACCGTAGGATTTGAGTTGATAAACTCAAGTACAAAAGGGGTTTGGAGACCAAACCCCTGGGTAAAATATTACAACTCAGAATTTAGATCATTTAAGCAGTGGGCGCACCGGAAGCAAAATCAGCCGATCCAATTAAGCTGGAATTGATATTCTGTAAAGATGCCAGGACAACTGATGGCGTTGCTAATAGTTTAATTAGGGTATTAGCACCACTTTGGGTAATCAGTAAATCACCGAAGGCTAAACCGTTTAATTGAATTAGGTCTATGCCATCTTGAAACTGGTAGATAGAATCCTGACGTCCCGATATTGCTGTTAGCAGGTACGTTTTCGTTGATGCCGCTAGGACTCAGGGCAATATTGGTGGGGCTGTTGTTATCTTTGACCAGGACTGGATCTGGGAATATTCCCTGATAGTTTGTCATCACTTCCGAGGTAAAAGCTGCCGTCAACTTAGCTTGACCTGTAGTAACTTCTAACTCCCAATTACCCCCTTTAGCAGCACTCCCAGTCACAGACTTAGACGCCGCAATTTCCGACCCGGTGAGGGCCTGTAACTGGGTAATAAATTCTTCCCCAGCATCTCCTGTGGCTACGTTGCAACCGTAGAGGAGCAGGTTACTAACATTCCATTGTTGCAGTTGGGGGGTGTAGTGAATTAGGGTATCTAAACTTAGTTGAGTATTACCTAGAGATAAACAACCGGGCGCACCGTGAGAAATAATATGAACTGCATCAATATTCTGATATCGGCCTAAAACTTGGCTAATCTGCTCAATACCATCGGCGGTTTTATCTAAAATAAAGACTTTGGCATTAGGAATAACGCCCTGAAGTAGTTGCTGGGCATTGTCTACTCCGGCATCAATAAAAACAATTGTCGGGGTGGAATTTAAGGTTTTTGCATTACGATTGGTCATAGGTTTGTTCTGGGTAATTTCGAGGTTAGTTAATATAATTGTTGCGAACAAAAAGCCTATATGCAGTGGGTAGCCAGAAAATTCCGGCTTTAAAAATGAGATTAGATCCCCCTAAATCCCCCTAAAAAAAGGGGACGTTGAAATGCAGTTCCCCCTTGACAGGAATGACTTTGAAAATCCAGTTCCCCCCTTAATAAGTAGGGGGGTCTAAGAAGCTAGAAATCAAGCTAGAACAAAAGTATCTATCCCGGCGTCGGCATAAAGTTATCCCTACCTACACACTGAAAGAGGATCTCTGCTGACTGCTCGCTCTGAGAGTCGCCGAGATCCTCAAGTCAGATCCGAGAAAAAATAAAATTCAATAAATTGCTGGGTCAAATTCCCAATTAACAATTTACAATAGTTCTAGGGAGCCGTACCCAAAACATCCCCACTAATAGTACCCAGTTCGATCGTGTACCCGTTAACGAATTCGTTGATTTGAGCGACACCGCGAGCGGTGTCTTCGACGGTATTGAGGTTAAAGCCTGCCGGATCACCTAGACCGAGTAGACTGATTGTTCCCGCCGTACCCAAGGAAAAAGCCGAGTTCTGTAAACCATTGGGATTGTTACCATCGTAGTTGAAAGCATTGGCCATAGCATTTTCCTTACCCACAGCCGCCGAAACCGCTACACCCGTAACTTTATCTGCAACAACGGTGAAAGCAGCGGAACCTGCCACACCACCTTCACCAGCACGAGCGACGGTGGACAATCCCAAAGAACCTAGCACAACGAGGCTACTAACTATCGCAAAACGACGGATCATAATTTTATACCTAATAAGCAAAAGACAGAATTTTTGAAGATCACCTGATTCGGGATGCAGCCACACATATTGAGCAGATGGAGTAGATGGAGGGAATTCGACAGAAAACTCCTTAAGCCGTAACTAAATGTTGTAACAGTTCGGACTTCTTTACCTACTCCCAATGCCAAGATTGATTAATGTTGACTTGTGATCTGATTGGAACCTTTTGACTGCACCCTTCCCTTAGCTTGATTATGAACTCTCGCCCCCGCTCTTGTCAATCGGAAAAGTCGGATTTTTAAAGTCGGAAAAGTCGGAAAAGTCGGAAAAGTCGGATCGTTAGATTCTTTGGCTAGGGTAGTATATGATTTCAGACACTAACGTGATCATACTGAATACTAAACTCAACTTTGGTCATGTAAGTAATTGCATCCCGACTACCAAAAACCAGATAACTCCCAAATCATCATGGACTTTCAAGAGGCCCTCGAATTCGTTCAGGCTACCCTAGATTCCAAAACGGCCAAACAACTGACTGCTTCGGAAAAAGAAATCCTCAAAGCTGCCTGGAACAAGGAAACTTACAGTAACCTGGCTGATAGTTTGTACCTTAGTGCTGGCTATGTTAAAGATTTGGCTTCCCTTTTATGGATGCGCCTTTCAAATATTTTCGGGGAAAAAATCACTAAGAATAACTTTCGACGGGTAATGGAAGTGCTTTGTGGCACACCTCAAAATTCTGAGGAAACCATAGAAGAAAATAATACTGATGAAATTCAAGACCCCAAACCCAGTATCTTAATTGTTGACGATCTTGTCGAAAACCTAGGATTATTAACAAAATTATTAGAGAAATTTGGATATATAGTTCGATGTGTCAGGAATGGAAAAATGGCATTAAAAACAATCAACCAGATTCATCCTGATCTGATTTTACTTGATATTTTAATGCCGGAAATAAACGGTTATCAAGTCTGCCAAGTCCTAAAAGCGGATCAAGTAACTTCGGGAATTCCGATCATTTTCTTAAGTGCATTTGATCAAGTTTCCAATAGATTAAAAGCTTTTGAAATGGGCGGAGTTGATTATATTACTAAACCATTTTATCCAGAAGAAGTTGTGGCTCGCGTACAAACCCAACTCACCATTCAACAACAAAAAAAAGAGTTGAAAAGGCAAATAGAATACCACCAACAACTGGCAGAAATCTTCTATCAGTCTCGTTCTTTATTGGCTAACTTATTAAATGTTTCTAAAGATGGAATTATTGCCCTACAGGCAGTCAGGGACGTGCTTACCGAAAAAATCAATGATTTTCAGTGTTTGGTAATTAATCCTATATTTCTTAAATTTTGGGATCAAAAACGAGAAGATCTCACTGGTAAGATCGTCCCCCAAAATTTGCTCAACCAACTAACTCCTAATATGTTTGATTACCTGATCAATTTAGTTGAGAGGGGAGAAGAAATCGAGGGAAAATTTTGTTGGGAAAATGACCCAGATCAGGGCTGCTATTATTTAACTGCTATAAAATTTGAAGATGGTTGTTTAATTACAGTTCGTCTGATTAACAATTTTGAACCTGTACAACTTGAGTGTAATTTGCCAGCAAATAATAAGACCATTTCAGCTTAGGGCGGGTTTAGTTATCCCTACCTACGCACCGAAAGAGGATCTCTGCTGACTACCCGCTCCGAGAGTCGCTGAGATCCTCAAGTCAGATCCCAGAGAAAATAAAATTCAAGGAATTGCTGGGTCAAATTCCCCATTAACAATTCACAATAGTTCTAGGGAGCGGCGGGAACCCGATTCACAACATCACCACTAGCAGTACCCAGTTGGATGCTGTAGCCTGTTGTGAAGCTGTTGCCTTGGGTAGCACCGAGATTAGTGTCTGGTGCGGTGGTGATGGTTCCGCCAATCGGGTCGCCAAGACCGGTTAAATAGACGGTACCCGCAGCACCCAAAGCAAAAGCTGAGTTCTGTAAACCATTGTCATTGATGCCATTGTAGTTGAAAGCATGGGCCATAGCATTTTCTTTACCGACAGCAGCCGAAACCGCTACACCCGTAACTTTCCCGTTAACAACGGTGAAAGCAGCAGAAACCCGCCACACCTCCTTCACCGGCACGGGCCACGGTAGAAAATCCCAAAGAACTCAGCACAACAAGGCTGCTAACTAAGGCAAAATGACGGACAATCATTTTTCTACACCTACCAAAGTAAACATCAGGTTGTTGAAGATCACCCTAATTTACGGTGCAGGAACATGGACTAAGTAGGTAGGAAGAATTAAACGGAAAACCCTTCTAATTGGAATTAGATGTTGTAACAACTTCTAGCCTCTGGCTTCTGGCTTCTGATTTCTGCAAACAAGCTTAATAGTTTGTCTTTACTTGTTAACTCGATTGATTTACAACTACCTAGTGAGGTTTTTTCAACTGCACTCCTTCTTTACCTTAATTATGAACCCTCGCCCCTACTGTTGTCAGTCGGAAAAGTTGGATATTTAAAGTCGGAAAAGTCGGATTTTTAGATTCCTTAGTCACTGACATTAGTTGAGAAGTAAAATATAATGCAACTAGGTGCAACCATAAAAAACCAGATCACTCTGAAACGATCATGACCTTTGAAGAAACCCTAAAATTTCTTGAAGCTGCCCTAGATTCCAAAACAGCTAAACAACTGACCGCTTCAGAAAAAGAAATCCTCAAAGCTGCCTGGGAAAAAGAAACCTACAGCAACCTAGCTGATAGCTTATATCTGAGCGTCGGTCATATTAAAGATTTAGCTTCCCTTTTATGGCTGCGTCTTTCACATATCTTTGGGGAAAAAATCACCAAGAATAACTTTCGGCGGGTGATGGAAGTGCTTGGTGACACACCCCAATCTTATCAAGAAACAATCACAGCAATTAATATTGATAAAATTCCAGACCCCAAACCCAAGATCTTAATTGTTGACGATCTTATAGAAAGCTTACAATTATTAACAGAAGTATTAGAGGAATTTGGATATAGAGTCCAAGGTGTGACCAGTGGGAAAATGGCATTAAGAACCGTCCAAAAGACTCATCCTGATCTGATATTACTCGATATTTTTATGCCAGAAATGGACGGTTATCAAGTTTGCGAAGCCCTAAAAGCTGATCAATCAACTTCAGAAATTCCGATCATCTTCTTAAGTGCGTTTGATCAAGTTTCCAATAGATTAAAAGCTTTTCAAATGGGCGGAGTTGATTATATTACCAAGCTCTGTGAGCCCGAAGAATTTGTTGCTCGCGTACAAACTCAACTCACTATCCAACAACAAAAAAAAGAGTTGAAAAAGCAAATTGAACACCATCAACAAACGGCAGAAATGTTTTATCAGTCTCGTTCTTTATTGGCTAACTTATTAAATGTTTCTAAAGATGGAATTCTTGCCCTGCAAGCGATAAGAGATATACTCACTAAAGAAATTAATGATTTTCAGTGTTTGGTAATTAATCCTATATTTCTTAAATTTTGGGATCAAAAACGAGAAGATCTTATTGGTAAGATCGTCCCCAAAAATTTGCTCAATCAACTAATTCCTAATATGTTTGATTCCCTGATTGATTTAGTTGAGAGGGGAGAAGAAATTGAGGGGAAATTTTGTTGGGAAAATGACCCAGATCAGGGCTGTTATTATTTGACTGCTATAAAATTTGAAGATGGTTGTTTGATTACAGTTCGTCTGATTAACGATTTTGAACCCATACAACTTGAGTGTAATTTGCCAGCAAATAAAATGTTTTATCAATAAAATTAGGGATGGGTAGAATGACATTAGTTAGACTAAAAAAGCTATGACATAGCAGATTTAACTAGATCTGACCATATTCTCAGTGAAGTTTTATAATACAATGAGCCTATGGCTACTATTGATATCCGGGGCATAAAACACAGTTACGAATTGACGAACTAATAGCGATGCACAAGACAGGAGACAAAAGCCAGCCAGAAAACAACCGCTGACCTCTGCCTTCCCGGCTGGGCTGTTATTTTTTGACCCTCTGCTTCATTGCTGTCATCTCCACATCCGCACCTGTCGCGATCTCTTTCGTCAGATCGCCCATGACCTGGATGATGCGAGCGATGCAACCCGTCCAGCCTGTTTGATGACTGGCTCCAATGCCAGTTTCCGTTATCGCCGTGGAAGTATTCGTAGAACAGAACGTAGTCCTTCCAGTAGGGATCGGTTTGGAATTTTTCTGATGCCCCATAGACCGGGCGACGACCACTATTATCGGGCAGGAAAGTGCTGGTTAAGCGGTTGCCCAGTTCCTGCGCCACATCAAACAGGGTCATATAGTTTCCCGACCCGGTGGGGCATTGTACCTTAAATTCATCACCGTAGAAGGCATAGAGCCGCAGCAGTGAAGTGAAAAGCAAGAAATTCACGGGCATCCAGACGGGGCCACGCCAGTTGGAGTTGCCGCCAAACATCCCCGTATTAGAATCTCCCGGCAGGTAGTCCACGCGGAATTCCTGACCCCCATGGTGGAACACAAACGGATGCTCCTGGTGATAGCGGGAGAGGGCGCGAATCCCGTAGGGGCTGAAGAACTCGTTTTCATCCAGCATCCGGGCCAGAACGCGGCGCAATTTCTCCTCATTGAACACCGACAGCATCCGCCGACCTGATGCGCCAGGCTGACTAGGTAAGTGCATATTCGTTAAGAGTTGGGGGTGACGGCGGTAAAATGTTTGGGCACGCTGGAGGAAGTTGGGCAATTTGGCAATCTCTGCTTCTTCAAACAGTGCCACGGCGGCGAGCGGCAGCAGCCCCACCATCGAGCGCACTTTCAAGCGCATCGCGGTGCCATCCGGCAAGCGCAGAACATCGTAGAAAAACCCATCTTCTTCATCCCACATTTCGTCCTGCTGTTCCCCCAGTCGATCCATCGCTCCGCCAATCCACATCGTATGCTCGAAGAACTTGCTGACAAATTCTTCGTAGAGGGGGTCGTGCAGGGCCAGTTCAACGGCAATTCGCAGCATCTGCTGGCTGAAAAAGACCATCCAAGCAGTGCCGTCTGCCTGCTCCAGATATCCCCCCGTGGGTAGGGGCGAACTACGATCAAACACGCCGATATTATCCAACCCTAAAAAGCCCCCTTCAAAGACATTATTGCCATCGCGATCCTTGCGGTTGACCCACCAGGTGAAGTTGACTAGCAGCTTGGAGAAAGCATACTTGAGAAAGTCAATATCCCCTTTACCGTCATTGCGTGCCTTATCCATTAAATAAATTTGCATGGTGGCGAAAGCATGGACGGGCGGGTTAACATCGCCAAAGTTCCACTCGTAGGCCGGGATTTGACCGTTGGGGTGCAGGTAATCGTTGCGCAGCATCAAGTCCAACTGGGCTTTGGCAAAGTCCGAGTCCACAATCGACAAGGGCAACATATGGAATGCCAAATCCCAGGCGGCAAACCAGGGATACTCCCACTTATCCGGCATGGAGATGATGTCATCGCAGTAAGCGTGAGACCAGTCACCGTTGCGAATCCGATGGCGCTGCTCCGCCCCTGACCAGGGGGTAATGTTATGTTCCTCCAGCCACTTATCCACGTCGTAGTAGAAATACTGCTTCGACCACAGCATCCCGGCAAGAGCCTGACGCATGAGATGAGTCTGTTCTGGAGATTCGGCTTTGATCTTCGATGGCGTAATCGCCTCGTAGAAGGCATCAGCTTCCTGCAAGCGGGTTTGGAAAACGGCATCGAATCCCGCAAACGGCTGACTCATTTGGGCTGGTGCGGTGCGGGACAGGCGCAGGCGGACAACTTGTGTTTCTCCTGCACCCACCATCAGTTGATAGTGAGGGGAGGCTTTTGTCCCGGTCTGAGCCGAATTGACGGCATCCTGTTGTCCATGAACTATGTAGTTATTGATGCCGTCCTTAACGTAGGGACTGGCATTCTCTCCACCAAAGACGCGGGCATGGTTGGTTTCATTCTCTGTAAATAACAGGGGAAACGTTGCCGTCGCAGTAGAGATAGTAGTCGTCTAGGAATTCTTGAAACAGTGGCTCGGTGTGGTGAGCATGGACGATGCTGCCCGCGGCGTTCTCGACTTTTTGCAGGATGGGCTTGCCACCGCCATCGGCCCAAGACCAGGTATTACGGAACCACAGGGTAGGTAAGACGTGCAGGGGCGCCTCGTCTGGGCCACGATTGGAGATACTAATTTTAATCAGGATGTCCTCAGAATCCGCTTTGGCGTATTCGACAAAGACATCGAAATAGCGGTCTTCGTTGAATATACCTGTATCAAGCAGTTCGTATTCCAACTCATCTCGACTGCGTTGCCCATTGGTTTTGATTAAATCCTCATAGGGAAAGGGCGCCTGGGGGTACTTGTACAGATATTTCATGTAGGAATGGGTGGGGGTGCTATCAAGGTAGAAGTAATATTCCTTCACATCTTCCCCGTGATTACCCTGACTGTTGTTGAGTCCAAACAGTCGCTCCTTCAGAATGGGGTCGTTACCATTCCACAGGGCTAGGGCAAAGCAAAGTGTCTGGTGGTCGTCGGAAATGCCACCCAAACCGTCTTCTCCCCAGCGATAAGCCCGCGATCGCGCTTGGTCGTGGGTAAAGTAATTCCAAGCATCGCCATTATCACTGTAATCTTCTCGTACCGTCCCCCATTGTCGCTCGCTCAGGTAGGGGCCCCATTTTTTCCAGGGGATTTTATTGTTGCGGCTTTCTTGAAGTCGGTTTTGTTCGGGTATCATTATGATTAATTGCTCCTTTTTACTTTTTATTTATATTAAAAGATGCTGGACTTAGCTTCACCGCATTGGTAAAGCCATAAAATTCTGTAATAAATCAATAACGATCTGGATGCCGGATTAATGATTTGCAATCATCTCCATTGTCTCTCTATTTTTCAGAGAACGACAATAGGGTATTGAGGAAATTACATTTCACCGATACGATAGGATTATGGCTACTATCGATATCCGGGGCATAAAACACAGTTACGAATTGACATCACCAACTTCATCGGGTGGTGTGCTGGTGTTTATTCATGGGTGGATGCTAAGTCGTCACTATTGGCAACCCGTCATTGACCTGTTAGCCCCCGAATATCAATGTTTGTCCTACGATTTACGGGGATTTGGGAATTCTCAATTGTTGGCGGGAAACCCATCACAAGCCATTTATACCCCCATTTCCTACGCCGAAGATTTAGCGATTTTATTACAAACCCTGAATATCAAAAATGCCTGGTTAGTGGGTCATTCCCTCGGTGGGACGATAGCCTTGTTAGGGGCGGATAAACTATCGGAACAGGTGAAGGGCGTGATTTGTATTAATGCCGGGGGGGGAATTTACCTGAAAGAAGAATTTGATAAATTTCGTTCCGTGGGAGAAAAAATTGTGAAATTCCGCCCCCGATGGTTATGTTATTTACCGCTATTGGATTTAATCTTTACTCGTGCTCAAGTTTCTTGTCCTATCAACCAACGGTGGGGACGACAAAGGTTAATTGATTTTGTTATAGCTTGTCCCGAAGCCGCATTGGGGGCATTATTAGATTCCACCACCGAAACCGAAGTTCACCGTTTACCGCAGGTAGTTTCCCGACTCGGGCAACCCGTTTATTTTATCGCAGGACGACAAGACTTGATTATGGAACCGCAATATGTTCGCCATTTAGCCAGCTTTCATTGGCTATTTCGTCAGGGGGATAATAATGTGATTGAAATTGACAATTGTGGGCATTTAGCTATGGTAGAACAGACTAATATTGTAGTTGATCATATTAAAAATATTCTCAATCAGTGTTTGATTCGGAAAAAGATTGGAGGTGATTTTATTGATGATTAATTTATCTTTCTCGTAACTGAACACTGCGGTTTAATTGGTTCATTGCTAAGGAAATTAATAAATTAATGGTCAGGTAAGTTCCCATAATAATTAACATGACTTCAATCGCTTTTCCCGTTTGATTGAAAGTAGTGGTGGAAACATTATAGATATCAGCATAGGCAACGGCGATCGCTAAACTGGAGTTTTTTACTAAGTTTAAATATTGACTATTTAAAGGAGGTATAATCACCCGCAGGGCTTGAGGAAATACGACTAACTGCATGACTAAACTCGATTGTAAGCCCAAGGATCTCGCCGCTTCCCATTGACCTTTGGAAACAGATTGAATTCCCGACCGCACAATTTCGGCAATATAAGCCGCCGTATAAACTACTAAACCGACTAAAAGTGTGGTAAATTCAATGGTGAGTCGTAATCCTCCTTCAATGTTATTTGTTGTGTAATTAAATATTGGAGTTTGCCAATTTAATCCGATGGTTAATATTAATAAAGCTATGATCCCAATAATTCCCAAACTGATTAATTGAGGTTGTCCAGATTCTCCCCTTTCTATCATAACTTTTGTGCGTTTTTTCCAGGTAATTAGGGTGGCGATCGCACAAATCAATAACACCCCAAATCCAATTATTCCTTGCATTCCTGACGGCCAAGGCATAAAAATTCCTTGCTTAGAAAAGAAAATAGAATTTAAAAATATGAAACTTTCCTTGATAGGCGGAAGTTGCACAAAAACCCCATACCAAAAAACCAGTTGTAATAATAGGGGAGTATTTCTAACAATTTCTACATAAATAAACGATAATTTACGCAAAAGCCAATTATCAGAAAAACGGGCAATACCAACGGTAATTCCTAATAAAGTTGTCAGAATAATCCCAAAAAACATCACCCGCAAAGAATTCAATAATCCAGCGAATAAAACCAGAATATAAGGATCAGTTGGAGTATAGGGAATTAAACTATCAAGAATATTAAATCCCGCCGATGTGCCTAAAAAATCAAAGCCAAAACCACTACCAGTTTTGCTCAGATTTCGAGTTAGGTTTCCTCCCAAAAGGGCAAATACACTAACTACAATCAAAATCACCAAAACCTGTAAGGCAATTCGCCAAAATCTTTCATCTCGCCAAAGGGGAACTTTCTGATCAACGTTAGTCATAAAATCAGTTATCAGTAAACAGTAATCAGTTATCAGTAGGGGCGAGAAAACATCGCCCATTTCATTAATTAGGAATCATTAAAATCGATAAAATCAGGATTTTGGTCATTAGAAACAACGTAAATACTTCTTAACTCTTAACTCTTAAACTGATAACTGATAACTGATAACCGATAACTGACTTTAGCGCAGGGGTGGAGAATACATCAAACCGCCATTTGTCCATAGGGCATTTTGTCCCCGAGGCAGTTTAAATTGTGAACCTTGACCTAAGTTGCGTTCATAAACTTCACCATAATTACCAACGGCCTTAACCGCATTGGCCGCAAAATCATTACTTAATCCGGCACCTTTTCCTAGGTCACCTTCTGTTCCTAAAAATCGTTTAATATTGGGATTATCACTGGTTTTTAGTTGATCAACATTCCCTTGATTGATTCCCAATTCTTCCGCATCAATCAAAGCATAAGTTGTCCATTTCACCACATCAAACCAAGCGGAATCATTATTAACTGTTACTGGGCCCAGGGGTTCCTTAGACATCGTAACATCGAGAAGAATATGATCGTCGGGGTTAGGAAGGGTACTACGACGGGCGACCAGTTGGGATTTGTCCGAAGTCATTCCTTGACATCGACCTTCCACATAGGCCGCATAGGCTGGATCAGCCTGTTGGAAGGTAACGGTTTCAGCTTTGACATTTCTTTGGCGTAGGGCATCAGTTAGGTTCAGTTCGGTGGTGGTTCCCGCCTCAACACAAACGGCTTTTCCGGCTAAATCTTCTAATTTAGTAATCCCGCTATCTTGGCGAACCATCATCCCCTGGCCATCGTAGAATGTAGTTGGGGCAAATTCTAGGCCAACGGAGGTATCACGGCTAATCGTCCAGGTAGTATTCCGCGAGAGCATATCCACTTCCCCCGATTTTAAGGCTTCAAATCTTTCTGTAGAATCCAAATTCCGATATTCAACCGCATTGGGGTCACCAAAAACCGCCGCAGCAACAGCTTTACAAACATCCACATCTAAGCCAGAATATTGGCCACTTTCATTCACAAAGCTGAATCCAGGAATTTTGCCATCAACTCCACAGATTAGCTTTCCCCTTTGCTTGACAATATCAAGACGACTTTGACCCGTCCCTCCTTTAGCAGCCGTTGAGTTTTCCCCAGATGAAGTTGTACCAGTGTTGGTAGAATTGGATGATTCACAGGCTGTTAGGGGCGCCACTAATAGTGAGATTGCTACTAGCAAAGAACCGTATTTGTGCATAGTTTTATATTGTTCGTGTATAAGTTAGGCAAGCTGAAACGGTAAGTCCTGTCGCTAAAATGTTATTTGCTGCATTAATATCACGGTCATGGTGCATCCCGCAATTAGGACAATCCCATTTTTAATAAACCTTGAAGTTGGGGTAAAATCCCTTGAAAGGCTTGCCCCCGGTGGGAAATTTTATGTTTTAACTCCGCAGGCATTTGGGCAAAGGTCATGTTAGCCTGGGGAACGTAAAAAATCGGATCGTAACCAAAACCCCCGACTCCCACGGGTTTCCTGTGTGATGCTTCCTTGACAAGTTCCTTGGTATTCTACCGCAATAGAACCATCGGGACGGGCGATCGCCACCGCACAAACGAATTCAGCATTACGGTTAGGGTGCTCTCCCAATTCCTTGAGGAGTCGCACAATACATTCGGCTTCGGTGGAGGCGTAACGGGCAGAATAGATTCCCGGTGCTCCATTTAGGGCTTCTACAGCCAATCCTGAATCATCGGCGATCGCCCATTCTCCCGTCGCTAATGCAACTTGGGATGCTTTTAAGGCTGCATTCTCAATAAAGGTTTTTCCAGTTTCTTCTACTTCTAAATCTTGAGGTTTAAGCTGCAATTCAATCTCTAAATCCTCCAAATAAGCCTGCATTTCCTTTAGTTTGCCTGGGTTTCCGGTTGCAACAATTAATGTTTGTTTTGTCATGTTAATTGTTAGATATTGTCGTAGTAAGCCCTTCAGGGCTAGATGAGATTTTGGTTAGAATCACCTGAATTGATCTGGCGACTCGTAGTAAGCCCTTCAGGGCTAGATGGGATTTTTGTTGAGCCAGGGGGTGCGTTGTTGAAAGATGGTGCGTGCGAGCAGATCTTACGCACCCTACAGCATCCAATTAAGGCTGATTCGCCCAATCCTTGGCCCAGGCCAGGGTTTCGTGAACCAGATCGATGTTGGGAGCTTCACAATAAAGACGCAGCACGGGTTTTCTGTCCCACTAAAGCGAATTAATAACCAGCGACTATCTGCAAGGCGGTATTTGTAGCCATCTACGGTTAAACAATCAACCACAGCTTGTCCAGCAATTTCCTGTAAAGGTTGAGTTTGTAATTTTTCTACCAGACGCGATCGCACATCCATACTCGCTAAGGGTAAATCAATCCGATCATAGGCCGAATCAAATCCCGTTTGTGCCTGTAAACGTTGATAGGTTTGCGTCGGATCTTCCCCCGACTGCACCATGGCTTCTAAGACATACAGCGCCGATAACAACGCATCCCGTTCGGGAATATGGGTTCCATAGCCCACACCCCCCGATTCTTCACCCCCGACTAAAACCTCCGTAGTTAACATCCGATCGGCAATATATTTATAACCGATCGCCGTTTCATACAGCGATAAATTAAATAATTTAGCAATCCGAGGAATTAAATCGGAACCACTCACGGTTTTAACAATTTCTCCGGTAAATCCTCGACGAGTTGATAAATGTTCAATTAATACCGGAATTAAAATTTGAGAACTGAGAAAATTGCCATTTTGATCGACCGCAGCAATCCGATCACTATCACCATCAAACACAAATCCAATGGCTAAACCACCGTTATTAGCGCGATGGAATTCTAATTGTTCAAACAATTTAGGAATATAACGGGGTAAGGGTTCCGGCGCCCCACCGCCAAAATAGGGATCACGATCGGTATTAATTTCGTGAATATTATCTCCCAATAATTGGGTTAATCCTCCGGTCGCCGCCCCGTGCATCACATCAGCAAAAACCGTTAATTTTCCTTGATTAATTGCCTCTTGAATTGCCAGAACATCTACCTTAGAACGCAGGGTTTGGCAATAACTCGGCCAGGGATTAAATAGTTCTAAAGTTCCAGGGGTTGTCTCAAAAATTTGCGCTTTATCTAATAGGGCTTCAATTTGTTGGGTAATTTCTGGCCCCACCGAACCGCCAAAAGCTCCTTTGACTTTTAAGCCCAAATATTTACCCGGGTTATGACTAGCCGTTAACACAATTGCCCCTAAAGCCTTTTGTTCATGGGCGATTAGGGAAAAAGCCGGAGTCGGAGCGTAGGTTTCACTGAGTTTGACATTAAATCCCGCCGATTGGATGGCGATCGCCGCACATTGGGCAAATTCCTCGGCTAAAAAGCGCCGATCATAGCCCACAATAATCGTCCGGCTTCCGGTTGTTTCTCCGTAGGTTTGATAGAGAATCTGAGCGGCAATGGGGGCGACTAAAGCCACCCGTTCAAAGGTAAAGTCCGCAGCAATCACACCGCGCCAGCCATCGGTTTCCAAACTTAATGGGTTGAGGGATCATGAATTTTCAAGGTTAAAAGTGAACTAAGAATTAAGAATTAAGAATTAAGAATTATAGCTTTTCGGCTTTTTCCAGCATAAGTTAAATATCTCTTAATCCTCAATCCTACATTCTTAATTCAGGAATAATATCCCTAGTTCGTTAGAAAAATGCGGGTTGGTGGCGAATCAAATTCAGGAATTCTTCACGGGTTTTCTGTTCATCTTGGAATAAACCAACCATAGCGCTAGTAACTGTCCAAGACCCGGGTTTTTGCACCCCTCGCATCGCCATACACATATGGGTGGCTTCCATGACCACGGCGACCCCTTGGGGTTCCAGGACGGTTTGAATTGATTCCGCAATTTGGCGAGTTAAACGTTCTTGAACTTGTAAGCGACGGCTGTACATTTCCACGATTCTAGCCAGTTTGCTTAACCCAATCACCTTTTGATTGGGAATATAGGCAACGTGCGCCCGACCCATGAAAGGTAACATATGGTGTTCGCACATACTGAAAAAGGTGATATCGCGTACCAGCACCATTTCTTCATGGCCTTCATCAAAAATAGCCCCATTCACCAATTCTTCCAGGGATTGATTATAGCCACTGGTGAGAAAACGCATGGCTTCAGCTACCCGTTTCGGGGTTTTGAGTAACCCTTCCCGTTCAGGATCTTCACCCACTCCTAAAAGCATGGTGCGAACAGCATTCATCATTTCCTCGTCACTCACCTCTGAGTCGGCTTGGGATTGGGTGCTTTGGCCATAGGATAAAGTCCGATCTGGTCGAATCGAAAACCCAGTGGTGTTCTCATTTTTGAGGCCATTGGTGTCGGATAAGATAGTCATGGTGTATCTTGAATCAAGGTTTAGAAACAACAAAGTTAAACGGTTTTAAAATCGATATTGAAAACGATTCAAAACGTGCCGACGCTCGGCATTAGGGTTAGTTCTTCAATAACCGCAGCGGTGGGTAATAATGCCACATGGAGAATTGACTCGGCTACAATCTCCGGTGTCAGCATGGCGGAGCGATCAAAGTCAGCTTTCACGGTTTCGCTATCCCAGATGGGAGTATTCACCGAACCAGGACAGATAGCCGTGACCCGAATTCCATGGGCTCGTTCTTCCATGGCTAAGGTTTTGGATAGTGCCATTAAACCAAATTTACTCACGCAGTAAGCACCCCAGTTAGGAAAAGCTTGTAGACCAGCAATCGAGACAACATTAATAATGGTTCCACTTCCTTGGTCTCGCATCCCTGGTAAAACCCCTTTTATGCACTGGAATACGCTGGTTAAGTTTAAGTCGATCACCCGTTGCCAGTCCGCTAGGGATGTATCAATTAAGTCTCCGGTGTATCCTATCCCGGCATTATTGACCAGGATATTGACTTGACCAAAAGCAGCCACAATACTATCAATTTGAGCATGGACTTGTTCAACTTTCGCCAAATCAAGCGGGAAGGCTTTCGCCTCCACTCCCAAATTACGCGCTTCTTCGGCCACAACCTCTAAGCGCTCCTGATGGCGACTGACCAATGCAATGTCAATTCCGGCTCTAGCAAAGCTTAGGGCTGTTGCCCGACCGATGCCACTACTGGCTCCTGTGATCAAGGCTCTTTTTTGCACGAGGCTCATTCGGTGTACCTGTTAGGTTTTCGATCATGCCAGCGATCGAGGACGCAGATTTCAGCGAGCGAGGACGCTTGCACGACAAACTGATGTCACAAATCTATAAACTGCTGAATCCGAGAAATATGTAAAGATTTGTTACTATATTTAAGTATATCACCAAAGGAATTAAGGATTTGGGATTTTCGGGGAAACGTTCCCATCTTCGAGTAACTCAACTTGTTTTTCCCGCCAGGTTCTGAAGGTTAACGGCGACTTGGTTGATTTCTTGAACACTAACACGGGTTTCCCCAATTCCCAAGACGCTTTGTTGAGTCCCTTGGTTGATCTGGTTTATGGCGGTGATCAGTTGTTCCACTGCCATCGCTTGTTGTTGGGAAGTTAAGGCAATTTCCTGATTAATCATCATTACATCATTAATCCCATTAAACAACCCTTCCAGAGCCCTAGCGGTTTGTTGGGATAATTCAATCCCCTCCACGGCGTTTTTTTTGCCCGATGCGGTTACGGAAACTGTTGTTTGCAGGGATTTTTGAGTTTCGCTAATTAAATGATTAATTTGAGTCGCAGAACTTTTACTTTGATCGGCTAATTTGCGAATTTCTCCGGCGACGACGGCAAATCCTTTCCCATATTCTCCGGCTCTCACCGCTTCAATAGAAGCATTCAACGCTAACATATTAGTTTGATTGGCTAAATCAGTGACTAAGTTAGTAATTACACCAATTTGATTCATTTGGTCATCTAAACCCGTCATCTTATTAGAAATTTGTTCCACTGTAGATTGCAAGGCAGAAATTCCGGCTAAAGTTTTTTGAACCAGTTTTTTATTTTCTTCGGAAATATGAGCGACTTCAATAGCATTATTAGCCACGAGTTTGGCTTTCTCCGCCGACTGGCGAGAAGACGATCCTAATTCATCAATGGTGATTGTGGTTTGATTCACCGCAGTTGCTTGTTGAGCCGTAATTCGTTCTTGTTCTTCGATAGTGGCGGCAATTTGACTGGAAGAATTGGCGATCTGATTAATACTATTTAGAATCGGGTTAATAATCCCTCGACTTAAAATTTTTCCTAATATCAAAGCTATAGCAGGACAAATAATAATCGCCACTATCATCAAAAAACTAATGGTTTTAACATCATTAATAGCCTCTTGTTTGGTTAATTCACCCAATTTATTATTGATTTCTAAAACTGGTACAAGAGATTGCTCTGCCAAGTAATACCTTTTCCGGTTTTCCTGATCAATTTTATCTAGTTCTAGCCTTAATTTGAAAGCGGCATCTACTTTTTCAAGTTCAGCAGAATTAACCGTTTTTTGCTCCTTTACAAGTAGTAAACTGTTCCAAGGGTTAGTTATACCCAATTGATTATATTTGGCTTCTAATGCTAAATAATCTTCGTGGGACTGACGCCATTGCTCCCAACCAATTAAAAACTGTTCATAGCTGTTTTTTTCGGCTTCGGTTTGTTCGGTTTTTTCGTATTCTTCAAATCCCTGATTAATTTGTGACCACGCCTTTTTAATGCGGTTTAATTCTTGTTCTCGTTCTTCTTCTGTTAATAAAGGGTTGATTAATAACCGTTCTGCGGATTGGATTTGGGTTTGTCCTTCATTAATTTTATCTAAACCCCTAATACTGGGAATTACAGTATAACCCAAGGTTTCAATCTGCCTATTCAGACGGGAAACTCCATAGAAACCTAGAAAAACAATAGCAAATACCAGGGCAAAAAATGAACCACTAATTTTAACTTCTAAAGGAATTTTATTAGTCATACATTTAACTATTTGGGTTGTTTAAATGCTGCCTTTTCTTCCCTGGTATTATTGATGATTTAAACCTTGGCTTCGGCAAAAACTCCAATATTTCTAAACTTTTGATAGCGCATTTCTTGACGTTGCCCGGCGGTTAAAGCCAAAAGTTCCCCCAAGGATTGAATTAAAGCCTTTTTCAGTAGTTCTGCTGCTTTTAAGGGGTTGCTATGGGCACCTCCATCGGGTTCGGGTACAATTTGATCAATAATACCTAATTGTTTCAGGTCTTTTGAGGTAATTTTCAAGGCCTGGGCTGCTTGTGGCGATTGACCTGCATCTTTCCACAAAATCGCGGCGCAGGCTTCGGGGGTGGCCACAGTATAAACGGAATATTCCAACATCAGCAGTTTTTCACCCACACCAATGCCTAAAGCTCCACCGGAAACCGCCCTCACCAATCACAGTACAGATAATTGGAACCTCTAAATCAAACATTTCTCGGAGGTTATAGGCGATCGCTTCTCCTTGGCCCAATTTTTCCGCGTCCACTCCCGCCCAAGCCCCCGGAGTATCAATAAAGGTCAGAATCGGCATTCCAAAACGGTTAGCGTGTTCCATCAGGCGCATGGCTTTCCGATAACCTCCGGGGGCGGCCATGCCAAAATTGCGGGCGACATTATCTTTGGTATCCCGTCCTTTCTGATGACCGAGGATAACTACGGGTTGTCCGCCCAAACGGGCCACACCTCCCACCAACGCCGGATCGTCATAACCCCGGCGATCGCCATGCAGTTCCATCCATTCATCGGTGATCGCCTGAACATAATCTAGGGTACTGGGGCGACGGGGATGGCGAGCTAGTTGTAGTCTTTGTAAGGGAGATAAACCACTGAAAATTTCCTGTCGCAGTTGGTTGGCGCGGGCTTCCAGTTGTCGGATTTCTTCGGACACATCCACACCATTTTCATTCGCTAATTGACGAATTTGGTCAATGCGACTTTCTAGTTCAACTAGAGGCTTTTCAAAGTCAAGGAGAATCGGTTTTCGGTTAGAATTAGCCACACTCAAAATTACTGTTACACAGGGTGAATATTATTCTTAGTATTTTACCGGAAAATCACCGGACGTTTGATTCCTAAATTGCTGGGGAATTGTTCAGATCAATTTTGATAGGGAACTTGTCCTTAGAGGAGCGGGAATATAATTTCTTGACAGTTTATAGCGATAAGTAGCCTTAACTAATTTTGACCAACTTTATCCAAAATCTCAATTTTTTACTGCCATTTTTTAATAAAAGTCAAGTAAACTTAATAAATCTATACAATTTCCCTAACTATTTTTACATTTCTTGATTATTTGTTGGGAGATATTGATTAGATTCGATAATAAACTCTAACAAGCCCCCACAGGAATCTAATAATAAATCAATCACCTGATTAAACCCTTCCGTCCCTCCGTAATAGGGATCGGGAACTTCTTTGAGGCTATGATGGCGACAAAAATCACACATCAACTTAACTTTATGGCGATATTTTCCTAAAGAATCAAGGTAGAGAATATTTTCATAATTCTCCTGATCCATAGCTAAAATTAAATCAAATCGTTCAAAATCATCTCGCTTAAATTGACGAGCTTTTCCCGTCATGGTAATTCCCTTTTGGTTGGCAGCTTGAGTCATGCGTCGGTCGGGAGAACTGCCAATATGATAACTTGATGTTCCCGCAGAGTCACAAACAATCCGATCGCTCAAATTTGCCTGATTAATCAAATGATTCATAATATTTTCCGCCGATGGAGAACGGCAAATATTACCAAGACACACAAATAATAATTTGTAAGGCATAAGTGAAGAATTTAACTCAAAAGTCGCGCCCCAAAATTCGGGATCTGACCAATAATTTGTCCTACTTGGAATCTAAAAACACAGCCAGCGAGGACGCTGGCACTGCCTTGTTTGAGATTTATGGGTTATTGCCGTGTACCCTAACCGAACCCGGGTAAATTCAAACCCCCGGTCAGTTCTTCCATCCGTTCGCGCATGGTGGCAGTGGAGTTACGATAGGCTTCCTGCATGGCAACCAGAACCAGAGCAGAGAGTACCTCAGCACCTTCGCCTAAAACATCCGGTGAAATTTCCACCCGACGAGGTTCTTGGTTTCCACTCAGATATACCTTAACTAAGCCCCCCCCCGCTTCCCCCAAAATTTCCAACTGATCCAGGTCTTCTTGGAGCTTTTTTGCCCCTTCTTGAACTTGCTGCGCCTTTTTAAACGCCTCAGCCAGTTCCTTCATTTTGCCCAGACCGAAACCAAATCCTTTTTCTTGTGTCATAGTTTGTTCATCGAGCGCTGAAAACGCTTTGTATAGTCAAGATAAGTAAGCTATAGTAGCATTTTTTGGCGGATCAACTGCGTTTTGGGGCAAGAGATTGTCCCCGCCCCTATTCCAGTTGGGAATCAAAACCCGTGGAAATCGCCCATAATTCTAACCTCGGGTTCCAAGAAGAACGACCAACGCCGTTCAACCTGTTCTTGAACGTGACGAATTAACGAAAAAATATCGCTGGCCGTGGCCCCCCCACAATTCAGAATAAAATTAGCATGGCGCTCGGCTACTTGAGCTTGACCAATGCTGTAACCTTTTAAACCCGTTTGTTCAATTAACCAGCCGGCTGTTTTCAGACCCGGGTTACGGAATACACTGCCACAACTGGGTAGATGATAGGGTTGGCTATTGCGACGTTGATTAAAATGGGCGGTTGTATCAGCGAGCACCTGTTGGGGATCATGACCCGGTTCCAACTGGAAAGTTGCTTGAGTCACAAATCGATCGCCCCCTTGCAAAATCGAGGTGCGATAACGATAGGCTAAATCCTCTGGGGTTAAAACCTGTAATTCCCCGGACTTGGATAGGACATGGGTATCGACTAAAATTTCTGCGGTGCAGGAGCGGTGAGCACCTGCATTCATAACCACCGCCCCCCCCATGGTTCCGGGGATGCCCACGGCCCATTCTAGTCCCCGCCATCCTAAACGGGCGGCTTTCCAAGCTAAACGGGGGAGGGAGGTTCCCGCCCCGGCGGTCAGTAACCCCGTTTCTAAATCAAAGTCAATATAACGCAGGTGACGGGTAGCAATTACTAATCCCGATAACCCTTGGTCACTGATTAATAAATTTGATCCTGCCCCGAGGAGGGTGATCGGTAATCCTTGAGTATCGGCCCATAAGAGGGCTTCTTGAAGTTGTTCTACCCCTTTCGGCGCGATATACCACTCGGCCGGCCCTCCGACCCGAAAGGAGGTGAAGGTGGTTAAAGGAACTAAAGATTGAATCAAACAGTCCGTTTCAGGTAGGGCTATGGAGTGTGGCTGAGAGTAGTTTGTTTGACTGGGGGAGTCATAAGAGAGTGTCATGACCATATCAAAATGAATACCTTAGAACTTGGATGTAAATCACCGATTGCAGATAATAAATAAATCAGTCCATTAAGCGGGAGAGGCACCCCGGCTCAGTCCCAACCGTGTTCTGGGAACCCTGATAAAATTCCATCACCTCGGGAATAATTTTATTGAGGTTGCCAGCGCCGAGAAATATAGCTAAATCACCGGGCTGTAGGAGTTGAGCCAAACTACCCTTAACCTCGCTCAGAGAGGGCTGATACAATACTTGAGGATGGTAATTACCAATCAAGTCTGCGACTTTCTGGCCATCAATGTCCCAGATATTCGGTTCTCCGGCACTATAAATTTCGGTTAGAACCACCACATCGGCATCGGTGAAACACTGAGCGAAGTCTTGAAGAAAGGCATGAGTTCGACTATACCGATGGGGTTGAAAAATAGCAACAATACGCTGAAGGTGGGGTTGGGTGTTTAAGGCACTGTCTTGCATCCGCAGGCGGGCAGCGGCGAGGGTGGCGCGGATTTCACTCGGATGATGGGCATAGTCGTCCACAAACAGGATGTTATTAAAACAGCCTCGATGCTCAAAACGACGTTTTGCCCCTTCAAAATCTGCTAATGCCTTGGCTATGACGGGAAACTCTAGGCCTAACTGTCGTCCTACCGCGATCGCAGCTAGGGCATTGCTGAGGTTATGTTGCCCGAGCAACTTCAACTCTAGTTCTCCGAGGAAATTGCCTCGCTCCCAAACCGGAGCCAATATCCCATTGGCACGATATTCCACATCCCTGACTTGGTAATCGGCATCGGAGTCAGGATTTAAACTGTAGGTGATCCCGGCTTGGATTTGCCCCCGTACCGTTTCACAATCAATGCAGGCTACTAAGGTTTGACAGTTGTGTTCAAAGATTTTGAAGGTATTGATCACCTGTTCTAAGCTTTCATAGTGATCGGGATGGTCTAACTCAATATTGGTAATCACACCAATTTGAGCCTTGATTTTGACGAGGGAACCATCGGATTCATCGGCTTCCGCCACCATATAGGGCCCTTGACCCATGCGGGCATTACCCTCCCAGGCATTAACTTCTCCCCCGATTAAAATGGTGGGATCAAGACCCGCCCCCAGTAACATCATGGCAATCATGCTGCTGGTGGTGGTTTTCCCGTGGGTTCCAGCCACAGCAATACTTTGATAGTCTTGAATTAAGGCGGCTAGTAGATCGGAACGATGAAAAATCGGACAACCCAACTCCTGGGCGGCTTGATATTCCAAATTTTCCGCACTAATGGCGGTTGAACAAATAACTTGAGGTAATTCTATCCCCAGGGTTTTCTGTCCCTTACCACTTGAACTTCCGACCTTTGCCCCAACTAGGGAAGTTTTTACGCCATTTTGAACGACGGATAATTCCAGTTTCCGTTGCAGAATTTGGCTTTTGATTCCCCTGATTTTGGGGTTGTTTGACATACTCAAAATTGCTTGCCTGTTGATGGCAAAAAACTTGGACGCCTAAATCTTGCAGGCGTTGAGTAATATGGCTGCGTTGAATATCCGAGCCATAAATAGGTAGCTTTCGCTTCGCTAGGATATAGGCTAGGGCTGACATTCCAATCCCGCCGATCCCGATAAAGTGAAAAGGCCTGCCACTGAAATCTACAGAAATTGGCATCAATTACTCCTCATCACACCACACCACACCAATAACACGCGACATCATATCAAGAATTGCTTTTTACCGATACTCCCTACGCCACATTTTTCAGATAGCGTTTTGCGCTAATATCTTTAAGTTTTAGGCAAATTGAGTCTTATCAGTAGTTGTATACTATATACCTCTAGGTTTGTAAATCACCGGATTCTCACCAAATTGATCAAGGGATTCAGGAGGCGGAGCGGTGAACCCCAAACCTAGCACTGTACAATCTCGTTTTAATCCCGACAAAAAAAGTCGGGTATGGTTGACGACAATTTTGAGATTGTGATAACTTAATTTCAACACCCCAGCATCAGATTCACAGTGGAGGACAGGTCATGACTCAGGCAACAACCAACAACTTAGCACTCACCGGCGCTACCTTTGACAAATTAAAATGTAAAGAGTGTGGGGAAGAATACGCCCCCGAAGCCAAGCACGTTTGTGAAGTCTGTTTTGGCCCCTTAGAAGTCCAGTACAACTATGACCTGCTCCGCCAAACCGTCACCCGCGCTACGATTGAAGCTGGCCCTAACTCGATTTGGCGTTATCGCAAGTTTCTGCCTGTCGCTACTGAGAATGTGATTGATGTGGGTACGGGAATGACTCCCCTAATTAAGTCAGAACGGTTGGCTCGTCGCCTGGGTTTAAAGAATCTGTATATTAAAAATGATGCTGTGAATATGCCCACCCTGAGCTTCAAAGATCGGGTGGTGTCCGTTGCTTTGAGTCGCGCTAGAGAATTGGGATTTTCCACGGTTTCCTGTGCTAGTACCGGAAATTTGGCCAACTCCACGGCCGCCATTGCCGCCAGAGCGGGTCTGGACTGCTGTGTGTTCATCCCGGCGGACTTAGAAGCGGGTAAAATCCTGGGGACTCTAATCTACAACCCGATTTTAATGGCGGTGAAAGGCAATTACGATCAAGTTAACCGCCTCTGTTCGGAAGTGGCTAATACCCACGGCTGGGGATTTGTGAATATTAACCTGCGTCCCTACTATTCCGAAGGTTCAAAAACCCTAGGTTATGAAGTTATCGAACAACTGGGCTGGAAGTTACCTGACCATATTGTGGCTCCCATTGCTTCGGGTTTCCCTATTCACTAAGATTCATAAAGGTTTCCAAGAATTTGTCAAAGTGGGTTTAGTTGATGACAAACCCGTGCGTTTCAGTGGAGCCCAAGCCGAAGGCTGTTCTCCGGTTGCTACGGCGTTTAAAGAAGGACGGGATTTTATTACTCCGGTTAAACCTAATACTATTGCTAAATCCATTGCTATTGGCAACCCCGCCGATGGAATTTATGCCGTTGAATTAGCGAATAAAACTAACGGAAATATTGAATCTGTCAATGATGAAGAAGTGATTCAAGGGATGAAATTATTAGCCGAAACCGAAGGTATTTTTACGGAAACCGCCGGGGGAACTACTATTGCCGTCTTGAAAAAATTGGTCGAAGCGGGTAAAATTGACCCAGAGGAAACCACCGTTGTTTATATTACGGGAAATGGCTTGAAAACTCAAGAAGCCATCCAAGGTTATGTTGGTGAACCCTTAACTATTGAACCGAAATTAGAAAGTTTTGAACGGGCAATTGAACGCGCTCGCACTTTAGACCGTCTGGAATGGCAACAAGTGTTAGTGTAGGGGCGGCTTACCGCACATCTCCATGAACCCGCCCGTACTAAAATAGTCTAAAACGTTTCTACTCAATCCCAACCGTTAATTTATTGTCCTGTTGAACCTATGACTGTTAAAGTTTTAATTCCCACACCCCTGCAAAAGTTTACTAATAATCAAGCAACAATTGAGTGTTCTGGTTCTAGCGTTTCCGAATTAATTGATTCCTTAGAAGTTAGTTGTCCAGGGATTAAAAAAAGTCTCTGTGATGATACCGGAGAAACCCCGGAGATTCTTGAATTTCTATGTGAATAGTGAAGATATTCGCTTCTTAGAAGGAACTAAAACCAAACTAGAATCTGGGGATGAGGTGAGTATTGTTCCGGCGGTTGCTGGTGGTTGATTCAGTTTAATATTAATATAACTTTTCCGAGGACATGGTTTAATACCATGTCTTTATTTTTTATAATTAAAATTAGAGATTTCTCTGTTCATGCCGATTTACAATCCTCAAAATTATTCAAGCTTGACTTGATAAATAGACCCTCAGAAAACTTTTGAATATAATTGTGAAAGGAATCTGAACCTAACACATCTGTCATCTGCATTGCCCATTGATTTAAACCCACGACTAAATTAATAATTTCAGATTTTTCAGTCTCATCCATGAGCTTATGCTGATAGTTTGAATGGGAAATCGTTTTTAAATTTCCCAAAACAGTTTGGCAAAAATAGATGATTTTATCCAAATAAAAACGAATCCGATTTAAAGCCCAACTATCAAATTTGGCTTGATTCATTCGGGTAATTATCCGATGACAACTGATTTCTAAACATTGAGCAGCATCCTGCATTAGAGCGATATATTTCGAGGGAGACTGAGATGTTTTTTTCTGTGGGCCGAGGGAAACTTGTAATAAATAAGATGAGGATGTAATAATAGAAACAGGAGTTCTTAAATAATGATGAATTTCGGTGGTCATCTCCTGAACAATGGGAAAGTCTTGATCTAAATTTAAGACTAGATTTAGTGGTGGCATTGGCTAACTCCTTCTGATTTACTATATTCAATCATCGGAGATTGACCCCAAAAACCCAGTGAAGTTAATCCCCTAACTTCGATGAGATTGATCACAGGTTTCTGTGATGTCAGCACATCTGAAATAATAGTGGGAAATTCATCTAATGTTGTGACGTAAATCACAGATTATATCCTCCCTATTCCCTTAATTACAAGGGTTTTTGACCCGGAACACCAATGGCGCGGGGATATTGTTTAGCCGTGGGTCTGACCTTTTTTAAATATAAACAATGGCGAATACCTTGGGTTAAAGGAGTGGTAAACCCATCCACGGATTCTAGCACTCCCCCTAACTGTTTCACCGCCGAGATTAACTGCTGTTCTTCTTCCGGTGTCCAATGACCACGATAGAGAATTGCCGTCCCTCCCACCTTTAATAAAGGCAGTGCATATTCAGCACTAACTGAGGGAGGGGCAACGGCTCTTAATAGGGCAAAATCGTAGGATTCTCGATGTTTTGGATGTTGACCTAGAGCTTCGGAGCGACCCACCCAAGGAATGGTATTATTAATTTTTAATTCTTCTAAAATGGTGGTTAATGCGGTAATTTTTTTACGAGTTGAGTCTAAAAGGGTGACGGAAGACTCAGGAAAAATTATAGCCAAAGGGATGCCCGGAAAACCCGCACCCGTGCCAATATCAATAAATTTTGTTCCTGGGGGAAGCGGATTATTTGCCGATAATAAAGGTAAAATTCCTCGCAGGGAATCCCATAAATGTTTTTCCCAAAAATCTTCGGGTTCCGTCAGGCGAGTTAAGTTAAGCTGTTGATTAAACTGAATAATTAACTCAAATAATTGTTGGAATAAAATCTGTTGTTCGGGAGTGGGTTGCCAATTTAAGGTTTCCTGCCAAACGGCAGTCAGATCAGGTAATTGGGGAGAGGAAATTTCATTCATAATTGACTCAAAATTAAACGGGGGGAAAAGCGGCAATTTTTTGTTTTTCTGCGATTGCCATGGCATCAATATCTAGGACGGTTAAATGACCATGTTTTAATGACCAGCATCGGTCAGCCAAACCAAATAATTCTCGGGCGTCATGGGTAACGACTAATAACGTCCAATGTTTTTTTAATTTACCTAATAAACTAATCAATTGTTGTCGCATTGACCAGTCTAACCCGGCCGTGGGTTCATCCAACATCAGAATATGGGGTTGGCGAATTAATTGTACTGCCAAAGCTAGACGTCGTTGTTGTCCGCCACTGAGGGAATGGGGCGCAATCTGTAATGATAAATGGCCTAGTCCCACTTCCTCTAAGGCTTTATCAACCTGTTTCTGCATCGATTTCGGGATGACCCAGGCGCAATTCCTCTAAAATTGTGCCCCCGCAAAAATGTCGTTCTGGAAATTGAAACACTAAACCCACCAGTTGTTGTAGGTGTTCTGGGGTTAATTCTTGCTCCCTCCAGCGAATATCTCCCTGGGTTTTGGTGGCCAAACCCGATAAAATTTCTAATAGTGTGCTTTTCCCCGATCCACTAGGCCCAATAATCAGTCCCATTTGCTGCGGTGCCAATTCTAAGTTAACTTGGGTTAAAATCGAGTTGTCACTAGCGGCGGGGTGATAAACTAAGTTTTTGATATAAAGCATCAGAAAAATATAGCAGGGAACGGGGAACGGGCAATAGGGATGAAGACTTGAATCATTGATAGTCCAACCCAAAAGCGGGGCAAAAGCCATGGTTAAATCAATGATTGCCCTAGATTATAACATATTTATCAGTCATCAGTTGATTGATTAACAGTTAACTTTTTGTTTTTTTCCAATTCAATCACTCCTTAGCTGTTTACTCGTTGATTAAAAATGATGATTTATTCTTATTTTAAAAACCCAAAACTATTTTTGAAAAAAATTTTCCTGGGAATTAATACAGGTTTAATTGTATTTGGTTTAGGGATAAATCTTGTTTTTGCTGCTGATCCCTTCCGTAAAAATGAGCCTCGTCCGATTGGAAATCAAACGGAATCTGCTTTTAAATCCATGTTTGCCCAGGGGAATTATAAACAAGCTAAGGAATATTTAGAACAAGCGAAATCTCAAGAACCAAATGAACCTTTAGTTTATGCCCTTTTAGCTTCTTTAGCTTACCAAGATCAGGATTTTACGGCTTTAAAAACCTATAGTGATAAAACCCTGGAATCCGCCAAAATATTGAGTACAAAAGATCCTTTACGCGGGAATCTCTATGTGGCGGTCGGTTTATTTTTACAGGGAGGCCATACTTTAGTCACCGAAGGGACAATCAAGGGTGCGCCTAAAGCACTCAATAAATTACAAGAGGTGTTAGAGTTCTTGGATGTCGCTCAAAAAATTGATTCTCAAGATCCCGAACTTAATCTAATTCAAGGTTATATGGATTTATTATTATCCTTAAACCTTCCCTTTTCCGACTCAAATAAAGCAATTAATAAATTAGAAAAACAAGCGGAACCTCGTTATTTAGTCTATCGAGGAATTGCTATTGGCTACAAAAATTTAGGTCAACCGGAGCAAGCCTTAACTTATACGGACAAAGCCCTATCAGAAGCGCCTAACCATCCAGAAGTATTATATTTAAAGGCGCAAATCTTAGCCGACCAGGGGAAAAAATTAAAAACCGAAAATCAAACCACAACCCCGACCCAGTTAAAAGAAGCCCAAAAATATTTTACTCAATCTTTGGGTAAATCCGATCAACTTCCTAAACGATTAGTGGCTCAAATTTTCTATGAACAATGCAAAAATTTAAACCGAATTGATAATCAAAGTCGTCCCTGTGATCCCTTGCGAGATACAATTAAAGATGCTAATGGTCTTTGGGGGCCAACTGTCAATCAATTACCACCATTATAGCTTTTAATTATGGAAGTTTTGTTTAGAGAATGTAATCCTTTTGATATTTGGATTTGGCTGCAATTTCAAACCGTCCCCTCCCGCAGTGAACGGGATTATATTGAGGAAGTTTTTGATTCTTGGTTTTTATTAGGAAAAATGGGAGGATTTAACGCCGAAAATCTACAGGTTCAGGACACGGGAATTGACCTAAATTATATGACCTATGATGATGCCATTGTGGATAATAGTATGATGGCACTGATGCACAATATGGGGGAAATAGAATATCAGGGTGTCTGGGCGCGTTGTTGGTTTGATTTGGGAACCAGTGATGCTTTTGCTCTTGATGTTTTAATTAATAGCTTTCGTCAACTTAGCCAGGAATATGTCACCATTGAAAAAATTATTATTGGCGGTGAAAATGAAGATTGGCCAATTGAAAAAGACATTTATCAATCCAGTGTAGGTGATTATAATTAATCCCAGGGGCGCCCTAAGTCGCGTCTTGATATTCGCATCTGTTAGGGCATTCTTGAAAGCTAAAAGCTGCTCACAGTAACTATTTACCCATTGCCCATTGCCCATTGCCTATTCCCCATTGCTATATCTTATGTCTAAATCTAGTAAAATCCGAGTTTTAGCATTAGGATTAATTCAAAATCGTGATGAGCAGCGAAGTAGCCATGGCCATCAAGTTTTCGTTTCCCAGGGCTATGATACCAGTAAACAAAAAACTTTCTATCGAGCTTTAGGAGGAGGAATTGATTTTGGAGAATCAAGTCTGGATGCCTTGAAGCGAGAATTTAAAGAAGAAATTCAAGCAGAATTAACCAATATTGATTATTTGGGCTGTTTAGAGAATATTTTTGTTTATGAGAATAACATCCAACATGAATTAATTCAACTATATAGCTGTGATTTTGTTGATCTGAAATTCTATGAATTAGAGGAACTAAAATTCATGGAAAAGAAACGCAAGAAAAAGGCGTTATGGGTTCCCATAGAACTGTTTAAATCGGGAGAATTAATTCTATTTCCCGAACAGTTTTTACAATATTGTTAGGAAAAAAAGGTTGAGTATTTTCCTAACCTTAATTGGTGGCACTATAAAAGTTTAATATATTGCCCTGGCGTCCTTAGACCGGAGAATATCAAACTAATCTTTTTAGAGTCTCGATCAAAACTTCTTGATTGAAAGACGCTTTAGTAATATAAGCATTTGCCCCGGCTTCTGCACCTTTGCGCTTATCTTCATCGGAAGCTAGGGAAGTGACCAAAATAATCGGTAGTTTCTCTATATTCATGGTGCTGGCGAATTTTTTTTGCTAAACTTAACCCATCTAAATTAGGCATCTGAATATCAGAAACCACCGCATCAAAAGCACGAGTGCTAAGTTTATTAAACCCATCTAATCCATCCACCGCCGTTACCACTTCATAGCCAGCGGCTTCTAAAATTCGTTTTTCTTGGGTGCGAGTAGCAATTGAATCTTCAACTAATAAAATAACTGGTTTAACCGCAGAAGGATTCTGAATAGTTATAGGAGATAGAATGATGGGGGAACTGAGCACACCCGCTTGTTTGCGAATGGATTTAATTAAATCTTGAGGACTTAAAATAATACAGACTTCCCCCGTTCCTAAAATCGTGGCTCCCGCTACATTTCTGACCCGTTTTAATAGTTGGCTTTGGGGTTTTAAAACCACATCTTGCTCATCAATTAAAGCATCAACAAATAATCCTAATTTTTCTTCTCCTACTTTTAAAATAATGCAGGGTGAAGCCAAGTCCATCGTTGAATAACTGGGATTTTTTTGTACAAAAGATGGGGAAATAGAAAAACGAGATTTGGATTCCTTAGAAACCGGAGGTTCCACTTCAATCTGAGAGGGAATCCCACGAATTTCTAATAAATCAGCTAGTTGAGCTACGGAAATCGGTTGGTCTTCAAAAACAATCGTTTCTCGACCTTCAATGGCAAAAATTTCATTCGCCTGAACTAATCGCGTCATTTGGACAAATTCGACGGGAATGGCATAGGAAATCCCCTGAACCGATACTATTAAAACATGAGCCGTTGCTAAGGTAGTTCCTAATTGAATCCGAAATAAACAACCCCTTCCTGGGGAAGATTCAACTTGAATAATGCCTTTTAAATGTTCTACATTGGTTCGCACCACATCCATTCCTACTCCCCGTCCCGATACTTCTGTCACAACAGTTCGGGTAGTAAAACCTGGGGCAAAAATTAAACCATGGATTTGTTGTGGAGTCATGCCCAATAATTCTTCCTGTTGGCAAATTCCCCTTTTTAAAGCAGTTTGTTTGATTTTTTCGATATCCAATCCCCGACCATCATCACAAACTGATAACACAATATGGGTGGCGGTTTGATACCCCCGTAATTCGATTTTTGCGATCGCCGATTTCCCTGATCTTTGCCGTTCTTCTGGGGTTTCAATCCCATGATCAATTGCATTTCTTAAAATGTGCATTAACGGATCTTTCATTTCCTCTAAAATCCGTTTATCCGCAAGGGTTTCTCCACCAGCAATCACTAATTCAATTTCTTTTCCCTGTTGTCGTGCTAAATCGCGTACCATGCGGGGAAACAAATTAAAAATAGTTGATAGGGGTAATAAGCGTAAGGTTCTGACTCCATCTTCGAGTTCATCACTAATAATATCTAAGCGGGCAATATCCTCAGAAAAAGTATTTCTCAGTTGATTAATTAAAGATCCCAACTGTTCTAAACGTTCCGTACTACGATGATAATAATTTTGGAGTTGCCCCATCGTTCCCCTTTCCGAAAGATGACGATTGAGGTTATTTTCTAGGTCATAAACTACAAACCGATTCACAAACGCATCTCGACTCCATTCTTCCCATAAACTCACCAGGTCTTCAATTTCATTTAACCGATGGGCAATCCGAATTTTTGTTACCGTTAATTCTCCGGTTTGAGTCATTAACCCATCTAAATTGCGTGTCGGGACTCGAATGGTTTCAATTTTATAGGTAGAGTTGCGACTGGCCGTCAAAGGAGGCTTAGTGTTCATCGCTTCGGCTACCGTCGTCACTAGAATAGGCGTTTCATCGGGTTTCCGGGGGAGCAGGAGGAGCCGGGGTGTCAGGGGGAGCCGGGGTATCGGGGGGAGCAGGTTCGGGGGGCAGCGTCGGTATTGCTGAAATTGCATCCGTCGGTGTTTCGGGTTTGGCTCCCATCATATAGGCCAAACTATGAAAGGCATTAATCTCACAGGGTTCTCCGGTCACCGCCGCATAAACTAATTGACGAATCGCATCAATCCCATAGGAAATTCGATCCACTAAATCCACTGTGAGAGTCGTTTCTTGACGTTTTAACCCCCCTAATAGGTGTTCGATTTGATGGGATAAAGTGGCAACATCTTTGACCCCTAACATCCCCGCATCCCCTTTCAGGCTATGGGCTTCTCGCAATAATTCTTCTAATTTAGCTGGATCGTTGGGATTTTTTTCCAGATACAATAAGCCCTCATCCAAATTCTGTAAATGTTCTTCACTGGCGGTTTTAAAAACTTCCCGGAGTTCGTCATCTTCAATCATCATAATTATTTCATCCTGTCAATGTAATTCAATTTTTAACGATTAAACCAGAGTTTGCAGATTTTTGGCGGTTTCATTTAACTTTTGAACTCCCTGTTTGGTTTGGTTGATGCTGGCCGCCATTCCTGTTGAAACAAAATTTAGATTATTCATGGCATCGACCACTTGTTCAACTGCAATCGACTGCTGTTTGGTATTCAGGGAAATTTGTTGTAAATTAATCGCAACGTCATTAATTGCATGAACAATATCTTCAACGGATTTCGAGCCTTCCTCTGTCACCCTCACGGTTAAATTAGTCGCCGTTTGAATATCGGTGACAATTAAACTAATTTTTTCGGCTGATTTGCGGCTTTGATCGGAAAGTTTACGAATTTCAGATGCTATAACCCCAAATCCCTTACCATTTTCTCCGGCTCTAACAGCTTCTACAGAAGCATTTAAAGCTAACATATTAGTTTGATTTGCTAAATCCGTAACCACATTGGTAATACTATAAATTTTTCCTAAATGTTCACTTAAACGCATAATTTGCTGTTGTAATTGTTCCATTTTTATTTTCAAACTGAAGTTATTACCAGTTTCAGAAAATGATTTTTGCTCACCACCTGCTAGGAGTAAAACTTGATTCGCTCCGGCGGAGGCCGTTGATGCTTGTTCCGCAGATTGGTGACTTGATGCCCCTAATTCATCCATACTAGCTGTGGTTTCATTCACTGAACTTGCCTGCTGAACAGTGACTCGTTCTTGAGATTCCATAATACTGACTAATTCTTGAGAGGCTTGCAGAATTTGAGAGGCTTCTTGATTAATCCGTTTAAAGATCAGCGTAATGAGTCCAATGCCCAATAAAACCGAGCAAAATACCGTTGCTACTGTTCCGCTCAAAACCGCATTCATCAGGTGATCTAAAGCGTCATTTTGCCGTTGATGGTACGTCTCTACCTGTTGAATTTCTGAGGCGATCAGTTTTTGAGTTTTCTGCAAAACCACTGTTGATAGTTCCGTACCTTTTCCTTGCTTCCAAATCCCGAGGGCTTGGTCAACTTGATTATTATTAATTAATTTAAACAATGAGGAATAGTATTCTTCTAATTGATCTACCGATGTGGTTAAATTATCTAAATCTTGAATCACTTCAGGATTGGGAATGAGTCTTTTAACATCTACCAATGATTGATGATAAAGAGATTCAGCATTTTTATACAACTCATGGGATTGAGGATTTTTAACTAAAATATATCCCTGGGCAGCAATTGTTAAGTCTTTTGTCGCCAAAGCCAAGTTATTAATCGCTTGCATGGCATCACCGGATGTTTGGACTTCTAGGGTGGTTTTACGAACTTTTTCAACATTGGAGGATACAACTCCAGCTACTAATATAGAGAGTAGAATTGGAATTAAATAGCCGACAATAATCCAGTACCTTAAACCATTAATTTTTAACATATTCCGGTGCTATTACTATATTAAACAATTGAGTTCAAATTTAACGCGACTTCATTCAATTTTTGCATTCCAATTTTAGCTTGATTTAATCCATTAGCGGTTTCTCCAACCCCCTGACTTAAAGAATTCATCGCCTCTAAAACCTGTCCAATTGCGATCGCTTGTTGCTTAACATTAAGGGAAATTTGCTGATTATTCAATACTACATTATTCACCGATTCCGCGACCCCAGCAAAAACATCTGCGGTTTCCCGGGTAAGTTCTGCATTAGATAGGACGGTTTTTGTCCCTTCTTCCGTTGCCATAACCGTTGAATTAATAGAAGTTAAAATATCGGCAACGAGGGTATTGATTTTTAAGGCGGATTTTTTACTTTCATCTGCTAGTTTTCTGATTTCAGTGGCAACAACCGCAAATCCTTTACCATGTTCTCCGGCCCTAACTGCCTCTACAGCAGCATTCAGGGCTAACATATTGGTTTGATTGGCTAAATCACTGACCAATTCAGAAATATTCCCAATTTGATTAGTTTGTTCACTTAAACGAATAATTTGTTGGGCGATCACTTCAACTTTTTGTTGAAGATTTTTCATCCCTTCTAAGGTACTATCGACCGCTTGCTTTCCCCCTTCTGTTAATCCTAAAACCTGTCTAGCTCCATAGGTTGCAGACTCTGCTTGTTCCGCCGTTGATTGAGAGGAAGCGCTCAATTCGTCCATCGTTGTTGTCGTTTCATGGACAGAACTCGCTTGTTGATTGGCTGTTCGTTCTTGTTCGGCGAGGGTAGCCGCAATTTCGGTGGAGGAAGTGGCGATAACTTGTGTGGCTTGATGAATGGTTCCACCAATATTAAGCGCAATTAATAGGGCAATAATAATCACCGTAACTAAAATGAGAAAAGCTCCAAACACCAGCGTTGTTAATAGTCCCTCCAATGATTCTTTTGTTTTCGTTCTTTCCAGAGTTAAAAGATTAGCTTCTGTGGTCGAAAATTCATCACTAATTCGATCAAACTCAACTACATATTGAGTGCCAGTGCGAGCTTTTTCAACGGCTTCAGACAATTTTCCTTGATTGGCTAAGATAAAAACTTGTTGCGCAATTTGATCGTATTGATTCACTAAGTTATCAAGTTTTTGTAACCGTTGTTTTTGCTCGGGACGATAAACTAAGGATTCCAATGTTTTAGCCGATTCTCGATACAGGGCTAAACCGGAATTATATTCCGCTAAAAAATCTTGATTTTTGAGGGCTAAATATCCCCTTAAGCTCCGAACCATCCCTTGGGCACCACGTTCTATAACGTTGACTTTTAAAATTACCTCCTGAACCCTTTCCGCTTCTTTGAAAGTGCTAGATACCTGATTAATATTGGTATACACCAATGCGGTTAATCCCATAAATAAAAACACGGGGATACTATACCCTAATAATAACTTTTCTCTTAATTTCAAATCGTTAAACATATAATCTCTTTTTGCTGGGTGATGGTTGATTATAAAATTCATCAAATCTATTTTATCCAGGATTAAACCTCTTGATCAACAAATAATTCTCCCTGGGTCATAATTTTTGCCACATTCAGAATGCTGATCATTTTGTCTTGATAAAAAGCTGTCCCTTGTAAGTATTCATCCTGTTTGAGATGAACCGCCGTGGGAATGGTTTTAATCTCGGATTCTTTTAAGTATATGACATCAAAAATTCCTTCTACTATAATTCCAGCCACAATATCATTAATTTTAACAATCATAGCCTTGGATAATACCTGAGAGGTTTGTAAAGGCAAATTCACTAAGCCTCGAATATTCACTAGGGTTAATATTTCCCCGCGTAAGTTCATATTTCCCACAATATGGGGGGGAGTACAGGGAATCGGTGTAGTATGATGAATGTCTGTAAACTCTCGGATAATCTCTAGGTTAACCCCAAAATATTCTCCATTTAAACTGATCACTGCTAGAGGAATTAACCCAGCAAAATCTTGATCATCAATAGTATTCCTTAAATTTTTGGCTCGCTCTTGAAAAATCCGACGTTTCTTCTGGGGTAGCATTGGTCGAAAAAATATAGTTTTGTAGTTGTCTAAAATTATGCTTTCTTGAGGATTCCCCCTGGATAGGGGATTGATTTCCTTCGGGATTGATTTGCTCTAAATTAAAATCTGGGAGGGAGTGACTAATATATTGAATCAGGGTTTCTGGATTTAAAACCATGACCAAATGCTCATCGACTTGAGTTACTCCTTGAAGATAATAGGATGGATGAATCTGATCAAATTCCTTTTGAAAATTATAGGTTAATTCAGTTTTAATTTCATCCTTAGCAATCATCTTGACTTCATAAACTTGGGTGACAATAATCCCTAATCTAATATTATTGAATTTTAAAATAATCACGCTATCAGATAAAGCATAATTCGGTTCAGGATAACCTAATCGAATGGTTAAATCAATCACGGGAAGTAACTCTCCACGCAAATTAATTAAACCCACTAAATCAGCCGGGGCGGCGGGAATTGGTGTTAATTCCGGTAGGAAAAAAATTTCTTCAACTACAGAAGCTATGATGGCATAACGCATCGACTTCAGTGCAAAAATTAAATAAGCCATAATCAGTGATTAGTAAACAGTTATTAGTAAACGGTAAACGGCTAACAGTTAACGGTCAATAGTCAAATGTTTATTTTCTAAAAAAACAATTAAATCTTGAGCCGTAACTCCTTCCAAATGTTCAATCCCCATGGTCAGAGGTAGGGATTTGAGCAGAGCTAAAGCGTTACTATACATTTTAGCTGCTCGGGTATGATCTCCTTCCCGTTCATAAATTGATGCCAGTTCCAGATAGGCTGGAATGGAGGAGGGAAGCAGATAAATAATTCGTTTGGACAATAACTTTGCCCCGACTAAATCCTCCTGTTCCTGAGCGATATGTAGGAGTAAATAATAAGGTAATATAGATAAAGAATCTATTTCAATAGCTTTTTTACAGTAGGATATAGATTTCTCATATTGTCCGAGATTTGCCCATGCTTGTGCTAATAAATAATAGGCATCAAATCTACTTTGGGATTTTAGGCTATGATTTTTTTCTGGTTCTCCAATTGTGAAATTCTGATTTTTTAAAGAGTATTCAGAAGTTTGAATGAATTGTTCAGCCTTTTGAATCGCGGCTGAATACTGTTTATTTTTAAAATATCTTTTTGCTTCTTCTAAGTTTTTTGAGGGTAAATTGAAAATTTCAGGTGGATGATTCTCGCCCTGATTGGTTTTAGGGTATGGCTCCTGAGATTTCCGAGAAGAATATAATAGATTATTCCAGCTATTATCCACATCAATAATTAATTTGGGGTTAATGGTTAAGGGCGCTTTAAATAAATCAATAGGTCGTTGATAAATCATGGATTCGGGATAAATTTTTGCTTGAAATTTTTCAATATTTTCTGTGCCTTGTAATTCAGCGTGTCCGGTAATTAAATAACCTCCCGGTTTTAAAGCATTAAAAAACTTAGAAATTACTTGATTAATATAGTCTTTTTCAAAATAAACAAAAACATTCCGGCAAATAATTAAATCCACTTCTTGAATCGGGGTATAATTAGGATAACAATAGGCATCTTTAACTAAATTCAAATTAAAAAATTGAACAGAACTTTGAGTCAAAAAATTAATTTTCCAATCTTCTCCTTGTCGCATAAAATATCGATGTTTGAGTGATGAGTCCACCATGCGAAAAGACCAAGCCGTATATAAGCCTTGACTGGCTTTTGTTAGGGCTTGTTCATTCACATCAGTCCCCAAAATCTGAAGATTCCAACTTCCCCAGTCTGGAATCAACTGTTGAAGCAAAATAGACAGGGTGTAGGGTTCTTCTCCCGTCGAACATCCGGCGCTCCACAGGGTTAAACTTTTTGTCCCTTGCCGCAATTTAATTAACTCTGGTAAAACCACAGTTTGCAAGAGATTAATTTGGCCTTGATCTCTAAAAAAATAACTTTCAATCGTTGTAATTAAAGGAATTAATTGTTTCCACTCCTCTCGACTCTGGGGGCTATCGGTACTTAATAAATTTAAGTAAACTTTAGGGTTTGGTAATTTTAAATATTTAACTCTGATCTTAATTTTTTCAGCCAGTCCATCATAGTCTTGCCAACGAATAAACAACCCGGTTTGACTGGTAATCAGATGAATAAAAAGTTCGATTAGTTCAAGTTCCATACAACAATCAGTTATCAGTTAACAGTCAGCATTTATCAGTTTAAGAGTCAATCAAAATCAGTCATCATTTATCAGTTTAAGAGTTATTAGTTATTAGTTAACTAACTGTTGGTTTATTAACTAATAACTGTTAACTAATAACTGCCAACTGTTAACTGATAACTGATGACTGTTAACTGATGACTGATGACTGACTTAGGCTGGATAAATTCTTAAACGACGGTTGGGTTTCTTCCCCAAAACTATTAGATTTCAACCGATAATGTTCCACCAATTCATGCTGCATTTTTCTGACTTGGGGAGACCGAGGCAGTAATTCTACCGGTTGTCCTTTGGGAATCACAATTTGTTCCACTGCTAAACGGGCTTCTTCTAATGCTTCAATTTCATCGGAAGAACCACTGGCCACAAACAAATTCAAATCCGCAATTTCTGGGGTACTGGGATCTTCCATTTGTAGCAAACGTCGCAGGGCTCGGGCAATTTGAGGGGCTGTTCCTGATTTTATAGTATGAATCGGAACTTGACGAGTTTTAGCAACATGGCGAATTTTGGATTGATTCCTAATATGCGATCGCAACGCCAACACCACATCCGCACTATCGATATCCTTGGTCAAAATCACAGGTAAAGACAACATTTGGATCACCTGTTCAATTTGATGACGAGGAACCCCATAGGGATAAATACTTAACTGTGAACCCTCTCCTAATTTATTAATGAAGGTAAATTCTTCATCAGGATGTAAAGGAATCACCCCAGAAAAAGACTCTTCCAGGAGTTGTTCAAAATATTGAGATTCCGGTGCCGGATTTTCTACTGGTAAAGGCATCATTTTCCCCGACCCCCGCAACCCCCGAACGCCGGGAATTGTGGCCACAGGTTCACGGGATTTCATCGTTGAGCGTCCAGAATTTGGAACCGGGGAAAGGGGAGTATATCGTTCTTCAAAAATTTCGACTTCACCCTCATCATTCATAGTTCTGACCTGCAAGATCGGCTGCATTCCCCGCAACAGATGATCAATCGTCGTCGCCACGGATTCATGCACCACCCAGCGTTGCTGTTCCAACATTTCCACCGCAATGTCAAAGGTCGGGGGTGCTTTCCTCTCCAAGACCGTCTTTTGAGAACCTCGACGTCGAGCCTCATCATCCCCCAGGGTCACCGCCTGAATGCCCCCAATCAAATCGGCAAGGGTGGGGTTTTTCATCAAATTCTCAATCCGGTTGCCATGGGCCGTACCAATCAATTGTACCCCCCGTTCCGCAATGGTTCGCGCCGCTAATGCCTCCAGTTCTGTCCCAATCTCATCAATTACGATCACCTCCGGCATATGGTTCTCCACCGCCTCAATCATGACTTGATGTTGTAGTTCGGGACGAGCCACCTGCATCCGACGCGCCCGGCCAATAGCAGGATGGGGGATATCTCCATCCCCGGCAATTTCATTAGAGGTATCAATAATAACTACCCGTTTTTCCAGTTCATCGGCTAACACACGAGTAATTTCTCGCAATGCCGTGGTTTTTCCCACCCCCGGACGACCGAGCAAGAGAATAGATTGACCCGTTTCTACTAAATCTCGAATCATGCCAATCTTGCCAAAGATGGCTCGACCCACCCGACAGGTTAAACCAATCACCTTTCCCGTCCGGTTGCGGATGGCACTAATTCGATGTAGGGTTTGCTCAATCCCAGCCCGGTTATCCCCGCTAAACTCCCCAATCTGCACAATACAATGTTCCAGATCGTCCAAGGAGACAGGGATAGTCGAGAGATATTCTGCTTTGGAGGGAAAACGAGCCTCTGGAAGACGTCCCAAATCCATCACAATCTCAATCAGACTGTCGCGTTGGGGATGCTGTTGCAAATTCTGCCGAATCTCATCAGGAACAATCGAGAGTAATTTGTTCAGGTCGTCTGTAATTTGCATACTCTTATCATTTATCAGTAAACAATTATCAGTTATCGGTGATGAATCAGTCATATTTTAGCAGTTATTTATGAGTTGTTATCAGTAAAACTTTTTATTTTATTCACTGATCACTGATCACTGATCACTGATTTAATTTGGGAGACAAGGGTTGAGGCTTGACCAACCGCTTGCCAGAGCAACTCCGGGTGAGCTTCCAGTATACAGACAGGCTAGGGCGCGTCTCGACGGAGGAAAGCGTCTGCTTCTGACTCAAAGGTTGAGACCCGTCGATGAGGGTGTCCTGCCGTTGAAAAGTATCTCTTTGAAGTTCGGTCGTGGATCGGGATTCTAACTGTTCTAAAATAGGTGACAACAGGACGCGGGCATAGCTACCATAGGCAACACCCGCCACCCGATGACCAGAATTAACTGACCGTAACTGTTTTCCACCGATGGTCTGAGTTTGTTGATCAGGATTGGGAAAAACGGAGTTAAGCACGGGATCATCTATAACTGTTGGCGGTAAAAGCCCAAGGGATTTGAGCTTGGCTACAGTATAATCGTTTGTGCCACCCGCAAGCTGCACATATCCCGGTAAGTTCGCCGCCAAAATTTTTTGGCACAACTTCACACTCGCCCAGGTTGTCCCCGCCCCAATATCGCCACTCATGGGTCGGCCATCGGTTTGCCAGATTAAGGGACAATTCAGGGGTAGGATCATTTCAGATAAGGTTTTTAGATAGTTGACGACCCCCTCCCCATCCGGGCAGCTAATTGCCACCAGTTTGAGTTTTTCTAAATAGGGTTGGATACTATTCCAGAGTCGTTGAAAATCTTTTTCCCTTCCTACCTGAGTATGAATTTCTAAGGCGTCTATCCCAGTTTGTAACACCAGGGGTGCAATCTCATCCGGGCGAAAAACATAAGACCTAGCATCAATCAAATCCACTGGACAGACGGAAATACAGCGTCCGCAGCCATAGCACAGTTCATCGATGACACCGGATTTTAGGGGGGAAAATGCGATCGCTCCCGTGGGACAAACCGTTTCGCAAGGTCGCCAACAACTTTCAGGACAAGCGGTAGCCTCAAACTGCGCCTTACGAAAATGCGGATCTTCACCATCATTCAAGCTGACCATTAACCATGGTCGATAGCGATAGCCAAACCCCAGGGTTTGAGCCTGTGCACCCAGAAATTCGGCCCGGTTTAAAGCCTCCTGAGCCACCGTAATCACCGCCGGGTCAGCCGCCACATCAATACAGTCCGCCCCGGCTAAGGTGTAGGCTAAGGTTAAATTTCGGATGGCAGGCAAGTGTTGATAACTGGCTCCGCAAATGAGTTTGAACCAGTTACCCCGTTGTAAAGCTGTTAAAGGAGAATTATAAGTGTTCACACTTCCTATGGTGACACAAGAATCGGAGTTTTAGAGTTATTTGTGATTAAATGAACTGCTTGTATTCTTGATAAGTAGTTGCACAAAATAAATTACCTAATTGATAGAGGGAACACCGGAACAGGGAACAGGGAATAGGGTAGAGGATGTCTAATTAATTTTGTTTAGGTACTTAGCAGTTGCCGTATCTATTAGGACATTCTTGAAAGCTAAAAACTTCTCATACAGGACTTACGCAGAATACCCAATTATACACCATCTGTAGGGGCGAATGGCCATTCGCCCCTACTAGATATGGTTGTTTTGCGTAAGTCCTGTCATAGTAAGTATTTACCTATAGCGAGATTGCCTATAGCGAGATTGCCTATTGCCTATTGCCTATTGCTATACTAATATTTTTATTGATTAATCGCAGCGTTTTTATTAAAAAAATAAGTCGGGTGTTCACCCAACTTATTTTAGCTGAAAATTAACCTCAAAATTAATCACATTGCTCAAGCTGCAATATTTACATCCTTGAGCGGTGTCCATTGTACCTGCCGCGCTCCACCCATTTCTACCACTAACTTGACCCGGGGTTTCTTGTTGGGGTAACTGAGTCAGAAACGCGATCTCTTGACTCGACAAAATATGACCTTCAATAATCCACAGGACTAGACCTTTCGATTTAGGTGGAAGTTGATCTAACTGGGTATTTAAAATCGGGGGAACATAATAAACATTACCCACAGCCGCTTCATTCCCACTGCTTTTTTTACCTAAATGAGCAGGACGAACCCCATGCACCCCGGTTAAATAAGCCGCCAAATCTCCTAAACCCCGGGCGGTCAGGCTATAGGTCGTATATCCATGGGCGCGTAACCGACGACGATACCGTCCCTCAAACCCACCCTCGAGGGGAACATACATTCCTAAAGCCTTGTATGTCTCTAAATCCTTAATCAGCTTGCTTCCCGTTGTAATCAGTGCCATAACTTGGTGATTAACCTCTTAACTGCATCTTGCTGAATCCTTGCTTGAGATATTTTGACACAATTGCGATCCGAATCCGTATTGGTTCTTGACAGTTTGTTAAAATTACCCTACAATTAAAAATTGTCGCTAATCGGTCAAATACTGTGAGCTTCTAAAATACCAAATTTCAGAGGCGGTGGGGACATCGCGTTAACGGTGTTCACCCCCAAGAAGTCAGTAATTAGGAGTAAATCAGTTAAGCCGAATCCGCAAGGAAACAGCAACCGACTGACCTTGAATTCCAAACAAATTCGGCGCAAGCCAAGGAATCTGCAAAGAATTTGAGATAAATCAGCAAAGGATACTGAGTAGCTTGCTGCTCAAGTCCAGGCGACATAAAGGCAGTATCGAGAAAAATCCTCGATTCGCAAACAGCTTAGAACTTGTTGATAGCCTGAAACTGTTCTAAACTCCCCCAAAATTTATCCTCCTTAAAAGGTGGGATACGTTTTTGGTGTGTTTAAACTTCAGCAAGCCATTTTCAAAAATGTCTTGTTTGTCTGTTGCAAGCGGATTCTTCCTAAAAGTCGATCCTAATTTTATAACTCCTAGCAGTCAATGGTTTAAAAGTAAGTCCAAACTGCAAGGACACAAAGTAAGTAATTAAATACCGTAGGGCATACGGAAATTTACGCTGGGGGAGTAGTCCATCAGAGTGCTTGCCGTAAAAGGTGTAGTCGGACTAGACATGAAACTGTAAGACCAAAATCGGCATCGTCGTGATTAGGCAAGATTCAGCCCGGGAATTACCGCACTTTTAGGGCGGTGAGTGTCAATGTAATGCTTAGAAAAGAGAGGCTAGTTTAAGTGTCTGTAGGTATCCTCGGCACAAAGGTTGGCATGACCCAAATATTTGAAGCGGAAAGCGGGAAAGCCATTCCTGTCACCGTCATTCAAGCCGGGCCTTGCATTGTAACCCAGATTAAGACCAAACAAACCGACGGCTACACAGCCATCCAACTGGGATACGGTGAAGTTCCTGATAACAAACGCAAGCTTAATACAAAAAAAACTCCCGACAAAGAGGTCAATAAGTATCTCAGCAATGCGGAACAAGGACATTTAGCCAAATCCGGCGGCACCTGTGTACGTCACTTGAAAGAATACCGGGTGAGTGAACCCGAATCTTTTGAATTGGGCCAACAACTCAAAGCTGATATTTTCACCCCAGGACAACTGGTGGATGTCAGTGGAACCACTATGGGTCGTGGCTTCTCCGGTTATCAAAAACGGCATAACTTCAAACGCGGCCCCATGGCCCACGGTTCCAAAAACCATCGTCAACCTGGTTCGATCGGCCCAGGAACCACTCCTGGTCGTGTTTATCCTGGAAAACGCATGGCTGGACATTATGGAGACAGCCAAGTTACCACTCGCAAATTAATCGTTGTGCGTATCGATCCTGAACGTAACCTCCTGTTAGTCAAAGGAGCGGTTTCCTGGCAAGCCCGGTGGTTTGTTGAGCATCGCCCCAGCTAACATCGTCGGTGGTAAGTAGTCAAGGAGATAACTATGGTTGATTGTGTAGTCCGAAATTGGCAAGGTGAAACCGTAGGGCAAGCGACCCTGGATCTGAAAGTCGCATCTCCCGAAAATGCCAGTCATATTGTTCATAGAGCCGTAGTCCGGCAACTAGCCAATGCTCGTCAAGGTACAGCCTGCACCAAAACCCGAGCGGAAGTTCGGGGGGGTGGTCGCAAACCTTGGCGTCAAAAAGGTACAGGTCGCGCTAGAGCCGGTTCTATTCGTTCTCCCCTCTGGCGAGGGGGCGGGGTGATCTTTGGGCCAAAACCCAGAGACTATTCCCAGAAAATGAATCGCAAAGAAAGACAGTTAGCCCTACGCACCGCCTTTCAAAGCCGGGCTGAGGATCTGATTGTGGTAGAAGACTTTGCGGATCAGTTTTCTCGACCTAAAACCAAAGACCTAGTATCGGCCATGACCCGTTGGGGCATTGAAGCCGAAGCTAGAGTTCTGTTGGTGCTGTCAGAGAAACAACCCAATATTTATCTGTCCGGTCGCAACATCCCCAAATTGAGAATGTGCTTGTCCGATAGCTTGAATGTTTATGACGTCCTGGCCGCTGACAAAATTGTAACCACCGCTGCTGCCCTAGCCAAAATTCAGGAGGTTTACGGAGATGCAACATGATCCCGGCGATCTGATTGATTTGGTAAAGCGTCCGATTGTGACGGAAAAAGCTACGAGGTTGATGGAAATCAATCAGTTCACCTTTGATGTTGATCGGCACGCAACTAAGCCGATGATCAAACAAGCGATTGAACTGTTATTCCCCGTGAAAGTCAAAGCCGTTAATACCCATATTCCGCCTCGTAAACGTCGTCGGGTCGGTAAATTTGTGGGCTTTAAAACAGGCTACAAACGGGCAATTATTACCCTAGAGGATGGGGAGCCTCTGCGGAAAGTATTGTTCCCTGGGGTGTAGAGTCAGTTGTTGGTCATCAGTGAACAGTAAATATTGTAGGAATTAAACCTTAAATCTTGCATTTTTTCTTGACTGATAACTGATAACTGATAACTGATTACTGATTAGTAAGGATTAGATAATGGGAATTCGTTCATACCGACCCTATACTCCCGGTACTCGCCAACATACTGTTTCTGATTTTGCAGAAATTACCCGTTCTGAACCGGAACGTTCTTTAACCACTTCCAAACACCGGGATAAAGGCAGAAACAACCGGGGCGTGATTACCTGCCGTCATCGGGGTGGCGGACACAAAAAGCTGTATCGAATCGTTGATTTTCGTCGCGATAAGCACGAAATCCTCGCCAGAGTCGCTGAGATTGAGTACGATCCCAACCGTAATGCTCGGATTGCCCTGGTGTATTACACCGATGGGGAAAAGCGTTATATCCTGCATCCGTTAGGACTCAAAGTCGGAACCATGATTGTTTCTGGCCCAGAAGCTCCCATCGAGATCGGGAATGCCCTGCCCCTATCGAAAATTCCGTTGGGGACGGACGTGCATAACGTCGAATTGATTCCCGGTAAAGGGGGACAAATCGTTCGAGCCGCCGGTGCTACGGCTCAAGTACTGGCAAAAGAAGGGGACTATGTGACCCTGAAATTACCTTCGGGGGAACAACGCAAAATCCCAGCTAAATCCTACGCCACCATTGGACAGGTGGGTAATATTGATGCTCGGAACATCAGTATCGGCAAAGCCGGTCGGAAGCGCTGGAAAGGTCGTCGTCCTGAAGTTCGCGGTAGTGTGATGAACCCGGTGGATCACCCCCATGGTGGTGGTGAAGGACGCGCTCCTATCGGTCGTTCTGGCCCTGTTACTCCTTGGGGTAAACCCGCCCTAGGCGCGAAGACTCGGAACAAGAAAAAACGCAGTACCGCTTTGATTGTTCGTCGTCGTCGGAAGTCCTCGAAACGGGGTAAAGGTGGACGGCAAACTTAATCGGGTTGTCGGTTGGCCGTTGACGATTCCTTCGGTCAACAGTCAACACTGCAACACCTTGACACCTTAACGGTTAATAAATTAACTATGTCTCGTTCACTTAAAAAAGGCCCTTTTGTGGCTGATCATCTCCTGAGCAAAGTTGAAAAACTCAATGCTAAGGGAGAAAAACAGGTAATTAAAACCTGGTCAAGAGCATCGACGATTATTCCTCAAATGGTGGGTCATACGATCGCCGTCCACAACGGCAGACAACACGTTCCTGTGTTTCTCACGGAACAAATGGTCGGTCACAAATTGGGAGAATTTGCTCCAACTCGTACCTTCCGAGGTCACGCTAAAAGTGACAAAAAAGCCCGCCGTTAACAGTAAACAGTAAACAGTAAATATTTTATTCACTGATAACTGATGAAGACGCGCTAATAGCCCACGGGCATCGCTGGCTATGAAGCACGTCCGATAAACTGATAACTGATAACTGATAATGCGGATACGTTAACTATGGCTATAGATACTAGCGCCGAGGTGAAGGCGATCGCTCGTTACATTCGGATGTCACCTCATAAAGTCAGACGAGTCTTGGATCAGATTCGAGGACGATCCTACCGGGAAGCTTTGATTATTTTGGAATTCATGCCCTATCGGTCTTGTGAGCCAATTCTCAAAGTTTTACGCTCTGCGGTTGCTAACGCAGAACACAATTCTGGTCTAGATCCTGCCAGTTTAGTGATTTCCCAGGCTTACGCGGATCAAGGGCCAACCATTAAACGGTTTAGACCTCGCGCCCAGGGTCGTGCCTACCAAATTAGAAAGCCGACTTGTCATATTGTGGTTGCCGTAGCTCCGGCCACGGAGTAGGAAATTACCATCAGCAGCAAGTGCGAGTAGGAAATTCTAACTCTTTTCTAAAAAAGAATTGAAACATGGGACAAAAAATTAATCCTATTGGGTTCCGGTTAGGAATTACCCAAGAACATCGATCTCGTTGGTTTGCGGATTCCAAACAGTATCCCGAACTGTTACAAGAAGACCATACGATTCGGGAGTATGTTCGCAAGGAATTGAGTAATGCCGGAATTTCTAAAGTCCGAATTGAACGTAAAGCCGATCAAGTTGACTTAGAAATTCATACCGCCAGACCGGGTGTGGTGGTGGGTCGTGGGGGGGCAGGAATTGAAACCCTGCGTCTGGGTCTCCAGAAAAAACTCGGCAATAATCGCCAAATTCGGATCAACGTGGTGGAAGTTGCCAAGGTTGATGCGGATGCCACCTTAATTGCTGAGTATATCGCCCAACAACTAGAAAAACGGGTTTCCTTCCGTCGAGTCGTGCGTCAGGCCATTACCCGGGCGCAAAAAGCCGGAATTGAAGGGATCAAAATTCAAGTCAGCGGTCGGTTGAACGGAGCAGAAATCGCTCGAACTGAATGGACTCGGGAAGGCAGAGTTCCTCTGCATACCCTCCGGGCTGATATTGACTACGCTTACTACACAGCGTTGACTGTTTACGGCATTCTCGGCGTTAAAGTTTGGGTCTTTAAGGGCGAAATTATCCCAGGACAAGAGGAATTGGCGAATGCTCCGACCAATCAACCCCGTCGGAATCGGCAACCTCGTCGTCAAAAATATGACGACCGTTCTAACGAAGGATAAAAGGATTGTTGTCTGTGTTATCTATTGACTGGTACAGGCGTGCCATGGCGCGTCTGGTGGGCATGGATAAGTTATTACTGATTATCGGATTCGATCATGTTAAGTCCAAGAAGAACAAAATTCCGCAAACAACAGCGTGGCCGTATGAGAGGTCAAGCGACCCGCGGTAATGATCTAAATTTCGGTGATTTCGCACTGCAAGCTTTAGAACCCTGTTGGATTACCTCTCGCCAAATCGAAGCAGCCCGTCGAGCCATGACTCGTTATATTCGTCGGGGTGGAAAAATTTGGATTCGGATTTTCCCCGATAAGCCCGTAACCATGAGAGCCGCTGAAACCCGTATGGGTTTCCGGTAAAGGTGCTCCTGAGTATTGGGTGGCTGTGGTCAAACCCGGCCGGGTATTATTTGAAATTGCCGGAGTTACCGAAGAAATTGCCCGGGAAGCAATGCGGTTAGCGGCGTTTAAATTGCCGATTAAAACCAAATTTATTGCCCGCCCCGTTGACGAAGAAGCTCAATAAAAGTGCTGTTAACCATTAACCGTTAACGGTTAACTGTCAATACCACAGGACTCTTTTATGTCTTTTCCTAAAATCGAAGAAGCCAGACAGTTAAATGATGAAGAACTGTCTCAGCAAATCTTGGACATCAAAAAACAATTGGCTAACTTGCGGTTACTCAAAGCAACCGGGCGTTTAGAAAAACCCCACGAGTTTAAGCACACGCGCCATCGTTTAGCCCAATTAAAAACGGTGGAACGGGAACGCCAAATCAGTAATCAGTTATTAGTAATCAGTGATCAGTGAAAAGTTAATCGTTAATAGTTATCAACTCACCGAATCAGAACTGATAACTAAAAACCAGAAACCAAAAACCGATAACTGTTAAATGATGACTGATGACCGATGACTAATAACTGACTTTGGAGAGATTTGCACTATGGCAGTAAAAGAAAGAGTTGGCTTGGTCGTTAGTAACAAAATGGATAAAACAGTGGTTGTAACGGTAGAAAACCGTTCTCCCCATCCTAAATACGGCAAAATTGTCGTCAAAACTAAACGATATAAAGCCCACGACGAAGACAACAAATGTCAAGAGGGGGATAGAGTTCGTATTTCTGAAACTCGCCCTTTAAGCAAAACAAAACGCTGGAATGTGGTCGAAATTCTAAGCGGTAATGACAAAACCAATCTGTAGGGATTTGGGTATTACTTGAGAAAGAAAAACGGGAGATCATGATTCAAGTCCAAACAATTCTCAATGTTGCTGACAATAGCGGTGCGCGGAAACTCATGTGTATTCGCGTTTTAAAAGGGGGCAACTGTCGCTATGGCGGAATCGGCGATGTGATCATTGCGGTGGTCAAGGATGCAATTCCCAATATGGCGGTAAAAAGATCTGATGTAGTTCGGGCCGTAATCGTCCGTACTCGTCATAGTTTACGTCGAGATAGTGGCATGAGCATTCGGTTTGATGACAATGCGGCGGTGATTATCAACGCAGACGGTAACCCCAGAGGCACTCGTGTATTTGGCCCTGTGGCTCGGGAACTACGGGATAAGAATTTCACGAAAATTGTTTCCCTTGCACCGGAGGTTCTGTAATGTCCAAAAAAACCACATCTAATAAGCCCGAACGCTATAAAATGCACGTTAAAAAAGGCGATACCGTGCAGGTGATTACGGGTAGCGATAAAGGAAAAGTCGGAGAAATTATCCGGGTTCTTCCCAAAGCCAGTAAAGTCGTTGTTAAGGATGTTAACGTGAGAACCAAGCACGTTAAACCTCGTCAAGAGGGAGAATCCGGTCAGATTACGACTTTTGAAGCTCCAGTTCACAGTTCTAATGTGATGCTGTATTCCACCAAGGAAAACGTTGCCAGTCGGGTGTGTTACACCTTTACCGAAGACGGACGTAAGGTGAGAATGCTGAAAAAAACGGGCGAAATTATCGATTAAAGAGGGAACAGGGCACAGGGAATTACCCAAAACCCAAACCCATTCGTAATTCGTAATTCGTAATTCGTGATTCCAATTGTCAACCATCCTGACAAAGCCCAGGATTTATAAAGAGCAACTCACTATGGTAGCTAAACTCAAGACTGTCTACTTGGACAAAATCGTCCCCAAAATGATGGAGCAGTTTCCAATATGAGAACATCCATCAGGTTCCTAAGATTGTTAAGGTCACAATCAACCGGGGTTTAGGTGAAGCGTCTCAAAATGCTAAAGCGTTAGAGTCCTCCCTGAATGAATTGGCCGTGATTACCGGACAAAAACCCGTAGTCACAAGAGCCACAAAAGCCATTGCTGGATTCAAAGTCCGCAAAGGAATGCCCGTTGGTGTGATGGTGACCCTGCGTTCAGAACGGATGTATGCCTTCTTAGATCGACTAATCAACTTATCCTTACCTCGGATTCGTGACTTTCGGGGTGTGAGTGGAAAAAGTTTTGATGGTCGAGGTAACTACAGTTTGGGTGTCCGAGAACAACTGATCTTTCCTGAAATCAGCTATGACAGTATTGATCAAATTCGAGGCTTAGATATTTCAATTGTCACCACGGCCAAAACCGATGAAGAAGGGCGAGCCTTGCTCAAAGAAATGGGAATGCCTTTTCGGGAAAGCGGTGTGTAGTAAAGTAACGAGGAAACTATGGCGGCAAACGATACTATTGCGGATATGTTGACGCGCATTCGCAATTCTTGCATGGCGCGGCATCAAACTACACAAATTCCTTCTACAAGAATGACTCGTAGTATAGCCCAAGTTCTCAAACAAGAGGGCTTTATTGCAGACTTTGAGGAAACAGGCGAAGGCATTAAAAAATACTTGGTGGTCTCCCTCAAGTACAACTCTAAAACGAAAGCTCCAACCATCCAGAAATTAGAGCGAGTCAGCCGACCGGGTTTGCGAGTGTATCGCAACCGCAAGGAACTCCCTCGCGTATTAGGTGGCATTGGTGTGGCAATTATTTCTACGTCTTGTGGGGTCATGACTGACCGAGAAGCCCGACGCCAAGGTGTTGGTGGTGAAGTGCTTTGCTACATTTGGTAAAAAGTTCGCCCATCTCACTGACTCAGACTTAGGGTTTACTGATTTCAAAGCCTTATGTTTTGTCTGCTGTATCTGGTGTGAACAGTCAACGAGCACGATTAGAACTAATCCAACCCTTTTCTATTCGAGAATTGAAACAAATAAACAACTATGTCTAGGATTGGTAAACGTCCAATTTCTGTACCCCCCGCTGTCACCCTAACCATTAATGGTCAACAGGTTATAGTTAAAGGCCCCAAGGGTGAACTATCCCGTGTGCTTCCCCCGGAAGTTGTGGTCGAACAGGACGGAGAAACCGTTAACGTCAAGCGAGCCTCCGAGTCTCGCACGGCTCGTCAGCGTCATGGCCTCTGTCGAACCCTGGTATCTAATATGGTTGAAGGGGTTTCTAATGGCTTTGAACGTCGTTTGGAAATCCAAGGGGTCGGTTATCGGGCAGCGGTACAAGGTACAAACCTGGTGTTAAACGTCGGTTATAGCAAACCCGTGGAAATGATCCCCCCGGAAGGTATTCGCGTTGCCGTTGAAAACAACACTAACGTGATCATTAGCGGGATTGACAAGGAAATTGTCGGTAATATGGCCGCCAAGGTTCGTGCCGTGCGTCCCCCTGAAACCCTATAAAGGCAAAGGCATTCGTTATCAAGGCGAAGTGGTCAGACGTAAAGCTGGTAAAACTGGTAAGGGTGGGAAAAAATAAACTATGAAACTAACTCGTCAAGAATCCCGGGATCGTCGTCATCGGAGAGTTCGGGTCAAGGTCTTTGGAACCTCTGAACGGCCTAGATTAGCAGTGTTTCGCTCCAACCATCACATTTATGTGCAGGTGATTGATGATACAAAACATCACACCCTAGTCGCAGCCTCTACCGTAGAACCCGATTTTAAATCAGCAGATTCGTCCGGGGCAACCTGTGATGCCTCTGTCAAAATCGGGCAGTTAATTGCTGAACGGGCCGTGGCTAAAGGCATTAAAAAAGTGGTATTTGATCGGGGCGGATATATCTATCACGGTCGCGTGAAAGCCCTAGCTGATGCAGCCCGAGAAGCTGGATTAGACTTCTAATAGTAAGCAGTAAACAGTAAACAGTCAATCAAATAAAATAGAAGTTATTGTTAATCAACCATGAATGACGACAACAACCTAAATGATTACTGATTACTGATGACTGATAGGGCGAGGAGACCTGGCCCCTACTGAAATCAACGTTGTTCAGAATATTAAAACTATGGCAGAGCAGCAGCAACAGCGGCGCAACAACAAAAAAGGTAGCCGCACCAAAGAAAAAGAAGTCGAGTGGCAAGAACGGGTTGTACAAATCCGTCGTGTCACTAAGGTGGTGAAGGGCGGTAAAAAACTTAGCTTTCGGGCTGTAGTCATCGTCGGGAATGAAAAAGGTCAAGTAGGTGTCGGTGTCGGTAAAGCCGCCGATGTGATTGGAGCCGTCAAAAAAGGCGTTGCCGATGGTCGCAAAAACGTGATCGAGGTTTCCTTTAACCAAATCCAATTCCATTCCCCATCCCATCAATGGCGGAGGAGGCGGAGCTAAAGTGATGATGCGTCCCGCTTCTCCTGGGACGGGGGTAATTGCTGGCGGAGCCGTCCGTACCGTTTTAGAACTGGCGGGCGTTCGGAATATCTTAGCCAAACAACTCGGCTCCAGTAATCCTCTGAATAACGCCAGAGCCACCATTGACGCTTTGCAATCATTACGCACCCTCGCGGATGTAGCCCAAGAGCGGGGAGTTCCCATTGAGCATCTTTATGCTTAATTCCGTTGTCCATCTGAAACTGTTCAAGTATAAGCAATCATGAGACTCAACGATGCTATACCCAAACCAGGCTCTCGCAAACGCGGACGTCGCCTAGGTCGTGGGATCTCTGCTGGTCAAGGTGCAAGCTGTGGTAAGGGGATGCGGGGGCAAAATTCCCGTTCCGGTCACAGCACCCGCCCTGGTTTTGAAGGCGGTCAAAACCCTCTGTATCGACGCCTTCCCAAACTCAAGGGATTTCCTCAAGTTAATCGGAAACAGTACACTACGATTAATGTAGGTGAATTGTCATCCCTGTCTGCCAATACAGAGGTTACTCTAGCTTACCTACTAGAAGCGGGACTCCTTACCGCAAGTCGTGGCCCTCTGAAAATTTTAGGGAATGGAGAACTCAATGTCGCCCTTCTGATAGAAGCGGCTGCATTTACTCAAGGTGCTCGTACCAAAATTGAAGCAGCAGGCGGGACTTGTCAGTTATCGGTCAACAGTAAACAGTTATCGGCGTAAGAGTTAATAGTTGTTGGCTATTAACTGTTAACCCCTAACGAATAACTGATGACTGATAACTGATAACTGATTACTGATAACTGATTGAGGTAGTCCTTCATGGTCGTTAGTCGAGACAAGGCGCCAACTGCACAGGAAACTTTCTTGCAGATGGCTCAAGCTGCTGGTCTAAGAGGTCGGATTCTAGTCACCATTGGCTTACTGATCCTGGTGCGTGTGGGCGTGTTTCTACCGATTCCCGGTATTGATACGGCTAGTTTCCGAGCGGCAATTCAAAATAATCCGGTGATCGGATTCCTCGATTTATTTTCTGGGGGTGGACTTTCGGCGCTGGGAATTTTTGCCCTAGGGATTTTGCCCTACATTAATGCCTCCATCATCATGCAATTGATGACGGCGGCTTTGCCCAGTCTGGAAGATCTACAGAAAAATGAGGGAGAGGCCGGACGCCGGAAGATTTCCCAAATTACTCGCTATGTGGCCCTGGGGTGGGCTGTGTTACAAAGTGTGGGGATCTCCATTTGGATTAATCCCTTTGCTAATAACCCTGGCCCCCTATTCCAAGTTCAAGTAGTTCTAGCCCTGGTAGCCGGATCAATGTTTGTGATGTGGCTCTCGGAACTAATTACCGAACGGGGGATTGGTAACGGTGCTTCTTTACTGATTTTTCTGGGTATCGTAGCAGTTTTACCAACTTCTTTGGGTCAGACCCTAGAATTAGCCCAAAGTGGAGATCAAGCCATTGTCGGTCGGGTGATTCTCCTGTTAATTGTTTTCCTGGCGATGATCGTTGGGATTGTTTTTGTTCAGGAGGGAACTCGTCGAATTCCGATTGTTTCCGCCCGTCGGCAAGTGGGCCGAAAATTATACCGAGAAAAAACCAGCTATTTGCCTCTGCGATTAAATCAAGGGGGTGTGATGCCAATTATTTTCGCCTCGGCGGTTTTGGTTCTGCCCGCTTCTCTGTCTCAATTTACTAACAATCCAGTTCTGGTTCAAATAGCAACGGCTCTAACTCCTAGTGGATCAACTCCCTGGCTGTATGCGGCTTTCTATTTGGTACTGATTGTGTTCTTTAGCTATTTCTACGCTTCATTAATTATGAATCCCGTAGATATGGCACAGAAACCTGAAGAAAATGGGGGCGAGTGTTCCGGGGATTCGTCCGGGTCGCACGACCAGTGAGTATATTGAGCGGGTTTTAAATCGATTGACGTTCTTAGGAGCGATCTTTTTAGGTTTAGTTGCCATTATCCCCACGATCGTTGAGAGCGCCACAAGGGTTCCGACTTTTCGGGGCTTTGGTGCCACATCTCTCCTGATTTTGGTGGGTGTAGCCATTGATACGGCGAAACAGGTGCAAACCTATGTGATTTCTCAACGATATGAAGGGATGGTGAAACGATAGTGCGTTTGATTTTTCTCGGCCCTCCAGGGGCAGGCAAAGGGACTCAAGCAGCTATTATAGCTGCGAGTTTTGGGGTTCCCCATATCTCGACGGGTGAGATTTTACGCACCCATGTCGGTGAAGAAACTGATCTGGGCCAAAAAGCTAAGGACTATATGGATCAAGGCGAATTAGTCCCCGATCAATTGATTTTGGATATGGTGGAACATCGTCTTGAGGAGTCCGATGCTCTGAACGGTTGGATTTTGGATGGGTTTCCTCGAAATATTTCTCAGGCTGATTTTATCGCAGCCCTTGTCCTGAAAGTTGACGGGGAAGCTAAAAACAGCACGGTCGATCTGAAGGTGATTAACCTGGATGTTCCTGATCAGATTCTGGTAGAACGATTGTTAGCCAGAGGACGTCAGGATGACCAAGAGGAAGTTATTCGTCACCGTTTACAAGTGTATCGGGAACAAACGGCTCCCTTAATTAATTACTATCTTGATCGCAATCAACTCCAATCTATCAATGGCAACCGTTCCATGGATGAGATTACTCAAGAGTTGAAACAGGTTGTTTCTGCTTAGTAAAAATTCTGGGTCGGTCAAGTTGCAACCCCTTTTAGGAATCAACAAGGCTACAAGTGCTAATTTGAAAGTGATTGGGCTGAATTTATTACTGCAAATACAGTCAATTTTCTGGCCCTCACCTCCGGTTTTGCCTTGGGTTTTAATGAAAATTAAAGCTAAGAGATTGACAAAAAACAGAGATTACGCTCCGATTTTTGATAAAATATGTTAAGAAATACGTTTAAACTCGGATTTCTGAATGTCATCAGATGAGCAAATCTCGGTCATTTGTTGATCGACGGGATGGATTGTTGAATTGAGGTAAAAACAACTTGGCTAAACAGGATCTGATTGAAATGGAAGGGACAGTCACTGAATCCCTTCCAAATGCTATGTTTCGCGTAGACCTGGATAATGGATTTAATGTCTTGGCCCACATCTCGGGAAAAATCCGTAGGAATTACATTAAGATTTTACCTGGAGATAGAGTCAAAGTGGAATTAACCCCCTATGACTTGACCAAAGGCAGGATCACCTATCGTTTACGCAAAAAATAGATGGAAATCTTACCCCTTATCCCAAAGGTTAAGGGTTAGACTAGATAAAAATCAGCTTTCAGTGATATAATAATAAATTTGTTGTAGCGTCGCTCTAATTGGCATGAAAGTTCGAGCATCAGTCCGCAAAATTTGTGAAAAGTGTCGTGTTATCCGCCGTCGCGGACGGGTAATGGTGATTTGTTCTAATCCCAAGCATAAGCAGCGCCAAGGTTAACACCCTAGGTCGTCCACTGAGGACGGATTATGAGTCTTGCTGAAACACCGAAAAACAGACGCTTACCAATTAAAATTCTGTGATTCAAGCCCTTACTTGCACAGGTCTCAACCCTTGTTAAGTCTCAAGAGTATACAATCCCATTCCTTCCCAGATCAAGGGAAAGAATGTGCAGTTGAAATCAGTACAGTAGCTTCAACCTGCGTGCGTAGCCTCGGGCCATTCAGCAAATTGGGAATCAATTAATTGCCTATCATTTTACTGCATGATTTAGGCATTGTCGTTAGTTACATTTTAAAGGGAGACGTTCATTGTGGCACGGATAGCCGGAGTAGACCTTCCACGAGATAAACGTGTTGAAATTGGTCTGACTTACATTTATGGAATTGGACTTTCGCGGTCTCAACAAATTCTCAAAGACTCGGGTGTTAATCCTGATACCCGGATTAAAGATCTAAATGATGCCGATGTGGCAGCCCTACGGGCGGCCATCCAACTGTATCAGGTAGAAGGAGATCTGCGACGGGTGGAGGCGATGAACATTAAGCGCCTCATGGATATCGGCACCTATCGGGGTCGTCGCCACCGTTTAGGTCTACCTGTGCGGGGTCAACGCACTCGGACGAACGCTAGAAAACCCGTCGGGGTGTTCGCCGTACCGTTGCTGGTAAGAAAAAAGCGGCAGCTAAGAAATAATTAAGCCAGACGCTTCAACTTACAAGAACTGCTGGTTGAACTAACCGCAGGTTTCCTCAACTCACCGCAAAGAAAATCGTAAACGAGATTACTATGGCGCGACAAACGAAAAAAACAGGGCCGAAAAAGCAAAAACGTAATGTCCCGAATGGGTTGGCCTACATTCAATCCACCTTCAACAACACGATTGTAACGATTACCGATCCGAATGGGGAAGTCATTTCTTGGGCTTCTGCGGGGTCTACGGGGTTTAAAGGGGCAAAAAAAGGGACTCCCTTTGCTGCCCAAACCGCCGCGGAAAACGCGGGACGCCGAGCCAATGATCAAGGAATGCGTCAGATTGAAGTGATGGTCAGCGGGCCAGGTGCAGGTAGAGAAACTGCAATTCGAGCCCTGCAAGGGGCTGGTTTAGAAATCACCTTGATTCGAGACATTACTCCAATTCCCCATAATGGTTGCCGTCCTCCCAAACGACGTCGCGTTTAACTACAGCTTTTGATAGCGTTACAGACGTGGAAGTTAGTGTCTTGTCTAGGAAGAATGAATACTCAAGTTTAGTTTCATTCTTTGCCTTATACTGTCAATTCATTTTGGGGTTCAATGGAGAAGGGAGGTCCATCGGTGGCGCAGTTTAAGATTGAGTGTATTGAATCGAACACTGATACAGACCGGAGTCAGTACGGAAAATTCGTCTTAGAACCGTTAGAACGGGGTCAAGGGACAACGGTTGGTAATGCTCTAAGACGGGTTTTACTCTCGAACTTAGAAGGAACGGCGATTACATCGGCAAGGTTTGCCAATGTTAATCATGAGTTTGCAACGATTCGAGGGGTTAGGGAAGATGTTTTAGAGATTTTGCTGAACCTGAAAGAAGTTGTACTCAAAAGCTATACCCACCAAAAGCAAATTGGTCGCTTAGAAGTTCAAGGTCCAGCTACGGTAACGGCGGGTCATTTTAAGCTGCCTTCAGAAGTTGAGGTCGTAGACAAAAACCAATATATCGCTACCCTATCCCCAGGATCAACCTTGGAAATGGAAGTCCAAGTTGATAAGGGGACTGGGTATCGCGCCGTTGAACGCAATCGGGATGAGGCAATTGCTTTGGATTTTCTCCAAATTGATGCCGTGTTCATGCCAGTACGGAAAGTGAATTACACCGTTGAGGATGCACGGGTGGGCGGAACTTTAGAAAAAGACCGCCTGATCATGGAGATTTGGACAAATGGGAGTTTAACACCCCAGGAAGCCATCAGCCAATCCGCGACCATTCTGGTGGACTTGTTCACTCCGTTGAAAGACATCACTTTGGAATCAATTAAAAGTGACCAAAACAATGATGTTGATCCAACCAGTCAAATCCCGATTGAAGAACTACAGTTATCGGTTCGGGCTTATAACTGTCTCAAACGTGCTCAAATTAACTCGGTCGCAGACTTACGAGATTATACTCAAGAAGACCTATTAGAAATTAAAAATTTCGGTCAGAAGTCTGCGGAGGAGGTCATCGAGGCGTTACAAAAACGCCTAGGAATTACACTGCCTCAAGAAAGGGCATCTAAATCAGTAGCTAGTAATCAGTAGTTAGTAATCAGTTATCAGTAATCAGTAATTCAGTAATTCAGTTATCAATAATCAGGTAAGGATTTAAAAATAACTGTTTGCTATTAACTCCTACACTGATAACTGTTTACTATTAACTCCTAAACTGATAACTGTTAACTGTTAACTGATAACTGATAAAACCACTCAATCATTTTCTCTCTGAAGGTAATTATGCGTCATCGTTGTCGTGTTCCCCAATTAGGCAAACCTGCTGACCAGCGAAAAGCATTGCTGCGATCGCTGGCTACAGAACTGATTCGCCATGGCCGAATCACCACCACTAAAGTTAGAGCCAAAGCGGTACAATCGGAAGCAGAAAAAATGATTACCCTGGCCAAAGACGGCTCCTTATCGGCTCGTCGCCAAGCCATGGGGTATATCTATGATAAACAACTGGTTCATTCGTTATTTGATGCGGCGCCATCACGGTATGGCTCTCGCAATGGGGGTTACACCCGAATTGTTAGAACTGTAAGCCGCCGGGGAGATAATGCCGAAATGGCAATTATTGAATTGGTGTAATTAGTTATCAGTTAACAGTAAACAGTTATCAGTGTAGGAGTTAACAGTAAACAGTTATCAGTGCGTGAGTTAAGAGTTAATGAGCTATTTTTAATTCTTACCTGATGACTGATAACTTCTTAACTAATAACTAATAACTCCTTAACTGATAACTGATAACTGTTTACTGAAAACTGATTTATGTGATGGATCAACAGCGTATTGCTTTAGTGATTCAGTATCAGGGAACTCACTTTCAAGGTTGGCAGCGACAACCGAATCAACGGACGGTACAGGAGGAAATTGAAACCGCGATTGCAACGGTAACTCAAGCTCCAGTGACACTCCACGCGGCGGGTCGCACCGATACGGGAGTTCATGCAGCAGCACAAGTGGCTCATTTTAATGCCCCTAGCTATATTCCTGACTATCGCTGGGCGACCATTCTCAATAACCGTTTATCGGAGGATGTGTTGATTCGGGCATCTGCCTCTGTTCCTAGCTCCTGGCACGCTAGGTTTTCGGCAAAATGGCGTCGATATCGGTACACCCTCTATACAGATGCTCGACCCAACCTATTTGTCCGGCCTTTCAGTTGGCATTACTATCATCACCCTTTAGATGAACAGTTAATCCAAGCCGCCCTGGAACAGTTAGTGGGATATCACCACCTATCGGCGTTTCAAAGGAGTGGCACCTCTCGGCCCCACGCTTGGGTAGACTTACAGTTTGTCAGTTGTCAACGCCAAAATCCCTTCATCCATATCGAAGTACAAGCCAGTGGCTTTCTATACGGGATGATGAGGTTGTTAGTCGGGTTACTGGTACAGGTGGGAAACGGGGAACGATCCCTAGAGGAGTTTCGGGACATCTGGGTTCAGGAACGCCGAGAACTCGTTAAATATGCAGCGCCCGCCCAAGGACTTTGCCTGTTGCGAGTCGGTTATCCAGAGTTTCCCTTTGAGCCTGACATTTGGTTTGACACCTTTCCCAAACTTGTCATTGGTTGATCGTAAACCGAGTAAAGTTTAATCCATCAAAGGCTAACACTCCATTTATTCTTAAATTTAAGGACAATCAAGAATGAGCACAAAAACCTTCCTACCTTCAGAAGCTTCCCTAGAGCCAAAATGGTATGTTGTCGATGCGGCTGACCAACGTTTGGGTCGTTTAGCCACGGAAGTTGCCCGAATTATTCGGGGCAAAAATAAACCCATTTACACCCCCCACATGGACACGGGTGACTTTGTAATTATTGTAAATGCGGAAAAAATTGAAGTTACGGGTAAAAAACGCAGTCAAAAACTATATCGTCGTCACTCCGGTAGACCGGGTGGGATGAAGACCGAAACCTTTGAAAAATTGCAAGCCCGCATCCCAGAAAGAATTATTGAGCAGGCGATTAAGGGGATGTTACCCAAAAATGCTTTAGGACGCAACCTGTTTACTAAACTCAAAGTTTATGCAGGGCCAGATCATCCCCATCAAGCTCAACAACCCGAAACCTTAACCATCAATACTATTCCAACAGGAGATAATTAATGCAAGCAACTGATAATTCAACACGCGCCGTTTACTGGGGAAACTGGCCGTCGGAAGTCTTCCGTAGCAAGAGTTCGCCTCGTTCCGGGTACGGGCAAATTAACCATTAATGGTAAAGATGGGGATTTGTACCTGCAATACAACCAGGGCTATTTAGTCGCGGCTAAGTCTCCCTTAGAAACCCTGGGCCTGGAAAATGACTATGATATTTTGGTCAATGCCAGTGGTGGTGGTTTAACCGGTCAAGCCGAGTCCATCCGTTTAGGAGTGGCCCGTGCCTTATGTGAACTTAACCCAGATCACCGCAAACCCCTGAAAACCGAAGGGTACTTAACCCGTGACCCCCGGGCTACGGAGCGGAAAAAATATGGTTTACGCAAAGCGCGTAAGGCTCCTCAATACTCCAAACGTTAACTTACACCACAGGGAAGTCCACCGCTCTACCTGTACCCAGGTTAGCGGTGAGAACAGAGGCGGTGTAAGTTAACGTAGGTAAGGAGTTGACTCCATCTTTTTTCAGTATTATGTAGTAATATGTAACGAAATTAGAATAGAAGGCATCAGAATGCTAAAAACGGATGGTGCAGCCGTTTCTGCTGTAGGAGGGGATGTCAGACCAAAAGGGGGACACAAGTCTGTCTTGAGGCATTCGCCTGTGAGTACAGAAGCCGACACTGTACTTGGTACTTCAAGTCAGTGTGGGTAGTTCACAATTGTTAGTTAACAACTCGTAAAATTTAGAACGTCAAAACCATGCCTAAACCTGGTATTCACCCTGAATGGTATCCAGAAGCCGAAGTCTATTGTAACGGTGTATTAGTCACCACCGTTGGTTCCACCCAGCCTCGACTTAATGTTGATGTGTGGTCGGGAAATCATCCCTTCTATACCGGAAATCAAAAAATCCTAGACACAGAAGGACGAGTCGAGCGCTTCCTGCGGAAATACGGTATGACCGACGATAAGCAATCCCAGAAATAGCAAAGTTGTCGTTTGTCCATCGTTAGTTGTCTGTCGTGAACCCTACAGACAACTGACCGTTTCAAATCCTGGGGCAAACGGGGTTGATTTCAAATCGAATTCATTCCATCAAGACCCTCAATCAGATTTAGATAACCACCGATGGCTAAATAAATCTTGAATTTCTGAGTAGAGATGTGCCATGGCAGGTCTCTGCGGAACCGACAAAGGACAACTGAGATTATGGCTGATGCTTATCTTGTCGATAAACTCAAATCGATTGAACAAACCTTTAACGAGTTAACCCTCCGTTTAGCTGACCCCGATGTGGCCACTGACCCCGATGAATTTCAACGGGTGGCCATGGCTCGCTCCTCGATGGAAGAAATTGTTTTAGCTTATCAGGACTGGAAAACGGCTCAGGAAGAACTTCTAGGCTCTCGTCAAGTGATGAAAGAAGCCGGGGATGACCTGGAAATGCGGGAAATGGCTTCTTTAGAAGTGGCGGAGTTGGAAGCTAAAATTAGTCGGCTGGAAATTCTGCTGAAAGTCCTGTTACTGCCCCGTGACCCTAACGATGATAAAAATATCATGTTGGAAATTCGGGCGGGAACCGGAGGGGAAGAAGCCAGTATTTGGGCGGGGGATTTAGTCCGAATGTATACCCGATATGCCGAAACTCAGGGCTGGCGGGTGAGTATGGTCAGTGAGTCCGTCGCCGATATGGGGGGTTTTAAGGAGGCTATTTTAGAAATCCAAGGGGACAGCGTTTATAGCAAACTCAAGTTTGAGGCGGGAGTTCATCGAGTTCAGCGAGTTCCGGTAACGGAAGCGGGCGGTCGGGTTCATACTTCTACTGCCACGGTGGCGATCATGCCGGAAGTTGATGAAGTGGAAATTGCTATCGATCCCAAGGATATTGAGATGACTACGGCTCGTTTCTGGGGGAGCAGGAGGTCAAAACGTTAACAAGGTGGAAACGGCCGTTGACCTGTTCCACAAACCTTCGGGGATTCGGATTTTCTGTACAGAAGAACGGAGTCAACTAAAAAACCGAGAACGGGCAATGCAAATTTTACGCGCTAAGTTGTACGAAGCTAAACTGCGGGAACAACAGGAAGCCGTAACTTCCATGCGACGTTCACAGGTGGGAACCGGGTCACGCTCTGAAAAAATTCGGACTTATAACTATAAAGATAGTCGGGTTACGGATCACCGCTTAGGTGAAAACTTCACTCTAGCTACGATTTTAGAAGGAAGTTTGGAAAGTGTACTCAGTGCCTGTATTGTTAAGGATCAAGAGGAAAGATTAGCTGAATTAGCAAATTCCACATCCAGTCCAGTTTCCGTGTAATTGAAAGAGTTTTGGCTTTGATATTGTGATTATTTCACTAATTGACTAAGCCCTGGATGCTGGAAGTGCGAGAACTCTTGGGAGTCTCGCCTTTTTTATAAATAGGTTTTTATCAGAGATAAAAGTATGCCTGGAAGCAAACTGAAACTCATGGTGGTTGATGATGAGCCAGAGAATCTCGATCTGCTCTATCGGACATTCCGACGGGAATTTCAGGTATTTAGAGCCGATAGTCCTTCGGGGGCGATGGATATTCTCGACACCGAAGGTGAAATGGCGGTGATTATTTCTGACCAAAGTATGCCCCAAATGACTGGGATTGAGTTTTTCAGGCGAGTCGCCCAGCTTTTTCCTGATACCATTAGGATTCTGCTCACGGGTTATTCTGAAGATGCTTTAGATGTGGATTCTGCAACCCTGGCGGCGGCTGATATTTTCAAGTGTATTACCAAACCTTGGGAGCCTAAAGATTTTCAAACTATTATTAATAGGGCGGTAGAAATCTATAAAGCATCACAGGAAGGTACAAATCAAAGCAAAAACTCAATCGGTTAAAAGAATGTTTTTTGACTTAAAATTTATTCTGAAAAATTAGAGTCAATCCAGTTAGAAATCGTTAAATTTATTGCAATTGATTAAGACAATATTCATTTTATTCTAAAAGGAGAATGGCAATGTTACGGCTTGAGCATATCAGTAAAATTTATTCTACGGGTTTAGTTCTGAAAGATGTGAATTGGGAAGTTAAACCAGGCGATCGCGTCGGTTTGGTCGGGGTAAATGGGGCGGGAAAATCAACGCAATTAAAAATTATCGCCGGAGAAATGGAAACCGACTTCGGGGGAAATTATTCGTCCAGCCAGTTTGAAAATTGCCTATTTAACCCAAGAATTTGAAGTTAACCCTACCCATACGGTGCGGGAGGAATTTTGGACGGTATTTAAAGCAGCTAATCAAATCCAAGAATCCTTGACCGAGGTACAACATGAAATGCAAACCGCCAGTCCAGAGGAGTTAGATCAATTAATCAAAAAATTAGATCGTCTACATCGGGATTTTGAAGCCATTGGCGGGTATACCTTAGAGTCTCAAATTGAGAAAATCTTACCGGAAATGGGGTTTGAGTCGGAAGATGGCGATCGCTTAGTCAGTGCCTTTAGTGGCGGTTGGCAAATGCGTATGAGTTTAGGTAAAATTTTACTCCAAGAACCGGATTTATTATTATTAGATGAACCGACTAACCATTTAGATTTAGAAACCATTGAATGGTTAGAAGTTTATCTCAAAGGCTTAACAACACCGATGGTGATTGTTTCCCATGACCGAGAATTTTTAGATCGTCTCTGTACCCAAATTGTGGAAACAGAACAGGGGGTTTCTAAAACCTATTTAGGGAATTATTCGGCTTATTTACAACAAAAAGAAGATGCGGAATTAGCTCAATTAAGTGCCTATGATCGGCAGCAAAAAGAGTTAGAAAAACAACAGGCTTTTGTCGAAAGATTTCGGGCTAGTGCCACCCGCAGTACCCAAGCTAAAAGCCGAGAAAAACAACTGGATAAAATAGAACGAATTGAAGCCCCCAGTTCTTCTTCTCCGACCCTAAGATTTCGATTTCCGGCTTCGGTGCGAAGTGGTCGAGAAGTGGTAAATATTCAAGATTTGACCCATTTCTATGATAATAAAGTTTTATTTTTAGGGACGGATTTATTAGTAGAAAGGGGCGATCGCATTGCCTTTTTAGGGCCGAATGGTTGCGGAAAATCTACCCTACTGCGTTTAATTATGGGTTTAGAAGAAGCAACGGAGGGCAAGGTTGGTTTAGGAGAACATAACGTTATTCCAGGATATTTTGAACAGAATCAAGCGGAAGCCTTAGATTTAGAAAAGACCGTTATGGATACTATCCATGATGAAGTTCCCGAATGGAAAAATGAAGAAGTTCGGACTTTGTTGGGACGGTTTTTATTTAGTGGAGATACGGTTTTAAAACAGGTTAATGCTTTAAGTGGAGGGGAAAAAGCCCGTTTAGCCCTAGCAAAATTATTACTACAACCTGTAAATTGCTTAATTTTAGATGAACCCACCAACCATTTAGATATTCCCGCCAAAGAAATGTTAGAGGAAGCCATCCAACATTACGATGGCACAGTTTTAATTGTTTCCCATGATCGGTATTTTATCTCTAAAGTTGCTAATAAAATCGTCGAAATTCGGGATGGAGAGTTTCGGGTTTATTTAGGGGATTATCACTATTATCTCGATAAAATAGCGGAGGAAAAAGAACAGGCACAGTTAGCCAAATTAGAAGCAGAGAAAGCGGCTAAAAAGGCGGCTAAAGATGCCAAGAAAAAAGCTAATACTAAAAGAAAATAAAGGCGTAGGATGGGTTTCGAGGATTAACATTAAGGAGAAAGCCCAGGAATTAACACAAGGCAAAAACATGAGTGTAACTTTTCCTATTCAAGCCATTAAACTCACTCCGGGTAGCCAGATTACTATTTCTAACCTATCCTGGCAGGATTTTGAGCAAATTCTGATCGACTTAGGAGAAAAACGCAACAGTCGCGTTGCCTACTACCGAGGAAACCCTAGAAATTATGTCCCCTTTGGCACTGCATGAACGCCCCCATCGGATTATCGCCGATATCCTTAAAGCGATTTTAGATATTCAAGGGCGCGACTGGGAGGATTTTGGTTCAACGACCCTCAAACGTCCCCCCATTGCTGGAATAGAACCCGATACCTGCTTTTATATCCAAAATGCCCAAAGGGTGCAAGGTTGTACCAACTTAGATTTAAAACAGTATCCACCCCCAGACTTAGCAATAGAAGCGGATGTCACCTCTAAAACGACTTTAGATGTCTACGAAGCCATCGGGGTTCCTGAAGTTTGGATTTATCGAAATCAACAGTTAAAAATTTACTTACTTTCTGATCAAGGTTACACTGAAACTGTTAATAGTCCTACCTTTCCTGAGTTATCCCTAACGGAACTTATTCCCCAATGGGTGCAAAAAGCTATTGATACAGGAACTAGCAAAATGTTACGCGACCTGAGAACTGAATTTCAGCAAAAATAACTTTAAAAAACCGGGTCAGTGAAGCCAAAATTCTCGGCAATATTCATTAGATTACGCCAATCTTCGATATCGCATTCCTGGTAATTGTTCCACTAATTCTAATAATTCTAATTGTAATAATGCTGCGGATACGTTGCCAGCATCTAAATTCAGATTAACAATAATTTGATCAAAAGCCATCGGTTCCGATGAAAGTGCTTGTAATACTTTAGATAATTCGGGGTCTAAATCGGGTATAGATTTTGGGGGTTGAACCGGAATTTCAAATAAAGATAATTGTTGCGGTTCATCTAAAGGTGGCATGGCTCCCAATTGTTCCAGTAATTCATCCAAATTAACCGGAATTAGACTCGCCCCACCATTAATTAATTTCAAACATCCCTGAGAATTTTGATCATCCAAACGACCGGGTAAAACATAAACATCTCGACAGAATTCATTAGCAACATGGGCCGTAATTAATGCCCCGGATTTTTGGGGAGCTTCCATCACAAAAACAGCCCGACTTAACCCCGCAATAATCCGATTTCGTTGGGGAAAATGACGGGGATTCGGTTTAGTTCCCGAGGGATATTCACTAACTAATAATCCTTGATTAATCACCGCTTCACAAAGTTGACGATTTTCCTTGGGATAGGCAATATCTACCCCAGTTTCCTAACGCTGCAATAGTTCGTCCTCCTACCTCCAAACAACTGCGGTGGGCTTGGGTATCAATTCCCGCCGCCATCCCCGAAACAATCGTAAATCCCCGACGGGTTAGGGTCGTACTAATTTGACGAGTCCAGCGACAACCGTATTCCGTGGGGGTACGGGTTCCCACTATCGCAACCGTCGGAGTTATGCCCTGATTTTCCTGGGTTTCAACCTTTCCCCGATAATATAAAACTGGCGGAAAGGTGGGAATTTCTAATAATAATCGGGGATATTCAGCATCGGCAGGAGTCCAAAAACAGGGGTTTTTAGCGGTATGTTGTTCTAATAATTCTTGGGGATTAATTTGCGATCGCTGTTGGACAATTTTCTCGGCTGTTTGCTTGCCAAAACCCTCAACTGACATTAACTCATTTACCTTTGCTTCCCAGGCAATTTCTAATGCTTGAAAATGCTGTTTGAGACGCTGAATTAATATAGAACCTACCCCATTAATCTGTGACCATGCTAACCAGTATGTTCGTTCTTCCACAAAAAATAGACTCCTCTATTCTTGAAAATTAACTATAATCTGTATAGCAATCCTAATCTGGGGTAATACTTCTGGTTTTTTCATATCAGTCAGGACTAAGGTTTAGATTCGTTTCAGTCCCGCAAGCGGGATTATCATTATTGAAAGTGTTACAAAATCAGAATCTATAATATTAACAGGATTGTTTCAGTCCCGCAAGCGGGATTATTTTAATTGAAACGGTGTTAAGCAAACTAAACAAACGCATTCAACAAACAGTTTCAGTCCCGCAAGCGGGATTATTTTAATTGAAACCAACAACAACCTTAACGCTACTATTACTATTATCTCGTTTCAGTCCCGCAAGCGGGATTATTTTAATTGAAACCAAGAATTTGCCGAAAAAGTTGGCTTAAACTTTCACGAGTTTCAGTCCCGCAAGCGGGATTATTTTAATTGAAACCTGACAATTGAGCCGCCAAATCAGAAGACTGGGTGATGTTTCAGTCCCGCAAGCGGGATTATTTTAATTGAAACAATCACTGATACCAACAAAGGTAAGCAAGGCGATCAAAGCGTGTTTCAGTCCCGCAAGCGGGATTATTTTAATTGAAACTCTTGATATCTTCCGGGGCTTCTGCCTTGGAAATATGGTTTCAGTCCCGCAAGCGGGATTATTTTAATTGAAACATTGAAACCAAAACCGGATATTAGAAGTTGGACAGCGCAACATTGTCGGAGTTTCAGTCCCGCAAGCGGGATTATTTTAATTGAAACATAGCTCATGGCAAAGCCAACTTACTACCCATTGTTGTTTCAGTCCCGCAAGCGGGATTATTTTAATTGAAACAACTGATGCCCAAATTAGGGCTTTAACTCAGTTCGTTTATGTTTCAGTCCCGCAAGCGGGATTATTTTAATTGAAACGTTTCCCCCTTTGATAAAATAGCTGGTTGCGTTTTGCATTAGTTTCAGTCCCGCAAGCGGGATTATTTTAATTGAAACTCTGGGTGAGTGCAATAAGAAAAAAAAGAGATTAGTGTTTCAGTCCCGCAAGCGGGATTATTTTAATTGAAACTCCCAAAATTAGGGCCACTTCAGAGGATTGAAAATCGTTTCAGTCCCGCAAGCGGGATTATTTTAATTGAAACTTTAGATCGCAACTCATCGTTATCGACCCAAGCCCAAAACTGTTTCAGTCCCGCAAGCGGGATTATTTTAATTGAAACCATTTTTATGCGCCGGGGAATCCGGTGAAAATAGAAATGTTTCAGTCCCGCAAGCGGGATTATTTTAATTGAAACTTAATGACGATTCAGAGTGGCGAAGATGCGATCAAAGTTTCAGTCCCGCAAGCGGGATTATTTTAATTGAAACATAACATCAGAGGGACTATTATCAATATCATCCAGTTTCAGTCCCGCAAGCGGGATTATTTTAATTGAAACTAGGTCAGGCTGCTGTCCCTGGTCTCGACTTTATGACTAATGGTTTCAGTCCCGCAAGCGGGATTATTTTAATTGAAACGAAGATTCGTAATAATTAATTCTGTCAGTTTTCATAAATGTTTCAGTCCCGCAAGCGGGATTATTTTAATTGAAACTCCTGGAGTTTTGGGATTAGAGGAACGTTTAGTATGTTTCAGTCCCGCAAGCGGGATTATTTTAATTGAAACTCTGCCGTCTGAAACCCTGATGAAGCAGTCATTCTGGAGCCCATTTTCGTGAACCTCAAAAATTGCCTCATTTCAGCCCTCGTTATTGCAACAGATTATCAATAACTAACCGGACTCAAAAATATAAACTATTGATTTGTCAAGGTTCTAGGGTTTTTCGTGAACCCCCCCAGGTTTTAGCCCCCGCTTAGGTTCACGAAAACCATAGCCTTAATCTTAAGTCCCCTTGCCCCAATAAACAAGAGAACGTTTCAATTCTTTACAATCTTTAGGAGGAATTCATCAATTCCCCCTACATCTAGGCAGTTTTTTGCATAATTAATTGTTGTAAAATATCATACAAATTCTGAGCAAATTGTTGAGGATTCCAAAGAGCAGCCAAAGATTCAGATTGCTTAGATTGAATTAACTTTTCTTGAACTAATGTTCTCAAAACCCTATCCTGACCGAAACGCACCCCCCAGTTAATATAGTCTTTCCAAGACTCAGCAACTCCTTCTTGAATAGATAATCCTTGTAAAAAAGAATAACCCATCCGCGATAAAAATTGTTCCCCTTTTCGAGTCACAACAGGAAACATTAAACCAAAGCGCTTCTAAACTATGAGTCCCGCCATTATAGGGATAGGAATCTAAGAAAACATCCGCAATAGCATAAACTTGACGGTGTTCTTCTTCCCTGGGAAAACGCGGTAAGAATTTAATCCGATGTTTCCCCACTCCCAACCCATCACAAATTTGACGATAGGTTGAAATTATAACTTCTTGATCCGCCAAACCCTTATAAATTAAAATACTATCGGGAACTTGCTTGAGAATTTCCACTTGAGCTTTGGCTAATTCTACATTAAATTTCCGACCTGATGCGACGGATAAATAAACAATTTGATCCGAACTAATTCGATAGATTTGTCGAAATTTAATTGGATCAGTTTCAACTCGGTTAAACCCAGAAACCGCCATAAAAGAATGCGGCATTTTTAACAATTGTTCCGTGTAATATTTTTCCGTCCCCTTGGGATGGGTAAATTCATCCCCTAAAAAATAAGTTTGATTAGAGATTTGTAACGCATCAAATCCCAACCAAGAGATACAAATAGGAGCGGGTTTCTGATAAAAAATATCTCCATGAATTGGTAAACTCAAAGCATCTAAATCTAAAATAATATCAATTTGATCATTAGTAATTTCTTGAATAATTTCTTCAGGTGTTGGTAATCCATTCGGATAGTATTTAGGGATAAAAAACTTATCGGCGATCGCTTCAAATAACGGAGTCCGATCATCCGCCTGGAGACGATCCGTACAATAAAAATAGAGTTTAACGGGTAAATTCGATAACTCCCGCAACACATCCAAACTACACCAACCCACCGAATGACGATTAAAATGGCTGGACAAAATTCCAATTCTTAACGGAGAATGGGGAAATGTAGCCGGAATAGCATCGGAAATATTTTGATATTTGGGTTTGAGAATTTTCTCAATATATTTTTTAGTAATTCGATGATGGAGCTTAATATTGTTATCCAAATCATCCCTTAAATAAGGCATACTAAAAAGTAAATTAGAATAGAGGGATTTAATTTCTACTAAAGTCGTTCGATCTAATTTAGAATGCAGTTGGGATTCTAATTTCAAAAACCGATCCTTAGCGATATGATTTAACCCCGATACTTGATAGGTGCTAATGCTATAAATTGCCGACATAATCGGGTCAACTTCACGACAATATTCCACATACCGATCCACCGCTTGACGGGCGGCAGCTAAATTACTACTATCACGATAAATCCCGCATAAATGTTGATGAGCTAAGGGTAAATTGGGTTTAATTTCCAGTGCTTTTTGTAATAAAGGAATTGCCTCTTTATATTTCCCTTGATGTCGTAAAACCATCCCCATTTGACCATAGGCTTCAGCAAAATCAGGGCGAAACTCAATGGCTTTTTGCCAAAGGGCGATCGCTTCTTCAATTTTTCCCTGGGAGGCTAATTGATTCCCTTGATTAAATAGAAAATCTGCCCCTCCCAATTCAGGATTTAGGACTAAGGCGCGTTGCTCTGAAAGTTGAGCCTCTCCGTCCTTTCCTAAGTGTTTTAAAACTTGAGCTAAGTTCCAATGGACGGCGGCTAAATCCGGCTGTAAATCGACCGCCTGACGATAACTATTAATGGCTAATTCCAGTTGTCCCTGGCGATAAAACATACTCCCCAAATTAACATGAGCTTGGGCTAAATTAGGGTTAATTTGTAATGCTTGTTGATAGGAACGAATCGCCTCTTGAATTCTACCCTGGGCTTGATAAATATTCCCCATGGTCACATAGGTTAGTGACTCATTCGGCTCGATTGCGATCGCTTTTTGACAGGCTGCGATCGCTGGTTTCATAAGATTTCTGAGCATAATAGGTTTCCGCCAATTGTATCCACCCTTGGGGACTATCGGGCTGCATTGCGGTCAAAGGATCGGAGGATTGATTCGGATTCACGGACATTAGGAAGGTGCGATGAAGGTATCACCTATAATTTTAATGGCTAATGGGATCAATAGTTTACAATTTTAGCCTGTTGATTGCAGATTTTATATCTTCTCGATTGCCTATGTTATTAATGATTACAATTGTATTAACTGCGATCGCCCTAATTCTATTATTCACAGCCCTAGAAACCCTATTATGGTGGTCTACTTGGCGGCAAAAATCCCCCACCATCCCAACCGCAACCCCACCCTGGGAAACGGCGTTAGTTTTCATTACCGGAATTAGTGACTATACCCAAGAAAGTTTAGATCCAGAGCAAATTGATTTGATTAATAAAATTAGCCAAGTCTATGCTATTGATAGGATTATTGCAGAACCTTTCCCCTGGAAACATTTTTCAAATAAAACCTCAATTATCTTTAAAATTTGGAATATTTTACACCTCAAACCCCTACCTTTATGGGTGATGTCTTTACATAACTTTTGGCAAACTATACTAATTTTAGGATTCACAAATTACTATGGAAAAGACATCGCTCACTGTCTATTGAACCCCATCGGTTTACCGAAATCAAACTCCAGTCAATTAATATTTTTATCAGGAAGTACCGGGACGGGAATGGCCTTAGCTTCCCTACCCCATTTAAAAAAATATCTTCCCTGTAAATTGATGATTATTTCCTACGGAGGTGTGTTTGGATTATCTCCTGGGTTAAATGATGTCGATCAATTTTTTCATCTGTTGGGAAATCAAGATCATTGGGCAAAATTAGCTGAAATAATATTACTAAATCGAGGGAATATTTCAACAGCTTTTACGAAAGCACAGCAGGAAAAACGCTTATTTATAATTTCTACCGGAGAACATAAACATCTGGATTACTTAAGCGATCGCCATTCACAAAACCAACTTAAAACCAATCTACAATTAACCTTAGAAACCATTTTAAACTTAAAAATATTATAACGAATATTTAGAAAAGTTTCAAAACCTTAATATTTTATATCTTGATTTTCCTCAGATTCCGATAAAATGGCCGACTTAGTATCCGTTTTAATCAAGGTAGTTTCGCTTAAATCAGTTTCCCACCAAATTCGCTTGATTCAAATTAACAGTGAATAAAATCACCCCTTTTAAATTAGCTCCTTTTAAATTAGCACCATCAAGATCAGTATAAATTAACTTAGCCCCCCTTAAATCCGCCCCCCTTAAATCTGCCCCTTTCAAATTAGTTTTAAATAACTTAGCACAGGTTAAATCCGCCTTCCTTAAATCCGCATAAATAAGTTTAGTACCTGATAAATCAGCACCACTTAAATTAGTTTGAATTAAGTTAGCAAATAAATGAGCATTACTTAAATCAGCCCCACTTAAATTAGCGGACTTGAGATTAGCTTGCCAAAGTAAAATCCCCTTTAGTACGGCTCCTTTTAAATCAGCCCCTTGTAAATTCACACCAATAAAACCCCGTTTTCCGGCGGCATAACGATCCAATAATTCCCGGGGACTCATTAATATAGAATTAGAACTGGTTTCAAGTGGCTTCATAACATTTGGCTTGATGGTTTACTAACTGTATTTCTGTTATAGCAGGGAATGGGGAACAGCAATCAAAAATGTCTAACCAGACCGGAGTTTAACGATCTTAATTGATGTCCCAATTACCTTAAATACGGCTCTACTTAAAACGACTCCAGACAGACTTGAGAGTGTTTTGAGTCTGCTTTAAAACTTGATTTAGTGGTTTTTGAGCCTGGAGAAATACCCGAGCGCAATTGCGACCAGGCATCCCGGAAATTGACCCCCCTGGATGAGTTCCTGCACCCGTTAAAAATAAACCTTGAATGGGGGTAGTATAATTGGCTAATTCAGGAAGGGGACGGAAAAAAACCATTTGATCTAAGGTCATATCAATATGATAGCAATTACCCTTATAAGATCCTAAACGTTCCCCTAATTCCGCCGGACTTTCCACCCGACGGGCTAAAACTGAATGCTTAATATTTGGAGCGTATTCAGCAATTTTATCCAGCACCCGATCCGCTACTTTATATTTTAACTCATCCGTCCATCCGGTTCCATTTAACCCCGTACCTTCGGCTCCTGCTATTTGATAGGGGGCAAAAAATTCAATCCATAAGGTATGTTTTCCTTCAGGAGCCATCGAGGGATCTAATACCGTTGGTACAACTAAATAAACCGACGGATCTTGATCGGGAATTTCCCCCACAGTACATAAATTATGGGCTTTTTCAACATGATTTACCGAATCGGCAATTAAAACCGAGCCCATTAAATAGCTATCTTGATGATTATAACCATCAAATCGTAGGGGTTCTGATAAAGCACAATCAATTTTAAGAATAGTTTCATTATTATTAATAATTTTCCGTTCTAAGCGTTCTCTTAAATTCGGGTCAGCCCCATCAATATCCGTCGGGTCAACACATTGTAAAAATAAACGTCGAGCATCAATATTAGAAACCACGCCCCGTTTAGCTCGATATTCTTGATGGTCTGAAACCCGCACCCCCACAACCCGACCGTCATCAATTAATAATTTTTGTACCGGAGTTTCTGTTAAAATCACCCCTCCCAAATGTTTAACTAAATTGACCAAAGCTTGAGTTAATGCCCCGGTACCACCCCGAGGGCGAGACATCCCGGGGTCATGGCGCATGGCTAACATACTCGCCCCCACAGAAATACCTTTTTGAGAGGGCGGAGCGCCGATTTCCGAAGCTAATCTAGCCAGAGGTGCTTTAACAATTTCCGTATCAAACCATTCATTAATTAAATCCTCTGGACTAATTAACATAGTTCTGACAAAATCTAAGATTTTATCCGTTCCTCCTAATAGGGCTAATAAATCCAGAAAAGAATCTCGATCAAAGTTTTTAGCAATCTCAATAATTGAAGTCGGAGGAGCATTAAATAAGGGACTCACCGCACCCATTAACCGTTGCCAATATTCAACAAATTCCTTATATTTCTGAGCATCTCTTTCACTATATCGGGCGATTTCCGCACAGGTTTTTTCCACGGAAACGATGGGCTAAAAAATACCGTCCATCGGGGTGAGGACAAAACACAACGGGATCACAATATAAATACTCTAAGCCATATTTTGTTAATTCTAATTCCTCTACCACCGGGCCAAGATGGATAAATTCATGATCAATCGCACAGAGGTTAAACTTAAATCCTGGAGCGTCTTCTGGGAGAGCTTCTTCTGTTGTGGCGGCACCCCCAGGAACGGAACGTTTTTCTAATAGTAAAACACTATATCCGGCTTTGAGAAGATAGGCCGCACAAACTAACCCGTTATGACCTGCACCAATAATAATCGCATCATAAGTAGACATAAAAAACCAATTATTGACCACTTTGTTGAGTGTATCAATAGATTGGAACTTTATATATTATTCTCTATTCCCTGCCAGATCAAAAAAAAGTGTAGGGGTGAATCGGATTTCACAAAAACAGGAATTCCGACCCTGTTTGACTTCAACCCCTACTTACGAACCCGCTACCACATCTTCAAAGAGCGATGTCACTGGATTGAGTTTATATTTTAGGCTCCCCCGAGTTACCCAAGGGGACTTATATAATCTCTCAGCACACAGGACACATCTCTCTGCTACTGTGCGCCAATTATGGCAATATTACTAGAGTTTGAAAATCTATAAAGTTAACAAATTTGAGCAGCAAAACCGCTGACTTTGATTCCTTTAGAGCCTTGTATACATACTTTTTATGTTTTGTCAAGATATAAAAGTAAGCATTTTCGGCGTTTATGGGAATAAAAATCAAGAATCCATTGCCCACTGCTCATCAAAGCTTGATGTCCTTTAAACTACTGCGGGGATTAAACTTGCGAGTGGAGCGGATTTTCTCATAATATTCTCGCTCATGGGAACTGATTTCCTTCGGCGGCACAACAATAATTTTAACTAATTGATCCGTGCGCCCGCCCCCCTTGGGTTTTGGCCATCCTTTGCCTCGCAACCGTAACGACTGTCCCGAACGAATTCCGGCCGGAATATTCATCGTGACCACCCCATCGGGTGTCGGAACTTCAATTGATGTACCTAAAACCATTTCATCGGGAGTGACCGGGACTTCACAAACTAGATTATCCCCATCAAATTGGAAAAAACCATGGGGTTGAATTTCTACTTTCAGGTATAAATCCCCCCGTTGTTGACTGTAGGGGTCGAGTTGACCCTGACCTCGGACTCGAATCCGGCTCCCAGGTTTCACCCCGGCTGGAATCGTCACCTCCCCGGTGGAATAGCGTTTCTGCACCCCATGAAAAGCCTCAGCCAGAGTTAGAGTAATAATTGCTTCCGTATCGGCGACCGATGGAGGATTGCGAGGGTTAAATCCCGAGGCAAAATCATTACCGTAGGGACTCCCGCCAAATCCCGAAGGGTTTCCGGTTTGAGTTTCGATAGGAATAACTACGACTGCTACTACTTCCGGGTCTTGCCCCCGTACCTGTGGCGGCACGACCTAAAAGACTATTAATAAAATCATCAAAACTATTGAATTGACTAAAATCAAATCCGCTAACGTCTTGACCCGAACCCGCACCACCTGGCCAACCCGTCGCCCCGGCTTGATTCCAATATTGACCAAACTGATCATATTTGCGACGTTTATCGGGGTCGGATAACACCTCATAGGCCTCGTTGACGTCTTTAAAACGAGCCTCAGCTTGTTTATTCCCGGGATTCATGTCCGGGTGACACTTGCGGGCCAGTTTGCGATAGGCTTTTTTTATGTCATCGGCTGTCGCGGTTTTATCTAGTCCTAAAGTCGTGTAGTAGTCTTTATAGTCGGTCGCAGACATTCTTCCCCTCTCCTCAATACAGTGATCCCTGGGCTAATCGTTTTTGGATAATATGCTCCCTAACCTATAGGGTATCAAAGTTATTAACAGGATTGGGTTCGGTTGTTGCTGATTTAGCGATCGCAATTTCCGAACAAGGGAAGTACAGGAAGCAGGGGGAGCAGGGGGAGCAGGGGGGCAGGGGGAGCAGGGGGAGCAGGGGAAGTAGGGGGAGCAGGGGAAGTAGGGGGAGCAGGGGAAGTAGGAGGAGGAGAAATATTTTAAGCTGAAACCCTAATTATTGCTGTTTGCGGAATTTGTTTTATAGGATTTTAGCCAGGAGGGAATATTAGATTATTCGCGCCAGCTAGAACCTCCCCACTCGGCTTGTATAGCAACAGATAAAGGGATCAGGACAAAGACTACCAAGCAAGCTAAAATGAATTCTTTTCACCTCTTGCCTGTTCCCTGTTCCCTGTTCCCTGTTCCCTTTCATTATAAAAACGGAGAGGGAGGGATTCGAACCCTCGTTAAAGTCACCCCTAAACGACATTTCCAGTGTCGCGCCTTCAACCGCTCGGCCACCTCTCCAGGTGGAATATTTGATTTTTACCCACGAAAATATATACTATCATAAATTTTGGAAAGTCAACAAGATCTCAGAAAATTTTTTTTTATGACCAGTTCCCATCGGGTAGAAATTCATTATCGTCAGACGGGTGAGCGTTTTTATGTCAACGTTCCTGAAGATCGGTATATTCTCCAAAGTGCCGAAAATCAGGGGGTGGAGTTGCCCTTTTCCTGTCGCAATGGTGCCTGTACCAGTTGTGCGGTGCGGGTGGTTTCTGGGGAGTTGCAGCAATCGGAGGCCATGGGACTCTCCCCGGACTTACAGCAACAGGGATATGCGTTGCTCTGTGTCAGTTATCCCCGCTCCGATTTAGTTGTGGAAACCCAAGACGAGGATGAAGTGTATGAACTTCAGTTCGGACGCTACTTTGGTAAAGGTAAAGTTAAAACCAGATTACCCCTGGACGAAGATTAATCAAGTTGATTTCAGGTTCCGAGGAAAATGGTATGGCACGATAGTATTGGGTTTGTTGCTCCTGCTGACCAGTTGTTCTCAACCTGACCTCCCGAAAGGCATTTTTACCAAAGTTGAACGGGTCATTAGTGGTCAAACCCTGGAAATTCTCGATAAAACGGGTAAAATTCCGGTATTGCAACAGGTTCGACTCGCTGGAATTATTGCCCCCGACCTAAAACAAGATCCCTGGGGAATCAGAGCTAAACAACATTTAAAACAAATTTCTGAGGGTAAAAAAATCCTATTAGAAGCAGATTTAACCGCAAAAGATCGCTATGGTCGCATCTCAGGTTATATCTGGCTAGACGGAACTTTAATTAATGAACATTTGCTGAAAGAGGGATATGTTTTAGCCGAAACAGCCTCTATTTATAACTCCGGTACTTCCGTTTTCCAGACTCAATATACTCAACGGTTTAACTATGCTCAAGAATATTCCCGACTCATGGGAAATGGCATTTGGAACTCCGAGAAACCCATGCGTTTAACACCAACGGAATTTCGACAGCAGGGGGAGTAGGGGGAGTAGGGGAGCAGGGGGAGTAGGGGAGCAGGGGGAGTAGGGGAGTAGGGGAGCAGGGGGAGTGGGGGAGTGGGGGAGGAGGAATATTTTAAGCTGAAACCCTAATTACTGTTTACTGATTAGAGACGCGCCATGGCACGTCTCTACACTGATGACTGATTACCGAAATAATTTCACTAACCCCGCCCTAAAAGTGCGGGGATTGCTTAAACCAATTTAGGCAACGCAAGAAGTGAATAGCTGATTGAGACTCAATTGGGTACAGACTTCCGAATACTTCTCTAGTTCGGACAAAATCTAAACCTGATTGGTTTCAGGTGTTGGGTAAAGCCAAAACATCTTAATTGAGTTGAGCGAAGAGACTAAAACAAGAAATTGGGTTATACCAAAATGCGAATCCCAGTAGTAGCTCAAGACAACAAGCCATTAATGCCAACCACACCAGCGAGAGCTAGGAAGTGGATTGAGTCTGGAAAAGCAGTTAAACGCTGGTCAGACTGTGGGCAATTTTATCTCCAATTAACGGTTGAGCCGAGTGGATACACAACCCAAAATCTTGTGATTGGGATTGACCCTGGCAAGAAATTCTCTGGGATCGGTGTTCAGTCAGCTAAGTTTACACTATATACGGCTCATCTAATTTTGCCATTTCAGACAGTCCGTGAACGCATGGATACAAGACGATTAATGCGTCGAGGTCGTAGAGGAAGAAGAATTAACCGGAAGGTTGAGTTTTCAAAACGCAACCATCGCCAAAAACGTTTTAGTAATCGTCGCCAAGGTAAACTGGCTCCATCAATTCGTGCTAATCGCCAATTGGAATTGAGAATAGTTTCCGAATTATTCAAAATCTACCCAGTTGCAGAAATTAGATTCGAGTATGTAAAAGCTGATGTTGACTTAACCAGTGGACGTAAACAAGCGAAATCTGGCAAAGGTTTCTCGCCTGTCATGATTGGGCAAAAATGGATGTGTAACCAACTGGAAAAGTTAGCACCCGTAGTTAAGATTGAAGGTTATCGAACCTCATCAACTCGTACATACTTGGGGTTAAAAAAGAACAAAACAGACAAATCTAAGGCTGAATTTAATACTCATGCAGTTGATGGCGTAGCTATTGCAGCAACAGCTTTTGTGGAGTATCGCCAATATCATACAGCAAAAACTGATGGTGCTAATTGGTTTGGTGATGTTGTAATTACAACTGCTCAATTCCGAGTGATTCACAGACCGCCTTTTTCTCGTCGCCAACTTCACTTAATGCTCCCAGCAAAAGGCGGAGTGCGTCGTAAGTATGGAGGTTCTACAACTCGTCATGGATTCCGTAAGGGGGACTTGGTTAAATCTCCCAAGGGTGTTGGTTATGTGTCAGGAGACACCGAAAGACAAGTATCTGTTAGCGATGCTAACTGGAAACGGTTAGGGCAGATTGCTTCTAGTAAAGTACAGTTAATTCGTCGTTTCTAACGGGTTGATTGTTACTTAGAAGATTGTGTAAAGCCGTCCTTCGCTTTGCTAAAGGACGGGGTTTCAGACCCATTTTTTCGATGACTAAAAACGAATTACAGTTTTTTTTGGATGTTGCTACCCTAGCTGCTCAGGCGGGGGGTGCTGTTTTGAAATACTATTTGGGAAATTTAACAGATGTTCAAGAAAAGGGACGGTCTGGGGATTTAGTCACCGAAGCGGATAAGGCATCGGAGGCGGCGATTTTAGCCGTATTGGAACGTCATGTCCCTGACCATGGAATTTTAACTGAAGAATCGGGGGAATTGGGTGATTTAAAAAGTCCCTATCTTTGGGCTATTGACCCTTTAGATGGAACCACGAATTTCGCCCACCAATATCCGTTTTTTTCCGCTTCTATTGGGTTATTAATTAATGGAGTGCCTCAAGTGGGGGTGATTTATGATCCCTTCCATGATGAATTGTTTCAAGCCGCTAAAGGTTTAGGAGCAACTTGCAATAATCGTTTAATTAATGTGTCTAAAACTGATAGTTTAGATAAAAGTTTACTGGTTACGGGCTTTGCTTATGATCGTCGAGAAACGGCAGATAATAATTATGCTGAATTTGCCTATTTAACCCATTTAACCCAGGGAGTTCGTCGCAGTGGGGCGGCATCAATTGATTTGGCACATACGGCTTGTGGACGCTTAGATGGCTATTGGGAAAGGGGTTTATCTCCCTGGGATATGGCGGCGGGAATTGTATTAGTAGAAGAAGCGGGAGGCAAAGTCACCGCCTATGATACGAGTCCATTTAAAATCGGTTCGGGTCGAATTTTAGCCACTAATGGTTATTTGCATGAACGGTTAAGTCAAGCATTAATAGAAACCCCTCCATTATCTAGTTGGAAAGACAAATAATCTGGGGTTAGTAGGGGTAATTCATAAATTGCCCCTACTATTTCTAACGGTTAAAAAATTGCGGCACAAACCGCCGCCCCCATTAATCCTACTTGGGGATTTAATACGATATAAACAGGAACTTTAGCTAAGATGGGTTTCATGCGTCCTTTATTAGAAAAAGCCTGCATAAATTCAAAAGTTTCTAATAAGGGTAAAATCTTAGGCGCAATTCCTCCAGCAATATATAACCCGCCATAAGGTAATAGTTTTAATGCCAAATTTCCCGCTTCTGCTCCATAGGATTCTACAAAAAGCTGCATGGTTTGTTCTGATAGATGATCCCGTTTTTCTAAAGCAGCTTGGGAAATGGCGGCGGCGGGATCAACTGTTACTTCTGCTAACCCAATTTGATGCTCCCACTCCTTGACAATTTCGCTAATTTCTGGAGATTCTTTAGCCATATTGCGATCGCGCCAGCGTTGCGTAGCAGTATCGCGTAAAAATTGATAAATCGCTATAATTCCCGGCCCAGAAACCACCCGTTTCTACGGATATTCGATCAATACTATGTTTGGCTAATAAATATTTCATTAACTGAAATTCCAATTCATAACGGGGGGCAAAATCCGTATGACCTCCTTCGCAGGGATAGACTTTGATTCTATTAAGTAAAGGTGTCACAAAACATTGTCCTAAGCCCGTTCCTGCCCCAATTACTCCAATAGGAGAATCTGTCTGTGGCTGTCCTTTTTGTAAAACTAAAATATCGCTTTCTGGTAAACTCGTAACCCCATATCCCACCGCTTCAAAATCATTAATTAAAGTTACCCGGGAAATGGCTAATTCTGATCCTAAATATTGAGCATCTAAATGCCAAGGTAAATTGGTTAATTTGGCGGTTTGATGAACCACTGGCCCCGCAATAGCAAAACAGGCTTTTTCTGGATGCAAATTCTCACCCAATTGTTCCTTTACTTCTTGTAAAAAATGTTGTACAATGGGAACTAAATCGGGATAATCTCCACTTAAATACCGGGATTCATAGAGGGTTTTTAATCGCTCTTGGGTTTGGCTACCTTTGACAATTTCTGTCCCATCCACCAAGCGCAAAATTGTTTTTGTTCCCCCAATATCTCCGGCTAATAATAAGGTCATAGTCTCACGAATTAAGGCTTTACTCCCTCTATTGTGACATATAGCAATTACGAATTACGAATTACGAATGGGTAATGGTTAGCGGGTAATGGGGAATAGGTAATAAACTAATACAGACGCGCCATGGCACGTCTCTACACTGATGACTGATAACTGTGTAAGAATAGAGCTAGTCAAATTATAAATATAGTCATAGAATACAATGCTGGTGCAGTCGCGTTCACAAACTCAATCTTCCGTGGTCGATTCATCAAAACCCAAGATCGATTATGATGTCGTTATTATTGGCGGTGGAATTGTTGGGGCAACTTTAGCCTGTGGGTTGAAAGATTCGGGGTTGAAAATAACAATTGTTGAATCCCAACGGCCAGAGGTTGCCATTAGTAAAAAACAGGCTTATGCCTTAACTTTGCAAACGGGACGTATTCTTAAATCCATTGGGGTTTGGGATGAAATTGTCACAAAAATTACGACCTTTTATCAGATTAATTTGAGTGATTCTGATTATCCTCGGGTAGTGGAATTTTTGCCTAAAGATTTAGGGACAGATGAATTAGGATATGTCGGTGAACATGGGATAATTTTATCGGCAATGTATGAATTTTTAGCCCAATGTCCGAATGTTTCTTGGCAATGTCCAGCTAGTTTAAAGAATGTTAATTATCATCCTGATTTTGTAGAAATTGAAATCGAAAATCAAGGTAATCTTAACACGTTTTATAGTAAAATTGTTGTAGCAGCCGATGGTTCTAAATCTCGATTACGCGAAGAAGCGGGAATTAAAACCCACGGTTGGAAATATTGGCAATCCTGTATTGCCATGACGATTAAAACGGAAAAATCCCATCAAAATATTGCTTTTGAACGGTTTTGGCCGAGCGGCCCCATGGGAGTTTTACCCCTACCCGGAAATCGCTGTCAAGTGGTGTGGACGGCTCCCCATGCGGAAGCCCAGGCTTTAAAGGAGTTAGATGAAACTGAGTTTTTAAAGTTATTAGAATATCGCACGGGAGGATTATTAGGAAAGTTAGAATTATTGAGCGATCGCTATGTTTATCCCGTACAATTAATGCAGAGCGATCGCTATATTCAACACCGATTAGCCTTAGTTGGAGATGCCGCCCATTGTTGTCATCCCGTGGGGGGACAGGGTTTAAATATGGGAATTCGGGATGGGGGAGCTTTAGCAGATGTGTTGAAAATAGCGACCCAAAAAGGAGAGGATATTGGGCAAAAACGGGTGTTAAAACGGTATGAAGGTTGGCGACAAAAGGAGAATTTAATTGTTTTAGGATTAACGGATTTTTTAGATAGAACTTTCTCAGGAGATTGGGCTCTAAAAGTCAGTTTACGCCGCCTGGGATTAGGGGTATTAACCAAGGTGCAAATATTCCGCTATTTGGCATTAAGATTAATGACAGGTCTCATCGGTCGCGCACCGAAAATCAACTATTAAATCCATGGGTCAACAGAAAATAGAATTAATTTCGCGTCGAGACTTTGTACAATATTGTGGGGGTTTAGGACTGGCTATTTTAGCCAATCCTTCAACCTCTATTCTTGATATTATTCCAACTTCAACTCCCCATTTAACGATGCAGTTGGACTGGAAATATAATGTTCAATTTGCAGGGTTACTATTAGCAGATTATTATGGATTGTACCAAAAACAGGGATTAAAGGTTGAGATTCTACCTGTAAATTCAGATAGAAATGTATTTGAACAAATAGCGGAGAATCCGTTAATATTAGGCTGTGGGGAACAGGATATCATTTTAGCCGCCCAGGTGCAAGGATATCCGGTTAAAGCGATCGCAACTATGTTTCAAACCTCTCCTTTAGGGTTAATGTCAATTCCCCAAAATAATATCCATTCTCTTAAGGATTTGGTGGGAAAAAAAGTTGGTATTCATGGAGATATCAAAAAAATCATGGAATTAGTAATTAATACCAATGGTTTATCATCCCAAAACATTGAAATTGTCCCGATTTCCTATCAAGATAAATATGAGCGACTGCAAAGTGGGGAATTAGCAGCCATTCAATGTTATATTGTTGATGAACCAATTTATTTTAGATATAAAACCGGAATTAAACCCAATATTTTGAAATTTAGCGATTATGGATATGATGCCTATGTGCAGGTAATTTTTGCCCATCAACAGTTATTAGACCATCACCCTGAATGGGTGAATCAGTTTTTAACAGCATCTTTTGCGGGATGGAAATTAGCCATTGATAATATTAATCAAACTGCTCAAATTGTGGTTGATACCTATATAAAACCCGATAGTAAATATCATAATTTAGAGTATCAAACTAAATCTTTACAGTTAATTGCTGATTATCTTACCCACGGAATTAACCCCGATCAAATTGGTTATATTTCGGCAAACCGTTGGCAAGAAATGTCAGAAAAACTGGCTGAATATGGTATAATTGATCGGGTTCCACCTTTAACAAATTCCTTAGATGCCACCCTGTGGTCAGTGGCTTAATCGATTCGAGAAACTTTTGATCTAGGAATCAAAAATTATCCCCTTTCCCCTCTTATAAAAGTTTCTGAAATTCTGAATCATCCCCGAGGGTTTTTAACACCTGTTTAATATCTTGAGTTCGATCTTTTTTAGCAATTAAGGTAACATTGCCATCCCGCACAATCACTAAATCCTCAATCCCTAAAGTTACAACCACATCCTCATCACTAGAGCTAAATAAAATTGTCCCTGTGGTATCTAACCCGACGTGTTTAACCAGTTCTACGTTAGGTTTATCTCCCCCTAATAATCTTTCTAACCCATTCCAATCCCCTAAATCATCCCAGCCAAATTCAACGGGTAAAACACAGGCTTTCTGGGTTTTTTCCATTAAAGCATAATCAATACTAATTTTTTTCAACTCAGGATAAGCGTCTTTTCCCTTAGCTTCTAACACACTAACTAATTCAGGAACATAGGTTTTTAATTCAGCTAAAACCACCCCTACCCGAAACACAAAAATTCCACCATTCCAACTAAATCGCCCGGTTTCTAAAAAATTTTCAGCCGTTTCTCGATTGGGTTTTTCGGTAAAACGAGCCACTTTATAGGCGGGAAATCCGTCAAAAATTCCAATTTCTTCCCCCTGTTCAATATAACCATATCCGGTGGAAGGATAGGTGGGTTTTACTCCTAAAGTAACAATCACATCTTGGGTTTTTGCTAATACTTCCGCCGCCTTTAAAGTTTGGCGAAATTTCTCCGGTTTCCGCAATCCAATGATCCGCCGGAAAGAACCCAATTACCGCTTCTTCCCCATAACGTTTTGCTACTTCTAAAGTTGTCCAGGTCAAGGCGGCGGCGGTGTCTCGTCCTTCCGGTTCTGCTAAAATATTGGGGTGGGGTAATTGGGGGAGTTGAGTTTGAACTCCTGACTCCAATAAAGCCGAAGTTACCACCCATAAACCCTCCCAACTTTCGGTTAAAGGTAATAACCGTTCTGCGGTGGCCTGTAATAAACTAATCCCACTACCATCTAAACTCAAAAATTGTTTGGGTCGATGTTTCCGACTTAGGGGCCAAAACCGTTCACCTTTTCCGCCAGCCAAAATTACAGGAATCATACTTAAAATTTAATTTTTTTCCTAATAATTTATTCTAAATAATTAACAAAAGAACGTCAATAGTTAAGCATCAAAAATAAACAATTCTTAATTATGTACATTCAGGGTTTCCTTAGATAATTCCTGTTCTAAAGTGGCTTTGACTCTTAACCATTCCGCTTCCATTTTAGATAACCCGATGGCGGCTTTTCCCGATGTAAAACATTCCAGACTCGTGCCATCTTCTGCGGCCATTCCTACCCGTCCCATATATTCTAACTCCTTGCATAACTCGGAAAAAGTGAGGGCGCCCAATTGAGCACTACTGGATTTTAGGGTATGGGAAGCTTCTTTTAACCCTTGGATATCTTGGGTTTTGATTGCCGTTTGAATTTGGGCAATTTTTTGGGGAGTATCGGCTAAATAATCCTGAATTAAGCTATTGACAAAGGGATCATCATCATCATCATATTCCCTTAAATTTTCTAATACTTGTGGATCAATAGCCGAAGATTCTGGCACATTACCATTAGAATTAGCCGGATATTCAGAGGATGAATTAGAATGTCCGTTACTGGCAAAATTCGATAAATTTTCTAAGGATTTATAACCATTTCCATTCTGAATTGGTTGACATTGGGATAGGGCTTTGGCGAGTTCTTCCCGACGCACAGGTTTAGTAATATAATCATTCATACCCGCGGCTAAACACATTTCCCGATCGCCTTGCATGGCATTAGCAGTCATCGCAATAATCCAAGGTTTATTGGGACGATTGGCATATTCTTCGCAAATGCGACGGGAGGTTTCTAAACCATCCATTAAGGGCATTTGAACATCCATCAAAATTACATCATAATATTGTCGATTTAAAGCGTCTAAAACCTCCAATCCATTCCCAGCAATATCCGCACGATATCCCAATCTTTGTAACATTTGAATTGCTACTTTTTGGTTAACAACATGATCTTCTGCCAGCAAAATTTTTAAATTACTAGAAGGAGTAACAGATAGGATATTCGATCCTCCTAAAGATTTCCCAGGTTTCTTGAATAGCACTTTCTATAGACTCACCCAAAATCTGAAGCAAAGTATTATAAAATTGTGATTGTTTCAAGGGTTTATTAATAAACCCGGCACAATCAATATTACTGCGTTCTACCTGCTTGACTAAATCGGTATTCACCACATAATTAAAGAAGGTAATATTAATCGGTTTCTGTTCGGGGAATATTTCTGCACGGCTTCGTTCCCAATCTCGAATCCGTTTTGCTAAATTAATCCCATCAATATCAGCCAAATTCATGCCTAAAATAATCAAATCAAAATCGGGATTATTTTTTAACACATTTAAGGCTTCATGTCCGGTTTTTACCGAAACAGGAACCATGCCCCAAGATTTAGCTTGTCGAATTAAAACCGTTTGATTAATCCCATGGTTTTCCACAATTAATAATCTCTTACCCATTAGCAAACCGGGGAGCTCATTCGCTTCAATTTTGGAAATTGCTTCCGCCCGAATAGTAAAGTAAAAAGTTGAACCCGTATTTAACTCAAACGCCTCAACAAAATTATCGGGAGGATCGCCCGTCATTGTCGAAATCAACGATTGATTGTCAGTATTAAAATCGGATTGAGATCGACTAACCACCCACATTTGTCCCCCCATCATTTCACATAATCGTTGACTAATTGCTAATCCTAAACCCGTGCCTCCATACTGACGAGAAGTGGAGGCATCGACCTGAGAAAAGGCTTTAAATAAACGATCCATCCGATCAGCAGGAATCCCAATTCCAGTATCTTTAACCGCGAACTGAATATCATAAATTTTATGGGCTATGGTTGGGGCGGTGTTAATATTAAGGGGAAGATTTGTGACCTCCGAAGCTTTCACCGAAACAACTACCTCTCCCTCGGCGGTAAATTTCACCGCATTACTGAGTAAATTAACTAAAACTTGGCGCAGTCGGGTGACATCTCCCAAAATAATTTGGGGGGTAGAAGGTTCGATTAAATGGGCAATTTCCAGACCTTTTTCTGCGGCTTTTCCTGAAAGTAAATCTAGGGATTCTTCTAAACATTCTCGCAGTTTAAACGGATTGGTTTCTAAATCTAATTTACCCGATTCAATCTTAGAAAAATCTAAAATATCATTAATAATAGTTAATAAAGCATCGCCACTGGTGCGAATGGTTTCGACAAAATCCAATTGTTTCCGGGGTTAAATTCATATCTAATAGTAACCCGGTCATCCCAATCACCGCATTCATGGGAGTGCGGATTTCATGACTCATGGTAGCCAGAAATTCACTTTTAGCCCGACTCGCCACTTCTGCTGCTAATCTAGCTTCTTCTAAATCTTTATTTTGTTCAGCTAATTGTTGACGATTTTTTACCTCGGCTTCTAATAGTTTAGCTTGGGCTAAAGTTAATCCAACTTGATTGGCAACATCTTCTAAAAATTCAATTTCTTCCGGTATCCATTGCCGCATTTTATCGCATTGATGCAGCATCATAATCCCGTTAGCATCTCCTTGATAGGAAGTCCGAACTGCTAACATTGATTTTAAGCCCATGCGCCGACACATCGGGGCAGAGGATTCTAATAAAGGTTCGGTAAAAACATCCACCGAAGCGATCGCTTGATCTTCAGCCAGAAGTTTTTCAATATAGGGATTATAACTCACGGAAATTTCAAAATTCAAGGTCGAATCATAACCGGATTCCAGATATTCTGCCACACAAGATAAATGGGGATAGGGGTCAGATCGATAGGTATAAATTGAACAGCGATTCACCCCAAAAATTCTACCAATTTGGGTGGCAGTAGTTTGAAAAATTTCTTGTGTATCTAATTTAGAACGCACCTTATGGGTAATTTCTTTGAGTAATAATAAATGTTGATTTTGTTGTTGGAGAATCTCTTGGGCATGATCCCTAGCAATTTCATTTCCAATATAATTTGCCATCAATTGCATAATTTCTAAATCCAATTCTTGAAACGAGGCGCGGGAATTGGGACTCATAAAACTTAGGGTTCCATAGACCCTTCCTCCCACCATTACCCGGATACCAATATAGGCTTCTAAACGTCGGGTTTGATAGGCCCGATGGTCTTTCCAAGGTGATTGTTTAATCGATTCTAAACAAACAACATCCTCTGTTTTTAAGGCTTCCCATTCAAAAGTTTGTTCAATAGCTAAGGTATCCCCCTTGGCAAATCCAAAGGGAAAATCATCGGCAAGATAGGAAGAAATTACTTCATATCGGTCAGCAAAAACTTTTCCTAGTAAGCCAATATCCATGCCAAACCGATGACAACCTAGACTTAAGATTGCACTCACTCGAGTTTCAAAATCCGTATTATGACTAACCGTAATTTCGTGGAATTGATGGATTAGTTTTTCTCTTTCTCTGAGATCATTTAACTCTTTAAACTGTTCTGCAATATCATTTAATGTGCCTAAAACTCCTAAAATATGCTTATGTTCATCTAAGATTAATTGACCTGAAATTAAAACCCGACGAGTTGCCGGAGGGGAAGACTGTCCGCCCCCTTCCTTCTCTTTAATATTAAACACTAACATTCGGACATCAAGTTGCTCTGTTTTAGGACGACCTAACATTAAGGATTCAAACCATTGGCTAACTTTTGTCCGATCTTGAGAATAAATATAATTTACAAATGATGTACCCAAGCTATTTTCTATGGTTAATCCTGTTAGCTGAGTCCAGGCGGAATTTAAAAATATAAAATTTCCTTGACTATCGGTTTTAAAGACAATAGATTTTAACTGTTGAATCGGATCATCAATGGGATAATTACTATTCAAGGATGGAGTTTTTTCTAAGTAAGAGGATGCCGCATCAATTTGAACCCCAATCAAGTGCAAAGGTTCCCCTTTTTCACTCCAAAAACCCTGACCTCGAGTGCATACAGATTTATATTCACCGTTTTTACACCGGATACGATATTCTATAAGATATTCACTATTTTTCTTGGAAAAATAATCTTTTAGAGTGACTTTAACCAGTTTCAAATCTTGAGGATGAATCCGACTTAACCATTCTTCTCGGGTATTTTTAATCTCATGATCTTGATATCCTAATATGGCTTTCCATTGGGCAGAATATAAGATTTCGTTCGTTTTTAAGTTCCAATGATAAACCCCTTCCAGGTTTGATTTTAAAGGTTCCTTAACTGGATGACTTGAGGATAAAGGCAAGGACTCAGGAGAAGATGGAGTTGCTTTTAATCCCTCCTGAAATTGATGCTGCCAACTCAGGAGAGTATTGTGCATCGACTTGGGTTGGAGAACTTGCAACAATAGGGTTTTAGGAGAGATGAGGGTAACAGGATTATTATGATCATCCACCAAAATTATTGGGAGTTGATAATAATATTTTCTCATTAAGTTTAATGCCGTTTTTAGGGAAACCTGCGATCGCAAAACCAACGGCGGGGTATTACAAATCGTAATTGCTTTTACGGTTTTTAGATCCAAGCCCAATGCCTGTATGGAAATAATATCCTGGGAGGTCACAACGCCTACCCATTTACATTGAGATTGTGTTCTGGAAATCTGCTCTCCTGTGAACTGAGAATTAGGAGGAGAGGTTTCCGTAATTATAATTTCATCCACACCATAGTTAAACATTAATTCCGTTACTTCTCGGATGGTTGCCTCCCCCGATGTCGGCACAATTTTAGAATTAGGAATGGGGGCAAGTTGATTCAGTTTAATTAAATGATCGGGAATAAAAAGATGATCCAGAAGTTGTTGACAATTGGGTTGATGTTCAGGTAAAACCAAATCCGAGTTAGAAGATAATCCCAGAGAAATTTCTTGAGGAACAGGGGGTAAAGCCCTAGCTATTTTTTTGGCTTCCGAATCTCTTAAAGAGAGTTGTAGAATAATTTTAGGACTAATGACCCCGACTAATCTTCCTTGCTCATCAACAACGGGAAGCTGTTGAATTTGATGTTTTTCTAATATCCCCATCAAGGTAAAGATATCATCCACCTCCGATTCCTTCACCGTGACAAATGACCGAATCATAATTTGAGAAATTGGAAATCCTCGCAATGGATCTCCAATAGAATTAAGCTGAATAATATCTTGTTCTGTAAAAATTCCGATGACCGTTGACTTTTGATTGACAATATCGTCCGGTTTCAATCACAAAAATACAACTAGAACGGGTACGACTCATCAACAAAATCACCTCGGATACAGGGGTTTCCGGTGCAGTGGTGAGGGGATGGCGGTTGATTGCTTGACGGACTGAGGGAATAAACATAAAAGGCCAATTGGGGTTGGTACTGAGTGAAATCAGGTTTAGGACTTGGTTTGGGGTAAACTAGGCCAATCATTAAAGAAAAGGGTTGAAGTACCTGGGGGGTAACACCCACTCCTACTACCAGCATATTGGTATTTTCAGTGGATGTCTTACCTAATTTTGCCGTTTACTCCGACTCTGGCAACCTTGAAGGCGATTTTTGAGGTTGAGATTTCCGGTGCTAGGGGTCAGGGGGAGTTATCAAAGACAAAATCCAGATTGATGTTATCTTTGGGGATCAAACGAGAATCTTTACTTCTATTTTGGCTTCTGATCGCCTTTAGATTTAAAATTTTTGAGGGTAACTTGACCCGGGGTTGTTTTGTTTGTCGCTGTTTCCTTGAGTTTTTCCCTCTAGTACAGGTTTTTGTCAATCGACAAGGTTCAATCCTCTGTAAAACTTATTGTGCATTTGTTCTATGAAAATTTTAGATTCTCAAGGTCGTCTCTTTGGTAGGATTAGTATTCTCGATTTTGGCGCGGCTTTAGTGATTTTACTGGTGCTGTTTGGGGTTTTCTTCTATCCAGGAACATCGGGTTCAGTGGCTCAAGTCGGTGTAACAACCCGTCCCGTGACCATAGATGTTTTGGTGGTAGGACTCAAAAGCAGTAACGCCAAAGAATTATTTAAAACCGGAGAAAAAATTAACTTAATTATTCGGAATCAACCCTATGGTCAAATTACTTTAAATAAAGTCAATTTTTTACCCAGAATTATCCCCGTGACTCAACCGGATGGTACATTAAAAGCCCTACCCGACCCCACCGCCGATAATCTATTTAATAATAATTTGCTTTTAACCCTAGAGGGAAAAGGTCAAATCACCGAAAATGGCCCGGTTTTAGGCAATATCAAAATTAAAGTGGGTACTACCGTTGAACTCGACGGCAAAAATTACAACTTTAACGGCACAGTCATCGACGTCCGCGTTCAATAAACGGCACACCCTTCCTTCTAGTAATGGGTAATGGGTAATGGGTAATGGGTAATGGGTTTTGGGTTTGGGGTTTTGGGTAATGGGTTTTGGGTAATGGGTTTTGGGTTTGGGGTTTTGGGTAATGGGTTTTGGGTAATGGGTTTTGGGTAATGGGTAATAGCAAGAGTTTACCTCCCCTGCTCCCCTACTCCCCCTGCCTCCCCTGCTGCCCCTACTCCTATATGCCTTACAATAAAGGTTTGGACGGAATTAATTTCAAACAAACCCATGAGTGTAGCAGACGAGAAAACCGTAGTTCGGGATTATTTTAATAGCACAGGATTTGATCGGTGGAGACGCATCTACGGTGACGGTCAAGTGAATAAGGTGCAACTTGATATTCGTCAAGGACATCAACAAACCGTTGATCAAGTCTTGGAGTGGTTAAAAGCCGATAATAACCTGCCGGGTTTAAGCATCTGTGACGCGGGGTGTGGTGTGGGCAGTTTGAGTATTCCCCTAGCTGAAGCTGGAGCTATTGTATACGGTAGTGATATTTCGGAAAAAATGGTGGCTGAGGCTTATGATCGGGCAAAAGACCTCCTAAACGTGATCCAGAAACTCAGTTTCACAGCCCAGGATTTGGAAACCCTACAGGGTCGCTATCATACGGTGATTTGTTTGGATGTTTTGATTCATTATCCCCAAGAGCAAATTCCTGAGATGATTTCTCATCTGTGTTCCCTAGCCGAGTCCCGGGTGATTTTGAGTTTCGCGCCTAAAACCTTAGCATTAAGTATGCTTAAAAAAGTTGGGGAATTATTTCCTGGGCCGAGTAAAACTACCCGTGCCTACCAACATAAGGAGGCGAATATTGTTAAAATTTTTAGTGATAATGGTTTTTCGATTCAACGACAAACTATGATCGGGACTAGCTTCTACTATTCCCGGTTAATTGAAGCAATACGCAATAAGGATTAGGAGACACACAAAAGGGAACAGGCAACAGGCAACAGGCAATAAGCAATAGGCAACAGGCAACAGGCAACAGGCAACAGGCAATAGGCAATAGGCAATAGGCAATGGGCAATAGGCAATGGGCAATAGGCAACAGGCAATAGGCAATAGGCAATAGGCAATAGGCAATAGGCAACAGGCAATAGTTTGCTCCCCCTGCTCCCCCTGCTCCCCCTGCTCCCCCTGCCTCCCCTGCTCCCCCTGCTCCCCCTGCTCCCCCTGCCTCCCCTGCTCCCCCTGCTCCCCCTGCTCCCCCTGCTAATGCGGCTTTAATGGTGTTCCGCGCTCTCTCAGCAGAGAGGAAAAACGATGCAATTCCTGAAGATAATCACAGCCAGTTTATTAGTTTCCAGTAGGAATGGGTTGTTTATTAGCGATCGCCACGGAATTAATTAATCCTAATTCAACGGCCGATGGGAGACTCAGTATTATTTTGGGGGGATTAATCCTCGGTTTACCTTCCCTGGGAATTGGGGGATGGGTCGCCTGGGATTGGGTTCGAGAACGTCGCCAAAAAAATCAAGCTCGCTCTCGACGGATTAGTGCTATCTTTTGGCATTTAGTTAAAGTCCAAGGTGGGGAAATTAGTGTGCATAAATTAGCTCAATATACCCATTTATCCCGACTCGAAGCCAAAATATTTTTAGATCAAAAAGCCCAGGAATTAAATGGGAAATTTGAACAAAAATCCAACGGTGAAATTATTTATCATTTCCACGTTGATTAATATTTGATTTTTTTTAGGAGCTAGAGGTAATTTCTCAACCCATAAATCAGTTATCAGTCATCAGTCATCAGTCATCAGTTATTAGCTATTAGTGTAAGAGTTGATTTATTACCCATTACCCATTACCCATTACCCATTACCCATTACCCATTCGTAATTCGTAATTCGTAATTCGTAATTCGTAATTCCCTGCCCCTTGCCCTAATTATGATATTTTAGTAGAAACGCTGATAACCTGCGAGATATATTCAGATTTTCAACAAACCCATGGGCAGTGAAACAATTGTTCTTTTATCCCGCCGAGAAATCGAAAAAATGCGTCAAGCCGGACGCCTGGCGGTGCAACTGTTAAATCATCTCGAACCGATGATTCAACCCGGGGTGAGTACCCTAGAACTTAACGACGAAGCCGAACGCTGGACACATGAACACGGCGCCCGCAGTGCCCCCCTGGGCTATCATGGATTTCCCAAATCAATCTGTACCAGCGTGAATGAAGTCATCTGTCATGGCATCCCCAACGCCAAACAGATTCTCAAAGATGGGGATATTATCAATGTCGATGTTACCCCCATCCTAGACGGCTATTATGGTGACGTGTCCCGCACCTTTTTTGTTGGGACGCCTTCGGCCGTAGCTAGAAAATTAGTCGAAGTTACAGAAGAATGTTTAAGGCGAGGAATTGAAGCCGTTAAACCCGATGGACGGGTAGGCGATATTGGGGCGGCCATTCAAGAATATGCCGAAGCCCAGGGCTTTTCCGTCGTGCGGGATTTTGTCGGTCATGGAGTCAATACGGTGTTTCATACCGCCCCCCAAATTCCCCACTATGGAAAACGGGGAAAAGGAAAACGCCTACGTCCCGGGATGGTCTTTACCATCGAAACCGATGATTAATGAAGGGACTTGGGAAGCCCAAGTTTTAGATGATGGTTGGACGGCTATCACCAAAGATCAAAAACTCTCCGCCCAATTTGAACATACCGTTGCCGTCACAGAAACCGGTGTAGAGATTCTTACCCTCGCAGACTAAATGGATGTTACTTTATTAACCCCTAAAAATCTATGAGTCCTCTCCAAAAAACCTATGTCCTCAAACTCTATGTCGCCGGAAATACGCCCAACTCAGTCCGGGCGTTAAAAACCCTCAAAGACATCTTAGAACAGGAATTTCAAGGGGTTTATGCCTTAAAAGTGATTGATGTTCTCAAAAATCCCCAACTGGCTGAGGAAGACAAAATTTTGGCGACTCCTACCCTGTCCAAAATTTTGCCCCCTCCGGTGCGAAAAATTATTGGGGATCTGTCCGACCGCGAAAAAGTCTTAATTGGGCTTGATCTTCTGTATGAAGAACTGATGGATGATTGAGACAGGTCAAGCAAACTCCGGTATTTTCAGACAATTGTTCCTCAAGTTTATCAACCGATCCCCCGCAGTTCAGCTAGGTGGGGGAGTGTGAATGTTCCTAATTTTATGGTAAATGTAGCAATAGTATCGCGGGTTGATCGATCACCTGCTACGTCTTTTAAAATTAAAATTTATGACTGAAAGTTCTCAGGAAGCCAAAGGTAATGAACGCAAACTAACCGGGGTGCAAAAAATTCGCACCATGATCGAAGGGTTTGATGATATTAGTCATGGGGGAATGCCCATTGCTAGAGCTACCCTAGTTAGCGGAACTTCGGGAACCGGAAAAACCCTATTTGCGGTTCACTTTCTCTACCATGGAATTGTCTATTTTGATGAACCCGGGATTTTTATTACCTTTGAAGAATCACCTACAGATATTATTAAAAACGCTTCTAGTTTTGGATGGGATCTGCAAAAATTAATTGATGAAGGTAAATTATTTATCTTGGATGCTTCCCCCGACCCAGAGGGACAGGATATTGTCGGCAATTTTGACCTATCTGCATTAATTGAACGGATTCAATATGCTATTCGTAAATATAAAGCTAGACGAGTATCAATTGATTCAGTAACAGCCGTTTTCCAACAATATGATGCCGCTGGAGTAGTGAGACGGGAGATTTTTCGCCTGGTGGCGCGACTAAAACAGGTGGGAGCCACTACGATTATGACCACGGAACGAGAGGCTGAATATGGCCCGGTGGCTCGGTTTGGGGTGGAAGAATTTGTCTCCGATAATGTCGTAATTTTGAGAAATGTTTTAGAAGGAGAAACGACGGCGGCGCACGGCGGAAATTCTGAAATTACGGGGTACAACCCACATGAAAGGAGAATATCCGTTTACGATTACTAATAATGGAATTAGTATTTTTCCCCTGGGGGCGATGCGACTTACCCAACGTTCTTCTAATGTTAGGGTTTCTTCTGGAAATACAACCCTCGATAAAATGTGTGGGGGCGGTTTCTTCAAAGATTCGATTATTCTGGCGACCGGAGCCACGGGAACAGGTAAAACTTTATTAGTTAGTATTTTTCTGGAAAATGCCTGTAGAAATGGTCAACGGGCGCTGTTATTTGCTTACGAAGAATCCCGATCTCAATTGTTTAGAAATGCGAGTTCCTGGGGTATTGACTTTGAAGAAATGGAAAGCAAAGGTTTACTGAAAATCTTATGCAGTTATCCTGAATCTACTGGGTTAGAAGATCATTTGCAAATTATTAAATCGGAAATTTCCGATTTTAAACCTGATAGAATTGCCATTGATTCCTTATCAGCTTTGGCGCGAGGGGTGAGTAATAACGCCTTCCGTCAATTTGTAATTGGGGTAACAGGTTATGCCAAACAGGAGGAAATCACAGGATTTTTCACCAATACAACTGATCAGTTTATGGGATCTAATTCTATTACCGATTCCCATATTTCAACGATTACCGATACGATTTTGATGCTGCAATATGTGGAAATTCGCGGGGAAATGTGCCGGGCATTGAATGTATTTAAAATGCGGGGTTCCTGGCATGATAAAGGCATTAGAGAATATACTATTAGTGATCATGGCCCGTTAATTACGGATTCTTTCCGGGATTATGAACGGATTATTAGTGGTTCTCCCAGCCGAATTTCTGTTAATGAAAAGAATGAATTATCTCGAATTATTCAAGGAGTTCAAGGGAGAATTGATGTGGATGAATAAGTTGTTAAGAATTTAAACTATAGCGATCCCAAATACTGAAGGGAACAGGGAACAGGGAAACAGGCAATAGGCAATAGGCAATGGGCAATGGGCAATAGGCAATGGGCAATAGAAAGAGTTTACCTCCCCTGCCTCCCCTGCTCCCCCTGCCTTGCAGACTGCTATATTATCCCCATTCGTAATTCGTAATTCGTAATTATTCTGATTAACACCTAAAATGCGTTGGTTTCGCCGAATTATAGTTCTATTTTTCAGTATCCTGATTTTTACTTGGGGAAACGCAACCCCCCTAGGGGCTGAAAATCAATCCCTATCTTCCGCCTTGGATACTTTGCTTGAGCAGGCGTTTACCGCAACTCAAAAGGGTCAATTTTCCCAAGCAGAAATCTACTGGACTAAAATTATTGATCAATATCCTGAAAATCCGGCGATGTGGAGTAACCGAGGCAATGTTAGGGTTAGTCAAAATCAACTAAATCCGGCGATTTCTGACTATAATCAATCCATAGAATTAGCACCGAGTTTTCCCGATTCCTATTTAAACCGAGGGGTGGCTTATGAAGGTTTGGGAGAGTGGGAAAAAGCGATCGCCGACTATAATAAAGTATTAGAAATTAACCCTAATGATCCCGTAGCCTATAATAATCGGGGAAATGCGGAAGCCGGATTAGGAAAATGGTCAGATGCTCTTTTAGATTATCAGACCGCCAGTGATTTAGATAAAAACTATTCCTTTGCTCGGGGGAATTATGCCTTAACATTATATCAATTAGGAGAAACCGAAGCAGCCCTAAAAACCATAAAAAATCTAGTGCGTAAATATCCTAATTTTGCCGATATGCGAGCCGCCTTAACCGCCTGTTTATGGGATATTGGTAAACTAGGAGAAGCCGAAAGTAATTGGGTAGCTGTAGTGGGACTGGATGCTCGATATAAAAATATTGATTGGGTAAAAAATGTTAGACGGTGGCCGCCCAAATTAGTCACCGCCTTAAACAACTTTCTGAATTTGAAATAGTCTGATATTCAGGACTTACGCACCCAATTAAAGAAACCGGGTTTTTTTACCAAAATACTTCGTTTTGACCAACAGATGCTCTAAAAAAACCGGTTTCTGGAGCCTCATGCGTAATAAAGATCGTTTATTCCCTGACTGGCGACAAAACATGATCCCTAATTTGAGAAAATTACAACAAATTCTCGGAATTAATCAAATTATTGAGAAACTGGATAACATTAATCATGTTATTTTACTGCGTTATTTCCAGAGGTAAAGGATAGGAGATGTTGCTAAATAATTTTGCTTTTATTAGCAATTGCTCCTCTTCTGAAAGTGCCTGGATGATTTGTACTAAAGATTCAATGAGTTTTGTGTTCATAGCTTAGAAATCGACTAATAAATCAGTTAGAATTAGATTATAACAAAAAAAATAAGAGCGATCGCTCCAGTAAAGTTCGGAGATAGGGCAGACTTACTCCTCGAAGTTCACCTGCTTAACCACCTCTAAAGGTATCTCTAGTATCTCTGCAATTTGCTCGTCGCTCAAACCAAATTGCCGTAATTTACCAATTTTTTCAAAATCAGCTTGATTATTGCGATGAAAATCAGGAGTTTCGGGCTGACTTTTCTCTGGGGTAGGAGTAGAATGAGTAGAAGGATTTGAACAATTGTTAGTATAGCTAATTTTATTGTTTTGAAAAGTATTATAATCACCAAGATTTATGTTTTGATTTATTTGCCGTTCTAAAACAGATTCAAGATTACTTTTCTTAACTTGTTCGCCAAAAATATCAGATAACATTTGTAAAAGTTCGTGACTAGCTTTCTTAATGTGTTTGGCACTATAGCCATAAGTTTCTGCAACGTCAGCATACTTTTGACGATTCAGTATTCCTCCGATAATCCTTCGCTGCAAGTCATTTAGATGTTTGCCTGTCTTGGTGTAGACAGTTTCATCGACAAATTGCAATATTTGAGGACTGTCCATAGGTGGGATGGTGAGATAACTGTAGTTACTATAACCAACTTTTCTCAACTTTTTCCAACTTTTTTGCTTTGTATACCAGTTGTCGATCGCAATTCTAGGAAGAGCCAACTTTTTCCAACTTTTTTCGCTTTACATAGACGGTACGATCGGTCTAGCATGAAAAAAAATTAGCAGGTGTTTTATGGCAAAAGATCGAGTTTGGCCAAAAAATTGGAATACTTACTCTGAATTGCCTGGATATCAAGTTAAGTTTAACGTTGATACATCATCAGGTCTTGTAATAGGCTTTCTTGTAGCACCTGCCAGTGAATCAGATCCAGATGATAACCATGTTCATTATTGGTATAACAACCAATCTAGGCAATCTGGCTACCAAATGAAGAGTGGAGGTAGGCATTTTGCTTCGAGTTTTTCTGATTATGTTATCGAGGATATAGGACAAAAACTGCCTAATCTCTTGATGAAATAGATTTCTATAGTTTTAGGAGTAAATATAATTTTGAACAGCGATGTTTATTCCTAACTATTCACGTACAAAATACATAAGAAATCTCAAAATATTACAATGTCAATAAATAAATACGACTGGCAACAAATTGAAACATTTGATGAAAAAGTTGGATGGCAAGTATCGCTATTGTATGAAGTTTATAATATCAGTCGCAGTTTTGCTAGACGTTTTGGTAAAAAAGAAGAAGAAGAAGAGGATGATAACGAAAGAATATATAGGTGGAATTACAAGGATGACACTGTTGAGATTGAGCATTATGTGAGACTCCATAATAATGGAAGGACAGGAGCTGATGTCAGCATCAATCTAGGATCTCTTGGCACCAATGTTTTTTCAGTATACTTTTATGGGATAAATCATTCCCAGCGTAGTATCTCTTGCTTTCGCATAGGTTCTTGGCTCAATCATATAGAGTCTTTAAGGTTAAAACTAGAACCAATTGAGAAAGCAGAAGAAAAAAAAAGGAAGGAACAGGAAGCAAGGGAGCGAGAAGAAAAATTCGGGAGGCTAGACTGAATTACTCAAAAGCGCGATCGCCCTTACGAACAAAACTAAGTGTGATCGCCTTTTTCTTTCTCATCATTATCAAATCACTTTCACGACAAACCTTCTTCCACAATTTCTCGGATTTCTCTAACAAATTGTGCTGGAGTTTGAATCATTAACCCGCTTTGTGCAGCAACTTCAGCAGTAAAATCTTTAGTATTTAAACTCAACAGGCGGTCAACATTTGCCAGAACAGCCGCCGCTAAAATCGGGGTATCTTTAGCTTCAATAATATCGGCCCAGCGCAATGATTCTTCTAGTGATGGATCGGGTTGAAATTCAGGGTTAATATTAGCCAGCAATTGTGTAAAAATTGGCAAAGACGCAGGTAACTTTTTGCGTAAGTTGCGATCTACTTTTTAGTCTCCTGTTTACAAGAGTGTAGTTTACCTCCTCAAGAAAGGATAACCCTTCCCCAACACGCTATGCTGGAAATACGATTCAACAGGTGCAACGGTTCAACCCCTAACTTGCTATGCGGCTGCAACGCCAATTCAACGGACAAACCATCACGCTTGACACCCACAACCCTCTAGGGAGTGGGGGGGAAGGACGTATCTATGGGATATTAGAAGATCCGAATTTAGTTGCCAAAATCTACCATAAACCCAGCGACGAAGACGCCGAAAAACTCACCGTCATGTATAACTATCCCCCGGCGACGGCGATGGTTTCCCCGGAAACGACGGCGATCGCTTGGCCCGTTGACCTGCTCCATACCACCGACCCCAAGCGCCGAATTATCGGTTATTTAATGCCGCGGGTGCATAAAGCCACCCCAATTCATATTTTTTATACCCCCAAAAGTCGCCGGGAACAAAAGCCTTTATTTAACTATTTATATCTCCATCGTACTGCGCGTAATTTAGTTGCTTCTATTGCCGATTTACATAGTAGTGGATATATTATTGGTGATGTTAATGAATCTAATATTTTAGTTAGTGATACGGCATTAGTAACCCTGGTTGATACCGACTCCTTTCAAGTTCGAGATCCCGATACTGGGTTAATTTATCGCTGTCCCGTGGGAAAAGCCGAATTTACCCCCCCAGAACTTCAGGGACAAGCCTTTCGGGACTTAAACCGCACCCCAGAACAGGATCGGTTTGGACTGGCGGTATTAATATTTCTGTTATTGATGGAGGGAAAACTCACCCCTTTTCCGGGGTCTATCAGGGCAGTGGCGACCCTCCAGCCATTGAGTCTAGGGTGCGGGCGGGTCATTTTGTCTATGGGACAAAACAGGTTCCCTATCAACCCATGCCCTATGCTCCCCCTTTTGAAATCCTGTATCCCAAACTGCAACAATTATTTATTCAATGTTTTGAAATGGGATATAAAAATCCCCAACTTAGACCCGATGCGAAAACTTGGTTAATAGTATTAAAAGAAGCCGAAGATAATTTAATTACCTGTACCCAACAATCAGAACATCGTTATGGCAATCATTTAAGCCATTGTCCTTGGTGCGATCGCACGGAAAAATTAGGGGGGCGCGATCCCTTTCCTTCCCGCATGGCTGTCAAACAAAAACAGAATTTACAACCGCTAAAACGCAAGCGCAAACGAGTTTTAAATAATAAACCTATTCCGGTTAATAATCGTCCTTTATTCACTCCGGCAAACCGTCCTATTTTTGTTCAACCAACGGCAAAAAAAACCTTAGTTTTGCCCCAAGCTCCTAATTTTTATCTCCAAAATTTATTCGGGAATATATTTGAAGGAGTTGTGTTAGGAGGACTGTGGGGAACATCGGTTTTATCGGCAATTATTGCCCTAATTATTGCGTTTGTCCAGGGGAAAGAAGCGATTATTGGCGGGTTAATTGTGGGGGCAATGTGGGGGGCATTTCTGGGGATAGTTATTAGTGTGTATCTCCCTCCGCCCGGGGGATTAAACCGAGTAGTGGCGTTAATTGTGGGGGGCTGGTCGGGTGTTTTTGTGGCTGCGGTGATTGCCGGATTAATCTTCGGGGTAGTGGAACGGGAACCCTTGATTGGTCAAACCTTAATGTGGGGGACTTTAATGGGGATGGTTTGGGGTGCGGTTTGGCATTTATTTAAACCTCCGTTATCCTTACCCCATATTGGACGGTTGTGGGGGAGACGCGGGGCATTTGTTGGGGGAGTTTGGGGGTCATATTTGGGAACTTTAGGGGGAATTGGATTAGGGATTTTAGCCGTAGGTTGGCAACAGTTTGAACAGACTAATTATAATATTAATTCAACTTCAAATTCCTCGGAAATCGCCCTCAGAATAATGGCGACGGCTATTGTGGCGGCGGGGGTAGGAACTATTGGTGGCAGTTTGGCGGGGGGATTATTTGGAACGGTTGGAGGCGCTCCTAGTTTACCCTTATCCTTGAATTTATCGGGATTTAGGGGAGCATTTATTGGGGCAATTTGGGGGAATTTTTTAGGAGCAATTTCCGGGGCAGGTTTAGGGGTTTTAGCTGCCACAACTTTTGCTAATTTTTTAGATACTTCTGCAACCACAGGCACAACTTCTTTATTAATTGGTTCAATGATTGTATCGGCTGGTATTGGTAGTATTTGGGGGATGATTTCCGGTTTAATTTGGGGAGCTTTTGGCAAACTTTAAGGGTTGTTGTTTGTTAGTCGAAGTGTTAATTCTATTGAAAATTTTATCGGGAATATGAATTACTAAAAATGCGATCGCATCTTGATGATCACTATCGCTTAAAATTGTTTCTAGGGAACTGGGAACTGGGATTTCATCTCCATCAGCAACCATTAAATTAATATGACCTATTAAGGCTTCTTGAGCTATAATTTGTGTGGCTTCTATCGTTTCTTCGGCAGTAATACAACCCGGAAAATCATAAAATTGCACTCCATAATCACTATCAGTATCTTTATGAACAGTGGCAATATAATAAGTCATTTTTTTCTCCTTTATGTTAATTTAATTCCAGCTTGTTTTTCAATACTTTTTAAGGTTTGAATCGGAATATCCCTTTTCGGATGGGGTACAGTAACTTTACCCGATTTTACGGGATGTTTAAAATGATAATGACTGCCAGTAACACCGACTTGATACCATCCATTTTGTTGTAATTTCTTGATGATTTTTCTACTCTCCATGTATCATTTTCTCAATTAGCAACTGCATCTGGATCATCACCAGTCCTTAAAATCATTTCTAACCAATTGATAACCAAAATACTCATTTTAAGGTATAATGATTCTAAATCAATGCCAAAAACCTCAATTATTCAGGTTTGGGTTGAGAGTATAAAAAATTATTCTTTAGTTTGTATTGCATTTGAAATTAGGGTTATTGATATGAACACAGGAATTTTAGGATCTATTCGAGGGATGGCAAGTTCACCTACTATTGCACCCACTCGCTCTCGTCAAACTGTTAATCAAACCTATCCCAATTATAAGGTAATTGTCTTAAATGATGATTTTAATACCTTTGAACACGTTAGTAATTGTTTGATGAAATATATTCCTGGGATGACAGCCGATAGTGCCTGGGAATTAACTAATCAAATCCATTATGAAGGTCAAGCGACGGTATGGGTTGGCCCCCAAGAACAAGCGGAATTATATCATCAACAATTAAGTCGAGAAGGGTTAACTATGGCGCCTTTAGAAAAGGCTTAATGTTGACTAAAATTAACGGAAAAGTAGGGTGCGGAAATCACAGAGATCGCATTCTAACACAAAATAACAGAGTCAATTTTGTTTGAGAATACTAATAATCTCAACTATCCCTAAATTTAGGACATATTTCAAATGCCAACTGTGAACGATAAAAACAGACATCAAACTCCATAAAAAAGTTTAACTGACCTAAAATAATAGGTGGATCGTTAGACTTCGCCCAAGCAAAAGCTAAACGAACAGGTGGAAAATCGCTAATTTGTCCCACAACAGCTAAACCCCTTGCTTCCACTGGCGCAAGATTACCTGCTAACGGAATTGAAAGTGTTTGCTCCTCCCAAACGGCTCCTAACGCTAAACCAACATGGTGCGGTAAGATATTAAGACTCGCTCCCGTATCTAACAAACCAACAACTTCTAAAACACAATCGCGATAGCTTAAAGTTATGGGTACACAGGGAAAAACATTAGCCTCTCCCGCTTGATTCCGGCGTTCAATAAAAGAAAATCGTTTAGCATTTCGCATTTTCTTTCGCTTTTTCTTGTTCTAATAAGCTCATTAATTTCTGAGCAGCGTCACCATAATCATAAGGCGACCAAAGACGGTAAACCACGTCATTATCTAATGATTTTAAACCTTCTTCTTTCGCCAATTCGGTCGTTAAAAACTGCATCATTTCAACCTTCTCAGCAGGGGATAACTGCCGCAGTTGCGCTAATAATTCAGGATTTGACATAAAACAACCTTGAATTTATTTTTCTATCTTACCACTGCCCTAAAGATTCCACCAGACCCTGATAACTAATACACCTGATTATGGTTACCAATATCTACAAACACAGCTTTTATTAATTGTCTTAGTTCGTTAATATTAGAGGAAAACTTTAGTTCACCTTTTTGCTGTTCTACCTGCGCTAACTTGAAGTTATCATATATCTCATCACGGCGTTCTTCACGGATGTATTGGTTCAATAACAGTTGAATTTCCTGCTTTTCATCCGTAGAAAGACCTTTAATTACCTCGACTACATCATTAAACCTCATCATTTACAAAACCTCACGGTACTGACCTACTTTTAATCATGCCATAGCAACGCACCAACTCACCGAAACCAACCTCCACCAAACCCTCCAACTCCTCTGCGTTGATCGCAGCAAATTCTATAACAACGAACTATTTTAGAAAGTTAAAAGAATAGCCAATAAGCTCTGTAACCTCCCATGCTACCCTGACGGATGAAACTATATTTTTTTAATGGATCACAACGATGGAAGAAGTTAGTTCTGCGGTTAAACGACTTTATGACACCTATCCCTTTCCCCCTGACCCCCTACTAGATGAACCGCCCCCTGGGTACAACTGGCGATGGTCTTGGCCAGTGGCCTATAGTTTTTGTACGGGTCAGAAGCCCCAAAATCTTGATATCCGTATTTTAGATGCGGGCTGCGGTACGGGTTCGAGTACGGAGTATTTAATTATACTTAACCCAGAAGCCTCGGTTCTCGGAATTGACCTGAGTGAAGGAGCGATCCAAACGGCCATAGAAACGCTGTCGTCGGTCTGGGATTTCTACCCCCGGAACTCCCTCCCCGGAATTTCGCCGTTTAAGTCTCTATGATGCGGGACAGTTGGAAGGACAGTTTGATTTTATCAACTGTGTTGGGGTTTTGCACCATTTACCCGATCCGATTCGCGGGATTCAAACCTTAGCGTTAAAGTTGGCCCCAGGGGGGTTAATGCACGTTTTTGTCTATGCTGAATTGGGACGCTGGGAAGTTCAGTTGATGCAAAAAGCGATCGCCCTTCTACAAGGAGAAAAACGGGGAGATTATCAGGACGGAGTAAAAATTGGTCGTCAGATTTTTGAAGCTCTACCGGAAAAAAATCGCTTAGTCACTTATGAATCTAAACGTTGGGGATTGGAAAATCAGCGGGATGAATGTTTTGCTGATATGTATGTCCATCCTCAAGAAATTGACTACAATATTGATGGTTTATTTGAGTTAATTGATGCTTCGGGGTTGGCATTTATTGGTTTTTCTAATCCCAATTATTGGAATTTAGAGCGATTAATTGGGGACTCACCGGAGTTGCTAGAACGGGCGAGTCAATTGAGCGATCGCCAACGCTATCGTTTAATTGAACTTCTCGATCCTGAGATTAGTCATTATGAATTTTTCCTGGGACGTCCCCCTTTACCACTGAATAAATGGTCAAATGATCAGGAATTATTAGCTGCTATTCCTGAACGCAGTCCCTGTATGAATGGCTGGCCGAGTCAAAGTTTATTTGACTATAATTATCAAATTGTCAGTTTATCCGATGCGGAATTTGAGTTTCTCAAAACCTGTGATCAAAATTCAGCATCTCCTCGAACTGTTGGGGAAATTTTAACTGAAATCTCTTTTGATTTAGAGGGGGTGCGATCGCTTTTTAATCGACAGTTGATTCTATTATCAATCAAGCAGAATTAACCGGAAAATTAACAGCAATTTAACAACCGTTTCCAAACCTGATTTGATCTGGGGTTTGGAAACGAAACCGATCCTATAAAATAGGAATGAAAGCAGCCAGATCACATTCATCTAAATAACAGTTATGGAACGTATCCCGGAACCGGAAGTCATGGATACTTGGGAAGAAGCCAGCGAATATGATGCCATGGATTTTACCCAAGTCAATCAAGAATTTGCAGAAATGGCGATAGAATTAGGGCCAGAAACCGGATTAATATTAGATGCGGGAACTGGGACAGCCAGAATTCCGATTTTAATTGTTCAAAGGCGATCGCAATGGCAAATTACCGGAATTGATTTATCAGCGAATATGCTATTTATTGGCAATCAAAATGTTAATCAAGCGGGGTTAGAGGAGCAAATTAAATTAGAACAAATCGACGCCAAGCAGTTACCCTATCCCGATGCTACCTTTGATATGGTGATTTCCAATAGTATTATTCACCATTTAACCGATCCTCTGCTATTTTTTCAAGAAATTCAGCGATTATTAAAACCTCAAGGGGGAATATTTCTCAGGGATTTAACTCGTCCCAGTAGTGAAACGGAACTCAATATGTTAGTTGAACAATATGCGCTGGATTGTAATGATCATCAGAAAAAATTATTTCGAGATTCCTTAAAGGCGGCTTATACTTTAGATGAAATTATTAATTTTATAGAATCTGTGGGTTTAGAAAATACGAGAATTTATCAATCTTCCGACCGCCATTGGACGGCCGAACGTTCCTATCTTTCTTAACCAAATAAAAACAACCATAGGGGTAAAGTTAATAATAGGAGTGCAGAACCCAGAGCTAAATTAGTAACGGCTAATTCTCGATCTAAATTAAAGGCTTCGGCTAATACTAAAGTGGCAAAAGCCGGAGGAGTTGCCATTTGTAAAACCAAAACCAATAACGGAGATCCCTTTAATCCCAATAGTGTTAATCCATAACCTAAAACTAAAGGTACAATTAACATTTTAATCGCTAAACTCACAGAAGCTGGTCGGAAATGATGCCAAGAATTAAGCTGACTTAAACGCATTCCCATTAATACTAAAGTTAAGGCCACACTCCCCCAAGCAATCCCTCTTAACCCCTGTTTCTATCGGCTCAGATAAGGGGATATTCCTAACCATTAAACCAATTACCATACTAATTAAAGCGGGATTAGTTAATGACACTCCAACTAATTGCCAAGGATCTTGTTTTCCCATGCCAAATCGAGCAGCTAAAGCCACCCCCAACCCATAGGCTCCAATCACCGTTCCCAATCCATCATAAAATATTGCCCAACCGAAATATTCCGGGCCGACTAATGCTAAACTTACAGGGAAACCAATATATCCCGTATTCCCTACCATCGCCGCCAATAAAAAACTCCCTTGACTGGGCAAAGCTAGGGGTAAAATATCCCACTTTGGCGTCCGGCTTTGCCAGTATAACCCTATCCCCGCTAACCCCGCACCGAGGAAAATAGCAGCCCAAGCCACTAGGGGAGCAATCCATATCGAACCGGATAAATCAGCTTTTCTTAAAAAGGAAATAATGGCGATCGGAACCACACCCCAATATAAAATTTTACCTAAATAATAGGGAACAATCTCAGGTAATTTTCGACCCAAAATCCAACCGATTAAAACGCCCCCAATTAGCCATTGATAAAGCGTTAAAAGTTGACTTACAGAATTAGACATAGAGATTGGTTAAAGTGTTGACCCTTGGCTATTCATCGACAACTGCTTGTGATGGATGACTAAATAGGGGATGATCTAATAAAATTGAGACTTTGATGGATGTCAGGAGTCAAACCGTTGAAGAATTCTAGTCTACCGAAACAAGCCCAAACCGTAGCTGATGGATTAACAGAAGATATTCCAGAGGCGATACGAGATATTCCCCTGCTTCCGGTGGTTTCCTCTGGCTCCCCTGGAAAGCCGGGGCTATTCTGGAAAATGCTAGGGTTGGCCGTGGTAGCCTTCTGTACCGCATTAGTGATGAATTATCAATTTGGAATTCTGGCTCCTCGGTCTGATATTCCCGTGGCCCAAGCTCCAATTCCCGTGATTACGCCGTCGGCTTCTGCGTCTTTGTCTCCAACTCCCCCGCCAACGACTTCCCCCACCCCCACCCCCACCCCCACCCCAACCCCTCCCAATACTTTATTGGGTCATCTCCCCTATCAAGAAGCCCCGGAATCCGAGTTAAAAAGTATTACGGCGGATGGGGGACATCGGTTACGCAAAGCAGCCGCCAAAGCCTATCAAGAAATGGAACAGGATGCCAGAGCCAGTGGGGTCAGTTTAGTTGCGATTTCCACTTTTCGCAGTCTTAAAGACCAGGAAACGATCTTTTTTGAAATAAAAGCCCAACGGGGACAAGTAGCCACGAAACGGGCAGAGGTTAGCGCTCCTCCGGGTTATAGTGAACATCATACGGGTTATGCCATCGATATTGGAGATGGGGGCAGACCCTCTACGGATTTGAATGTAAGTTTTGAAGAAACTCCGGGGTTTCAATGGTTAAAAGATAATGCCGCTTTTCATAGTTTTGAGTTATCCTTTCCTAAAAATAATCCCCAAGGAGTGAGTTATGAACCTTGGCATTGGCGTTTTGTTGGAGACCGCCATAGTTTAGAAACTTTTTATATGGCCAGAAACCAAAAGGAAAATTGATGAGAAACCACCAGTTTAAATCTAATTGCCATTAGTGTTTTCTGTATGACTATATCGGTATTATTAAGTCCGGTATTAAATATTTCGCCCTTTATTCCGGCGGGGATTACTTTTTTTTTATTGGGGGTTGCTACCTTAGATGTTTTTCAGTTTCAAGGTCAAGGGGCGAGTTTATTAGTGGATGGGTTGGCGGGAACTTCTGCATCCACTCGGGAGCGAATTTTACACCATGAAGCGGGACATTTTTTGGTAGCCTATTTGATGGAAATTCCCATTCAGGGGTATGCCTTAAACGGCTGGGAAGCCTTTAAACAAGGATTTAAAGCCCAAGGTGGGGTGCAGTTTGCCGATCAACTTTTATGGGAACAATTAAAGCAGGGTCAGATTTCTTCTCAGGTTTTAGATCGTTATTGTGCTGTTTGGATGGCGGGAATTGCCGCAGAAACTTTAATATTTAAAAAGGCTGAAGGAGGACGGGAAGATAGAGATAAAATTATAGCAATTTGGACTCAGCTACAACGACCTTTGAGTGAAGCTAAAATCAAAGAGCGTTGGGCAATATTACAGGCTAAAACATTAATTGAAACTCACAAAGTGGCTTATTTTGATTTAGTGGAAGCCATGAGAAATCGGGCTTCTGTAGAAGATTGTTGTCGAAGGATAAAACAGTTTAAAGATGGGGCGGGGTGTTAACAGTTGGGAGTTAAATCTAAGTAAATAACTGTAAAAATGACCTAATACTTTACCATTGCCCATTGCCCATTGCCTAATCCTCACCATTAACTTAACTTTTGAGCGATGATTTAGCTAATTGGGATGCAGCAATAATTGATCAATGCTGCTATTAATGGAGGAGAGGGTTAATTAACAGAAAGCAAGAATACGGAGAATCGCCCGACCGGAAAACTGCCGATCATTCAAGCAAAGGGGAAAATTCTATGACCTTTGAAGAAATCTATCAATTTTTCCAAGAAACCGCCACCTATCTATCTCAATAAGGAACTAGCGGTTTGCTATATCCTATCTGTATTTCTCCAAAGGGACTCCTATGGAACTGAACTGATTGAACAACTGGAGCAGGAACATTCTAACTATAGATTGTCCGATACGGTTCTTTATAGCGCCCTCAAGTTTTTGGAAAAACAAGAAACAATTACCGGATATTGGCAAAAGCTGGAAGGTCGGGGACGCCCTCGCCGAATGTATCAAATTCTGCCGGAATATCAACCACAAGCCCAAGAGTTAGCCGGACTTTGGTACAAATACACCTCCAGCCAAGGTAAACTACAAATCAATCCATAATCCTTAAAACTAGACCGAACTCATTTCCTATGACTCCCGTAATCCCTTCCACTTTTGTGTTGACCCTGTTAATGGTTATTGGCCTATTCTTTTTTGTTCGAGCCTCAACTAAAGATCGGATAGAACAGGAAAAACTGATTGCCGAACAGGAAGCAGACTCCTTGCTCACACAAATTCAGCAGCACTTCGCATCCCGAGCCTATCGGATTACGGCGTTAAATCGGGAAGCCAATCAAATCACCTTTGAGGGGTTAGTCCGCCCCAGTCGATTCCTAGCCGTCTTCCTCACCCTATTAACAGCCGTGGGACTGTTATGTTTGGGGTTAGTCCTATCGACGGCCATGCCCAACCTAGGCAAACCGTTTTGGGGACTGGTGCTGCTTTCGCCCCTGGCCGGTTGGTTCTACTGGAAAGGCTCCGCGCGTCCAGAACAGGTCTGTCTCAAGCTGGATGCCGTCATTGATCAGGGCCAACAAACTCAAAGTTTGATCACCGTAACCGCCCACCGAGACGAACTGGCAACGCTCAAACAAGCCCTCCACCTCAAACCTTGGGAATCGTTTTGATTCATTTACCGACATCCCCACCGGGTTCAAAACCGCAAACATGACGACAATGCCAACGGTCTTGAATCTTGATTCAGGATATAATTGCCACAATTAGAATTAGAACAATTTTGATTCGTGGCACTGGGGTTGGGAGTAATTCCTCCTTGCCAGCAAGAATTGAGAGAAATTCATCCCAACCAGCACCCAAAATCAACGGACTAATTTTTTTCCCTCGCGCCTGCCTTATCAGAGTTAAGGAGTGAAGCTCATATTAATCATGGCTCTCATCAGGTGTCACGGCTCAAGAAAAATTCTGGATATCAAACCCTTTCACTAAGAGGATGGGATGTTGCGGACAACATCTCGACTTCAAACCCCCTTAGCTGGGGCAGCAGAGGAAACCAATGTGGCCTTCTCCACAAGCAGTTTTAAACTGGGGAATAAAAAGTGATTCTCCTCAACGTACTGGGCTCCAAATAGACCCTTTTCGGCCCAGAAGTATCGATCCGTGGTATGCTCATTTCGTTTTACAAGAAGCAAAGCCGGAGGGATAATTCCTTCAGCATGGATAAACTTACGAGCGGCCGTTACGGGTTTATCTTCGCCACTTGAGATGCTATATTGAGGCACACATTCTAAAATCCTACGTCCTTCTTGTCTGCGACGGCTTTTACGCTTACGTCTTCTAGCCAACTTGTTGACCTCCTTTTTAAGCAGGCGGGTTGTAAATATAGCTACAAAATCCGAGAGAATTATATCTGTTCTAGTTCAAAATATCAAGCTGTTTTAATAGATTGACACAAATTGATAAGGAAGGGGATCGGAGGCAGGGGGAGGAGGGGAGGTAAACTTTTGCTATTACCCATTCGTAATTCGTAATTCGTAATTCGTAATTGCCCATTAAGGATTTGCCCGTTGAATTCTATGCTCACAGCCAGTGCTGAATTTGTCCAACTGTGTCGCACCCAACTGTCGTTAACGGCGAGTTTGGGTGCTTCCTTGAGTGTAGTCTATTTAGCGGAGGCGTGGGTAGATGAGGAACATAAGAAATTGATTCCGATTGCCACCTATCCTGAAACGTCCCCGAATGATTTGGATATTCCCTGTTTGATGGGTTTGCCTGAAACCCTCGCCTCTACATCACCGATGCTATTAACCACGGAAGTCACCGGGAAGACAAAAGTTTTAATGCCTGCGATAGAAATTGATGATTTTTCGGAAACGGAGGTGGAGGCAGAAGCTCCTTGGCAACAACGGAGTCAAGAGGTTTTAGCCTTAATTCAAGAGGATGTGGTCTTGGGATTTTTAGTTACTGGACGCAATGACCGACCCTGGAGCCCGGAGGAATATACTCAACTACAAGGGATTGCCCATACCTTAGCCCTAGGCTGTATTTTAGATCAACGCGCCCAATGGTTCCGGCAACAACTAGACCGACAACAACACTTACAAGGGCAACAGGCTGAGACACTGCATAATATATTCCATCAACTCAAAAGCCCTCTAACGGCTGTTCGTACCTTTGGTAAATTATTATTGAAGCGACTGCTACCTGAAGATAAAAATTATCCTATTGCCGTTGGTATTTTACGCGAGAGCGATCGGATTCAAGAATTATTAGCACAGGCGGATGAAACCTTAGAACAGACCGAAACCCCCTTAAGTTTGCCACTTACGGTGGAATTTGCCAGATCCACGGCCCAAGCTTCCCTATTCCCGACGCCTGCCCTACCCTTATTACCCGCTTGTGATCAACTTGAACCCCTAGTATTGTCGGAGGTATTATCCCCTTTAATTGTATCGGCTCAGGCGATCGCCCAGGAACGACAATTAGAATGTGAAGTTGATCTCCCCGAAAACCTGCCCCCCATCCAAGGGAATGCTAAGGCTCTGCGGGAAGTCCTGAGTAATCTCCTCGATAATGCCTTAAAATATACTCCTGCTGGCGGAAAACTGTATATTCGAGTTCAACTGGCCTCTCCTTCCTCCGTCGGGGGAATAACCCTAGAATCTCAAGTTGGTATTGGTATTAGTGATACTGGGCCAGGAATTCCTCCCGAGGATTTAGAACATCTGTTTGAACGTCACTATCGCGGTGTTCAGGGGCATTCTGAAATTCCGGGAACGGGTTTAGGGTTAGTAATCGCTAAAGCTTTGATAAAACAGATGCAAGGAGAAATTCAAGTCTTCTCTCCCGTCCATCCGGCTTGGGTATCCGAGGATAGGGTTGGTACTGATAATACTCCCCCGGGAACGACTTTTATAGTTTGGGTACAGGTGGCAATCCCGGATCAAGAATTGAACTTAATTTGATAGAATCGTTCTTTCTCACCCATTCCCCATTACCCATTACCCATTCCCTATTCCCTATTCCCTATTCCCCGCTATAAAAAACCATGAGTGCATCCAGTAGTCCTGATAATAGTATTGATCAACCCATGACTCCCTCCACTGGTTCGGAGGATAGTTTAAATAGGCCTATCCCTTATATTGTTCAGCAAGATATAACTGATCGTGCCATTGAGCGAAAAATTCTTTGTCGGGTGTTGAGTCAAGCCCATATTGATGTTTCAATTCGTTGGTCAACCGCCCATCTTTATATCGGGATTCCCAGTACAATTTTAGCTGCCGTTGCTAGTGTACAAGCTATTAATAGTTTAGGGGGAGAGTATCAATTATTCTCCGTAGTGATTGCGGTTTTAGTGGCAATTCTCGCCCCTCTATTGACTTTTTTAGATCCTAATGGGAGAGCTAATAATCATTTGAATGCCTCTCGGGTTTATGAACAAATGGCGGATCAATATGATTCTTTTATTCTCAAATGTCGATTAGAACCCCGCTCTATTCAAGAAGAATTTAATGATTTAACTCAGCTTAATTTTACTTATAGTGAAAGTAAAAAGAACCTACCTGCTTGTCCAGAATGGGCTTATCAAAAAGCGATAAATACTAATAATTCAGTACAAAAACTCATGCCAGTCGCTGCACAAAAATTTAAAAACCAGTAAAAACAGTTATTCAGTTATCAGTTATCAGTTATCAGTTATCAGTTATCAGTTATCAGTTATCAGTTATCAGTTATAATTTGTAGGGGGTCATCGAGATTTAAGTGATTCACAAAGATCTAAAAAAACCCGCCATTCCCTATTCCCTATTCCCTATTCCCTATTCCCTATTCCCTGTTCCCTGTTCCCTGTTCCCTGTTCCCTGTTCCCTGTTCCCTGTTCCCTGTTCCCTTTAACTGATAACTGATGACTGATTCAGATGGATTAGAAATTACTCCAGGAGAACTCAAACATTGGAGTGGGATTAACAAAAATTTGCTGTATCGACCAGGGACGGCTAAAAAATTTATTGGGGAAGGATTAAAAACCTTAGTTATTACAGGATTACTATTAATTAGTTATTGGATTTGGAGTTTGATTTTTCCAGAACTCGCCTTAATTTTTATTGTAATTTACTTAATTCTGATCATTCTATTAGTCCTTGAGGATATCATTAAAATTTGGCTAACCTTAAACCGTCCCCAATGTGTTAAACTCTTTAATCAAGTTGATCGTTATAATACTATTGTTAAAGCCTTAAGCATTTATAATGAACTTGAAGCCACGGAACATCCCCAGGCAAAATTAGATAACCAAGATGCTATTATTCAAGCCTTAAAATTAATTAGAATAGAATTAATTAGAGGATTAAAAATAGAACGAATCTTAAAAAAACATAAAAAATTTATTGAGAAAAACCCAGAACTTTTTGAGCTAAACTTCACCGCCCTAACCGTATTACAAACGGAAAAACCAACAACAGAATCAGGAAGACTCCTATATCAAGCCTTTGAAATAGCCTCGGAAGTTCATCAACTGTTAAAACAACTTCAGGAGCAACAAAATTCCCATTAAGTGCTAGGCTTTTTTTATCCGGTGAAAACCCTCCCATAACCCCAATACATTTTGAGCAAAACACCAATGCGACCTAAAATTATTGTTCTCGATGATGACCCCACAGGTTTCTCAAACCGTCCATAGTTGCTTACTTCTGACCCAGTGGGACGTCGATACCCTGCGAATTGGACTGGCTGACCAATCTCCGATTTTCTTTATTCTGACCAATACCAGAGCCCTAACCCCAGACCAAGCCGCCGCGGTCACCCGTGAAGTCACCCAAAATCTGAAACTAGCCCTCGCCAGCGAGTCCATCACCGACTTTCTGGTGGTCAGTCGTTCCGATTCTACCCTGCGAGGTCATTATCCCGTAGAAACCGATGTGATTGCGGAGGAACTTGGCCCCTTTGATGCCCATTTTCTAGTTCCAGCTTTTTTTGAAGGCGGAAGAATTACCCGCGATAGTATTCATTATTTAATTATTGATGGTGTAGAAACCCCGGTTCATTTAACCGAATTTGCGAAGGATTCTGTTTTTGCTTATCAACATAGTTATTTACCCGATTATGTCACCGAAAAAACAAAAGGTTTGATTCCTTCGGAAAAAGTAGAACAATTTTTGTTATCGGATATTCGACTGGGAACTTTACCTCGATTAATGGGTTTAACGGGGAATCAATGTGTGGTGGTCGATGGGGAAACCCAAGGAGATTTTGATCAATTAGCCTCGGATATTATTACCGCAGCTAGTCAGGGAAAACGCTTTTTATTCCGCAGTGCGGCGAGTATTTTAACCTCTTTAGCTGCTTTAGGAAATCAACCGATTCCCGCCGAAGAAATGGCAAAATATACCCGAAATGGTAAGCCAGGTGCGGTGATTATGGGTTCCCATGTTAAAAAATCTACCCAACAATTAGAACAGTTATTGCAAGAACCTGGAATAGTTGGAATTGAGGTAGATGTTTCCCATTTATTAGAAGAAAGTGAGACTCAAAGACAGGAACTATTACAACAGATTTTAGACCAAATTTATGATATTCATAATGCAGGTCAAACCCCGGTTATTTATACCAGTCGTCAAGAATTACAATTTGATACGGTAGAAATTCGGTTAGCCTTTGGGACTAAAGTTTCAGACCTGCTGATGGATATTGTCAGAGGTTTACCCCCGGATATTGGATTTTTAATTAGTAAAGGAGGGATTACTTCTAATGATGTTTTGAGTAAAGGATTATCATTAAAAACCGCTAGATTATTAGGTCAAGTATTAGCAGGTTGTTCAATGGTTAAAACATCATCTAGTCATCCCCTCTATCCTAATTTACCTGTTGTTTTATTCCCTGGAAATGTGGGAGATGCTAAGGGGTTAGCCACGGTTTATCGGCGTTTAAGTCAACCCCAAACCTAAGTAAAAATAGGTTAGACTTCGCTTAATTTATTTTGATTTTATCTCCTTAAAAATCAAAATAAATATAGGGTAAACCCCCTTCGGGTGCTAGTAACCAAACGGTGAAGAAACTCAAGGGAACCAAGGCTAATTTTATTGTCCAATTTAATTCTAATTTTAACCCTCGATTGAATAAAGTGGTGATCGCCATTAATCCAAAAACAGAGGATAATAAAATTACCAAATGCTGTCTTTCTAAACCCAAGGCTTCAACATAAACTTTATGGGCAAACTGAACATCGGCGGTATGACCCCATAACCGATTGATGACTAACCAAGAATCTTGTAAATTAGGGAGTCGGAAAAAAATCCAAGTCGTAAATACCATCAATTGAGTCATTAACCAAGCGATTAAAATTCCGGGTAAACTGTTCCAAATCCAAGTGATTGATAATTGCTTAGATATTGCTTCGGTGAGACGATTAACTACTAATGCTAACCCATGTAATCCCCCCCAAATAATAAATCCCCAGGCGGCGCCGTGCCAAATTCCTGCGATTAACATAACTAGAATTAAATTCAAACAGGTGCGAAACAATCCCGCCCGAGAAACCGCCCAGGGGAAAATATAAATAATTGCGTAACCAATCCCCTAATGTAATATGCCAACGACGCCAAAAATCTCCGATACTGGTGCTAAAATAGGGGGCATCAAAGTTAATCGGTAAAGTTAATCCTAGGAGTAATGCGGTTCCCCTGGCTAGGTCTACATAACCGCTAAAATCCAGATATAATTGCAACCCATAGGCGAAAATTGCTAACCATAAATCCCCACTTCCAGCCCGTTGTAAATTACTGAAACTTAAATCTACTAAAATTCCAATATTATCGGCAAAAAGCCCTTTTTTGATTGCCCCCCTAGCTAGTAACCAAAGTCCATCTGCAATTTGTTCGGGGATGGGAAATTTTAGGGTTTTAAACTGATTATTTAGGTGATGATAACGGGTAATAGGCCCAGATATTAGTTTGGCAAAAAATAATTTATAGGCGGTAAATTCTAATAGGGAAGTTGCCGCGGGTGCGCCTCGATAAACATCGACTAAATAAGCAATTAATTCAAAGCAGAAAAAACTTAATCCCAACGGGGCAATAACATATTGATCGATCCAACTTCCAGTATTAATAATAACAGGAATATTCCAAACTGTTCCCAGGGTATTGAAAATAAAAGGTAAATATTTGAACCCAACTAGAATTAGGATATTAATGACAATTCCTAATGTTAGTAAAAAAGCCCGACGACGATTCCAAGAAATATGGGGGATTTCCCATTCTTGAGGTTCGACAATGGTTAAGGCTAAACCAAAGTTAAAGATTGTCCAAAGTAGGAGTAAGGGGATATATTGAATTTGTAGGGTGGAATAGAAAAGCAAACTTGAGATTAATAGGATAAAAAGCCGCCAAGATTTCCCAGGAATAATCCAATATAACCCTAATAAAATCAATAAAAATATTCCGTAGGTAACTGAAATAAAGGTCATAGATAAAGTAACAATCAGAATAGGGTTTGTCGTTGCGATAACTGCGCTGATAGGTAGGGGCTATATCTCTTGTTTCCCTGTTAACCAATAGGTTCGCATTTCGCCTTTACCTTTGATTAAAATCATACCTCTTTCTTCCAGTAAGTAACTATCTTTAATTTTTTCATAGGTAGTTTGAGTAACTTGAATTTGTCCGGGTATACCTTGAGATTCCATGCGGGAGGCAATATTAACAGCATCTCCCCATAAATCGTAACTGAATTTTTTCAATCCGATCACTCCAGCAACTACTGGCCCTGTATTGATGCCAATTCTAAGATTTAACAATTGATTATCACTATAGCGAAATTTTTTAATAATTTGTTGCATTTCTAAAGCCATTTCTGCGATCGCTTGGGCATGATTTGGTTTAGAAATAGGAATCCCCCCAACCACCATATAAGCATCTCCAATGGTTTTAATTTTTTCTAATTTATATTTATCTGCAAGTCGATCAAATTCAGAAAAAATTTCATTCAGAAAAGTGACGATTTGCGTGGGAGAAACTGCGAGAAGATAGTCCGGTAAAATCAGTTAAATCTGCAAATAAAATCGTGGTTTCTTCAAATCTCTCGGCAATACATCCTTGATTTTTTTTCAGTTTTTCGGCGATCGCTAAGGGTAAAATATTCAGTAATAATTTCTCGGATTTATCCTTTTCCGATCGCAGATCGGCTTCGGCTTGATTCCTCTCTAGGGTGGCTTGATAAATTTTTTCAAACATGGTTTGAAATGTCGCAATTACATCACCTAATTCGTCATTTCTTTGGATTAACTTTGAATAAAATTTTGGTACGGGTTTGTTATCAACAATTGCTTTTCCAGCTTCAATTAAATCCAAACGTAGTTTTAAAATTGGCAGAATCACATTTTTTCCTAAGATAAATAAGGTGGTTGATGTTACAAAAAAAGCAATGATTAACACTAAGCCGGCAATTCTTAAAATATAAGCATAGGTTTTTTTCGGAATATCAGAAGCATCATGGCGAATAATAATCACATATTTATTGTTCACGGGATTAACATCACAAACAACATCATAGCGATCGCCATTTTTTTGACGCAAATATAATGTTTTCTGCCGTATTGCTTGGGAAAATGTTAAAGCAGGTGGCTCACCAAATTGACCAATTAATTCCCCGTTATTTCGGTAAACTGCTCCGCCCAAAATATCTGGATTCAAATGATGTAAATGACTCAACTGTTTTAAGAGTTCAGGATTAGAACTATAGGGATAGGTTTCAATTATCCAAGCAATTTTACTAGAAGATATTGCCGGAAGTTGTCTTAAAAGTTGTTGCTGATATTGATATACTGAAGGAATTAAAATTAAAACTTCGATAATCACTAAACTCAAAAATACCCAGATTGTGATGGTTCGAGATAGACGAGCATTCAAAAGTTTTAATAATTTCAGTTTTTCCAGCATGAGTTGATCGCTCCTACAAATACCTTTTTTGAAGTTGGGAGTAAAGATTGCTATATATAATCAATACCTGTATATTTAAAATTGCGGACATCATGCACTCTTACCAGAAATATTAGCATCTAAAAAAATCATACCTTAGAAGCTTGATCTAATGTTAAGACTGATTTAGTTAAAATCAGGATAATTTTAATTAAAATAATTGTAAGTACGAACACAACAGAGGTTAACTGATGACAACAGAGCCAAATTCATCCCCATCTCAAGGACTGGAGGATACCTCCGAAACCCTCAATGGTGCGGCGCCTAAACCTGCTCTTGAGCCCTCAGAAGTGGAAACCTCGACGCAGGCGATCCAACCCGCCTCCGGGGAATCTTGGGAAATCGAAACTGAAAACCCGACTTTGGACAATCGACCCAATCAGGTATCGGGTTTCGGTGGTGGTTTTATCGACGATGGCATTGATGATTTTGGGATTGGGAATTGATAATATCGGATTAGGATATGTCAGTGCCTTCGCCACATTAGCCGTTTCTCTGCGGTTAGTCTGGTCGGATTGGGGAAAAACTTGGAAAACATTAATTCCCCCGAGTTGGCGCAATTTAATTGTTGCTTGTATTGGGATTTTAGGCTCCTTAATTGGCTTAGTTATTTTTAGTAATGCAAATACTGCAAATGAAGTTAGTAATATTACTATTAATTGGGATGCAATTGGCGCATTGGGTGATTTAGGAGGAGCATTAGGTCAAATTTTAATTGCTATTATTGCCGTTTATGTAGCCTGGAGACAATATATTATTTCCCGGGATTTAACTATTCAACAAAACCGCATTACTCAACAACAAACCATTGATGCTTATTTTCAAGGAGTTTCTGATTTAGCTTTAGGAGAACAGGGATTATTAGAAGATTGGCCCCAGGAAAGGGTGATTGCAGAAGGGCGAACCTCGGCTATTATTAAAAGTGTCGATGCCGAAGGAAAAGCCAAAATTCTGCGGTTTTTATCCCAAGCTAGATTAATTACTCCTTTACAACGCGATCGCCATCTGGGACGTCCGATGTTAGATGGTAATGGTAATTATGCCGAAGATCGCGCCCATGGGGTGCGGGTGATTGATTTGGGGGCGATGTTAGCGGGGGCAGATTTATCGGAAACTGACCTACGACGCACGGATTTAACCGATACTAATTTAGTCAAAGCTAATTTAACTGGATGTAATTTAGTCCGCGCTAATTTAGTCCGTTCTATTTTGTATGAAGCTAATTTATCCCGAACAAATTTACGTTCTGTTAAACTATTTTATGGCCCTGTAGAAACAGCTTCTCCGCGCAGTCGGACATTAATTCCTAATTTTGATACGGGAGAATATACCGGGGCTGTGGTGGAAAGTGCTGACTTTACTGGGGCTGATAATTTATCGGAAGAAAACCGTTATTATTGTTGTGCATGGTGCGGTTCTAAATCTCGCAAAACTATCCCGGGAGGGTGCGAAGGTATTCCCAATAAGTTAGACCGATGATTTTTTTATAGTTTTAGATCCCCCCTAACCTCCAAAAAAAAAGGGGGATACATGAATTAAAATCCTGCTTAAAAACAGGGATTTAGGGGATCAAAGCCCCCCTTTTTAAGGGGGATTTAGGGGGATCTAATCTAGGTTTACTATCCACAATCTATCCTCTATTTTCGATTAATTTTTTCCCAGAAAATTTCGATCATTTCAGTAAACGTTAAAACCAAAGTTAATAAAAGTTCTATTAATATAAATAATGGCAGTAAAATTACTTGAAATAACCCAAGTAAAATTTTACTACTATTTTTTATTCGGGTTTGGGAAGTCATCATTCTTAATCCCCTAACTAATAGTCTAATTAAGCGGATTCTATAGCTAATTTTTAAGTCTTTAACCTTGGGATTATCAAATTGAATTTTACCAGAATCAAAGATTTGATTTAACCTTAAAATTGAACTTTGGGTATCAATAGAATCAAAATTCAAGTGGAGCCAAGTTAAACCACAAAGTCTTCCTAAAATAAAATCCTGTTCTCGATATTTTCTATCAAAAAATCCTCCAAAGGCGTTGAGAAAATCTGAAGCTAATAGTTGATCAACGTTTGTAGCTTTCTCGACCAGAGGCGTTTTGAATAAATATCGGAATTTTTTATAGAGATTTTCTAATTGCGATCGCGCTTCTGTATTTTCAATCCCTGGAATTTGATTTAAAATTAAGGGTGTAATGGGCGATAATTGGATATGATGATAGGGGATAGCTTTTTCTAGGTCAGTTTTTATTTGAGAGATAGTTTCCCCGGACTGGTTGGGGGATAAAGTTTCTAAAAGGGATAATATATTTTCTTTATAATCCACTTGTTGATTAATTTCCACAATCCGTTTTAACTGCATCGCATCCTGTTGAGCAGAAGGAATATTCAACCCATCAAATAATAAATCAAATAGATTAAAATAGTTCTTTTTTAAGCTGGGTCTACTTTCTAAATTTTCCAAAGATGAGGGAGAAACATAAGCATAAATTCGCCGATCTCTTTCCGCTTTAATTTTGCTGTTAAAATCATGACTAAATTTAATAAAATCCGCCCCCTCTTCTTGGATTAAATACTCTGAATTAGGCAAAGAACTTAAATGAATCCTGGCTTCTAAATCAATGGCTTTGAGAATGGGTAAATTATCTAAAATTCCCCCATCACTATACCAAAATCTGAGAGTTTCCTGGGTACAAAACATCGGTAGATTCGGATCTAGCTGTTGTTTTCTGGATTCATCACATATTGTAAAATAAGCTGGACTCAGATTTTTTAAGTTATAACTTTTAACATTAGATGAATCTTGAATCGGAGGAAAAGCAACGGGAAATGCCCCCGAAATTAGGCTGGTATCAATTACTTTTTTCCAGATTTTTTGTAAGCGATCGCCTTGACGATTTAACTCGGAATGAAACAAAAACTGCCGGGTTTCTGCATGGTTAACGGCGGGAATACCGGAAAAATTGCGACATTTGTTTTCGTGGGTGACTAACAGCCCTTGTAAATTCGTAACCGTCATTACTAAGGCTAAGGGTTGATGAACTTTTAGTTGCTCGGTATTTTCCGCAATTAAATTAGCAATATTTTTAATTCCTTTTTGAGATAATAAACTTTCATTTTGACTTTTAAATAAATTCTTCAAAACTTGACGGTAATCTTCTATGGCGAAAACCGTATCAATATCTTTCATATCCGCTTTTTCTACCCAAGCTCTTTGTAAGAGATTTTGGGATTCATACTCAGGATCAGTAATCCCTCGATTTAATAAATAATAAGCTGTAATTGCTCCGCTCATCGCCCCAGCAGATGCTCCGGTAATCACATCAATTAATAGGGGAGAATTGTCTTTTCTGGCTTGTCTAACTAATTCAAAACACACTCCAGCCATATAGGCTCCGAGGGCAATTCCTCCCGACAAATTTAGGGAAATTTGAACAGGGTTGGGAGGGTTATTTTCTAGGGTCATAACTATTAAAATTTTAAGAAAGGCACTGTTGTTGGGCTTTAGCCCATTCTTCTTAGGGAGGTTATCGTAACAATTAGGAGGGGCTAAAGGGGCTAAAGCCTAACAATTAGGAGGGGCTAAAGCCCAACAACAGCCCAACAACGGGGTTATTAGGATTGAAGTTTAGCTTTCGGACGCAAAAACTTAATAATTGCATATAAATCCGGGTCGGTTTTGGCCTCCTCTCGATAACGGGTGCTCAGATCAATTGCTTGCTCCAAATTTTCAACGGCTAATTCCGTTTGACGTTGTTGGGCATAAATAATTGCTTTGTTATAATAAGCATCGGCATAATCTGGCTTTAAAGTTAACGTCCGCTCTAAACTTTCCAGCGCTTCTTTTCCCCGTTTTAACTTAATTAAAACATAACCGCGATAATTCCAGGCTTTAGAATTATCCGGGTCAAATTCAATCGCCTTATCAAAGGATGTTGCCGCATCTTGATATCTTTCAATTGCTTGTAATGCCATGCCCCGATTTAACCAAGCCACGCTATCTTCTGGTTTGGCTTTCACCGCTTGATCAAAGGCTTCAAAGGCTTCTTGATGTTTTTGTAATTTGCCATAGGCTACACCTAAATCGACCCAGGCTTGGTGATAATCTGGCTTGATTTCTAGGGCTTTTTTATAGGATGCGATCGCCTCATTCTGACGTTTTAAGCGACTCAATGCCATGCCTCGATTTAGCCAAGATCGATAATCATTAGGCTGCAATTCTACTACTTGATGAAAGGTGGCTAAAGCATCTTCATAACGACCTTCAGCAAACAATAAATTCCCCCGTTGAACATAATCATCAACCTTTAAAAATAACTCCGGTTTATTGGATTTTAACCGATCCAATTGCTCGGAAATGGTGTCAATTTTCTGCATCATTTCTGACACCGCCGATTCCATTAAATCCGTTGGCGCAACAGCTAATAACTGTTGGAGAATTTCATCTTTTCTCGCCAAAGCTTCCGACTGCATTGCCACCAATTCTTGGAAAATACCCGCCTTTTGAGCATTAGCATCCGCCTGAACTTCTGTGATCTGCTCCGTTAACATTAAATCAAATTTATCCAATTTACTAAAAGTAGAATCCTTGCGGGTTTGCAAATCTCCTCTTAACTGTTCAATTACCCCATTGACATCTTGATCAAACTTCTCTAACCGTTGGACAATGCGTTCTTTTTGGGTTTTCCATCCCGTTTGACTATCGGCAATTATGGCGGCATATTCCGCTTCTAATTGTTGTAATCTTTGTAACTTTTCATCGACTTGAACCTGTAATTGTTGTTGATAGGTTGCTAGTTGAGTTTCCGCTTGCTGTTCTAACTGTTGAATCCGTTGGAGTTTCTGCTCCATTTGTCCTTGAATTCTGCCCTGGGAATCGGAGAGTTGAGTCACCGCATCATTGCCAAATTTCTCTAAATTTTTCAGAGCTAAATCAATTTGTTCCTGAGCTTTTTGTTCCGACTTAATTCTAATTTCTTCTAGTTGCGGGGCGAAATCCGTTTCATAGCGTTCTAAACGGGCAAAAACCCGATCTTTTTGGGTTTCCGCCTGTTTTTGCAGTTGGGATAACTCCTGAGCTAATTCGGTTTCAATTTGTTGTAAATTCTTGCCCACGGTATTTTTTTGACCTTCTACATCGGTTTGCCAACCGGATACGGTGCTTTTAAATTCCGTACTTACCTGTTCAAGAGTTTTGAATAGGCGATCGCGTTGATTTTGAACTTGAATTTGTAACTCGGATAATTGGCTCGTTAAAGTTGCTTCTGATTGTTTAAAATTCTCTAAAACCGTATTTTTTTGACCATCCACATCCGCCTGCAACCCAGCAACATGATTAGCATAATTTGTGCCCAGTTGATCTAAATTTTGCAAGATTAAATCCTGTTGATTACTGGCGCGATTTTGTAACCCTGCCAATTGTTGAGAAAACTCAATTTCTAGGCGATGAAGTTCCTGGGTAACTTCCTGAGTTTCCTTTTGAAAATTTTGTAATGCACCTTGACGAACTTGGGATAATTCGGTTAACCATTCCCCAATTTGATCGCGACGGTTTCCCAATTCATCCTCAAAATCATCCGCTTCTGCATTCAGGTCTTGAGCAATCCGATCAGTTTCTTGAATTACCGCTTGCATTTGTTGATTGGCGGCGGCAATTTTTCCTTCTAAATCCCCTAATTCATTCAGATGATTTTTCACAATAACGGTTACTTCTCGGACAACGGAACGCCGTAATAACCATAATCCCACCAGGGTTGCTGCTAATAAAACCCCTAACAATCCTAACAGGAGATTAAACAGCGTCATTGTCTGTTTAAAGGTGCGTTGAGCTTCTGCTTGCACCTGTTCCTGCAAAAGCTGCTGTTGTCGCAGTTGTTCGAGTTCCAGCCGCTCCTTGGGGGATAGGGTTTTTGTGGGAGTGGTGGGTTTCGGTTTCTGGAGACTTGGGGGCTGGGGACTGGGCCATGCTGACCCCCGCCGAAAGTAATACTAAAGTTAGAATAACGCTGCTGCGGGATATCCAGGCCAAAAAATTCGGGCGTCGATCCGAGACCACACCAGCATCAGTCCGTTGATAATTTTGCATGAATAGCTTTGTCTGCTTAACCAAGTCCGAGTTCTCCAACCCATCCCCTATAGTTTACCCTACATCCAAGCGATCGGATTCTTAATAAATTACCCCATGCTCTGATCAATCAAAACCAATTACCCATCTGGGACTGGCCCAATGATTGCTCTGATCGGGGTAACAATTGCGGTAAAATCATCAAAATTCTAGGGTGAAAATGAATTTATGGATATGATTTTTAAAAGTAGATGGATGACTTTAATATTAACCAGTGGTTTTTTTATTTTTATCGGGGGATGTGGTAATCCAAATCCAACAAAAACAACAGAAGTCGCCGCAGAAATTATTAAACCTCAACCCCCCAAACCCCAACCTTATACCAAAGAAGCAGAATTAATCGCCGTGGGGGATATTATGATGCACGGATCTCAAATTAAATCCGGTTATAACCCAACTACAAAAACCTACAATTATGATAATTTCTTTAAGGAAGTTAAGGGCATTTTATCCTCGGGAGATTGGGTAATTGGCAATTTAGAAACCACCCTGGCAGGCCCCAAAACCGGATATACAGGATATCCTTTATTTAATGCTCCAGATTCTTTAGCAGATGCGATCGCTAAAGCCGGATTTAATATTATCTCAACTACAAATAATCATTCTTTGGATCGGGGAGAAAAAGGGGTTTTAAAAACCTTGGAAAATGTGAAAAAACGAGGTTTAATTTCCGTGGGAACCGCCGCCTCGGTTGAGGAAGCTGAAAAAATAGTTATTGTTGAAAAAAATAATATTTCTATGGCAATTTTTGCTTATAGTTATGGTACTAATGGTATCCCGATTCCCAAGGGTAAAAATTATTTAGTCTCATTAATAGATGCTAAAAAAATTACCCAAGATATTACTAAAGCTCGGAAATTAGGGGTAGATGTGGTCACGGTTATTTTACATTTTGGTTCAGAATATCAACGTCAACCGAATACCGCCCAAAAAACCCTAGTGAAACAGTTAGTTGATGCCGGGGCTGATATTATTTTAGGGAGTCATCCCCATGTTGTGCAACCCTATCAAATTTTTGAACAAACCGGGAAATTAGGAAAGCCGAAAAAAGCCGTCGTTATTTATTCTATGGGAAATTTTGTCTCCAATCAACGGGAAAAATATCGAGATTTGGGGCTGATTTTTAAAGTGAATATTTTAAAGAATTTTCCCGATAAAACCATTGAAATTAAAGACATTCAAACCCTACCCACTTGGGTACATCGCTATGAGCAGAATGGGAAATATCAGTTTCGGATTCTACCCATAGAAACAGGTATTAAAATCTCGTAAAGATCCCCTATTATCGGCGGGAGATTATCGACGCTTAGAAATTGACTTAAATAATATGAATCGTCATCTTAATTCTTTAAAGTAGAGTATTCAAGAAACCGGGTTTATAATTAAGATTAATTGTATCCCATCAAGATTTGTTGAGAAATCCGGTTTCTGTGGCACAATCGGGAGTATAGTAACGAATCCACTCTCTTAACTCTTGGACAAGTAAATGAACTTTTGTACTGGGATTAGCTTGTATTGGTGCAACTCCCTTTTGTGCTTGTAAAAGAATTTCAGCCCGTTCAATTGCGTTTAATTCGTTACCAAATTGGTTTATTTTTTCAACTATTTCTATATTACCATGATCGTATAAGAAATTAGACTCATTGGGATTTTGCCTTATAAGTTCTCCTAGACGAGTGTAAATATCCGATCTAGGAATAGGAGGATGTGAAGGCACTTCTTCTAGGTGTAGTAAAAACCAAAGCTCAAAAGCTTCGTTACTGTATGCGATTTCAAATTTATTTTGTTTTGCTATTTTAAATGCTTCATCAAAATTCCGTCTTGTAGTATCATTTAGATCAGCATCATCTTTATCAAAAACAACCCAAACAGCATCATCTCTGCCAAACTCTTTTTTAGATTCTGCTTCTAATTTAGCTTTTTCAATAATTGCTCGATTGACAACACCTAACGGTGATAAACCTGTACCTACTGGTCTTACATACAATGTGCGCTCGGGAAACAGATCTACAAATTGTTGAAAATATTCTGGCTCAGTTTTTTCATCTTCACAAACAATTAAAAAAAAGTATTCGTAGGGCTTCAGTCTTTTTGGACGTTCAATTGTTTCTTTAGTTGCCTTTTTTCCTAACTTACCTTTCCTTGCCATTGCTTTTTTTAATTACACTAGATTAAAATTTCCCAAAACTGGAATTGCTCCATATCTACCTTCAAAATACCTTTTTTCTTTATCTGTATCGGGTCTTTCTTTTTCAGATACCCCGTTTTTTTTACCCATATAAATAAAATCAGATAAAGAATAAAATTCCGTTGACTCCCAATGATTTTTTTCAGTAAAATATATCTGATCTCTTCTCAAATTAGCATAGGACAATAAATTAGTATCATGGGTAGCAAAAATTAATTGAGCATGATTAGGGTTAGTCTTATTATTCAAAAACATATTGATTGTATGAAGCGTGATTATCGGATGCAATTTTCCTTCTATTTCGTCAATAATTAATATACCTCCATTCATCAAAGTCCATAGTATAGGCCCGCTTAAATGAAATACTTTTTGAGTTCCTGGGGATTCATTTTTATTTAATTCCCAATCTTTTGATTCTTGAGTTTCTTGGCCTTGACTGTCATAAATACGATGTGTTGAATAGACAGTATATTTTTTCGCTCCGGTGAGTTCGTTAATCAAAAAATTCTTAAATTCATCTGGTATTTTTTCTGACAATTCTAATGGATCAAAATCTTGGTCTTGAAACCTCTAAATCAATAATTCCAAAATTTAGGCTAGTAAAATATTCCTTAATTTTTTGGCGATATTCTTGATCGTCCCAAAGACTAATGGTTTTGATTGCCTCATTCTCTGTATTTAATCCGTCGATGATTGTATATTTCTTGAACCAATGAAGAATATTTTTTGCTTCTTCAATATTTAATATATCGCAAGTTGATAAAAATAATCCGTTGTCTCTTGTTCCTTCTATTGCAGCATCAATAATCTTTGAAGAAGCTTTTAAACCCGAAGAAACATCAATTATATCTTGGCTTCTTTGAAATAAGTTAACTTCCCTTCCTATAGATTTTCTAAATAACCATTCTGAAAGTATTTCATTTTGGTTGAACTCAATTCCATATCTGTATCTATCTTCTGCAATTAAAAAAACAATTTCCAAAAAAGTAGGTTTATTAATCCAATCTTCTCTAAGTAAAAAAGGGTCGTATGGTAACTTTGTTGTCGAAGAGAAACGCGCAGAAAAATTAATTAATTTTCCTAATATACCCATTGCTTTCAACAGGTTGGATTTTCCACTAGCGTTAGCACCATATATAGCCACAGCATTTAAAGACTGATGCTTTCCCCTTTGAATAATATTCTCAGAATGCTCCTTTTGCTTTGGGGCAGGAACCAAGCTTAACACTTGTTCTTCACCAATTGATCTGTAGTTGGCTACTCGAAATTCTATCAACATTGCATTTTTGGGATTATTTTTGCAAAATCATACTGGTTCGATGATTTCAAGATAACCAACCAGTATGATTTTGTCAATCAACCAGGACTACAGTTGTTTAACTTCCGAAACTAACTTAGCCACAACATCCTTAGCACTGCCAAACAACATCATGGTTTTATCCTTATAAAACAGGTCATTTTCCACCCCAGCAAACCCAGTGCTCATACCGCGTTTAATCACAATGGTATGTTTAGCTTTGTCCACATCCAAAATCGGCATCCCATAAATGGGACTATTTTTATCTTCCCGTGCCGCTGGGTTAACCACATCATTCGCTCCGATAACTAACGCCACATCGGTTTGATCAAACTGCGGGTTAATGTCATCCATATCATATAGCTGAGGATAGGGAACATTCGCCTCCGCTAACAGCACATTCATGTGCCCCGGCATCCGTCCCGCCACGGGATGAATCGCATATTTGACATCCACCCCATTACTTTCTAACTGATCCACCAACTCCTTAACACTATGCTGGGCTTGGGCTACGGCCATGCCATATCCGGGTACAATCACCACAGAACGGGCATATCCCAACATCATCGCCCCTTCCTCGGCGTCAATACTGCGGATGGTTTGATCCGTCGAACCCACCCCACTAACAGTCCCAGAAACCGCTTTCTCCGGTTCCAAATCCGGCAAATAGCACGTTAGTTAAAGAACGGTTCATCGCCTTACACATAATCACCGTTAGGATAATCCCCGACGCCCCCACTAACGCCCCAGCAATGATTAACAGGTTGTTCATCACCACAAACCCGGCGGCTGATGCTGCTAACCCAGAAAAAGAATTTAACAGAGAAATCACCACGGGCATATCGCCACCCCCGATGGGAATGACAAATAACACCCCCAAAATTAGGGAAATGAAGACTAACCCTAAAAACACCGCTACATTAAAAGGTGTGATGCAGATATAAATACTGCCTAGTCCAAAAGCAACAAACAGCAGAATATTAAACTGTTGTTGCAGGGGAAATAATATCGGAGAACCACTCATAATCCCTTGCAATTTAGCAAAGGCAATCATCGAACCTGTAAAGGTTATTCCCCCAATTAATACCCCTAAAATTGCGGTAATTGTTGTGCCTAAAGGGGGAGTTTCTGCTAGGGCTAAATAGCGCCAGAATTCTCCCACCGCCACCATAGAAGAAGCGGCACCCCCCAAACCGTTGAGTAACCCCACCATTTGGGGCATTTCTGTCATTTGAATTTTATAGGCCATCACTGCCCCAATCACCGAACCAATGACTAAGGCAAGAACGACCCATTCATAGTTTAAAACCTGCCGATCTAACATAGTAGCAACCACGGCAATTAACATCCCGATAGCTGCCCATAAATTGCCACTTCTAGCCGTTGCAGGAGATCCTAATTTTTTCAATCCAAAGAAAAAGAAGGTGACGGCTACTAAATAACTAAGTTGTATGCCCGTTAAGCGAATATCCATTAGGCTTTAACCTCTTTTTTCTTGAACATTTCCAGCATCCGATCTGTAACCAAAAAGCCACCGACAACGTTAATCATAGCCAGAATAATCGCGATAAATCCCAGAATCACGGTGACATTCCAATCGCGATCGCCCGCAATAATTAACGCTCCTAAAACGGAAATTCCTGAAATCGCATTTGCCCCCGACATTAGGGGAGTATGGAGAGTGGGCGGAACCTTTGTAATTACTTCAAACCCCGCAAAGGTCGCTAAAACAAACACAAACAATGCGGAAATCAATGTTTCAGTAGTCATAATTTCAGAACAATTGACAGTTAACTGTTGACAGGGGACTGTTGAGGACTTTGGGTTAAGGCTTGTTTGACTCTTTCAGAACGAATTTCACCGTTATGGGTCACACAAGAACCATCGAGAATATCATCAGCAAAATTAATCTCCAGTTGCTTATCTTTATTAATCATTAATGCCAATAAAGCCGAAATATTTTTAGCATAAACTTCACTGGCATGAATGGGCATGGAAGATGGCAAATTAATCGGCCCAATAATGGTCACGCCATGTTTAACTACATCTTTCCCGGCTTCGCTGCATTCACAGTTTCCCCCCTGTTTCCGCAGCCAAATCAACGATCACCGAACCCGGTTTCATTTGGGCTACCATATCCTCCGTCACCAATACGGGAGCCTTTCTCCCCGGAACTTGGGCCGTTGTCACCACCACATCAGAAGCCGCGACGTGCTGGCTCAGGACTTCCCGGGTGCGTTCCTTGGCTTTTTCGGAAATTTCCTTGGCATAACCCCCCTCGGCTACGGTATCTTCCTCTAGGGACACATCTACAAACTTAGCCCCCAAACTTTGTACCTGTTCTTTGACTTCGGGACGGATATCAAACCCCTCGACAATAGCACCCAAACGTCGGGCCGTGGCGATCGCCTGTAACCCAGCGACCCCCGCCCCCAAAATTAACACCTTAGCGGGACGAATGGTTCCGGCGGCCGTGGTTAACATGGGGAAATATTTCGGTAGGGCTGCGGCGGCAATTAATACCGCCTTATATCCGGCCAGGTTCGCTTGAGAGGACAAGGCATCCATGCTTTGGGCGCGACTGGTACGGGGGATCAGTTCCATACTAAAGGAAGTCACGTTCTGGGCCGCCAGTTTCTGAATTAATTCAGGATTTCCCAGGGGGTTCAAAAAGGTGATTAACACCCCGCCAGACTTGAGTTGATAGACTTCTGAGTCCTGCAATACCCCGACTTTCAGCAGGACGTCCACTTCGCCCCAAAGTGTCCCCTGATCAACGATTTTTGCCCCCGCCTGTTCATAGGTTCCATCGGAAAAACAGGCCCGCTCCCCGGCCCCTGACTCCACCCACACTTCTACACCCTGTTTAACCAAACGGGCGACAACATCAGGGATGAGGGCAACTCGCCGTTCATCTACCTGACTTTCCTTAGCAATGCCAATTTTCATACAATCTCCTGATAATTTGTTCACAGTTAACAGTTAACGGTTAACAGTTACGTTTTTTCCTCTACTTCGCCAAGTCAATCCAATATTGGCCAATCCCGATGACATGAACAAGATCGTGTTATATTATAGGCGAGGTTTTGAAAATTCGATAAGATTCGAGACATACAAGTTTAGGTTATACCTTAATACAGATAAACACATATCCCTAGGAAAAAAGTAAGTAATAGTAGAGATAAAGCACCGTTAGCTGATAGTTAGTTAGAAGATTAGCCCGGCGATCGCAAAATCTCAAGTCAAGAAACCTGGTTTCTAATTGAGATTAATTACATCCCATCCAGATTTATTCAGAAACCCGGTTTCTCAGAGTTTCTCCAAATCCTATTAGTTATGATAAATTGATGAATATTAGTAATATTAAGGAAATAGCCATGCTGACTAAACAAGATTGGGACTGGTTAGCAGTGTGTTCTCATTATCAAACGGCTGTCAACGTCCATAAACTTCTCAAAGAAGGAAAATCTATGGAAGCAACGGAAGGTTTAGAATCTCTAATTGAAGCAATGGGAAGAACTGAAAAAAGAGCCGTCAAAAGCCAGCTAATTCGCTTAATGCTTCACGTTATTAAATGGAAATGTCAACCTCAAAAACGCAGTTCTAGTTGGACTATTAGTATTCGTTCAGCCCGTCGAGAAATTCAAGAAAGTCAAGAAGAAATACCGAGTTTGAATCGTAATTTTCTTGAGTCTATCTGGGATAAATGCTTTGAGAATGCGGTGAAGGATACTGAGGATGAAATGGGGAAAAAATGTCGATTAACCTCGCTGTCTTGGTCAGAGGTTTTTGAGGATGAATATATTTTATCAGATGATGCTCAAGAAGATTAGCACGAGCGATCGCTCTCATCTCAAGTCAAGAAACCGGGTTTCTAATTAAAGTTAATTGTATCCCATCAACATCTATTGAGAAACCCAGTTTCTGACACTGACAACACTCACACTTTCCCTTCTGATTAAATCCCCCAACTGTAGCGGCGGGTTCGAGTCAACCTCCATCACATCACCCCAATCTTAATAAACCCGCCCCATCCCTACTTTTTATTAAGTGAAATTAAATTCTAGCTATCAGCATAATACTAATTTAACGAACAGGCCTAAATCCCTGTACAAAATCAATCCATGAATCGACCTTTGAACCTGTAATATCTAAAATCTCAATAGAAACGAGTTCTAGGAATGGGTGGCCCAGCTTCTTCTTGAGAGTATTCAATTACTGTTGATTCAGGTTGACCTAAACCATAGCGGTTAACCATTCGATTCGCCATGTCACAACTAATAAAGAATTCCCCCATATTAATTTGACCATTACCAGCATAATATAACCAAGTTCTTGATCCGGCATTAATCTGTTGACAATCATAATAAGTCACTTCAAACATTTTAGCGATATGCACATCATAAAGCCTCAATTTTCCCCCATAAGCAGCACGAGTTGTATCTCGGTCAGGAACAGTCATTGTATAAATTCCTTCACCATGTTGTAACCTCATGGGAACTGCGGTAGACTGCGCTAAGACTGATGTAGAATTGCCAATTAATTCAATCAATGAAATGATTGATACAATTAAAAATTTACCAAAATTGTTCAGCATTAGAATTTGCTCATAAAAGGGATAATGTTGATATGATATCCGGTTAAATCCACAAAATCTCCGTAGGGGCGGGTTCACCCTGATATTGAATACCCATCAAAGATTTCACTAAACCCGCCCTTCTTCTTCTATCTCAAATATTAAGCCTATTTTGAGATTAAATTAGAAACAACTAAAATTTTCAATAGCCATCCACTAAGAATTAACATGACTGATACAGCTAAAGCCGCTCCATTTTCAGGTATTTTTGAAATTTGATGACATCCTGTGTAAATCATTAAAATCGTATAAGTCATAGCTATTACAGCAAAAATAGCAATGATTTCCAAGTTGATAAAACCCAAAAAGTAAGAAATTAAAATTAATAATGATATAGGAATTAAAGCTGTACCTGCAATAAATATATCTCCTTTTATACTGCCATAACCTCTGAATAATTTACGGGTTAAAAAGCTAGATCCAGCAATACTTAAAAAACTGGTGATGCTCAGAGCAATTAGGTTGAAAACAGCTATTTCAGAAATTAAATTCTGACTTTTTATTTTATTAAATGCTAAGATTATGCAAAGAACATAAACTACACCAAAAGTAATCCCCACTCCTAATGCTCTTTTTTCTCCTAATCCTTGGAAAAAGATAGGTAGACCCCCTACAGGATTAACTAATCACCTAATAAAACTGCTAAAATGTACAAAACAGTCAAAAAGCTCAGAAAATGAACAGTTACACCCTGACCGAAACCCGTAACAAACACGGATTTGCCAACCTCCTAGAGACCATTCCCCAAGGCTAACCATGTATAGCTTTGAATATGACGACAATAAAAGTCGAACCAACCAACAAAAACACGGCATAGACTTCATCGACGCCCAACAACTTTGGCAAGACGATGACTTGTTGGAAATTCAGGCTACAAGCGAAACAGAATCGCGTTTTTTAGTCATTGGCAAAGTGAAGGAAAAACACTGGACAGCCGTTATCACTTACAGATTCAAAAATATCCGAATTATTTCCGTCCGCCGTTCCCGTCCCAATGAGGTTATATGGTATGAAAGCCGAAGAATTTGACGCAAAATTTGATGCAGGTGAAGACCTCACCGAATTTATGGATTTCTCGACCGCCAGACGACCCAACCGAGAAAAGCAAAAAATAGAACTCAATTTACCCCTCTGGATGATTCGCCAACTCGAAGCCGAAGCTCAAAAACAGGGTATTTCTCCCCAAACCTTTTTAGAAAACTATTTGGCTGAAAACCTTGCCCCTGTTAGCTAAAGAATGCTCAGGTAACTGTTCTATTAAATTTAATAACTCTTGCTTAACACTTGTGGAGATAAAACTGTGAGGGAATTTATTCCCCTTCAAAGAATTGTTGCACAAAAACCCGAAAAATGTTATAATTACCCGCGTATTTGGTCGATGTAGATTTTTAATCATTTAACCTATTTTTGATATAGTTGGTAAAATTTAAACAAAATTTAATTTTTTTTACAGGAGCCTATATGCGACGACTATTTTCTGCACTATTAATAACGGGTTTAGCCCTGACAGGTTTAGCTAAAATCACCCAAGCCCAGGGTTTACCCGGGATGACCCTATTGAGTGGCCCCGATAAAACCAACATCTTAAATTATTTTCTCCAAAGCGGACGGTCGGGAGAATGGGATCGTTATAAACTCAGACTTCCAGCCGATAAGTTGAATTTAGCGATCGCCGAAGTTTCCATCACCTACCCCAAATACTATAAAGGCAAAATTGATCCTAAATCAGTAGAAATTCGACTCGAAGATGAACCCATTCCCTTAGAAGATGTGATTTGGGATAAAGAAAACCATATCATCCAAATTTACCCCCAAGAACCCATTCCGGCGGGGACTAAGGTAGAAATAGTTCTCTCCAACGTCAAAAATCCCACCTTTGGGGGCGTCTTCAACTTTAACGCCAATATTCGCTCCCCTGGGGATTTGCCGATGTTGCGTTATGTGGGAACTTGGATTTTGAGTATTGATTAATATTCTGGTTGCTCCGAAGCTTTTTACACTCGGCATCCAAAGTCTCAAAGATGTGATACACTGAAAAATTGTGACTTTTGATTAACAAATTAACAAAAAGGCACCGGAGGTAAGTAATGGCTCAACAAACCCTGCAAGGAACGAACCGCAAAAAGAAAAGAGTTTCTGGCTTCAGAGTACGAATGCGGACAAAAAACGGTCAAGCAGTTATCAAAGCTCGTCGCAGGAAAGGACGGGCGCGTTTAACGTTTTAATTACTTGATCCCAATTCAAGAAAACCTATTGCTATTCCCACGAACTCATTGCCCTCCTGATGATCAAGCTAAAGGAAATTTTGAATTTGTGGGTAGCAGTACCTAATTAATGTTACCGAAAATCAATCGACTCCGACATCCCAAAGACTTCAAAGCCGTCTATAGCAAAGGACTGCATCGCAAAACCCCTCATTTAACCTTGAGGGCACTACGAGGTCAACCCCATAAAACAGAACGGAATTCAACCGACTCGTCCTGTGTTCAGCCGACTAGGATGGGGATTTCCATAAGTCAAAAAGTGAGTAAACGGGCTGTGGTTCGGAATCGGATCAAACGTCAAATTAGAGCGGTTTGGCATCAGTTTTTACCCTTGATCTCGCCGGGTTGGGACGTTGTGATCGTCGTTAAACCAACAGCCGATCAGTGCAATTATTCAGAAATTCTGCAAGAATTAGAAAAGTTGTTGGTAGAAGCAGAGGTTTTAAATGGGTATACGGGAGGAAAGTTTTTATGAAGGAGGCCCAGCGATCGGCGACCTCATTATCAATCTATTAATAGGACTGACGGTTATTGGCATCCCTCTGGCGATTGGGGCGATTGTGCGGGCTTTATGGCTGCGCTATCGGATTACCAACCGCCGAATCTCCGTGATTGGTGGATGGATGGGACAGGATCGTACCGATATTGTCTATTCGGAAATCATCAAAATCGTGAAGGTTTCCCAGAGGACTCGGGACTTGGGGGGATATGGTTGTCACCCTGAAAAATGGTTCTCGTCTGGAACTGCGGGCCGTTCCTCGATTTCGAGAAGCCTATGATTTTATCCTTGATAAGATCTCACCCCAGGCCCAAAAAGCCAGTGCGACAACCAGCCGCTAATCTGGGAAAAGGATGCAGTTTTTTCGGTGTTGAGCCTGAAAGCTGACGGATGGTGCGGGTTGTCGCCAACCTGTTAATCCAGCGTCGGCTGATGGTTCTTAAAATTATATATATTTAACGCAAGCAGTTCAATAAACTCAAAAGAATGGACTTTGGTATCGGGTTTCTTTCCAATAATGTGATGTTGCCGATCCTAGATTTTTTCTACGGGATCGTGCCTAGTTATGGTTTAGCGATTGTGGCCTTAACCTTAGTGGTTCGCTTCGCGCTTTACCCCTTGAATGCGGGTTCCATTCGCAATATGCGGCGAATGAAAGTCACCCAACCGTTGATGAAAGAACGGGTTGATCAAATTCAACAACAGCATAAAGACGATCCCGTGAAACAACGGGAAGAAATGAGCAGAGTCTACAAAGAACTAGGAAACCCCTTAGCCGGATGTTTCCCACTGCTGATTCAAATGCCGATTCTTTTTGCTCTGTTTGCCACTTTGCGGGGTTCACCCTTTTCTGATGTCAACTACAGCGTAGACCTACAGATTTTACCCCAAGAACAGACAGAACAAATTCAGCCCCAAGCCTACGCCACGAAAGCTCAAAACTATTATTTTGCCGATGGAATTCATACTTCCGTTGTGGCAATGATTCCCGGTGGTAATCGTGTGGGGGTGAACGAAAAGGTACGGGTAGAACTCCAAACCGTTGACGGTAAACCCTTAACATCGGAATTGGAGAAATATCCAGACGTAAACCTAATCCCCACCTGGAAAATTCTGAAGGGGGAAGATAAGATCCAAGTCGGTGAAAATGGTCAAATCCTGGCCTTAGCACCCGGAGATGCCACGATTCAAGTGGGTCTGAGGGGATTAGCTTCGGATAAGGGATTTCTGTTTATTGATGCCTTGGGTCGGGTCGGAGCCGTTGACCCCGATGGTAAGATTCACTGGGATATTGTCGGGATGATCCTGGCTTTTGGGGTATCTTTATACCTGAACCAAGTTCTGTCTGGACAAGGTTCTAGTAGTGGTAATCCTCAGCAGGATACCGTTAATAAAATTACCCCCGTACTGTTTAGTGGGATGTTTTTCTTCTTCCCCCTTCCGGCGGGTGTGTTGCTGTATATGCTGATTGCGAATATCTTCCAAACGGTTCAAGCATTTATTTTGTCGCGGGAAACCTCTACCCGAACACTTGCAAAAAATTGTGGAAGAATCCAGTAAGACCGCTAAATTAGCAACCGTTGATGGGGAACGAGAAGCATTACCCTTTGAGCCGGGACGTTCTAAGAAAAAGGCGCAGTCGTAGAAATGAATAATAGCGATATACAACAGGGCCAAGAATGGTTGGAGGAATTGCTCAAATTAGGGGCGGTTCCCTCCCAGGTAAAACCCAGTTTAGAAGCGGATTCCTGTTGGTTAACCATTGATCAAGTTAATCTCACCCCCGAACAGGTGGCAACTTTAATCGGCCAGGACGGGGAAGTTTTAGATGCGATTCAATATTTACTCAACGCCATTCATAACCTGGGCAAAGAGGACGAAAATCGCACCTCTTACACCATAGAACTTAACGGATATCGAACTCAACGTTATTTAGAACTGCGGGCCTTGGCCGACCATGCAGCCAGTCGTGTTCGAGAGACCGGGGGAGAAGTGGAAATTAAATCCCTATCCTCAGCAGAAAGACGTCTGATTCATTCCTTTCTCCAAGAAAGCAATGATTTGGAAACCTATAGTCGGGGACAGGAACCCGATCGTCGTTTGGTGGTTAAAATAAAAGGCTAGACACCGAACACTTTGTTTAGCCTGGCTGATTGTTGGCAGGTGGGAAAATAATTATGGACTCCATCTATATCCCAGATTTACTCAGGACACAAAACCGATCTTTAGAATTTGAGTTTCAAGAGTTTTTCCCAGACTTAGAAACCCTAACTCCGATTCGCGGTCGGATGCGGGTTAGTCACAAAACCACTTATATCGAGGCGGTGGTGCAGGCGGAAACTATTGTGAATTTGACCTGCGACCGATGTTTAAAACAATATAACCATCGGTTGAAGGTCGATACTTCTGAGTTGATTTGGTTGGACGTTTCGGTAGATAAAGTCGATGCTTCTAAAGCTGAGGTAGAAATTTCTTTAGATGAACCAGTGGAAAGTTTGCACCCCCAAGGTCATTTTTTACTGGGGGATTGGCTCTATCAACAATTGTGCCTAGCCCTACCGCTACGCCAACTCTGTGAGGGGCCCTGTGAACTTCCCCAACCGATATCAACCGAATCCCAGCCTATTCTTGATCAACGCTGGGCCTCTTTACAAGATTTAAAGCAAAATCTACAGTAATTCAGAGGTACTGATAGTTGACAATAGTTAACACTTGATAGTTAACCCTTTATAGTTAACCCTTTATAGTCAGCAAGCAAGGAAGCTCGCTCCCCCACCTCCCCCTACTCCCCCCGCTCCCCCCGCTCCCCCCGCTCCCCCTGCTCCCCCTGCTCCCCCTACTCCCCCTACTCCCCCTGCTCCCCCTGCTCCCCCTACTCCCCCCGCTCCCCCTACTCCCCCACCTCCCCCTGCTCCCCCCGCTCCCCCTGCTCCCCCTGCCCCCCTGCCTCCCCACTCCCCCTCTCTATGAGTAAATTCAATCAGGAATTGAAGCTATTATTGCGATCGCGCTACGCTATTATTTACATTCCAACTTTAGAAGAAGAACGGGTCGAAACCGTAATTAGACAAGCGGCAAAAGATCAAGGCAACCGTGGGGTTTATGTCTGGGATTTTGTGGAAGGATATCAGGGGGGAAATCCTAATGATTTAGGGGCCGGAAAACGTAATCCGTTACAGGCCTTAGAATTTGTAGAAAAACTCCCCGAAGCAATGCCTGCCGTCTTTATTCTGAGGGATTTTCATAGATTTTTAGATGATATTGCAATTTCGCGAAAATTAAGAAATTTAGCGAAAAAATTAAAATCCCAACCTAAGAATTTGGTGATTATTTCTCCCCAAATTTCTATTCCCTCTGACTTGAGTGAAGTGTTAACAGTTTTAGAATTTCCCTTACCCAATCTAATAGAAATCAAGGCAGAAGTAGAACGGCTATTAATCTCCACAGGACATCCAATCGAACCTCGTTTATTAGATGAAATGGTGCGTTCCTGTCAGGGACTTTCGATGGAAAGGATTCGCCGAATTTTGGCTAAGGCAATCGCCACCCATGGGGAATTACAAGCCGATGATATTGAATTAATCTTAGAAGAAAAACGCCAAACCATTCGTCAAACTCAAATTTTAGACTTCTATTCCGCCCAGGAAAATATTTCTGATATTGGGGGATTAGATAATTTAAAAGATTGGTTATTACGCCGGGGAGGGGCCTTTTCAGAACGGGCTAGACAATATGGCCTACCCTATCCCAGAGGGTTATTATTAGTAGGAATTCAAGGAACAGGAAAGTCCTTAACGGCAAAAGCGATCGCCCACCATTGGCATTTACCCCTATTAAGATTAGATGTGGGGCGACTATTTGCCGGACTGGTTGGAGAATCGGAATCTCGCACCCGACAAATGATTCAATTAGCCGAAGCCCTAGCCCCTTGTGTGTTATGGATTGATGAAATTGATAAAGCCTTTTCGGGATTAGATGGTAGGGGAGATTCGGGAACCAGTAATCGAGTGTTTGGGACATTTATTACTTGGTTAGCCGAAAAAACCTCCCCGGTTTTTGTGGTAGCCACGGCAAATAATATTCAATCTTTGCCCCCGGAAATGTTAAGAAAGGGACGATTTGACGAAATTTTCTTTGTAGGATTACCCTATCAAGAGGAACGAAAAGCTATTTTTGAAGTGCATTTGTCCAAACTGCGTCCCCAAAATATTAGAAACTATGATACAGAACGATTAGCCTATGAAACCCCGGATTTTTCCGGGGCGGAAATTGAACAAACTTTAATTGAAGCCATGCACATTGGCTTTAGTCAAAACCGAGATTTCGTCACCGATGATATTTTAGAAGCAGCGAGTCAAATTGTTCCCTTAGCAAAAACGGCGAAAGAACAAATTGAGTTTCTGCAAAATTGGGCGGCGGCGGGGAAAGCCCGTCTGGCTTCTCGACAGAGTAGTTTAAATCGTCGCTTATCCGGTTGATGATATTATAGGTATCTTTGATCGGGGTTTAAAACCTATGTATAGAACAGTTCCAAAAACTATGAGTTTCTATGGTGTTTTTAAATTTATTGTGGGTTTTTTCCTAGCAATTTTGATTTTAGCGGGTGCAACGGTCGCTACCGCCTTATATTTTGCAGCCCGTTTATCAGAAACTGCCAGAACGTCCAACCTTTCCTAATGATAACCCCCAGGCAAATATAGCCGCGAAGCCAGTTACTAAGCCCGTTACTCCCCAAGCTGCGGTCGCGCCTACCCCAACCCCAACTCCAGAAGCAGAAAAACTTGAACCAGGTGCTTATCAGGCAATTGTGACCCAGCCTATCGGTTTGATTTTGCGCGATACTCCCAGTACCGAGGCTAACCGAATTGGTGGCATTGCCTATCAGGAAAAAGTGGTTGTTCTGGGAGAAAGTGATGATAAACAATGGCAAAAAGTGCGGGTTCTTAGCGATCGCGATCGCACGGGATGGATTAAAGGTGGAAATACAGAAAAAGTTGAATCTGAAAACTAATTTTTGTATTTCGTTTAGTAATCTTGCGTGAGTCCTATTGAAGAAATAGGAGGTTAATTCCAACATTCATGTTGTTATACTAATCGACGTTTAGTTAACCAATAGGTGAGCATTTCTCCTCGACCTTTAACATCAATTAAACCCCGTTCTTCAAAGTCATATTTGCCACTTAAAAGGTTTTTAGTAGTGGCTGTCACTTGGATTTTACCCGCTTCTCCTTGGGATTCCATGCGAGAAGCAATATTAACGGCGTCTCCCCATAAATCATAGATAAATTTTTTCGTGCCAATTACACCCGCCACCACTGGCCCGGTATTAATTCCAATTCTTAAATTAAAAGATTGACCCATTTGCCCTTGAAATCGGCGAATTTCTGCCTGCATATCTAAAGCCATTTCTGCCATCGCTTCTACATGGTCATGGCGAGGGGTGGGTAACCCGCCAGCTACCATATAGGAATCTCCAATTGTCTTAATTTTTTCTAAATGATGTTTTTCGGCTAATTCATCAAAAGCGGAAAAAATTTGATTCAAGAAATTGACTAATTCTGAGGGAGAAATTCGAGAAGAAAATCCGGTAAAATCCACAATATCCGCAAACATAATCGTAGCTTGTTCAAAGCGTTCGGCAATAGAATGCTGATTTTGTTTTAGTTGTTCGGCAATGGAGGGAGGGAGAATATTCAATAATAACCGTTCCGATTTTTCCCGTTCGGCTTGTAATGCTTCTAAAACCCTGCGCCTTTCCGTTGTATTTCTTGCCACCCAAATCACACAATTATCCGGCATTGGAGACACCATTGCTGCAAACCAAACTTCATCTCCAGGATTCAAAGGAGATGAATTAGTTCCAGGATGTCCGGGTTGATATTCAGCAGAAACCAAACTATATTCAATATTTAAAGTTTGCTTTGTGTTTAATACTTCTTGAATTTGATTATAAAATAAAGTGGCATGACTAGCCGGAAAAACTTCAAACACAGTTTTCCCCAGCAGTTCTTCTGTGGGACTATATAAAACCTCTGAATTTGTGGTGACAATCTTTTTATATCTTCCCTCTGAATCAAACACTGTAATTACATCCGTCATTGCAGCAAATAAAGCTCTCAGTTCAGCTTCAGACTCTCGTAAAGCATTTTCAATCCTGCTTCTTTCGGCAACTTCTCGAACTAATTGATGGTTAGCTTCCCGTAGGGCTGCGGTGCGTTCTTCCACCCGAATTTCTAACTGTTCCATTGCCCTTTGTAGGGCGGATTCTGCTTGTTTTCGCTCATTAATATCTTCAACGGTTCCTTCATAATGGAGTAGGTTTCCGGCTTCATCTCGAACAGCAAAAGCATTTTCTGAAATCCAAGTTAACTGTCCATCTAAGCGTCGAATTTGAGACTCAAATCTAACAATTGCCCCCTGTTTTTCCAAAAGTTGAACAAACTCTTGGCGACGTTGGGGTTGAACATAGAGTTGGTCTTGAATATTAGTTAGATTTTGGATTAATTCTTCGGGAGATTGATAACCGTAAATTCGAGCTAAAGCCGGATTTGCACTTAAATAAATTCCTGTGGGTGTGGTTTGAAATATGCCTTCAACAGCATTCTCAAAAATACTGCGATAGTTAGCTTCTGCTTGTTTTAGGGCTTCTTCTGCTTGTTTGCGTTCGGTAATATCAATTCCGACAAAGAAAGCCGCTTGATTTTGACTATATTTATGGGCAACAATTAAATAATTTCGAGATTTACCTTGAATCACAGACATAACTTCTTGATAGGAATCTTTTTGGGGACTATCAAAAAAGTTTTGGACAAAATCATTAAACTCAAAACTAGCTTTTAAAAACCCAATATCTTGATTAACAAAATCTTCTGGTTGCAGGTCAAAGGTCGATGCTAAATAACGATTAACTCCCAAATACCGGAGATCCGAACTAATCCAAGAAACCGTACCCGGAACCACATCTAATACGGCTTCTAATTGGTCTTGAGTCAGTCTTAATGCTTCTTCCGCGTCCCGACGTTCGGTAATATCAATTCCCACCACAAAGGCGGCTTGATTTTGATTATATTTTTGGGCAACAATTAAATAATATCGTAACTTGTTATTCAGGACAAATGAAACCTCTTTAAAGGCATCAATCGCAGAACTATTAAATAAATCATGGATAAATTCAGTAAACCCTGAATGATTGCCTAAAAAACCAATATGTTGATTAATAAAAGTTTCTCTAGGCATACTAAACATATCTGCCAACTGTTGATTAACTTCAATATAACGTAGGTCTGAACTAATCCAAGAAACCGTCCCTGGAACCGCTTCTAATACTGTTTGTAGTTGATTTTTAGCATTAATCAAAGATTCTTCAGCTTGTTTGCGATCAGTAATATCAATTCCCACCACAAAAGCGGCTCGATTTTGAGCATATTTTTGAGCCACAATCAAATAATGTCGCCATTCTCCATTCACTTGATTTTTAACTTCTCGATAGGCGTCAATTTCCTGACTATCAAATAAATCTTGAACAAAATCTTGGAATTCGGAACTGGTTCCTAAAAATCCAATATGTTGACCGATAAAACTCTCCCGAGGAAGGTTAAGCATCCCCGCCAATCGTTGATTCACTTCGATATAACACAGGTCTGAGTCAATCCAAGAAACCGTCCCGGGAACCGCTTCTAAGACCGTTTGTAGTTGATTTTTAGCATTTACCAAAGATTCTTCAGCTTGTTTGCGATCAGTAATGTCAATTCCCACCACAAAAGCGGCTCGATTTTGAGCATATTTTTGGGCTACAATTAAATAATATCGCCATTCCCCATTCACTTGATTTTTAACTTCTCGATAGGCGTCAATTTCCTGACTATCAAATAAATCTTGAACAAAATCTTGGAATTCGGAACTGGTTTCCTAAAAATCCAATATGTTGACCCATAAAACTCTCGCGAGGAAGGTTGAGCATCTCCGCTAATTGTTGATTCACTTCGATATAACACAAGTCTGAGTCAATCCAAGAAACCGTCCCGGGAACCGCGTCTAAAACCGTTTGCAGTTGATCCCTAGCCATGCGTAGGGCATTTTCCGATTGTTGATGCTGGACAATTTCTTGGACTAAATTATCATTTGATTCTCTTAATGCCGCGGTGCGTTCTGCTACCTTTTTTTCTAATTGTTCATTAGCTTTTTGGAGTGCTAATTCAAACTGTTTGCGGGTTTCAATTTCCTGCTGGAGTTGTGCCTTTGTCGCTTCTAAATCAATGGATTTTTGTTCTAATTGTTCGGCTCTTTCAATGCCTTGACTCACCTCAGATAATAACTCAAAAACAATACCAGAAGCATTAAAATTATCTTCATCAAACCCCAACCAAGGCAATGGTTTAATCAGTTTTTCACTGGTATATAAAACCTCAAATTGCTGATTGGGTAATACCTGACCAATACGACAAACCTTAGCAACATGATGATTGGTTTCTAAACGAACTAACCCCCCAGGAGACAAAAAGCTCTGTCCATAAGCTGCAATTCTCACCTGTTCTACATCAAAAGATTCAGCTAATTCAACGGCTTGTTTCCAGAGATGAATTTGAGTATAGGCGGTTGCCATAGAGTTATTAATAACCCGTTCTTCTCCATAAAAACGTTTAAACGCTTGAACAAATTGATGATTTTCTGGGGTATTTAAACTTTGAAAATAATGAAAACAACTGAAGTGACCAATGGCAGCCTCTTGAAGTTTTTGCACCTCCAATTCCGAGAGGGAGGTTGCTAAAATTGGTAAATCAGAGGCCCTAATTCCACTTTCATAAAATTGGCGATAAAAACTTAAATTGCGATCGCCTCTGAGGGTATTAATAATAATATCCGGTTGCGACTGTCGAATCCTAGTAATAATCGGTTCAAAATCCATCGTTGAAGACGGAACATAGGCCTCTCCAACTACCTCCCCACCGTGATGTTTAAGGTGGACTTTCATTAGTTTATTTAAGGTATGGGAAGACACCTGATCCCAACCCAATAAATAACATCGGGTTTTCTGGTTTTGCAATAACCAACTAATCGTTAATTCAACCTGCTGATTCGCACAAAATCCGGTGTAGAAAATTTGGCTACAATTTTCTAACCCTTCGTAGGAAGCCGGATACCAAAGTTGAGCATTAAAGGCTTCGAGCACCGGTTTAACCCCGTGACGACTGGCGGTCGTCCAACAGCCAAACAGGGTCGTAATACCGTCCTGTTTAACTAATTTTCGGGCCTTTTGTTCAAAGGTGAAGCAGTCTGAGGCACCATCCTCAATCGCGGGTTTCAATGATTTGCCCTAAAACCCCCCCTTGAGCATTAATTTGGGCAATGGTCATTAATTCCGCCTCTAGCAAAGGCTTTTCCCTATAGGCCATCGCTCCACTCAGAGAATGCAGTAACCCGACTCGTACACCTGGCATAGTTGATTAATGGCTGGTAGAACTAAACTTTAGATTGCGGGTAAGATAGCTGCACCCTCAAATCCTTTACCCTTAATAGAATCAACAAAATAGGCTTGTCCCATTACAATAGTCTAAGCTGCGATGGGCTTAAATTCCTAATTCAACAATTCCTTGATCTTAGCATTGACACCCTCCCCCTTGTAGAGTTAGGCAGATGATTAATATAGAATATTCCTGGGTTGAGTTGAGCAATCCCTTAACTCAACCCATAAACACCAATTCAGATTAGGAATTAAGACTCACCGTTTCTTGACGATTTCGCACCTCCAAATAAATTAATAAAGCATTAATATCCGCCGGATTTACTCCCCCAATTCTCGATGCTTGACCAATGGTTAATGGTTTAACTTTCATTAACTTTTCCCGTGCCTCCATTGACAAAGTTTCGATTTTAAGATAGTTTAAATCTTCCGATAAGGGTCGATTAGATTGGCGACTAATTTGGTCAACTTGGTTTTGTTGCCTTTGCAAATATCCTGAATATTTAATCTCAATTTCTGCCCCTTCTTTTTCCACTTGATTTAAGAGATTATTACCTAAATTATACCGTTCTAAATCAACGTAATGCAACCCCGGACGGCGTAATAAATCCGCTAGGGTAATTGACCCTTTGATTTTTTGTTGGGTATCATTAACAATCGCTATTCCCACCGGATCATTTTCCTTAATTCGAGTAGCATATAATCGTTCCTTTTCCCCAATAATATTCCCTTGTTTCCGTTCAAATAACGCCCAGCGACGATCATCAATTAACCCAATTTCTCGACCCAAAGGTGTTAATCGTTCATCGGCATTATCCGACCTTAATAATAACCGATATTCCGACCGACTGGTTAACACCCGATAGGGTTCTCGCAGGTCTTTTGTACACAAATCATCAATTAATGTTCCAATGTAACTTTGTTCCCGGGAAAATACAATCATCTCTTGATGTTTAACAAATCTTACCGCATTAATTCCCGCCACTAAACCCTGGGCTGCGGCTTCTTCATATCCGGTTGTACCATTAATTTGTCCCGCACAAAATAGCCCCTCAACTTTCTTGGTCATCAAAGTTGGATAACATTGAGTTGCGGGTAAATAATCGTATTCCACCGCATAGGCCGGACGCAACATGGCACAATTTTCTAACCCCGGAAGACTTCTTAACATTTGCAATTGCAAGGTTTCTGGTAAGCCCGTGGAAAATCCTTGAATATATAATTCAGGAATATCTCTACCTTCGGGCTCGATAAAAATTTGATGACTTTCTTTATCCGCAAATCTAACAATTTTATCTTCAATACTCGGACAATATCGGGGGCCCTTCGCATCCACCCAACCGCCATAAACCGGAGATAAATGCAAATTTTCTCGAATAATTCGGTGGGTTTCCGCCGTAGTTCGAGTCAAATGACAACACATTTGTTCCCGTTGAATTTGTACTTCTGGGTCGAAACTAAACCAGCGAACTTCTGTATCTCCGGGTTGGGGTTCTAATTTAGAATAATCTACAGAACGTTTATCAACTCGCGCCGGAGTTCCGGTTTTTAATCGTCCGGTTTCAAAGCCTAAACGGTTGAGGGTTTCTGTTAACCCAACGGCGGCAAATTCTCCCGCCCGTCCCGCCGCCATTGATTTATTCCCAACCCAAATTATTCCGCCTAAAAATGTCCCCGTTGTTAATATCACCGCCCGACATTTAAAAGCCACTCCAAAATAGGTTTCTACCCCAATAATTTCTTGATTTTTACCTAAAATTAAATCCGTCACCATCCCTTCTCGGACGGTAAGATTATCCTGATTTTCCACAATATTTTTCATCACCGCCGCATATTCCCGTTTATCCGTTTGGGCGCGTAAAGCCCACACCGCCGGGCCACGGGAAATATTCAGCACCCGTTTTTGCAAATAGGTATACGGTCGGCCATTTTGCCAATTTCTCCCCCCAAAGCATCGACTTCATGGACGAGTTGGGACTTAGCAGGGCCTCCAACGGCCGGGTTGCAGGGTTGCCAAGCGATTTTATCCAGGTTGAGGGTTAGGAGCAGGGTACGGCTTCCCAACCGGGCTGTCGCTAGTGCCGCTTCGCAACCGGAATGTCCGGCCCCGACTACAATAATGTCAAATTCATCTAAAAATTCTACTGAGGGCGTTAGAGTCATGGGTTAGGTTAAGGTTTTATAGACTTATTTTTTGATTTTAGCGGTTAAAATTAATATCATCTTAAATTGGTTATTGTATGTCTGAAGTTCAAAATCATCCGATTGAACCCTCGGTTACAGCACTGAAAAAGTTAGTGTCCTCTATTCCTGATTGGGTTCCTTATCAACAGGACATCAACAAATATTTAGATGAACTTCTTGATTTGACCCTAGAAATGCGTCCTCCTCGTATCATGGTTGTTGGTCGTTGTAAGTCCGGTAAATCATCTCTAATCAATGCTATTTGTGGAGGAAAAGTAGCTGAGGTAAGTATGATTGAGCCTCAAACTGGACAGGCTCAATGGAAAACATACTATAATCAGTATGATAGTCGTGAAATTATTCATATTTTAGACACAAGAGGCTTTCAAGAACAAACAAATCCTCTTGAGAAAGATTCAGCAGAAACTCCACTTAAGAGTATTATGAATGCTGTGAATAAATATTCTCCTGATTTAATTCTCTTTCTTTGTAAAGCCAGTGATGTTAGTTCAGGAGTTGAAGGAGATTTACAAGATCTTAATGAGGTATATCAAGTAATTTATGAAAAATATTCTCGCAAACTTCCTTTGATTTGTGTATTGACCCATTGTGATCAGTTAGTCTATGGCTCAAGGTGGGAGAAACTGGATAATCAAGCAAAACTTGAACTGACGCGACCGTCCCAGACATTTCTAATGAATCATCTAGTTAAGTCCCAAAAGAAATCTAACTTTATTGATATTAAAAATAATGTTGTTCCTACTGTTACTTATGCGGAGTATTATGAAGGTGAAGGTGCGGAAATAGATCCAGAGTTCGATGGAAGATGGAATATTGAAACCTTAGTTAAAGAGATGCTTAAATATCTTCCCAAAGAAACAACCACCTCGATGGCAAGAACATCAAAAATTAAAGACTTTCAACGTAAGCAAGCTCTCAGTGTAGTTGATACTTGTTCTGCTTTGTCTTTAGTGATTAGTCTGAATCCGATTCCGGGACTTTCGTTCCCCATTATTGGAGCTATTCAAACAATTATGGTAATGTCTATTGGATACTTAAGTGGACGTGATTTTTCAGAAGAAACAGTAGCAAGCTTTATAGCCACAGCAGGTGCAGGTTTAGGTGCTAATTGGGGATTAACTACACTGAGTGGAGAAGCTGCTAAATTTATACCTGGCGTTGGTAGTATAATTTCCGTAGCAACTAATACTGTGGCAACTAAGGCGGTAGGAGATCTAGCAATTAAAATTTTTATTGATCAAGAAATTCCTGAAAAATAAAAGTAGGAATTAATTTACACTATCATTATTTTTATGATAGTGTAGATTTCCTTCTGTTAACCGTTCAATAATCACATCACAATTTTGAATTTCCATGCCGATCCAATGGCGACCTGTAGCTTCACAAACTGCATAAGTTGTTCCACTTCCGCCAAAGGGATCAATAATTAAATCTCCGGGTAAACTTGACATTTCAATGACTCGATCTAAAATCTTGGTTGAGAGTTGATTAGTTGTCCGTTTTTTACTTTTGAATTTCCAATGACGCACAGGAGGAATGTCTGTCCAAACATCAGTTAAATTGACTCCTAATGGGTTCATTGCATGACGATGACCGCCATAATCTTTAATTTCACCCCCACAATGACGGCAAGTTTCTATGGGTGTTCTAATTTTACGGAATACTTTTGGCTTGCCTTTTGTATAATATAAAAGACTATAATGGCTAGGATATAATCGCCCAGGAATAGGTAAACTCGATTTTTGACTAATAGTAATCCAATGTCTAAAAGTTAAACCATTATTCATTAAATAAGAGCCTAACAACATATTCCATTTAGGTAAATTGTAAATAAATAAACTACCCCCATCTTTAAGAATCCGGCAACATTCATCCAGCCAGATATAACACCAGTTTAGATATTCACTATCTTCGAGGCTATCATTATGCTTTTTGCCATATTTTTTCCCTAAATTAAAGGGCGGATCAGCAAAAACAACATCAGCTACACTGTTATTGATCTGTTTTAAAAGCGTTATACAATCTTCTTCAAAAAGCACTCCCTGTTTTGAAATAAAGCAGGGTTTTTGATCTAATTGATTAGAAATATAGTTGTGATAAGGAAATTGATCAATATTTTTGAATGCTATAGAAAGTTGCTGCATGATCAGTTAATTAGGATTCTAAACTTACTTTAATTGTAAGACAGTTATTAGATTTGTGGCAACTCCCTAAAAAATGTTAATATAGGAATAACTCAAATCCATAATTAAAACAGGTATTTCTGCCATGAAGACGTTAGCAAAATGGTCTGTAGAGGATTATCACCAGATGATTGATGCTGGGATTTTATGCGATCGCCAAGTTGAACTATTAGCAGGTGAAATTATTGAAATGAGTCCAGAAACTCCGATTCATTATTATACGGCTGAGGAAGGTACACAATACTTACAAACCTTGTTAGCAAGTAAAGCTCATGTTCGTTTTAATGGCCCCATTACCATTTTAGACTCTGAACCCGAACCCGATATTGCTATTGTCCGACTACCCAAGTCAACCTATAAAGATCATCATCCCTATAGTGAGGATATTTTTTGGATCATAGAAGTGGCTAAAAGTAGTTTAAAAAAAGATTTAGAATTAAAATTATCAATTTATGCTCAAGCTAAAATTCAAGAATATTGGGTTTTGGATTTATCCCAAAAACAATTAATTGTATTAAAAAATCCCGAAAATAACACCTATTTGAGTCAACAAATGATTAATCAAGGGATGATTACCCCCTTAGCTTTTCCAAATATTGAGATATCTGTAGAAAGATTACTTAGTTAAATAGGCTTCGCAAAGGCAGGGCTAGTTACGATACAATTCAATTAAAAGCTAGTAAAAGTATTATGACAAATACAGAACAAGCATCGTTAACGACTGAGACTGACGCAGAAACTGATTGATAATGCCATGGCCACCTTCCGGCCCTCAGAAGAAATTGAAAACGTCCTCATCGGGTTAGCTCAAGACCAAAATGTGATGGTCGGACAGTCCGAGGCGGGTAAGGTTTGGCAGTTTGAATATGGTAGTGTCGAAGTTTTTGTGCAACTCACCGGAGAAACCGATGAAGATACCTTGACGGTTTGGGCGACGGTACTAAAATTTCCGGTCAAAAATGAAAACCAGTTAATGCGGAGACTATTAGAAATGAACTGGTTATCTACTTTAGAATCCCATTTTGCAATTACGAATGATCAAGTTGTAGTTTTATCAAACCGCTCTTTAGCAGAAATATCTGCCACTGAAATCTCCCGCCTAATTACCATTGTGGCGACAATTGCCGATAATAACGATGATAGCTTACAAGCCGAGTTCGGAGTCTAATATTTGGCGTTTAATTCCTGTATTGAAAGCCTCGGGACAGTTACAAATGGCAATTGACCATTGGTTGTTTCGTCAACATCAACAGGGAAAACATCCGCCCACTTTACGGTTTTATCTTTGGGAACCCGCGAGTATTTCTTTAGGTTATCATCAGAAATCTTGGCCAGAACATTGGCAACAATTAACTTGGCAAAACCAACCTTTAAACTTAGTTAAACGTCCCACCGGAGGTCGGGCAGTTTTACATCAAGGAGATTTAACCTATGCGGTGATTGCCTCAGAATTGCCGGGAAATTCTAGGGCAGTCTATCAAACATTATGCCAATTTTTAATTGAAGGATGGCGATCGCTCGGCTATGAACTCCACTATGGTTTCTGCTGAACGGGGATATATTCACAACCCCAACTGTTTCGCCACCGCCACCGCCGCCGATTTAGTCCTATCCGATGGCACTAAATTAATTGGCAGTGCCCAACTCAAGGGAAATGGGACAATTCTACAACATGGCTCGATTCGGTTAACTCCCGATGCGGAACTGTTTCGTCAGGTGTTTGGTGTGGAAATGCCCTCACCGACCTTAAGCACTTTACCGTCAGCAGAGGAGTTGGTTTCAACGGTTATCGATGTTTTGGGGGTAGCAGCCCGTTGTTGGTTTGGGGGAGAATGGGTGATAGAGGCTCTCTCAGATGCGGAATTGCAGACCATTGAGGCCGAGTATTCAACCCCTTGGGGCGTGTTTTCTGAGGCCGTGGTAGTTTAAGATCATCAATGACCATGCACCTGAGTTAAAGATAAAAAAATGGATACAAAAGCATTTAGACGTTCCTTACAACATTCGGAAACCTATCATCGTAAAGGCTTTGGTCATCAGGAAGAAGTGGCAAATGTTATGCACTCAGCCTATCAAAGTTCTTTAATTCAAGAAATTAGGGAGAATAACTATAGTATTAAACGGGGAAATGTGACGATTCAAATGGCTCAATCCTTTGGGTTTTGTTGGGGTGTAGAAAGGGCCGTAGCCATGGCCTATGAAACCCGCCAACATTTCCCCACGGAAAATATTTGGATTACCAACGAAATTATTCATAATCCTTCCGTGAATCAACATTTAAAGGATATGAAAGTTGAGTTTATTCCCGTTGAAAATGGGAAGAAGGATTTTTCAGTCGTGGGTTCTGGGGATGTGGTAATTTTACCTGCGTTTGGGGCGAGCATTCAAGAAATGCAAATCTTAAACGAAAAAGGCTGTAAAATTGTTGATACCACTTGCCCTTGGGTATCTAAAGTTTGGAATAGCGTTGAGAAACATAAAAAAAGAGATTATACCTCTATTATTCATGGAAAATATAACCATGAAGAAACCGTTGCTACCATTTCCTTTGCCGATAAATATTTAGTGATTTTGAACTATAAAGAAGCAGAATATGTGTCTAATTATATTCTGAATGGAGGCGATCGTCAAGAGTTTTTAGCGAAATTTAGTCGCTCCTATTCCGCAGGTTTTGATCCCGATCAAGATTTAAAACAAATTGGGATTGCTAACCAAACTACCATGCTGAAAAGTGAAACCGAACAAATCGGCAAACTGTTAGAGCATACAATGATCAAAAAATATGGCCCCGATCAATTAAATGCTCATTTTCAAAGTTTTAATACCATTTGTGATGCTACCCAAGAACGCCAAGATGCCATGATTGGGATATTAGATAAACCATTGGATTTAATGGTTGTAATCGGGGGCTTTAATTCTTCTAATACGACCCATTTACAGGAAATGTCGGTAGAAAAGGGGATTCCTTCTTATCATATTGACTGTGCCGAACGAATTTTAAACGATAACCAAATTGAGCATAAACCGTTAGGCAAGTCTTTGGAAATTCAAGAAAACTGGCTTCCTGATGGGGAGATATTAGTTGGAATTACCTCCGGTGCATCAACCCCTGATAAAGTCGTGGAAGAAGTAATTGAACGGATTTTTGCACAGAAACTTTCCCTGGTTTAAAGCTAAAAACTAACAGAATTGACTCTCCCATTATTAGGGTAATCAGCCAAGGTTGTAATCATCCTGAGATTATCCCTAATAATTTTATTGATGAATTATACTTCTTGAATCAAGGATTAGGGAGAGTCTATTTTATTAAAATCCAAAAAAAAATTAACTAACTTTTTTTGATTAATTAAAATTGCTAGTAGATTTAATCTATTATTAACTTAAAAATATTTTTTAACGAGCATAATTCATGTTAAGATAATTCTCCAGTTAACAAAAATGCCACAATAAAAGCAATTTCAACAGGAATTATTGAGATATGCGTGATTCCCAAACAGAAACCTTTGGTCATCCTTCAAGACGTTGGTAAATCCTATCAACAGCCCAATGGTCAAGAAATTCCGATTCTCAATAACATCAATTTAGAATTGCGCCGAGGTGAAATCATTGCCCTATTAGGGCCTTCTGGTTCGGGAAAATCCACTTTAATGCGAATCATTGCCGGGTTAATTTCCCCCACCCAAGGACAGGTTCTCTGTCATGGAAAACCATTAATTGGAATTAATCCCGGGGTGGCAATTGTCTTCCAAAGTTTTGCCCTTTACCCTTGGTTAACGGTTTTAGAAAATGTCGAATTAGGATTAAAAGCTAGGGGATTTCCCGTGGACTGGCGACGACAAAGAGCCTTAAAAATGATCGATATTATTGGTTTAGATGGATTTGAAAATGCCTATCCTAAAGAACTATCCGGGGGAATGCGACAACGGGTTGGCTTTGCTAGGGCCCTAGCCGTTGAACCGGAACTATTATGTATGGATGAACCCTTCTCCGCCCTAGATGTTTTAACCGCAGAAAACCTGCGAATTGAACTCTTAGATTTGTGGTTAGAAAAACGGATTCCCACCCAGGGAATTTTAATTGTAACCCATGGGATTGAAGAAGCGATCACCTTAGCGGATAGAGTGATTGTTTTAGGGAGAAATCCGGGTAGAATTCGAGCAAATTTAACGATTAAATTAAGCCATTATCGCGATCGAAAAAGTCCCGGTTTTCAAGCCTTAGTAGATCAAGTTTATAAAATCCTGACTAACCCTGAGTTAGAAACCTTAGAACCCCAAAAAAACGTTACTAATATTCCTAGTAAATATCAATCTTTACCTAATGTTCGGATTGGCTCTGTTGCCGGTTTATTAGAAATTTTAGAAGGAAGACAAAACCTTGATTTATACCGTTTGGGACAAGAACTACAACTAGAAGTTGATGATTTACTCCCCATTGTTGAAGCCGCAGAATTCACGGCTTTAATCAAAATTAGAGAGGGAGATTTGAGTCTGACGGAGATCGCCTTAGAATTTATTCAGGGAAATATTGACGATCGCAAACAAATTATTCGACAACAATTACTCAGTCATATTCGTCTAGTTCAACAAATATATACTCTTTGTCAATCCAAACAAAATCATCGGATTCCTGAAGATTTAGTATTAGATATTTTGAATAATCATTTTAGTCCAAAAGAAGCTCAACGCCAGTTAAATACCGCCATTGACTGGGGACGTTATGCAGAACTCTATGCCTATGATGAACCCAGCGGCGAAGTATTTTTAGAAACATCTGATTTTAATTTAACCACACCGGAGGAATAAATAGCATGGCTCGTCCTTTGATTCCTAAAAATAAAACCTTAGAACACTCCCGTTTGACCTGGCAGGATGGCTTATTAATTTTAGCTATTATTACAGTAATTTTAGTGATTATTCGCACTGCTTCCCAATTGGTAGGAGATTATGAAACCCGATGTGATCATCTCTACAAATTTAGGTCAACTGCCAAGTTATACGGCCCAAACCCTATTAAGGATGGGATTAGCCTATTTTTTATCTTTGATTTTTAGTTTAGTTTACGCCTATTTTGCCTATCGTTCTGCCTCGGCTGCAAAAATTTTAATTCCCCTATTAGATATTTTACAATCAATTCCGGTTTTATCTTTTTTACCTGGGGTGGTTCTGGCTTTAATTGCTTTATTTCCTGGTCAAAGAATTGGAGTTGAATTTGCTGCTATTATCTTAATTTTTACCGGGATGACTTGGAATTTAGTTTTTAGTTTTTATCAATCTTTATTGAGTATTCCCCAGGAATTATTAGAAGTCGCTCGGGTCTATAATCTCAGTTTTTGGCAACGGTTTTGGTCAGTAGAATTACCTTCGGGAATCCTAGGATTAGTCTGGAATAGTGTCATGTCCGTTGCCGGAGGTTGGTTTTTTTTGATGGCAATTGAATCCTTTACCCTGGGTGAGCGCAGTTTTCGACTTCCCGGGCTAGGATCGTTTTTAGCCCAAGCCTCCGATCAAGGAGATTTCACCGCCATTGCTTGGGGAGTAGCGGTTTTAATTGGAATTATTATTATCCTCGATTTTTTGGTATGGAAGCCCCTAATTGCTTGGGCTGAAAAATTCAAGTTAGAAACCGTTGAATCCCAAAATGTTCCCCAATCTATTGTATTAGATTTCCTGCGACGTTCTCCAACTCTGAGAATTTTAACGGAACGCTTGGGATATTTTTGGTCAGAAAAAATTGATGCGCCCATCGGAAAATCCCATCGTAATTCAACCTTGAATTTATCAGTAAACCCCAATAAACGTTGGTGGAATCGCCTATTTTTAACGGGGTTTGGATTTATAATTATATGGGGAACTTGGGAATCGGTTTTACTCTTACAAAAACTAGATTTTCAAGACTGGAAACAGATCATGGTCGGTGCTATTTTAACCGCTTTACGAGTAGTTATCGCCCTATGTTTATCCCTATTATGGACTGTCCCCGTGGGCGTTGCCATTGGCAGAAATCCTCGACTAGCCCAGAGTTTACAGCCCTTAGTTCAAATTGCAGCCTCGGTTCCAGCAACGGCTTTATTTCCGGTTTTATTACTATTTTTAGCCCGTTTAGGAGGGGGTTTACAAATTGGTTCTGTGGCACTGATGATGTTAGGAACAATGTGGTATATCTTATTTAATGTAATTGCCGGAGCCCAGGCTATTCCCTCGGAGTTATTTGAAGCCGCCAGTATTTATAAACTCTCTTTAGTACAGCGATGGAAAACCGTGATTTTACCTGGAATTTTTCCCTATTTAATTACAGGGATGATTACGGCCGTTGGTGGTGCTTGGAATGCTAGTATTGTTAGCGAATATGTTCAGTTTCAAAACCAAACTTTAACGACCCCTGGACTGGGATCACTAATTTCTCAAGCAACGGAAACCGGAAACTATTCCCTGTTGTTTGCTTCTACCGTTGTCATGTCTTTATTAGTAGTTTTAACTAACCGTTTAGTTTGGCGAAGATTATATCAATATGCTCGCTCAAAATACCAACTGTTGTAATATAACTCCATTTCCCCGTAGTGAGGCGTTCACGCCTCCTCTTGATCTTTGAGTCAGAATTGAGGCGTAAACGCCGCGTAGTGAGGCGTTTCACGCCTCCTCTTGATCTTTGGGTAAGAATTGAGGCGTTTACGCCTCACTACGATGAATTGAGGCGTAAACGCCTCACTACGATGAATTGAGGCGTAAACGCCTCACTACGATGAATTGAGGCGTAAACGCCTCACTACGAAGTTAGAAAGTTATTCGGTTTCTTCAACTTTTAACGCATCACAAGGAATTTTTTCCATTTCTATCCGGGTAGGATCTCCACTAGAGTAAACCTCCAAATCTATATTAGATTCCCCGACAAATAAGCAATATTCCCCTGGAAAAATAACCCGTTCAAAATAACCCCGAACTGTAGTTTCCATCCGCAGAATTTGCACCTGTTTGGTGGGGTTTTTATAACCGCACAAAATCTGAATCTTCATCGAATCTACAGGCAAGTTTACGGTTTGCATGATCTTGTATTAAAGTTGGGTTTTAAAGGACTGTTTGGAAAATTCTTAGCTTTTCAGCCAAGGGTTGAGGCACTGGGTAAGTAATCTATCTTTCTAACGTTAGATAGACTTTTCCTGATACTTTCGTGCAACCTCCATAAGAATCATTAATCTTGTGATGTTATCAAATCATCATAACTTAAAAATTTATAAACTAAGTTATGTTAACTTAATTATACACATATTGTCCCATTTACCACAAGTAGATAAGTTGTCAAAATCATCAACAAGATTCCTTTACAAATGCCGAGTTTGATCAGAAATTTGTGAAGATTTTGTAAGTTGATCCTGATGAGATGTAGGATTTCCCTTTCCATTATTATGACCATTGCCATTAGAATAAGATCCTTTATCTGCATTCAGCACAACATTTTCTAAATGTTGGGATTGAGAATTATGCCCAATTAAACGGGATTGGAGACTGGTGGCAATCACATAAAAAACCGGAATAATATAGAGACTCAAAAACGTAGAAACCAACATTCCCCCCATCACCGCCATGCCAATGGCGACCCGACTCGCAGCCCCCGCCCCGGTGGCAAAAGCTAGGGGCATCACCCCTAAAATAGTTGATAATGCCGTCATCATAATTGGGCGAAATCGTAAGCGACAGGCTTCAATTGCAGCCTGTTGAATTGATAAACCCTGTTCTCGTAATTGGTTAGCAAATTCCACAATTAAAATTGAGTTTTTAGTTGCTAATCCTATTAACATAATCAACCCAATTCGACTAAAGGCATTTAACTCTAATTGTGCTATCCACAGTGCCCCAAATGCCCCTAATAATGACAGAGGCACCGCTAATAGAATAATCATCGGGTCAATATAACTTTCAAATTGGGCAGCTAAGGTTAGGAAAATAAAAACTAAGGCAAGGGCGAAAATAAAATTAGTCGATTGACCCGCCTCTTTAAATTCTAAAGATTCCCCGGAAAAAGAGGTGCGCATATCCGGTGGCAAAATATCCTTAGCTAAATTTTCCAAAGCATTTAACGCCACGCCTAAACTAACTCCCTGGGCTGGACTTCCTTCTAAAGTTGCAGAACGAAAGCGATTAAAATGGTTAATTTGAGGGGGTGTTGTAGCGGTGGAAATGGTGACTAAATTACTCAAAGCAATCATTTCTCCCTGTTGGGAACGCACATATAATTGCTTTAAATCCTCGGGATTTGCTCGATATTGTTCCTCGGCCCGAAACCACCACTTCATAGCGTTGATTTCCCTGATTAAAACTGGTAATTTCCTGACCCCCAACCAAAATTTGTAAAGTGCGGGCAATATCCTGTACAGATACTCCTAAATTTCCAGCTTGGGAACGATCTACACTAATCACTAATTCCGGTTTATTCAGTTTTAAATTAGTATCAATATTAACCACTTCGGGTAAATTTCTGGCTTGAATTACAAATTCTTCCGAAACATTTGCCAATTGTTCTAAATCCCGACCTTGTAAGACAAATTGGATCGGTTGACCTTGACCGCCTCCGGGTAATCCCCCGGGGTTTGTAGCGAAGACTAGGGCATCGGTAATTGCTGAAAATTTACCTAATAATTTCCCCACAATAGATTGTTGAGATTGTTCAGCTTCCGGGCGTTCAGACCAGGGTGTTAAACGGGCAAAAGAGAACCCTCTATTTCCTTGGGAAACACCTCGACTAGAACCAGCAATGGCAAAATAACTTCTAATTTCTGGGACTTGACTAAAGATGTTTTCAACCTGCTGAACCACTCGGTTAGTATAGTTAATACTCACGCCTTCAGGAGCGGTAATTGGGGTAAAAATTCGACCTCGATCTTCCGTGGGTAAAAATCCCTGGGGCAACTGTAAAAATAACCAAGCTGTTAATCCTAAACTGGCAATAAATCCCAAAATAACAAGGGGTTTAATTGCCATTAATATGTTTAATGTCCAAGCATAAATAGCGATGACTTGATTTAAAACCCATTCAAAAACATCTAGGGGGAAAGATAAAATTTTCATCAATCCCCGGGGCTCGGTTTCGTGACGCAATAAACGGGCGGCTAGGGGGGGAGCTAAGGTTAAAGCCACAATAGTAGAAAAGACCACCGAACCCGCTAAGGTCAAGGCAAATTCATTAAATAATCGTCCCGTTGCTCCCCCAGCAAAGGCGACGGGAACAAACACCGCTACTAAAACAACCGTTGTGGCAATTACCGCAAATACCACTTCCCCCACGGCGCCGTAGGTTGCCGGGAAGGGTTTCTAGCCGTTTTTCTTCCATATAACGGATGATATTTTCTAAGACCACAATCGTATCATCCACCACTAAACCCGTGGCTAAAGTTAAGGCAAATAGGGTGAGGGTATTAATCGAAAATCCCAGAAAAAACATCACACTAAAAGCCCCAATTAAAGAAATAGGAATGGTGATGGCTGGAATTAACGTAGCCCTCCAATTTTTCAAGAATAGGAAGATAATTAAAACGACTAGAGAAATCGAGATTAACAAACTAATCCAAACTTCTTCAATAGCCAATTCGACAAATTCAGAATAATCTACAGCAATTTCATATCTGAGCCCTTCGGGAAAACTTTTTTCTAATTCCGCTAATTGAGCTTTAATTCCCCGAACTACTTCAATTAAATTAGCGTCTGCTAGTTTACTAATGCCCATGGAAACCGCAGGTTTTCCATTAAAACGGGCAACTGTTCGATCATCTCTTGCTCCAATTTCTACTCGTCCAACATCTCGAATTTTTACCTGAGAGCCATTATCATTGCGCTTAATAATTAGGTCTTCATAATCTTGAGGGGTTTGTAATCTTCCTAAAGTTCTCACCGGATATTCCGTTTCTTTGCCTTCAATTCGACCACTAGGAATTTCAATATTTTGTCGTCTCAGGGCTTGTTCCACATCTAAAGCACTGATTTGACGGGCTGCCATTTGCACCGGATTTAACCATAATAGCATGGCATAACGGCGTTCTCCGGCAATGAAAATGCTATTTACACCATCAACGGTTTCTAAGGTATTTTTAATATAAAGATCGGCATAATTGCTTAATTCTAAAGGAGATAAATTCTCGGAAAAGAATCCCACCCATAAAATTCTTTCATCATCTCCAGAACGCTTTTCTACGGTTGGTTCATCGACTTCATCGGGTAATCTTCTAGCCGCCCTTGCTACCCGAGTTCTAACTTCTTGGGCGGCGACTTCTAAATCTCGATTTAATTCAAATTCCACTGAAATAGAACTGCTTCCTTCTCGACTATTAGAAGTTAGGGTTTTAATGCCAGCAATGCCGTTAATTTGTGCTTCTAAAATCTCCGTAACTTCCGTTTCTACGACCTGGGGACTTGCCCCCGGATAGTTGGTGCTTACGGTCACAATCGGCGGATCAATCTTAGGATATTCCTGCACCGGAAGGCGAGTATAACCCACCATTCCTAAAATAATAATCAACAACGAACAAACCGAAGCAAAAACAGGTCTTTTGATGAAAAAATGAGTAAACATATTATTAGGTTATTGGATGTTTGTAGTAAGCCCTTTAGGGCTTCAATCAGCAGTCAACAACCCTCCTTAACGTTTGCCATTGGAAGTCTGATCGGAATTAGCAGGTAAAATATTAATAGCTGCACCATCGGATAATTTTTGTGTACCGGAAATAATCAATTTCTGTCCGGGTTTGAGTCCTTCTAATATTTCCGCCTGATCTTTTTGAATTAAACCTAATTTAATAGGTTGTTTTTTGGCCGTTAATTTTTCTTCGCCTTCAGCCAAAAATACAAATCGTTGATTACCTTGGAATTGAACGGCGGTCATCGGAATTACAACGGCATTTAGTGTTTGTTTCCAAACCACTTCAGCCCGCACAAATTGACCATCTTTAAATAATCCTTGAGAATTATCAAAACTGGCTTTAGCTAAAATCGTTTGGGAGTCTTGATTTACCGAAGGAGAGATAAAACTAATTCGTCCATTAGCTAATACTTTTCCCTGAGCATCAACCATGTTCACCGATAATCCTAACTTGAGATCCTCTTTGTGTTCTAAGGTTACGGGTAAGCGTAATTCTAACTGATCATTTGCGGTTAAACGGGTGAGAATATCTCCTTTACTAACATAATCTCCCACCTTAATTCCCACATCACCAACTACCCCAGTAAAGGGTGCTAAAACGGCGGTTTCTTGCAAATCTAATTCAATATTGCGAACTTGAGCCGCTGCTTCCGCAACCTGGGCTTCCGCCTGTTGAATTTCTTGAATTCGAGTCCCATTTTCTAATTGTTTTAAAGCCTGTTTTTCCTGTTCAATAACGGCTTGACGGAGATTGATTTCTGATTGTCGATTTTTTTGTAATTGTTCTAAACGGCGTTTAGCAGCTTGTAAATTCGCATTAGCACTATTTTTTTGAGAGGATAAAGCATCAAATTGATCCTGAGAAATTGCCCCAGATTCGCTTAAATCTTTAAAACGATTTACCCGATTTTCTGCTAATTCAGCATCGGCTCTAATTGAATCTATTTGAGCCTTGGCTTGATTAATTTCTGCTAATAAACCACCGGATTCCGCATCGACTAATCTGGCTTTTGCTTCGGCTAATTTTGCCCTTCCCTGAGCAATTTCTTCAGGACGACTTCCGGCTTTTAGTTCCTCTAAACGAGCCTGAGTCCGAACTAAATTGGCTTTAGCTTGATTTAAACTCGATTCTACACTATCACTTTTGAGGCGAGCGATCGCTTCTCCCTGTTGAATAATCTGCCCTGAACTTACTAAAATTTCGGTAATTCGGCCCTCAATTTCTGGCTTAATATCTGCCGCCCTTTTTGCCTCTAATGTCCCTACAAAATCAGAGGTTTCCTCAAAATTCAAGGTTTCTACCGCAGCAATTTTAACCTTATTTTCTCTAGCCCGATTCGGTCTTTCTGCCGTTGGTTTATCCCCATCTTTCGGTGTAGCTTGCCACCATTGTCCCCCGATAAAACCAATCCCCAATGCCATGGAAGTAACCAGTAAAATTTGGAACCATCCGGTTTTAGAAGCCTCGGTTTCTGGGGCTATTTTTATGGGGAAAGATTTAGCCGGAGAATCAGATTCTTCTCGCCGATTTTCTGGCTGAATCCATTCCTGATTCTGTTCTTTTAAGGTAGATTTTGGAGAGGGAAAATTAGACATTGTTTAGCCAAGATTGAGGTTGTTTTTTACGGAGAAAAATGATAATTGAATTCAGATAAAATCAGAGTGAAAGTCTCAACTTACAATATAACATTAAACTCAGTTAACACCTTTCTGGAGGTAGATGTCAAAGCACCAGATTGTTCTTTTTCTAAACATTCCTGAAGCCAATCCATTTCGGACTTCAGCATGAACCGAGCCCGTTCCCAAGTGGCTACTTGAAAAGAGTCCGCTACCAACTTTCCCATTTCTTGACTATTCAAATAAGTTTGTCGCTGATGACAAACCCTTAAACGGCTCTCAATCAGTTGGACTCGTTCCCCGGGTTCTAAACTTCCGAAAAAGAAATACTTAACTAAAAATCGAGCGCGACTTTTAACCCAGCTTTCTTGCGGATGTTCCAACATTTTTTCCCGCCAGTGATCGCATCCAGCCTCAGTTACGGCATAAATTCTGCGACTCGCTCCTGCGTCCCCAGACTCCTCCAACAACACCTGAACCTGACCCCGTTCTTCTAAACGTTTGAGCAAGGGATAAATCGCTCCATAGTTAACGCTCATAGCACTACTAAGAAACAACTCCAGCCGTTGTTTGAGTCGGTAGCCATGTAAAGGTTCTTGTTGTAATAGTCCTAGGGCAGATAACTCTAACATTATATCAAATTGATAGTTAATAAATGTATTGGATTGTCCTCGATTATTTTTTAGACCGTCAGATTCTATTTCATTCTAGTCCTATTTTTGAAATGTCAGAGAACTTTAACCGAGACTGAATCTGAATTTAACCTCAAGCCTTTAGGTTAGGAGTAAGCATTCAAGGAACTTCCCGTGAATATTTCAACCCTTGTTAATCCTACCTTAACCTCCAGACCCCTTACCTTTAACCCCAGGGAACAAATCCCCCTCTGGCCTAATACCCTGTGGAAAATTGAAAGAGGTGTCGTGCGTACCCTCACCTGGAAGGAAGACGGAACTCTAATTAGTTTAGGATATTGGGGACATAATGATATTGTCGGTAGACCCCTATCTCAACTTGACCCCTATCAAATTGAATGTGTTAGCTCCGTTGAAGTTAGCGTTATCCCCTCAACTCATTGGTCAGATTATCAGGATAAAATTTTAACCCATCTGCGCCAAACAGAAGAACTACAAAGTATTCTCCACATCCAAGGAACAGAAACAGCGTTTATTGAATTGTTTAAAATGGCTGGGAAAAAAATTTGGTCGTTTGACACCCGAAGGATTATTAATTGATTTACGTTTAACCCATGCTGATATTTCTAATTTAATTGGGATGACCAGGGTAAGTGTCACCCGCATGATGATTAAACTTGAACAGGATGAATTAATTCAACGTCCGGGCCGTCATTGTATTATTTTGAAATCATCTGTTTTTCTTTCATAGCAATTACAAGCGGCTAGGAAAGTAAATTAAATATATTAAGCTTTGACACTCCCATGCCTAAAGGCGATGGGATTCTTGAATCAATGACCGCACTTAACCAATTCTGATTGCTCAGAACTAGCCAGAGGTTCAGTCTCCTCAAGCGTAGAAATTTCGGTGTGCCCCACCGTATTTTTTAATCCTAATCCTCTTGCTAAAATATTTTTTGCCGCGTTTAAATCTCGATGTTCAACTAATCCACAATTAGGACATTTATGAGTACGAGTTGATAAAGATTTTTCTACTCTCTTACCACATTGATGACAATCCTGAGATGTGAAATGGGGTGCTACTGCAAATACATGAACTCCATGTATTTTCGCAAAATAATCTACCCAATCTGTGAACATTGACCACGCTGCATCTGAGATTGATTTAGCCAGTTTATGATTCTTAACTAAATTACACACTTTTAAATCTTCATAGACAATCACATCGCTAGATGTTACTAAACGCCGTGCAATTTTGACTGCAAATTCTCGACGTTGCCTACTGACATGAAGGTGTTTTCTCGCCATCTTATTAATGGCTTTCTGGCGGTTGTTAGAGCCTTTCTTTTTTCGAGAAACTTGTCGTTGTAGTCTTTTTAAGGACTGCTCTGACTTTCTCAAGAATCTGGGATTTTCGATTTGATTTGCTTCGGAATCAGTGTAGAAACTTTCAATTCCTAAATCAATTCCAACTGCTTTACCCGTAGGTGCTTGTGGCTCGGAACGATCTACCTTAATTAAGAATTGACAGTAATACCCATCGGCTCTTTTAACAACCCTAATCCGTTTGATTTGCTCAAGCTGATAGAAATTTAGATCACGAGTACCGATTAATTTGAAAGTTCCGGCTTGAAAGCCATCAGTAAATGTGATTTTTTTTCGCTCGGCTGAAAGAGACCAACCTGTTTGTTTATACTCAACTGATCTGCCTCTTTTTTTGAATTTTGGGTAGCCTTTCTTGGGTTTCTGTTTTTGACAGTTTTGATAAAACCGAGAAATTCCCATCCAAGCTCGATCAGCAGCAGCTTGTCTAGCTTGAGAATTAAGTTTTTTAGCCCACTCAAATTCCTTAGCTAAAGTGGCACAAAGTTTTTGCAGATCGTTTTTGCTAACACCGCGATTGTCCATCCAGTACCTTAAAGCCTTATTACGAACAAAATTAGTAGTACGAATAGCTTCATCCAGTGCTTCATACTGCCAATTTTTTCCGCTTAACTTTACTTCTAGTACCAGCATTTATTTTTTGGTGTTAGTATTAATAGTATAACATACAATTAGTTAATTAATTAATTAATCTTGACTGCCCCTAAAGAGACAGTCCGATTCATCCCAACGCCTTAATTCGTGGGCTTTCTCGGTCGTTACCTGTAAATTCAACTCATCAATCCTACAGATCTGGTAGTTATTGATTCCCTTCTTAAGATCGCTAATAGCAGTAACAAGGTCACGAGTAAATAGATGAGAATGACCGCCCCCTTCTGTTTCTCTGGTTTTTACCGGAATTAATAAACTTACTTTATGATCACCATTTTTTGGTGTTAACTCAGCAGAAACATCAATCGTATGTTTTCCCAGTTTTATTTGCTTGTCGGCAATTTCAATATGCTTAAATTTCCCATAGTTTCCATAAATAGAATAATAATAATATATTAATAAAAATCAGAGTCTACCTGCTTAACTTCATCTAATCTTAACCCTAGAAATTCTGCAATTTGCTCATCGCTCAAGCCAAATTGCCGTAACTTACCAACTGTTTCAATCTTAGTTTGATACTTACCTTGCTGGAAGTCGGGAGTTACAGGCTGACTTTTATCTGGGGTAGCTGCGGGGCGATCAAAGCAAATATTAATGTAACCCATAATGTTACTATTACCAAAATTAATATTCAAATTGCCCTGTCGTTCTAGGACAGATTTAAGATTATATTTATCAACAGGTTCATCAAAGACATCTGATAACATTTGTAAAAGCTCGTAACCTACATCCTTAGCATGACCGAAAGAACAACCATAATTTTCTGCAATGTCCATATATTTCTGTCGTTTCAGTGTTCCCTCGATAATGCGCCGCTGCAAGTCATTTAGATGTTGGCCTGTCTTAGCATAAACAACTTCTTCTACAAATTGCAATACTTCGCGAATGTCCATCAGCCAGGTATGTGAGAGAACTGAAGTTATTATATCCGACTTTATCCGACTTTATCCGTCTCGATCCGACTTGTAACTAAAAGTTAAAAAGATCCGTCTTTTTCCGCTTTTCAGTTTTGGAGCGATCGTTTAGGATACGGAGAGAAAAGCGACCAACTGTTGAATCATAAAAAGTATGCGAATTATATTTTTAGGCCCGAATGGGGCAGGTAAAGGCACTCAAGCTGCGATCGTAGCCAAGGACTTCGGAATTCATCATATCTCAACGGGCGAACTACTGCGCGAGGAGCGAAAGGCGAAAACAGAGATAGGCCAAAAAGCACAATCTTATATAGATAAAGGGGCATTAGTTCCTGATAGCATTGTGCTCGATATTGTCAGAGAACAATTGACGAAAAAAGAAGCAAAAACAGGTTGGATATTAGACGGATTTCCTCGGAATGTCGCTCAAGTAGGGGCGTTAGATAAATTATTAAGGGATTTAGATCAGGCAGGTTGTGATTGTGTCATCAACTTTGACGTACCAGACTCAGTTTTAATTCAGCGACTGAGAAAGAGGGCAATTAAAGAAAATCGTACAGATGATACTCCAGAAGTTATTCGTCGGCGGCTCCAAATTTTTCAGGAAGAAACTGCACCTTTAATCAACTTATATAGTGAGTGGTTGTTGCTAGAAACCATCAACGGGTTTATGTCTAAAGAGGCAGTTACATCAGGAATTAAAGAAGTTTTGTCAGAACTAAAAAAGTCCACTAAGTCCTAATTAATAAATCAAGGCGTAAACAAGTTATGTCTTTTAATCAAGCCGATAGAAATATCATTCGCGGTGGCCCAGGAAGTAGCAGTCAGCTTAATTATGATATTTACGCTGAATTACTGTGTAATATGGCTATCAAGGCTACAGAAACCACTTTCGAGACAAAGTGAAGATCATAAAGAAGGTGCTTTTACCATTGGTATTTTTGGTTCTTGGGGGAGCGGAAAAACCAGCCTTATGGCGCGGATGAAAGGGGATTTTGAAAAATTAGCAACTCAGAACCAAAAATATAAAACCGTTTGGTTTAATGCTTGGAAATATGACGATAAACTGGATATTAAAAATGCTCTGATCCAGACTATTCTTAGTCAAATATGTGCAGATGAAAATATTTCTCCAAAAGAGCGTCAAACTATTACAAAAGCCGCTTTAACTTATTCAGTTTGCGCTTTTAAATTAGCTGGTGTTTTAGCGGGAGGATATGTTAATGGTGCAACAGCAGGTTTTATTAATGCCGAAGCCATAGCTAAACAACTTGCAATGTTAGTTAATCATGGTGAAAACCCTCACCTCATTAATCCTTATCAATTTATCAATGACTTTGAAAATGTCTTTGGAAAAGCAGTAGAAAGTTATGTGGGTAACAATGGCCGATTGATGATATTTATTGATGATTTGGATCGTTGCTTACCAGAAAATGCTTTATCTGTCCTCGAATGCTTGAAATTACATTTAGATCAGTCTAACTGTATTTTTGTCATTGGAATTGATAAAAGAATTATTGAGCAGGCGGTGGGACAAAGATACCCTAAAGAGCTTGGTATTACTGGGAGAGAATATATAGAAAAAATCATCAATCTTAACTTTTTTCTCTCTGATAAAGATCAAGAGGAAGTTAAAAAGAGACTGCTTCAAGGTGATTTAACTTTCGAGTATAATAATGCTGATCAAATATGGGGAATGGTTGCTAAAGCTACTAATTCAAATATCCGTAAAATGCAGCAATTTATTACAGCTTTTTACATGATTCAAGAAATTGTGAAAAAACACAACTCTACCCTTACCAATAAGCTGGAGGAAAAACAATTAACCACCGAGGAGAAAAGCATAATTGAAAAGCAAAAAATAGACTGGAATACAGATAACAAGTATAAATTTTGCAAAATAATTTTACTCCAGTTAAATTTTCCTGAGTTTTATGATCGTTTAGCTAACAATCATAAACTTATGGATCAAATATACACGGCTTGGAAAAGTAAAGGTGGAACAGATAATGACATAGATAATGGCATAGATAATTTATTCAATTCTAAGCAGGAATATCCAATATTTGCACAATTCTTAGAAGATCGAAATTTAATAGACTTTATAGTTACCTACTATAAGGATGGCAAAATCACAAATAGTGATGACTGGAAAGTGATTCAAAAACTATCTCAATCTGTAACTTATATGTAATGTTTGAACAATTTAAGTCAATTTTTGGCCAAGTTGTTATTTGGGTTGATGATTTTTTATCAGAAATACAAACAGAAAATTCTAACCTAGAAAACAAAAGTAAGTCGGAGTCTCAAACTATCGAATCAACTCTTGAAATCAATGTAAATATGGAAAATAGCGATGCAGTTAGTATAGAAGATACAAAAGTTATAACGCATGACTTTTGTATCTTGAAAGACACAGATACAGTAGCAGAAGCATTAGCTTTAGTTACTGTGCAAAATGCGAGTGAAATTGTTATTGTAGATGGGGATAAAAAATTTGTCGGCATCCTAACTGACTTATCAATTTTACAATCATTACCACCGCCAGTTTTAGATGTACCTGTTAAGTTTAGAATTAAAACCCCTAAACTTCGCAAACAATTAAATGAGGACTTGGTTGATAGTTTAAAAAAGCCGATAATAGAAGTATTTAAACTAGAAAAAATTAAGCCTTATACATCTAAAAATCAGAGGTTAATTTATGCGATGGATAAATTAGTCGAATCCTATAAATCAACTTCAGCAATCAGAGTTTTACCTATTATCAATGAGGACGAAACAGTTTATGGCGTAGCTTCTCCCGAAAGCATCTTAAGTCACATTAAATCTAATCAAAAATTTTGTCAATTGAAAGCCGAACGCTTTTTAGCGTTACCGGAAGTGAGTGGTATGGAACAACCATATACTCTACTACCATCAGATACCCTAGCTCAAGCTCGATTTGCGATGAAATATTTGCCGATAGAGCATATAACTATCTGCGATAAAGATGGCAATTTGCTAGGAATGGTTGATAAAAAGCAGGTGACAACACTGACTCATCCCATGTATTTTAGTTTAATGGGTATATCTTTATCGGAAATAATGAAACCTTTAACTAAATTATGTTTGGTCGATAAAAGTCAACCGTTGCAAGAGTGTATTAATGCTTGCTTAAATTTGGCATTTAAGGAAGTAGTTATTATTGAACAATTGGCAGGAAAAATTTGCCCGAAAAAGGTAGTAACGCCAATTGATATTTTACAATTCCGCGTACAAGTTTACCGTCAAAATTAAACAACAATGGAGGATTTTTATCATGTCTATAAAGAACCCGAATACACCTATTAAGGATGAATTTTCTGAACTCGGAGAAGATAGACCAGTACACTGGCTAAAACCAACTGACACAGTAGCCGAATTAGATGCAATGATGGATATCTTTAATGTCAGGCATATTCCTATTATTGCTCCTACCGAGCCTGAAAGTGATCAACCAATAGGAGAGCTAAAAGCTGTCATTAGCAAGACAGATTTAGTGAAAATTTTAACTCCTCCTAATAACCAGTATCCGATTAAGTTTCCTCTTACGCCTAGCCAACAATCAGCAGTAGAAAAATTTACAAAAGATATTTTTGCCAAACGTATTGATGAAATTCCAGAGTTTGTAAAACTTATGAGTATTCCCGTTCAGACTCTTGCTCTTAAAAATAGTGAAGTTGGTGATGTATTTAACGGTTTAATCAACCGTTTCCAACCTGATGGACAAAATTTTACTCTGCGATATCGGACTTTATTTGTATATGGAACCAAGCAGCGTATTGTAGGACAAATATCTTATACAGATGTATTGCGTAAAATCAATGATCGAGAACATAATAAAGAGTTCTTAAACGCAACCATATCGCATAATGGCATATATAAGATAGCAAGTAAGCTTACTCTCTTAACCGAAAATAACAATTTGCTTGAAGCGAGAGGAATTTTGCAGGGAAATGCAAATTCCTTCACTCATATTCCTATCACAACATCAGATGGTAAATTTGTAACAGGAATAGTTGATGATGTAATTGTTAATACTTTCTTGCACCCAACATTGGGTACATCATTCGCAAAATTGCCGTTGAAAGATATTATGCTTCGGCTAAATGAGGGAAATCGTGTAAGTCCTGAAGATCGTACCTCTAAAGTGATTGAAACATTTGTTCCACCTAATCCTAAAGATAGACCTACTGCTCTTGTAGTTTGCACAAAAGACCCTAATAGTGGTCAATTTACTTTGGACGGAATCATCAGCTATACTGATATCTTCCGAGGCTTTCAAAACTGGGCAAATCCATCCATAGCGCCAACTCCTAAACCAGAAAATAAAGTGCAAGATAATTGACGCAAACCAACTCAAAAAATGCTTCCTAAATTATAGAATTAACTTGAGACAATACTGGTGAATTTTGATTAAAATTAGTCCGCGTAGGCGGACTTTGTTTGTGTAGCTGCGATTTTAATCGCCGAGTCTATTAGAAATTGGTAATGCTAAAATTGAGCGCGAACAGTAAAAGAATAATCCCCACCGGGTTCTAATTGATAATCATACTTTTCTAAAAACCGTCCCAAAGGTTCTTGAATTAAAGCTCGTCCTTGGGACGGTTGAATTGTGAGTTTTTTTGTATGTCGAAATCGCCACTGAAATCGCCACTCATAATCCCCAGCACTCACCTCTCCTTCGAGTAGACCCTGGTGCCAAGATTGTCGCGTAATTCGCACATACGCCGTTGTTTCAGGTAAACTTTTAGAACTCACTCTGGATTATCAACAATACTCCGATTATTGTATAGACTCATGGCTTTTTCCACACCTTGATGCAAACTTAAATCAATGGCTTCCCCCGCCCATTTGAGAACTTGTTCCATGACTTGCATTTCCGGTGAGGAAAATTTTCCCAGCACATAGGAAACCGTTTCCCGTTCCATTGTTCCAGACATTGACTTAGGTTTACCAATACCAATTCGCAACCGAGGAAAATTTTGGGTTTCCTAAATGGGAAATGGTAGATTTCATCCCATTATGACCTCCGGCGGAACCGGACAACCGCAGTCGCAACCGTCCTAATGGTAAGTCCATATCATCATAAATTACTAATACGGATGTGGGCGGCAGTTTATACCAATCCACCACCGCACGAATCGCCTGTCCTGACAAATTCATATAGGTCAGAGGCTTTAATAGTCTAATTTTTTCGCCAGAAGATGTCACCCCTTCCCCAAATTTACCTTTAAATTTGCGATTTTCGGAAATTGGAATTCGCCAAGCCTTTGCTAAAGCATCAATAGCTTCAAAACCAATATTGTGTCGGGTTTGCTCATATTTGTTTTCGGGATTTCCTAAACCTACTATTAATTGAGGAATAATTAAGGTTTTAGTAGGCGTAACCTCCATGATCATATCGTTGATGGAACTAAATAACGTTGATTTATCTATTTTTATTGATTAACTATTCCCGGGTATTAACTGAATTTTCTGTTGGGGTAGATGCTACAATTGAGTTATTTTCCGGCTTGATTTTAGCGGTTTCTTCTAACTTTTGAGCTTCTTTTTTAAATTCATCTTCAAACTCTTTAGAAGCCTGTTGAAACCCTTTCAGGGCTTTCCCTAAACTACTGCCAATTTCCGGTAATTTTTTCGGGCCAAAAATCAAAAGTGCCAGCACCAAAATTACTGCCATTTCGGGTAAACCAATGCCAAATATATTCACTAAAATAGTCTCCTAAGTTACAAAAAATAATCGATAATTGTTATCAATAGAAAACCGTGAACTGTGATTTTTAACTTTCCAGAAGTAGCAATACAGAATTTAGGTTAAGTATTGTTAAATTATTATACTCAAAACCTGTTTCCTAAATTGCGCCTCACAGTTCACGATTAACCGGATTTTAAACTTGATTAGCGGGTTAAATTAGCCCAGTTCACATCCACATTTTCCAGAAGCAGTGAGGAATTATAAATCTGTAAAATAATTAACAGAAACACGAAAAACAGACCCATAAACACTGCCATTAAAGAGGTTGTTCCCCAACCAGGAGAAACTTTACCATACTCGGAATTTAAAGGTCTTAGTAAATCTCCTAACCAAGTCCGTTGTGCCATAGTTCACCTAAATTTTTTACGTCAACAAAATTTTTTCTGGATTTTGGACACTCTCACCGCTCCAAGCTAGGAAACAGATGGGAGGCTTAGGCTCATGTTAACCGATTTAGGTGTCCCCATATCGGGTTAAACATAATATCCTGGCTCCAGCACCGAAACAATTGTTAAATTGTCTTAAGTTTTCTGAATATTTTATTATAGAAGCATACGAATAACAAGAGACTAATCATCATGGAACCCGCATTAACTCTGAGTATTTCTATCGCCGTGGTTGTGGTCGCCATGACGGGATATGCGATTTACACCGCTTTCGGCCCCGCTTCTACCGACCTGCGCGACCCCTTTGAAGAACACGAAGACTAACATGGGCAGGACTTACGCATCACCGCTATCAATAGTAGAGGTAATTCATAAATCACCCCTATATCTGGGGTTACATCCCCAAATTTGCGTAAGTCCTGATGGGGTTGGGGATATCTGTAGAGACGTGCCACGGCGCGTCTCTGATGTTTTGTCTGATGTTTTCTCGATACTCTCCAAAGCTTTAGGTACGTCTTTAATATATTTTCCACAGGTTTCAGGTCTGGTTTGGCTCCATATCTGCTAAAATAAAGAGTTTGGCAAAATAAACACAACCATTATGGGCAACACATTTGGGCATTTGTTTCGGATCACAACCTTTGGAGAATCCCACGGTGGGGCGGTGGGAGTTGTGATTGATGGTTGCCCTCCCCGATTAAAACTTGATATCAAAGACATTCAGGCGGAACTGGATCGACGTCGGCCCGGACAAAGTAAGATCACCACTCCCCGCAAAGAAACCGATACCTGTGATATTCTCAGCGGCGTGTTTGAGGGCCGAACCTTGGGCACTCCGATTATGATTATGGTGCGCAACCAGGATACTCGCCCCCAGGACTATAGTGATATGGCGGTTAAATATCGCCCTTCCCATGCCGATGCCACTTATGATGCGAAATACGGGATTAGAAATTGGCAAGGGGGGGGACGATCTTCCGCCCGAGAAACCATTGGACGGGTAGCGGCTGGGGCGATCGCCAAACAAATTCTCAAACAATACGCCGGGGTAGAAATTATTGGTTATGTGAAACGGATTCAAGATATCGAAGGAGTGATTGATCCGAATACCGTTACCCTAGATCAAGTGGAAAGTAATATTGTCCGTTGTCCCGATGGCAATTGTGCGGAAACCATGATAAAACGGATTGAACAGGTTCGGGATCAGGGGGACTCCATTGGTGGCGTGGTGGAGTGTGTTGCCCGAAATGTTCCTTTAGGACTCGGATCTCCAGTCTTTGATAAACTAGAAGCAGATCTAGCCAAAGGGGTAATGTCTTTACCCGCCAGTAAGGGATTTGAAATTGGCTCTGGCTTTGCTGGGACTCTGCTCACAGGCAGTCAACATAATGATGAATTTTATGTCGATCCTGCGGGTACAGTCCGAAACCGTAACCAATCGATCAGGTGGAATTCAGGGTGGCATTTCTAATGGAGAAAATATTATTATCCGAGTAGCATTTAAGCCAACTGCTACAATTCGGAAGGAGCAACGCACCGTCACCCAGGAGGGAGAGGAAACGTTGTTGTCGGCGAAAGGACGGCATGACCCCTGTGTTTTACCTCGGGCTGTGCCAATGGTGGAAGCCATGGTTGCCCTTGTGTTGTGCGATCATTTACTGCGTCATCATGGTCAGTGTGGAACTTTGAAGCCGGAAGAATAAAATGGAAACCAGCCTATCGTCTGTGGGGGCTAACCCTCAGAAGCTCTCTGATTTATCTACTCCCGATTCTAAACCCGAGGATTTTGTGATCCAGTTTTGGGGGGTTAGGGGCAGTGTTCCTACCCCCGGAAAAGAGACGATTCGTTATGGGGGTAACACCTCCTGTTTGGAAATGCGAGTGGCTGGTAAACGCTTGATTTTTGATGGCGGAACTGGCCTGCGACTCCTAGGAGATGATTTACTCAAAGAAGCTCCCGTGGAAGCCTATATGTTTTTTACCCACTACCACTGGGATCATATTCAAGGATTTCCCCTATTTACCCCGGCTTTTATGCGGGGCAATTGCTTTCATATCTATGGGGCAATTCCACCGGATGGGGACTCGATGAAACAACATTTTATCGACCGAATTTTGCATCCTAATTCTCCAGTTCCCCTGACGGGACTGCAAGGTGACTTGAGATTCTATACACTTAAGCCCGGAGATTCGATGATGTTGGATGATATTCTGATTGAAACTGGACAACTAAACCATCCCAATACAGCCATGGGTTACCGGGTGACCTGGAAGGGACGGACGGCGGTTTATTGTTCCGATACCGAACATCTCCCCGATGGCTTGGACGAGAATGTCTTAAATCTGTCTAAAAATGCCGATATTTTGATCTACGATGCTATGTATAGCGATGAGGAGTATCATAATCCTAAATCTCCGAAAATCGGTTGGGGACATTCCACTTGGCAAGAGGCGGTAAAGATGGCTAAAGCCGCCGGAGTTAAGCGAGTAGTCATTTTTCACCATGACCCCAGCCATAGTGATGACTTTCTGGATCAGATAGAACAGGAAGTCAAAGCGGTATCTCCCCAGGCAATTATGGCACGGGAGGGTTTAGTGGTTCCGGTTGGGTTTTAGAGAGTGTTTAGACTAAATTCGTACCGCCATTAGACGGTGCAGATACAAATGAAATTGGCACTGAAGCAAACTATTACAGCATTGATCATCGGGATATCAGTCCTGGGTTTTACATTGAATGCGATCGCCTTTGATTTTGACCAAAAAGAGGTGGATCAGGATCGGTTTGTGGCGATCGCTGTGCCTCGCGCCTTTGGACATACTTTAGTAATTGTGGAACAGGTCTCGGATCGTCGCCCCTGTTGGAGTGAAAGCGGTGGTCAGCCCACTATGGTTGATCCGTTACTGCTGAATTTTGATTTTACTGGCATTTGTGGACGGGCTACCGATAGTAATGGTTATTCGGTGAGAATGGCCGGAACGGATTTGGCGCTCTCCCATGCGTTGAGTGTTCAAAGTACCCCTAATGATATTTTACTGGTCGCCCAGTCCCGGGCTGATGCCTACGCGCCACCAATTATTATTGGCAGAACCTATGGATTTACGAGTGGTTTCGCTAAAATAATTTTGGAACCGGGTTGGCGTTTAACCAAACGAGTTTATCAGGGAAAAACCCTAGGTCATATTTATTTTACTAGCGATTCTTCTGCCTTTTAATTTTGCGATCGCCTATTCCTCCAAATCAGAAGATTCCTGTGAAACTACCTACACCGCCCTAATCGGGTCGGTATAGGATCAGCGAATTCACAGACCGATGCCCCTTACTTTTACAAGCTGGTGGACTTACACGGCCTCCATCGGCAAAGACGGGGTTCCCTCCGTCTTCAGTTAATATCCTGATTCCCTCATTCGGAGATGTTAAGTGCAGCGTTTTCGTCACGGTTATGATGAGTATGGCAATTTGGGCAATCCCATTCTCTGATATCCAGAGATAACTCATCTATGACATAACTACAGCAGGAACAAGTTTTAGAACTGGGGAAAAAGCGACCAACTTCTATCAATTTACCGCTTCTTTGTTGAAGTTTGTAATTCACAAAATTCACAAACATTCCCCAGCCCACGTCAGATATTACTTTTGATAGCTTCCGGTTCTTAACCATACCCTTGATGTTGAGATTTTCAACGACAATCACTTGACTTTCGTTTACCAATTTTCTTGATAATTTATGCAAGAAATCTTGGCGGGAATTGGCTATTCTTTCATGAACCTTAGCTACATTTTTTTTGGATTCCTGTCTTGACTTACTTCCTTGAGTTTTTCGACAGAGTTTTTTCTGTTTTCGAGCTAGATTTTTTTGATGACGCTTTAAATGTTTCGGATTGGCATATTTAGTTACATTTTCTCCATCATTAACAATCGCAAAATCCTTTAATCCTAGATCAATCCCAATAATTTTATCCCCTAATTCCTTTAACTCAGTTGCTTCTACTTCACACAAAATAGAAGCAAAATATTTGTTAGTCGGAGTTTTAGAAATTGTTACTGTTTTAATTGTTCCTGTGATTTTCCTGTGAAATATTCCTGGAATTTCACCAATCTTAGGAACCTTTAGAGTTTGATTAACAATGGTAACACTCTGGGGATATTGAATAGATTGTTTATGATGCTTGGATTTGAATCGGGGAAATTTAGCTCGTCCCTCAAAAAAGTTCTGACTTGGAAACATAGTCAACTAAAATAATTGTGTTGTGCCAATCTTTTTCCGAGTTAATTATCTCCTGCTGATTGGGATTTGATATTAGTTTTAATTCTAAAGGGTGAATACTCAATTTAACTCTCCTCACAGGTTGGCTTTCTTCTCAAGAAGCGATCGCTTTTTCCCCATCAAACTCTATCAGTTGTGGTGATCTCGAATCAAATTGTTGAAAGGAAGCAGGAGCCCGGTCGGGCTCACTACGATTAACGGCGTCTTCTGCTGCTACTTCCAGAGGAGGAGCGACTGCGGGAACTACTGCCAAAACTGGGTTTGCGCTGTTGGGTTGAACCTGTATTCGGGGAGGTGCGTAAATCCGTGGCTCCGAACCCAGAACCCGTTGAAACGGCTGGAATTGGGGGAGGTGGAACGCTTACCGGAGGAGTTGGAATTGCGAATATTTCCGGTGGTGCGTAGGGTGGTGCTATTTTTTACCGCCGCCGGGGGGCTATTGTATCGAGTCCGATAGTCGTTGACCGCTTGATTATAATTGGAACCGTAACCGCCATATCCGGTCATTATACCGCCGGGTTGATACATTGGAGGGACATAATAGCGGGGGGCAAATAAGCTATTGGCGATCGCACTTCCGGCGAAAGAGGCGGCAAAGGGTGTCCAGAAACTCGATTCTTGACGCACGACAACGGTTTGCGGTTGACCTGTGGTGGGGTTGGTTTGAGTTTCGGTAACATTATGAACATATTCAATCCGAAAGTCTTCGGTTAAATACAAAATGGGTTGACCATTGGTAATATTTAAAGTGCTTTTTTCTCCGGCTTTAATTTGTTCGTCGCTTAACTGCGCCATTTGTAAATCCGTCGTCCGATAGGTGGCAGATTTACCCGCCGGAGTATTTAATAACATCAGGGTATACTCCCCATCGACATCATTATATTGGGCTTGCTGAACCGGATATTTACCCTCCATAACTTGATTTTGGGGCGCCGATGCGGTGCGAGCAGATTGTTGGGGGTTAGATGAAGTTGTGGTTGACCCACAAGCAACCGTTGTCCAACAAAACATTACCGAAATCAACAGAATTAAAATTTTTTTCCACATAAACCCATTAACTTTTTTCAACATCTATCTATTCCTATTCTAACAAAAAAATCCCGAATGGGTCACTCTTTTTTTACTTCCAGATCAACCGATAATATTCCTTAAAGGGGAATCAGTTCGGGAAAGTTCTCTAATAATTGGTCGTCGGTTAATTCATCTCCTAAAACGGCCGGGGAAAAATGTACTTGAATCCCTCGAAGTCGGTGTTGATAATGCAAATTAATAATTGCTTTCAACCCATTATTCATTGCCTCTAAACTTGCTAAATCCGTTTCTAATTCGGGAACTTCTCCTTCACTAACTATGGTAATCATCACGATTAAATTGTGGGTAATTGGTAGGGATAGATATTGACTTTCATCCAGGGGTTGGGAAAAATCCGGCTGGCTTAAATACCGTTGGCCCGAATCCGTGAACAGTTCGTTAAAGTAGTCCGCTGCCTCGCCCTCACTCCAAACCACATCCCCTTCATTGCCCCCGGACTGCCAATAGCTATCATATTGCAGCAGACCTTGGCAGACCTCCACTAACGCTTCCCCTGTCACCTGCAAATCTCCCTCAGCATCAATGGTGTTTCTAGCGGCTTGGTTGAGCACCCCTAATAGCGGCGCGACCTGATCACCTCCTAAATGCAGAAACAAACGACTGACAACAAATCGGGTTTTCCCCATCATGCGATTAAAGCGATCGCCCAAAGCAGCCATAATTTTATTTCTCCCTAATTATTTATGATTAAATTAGCATAGACTGTTCAGCATCTAAATTGGTGATTGGGAAATCGCAAAACCCCTGTAGCTAAATCGGGTAATCAGGTTTAAATCCGTAACAGCATATCATTTTAGGATATCCTAATTGTTAGCCATCGGGTTTTGGTTTTAAGTTGACAATACTCTCTCATATTAATTCCCATGAATTCCATACCTTCTCCAACGGTTTCTCCGCCCCAAAAGCTAAATTTATCAACTAAATTAGCCTTTGGTGCGGGGGATTTGGGCCCCGCAATTACCGCTAATATTTCTGTATTTTTTGTGATGGTTTTTCTAACTAATGTTGCGGGTTTACCTGCTGGATTAGCTGGAAGTGTATTAATGGTGGGAAAAATTTGGGATGCCATTAATGATCCGATTGTGGGAGTATTAAGCGATCGCACGGTTCACCCTTGGGGAAGGCGTTATCCTTGGATGGTTTTTGGTGCGGTTTCCCTTTGGAATTTTGTTCTTTTTACAGTGGATTGTTCCGAGTAATAATCAATGGTTTTTGTTTTGGTATTATGTGATTATTGGGATTTTATTTAATACCGCTTACACCGCCGTTAATTTACCTTATACCGCCCTAACTCCTGAGTTAACATCGGACTATAATGAACGCACCAGCCTCAATAGTTTTCGCTTTTCCTTTTCCATCAGTGGTAGTATTTTCTCCTTAATTTTAGCACAAATTATTTTTAGTTTATTTCCCGATTCTCCCTATCAAAAATATTTAGTTTTAGGGGCAGTTTGTGCGATCATATCGGTTATTCCCCTGTTTTGGTGTTTTTTGGGAACCCGAAAGCGAGTATTGTCGGGAAATTCCGTAGTAAACAATCAGGATGATTCCGATAACATTCCCCTGGCGGAACAAATTAAAATTGCCTTGAGTAATCGACCCTTTTTATTGGTGATTGGAATTTATCTTTGTTCCTGGTTAGGAGTTCAACTTACCGCCTCAATTTTACCCTATTTTGTAGTCAATTGGATGCAGATGCCGGAAGCAACTTTTCCCCAGGTGGCAATTGCAGTTCAAGGAACAGCTTTAGTGATGTTATTTGTCTGGAGTTCTGTTAGTAAACGCTATGGGAAAAAGTCCGTTTATTTTATGGGAATGGGGGTGTGGATTATTGCCCAAGCGGGTTTATTTTTCCTCCAACCCGGACAGGTTGGCTTGATGTATATTCTAGCAATTTTAGCCGGATGTGGGGTCTCAACGGCCTATTTAGTTCCTTGGTCAATGATTCCTGATGTTATCGATTTAGATGAATTAAATACCGGACAAAGACGGGAAGGTGTCTTCTATTCTTTCATGGTTTTATTGCAAAAAATTGGGTTAGCCGTGGGGTTATTTTTGGTCGGACAAGCCTTAAGTTTTGCGGGATTTCTTTCTACAGTTCCCGGCCAACCAGCCCCTATTCAACCAGATTCAGCCATGTTAGCAATTCGGTTTGCCATTGGCCCCTTACCCACCATTATCCTGATGATTGGGATGATTTTTACTTTTTTATATCCAATTACAAAAGAAGTTCATGCAAATATTTTACTACAATTAAGCGAGAAAAGAAAGAACGAAAATCCCATTTAAAATTCCAGGTAGAGACGTTTTCGTTAACATCTCTACCTAGAATTTTTAAATAATTAGATAACGTGGTAATATAATAGACAAGTAATATCAATAATGCCATTGAGTCCTACCCATCACCCACCCCAGTTTAAAATTCATGCAACTTACCCCAACCTGCGATTATTTACAATTATCTCCCGCCGCCTTAGCCTTGATGGCAGACTTTTTTAAAGTGTTATCAGAAGTAAGTCGGTTACAAATTATTTGCTGTCTAAAATCTGGGGCTAAAAATGTCACCCAAATTATTGAAGCCACCGGGTTAGGACAGGCGAATGTTTCTAAACATTTAAAACTTTTAGCCCAGGCGGGAATTGTGACCCGCAACCAACAAGGTGTCAGCGTGTATTATGAAATTGCTAATCCCCTTTTATTTGAAGTTTGTGATTTAGTCTGTGAATCTTTAGTGGTTCAAATACAGCAACAAAACCAACAGTTAGAAACAACTTAGGGCGGTTAAATCTGCCGTTTAGTTTGTTTTTTTATTGATTTAACTTAATATTATTATGAATGTTGATGAATTTCTCCGCAGATACGCCGCCGCCGAGCGGAATTTTCCTGATATTGACCTATCTTATGTTGATTTACAAGAAGCGAATTTAGTTAATTTAAACCTAACCGGAGCAAACTTAAGTTATGCCGATTTGCGGGAAGCAAGATTGGGAAAAGCCAAGCTTTCTAAGGCTAATTTATTCCAGGCTAACCTCAGTGAAACCATTCTTTGGGGGGCTGATTTAAGCGAAGCCAATTTATATCAAGCTCAGTTACGAGAAGCCGACCTAACGGGAGCAAAATTAATTAAAACATCCCTAGAAAAAACTCAACTAATGAAAGCCTGTTTATCGGGATGTAATTTAAAAAATGCCAATCTTTCCCACTCTATTATTTTTGAGGCTAATTTTCGCCCTAACCATAATCAACAAACGGATTTAACCGATGCAATTCTAGTGGAAGCCGATTTGAGTTATGCTAATTTTAGTGGGGCTGTTTTAGAACAAGCTAACTTTGAAAAAGCCAAGCTCTGTCATGCTATTTTTGGAGTTTCAGGTTTAGGGGTTTTAAGTTCCGAACAAAGCTATAATACTAACCTCAGTGGCGTGAATTTCAAAGATGCCGATTTAAGTTATGCCGATTTTAGCGGGGCGAATTTATCCGGGGCTAATTTACAAAGTGCGGACTTAACTCGGACGATTTTAACCCATGCTAATCTCCATGGGGCGGTGATGCCCGATGGCACAATTCATGATTAATTTTTAATTAAAAACTAAGGTTTTAACATAATAGATAAAACCCTAGTTTTGCGTGAAAATATTAATGAACTTCTGCCCGTAATGCTTCTGCATTAATGGGTTTAGCTAAGTAAATTCTTAGTAAATTCCACAAAGTCGAACAATTTGTGGGCAGTTTTAATAGGAATTTAACAAATTTTGGTTTTTCGGTAGCATCAATTTTTTGATTCTTAACATTATTCTCAGAACACTGTTCTAAACGACGGAAAAAGTCCGGGTGTTCTGTATTTAAAACCTCGGGAAATGCCCGTAAAGATGTCTCATTAGTTTTCCGCACCACATGACGATTATATTCCTTAGCGTCTAACCCTAAAGTTTCATAGAAATCTCCTCTTTCATTAACGGTTAAAGTATGGGTAGCAAACACGGTTAATAGGAAAAATCTTGCCCAAAGTCTACCTTGCCAACTTTGCCACATTTGCGGTTGAGAACGCAATAAAACCTTAAAGAAATCCCCATGACGGTTTTCATCCTGACACCAATTTTCAAAATAACGGAATAAAGGATAATATTCATGTTCGGGATGGTTTTCTAAATGACGAAACACCGTAATATAACGCCAATATCCAATTTTTTCCGATAAATAAACCGCGAAAATAATCCACTCCGGTTTAAAGAAAGTATAAGTCCGGTTTTTAGTTAAATAGCCTAAGTCTAAGGATAAATTAAAATCCGACATCGCCTTATTAATAAACCCCGCATGACGGGCTTCATCCCGGGCTAATAAATGAAACGCTTCTGATAATAAAGGGTTGCGATTTTTTAGTTGACGAGATAACTCTTTAAATAATAAAAATCCAGAAAATTCCGAGGTACAAGACCGTTCTAAAAAGTCAACAAACGCCAGGCGAGTTTCTCTGGTCAATTTGTTCCCAACTTTGGTTAAATTGTTCGTCTCGCACGAAATGATGGCGGTTATAGTCCGCCCGCAACTCCTCTAAAACCGCCGAAAATTCCTCCTCGGAGGTGGATAAGTCCATATTTGCCATCGCGTCAAAGTCCGTCGTGTAGAAGCGAGGGGTCAGCAACGTCTCTTGAACCGGATTTTTAATCCCGGGGCGCAGTTCTTGAGTTTCGGGGGTTTGGATAGTATTTACCATCGCTGCGATTCCTTAAATATCACTATTTAGTTATTGAACTATATAATTTTTATTTTGTCTAGGGGGTTTCCCAAAATTTCCCCTGGGGTATGGATGACTTTGCAAAACCCAATGATGAATTAGCGATCGCCTAGGGAAATTCATCCTGAAAACGGAATTTTCAAGGCTACACAACGCAACCGGAAGCGGAATTATATGGCTTTGGATTAACCTCTATTAGTATGTTAAAAAATTATCCTGGGCGATTTAATTGCTAGATTGTCCAGAATCCGGTAAGGTGGTTTATACCATCTTTATTGTTGAGGATTTTATTGGATATATGACTTATTTTTGGTTTAAATCCTTTCATATCATCGGAATGGTTGTCTGGTTTGCGGGTTTATTTTATCTGGTGAGATTATTTGTTTATCACGCCGAAGCGGAAGAAAAACCCGAACCCGCCCGCAGTATTTTAAAAGAACAATATGAATTGATGGAAAAGCGTCTTTATGGGATTATTACCACCCCGGGTATGGTGGTGACGGTGGTGATGGCAATCGCCCTTTTAATCACACAACCCAGCCTTTTACAAGATATGTGGCTACATATTAAATTAGGATTAGTTGCGGTTTTAGTCGCCTATCATTTTTATTGTGGTCGAATTATGCGACAATTAGCCACGAATAAAATTATATTCACCAGTCAACAATTCCGCAGTTTAAATGAAGTACCAACGGTACTTTTATTGGTGATTGTTTTACTCGCCGTATTCAAAAATAATTTACCCATCAATACAGCTATTGCTGTGACGGGTAGCTTTATTGTAGGGATGGTTGTTTTCTTCCAACTCTATGCCCTACATCGACAAAAAAACACCCAGCAAGTGGTTAGTCAGTAAGCGGATATCAAAAAATAAAAGACCCATCATTCAACAAACTGTGGTTTCTTTTATTTTCCTCTTGCTCTTATTTCCCTAGAAAAAAAATTAATCCCGAACACAAGGCAAATTCTTGCGTTCAGGACTAATTTGTTTTATAGTATTTTATAGCAGTCTCCAGAACGGTTAGGAAGAAGACTGATCTCGCCAACCTGACGTTGCCTGGCGCCTGCTATAACTAATTATTCCACAGCAGTTGCTAACCCTTCCGTTGCCCCTTTTGTCCGGCGACGAGTTAAGGTATTAAATAACATTTGACCAATGGCTTTAACTAAATTTCCCTCTAATTCGCTGAACATTTTCATGTTCATCCCAAAGGCATCGTTGGCTTCATCGACAATGCGAGTCGCCGTATCTTGATCAATATCAACGCTATCCATTTGTTGACGATAATTGACCTTAAATGCTTTTTCGTCGGGAATATCATTAAACTCGTAAAACTGAGTTCCCTGTCCATCCTGTAAGTTCATCGCGTTTTGAGCAATTCCCTTCAGAATTTGCCCCCCGGACAAATCTCCCAAATAGCGAGTATAGAGATGGGCAATTAACAATTCTGGTTCAGAATTAGAGATTTCTCGAATTCGAGCAACATAGGCTTTTGTGGCTTCAGAAGGTTGTACTTCTTCTTTCCAATTTGCACCATGATAAAAGTATAAATCCTGCTCTAAACTTTGTTTGCGATTCAGTTCAGGAAAATACAATTTAGATAAAATTGGGTGGTTACGGTGGCGCTCCATTTCTTCTTCCATTGCGGAGTAGACAAAATAGAGATTTCCTGCCAATTTCCGGTAAGACGTCTTTTCTACCGTACCTTTTAAAAAGCACTTGATAAAACCAACGTTTTCCGCCATGGTGTGAGACTTCTTCGTGCCTTCTCGCAGTTGGGTTGCTAAGTTAACGCTCATTAAAATTTTAATCCCAAAGCTAAATTCAACAATAGGCGTCTTGCTAATTAAAGCACCAAGAAAAACCGCCTAATTTTTGATATTAAACTAATTTCCTGAGAAATGGTGTTAAGAATTGTCACATTTAACCCTGATACCAATCAGCTAGTTATATTTACAACCTCTTTGTGTCCTTGAGTCTTTGTGGTTCAATTAATCCTGACCCCTCACCTACAATTTAATTAAACTCACAGCTATTTTCCCCCGAAAACACACCTCCACATCGGTTCCGACTTCGTAGGTGCGATCGCTATAACTTCCGTAATAATGAAAATAATCCCCCTCCATTCTATAATTAATCGGCAAAGATTGAATTCCTAATTTACAAAATACCATATCTGGCTCAGGATCTTCCGGTTCCAAATAAGGAAAATTAACATTCCAAAAACACCCCCGTTGCGGCGGATGCTGCATTAATTCATTTAACACTAAATTTGCCCAACGGGTCGCCCTTTGCCAATTTACGGGTTTTCCTCCTTTGCGATATTGCGATAAAGCTATCCCCGGAATACCGTGAATTGCCGCCTCCCTCACCGCCGCCACCGTCCCGGAAATATAAACATCAACTCCCATATTTCCCCCCGGATTAATTCCCGAAATTACCCAACTTAAATCAGGACAAAGATGGGACACCGCTAACCGAATACAATCGGCGGGAGTTCCCCCAATTGCATATTCTATTTCTGACCGTTTTTCTACCTTAATTCCTTGATGGGTGGTCACTTGATGTCCACATTGGGAATATTCTTTTTCCGGCGCAATCCAAATCTTTTCCCCAGAAATTGCCTCCCCCAATGCTTTAATTCCGGGGGCATCAATACCATCATCATTTGTTAATACTATTTTCATTTTTTTTAAGGGAACAGGGAACACGGATTTAAGAGGATTTCACGGATTTCACGGATTTTAATCTGTGTTAATCTGCGTAATCCTTTTAAATCCGTGATAGGTAATGGGTAATGAGAACTAGGTTAAAATACTGCCTCCCATAATTTTAATATAACGACGATTTAATTCATCGCGCATTAAGGGTAAACCCTGTAACTTAGGATCTTTTTCTAATACCTTTTGGGCGGCATCCCTAGCCAATTGTAACACCTCCTGATCCTCCACTAAACTCGCTAAAGCAAAATCCGGTAAACCCGACTGGCGAGTCCCTAAAACCTGTCCTGGCCCCCGCAATTGTAAATCCATTTCGGCAATTAAAAACCCATCCTGAGATTGTTCTAAAACCTGTAATCGTTGGCGTGCTTCCGGGGTAGAACCACCTAACATTAATAAACAATAGGATTTATCTTTTCCGCGACCCACCCGTCCCCGTAATTGATGCACTTGAGATAATCCAAACCGCTCGGCATTTTCAATTAACATCACCGTGGCATTGGGAACATCAACCCCCACTTCCACCACCGTTGTTGACACTAGAATCTGAGTTTCTCCATCCCGAAATAGAGTAATAGCTCCATCTTTTTCCGCGCTACTCATTCGACCATGGAGCAAGCCAATTTTAAACTCGGGAAAAATCTTAGACTGTAATTTTTCATGTTCCTCCACCGCCGATTTAACATCTAATTTTTCCGATTCTTCAATTAAGGGTAACACCACATAAACCTGTCGGCCTTTTGCTACCTCGCGCTGAATTAAATCATAGGCATCCCGTCGTTGTTTTCCGGTTAAAATTGTGGTTTGAATTGGTTGGCGACCGGGGGGTAGTTCATCAATTTGACTAACATCTAAATCCCCATGTAAGGTCAACGCTAATGTTCGGGGAATGGGAGTGGCGGTCATGGTTAAAACATGGGGAGATTCGCCTTTTTGTTGTAATCTGGCTCGTTGTTGAACACCAAATCGATGTTGTTCATCAATTACCACTAATCCCAAACGATGAAAATTCACCTTATCTTGAATTAAGGCATGGGTTCCGACTAAAACTGGTAATTCTCCCGTTTCTAAATGGGCATGAATTTGACGCCGTTTGCCAACTTTTGTTGAACCTGTTAATAATTCTACCGAAAGGTGCATTAAATTAAACCAACCTACTAATTTTCGATAATGTTGTTCGGCTAAAACTTCCGTCGGAGCCATTAAAGCGGCTTGATATCCGGCTTGAATTGCTGCTAACATTGCCACCACCGCCACCACTGTTTTACCCGCCCCCACATCTCCTTGAACTAATCTATTCATCGGTTCAGGGGAATATAAATCCTGGAGAATTTCTTGAATTACCCGATCTTGAGCATTGGTTAATTGAAAGGGTAACATCTGATAAAATTCATCAATTAATTTGCCCATAGGGGCTAAAATTGCACTGGTTTCAACTTGTTTCTGCTGTTGTCTCCGGGTTAATAATCCTAACTGTAAATAGAAAAATTCATCAAAGACTAACCGCCGTCTCGCCGCCGATAAACAATCTCGGTCTGGGGGAAAATGGATATTCTCAATGGCATGGGTTAAGCCAATTAATTGATATTGAGTTAATACTTCTTGCGGTAACGCTTCTGGCAATTGTTTCGCCGCGGGTAAAGCTGCAATTACGGCTTTTCTCACCACGTCCGCCCCGATACCATCTGCTAACGGATACACGGGCAAAAGTCGCCCAATTTTCATTGATTCAATTTGACCCCCGGCATCATCTAAAACCTCTAATTCCGGGTTATCTAAGGTAATTCCATATTGATTTTTTTTCACTAAACCCGATGCTGCAATTAACGCCCCGGTCGCATAATTAGTTTTTTGTTGATGTTGCCAACCTTTACTACTATATCGATTTCCCGCATAAAACCGACTAATTTTAAGCTGTCCGGTATTATCGCTTAATACTAATTCTAATATGGTTAATTTTTTATTCCGAGGACTACTAAAACAACTACACCGTTTTACCTGAGCAATTAGGGTTACGGTTTCCCCAGGTTCGAGTTCTTTGATTTTCACCTGTCGGGCGTAGTCAATATGATCCCTGGGATAATAATACAGTAAATCAAATACGGTTAAAATTCCTAATTTGGCGATGCGATCGCTATTTCTAGGCCCGATAATTTTTTCTAGGGATTGTTCTAAGGAAATATCAACACTTTTGCCTTTTTCCGTTATTCCTGTAGTAAGGGCTTGGGGGTTTCGATTTTGTTCTTTTTCCCGAATATCCGATACCTTATTCCGACACTCAAATAACCGTTGTAATTGCAATAAAAACCTTCTGGTATCTGCAATTAAATGTTGTCGGCCTTCTAAGGCTAACTCAGGATAGCGTAAAAATTCCTCCGCCAAATCTTGACACCGTTGCTGAGTCTCCGGCGGTGCATTTTCAAACAATTCCTTTAAACTGACATAAAAAAATTCATGGAACTGATATTGGCTCCCCTGTAAATTAGTAAAACCCCGTTCTGCTTCTACGCATAACGCTTTACTAAATCTCCACCAGTCCGGTTGATAGGATTTCATCTTAATCTAACTTCCTAATTACCCTGTCTTCGTGACTTACTACAGCCTATTATAATATACAATATCTCCAGTATAACAGAGATTGACTTTGCTTTTTTTTAATCTCTCTACTCGGCTTTTTGATAATAGGAATTAAGCCAAATTTTCCGGGGGTTGACAATAATAAATCAATTTTGCTACAATTTTAGCAAATGCTAGTGGCAGTGGTTTGGGCTTGCACTTGATTTTTTAGGCAATAAATCTTGAAAGCCTTTATCCATAGCATTGCGGATTTTTCTAGTTTCCCCACTCCTCGATTTTCGGGAAAAATTCAGGCAAATTTTGATCAAGGTTGACACGGATAATTTTGGGGTGCTATAATTTAGTTATATGCTGGTGGGGGTTCTGCGTACCTACACTTGATTTTTTAAACAACAAAACCTCAAAAGCCCCAACCCACAACCATTACAACCTTTTTCAATCCTCATACCAACTAGCTCGCCAAGCTGATTCTGCCTGAAGTATAGCCCTCTCGCGTAACTTTTTTTGATAGTCCCGACGAATACTACTCAACTGTCCCGATAAATGGCGGAGTTGGTGACGTCGCGCCATCACATTAGCATCCGCAAACTCAATTTCCCCCAAGCGCAAATGAATAGCCGTTAACTTGGTCATAGAGGAGGTTTGGGACTCGTCATCATCCTCCGTCTCAATCATAATCTGGAGTAAATTCGCTGGCCCAGCCACCATATCACTCGACGCCTGAGCCTTAGAAGCCACTTCCAAAATCGCCTCCGGTAATTTTTTCGGTAACAGTCCAAACCGTTGTAACAGCAAGTTAGTATCCTTAGATAGCAATTTCAACAGTCGCACAATTTCGGTTTCAATCCCTTCTTGCCAAGCTAATAAATCCAACGCTTGGGGAGTCCGAGAAACCCGCAAATTTTCCTCGGGCTGTGCCTCCTCCGGTTCAGAGATAAAATCCTCCTCCTCTGCATCTACAAGTTCAAACGCAACTAGAATGTGCAGAGCATCGCACAAATCCGTCTGCATTTGTCGGGCTAAATTTCTTAGCTCCTGTTGTAATTTTTGTCGTTGTGAAACCGATAATTCTAAAAATGCTTGAGGATAGGTTTGAGTACAGAGGTGATAACTCGCCAAAATTAATTGTTGACGTACCCCTTGCCCCAGGGAGACTAAATAGACTTCATAGGCTTTATGAAACTCTTGGGCAATTTTAGCGATCGCTTCTTCCAAAGCAGCGATATCCTGATCAACGCGATTTATTGATCCAGCCATAAAGGAATTACGAATTACGAATTACAAATTACAAATTACGAATTATAAATTAATGGACTCCGATCATAATTAGATTCCTATTAGATCGGAGTCCCAACTATCAATTAACTTCAGAAGTAACCTAGGCTTTACCCATTTGTTCGGCGACTTCATCCGCAAAATTCTTTTCTTCCTTTTGCAACCCTTCACCCAAAACAAAACGAGCAAAGCGACGAATTTTAATATTTTCTCCTAACAGAGAAATACTTTGTTTCACCAACTCCGCCACCGTAATATCTTGATTGCGAATGTACGGTTGATCAACCAAAGACAACTCTTGGAGACGCTTATCAATTCGTCCCTGAACAATTTTTTCCTTAATATTATCGGGTTTATTTCCTAAATCATCCCGCTTCATTTCAATCTCTTTTTCCTTAGCGGTAATGCTGGCGGGAATATCATCAATAGAAACATATTCCACATTAGGACAAGCTGCAATTTGCATCGCAATATTATTCACTAATGCTTTAAACTCCTCCCGACGCGCCACAAAGTCCGTTTCGCAGTTGACTTCCACCATAACTCCAACCCGTCCACCGGTGTGAATATAACTTCCCACCAAGCCTTCGGTCGCACTACGGGAGGTCTTTTTATCCGCAGAAACTAATACCCTTTTGACGCAACCATTCCATGGACTTCGTGATATCCCCATCATTTTCAATCAGGGCTTTCTTACAGTCCATCATCCCCGCGCCCGTTTTATCGCGCAGTTCCTTAACAACTTTTGCTGAGATTTCCGCCATTTTTTCCTCAGATTTACTCTAGGTTTGCTACAGCTATCATCCATCTGTTAACCACCAGTATAACAAATGAATAAGAGCGTTTTTCCAGATCAATACCCCAGGAGTCCCGAGGGGATAATTAGGCTTCAAACCTCCCCCAAAAAGACTCCTGAGAACTTGTTTTAGGTTTTATTCTTCCGACTCCGAATCAGAATCTAAATCGCCGATATCTTCAACTTCTTCATCGTCTTCATATTCGGCTTCGTAATCATAATCTTCTTCCGGTATTTCTGCACCTTGACCATGACGCCCTTCATAAATTGCATCGGCTAACTTACCGACAATCAACTTAATTGAACGAATAGCATCATCATTAGCAGGAATATGAATATCTGCCAAATCAGGATCACAATTAGTATCTAATAAAGACACAATTGGAATATCTAATTTCCGACATTCCATCACGGCGTTATATTCCCGGCGTTGGTCAACTAAAATTACCACATCAGGAACACGACGCATCGCTTTAATTCCGCCTAAATACTTCCGTAATTTCGTCAATTCTCGACGTAAAACCGAAGCTTCTTTTTTAGGAAGATAATCAAAATAACCACTAGACTCGCGGTCTTCTAAAGTTTTCAGACGGTCAACCCGGGTTTTAATCGTCGCCCAGTTGGTCAGCATTCCTCCCAACCAACGTTGGTTGACATAATATCCCCCGCAACGGGCGGCTTCACTGGCGATAATTCCGGCGGCTTGGCGTTTAGTCCCCACAAACAGAAACTTTTTCCCATCTTCAGAGGAACTTCTGACATAATCATAGGCCTCCTCCATTAGTTCTGCGGTTTGAACTAAATCAATAATATGAACCCCGTTACGCTCCGTGTAGATATAAGGAGACATTTTTGGATTCCAACGGCGGGTCTGATGTCCAAAGTGAACTCCAGACTCCAGCATTTCTGCCAAACTAATAACGCCCATTCTTTATAACTCCTAATTCGGGTTAATCCTCCATCCAGGCGTATCAGCTAAGGGTTTAAACCCTAGAAACACCCGAATCCCTGGATGTGTGATTTTTAGACAACCTTTCCAATATACCACGTCTTGAGGATTCTGAATCCAAGAATCAAAAGATTATCAGTAGGGGGGAACTGTTCCGGTGTTCCGGTGTTCCCTAATTTCTACACATCAATTTCTTTTCCAAATTAGATCTAAACGTGCTTGAGCTTCTTTAAGTGCTTGTTCAGCAGAAGATTTACCAAGTAATGTAGACTCAATGGCTCGACCCAAACTATTAGATAAACGATTATATCCCGCAATAATAGGTCGGGAGCGAGCCACAGGCATTTGGTCTACAAACACTTTTAACCAAGGTTTGGAGTTGAGAAATTGTTGATAAGCCTGACTTTGAACAGAATTAAAATTAACGGGTAAAAAACCCGTCCCTATCGCCCATTCTGTTTGAAATTCTTCACTTAAAACAAATTCTAAAAACTTCAGGGCTGCTTTCTCCCTTTCTGGCTGAGTCTTCATAACATAAAGATTGCCACCCCCAATCACCGTCGCTTTCTCCACATTAGCAGGGATAGGAAAGATTTGATAATCCACATTAGATTTAGTAATATAAGTCCAAGGGCCAGTTATTTGCATTGCCACACGACCAGCCAGAAAATTATCCTCCTCATAACCCCTTTCTGGACTAGAAAGAATAGCTGAACCATCTTTCATTAAGTCTTCCCAGAATTTTAAAGCGGTAATAGCTCCAGCATTTGTTAAATTGGGATAACCATTAGTTACTATTTCACCTCCAGCACTTAATAAAAACGGAAACCAACTAAAAACCGTCCATTCTCCCTTGCCTAAAGGTAGTAATATTCCATATTGTTCGGGTAGTTTATCGCCATTTTTATATATGGTCAATTTTTTAGCAACTTGGCGTAATTCTTCCCAAGTTTTCGGGGTTTCTTTGATGCCCGCGGCTTCAAAAAGTGTGGGACGATAAAAAATAGCCAGATTACTCGTAGAAAGAGGAATTGACCACAAATGACCATCTAATTTTAATTCCTCCAATGTGTTAGGAATAACTTCAGATTTCCCGGGTAATTGGTCAAACCATTTTTCTAGGGGAACAATGGCTCCCAGTTTCCACAAATTGCCCCGTAAGTTGCGGATAAAATGACAGAATATCTGGAGGAGCATTACCAACAACCGCCGTTAATACTTTTGGTAATCCTTCTGCATAAATAGATTCTACCTGAATATTACTATATTTTTGATTAAATTTGTCTACCAATCTTTCAAAAACATCCCGATTTACAGGCGGATTAATTGATTGCCATAGTGTCAGATGAATGACATTATTATTCTTGGGTAATATAGGCTGACAACTCGATAGGAATACTAGAGATAAACTTAAGAAAACTCTGACAATGAGGTAAAAATGGCTTCTGATTTGGGAGAAGAAAATATTAACTTTCATACCAATTACCTAATCTCATAAAGAAATTTTCTCTAAAACACTCTTAGTAATACTTGTTTCTGCTCTTGTGTAAATATAGGTTTCTGGGTTGGTAATATTGTGGGTTTTGAATACTTTTTCTGCCCGTTGCCAAAAATCCGTATCTTCACCATAGGCGATATTATTAAATCCTTTTAATTCAAAAAATACTTTACGTTTACCAAAAAATGTCGGGCCTAAAACACACTCTTTTAAATTAATAGTTTTCCCAGGTTGATAATAGTCAGCTACTATAATATCTTCATCAGAAAAGAATCCGCCTTGTATTAAATCAATTTCGGGGTGAGATTTTAGATAGTTAAAACGAGATTCTATATGATTAGGTGCATAGGTATCATCACTATCCAAAAATGTAATATAAGAGCTAAACGAGGCTTGAATACCGACATTTTTAGAGTAGGCTAATTTGCGATTTTTATGTTTCAAATAACGGATATTTTGAATTTTTTGTAAATAGGGATTAACGATTTCAAAAGTCTGATCATTGCTGCCATCATCAACAACTAACAATTCCCAATTTTTAAAAGTTTGATCAATAACACTATCAATACATTGACTTAAATATTGGGCTCGATTGTATGTACATAAAATGATGCTAACTTCGGGTTGGATATCAAAATTAATCGGACTCATGGCAATTTATAAAGGGTAAATTTTATTTCTGGGCTACGATACAGGTAGCTACAGGATAATCTGGATGATATGCGTCCAGTTCTGCGGTTGTTAGTTCCTCAGTGGCGATGCCATGATAACTAGCAATAACAGTAATAGGATTACCATAAATATAGAGCTTTTGGTGAGAAAAATTTCTAAACATCCAAGCAAAAGCATCGGGTAAGGGCCGCCAATAGTCCATGGGTGTAGCATGGAGTCTGATAGAACTAGGAAACCATGGCAAAACATTTACCCCCCGGTTTTAACCAAGTATAAATATTTTCTACTACTTGCCAAGGCGCATAACAGTGTTCCAGAACATTAAAAATTACGATTGAATCAAAAGATTCCGGTTTAATTATGGATGGATCGTGAGCATCACCCACTATATCTATTCCCAAACCGGGTTCTATATTCATAATTTGATAGGATGTGCCAGGATTAACTTCATAGAAGTCTTTATCTTTTGGGATTCCTCCTATTTCTAGGATATTACCATAAATTTGGGTTTGAATTTCTTTTAAATATTGACTGAGATAATATCTATCTACTGGTGTACCCCTAGTTAAACCAAAGGCTTGACAAATAGGAACAGTCTTTTTTAAATCCCCCCAATTTATAGAATTTGTAGCCGGAGATATCAACCCCAGTTGTTCTAAATGTTCTACTAAATTACGAAATTCTTCTAGGGTATTAATGGATGCTAAATCATCTTTTAATTGATAGTTAAAAAATAATTGTGTCAGAACTTGGTAACTTTTTTGACTAATATCACCCAGTTCAAATAACATTTCCTTTTCGATAAAGCTGCGAAATCCCTTACCAAAAATTGTAATTTTTCCATCGGCTAAAAACACTATGGCATTTTCAATCAGATGCTGATATTGCTCTAACTCCTCCGTCAGTTTCTCTGGGACAGAAGCTGATTTAATTTGTTCAAAGATCAGGTAAGCTTTTTCTAAAGAATGTTCGTGAACAAATATTTCTAATATTGTTAACCACGATTTGACAGTAATAATTTCTGCTGTACGCTGACTCCAAGCAAAAATAGCATACAGTTGGGAATCTTCGATTTTTAAAAAAGCATTACTCACATAGGTTTTAATCATCGGATTTTTTCTGATTTAAAAAGTAAATTGTACTGAATTTGCAACCAAAGCTGAAGTTATCATAGTAAAGTAATGGTGTCAAGTTGATGTAAAAAAACCAATTTTCACCGTTCTTGTACCTTTTTCAAACCTCGTTTATCAAAAAATTTGCATATCCTACAAAATCCCGATCTTGAATTTTAGTTTTAAAAATTTCCAGCCAATCAGTTTGGGGATTTTTCAGAATTTCCTGATCGTAAATATTATCTGTTTCCGATATGAAATTTATGATTTTTATGCACTCAGCTTTGGCTAAATTGTTTTGAATAGATATTTGACCATTATTTATTTTTTCCAGCAATTTATTTCTGGATTTATGAAAAGTTTCATGGGTATCGGTAGAGTTACAAGCAGATCCCTTACGCTTATAGTAAATATGCAAAGGCTCATGTTCAAAACCAATACACTCAATGTTATTAAAAAAGGACATTAAAAAAACAAAATCCTGCATTCTGGGAAAATCCGTATCATAATATAAATTGGGTATTTTAGTGGCATCATATAAATAAATACTAGAGCTATGAACAGAAACCCATGGTAAGTCTTTTGGAGAAAGAAACTCATAATTAGGTAACTTACTGAATTTTTCTAGTAAAAGATCAGAATCATGATCTCGAATTTCAATATCAGAAATAGCTGCACCATACCTCTCAACCAAAGGGAGCATCTTTGATAATTTTTGAGGTTTAAATTCATCGTCCGCATCTAGGGTTGCCATGTACTTTCCTCTAGCAACCTCTAACCCTTTATTTCTGGCATGACTTGAAACCCGAACCAAATTTATTTGTTGAAATAAATTGTAAGCGTTCATCCATGATATGATCTTCTTTAAGAATTTGAGAATAATTTTGGTAATCATCGCTAATAATAATCATTTCCCAATCCAGAAAATCTTGTTGTATGACACTGTTCACGGCTCTGTTGATAGTGTTTTCTGCCTTATAAGCGGGAGTAATAATAGAAATTAAAGGATTTTTCATAGCATTTGATTTGTTGGTTATCGGTAAGAACTTGATTTAATCTATCGAAATAAAGTTATCTTTGGCTTTGAAAAAGGTAGAAGTATTGAGCAACAGATGCCGATCACCTCAAGTGAATTGGAGAACAACAACTAACAGCACAGGATATTCAAGATTTTTATCCAAAATAGACGAATCCATGTTAACATAATGGAAGCTTTAATCAAAGCTTGTCTTCAAAATTGCCATAAAATTACCGATTTAGGTTTTTTGTATACATTTGTATACAATTAAGCAATTATTTACGATCTAATGATCCCATAAATTAATGAATTTTGATAATCATCAGTTAAATCTTAATTTGGCTTGGCGGATTGGGGAAGAAGGATTCCTAAAAATTGTTGACTTGATCAATGAGAAAGTTAATTTGCCAAATTATATTTTAGAATTTGGTAGCGGTGCAAGTTCCGTCCGTCTAGCTTTAAGTTTTCCTCAAACCAAAATAATCTCAATAGATGCAGATTTAGACTGTTATCATCAAACTCAAGAGCTTGCTAAAGAATTTCTTCAACCAGAATCTCTCTTTGAGTTAAAATATCAGCCTTTGAGTTTTCAAGAATATGGTTTGGGTACGATTTTTGCTTATACTCAAGATACTTCCTTAAAAAACTTTAGTTTTGACTGCGTAATTATAGATGGGCCACCATTCTATACCTTAAGAGGAAGAGAAGCCTGTTTATATCAAGTCTATGACCAACTCCGTATTGGTGGTATTGTTATTTTAGATGACTTCAATCGAGAAAGTGAAAAGATTATTTTAAAAAATTGGTTGTCAGTATATCCCGATAGTTTTGATATAGAAATTATTGAATCAGGACATCACCTGGCTATTCTTCAGAAAAAACAGTCAGTAAAACCTGATTGGCTTAATGAATATAGACACAATGATAGCATGGAGATTAACCAAAAATATAGGAAACTTCAGGCTGCATTCTTAAACCTAAAAGATGCCGATTTTATTAAAATACTTGATTCTTTACCCAGCAATGTAATTATCCCGGCACTCAAAGATAAAGATAACTTGGATAATTTTATCAAACTAATGTTGACAATTCAAACAACATATCAAAGTGCTTCTGATCAAGTTAATTTTATTTCTGAGTCTCAATCAAATTTGACGGCTGAAGAAGTTTTTCAGCAACAAACTGAGATTTTCTGTTCTTGTTTAGACTTGTTAAATTTAACCCAATCAAACCGATAACTTTCCTCTCTCCAAGAGTCACGGAGGAGAGTTAAATCTACTTTTAACCCAGGAAAAAATGCAGTATTCCGATGACATTTGCCTAAATTAGTTTATTTAATACTTGCTTAATTCCGAAGGTAACAGAAGACGGATCAATTTAAGTCCCCCATCATCAAGGATGAATTTGTTTGAGAATTACCCGCAGACGATCGTAATCATCTTTTAATAAAATACTCAGGGTTTCGTCCCGCTTCAATTAACCATGTTCTCTCTAATGTTTTGAATTTATAAACCTCTCGAATTGCCGCCGCTACCAAAGAATCAACTGGAGCATTACTCACATCTAATAAGGTTCTTAAAAAATCCAATTCCTGACTAAAACCCACAATTTCATCCGGTTCACATTCATACACCGCCTGATGAATTTGAGGCGGTCGCGGCGGAATATATTGATAAATTTTGCCCCGTTGCGGTTGGGAATTATTATCTTCACCCGCCAACTCAAACCCCACAATTGCCACCCGAAATTCCGTTTTTAACATCGCAAAAATTTGCGGTTGCTGTTCTCGCAATTCGTCTAAACTTAATCCTAGCGCCCTCGCCCGGTGCACCGAATCAATTGGGCTAGTTGTGGCATGATAAACTACCCCATAAACCTTATTTCCCGACTCCTCATCCCGGGATTTAACCCAACTGCCAAAGGCAGGCATCACCGGAAAACTCAAATCCTCCGGTTCCAAACATTGGGCCAAATATTCCGTGGTCGCCGTTTCAATTACCTCACCAATATGTTGTTGAGAACGGGCAGAAGTTGAAAATACAGGAAAGGGGAGACGCATAAGAGAGGGGAGAGGAGCAGGGGGAGCAGGGGAGCAGGGGGAGCAGGGGGAGCAGGGGGAGCAGGGGAGGCAGGGGGAGCAGGGGGAGCAGGGGAAGCAGGGGGAGCAGCAGGGGGAGCAGGGGGAGCAGGGGGAGTAGGGGGAGTAGGGGAGGTAAACTTTTGCTATTACCCATTCGTAATTCGTAATTCGTAATTCGTAATTCCCCATTCGTAATTCGTAATTCCCCATTCGTAATTCGTAATTCGTAATTCGTAATTCGTAATTCGTAATTCGTAATTACTTTTTGCCTTTGCGTCCAGCAGTGGTATCAATAGCTTCTAGTTCAGAACGTCTGAAAGTGACCAGTTTATCCCAGTTGCCTCCTTCAAACAGAAACAGCGACTTTCCCGTCGCAGACTCGTTGAACTAGACCTTGGAAACCGTAGTAAGTATCAATAGGGTTCGTGACTCGCACGGCGGAACCTGGCAAAATCATAATATTTTCAAGTTTGGGTGAACTCAATCTTAGTTTACCGCCCCAGTCCCGGATTGTTAAGGGGTTGTGAAATTATCGTCTTTTCCCAAGGGCCAAAAATGCCGACAGCAGAACATTTCAGCCCGTCTTGAAAAAAAACTTTCTCAAAACCCTTGCATAAATCAAAATAAAATGCTTAGATGTAGAAATGTGAAAATTCAAAAACGAATCAACACATAACCCAATACGGGGGCGTGGCGGAATGGTAGACGCTACGGACTTAAAGATAAATTGAGCCTTGAGGCGAGAAATCTCTCAAGTGTAAGCTGTCAAATTCAGGGAAACCTAAATCTGATTAATTTCAGTCAAGGCAATCCTGAGCCAAGCCTAGGGGTGTTAGAAACGAGGGAATTTTCCCCAGTCTGATATAAATACCTAGGAAGGTGCAGAGACTCGACGGGAGCTACCCTAACGTAAAGCCGAGGGTAAAGAGAGAGTCCAATTCTCAACGCCAATTGGTAGTAGCGAAAGCTACAGGAGAATGAAAATCCGTTGACCCTTATCCGGTCGTGTGGGTTCAAGTCCCACCGCCCCCATACCTAACAAATAAATATAGCAGGCAACAGTTAATTAAACACTTAACCTTCTGGGTTTGAGTATTATTTCATGTCTTGTTTTACAGCCGCGACTGCTATACGAATCATCAATTTATAGGGTGCGTTTGACGCGCCTTTTTCAGTTATAAATTAATAGAATAGTCCCTAATCCTCTTAACTCTCAAAGGAGGTATCAATGGTAAGCTCTAAGCACCCTCGATGCTGAATTTCTACCCGATTAAATTAACTAACTCATTTGGATTGAGCGATTTTCTAGTAGAGATACGTTATAATGAATTAAATATAGCAATTTTATATTATTATCAACTACGGGAGAAGATCATGACTCAAACTATTACTCAAGCAGAAGCCATTATCGAGATGATTAAAACCTTATCGCTTCAACAACAGGAGGAAGTAATTAATTTTATTGAATTCTTGCATTTTAAAGCCCAAAAACCAGAAATTCAACCTCCAGAAGCAGAACAACAACAGATTTCAGCCTATGAAGTTGCTAAACAGTGGGTAGGATGTGTGGAGAGTGGAATCGGTGATTTATCCTATAATAAAACTTATCTGGAGGGTGTTTCAGCAAAATGAAGCCATCAATTATTTTAGATACCAGTCCTTTAGTTGCTCTAATTGATAAAAGCGATCGCTTTCATGGTTGGTCGGTACAGATTTGGAAAACCTTAGTTCCTCCATTATTCACTTGTGAAGCGGTTATTTCTGAAGCGTGTTTTTTACTGCATAGAATCTATGGAGGGGAGGAAGCTGTCATTGCTTTATTGAAATCGGGAGTGATTAAAATACCTTTTCATTTAACAGAAGAAATTGCAGCTATTGGAAATTTAATGCAGCGTTATCAGAATGTACCGATGTCTTTAGCCGATGCTTGTTTAGTCAGAATGAGTGAATTAATTCCAGGGAGTTCTATATTAACCTTAGATAGTGATTTTAGAATTTATCGCAAAAATCAGCAGGAAATGATTGATTTAATAATTGCTGATGAAATATAAATAATAAATATGGAAAACTTTTTACAAAAATATCAACAATTTGGGATTAATTTAGGCTTAGAACGGATTAAGAATTTATTGGAACGCTTGGGAAATCCTCACCTAAATATTCCTATTATTCATGTAGCTGGAACTAATGGAAAGGGTTCGGTTTGTGCTTACCTGTCTTCTATTTTATCCCAGGGGGGTTATCGAGTTGGACGCTATATTTCCCCCCATTTAGTTGATTGGACAGAACGTTTATCTATTAATGAACAACCGATTTCAGAATCGGATTTTTTACAGGTTTTACAAGAGGTAGAAAATGCCATTTTTCCCGATGAAGTTCCCCCGACTTTATTTGAAATGGTTACGGTTGCAGCTTGGTTATATTTCGCTCAACAAAAAGTAGATATGGCGGTGATGGAAGTGGGGTTAGGGGGACGTTTAGACGCCACCAATGTTTGTGATCATCCCTTGGTTAGTGTGATTACTTCCATTGGTTTAGACCATCAAGAATATCTGGGGTCAACAATAGCAGAAATCGCTTTTGAAAAGGCGGGAATTATTAAACCTAAATCCGCCGTTGTCGTGGGGATTTTACCCCCGGATGCTCAACAAGTTATTCAACAACGGGCGACGGAATTAAACGCCCAGGTAACGTGGGTTAAACCTGCGGTTTGGGTCAAGCAAAACGGTATGCAACAAACGGCTAATTATCAAGGTTTAGAATACCCTTTACCCCTATTTGGAGAAATACAGTTAATTAATTCGGCGATCGCGATCGCTACTATCCAAATTATACGTCAACAAGGATGGGAAATTTCCGAAAATGCTCTAATTCAAGGAATGGAAAAAGCTCAATGGCCAGGACGTCTGCAATGGATTACCTGGAAACAGCATCGCCTATTAATTGATGGAGCCCATAACCCCGCCGCCGCCATGGCTTTACGTCAATATGTGGATAGTTTAGAGGTTTCATCTATTAGTTGGGTGATGGGAATGTTATCAACAAAAGATCACACCAATATTTTTAAAGCCCTATTAAGACCCGGTGATCAATTATATTTAGTTCCTATTCCTAATCATCCTTATGCAGACCCCCAACAGTTAGCAACCCTAGCCAAAAGTTTATGTCCCGATTTAAAGAATTGTCAAACCTATCCCACATTAATTTCAGCTTTAGATACTGCTATTAAAGATAAAAATACCTTACCAGTTATTTGTGGATCATTATATTTATTAGGTGATTTTTTCCAACTTATTCAAAAAACTTGAATCCCGTTATAATATCTTTGTGCCTTTGTGTCTTTGTGGTTAAATATAGTAAAATATAGAGAGTTAAATATAGAGAGACGCGCCATGGCACGTCTCTACTATTAGCGACACATAATCAAAGTGTTAGCCGAGATATATCCTTCCTCGGGTTCACTAATTCCCACCCAGTCGCGTTTTTCTCCATTCGGATCAGGAATTAACTTATAATTCTGCATCAGTCTAACTCTAGCCCCTGAAGCCACACCCCCAACCCGGTCAGAAAGTCGCGAGGGTTTTTCCCGTACCACAACCCCATTGGGGGCGGCGGCAAAATCAATTTGACGACACAGACCTTGGGGTGTTGTTGTTGGAGGTTCGGGTTTTTGTGCTTGACCCGAACAGTCCTGCAAATTTCCACTTCTATCGGGAAAACCATTAGAAATATAACCCTTAATCGGGGCAGAAATTTCTACCCAGGTGCGACCATCGGGGCCACGAGTCCCGCCGGAATTATTAGCTAAAGTTACTTCCGTTTTAAACCCCACACCCCCAACTACTGGGGAGGTTGGAGTCGGTCGAGAATGAACCGCTAACCCCTGTTGTTCCCCAATAACTCGGCACAAACTAGAACGGTTTTGGGCTATTTGTGTTTCTGAATTTGTTGTCGGGGGTTTAGTATGTATCGTTGCCAAGGTGGGTAATTGACTCCCCATCACCGCTAATACAACTAATGCTAAAACCCGAAAAGACCGACTCCTCAATACAAAATTATTCATTAATTTCACTCCTCATTAACCACACTCAATTTTAACAATTAGAACTGACGTAAAAAGCGTAAATCGCTGGCATAAACCCGCCGAATATCGTCAATTTGATGTAAAACCATGGCGAACCGTTCTACACCAAAACCCGCCGCAAATCCGGTGTATTTTTCCGGGTCATATCCGGCCGCTTTTAACACATTCGGATCAACCATGCCACATCCTAACACTTCTAACCATTTTCCCTGCCATTGTAAATCCACTTCAGCCGAGGGTTTCAGTAAAGGGGAAATAACTAGCCCGAAACCGCACGGGTAAATCCCCGAACATTTGGCGCAAAAACTCTTTAATTGTGCCTTTTAAATCGGTAAATTGTAGACCTTCTTCAATGGCTAAGAGTTCAATTTGATGGAACACCGCCGCATGGGTAGCATCCACCGTATCCCGACGATAAACCCGACCCGGGGCGACAATGCGGATGGGGGGTTGGTGTTCTTCCATGTAGCGAATTTGCACCGAGGAGGTATGGGTTCTTAATAAGTTACCATCGGGTAAATAAAAGGTATCCTGCATATCCCGGGCGGGGTGGTCAGGGGGGGTATTTAAGGCTTCAAAATTATAATAGTCCGTTTCCATTTCCGGGCCAGAAGCCACGGTATATCCCAACCCGACAAATATATCCAAAGCCCGATCAATAATGCCATTCAGGGGATGAATTCTGCCCTGGGAATGATAGACCCCCGGCATGGTGACATCTAGGGTTTCTGATTGCAGTTGGGCCTCGAGTTGGGCGCGTTGGAGGGCGGTGCGTTTATCCTCTAAACCCGTTTCTAGGGCTTTTTTGACTTCGTTGGCTAAAGCTCCAATGCGGGGACGTTCGCTGGGGTCGAGTTTTCCCATACCCCCTAAAACCACGGAAACTTTGCCTTTTTTGCCTAAATAGTTAATTCGCAACTGTTCTAATTCGTCTAGGGTTTGAGAAGTTGCGATCACTTCTGTTCCCTCGGTACGGAGGTCTTCGAGTTGGGTTTCTAATTCACTAAGTTGAGTTGCCATATCATAATTATATAGACTATTGAAATTGGCTAGAGGATTAAATTCTCCTACCTTTGTTGAGTTTAACTTAATTTGTTCTCCTTTACTGATCACTCTCTTGTTAAAAAAGCGGTTAAAAAAATAGAGAATTATCTTCAACTTTTATTTTTTGCCTAATTATACGAACAATATTTTTGCAAAAATCCCTTGAACAAAGTAGATTAAATCTACGGATTTAGGTCGGATTTTAGCTTGATACTTCTCTAATTCTTACAATTGCTAGAAGCAGAATTTTTAGCCGGAGATAGAGTTACTTCCCATCCTGATTCATTCCACCAATTCACTCGTTTATTCGGCTCTATCCAAAAATCCAGTTGTTTGATTAAACCATTTTCAAATATAAGTTTGGGCAACATTGGATAGCTACTATCTTCGGTTTCGTTATAGTTTAGTCCAAAAAAATTCATGCAAACCGTTAATCCTTGATTTACCCCCAATTCCTCAACCCCACTCCCTGTTAATGAGGAATCATCATAACTAAACGTACCATTAAACGATTTGCCACTCAACGCTCCAGCCCTCACATTTACAGTAAAATCATAGGTAATAGTAGAAGCGTTGGCTTCACCACTGAAAAGGGCACTGGCAATCAAAACTGAGCCTATTAAAAATTGCTTAAGCATGGCAAGATTCAGATTAGAGGATGAATATTGAAAATTAATTCATTGCTTCTATAGTAAGTCTAAATGGATTGTAAGTACAAATAATTCCGAGATTAATTCTAACCCCGTGCCGATATTGGCTAGAAGACTCAAAGGATTTATACCCATGATTTAGACGGGCTATATTTAACACATATTTAGGAGAAACTGCTATAATATTTAAAGTTGTAAATCCAAAACCCCATGATTCAGGAACAAAAATTATTAGAAAAGTGGCGTTCTTTACCTCAAGAAAAACAACAAGAAGTGATGGATTTTGTGAATTTTTTGACAGCTAAAATAATCCTTTTGTCCCGAAAGTATATTTCCCTCTCTTAATCAATTTAACTCAATGAAACTATTAATTAGTAATGATGATGGGGTTTTTGCCCAAGGAATTCGCAGTTTAGCCAATGGTTTAGCCCAAGTCGGGCATGATGTCACCGTGGTTTGTCCCGACCAAGAACGTTCGGCAACCGGCCATGGTTTAACTTTACACCATCCCATTCGCGCGGAACAGGTCGAGGACGTATTTGCCCCGTCCGTAAAGGCTTGGGCCTGTTCGGGAACCCCCGCCGACTCGGTGAAAGTGGGACTATTTGGGGTGATGGAAACCCCGCCGGATTTGGTTTTAGCCGGAATTAATCATGGGCCGAACGTGGCCACGGATATTCTGTACTCCGGTACGGTTTCGGCGGCCATGGAAGGGTTAATCCAAGGAATTCCCAGTATTGCTTTTAGTTTAGGCAGTTATTCCTCCCGGGACTTTCAGGCGGCGGTGGAATTTGCCCAAAAATTAATTAACAGCCTAGAAAAACATCCCCTACCGGAAGCGATGTTACTAAATGTTAATGTCCCAGGTGTTCCATCCCAACATATTCAGGGGGTGAAGATTACCCGCCAAGGAATTCGCCGTTATCTGGATATTTTGGAAAAACGCATTGACCCCCGGGGAAAAACCTATTATTGGTTAACTGGAGAATTAATGGAGGATGTGGAACTCCTAAATGAACCCTCCGACCTGGATGAATGGATGACGGATGTTCATGCTTTACGTCAAAATCTGATCACCATCACTCCCCTACAATATAACCTTACCCATATTACAGAATTACAAAAGTTACAAACTTGGTCGCAGATATTAAGCATTCACAATTAAAGTCCCCCTTGCTAACAAGGGGGATGGGAGAATTTATAGTTTAGGCTGGTTATTAGAGGTTTGGTGTCCCAAGCGACATCCCAAGGCAACTAAACCCGGAAAAGTCAGCCATTCAACACCTGAATTCTACTTTTTGGGTGAGAGCAACATCATCATGCTGCGTCCTTCTTGTTTGGGTTTCCTGTTGCACCTCAGCCAATTCTTGTAACTCAGAGGCCATACGTTCCAGGAGGTTTTTGGCGAGGTGACTGTGTTGAATTTCCCGACCACGGAACATAATGGTGGCTTTGACTTTATCCCCCGATTGCAGGAAGCGTTTGGCTTGATTGACGCGCACTTTGTAATCGTGTTCGTCAATGATGTAGCGCATCTTGACTTCCTTGACATCAACGGTGTGTTGTTTTTTCTTGGCTTCTCGAACTTTCTTTTCCTGTTCGTACTTGTATTTGCCGTAGTCCATAATCCGACACACCGGGGGGTCGGCTTTGTCACTGACCAATACTAAGTCGAGTTCCTTTTCCTCCGCCATCCGCGAGGCTTCCCGAGGGGTGAGAATCCCCAACTGGGAGCCATCTGCGTCTATAACCCGGATTTTAGGAAACCGGATATTTTCGTTAATTGGAGGCAAATTGCGATTGATTTTTTTATCGGTCACAGGCATTAAAGAAGTTTGCAAGCGATTAAATATGATGGTGATATGGTTCTACAGTTTCCTATTGTACTCATTCCCATCGATATTCTGTTCCAAATTTAACCTAAATTCCAGAAACGTTAAGATTATCAATATAAAGTTATGTTGTCATGGGAGGATATTTGATTAGTTCCGTAAGCTGGCAAGATCAAGTCGGTGATCAACGGGATTGGATTTGGCGGGGTTGGCGGATTCGTTACACCTACAGTCGGCCAGGTTTATCCCCATCTTCTCGTCCTAGTTACCCGATGTTATTTTTACATGGATTTGGGGCTTCGATTGGGCATTGGCGATACAATTTAGCCGTGTTGAGTCAAACCCATACGGTTTATGCTTTGGATTTATTGGGTTTCGGCGGTTCGGAAAAGGCGATCGCCCCCTACAATACTCAATTATGGGTAGATTTAGTCTATGATTTTTGGAAAACGTTTATTCGAGAACCTGTAATTTTAGTCGGAAATTCGATTGGGTCTTTGGTGAGTTTAATGCTGGCATCCCAAGACCCTAAATTAGCAAAGGGATTAGTTTTAATTAGTCTTCCTGACCCGGGATTACAATTGGAAATGTTACCACCTTGGTCAATTCCTGTGGTGGAAAAAGTACAAAATATTGTGGCTTCTCCTCCGGTTTTAAGGTTATTTTTTGCCCTGGCTCGTCGTCCGAGTTTTGTCCGGCGTTGGGTAAAGTTAGCCTATAATAATCCCGATGCGATCACCGATGAATTAGTTAATATTTTAGTAACTCCGGCTTTGGAAAGGGGGGCAGCGCGGGCATTTTGTTCAATTTTAAAAATGATGGGTAATCCCCGTCTTGGCCCGACGGTTAAAAGTCTATTTCCCCAATTAACCGTTCCTATTTTGTTACTTTGCGGCCTACAGGATCGTTTAATTCCAGTTAAATTTGCTAACCCTCGTCAATATTTACAATATTACTCTCAATTAAAATTAGTAGAATTAGAAAATGCCGGACATTGCGCCCATGATGAATGTCCAGAAAGGGTAAATGGGGAAATTTTAACCTGGATGAATGAAAATTTTGATGACCACTGCCAGAGTTGATTAGATCAAGGTTACTCCGCCCTCAACAGGCAAAATCACCCCGGTCATATAGGGATTAGTCATCAAACTTAATACCGCCTGCCCTAGTGCCTCTGGTTGCCCCAGATGAGCCACGGGTAAGGCTGCGATCGCCTCTCCAGAAATTAATCTGATCGCCTGATTTAATTTTTCTGAAGATGGATGGGAAAGTACAACTTTTGCCCCCAATTCTAATATTTTCTTGGCGATCGCCAGGTCAACTCCCGAATTCATGCCAATAATAATTACCTTTTTTCCTGATAGCGACTCAAACATTATTTTCTCCCGGGTATTAAAATATAAAACCGCTTTAACTTAATATTTAAACAAAAATAGGGAGTAGCTTTTAGTTATTCAATAACTGCTACTCCCTTAATTTTTGATCAAAATTGCTCTAGTCTACTTAACTATCTTCCCAATCGGAAGGCCACTTCAAAGTCCAGATCGTGGGGGTATCGGTAGAAGTAGAATCACCAGTTTCTGTGTCTTGCTCTGCCAAGAAACGAGCAAAGAAGGGGACGGCTAATCCGGTCGATACTTTGATATTTTTAGACATAGTAGTTTACTTTTCAGAAAGCTAATTGCTGGAATTGTATCACGAATAAAACCGATATAGCAAGTTTGAATCAATTGTATAAGTAGTTTGATATCCAATCTTAAAAAAATCAAGCCATCAAATAGGGAGTAGCTTTCAGTTATTTAATAACTGCTACTCCCTTAAATTGTAGATTAAGATTGCTCTTATCTATTTAATAATCTTCCCAATCGGAAGGATACTTCAGAGTACTAGGGTAAGGAGCAGAATTAGAACTTTTAGCTTCCATGGCTTGCTCTGCTAAGAAACGAGCAAAGAAGGGGACAGCTTTGGGCGCAGAGACTTTAACGTTTTTAGACATGAGTTAAGTTCCTTTTGCAATATTGACCTGCGACCAAGATACTACGGACGAACAGGATATGTCAAGGGAAATCCAGAACAAATGATTAACTTTTATTAAAAAAGTATCCTGAATCACTAAGATGGTTTCTGGTTTCTAGGAGTAAGCAGAATTTCAGCGATCGCCTGGGAAATGGGGAAATAGGGAGCAAATAATTCTAACCAGAAAAACTCGCCAACGGGATTAATTTCTAGGAAAATGTGCTGACCATCGGGGGTGACAATAATATCAATAGCTCCATAGTTTAAGCCAAAATAAGCCGTTAGTTGCAGCAGTTTTTTCTGAATATCTTCGGGTAAATTATAGGCTTGCCATTTTTCAGTTAAAGCCCTTCCTTCTTTCCGCCAATCATAGGTAGCTCCGTCTAATTGTTGAGAGTTAATGGCGGCAGTAAATACCTGTTTTCCTACAATAATTGTCCTTAATTCTAGGGCTTTGGGTATATTTTCTTGAAAAGTCATCGGACAAAAACTTAGCCCTTCCAAATTCTCTAAATCATCATCAGTTACAGGACTGGTAAACACGACATTTTCTTCTTTATTTTCACCATAAATCGCAAATTGAGAGAGCATTTTAGTAACAATTCCTTGCTCTTTACAATCCTGGGCAAATTGTTTGACAGCTTCGGGATTATTTGAGGTCAAAGTCCGGGGAGTTGATAAACCCAATTGTCGGGCAATTTGTAATTGCAGTTGCTTATTATTAGCCCGATCAACATTAATCATCGGATCAAAATGGAAACCAGGTAGACTAGCAATTAATCCTCGGACGGTAAGGCGACATTCTTTGAGAGATGCTTCCCGAAATTGCTGATCCATACTATCAGGAAGTTTAGCGCCATATCTCATGCGCCGATACCAAACCGAGGAGACTTCACTTAGGTCTAATTTATGTTCTCCATCGGTAACTATTCCCCCCTCAAAATCACCCGAATAAATATCAAGTTTTACTTCCGTAGGAAAGCGATCGGTATCAAAACGAAAGGCTTTTTCACCCTTGGCTTCAATAGCTTTAACAACCAGGGGAATACTTTCATTATCGTTACTGAAAGTGAAAATTAAAACCGTCATAAATCTCCTGAATAATGGTTAATTAGTGAATTTTAGGGAATCAAGGTATCGGCGATCGCTTGAGAAATTGGCAAATCCAAATCCCTTTCCAGCATTCCCCATTCGCCGCCAGGATTAACTTCTAAAAAGACATAATCTCCCGACGGCGTGAGGATAAAATCAAAAGCTCCAAATAACAGCCCCAATTCACCCATAAAAGTTTGAAGACGACAGATCAATTCTTCGGGAAGTTGATGATTTTGCCAAGCACCAACCTCGATACCAGGAGCACGCCAATCCACGGTAGAATCTTCATAAACAGAAGCATTTAACGCCCCCACAAATACCTGACCATTCACATAAACAACTCGCAATTCCTGTTGCTTAGAAATTTGTTCTTGGAAAACCATTGGACAATAACGTAATGACTCCGCATCTTGTAAATCTTCCTCTTTAACCAGGCTAGTATAAAGGAAAAAAGAAGTGCTTTCCATACTACGAGAAAGAGTAGTTAATAGCTTACTCACCATTTTTCCGTTAACTTGTTGAAAAAATTCCCGGGCGGTGGCGGCTTTATTTGTGATTAATGTTTGTGGAATAGTCAAACCCACTTCTGAGGCTAATCGTAATTGCAGTAGTTTATTACTTGCTGCCTCAATTTGTGCTAAATGATCAACCCAATTAGCATCTCTCAGACTGTCCCAAAAGCCGTTTAAAGTTGCCTTTGATTCCTTAGCACAAGCCTGTTGATATTGGGGGTCTAATTCCTGAAAATCAGGCTCCCAGATCCGTCGTAGCCAAACCGCTTGTACCTGTTCTGTGCTAATATAATGACCATTATATTCCAGTTGATGATCGCTTTTTGATTTGCCAAAATTGGCAGTTAATTGGATATTCAAGGGAAATTTATCCGTATCAAAACGAAAGGGTTGCACGCCTTTTTTTAATAGGGCTTCCATGACCCTATCAATGGTGAAAAAATCCCCACTATGAGTAATTAATAAAACAACATCACGAGACAAAGACATAGAACTATTTTCTCCGTAATTTAGATTTTAATTTGTGTTTAAAAAGGGGAAATTTAAAGCTAAGAATAACGCGATAATTCCCAGACTAATACTTGACCTTGGGCTCGGGTTTCTGTGTGCTGCATTCCGATTTTTTCTAGTAATCTTTTGGAAGCAATATTATCAGCATCACAGCCGGCCGTCACTTTTTCTACAGAAGGTTGAGAAAATGCCCAGTCTAACACTGCTTTTGTCGCTTCAGATCCGTATCCCCGTCGTCGATAGGAGGAAGCGATTTGATAGCCAATTTCCAGTGATCCTGTGGGGGAAACCTGCGGGATCGGGGGTATCTGGAATAATTTTAAGCATAACGTGACCAATCAGGGTATTTTCTGCCTGTTGAATCACTAAATTTCCCCATCCCCATTCCCCTTGCAATGGACTTTGGAGCAGTATATTGGCAATTGCTGGCAAGTTATCATAAAAGTCTTGATCAATCCAGTCAGATATAACTGTAACGCCCAGAACTTTTCCTAATTCAAAATCGCCAATCATTGCCGCTTGTACAATTGGCAATTTAAAAGGCACTAAACGTAATCGTTTGGTAACAATATCACCCATATTATATAGTAATCCTAATCGAGTTTTAAGAAAAAATAGAGAGATTTATTAATCCAACCTCTAGGATAAAATATTACAACATACAGAGACTGATTATCTGGAAGTTTAAGATTTTTTAAGAAGATTGATCGCCGCGAATTTTTGCTGTTGGTAGTCCTCCACGGTCAAAAGTTGCCAACGGGAATTTTCCGCAAGTTCTAGTACCCATTGATGATAATTAAATAGACTTTCCCGATGTCCTACACTGATAAAAGTTGTCTGGGTTTGCTGTAATTGTTGATACAAACTTTCTTCATTAATTAAATCTAAAGCACTGGTGGCTTCATCTAATATGGCGAAACTGGGACGGGTCACTAATATTCGGGCAAAGGCTAGTCGCTGTTGTTCTCCTAAGGATAAAATATTCTCCCAATTTACTTCTTTATCAAAAACATTTGTTTGAGTTAATAAATGTTGCAGGTTGACTTTTTCTAGGATTTTTTCCAGTTCTCGATCGGCAATTTGATCCGTGGTATGGGGATAGAGAAGTTGGTCACGCAGAGTCCCCAAAATAATATAAGGACGCTGGGGCAAAAATAACATTTCTTCCAGGGCAGGACGCACTAAACGCCCGGTTCCTGCATTCCATAAACCTGCGATCGCCCGCAGTAAAGAACTTTTACCGCGACCACTAGGGCCAACAATTAATAAACCTTTTCCTGATGGAAACTGATAGGGATAAATTTTCGACAATTACTTTCTCATAATCTGGAGTTTGTAGAGTAAAATTCTCAAAAGCTAAACGGTTATCCTCTACTGTTGTAATCCTACCGAGGTTTTTGGGTTCTAGGCTAACCCTTTTTAAGCCATCAGAAAAGGAGGCTAAACGCTCAATATAATTAGATAATTTTGCTGAAGTTCCCCACTCACTTACCAATTGTCCCAAGGCGTTAGAAAAGAGAAAACAACATAAACTGGCTTGGCTAATTTCTCCAAAATCAATTTTATCTTGAATGAACATTGGTGTCAGGATAAACATTGAAAAAACACTAATTGCAGACTGATAACCACGATTAAAAAGATCCTGAAATCTCTCCAAATTGATTCTTTCTTCAGCATTCTTGAGAATATTATTAAACCTGCGCTCCACTATTTTTGATTCCTGTTCCTCTCCTCGGAAAAAAGCAATGGATTCCGCATGATCTCGCACATGGGTTAGGGCATAATTATATTGAGCTTTAGAGTTAAGTTCCGCCTGATTAATCTTATTCAACTGTTGGGTTAAATACACCGCAATAAAGTTACCAGCAATAGTATAGATAACCAGATAAATAGTAATTTGTTGGGAAATTGTCCAGAGAATAACTAGAAAAGTGATCATTTGCAGACTCTTTTCTAATAAGGTTGTTAAAAACCTCAAGGTTATGGTGGTAATCGGTTCAATTTCTTGGGATAAACGTTGGTCAGGATTTTCTAAACCCGATGTGAAATTAATTTTATAATAGGCGCGATCGCTCAAATATTGTTTTAAGGTATTATTACTAAGCCACTTATACCAATCAAGAGCAACTTTTTTTCTGACAAATTGAGCCAGGGCGACTGAACAGGTGATCAGCACAATCAAAAAGCTAGACAGCCAGAGGGTATCAAGATACTTAGAAAGGTCTCTTTGTTCAATAACAATATCTAACACATAGCGATTCCAGAAGCTGGCAAAAGCATCAACACTCACTAACAAAGTTATGCTTAAAACCATTAGAGCCAGCATCCCCCAGGAAACAAATCACATCGGAAAATGCCCGTCCATTTAACTCTGTGGGATACCAGTAAGGTTGAGCAATAATTTTAACATCTTGCAAAAATCGAGTCAAAGATGAAAGAGGATTACTGGTGGTTTTGTCGGGGGTAACTGGAGTTTGCATATCCTAAAAAACTGCTAATTATTTACACCGGATAAGTTAGGGATGATTAAACCTGACCGACTCCGACTGGTTTATTGGCCGCCACCAATAAATAACTTATTGCTGAAGAACTTAATAAACGATCTATAGCATTAACATTAGCATTATAGGTGGCTTCGTCCATCTTTTCTAATTGAAATTCTTTTCTTGAATTGTTTGGATACATTTGTGGTTGGATTCTACCACAAAAAATCCCGCCGAAAACTGGATGGAATATTGGTGTCAAGATGAAACTCGACTCGACTTAAAAACTCGTGAAAGTTAAGACAAGTCCCAATATCTGAAAATACAATCTTTTTGTGAAATTAATGCAGATAAGTATAACGTCGCAAACTGCGTTCATAGTTTTGTAATAGCAGTTGAGCTTCTTCTAAACTAATCCGACTATTTTCTAATGCTTGTTCGGTCTGGCGACGAATACTTTCAATTAAATCCTCCGTATCATAATGAACATAACCCAAAACTTCGTGCATAGTATCTCCTTTAATCACGGATTCAATTTGATATCCTTGAGGAGTAAGTTTAATATGAACAACATTTGTATCTCCAAATAAATTATGCAGATTTCCCATAATTTCTTGATAAGCACCCGCTAAAAACATTCCCAAATAATAGGGTTGTTTTTCGTTGGGATTTTGAGATAAATCGGAACTCTGTTCTAAAGAATGTAATTCTAAAACATATTTCACATCTCGTAAATCAATAAACTGATCAATTTTGCCATCACTATCACAGGTTAAATCCGCTAAGGTTGCCCGTTTTGTCGGTTCTTCATCTAATCTATGAATCGGCATGATCGGGAATAATTGATCAATTGCCCAGGTATCCGGGGCGGATTTGAAGACAGAAAGATTCACATAATAAATTGAAGCCATAATCTTTTCTAAGTCTTCTAATTCATCGGGAATATAATCGGAATTTCTGACAATTTCTAAGATTTTTCGACAACAGGCCCAATGGATTTTTTCCGCTTTGGCGCGATCGCCTAAACTTAAATAACCAAATCCAAATAAACTAATCGCTTCCCCTTTAAATTGGGTAGCATCGTGATAGGCTTCTTGGTAGTTATCCTCATTAATAGATTGATAAGTGTCATCCAAATTTCTTAAAATTAGATGATCTTTTTCAGTAATTACCGGGGGTTCCGCCATCGGAATATCACTGCTCCCCAACACATCAAACACCAACACCGATTGATGGGAAGCGATCGCCCGTCCACTCTCACTAATTAATGTGGGAACTGGTAATTTTCGCTCCTCACAGGCTTCTTTAACCTCGGCAACAACATCATTAGCATAATTCTGCATATTGTAGTTTTTAGAGGCGTGGAAATTGGTTTTAGACCCATCATAATCGACTCCTAAACCGCCCCCCACATCCAAATATTTCATATTTGCCCCTATTTTCGCCAATTCCACATAAATTTGACTAGCTTCTTGCAGGGCATCTTTAATCACACTAATCGAGGAAATTTGAGAACCAATATGAAAATGTAACAGTTGTAAACTGTCTAACATTTCAGCTTTTTTCAGCTTTTCAACTACTTCCATAATTTCTGGAATAGTTAAGCCAAATTTAGCCCGATCGCCCGTGGAACCGCCCCAACGTCCCATCCCTCGGGTACTTAATTTAGCCCGCACTCCCACAATCGGACGAATCCCTAATTGTTGACTAGCGGCGATAACTAAATTCACTTCTTCAATTTGTTCTAAAACAATAATCGCCGTCTGTCCCAAGCGTTGGGCTAAAAGGGCAGTATCAATATATTCTTGGTCTTTATAGCCATTACAAATTAATAGGGAATCGGAATTTTTTAATAAGGCTAAAGCAATTAATAATTCAGGCTTTGATCCCGCTTCTAAGCCAAAATTATAGGGTTTGCCAAACCGGACTAAATCTTCCAGTAAATGCCGTTCTTGATTACATTTAACTGGATAAACCCCCCGATAGACACCTGGGTAACTATAACGGGCGATCGCCTTAGCAAAACAAGCATTTAATCGTTCAATTCGGTCTTCAAGAATATCAGGAAAACGAATTAATAAAGGTAATTCAATATTGCGACTTTTCAGAGATTCGACTAATTTTAATAAATCTAAAGATCCCCCTCGATTCGCTTTCGGGGAAACCGTAATATTACCCACGGCATTAATCGAAAAATAAGGATCACCCCATCCCTGAATGCGATAGAGTTTTTCGCTATCTTCAATTGTCCAGGTCTTTTTCACCATGACCTGGGGGGACTCCATAGTCACCTCGGGAGTCTGGGTTTTCGGGGCGAGTGCATTGACATCCATCTTTTTCTATCCTTGCCATTGAGCAACCATCAGACAGTGTAGCGGGTTAAGTTAAGATTGACCAGTCATCTGTTACCAAGGATACGATAATCTAAATTGTGAACTTGAATGACAGTTAAGGAGATTCCCTTGGAACGGACATTTATTGCGATTAAACCCGATGGCGTCCAGCGTGGACTGGTAGGAGAAATTATTGGGCGCTTTGAAGCCAAAGGCTTTACCCTGATTGGTTTGAAGTTGGTGATTGCCAGCCAGGAGTTAGCCGAACGCCACTATGATATCCACAAGGAAAGACCCTTTTTCAAGGATTTAGTCTCTTTTATTACCTCCGGCCCCTTAGTGGCCATGGTCTGGGAAGGGGATGGCGTTGTGGCTTCTGCTCGTAGAATTATTGGAGCCACCAATCCCTTAACCGCCGAAACCGGGCACAATTCGGGGAGATTTTGCGGTTAGTATTGGCCGGAATATTATTCATGGTTCCGATGCGATTGAAACCGCACAACGGGAAATTAGTCTCTGGTTTACGGATGCTGAATTAGCCAACTGGGAATCGACGATGAAACCTTGGTTAGTTGAGTAGTTTTAATACTGTTAGCGGTTAACAATTATTGGTTAACCGTTAACGATTAACTATTCTTAGGGACATCCGCAACTCGTTGGGAAAATCCCCAAGCAAATAAACTCAGGGTGAGAACAACCATTAACCATTCCGGCGGGACTAAAGCTGAATCAATCACCCGTACTAATAATCGTAACCCCACTAAACCAACGGTTAAGTATCCAGCAGTTTCTAAATAGACATATTCCTTTAACCACTTAATAAATAAAGTCGCCATAAATCGCAAAATAATAATTCCGATAGTTGCCCCTGTAATTACTAGCCAAGCTCGATCTGAAATGGCGATCGCGGCGGTGACACTATCTAGGGAAAAAGCAAGATCGGTTACAGCAATTAGGGGTAAAACCTGCCAAAAAGACCGATAATGCACAACGTCTTCTGAATTATTTTCCCGACTTTTATTGAAAAAATATCGGAAGACTAACCAAAGTAAATATAAAGCTCCTAATAGTTCAAACTGCCAATATTTAATTACCCAAGTTGCAGTAATAATCAAGATAATTCGTAAAATAAATGCTAAAAATAAACCAATATTTAAGGCTTTATTTTGAAGTTTTGGGTCTTCCAATCCACAGGAAATAGAAGCGAGAGCAATAGCATTATCAGCCGATAATACTGCTTCTAGGGCAATTAAAATCGGCAGTAATACGAGAAGATTTAACTCTATGTTTCGAGAAAATTCAAGAACATTATCAAGATCTAACATTAACGATTTATGATTCCTATAGTGTCATAATCTAAAATTATATTAGAGTTTGCCATCTTTGTCGCCGATTGAGCAGGGGAGGGCAGGGGGAGCAGGGGGAGCAGGGGAGGCAGGGGGAGCAGGGGAGGTAGGGGAGGTAGGGGGAGTGGGGTGTCGTTGCTTATTAAGCGTCAATACCTTTCCCTTTTCAACTTTTTGTTACGATACCCTTCCCAAAATGCCCAAATTAGTTGACATTAGTTAACGATTATCTCAAATTATGAAAGGAGCTATTCAACAATGGCATTAACAGATACTCAGGTTTATATTGCCTTGGTTGTTGCCTTGATCCCTGGAATTTTGGCCTTCCGTTTGGCGACCGAACTGTATAAATAGAAAATTTCAAACTTATTAGTGAAAATTCACTGGTAACGGGTCAATTTCTAAATCTGTCTCGACAAAACAGCCCAAATAGCAGACAATTCACCCCAAATGGGATAAAGTATTGTTTGTTAACTCGGTAACGGTGTCGGGACAGTTTTTTATAGGAATCCGCATCGGATGTTAATTCTTAACCGGTTTTGGGGAAAGCTAGAAACCGCTCCCACTGTTGGTGTCCCGCGCGTTGTGACGTTAGTGAAAAGATCATGTCTGTGATTCGACCTGTTCCCCAAGTTATTCCATCCGTTTCCCCTTCTCGCCGTCCCCGTGCGCGTCGAACTTCTGGGCGGCGACCGATTCATCACCCGGGCTTACTTACGGTTGAAACGACCGTCAAGTTAGGTGTCAATCTGGTTTTATCTGCGTTTGCCCTCTCTGCCTTAATTCAGATTTTGCCCCAACATCGTTTCCGCCTCGGAAAAACTTCAGGATATTCGGGCTGAGGTGAAAATGACAGAGGAAAGAGTGATCAAAGAAAGGGAAGAATTTACTCGCTATTTTGATCCCCAGCAAACTAAAAGTATTATGCAGGAACAAGGGAACCGAATTGATCCCACTCAAAAGCCAATTATTTTCTTAGAAAAACGTCAAAGCACCATCGCAGAATCAACGGAGGAACCAACAAATACTTACGCAGGTTTAGAATAGAACATCGAGAAATTCTAATTGATTGTCGGTTGGGAAGGGGGGCTTTAAGAGGTAAGCGATCGCCCTCTTTAACACAAATTACCATCAACATCTTATTCCCCCCTCAACTTAACTTATAATTCCTACTAACATCTTGTCCCCCCCTTGGGAAGGGGGGCTAGGGGGGATCTTCTTCGGGTAATATAAGTGGAGATCCCCCCAAACCCCCCTTGAGAAGGGGGGCTTTAAGAAGTAAGCGATCGCTCTCTTTAACACAAATTGCCATCAACATCCTATCCCTCCTCAACTTAACCTATAATTCCTCCTAACATCTTATCCCCCCCTTTTTAAGGGGGGCTAGGGGGGATCTTCTCTGGATAAACCTGCTGTTAATCTTGTGGCACATTTAGGGATGAAACGATTGACAATAAGCAAGTTTTCCATGATAAAAGCCCTCCGATTTTGTTAGAATAAATGATTAGGAAAAACAACTAATTTGAGCAATATGTAAGGTGAAAAGCGATCGCGCCTTCCCATCCCCAAAAATAGTCAAATTGAATTTTATCAACGGTAAATAAAACAATCAGTAAGTTACAATTAGACTTACAATAATTAAGGAGTTATGAGGAATGTGTAAATATGGCAAAATTTCCCAATGAACTTGCAGAAATTATCTGGAATTTAAAACGCCAGTTACTAGAGATTATTGATGCAGCAACAGCCGCAGAATTGACTCTGTTTGAACTGTTTGGAGAAACGAGTGATACAATCCCATTTCTGGATGAATTAAAAAGTGTGGCTGAACGTGCTGCACCTTGGTTTTCTCGGTTGTCTAATTTTCAGTTACGCATAGCTGAGTCTCAACCCACGATTTCGGCTGATATGCTAAACTTAGTAAACCAATCTATTGAACGCATCCAGATGGAAATTCCGGCAATGGAACGGAGTATTCAAGAAGTGAAAACGGAGTGGAATTTGCCATGAATAGCCAACCGCGTATTCCTGACCCTGAAACAGCCAAGAGATTATTGGCTAATTTGCGCCGCAGTCGTTTAGCGATGGAAGCCGCGACTCTGGAATTGGAAGATATTACGATGCAGTTGGAAAATGATAGTAGACAAAGGCGTTTGGTGAGATTAAGGCAGGCAATTAAGGATGCTGAGGCTGGGAGTTTTTCAGTCAATGTCTGAAATTATTTCTTAAATATCGCCCCAAAACCTATAATTTTAATATTGACGAAAACACAAAGAGCGATCGCCCTCTTTAACACAAATTGCGATCAACATCTTATTCCCCCCTCAACTTAACCTATAATTCCTACTAACATCTTGTCCCCCCCTTGGGAAGCAGGGTGTTTTCAAAGTCGGGGGTAAAAAAGAAAATAAAAGTGATCTTTTTTCAGTAAAATTAAAAAGAGATCACTTTTATTTGGTTTTAAAAAAGTCATGTTAAACAGTATAATTGAACAACTGAAGTTAGTCAAGGATTTTCGGAAAAATCGTGGCAAAAGACATGAATTATGGGTGGTGTTGACTATTATTATTTTGGCACTGCTAACTGGCAATGTTACTTATAAGCAAATAGATAATTTTAGAAAAAATGAAGAAGATAAGCTAATTAAATTATTAGAAATTAAGGCTAAAAAATTGCCATCTTATAGTACAATTAGACGAGTAATGATTGGGATAAATCTAATAGAAATTCAGTTAATGTTTCAGTCAACAGTCCAGAAATATTACTGGCAAAAAGAAGGCGTTGATTGGATTGCGATCGATGGAAAATCTTTAAAAAATACCCTGACTAACTATGAAAATCAAAAACAAAATATGTTAATAATGGTATCTTGGTTTAGTCAAGAAACAAAGTTGGTAATTAAATCGGAAAGTTTTGAAAGTAAACAGAGTTCTGAAAACGCCAAAGTTCTCTCTATGATAGAGGAATGTGGGTTATTAAATAAAGTATTTACTCTCGATGCTCTCCATTGTAGTAAGGAAACAACTCAGGCAATAATTGAAAGCAAAAATGATTATTTAATTACGGTGAAAGGCAATCAAATGAAATTGCACAAGCAGATCAAAAAATTAGTAAAAGTCGAGAAACCTTTAACAGTATATGAAGAAAAAGATTTCAGTCATGTACGAAATATTAGCAGAAAAGTATCAGTATTTGATAGCCAAAATGTGAACCATAAAAATTATCCTCATCTTCAAAGTTTTATTCAGGTAGAAAGAACAGGTTTTCGGGGTGATCAAGAATATAATGAGACTTTATATTATATTAGTAGTCAGAAATTAAGTGCGAAAACATTTGCAGAAAAAATTAAAGCACATTGGTTAATTGAAAATCAAGTACATTGGGTCAAAGATGTAAATTTTAATGAAGATAAATCAAGAATAAAAGGGATAGACGTAGCGGGGAAATTCTCGTTATTAGTAACATTAATTTTGAATATATACAGAAGTTTGGGATTTGTCTCAATAAAAGAGGGACAGTCATGGTTAGGAAATAATTGGGAGAAAATTTTAGCGATCGCCTGAATTAATTAAGTTTTTAAAACTATTCTTCACAAAAAACATTAAAAATATTTAATAATAAATAGCCATAAAGTCTTATTAATCAAGACAATGGCTATCTTTTGCTGTTAACAAATATTAAAATCGTTTATTTTTAATATTTCCAAATTATCTAATAAAAATTAGAGAGAATTTTGCCGGAAAATTTGATGATTTTTTTTGAATATAGCGATCGCATTTTTGAAAATGAAAACCCCCTGCCTTGGGAAGGGGGGCTAGGGGGGATCTTCTTCTTGTCCCCCCCTTGGGAAGGGGGGCTAGGGGGGATCTTCTTTGGGTAATATAAGTGGAGATCCCCCCAACCCCCCTTGAGAAGGGGGGCTTTAAGAAAGAGGTAAGCGATCGCTCTCTTTAACACAAATTACCATCAACATCTTATTCCCCCCTCAACTTAACCTATAATTCCTACTAACTAACATCTTGTCCCCCCCTTCTCAAGGGGGCTAGGGGGGATCATGCCCAGATTCAATAACTCTAACTTCCATCTTCCTTATAATTCTAAACTGACACCCATTGCTCAACAACTGCGACAAAATACCACCCCTGCGGAAACGTAAACTTTGGCAAGATTTTTTGAGAAATTTTCCGTTTCGGGTGTTGAGACAAAGACCCATTGATAATTTTATTGTCGATTTTTATTGTGCTGCTTTGAAATTGGTGATTGAGATAGATGGGGAGAGTCATTTTACGGAACAAGGGAAACTATATGATGCAGAAAGAACGGCCATTTTAGAAGGATATGGGTTAAGAGTAATCCGGTTCACAAATGTTGAGGTGTTGCAGAATTTTGAGGGGGTTTGTTATCATTTATTGGGGTTGATCCCCCCAAACCCCCTTGATAAGGGGGGCTTTAAGAGGTAAGCGATCGCCAGCTTTTTTTTCAGTTAATCATCTCCTAATAATGCGGCTAATAATGCCTTCTGAACGTGCATTCTGTTTTCCGCTTCATCCCAAACTTTTGAACGAAATCCTTCGATAACTTCATCGGTAATTTCCTCATCTCGGTGGGCGGGTAAACAATGTAAAACAATCGAATTATCGGCGGTTTTTTCCATTAATTTACTATTGACTTGATAGGGTTGAAACAGAGGAATTCTAGCTCTGGCTTCTTCTTCCTGTCCCATACTTGCCCAAACATCTGTATAAACAACATTTGCATCTTTTGCCGCTTGAATAGGATCTTCGGTAACAATTACCTCGGTTTTTCCCTTAGCAATATCTTTGGCTTGTTCAACAATATCTGCATTGGGTAAATAGTTAGCTGGGGTAGCAATTCTAACGTTCATTCCCACCATGGCGCAGCCTAATAATAAGGAATGCGCCATATTATTTGCCCCATCCCCAAAATAACTTAAAGTTAAACCCTCTAAGGTTCCAAAACATTCTTGAACTGTCATTAAATCCGCTAAAACTTGACAGGGATGCTCCCAATCTGTTAGCGCGTTAATTACCGGAATTTCCGCATAATTAGCAAAGGTTTCTAAATCCTTTTGTTCAAAGGTACGAATAGCCGTAATATCCAAATATCGATCTAATACCCTAGCCGTATCTATTAATGGTTCTCCCCGACTTACTTGGGTAACATTCGGGTTTAAATCAATCACTTGACCCCCCAATTGATACATGGCAACGGTAAAACTAACCCGGGTTCGAGTTGAAGCTTTAGAAAATATTAATCCCAAGACTTTATTGCGACGCAATTTGACCATTCCTGATTTTAATTTGGTCGCTAAATCTAATAGAAAATGAAGTTCCTCAATACTAACATCCGCCAAACTCAAAAAATCCCGTCCTTTTAATGTTTCCATGATTCGTCCTAAATTGCTAACAATTATGTTAATTTCACCGCCGATTTATCCCCCCTAACCCATGAAAAAGGGGGATTTAGGGAGATCTCAAACCCAATTCAAAGATTGAAAGGGATCAACGCTATTCTGATTCTAAAGTTTTCTAAGCCACAAAACTGTTCTGGGATAACTGATTTATTGCATCATCTAATAATTTCCATCCTTGAGCAACGGTTTCAATTCTGGCCAAATGATCCCGTAATTCGTGCGCCCCGGGAAACCCTTTAGCATACCAGGTTAAATGTTTTCGAGATTGATAAATTCCCCGTTCACCCTTATATTCCCAGAGGGCTTGTAGGTGTTCTTTCGCACATTGCAACCGTTCAATTACGGAGGGAATTGTTTTAAATTCTCCCGTCTTCAAAAAATAGTCAATTTCTCCCACTAAAAACGGATAACCCAGAGTTCCCCGGGAACACATCACCCCATCAGCCCCGGTTTCCTGTAAACATTGAATCGCCGTTTCCACAGAAAAAATATCGCCATTGGCAATAACTGGAATCCCTAACTGTTTCCTTAACCTGTCGAATCCAGTCCCATTTGGCCTGACCGTTATAACCCTGGGCGCGGGTGCGGGCGTGAATAGTAATCATTTTTGCCCCCGCATCCTGCATTCTACGGGCAAAATCTAAAATCGTGATTTCTTCATCACTCCAACCAATCCGGGTTTTTACGGTGACAGGCACATCCACGGCCGCCACCACTGACCGCATAATAGTTTCCGCCATTTCCGGTTGTCGCAATAACGAAGACCCGCCGCCGTTTTTAGTAATTTTATTAACAGGACAACCCATATTAATATCAATAGTATCGGCCCCTTCCTGGACGGCTTTTTGGGCAGCTTCGGCTAAAAAATCGGGGCGACAATCGAATAATTGAATACTAATTGGCCGTTCGTTGGGGTCAACTTCCATAATTTTCGGCAGTCCCCGCACATGACAAACTTCGCTGGCGTGAACCATTTCGGTGTACATCATGGAGTCGGGGGCGTAGCGACGCACTAAGCGCCGAAAAACCAAATCCGTGACACCAGATAGGGGGGATTGGAGGACACGACTGTTAACTTCTACGGTGCCAATTTTTAGGGGTGTGGATAAACGTTGTTTTAATTCGGGGGAAAGGAAGGTCATGGTTAAAAGAGAAGAAATTCAGTAAGTCCGAGTATTTATATAATAGAATCAGTTAACGGTTTAAATCATTTTGGATTTGATTATGAATTTTCCCTCAAATAATCCTGACCCGTTTAATCAAAATGGCAACGCCAATAAACTGCACTTTCCCCAACCTGAACCTAGTGAAGTTTCTGAGGAAATTGAAGATGTTAAAGGGATAAAACATGACCCTAGAACCTTAGAAATTATTCAACGTTCGTTTATTATTTTAACGGTAATTGGGTTAATTATTGGAGTGTTTATGGCGGCGGGGGTTTTGTATTTGATGCAGAGATTTAATATTACGGGTCGTCCGGCACAATTGGAACAGCCGATTAATCGATAAATTATCAGTGATTAGCATTTTTTCTCTAATTGATGGGGCTAATCACTGAATGAAAATTATTCCCGGGACTGATACCGTTTTTCGGCGATTTGTTTGATTTCTTCTGAGAATTTCGGATAATTTTTTAGGACTTTATCGAAATCTTCCTTATACAGAACAAATAACTCACAATAAGTTAAGGTTTTCACTGAAGCCGTGCGACGACTATCATAAAGTAAGGCAATTTCACCAAAAAAGGAACCCACCGCCATGACGTTATAAACTTTTCCGGTTTTTTCAGAAAAGGCTTGCAGTTGTCCCCGTTTTACAAAGTACATTTCCTGACCCATTTGGTCTTCTCGAATTACATAGTCATTAGGGGGGAGAATTCTGGGTTTTAATTTAATTACTAAGTCTTCAATAAAACAGGGTTTCAGCATCTTGGAAAATAGGAACTTTTTCTAATAGTTCTTGATAGAGATAACAATAGATTTGGGTTTTTAGGGAGTGAGGGAGTTCATCTAATAATTCAAAATCCATGGAAACATCCCGATTATATTCCCACATATATTGGTAATAATCCAAGACGTTTTTTTGTAAAGACCGGGGAATTTGTCTTTCCCACATATAGGATTGAACTTGACCTAATTTATCTCGAAATCGGTTTTTACTGGCGTCTAAATTAGCAATTATTGCTGCTACATTCCCAATAATAAAGGCATACAGTGATGCCCCCAAAAACATGACTGTAAATGCAAAGATAAGTTCGATATTATTTTGAGGCGTAATATCACCATAACCTACGGTTGTTAAAGTTGTGATTGACCAATACAAGGAATGCAAATATTGTGTTGTTGTATTTTCTAAATATAAATCATCAATTTGTAGCCAAGATTCTCCTGATTGTCCAGTTATATTCCCAATGAAAAACCATAAACAGGCTATCCAATGATCAATTAAAAATACAATAATTAATAATTCAAACATTCGGATAACAGCAGAATTAAAATAAACATTATTGTCCCATTTTTTGAAAATCAAGAAACATTGAGGAAACCTTAAAAGTCTAGGTATTCTAAATAAACCGATTAAAAATAAAGAAGTATGAGGGAAAAACAAATAAACCAATATATTGATAGGTAAACTCGCTAATAGATTAGATTTAAAGTCTGTATTGCGATAATAATGGCTAATTTTTTGTTTATCCTTGACGACTTCTCCCTCATCAATATAGCCAATATGAAATCTCAAAAAAATATCTAAAATTAAAATAAAGTCTGCTAGACAATCTATCAGAAACCAAAAATCAAAAATTATGGCATTAAACGCCATGCGAAAGGGAATAATAAAACAGTTATATAGGGTGACAAAAACCAGTAATGCTTCCCAGACGGTCAGAAATTTCGATTCCGGGTGTAAAGACGGGATACGCGATAAAAAAGGTAACATTGATATGAGAAATTTAATCTTTAATAAAATTATATCGCTATTCTTATGCTAAAATTAGCAGAAGCTAAATATTACAGTTAATCCCAATTTAACTCATGATTCAAACAACGCTGACCCCGTTTTCACAAAAACTCGGTTTTCCCCTCACCAAACAACCGATTACAATATTACAAATTAATTTAGGAAAACGGTGTAATCTAGCTTGTAACCATTGTCATGTCGAAGCTGGGCCAAAACGCACCGAAGAACTAGACCTAGAGATTAGTTTACAATTGATTGAATTAATTAATCGTTTTCCCCAAATTCAAACGGTAGATTTAACCGGAGGGGCTCCAGAAATGAATTATGGATTTAAACCTTTAGTAGAAGCAGCTAGAAACCTTGGAAAACAAGTGATTGTTAGGTCTAATTTAACGATTTATTTTGTCCCAGGTTATGAAGATATCCCCGAATATTGTGCAGATAATCAATTAAGAATTGTTGCATCTTTGCCCTGTTATTTAGAAGATAATGTAGATAAAATGCGAGGAAAGGGAGTCTATCAGGATTCCATTCAAGCGATTCAATGGTTAAACCGTTTGGGCTATGGTAAAATACCGGAATTAATCTTAGATTTGGTTTATAACCCCACCTTACCAACGGCTGAAAAGTTTACCTTACCCCCCGAACAATTGCAACTTGAACAAGCGTATAAAGCTTATTTAAAACAACATTTTGATATTCATTTTAATCAGTTATTAACGATTACTAATTTACCCATTGGGCGCACCAAATCCTATTTACAGCAGAAAAAATTAGAATCTTCCTATTTAGAGTTTTTAGAATCTAATTATAATCCCGAAACAGTATCTAATTTAATGTGTCGAAATCAATTATCTATTGATTATCAGGGCTATATTTATGATTGTGATTTTAACCAAATGGAAAACATTCCCGCCCGGAATGCTTCGGGAAAATTATTAACAGTTAGTGATTTATTAGATGCTAATAATTTAGATTTAATTAACACCGTAAAAACAGCTTCCTATTGTTATGGATGTACCGCCGGATGTGGTTTCTAGTTGTGGAGGTTCTTTAGTTTGAAATTATAGGTGATCTTGACAGGTGTAAAGTCAAATTTAACCATAAATACACAAAAAAGTTTTCCAAACTAACCTGATCAGGGATATAATTTTAAATACTTGGGGAAATAAAATGGACGTTCAAGAATTATTAAAAAATCTCTTAGATTGGGTGGCAAATCTGGGATTTTGGGGGCCAGTAGCATTTATTATTATCTATAATTTAGCTACAGTATTATTTATTCCGGGTTCTATATTAACGTTAGGTGCTGGAGTTATTTTTGGTGTATTTTGGGGTGTAATTTATGTTTCCATTGGTTCGGTAATTGGGGCTACCTTTGCCTTTTTAATTGGACGATATTTTGCCCGGGATTGGGTTGCCAAAAAACTCGAAAATTACGAAAGTTTTAAAGCAATTGATCAAGCGGTGGGTCAGGAGGGATGGAAAATTGTGGGTTTAACTCGTCTGTCTCCGATTTTTCCATTTAATTTACTTAATTATGCCTTTGGACTGACGAATGTTTCCTTAAAAGATTATTTTTTAGCCTCTTGGATTGGGATGTTACCCGGTACAATTTTATATGTTTATGTGGGATCTTTAATCGGAAGTTTAGCCCAGTTAGGAATGGGAGAGCGATCGCGTACCCAGGTGGAATGGTTATTATATGGAATCGGTTTAATTGCCACGGTCATTGTTACAATTTATATCACTAAAATCGCCCAGAATGCTCTGAATCAAAAAATTAAATAGGTGGAAAACCCACCTATTCTTGATCAAACTAATTAAGCTTCTGGCGGTGTAGATTCCACTTCAGTATTGACTGTTTTTGCTGTTGTTTCCAGTTGAGAAGCAATATCCGATTTAATCGAACGTTTATACATTTTTCCGGCATACTCCTCTAAAGTTTCCGTTAATTTATCAACCCAAGTATGCTCAACTAAGGCAATAATTGCCGAACTTCCCGGGGTTAAGGATTCCGACAATTCTTTGAGATCTTCTTGGGGAAATCCCAAATCAATAAAATGGGTAATTAAGGCTCCAACTCCTGCCCCACCTGCGGTTAAGGCAATTACTCCTAATGCTCCAATCGGGTTAAATAGGGCAATTAATCCCGCCGTAATCCCGCCAATAATGGCTCCACCCTTAGCGTCCGTATCTCCGGTTTCACTAATCGCAACTTTCCCTTTTTCATTCTTAACCATCACCGCAGCATTGACAATCGAAATAATTCCTTGTGCTTGTAATTCCTTGAGTTCTTTTAAAACTTCTTTGGCTTTTTCTTGCTCAGGATAAGCGACAACAACCAAGGTGGTTAAATCTTCTGAATAGGTCATGTTTTATTCCTCAAAATTTATGGTTTAAACAAATTAGGTCTATAGGGGTCGAAATCCCAACCCCTCCACTTTACCACACCCCCAATAACAAAGTCGATTAAAACCATGATAAATTGACAAAAGGCGTTGTGATCTTTGATTGTAAACAAAAAGACCAAATTTTAACGGTTAAGGATTTTTATTGTATGAGCTTGAGCGTGATTTTGTTACTGATAGCGGGTTTAGTCCTACTGGTTTTGGGAGCAGAAAACTATTAGTTCGTGGCGCCTCAACCATTGCTTCAATTTTGGGAATTCCTTCCTTACTTGTGGGGCTAACAATTGTTGCTTATGGAACCAGTTCTCCCGAAATGTCAGTTAGTGTTCAATCAGCTTTTGCTGGTCAACCCGATATTGCATTAGGAAATGTAGTTGGAAGCAATATTTTTAATGTGTTAATCATATTAGGAATTTCGGCTTTAATTGCTCCTTTAATGGTAGCTAATCAGTTAATTCGGTTAGATGTTCCAATTATGATTGGCGTATCTGTTTTAACCTTAATGTTTGGCAGTGATGGCAAAATTAGCCGGGTTGATGGCACGATTTTATTTATTGGGGCAGTTGTTTATACTCTGTTTTTAATTTATGAAGCCAAGAAACAAAAAAATGAGGAATCTTCGGAAAATGAATCCCAGAATATAGTTAAAAATACCCCAAAAAACTGGATTATTAATATCAGTTTTATTGGGATTGGATTGGTATTATTAGTTCAAGGGTCTAATTGGCTGGTTGAAAGTTCAATTTCCATCGCTAGAGCCATTGGAGTTAGTGAATTAGTCATCGGATTAACTATTGTAGCCGCCGGAACTTCCCTGCCAGAATTAGCCAGTTCCGTTGTGGCTACAATTAAAGGAGAACGGGATATTGCCGTTGGGAATGTCATCGGCAGCAATATTTTTAATATTCTAGCAGTTTTAGGACTCTCCTCTGCTATTTCCCCCGAAGGAATTAATGTTTCTACTGCTGCCTTAAATTTTGATATCCCAGTGATGATTGCCGTGGCAATTTCCTGTTTCCCAATTTTTTATACGGGCAAATCTATTGACCGTTGGGAAGGGGTACTTTTTCTAGCCTATTATTTTGCCTATGCTCTCTATTTAATCCTAGATTCCTCCCAACATTCTCAACTTCCCCTGTTTAATTTGGTGATGATCAGTTTTGTAATTCCGATTACAATTATTACCTTAATTGTCACCACATTTCGTAGCTATAAAGCTAAACAAAAACGTTTGAATTCTTAACTTAGTCAAGGGTTTATAGGGGTAGCAAAACCTCGCCCCTGCCTTTACTTTAGATTAAATCCAAAAATCCTACAATTTTTAGATAAAATATGGTTGCTGAAATTATTTGTGTCGGTACGGAATTACTTTTGGGTGATATTCTCAATAGCAATGCTCAGTTTTTGGGACAACAATTGGCTCAATTAGGCATTCCCCATTATTATCAAAGTGTGGTCGGAGATAATCGAGAACGCCTAAAAAAAGTAATTGCGATCGCCTCTGAACGCTCCCAATTATTGATTTTCACCGGAGGTTTAGGGCCGACTCCTGATGATTTAACCGTTGAAACCATCGCTGATTTTTTTGGATTTCCCCTAATAGAAAGACCAGAAATTATTGCAGATATCACTGAAAAATTTAATCAACGGGGACGGGTGATGTCGGCGAGTAATCGCAAACAAGCCCTAATTCCCCAAGGGGCAGAAATTCTAGCCAACTTAACCGGAACAGCCCCCGGAATTATCTGGAAACCCCGGGGAGATGGGCTGACAATTTTAACCTTTCCTGGGGTTCCCGCAGAACTCTATCAAATGTGGTCAGATGTAGCAATTCCCTATCTAAAAAATAACAATTGGTGTCAAGGAATTATTCAAAGTTGTACCCTCAAATTTTGGGGCATAGCCGAATCCACTTTAGCCGAAAAAGTCGCTCCGTTTTTAGATCTAAAAAATCCCACCGTTGCCCCCTATGCTAACCATGGAGAGGTGAAATTAAGAATTTCTGCCCGGGCGGACTCTCCAGAAATTGCCCAACAATTAATTACCCCAATTGCAACCCAACTAAGAGAAATTGCAGGACTCGATTGTTATGGGGCCAATGATCAAACCCTAGCCTCGGTGGTGGGGGAATTATTGCAACAAAATCAAGCCACCTTGAGTGTGGCCGAATCCTGTACTGGCGGAGGTTTAGGACAAACCCTAACCCAAATTCCCGGCAGTTTCTGAATATTTTCTTGGGGGTGTAATTGCCTATCATAATCGGGTTAAAGCTGCCGTCCTCCAGGTCAACCCCGATGATTTAGAGGAATACGGGGCCGTGAGTGCCGTCGTAGCCGAACAAATGGCCATCGGTGTGAAAAATCTTTTACAAACCACTTGGGGTTTAAGTATTACCGGAATTGCCGGGCCAGGGGGAGGGACGGCGACCAAACCCGTCGGACTGGTTTACATTGGTTTAGCGACGCCCCAGGGCCAAGTAGAGAGTCTGGAATGTCGGTTTGGGGAAAAACGAGGTCGGGACTGGATACGGCGGGTAAGTAGCAATACGGCCCTTGACTTTCTGCGTCGTCATCTGATTGGTCAGGGTTGATGGTTCCAAGAAACAAGAAATTGTTAAGCTATTGCCTAAACTTGTAAAGATTCGTTATGCTAGAGGTAGTGTTGTTCGATTTCATGCCTCACCCCCATTGGGAAAATTGGTAAGATGGAGCTAGTACAGTGTCTCTCTCGGTTTGTTTGAGTTAGGCATTTGTGAATTAGCGACCCAGATTAAACCAGTTTTCAATTAATCCTAAATGCCATGGCTATAGGAGATGGTTACGGCTGTGAAAATCCCCTAAATTAAAGAGATTATTCTAGGATGTCCTATTACCAAGTGCTAAAAATTTTAGAAACTTTTATGGAATTTTGAGCTAGAATTGAGGTAATATAATAGGATGGGAAATATAGAAAAGATATCTGTTAGGGATAAAACTTGCTAACCCATAGCAAGCCTAGGTTTTCAGCTTTATGCGGTGATTGGGCTAACCATTCGGTTAACCTTGACCCCCAGTCCGATTGCGTAGCTAGTTTACAGCGAGGAGCTTTTTGTTCAATGGAATACATTGATAGAATACTGGAAAAGTTAAAAGAATGGGCGCAGGAGCTTATTGATGCCCTGTTAGGCCCGGCGACTCAACCCGAAGTAGAGCCGATTCCCGTACCAGTTGATCAGCCCCGCCGTCGGAGGTAGTTAATTTAACATTTGATAAAGGTTACTCCGTTGCTAAGTCTTTTAGTATTGCATGGCCCCAATTTGAATCTCTTGGGTCAGCGAGAACCCGAAATTTACGGGAAAACAACGTTAGAAGGGATTAATCGATTGTTGGAACAGGAAGCTCAGTTACTCCCTGTTAAGCTCTCAATCGTCCAGTCTAACCACGAAGGGGTTTTGGTGGATGCAATACACTCCGCATTCGGGCAACACCAAGGCTTGCTAATTAATGCTGGAGCCTACACTCACACCAGTATTGCCCTTCGAGATGCGATCTCAGGAGTCGGAATTCCCACCGTTGAGGTACATCTAAGCAATATTTACCGTCGAGAAGCGTTCCGGCATCATTCTTTGATCGCAGCAGTGTCGGTTGGACAAATTAGTGGATTTGGAGCAGAAAGTTACCGCTTGGGACTACAGGCTTTGGTTCATCATTTGCAGGGGCAAAAACCTTTAGAATCCTCTCCATGAAGCCATATTCACTATCCAGCCAATTTCAAGGGGCTTTTCTAGGAATAGTCCTCGGTTATCAGTTGGGTCAACTGAAACCCCGGCCTGAAACCCGATCTTCCGATTCTTCCCTAAATTGTCTGGAACTAATTCCCGGACTCGCCCAAAGCTTAATTCAACACCAGGGATTTCATGCCCTTGACTACTGGGCATTGGTGGCAAACCACAGGGAAAAATCTCAAAAATGGGAAATTCCTCAAAAACCTGCTAGTCCATACCCACAGGCGTTAAATTCCGGGAGTGAGGTGGCTATTGCTGGCTTCCCACTAGCCCTATTTTTTCACGATAATCTGAGTTCCCTACAAAAGTTAAGATTGAATAGCCCGGAACATCTGGCCAGTGTTTGGGATGGGGTTTTGGTCATGGCGGTTGCGATCGCCCAGATTCTGACTCAAAGTCCAGAACTCCATCAACTGATTCCCAATTTGTTAAAGCTGTTACCAACCGAATCAGCCTTAACCGCTAAATTGCAACAGGCTCAAACCCTCCTACAGCAAAAAGCCACCTTAGAAACGGCAGTTCGTCAACTGACCCAAACCCCCAAACTGAGTCGTTCTCCTCAACCGACCGTCCCCAATCATTTCGAGCCGGAAAATTGGACAGCCCTGGCCCTGGGCTTCTATTGTTTCCTCAGCACCCCAGAAGACTATTCCTTAACGGTTTGGCGATGCCGACAAACAGGATATCAACCCGAAATCACCGCAGCCATTGGCGGGGCTTTATCCGGTGCCTATCAAGGCTTAATCGCCATTCCGGTAAAATGGCGTTTGGAGTTTCAAGACCCCTCTATTTGGTCTTTAACTCATCCAGAAATCGAAAATAATCCTGTAAAACTCGACCCCACTCAGGAAGAACTGCTACATTTGGCACAGGGTCTGTTTGCCCTTTGGTCAGGGGTATATCGCCCTTTAAAACCAATGGTCATTGGCTTTCCCTAAAAACTCAAAACAATACTATACAATTAAGTTCAAACGGCTGCTAAACCCCTTGATCTAGTTTCCAAGCAGATGAATACGCGACCTACTCTGACGCAACAGATTGAACGGCTTTGTAGCCGCGTCCATCCCGCCTCGCCCCCTACACAGTCTTCACCCACGAAATCATCCAGTTCCAACCCTTCATTGTTATTCAATCGTCAACCCCGAAAAGTCAAAAAAAAATTCAGTTTCCCTGACCAGTCCAGGCTTTTTTCTGTTGAGTGTAGTTTCCTTAACCAGCGTTATCGGTGTTCGATTTTACAACCAACCCAAATTAGATGTCGGTCGCATTGCCGAGGAAACCATTAATGCCCCCTGGGATGCCAGTGTTCCTGACCTAAAAACCACCGATGAAAAACGTAAAGCCGCTGAAATAGGTGCTATTCCCGTTTTAGTGATTGACAATGCCGTTAATCAAGATATTGCTCAAACCATTCAAAAAGTATTAGCCCAGGGGACATCTATCCGCAATATTGCCGAACCTTTTCCTTTTGTGAATACGGGAATTTTATCAACGGAAGTTCAGGGTTACTTGCGCGGGGTTCCAGAACGAGAATGGCAAGATTTAATCGCCCAAGTCGAACAGGTGATTGTACAAATTCCCCCAACTAACCCATCAAAAACCCCAAATAAAAAAACCCCAACCAAATTTACCGATTGGCAAGAGGCCAACTTAGTCGAAATTCGCCAACACACCCTCACACAATTACAGGCTTATCGTCAGCAAACCACCCCGATTGAATTTTCACAATTATTATCCGATGTGACCCAAGCCCGTTGGCGATATGCCGCATCATTGAATGCCTTTTCTCAGGAATCTTTAGCTGATCAAAAAGTCTTTTATAGTGAGTCCATCTTTGGCTGGTCTGATCCAACCTGGTTACAAACTCAACAAGGAATTACTCAAATTACCGAGGAAATGTTAGCTCAGGGGATTGCTCCTGGCCTACCTGATGAAATTCTGAAAAAAGCCATTGAAGTCCATGTTAAATATACGATTCCCTTAGAAACTCAATTATTTGCTACGGATTTATTAAACGAAATTTTAAAAGCAAATTTAGTTAAAGATCCCGAGGCCACCCGTCGTCGAGCGGAGTTAGTTGCACAAAAAATTGAACCGGTTTTAGTAAATATTAATAAGGGAGAAGTTATTGTTAATAGAGGACAAAAAATTACCCAACGGGATTTTGTCTTACTGGATTATTTTGGTTTGAGTGAACGGGGGATTAATTCAAAAGGATTAATTAATTTAGTGGGGTTAGTGAGTGCCGGAGTTGGAATTGTTTTATTGGTTGAGTGGAAATTTCATAGAGGTTTACGTCGTCGAGATCGGCTTTTATTATTATTGCTAACCCTGAGTACGCCAATTATTATTTTATTAAAATTACCTCTAATTAATTTACCTGCGGTGGGATTATTGGTGGGCAGTTTTTATGGTTTCGGCCGTGGGAGTAACGGTGGTGGGTCTACTTTCAATTTTATTACCGATTGGGATGGAAATTGATAGCTTTCACTTGTTATCAAGTGTTGTGGGGGGATTAGTCGGAAGTCTTTTGGCGGGACAATCTCGCAGTCGAGAAGAATTAGCATTATTAGGATTGGAGGTGGGAATTGCTCAAGGTGCTGTTTACTTAATTTTTAATTTAATAGCGAGTGCTACGGCGGGATCAATTTGGTATGTTCTGCTCAAGGTTGTGGGATTACAAGTATTAGAAGGAGTATCCTGGAGTATTATTGCCTTGGGGTTAAGTCCCTATTTAGAACATCTGTTTGATTTAATTACTCCGATTAGATTAGCTGAGTTAGCAAATCCCAATCGACCGTTATTAAAAAAATTGGCGACCGTAGCACCTGGAACTTTTCAACATACAATGTTTGTCGCCACTTTAGCCGAAGCCGCTGCTCAAGAATTGGGCTGTAATGTGGAATTGGTGAGAACGGGAACTTTATATCATGATATTGGAAAAATGCACGACCCTTTAGGATTTATTGAAAATCAAATGGGGGGAACAAATAAACATGATACGATTGATAACCCTTGGGAAAGTGCCAAAATCATTAAAAAGCACGTTAGTGAGGGGTTAGTAATGGCGAAAAAATACCGTTTACCTAAAGCAATTCAATCGTTTATTCCTGAACATCAAGGCAGTATGCAGATTGCTTATTTCTATTATCAAGCCCAACAACTAGCTAAAGAAAATCCTGAATTGGAAGTCCGGGAAGAAGATTTTCGCTATGATGGGCCGATTCCCCAATCGAAAGAAACGGGTATTGTTATGTTAGCAGATTCCTGTGAGGCGGCATTGCGATCGCTCAAAGATGCCACCCACGAAGAAGCATTAAATATGGTGAATAAAATATTAAAGGCTCGATGGCAAGATAATCAATTAATTGATTCGGGTTTAACCCGGGCAGAAATGGCAAAAATTGCTGAAATCTTTGTGCGAGTTTGGGAACAAGTTAATCACAAACGGATTGCTTATCCAAAATCCGCACTAAGTTGTCGATAACCTTTAAGAAATAGGGAATAGGGAACAGGGAACAGGGAATAGGGAATAGGGAATAGGGAATAGGGAATAGGGAATAGGTATACCATTTTTCAACCATCAGAGGAAGGAATCTTAGGTTTAATTAACCGTTGAATACTAACGTAAAAAGCTAATCCGATTAATCCTACAGCTAGGAAAGCAAATAAAACCGTTCCCATCGTCAATACACCAACCACCAGAGTCCGAACGGCTGCTGACATTTGGATCACGGTAAAATTCTCAGAATGGATAGGTTTGGCTGCAAACTTTCCAGAAATAGCATGGGTTACATTATACAAACCGAAGGCAACGGCGGCATAAATCCCCGCATTACTAATACAACGGAATAAATTAACTGAATCCGTTTTTGAGGAAATTTCAGAGGTTTTAGGAGTATTTTTATTCATGGTTTATAATTGTAATAAACGAATACCAGTTGAGACAAATTTTGCTGTCCAAAAATCTAATTCCGGGTTAGCCATTTGGGTTTTAACTGCTTCTAAAACCCGTAATGCTTCGGCTTCAGATTCGGTTAGGGCGAAAACCGTTGGCCCGGAACCGGACATCATGGTTCCCAGAACTCCCTGGGACTCAAAGGCTTGTCGCAGTTCCAGGACTTGGGGATGTTCAGGTAAGGCAACCTTCTCTAAATCATTGTGCAATAATTTACCAATTTCCGCGCCCTGTCCGTGCATAATGGCAGAAACCATTGGCCCCGAATGAACTCGGTGTTGACGGGTTTCTAAATCTTGAGCTTGGGAAACATAGGTCTGGCTAAACTGTTGACGATAGGTTTTATAGGCCCAAATTGTAGAAATTCCCAGGTGGCGATATTTGGCTAAAACTACATACAAATGATCTAAATTTTTCAGGGGAGAAAGTTCTTCCCCCCGTCCGGTGGCTAAGGCGGTTCCTCCTTGAATACAAAAGGGAACATCGGAACCAATTTGAGATCCTAATACTTCTAATTCGCTCTGAGTTAAGCCTAATTGCCACATCAGATCTAAACCCACTAAAACCGCCGCCGCATCGGTGGAAACCTCCGGCTAACCCGGCGGCAATGGGAATATTTTTTTTGATGTTAATTTCTACTCCCCCAAATTGTGCCATAGCATCGGGGAATTGTTTAGCTAATAACGCCGCTGCTCGATAGGCTAAATTGGTGTGATCATTGGGAACTTCTGCATGATCACAACGGACACGAATGGCATCAATTCCAATTGATTGAATATCAATTTGATCGGCTAAACTGATACTTTGTAACACCATCGCCAGTTCGTGATATCCGTCGGGGCGATCGCCTATAATTTCTAAGTAAAGGTTGATTTTTGCCGGAGCAATTAAAGAATAGGAACGCATTTTTATTCGGAATTAAAACAGGAAATTCGGATAGATAGACGCGCCGTGGCACGTCTCTACAGGGGGGGAAAGGAAATAGATAGACTGTTTTTAATCAGTGACTAAATCCGTTATTTCCATTAAGTTAGCTAAATTAACCCATTGTTCAACGCTGAGGTCTTCGGCGCGAACTTGGGGGTTAATCTCTAATTGTTCCAGTAATTGGGTTAATTGATCTCGACTGATCACACTTTGTAAATTATTTCTTAACATTTTTCGTTTACTGGAAAATCCTAATTTGAGTAAGGTTTCCAAATATTGCGGGCTGGTGGCGGGATGGGCAATGGGACGGGGACTTAAACGCAGTACGGCAGAATCGACTTTAGGGGCCGGATAAAAAGCCTTGGCGGGGACATCACAGATATATTCACACTTGGCCAGATATTGGACTCGCACCGACAACGCCCCAAAGGTTTTAGACCCAGCATTGGCGGTGATGCGTTGGGCGACTTCTTTTTGAACTAATAGTACAATTAATTCATAAGGGTGAGGATTAGGCTCAGAAATTGTTCCTAACAATTGTTCAACAATCGGCCCAGTAATATTATAGGGAATATTGGCAACGACTTTATTCGGATTTTGGAAATTAGGAAAACCTTGGAGTTGACCCGGAATATCTAAGGTGAGAATATCTCCTTCTAGTAATAAAAAATTATCCCGATTACCGAATCTTTTAACTAAATTTTGAGATAAATCCCGATCAATTTCCACAGCTACAACCGACCGAGCTACCGATAATAATTGCGTGGTTAAAATCCCCGTTCCTGGGCCAATTTCCAAGAGGCAATCCGATGGGGATAATAGGGCAGATTTAACAATTTTACTCAAGGCTTTTTCGCTGCGTAACCAATGTTGAGCGAATTGTTTGCGGGGTTGGGGCGATCGCATAGAAGAATCAAATAAAAGGTTAAAAATAGACTGGGAAACTAACAATAATTTGACTTGAACAACGGAAAGATCCCCCTGACCCCCCTTAGTAAGGGAAGCGGAAAGTCAAAGTCCCCCTTTTTAAGGGGGATTTAGGGGGATCAAATCCTAGGTTAAATAAAATTGACCAGCCAGAGGAAAGATCCCACCCCCAAAAATCGGGGAAATCCGATCAACCGGATAGCTTCACAAATGGCCCGAAGTATGTCAGTATCAATCTCACCCCTAACCATCGGTTAGGAACTCCTGTGACAACTCGCTCAACTTCTCACACAAAATAGGCCGTGTCAAATAGAACTCAATTATTTGTTATTAGTGTATTTGCTGGCTTGCTTGCCATAAGTACACCCCAAATTGCTCAAGCTACGGAAATTGTAGCTCAAGCCAACCCCCAAGCTAACAAACAGCTTAATGATTTGTTAGAACAGGGTCGGAAGTTGGTGGATTCGGGAGATGTGGAAAGTGCCATTAGCATCTATACCCAGGCCGTTACCTTAGATCCTAGAAACCCCAAAATTTATTCCGGGATTGCCTACCTAGAAGCATTACGCGGTAACTTCCAAGTAGCCGCCCAATATTATCAAAACGCCTTAATCCTAGAACCCAATAATGCCGATTTTCAGTATGGTTTAGGGTTTACCCTCGCCAATTTACAACAATATGATGCGGCGGCGGACGCCTATCGTCGGGCCACCATGCTCAAACGGGACAACATCCCGGCTCACCAGGGATTGGCGGCTACCCTATTCCGAAAAGGAGACTATGCGGGGGCAATCCGAGCCTATCAAACCCTGCTGACCGTTGATCCGAGGAATTGGCAAGCCTATGCTTCTATGGGCATGGCTTTTCTGAAGCAAGAAAACGTGATGAAGGCTTTAGAAGTGCTGCAACAGGCGGAGATGTTAGCCCCGAATGAAGCTAGTGTCCAGATTAAATTGGGGGCCGCCTTACTCAAATATGGCGATCGCAATGGCGGAATTGCCGCCTTTGAAAAAGCCGCCCAACTGGCCCCCCGGGATGGCGATGTGCAATTCCAAATCGGGGAAATTTTTAGGGTAGAACAGAACTTAGAAGCCGCCAGCCAAGCCTATCAACGGGCTTTAGCCCTAAAACCGACCCTGATGGCGGCGAATGCAGCCCTCGGTGAAATTCAACTGGCAAAAGAAGATTATGTCGGGGCAATTATTAGTTACCGTCGGGTAATTGAAAATAATCCCGAGGATGCTTCCGCCCATTTTAATATGGGAATGGCCATTAAAGGTCGGGGGAGCCGGGAGTCACAGGCGATCACATTTTTCCAAAAAGCTCTGGAACTTTATCAACAACAAGGAAATACGGAAGGGGTACAAAAAGCTCAAGCTGCCTTAAAGGAATTGCAAAAGAAAAAATAAATATAAAATTGGGGCAGTAACTCGCTGCTGCCTTGCTATTATACTTTGCAATTAAGGAACAGTTTGATTTTTGCCCAGTCGTATTTTGTAAATACTAAATATTATTTCTAAGTGAGGAGTCAAATATGACCATCAAAGTCAGCGCTCAAGGTTTATTTCAATATTTAGTCGGCGCTGGTATCGCAACCGCCGCGTTATTTTTGGGGGTACAGCAACCCGGTACATCCCAAACCGCCCCCGCCCCGGAGACCCTGAGTGCGGCTTCCTCTAACCCTATTCCAATTATTCCGAGTCAGTCCCTAAACCCCATGGTTCCCCCCCTGGATGACCCGGGCTTGTTTTTGCCATCCCTAGAAACAGCCGAAACGTTTAGTTTTACGGTTAGGCCAGCGCCGGGTTTATTTGTATCAAGGAGAACAGGTGGTTGCTAGTTATCCGGTGGCGGTGGGGAAAGCGGGATGGGAAACCCCAACCGGGAATTTTAAAGTCATGCAAAAAATTGAAAACCCCGTTTGGCAAGATCCCTGGACGGGAGAAGTCCGTTCGCCCGGGCCAAATACGGCCTTGGGATTGCGTTGGATTGGCTTCTGGACAGATGGAAAAGATGCGATTGGATTCCATGGAACCCCAACGGTAAACTCCATTGGACAGGCGGCTTCCCATGGCTGTGTGCGGATGCGAAATGAGGATGTTGTTGCCTTATTTGAACAGGTTGATGTCGGGACTCCGGTTATTGTTGAACCTTGATTTAATTTAGATGTTATTGAGATTTTGGGGAATCAAGGAATGTTAAAGTCTTTCCTGATTCCCTTTTTTATTGTCTCTCCAGGGCAGATTAAGGTTATGATTTGGAAATCAATACTCATTCAAGGGGAAGAATGATGGTGCGGAAACGTCTTTCTGATATGGTACGCCAGGAAACGGAAAAAGGTTCAACGGCTGAAGTGGAAATTGTCCCGAATGAAAGTGTGGTGGTGACTGAATCGACAGCTTCACCCACAATATCGGTGATCCAATTGGACTTGGAGGAGAAAATAGTTGAGTTGAAATCGGCTTTAGAAACGATTCAAAATCAAGAGCGATCGCTTCAAGAAAAAGTGTTACAATTACAAACTGAATTAGATGAAAGAAATCAATTTATTGCTCGGATGAAAACTGAAATTCAAGAATCGGATTTAAAAGGAAAATTACAAAAAGCTCAAGAAGCAGCCTTACAATTATCTGAGGTAAATTCTAAATTAATTGCCGAATTGAAAACCCTAAAACAAGAAAATGAATCGTTAAAAACCGCCTTAGAACCTAAAGTTCAACCCTTACCTTTGCCCCCGAAAGCCATCGAAAAACCCAAGGCCCATCCATTAGCCCGTCGTCCCTATTCTTCCACCACCCAACCCCTTTCCAATCAGGATTTTTCTGATAGCACTTGGTTACTTTAGTTTGTAGAGACGCGCCATGGCGCGTCTCTACGGCGGGATATGATCGACTAATTTTAAGCGGGATTAGCTTGCAAAGATTCATCTAATAACCGACGAATTGATGCTTTTTCAATGAATCCCACCAACACCCCATTCCGAACCACGGCGACTTCATTTAACTGTTGTTGTTCCAGTAAATTCACGACTTCTAACAGGGATTGTTTGGCATCAATAATTGTTGTCAACTCAACGGGTTTCATCACGGTTTCAATATCAGTTAACGGCCAATGGGAAGTGGGAATCAGTTTGAGGTCATCTCCGCTAATTTGACCGACTAATTTTCCTTCGTTATTGATGACTAAAAATTGTGCAATGGCAGGTTTCCCAATAATATAATCATTGACAAAGTTTCTTAATGAAGTGTCTTGAGAAACCACGGAATTTTGATTAACTAAAGCATCCTCGGCGGTAAAACCCGATAATTTATTCCGCAGTTTGGCATCTTTGGCTAAAACCCCCGCATTACTAAATACAAACCACCCAATCAAAACTGTCCAGAAATTAGGAGACCCACCGGAGGTTAACAGAGGTAAAAATCCCAATGAAATTCCGATTAAACCTAATCCTTGACCCGACCGACTGGCAAATACAGTCCCCTGATATTGATTCCCGGTAATTTTCCAAACCAACGCCTTGAGAATATTCCCACCATCGAGGGGTAAACCGGGAATTAAATTAAAGACCGCTAGGGCTAAATTAACATAAGCTAGGAGACTAACTAAGGCCGATAAAGCCCCATTTATTAGCAAATAGGAGCCAATAAAATTCAACCCCAAAAATAACAATAAACTAACTAACGGCCCAGCAATGGCAATCCAAAAAGCCCCACCGGGGGTTTTTGCTTCTTGGTCTAAACCTGCTAATCCCCCAAATAAAAATAACGTGATGGATTTAACCTGAATTCCTTGTTTGATTGCTACAAAACTATGTCCTAATTCATGGGCTAAAACCGAAGCAAATAGAAGTAATGCGGCAATTAATCCGAGAAATAATGACAGTCCTAAACCTAATTGGGGAAATTGAGATCCCAAATTTCCCCCATAACTGAGGGTCATTAAAGCCAGAATTAGAAACCAAGAAAGGTTAATATAAAATGGAATACCGAATAAATTACCGACGCGAATAGAGCCATTCATGTTGGCTACCTCTTATACTAATCCAGAAGATAGATTCAACCTCTGGTCTTTCATAAACCCATTGTAACGAATTGTAAATAAACTAGGCAATCCCCTCTAGGTTGTATATCCCAACCTATGAAGTACGGTTTTCCTCTGTTAGCAATCCCAAAAAACAGTTTCTATGGTTTCCTATTTTACCCTAAAAATGCTATTTTTAAACCCGATAATAGGAACGATACCACTCTACAAATCGTTGGACTCCAACTTCTATTGAAGTATTGGGTTGAAATTCTACATCTTGAATTAAAGCATCGACATCCGCATAGGTTATCGGGACATCTCCGGGTTGAATGGGCATGAAATTTTTGATGGCAGATTTACCTAATACCGTTTCTAAGACTTCAATCAAATGTAATAATTCAATTGGTTTATTATTCCCAATATTATACAGTTTATAGGGTGCATTTGTGTGGGGATTTTCACCTGGTTGGGGAATTCTATCTAATGTTCTAATTACTCCTTCTACGATATCATCAACATAAGTAAAATCCCGTTGCATTTTGCCATAATTAAACACATCAATGGGTGTTTCTTCGAGAATTGCTTTTGTAAAAATAAACATCGCCATATCAGGACGACCCCAGGGCCCATAAACAGTAAAAAATCGCAATCCTGTCATCGGAATTTGATACAAATGGCTGTAACTATGGGCGATTAATTCATTAGATTTTTTGGTTGCTGCATATAAACTAATCGGATAATCTACGTTATCTTCTACTGAAAATGGGATTTTTTTATTCGCCCCATAAACAGAACTCGAAGACCCATAAACTAAATGTTGAATTTGGGCATGGCGACACCCTTCTAAAATATTAAGAAATCCCACTAGGTTACTATCAATATAAGCATAGGGATTTTTTAAAGAATATCTTACCCCGGCTTGGGCGGCAAGATGGGCAACTTGTTCAAAATTTCCCTGAGTAAATAACTTATTGACTCCCTGTCTATCAGCTAAATCTAGTTTTTCAAAAGAAAATCCTACTCGGTTTTTTAACTGTTCTAAACGGGCTTGTTTGAGAGAAATATCATAATAATCACTGAGGTTATCAATTCCAATGATGGTGTCCCCTCGGTCTAACAAACGTTGACACAGGTGAAATCCAATAAATCCTGCCACCCCGGTCACTAATAAGTTAGCCATTTTTCCCCATATAAACTTTAATAACCAAAAGAAAAACAATAACTGATCCTGTTAGAATCAATTGATTATTGTAGTATAGCAGAGAACGGGAAATAGATAAAGAGGTTAATTATGTTTAATAAAGGTTTAATGAGGTTAGGGATTTTACCTATTGTATTCTTCAATAATTTTACCTTAAGTTTAGGAGATTTGCAACCCCTGAAAAACTACACTATTGTTCAAAATAATACTATTGATCCCCAGGCTTTATTTCAACAAGGAAAACAATATTATACTCAGGGACAATATACGGAATCGGCGGAAGTTTTACAACGGGCAATTTTAGGCTTTTCTGAACAAGGAGATCGGGTGAATCAAGCAATCGCTTTAAGTAACCTATCTTTGGTTTTTCAGCAATTAGGACAATGGGAGAAAGCCGAAAAAACCCTGGAGTCAAGTTTGGGATTAATTCAGGATTCATCCTTTTCTAAAAAACCTTTAATTCTAGCTCAAATCTTAGATATTCAAGGTCAATTACAACTAGCAATAGGACAGCCCGAACAGGCAATTAAAACCTGGAAACAATCCCTTGAACTTTATCTAAAAGCGGGAAATTTTCTAGGAAAAATCACCAATCAAATTAATCAATCAATTGCTTTACAAAGTTTAGGGCTTTATCGACAATCTTTAAAGACTTTAACAGAAGTTAACGAAACTCTCAAATCTCAACCGGATTCTTTAATTAAAGCTACAGCCCTACTAAGTTTAGGAAATACCTTAAAACAGGTGGGAGATTTAACAACTTCTGAAACAGTTTTAAAACAAAGCTTAGAATTAGCTAAAACCTTAAATAACCAGCAACTATCAAGTCAATTATATTTAAGTTTAGCTAATCTTAATCGCAGTCAAAATAATTTAGATCTGGCTTTAGAATATTATCAAAATGCCGCGAAAACTGCCCCAGATGCCTTGGGAAAAATCCAGGCTTTAATTAATCAATATAGCTTGCTGATTGACCTAAATAAACAACCAGAAGCAGAAAATTTATCGAGTCAAATTAAATCTTTTCTGCCTGAAGTTCCCGTTAGTCGGAGTTCAATTTATGCTAAAGTTAATTTTAGTAATTATTTGATAAAAGCTGAAAAAGAGGGTGATTTTTCGGAAGTTATTGCCCTAATCAATACGGCGATTCAAGATGCTAAAAACCTACAGGACTTGCGAGCAGAATCCTACGCATTAGGAAGTTTGGGCAAGTTTTATGAACAAAACCAACAACCCTTAAAATCCCAAGAGTTAACAGAAAAAGCCTTGTTAATTGCCCAATCTATTAATGCCTCCGATATTGCCTATCAATGGCAATGGCAGTTAGGAAGACTGCTGAAACAACAAAATCGCAAAAACGAAGCGATCGCCGCCTATACAGAGGCTGTTAATAACCTAAAATCCCTGAGAAAAGACCTAGTAACCATTGACCAAAATGTGCAGTTTTCCTTTCGGGAAAGTGTGGAACCTGTCTATCGAGAATTAGTCGATTTAATTTTACAATCTCCCACTCAAGACAACCTAAAAATTGCCCGGGAACTGATAGAATCCCTACAGATTGCAGAACTCGATAACTTCTTCCAAGAAGCCTGTTTAGATCAAGAAATTAAACCCCAACAAATTGATCAAATAGATCCCCAAGCTGCCATAATTTATCCGATCATTTTAGCGAATCGTTTAGAAGTAATTATCTCAATTCCTGGTAAACCATTACAACACCATTCTACCACAATTCCTCAAGAACAAGTTGAAAATATTCTGCGAGAATTACGACTATCTTTCCAACCAATTTTTTCCACAAAAGAGCGAATAAAATTATCTCAACAGGTTTATGAATTGCTGATTCGTGCGGCTGAACAGGATCTCAAAAATAATTCGATTAAAACCTTAGTTTTTGTCTTAGATGGTTCCCTGCGGAATATCCCCATGGCTGCCCTATATGACGGCAAAAAATATCTTGTTGAAAACTATAATTTAGCCCTAACTCCGGGTTTAAAACTTCTAGCTTCTCGCTCCCTAAAACCCAATCAACTGCAAAGCTTAACCCTTGGATTAAGTGAAGCCCGCCAAGGTTTTTCCGCCCTACCTGCGGTCGCCACAGAAATCCAACAAATTCAAGAAAATATTCCCACAAAAGTTTTATTAAATCAACAATTTACCCGGGATGCGGTGCAACAACAAATTCAAAAAACCCCATTTCCCATAGTACATTTAGCCACCCATGGACAATTTAGTTCCAAAGCCGAAGATACATTTTTATTAACTTGGGAAAGTCGAATTAATGTTAAAGACTTAGATTATCTGCTGCGCAGTCGCCAACCCGGAGAACAAAACCCTGTAGAATTATTAGTCTTGAGTGCCTGCGAGACTGCAACCGGAGATCAACGAGCCGCCCTAGGATTAGCGGGAGTAGCCGTGCGTTTCTGGGGCGCGGAGTACCTTGGCAACCCTCTGGCAAGTTAATGATGCCTCCACTGCCTCCTTGATGGCGGAATTTTATCGAGAATTAATCCGGCCCCAAGTTACTAAATCCCAAGCCCTGCGTCAAGCCCAGTTAAAACTGTTACAGCAGCCTGAATATCAAGATCCTTATTATTGGGCTCCCTTTATTTTAGTGGGAAATTGGCAATAAATTTGTCACCCTGAATGTAGGTTATGAAAGCTTTTAGGGCGATTGCTATGCTTGTTTTCAGATAGGGTTTTGATAAAATCAAAATATTAGTGCATCGCCCGGGACAAATTCATCTAAAACCAGTCCCGTTGAATCTGATTCCATAATTTATTGGTATTCTTTGGAGACTCATACTTCTATGCCACGGAAACATTTGCACCAACATTTGATTAGCCTGTCTCTCCTGACCTTTGTGGGAGGGGTTTTTGTTCCTCAACTGTCCGTTATCGCCCAGCCTCAAAGTGCTGAGGGCATCCAAATCAGTATGGCCTTTGAACCCCCAGCCGGGGAAGGAATGCCCAGCCGCACCGCCGGGGGAGGTTCTCGCGGTCAATGCCCTAATATGGCCCAGGGCATCAACCCCCCCTTAATGGCTTTAGTTTCCGGCTTTTTCGACCCAAGCGAATAGCAAACAAACGGACATTAAAGGGTTGACGATGGCGGCAACTCCGACCTTCTTTTTTTATATTCCCCCAATTCCGGCAACCAAAGCCGCTTTTAGTCTAAAAGATCAAAACAACAACGACATTTATCAAACCAATATAGCGATTTCTGATCAACAGGGAATTGTTAGTATTGAAATTCCCAAAGACACCCCACCGTTAAAAGTTGGTCAAACCTATCGTTGGTCATTTGGGGTAATTTGTAATGCGGAAAATACCACCGAACCGAAAGTCGTGTTTGTGACTGGGGAAATTAAAAGAACCGAACCCGATGCCAGCTTAACAGCAAAATTGCAACAAGCTAAACCCTTAGAACAGGCTAAAATTTATGCTGAAAATGGGATTTGGTTTGAGAGTTTAGCCACCTTAGCTAAATTGCGTCAAACTCAACCGACCGATAGCAATTTAACTCAGGAATGGAAACAACTTTTGGAATCCGTGGGTTTAGAAGCGATCGCTAATCAACCCTTTGTGAATGCCCTTGATAATTAATTAAGGTTTAACTCCCATGAAGTATGAAGTTATGAAACAAAAAAAAATAGCCTTCAGACTTCATACTTTAAAATTGGGAGTTTCTTGGCAAGGACTGAAGTTATTTCGTTATTTATGGTTAAGTCCATTGATAACCGCTTCAGTCATTACCTTGCAAAGTACGGGGTTTTTACAACTTTTAGATTGGGCAACTTTTGATCAATTTGTCCGTTGGCGATCTCTGGAAGCTCCCGACCCTCGAATTGTGATTGTCACGATTGATGAACCGGATTTAAAAAAGCTCGGACAATGGCCGATTCCCGATGCTATTTTAGCAAAGTTAATTACAAAAATCCAGCAACAAAAACCCGTTGCTATTGGCTTAGATATTTATAGGAATTTACCCGTTGAACCCGGGAATAAGGATTTAGTTAATGTTTTTAAAACCACTCCAAATTTAATCGGTGTAGAAAAAGTTGTTGAGGATCAAAATCGAGCTTCTATTGAACCCCCACCCATCTTAAAAGAGAAAGATCAAGTGGGGGCGGCGGATTTAATTTTGGATGCGGATGGTAAAGTTCGTCGAGCATTATTATCCATAAAACCTCCGAATAGTCCTACAATTCTTAATTTGGGGGCGCGGGTTGCTCTGATGTATTTAGAAGCTCAAGGAGTGACACCGGAAATGACAACAAATCATCAGGTGAAATTAGGAAAAGCCGAATTTATTAGATTTACTAAAAATGATGGCGGTTATGTTCGCGCCGATGATAAGGGGTATCAAATCCTATTAAATTATCGAGGATCGCAGGATAATTTTAAAACAATTTCGATAACGCAGGTTTTAAATAATCAAGTTCCCCCGGATTTTTTTAAAAATAAAATTGTATTAATTGGCCCCTTTGCCCAAAGTTTAAATGACTTATTTTTTACTCCCTATACCAGTAATTTATTTAGTATCAGCGATCGCACTCCCGGGGTAATTATTCATGCCAATATTGCCAGTAAAATCATCAGTAGTGCCCTAGATGGACGGCCTTTAATTTATGTTTGGTCAGATCGAATGGAGTGGTTTTGGGTATTTGTTTGGTCAACTTTAGGTAGTAGCTTAGGCTGGGTTTATGGGGGAACCCGTTGGACGGCTTATTGTTTGATTTTAGCTACGGGAGGTTTAATTCTGATTTCCTACTGGGCTTTTTTAAGTGGTTGGTGGCTTCCCCTAATTTCTCCTTTATTAGCATTAGTTAGTTCGGGAATGGTGGTCACAGCTTATATTGCTAATGTTGAACGTCAAGACCGAAAAATGGTGATGACTTTATTTCAACGTTATGTGACTCCCAAAATTGCTGAAACTATTTGGCAAAATCGAGAGGATTTATTAGAAAAAGGTCAAATCATGGGGCAGAAAATGATTGCTACTGTCCTATTTACTGATATTAGAGGATTTAGTACCATTGCGGAACAAATGGAAACCAGCTATGTTAATGGATTGGTTAAATGAATATATGAATGCTATGGCTAATACTGTGTTTGAACATGATGGAGTTGTGGATAAATTTATGGGGGATGCTGTGATGGCGGTTTTTGGGGTTCCTATTCCTAGAAATTCCGATCAAGAAATTGCTCAAGATGCTACATCGGCGGTATCCTGTGCTTTAGCAATGGGGGAAAAATTGCGATCTCTGAATCAACATTGGAAACAACAAAATCAACCTATAATTTCCATGAGAATTGGGATTGCAACTGGAGTTGTCGTAACCGGAAGCTTGGGAAGTTCTCAACGCATGGAATACACAACTTTAGGGGATAGTGTTAATATTGCTGCTCGCTTAGAAAGTTATGATAAATCGTTTTATGATCAAGGAATCTGTCGAATATTAATTAATGAAGAAACCCATAAACAAATTGATAGTAAGTTTCCTACCTGTTATGTTGGTCGTGTTCAATTGCACGGACGTCAACAGTTAATTAATATTTATCAAGTCCTGAATGATTAAAATTATGGCGTTGTTGCCCGTTGTTGCCCGTTGTTGTGCTTCAGTACCCTCATAAAGATGGCGCTGAAGCGCAACAACAAAATTTTAATTAGGATTAAAAGGAGTATATTTCCCCCCCAATGCTTCCACAATAGTTTTAGTATTTTTAACCAACATTTTAATATAGGTTTCCCCCGCACTTCCTGGAGCACCAATCGAATCAGAATATAACTGCTCTGGAGCTAATTTAACCCCCGATTCTTCCGCAACCGTTGTAATTAATTGAGGGTTAATAGTAGTTTCCGCAAAAATAGCTGGAACCCCCGCTTCTTGAATCGAACCCGCTAAGGTTTTAACGGTTTTTGCACTCGGTTGTTCTTCCGTGCTAATCCCAATTAATGTACCAATAACCTCTAATTTATAGTTATAAGCATAATATTGAAACGCATCATGGGTTGTCACCAACTTTCTATTTTTAGGGGGAATAGTGGCAATTTGTTCTTGAATCCAAGCCTCTAATTTAGTTAATTTTTTAGTTAATTCAGCCGCATTTTTAGTAAAAATATCCCGATCTTCAGGAGATAAAATAATCAACTCATCCCTAATCTTATTCGCCATTAAAATAGCATTTTTAGCCGTTCCCCAAACATGAGGATCGGGTTGTTTTTGTCCTTTATATTGAAAATCTAAAGGTTTAACCACTTCCCCCACAGCCACTTTTTTTCCCTGAGTTCCCGCCGCCCTAATTAACTTAATTAATCCCGGTTCTAAATTATAACCATTATAAAAAATTAAATCCGCCTTTTCTAAAGCAATACTATCTTGAGGAACAGGTTCATAAACATGGGGATCTGTACCCGGTTTTAAAATTCCTAGATGTTCAATTTCATCCCCAGCAATTTGTTCAGTTAAATCGGCAATAATGGTACTCGTAGATACTACTTTTGGTAGATTGCTATTAACAGAATTATCAATTTTTGCTTGAGTACAACTACTTAATCCCGTTAACATAATCCCGCAAAAAATACCCCAAAACTGGATAGAAAAGGACTTTTGAGTAACTATTGGCAACATGATCTAAAATTTTTCATAATCTTTTCATGTTTATGATAGACTATAAACATCATCCTCCCCAAAAAGGGAATAGAAAACACACCGGAACGCCGATGAACATTATAGAATTCCCCCATCTTAATCCAGCCTTAACCATTGACCACCTCAGCGTCAACTATCGCGGGGTGGAAGCATTGCGGAATATCTGTTTAAACATCCAACCCGGACGACTCACGGGGATTATTGGGCCAAATGGGGCGGGGAAAAGTACCTTAATGAAGGCGATGTTGGGGCTAATTCCCATGGGGACGGGTGCGGTGGTTTATGACGGAAAACCCCTAATTCAGCAACGTCAACGGGTCGCCTATGTTCCCCAGCGATCGCAAATTGACTGGAACTATCCGGCAACGGTTTGGGATATTGTGATGATGGGGAGAGTGCGGAAAACCGGGTGGTTACGTCCTTTTTCCGGGGTAAGTCGTCGCCTAGCTACCCAAGCATTAGAAAGGGTGGGAATGGTTGAATACAAACATCGCCCCATTGGTCAACTGTCGGGCGGTCAACAACAGCGTGTATTTTTAGCCCGATCTTTAGCCCAGGAAGCGGAGATTTTTTGTTTTGATGAAACCCTTTGTGGGGATTGATCAAAAAACCGAAGCGGTGATTTTTAGTTTATTTCGAGAGTTAGCAGCATCGGGGAAAATTGTGATTGTGATTAACCATGATTTGGGAGAATCCATTGTTAACTTTGATGATTTGGTTCTCCTCAATCAAGAAATAATTGCTATGGGCAATCGTCAACAGGTTTTGAAAGAAGATTATCTACAACGAGCCTACGGAGGAAAGGTGTTTTTCTTTTCGGAAAATGTGGCTTGATTTATTTCAATATGCCAGCCAGAAATACTTTATTAATTAACAGTTAACAGTTAACAGTTAACAGTCAACAGTCAACCGCCATCAGTTAACTGTCAACTCCTGTTAGTGCAGCCGACTTAAAACATAATCTGCTAAACCAATTAAAGCCTGTCGAGATTCACAAGTTGGAAAAGATTCCAAATACTTGACCGCCTGTTGGGCATGATAAGAGGCTAATTCCCTAGAGCGTTGAATCCCAGAGCTATCTTTAATTAAGGTCAAAGCCTGTTCTAAATCTCCATCAGCAGTAAATTCCCTCTCAATTAAAGTTTCTAGGTAGGGTTTTTCCTCTAAAGCATAAAGGGTGGGTGCAGTTAAATTTCCACTTCTGAGATCAGACGCTGCGGGTTTCCCTAATTCCTCGGTTAAACCCGTAAAATCCAAAATATCATCAACAATTTGAAAGGCTAAACCTAGATAACGACCATAGTTATATAAATCTTCGGTTTGTTGCGGAGAAACTTCACTCAAAACACCTGCCGCTTTAGAACTATTGGCAATCAAAGAAGCCGTTTTATAATAACTTTTTTCTAGGTAGGCTTCAATGGATAACCCCGTGTCAAACCGATTCAGACCCTGTTGAATTTCTCCTTCCGCTAAATTCATAATCACCTGAGACAATAATTTCACCACCTCCAGGTTATCTAAATTGGCTAAATACCAAGAAGATTGGGCAAACAGAAAGTCTCCTGCTAATACCGCAACTCGGTTATTAAATAGGCTATGAAACCGTGGGAACTCCCCGACGCATTTCAGAATCGTCCACAACATCATCATGGACAAGACTGGCGGTATGGATCATTTCCGTGATTTCTGCCAACCTCCGGTGCTTCAGGCTAATATTTTGATCGGGCATTGTCATTCGGGAAATTAACAGGACAATCGCAGGACGTACCCGTTTCCCTTTGACACTAAACAGGTGTTCTGCGGCGGCATACAAAATCGGATGTCGCGCACCGACAAGCTGTTTTAAGTTATCGGTTAACTGTCGCAGGTCTGCTTCAACTGGCGAAAATAAAAAAGTTTGCGATGTCATGGATTAGCCAACTCAGGCATTGAGTTAACAAAATTTTACATATTATAGTCTGATTCTAAGCTGTTTCGGCTCAGGGGATCGCATTTTCGCTAAAATATTGTCTCGCTAACTCTCCATGGCTAGGAGCAATCCTCAAAAATTTAAACACCGCTAACCCTTGAAAAAGGTCGCTTCTGCTGCTTTTGCACCCCCTTTCCCCCACTCTGTTTTTCTGGCTCGGTGGGCAAATCCCATACTGAAAAAAATTTCCTTCAATAGCCCCCATTCTCTAATTTTTATGTTATCCTTGGGGCAAGAGTTTAAAGAATTCTATACATTAGGGACAACGGGTCTAGCGACTGGTTTCGGGAGAATCTATCGCCGCTTGGTTAATCTGTTGGCTTCAGGATAGCCGTTAGGACTTCTCAACGAGCTTCTAACTCCGTTCTGGTCATTAGGCTGTCCACAATATCAGTGAGGGGAGTCTCTATTTAGGGTTTTATGAGAGAATCCTAGGTTTTAAAGTAGGGAATCCTCTACTGGGTTTCGGTGTGGGTAATATTTCAGGGAAATGAGAATTTCCCCCAGAAATTTCTTGTTTGTGGGCCATCAAGAGCGCGGGCGTTAGCGATCGCGTGTTGGCCTGATGTAGCGGGTCTTAAACTTCTGTGATGCTCCTCCTCCTATTTCTTCGGGCTGACTCATGATGTTCTATAACGATATGCCTTTAATCATCCCGCTTCTGGCCACGGGTTATGTTTTAATGATTTATTTGCTCTTAGCCCTTGCTAAGTATTTTAAAACCTCACTCAACCATCAGTCATCAGTTAACAGTTAACAGTCATCAGTTAACAGTTATCAGTTAACAGTTATCAGTTATCAGTTAAGAAGTTTACAGTTAGTTTATTAACTCCTCAACTGATGACTGATGACTGATCACTGATTACTGACAGTGACGGGTTCCATCGTGGGTAAGATGGTGGCTTCTACTGCGGGAGTAAATCCCAACCACTGTACCGAAAGATCAGCAAACTGTTGAGGGCAGCCACTCACACAAAACCGGGTTGGTTTGGGGGGCTGGGTATTCCGCATTCCTAATATTTCTAATTCCTTAGCAGTAGCCTTAACTAAAGAAACCGCCGGGTCAACCAACTGAAACCTGAGCCGGAAGGATTGAGCGCAACACCGGAGCCAAATGGGGATAATGGGTACAGCCATAGATCAGAGTATCAATTTGCTGCTGAATTAACGGAGTTAAATATTCCCGTGCCACTTGATAGGTATAAGGGTCATGAATCCGGTTTTGTTCAATAATGGGAACAAATTCTGGACACCCCACCTGCCAGACTTGAACCGACGGATCGGTTTCTTGAATCGCATGGCGGTAGGCATTACTGGTGGCGGTGGCGGGGGTGGCAATCACTCCAATCCGTTTTCCTTGTCGCACTGCTGCTTGAGCACCCGGGAGAATCAGTCCCAGGATCGGGATATCAAATTCATCTTGAACCGTTTCTAATGCCAGGGCGGAACTGGTGTTGCAGGCCATGAGAACCATTTTGGCATCCTGTTGCATCGCCCAAAGAATAATCGGACGGACAAACTGTATAATTTCCTCTCGTGAACGGCTTCCATAGGGCAACCGCGCCGTATCTCCAAAGTAGAGTACGGATTCATTCGGAAGTTGACGGTACAGTTCCCTTAAAACCGTTAATCCCCCCACACCACTATCAAATATTGCGATTCTTTTTTGTCGATTGTCCGTTGTCATGGGTTAAAAATCTGTCTTTGATTGTCTTTTATCGATGGTGGATAGCTCAGTTGTCAAGTCTATTGACGGTTTAAAGCCAATTATCCTTGCCCCGACCCACCCTAACATTACTTCTCCCCATTCAATCACCGATGCCGGAAACCTGGGGGTAAAAATTTTTAGCCCGATTAATTGTAAGTTGAAGTCATTATGAGTACGATATAGAAAGACAGAAAAAAGGAAGACAGATCCTATGCAGGTTAAAGAAATTCCTCTCAAGCTGATTCGCCGCCCCCTCCCCCGAGGGACTGATCCGGCCAAAGTAGAAATCTTAATGCAATCGATTCAAGAGATTGGGTTACAAGAACCCATTGATGTTTTGGAAGTCGAGGGAGAATATTATGGATTTTCTGGCTGTCATCGATATGAAGCCTGCACAAAATTAGGATTAGAAACCATTCGCTGTAATGTGCGAAAAGCACCCCGTTCTATTCTGCAAAAACATCTGGCTTGAGGCAGATTTAGAAAGATTTAAAATCTAATATAATCTCCTTAGTTTATTTTCCAGTTTGATTTTTTTTAATCAAATAAAACCCTTAAAGGAGCCTTCTCAATCATGGTAACAACTAGCCACAAACAACGTCTTTATGCAACTAGAATTGATTTACCCGAAGCCACCCGCGCCGAAATTATTGATATTCTCAATCATAGTTTAGCGACAACCCTAGACCTAAAAACCCAAGTTAAACAAGCCCACTGGAATATCAAAGGGATGAATTTCTATCAGTTGCATTTACTATTTGATGAAATGGCAACGGAATTAGAAGGATATGTAGATTTAATTGCAGAACGGGCGACGGCGTTGGGCGGGACAGCTATGGGAACGGCTCGGATGGCGGTTGCCTACACAATTTTACCCGAATTTCCCTTAGATCTTGCTAATGATAAAGATTATGTGGTGGCATTAGCTGATCGTTATGCTCCTTATGGCAAAATGGTTCGAGAAGCCATTGATAAAACAGGCGCACTAGGCGACGCGGATACCGCCGATTTGTATACTGGAATTTCCCGCGCCATTGATCAGCGCTTGTGGTTCTTAGAATCCCATTTACAAGGAAATTAAAGGGCCATCAATGGCAGATAACTCGTGAACCAAAACTTAAAATGAGTGAATCTGCGTTGCCCGATTATACTTCCCAATTGCAGGAATTAATGCAACGGGCGGGGGTTTCTAGCCTAGAGGAAACTCAGTCAAAATGCTGGAGTTTCCCCGTTACAGATTATTCGACTGCGACGGGGACTTGCGCTGCAAACCCCTGTGGGTATTTTGCTAAAAATTAGCCGGGGTTTAAAGATTTCCCTGACCGAACTCCTATCGGTGTTTGCTCCGGGTGCTGTCCCGGAGGAGGAAAAAGCCTCTGGAGGGAATTTAGAACAGGAATATCAACACTTACAAACCCAAATGTTACAGCAACGTTCCGTCTTGCTGGAGGAATGGAGGCGGGAAAGTCTGCACACCCTGGAGTCCTGGCTCTTACAATGGCCAACGGTGGTGTATCGGGTTCAAGAAAATCCCCAATTATCGGCGGTCAAATTATTACGTTTTGTAAGTCCGGTAGAACAGCTTATGGGAGAATGGGGAGTGGAAGCGATCGCACCTGTCGGGGCAGAAATTCCCTATGATCCCCATCTTCACCAGCTTTTGGAGGGAACGGCCCAACCCGGACAACCGGTGATTGTGCGATATACTGGATACCGCCAGGGAAATAAACTTCTATATCGCGCCAAGGTCAGTCCAGTATAGGCGTGTTAAAGTTAAACGGATAGATTTGGCATGGAGTTCAACTCAAAGCTATACTAACGGAGTCGAGCGAGTCTTAATGGAGGGTTCAACCCCTAAAAAACTATGAGTTCTGATGTTAAAATTCTTAAACCTAACGGGATTTTGGATGGCACTAAAGCAAGTCAATTTCGGCAGGATATTGTTGCTTTAGTGGAAAAAGGAGCAAAGACCATATTAATTGACTTCCAAGATGTCACGTTTATGGATAGTTCTGGTTTGGGTGCATTAGTCTTAGCTTTGAAAGCAGTCAGAGCGGCTGGAAGTCGATTATTTGTTTGTTCTATTAATGAGCAAATTAGGATTTTATTTGAACTTACCAGCATGGATCGGGTGTTTGAGATTTTTGAAAGCCAAGAGAAATTTTTGGAATTTGTTGAAAGCTAATCTGGTGCTATTGGGTCACTAAGATGGGGTGAAAACGGGGGTTGATCTGAATTCATGCAGATTGGTGTTTCCCAATTTCACCCTCAATTTTATATAAATCGACTATGAGTATTGATAAAAAGTTAATCAAAACTTACTTTTAGGAGTGAGAAATCGTCATCAAAGGGATTGTTGGAATTATATTTTTTAACCGTATTTAATACCAATTCTAAAGTATTTGATTGTAAATGATTATATTCCGTTAAAATAGAGATAAATCCATCTAAACCCAACATCGTAGTATTATTGTCTGGTGGTTGGATTTCATAAACTCCGTCACTAAAAATATAAAGATTACTGCATTCTGCAATATCGTGGGTCGCATCTATATATTCGGCTTCTAAAAACATTCCCACTGGCATTCCCCGGGTTTTTAACATTTCAATTTTGAGATTTTTGGGATCTTTGCCAGTTAACAAAATAGCGGGGGGATGACCAGCACTAGAATACAATAATTTTCGATGGGAAAAATCATAAACTCCATACCAAATTGTAAAATATTTATCGTTTTGGTAGGTCATTTGAAAGGTGGTATTTAAGGCTTTTAAAACGTCACTAGGTTGATAGTAATTAATATTAGGAATTGCCCTAGATCGGAGTAAATTCAGCACAGAAACCGAAGGGAGAGCCGCTTTTAAACCATGTCCTGATGTATCTAATAAATAAATTGATAAATGATCAGAATCCAGCCAATAATAGTCAAAGGAATCACCGCCTAATTGACGGGAAGGAATGAATTTAGTATCAATTCTGATCGGTTCCGTTAAGGGTTCGGGAAGGAGCGATCGCACATACTCGGCGGCTTCGGCTAGTTCGGCTTCAATTAGTTGTTTTTGGGTTTGTAAATCTTGACTAAGTTGATGTAATCTTAATCCTGCCCGAACTCTAGCATAGAGTTCATTCATTTCAATGGGTTTAGAAATAAAATCATCAGCCCCCGCATCTAACCCCGTAACTCGGTCAGAAACTGAAACCCAAGGAAGTTAATAGAAAAAACTGTGTGGTTGATAATTCTGGGGTAGCCTTAACTTGACGACAGACTTCAATCCCCGTTAATCTAGGCATGATCCAATCACAAATAATTAATGCCGGACATAGCTGTTTAGCCTGTTCTATACCTTCTTCACCATTACTTGCCACGCTGACATCATAACCCTGTTTCTTCAGCGTTCTTTTAAGAAGTTCTAAAATGGCAACATCATCATCGATAACCAGAATTTTAAACATGAGTGTTGAGGTACGTCGGTACAATGGATGAGGGTAATTAAGACTAAGTTAAGACTGTGCTCTTTTGATCTTTGAGTATAGTCTAATTGGAAGGTTGACTGAATTTGAGATTAAAGGAATTTAGGATGATGTTCAGTTAATATTGAAGATTCATACAGTTTGTCCCAGAAAAGTTAAGATTAATCCTCTGGAATCTTAGGGCAATAATTTTGTGCAATATTAGTGTTCATCCATAGAAGGTCAGTTCAATTTCCAAGGAAGGTGTTTTAACTCCTGAATAGGTTGATTTTGCTTAAAGGTTACAACAAGTCGGGGGTGATCTCTCGCGGTGCAAAGAAGTATTTTACTTGATTTGGCACAACTGCGGTTCAACCCAACTGCAAAACTTTCTAAAAATCCAGTAAAGTATAGGGAGACTCAACGAGTGGTGACTGGTCTTGGCCGGATAATCGGGTCGTTAGTCCCAGACTGTATCAGAGGTTTAACCGAGATCACTGGTGCTTGAACTTCCATTTTATGATCATCAAGTCAGTTGAACTATTGAGTTTAAACTGCGAAAACGCAGATAAAGATAGACAAATATCGCCAACTATGGCTAGAATTATGGGGAGTCCAAGAGGCATTGATCCTTAAAAATAGGTGTAAGTCCCGATCTGAGATTGCGGAAAGTTAGAATTAACCTAACTAAAACTTGTCTACACAAGCTGTCCGATAAATCAGAGAAAGTAGATATTTTTAAGAGTAGCCATTTAATCGGGACAAGCCAATCAAAAAAGTAGTTAGTGATTCCGTCGTTGATGGAAAACTAATCAGCAGAGGCTCGTAGTTAGCCCGGTGAGGGTAAAACCTGATAAAGCTGGTTGTGTGGATATTTTTCTACAAAATCAGTAACTATAATTATTCTCCATCCCTAAATACTGTTCAAGACTTAGGGAATCAGTCAAACTTATTGTGATTGAATAAGAGGGTTTAAAACCATTGTCATTACCCCAAATTACTCAACTGCAAGTTCCCTCTAGCCTAGATAGTCTAGCTAAGGTCTTGTCTTGGTTTGATCAACTGTATCAGCCCTTTATTCCTAAATCTCTTTGGCTACGCTGTCAGTTAGCTTTAGCAGAGGGATTTACTAATGCTGTTCGTCACGCCCACAAAGGACTTTCCTCGGATTTACAGATTGATTTAGAAGTCAGAATTTTAGAGCAACAAGTTGAAATTCGGATCTGGGACTATGGGCTTCCTTTTAATTTAATTAAACAAATCGAGAATCTTACCACGGATATTGATCATCATTCAGGAGGGGGGCGAGGTTTGAAATTAATGCGGGATATTGCCGATTATTTAAGTTATGAACACGGCAAAGATGGACGCAATTGTCTATTAATTATTAAGCAATTTTAGTGAAGGTAAAACTTTAAACTGAGAGAGCATTAATGACCTCGATTTGTGCCTAATCAACCCCCGATCACTAGATAGGAATATGGAGCTAAACCTATGAAAAAAAATCATGTTTTAGCAATATTATTGGGTTTGTGTATTGCCATTTTGATTGTCAGTAGTTGTGGTCATTCGGTGGCGAGGGTAAAAAATCTTCAGGCGGGAGTCGGAGATAAAATTATTGTTTTAGGGGATAGTATTGCTAGTGGTTATGGGCTCAATCAAGCGGAAAGTTTTCCCAGTGTTGTCAGTCGGTTATTGAATTTACCGATTGTGAATCGGGGCGTGGCGGGAAATACGTGGAATTGGGAGGGAATGATTTTCTCCAAAAATTACCCAAAACCGAAACAGAAGCCAATTTAAAAGAAATTGTCACTAAAATTCAAGAAAAACAGGCGATCGCGGTTTTACTCGGAATTAATTTGGGGCTATTTACAGATGAATATGCAGAAATTTATCAGCGAGTAGCCCAAGAAACCCAAGCCTATTTAATCCCTCAAATTTTAGAAGGAATTATTGATAATCCCAAATACCGACAGGAGGATTTTATTCATCCTAATGCGGCCGGACATCAACGCTTAGGAGAAAGAGTGGCAAAGGATTTAAAACCACTCTTAGAAAAGGCGAAAAAACCGGAATTATTATAGCGCTAACAATTAAGGTATTTGACAATACTAAACCTTGTAACCTGTTCATAACCTACTGTTGCCTGTTGCCTGTTCCCTGTTGCCTGTTGCCTGTTCCCTGTTCCCTGTTCCCTGTTCCCTAGCGCTATAAAGGGAATGGGCGAGGGGAAAAATCGGGTTTAAACAATTGCAGGTTCGGGTTTTAATAAACCATGAAGAATTTGTGTGGGAGGGTTTTGATGGGGCCAGGCAAAAGCATGACGAAAGGCGGCTTGTTGACAGGCTTCTAATTGTTCAAATCCGATAATATCGAGGGTTAATAAATTCTCGTATTCAAAGGGTAAACGCACGTTATGTAACCCGGCATTATCGGTACAAATAGCAATATCAACCCCAGCCTCAAAACAGCGTTCAAAAACAATTTTTAGCTGCTGAATATCCTTGAGGGTTCCGGTTTTAATATAGGTGGTAGGACAGACCTCTAAACATTGATTATTTCTGGCTAATTCAGGTAATAATTCGGGATGTAATAACGGAATTTGGATTCCATGACCAATGCGCATGAAATAGGGCAATAATTCAGGATAACAACCTTCCGGGGTTTCATATAAATGTCCGGTAGTTTTTAAGCCCAAGGATAGGGCATATTTGTATAAATTGATAAATTCATCCAACCGTTGACCATAATGATTATCCCCTCCGGCGATATCAACTGCACAAACATATTGGGGCATTTGGGAGGCTAAATCAATAATAGCTCGGTTGACCTCAAAGGGAAGTCGGGTGTGCATACATAAAATTTGGCTAGTGATAATCGGAGTATTACTCAGTTGACTAGCTTTTCCCACCACTTCCACAATTTCAGCCATACAGTCAATTCTTTGGGACTGACTCAGATGTTCTGGAGTGCGTAAATAGGGGGTATAACGTAATTCTAAATAGGCTAAATTCTCAAAAGTATAAGCACCCCGCATTAACCGATAAATAAAATAGGGGAGGGTTTCAACGGTCTGTACACTTTCAACCATAGTATGCAGTTCTAAATATTCATCTAAGGTATTGCGGGGTTTGGTATAAAAATCCTCAAACCCCTCATATTCTGCAAAACCTTGGGTGAAACTGAGGGTTATGACGTTGGAAATACCGCCACAAAATGCGCGGTACAACTGAACCCCCTAAATGGCGATGTAACTCGGCGTGTAACGGCATAATAAGTTGGTGATGATATTGACCACTAACCATAGCACAGCCCTCCAAAAATTGGGGTAAAAACTTATTTTTTATAAAGATTATGATTTCTTGAAAAAATTGCACAACCCCCTTTTTTTTTGTTAGGATAAAGTTTTTGATAAAAATAAAACCGGTTTCAACAGAGTACAATCTTTTAAAAATTTAAACCCTATACTTTAGTGACCGAAGACAGTCAAATAACCGTTGAAATTATTGTTTTTAACTGTTTTTTTGAATCAGATAAGTACCCAAACATAATTATTTATAGGACTTACGCAGCAACCGGGTTTCTGAACGAGAAATCACCGATTTCATCCCCAAAATCAGGGTTAGAAACCCTATTCCCTATTACCCTATTACCCTATTACCCATTACCCATTACCCATTACCCATTACCCATTACCCATTACCCATTACCCATTACCCATTACCCATTACCCATTACCCATTACCCATTACCCATTACCCATTACCCATTACCCATTACCCATTACCCATTACCCATTACCCATTACCCATTACCCATTACCTCTCTACCGAAGATTTTACAAAACTTAATTTGACAGAGTACCTGTAATCACAGATAATCAGGATTTGTGTAAACTGTCGGAGTGAAAACTCTCTTGGCTAACGTAGTTGTTATCGGTGCCCAGTGGGGCGATGAAGGAAAAGGCAAAATAACCGATCTGCTCAGTGGTTCAGCAGATGTAGTTGTCCGCTACCAAGGTGGCGTAAATGCAGGTCACACGGTTGTTGTGGACAATCAAACCTTCAAACTGCACTTGATTCCTTCAGGCATCTTATATCCCGATACCGAGTGCATTATCGGTTCAGGAACCGTAATTGATCCCAAGATTTTAATTGAAGAACTGGATCAACTGGAGTCTCTGAAGATTTCCACCAAAAATTTGATGATTTCCCAGACAGCCCATGTGACGATGCCCTACCATCGCCTCCTGGATCAAGCATCGGAAGAACAACGGGGATCTCAAAAGATTGGGACAACGGGCCGGGGAATTGGCCCGACCTACGCCGATAAGTCTGAACGCACGGGTATTCGGATCATTGACTTGATGGAAACCGAGAGTTTACCCGATCAGTTGCGCTGGGCGATTAGCAATAAAAACGTTATTCTCGAAAAACTCTATAATCTCCCGCCCCTTGACCCGGAAGCGGTGATTGAGGAATATCTGCAATATGCAGAACGCTTGCGTCCCCATGTCGTCGATGCGTCACTAAAAATCTACGCGGCGGTGCAGGATCGACGGAATATTTTATTTGAAGGGGCACAAGGGACACTGTTAGATTTGGATCATGGGACGTACCCCTATGTCACATCTTCTAACCCGGTTGCGGGTGGTGCCTGTGTGGGTACGGGAGTTGGCCCGACAATGATTGATCGGGTAATTGGGGTGGCGAAAGCCTATACTACCCGGGTCGGTGAGGGGCCATTCCCGACGGAAATGGTGGATGGAATTGGCCAGGTATTGTGCGATCGCGGGGCCGAATTCGGGACAACCACCGGACGTCAACGCCGTTGCGGTTGGTTTGATGCGGTGATTGGCCGTTATGCCGTCAGAATTAATGGTTTAGACTGTTTAGCCATTACTAAATTAGATGTTTTGGATGGCTTAGATGAAATTAAGGTTTGCATCGCCTACGATATTGACGGAAAACGGTGCGAACATTTCCCCAGTAGTGCCCGAAACCTTTGCCCGGTGTGAACCTATTTATGAAACGGTTCCAGGTTGGAAAGAATCAACAGCAGACTGTCGGAAATTAGAAGATTTACCCCCAGCGGCCCTCAGTTATTTGAAATTTTTGGCGGAATTAATGAAAGTTCCGATCGCTATTGTTTCATTGGGTGCAAGTCGAGATCAAACTATTATTGTCGAAGATCCGATTCACGGCCCCAAACGAGCGCTATTAGACGCAGATGGACAACCCATCACCGTTGGCGGTTAATATCTTCTTTCTTGTTCCCTGGTTTCGGCCGGGGAATGCTTTTTTATGGTTTCTGCCTTAACATTAGGGTGTTAGAATCACCCCAAAAGTATTTATAGGTAGAAAATATTATGAAATTTGTTGATGAATATAGGGATGGAAAACTCGCTCAAGATTATGCCAAAGCGATCGCATCAATCACCACAAAACCCTGGAAAATTATGGAGATTTGTGGAGGACAAACCCATTCTATTGTTAAATATGGAATTGATGAACTTCTCCCCTCAGAAATTACCCTAATTCATGGCCCTGGCTGTCCCGTTTGTGTAACTGATATTAATATTATTGATCAAGCTATTGCCCTCGCTTCCTTACCTAATATTATTTTTTGTTCCTTTGGAGATATGTTACGAGTTCCGGGGAGTGAAAAAGACCTATTAAGTGTTAAAGCCACCGGGGGAGATATCCGCATTATTTATAATCCCTTAGACTGTTTAAAAATTGCCCAACAAAACCCCACAAAACAGGTAATTTTCTTTGCCGTTGGCTTTGAAACCACCGCCCCAATTACCGCCATGGCAGTCTATCAAGCCCAGCAACAAAATATTAATAACTTTTCCCTGTTAGTATCTCATGTTCTGGTTCCTCCGGCGATGGAAGCCCTCTTATCGAGTCCGAATTGTCAGGTACAAGGGTTTTTAGCCGCGGGTCATGTTTGTACCGTGATGGGATATAAGGAATATGAACCAATTGTTGATAAATATAATATTCCAATTGTAGTCACCGGGTTTGAACCCATTGATATTTTACAAGGAATTTATTTATGTATTCAACAACTGGAAAAGGGAGAATATAAACTAGAAAATCAATATAATCGTTCCGTGCGTCGAGAGGGTAATGAAACCGCTCAAACTATCATTCAAGAAGTTTTTGAAATTGTACCGAGGGAATGGCGAGGACTGGGAGAAATTCCCCAAAGTGGGTTAGGAATTAAACAAAAATATATTAATTTTGATGCGCAAAAACGCTTTAATTCTCAACAGTTAATTCCCGTTTCTTCCCCCTGCCAAGATTGTATTAGTGGTGAAATTCTCCAGGGGATTAAAAAGCCCCAGGAATGTCCGGTTTTTGGAAACCCGTTGTACTCCCGAACATCCTTTAGGAGCCCCCATGGTTTCTTCTGAAGGGGCTTGTGCCGCCTATTATCGGTATCGCCAACAAACTACAACAGGGAATAGGAAAGAAAAGAGTTTGGAGCATCAGTTGATGTCCTAATTTCCGGGTGCGACTGCTATAAAATACCCGTCCTTTTAGGTTAAAGGAGGAGGGGTTTAGGGTATTCAAAGAATTGGTTAGGACTTACGCAGAAACCGGGTTTCTGAACGAGAAATCTCGATTTCATCCGCAAAATCAGTGCCAGAAACCCGGTTTCTTTGGTCTTGTGCGTAAGTCCCGTTGGTATGATTAGGAATAATGGAAGGGTACAGTAATCCAAGGTAAACAGACCCAAAATAGTAATATCCAGACCCACCATCCCCAGGTTAAAGGATCAGAATCTTCCGTTAAAATTGCATCTATTCTTTCTTCTAAACGACTACTACGAATGGAACAACTAAAGGATAAATTGCCATAATCGGGGGATTTAAAAGGTGCTTTGGCGAGATATAATAGGGATTCTGCTAATACTAAGGGGTCAACTTGTTGGGTAGCGTAACGATCAGCCCGCATCTCCCTTAATAATAGTAATTCTTGCCATAGTTGGTTGGTATTAGGAAGCCAACTGCTTAAAGTTTGTAGCCAACCCAAGGTAAAAAACCAAAAAGTATCTCGATAGTTTAAATGGGCTTGTTCATGGGCAATTACTGCTTCTAAATGAGTCTCATCTAAGAGGTTTAATAATCCTAGACTGACGACCAATTCCGGCTGCCAAAATCCAATTTGAGCGCTATAGGGAAAATCATCCTCTAAAATTCGTGCGGTTTTTCCCATAACAACCTGTTGAGATAAGCGATGAATTCGGTATTGAGATTGCCACAATTGACCGATTAACTTAATAACCGTTAATATTGCCCAACCGACAAATCCCAAAGCCAAAACATAACTAAACCAACTGGCTTCGAGTCCCAACATTTCCCCAGTTGTTCCCATCCATAATACCGCCAAAGCTGTCATTAACAAAACCAAAGGCGGACAGACAAACAAAAATAGAGATTTTTGCCAGCGTTGATGCCAACTTCCCCCACGGGGTAAGGGGATAAGTCGCAAACCGACCGCGCATCCTAGGGCGAATAAAATAATCATTAAGTGCATTATTGTTGTCCCTCCCGTTGGCGACGAATAGCATCAAGGCGTGAGGCAATGGCATCAATTTGATCTAAACTAGCGGTATCCAAACTATCAGCAAAAGAAGCAACTATATCGGGATTACCTATGGCTAAAAATCGATTTAACCGATCATAAGCTAAAATAGCCTGGGCTTGTTCACGGGTGATTAAAGCTTGCCAATAAAAAGCCCGTTCTTGTTTATTGCAAACTAACCAACCCTTATCTGTTAAACGACGCAATACGGTGGTAACTGAAGTATAGGCTAATTCCCGGTTTGGGTCAGATAAAATCCGTTCATGGACATCTTTAACCGTGGTTATACCCAATTCCCAGACTATTTCTAGGATTTCCGTTTCTAAGGGGCCAAGGGAAAGTTGGCGAGGACGATAATTAGGCAAAGGAGCCATAGGGAATCCAGAAAAATACTATTATCTAGTTAGTGTAATAGATGATTTGAACAAAAATCAAGTAGGGGCAATTAATGAATTGCTTTTACTTGATTTTATGAATCTGGACTAGGAGAAATTTGTTTATTCTCTTCGATATTAGCCGTTTTAATAATTTGTTTTGCTTCTAAATCTTTAACGGGATTGGATTTTAAACCTTCTAACCAATTGACTAAAATTAGTTCGGCATCATCAACAATTTGTTCTTTTTGTAATTCTATTCTTAATGTATCTATAAACTGTCGTGTTAAGCGTTTTTTTAACTGCATGGCGATCAAATCTGGGGGTTTGTTTTTGCCTGCTTCCAGAGATTTTTTAGGATTTTCTGAAATGGTAATTGCAATTTTTTTCACAAAACCATCAGCCACTTGTTGGGGAAGATGTCCAATCAAAGGAATTTTATTTAATCCTTTATAAATTGGAGATTGTTGAATTGAGTTAGTGACTTGATAGTGTAGATAAGCCTCTAATTCAGGACGAATGGTGGGTAAAACTTTAGAAATTGTAATTTCAACAATTTGGTTAGAAATTCCGGGGGGAGACTGGGATTCGAGTTCAATAGCTTCTAAGGAAATAGATTGATAGGAAGAAGGCGGATTGACTAACTTTTTCAGGCTTCCTTGTTTAACAAAGGCTTGGATTTTATCAACTCCTTGATTGACTAAAACCTGAACTAATTCCTGAGCAAAACTATAGATTATTTTTAATTTTAGGTAATCAATAGTTGGTTGTAAACTGGGAAAGTTGGCTCGATTTAAGTGATAAACTGCTGAAATAAAACGCAAAAATAATAATTTAGGAATTAACAAAAATACATAATACCATAATTTTAAAATTGCCTCCCTTAGTGTGAGTTGAGGTTGACGAGATCGGAGGACATAGATTTCCATTAAGAAGATTAAGAAAAACAGGTTAATCCAAGGTAAATCAATCAACCAAAATCGATTTACAAATTGACCATTTAAACTCAATTGTCGAAAATAGAATGACTCCATTAAAGCTTGAATATCATTTTCAAAAAATTCGAGTTCCTTTTCCCATCCCTGTTGTTCTAAATTTTCCACACTCCAAAAAATAGAGAAAGCCTGTCTGGAGGAACGATCTGACCAAATTAACTCCGGGGCTAAAAAATTTAATAGGTTAATTTGATATAAAAATTTTAGGGTCGGTGTTAGCCGAGTTGTTACTTTGGGATCGCGGCTATAGATATGATCCATCATGCGATATTTCGCTGCTGTTAACGGCCCTAAATTATGTTCTAATTGTAGAAAATAAGTTCGATCAATGATATCATCACTTAATTGTTGAAGTTCTTTAAGTAAAGACCGTACTTTCGGAGTATTTAAGTCATTATATTTTAAATAAACCTTTAATTCTGAAACCTTCACTAAATAAATTTGAGTCAAGCGATCGGGTTCAATACCTTTAATAATATCATAGGTTAAACTGGGTTCATTAAATAAAATTAAAAATCTAATATTTTGATTAAAAAACTTTAACTCTTTTTGCCATTGTTTTTGATTGAAAAAATCAGGACTCCAGAAAGTTTCCAAGGCTTGCTGAAAATTATTGATTTTAACATGATTCTGGAAGCGATTTTGAATTTCTGCTAAGGTTTCCATAGGAACTGAGAACCCGAAAGGGAGGAGTTTCAATAAACAGATTTAAACTAGACTCACGAATATCAACTAACGCTAACTTAACTTCCCTAGACTCAATCCCAAATTGATTAATTGTTTTTTCAAGTTGATCAATTTGCTGCAAATATTGATTTTTAGGTGTATTTTCAGATTGGGCCTGATGTTGACTCCATTGTAAATAAAATCGACGAAGTTTAATATAACTTAAATCAAAAACAACTAAACAAAAATTAGCTGTAACAATTAGAGCTAAAATTCTAGTGACGAGGAGAGATAAACCTGTGCGTTGAGTATAAATTGGGGGTTCAAATTTCGTCGTCATAATCACCTATAGCGGGTACATTTTCAACAACCTAGTGATGCTTTTTTAGTTCATTAATTCCCAGTAACACGGTGGCTACAATCATGGGAAGCAGATAATAAATAGCACGATAAGCCAATAAAGATCCTAAAACATTGGCTGGATTTACTTCTGAAGAAACTAAGGTTAAAACAACGGTTTCAAAGACCCCTAAACCTCCAGGAATATTACTAACCATACTGGCTGTCATTGCTAATAAATAAATGCTAAAACAACTCAGATAAGAAGCGGTGCTACCTTCGGGTAATAATACATATAAAACCCCGGCGGCGGCTCCCCAATCTACGGAGGCGAAAGCAATTAGGGCCAGTGAAACACTCACGGTGGGAAAGTTTAATTCTAATTCTCCAATTTTGACGGGTTTATGATTAAAACTAGCCCATAATAGATAGATTCCAATAATTATGAGAAAGATAATTCCCACCGGACGAACTGATACAAATGGTAAATCTAAAATACTGGGAACTTTTAAGGGTGTCAATAGAAAAACAAATCCACAAACTCCCAATAATCCCAACCAAAATGTTAGGTTAGTAAAGGCAATCACCTGGGCAATAGCACCTGGAGGAACACGCCATCTTGAATATAAGCGATAACGCACAGCACTTCCAGTTAGGAGGGAAAACCCCACATTATTACTAATGGCATAACTGATAAATGCAGCGATGGCGACCTTAACATAATTCAGTGAAAAACCGATATAAATAAACGCTAAAATATCATAGGCTGTGGTCATCAGATAACTAATTATCATCAGACTAATTGCGCCCAGCCTATTAATTTTAGGAATATTAGATAGACTAATCAAAACATCATCTATAGAATATTTTTCCAGCTTTTGGCTAATGGCCCAAATTGAGAGACAAAATAGAAAAAAGCCGAGAATAGAAGGAACAATCTTACGCATTCGATTCATCTCGGAATTTGACCAAGAAATGTTGGACATTACTTAATTTCAGCTAAATAGTTTTGCAAATCTTGAACCCTTTGCTGAGTCACTTTTGCTAAACATTGGGTCAAAAATAAAGGTTCGGCTGTACCTCCCAACACTTGACTTGACTCAAAACTACAGGTTTTGTCTCGGAAGGAAATCCAAGCCCTTTGCGCTTCAATTAAGCGTTTTTTTCGTTCTGGGGATAATTGAGCCATGAGTTTTTTGTAAGTTTGATTCAGCTTTTGATCCGCGATTTGATATTGATCAGAGGCACATTTTCGCATTTCTAAAGTATTGCCATCGGGCTTACACTTAACGGTTTGGGCAATCAATATTTCAGGTGTGGCTGAACTCGGAGATAAAAAAACCGTAAAGTTAGCAATTATCAACACTGGCAAACAAACTTGTAATAGTTTTCCCATAGATTTAGAAAAAAGGGTTTTTGAAGAACAAAAAAGTGTTAAATTAAAACAATGATTCCCCCAGGTATTCAAGGTGAAATTGCTTAAAACTTAATTCGTTGTCGGTAATTAGCCACCGATTGTACAATTCCAATGGCTATCCAATTACTCAGTAATGAAGATCGACCATAACTCAAGAAAGGCAAAGGAATTCCGGTAACAGGTGCGATACCAATATTCATCCCAATGTTAACAAATACCTGGAACAGTAGCATACACAGGACTCCAATGGCAATTAAAGAACCAAAAGAGTCTTTAGCAGTTTGGGCAATAATTACTAAGCGTAAACAGATAAACCAAAACACCGCTAATACCGCAATGCAACCGATCAAGCCCAACTCCTCACCGACGGCGGAAAAGATAAAATCCGTATGTTGTTCAGGAATAAAATTTAATTGAGTTTGAGTCCCATGATTGAGTCCCCGTCCATATAATTGTCCCGCACCAATTGCAATTCGAGACTGAATCAAATGATAACCACTTCCTAAAGGATCTTGCTCGGGATTCAAAAACCCAATGAGTCGCATTTTTTGATAGTCTTGCAAGACATTCCAGAGGATATGGCTTAACTCCCCGGCTCCCAAATTCATTAATAGCGCTAAAGGGCCAGTGAGCCATCGCCAAGGGAGACTCCACCAACCAACAAAACCCATTAATACAGCCCAGATAATTCCCGCCGGAAGATAGACATTAAAAACAATGGCCGCGATCACCGGAGAAAGCAGCAAAATTAACCAGCCCGGATGAATATTACCCCAATACATCATCCCTAAAGTAATCGCACCAAACACTAAAGAAGTTCCCAAGTTAGGTTTCAATAAAAACCAGCCCCCAAGGAACAGCAGCGATCGCTAAAATCCGGATCATATTCCTCAAATTGGGGGTTTTTAACTCTTGAAGTAAGGCCGCCAGGGTAATAATAATTCCGACCTTAGCAAACTCCGAGGGTTGGACATGAAAACCCCCAATATTAATCCATCGTTGCGCCCCTAATGCCGTTGTCCCAATAATTTGTACCGCAATTAACGATAAATTTGTGATTCCATAAATCACCCATTTCCACTGAGTTAGACGTTCATAACGACAACGGGAAAAAATCACAGCCAAAATTAAACCAATCGCCCCCGTCACCCAATGTTGCCACCAGTCGGTTAAACCTTGCTGTAATTCCACACTGCGGATCATGACACCGCCAAATACGGTGAGCAGAAGACAGGCCCCCATCAGCCACAAATCCACCTCAGCCCAGGCATAAAACATTGAACTCCGGCGACTTCCCCATCGAATTCTTTGAAACATAGTTTTTGGTTAAAATGTTCTTAACTCAGTTAATGGGTTCATACAGGTATTCAAAGCCATTTCCGTCAGGATCTCGCCCATAAAAGGAGGCCGTACCATCTCGATGTTCATGAATCGCGGTGACGGGAATCCCTTGGGCTTTTAAGCTGTGGTAGGCACTTTCCATTTCAGTGCGATCGCTAAATACAAAACCAAAGTGAGGGCCAGCCTGGTCATAACCCGGACTCAGTAAAGCTAATCCATCCTCACCCGCTTTTAAATAGGCCCAGTCTCCATCCTTCCAAACTAAATCCATCCCTAAGTTTTGATAAAAAGCTGCGGATGAGTCGATGTCATTCACACAAATAGCAATATGGCCCAGACGTTTCAAGTTCATGATTAGATCAAAAAAATTAATATTCCCCTAACTCTATTCTAGGGAATTATCACTAGATTTTGGAGGAGAAAGCCATCGGTTTACTCAGCCGATGTTTTCGGTGCGGAATTGGCTTCCGGTTTGGTTTCTGAATTATTATTAGGAGACACCGGTTCAACCGACTTGGCTGGGGATATACTACTACCCGCTTGTTTTTGAATTTGATCTTTATAAACTGCTGGGGCTAAATCCACCGCTTTAGCGAATAAAGGTTCGGCTTCCCCAGAATTTCCCTGTTCTTTTAAAACTAGAGCTTTGGCGAAAACTGGACGAAAATCTTTCTCATCATTTTTGATCGCTTCATCATAAATAGCGATCGCCTCATCATAGCGTTTATCTTCAGCATAAACCTGTCCCAAAATTAACTGCACCGACATTTCATCAATCGTATTGGGTACAGTTTGATTCGCACTCGCCGCCGCTTTGAGAGTATCTTGTAATAATCCAATCGCCGCTTCTGGACGTTTTTGTTGTAAGAATAAATTTGCTAAACCCTGTAATGCTTGAATATCTCCAGGTTGACTGGCTAAAACCGCGCGATAGGTTTGAGCGGCTCCTTCTTGATCTCCGGTATAGGCTTTTGCCTGTGCCAATAAAATGCTGTAGCGTGTATCTTCAGGATGTTTTTTTGCCAATTTCTCCAAAGGTTCAATCACATCCTTCATTTCGGCTTGCTTAAACCGAATCAGTTCTAACCGCGCTTGTAATAAACCCTTCAAGGCCGTTTCGTTATCGGGTTTCTCGCTGCAATACTAACTCATAACCCCGGGCCTGTGCTTGTAAATCCGATTGTTTACCCGTTTGAGCCGATTGTGTGGGACTCGGAGTCGGTTCTTGTTTCGACTGATTGTTCTGGACAATCCCACCAATCAGTGGCCCCATAGAAAATCCCACAAAGGCAATCACCGCTAAAACCAAAACTACACCAATGAACCCACGACGTTTATCTACCATGAAACTCAATCCTGTACCTATTAGGCCAACTTCCTTGCAGCTAATATGTTAACAGAAACAGTTCATGTACAAAGTCCTGGGTTTATCCAATCCGCATGGGGATTCAGTACAATGAGCAAGTCAACCCGTATCAATTTTGGTCACAACGGCTGCCTCCTGCTCAAGCGGGGGTGCAAATGTTGAAATGTCCTGATAGTGTTGATCCTTGACTTAAGTTTAGCTTCATCGCGCCGAAGCCCCACGCCTGAACCGTTAGGGCAGCGTGGGATGAATTGCGGTCAGGGGCTAGAATGTTCAATAATTGGTTATCATTAAAAAAAGGAGGTGATTTAAAGTGCTCAAGGCTACAAAGGTTAGACTCTATCCAACACCAGAACAGGAATTGGCATTGGCTAAATCGTTGGGCTGTGCGAGGTGGTATTGGAATTTTGCCTTAAACGCCTGTATTGGGTACTATCAAGAAACTGGCAAAAGCCTAAAATTAGAATCCTATAAAGGGATGTTACCTCAACTCAAAAAAGAATATCCTTGGCTCAAAGAGGATTGCTACTCATCAGTTCTCCAGTGTGTAGCCATTAACTTAGATAGAGCCTACAAAAACTTCTTTGAGGGACGAGCTAAATTTCCTAAATTCAAATCTAAACATCACAAGCAATCAATTCAGTATCCTCAGAATGTTACTGTTAATAGTGAATACCTAAAAGTCCCTAAGATTGGTGAAATCAAAGCGATATTTCACCGAGAGATTACAGGAAAAATCAAAACAGTGACAATTTCCCAGACTTCAAGCAATAAATACTTTGCTTCTATCTTATGTGAAGTAGAGCCAAGTGAAGTCAAGGAATCAGGAGATAAAATTATTGGAATTGATCTCGGTTTAAAAGATTTTGCAATTGTTCACAATGGAGAAAATGTTACTAAATATGCTAATCCAAAACACTTAAAGCGTCACCAAAAAAATCTTGCTCGAAAACAGAAAAAACTCTCTCGAAAAACTAAAGGAAGTAAATCGAGAGAGAAATTCAGAAAAAATGTAGCTAAGGTTCATGAGAAAATAGCCAATTCCCGCCAAGATTTCTTGCATAAATTATCAAGAAAATTGGTAAACGAAAGCCAAGTAATTGTCGTTGAAAACCTCAACGTCAAAGGGATGGTTAAGAACCGAAAGTTATCCAAATCAATATCTGATGTGGGTTGGGGAAAATTCGTCAACTTTATTGATTATAAGTTGAAACAAAAAAATGGCGAACTTGTAGAAATTGATCGCTTTTTTCCCAGTTCCAAAACTTGTTCCTGTTGCGGTCATATACTGGATGAGTTATCTCTCGATGTCAGGGAGTGGGATTGTCCAAGTTGTCAAACTCACCATGACCGCGATGAAAACGCTGCACTGAATATCAGGAACGAAGGTGTAAGAATATTAACTAAAGGCGGAGGGAACCCCGTTTTTGCTGATGGAGGCTGTGTAAGACCACCTACTTTTCAAGTAAGGGGCATCGGTCTGTGAAATCAGAAGCCTGCACCGACCTGATTAGGGCGGTGTAGGTAGTTCACTATAAAGCCCCAGATCGATTTTTAAAGAAAAAGGGTTTTTGCTCGCCGTGTCCTTGCTCCCATAAGGGATATATCTCCGCTAAGAGGTGTTATGAGTCCTTCTCCGAATCGTTCCTCTCGATCCAAACGTTCTTCAAGCTCAACTCCAGCTAGTGAGCCCGCCGTGAATATGTCCCAAGATGTCCCCATTGATACACCGAACGAAAGTGAAAGTGTAATTGTGGAGACGACAGAAACGACAGAAACGCCAGAAACGCCGGAAGAACCCCCTCAGACGAGCCTTGGCACGTCTGAACCGGATCAAATCGATGAAACCGCAGAATTAGAGCCAGATACTATCGACTCCTTCGAGCGACTCTGGCATTGTCCGATTCCGCCTCCCAGCGAAGCCCGTCAATATCGAGCCATTGGATTAGTTTCATGGCCGATATATTGCTTCTGCGGATCAGTTTACCCAGGGAACTTTACTTACCAGTGAAGGGAAATTGCTGGACGCCGTGTTATTGGGTCGGGTCATGAGTTTAGTGAAAAAACATATTGACTTAGATCAAGATCATATTTGGGTGGTTTATCCCCGTACCCGCCAAGAAGAAGATAATCTTCACGTTCAAATTATGGGGGTTTGGGAACCCCAAACTCTGAGAATCGAGGATTCTACCGAGGATTCCACCGCCGTTACTTCTGAAACTCAATTAGCAGCATCAGAGGATAAAACAAGCGCTGTAGCGAGTGTTCATCCGGGCTATTTTTCCATTCGGGGTGAGGTGGTTTATCAATCCCAAGATGTTGAAAAGTATGTGATTGTTAAAATTCGCCAAGCTCCCCGCAAAGATAATGACAAACCTAAGTTTTTTAAGCTGAAACTCCTAGGGATTGCTGGGATGAGAGCCGTTGGCCATTTCTGGGATTTACACGTTCAGTTGCGAGAAGATTATTTAGTCATCCAAGAAAGCCATGATATCGGCATGATTCCGACTAAAAAACGCAGACCTCCGTTCCAAAAAGGTGGCCCCAGAAGACCATCCGGTCAAGGTCAGTTTAACGCTGGATCTAATCCTCCCCATAAACCCAAATTCCCATCGGATGATGCTCCGCCCCCTGTGCGTCGAGAACCGGTTCCTAAACCGTTAAAACGCAAATCTTCCTCGGAAGAAAGCTAAAATCAGTCATCAGTTATCAGTTATCAGTTATCAGTTGTTAGTTGTTAGTTTTCGGTGTTTAGTTATAGCAGTTGTCGCATCTATTAGGACATTCTTGAAAGCTAAAAGCTACTCATAGTAAGTATTTACCCATTACCTATTACCTATTACCTATTACCTTATTACCCATTACCCATTACCCATTACCCATTACCCATTACCCATTACCCATTACCCATTACCCATTACCCATTACCTATTACCTCTTGCTATATTAGTTATTAGTTTTACTCTAAAATAATTTGAGAACCCCAGACGTTTTGTGGAATAAAAGATCTATCTTGAGAGATGGGAGCCACGGGTTCTGTTAGGGTGAAATCGCCGGATTCAATCCATTTTTTTAACTCTTGGGCAACTTCACGGGAACGGGAAATACTGGCTAGGGGGGCGGTTTTGATGGTTTTGCCTTCTAGGTCAATTCTGCCTTTTTTCAGTTGGCTATAAGTCACTAAACCAAAGGTAGGACGCACCCGCCGAGGAATGGCAAAATCAATCACAGGTGCCACAATATCTTGATCGGAAACGGCACAACGAACAATCACCTCTTGATTCAAAACTGGTAAGGGAATTCCCACCCCTAACATTAATGAAGGGCCGTAATTTTTGAAATAACAACCCCGCACCCAATAGGGATTCATTTGTTTCGCATCTCCAATTAAAGCTAAGGTCGCCGATGGGCCGATGGGAGTCCGATTTTCTAAGCGTTTTTGCAGGGGAAAATGTTGGGTTTCCTTCCCAAGTAATATAGCCAATTCCTCCTCCGATAAAAATTTTAGTTCCAATGCCAATTAGTTGTAAATCAGGATCATTGAGCAGGGGGTTTAAGGCGCCAGGATTAGAATAAACTGCATTTCCTAGATAGGGTTGTAGGGGGCCAAGATAAGTATAGAGCGGGCGATCGCCTCCATTCACCCCAACAATAAAATTTTGATAGAGATTGCGGGGATTAAATAAATAAAATTGGTTAATCGTATCTCGGGTAATGGTGGTTTCAAAGGAGTTCCGAGGATAACAGTCAGAAACCACCCCAGAGGCTTTCAGATGAATCGATTTTCCCGCAATTAAATCTTCAATCACATGGCCCCCGCCCCGTTCTCGAAGTTCCTCCGCTTCCTCGATCATTTGTGCCGCCCCCAAATACAAATCTACCGCCCCAAAGCCACTATAGGCTGGAACCCCATCTAACCAACAGGTTTTAATATTAATTGGGGGATCGGTATGACCTAAGTTAATCACAGCCCCGGAGCCCTCCATTGGTTCAAAAGTTCCCGTGGTGATCACATCAACCTGTTCAGCAATTTGGGCGATATTGTCTGGGGTAACTCGGGCTTTGAGTTCTTCTACTGTCCAAACAACTGCACGATTTTGAACAATTTTGTCGTTAATTTCAGAAATAGTTTTCATTGTAAGTATTTACCTATTACCCATTGCCTATTCCCTATTCCCTATTGCCTCTTGCTATACTTAGATTGGTTTTTGAAGGGAACAGACAGCCTTTGTTGCAGTTTTCAGAGTACAAAACCATCGGGTGTGTCAGCGTAACGCACCCAAAATCACAATAATTCTACACTTTAATATCCCCCTGTACTAGAAGGAGGATGTCTAATCTTCATAATCCCGATTCATTCCGGGATCAAACCTAGGCAGTAAAAAGCAATTTATAAAACCTTAGCCCTTAATAAAGCAATAGGTAGTGAGATCATTTTTCGCCATTTGGGAACATAGGCCCGCTTGCTAAAAACATCATATTCATTGCGTTCAATCGCATCTAAAATTTGTCGATATAGCACTAATGCAGACCAAACGGGCCAGCGAATATCTTCACTTAAAACACTAATTCCCCGTTTCCGCTTCCACATAGAATTTTCGCGCCCTCTGAATTTCAAAGCGCATTAATCCTCGCCAACGCTCATCCACAATTCCCTTGAATAAATCCGCTTCTGTATAATTAAATAAGGCTAAATCATCCAGGGGTAAATAAATTCGGCCCCGTCGGGCATCTTCCCCCACATCCCGCAGAATATTGGTAAGTTGATTGGCAATTCCTAAAGCGATCGCTTCTTGATTCGGAATTATAATTTCCGGGTTGGGATTCCAAGGCGTCGCCAGAGGGGGTTCTATACCCATCACCGCCGTTGACATTAAGCCCACCGTCCCCGCCACCCGATAACAATAGAGTTCCAACTCCTGAAATGTCTGATAGCGGTTGCGGTATAAATCCATCCGTTGACCCGCAATCATATCTCTAAAGGGTTGAATATCCAATGGGAAACGGTGGAGAGTATCCACCAAAGCCACATCCACATCATCCCTTGGATGTCCGGCAAACACCGTCTCTAGGTGTTCTTCCCAACGATCTAAGGTTTCCTCCGTCGTCGTCGCTGCCATGGGCCCATCGACTAATTCGTCAGTCCGACGACACCAAACATAGATCGCCCAGATGGCCCGACGCTTGGCCTCTGGCATCAATTGAGTTCCTAAATAAAACGTTTTGGCATACTCCGCAGTAACCTGACGGCAGAGTTCATAGGAGTCTTCCAAAGATGCCAGAGTTCTCATGCACGGAGTTTTAGAAAGTTGTAGCATTCGTTGTTCTGCTGACCGACAGTGGATAAGCTAGGAAGGGATAGGAGTTGGGGAAGCAACATTAACCTCGGGGGTCGCTAGGGCTGGAAAACGATTAGAAGTGAGATCTTCTTGAATCGCCTGTGCAGTTAGCTTACCAGAAAGCACAGCCCCTTCCATACTGGCGAGATAACGCTGCATCGTGTAATCTCCACTCAGATAGAAATTAGGGATCGGCGTTCTTTGGGAGGGACGATGGGCTTGCCGTCCCGGGGTGGCTTTATAAACCGAACGGGGGGTTTTCACGACGTGGGATTTCAGCAATTTGGCTTTGTGGGGAATTTCCTCGGGAAAGAGTGTTTCCAACTCTGCCATGGTCGCTGCCACGATTTCCTGATCCGATTTACTAATCCAATCCTTTGCCGGAGCCAATACCAATTCCAACATAGAACGGTCAGGATGGGAATACTCTTTACAGGTATTACTCATATCCGCATAGACGCTGAGTAGGGGAGAACGGGAAAACAGCAAATGGTCAACATTTGTTAACTTCCGATCAAACCACAAATGCACGTTAATTACCGGAACCCCTTCTAAGCCCTCTAGCTGTTTGAAATAGTCCATTTGTTGCCAAGGTTGGGGTAACATCACCTTCAGGGGGTCAACGGGCATGGCGCAAACGTAGAGATCGGCCGTTAACACCTCGTCGGTGGCATCGTTTAACCCGCGAATTAGGAATCCGGTGACGGTTTCCATCTGGGTTGAGTAAGAATTCCTTAATTGGAGCATTCAAACGAACCTCTCCCCCCCGTTCGGTGATGTAATCAACTATAGGTTGACACAAACGTTCCGTAGGAGAACCATCTAAAAATGCCATTTTAGAGCCGTTTTTTTCTTGGAGAAAACGGTTTAGGGCGGTTAAAATTACCGTTGAGGAGATTTCATCGGGATTAATAAAATTCAGGGCTTTAGACATAGCAATAAACACTTCTTTTTCAACCCTGGGCGGAACATTTTGGAGTTTCAGCCATTCGGAAAAAGAATATTTATCCATTTCTTCGACGTATTTTTGACCCTGGAGCATGGCGGGAATTAATCCTAAACCAAACCGGATTTTTTCCGGCCAGGTCAACATATCATTATTCCTAAGAATGGCAACCATCCCGTTAATCGGGGCGGGGAGATCGGGAAAATCAAACCGAGAATAGGTTCCAGGTTTCTCTGGTTGGTTGAAGATCATGGAATGTTCTTTCCATTGCAGCCGATCTTCGATGTCCAGTTCTTTGAATAACTGCAACATATTCGGATAGGCGCCGAAGAAAATATGTAATCCGGTTTCGTACCAGTCGCCGTCTTCATCTTTCCAGGCTGCGACTTTTCCACCTAAAACGTCCCGTCGTTCTAAGACGATGGGAGTGTGACCAAGATCGGTGAGATACTTGGCACAAGCCAGTCCCGCTAAACCTGCTCCAGCGATCGCAACTCGCATCAATTACCCTTGTGAATGTTTTCTTAATGTTTTTTCTGATTATACGTTACATCTTGTTACATTCAAAGGAAACCCAGTCAAAAATTCCGACCGGAGGTGTTGGAGGTGGACGGTTGACTGTGGGGGTCGGTTCTCAAGAAATATTTGTGGGTAAGAGGGAAGAGGGAACACCGGAAACAGGGAACAGGGAAATCCCCAGCATTATTTGGGCAGGTTTTCAAAGCTGTTTCCTGTCCTAATAGCTGGGTAACAATTGCCAAACCTTTAAGGTATCGTCAAAACTCCCACTCACTAAAGTATGATTGTGGGGATTAAATGCCACATTTACCCAAGATTTATGTCCTTTAAATGTCCCAAATAATTCTCCATTATCTACTTGCCAGAGTTTTACTGTCCCCGCAAAATCCCCACTAGCAAGGGTTTGACCATCGGGACTAAAGGCGACGGACTGCACCTTATCCCCATGACCCAGAAGAATTTGCGCCGGGGTATTACTAAAATATTGAGACTCTAATTCTTTTAAATCCCATAACTTAATCGAATGATCCCAACTACCCGTGGCCAAAGTTTGACCGTCGGGACTGATCGCCACCGACCAAATTGCCTCAGCATGGCCTTGAAATGTCCGCAATAACTGTCCCGTGTGCCAGTTCCAAAGATCCACAATCCCGTTACTTCCGCCACTAACTAAGGTTTGATGATCCTGACTAAAAGCCAGGGACTGCACCTCTGTCCCATACCCGGATAAGGTTCTTAGGGTTTTTCCGGTGGATATATCCCATAGTCGAATGGTTTGGTCACGCCCAGCACTGGCTACCTGCTGGCCATCGGGACTGATGGCAACGGCATAGACCCATCCTTGATGACCGTAGAGCATTTTTTTCTGGCGGCCAGTCCACAAATCCCAAACTAAAATTGTTTTATCACCGCTTCCACTCACTAAAGTCCGACCATCGCCACTGATAGCTAAGGTTCCCACGGGTTGGGAATGTCCCAACAGCGTGTTAATTAATCCACCAGTTTCGGCATCAATAATCTGAATTGACCCATCGGTATTCCCATAGACCACAAATTGACCATCGGGACTGACGGCTACCGACCACACGGGGCCAATATTCTGTACTAACGTCCGCATCGCTGGGTTGGGTTGGGGGAGAATGGGGGTAAAAGTTTCCGGGGGGGAAATCGAAATCTCAGGAATCTGATAAATGGGTTCTACGGGTTCTTTGGTTTCAAAGTTCGATTGAGGAATTCTTGAACTCAGGAATAGGGATAACATTGCCAAAGCTGCACCCCCCAAAGCGGTTAATGTCCATGAATGTTGACTGACCCGGGGGAGTTTAACTGGTATTGGCCCGGATTTTAAATCTTGGATCACCTCGACCACCGAAGTATAGCGTTGAGCCGGGTCACGTTCAATTAATCGATTCAAAATTCGGGTTAGGCGATGACTAATGGGAGTTTTTAGATAATCCTTCCAGACCCAAGAATTGGTTTTAATATTCCATAAATCAAAGGGGCTCATTTGAGTTAGCAGATACAAACAAGTCACTCCTAAACTATAGAGATCATTTTTAGGACTAATTTCTCCTTGGAGTTGTTCGGGGGAAACATATTCGGCTGCACCTTGTAGGGGGTTTACTCCCGCAAAATCAACTAAAACCAGTTGTTTTTTGATCGGAGAATTCGGATGAAAAACGGGGCGACGAATAATATTTTCCGGTTTAATATCCCCATGGACTCTATTTTTATGGTGAATGGATTCCAGAATCGGTAGAATTGCACTCAATAAATCCCAAATTTGCAATTCTGAAAACACACCCTCTTGTTCGACTTCTTCGGCTAAATTGCGTCCGGGGATATAATCTTGTACGAGATAACTATAGCTATTTTCTTCAAAGCAGGCTAATAATTCAGGAAGGGCTGGATGCTGACTAATCTGGTCTAGGGTTTGGGTATACAGACGAAATTCTACCCGGGCTTCGGGAGTAGATAGGGTAGAATCAAGAGATTGTTTAATTACACAGCGCGGTTTGGCGGGTTTATCTTCATCAATTGCCAAAAATGTTCGGTTACAATGGTTTTGGCCCAAAACTCGGATCATACTATAGCGGTTTTTGAGGCGCAGTTCTGATCCACAACTCTGACAGGAAATGGCGTGAGTCGGGTTTCTGGGGGTTCTGACATTGGGGGTTGATGCAGTAACTCATAACCAGAATTTTTTAGTATATTTTTCTATGATAAGTCTTTCTGAAACTTTAGGTTAATTCAGGCAAGGCGATCGCCTATTATCTTATATATTGCCCATTGCCCATTGCCCATTCTTCTATTATTTTTAACCTATGGCTTTAATTCGTATTGTTCCCTCCTGGGAAATTTCGGAAAATCAGATTACACCAGAGTCTGTTTTTATGAATCGTCGTCGGTTTATGAAAAGTTTAATTGGGGCAGGATTAACCGCATCGGTGCTATCGTTAACTGGATGTAAGTCTACCTCAAAAACCGAAAACCTCGGCAATAATTTAGTCCAAGAGATTTCTGATTTTACCAAAAATCCTAATTTTGCCACAGTTAATCGTCCCGTTACGGCGGAAGATTTAGCCACAAAATATAATAATTTTTATGAGTATGGCGGAACCAAGTCTATTTGGCAAGCCGCCCAAGCCTTACCCTTAGAAGATTGGAAAGTTGAGGTTTCAGGATTAGTTAAAAATCCGACCACATATACTTTAGAAGATCTTCAGAAAAAATTCCCATTAGAAGAACGAATTTATCGGTTTCGTTGTGTTGAAGCCTGGGCGATGGTTGTACCTTGGTTGGGATTTCCCATGCGGGCGTTAATGGCGGCGGTTGAGCCTAATTCCGAGGCTAAATTTGTCCGGTTTACCTCTTTTTATGATCCTAAAATTACCACCGGGCCAGGATTTTGGGCTAATGGTTATCCTTGGCCCTATACCGAAGGATTAAGGATTGAGGAAATGGCAAATGATTTAGCCTTTTTTGCCGTAGGAATGTATGGGAAAACCCTCCCGAAACAAAATGGTGCTCCTTTACGGATGGTGCTCCCTTGGAAATATGGATTCAAAGGGGCAAAATCCATTGTTAAAATTGAATTTTTAAATCAAAAACCCGCGACTTTTTGGAATACTTTGGGCCCGGATGAATATGGTTTTGAGGCGAATGTTAACCCCAATAAACCCCATCCCCGTTGGTCACAAGCTACGGAAAGAATTGTCAGCAGTAAGCCTAGTTTCTCTTGGGAAAAACAGCCAACTTTACCCTATAACGGTTATGGTGAATATGTTGCTAGTCTGTATTCTTGATATTAACTGTATGGAGACTAGATTTTCTATTGTGAAAATGATCGATAGCCCGCTTAAAATCAACTCGAGGCACTGGTATAAAATTTTAATGCAAATTGCCAAAATCTAGCCGAAATTAATAATAATCCCAGGGCTAATAATCCTGAACCGAGCACCCAGGATATGTTAGTTCTTCCTAGGATTGATTCTGCTGGAATTGTTGTTAAAAATGCGACGGGAACAATAAAGGTAAAAAAGAAACGATAAGCCATGGGATAAGCCACCAGGGGATATCTTCCGGCTTCTAATAATCCCTTCAATACTTCCGTCACATTATAAATTTTCACAAACCAAATACTGGTCGCCCCCAAGATAAACCATATACTATATAAAGTCATCATTCCAAAAAACAAAGGTAATAAACTGGCTAGATAATCTCTCCAGGTTAGGCCTAGTTTACTACCTTGATAAGCAACAATTGAACAGCCAAAAATTAGGTCAGGTGTTCCCCAAGGAGAAACCATCCGAGTCGATAGCCAAAATTGACTGTTAAGGGGTTTAAGCAATACAAAATCTAAGGTTCCATCTTGAACATGGGTGACAATTCTGTTTAAATTGGGAACTAATATTGTGGTGGAAAATCCTTGTAATATTGTGAACACTCCCAAAACAACTAAGGCTTCTTCCCAACTCCATCCTTCAAAGCTGTAACCAGTTTCTATAAAATAAAAATAGGCTGAAAATACTACCAATTAAACTTCCTAAACTGGTGATGGCAGAAATCAGAAAGTTAATTCGATATTCGAGTTCTGCTGAGATCGCAGTTTCCCAAAATAACATTAAAATCTTAAAATAGCGTTGCATAGGTAATACAAAATCAACAATAAATCTACTGTTTGGGCGGGTTTACCCAACTGTTCAACTAATCATCTTAATCTATATAAACCCACCCAAACCTATTTTTTTACTTTACTATAAAATAGAAAATAATCGCTCAATCGTGCGTTGATTTTCTTCAGGACGACCAACGGTAATTCTCAGTCCTCCTCCAGTATGACGCACTAATGTTCCTTTGGTTTTTAATTGTTGCATAATCTGGTTTAAGGCTTGATCGGAATTTTGTTCATCAGCGAGCCTAATATAAATAAAATTAGCATCACTGCGCCAAATTTTTAGTTGTTTATTTTCAGTTAAAGCCTTAATTAAACGAGTTCTTTCTGCTAAAATTTCAGGGATAACTGCGAGCAAATCTTGACGGTTATTTAAGGCTAATAAAGCCGCGGTTTGTGTGAAACTAGGAAGGTTATAGGGAAGACGAACTTTTTCTAAAGCGGTGATTAATTCGGAATTAGCGATCGCATATCCAACCCGTAGGGAAGCTAAACGAAATGCTTTAGAAAATGTGCGTAAAATCACCCAATTGGGATAATTTTTTAACTCCTCAACTACGCTGGTTTGACTAAATTCAAAATAGGCTTCATCAATGACCACTAAAATCTGTTCTGGTAAATGACGCAACCAGTCTAATTCATCTTTTGTTAAGGCATTCGCCGTAGGGGAATTAGGATGAACTACAAATACAACTCTAATTGGGGGATTTTGTGTTGTTTCAATCGCAGTTTTAGCCGCGTTTAAATCCATTTCAAAGGTGTCTTGATGCCGTTCTATATTAACAACGTTCACCCCCAAAGTTTGGGCAATAATTCCATACATAGAAAAAGTAGGATTAGCTACTAAAATTGAGCCTTCTCCCCCTAAACAAGTGGCAATTAAGATAGATCGAATTAATTCATCTGACCCATTGCCAACGGAAATCTGCTCAGGATTGACAAAGGCTTCAGAATTAGAAATAATCTGATTAATATAATTAGCGATCGCCATTTTTAAGGGGAAATGACTGCCATCAGGATAACGATTAGTTTCAATTTCCTGTTGATACGTCCAAGCCAGCTTTTGTTTTAATTCTTCAGGTAAATCATAGGGACATTCATTAGTATCTAAACGGTCTAATATTTGAGTCTCGATAGGACTGCCAGAATTGCCCCCCGGGTGAGGAGCATAGGCGTTAAGTTGGTTGAGGTCGTTGCGAAGAAAAGATAGCATGGCGTTGAGGTAATTGTAATTTTTTCTGAAGTTTAGACAAAATCTATTATCCCTTAATTTATGCTACAATGGGGTCATAAAAAACTATTTTTCCATTATTTTGCTCCTTTGTGGTGGAGATAAAAGCACTCAAGAAGAAGATATTCGCACCGCTAAAACTTACTGGAAAGACTACAGGAGGCGGTTTAATGCAATCTCTAACTAGAAATTATCAAGACTATTTAATTGAATCTCTCAAAGATCCCTCTGAAGCCGCATTATATCTTTGGGCAATTTTACAAGAAAAAGATCCTGAACCTGAATTATTATTATCTGCCCTTCAAGATGTTGCTGAAACGGTAGAAGTTAGGCTATAGAATTTCAGAAACCGAGTTGCTTCAAGAAACCCGATTTCTGCTATTAATTTTAGTTTTTTATTTCCGCTTTTAATAGCCAAAATCCACTAAAAGTCATCCCTGAATCATCCGGTTGAACTAATAGAAAATGTAATCCTTTTGCCAACTGTTTTCTGACTTCAAAGGTTTTGGCTGCATCCATGACTTCCGCATCTTCAAAGGTTGCCATCACCCAACGATCAACTAAACCTGATTCTAAGATCAATCCATTGGGAGAAACCCGCAATATAATTGAAAGCAAAGGGTTTAATTTCCTCTAACCATCTAGCTAACTGCATGGATTTTTTACCACCATTAATAATAATTCCAGGAATCGCTACTACCGAAGCCAAACCTATATTTATAGGTAAAAAATTGTCTGGTATTTGGAGAATTGGAATCGGACGGTCGGCAAAAAATTCTTGTAAATTTCCGGCAGAAATACTGGCAAATTTCCAACTATCTCCCCATAATTTATCGGGTAATGGTAAAGGTGGCAGTTGATCTAGTTTCACAGGATTATAGAGTTCTCCCGTATAATATTCTGACTGAGAATATTGTGTTGAACGTTCAGTTAACCATTGTTTTAATGTTTCTGTATTTCGATCCGGTTCCACTACAATTCCTAATACTTTTCCCGCCGTTTCTAATAAACTTAAAGACTGCGGACGAAACACCTTAATTTTATCGGGTTTTTCAGTAACAATTACTTGTTTTAACTGTTCGATTAACCAAGTTGAATTTGCTTGCGACTGAGGACACATCGCCATAAACTCAACCTTGCGAGTCTGGTCACAGACTAACAACTCCCACAGAGGTTGTCCGCTTGCATCCTTGAGGGGACGAGAATAAAAATCAGCTTGCCAAATTACCATAAACACAAAAAATCCTAATATTTTGGTTGAAAACTGTCCTATATGTTCAATTCTAAGGTTAAGATTGATCAAATGATGATGAACAGATATCAGATTCCATCACTCCTGGTTGTGGGTATCGGATTTCTGGTTATGATTCTAGCTCCTACCTACTACCTCCTAATTATAGGGGGATAATGTTAATTAATTGGGTTATAAAACTATGAATCCTGCTTTGACACAATTTGGCGAACGGATGTCTCATTTAACGGGAGTTCGTGCTATTATGAAAGATATTATTGAAACTTTAAGATTAGGAAAAGGCAAGGATTTTATTAATTTAAGTGCAGGAAATCCGGTAATTTTGCCTGAAGTTGAACAATTGTGGCGAGATTGTACCGAACAATTACTATCAAGTCCTGAATATGGGGAAGTTGTTTGTCGGTATGGTTTCTAGTCAGGGATATAAACCTTTTATTGATGTCATTGTTGAGGATTTTAATTCCCGTTACGGATTAAATTTAACCGACCGAAATGTATTAATTACACCCGGCAGTCAATCAATTTATTTCTATGCTACCAATGCCTTTGGCGGGTATACCACCGAGGGCAAACTGAAAAAAATTGTTCTCCCATTAAGTCCTGATTATACCGGATATGGAGGTGTGAGTTTAATTCCTGAAGCAGTTTTTGCTTATCAACCTACTTTAGATATTGATGAAGTCAATCATTATTTTAAATATCGTCCTGATTTTAGTCAATTAATCATTGATGAAACCACCGGATGTGTTATTTTCTCCCGTCCCTGTAACCCCAGTGGTAACGTTTTAACAGAAGAAGAAGTTAAAAAAATTACCGATTTAGCCACTAATTTTAACGTGCCTGTATTCATTGATTCTGCCTATGCTCCCCCATTTCCTGCCTTGAATTTTACCGAAATGAAACCAGTTTTTGGCGATAATATTATTCACTGTATTAGTTTATCAAAAGCGGGTTTACCCGGGGAACGATTAGGGGTTGCTATTGGCAATGAAAGCACAATTCAAGTATTAGAAGCATTCCAAACTAATATGTGTATTCATTCTCCCCGTTATGGACAGGCAATTGCCGCCCGTGCCATCGGTTCTGGAGCATTATCAGAAATTGCGACTGAGGTAATTCGTCCCTATTATCAACAGAAATTTACCGTAGTGGAAACCGCATTAAATCAAGCCATGCCTAAAAATTTACCCTGGTTTTTACATCGGGGTGAAGGAGCAATTTTTGCCTGGATGTGGTTTAAAGATTTACCAATAACCGACTGGGAATTATATCAACAGTTAAAAGAAGTGGGGGTAATTGTGGTTCCAGGAAATTCATTTTTTCCGGGTTTACAGGGAGAATGGAGTCATAAAAACCAATGTATTCGGATTAGTTTAACTGCTACGGATGAGGAGATTACAGAAGGGATGAAACGCTTGGCAAAGGTAGTTGAACAGGTTTATTAGTCCCCAACTATTCCTGTTTAATTTTGCAAGGGATTCCATAATCCCTATTGCCTTTTGCCTATTGCTATAAATTGAGCTTATTAATTAGAAGAAACTTTTGACCAATTAGCCACAACAAATTACAGGGTCTTTCAAAGATGAACCTGTATCTGAGGAGATACTGGCTTATAGACAAGCAATTCGTCAAGGTGACGGGTCTATCCTACAACCCGATAAACAAAATTAAACGTCGCCCAACTATTAATATCCAGGGCTAAATCATCGGTGATAATTCCCATTTTTTCTGAGGTTGGTTGACTACCTCTATTCAAATCTTGTAAAATTGCATCCGCAATATTCAAAGGATTAGAAACGCGATTAAATTTTAAAATGCCTTCACTTTTATTAACATTTCTATCTGAAATTTCTAGTGTTTCTAAGAAGGGATTATGACTTAAAATAACGTGAGTTTCTACTAATCCGGCTGACCCTTTGACCATTTCTCCTATCATTTCTGTGGAAGGATTTCCACTATAAATGTTAGCAGTTGGTAAACTCAAGGATTTGCCGGGTGCAATTTGTTGTTGCTGGGGGTCAAAACCCGAATTAAAAATATAGGTTGCTCCTTCACTATTCATAGAAAATACTAGGAAATAAACCGGAAATTCTCCTTGATTTTGGAGTTGATATTGTAAACGACTTCCCAGATTTACGGTGACAACGCCGATATTTTCTGAAGCGGTAATTATGGGTTGATTTGAACTCGACTGAGAATTAATATTATTAGCATCCTCTCGATTTATAGTATTAACAATTCCTGTGGTTTTTTGTTTAATTAAAACTTGAGATTGGGGGGCTAATAAATTTAAAGACGCGCTCACTTTTAAAGCTGAGGAACGTTCATTTTCTGTTGATCTTAATAACTTAATTGCTAACCGGGTTTTCAGTTGAGGAATTAACCGATTTACCGCCACTTTTACCGCCTCTCCCCCTTCGCCAACGGTATCGGGAAGTAAGACTAAACCCTTAGAAAATAACCCATATCTGCCTTGAAATAAAGGTGATAAGGGTGGGTTCAATGCTTGGGCAATAGTGGTATCGGTAACGCGACTAAGGACATAATCCGCAGGTTGATCACTTGCTACAATTGTCATCCGAGGAGAATCGGAAAACGCGCTGGTTGCATCAACCCGTTCAATTCGAGATAATTTCGGATCTAAGGCAATTTTTAAATCAATTTTTCGAGGTAAAATCCGAATTGATTCTTGCACTTTTTGTCCGATTTCTAGCCCAAAAAATGACGTTAAATCATTGTTTTTTATTTGGGCTTTGGCATTTAATCCGGTGCGAGAACGCAGTTGTAAATAGATAGGATTATCTAAAGAATCGGATTCTGTTATAATCGTTAATACACTATTTAAACCATAGGAATCTAACACAAAAGCTGGCAGACCAGTTAATAAAATTTTTGCTATTTTGCCGTTATCTTCAACTCCGGTAATTACACCATCAACCGGAGGATAATTAACTAATAAATTCCCTAAAGAAAATTCTGATTCAGTTTTAGGATTAGACCCGGTTAATGTGCGTCGCATTTGGGGTTGTTGACATGATCCCACAATTTGTTCTACTTCTCCCGCAACTCGACGGATTTGAGCGGATAAATTCCGGGGTGAACTTGCCCCCCAGAGGGTCTGGGTTAAGATATAAGTGAATAATCCTGCATTAAAGCCATCCCATCGACCTTCTGTAGCGATTTGGGATGGTTTGGATGCGGATAAAACTATTCCTGGTAAACCCGGTTTTCGTTGTTCTAATTCTTGACGAGAAATACCTAAACTAGATAATAGTTGATTTTGTAAATCCAATTCTGCGGGATTAATTTCAATAGTCGTGGGACTGGGAAACAGCACGAATTTTTAGAGTCCCTTGTTGATGATATCCTGGATAAATAAAACTTGTATCTAAAATATTAATTATATTAGAAGTTTTTAGCGATCGCAATAACAACCACAGGGTATCTTCTAAAATATCATTAATAGCTTCCTGTTCTGATAAAGCCATATCAACAGGAAGGTAAGAATATTTAATTTGAGATTGATTATTAACCGAATTATAACCGGGAATACAACTACCATAACCACTAAAATGAAACAGCACTAAATCCCCGGTTTTAGCCTGTTCAATTAAATGGGAAATAAATACTGATTCAATTTGATTTCTGGTGGCTGCTTCATTTGTTAACGTGACAATATCATCGGCTTGAAAACCAAATTTATAAATTAACAAATTCCGTTGTAATTCCACATCCGTCAAACAGCCTTGCAACGGTTCTTGAATGCGATTTACCGTTGGATATTGATTAATTCCAACTAATAGGGCTAACTTCCGTCGGGTTGGCTGTGAAGCGGCTTGAGAAGAACGATAATACAGTCTTTCATTAATCCCCAGTGCCGCCAACAGTAAGCCAGCCCGTTGTAAAAATTCCCGTCTTTGTAGTCCCATTACCAAAAATCAGTTATCAGTTATCAGTTATCAATTATCAGTGGTTAGACTTGCCACGGCTCGTCTATAACCGTTATCAGTGATCAGGTTAGAATTAAAAAACAGCTAATAAACTATTAACTATAATATTAACTCTGACACTGATAACTGATTACCGATAACTGATTACTGATTATTCGTTTTCATGGCTTTAATCAATTCATTAGCAACTTCTGGGCGGGAAAATTCCGGGGGGGGAAGTTCTCCCCGACGGAGTAATTCTCTTACCTTAGTTCCTGATAAATGAACTCGCTGTTCTGGTGAACTGGGACTGGTTTTACTGGTGGCCATTCCTTCCGTTACCTTACAGTAAAAAGCGTGTTCAAACATCATCGGAGTAATACCTAATTCCCCGGGTTCAAACTCATCGAAAATATATTGGGCATCGTAAGTGCCATAATAATCACCGACCCCGGCATGATCACGACCCACGATAAAATGAGTACAGCCATAATTTTTCCGCACCAGCGCATGAAAAATCGCTTCTCTGGGGCCAGCATAACGCATGGCGGCGGGATTAATCGCTAAAATCACCCGTTGTTTAGGATAGTAATGATCAATCAAAATTTCATAGCAGCGCATCCGCACATCCGCCGGAATATCATCGGATTTTGTCGCCCCAACCAAAGGATGCAAAAACAAGCCATCAACGGTTTCTAAAGCGCATTTTTGAATATATTCATGGGCGCGATGGATGGGATTTCGGGTTTGAAATCCGACAATAGTTTTCCAGCCTTTTTCTCTAAATAGCGCCCGAGACTCAGCCGGGTCAATTTGATATTTTGGGAAGTAGGGATGGGACTGACGTTCTAATAACCATACTGGGCCAGCGAGATTAACTCCCCCCTGATCGTAAACGACCTTGACCCCAGGATGTTTTTCGTCCGTGGTGCGATAAACCTTGAGGGCTTCGGTTTCCTTATCGTAGGAATATTTTTCGGTCAGTTTCCAAAACCCCAACAAACTCACCGCCGGGGGAATCTAAACGCACCAACCCCCCGACTTTCAGGTTCGAGGCGACCTCCTCAGATACAGACAAAGTGATCGGAATTGACCAAGGTAAACCACTACTCAGGTGCATTTGGTCAACAACGGTTTTATAGTCCGCCTGTCCCATAAACCCAGTGAGGGGACTAAAACCACCAATGGCGATTAACTCCAAATCAGAAAGCGATCGCTCATCCAACTGAACTATCGGTAAATGTGCTGCTTTGTCCAAAAATTCCTGTCGTTGGTCAGGAGTTGCAATACGATTAATTAGATGTCCACCGTGCGGAGCAATGGCGTCTAGTGATTGACTCAAGGATACCTCTCTAAGCTAACTACAAAAATAGCAATTATTGAAATTTCTTTATTTTCCATACTACTAGGATTTGTGTAAAAAAAATTTAAGGGTTTGGTCTTCCAACCCAACCGCAAATCAGGTGACAAGACCAAACCCCCAGAATAAAATGTGGCAACCTTGGTATAGATTGCCGATCAATGTTGAAACTTTTTAAATGCTAAGGTGACATTATGGCCGCCAAATCCAAAGGAATTGGATAAAGCCACATTCACAACTTGGGCGCGACTGTGGTGGGGAACATAATCCAAATCACAATCAGGATCAGGATGATCTAAATTAATCGTAGGAGGAACCCGATCCTCAGCAATAACCATCGCCGTTGCTACCGCCTCAATTCCTCCCGATCCCCCTAACAAGTGACCAGTCATTGATTTAGTCGAACTTACTGTTATCTTGTAAGCACTCTCGCCCAATACCCGTTTAATCGCTGCGGTTTCCGTAGTGTCGTTAGCCGCGGTGCTAGTTCCGTGAGCATTAATATAACTAATTTGTTCCGGGGTAATTCCGGCATCCTTCATCGCCAAGGAAATCGCCCTACTCGCCCCTTCTCCCCCAGGAACAGGGGAGGTCATGTGGTAGGCATCACAGGTCATCCCATAACCCACCATTTCCGCATAAATCCGGGCGCCCCGACTTAAAGCGCCCTCTAGTTCTTCTAAAAGCAGAATTCCCGCACCCTCTCCCATGACAAACCCATCTCGATCCCGATCAAAGGGACGACAGGCCTTCAGGGGTTCGTCATTGCGAGTCGAGAGCGCCCGGGCTGCGGCAAATCCCGCCACCGATAGAGGTGTAACCGCCGCCTCCGTACCGCCACAAATCATCGCTTGAGCATAGCCCCGTTGAATTAAACGAAAGGCATCGCCCACGGAATTTGACCCGGCTGCACAAGCCGTTACCGAACAGGAGTTTGGCCCTTTTGCCCCGGTATGAATCGCCGTGAGTCCGGCCGCCATATTGGCAATCATCATCGGGATCATAAACGGACTACAGCGATCTGGGCCACGGGTTAAATAGATCTCTTGTTGATCTTCGAGCACCTTCAGTCCGCCAATACCCGTACCAATAATGACACCCACCTGTTCTGCATTTAAGTCATTAATCACGAATCCGGCATCAGAAACAGCTTGCTGACTCGCAGCCACCGCAAATTGAGCGAAGCGATCCATCCGCTTGGCTTCCTTGCGTGAGATGTAATCACAGGGGTCAAATTTTTTGACTTCCCCCGCAATGCGACAATCGTGTTTTGACGCATCAAATCGGGTGATTGGGCCAATTCCATTGCGTCCGTTAATTAACCCGTCCCAATATTCAGCCTTGGTATTTCCTAGCGGAGTAATTGCCCCTAAACCTGTTACAACAACGCGCTTCAAATTCATCGGAAAAATAGGTAGAAACCCCTAACTAAAAGTTAGGCTTTATATTTCCCCTTTCGGGGTAGAGGGGTATGGTTACCCCCCTGTAGAGATCTGGTTGTCTCCTAACACCTATTTCTAGGGTAAGGTGAAGCATGAATCCCCGTTACTTTAGTAGGGGGTGCTAACCGTAGTCATGATATTCGATTCAAAAACTTATCACCCAAAATGCAGAACATCAGTGAGAACCAAAACTAACGTTATAACAGCAGTTTAATTAAAATGGGTTAGGATTGCCTAGTTCAGACAGTCAGATACAGTAAAGTACCTGTGGGACTGACCAACGGCTAATCCTCCGCTTGTCCTGTGGATTTTACCCCAATTGAAGATTAAGCTTAGCCTTTGCTTTCAATGTAACTTACAACATCTCCAACGGTCTTAATATTTTCAGCATCTTCATCGGGAATTTCGACTTCAAATTCTTCTTCCAAAGCCATGACCAGTTTCTACCGTATCCAGAGAATCGGCGCCTAAGTCTTCGATGAAGTTAGCAGTTGGAGTAATTTTTTCTTCCTCAACGTCTAACTGTTCTTTCACAATTTTTTTTACTTTGTCAAATGTAGCACTCATATCCTGTTTTCCTTTTTGGATGCCGCGTATACCATTTTATCTGAAAGGGGGATCACCGCGGCAACGATCTCTTACTTTTTCGGGTGTCGGGTTTCGCCTATTCTGAATTCTGCAAGAAGACCCCCGACCAATTGGCGGGATGAATTGCCGTAGAAGTCTATTCAGACTGGGACTGATTTTGTACACATTTCTTTTAGGACTTACGCAGAAACCAGGTTTCTGAACGAAAAACACCGATTTCATCCACAACTCGGTGTCTTGGGTCTTGTGCGTAAGTCCTGCCCTATTCCCTAGTTAGTAGGAAAGGTCAACTCGAACCCACCCCTACCCGGTGAGAAAATCCTGTTGAAATTTATCGGACTGTAACAGAATAATTGGTTTTAAATGGTTTAAAATTATTGGGGTTTTTAGCACTTCCTTTTAATTCTAATTGATAAATTCCAGCTTGGGGAAATATAACTTCTGTTCCGGGAATATCCTGATATTTTTCCGCAGCAATAGCTTTTAATTGGGGCCGCATTAATGGTTGGGCATTTGGGGATCGAGGTTCGCGGAAAATTGCCAATTGACAATTACATTCAGATAGGGGAATAATTTTGCCACCGCGACGAGTTAATGCAAACCAAATTATTGCCTTTTCTCCCGCCCGGGGATTATGATTCGGTTCTAGGTGGAATGTCACCGCCACATCTTCAGACACTTTTACTTCATGGGCCATAGCCCGGTGAGAATAGGAGAATTTTTGCAGGGGTTGAACACAGAGGAATGTTCCAATAATTAATAATAATTTGAAAGACCTATTTTTGTTTAAGGGGTGCAACATAAAATTTCTCTAATCCCAATATTGACCAAATAGGCAGATACCTAATTAATAATACCATTAAAGTTAAAATAATAAAAACAAAACCTCTTAATTGATCAAAAAATGTTATATCAAATCTCCCGAAATAATTAGAACCAATTAACAGAGCATGAACCACAGCCAAAATTAACGCCGGAACCGCTAATAAATGAATTCTACGCCAGAATATTCCTAAATAATTTTGAATATGATCAAAACTGGTGATCGCCGCCGGAATCATCAATAGGAATGCTAACCCGCCAGCGATAATTCCGCCTTGATGTTTGGGAATCATAAATTCAAAAGCAGTTAAATTCCATTGAAACGTATGATCTAACATTTGTACCGTATGCACAATTGCTAATACAAAAGCTCCCACCCCTAAAAAACGTCTATATTTTAAAGGTTGTGACCAGAGGCGACTAATGGGACGGGCAATTAAGGCAAACATTAAACTAATTAAAGATCCATAACCCGTATAATCAACATGACTTCCGGTTCTTAATAGGGTTAAAATTCCAATTAATAAAGTAATCCATCCCCCCATTTTAAAGAGTTGACTCCGACGGTCGGCGGTGAATTTTCCCGTTAATAATCCTACGCCCAACATCGTCGGGAAAGTTCCTATGCCAAAGGCTAACATTGTCAGCATTCCTAACCCTGAACTCCCCGTTTCTGCGGCCTTAATTTGGGCGGTGTACAGAAAGCCACAGGGAATTAAACCCCAAATTAATCCCAATAAAATCGGGGTAAAAAAATGATTTTGCAAAGATACATTCACCATCCATTTACTTAGGTGATTATGTAAATTTTTCGGGGATAAAGGATGAACAATTGGGAAACGATGAAAAACGGTAGGATTAATTTGAGCTAATCCTAAAATGATTAATAGAACTCCAGTAAAAATTGCTATACCTTGGCGAAAAATACTGCCAATTCCCGCCATTTGTCCCCCGGCAATTAAGACCGAACCCAAGCCGCCAATAGTTGCCCCCACTAAGGCATAACTCAGAATTCTGCCTAAATTTAATAATAGGTGAAATTGCCAGGGAATTTTACCACGGGAGAGGGATTCATCGGAAACCGAAAAAGCAACGGTTAAGGGGCCGCACATCCCCAAACAGTGACCAAAACTCCCAAGAAATCCCAATGCACCAATTAACAATAGGTCAATGATCATGATTCCGTTTAAAAGCGGATTTTATAAAGTTGAAATAGGGTTTCCGGGCTGGCGTTTTAAAATTTTTGCCCCCGTTGCTTTGATGATCGTTTCCCAATTTTCTAGGGTTTCTAAGAAAACTTCTGTGCCTAAATAGGTTTCTAAAATTGCCCAATCTTCGGCTAATTCAGCATCGGGAATCAACACATCAAAAACAAAATCTCCCCCGGGTTTAACTACCCGCTTGACTTCTTTTAAAACTAATTCCCAATAACTGATCGGATAGTAACAACTCCATCCCGTGGCGATCGCCAAATCAAACTGATTCGCCTCATATTGTAATTGATGACCGGGGGCTAAAGTTACTCCTTTAAACAGTTTAGAATTTAACTGTGGCCCTCGAATATTCAGGGCATCCCTAGCCACCGTACTAATTTCTTGACCATAAAATAAAGCCGCCCAATCTCGCCAGGGGTAAACCAAAAAACTCACCCCGCAACCAATATCTAAACAGTGCTGATTTTTTTGCGGTTTGGCAATTTCCCAAAAGGGAGAAGTGATTTTTTCTGATAAAGTTCCCGCCATGCGATCGCGAAAAATTTCCATCGTTTCAATCTCTGGGGGTAAATCAAAAGCTCCCCCCTGATATTCTCGATTAAAACGATTGGCAACCGCAGCGATCGCCCTTTCCAAAGGGTCGGAAACTCACAGACAAATTGAAAAAACCCGATGAACTAGAAGATTTAGCCATTCATTGTAAGATTTGTGAAAAAAACCCCTAGGTTTGGAGAACAAACCGCCACAATTAAAGATTACGACCTCGGCGGGAATTGCTATAGCAATCTATTTTGAGCCTTTCAATGCTTTTTTAAAGTTTTTCCGATAGGAAGAATTAAACACAAACAAAACTGGCCATAACAGGGAGAAGATCAGACGGTTTTGGAAACTGCGGTTGAAGTTGGTATTTTCAAACCCCGTCCAAAATTTCCAGATTCCACCTACATACAGGGCGACCAATACTAAGGTAATTAGGGGATTCATAATCTGAAGGATTTTGTACCTGAAGGATTACAGACAAATTAACTTTGCTTTATTCTAGCATCTAAACAACCGATTTAGATGCGACAACAGCTTAACTGATCGGCTAGTAACTTTTCCCGAGGGAATAAAATTGCGGAATTTTCACAAAAATTAACGATCACAAGAGAGAATCGTTTTAATATTTTTAGCGATGCAATAGGAAATTTGCTATTCTACTATTGAGAAGGTTTTTGATTATAACAGATTTATTTAAAAACCTAGCTGTGCTCAAATCTGGAAAACACCGGATCACCAAATCAGCCTAAATCAATCAGGAGGATATATGCGAGCAGTGCTAATGGCGGGTGGATCAGGAACGCGACTACGACCGTTAACCTGCGATCTGCCTAAACCGATGGTGCCGATACTCAATCGTCCGATTGCCGAACATATTATCAATCTCCTCAAACAACATAATATTACAGAAGTGGTCGCCACATTGCATTATCTCCCCGATGTGATGCGAGAATATTTCCATGATGGCAGTCATTTAGGGGTACAAATCACCTATGCGGTAGAAGAAGATCAACCCCTGGGAACCGCAGGTTGTGTCAAAAATATTGCCGAACTTTTGGATCAAACCTTTCTTGTAATCAGTGGAGATAGTGTTACGGATTTTGACTTAACTGCCGCGATCGAATTTCATCATCGGAAACAATCCAAAGCCACCTTGATTTTAACCCGAATGCCCAACCCCATTGAATTTGGTGTGGTCATTACCGACGAAAATAATCGAATTAGTCGCTTCTTAGAAAAACCCGCCGCCAGTGAAGTTTTTTCCGACACGGTGAATACCGGAACCTATATTTTAGAACCAGAGGTTTTAGAATATTTGCCCTTTGATCAAGAATGTGATTTTTCCCAAGATTTATTCCCCTTACTTTTGGAAAAAGGCATACCCATGTATGGGTTTATTGCTAATAATTATTGGTGTGATATTGGTCATTTAGACATCTATCGAGAAGCCCATTATGATGCCTTAATGGGGAAAGTCAAACTCAAAATTGCCTATCCCGAACGTTCTCCGGGTCTGTGGATTGGGGAAAATACCTTTATTGATGAAACCGCCATCATCGAAACCCCGGTTTTAATTGGTCGCAATTGTCGCATCGGGGCGCGGGCACAAATTGAAGCCGGAAGCGTAATTGGCGATAATATCACCATCGGGGCCGATGCCAATATCAAACGACCGATTATTTGGAATGGGGCAATTATTGGGGATGATGCCCATTTACGCGCCTGTGTGATTGCCCGGGGTGCGCGGGTAGGTCGTCGCGCCCATGTCCTAGAAGGGGCGGTGGTGGGTTTCCTTATCCAGTGTGGGGGAAGAAGCCCAAATCAGTCCCGGGGTGCGGGTTTGGCCGAGTAAAAAAATCGAATCCGGGGCCACTCTGAATATTAATTTAATTTGGGGGAATACGGCCCAACGCAACTTATTCGGCCAACGGGGGGTACAAGGATTAGCCAATATTGATATCACCCCGGAATTTGCGGTTAAATTGGGGGCGGCTTTTGGATCAACTTTAAAACCCGGTTCTTTGGTGGCAGTTTCCCGGGATCAACGGCCAATTTCTCGGATGGTAACTCGTTCTTTAGTGGCGGGTTTAATGTCCGTTGGGGTGAATATTATTAACTTAGATGCCACCGCCATTCCCATCACTCGCACGGCTATTCCTACTTTAAATGTTGCCGGAGGAATTCACGTTCGCCTCTCCCCAGAACGGGCCGACTATCTATTAATTGAATTTCTGGATAATAAAGGGATTAGTATTACCAAAACTAAGGAGAAAAAAATTGAAGGGGCCTATTTCAAGGAAGACTTAAGACGGGCGCAAATTCCCGAAATTGGTAACGTCAGTTATACAGTTGATTTGTTAGATATTTATAGCGCCAGTTTTAGTAAACATATCAATAGTGAAATTTTACGCTACAGTAATGCCAAGGTTGTGATCGACTATGTTTATGCGGTTTCTGGAGCAATTTTACCCCAACTTTTAGCGAAATTTGGTTGTGATGCGGTGGTTTTAAATGCTAGTTTAAATCATACCGCTTTATCGGTTCCCGAACGGGAAAATTTACTCGATCAATTAGGGCGAGTCGTAGAAGCACTACGCGCTAATTTTGGCGCCCAGGTTTATGCCAATGGGGAACAATTTATGTTAGTAGATGAAACCGGAAGTCCCATCCGAGGGGAATTTTTAACCTCTCTAATGGTGAATATGGTTTTAACTTCCCATCCCCGCGGTACCATCGTGGTTCCGGTACATACTTCTTCGGCCGTCGAACAAATTGCCCGTCGTTACGATGCTAAAGTCATCCGCACCAAAGCGAATCCCACGGCCTTAATGGAAGCTTGTCACCGCAATCCTAACGTAGTTTTAGGTGGCAGTGGGGACATGGGATTTATCTTCCCCCAACTGCATCCCGGGTTTGATGCTATGTTTTCCATTGCCAAAATTATTGAACTGTTAACCAGCCAGGAACGCTCACTAACCCAGGTGCGGGCGGATTTACCCCATGTCGTCCATCGTCGCTATACCGTGCGTTGTCCTTGGACGGTTAAGGGGGCACTGATGCGACATTTAGTGGAAACCCATTCCCCCGACAACCTAGAATTAATTGATGGGGTCAAATTAATTAACTACCAAGATGATAACTGGGTTTTGGTTTTACCCGATGCGGGAGAACCCCAGGTTCATATTTTTGCCAATAGTATTGATCGCGATTGGGTTGATACCACCCTGCGAGAATATCGCAACTTAGTGCATGATTTTGTAAATCAATCCCAAGGGATGGATCACCGCGAAGATATTTGAGGCAAAAAATTAAGCGAAAACCGTTTAAATTTTCCCATAAAAATGTCATGATTGAAAAAACTCAACTCTTAGGGAGAGTTTCATGAATCACGAGGGAGAACACTCCCACAGTAAACAAATTTATTGATCAAAAAATGAACAGTATTATCCTAATGGCTGAGATTATTCAAGATCCGCAACTTCGTTATACCCCCGATAATCAAATTCCCCTGACTGAAATGTTGGTTCAGTTTCCCGGATTACGCGATGTCGATCCGCCCGCTACTTTAAAAGTAATTGCCTGGGGTAATTTCGCCCAAGAAGTTCACGAAAAATATCATCAAGGAGATCAAATTATTATCGAAGGTCGTTTGGGAATGAATACCATTGAACGACAGGAAGGATTTAAAGAAAAGCGGGCAGAACTTACCGCCCAACGGATTCATCCGGTAAAGATGGATCTTTCCCGACCCGCCCCAACTTCCGATCCCGCCACCTCCACCCAAAATAAAGTAGTTCCCCTGGGATCGCGTCGCGCCAGCACTCCTAGCCCGGCTAACGATGAACCCCAAGAATCCCGTCGTCCCCCGGCTTCTGGCCCAGCTAGAACAACTTCCCCCGATGAACCCGATAACCCCGATTACGATCCGATTCCGTTTCTGCGACCTGTCCCCTTCCAAGCAGTTCAGATCGGATTAGTGGATTTTTGGGAATGGGAAATGAATTGTCCTCGGGTTGGGTTTGAAGCTCGCAAAATTTGATTTCAGTATTCAGTTATTGGTAATAAGATGGGAATAGGAGAGTTGAAAACGTTATTCACAACCAGGAGATTGAAACCACTGAAGTTATCACTCCGTCAACTACTCGTTATTCCCTTTGTGTTGCAAATTGTGCTGGCTGTGGGAATAACGGGATTTTTTTCCCATAGAAATGGGCAAAAAGCCGTCAATGACCTAGCCGCCCAGTTACATGAAGAAATTAGTGACCGGATAGAGTTATCCCTAAAAACCTATCTGGATCAGGCTCGTCTTATGAATGAGACGAATAGGAACGCGCTGACTCAAAAATTTATTTCCGTAACGGATTTTACGCGGTTAAAACAGTTTTTCCTGAGTCAAATCAAGGCTTTCCCCTCCATTGATTATTTGGCTTGGGGAAGTGAACAGGGAGAATATATTGGTGTTCAAAGAATCAATAATCAACAATTTAATCTGGAAATTGTTCAGAATTCTACTCAAGATTGGTTTCATATTTACCGCTTAACCCCAACAGGAGAACGGGGTAAACTCTTAGAAAGATTGGATGGTTATGATCCCCGTCGTCGTCCTTGGTATCAAGCGGCAACCCAAGCTAAAACAGGCATCTGGACTCCGATTTATGTTTGGTTTGCTCACAAAACCTTAGCCATGGATGCCGTTTTGCCCATTTATGATCGAGAAGGACATTTATTAGGCGTACTAGATACCGCATTATACCTGTCAGATATTAGTGATTTTCTGAGGAATATGAAAATTGGTAAATCTGGACAGAGCTTTATTATAGATCGTTCTGGTCTTTTAATTGCTGGTTCTTCCGTTAGTAATCCTTTTATTATTAAAAATGATAAAATTCAAAGAATAAAAGCGGTTAATAGTGATGATATTTTAATTAGAGAAACGGCTAAAACCATCCAAAATCAGGTAACAAATTTTGAGTCTATTCAAAGGTCTATTGCTTTAGATTTCCAATGGCATCAGGAACGATATATTGTTAAGGTTTTTCCCTTCTTAGAAGATCCCAGGGGCATTGATTGGTTAATTTGTATTGTGGTTCCCGAACGGGATTTCATGGATTTGATTATTCATAATACAAGAGTTACGTTCTTTCTGTGTATCTTAGCCTTGGTGATAGCAACAATTTTAGGGATAATAACAGCCCATAGAATTACGGCTCCTCTGATTCAATTAAGTCAGGCAACTGAAGCGATCGCCCAAGGCGAATTAGACCAAAATATTGAAGTAAATCGAGAGGATGAATTGGGAATTTTGGCGAGGTCATTTAATCAAATGACTCAGCGATTAAAGTGCGCTTTTGAGGAGTTAGAAATTCGAGTAGCAGCACGCACGGCGGAACTAAAAGAAGCCAAGGCAGATCTTGAAAACTATAATAAAAAATTAGAAGATAGAGTCTATCAAAGAACGGTTGAACTTTCTCTGGCTTTAGAAAATTTACAAAAAACACAAGTACAATTATTAAAACAGGAGGAAAAACTAAAATTTGATGCTTTTCACGATAGTTTAACCGGGCTGCCTAATCGAGCTTGGTTATTAAATAAAATTCAGCATTTAATTGAGATTAATCAAAAGATAAGTAATTATTTATATGCGGTTTTATTTTTGGATTTAGATCGTTTTAAAGTGATTAATGATAGTTTGGGTCATTTGGTCGGAGATGAATTATTAAAGAGTGTAGCCCATCGCATCAGATCGGAAATCAAATCTCAGGATACCGTTGCCAGACTTGGGGGAGATGAGTTTATTGTTTTACTAGAAAATATTCATAATCAAGATGAAGTGACGGATATAGCCCAACGCATTATTGAACAGCTTAAACGTCCTTTTTATATTAATGATAACCAGATTTTTATTTATATTAATGATAACCAGATTTTTATCGGAGTTAGTATTGGAATTACCCTCAGTTCCATGGGATATTCTCAAGCGGAAGCCGTAATTAGAGATGCGGATATTGCCATGTATAATGCCAAACATTTAGGCAAAGGTTGTTATCAAATATTAACCCAGGCTATGCAGATTCCAGCCCGGCAAATTTTAGAACGAGAAAATCAGTTAAGACAGGCTTTAATCCGTGAAATCCAGTCTAAATCAAAAGGGGCGGAAATTATTCGTACAATTATTTTGTTAGCCCATAGTTTGGGAATGGATGTGGTAGCAGAAGGCGTTGAAACGAAAATCCAGTTAGACAAACTAACCGAGTTGGGGTGTAATTATGGACAGGGTTATTTAATTTCTGAGCCATTGGACTGTTCCAAAGCAACGGAGTTCCTAATCAGTCAGCTTGGTTAGTGGAAATTTAACTCCGAATAGATATCCGTGAGACAATGGGATACTTAAATAATACCCAAACCATCCTTTACAATATTTAACAATAGGATCAGACACTAGAGGGGCTTCAGTTCAAGCACAATCGAGTCAAAGAAATTAACTCTATAATGGGGATAGATATAGCTTTTTCACAAAAGCAACGTTACAATGCTGGAAAGATTAGATATCGGTAGCCTAGTTCGCTAGGGCATCAGGAATGTTTTTGCTCTTTAGTGTAAGTTCTACCCGTTTGCCTCCGAGTTCCAATCTCCGCACACCCCTTGATTTTTGACCAAAAAGGTAATTAATGACGATTTATGTAGGCAATCTGTCTTACGACGTAACAGAAACCGATCTCACAGCAGTTTTTGGTGAGTATGGTTTCTGTCACAGATGTTCAAATCCCTATTGACCGGGAAACCCAAAGAAAACGGGGTTTTGGCTTCATCAAAATGGCAACGGATGACGAAGAAACCAAAGCAATTGGTGAACTCGATTCAGCAGAATGGATGGGTCGAGTTCTGAAAGTGAATAAAGCCAGACCCCGGGAAGAGCGTAAACCTTCCGGTGGTAACTGGGGAGATAAACAAAATTACTCACGACGTTACTAAAAATTTGACCCACGCAGATCTAGTAAATGCTAGGGAAATTGGTGGGCAAAGGTTTTTTTTGTGTAAGATAGACATACCAAATTTTGGGCTTGTGGAGAGGACATCAGACTGGAAGTGCTTGCACTAAAAGTGTTCCTCCGTGAAGCAAGAGTCCTCAGATCAATCCCCAGGATTGTTGCGGGAGTGTCGGTGCTTGTTTTTTAACAGGTTGTGCTAAAGTAATCAGTGAGAGTAAAATTCGGTTGTAGCTTTTGTTTGTAGTCTTGATGGGCATTTCCCGTTTGGTTTGGACAGGCTTCTCTCCGAAATTCTAACCTCCGCACTATTTTGATTTTGGAGATACCTTATGTCTATTTATGTCGGTAATCTTGCCTACGAGGTCAACGAGGAAGATCTGAGCAGCGTCTTTGCTGAGTATGGTGAAGTTAAACGGGTTCAACTTCCTAAAGACCGTGAAACAGGCCGGGTCAGAGGTTTTGCCTTTGTGGAAATGGAAACTGAAGCTCAAGAAGACAAAGCCATTGAAGAACTCGATGGTGCTGATTGGATGGGTCGCACCATGAAAGTGAACAAAGCCAAACCCCGTGAGAATTCGGGTGGCGGCGGTAATCGCTCCTATGGTGGCGGCGGTGGTCGCAGTGGCGGCGGCGGTGGTCGCGGTGGCGGCGGCGGTGGTCGCAGTTATTAAGATTTGACTGCGAGCATAGGCTAGATTTCATCTAAATAAGAAAGCTTGGGTAGTTATACCTGAGCTTTCTTATTTGAGATTGGTTGAGGTTGCTAGATAGGGCTGAATCCTAAGATTAAAAAGTTCCTCAGTCAAGCAAAAATTTTGGTAATTGTTTCAGAATTGTCAATTTAGTTAAAAATTAGATTATACTAAATTGGTTGATGAAAGTAAAATTCGGTCGTAGCTTTTGTTTGTAGTCTTGATGGGCATTTCCCGTTTGGTTTGGACAGGCTTCTCTCCGAAATTCTAACCTCCGCACTATTTTGATTTTGGAGATATTCTATGTCTATTTATGTCGGTAATCTTTCTTATGAAGTCACTCAAGACGATCTAAAACAGGTCTTTTCAGAGTACGGTGCTGTTAAAGGGGTTTCAACTCCCTACAGATCGTGAAACAGGTCGAATGCGGGGCTTTGCTTTTGTGGAAATGGGAAGTGACGCAGAAGAAACAGCAGCTATTGAAGCACTAGATGGAGCAGAATGGATGGGTCGAAGTTTGAAAGTGAACAAGGCCAAACCTAAAGAAGACCGAGGAAGTAGCGGTGGCGGTCGCTCAGGTGGCGGTGGCTATGGTGGTCGTGGTCGCTATTAAATTGCTTCTTGACCACTCCAATTAGGATTGACTGCGAGGATATCCTCGATTTCATCTAAATAAAAAAGCTTAGGTAGTAATACCTGAGCTTTTTTATTGGGGTAAAATTTCATATAAAAAAAATTGTAAACTTATATATCAACAATTCAGTAATCGTTGATAGCTCAAGTGTAGATCGTTAAACTTGAAGATTGAGTGAGTGCGATAGTTTTTGTTCAAATCTTCTACTTTCATCACAGCTTAATCAGGCGATATGAATATAACTAAAACCCTTCATGCTCTATTTGGATTAATTTTTTGGTTGTGGAATGTAACCTTCCTCACCGTTGTTTATATTTGGATTTTACCCTTTCTAGCAATTTTCCTGGTTTTGGCCACCTTTGCTGGACAAATCGAACTAGAATTTACTTTAACAATACTCGCTTTAATTGCAGTTTCCCACCGTTTGCGTGATTATTGCCAATCGGCATTTTCGCCAAAGACCTGTAGAGTTAATCCGGTTATTTTATGGTGTAGAAGCACCGCTATTTTTATTCTGTCTGGTAAGATTATTTATCCTGCGGGAAATGACCCCAGCCAGTCGCTTTGTATTAAGCACTATTTTAATTTGTATTACTGCCTTTTTTATAGAATTAATCTGGGGATATTTAGGAAAAAAACAGCATAAAAACTCTGGAGTTTTATCGGGAATACAATTGGCTATTCATAGCCTGATGTTATTGGTCGGATTTTATTTAGGAATAGTTCTGCTTTATTATGCTGTTCCGGCCGCGGTAGTTCTCCTACGACAGTTATTTTCATGGAATTTTTTAGAATATCTTTGGTGGGATTTAACTCATAATTTCTTCTTGGGTTTTGCTGTAATGACGATTCTTTACGCCGGAACAGCCACATTATTTTTAGGAATGCCTTCGGCTTTAGTTGCTCTTTATGTTCATTCAGGACAAAGAATTTTACGCAACTTTTCAGCCCAATATGGTCGGACTCGCACCGCCCAAATTTCATTAGGAGTTGTAACCCTTTGGACTGTATTATTAATCGGTTTTCTCCGTCAACCTCAAGTTTTAGCCTTTCAAAAGTTAGAAAATATTCCCCAAACCGAACCCCAAAAACAAGAATTATTAGCCCAATCTGAATCTATTCGGAAAGGATTAGTCAATGCCTATTTATCCCCCTATCGTTATTTAGGAGCCGTTAAAGATAGTAATTCGATGGAGGCAATGTATAAAGATATTTTTCATTTACCTCAACCTCTTTTAGATGGGATTCAGAATAGTTATAATCAACTGATTTCTCCCTTTCTTTATCAAGGAGATTTAGAGAAAGATGCGGATAAAGCCGAGAAACTCTATGCTAATTTTTTTGATACTCCCATTGAAAAAGCCGAACGTCTGGCGATTCAACACGCGCTGAAATCTACAGTTATTTTAGATGATGCTAAAGCTGGTTTATTGAATATTAATCAGAAAAAAGTTTGGTTATCTAAACAAGAGGTTACTGTTCAGGAACAGGGGGACTGGGGCGAGGTGGAAATCCACGAAATTTATCAAAATCAAACTAACGATGTAGAGGAAATTTTTTACTCCTTCACCCTACCGGAAACCGCCGTAATTACGGGTATTTGGTTAGGGGATACGAATAATAAAGCCACCCGTTTTCCCTTTACGGTTTCTCCCCGGGGGGCGGCGCAAAAAGTATATAATTCTCAAGTTAGACGGGAACGTCCCGTTGACCCAGCATTGTTAGAACAGGTGGGAAACCCAACATTATCGACTGCGTGCATTTCCTATTCCGCCGAAATCAGTTTCTTGGGAGATAAATAATCCTAATCCTCCCGCAGAATTGCATCTGTGGTTAACCTATAAAGTCATGGGTCAAGGGAATCAATGGCCTTTGCCTAAATTGGGAGAAAAACGTAATATTTTCTGGACAAAAGCCACGGAAAGAATTAGAAATCAAAAATCAATTAAAGGATTTGAAAAAGATTGGTTAGAGGCTAGTTTACCCGCCGCTCAACAGCAAATTAAATCCCATCAAGTCAGTTTAGCTGATTATAAAATTACGGCTCAACCCTTGGGGGAAAAGGATTATATTTTGCCCCAAAATCAACGATTTGCGATTATTTTGGATACCTCTCGCAGTATGGGAACCCATAAACAGGAATTAGCGAAAACCTTAGATTGGTTTAAGCAGAATATTATTCCTCAGAATCAGACGGATTTATATGTAACAGCAACGGCGGGAAATCAACCCCAATTTATGGATAATTTGCCAGGGTTTCAGGTGAATCAAAAAGTCTTTTATGGAACCTTACAAATTAAAGAGATGTTGCGCCAGTTTGTACAGTTGCGAGGAAATAAAACCTACGACGGAATTGTATTAATTAGTGATGAGGGAAGTTATGAATTATCGGAAGATAAAACCGGGGTTCCTCAGCTTAAAGTTCCCCTGTGGATTGTGCATTTAGGTTCCCTGGCTGGTGCTTATGAAGATGGAACTTTAAAGATGATTCAAAATAGTGGGGGCGGGGTTTCAACTGATATTTCGGAAGTGATGAAGCGGATGGCGACAACGGAACAATTAACCCAAAAATTGGCAGTTTCAACCCAACCCAAATCAGGAAAAAATCAAGCAAAATCCCAGGTTTTAACCGTGGCGGATGGCTATGGTTGGTTTATGGAAAAAACGACGGAAAAAGCTCAAAAATCCCAGGGGTTTGAACAAATTGCAGCGCGATTATTAGTTTCAGGGATTAAGTCAGAAAAACTCAGAACAACAATTGGCGCAATTAGATGCTATTCATGCGATCGCCAAGACCTATAATATTGTTACTCCCTATTCTTCGATGATTGTTCTAGTGAATGATGAACAACGTCAAGCTCTCAAAGCCGCAGAAGCCTCTAAGGATCGATTTAATCGGAAGATAGAGGATGGTAAAGAACAGTTAAATAAACCCAATAATCCACTGAATAAAGCCGCTAGTGTTCCCGAACCTGGAATGACAATTGGTTTAGGGTTTATTGCCCTGTTTATTGTTCTTAAATCTCAAAGAAATAAAACTAAAAATTGGTTTTGATATTTATAGGACTTACGCAGAAACTGGGTTTCTGAACGAGAAATCATCGATTTCATCCGCAAAATCAGGGCTAGAAACCCGGTTTCTTTGGTCTTGTGCGTAAGTCCTGATTTAATTAAATGATTAAATTAAAACTGATTTCTCCTTAAACTCCAGAAAAATTATCTCGAATTTTCTGTAAAGATCGATAGAATTTTTGAGCATGAATCCATCCCACATAACCCGCAAAACAACAATTTCCTGAAGAATCAAGGACAAAGACATGATCAACCCCTGCCAAGTTTTTCCACATATTAATCTTAAATTTATTCTTTAGGAGAATATAAGCAGTAGAATATTGAACATCCCCAGAATTAGCTGGGGTCATCCCTGGAATATTTTGTAAACGATTAATAATTTCTAAAAGTTCTGTTTGCAGATCAGGGCGGGGGGGCTCAGGAGTAATATTGAGTTCAATTTGAGCAACGGTATATTCACGAGAAACCGAGAAACACACCGCCATTTTGATTATAGGTTCCGCGTAATTTTCCATCAATATAAAGTTCAAAACGTCCACACCAATCTTGACCAAATAACCCTCTCCAAATTCGTTCTATAAGCGGATAGGTCTTAATCATCAAGTTTAATAAATTAACCCCTTCTTGTAATGCAGAAGAAATATTAATTTTTTGCCCCGTTACCAAAGAAAAATAATGTTCATTCACCCGAATATACGCTTCATCCCGACCTTCAATTAAACGAATTTCGATTAAACTGGTATTCAGGGCCGAAAGTTTAATAATAGATTCCATAATTAACCTCAATCGTAGGGTGTGTAAGCGCAGTTCAGGCAATCACCTAACACTTATTTTAACCTGTTTTAACCTATAGCACTACGCACTCTTAGAACACCGAAACATCGGAACAGTAAGCAGTGAATGAATTAGCTGGATTTAGAATTGTTCTAACTGTAATGCGTAGCGCTATAGTTACCCCAGGGCTGTTTTATTCTCAGGGAAACCAGGGTTTTGTAGGGGTAGTGCCCCCGTGCCTACCCTCTCAGGGAAACCAGGGTTTTGTAGGGGTAGTGCCCCCGTGCCTACCCTCCCCATCCAAGATTGGCAGGCGTTTCAGGGATTGGGGCAACCACGGGGGGATTGCCCCAACAAAGAATGAAACAGCCCTGATAGTTACTACAAGTAAGGAGAATTATCGTTAGTTAGGGAGTTGGTCGGGGCGAGAAATATTAATCCGCAATCGTGTGAATTTTTAAGAAATTTGTACCCCGAGCTTTCTTAGTTGGAACCCCCCCAATAATTAGAATTCTATCTCCGACTTGAGCTAAATTCCGGTCTAATAATTTAGTTTGGGCGAGATCAATTAACCCTTCAAAAGAATCAACTTGATGTTCTAATAAAATCGGTTTAACACCCCAAACTAAGTTTAAACGGTGATAGACTTTATGGTTGGGAGTCAGGGCAACAACCGGAACCTTGGGGCGTTCTCCTGCGGCTAAAATTGCCGTATATCCGCTACTGGTATAGGCAACAATACAATGTAATTTCAGGGTTTTATCAATGATATTCAACGCTTCACTTAAAGCATGGGTTTCATCAGACATCACCGCAGGATAATTTTTAAATTCAATTTCCGGTTCAACATCACTGGCAATTTTCGATAACATTTCTACGGATTTCACCGGAAATTTACCCACGGCTGATTCTCCCGATAACATCACCGCATCCGTACCATCAATAATTGCATTCGCAACATCACTGGCTTCGGCGCGAGTCGGACGGGGACTGTGAATCATACTATCTAACATTTGGGTTGCGGTAATCACTGGAATTCCTTTTTGATTACACATCCGAATGATTTGTTTTTGCAATAAGGGGACTTTTTCGGGACTCATTTCTACTCCTAAATCCCCCCGGGCTACCATTAAACCATCACATTCATTAACAATTAATTCTAAGTTGGCAATCGCTTGGGGTTTTTCGATTTTAGCAATCACTGGAATTTCCGAAGCCCCCTTTTCAGCTAATAATGTTTTTAAGGCGATAACATCCTCAGCCCGACGAACAAAACTTAGGGAAATCCAGTCTATTCCTTGAGAAATCCCAAAGTCTAAATCCTGTATATCTTTCTCCGTTAAGGATGGAAGACGCAAAATTAAACTGGGTAAATTCACCCCTTTACGACTTTTTAAGGTTCCTCCTTCAATAATGCGACATTGAACGGAATTTCCTTGAATTTCTTCTATTTTTAATTCTAATAATCCATCATCAAGTAAAACTTGCGCTCCGGGTTGGGCTTCTTCTGCTAAATAGGGATAATCAATGGGAAACGGTATTCGGTTGATTGTCAAAACTATCAATGGGAACTAAGGTTAATAATTCACCTTCAACTAATTCTATTTCTCCCGATGGTAGCAGACCAATCCGAATTTTTGGCCCCTGTAAATCCTGTAATAAGGTAATCGGAGTATCACATTCTTTAGCAACTTGTCGCAGCAATTTTACCATTTCCCCATGATCTTCATAACTGCCATGGGAAAAATTTAATCGAGCGACATTCATTCCCGCATTCAGCATTTGACGAATAATTTCTGGGGATTTACTCGCTGGGCCGATGGTAGCAACAATTTTGGTGCGATTTTTGAAAGGTTTAATCATGGTTTTTTACTCCCCATGGAATAATAATTAAAAGTTCTAAAGTTTTGGCTGTTGCCGTTGGTATTGGAATTATACTCTGAACTTGTGTCAAGAAACCTATAAAACAACAGGGAAGGGGCTATATCAAAATACAGTAATCCCAAACACTTTGCTAAACATGAGCGTAATCTCAAACGGAAACAACAAAAACTTTCTCGAAAACAAATAGGCGGTAGGGGCGAATGGCCATTCGCCCCTACTTATCAATGATTTACCCGTTGAACTAAAGTGTTATATAAATTGTTAAACTTGGGATAAATCTTAACCCTAATTTAACTTTTTATCTGTTGGATGAGATCATCAAAATAGCGATTTAAGAGGGGAAGGAGTAAACTATGGAAAGTATTTAGAAGTTTAATTTCTAATCCAGGAGCGATCGCAAATTTATTTTTATTCATTCCCTTAATAATTTCTTGAGCAATATCCTCCGGTTCCCAAGGTTTTACGGTTTCCAGTAATGGCTTTTGTTTCTAAGGGTTTAGTTTTATTTTCAGCGATTAATTGCGGGGTATTAGTATCTGGGGGATAAACAATAGAAACCTGTATTCCCAAAGGTTTTAATTCCCCTCGCAAGGATTCTGCTAATCCTCTGAGGGCAAATTTAGTAGGACTATAGGCGGTATAACCATAAATGCCAATTAATCCAGCCCCCGATGAAATCATAATAATTTTACCCTGTTTTTGTGCTATCATTGTAGGTAAAACTTCTCGAATACAATACAAAGATCCCCAATAATTAACCGCCATTGTTTGTTCAAAAACTGCGATCGGAAGTTCTCTAAAATACCCCGGATAGGCGATACCCGCCGAGAGTATTAAAATATCCACACCTCCCAAAAGATTAATGGCTTTTTCTATTATATTTTCGGCTTCTTCTAGCACCGAAATATCCGCCGAAAGGGTAACAATTTTTTGCTTTTGATTTAATTTTACCGCCTCAATTTCTTTTTGAGCTTGGTCAAGGGTAGTTTGATTTCGAGCAATCAGGGTTACATTTGCCCCTAAACTCACTAACAATTGAGCCGTTGCTTTCCCAATTCCACTGGAACCCCCAGTAATAATAATATTTTTTTGATTAAAATTCATAAGTATTCATTACTCCTCTAAGGACGAAATAAATGGGAGTGTTCGGGATTATATAATTTAGATCTTAAAGTTGAATTGTGGGGCGTTTTTGCTAAAGCGGGACTAATAACATAAAGGGTGGTTCTAATTAAGTTTTCCTCCTGGGTAACTTGTGCCATTTTTTCTAAGGGAACTACCCGGATTTTTTCATCTGGCCATCCCAAACGATAACAAATAGCAATCGGCATTTCTGCGGGATAATATTTGATTAACTTTTGCTGAGTTTCCTCCACATAACGCGCACTCAAATATAAACATAAACTAGCTTTATGAGCCGCTAAACTTTCCAATTCCTCATCCGCAGGAACACCAGTTGCTCTCCCACTAACCCGGGTTAAAATAATCGTTTGCACTAATTCTGGGACAGTTAATTCTATTTTTAATTTAGCCGCTGCATCTTGAAAAGCACTAATTCCAGGAACAATTTCAAACTCAATTTCTGCCTCTATTAGCTGTTGTATTTGCTCATAAATAGCCCCATATAAACTCGGATCACCCGAATGCAATCTAACAACAGAACGCCCTTGATGGACTCTTTGAATCATAAATGGAACGATTTCTTCTAGGGTTTTATCAGAGGTTTTAATTAATTCTGCCTCCGCCCGCACCCCTGTTAAAATCTGTTCAGGAACCAAAGAATCGGCAAATACAATTACATCCGCCGAGGCTAATAATCTTTGGGCTTTCACGGTTAATAATTCTGGATCACCAGGGCCGGCTCCAACAATATAAACCGCAGGTTTGAGTAATATGATATCCGGTTCCATGATGTTTTAATTCTCCACAATTGACGATTGATTTCTAATTTTTCCGGATCTCAACTGAGCCACTGAGAAGACAACAATGGTAGATGCACCCTGGTTGAAGCCCTGGCAGTTAAGTCTAGGGCTTTTTTATTCGGAGTCTGAAGGATGGGATTTCTGCACAATATCGGGTAAAGTTCGCTTCAATCCATATAACCAAATTAAACCGAATAATCCTAACATCATCCCGGTCAAACTAACCAGTTGAGCCATTTTTAAATACCCTAACATTAAACTATCCGTGCGTAATCCTTCAATCCAAATTCTACCCAAACTATAGGTCAATAAATAGACCAAGAATATTGTCCCTGATTTTAGAGTATGTTTGCCTTTTAAACCTTTTAAAAATAAGGTAATTAATAGGGCAAATATAGTTAAATTCCACAGGGATTCATATAAAAAAGTTGGGTGAAAATATTCGTAGGATTCAAAACCACTAGGGCGGCGTTTCCAGGGGAATATAAAGTTTCCAAGGTAAATCCGTGGGACTTCCGAAGGCTTCAGAATTAAAAAAGTTACCCCATCTACCGATAGCTTGACCTAAAATCAAAGAAGGGGCAATTATATCGGTTAATTGCCAAAAGGGAATTTGTTTAATTTTAGCAAATAGTAAAGTGGCTATTAATCCGCCGATAATTGCTCCATGAATGGCAATTCCTCCCTTCCAAATTGCCATAATATCCCCAGGATTATCAGCATAACTTTCCCATTGAAATAGCACATAATACAATCTAGCAAAAGGAATCGCTCCAATTACTAACCAAATAGCTAAATCTCCAATTAGTTCGGGATCAATTTGGCGACGACTGGCAAGATACCCAGATAAGGATACTCCAATCAAGACCGCCGAGGCAATTAACAAGCCATACCACCGAATTGATAACGGCCCGATTTCAAAGATGATGGGGCCGGGAGAGGTAAATTGAAATGCTAGAAATAAGTAATTTATATCCATAATAGCTGATTTTGAGCCAAGCCATTTTATCACTCCGTGGGGATCAAATGTCAGGTTTATTTTTTTTTCCGAGAAGAAAGTTGATTAAAATATGTAATCAAAGTAATTTTAAGATATTTTGATCAAGAAAATGGGTACAATAGGATTTATTGTGCTTTCCATCAATTTTTAACCCTTTAGATGAGATCGAATCAATCATTTTTATGATTTTAGGGTATGGGTTTTCCCCTTAAACCGTGAATGTTAATTTGTTTTAGTTCTTAATTTCTCCTATGTCTTCCTCCAATCTACCCCCCAATTCGTCGGATTTAACATCAGGATTAGCAGCGTTAAAACAGAAGAATTATCAACAGGCGATCGCTTTTTTAGAACCCATTGCTCAATCTAATAGTTCGGGTCAATTTAAGGCGAAAATGGGGTTGGTGATTGCTTATGAACGCACAAGAAATACTAAATTAGCGATTAATTTATGTCAGAGTTTAACTCAATCTCCGCAGGAAAATATTAAAAATTGGGCTACGGATTATTTAAAACAATTATTAAAACGCTATCCCCCTAAGCCCCAAAATATTAGTCCTAATATTGAGTCTCAACCTCCAGAATTACCCCCTCCTACAGAAACGGGTTTTATCCCGTTAAATCCTAATCTACAACCCGCAAAAGCTAAATCGACCCTAGCCAAAAATCCTAAACTTTCCTCCCCGCCACCTGCAAAAAAATCCCCCCATCCTTCTTTATCTCAACCCCCATCTTTAAACCTCAAAAAAACCGAAAAAGTTTCCCCAAATTTTAAAGAAAAAATTCCCGATTCTCCTATTAATTTAGAACCGGAAATTATGCAGCCGCCACCCCCGCCTCCGGTTTCAAGAATGGCAATGGCGACAAGCCGGACGAGCTACGAATTGGCAAAAACTGAAATCCTTACAATTGAGTCCCTTTAAACTAGAACAATTATTAATGGCTGTCGGTTTAACTTGGTTTATTCCGATTGTTTTGGCTTTTATTAATAATAGTTTAAATCAAATTTGGATTTGGCAACCAATTTTAAATCCTTGGGGACAATTATCCCGTCAACCTTGGCAAATTATTTTGATTATTTTATTTGTTTTTGCTGTGGGTTGGATTTGGCAAAAGTCCCGATTATTTGGGGAACTTTTCCTCACCTTTTTAGCCCTGCTTTGGTTAACTCCTCATTTATTAGAGGAATTAATGAAACTCACAAATAATGGTTTATCTTGGCTGCCTATTGTACAACCGATTCCTTTATTTTATCAGAATCCCACCCAAGGAGTTTATATTACCCTATTGATTTTATTTATCTTCTTACCTTGGTTATGGGATAGATTGTTAACACTGAGTTATGGATTAAAACCTTTACCTTTAACTACATTATTTAATCAGAGTCAAGAAACCAATAAACTATTAAGAAATTATTGCCAAAAGCAAAAATTCAAAGTGCCTGAAATCAAACTATTACCCATTGATGATCCGGTGATTTTTTCCTATGGAAATTTGCGACGATTTGCCCGAATTGTGGTAAGTCAAGGATTATTAGAGCAATTAACAGAAGATGAAATCGCCGTCCTATTTGCTCGGGAAATTGCGACCATCGGGGAATGGGATTTCGCGGTGATGTCTTTGGCTACCATGGTCAGTCAAATTCCCTATTTAATTTATTGGTATTTAGCAGAATTAACCGAAAAATTACCCGATCTTAATATTCCGATTCCCGCCAGTATCCGAGGGATTTTACATCAAATTTTGCAGGCGATCGCTGTTTTTATTTGTCCGTTATGTTATGGATTATATAAACTTTTAAGATTTCCCTCCTTGTATTTATCCCGTCGTCGAGTTTATTATAGCGATCGCATCGCCTGTAACCTCACCGGAAATCCTAATGCTTTAAGTCGTGCCTTATTGAAAATTACGATAAAATTATCCCAAACTATTCAAACCCAGGGAAAAACCAACTTTCTGTTAGAATCTTTTGATAGATTGATTCCGATCAATCATCAACAGGCTTTAACCTTTGGTAGTTTAACAGCTTACAGATCAATCAATTCCTTATTAACCTGGGATTTAACTAATTGCTATACCCCCGAATTAACCTTAAATCAATCCCATCCCCTAATCGGAGAGCGCTTAAAAATCCTCGGCTTTTATGCAAATTATTGGAAATTAGAACCGGAATTTGATCTATCAAATATTACCCCAGCTAAACCCCCCAAATTACTCACCAACAATTCCCCCTTATTACTACAAGGAGCGCCGTTTTTTGGCATTCCCGCCGGAATGATCATTGGGGGAATCATTTGGTTAATGGGGGGACTATGTTCTCTTTTAGGACTATGGCAATTAGAATGGTTATGGGGGGACTATTGGATTATGGTGGGTTCAATTGCCATTGGCTGTGGCTTAGGTATTTTAACTCGGATTAATTCCTTTTTTCCCGAAATCAAATCCACTAATATTTTAAATCAACCTAACTTATCGGATTTGGTGGTCAACCCCCAGACGATTCCCGTTGATAGTCAACCGATTTGTTTAACGGGTAAACTTCTCGGTCGAAGCGGTTTAAAAAATACCTTTGCTCAAGATTTAATCCTACAAACCCCAAGCGGCGTCGTCAAACTCCATTATCTCCCCGAAAAAACCCCCCTAACCAATTTTTTACCCAGCATTCGTCACCCCCAGGAGTTGATCACTCAAACAATTAAGGTAACGGGATGGTGGCGACGGGGAGCAACGCCCTGGGTGGATGTGGAAACCCTAGAAACCCCTGATTCTAGGACAGTCCTACGGGGGGGACATCCCCTGGGGTCAACGATTTTAGCGGTGATTCTCACCCTCTGGGGGGTTTACCTGGCGTCTCAAGGCGGCTGGTAAAAGGAAGTTGATCCAGAAAGATTGCTTTTTTTGACCGATTAGTGATACATTCTTTAACCAAAGAGTCAAAATAACTTTATTCCTTTTTGGATAGAGTGATTCTGATTACTCAGTTGATGAAGGTTCAGAAAGTTCGCCAAATTAAATGCGAAAATCTTGGCAGAACCCTAGAACTATATTCCAGGATGTGCTATCATAGAGATTGTCTTATGACGATCTGGTACTGGAAAACCCAATAGCAAAGGTTCTAGGTTCCACCCAATAGCCTGACTGATACGAGGCGAAGCAGCAACTTAAAGAAATGATCCAATTTTTGTTGAATGCTGTGATCAACTATTGGCAATGCAAAGTCAGGAAGTTAACAAGAGCGTGAGTTAACTTTATATGGTTTTAGCTATAGGAAGTTAAATCTATTTTTGAACACAGAGATAACAAAACTCTATAGCATTAAGTTTTGACAGATGGCAAAAAGTTTACAAAACAACCAAGCAAACCGGCTTTACCTACATGATAAGTTCAACATGGAGAGAATAATAGGACTTTATCTTAATTTTAAGATGGAGTTGGTTGTTGAGTTTAATTTAACCAGCCCCAGTGCTGATAGCCAGGGGTTGATTCTCAATTTGTGTGTTTAAATAACACAGGTTGGGGATGGTTTCGTTTACTTATTTTTCATTTAACTTGGAGGTTTCTACTTATGTCCGTTCGTCTTTATATTGGTAATCTTCCTAAAGAATTAGAACGCAAAGAATTACAAGATGTCTTTGCAGAAGAAGGAGATACCGTTTCTGCTAAGGTAATTACCGATCGCAAAACTGGCAAATGTCGGGGTTTTGGATTTGTAACGGTGCAGACCGATGAAGTAGCGGATCAAATTGTTGAAAAATATAACGGGGTAATGTTTAGAGAAAATGCTTTAAAAATAGAAAAAGCATTACCTCGGAAAAAAGGAAAAGGAGACGGTGTTGGTGAGGGCGAAAATGGTGGGGAAGACGATCAACCCCAACAACAGCAACAGCCGGTTCAACAACCGGTTAAATCATCGGGTAATATGCCCAAAAGTGGTGGGGCTGGTAAAAGCCGGAACAAGAAATCAAAACATTCTTCCGGTGGTCAAACTTCCACATCGAGAACCAGTGGTGATGATTCCTTCCAACCCGATCCTCGTTGGGCTAATGAATTAGAAAAACTCAAACAAATTCTAGCTGCCCAAGCCGCCAACCCTTAATTCTATTAACTTTGTTTGCATGAAAATGAACCCGCCTGAATCAATATTGAGGGGGGTTCTTTTCATCTTATATGAAATCCCTAAGTGTTTGCTACAGATCACTAATCAGGATCTGGTGGCTAATAACTATTCGTAATTCGTAATTCGTAATTCGTAATTCGTAATTCCCTATGAATCGTTTAGAGATTGAAAACCGGACAATTTTACTGGTATTGACGGGTTCCCGGGGTTATGGACTGGATACACCCACATCTGATTATGATTATCGTGGGGTATTTATTGCCAGCGAACCCTATTATTTAGGATTTAATATTATTGAACAAAAAGATCAGGGTTGGGAGACAGAAAACCCTCGGCAAAGTTTCCCTTTTTATCTAAAGATACCTGTTTATATGAATTAAAAAAAATTCTGAAACTCTTGATTGATAATAACCCTAATATTTTAGAATTATTATGGTTTAAAGACTATGTTCATTTGACGGAAGTTGGGGAACGATTGAGAGAACATCGTCAGATTTTTTTATCTAAAAAAGTTAAACAAACCTATTCTGGCTATGGCTATGCTCAAATTAAAAAGTTAGAATCCCATCGCCGTTGGTTATTGAATCCGCCAACTCAGAAACCCACAGCGGCGGAATTTGGGTTGGTGGAGACACCGCCCTTAACCGTTAGTCAGATGAATGGTTTTTTAGAATATTTATATGGGTTAGTCCGCGATCGCATTGAATTTTTAGAACCCACCCAAGAACTCTATAAACTCCTAACGGCGGATATTGATTTTAAAGGGATTTTAAAACAGTATCCCTTACCAGAATCTACTTTAGAAATGACTCAAAAGTTATCTAATTCCTCCAATGATTTTATCCAATTATTGCAAAAAAGTCAACAGTATCAAAGGGCTTGTCGAGAATACCAACATTATCAGGATTGGAAGAAAAATCGCAATCGAGACCGGGCGGAAATGGAGGCAAAGGTGGGATATGATTGCAAATTTGCCATGCAAGCAATTCGGCTATTAAAAACCGGAATTGAGGTTTTAGAAACTCAATCTTTGATAGTAGACCGTCGAGAAACCGGAGATGCCCAGGAATTATTAGCCATCAAAAAAGGGAAATATTCCTATGATCAGGTGATGGAAATTGCTAAAGGTTTATATGAAAAACTCGACCAAGCGGCGGAAAATTCTACCTTGCCAAAACAGGTAGATGCGGAAGTTGTGAATCAACTTTGCATTGAATTAGTGTCTCAGCAAGGATTTGGATCACAGATTTAAGGGGATTTCACGGATTTCACGGATTTTAATCTGTCTCTTAATCAAGTTGAGGGCAGGGTTAATGTGCGTAATTCTCTTAAATCCGTGATGGGGAATGGGTTAAGAATATCACCTTTTAAAAATTCCACATCACCGGACTATCATCTAAATAATCAGTAACAGTTCGTCCAATTTTATCAATTTCTGCGAGATCTTCGGGCGAAAGAATAATCTCAGTTGCTAGAGTATTTTGTTGGGCTTGTTCGGGATTTCTAAACCCAATAATTGCGTTAGTTTGGGGTTGAGCAATTAACCAAGCGATCGCTAATTGTCCTAAAGTACAGTGATAAACTTCGGCAATGGGTCTTAATTGGTCTAGGGCATTTTGTACCCGTTGATAATGCTCTTTATCGGAAAATAACTTATTTTTAGACCGATGATCTCCTTCGGCAAATTGATGATTAATGCCGAATTTTCCGGTTAATAAACCTTGGGCTAAGGGAGAATAGGCTAAAATCGAAATATTCTGTTCAATGCAATAGGGCATGGCATCTTTTTCTACATGACGCCAGAATAAAGAATAGGGCGGTTGTAAACTTTCAATTCTCCCATATTGGGCAGCTTCTTCTAACTGAGAACGAGAAAAATTAGAAACACCAATTGCTCGAATTTTCCCCTGTTCTTTTAAGTGATTTAAAGCCCTCATGGTTTCGGCAATGGGAACAATTTCCGAATTCATAGATCCAGAAGGCCAATGAATTTGATAGAGGTCAATATAATCGGTATTCAGATTTTTTAAAGATCGTTCACAGGCTTCAATCACCTGATCATATTTTAAATGATTGGCAAACACTTTACTAGCATAAATAACTTGATCTCGGACATCAGATAGGGCTTGAGCCACAATTTGTTCCGAGTGTCCTTCGCCATAAATTTCTGCGGTATCAACAGTTGTAATACCCGCATCAAAGGCGGCACGAATGGCTTTAATTGTTTCTGCATCTTCAATACCCACCCACATCCGTTTTCCCGCTTGCCAAGTTCCAATTAAAATGGGAGTAATCAAAATATCAGATTGACCTAGAATTCGTTTTTCCATGTTAATTTCCTCAGTTGTAGGTTATTATTATATCTAAAATTAGAGACAATTGACATCTAAAATCAACCTATGGAAACCGGAACCAATTATGCTTTAAAAGAATGGGATATTGCCATTCAAGCCTTAGAACTGGGCAAAACCATTATGTTATTAAGAAAAGGAGGAATTCGCGAACAAGGGGGAAAATTTAAGGTAGATCACGATCAAATTCTACTCTATCCTACCCTGGAACATCAAAAACCCACTTTATTAAAACCTGAATATGCGAATCTTGTGCAACCTGTCCCTTCTGGTTGGCATCCTGAAACCGTTAAAATCAGCAGTTATGCTGAAATTACTCATATTTTATCATGGCATAATTCTCAAAATGAATCCTTAATCAATTCCTTAATAAAATATCATATTTGGAATCAAGAATTTGTGCGCGATCGCCTTCAATTCAAACCCCATCAACCCCTTTATATTCTATTGCTGAGAACCTATAAATTATCTCAAGTTTATGATATTCCCGATCATCCTAATTATCGGGGATGTCGGTCTTGGATTGAGTTACAAAAAACAATTTCACTAGAAAATATGGTTCCTGTTTTAACTCAAGAAAACTACGATCAACAAGTATCAACTATCCATCAAATTCTCCCGCCCCCGTAGTAAGCCCTTCAGGGCTTATTCCATCCCCGTAGTAAGCCCTTCAGGGCTCCATTCCACCCCCGTAGTAAGCCCTTCAGGGCTTATTCCATCCTCGTAGTAAGCCCTTCAGGGCTCCATTCCATCTTTTTTAAGAAAGCCCTGAAGGGCTTACTACATTTACGCCTCTATTCTATTCTTTTTAATAAGAAAGCCCTGAAGGGCTTACTACGAGTTATTATTCTTTAGTATAGAAAGACAAAGTTGGCTAATTTAAGGTTGGAGCGATCGCATTATGCCCATCTCTCGCTATTTACTTTTAATTTTTGGAATTTGCCTGATTTTAGGGTTAATGATTTGGCTGGTTAGTTTCCCTATCGGCTCTTTATAGTCAGGTGATTTGGTCAGCTAATCCTATTTTAGCAAATTTGCTACTTTTGTTGTTAATTATCCTGTTGGGATTGGCAATTTTTGCCTTTTTTTATTATACTCGATTCTTCCAAAAATCAGGAAAATCTCGTAAAAAACGGCGACCTTTAAAAATACCTTTAGACAAAATAGAAGCGGCGGAAGCATCGCTCAAATCCGTACAACAACAGGTTACTCAAATTCAAGATGAAATTGCTAAAAAAGCGTTATTAAGTCGTTCTCAAGATATCGCTTCTGAATTAGCTAAAGGTAATATTCAAGTGGTTGTATTTGGTACGGGGTCGGCGGGAAAAACCTCTTTAGTTAATGCTTTAATGGGTCGAATGGTGGGGAAAGTTAATGCACCCATGGGAACAACGGAAGTGGGAGAAACCTATCATTTAAAACTAGAGGGAATTGACCGAGAAATTTTAATTACTGATACCCCAGGAATCTTAGAAGCAGGAATAGCTGGGTCTGAGCGGGGAAAATTAGCGCGTTCGGTGGCGATGGATGCTAATTTATTATTATTTGTTTTAGATAATGATTTAAGACAATCGGAATATCAATCTTTACAAGCCTTAGTTGAAATTGGCAAGCGATCGCTAATTATTTTAAATAAAATAGATTTATACCCAGAAGCTGATAAAAATATTATTTTAGCGAAAATCAAAGATCGAGTTAAACTATTTTTAGATGGAAATGATGTAATTTCTATCGCAGCAAATCCGCAACCAATTAAATTAGAAACTGGGGAAATTATCCAACCAGAACCGGATATTATGCCCTTAATTCGACGGATAGCAATAATTTTAAGAGCCGAAGGAGAAGAATTAATTGCCGATAATATTTTATTACAATCCCAACGCTTAGGAGAAGAAGCCCGACTATTAATTGATAGCCAACGAAAACGGGAAGCAGAAAAAATTGTGGAGCGGTTTCAATGGATAGGTGCGGGGGTAATTGCGTTAACACCTTTACCCGTAATTGATTTAATTGCAACGGCGGCAGTTAATACCCAAATGGTGATCGAAATTGGTAAAATATATGGGTGTGAATTAAATGCTGATCGGGGTCGGGAATTGGCGTTATCGTTAGCGAAAACCTTGGGAAGTTTAGGAGTGGTTAAAGGGGTGATTCAGTTAGTCTCAACCGCCTTACAATTGAATTTAGCAACTTTAGTGGTCGGACGGGCAATTCAAGCGGTGAGTGCGGCCTATTTAACCCGAATTGCTGGTAAGAGTTTTATTGAATATTTCCGCCAAGATCAAGACTGGGGAGATGGCGGAATGACAGAAGTAGTACAACGACAATTTCAGTTAACTCGTCGGGATGAATTTGTGAAACAATTTGTTCAAGATGCTTTTGCCAAAATTATTGAACCGCTTAATTTTAATTCTACTGAACTTGAGGAAGAAGAACAACCCATTAAAGCGGATATTAAACCGTTATTAAAGCGTTATTTAGATGATTGGGAAAATGAGTAATCAGTTATCAGTCGTCAGTCATCAGTCATCAGTTATCAGTCGTCAGTCATCAGTCATCAGTCATCAGTTATCAGTTTAGGAGTGAACTAATAACTGAGATTATATCTTTTTTCCCCTATTCCCTATTCCCTATTCCCTATTTAATTTCCAGTTGATTTTGAGTTTTAACTAAAGTGCGATCGCCTCTAATTAATTGATATTCTGCCTTCCAAGTGCCAGGAGTTAAAGGTTGTTGAGGATCATTTTTTTTCCCAACATAACCAATCCAAGTTTTACTGGAATCATTAGCAAAATTTTCATTATTTAAAACTTTTTGTCCCTGGGGATTATACAAATTAAAAACCATTTTATCCCCACTTAATACCCCATAAACCTGCACCCAAAATAACAATACTGGACTGTCTTGGGGTAAGGTAGTTTGATTAAATTTCCCCTGCCATAATTCATCCATGGTTGGAGGTTGGGCAGAAAATCCAGCCCGAATTAACCCCGTGGGAATATAGGCAAAAGACTGTTCCCAAATCGGGTTGCGGGTCACATTACACCCGGCCGTTGCTGCTGGCCCCACAAAGGGATCAATTACTTTTCCCTGATAATTAATGGTGAGATGAACATGGGGAAAGGATGCCAAACCCGAAGCTCCTACCGCCCCTAAAACCGTCCCTTTTTCTACCTTGTCCCCAGGTTTGACCTGTACACTTCCCCGGCGTAAATGACAATATTGAGTTTCCCACCCCGCCCCATTGGGAATAGAACTATGATCAATTACCACACCATTGCCACATTCCGTCCCCTCCACGGTCTTTTTATCGGCTTCCGTTTGAATTCGTCGATCTGCTATCCCGTCCCGTACACGCAACACCGTGCCCCCCTGGGAGGCTAAGACCGGAACCCCTCTAGCCATGGCCTGTTCGTCGGGGATGGCGAAATCCGTGCCTTTATGCCCATCGTAGGTTTGACGTCCACAACCAAAATCAACGGCATTAGGGGTTGGATCGCGATCGGGATATAACAAAATAAAACAATCCTGACCTAATTGACAATCAATCGGTTGGGCAAAACGGGGATTTTGGGTTTGACTGATCAGTTGTTGGGTTATCCCTTGAGCCATGTTTCTGAGCTTGTTGTAGGGAAGACTCAGCCGTTTGTGTGGCTTTAGGACTCCAACAACTAACTAATGCCGTTAACCCCAAAGTTAGGCAGAATGCGACCCCGTATTTTTTAGCCGTGGAAATCCTCATAGGTAGTAAGCCCTTCAGGGCTAATAGTAGTAAGCCCTTTAGGGCTATCTTGGAACAGAGAGGCGTGAACACCTCACTACAATTTAATAGTAGTAAGCCCTTCAGGGCTATCTTGAAAGAAACAGAGAGGCGTGAACACCTCACTACGATTTATCGGAATATGATATCCGATTGTAAGGTTAAACTGAGGTCTTGACTCGGATTAATCACCACCACATCCACTTGACTCCGCCCAACGAAGACTCCAGTGATGGCACCGAGTCCCGCACCGACTAAAACTTCTTCCGTGGCGATCGCATTATCCCCAGCCACCGCACCAATAGCTGCGGCTGCTGCGGCCCCAATGGCTGCCCCACCGATAATAGACGTTGCCGAGGCACCTTTGCGGACGGTTTCGGTATGGGTCACAACTTCAGAATTTGCATCTAGGCGAAACCGTTTTCCCGCACCGATAATTACCTCGCTGGCCACAAATTGAGATCCCCCGGAAGCGGGTTTTAATTGTCCGACAATTTCAGCCCCGGCCGGAATCCAAACCCGTCCCTGACTGGTCACAATATCTCGTGCTACCGTGATCGTTAGGGAGACGGTTTCATTCGGCATGACCACGATTTTTTCAGCTTGGGAGTATTCTACCGGAATCTGGGTTCCGGCTAAAATTCTATCCCGTTGTAAGCTATTGGGGAAGGCTTGGGCTGTGGCGGGAATAGCTTGCAGCAGAGGTGTAGCCACGGCTGTTGTTAGGCCTAAAGCCAGGAAAACCGATAGTCCTGAACGGGATAATTTAGAAATTAACATATACCAAAACATCCTTATTTTTTCAAGTTTTGATTTAACCCTTATAACCTAATAGTCGATAGAATCGCTTTATTGTTCCTCATTATCTGATTAAATCCTTGAGAATAACAACTGGCAAACTAGGAAGATTTCGTAAACCGGAATCATTAGTTAGGAAGATTGTAAAACCCAGATTTAGGGCTGTGGCTGCATGAATTGCATCGGGAGTTCTAATATTTGTAGTAGATCGAATATTCGCAGCTTGCTTAAGAATTGTTTGACTGACGGGAATTAGAGGGATTTCAGAATATAGAAGCAATGCTTCATACCGCTCAATTAAATCTTTATGCTGATTTCGCATTGGCATTACCGCGCTATTCATGGTTCCTCCTGTTTATATAATTAAAATCAAGGGGTCGCACTTTAATAAATCAGGGATAATCTTCTATGTTACTCAAGTAATTGATTCTTAAAATATAGTCGATACAGTTCACAACTATAGACAACATAATCCCCTTTCAGAGTGACAATTCCCATACTATCTAATTTGTAGGTGACTACGGAAGCTAATTTAATCGGTTGATCGGCATAAATCACCTGTTTAAATGCTTTTTCAAGTTGAGGATCTGCCTGTAAAACCGCCAAAATCCGCCGCAGGATGCTACTATAAATTCCTGTTTCCGTTACCGCTTCTTGTAATAGTTGTTTTAGGGTTAATTCCCCTCGAGATAAATGGTATAATCCCAGTCTAACTAAAAAAGGATGACCACCAACCATTGCCATAAGTTGCTTGGTTTGGGCGGGAGTCCAGTCTAACCCGTGACGCAGGGCTAAGGATAAAACCTGTTCGGGATCGAAAGCGGGTAATTTTAAGGGTAATCCTACATTAAAAGGGGATTGATTAATATTTAAAGGGATATAAATTTCCGTCGAATAGGTTAAAACTAAACGCAACTTTTTCCAGGTATTATTACTTCTGGCTTGCTCATACCAAGATCGCAGAAGTGAAAAAAATTCTTCGGCAATATCAGGATATTCAAAGAGACGATTAACTTCATTTAGTCCCAAAACCAAATTCGTCTCAATTTGTTGTAAGAGATAGGCTTCAAAATAAATGGTACAACTGACTTTACTGCCCATATTTTTATGCCAATAGTTATCGAGATTGGGAGGAATTTTTAATTTCCAACTAATATTTCGACTAAACCAACGAAAAAATTTATCCACCCCGGAAAAAATAGTTTTTTCTGCCTGTTGAAAATCAATATTAACGGTGCTATAATGATAGGATTCAGCTTGATTAATAATTCTTAAAAGTAAAGAAGTTTTGCCCATTTTCCAAGGGGCTTTAATCCGAATAATACTGCCGGGTTTGGTGATTTCTTCATAGGCAAGGGTTTCAATCGGAGGACGTTCAATATATAATTTGGAGTCTAAGCCCACAGGCGCCCCGGGGAACTCTAAAACAGAGCCCAAGGTTTGAGATTGAAACTGTTCCAGAAGTTTTCGTTGGGCTTTGGTTAACGGACGGGACTCGAATACCAGGCGTAAGTTATTTTTGCCAATGGGTTTTCCTCCCAGAAATCACTCAAGGTTGACCACAGTTCCGACGCAGCCCGACTCAAGTATTCCTTAACATAGTTGGTTTCCGACGCCATTAACGCATAGGTTTTACCATCCCAAGAAGAACGTAACACCATTTCTTGGAGGGATGTCAGACCTTCGGGTAAACTGACTTTGAGAATATCAATGAGTTGGTCAATGGTCATTCAGTCAGGTGTTATGTTCTTGAAGCAATAGCCTACTGGTTCCATATAGCAGGCAACACTGCTATAACTCCCATTTCAATATCCTTGCATAGACTTAACCATTTTTGCAAAATTCAAGCAGAAGAAAGTTACAAGAGGTTGACTTTAGGGTATTGACAAAAATTAGTTTTTATGAAACACCTATAGCCATTAGGTTGTAGGTATTTGTCGGAGAAAAATTCCAGCGTTTGTCCATGATTTTAGTATAATTTAATACTAAAATTGGACTAAATATTGATAGATGGGATTCAAAAACCTACTTTTTTATTCGTCATTGTCTAAACCTTCACCGAAATTATAATAAAATGTTCACTTTATAAGTCAGGGCAATATCGATATAATAAAGTAAATGATTTTCCGATTGCCCCCATGTTCCGTCGCATGAATGAATTCCTATATAAAATTTCAGAAAAACCTTTAAATTTCGGTTTCATTATTGATAGTCAAGCTAGGTTATCAATCATTAACTCAATTTCTAAAATATGCAATTATTAATCACTATGACGGTTATTCACAACCATTATCAACCTTCTTTAGTTGCCTTTTCATTTTTAATCGCGGTGATTGCCTCCTATACTGCTTTAGATCTCGCTACACGAGTCACCCTCCAATCACCCCCCAGAAGTCGCCTCCTATGGACGTTAGGCGGTGCTGTTGCCATGGGCACAGGCATTTGGTCAATGCACTTTATCGGGATGTTAGCCCTGAAACTCCCCCTGCCCGTGACCTACAATATGGTGATTACCCTAGTCTCCTGGGGAGTGGCCATTATCGCTTCGGGACTAGCTTTATTATTATTCAGTCGGCCGAAACTCAGTTTGGGATTGTTTTCCGGCGGTGTGGTCATGGGATTAGCGATCGCCTCCATGCACTATCTAGGAATGTCAGGAATGACCGTTGCTGGGGCGATGATGGAATACAATTTAGGGCGAGTTTTGCTGTCGGTGGCGATCGCCATTATTGCCTCCATGGTAGCCTTGGGGTTGGCATTTTACCTGAGAAATTCCCCCTCCTCGGGGCTTAATCCCTGGAAGGTTTGCAGTGCCGGGGTGATGGGCGTTGGTATCAGTGGAATGCACTACACGGGCATCTGGGCGGTGTCCATGGTCGAACAGTCTTCTGTTTCCCGCAAACTTAATGGAAGCCAATGCCAATTCCGGGTTAGCGATACAGATTGGGATTGTCACCTTAATCCTGCTAATTGGAACCTTAGTAACATCGGTTTTTGATCAACGATATACCAGTCAATTAGTCTATCAAAATGCTCTACAGGAGAGTGAAAAACGCTTCCGTTCTCTAATTCGAGAAATGCCCGTAGGTGTGTTACTTTTATCTCCCCAGGGTAATATTGTTTTGAGTAACCAATTTGCCCAAGATTTATTAGTACAAACCGAACCGGAATTAGAGGGGAAAAATATATTTTCCCTACCTTGGCAATTTCTCGATGAGGAAGGGAATCCCTTAACCGAGAAAATGCAACCCATTCATCAAGCAATTTCCCAGGGGAAACCCGTCCACAACCTAATTCTGGGACTTGCTCAAGACCAGTCCTCCCAACTAAAGGCTTGGTTATTGCTAAATATTGATCCTCAGTTCAATAATCTGGGTAAATTAGACCGAATTGTTTGCACCTTTAATAATATTACTGAACGAAAAGAACTTGATCAAAAATTAGCCAAATCCCAGCAATTTTTAAATACGATTATTGAAAATATTCCCTTAGCTATCTATGTAAAAAATGTCGAGAATGATTTTAAATTTGAACTCTGGAATAAATCCAGTGAAATGATATTTGGAGTCAAGCGAGAGGAGATTTTAGGCAAAAATATTTATCATCTTTTACCCCAGCAGCAAGCGGATTATTTTCGATCCCATGTTTTAGAAATCTTAAATCACAAAAAAGCCATAGATATCCCGGAATTTATGATTCATAATCTAGCCGGTAACGACCTGCTATTAAGAACCCAAAAAATCCCAATTATTAACAATCAAAAAATTACCCATATGTTGTGTATTTCTGAAAATATCACCGATAGCAAAAATACCCAAATCGCTTTACAAGAAAGTTTAGAAAGGGAGCAGGCTCTAGCGAAAGCAATTCAAAGAATCCGCCAAACCTTAGATATAAAAATGATTTTTTCCACCACAGCTTTAGAATTAAGACGAGTGCTTAATTGTGAACGGGTTGTGGTGTATCAGTTTCCGCCCGGACTGGAGTGGAGAATTCATCGCCGAATCCGTGAGTCAGGGGTGGATATCTTTATTTGAAGAACAAAATACCAATCCCTCATTGCAGGAAAATACCACAGAAAATGAACGGTGTACCGTTAAACTCTTTGATAATAATTCTTCTAGTAATTTCCCTCCCATCCAAGATACCTATTTGAAAGATACCCAAGGGGGGCTATATGGTCGGGGGGTGAATCATCGTGCCGTTGCTGATATTTATAACGCTGGATTTAATCAATGTTATATCAAATTATTAGAGAGTTTTCAGGCTAGAGCTTATATTATTACTCCGATTTTCTCCAATGATAAATTATGGGGTTTACTCGCCACTTACCAAAACTCCAGTCCCCGGGAGTGGAAGGAAGTAGAAATTAATATTGCCATCCAAATTAGTAATCAGTTAGGAGTAGCCTTACAACAAACTGAATTATTAGAAACCACCCAAAAACAATCAATTGATTTACAAAAAGCAGTTATAGCAGCCGATGCAGCTAACCAAGCTAAATCAGAATTTTTAGCGAGTATGAGCCATGAGTTAAGAACACCCTTGAATGCAATTTTAGGATTTACTCAGTTGATGAATGAAGATCCTTTATTATCTGCCAAACATCATAAATATGTGGGAATTATCAATCAAGCTGGGGAACATTTATTAACCCTAATTAATGACGTTTTAGAAATGTCTAAAATTGAAGCCGGAAGAACCACCCTCAATCAACATCAGTTTGATTTAATTAATCTTTTAGAAGGGTTAAGAAAAATGATGCAAATGCGGGCAGAATCCCAAAACATAGAATTAAAATTTGAGTATGCACCCGACCTCCCCTGTTATTTACAAAGCGACGAAGGAAAATTGCGACAGGTTTTATTAAACTTGTTAAGCAATGCGATTAAATTTACCACTAAAGGAAAAGTCATAGTTCGGGTTAAACGGGAATATCAAATTGTTCAAACCGAAACCTCCTTGGCTTCTAATTTAGAGGATTTAGAACCAAAAAATCCGGCTGTTAATTCCGAGAATCAGCAGGAATTAGAGTTTATTTTATTTGAAGTCGAAGACACGGGTGCTGGGATTTCCCCCGAGGAAATTCACCTACTCTTTGAAACCCTTTAAACAAACGGAATCGGGACTAAATTCTAATCAGGGAACCGGATTAGGATTAGCCATTAGCCGAAAATATGTACAACTGATGGGGGGAGATATTCACGTTAGCAGTCAGTTAGGGGTCGGAAGTTTATTTAGCTTTGAAATTCCGACTCATTCTTTAGAGTATTATCCATTGTCTGTGAATACAACTAAAGCTAAAGCAATTCATCTTGCGCCCGGACAGCCAGAATATAAAATTTTAGTCGTCGATGACCGCTTAGATAGTCGTTTATTACTAAATGAATTATTATTAAGTCTGGGGTTTAAAATTGAGAATGCGGAAAATGGTCAAGAAGCCATTGATTGTTGGAAAACTTGGCAACCGGACTTGATTTTAATGGATGTCAGAATGCCCGTGATGGACGGGTTAACCGCCACTAAACTAATTAAGGGTGCATCCCTGGGACAAAAAACCAAAATTATCATTTTAACCGCCAGTGTTTTTGAGGAGGATCAACAAAAAATTTCGGCTTGCGGTTGTGATGATTTCATCACTAAACCCCTAGAAGTTGACAATTTACTGGAAAAAATTAGCCACCATTTGGGTGTACAATATATCTATCAAAAAAATGAGACCCAGCTAGAACAATTAAGTTCTAATTCTTCCCCCAATTCAGAAGAAAATTTAAGTTCTCTCCTCACCATAATGTCACCAGAATGGCAAGGAGAACTATATTATGCGGCGGCTCAAGGAAGCGATGAAAAAATTGCAGATTTAATTGCTCAAATTCCCCCGGAAAATCAGGAATTAATGAGTATCCTAAATCAGTTAAACATGAATTTTGAATTTCAAACTATCTTGGAAATCACTACCAACAATATTGGAAGGGGACAACCTTAGCATCACAAATAATCTCTTTTTTTTAAAGTTTAAGCCATCCCGATAAATTACAAATTTAGTTATTTATGGATATTAATACAAATCGATTAAAAGCCGATATTCTGATTGTTGATGACAATATTGACAATATTCGTTTTTTATCTGATTTTCTCGTCCAGCAAGAATATCAAGTGCGAAAGGCGATCAATGGCAATGTGGCTTTAATGGCCGCTAGAACCGTAGTTCCTGATCTGATTCTTCTGGATATTAATATGCCCCAAATTACTGGCTATGAGGTCTGTAAAATCTTAAAATCCGATCCCAAAACCAGTTCTGTCCCAGTTATTTTTTTAAGTGCTGGAGATGATATTAAGGATAAAGTTAAAGCCTTTGAAGTGGGAGGAATCGACTATATTACTAAACCCTTTCAACTCGAAGAAGTTTTAATTCGAGTTCAAACCCAGTTAAAAATTCAAGCCCTTCAGAAAACCCTCAAAACTCAAAATCAAGCCTTAGAAAAATCCGAGGCGGAAGTTAACGCCCTATTTAAAGCAATGAAGGAGTCAATTGTTGTTTTTGATGGGGATGGGCATTATCTAAAAGTGGTTACTCCCAATACCCAATTATTATATAGGCCGGAACAGGAAAGAATTGGTCAAACTATCCATGATATTCTACCCCAAAAACAAGCCGATATTTTGTTAGGAGGGATTAAAACCGCTTTAGAAACCCAGGAAACCATTGAGGTTGAATATAGTTTAATTCTCGAAAATAAAAAAACAGATTTATCCGTTAATATTTCCCCTATTTCCTCTAATTCAGTCCTGACTGTGATGCGGGATATTAGCGATCGCAAACGTCGAGAAGAAGCCCTAAAATTAATTGTCGAGGGAACAGCTTCTAAAACCGGAGATGATTTTTTTCACTCCTGTGTTCATTCCCTAGCTGAAATCCTGGGGGTTCATTATACTTTAGTAACTGAATTTACCAGTCCTAAAAAAAACAAACTTCGCACCCTGGCATTTTGGGTTGATCAGGGTTTTATTAACAATATTGAGTATGAATTAGCAGGAACACCTTGTGGTCAAGTCATTGGCAATGGAGAATATTATTGTTGTTCTGATCATGTTTTTAATCGGTTTCCTGAAATTCAAACTTCCATGGAATCAACAACACGCAGTTATGCAGGAATTCCCTTAATAGATTCCATGAAAAATGTGATCGGTAATATTGCGATTTTAGATACAAACCCCATGATCAATGACGAAACTAGAGAACTGGTTTTAAGAATTTTTGCAGCCCGGGCTGGCGCCGAATTAGAACGGAAAAATACCGACAAAGCTCTCCAGGAAAGCCGGGAACGTTCAGAAAAGTTATTACTGAATATTTTGCCTCCATCCATTGCAGAACGTCTAAAATATGATACCAGTTCTATTGCTGAAAAATTCGATGAAGTCACGATTTTATTTGCCGATATTGTTGGGTTTACACCCCTTTCAAATCGCATTCAACCCGATGAATTAGTGGAGCGATTAAATCAAGTGTTTTCGGCGTTTGATCAACTCACCGAAAAGCATGGTTTAGAAAAAATTAAAACCATTGGAGACGCCTATATGGTGGTCGGAGGTTTACCCCTAGCCAAGCCAGATCATGCCGAAGCTATGGCTCAAATGGCCTTAGATATGCAAAGAGCGATCGCCAATTTTCAAACCCAATATAACGAACCTTTGCAAATCCGAATTGGGATTAATACTGGGTCAGTTATTGCCGGAGTAATTGGGGTGAAAAAATTTATTTATGATTTATGGGGGGATGCGGTTAATGTCGCTTCTCGGATGGAATCCTCTGGTTTACCTGGGAAAATTCAAGTGACGGAAGCTATCTATGAACGCTTAAAAAATTCTTACATTTTTGAACAACGGGGAGAAATTGAAGTCAAAGGTAGGGGGAAAATGACCACCTATTGGTTAATTCAAGAAACCATTAAGTCCGGGGATAGGGAATAAACTATAGAGATAGGCGCAGTTAAATTTTGTCAGCCGCTGGCCCGTAATTGGTGGGATCGGCTTCATAATTAGGGGCAAAAATCCGAATTCCGGCCGTAGTACAACAATCTCGGATATTTTCATTCAATTGGGAGCGAGCTTGTTCAATTCCTTTTAAAGTTTTGCCCTGAAAATACTCCACATTGATATAGGCATTCAGCAAGTAAGTAACGTAAACTTCGTTCAGTTCCCCTTGTAGCACGAAAGGTGGCGGAGACTCCAGCATTCCTTCGGTACGGAGCGCCGCTTGGATCAGAGCCTGGTAAGCTTCGCGCCAAGGGACTTCGTAACCTAAATATACGGTCATCCGTAAGATCAAGGGCTGGTTTAATTCTCGATAGCTAAAACTGAAGTTTTCAATCGAACTGGTGCTAATTTGAGAATTGGGAATGCTGACAACGATATTCGTAGGAGTCAGGATACGAGTTACTAGCAGGGTGGTTTCCAAAACTTTCCCAGAGATGTCGCCAATTTTAATCCGATCTCCCACCCGAAATGCCCGAGTATAGATCAAAACACTGCCAGAAACCAGATTAGAAATGACCGAGGTAGAGCCCAGAGAAATTAGTAGCCCTAAAAAGACAGATATCCCTTGAAACGCAGGAGACTGAAATCCTGGCAATAAGGGAAAGATAATCACTGCCGCCAAAGCAATAATTAAAAAATTAACCAGCTTTTGGGTAGCATCGGCCCACTCCGCATAGAAGCCAGGTAAAGAAAATGTCCCGGCGCTCAATTCTCGGAAGAAAGGTTTGGATAGACCCAGAATAAACTTGGTCGCGACAATCACCAGTACAATCGTCAACAAACTGGGCAAATAATTGATAAAAGCTTGCCACCCCGTTTGTAATGTGGCTACCAAATAGCCCTCTAAGGTTTTGGCTAATCCCCTCGTCCAAGGGAATTGTCTAAGGACAAAGGGAAAATAGGCGGCCAACAGCCCCAGAATTATCGCCGCCTGCACCAGCCGAACCAGCCAAAAAATGATATTGTCTAATTGGTTAGCACGAATCAGTTCCCAATTGCCAAACCGCACGGGACGAATATAAGATTGTTCCCAAATTTCGAGTCTCTGGTAAATTCTGGCAAAGACGTTATTAGTCATCAATAAAATAATTATCAGAGCCACGGTGGCGAAAATACTCCACAAACCAGCACGGAGCAAATATTCCAGACTCCTTTGCTGTCGGTAGCGACTGACTCCCGCCTTGATTTTTTCTAAATATAATGCGGCTAATTCGGGGCGCGGTTTGCCAGCTATTTGGGCATCGGCGTTGGAGATTGTGGTTAAAAAAATATTGCCCGCCCGAATTACCGTCAGGGGAATGCCGTCCTTGTCCCCCGTATAGACTTCAAGTTCGTTCAGGGATAGGGCTTGGTTGTCAGCAAAATCCTTCAAGCTGCGGCTCATGCGTTGAGAACGTTCTGAGGGAGACGAACCGCCTAACCCAGTTTCAATCACAAATAAAGTTTCATTCTCTAGTGTTACAGACCCACGGTTAGACTGAATCGCAGGCGAATTGGGTTTGGGGGATGGAGAATTCTGCGCCACCACTAGGGGGATGGCGGTGACAATCAGAAAGGTAACTAGCAACCAAGTGATGAAAGTTTGTCCAATTTTTTTCATAATAATAGGCCCGACCCGATAGTAAACCCGATCAGTTAAAGCATTAGGACATATTGCAATCCTAAATAGGTTGTAGCATTTTAATAATGATATGACTTACACAGAAACCAGATTTCTGAACGAGAAATCACCGATTTCATCCGCCAAATCAGAGCCAGAAACCCGGTTTCTTGGGTTTTGTGCGTGAGTCCTAAATGATATGAAATGAAACAGTCAGAAGTATGATCTTTTGTTCCCCTTTCCCTGTTCCCTTTTGCTCAAGAATATTGAACACAACTCCAATGGGATTTCTATAGTTATCCGATTTTTTGTAGGTCAGTATGGGTAAAATCTTCGATTACAAATGCCACACCCAAATCTTTTAAACTATTGGGATCATGGGTAGAAGCAACCCCAATGGTTTTAATCCCCGCAGCAATTGCAGAACGAATCCCAGAGGGAGAATCTTCAAAAGCGATCGCTTCTTCTGGTAGAATATTTAACTGTTCCAAACAATATTGATAGGGAGCCGGATCGGGTTTGCCTATGCCAATTTCATCGGACAAAACCACCCGATCAAAATAGTTCGATAACTTCAAATTTTTCAGGATAAAATCTGTATTTTCTCGGGGTGCATTCGTGACTAAACCTGTTTTAAACTCTTGCTGATTCACCCAAACCAAAAAGTCCGTTAACCCGGGTAAGGGCTGTAAATCAATAGCTAGTTCTCGAAATTTTAATTCTTTTAAATCTACCATTTTTAAGATATCTTCATCGGAAAATTCAGGAAATAAATCCCCTACAATTTCAGCATTAGTTTCTGCCACTAATCCGAGTTTGATAAAAATGATGATCAATTGTCAATTGATAAATCTCTAAAACCTTTGCCCAAGTCAGATAGTGTAATGGGTCACTATTAACCAGAGTTCCATCCAAATCAAATAAAATCGCTTTGAGCATAATTATATACCGTATACCACCTATTTATTGCCTGTTCCCGATTCGTAATTCGTAATTCGTAATTCGTAATTCCCCATTACCCATTACCCATTACCCATTACCCATTACCCATTACCCATTACCCATTACCCATTACCCATTACCCATTACCCATTCCCCATTACCCATTCCCCATTATTTTTGAATCTCACCATCCGGCATAATTGCCCCTTGAAAATTAGCTCCTTTCTGGTCTGCTCCAGTTAAATCGGCTGAGTTCAAATCCGCATCTTTAAAGATTGCCCCATTCAGTTTAGCGTTATTCAGTTTAGCACTTCTAATAAATGCCCCAGTCAGATTCGCTTGACTCAAATTAGCATTGGTTAAATTAGCTTGATTTAAAGTAGTTTCACTTAAATCTGCTCCCGTTAAATTAGCCCCGGTAAAATCAACGGTATCTAAAAATGCTCCCTTGAGATTTACTCCTTTTAAATCCGCTTTACTAAAGTTGGAATTATTCAATTTAGCCCCGGTTAAATTTTGCCCTTGCAAACTTTTCCCACTAAAATCACATCCAAAACATTCTTGATCTTGACCTAACTGAACTTGAGCAGCAGGTTTTTGGCAACCCGTAACGGTTAATAATAAAAGACTAAAACCGATAATTGTTGCCAGAGTAAAAGGTTGTATTTTTTTAACTTTCATGTTAGACATTTTAATTTTTAATTGCCCCAATATCGTCGCCAATGAAATAGATTTTCCGTCCAATCAAATAATACCCTATTTTGACAACGACGTTGATTTATCCAAGCGATCGCACCTTGATGATAAACCTCGGAAAAGCTGGGAAAAATCGGGGGAAATTCAGCTAAGGTTTTTAGATTGACTCCTTGACGAATTGCCAAAGCTAGGGTATTAATGAACTCACTCCCCTGGGAACCCACCACCGTAGCCCCTAAAAGTTTACCATTTGCCAAACCCACGAGTTTACAAAATCCCGTAATTTCTCCCGAAATTTGCGCCTGAGCGATGATTTTTAGGGGTTGTCGCGCTACAATCACTTGAGTTCCATAACGTCGTTTAGCTTGGGTTTCTGTTAGCCCCACCTGGGCTAATTGGGGGTGAGAAAAAACCGCCCAAGGCATTCCTTGATAATCAACCCGAAACCTTGGCCAGTATAGGGCATTTTTCAGGGCAATTTGTGCTTCATATTGGGCGATATGTTCAAAGGGATATCCCCCTAAAATTTGTCCACAGCCATAAATCCTAGGATGGGTGGTTTGTAGTTTTTGATTCACCCATAAATGATTCCCTTTAAACTCAACCCCAACCCCGCTTAAATTCCAGGATTTTACATCGGTTTCGACACCGTAACTCACCAAAATTTCATCAACTTCTATGGCAGTATTTCCCGCTTGAATCCATTTTTTATCGGCAATTTTTTTAACCTGAATAATCGGAGTTTGGGTTAAAATCTTGACTCCTTCGGCTTCTAATTGACCTTGAATTAACTGCACCGCCGCGGGATCTGCCTGGGTTAAAATTTGAGAGGCAGTGGTAATCATAATTACCTCTAAACCTAAACGAGCAAAATATTGGGCTAATTCTATTCCTTTGGGATCGCCCCCAATAATTGCTAATCTTTGGGGAATTGTTTCTGATAAATTTGGCAATTTTTCTAAAAACAAATCCAAGGTTTCTGGGGTAATAAATCCTGTGGATAATAACCCTTCAATGGCGGGAATTTTAGGTACGGAAGCCGGGGCTAATAAATAATTGCGCGATCGCAATATCCGATTATTAACTTTAAATCCCAGACGGGGAGATTTGATAAATTCACCCTCACCCACAATTACATCAACTCCCCCGGCTCCTAACCGTTGATGGGAATAAATTTCCTCACAATTGTTTCTCACCAAATCAACCCAAGGTTTGATCTGTTTTCTCCTAATATTCGACCCGCCCCAGACCGATATTTGCTCAAGTTTAGGGAGGGATAAACCCATCGAGAATAACCCGAAACACCCCGTTTTTTCCGGTTCTACTAAAGCAATTCGCCCCTGCATTTGACTCCCCAATAAGGCAGCATAGCGTCCCGTTAAACCCCCTCCTAAAATCACCAAATCATAATCCAACATACAAAAATCAGTTATCAGTTATCAGTCATCAGTTATCAGTTGTAGGGGCGGGTTATTTTAGATATTTGTTAATTACCTAAATCTTAATTATCCCGCCCGTACCAGTTATCAGTCCAAAACCTATTCCCTATTCGCTATTCCCTATTCCCTATTCCCTATTCCCTGTTCCCTGTTCCCTGTTCCCTATTCCCTATTCTTTTTGAGCCATCACAAATTGAGAAGATAATAATTCTAAAGCCGCTTGATATTGGTGATCAGCCGCCGTTGCCACTTGATTTCTGAGTAATGGCTCCGAAGGAATCACCCGATCGGGCATAATTCCCAATTTGTTAATATCAGTATGATTGGGGGTTTCATACTTAGCAACTGTTACGGCTAATCCCGAACCATCAGATAAATCAAATAGGGATTGAATTAACCCCTTACCAAAGGTTTTTTCCCCCACTAAAATTGCCCGATGATTGTCATGTAAAGCCCCCGCTAAAATTTCACTAGCACTAGCGGTTCCAGGGTTCACTAAAACCACTAAAGGAGCTTGAGTTAAAGCCGAACCCACCGCTTCAAAACTTCCCAGTAAACCTTGACGATTAACGGTATAAACAATCGTCCCTTCATCTAACCAAAGCCGAGCAATTTCTATCCCCGATTGTAATAATCCCCCCGGATTATTTCTGAGATCCAAAATATAGGCTTTTGCCCCTTTTGTTTCTAAAGATTTAATTCCCTGGGCAACTTCTTCGGTGGCATTAGCACTAAATTGATTTAAACGAATATAACCTAATGGATTGTCTCCCAAATCAGAACGCAATTCCGTGGTCACCGGGTTAAGGGCAATTCGATCCCGAACTAGAGTAATATCTTCCGGGGTTTTATTGCTATTTTTTAACACCGTTAAAGTCACTTGACTGCCCCTGGGCCCCCGCATCCGAGCCGCCGATTCATCTAGGGTTAACTCAGAGGTCGCAAAGCCATCAATTTTCAAAATCCGATCCTGGGGTTGAATACCCGCCGCCTCTGCGGGAGAACCATCAATGGGGGCAATGACGGTTAAATTGCCCGTTTCCCCGTCCTGGGAGATTTGTAATCCCACCCCCATTAGTTCCCCGGAGGTGCTCACCTGTAAACTGCGATATTGATCCGGTCGTAATAACCGGGTAAACGGGTCATCCAGGGTGGCTAACATCCTCTCAATGGCATCATAGGTATCCTCACGGTTTTTGAACGGTTGTCGCATCATTTTCTCGCGGATATACCACCAGTTTTGATGGTTGAAACTTTCATCCACATAGGAGCGGTTAATAATTCGCCAACTTTCACTAAAAATTTTTTGATCTTCGGTCAAGGCCAGAACCGGGGTTGTCCAGGTGATCCAGGTTAAACAGATTTGCAGAATAATTAGAAATGCTATGGAAAAAACTCGCTTTTGCATGGTGGTAATTTAAGGTTGCTTTTAAATTAGATTGGGGGATCAACCCATTCCAGACCCTTCACGGATTAATTTTTAGCCTTGGCCCTGGGGGATTCTATCGGGGGCGGGTTGATTCCCGAGTTTTGTGAAAATTGAGTTGAAGTTATGTTACATTTTTTAGGGTAGGGGAGAACACGCAAGTCTTGTAGCCTAAGCTGTCAATCGGATCAAACCGACCCCTCTATTCCTGATAGTCATGGCTTTTTGATAGCCGGAGTTCTCTGGCTTCAGACAGTCCAGTCTCAAGATATCTATTAATGATGTCTTAAAGGAATAATAATAGGCAGCCATTTATTTTTAGGAATTCTAGCTTCATGTTTTCTAAGGGAATCAAAGAATCTCAGACTTTCAAGTGGTTTGATGAGCGGCTGGATCTCCAAGCACTTGATGATGACATTTCGAGCAAGTATGTCCCACCTCATGTCAACATCTTTTATTGCTTGGGTGGAGTCACTTTAGTTTGCTTTTTAATCCAGTTTGCCACTGGATTTACGATGACGTTTTATTATAGACCGACCGTCGCAGAAGCTTTCACTTCCGTTCAGTACATTATGACGGATGTGAGCTTTGGTTGGTTAATTCGCTCTATCCATCGCTGGTCTGCCAGTATGATGGTGTTAATGATGATCCTGCACGTTTTCCGCGTTTACCTCACCGGCGGTTTCAAAAAGCCCCGGGAATTAACCTGGATCACGGGTGTGATTTTGGGCGTGATTACCGTTTCCTTTGGGGTAACTGGCTATTCTCTGCCTTGGGATCAGGTTGGTTACTGGGCGGTGAAAATTGTGTCTGGGGTTTCCCGAAGCGATTCCCGTTGTCGGTTCGACAATTGTGGAACTAATGCGCGGTGGTACGGCTGTTGGTCAAAATACCCTCAGCCGTTTCTACAGCTTACATACCTTTGTCTTACCCTGGCTGATTGCCGTCTTCATGTTAGCCCACTTCTTGATGATTCGGAAGCAAGGAATTTCTGGCCCTCTGTAAATGGAAGTGGCTCAGGTTTAGTCTTTCTAGCTACTCCTGTATCGGTGGGATTTGGTTCCGATTAGGTTAACTTTTATCTAACGGTTTGGGAGTAGCTTTTGCTAAACTTAAAAGACCAGCAATAATCGGTTAAATTTTCCCAAAAGGAGCGTATTTTAATTATGTCCATCCTAAAAAAGCCGGATCTCAGTGATCCAGTTCTTCGTGCTAAACTGGCTCAAGGCATGGGTCACAACTATTATGGTGAACAAGCTTGGCCGAATGATTTGTTATATACGTTCCCGGTTGTGATTTTGGGAACCTTTGGTTTAGTAGTGGCATTGTCGGTTCTTGACCCCGCCATGGTTGGAGAGCCTGCTAATCCTTTTGCCACCCCTTTAGAAATTTTACCCGAATGGTATCTCTGGCCCACATTCCAAATTTTGCGGGTGGTTCCCAATAAATTGTTAGGAATTATGTTGATGTCTTCGATTCCTTTGGGTTTAATTGCTGTTCCTTTAATTGAGAACGTCAACAAGTTCCAAAACCCCTTCCGTCGTCCTGTGGCCACGGCTGTTTTCTTATTTGGAACTTTAGTAACCCTGTGGTTAGGAATTGGGGCTGCCCTTCCCATTGACAAGTCCTTAACTTTAGGATTTTAAACCGACCCAGTACCGGATTATTTCAAAATCTTTGCTGATACCTGTGAGTTTACTAGGATAGAGTGTTAGGCTAAATCTTAGGAGCATCACAGGTATCGTTTTTTGTAGGAATATAGCGCTACGCACTAGGGAACAGGGAACAGGGAACAGGGAACAGGGAACAGGGAACAGGGAACAGGGAACAGGGAACAGGGAACAGGGAACAGTAGGCAGTGAATGAGTTTGCTGGATTTAGAAGTGTCCTAACTTTAATGCGTAGCGCTATAGAAGACAAAAGACGGTAACTTACAAGTTTAGCTTTTTTGCCTAGAATAATATTGTTATTGAAACCCAGCTATGTTTTTAGAAAAATACCCAAACTTAGATAAAAATCCTTTACTTTGGTGCTTTTTAGCTGTTTTTTCTTGTGAAGGAGGAATTCAATCCTATGTTAAAGATATTTTAGATGCTTGCCAAAATATTAAACCCATTTCTCCCGAATCAACGATTAATATTAATTCCCAAAATCGGGTTTTAATTTTACGCGATTATCCGGGATGTCCTAACCCTTTTGAAACCCCATCCAGTTCCTTTAAATTTGAGTATTTTAAATCTCAAAATCCCCTCTGGGGAAGGATAAAATTAGCGATCGCCCTACTAACTAATTTAATCCAATATCGACCCCGACGGGTATTGTGTGGTCATATTAATTTAGCCCGCTTGGCGCAAACAATTTGTCAACCCTTGGGCATTCCTTACACCGTATTAACCTATGGTAAAGAAGTCTGGGAACCCCTACCCAAAAAATATCAAAAAGCCCTACAAAACGCCGATCAAATTTGGACAATTAGCCGATATAGCCGCGATCAAGCCTGTGCTGCTAATCAGTTAAATCCTCAACAGTTTCAAATGTTACCCTGTATGGTAGATGGGGAAAAATTTACTCCCGGCCCCAAACCCCAACCGTTAATTCAACGCTATAATCTACAGGATGCTCGGGTATTAATGACCGTTGCTCGTCTGTGGAAAGGCGACCCCTATAAAGGCGTTGATGTTACCATTCGCGCCCTATCCCAAATTGCTCAAGTCTTCCCCGATGTTAAATATTTAGTAATTGGTCGGGGGGATGACCAACCCAGATTACAACAGTTAGCGCAGGATTTGGGAGTCAGCGATCGGGTGATCTTTGCCGGATTTGTTCCCACCGAAGAATTAGTCGATCATTATCGGGTTTGTGATGGTTATGTCATGCCCTCTCAAGAAGGATTTGGGATTGTTTATTTAGAGGCGATGGCCTGCGAGAAACCCGTAATTGCCGGGGATAGCGATGGTTTCAGCCGATCCCCTACAGGATGGAAAATTGGGTTGGCAAGTGCCTCACCGCGATGTCGGGGCGGTGGCAGAGGCTTGTATTCAACTGCTCCAGGGTGAAGATCAACGCTGTGATGGCCATTGGTTACGGCAGCAATGTTTAGCCAGTTTTGGAAAACCTGCCTTTGAGAGCCGAGTCCAAGAGTTACTGGTTCAAAACCAGGGGCAAGCTTGACCAAACCACAAAGACACGAAGATACAAATAAGTTGTGAATATTAACCTGCTGGTTGCTATAATATCATAGAAATTAAAATATCAAAGTTCAAATTTTTAAGGATTACATCAGATTAAATCTGGCTTGAATAATTAAGGAGATAGCTGTGAACCAAGAGCGGTTCAAAACTCTACAAATCAGACTTTCTGGTTTAACTAACTGGCTGGTTACCTTAGCTGTAATTGGCATTTTAATCTCTATTGGTTTGGGTTGGTTAGTCAAGGGCGTTCTGATTTTAATTGCGGTAATTGCGATTACCCCAATTTTGGTGATTTTGGGTGTCCAGTGGTGGTTAAAACGCAATCTAATTCAGGATCAATGTCCGGTTTGTAGCCATGAATTTCCCGCATTTAATACCACTCAATTTCAATGTCCTAACTGTGGAGAACCGTTAACAATAGAACAGGGGCGTTTTAGTCGGTTAACTCCCCCAGGAACTATTGATGTGCAAGCGGTTGATGTTTCAGTTAAACAGTTAGAAGATTAACTTAAATTCATTTAATTAAACAAAGGAGCATATATTCATGTCGGAAGATAAAACCACTATTTTAGTCACCGGAGGAGCGGGTTATATTGGTTCCCATGCTGTCCTGGCGCTACAACGTTCTGGGTATAATGTGATTATTCTCGATAATTTAGTTTATGGACATCAAGACTTAGTGGAAACGGTCTTAAAAACCGAATTAATTATTGGGGATACTAATGATCGTCCGTTACTCGATCAGTTATTTTCCAGTCGCAAAATTGATGCGGTGATGCACTTTTCTGCCTATGCTTATGTGGGGGAATCTGTCACCCATCCCGATAAATATTATCGCAATAATGTGGTGGGAACTTTAACGTTATTGGAAGCGATGAAAGAGGCGGGAATTAATAAGTTTGTATTCTCCTCAACCTGTGCCACCTATGGGGTTCCTGATATTGTTCCCATTCCTGAAGATCATCCCCAAAGTCCGATTAATCCCTATGGGGCGACTAAATTAATGGTAGAACGGATTTTATCAGATTTTGATGTCGCTTATGATTTTAAATCGGTACGTTTCCGTTATTTTAACGCCGCCGGAGCCGACCCAGAAGGGTTATTAGGAGAAGATCATAATCCCGAAACCCATTTAATTCCCTTAACGTTATTAGCAGCCTTAGGAAAACGAGATTCTATTTCTATTTTTGGAACGGATTATCCCACACCCGACGGCACTTGTATTAGAGATTATATTCACGTTACGGATTTAGCAACCGCCCATATTTTAGGGTTAGAATATTTATTAAATGGCGGAAAAACAGATGTATTTAATTTAGGAAATGGCAAAGGATTTTCCGTTAAAGAGGTGATAGAAACCGCCAGAGAAGTTACGGGAAAAGAGATTAAAGTGATAGAATGCGATCGCCGCCCCGGAGATCCACCTAGTTTAGTTGGGAGTGGGGAAAAAGCCCGAACCATATTAGGTTGGAATCCCGAATATCCCGATCTTCAAAATATTATGACCCATGCTTGGAATTGGCATCAAAAACGACACGCCTAACCGTAGTAAGCCCTTCAGGGCTGACTCATAAATCCCAATTATTAGTAATAAATTTACCAGTAAATATGGATTAAGCCCTAAAGGGCTTACTACGATAGGTGTTTAGATTTTAGCACCGATTAGATTAGGATTAAGTTTGACTAATAGGTTGACGGGGGAAAGCCTTTTAACGGTGCTTCTAGGGATTTGTCCGTTAGCCATTTGAGGGTGATGGGCGATGCCCTCTGTGGATTGGGATCAGTGGTGTTTTTTGATGAGTTGCAGGTAGATATCGGTGGCAGGGTTATCGGGGTTATCGAATTTGCTGCCGTCGATGCAGAGGAGTTGGGGTGGCGCTATGCCATAATTAATGAGAGCATATATTCAAAGGATTAATAAGGACTATGGCAAGCATTACGATTCAAGTTGATGAAGATATTAAGACGGCGTTTGAAGGGGCTAATTCTGAAACTCAGAAACAGTTAAGCCACATTGTGCAATTGTTTTTGAGAGGAAATTTACACAATAAAAGTTTAACAGAAGTTATGGCAGAAATTTCTGATAAAGCACAACAGCGAGGCTTAACGCCAGAAATTTTACAAGAAATTTTGGCGGATGATAATGACGAATAGATTTGTCGTAGATACGAATGTTTTAATCAGTGCTTTACTGTTTAAAAATTCAATCCCATTTCGGGCGATTGAATTGGCAGAAAAGCAAGGAATAATTTTATATTCTGAAGCAACTTTAAATGAATTAGAGCAAGTTTTGAATCGTAAAAAGTTTAACAAGTATCTTTCTTTAGAAGACAGACAAGTATTTCTGCTTAAATTTATCAGTGCCTCCGAGTTAGTCTCTATTACAGAAACAATTGCCGTTTGTCGAGATGAAAAAGATAATAAGTTTTTAGAGTTGGCTGTTAGTGGTAATGCCAATATAATTGTTACGGGTGATTTGGATTTATTGGTATTAAATCCTTTTCAAGCAGTAGAAATTGTTACTCCCGATATATTTATTGATAGATTTAGTTAATTGTAAGTTGATTTAGCGGTAGTTGGGATGGCTTGACTTTATAAATTAATCTTCTAAAATAGTGCGTTGTGGCTAATTAATTATACTTTTGATGCCGCCTGCACCCATCCCCCCAACAGTGCCCAAACATGGCGCGTTTCTACCCTCGATGTCATTTCATCCAACCCATCCAACAATAACCAAATCCGTTTCTTTCTGTTGGGTGAGTTCGTCAATCGTGAGGCTTTTACCTGTTTGTTTCAGCCAGATTTATTCGATATATTGGGGATTATTACCTATTTGTAGTAAGCCCTTCAGGGCTGACTCATCAATCCTAATTATGAGTAATAAATTTATCAGCAAATATGGATTAAGCCCTGAAGGGCTTACTACGATAGGTATTGGGCAATGCGACGACTTGTGCCGGGTTGTCCTAGGCGACGTTTTCCGTTTTCTGCGATTAACTTTAATTGCTCGGAATTAAGCAGCAGCGATCGCAATATTTCAGGAATTTCTCTGGGATTTTCTACTATAATTAATGACTGCCCTAATAGACGCTGTTGATTATTAGCAAAGGTGGGGGTAAATTGTGGCCCCTCGCCCGGAATTGCGATCGCAGGTTTGCCTAAACCAACAAATTGTTCCGTTGCAGTTCCCGCCATGGCGATCGCAATATTTCCTAAAGCTAAACAATCATTAAATGCTTGATTTGTCAAGATTAATGTGGCTTTTTCTTGAACAAAAATTAACTCTCCGTGCCCCCAAGGAAAGTTAAGATTAGGTAATCTTAAATCCGGGGTTTCTTGCCATCCTAAAGCCGTGAGAGATTGACAAAAGGGTTGCAGGTCTAAACTGGAGGCGATCGCAGCTAAAAACACTAAATGTTGATGGCTAGGGAGGGGATTTTCTGTTGCTTGGTTCGAGCTTTGAATAATTGCATCTACTCCTTGTAAAATTATATCCCAATTCCGATTAACTTCGGGAGAACGGGAACCGGGTAATAATGTTATAAATAGCGATCGCTGTGTTTCAACCTGGAGTTGATCAATAGTATAATTATTAATATTAGGTTCTAAATTATCCATCATGGGATTTCCCAAATCAATCGCCGGTATTCCATATTTTTGTAAGGTTTTAGTTGTTATACTATCCCTAGGAAATACCCCTAAACACCGAGAATGATTCATTAACCAACGTTCCCAAGGAAAATAAATCGAATCAGAATATTTATACCATTTCCACATTCCGGTTAAGGGTAATTTTCCCTGTTCATCCCCTAGATAATAGTCGGATTTTGCTGTTCCAATAAAAGCATAATTTCCCCCACTTAACCAAGCTAAAAATAAAGGCACAATATCGCCGACGGCGAGAATTATTCCTCCTTGTTTTACCCACTGGCGAATAGTTTGATATTGCTGAATAATTAAGGGAAATAACCCCGCTTGTAGATCCCGCCAGAGTTGGTGTTTATCCATATAAATAAAACCCCCAGAGGGTAGGGATTTTACTGATCCCATGATCGGAAACGTTGTCTAGTTGAGTGTAAGATTGTCCTAGTCCCACTAAGGGTAAAGCGGCAATTTCTGGGGGATGGGGCTGTTTTTGGAGTTCTCGTAAAATCCTAACGGCGATCGCATCCTCCCCATGACCATTACTCACAGATAGAATTTTGACAGTCATGGTCTAACTTCCTTAATAGGTTGTAATATTTTATCAGTTATCAGTTACCAGTTCTGTTTGTCAACCCTATTTTATCTAATTAAATTATATGATTTTGCCTTCCCAAATTTCTCCCCCATTGGATTGTTTGATTATTGATTCTGATGATCAAGATGTACAAATTCTATCGCAAATTTTGGGTGAGCAAGGGTATCAAATCAGAAGGGCTTTCAATGCAAGTATAGCTTTAGAATATTTACAAACCAAGATTCCTGATATTATTTTTTGGAATTTTTCAGAACTTGAAGATCAAAGATTAAATCTTAACTATTTTTCTCAAAATTTTGAAAATAATCAACAAAGTGTTGCTATTTTTTTATTGATTTCATATTCCGATCATAGCTATTCCATACCCTTAGACTACGATGGCTATTGCGACTACATCAGAAAACCGTTTTATCCTTCAGAAATTATTCTAAGAATTCAGAATAGCCAGCATTATTATCAAAGTCAGAAAATTTTAAGCAAATCTTTACTTCAACTGGAACAGGAAATATCCGCCCGTCATACCGCCGAAGGTCAACTGGAGCAAATCAGTCAACACCTACAAAAGACAACGAATCAACTCGAGCGTTTGAGTCGCCTTGACCCCCTAACTCAATTAGTCCATCGTCCCTACTTCGATGAATATTTATTAAGAGAATGGCAACGTTTAGCCCGGGAAAGAATACATTTATCCTTAATTATTGGAGATATTGATCGGTTTAGGGATTATAACGACTTTTATGGATTTGATCAAGGAGATATCTGTTTACAAACCATCGCCCAAACCATGGCCACCTGTGTTAAACGTCCGGCGGATTTAGTGGGGCGTTATAGTGGGGAAAAATTTGCAATTTTGCTTCCCCATACGGCTAGGGCTGGGGCGATCGAAGTAGCCAAGCTGATCCGAGCTAAAATTCAACAATTGGAAATCCCTAACCCCAAATCGGAGATTAGTCCCCACCTAACTCTAAGTTTAGGGGTGGCCACGGCAGTTCCCACACCGGAGTTGCCCCCCTACCCGTTGATCGCCGTTGCTGAAGAAGCTCTACAGGAGGCCAAACAGCAAGGGGGCGATCGGATTGGGGTGGGAGTCCATTGGCGTTAGAAACAGCTTCAATAGGAATTAAGATTTTTTAGTATCGATCTGCTCCGTGTCTCCATCCTCATTTTTCCCGGTGTAACTCAGTGTTGTCCAATGATCAAGGGTGGTTTGATTCACCTGGGATTTGGACGGGACTGCATGGGCAGAAGGCACGGAAAACACTGTAAAACTTGTAGACGCAACAAGTCCTAATAAAACAATAATATTTTTCATGAGATGACCCCTGATGGCTATCAAAATCGATGCCTTGACTGAACAGAACAGGAATATAACAAGGTGGTGACCAACCCGATCACACCCTGGAGAATTGTACGAGGTAGATGGAAAGCGGTTTCCGGTAGATGCAAATAAGAACTAACCGCTCCTGGATTTGACACTTTGAGTGAATAGGCTACGCGCCCCTTCACCGAGATTATTAAAAGTCTCAAGACAGACTCTTAAAGGCTTAGTCAATGGGCCTGTACAAACTTCACTAAGGTTTACACCTATGTTGTCGATGCTCTTGTGTTTTATCTTCGCTCCATTTTGAGGATTTGGGGAGCGGGGAGTCACCCATCAGGGGGGGTATATGTACTGTTTTTGAATATGGCAGTTTTGTATATAACGCTACGCGCTAGGGAACAGGGAACAGGTTTCAGGATTTAGGAGTGTCCTAACGGTAATGCGTAGTGCTATAGCAGAAAAAGACTGTGCAACATCTAACCCAAAAAAACTCAAGAGCGATGCACCAGCAGATACGACCAGCAGCATCACTCTTTTTTTGATTAGTTTTCCAGTAGGGATTCAAAGGTATTGCGGAGGAATTTGATATCGGCAACTCTGGCTACTAAGAGATTTTGCTGTCCAGCATCCTCTAGGCGTGTTTTCCAATATTGGATGCTGTCGGCGTTATTCATCCAGAAGTGAATTACCGTATCGACCACTTGATCGACATTCCAACCCCGTTGAGGAGAAACCGTTTGCACAGATTCGATAAAGGTATCAAGGGTACACTTATGATTTCCCAAGTATTCAACCCCCGGGGCGGGTTGTTGGTTTAATTCCTGTTGTTCATAAAAAAAGGCAAGAATGGGAGAAACGCCCACTAAGTCAAAGGCGTATGGCATAGGTTCCTCCTGTCCGTATTTGAGTATTTGTTGGTTATAGCAGGTAAATTGGGTTAAGAAAGTAAATTTATTTACAACTTACCCAGATTTTTGGGATTTTAGATCGAATTTTGCAAAAATTCACAAGTAGGGAAAACCCCACCTCAAACATTGGAAAAAGATTTAATTCTTATAACAATATTTAACTAATAATTTAATTATTTTTTAAGGTTTTAAGTCGTCGGGTCTATTGCAATTTAATAACATTTGTGAATGGGCTTCCGATAGCTCAATCGGTTCTATGGGAATTTGACTTAACCAGCGTTGAAAAGATCGGCCCCCGGGGGCCATAAACCCTTGTAAATGTTCATAGGCAGAACGGCGATAAAACCCACATAGGGGTTCCCAACGGGACTGGGTTTGGGGAACAACGGCCAAAATCGTATCGGGGAGAAGGGCTAAACGGGTTTGCCACTGTTGAATAATAGCGGGTTCTAATCGAGGTAAATCACAGGCTAATAACCAAATCCAATCAAAGGGAATTTGTGATAATCCTTCGGATAACACCACTAATGGCCCTTGGTTCGGTTCTTTCTCTAATATAACTTCGTAATCCTCGGTTAATAGAGATTCATACCGTTTGGGCCAAGGGGTAGCAATATAGACTTTTTGGCTACAGACCGCCGCCACTTCATAGACTCGCTGAAGCAGGGGTTTTCCTTCATAAAGAACAAAAGCCTTATCCTCACCCATGCGAGAACTTTGTCCCCCAGCTAGAATCAAAGCCGCAATCGATATATCCTTGTCCATCATTTTAAATCCCCATGCAAAAAGTAATGTTGAAGATCGCGTAATTTAGCCTGAACTTTCCCCTGGGTTAGTAGGGATTCAGCCATTGATAATCCCGATTCTAAATCTTGACACACCCCAGAAACGCCAGAGATAAAAACCCCCATTCCACAGGGCAGCTTTCATAAATTCACTACTTTGACCCGTTAAAACCGTTTGAATTTGTTCAATTAAAATCGGAGTGGATGATAGAGGAACTTCCCGACCCTCAAATCCGTAATCCCGGGGATGTAATAATAATCGTTCAAAACAAATATCATCGAGTTGTGCTGGTATTTTTGTCGGGTTTTTCGAGGCTTGGGTCTGTTGACTAGGTTGACGTAGCCCAATAATACAAGTGCGATCGCGGGGTAAATCACAACTGCCTTCTAAACCTTTAACTGTAATAAATTCCGTCACCCCACGCCAACGAAACGCTTCCCTAAACATAGTTTCTGTCGGGGGATGCACATATCCACAGACCACCGTTGCTGGCCCTAGATAGGGTTTCCAGATCAATTCCATGGTCGCTACAGGCGGACGTTTCCCAATTTCTCGACGATAGGTAACTAACTTTTCGGCCTCTAAAAAATGTTGGGGAAGATAAACAAACCCCAAACCCAATTCGGCAAATACTTTTTGTACTTGGGCTAAAGATAATTTAGACCAGTCTAACCCCAACCCCTGCCAAACTTCAATTAAAGGAATTCCCTCCTTCGTGGGCATTCGCTGACCTCCGTGTGAAATTACCCGCACCCCGGCGGTAACTAAAATTAAAGCCGTTAAGGGGGCCATGGGAGCCGTGCGAGACCGACCATCGTATGGACAACCCAATATAAAGGGCGCGTCAGCCACCGACTGAAGTTGGGGGCCGATTTCTTCATAGGCATCTAACATTCCGGCCAATTCTTCCCCCGTCGGGCGTCGAATACGGTGGGCAATCAAAAATGCACCAATTTGAGCCGGAGTTGCTTCCTCTAATAGCATTAATTTCATGGCTTCGGCCGCTTGAAAACGAGTTAATGCTTCACTGGTGTGGGTGCCACTCCCCACTTGACGCAGTAAGTCCCTAAATCGATCACTCATGTTTATCAAATTTTAAATGTAAGATGATCCACTATAGCAATCTACGCTGAGGTTATTTCAACAAAGGTATTTGAGGATTTACAGAACTAATTGATCCATTTATTTGATTGGGAATACAGTCATGAACTAATTGCCAAAAATAGGCGATCGGCGGGATTTGCATTCGATCGGGTGTAGTCACAATTACCACTTCACGAGTCCAATTTGTGTCCGTATCTTCAGACATTAACTCCGATGAAGCCGAAGATTTGCAAGGGGGAACTAATTCTCTCACTGCTAACGTTGGATCGGTTTTGGCTTCTACTAGGGCGGAATAGGGTAATAACGCAATTAGTTCTCCTTGACGAATAATCCCACGAAATCCATCTAATGTATTTAATTCTAAAACAGCATTGAGTTTTGCCCCGGCTTTAGTAAAGTTTTCTTGAACTAAACGCTGCATTCCATAACCATCTTTAAACACAACTTGGGGATAACGAATTAATTCATCCCAGGGAATTTTAGAATATTGAGTTAAGGGATGGTTACTTGCCATTAATACTTGAATGGATTCTTGATACAGAACATCAACTAAAATTTCTCTACCGACGGGAAAAGAACGATTATTCATAATAATGGCAATATCTACTAATCCATCTTTCAGAACTTTTAAAGCCCGATCACTTCCTAAAGATGTTACCCTTAATTGAACTTCTGGATAAGCATAACAAAACTTCTGTAAAACCGGAGGTAAATAGGAGGAACAAACCGAATGAATTACCGCTACACAAAGTTCGGGCTGTTTCCCCATCAACAAAGATGCGAGTTTCTTCTTTCGCACTATCCCAGCTTTGGCAAATTTTCCGAGCATAGGGCCAAAAGCGTTCGCCCCCTATGGTTAATTTAACCTGAGTCGTGCGGTGAAACAAGGGTAAACCGAGTTCTTCTTCTAGTCCTTGTACCTGTCTACTAATTGTTGATTGAGTTAGACCTGATTTCCTTGCTGCTTGTTGAAAACTTCCGGTCTCAGCAACGGACAGGAAAGATTGCAGTTGCTCTAAACGCATAAAAACAGTTATCAGTTATCAGTTATCAGTAAACAGTTATTAGTAAACAGTAAACTGTAAACAGTGGACAGTAAAAAGTTATGGACAAACATTTATCATTAATCATTGTATAGATAAGTAGTTGCACAAAATAAATTACCTAGTTGAGAGAGGGAACACAGGGAATAGGGAACAGGGAACAGGGAATAGGGAATAGGGAATAGGGAATAGGGAATAGGGAATAGGGAATAGGGTTTATAATTAATTTTGTTTAGGTACTTAACTAATAACTGCTAACTGATGACTGATGACTGATTTCTGATTTCTGATAAAACGATTAGAATGGCTTGCTTAATATCAGAATTGATATTCTTTTGATCGGATAAATTTTGTAAATGTTGATAGATTTGTTCTGGTTCAATTTGTTTTAAGGCTGAAATACAATGGAATCTGACTGAGGGATTAGGATCAACTAAAAGGTTGATTAAGGGATTGATTGCCTCTATTAATCCTAGTTTTCCTAATCCTAATGCAATCAATTGTTTTGTTTTGGGTTCGGAAACGGCGGGATGATTACTATTAATCAAATTGATTAAAATTTGAGTGGCTTGTTCCCGCAATTCCTGGGTTTCAATTCGTCCTATAGACTGAACAGTTTCTTGAATTAAGGTAATTTCTTCTATGGTTATTGGGCTTAAATTTAGATTGAATTGAGGATCAAAAGTCAAGATAACTTTCTGTAAATAATCTAAACTTTTAGCGGTTTCTATCCATCCCAAGGCACGCACCCCATCTATTTTTAGGGTAAGGGGAACACTTTGGGATTGTACCTGTTCAAACAGGGCAGTAGCCGCTTCATCGGTTTTTAAACGGGCTAAGGCGAGTTGAGTTTGTTGACAAACTTCCGGTCGAATATCCCATAATAGGGGTTTTAGTTTTTCGACTAAATTGATATTTTCTAATAAATCTAATCTTACTCCTAATCCAATTACGGCTTGTTTTCTCACATCAGCAACGGGATCAGTTAAAGCCTCTAATAAAATCGGGATAACTCTAGGATCAGGAAAACTCCCTAATGCCTCAATTGCTATCGCTCGAATTTGAGAATTTTGATCATCAACAACGGTTAATAAGGGGGGAATGATTTGTGAATGGCGAATTTGAGCTAGAGCTTGGGTTGCTAATAATTTAGAATCGGGTTTTTCTAATAATTGAGTTAAAGGAGCGATCGCCGAAATTCCAAAACCTGCTAAGGTAGCTGTAGTTATTTCGTGCAGGGATATTTCTGCTTCTGTTGCTTCAATTTTAGCATTTTTAAGTAGATTAATTAAGGGTTCAATAATTAATTCTGATTTAAAATTCCCCAAAATTCGAGCCACAAACCAACGCATTTCTGCATCGGCTGTTTCATCTTGTAAAATATTAAGCAGTGGCTCTAGGGCAAGGGTTCCTAAACCGGGTAAAATCTTACTAACTTCCCATCGTTGTTGAAAATCTCCCTGTTCTAACTGAGTTAAAATATTATTTAATAATGCTTCTGGTTTCCTGTTGTGAAAGATCAATCTTTAAGTTTTCCATACTTTTTTTGCAAGGGTAAGGGGTAAGATTCTTTGAGTTTTTATGCCAAGAATTTTTGAGTTAATTGATTAATAGTGAACGATTGACTCTTATACTGATAAATGATAGTCTGTTGCTCTAATCTTGATTTTATAACGTTATGCAACACTTTAAATATTCTTCAATTATTTATGCTCCTGTAGAAGTCGTTTGGGAGTTTCATACCCGCCCCGATATTTTGCAAGTGTTAACTCCTCCTTGGCAACCTGTAGAAATCCTACGACGGGAAGGAGGATTAGAAATAGGAGCAATTTCTGAATTTAGGATAGGATTAGGATTAATTTCAGTGCCATGGGTTGCGGTTCATACTGAATATAAACCATATCAGTTATTTACCGATGAACAACAGAAAGGACTGGTGGAAAGTTGGGTACATCGACATCAATTTGTGGCTGAAAATGGTCATACCCGTCTAACGGATGCGATCGCATTTTCCCTACCCGGTGGAATATTAGTCGAACAACTATTAGGAAATTGGGTTAATAGTCGTTTACAAGATATGTTTCGTTATCGTCATCAAGTTACAAAAAAGGAATGTGAAACCTAAATCAGTCATCAGTCATCAGTCATCAGTCATCAGTCATCAGTTATTAGTTATTAGTTATTAGTTAGCAGTTATTAGTTAGCAGTTATTATTTAGCAGTTATTAGTTAAGTACCTAAACAAAATTAATTACAAACCCTATTCCCTATTCTCGTTCGACAGGCTCACGACGCAGCCTGTTCCCTATTCCCTATTCCCTATTCCCTATTCCCTATTCCCTATTCCCTATTCCCTATTCCCTGTTCCCTGTTCCTATAACTATTTTTTTTGAACGGGTTTAACTAAATAGTCAGAGGCAATCGGTTTTGCTTTTTTTTGATAGACTAATCCTTGGTAAATCATCGAGGTTACTTCCCCATAAGTTGCTGATTGGTTGGGATTTAGAGTATTTTTATCAGGATAATTAACCACTAATCCGGCTGCTGTTGCCGCCGCTACTCCTTCAATTGCCCAAGGAGGAATTTGATCTGCATCCTGAAATATTTTTAGGGTTTCTTGGGAATTAGTCGCAGGTTTTAAGCCTAACCCACTGGCTAAAGATACTATAACTTGAACCCGAGGAATTGACTGTTGGGGTTGGAATATATCCTGGGGATATCCCGCCAGAAAACCCGATTGATTAGCGGATTTCAGAGCGGATTTAGTTGCTGAGTTTTGGGGAATATCTTTAAATTGAATAGCGGGTTTTTCAGATTTAGAATTAAACGCTTTTTGTAGTTCGGTGGCAAATTGTTCCCGGGTAATTTTTTCATCGGGTTTAAACTGTTTTTGATCCGATCTAACGGCCCCATTTTGATTAGCAAAATACAGGATAAATGGAGTAGCCCAATGGGATTCGGTCGTTGTGGAAGATGGGACGGGCGCAGAAGGTAAAGGGGCGGTACAAATATTTCCCGTCGTGGGTCGAAACCGAACAAGCGGTTTTAGTTTTTGTTGGAGTTGTATTTTCGGACGAAGGAAGAACTGGGATAACTTGGGATTCGAGGGAAGGCTGAATCGGTTTCTGTGCTGGGATTAAAAAGGCTAATCCCAAAATAGCCGATTGAGATTGTTTCACCTTTGGTGTCGGTGAACTGGGGGTTGTTATTCCTGGGGTGGGAGTTTCGGACGTAGGGGAAACCCCATCGGGAAGGGAATCCTCTGGGATTTTAGCGACGCTGGGATTGGTTGAAGGGGTAAGGGTTATGGGGGAGGTTAAATCGGGGTTGAGAACTAATTTTCGGTTGGGTTGACTTAAAACCCAATATAAAATTGTCCCTATTGTGGCCAGGGCAACAATAATGGCGATGATCTCATCTAGGGGAAGATTAGACCGGGGATTGGGGGGATAGGATTGTGACATGGATTAGTCCTAATCAGGGAATTACGAATTACGAATTACGAATAGTCAACCGTCAACCGTCAATGGTCAACGGTCAACGGTCAACGGTCAACCAAATTCAGAATTAATTGATAACTCGTAATCCGGCGGCTTCTGGGTTATATCCACCCATTTCTACGGGGACAGATTTAACCTTCCAGATTTCATTACAATATTCGCTGATGGTGCGATCGCTGGAGAATTTACCCATCCGCAGGGCATTGAGAATCGACATTCTCGTCCATTTTTTGGAATCTTGAAATGCCACGCTAACTTCTCGTTGACAATCAATATAGGATTGATAATCGGCGAAAAGCATATATTCATCGTGGTACATTAAAGAATCCACCAAGGGTTTAAACATTTCCTGATCACCACGGGAGAAATAGCCGGAAGAAATTCGATCTATCACGGCTTTTAATTCAGCATTGTGATTGTAGTAATCCATGGGTTTATAGCCCTTAGATCTTAATTTATAAACCTCTTCGGCGGTTAATCCAAACAGGAAGAAATTCTCAAACCCGGCTTCTTCACGGATTTCAATATTTGCCCCATCCAGAGTTCCAATAGTTAGGGAAACCATTCATGGCAAATTTCATGTTTCCGGTTCCAGAGGCTTCTTTTCCAGCCGTAGAAATTTGTTCGGATAAATCCGCCGCTGGATAGATGCGTTGACCCAAGGAAGCGTTAAAGTTAGCCAAGAATACCACTTTCAAACGGCCCCGGACATCGGGATCTTTATTCACCACTTCCGCAACGGCATTAATCAATTTAATGATTAATTTTGCCATGAAATAACCGGGGGCTGCCTTTCCTCCAAAGATAAAAGTCCGGGGACAAATATGGGTATTGGGGTTTTGTTTGATCCGGTTATAGAGGGTGATAATATGCAGGACATCCAGATGTTGGCGTTTGTATTCGTGAATCCGTTTCACCTGAATATCAAAAATAGAATGGGGGTCAACTTCAATCCCATTAAATTTCCAGATATGATCGGCTAACAGTTTCTTGTTGTACAGTTTAATTTGATGCCACTGTTCGCAGAATTCGGGATCATCAACGTAGGTTTCTAATTGACGCAGTTTGTCTAAATCCTTCAGCCAACCGTCCCCAATTTTAGAACTATAAAACTCCGACAAGGTGGGATTACTTAATAAAATCCACCGTCGAGGGGTGACACCATTGGTTTTATTGAAAAACTTCTCGGGCCAGAGTTTATAGAAGTCCCGCAGGGTATCTTGTTTCAATAACTCCGTATGCAGGGCCGCCACACCATTCACCGCATGACTACCGACGCAGGCTAAATGGGCCATCCGCACGAATTTTTCCTGACCATCTTCAATTAAAGATAGTCGTCTGATTAAGTCGTCATCATTGGGATACCAACGCTGCACATCTTCAAGGAAACGACGGTTAATTTCATAGATGACTTGCAGATGACGGGGTAACAAATACTCAAATAAACCCACAGACCATTTTTCCAGGGCTTCGGGTAACAGAGTATGGTTGGTGTAGGCAAAGGTTTTTTGGGTGACGCGCCAAGCGGAATCCCAATCAATGCCATATTCATCTAACAATAATCGCATCAATTCCGCGATCGCAATGGCCGGGTGGGTGTCATTTAACTGAATGGCGGCGGTTTCATTCAGGTTATAAAGACTGGTGTTGTGTTTGAGATGGCGTTTGATAATATCCCGCAGAGAACAGGCGACAAAGAAATATTGTTGTTCTAAGCGCAATTGTTTACCCTGGGGGGTATTGTCATTGGGATAGAGAACTTTAGAGATAGTTTCCGATCGCATTTTATCGGCCACCGCCCCATCATAATTCCCGGCGTTGAAGGCGTCAAAGTTAAAGGCATCACTGGCTTCAGCTTTCCACAGTCGCAGGGGGTTGACGGTGTTGGTATCATAGCCGGGAACGGGCGTATCGTAGGGAATCCCGATCACGGTTTTGGACGGAATCCAGCGAATGCGTTCCCGGCCTTTTTCGTCGTGATAGACTTCGGTATGGCCCCCAAAGTTAACATCAATGGCCTGGTCAGGGCGGGGAATTTCCCAGGGGTTACCAAATCTTAACCATTTATCGGGGATTTCAGCCTGCCAGCCATCTTGCATGATTTGGTGAAAAATCCCAAATTCATAACGAATTCCATAGCCGACGGCGGGAATTTCCAAGGTCGCCAGGGAGTCGAGGAAACAGGCGGCTAACCGTCCTAAACCCCCATTTCCTAAGCCGGGATCGGGTTTCTTGTTCGAGGAGTTCATCTAAATCCAGTCCCGATTCTTCCACGGCCTGACGGATGCGATCATACAGGTGTAGGTTAATTAAACTGTTCCCCAGGTGTCGGCCCATCAGGAATTCGGCCGACAGGTAGTAAACAATTTTGACGTTATTGTCATCGTAGGTTTTAAAGGTTTTTAACCAACGGCTTAACAGGCGATCGCGCAGGGTATAGGCCAAGGCCATATAAAAATCTTCCTTGGAGGCAATGGCTTCATACTTGCCAAGCTCATAGAATAGATTATCGGCAAATGCCCGTTTCAGGGTTTCCACGCTGGTTCCAGTCCGATCATCCTCGATTTGGATGGGACATTCATTAATTGGAATTAACGATTCGGTCATTTATTCTCCTTGGTGGGCATCAATCAATGGTAAAGGATCATCCAGGTAATAGAATACAGAATCGTGCTGAGTTCGTGATGTTGTATTGATGACGGTTTGCTGATATTTTCCCTCTGGATGTTTCCGATGGCGGAAAACTTAATAAGAACTTAGGGTTGCTGAAATTGGACAATATTTTAGCCTGTTTGTCCTGGCCCGATCATCCCCCTGGGGAAATCTTGATATTGGGGGAGTAGATTGATGTGATGTCTGTTACGGTTCTGGGTGTGGGTAAAAGGGCGATCGCAGTTTTTAAAGCATATCGTACCGCCGTCACGGGTACATTAGGTACTGACCCTTAGATGATATTGAATTATAGAAATGAATTATTTATACTTCAGGACTTACGCACAAGACCAAAGAAACCGGGTTTATGGCCCTGATTTTGCGGATGAAATCGGTGATTTCTCGTTCAGAAACCCGGTTTCTGCGTAAGTCCTATACTTATTCGATACAAACATCATTACTATTTTTAAACAGGTCGCCACACTCTAACTGTACCATCTTTACTGCCACTAATTAGTTTTTTACCATCGGGAGTAAATGCAACAGTAGTAACCGCTTTGTCATGTTCTTCTAGTGTGCAATTTTCAGAATATTCTTGATTTTGTAAATTCCAAATTTTAATAGTTTTGTCATCAGAAACCACTCGCAATCAAATTATTATCAGGACTAAATGCAACTGAGTTAACGGGTTCTAAATGTTGCCCGTTAACGGAATATTTTTTCCATATTTTTGTATCCCAAATTTTAATATTACCGTTATTTACACCACTGACTAACCTTGTTCCATCTGAGCTAAACGCTAAGGAATTAATAGTTTGTTGCTCTTGTCGAATAATTTTAATGGGTTGATCACTCAGAGATCCTAAATTCCACAACTTAATACAACCCTCAACATCACCACTCGCTAAAGTGTTACTATTTGGATCAACTGCTAAACACCGCACCTCAGAATCATGATAAAATACTCCCCGTTGTAGTCCTTTGCCTTTAATATCCCAGAGTTTTATTTTACCATTAACACTAGCACTGATTACAATTTCACTATTGGGGCTAAAAGCAACTGCTTTCACCATCATTAATCCTTTCAGTTTGCCTGACATTTTTTTAAAAAGAGAACTTCCTAAACTTAAAATTGATCCCTCATATTCTCCAATAACTTGAGGATTTTGTTTTTCTAAATAAGATTTTAAATTCAAAACTTGAATAAGGTTTTTTTCTAAAAATCCTAGCATTGCACTGGCAATCAGTTGTTCTGTCGTATCTAAAGCAATAGGTGTATAATAATCACACTCTGGTGGAACAGCAAAACCAGAAAAACGATCAATTATTTTACCTTCAGATAAGCTAATTAAAGTAATTTCTTGTTCAGAACCAATTACAATTCTATTGCTATCAGAAAATGAAATAATAGAAAAAACATAATTATTTAATGAAAATTGATTATAACATTCCCATTGTTTTGTTTGATTGTTGCCGTAACTTAATGAGGTCGATTCCTGATGAATATAAGGGTCTAATTTAATATATTCTAAATCTGTGGCTTGAGTATCAAATAGCAAATTAAATCTTGTTGAAGGGGTCGCAGAAGCAGGAGTATCTGTATCCCAAAATTTGCGATACCGTTCAATAATTTGCTCATGAACTTGATCTAAAGTTGCTTCAGAGATATAAACATCAGGTCTAATTCCTTTTAAAACTACTCCTTCAATTAAGTCAATTCCTCGACCAAATGTATCTTTTAACACTCCATTTCCAGGTAAACCTGTATTTTCTGCGGTTGCTGGAATTACCCTAAAAATTAAAGTTAATTGTCCAGCGATAGAATGATCTACTTCTCGATACAATGCAGTTTCCAGGTTTAGTAATATTTTCTCCGGCTGCTTGAGTCAAAAAGAAAGCAACATCTGCATCACAGATAAAATCAGGTGCAATAACCGTTCTATAATCAATATAGAGATTACAACTCACTAAAAAAGACCAAGCTTCTATATTTTTCATGGTAATTTAATATCCGATTCGGGAAATTGATTATAAAGTTCAGTTTGAACTAAGTCAAAACACTGAAGACAGTATTCTAATGCTGTTGTTTCATCGGTCACTTTCTTAAGAGATTGTTCACGTTCAAGACGTAATTCTAAAGAACGTCGAGTTGCTGTTTCTTTCTTTTTTTTAGCTGAATATAGGGCAACTTCTCCAGTAAACATCATCATTTGTTGAATAATTTCTGTTGCAAAATCAAATTTTTTAGGAATGAATGAATCCATAATAGTAGGCACAATTTTCTGTGCTCCTTGCAATCCTTGACCAACAAACTGACCCACTTGGTCAAAAAAATTCAAATTCGCTTTAACTTCTACGTTTCTATTTTCCAAGTCTTGTTTTTGTTTTTGAATCTTTTGATAGTCAGATTGAATCAAATCCGGTAAAACACAAGCTAAAGGGACTTCAACTTGAAATGGTCGAGGTAAAACGTTTAAATTTTTTACCATACTTCCATCAGATTGCAAAGTTACAAACTCTTTCCCCACTGCACTCACAGGAATTATTCTAATCGGAATACCTGCATTATTGCGCTTTTTAACTAGGTTTTTAAATTCTTCAATTCCTAATAAAAGATCAAGAATTTCTTGAAGTGAATATTTATCCTCAACAATATCCCATTTACTGATTACAAACTGAATGGGTTTTTCAAAACGTTGCATCAAACTCAACATCTTTGGCAGTTCGTTAATTGCCCAAATACTACCCTGTTTTTCATGCTGCATCAATGCTATAATTTTCTGACCATCTAGCAATCCCAGCATAATATCTGCATTTTGTACTTTGTTAGAAAACTCACGGTTTTCTTTTTCTGCATAATCTGTTAATCTACCGCCACCATAATCTAAGTAGGTGAACTTACAGGCTGAGTAAATTTTTAAATTATCTGTTTGTATTTGACAATTGAAAATCCATTCTTTATCTTTTCGTGTTGATGATGGCCACTGTTCATCATAAGCAATTTCAGTATAGTAGTTGTGTAAATCATTGGCTAAATCTGGGCTATCAACTTCCAGAAAAAATCCCGCATCCCCCAGGGTTGATAACTTTTTATATAAACTAGCGAGGAAAACGGTTTTCCCCGACCCTCGTGGGCCTAACATAATGACCGAATAAGTATTCATGCGAATCCGTGAAGTAAATCCTCAAGGTTGCTGTTGCGTCCCCTTATTCAGTATAGTATAAAATTGTTTAGTGTTGATTCCATGTTCAGAAATTTTTTAAAAATACCGCAGGGAATAGGGAATAGGATAGAAAGAATAGGATAAAAAGTCGCAAGCACATAAAGTGCGAGCGTCCTCGCTCGCTGGGGTAATACTATTAAAAGCATATCGTACCGCCGTCACGGGTAAAATAGATGTAGGCCAAGTTGATCTTCCCTAACCCTAGAAACCACCATGACACCAATTACCCTGGCTGAAACTTCCCGAAACCCTCCAAACCCCATTACCCTTAGATGATATCGAATTATAAAAATGAATTATTTATACTTATTCGATACAAACATCATTACTATTTTTAAACAGGTCGCCACACTCTAACCGTACCATCTTTACTGCCACTAATTAGTTTTTTACCATCGGGAGTAAATGCAACAGCAGTAACAGCCTCGTCATGTTCTTCCATGATTATGCAATGTTCCGAATAGTTTTGATTTTTTAAATTCCAAATTTTAATGGTTTTGTCATCATAGGCGGTGGCAAGAAAGTAACCATTGGGACTAAATGCCACGGAGTTAATCGATTGATTTTGCTTCCAACTAAAAGGATATTCTCTTCCTGTTCTTAGATTCCATATTAGAATTTTACCCTGATTATTTCCACTGACTAAAAATTGCCCATCTGGACTAAAAGCTAAGGAATTTATAGGAAATCGACTAGGTGGTTTGATTAAAATTTCTTTTTTACTTGCTATCTTATAAATATTAATCGCACCTTGATTACTGGCAATAGCAAGTAGTCCATCATTGGGGTCAACGGCTAAACATTTAACATTACTAAAACGACCAGAAAGTTCACCTCGCTCTATTATTTCATATTCTGTATCCCATAGTTTAATTGTTTTACCACCCGCACTAATAACTGTTTTACTATTGGGACTAAATGCGACGGCTGTAACTCTTGTTAAGTTGCCGTATCCATGTATTCCTAAAGTTTTACAAGTATTAGTTTTTAAATTATAAAGTTTGATCACATTTTCATCCCACCCCTCAATCATACCAGTAGCAATGAACTCCCCGGTGGGATCAACTACAATGGGAGTAGAAAAACCCCCGAAAAAATTTACTGTGCCAGTCAGTGTCTGAATAGGTTCTTTTTCTGAAATTTTCTGCACTACAATATTATTATTATAGCGGGCAGCAAAAATATCTGGATCAGGGAAAACAGCCAAGGAAGTAACTTCTTGATTGTATGAATATGTATATATATTTTCCCAATTGGTACAATTAAAATTGTTGTTCATAATTATAATTTACTAGGGGTTTATATGTCTGTAAATTTTTATAAAAACCGACGATAAAAACAAAAGAGGTTCTCCCTAAACCGGATATCCCTAAAACGATAATCCAATCAGTATTCATAGTGATTAAGGTGAATTGCCTGGGTTTCCTTTCTGTCTCCTCATCTGCCCCTAGAATATATTAAAAGTAATGTTTTGTCTATAGGATATATCAAAGATTTTTGTCAGGGATTTTTGTCAGACTTTTCTGAGAAAAACGAATCAAAATCAAGTATGGATGATACTTGGGTGCGCCCACGCTCCCCGGGGGAATACTGAGAATAATGGTCTGTATATAAGAATCGGAAACCGGGTTTATGATAGCTTCAACCTAACGTATATAATCCCCCATCCCGTCCACAAATCATCACCTGATTATTCCAAACCACGGGAGTTGACTCAAAAGAAACTTCGGGTTTAAATCGTCCCGTTTGTTCGACTCTTAACCGATAATATTCTCCCCGTTGATTAGGAATAGCATTGCTTTGATTTGCTCTCGCTTCCTCCCAATATAAATTAAATAAATAAACTCCATTATATCCAGCCGTTACTAATTTATAACCATCGGTAAAAATAGGAGTTGAAATTGAGGCTCCGATTTTTTCCTGGACTAATATTAAGGGGGTTTTATATTCTCCCTTTCCTAATGGCCCCGAAACCTTTTTATCCGTTGTAATCATTTGAGAACCAATATATAAATAACCATCGATTGCATTGGTGGCAAAAATAGCCGGAAATCCATCGGGGTTATATTCATCATTTAAGGCTACAGAACCTATTATACCGCCATCCCAGGTATTAAATTTTTGATTTTTAGTTGGTAAAAACCATTCCACACTATCTTGAGGTTCTCGGTTAGGATTGAGTTTAAGTACACCGCCATTTCCCGGAATATATTGTTTTTCAATCGCACAAAATAACTTACCATCTTGAGAAATCACCGCCGAAACCATCAATATCGGAACCGGTATAAAAATCCCAATTAATTTTTCTAGTTTTTAAATCAATTCCATAAATATGTCCCGAACCCGATGCCATAAAAATCCGATTTTCTAACCGAGAAGGCGAGGATTCACTAACTAAATTTCCCCCATGTCTGCTACTATCTCCATCCTGATAAAGTTTGACTTCTGATAAAATTTGAGGTTGTAAAAATCCTGATTTTTTTTCAGCCGTTTTAGCTGAACTATTGAGAAAATAACCGATCGCATTTTCCCCCGCATTAAAAATAACTCCATCCCCTAAATATAAGGGCGAACTATCATTATCTCGACTATAACTTGGGGTAGGACGTAAATCTAATTTCCAGATTTCTTTTCCCGTCCTAAAGGAAATTGCTCGAAAACTTGTGGCTAATCCTCCTTTCGACAGACTGCTACGACTTCCTTGTAAAACGACAATTTGGTTCTCATCCGTGGCTGTTTCATCAATATAAATACTTGAGGTTCCTTTAACCACATCATCAAATTTATATCTCCAAATTTCCTTTTGAGTGTCTAATTCTATTTTTCTTAAATAGTGGTCAAAAGCTCCTATAATTAAATAGGTTTTACCGCGATCGCGGGTAATAGTCGGTTGTCCTGTCCATCCCGCCCCACTCCAAACTTTACGGGTGCGTCCCACATAAGTTACCCCCGTTCCTAATGGGAATTTATGAATTTCTTTCAGGTTTTCCGGCACTCCTCGCCCATAAAAACGCCGTTGATCATTACCCAAATAAGTCGGGACTAATAACTCAGTTTCTGGATCTAAAATTGATAATAAAGTTTTAAATTTCTCTTGAATTTCTGCTTCATTTATGTTAAAATTAAACAGTTGAGAAACACCAGAAGGAACAAGGGAACCCAGGGAAAAATAAGCCGCAAGTTGATTAAACCGTCGTCGAGAAACCATAATTTTAAAATTTTGATATACCCGTAGAGACGTGCCACGGCGCGTCTCTCTATTTCGATATTAATATTAAACCATGAATTGCTAATCAAAAATCTCTACCCAGATTTGATATAATTAATAGTCCCCGTAAAGACGCGCCATGGCACGTCTCTACTTAAAACATCTTTAGGTATTTCTAATGGTTAATCGTCTTTCTGAATCCAAAAGTCTCTATCTTCGTAAACACGCAGAAAATCCCATTGATTGGTGGCCCTGGTGTGACGAGGCTTTAGAAACAGCAAATCAGCAAAATAAACCCATATTTCTTTCGATTGGTTATTCCAGTTGTCATTGGTGTACTGTCATGGAAGGAGAGGCATTTTCCGACCCTGGAATTGCTCAATATATGAATCAACATTTCCTTCCAATTAAAGTTGATCGAGAAGAACGGCCAGAAATTGATAGTATTTATATGCAGGCTTTACAAATGATGACTGGTCAGGGGGGATGGCCGTTAAATATATTCCTAACTCCCGATGAAAGAATCCCCTTTTATGGCGGGACTTATTTTCCCTTAGAAACCCCGTTATGGTAAACCTGGATTTTTAGAAGTTTTACAAGCTATTCGTCGATTTTATGACTTAGAAAAAACCAAATTGCAAGCGTTTAAAGATGAAATTATGACGCATTTGCAGCAGTCTACAATTTTACCCGTTTCTACATTAACCGAAGATTTATTACAAATAGGATTAGAAGCCAATACCGGGGTGATTAGTCGTAATGAATATGGGGGGCCAAGGTTTCCCATGATTCCCTATTCCGAGATGGCATTACGAAGAATTCGGTTTAATTTTGAGTCAAAATATGATGGAAAGGAAGCCTGCACCCAACGGGGTTTAGACTTAGCTTTGGGGGGAATTTATGATCACGTTGCTGGGGGATTTCATCGGTATACAGTTGACCCTACCTGGACAGTTCCCCACTTTGAAAAAATGCTCTATGATAACGGGCAAATTGTTGAATATTTAGCGGATTTATGGAGTGCGGGGATGCAAAAACCTGCCTTTAAACGTTCAATTCAGGGAACAGTTGAATGGTTGAAACGGGAAATGACCGCTCCCGAAGGTTATTTTTATGCTTCCCAAGATGCCGATAATTTTACTACTCCCGAGGAGTTAGAACCGGAAGAAGGAGCTTTTTATGTCTGGAATAATAGTGAACTAGAAAAAATCCTAACTCCTGAAGAATATGCCGCCCTGCAAGAACAATTTACTATTACAAAATCCGGTAACTTTGAAGGTAAGAATGTTTTGCAACGGTGCAATGCAGATGAGTTAAGTAATACCATCGAATCTGGTTTGGAAAAACTGTTTCAAGTGCGGTATGGGGAAATGCCAGAAACCTTAAAACTCTTTCCCCCCGCCCGCAATAATCAGGAGGCAAAAACCCATCATTGGTTAGGTAGAATTCCTCCGGTCACGGATACTAAAATGATTGTGGCTTGGAATAGTTTAATGATTTCCGGTTTAGCCAAAGCTGCGAAGGTTTTTCGGGAAGTTGAATATTTAGAATTAGCCACAAAAGCGGCTCAATTTATTCTGAATCATCAATGGGTGGAGGGACGTTTACATCGAGTCAATTATGAAGGAGAACCGGATGTTGTAGCTCAATCTGAAGATTATGGGTTATTCGTTAAAGCCTTGATTGATTTACACCAAGCTAGTTTAATATTAACCCCCAGTTTGGTATCACCCGATTATTGGTTAGAACAGGCGAAAAAAGTTCAAGAAGAATTTAATAATTTACTCTGGAGTGTGGAATTAGGAGGCTATTTTAATACCGCCAAGGACACCGGAAAGGATTTATTAGTTCGAGAACGCAGTTATATTGATAATGCCACTCCATCGGCGAATGGGATAGCTATTGCTAATTTGGTGCGGCTGTTTTTGTTAACAGAAAATCTGGAATTTTTAGACCAAGCGGAACAGGGGTTAACCGCCTTTAGTTCCGTGATGCAAAAATCCCCCCAAGCCTGTCCTAGTTTATTTACGGCGTTAGACTGGTATCGAAATAATACCCTAGTTCGGACTTCTCCCGAACAAATTTCTGGGTTAGGTGTGCAGTATTTTCCCGCGACTATTTTTAAGGTTGATAACACGCTTTCTGATGATATTATCGGCTTAGTTTGTCAGGGATTAAAATGTAATAAACCTGCCAAAAACCATGAAGAACTGTTACAACAGTTGCAAGCCAGTCAAACTCGTTCTTAATTAAAGTTGTTGGCTGTGTAGGGGCGAGGCGTGCCTCGCCCCTACGATTATTCGGATTTCTGACATTGAATTAAATATGATATAATTAAGATTAGGTAAAACCACCGTTGATTCTGAATCCCATGCTCAATATTTCCCAAATTCTCGCTCAAGAACTGTCCCTTAAACCCTTTCAGGTAGAAAACGCACTACAACTGTTTTCCGAGGGTGCAACCATTCCTTTTGTAGCGCGATATCGCAAAGAAATAACGGGTTCCTTAGATGAAGTTCAACTGCGGGATCTTTCGGAACGTTATGCCTATTTAACGGAATTGGAAGACCGAAAAAAGAGTATTTTAGAAGCGATCGCATCCCAAGAAAAACTCACCGATGAACTTCGAGAAAAAATTGAAACCTGTTTACAAAAAACCGAATTAGAAGATTTATATTTACCCTTCAAACCCAAACGCCGAACCCGCGCCACCATTGCTAAAGAAAAAGGATTAGAAACCCCTAGCCCAATTTATTGCTAATTTTAATCAACCTAATTCCCCAACCCTTGCTTTAGAATCAGAAGCGGAAAAATATATTTCCGAAGAAAAAGGCGTTAAAACTATTGAAGAAGCCTTAAATGGAGCTTCTGATATTTTAGCAGAAATTGTATCCGAAAAAGCTAATTTACGAGCCTATTTAAGAGAATATTTAATGAATCGAGGGGTATTTGTTTCCCTAGTAAAAGAGGACTATCCCGAAGGATCAACTAAATTTGAAATGTACCGCAAATATCGAGAAAATGTACAGGATATTAAACCCCATAATTTGTTAGCATTATTGCGGGGAGAAACGGATGGAATCTTAAAAGTTGAGATTGAGTTTGATCAAGATTTTATTCAGTCCTATTTAGAATCTCAGGAAATTAAAACTAAAAATCCTATTATTAGAAAATTCTATCAACCGATGTTAAAAGATGCCTTTAATCGGTTAATGAAAACCTCCTTAATCAGTGAGGTTAGAGGCGATCGCAAAACCTACGCTGATTTAGAATCAATTAAAACCTTTGAATCGAATTTAAGAGAATTATTACTTGCTTCCCCGGCGGGAATGAAACCCACCTTAGCCATTGACCCCGGGTTTAGGACTGGGTGCAAAGTTTCCGTTTTATCAGAAACCGGAAAATTCTGTGAATATCATACGATTTTCCCCCATCAAGCGGAAGGTCAACGTCAAGAATCTGCGAAAAAAGTTAAACAATTAATTGATAAATATAAAATCGAATTAATCGCCATCGGAAATGGCACCGCCGGACGAGAAACCGACGAATTTGTAACGGAAATTATTGCTAAATTAGACCGAAAACCGATAAAAGTTATGGTGAATGAATCCGGTGCATCAATTTATTCTGCTAGTGATGTAGCCCGACAGGAATTTCCCGATTTAGACTTAACGGTGCGGGGTGCTATTAGCATCGGAAGACGGTTACAAGATCCCCTAGCAGAATTAGTTAAAATTGATCCCAAGTCCATTGGTGTCGGACAATATCAACATGATGTAGATCAGAAATTATTAAAGAAAAAACTCGATGATACTGTTGAAAGTTGTGTTAATTATGTGGGAGTGGAATTAAACACCGCCTCCAAGGAATTATTAACTTTTGTATCAGGAATTACCCCAACGGTGGCTCAAAATATCGTTAATTATCGCAATGAAAATGGAGCCTTTAAAACTCGAAAAGAACTGTTAAAAGTTGCTAAATTAGGCCCGAAAGCCTTTCAACAGGCGGCGGGATTTTTAAGAATTCGGGGGGGTGTTAATCCTTTAGATAATACCGCAGTTCACCCCGAAAGTTATGCCGTTGTGGAAATTATGGCGAAGGATGTAGGAGTTACCTTAAATAATATTAGTCAATTTAAGGATAAAATTAAATCCGTTAAACTGGATAAATATGTTACTGATACCATCGGAATTCCTACCCTAAAAGACATTATTAGCGAATTAGAAAAACCTGGACGAGATCCCCGGGCTGAGTTTAAATATGCCACCTTCAAAGAAGGAATTAAGGAAATATCCGATTTAAAAATAGGAATGGAATTAGAAGGAAGTGTAACAAATGTGGTAGCTTTTGGCGCATTTGTTGATATTGGTGTACATCAAGATGGGTTAGTCCATATTTCCCAACTCGCCGATCAATTTGTTGATGATCCGAATAAATTTGTTAAGGTTGGACAGGTGGTTAAGGTGCGGGTAATGGAAATCAATGAAAAGTTAAAACGGATTAGTTTAACGATGAAATTGTAAATAATTAGTGTAAAATCGAATAAATGATATACTAAAGAATCGTTTTTAATGGAGAGTTATCAACTTTGCAAGAACAGTTAAAAGGCATCAATATTTATTTAATTGGGATGATGGGGTCAGGGAAAAGCACCATTGGCCGATTATTAGCCAAACAGTTAGAGTATCGGTTTATGGATACCGATGATTTAGTTAGCCAAGTAACCCATCAGTCTATTACTGATATCTTTGCCACGGAAGGAGAAGCGGCTTTTAGGGAGTTAGAATCTCAAGTTTTATCAGAAATTTGTGCCTATAAAAAATTTGTGGTGGCGACGGGAGGAGGAATTATTCTTAAACAAATGAATTGGAGTTATCTCAGACATGGAATGATTATTTGGCTGAATGTTCCCGTGGAAGAACTCTATAACCGTTTAAAAGAAGATCAAACTCGACCCTTATTACAACATCCCGACCCGTTACAACAATTACAAACTATATTAGAAAAACGTCAATCCCTTTACGCTCAAGCCGATCTCGAAATTAAAATTAATCCCGGCGGTGTCCCGCAACAGGTTGTTACCCAAATCTTAGAAAAAATTCCCACTATTTTAAAACCTCAATCCCATGGTTTAAATTAATTTGAGTAGAGACGCGCCATGGCACGTCTCTACAGATATAACTCATTCCCTATTCCCTGTTTCCCTGATTTATGAATTATCGCAATCCTGCTCCTACCGTTGATATTATTATTGAATTAAGCGATCGCCCAGCCAGACCGATTGTATTAATTGAACGCAAAAATCCGCCCTTTGGATGGGCAATTCCTGGGGGATTTGTAGATTATGGAGAATCCGTTGAAACCGCAGCTATTCGGGAAGCTAAGGAAGAAACGGGATTAGATATCGAGTTAATTGAACAATTTCATGTGTATTCCGATCCGAGTCGAGATCCCCGTCAACATACCCTGAGCGTCGTGTTTTTAGCCACAGCAATTGGCGAACCCCAGGCGGCTGATGATGCGAAACATTTAGAACTTTTTGAACCCTGGAGAATCCCGCAAAACCTCTGTTTTGATCATGATCGGATTCTCAAAGATTACTGGCGTTATCGCCATCATAAAATTAGACCGCAACTGAGTTAATCAGTAACGGTCTAATGCTTTAGGATGCCAGGAGGCGGACTTGAACCGCCGACACGAGGATTTTCAGTCCTCTGCTCTACCAACTGAGCTATCCCGGCTCGTTTTCACTTTTACTAATCTAGCAAATAGAATTGAGTTTGGCAACCCCCTGGCGGAGAAATTTTTTCCAATCGGAATCAATCGTAGTATTTTATTGTAGGGGTTCGGTCTCCAAACCCTCTGATTGATTGACTTTGGAGATTTGGCCGTCCGGGTTGGGTTCACAAATCTTATTAGGAAGGACAACGATGAAGCACAACAAACCCCCCGCAGAGATCCTTGGGGTTGGCTTAATTTGGCTGGTGGTGGCGGTGAGCGATCGCCTATGGTTTAGGATGGATCGGTCTGTTCCCGCTTGGGATCAGGCGGATTATCTGAATGAGGCCTTAAATTATTGGCAAGTTTGGCAACAACCCCAATGGTTTTCCGGGGACTGGTGGACTCAGATGTGGATGATGTCCCCTAAAATTCCCCCCTTGACCTATTTATTAACTATTCCCTTTCAGAATATATTAGGAATAGGGCCGGATCAAACTAATGCGGTTCATCTATTATTTAGTGCTATTTTATTTGCTTCAGTTTACGGTTTAGGAACCCTATTATTTAACCGTTCCGTAGGATTTTGGGCAACGGCTATTTGTGCTATTTTACCCGGACTTTATCACCATAGGTTACAATTTTTACTCGATTATCCGTTAACTGCTATGGTGACATTAAGTTTCTATAGCTTGACTTTATGGTGGTGTTCTGGTCTTGATAATTGCGATAAAAAACTAACTCATTCTTGGCGGTGGGCTATTCTATTTGGGGTAACTTTTGGATTAGCTCTTTTGACTAAACAAACGGCTCTTTTTTTCCTGTTTACTCCCCTATTATGGGTAACGGTAGGAGTTTTAAAAAAACGTCAATGGCAGCGATTTTCACAATTATTCCTGGCGTTATTATTATCAACAGCAATTATTTTTCCTTGGGCGAAAACCAATTGGTTATTAATGTTAACTTCAGGAAAACGAGCAACCCTGGATTCTGCGATCGCCGAAGGTGATCCGGCTTTAACCAGTTTAGATGCTTGGACATATTATTTTAAATTACTGCCCGCCCATGTTTCTTTCCCCCTATTAATTATTCCGATTATTGGTCTTTTATTCTATATTATTAAACACTATTCTTTATCTTGGAATCAACAGCATCATCCCTTTGAACATTTCTCAAAATTACAATTAAACTGGATATCCTTAAAATGGTTAGCAATATTTTGGTTGGGGGGATATCTCCTCTGTTCCCTAAATGTGAATAAAGATTTCCGCTATAGTTTACCCTTACTTCCGGTTTTAGCAATTGTTTTAGCCTATTTTTTAACCTTATTTCCTCAAAGTTGGGGGCGACAAATTCGGTGGGGAACCTTGGGTTTAGGAATAATATTAATGATGTTTAATTTATGGCCAATTGGCAGTTATCCGGTTAGACAAGTGATCAGAACTTTCAACCCAGGAAACGAACATCATGTTTATTTAGGAAACCCTTGGCCCCATGAACAAGTAATTACCGAAATTATTGCATCCCAACCCTATTTAAAAAGCAATTTAGGAGTATTACCTTCAACGCCAGAAATTAATCAACATAATTTAAACTATTACGGTTTCCTTACAAGGTTCTCAGGTTCACGGGAGACAGGTGGGAACGAATAAAAAGAACGTTTCACAGGATGTGCGATCAATGTCTTGGTTTGTGACTAAAACCGGACAACAGGGTTCAGTAAATCGGGTACAGGATGCTCAACAAATGACGATGCAAACCTTAGAAACCAGTCCCGAATTTAAGCTGAATAAACAATGGCTATTACCCGATAATAGTTTTTTGAATTTATATGAAAGAATTATTCCCTTTGTAGAAGTTTTACCTCTAAAAACATCAATTCCCAAAATAGAGTTAGAACGGGTTTTAATTCCGACTCAAGCCCCCCCTGGTCTTCCGGTTCCAGTTACTTATCAATGGCGGGGATCGTTACGCGATTTGCAGCAGGGAATTGTAATTTTAAATTGGAAGTTAACTCCTCCTAACCCCAAAGGTTTATCTTTTTGGATTCATGATCATGGGATAGGAACAGGACAATTATATGGGGATGCACCGGATAAAAGTTATCAAGTCACAGAAACGAATGGCGATGTTTCCTCCGGTTGATTTAATTCCGGGAAATTATCAATTAGAAGCAACTTATTTGAACCGAGAAACGGGGAAAAACTATAAAATTAACACCCCTAATATTATCTTGAAAATTGATCCTAAAATTCCCCCCGTCGCCGCCCCCGAGTTAGATTTAGTGACGCAGTTAAGACTATTAACCGTTAATTTACCCGCAGGAATTAAGGGGTTAGATCCGATTTTTGCTCAGGTGGGAAGAATTAATCAATATGATCCGACTCAAGACTATACAATTCAAGCGGAAAAAGCCTTAGAATATCGCTTAAAACTGGAGCCTAATCGATTGGATTTAGCTTATAATTTAGCTTTGGCTAATGTTTTACAACAGGATGCGGAAGGGGCGATCGCAGCCTTAAAAATAGTAACTCAACTTGATAGTAAAAATCCCAATGCTCACGCCTATTTAGGGTTTGTTTATCTCTATAATTTACAAGCCAAATTAGCAGAACAGGCACTAAAACCTGCCCTAGAGTTAAACCCAAATCAACCTGAATTTAAGGTTTTAGTCGGGGTTTCTCAACTCCTACAGGGGAATTTTATTCAAGCTTGGCAGAATTTACAAGTCTTGAATAAAATCAATAGTTAGGTAGGGATTAATCAGGAGGAAATTGATTCCTAATCTAATATAGCCCCCCGTTGTTTGAGGTTGAGTTTAGCTTCAGGAGAGAGCCCCACCACACCGACAAATTTGGTGTTTTCGACAATAGTATTGGTGAGATAAATGCCACTTAAATTAGAACCGCTTAGATCAGCATTACTTAAATTAGCTCGGGTTAAATTAGCTCCAATTAAGTTAGTTTCTTTCAAATCTGCATAACTTAAATCCCGTTCAATTGCCCCTTGGGTAACTATTTCTTGAACCAGCCGCCATTTGTCACTCAGTTGGGTAGTTTCATCAATTAAGGTTCCACTTAAATTTGCCCCCCTGAGATCGGCTCCTAAAAGGTTAGCACTTTTGAGATCCGCACCAATTAAATTAACTCCGGTGAGATTAGCATTGGTCAGAACTGCCCGAGTCAAATTCGCATTAATTAATTTAACATTAGTTAGATTTGCCCCGGTTAAATTAGCCCCAATTAGTTTAGTATAAATTAAATTGGCTCCACTTAAATAGGTATTAATTAAATGGGTGCGGTTGAGATAAGCACCAACTAATTTGGCTCCATTTAGATAGGCGCGACTTAGATCCGAACCACTTAAATCAGCACCACTTAAATTAGCATTAATTAGGTTAACTCCGGTCAAATCGGCTTCGCTTAAATCCGCTTCTTGCAAGTCGGCATTAATCAGATTTGCTCCACTTAAATCTACACTACTTAAATCAACGCCATTGAGTTGAATCCCAATTAAGATAGCGCCTCGAAAATCCCTTTCCCCGTGGGTGTATTTTTCTAGTAATTGTTTAATATCCATTGTTTAATGTTGAATCTAATTCGTGTTACCCTGACTAAAAAATAAATTGGCTACTGATGAACAAAGATCCGGGGGCAATAACTATGATTTATTCCGATTCCGACGAGCAGAAACGTAATAATTTCACCCGATAAGGATCGGCATCGGTACGCCAGTAGACACGATAACCCCTGATTTGAGCACAATGGTCTTCTAAACATTTTAACCAACCTAGGCGCGTTTGAATCAACCCAAAGTTATCGAATAGTCCCCATTTTTCCTCTTGGTCAGAGAGTTTTACCAACTGTTGATGATGGGGATATTCTGGGTTAACTAAGGTGTGTTTGCGATGCAAAATTGGGGGGTTGGGGCCATCATAAGTTTGATAGCTGACATGAAGATCCCGCAGGTCAATTTGCATACAGTTACTCAGGGTCGGATGGGTTTCAAGATCAAAATCTGGGGAAAATAAATAGGAAATTTTGGGGGTTTTGATATGAAACTTAATTAAGTTTGCCCCTTCAGGACGACCCAGGGTTTGACTAGCACATCCTTCATAGAGTCGCAGCAATGGAGAGAGTTTTTCCAGCGCTGAAATATGAATCCAGAGGGAATTGGCTCGTTTTTGACCTACTTCACTGTTTTGGCAATGGTTGGCAATAATTTTAGGATCACCCAGAGTATATAACATTAAATCTGCCAAATCACAAGATTTTCTATAACTACCGAATAAACCTTTTATATCATTTTTCATTGCTTCTGAAAGTTGAAATAGTTTTGGACGACGACTAAATCGACTTAAGGCAATATAAACCAGTAAATCCTGACGGCGTTTATGGGCGATCACGTCCCATTCTTCAGGATTTGTGACTTGTAAAATTATTTGAAAAGCTCGTTTTAAACTGCCAAATTCCTGTTGGAGTTGTTCGGCTTCTGGAAGTTCGGTTTCCACGGGTAAACGACCGCGATCGCTGATAAATTGAATTAAAGGTTGGAGTAATTCTTGATAATCTTCAAACCGTTTTAAGGTCAAACGAATTCGGGGAGATGTTAAGCGAGAATGGAAGCGATCGGCTCGAAATTTTTCGGCTTCGCTCTCATCTCGAAACACAATATAAACCCCTAAATCTAAGGGAATTGCATCAACATCTAAGACCTGATCAATATAAACTTTGAGTTCTTCCTGTTGATAATATTTTTGAAAGGTATTGCGGCTGGTAATCACCCCATCCCCATACACCATAATTCCTTTTTCTTGAGCATCTACTAACACTTGGGCTGCAACAATTAAAACTTTTTGAGCTAAATTCCAGGCTTGAATTAGGGCTTCCCGTCGTTCGTTTTGACATTCAATTACATTAATTACATATCCCAAATTCACAATATCGGATTCTATTTGGGGAGTTTGGGGAGAATAATAAGGATCCCATCCGCTTCCCGTATACCCCTGTTTCCGTTAACCGTTGAATATCTCCCCCATATCCACAACCATAATCAAAAAAAGTGCTATGTTCTTGAAACACTTCCGCTTCTAGGGCTAAACGCATCGGACGGGATAAATTTTTACGCGGAATAGCGGCGCGATGACGTTCAATTTTAGGTGAAAAATGTAGGGCATTTTCAGAATTAAATTCGGTTAAATTATTGGTAATTTCCGAAAGTTTCATCACCCGATGATCATGGATTTCTACCCCATGTTTATGTAAGTGTTGTTGCCAACCTTTGCGAGTTCCAATGGTTCGGTATAAACGAGTTTCTGAGTTAATAAATTCCTGAAGGGATGAAAGTTTAGGCGTTTCTAATAATCCTAATCGTTCTTCGGTTTTAGTGAGTTGTTTAAACTTTTGATAATTGGGATAATTTGCAGTGACAAAGGTTTCTTTTCGATGCAGAATCGGCGGATTATCACTATTAGAATAATCCATAATATTTACCTGTCCGGTTTTAACGTTTACTTGAAAACTAGCAGTTAAGGCCGGATGGGGATCTTGATCAAAATCAGGATAGAATAAATAAGAAATTAATGATTGATTAGTATGAAACTTAATCAAGGTAAAGGGTTTTAAGGACGGTAAATAAAAACGACTTAATTGTTCATATATTCTCAATACAATATTTAACTCAGATAGGGCTGAACGATGAATATATAAAGCGTTGGGTAGTTTCTTCCCTAGGGAACTTTGCTGGCAATATTGAGTGATAATATTCGGATTATCAACGGTTATCAATAATTGATTAATCAAAATACAAGCCTGTTGATAACTGCCAAAATAATTGGAGATTTCCCTTTGAAATTCGGTCGCAAAATCATCAAAAACTTTGAGGCGGGGGGGAACCTGTCTTTGTAGAGCTTGTATAGCCAAAAACATCAGTAAATCATCCCCAACAGCAACATCACGGTGGGGAGAATTCGGTTGAGTTAAAACCTCAGAGGTGGTCAGGGATTCCCCAGAGTAAGTCCGGGGAGGAAAAACAAGATGATGACTACTACTCATTCATCTAACCCCCATAAAAACGTGGCAGTTTGTTCTGATTTTAAGGCAAGAAACCGGAATTAACAATTAAGAATAATAAAGTTTAACCTAAGAATTTCTTAATTATGGCTAACGAATCTCTGTTTCCGTCTAAATCTCCCTATCTGACAATCCCAGCCCAACAAAATTCAATAATCCAACGTCATCGGACTCATAAAGGGGTGATTTTATTATTATTAATCGGGTGTTTTTTTGGAGGTTTAGGAATTAAACTGATACAGTTACAATTGATTGAGGGAGAATACCACCGCATTCGGGCGGAAAATAACCGTTTACGCCTGATTCCTGTCCCGGCTAAACGGGGGCAAATTTTAGATCGAAACGGGGATTTATTAGCGGGAAGTCAACTCTCGCGTTTCCGTATATTTATGGCCCCAGGAACAGTCTCCTGAACAATGGAAAATCACTGCTAAACAACTCCATACTATTTTAAATGTTCCCCCTGCTGAGATTCTGCAAAAATTAGAAAAAACCGGATATCGATCTCGAATTCCGGTGAGAGTGAGTCCAAATCTTTCGGCTGAAATGTTTATTGGTTTAGCAGAAAAAGTGGAAAATTTACGCGGTGTTGAAGTGCGGGGAGAATCTCGACGTTATTATCCAAATGGAAAATTAGCAGCCCATATTTTAGGTTATATTGGAGAGGCGACACTGGAAGAATTAAAAGCAAATCCTCGTGATCCGATGGGAATAATGGCCGGAAAAATGGGAGTTGAAAAATTAGTAAATTCCCAAATCAAAGGCACTTGGGGGAATAGATTACTGGAAGTGGATGCCAAAGGTCAGGAAATTCAAGAGTTAGGTTTGCAACCTCCTAAACAGGGTCAATCGGTGCAGTTAACATTAGATTTAGCCCTACAAAAAACCGCCGAAAAAGCCTTGGCAAATCGTCGGGGGGCGGTGGTGGTTTTAAATGTCAAAACCGGAGCGATTTTAGCCCTAGCTAGTGGCCCAACTTTTGATCCTAATTTATTTACAAATCAGGTAACAAGTCAAGACTGGAAAAAGCTACAAAGTGTTGAACAACCGTTATTAAATCGAGCCGTACAGGGGTATCCGCCAGGGAGTACCTTTAAGATTGTCACCACCACGGCGGGAATTGAATCGGGGAATTTTTCTATTACTTCTAAAATCCCGACTGCTGCATCAATTAAAATTGGGGGGATTTCCTTTAATGAACATGGAAAGGGTTATGGTGTGATTGGATTTAAAGAAGCTTTGGCTTTTAGTAGTAATACCTTTTTTTATCAGCTTGGGGTGAAAACCGGGCCAGAAAATATTGCTAAATGGGGCAAAGAATTGGGAATTGCTGGGACAATTAATTTGGATTTATTGGGGTTAGATGGGGCAAATCAAGGGCAAATTCCTACTCCTAAAGAGAAAGAAAAATTATATGATGAACCTTGGTATATTGGAGATACGGTGACCATGGCAATTGGTCAAGGTTTGGTTTTAGCGACTCCGTTAGAATTAGCTGTGATGGTTTCTACCGTGGCTAATAGTGGTTGGCGAGTTCAACCCCATTTATTAATATCTCAAACCAATAAAATCCCAACAAAACCGATTAAAACAAAAATTTCTGCGTCAACCCTAAATCTGATTCGGGCTGGATTAATTGATGTGGTAAAAAAAGGAACTGGACGGGGTTTAAATGATGGTTTCAATTCCTTTAACCGGAGGTAAAACAGGAACGGTGGAAATTCCAGGAAAGCCTGATAATGCGATGTATGTGGGGTTTGGGCCTGCCAACAAACCAGAAATTGCGATCGCCGTTGTCGTCGAAGCCGGGGGATATGGGGCGGTTTCTGCGGCTCCGATTGCTCAGGATATTTTTAAAACCTATTTTAGCAAATATAGCAATAGGAAATAGGGATTTTTTTATGGGGTTGGGTTTATTAATAAGGGAACAGATTTAGTAGAGACGTGCCATGGCGCGTCTCTACAACTGTAATGCGTAGCACTATACTGATCACTTTATTTCCTCACACCCCAGGCGCGACTACTATATTTGGAGAATGATGTTGTTTTAACACCTGTTTTAAATAAATCCCCGTATAAGATTTAGCATTTTTAGCAATATCTTCCGGGGTTCCTTGTGCAATTAATTCTCCTCCTTTATCCCCTCCCTCTGGCCCTAAATCAATTACCCAATCTGCACAACGAATCACATCCAAATTGTGTTCAATTACTAAAATAGAATTACCTTTATCCACCAAACGTTGCAATACATTTAATAATTGATGCACGTCATAAAAGGATAAACCCGTTGTCGGTTTCGTCAATTAAATATAAGGTTTTTCCCGTGGCTCTTTTTGATAATTCTGATGCCAATTTAACCCGTTGGGCTTCTCCCCCTGATAAAGTTGGCGCGGGTTGTCCTAAGCGAATATAACCCAAACCGACATCAACTAAAGTTTGTAAACGACTCGCCGCCCGGGGGATATTTTGAAACACATCTAAGGCCGTTTCTACAGGCATATTTAATACATCGGCAATCGAATATCCTTTATATTTAACGTGTAAAGTTTCCCGATTATATCGGGCTCCTTTGCACACTTCACACTGCACATAAACATCGGGCAAAAAGTTCATTTCAATCACATTTACTCCCTGTCCCCCGCAGGCTTCACACCGTCCTCCTTTGACATTAAAGGAAAATTGTCCAGCTTTATAACCTCTGGCTTTGGCTTCAATTGTTTCGGTAAAAACATCTCGAATAATATCAAAAACTCCGGTATAAGTGGCAGGGTTAGATCTCGGGGTGCGACCAATGGGAGATTGATCAATTACAATCACTTTATCCAATACGTCTAACCCTTCTACAGCTTTTAAATCCTTGGGAAAAGGTACTTTTCGGGTGAAATGATGTTGTAAAGATGGATACAGTAATTCACTCATCAAGGTAGATTTTCCCGAACCAGAAACCCCCGTAATACTAACCAGTTTTCCTAACGGAATTTCCACGGTAATATTATTTAAGTTATTGCGGGTAGCGTTAATTAATTTAATCCGTTTTCCATTTCCCTTTCTTCTTTCTGCGGGGGTTTCGATTTGTTTTCTTCCTGATAAATAAGCCCCCGTCAAAGAGGTTTCAGAATTTAATAAAACCTCTATATTTCCCTGGGCGACAATTTCACCACCATGCACCCCCGCCCCCGGCCCAATATCAACTAAATGATCCGCCGCCCGAATAGTTTCTTCATCGTGTTCAACCACAATTAAAGTATTACCTAAATCCCGTAATTTTATCAAGGTATTTAATAACTTTGTATTATCCCGTTGATGTAACCCAATACTAGGCTCATCTAATACATATAAAACCCCCGTTAAACCCGCCCCGATTTGAGTGGCTAACCGAATCCGTTGGGCTTCTCCTCCTGATAGGGTGGATGCGGTTCTGGCTAGGGTTAAATAGTCTAATCCCACATCCAGTAAAAATTGCAATCTAGCTCTGATTTCCCGCAGAACTAATTCCGCTATTTTTGCCTGTCTTTCGGTTAAGTTTAACTGATTAATTCGATCTAAACAATCCCGAATAGAAACCCCCGTTAATTCATCTATTTGATATTGTCCGACTCGCACCGCTAGGGCTTCGGGTTTTAGTCTTTTTCCCAGACAAACTTCGCAGGGTTGATCAATTAAATATTGTTCTAATTTTTGCTTTTGTAATTCGGAAGCACTGTCTTGATATTGACGTTGTAATAATGGCAATACCCCGGCGTAGGGTCGATAATATCCTTTGTTTTCTCGATACCGAGAATCGGTTTCAATTAAAATAGGTTCCTCTGAACCATAAAGGATAATATGTTGTTGTTCTTTTGTGAGTTGATTCCAATGGGTAGTAATCTCAAAACCAAAGGCTTGACCAACACTATGTAAGATAGATAAATAATAGGAATTATCCTTTTCTGACCAAGGAGCAATTGCAGTATAAACTGGTTGAGTTAAGTCGGGAATTACTAACTCTGGGGAAAAGGTTTTCAGATGTCCTAAACCATGACAACTCGGACAGGCTCCAAAGGGAGAATTAAAGGAAAATAACCGAGGAGAAAGTTCTTCCATGACCGCCCCATGTTCGGGACAGGCAAAATTTTCTGAAAATACCAATTGTAAAGATCCTCCCCCTTTACCCAGGGAGGTTTGTTCAAAATTATCCTTTTCTAATGGATAGGAATTATCGCTATTTTCTGAATCTTTTTGATCTTCAGAACTTGCTTTTTTCGAGGCAGTTGGTCTATAATTATCATTAGATGTATCATCTACTATTCCTATAATTGCAATTCCATTAGATTGTTTTAAACAGGTAGTTAGGGAATCGGCGAGACGTTCTTGTAGTCCGGGTTTTTTAATTAAGCGGTCAATAACAATTTCAATATTATGGCTATGGTTTTTATCTAATTCAATATTTTCTGATAGTTCAAAAACCTCATTATTCACCCGGACGCGCACAAATCCTTGGGAAGCTAAACTCGATAATAGCTTGCGGTGAGTGCCTTTTTTCCCCCTAACAACCGGAGCTAGGATAATAAATTTTGTCCGGTCTGGAAGTTTCCATGATCCGATCGCACATCTCATCAATAGTTTGGGGCGCAATATTGCGATCGCACATCGGACAATGGGGCTGTCCCGCCCGACCAAACAGCAACCGCAAATAATCATAAATCTCCGTCACCGTCCCAACGGTAGACCGGGGGTTATGGGAGGTGGATTTTTGGTCAATGGAAATGGCGGGACTCAACCCCTCGATCGCATCGACATCGGGTTTATCCAGTTGTCCCAGGAATTGGCGGGCGTAGGCGCTCAGGGACTCCACATAGCGGCGCTGACCTTCGGCGAAGATGGTATCAAAGGCGAGGGATGATTTCCCCGACCCGGAAACCCCGGTAAAAACGATCAGGCGATCGCGGGGTAACTCCAAATCAACATTTTTCAAGTTATGTTGTTTCGCCCCCCGAATGCGGATGGTGTTGGGGGAGTTGTTGGGATAGGGTAGGGGGTCAGAGAGTAATTTTGAGTTCACTACATTTCGAGTGGTACAGTCCTTAATTATCTTAGCGTCATCGTAGATTTACTGAAGACGGGAATTTTCGGTTATGTTCAATAATTGAAGATTTGGGGAAATTGTGTTATCATAAAATATGACAAATTTGGAATAAATGAGGAACAATGCTAAGGTGTGACAGAAGAATGGCAAATCGAGTTTTACATTGAGTCTGATGGAACTGCACCTGTTCAGGAGTTTATCAAAGATCCGTCATTGACACCAGGGGAAACTGAAGCAATTACAACTTCGCCTAAAATTGCTGAGGAGTTATGGATTAAGATTATTAAGAGAAAGATCTGATATTTTAGATAAAATTGTAACGGAAACAAATTTGTATGAATTACGATTAGATAATACACCAAATAATCCGCGAATTTTTCTTTGTGCTTTTGTTGGAAGGCGTTTTGTCCTATTACATGGGTTTAAAAAGAAAAGTCGCAAAACACCTAAATCGGAAATTAGTATTGCGGTTAGACGACGAGATCGCATCATTCAACAACAGGAGGAAAATTAATGACAGAAACGAATACTCAAGATGTTCTCGCTTTCCTTGAGCAAATTATTCCTGATACCCCGGAAATGCAACTCATCGAAAGACAGGAGTTATTTAGATTAACCTTAACTCAAGTGATGCGAAATTTGCGAAAAAAATTAGGTTTAACCCAAGCGGAATTAGCTGAAAAAATGGGAGTAGGTCAAAGTTGGGTTTCTAAGTTAGAAAGTGCTAATAATGATCATGCTTTTGAATCGGTTTTAGCTTATTTAGATGCTTTGGGTGCAGATTTCGAGGTAACGATTTTACTCAAGGGTAAAAAAGTAGCAGTTATTCCGGCGTTGTTGAGAATGACGCCAGAAGAATTTGAAGCATCACTATCAACAGTATTAGATGTTTCTGAAGAATTAGAAAACAATCATCAAGATATAAATAAAATACCCTTAAACAGAATAAAATTACCCGTAGGTTGAACTCACTTTTTGCGGTAAATTTTCATCAAGAAGAAACCCGTAGGGGCGGGTTCGACAAAATCCTTCAAATCTCACAGAAAATCTTGATAAACCCGCCCAACCCCACCGATATTTTAGATAAAAAAAACAGAATTTGTGGGGTTTTGTCTTGATTAATATTAACAAGACGGGGCGGGTTTATTTGGGTTAATGATCATCACAAAAATCCCGGCGAACCCGCCCCTACATTTCAATAGTAATTTGAGGGTTGTCTTTAGTATTTTTGACCTGAAGTTCTACTAATAAAAATGAGAGTATCAAACCCAATCTTCATCATCATCATTGGAATTCTGATTTTTGGGTTGAATATCATCTTGAATTTTAGTTTTCGGAGGCGGGGTAATAATTCGATAATCAGCATCATAAACCGTTTCGACTTTCCCAACTCCGGTACTACTAGAATCTCGATCCTCGTAGGAATAAGAATAGGATGAATCCGATGCAGTTGGGGGTTGTGTTTCTGGATAATTTTCTCTCCCATCATCTCCTTCCCAAGCGGGGTTAAAAGGTTTAACTTCCGTTTCCCAATCATCATCATCTGCAAAACCACTCCCAGGGGGTTTCCGGTTCAGAAGGACTCACAGAACTAACAGAACCATGGGCGGTATAAACCGATTCTGGAGCGGGTTCGATGGGTTCGGGAGTATAAACCCAAGAAGAAGGACTAACCGGGTCTAAGGGGGCTTTAGTAACGGGTTCAGAAGCTGTTTTAGAGGGAGAAAAAGGTTTAACCCTCTGAGGGGTAACTTGAAATAAATTATGAATAATGGAATAGGTTAATATTCCCATTGCGATCGCTATTAAAATCCAAATTGAAAGGGGTAAACTTGGTAGTTGATTACCTAAAAAAATTAAAGATAAAGATGGGGATAGATTTTGGATCGTAAAGATCGCTAAACCTCCCACAAGCACCAGTAAACTAATTAATTGTGTAATAGACATTTTAGGAATTACGAATTACGAATTACGAATTTAAGAGGATTACGCAGATTAACACAAATTAAAATCCGTGAAATCCGTGAAATCCTCTTAAATCCGCGTTAAGATTTAGGGAAAATAGGGTTCGTCGCTATCCTCTGAAGCTTCACTACCGCCGCCGACCGCGACTAAATCAATTTGTTGACGATAGTAGTCTACACTTTTTACCTGGACTTCGACATTATCCCCGAGACGGTATTGGTTGCGATTTTTGCGACCGACTAGGGTTTGTTGACGAGAACGGTATTCATACCAGTCATCCTTGAGGGAGGAAACATGAACCAGTCCTTCCACCCGTAAAACCGTGCCGCCGGGGGACTTTACCTCAATTTCCACAAAGAACCCATAGGACTGAACCCCGGTAATTAAGCCAATGAAGTTTTGGCCCGTGCGTTCCTTCATAAACCCGGTTTTCTTGAGTCCCTCTAAATCTTCCTCCGCATCCACCGCCACGCTTTCCCGTTCACTCAGATGAATGACTAACTGGTTAAACTGACTTTCCAACTCATGCTGAATTTCCGGGGGGAGTACATTCCAGGTAATTTTCCCATGACAGGAAGAATGGCCCAAATCCACCCGTTCCTTAGCCCGGGTAGAACGGCGATCGCGTCCTTCCTCAAACACGCTTTTCAGTACCCGCAAAATCTGTAAATCGCAATAGCGAGACAGGGGGGAAGTGCAATGGGTATAACAGGGAAGGGCCAAGCCAAAATGAAGTTTAGCGGTGGTACTATAAACCGCCGGTTTGAGGGTTTCTTCTAATAAATAACTCAAAACCCGTTCCGCCCGACTATTTGCCAATTCCTCCGTAAATTGTTGGAACGTACCGGGTTCTACTTCCTCATCTTCCTCCAAAAATAATTCCGTCCCTAAATGAGTTGCTAATTTGGCTAACTCCGAGACATCAGAAGCTTCTGGGGGCGGTTGGACGCGGTAAATAGCAGGAACACCCAAGGTGTTTAAATGACTACCAACAATTTGATTAGCCAATACCACCAACTCAGAAATCATCGACCGGGCTGGAGATAAAGAAGATAGCACAATTGGCCCGAGTTCTCCTTCATCATTAAAGTGGCAATGGGTATCGGGTAAATTGAGTTCAAAACTGCCCCTTTCTAGGCGAATTTGGCGCACCGCCCGACTGAGTTCCAGTAGGTTTTCTAGGACATTAGCAAAGGGGGAGGGTTCACCATCGAGAATAGCTTGGGTTTGGTCAAAGGTGAGTTGACGATCTACCCGGATCACACTAGGTTGGATCTCGTATTCTATGACCCGTCCAGCCATATCTAAGGTGATCATAATTGATAGGGCCAATCGTTCTTCGTCGGGAACTAGGGCCAAGCGATCGCAAGAAATGGTTTCGGGATAAATCGGAATCAATTTATCCGCTAAATAAATCGCCGTCCCCCGTTTGCGGGCTTCTCGGTCGAGATCACTATCGGGGAGAATATAGTGGGCAGCATCGGCTAAATGAATCCCTAATTGCCAAAGATCGGATTTAGTTTGTTCAATACTAAAAGCATGATCGATGCAGGGGAGGCGCCCGGCTCGTTCTTCATCTTCTAAAACCGAAAATTCAGGATTACCTAAATCCGGTTGAAAACTAATAGTTAGAACATTGCGAATATCAGCCCGATTTTTTAAATCACTTTTTTTCAAGTTACGGTCAATTGCCTCGGCTTCGCGTAACACTCCGGCGGGCCATTTGCGGGGTAAATCGTGTTTACAACAAACAATATCTAAATCATCGGCATCTTCAGCATCGGAACCGAGAATTTGGACAACGTGACCGAGGGGACGATGGACACCAATGGGATAACGCAGGACTTCGACATGAACTAAATGATCCACCGCCCCGGCTAGTTCAGAAGGGTCATTAATTAAATCTAATTCAAATAACAACCGATCATCTAAAGGAACCGCCCGATAGCCAGTTTTTGATTGTTTAATTCTGGCTAAAACTGAAGGATTAGCCCGTTCTAAAATCACATAAACTTCCCCTTCGGGAGAACGGCGACGACTGCCTTCTTTAATGATTCTAACTAAAACCCGATCGCCATTCCAAGCGGTACTCAGATGACTTTCGCGAATATAAACATCTTCGGCGCCTTCCGCATCTTGAATGGCAAAACAGAAGCCTTTACTGGAACATCGTAGTTTGGCTTCCACAATTCCTTCCTCGGGAAACCCGGCGATAACGACCTTTATCTTTTTCCAGAATCCCAATTCGTTCCAAAGCATCCAAAGCAATTTGAAACCTTCGGAGACTTTCCTCGTCGGGGGCGAGTTTTTTCTCTAAAGCCTTGGGGGTGACTAATTTATCATCGGAAAAATAGGCTAACAGTGCAGCGATTGAAAATTCCATGTAGCGATTAATCCTCTTTGTCAGAATCGGGTTTCGGGTGTTAGGGATGGGTATTTAGTGTTAAATGGGTGAAGGTTGAGCAAAGAAGTGATTTCTGCTTCCCACACATCGGACACCGAACACCCAATCCCCAGAACCCCATCTTTAAAACACCTGGGGGGAACTTCTCCCGGGCCGATTGTACCAACCCCAGAAGGACAGTGTTACAATCCACGGATACACAGAAGCCGTCCGTTAGATAGGTCGGCTAAAGGCAAACCAGAGCAGACCCTAGTATCTATTCCCTTGGGCAATGCTAACTTCGAGCTTGTGGAATAGCACCCAATGTTAATTCCCTTGGTGCTTGTGAGATAGGGTATAGAATTTGTGACGTTTAGCTTCGTGAATGACTAATCTTTAAGTATATCGTAGTTTGTTTAGGAATTATTGATTATGTTGGCTCAATTGCGATCGCGTTATCCGACGGGAAGTTTAATTTCTGAGTTACTCACTATTTATCAAGGAAAATATGTGGTGCGGGCGGTGGTCGAAGTCGATGGGGTGATCCTAACCACGGGATTAGCCGCGGCTGATACCGTTGAATTAGCAGAAGATCAGGCCAAAAAACGGGCGATTCAATCCCTAGATCTCGATAGCATCCGACCCCAAGCTTCCACCCCCAGGGAACCTTTAAAACCAACACCCCTGGAACTCAAACCGGAGGTTTCCAGGGCTGTTTCTGTGCCCGCAGTCCCCCCCGCCCCGGAAAGTCCGCCCCCCCTCGCCCCATCTTTGATCCCCCATCAAGATACTGGGGGAATTCCCTCCGGGTCTCTCACCTCCGATGATTGGTTATCAGCCACCTATATTCAGCCCAAAACCGACAAGACCACGGACGGGGAGACGGAGAGCAAATCTTCCCCCGCTAAGGGTGCGAAAGGACGTAGTGCTTCCCTACCTCCGGTTCCCGCAAGTCCCGAAGGTGTCCCCACCTATCCTGATGAACCCGAATTTAGTCAAGCCTCGGCGGGTTTGGGTCGTTCTTTAGAAACCACGGATTTTTCCTCGGATATTGCTAAAACGGATATTGAATTAAAACGATTACGGTGGACGCAGGAAGAGGGTCGCGCCCATTTACAAAAAACCTATGGGAAACGCTCTCGCCAGCATTTAACCGATAATGAGTTATTGGATTTTCTGCACTATTTAGAGTCCCTTTCCACACCAGCCGAATCCCCCTAAAATCGGTCTTAGTCCCCCATAATATGTACGACTAATTCCCGAGTATGACGATGACGTCGATGTTCCCAGAGATAGATTCCTTGCCAGGTTTCCTAATAGTAACCGTCCCTGGGAAATCGGAATTTGTTCAGAGGTATGGGTCAGAATAGTACGAACATGGGCGGGCATATCATCGGGCCCTTCGGCATCATGGATATAATAATTGCCTTCGGGAACTAACTTAGATAAAAAGTTCTCTAAATCCCTGAGAACATCGGGATCGGCGTTTTCTTGAATGATTAAACTGGCGGAAGTATGACGTAAAAATAGATGGCAAATTCCCATTTTTATCCCAGAATTTTTAACCACTTCCTGAACATAAGCCGTAATTGTAGAAAAGGATTTTCCACTGGTTTGTACTTCCAAAATTTCTTGATAATGCGCCATAATTCCCCCCGTAGTAAGCCCTTTAGGGCTATATCCCCATTAAAATTATCTTAAAGTTAATCAACAAGATAGTCAATCACAGCTTGAGCGATCGCTTCATTCCCATTTTTATCTAAGGTTTCAGATAAACGAGGTTTGATAAAAGATTGGTGTAGAAAAGTCCAATCCTGTTGAAAAAATTCCGTCGTTGTAATAATCTGATGATCCCCATAATTTTGTAACCATTCTAATAAAATGGCAGCTTCGGCAAATCCATCTCGGGTTAAAGAAACAATGGGAATATCTAACCGTAATGCCTCCGCAAAGGTACTGTAACCGGGTTTAGAAACTACCTGACTACATAGGGGCATTAAATCCACCGGACGCACATGGAATGGACGGGAATTGTGATCGGGCAATTTTAAAGAATTACTAACTTGAATTAAATTCGGAAATGAGGGTAAATGTTGATCAAAGGTAATAAACGTATGATCAGATAACCGTTCAATATTATGATGGGGAATCGCTGATAATCCTAGCCCCCCAAAGGTTAATAATATGGTTTTTTCCGGTGGGGTTTTAATCCCTAATGTTTTTCTCAGATAATCTAAATCAAACCGAGGATTTCCTCCGGTTAAACCGACATCAATTTGCTGGGGAAAAGCCGTCATCGGTTCGTGGAGAGGAAGCCGAAATAGGCGATCGCATTGACTAAAACAACCGGAAATCCAATCCGCTAACTCGATAAAATCTTGTCCCCAATCTCGATAGATAAAATCCCAGCCAAAATTACCCATCATCCAACAGGGAATCCCGGCAGCCTTAGCAATTTCCGTAGCCAGGGGAGAAATATCAGCTAAGATTAAATCAACTTTATTTTGTTTAATAAAATTTACTTCCCCAGCAATAATTGCCCGTTGCTGTTGACGGATTGTTTGCCATTTTTCCATGGTGTCTGCTGTATCCATAGTCAAACTATCGGACTGTACTACCCCCACATCAAAGCCTCGGGGACGGATAATAAAATCCCCATCCAAATAAGATTCTAATAACCATCGGGGGGCCGTTGTGACTAGAATTAATAACACATCAGGAAAACGCCTTTGAATTTCATTGGCAACCGCCGAGGTTTCTAACCGCATGACCAAAGCCATGATCAGTAATCGCTAAATATACAGTAGGTCTTGACATTCTTGACATTAGGAAAAAAATTTAGTTTGGATTAGATTAACAGAAATTAAATTTTGGTGATTCGATCAAATAATCATACTTAAGATAGATAAAAATTAAGCCGATTTCACCTAAAGTCACTAAAATTAGGAACTAAAAATCCATGAAAGTATTGCTGATCTATCCCCAATTTCCCCAATCTTTTTGGTCTTATGATCGCTTCATGGAAATTGCTGGTTTAAAAGCAGCGATTCCACCGTTAGGAATTATTACAGTAGCAGCCCTACTACCGCAAGACTGGGAGATGAGATTTCGCGATCGCAATGTCGCCTGTGAAACCCAGGCTGACTGGGACTGGTGCGATCTGGTGATTCTTTCTGCCATGCTAGTGCAGAAACCCGACTTTCAAGCCTTAATTCAAAAAGCGGTGCGCCTGGGTAAAACCGTCGCCGTGGGTGGCCCCTATCCCACCTCCGTCCCCCAGGATGCCCTGGACGCCGGGGCTAATTTCCTGATTCTCGATGAAGGGGAAATGACCATTCCCCTATTCCTGGAAGCCCTGAGTCAAGGCCAAACCCAGGGGATCTTTCGCTCGATGGAAAAGCCCGATGTCAGCCAAAGTCCCATCCCCCGTTTTGACCTACTGCACCGGGATAGTTACTTGATGATGGCGATGCAGTTTTCCCGGGGCTGTCCCTTCAACTGCGAATTCTGCGACATTATTTCCCTTTATGGGCGCAAACCCCGCACCAAAGAACCACATCAAGCCCTAGCGGAGTTACAAGCCCTCTATGATCTCGGTTGGCGCGGTTCCCTGCTTATTGTAGATGATAACTTTATTGGTAATCAGAAGAACGTTAAATCCTTTCTCCGGGAGTTAATTCCCTGGATGGAGCAACATAACCACCCCTTCACCTTTATGACCGAAGCCTCGGTGAATCTGGCCGAAGATGATGAACTTCTGCAACTGATGGGGGAAGCGGGTTTTTATGCGGTTTTCCTAGGAATTGAAACCCCCGACCAAGATAGCCTAAAATTCACCCGCAAACAGCAAAATACCCGTAGTCCCCTCGTAGAAGCCTGTAGTAAAATCAACCAGGCGGGGCTACTGATTTATGCCGGGTTTATCCTGGGTTTTGATGGAGAGAAGGCGGGGGCGGGCGATCGGATTCAGGCTTTTATTGAAGAAACCAGTATTCCGCAACCGATGCTGGGTATTCTTCAAGCTCTCCCCAATACGGCTCTTTGGGATCGGCTCAAACAGGAAAAACGCTTAATGGCGGGAAATGGACATCCCACCGGCGACCAAAACACCCTGATGAATTTTACCCCCACTCGCCCCATAGCCGATATCGCCCGGGAGTATGTCGAAGGGTTTTGGACGTTATACGAGCCGGAAAATTATCTGCGTCGCTGTTTGCAACAATGCCTCAAAATTAACTGCTCCCCAACCAAAAAACAAACTATGCAGTTTCCCCTGGGTAAAGGGTTAAGGTTGGTGGCCCAGGTCATCTGGCATCAGGGAATACGGCGACCTGAGCTTCGGGGACAGTTTTGGAATCAACTGTGGATCATCCTGCGGAAAAAACCCCAACTGCTGAATCTGTATCTGGGGCTATGTGTGGCCGGGGAACATTTCTGGGAATATCGCGCCTTGGCCAAAGCACGGATTAATCAACAGATGGATCTTCACTCCTTAGCAACCCCTGAAGTAGAGAGCCTCAGCCCCTCAGTCCTCTAAATCTAAAAGGATGCGGGAATTACGCAAATTTAGGGATTTCAGCCCATAAGTAGGGGTAATTCATCAATTACCCCTATTTTCGTTTATGGAATTAAACGGGGGGTTTTTATAATTTAGAGATTGAATATATTATTAATTCAGGAAATGTGCCAAATTATTTAGCAAACAGGGTGCGGAAGCTCTAAGGTAAGTCTTGAGGAAGGAGCCACCAAGTCAGTAGCAAAGTCCTTCCTGGCTCCGTCAGCTACCGGGTGTGTGAGTTTTTTGTTGTACCCGAGAAACTTAAGTTGTGACCAGTGCTCAAGGGCAAATTGAATGAAATTCTGGACAAAAAGCCTGATGTCCAGGCTTGTGATCTATTTTTTACTGCTATCTATGGTCACTGTCCTGGGGGTGGCGGTGGTCGCATTTCAAAGTGCTAAAACCTCCATGCAGCAACTCATTTTTGAGCAATTGGAAGTCGCGGCGACTCTCAAGGAAAGAGCTTTGAATTTATGGGTGGAAAACCAAAAAAATGCGACTTTTTCCTTAGCACAGTTACCCGATATTCAAACAGCTACACAAATTTTAGTGACTGATGATCCCGGTTTCCCAAGGGTGGCGGGATTCTCATTCTCAAATCCGACAATATATGGCTTCGGTATTAGCCACCAAACCGGACTTTCAAGAAATTCAGATTTTGAGGGCAACCGGGGGACAAATTGTTTTTTCTACCCATCCCCAATCGGAAGGTGAATATCGGGATCAGGAAAAATATTTTCAAGCGGGTATTTATAAGACCTTTTTGCAAAATCTTTATGTTTCATCTATTACAAATAAACCAAGTTTAACGATCTCGACACCGATTAAGGGAGTTGATCAGGATGTATTTGGGGTGTTGGTAGTACACCTGAATATGAGAAGAATGGAAGAAATTATTTTTGATAAAACGGGTTTGAGAACTACGGGCAAAACCTATTTATTTGACCGATATCAGATGTTTTTTACCGCCGAACAATTTGGTCGGTATGACTTTCCAGAAAAAGTCGATACTCCGGGGATTACAGAGGCTTTATCGGGGAAAAATGGCTATAAAACTTATATTAACCATGCCGGGATTCCAGTGATTGCAGTCTATCGTTGGCTGGATATACAGCAATTAGCCTTATTGGTAGAAATGCACCTATCAGAAGCTAATCAACCAGCTAAAAATTTAGCTGTAATTATTGTATTGGCGGGATTAACTTCGAGTAGTATTTTAGCAGTATTAGTTTATATTTTAGCTCTAAAAATTACTCGCCCAATTGTCAATATTACTAAAATAGCAACTCAAGTATCCGAGGGAAATTTGACTTCAGTTGCTCCTGTTGTTACTGATGATGAAATCGGTCAATTAGCAATTTCCTTTAACAAAATAATCCGACAATTACGCCTTCTATATATGGGTTTAGAAGAGAAAGCTTTTCTCCTTAAACAAATTCAACAAAAAAAAAATCAGTTAAAAGATAGTTTAAATCAACTACAAGCCGAAAAGAAAGTTAGTGAAGTTCAGGAAAATAAATTAACTCAAGCCTATCAAGAAATTAGTCTCCTCAATGAAAGGCTAAAAACAGAAAATTTGGATTTAATGTCAGAACTAAAAACCCAAAATCGACGACTACATCAATTTTTAGAAGCGATTCCTTTAGGTGTTGTGGTTGTGGATGCCCCGGGAAATTTACACTATAGCAATAAAGTGGCTCAAGAGTTATTAGGAGTTGAGGTTTTATTTTCCCATCCCCCGTTACAATTGAACGTTCATTCAAATTCATCATCAACCACAAAAACACCTTACATTTTAGAGGATTTACCCATTTTTAGAGCCTTAAATGAGGGATTTTGCTGCATTGATACATTGGACTTTCAACACTTAGATCAGACAATTCCATTGCAAATGTGGGGAACTCCAATTTATGATGAATTTGGAGAAGTTGCCTATGCCATTGGTGTGTTTCAAGATGTTAGTGAACGCCGAAAAGCCGAGGAGGAACGCCAACAGTTTATTGAGGAGATGTTTGAGGTTAATTGTAATTTAGAATTGGCTTTAGATCAAGAGGAACAATTGACAGATGCGGCGGGGCGATTTGTGCCTAATCAGTTTTTGGCTTTTTTAGGATATGAAAGTTTAGTGGATGTGAAATCCGGGGATGCGGTACAGAAACAAATGTCGATTTTGTTCTCAGATATTCGCAGTTTTACCCAAATGTCTGAACGGATGACACCCGAAGATAACTTTAAATTTATTAATGCTTATTTATCCCGCATGGAACCGGCTATTACTGAAAATCGAGGCTTTATTGATAAGTATATCGGCGATGCAATTATGGCTTTATTTGGAGGAAGTGCTGATGATGCAGTTAAGGCGGGAATTTCTATGTTACAAAGATTAGCAGAATATAACCTCACCCGTCAACGTCCCGATCGCCCTCCAATTAGTATTGGGATCGGAATTAATACCGGGGATTTAATGTTGGGAATTGTCGGTGGACAACATAGAATGGATAGTACCGTGATTAGTGATGCGGTTAATTTAGGATCTCGCTTAGAGGAATTAAGTAAACGGTATGGTATTCCCTTATTAATTAGTGAACATACCTTTTTATCCCTTGAAGATCCTAATATTTATTCCTTCCGAGTGATTGATAGAGTCAGGGTGAAAGGGAAATCGGAAATGGTCTCAGTTTTTGAAGTTTTTGATGCCGATCCGCCCTTGATCTATCGAAAAAAAGTAGAAACAAAAACCTTATTTGAGCAAGCCCTAACCCTATATCATCTGGAGGCTTTCCCCGAATCTGCTCAGTGCTTTGAAGCCTGTCTACAAGAAAATCCCTCGGATCAAGTGGCTAAAATTTACTTACAGCGTGTAATTCAATCCTTATCAATCTGATTAAAAAGATTCCTAATTAGATTTTTATTGCCTGGGTAAATGTTTGACCTCAACATGATATTATTAGCTACTGGAGTTTTTGGAATCAGGCGATAATGGGTCAGTTAACAAAAGGTTTTTGGCTCTGATTTGGTTGAGTTTTATCTCTTACTTAATTAGCCTAAAAATACTCTAGTTTACCATTTTTTTAGCACTTTTTCCCAATTTCAATGTTTCTCACCTGAGTTGTTTTTTTGTAACAAAAAGCACAGTAGCCCGAGTAACTTTTTCTGTATTCTCGCCCAAAGGATTTATGACACAAATTTTTGGTGACTTTGTTGAAGTACCTCCAACGAGCAATGAATTTCTCGTCATTGGTTTTTCTCCGAGTTCGATTCCCCTGAAACACCGTTGGCGCAATAATGGATTATCCGCCAATTTTATGGCTGATTATGTCACGACCTTTGTTCCTAAAAGTGAAGATGATCCCGCCACGGCAAATTTACAAAATGAAATCAAAAGTGCTGTTAGCTTTATCGTCAATGAATTATTAGAAAATGCGATGAAGTTCAGTGATTATACGGTTAATTATCCGATCAGCATCCAACTGTATTTAAAAACTGATCGATTAATCTTTGTTGTGGTCAATAGCATTAACCAGGAAAAATTTGAATCCTTCCAACTCTTTATTGAAAAACTGATTCATTCTGACTCTCAAGAACTTTATATTGAGCAAGTAGAAAAAAGTTTGGACAGTGAGAATAGTTCTGGTTTAGGCTATTTGACCATGATCAATGATTACTTAGCCCGATTGGGCTGGAAATTTGAAGCCCTTCAAACCGAACCTAAAGTTTTGACTGTTACGACGATGGTTCAGCTTTTCATTTAGCATTTAAAATTGATTAATCAACAGTAAAATATTAGGACGATAACAATGGTAACCAAAGCAATTAAATCCGAAGACTATGAAGTTATTTATGAGAGTAACACAACCACAGTAATTTTATCAGGCTCCTTACGTTTAAGCGGACTAGAAGACACTAACCCTGTGATTAAATTTCTCAATGAAGTTTTGGAGGAAAACCCATGCCTGATTACTATTAATCTGCAAAAATTAGAGTTTTTAAATAGTTCGGGTATTAATATGCTATCTAAATTTGTAATTAAAGTTCGCCAGCAAAAAGAGACTAGCTTAATAGTTTTAGCCTCTAAACAAATTCCCTGGCAAGGAAAATCCCTAAGAAATTTACAAAAACTCATGCCCTCTTTAGAAACTAAAGATTGAATAGTAAACTTTATCCCCGTTTAGGCTGGGATTTTAAATCTAAACTGGATACTTATAGACCAGATAAACAGTACAAAGATGCAGAATCCAATCTCACCCTTTAAGGTAAATATAAGTTAATGGAAAATGAGCGTCTTTCTCAAAAGCAACTGTTAGACTGTATCAGCCAACTTCGCCAAGATATTGACATTCTTAAACAGGAAAAAGCTGATCTGCAAATTCTCTTAGAAATTACCACTGATCATGGAGATTTAGTTGAAGCTCAGTTACACGAATCCCATGAAAAACTCAAAGCTGAAATCCAACAACGCCATTTAAACCAACTTAAATTACAAGCCTCTCAAGAACATTTACAATCCTTAGTTGCCTTATTAACTCAGGAAAAAAATGACTTAGAGTTAATCCTAGAAACAACCATAGAACATAGTAATATTGTCGAGGAATCCCTGCATTATGACAGTATTCATGATCCCCTAACGGGATTATTTAATCGAAGATATTTAGATCTCGTATTACCCCAGGTGTTTAACTCAGCCCAAAAAACACAAGAGTGTTTAAGCATTTTAATTGCGGATATTGATTATTTCAAGAAATTTAACGACAATTTCGGTCATAAAGCTGGAGATATTGTTTTAAAATTAGTCTCTCAAGCGGTACAAAGTGTGATGCGAACTTCCGATCTAGCCTATCGTTATGGGGGAGAGGAATTAGTATTTATTTTACCCAATACAAGTGTTGAAATTGCTGAAATTGTGGCGGAGGAAATCCGTCAAAAGATTAAAAACTTACAGTATGAGTATTCCTATAATTTCTTAACAGGAGTAACTATATCAATTGGGGTCGCGGGGTTTCCTGAACATACTCAATCCTGTGATGATTTATTACAACTGGCAGACCGGGCATTATATCAAGCTAAAGCCCAGGGACGCGATCGGGTTGTTGTGATTGATCCTAATGCTATTCACCTATTTTAAATTGATGTTTCCACTCTCATAAAATCCCTCGATACTGAAGACAAACTAAATATTTAATTGCTCATTTCATCCTAATTTCATTTTTTTATGTAAGAATGAAGATGAGGAGTTAAATATTGAATTATACTCTAATTTAATCTTAACATACTCAGGCTTATATTGGAAATTTTGAAATCAAAAGTATGAAATTCAAATCTATTTTTTTATTGCCCATTCTGGGGATTTCTGTTACTTTGGGTTTAGGCGCTTGTACCATGCCCAAATCATCTTCTAAACCCATAGATTCCTCAACGATAACTCCCGTTAGTTCGGAAACAATTCTGAGTCAAAATAACGGCATGATGTCGGGAAGTCATGGGATGATGATGGATTTGGGGCCGGCTGATGCCGAGTATGATTTACGCTTTATTGATGGGATGATTCCCCACCATCAAGGAGCAATTAAAATGGCTGAACAGGTAATCCAAAAATCTAATAATCCTGAACTCAAAAAATTAGCAGAGGAAATTATTAAAGCCCAGAAAAAAGAAATTTCTCAGATGCAGGAATGGCGGAAAACATGGTATCCCGATGCCAAAGGAGCCGTCATGTATCATGCCGCTATGGGCCACAGTATGTCCATGTCTGCGGAAACAGATGGAATCAATGATGATGATGGCTGATTTAGGCGCTGCTGATGGAGGTTTTGATCAACGATTTATTCAGGCGATGATTCCGCACCATGAAGGGGCATTAATTATGGCAAAAGATGCTCAAATTAAATCAAAACGTCCTGAAATTCAGCAACTTTCCCAAGCTATTTTAGTTTCCCAAGCGGCAGAAATTAAGCTAATGAAACAATGGTTAAAAACCGGATCTAATTAATCGAAAGTTGACCCTTAACCGTCATCCTTTAAATCTTGAGGATTTAGGGATGATGGGAATTGAGAAATTAAAAAATATTTGTAAATTGAAAAAATTAATGTAAAGAGTTAATAAATATTAATTAAAAAAGGGGTGAATCCGTTAGAATAGCTATAGAAGAACCAGAGGGAAGTTAGACAAAATGAAAACCAATCAATTAACAGCTAGATTGATTACACTGTTTGTTTTCAGCCGTCTAACCCTTCCGGCGGTGGCTCAAATTCCGGTTTTTCCCTCTGGTCATCCCCAGGATTTTAGAGATAAAAAGCCAGATTCTACACTATTTGTTCCTCCGGTTTCGATCAATAACTACCCGGCTTTAACTCCTAACTTTTCTAATCCAATTCCGGGAAATATGTCTCCGATGAATATTCCAATCATCCCGGGAAATCATATTTCTTCTCCTCCTAATTCCAACCAAATGTTTTTGACAAATCCCATCCCCCAAACCGCTCCCCCAGGGGTTAGTAATGGTAATTTTGTCAATTTACAGGGCATGGGACAAACGTTAAATTTACAAGTTCCTCTAACTGCAATTGGGGAAAATGTGTCGGTAAATCCTTTAGTTTTACCCGAATTATTGACGGGTTCTCCCTTCAATAGTCCGGCTAATCATGTGATAATTAATGCTCAAGGTCAGACTGTTTTAAGCGGTGCATCTACATCGGGTTTGAGTGCCGCCCCTGGATCATTTCCTAATAGCCATCCTACTATTTTACAACTTGATCCCCGATTAATGCCTGGAAATGGGGCGCCGGGGATGCCACCAATGATGGCTTTTCCTGGCGTCAAACCGCCTAATTCTCAACCGAAATTAGATCTTCCTATTAATGAAATTAATAATTCATTATTAACTACAAATCAGAATCAGTTGCATGATGGAAATTGGGGCGGAATTGCAGGACTGGAGGAACTGCGCCGAGATGAATTTACCAAATATTTAGGCAAGGAAACAGTTGATTTTTCCCTAACTAATACCGATGCTACCTCGGTGCTACAACGGATTTATCGAGAAACGGGAAACCAAGCGGCGGTGGTTTATTTGATGTCTAGGGCTGATTATTTAGACTTAGTAGTTTTGACTCAGAAGGGCGAAACCTAAACTGCAAAGAGTTGATATTTCCCATGCAGAATTAATGGCAAAAGTTCGGGAATTTAGAGACGCGATTACCAATGGCCGCGATCGCGATACTGAACGTTATTTACCCCCATCTCAACAGCTTTATCATTGGTTAATTGCCCCGATTGAAGCCCAACTCAAAGATCAAAATATTGAAACCCTATTATTAAGTTTAGATGCGGGATTACGCAGTTTACCCATGGCTGCACTCCATGACGGTAAACAATTTTTAATCGAAAAATATAGCTTAAGTTTAATTCCCAGTATGAGTTTATTAGATACTCGCTATCAGTCCTTACAAAATACCCAAGTTTTAGCAATGGGGGCGAGTGAATTTATGGATTTACAGCCCCTACCTGCGGTAAAAACTGAATTAAACTTAATTACTCAAAATGTTTGGTCTGGTCATGCGTTTATTAATCAAGAATTTACGATTAATAATTTAATTCGTCAACGGCGAGATTATCCCTATCAAATTATTCATCTAGCCACCCATAGTGAATTTAAACCCGGACTTCCTGAAAATTCCTATATTCAATTATGGCAAAAAGAAAGATTAGGTTTAAATCAATTACGACAGTTAGGATGGAATAAACCTGCTGTAGAATTATTAGTATTGTCTTCCTGTCGCACGGCTTTAGGGGACGAACAGGCAGAAATGGGGTTTGCTGGGTTAGCGGTGCAAGCGGGGGTAAAATCAGCTTTGGCTAGTTTGTGGTATGTGAGTGATGAGGGAACTTTAGGTTTAATGACGGAGTTTTATCGTCAATTACATGAATCTAAAATTAAGGCGGATGCGTTAAGAAAAGCGCAAATTAAACTTTTAAAAGGAGAGATAAAACTGGAAAATGGTTATTTACAATTAGAGGATAAACAAGCCATTCCTCTCCCGCCAGAATTGCAAAATTTACCCTCTAAAACTCTTACTCACCCCTATTATTGGTCGGGATTTACTTTGGTTGGGAGTCCTTGGTAAATTGAGATATAATATTTAATATCTATATTGACCTCAAACGCTTTAAAATTAATAACTAATCAGTTACCCATCAACAATTATGAGCGAAGATAAAACCTCACAACCGACCTTAAGTACAGAATCAACGATTCGGACACCGCCTTGGGGTCAGGTTAGCCTACTCGAAGAAGGCGAGCGCTATCGGATTAATCGAATTGTGGTAAATCCGGGTTATCATATTAGTACCCAGATGCACTATCATCGCAGTGAACACTGGATTGTTGTGGCTGGAACTGCTAAAGTCATTTGTGGCGGAGAGGAGATTTTACTACTTCCCAAACAGTCCACCTATGTTCCCATGAACACCCCCCACCGCCTAGAAAATCCTGGGGTAATTCCATTAGTTATGATTGAAGTCCAAAATGGCGAATATTTAGGAGATGATGATATTACTCGTTTTCCCGAAGAAGATGCCAAAAGTCAGACTAAAAAATAACTCGACAGAACGCACAAAATGAGAGACAATTGCCCTGAGTCAATCGATCTTCTCCTTTACTAAAATACTCATGGATTTAAAGTCTCTCATTCGCAATATTCCCGATTTTCCTAAGCCTGGAATTTTATTTCGAGATATTACTACCCTGTTACAAAACCCCCAGGGACTTCGATATACCATTGATTGTTTAACAGAAAAATGTCGTCCTTTGTCTCCTGACTATATTCTCGGAATGGAGTCTAGGGGTTTTTTATTTGGAATGCCCTTAGCCTATCAATTAGAAGTAGGTTTTATTCCGATTCGTAAGCCCCAAAAATTACCCGCCGCCGTCTATCGGGCAGAATATGAATTGGAATATGGCACAGATTGTTTAGAGATGCACCAAGACGCCCTTTCCTCGGGGCATAAAGTCCTAATTGTGGATGATTTAATTGCTACTGGAGGCACAGCCAAAGCCACCGCAGAATTAGTTAAACAAGCCGGGGCTACGGTGGTGGGATTTTGTTTTGTGGTTGAACTTACCGGGTTAAAAGGACGGGAACAATTGCCCGATGTTCCAGTAATTAGTCTGTTACAATATGATTAATATTTTGAGAGTTTTTCCCGGGGAAATTTGTTAATTATTAAGGGGGTATAATTAAGATTATGAGTGAAACATTAGTCTATATTGTTAAGCGATTATTACAGGCGCTTTTAACTCTACTTTTAGCATCGGCTTTATGTTTTACCATTACTCAACTGGCTCCCGGAGACTATTTAGATAACCTCTCAAATAATCCTCAAATTTCCCCCGAAACCTTAAAACAATTGCGGGAACAATTTCACCTAGATAAATCTCCCCTAGAACAATATTGGTATTGGTTAACTCAAATTGTCACTAGGGGAAATTTTGGCTTTAGTTTTGCTAATCAACGTTCCGTGACTTCCCTACTGATAGAACGGGTTCCTGCTACCCTATTATTAGCGTTTTTATCGTTAATTTTAACCTGGATTATCGGGATTCCATTGGGAATAATTGGGGCGGTGAATCAGAATCGTTTTATCGACCGATTTTTGCAAGTTGTTAGTTATACCGGACAGGGTTTTCCTAGTTTCATCACGGCTTTATTATTATTATTTTTAGCACAAAAAACCTCCCCCTTATTTCCCGTTGGTGGCATGACCAGTATTAATTTTCCCGATTTATCACCCCTGGGAAAAATAGCCGATATTGCCTGGCATAGTATTTTACCGACCCTAGCATTAACTATTACGAGTTTTGCTGGGTTACAACGATTAATGCGAGGGCAACTTTTAGATGTTTTACGTCAGGATTATATTCAAACGGCGAGGGCCAAAGGACTACCAGAAAATCGGGTGATTTATGTTCACGCCCTACGGAATGCGATTAACCCTTTAATCACATTATTGGGCTTTGAATTTGCCAGTTTATTAGGGGGGGCTTTTATTGCTGAAACCTTTTTTAACTGGCCAGGATTGGGTAAATTAATTTTACAAGCGGTACAACAAAAGGATTTATATTTAGTTATGGCGAGTTTAATGATGGGGGCGGTGATGTTAATTATTGGTAATTTATTGGCGGATTTACTCTTAAAAGCCGTTGACCCCCGAATTAAATTAGAAGATTTACGATGAAATTTTAGAGGTAAAATATAAAATAGAAATGGTAGGATCAAAATAAATTGGGGTAAACCTAGTTTGTAATTTTAAGGAGACGGTTTAAATGCTCTCTGAAGTTTATTATATTCTGCGCTCGAAAGCTGATGGACGGTATGTGACTGCCCATCCTGACCCCGATAATCCATTAACTTATTTATTATTATTTTCAGAAAATTTTGATGCTTTGAGTTATTTAAACAAACACGCTAGGGATGTTAAAGATCGGTTTGCTTTAGAATCGGTTACGGGTTATCAAATTAAACCGATTTTACAGCGTTGGGGATTCACGGGTATTGCGATGGTTAAAGAGCCCCTTTTACCGCAGATTGAATTTATCGAAATTAAATAAAATTGCGATTTCTGACCATTGAATTAAAATACTATATTGGGAGCGCATTGTTTATCCTCCTATTGTAAATTTTCCAAGGATTTCAAGGCTTTTTTAACATCTTTTTCTTGATAGCTTTTGGCATCCGCGCCATGAGTATCAGCATAGGAGCCAAATTCCGGTAAAGTGACGAGATAGGTTTGATCCGGTTCTAACCACTGTGCTTAATTGCCTGAGTTTTCTGGGATTTTTCTTATAATATAGAGAAAGCATTGCATAAAACCATGGCGAGTTTAAGCAATTCGTTGTGCGGCATCATCGAAACTGGTGAAACTACCCCAAGATTAAGATTAATTTGATGGCAACTCTGAATCACTCAACCGTTCGTAGGCTCAAAAATTTACCCCAAATTCCCAGTGTATGGGAAGGAGATCGGCGTCCAATGGCGACGGATGCCAGTCCTAGTGCCGACACAGACTCCGAAACTGCGGGCGAATGTATTATTTGGGTAGATGGTTCCCAGGGGATGGTGCGAGCAATGGATATGGTTGCACCGGATATGGGGCCAGAGGCAATTGTCCGAACCCTACTCAGGGCCATCGAACATCCCCAAAGTCCCGCGCCCGTAGCCCGTCCCCAAAAAATAGTGGTCAAAGATCGGGAAATTCAATTTTTTCTGCGGGGAGTTTCTGCAAGATTTAGATATTGTCATTGAATATGTCCCGGATTTACCTCTGATTGATGAAATTTTTCGGGGGTTGCAGGAAGTAGCCCAGAGTCGGCCGCCCCAACTCCCGCCCCAATATGCAAAGGCGGTAACGGAAAAAGCCTATCAAATTTGGCAAGATGCTCCTTGGGAAAAGTTAGGAGATCATCAGATTATTTCAGTTGAATTAAACCTATTTGGCATTAATACCTTATATATTTCCACTTTGGGAAAACTGGGAATGGATTATGGGGTATTGTTATATCGTTCTTTGGATTCGTTAAGGCGGTTTCGAGAAAGAATTGTTCGCAATAAATCCTATGAAAATTTAGAGGAAGCCTTTTTAACTCAAGACTGTTTATTTGTTACTTTTGATCGCACCGATGGTTTTGATGAGGATGAGGACGAAGATGATGATGATTTTGTCAAGATCACTAATTTATCCCCCTCGGAAATTGAACCAAATTTTGGCAATCTTCATCCCCTAGAAGGATTACGTTCAATTTTATATGATGAAGAAGCGGCGATTGTTTTAATCGCTTTAGAAGCCCTACATAGATTTTTACGCGATCATCGTCAAAAATTAGCCCAACATGAGTTTCCCAGTCTCAATCGTCGGTATCGAATTCCGGTCGATTTGCCCGATGGAGAGAAAAAACAGATCTCGGTAAAGGTGGAAACTTTACCCGATATTGCCTCGGAGTTGGCGTCAATGGTGGCGGATGATGATGATGATGACGAGGATATGGAGATCGATGCTCCTCGGTTACGCGACGATTTAGTCCCGCCTAAATCTTTCTTGAGTTTGGGTGTTGTCCCTTGGGAAACAGCCAAATATTTGCGAAGTAATACCCAATTTCATCAAGCCGCAGAAGCAGAAATTCCCGAAGCGGGAGAGGGTTTACCAGTGGTTGTGATTCAAACTACTAAACCAAAAGCTGAGGTATTAATTCGCAGTTTACAGGATGCGGGAGGACTGCAAGGAATTGGTTTTAATCCGGGTGAAGATCCCATGGCGGGCTCTAATTATGACTTGGGAATTTTGAAGACAGAAGACGGAGATTTACATTTATTTGGAGAGTTTGTTGAAGATGATCCGGTGCATCAAGAAGCACGAAAAAAATGGGAACAACGCTGTAAAAAAACTAAGGGTTGGTGTGGTTTAATTATTGCCATGGGATTAACGGGTGCTTCCCGGGGTCAACCCCAATTTAAGGATATGATGGCTTTATTGGAAGTCCGTTTTATTGCTTCTGAAGATTTAGATTTAGGGCGATTACAGTTAATTCCTGCGGAGTTTTAAAAAGATTCCCCCTCAACTAAAAAAAGGGGGGATCATTCCATTAGGAATTGATAAAATCAATATTTTCATAAAGATCGGCAATTAATATTTGTAATTCCAGGGTATTTAAAGCTAAAGTAATATTGGGATCATCATATTCTGAAAATATCCATTGATTCACACCAGTTTTAACATAATGTTCGACATGAATCCGATATTGATCCACTAATAAATATTCTTGAAAAGTGGGGATTGTTCGATAGGTGGCAAATTTTTCGCTGCGGTCATAATTTTGGGTGGATTTAGATAGAATTTCGGCAATAAAACAAGGATTAATCACTGTATCTTTGCGTCCGATTTGCAGTTCTATGGGCTTTTGCAGTACCATAATATCAGGATAGGTATAGATGTTAATAGTTGGAATCCACAGCCGTTGATCTGCGATAAAAATGCGATAAGGTTGACCTTTTAACGCAAGTTTGAGAGAAGCGTTAAGGTTTCCTGCAATTTCGTTATGGTCGGGTGTTTCCACCAGTCATAGGAATAATTTCTCCATTGCGATATTCGTTGCGAGTTTCACAGACAATTTCTAGTTCTAGGTATTCTTCAGGAGTGTAGATTTTTGTTTCAGTTTGAGCAATCATAATTAGTTGACTCCTATTTAAAATCTCGTCTTCTTAAACCAGTAGATCGTATTTTAACCTTACAGTCTAAAGGAGATATGGTAAAATCACAGTAATAATAGGCAAGTAAATCTCCTTGAAGGTTACAAACTCGCAAATTATAACCATAACTTTGAGCTACGGTTGCAAATCTGTTTACCAATACATATTGTCCTAAATACTGTTCTGCATTCCATTTTTCTCGGTCTACTACTAATGTTATAGAAGAATCTAAATAAAGATTAGGTGAAAGTTGCACAATGCTATCCTCAATATACCAAGTTTTCATAACTTTATCTTCATAAAGTTTTTCGGCTAACCAAAGATTAGGAATACTCGGTTCCGTTTGAGATAGGGGAGGAAAGGGTAAAACAGCATCTTCTGAAAAACAGTGTTTAGTAGGTTTATTCAGGTCAACGGGTAAACTATCTTTTTCTGGATATGTCTGTGATCTTACGGGATAAATTAAACTATTAAAAATCAAGATCCAGATAAAAAATTTAGCTATTTTATTGATAAAATTCATAAATTAAAATAGGATAAAATTAATCACAAAGACACAAAGTAGAATAATTTTTATTCCCAAAGTCGTTTTCTTTCTGTCCCCTTCAGCAGTTCGTGGGTATCTCTTAATAAAGTGGGAATGTCTAATTGTTCAGGACAACGGGGTAAACAGTCGCCACAGTCATTACAACGATTTGCTTTATTTCCTGGGAACCAATGACCAGCATTTTCAAACATTTGATAACGATATTTGCCAAATTCGATCATATCGTAGGCTAGGGCTAAATTTCTTAACCGTAATACTTCGGGAATATTAATCTGTTCTGGACAGGGTAAACATTGATTACATTGACTACATTTTGTTGTTCCTAAACGTTCTATTTGTTGAGTTTCTAATTGTTGGAAAATGGCTATTTCTTCTGAGGTTAATTCAACTTCTTGGTCGGCTACTTTTAAAAAGTCATCTAAATCATCGGGGGTCGTCGCCCCTAAACTTAAAGTTGTAATCCGGTGATCATTTAATAAGAATCGATAATTTAATATTAGGGGAGAAATCGGATCACAGAGGTTTTTTAAAGTTTCTGGAGGAGCATAAAGTTGTCCACCTTTATCCACCGGAGAAATAATAAAAATCCCCATATCCTTTTTAGCCGCCAACTCAAGGGCGATCGCATTTCTTTGAAAAAAATAGTAATAATGTAGATTGACAAATTGAAATAAATCTGTATTAATTGCCTCTAAAATGATTGCCAGGGGAGCATGAGTTGAAAAACCTAAATGATGTACTCGACCATCGGCGATCGCCTTCTCAACTCCTGATAGTCCTTGAAGGGTTTGTTCTAGGTGTTCTCTGGTATTAATTCCATGAATTGCCAGACAGTCGAGATAATCTAAATTCAGGCGTTCTAGGGATTGATCAATTTTTTTTTCTAACACATCTGGGTTAGAATTGGGGGTGATTTTAGTCGTCACATAAAATTGCGATCGCTCTATTGACAAACCTCCTAATATTGCCGCCCCTAAAAAAGATTCACTTTCACCATAACCCTGGGCGGTTTCAATATGATTTATCCCTAGAGAAATCGCTTTTTTGACTGTTAAATAGGCATTTTCTGGAGATGCTAAATAACGCATCGTCCCCAAGGAAAATACAGAAAAATTCAGGTTCGTTTTGCCAAACCGTCTATAACGCATTATTGATATGTTGATAATTAGTTGATGATTAACTGTTGCTTCTTAGTTATTATTAGTTTTGGGGTTATTAGCAAGTAAATACGCACTACTTCCCCTGCTCCCCTACTTCCCCTGCTCCCCTGCTCCCCTGCTCCCCTGCTCCCCCTGCTCCTCCTACTCCCCCTGCCTCCCCTGCTCCCCCACTCCCCCTGCTCTCCTATTGTGTTTCATCGGTTTTATTCAATTCTGAACGTTTGATTAAATCCGAAGGACTCAAATTAGAGATAAAGTCTCGAAATGCCCGTCTTTCCGCCTCATCTGCGTCCCTGTCCACAGGAATAGAAGCATCGGCAATTACTTCTTCCATCACCCAAATTGGGCTATCGGTGCGCAAAGCAATTGCAATTGCATCACTAGGACGAGCATCAATTTCCTTCCTGATTTCTCCTTGACGTACAATTAACACTGCATAAAACGTGCTATCTTGCAAGGAATGAATGATAATCTTTTCTAGGGTCATGTCCCAAGTTTCGAGAAGATTAACAAATAGATCATGGGTCAGGGGTCGGGGTGGTTTATGGTTTTCTAAAGCACCGAGAATGGACTTGGCTTGATCCTGGCCTACATAAATCGGCAAAGCACGTCTCTCGACCGCATCTCGCAGTAGAATAATGGGGCTGCGTGTAGCCGCGTCGAGTGCAATTCCAGCGACTTTCATTTCAATCATTGGGTTTATTAGCCTCTCTATCAAATATTCCCGACAAACTCAGTGGTTAAGCGATACACACTCACACCGACTTTATTCCAGTATGCCTTGATTTTTGTCGGAATCGACATTGGATTTTAGCCGTTGAGGTATTAACCGTTAACCGTGAACACCTCAACCATCAACACCTCAACCTTTAAAACTAACTGCTCTATGTTTACAGGACTCATTCAAGCGCTGGCAACCCTTCAATCTATAGGACAAGATCAATTCCAAATTAGTTGCGTTTTGGGGGATGTGGATTCAATTTTCCAGGATTTGGCCATCGGCGATAGTGTAGCAGTAGATGGAGTTTGTCTGACGGTGGTAGAAATTCGGGATAAAGGGTTTGTCGCCACGGCATCTCCTGAGACTTTAAATCGGACAAAACTGGGACAGAGTTTAGAAGGTTATTTTAACTTAGAAACGTCCCTAAGAGCCGGAAGTAAGTTAGGGGGACATTTTGTTACGGGTCATATTGATGGAGTCGGTTGTCTCCAGTCCGTGATTTCGACAGCCAGTTTCTTGGGAAATGCGGTTTGGGGCTCCCGTTAGTGCCAGCAATATTTGGCGGCGTCAAATTGCTCCTTATATTGTGCCCAAAGGTAGCATTGCGGTCAATGGGATTAGTCTAACAATTTCCGATTGTGATCTTGAGGGTAATTGGTTTGAAGTGGCGGTTATTCCCCATAGTTATCAAGAAACTAATTTAAGCTATTTACAACCGGGAAGTTGGGTTAATATTGAAGCAGATATTTTAGGAAAATATGTTGGTAAATTTCTCCAAAGTTATCTCAAAGGAAACTTGAATTATGTTGAAACTTATGATAATATTCCGGCAATTTCCGCCCTAACAGAAATTACCCCGGAGTTTTTAGCTGAACACGGGTTTAGTTAACAGACGCGCCGTGGCACGTCTCTACTGATGACTGATTACTGAAAAAAAGGATAAAACCATGACCGTGAGTAGAATTATTCAACTTTTGAGAACGGGTAAACCCGACGAAAACGTAACAGTTCAGGGTTGGGTCAGAACTAAACGGGAGTTAAAAGAATTTACCTTTGTAGAAATTAATGATGGTTCAGCTTTGGCGAATTTGCAAGTAGTATTAAATCCTGATTTAGCCGAATATGGGAATATTTTAAAACAACTAAATACGGGGGCTTCGGTAGAAATTTCCGGGGTATTAGTCGAGTCTCCCGCTAAGGGACAACGGATAGAATTAAAAGCATCTGAGATTAAGGTTTATGGGGAAGCAGACGCCGAAACCTATCCCTTACAAAAAAAACGTCATTCCTTTGAATTTCTCCGCGAAATTGGGCATCTACGCGCCCGGACTAATACATTGGGGGCAGTTTTTCGAGTGAGAAATGCCTGTGCTTCGGCGGTGCATGAATTCTTCCAAGAACGGGGTTTTTTATGGGTTCATACTCCGATTATTACTTCCAGTGATTGTGAAGGAGCCGGGGAAATGTTTGGTGTAACTAATTTTAAATTAAAGGATATTCCCCTAACAGAATCTAAACAGGTAGATTATAGTCAAGACTTCTTTGGAAAACCCGCTTATTTAACCGTAAGTGGGCAATTAGAAGCGGAAATTATGGCGATGGCGTTTGGGAATGTTTATACTTTTGGGCCGACATTTCGGGCGGAAAATTCTAATACTTCTCGCCATTTAGCGGAATTTTGGATGATTGAACCGGAAATGGCTTTTTGTGATTTAGAAGGAGATATGGATTTAGCCGAAGATTTCTTAAAACATATCTTTAAATCGGTGTTAGAAAAATGTCCTGAAGACATGGAATTTTTTAATGAAAGGATTGATAAATCGGTATTAGAAACGGCTCATAATATTATTAATAATGAGTTTGGAAGAATTACTTATACCGAAGCGATCGCAATTTTAGAAAAAGCGGATAAAAAGTTTGAATATCCGGTGAGTTGGGGGTTGGATTTACAATCGGAACATGAACGTTATCTAGCAGAAGAATACTTTAAAAAACCCACAATTGTCACGGACTATCCTAAAGAAATTAAAGCCTTTTATATGCGCTTAAATGAGGATGGAAAAACCGTTCGGGCTATGGATGTTTTAGCTCCGAAAATTGGAGAAATTGTCGGAGGTTCCCAACGGGAAGAACGGTTAGAAATGTTAGAAAACCGCATGAAAACTTTAGGAATAAATCCAGAGGAATTATGGTGGTATTTGGAATTGAGAAAATATGGAAACCGTCCCCCACGCCGGATTCGGATTAGGATTTGATCGGGTGGTACAATTTATGACGGGGATGGGGAATATTCGGGATGTGATTCCCTTCCCCAGAGCGCCACAAACCATTGAGTTTTAAATAGTTGATGGTAGACAGTTGATTATATAATAGTCAACTGTCTGTGGAAGCCCTAAAGGGCTTACTACGTTATTTTCCGGTTAACTTTTTCAAACGTTCCGCTTCAAAGGGTGCGCCTTTTAACATCCGGTTCCAATATAACCAAGGTAAAATATAACGCTTGGCTAACCACATAATATAACGTTCTTGTGTGGGATCAAAAGGAAAACTAGAGTCGGGTTTATTCTGGTATGTAAACTCCGCCATAATCGTTTTTCCGTAACCCGTAATTAACGGACAACAGGTATAACCATCATAACTTCCCGTTAGTTTTTGAGCATAAATTAACCCATAAAGATTTTCCACTAAAGCAGGCGCTTGTTTCCGAATAGCCGCCGCCGTTTTAGAAGTCGGTAAAGAAGACGCATCTCCTAATGCAAAAACATTCGGATAAACATTATGTTGTAACGTGTTTTTATTCACATCTACCCATCCCCCCGGTTGCACTGCTAGGGGACTATTCTTAATAAAATCAGGAGAACTCATGGGCGGCGTAACGTGAATGAAATCATATTTAATACTGACTTCCTCCACACCGTTATCGGTTGTTACCGTAAAAATTGCTTCTTTTGTTTCCGGTTTAATTGCTTTCAGATTATGTTTATAATTAACCTCAATATTCTGACGTTCTACCACTTTTTCCAAGGCTTCACAATAGCCAGGAATCGGGAACATTTTAGCTACCGCCGTACAATACATCACCCGGCTTTTTTCCCGTACCCCATTATTGCGGAAGGTCTCATCGGCTAAATACATAATTTTTTGGGGGGCCCCTCCACATTTAATTGGTGTAGATGGAAAGGTAAAAATTGCCGTTCCCCCTTTAAAATTTTTCAACAATTCCCAAGTGTAGGGGGCGTATTCCAGGGAATAATTACTGGTGACACCATTTTTCCCAATAGCATCTTTTAATCCCTCAACTAAATGCCAATCAATTTGAATCCCCGGACAAACCACTAAGTATTGATAATTAATGCGTTGACCATCTTTTGTAATCACTAAATTATTTTCGGGTTCAAATTTATCCGCGTAGGCTTTAATCCACTTGACACCCGGGGGAATACAGTCTTTTTCCTCCTTAATTGTATCTTCAATTTTATAGGCTCCCCCACCCACCAACGTCCAAGCGGGTTGATAATAATGTTTATCTGAGGGTTCAATAATAGCAATATCGAGGCTGGAATTTTTCCGCAGCAATTGGGCGGCGACGGTAATTCCTCCGGCTCCTCCCCCAACAATCACAATTTGATGGCGGGTTATCGGAGTTGTTGGCTCAGAATTTGAAGGTTGCGAGATTGTACTAGACATAATAGCTTGGGACTTCTGGACTGACCTGCTTATTGAGTGTATCGGGGAAGGGAGCTAAATATTTAGTCAATTAACAAATTTTAAGATTTCAGGTTCAAAAGCTTTTCCTACCCCGGCACAGAACAAATTTAAAGTTAATTATTGATAATTGAAAATGATTGATTCTGGGTTTTTCTCAGCTTAAATGGTGGGTTTGGATGTTCTTAGAAATTCGGCAATTCGGTCTACCGCCGTTGCTAAAACCTCGGGGGGATGAAACTAGGGCAAATCGGACATATCCTTCACCGGATTGGCCAAATCCTACCCCCGCAGAGGCGGCGACTCCTGTTTTTTCCACCAGTTGTTGACAAAAACCAATAGAATCCCCTGACCAGGGCTCAGGAAGTTTCGCCCAAATATATAGGGTCGCTTCGGGTTTCGGGATATTCCAGCCAATATTCTGCATTCCTTGAATAAACGCATCCCGTCGGGCTGCAAAGATATTCATATTCTGGGCAATATGTTCCTGTGGCCCGGTTAAAGCCGCGATCGCTCCCTTCAAAATTCCTTGATATTGGTTAAAATCAACCACAGCTTTAATCCGGCGTAAAGCCAAAATTAATTCGGCATTCCCAATAGCAAATCCCACCCGGAAGCCCCCCATATTATAGGACTTAGAAAAAGTAAAGAACTCAATGGAAACGGTTTTATTCGGATCGGCTTGTAAAATAGATGGGGCTAATTCAGCAATAGTTTGTTCGCCCCGGGGAAAGACAAAATCCATATAGGGAAAATCGTGAACTAACACTAAATCATGGTTTTGGCAAAATTCCACCGCCTGCTGGAAAAAGGATAAAGGAGCCGTGGCGGAGGTGGGATTATGGGGATAACTCAAGACCATCATCCGAGATTGTTTTAATACGGTTTCGGGAATATCCTCAAACACAGGTAAAAAGTCATTTTCCGCCAGTAAAGGCATCGGATACATTTGCCCCCCGGCTAAATAGACCCCGCCCAAATGGGAGGGATAACCCGGATCTTGTAATAGGGCAAAATCACCCGGGTTGAGGATAGCCAGGGGCAAATGGGCCGTTCCTTCCTGGGAACCAATTAATTGTAAAACCTCGGTTTCTGGATCAACCGTAATTCCATAGCGGTTGCTGTACCACTGGGCGACGGTTTCCCGAAACTCCCGGGTATTGCGAAATAATAGATAACCATGGGTACTCGGATCGGATAAAGATGCCTGGATCTCGGTAATAATATGATCAGCAGCAGGTAAATCGGAAGAACCCAAGGATAAATCAATTAAATCTTGTCCTGCTAATACAGCCTTAGCTTTAGCTCGATCCATATCAGCAAAAACATTAGAGCGCAATAGATCTAAACGATTAGCAAATTTCATAATGAATTATAAAAAAACGGGAACAGGGAATTACGAATTACGAATTACGAATTACGAATGGGTAACAAAAAACAGGGAATAGGGAATAGAAAAAACTCATGTTTAAAAACATATCTGGGAGATTGAAAACGAGTGCGCCCCCTCCCGATTTTCACGGAAGGTTTTTATGGGGGCAGGCTTCAGACCCGAGAATCAATCCAGATGATCCGCTAAACCAGCTTCTAGCCAATCGATTAATTTAGATTTAGGAATGGCGCCTTCATGGGACTGGACAACCTCCCCAGCCTTAAATAATTTCAAGGCTGGAACCCCTTCTACTTTATAGGATTTCACGGTGATCGGATTGAGATCGATCTCCATTTTCACCACTTTTAAGCGATCGCTATAGGTTGTAGCGATCGCTTCCATAGAAGGAGAGACAAGCCGACAAGGGCCACACCAACCCGCCCAAAAATAGACTAAAACCGGTGATTCTGCTTGAAGAACTTCGGAGTCAAATTCCGAATCTTGAATGACAAGAAGGTGATTACTCATAGTTATTTAGGTGATGGATTGACTAGAAATTTTTGCTATCGTTTAGATCCAGCGGCAACTGTCTTCAGTTGGGCATCTAAAATTTAATCATATAGTGAGTGTGTGGAGATCCCTACACCTAACCCTTTCAGGGTGTAACCAAAGTTTTGTGGGCTACAGGTAGTGCTAATATTGTCAACAAAAGCAATTCCCAACGCTTTTCTTCATTCCCCAAGTCCGGTGTTTGCTGTAACCTGAGAAGGTGCTATGTCAACTTTAGTCATTGTTGAATCTCCAACCAAAGCCCGTACCATTCGCAACTTCTTACCATCGAGCTATCGGGTAGAAGCCTCAATGGGTCATGTCCGTGACCTTCCCCCCTCTGCTGAGGAAATCCCCGAAGAATATAAGGGAGAAACGTGGGCAAAACTGGGAGTGAATGTGGAAGGGAACTTTGAACCCATTTACATTATCCCCAAAGATAAGCAAAAAATTGTTAAGGAACTTAAAGCAGCCCTCAAAGAAGCGGACGAACTTGTTCTCGCTACTGACGAAGACCGCGAGGGAGAGAGCATTAGTTGGCATCTACTCCAAATTCTGAAACCGAAAGTCCCAATTAAACGGATGGTGTTTCACGAAATTACCCAGGAAGCGATTCGTGAAGCTCTGAAAAATTGTCGCACCGTTGATGAAGAACTGGTTTCATGCCCAGGAAACCCGCCGCATCCTCGACCGCCTCTATGGTTATACCCTTTCCCCCCTGTTGTGGAAAAAAATTGCTAAGGGATTATCCGCCGGACGGGTACAGTCCGTGGCGGTGCGTTTACTGGTCAGTAGGGAACGAGATCGTCGGGCTTTCCGGTCTGGGGGATATTGGGATTTAAAAGCCCTTTTGGAATATATCCCCCCCAACCCCTTAGCAAAGGGGGGCGCGGGAAGTAAATTTGAAAGCAAACTGGTGAGTGTGGCCGGGGTGAAGGTGGCAACCGGGAGCGATTTCGATGAAACCACTGGAAAAATTGCCGTAGGTCGGAAGGTGGTTTTACTCGATGAAGCCGCTTCCGAGGCTTTAAAACAACGGTTATCGGGTAAACCCTGGACGGTGGCCAACTTAGAGGAAAAAGCCGTTACTCGCAAACCTTCCCCTCCGTTTACTACCTCCACCTTGCAACAGGAATCTAACCGGAAACTCAGGTTAAGTGCCCGTCAGACCATGCAAACCGCCCAGAGTTTGTACGAGCGGGGTTATATTACCTATATGAGAACAGATTCCGTACATTTATCGGAGCAGGCAATTACCGCCGCCCGGGAATGTGTGGAACAGAAATATGGGAAAAATTACCTCAGTCCCAAACCTCGGCAATATACAACTAAATCCAAAGGAGCACAGGAAGCCCACGAAGCCATCCGTCCGGCGGGAAGTTCTTTCCGTACTCCCCAAGAAACGGCCCTGAGTGGAGCCGAACTCAACCTCTATGATTTAATTTGGAAGCGTACCGTTGCCTCCCAGATGGCCGACTCTCGCCAAACTAATATTACCGTTGAGCTAAAAGTTGAGGATGCCGGATTCCGCAGTACCGGAAAACGGATTGATTTTCCTGGGTTCCTGCGGGCCTATGTGGAGGGTTCCGACGACCCAGAAGCAGCCTTGGAAGACCAAGAGGTATTATTACCACCCCTGAAAGTGGGCGACCATCCCGACTGCAAAAAGTTAGATGTAGTTGGACACGAAACCCAACCTCCGGCTCGCTTTACCGAAGCATCTTTAGTTAAAACCCTAGAAAGTGAAGGGATTGGTCGCCCTAGCACCTACGCCAGCGTGATTGGAACCATTATTGATCGGGGGTATGTTCAGTTAAAAAATAACGCCCTGATTCCCACTTTTACGGCCTTTGCGGTTACCAACCTCCTAGAAACCTATTTCCCGGATTTAGTCGATTTACGATTTACCGCCCGCATGGAGGACACCCTGGATGATATTGCTACCGGGGAAGCTCCTTGGCTACCCTATTTGGAAAAATTCTATTTAGGGGATGCTGGACTGGAAAATCAGGTGAAAGACCAAGCCAGTAAAATTGATACCAAAGTCGCCCGAAACTATTGAGTTGGAAAATTTGGGGGACGAAGATGACCCGGTTCAATATCGCGTCTGTATTGGTAAGTTTGGCCCCTATATTGAGGCGGGAACTGGAGAGGAAATGATTACCGCTTCCATTCCCCAAGATTTGACTCCGGCGGACTTAACCCCGGAGGTAATTCGGGAATTGGTGGGACAAAAAACCGAAGGGCCAGAAAAATTAGGGGTTCACCCAGAAACGGGAGAAACCATTTATATCTTAATTGGCCCCTATGGCCCCTATGTGCAGTTGGGGTTAGAAGCAGAAGACAGTAAAAAACCGAAACGGGTGTCTATTCCTAAAGGCGTTAATAAGGAAAACGTCACCGTGGAAATGGCCTTGGGGTTATTAGCCCTACCGCGACTATTAGGAACCCATCCTGAAACCGAGGCCAAGATTAAAGCCGCCTTGGGGCCGTTTGGGCCTTATGTTGTCCATGACCAGGGGAAAGAGGGTAAGGATTATCGGTCGCTGAAAGCCCCGGATGACGTATTAACCGTTAGTTTAGAACGGGCTTTAGAACTGTTGGCCCAACCGAAAACCAGTGGTCGGGGGGGACGGGGTAAAAAAGAAGTTCCGCCCCTACGGGAGTTAGGAACCCATCCCGCAGATGATGAACCTGTGAATGTTTATGATGGCCGTTATGGGCCCTATGTTAAACATGGGAAAATCAATGCTTCCTTACCCAAGGATGCGGCGGTGGAGGCGTTTACCTTAGCCCAAGCGTTGGAATTATTAGCAGCAAAAGCGGATTCGGGTTCGAGTTCGCGGAGTAAGTCTAAAACGACAAAAACTGCTTCTAAAACTGCTTCTAAAACTGCTTCTAAAACTGCTTCTAAAACTGCTTCTAAAACCACAGCTAAAACCACCAAAACCACAGCCAAAAAGTCCTCAACTACTAGCAAAAAAACTAGCTCTTAGTTTATTGTTTGGGATTAATGGCTACCTTTGTCGGGGTGCGAGAAAATACCATAATCGCGCATCCCTGACTACGACAAATCGGAAAGGTTAATACTTATCAAGAGTAATCCGCCAAGTATTTTGTATTTTTTCTAATTTTAGTTCGGGAATTGTTTGTAGTAGATCTATCAATTTAATATTAGGATAAATTTTAGATCTAACTTCTTTTATAGACTGATCATAATTCGTATAAAACTGATTGTTTAATTCATCAATTGTTACATAATTTTTTTTATTTCCCAATAAAGTTTTTACTATTTCTACTAAAGAAAATTTAAAATCATCCTGAGATTCAATTTTTTTATAAATGGGATTAAATGTTTTAGAGATTTGGTTTGAACTCTGATTTTTCTTTGTGGGGATTTGAGTATATTTTGCAGAATATCCATCATCCTGCAAATCTTTAATCATAGGTCGCTCAACTTTCCAAGGACGTTTTATTGTATAAAACATTGATTGATTGCTAATTGAAGATTGTTTATGACCAGGAACCGTTTTTCGGAGTAAAGAAATATAAAAATTTTGAGGAATTGGTGTTTCATAAATAGCAAAAATATGGCTTTTTCTCAGAAATGTTTTCAGATCAAAATAGCCATAATCTTGTAATATATTTTCTAGGGAAGATCCATATTTTTGATCAAACAACTGCTCTAAAACTGTTCGAGTTAACCAAGGATGGTCTGAACTTTCTGTTTCTTCTTCTACCAATTCTTCTAATTTTTGGACTAGGTGTTGCAGTCGGGTTTCCATTGGCTTCAATTCAACCTACATAGAAGTTTTATACCTCCATCTACAAAGGTGAGCTTGAGGATTTCGGATTCTGATCGAGTTAATCCTGTATGAGAGTCTCCTATTCACTTCAATTCCGATGATTATTAATATGTCGAATTCTTGCCCCAGCCCATTGTAATTTTTCTCTTAATGTTTGATAAAACGAATAATTTTCCCGCAGAATAATAAATTTTGCCTCACAATTTGCCATGGAAACATCCACCCGTTGACCCGGCCAAATTGATGTTGCTAATACCCCATCCATCCAGAGTTTGGTATCATGTTCGGTGTCAGCCAACGGCCAAACACTAACAACAGAAACCCGCAGGTAAAACAATCGGACGACTGGATAAACTCAAAGGACAAATAGGAGTCACACTAATCGCCGCCATTCCGGGGTGTAAAATCGGCCCTCCGGCGGAGGTATTATAACAAGTGGAACCACTGGGAGTACCGACAATTAAACCATCTCCTTGATATTGATCAACCACTTCTCCATCCACTTCCATCTCTAAAAAAGAGGTGGGCATTCGATAGGCAGAAGCGGGTTTAATACACATTTCATTTAAGGCTAAAAAGCGATCGCTAATTGGTTCTAAATTCGTGCGATTTCCCTCATAAACCATCGCTTGTAACATCACCCGACTTTGCAGCGCATAACGATCTTCAAACAGTCGATCAATGACGGCTTCCGTATTTTCAACATCTTCAAAAGATTCGGTTAAAAATCCTAAATGTCCCCCGACATTTGCCGCTAAAATTGGAATTCCCTCAGCAGCCAAATGCCGGGCGGCGGCTAAAGCTGTGCCATCCCCACCCAAAACAATCGCTAAATCAATGGAAACATTACTAGAAGCGAGAAAAACTGGATAGGGGTTATCTTTAGCCCCACTGGGCCCCATTAAGACATGACACCCACGCTGTTCTAAATGTTTAGCATATTGTTCCGCCCAGCGTTTGCTTAACGGATCTCTAGCTTTATGGGCAATAATTACCTGTTTAATTTCCACGACTTTATCCTATTATTTCTCATAGTCTTGTTATTATTATCCCTGATCCGTCGCCAAAATTGGATAAATTGGTTACACTAGACTGATAGAGCTAAAAAAAAGTTATGGTTCAACTACAATCTCTGCCATCTTCTGATATTATTTACCCAGAAAGTGACGGTAAACCAATGGCTGATAATACTAAACAATTTCGTTGGATTGTTATTATTAAACAGAATTTAGATCAACTTTATGCCAATGATCCGAATGTATTTGTCGCCGGAGATTTATTTTGGTATCCCGTTGAAGGACGCAATAATATTGTGCAAGCACCGGATGTGATGATTGCTTTGGGTAGACCAAAAGGCGATCGCCCATCCTATAAACAATGGCAAGAAAATGGAATTCCTCCCCAAGTTGTCTTTGAAATTCTTTCTCCTTGTAATTCCCAAACGGATATGGAGAAAAAGCTGTTATTTTATGACCGTTATGGAGTAGAAGAATATTACATCTATGACCCGGACAGGAATCAATTGAAAGGGTGGTTACGTCGGGAAATGGGTTTAGATGTGATCGAAGAAATCAACGGTTGGGTGAGTCCCCGTTTAGGCATTCGCTTTGATTTATCGGGGGAAGAATTAGAAATTTATCGTCCCGATGGTATTCCCTTTCTATCCTATCAGGAAGTTAGTGAACAATTAGAACAGGAACGCCAACGGGCGGACAATGCTCAACAAAGATTAGCAGAAATGGAAACCTTATTGCAACAATACCGCGATCGCTTTGGTGATTTACCCTCCCAATAATCACGGAGGGAAAACAGGGTTTGTGATCTCATAAACCCTGTTAATTTTATCTAACACGCGGCCAAGGAATTGTCGGGTTAGATGCAATTTCTCGCGCCACTAAACTAGCGCCATAGCGGTTTAAATGGCTAGGATCAACAAAATATTGATATTCTCTTAAGGCTTTTTCTGATAAGTTGATAAAAATAAAGCCATATTCCTGAGATAACTGTTTCATTTGTTGATTAAATTCGACTTCAGAAGACCATCGCACTGAATCTAAATAATCATCCGTGATCGGTAAATTGACAACAACTAATTGAATATTATTATAATTCGCAAATGCGATCACCGAATCAAAGGCTCTAGCCTGTTCTCCTCCTAAATCAAAGGCTCGATAATCCCCATCATAAGATCCAGAAACATAGGGTTTTTGTTGATAATAGGTATTGGGGTTAAAACGAATAGACAGGGGTAAAAATCCATTAGCTTCAATGGCATCTAAAGAAACAAGAGTAGCAGAAAAATTAAATTCTGAAGGACGATATAATAGATTCTGATAGTTAGATGGGGAATTTTTCTGAGAATTATTAGCTAAATTATCATCATTTTTTTTAACAAAATGAGAAGTTTGAAACTGAAATTTAGAGTTATCTTTGTGTTTACAATAGTTTGGCAATTGATAACATTTGTTTTGAGAATTTGGTTCAGCTTTAGCTAATTGGGGACGAATACCAGCAGCTATTTTTTGATGGGCTTGGGAAGCCATAATTGCCTCATAGGTTCGATCAATTCGACCACTATTAAATGCCCGCACTCCATCCGCCCAAATTATTAATTTAGGTAGTTGTTCTGGAGTTAAAACTTCTCTTAAAATATAATCGACAACTTGCGCCGTTGCACCATTTACCCCAAAGTTAAAAATCCTTAAATTTTGATATCCTTTTTTAGCTAAAACTTGCTGCATTTGTGCCGGATCAACTCCTTGTAATGCGCGAGAACTTCCCACAATTAAAATATCTGGTTTGCCAACGGTACTCAAATAAGATAAATATAATTTTAATTGTTGATCTAAAGGTTCACTATCGAAACTAGGAAACTGAGAAACTGAACCCGAACGCGCGGCTTGCTGTTGAGAATAGGTTAAATTTCGCATATATTCAATTACTTTTTTCTCAGCAAAAGTGCGTCTAGGACTATTAGCAGGAACCGCTTGCATCCACGCCACGGCCTGTAACCATAGACGGGCAACTTCATCCCAGTCCGATTGAGATTGGGCGGTTTGAGCTAAATTAGAGGCTTGTAGGGCAAATTTAACCGATTCATCAAAGGGATTTTCTTCGATACAAGTTTGAGATTTGGCAGAATTTTGGGAGATTAAATTTTCTGGTTTTCCTGATATTTTATTCTGATTCAACGGTTGGGAATTAGGGGTAATAGAAGCAGCGATCGCAGTTTGGGAATCAACGGAAGGCTGGGAGGATTCTTTGAATGAACACCCAACCATTAATATCATCAGAGAAACTATCGCCATCACCCCACTATTTCTATGGGTTGATCTAATCAATAAGCTTAATATAGACAATAGACTCATAGCAATTGTTAGCTGGAATTAGATGATTTTGGTTAATCGGGATTGCTCTTGTCCAATTATAAATCAAAACTATCCCATTAAACCTTGCCTTCAATTATTCCCTCGGCTTCATGAACAATTGCCCTCAACTGTTCGATCATATTTTGACTCGCTGTTTGCCAGAATTGGCGTTGATGCGCTTCTAATAATCTTTCTGCCATATCGCGTAACGCCCAAGGATTTTTTTCTTGAATAAATTGTTGGACTTTCTGATCAAAAACATAAGCATTTGCCACTCCTTCATACATAAAATCTTCTACACAATTTGCCGTTACATCATAGGCGAATAAAAAATCAACGGTTGCTGATAGTTCAAAAGCTCCTTTATAGCCATGTCGCATAACTCCAGCTATCCATTTAGGGTTAATAACTCGAGAACGATATACTTGAGAAATTTCTTCTTTTAAAAGTTTCACCTTCGGGTTTTCAGGAATAGCATTATCCCCAAAATAAATCTCAGGATTTTCTCCCGTTAATGTTCTAACCGCAACGGTCATTCCCCCTTGAAATTGATAATAGTCATCGGAATCTAATAAATCATGTTCTCGGTTATCTTGATTTTGCAGAACAATTTGCATATTTTCTAAGCGATTTTGAAAGGCTTCTGACGCGGAAATTCCCTGTTGATATCCAGAATTTGTACTGGTATAAGCGTAACTACTCCAGTTAATATAGGCCGTTGCTAAATCCTGATCCGTTTGCCAATTTTGGGATTCAATTAATCCCTGTAAACCCGCCCCATAAGCCCCAGGTTTAGACCCAAAAATTCTCAAGCGCGATCGCAAATTTGCCTGTTCAATTGTTAAACCTTCCTGCACCCAAAATTCAGTTTCCTGTTGAACTTTTGCAGCTAAAGGATTTTGATCTGCGGTTTCATCTAAATTAGAAACAGCAATCACCGCTTGATCAAATAAATCAATTAAATTGGGAAAAGCATCTCTAAAAAACCCTGAAATCCTTAGTGTTACATCCACCCGGGGACGGCCTAAAATAGAAATTGGTAATATTTCAAAATCAACTACTCGCCGCGAAGGATAATCCCAAACAGGTTTGACTCCCAATAATGCTAAGGCTTCCGCCATGTCATCTCCCCCAGTTCGCATTGTTGAAGTTCCCCAAACTGATAACCCTAATGTGCGGGGATATTCGCCATTTTCTTGTGTATAACGTTCAATTAATACTGATGCTGCTAATTCCCCAACTCTCCAGGCGGTTTCTGTAGGAATAGCCCGGATATCAACGGAATAAAAATTGCGTCCGGTGGGCAAAACATTGGGTTTTCCTCTTGTTGGTGCCCCCGATGCACCACTCTCGATAAATCGACCTGCTAAACCTTTTAATAGATTAGTAATTTCTTCGGAGGTTTCTCAATAAATTGGGTAATAATTTATTCTGAATCCAGTTTAATTCTTTTTGGATTAATATTTGTTGATCGGGGATAGCGGGTAATTCTTCAATTAAATTAATCGCATATTCTTCAATAACTGCCACCCCATCCCCAACAGTTCGACAGAATTGATTATTAATAGTTTGATTAATAATTTCTCCATAATCTGAGGTTAAGGGATCAAAATCTAACTGCCAATCTTGGGCGATCGCGCGACTTAAACCCAAGCGTTTAGTATCAGGATGACGGGCTATAGAGATGATTAAATCCCTTAATTGTTCACCCTGGGGACATTGCCCAAAAATATGTAATCCATCCCGAATTTGTGCCTCTTTTAATTCACATAAATATCGATCTAATTCACTAAAGATAGAATTTTGATCCTGTAAAACCGCCTGTTTATTTAGTTTGGGTAAGCCCAATTCTTCCTCTAAATTCTCCTGTTGAATTAGCTGAATAATTCTTTCTGAAATCAACGATAACCGAGAAGGATCTAAACTTTGGGCTTGATAATATTCATCCATTAACCCTTCTAACTGTTGTAATGATCCATATAATTCCGCACGGGTTAAAGGTGGTGTTAAATGGTCTAAAATTACCGCTTGGGAACGACGTTTGGCTTGGGTTCCCTCCCCTGGATCATTAACAATAAAGGGATAAAAATTGGGTAAGGCCCCTAACGCTATTTCAGGATAACAGTTTTCTGATAATCCTACACTTTTACCCGGCAACCATTCCAAATTCCCATGTTTTCCTAAGTGAATAATAGCATCGGCTTGAAATTGCGATCGCAACCAATAATAAAACGCCAAATAATCCGGTGTGGGTTCTAAATCCGGGGCATGATAATTTAAACTTGGATCAAGATCATATCCCCGGGAAGGCTGTATTCCGATAAAAATATTTCCCCGTTGAATACCTGAAATAGCAAACCCTTTAGCGGTCTTTTGTTCCTCTTGAAAATGATCTTTCCATCGGTTATTAATAGCAGTTTGAATGGCGGGAGGTAAGGTCAAAAAATACTCTTGATAGTCTTTAAAAGATAAACTTTGATCAATAGTTCTTAACTCCCAACCTTCCGGGTCGTTAGTGATTCCGGTTGTTAATTGATCAATTAATTCTTCTCCAGTTTGAGGGGGATTTTCCAGAAAATATCCCGCTTCTTCTAAGGCTTTTAGAATTTCAATACAACTGGCTGGCGTATCCAAACCCACCCCATTACCTAAGCGTCCATCTCGACAGGGATAGTTAGCTAAAATAATCGCAACGTGTCGTTTTGATGGGGGTTTCTGTTGTAAATTAATCCAATTTTTGGCTAACTCAGCAACAAAATTAATCCGATTTTGTACCGCCACATATCGGACAACATTAGTTTCTAAGGTGGGGTTCCAATTTTCTACCGCTTTAAAAGAAATAACCCGACTAATAATCCGTCCATCGACTTCAGGTAAGGCTACATTCATGGCAATATCCCGAGGGGAAAGTCCCATAAAATTACTTTCCCACTGTTCTAAACTTCCCCCACTTAAAATAACTTGTAAAACCGGAATATCCAAGGAGAATAATGGCGGTTGAATACTATCTTCTGAAGTCGAAGAAATCGAAAAACTGGTGGTATTAATTAATAATTGAATAGCATTCTTATCTTGAGGTTTAAAATAGGTTAAAACCTCCGTTTGCAGATCGGGATCTCGTAGAGATGAAACAAAAATCGGAATAGGTTTTAAGTTTAATTTAACTAATGCTTGACACAGAGAATCTATCGGATCTAAATTGCCAGATAGGTAATGGGCGCGATAGAATAGAATCCCCACAGCACCGATATAATGATCCTGTTTTAGATGATAATTCCACTGATAATCACCGACTTTAGGAATAGTAACCGGAGGAATAATGGGATAATTTTTATTAAAAATATGATTACCAATTAATAACAGAGCATTGGCAAAATTATCAACCCCGGCTTCAGTTAAATAGCGCCAAACTTGATCAACAATAGATAACGATACGGTAGAATGACTAATTAAATCTGGGTCGGGACGATCTTCCCCCGGAAGGATAATTAATTGGGTTTTGGTTTTAGCAAAAATGTCTTGTAAAACTTCCAAACCATACGACCAATAGGAACGTCCTCCTAACAGTCTTAAAATAATTACTTGAGCTTTTTCTAAAACAGTTTCTGCATAGGTATCAATGGTTAATTGTTGTTGTAATTGTAATAAATTTGTGACTCGCAACGGGGGAAAATCCGCCGGAAGTTTAGAAACCACCGTGGCTAAGGTTTGAATATCCGTATCCGCCGCCGTTAGAAAAATAATCGGTGCGGGGGTTTGTTCAATAAAAATAACTCCGTCTGTATCGGGGTTCCATCCCCCTGGTGTGGCTGCAATTCTGTGCATTTTAATTAAAAAAATAGGGTAAATTTGGACAACTGAGAATACCCAAAATCATAATATTTGAAAACAGCCTATAAGCAAGGGTAATTCATTAATTACCCCTACTATAGCACCCAAATAGGTCGTAATAATTTACAAGCGACATCAAACAGCCAAAAGTATTATCTGGTGTTCCCCATTCGTAATTCGTAATTCCTAATTCCCTATTCCCTACTCCTGAACCCAAATCGAAACCGAACCGCCTTTACAAGAAAATTCACCCCAACCGGAATCATTTGTTTCAATGGGTTTCTTTAATATTCCCCGTCAGGTCATAGAATTTAGTATTAGGTTTCCCGACTTCCATGGGTTTCATTCCCTCTTGACCATCACTTAAAATCACCGCCATGGCTTTCGGATGTTGTTCATCTCCTAAACAAGTCCAACCAATAATATCGGGGTGATCAAAATATTCATATTGGGGGCCGTAAGCAAAATTTTTCCGCGCATAAAGACACTGATCAATAAACTGTTTATGGGAAGGTAAAACAACTTGATGGGTATTCCCATCCCGTCCTTTATCTTCATATTCTGCCCCGTAATAATCGCCATGAAAAATACAAGGATAACCCTGTTGACGTAATAATATGATCGCATAAGCTAAGGGTTTAAACCAGGGCTCTACCACGGATTCTAAGGCTTGTAACGGTTGGGAATCGTGATTTTCCACAAAAGTAACGGCATTCATGGCACGGTCTTTGACTAATGTTCCATCCAGAATTGTCTGCATATCATAATATCCTCCAGCTTTACTGGCATAGTGGAAATTATAATGTAAGCTAACATCAAATACCGACATTCTTTGACCTACGGTGTCTAAATACCAATTCAAAACGCTAGTATCAGGCGACCAATATTCCCCCACTGTAAAAAGTTTCCGACCTGTATATTTTTCCATGGTATCTAACCATTCTGGGAAAAACCAAGCCGAAATATGTTTAATCGCGTCTAAGCGAAATCCATCCACACCCGTAGTATCAAGATACCATTTTGACCAGTCGGTAAGTTCATTTCTGACTTCCTCACTTTGGAAGTCTAAATCTGCCCCCATTAAATAGGAAAAATTGCCATTTTCCAGCGCAACATAATCATCAAAAGTCTTACCTTCAAATAAATAAACCGTTCCCGATTCCTTGGTAAATTCATCATAATCAACGGCATCAAAATGCCACCAATGCCACTCAAATTTAGAATATTTTCCTTTACGACCCGGGAAGTTAAACAGAGTATAAGCCTTGATATCTCGTAACTCTCCTTTAGGATTTTTTCGATCACTGTAAGGGAAGGGAGTTGCTTTAGCAATTTCGGTTTCATCCGCCCCAATTTTATGATTTAATACCGTATCTGCATAGACTTCAATTTCTGATTTATGCAGACTATTAATGGCATCTAAATATTGTTTACGAGTGCCATATTTAGTTCTAATTGAGCCCTTTTGATCAAATTCTCCCAAATCATAAATATCATAAACCCCATATCCCACATCCATCCCGCCCCCGGTTCCCTTGTAAGCCGGAGGTAACCATAGGGCCGTAATTCCCGCATCTGCTAACTCCCGGGCATTTTTTTTGACTTGATTCCACAGGCTTCCATCGGCCGGAAGATACCAGTGGAAATATTGCATCATCACACCATTGATTTTAACCATGCTACCCCTTGTTTTTGGATGTTGTTAAGCAGAATTTAGTTAGGTAGTGCGCGTGCTACGCCTACACACCCTATAGGATTTTTAGCGTTAATAATCAAAGTTAACTTGCTTAGATCAATCCGTCAATATCTCTACCTCTAAATTTAATCCTATGTTTAGATATTTTTTTATTTTGATATTTTTTCACAAATAAAATCGTAAGATATAAGATAAATTTTATAAACAGACTATTATATTCAGGACTTACGCAAAACAACCATATCTAGGCGAATGGCCATTCGCCCCTACAGATGGTGTATAATTGGGTATTCTGCGTAAGTCCTGATATTAATGGGGGAAGCGTTATAGGTTCGGAACTTACGCGCCCAACCCCCACAGAGGGATTTATTTTTCAGTTTTGGGTTTGTAAGTTGAAGTAACCTGGAGTTCCTTTAACTGTTTTTGATCAACACTTGAAGGAGCATTAGTTAATAGACAACCCGCTTGTTGGGTCTTAGGAAATGCGATTACATCTCGAATAGATTCCTCTCCCGATAATAACATAACCAATCGATCCAAACCGTAGGCAATACCGCCATGGGGAGGGGTTCCATATTCAAAGGCTTCCAATAAAAAGCCGAATTTGCTGTAGGCTTCCTCTAGGGTTAATCCAATAGTTGAAAATACCTGTTCTTGAATTTCTCGTTTATAAATCCGTAGACTACCACCGCCGATTTCATAGCCATTTAATACTAAATCGTAGGCCTGCGCCCGGGCTTGGGATAGATCATGGATATCTTCGGGATAGGGGGCGGTAAAGGGGTGATGTAGGGCTTCTAAACGTTGTTCTTCATCATTCCATTCAAACATCGGAAACTCAACAATCCACAATAAATTAATTTTACTCGAATCAATCAGTGCTAATTCTTTCCCAACAAATAGACGCAAACGGTCTAAGGTTTTATTAACTGTGGCAATATCCCCCGCCCCAAATAATAGTAAATCTCCGGCTTTAGCATTGGTTCGAGTTAATATTTCCTGTTTTTGTTCGGCGGTTAGGTTATCTTTAATGGCGCCAATGGTATCAATACCATCCTCCCGTACTCGAATAAATGCTAACCCCTTAGCCCCCGCTTCACAGGCTTCTTTAAACAGATCGCCACCGGGCTTAATTCGCACATTAGAAATCGCTTCATTTCCCCCAGGAATCGGTAAAATTTTAACAATTCCCCCGGAAGCAACGGCCCCTGAAAATACCTTAAATCCGCAATTTTTAACAATATCAGAAATATCCACTAACTCTAAACCAAAGCGGGTATCGGGTTTATCACTCCCATAACGATCTAGGGCTTCTTTATAGGTTAAACGGGGGAAGGGAAGGGGAATTTCAATACCTTTAACGGTTTTAAAAATATGAGCAACTAAGGCTTCATTTAACGCCAGAATTCCTTCCTGGGTCATAAAGCTCATTTCCATATCTAATTGAGTAAATTCCGGTTGGCGATCGGCGCGTAAATCCTCATCTCGGAAACATCTGGCTATTTGATAATACCGATCAAATCCTGATACCATTAATAATTGTTTGAACAGTTGGGGCGATTGGGGTAAAGCAAACCAATCCCCAGGATTGACTCGACTCGGAACCAAATAATCCCGCGCTCCTTCAGGAGTTGAACGGGTTAAAATAGGGGTTTCAACTTCGATAAAATGCTCTTGATCTTCTAAAAATCGCCGCATGGCTTTGACTACTTCATGGCGCAAATGCAAATTGCGAGTCATGCGTTTCTCGACGTAAATCTAAATAGCGATATTTGAGGCGTAAATCTTCCCTAACCGTTTCGGTTTCTGAGGCGGAAATCTGAAAGGGTAATTGTTTTCCCAGTCCGTTGAGTAGTTCGATTTGATCGGCGTAAATTTCGATTTCCCCGGTGGCTAATTTGGGGTTGAGGGACTCGGGAGGACGTTGGGAGACTCGCCCGGTGATTTTAACCACATATTCATTTCGCAGACCTTCGGCGGCCTTGTAGGAGTCGGGGGTTCGTTCTGGGTCGCTGACAATTTGAACAATACCCGTGCGATCGCGTAAATCTAAAAATATTACACCCCCATGATCGCGACGCCTATCAACCCATCCGCAGAGGGTGATAGTTTCGCCAAGATGGGTGGATCGGAGATTACCGCAGTAGTGGGTTCGCATGACTCTTAATGAAAGTTAAACTAAGGTTTAAATTAGGGCAACTTATAAGTATAAGTCAAAGAGACATCACTTGTCCTATTCTTAACCGCCGAATGTGGGGTTTAGCGGTAAACAAATTTTAAATTGACTTCCCTGACCAATTTGGGATTTCATTTGAATCATGCCTTTGTGGGCTTCTACAATTAGTGAAATTAAGTGTAATCCTAACCCACTACCCGAACGTTTATTATTGCCTTGGCGGAATCGTTCAAAGATCATAACTTGATCTTCGGGGGCTATACCAATTCCACTATCTTCAACTTCCAAAACCATGACTTTTTGAGGCTGATTACTAATCTTAAGTTGCATTTCTGTTGGATACAAACGAACTTGGATAATCCCCCTATCGGTGAATTTAATCGCATTTCCAACTAAATTGGTGACAACTCGCCGAATTTCTAGGGGGTCGCCCATAATAACTGGGGCTTGGGTTAGACAATCCTGGGAAGGAGTAAATTGCAGGGATAATTCTTGATTTTGAATTAGGGGGGTAAGTTCTGCAATTACTTCTTGGACTAATTGCCCTAAATCGAAATAGGAGAAAGTTAGGGTTTTTCGACCCGCTTCATACCGATAAACCTCCAATAAGGTGTTAACCATTTGCAGAAGGTTTTGGTTACTTTTAATCATGGATGCGATCGCTTCTTCCATGGGGGGAGAAATTTCTCCCAGGGCACCTTGTTGGAATAGATGTAACATTCGATCGGCTGCTACTAGAGGCGTCCGCAGATCGTGGGTCAGGCGGGAAACAAAGTCTTCCCGTTGTCGAGACATCGCCTTTTGTTGATCAATGCTATGTTTGAGTCTCAGGAGCGATCGCACCCGGGCTAAGAGTTCATCAACCTCAACGGGTTTACGAATGAAGTCATCCGCCCCAGCATCTAATCCCTCAACCACACTAGAATGATCGTGGGCAGTAATTAATAAAATCGGGATGAAGGGAAGATCGGGATTGTTGCGAATCCTGCGAGTGACTTCATAGCCATCAATTCCTGGCATCATCACATCTAATAATACTAAATCGGGAGGATTGGTTTTAATCAAAGCTAAGGCAGAAATGCCATCGGGTTTACAGATAACTTCGTATCCTTCTTCTCCTAAAATAGCTTCGACTAAAAATAGGTTATCGGGGGAATCATCAACGGCTAAAATTCGGTCACTGGATTTTGGAGCCGGGTTAATAGAACGGGGCATAATTTTGGAATTTTTTTTAATATATTTTAAAATATACAGCGTTATGATGTTAATATTAGACTTGAGTTTGTTATTTATTTTAACAACAAATTGACAAATAATAAAAACCCCTACAACCATTAGGAAAATTCTGTTATGACTAAAATCAATATTGTTCTGGTAGAAGATCATGATTTAACCCGGGTGGGTTTGAGAACGGCGTTACAACAAGACAGTGATATTAAGATTGTTGGGGAGGCGGCTAACGGGAAAACGGGTTTGGAAGTTCTCAAAAAAACCCAGCCCGATATTGCCATTATTGATATCGGTTTACCGGATATGGATGGTATTGAATTAACCCAAAAATTTAAGCAACATATTGCTAGTAGTGGGGCGCGGGAAACTAAAGTTTTGATTCTGACTATGCACGATAATGAAGATGCGGTCATGGGAGCTTTTGCCGCGGGTGCAGATTCCTATAGTGTTAAGGATGTGAGTGTTGATAAACTCAAGGATGCGATTTATACTACCCATGAAGGAAATGCTTGGATTGATCCCGTGATTGCTCGTACCGTTCTCAAACAAGCGAAGAAAAAACAACCGGATATTCCGGCTGCGGGTGATCAGAAAACTGTGATGATTAATGCGGTAGAAGCTGAGTATCAAGAATTTTTAAAATCTTGTCCTTTAACTGACAGGGAATTAGAGGTTTTAGAATTAATTGTGGCTGGACGGAGTAATGCGGAAATTGCCGAAAAACTTTATATTACCGTGGGAACGGTTAAAACCCATGTTCGTAGTATTCTGAATAAGCTCTGTGCTGATGATCGTACTCAGGCTGCGGTTTCGGGCCTTACGTTCCGGTTGGATTGAGTAGGGTTTTTTGAGTTGATTGGGGTTAATATTATCTCCTTGAATATTAGTAGTGCGAGTGTCCTCAATCTCCAGGAATATTTTAGGTTCGAGTGCTGTTTAACTAATATGAAATCTAATTATAATAGCAATTCTATTAATTAATTAGATATCAAAAATTTGATTAAGATAAAGTTTCTTCTTGAACAAAAACTCGAACCCGAATTAAACACTCTTGTAGTTTTTCGACTAACTCCATTGCTCCTTCTAAGTTTTCGGCTTCGGCGAGGTTTTCGAGTTGTTCCGCAATTTCTGGGATTTGTAAGATGGCTGCGGTTGCACTTGATCCTCTTAGAGCATGAGCTTGTTGTTTAATACTGACAAAATCCCGATTAATAATCCCTTGGTGCAGGCTCTGAGTTCGGATTTCAGCTTGTTTTAGAAACAGGTACAGCAATTTTTGTTGCAGGTGACAATTTCCCTTGAGCAAACGATTCAGACGTTCTAAATCTACAGGAATAACTGGAATGGTTAAGATATTCATAATTTATCTCTCAAACTCCACAAAAATAATATCCCAGCGCCTATAGGTTAACCGTTCTACGGAATTTTGTCTATCATGTAGCAATTCCTAAATATATTGTAATATTTTTTGATTTTTCATACACTATGGAAGGCAATATTTTATTGTAGGGCTTGAGTCTCCAAACCTCGTTTGCACCTAAGTTTGGAGACCAATCTCCTACGGGATTTTTTCACAAATCCCGCAAGCATTAAGTAACTAAACAAAATTAATTACAAATTCTCTACCCAGATCCGGTGTTCCCTGTTCCCTGTTCCCTGTTCCCTGTTTCCCCCTCTCAACTAGGTAATTTATTTTGTGCAACTACTTACTAGATGGCAATCTCTACCGGAATTTTAATTAAATGATTTAAAATGTTGGTAAAATGGCTAAAAGTCCATTGAATATTGCCTTTTGATAGTTCGCATTCACCAGAAAATTCTCAGGTATATTTCCCCTGAATGATTGGCAAATAAAATTTGATTATAAAACCACTTGTAGTTGATACCCCATCATTGTCACCGCTATAAACCCAGCAATAATCATTAATCCAGATGGCATAAATTTGCGGGTTTTGAGCAACCGAGAAATAAAAGTAATGATCAGAAAAACCGATAGCACAATGGATAATACTAATCCCCAGCTTACTCCTTGGATTTGGAGAATACCACCCAAAATCAGTAAAATTCCAGTGGAACAACCCGCAAATAGAGAAATTTTACTTTTGGCTTTGGTATAACCCACAATCCCACCGATAAAGGCTAATAAGCCGTAAGCGATCGCCGCAATTACTCCAAAATCCATCATAACCTATGCCCAAAAAACAATTACAAAGTTTCTTTATACAACCTCTAGGAATCTATGGATTAACAATCCTTCCAAATTGTATCAAAAATTAAAATTTAACGTTATAAAACGTTATAAAAGTTCATGGCATTTTAAAATAAATTTTTGCTACAATGCAAAGTTAATCCTTAATTCCTATGTGTTACTTTTTAATTTTATTTTATGTCTTCTCTGAATAGCCCCATTATTTCACAGGTTAGGTTCCTACAGCGTCAGGTTGCCACTTTACTACTGTATCAAGATATTTTTGATCATGAAATTGGGCAAGCCTTTTTATATCTTTTAGAAACATTTCATCATAGTGAATCGAGTATTTTAAACTGTTTAAAAGCCTATGGTAGCTGGTTTAAAGTCCAAGCCAAATATCAACAAAATTGGCAAGAACATCTAATTACTCAAATTTTAAGGGCGGATAATCCCTTTACCCAACAAGCCCAACAAACTACCTTTGAGCAATTACCTCCGGTTTTAATAGAAGCGGCAAAACAAGATTTAAAAATTCTCCAAAGTCTCTATCAATATAATGGCGAAAAAGTCAGCCATTGGTTAAGAACCGTTGCCCAATTATCGGAAAACCCCATAATTTGGCAACCGCAACCGGAAGCATTAGAAAAAATCCAAGAATTGCTCTTAAGAAATAAATTTAAAACCCAAGAAAATTGGTCAGAATCCATAGAAAGTTTAGCGAATCATTATCATAAATTTGGAACGGGTTTATTTGCCCAAGCCGATGCCTTTCGTTGGCAAAATGGCAAGTTAATAACGATTAATCACCCTGATCCAGTGCATTTGAGCGAGTTAATTGGATATGAAACTCAACGGGATCTTTTATTGAAAAATACAGAAATATTGTTAGGAGGATATTCAGCTTTAAATGTTTTATTATATGGTAGTCGTGGGTCGGGTAAATCCTCCTTAATTAAATCGTTATTACATGAATATAGCGATCGCGGTTTACGTTTAATTGAAGTGGCAAAATCCGATTTAAAAGACTTACCATTAGTGGTGGAACAATTACGAGGGACACCGCAGAAATTTATTATTTTTGTGGATGATTTATCCTTTGAAGAAGATGATGATGCTTTTAAAGCATTGAAAGTGGTATTAGAAGGAAACTTAACCGCCCGTCCGCAAAATGTGATTGTTTATGCTACTTCTAACCGTCGCCATTTAATTCGAGAATATTTTGAAGATCGACCTTCCCCGAAAGATCAGGATGAGGTTCATGTTTGGGATACGGTACAGGAAAAATTATCCTTTAGTGATCGCTTTGGTTTAACCGTCACCTTTCCACCGGCTGATCAGAACACCTATTTGAATATGGTACGACATTTAGCCCATCAAGGAGGAATTGATATTAGTCCCGAAGATTTGGAGTTTCGCGCCCTACAATGGGCGACTCGTCATAATGGACGTTCGGGAAGAAACTGCGCGGCAATTTGTTGACTTTTTGACGGCGGAATTGGCAGTTTTTGGAAAATAAATTGGAAAAAAATCGCAGATAGTGTAATCATAAACGTGGGAAAAATCTACGATAACGCCAAATCACCCCAGGAGGCTTTCACAATGTCAAGCGCCATTCAATTCAATTCTGCGGAAGCTTTTGCTGCGATCGCATTAATTGCGGTAGCTGCTGATGGTTATATTACTGGAAGTGAATCCCAATCCATTACCACAACTTTCTCTCGGATGCAGCTTTTTAGTGATTATTCCGGGGAAAAAATGCGAGGAATGATTGATCAACTCCTCAATCAATTACAAGCACAAGGAGCAGATGTATTATTGAAAGAGGCGGTGAAAAAATTGCCTATGGAACTGCGAGAAACTGCTTTTGCTGTAGTTACTGATATTACTTTAGCCGATGGAGTTATTACTGAAGAAGAAGAAGCCCTATTAGATAAGCTCTTTAATGTTTTAGAGATTTCCGAACCGATGGCTAATAACATTATTGATGTGATGTTGATCAAAAATAAGGGATAATATCAGGAGGATCACGGATTTAAGAGGATTTCACGGATTTCACGGATTTTAATTTGTGTTAATTTGTGTTGTACTATTAAATCCGTGATAGGTAATGGGCTGATAACTAATAACTGATAACTAATAACTGATGACTGATGACTGATGACTGATAACTGATGACTGATTTGGGATATATTTATAAGCGAACGATTCGTTTTCAAGATACGGATGCTGCGGGGGTGGTTTATTTTGCTAATATTTTAGCAATGGGCCATGAAGCCTATGAAGCCTCTCTAAATCAGGCTGGAATTAATCTTAAAAGTTTTTTTGTTAATCCTGATTTTGCTATTCCGATTGTTCATGCGAGTGTTGATTTTCGGTTTCCTTTATGCTGTGGAGATCAAATTTTAATTGAATTAAATCCCGAAATTATTAAGGAAAACTCTTTTAAAATTAAATATGAAATTAGATTGGATAACTCTGATCAATTAATTGCTGAAGCAATCACAAAACATATTTGTATTAATCCTAAAACTCGTCAACGCCAACATTTACCCCCCGTAATTATTAACTGGTTAGAAAAATAAAGTAGAGACATTGCGTGCAACATCTCTACTGATTAATTAGTAATTTTTTATGGGTTTAAGGACTTCTGGGAATTAAAGAATTGGGGATATTTTTCTACAAAATAGCCATTGAGAAAAGCATTGACGGCGGATAAAATCACGGGGCTTAAAATAAAAGCTAATAAACCCTGTACTTGAAATCCAGGAATAAAAACCGAAGCTAACCAGAAACAAAAACCATTCACAATGAATGAAAAACCACCTAAACTTAGAATATTTAGGGGAATGGATAATGTTGATAAAATCGGTTTAATAAAGGCATTGACTCCACCAATAGCCGCCGCCGCGATTAAAGCTGTTAAAAAGGTGGCTAAATTTACTCCGGGTACAACCAAATCAACCACTAACAAGCTTAGGGCTGTTGCTAATAACGTTAATAATGATGCGATCATAATTTTACCTCAGATTATGTTAAAGGGTATCTTTGTTGATATCAGATGAATCTTCTTTCTTTTCATCGGGTTGAGACTGATGATGAGTAAAGGTTTCAGAAATTGATTTCCATAGATCGTTTAAACGCTGTTTAATTTCTTTTTCTTTTTGAGCGATCGCTGTCCCCGCATCCCCTAATTTTGCTTCAAAATCTTTGCGTTTTTCATCAATTTTTTCGGTATAAATTTCGGGTTCATCTTTGGCTTTTTCATACCAAGATTTTGCTTCTTCTAAATAATCCGTGACCTCCTGATAACGCTGTCCATAACGTCCGACTAAGTTAGCATTCACGATTGCCAATTGAGCTTTGAGTTGGGCGTAACGTTTCTGCATTAAGGTGGATTCTTCGCTATTTTTAATTGCTTTAATAGCGGATTCAATCGCTGTTTTAACTTGGTCTGACTTATTGGTTCCAACTTCTTGAATATCACTTAAAGCCAAATTGATATTATTTTGTAACTCCTGTTCCTGTTGATCAATTCGAGCTTGCAGTTGTTTAACTTCCGCTTGAGTTTTAGCAATAGATTCCTGTTTAGCCTGACTAATTCCATCAATTACTCCTTCTATAGAAGCAGTCACATTTTCTTGAACTTCCTCTCCTTTTCCCTTGACAGTTTCTAAAACTGTTCCGACGACCTGTTTAACTAAATCTCGGATTTCTTGAGAAACCGCCTTTAAATTCTGATCCCACTTCTGAGATAGAAGATTTGACGATTTCTCGAATTCGTTCTGCGCGTAATTTACCTTCAGATTGGGCTTTTTCTAAATCCGAGGCGAGTTTGTTTTGAGTGGGTTCTGACATGGCTATATCCTCAATAATAGATTCAAGTTACTCTCTATGATAAACAAATTTTTCCGATTGTGTAAGTAAAGTTTTCTACACTTTGGATGGGGGAATAGCCGTATTTTAGGGAACAGGGAATAGGGAACAGGGAATAGGGAATAGGGAACAGGGAACAGGGAATAGTAATTTATTTTTAGTATAATAAAAGCAATAATCATCATTCGGTGATTCTTCTAAAACCCATTCGTAATTCGTAATTCCCAACTACCCATTCGTAATTCGTAATTCGTAATTCCCAACTACCCATTACCCATTTCTGTCACAGCAACCCGGGCATAATTTAGCCCACTAATACCCGGAAGGTGATCAACAATTCCAAATTCAATTTTGGCTTCTACCCAACCTTCCCGGTGCAAATAGCCTAAATACTGTTCATATTCCTGCCATTCTTCTTCGGTTGAATAAACTATGGTTAACATTCCTGATTGAGTAATGCGGGCTTTTGTGTCTTTATCGACCCCTTTATCAATCCGTTTTTTAACAATTTCATAACGGATATCACGGGTTTCCCCGCACTGAAAAAATACCTTCGGTATTTTCATCATGAAAAATATCGATGGGGGTATGTTGTACTAAAACTAAATGGACTAAATCTAGGGTAATGTTATGTTCTGACTTTAATCTAAATATGGTGCGGGCGCAATCACAAATTGCACGGAGTTGTTCATATCTGAGACTGCGAATATGGAAGGAAGTAAACCGAGAATCAATTGATTTTCCCACATAGATAATATGATCAACTCCATCGCTAATTTCCAGATCATAATAATGGGGAATAATTGTCTGCATTTGTGTTTGCCATTTTGCCCAGGTTTGTTGTAAACTATGGGCAATTTGCCGTAACATTTGATCATAGTGAGATCGGGCTTTATAAACACATCCATGTTCATTATCACAGGCTTGTTCATATTTTTTTAAGGCTGCTTGAACCGGGGAACCACATTGAGAAAAATAATCAAAATAAATTTCTAAATGTTTTTCTAAATAATCCGTTGCACTCATTTCAATCTCAACGTTTATCTCGTCTTGAAGTTGAGATAAATAGGCTTGTAAATCTAGTTTTAGTTGTTCTCCTAAGCCCGAATTGTGAGTTTCACATAAAACCTCGACAATATTAATTGCTAATTGAAATTGTTCTAATAAATCCTCTTTAATCGCACAATTTCTTTGTTCTGATGAACCTCTAATATCTGAAATTCCATAGAGAGGATAAACGTTTTCAAAGATAATAGTTTCCGGTTTAAATCCCCAACCGCGACGTTCAGCTTCCTGCAAAAATCGCCATTCAACGGAAGTATGAATATTGCGTAATTTAGTGAATTGTTGTTGTAAAGAATGACAAAAGGCGGTAATAAAAGCCGGGATTAATTCCTGGGCATTTTTAACATCATTCAGGGTAAAATGATTGGGGCGATCGCTGGTTAACCCCACCACCCCTAAAATTTGTTGACTGCCTTTTAAATTAACGGATTGAATCACTAGGGGAATTAATAATAGGGAACGGATATGGAGTTTGCGTAAATGGCGTTCAAAATCTGTAGGACATTGTTGGCGAAGGTCAGGAATATTCATCACCTGATTCTGTTTAATTGCTTGAATAATCGAGGAGTTATTCAGGGTATCCAGGGAATAAATAATAGGTTGAGTATTGCAAGTATTCAAACTCAAAGATAATTTTGCCTCTTGACCTTGAATGCGTAATAATAAACAGCTATTGACAGTAAATAAAGAATTTAATTGCTGTTCGATTTGTTCCCAATGGTGAGATTGATTAATTAAATCTCGGCCAATTAATTTATAGGTGATGCGACGCATTTGTTCGGGTCGAGTAATTTCCAACCCTTCTAATAATAATACTCCCTCTATTTGATAGTGATCTAAAGTTAACTGTTGGGCGAGTTGGTTAAAATTTTCTGGGCGTGAAAACCAATCCTCTCGCTCAGAAACGGGGATTAATTTGAGTTTAAAGTTAGTAAATTCATCTTGTTTAGGATCTTGCCGTTTAACTTGTAGTAAATCTGAATTTAACCAAATTCTAATAAATTTTTGTGTTGAGGTTGCCGAGCAATTTAAAACTGCGATTGCGGATTGATCTAAGAGTTGTAAAAATTGCAGATCAATGCCATAATCCTGCTTTAAAATTTTATGCAACAGATGATAACGATAGAGTTTTTCTAAGGTTAAATGATCCCAGTGTGGGAATAGGTCTTGAATTTTCAGGTTTAATTTGTTTAACGGTCGGTCTTCGATGGCAATATTTTTATAATTTCTCTGTGGATTTACGGATAACCCGGTTTCTCCGCCTAATAGGGCTGGATTCAGTTGACAAACTTGACAAAAGGAGCGATTTGCGTAATTTACCGTTAAGGTTTGAGGATCAATAATTGCCATCAACAGATGACTGCTGTGTTGTAAATAAAATAACTGCTCAACAGTCTGTTTCCAATCCTCCGACATTTCGAGTTTCTGACAGGAAGATAATCGTTCTGTAGACTCAGGGGGGACAGTATTTTTAGACACTTTGCTGTTGGGGAAAAGGGACTTAGAAATAGTCATTTGATTTTAACAGATCTTGATCAAATCGCGGAGTTCCGAAAGCGATGGGTTAAAGTGGCAACACCAGCGACCAATTCTTCCGCCACAATGGGTTTAGCTAAGTAGATTTGAAATCCGGTGTCCCTAGTGAGGGGGCTATTGGTTTTCTCTGGATTTGCTATTAATCCGATCACGGGAATTGATGATCTATTTCTGACCTCATCCCTAAATATATAGGCCTCCAGATCCGGCATCCCCATGTCTGAGACTAAGACATCGGGGGAAAACTCCTGAATCATCAAGAGTGTTTCCTGAGCGGAGCTTGCCATTTTTACTTGGGCTCCGGCTTGGGTTAAGATCGACCCAACTAGAGCCCGAGTCTCAGCTTGAGCATCAATGACTAAAACTCGCAGACCGGTTAAATTAATGGAGTCAATCTCCGTATTTTGATCCGGGGCTAGTTTTAGGGAGGTGCCATGGTAAGTCTCTACGGATTTCATTAAGGGTAACTGCACCGAAAACGCCGCCCCCAAATTTTCGCCTAAACTGTCCGCGCTGACTGTTCCCCCATGCAATTCCGTTAGGTGTCGGACAATGGCGAGTCCCAGTCCCAAACCCCCAAATTTGCGGGTATTTGTCCCATCCTGTTGACGAAAATAGTCAAAGACATAGGGTAAAAACTGCTGATTAATTCCAATTCCGGTGTCTTTGACCTGAATTTGGACTTGATCTTCCCCAGATTTTAAGTAAATCTCGACCATACCCCCGGGGGGAGTAAATTTAATTCCATTAGATAATAGATTCCAGATAATCTGTTGCAGTCGGGTTTCATCCCCTAAAACATAGATTAAAAGGGAGGAGAAACCAGAATTTTGAGCGATTTCAAATCTGACTTGAATTCCTTTGGCTTCGGCAGCTAATTTAAAGGTTTCTATTGCCGAGGTGATGATTGTAATTAAATTGACGGGTTCCTTGTGTAAGACCATTTTTCCCCGCAACATTCGAGAAATATCTAATAAATCCTCAATCAGTTGGGTTTGGAGTTTCGCATTGCGTTCGATGGTTTCTAAGGCCCGGGCTGTGCCTTGGGAATCGAATTTACGAGTTTGTAGGAGTTTTGTCCAACCCAAAATCGGATTCAAGGGCGATCGCAATTCATGGGATAAAACCCGGAGAAACTCATCCTTAATCCGGTTGGTCATTTCGGCTTGCTCCCGGGCGGCCTGTTTCCCTGATTAACAGTTGTTCTCGTTCCTGTTCGACTCGTTTGCGATCGCTCACATCCAAAAACGCCCCAATCACCCCCCGAATCTCCCCCGCTTCACCTCGTAAGGGTACCGCCCGACCATAAACAAAACGAACTTCCCCATTTTCAAAGACAAACTCAAATTCCGATTCAATATTTTCTCCCGTCCGTCCCGCCCGCTGCATGGGCAAATCTTCTGGGGGAATATCTTGGCCCTGGTGTTGAATCTTAAACTCAAAGGGATAGGAGCCATCCTCGGGGGTCGCCGTCACCACCGATCCCGAGGGCAACCGCACCAACTCATGGGCAGCCCGGTTCCCCGTCATCTGGTGACATTGGGGATCATGGGCAATCCAGACCGCCGCCGGAACGGTTTCCATAAAGGTTTTCAACTCCTCGGCCCTCGCCCTAGCCTGGGCTTCACTTTGGCGCAGGGCTAACTCTATGCGTTTGTAGTCCGAAATATCAACGGTGGCACAGGTGATCCCGATAATTTCCTGGTTCTGGTTGTAGAGGGGTTCAATGGTTAAATCAAAATAGTATTGCTGTCCCTGGCTGAAAATCGGGACTTCCTCCCGCATTCCGATCCCGGTTTCCAAAACCTGGCGTTTAAGTTGAGTCAGTCGAGTGGCTCCCTCCTCGGGGAACAGGTCAAAATCCGTATTACCGATAATCTCTTGATCGGAGCGTTTGAGGGCGGGATTGTGAACCCAGGTGTAGCGAAGGGTTTGATCCTGATTAAATAAGGTAATTGGCGCACTTTTCAGGGCAACCCGTAATCGTTCTTCGCTTTTGAGTAAAGTTACTTCTGCCTGTTTGCGTTTAGTAATATCTCGCCAATAAATCCCTAAACCCTGTTCATAGGGGTAGACGTGAACTTCATACCAGAGGTTGTCTTGAACCAAACAGGTTTCAAAATGATCAGCCACCTGAGTTTGGATTACCTGATGTAGTTTTTCTTTGCAATGAAAGCCCAATAGGTGAGAATAAATATCCCAAAAATTACGCCCTAATAACTCCCCTCGGGTTTTACCAGAGAGCCGTTCCGATGCTCCGTTCAGATAGGTTAATTGCCACCGATGATCTAGGGACAAAAAGCCATCGGTAGTGCTTTCGAGAATATCAATTACCCGGGCTTTGGTATTGATTAATTCTTGCTCCCGAATCGTGGCTTCTTGGCGGAGTCGGGTCATTTCCAAAATCGACCGGACACGGGCCAGGAGTTCCCGGGCAGAAAAGGGTTTAATCAGATAGTCGTCGGCCTTGGCTTCTAGGCCTTCAATCACGGCATTTTCCCCAGCCCGGGCGGAAAGCAGAATAATGGGAATCCCTTGGGTGTTGGGATCATGGCGCAGAATTTGTAGCAGTTTCCAAGCCGTTCAATTCGGGCATGATCACATCGGTAATCACTAAATCGGGTTTTTGTTCCCGAATGCTCTCCAGTGCGGCCAACCCACTATTTACCGCTTTTATATGATATTCTTGACTCAGTAAACGCTGAACATAATTGCATAGATCCGGGTTGTCATCTACCAGTAAGATCCGGGGAAGGGGTAATTCTGGCGGGGGCATCTGTTGAAACCTCCACCAAAACATCGGTTTCCGCAGACCAACTCTTGACTTCATCTAAATAGGTCGCCATCCTGTGGGATGGGGTCAGATGGGTAGCGGGGGGGGAATGGTGCGGATGGAGATTCACCTGTTCCGGCGGCAAATGACCATAGCCGCAGGGAATCAAGACTTTGAAACAACTGCCCTGTCCCGGGATACTGGTGACGTTGATCGTGCCACCCTGTAATTGAATCAATTCCTTGACTAAGGATAAACCCATACCCGATCCTTGATAGTTTCTCCCTGGCACAGACGTGCGATGGCAAGTCTGTGCCGGGGGGCGATAGAACTGTTCAAATAGATGGGGGATTTCTTTGGCTCGAATTCCAATCCCGGTATCCCGGACTTCTAATTCCACACCATGGGTGACCCAGCGCAAAGAGAGAACAATCTGACCTTTAAATGTAAATTTAAAAGCATTAGATAAAAGATTCATTACTATTTTTTCCCATATTTGTCGATCAATATAAATGGGTTCGGGTAGGGGCGGACAGTCGATAATGAACTGTATTCCCATCCGTTCGATACCCGAACGAAACATACTCGCCAGTTCGATTGTTAAAGCGGCTAAATCCGTAGGTTCATAGACCGCTTGAATACGTTCGGCTTCAATACTGGAAAAATCAAGGAGAGTATTAACCAATTTGAGTAATCGTAAACTGTTGCGTTTGGCGACCGTTAACTGTTTCCCGGTGAAAGAGGTTAAGACAATCTTCACTCTGGAGAATTTCTTCAACCGAACCCAGAATTAAGGTCAATGGGGTGCGAAATTCATGACTAATACTGGTTAAAAACGCCGTTTTTGCTTGGTTGAGTTCTCCTAGGAATTCAGCCCTTTGTCTTTCGGCTTCGTAGGTTTGAGCATTCGAGAGGTTAGTATTCACAGGTTTGGCCCCATTTTGCTCGGTGATTCAGAAAAAAATATTAGATTGAAAGAGCTTGACTAATTTGATGTCATTATTGCCTAATCTAATTTTATCCTAATGGAAAAGGTTCAGTTTGGCTATTTTACCCTCGATTAACACCGTAGAAATATACACCTAGTTTTAAAGCCAGTGGGACTGGAAATAAATTCAAGCCATAGGGAGTTTAATTTGTTAATTGTGCTACCGCTTGTTAATTTTTAACATTAATAAAGCAATGTTAAAATTATGAATCATTAGATGCAATTTATCAGATATTATGTTGACCTTAGCATCTACCTAAGGATAGACTTATAGCAATAGGCGATAGGGAATAGGCAATCTCGCTATAGGTAAATACTTACCATGAGCAGCCTTTAGCTTTCAATAATCTCCTAACAGATGCGGTAACTGCTATATTTTTCAACCTAAAATTTATCAATATCAAAAACTCATAAAAAATGCAGTAGGGATAGATAATTCTCTATCTCTACTGCGTTTTATACCGATATTATAAATAGTCTCAGAAGCAATTGCGACGATATCTAGCTAACGGAAACATCCACAACGGTTTGCTCATGACCCATGGAATCAACTGGATTTACCTCTGTCGCCTTCCGGGTTTGTTTGCGACGGTTTAACCCTTCAACCAGTAATTGAGATACTTCGGTTACTAAAATTGTAGCAATAATCCCATCGTCTAACCATCCAACAATGGGCAAAAAGTCAGGAGAAATATCCAGGGGACTCACCAAGTAAATTAAACTTCCTAAAATTACAACCCAACGATATTTCGTATTCCGCAGTGTCACACGATACCAATTATAAAAAGATTGAATCGGATTTTTCATTTCACAGTCCCAATATTGCCTACCTGTATCTAAGATGACAAATCCCATGGGAATTGGGAAGTGTAGAAAACCCCGTAGGGTTGTAGGGATGTTCCACCCCTGCGGTTTCCGTAATCCTTTCTATCCTAGGTAAACAGGGCTTGTACCTTTGTTCCCCAATCAACCTTTAGTTTTCGTTGAGCATTTCCTCCATTCAAGGCAATTTCTACCCAACCATGGGAAAACCCACTAAGGCGACAAACTGACCCGGGGGGACATCACCATAGGTTTGACCCGCACCAATCAGGTAGGATGAACCGGAAGGAATTTGCTGTGGGGAATTGAGATTTTTTTTAAATTTCTTTTGGTTTTTTTTAGGCAATTTTTTACTTTTCTTATTTTTGGCTTTACTAATCGCCACATACCAATTTTTATTAGTTACCATTCCCCCGGGAATATTGGTGACTAAATTACCAAATCCATCAATATATTGAATACATCCCTGTATTTTTAAATCATGGACTTGACAGGGTGGCAAAGATAACCTGACTAAAGTTTTGGGATCAATTATGGTTCCCAGTTGTTCTAGGGGAACACCCGATGCTAAATGAGCACCCACCGCAGCAAAAATATCTCGACCCTGAAAGGTTTTAGTGGGTTTATTAGTGAGCCAATATTCAGGATAATTTAATTCAACTGCCATTAAGTTGTTGTGATTTATCCCCGCCATTTCAGAAGTTAAAAAAGGTTCTAATATTCCCGTCAATAATCCATTATCTGGCCCCACTAAATAATTATTATTAAATTGAATTGCGATCGCCCTTCGTTGGGTTCCTACTCCTGGATCAACCACCGCAATATGTACGGTTTTTTCAGGAAAATAGGGATAAGCATTCAGCAAATTAAATCGCCCCGCAGCAATATTTTGATGCGGAATCCCATGGGTTAAATCAATAATATTAATTTTAGGGTTAATTTGATTAATCACCCCTTTCATCACCGCAACATAAACATCTTTTAAACCAAAATCTGTTAAAAGTGTTATAATTCCATGATCTTGTTTCATAATTAATGTTATTAATAAATAAAAATCAAAATGAACAATCAATGGCAAAACTTCCTGAAAAATTTAGGGGAATGGCAAGGGTCTTTTACCCAAATATCACCCCAAGGAGAAATAATCAATGACATTCCCAGTCATCTCACCCTAGAAAGTTTGAATGACAATCAAAAAGCACAACTGACCCTAAAAATATATTATCCCAGTTCTGACCCTAATTCCGAACCGGAAATTAAAACATTAGTCCGAGAATATCAAACTTTGGGACGAGATATTTTATTTTTTGAGAATGGCGCATTTTCCCAAGGAAACCATTCAACTATCCCCTATTTCAAATTCCGGTGCCGAATTTGGGTTTATTTATGAAAAATGACGGGCTATTTTGCTGAATTAAAGTATAGCCATCTTTGTCAAGATTTGAATAAAATGGCATTAAGGACGTACCCGTTTTTAACTGATCGGCTTCGAGATAACTTCCATCTCGTAACATAAATTGGTGATCGGGAGTGCATCGAATTTCTTCGCCATTATCCAAAATGACTTTAACTAAAGGAGCATTTTTTCGGGTTAATTTTGCGATCGCTTCTGCAACAACAATTCGCCCTGTAGGAGTACAGGAATAAACATAAATGGGTTTTCCCATCGTTGCTAATTGTTGAATTGGATAGGATTTTCCATCAGCTAATGGAATCAAAGTATCACCCGTAAAGCAACCAATATCAACCCCGACAGCCGCCGGAATAATGGCTTCTTTTGTCGCAATTACAGAACCGACTAATGCCCCTTTTCCTAAGTGAACATCGGGCATTAAAGCAACGTGCTTGAAGACAAAGGGCAAAGAAGCGACGTTTTTCGCCATTTGGGTTTCTGCTGAACCTAAATCATGATTCGCCCAAGATAGGACGGGTTTAGGGGTAGAAAGATTTAACGTTTCGTAAGGCATAAGGATTTTATGGGCTATCTGAATATCAATCTATGTCAAGCATATTACATTTGTAATACACTGTCAAGGGGAGTACGAATTTATGATAGGGTTAAGCTGAGTGAACTAAAAACCTCGTTTCTGTAGGGGCGGGTTTCTGTAATAATTTTTGTTTCCCACCAGCAACCTTTATAAACCCGCCCCGTAATAATTTTTGTTTCCCAGCAATAACTTTTATAAATCCGCCCTGTAATAATTTTTGTTTCCCAGCAATAACTTTTATAAATCCGCCCCGTAATGATTTTTATTTCCCACCAGCAACCTTTATAAACCCGCCCCGTAATAATTTTTGTTTCCCACCAGCAACTTTTATAAACCCGCCCTGTAATGATTTTTGTTTCCCACCAATAACTTTTATCAACTCGCCTCCTAGGAGTCATAATATATTCAATCCCGAAATTAAGTTAAACTAAAATATCCTATGTACCCAACTAATTCTCAAATTGAATTTAAGCAGATTCAAAATATTGATCATCCCGATTTTGAGACTGCGATCGCACTTTATGAAGAAACATTTCTATCTCCAGAAAGAATTCCAACATCTCGGATACGGGAAGGAATTTTAAATCAAAAAACTCAACTCTGGTTGGGTTATTTTCAGCAAGAATTTGCCCTAATATCAATTTTATATCCCCTTCCTGGTTCCAATTTTATTTTATTAGCTTATTTAGCAACAGTCCCCCATTTAAGAAATATTAAAATCGGTTCTCAATTTCTGAATTATCTGATATTTTTAGTTAAAAAAGAGTCTCAAACCTTAGTTTTAGAAGTTGAACATCCTGATTTTGGCGACCATCGAGAATTAAAGCAGCGTAGAATTGCTTTTTATAAACGGTTGGGTGCAAAAGAATTACAAGATATTATTTATATTTTACCTGCTTTAGATGGAACTAAAACTACAGAAATGATCTTGATGATTGTTGATAATAATAATTCGGAAAAGATCCAAAAAACCGTTGTTCAACAGTTAGTTAGAGAGTTATATATGGAAATATATCATCTTCATCCCGATGAACCTATTTTTAATTGGATTGAGGATATTCAGGATAATATTGCTTTGATTTGAAGCAACCAAAAATACAGGAATAAAGCCGAAATCCTGGATTTTTGGGCGTACCTAATACCAAATTCTACTAAAATTTAACGATTCATTTGACGAGTAGCAAGATCAATTTTTTTAACAAAATAATCCTCTCGATATTTTAACTGTTGTGCTAAGGCTAATCCCTGTTGGAAGGCGGCGATCGCAGATTGATAGGCTTTTTGTGATAAATAAATATCCCCTATTTGATCATAAGCATTCATCATCCCATAATAATTATAAGCCTGTTGATTGACTAAAACCTGGGCTTGATAAATGTCTAAAGCGGTTTTAATTTGATTTTGAGACCGATAGAGTTTACCGAGTCTCCCTAGTGCTTCACTGGCGTTATCAAACTGTTGAATTGAAGTAGCAATACCGTATGCTTCTTGATAGGTTGCTCCCGCTTGTTCAAATTGTCCTAATTTTTCATAATTCCAACCAATACCTAATTTAATTTCTGGAATTGGTAATAAATTTTGCTGATTTGCATAATATCCAGCCAATCTTTCTTTAACAGAAATAGCCTTTAAATATTCTCCCATTTGTTCATAAATAAAAGCCAACTGTTGCAGCGATCGCACTTCAGTTGGTGGGGGTGTGGGGTTAGGATTTTCCGGTGTAGCGGGTTGGGGTTGAGGCGGTAGAATATCCCCTTTAATGCCGCGGATTTCCTGTTGTAATTCTAATAATTTTTCATAGGTTTCTGCGGCGTTGGGATAGTCTAACCACATCATATAAATTTGAGCAATTTCATTAAAATATTGTTCTTCTGCTAAACTATCTTGACTTTTATTTGCCGTTTCTAATAATTGTTGATATAGGCTTAAAGCTGAATTTTTAGCCCTAACATTCTTAAATGCTAATCCCAATAATTCCCATAATTTAAGATCATTAATCTTTTCTGTATTGAGTTTTTGTGAAATTTGCTCCAGACGTTCTGTGATAAATTTTATATATAATCTTTGACTATTATTCCAAGCAATTAACCCGACGCGGTTTAAAGCTGCAATTTCTTGAAATAATCCAAAATAACGCCTAATTCTTAACTCTCGATTCCATAATTCAAAAGCACCCGGAATATTTCCCGCAGCTAATAATGCTGTAGCTTCCGCATTCAGTTTAACTAATTCTGGTTCTAATATTTGCTGTTGACTTTGACCTAAAACTTGACCATCGGGGGGAGGAGAAGGAATTAAAGGATCGGGATCTTTGCTAAATAATGGGTTAGGGGAAAAATCATCTAGGAGAGGTTTTTCTGGTTCGGTTTGTTTGGTTTTTTGAGCGATCGCAACTTCCAGATTAACCCAACCTGATAATAGGATAAAAACCGGGATTAAAATAAAGTTTAGTCTTTGAATACTGCGAGTTTTTAGATTAATCATAAAACTAGAGCCTTAATATTTAAAATATAATCTATTATTGTATAACTATTTTTATCCTTTTGCAAACCATCAAATCAGTTTTGCTTGGCCGAATTGACCGAAAAAGGAATAATATGGGATAATCAGAATCTGAGCGTTAGGGAGGAAAAAAAGTTGAGAGTTTGGAAAAAATGGGTTCAAAGTCTGATGGTTTTAGGCTGTAGCTTTATCTTTTTAACAGTCTGCTCCATTCCCCAAGTATCGGCGGAATCTCGAATTTTTGTTGATTTATCTCTAAACTTTTTAGGGAATTATGAACTCTCAAAATCCATTATATTTAATGATCAACCCGTCGGTAGTTTTTCATCCCTAACCTATAAAATACCCGGTTATGGAAGCCCAACGGATGAAGGCGTTAGGTTTTATGGGTTAACCGATGCTTCCGCAAAAATCCAGACAATCAAATTAGATTTAAACCCTTCTGGGTCTGGGGATTTCAAAAATATCACCCTAGAAAATTCAACTATCCTCAAAAATCAACAAAATCAACCCCTATCTGACACCGAAATTTATCCCGAGAGTATTGCCTTTTCTCCTAGAAATTCCGTTTTTATTTCAACAAAAAATTTAGAAAATTCCGATCTTCCTCCATCCATTGCTGAATATAATTTAACAACCGGACAACTGAAAAATACAGTTCCCCTTTCCTCCTTTTATCTTCCTCAATTCAAGGACTCTGAGCAAATTCGAGGAATAGAAACCCCAATTCGGCTTTAAAGCTTTAACTATTTCTCCCGATGGCTTTAGTCCCGATGGTCGAGATCCCTTTCGTTTATTTACTGTCACCGAAAAACCATTAATTCAAGATCGAGATCCAGAGGATGAAACTAAATTAAGATTATTACATTATGTAATTGCAGATCGAGCCTCTTTTTTGGTTTCAGAAACCCTGTATCTTTTGGATAAAACCTCTCAAAATTTAGTTAATATTGTAGCAGGTCAAGGCGGAATTTTTCTGAGTTTAGAACAATCGGGAGACAGTGGAAAAATTTATCAATTATTCACCGGAAATGCAACGGACACCTCCCGAATTGCGAGTTTAAAAGGAGACTTAAGCAAAATCCAACCCGTGGGAAAAAAACTATTATTAGATTTACAAGACATAGGAATAACTGTTCCCAATTTAACCGGAATGACCCTAGGATCTCGTTTACCCGATGGAAGTCAAAGTTTAGTGATTTTAAATCGTCAAAATGATGGAACTGAGTTTCTATTATTCAGTTTAGAACGAAGTTGAATCGGGTGGGCAATAAATACTCAAAAACTATAATACCCTCCCCCCACCGTCTATAGATGTGTAGAGAGAAGGTATATCAATTATTGGATGCCAGCCTACTGGCTTACGGATATTTACATCCTAGCTTAAGCTGTGGGCAAAAAAAATCGCTTCAGGATTCTTTAGCGGTAACGGATCATATTAGTGCCAATGGGACACCGCCAGATTGGGGTAGGCTTAAAAGAACACGCCGACGAAGTGCGGGATGTAATTTATCCGCCGATATCAACCACAATATAGATAGTGATATTATGATAACTTTGATTTTGAATTATTTATCTAATCTCAATCGAATTTAGTTATGACTCATTCCACTGATATTGTCAAACTAGCACAATTAATGGCGGCGGACTTCAGTAACCAAGCCCAAGCCTTTGAAAACCCGCCGTTTTTTGCCCATATTCGCGTCTGTATGCGTCCCCTACCAACGGAATTATTAGATGAGGTGAGCTTGTATTTAGAACAGGCCTATGATATTAATTTAAAACAACCCTATCGGGTGCGGGTATTAAAATTAGTGGTGGTGGAAAATCACATTGAAATTGAGAATTATGTGATTGAAAATGAAGCCGAATTTTATGGTGCATCCCGGGAACCCGAACGACTTCAAGGGTTAACAAAAGAACGATTGAAAAAAATGGAACAATGTTCTTTTATTACTCATTGGACAGGACAGGGTTTTAAAGGGGAAGTCGAACCAGGGAAAGGATGTATGGTGGAAACGCAAAGGGAAGGTCACCTATTTAGCGAGTGAATTTGAAATCGACGAACACCACTTTATTAGTCATGACCGAGGACACGACCCCGAAACCGATGAACAACTGTGGGGCGCCTTAGCGGGGCCATTTCAGTTCGTGCGCTGGACAAGTTTCGCGGAGGAGGTAAAAATTTGACCCCCTTTCCTGATAAATTTACCGAGTATTGGTACATCAAGATTCAAAAAGTGTATTTATGAAAGTCCTGGTTATTGGTGGTGATGGCTACTGCGGTTGGGCGACAGCATTGTATTTATCCAACCGTGGCTATGAAGTCGGTATTCTGGATAGTTTAGTTCGACGTTATTGGGATCAACAACTATGTATTGATACACTAACTCCAATTGCTCCAATTCAGCAACGAATTCAGCGTTGGCAAGATTTAACAGGAAAATCAATTGACCTATTTATTGGGGATATTAATAACTACGATTTCCTGATTAAAAGTTTACTGAAGTTTCAGCCAGAAGCGATTATTCACTTCGGAGAACAGCGTTCTGCTCCTTTCTCCATGATTGATAGAGAACACGCTGTCCTGACCCAAACTAACAACGTAATTGGCAACCTAAATTTATTGTATGCCATGCAGGAACATTTCCCTGATTGTCATTTGGTGAAGTTAGGAACGATGGGAGAATATGGAACCCCCAATATTGATATTGAGGAAGGTTATATTACCATCGAACATAACGGTCGGAAGGATACTTTACCCTATCCCAAACAACCGGGTAGTTTCTATCATTTATCCAAAGTCCATGACAGCCATAATATCCATTTTGCTTGTAAAATTTGGGGTCTGCGGGCAACGGATTTAAACCAAGGGGTGGTTTATGGGGTGTTAACAGAAGAAACCGGGATGGATGAGTTGTTAATTAACCGTCTCGACTATGATGGCGTGTTTGGAACAGCGTTAAACCGTTTTTGTATTCAAGCGGCTATTGGTCATCCCTTAACCGTATATGGAACTGGGGGACAAACTAGAGCTTTCTTGGATATTCGGGATACGGTACGATGTATCGAATTAGCATTAGAAAATCCGGCGGATTCTGGACAATTCCGGGTGTTTAATCAGTTTACCGAATTGTTTAGCGTTGGTGACTTAGCAACGATGGTAAAAAAAGCGGGAATTGCTTTAGGGTTAGATGTGCAAATCGAAAATATTCCTAATCCTCGTGTTGAACTAGAAGAACATTATTTCAACGCTAAAAATACTAATCTATTGGATTTAGGATTACAACCCCATTTTCTATCTGATTCTTTGTTAGATTCTTTGTTGAATTTTGCTGTTAAGTATCAGCATCGAGTTGATAATAGCCAAATTATGCCCAAGGTTTCATGGCGTAATCCTGGTTAATTTATAACCATGTTTACTGTAGAGAGAGGTTAGGATCTCTACAGTAAGCCTTTGATTTTGTTATAATGCCATAGCTAATTCTATTAAAAACACCTATTGGGACAAAATATATGGATGTTATAAAAGTCTTAACATTAAAAGATCAGTTAATCCATATAGCTAAAAAAATACAATTATCTCTTGGCAGTTTCTGAAATTTATTCTTCTAATTTTTTGCAATTCATACAAGAGATTAAACCAGAGTTAAAAACTATAAACACTAAAATCAACGACGAAAAAAGAAATCATTCAATTTTTTCGGGAATTGATCATTTGCCTTTATTGGCTGCCAATCAAGATACTGTAAAAAAAGAGAAAATTCTATATGCTAAACGCCTGGATTTGATGAATCAGATTGCTATTGATAGCGGGTTGTTATTGAATGTTTTTGAGTTACTAGAAAACCATTCTAATTCTGAATATTTTCCAGGGATTCAAAATACTCTATGCTGTTTAGTAGATATTATTTTAACTGAATTAAAGAATTGGACGGATGAAGATGATAGTATAGAATTTATCAAAAAACATGATTGGATTCGCTTAATTCGTTGTTTGGAGGAGTTTGAGCGATCACTTAATTTAACATCTTATAGCCCTTCAGTTGATCTGACTGAATTAAATATTAATTCAATTTTTGAGAATTTGCAAATTTATCGTTTTCGCTTAAATGAACAGTATGGGGAATTAATTCAAGATCAAATTGAGTTAAAACGTCAACAGGAAGAAGAATTACAGCGTCAACGGGAATTGGAATTACAACAACAGCAGGAAAAACAATTGCAACGTCAACGGGAATTGGAATTACAACAACAACAGGAAAAACAATTACAACGTCAACGAGAATTGGAATTACAACAACAACAGGAAAAACAATTACAGCGTCAACGGGAATTGGAATTACAACAACAACAGGAAAAACAATTACAACGTCAACGAGAATTGGAATTACAACAACAACAGGAAAAACAATTACAGCGTCAACGGGAATTGGAATTACAACAACAGCAGGAAAAACAATTGCAACGTCAACGGGAATTGGAATTACAACAACAGCAGGAAAAACAATTACAACGTCAACGGGAATTGGAATTACAACAACAACAGGAAAAACAATTACAACGTCAACGGGAATTGGAATTACAACAACAACAGGAAAAACAATTGCAACGTCAACGGGAATTGGAATTACAACAACAACAGGAAAAACAATTGCAACGTCAACGGGAATTGGAATTACAACAACAGCAGGAAAAACAATTACAACGTCAACGGGAATTGGAATTACAACAACAACAGGAAAAACAATTGCAACGTCAACGGGAATTAGAATTACAACGTCAACAACAAATTCGTCAGTTAATTATTGTTCTTGCTGGTGTTATCTTATTAGGAGGAATTGGACTGTTAATTTTTAATCCTTTTAAATCTAAGCAAGAAAAACCAAATCTTATGACTCCAGAAACTCCTCAAAGTAGTTTAGAAAATGCCGAAAATTTAGCATTATCAGCATCGCAAATCATTGAAAATCCTCCCCATCCTCTAACCGTTTGGAAACGAGCTCAAACTCAATTACAAGATGCTATTCAAATGTTAGAAGCAATGCCTAAAAATTCTTCTGACTTTCAAAAAATTAATCAACAATTACAAATTTATAAAAAAGATTATAACTCCATTAGCCAAATTTTAAATAAAGAACAAAAGGCAACAAATGATTTAGAATATGCCAAAAAAATTGCAATGGAAGCATCGGTTATGCTGCAAAATCCTCCAGAATCTCTGAGTGTTTGGCAAGAAGCAGAACAAAAATGGAAACAATCTATTAATTTACTTGAATCTATTCCTGAAGATTCTTTTATTTATCCTGAAAGTCAAGATCGACTGAAAATTTATCAAACAAATCATGAAGCAGTAGTCAAAAAGAACCAGCAGAAAAATCAATAATCACTCCTTAATATTGTAGGAGATTGAAAAATCTTACTCAAAATCATAATATTATGATCTTTTTTTTCTTGAGGTTTTGGCTATTTCTTAAACTATTTTGTAGTGAGGCGTTTCACGCCTCTAATAAGCCCTGAAGGGCTTACTACGATTTTGGATTTCAAAAAAATGTTCAAAATTCAAAATCAAATCTCTTGAACTTTGAACATTAATAAAATACGTTAAATTTCCAACTAATAACTAACTCCACATTCCGACACTTTTGGTAGGTCGGTTAACAAAAGGTGGCAGATCAGAATTAGGGTCGGAGGGAATTGTGGGGGAAGCATATTCAGAAGTTGGGACACCTCCTTTAGCTTCGACATCCGGTTCATCGGGGCAAAATTCCAAACAAATCCGAAACTTTCCGGTTTTCCAAGATTGACCCGGACGCAAAATTTGGCAATCAATTCCTTCCTTAAATAAATTTTCTTCCTCTAACTTGGATTCCATAATTGACAGGAATTCACTAGCCTTAAAAGTACATTGAAACATCAATGCACTTTCGCTGGTATTAATCACATCATCATCATCGAGAATAGAGGTAAAATCGCTCATATTTATGTCCTGAAAATTGTATTTTTTACTAAGGATTAACTGATTTAGAAAAACCAACCGTAGGAATGTAAACCTTTTCCTAATAGATTAACCCCTAAATAGCAGACCCAGACCACCACAAATCCCGCGGCGGCTAGAATGGCAGGTTTTCGACCTTGCCAACCCCGGGTAATTCTGGCGTGTAAATAAGCCGCAAACACTAACCAAGTAATTAATGCCCAAGTTTCTTTCGGGTCCCAACTCCAATAGGAACCCCAAGCTTCATTCGCCCAAACTCCCCCGGAAATAATCCCAATGGTTAACAGGGGAAATCCTAATCCAATAATCCGATAACTGATATTGTCAATGGTTTCCACTAAAGTTAATCGCTGTGGGGAAAGTCTGGTAACTGATTCTGGGTTGTCGGTTGTGACGAACTCTAACACAGCCGTTGCGCCATTACCATTGGTCGTTAACCCTTTGGGGTGGGACTCCGCCAGAATTTCTGGAGCGTAATTGATGATATTGCTGACGGGTTTTTGATGATTTCGGGAAATTCGAGTTCCTAAAGAACTTCCAGTTAATTCGATTTCCTGTCCCCGGGTGAGAATTAAAAAGGCGATCGCTAACAGAGATCCCACCATTAACGTGGCATAACTCAACATCATGACGCTAACGTGCATCATTAACCAATTCGACTTCAACGCCGGGACGAGGGGTTTCAGCGATGCGCATTTGGGGCGGTAACTTCAGAGTGGCAAAGGCCGCAATTCCCATCGCCACCGGAGAAGTAACCACCCCCACTAAGCGGCTCCGACTCATTTGTTCGGCAATTAGATGAATGGTTGTTAAACCCCAAGTGAGGAAAAATAGAGATTCATAGAGATTACTAATCGGGAAGTAACCCGCCTCGATCCATCTCGCCCCTAATAGGGTGGCAATCGAGAGATTGGCGATCGCCATGGACGCAGTTCCCAACACCGACAAATAGGGAATATTAGGAAATGCCGCCCCCACCCAATACAACAATAGGGTGATCAACAAAATGGCAAAAGAAATATTATCTAATCCATTCTGGAGTACAACCAGATTCATGAACGATTCTCCTGGTAACGGTACCGACTTTTTCTAACTTTATCTTAAATCTCGCCCCTAGAACTCCCCCTATACCCTGATAGGATAGGTTAGGCTAGATTAAGATTTCATATTATTAGGGTTGCAGATTACCTGTAAACCTTGTCCTATTTGTATTTTATCTTGATCAGAAAAATCTATGACCAACTCAGACCATCAAATTACCCCGACCTATTTACAGGAAGATATACAAGAAATTCTCCATATTGCAATTTGTCGTAAACAAGATAACGAGGAAATGACTCGTCAAGAATTGTTAGACATTGCCAAAGATTTAGGAATTTCTCCCCTAGATTTAGAACTGGCTGAACAGCAATGGAAGTTAGAAAAACAAGAAACAAATGAAAAATTAGTCTTTAATACCTATCGCCAAAATCGACTAAAACAAAATCTGATTCAATTTGGGATTGTTAACTCTTTCTTAATTTTAATTAACCTGGTGATTTGGCATGGAATCGGATTTGCAGCCTTTGTCTTTTTAACTTGGGGATTATTTTTAACCCTCAGAGCTTGGAAAACCTATCAACGGGAAGGAGAGGATTATGAAGTTGCTTTCAAAGCCTGGAAATTGAAAAAAAATGTCGGTAAATCAATTAATGCTCTTACCGATAAGGTCTTAAAAGGATTGCAGTCTTAAACTTTGATCGGGTTTCTAGGGGTTTGGTCTTGTCACCCAACCCCGAACCGAAATAAATTAAGTATTTCTTACAATTTGAACGGATAGTATAACTTTAGTCAATATAAAAATGCAAATAAATGTTGCAAATCTGCACACCTTCTAATTTTTTTCGATAGAATGATTAGTATAGAAGCCTGAATCATAGAGTTGAGGTTGGGAGTTATGAATATTTTACGTTCTCTTGAAGAAATGATGACCTATTTAACTGAAGCCGCCGGGCGGATGTTTATTGTTAGTGATGATACCTACCCATCTGTAGGTGTACAACCCTTTGAAGGTAATCCTAACAGAGATCCCCGTTGGAAACATTAGGGGTAATTGTGTTCAACTGTTATGATGTGTTTGAAAATATACTTAAATCCCCCATAACTCCTGTGGGGGATTTATTGTTGCCCATTCCCTATTCCCTATTCCCTATTCCCTATTCCCTATTCCCTATTCCCTATTCCCTATTCCCTACCATTATCTAAAGAATTTGATTCATAAAAAAAGCCAGTGACGCACTACTTAAAGGAACAGTTAGATTATCAATTCCATACTTTGAAAAACTTTCTAATCCCGTAGCTATAATTGCTACAGCTATTGAAATACTCCAAGTTATTTGATTATTTCCCTGAGTTGCTAATAAAATAGAACTGGAAATAATCAAACTAACAAATAGCATTGTCAAGGAAACCTTCCCAGCTTTTCCCATTACCAAAAACCTGATATTTGTGTTGACCCCATTGTTGACCAATAACCGCCGCTAAACCATCCCCCCAGGTCATAATTAAAATACCCAAAGCAGCATATTGAGGTTGTTTAATTGTCCAAAACCAACCAATTAAAACCCCAATACTAATCGCATAAAAAAACGTTCCCAAACTTTTTCTTCCCACACTATTAATACTAGGAAGAATCGGCATTTGATGGGAAATAATGGCAATGATTCCTGAAATTACACTCGCCGTAATTCCGACCCACGCTGGAATATTCAGCCACCAAGCCAGTAGAATTACATTTCCCGTGCCAATATGAACAATTTTACGCGAAATTTCCGCATTAATAGCAAAAACCCGATTTAGTCCTTCTGCTACTACTATAATTAAACCTAACCACCCGGCCACTAATGTGATTTGGAATCCCAAACTATGGATTTCAGTTAAACTCGGCATTTAATTAATGGGATGTAAATTAACCTAAATAATTAGTATACGCTGATTATTGCATTTTTAAACATTCTACAATATCCTTTTTCCTAACCCTTCTCTATTGCAGTATGTCAGAAATCAACTACTCCGATGATTTGTTATCTCGACATCAATTTTTGGTTAAAGAAAAATTTGGTCAAGTCAATATTTATGGAAAAAATGCCCAATCTTTATTAAATAAAGCCACGGGTTTTATTCGAGATTATGACTTTACCCTTAATCCCTATCGAGGCTGTCAATATGGATGCAGTTATTGTTATGCTACGGCTTTTAGTCCCAATCCTCAGATGCGAAAAGATTGGGGAAATTGGGTAATTATCAAAGAAAATGCCGCAGAAATTTTAGAAAAAGAGTTGGAAAGATGGTGTCGTCGTCATCCCGAAAAACCGCCCAGTATTTATATGAGTAGTGTCACTGACCCCTATCAACCTATTGAAGCTAAAGTACAACTAACTAGGCAATTATTAGAGGTGATGGTGAAGTATCAACCGATTCTAGTGATTCAAACTCGGAGTCCGATGATTACTAGAGATATTGATTTATTACAACAGTTTAAAACTTTAAGAATTAACCTAAGTATTCCTACGGGAAGTGAAGCGGTAAAACGGGATTTTGAGCCACAATCACCCAGTATTAAATCTCGAATTCAAGCCATAGGAAAATTAAGATATAATATTCCTTTTAAGGCTGGATATGATATCAGATTTGCGATTACAATTACCCCACTATTACCAACTTTACCAGAAGATCAAGACGAATTTATCTTAAAATTAAGTTTTGTCGATAGAATAGTGATTCAAGAATTTCACGCAACTCAAAATAAAAGTTTAGTGGCGTCAACTCGTGATCAAGCGATCGCCCTCAAACAAAAATACGCTTGGTGGTATAATCAGGAACAGGAAAACTATTTTCTATTTAAACAGAAATTAGAGTTTCTGCTTGGTGATGTAGAAATTAAAGAGGGAAGAGAAGGGTTTGGCTATGATTGATAGAATTATTCAGGGTTGGCAATCTCTGAAGTTATTTTTAGCTTTACAGAGAGGAAATGAACAACAAGCTCGGAATATTTTACAAGAGATTCGACGCTCAAAAACACAACTTTCCGGGTTAGAAAAGTTATTTCAAGATAAGTTAGAAACCGATTATGAACTAAAGCAAAAACAGAAGGAAATCTTACAATTAAAGCAACAAATTAAAAGTTTTTCCCAATTAAATTTATTCCCCTCTGAGTTTGATTTTCGGGAAGAAGATTTGATTATTCCCAATCAAAATATTATTGCTCGAATTACTCAAAAATTTAATTTAATTGAGCCGGATGATAATTTAATCCAATGTACAGGAATTGATGCTGATATTTTTAATGATTTTGAGTTAAATTTAGCTCAGTTTATTGAAGATGAATTTAAACAAATGAGTCAAAGAAAAAATTTTGAATATTCCCTAAAAGAAGCCGTTGAAGATTTGAATTTATTAAAAATTGGAGAAGATCCTAAATATGTTTTTGAATTGAGTCCTTATGTATATTTAATTCGTTATTTTTTACCTCATGTTTATGGTGCTTATTTAGCCTGGTTTTTAATTTACAAAACCGGGTTATTACCCAAACATCTCAATATTTTGGATATTGCGGCTGGCCCTGGGACAATGATTTATGGTTTAGATTTGTTTCTGAGAAGTAATTATCCAGGGATGAATTCCTCGGAGTTTCAAATTGCCTATTATTCTTTAGAAAAACAAGCTAAATTTCAATATCGGGGACTTCAATTTTGGCGCCGATATGTTGAGCAACAACCCCAACCGACTAATGCTTATTTTCGCTTTGATACCTGTGACCTATTAGGAAATAAGTCTAATTTTGACAAAATGCCTAAGAATTTTTTTAATTTTATTATCATTTCCCATTGTTTCTTTTATCAAACCCAACTCAGACAAAAAGCTAATAGTAATTTTCAATATATTTTTAATCGCTGTTTACAACCGGACGGTTATGTGTTATTCATTGTTCAAGATAAGAAACTTTTCCAAGCATATAATTTACGACATCGCCAAGATTATCACCTAGAATACAGTGTAATTAAATCTTTTATTGAAGAAATGGGTCTAAAATTAGTTTGGTATAAATATTTGACATCTACAGGAATTGCAGAGCAGATGACTCCTGCTGAGTTTGGAAAATTTGCTCGTGAAAAATTGCCTTATCAGCCTTATATTCATCCCATTTTTCAAAAATACTTTAAGTTAAATCAGCATATAAGTTATGCTATTGACGATTATATGATTTTAGCCAAACAGGGATAATAGGGTTTGATGACGTTGAGTTTTACTGACGCTTAACCCATAGTGAAATACTTACTTTACTGTTGTAGAGACTTTGTATGCAACATTTCTACACAAATAAAATAAGATTGCTATAGATGAATTTTAATAATAATTATTGTTTATTTACAGAACTTAACAATATTTCTCCCTTCAGAAACTTCAGAAACTCTATTTCTGGAGTTGATGGATTAATTTTAAAAAATAATCTTGCATTAACTGACTATAAATTATATATTGATATTAATTTGTCCAACTCTAATTCCCGGGTCACTATGTCACGCAAAAGAACTTTTTTTGAATCCCTCACCCATTGGTTTAGCGATGAAAATTTCTTAATGATATTAGAAGAAATTCAAGTAGCGATCGCTAAAACCCTGTCAATTGCTATGATAATAATTATCGTAGCCTGCTGTGGTCAACTAATTTTATATTTAGCCCAAAAATTGTTAACGGATTCTACCCTAATCTTTAAATCTTCTTTGTTTGAAATTTTTGGATTATTCTTAAATATTTTGATTGCCCTAGAGATTTTAGAAAATATTTCATCCTACTTGAAAAAGCACGTTATCCAAGTTGAGTTAGTGATTGTTACCTCTTTAATTGCGGTAGGAAGAAAAATTATTATTTTTGATCTCGATAAAAAAGGGGGTGAAGATTTGATTGGACTGGCTATTGCGGTTTTAGCCCTATCAATCAGTTATTTAATTGTTTCGACTGCATCACAGTAAATAAGGGCTGGAAATTTATTCAACGGTTGAAAAATAGATTGATTTAGTCATAAGTCACTCTAAATATTGCTTTTTATGGTCGTTCAGGTTAGACTTGAGACCACTAAAAAACCATCAATTGCATCTTTGTAAATTTTTGTTTTATGGAAACCGCATTTAACCAATTCTGGCATCTGGTTTCGGGGGCATTTGCCCTCAACCCAGAAGTTTTTGATCAAATTAATACCTTACCCGATGGCCTCACCGTAGCATTAGTTATTGTTTTAATCGCCGGTTTATCTCAAGCAGTTGGACAATGTATTGTTTTATTTGCTAATAAAGTTACACCCATTCGTTTTTTTCTCAGCTTAGGAATTTCTGCAATTGTTTTTGCTTTAAGTTATGGATTATGGGCCGGGAGTATTTGGATTGCGAGTAACCTGTTTTTTGATGTTTCTCTAAGTTTTGATCTAATTTTTAGAACCCTAGGACTCAGTTATGCCCCTCAAATGTTAGGGTTTTTAATAGCCTTACCCTACATGGGAATTGCGATTGGAGTATTCCTCTCAATTTGGAGTTTACTAGCTCAATTTGTTGGACTAGAAAGCATTGCTGGATTTGAAGATTGGTCAGTCTTTATTTGTACTTTAATTGGTTGGGTTGTCCTACAAATTGTCCAACGAACAATTGGCCGTCCGATTTTAGCCTTTAGTCGTTGGTTGTCTAATTCGGTGGCAGGAACTTCATTAATTACTGACCCGAAAAAATTAGAAGAAATGGTTATGTACGACGGGAAAGAGCCTCAAATTCTGACCGTCGGCAAAGAAATTTGGTTAGAAGCCGAACAACAAGAAAATATTCCTAAACAAAAAAGTTCATCTACCGTTAAATTTGCAGCCCTGGCATTGTTGGGCTTCATATTAGTTTTAATTTTATATCCTAATAGTAATAACCCCTTAGTAGTAGGGTTTAGTCTACTCAATCATAGCTTTAGATTGGGATTAAAATTAGTTCAATTTAGTTTTATTGCCCTGTTAATTTCTATTGTCCTAACACCGCTAGAATCCCTAACTTGGTGGGCAGGATGGTATGGAGTTCAACCATTAAAAAATACCGGAACATTAGTCGAAAATCCTAATATTGATACTCCAGTCAATCACTATGTTATGTATTTAGATGGAATCAATCAAGGCTCCTATCAATATTTACCAGAAGTTGAACGTTTTTTAGATGCCCTTGCCATTGCCACTCCCGATAATATAGCTATTGTTAAAGGGATTATGCCCTATTCTGTGACGAATAAACCCTTAACGGAAAATCGGCCCCTATCCTTTTTGTGGCGACTGATTGACTCCATGGCCGTTAAAAATCCGGCTAACCCCATTGGTTTTATCGTTAACGCCAGAAATGTCGTCTCCGTAGCGGTTTCGGCTGATCCTCGTTACGGCCCGATTCAAAATCAAGGCCTGGCGCAAGTTCTGTATAATAGTTTACTCAGCTATGGCTATCCCCTGGGAAGTCAAGTTCCGGTGACTTTGATTGGCTACAGTGGCGGCGGTCAAATGTCCATGGGGGCTGTAACCTTTCTCAAACGTACAATTAAAGCCCCGATTACAGTAATTTCCATTGCGGGTGTGATCAGTGGAAATACGGGAACCATGGTAACAGAAACATCTCTATCATCTAGTTGGGGATAAGGATGGCGTTGAAAAAGTGGGGGCGATTATTTTCCCCGGACGTTGGCCGATTTCTCTGTTATCAAACTGGAATTTTGCTAAACGGCGGGGCAAAATTAGTTTTATTTCTCTGGGGCCAGTGGGACACAATATGATGGGTGGCCCGATGGGAGATAATCAACTCCCTAATGGCAAAACTCACCTGCAACAAACCGTTGATATTGTCACTGGAATTTTATTAGAAAATTGGGAAATTACTGGGCTAGATCCTAATATTTTCAAAAAATCTAGTAACTACGAACTCTACAAACAAGCCCCTTTTAACCAAGTTGCATATTATCCAGTGCAACAAACTCTTGATCCCGAATTATATCAACCCGTGGATACTTGGATTGGTCGATTAATTTTACCTAAATTATCAGAGCGGGAACAGGTGCAGGGCGTGTTGTTTGAGATTTATCATACCGATTCATCCCATCAACATCGAGTCGGACAAATTGTTAATTTAAGATGGGATTTACAAGGAAATAATGTCAACGAAAGAGTTAAATTAGTCACCCAGAATGTCAACTTTATTGATCAAGTTAAAATCAGTAAATCCCAGGGAAATATTCACCCCGATCGGATTAATGGTTGGTCACAAGTTGACCCCTTAGAATCCATCGCCGGAGCTAGACCCCAGGATGATGTAATTGTGGTATTAAAAGAACCTGTAACATTTAAAGATACGGGTTTAGAGCGCCCTAGTCTTTATATTCAACATGATCCCGTTGAAATTACCGGTCGATTTTATGCCCTAGTGAGATTTATTGAAAATTTGGGTAATGATATCTTTTTGGTGCGCCATTATCATACCCAATCTCAACAATTTAACGGCCCGGAAGAAAGGGTCTATTTGCCCTCTGTTGTCCCTAGCCGAGATGGAATTTTATCTTCAGTAAATCAAGATTTAGAAACAATCTTCGGTTAATGCTTCAGGATGGTATATTTTCGGACAAAAAAATATTGATGGTCAGTTTGTAGTACAGGCGATCGCACCCTATAGTTTATTGTCCCTGACTCCCGATTTAGTAATTTCAGGAAAACAAAAAACCTTAGACTATATTAACTGGGAATATTGGAAAAATAAAATTACCCCCCCAGGACAAGTTAAGACAATTTTCCTTAACCCTAATCAGGATAATTCCGATCATTATATTGTGCCAGAATCCCTTTGGAAAGAAGGAGATCGGGCTTTATTAATGCACGTTTATGGAGGCATTGGCGGGCCGAATGGCGACCATACTCCCTTTGGAATTTACTTCGGACATTTTGCCTATGGAATCGCTACAGTGGTGCGCGATCGCCTTACCCAAGACCTGCGATTTAACATCGAATATCGCCAAATTTATACCCACAATTGTGATGGGATCATCTCGGGAAGTTTAGACTGGACACGCTACAGTGGTGATCGTCAATTTGGTTGGTTAGGATCTCGTCCCTTTAACGATATTATAATTAAATTTGATCCCCTCACCCAAGATTATGACTTTAATGGATTCAAGTTTTCTCCCCTAGATATTGTTATTAATGAATTGGATATTATGACCGCTCGATATCGGGTGGGAGATGGAACCGGAACTACCTTTGTGAGTGCAATTAATTCCTGTTCTCAAGATTCCAGTCAAGCCTTATATTTATCCTTAAGACGGATGTTAGCTCAATTTGAATTAAATCCTTTATTAATGAAATGGTTGCGAGAAAATCCCCACCACGAACAAACCCAACGATTCATTCAATTAAGAACATTAGTTGCGAGTTTAGAAAGTATCTTAGTCACCAGAGGTAAAGCTCGAAAAGATTGGCGATACGGTTTCTCCAACCCTAGGGCGTTTTACCCAAGAAACTCCCTTAAAAACCCTATCCCGATTAAGCTCTAGTTGGCGCTCATTATTACCGCGATTAATTAACGATAAAATTGCCATGATCTTCCTTCAATTGGGAGCCAGTCTCTGGATTCTCCGCGCCAATCAAGTCGGTGGTCATGATCCGACCCTAAAACCTCTAATTCCCACGGATTTTTGGTTTGGAGTTCCTAAATTGAAAAACTTTGAATATGATTAATTATTCAAAGAGTTTTTGTAAAGATTCATGAATAAAGTTTAGATTTAGCAAAGGTTGATGATCTGAATTTAAAGATTTAGTTAAATCAAGACGGATCAGAAGTGAAATAGATACTGGATGAGGATGATTAGAGTATATTAGATCATATCCAGGATATTATCAGCACGCTCTCTGATGCGGAAGCGGGTTTTTGGCTAGAATTAGTCAGAAATCGGACTAATAATTAACTCTGCATTCGAGGGGTAAATCCACACCGCAACCCACAGGGGGTAGACCATGACCGGATTAGAATTAGCAATTTTCATTGTTGGGCCGTTAGTGTCATTTTTATTCGCGATCGCACTAACACCCAACGAAGCCGAGATCGTTTCCGACCAAGAACATTCTCATATTTAGTTAAGATTTACGGGAGTTAGAGGGAAAGTCTCGTAGTCTATAGTCAGATTATCCTGACGCTGAAAATTGATGACTGGTTCCCAAAATTTCCCAAGGTTGTTAGAGATTCTACTGGGTGGTGTTAGTGGAATCTTTATATTAAGTTTTAATCCCGGACAAGTGGCTGTCTCCTTGCCTATTGTTGGGATGCAAGCTGAAAATTCGGTAATCACACAACCGATTAATTCTGTTGAAAATGGGATGGAAGATCCGACAATTCCACCATTAGGAAAACCCGACTCTTTTATTCCTAGAAAACCTTTCCCACCTCCGAGTTTAAAGAAACCAGAAAAACCCTATTATTCTTTAATTCCAGAACGCTATAAAGGGAAAACGGTTCATAGTGTTTCCCCCCGAAATCAAGAAAAGGTTATTGCCCTAACCTTTGATGATGGCCCCTGGCCGGAAACACCCAAGGTCTTAACCGTTTTAAAAGAGTTTAATATTAAAGCCACCTTCTTTGTTTTAGGTCAAAATTTACCTTTATATCCTGAAATTATCAAGCAAGTAGTTCAAGAAGGTCACGCCGTTGGGAATCATACTTGGACGCATTCTTATCCCAAAATGGAACTGCAAAAAGCTAAGGCAGAAATTGAAAATACATCGGCAAAATTACAGTTAATTACGGGATTAAAAACCCGGTTATTTCGGCCTCCTGGGGGCATTTTAGATAATGGCGTCGCCGACTATGCCCGCAGTAAAAATTATGCTGTTATTATGTGGTCTATTGATACGAAAGACTTTCAAAAACCCACAGCGGCTGTATTAGCAAATCTGGTCTTAAATCAAGCCCGTCCAGGGGATATTGTGTTAATGCACGATGGCGGCGGAAATCGTTTCTGAAACCATAAAGGCGTTAAAGATTATGATTCCTGAATTACAAAAACGGGGCTATCGGTTTGTAACAGTTTCCGAATTGTTGAATTTAGCTGAATAATAGAGAGGAACTTTATGAAAGATATTGATAAAATGGGTTATAATTGACCCATAGGTATCTAAAATATATCAAGTTTGTTTAAAATCTTAGTTAGGTTGGTTTGATGATCACAAAAACACCTGATATTGTCCAGTCCCAACTGTTGAAAGTCTTATCCCAATTATCCTTACCTAAGCAAGAAGAAGTGTTGAAATATGCACTTTTATTGCATAAAAAACAACAATTTCAGGATTGGGATAGTATTTCTGATCAAGAAGCTGCGGATATAAAAGCTGAGTTTTATGATCAAGATTTAGCTTATTCAGAAGGGATTTTAAGCGATTATTTGTATCAGCTTCAGCAAGAGGATGTGATATGATGCGGGGAGATGTTTATTTAGCTGATTTGAATCCAAGTCGTGGTTCAGAACAAGCAGGTATTCGACCCGTTATTGTTGTTCAAAGAAATACGCTTGACCGCTTTACTACAACTGTAGTCGTTGTTCCTTTAACCAGTAATTATAAACGGGCTAGAATACCAGGTACAATTATTATCGCTGCTGGTGAAGCGGGTTTAACTCAAGAATCTGTTGCACTTTGTTATCAAATTGTCGTTATTGACAAGCAACGACTTATCCGAAAGTTAGGAACTCTTTCCTCCAGTTATTTATTGATGTTAAAAGAAGCATTAGAATATACATTACAACTTGATGAATATGAAGATGATAAAGAATAAAGTAAACTTTGAAGTCACTCATTAAAAATTAAACCCTTTTTATGAGCCCTGAAGGGCTCACTACGGGGTTTCACGCCTAGAATTAAATGGGGTCTAACCTAAGTTTAAATCCGTCACAGCACCAACACTACTAGACGAAACTAATTTTGCATATTTGGCTAAAACTCCTTTAGTATAACGGGGTTTTGGAGCTTGCCAATTTTGCCGACGTTGGGCTAATTCTTCCTCAGAAATATTCACTTGCAGTAACCGTTGATGGGCGTCAATAGTAATACTATCTCCCTCTTGAATTAAACCAATATTCCCACCAACTGCGGCTTCCGGGGCGACGTGACCCACGACCATTCCATAGGTGCCTCCAGAGAAACGGCCATCGGTAATTAATCCGACTTTATCCCCTAAACCTGCCCCAATAATTGCCGAAGTTGGCGCTAACATTTCCCGCATTCCTGGCCCGCCTTTCGGCCCTTCATAACGGATAACAATGATATCGCCAGCGCTAATTTTTCCGGCTAAAATAGCATCCAAACATTCTTCTTCCGATTCAAAAACCCGGGCTGGGCCAGTAATAACTGGATTTTTAACTCCAGTAATTTTAGCAACCGCACCTTCCGTGGCTAAATTGCCTTTTAAAATCGCTAAATGTCCTTGAGCATACATGGGATTATTCCAAGGACGAATTACATCTTGGTCGGGACTAGGTTTCGGAGGGAACATCGGCTAATTGTTCGGCAACAGTTTTCCCAGTTATTGTTAAGGCATCCCCGTGAATTAAGCCTTTTTCTAATAACATTTTCATCACTAAAGGAATACCCCCGGCTTTGTGTAAATCCGTGGCAACATAACGACCACTGGGTTTTAAATCACATAACACGGGAACCTTGGCGCGAATAGCTTCAAAATCATCAATTGTCAGTTCAACTCCGATGGCATTAGCAATAGCTAATAGGTGTAAAACCGAATTAGTTGAACCGCCCACCGCCATAATCACAGCGATCGCATTTTCAAAGGCTTTTCGGGTGATAATTTGACGGGGAAGAATCTGATTTTTAATCGCTTCTCGTAACACATAAGCTGACTTTTCTGTACTTTCGGCTTTTTCCCCATCTTCTGCCGCCATGGTGGAAGAATACATTAAACTCATTCCCATCGCTTCAATAGCAGAAGACATGGTATTTGCGGTGAACATTCCCCCGCAGGAACCCGCCCCCGGGCAAGACCGACGTTCCACTTCAATTAATTCTGTTTCGTCAATTTTTCCAGCACTATATTGTCCGACGGCTTCAAAAGCACTAACAACAGTTAAATCCTTACCATTATAATGTCCGGGTTTAATCGTTCCTCCATACACAAAAATCGCCGGAATATTCATTCTGGAAATCGCAATCATCGCCCCGGGCATATTTTTATCACAGCCACCAATTGCTAATACCGCATCCATACTTTGGGCATTACAAGCGGTTTCAATTGAGTCGGCAATTACCTCGCGGGAAACTAAGGAATATTTCATCCCCTCAGTCCCCATAGAAATGCCATCGCTGACGGTAATTGTCCCGAACATTTGCGGCATCGCCCCCGCTTGTTTTAGGGCAGCTTCTGCGCGTAATGCTAGGGCGTTAATGCCCATATTGCAGGGGGTGATGGTGCTGTAACCATTGGCAATCCCAACGATGGGTTTGACAAAATCTTGATCCCCAAATCCCACAGCCCGCAACATGGCACGGTTGGGGGTGCGTTGGGTTTCCTTGGGTAATGGCTTGACTTCTTAGGTTATCGGACATTAATTGTTCCTCTTCAGGGTTGCGGGTTTTGTTCCAACGGTTCAACGACGTTTTTTGTAGTGTTGTTACTCGCTGATATAACCCATTTTTTATATCGTTATTATTATCTCAGAAAATGTGATAAATTATCAAGGATTTGATCAATTGACATGATTTGCTGAATAATACCTTGATGAATTTTAATTCTGAATCTGCTAAAATTTCCATAATTATTCCGGTTTTAAATGAAGCGGAAAATATTGGTTTGGTAACTTCTACAATTCAACGGGCAGAAAATATAGAAATCATTATTGTTGATGGCGGAAGTCAGGATAATACTGTTCAAATAGCTCAAGGTTTGGGGGTGAAAGTGATATTGACAAATCGAGGACGGGCACTGCAAATGAACACGGGGGCAAAAATAGCCACGGGGGAGATTTTATTATTTCTGCATGGAGATACCCAACTCCCTCAAGGATTTGAAACAGAAATCCGAAAAACCTTTAACAATTCTAATATAATTGCCGGAGCATTTCAATTAAAAATTAAAGCTATAAATTGGAGTTTAAGATTTATTGAAACCACCGTATTCTGGCGTTCAAAATATTTACAAATGCCCTACGGAGATCAGGCTATTTTTCTCAAAGCCACCACTTTTTGGGAGATAGGTGGATTTCCTGAACAACCGATCATGGAGGATTTTGAATTTATCCGTCGTTTAAATCGTCTAGGGAAAATTGAGATTTTATCGAGTTCTGTGATTACATCAGGACGACGGTGGCAAAAGTTAGGCATATTAAAAACTACACTTATAAATCAGTGTATGGTTATCGGATATTACCTAAGAATTTCCCCAACAAAATTAGCTCAATGGTATCGAAAAAATAGAATAGGTAATGGGTAATAGGGAATTACGAATTACGAATTACGAATTACGAATGGGGAATAGTAAATTACGAATTACGAATTACGAATGGGTAATAGTAAATTACGAATTACGAATTACGAATTACGAATGGGTAATAGCAAAAGTTTACCTCCCCTGCTCCCCTACCTCCCCTGCCTCCCCTGCTCCCCCTGCTCCCCCTACCTCCCCTGCTCCCCTACCTCCCCTGCTCCCCCTGAAGTGCCACAACCAACACTAATAAAAAGGCCTCCGTCCATTCAACCACGGCCCCATAGGTATCTCCGGTGTGTCCTCCCAGACGGGCGTTAAACCAAGCGCCGATTAAAATAGCGATCGCACTTCCCCCCAAGGCCATGCCCACGGCTACCAACCAACGTTGGGGATGGAGAATCACTAAAACCCCACTTAAAGCCGTCAGTAACAGCACACCCGGAATTAAATCCCAGGAAGAATAGGGGGTATCTTTATGAAAAGCTCCCTTTCCTGTAGCTTTCAAATAGGGATAACGGGCGATCGCTACTAACTGTCCCCACCGTCCCCAACCCGCTACGGCCATTAAAATTAATCCCCGGTCAGCCGTCACATCCTGTAAAGCCGCCACCTTCAATAAAACGATCGCGATCGCGGCCATCACCCCAAAGGCTCCCGTAACGCTATCCGCCATCACTTCCAGCCGTCGATTTGGGTCAGCCACAGCCAAACCATCGGCCGCATCCATCGCCCCATCTAAATGCAATCCTCCGGTAATTCCAATTCCGGTGATAATCACTAATACCGAGCGAGTCAAGACCGGACACCCTAACAGGGATAATCCCCCATCCATCAATCCTAAAATCCCCCCAATCAATATCCCCACCACTGGGGCTAAACGGGCGATACCCCGAAACTCCAACGTCCAAGAGAGGGGTAGGGGAAAACAGGTATAAAAAGCGATCGCGGCAGCTAGGGCGGCCCCCTGTCGCCGGAAGAATTTGGAGGGAGATCGAGAGTAATCATCTGACATGGTAAAAAATTAAATTGCCATAGATGTATAAATATTTTCTAGGTTATGCCAGAATTGAAATAACAACTCAGGTTTTGTCTGAAAGTCAAAACACTTTGAGGGGAGTTTACCAACTCCAGGGTTGTTAAATCACCGATCCGAAAACAAATCCATCCTTTTTTGATTGCTTTCAATGATCAAAGATTAGAGAAGGAATAGAGGAACAAGAGATTGAAGGTTTCCCCATTAACAGGTGTATGGTCGTTAGCTACCTGTATGGCCAGGTGCCTCTGTTTACAATTTCTCAAGACCTCTGGATAGGAAAACTTCACAACTACAAATTTCATTCAACAGAATCATTGCCATTCTGTAATTCACAGATTAGATCTGAGGCTTTTGTTCCATGAGTTATGATCAACTAGACTACAGGGTGTCTGCTCCTTGCATTATTGATACGGGGATCATTGTTAATAAGCGGGATATGCAAAAACTGCTTGTTGATTTGGGTCGTGTTCGTTATCTTAATATTCAAGACGGACAAGTATGCAGCGAAGCAGAAGGATACATCCTAGAAGTTTTTGCTAATCCACAACAGGCGACTCTAGTTGCCAATCATTCATTATATTTGAATGTTTATAGTTTCGATTACTTAGAACTCAAACAATCTCCTGAGCAGGAAACTTATTTTGATCTAGTTCAAGAAGGCGGGAGATTATTACGATTAATTCCCCTAACAAATCCCTTACAAGAACAATTTAATCGTAACTTTAATGCAGCGGCTCTTGATGCAGTCATGGATCAAGTTTTGTCATCAAATTGGGAAAATCCCCTAGATGATGAAGACTGCCCATTCTAAGTAATTAAGCAGTTTTCTATTGTTTTATGTCACATCCTTTTTCCTTTGAAGTTCAGGCGTGCTGTAGTCAAACTAAAGCCCGTGTCGGCTTATTTCATACTCCCCATGGTTGGGTAGAAACCCCGCGATTTATGCCTGTGGGAACCCTCGCCAATGTCAAAACCCTGACTCCAGCACATCTCAAGGATGCGGGCGCCCAGATGGTGTTATCCAATACCTATCACCTGCATTTACAACCCGGGGAAAAGATTGTGGCCGGGGCGGGGGGGCTCCATCGGTTTATGGGCTGGGATGGCCCAATGCTGACGGACTCCGGGGGTTTTCAAGTATTTAGTTTAAGTAAAATCAACACCATTAACGAAGAAGGTGTTACCTTTCGTTCCCCCCATGATGGACGACTGATTCACTTTACCCCAGAACTTTCAATCCAAATTCAAAACGAATTAGGGGCGGATGTGATTATGGCCTTTGATGAATGTCCCCCCTATCCGGCGACGCGGGAGGCGGTCGTTAAGGCGACGGAAAGAACAAAACGCTGGTTAGAACGCTGTATAAAAGCCCATAAACGGCCTGACCAAGCATTATTTGGGATTGTTCAGGGGGGCGTTCATGCGGATTTACGACAGCAGGCGGCCCGAGATTTAGTAGAATTTGATCTCCCCGGATACGCTATTGGTGGGGTAAGTGTGGGGGAAACCTTCGGCTTTAATTGAAAAGATTGTTCAGGTGACCACCCCAATTTTACCGTTTAATAAACCCCGTTATCTCATGGGCATCGGAACCTATCGAGAAATGGCCCAAGCGATCGCCGCCGGGGTGGATTTATTTGATTGTGTGATTCCCACTCGTTTAGGACGTCACGGGGCGGCGTTGGTTCAAGGAGAACGATGGAATTTAAAAAATGCTCAATTTCGGGAGGATTATCAACCCTTAGATGCCACTTGTCCCTGTTATACCTGCCAAAATTTTAGTCGAGCTTATCTGAGTCATTTGGTACGGGCGAAGGAAGTTTTGAGTTATACCTTAATTGCCATTCATAATGTTACCGAATTAATTCGGTTTACCCAACGCATTCGAGAGTCGATTTTAAATGGTCGGTTTGCGGATGAGTTTGAATTTTGGCTCACCTCAACGGATGCGTCAGCAACCCTAGAGGACGATGAAATCGACAAACGTTCCGATCATTAACCCCCGTAGTAAGCCCTTCAGGGCTTCTTCAGTGGTTTTTGATATTTTCAATGAGCTACAAGATAGGGGATGATTTTCTATATCTAACCCCCCTGTTTTTTCTCTAATTCCTCAATTCTGAGTTGGGTTTCCTGGGCTGCTTTTTGATTTCCGGTTTTTTCCAGAATAGCTAAGGCTTCTTTCCAGGTTTGGAGAGCTTGGGAATATTCCCCTTGAGCATAATAAAGCGTTGCTAAATTATTCAAAGCGCTGCTTAAATTGGTTTGATCATTGGCTAATTTTGCCAGTTCAATCGCTTTTTGATAGGAGCTTAAAGCCTGCTCCGGTTGTTTTAATTTTTCCTGAATTTCTCCGATTAAATTATAAATTTTTGCCGCCCCAGCATGATCCGCAATTCGAGTCATAAATTCTGACGCTTGTTTTAAATACACTAAAGCCTGGGTATCATCCCCCAATTGACGATATAATAACGCCATATTACCTAATAGTCGTCCGACTCCAGCTTGATCGCCAATTTGACGTCGCAGGGCTAGGGCTTGTTGATAGATTTCTAAGGCTTTTTGGGTATCTCCTTGAACTAAATATAACGCCCCTAAATTATTTAAAGTGCGACTCAGATCCCGTTTGTCCCCCACTTCTTCCCGCACTTTTCGAGCTTCTTGATAGAATTTTAAGGCTTGATCATATTGTTTTAAACTGGTATAATCGGAGGCTAAATTATGTAAGGCTTCGGCAATATTTGGTCGATCATTAATAGACTTAGCAATTTGTAAAGCTTCCTGATGGAGTTTCAAGGCTTCTGAGATTTTGTTTTGATTGCGATAGGAAAATCCGATTAAATTTAAACTCCGACTGATTCCAATTTGATACTCTGGATTTTTGTTTTCCGCCTGTTGATTTAATTGTCGATAGGACGTGAGAGCTTTTTCTAGGACTTTTAAGGCTTCTGTATCGTTGCCTAAATTGCTATAAACTTCTCCAATATAAGTCAGGGTTTCGGCTATTTCTTCCGGTTTTCCTTGTTTTTGTTGTTGTTCCAAAACCGTTTGAAATGTGGCTAAGGCTTCGGAAAATAATCCTTGGCGAAATTGTTCAACCCCGCTTTGAAATAAAGCATTAAGATCGGGTTTTTCTGGAGTTTGAGCTAGAATTATTGTTGATTGTTCCCCGATAAAATTTAAAGGGGGTGTATGGAGCAAAAACCAACTGATGACTAAACCGAGGGAAACGGGCAATACCCTAGCACTAGCCGTTAAAATACCTAGGGGTTTTAATAAAAATAACCGGTTTTGAAAAAATAACGAATTGTTCATGGCAATATTTAAGAATAAACACTGGATATGACAGGAAAAACAGGGGAAATACAAAGGATTGATCTTCGGTGGTTTCTCCTATTCCACCCATAATTAGGTTCACCTCTATTTAATATTGATCAAAATGCTCCTAAATTTAACTGTTGATACCATTCTTAACCGTGCTATAGCAGGTAATGATTTATCCCCAGAGGAGGGGGTGATTTTGCTCGAACAAACTGATCCAGCTATTCTGGAGAATATTCGGGTGGTGAGTGATAGTTTGCGATCGCAACAAGCCGGGGAGACGGTGACTTATATTATTAATCGCAATATCAATTTTACAAATATTTGTGAACAGCATTGCAGCTTTTGTGCCTTTCGTCGAGATGCGGGGGAGGAGGGAGCTTTTTGGTTAGAAATTGAGCAAATTTTGGAAAAAACAGCCGATGCAGTTTCCAGAGGGGCGACGGAAATTTGTATGCAGGGGGGGTTAAACTTAGAAGCAAAAATTCAAGGAAAATCCTTACCCTATTATTTGAATTTAGTCCAAGCCATTAAGACTGAATTTCCTCACCTGCATTTTCATGGATTTTCACCCCAAGAAGTCCAATTTATCGCCCGAGAAGATCATCTTAGTTATGCGGATGTGATTATGGCCTTAAAAGATGGGGGAGTGGGTTCGATGCCGGGAACGGCTGCGGAAATTCTAGCAGATTCAGTCCGCAATATTATTTGTCCTGAAAAAATCAATACCGCCACTTGGTTAGAAATTGTCGAAACAGCCCATCGTTTGGGGGTTTCCGACCACAAGTACGATGTTGTCGGGTCATATTGAAACACCCCAACAGCAAATGCACCATTTAGATCAGTTGCGATCGCTACAACAAAAGGCCCAGAATTATCCCGCTAGAATTACGGAATTTATTGTTTTACCGTTTGTGGGAGAAATGGCTCCAGCCGCTTTGCGGCGACGGGTGGGACGGGATCAACCTATTTTAGCCGATACCTTGTTATTAACGGCGGTGGCTCGAATTTTTCTGGGAAACTGGATTTCTAATCACCAACCCAGTTGGGTGAAGTTAGGGTTAGAAGGGGCGACGGAAGCACTGCGATGGGGTTGTAATGATATCGGTGGTACATTAATGGAGGAACACATTACTACCATGGCGGGTGCTAAAGGTGGCACTTGCATGGAACCCGAAACTTTGAAAAAAGTGATCGCTTCCCTGGGACGTCCCTATCGACAACGGGATACACTTTATAATTACGAATTACGAATAGGTAATGGGTAATAGGTAATGGGTAATGGGTAATGGGTAATGGGTAATAGGTAATGGGTAATGGGTAATGGGTTTTGGGTAATGGGTTTTGGGGATTACGCAGATTAACACAAATTAAAATCCGTGAAATCCGTGAAATCCTCTTAAATCCGTGATTGACTCGCCGAGATGAAGATTAAATCATCTTGACGAGTCGAAAGGAAAAAATAAAAACTTTGATTTTTAGGCGACAGAACTATCATTTAATTCTTCGGTGGAACTATCATTTAATTCTTCAGTTAAGTAATCTAAAACCGTATCCAAGGTTTGCTGTTTTACCCAACCTTTCATCACCGCAACTTCTCCAAATCGCAACTTCAATTGACCTTGTTCTTCTAGGATTGAGTCTATTTGGGCTTCATCTAGCAATTTAGCTTTATAGAGATAGTAACCTAAAGGATGTCGATGTTTAGAAAGTCCCAATTCGGGTAGGAAGTCGGCAAAAAAATCGACGGTTTCCTGTTCCAGCCATCCTAACTCTACGACAAAAGCACCAAAGCGTTTTTCCGGTTGTTTATTTTGTAATTCTAATACCTTCTCCACTTGTTGAGCAGATAATAAACCTGCTTTACTGAGCAATTGTCCTAGGCGGGGAGATTCCCAATTGACAAATTCTTGTCGGGTGGAAAACGGAGGGTTATAAAGTTTTAACTTTTGTAATAGCAGTAACCAGAAAAAAGGAACATCCTCAACCAGATACCGCTTCCACATCCGTTTGGGTTCTGAAAACAGGCGGTATAACCACTCGATTCCCCAATCACTCATCCACTGGGGAGAGCGTTTTTTCTCTCCGGCTTCAAAGTCAATTGTTGCACCAATCGCCAGAAAAACTTTGACGTTTTTGAGTTGATTTCGGTACTTAGCAATCCATTTTTCTTGTTTGGGGGCACCGACACCAATGGCTAATACGGTAGCTCCAGACTCATTAATGCGAGTGACAATCCGTTGGCATTCTACCTCATCTTTCTCAAACCCAAAGGAAGGAGAATAGGACTCGATAATCATGTCTCTACCAACTTTGGCATTAATTTTTTCCTGAGCGCGTTTCGCCACTCCTTCGGCGGCTCCCATCAAAAAGATGGTCATTGCTTCATTGTCTTTATAGTAATCGTAGAATGCCGGAAATAAATCCGACCCTGAAATTTTTTCTTTGATGGGCTGTCCCAAAAATTTAGACGCATAGATTAGGATTTTACTATCACAAACCCGGTAGGTTGAGCCCTTATAGATCTCGTAGAATTCCGGATCTTTTTGCAGTTTCATCAAGTGATCAACATTGGGCGTAACTACGGTACCACCTTCGGAAACCCAGTCGTTCCAGAAGCTCGATGATAGTAATGTTATGAATGCGCACATTGAGGATATTAATTTCGTCATCCATAGGGGTTTTTTGTCCTGTCTCAAAAAATAGTTGGATTAGCTCAATTTGGCGATAGCTGATAGCTGAGTTAAAAGCATACCACAATACCCGACTCCGCTATCGGCTACGACCCGATGGTGAAACGATGGAGTTGTTAACTTGTGTTGCTTTTAAATTTTCTTGCACTTTGCTGCCTGTTTCTTTGATTTAGAGACTTAGCCCTATTTCTTACCAACCTATTAGTGTAGCTAATCGATTAAGGGCAGCCACAACTTGGTAGTTATATTAAGTAGAGGAAAGCCGTCACGAATACTACGATTCTACAACGAAATCCGGCATTTTAGCTAACTTTTTTCCGTAAAACTTTATGGGAATTTATGTAAAGATTTGATGAAGAGCCACTTTAGTTGAAAATTTTGTTATATAATTACATATTATTGGTATATTTACTTTAAAATCACTGAGTGTATTCTGACTCCTGGTAACAATTATCGTAAAATAATCAGGCAAGTTACAGTTTCAAAGGTGGACAATGATTGATGAAGGCGTCGTCAAATATTCCTGTGAATGGGTTTTGGGGGAAACCGTTGCCCTTGAATCGATCAAATCTTTAATCCAATGGCGGAATCGCATTCATAAATTAGGATTAATTGGAGTTTATGAAAATGGTATTGGATTTGGAAATATCAGTATCCGTATTCCTCATACTTTACAATTTATTATTTCCGGGAGTCAAACCGGACATTTAGCTGAATTAGAAACCCGAACATTATACCGTTGTTACGGATTTTGATATTGAACACAATCATCTCACCTGTTGCGGGCCGATTCAAGCCTCCTCTGAATCCCTAACCCATGCTGCAATTTATAGTTATCAACCCCAGATTAATGCCATTATTCATGTTCATCACCCGCAACTTTGGCAAAATCTATTATATCAAGTTCCGACTACCCATAAACAAGTTCAATATGGAACCCCAGAAATGGCAAAGGAAATGTTTAGATTGTTTGATCAAGAAAATTTAATTCAGAAAAAAATATTAGTGATGGCTGGACACAAAGATGGATTTTTAACCTTTGGAAAAGATTTGGATGAAGCCGGAGAAATATTAATGAACTATAGCAATGCTAAGGGAACAGGGAACAGGGAATAGGTAATAGGTAATAGGTAATAGGTAATAGGTAATAGGTAATAGGGAATAGGGAATAGGTAATAGGGAATAGGGAATAGGTAATAGGGAATAGGGAATAGGGAATAGGGAATAGGGAATAGGAAAAACAAGGTCAAGCCTAATTTAACAACATAGAATGGGATAATGAAGACACAACATATTGATTGCGTCCTTGAGCTTTAGCTTGATAGAGTCCTTGATCCGCGATCTCGATCAACTGTTTAGAATTAATCTTTTTAGAGGGAATAACCATGCCAATTCCTAAGCTACAGGTCATATAATAACCCACCGATGAACCCGAGTGAATAATCTGCAATTTTTCAATCTGGGTTTGAATATTTTGGGCGATTAAAATAGCTTCCGCTACCCCGGTTTTGGGTAAAACAATGGCGAATTCTTCTCCCCCATATCGGGCGACGAGATCCGTAGGATATCTCATAGCTTTACAAATAGCCTGGGCTACCTCTCGCAAAGCCCGATCCCCGGCTAAATGTCCATAGGTATCGTTATAGGGTTTAAAGAAATCTAAATCGCAGAGAATCACGGATAAAGGGGCTTGTTCTTGAGATAATTGATACCATTGCATTTGTAAATATTCATCAAAATAACGACGGTTAGCAATTCCGGTTAAACTATCAAAATTTGCCAAATATTTTAATTCATGATTGACAATTTCTAACTGATGATAAAGTTCTGATTGTTGAATAGCGATCGCCAGTTGTGCAGCTAAAGAAACCAATAATTCCTGTTCCCAAACCTGCCATTTTCGGGGACTAGAACATTGATGAGCGACTAGCAACCCCCACATTTTCTGTCCATGCAAAATCGGAGTGACTAAATAAGCTCGAATTTGAAGTTCAATCAATAGTTCTTGATGACAACGACTTAAATTATCCGTGCAAATATCAGCAACGGACTTAACTTGATCGGTCTTTTCCAGACTCTTGATGCAACAATCTTGATACCGATTACCTAACAGAGAGGAACACCCCTGAACACAGGATTCTGTTAGGACTTCTCCCTCTTTATCCCCATCAAAACGAAAAATAATCACCCGTTCATTCTGTAGAGCCTGACGAACTTCCGTAACGGTAGTATTGAGAATTTGACTTAATTCTAGGGATTCGTGTATGCGTTGGGTGAGTTGGGTATTCAGTCGTTCTCGTTCCGCTTGCTGTTTGAGTTGTTGTTCAATTTCCAAGCGAGCGCTAATATCCCGCGCTAAAGTATGAATTAATTGTTGTTCCCCAACTTGAATTAATCCCAGGCGCACTTCCACCGGAAAAGTAGTTTGATCTTGGCGACGGTAAATTCTTTGTAGTGTGATAGGTTGACCCTGGACTAAACTTTGAAAAAATATTAGCGGAAACGGATCAACTTCTATCTGTTGAATAGATAAACTTAAAAGTTCCTTTCTGGTATAGCCCAAACTTTGACAAGCAAATTCATTCACATCCAAAATCCGACCATCAAAATCATGCAACAGAAATCCATCCGCCGCCTGTTCCACTAACGCCCGAAAACGGGTTTCACTTTGCATCAGGGCGATTTCCGTTTGCTGTAACCGTTGGGACGCCAGACGCAAATCCAACTGTTTCTATCACCAATTCCCCCAGAGATTGCAGGGTTTGCACTTCCAATTCACTTAATTCATGGGGGTGATGATCCATCACACAAAGGGTTCCTAAGCGTTGTCCATTGGACGTACACAAAGGAGCCGCCGCATAAAACCGTAGACCAAACTCTCCCGTGACTAAGGGATGAGCACACCATTGGGGATCGATGAGGGTGTCATTGATGCAGTAAACATCCTGATTATACATGGCAAAACCGCAGAAGCTGCCTTCTCGATCAACTTGAGGACAATCAAGTCCGTGGCGAGATTTAAACCAAATTCGCTCCTGATCAACTAAACTAACCAAGGAAATCGGAACTCCTAGCAACCGAGAGGCTAAAAGTGTAATTCGGTCAAATGCTGCTTCAGAAGCCGTATCTAGGATGTTGTAATGATAAAGTGCTTCTAATCGTTGATTTTCCTTAAAACTGGGAGATGGAGACATACCTTGAAGTAACCTGGGATAACTACCAATTATATTGGGTGGGGATTAGCACAAAAGAAGATGGTGAATTGGGATTCAATTAATACAAGTGGGTTGAGAGGCTAAGAATCTAGGAACTTGATTGGGACTCGATTCTAAGGATCTGTATAACACTTTTTTGCTTTAAATTTTGGTAAAATATGATACTGTGGACGGGCATAAAATTTTAAACTCAGTTCTTGCCCGCATTCTAGCACTGTTCATCCCCAGTTGGGGTTTTTAACAGAAAGTAAAAAATTAGACAAGATTACACAAACTTAGACATATAATCTGATATAACGGCAATATGTCTAATTTACCATCAGTAACATAAGCAGCACAACTCAATTACTGATTAAAATGAGGATTCATTCTTTAATAGGGCTGGTTGTAACAACCTTTTTTATAGTTTTAATCATTCAAATCTCAACTATTGCAACCGATGATAAAATTCCATTTCAACCTCACCCTTTACCAGAACGTTTAGAACATTGGAAAGATCCCAACAATCAAGGCGATTATTTTGATAAAATTGCAGCCCCTAATTTTGGTCATTTAGTTTTTTCAAACTTTCCGATCAAAGTTTATATTGAAAATCCCGTTTCCGATCAAAACTGGAAGGAAAGTATTATATCTGCTATTTTTAAATGGGATAATTATTTGCCTTTAAATCTTGTTGAAGAACCGGAAAATGCCGATATTGAAATTATCAGAAAAAATCCTCCCCTAGACCCCCAGAAACAACGCGCTAGTTTCCGCAGAAACCCGTTATCAAGTTTCGGTTAAATATACCCCCCAAGGGTTTCCCTATTTATCCCACCGCTTTACGATTTGGTTAAGTCCCACCCAAACCGGAAAATATATTCAAGCCGCCGTCCTGCATGAATTTGGTCATGCTTTGGGAATTTGGGGTCATAGTCCTGAACCCACGGACGTCATGTATTTTTCCCAAGTTCGAGAACCTCCGCCCATTTCTGCTAGGGATATTAATACTTTAAAACGGATTTATCAGCAACCCACCCGTTTAGGATGGCCTGTATTTTAATTACGAATTACGAATTACGAATTACGAATTATGAATTATGAATTATGAATTATGAATTAGCGACTACTATAACGAAAAAATCCAGTTCAAACGGTTAAGGTCTGGTACAGGATGACCAGACCTTAAGGTTACAAAACAAACTAAGTTGACTCAAGCAAATTTCAGATAAGTTAACGAAAAAAGCAAAACACTAAACTAAGGTGGACAAGGGATTGCAACTTTTCCAATCAGAAGTATTGCACTAGGAAAGTCGATACAGACCTTTGTTCTGATATTGACCCCAAAGCCAACCCAATCCTTATCGTTTTGAAGCTCCAGGCGAGTTCTTGACCCTCTACAATATCAACTGTTTGGTAGTTCACAGTGCCACTGACGGCGTTGCAATGGGATTAAAGCGGAACGGACACGAGCATTTAATCCGGTGGGGTTGTTATCAACATTTGCGTCTTGTTGAGTGGTGTCCTATATTTATTAAGTTAGCATGAATTTTGCGATCGCTGCCCCAAATTTACTAAAATTCACACAGTTTAATATTTCTTAATTGTTTATGCAATCACAAGCCCAAAAATAAAAAAAGCTGTTTACAACAGAAGAAATGGAATAAAAAATATAAACTTCTGTTATAGTATGGTGATAAACGGTAATAAATTTATGAAGCTAGACATTTTTGAATATCTGTATAATCGAGATAAAGATAGTGAATGGCGAGTAGAAGAATGTCGATTAAGCCAAACAAATTTGATTGTAGGTAAGAATGCTAGTGGCAAGTCAAAAATTGTAAAAGCTATATATATTCTATCAGAATTATTATCAGAAAGTGGGACTCTTGATCCACAGCCAAGAAGCGATGAATGGCATTTGTTTTTTGATACTGATAAGCCAGAACAAAAAACAGAATACAGATTAAAAATAGAGAAAGGTCTTGTAATTCAAGAAAAATTATTGATAGGAGACAAAGAATTATTGAGCCGAGATGAATCAGGTGAAGGTAGTATTTGGGCTAAAGAAATTAAGCAAAAAATTCGGTTTCAAACTCCCCAAACAGAACTGGCCGCAGTCAAGCGTAGAGACTCTATTCAACATCCATTTTTAGAAAATTTATATCAATGGTCTAATTCCCTAAGATTTTATGAGTTTGGCTCCCAACTCGGTAAGAATGTTATCGCTCGTATTCCGCCAACAATAGACTTACTAAAAACCAAGACTAACTTCAAAGATTCTGATTATGTTGTGGGTATATTTGTGCTTGGTAAAAAGGAGATTGGTGATAACTTTATACAAGCAATTATCCGCGACATGAAAAAAATTGGTTATAATCTATCAGATATGGGAACAAAAGTACCATCTTTAATCAATCCCGATATTTCTTCACTTGATAATCCAGATAACCTGCCACAATTTCTATATGTTCAAGAAGAAGATTTAAGCTCTGTTACAGAAACAATCGGAAATGTCACAAGGAATGTTTCGCTCTCTATCATTGTTTATTCAAATTAACTACTCTTTACTATTGAGTAAACCTAGTTGTATTGTTATTGATGATATTGGAGAAGGTTTAGATTATGAAAGGTCTTCTTCTATGATTAAAATTTTGATTGAAAAAGCTCAAACAGGATTAGTTCAATTGATTATGACTACCAATGATGAGTTTATTATGAATGGTGTTCCCTTAGAATATTGGTCATATATTGAACGAAAGCCGGGTAGTGCAAAATTACACAACATTTTTAACTCAAAAGATAAATTTGATCAGTTTGAGTTTATTGGACTAAATAACTTTGATTTTTTTACCAGTAAATTTGTCTTACAAAAAGAATTTGATTCCGGGGAAGAATAAAAGATGACCCCGAAGAAAATTGCTTGTTTTGTTGAAGGACAGACGGAACAGATTTTTGTGGAAAGGCTATTTCAGGAAATTGCTGGATATAAAAACATATCTATTGAAACTTATAAATTTGATGGAAGTAAATCTAATCGTATTCTTAAACCCCTTAAATTAAGTCTAGTAAAAGATGCCTCTTTTTTTGTTCTTTTATATGATTGTGGTACTGATTCTCAGGTGGTTTCTGATATAAGAAAACAACATAAAAGTCTAACGAAAAATGGTTATCAAAAGATCATAGGGCTTAGGGATTTATACCCCCATCCTTTGGATAAAAAGGAAGAAATAGAAAAAGGAATCAGAGGAAATTTAAAACCTTTAAATAAAATAGGGATTCCAATTTCTGTCAATATAGCTGTGATGGAGATTGAAGCCTGGTTTTTAGCAGAATGGCATTATTTTGCTAAGATAGATAATCGTTTAACTCCAGATTTTATCATGCAAGAATGTGGTTTTGATCTAAGAAGTATAGATATTGAAAAAAGACCACATCCTGCTCAAGACTTACAGGAAATTTATCAGTTAATAGGTAGTAATTATGACAAGAGTGAAAAACAATCGCAAGATATTATAAACTATCTTAATTATGAATTTTTGTATTTGCATTTAACTAAAAGTATAAAACAACTCAAAAAATTTATTGATGAGATAGATAGTTTTTTAATTGAGTAAATTTACTCCTGTATAAATATCTGAATAGGATTGTTTTTAATCTATGACTTTTAACCATCCGTTGTTTAAACGATTGATAATTTCACTGATTTGTTGGCATTCGCGCAACCCTAGAAACTTGGTCAGAAAAAACCAAGGTCATTAACCCGTTTTGGTCGGCGCGGGTAATTTTACCTGTGGCGTAAATTTTGCTAACGATACCCTGGATATCAATAGATGTTCCCGATAATACCTTGTTCATGCTTCCATCCGGTCAGGTCAACTTGTAATCTATACAGACCCGTTGATTCAGAATCAGGATGATTTAGTAAAAATATGATTATCGGGATGGGTAAACCGTTAAGAATTAAAGGATAAATCCTCCAGTTAAACGGATTAAATCAGAGATTAATTAGTAGAAACGTAAGTCGCCAATCCTCTGAATTTAAGTCCTAAAATAATATCATTCCATTCTGAACCCAAATAGTTTCCTGTTTTGGTAATGGCATTAATAAAGTAAAAGCCATCTAAATCAGTTGCTTGTTCTGCCCAATTATTAATATCAAAATAGCCAATTTTATTAAGATATGTTACAGCTTTATTATAGTTTTCATCGGGCAATACATAGAGATGATCACCTGATTTCTCAACAATTGTCACACCACTAGCTTTACGAATTTTTAGTGGGGAAGCAGGCTGTAACGGGTTATATCCTTGAATGATTTTCATGTTGTCAACCTCTACTTTAGTGTAATGATTACATCGGATTTTTGGAAGTAGGATAGGATTGATCTTGATATGATCAGTATCTCTAGTAAAATCAGTTTTTACAGGAGAAATTGTTCCAGTTTTTTCCCCGTTATCAAAATCTTCCTTGCCTATACGCCGAAAGGCGGAATCCAATTATGTAATGTATGTGACAGTTGGGCAAGTGGTTTTAGCCTTATCGTTACTTTTTGTAAAATTTCCGGTTTCTGATTATCTTTGCCTAAATAAAAAACCCCTCTCTGGTATAGAGAAGGGATAGAAGGCGGTTGGGGCGATTGGGGGTTTTAGTGGACTGCGGCGGGTTTCTTCTAATAAAATTTCGCAGGTATCGCCGTTATATCCGCGTTTGGGCTGAACAAAAACTTGATCACCGGATTGAAGTTGCAGTTTGCTAAACTGTTCTTTACTTAAATGGGCAACAATTTCGCCTCCATCAGCCAGGATTAAATTCACTTGAATATCCCAGCCCAAATGAGTCACCCGTTTGACCTGAGCAACTGTGCTGAGTTCTTGATCGCTATTTGTGTGCAATTCCAGATCATGGGGACGAACAAAAATATTAGCCGCAGTAGAATCTAAATGCAGATCTTGAAATAGTGTGGTATGACGCGGCAAAACATTAACTGTGCCGATAAATTGCATCACAAAGGGTGTGGCGGGATGATCATAAATTTCTGAGGGGGTTCCCACCTGTTCAATTTTGCCATGATTCATCACCACAATTTCATCGGCTACGGCCATGGCTTCTTCTTGGTCATGGGTGACAAAAACGCTAGTAACGTGGACTTCATCGTGCAGTTGACGTAACCAACCCCGCAATTCTAGGCGAACTTTGGCATCTAAGGCCCCAAAGGGTTCATCAAGTAATAATACCTGGGGTTGTACCGCTAAAGCCCGGGCTAAGGCCACCCGTTGACGTTGACCGCCAGATAGTTGAGAGGGATAACGATTTCCTAATCCAGTTAACTGAATTAATTCTAATAATTCCTCAACTCTGGCTTTAATTTTGTGTCGCGGATGTTTGCGAATTTCTAAACCGAAGGCGATATTTTGGCGGACATTTAGATGTTTAAACAGGGCATAATGTTGGAAGACAAATCCAATATTGCGGCGTCGGACATCTAAATGGGTGGTATCTTGACCATTGATAATAATTTGTCCACCAGTAGGGGGTTCTAATCCGGCGATCGCTCTTAATAAAGTAGACTTTCCTGAACCGGAAGGCCCTAATAATGCGACTAAGGTTCCATCTTTAATTTTCAAGTTAATATTATCTAAGGCTTGAAAATCACCGAATACTTGAGAAACGTTGTTAATGATAATACCCATAGTACCTCTAAGAATTACGAATTACGAATTACGAATTACGAATTTAGGAATGATTAAAACAATTACGAATTACGAATTTAGGAATGATTAAAACAATTCGTGATCTCTAATTTGTAATCAATTAATTTATCCGTGACTGGTTTTTCTCTCTAATATCTCCTTGAGAACTAAAGTTACTAAAGCGAGTAAGGCTAAAATGGTGGCGGCACCAAAAGCGGCTTCGGTTTGATAATTTTTGTAGGCCTGTTCTACAAAGGTTGGTAAGGTTAAAGTTCGGCCGGCAATTAGTCCAGAAACCACCGCCACCGCTCCAAATTCCCCCATAGCTCTAGCATTAGTTAATAGAACACCATAGAGCAAACCCCATTTAATATTGGGGAGGGTAACACGCCAGAAAATTTGGAAATCGTTGGCGCCTAAAGTGCGAGCGGCTTCTTCCTGTTTCCGAACCTAATTCTTCTAAAACTGGAATTACTTCTCTGGCGACAAAAGGTAAAGAAACAAATAGTGTGGCTAGTACCATTCCGGGGAGGGAAAATAACACTTTAATATCAAGGTTTTGTAAGGCTGGCCCAAACCAACCATTGCGACCATATAACAGCACAATCATTAACCCAGCTACCACGGGAGAAATGGCAAAGGGCAGGTCAATAATACTAATTAATAAGGTACGACCTCTAAATTGATTTCGACCAATCACCCAAGCGGCACAGAGTCCAAATAGAGTATTTATGGGAACAACAATCAATGCAATTATCAGGGTAAGTTGCATTGCTTTTTGAAAGTCGCTGCTATTGATAGCAATGATAAATTCTTGGGTTCCTTTATGGAATGCTTCATAAAAAACGGCTATGGCTGGAATAAATAAAACCAAAGCTAGATAGAGTAAAGCAATACCTATTAGCAGCCATTTAACCCAAGGGAAAGACTCAGACTGAACCTGATTTTTTACAGAAATGGATGACATAAATGGTAAATAATTAAGGGGTTAAAATCTTAACTGTTCAGAGAATAACGTCGTCCCCACTGTTGGAGTGCATTAATTAGTAGTAACAAGAACAATGAAAAAACCAGTAAGACACTACCAATGACCGTCGCACCTACATAGTCATATTGTTCTAAGCGTTGAAATACTAAAATCGGAGCAATTAAATCTTTAAAGGGAATACTAGAAGAAATAATTACTACCGAACCATATTCTCCCACGGCCCGGGAAAAACCCAGGGCAATTCCGGTTAAAATTGGAGGCATTAATGGGGGCAGTAAAACCCTAATAAAAGTTTGGAATTGAGATGCACCTAATGACCAAGCTGCTTCCTCAATTTCCCGTTCCATTTCCTGCATAACGGGCTGTAAAGTTCGCACCACAAAGGGCAAGGAAATAAACAACATGGCAACAAAAACCCCTAAACGGGTGAAGGCTATTTTAATCCCAAAGGGGACAAAAAGTTGTCCAATCCAACCATTATTGCTATAAACTGTTGCTAAGACTAAACCAGCGACAGAAGTGGGTAAAGCAAAGGGCAAATCAACGGCGGCATCAATTAATTTTTTCCCTGGAAAGGTATAACGAACTAACACCCAAGCGATTAAAGTTCCCATAATTCCATTAATTGCCCCGGCGGCTAAAGCGGTGACAAAAGTAACGTTATAAGCACTCACGGCAATGGGGCTAAAGGCAATTTTCCAGAACTCTTGGGGAGATACCATCAGCGCACTTCCAATTAATGCCGCAAAGGGCAACATTAACATAAGAATTAGATAGGAAAAAGTAAAAACCCAAGGAAAAGAAAACCGCATCCCAAGTTCTTTCAACGGGTTGTTAAAATCTGGTTTGTGGGGTTTAAACGGGTCTACAGAAGTCGCCATTAATGTTTAATCCTCTACGAGTAACAGGGATTTACTTAACTTTTTTACCAACCATCTACTTCTGATTTTGAATCTCCCCAAATTTCAATATCCAGATCTGAAAGATAAATCATGGCACTATCAATTTGTTGGGGAGTTCCTTTCAGTAGCAAATCAAACCAACCATCTTCCCGGGCATTCTGACCTAAAATTGCTCCGATAATATTAACTTGCAAACCATAATCAGAAGCTAGGCGGGAAATCACGGGTTTCTTGGTGGTATTCCTTGGGAATCCTAACTCGAATTCGGGAATCAGATTGATACTTTTCTCTAGTATTTAATACAGATAAATCTGTATTATTTTGATCAATCTTTGGGGAATTTAAAGACATTTTAATCTCCTCAAATAAATGACTAGAATTTCAGAGCAAGGCTCCTGAATCAATATCTATTTAGATTGGGCAATTTTGGCTTGAATTTGATCGAAAATTGCACCATCAGCAAAAAACTGAGTATCTACCTCTTTCCAACCTCCTAAATCTTTGATGGTAAACAGTTTTTCAACTTTAGGAAATTGGCTGGCAAATTCCGCTTCAACTGTGGATTCAACGGGTCGGAATCCGACTTTAGCGAACTCTTTTTGAGCTTCCGGTGTAAACAAAAATTTGGTAAAAGCTTCTGCCACTTGACGGGTTCCGTGTTTGTCTACATTTTTATCAACAACAGCCACGGGATTATCAATGGAAATGTTATAATCCGTCGGCACAATATAGGGTTGTTTATCCCCTTTTTGAGACGCTAAAATCACCTCGTTTTCATAATTAATTAAGACATTGCCCTGACCCTGTTTATAGAAGACATCACTGGCTTCCCGGGCATCTTTTGGCAGCACCGGAACTCGACTAAAGACACTTTCTACAAAGCTTTGGGCTGCTTCTGGAGTGCCTCCGGCTTGGGTGACGGAACCCCACAAAGCCAGGACATTCCACTTAGCTCCACCACTGGTTTTCGGGTTAGCGGTAATTACTTGAACATCATCCCGGGTCAAATCCGACCATCCCTTAATGTTGGTATTCGCATCCCTAAGCACCAACGCCGCGACGGATTTATGGACAATCGACTCATTAGGAAGTTCCTGTTCCCAACCGGGTTGGATGAGTCCGGCTTTTTCTATTTTGGCCGTATCTCCGGCTAAGGCTAAAGCCACCACATCGGCATCAAGTCCATCAATAACGGCACGGGTTTGGGAGCCGGAGCCGCCATAACTTTGTTCAAACTCTACAGTTTGTCCGGTTTGGGCTTTCCACTGTTTCCACGAACTTAGGAATGATGTTTTCATAGGCAGTTTTAGTCACTGCGTAGGATACGAGGGTGAGTTTAATCGGTTTGTCCGATTGGGCGGCTTGGGGTGCAGGAGTATTCACGGTATTAGGAGATTGGTTATTGGCGGTGTTGTTGGGTGAGGAGCAAGCTACCACCATTGAGTTGAGGGCGAGTCCGGTCAAGACACAACCGATAAACTTCGCAGAGAAACGTTTTGGGGGTAAAGGTGAACTGATTCGCATTATCACACTCCTGAAATTCGTCTGTAATTTATTTACACAGTCTTTTATTTTCGACTGCCTTTGGATTCTATACTAAGTTAGATTGAATTTCAATACATCTGCATTACAAAATTTGGAGAGTTCTGTTTGTAATCAAATGCCTTTGCCATGTCAAGATATATATGGACAGTAGGGAAAGATAATATGGCAGCAGCAGAAGCATCTTCAGCAACCGTCGCTGAGTTAGCACAACTTTTGATTCAGAGTAACTACCTGTTCCGAGACTTGGAGATTAACTGGCTGGCCCAGTACCTTCCCTGTGACCTGGCTATAGAAAAGCTGTATTCTAGCCGTCCCGTATATACGGCTTTTCGTCCTAATATTTTTTTAGATGTTCTCTACATTATTGTTAGTGGCGGGCCAATTATTACTCGGAGTACGCCCCTAGACCGGATTATCACCATCAGTTATCCGGGTGGGTGTTTTGGGATGAGAAATCTACCTTTTAGTTTTGGCCAGATGAGTCGGGCGTTTCCTAGTTTAGTTGAAGCTTACAAAACTACCGATGTGATTAAACTACCCCTGGATACCCTAAAGGCGATTTATCAGGATAGTCAAGTAGTACAAGAACGCTATGATAAATTCTTTGAACTGCGGGAAAAATTTCAGTATCATCTGCTCAATTGCAGTTCCTATCCCCCTCAAGCCGTGGCGGCACTGTTACGAGCATTGGTTTATCAAGAACGCAGTTTAGGAAGTCAACCACAATCCGATGGGGTTTATACCTTTGATTTACCCGTTGATGTGATCGCCCGTTCCTGTCAGTTAAACCACCGCACCGTGGAACAAGTTCTCAAGGGAATGCAAAAAGTTAAATTAATTGAAGCGGCAAAATCCAATGATTCCTCGGAAGATACTATTCGAGTCATTGACCCCCAAGGACTGAAAGAAACCTATAGTGCCACTCGGGATAAGGTTTCTTGGTGGCCATTGAAGTAGTTACGGAGTAGGAGGGGCAGGGGGAGCAGGGGAGGCAGGGGGAGCAGGGGGGGGCAGGGGGAGCAGGAGGGCAGGGGGAGTATGGGAGGAGTAGGAGTAGGAGGGGAGCAGGGGAGTGGGGGAGTGGTAATTATATGAAATCCTTAAATGTTTGCTACAAATACTTGATTGGGTGGCTAATCACTTTTTTCTATCCCCTATTCCCTATTTTCTTTTCCTCCGGTGTTCCCTATTCCCTATTCCCTATTCCCTATTCCCTCTCTCAACTAAGTAATTTATTTTGTTTAACTACTAATTATTTTCTGATTTTTGGGTTTTGAGTTGTGAGTCCTAATTGGGTAATGGGTTTAAATAGGGCTGCACCCAGAAGTCCGAGGGAAAGACTAAAGGCGAGAATCACACCGACGGGAAGTTGAAACCGACTCGAAAAATAGGAATCTCAGGGAAATCGGTGTGGCGTTTTGGACGGCGAGAATGGCGATCGCACTGATCCAAAAAGCCAGAATAAAACTGGTGACAATAGCAGGGGCGTTAGGCATAAATGATCAAATATATCCTAGGAAAAAACTTATTTATTAATTCTAATCATATAGACAGAAAATATACAAAGCCGATAAAATACCCCGGCTTTTATTCTCAGGGGAAAAGCCGGGGTTTCGGTGATCAAAAAATATCAATGTTTTCAATGGTTAGAGTTCAGCGTTAACATGATTAGAGTGGGAGGTGTCTCGGAAATCCCGACGTCCGCCACCTCGGTCGGGTTCATAGGGGCCATTGAGTCCAGTGCGGGCTGAAAGTAACTGTGAGTCGGTAATAATTTCTGATAATTGATTAGAAGAAGAATTAACCGCTAAAGCATTAGCAGTTAGACCAACCGATAAAAAAACTGATAAAACTAAAGATGTATAGGTTTGCATATAAAGTGTCCGTGTGAGTCTGTCCACTTATTTATACAAACCGTTAGTATTTAGATCGGGATAACTGTGAAAAGTTTTTTAAAATCCGGCTATAACCCCTCTAAAATTAACCACTGACCGGAGAAATTTAAACGCCCATAAACTTTTAGGGGGGAAGGAGTGGGAATATTTTGTAATTGTTGGTTAATTTCGGGGTATAGGGTAACTAATTTCCAGGTTTGACCCGTAAACTGTCCTTGAGTTGGGGTAAAACTATAGTCTTGGTGACTCTGACCCTGGAAAATACCCTCGAAGGGGTAACTATCTTTAGCAGGATGACGGGGGTTTGAGGGTGCTGGACAATAACCATCAATCGGATATAATTCGGGATGATCTAAATAATAATATTGCCAGTCTAACCAATCGGGATGATCGGGAGGTAAATTAAATAAAGGAATAACTGCTTGCGGGGCAATACTATCAGTTAATAGGGCATTTTGTAAGGTTCTAACGGATAATTCTTGGGGTTGTATTCCCTGTTCAATACACAAAGCTGCCGCCATTCCCGCCGCTTGTCCAATCCCTAAAACTAAAGGTTGTAAACGGGTCGCACCGTTAGCAATATGGGAAACGGAAATATTTTTTTCACAGACTAATAAATTCTCGGTATTAATTGGAATTAAAGCTCGATAGGGAATTGTAAAGGGGGTTTCCTGTCCACCGGGCTCCCCAACGGAAACTTTTAGGTTGCAGGGTTAATTGAAATTGGGTATAATGATGATCGTTAGCGTAATTTCCGATGGCGATCGCTTCACATTCTCCACTTTCATTTAAAGGTAAGGTAGCAATATAACCCTTTTCTACAGGTAAAATATCCTGTTCTCGAATTGTTGTTAATCCTTGAATCCGACGACTTTCTCGATAGTAGGGATGGAGGGCAAAAGCGGATAAAATATCAGGATTAATATTAAAATTAGGTCGATTTTCCACAGGAAAAATTCCCGTTGCTAACCCATATCTTCTGCCTAATTTTGTTTGAATAAATCGGGCAAAACTTAGACTATGGTAAAAACTTTCCTGCCAGAATTGCAACCTTTCGGAGCTTGAACCGATTAACCTATCTAAGTTTTGGTCATAATCATTTCCCTGGATTGGCCAGTTAATCATAAACTTGTTACCAGGTAATCTACCATAATTAAGAAAGGATTCTATATCATAATTTTTCCAAGCATTAGTAAATAATTCCGGGGTATGAATTGGGGGAATGGGAATTTCTGGTGCTGTGTTACCTTCTCCAAAATCCTCCATGATAAAAACCCAGGTGGGAGCTTGAACCGGAGTATTTTTAATTAATGTTGATAGTTCAATTGGGGCACTGGGTTCTTGCCATTGGTCTTGTAGTTCCCATCCCCAACGATAGGGAATTTCTGCGAGTTCTAAAAGGTCGCCTAATTCCGTCCCATCTAATATAATTTTAGCATGAATAGTACAGGAATTAAATCTAACTTCTGTAATAATATTCCCATTTTTGATAACTTCTAAAGGTTGTTCTTCAGGTATCCATAATAAATTGGATTCTGATTTAACCCAATTAGCAAAAATATTCGCTCCAATTTGGGGATGATAAGTAAAGAAACTCACCCAAGCATTATCTAAACCTTCGGGTTGATGGTGGTTTAATTCGCGTAAAAATGCCCCCCAAATTCCGGTTTGAAAGGCTGCTAATTCATTGCCATCCGGTGCAACAACGCCCCCAGAAGTTAACATTCCTCCTAACATTGACCATTGACTAACTAAAATAGTCTTTGCCCCCCGACGGGCGGCTTGAATGGCGGCGGCTGTCCCTCCGGTTCCGCCTCCAACTACTAAAACATCAGCTTGTAAATTATTCATAGCCATTTGTTAACAAAAAAAACAATCCAAAAATTATCGGTTAAAATAGAACCCAGTAGTAAGCCCTTTAGGGCTTAATCCGGTAAAAGTAATTACCAACGGCATCTATCTAACTTATATTTTTTGCATAATCCTTGGGAAGAAGCCCTAAAGGGCTTACTACTTTGATGTTGGAAGAAGCCCTAAAGGGCTTACTACTTTTATATTTATTTGGATGTAATGGTAAAGATTCTATCTTCAAAATCTAAAATAACTGTTAATTTCCTTTGTTTGTGGGGGTTTTGGCTTCCGATGGTTGTCATTTTGGGACATATTCCCATGGCCCAAGCTCAAGGGTTAGTAACTCAACCGATGGTTAATCTTCCTACGGGCGATACGAGTTATACCCTTGGCCCAGGGGATTTGCTGCAACTCGATATTTTTAATGTTCCTGAATATAGTGGTAATAATGGTCATCATCAAGTCTCGATTGATGGTTCTGTGAATTTGCCTTTAATTGGTAATATTTCAGTTCAAGGAATGACGGTAGACCAATTAACAGCAATGGTTTCAACAGCGCTATGGAGAATATTTACAACGGCCGATTTTAGCTATTAAATTAATCGCCGCCCGTCCTCTACAAGTGGCGGTGACGGGAGAAGTTCAACGTCCGGGGTCTTATATTGTCTCTCCGTCAGCAAGTATGACCACCAATAACCCCTTGATGGGAGCGCCAGAAGTCTCGGGAACCGGGGGACGTTTACCCACCATTACAAGGGTATTACAAATGGCCGGAGGAATTACCCCGAGTGCGGATATGCGACAGGTGAAAATTCGGCGCTCAAGTGGAACTGGGGGGGAAAAAATTATCAATTTGGATTTGTGGGAACTCCTACAAACCGGGGATTTACGCCAGGATATTACCCTGCGGGACGGCGATACGATTTATATTCCCACCAGTACCGAAAACAATGCGGCGGAATCTTCTCAATTAATTACGGCTAATTTTGCTAGTAATAATAATCAACCCATCAATGTTGCTGTTGTTGGTGCGGTAAATCGCCCCGGAACCCATACCCTAACCTTAGAAACCATTCCCAGAATTTCCCCGGAGCCCGGTCAACCCTCTGAAGGTGCCGTGGCGGCGACTGGAGGACTATTTACGGTGACCAAAGCTCTGAAAATGGCGGGGGGAATTACTCCTAGCGCGGATATCCGTAATATTCAGGTACGACGTCTAACCCGCACCGGAACTGAACAACAGATTACCGTGGATTTATGGAAACTGTTACAGGAAGGAGATTTGAGTCAAGATGCGATGTTACAACAGGGGGATACAATTGTAGTACCAACGGCGACAACGGCTGAAACTCAACAAAATGCTGAGGTGGCGGCGGCGAGTTTTTCCCCCGATACCCTGAAAATTAGTCTGGTGGGTGAGGTGGTATCCCCAGGGGCGAAAACTCTCCCTCCCAATACCGCTTTGAATCAAGCTTTGGTGGAAGCGGGGGGATTTAATGAATCTCGGGCGAATAAAAAACAAGTGGAATTAATTCGCATCCATCCTAACGGAAACGGTTTCTCGGCGTCAGATTTTAATTAATCCATCGGCGGCTGTGAATGAGGAAACTAACCCTATGCTCAGAAATAATGATGTAATTGTTGTGGGTCGTTCTGGTGCGGCTAGTTTCCGAGATGGTTTGGGAACTGTGTTAAATTCATTAAGTCCCTTGAATAACTTTTTAGGACTTTTTCGATTTGTTAATATTTTGAACTAAAAAGACCATGAAAAATCGAAAATTATCTCAAATCTCTGTTATTAAAAATACTAAAAAACCCCTATATCCCTCGGGAGAAACTTTATATTATGATGCTGATTTATCCCCGGGATATAATGAAGAAAAATCGGATTTCTTTAAAGTTTTAGGAAGACGAGCCCTCGCTGTTTTGGGTGTAACTACCGCCGTCACCGCCGGGGTTTATTTATGGACAATTAATCTCACCCCGGAATATAAGGGATCATTTCAAATTCTAGTCGAAACTACTCCCCAAACCGATACTCTACCGCCAGAATTAGACTCAAATTCAGAAAAAAAATCCGACCTCAATTATTATTCCCAACTGGAAATTTTACAAAGTCCCAAATTAATGTCGGGAATTTTAAAAGGGATTCAAACGCGCTATCCTGAAGTTACTTATGATTCTCTATTTAACCAAAAAACTGGACAAACCTTTTGGGGAAAGGATACCTTGGCGATTAAACCCTTAAAACAAACTCGAATTTTTGAAGTCAGTTATCAAGGTTCTGAACCTCAAAAAGTCCAATTTGTTTTAGAAAAAATAGCTGAAGGTTACTTAAAATATAGTCTTCCTAAAGATGTACAGGATCAAGAGCGAGAGCAACAATTAAAATTAATTCAGGGACAAATTGCCACCTTAGAGAAAAAACTTCCTCCAATTAAACAAGAAATTCAGAAACTCCAACAACAATATAATTTTATTGACCCACAACTACAAACTCAATATTTATTTAAACAAAAGAGTGAATTACAAACTCAAAAATTAGAAGCTCAATCCCAACTTGTACAACAGGAATCTCAATATCAAGCCTTACAAAAACAGTTGGGATTAAAACCGGAACAAGCGTTATTAGCATCCGCCTTAACTCAATCTCCCCAATATCAAGGGCTACTTCAAGAGTTATTAAAATTAGAAACAGAAATCGCCATTGAATCCGCCCGTTTTAAAGGAACAGCACCGCAAATTCAAGCCTTATTGGATCAGCGATCGCAAATACTTCCCTTATTAGAAAAAGAAGCTAAAAATGTATTAGGATCTGCGGGTAATCAAGTTAATCCTAATATTATCCGGTTTCAAGATTCGATCCGAATGGGAATGATTCAGCAGTTAGTTGGGGCGGCGAATAATATTGAAATGCTGAAGGTGAGAAATCAAGTTTTAGAAAAAGCCACCCAAGAATTTAACCAATATTCCCAAGTATTTCCCAGGGTTTTGGGTCGATATAATGATTTACAACAACAGTTAAAAACCATTACCAATCAACTCACAGAACTGACGAATAAATCTCAAGAAATACAACTCAAATTTGTTCCTCAAGTCAAGTCAGAAACCCTGGGAATTAATTGCTCCTCCTCGGATTCCTAGTAATATTAATGGAGAGTTAATTACCGTTTCTCCTAATGTTCCTTTAAATCTCGCCCTAGGGGGATTAGCCGGATTATTCCTAGGGGTAATTGCAGCCCAAATTTTGGAACGATTTAACAATGTTTATCGCACTACTCACGAAGTTACAGATAGTATTTCCTTACCATTATTAGGGGTAATTCCAGCTAGTAATGAAGCCTTAATCCTTCCGAATTCCGTTGCACCAACTATTGATATTTCTGATATCACCTACCCCGCTTGTAGTCCATTCCAAGAGGCATTCCGAGCCTTAAATAACAATTTACGCCTATTAAACCCTGAAGGTTCTGTGCGGTCTTGTGTCATCACTTCCGCCACTCCCGCCGATGGAAAATCAACCATTGCTATGAATTTAGCCCAAGGAGCCGCCGCCATGGGTCAACGGGTTTTATTAGTGGATGCTGACCTGCGTTGTCCTCGGATTCATACCCTATTAGAAATCACAAATCAGTTGGGATTAACTAATATTTTAACTCAAAAATTAGAGTTTAAAACCGTAATTAAAAAGGTTGCTTCTGAGGAAAACCTATATGTTTTAACCGCCGGAAAATTCTATCCCGACCCGACTCGGTTACTATCCTCAAAACCCATGCAGGAGTTGATGAAACAATTGCAAGAATCCTTCGATTTAATTATCTACGATACCGCCCCAATTTTAGGGTTAGCCGATGCGAATTTATTGGCCCCCCATACCGACGGATTAATGATGGTTGTCGGATTAGGAAAAACCGACCGAGAAGCCTTTAGTTTGGCCCTGCGGGAAATTAGCACCGCCGGAGTTTCCCGTATTAGGAATGGTCGCCAACGGGGATAAACGGGAAACCCATTATTATCGAGATTATTAGAATCCCTTATTGACAAGGATCTGAAATCAAAAAGCTGCTTATCGGACTTGAACCGACGGCCTGTTCATTACGAGTGAACCGCTCTACCAACTGAGCTAAAGCAGCAGGGAATTTATATTTGCACGATGTTAAATTATAGCAAAACCCGATCTCAATTGTCAACATTCTTTCAGGACAATGGGAGGTAGGGGGGCAGGGGGGCAGGGGGCAGGGGATGTAAACTTCTTCTATTACCCATTCGTAATTCGTAATTTACTATTCCCCATTCGTAATTCGTAATTCGTAATTCGTAATTTACTATTCCCCATTCCCTCTACTTCGCTTCAATCCAAATTTTAATTCCTTCAATCCTTAACCCTTGACCTTTTGTGCCGCAGTATTGGCCGTTGGTGCAGACGGGAACATCGCCTTTATTTTGGATGTGGGCGGTGTAGAAAACCTTGTAGTTAGGGGCTTGGGGGCCAATCAGTTCAATCGCGAAGCCTTCGATTTGTCGGTTTTTGCCCCGCTCTCCCACCAGTTGACCTTCGGGAGTTAAAGGTGTGTCCCCAATGGCCGCGATATGGGCCATATAGCGCAGACTTAAACCTTCAATGGCGGGATCGATATTAATTTGAAAGGCTTCTAAACGCCGTCCCTGTCCCCGGGTACCTGCGTATTCCCTGGCGGCAAAGGTGCGATCGCCTAATCCTTGTAAATGGACTAAAATCTTTAAGTTAATGTTAGAAAGACTGGCTTTTTCTTGAGCTTTACCTGCTAGGGGAGCATTGCCAAAGAAAACATTTTTACCATCAATTGTTGGCGGTAATTTCGTAACATCTATACTAGGAACAATAATTAATTCTGGGCCTCGAGATCCTTGAGGTTCATCCAAAATTACAATATCAGGAATTGCAGGTTTCGGAGCAGCAACAGCAGAAACAACAGGGGTTTTAACAGTAAAATTAATTTTACCCCTGGAAATTGCTACACCCAAAGATTTACCAAAGGCGCCAGTAATTTGTTCTTCTAAAATCCCCCATTGATTATCGTCTAAACTCTCTTGTTTTTCGACTAAATTAACTAAGGCTACCAAGGGATGATTTCCTGTAGCTAAGGCTTCCGCCCCGGAATGCAGTTGATTTGTTGGTTGAGAAATTGCGGTTTGCAATTCCCGCGCTTGATTTTGAGCCGTTTGTAAGGGGGGAAAATCCTTTTGTTCGCTGTGGGTTAGGGATAGAACTCGCTCTAAAATTTCCAGCGCTTGTTGGTGAGTTTTTTGATGAGCCGGAGCGGGTGTTAGGTTTAGCAATAAATTCTCTAACTGTTGTACGGACGTGGCTTGGCTGGCCGTTGGTTGTCCTTTGGTAAGCAGTTTTTGTTGTATATTACTAAAGTCTTGAGAGTAAGCTATCAGTTCATCTACTAAGGTTTTTGTCGGTGGAATTCCTGCGGTTTTGAGTTTCTGTGCAGTTTCGGCCAGACGGTTGCCTAAATCGGGATAGCGTTGGGATAGGGCACTCAGTTGTTGTTTTAAGGTTTCGTGAGTCTGTTCCATAAATAATAATCCTCCTAGTTGACAAAAAATGGGTCTAAAGCCGCTCGGTTATCCTTGGGCTTTTTGTTATTGATATTTATTGTATAATACCATCTAATTTAATTAAAAATCGGGTAACATTTTATTATTATAAACCCCCTGAGCATGGGTGAAAAATTATTTAACAGTGCTTGGTAAGTTATGTTTGAATTTGTTAAAATAAAAGCGATCGCTCATCAATGATACCGTTATGAGTCCTATTCAAACTCAACTTCCGACCGATACCTGGGTAACAGCAACCTGGGATGAATACCTGATCGCATTGGATGATCCTATCTATTCTAACGCCAGAGGTTACTATTTTAATGGACGCATGAGGTTAGAAATGTCGCCCCCAGGAAATCCCCATTCCCGTGATCACTTTATTATTTCTTTGGCCATTGGTTTATTTGCCAGTCTGCGGGGCATTAATTTAGATGGCCATGATCACTGCACCTACCGGAAAACAGGGTTTGACGAAGCCCAACCGGATGCTTCTTTTTATATTGGTGGGAATGCGGAAGTTATCCCTTGGGAAACTATAATTATTGATTTAGATCAGTTTCCCGCGCCTGATTTAGTCATAGAAGTAGCCCATTCTTCTTTAGCAGATGACCAAGGAGAAAAACGGTTACTTTATGAATCTTTAGGGGTACAAGAATATTGGATTATTGATGTTCAATCGGTTAAAATTATTGCATTTGAGGTTAAAAATCAAGGTAGTTATAGAATTAAGGAATCTCAAGTTTTACCTGGGTTAGAAATGGGGGTATTAGAGGAAGCATTTCGTCGCAGTCGTCAAACCAATCATGGTAAAGTTAGCGCTTGGTTGTTATCGCAATTTCAAGGTTAATATAATAAAGCTATACCCTGAACTAAAGTTCGGGCTGTAGAGACGCGCCATGGCACGTCTCTACGTCATCTAAATGACTTAATTCTGATCTTCCCCAACCCGTTTTAACGGGTTTTAGCTTTCAGCCTGAAATTTATTTCAAGGCTTTTCCTTAACGAAACCCTAGCCAAAGGTAAATTAAAAATCAGAGGACAGTACCCAAATGAAAGATACAGATGATATCTATACTCAAATAATTGATGAAAATTCTCCTTATTTAGAGACTGTAATCAATTTAGGTGATGCCAATAATAAAACATTGGGGTTTTTTCCGAAAGGTGCATTTATTGAACACGCGGCTAAAGGAACTATTATTGTTGCTATTTCGCCCCAAAAAGAATGTATTGGTTATCTTTTATATAAAACTAAAGAAAGGCACAACAAGCGAATTAGGCTGATTCATTTATGTATTAGTGAAAATTGGCGTAGAAAAGGAATACCTGAACAATTAGTTAATCATTTAAAAAAAATTACTGATACTGATAAAAGATATGAAGGTATCGGTTTAACTTGTCGCCGAGATTTTAATTTAGCTTCCTTTTGGGAAAAGTTAGGTTTTATCTCCACACATGATAAACCGGCGAGAACTAGAGGAAAAGAAAATACATATTGGTGGCTTGACTATGGACATCCTAATTTACTATCAATATTAAACGAAACCAACAGAGAATCTAAATTATCTGTTGTTATAGATGCACCAATCTTTTTTGAAATAGCGGAAGAACAAGATAATCCAGAAAATAAAGATTCAAAATCTCTTATGTCAGATTGGTTGCAATCAGAAGTAGATTTGTCTTTAGTTGATGAAATTAGTAATCAAATAAATAATATTACTAATTCTGAACAAAGAAAAAAATTGATGACTTTCAGGACACATTTTAGTTTACTTGATGTCGATCAAAAAAATAACGATAATCAAAATGAATTAGCCATTTTTTTGAAAAGAAAAAATATTGATTTAGATAACTACAATTTCCGTTATCTTCAAAAGATATTGGCTTCTGAAACTTATATTTTTGTCACCCAAAATCAGCAAATATTACAATTTAAAGATGAATTTTATGATCAATTTAAACTCTCTATTCTTTCTCCTTTAGAGTTAATTATTCAAATCAATGAGATTGCAAGCAAAACAGAGTATCAACCTATTCGTATGGCAGGGATGTCAATTACAAAAATTCCTGTTCAGTGGGGAGAAATAGATTTACAAACAATATTTTTATCAAAAGCAAACAAGGAAAAGAAAGCCGAGTTCATCCAAAAAAGCAAGAGATTTTTGACAGATAAAGATAAATTTCAATGCTGGAATATTTTAGAGAATAACAATAAAATTGCTTTGTTAGTATATGATAAACATAAATCAGATGAACTAGAAATACCTATAATTAGAGTTCTTGATGATCATCCTATTGCTGATACTATTATTAGCCATTTGATTTATAATTCAATCTTTTATAGTATTAAAGAAGGGCGAAATTTTACGAGGATTACCGATACTTACTTATCAGAAAAAACTACTAAGGCTATTCAAAAAAATTCTACTTTTATACAAGTCTCTAACGGTTGGTTAAGAGCTAACCTATTTATAGCTGATACAGCTTTACAGTTATCTGATCACTTAAATATAATTGCTCAACAATCTTCTGAAGATTATAATTTCTGTACTAAATTCTCAAAGTTACTATCTGATGACGAAAATCTGAAAGAAACAAAAACCATGTGGGACATAGAAAAAAAGTTTTTTCCAGCTAAAGTTATTGATGCTGACATTCCTACATTTATTATTCCTATTCAACCGAAATGGGCGAAAAATTTATTTGATTATAATTTGGCAAATCAAACTTTGTTTGGTGCTAGTAAAATTGATATAGCTCTTAATACAGAAGCTGTTTATTATAAATCTAAATCTGCTCCTAAAACTCTTAAACCAGGAGTTTCAGGAAGAATTATATGGTATGTAAGTAAAGATAAAGATAAAGGTTATCAGGATATAAGCTCTATTCGTGCTGTATCTCGTCTTGATGAAGTAGTATTAGGAAAACCTCAAGAACTATTTCGTAGATTTCAAAATTTAGGTATATATCAATGGAATGATGTGTTAGATGTAGCTGGCGGAGATCCTGAAAAAGAAATTATGGCAATTAAATTTAGTCATACAGAACTACTGAAATTACCTATTCCATTAAATGAGGTTCAAGAAGTTTTAGAGAATAAATTTACAATGCAGTCTGCGTACTATGTTTCTAAGGAAAAATTTGCTATACTATATTGCCGAGGAAATCAATTAAACTCTAAAGAATAATGCCAAATAATATATTGTTACTTTCGATAAAGCCAGAATATGCTAAGAAAATTTTAGCAGGTAAAAAAACCGTAGAACTGCGCCGAGTTCGGACTCGTCTTGAAGCGGGAGATTTAGTTTTGGTATATGTTACATCTCCTCAGCAAAATTTAGTTGCTTCTTTAGAAGTAGAACGGGTAATTACAGAAAATTTACCTCAAAATAAGAAAGATTTCTGGGAAAAGGTCAAAGATAAAGCTGGTATTACCTATCAAGATTTTCAACGTTATTATCAAGGTGCATCATTAGGTGTTGCCATATTTTTTAATAATAAAAATATTTTTAATAACCCTATTAAGTTAACCACGCTTAAAAAAAAGTTGCCTACAATTAATCCGCCTCAAAGTTATCGTTATATTACAGATAATGAATTTAAAGTCATTAGTAAGCTCGCAGAAAAACCCCTATAAAAAAAACTGACTTCAATAAAATTTAAACTAAATATGAGTAATATTCAAAGTAAATTTACTGAATTATTTTTAGAATTTATAGACTCCTATCCTTATTCTGGGGATGGTTTGCGACACATCGCAGCATACGACCAACAACGTCAACAAGGTTGTCGAAATTTTAAAGCAATTATTTCTGCGGCTAATGCGGGAGAAGATGTAACTGATTCTATATTATTACAACTACTTCCCTATACTGATTCTCCAGCTAACCAAAAAAGAGGAGCATGGATACATATTGCACCTGTGCTTGCTACAGATGTTAGAAATAAATATGAGGCTGCAAAATGGACAAAATCAGAAGAATGGCCTGATATTGCTCAAGCAATTCTTAATTTTGTTCGTTGTTGTAATGATCACCCAAATAAACTTATTGATGCTTGCAATAATTTCTCTAATTTACCTTACTCTAAAGGGTTTCAGTCTGGGATAATTTCCCCAATTCTGAATGCACTTCGACCCGATAATTTTATTGTGATTAATAAGAAATCAAGAATAGTTATTAACTATTTTTCTCAAACTTCTTATACTCAGCAGTTAATTGATTATCCATATATTAATGACACAGGAATAAAACTGATCAAAAAGTTGGCTCCCGAAATGCGTCAGCCTGGTAGACCTTCCCTACGAGATGATGATTTGTTTGATATGTTTTCTCATTGGTTGGTAGCTGTCAGAAAGTATGATTTTACTTCTATTTATCCCTCATTATTGAATGAAATTATGACTGATATTAAATTAGATATTGAAGAACAAAACTTGCAACCAGAATATACTTTAGAGCAATGTTCTAAAGAAACAGGAATTGATGAAACTGAACTTCTGAGATGGATAAATAATATTAACCGTAAAGGACAAATTATTTTACAAGGGCCACCCGGAACCGGAAAAACCTGGATTGCCCAACAATTAGCTGAACATTTTATTACAGGTAGAGATGGTTTTTCGGAAATCATTCAATTTCATCCATCCTATAGTTATGAAGACTTTATTCAAGGAATACGTCCTCGGACTGAAAACGGACAATTAACTTATGATCTCGTCCCTGGTCGATTTTTAGAATTTTGTAAAAAAGCCGAATCTTATGATGATATTTGTGTTTTAATTATTGATGAAATTAATCGAGCAAATTTATCAAATGTGTTTGGGGAGTTAATGTATTTATTAGAATATCGAGAGGAAAAAATTAATTTAGCAGGTAGTAATGAACCCTTTGAGATTCCTGGAAATGTTTTTATTATTGGAACTATGAACACCGCAGATCGTTCTATTGCGTTAGTTGATCATGCGTTGCGTCGTCGTTTTGCTTTTATTAAAATTGCTCCAAATTATAATATTTTAAAACGTTATCATAAAGACGATGAAATCAATTTTTCGATAGATCAATTAATTCAAGTCCTTCAAGATATTAACAAAATGATTGCTGATCCTAATTATGAAATTGGGATATCCTTTTTTATGATACGGAATATTGAGGATAATATTCAGGATATCTGGGAAATGGAAATCGAACCCTATTTAGAGGAATATTTTTATAATGCACTGGATAAAATAGAACAATTTCGATGGGATAAAGTTAAACTTAGGCTGGGTTTGAATGCTGATGAAAATGATTGAAACTGATAGAATATCAACCTAAATTCTTTAAGCCAGAGGAATTAGAGGAAGCGATCGCAGATCTGATTTATCATAATTATTATAAATATATTGATATTGATTATCCATCCCCGAAAACCAAGAAACAATATAAACTCACCGCTAAAAGTTATGTGGGTTTCATTCCCTTAACGCCTGATATTCAGATTTTTCTAAAACCTAAAGTTCTCATTGCTAATTTATTTAGGATGTTGGAATATACCTATAATCTTAACAGTTTTCAACTCCTAGACGGATCTGTTCATTGTGAAACTATTCCAGAATTTTATAATAGATTAGCTGATATTTTAATACAAAAAATATTAGCTCAAAGTCGCAAAGGATTTTATCGAACTTATCTTAAAAATACTGAACTTTTGCCTTATGTTCGGGGAAAAGTTGATTTTCAATATCAGTTTAAACATCCTGGGACAGTTAAACTCAATTGCGAATATAATCAGTATACGGCTGATATAGAAGATAATCAAATCTTGTTATGGACATTAGATATTATTGGTCGCAGTGGGTTATGTTCAGAACAGCTATCAACAACCGTTAGAAAAGCCTATCATACCTTACAAGGTTTAGCGACTCAACGACCTTTTAAGGGGGATGATTGTATTAATAGATCCTATAATAGATTGAATCAAGATTATCAGACTTTACACAGTTTATGTCGATTTTTCTTAGATAATTGTGGAGTAGCGCATCAAGTCGGAAATTATCAGATGTTTCCTTTTTTAGTTAGAACTGATATACTCTATGAAAAATTTGTTTATGCTTGGTTAAAATCCCATATTCCCGCTAACTTTGAAATTAAAGATCAAGAAAGTGTTAATTTTTGTAAAATTGTAGATTCTAAGATTGATTTAGTTATTTATGATAAAAATACAAAGCAAGTTATCTTTATTCTCGATACTAAATATAAAATTCCTGATTCCAAACCGTCAAACTTAGACATTTATCAAGCGATCGCCTATGCTACTTTAAAAAATAGTCAAAATGCTATTTTAGTTTATCCAAAACCTTTAAATAAACCGCTAAATTGTCTGGTTTCCTAATAGTTCAATCCGTTTACAGAGTCTCACCTTTTCTTTAGAAGATGATTTAGAACAGTCCGGTCAAAGGTTTTTAAAAGCATTATTAAGTAGCATATAGCAGTATGCGTTGAAATTGGGTACACCCAAAAACCCGGTTTCTCAAAGAAACCGGGTTTTTATCCCTAGAAACTGTACTTCATTCAAATTAAGACTATTTCCCAATACAAAACCGACTAAATATCCGATCTAAAACCGATTCTGTAACTTCTTCTCCCGTGACTTCCCCTAACGCATGAATCGCACCTCGGAGATCAATTGTCCAGAAATCAAAGGGAAGTTGATCATTAATGGTTGTTTCCACTTCTTCTAAACAAACTTTAGCACGGGTTAAGGCGGCGGCTTGACGTTGGTTAATGGCAAATTCTAAATTAGCAGCTTGAATATTTTCGCCGTAAACTGAATTTAATATGGCTGTTTCTAACTCTGGAATCCCCTGATTTAAAGCAGCAGCCATTTGAACAATCGCAATATTTTCTATATTTAAACTTTGAATAACTGTTAGTTTTATCGCCTCTAATTGATCTATTTTAACCTGATCTATTTTATTAATTATAACAATAAAATGACCATGTTTTATCTGTTGATAAATCTCTAAATCTGCTTCAGTTAAACCTACAACAGCATCCAGGGTTAATAACACTAAATCGGCGGATTGGGCGGCTTGATGCGATCGCTCAATTCCAATTTTTTCCACCTGATCCTCTGAGTGACGAATTCCAGCCGTATCTAATACTTGAATCGGGATTCCTCCCACAACTAATTGCGATTCTACCACGTCCCGAGTCGTTCCCGGTAAGTCCGTAACAATGGCGCGATCGCTCCGACTCCAAGCATTTAATAAACTTGATTTTCCCACATTCGGACGACCGACAATTGCTACTTTTAACCCGGTTCTTAATAGTTCTCCCGTGTCAGCCGTTGCTAAAAATTGCGATAATTCTCCCAAAACTTGATGGATTTGGGCGATAATTTCCGACTCATTTAACGGGGGCAAATCCTCCTCAAAATCAACTCTAGCTTCAATTTCAGCTAAAATATCTAAACAGGTTGCCCGTAATTCTCGAATTGGATTGGCTAATTTTCCTTGTAATCCAGCCAAAGCCGTTTGTGCCGCCGCAATTGATTGAGAGCCGACTAATTCCGCCACACTTTCGGCTTGAGTTAAATCTAATCTGCCATTTAAAAAAGCTCGGAGAGTAAATTCTCCCGGTTGTGCCAACCTTGCCCCCAATTCTATACACAATTGTAACACCTGTTGAACCGCAATTATTCCCCCATGACAGTGAAATTCTACCACATCTTCCCGGGTATAGGAACGGGGAGATAACATTAATAATAACAACACTTCATCAATGGTTTTTTTGGTTTGGGGATGGCGAATATACCCATATAAAATTCGGTGACTTTCCCAAACTTGCCGTCCTGGAGGATCAAATAACTGTTTAGCAATGGATTGGGATTCACTCCCCGACATCCGCACAATTCCCACGCTCCCCTGTTGTGGTACAATGGCAGTGGCGATCGCTACAATTGTTCCCCCATTTTCCAAAAATTCAGCCATTTTTTCCCATTGATAAAATCTACTTTATCTATGATTTTAAACCAAAAAATACTAGGAAATAGGAAATAGGAAATAGGAAATAGGAAATAGGAAATAAAAAGAAAGATTTTACATCCCCTACCTCCCCCTGCTCCCCCTGCTCCCCCTGCTCCCCCTGCTCCCCCTGCTCCCCCTGCTCCCCCTGCTCCCCCTGCTCCCCCTGCTCCCCCTGCTCCCCCTGCTCCCCCTGCCTCCCCCGCCCCCCTGCTCCCCCTGCTCCCTACTTACCGCCACAAACCTGTTCAATTAATTCCACAACTGCGCTGCGAGTTAGTTTGTCTTGACCGTCTGCTAATACATTTAAAGTGGCATGGGCCAAAGCTAGGGGAATTCGACAAAAATCCAAGGCGGGGCCAGAGGGTAAGGCCTCAGTATAGGCATCCGCTAACACTAAATTGCGTTTAGCATAGCTGTGCATTTGTTCCGACGTCCAACCTTCGGGAAAGAAATCCACCCCTCGACTCCCATCATCCCGATAATTCCGCAGAATATTCACCGCCTGTAACCCCCGACCAAAGCCAATGGCGTGAACTCGGTGGGTTTGTGTACCATCATACCAGGCCCACAAATCCGACAACAACAGCCCCACAGCCCCCGCCACACTAAAGGTATATTGATCTAACTCAGTTTCGGTTTCAATTCGCCAATTACGTTCGGCCCAAAACGCCATCCGGTCAGCCATCGCCGCCGTGGCGTCCCAAATCCGGGGGCCAATCCGTTCCGGGGCTAACTTGGCCCACTCTCCCACCCGTAGGGTCACTTCTTCCAAGGTTTCAATATCGGAAAATTCCGCAAACCAATCATCAGCAATGGTTTCTCGACATACCGCCGCTTGAAAATTTTGGCTCATCCTATGCAGCAATCGGGCTTTTGTGGCATTATCCAAACCGGGATGATCTTCAACTTCATCAATTGCCCGCATACACAAATACGCAGACGCCACGGCTTCTTGGAGTAAAGGAGGCAAACGACTAATGGGGATATGAAACGTTCGACTTGTATCTTGCAGGACGGACAGGGGATCTTTTTGCCAATTCATTCATTTAACTCCTCACACCAAGTTAGCCCTTCAATTGCTGCACTTTCGCGCTCGATATTGTACACCGGAATCGGTCTCATGCTGTCAAGTGCAATCTGGACTCCCCTAGGCTATCATCTTGTCAGTAAGACTGTTGATCAGATAAGCTGTAGTCAGGGTAAATCTCCGAACATAACACTATGCTGCAAGCGGCTACGCAGAATCAAGGTGCTATTGGGGCGCCAGCGAAGTTTGATGTTGAACTTCGCAAAGTGTTCAAAGTCTTTAATGGGGAAACGGCCGTTCGTGGCGTGGATCTCGATATTCGTCGAGGGGAATTTTTTAGTATTTTAGGGCCATCGGGTTGCGGTAAAACCACAACACTGCGACTGATAGCTGGGTTTGAAATGCCTTCGGCCGGAGAAGTCCTAATTCGGGGTCAGTCCGTTACCCAGACTCCCGCCTATCTGCGTCCGGTGAATACGGTATTTCAGAGTTATGCCCTATTTAACCATTTGACGGTTTGGGAAAATATCGCCTTTGGACTTAGGCTAAAACGCATCATCAAGCCGGAAGTTGAGGAGAAAGTTCGGGAAGCGTTAGCTTTAGTGAAAATGGAATCCTTTGCTAACCGTTATCCCTCCCAACTGTCCGGGGGTCAGCAGCAACGGGTGGCTTTAGCTAGGGCTTTAGTTAATCGTCCGGCGGTATTATTATTAGATGAACCTTTAGGGGCTTTGGATTTAAAACTGCGGAAACAAATGCAGGTGGAACTCACCAATCTCCATCGCAATTTGGGTTTAACTTTTATTATGGTCACCCACGACCAAGAGGAAGCCATGAGTCTGTCTGACCGAATTGCTGTGATGCACGATGGCAGAATTGAACAAATTGGTAGTCCTAACGAGATTTATGAATATCCTCAAACTCCCTTTGTCGCAGATTTTATTGGGGACACTAACCTATTTCGGGGTACGGTTGAAGGTGTCGATGCTACCAGTTTATTTATAGTTACGGAAACTGGATTAAGTATTGAAATTCAACAGATTGAAATTCCCGGTATTCAACTCCCCCAGCAAAATTTAAGAACAGGTGCGTCGGCGGTTGTTAGTGTGCGTCCTGAGAAAGTGACATTGAGTTTTTATCCCGTTAGCAACTCGGTGAATTGTTTTGAAGGTCGTTTATTAAATACAATGTATTTGGGAACCCATATTCAATATGTGGTGAAATTATTATCGGGGGAAAATATTATGGTTCGTCAACCCAAAACCTTCGATAGTTTACCCGATAGCAATACCCCCGTTTATGTCTGTTGGGGAACAACAGATTGTTTAGCACTACCCGACCAAAAATAAACCGTAGTGAGTCCTTCAGGACTCTCTTAACTCTCAAATTCATTTGCCATCTGTAGCACTAATTTAAGGATTTCATATAACATTATTGTTATGGTGCGTGCACGTTTATGGTGGCATCCTACGGGCATTTGATATGAAAACTTCAGAAAAATTGTTTTTTATTGCCTTACTCCCTCCCCAACCTATTCAAAATCAAATTACAGATATTAAACAATATTGTGCTCAAACCTATAATAGTTGCCATGCCTTGAAATCCCCTCCCCATATTACTTTACAACCTCCGTTTAAATGGTTAACCGAAAATCTGCCAACTTTAGAACAACATTTAACTACATTTGCAATGAATTGTCCCCCTATTCCAATCACCCTATCGGGGTTTAGTTTCATTCCCGCCGCGTGTCCTGTTTGTAGATGTAATCAAAACACCAGAATTAATTAATCTTCAACAACAGTTAATCAATAATTTAGAACAACAGCTTAATATTGTTGATGAAGTTTCTAAAAAACGTCCGTTTTCTCCCCATGTTACTGTCGCTTTTAAAGATTTAAGTCGAATAGCTTTTAAAGCCGCATGGCTAGAATTTGCCCAACGTCCGATTTATTTTGAGTTTACCGTCCCTCAATTAACTTTATTAATTCATAACGGACAAACTTGGAATATCAAAACCGAGTTTCCTTTACTTAATCTTGATTCTCATCTGTAGTCTATTATTGGCCATTTGATAAATTTTTCGCCGATTTCCCGGGAATTTACTTGACAAAATCCCCCGGACGAGCTACTATTTACTTACGGCTAACATGGCTATACGCTTGACTAATTATTCAACACAAGCAAAAATCAAAGCTAAGGATCAAAATAATTGAAACACCTACGGTAGTTAGGTTATGGCAGCCACAAAAAAACGAGTATGGAGGGACTCGAACCCCCGACCCTCAGGACCGGAACCTGATGCTCTATCCACTGAGCTACATACCCACACTTCCATTAATATAGCATATTCTTGAGAAAATATCATTTTATTTTGGGAATTATGGACTCAATCCACATTTCAGGGATTCGCAGCTACGGTTATACCGGATATTTACCCGAAGAACAGGTTTTGGGACAATGGTTTGAAGCCGATATTACCCTGTGGTTAGATCTAAGACCCGTGGGTAGCAGTGATGCGATCGCCGATACCCTCGACTATCGCCAGACCATCAGAAAACCGTTGAGAACGTGATTAAAACCAGCAAATTCGCCCTTTTGGAACGATTAGCCACAGAAATTACCGACACCCTATTACAACAACCACGAGTAGAAAAAGTTCGGGTACAGTTAACCAAACCCGCCCCACCGATTCCTGACTTTAGTGGCAAAATCCAAATTGATATCACCCGTTAGTCCATTGTAGAGACGTGCCATGGCGCGTCTCCACGGGGATTAAGGGATATCAAAAGGGCTTAACCTGAAACTGACTGGCAATAAATGTTACTTTTTACACTGATATAGCGCTAGGGAACAGGGAACAGGGAACAGGGTTTGTAATTAATTTTGTTTAGGTACTTAACTAATAACTAATAACTAACAACTGATAACTAATGACTAATAACTGATAACTAATGACTAATAACTGATAACTGATAACTGATGACTGATAACTGATGACTGATTACCATTGGGGCGGTGATAGGAGTAGGTTAACAGCTTGTTCCGGGTTGAGTGGGGCGCAGAAGAAATAACCCTGGCCAAAATCACAATTTAACTGTCTTAATTTTTTTAATTGTTGGGCGGTTTCTATGCCTTCTGCAATAACATTCATCCTCATTTTTTGAGCAATATTAATAATCACGGGAACTAGGCTAAATTGTTGAGTATCTTCGTCTAATTGCTGAATAAAAGAACGGTCAATTTTCAAGGTATCAACGGGAAATGAATGCAGATAACTCAAAGAAGAATATCCCGTGCCAAAATCATCTAAACTGATTTGAACTTCTCGTTGTCGTAACTGATCTAATATAATTTGTGCGGTTTTAACGTTATTCATAATTGCACTTTCTTTGATTTCCAATTTTAAACATTTATAACTCAAATGAGTTTGTTCAACAATTTTATCTAGTTGGGCAATTAAATTATTTTGAGTAAATTGTCTAGGGGTGAGATTAATACTAATGGTTAAGGGAATTTCCGAAAATTGTTGTTGCCAACAATAGATCTGTGCTCCAGCCTGTCGCAAAACAAAATTACCAATTTCTGTAATTAAACCTGTTTCTTCCGCTACGGGAATAAACTCATTAGGAGGGATTAAACCCCGTTGGGGGTGCTCCCAACAAACCAAGGCTTCAAATCCCACAATTTTTCCGGTTTTCAACGCAATAATCGGCTGATAATTAACTCCCAGTTGTTGTTCTTTGATTGCCGTGCGTAAATCCGCATCAAGCTGCAAAAAAGATAGGGCATTTTTATACATACTATGATCAAAAACTTGATAACAGGAAATCCCTCGGGATTTTGCCCGATACATAGCCGTATCCACATCGCGTAAAATTTGTTCCGGTCGGGTATAGTCCGGTTGACTATAGGCTACTCCAATACTGGCATTAATATAAATAGGATAGGATAGAATAGCAAAGGGTTCCGCCAAAATAGCAATAATTTTCTCCGCCGTTTGAATGGGGATTTTAGGTTCGGTTAAATCCGTTAATAAAATCGCAAATTCATCTCCCCCAAACCGGGATAAAATATCAGTAGGGGATAGGGTGGATTTTAACCGTTGGGCAATAGCAACTAATAATTGATCCCCAACGGAATGTCCCAAAGAATCATTAATCACTTTAAACCGATCGCAATCCAAAAACAACACCGCAAAGGGATGATTGGGACGGTCTGGTAATTGTTTAATAGTCGATTCCAAATGTTGAATGAATAAGACCCGATTGGGGAGGGCGGTCAACTCATCATAAAGGGCTTTTTTCATTAATTGGGCATGAACATTTTCCAGTTTCTTGGGTACGTTCTTTCACCCGTTGTTCTAATTCTGTATTCAATTTTACAATTCTTTGTCGAGCAAATTGTAACGACAATTGATTTTGAACCCGGACTAAAACTTCATCAAATTGAAACGGTTTAGTAATATAATCAGCCCCCCCAGCCGCAAAGCCTTTAATTTTATTTTGAACTTCGTCTAAGGCACTTAAAAAAATCACTGGAATATTTGCTGTTTCAGGATTATTTTTAATCTTTTTACACACCTCATACCCATCTATATGAGGCATCATAATATCTAATAAAACAATATCAGGTAGTTGAATTTCAATCGCCCTCAAGGCGATAATTCCATTTAAAGCCTGACGGACTTCATAGCCTCGGCGGATCAACATTCTCGATAGTAGACGCAAATTTTCAGGATTATCGTCGATAATCAAAATATTGCCTTTACAAATCCCAGGTTGGTTCTCAATCATTGTATGTTTTTCGCAGAATCTTCAGGTCGTTTCGCCCATTCCATCACTTGATCAAAGCGAAAATTATCCACTAAGCGGTTCAAATATTCGGCCGTTGCTTCATATTCAGGAGGGATTTGACTGATTAACTGGAGTAGTAAGCGATCGCTACATTGGGCAGCCGCATGATAGAGTTGTTCTACCCATTCGAGCGGCATGATCTGTGAGGGAGTCGCAGAAACTAGAGATTGAGTCATAGTAGCATTATCGGACTCGGTAGGTACTCCCGATGATTCAGATAAAAATGGGGGTGCATATTGATACTGCACCTTCAAATATTCACCTATTTTATCTAAAAGTTCATCCTCTGGAAAAGGGGTATACAAAAAGTCATCACAACCCACCGATAAGGCCAACTGTTTATCCGTCTCTGACCCCGATGGAATCATTGCTAGAATAATCGTTTGATGGGGGCTGACACCCTCGCATTCAGCCTCAGAATTGATCAACCCCTCCAGGGGATTTTCCCCGGGAAATTCCTCCTGACGAATTTTTTGCATCGCCTCATAACCATTCAAAATCGGCATCCATATTTTCACTAGAATTAAGTGGGGTTTCCACACCCGCCAAAGGCTTAAAGCTTGCTCCCCGTTTTCTGCTTCCTGGACGTTAAAACCCATCTGTTTCCAAAAATTCAGTCAGAGGGGAAGCTGTGGAAATTTGATCCTCGACTACTAACAGGCGATAGTTGAGTTGATTTGGGGATAGACCTATAATTTTTCTTGCGGAAGATACCGGAGATGGCGGTGGAATTTCGGGGAGTTGAACAGGAATTACCAACTTTAATTTTATCCCCTGATTTAAGGAATGTTCTATCATAATTGTTCCTTCCATCAGGTGCAGAAATTGTTGGCTAATGGGTAAACTGAATTGTTCGGTATTGTGGAAGGTGAGACTGCGTTGAATCGATGTAAAGGGCTTTAATAAATCTCGAATTTCCAAGGATTGTCGATTCGATACGGTGGTTTCAACTTCAAATTCCAGTTGCATATTGTGGGTAGAGAAATTAGGCTCCCAACCCGAGGATTCCCCCTGGGGGAATAGGGGTTTAACTCGAACTCGGAGCATCTGTGATTCTGTCCAACCCATCAAATGTCCTAAACAATTCAGTAGAATTTGTCTGAGTTTATTTTCATCGGCAATAATCCATTGGGGCAGATTTTCAGCCCGTTCTAATTCAAATTCTAATCCCCTAGCTTTAATTTTTGTTTTAAGTAAATTTTGAATATAATCTAACCCTTGAAATAAATCAAAGCGAGTCGGATTTAAGCTGATCCGGTCGGCTTCTAGTTTAGACATCTCCAGAATATCATTAATTAAGGCTAATAAATGTTTGCCACTCCGATGAATAATCCCAATATGTTCTTGTTGTTCTGAACTTAGGCTAGAATCAAGATTCATCAGTTGTGTAAATCCCAAAATTGCATTCAGAGGAGTGCGTAATTCATGGCTCATATTTGCCAAAAATTCACTTTTAGCTCGGTTGGCAGCATCGGCGGCTTCCTTAGCTTGAGAAAGTTCTTCTGATTGTTTTTGAGTATGGGTTAATAATGCCACCTGTTGCAATGCCACTCCTAATTGGGCACCAATTTGTACGACTAAATTAATTTCTGATGCTTGCCACTGACGGGAACTGGAATGTTGATAGACCGCTAAAAGTCCCCATAATTTTAACTTAGCTGGAACCATGGTAAAACTTTCGAGTGTAACGTCCACTGTCGGTGACACCATTTGACAAAAAATCGGGACAATTAAATAGGCTTTAACCTGCATCCGTTCTAATAACTGTAAATAACAATCGGAAAATCCAGCTTGGTAAATATCAGAAATACACAAATAACTCAAGCCATCGCGATGCACTCCTTCTTGAATATCTCTCAAATAGGTATCTTGAATTTTATCCTCCTCATTTAAACTCGATAAAACGCAATTTTCCGGTTCAAAACTGCTCGGATCAAAGTGTAAGTCTTGAATTGATTGATAGATTAAAGGTTGATAACCTGATGCCAAGGATTCTGCCACAAATTGACCTTGACCATCGGAATTAAACTGATAAATTCCCACACGATCACTATTTAATTCAGAACGGAGTTCCTGAGTCGCCGTGGCAAAAATTGTCTCCGCATCCAGGGTTTGACGCATTCTTCCAATAATTCGCGCTTGGGTTTGTTGGCGTCGGGCTGTTTCCCGCAGTAGGGTTTCCGCCTCTTTAGTTTGGGTAATATCAATAATTAAACCATCCCATAAAACGCTGCCATCTGGTTGGGATTCGGGACGGGAATTTCCCTGCAACCATTTAATTTGACCCTCGTGATTAATAATCCGCCAGGTATAACTCCATGGTCTTAAACTTTCAGCCGAATCACAGATAGAATTTAACACTCCTTGAAAATCTTCGGGATGAACTTTTTCAAATAATTGATGTACATTAATCATCGCCTGGGCGGGAGATAAACCGTATAAATCCCAACATCCTGAACTGGCATAGGGTAAACTCATAGAAACCGTCGGGATGTAGGACGAATTGATAAATCATCCCGGGTATATTATCCGCTAAATTTTGATAGCGAGTTTTACTCCGTTCTAATGCCTGTTGGGTTTCTTCTGTGGTTTGACGAATGGCAATTAATTCGCCCACGAGTTTTAGCCAACTCTGGGTTTCTAATGTCCATTCAGTAGATCGATGGAAGTTCATAATCCCCATAAATCCCCGGGATTTTCCACCTTTAATTAAGGGAATGAAAATCAAGGATTGACAATTGAGACGCCCTAGGGTTCTTTGATCCTGGGGAAGTAAATCAGGAAATTGATCCAGATCGGAAATTGCCAGAATTTCAGTTCTTTTCAGTTGTAATTGTTGATGAATAGATGGAATCGTTTGACTGGATAAAATTGGACAATAATTATCTCCACTTTGTTCTTCTGTTTTCCACCATTCTGCCGTAATTTTCCAAGGCATAAATTCAGAATTAGAATTAAAAATAAATGCCCAATCACAGTCAAGAAACTGACAGACTTCTTGCAGGGTATAACGAATAGCATTTTCTATAGTATCATTAATAAATAGCCGAGAAATATGGGTCAGCAGGTTATCCATGCGGGATCGATATTGCCGTAATTCCTCTGCTAATTGTCTTTCTAGTTCGGCACCCGCCCGATCTGCAAAAATTTTCAAAATAGATTCTTGACTCGGATTCAGTTGTTTATTTTCAGTATCTATAATTACTAATATCCCAATCACGTCTCGATTAGAATCAAACAAAGGAATTCCCCAATAGCTTTGAGCTCGTAATTCAGCTAAATCTGGATCATTCGGAAATAAAATCTGTACATTTTCACTAAAATGACAGGGTTGAGCAGTTTTAATTACCTGCTCACAAGGGGTTTCCGATAATCCATAAACCCCATAATTTTGCCAGTTTTTGCCATTCCAAAATGCTAAGGTTGTTAACTGGGGCGGGGAAGATTTTAACAGTTTAAAAATACCAGCATAACTTACTTGTAAGACTTCAGCTAAATGGTAAACACAGGAACGAAAAAATTCTTGACCTGTTTTTGCAGCCGTTCCTTCTACAATCAGTTGTAAAGCTCGTTCCGTTGTTTTATACTCCGTAATATCCGATGCTGTACCTCTGATACCAATTAAATCTCCCTCGGAACTATAAATAGGAAAAGCACACACTAATAAATGCACCCATTTTCCCTCTTTAGATATACTAATCACATGATTTTTAACTAAGGATCGACCGGCTAAAATAGGTCGAAATATCTTTTGAATATAAGAGATTTGCTCCGGGGGGACAAAATATGAAAATAGTTTTCCGATCACTTCTTCCGGTTCATATCCCATAATTATTTTCACCGCCGGACTCACAGAGGTATAATATCCTTGTAAATTCACTGACCAAATAATATCCTGAGATGTTTCAACTAAGTTGAGATATTTATTTTTACTTGTGATTAAGGCTTCTTTAATTTTTTTCTTGTCTTTTTGGGATATTTTTTGTTCGCTAATATCATTAAAAATCGATAAAATATAAGTTTTTTTTTCTAATACAATCACTTCTTCTGACAATAATAATTCTTTAATTTCCCCGGTTTTGGTTCGTTGCCCGACCACCTGATTATGAATGGGATTTCCCTGTTGAATTTTTTGGATTAACTCCTGTTCATCTTGAGGATTTACCCACAAATTCAAGTCCATCGCTCGTTTCCCAATCACTTCAGATTCTTGATAGCCAAAGGTCTTGAGAAAACTAGGGTTAACATCTAAAAAATATCCCTCTTTGTATGTTCTCAAGGTAATTGGATTCGGACTATTTAAAAAAACTTTAGAAAATTTTTCTGACCGTTGTTGACGAGTTTCTATTTCAGCTTTCAGTTGAAGATTTTGAATTTTGAATTGATGATGTAAACTTTGAATCGTTAGTTGATGCTGAATTCGAGCTAGAACTTCATCTTTTTGTAAAGGTTTGGTGATATAGTCCGCCGCCCCCCTTTGAAACGCTTTGACTTTTTCCGATACTTCTTCAATTACACTCACAAAAATAACAGGAATATGCTGAGTCGTCGCATCCGCTTTCAAGCGTTGACAGACCTCATACCCATCCAAATCCGGCATCATAATATCCAACATAATTAAATTGGGCAAAGTCTCTAAGGCTATCTTTAAGCCCAACTCCCCAGAATTCGCCAATTGAACTTGATACCCATGCAACGCCAAAAGTTTCCCCAAATATTTAAGGTTAATCGGAGAATCATCAATGATTAAGATATTAAGTGCTTGATATTCAGTAGCATCCATAATCAGTCATCAGTCATCAGTTATCAATTATCAGTTGGTAGACTTGCGGTGAGCGCGGCTGGCGAGTCTCTATCAGTCATCAGGTATCAGTGAGCGACTCTTGAAACTGATAACGGTTGACTGATGACTGATAACTGATAACTGATTCTAGGCTTTTTTTAAGAGTTCCGTCCGAATTGAGCCGCCTTTCCATGTCCAGTTCTCCCGTTCTTCAGTGGGGACAAAACAGGCCCAGAGGCTTCCTGGAGAAACTTCATAGAAATTTTTAATTTCTGCGATCGCCACATCTCCCCAAGGCGCTCTCACCTGAATTAGATCCCCCAAATGAAACACTTCACCCCCTTGATTTTGGGCTTCTTCGAGTTCAACCCAAGGTTTAGGGGGGGTCACATCGGGGCGACGGGGTTTACTAAACGAAGGTTTATCCCGATCAGATGACGAATGGACGCGCAGGATTGATTTTTCACTTCCGGCGGGTGTGAGTCGAATCTCCGCGGCCGGTTTCGGTTTAATAATTGCTGGGGTTTGATTATCCATGAATAAACGGCTCCATCCAAATTGAATATCACGGGTTTAGATCAACATTCTAATCCAACACACATCAGAGTAACACGGACACCAAAAAGCTCAATTGTTAAGAAATTGGGGATTTTTCCCCGCGCCCTTACCCGCAATGGGATATCGGGATTATCTTGGATATACCCACAAAATGAATTTGCCCTGATAAACGTGCTAGGTTAGTTTTAGGCGATATGCTTGTTCATATAGCAGTCGCACCTAACAGTTAGGACAAAGATTGATCCAGCAAATCTGAAGGCAAAGTCTTTTCACCGGGTGTTGCCCGTTCCCTGTTCCCCGACCATTGTACCTTTCGGAATCTGAGTTAATCGGGTTGTTTTTTGTAACAGCCAAAGATTTACCGTTTCAGGAGTCACCCCGTCATGAATCAAAAACCCCAGGATCTGCGTCGTAGTGCCGCCGAAAAATTTATTGAGTCTTTTGATCAAGAATTATTACGCGCATTCCAAGAGTCGGAGGCAGTGACTCCCAACTCGCAACCCGCACATCGAGAACCAAAAGTTTCTGTTCCCCCCCCTGCCAAAGTCCGCGAGGCCATTAGCTTATCGGATTTGGAGGCTGCGATCTCAGATATTGAACAATATCTACATGATCAACATATTGCCACGGAGGACGAGTTCCCAGAATAACTCGTTTTAAATCGCTTGACGTTGGGCTTCATAGAGCATCAGCGCGACGGAAATCCCCACATTCAGGGATTCCACCCCTCGCTGTAATGGAATTTGAACCTGATGGTCTGCTAGGGCTTGAATATCGGGAGAAAGTCCAGCCCCTTCATTCCCAAATACCAGGAGAGTCGGCCGGGTCAAATCCACTTGCCAATAGGACATCGAAGCCTGGGGAAACCGTCGCTACAATTTGTAATCCCTGTTGCTGAAAATGGCTGATATCCCTGGCTAAGTTAGGGCTAACGGTTTTATTTAAGCGAAACCAAGCCCCCGCAGAAGCCCTTAAAACTTTCGGGTGATCCAAATCCACACTATCGGAACTTAACCACAACCCCTCTACCCCCGTGGCCGCTGCTGTCCGAATAATGGTTCCTAAGTTACCCGGATCTTGTAGGGTTTCTAAAGCAATGCCTAAACCTTGCAGGGTCTGGGGTTGGGGGGGAATTCGAGGTGCGAGGGCAATCACGCCATCGGGATGAACGGTTGTCGCCATCGCCTCCAATACTTCGGGACTCACCCATTCGCATCGGGGGGTATCCTGGCTTAAACGTTCAAGCAGCGGTTGATGACGCCCCTGCCAGGCGGAGGTATAACACACCGTGGTTAGGGGATAACCTACCTCACAGGCGGCCTCTACTAAGTGGGTTCCTTCGATTAAAAATAACTGGTGTTCTTTGCGTCCCTTGGCTTGATGCAGCTTGCGAATTTGCTTTACCAATGGATTTTGCAGACTCGTTAACATAAGACCTGATGGATAAACAACAAAACAACAATAGGGGTGCGAAATTCACACCCCTAACCGTTCAATGCGGAACCCGGGACTTGAACCCGGAAGTCTTTGCAAACACTAGAACCTGAATCTAGCGCGTCTACCAATTCCGCCAGTTCCGCTTTTTTATTTAATTGCACAGTTATCAATCCTGCCATAGATTCCGAAATTTGTCAATCCCCCAGGATTGAGAATATAACGGACAACACTGGAGGAAAAGGCCAAAAATATTGCCTATTGCCGTTCATTTGGGGGATAATCGGGATCACCGAGTCCACCCATTCGGTCAGGGGGCCAAAACCGCACCGTTGCCCGACCAATAATATTTTCCCGGGGGACAAAACCCCAATAGTGGCTATCGTAGCTATTGTTGCGGTTATCTCCCAAAACCAAATACTGGCCGTCGGGAACGGTTCCCGGCCCCCAGTTATATTCGGGCCGTTCTGCAATATACTTTTCTGGGAGAGGCTGACCATTAATAAATACGGAGCCATTTTTCACCTCCACGGTTTCACCGGGTAAACCGATAATTCGTTTGATGAAGGCGTCCTTATATTGTTTTTTTAGTTCTTCTGTGGGGTTAAAGACCACGACATCCCCCCGATTCGGGTTAACCAATTTATAGCCGACCTTATCAATAATCAATCGATCATTAACTTCTAAAGTCGGTAACATCGACCCAGAGGGAATATAACGAGCTTCTGCAACGAATGTCCGAATCCCCAAGGCTAGGAAAATACTCAAACTAACGGTTTTTAGGATTTCTACCCAGGGGTTTTCTTGCTGTTGAGGAGAAGATTTAACGGGATCTGGTTCTTGATTGGGTAGGCTACTCATAAGCGGTGGTCACAGGACAAATAACTACACTGATCATATCAAATTTGTCTAACATTGGGGGGTAATAGTTCCCTCTGGTGACAAATTCGCGGTTAAATAGTTTTATAGCAGATTAGATTGAGGTAATTATGTCTGATTCTTATAGTGTATTGATTAATCAAGCCCGGATTTTGTTACCAAATGGTGATTTTTTACTCGGAGATGTTGCCATTATTAACGGTAAAATTGTTGAGATAGCTCCAGAAATTGATCATCATGTCCTCGGGGAAGATGATTGGGAAATTATTGATGCAGAAGGGTTGACTTTATTGCCCGGTGTGATTGATCCCCAGGTACATTTTAGAGAACCGGGTTTAGAATATAAGGAAGATTTATATACGGCTAGTTGTGCCTGTGCCAAGGGGGGAGTGACTTCTTTTTTAGAAATGCCTAATACTCGCCCCTTAACCACTACCCAAGCCCTTTTAGATGATAAATTAAGACGGGCGGCGGAAAAATGTATTGTTAATTATGGCTTTTTTATTGGGGCGACGGCGGAAAATTTACCAGATTTATTAGAGGCAAATCCGACCCCGGGAATTAAGATATTTATGGGGTCAATGCACGGGGATTTATTAATTGATCAGGAAGAAATATTAGAGAGTATTTTTGCAAAAGGCGATCGCTTAATTGCGGTTTCATGCGGAAAATCAAGCCCGAATTAATCAACGCCGCCAAGAATTTGCCGGAATTACTGATCCAGCAATTCATTCTACCATTCAAGATAATCAAGCGGCATTAGAAGCCACTCAACTCGCCTTAAAACTCTCTAAAAAATATCAACGACGATTACATATTCTGCATCTATCAACGGGGGAAGAAGCGGAATTATTACGGCAAGAAAAACCAGACTGGGTGACAGCAGAAGTCACGCCCCAGCATTTATTATTAAATATAACAGATTATCAGAAAATTGGCACCTTAGCCCAGATGAATCCCCCCTTGCGATCGCCCCAAGATAATCAGATATTATGGCAAGCGTTATTAGATGGAGTGATTGATTTTATCGCTACGGATCACGCCCCCCATACCTTAGAAGAAAAAGCCAAAGGGTATCCGAATACACCCTCGGGAATGCCCGGAGTTGAGACTTCTTTACCCTTAATGTTAACACAAGCTATGGCAGGAAAATGCACCGTTGAACAAGTTTCTAATTGGATGTCTACCGCCGTGGCAAAAGCTTATAAAATCCCCAACAAAGGTAAAATAGAAGTGGGTTATGATGCAGATTTAGTGTTAGTAGATTTAAGTAATTATCGTCCGGTATTACGCGAGGAAGTATTAAGTAAATGTGGTTGGAGTTCCTTTGAAGGTTGGGAGTTGACTGGATGGCCAGAATATACCCTAGTGGGGGGAAAAGTGGTTTATGGAAATGGAAAAGTTAATTCAGAAGTTCGGGGTCAGGCGTTAAGGTTTGATGCTTCTTAGAAAAAAACCGTAGTAAGCCCTTCAGGGCTTTGTCCATTAAGATAATAATATATTTCCAATAAAAAAGCACACCCTTTGTTTAAATTGTAGGGCGTGTGCTTTTTTATGATTCTATTGTGAAATTCAATTATTAGGCTTTTAACTGACTAATTTCTTAGTTTCCTGACCATCGTAACTTAGTTTAAACAGTGTCTTTATGGTGATTTTAATGAAGGATTTAACCAATACAAAATTTGCTTCTTTAGTTGGTTTAAATCCTGATAAACTGCTTGTTTAATCCATTGACCAATGGCATCTAAGGGGGTAAAGGTTTCTCCCACTGACCAGCTTAGATTTTGACCCAGGGGAGTTTGATGATCGCCATTTAATTTTTGTAATGTGGTTAACCCGGGGAATCTTTGATCTAAAATTTGATGTAAATTAGAGGTTTGATCAATATTATCTTTAGAGAATTTAATTAAAAGATTTCTTCTAATTTGATAGCGATCGCTAACTAAAATATTAGTTTCTTCGGGAGATGGTGTAAACTCTACATCCATAATTTGAGACAGTTGTTCCATTAAAGGAATTGACCGACGGGCGGGATAATTATTAAAGGACATTAAAATATTTCCCGAACGTTTCTATGGGAAATAAAGAACCAATTAATAAATGCAATTTACAGCCCATACTATGTCCTAATCCATAAATGGGTAAGCCTCGCCTTTTTAATAATTGTAAATCATATAAATCATATAATCCATCTTCAAATATCTCAAAAACTTCTTGAGCGATCGCGGTATGATTTAGGTTATTAATAAAAGGAGTCGCCACAATTGCATAACCGTGATCGGCTAGTTCTTCGAGTAAGCAACGATAGGTTAAATGGGGTGCACCTGCGACAAAAGCCCCACCCAAAAAGTGCACAATTGCTTGGGGGCGAGGGGGAATTAACACCCAATTTCCTGAAATAGAAAGCCAGTCCATTTAATTTTTTATAATTGTTATTTTGAGATAAAATTAACACCCTCTATGGGCAGAATTTTGACTCTGTTATAGAGGGTGTTATACTTATTATACCTAAATTTAGTAATTTTGGGCAGATCTAATTAGGCTTTATTTCGATAGGATTTGGCAAGCATTTGTGCAGCGAAGACACCACCGATAAATCCAAATAAATGTCCCTGCCAAGAAATCCCATATTGTGAGGGAAAAACTCCCCAAATTAATCCCCCATAAAGCCAACCCACAACTAAAGATAAGGCAATAGAAGCAAAACTGCGTTCAAAAAACCCCCTTAATAGGAGAAATCCTAAATAACCAAAAATAACTCCACTAGCCCCAATATGAATTGTATTAGGTGAACCAAATAACCATACCCCAAAACCACTGAAAATTATGGTTATGAATGTGACAACAAAAAAGTCTTTAACATCCCGCAACATCACAAACCAACCCAGAACAATCAAGGGTAAGGTATTGGCGACTAAATGGTTAAAATTTCCATGTAAAAAAGGAGCAAAGAAAATACCTTGTAACCCTTGAAGATGATGGGGACGAATTCCTAAGCGATTTAAACCGCCTCTAAATACAAAAAAATCAATAATTTCAATTATCCACAGGAAAGCAACAATTCCTCCTAAAATTAGGATATGGCTTTTGAGTTTCCTGGGTGAGTGATGTTTCAGTTCGGTTAGACATAATCGTTTAGGGTTGGAAGATAATGTGATTTTGGTTAACTACAAAAATAGCTCCCGTGGTTTCGGATTCCGCTAACATTAATTATATGATAGTCAAAAATCTAGTCAATTGTCTATGAAAAATGTTAAATTAGGAAAATATCTTAGCTTAAATGATTTTTGTACCTGTACAAATACTTATCAAAAATATTCTGATAAAATCAATCCCTATCCTAATTCAGCAGCATCTATTCAAGCATTAAAAGACCTAAATTATTATATTATTGATCCGGTTATTGATTATTTTGGTTTAGCTAAATTTAAACTAACCTATGGTTTTTGTTCCCATGAATTAAGAATTTATTTAGAAAGAAAAGATCCGATTACCGGAATTAAAAATGGTCGTGTAGCTCCTAAATTGGATCAACATATTGCCCATGAAGTTAAAAAAAATGGAGAATATTACTGTCAAAGGTTAGGTGCGGCTTGTGATTTCCTAATTTTAGATTTAGATAGTGATCAATTAGTGGATTGGATTTTAAAACAACATCTTCCCTTTGATTCTCTCTATTTTTATGGCAAAAATCGACCGATTCATATTAGTTATGGCCCCCAACATAAACGCGATATTTGGACATTTACTACCACAGGGAAACCAACTCAAAAAGGAATTGAACTTTGGATTAAAACCGCAAAGGAGTTTTTATAGATTTTATGCTGATATGAAATAACTTCTGATGTTGTGCTTAATTTCAGTCAACACCAGAAGTAATTCGGCTTAGTCAAATTAAACCGTTAATTGACATTCAGGACAATTACAGCCTCTAATTGGGGCGTGATTGTGATCCGTTGTCCAAGTTGGGGCTAAGGCGGTAGATATTTGATTTAAACTTAAGGCTGGTTTAATCATCGTTTGAGGGGCAACTTTAGGGATTAAAAATGCCATCTTAGCAGGAATAACTGGCAGAGATTGAGCGATTAACCTATGGGTTTGACGAGAGGCAAATATCGGTGGGGTGAGTGTAAAAATAGAGACAATAAAAACACTCAATACTAAGACAAAAATCGGGAATTTTTTGAGCAAGTTCATAGATAAAATGATCAGAATATTGTGTTTTAACCTGTTACCTATTTGGGGGAATCGGATCAGGATGATACATTTATTATAGAACAAATTTCAATATTTTATCCTGAAATTGAGAATTTAGCTTAAACTGGGTTAGATCAACTGATCATAAATTTTGTAAATATTAAAGGACAATGAATCATGAAAGCAACTGTATCCCGTTTGATTGTCTTACTACTTGCTATTGGTGAAGTGTTTACAAGTTTATCGGCGATCGCCTTAGCAGGTGGCCCCCCTCCAGGTAAGCCAGCACGACCCCAAGCCGCACCCGCAACCACCCAACCTAATCCTAACTCTAATTCAGAAAAAGATGATCTTCCCCCTCGATTTCCCCTACCAAGTGCCAGAGTTGGTGCGGTGAATGGAATCGTCACTATCAAATTAATTAATAATAGTAATGTTCCGATTCAATATCAACTAATTGGAGGAACTCGTCAAGAATTATTAGCCAAAAATGCCACAATTCAAGTCCAAGGTTTCACCCCCAATTACTCTTACCTATCAACGCCAGGATGGGGGATCATTATTAGTCAGACCTCAGCAAACTTCCCCCGGAGTTTTAGAAGTGCAATTTGAGGTAACAAACAATTTTAGTCTTGATACAAGATCCCTGAATATTACGGAAGCGGGATCGGTGTTTTTAAATTAATTTTAATTCGGCGATCGCACCTCTAAATTTAAGGCTTTAAAATCTGTTGATCGACATCTGGATCTAATCCAGAAACCAAGCCATTTTCATTGAAATAAATTTGACGAATATCAGCAGGTAAATTCTCCTCTAAGGTGCGATAGGCTCCTTTTAATAGTTCTTTGACTTCATTCGGAGAAACCGACTCTCCCTCGGCTTGTAAATAAGCAGAAATTCGAGTTTCACTCCAATGAAATGTTTGTGCCATCACCAGAATTAACCTTAATAAAGGTTCCATCCGATCTAATACTAATCCCACATAACACCACAGAGGAGGAGGTGCTGCTGATAAGGAATATTGGATAGATTCAACTGGGGGTAACTCCGCTTGATTAATACAAACTGCGGTAACATTAATTAACCAGTTTTGTAGCGTATTTCCCCCCTCTGTGTTTTCTTGTTCTCTTAAATTTAACGGGCGCATTTCATAAAAAATATGTCGCCAGGTTTGAGAGAATAAATAATCCGCTTGTACAGGCGATCGCACTGAATGACGAATTAAAGTATAGACAATTAAACCGTAACGGCAGAAAATAGCAACAAAGTATTTCCCCTGATCAGGATAATTCTGAAACAGAGTTAACAATTCCTGGTCTTTATGATGAAATAGGGATTTGACCAATGGATGGCCTGATTCGGGTATTTGAAGCGTTTGCACGGCAACTCACAGCAAATTTTAGCTGGATAGTGTTTTCCGGTTGCATCATAGCGGATCTTGGATCTAAAATCAACTCTTGAACCTTGATTGGTTATTTGTTGAGATTCCAACCCATTTAATTCAATATTATTGATTTTAATTTATGGCTTTTTTAATCAAAAAACAGTCCCATTCCACCCTAGAAACTCGAAGGACTAGAAACCTATTAATCCTATTACTTCCGGCTGCAATTTGGTTACTAATTTTCTTTGTTATTCCCCTGATTATTGTCTTAGTTTATAGTTTTTTAGAACGGGGAACCTATGGGGGAGTTACCTGGGAATTTACCCTAAAAAATTATCAACGATTAGCTAATAATTTATACCTAAATATTTTTTGGCGATCGCTAGGACTCGCCTCCCTAACCACCTTAATTTGTTTAATTATTGGTTATCCCTTAGCCTTTTTTATTGCCACATCTTCGACCCGTTGGCGAAACCTATTATTGTTTTTAGTAATTATTCCCTTTTGGACAAACTTTCTAGTTAGAAACCTATGCGTGGATGATTATTCTTCGTTCTGAAGGTATGATTAATACCGTGTTACAAAGTTTGAATTTAATTTCAGAACCTCTGAATTTACTCTTTACTCCCCTTGCCGTTATTGTCGGTTTAATTTATGGTTATTTACCCTTTATGATTCTACCATTATATGCCACCATTGAACGATTAAACTTTTCTTTAGTTGAAGCGGCTCAAGATTTAGGTGCAAACCATATTAAAACATTTTTCAGAATTATTTTACCCTTAACTTTACCCGGAATTATTGCCGGATCTATTCTGGTTTTTATCCCGGCTTTAGGTGCATTTATTACCCCGGATATTCTCGGAGGAGCAAAAACAGTTATGGTGGGAAATTTAATTCAAAATCAATTTTTACAAGCTCGGGATTGGCCCTTTGGCTCGGCTTTATCCATGGGATTAATGGTATTAGTATTAATTCCTGTTATAATTTATTTTAGAAGTTCTAATACTGATAATTTATATTAAAACAATGAATATTAAAGCCCTAGATAATTTTATTCATACTTGGGGAAAAACCGGATTAAAAATACAGGCTACCCTAGTTTTTTCCTTTCTTTATTTACCGATTTTAATTTTAATTATTTATTCCTTTAATGACTCTCGATTTAATTCAAATTGGACGGGATTTACGTTAAAATGGTATCAAAAGTTATTCAGTGGCTTAACAGAAAGTACCGCCGATATTTCCACCCAAAGTCTCTGGAATTCCTTACAAAATAGCCTAATTATTGCGATCGCTTCCACCTTAATAGCCTCTATTTTAGGAACCATGGTAGCCCTAGCTTTAGAGCGGTTTCGGTTTCCCGGATCTAAATTACTAGAAGCATTATTATTATTACCAATTATTATTCCTGAAATTACATTAGGCGTTTCCCTATTAGTCTTTTTTACCTTAGTTTTTAGAATCCTAGAAAATCTCACCGGAATTCACTTGACTTTAGGCTTACCATCGGTAATTATTAGTCATGCTACCTTTAGTATTGCCTTTATTACTATTACGGTCAGGGCGCGTTTATCCGACTTAGATCCCGCTTTAGAAGAAGCAGCATTAGATTTAGGAGCGAATGAATGGAAAACCTTTTGGCGAATTACCTTCCCCCTAATTTTCCCCGCTATTTTAAGTGGCGCATTATTAGCTTTTACCCTTTCCTTGGATGATTTTGTTGTCACCTTTTTTACCACTGGAGTAGGCGCAACTACCTTACCTTTATTTGTCTATGGAATGATTAAATTATCCGTCAGTCCAGTTATTAATGCCATTTCAACTTTAATGTTACTCGCTTCTCTTTTCTTGGTAATATCATCTTTGAAATTACCAGATGGAGTTAAAATAAAATAGCGAGCAAGGAAGCTCAAACCACTTGTATTTATAACCGATTAAGTTTAAAATTAATCAATCCATAACTCACCCTAAACTTTGATATTAATTGATAGAACATGAAACGAATTTTAACCTTAATTCTGCTATTTTGTTTAGGTGTATTTTTACCCTTCGGTTGCACAGCAAATCAGTCTAATACCCCCCCGACTGCGCCCACAGCAAATGTTCTCAATCTTTATAACTGGTCAACCTATATTGACCCGGAAGTTCTTAAAGCCTTTGAACAAAAATATCAAGTTAAAATTAATTATGATACTTATGATAGCGCCGAAAGTCTTTATGCTAAATTAAAAGCCGGAAACCCAGGCTATGACATAGCATTTCCCCCAGATTATATGGTCAAAATCATGGTGAAAGAGCAAATGTTAGAAGAATTAGATATTGCTAAAATTCCTAATATCAAAAACATTGACTCTAAATTTATAAATCCTCCCTACGACCCCGGAAATAAATATAGTATTCCCTATCAATGGATCACTTTAGGAATTGGCTATAATCTTAAAAAAACCGGAGAAGAAATTAATAGTTGGTCAGCTTTAGTTGATCCTAAATATAAAGGTAAAGTTGCTTTATTAGATGATATGCGCCATACAATGGGAGCAATTTTAATATATTTGGGCTATAGTCCCAATACAAAAAACCCCGAAGAAATCAAAAAAGCCCAAGATTTCCTAATTAAAAATAAAGATAATATTGCCGCTTTTGCTCCCGATACAGGTCAACAATTATTAAATCAGGGAGAAGTTAATTTAACCATGGAATATAGTGGCGATATTTTTCAAGTTATGGCAGAAAATCCCGATTTACGATATGTTATTCCCAAGGAGGGAAGTATTATTGGGATGGATAATATGGTAATTCCCAAAGGCGCACCCAATAAAAAACTCGCCGAAACCTTTATTGACTTTATTTTGGAACCAGAAAATAGTGCAAAAATTTCCAATTTTATTGATTATGCTTCCCCCAATAAAGTTGCTATTGCTCAGAAATTAATTGACGCTGAAAACTTAAAAAATCCCAGTATTTATCCCCCCCCAGAAGTTTTTGAAAAACTCCAATATCTCCAAGATGTAGGAGAAGCCACCCAATTATATGATCAAGCCTGGACAGAAGTTAAAGCGGGGGTGGGGAATGGGTAATGGGTAATGGGTAATGGGTAATGGGTAATGGGTAATGGGTAATGGGTAATGGGTAATAAAAAGAGTTTACCTCCCCCGCTCCCCCGCTCCCCCCGCTCCCCCCGCTCCCCTTGCTCCCCCTGCTTCCCCTTGCTCCCCTTGCTCCCCTTGCTCCCCCTGCTCCCCTTGCTCCCCTTGCTCCCCCGCTCCCCTGCTCTCTATGAATTCTGCTGTTGAATTATTAAATGTTTCCAAATTATTTCACGGATTAAATAGCAAGGATTTCTTAGCTGTTAATCAACTAAATTTACAAATCAAAGCCGGAGAATTTTTCTCCTTATTAGGGCCATCGGGTTGTGGAAAAACCACAACATTAAGAATGATTGCTGGATTTGAACATCCGACGGCGGGGGAAATTTTAATTCATCAACAACCGATGAAAAATCGTCCTCCGTTTCATCGTCCAGTTAATACCGTCTTTCAAAATTATGCCCTATTTCCCCATTTAAACATCGCGGAAAATATAGCTTTTGGACTAGAAATGGAAAATTTGCCTCGTCCCCAAATTAAAAGTAGAGTTTTAGAAGTATTATCCTTAGTTAAATTAACCGATTTTCAGACCCGTTATCCCCGCCAACTATCCGGTGGACAACAACAACGGGTAGCTTTAGCTAGAGCATTAGTTAAACAACCAAAAGTATTATTATTTGATGAAACCTTTGGGGGCTTTAGACTTAAAACTGCGAAAAGAAATGCAGTTAGAACTCAAAAAAATGCAGAAACAATTAGGGATTACTTTCATTTATGTCACCCATGATCAAGAAGAAGCTCTAACCATGTCTGATCGAATTGGAATTATGAATCATGGGGAATTATTACAAGTAGGAAACCCGATGGAAATTTATGAATATCCTCAAACTAAATTCGTCGCTGATTTTATTGGGGAAACTAACTTTTTAACGGCAAAAGTAACAGAAACCCAAGGACAAGAAATCACTCTTTTAATTGATGAACAACTTCCAATTCATCTAACAGTATTTCAATCTATTATACCAGGACAAATAATTAATTTAGTCATCCGTCCCGAGAAAGTTACTATTTATCATAAGACCCATGAAAATCTAGGAAATTATCAAAATGTACAAACCTGGGAAGGAATTATTGAAGAATCTGTTTATTTGGGAACTGATACCCGTTACGGGGTGCGTTTAACTGATAGAATTTTAATCATTATTCGCCTGCAAAATTGGCATCAAGATGATTTGCAACAATTTAAAATTGGCGACCGGGTTAACGTAGTTATTTCACCGAATAGTGTTCGGATAATTGATAATTAAAAAAAAACGAATTATTATATATAGCAAGAGGGAATAGGGAATAGGGAATAGGGAATAGGGAACAGGATTTGTAATTAATTTTGTTTAGGTACTTATTTTAATCTTAAGAAATATTTCACAATAAAAAAACGCCCATAGTATGGGCGCAAAATCAGGGTGCAATATTATCAATATTCTGATATCATATTGTAGTTGATCAGAACCATATCGGATCGGGATTTTTAATAAAAATTAACAATAATATTCTCTAAAATTTTAAATTGTTACTCCCATGACTCCAACATTAATCGGACGGTGGCAAACTCGTCTATTTCTATTTGCAACCATTGGTGTTTTAGTAACCTTAGCTTTTTTGGGCTTAAAAATTAGTGATCAACCGGGGTCAATTTATTTTGGGATTTTAGGATATATTACCTGTTTTGGCTTTTTCTGGGATATTCTCTATATCAAAATCCAACAATTTCGCTGGGATCGAGATTGGCCAGGTGTTTTTCAACTCCTAGCAGGAATTTGGGAAGGCTTATTTTTAGTAACTCTGATCAAAACCATCGGTTTACCCGGTCTTTCTGCTTCAGAATTTAATTTAGGACTCTTTATTTCCCACTATAGTTGTGTTTGGATTGCTATTTTTATTGCTTCCCAAAGTTTGATCAGAATTTTATTTCCTTACTGGCGTTTTCGCGGGGGACAATTATTTTAAGTTTTAGGGTGCATAAGAGCTTCTTCCCAGCACCCTTTTCAATATCTTAAAATATCCGCCGATCAACCTTCAACTATGTCAATTTCCTTTAAAATTTTCAGGGAAGGAATATTAATTGGAATCATTTCTCTCCTGGCTTGGTTTAAATCATGAAAACTCCCACATAATAATAGGCGATCGCCTGCTTCTAAATCCAAACTTCGATTCGGCCAGCGATAAAACTTATCCTCTCGACGTAGGGCTTGAAACTTGGACTCTAAACCGATTTGCTAAATCTAATTTAGATAAAGATTTACCGATCACCGGACTATTTTCAGGAATATTTAACCATTGACAAGAAATACTTTCCGCCGGAATCGTGACTTCTCCTTTCGCCAATTGCTCTAAGGTTTCTAAAGCTGCTGCTTCTCCCACAACTAATAACTTATCATCTTTTTCTAAACGAACTTGACCATCGGGATAATCAATTTCTTCTCCCGTAAACCGTCGAATAGCCATCACACTAATTCCCGTCATCGGACGGATATTACTTTCTTCTAACGTCATTCCTATTAAGGGAGAAATCGTCGGTAAAGCATACCATTTACTATTCATTTCTTTGGTAGCTTGCTGTAAATCCCGCGCCACTGCTTGCGCCGATTGTTTCGGGCGAAAATCCGAATACTGACTTTGACGAATTTTCTGCATTTCCAGTTGAATTTTATCCCCTCCTAACCCCATTTTTGTTAATACATGATTTGATAATTCTAAGCTGGCTTCAAATTCTGGTTGTACTACTTCCTTCGCCCCTAATTGATATAGTAACTCAATATCCTTATCCCGATCTGCTATAACAATTACATCTAAATTTGGTGAAAATTCTAGGGATCTTCTTAGACATAATCGGGTACTCATGGGGTCAGGAAGGGCGATCGCCATAGATGCCGCCCGATCCACCCCAGCGGCTTCTAAAACGTGCAAACTAGCTGCATTTCCATATAAATAAGGAATCTGATTGTTTCTTAATTCCTGTACTGTTTGTTCAGATTGATCAATTACAACCACCGCATAATTATGAGCTTGTAAAAGTTGAACTAAATTACGACCAACCCGACCATATCCACAGACAATAATATGATTTTGTCGAGGTAAATCTTCGGAAATATTAGTGATTTTTTTACTATTTTCCAAAAGATTAGATAAATCCCATTTTTCCTCAATCCAATCTAATAATTTCGGGGCAAATTGCAAAATAAACGGGGTAATCATTAATGTTAAAGCTGTCGTCCCCACAATTAATAAATAAACCCGTCGAGAAACTAACCCTAATCCCTGTCCAGCACTGGCCAAAACAAAGGAAAATTCTCCAATTTGAGCTAATCCTAATCCGGTGATAATTGAAGTTCGCCAAGAATAGCCAAATAATTTAACTATAGGAATAATAATTAAGGTTTTTCCGGCAACAATTAGTAACATTAACCCGATAATTAGTTCTAAATGTTCCCAGAGAAAGATCGGATCAATTAACATCCCTACCGCCACAAAAAATAAGGCGGCAAAAATATCCCTGATTGGTTCAACATAAGTTAAGGTTTGATCGGCATATTCTACCTCGGAAATCATTAACCCGGCAACAAAGGCTCCCATTTCAATCGAAAAGCCCAAATGTTCTGTTAATAGCGCAATTCCTAAACATAGGGCAACAACCCCTAATAAAAATAGTTCTTTACTTTCGGTTTTTGCTAAAAATTGTAATAACTTAGGAATTACCCAAATTCCCGCAATCACCGCCCCTAATGCAAATAATCCAATTAATAAAAGTGATCGCCCCACCGCTTCAAAAATCACCCCACCCTCGGGTTGATTTAAAGCAGGTAATACCGCCAACATTAATCCTAAAGCTAAATCCTGTACCACTAAAATCCCTAACATAATCTGTCCTGAAGGACTCGCCATTTCATTGCGTTTCCATCAAACATTTCAGGACAACGGCCGTTGAAGATAGGGATAAAATCGCGCCTAAAAATATGCCTTGAATTGGAGACGTATCCCAACCTAAAATTCCCATGGTTAGGGCGGTAATTAATACTGTAAAAACAATTTGTAACCCGCCACCTCCTAAACTAATTCCTTGGACTTTTTTTAACTCGGCAAAAGAGAATTCTACCCCTAAAGCAAATAGGAGAAATGCTACTCCAAATTGAGCTAGGGTTTCAACTTGAATTAACTCTTTAATCACCCCTAATCCACCCGGGCCAACAATGATCCCCCCAATCAAATACCCTAAAATCGCCGGTTGTTTCAGTAAGGAGGCTAAAAGTCCCCCAATGGTCGCAGCGGCAAGGACAAGGACTAAATCTACAATTAAACGAAAGTCTTCTGGCACGGTTAATTTTAGGTTAAATAACTCAATGTAAAATTATATTACTAATTCTTAAGATACTAGAATTGTTAAGATTCTGGGATCAGTCCTAAAATTTTAGGGGGATGACCCGTCAATATTGGAGACAAAACAGAAGATGAGAATAAGAATCCCTGGGGGGATCAAATCCTTAGTTTTAGCCCTAATTACCGTTGGGGTAGTTCTTGCCCTGCCAGGACTAGCTGCCCAGGTAAGGGTCAATCCTACCGCCCCGGAGTTGGGGAATACCTTGTCTGTGGTCTTGGAGTCTCCCACTTCCCCGACTCCGACGGTAACTTGGCAGGGCAAAACCTACCCGATGTTTGCCATTGCCCCAAACCGGATGCGGGCCTTATTACCGACGACACCTTTGGATCAGCCGGGCAATAAACCCCTACAAATTAATGATGGGACACAGGGACAGAACTTAACCGTACAACTGCGCGATCGCTCCTTTCCCACCCAGTCCATTTGGCTACCCCCCGATAAAGAAGAACTCAACGGCACGGATAAGGAATTTGATCGGGTGGATGCGTTTAAAGCCTTGGTGACACCTGAGAAATACTGGAAAGGCCCGTTTTTACGTCCCAATGCCGGAGAAATTACGACCATTTATGGCGTCCGTCGTTACTACAATGGCGAGTTTGCCAAGGACTATTACCATCGGGGTGTAGATTATGCCGGGGGAATGGGATCACCGGTGGTGGCTCCAGCGGCCGGACGAGTGGCCCTCGTGGGGCGAGAATCTGAGGGATTTGAAATTCATGGCAATGTGATTGGTTTGGATCATGGTCAAGGGGTGGGGGGTATTTTCATGCACCTGAAACCGGATTGATGTTCAGGAGGGAGATTTTGTCCAACCCGGTCAAGTGATTGGGACGGTAGGAACCACCGGGGCCTCAACTGGCCCGCACCTGCATTGGGGTCTTTATGTTCAGGGCCAAGCTGTTGATCCGGTTCCCTGGCGTTATGCGGCCATTGAGTGAACGGATGTGTCAAAAACCATAAACTGATGGTGGGTGGCTTCAGCCTAATTCCCTCAGCATTGTAAAACTTCACTCAACTTCTAGTTGAATCTAGTTGAATATTGTCAGGAATAGTATTTTGGTAATAAAAGAGTTAGTAAAACGGATTGCCTCGGCTTTCCCTATAGAGTAGTATGGAGTATGATTTAAAAGCCAAAGACGGTTAAAAAACCCTTGAAAATTTGGTTACAAAAGCGTCCTTGCCTACTCGGTTACTAAAAAGAATCCGCCTATTGTCTAGGACAAGCAGCAGGGTTTAACAAGGGTTAATGAAAAAAGAGTCGCAGGAAAAAAGCAGTCCCAAATGCTTTAAAGCTAAGGGATAGGGGTGTTGTAGTTCACCCAGTCCGGTTCACCCGGCTAAGTAAGACCTGAGATATTTGTCTGGGGTTTTTCTAACTATTTAAAGATTTAGGAAACTCTCGTTTTCCCGCTTTATTGCTGTGAATTACAGTGGTTAAGAAACCAAAAAGCCTTTTTGGGGGGAATATTGAGGCGCGTAGTTGTTAAAAATAAAAATGATGCGAAGTGCAACAGCATTATGAGTATTGAAAAGATTGTTGAGCAAGCTTTAGGAGACGGGTATCTAACCCCTTCGATGGAGGCGGAGGTTGGAAGAATTTGCAACACCGCCTCAGAACTGTCCATTGAAGAATATATGGCTTTGGATCGGTTGATGGGTGCTTTGTTAACGGGTGAAGTCGTTGTTTTACCCCGCAAACAATTTATTAATGTCATGGAGGAATTAGTTCTCAGTGAAGCGATCGCCAAGGTGGCAGAAATTGAAGAAAACAGCGAGCAAACCCTAGATGTGGGAGATATTGCTGCCTATGCCCTCAACCGTCTTCCACCCCTTTATGCCACCACGGAAGAAGGGGCGCAGTTCCAACGTTCAAGGGCTAAAGAAGAACTGCAAGCCCTGATTTCTGGTCAGATCAAGGCTGCTATTGAACGCAACCTGAACAGCGTTGCCCAACATCAAACCGTTCTCGGTAAAGCTGGTGGCGACACGGTATTAACCCAAGTGAGTGCCTTGTTACAAACCTATGCCCAAAACTACGAAAGCACCAGCGATTAGAAACCATCGATTAAGACCTATAGTTCTAAATTAAGACTCCCCCGCTTCCCTTGAGGGTATGGCGGGGGATTCCTGTTTTTGCGCTTATTGATAGATGCTTTAAATCTCAGACCTAATCAGTCTCACACAATCTCCAAGGGCTGAAAAACCTCAAGCATATCAGGTATCTTGTTTGACAGTTCCAACGGCTTGATTGGCTCGCTGTTCCCGTTTCTTGCGTTCGGCTTGGGTCATTTCTTCCATCATGATCCGAGCTTGGGCCAGTTTTTCCAAGTTGCTCCGATACAGATCTAAATCCTTAAGCAGTTTGTCTTGGGGTAAATGTAGGACTTCGGCCAGTTGACCTAAGATTTCTTCCCGGGTCGCCTTGTCCTGAATGCTTTTAGGATCAGCCTGTTCTAAAAGGGTAAATAAACCAATGGCAAATAAACGACTGTATTTGAACTTGGAATTATTGATAATCCTTTGAAAATGCTCTTGTAACTCCTGATCTGTCCCCCCATAATTAGGAGATTTTAAACTGGCAATTAAGTCTTTAATCGATAGATTTTGGGCCAATGCCTGTAAGCGTTCAGCATCACCCCGATACCGTTGGGGGTCATCTTGTTCAGCCTTGATCAGAGCATTATAAATCGATTCTTGATCAGATAGGGGATAATACCCCTGCATGAAGCGATCAAAAGCCGTTACAACACCCAGGGCATAAATGGGGTCATAGCTAAAATCAACATTGACCGAGAGCAAGTGCATTTCCACCATCAACTCCTCAACCACACGACGATAGATCGAGTTGATGGGACGAGTATGTAGACTGTAAAAAGTACGCTTTGTATCTGAAACCGTGCGGATGTTGTTCACAAGCCAATCTTAAAAGGGACTGAATATCATTCTAATTTTTGGCGGTCGGATTTCAAAGTCGGGAAAAAAGGCCGGACAAGATCCAGAGCGGTTAAACCATCTGACCCCAGAAGAACTAGAGTTTTTGCCCGGTTGCACCCTAAATATTACCTACGACTCTTACCCCCCCCTCAAGAGCTTCATCTTCCGTCTCAAAAATCTCAAATACGGAATCCATCATGGTCACCTCAAACACCAACTTGGCCTCGGGATGAACATTACAAATTCGGAAGGTGCCCTTCACTTTGTCAGCATCTCGCATTCCGGCAACCAGTGAAGTCAGACCTGAAACTATCAATAAAGTTCACTTGACCTAGATTTACCACGACATGGCGACTCAATTTAGATATACATTCCTGCAACTTGAGGCGAAATTGCCAAGCTGTTGTGATGTCTAGGCGTCCTGTTGGTGCCAAGACAATGACCTTTATGCCATCCTGGGTCGTATGTTCTTTTTGATCGATATGAATCACTGACCGTCCCCTCGGAATTTTTGATATTGCTTTGGTTGCTTATCTGATAGTAGTTTAACTTAGACCTGTGGGTTGGGAGCAGTCTGTGTTCGTCCAATCTTGAGGTTTCAAGAAAGTCTCATACAGTTCTGCTTCTGGAGTCCCTGGTTCTGGCTCATAGCCATATTCCCATCGTACCAGCGGCGGTAAAGACATGAGAATCGACTCAGTGCGACCATTGGTTTGTAGGCCAAAAATCGTTCCCCGATCATAAACTAAGTTGAATTCCACATATCGACCCCGCCGATATAATTGGAACTGCCGTTCTCGATCTCCATAGTCATGAGAACGTCTGCGTTCTACAATCGGGCAATAAGCGGGAAGAAAAGCCCCTCCACAGTCTTTTGCAAAACTGAACAAAGAGTCCCAATCCTTCGGATCAGGGACTCCCACCTTATCACTATACAGGGCGGCGGCTCCTTTCGGATCGGGGCCTTTGTAGAGTTGGCTTTGTCCATCTTGATAGTCAAAAAAAATACCGCCCACCCCCCGGGTTTCTTGCCGATGTTTCAGATAGAAATATTCATCGCACCAGCGTTTAAATACAGGATAATACTGTGGATCGTGGCGATCGCAAGTTTCTTTTAAGGTTTGATGGAAATGCCGAGCATCTTCAGCAAAGGGATAATAGGGGGTTAAATCAATACCGCCTCCAAACCACCACACCGGCCCGGCTTCAAAATAGCGATAATTGAGATGTACCGTGGGAATATAGGGATTGCGAGGATGCAAGACCATGGAGGTTCCCGTGGCATAAAATCCATATCCGGCGGCTTCTGGACGTTGAGCCAAAATTGAAGGAGGCAATGTTTCGCCCCAAACCTCGGAGAAGTTCACCCCGCCTTGTTCAAAGACATCGCCCTCGCGGAGTACACGAGTTCGGCCTCCACCCCCTTCTGGACGTTCCCAAGCGTCTTCTTTAAACTTGCCCTGGCTATCAAGCTGTTCTAAACCTTGACAAATTTCGTCCTGGAGTTGTTTCATGAACTGACTGACACGGGCTTGAGAGTCAGTCGCAGGGATCAAGTGGGGCGTAGTAGTTTCCGATACCTGAGAAGCTGTCATAATTTTTTTTAACCTATTTCACGATTACCAACAATGGGTTGTAATCTCACCAAGCGTTATGATCATCTCTGCATTGTGTCCCTTGAGTCAAGTGACTAACGGGAACTTCTGCAATAAAACCCTAATAATGTAAATCTTGTTTACATTAATTTTAAGTTACCTTAAGCCTTTTTAAGACTTCTCCCCAAAATATTAAGAACTTTTGAATTACCCAATTCTTTAATAATAAGGGGGAGGGATAAATGATCTATTCGCTAAGATAGCCATCCGTCCACTGCTCAAACCGGGAACAATCTTATCCAATATGCTTGATATCAATACAGTATTAGAGGTATTACGACCTGTACAAGACCCCGAACTCCAAAAGAGTTTGGTGGAGTTAAACATGATTCGTAATATTCAGATCCAAGGAGGGGAGATTAGTTTTACCCTAGTCCTCACTACCCCCGCCTGTCCCCTGCGGGAATTTATTGTCGAGGATTGCCAGAAAGCGGTTAAACAGCTTCCGGGGGTGGAAAATGTTGTTATTGATGTTACGGCCGAAACCCCTCAACAAAAGGCCTTACCTGACCGTCAGGGCATTGCTGGGGTGAAAAATATTCTGGCAATTTCTAGTGGCAAAGGGGGCGTCGGCAAAAGTACCGTGGCGGTGAATGTGGCCGTGGCCTTAGCCCAAATGGGTGCGAAAGTCGGGTTAATTGATGCCGATATTTATGGCCCGAATGATCCGACGATGTTAGGGTTGGCCGATGCTCAAGTGATGGTGCAGCAAAGTCCCCAGGGAGAATTCCTAGAAACCGGCCTTTAATCATGGGGTGAAGTTGGTTTCGATGGCGTTTTTGATCGATAAGGATCAACCTGTGATTTGGCGTGGCCCAATGTTAAATGGGATTATTCGTCAATTTCTCTATCAGGTCAATTGGGGTGAATTAGACTATCTACTGGTGGATATGCCCCCGGGCACCGGAGATGCTCAACTCACCCTGGCCCAAGCCGTTCCTATGTCCGGGGTCGTGATTGTGACCACGCCCCAATTAGTCTCCCTGCTAGACTCCCGCAAGGGGTTAAAAATGTTCCAACAGTTGGGGGTTTCGGTGTTGGGAATTGTGGAAAATATGAGTTATTTTATCCCTCCCGATGCCCCGGAGAAAAAATACGATATTTTTGGTTCCGGGGGAGGGGCAAAAACCGCCAAGGAGTTAGGTGTTCCTTTACTGGGGTCTATTCCTTTGGAAATGCCCGTCGGAGAAGGGGGAGATACGGGGGTTCCCATTGTCGTCTCTAATCCTAACTCCGCCGCGGCTTTAGAATTAACTGCGATCGCCCAACGCATCGCCGGAAAAGTCTCTGTCTTCGCCTTAACTTAGGTTTTGATTATTAGTAATCCGGCCCCTATTACTGTCAATTTATAGACCGTAGGGGCGGGTTATAATAAATCTAACAAATCCCACCCTAAATCTTAATAAACCCGCCCTCTTTCTATTAACAAATTCTGGAAAGGATGGGCGAGTTTAGAGAGATTATTGGTGGGATGTCAAAGATTGACCCGAACCCGCCCCTACGGGAATTGTTTGAATATTAATGGGTTTCAAACCAAGATCGAGGTATCCCTGACTGGCGAATAATAGATTGTAAAGTTCCAATTTTTAGCTCTGGATAGTTAGGAACTGGAACCGTTATACTGGTATCATGTAATTTTTTCTGCATAATAATATGACTACCACGCTGTCGAATTTGAACAAAACCATGTTGTTCTAAAATTTTACAAACTTCTGTTGCTGATAAAACTCGAAGTTTACCCAACCTTCACCTCCACTTGAGTAATAAAAATTTCGGTTTGTAATCGATTTTTAATTTCGGAAGGTTTCAGCCGTTTCAAAAAATAATTCAATAGCTTCGATTAAATTTAGTCTCGCTTCCTCAACATTATTTCCTTGACTAGCAATATCTAATTCAGGACAAACAGAGACATATCCATCGTCCTCTCGTTCAATAATGACTGTAAATCTTTGAAAATTATTCATCATTTTTATTAACCCCTATCAAGGTTTTAATATTTTTTCTAATTATACCCCTAGACCGTAGTGGCGGGTTCTAATAGAGCCAACAAATCCCACCCTAAATCTAAATGAACCCGCCCTTTTTATATTAACATATTTGGGGAAAGAAAGCGGGTTTAGAGAGATTATTGGTGGGATGTCAAAGATTGACCCGAACCCGCCCCTACATTTTGGGATAATTTTAATATTTTAATCACCACAAGATAGAATATAGTTCTGTATCAATCGATTCTGTAACGGGTGACTTATCAAAAATTGGAGATTTTGTTACAGATAATGGGATGAATTCTCTTGAGTTTTCTTCTAATGGTGAGTTATATGGATCAAGTAATTCTAGCAATTCTGATCTTTATAAAATCAATCTTGAAACTGGACGTGCATCAAGTATTTCTTCGGAGGATAATACTAATTTTATAAGTAGTGGAGATTTAGCTTTTATTCCTAGTAGAAATCATTTTTTTGCCTCATCAAAATCTACTGATAACTCAGGAGATATTTTATATTCTTTAGGCTTAGATGGCACTGCTAAAAAAATTGGAAATATTGGGTTTTCCAATGTCTGGGGGTTAAATTTTGAAAACGGTAATCTTTTTGGTTATACAGATAAAAAACAAATTATTATCAACATGGATACTGGAGCAGCAACTTTTGATAAAGATATTCTAGTTACAGGTAAAATTATGGGTGCAAGCTAGTTATTAAAAAATAGGCAGCAAAGTCCGGTGTAGGGGCGAGGCGCGCCTCGCCCCTACGGGGAATTGAGGATCAGCAATGGTTTCATCAAAGATTAAAACCCCATCAATATAATTCGGGATGATCAAAATTTAAAAGGGAAGATCAATCAGTAATTCACTTTTAATTTTATTTAAAGGCGGATGTTCTGGATCATCTTCCCAACGTAAGGGATTTTCAATAATGTATTTTCTAATTGCATTTAAAGCGGTTTCATCTCTGATAATTTCTTCATAATAATCTCGTTGCCAAATTAATCCTTGACCGGAATTATTACAAATTCTATTAATAGATTTAGACACAGAAGATTTATACCAACCCACAACAGCACCCAAGGATTTTGGAGCAGCACCATGAGGTCGTTGTGTTGATTCTGAAGACATTTCTTGTTCTGATAATGATGTCCGGTGTAGGGGCGAGGCGTGCCTCGCCCCTACGGGGGATTGAGGATCGGCAATAATTTCATTAAAGATTAAAATCCCATGAATATGATTCGGCATGATGATAAAATAGTCTAATTCAACATGAGGGAATTTTTCAGCAATTTGTTGCCAGGTGTTAAAAGCGATCGCTCCTAAAGAATTAAATCGCATTTCCCTTTGAACAATATCTCCAAATAAACATTGTTTTTCCTTCGTGCAAATCGTAACAAAATATCCCCCAGGTTGAGTATAATCGTATCCTTTTAAACGAATAGAACGCCGATGATGAATTTGTGGATTATCGGGCATATTTTTTTGATGATAAAAATAGATAATCTACATTCGAGGTTTAAGTTGAAAGTATTCGCACCCGTAGGGGTGAGACGTGCCTCGCCCCTACACCGGAGGATTGAGGATAATCAAATTTACTATAATTAAATAGATTACCCCCTGAACTCAAATATAGTCATATTGGAGGCGGGTCGGGGGAGAGATCATACCCGTTTTGGGAGAAAATCAAATAGCCCTGTCCCAATTCCCCCACTGGGTGCTATAGTTTAAAATTGTCTGATGTTAAGTGGCTGTTTATTTTTAAACCTGCAATTATGCTACTGATTACCCTATTACTCTACGCCGCTTTAGCGGGTGCTTATTTGTTAGTCCTTCCGGCTGCTTTATATGCCTATATGAATGCTCGTTGGTATGTAGTCAGTTCTTTTGAACGGGCATTTATGTACTTTTTAGTCTTCTTCTTTTTCCCCGGATTAATTCTTCTAGCTCCCTTCTTGAATTTCCGTCCTCAACCTAGAAAAATTGCCAGCTAATGCGACGAATTGATGTTATTGCTATTGGAATGCTCGTTTTTTTGACAGGTGGAGCAATCTACCTAATTTTACAATGGGCGGGTCTGAATAGCGTTGATGCTGGCATCTGGAGTCAAACTTTTTTAGTAGGTGGTTTATTTATTTGGTTACTCACTTATTTATTCCGGGTGGGAAGTCGAAATATGACCTATAACCAACAACTAAAAAACTACGAAGATGCCGTTTTCCAAAAACGACTCGAAGAAATGACTCCAGAAGAAATTGCTCAATTGCAAGCGGAAGTTGAAGCAGAAAAAAATAATTAAAAATCTTACTTTTTTCTGCTTAATTATTGGATAATTAGTTAGTCTATTTGAGTTTAATTTTAATGATTTCTGTTGCTGAATGCTTTGAATCTTTAAGAACTTCGGACAAAAAAAACTGTGCTTTAATCCCTTTTATTACCGCCGGTGATCCGAACTTAGAAACAACGGCGAAAGCCTTACAAATTTTGGATCAAAATGGGGCGGATTTGATTGAGTTAGGGGTTCCTTATTCCGACCCCTTAGCCGATGGCCCAGTAATTCAAGCCGCGGCAACTCGCGCTTTACAAAAGGGAACCCGTTTAGATCAAGTATTAGAAATGGTGGCAACGGTTAGCCCAACTTTGAAAGCCCCAATTATTTTATTTACTTACTATAATCCCATTTTACATCGAGGGATTAAACCCTTTTTAGAACAGATTTATCAAGCCGGGGCTAGGGGTTTAGTTGTCCCAGATTTACCCTTAGAAGAAGCGGAAACTTTATTGGAACCCGCCCGTCAAATTGGCATAGAAGTGACGTTACTGGTGGCGCCAACCAGTCCTAAAGAACGGATTGAGTTAATCGCCCGTCAGTCCCAGGGGTTCATTTATTTGGTGAGTGTTACTGGGGTCACGGGGATGCGTACCCAAGTCCAAACCCGGGTTGAAGATATCCTCAAGGAAATGCGGAGTCTAACGGATAAACCCATTGGGGTTGGGTTTGGGATTTCTCAACCGGAAACAAGCTACCCAAATGCGAGACTGGGGTGCAGATGCGGTGATTGTGGGGAGTGCCTTTGTGAAACGATTGGCGGAAGGAACACCGGAACAAGCGTTGGTGGATATCGGTCAGTTTTGTCAATCCCTCAAATCGGCAATCCAACACTAAAATACAGGACTTGTAATGCAAGTCCCCCGTCCGGGTATTAAATGTAACCGTTTTCGTATTTTTTGCGGAAGTATGTAGCCTGTTCAAAGATTGTTGTGTATAATATTTACAGTTGGGTGTGTTTTTGATCAATTCACACTCGGGTCTATTTAATCTTTAGAACTTTAAGAGTGGGGAAACTTGCGCTCGGTTGATTTTTTGGGGTTTCACTGAAAGAAAGCAAGAACGCTGGAGATATTGTGCTCCCATAAACACGTTACCTCCAGCTCCTTGAAACCCTCGTAATGTGCCTTTCTGTTTATTATTATTGCAACGTTGCCAAGGGATTGCAAGAGGTCTTTTGCAATCACCCACTTTTAAGGTTAAATGGGTCTGTAAGTCCCTTGTTATAATGGTTGTTGGGCTTTAGACTTCAAGATTGCGCTGAAGCGCAACAACGGCGCAACAACAAAAAGACGCGGCCATCAGCTATAGCTCTTGATGACCGCGTTATCTGTAGAAAGAATTTAGGAAAAACAGAACAAACCTAACTGTATTGCTGACTGGAATTTTTTTCCGGTTTCCAAATTGAATAGGGTTTGTAGGGTTTGCATGGCGCGACGTCGAGCTTCTATGTCCTGTTGGGCACGCAGTTGTACCATGGGGTCGTGGAGAATTTTATTGACAATTCCCCGGGTTAGGGCTTCAATCACTTCTTGGTGTTTGTCGGCGAATTCTGAACCCAGACGGGATAGGGCTTTTTCTAATTCCTGTTCTCGGATAGTTTCAATTTTATCGCGTAAACAGTTAATTACAGGAACGGTTTCTAAGCTGCGCCACCAGACTTCAAAAGCTTGGACTTCTTCTTCTAGCAAAACTTCGGCTTCCTGGGCCATTTTACGACGACTTTCGTGGTTTTGAGCTACAACTGCTTTTAAATCATCCACATTATAGGCTTGAACATTGGCTAATTCCGTGACATCCGTGGCGATATTTCGGGGAACAGAAATATCCACTAACATTAGGGATTGAGATGGGGTTAAAATCGTTTCTAATTTAGCTCGGTCTATAATGGGTTCCGTAGCGGAGGTACTGGTAAATACAATATCAGAATTTGCCATTACGGACATCATTTCCGACATAGTATAAATCCGTAAATCAGCATCGGGAAATTGATTTGCTAATTCCTTAGCTCGCCCTAATGTCCGATTTAAAATAGAAATTTGGTTCGCACCTTTAGAGATTAAATGCTGAACCAATAATCGAGACATTTTGCCAGCGCCTAAAATGGCAACTCGATAATTACTTAAGTTCTGGACTTTCATCTGAACTAATTCCACCGCAGCCGAACTAATAGAAACCGCTCCCGTGCCAATGCTGGTCTCGGTTCTTACCCGTTTCCCGGCTGTTAATGCTTGGGTAAATAAACGGTTAAGAATACGACTAATCCCTTTATGTTGTTGACTTAATTTATGGGTTTGTTTAACTTGGGATAAAATTTGTCCTTCCCCTAGAACTAAACTATCTAACCCGGCGGCGACTCGCATTAAGTGCATGATGGCATCATCATGGATCAGGGTAAATAAATGGGGCCGTAATTGTTGTAAAGGTAATTTACTTTTTTCTGATAAAAATTGAGTAACTTCCCGAATTCCGGGTTGAGTTTCTGTTGCTACTAAATAAATTTCTAAGCGGTTACAGGTGCTAAGAATCGCAACTTCTTCCAGATGGGGATAACTTAATAAATGAGCGATCGCAGCCTCTAATTGAGGTTCGGGAATACTCAATTTTTCCCGAACTTCAACGGGTGCGGTCTTGTGACTCAGACCTACAACAGCAATATTCATAGAACAGTTGTTATAAATATGGTTTCAAAAATCAGTAATTGGTAATCAGTAACCAGTAAATTGCTAATAGTTTTCAAGTGTTGGCAAAAAAACCCAAAATCTAAAACTGATTACTGATTACTGATCGCTTAAATTTTAGTGCAACTGAATATTTTTGGGTGCGCCAAACATATGAACAGTATCGACAAAACGAGCAGTTTTAGACAGAGAAGAAATAACTAAACTTTGCGTCCGAGCACCGCCACTAAAGAAGCGCACACCTTGCATCAAAGTACCTGGTGTAATTCCACAAGCCGCAAATAACACCGTTTCACCGGAGGCTAATTCATGGGCATCATAGACCTTATCAGCATCATTGATTCCCATTTCTTTGAGGCGATTCAGATTACCTTCTCTGCTTTCCCCAATCAATCCCGTTTTCACCACTTCTGGATCATAGATTAACTGACCTTGGAAGTGACCACCTAAAGCTCGCATGGCTGCGGCTGAAATCACGCCTTCTGGTGCGGCTCCAATGCCCATGAGTGCGTGAATATTGGTTCCCGAAAAGGCACAGGAAATTGCAGCAGAAACATCTCCATCACTGATCAAACGCACCCGGGCGCCGGCCGTGCGAATTTCATTGATCAGGTCTTTGTGGCGGGGACGATCCATCACCACCACCACTAAGTCCTCAATGGAGCGGTTTCATGCAGTCGGAGAGAATTTTCAGGTTTTCGGTGGCGGATTTGTTAATATCAACGTGATTCTTTGCCACCGCCGGGGCTGCTAATTTCTTCATGTAGAAATCAGGAGCCGCAAACAGACCGCCTTTTTCAGAAATCGCTAACACGGCCATGGAGCCATTTTGACCATAGGCGACTAGGTTAGTACCTTCGCAGGGGTCAACCGCAATATCAATTTCCAGCAGTTCGTCGGGGTTACAGAATTTCGCTGCATCTTCCTGGGTACAGATCCCAACTTCCTCACCAATATAAAGCATGGGGGCTTCGTCTCTTTCCCCTTCCCCAATCACGATCCGTCCTCTCATGTGAATTTGGTTCATGCGTTTACGCATGGCTTCCACGGCCACATGGTCGGCTTCATTTTTGTCGCCTTTCCCCATCAAACGAGCCGATGCGATCGCAGCTTGCTCGACGACTTCAATAATCTCTAACCCAATAACATTATCCACAGAATTATTTCCTCCCAAGAACTGAGACTGCCGAATTATTAGACACTCCCAGTGTTTTAGTCTATCAGAGGGGGGGATACGGTTTTCATTTGGGGGAGTATAGTTTTTGTTAATTTTTACTGCGAGTCAGGGGAGTCAGCATTTCTTACACTTGCCCCGGGCTAAAAAATCGCTTCTGTCAACCGACAGGCATCTAAATCCAGGGTGGCCAATTTGTCGTAGGCATGGTTAATCAAACGTTCTCCCCGTAGTGCCCCGGTATTCCCCCCCGGGCAAATATATTTCAGGGTATCGGAATTGAAGCGCTCCAAGATTAACCGAACACCGTTTAATTGTCGGGGCCAATGGAAGGTTTTGGCGGTACGCAGGGGAACCGGTTGGCCCTGGAGATTCGGTAACAGATGACGTCCGGTGAACAATACCCCCCCATGCCCACTAAAATAGAGGCAGGATGAACCCGGGGAATGTCCTGGTGTCCAAAAAACTGAACTCTGGGAACTCAGTTTTAACTCAGTCTCAAAAGTGGTTACGTCGGACTCGGGTAGTAAATAGGCTTCCTGTTCTTGGATCAGAATATTGCATCCCAGGGTTTTTTGAATTTCTCGGGATGAACCAATCGCCGCCCGATGGGTAATGAATAACCACTGAACGCCCCCTAGCTGCTCGATAAACTGCTGATTCGTCGGATTCCAGGGGGGAGCATCAATTAAGATGTTTGTCTGGTTCTCTACAATGAAATAGGCTGTTCCGCCCAGGGTTTCCCGGTTGGGTGGGAAGGCATAAATATTTTCCAGCACAGGCCGGGGGGATTTGGGAACAGAACGCTCCTGTAACATATTATCAGATTAATTTTTACGGTGTAATTGTCGATTTTAACTGAATTAAAACTACCGATGATCATGTTATTTTGGTTAATAATTTTGGGGTTGATGACCTACTGGCTACTACAAAGGGGTGTGGCTCAAATTACCCGGACTCCGGTTTGGTTACTGTGGTTGGTGATGATGACTCCGGCGTTCATTTGGGGAACTTGGATTTGGATCTACGATCAAAAACCGATTCCCGCCGGGTTAGTGATTATTCCCTTTATTGTTTGTCCCTGTTTATATTGGTTTTTGGTACAGTGGGGGCGGATTCCTCCGCCATCACCGGAATTAGATATTGCTACTCCAACAAACCCAATTCTCTCCCCGGAAAAACCCAGTTTACCGCGCCCTTTGGATCAACAGGAAGAAGACATTCTTCGCAGTTGTTTTCCCTGGACAGTCTTTCCCTTACATAATATTGAATATCGCTTACAAGCGGTGATTTGTCGGGGTCAGTTACGGTCTAATTCTGATCTAGCTTATCAAACGATTCGAGATAATATTCAGGCTGAATTTAGCGATCGCTTTTTAATTATATTTCAACAGGATCTACAAGATAAACCGTTCTTTGCTTTAGTCCCCAATCCCTATCAAGAAAGGGCTGATAATCTCCCTCAATCTGAACCCTTAACCCGTCCTATTTTAGCTTTCTGTTTATTTTTCATTACCCTATTTACCACCACGGCGGCGGGTGTCGAAATGGCAAATGTTCCCCTGGATGCTTGGCAAGATAACCCCGGTTTATTATTGGCAGGACTACCCTATAGTATGGCTTTAATGGGAATTTTAGCAATTTATGAGTCTGCCCATTATTTAGCAGTTCGTTGGTATCAAATGCGGGCGACTTTACCCTATTTTATCCCGATTCCTTTTTGGTTGGGAACTTTGGGTGCTTTTATTCAGATGCGATCGCCTTTTCCCCATCGTCGAGCATTATTTGATATTAGTATTGTTAGAGTTTTAGCTGGATTTATCATTAGCTTACCGCTATTAATTTGGGGGTTGAGTCAGTCAACGGTTGTTCCCTTTGATCCCAAAATTTCGGGATTTTTAAATTTTGAATCCTTGAATCCTGGTTTTTCATTTTTACTAACGTTATTGAGTAAGTTAATATTAGGTGCTGCGTTAACTGCTGAACAGGCTATCCATTTACATCCGGTGGCGATCGCGGGATATTTAGGATTGATTATAACAGCATTTAATTTGATCCCCATCGGACAACTAGATGGCGGTCATATTGTTCATGCTATGTTTGGTAAAAAAACTGGTATGATTATCGGTCAGGTAGCACGATTATTAATCTTAATTTTAGCATTAATTCACAGTGAATTTTTGATTTTAGCCCTATTATTATTCTTTTTTCCCCTACAGGATGAACCCGCCTTAAATGATGTCAGTGAACTCAATAATATTCGAGATATTATCGGGTTATCAACCTTGGGATTATTATTATTAATAATACTTCCGATGCCTTCTGTTGTCGCTCAATTATTAAACTATTAAGTAACGGGGATCACGGATTTAAGAGGATTTCACGGATTTCACGGATTTTAATCTGTGTTAATCTGCGTAATTCTCTTAAATTGGTGATTGGGAATGGGGAAGATATAAGCTTTTAAGCATCTTAGAACAATTGAAAAATCAATCACTATTACCCATTGCCCATTTTCCATTCCCTATTGCCTATTTTAAAGATTATCTCAGAAATGCCCGCGAAGCTGGATAATAGAATAGGGATTGAAATTTTGCTTGTCTTTCATTGGCGGGTTTCAGGAGCTTCATCCCATAAACTTTCATAGAAAAAGAACGAAAACCCTAAGCCATTTTGACGCGCAGCTTGTATTTTAGCTTGAATTTGTTGCATCCCGATCGGTCGATTTCTTAATCCGGTTAAAATCCCCACTCCCGTCGGGATTTTACCCCGCGCTGCTTGAATTTCTGGCTTAACTAATTCTCTAACAAAACTTGGTAAATCGGGTCGATAAATCTGCACAATTAACTCATCAACTAGATTTTTTTTCACCCAACCAACCCAATCTTGAAGATGACTATTATAAGCGGTATGATAGGGATTAGGAGCAATAGAAAAAATCGCTTTAGGGTTTTTCGCTTTTACGGTTTTATTCAATTTTTGCACAAATTCGGTGATTTTATTCGCACGCCAACGCACCCAAGCAGGATCTTTCGGGTCTTTCGGAGGAAGTGAATTCGTCTGTTGCTGATACAACTTAACCGTATAGGGATCATAACCAAATTCAATCGGTAAACTCAAATGATCATCAAATTGAATACCATCCCCCTGATATTGGGTCATAACTTCTAATACTAAATTAGTAATTAATTGTTGGACTTCTGGATGAAAGGGATTTAACCAAACTACCTCTCCGGCGGCGCCTTCCCAGGTCTGAATTCCATCTTGGCGACTGGTTAACCACTGGGGATAATTTAAGGCTAATTCCGAAGACGGCGAGGTCATAAATCCAAACTCAAACCAAGGAATTACTAATATTCCTTTTTGATGACTTAAATTAATTAAATCTGCTAAAATATCTTGTCCCTGTAAACCTTTGCGAATAAATGGTTGAAACCCTCCTGTTTGAGCAACCATACTCGGATAAAATACATAGCCTGAGTTCCAAACCACCGGATAAATAGTATTAAAATTGAGTCGTGCTAGTTGATTAACGGCTTCCTGTAATTTAGTATGATCTCTAACAATATCCGTATCATTTGTTGTCACCCAAACCCCGCGAATTTCTGGAAATATTTTGGGAGCATTCGCCATCCCAGGGTGGGCGGATAATAAAACTATCAACCCCAGACCTAAAATCATTAGAGCAACTGATTTCAGTATTTGTTTAGTGCCTTTTGAAAGACCATATCGCCACGAACTTTTCGCCATGAAATCCAAGTGTATAAGTTGAAAACAGAAATCAGCAATTTAGCAGATAATCCCGTAGTTTTAGAATATTTTAATAATCTACCAAATTTTGCTGACTTTCTAACATTGAATCTCAATTTCAGATTAGACTAACGGTTTGAGAGGGGGTAAAGTCGGGAAAAACCCGACCCATCTGCTGAGAATTGAGTTTAAATTGGCTCGCTAAAATCTGAGCAATTACCTCTCTAAAATCTGTTTTTACCTTTAAATCCCGTTGTTCAAATAACTCCGATTTAGCTAAACCTGGCCATTCCCCATAAACTTTTCCCCCTTGGATCGCCCCACCCAAGAGCCACATCACATTCCCATAGCCGTGATCCGTCCCGCCATTGCCATTTTCCTGAACCGTGCGCCCGAATTCGGACATCACCACAATCGTTGTATCCCCATAAACATCCCCCAACCGTTCCACTAAGGCCGATAATCCCTCTGATAAAAAAGTTAACCGATTCGCTAAAAGTCCGGTCGCTCCCCCCTGGCTGACGTGGGTATCCCAGCCTCCCAGATTCATAAAGGCCAGTTGAATTCTCGGATCTCTGACTAACAAACTCCCCAGTTGTCGGGCTTCCCCCGCAAATCCTTTGGGTAAGGGCGCACCTTGGTTAGCGGCTTCCATTTCCGCGTCCAATTCCTTCAGCAGTTGTTCCCGGGCGCTCCGACCTTCTCTATAGGCTAAACTGAGGGCATCGTTACTGGCATAAAGTTGATCAAAGGCGGCTTTAACCTGATCTCGATCAATGGGGAGTTCCCGGGTACTATTGGAATTGAGGGTAATATTGGCGACGGACTGGGAACCGGAGAGGATGCGGGGAATTGCAGTTCCCACACTGACGGCTTCAACGGGAGTCTGTCCGGGTAAAACCCCTAATAAACGGTTCATCCAGCCATCGGGGGTTTTGTGGCTATTGGGGGTTCCCGTTTCCATCTGATCTTGGGCTTCAAAGTGGGAACGGTTGGATATGGGAGAACCCGTGGCATGAACAAAAGCTAAATTGCTTTGTTTCCAAAGAGGCATTAGGGATGATAAAGCCGGATTAACCCCAAAAAATCCATCTAAATCTAACGCCCCTTTTTCGGTTCCGGGTTTGGGAATGGCAATCACTGGACGGGCGGCATAATATGCGGGTTCGGAGTATGGAACCACCACATTTAAACCATCAATTCCACCTCGGAGAAAAATTACAATTAAGCGTTTTGAGCCGGGGGAAGCGGCCAGGCTTTTGCTAATCCATCCGTGAGTCCCTAAAGTTGCGATCGCTGATGTACCCGAAATTCCTACAAATTTTAGAAATTGCCGTCTATCCATGGTGTTAACCTAATTTATCAAACTTAAAATGGGGATACGTCTTGTTAACCGAGTCGAGAGAATGATTTAATATCGAGAAGATAATATTAAGGGTTATTTAATATTTCTATATGTTAACATAAAACCGGAACATTGAGAGGAGAAGTTAAACATGATTTTAAAACGCGGTGAAACCCGGGGCTAGGGTTCGAGAAATTCAATATCAGTTAGAACAGTTGGGCTATAGTATTGGTCGGTTGGGAATGCCTTTTGATCAGAATTTGGAAACCATTGTTAAAGCCTTTCAAGAGGAAATGGAATTACCAATTGATGGAATCATTGGGGATGCTACTCACCTTAAAATTAAACAAGCTGTAGCAGCTATTAAAAAGTCTAATCCCATTCAATCTCAACAATCTCCTATTCCCAATGAGTTAGGGGATTTTACTAATGGAAATTGGCAACAATGGCAAGTGATTTGTGCTAAAAAATTAAATGCTCGTAGCGGCCCAGGTTTTAACTATAATATTGATACCAGTTTCCCCACGGGTACGGTATTAATCCCCCATCCAGATTACCGTTATCCGATTAAATTTGATCAGGTTGGTAAACCTTGGTTAGTAGTTTCCTATCAAGGCGGGGCGTTTTTTATTAGGGCTAATCAACGCTTTATTGAACCTGTTGTTTAATTAAGATTATCAATGTTAATTTTAAATTAAAATAGGAATATCAAAACAATGATTGCCCTTTCTGACCATCTTTCCCTAACTCCAGAACAATACCTAGAAATCGAAACCCAAAACACCATCAAACATGAATATATTAATGGTGAAATCTATGCAATGGCGGGAACAACCGATACCCATAATACCATTGCTTTAAACTTTGCCAGCTTAATTCGCTCTCACCTACGGGGAAAAGATTGTCGCGTTTATTTTGCAGATATTAAAGTCCGTCTCGAAGAATGTAACTGTTTTTATTATCCTGATATTCTGGTAACTTGTCACCCCCAAGACCAAGAAACCTCTACTTATAAACGCTTTCCCAAACTAATTATTGAAGTGCTTTCTGAAAGTACCGAAGCTTTTGACCGAGGGGATAAATTCAACGACTACCAAACTTTAGATAGTCTGGAAGAATATGTTTTAGTAAATACAAAACACCAACGAGTCGAAATATTCCGACGCAATAAAAAAGGAGGATGGTATTTTCAAACCTATAACCCCAGCGAGGTAACTTTTATTTTGCAAAGTTTAAATTTAACCTTATCCTTGGTTGATATTTATGAAGATGTTAACCTCGTTTAACCTCGTTTTAACCTCGTTTCTAGGTTCTACCTAGAAATGTAATTAGGGTGGCTCTACCAGCCCTGGAAAAGAAGTCTTAACCTGTTTTTAATATCGCCATATTCCTGAGCAGTTTCACTATCACATACCAGCACTGTACTGTTAGAAACTAACTGCTGAATTCTGATTAAATTTGCTTGAATTCGTCCTGATTTTCTAGCACCGTAACACAATTCGCCAATAGTAATACTGGCAATAAAAACCTCATCAGCTTGAGCTAGGTTATTTTTGATTACAGTTTCATCGGCAAAAAGAGCAGTAATGATATTGGTATCCAACAAGTATCTACCACTCATTAATATCTACCCTTTCACAATCTTGCTCAATTGCTTGACGCATAAATTCAAGGTCATCAAGAGGAATAGAGCCAGCAAAACAGAGCAATTTGTGCCCTGTCGTCCCCCGAACTTCTGTTTTTACTAATGTTCGCGCAAATTCGAGTACCTGCCATTGCAAATCCTCCGGCATGACTTTTAGCTGTTCAACAACTTCATCGATGATAGAAATGTTCATCTTGTATTTCTCCTTTCTACCATTCTACACTGTTACCTTATATTCATATCACCTTAGTTCTCTGACCAACAATATCCTTTTTCTCCTGTTCCATCACCGACCCATTCTAGCGGTCTATCAAATTCTTTTACATAAAAAATGATTCTGCCTCCGTCACGTTCATAGTGTTCCCAACTTTCAATTATTCCTTGTTTATAAGAGTGAAGATTTTTCTGGTCGTGAAGTGCTAAATAGAGTGCGGTATTAGCAGTTTCTTCCGATACTTTCCAATCCCCACTTTTGAATCTACCGTCCCCTAATTCTTCAATATTAAGCCCATTTCTACAAACAAAATGAATACCTAAGACTTTTCGAGCCATGATTGATATTCTCCTTACTTTAAGTATTAATTATTATATCATATCCATTGCTTTTATACTACTGTAAATAATAGCAGTTTCTTCATCTACAAAATAAAGGTCAACATTAGTCAAAAAGGCTTCAACTGCCATTCGGTTTTGCACGGCTTTTTGCGACTTCTCAGTCATATAGAAAGGAGAAAAGCCTCTATAAAATCATTCCAAGGCGGGAGCCTTGAAACGATATTTTAGGCAGCTTTTCCCGGGTAAATCGTGCGTTCTCCTTTAGGAATAGAAATCCAACCTAATTCCTGTAAGCGATTAGTTAAATTAGAAATACTCACCCCCAACTCATCTTTCATGGTATAAAGGTGTTGCCAATTGGTTAAATCTCGACCGACTCGTTTAGCTTCTAAAATCGGGCGAGGCATTAATAAACAACTAGCAAAATATTGCGCTTGCCATTCAATAGATGCTAAATGGGCATCTTCAATGGTAGCCCGACAAACAAAGGGTTCATCTGATAGATTATCCGCAGTTTCTGACCCGCCAGACTCTAATTGATCATGATCAATATGTAATACCCAATGACCAATTTCATGGGCAATGGTAGACTCAATAAAGCCCTTGGGTTTGTCTTGAATTTCTTCGTTAATTTCGATGAGTCTTTCTGTGGGCAAAATTCGAGCCGCGATCGCTCCCTGTTCATCGGGCCGAATGCAATCCCAAACCACCCCTAAATCGAGAAAATCCGCCACCAAAGAAGCCTCAAACGGCCACTCTGGGGCAAAATTGGGTGTGGCTTGCATCCGTCGCAAAATCTCATTTGCCCGACGCTCAATCGACTCTCGACGATAAAAGCGATAGGGTTTCAGGATACTCACTTATTCAACCTCCCGCGCAGCCTCAAAAATTTGCTGGGCAAAGTTCGGATTTTCTTGCATTCGGCGGAATAGTGCCGTCATACTCTTATTATTTTCTTTGAGAAATTTCTCATAATGCTGAGGTATTCGCCCCGCCAAAAAGATTAATTCCTCCTCATCCAAACCCAAATTTCTCGCCAAACCCCTAATTACATCTTCTTTAGGAGAGTAGTCTGCCCGGTCATTTTCTAGTTTAGATAAATAGGTGAAATCCACTTCCAGCAATGCCGCTAACTGCCGCTGTGAGTAGAATTTCTCTTTCCGCGCTTGACGAATTAGCTTTCCAAAGGTTTGTTCCATAGTACATTCCTCCCGATTCCGATGATACGCTGGTTTGAATAAAATTTCAACCCACTACCACCAGTCTACTCCTTACGAGTCACCAAGGGTAGAGATGGGGAAACTGGGATCAAAAAAATTTTCCTCCGGGACTTGACGATTACATCAACATTGTCTAAGATAGGGGGAGTTGAATAAAAGTTCAATACCCAAAAGCGGTTTGTGGCTTTTGTCGTAAAGGTCTAATGATTCAACCTGAATCGAGTGTTTTAATCACCCGATTAATTGGGGATTGAGGTTTTAGTAAAAAAACCCAAATCCATACTGGAGGAAAATGCCATGCTCAGAACTTGGACAGATACCCATTACAAATTAGAAGACGAGGATTGGCTTTATATTGCCATCCATGAAGAACAAAGTTCTGCATCCTTAGTCTGTCCAGGTTATGCCCGGGATGGGGAAGGATTTAGTATTCATTTTACCACCGCCCATACCCATTTATTAGAGCATTTATTGGGGGTTTTAAACCTTCTTAAAGCTCAACAACAGCCTTTATATACCTATCCTGAACCGGAAAAACAATCCCATTTAATTCGATAGGATATTTTCCAACTTAACTACAATTGAGGCGAGAAAATGCAGATACCTCTTAACTCGCCTTGATAGGGAAACTTAGTGCAAAAATTCTGAATTATCAAGGAAAATAAAATGACTAAAACCTTAGAAAAAGCAACCTTTACTGTTTTTGGGGCAAAACCGAAAGAAGCCCTATTAGTGCCTGAAATTCCGATTGCTGTTCGCAATAATTGTCAGGCGGGACAGTGGACAATTGGAGACACGGATTATGGTTCTAAATGTTCTATGACTATCCTAAAATTTAGCAAATTTTTTGGTAGTTTAGGACAAACAGAACACACTTTATGGGGACAAATTTGGTTCGTAGCGGAATCGGGAGAATTGCCAAAAGGTGTGGTGATGGTGACTTATTTGAAATCCCGGGGATTGAGTGATTTTAACCGTTTAGTTGCTTCGGTTCAAGCCCGAGGTGTGGAACCCGCAACGGGAATTTTTATGCCTGAATTCACCAAACATTCCGGCCAGAAACCCGATGAAAATGGAGTTGTAAAACCCATTAATTATTATAGTTTAAAATGGTCTTGGCAGGAACGCACGGATTGGTCGATTGTGGAACAAGCCGCGGCGGTTTTATCTGATTCGAGTAATTTATCACGGATGATTGACTTAGAAGGAACGCGAAAAATGGTCTGTTTAGATAATTTACCCCCCCATGAAATTGCCTGTTTAATGGCGGCTCATGCTAAGGGAGAGGAACATTCTGAATTGATGTTAAATTCTGTGCAAGAGGTAGCATTACCTCCGGCTTTAGATGCGGTTGCTGTGTAAGTTATTCAGGGCGGGTGAATATTTGGGCATTTTCCCGCCCCCTATTTTTTCATTCTAGGAAAACATGAAAAAAACGATTCCCCTAAAACCCGGTGATTCGGTTGAAAATCAATTCATCCAAACCCGTGAATTAACCTATCAAGTCCGTCAAGATACGATGCAGGATTTGGAAAATATCGGTGAAGATATTAAGCATTTATCTTTAGTTGTGCAATCGGTTTCAGCGCAATTATCAGGCTTTGTTAGACCAAAATCAACAATTGCAAAGTTTATTACTGAACTTCGTTAAAAATTGCTATTGTTGGGAAGGAAATCGTTGTCAAAATTGTCAAAATATTCTACAGGCGATCGCTAAAAATCCCACCCATCTTGCTCCAGTACCCACTGAAAAATATCAAGATATTGTGACCCAACTGCGAAAACAAAATTAATGTTTAACGGGATATCTAATCATTCTTGTTAGTCTAGCTGATGTTGTAAACGGAGAAACTGATCATGACCCATTCCCCTTTTGTCCCCAGTAGCAAAACCCAACTTTTAGCCGCCTTTCAACAAATTTTAGCCGAACAAAAACGCATTGAGTCAAAAGTTGCCACCAAGGAACAGGAAGCGGAGCAAGAAAAAGGCAAACAAATTTTAGAAACTGCGGCGACTTATACCGTCGATAGTATTGTTAAAGGGTTAGCAGATTTACAGCTAGATTTTGGTTCTGTGATTACGGAATTAACGGAAAAGTTACGAACAGAATCAACAAAATTAGAGGAATTAAAGCGAGGAATTGAGGTCGAAGATCAGCATTTCAAGGAAATTCATAAAATTCGGATTGTGGCTGATGCTTTACATATTTTAACCCAGGAACATCAGGAAAAGTTAAGTTTATTAGAACAAAATGCCGCCCTGGGGCAAGAAGTTTTACAAAAAGATATTACCACAAAACACAAAATTTGGGGAAAGGAACAACAGGAATTTGATACTACGGTTGAGGAAGAAATAGAACGTTTAACCCGCAGTCGTGAACAGGGGGAAGCCGATTATAATTATGAGTTAGAAACGCACTCGAAGAATTGAAACGGATGAATATGAAGATATCAGACGGAAATTAGAACGGGAGTTATTAGAATTAAATCAAGAAAAAGATAAAAATTGGACAGAAAGAGAACAAATTCTCACGGTAAATCAAGCGGAATTTGAAGCCAATCAACAGCAGGTTGCTGGCTATGAAGAACAACTAAAACAAGCCCATGATCAGGCGAAGGAAGAAGCAATTCAAGAAGCCACAAGAGAAGCAAAAGTTAAATCAGATTTATTGGCGAAAGAATGGGAATCTAATAAACAGGGTTATGAGTTACAAGTTCAATCTTTGGAACAAACTATTCAACGACAAAATGAACAAATTACCCAAATTACTACTCAGTTACAAGAAACCTTAAAACAAGCTCAAGATCTAGCAATGCGGGCTTTTTCTAGTTCTACCAGTTCTAATAGTGGGACGAAATAAACCCTAGAATTTAGCTGATTTTAGTTCTTAACTATACCCAAAATAAAGAAAAAAAATGACTAAAAAAGTAAGCGATCGCAATACTAAAGCCGAACTTTTGGAAGCCTATCAAGAGTTAGCTCAAGAAAAAAATGATTTAGAAACCCAGATTAAACAACTGAGTTCTACTCCCAAAGAAGTTAAACCTATTAGTGAAGAAAAGATTAAACCTATGACCCCTATACCCGTTGTCCAAAAACCCAAAATGCAGCAAACTATTGATAATTTATTGCTATTACAAACGGGGTTTGGTAGTGCAATTAATGAATTGTCAGAACAACTAACATCCGAAGCGATAAAACTGGGAGAATTGCGTTATAATGTTACCCAGGAATTGCAACAATTAGCAGAATTACATGATTTAGAAACCGTTGAAGATGACACCTTAGAAACCTTAGTTCAACGCTATGAAACCAGTGCAAAAACCTTTGATCAGGAGTTAAGTTTACAACGAGAAACCTTAGAACAGGAATTTCAAGAACAGCAAAAAGCATGGCAAAAAGAACAGGAAGAATATCAACGGATAATTAAAGAACGCAATGAAACCTATCAAAAATCGCGATCGCGGGATCAAGAAACATACGATTATAATTTAAAATTACAACGAGATATTGATATTGATACCTATTCACAAGCTAAGAAAACCCTGTATAAACAGCTTGATGATTTGCAATCAGAACAGGAAAAACAATGGTCAGAACGAGAAAAAACGATTTTTGAACGGGAAAAACTTTATGCAGAAGTTAAAACAAAAGTAGAAGAATTTCCTCAAAAGTTGGAAGATAATATCAAACGGGGGAAAGACCTGGGACGGAATATTGGCAATTATCAAGCCAAAATTAAATCGGATTTACTCGCCAAAGAAGTAGAAGGTCAGAAACAATATTATGAATTGCGGGTTAAGTCCTTAATGGAAACCATTCAAAGTCAAGAGACTCGTTTACAAACCCTATCAAAACAATTGGATTCTGCCTTAAAACAGGTTCAAGATTTAGCGGTAAAAGCCATCGAAGGTGCTTCTAATATTAGTTCCTTCCAAGCGGTAAAAGAAATTGCTTTAGAAACAGGCTAAAAACCCCAATAAGGGCAAATAGGCAATCTTGCTATGGGGAGAAACTCTGAATCTGCTCGAATTTGACTAACGGAGGAATTTATGATTAGCATTTTTGAGCAATTTTTGATACTCTAGGATTAAAATATCTTTGTCAATCTTAGTCAGGATACCGATTGCTATGAAATCTCAACAGGTGATTACCTTTTTTTCTGAAATTGTGACCCAAAAACCCGAACTATTTTCGGCAGAAGTTTTAAATGATTTAACTCGATTAGAAACGGTTTTGGATAACTCAGAGACGGAATCGGATTCTGATCGGATTGAATCTATATCGGAAGCTATTATTGAGTTTTGTGACGTTAACCCTCAAATCAATTCTAAATTAACAGAAATTGGCTCGGAACCTGAACTTAATGCGTCTGAAAACTTGGAGGAAAATCAAATTCAAATCTTAAGTGATTCTGTTAAAAAAGTTTTAGATTCACACTTTTTGAACCGCTCCAATGTTTAAATGTATAGCGGTTATATGTAGGGGTCATTTATGAATTACTCCTACATATAATTCATTTAAGAGGTGCGCTGAAGCGCAACAACGGGCAAAATAAAAAATAACGCGAGATTCGTTGATCCCGCGTTATCTGAGTTTAATTGAACGGCTAACCGATGAAAATTAGACCGTTGCTGCAACTTTTTCGTTAGCTCCAACTAAGCGCTCGTAGGTCGCCCGCATTTTCAGACCAACTAACACCTGGAATAATCCGCTACCATTATTGGAACCGGGGTACTCTTGGCGTTCGCGGAGGAGATGGGTCATTTCTCCATAGTATTTCGTAGATAAATTGCTTAAGTGCCCTTCGACGTAGATCATCTCATCGAGGTTATCGAATTGACCATCAACTTCGAGGATAGATACTTCGTTTCCGTAGTAGTTATCGGGGCCATAATACATTTTCAGACCTGGATAGGAACAGGTCAGTTTACGTCCGCAAGGTGTCCAGTAAATGGTTGATCCTTGATCAAACAGGTAGGCGGGTTCGAGTCCTTCCACACCTTCTTTCTGTACCAAACGCACCCGCAGAACTTTATGTTCTTTATCTTCAGCGATCAGGTTGGTGGGTAGAATTTGAACCACCACATCCGCATATTGCTTTTGGGGGTCAATATAGGCTTCAAAATCGGGACGACGAGCATTAATTGCCGCCAAAACATCTTCGTAACGATGTCCCCGTTCCGCCATGTCGCGCTGAATTTTCCACGAAATTTTAACTTCGTCGCTGATATCTAAATAAACACTAAAATCAAGCAGCGATCGCACCCGTTCGTCATATAACGGATGTAACCCTTCAATCACAATAATATGATTAGGATCGACCCGTTCGGGGGGATCTAACTCGCCAGTTTCGTGATTATAAATGGGTTTATCAATAGATATACCATTTTTCAGAGCGTTAACTTGCTGATACATTAAATCGAAATTATTAGCTCTAGGATCAAGAGCGGTAATTCCGGTTTCTTTGCGTTGCTTACGATCTAAACAATGGTAATCATCTAAACAGATAACCGTTACAAAATCTTTTCCAAAGATGTCTGTTATCCGACGTAAAAATGTTGATTTTCCGCACCCAGAATCTCCAGCAACACCAATTAAAACCACGCGGTTCGGCTTATTTCCCATCTTCCTCTACCCTAAAAGAAACTGTTGACAACTTAGATCATTGAATTTAAAGCATTAAAACCTTGACCAATGCCAGCACCGTTGAGTCTTCACCTGATCCGAAGGTGGAGTAAACCTCAACTTTGTGGTAGTGAACAGACTCCCCACTGACAGAAGGCCTTGCACTTAGGCAAGCTAAGTATTTAATACTAACTTTTGCTTCTGATTTTACCAGAAGGGGATCATCCCTACAAGCATTAATTTCAATATATAGCAATCCTATTTGAATTGCATCCAAAATTTAGGCTCAAAAGGGAACACCGCAACACCGGAATACCTCAACAGGCTGCGTAGTTAGCCGTAAGCCGTGAGCCTTGAGCCGTAAGCCTTGAGTCGTGAGCCATGAGCTAGTCGAACGGTAACACCGCAACAAAAGATAATCAACGGCGTGTTACAGATTCGGGGAAGGTGTGGATTATGTGTAATTATTGGATTAAATTTGAGGAGGCTGGGATTGATGTAACTGTAAAAGATGTTGACCATTGTTTGAACTAAAGTTAGATAGGTTTTAAGACTTTTTTGGGTTATAATAAAATATGACAATCTGAACAAAAGTTGTGCTATATCCAGCCAGCCAACTAATTAATTATTTCAAGAGGACAAAACATGAGTTGTGTTAGAAATAATTTATCGTTATCAAAAATAAATTTATCTTATTTAGAATGGAATTCTGCTATTCAAACTTCCTCGGATACCAATATTTTGTTATTACATGGGTTAGCAGATCAGGCATTAGTCTGGAAAAAATTAGCAGAAAAATTAAGCGATCGCTATCATATTATAGCACCTGATATGCGCGGACATGGAGAAAGTAGTAAACCCGACCACGGCTATACCTTTACCGAAGTCATTGAAGATTTAGAAGCCTTAATGGAGCATCTAAACTGGTCAAAAGCCCATATTTTAGGACATTCTTGGACGGGGAAACTGGTGGCAATTTGGGCACAAAAAAATCCTAAACGGTTTAATAGCCTGATCTTAGTTGATCCAATTTTCATTATGAAACTTCCGGGTTTGTTTAAACTAACTTTACCTATTCTATACCGTCAGTTAGCTTGCTTAAAATTAATGGGGCCATTTACCAGTTTTGAACAGGCGGAAAATCTGGCTAAACAATTAGCTCAATTTTCAGGATGGAGTGATTTACAACAGGAATTATTTCAAATGGGAATGGAACAAAAACCCGATGGAAGTTGGGGAAGTAAATTTGGAATTGCTGCTAGGAATGAAATTTTTGAACAGGTGATGGAAGTTCCTGGGTTAACAGAAAATATTGATATTCCTACATTATTAATCCAACCAGAAAAAGGTGTAAATCGCATGGACTGGCAATTAAAACCCTATAAACAGTATTTAACTCGATTAGAAATTCAGCGTGTAGCGGGAAATCATTGGTCATTTCTAGTCGAACCTGAAAGTTTTAATCAAACGGTTGAAGGGTTTTTAAATACTCAAATTGTGGTAAACTAATTATAGTAAAAATAGAGGTAAAATTGTGGATTTAGAAATTATTGCCCATCGAGGTTTTTCGGTGATGGCGCCGGAAAATACCCTAGTGGCGTTTAGTGCTGCTTTGCAACAGGGGGCAAATTCCCTAGAATTTGATTTACAGGTTTCTGCGGATGGAATTCCGGTTATTTTCCATGATCAAGAGTTAAACAGAATTACGGGAGTATCGGGTAAAATTTCCGAAAAAACCGTAGCAGAATTAAAAGAATTAGATGCGGGATCGTGGTTTGCAGAAAGATTTGCTGGGGAAAGTATTCCGACCTTAGAAAATGCGATCGCATCTTTTCAAGAAGTTAAAGATTTTTTATATTTTGATGTTAAACCCGATCATCAATGGTCAGACTTAGAAATCAAACAGTTGGGAGATTTATTAATTAATAATAACTTGATCAACAAGTCGATTATGACTTCATTTAATCAGGAATTTTTAGACCAAATTCGGGGATATTGTCCCGAAATCATCCTGGGATATTTTTTAATTGATTTTAAGCAGTTTGAACAGCAACTGCAAACCGCTATTAGTAAAGTAAATGCTATTTTAACCGTAGATTATTCTGTGATTTTAGAGCATCCTGAAATAATTACCCAAAGTCGAAATCAGGGGGTAGATATTGTGGTTTGGACGGTGGATGATTTAGAGGATTTTAAAAAGTTAGTTAATCTGGGAGTTAAACGGATTATTACTAATTCATTAATTGGTAATATTGAAGTTAATTAAATTTAACTTTAAATTCCGATTACCACTTCCCAAAAATGGGTTTTAAAGGTTTTTAAATCAACAGTAATTTGCATTTCCTGTCCCCAGGTATAGACTTTAAAATTAATCAAATTGCTGTTGAGATTAATTTGAATTTTCTCTAATAATGCCACCCAATGATTAGGATAGGGAAAAACGGGCGGTTGATTTAGGAGTAAACCCGAATCATTAATTAAGGCAAAGGCGACACCACCGGATTCAATCATCTGATTTGCGGTTTCAATGGCTTCTAAATCCCCAAATAAGTAAGCATTTCTATCATTAACGGTTTGATAGCCTAAAATTTCCTTAATCCACCCTGCCATTTCCCAAGGTTTAGTTATTCCCGCCAAATTTCTTAATAGTTGAGGGGCATTTGGATCTACAGAAAAAATAATATTTTCTGATTCTCTAAGGGTGGATAAAACCATCCAATCTACTTGGGGAATTTGTAAATTTAAGGGACTTTCTTGTAACCATTGAGGTGGAGAAATCCAACGATTGGTTTGGGTATGAAATCCCCCAATTTGAAACAAATTACGGCAGAGTTGAATATAAGCAAGAGGATTTTTTCTAATTAGTTCAAAAATAATTGCAGCCGGGCCACAAAATGGTTGAGTTTCTTGATTAATATTAAAAGGATTAACCAAACGCGATCGCAATTCTGCAATAATTTGTTGTTGATCTAATCCCGTCCAAACTCCGGTAATTTTTGAATTTTCAAACTCAGTAATTGCTATTTCTGCCTGTCTTAAAATATCAGAATTTACTGTCATATTTTATAACTGATCCAGGGAAGATTTCCCCTTTAAATTATTCTGAAATTTGGTTTCCATTTCTAATTCTTTATTTAAGAAATAGTTTAAAAATGTCCGAATTACAGCAATAGCCGCTAACTGACCTAAAGCAATAAAAGACGGTGTAACGGTTGTGAACAAAATATCTGCACCCAACTGAAATTCCAGGGCTAAAGCTAACCAACTGCCAAAGTTAAGACGTAATTCTATAAAGGGAAAAATTTGCCGACGGCGGAAACTCGCTAGGGCTATTTTTAAGGTACTAATTAATCCTAATAATATGCAAAAAGCGGAGAGGGCTTCTAAGCAAAATCCCAGAAGATGAACAAAGGAAGATAAGCTATTTTTTAAAGGTTTCTAAACCCACCATAAATTTAGGGACTAAAAATTAACTCAGTGCTTCAGACAAATAATCGGCGGCGGCTTCAACCACGGCGATCGCATTTTCATACATCATCCGAGTCGGGCCTAAAATTCCCACACTTCCGACCGGAATATTATCCCGTCGATAGGGTGCAGAAACCAAGGTACAGCCTTGAATGGGTTCTAAGGGATTTTCCGACCCAATGCGAACCGTAACCCGTTGTTCTTGTTTGGGATTGGGAAAAATTAACGGCCACAATTGTTCCTGCTCTTCTTCTAATAAGTGCATCAAAGTTTTCACCTGTTGCAATTGGGAAAATTCAGGTAAATGTAAAAGTTCAGCAATGCCACTAATCAGAATTGGAGTATATTCTGGGGTTTGGCTACGAAAACTTAAATCCGTTAATAACTTTATTAAAAAGTCAGAATAGCACTGAAATTCCCGATCTAATTCACTCCAATCTAAAATCGAAAGTTCAGAAATAGATTTGCCCCTGAGTTGAGCATTTAAGAAATTAGAAAGCAGTTGCAATTCCTGTTCTAAAACTTCCTGATCTTTGGGTAAAAGATTAACTCCCATCGCCTCAGAATCCGAGAGAGAATTCGTTGGAGATAAATCAATTAAACTGGACTGAGTTTGATAGGAGTCCGTCACCACCACTAACATGATTTTCCCGGGTTCTATGGAAACCAAATGCAAATGTCGTAACCGGGTAGTGACGGTTTTCGGGAGTGTAACTAAGGTAATATATCCACTCAAAGTTGATAAAATTTGCGACGCCCCCCGCAAAACCGCTTCCAAACTACAGTTTTTTAAATTCAGTTGTTCGCGTAACAGGTGCAGCGCCTCATCCGCAACGGTTTCTGAGGGGGTAATCAGTTTATCGACATAAATCCGATACCCCGAGTCCGAGGGGATGCGTCCGGCGGAGGTATGGGGCTGATACAGGAGTCCAGCCCGTTCTAAGACCCCCATACCGTTGCGAATAGTGGCGGGACTGACTTTGAGGTTGTATTCTTCCACCAAAGCCTTAGAACCCACGGGTTTCGGCCGTCGCAATATAGTGACGAATCGTAGCCCACAGAATATGATGGTGTCGCTCTGTCAAATGCACTTGTGTAAACATTGATTTTTGATACAGATTTGACGGACAAAAGTGCGGTGTGGAACCAGGCAACTCTGAGTTTTCCAGAGGCTTATGACTCACAAGCTGTTTGGCATAGTTTTGATATCCAAGATAACAGATATTGGGGTTGAACTGGGAAATTTGCTCCCATAATATTATGATCTAAGGAAATTTATTCCAATGGCGACCATGCTTTTTCAGCTTGTTCAACAACATAGGCGGCAACGGTTGTAATTTCTCTGGAAGTTAACCGACTTTTAAAAGCTGGCATCGCATTTTTACCATTGGTGATTTGGTTAATAATTGCAGCCAGAGGATTTTCTTTATATCCTTTTAAGTATTTAATAAATGCTTCTTTTTTGAGAGTTTTGTTAGCAACTATAACGTTATTTCCGTTAATGTGGCAAGCTGCACAGGAGTTGGAAAAAATGGTAGACCCACTTAAAACTCCTTCTGCTAATGCAGGTTTAGACACCAGGACTGTTAACAATAGAAAACTCGAAATAAGGACTGATAAGATCTTTTTCAATGGAGTCTCCTTGAATCAAAAATAGCGAACAAGAAGATTTTACTCTTTAAGCTGTGCAAATCGACAACCATTCCCCCATTCAAAGAAAGGTCAAGTCTTAAATCAAAACAAACGGGCTGGGCGTCGGTCACAAAGTCTCAAGGGGTCGTGCCCCCAATCCCCTAATTTTAATGAGAAGGATTTCCCTGTTGGCCGTTACCTTTTGAACTTTTGTGATCTATCTCACCTATTATTAATGGGGGTGATCACATCCAGAATAGCACAAAAATCATTAAATAGAGTGAGTCAGTACCAGATATTTATACCCTCTAACGAGTTGCCTTCAAGTACGTTTATGTCTGAAACATTATCTATTCCCAGCTTGAGTTTCCAACAAATGATTGAGAAAATTCTCCAGACTGAATCTATGAGTCGGCAAGAGCGATATGCCATGAGATATTGGTTATTGCGTCAACTTGATGAACAGGAAAAACACTTAGTTTGTATCCTCCAGAGAGCATTAAGTACCGGGCAAATCACAATCGTTGATTAGTAGTTATCCTAGAGGGTTAAACACACGGATTCCGGCCATTCTCGGCACCAAGATTTCATTTCTGTGACCACGGGGAGATGAATACGATTCCAACTAAAAAAACCAGGATTAATTTCTGCATAGGAACCTTGATGAAACTGGACTTCTCCAGGGGATAAACCACTTTCTACAAATTTAAAGGTTAATTTAGAAGGGTTAGGTTGCTTTTGGAGTTGCTTTCTAAACCAGTTTCTATGGATAATTCCGGTATAGGTACTGCGAAAACTACCCGCGAATTGCTGACAGTTCCATATCACTAAATTACAAATTAATCCTAGGGTTTGTTCATCGGTAAAGGGTAAATTTTGAAATTCTTTTTGCCAGTTAGCAATAATAAAGTGATCAATAAAAATAGCATTTTTATAGTAATTTAAAATCGGATTAAAAAAATCCATATTCTCGGATTCATCGGTACAAATTAATAAAAGTTCTTCCGGGGGAAAAATTTCTTTTAGGGTTTTTAAGATTAAATAGGGATGGTCGGCTTCTCGGTGGGGAATCCAGTTGCGATAGTCTGTCAGACGAATATGAATTCCATTATATTCTCCCAGGGTTTGAGAGATTTTATCAGCTAAATTCCGATAAATGGGTTTAAATTGAATCGCTTCCATTAGGGAATATAGCGTCGGGGAAGGCAGATAAAAAAAGCGAGAATAATAGGCTAAATTACAGGCACTAAATTCTAAAATATCCTGTTCAACATCCTTTACAATTATGCGATTTTCGGCAAAATCCGATAAAATCTTGGGGTCAATTGTAATATTATTCGGAACAAAAACCGCATTAACTAATCTCGCCTGACTCTGATAATAGCTGAGATTTTTTCCTTGAGTTTCTGCTAAAAATTCTGAATAGTTTAAAATAGGAATAGGCAGTTTATCCACTAAATCTAAAATCGTGGGAAGTCGGTCAATATTAATAATATGTTTCCGACTTTCCGGCACAGATAAAAAATAGCCACCCCGCACAGGTAAGATGTTTTTATCCTCTCCCACGGAACCATAAAAAACTAACTTTCGTTGGGTTAAATAGGCTAATCCTACGGCTATTTCTAACCCCATTAAGTTATTATTTAAGCCAGATTCATAATCTTTGTATAACAGATAGCGTGAGGTCATGGATTCCGTGGGGTCTGGGTGGGGTGGGTTCAGACCCACCTTTTTTGGTTAAATTTTACAAATCCAATTATAGGGATCGGGTGTTTTTCCGGTTTTAATAGCTTCCAATTGTTCTAAAATAGATTGGGCATATTTCCGTTCAGAAATCGGAGGTAAAACTAAATCCCGTCCCTGATATCCAATTTTAGCAACCTGGGCAATGGTAGCTGCGGTTCCCATGCCAAAAGCCTCTTGTAAAATCCCTTGGTCATGGGCTGCCGCCACTTCTTCTATAGAAATTAACCGTTCTTCCACTTGTACCCCTTGATCTCGAAATAACCTTAACACACTATCGCGGGTAATTCCTTCTAAAATAGTTCCGGTTAATTGAGGCGTAACCACTACATCATTAATCACAAACGCTAAGTTCATGGTTTCCACATTCTTCCACATATTTTTTGTGGACACCATCGAGCCAAATCACATTATCATAACCTAGGGCCTTAGCTTCTTTATCAGCTAATAAACTAGCGGCATAATTTCCCGCACATTTTGCCGCCCCGGTTCCCCCTTCACAGGCTCTAATATATTTATCCGTGACGATTAATTTAACCGGTTCAGAATAATAGGCTCCCACGGGGCAACTCATAATAATAAAAGTATAGCGAGTTGAAGGTTTTAAACCAATAAATTCATCGGTGGCAAAATACAACGGCCGAATATATAAACTTCCCTCGGATTCAGGAATCCAACCGGAATCTAAACGAATTAATTCCGTTAATCCTTCCATGAAAACTGATTCAGGAATCGGGGGCATACAAAGTCGATTAGCCGATTGATTAATCCGTCTAAAATTAGCATCGGGTCTAAAGATTAAAGTTTCTCCCGCGGCACTTTTATAGGCTTTCATCCCTTCAAAAACAGCCTGACCATAGTGCAGAACTGCCATGGCTGGAGTCAGGCTTAAATTGCCATAGGGCATGATTTTCAAATCCTGCCAAGTCCCATTATCATAGGTGGCAATAAAAATATGGTCACTGAAGACTCGACCAAAGGGAATATTATGTAAGATTTCTGGAGAAAGACGGGAGCTTTCGGTTTGTTGAATCAGAATTTTTTGAGTGAGTGTTTCCATTATAGCTTAGGTGGTCAGGGTTTAATTGTTTTTCATCAGAATAACATGAATAACTGATAACTGATAATGGGGATACTTGATAACTGATTAACAGAAACTACTCCCATTTTTAGAATGAGGATAGAAATAGGAGGAGTTGGGGCAGACCCCGGTTAATTTTGATCGTTTTTGGCAATTATCCAAACGGCGTGAACAATCCCGGGAATAAATCCCAGCAGGGTTAGGAGAATATTCAGCCAAAAGGCTCCCCCAAAACCAACGGTCAAAAAAACGCCCAAGGGCGGCAAAAACACAGCGGCAATTAAACGAATAATGTTCATATCACTTGATTACAACTTCCCTATCTATTTTAGCAATTTTTTCAATTACAATAGGGAAACCTCTGTAATATCTTAGATTTTATGTCCATGTTGTTCGATATTTTTCCCTTCCAATTCCATTTTGACCCCAAATTGATTGCCGGGGCAACCCTCTGGTCTTTAGCATTGTATTGGGGCTTTTCTCCGGTGGGTGAATGGGTAACCCATCAATTAAATCGTTGGTTTAATTATGCAGAAAGAATGTTATATCCCTCGGAAGCTGAATATGAACGGACTCGCCAAGCCCGAGAATCTCAAAATGCGTTTTATGCGTCTTTATTTAGTATTGTTTCCCTTTTTAATTTTGGGATTTGTATGTAATTGGGGAATTGAGATTGGTTTAGATAAAAGTTGGTCAATTAGTATGGGAATCATTGCTTGTATCAGTGGGGGAATTTATGAATTAGGACGACAAGATGGCAAAAAAGGAATTAATTCTTAATCATGAATTTCACCATTGGGCATGATTGCCCCGTGCAAAGTGGCTCCGGCGGTATTCGCACTACTAAATTCTACACGAGTTAAATAGGTATAACTTAAATTCGCATTTCTTAAGTTAGTTCGAGCAACGGAAGCATCGGTTAAATCTGCTTGAGTGAGATTGGCTCCATTCATATTGGTTCGGGTTAAATCGGCGCGAACTAAATTGGCTCGACTCAAATCAGCATTACTCAAATTAGCATTACTCAGTTGGGCATCGGGGAGAATCGCATCACACAATTCTACCCCGGGTAATTGGGCATCAATTAAAATCGCCCGTTCTAATTTTACCTTTTTTAAATTGGCTCCAATTAAGTTAGCTTCGGTGAGATTTGCTTCGGTTAAAAATGCAGATTGTAAGTTAGCTTGGCTCAAGTTTGCTTGACTTAAAATCGCTCCTTTTAAGACGGTTTCGGTTAAATTAGCTCCGCTTAAATTTGCCCGAGTCAAATCAGCCCCGGTTAAATTTACCCCCTGTAAATCCGTTCCTCGTAAATCTGCCCCGCGCAAATTCACGCTTTCATAAATTCTGGGTTCATAGCGCAGATTTGCCCCCCGTAAACAGGCGCCTCTCAGGTCAGCCCCTTGTAAATTTGCCCCTCTTAAATCCGCTTGAATCAGGTTGGCATCTAATAACGTTGCCAGGGCTAAATTGGCTTTCCGAAAATCTGCTCCTTGTAAATTTGTGCCATGAAATTCGGCATCATTCAGGTTAGCACTGCTTAAATTCGCTTTATTTAAAATTGCTCCATTAAACCTCACTCCCCTCAGATTAGCCCGGGAAAAATTAGTCCCATTCAAATAGGCTAAAACAAAGTTAGACCCTTGCAAATCTGCACCACTTAAATTGGCACCAATTAAGTCCACACGACTTAGTTCAGCACTCCTTAAATTCAGCCCTTTAAAGTTTTTTTGTCCGGCTCGATACTGTTCGAGTAGTGTTTCCTCATCCATGATTGATTATCTTTGAGTTTCCCGTATAGGTAAATTCTTGAACCCAAGCCATTGACTTACTACCAGGAGTTCGAGCGTAAACTTTGACCTTCTGAATCGATTGAATTTTCAAATTCAGCAATTTTTGATGGACGAATTGACTCATAGAGGCTTGATTTGGCACCTGATCTGACTCTAGTATAATGTGCAGACAGCCCTCTTTTGATTTGGTGAGGGTGTTAATTCCTTGGAGTCTGAGAGATTGGCTAATTACCGTTGCGATTGCTTTTGCATGACCCCGTTTAGCCAGTTCTAATAATTGGTGTTGATTTAGTCGCGGCTCTAGGTGGTCTGGGTCTTCGCTCGGAATGACTATTGTGGCCTTATGCTGAGATAATCGTTGCTGTTCTTCCACTTCCGATTGATGCAGTACCGCTGCTAAATCTCCAACTTTAGTTTGCAGGACATGAATAAATCGTCTTAAAGATTTATATTTAATCTCTAACTGAATTTCAGGGGGATGACTTTTTAATTGTTCATTTAGGGCCAGTTCCAAATGTTTTAAAATAGTGGTTAATGGCACCAAGCTATCTGCCACACTATGTCCCACAATTTGCTCAACTTCTTGCTCCAGAATTAGCTTTTTTCTGATATCATCACTCATTTCTCCTGAGTCCGTGGGTGGAATATCAATATTACTAAAGGCGGTGGCGGAAGTGAAATCAGAAAAACTACTCTCGCTAATTGTAGTAAAATGTTGGGTTTTTGGCAAACCTAACCCCAATTCTGGGGGATTGGGGGGTAATAAATGCACGGTTTCACTTTCATTAATATCAATGGCATTATTATTTGAAAAATGCTGCTGCAAAATTGAAGAACGGGGGGCAACTGTATTCCCAGGAGAATGATTAAAGCCCGAATCTGCATGGGATTTAGCTTTGGTTTCATAATAGGGGTTGAGGGCATCTAAAATCACCGTCACCACTTGAATATTTTCGTCCGTATCTTCTAAATATTCTGCCATCTTATAAAGATGGGATTTTAGCCGTTCTAAGTTAGGAAAAGTTTGTAAAAGTTCGTGCAGTAAATCATCGAGACTTTGATTTTTGAGTTGTGACCAATCTTCATCTCTATAGTTAAATTCCCGTTCTAAACTCGAAAAAATTACCAGTTTTGCCCGTAAAGGATTGGTATGCTGCATGATTTTAAACCGCAAATCAAATAAATTTGATATATTGCGAATCTGACGGGCGGGAATACCCTGACTCAAATAGGCTGAAGATAGGGAATTTAACTCCTCTGGACTAATTTTTATAGTTTCTGAAGCAGTAATTGAGAGTTGATTGGCTGCGGAAACTTCTCTCGGGTCAGACTGAATATAAAGTTGACTAATCTGGGCTTCAATCTTCTCTAAAACTAGATTATATTCATTTTTTTTATTTAGACGAGATAGAATATTATTTAGAATAATTTTAAGCGGTTCAAATTGGGGGTGTTTTTGATAAATATTTTGGAGTAAAATATTCAAATTAATACTCTCTAGGATATGGGAATCATTTTCCCATTTTCCACTATAGGCACATAACAGAACTTTCTTAATCCGGGCAATATTCGGATCGATTTCTAAATTTTGAGCAATTTCATTTAGGCGGGATGGGGTTGGCATTTGGGTCTCCAATACAGAAAGTCAACACTGTGGGAAGTGACTTAGGGGTATCCGGCACGAGGGTCTGGGAAATAACGGAGTACATCCGGTTAAAGGAATATTCAAAACAAAATGCAAAATCCCTGATGATCCGCTCAAACACATTTTAATTCTAAAAACCAAAATTTCTATTTTTGACTGACCATTTTTGATTCTCCCGTCCTAGAATATAATTTTGATCCGTAGCACCCTAATATATTATTTTACGCTATTTTTTATTGAAATAGCTGTGGGATTTTTTGCTACTCCCCTACCTGCGAATTTATACGGATGCAAAGTTTTGATGGAATTGTCATTGGCAGTGGAATTGGCGGCCTAGTGGCCGGGGGGCTTTTAGCTCATTCTGGTAAACAAGTATTGATTTTAGAGGGCCACAGCTTGCCCGGTGGGGCTGCCCAAGGTTTTTCTCGTCAAGGTTTCCACTTTGACTCCGGGCCATCGTTTTATTGTGGCCTGAGTGATTCCCAGGGTTTAAACCCCTTGTCCCAAGTCCTGACCCGTTTGGGGGAATCCCTGGAAACCGTGGCCTATGACCCCCTGGGACACTATCATTTTCCCGAAGGTCGTTTAGCGGTTTATGGCAATAGTGAGCTTTACCGAGGGGCCATTGCCGAATTTTCCCCCTCGGGGGCGCTGGAATTTGCTGAGTTTGAAAAACGCTTAATTAAAGTCTATCAAGGATTAAAAGAAATTCCCGCCATTGAGTTACGGGCAGACTGGAAAGTGATTCCTAAATTAATCACTAATTATGGCTTTTCTGTATTAAAATTACTGCCTTTATTGGCAGATATTTCTGGTTTCTGTCGGTCAAATTATTGAGCAAACAATTCAAGACCCTTGGGTGAGGCGATTAATTGATTTAGAATGTTTTTTATTGTCGGGATTAAAAGCTGAAGCCACGGTGACTCCAGAGGTAGCTTTTATGTTTGGAGAACGGATTAACTCTGCCATTGAATATCCTATCGGTGGGAGTCAAGCAATTGTTCAAGCCTTAGTCCGAGGATTGACTAAATTTGGAGGCAAGATTCAGTTAGGAACTCCGGTTAATAAAATTTTAGTCAAATCAGGAAAAGTCTATGGTGTGCAAACTCGAAAAGGAGAAGAATTTCACGCCCCAATTGTAATTTCTAATGCCACAATTTGGGATACCTATACCCATCTATTAGAGGCGGAAGATTTACCAGAAACCTATCGAAATAACTGTTTAAATACCCCAGCTATTGATAGTTTTATGCACTTGCATCTCGGCATCAAATCCGCCGGGTTAGAGGGGTTAACGGGGCATCATGTTGTGGTGCATGATAGCAATATTGATATTACGATTCCGGGCAATACCTGTATGATTTCGATTCCTTCGGTTTGGGATCAAAACTTAGCTCCAGCCGGATATCATGTGGTTCATGCTTATACTTTAGAACCTTTTGCGGGATGGTCAAAAGATCAGTTTTATTCTCAGAAAAAACAGGAAAAAGCCGCACCTCTCTATCGAGCTTTAGAAAAAGTTATTCCCGATTTGCGTCAACGAATTACCCTAGAATTAATTGGCACTCCCCTCACCCATGCTCGGTTTTTACGGCGGCATCAAGGGACTTATGGCCCCGCTATTAGGGCGGGAAAAGGTACATTTCCTGGGCCGTTTACCCCGATTCAAGGCCTATATTTAGTGGGAGATAGTACCCAACCTGGAATTGGAGTTCCTGCGGTTGCTGCGTCAGGAATTCTCTGTGCTAATTGTTTATAGATTCGTTTTCTTCAAACAGTTTGAGTTGAATATAAACTAAAATTAAAGCGATCACTAATAAAATACTGGCCGCCGCCGCTGCATAGCCAAAATCAAATTGAGAAAAGGCTTGATCATAAATATAATACACTAAAACATTGGTCGAATTTAACGGGCCACCACCCGTAATTATATAAGCCTGTTCAAAACTTTTTAAAGTAAAAATAGCGGTGGTTACTGTGGCAAAAACTATTGTTGGTTGTAACCCGGGTAAAGTAATATATAGAAATTGTTGCCAAGGATTTGCTCCGTCTAATTGAGCCGCTTCATATCGACTTTGGGGAATAGTTTGTAACCCGGCTGAAAATACAACTAAATTAAAGCCCAATTGTTTCCAAATACTGAGTAAAATTAACACTGGCATTGCCCAGGTTGTACTACTTAACCAAGGAATCGGATCAAGTCCTAATTGGGCTAATAGTCCATTAACTGGCCCCTGGGTTTGAAATAACCAACGCCATCCTAATCCGACCGCCACTAAAGAAGTAATTGAGGGGATAAAATAGGCGGTTTTCAGGATATCTCGGAGAGCAAAAGTTCGATCTAAAAGTACCGCTAAAGCCAAAGAAATAATTAAACTAGGAATTACTGTTCCCAGGGTAAAATAAGCAGTATTAAATAAAACTTGCCAGAAATCGGGACTCAGAAATAGACGAATATAATTATTTAGTCCCACTCCATGAACTCCCGAACGGGTAAAACTTCCTTGGGTGAAACTCAGGTAAAATAAATAGAGAATTGGCCCGAGAATAAATATCCCCATCAGCAATAAAGCCGGGGCAAGAAAAATCCAAGCCATAATAGCATCTTGATCCAAAAGCTGTTTCTGAGAACCTGGTGAAGAAGCCATAACCTGAATCAATTTTGATAAAGTTTCATAAAAGTATCATAAAAGTATTTTACAATAGTTGGGTGAATTTATATCCAGGTAAAACCTGCAATGAATAGGAAAATGACCGAAATTGACTCCACATCCTGTTTGATTTCTCCAGCGATTCCCTCCCCTTTATTTGTGCAGGGATCTCCGGTAAAAATTGGAGTTTTAGCCTCTGGAAGTGGCACGAACTTTGAGGCGATCGCTCAAGCCATAAAAGATCAACAACTCAATGCCAAAATTCAGGTTTTAATTTATAATAACCCCGAGGCTAAAGTGATAGACAGGGCGGCAAGGTTTGGAGTCAAAACTATTCTTTTAAACCATCGTAATTATAAAAAAAGGCAAGATTTAGATCAAGCAATTGTTCAAACCTTAAAAGAACATGATGTGGATTGGATTGTCTTTGCTGGGTGGATGCGAATTGTTACGCAAGTTTTAGTGGATGCTTTCCCCCATAAAATTATTAATTTACATCCGAGTTTATTACCGAGTTTTCCGGGGATTAGGGGGGTAGAACAGGCCTTAGAAGCCCAGGTAAAAATTACAGGCTGTAGTGTTCATTTAGTAGAGTTAGAAGTCGATAGGGGCCCAATTTTGATGCAAGCGGCGGTTCCTATTTTATCCGATGATACCCCCGAAACTTTACACGCCCGAATTCAAATTCAAGAGCATAAAATTTTGATTGGGGCGATTTCTTTGGTGAGTCAGTGGCAAAATGCAGGGAATTAGAATACGGTTTCCATCACTCTCTAATTTGAGGGGGGGAGAACCATCAAAACGCTGTTGTTTTGCGATTTCCCGTCCAGCATTCCAGGTGCCTCCTTGTAAGACTTTAATCAGGGGAAATTCTTGGGGGGTGAAATTTAATTTTTGACGAATGATTTCTGCGATTTTATCGAGTATAATAATTGTGAGCGATCGCCATTCTATAATAACATTAGAATCAGGTTTGTGTAATTTTTTCGATAAATTATTATCTTTTAATTCCAATAATCCCAAATCTAAAATTAATCCCCCGTTGCGATATTCTGCTAATCCAGTTAATTGATCTAAATCAATAATTTCTAATCCTAAATCCTGTAAAGGTTCAAGTAAAGAATAGGTTAACCATTGGGATAATTTATGGAAGGGAACAAAGGGATATTCCGAGTCTAGGGCTTCTAACCCTGAATAATACCAAACATCTCCTAAATTTACTTGATTTAAAGTTAATCTTCCCGGCCAAATTTCTCCTAATCCTTCTAAAATAGCAGTTAAAACAATAACAGCACTGAGTTGATTGTCTCGGGTTTGGGTTAAAAAATAATCCGCTAATTTCCCCGGTCTGGGCTGACTTTCTCCAAATAAATGCGGATAATTAGATAGGGTTTCACCGAGTTTTTTTAAGAGTTCTAATCTACCTTTTACTGCCGTTAAAGAATTATTTTCATTCACTTGAAATCCGGTGATTAATTGGGATTCCGTTAAATTCATTAATCCCTGGGCGTCGGCTTGAAACGGATATTCAATATTACCAGAAAATAAACCCTGGCTAAACATTTCATAACTGGCAATGGCTAACCCCTCAGAACGTCGCCAAATCAACCCGGTTTCTGATTCTTGATAATGCCATTTTTCCCCTGCTCCAGCATCTAGTAATACGCTAATAATGGCTAAATCAAGTTTAGCTTGGGTTTGTTCTAACCGTGATAAACCATTTAATTGTTTTTGTAAGTTCGCAATTCTAGGAATATTACCGACTTCAAAATGTCGCCAGCGAGAATGGAAAGGAACATTGAGATCTGGATAGTTTTGAGTAATATTATCTAAAACAAAATTAGCCACAAATTCTAACTTTTCTGGATGATAAACAAAATGTTGTAGTTGATCAGATAGGGCTAAATTAAATATAAAATTACAACGTTCTCTAATTGCTTGAGGGGAACGAAAATAGGTGATCGCATTTGAATAATTTTCTCGATTCTGCATTTTAATCTTAAGGGAACAGGGAATAGGGAACAGGGAAACCGGGGGAGCAGGGGGAGCAGAGGGAGCAGGGGGAGCAGAGGGAGCAGGGGGAGCAGAGGGAGCAGAGGGAGCAGGGGGAGCAGAGGGAGCAGAGGGAGCAGGGGGAGCAGAGGGAGCAGGGGGAGTAAACTCTTGCTATTACCCATTCGTAATTCGTAATTCGTAATTCGTAATTCGTAATTCGTAATTCCCAATTCCCAATTTCCATTAACTTAGAATTTTGTGCGCTGAAGCGCAACAACGGGTTAATAGTCTCGACCTTTAATACCGAGTAAACCTTCTGGGTCTAAAACTTCCCCTTCCGTATAATACCCGGCGGCTTTTTTCGCTTCAATTTCCACTTGAGCATCCGCCGGAATTAAATTATCAGGAATAGCAATTCGTCTGACCACTTCAATCCCAGAATTTACGATCGCATCATATTTCATATTACTCATGGAAACTAACCGATCAATCCGAGTAATTCCTAACCAATGTAACACATCCGGCATTAACTCTTGAAACCGCATATCTTGCACCCCAGCCACACATTCTGTCCGTTCAAAATAGGCATCCGCGCGATCGCCTCCCGTTTGACGTTTCCGTGCATTATAAACTAAAAACTTCGTTACTTCTCCTAACGCTCGTCCCTCTTTTCTATAGTATACAATTACTCCAGCACCGCCTTCCTGGGCTGTTCTAATACATTCTTCAATTCCATGCACCAAATAGGGGCGACAGGTACAAATATCTGACCCAAAAACATCCGATCCATTACATTCATCATGGACTCTAACTGCAACGGGAAGATCGGGATTAGTAATCGCGGCAATATCCCCCACAATATAAACCGTAACTCCCCCAATCGGAGGTAAAAATACTTGTAAATCAGGACGAGTAATTAACTCAGGAAACATTCCTCCGGTCTGTTCAAATAATGCTTGACGTAAATCACTTTCTGTCACCTTTAAACGATGGGCAATTCCAGGTAGATACCAAACGGGTTCAATTGCAGCTTTTGTTACTACTAAATCACCATTTTTCTTCATAATTTCGCCATCAATTTTTAACCTTCCTTTTGTGGCTGCATCATATAATTCTGGCATATTAATATGGGCTTTTGTAATCGCAATGGTGGGGCGAATATCATAGCCTTTTTCCAAATATTCAGTAAATGCTTCCCCAATAACCGCGCCAAAAGGATCGAGGGCGACAATTTTCTCGGGCTCTGACCAACTGGGGTAAGGGCCAATTTTTACGAAGGGGGAAGTGTTGGTTAAGTCCGCGCGGTGGTCAGTTTTTAGGTTGCCCTGGACGACGGCTAAGGCCCGATAAATGGCATAGGAGCCCGAATGGGTTCCAATGACGTTGCGATGGCTAGGATCGGTGAGAGTGCCAATCAGGGGGCCACGTTTGCCGGGGTCGGCATTTCCCCAATGGATGGGGATGGGTTTGGCGCCGTAGGTGGTGGGGTGAGAGGTTAGAACAATATGCCTCAGTTTTGGATCTTGCTTTTGGCCAGCCATTGTTGTGTCCCATGCTGTTCGGATATCCCTATTATCCTCATATTAGGGGTATTTTATCAAAAATGGGAGCAAGAAGACCCCCACCATCGGGAGGGTTAGTGTCGGGAGAATGTCAATTTTTTAACAAGACCCTTGGACGGCATTTTTTATTTCAGAAACTTCTAAGTTTTTCCCAATAAAAACTAACTGGGTTTGACGGGACTCGGTGGGTTTCCAGAGACGATCATAAAAGGTTTCAATCCGATCGCCCACTCCCTGTAATACTAACCGCATTGGTTTATTTGGAAACTGAAACAAATCCTTTAATTCGGTAAATTTCCTGTTGTTTCACCATGGTTTTTAACCGTTGAATTAAATCTTCCGGTTCAAAATCTTGGGTTAAAATTACCGGAACCGAATTAATATTATCATCATGCTCGTGTTCTTCTTCCGTATCATGGTGACTGGGACGGGCTTCTAAGTTATCCTCAACCGCCGCATTAAACCCTAAAATTACATCGGAATGAATATTTCCCTGTTGACAAGGAACAATTTTAACTCCTGCTCGCAATTCCTGTTTTAACCAGGTTTCAACTTTCTGTTGATTATCTCGATCAACATGATCGGTTTTGGTTAATAAAACTAAATCCGCACAGGCTAATTGATCTTCAAATAATTCCTCAATTGGGGTTTCATGATCTAGGTTAGGATCGGCTTGACGTTGGGCTTCCACAGCCTCAATATTCCCAACTAAAGTACCATTAGCCAAGGCTTCACAGTCTACTACAGTGATCACACCATCCACCGTAGCCCCGGTGCGAATTTCCGGCCATCGGAAGGCTTGAACTAGGGGTTTAGGGAGAGCCAAACCAGAGGTTTCAATCACAATATGATCGATTTTATCCCGTCGTTTGAGTAGGGCTTGCATGGCGGGGAAAAATTCTTCCTGCACCGTACAACATAAACAACCATTAGTCAGTTCTACGATGTTTATTTCTGGGGTTTCATCGTCACAAACTTGACAAGATCGAATTAATTCACCATCAATTCCAACTTCTCCAAATTCATTGACTAAAACCGCAATCCTTCGCCCATGATTATTTTGTAATAAATGACGGATAGCGGTAGTTTTTCCACTTCCTAAAAATCCAGTAATCACTGTAACGGGAATTTTGGCAGACATAATATTTATAATAGGTAATGGGTAATGGGTAATGGGTTTTGGGTAATGGGTTTTGGGTAATGGGTTTTGGGTAATGGGTAATAAGTTATTCAGCATCTAGGATTGTGATTAGGAAATTGCCCCATCATTGTAGTGGGAGCGTCCGGTGTTCCCTAGAATATACAGTTTAAATGCAGCACAGCTTAGGAGTAGGTAACAAGTAATATTAATCATTACCCATTACCCATTACCCATTACTCATTATCTCTACTCAATTCTAATTAAGCTCAACTAGCTGATAATGGCTGAGGATAAAGCAATTACACCAATGGCTAAAACAGCAAAACCAGAATATTTGATCAGGGAAAATTTGCTATTTTCTAAAGTTTCTTGGAAGGATTGAGTTAGTTTCATTGTCGCCCCAGCTATGGTCAATTGAATGACTGTAAATCCGGCTAAATAGGAAATTAAAGGAGTCATTTCGGCTCCCATAATTGATTCCCCATAGGCATAACCATGAAACAAACCCGCCACACTGGCTAAACCAATTAATAATGCTAGGGGTAATTGTTTTTTGAGAACTAATAACAGCCCAATGGTGATCACAGAAAGGGCGATCGCAATTTCAGGAATGGGTAAATTAAAACTGATTAAATGAATTCCTGTTTCCCAACATTGCGGTTAACAGAAAAGCAACAATTATCCAACTTCCGCCCACAATTCCGGCGGCAATTAAACCGATAGAAATAACAAAAGCAAAATGATCAATCCCAATAATCGGATGGGCAAGTCCGGCGAGAAATCCTTGGAAAAAGTTTTCCGGGGTTTCACCTCCAAAGGCATGATGGGCCCTGGCGGGTTGCGCCATTAAGAGGAATAATAAACCTACCCATAAAACCAAGATTCGATTGCTATTTTGTAGCGAAAAATTTTGAAAAGACTTAAACATTTTAAACACCATCTGTACCGCGCAGATGTGCGAAAGAACAATCTGATTTCGGTGGGTGTTCTGACTTAGAGATCAATATTCTCATCACAGTTGCGGGACAGTGCTGGATTTGCGCCAAACTTTCCCCTTGCTTCTAGCGACTGTCCCCCGCTAGAACCGATTCAGATCTCGCATTATATCATAATTTCTCCCCATATTCAACGGGGAGAAATACTTAAATTATTACCATTTTTTATAGGAAAGAAATTTTCCAGACATCGTAATTTTAACGCGATCGCCATTGGGGTCTTCGATTTTATCTACATCTAAGGTAAAATCAATCGCACTCATAATTCCGTCTCCAAATTTTTCATGAATTACGCTTTTAAGAGGCATTCCATAGACCTGAATAATTTCATAAAATCGATAGATTAAGGGATCGGTTGGAATCACTGGATCAAGTGATCCTTTGACGGGATAATCGGTTAAAAGTTCAATATATTCTGAGTTCAAACCTAGGGCTTCAACTAATTTTTTAGCCTCCTCATAGGAAGCACTCGCTTGTCGATAAATAACCGCCGCAATCCAAACCTCATCACGCCCCAGCAATTGTTCTAAATCCGAAAAGGTGACTCCTTTAGATTTTTTAGCCGCTAATAACTTTTCTGTAATTTCTGAAACAGCCATTTAAAGTTCCTCGTAGAATTTATCGATTTTTGACTCGTTTAAAAGTATAAAGTATTTTGCTAGTAATTCAACGGAAGTATTTAATTTTTTGGGAAATAGATCAATCCTATGCAGGGGGATTTTTTGGTAGGGGTTTAGGCGGAATGGGTAAACTCCGGGGATGATTGGTTTGTAATTGTTTTACAACGGATAATAACCGTCTTAAATGAGGTTTAATTACCTCTTGATGTTCTTGGGTGAGTTCATCTAATCTGGTTTGAATTTGAGAGAGATCAAGATCAGAAGCAGGGTGTCCAGATTTTTCCTGTTGTAGTTGATCAATCACAGCTTGAATTTCCAAAAATCGCCCTTGAAAATCCGCTTGTAAAGACTCTAAATGAGCCGTTTCAGCCAAGGAAAAACCTTGTAATTCTTGCCGAAATTCCGCTTTAATTTCTGCCAATGCCAGGGAAATATGTTCGGTGCTAGAAGTTACCGCTTGTCCTAAAGCTGCGACTTGTTTTGCCCGATAGGCGGAATCCAGAGCTTCAGTGGTAGGAAAAGCCTCTAATTTTTGCTGGAGGGATTGCATTTCTTGTAAGAGTTGTTGCCTCAATCCCATAACTACTTTAACGGTATTTTTTTCTAACTTTTCTACGGAGTTTTGAGCTTGAACAATTTCAATTTGATTTTGATGGGTTTGTTGTTTCTAAGCGATAACGGTTGGCAACATTTAGCGATAGGGCTAAGGTCAGGGGGGCAACTCCATAAAACGCTTGACCCGAAAGGGCCACTACTCCCGAACCAACAGCCGAACTGATCAGTGAAACATACTCTGCTAACTCTAACCAATGCCGTTGTTTCAGGGAAGAAAAAACCGTTTTAGGAAGAATAGAGTTAGGCATCGGCATAGCACTAGAAGTTATAGCATGGGGTCGATTGGGATGGGCAGAAGACGCTGGGGGAAACATAATAATCTATTCTACTGGGGATATTGGGACACAGTGGTTAACTCCAGAATACAAAAAACTATGGCTATCCGCACTAGGAATTAACAATTTGATTATCGGTTCGGTGAGTCCTTAACTGTTAAGATGTTTTGGGAGTACAAAATTACCTCAATTCCGAGTTTAACATTGGGATTGTCTGAATTTTAACACTCTTAATCCCTAGACTCAATCTTTAAAGGTAAAAAAAGGGGTTTGCCCCAACGGTAACCCCATAGACAGAAAATGGTAATTCCCAGGAGATCAGTGATTATGAAACCGAATCAAAATCCCAAATCCGATCAATTGAGATCAATTTTTAGTATTACTACTTTTGTGATTTTAGTCCTGGGAGTCGGGTTTTTGAGTGTGAATTTTATTTTGGCTTTGGTTCAGAAATTCTCCTCGACTGTTTAACGAGTTTTAGTGGATAAATTTTCTGATTTGATAGGTTCGACTTTCTAAAATAGGTATTTTTAATACTCCCATTTTTTCGTCAAGTTCTTGAATGGTTTTTTCAGGAAAGCTGGCTAGTTTTTCCTGAGATTCCCAACGAATCACCATAACAATTTCCTGATTTTCCACATCTACCCAAACTTCTTTTCCGAGAAACCCAGGAAACTTTTTGAGTCCGGCTGTCCAAACTTCCTCATCTTTTTGAATAAATAGTTGCCATTGTTCCGGGGGAACTTGAAATTTTAACCACTCAATAACCATGATTTTTATTAAGATTCATTGGACTACAAAGACACAAAGAAGTTTTAAAAACGCTTCTTACTGCTATATTTTACAGAAGCCGGGAACCAGAAATAATCTCTAATTCCCTAGGCTAGATTCCCGTTAGCTTTTAAAATATTGTCCCCCCAAACGCAGGGCATCAGCAATATCCACATCTCCATCCCCATCGGCATCTAAAAAACTATTTAAAACAGAATTAGAAGTCGATGCAGATTGTTGTTGATTGGTTCCTGTTTTGAGCAGGTTTAATACTAAGGGAACTACCATGGGTAAAATTGATTGAATGGTTTGGGCACTGACTCCTGTATGTTGAGAAACCGTTTGAATCAATTGCTGTTGCTGAGTCGAAGAAAATAACATTTCCACTGCCTGGGGGTTAGAAGTGATTCCAGAAAATTCATTAACTAGATTTTGTACCCCATCATTGCCGATTTCAGTTTGCTTTTCTTGCAAAGAAGACCGCACGGAACTCCCCACCATTGACATCACCATTTGACTCGTTTCAGGAGAAATCCCTAATTGATTACCAAGCTGTTGAGCAGTATTCAGAATCCCGGTAATTTGGTCGGTGTTTCCTAGTTGATTAGGATCGTTCAAGGCTGTTAAAATTTGATCAAATAGTCCCATAGTATGACTCAACCTCTGATACAGATGAACTATACTCTAGTTTATCCTACGCTGGGTTTTTTGATGAATTAAATAATAAAGTAAAATACTGGTAATCAGAACAAAGAAACACCCTTTAAGAGTTTGAAAAAATGTAATTCAATAGGGATAATTTACTAATATTGCCAATAATTGATCGAAAAAAGGCAATCCAAACACCCCCAATTACTCCATAAATTAAAGTAATATAAAATTAAATAATATTGGGTTGTTTTAAGGATGATCCGACCCCGTTAACTCCATCAGTCTTTTCAAGGTGATTACTTTTTCTCGATGAAGGGGTGCAAACGATTCTAAATTGATCACCATTACTTCCAAGGTATAAGTATCTGGATTTAAGTAAATTCCCGCCGCCCGGTTTGGGTCTAATTCCGCCGCCCAATATTCTATCCCATCTACCAAATGTAATTTTCCCCGTTGTTCTAACTCCAAAAGGGCATGATCTTTAGGACTAGCCCAATTTGCATCCACCATCAACCGCGCTTGAGTAATCCGATGCTCGAGATTTTCCGTTTTCCACTGATTCTGTTCCGCGATTCTACACAGTTGTTCTAACTTAATCTCACCAAATTTTGTCGATAGGGGAATCGGCTTGAGTGAAACCATTAGCGCAGAGAAAGGTTTGAGTTGATTTGGTAAACACAATCATGTTCGTCATTCCCACGGATAAACTATTTTGACTTGTGTTCCTATAATCTCGGTATTCTTGCTAAATATCAGTGATTTTACTAGGGTTAGGGTTGTGATACCTTGATCTGCTCTCCGTGATAACACGCAAAATCTGTTCTGATTAAATTAACACTGTTAGAGTGATTTAGATCACAAACCCGGGTGAAGGGTGGGATTGAATATATATAGCAATAGGCAATAGGCAATGGCTAAATACTTGCTATGAGCAGCTTTTAGCTTTCAAGAATGTCTCAAAAGGTTTAAATTACGATATTTAAGAAAGGCTATTACGGGTTAAAAAATTGATTTGACCATGTTTATTGTGAATTACATACCTGTTTATTCCTTTTGCATAATTGCCAATTGATATAATTCACGGGATTCTTGCTTAACTTTTCCTGACATGGCGGCTAACTGTAAATTCGCAAAGGCATGGACATCCTCAGAATCATAATGGGTGGTTTGTAGCATTTGTCTTAATTGGTCTTCCATATTCAAGCTCAGATAGCCCGTAGACATTACTTCTTGAACCACATCACGAACACGAATACAAGTCATGGCACATTCCTACCGTTGAGAAGTTGTAATAATACCTAGTATCAGGGAGTTTAACAAAATCTGCCGTGATCTCAATACAATGACTGTAATGATATTTAATATCGGGGTGGGGTGATAAGGAACAGGGTTGAATAGTGATCGCGATCAAAGTTATCGTAAAATTGGGTCTAAAACCCCCAACCGATAGTTAGGCTTTATCGTGATTCATCCTTAAGGGACACACTTTCCTTTTTCTTTACCCACAGGAGAAAAGTTAGGGATTAGACGGCTATTAACCTCCTGTTCTGGCAACCAACCTTGGTTCCCCGCCCCTAGGGATGGGGGTGCCGGGGTATCGGGAGATGGCAATGGTTGTGTTACATCAACCGGAGACAACTGCCCATTAACTGATACTGTCGCGGTAGGAGTTGAACAAATTTTAACCTCTATCCAGGTTCCAGTTTCGGGAGTAGAATCTTTTCGCTGAACCTGAAACACCGTTCCCTCTGGAACAGTTCCCTTAACAGTATTTTTCCCAAATTCCGTGAGCAGAGTAATTGGCTTGTCATTGGCGGTCGGACTTCCCAATTGAATCAAAGATTGCAATTTTAACAGACTGGTGGCAGAGGCTGTGGGAGTTGGGACTGGAGGAGTAGAAGGACTGTCCGTAGGGGCTGGATTGTCTGTCGGTTGGGCTCGGGGAGCATGGTTGAACAGTCCTAAGCCGTAGAGCAAAGCCCCTAGAATCCCTAATAACACAGCAATACCAAGGGATAGGAACCAAATCTTCTTCACCCCTGACGGGGCCTGTTTAGGGCGACCAATTACCGTTTCCATTGATGAATCTTCAGCATCGCTTGTATCGGAAGAATCATCCCCCAAATCTTCGGTTAAAGGAATCACAGGAGGGATACAGATCTCTTTCTGGGCATCGGGATCATCCTTGGGAACCACCGTAATTAATAACAAAGCAATGGTGACATTATCATGGCCATTTTGAGTATTGGCAATTTCGATCAGACGATCCCGAACCGTTGCCAAATCCACTTCTTGACGCAAAACGGGTAAAATTTCCGCTTCCCAACACTGTTCCACCCGATCGCGATCGCTTAACCCATCAGAACATAATAAAAACACACAATCTTCATCCAGGGGAAACCGTTGTACCGTTGGATGCAGGGTCACCGATGAAGTAATCCCCAGGGCTTGAATTAAGGCCCCAGAAGCCCCCTGTTGCAGAGCATCTCGATAGAGGGCGCAACCTAAACGCACCTGGCGAGAGGCGACATCATCATCCACCGTCACTTGATGACAACCACTGGAACTAATCCAATAAACCCGACTATCCCCTAAATGGGTTAAATAAATTTCATGAATATGGGCTAAGGCCATCACTAAGGTAGTGCCCATGCGTTCTCTACCCTGACGGTTTTCATCATCGTTGCGTTGACAAATCATGTCATTGGCGATGCAGGTTGCCCGTTTTAATTTGGGAGTTAAGGATAATGGATCCCAATGGGCTTGATGCAGGGGCATTTGTTCCACCTGCTGACGCAGAACATCAATCGCCATGGAAGATGCCACCTCTCCGCCGTCCTGTCCCCCAATGCCATCACAAACAATAGCCAGAGCCGGTTCCGTTGCGGGAACTAGGATGGGTTTACTCCCCTCGGGATAGCAGGCATCCTCATTATGGGAACGAGTCGGGCCAGCATCGGTTCCGGCGGCAATCTCAATCCGACGATGATAACCCCGTCCACAAATAGAAAGGGCTTGATCCAATTGTTGGATCAGTTGGGTTGAGGTGCGTAATTCCCCCGAGATCATTTGATGGGTCAGTTGTTGGAGGAATTTTTGAATTTGAGGCTGTGCGGTCGGAACCCACTGTTGCCAAAAATAACCCAACTGTTTGAGGGTGGGACTGTGGATGTCTAAGTCTAATTGCAACAACCGAACAAATCTTCCCTGAACCCGCAGCAAATGGGAATTAAGCAAACTTGAAGCCACCTCTTGACGGGTTAGGGGTTGCCAAAGTTGAGCGATTTGCCATAACCAATTCAGTTGGCGCATCGCCAGGGCATCGGGCCACAGGGCTGCCAGGGTCGGCATTAAGGTTTCCCCATGGTTGGCAATCGGCCCCTTTTCTAAGAGGATGATCGGTTTATTATTTGTCCCTTTTGCCGGGGAGATAACTCCATAGACCTGCGGAATATGCAACCGATAGGCAAATAATTTTAGATAGGGAGAAATCTGATCGGAAATCTCGCTGGGTATGTCGGGTAGGAGTTCTGGCCGCGTATCAACCACAATTCTATTGGTTTTGAGGAGGTAGCGATCTGCGATCACCGTTCCTGAAGGCTGATCTTCGATCCCTTCGCCTACAGTCCACAGATATTGTTTTGCCACAGGATTTTGCATTTGGGTTCCTTACGCCTGGCGTTGTCACTCAAAAGTGATCTTCTAAAATTAGGATGGTTTACAGTTATTATCTACCCCATGGGCCGGAGGTGATAACACCAGAACCACAATGGATGTCTAATCGGTGCCCAATTTTGATAACTCACCCTAAAAATTAGCAGCAATTGGCAATCAAGATCAGGTAATCTGAACTATTGTAGCCTTTGAGCATCACTATCTGCTTGACCATTTGTTGTTAATTTTTCTTGGCTCTGGGCAAGGATACTTACAGCATGAGTGATTCTCCCCCTAACCCCTCCGATGACCCTAAATTATTACCTTATTTGGAAATTAATGAACGCCTGACCCAACTTAAAAAGTCTCACGGTCACTATTACCAGATGATTAATTTAGAGGTTTGGGCTTTAATTGAAACCATGGATCAGTTTTTTCCAGGTTCTTGGAATCGATTTATGAGTAACCGTCAACTTTCCATGAAACAATTTTTGCAGCGTCAGCGATCGAAAAAGCCATCCCCAGCACCGGATGAGTAGGCTGATTTTAGGGCAATCATAAGGTTTAGGGAATCTACAAACTTGCCATGAAAGGGTCTGTATACATTGGGTACAGGCTCTTTCATGGTTATAATTTTACTAACTGCCGACTCGGGGTAATCCCATGCTATAGTTCACCGCCCGACATTCGAGGTTATAGCTAATTTCACCTTTTTGGATCAGCGATCGCACTAAATGCTCTAAATCCGATCCGATCCGACGTAAATTATATTCGGTCAGGTCTTCGCCACTGAAGGCTTCGACTAACTGATCAAATTTGCGATAAACTTGTTGCACAGCCTGATCGTTCCAGTTAAATTCGTTATCGGGATCAATATCCAAGGTCAATACTTGTTCATTGTGCACTAACTCCTCATCTTTAATTTCCGCCGTGTAAATATGAATATGGCGAGTTGTTGATTTCAGCAGCATAAGCGGTTTAACTGGATAGATTTTACCGGGATTGTTTTTAATTTTGCCATTACTTTAGGGAATAATGACTAATTTTTGGGATCAAATTTTTAATTTTGCAGCCACAACCACCACTGATGTTGGGAAACAGTTAATCCTCGATTTTGGCACAGTCCAAGCCTCGGAAAAAGCTGATGGTAGTTTAGTTACCCAGTCTGACCAGTGGGCTGATCAGGAAATTCGCACCCGCATCGCTAATACTTTTCCTGATCATGGGGTGATCAGTGAGGAAGCGGAACATATTTTTCCCAATACGGACTGGTGTTGGGTGATTGATCCTTTAGATGGTACAACTAATTTTGCCAGAGGGATTCCGATTTGGGGGATTTCTCTAGGATTACTCTATCAAGGAACTCCCGTATTTGGTTTAATCCATTTACCGCCTTTAAACCAAACTTTTCATGGGTTTTGGTATGGTGCATCGGGGTTAACTGGCCCAGAAGGGGCTTTTTTAAACGGTCAACCGATCCATGCTAGTTATGATACTTTGAGTTCTAATCACTTCTTTAATTTATGTTCTCGAAGTATTGCGATCGCTCCCCAAATTCCTTGTAAAATTCGGATGTTAGGGATGGCGGCTTATAATTTTCTCACGGTGGCTGTCGGTGCAACATTAGGGGGAGTAGAAGCGACTCCTAAAATTTGGGATATCGCCGGAAGTTGGGTAATTGTTAAAGCGGCGGGCGCGGTTTGGTGTCCCCTCTCGACCGAACCCTTTCCCCTAGAAATTGGCCGAAATTATGGAACCCAATCCTATCCTACATTAGTTATCAGTCAAGCTGAATTATTATCAGTATTTCAACCATTTGTTAATGATTTTATCAATAAAAAAATATAAAAGTAGGGTGCGTAAGCGATCGCGCCCGCACCTGATCAATATCAAAAATAGATTATTTTTTTATTATAATTCGATCCCAAAATAGGCTTTCAAAGAGTACAAAATAGCAACACAAAAAGGTTGATAACGTTCCTGTTCGTCTAATTGACTATAAAAGTTAGCCAGTTTTTGAGCTTCCTCCTTAGTAAGTTCTTCTCCTATACCTAATGCCTGAATTGCTTCACTTCGCATTCTTTTTAGGTCATAATTATTGAGATTAAGAATATCAATTGTTTGTTTGGCTGCGTCTTTTAATTCTAAATTATTAGTAGGAATAATTTCACCCTCAACCGTATATCTAAAATAGTCTTCACAGTTAGTTTCTAGGGGTGACACGGGAAGCGGATTATTTTTCCTTTGATTACCACAATGTTTCGGCCAATGTTGGTCACTACCACAGGAGGCTAAGAGATTAGAGTAGGTTACAGATAATTCTGCATCGGTTTTACTTTGGGGTAAAAAATGCTCAATATGGCTATTTTCTCTCTCTATCTTCTGACAACAGTAACAGCAAATATATCCCTGTTCACGAAGTAAAGCCAAACGGACTAATCTCTTTTGTGGATTGGGAAAACTCTGATAATCACAGTTAACACCAATAGACTTTTGTTGCTGTTTCCAGTCGGTTAATTCTTGAGGTTTCTTCCGATTTTTTAATATGTTTCATTATTTGAGAAGTTCTTTGCGTCGAATTAAGCCCTCAGCCCTAACAAATTTAGGATCTTCTTCTCCCAGTTTATCCCGCAGTTGTTGAAGTGATTTTTTTGCTTCTTCCAATCTATCACCATCAATAAGACGAAATAATTCCAGAAAATCTTCTTGAATCTCAACGGGACGTTCTGAAGAATCCATCAAGGTTTCCAGAATTCGGTTACTGTCTTTTCCGTAGGATCTTAACCGTTCTACAATTATATCATTTTCTTGAAAACACAATAAATGAACCCAGTCAACATGACTAATTACTAAAGGTGAATGTGTGGAAACAATAAACTGACAATTTGGGAAGGTTTGGGTTAAAGCTGGAATAATATTTTGTTGCCATTTTGGGTGAAGATGAAGCTCTATTTCATCAATAAGAATCACTCCTTTTCCCCGTAAAGGTTCTGATAAATTAGGATTAGCGATCGCTAAACGTCTGGCTAAATCACTGACCAAAGCTAATAAACATTTTTCCCCATCAGAAAGTTGATTAATAATTAGTTCTTCACCCTTTTTCTGTAAAGTCATGCGTAAGGGTAAACGCTGTACTCGTAAATTAGAAAACCCATTCATAAAAACTTCATAAGCTTTTCTGACTGCTTCTAGTTGATGATCTCTATAACTGGGATGATCATTAAGACGTCGTTCATTTTCCAAATCTTCCCGATCTCGAAACCATTCAAAAAAGCGTCTAAAATCAATTTGTCCTCCGGTTAATGCTTCTTCGTAGGCTTCAATTTGTGCAAAAGAATGTTTATTTCTAATTCTTAAAGGAATATCAAGAACAGCCCGATTTGTGGGATAGTAAACAACGACAGGTAATGATAAATTCTCCCCTTCTACTGAACTATGAATTTGATCAATAACTTGTTTTAGCTCTACAAATGAACTACTAATATCTCTACTATATCCCTTCCTCACACCAACAACAGACCAATTAACATTCTGTGAATTACAGAAATCCACAGTAATAGTATTCTGAGTTTGTCTTTGGTCATTTTTAATATCAGTTTCTTGCAACGAACGTCCTGAACTTTGGGGGTTTTGAATTCGGGCTGTAAACCAGGATAGCAGAATTGATAAACATTCAAGAATACTCGACTTTCCAGAAACCATTAATCCCAATCAAAACAGTAGGTGAATCCGTTTCAAAATCCAGGTCTAAATTCTGAATACCTCGAAAAGATTCGATTTGCAAATGTCTGATTTTCATAATTCATAATCTTTTATTAATTATATTCTGGAAACCAGGTTTCTTTGAGAAACCCGGTTTCTCAGGTTGGGTAAAACTTACACCTTCACCCCATTAGCAAACTTAATTTTCAAATAGTCATCTTCCATTTTTGCTCCTGAAGGTTGCAACATGGCTAAGGCTTGGGGTAACACTAAATTCCGGCGATGATTACCAATTCTGATATTCAATTCATCCCCAGTTTTATTCAGTTGAACTTGTTCTTTAGGAATCCCAGGTAAATACAATTCCAACGTATATTCATTATTGTCTACTACGACTCGAAGTGTATTTTCCTTATAGTAAACTTGACTAGGATCTTCATCCTTATAGAGCACTTCTTTCAATCTTTCCAGAGCTTCAAACCCACATAACTCCTCAGAAAATAACGGCACTTCCTTAACAGGTAATGGTCTAAAATTATCGTGGATTTCTTGACGATATTGTTTTTGATTGTCTTTCCATTTTTGGAAAAAAGGATCGGTCACTTCTTCGGGAATAATCCGATTAGAAATAACTAAATCCGTAGAAACATTATACAAACTTAAATAGGCATGGGCGCGTAAAGATTCCTTAATTACCATTTTTTCTGGGTTGGTAACTAAACGTACCGAGGTTTGCATATTATCGGTTAAAACCTTTTCTAAGGCTTCAATTTTTTCATAGAATTCATAAGGTGCATCCATGACTTCTTTATCGGGTAAAGAAAACCCGGTCAAAGGTCTAAAAATCGGCTCAAATAGAGGACGCAACGCCACCGACATTCCCTGTAACGGTTTATAAAATTTTCTCATATACCAACCCCCCACTTCGGGTAAACTTAACAGTCTCAAGGCTGTTCCCGTCGGCGCAGAATCAATAATTAAGACATCAAAATCCCCGTCATCATAATGGCGCTTCATCCGCACCAGACCAAAAATTTCGTCCATTCCGGGTAAAATGGCTAATTCTTCCGCTTGAATTCCATCCAGTCCTCGCGCCTGTAATACCTGACTAATATAGCGTTTCACCGCCCCCCAGTTCCCTTCCAATTCCATCAGGGCGTCCAATTCTGCCCCCCAAAGGTTCGGTCGCACTAGACGGGGCTCGTGTCCCAAGGGGAGATCAAAACTATCGGCGAGGGAGTGGGCGGGGTCGGTACTCAATACTAGGGTTTTATGTCCCAACTCCGCACAGCGTAAGCCTGTCGCCGCCGCAACGGAGGTTTTCCCCACGCCACCTTTACCCGTCATTAGAATTACGCGCATACGGTTTTAAGATTAAAATTTGTTTACATTATTTAACTGTAGCGGTTTTTCATCAAGAATAACTGTTTCACCACATCCAAGCGCGAACAGTCCCAATAGTCGATATGGCTTTCAATCAGGTTATTGGCGTTAAGTTGGAGTTTCACTCCGTCCTGGGATAGAAATTCTGGGTTTCCAGGGGAGGGGAGTTGTCCAACTTAGCGTCCAACGGGTTTGGATTAAGTTATCGGTTTGAGTGATAGTATGTAAATCCAGTTGAATATCTAAAAACCATGTTTTTATAAATCCAATCATTTGTTGATAACGTTTTAACCCATTAAATTTATTCATCGGGTCGGCAAAATAAACATTATCAGCATAAATATTATAGCTTTGATTATCGGGAAATTGTTGATAATCTTGTTTGATAATCTCAATAATATCCATAATTTCAGGGTTTGTAAGCGCAGCGATCGCACAATTTATACAGTTTACCATCAAACGGCGGACACTGACTCTAATATAGGTTTTTGCGACCGAAAATCACTATGTTTTATTATAAAGGTTTGTGAAAAAGTCGCTTGAACTTTTATAATATTAAGTTAAAATATGATATCCTGATAGTTAGGTGTTCGTAATTATTTACATTTATAAAACGTTGTTGATGATCTAGCCCCAGGCTTTTGCGCTAAAGCGCAACAACAAACTCGGTTAATTGTGTCAAATTTGGAAATGCAATATGGAAGCATCTACAGACTGGCAACAGGTTAAGGCATCTTTTAAGAAAATTTGGGGTTATGATGATTTTCGACCGCCCCAAGGGGAAATTATTAAGAGCTTATTAGATAAAAAAGATGCCTTAATTGTCATGCCGACGGGAGGGGGAAAATCTATCTGTTTTCAACTGCCAGCACTATTACAAACTGGATTAACTTTAATTATATCTCCCCTGGTGGCATTAATGGAAAATCAGGTTCAAGAACTTCAAGATCTGCGCCTTCCTGCCGCCTTAATTCATAGTCAATTAATGCCCCAACAACGACGAAAAACTTTAGGTTTAGTTGAAAAAAATCAATTAAGACTCCTCTATCTTTCCCCCGAAACCCTATTAAGTTCTCCCGTTTGGAATGTGATTTCTCAACCTACGGTTAAAATCAATGGTTTAATCTTAGATGAAGCCCACTGTTTAGTACAATGGGGGGATACCTTTCGCCCTGCTTATCGAAGGTTAGGGGCAATTCGTTCAACATTATTAAAACTTAAACCCCCAGGGACAAAAATTGCGATCGCAGCCTTTACCGCCACCGCCGATCCCGATGCTCAAGTAACTATTAAAAGGGTTTTACAACTACAAAAACCTCAGCAATTTCTCCTGAGTCCCTATCGATCTAATTTAGAATTAAATATTAAAATAGTTTGGACTCCTAGGGGAAGACAACAACAGTTAATCCAATTTATTCAACCTAGAAAACATCAAACAGGTTTGATTTATGCGAGAACTCGGAAAGACTGCGAACAATTAGCCCAATGGTTGCAAACAGAAAAATATTCAACTGTTGCTTATCACGCTGGGTTGAGTTCAGAAGAACGCCGAAAAATCGAAAAAGATTGGTTACAGGAAAAGATTAAATTTGTGGTTTGTAGTAGTGCCTTTGGCATGGGAATTAATAAGAGTAATGTGAGATGGGTATGTCATTTTCAGGCTCCTTTTTTATTGTCTGAATATATTCAAGAAGTGGGGCGGGCGGGGAGAGATGGTAAACCGGCGATCGCCTTAACTATTATTAGCGAACCTACGGGTTTTTTCTATCCTGAAGATAAACAACGACAAAAATATTTAATTGAAAACCTAGAAAAACAATATCAATCGGCAAATCAATTAATTAAAAAACTCCCAGCAACGGGAAATATAGAAACCCTATCTGAACAATTTAAAAATAGTGCGATCGCCCTTTCTATTTTACACGCCCAAGGAAAATTAATCTGGCGAAATCCCTTTGATTATGAAATTATATCTAAACCTACAAAATTGCATCAAGATCAAAATATTAAAGCTATTCAACAAATGAATCAATACTTAAAAACCCGTGACTGTCGGTGGAAGTTTTTATTACAATCTTTTGGATTTAACTTAGAAAATCAGTTTTCAGGATGTGGTCATTGCGATCGGTGTAAATCTTCTCGTTAATTATCATAAACTGATTTTTGATGGTGTACATAATTGACAATTTGGTCTGAATAATAGATAATAAATAATAGACATTTAAGAATACTGCTATGCTGGCTAAGTTGACGACTGAAAATCAGCTTACTCTACCTAAAAGTATAACTCAAGCTATTGGGGAGGCTGAGTATTTTGAGGTTAAGGTAGAGGGTGGACAAATTATTCTGACTCCAGTAAAAATTCAAGGGGCTGATGTTGTGCGGGCTAAATTGGCGACTTTGAATCTGAATGAACAGGATATTAATGATGCTGTCAAGTGGGCGCGTGGGTGATGATTGAGTGTCCGCGAGTGGTCATTGATACAAATTTAGTATTATCATCCTTAGTATTTGGGGGTAAATTATCCAGGTTGCGTCTTGGGTGGCAGGATAATCAATTTATTCCTTTAGTTTCTCAGGTTACAATTGCGGAGTTAGTTCGGGTACTTACTTACCCAAAGTTCAAGCTCACAAACTCAGAGCAGGAGGCTTTATTGTCAGACTATTTGCCGTTTTGTGACACTGTGTTGATACCCGATATTTTGCCTATAGTTTCCTGAATGTCGAGATCCATTTGATATCCCTTTTTTGCTATTAGCTGTTGTGGGTGAAGCTGATTATTTGGTGACAGGTGATAATGATTTGCTCTGTCTTGCAGATAATTTTTCTTGTCCGATTTTAACCGTTGATGAATTTTTAACAGTCATCAATTATCAATAGCTTTAACTTTTAGTATTTTAATCAAAACTAATCAAATCATCATCATGGAAAATAACACAATGACCGAACCAACGCTCACCGCCGAACAACACCGTTTAAAAATGCAACGGCGCAAAGAAATTCAGGATCAACGAGTAGCTGAACGCAGCCAAACTAAAGGATTAATTATTGTTAATACTGGAAACGGAAAGGGAAAAACTACCGCCGCTTTAGGGATGGTTTTACGTTCTTTGGGTCATGGATATCGGGTGGCTATTATTCAGTTTATTAAGGGCGCCTGGGAACCCGCAGAAAAGGCGGTTTTTAGTAAATGGCCGGAACAATTGGAATTTCATGCGTTAGGAGAGGGCTTTACTTGGGAAACCCAAGACCGTGATCGAGATATAGAAAAAACCCGGGAAGCGTGGAATTTAGCCCTAACTTTTATTAGAAATTCTGAGTTTAAATTAATTTTACTTGATGAAGTTAATATCGCCATTAAACTGGGTTATTTATCCGTTGAAGATGTTCTCGCGGGAATTGCAGAAAAAGCCGAGGATACCCATATTATTCTAACGGGTCGAGGTGCTCCCCAGGCTTTAATTGAACAAGCGGATCTTGTTACCGAAATGTCTTTAATTAAACATCCTTTTCGAGAACAAGGTATTAAGGCTCAACCGGGGATAGAATTTTAAATACCGATTGGATTGAGCCCTGAAGGGCTCACTACTTGAGAGAACAGGGTTGATTAATTGCTTTTTTTAAGAGGATTTTATACTCTTTGTTTTTAATAACACAAGAGCCAAATCTTTCCAGGTGAGGATTATCCATTTGGGCATCAAATAAAATAAACTTTTTCTCTCTTAACCGTTCAACTAACTTAACCATTGCCACTTTAGAAGCATCGGGGATTCTAAAAAACATTGATTCCCCAATAAAAGCTCCACCAATGACAATTCCTAATATGCCACCAGCTAATTGATCTCCTTGCCAAGTTTCAAAACTATAGGCAAATCCAGCCTTATTTAAGGCATGATAAATTTCTTTTAATTCTGAGGAAATCCAAGTTTCTTCTCGATTTGCACAGCCTTCTACAACGCCAGTAAAATCTCGATTAATGGCGACGGTAAACCGATTTTGATTCAAAACCCGTTGTAAAGAACTCGGATAGCGAAATCGTTCATCTAAGGGAATTATTGCCCGTTCTCGACTAGAATACCATTCCAAGCTGTGTTCCCCGTCATTTGCCATCAAAAAGTATCCTGCTGCATACCCTTGAATAATTGCGGTGACATCATATTGCATAGGTGACAAACTTTGCTATACTTTGGTTAATATACTAAGGAGTATTGTCTCATCTATGCTAAACCTTAACTTATCTTTTATGTTAGAGAGTACCTTAACAAAACTTCTCAACAAAACCGAGAAAACCTGGGGTTATCTCCAAGTCTATCAAAGGGGAGAATTATATTATCTCACTATCCCCGGATATGGAGACGATATTATAAAATTCAAAGGCAATGATTCCACCCATTCCTATCAATTATATTGGTATAAACGTCCCGATCCTTCAGTTTTTGTAGAGGCAAAAACCCAAAAAACCTATAGGAGAGAAACCAAGACCTACGACAAAGCCAAGAGTTTTCAGGTTTGTTTTAAAAAAGAAGCTAATTCCATTGAATCCTCAATTAATCGGTTATTTGCTGAATTAATTAAAACCAAAATATCAGAAGAATATAAGGGTAATGATTCTCCGATTATTACCCTGGTTCAAGACTAGAACCCGAGTGTATATTTGTAGGGAGGGGGTTTCTCCAATCTATCCTAATCACGGAAAAATTAACAAAAACCCCCGCTCCCACTTTTAAAAACAGCATAAAAACAGGTTAAATAAAATTGAAAAATCCTTAATAAACTTATGAATGAACCCATTGCACCCATCACCTTACCCCCCAGTGAGAATTTACCACAGGAAGGGGAATGGTTAAAACAAACCTTAAATCGTTGGTTGGATGAACAATTTATCCCGGAGGCGGTGAATGAAATTATTGCACAGCGAGCCGCTCAAATTTATGTTCGTCAACGGATGGAAGGGGAAAATGATGTGGGTTTCTTTGGTGTTGGCGATTGTGACGGAAATGGAATCTTTTGATTTTTCTAAAAGTTTTTTTGGGGAATTTGTAATCGCCAATGCGGTCAGCGATTTGTTATTAGATAGCTTAGGAATTGAACGCTGTTGTGGACGCTCTACATTCCCAGACTCCCTGGCTTAGTTAAACGACAAGTTCCCGATGTTCCCCCATAGAATGACCGAAAATGCCTGTTTTATGGGGGATGACCCAAAAATTTGTGATATCTGCTTAAATCGTAAAGTTTTCTTCCGTACTACTTAACCCGGAAAGGTAGTAAAGTACGAGAACAGGGTGAGATTAAACTTGGGCTGGTCGGTAGACGGAAAATCCCATCTCGCTATGACGACTTGCAGCAACAATGGCGATCGAAGCCAACTTGACCACCAAAGCATAAATTTTCACCGATTAGGTTACAAGCAGAGATTCTCTGTAAATTTTCAATTTCTCAACTTATTTTATCAATCGGAAAACCGATCTCTGGTTTTCCGTAATCTCCTTTTAAAATCCTGTAGACCCCTTTTAATTTAACCTTAAAATCTTTTTCAACCATGATTAATCCAAACTTTATCAAAACCCAAATTGGAATTAATTCCTTTACTCATCAAGAGTTATTGGAGATTGCCCTAACTCATCCTGATGCTATTGGAGAAAACCTAGATTTAACGCCCAAGGAAAGGAAACTCAGAACCTTAGAATATTGGGGTATTACTCATTTAGGTTCTAACTTGTTTAGCCAGATCGTAAGTGATTATTTACATCTGCACTGTTCCCATTTAGGGGAAGCAACCCGGACACTTTTAAAAAGTGATTTAGTCAGTCCAATAATCTTAGCAAAATTAGCGTTAAAAATCAAGATAGATCAAGGGAGTGATTTAGGACAAAACTATCCTTTAAAACCGGAGTTTGAACAACAAAAAATATTATCAGAAATGTTTGAAGCCCTAGTTGGTGCGATTTATTTAGAGTGGGATCGGGATTTTGAGAAAACCTATAATTGGTTAGTCAACCAATTTATTGCTAAGGTGGTGAATCAAATTCTGATGGATTTGTTTATTGAATTTGTCCCGGCTGCGGATTGGGATGCTAACTTTTATCATTGGTTTGGTTTCCAATCATTTAACCTGTCCTTCTCACCAATCGATCTCCAGATCGACCTGTATTTTCTGTTCATAAAATTATCATTTTTTTCAGATCAATCTTTAAAATCATGGGGTGGTTTGAGAATATTTAGAACAAAATAGCTAATTTTAAAACCAATCTAAATATTTGATAACCACCCCATAAAAACATCTTTTTTAAAAGGTTACTACAGTCCGAATTGATTCGCCTTTGTGCATCAAATCAAAGGCTTCATTAATTTTTTCAATCGGCATGACATGGGTAATTAAATCATCAATATTAATTTTCCCATCCATATACCAATCAACAATTGTAGGCACATCCGTCCGACCTTTTGCCCCACCAAAAGCCGTGCCTTTCCAAACCCTTCCCGTGACTAATTGAAAGGGACGGGTATTAATTTCTTCCCCCGCCCCAGCCACCCCAATAATAATACTAACTCCCCAACCTTTATGACAACATTCTAGGGCTTGACGCATGACTTTAACATTCCCAATACATTCAAAACTATAATCCGCACCGCCTTCAGTTAATTCCACCAAATAGGATACTAAATCTCCTTCAATTTCTTGAGGATTCACAAAATGGGTCATGCCAAATTTTTCCGCAATTGCCTTTTTATTAGAATTAAGATCAACCCCAATAATTTTATTCGCCCCGACCATTTTTGCCCCTTGAATTACATTTAATCCAATGCCTCCTAAGCCAAAAACCACCACATTTGATCCGGGTTCAACTTTAGCCGTATTAATCACCGCACCGATGCCCGTTGTTACCCCACAACCAATATAACAAACCTTATCAAATGGAGCATCTTCTCTAATTTTTGCTAAGGAAATTTCCGGTAAAACCGTATAGTTCGCAAAGGTAGAAGTCCCCATATAATGATGAATCATCCGACCATTTTTAGAAAACCGACTACTACCATTAGGCATTAAACCTTGGCCTTGAGTCCCGCGAATTGCTTGACATAAATTTGTCTTAAAACTTAAACAATATTGACATTGCCGACATTCTGGAATATACAGGGGAATAACATGATCTCCGGGTTTAAGACTTTTTACCCCATAACCAACTTCAACTACAATTCCGGCACCTTCATGACCTAAAATAGCCGGAAATAATCCTTCCGGGTCAGCGCCGGAAAGGGTATAGGCGTCGGTATGACAAATACCTGTAGCCTTAATTTCCACCAAGACTTCCCCCTCTTTTGGGCCTTCGAGTTGAACAGTTTCTAGGGTTAAAGGTTTTCCGGCTTCCCATGCAATGGCGGCTTTAATATCCATAATTTATTTTTGATTCGGGGATAATATGAACTCTAATTCCTCTACTTTAGAATCAGTTGCCCGTTTTTTCAACTTTCGAGAACTTCAGACTAATTTTAGGATTGAAATTATAGCCGGGGTCACAACTTTTATGACCATGGCTTATATTTTAATTGTTAATCCTGCTATTTTATCCAATGCTATTTTTCTACAAAAATCGGGGGATTTATTTGGAGAATTAGCTATAGCAACCGCCCTGGCTTCCGCCTTAGCAACGTTAGTTATGGGATTATATGCTAAATATCCCTTTGCTTTAGCCCCAGGAATGGGATTAAACGCTTATTTTGCCTTTTCAGTGGTGTTAAAATTGGGCATTCCTTGGCGGGTAGCTTTAGCTGCTATTTTAATTGAAGGCTTAATTTTTATCGCCCTAACTCTGAGTCAATTTAGAAACTAAAATTATCACCGCTATTCCTGAAGGAGTTAAACACGCCGTCGCCGCCGGAATTGGTTTGTTTATTGCCTATATTGCCTTAACGGGGGCGAAAATTATTGTGACTGATGCAGCCACTACCACCACATTAGGAAACCTAAACGACCCGATTGTATTAATTACAATTGCCGGAATTTTGATTACTTCTGCTTTAATTGTTCGTCGAATTACCGGGGCTTTATTATTAGGAATTTTAGCCACAGCCGGGTTAGGATGGATTCTAGGAATTGCTCCTTGGCCCCAAGGAATTATCGGTTTACCTCAATTACCTGTGGATTTATTCGGTCAGGGAATTATTGGGTTAAAACAAGTTTTAGAAGTAAATTTTTTCCAGATATTTACAATTACCTTTGTATTTTTCTTTGTGGATTTATTTGACACCGTAGGCACTCTCACCGGGTTAGGAATGAAAGCGGGTTATATTAATCAACAGGGGGAATTTCCCAGGGTTAAAGAAGCATTTATGGCCGATGCGGTGGGCACTACAACCGGGGCAATTTTTGGCACTTCAACGGTGACTACTTATATTGAATCCGCAGCGGGAATTTCCGAGGGGGGAAGAAGTGGATTTACGGCCGTAATTGTGGCAATATTATTCACAATTTCGATATTTTTTATTCCCCTATTATCAGCTATTCCCAGTTTTGCCACCGCCCCAGCTTTAATTATTGTGGGGGTGTTAATGATGGGAAGTGTTCAATATATTCGCTGGGATGACCCCGCCGAATCTATTCCGGCATTTTTAACTATTTTTATCATGCCCTTAAGTTATTCCATCGCCGATGGTTTAGCTGTTGGTTTAATTACTTATCCTTTGATTAAATCCTGTCAAGGCAAGTTTCACGAAACCAATATTGCCATGTGGATTTTAGCAGTTATTTTTGTTTTAAAGTTTGTGTTTGTAGGAAAATAATAATAGCTGCCATGCAGTAAGTTGATTTGACTTACTATTACCCATTACCCAAAACCCCTTACCCATTACCCATTACCCATTACCCATTACCCATTACCTCTTCCCTCTTACCCATTACCCATTACCTCTTACCCATTACCCATTACAATTTAGCCCCAATATAGTTTAATTTCCACAAACAACCAGACATAAAATTAGTAAAAATATGACCAATAATCGGAACTAATAAATTACCTGTGGCGATCGCACTATAGCCTAAAACAAACCCGACGACAATTGCCCAAATCACATAGGGCCATTGTTGAGAACCGCTAAAATGTAGCACCCCAAAAGCAATACTAGAAACCACTAACGCCAGAGTTCCTAATCCCAAATCCGATAACATTACCCCTCGAAATAATAATTCCTCACTCAGTCCGGGTAATAGGCCTAACCAAATTAAATCCGGCCATAATAAAGGAGTTAAGACTAATTTTAAATAAATATCGGCACTGCGACTATAGGCAGGCCAGATTCTATACATGACAAAACTAGCAACTGTAATAATTAATCCTACACATAAACCCAATCCTAAACTCACCCAGGTTAAGTTAAGGGGTAAAAGGGTAACATGACTCAAATATAACCAAGCTTTAGCGATCGCTAATAATATAATAGCCGTTCCCCCCATGGCTATCAAAACTTGAGTCCGGGTTAAAGGTTCGAGTTCAAAATTGTTGGGTGTTTGTTTTTCTACCACGCTGGTTAAAGATTAATAGTATTTCAGTTCGCTTAGGGACAATATATTCGGACGCAGGGAATTAGGATCAACTCCGGCTTTATGCGCCACTAAAACCCCTAAAGCCTCTAAATAAGAGTTTACCTGTATTGCTTTAATTCCTAACAGTTCTGGGGTAACTTGCATTCGGGTGTGATTTTCCCCGACGGTAATAATTTGAGTCGGAGTTTGGCGAAAACTGAGGATAGCAGACCCCCCACAGGCCGTGGCTGGAAACCACAATAGCATCCACTTGATCAGCCCAAATTGTCCCAGAAGTGGCAGTTGTGACGAACTGGGGGGCGCGACTCAACCCCACTAATACACAGGGTAGGAAGGTATAGCCCAATTCCTCCGCCGCCGACCGGGGGGATAATTCCGGGTCAATGGCCAGAGGTGAAAGGGCTGGGGCATGGGCTGCCGGAATTTGAAACTGACGGACAATTAAATGGCTGATCACCGCTTCGGCCCCCGCTAAGGGATCAACTCCCTGTCCGTGACGATAGGCTGCTAAAACACTACTATTCTCAGGTTCGGGAAAACGAGCAACCACGGCGATCGCCTCGGCTTTGGCATCCTTAATTAAGCGTTCTGCGGCCCGTAGCAGGCTGTCTGGGTTGCCAATAGTTCCCCAGGAAGCCCCCGACTCGGAGGTTCTCAATTCCACGTTCAGAGGGGCATCCGTGACCACATAGTCGGTTAAAGTTAGGCCCAGGGTGGCCCTAGCTGCGTCCGCCACTTGTAAATGTCGCAGGCGCAATTCCGGCTCAATGGCTTGATCCAAGAGCAACCCAACGCGGTTACGGTGGACAGGTTGCAGTCCCCAATTTCCAGCCGCCAATTGATCGAGGGCAAACCCTTCCACATAGAGGGTATTGGACATCGGCCAATACAGTTGGGCGCCATTGAGAACGTTGGGATGGGTGATCAGGGTATCGGCGACCTGAGCGATCGCCCGGGCCACGGGTAGACCATCCCCCGCATATCCCCCAATGGCCGCACCAATTCCCGTTGGGATAATTAAAATAACCGTATAGGGCCGAGGCATAAAAGATTAGGGGGGACGAACTGAAAAAAGTTAACTATTAGCCATCAAAGCATCAGAGGTTTTCTGAACCGTTACAACGGCTTCAACTTGGGCTTTTTGTTGTTCAGAATCAATACTGGTAATTGCCCAGCGTAGGGGTTCCCCCCGTTTTTTTAATTCCGCTTCAATGGCTTGATTTAACTGAGTGGGAGATTCCCGAATATCAATTTCAGCCGTAATAAAATGGGTGGTCATGGTTTTATTTAATCCTCGATGTTTTTTATTGTCAATATTCAAATATTGTTAGCCAGTGAGGGAGGACGCTCGCACTACTTCTAACTAAGATTTCTGACCAAATTGACGATCATAAACTTCGTCTTCTTTTCCAGCAACCAGTTTCAAATTAGAACGGGGATAGGCAATACAGAGAAGGACATAACCTTCAGCTTGAAGGTCAAGACTTAATCCCATGCCCTCGGTTTGATCAACTTTACCTTCTATGATTTTGGCTGCACAGGTGGTACAAACCCCCGCATTGCAAGAGTTGGGTAACTTAATTCCAGCATCCAAGGCAGCTTGGAGGATGTGTTTATCCTCTGGAACTTCTACTGTTTGGACGTTTACTTGATCGTGAAATTCAACTGTATAGGTTTGAGACATCGTATTCTTGTTAGACCCCGAACTATTGTATCCTTGAGTGCAGTCGAATTGAGTTTTACGGTTAAAATTTTTTCGGTTTGCCTACTAAGAGTTGAACCAAATGTGTTACAGTTGTTCAGGCTAGATTTCTCTCGTCAATGACGGTTAATCTCCTCACTCTGCTGTGCCAATTTTGTCGATAGTTGAAATAATTGCCATAAAATGTAGCCTTTTTCAGAGAGTTAGCCCGTGAAGATTAGTTAGAAAATACAGAACTTTCATAGGATAGAGTACCTGTGCTAAAAACAATGGAAAATATGAATAAATTTGATACTAAACTTTGGCAACGTTTTTTAAGAATTGCCCAACCCTTCTTTTATCCTTTAGAACCTGGAAGTAGCAAGGTTTTTTTGAGTTTATTATTATTGTTGTTAATCTTTCTGGCTGCTACGGTATTTGTTTTAGTGAGTACCGTTGCTGTTGTCAGTCAATTGGTTTTCCCCGAGTTTTTTAATAGCATTGCTCCGGGTTTGTATGAATTAATCGCCGGGATTATTTATTCTCGCTATATTGTTGTCATTCTCTTAATGCTTGTCGTTCCCATCGGAACATTTTTAGTGTACAGAAACCAAATTAAAACCCGTTGGCAACCCTGGGTATTTTTAAGTGTGCTTTTATTTCTATCCCTATCTGTCAGTGGCTTAAATGTAATTCTTAGTTATGTTAATAACTTTTTTACAACGGCTTTAGCCGAAAGAAATCAGGATGATTTTTGGCGTTTTCTCTATGTTTATGCCAGTGTGTTTATCGTGGGAACTCCCATTGTTGTCATCTATTCTTATACCCGCGATCGCTTGGGAAACTATTGGCGGAAATGGTTAACGGATAAATTTTTAGACCAATATTTAAGTCAGCGAGCATTTTATAAAATAGAATCGGAAAATCAACTTGATAACCCAGATCAACGAATTACAGAGGATATTAAGGCATTTACAATTACCAGTTTAAGATTTTTACTAATTATTCTAAGTTCAATTATTGATGTAATTTCTTTTACCGGAATCCTCTGGTCTATTTCTAAATCTCTTTCCATATTTCTCTTGATTTATGCTTCTATTGGTACGATAATTACGGTTTTTATTGGACGGCGATTAATTCCCCTAAACTTTAATCAATTAAGACGAGAAGCGGATTTTCGTTACGGATTAGTTCATGTCCGAGACAATGCTGAATCCATTGCTTTTTATCAAGGGGAAGAACAGGAACTAATCGAAGTCAAAGAACGATTTTTCAAAGCCTTTAAAAACTTTAATTTATTAATTGGTTGGCAGAGAAATGTTAATTATTTTACCACAAGTTATGAATATGCTGTGATTGTTCTTCCTTCGCTGATCTTAGCTCCTATCTATTTTGCTGAAACGATTAAATATGGGGATATTTCCCAAGCTGGTTTTGCCTTTGGTCAAGTTTTAGGGGCTTTTTCAATTGTAGTAAGTCAGATTGAAGCATTAAGTGCTTTTGCCGCCGGAATTAATCGTTTATCAACCTTCTCGGAATTTTTAGACTCTCCTAAGTCCATGGAGGAAGGTCGGACACAAATTGATATGAAGGTTGATTATTCCCTCGCTTTAGAACACGTTACCGTCAACACACCTAACTATCAACAAATTCTGGTTAAAGACCTATCCCTGAGCCTACCCGAAGGTCAAGGATTATTAATTATGGGTCAAAGTGGAGTCGGAAAAAGTTCTTTATTGCGCACAATTGCCGGGTTATGGAACTCAGGGACTGGGCGGTTAGTTCGTCCTGAAACTCTCATCAATGTTATTCCTACCCCAACGTCCCTATATGATTTTGGGAACCCTGCGTCAACAATTACTCTATCCTAATAGTAATAAAGAGGTAAGTGAAACGGAATTACATCAAATATTGCAGTTAGTGAATTTAGCCGATTTACCAGAACGAGTTAGCGGTTTTGATACCGAATTAGATTGGGCTAATGTTCTTTCGGTGGGAGAACAACAACGGTTAGCTTTTGCGCGATTATTAATTAGTAAACCCCGCTACGCGATTTTAGATGAAGCCACCAGCGCCTTAGATTTAAAAAATGAAGAACTACTTTATAAAAAACTACATGAAACCGGAACAACTTATATTAGTGTTGGGCATCGAATCAGTTTATTGCGCTACCATAACAACGTTTTAGAACTCATGGGAGATCAAAAATGGCGTCTGGTTTCGGCTGAAGAATATCGGGCGGAAATGATTTAAGGAATTCAATCCTTAATCAGCTTGAATAGGCTCAAAAAAATGACATTCTTGACAGGGGCCAAGGGGATTCACCGCACAGCGTATCAGTTCAGAATGGGCATTAAAACGACAGTTTGCATCTCCTAGAATCCAATGTCCATTGATTAAGGTTCTATCTTCAGGTCGTTGTACCGATTGCACATACAAGGAAATTTTATGTAGTCGGTAACGACCGGATTTGAGTTGATAGCGATGGCGACGCTCTAAAACAGTATAGGTTTGACCCTGAAAATTTAGATAATGACCCGGTTGGGGTGTCCAATCTAAACAAATGCGTCCAAGGGATTGATGGGAATATATTAAAATCAATTCCGTTGGTAGTGAATTTTGCTCCATGATGGTTTGATTTAATTCAACAGTTTACAGGTGTAGTGAGTCCTTTAGGACTCCGAGGCGTGAAACGCCTCACTACAAGGAACTTGGGTGAGCAATGCAGCTTACAGGTGTAGTGAGTCCTTTAGGACTCCGAGGCGTGAACGCCTCACTACAAGGAACTTGGGTGAGCTATGCCCACCCTAATCCTACATTACCCTACGGATGCGCGTAGTGCTATACCTACCTACTCACCCAAGCTAAATTTAATTGAAATCTTTTTGAGGAACTTTAAGTCATTTTTTCTGGTTTTTTTCAATCTTCCTACACATTTTAAGATTGAACTTGAAAATAATGATAAAGATTAGCTACGGTTAAATCGGGTACTTCTTGCCAATTTTTAGGGGCTAATCCGTTTAAACCTGTAGCGATCGCTTTATTAAAAATATAAGATTCATGCTCCCGGCGTAATTCAGGTTTAACGATAAATTTTAATTGATCTCGTAAAGCCGAATAGTGGGATTTTTGTTTTAATTCTTCATAGATTTGCATTTCTAAAGGTTTAACTGTTATGTCATTTTGTGGTAATTCTAAATTAACCGCTTCTGATGTTCCAGGTTCTAACATTGCTAACTGTTCCCGTTCATCATTAGATAAGGTTTTAAACCAATTAGTATGATCTTGCCAAGATTTTAACGCTGTACAATCATGTATTTTAATTCGGGCTATTTCAGGAAAGAGAAAATCAAGTTCTTCTTGGGAACTACATTGATCAATAATATTCAGTAACCCTTGATGAATTTTATTTTGCAGTTGTTCGAGGTGTTCATTAACGGCCGTTAATTGATTTTGAGCTTGATAAGCAGTAATAATGGCTTGTTCAATCGCCCAAGCGCATTCCATCCGACGCAGTTGACCCGCAGCACAAGTATTGTCTAATAGATGGGAGTTAGAGTAATCGGATAAAGCATCATAGAGAGTATTTAAAACTCCTTGAATTTGATTATTTCTGTCATTTAATTCTTCCATTTTCATCGCTAATTTAAACCGATCTAAGGCTATAATGAATTTGCCATAAGCTTGTATTAAAATTAACCGATGTTGATTATATTTAATATCTTCTGCGACTTGATCAATCCGTCTAATAATGCTTTGTCCCTGATCTTTTAAAGCTGATTTTAGATCAATAAATCCTCCCGTTACGGTTAATTTAAGTTGTTTGATATCTTCTCTTAACTTTAAAGTTTGATATAAATTTACAGCCGAAAGAACACCTGTTACCGCTACACCGACACCAATAACCGCAGTCGTTGATTGTAGAACTCCCAGACTCGCTTGTAATTGGTTAATCCCTTGATAGGTTTTCTGAAATCCTTGATGAACCTGATACATTTGAACTAAACCCATACCCACTTCCACGGGTGCGGTAATCGGCGCAAGGGGACTATTATTCATGATTGTACCCATAGCATGACCTGCAAACTGACCCGCATTTGCTGTTCCTTTCGCCCATCTAACCATGCTTAAAGGTACTCCTGAGTTGGAAGAAACTAACTCATAGACACCCTTGGCTAAACCTTCTTGAATTGCGGGGGAAAATACAAATTGCATACTAGGAGCGAAAACAGACATAATTTTTAACCTAATTCTTTAATTATTATAAACTTATAATTCTCTAAAAATTAACAAACATTGCTAAAATTTTGATCAATTAATTTTTTGTTTTCCTGATTTAAGTATTTTTACGGAAAATAAATTTATTTTGATTTTAATTGATTTTATTAAACCGTATAAACACGGATAAATAATTTATAAATTGTTACTGACTTATTTATTGTTCCTCTAATCCTGTAAAGTAGAACTGTATGCTTAATTGAGGTTGTAGTGCAATGAATGAATTTTTAACTGTCTTCGAGTCCATGACTGATTCCATGGTTTCTGTACTGAACAATCCGGGTGAATCTTCCGAGTTAAAACAGTCCGCAACGGAGTTAAATCAGTCAATTCAATCCTGTATACTGAGGAGTTAAGACAGTCCGCAGCCAGATTAAAAGAGTTAATGGAAGTTAGTTATAAAGATTTAGATCATGCTGAGGATGTCTGGAATAGTAAACCTAGAATCATGTCTGTCCCTAAGTCTGAAATCTGGGAAGAAATAGGAAAACTAGCAGCGATTGATTTTAGAATTCGTGAGTTACAGAAAAAATGTCAGACGGAAGTGATTCAAGAAATTAAAAATTCATGGTTAAATCAATGTGAACAGCTTAAAGAAACGTGGTTTAAAGATAGTAAAACAGGAACATATAAGAAAGACTTGGGTTATTCAGATAAAGATGGTATGATTCAAGGGTTAGATAAGGCAATAAAAGTTATCAATAATGAGATAATCAGCCTAATCAATACTAATTTAGAGTTTTTAATTGAAATTATATCTGATTTAAGATTTGATTATATTCAAAATATAATTAATTTACTTGCTTTAAAAAAGGGAGTAAATATTTCAATTAATCCTAGTTTATTTTTTTATGAAAAAAACTATTTAATTAACATAAAAGGTCAAATTAGTAATCTTATGCAAGAGTGGATAAAACCAACTTGGGACTCATTCTTAAACAACTCAAACAACATTTTTTCTCTAATCAGAAGAGAAACCTGGGATGACTTGGTTCTTAATGTTAATAAAATCCTAGAAGACAATCTTCAAGATAGATTTTCTGAATGCTTTGATTTTGCCTTGACTACTACAACAGAAATGATTAATTTCTACAATGATGTTTTAGAGAAACAAAACCGATATGAACAAGAAACTAGCGAACAACAGGAAGCCGAAAAAGATTGGATTGATCAACAACGTCGAAAATTAGATCAAGTTCAGAAACAAATTAATATGATTTTAAGAGATTATGTAGGGTGAGCAATGCCCACCCTAATCCTAGATTAACCTAGGGATTAATGTCCAATACCGACATATTGGAAACCCGGCGGCTTCTAATTGTTTTCGGTCTAAGAAATTCCGGCCATCAATCATAAATGCTGAGTGCATTTTTTTCGCCATTTTCCCATAGTCGAGGTTTTGGAATTGCGCCCAGTCGGTAATTAAAATTAAGGCATCACAGCCATCAGCTAACAATTCAGGATCGGTTTCAACAATTACCCCCGTTAACCCATGACGCATCCCACTTTGGGAAATAATCGGATCATAGGCCTTCACCTTTGCCCCTAAACGGTTCAATTCTTGGATAATATCTAAAGCCGGAGCATCTCGTAAATCGTCCGTATCAGCTTTAAAAGTTAATCCCAATAAACCAACGGTTTTACCTTTGAGAATTTTCAGGACTTGCTGTAATTTGTCAATGGCAATAGTGCGTTGACGGTTATTCACTTCCACCGCCGCTTTTAACAATTGGGCGTCATAATTATAGTCATCGGCCGTATGAATTAAAGCCGAAACATCTTTAGGAAAACAGGAACCTCCCCAACCAATTCCCGCTTGTAAAAACTTATTGCCAATTCGAGAATCTAAGCCAATTCCTTGAGCCACCTGGGTCACATCCGCACCGACGCGATCGCAAATATTAGCAATTTCGTTAATAAAGCTAATTTTAGTTGCGAGGAACGAGTTAGCGGCATATTTAATCATTTCCGCCGAACTCAAATCCGTTAATACAATCGGAACTGGGGGTAAAGACGGATGATCTGAATGTTTTCTCGATACCAAAGGTGTATACAATTCCTGCATAACTTCTAAGGCTTTTTTGTTGTTGCTTCCTAACACAATCCGATCGGGATTAAAGGTGTCATAAACCGCCGAACCTTCGCGTAAAAATTCCGGGTTACTCACCACATCAAATTCAACTTCAATGGGTGTTCCTGCTAACCCTTTTTCCTTTTGTCGCTCGGAAACACCATCTAAAACAATCATCCGCACCCAGTCCCCGGAACCAATCGGCACAGTGGATTTATTCACAATCACTTTATAACCTTTGGTCAGGTTGGAACCAATTCCCCGGGCAACGGCTTCCACATAACGGGTATCACTTTCTCCCGTTGGTAAGGGTGGAGTTCCCACGGCAATAAATAGCACCTCCCCATGTTCCACACCCGCACTCAAATCCGAAGAAAAATCCAGCCGTCCAGATTCCATGCAGGATTTCATTAATTCCGGGAGTCCGGGTTTCATAAATCGGGGACTGTCCCGACTTCATTAATTTGACCTTTTCCTCGTTATTATCAATACAAATAACATCATGTCCGATCTGTGCCAGACACACTCCGGTTACTAGACCCACATATCCCGTCCCAATCACACAAACACGCATAAATCTATCCTCAATTTTTTGACCGAAAAATTAACAATCTTGTTAACGCTCAATGATTGATCGTTAACAAGGATTTCATTCTTTTCAACTGTTGTAGATGCGTTCCCGAAAATCTTTCACTGTCAATTCTAATCCTTGATCCAGAGGGATGGTCGGTTCCCAATTCAGATAGGTTTTAGCACGGGTAATATCGGGTTGTCGCTGTTTAGGATCATCGGCTGGTAGGGGTTTGAATTGAATTTCCGCATCCGGGTTAATCATATTCTGAATTTTTTGGGCCAGTTCCAAAATAGTATATTCCCCCGGATTCCCGATATTGATAGGGCCAATTTGATCGCTATTCATCAAGCGGATGAATCCCTCTACCAAGTCTGACACATAACAGAAGCTCCGAGTTTGGGAACCATCTCCATAAACCGTTAAGGGGATTCCTTGCAGGGCTTGGACAATAAAGTTACTGACCACACGCCCATCATTTTCTAACATTCGGGGGCCATAGGTATTAAAAATCCGCACCACCCGAATATCTACCCCATTTTGACGGTGATAGTCAAAGGCTAAGGTTTCCGCCACCCGCTTTCCTTCGTCGTAACAGTTACCACAAAAGGCAGCCCGTCCATTCCGACGCACACAAATGACATGGTTTTTTACATTCACACAATACACTTTCCCGACATAGTGAGACCGTTCTGGCTCAACTAAATTGGCATCAATGGCGGGACGGATATTCACACGATACAGGTCACGTCCGATGGCATGGGACACTACAGAAGCAGCATATCCACAGCGCATCGCTAATTCCTGTACATCGTCGGCTAATTGTTTAGATTTGCTGTAGTAGGTATAACAATTACCCCGTTGACTTCCATCTCCTAAAATTAAGGCGTTGAAAAGAATTAAGGATTGACGCCGTGACAATTGCAAAAATTCGCGGGGAATATACTTATCACCGGATTTACCTAAAGGTAAGAGAATATCCGCCAATTGTTGGCTACAAATCCGAAATTGATGGTGATCGGAATCAAAAAAATTCCAAGGTAAACGTTTGAGACAGTCGGCAATTTTTGTCCGTCCTTCCGGGTTTTCTTGGGCAATTAAAATGTTATAGTCCGCCACATCATAATCAGCACCTCCCACGGCCCGTACCCGTCGCCGGACATGAACACAACCTTCGGAAATGTAATAACCCAGGAATTCTAGCCAGTCATCCATTTTGACTTTTTCAACCCGCACTTTCGCATGACGGGGGGCCGGATCTAAGTCAAATTCTTCTTGATCTGGGGTATCAAATTCTGCACCCGTGACCACTCGCCAGGAATGCCAGTGTTTGTCTTCACCCGCTTGAATTGACTTTAATTTCCCTGTCTTACCACGAACATACATCCAGTGGTTGGGGGTGACGCAAAGATCAAATTTACTGTTAGCAAACCGCAACATTTCCCCGATATAGGGTTGAACAATATATTCATCGGGAACGTGATATTCAATTTGATGATTTTCGTTGAGGGTGGCAACTTTAACCCCCGGTTGCAAGTTAGGGAACTGAACCCAACCTTGCTCAGTTAAAATTTCCGTTTCTGGATCGTAACAGGATCGAATGCCAATACAGTTAACGTTGCCTCGATAATCTTCCGTTTGGGGGTGAACATCGGGATCACCGTAGACTTCAGAGGTGGAGGCGAGGAAAAACCGGGCTTTGATCCGTTTGGCCAACCCCAACATATTCATGGTTCCCAATACATTAGTTTTGATGGTTTTGACCGGGTTGTATTGGTAGTGAAACCGGAGAGGCGGGACAGGCTAAATGGTAGATTTGATCGGCTTCTAACCGAATGGGTTCGGTAATATCATGGCGGATCAGTTCAAAATAGGGATTACCGATCCATTTCAGGATATTTCGTTTTGTCCCCGTAAAAAAGTTATCCAAACAAATCACTTCATGGCCTTGTTCCATTAAGCGATCAATGAGGTGTGAACCTAGAAAACCCGCGCCACCTGTAACTAAAATTCTCATGCTTACACTCACTCGGAAATTGTAGAGAGTTAAACTTGGATGGACAACAATCAATCGTAGGTAAGCTGAATCCACTATCGGTTGATTAAAGTTAAGACTTGGCTTTGGACACACCCCAGCTATACCCCACAACATTGATATGTTGCTGTCCGTTCCAACATCTATCCTACTCGATTTTAGATTTTTAGCGAATATTTAATATTTTTTCTAGCGTTAAATTAATATCACTGGCAATTTTTCTTAACAGTGTTGGTGAAATATCACGACTTGGATAAATATTTTTTTATTCAAATTTTGGGTTGCTCGCCTGTTGGACTTGCTGAATAATTTTGGGATGTAAAATTTTCCCAGAGTGAAAAGGAATAACTACTCTGATATGATCTTTAAAATATACCCGATGGCTGCCTTTGCTCCTAAATTCTATAAAACCCGCGGCTAGTAAAAGTTTTTCAGCTTCTTTAGCCGTAAGGCGGGGTAACTTAGGCAGCCGATACCTCCATCGTCATCATCATAATTTCTTGGCTTAATAAACTTCTTTTTTCTGACTCTGATAATGTCTCTAAATATAATTCAATTGCTTCTTGGATATTTACTTTAATCTCATCAAATGAATCACCCTGAGATTGACAACCAGGAAGTTCAGGAGCATAGGCATAATAACCACAATCGTCTTTTTCAATAATCACACTAACTTTATATGACATAGAGTTTTAAGTATTTCTATAATTGATCGGCTTGGAGAGTATACAAAGAGGGTAGAGAGAGTATACAAAGAGGGTAGAGAGAGGGTAGAGAGACGCGCCGTGGCACGTCTCTACAATAATAATTTAGGATTCTTGGTTTAACCGTAAAACCGCCATAAATGCCTCCTGGGGAACATCCACAGAACCCAAGGATTTCATCCGTTTTTTACCTTTGGCTTGCTTCTGTAAGAGTTTTTTCTTCCGACTAATATCTCCCCCATAACATTTGGCTAAAACATCTTTTCTTAACGCCGGAATACTTTCACTGGCAATAACTTTAGAGCCAATAGTGGCTTGAATGGGAACTTTAAATTGATGGCGGGGAATCAATTCTTTGAGTTTTTCCACCATTGCCCGTCCAACATTATAGGCTTTATCTCGATGAACAATCATCGCTAAAGAATCGATCGGATCTTTATTGATCATAATATCGAGTTTAACCAAGGTATTTTCTCGATATCCAATAATATGATATTCCATACTCGCATAACCACGGGAACGGGATTTCATCTGATCAAAAAAGTCCGTTACTACTTCCGCTAAGGGCACTTCATAAACTAAGGTTGTCCGTCCCCGGGCTAAATATCGCATATCCTTAAATTCACCCCGACGACCCTGAGCTAACTCCATTAAACTCCCTACATAGGCTTCAGGAGTAATCATTTCTACCCGCACATAGGGTTTCCTCGATTTTTTCCCGATGGTTGGGTTCAGGTAAACGACTGGGGTTATCGATCATCATCACTTCCCCTTTTTGAGTTGTAACTTGATAAACCACAGACGGAGACGTCGCAATTAAATCTAAATTATATTCCCGTTCTAAACGTTCTTGCACAATTTCCATGTGCAGTAACCCTAAAAATCCACATCGGAAACCAAACCCCATCGCACTAGAAGTTTCCGGTTCATAAGATAACGCCGCGTCATTTAATTTGAGTTTTTCTAAGGCTTCTCTTAGGTTAGGATATTGATCGGAATCCGTGGGAAATAACCCACAAAACACCATCGGTTTTGCTTCTGTATACCCAGGAAGGGCTTTTTCTGCCGGGCTATTAGCTAAAGTAATTGTATCCCCAACCCGGGCATCTTCAACGGCTCTAATCGCCGCCGAAAAATAGCCCACTTCCCCGGCGTGGAGTTCATCAACGGGAACTTGAGTCGGAGATAATACGCCAATTTCGTCGATTTCGTATTCTTTTTCTGATGCCATTAATCGGACGAGATCGCCTCTTTTTAGCCTGCCATCCATCACCCGAAAATAAACAACTACCCCACGATAACTATCATAATAACTATCAAAAATTAACGCGCGTAATTTCTGATCAACCGTATCCTGGGGAGGAGGAACTAAACGGACAATAGACTCTAAAATCTCATGAACTCCCACTCCCTCTTTCGCCGAAGCTAACACCGCCCCCGAACAGTCTAGCCCAATAATTTCTTCAATTTCACTTTTAATCCGATCGGGCTCCGCTCCGGGTAAATCAATTTTATTTAAAACCGGAATAATTTCTAAGTTATTTTCTAAGGCGAGATAAACATTAGCTAAAGTCTGTGCTTCCACTCCCTGAGACGCATCCACCACTAATAACGCCCCTTCACAAGCCGCTAAAGACCGAGATACTTCATAGGAAAAGTCAACGTGACCCGGAGTATCAATTAAATTTAAGACATATTCTTCGCCGTCATCGGCTTTGTAGTCCATCCGGGCGGCTTGCAATTTAATTGTAATTCCCCGTTCTCGCTCTAAGTCCATGGAGTCGAGAAATTGTTCCTTCATTTCCCGTTTTTGAACGGAGCCCGTTGCTTCCAAAAGCCGATCCGCCAGGGTGGATTTCCCGTGATCAATATGAGCAATAATAGAAAAATTACGAATTCGAGAAACTGGAACGTTAGTCATAAAATGATATTCACAGGCATAATAGGGGGGACTCCCGTTAAGCTAACGAGGGTCTACTTTATGTATTTTAACAAAATAAACCCAGGGACACCGATTTTTTCCGGGAAATAGAGGGGATTAGGGCTGTTTTTCTAATTCCGACTTCATCCGTTCTAGGGTATACGGTGCATCTGTTCAAACATTTGGTCAGGGGTAATTCCAAATTGGCCAAGTTGGGTGCGTAACTGTTCAACGGTCATCTGGGCCATGAAATCCTCGGAAAGTTCAAACCGCTTCATAAAAATCCGGTAACGATCCATTACCGCCTCCATTTGATCAATATAGAGTTTTTTTCCCTCCCGATCAAACTTGCCATAATCACTGCCCAGTTTGACCATGGATTGATAATCTTCAAATAGCTGTTTAGCTTCTTGTTGAACGATGTCTGAATCAAAGAATCCCATAGTTTCTCTGTTTTTTTGGTAGTAGGGGTTTGAGTTTCATGGATTGGAAAGATCCTCTCCCATTTTAACCTTTTGAGAGGGGGTTACTCACACTCCCACAGGTGGCAATTTCCGTACTAATGGCCAGGGTAGAGGATCACAACCAGGTTTAGATGGGGTTTGTGCTCGCTGCTTGAGGAAGTGAGTGCAGAAAGATAATTGGTATTAGTGTCAAGAGTAGAATGTAATTATGGACTTTAACTAATAATTCTTCTACACCGGGAGAATGGACTGAATTGAATTTTAACGGCTAGGAACAAAATCATGATCAAAATTATCAAACAACTCAGTATTGTTTTTTCTGCCATTTTTCTGTTGAGTGGCTGTGTTAAATATGATGTGGGAGTGACATTTCAGGATCAAACCCATGGTCAAATTGTTCAAAAGATTCAGTTAGGAGAACAATTAACTAGCTTTAGTCATGATGTAGTGGATGAATGGATATCTAGTTTAGAAGGACGGGTTAAACAGTTAAGAGGAAAAACCAAACGACTGTCTGAACAGGAAATATTAGTTACTATTCCTTTTAATAATGGTAAGGATTTAGAGACAAAATTTAATCAATTTTTTAATCCTGCTGAATTCAACAATAAAAAATCCCAGAAAAAATCCGATATCGAACTTCCCCAATTTTCTGCAAATTTAAACCTTAAACAAAATAATTGGTTTTTTGCCCTACGCAATCATCTTAACTTGGAATTAGATTTGCGATCGCTTTCCCTACTCTCCACTTCGGAAAATGTGCTGATTAGTTCGGGGAAAATATTAGAATTAGAATTTGCCTTAACCACTCCCTGGGGTGCGACTGTGATTAATCCAATCGGTATTCCTGAAGGATCGGAAGCACCTCTATTATTCAATGTTGATCTGGAGGGAAAACAGGTGATCTGGACACTTAAACCCGGAGAAATTAATCAATTAGAAGCGATTTTTTGGGTTCCCAGTCCGATTGGGATTGGAACAGTTATAATTATCCTAATCACGGCTTTAGGAATTTATCTCAAATATACTTTTATCCCCAAATTTAAAGCTGGAAAATCCCCAATTCCCACTGGTGCTTAACCCAATTACCAAGTCGCAAAAAACAATAAAATCAACATAGCTCCCCCCCCCCGTAGAGACGTGCCACGGCGCGTCTCTCTACTCTCTCTCAATATCCCCCGACAGGAGAAAATCAAAATGCGTGCGTTAAACTTTTTGTTTGTTTTTATTATATGTTTATGATTAGTATTATTTAGTTTACAAAATACCGATCTAGCCACGGTTAAACTAATCGAAGGAATAGCAATACAAGCCCCCCTTTCTATTGAATTAATTATCGCCCTTGGATTGGGTGCATTCCTAGCTTGGATTTTCAGTTGAGGAGACCGCAACCAAATAAATCCATTACCCATTCGTAATTCGTAATTCGTAATTAATCAAGGTTTTGGTCTACAATAGTTTAGATATGCAGCGAACTACTGAGTTTTGAACCTTCAGTGATTTCAGGCGATTCCGCAATTTATAGCCCTAAACCCATCGAACCCATTCCCCCACCCCTTGCCACCCCCCAAGATGCGTTAACGGCTCTCTCAGAGGGGATTGCGCTCTTAATTGACCTGGCACAACGGGGGGAAATTGATCCTTGGGATGTGCAGGTAATTGATGTCATTGATCGTTATTTAAGTAAACTGACCCCCCCAGAGGAATCAAGCTCCAGCAACAATTTTGCCGAGTTGTCCCAGTCGGGTCAGGCGTTTTTGTATGCCTCCATGTTAGTCTTGCTCAAGGCTGACAGTTTAATGGCGACGGAAACCCTTGACCCCAATGCGGGCTTAGTCGAGGGGGAAGAATTCCTCGACCCGGAAGATGAGGGAAATGGGATGCAACGTCCCCAGCAACTGGAAAAACAAATCCGGCGGCGGGCTGTTGCCAAAATTCCTCAAAAACGGCAAGTGACCTTGCAAGAAACTGATTGAACAGTTGCAACTGATGGCTGCTACCATTGCCGCCCAAAAAGCCCGTCCCCGTCCCCGGGCGAATACGGCTAAAAGCAGGGCCACTACCGCAAAGGCGATCGCTGAATTAGCCCACCAAGAAAATTTAGTCGAAATGGCCTCGGAAGTTGAACGACTCTTAAACCAAGGAGCACAACAGAGTCCAGAATGGTTTGATTTGGAGCAGTTATTGAGTCTGTGGTTGGAGATGAAGCAACCGGAACAGCCTCCGCCCCCGGAAGAAATCCCCGTTCAGCATGGCCCCAATCATGATCGGGTGGGGGTGTTTTGGGCCCTATTATTATTATCAGCCCAATCTAAAGTGGAACTTGCTCAAGAGGAATTCTACCAAGATCTAAAGGTTCGTTCTTTAACAGAGCCGCCCGCTAAGTCTTGAAATCAAGTAATTTGAACTTTTATGGGATTCTACGGATTAAGCACCATGAACCTTGATAGGCTATTAATTGACTAGCAGACTCGAAACTCAGATTGTAGAATGGAGCAGTTCTGCTGTGCAACTGCTTCGTTAATACAAAACAATTGCTGATTTTGGTCAATGAGTTGCGTCTGATTGAATAATTTTAAACATAGCCTAGGGTTGTGAGGAAGTGAACATGAAAGCCATGATTTTAGCAGCCGGAAAAGGAACTCGTATCCGTCCAATTACTTATACGATTCCTAAACCTTTAATTCCGATTCTGCAAAAACCAGTGATGGAATTTTTGGTAGAATTACTACGGACGCACGGTTTCGACCAAATTATGGTCAATGTCAGTCATTTAGCTGATGAAATTGAAAACTATTTTCGTGATGGTCAGAAGTTCGGCGTTCATATCGCCTATTCTTTTGAGGGACGAATTGAAGACGGCAATTTAATTGGAGAAGCATTAGGTTTCGGCGGGAGGGATGAGACGAATTCAAGATTTTAATCCCTTTTTCGATGATACTTTTGTGGTTTTATGTGGCGATGCGTTAATTGATTTGGATTTAAGCGCGGCGGTAAAATGGCATAAAGAAAAGGGAGCCATTGCCACTATTGTGATGAAATCTGTTCCTAAAAATGAAGTTTCTAGTTATGGGGTTGTGGTCACGGATGAAACAGGTCGAATTAAAGCTTTCCAAGAAAAACCCCCGGTAAATGAAGCCCTCAGCACTGATATTAATACGGGAATTTATATTTTTGAGCCAGAGATTTTTAAATATATTCCTTCGGGCTGTGAGTATGATATTGGGAGTGAATTATTCCCCCATTTAGTAGAAATTGATGCTCCTTTTTATGGGATTTCTATGGATTTTGAATGGGTGGATATTGGGAAAGTCCCCGACTATTGGCAAGCCATTCGCAGTGTGCTGTTAGGATATATTAAAAATGTTTCTATTCCCGGTAAACAGGTGCGTCCGGGGATATATACGGGGCTGAATGTGGCGGTGAATTGGGATAAAGTTAATATCCAAGGCCCGGTTTATATTGGTGGAATGACTCGAATTGAGGACGGAGCGACGATTATTGGCCCGACAATGATTGGCCCAAATTGCTGGGTTTGCAGCGATGCCTATGTGGATAATAGCGTGATTTTTGAATATTCCCGTTTGGGGCAGGGGGTGCGTTTAGTGGATAAATTGGTATTTGGGCGCTATTGTGTGGATAAGCTGGGGGCTTCCATTGATGTGCAAGCGGCGGCACTTGATTGGTTAATTACGGATACCCGTCAAGTTTTTAATAATAAATCTTCTGAACGACAAGCAATTGTCGATTTATTAGATAATACTTAAATACTTAATCTAAGTGGTGTCGGTGTTCGGTTTTTCTGCTCCGTTATCCGCCACCCTTCTCGGAATTAACACTCAACAAAAACTGCTGATGTCTTCTTTGACTTGCGATCAATCTAAGTTTATTGTTGCTGAATCTGGTGCATCTTACTATCAGGATGATTCAGGTAATTCTACTTTGGGTTCAGGGGGATTTATTGAAGTATTAGTAGATGTTCCCTATGGTTTTAATTCGGAGGAAAAAGAGGAACAAAAACTATTTACTTATCGGGTTCCTCAAGATTTAATCATTAAACCAGGAGATATTGTTAGTGTTCCTTTTGGAAATCAACAATTAGGTGGAATTGTGATCCGGTTGATGGATCAATTGCCTCTCGATTTACCTGAAAATAAAGTTAAAGCCGTTGAAGATATTATTTGTAGTGGCTTTTTTCCCGCCAATTATTGGCAACTCTTACAACAGGTTTCTAATTATTATCAAACTCCGTTAATTCAAGTTATTCGGACTGCTTTACCCCCAGGGTTATTAGGAAAAAGTCAACGTCGGATTCGTTTAATTTCTGAAACACTCCCAAAGGATGCTCAATTATTTTTAAATCCGGCGGCGGCTGCTATTTTAAATCTATTGCAATCTTCAGCTACCGGAGATTTTACTTGGAAATATTTAAAACAAAATGTGATTAATTCCCAACGGGGATTAAAAGATTTATTACAAAGAAACTGGATCGAAAGTTATTTAGAAACCCCCCAGTCCTCCCCGTCCCAAATTAAAACAAGCGGTGACATTAGTTGATGATATTATCCCTTTAGATTTAACTACCCGTCAACAGGAAGTTTTAATTCTGGTGATTAAAGTTCTCAAGCAACAAGGGGGAGAACTGTGGTTTAATGATTTAATAAAAATTTGTAGTACCAGTTCTAGTCTGTTAAAAAATTTAGCCGAAAAAGGCTGTATTGTAATTACTGAAAGGGAAGTTTTAAGACAGAATCAAGGAATTTTTCAAACTTCCGATCAGCCGAAAATATTAAATCAATATCAAACAGAATCTTTACAAGCAATTAACAGTTTATCCACTTATGCTCAATTATTATTACATGGAGTTACGGGTTCGGGAAAAACCGAAGTTTATTTACAGGCGATCGCCCCCATTCTAAACATCGGAAAATCCGCCTTAGTCTTAGTTCCTGAAATTGGCTTAACTCCCCAATTAACTGACCGATTTCGCGCCCGTTTTGGCGAACAAGTCTTTGTTTATCATAGCGCTCTTTCCGATGGGGAACGTTATGATACTTGGCGGAATATGACTTTAGGTTTACCCCAAATTATTATCGGAAACTCGTTCGGCTATTTTCGCACCTTTACCGAAATTAGGATTAATTATTTTAGATGAAGAACATGATAGTAGTTTCAAACAAGATCAACCCTCTCCCTGTTATCATGCCCGAAAAGTTGCCCAATGGCGGGCAGAATTAGAAAACTGTCCCTTAATATTAGGATCGGCAACTCCCTCCTTAGAAAGTTGGTTAGAAATTAAACACAAAACTCAACAAAATCGGTTTTATTTATCCCTTCCCGAACGTATTCAAGCGCGACCAATGCCACCGATAAAAATAGTTGATCTGCGTCAAGAATTGCGTCAAGGAAATCGCTCTATTTTTAGTTATGATTTACAAACCGCCCTACATCGATTAAAAGAAACCCGTCAACAGGGGATATTATTTATTCATCGTCGGGGACATAGTACCTTTGTTTCCTGTCGTAGTTGCGGTTATGTGATGGAATGTCCCCATTGTGATGTGTCCTTAGCCTATCATCACGAACATCAAAATGCCGCCCAACTTTTGAGATGTCATTATTGTAATTATAGCCAACTCTATCCCCAACATTGTCCCGATTGTGATTCTCCTTATTTTAAACATTTTGGCAGTGGAACCCAACGGGTTACAGAAGAATTAAATCGGTTATTTCCCGAGTTAAAATGTATTCGGTTTGATAGTGATACTACCTCCCGAAAAAATGCCCATCGCACCCTATTAACTCAGTTTGCCAATGGAGAAGCGGATCTATTAGTGGGAAACCCAAATGTTAACTAAAGGATTAGATTTAGAGTCCGTTAGTTTGGTAGGAATTGTGTCCGCAGATGGGTTATTACATTTATCAGATTATCGCGCTAGTGAACGGGCTTTTCAAACCTTAGTTCAAGTGGCGGGACGGGCGGGACGGGGGAATGATCCAGGGCGAGTAATTTTACAAACCTACACCCCCGAAAATCCGGTAATTCAAGCGGTACAACGCCATGATTATGAGTCTTTTGTTGCTACGGAATTACAACAGCGACAGGAGTTAAATTATCCGCCCTATGGTCGTTTAATCTTGTTCCGTTTGAGTAGTTTTAATCAGCAAGATGTTGAACAAACTGCCCAAAGATTAGCAGAGTTTTTATTAGAAAATAATCTTGATTCCGATTTTGAATTATTGGGCCCTGCTCCGGCTCCGATTCTTCGAGTTGCTAACCGTTATCGCTGGCAAATTTTAATTAAAACTGCTCAAGATTCTTCTATGATTTTGCCTAAATTTTCTGATTTTAATTCCGGTTCTGTTTATATTACAATTGATATTGATCCTTTGCATTTGTAAGATGTGCTACGCTCATCATTTGTTTGTATTGCAAACCTCAAAATTAAGTTTAGCCAATGGTGCGCGAGCGTTGCTTACACACCCTACCTAATTACAGTCAGTTTATTATAACTGAATCATCCTAGCTTCATTAATATTTTCCATAACGGTATGAATTTTTACTGATTTTCCGATAGTTTTATAGTTTTCATTTTCAATAATTTTTGAAGGAAATTGATTAAGGTTATCTTTAAGCCAATTTCGTGTTTCTGGTAGCGGTAAAAGATATAGTAAACGAGGATTCATAAAGTAATAAAATAACCAATCAGCTTCACTAATCATAAAATATCCTAAAGGATTTGCTTCTAAGAAAAAGTTTTCTGTTTTATCCCATTGATCAGGTTTTATTTTTATTTTAAAAATTCCTTTGTTTGTTGTTAATAATAAATCGATTTGTTTTGATTTATATTCGGGTAGTGTTTCAACTCTTTGTATATCTAAAGTTTGAGGTAAATTTTTTAACCAATTTAGGACATCATTAGTCGCTTGTTTCAAAATCGTCAATTCATTACTTTCTAGTATTTCTATTTTAGACTGCTTGACTATTTCTATTCTCGGCTTTTTTACTATTTCTGGCTTTGAAGTTTTTTGTTCTATAGCATTATCACTTGGTAGATATTGTACCGCATCTGATACTGCTTGTATTTGTTGAGAATTGAGACGAACTGGTGTATCTTGTAAGAGTTCTAGTAATGCTACACTTCCCTGGACTACCGGAACAGAACATTGATTAGTTCCTATCCACTTTGCTAAGGTAAATACAACAGGTGCGGTTATAAAATCTGACGGTAAATCAACAACTTGCTTGTGAATCCATTCAGTAAAAACCTGCTGATGATATCGACTTTGCTCACTAGGACTTTTAGACAGAGGAAACCCAGTGCTTTCCATCTCGAATTTTCCATTGATCTTTGTAAGCACTATATGATCCTTTCCAAGTTTTAACTTCAATTAGAAAAATACCCTCAGCACCAATAACTAAGTGATCAATTTCTGTTAATCTCCCAGAGGATGTAGGAATCAGTGCATTGCTAAACATAACCCAGCTATCAGGTAAAGATTTTAATAGGAATGAGATGATTGTTTCACCTAATTTACCTTTAAATTGGTTTTTAGATTGCTTGATATCAAATATCACTGAAGCAAAATCTCCAAAAATATCACTATTAAAAGTATCTTTTACAGATTGCGTAAATTTATTACGATCAGCCAAAATCTTTTCATTGACTTGCTCAGAGAATTTTTTATGAAGTTGAGTTGATTGTTGTAAATATCTCATGGTTTTAGAGCAAAATAACTAAAAACTAAAAAAATATCTTAATTTTGATTACATTATAAATAATGCCTAATACCATAATTTAATGCCCTAATCATAAAATATGGCGATAGATATGTAATGGTAGTTTTGTCCGTTTTTTGAAATCAAGGAAAGATTTATAACCCCCACGTTGCTGACGTTCTAAAACAATAATTTTAGCCGCATTGAGATGGAGTCCTAAACTCACTAATTCATCCATAGATAAAACATTTAATCGTCGCCAGGAATGATGAATTTCTCTATTAATATCAAACCCAAATGAAACCAGAGGTTCAATGCGTGTTAAAGTGGCTTCGGGAATCCCAATTAATTCTGAAAGTTCTTCTAAACTGGTAAAATTATAGCCTTCCCGTTTCATTTCCTCAATTTCGTTAGCATAAACAATCGGTAAGTCTAAGCTGTGAACTAGGTCATGTTTGGAACAATTATTAATATCAATTTTATCTCGATGTTTGGCAATTAATTTAATCAGTTGTGATTCCTGGGAATTAGTTAAAGAATTAGGATAGGTTTTGGCTAGAAATTCTTTTTTTAGGGCGATCGCCGTGGCAATTTGAGCAATCCAAATAATCCCACTCAAAGAAACTATTTGATAAGATAAAAGCCGCCGCCACAAACCCCAAACCCGTGTAAACCCAGGATTGGGTTTTGGTTTTACTGCCCGCATAGACAATGGCTAATCCTCCCAATACGGGAAATAGAGACCAGTATAACCACTGCGGGGTTTTCTGAAACCATTGGGATAGATTAGACACCTTGAATGTCACTCCTATTAATATTTACAATTCATTTAATAATTTGCGACGTTTTTCTTCATATTCTTCGGCGGTAATCGCATCTTGATCATAGAGTTTTTTCAATTGGGCAATGGCGGTCGTCACATCCTGACGAGAATTAGTCCCGTTTAAAGTTGCATTGTAAAAACCGGGATTAAATTTAGCATTAAAGGTTTGCTCAGACATTAATAATAAACCCAGAAAATCAAAGAAGGCAAGAATAGCGGGAATAAAAGTCCAGGAAAATAGGAGATAGAGAAGTCCCCCAAAATTTTCCCCTAAATAAAACTTATGAATCCCCAATGCACCTAAAAAGAAAGCGAGTAAAGCGGCTAAGAATTTATTTTTCATTAGGTTTTCTCCTGAATTTCAAATATTCAAAAGACTAATATAGGTTAGATCAGTAGGAATTAAAGATCAATTTTGCGGGTGGGGCTTTTGGAAAGCCTAGCTATCATAAAGTATAACAAAACCAGAGAAGTTTGTACTTCTATGAGTGTTAAATATCCTTTAACAAAAATATTAGAATCCCAAGTCGAATTGAAATAGAAAATCAGAAGACCGAGTACACCGTAGGACAGGAAACGGAATCGACTCCATAAGTGCTTGGGTTGATTAGTCTGAGAAAGAGTCATCTTGAATTACACATCCTTATGAGTCAAATATCAAAAACCTATAAGATTTTCAAATCCTCTATATTACTTTAACACATCCAAATTAAAGGATTCCGCAATTAATAAGTCCTCAATTCCCCTTGAGTCTTGGGATCTTGAGGGGTTGTAGTTAAAACTCGTATCCTGTGCTACACCATCTCTAAAAATATTTGCTATCTTCATAACAACACCTATCTTCCTAGAAGGTAGTGGACAATTTGTCAAATACTTGTTACACTTGTTAACAATACTAGAGAACCCGTAGGAGTCAGCCATGAACCAACCCGCAAAGTTATCTCTTGAGCAACAATTCAACCTCACCTCCTTCAAAATGCAAGTCGGTCAAATGAGTCCAGAGCAGGCTCAGGAATTTTTAATTAACCTCTATGAACACATGATGGTCAGAGAAAATATGTATCAACATTTTCTCAAACACCATTGGGGACTAGAAACCCAATTTTGCCCAGGAGTAGATCTTGAAGGGTTTATCGGCGGCGACCTCTATTTTTGACTTTTTTCCGTCGCTCGGAAACAAGTTAAGGTTACGGATGGGGCATCGACTCGGGTTGGGTTAAAATAATATTCAAAATTAACCCTAAACTATTATTTCCGTTCTAGGGTCGCTTCCATAACACTAATTAAATTCAAAGAATGCCCCGCCATCATTCCACTGCAATAATAGTAGTGGCTAGAATCGACTTTTCTGATGGTATCGAAGCCATTCCGACGTTGACGTTCATCTCCTAAAACCCGATAACGTTGGACGATCGATTCGGGGCTAATTAAACCCTCCCCCTCGATTTTTCCCAGTTGACTATGTTGTAAAACAAAAGTATATTCTCTCTCGTTGCTATCTAGTCGTCCTCGATATTGCAGGATAATATCTTCATTGTCGCTGTTCGGAAAAACTAATTTTGTCACCATGCTGAACCAGTCGCTTTGATGCCAAGCAACCACCGTTTTTCCGCGAAGGGCAATTGGCATTTGACCCCGATCAATCCAATTTCCTTCTAATAACCATTGACCAGATTCCATCAAGAACGTGTGAGCCACAGTGCCATCCTTATTTGCACCAAGATTGAAAAAATTTTGTCGATTTAAGTTATTGATCGGGATCGTATCACATTAGGAGTCAAGACCGGGTGAATTTCTCCCAATAAAACTTCTGAAACCGCACCCGTTACCGAGGGTAAATTTCCCGGAATTTCCAATAGTCGCCAATAGGCTAAAACCGCAAAAGTGATCGCTTCTTTAAAATCAGCATTTAAGCCGAGTTCGGAAGTGGAAAAAACGGGAATTGGGGCAAATAAAGTTTGTAAACGCTGTTGTAAATATTGGTTATGGCTACCTCCCCCACATAATAGAATCTGCTCGGGTAACTGGGGTAAAAATTGGTGATAACTGTGATGAATTGAAACGGCAGTTAATTCCGTTAAGGTGGCTAAAAGATCCGCCGGACTTAAATTATAGGGTTCAGCTTCCCTGAAACAGCTTTGCCAATAGTCCGCCCCAAATAGTTCCCGTCCCGTCGATTTTGGGGGCGGTTGTTGAAAAAAATCCTGCTGTAACCACCGTTCAACTAAGGCGATACAGGGGGTTCCCGTCGCCGCCCAAGCCCCATCCCGGTCGTATGTTTGAGCCCCCTCAGAAAAATACTGGACAGCCAAATCTATTAAAGCATTTCCCGGCCCAGTGTCCCAGCCTAAAATGGGGTGATCGGTTTTGGGAAGATAAGTTACATTACCAATGCCTCCCAGATTTTGAATGCAGCGATGGTATTGGGGATGGCGGAGGAAATAGGTATCGAGAATCGGAAACTAGGGGGGCGCCGTGACCTCCGGCGGCGATATCCGCGACCCGAAAATTGCTAACGGTGGTTAAACCCGTTAACTGGGCGATCACCTCTCCCCGTCCCAGTTGTAGGCTGTAACCTAGTTGATCACCTTGGGGGGGACGATGAAACACCGTTTGACCATGGGAGCCAATGAGTTCCGCCGATTCAGAGGACTGTTGTAAACTTAAAGCTGCATCGGCAAAAACCGTGGCGATCGCATCGTCTAATGCAGCCAGTTCGGGCATGGATAGGGGCTTTCCACCGCATACGTCTAAAATTTGCGATCGCAACTCTGCCGGATAGGGAAAGGTCTTCCCTGCCAGGAGTTCTAACTGCCCATCTTTTGGGGAACCCGAAATCTCCACCAGGGCCCCGTCAATCCCATCCACCGAAGTTCCACTGATCAAACCAATCACACGCATGGGATTAACTCTGGTATTTAATCAATCGCGACCACAATCACCGTAATATTATCCTTGCCCTCCCGATCCTTGGCAGCTTTAATTAGGGTGGTGGCTGCGGCATCGCAGGCTCGAATTGATTTGAGATGGGAAGCAATAATCCCGTCCGAGAGTTCCTCGGTCAGACCATCACTACATAATAATAGACGATCTCCCGACTGGACACCCATCTGGTCAATACTAATTTCCGAGAGATCTTCGCGTCCCAAACACTGGGACAAAACATGACGCCAAGGATGGGTGCGAGCTTCATCTTGGGTGATACGGGAGGATTTAACGGCTTGGGCGACCCAGGTTTGATCCTCTGTAATTTGTTCTAATTGATGTCCGCGTAAACGATATAAACGGGAATCCCCGACATTCGCAAACCAAGGACTATCGAGATCTCGGAATAGGGCCACAACTGCCGTGGTTCCCATATCTGAGCGTTCAGGATGTTTTTGCTGATCCTCTAAAAGTGCCCGGTTGGCAGCGACAAACGCATTTTTGAGGATAGTTTGGGATTCGTCAGAACTATCCCAACGCTCAAGAATGTGTTCTTTAATGGTTTGAGTGGCAATCAGACTGGCTTCCTGGCCGCCGGCGTGTCCACCCATGCCATCGGCGACAATAAAAAAACGGCCATCAGGATCAATATAGTAAGCATCTTGGTTGACGTTACGAACATTGCCCGTATCCGTCATTCCAGCAAAATAACGTTTCATAAACAAGTAAAGATTGACCTCTAACTCCCAAGCGGGTTGGGCTCTCAAATTTTCCCATATCCACCCCGGAGAATCATTAAGAAGTGTTACAAAATAGATGACGAGCCACGGAGATATTTACATCATCCGATCCAAACGATCAATCCGTCGTAACAGCCTCAAGAAAGCAATCCCCAGAGCAACAGCTAAGAATACTACAAACAGAGCTAATCCCACTTTATCACTAATGAATAAGAGTGTCGCCGATAGAGTCAAAGCGGCGATCAAGACGGTGTAATTCGTCCCCATTTGCACATTACTCACCCGTCTTAACGCCCGGTCGGTTTCCGCTAGGCGAACCCGCATTCGCAGGTCTCCCTGTTCGAGTTTCTCGAGGGTATCTTCAATGCGTCCGGGTAAACCGAAGGCCGAGGAACTGACTTGAAACCGCTTGGCGACTGAATTCATTAAAAATACTATTGGCAGTATTGGGAAGATTTCCATTAGACATAAGCTGCATGGCAAACGGCTGTGCCACCTCCATAAAGTTAAATTCTGGGTCGAGTCCTTTTCCGACTCCTTCTAAAGTGGAAAATGCCCGCATTACAAAGGTAAAGGTTGCGGGAAAACGAAAGGGTTGGTCATAAGCAATTTCATACAAATCATCGCTAATGGTGGCAATGGATTGATTTTCAAAGGGTTGATTCATAAAGTTGTCCAGCATATACTGAACCGACCGCCGCACTGGCCCGATATCTCCGGTGGGGGCGATCGCTCCCATGGCAATTAGGGATTTAACTACCCGGTCGCCATCTTTTTGAGTGATGCCAAATAGGGTTTCCATGAGTTTTTCCCGCAGATTGGAAGTAATTTGTCCCATCATGCCAAAATCATAGAAAATCAGTTCCCCCCCGGGACTCACCGCAATATTACCCGGATGGGGGTCAGCATGGAAAAAGCCATGGTTGAGGAGTTGTTCTAAATAGGCTTTTGCCCCCATTTGTGCCAGTTCTTTCCGATCAAGTCCCGATGCTTCTAAGGCTTCATAATTACTAATTTTAATTCCGGGAAGATATTCTAAGGTCAGAACTCGGGGGGAGGTATATTGCCAAGAAACCCTCGGCACTTTTACCCAATCACAACTACGGAAATTCCGCCTAAAGGTATCGGCATTTCGACCTTCATTCAGGTAGTCAATTTCTAACCATAAAATCCGACAACATTCATCATAAATTCCTTCCCAATCTCGACCTTTTCCCCAACGGGGATGATTTTGGAAGTAACGAGCAATCCCTCGCAAAATTGCTAGGTCAATTTCAAATAATTTTTTCAGTCCCGGGCGCTGAACTTTCACCACCACATCCGCCCCCGAATGGAGTTGGGCTTTGTGAACCTGACCTAAACTCGCCGCAGCTAAGGGAATTGGATCAAAATTCTGGAATAAATCGTGAACGGTTTTACCCAGATCTTCTTGGATAATTTCTTCACTTTGTTCATGGCTGAAGGCGGGAACTTTATCTTGAAGTTTGGAAAGTTCTTCTACATATTCAACGGGGAATAAATCCGCCCGGGTGGAAAACAATTGTCCGACTTTAATAAAAGTTGGCCCCAAATCTAAAAAAGTTTCCCTCACCCAAATCGCTTGCGCTCGACGACGAGCATTTTTTTTATCTTCAGTAAAACCGCCCCAGTAACTCCATTTTTTACCATCGACCCACAACCAAGTTAACCACGTCAGAACAAACGTCCAAATATCAATAAAACGTCGTTGACGGGAATAATTTTTGCGGTTCCAACGGTAGGCTTTGCCTCCATAATTTTTGCCTGGAGGAGTGACTAAAGGCGGATTTATTCGTGGCTCTGAACCGGAACCACGAATCGAATGATCAACAGGAACTGACACAACCGTTTCCACAATGAAGTTAACCCAATAAGCGCTTATTTTGACTACAAAAGAGTTTAAACGGTACGATTGCGATATTTTTGCAGTTCGGAGCGTAATTCTGCAACTTCTGCCCGCAGTTCGTCAATGGTGGCTTGTAAGTCCACGGATTCACTGTTAGATGCGGGAAAGCTACTGTCGCCAACAACGTTTGCCACTTCTTGGGAGGCGTGTTCCATCACCTGTTGGGTAAACTGTCGTAGATGCTCTTTCTGTTCGGCTTCAAATTTTCCTAGTTCACTCAGAGCGTTGGTCAGACTATTTCCCAGTTGTTCGTACAGTCCTTCAGCTAAGGCACGGCCTACAAAAAACGAATTCACGGCGGGTTTGCTCATAAAACTTAAGTTTTGCTAACTATTAGGGGTCGATGAAGGCTTTACAACCCTTACCTCCCATTCAGAAACCGTGCTTGCGACTTTCATCGCACACGGCTCCTAGTCTAGTTGACTGTTTTCATCAGAACATCCGGTTTCTTTTGGGTTGTACGACCCATCAGTTGCCGTTTTAGTATCGTGACAATGGCGATGTAATAATTGCAGATTTTTATATTCATCTTTACCGCCTAGTGACGTGGGGATGATATGGTCGATTTCTGCAATATCTTCTGGGGTAAAGTATTGTCCACAGAAATTACATTTGCCTTTTTGCTTTTTGAGCAAAATTGCTACTCGTTTTGGGACATCATAAGATGTTCCTTTTCTTGTACTCCAATATATCCAGTTTCCGTCATAGGGTGATGCTTCAGGTCTTACGGTTACATGACGGATGATAGGTGTTTCTGCATGGGTAAGTAATCTGTAACCTTTTTGGGTTTCAAAATTCCATGTTCTATTACCGTTCTTTTTGAAATAATGTTTCAGATTTTTGTAACCTGCTTTACCACATCGGCTAACTGTCCATGCTCTTAATCTCAGCCATGTATTATGGTCTAAAAAGGAAAATGTTTCTTTGGAAACAGCTTTGGAATGGTAGTTACACCATCCTCTTATGACTGGATTTAGGCGTTTGATTAATGCGTATTGAGGTGCAGTTTTGTGGGTTTTAATCACTTCTTTCACTTTATCCGCGTGAGCTTTAATTGCCTTTTTACTAGGTTTAATTAGGGTTTTAAATCCTAATTTTTGGGTGTTTCCTCCTGTTGTACCACAATGGTGTTTACCAACTGGATATTGTCGGAAATTCCAACCTAGAAAATCGAATCCTGGTTGTACCTTTTCGTCTTTTACTTCGATTTCTCTCAGTGTGTGACAGATTCGGGTTTTGGCTGGTTTCAGTTCTAGCCCAATTGGTTTTAACCATTCTTCGATAGCAATTAGGCACTGTTGTATGATTTCTAATTGTGGACTAATCACAACGAAATCATCGGCATATCTGATGACTTGAGCTTGAACGCGGTTATTCTTTTTAGGGAATTTGTGTTTAATTAACTCAATCATTCCATCCAGTGCGATGTTAGCAAGTAAAGGACTGATGACCCCTCCTTGGGGAGTGACTGCCTCTGTTGCTTCAAATATGCCGTTATCCATCACTCCAGCTTTTAACCATTGTCTGATTTGAGCTTTTATTGTTGATGGACAATCAATTTTGGACAGTAGGTAATCATGATTAATCTGGTCAAAACACTTTGAGATGTCGGCATCTAGGATGTAATATTCACCTTTATTGATGCTTTGGAAGATTCGTGACATCGCATCGTGGGCTGAACGTCCGGGTCTAAACCCGTAACTTTCACCCTCGAATCTAGCTTCCCATTGAGGTTCTAATGCAGATTTCACCAAGGCTTGCCTGACTCTATCGTTTATAGTCGGTATACCTAGAGGACGTTTTTCCCCGTTAGGTTTGGGTATCCATTTCCTGCGGAGTGGTTTTGCCTTTTGGTGATTACTCAGGTTTTGGGCTAGTTTCTAACCGTTGTTTAGGTGTAATAGATTTAATTCCATCAACCCCGGCTGTTTTCTTGCCTTGATTATCTTGAGTAACCCTTCTTATTGATAGGAGTTTGGCGTAATATGACTTGACTAGAAGTTTTTGGAGCTTTCGAGCCTTTGCATTTTGTCCCGATAATGATGCCTGGTAAATTCGTTTTTGTAGCTTGAATACTATCCGTTGGACTTTCGCCCAATTGATAGAATTCCATGTATCCGTAGTCTTGGTTATACTCGTTTTCACCGTTTGAACCACTAATCACAACTTTACCTAACAACTAAACCGGACTCTATCAGCGTATCCTAAACATTACATTTAGGCTTTGGCTTCTGAGTTCCATCTTTCGCCCTCATAACATCCGCCTTAGATTTGTGGCTACCTAACAGTCTTCGACCTCTGTAGGAGTACATGAGGGGTTTTAACGTTCCTTGAAAATGGGATTATTGCCTGTAGAATCATCCTATCTGCCGGGGTACTTTTGGGAGTCTTAGTAAGTGTTATACGGAATTAACCTTACCTTTTATAGAGGGTTTATTGAGCCCCCTACCTTTCCCCTTGTTCTTTTGAACGCAGCGTAATCAAGTCAATTTCGCTACTTAATTTTTACGACAGTTCAAGACGGATGTTTACTTTCGTTATTCTTGGGCAATTGGCTAGAGAAATTCTTAGATTTTGACTTAAATCCGTTTTCCCGTTACTCCCAGCTTCAGTGTTTTGATAATCAGTCTGGCACTGTGGGAATTGCCGAATCTCTTTGGAATGGGCTGTCGTACTTTTATCGTTCGGAAAGCCGCACCATTGACTCCGAGATTAACCCTCCTTTAGGGTTACATTTTCAAAGTTAAGACAGGCCTGATTGGATTTATTATTGGTTTGATTACCAGTTACCAATTGCCTAAACCTGTTTCCCTGCTTGCGTTTCGGGGTTTGTTCCTAGACTTTGGCAGGAACGTCTCGCACTCCGTAACAAATTATAACCTGCCTTTCTCATCTTTAGGGTTTTGTTTGGTTGATGCTTCCGTGGGGACGTGTCACGGCGAGTCTTTCGGTGATTTTGGCAGTTATAGTGCTACGCACTAGGGAACAGGGAACAGGGAACAGGGAACAGGGAACAGGGAACAGTAGGCAGGGAACAGTAGGCAGGGAAACAGTAGGCAGTGAATGAGTTTCAGGATTTAGAAGTGTCCTAACTTTAATGCGTAGCGCTATATTCGGCTAACCCTTGGGTCTGTTGCTGTTCGAGAGTTGATAATCTTCACCATTTAAACAGAATCCCGCCAACTCTAAGGCGCTTAAATTTTATTCTGCATTTTTTGGGTTTTTCTTTTCATTGCATTTTTCTCCAAATATTCAATAATTTTATCGGAAACATCAACACCCGTAACGGTTTCAATTCCCTCCAGTCCCGGGGATGAATTCACTTCTAAAACCAATGGCCCCTGATGGGAACGAATTAAATCAACCCCGGCTAATTTTAATCCCATAACTTTTGCCGATTTAATCGCCATATTCCGTTCTTCTGCGGTTAGTTTAACATTTTCTGCTTTCCCCCCGCGATGTAAATTGGATCGAAATTCTCCCGAGTTACTGATGCGTTTCATCGCCGCCACAACTTTATCACCAATCACTAAACATCGTAAATCTTCACCATTAGACTCGGGGATAAATTCCTGCACTAAAATATCAATATTCAACCCTTGAAACGCCTCAATAATAGATTTAGCTGATTGATAAGTGTCAGCTAAAATCACCCCCATTCCCTGAGTTCCTTCCAATAATTTAATAATTAAAGGTGCGCCTCCCACCTGTTGAATTAAACTATCAATATCTTTAATAGATGTCGCAAATCCGGTTTTAGGTAAAGGAATTTTTTCTTTGGCTAAACTTTGTAACGCATTTAATTTATCCCGGGAACGAGCAATGGCTTGGGATTCATTTAAGGTAAATATTCCCATCAGTTCAAACTGACGCACAATCACCGTTCCATCAAAGGTTTTTGACGCGCCAATTCTGGGAATAATTGCATCAAATTCTTTTAAATATCTGCCTTCATAAATCACAGTTGGACTTTGAGAACTCAATGAAATATGACATCTTAAATAATCAATAATCTCCATCTGATGCCCCCGTTCTTCTCCTGCTTGTCTGATTCTTCTCGTAGAATATAGGGAACCATCCTGGGATAAAATTGCAATTTTCATAAATAAACTTTGTCTTAAATGCTGAGGTTTTCTGCTATTAAGAATGACTTAAAAAGGATTGATGACAGTCAATTAGAAACTGTCCTTTAATAGCTTGTCTCCCTAATAACATCCGAAATCCCATGGCATCCCGATTTGTTAAAGTTAACTCAATTAACCATTTTTTTCCCATCAGTTCAATATCCGTTAAAATCACGGGTCGTAACTCCGTATGTCCACCGGAATTACGGACAGTTCGGCATTCAATTAAGTCTACTTCAGCGCTGACCGTATTCATGGTATCCCGTTGTCGGGGATGGACTTTAAACCGCACCCGTTGTTGACCCTTCAAGTTCAAAATATGAATATCAAAAGCGTGCAAACTCGATGACCGCGCCCCCGTATCAATTTTAGCTTTAATTTCTCCGATTCCCAAACCAGGTAATGCCACCCATTCCCGCCATCCAATTATTAATAATTTGGTTTCAGTCATTATTTGTTGTTGGGCTTTAGCCCATTCTTAAGAGTGCTGAAGCGCAACAACGCGCAACAACAACGGGCTTAGGTTTTGGGGTTTTTGGGACGATTAGGAGAACGATAGAAAGGACGTTTAACCACCGTTGCTGGGTAGGTTTTGCCTCGAATTTCAATATCTAAAGATTGACCAATTTTGGATAAGGCGGTGGGAACATAGGCCATAGAAATGGCTTTTCCTAGGGTGGGTGATAGGGTTCCACTGGTAATTTCCCCCACGGTTTCACCATTAAATAAAACCGGATATCCGTGACGGGCAATATGGCGTCCTTGCATTTCTAACCCGACTAATTTTTGAGTGACTCCGGCGGCTTTTTGCTGTTTCTAGGGCTTGACGACCAATAAATTGTCCCTTGGTGTCCCAATGAATAATCCAATTTAAACCCGCTTCTAGGGGAGTGGTGGTTAAACTAATATCTTGTCCATATAATGCCATGGCCGCTTCTAAACGCAGGGTATCTCTGGCCCCCAAACCACAGGGAGTCACCCCCGCCGCGGCTAAACTTTTCCATAACTCCACCCCTACGGACGGGGCCACCATTACCTCAAAACCATCTTCCCCGGTGTATCCGGTGCGGGCGATAAAGGCTGGTTTTCCGAGTACGGTGGTGGTAATATGACCAAAAAATTTAACTTCCGAAAGGGTATCCCCGACAAAAGGCTGTAATGTGGCTTCAGCTTGGGGCCCTTGAACCGCTAATAGGACTTGATCTCGGGATAAGTCTTCTAATACTACCCCCTGATCCTCAATATGGGCGATAATCCAAGCTTTATCCCGGGATTTAGTCGCCGCATTCACAATCATCACCCCTTGCGGCAGATTCGTTACCCGGTCAATCCCCTGATCATAAAAAATAATATCGTCTAAAATCCCCCCCTGGGCATTTAAGAGGGTGCTATATTGGGCTTCACCCGGTTGTAAACGGCTCAAATCCGAAGGGACAAGGGATTGTAAGGCATTAATCAGGTTTTCTCCCCGCAGAATAAATTTGCCCATGTGGGAGATATCAAACATTCCCACCGCTTGGCGGACAGCTTGATGTTCTGGGTTAATTCCACTAAATTGAACCGCCATTTCCCAACCTGCGAAGGGCACCATGCGGCCATTCAGTTCAACGGAGACTTGATACAGGGGAGTATGAGAAAGGGTCGTTGTCATATTTTGTCGGGTTTCAGTTTTCGGGTGACGATCGGATTTTGAGTCAATCGTTTAATTTCCCCCGTTTGATTATCATACTATCGTTATTCAACCAACTCTCAATACCCAACACCTGAGTTCTGATATTAGAATGGTTAGAACCACTCACTTGTCATTTTACAGGATTTATTCATGTCAATATTGGCAGCGATCGCTGTTCTTGCAGTATTAATTTTCGTCCATGAACTGGGGCATTTTTTAGCCGCCCGTCTTCAAAATATCCATGTTAATCGCTTTTCCATTGGCTTCGGCCCGATATTATGGAAATATCAAGGGCCAGAAACCGAGTATGCGATTCGCGGTTTACCCTTGGGGGGATATGTGGGGTTTCCCGATGATGATCCTGAGAGTACCATCCCGAAAAATGATCCAAATTTACTCAGTAATCGTCCGGTTTTAGATCGCGCTATTGTGATTAGTGCCGGGGTAATTGCTAATTTGATTTTTGCCTATTTTTTATTGGTAACTCAAATTGGAATTATTGGGGTTCCCGCTTTTAACCCGGAAACCGGGGGTAAGAGTGGCAGAAGTCAATCAAAATATAGATTCCGCCGCCCATCGGGCTGGAATTGAATCTAAAGATATTATTTTGGCTGTAGATGGTCAGGAATTAGGGGCTTCTGAAACTTCAATTAAAACCTTGATTGCGGCTATTCAAACCCATCCAAATCAACCTTTATCAGTCAAAATTCAACGACGGGATCAAGTTTTATCAGTTGATGTAGTTCCCGATTTAGCAAGTGATGGGAAAGGTCGGATTGGGGTACAGTTAACGGCAAATGGCACAATTGTTCGCCATCGGGCTGCTAATCCAATGGAGGCATTAAGTAAGGGGGCGACGGAATTTCAACGGATTATTAACTTAACTGCATCTGGTTTTGGACAACTGATTAGTCGATTTAGTGAAACCGCAGAACAGCTATCTGGCCCGGTGGGAATTGTCAAGTTTGGGGCGGATATTGCCCGTTCTGATCCGTGGAATTTGTTTCAATTTGCGGCGTTAATTAGTATTAACTTAGCATTCATTAATATTTTACCCCTTCCGGCTTTAGATGGCGGTCAGTTAGCCTTTTTGTTATTTGAAGCCCTGAGCGGTAAACCCTTACCCGAGAAAATTCAAGAAAATGTGATGCAAACGGGTTTAATGTTGTTATTGGGATTAGGGGTTTTCTTGATTATTCGAGATACGATTAATTTAACGGATTTGAGTTGGGTGCGATCGCTCTTTCAACAGTAAACAATCAATATGGTGACTCAGAAAAAGCGTAGCCCCAAACAACGCGCCCTGGAAATTTTATTGCGACTAAAACGCTTGTATCCCGATGCAACCTGTAGTTTAAATTATCAAACTCCGGTGCAATTATTAGTCGCCACAATTCTATCGGCTCAATGCACAGATGAACGGGTAAATCAAGTGACTCCGGCCCTATTTGCTCGGTTTCCCGATGCCCAAAGTCTGGCCAAAGCTGATATTACCGAACTAGAAACCCTGGTGCGGTCAACGGGGTTTCTATCGGAACAAAGCCCGCCATATTCAAGGCTCCTGTCAACTGTTGGCGGAAAAATACGGGGGACAACCGCCTAAGTTGATGGAACAACTGTTAGAACTCCCCGGGGTGGCTCGCAAGACCGCTAACGTGGTGTTAGCCCATGGCTATGGGATTAATATGGGGGTGACGGTGGATACCCATGTTAAACGGCTGAGTCAACGGCTAGGACTGACTTCCCACAGTGATCCAATTCGGATTGAACGGGATCTAATGCCTTTAATTCCCCAGGAAGATTGGGAAAATTGGTCAATTCGCTTAATTTATCATGGTCGGGCTGTCTGTACAGCGCGTAGTCCAATGTGTTATAATTGTGAATTGTCTGATTTATGCCCCTCTGCTCAAGGATCAACCGTCCCCAGCGCAGGAAAGAAACTTGCTAAAGCATAAATAATTATTTACAAGGAGAACAGCCTTAATATGGCTAAAAAAAGCATGATTGAGCGCAATAATAAGCGCAAAAGAACGGTAGAAAAATATGCGGAAAAACGCGCTGATTTGAAAGACCAGTTTGAGCAAGCTGGATCTCAAATGGAAAAAATGGAAATTCACCGCAAAATCCAACAACTCCCCCGTGATAGTTCCAGAAACCCGTGTCAGAAACCGTTGCTGGTTAACTGGACGCCCCAGAGGGTTCTATCGGGATTTTGGATTATCTCGGAACGTCATTCGGGAAATGGCCCATGCAGGGTTATTACCCGGTGTGGTTAAGTCTAGTTGGTAATAAATTGGGGGCGATGACCTCGCCCCTACAAAAACCTGGTTTCTGAACGATAAATCACCGATTTTATCCGCAACATTAGGGCCATGAACCCGATTTCTTTGGTCTTGTGCGTAAGTCCTGAAAAATAATAATTCGACTAAAAATTATCCTACTTTGTGTTTGTTCATATCTGCCAGAAATAGCTGTTGATATTTCAAGAATTTGTCATGCCATTCTTTAAAACGGCGATCGCCATCACGGACTAACATCTGACGATATTCTTCCGAAGGGATATAACGCTTTTTAGTTGCCATAGTGCTGATCCATTAAATTATTTTTAGACTTTATTTATATGCTAAAATAGTAACATAATCTCGCCCAATTTATCTCATTGAGGTCAGAAATTGTTTCTCAGAAACCGGGTTTCTGGAGTTGACTAATATTCCCTAACCCAACTTTCAACTGCTTCTAATAAATTCTCCTGGGACACCATAAAAGAACGTTGCGGGGGTGGTAAGGGTAGGGGGTCGGGAGTTATCCAACCGAGGTGTAAGACGTCCGTGAGATAGTCGCAACAGTCGATCACTTCGGGGGTGGGTGTCCCATCTGCGAGTAACAGAATGAACAGATGAGGAGTTTGGAGTTGCTGTTTCAGGTGGATAATTTTGGTTTCTAGGTTAGCGGGGGTCTGCACTTCGGGGGGAGTTTCCATCGGGTAAGAGTTTTTGATAAAGACGGTTACAAAATGCTTGGATAAATTCGTTTTTGGTGTTGAGGGTTAGTAGTTTATTGATGTTGATGCAGTGGAGGGGGAGGTGAGGAAGTTGGCTACAAATATCGGTGAATTGTTGTTCTAATTGTCGTACCGTTGGGGTATTGCCAACGGGGGTATTATTGGCAATTTCAGGATGGGGGGTGAGGGTGTTGTGATGCCATGCTTGATAGAATTTGGGATAAGGTAGATTTTGGGCGCATTTCCAGAGGAGTTTATAGCATCTATAAAAGAGATCAAAATTATTCTTGTAAACTTCATCAGTTAGGTTATGGTTGAGGGAAAAAACTACATATTGATATTGTTTTTTTGTTTTGATTATCTCCTCTAAACTATTAGCAGCCTTCCAGCGAGTATCTTTATTGTTCGTGGTTTCTAAAACCCGAATTAACTCTCGTATTGCTAACTCATTTCCAATGGCAATTTTCTCTAAACTATAGGCAACATCCATGCGATTATTCGTATTCTTAGTGGTTTCTAATATTTGAATTAATGCCTGTATGGCTAACTCATTCCCAGGGTCAATTTTCCCTAAAATATTGGCAACCCTCTCGCGAGTATTTTGCTGCTCAGTGGTTTCTAAAGTACGAATTAACGCCCCTATTGCTAACTCATTTCCAACAGCAATTTTCCCTAAAATATTGGCAACCCTCTCGCGAGTATTTTGCTGCTCAGTGGTTTCTAAAGTACGAATTAACGCCCCTATTGCTAACTCATTTCCAACGGCAATTTTCCCTAAAATATTGGCAAACGTCCAGCAAGTATCTTCAGACTCAGTGGTTTCTAAGAACCGAATTAACGCCCCTATTGCTAACTCATTTCCAACACCAATTTCCCCTAAACTCTCGGCAACCTTCCGGCGAGTATATTTATCCTCAGTAGTTTCTAAAATCCGAATTAACGCCCCTATTGCTAACTCATTTCCAACACCAATTTCCCCTAAACTCTCGGCAACCTTCCAGCGAATAAATTCAAACTCAGTAGTTTCTAAAATCCGAATTAACGCTGCTATTGCTAACTCATTTCCAACGGCAATTTTCCCTAAACTCTCGGCAAACTTCCCGCGAATAAATTCAAACTCAGTGGTTTCTAAGACCCGAATTAACGCCCCTATTGCTAACTCATTTTCAGGGTCAATTTTCCCTAAACTCTCGGCAACTGTCCCGCGAGTATATTCAAACCCAGTAGTTTCTAAGAAACCGAATTAACGCTCCTATTGCTAACCCATTCCCAACGGCAATTTTCCCTAAGCTCTCGGCAACCGTCCAGCGAATAACTTCAAACTCAGTGGTTTCTAATACTCGGATTAACTGCCCTATTGCTAAATTATTTCCAGGGTCAATTTTTCCTAAACTCCCGGCAATCGCCGCGCGAATCTTTTCATCTTCAGTGGTTTCTAATACTCGGATTAACGCTCCTATTACCAACTCATTTCCAGGGTCGATTTTCCCTAAGCTCTCGGCAACCGTCCAGCGAATAACTTCAAACTCAGTGGTTTCTAATACTCGGATTAACTGCCCTATTGCTAAATTATTTCCAGGGTCAATTTTTCCTAAACTCCCGGCAATCGCCGCGCGAATCTTTTCATCTTCAGTGGTTTCTAATACTCGGATTAACGCTCCTATTACCAACTCATTTCCAGGGTCGATTTTCCCTAAACTCTCGGCAATTGCCCTGCGAGTATATTTATCCTTAGTGGTTTCTAAGACTCTGATTAACTCCCGTAATGGTAACTCATTTCCAGGGTAAATTTTTCCTAGAATTTCGGCAAATCTCACGCGATAATATTCAAGCTCAGTAGTTTCTAAAATCCGAATTAACGCTGCTATTGCTAACTCATTCCCAACACCAATTTCCCCTAAAATTTCGGCAAATCTCATGCGATTAAATGCAAATTCAGTGGTTTCTAAAGCCCGAATTAACGCTGTTATTGCTAACTCATTTCCAACAGCAATTTTTCCTAACTTATAAGCAATCGTCCTGCGACTATCTTCATTCTCAGTGTTTTCTAATATTTGACTTAAATTAGCGATCACTTTTTCTCTTATTGTCTCTAGTAATACTGTCATTACAACTTCCTTAATTGAAGAAAAAAATATTATCAATTCTTGTCGCTCCTCAATATTAAAATCACCATAACCCAATTTAACAATCCGTTCTACAATTGCATCAGATAAACTGCATTCTTTAAACTCATTAATTCCCGCAGCAGCTAAAAAATAGGCACGATCCCCATAAAAATTACTATCTCCACACCCATCATCAAAGCTAACTAACTTCTGAATAAACGCCTCTTTCTCCACTGACTCCACATCATCCCGCCCCAACCATAATAAAATCACCTGTTTCCATTGGGGTTGAAAAATCCGATACTCTTTCCCCTCCACCGGACAATTGACATGATTTCGAGGTAAAAAATAATCCCAATCGTTAATCCCTAAAGCTGCAAAATATTCCTGAAACGTCGGATGGAAAAAGGCATAAACCGCTTGGTCTGAATCCTTTTCCTCAACCGATGCTAACCCCACCCGATTTAACCATCCTAATTTTAACGCCCAATCAAATAGAGAATTTTCCCGTTGCGGTTTTCCTAAATACTGTTCAACAAATTTTTCCTCTAAACGAAACCGAAATTGTTCACGGTTTATCGCCGTTTTTGCTAATTCTCCTAACTGTTGATGGAGACATTCTTGCACCTCTAATAGAATTTGAAACGGTTTCTGTTCATCCTTCCATTGATAATGACTATTAACCAACCGTTGATAAAGTCCCGCTTGGGTTTCCGGTAATTTTTGCCCCCGTTTCCAAGTCCGACATAATAACGCTAACCGCAGGGGATTTTTAATTAAATCATTAATTCGGTTTTGGTTGGTTTCCTTTAACTGTTTTAATAACTCCTGACTCTGGGTTTTATCCTTAAACCATTGTTCAATAAATTCCTGAATCTGTTGGGAATTAAAATCTAAATTGCGATAAACATCAAAATCCCTTAAAGCGTTTTTCTCCCCCTCCCAAACATTCAACCGACAGGTCAACACCACCCGTAACCCCTGCGTCCATCCTTCCGCCAACTGTTGATTAATTGTTACCAAAGGTGACGTTATCCCCATTTCATCAACGGCGTCGAGGAGTAAGAAAACCTGTTGAGAAAATGGCACAATTTCCGAACCCGCGCAGGCGGGTTTTGTCTGTGTAGACGCGGTTTCAACCGCCGAATAATCCGCCGAATAATCCGCCGAATAATCCGCCGAAGAAGTATCCGGCGAATGCAATTCGCGGCTACACAAACGATGTCCGCCTTCGCGGACAAATGTGGTTTTAACCGCCGAAGAATTTTGTTTTTTTGTAATCAACCTTTCAAAACCAGCCACCCATTCCGGCGAAACCCCCGTTAAAGTTCCCTTCGCATCGCGTAACCAATTTTGAGTTAAATAATCTCGTATCGGTTTATCAACATCCGCCAACCGAATTAAAATCGGATAACCTAAATTTTCCTGTAAAATCCATCGAGCAATTTGATATGATAACGTTGTTTTTCCCGCCCCAGGTTCCCCAATAATTGCCAAACGTTTACCTTTACTTTTACTATTTCCCTGTCGTAAAACCTCCTCAAAAAATTGATTAGGTTCGTTATAGGTTTTGGTAATTTCCGTTTCCGCTAATTGATAAAATTGTGACCCGTCCTCTGGGTTAACTTCCTGTTTTTGTCGTTTTTCCTGTTCCCGTTTCGGTTCCACTAACCCCAAAGGCACATAAAAATTGATCCCCGTTAACGGGTTATTCTTAAGAAAGCTTTTTTCGTAGGCTTCGATGCGAGATTCACAAATTTGATGCCAGTCAATAGTATTAGGTTTTGGTGGTTTCAGGTTCGGGTTTGGGAATATTGACAATATCTTCTAATTTTAAGTTTAACGCTTTTACGATTGTGATCGCATAACCTTTATCAATAGCAATTCCTTTCAAAAACCGTTTAACCGTGTCTAAACTCACCTTAGCTTCTCCAGCTAAATACTCGTTTGTCCAGCAACTTTTTCCCGTTTTTCCTTCGGGAATTTCCTTTTCCAGTTCAACCATTCTCGCTTTAATTTTAGCGATTCCCTCAGAAGTAGCGGCAACACTGCGAGATGTAGACATTTTTTAACAAGTCTAGGTTTTTCTTGCTATTTTTAATATTATCTCAAATCCGTCTAATTAGCAAGGGTAGAAAGATCAATTTAGGTGAATTGCTATAATGAATAAATTCTAGCTTAAAATTGAGAAAACATTAGAGAGCTAAATCAGAAACGTGACTTGGGAGATAGAATATACCGATGAATTTCGCCAATGGTGGGATGTTCTGGGTGAACCCCAACAGGATAACATTATTAGTGTTGTCCTGTTACTAGAAGAAAAAGGGCCTAATTTACCCTTTCCTTATTCTTCTGGAGTCAATGCTTCCAAACATTCTCATCTCAGAGAATTACGCATCCAAAGTGGAGGAAATCCCTTGAGAATTTTTTATGCTTTCGATCCTCGACGCACAGCGATATTATTAATTGGAGGTGATAAAACAGGCGATAATCGGTTTTATGATAAGTATATCCCGATCGCTGATCGACTGTACGATCAATATCTTGAAGAACTACAACAGGAGGGTTTATTATGACAGGACATCATAAATTTAACCAACTCATTGATAATATTTCACCTGAAAGAAAAGCTAAAATTGATCAAAAAACAGCCCAACTTAAGCAAAAAATAGAGTTAAATGAATTACAACAAGCATTTTTAGAAAAACAAACCGATCTCTATGTTAATCATTTACGAGAGGTGATTTCAACAATGGGAGGTGAATTAATTATTAAAGCTCGTTTTCCTGACCGAGAAATTATCATTAATCATTTGAGTGATTTGCTGGAAACCGAAAATTGAGTCAGGTTTATATCCTTAATCTCTAAACTTTATTTTAACTCAAACCTAGTTTTTTTAACTAGGTTTTTTAGTGAAATTAGAGGGGTGCAGAATAGGGCAGTTTAAACTGCTTTGTTTTGCTCTGTTACTGCACTAATGATTTTACCTAGTGTGGTTTCAGAGTTAAAGAGAAACCCACCATGCGACAGAAATTAATTGGTATTGTCTATGCCATTATCGCTCCTTTCTTTTATGGTTTGCTGCCTTTATTCTGGCGGTTTGTATCCCTCCCGACACTGCATTTAATTAGCTATCGCTGCCTATTCACCTTTGCCATTTTAGGAGGGATTTTATTAATCACAGGTCAATGGGTAACAGTCCGTCAATTCAGCTTAAAAGTTATTGCAAAAGTCGCTAAACCTGCCTTTTATTTAGCTACCCATTTAGGCTTTTTCATGGGTGCGATCGCTCTGGGACATCAAGTAGAAGCCGCCATCGGAATGTTCCTCGCCCCCGCAGCAACAGCCGTTTTATCAACAATTTTGTTAGGAGAAAAACTTAACATAATTAAACGGTTTTGTGTAGGAATTTCCGTGTTTTCAGCAATTATTTTCTTCTATGAAGCTCAAGAAATCCCCCATTTTGCAGTATTCATCGCGTTAACTTGGGGGCTGTATTTATGTGAACGCAAACACGCTTTAAAAATGGTCGATAACCCCATTGCTTACAGTTGGCTGGAACAAAGCCTAATTGCCGGGGTTTTAATTGTAATTTTCAATAGTGTTTTTCCGGCTAATGTTCAACCCTTAACGGCTGTTAATTCCAGTGCTTTCTTAGTATTGGGTGGCGGATGTGCTTTAGCAACTAGCGCTAGTTTTTTACAATCAAAAGCCTCTCAAATAATCGACTGTGCTCAGGTGGGAATGTTGGGGGTACTTTCTCCGGTTGTCCAGTTTATTGTTGCGGTTTTAGTTGATCAAAAACCCGTCAGCTTATTACAAGGAACTGCGATCACTTTGTTATTAATTGCCGTTCTTTTATACAACTGTCCTACCCTCAAAAACCCAACGTTATCAAAAGCAAACTAATCAACTCTTATCCCCCCACTTTTAAGGGGGTTAGGGGAGATCATCTTAATAGGAGTTAGTATTATGTCCTGTACTCAAGTCGGTTGTAAACTCAGAAAAACGTCAGAAAACCAAGCAGTTTGTTTAAAAAATGGTTGTGTATTTAGGTTAGAAAAACAGCAAACCGTTGATAATGGAGAGAGAATTTTATGGCTTTTATTAATCGGGTTGTTTGTGTTTATTTTTGTGGTGGTTAGGGGATAATTAGGGGAAATTGATTAGGGAGTGGTGCGTGTACTCTGCCTCCGCACCCTAATATTACCTATATATTCAGGACGTCTGACCGATCGGCCATCAATTTTTCTATAAAAGATTTATCTATATCTATTAGGTAGCGATGCGCCCCTGGGCGACAGGCATCATTTACTCATTCTGACCCGACTTTAAAACAGCCCTGCACAGGGAAGGGGGCATTTTTTGTTGATTTCGGGTCAAACCCCATACAGGTTAGGGAATAGAGCCATAACATTAATAAAACTTATGACTTGTATGCAAAACCCTGATGTCAAAACACTTTACAAACCGCAATAAAGCCGTTAATGTAGTAGACATAGATACCAAACGTACCTCGACAAATACATAGCAATCATAACCAACATGACAACCACGATTCAGCAGCGCGAAAGCGCCTCCATCTGGGAAAGGTTCTGTAACTGGGTGACATCCACCAATAACCGGATTTATATCGGTTGGTTCGGTGTTCTGATGATCCCCACCCTGTTAACCGCCACCATCTGCTACATTATCGCCTTCGTAGCGGCTCCCCCAGTAGACATCGACGGTATCCGTGAACCCGTAGCCGGTTCACTGTTATACGGAAACAACATCATCTCTGGTGCAGTTGTTCCTTCCTCTAACGCCATCGGTTTACACTTCTACCCAATCTGGGAAGCAGCCAGCTTAGACGAGTGGCTGTACAACGGTGGCCCCTACCAGTTGGTGATATTCCACTTCTTCATTGGCATTCTGTGCTACATGGGTCGTGAATGGGAATTATCCTACCGCTTAGGGATGCGTCCTTGGATCTGCGTCGCCTACTCTGCACCCGTTGCAGCAGCAGCCGCCGTGTTCCTGATCTACCCCATCGGTCAAGGTTCTTTCTCCGACGGTATGCCCTTAGGCATCTCTGGAAACCTTCAACTTCATGTTAGTGTTCCAAGCCGAACACAACATCCTGATGCACCCCTTCCATATGTTAGGAGTTGCCGGGGTGTTTGGTGGTAGTTTATTCTCCGCCATGCACGGTTCTTTAGTTACCTCTTCCTTGGTTCGTGAAACCACCGAAGTCGAATCACAAAACTACGGTTACAAATTCGGTCAAGAAGAAGAAACCTACAACATCGTTGCAGCCCACGGTTACTTTGGTCGTTTAATCTTCCAATATGCCAGCTTCAACAACAGCCGTAGCTTACACTTCTTATTAGGTGCATGGCCCGTAATTGGGATTTGGTTCACCGCTTTAGGTGTATCCACCATGGCCTTCAACCTGAACGGTTTCAACTTCAACCAGTCGATCATCGACTCTACCGGTCGCGTGATCAATACCTGGGCTGATGTGTTAAACCGGGCTAACCTGGGTATGGAAGTCATGCACGAGCGCAACGCTCACAACTTCCCCTTAGACTTAGCTTCTGGTGAATCTGCTCCTGTGGCTTTGGTTGCTCCTCAAATTAATGGTTAATTCTTAACCTAAATAATACAAAAGACGCTCTCCGCCAGGGGGGCGTTTTTTGCTGTTTAATATTTTTACCCTGGGGGTGCGATCCATCATACTCCGTCGAACCCACGTTACTATTACTTAATATATTCAGGATTTCTGACCGATCAGCCATCAATGGGGACGGGTTTAGAAAAATATTATAAAGATTGTCTCGAATTTGCTCCCAAAAGACGATAAATCTTTAAATTAAATAGGAGTGTAATTTTTTACCCCAGGGATCAATCTATGGCTGATACGATTTTTAACAAAATAATCCGTCGGGAGATTCCGGCCGATATTGTTTATGAGGATGATTTGTGTCTGGCCTTTCGGGATATTGCCCCCCAAGCCCCAGTTTCACATCCTGCTGATTCCTAAAAAAACTATTCCGCAACTGGCTGATGCTACACCGGAAGACCATGCACTTATGGGACATCTACTGTTGAAGGTGAAACAGGTTGCTCAGGATGCGGGACTGGACGGTGGCTATCGAGTTGTCATTAATACAGGTGAAGATGGCGGACAAACAGTAGATCATCTTCATTTCCATATTCTCGGTGGTCGTCAACTGCAATGGCCACCTGGTTAGATTCTTTGGGAAAGGGGATCTTGCCCCTACTCCGACATAGTAAAAGTCAAAAGATAAGATTTCCTGATTACATACATTAGGAAAGTTTTATTAAAACCTCTTTACAAAACGCAATCATCTGTGTCATATTAGTAATCAAGGTAAGAAAACAACTACCGACGAACCTCGAAAAATACATAGCAATCATACCTAACATGACAACCACGATTCAGCAGCGCGAAAGCGCCTCTATCTGGGAACGGTTCTGTAACTGGGTGACATCCACCAACAACCGGATTTATATCGGTTGGTTCGGTGTTCTGATGATCCCTACCCTGTTGACCGCCACCATCTGCTACATTATCGCCTTCGTAGCGGCTCCCCCAGTAGACATCGACGGTATCCGTGAACCCGTAGCTGGTTCACTGTTATACGGAAACAACATCATCTCTGGTGCAGTTGTTCCTTCCTCTAACGCCATCGGTTTACACTTCTACCCAATCTGGGAAGCAGCCAGCTTAGACGAGTGGCTGTACAACGGCGGCCCTTACCAGTTGGTGATATTCCACTTCTTCATTGGCATTCTGTGCTACATGGGTCGTGAATGGGAATTATCCTACCGCTTAGGGATGCGTCCTTGGATCTGCGTCGCCTACTCTGCACCCGTTGCAGCAGCAGCCGCCGTGTTCCTGATCTACCCCATCGGTCAAGGTTCTTTCTCCGACGGTATGCCCTTAGGCATCTCTGGAACCTTCAACTTCATGTTAGTGTTCCAAGCCGAACACAACATCCTGATGCACCCCTTCCACATGTTGGGAGTTGCCGGGGTGTTTGGTGGTAGTTTATTCTCCGCCATGCACGGTTCTTTAGTTACCTCTTCCTTGGTTCGTGAAACCACAGAAGTCGAATCACAAAACTACGGTTACAAATTCGGTCAAGAAGAAGAAACCTACAACATCGTTGCAGCCCACGGTTACTTTGGTCGTTTAATCTTCCAATATGCCAGCTTCAACAACAGCCGTAGCTTACACTTCTTATTAGGTGCATGGCCCGTGATTGGGATTTGGTTCACCGCTTTAGGTGTATCCACCATGGCCTTCAACCTGAACGGTTTCAACTTCAACCAGTCGATCATCGACTCTACCGGTCGCGTGATCAATACCTGGGCTGATGTGTTAAACCGGGCTAACCTGGGTATGGAAGTCATGCACGAGCGCAACGCTCACAACTTCCCCTTAGACTTAGCTTCTGGTGAATCTGCTCCTGTGGCTTTGGTTGCTCCTCAAATTAATGGTTAATTCTTAACCTAAATAATACAAAAGACGCTCTCCGCCAGGGGGGCGTTTTTTGCTGTTTTTGGGAATATTAGGAATGAAAAACAAATAAGGTTTCAGTATAATTTTTTATAACATCAATCTTTTTTGATTATGAGTGTTGGGGATCAGCTACATCCATGGCTATCGGTTGTGGGAATAGGGGAAAATGGACTCGAAGAATTAACCTCCGTGGGGCGAAGTCTCCTTTCCCGCGCTTCTGTGATTGTTGGGGGTGAAACGTCATCTTGCCATGCTACCCCAAGTAGATAAACGAGAAAAACTCCTCTGGAATTCACCCATTGAAGATTCGATTTATGAGATTATCCGCCGTCGCGGTCAAGCTGTTTGTGTTTTAGCTAGTGGTGATCCAATGTGTTATGGCATTGGTGTGACCCTGACTCGTCATATTCCGATCAACGAAATAATAATTATTCCATCTCCGTCTACCTTTAGCCTCGCCTGTAGCCGTTTGGGTTGGTCGCTTACGGAGGTAGAAACATTAAGTTTATGTGGTCGCCCGCCGACTTTGTTGAATGCGGTGCTGTATCCGGGAGCTAAACTGTTGGTGCTGAGTGCTAATCGACAGACTCCCATGATGGTCGCCCAACTGCTAACGCAACAGGGCTTTGGCGAGAGTCCGATGGTGGTTTTGGAACATCTGGGGGGAACCAGAGAACGCCGAATTGAAGGGATTGCCTGCGGTTGGAATGCCACGGATATCGCGGATTTGAATGCGATCGCTATTACCTGTATTTCCTCCCAACCCCTCTCCCTCCCCCCTCGACTCCCGGGACTGCCCGATATCGCCTATCGCCATGACGGACAGCTAACCAAAAGGGAAGTACGGGCAATTACCCTGGCGGCCCTAGCTCCCCTACCCGGACAACTGCTCTGGGATGTGGGGGCGGGTTGTGGCTCCATTGGGATTGAGTGGATGCGCAGCGATCGCCGTTGCCAAGGTATTGCGATCGAACAGCACCCCACCCGATTACAATATATTGCTGATAATGCAACGGCCTTGGGAACTCCTAACCTCAAAATTGTGGCGGGAAAAGCACCGAGTGCCCTCCAAGATTTACCCCAACCCAATGCTATTTTTATTGGGGGCGGAATTACAGTCCCCGAACTTTTAGAAACCTGTTGGCAAGCCTTACCATCGGGCGGTCGTTTGGTTGCCAATGCTGTCACCGTAGAAAGCGAATTAATGATCTTTCAATGGTACGGTCAATTGGGGGGAGAACTAATCCGCATCGGGATTCAAAGGGCTGAAACCCATAGGCAAATTTTTAGGCTGGAAAGCCATGGCTCCCGTCACTCAATGGGTTGTTTTAAAACCCTATTGACACCTTTAATGGTTACTCAGAAATCTCTTGCTAATTTACAGCCAAATCTGGAGCAAATTATTTCAGTGATTACAAAACCTATCATTGGAGAAATTTGTCATCAGGTTAAATTAAGTTATGGGGATGAATTAAGGCTAGATTTTGGTGAAATGTCTGCCTATAGTCACCCTAAATTGAAACATTTACGCAAAGGAAGTTGGCAATTTGGCACCAGGGCAACACCTTGGATTTTCCAGCAAGGAGATCAAGTTTTAACTTCTACCTTACAAGTTAATATAGATGCAGAAATGGATACTGTCAAAAAACTTTTGCAGCAATCGTTGGAAAACAAAGAATTGATTAATCTTGTGGTTGATGCTCAGAATATTAGTCTCACCCTCTTATTTGAGGGTAATTACCAACTTATTTTAGAGCCAGACTTGCAAGATAATTCTGGGCTTGCCTATTGGGAATTGTTCATGCCCACTGAGCAAGTTTTGACGGTTGGGCCGGGACTTTTTTGGGAATGTAAATCGATTCACAAACGTTATTGACAGATTATAAATAATTTCATTGAGTCTGATTATTTAATTATTGGTTTTTCACCCAGGAGATCACACTTTCTACATCTGTAACGGTCTCCCCTTCAGGAAACGGGGGACGTTGCACCATGACAACTGGTAATCCTAACTCCCGGGCGGCAATAATTTTGGGATATGTGGCATCACCCCCGCTATTTTTACTAACAATTGCCCCGATTTGATGTTCTTGTAAAAGCACTCGCTCCGACTCTAAAGAAAACGGCCCCCGTTGCAAAATTAACTGTCCGGGGGGTATGGGTAAATCTGGTTCAGCAGGGTCAATCATCCGCATCAAAAACCAGATATTTTTTACCTGGGCATAGGCGGGGAGTTCTTGCCGACCAATGGTAAGAAATATGCGTTCAGCTAACCCGGGTAAAGTCTTGGCCGCCAATTGATTTGTGTCTACCTCAATCCAATGATCTCCTAATACTGCTTTCCAAGCGGGACGAATTAGCATTAATCGGGGAATACCACATTCGGAGGCGGCTTGGGCAGCATTAAAGGAAATTTGGGCGGCAAAGGGATGGGTGGCATCAATTACCAAATCAATGTGTTCCTGGCGTAGATAGTTTGCTAATCCAGCCACTCCCCCAAACCCTCCAATGCGAGAGGAAACTGGGTTAGTTTGGGTGACGGGTTGCTGAGTTCGACCTGCCAAGGAGGCGATCGCATCCACACCCGGGATTTGATTAATTTGAGTTGCTATTGCCACCGCTTCGGTAGTTCCTCCCAAAATCAAGACTCTTTTTTTCTGATTCATAGAAAATTGCTAAAAAAGATTTAATTTTCCAGGATTATATTAATTACCGCTATAATAGTTTTGGTTTAAAATCACCCTAAAACAAATAATTATGACCAAATTCACCTGATACTTAGAAAATATTGCTCTGACTAATGAACAGTTTTTTAAACTTTGTCAGATCAAAATAAAATGAAGTCATATCAAGAAAATGGAACTCTTTTCGGATGGTTGATCAACCCTCAAACAAAAACGTTAGAAATTTATCGGATCAATCAAGCAGTGGAAATATTAGAAAATCCCTGCACCTGATCAGAAGAGGATATCTTGCCCCAATTTATCTTAAACCTAGAACAAATTTAGTAAATACAGAACTTAAAGCTGATGTCGGACATATTATACCAGAATCAAGGGTTATTTGTCTAGTCATCAATAGGAATATTTTTACATAATTAAACTTAGCACACGGTTTAATAATAAATAAATAATTATTATTGAACTTCAAAAAAAAAGAGCTTATTTTAGGGATAGACGGAAAAAGTATGATCGGCAAAAGCCCTTAATTGGATTGATCCTTTCTAAGATCAATGCGCTCCTACTCGCATTAGAGTCAGGGAATCTCCGGTAAGACTGGGTAAACTCCTTTAGAATATTGATAATAATGTTAATATTCCTTTTTAAAAAATAAATATCCTCAGACAAGGATATTCCTGATCACATCAATTTTTGTCCCAAACTGACATCCATCGAAAATCTATGGAGCAGGTTTGTTAACCTTTTTTTAATTTTCATTAAAAAATGTCAAAATTTCAGGGTAATAATCGTAAAATGTATAGGGAGGGGCAGACAAAAAACTCTTGGTGTGTAAAACACTCTGCAAAAAGTACGATAACTACGAGTAATCGGATAAATAATGCACAGAACCTAGTTGATGCTCAACAAACACAAGACACAAGCAGATCAAAACCAACTTTATCCCATTGCATCCATTGCTCCGGGGTGGGTAATAGATGCGGATCAAGAAGTTGGATTACTAGACAGCCCAACACTGATTCAGGTGATTGCAGAAACTGCTGCAAGTTGCTTTGATTGTCAGTCACCTGGGCGATGGTCGGGTTTTTTATTGTAATTCTCGTTTCCAACAGACCTTTGGATTGCCTAAATCAGAAATATCGAACTTTGCTGAATCCGATATCTTTGCTAATCTCACGGATAGAGAAGTTCTGCTAGAGAAGTTGCAAAAACAGGATTTCACACAACAAACTCTGCAAGTAAAACGATTAGATGGAACCCTCTGGTGGACATTAGTATCCATGCGTCTGCTAACAGTAAATGGGGAAAAATTGATTCTGTCCACCTACTCCGAACTTCTCCGCCATGCACCCAATCAAACCTTACCATCGGGCTATATTCCCAGCTTTGACCATTGGAAACAGGGGGTAATTCTGTTGAGTGCGGAACACCAAATTATTGATTGGAATACCGTCGCAGAACAAATGTTTGGTTATGATAAATCCCAGGTTTTGGGTCGAACTTTGGCGGCTTTGAATTTATCGGCGTTACATGACGCTATTGACCTATACAACTCTGAGCCCGCCGATGAATATTCCGGCTACACCCGCGAAATTCCCTTCCAGCGTCGGGATGGGAGATTGGACTGCTGTGGTGCTACTTTTTTACCCCTTAGAAATCAATTGGGTCAGTTAGTCGCCACCTTAATTAGCACCCAAGCAATCACGGAAGAAGTCCCCACCCCTGGGCCAATAGACCCGCTTTTGGCCACCTTGCAATCTAAGGTCAGCCAGCAAGCTACGGTCGCCCACCTCGGTCAACAGGCTCTAATTCATTCTGACCTCTCCGTCTTAGTGAATGAAGTTGTCGATGCCGTGGCGAAAACCTTGGATGTAGAATACTGTAAACTTTTGGAACTGATGCCCGGAGGCCATGCTTTTTGGTTGAGGGCGGGGGTGGGTTGGCAAAAGGGACTGGTGGGCAATGCGAGGGTGAGTGCCCATATTAACTCCCAGGCTGGGTATACCCTACTTAAGAATGAACCGATTGTGGTGGATGATTTACGGGTGGAAACTCGATTTTCTGGAACTCCCTTGCTGCATAATCATCGGGTAGTTAGTGGTATGAGTGTGGTAGTTGCCCGTTGGGGACAGGATTCAGCCTCGAGTAAAAAACAGGTGGATTCCCCTATTTCAAAGGCTTGGGGGGTTTTAAGTGTCCATAGCACTTGCCATCGCCAGTTTACCCTGGAAGATGTACATTTTTTGGAAGCGATCGCTAATGTTTTAGCGGCGGCGATTGAAAGTCACCGCGCCCAAGAACGTTTACAGTTGATGGAAACGAGCCATTAATAGTAGTAGTAATGGGATTGTGATTACCGATGCAACCCAACCAGATAATCCGATTATTTTTGTGAATAACGGATTTGAACGAATTACAGGATATGGCAGCGAAGATATTTTAGGAGAAAATTGCCGATTTTTACAGGGGAATTATTCCAAAGATGCAGCCGTTGATGAAATTCGTCGTGCCGTATTAGAAGGAAAAGAGTGTCATGTCGAACTACAGAATTATCGGAAAGATGGGGAGTTTTTCTGGAATGAACTTTCCATTGCTCCAGTATATAGTTCCAAAGGATATTTGACTCATTTTATTGGGATTCAAGCAGATATAACTAAACGGAAACAATCTGAACAATCTTTGGTTTTACAATCCCAAGCCTTAGCTCAGTTTAGTTCTAATCTCAAACATTTGCATCGGATTACCACCTATAATCATCAAAATTCAGATGAACTTTTTCGAGATTATCTCCAAGTTGGACGTGAGATTTTTCAATTATCAATTGGTTTCATTAGCCGATTAGAAAATAACACTATTATTATTGATACCGTTGATTCCGATTTAGATATAATTCAACCAGGTATGATAGTGCCTTTTGAAGAAAGCTACTGTGTTAAAGTCATTCAGACCCAAATTACTCAAGTTCATACTGCAATCGGGCAAAATCCTCAATTCAATCAACTCCGAAGCTATCAAAGGTTTCATCTCGAAACCTGTTTGGGAACTCCAATTTGGGTCAATGGTGAAATTTATGGGACATTAGCTTTTGCTGCTTTAGAGGTTAAAACCGTAGATTATAAATCCTATGAACTGGAAATTTTAGAGTTAATGGCTCAAAGTATTGGTCGATTTATTGCTGCTAATCAAACAGAAAAACAACGGGTTAAAGCCGAATTAGGTCTGCGGGAAAGTGAGGAGCGCTATCGCCGTTTAGTTGAATTATCTCCTGAAACTATTGCCATTCACAATGGAGAACAATTAGTTTATATTAATCTGGCTGGAGCCAAACTATTAGGAGCAAATCGCCCTCAAGATTTAATTGGTCGCTCTATTTTTGATTTTTTGCCTCCTGATTATTTTAATTCCATTCATACTCAAATTCAAGATGATCAAAATGAACAGCAACCTCGGTCGTTAATAGAACAAAAACTAACTCGATTAAATGGGGAAGTTATTGATGTAGAAATTGTCGGAATTCCGGCTACCTATCAAGGTCAATCTGCAATTCAAATTATTATTCGGGATATTACTGAACGTAAACAATTTGAAGCCCAACTCATGTATGAAGCCCTACATGATGCTTTGACTCAATTACCTAATCGGAGCTTTTTTAATGAACGTTTAGCACAGTTATTAAAACGATCTAAACAAGAACCTAATTATGAGTTTGCAGTCTTATTTTTAGACTTAGATAGATTTAAGGTTGTTAATGATAGTTTAGGGCATTTAATTGGAGATCAACTATTAGTTGAAATTTCCCATCGTCTTTTGTATTGTGTCAACCCATTAGATACCGTTGCTCGTTTAGGGGGAGATGAATTTACAATTTTGATTAATCGGGTTCAAAGCATTACCGATGCAACAAAAATGGCAGAGAAAATTCACTATGAATTAACTCAACCTTTTTATATTCAGGGACATGAAATTTTTACCACCGTTAGTATTGGAATTGTTCCCAGCAAGGGCAATAATCAGCCATCGGAAAACAATATTGAATCCCACCAATGTTTATTGTATAATAATCCTGAAGATTTTTTACGAGATGCTGATATTGCTATGTATAGAGCTAAGGCTAAAGGCAAAGCTCGACATGAAGTTTTTGATTTAAATATACATAGTCAAACTCTGTCTATATTGCAGCTTGAAACTGATTTACGACAAGCTATTTATGGAAGAATTCAAATTGGAAATCCACAGCACTCAGAGCCCGTAACTCAAGAACATCTACTGGAAAGATCAATCACTCAACCCTCAAATCTCAAGGGATTTAAGGTCTATTATCAGCCAATTGTTTCTTTATCCAGTGGTAAAATTACTGGCTTTGAAGCCCTAGTGCGTTGGCTACATCCCACCAGGGGTTTAGTATCGCCTGTAGAGTTTATTCCCGTTGCGGAAGAAACGGGTTTAATTATTCCCTTGGGGGCTTGGGTATTACGAGAAGCTTGTGAGCAATTGCGAGTTTGGAAACAAAAATTAACCCAAAAGTTTGTTTTAGTTAATACAGCCTCTATGGAAAAATCTGATGATCAAAAACACAAATATAATGGTAATGTTTATCCCCTAAATATGAGTGTTAACCTATCGAGTAAACAGCTTTGTCAATCGAATCTATTAGAACAAATTGATCAAATATTAACGGAAACAGCTTGTAATCCTAGTGATTTGAAACTGGAAATTACCGAAAGTGTGATTATGGAAAATTTATCTGCTTCTTTTTCGATCCTGGCTCAACTAAGATCTCGCAAAATTCATCTATCAATTGATGACTTCGGGACAGGGTATTCATCCTTGAGTTATTTACATCAATTTCCCTTAAATAGTTTGAAAATTGATCGTTCATTTATTAATCGTTTAGATCATAAAAGCAAAAATTTTAGCGGTAAAAAAAGCCAGCCCTTACAAATCGTTAAAGCTATTATTTCTTTAGCGCAAAATTTAGAATTAGATGTGATCGCTGAAGGGATAGAAACCCGCGAACAAAGAAGAATTTTACAGGAATTAGGCTGTCCATTCGGACAGGGTTATTTATTCGCTAAACCCCTAGAAGCCGAAACAAGCGACCCAATTATTACTATCGGAGATTAAGGAAATCCAATGATCACACTAATTTTATATAGTAAACCTGGCTGTCATTTATGCGAAGGACTCCAGGAAAAATTGGAGAAAATTCAAACCTCACACCAAAAATTAGGAGGATTTCAATTAGAAATCCGAGACATTACTACCCGAGAAGATTGGTTTCAAGCCTATCAATATTCGATTCCTGTCCTGTTTAAATCCGGTGAACCAGACCAACCTATTCCCCGTCCTTCACCCCGAATGTCGGTTATGCAGTTGGAACAAATGTTACAGAAGTATTTGGAATAGGGATTACAGATTGAAGAGGATTACGCAGATTAACACAGATTAAAATCCGTGAAATCCGTGAAATCCTTTTAAATCTGTGATCAGTAATGGGCAAGGTTTATTGATACCTACCTACTTACAAAACTCCTTTAGAACTGGGGATGGTATTTGCCCGACGGGGATCAATTTCAACTGCCATTCTTAAGGATCTGGCAAAGGCTTTAAACCCAGCTTCAATAATATGGTGGGAATTAATTCCATCTAACTGGCGTAAATGCAATGTTAGTTGACTATTATTAACAATTGCCACAAAGAATTCTCGGACTAATTGAGTATCGTAGGTTTCCCACTCGTTGAGTCGGAATTTCTAAACGATATGTGAGGTGAGGACGACCAGAAAAATCTAAAGCAACTTGTACTAAGGCTTCATCTAAAGGGGCAATAAAATGACCAAAACGAGTAATTCCTTTGCGATCGCCTAGGGCTTTAGCTAAAGCTAAACCTAATGTAATTCCCACATCTTCATTGGTATGGTGATCATCAATTTCAATATCTCCAGTGGCTTGAATTTCTAAATCAATTAAGCCATGGGATGAAATTTGGTGCATCATGTGATCTAAAAAGGGAATTCCTGTAGAAACCTTACAGATTCCAGTTCCATCTAAATTAATCGTGACATTAACCTCTGTTTCTCCCGTTTTGCGGTACACCGTAGCAATTCTGGGGGGCAGATCATTAGAATTTGCAGTATTAATAGAAGGGCGATCGCTAGTGTCAGTCATCAGTTATCAGTTATCAGTTATCAGTTATTAGTTATTAGTTAACAGTTATTAGTCATCAGTCATCAGTCATCAGTCATCAGTTAACAGTCATCAGTTATTAGTCATCAGTTATTAGTCGTCAGTTAACAGTTATTAGTTAATAAGCCAACAGTTAATTAACTCCTAAACTGTTAACTCTTAAACTGTTAACTCTTAAACTGTTAACTCTTAAACTGATAACTGTTGACTGATAACTGATTAATTACATTCCCATAATGCAATAACCCGAATCGACATACAGAATTTGACCTGTAATGCCGCTGGATAAATCGCTACTCAGGAACGCCGCCACATTACCGACTTCCGTTTGAGTCACCGTCCGTTTTAGGGGGGCGATGTCCTCAACGTGATGGATCATGTCTAAAATCCCACCCACGGCCGAAGATGCCAAAGTCCGAATCGGGCCAGCCGAAATGCCGTTTACCCGAACTCCCAAGGGCCCCAACTCCGCCGCCAGGTAGCGAACATTCATTTCCAGGGCTGCTTTAGCAATTCCCATCACATTGTAATTAGGAATAACTCGTACACCGCCGAGATAGGTTAGGGTAATAATGCTACCCCCCTGGGTCATTAAAGGTTTAGCCGCCGCACTCAGTTGAATTAGAGAATAGGCACTAATGTCCAGGGCGCGGGTAAATCCAGCCCGGGATACATTGCTAAAGTCCCCGGAGAGTTCCTCCTTCCCCGCGAAGGCCAGACAATGGATCAGAATATCAATTCGTCCCCATTGGTCACGGATAGCCGTAAATAACTCCTCGATTTGAGCGTCATTTTGGACATCACAGGGGAGAAATAAACTGGGGTTGAGGGGTTCAACTAATTCTTGCACCTTTTTTTCAAAACGACCTTTCTCATCGGGAAGGTAGGTGATTCCAAGATTAGCTCCAGCTTGGTGAAGCTGTTGGGCAATGCCCCACGCAATGGAGCGATTATTGGCAATGCCGGTAACAAGTGCGTTTTTTCCGTTCAAATTCAGCATAATAGACTATTCTATAAGCAAGATGATGCAATTAGCTTAATTAGCGTAGACTGAAATACGGAAGATATATTAGAGCATTTTTAGTGCAAGGGATCGGGTCGTGACGTATGATAAACCGTTAGCAGAAGTATTCCGCAGCATCGGCGGGGGGGCGTTCCCTCCCGTCGTGGAAAGCTTTGAACGGGGTAAGACGATCTTCTTTCCCGGCGATCCGGCGGAGCGCGTCTATGTTCTGATCAAAGGTGCGGTTAAATTATCCAGGGTCTATGAGGCTGGAGAAGAAATTACTGTCGCTTTACTTCGAGAAAATAGTGTATTTGGTGTTTTATCGTTAATTACAGGTCATCGGTCAGATCGGTTTTACCATGCTGTTGCCTTTACCTCTGTAGAATTACTCTCCGTTTCCGATTGAACAGGTGGAGAAAGCCCTAAAAAGCGATCCCGAACTGCCGATGGTGATGTTGCGGGGATTGTCGTCTCGGATTTTACAAACGGAGATGATGATTGAAACCTTAGCTCACCGAGATATGGGATCGAGATTAGTTAGTTTTCTCCTGATTCTTTGTCGAGATTTTGGCGTACCAGGTAGAGATGGAATTCGGATTGATTTGAAACTTTCTCATCAGGCGATCGCCGAAGCGATCGGTTCCACGCGGGTTACGGTTACCCGTCTATTAGGAGATTTACGACAAAAAAACATGATCTCAATTTATAAGAAAAAGATCACAGTCCATAATCCCGTCACTCTAAGTCAACAATTTACTTAATTTTGGGGTCAATTTCCTAGATGACCCTGGAAAAAACCTAGGAAGCAACCCGTAGATTTCACCCGAGTTAATTGAGGAAACTGCAAATTAGAGGGGGATAAAATCGATATTAACTCCATAGTTGAATTTTGGGACTCTCCAGTCCTGAAATGCTGAGTTTCCACTCTCCCCATTTTTTCTTATATGACCGCAGGAATTATCCTGGTTGTATCCATTTTGGTGTTAGGGGGCGTGATTGCGACGGTTAGCGATCGGCTGGGAACTAAAGTTGGAAAAGCCAGGCTAAGTTTATTTAATCTCCGCCCCCGCAACACTGCTATGGTTGTGACCATTTTAACTGGCAGTGTACTTTCGGCATTGACCTTGGGGATTTTATTTGCTTCGAGTAAACCTCTACGTCGAGGTGTGTTTCAAATTGATCAAATTCAAAGTAGATTGAATGATGCTCGGAAGGATTTAACGAGGGCAGAAGATGAAAAAAGTCGAGTAGAAAGGGATTTAACGAGGGCTAAAACGGAAATCAATACCGCCATGGCACAGTTAAATATGATCAATCAATCCCTGAAAACGGCTCAATCTCAAGCTTTTGAAACAGCAGAAGAATTAGCAAGAACTCAGAATCAATTAGGAGATCTTCGGAAACAATTACGCGATATTCAGGTAGAAAGAACGGCAACGGAAGCCGAACTGAAAGATAGAGAAAATCGACTTCAAGAGGTATTTAAACAAAAACAAAGTTTACGATCGGAAATTCAAAAACTCAGGAATGAGCGTCAAAATTTGATTCGGCAACAAGAACAGGTAAAAGCTCAAATTCAAAATCGGGATCAGGAAATTGCTAAACGTTCAGAGGAAATGAAACAGCAGGATCGGGAAATTGAACAACAGGAACAAAGGATCAAAGAACAGGATCAAATTATTGCAAAACGGGAATCTCGGTTGGAAGAATTGGAAACAGAACAGACAACATTAGAACGGCAAAAACAATTTTTAAGTCAACAAGTTGAACTAATTGGACGGGATTTTCAATTATTACGAGAAGGCAGTGTTGTTTTAGAAAGGGGACAGGTTTTATCCAGTAGTTTGGTCAGAATTAGTGATCCCAAAACGGCAAATCAGGCGGTTGATACCCTGTTAAAAGAAGCGAATAATTATGCCATTGAGTCTGTACAATTGGGAAATACAAAAGCTGGTCAGGTTCAAGTAATTCAAATTACAAAGGTAGAAATTGAAGATTTAATTAATCAAATTAATGATGGTCGAGATTATGTGGTACAAGTGATTTCGGCGGCTAATTATTTAGTTGGGGAAACAAAAGTATCGGTTTTTACGAAAGCTGAACCGAATCGATTATTATTTACCACGGGAGAAATTGTTGCTGGAACAACATTTAATCCTTCTGCTTTATCTAATGATCAATTGAGAAAGCAAATGCAACAACTTTTAGATGCGTCCAGTTTTCGGGCGCGTTTTGTTGGAGTTGTGGGTGGAACAATACAAATTGGAAATGATAGAATGGATACATTAATTAATTTTTTCCAACAAGTCCAAGAACATAGTCAACCCCTGGAAATTCAAGCTATTGCTGCGGAAGATGCCTATACTATCGGGCCATTGCGACTGGATTTATTGGCACTTCGCAATGGGCAAGTGATCTTTAGTACCCGACAACAGGAACAGCTTAATGATTCTAATAAATTAGAAAATCCATCAACTCAGAATAATATCGGACATCCAAACTCTAAATCTAATTATATCCAATACGATGATCAAAAATAAAATGATTTTAGGGTTTGATCCCGGTCGAGAAAAATGTGGAATTGCGGTGATGGATGAGGGTTCCCAGTTATATTATCATCAGGTGATTTTAGCGTCGGATGTTCCTCAAATTATTGAATCTTTGTGTCAACAATTTACTATTGAAATGGTGGTCATGGGAGATCAAACCACTTCAAAAATGTGGAAACAAAAACTAACTGACATTTTGCCGGAATCCCTTTCTATTATTCAAGTTAATGAACGATATTCTACCTTAGAAGCCCGCGATCGCTATTGGCAAATTTATCCCCCTAAAGGGTTAACTTGTTTAATTCCCAAAGGAATGCGAACCCCACCCCGTCCCATTGATGATATTGTGGCGATTGTGTTAATTGAACGATATTTGAATCTGTAATCAGTGGTCAGTGTAGAGACGTGCCCGAGCGCAGCGATGCCGTAGGCTATTGGCGCGTCTCTAGCATTTATCAGTCATCAGTCCTTCCAACCATTAACACCCTTTCTGAGTATAAGTTTCAAAGAAGGTATCATCCAGGTCATAGCCTAGCATTTGAGCCATAGCCATCAGGCGGGATTTGCTGGGAATGTTGTGTTGGACGAGCCATTGGTCAAGGATAAAGATCTTTTGCATTAGGAAAATTTCTAGGGCTTCCGGGTTATATTGGATGCCTTCGGTGCGATGGAATTGATGGGGGACGAGCATGGCCACATAACGGGCTAATTCCCCAGATTTCCAGTCCAGAAAGAAGGGAAGCCAAGGATATTGGGCATCTAGGCGAATAAACCATAGGCGGATTTCAGGAACTTCTGAAATTTCTCTGGGGTCTTCTGGGTCACGGGAATAGTCGATCTCGAAGCTAATCTGATGTTCATAGGCTGTAATATCGGTATTTTCAGCCAGGGAATTGATGACCCTTTGCACAGGGGACAAATCCAAATGATTGACTTGCTCAGAATTCAGCTTGATTGTAATTGCCATTCAATGTCAACCTTTGCAGATAGAAACCACGGTTTCTTATTTTCGTGCAGATTGGTGATGGGTTGATCATTTAAGTGGCGCAGATCAACTAATTTCGTTAAAATCCCTAAGATACAATAGAAAATATAGTCTGAGTCTGGGATCGGTGATCCCAAAACTATTGAAATTTCATAAATAAACTGAGGGGAGAGAGAATAGTGAAACCCATTCGTTGTTTAGAAGATGCAATCGATTATTGTCAAGCTAGAGGAATGCGGCTGAGTCGTCAGCGTCGTTTGGTTTTGGAATTGCTTTGGCAAGTTCAAGAACATTTATCAGCCCGGGACATTTATGATCGATTGAATCAACAGGGTAAAGCTATTGGTCATACATCGGTTTATCAAAACTTAGAAGCCCTATCCCGGGAAAATGTGATTGAGTGTGTGGAACGTTCCGATGGCCGTTTATATGGACATATCAGCGATTCCCATTCCCATGTTAATTGTTTGGATACGGAGAAAATTTTAGATATTCATATCGAATTACCCCCGGAATTATTAGCCCAGGTTGAACAACAAACTGGCGTTAAAATTACAGATTATCAAATTAATTTTTATGGGTATTCTGTTAATTCTGGCAGAATCAATGAATTTGTGGAAGGGGAATTAGTAGAATTGACGGTTCAGGATATTCTCAATGCTTAATCTACCTAAAGATAACTCATTAATTAGCTTAAACAGATGAAAAACTAATATTATGAGAATTGCCATTATTTCAGATATTCATGGGAATAAAGCAGGTTTTGATGTCGTTTTAAAAGACATGAAATCCCGACGAATTGACCGAGTTATCTGTTTAGGTGATCTCGTGGATGGCGGGGATGAGAATGAAGAAGTTATTAAGTTTATACAGCTTAATAATATTACAACCAATATCCGTTTTAAACGGGCCGTGAATTTCACCTGGAGGTCTACTGGCATAATGTCCCGATTCCAACCATAAATCAAATGCTTGATCATAAAGACGACCGCTAATAATAAAAATTTCTTCCGGGTAGGGATGACTTTTTGCACCGAAAGATATTGTATCTGCACCCGGATGAAACCGAGTTAAACGGGTATATTCACCTGTTTCTTCATCCTGACTTAAAGTTAGTTCTTCAACACTATTTTCCATCTCTAAAATGGGTTTCCAATAGTCTTGATTTTGTGGACTTAATGGGTTCCAATAAGTAATCGTCGATTTTGACATAACACCACCAGATAGTTGAGGGTGAGTAAGAAGATCATGCGGGTACTAGCCCTACGGGGGAGTACCGGGTTAGACAGAAGCTATAGTAGTACAGAATACAACTCTTTCCATTTCAGTGGGTAGTCTGCAACAATAGCGCCTATGGAAACATCATCTTTTCAGATCACCCTGTTAATCGTCATTACCGTCATGGCAGGGATTTCGGCTCAAGTCTTGGCAGACTACCTGAAAGTTCCCGCCATCGTGTTTCTGCTATTATTCGGAATTCTGGCGGGGAATGACGGCTTAAGTTTAGTACAGCCAAACCTTTTGGGAAGTGGTTTAGAAGTCATTGTCTCCCTATCGGTAGCCTTAATTTTGTTTGAGGGGGGATTAAGTTTAGACCTGCGGGCGCTGGGTCAAGTCTCTGGGAGTGTGCGCAATTTAGTCACCTTTGGCACTTTAATCACCCTGATGGGGGCGGGAATAGCTGCCCATTGGTTAGGGGAGTTTCCCCTGGCCCATCGCCTTTCTCTACGCGGCTTTGGTGGTGGTCACAGGCCCAACGGTCATCGGCCCATTGCTGAAACAGGTTTCCGTAGACCGTCAAGTTTCCGCCCTATTAGAAGGTGAAGGGGTTTTAATTGACCCAGTGGGGGCGATTTTAGCGGTTTTAGTCCTTAACGTTGTCCTAAATGGCAATACTGACCCCCTAGAAATTATGGGACAACTGTTATTGCGTTTAAGTATTGGGGCTGGAATTGGGTTAATTGGGGGGGCGATTTTGGGATGGTTATTAAAAACTGCCCAATTTATGTCGGAAGAATTAAAGAATTTAGTGGTATTAGCGGCTCTGTGGGGATTATTTGATACCGCCGAATTACTAATGAGTGAATCGGGGTTAATGACCACGGTAGTTACGGGAATGATGGTGCGTTATGTCGGTGTTCCTGATATGCGTCAGTTACTCCGATTTAAAGGTCAGTTAACTATGTTGGCGGTGTCGGTTTTATTTATTTTATTAGCGGCGGATTTATCCTTAGATAGTATTGTGGCATTGGGATGGGGAAGTGTATTAACGGTTTTGGCTTTAATGTGGGTTGTGCGTCCGATTAATATTTGGCTTTGTACTTTAAATAGTAACCTGAATTGGCGACAAAAATTATTTGCTTCTTGGATTTCTCCCCGGGGAATTGTTTCGGCTTCGGTTGCTTCTTTATTTGCGATTTTACTTACCCAACGGGGAATTAATGGGGGAGACTCAATTAAGGCTTTAGTTTTCCTAACTATTATTATGACGGTGGTAATTCAGGGATTAACTGCTCGATGGATGGCTAAAAAATTAGGAGTAACTTCCCATTCGGTAACGGGGGCGGTGATTGTGGGTTCTAATCCTTTGAGTCGATTAATTGGTCAATTGTTCCAAGAACGGGATGAGTTAGTGGTGATGATTGATACTGATACCGAAGCCTGCGAAATCGCCAGACAGCAAGGGTTACGGGTTTATCAAAGTAGTGCTTTAGATCATAATGTTTTGGAGGAAGCAGGATTAGAATTGATGGGAACATTCCTGGCGATGACAACTAATGGGGAAGTGAATGTGGTATTAGCTGAACGTGCAGATACGGAATTTAAACCGCCCCGGGTATTGGCTTTATTTCCCCGGGAACCTCAAACCCAAATAACTGTTAATCGGGAGAAAATTCAACAGGCTTTTATCCCAGATGTTTCTTTAAAACAGTGGAATACCTATCTGGAAGACAAGGAAGTAAAATTAGGGGAAACGGTTTTACGTCAACCGGGGTTAGAATTTCAAATATCCCATCTACAAGCGTTAATTCGCTCTGGGGAATTAATTCCTTTATTAATAGAAAGGGATGGCAATTTTCAAGTTTTAGCCGCTTCAGAAGCTTGGCAAGTTGGAGATCAGATTATTTATCTTCTCCATGATCCTAAACCCACCCTACTTAAACTTTTATCCGGTTCTCAAAAGTCAAATTTAACCCTAGAAAAACATCCCGCCGTTGAGGAAGTTCCTCTATCAGTTATCAGTTATCAGTAATCAGGGAATAGGGAATAGGGAACAGGGAATAGGGAAACAGTAATCAGGGAACAGGGAATAGGGAATAGGGAATAGGGAATAGGGAATAGGGCTAAAATTTCAACTGATAACTGTTAACTGATGACTGATGACTGATAACTGATTATTCTTCCTGGGAAGTTTCAGAAACTTGAGAAATATCCTGGGATTCCTCAAATTCTACGGAATTGATGGTTTCTGGGGAAGTTTCTAGGGTTTCTGGTTCAACTATCCAAATTTCGATCTGGTCTAAACGAGGGCCTTCTGTTGATAGAATGGTAAAGTCAAAAGTTTGATAACGTAAGGTTTCTCCAACGGAGGGAATTTTTTGGAATTGATAGATTAAAAATCCTCCTAGGGTTTGATATTCTTCAGTTAAAGGTAAGTCTAAATCTAAACGTTCATTCAGTTCCTCTAAATCTAATTGAGCTTGAACTAAAAAAGTATAATCGTCGATAAATTGAATTGTATCATCTTCGGATTCCGTGGGATTTGAATGATCCCCAATAATTTCTGCAATCACATCTTGAATAGTAACTAATCCGGCCGTACCGCCAAATTCATCAACAACAATTACTAATTGTAACTGCGATCGCTGCATCAGAGATAATACCTCATTCAAGGGCATTTGTTGAGAAATAAATCGCGCCGGACGTACCCAAGGCTTAATTAAACTACCCTGAGATAGTAACATATCTGCTAGGGGTTTAGCTAGATCTCTAAAGTCAATTGTTCCTAAAATATCATCCAAAGATTCTCCCATAATTGGATAACGAGAGTGTTCAGAATTTGCCATTTCATCCAGCAACATTTGGAAGGTGGCGTTATTAGGAATAGCCACAATACTGGTGCGGGGAACCATAATTTCTTCCGCGATTACATCCCCAAATTCAAACACATTATTAAGTAATTCCCGTTCTTCCGCTTGTAAACCAATAGATTCACTGGATGTGGTAATCATTAATTGCAATTCTTCCGAAGTAACTCGGGTATAGGGATGACCAGTAAACTGAATTCCACATAATTGCAATAACCAACGGGTAGATTGATTTAAACTCCAAACAAAGGGTTTAAAAAAACTAGCGATCGCTAAACTAGGAGGAGCTAAAAACCTAGATAATTGCTCAGGATAGACTAATGCCAGGGATTTAGGATATAATTCTCCCAGGACAATTTGCAAATAAGCAATTAGAAAAAAGGCAAAAATTGGAATTACCACAGAATGAGAAATAGCATTTTGGAAAGAAATTGGTAGGGGTAAAGGAGTCAGAATTTCCTTTAAAGTCATCGCTACCGTGGCTTCTCCAATCCAACCCAATGCTAGACTAGAAAGGGTAATTCCTAACTGAGTTGTGGACAGAAATAAATCAATTCGTCGTTGCAGTTGTTGAACGGTGTGCGCCGGAGCATCCCCTTCATCAACTAATTGATTAATCCGCGATCGCCGTACCGAAACCACGGAAAATTCAGCCGTGACAAAAAAAGCATTAATCGTAATTAAAAATAGCACTGAGAACAATCGCCACAGTACATCTTGAGTCGTAAGTGTCATGATTACCTTTGCAGAAAATCCAGATGTCTATGGCGCCACTGGAATTCCTGACATCTGTAATTGCATTTTTTGGTCAGGATAATCAGTTAAACTCATGGTTAATTCCTTGGAATTTTCCACTAATGCCGTAGGAATTGTGACCGTTCCCTGATAAACTTTGCCACTAGGAGGCAATTGGCCGGGCAATTCTTCCACACTGGCGCTCAAAGCACGACCCTTATCATCGGTAACATTTAAAAAACTATAGAGAAATCTAACGGATTCTTGACCTTCATTTTTGAGGTTGACATTTAAAACCAAAGAATTCCCCTTCCGACTTGCTTCTACCACTTCTAAGCTTACCCCCCCATCACGGCTAACAATGGGAAACACCGATTTATTATTCGCTACTGGGGTGGCGGGATTTTCGGTTTTCGGTTTCTGGGTTTGGTTAGAGGTCGGTTTATTCGGTGATGACGCCGATGCACTCGCAATGGCTGTATCCTTCCCTTCCATGCGCTTCTTGACCGTTGCTAGGATATCCTTCTCTTTCAGCAACAGCACCCCATCATGGCGGTTTCCATTTTTATTTTTATTGGCTAGGTTGTTTGGGCGCACATCCGGTTGTGTAATTTCTTTCAACGCCGAACGACCTAGACCATAGCCCCAGACGGAAACTGGTAAAGCCAGCACCAAACATCATGGTTAGTAAAACGACAGTCAGAACAACAGTTGAATTTAGTCCCATCTCAAGATTCAGATATGATTTAACTCGCTATTTTAACGGCTAATGCCTAGAGGATATGCTATCACCTACACAGCTTATTCAAAATTTAGTCGAAATTAGCGATCGCCGTTAACCATTTTGGCTGAGAACATGATATTGTAATGTTGGAAGCGCCCTTGGCCGATTGGGGAGGCAGCGAACTCATAATTCGCCTTCAGACTGGTTCGATTCCAGTAGGGCGCATAAACTTTCATCATCCCTTCATAAACCTTTGCAAAATCTAAACTTTATTCATAAATCTTTACAAAAATCAGAGGCAAATTAGCGTGTTACTAATTTACCTTGGTGTCTGGCGGCTGAAATCACATTATGGTTAGCCGTAAAAACCCGAATAGTCGGTACAGTGACAAAATCACCATCATCGGTGATTACGTTAACTATTCCTTCCTTCTCCATCGTTTCCAAAATAAATAAATCATACCCGTCTAATGATTGAGTGTGAAAACGATTTAAAGCTGCATCTGTTATTGATTCGTCAAGGGTAAGATGGATAGGAACAGCCATCTGTTTGATTTGACTCCAAACTGATTTGACTTCAGCAACTACCCCAGATCGTTTCTACTGAATAATTATGCCGATATTCTTTAGGTTTAACCCCTCCAGATATACGACGATTAAAAATTTCTAGTTCTGCTTTTTCTGTCAGATGAGCTAATTCCGCTAAGGATAATCCCGAATAGCATAGCAATGATTTAACCGAAAGACATCTTGTTATATAAGAAGGGTAATAATTAATTTGGTAAGGATGAGGAGGAATGTTAGCTTCAAGTGCACGAGAATACAATAGCCAGTACCAAACATTAGTATCAACAAGAAAAGTATCCTCTGGTTTGGGTGAGTCAGACCGGATATTAACGACTTCTGCCTGAATTGTATAGTTAATTGACATTAGAGAGAAACAGATTGTTCAGTTAATACCTGATCTACGGCTTGGCGTAAATTATCATCTGAATAATAACATTTTGCATTCTCCATCACTAGCTGGAGTGTTTGCTGACTGATGGGATTCAGATTTGATATTTTCAAAAGATGATTGAGAGCATCGGGTTTAATATCCTTAAAAAGTTGCCCAATTGCAAAATTTATAAACGGTGGAATACAAATCTTGACATCTGTAAAATCTAATTCTACAGGACGGTTTGCTATTAATTTAGGATAAATCAGGCGATATACTTTTTGACCCTGATCAGGAGTCATACAAAATTCACCAATAATTTGATAAATTTTATAATTATTTAAAGAAAAAGACGAAACCAAACGGGTTAAACTCCGGTTTTCAGGTTCTTCAATCTTTTCTGTTGATTTAACAACTGTTAACAGATATTGACGATTAGATAATCTTGATGGTAAATAAGACTGTTCGTATAAAGCTGGATATCGTCTATTTGACCCTGAGTTTAATCGATATCCAATATCTCTTACAAAAATACCAGAATTGCTTTGAGACTGTTGTTCTTCAGATTCATAATTAACAGCTACTTCACTAATTTTTATCGTGGTAGTTGTAGTTGTATTTTCTTTAGATAAAATAGAGTGTGCAGAGTTAATGACTGTCATTTCATACTCCTCCATACGTTGTCCTGCATCTCTTGGCTCGTCAAAGCAACAAAACTTTGAATAATATATTGATGAGCTAAGTCAAACCATTCCTTCATTGAGTTTTGTGATTGATCAGAACCAATTCCACGAGCATTGAGTTCAAAAACAAATACATTTTGATTATCTTCTTCTCGGATTCCATTGCGAATGGATAGGTGTAATCGACCTATTTGATCAGGTAATAATAATGAAGTTCGCCAGTTAATTGCTTCAAGTTCAGGAAGTTGATCAAGGTTTATTTTCCAAGAAAAATTAGGAAAAATTTGATTAATATCTTCAATCCGGTTCCATCTTTCTCCTTGTTCAATATGGTTGACATAAGTGAGTTCATACTGTCTAGGAATAATTATTCCTAAATCATTTTCTTTAAGAAATTCTTCAAAGGTTGACAAATGGTTTTGAAATGTTTCAAGCACAGTTTGATATCGAGGATAGGTATCCTCAGATTCTACCTTTCTCCAATTATGTAGTAAGCGATCGCGCTGAAGTTGAATAACTTTGTTACCGTTAGTTTCTATAAACCAGATTCTCGGTGTTGGTGGGATTTTAGAAAAAACAACATTGATATCCGGTGATTCGTCAAAAAACTCTATAGCTGGTGCTAAAGGGGGAAGTTCCTCGCATTCGGGGTACTCGTGTTGAAATTTTTGCCACAGCAAGCCAATGTGAGGAGTTAGTAGCAATTGTAGATCCTGAAACAAAATGCCACAAACGACCTCCACCACCGGCGGTTTTTCATATCCTAGAAAGGATTGGATATTGATTGTTTTCACCCCACTTACTCCCGATACTTAGGGTCTGAGTTAGATTTTAGGTTATGAGGGCGAGTTGCCCTTACTTCCATTATACCATAATTGCCAGGTTTATTATTCCCCTTTGTTCATCATTTTTTCCACAAAGTTTGTATAAATTTCCCCCCGAATAAATTCGGGATTTTCTAATATTTTTTGATGAAATCCGATGGTTGTCGGAACTCCAGTAATTGCAAATTCCCGTAACGCCCGTTTCATTTTGAGAATCGCCGTCGGACGGTCTGGCCCCCAAACAATTAACTTGCCAATTAAAGAATCATAATAGGGGGGAATTTCATAATCCGTATAGACGTGGGAATCAATTCTCACCCCATTTCCCCCAGGAGGTAAATAACCACTAATCCGTCCGGGGTGGGGGCGGAAATTATGTTCAGGATCTTCAGCATTAATCCGACATTCAATCGAATGACCGCGCAAAACTACTTGACTTTGATTTAATAATAACTTTTCCCCTTGGGCGATGCGAATTTGTTCAGCAATTAAATCTAATCCGGTGATCATTTCCGTGACCGGATGTTCTACTTGAATCCGGGTATTCATTTCCATAAAATAGAAATTTCCCGATTGATCAACTAGAAATTCAACGGTGCCCGCCCCGGTATAATTAATAGATTTAGCCGCTTTTACCGCCGCCGTTCCCATCTTTTGACGCAGTTTAGGAGTAATAAAAGAACTCGGTGCTTCTTCTAATAGTTTTTGGTGACGTCTTTGAATCGAACAATCCCTTTCTCCCAGGTAAATAACATTGCCATAATTATCAGCTAAAATCTGAATTTCAATATGGCGAGGACGTTCAATAAATTTCTCTAAATAAACCCCCGGATTCCCAAAGGCGGCTTCCGCTTCCCCTTGGGCCGCAGCAAATAGTTTAGGAAGTTCCGAATCTTCCCTAACTAACCGCATTCCCCGACCTCCACCCCCGGCGGTGGCCTTAATAATTACCGGATAACCGATTTTGCGGGCTAGTTGCAGGGCTTCCTTGTCATCACTCAGGAGTCCATCACTACCCGGGACGGTGGGAACTCCCACCCGTTGCATGGTTTCCTTGGCCGTTGATTTGTCTCCCATTGACCGCATGGCGTGGGGTGTGGGGCCGATGAAGGCAATATCATGGTCGGCACAAATTTCAGCAAATCGGGCGTTTTCCGCCAGAAATCCGTAGCCGGGATGAATGGCCGTGGCGTTGCGGGTCAGGGCGGCGGCGATAATATTGGGAATATTCAAATAGCTTTTACTGCTGCTGGGTTTCCCCGATACAAACGGCTTCATCGGCCAGTTGGACATGGAGGGCAGTGCGATCAACCGTTGAATGAACAGCAACCGTCGCAATACCCATCTCCTCGCAGGTGCGAAGAATCCGTAAAGCTATTTCCCCTCGATTGGCAATTAATATTTTTGAGAATCGCATCTTTTATCAGAAAACAAGATTTATCAACAGCTTTGTAGTAAGCCCTTTAGGGTTTAGTCTTCTGGGGAAGAAAGCCCTAAAGGGCTTACTACTTTTAGAAATAGTTTTAAAATGTTCCTGCTAACGCCTCAATACACCGTTCACAAATGGTAGGATCTTCTTTTGATTCCCCAACATGAACGGAATAATTCCAACAGCGATCGCATTTTTCCCCATCGGCTTTAACAACACCAATTCCCAAATCTTCAAACTGTTGGTTATAGGGTAAACCGTTTAAAGGTTCGGGGGTATCTAATAGTTCAACCTGGGAACAAATCAACAAATACCGCAATTCATCAACCCCATTATTATCTTTTAATTCTGTGGTTTTGGGGTTCATTTGTTGCATCTGTTGACGCAAATCCTGATCCGCCACATATAATAGGACTTTGGCTTCTAAGGATGCACCAATAATTTTGTCCTGACGGGCTTTTTCTAAGACAACATTAACATCACTTCTAATCCGTCGTAACTGTTGCCATAACGTCCCTAATTCTGGCTTTTCCCACTGTTTTTCTAACCTTACCCAACCCGCTTCAAACACCGAAGCCTGGGGCGTAGAATAGGGAATATTTTGCCAAATATCTTCGGCCGTATGGCATAATACGGGGGCGATCGATGCGGCCAAATTTTCCAACGCCACCGCTAAAACCGTTTGACAACTGCGACGCCGAAACCCATCAGCCCCACTAATATATAACCGATCTTTGGCAATATCTAAATAGAAATTAGATAAATCCACCACACAGAAATTCTGAATTACCTGGAAGAATCGGAAAAATTGATAACTCTCAAAGGCTTCTGTTACTTCAGTAAAAACCTCCGTAATCCGGTGGAGCATATATTGATCTAATTCCGGTAATTCTTCGTATTTAACCGTATCTTTTATCGGATCAAAATCATGCAAATTCCCTAATAAAAATCGGGCAGTATTTCTGATTTTGCGGTAAACATCCCCCATCTGTTTGAGGATATTTTTCCCCAGGGGAACATCCGAAGAATAATCCACCGAAGACACCCACAACCGCAGAATATCAGCCCCATAGGGTGGCTCCTGTTGTTGATTTTTCCCCCCTTCAATTACGATCGCCGGGTCAACTACATTTCCTATGGATTTACTCATTTTCATCCCCTTTTCATCGAGGACAAATCCATGGGTTAATACGGTTTTATAGGGAGCATGACCATAGTTAGCGACACTGGTTAATAAACTTGATTGAAACCAGCCCCGATGTTGATCAGAACCTTCTAAATACATATCCGCCGGATACTTTAATTCGGGGCGTTGATTAGCAACAGCCGCCCAAGAAGAACCGGAATCAAACCACACATCCATGGTGTCGGTTCCCTTGCGATACGTCCTACCATTATTATGATATTCTGGGGGTAATAATTCTTCAATTGATAACTCCCACCAAGCATCGGAAACCCCTTTCGGCAATAATAGTTTGAACGTGATTAATTGTGCTTTCATTTAATAGGGGTTCGTTGGTTTCTTCATCATAAAAAACCGGAATCGGAACCCCCCAACTCCGTTGTCGAGAAATACACCAATCACTGCGATCAACTACCATGGAAGTAATCCGATTTTCTCCTTGGGCGGGAATCCATTCTACCTCAGAAATTGCTTTTAAAGCCGCATCTCGAAACCCTTCAACCGAGGCAAACCATTGTTCGGTGGCTCTAAAAATTGTGGGTTTTTTTGTGCGCCAATCGTAGGGATATTTATGTTGATAGGGTTCTTCTTTTAATAGGGAATTAACTTCTGTTAAAGCCTCAATAATTGCCCCATTTCCTTCTCCTAAAACATTTAATCCTTCAAATTTTCCGGCTTCATCGGTAAAGTTTCCTTGATCATCCACGGGGGATAAAATTGGTAAACCATATTTCTGACCAACAATATAGTCTTCTTGACCATGACCGGGGGCGGTATGAACTAATCCCGTACCGGATTCTGTGGTAATATAATCCCCACCAATAACTATCGGACTTCTTCGATTAAATAGGGGATGTTTATAGGTGGAATTTTCTAAATCCTTGCCTTTAAATGTGGCTTTAACTGTTAAGGAATAACCCAGAGTTACTGATAATTGTTCAGCTAAATCCGCCGCCACAATTAAATATTTAAACGCCACAGGTTTGTCACTTTCCCCCACTTCCACAACGGCATAATTTAACGCGGGGTTAACTGCAACGGCTAAATTACCTGGAATTGTCCAGGGGGTTGTTGTCCAAATTGCTACCCCTAATTCCGATAGAAAGGGCGTTAATAATTCCCGCAGGGGTTCAGATACGGTTAATAGTTTAAAGGCGGCAAATAAACTGCGGGAAATGTGACCTTCAGGATATTCTAATTCCGCTTCCGCTAAGGCAGTTTTAGAACTCGGACTCCAGTGCACGGGTTTGTGTCCTCGGTAAATATATCCCTCTAAAACCATCTTGCCAAATACGCCAATTTGGGCGGCTTCATATTCGGGTTTTAGCGTTAAATAGGGGTGTTCCCAGTCGCCCCAAACTCCATACCGTTTGAAACTGGTTTTCTGTTGTTCAACGGCTTGTAAGGCGAAATCCCGGGCTTTGTGACGCAAAGTTAAGGGGGTTAATTGTTCCCGTTCCCCGGCTTTCATGTTTTGTAATACTTTCAATTCAATGGGTAAACCATGACAGTCCCACCCAGGAACATAACGAACTTTACGACCCTGTAAAATTTGATAGCGATTAATAATATCTTTAAGAATTTTATTCAGAGCATGACCAATATGCAACACCCCATTCGCATAGGGGGGGCCATCATGTAAAATAAATAGTTCACCGGGGTTATTTTGTGACAGGCGTTGATAAATTTCCTGTTCGGCCCAAAAGGCTTGGATTTCCGGTTCTCGCTTCACGGCGTTTGCCCGCATATCAAATTTTGTTTGGGGCAAGTTGACGCTATCTTTATAGGATTTGGCTTCTGTCACAACAGTATCCTGAATGATTCTTGTTAATTGATTTTTATTGTATCTTAACATCGTAGTGAGCCCTTCAGGGCTCAATTATTGATCTTCAACTAGGATAGTAAACTTGATATATAGCAGTTGCCGCATCTATTAGGACATTCTTGAAAGCTAAAAGCTGCTCATAGTAAGTATTTACCCATTGCCTATTGCTATACAAAACCCGCCCTACCGGAGTAAGACGGGTTGGATGAGAATTAAAGTGAATTAGGAATGGGTAACGGCGTATTCATTAATAGAATTAGGGGCATGATCTCCGGGTGAAATTGTAACTTTTCCCTGTTGATCTACATCAATAAATGCCCGATCTCCATCCTTAATTGTTCCGGCTAATAAGGCTTCAGCCAAGGCATCTTCTAACAGATTCATTAGGGCTCGACGTAAGGGCCTTGCCCCATAATTCTGGTCAAAACCCACATTAACTAAATGATCTTTAAAGCCTTCACTGACAGTTAAAGTAATGTCTCTTTCCATTAACCGGGCGAGCAGATCTCGGAGTAGAATTTCCGCAATTTGTTTAACTTCGGATTTTTGCAATTGACGGAAGACAATAATTTCATCCAAACGGTTAAGAAACTCAGGACGGAAATATTGTTTTAGTTCCTCATGGACTAAATTTTTAATCCGGTTATATTGCTGATCGGCTTCTGAAGCAGCACCCCATTCAAATCCTAAACCGCCGCCGCCTTTTTCAATCACCTTAGAACCCACGTTCGAGGTCATAATAATTAAGGTGTTTTTGAAACTGACCGTGCGACCTTTGGCATCGGTTAAACGACCATCTTCTAAGATTTGTAATAACAAATTGAAGACATCGGGATGGGCTTTTTCAATTTCATCAAATAGCACCACCGTATAGGGACGACGACGGACAGCTTCGGTTAATTGTCCCCCTTCTTCATAGCCTACAAATCCTGGGGGAGAACCGATTAATTTAGACACCGTATGTCGTTCCATATATTCCGACATATCTAAACGAATCATCGCGTCTTCTGCCCCAAAGAAATAGGTCGCTAGGGCCTTAGTTAATTCGGTTTTTCCGACTCCCGTGGGGCCAGAAAAAATGAAACTAGCAATCGGGCGATCGGGATTTTTTAACCCCACCCGGGCACGACGAATGGCGCGAGAAACGGCCCCTACCGCTTCATTTTGACCAATTAAACGTTCATGTAAGATATCTTCCAATTTCAATAATTTTACCGATTCCGATTCGGTTAATTTATTGACATTAATACCTGTCCAAGAGGCTAAAATTTCGGCAATATCGTCTTCTGTAACAACTAAACCCGTACCCGCTATATTGGTTTTTTGAGTCGGGGTTTCCAGTTTATCTTTGATTTCCAATTCCCGATCGCGCAGTTGACTGGCTTGGTCGAAATCTTGGAGTTTAACGGCCGTTTCTTTTTCGCCAATAACTTTAGTTAATTCCCGTTTTAATTCCCGTAATTCTGGGGGAACTTTGGAATTCATCACCCGCACTCGGGAACCTGCTTCATCAATTAAATCGATGGCTTTATCGGGTAAAAAGCGATCGCTAATATAACGATCGGATAAGGTCGCCGCCGCGTATAAAGCCTGATCGGAAATCGTTAATTGATGGTGTTGTTCATAGGCGCGACGCAACCCGAACAGAATTTCTACGGTTTCTTCCACGGTGGGTTCGCCGACCATCACGGGTTGGAAACGCCGTTCCAGGGCCGCATCCCGTTCAATATATTTGCGGTATTCATCCAGGGTAGTCGCCCCTAAGCATTGCAACTCACCCCGGGCGAGGGCGGGTTTGAGCATATTGGAGGCGTCCATAGTCCCTTCAATGGAACCCGCACCCACGATGGTATGAATTTCATCAATGACTAAAATGATATTTCCGGCGGTACGAATTTCTTCGACAATGGTTTTTAGGCGCTCTTCAAATTCCCCGCGAAAACGAGTTCCCGCAATTAAAGTTCCCATGCTCAAGCTGATCACCTGTTTGTTTTCCAGGACATCGGGAACATCGTTATTGACAATGCGTTGGGCTAAACCTTCGGCAATGGCGGTTTTTCCCACGCCAGGTTTCCCCCACCAACACGGGGTTATTTTTCGTGCGTCGTCCCAGAATTTGAATTACCCGCTCAATTTCCCGTTGGCGACCGATCATTGGGTCAAGTTTGCCCTCGGCGGCCAGTTGGGTGAGGTTTGTGCCAAATTCATCGAGGGTAGCGGTTTTGTTGGACTTGCTGCGACTACCTCCTCCTGGGGCGACGGTGGCTTCTTCTCCCAGGGCTCGAATCACCTCAGTCCGCACTTGAGAACGGTCAACTCCGAGATTTTCTAGGACTTTTGATGCTACTCCTTCGTTGTCTTGGAGTAATCCCAGTAAAATATGTTCGGGGCCGATATAGTTATTGCCCATTTGTCGCGCTTCTTTCATCGCGGTTTCAAAAATGCGTTTAGCCCTGGGAGTAAAGGGAATTTCCACCGGGAGGAAACCCGACCCGCGACCGATAATTGCCTCGACTTCTTTTTGGACTTCCCGCAGGCTTAACCCTTGTGCCTTCAATGTCTTGGCGGCGACACTGGTTCCTTCACTGATCAAGCCCACAAGAATTTGTTCTGTGCCTACAAAGTTATGTCCCAGGCGTCGGGCTTCTTCCTGAGCTAACATCACCGCCTTAATTGCCTTATCCGAGAAGTATTCAAACATTTTTTCTGCTCACTCCCTATATAACGTTTATTTTTATGGAGTTGTCATCCCTGGTGGGGGGGACGATGATAGGTTTTAATGTCCCGATGTAAACTTTTATTGAGATACTACAGTCTAATGTAACGTTATTTGGTCAAACGTGCAGTGAGGACACCCGTAATTTTGATATGGGGTTGCCATTGCCCCCTCGGATCGATATAATGTCACGGACTTTGACCCGGGTAGGCCATTGATTTTGATCGTCTCAGGCGGATATGTCCTAACGGATAGTTAAGCAAGTTCGGGGGTGGGTGAGGAATTATGCGATCGCTAACCTCATTTTAATTCTTTTAAGTGCTTGGCTTGGAGATTTTTTGGGTTTTAAATCTAATTTTATTTTCTTCTTAAAAGAACTCGCGCTGATTATTAATTCCAAAAAATATCTATATTCCCCTGTAGGGGCGAGGCACGCCTCGCCCCTACGATGAATTGGATCTCAAACTATTTAGATTGTTTTTTTAGTTATTGCCAATGCTTAATTTTTAAATTTATAATTAATAAATATTTAAGCAAAATTGACCTTAATAGGTGGAATCTTAATCAGTAAATTAGCATTGACATTAACATCAATCATCCCAAAACCTCCCTTAGTGGGTTGTACTGCATCATAACGAATTCTAACCCCAGTATCGGAGTAACTATTAGGATAACCTCTAAAACTGCTACTATTCCAATCTCGCCAATCAGAATAATCAATTCCCCCTGCCATTCTGGGTAAAATTGCAGCTTGAATTTGAGGAGTGGTTAGGCGTGTATTTTCCTGCAAATATTGTGCTGCGATCGCCATTCCGATAGAAGCAGCGCCAGAAAATGCAGATAGGGTGGGTCTACTATCTTCAATGCGAGGAAACACCAGTGCTGCATTATTTCCTAAACTTTCACGACGTTTCTGATCCAATTATTACCGAATATTGAGGACTTCTGATTTCTGCAACAGTAATATCTTGGAATTGTCGATGCAAAAACTCCCGTTGGGCTAACTGAACTTCTAGCCTTTTATCCCACCATTCTTGCTGTCTTCTTTGAAAGAAAGAAAACGCTGATCTTCCTAAGCTTCCCATGACTAAACGTAAAACCGGGTTAGCTAATAAGAAAAACAAGAAAGCATCTGCTCGTTTGGGGTTATGTAAGCCTAAATTAACGATAAAAGAAGCAGTCCCCAGACCACTATAGTATATGAATTTTCTCCGTTTCATAGAGTTAATTATTCTAAAAGATCTTCAAAAAAATAAATTGCAGGGCAGTTCTGAGTACCCCAGGAAGAACCCGTTTTTATACATTGACCTTCTAAACCAATGCTACGAGTATTAGTAACATCTATAATCCATAAAACTTTTTGTCCCGCAGTTAAATCTTTGTATTCATAAAACTGTCCATCTTTGTAGATTGATAACCTACTAACAGAACCTTTACCATAAGCATGATCATCTGGGATACCAATTGCTAAACTTAGAGTTCTAAATCTGGGTGTTTCTCCTGGTGCAGCTAATCTGCACGCTGCTCGACTCCCGTTGTTGTCAAGAGTATAGGACTTATTATCAGGCGCACCTCCGCTACGTCTAAGATAACCAACTGATCTGAAGACTTCAAAACCTACAATGAAATCTCGGTTGGCAGCAGTATAATTTGAATAATCTGAACCTTGACATCCTAGCTCTGCCAAAGAAGTAACTCCTGACCGACGAGCTTGAGCATAAACTAAATTTCCTGTATCAAGAAATAGAGTTGCTAAAATCAAACTGGAGAGCCATCCATTAACTAACCTATGTTTAAAAATATTCATAATCATCTCAACTTAGAGAGTCTGGTGATGGGGATAAAATTACAATGAAATATCATCAGATAAAATTGTGATTTTAGAAATCCTGAAATGTACGATTAAATCGTGAATTTTGTTACGAATTATGAGGGTAAAGTTCTAAACTGTTCTAAAATGTTTGATTAAGTTCTGTTTGATTTTAGGTTATAATGGCTACATCCCTGACTACATCGTAACCCTATGACTGTTACAGAGGCTTTACAATTAGCAAATGAGTTAGTCTTTGCTCAAACCGGAAAACATTTAGATGATCTGCAAGAGGAAGTAATTAAGGGGTTGTGGCAAGGTCAAACTTATAAGACAATTGCAGAGGAATCTAATCGGAGTGAGAGTCGGGTTAAAGATATTGGTCATAAATTATTGCAAATTTTATCAGAACAGCTAGGGGAAGATGTTAAAAAATCTAATTTTTGCTCTACAATAGAAAGAACCAAGATAACATCTTCACCCTCATCACAAATTGTAGAAATTAATCAAAATTTTAATTTTTGTTCAAAGAGTTTTCATAATAATACGAAAGAACTTCTATCAGACAAACTTTCTAATACTTCCACAGTATTTCACGATTTAACAATAGCTCCTAAAATAACCTATTTTTACGATCGCACCACCGAACTGAACACCCTATCCCATTGGTTAATTGATCAAAATACTCGTCTAGTCTCAGTTTTAGGATTAAGTGGTATTGGTAAAACAACTCTAGTTAAACAATTTGTTGACCTGAACTTACAACACTTTGATATTATTATCTGGAAAAATATCAAACTCTCCCCATCTTTAGATAGTATTCTAACTGAAATTCTAACAAATATTAATACTGATTCAGTTTTAACTGACGATAAATTAACTCAAATTTTAAATCTTTTTCGTGATAAAAAATGTTTAATCATCCTAGATGACGTACAGGAAGTATTTATTAAAGAAAAAGCAGCCGGACAATATAAAAGTGAATATCGAGATTATCAACCCTTTTTGACAATGATCACTGAGATTGAACACAAAAGCAGTTTAATTTTAATCAGTCAGGAAAAATGCCAAGAAATGATCTCCTTGGATGAGGAATTATATCCCGTTCAGTGTTTGGAATTACAAGGGTTAGATAGTATTGATATTCTGAAAAACTATGGTTTACAAGATCAGGAGAGTTGGTCAACACTAATTCAATTATATAACGGAAATCCGGTTTATTTAAAAGATATTGCAAATTTAATTAAAAAACTCTTTAGCGGTAAAGTCTCTGAATTTTTAAAGGAAAATAGCTTAATTTTAACAGAATCTATTCAATCTCGTTTAAGTCAATTATTTGAGCGATTATCACCCATTGAACAACAGATTATTATAGAATTAAGTCAGGATAATCACCCTGTATCCAGAGAACATTTAAGAGAAAGTCTATCATTATCGTCAATTAATTTAATTAATGGGTTAGACTCTTTGACGAGACGCTATTTAATAAAAATAATTGAATCTGATCAGGTTTTATTTGGTTTATCTTTTATTATTCGAGAATATATTAAAGTTCGCTGTGATCAACAAAAATAATGAATCAGAAACCGGGTTTCTCAACAGAGCTTGATTTGAGGAGACCAATCTTAATTAGAAACCCGGTTTCTTGAAATTGTGTGATCGCATTCTTCAAAAAAATTATATAATAGACAATAACCCAATTCAAAATAACTTTATGAACGTTACTGATATTCGCAATCAAGTTAAACAGTATGTTGATCAGCTATCTCCAGAAAAACTCGTGGTAGCTGCGGATTTTTTATCGTATTTAGCAGAACGAGAAAGTCAAGAAGCAACAGAAGAATTACTTAAAATTCCTGGGTTTAAAGAATCTTTTGAAAAAGGCAAGGAAGATGTTTTAGAAGATCGATTGATTTCTGTTGATAAACTCAAACGGAAATATTAATTTTATGTATGAAATTGTTATTAATCGTGAAGCTCAGGACTTTTTTGAAGAAGCATCTGCTTCCCTTCAGAAAAAGTTAGATCGCTGTTTTCATACAATTAAAATTACCCCTCGTTACCATCCTAATATTAAACCCCTTAAAGGCGAGTTAGCTGGATATTATCGTTATCGTGTTGGAGACTATCGAGTTGTCTATTCTATTAATGAGGAAAAAAAGCAAATTATAGTTATTGTGATTGCACATCGCCGTCAAGTGTATGAATAATCTTGAATAGCATCTAATTAAAATTGGGTTTATGCTTCATTTGATTGTGAAATACTGGTTATTTCGAGTATAATACTCAGATTTGGTTAACTGCGATCGCTTTCAGAAACCGGGTTTCTTAACAAATATTGATTTAATCCAATCAATCTTAATTAGAAACCCGGTTTCTTGAGCGTAATTTTGAAACCATTAAGAGGGTTTAAAGACCCAACCCCGACGATCATCTTTTTGTGGAATTAGGAGTTAATTCAAGCCCTGGAGACGCAGCAGGACTAGGTTGCTGGTATTTTTTTAACCAATCTTTCCCGACTTGAATGGTTAAATCAGATTCTAAAAATCCCGTACTTTCTACCACAACCTTACCAAAACCCAGGGATCTTTGTAAGGATTCAGCGCTTTTAATATCCCCATCCTGAGCGACAATTTTAGTTTCTTCTAAGGGTTCTGTCCAAGGTTTAGAAATTTTGACGTTCCAAAAACCCCCATCATTCAAAGTGCCAACCAATTTATCAATAGCATCAGAACTATCATTACTATCTTGAATGGCAATCCTTAAATCTTTGGGATCAATATTATCAAATTTCCAAACATCCTGACCAAAATCAAAATGTTGAGCCACTACATTTTCTAAGCGGGCTGCATCGGGTAACCAATAGCTGGCTCGATATTCTTTCGGGTCGCTAAATTGACCGGGAAACCATCAACATTTGTACGTTTTCGCGTTTAATATTAGTGGCAAAATCAACTAGGGCAACTAATTCTTCCAAACTTAAATTAGTATCAATATGAGACTGAACAATTGACATAACTTGGGGCAGTTTAGAAATGGTACTGACATTTAATGACTGTTCCATGAACGCCCGAATTAGCATTTGTTGACGTTGTACCCGTCCGATATCGCCTAAAGCATCATAACGAAACCGTAAAAATTGTAGGGCTTGCGCTCCATTTAGGTGTTGTTCCCCTTGTTTTAAATTAATATAGAGATGCTGACTATCATCTTGATATTTCATATCTTTGGGGACGTAAATATTCACGCCTCCCATGGCATCAATTAATTTTTCTACTCCTTGCACATTCACCCGCACATAACGGTCTATTCCCACACCGCCTAATAATTCACTGGTGGCTTTTGCACTTAAAGCCGGGCCGCCATAATAGTTGGCATCATTAATTTTAGTCATTCCCCGACCCTCTACATACGTCCGGGTGTCCCGAGGAATTGATAATACTTTTAACTGTTTGTTAGCCGGATCAAAGCGGATTAATAGCATTGTATCCGATAACCCCTTAAAGGAATCCACCAAAGCATGGTATCCGACTTCCGGGTGGGAATCATCTTCTAAATCTGAGGTTAAAACCTTCACCCCCATCACCAGAATATTCACCGGGCGGGTTAATTCCGGTAGTTTCATGTTGGTGGTGGCCATTTGGCCCTGGGAAAAAACCGCCGCTTCTTCGGGGGTTAGTTTTTGCTGTAGTAGGGGTGTTGTCGATAGGGAGACGGCTAATAAAGCCCCGGCGGTGGCTGAAATCATGGCGACTCCAGCCAAACCTAAACCCAGTCCTAACCAGCGTCCAGGACTAGATTGAGCTAATTTCCTGAGATTGGGTTTTGACAGGTTTGGCAATGGTTTTTGACTCTGATATCTTGGTGCTGACACGAACTTCCTCACACAATCAATAAGTAATTTTTAGGGATAATACACTGATGGCGAAATCGGGGATTCTTTTAGAACCAACCTATTATGGCAGATGTTTGCCTAATACTTGTTCAGCTAGGCGGCTAATTCCAGGAAGCCATATTGGTTGACGTTTCCAGACTTTAATCATTAAGCCCAGGCTGACAATAAAATAACTACTGGTCAACAGACTACTGGTTAATAACATGGGCAAGGTCAGGGATTCCGCACTATAGTCTCCAGTTCCTAACAATATCAGTGCTGTTAACCAACTGAACGCTAACACAATCACCAACCGACTCACGGCTTGTTGTTGTTTTGTGCCTTGCTGTCGATACAATGTCCATAATGCCGGAAAGAAACCAAATATGGGGATTAAATAAACAAACAACTGTAACCGTTCATGTTCGGGATTCTCGTAGAGGTGATGGGTTTTCATACAATAAAAAATAAAGTAAGCACCGAAAACAGGAAATATTTCCTTAACTTCTAAAACCAGCCAACCCAATACCGGGATTCTGATACAATGGTGGCAACTTGAGATGCAGGAGAACAGATTAACCCATGACCACAACCGTTAAACCGATTGTTATTTCCCCCTCTATATTATCAGCGGATTTTAGTCGTCTTGGTGAAGAAATTCGGGCGGTGGATGAAGCTGGCGCCGATTGGATTCACGTTGATGTGATGGATGGTCGCTTCGTTCCCAATATTACCATTGGGCCATTAATCGTAGAAGCTATTCGTCCCGTGACTAAAAAACCCCTGGATGTCCACTTAATGATTGTGGAACCGGAAAAATACGTCGAAGGTTTTGCGAAAGCGGGTGCTGATATTATTTCGATTCACGCCGAACACAACGCTTCTCCCCACCTACATAGAAAACCCTGGGTCAAATTCGAGAACTGGGTAAACAAGCGGGTGTGGTTCTGAATCCTTCTACCCCCTTAGAATTAATTGAATATGTGTTAGAACTTTGCGACTTGGTGTTAATTATGAGTGTTAACCCAGGTTTTGGTGGTCAGAAGTTTATCCCGGGAATTGTGCCGAAAATTCGCGCCCTACGTCAAATGTGCGATGAACGGGGTTTAAATCCCTGGATTGAGGTGGATGGCGGTCTCAAAGGCGATAATACTTGGCAGGTCTTGGAAGCTGGAGCTAACGCCATTGTTGCGGGTTCGGCGGTATTCAATGCCCCCGATTATGCTAAAGCCATTGAAGGAATTCGCCATAGCAAACGCCCTACTCCTGAGTTAGCAACGGTCTAATCTGAGTTTGATTGGGTTTTCCTATTATTAACCCCCTTGATGACCGAGAGGGTTAATTTTTTGTTAAAACTTAATAAATAACCCATTTTCTGACTTGCCTCCTCCTCGGTGATGATAAAATTCAGTTCAGAAACTTAAATTTAGTACAATCAAACTTTATAAAATATAGGGTCAAAGCCATGGGGATTAAAACTGCTATTATTGCCGGCTTATTTTCTTTAGTTCTGCCTGTCTTTGCTCCCGTTGCTTTGGCGACATCGAGTTCTAGTTCAGGAATCACAGAATCCTGGCAGGAAAACGGCGATTCTGGGGTAAACCCCAGCTTGACGGACACGGAAACAGCCAGACGGGAACTGTTTTCTAAACCTTTTTATCAATCCGAAACTGAGCCCCCTCGCCATCGGGAACGGGTATTATCCCAAGGCACTCAAGGCTCCCAAGTCACGGGGTTACAGCAACGGTTAAAAGCCCATGGGTTCACCCCGGGTAAAATTGATAGTGTTTTTGGCCCTCGGACAACGGCATCGGTGCAGGCGTTTCAGCAGGCTAAGGGATTAGAAGTGACGGGTGTTGTAGACCGTGATACCTGGCAAGCTCTATCGGTAGAGCCTCAAGTGGCCAGTCCGGTTCGGGTTAATCAGCAGGGTGTTTTATCCAGAGGTTTCCCGGGGAACGGATGTTCGTGTATTACAGGAACGTTTAATGGCCAAAGGCTATCGTCCTGGCCCGGTGGATGGGATTTTGGGTTCCCGCACCCTGGCGGCACTGCATGAATTTCAAATTGCCCAGGGCTTAGAAAGCAGTAATCAAGTTAGTCCAGAAATTTGGACGGCTTTAAATAGTGACGCCTTGCTTACGGAAACTTCTGCTCGTTTAACAGAGAAAAGTTATGATTTAACCGAAGGCGAAAACACAGATTTAGGGAGTAGTTCTGAGGAAAAAGTCTTCAATTTAGACGGGTTCACGAACTAAATATCATTCCCGCCCCTGGAGACGCGCCTTTGCACGTCTCTTTTTTTCTCTTTGCATAGCCATGCTTTCGTCTAATTTAAAACGACTTACGCAGAAATCGGGTTTCTGAACGAGAAATCTCGATTTCATCGGCAAAATCAGGGCCAGAAACCAGGTTTCCTTGGTCTTGTGCGTAAGTCCTGTTTAAAACGAACTAACGCCCATCAATTCTATGGGTTTTTAGGGTTTAAACAGCATGGTTGGAGTTTTAGCCTGGAACTGTAACCCAAAACTTGAGATTTTAAGGTAATTTATATAAAGATATTTTCTCTGAACACACTTAACTCCGAACACGATGAATATTATTGCTGATTTTCTATCTAAACCGACTCAAAATAATTCCCCTCAAGTTAAAAAAAGTGGTCGAGGAATCTATATTAAATCACCTCAAGAAATAGAAACTATGCGACAAGCTGCAAAAATTGTGGCTACGGTATTAAAAGAAATTTCCGAACGGGTTTCAACCTGGGATGACTACGGCGGATTTAGATGCTTATGCAGAAAAACGGATTCGAGACATGGGAGCAACTCCAAGTTTTAAGGGATATCATGGATTTCCGGCTTCTATTTGTGCTTCTATTAATAATGAGGTTGTTCATGGTATTCCTAATCGTAGAAAAGTCATTCGTACCGGAGATGTTTTAAAAGTTGATACGGGAGCTTATTATCAAGAATTTCATGGAGATTCCTGTATTACTATTGGGGTGGGTGAGGTTTCTCCCGAGGCAAAAAATTTAATTAGAGTGGCGGAAGAAGCGTTATATAAAGGGATTGAACAGGTCAAAGCGGGAGCTTATTTACTTGATATTGCGGGAGCGGTTCAGGATTATACAGAAGCCAATGGTTATAAAATTGTAGAAGAATTTACAGGTCATGGAGTGGGACGAAATCTCCACGAAGAACCCTCGGTTTTTAATGCTCGTACCCATTCTTTACCTAATATTAAATTGAAGGCGGGAATGACTTTAGCCATTGAACCAATTCTGAATGCGGGTTCTCGATTTACAAAAATTTTATCGGATAAATGGACAGCCGTAACCATTGATAATGCCTTATCTGCTCAATTTGAACATACGGTTTTAGTCACAGAAACCGGCTATGAAATTTTAACTGACCGCTCTAATATCAGTTAACAGTTATCAGTCGTAGGGGCGGGTTCATCAAGGTGCGCGGTGATTCCAGAGATCTAAAAGAACCCGCCCGTACCAGTCATCAGTCGTCAGTCGTAGGGGCGGGTTCATCAAGGTGCGCGGTGATTCCAGAGATCTAAAAGAAACCCGCCCGTACCAGTCATCAGTCGTAGGGGCGGGTTCATCAAGGTGCGCGGTGATTACAGAGATCTAAAAGAACCCGCCCGTACCAGTTATCAGTTATCAGTTTGTTGATTGACTCTAGTAATTCGTAATTCTTAACTCCCCCAATGATTAGGATTCAAACGGTTAAATATTCTGAACATTTTATAGAAATTAAAGCGATTCGATATCAAGTTTTTGAACTTGAACAAGGAGTTGATCCTGAATTGGAATTTGATGGTGAGGATGAATTAGCCCAACATTTATTAGCCTATTTGGATGATTATCCGATTGGAACCCTGCGTATCCGTTATTTAGACCCAGAAAAAGCTAAAATCGAACGGTTGGCTGTTCTGGCGACCGCTAGGGGAATTGGAATTGGTCAACAATTAATGGAATGTGCCTTAGAAGCGATCGCTCAAACTTGTATTAAAATAGTGATTGTTAATGCTCAAACCTATATTAAAAATCTCTATTTAAAATTGGGATTTGAAGCAATAGGAGAACCTTTTCAAGAAGCCGGAATTGCCCATATTAAAATGATTAAATATTTGGGAAATAGGGAATAGGAAAAGTCGTAAATCAACCTAATTCAGAGGAGGGTTTGGAGACCCAACCCCTGGGAAGATGATAACCCCACGGGTTTCTATGGGTTCTCCGGGCTTTTCTCCGGTTGGGTAGGAGGGGATTCTAACTCAGATTTAACTGGAGTTGGTGGTTGGGGTTTGGGGGTGGGAGTTGGGGACGGTGGGGTTTCCTCTGTTTTCTCATCTTTAGGAGGTTTAACTTCCTCCTCTGATGGAGAAGATTCAGCCATAACTAATCCCCTTTGTTTGACCCGACGAATCAATAAATTAGCCACTAATGCCGTGGCTCGGTTATCACTTTCTAAGTTAAATTCCGAATCATCGGTATCTATTTCTACATAACGAGATACCACTTCCATGATTTCTTTTCGCATGGCTTCCACCATTTCCGCCGATAGATCAGCCCGGTCATGGGCTAAGACCAACTTCAGGCGACGTTTAGCCTCCTCTCGACTGGTTTGATGAGTTCTAGGAAAAAGTCTTTCTATGAGTTTCATTAATTTTCATTGGGGTTTACAGGATGAATACAAAAAGCCACCAGATCAACAATTTAAAGATATATTTTTAGCCAACTTTAGAGGAAAGCAAACGACGCAGTTTGGCAAAAAAACCTTCAGGACGGGGGTTAAGGTCAAGGAATGCCACTTTTTCACCTTCAATTCGACGCACTACATTCGTGAACGCCTGAGCCGCTTGGGATGGGGTTTCTGATAACACTAAAGGTTCCCCTTTATTAGTGGAAACAATCACATTTTCATCATCGGGAACCACCCCAATTAAAGGAATCGCTAAAATTTCTTCCACATCCTGCACCGACATCATATCGTTGGCTTCCACCATTAAGGGCTTAATTCGATTAATTAATAACCGAATTTTTTTAACGGAATTTGCCTCTAATAAACCAATCACTCGATCCGCATCTCTAACGGCTGAAATCTCTGGAGTGGTGACAATAATTGCTTCTTTAGCTGGGGCGATCGCATTTTGAAACCCCTGTTCAATTCCCGCCGGACAATCAATAATAATATAGTCATATTTCCCCTCTAACATCCCGACTAATTGTTTCATTTGATCGGGGGTAACAGCCTCTTTCATCCGGTTTTGAGCCGCTGGTAATAACACTAAACGGGATTCTCGTTTATCTTTAACTAAAGCTTGTTCTAGGCGACATTCCCCCGATAAAACCTCCATTGCCGTGTAAACAATCCGATTTTCTAAACCTAGGAGTAAGTCTAAATTTCTCAGACCAAAATCCGCATCAATCACCACAACGCTGTGGCCCCGTTTTGCCAAACTCATACCCACATTAGCGGTACAAGTAGTTTTTCCTACCCCTCCTTTTCCAGAGGTAATCACAATAACACGACTCATATTTTAAAAATTTGTATTCAGCAATAATCGATCCGGTGTTCAGAATAACTTATAACATAAGTCTGGGAGCTTGAAAACTCAGTGTCTTCAGACCTGAGATGAAAAGCGACTCAGGGGGTTTTAACCCCCGTGAATATTTCTCCAATCTATGTTAATATATCCAGTAACAGGAAAAGGTAAACAACCTGTATAAAAACCTAGTCGCCTAACGGCAAAACGCTGAACCTTGACAATTGAATCTATATGGTTCTACTGCAAAGTTCTAGTTTTCCCCCAGCAGTGGGTAAAAGATTCGTGGGAGCTAGACGAACAGTTTTCAAGCAAAAAAGAACTCGCAGCAGTTCGACAGGCTCACTGCGAATAGGGTAGGGCATACCCGAATTTACGCTTGGGGAGAATCCCACCTCTGCTTAAAGCACTGCAAGGTACTTTGATTAAGTGGTTTCGTTGAACCAAGAATCGAGCGCGTCTTCAGACCTGAGAGTGTCAATTCATCCACATTTGGCGCATCACCCATTACCCATTACCCATTTATATCCAGGGTCAATACTCTAGCCTTGGCCACTTCCTTCGCGGGACTAATCCGAATCCCGGTGCTGTTGACATAGGCCACTTCTGGGTAAAACTGTTCGGGGGAGGTTTCTGGACCCCGCGCCACTTGATCCGCAATCCTAATTAACTTAGGTTCCATTTGCAAAGCCATAATTGAACTATTGCGGTTTCCTTTCGCCCCGGCGTGGGCATTTCCCCGCAACCGTCCCCAAATAATAATATCACCATCGGCAATCACCGAACTCCCCGGGTTCACATCCCCGACAATTACAATAGTTCCTGGGTGACGAATATCCACCCCAGAGCGCACGGTCATTTTCAAATACAATGGCTCTGCTAAGGGGGCTGTGGTTGTCTCTAGCACGGGTTGAGCTAGGGTTTCTCGTTCCATATCCTGATCGACGCTATAACCCGCCATAGCTGCTGCTACTGCGGTTTGACGACGACTGGTTTTAACCCGTTTCAGTTGCAGTTGAACTTCAGCGAGCGCCTCAGCAATATCTTGGAGTTGACGCCCATCTAATAAACGGTTTTCTGCTATTAAATAAACTTCTGTATAATCTTGTTCTGCGTGTTCACCACCGTTAAGGCGATGTTTTAACTGTTGCCAGATTTCTGTCCAGGTATTATTAAGGTTAGTCTCCGTATCCTCACGGTTGTTTTCTGGAGGTAAAAATAACAATAACCTTCCTGTTTCAGTTTTGAAACCGAACTTGTAAATTGGGATCAGTCTCGGGTGAAATTACGGGAGATTCGGATTCATTTATAATTGCTTCCGGGGTTGGGGTATCTAAAGACATATTTAGAAGGGAATAGGATCACGGATTTAAGAGGATTTCACGGATTTCACGGATTTTAATCTGTGTTAAGCTGCGTAATCCTTTAATTATTGTAAGCGATCGGGGACAATCCCTAACCCCCTGATAGAGATGTTGCATGAAACTTTTATACTGGGGGGAATACTAAAATATATAATTTTAATTCTCAGCAGAATTAAATTTCTCTAATTCTTTTTTGCAGATTAATTTTCTTCCATAATTCTTGTTTGATTCGGTTGAGAATTGAGGTTTCATCTAAGGTTTCTAAAATATGTTGAACCACGGCTTTTGGCCCCTCCTCTCCCCAGGATGCACCGTTGGCTAAATAGGCTTTTGTTACCTGTCCAATAGCATAACCAGAAACCCCGGCGATCGCAGCTTGGGGAATAGCAACAGATAGATAGGGAATTAATGATAATCCCCCCGTGGCTGGGGCGGTTAATCCTAATATACTTTTTAATGAACTTAAACCAAAATTTGCTACCAATTCACTAGCAGTAATTCCGCCCATACTTAGGGCAATTTTTTGTAATAATTCCACCGCCCCCTGTTGCGTCATGGAAATTCCATAGAGTTTAGATAGGGTTAAGATTAACGCCACATCGATCACCGCCCCGCTTAATAAATCAATCATCATCATCGGGTTTAAGGCGATCGCAATTGATTTAGTCATCACTCCATTCCAAATTACTCGGTTTGCACTTTCTTCTCGAATTTCCATTTTTCGCCGGACTAATTTTTCATTAATATCCCCGGCATATAACATAGTATTTAAGGCGACTAATGATTTTCCTTCCCGATCTAAAATCTCTAAAATTTTTAACTTTAATTCCTCAATTTGAGGTTTTCCCCGGGTAATTTCGGCGCTGAAAGTTCCATCGAGACGACGAATAGCTTTAGCGACCAAAGGAGAAGCCGCAGCCATCACAATTTCATCGGGAGATAATAATTCTTTAACTCTTTCATCTCTAATTTTTTCATAAATTGCCTGTCGATCAGCTTCCGGGTATTGATCAATTTTATTGAATACTAATAACATCGGTTTTCCCGCTTCTCGCAATTGCGAAAGGGCATCATATTCAACTTGGGTAATATCCCCAGCAATCACAAATAATAATAAATCCACCTGTTGCGCCACCCGGCGGGCAATTTGTTCCCGGGTTTCTCCGTCAACTTCATCAATTCCTGGGGTATCAATTAGTTCGATTTGAGAAATTTTATAGGAAACCGTAGGAATATTAGATATTTGGTTATCGGTTATTTCCCAGGGCTGAATTTGGGTAGTTTGGGTGACGCCATGAATTGGGCCAGTGATAAATACTTCTTGACCTAATAAAGCATTTAATACCGAAGATTTTCCCCGTCCTACCATTCCAAATACGGCAATTTGTACACAGGTACGGTCTAATTTATCCATCATTCTTTGCAACCCCCCAATATCGGGTTCTAAACCTTCTCTTTCTGTGGGAGTTAAGTCAAGATGGTCTACAATATCGTGTAGGGCGTCTTGAGCATGACGTAAATTTAATTCCGCTTGTAGGTCGGTGAAACTCAGTAGAGTTGTATTAAGTTCGTCATCTAAAGTCATAAAAACCTCGTTAAATAGGGAATAGGGATCACGGATTTAAGAGGATTTCACGGATTTCACGGATTTTAATCTGTGTTAATCTGCGTCATCTTCTTAAATCCTTTAACCCTTCTACAAATCGAAAATTTGCTGTGCGGATAAGTTGAACTGGGGAAAGGTCGGGGAAATCAGGGTTGTGTTCTCTCTAAATGGATTCATTTGATATTCCCCATCCTCTAAATTACAAACAAATAATGTAGGTTGCTTGGGGCTACCAATAAACTTTCTTGGCCCCAATGCTGCGTAATCCAAAATCCAATATTCCTCAATTCCCATTTCTTCGTAATCTCGAAATTTATTATAATAATCATCACGCCAATTTGTTGAAACCACTTCGACAATTAATTTCACTGAATCAGAATTTTTGATAATTGATTCGCTTTCCCATCGAGGTTCAGACCCTAGAACTTCTTGATTTAAAACAATAATATCCGGTTCATAACCAGATTGTGTATGTTGGGGTTTGATAATTGATTCCCTAGGAATAGTCCAAATTCCACCTTTGCCCATCTGCCTAATTATAATTAATAATTGTTCTATCAGTGCACCTGTTAGGTTTGAATGTTTTCCCCTGGGTTTGGGCATTTCAAAAATCACTCCTTCATGCAGTTCGTAACGAACTTCTGAGTTTTCGGGATACCAGTTGATAAATTCATCAAAACTGTAGAGTTTGGGTTTGGTTTGGGTTGGAGTCATAGGTCTTTTGGGAAAGTATCTGTTCTTATTATGGTCAAAAAGTCGGTTATTAGGTCAATAAAAACTTTTTGCTATCAGAAGATTTTACCTCTGCTGATGAAACTTTCCCCCATTCCTAGGGTTGATTGTAATTTTTTCCAGTTTATCTGATGAAAGATAAATCAACCCCGCCAAAGTTGGTACTCAAAGCAATATTTAAGTTTTCCAAAACTTTTACTAACCAGAGAACTCCATCCTGAGAACAGGACTCGTAATGATTAAATAAAATAGCAAATCGTTTTTCCAGATAGGGCTTGATTTTTCGACAAATTAAAACTATTTTGAGTAATAAAGCTACGGTCATGGTTGGCCCCACATTGGCAATCAAATCTATAAAGACAAAATGATTAGGTTTTTGGGGACTTTCAACCACCAGAAAGTTTAATATTTGGTTACAAGTTCTCAGGAGGAGAAATTCACTAAAATTTTCCTCATCACTATGGGGAATGATATTTTGTAATTGCTTGTATAATTTATCATTAAATTGATTACGGATATAGGATGAATCAATAGATGCTGGGCTGATATATTCATATAAACTGTTTTTAAATTCTCGAAAAGATTGATTGGTTTGAGTGTGGGATAGAAAATTTTGAGCTAAATCTTTATAGGTTTGTGTTCCTTCTATTTTGCCCACAAATTGTTTCAGGGCGGCAAACAGTTCTCTATTGTTTAAAAAAGTGGGATTAGGAACGGGGGAAACAATTTTTCTGGCTTCTTCTATGGATGTCCTTCGGGCGATGCTGGCGATTCGCATTTGATGGGCTGCATACTGAGATAAATCCAGTTCGTATTTCCGTTGTTTTTGAACTTGAATTAGTTGAATCATTTGTTGATGTTCATAGGAACTATCCTCACTGAGTAAACAATGTTTATAAAGATAGGGATAGCGAGGAATTAATATTCTCAATGGTTCGGAAGATTGGGTTTTATAATCTAATTCTGCTGGTTGATTAATCACTTCTGCAAAGCGTTTTAATGCCAAATACTGCTCACTTTTAGTAAATTCACAAACCAAATCCCCCAATTCCCGAACATTTCGGGAATAAGAATAAACTTTCCTGATTTTAGAAATAGATTCATCAAAAAGTTGAATTAATTTATTAATCGCTGTTTTGCGTTGGGGGGAAGTATGCCAGCGATTAATTAAAATATAACAGCAGCGATTCAGGATATAATTAAAATCCTGAGCCTCTAATTTAGAGATAACTAATTTATTCAGGGCTTTAGAGACTTCTAATTCGGGATATCCTGACCCTTCAATAAATAATAAACTCAGCCGTTCAATCAGTTGAGGAGGCTCCTCTATTTCCACCTTTTCGAGTAAGTGATTATAGAGAATTTGTTCTTCTTTAATAGTGGCTCGATTAAAAGGATTTGCTAAATTGTTGTTCATTTTTAATTACCCCTCTACTCAATTTGAGTATAATTGTCTGGTTAAGTTTCCTGATAATAATAAGTCTAGGATTTTATCCATGATTGAATTTTAAAATCTATAATAAAATAGCATTAGGGAGACAGTAAGATTTGGTGGAACTACAGATAATAGAACTTAGATCAAAAACTCTTGTAAAAAAAAGTGATTTAATAAGAAGTTCAACCCTGGACATCCCGGAAAAATCTATCCAAGAATGCTTCGGTCATCCTAACCCAATATCGAACAGTAGCACCACCCTTCAGTTGAATAGATTTCTATAAAAGAACTATTGGGGAAAATAGTTCCGATTAATAATATATTTTCTGTGTTTATTATGCTATTTTCAACAACTAGGGCTGAAATCGTAATCAATCTAAATAAAAACCGCTACAAAACCCGCAATATTTTAGAATATCATATCTGGTTAATCAATAATAATCAATTTTCAAGAGTTCAGAGAATGTCTAATCTCATCACTCTCGGTCAGATTGCTCAGGTTCTAGCGATTAATTCACCATTTTACAGTGATTCCAGGGATTCTACAACAGTGATCGGGATCACAACCGATACCCGCAGCATTAAACCCGGAGAGGTGTTTTTAGCCCTACAGGGGGAAAACTTCGATGGCCATAACTTTGTGGAACAGGCGATTAACCAGGGGGCTCTCGCTGCGATTGTCACCACGGATTTTGCCCAAAATCACCCGAATTTGCCCCTTTTTCCGGTTCCTAGCCCCTTAAAAGCCTATCAACAGATTGCCCGATGGTGGCGGGATCAATTTCAGATTCCGATTATTGGGGTAACAGGGTCGGTGGGGAAAACCACAACTAAGGAATTAATTGCCGCCGTACTCGGGACTCAAGGCAAAGTTTTGAAAACCCAAGCTAACTATAACAATGAAATTGGGGTTCCCAAAACCCTCTTACAACTCACCGCCGATCATGATTTTGCGGTCATAGAAATGGCCATGCGGGGCGTCGGACAAATTGCCGAATTAACCCAAATTGCTCGACCGACCATTGGGGTAATTACTAATGTGGGGACGGCTCATATTGGACTGTTGGGGTCAGAAGATGCGATCGCTCGGGCCAAGTGTGAACTCTTAGCAGAAATGCCAAAAACCAGTCTGGCGGTGTTAAATCAGGATCAAGAACGTTTGATGAATACCGCCACCAAATTTTGGTCGGGAAACACAATTACCTATGGTTTGGAAGGGGGAGATTTACGGGGAGAATTAATAGACGCCCAAACCCTACGAGTCGAAGGGGTAGATTTACCCTTACCCCTACCCGGAGAACATAACGCCTCCAATTTCCTGGCCGCCTTGGCCGTATTCCGGGGAATTTATGGGGCGCAAACCTCCTATACATTCCTTCAGCAACCAATAGCCGTACAGTTACCCGAAGGTCGGGCGCAACGCTATCAGTGGGGGGAAGATATTGTGATTTTAGATGAAACCTATAATGCTGGGTTGGAATCAATGTTGGCGGCTTTACAGTTACTCGCTCAAACCCCAGGAAAACGCCATATTGCCGTATTGGGGACGATGAAAGAGTTAGGAGAGCGATCGCTTGAATTCCACGAAAAAGTGGGGCGCAGGGCACGCGAACTAAATTTGGACGGATTATTGATTTTGGCAGAGTTTGACACCGCCAATGCTTTAGCAACGGGGGCTGGCGGTATCCCCTTAGTTGCGATTGTGGATAGTCAAACCGCCGATGCCCATTCCCAAATGGCACAACAGTTAAAAGCCCTAATTGAGCCCGGGGATCGGATTTTATTTAAAGCCTCCCATTCGGTGCAACTGAATCGGGTTGTAGAATTATTGGGATCGGATTTTCCATAGAATCAAAGGGCAGTCATGATCAAGTGATCACGCTTGAGTGATACCCTAAAAGATGGCAATATTAAATTCTTCTAAAGCTTATCCGAGACAAATCGGAATCAACTTGTATTAACCCATAAGCAAACCCATGGTCAGCACCGCAGAAAAAACAAATGTAGGCCACGTCACTCAAATCATTGGCCCGGTTGTAGATATCAAATTTCCGAGCGGTCATTTGCCGGAAATCTACAATGCACTCAAGATCAGTGGCAAAAACGAAGTTGGTCAAGAAATTTCTATTGTTTGCGAAGTCCAACAACTCCTAGGAGATGGTCAAATCCGCTCAGTATCTATGAGCACCACCGATGGTTTAGTCCGGGGGATGGAAGTTGTTGATACGGGTGCTCCGATTAGTGTTCCCGTTGGCCCAGCAACCCTAGGACGGATTTTTAACGTTATCGGTGAAACCGTCGATAATTTAGGCCCGGTGCAAACCGAAGAAACATCTTCCATTCACCGTCCCGCCCCAGCTTTTACTCAGTTAGAAACAAAACCCTCCGTGTTTGAAACGGGGATTAAAGTGGTAGACCTGTTAGCCCCCTATCGTCGGGGTGGCAAAATTGGTCTGTTCGGTGGAGCCGGAGTCGGCAAAACCGTTATTATTATGGAACTGATTAACAACATCGCTAAGGCTCACGGGGGAGTTTCCGTGTTCGGCGGTGTGGGCGAACGTACCCGGGAAGGGAACGATCTTTACAATGAAATGATCGAGTCTGGGGTTATCAACACCAAAGACCTGACTCAATCGAAAGTGGCTTTAGTTTATGGCCAAATGAACGAACCCCCCGGAGCCAGAATGCGGGTGGGTCTGTCGGCTTTAACCATGGCTGAATATTTCCGTGATATCAGTAAACAAGACGTGCTCCTGTTTATTGATAATATCTTCCGGTTCGTGCAAGCGGGTTCTGAAGTATCGGCTCTGTTAGGTCGGATGCCCTCTGCGGTGGGATATCAGCCCACCCTAGGGACGGAAATGGGTGAACTGCAAGAGCGGATTACTTCCACCAAAGAAGGCTCTATTACTTCGATTCAAGCGGTGTATGTGCCTGCGGATGACTTAACTGACCCCGCCCCGGCTACCACCTTTGCTCACTTAGACGCTACCACCGTATTATCACGGGGTTTGGCTTCTAAAGGCATCTATCCGGCGGTTGATCCCCTGGATTCTACCTCCACGATGTTACAGCCGTCGATTGTCGGTAGCGAACACTATAACACCGCCCGGGCTGTGCAATCCACCCTGCAACGCTATAAAGAACTCCAAGACATCATCGCCATTTTAGGTTTGGATGAATTGTCGGAAGAAGATCGGATGACCGTGGCCCGCGCTCGGAAAATTGAGAAGTTCCTGTCCCAACCCTTCTTCGTGGCGGAAGTGTTCACAGGTTTCTCCTGGTCAGTATGTCACCCTGGAAAAAACCATCAAAGGCTTCAATATGATTATGGCTGGGGAACTGGATGACCTGCCAGAACAAGCTTTTTACATGGTGGGCGACATTGACCAAGTGATTGCTAAAGCCGAAAAACTCAAAGGCTAAGTTTCACCAGTTGTTGGGCTTTAGCCCTCTTACCAAAGCCCAACAACAATAATTTTTGATCTCGATAATATTTTATTACCTCTTGACAAATGACATTAACTGTGCGTGTAATCGCTCCAGATCGGACGGTCTGGGATGAAAATGCTGATGAGGTGATTCTTCCGAGTACAACGGGCCAAGTGGGTATTCTGACGGGTCACGCTCCCCTGCTAACCGCCTTAGATACCGGGGTTTCTGCGGGTTCGCTCGAAGAACAAATGGACTCCCATTGCCTTGATGGGTGGGTTTGCTGAAGTGGAAGCCAATGAAGTCACCATCTTGGTGAATGGTGCAGAACGGGGTGATACTATTAATTTAGAAGCAGCCCGTACCGCCTATGCTCAAGCTCAAGCTGATTTAGAAGCGGCGGAAGCGGCTGATTCTAAAAAAGCCAAAATTAAAGCGACAAAAGCAATTAAAAGATCCAGAGCGCGGTTACAAGCGGCTGGCGGTGTTGTCGAATAATAAACAAGAAACCGGGTTTCTGCAATAACCTTTGCTATTAACAGAAAGCTCAATTAAGAAACCCGGTTTCTGATTCTTTGGGTAGATTTCACCACCCAAGTCTCAATAGAAACATCCTCTGGATCTGAATATCGAGAAAATAATTCATTTAAAGCTTCTTCTCCCGATATTTCGCCTTGACTAATAAATCTTTCAATCTCGACAGATCCATCATTCAAAAATTCAACTTCCCAACGCTCCCCAGGAAGCGCAACACTCACCATAATCGCCTCATCCCGATGATGAGCTAGAGAATAGCTAATTTCTTGTTGATCTAAATTTTGTAAGAAACCAAGAAACTGATCAAAAATATCATTTTTCATTTATCAAACCTCCGATCACTTAATAATTTGCGAACAACTTTAAAACCCAATTATTAAAATAAAACCCGTAGGGGCGGGTTCGACAAAATCTTTCAAATCTGACAAATAATCTTGATAAACCCGCCCCCACCCCACCAAAATTTAACGTTAATAAAACCGGGTTTATATTGATTCCTATTATGGGGTTGGGCGGGTTTATTTAGGTTAATTATTATTAATAAAAATCCCGGCGAACCCGCCCCTACATTCAGGGGTTGGGCGGGTTTATTTAGGTTAATTATTATTAACAAAAATCCCGGCGAACCCGCCCCTACATTCAATTGATGCGATAAATTTTTACGAAAATCTGTAAGCCTTATATATTAAAGTCTACAAGTCTTGATGCGAGAGAAGGAAACCAACCAACCCAAGCATCCAAAAAAAACCAAACCTCCCCTTCACGAAATTGCACAACTTCACCGCCCGTGGGAAGGTGGCCAACAGGTGCTGTCTGATTAAATTTTAATTGATACCAAATACATTTCTGACCATTCACACGCCAACCCACCTGATCACAAAACCTTTCCCAGACTTTAGGATCATAATTCTGAGTTCCTCCCAGACTTTGATAGATGCGCTTCTGTACCGAAAAGCCGAAGCGTCCATTGCTATATTTTACCCAAAGTTGGTCAATGATTCGTAAATCCTCACAGGGAAAAGTATCAATATCTTTAACGCTTAAATATCCCTCCTTTGTTCTTCCAGCTACTTCAATCATTTTATTAGCCGTTTCTTGGTCAGCTTCTTTCCAGTTTCCGGCTTTCAAAAGTTGTTCTAATTGACGATAATTAACGCCTTTAGCTGACTTTAATTCTATATTGGGTTGGGGTGTTGGTGGTGATATCGGTTTTTGGGTTAATTGTAATGCTTCTAATACTTCTTGAGCAGTTTGAAAACGTTTTTTTGTTCCCTGTTGTAAAAGTTTATCTAAGACTTGACCCAAAGTATTATTGACTTTAATCTTTAAATAATCTCGCCAAACCCAATCACATTCACCACTATCAAATAAATTAAACGGTTCAATATTAGTTAATAAATGAATACAAGTTACCCCTAAACTATATAAATCACTAGCAAAGATCGGTTTTCCCATCGCTTGTTCGGGTGCAGTATATTGGGCTGAACCAATAACTGTTCCTGTGACCGCTAACGCCGTTATAGTAGCTGCTTTAGCTGCTCCAAAATCCACTAAAAATAATTTATTATCGCTCTTGTTTCTAATAATATTTTCCGGTTTAATATCTCGATGAATTATCTTTCTTTGATGAATAAACGCTAAAATAGGTAATAAATCCTCTAACAAATTAATAATTTTAGTTTCTGAAAATGCCCCAGCTTGAGCTAATTCTTGAGCTAAATTTTGCCCTTCAATATATTCTTGAACGAGATATTGACGGTTATCTTGGGTTAAATAGGCGAATAATTCAGGAATTTGTTGATGTTTGCCTAAATGTTCTAATTGTATCGCTTCTTGTTTAAAAAGTTCTCCCGCTTTTTCTTGATTATTCGTACCTTGAGCTTGGGGTAAAAATTGTTTAATTACACAATAGGGTTGAGAAGGTTTATGCTCATCAACCGCTAGAAACGTTCGACCAAAACCTCCTTGTCCTAATATTTCTAAAGCCCGATATCGATCTGTTAACAGTAATTTAGAACCACACTTTTGACAAAAGACTGTTTTAGAGTTGGTTTGTAAACAATCGGGGTTAAGGCATTTACTCATGTTTAAGCCTAGGGATAGATGACAATGCTAATTTATAATTATAGCCGTAATTGCTTCTGTTCGGATCAATAAATTCAAGAAACCGGGTTTCTGTCTTAACCTTTGCTAACAGAAAGATAAATTAAGAAACCCGGTTTCTGACTCTCACCCACACCTCCAAGAAACCGGGTTTCTGCTATAATTTTTGCTATCAATAGAAAGATAAATTGAGAAACCCGGTTTCTGATCCTCGTTGTGTTTATAGTCCCAATTCTGTTAATAATTCCTGCATCATTTCCCAGGTTAATCCCTGTTGAATATAATGGGGATTGGTGGGATTGTAGGGACTCGATAGACGATCAATTTCCAGGATTTTAGCCGTATTAGGAATAACAGGAATATCAGGATCAAAAGCAGTAGGGCGCATTAAGGAACTAGAAAATCCTTTAAAAATCGCAATTTCATCAAATTCGCCATCAATTTCAATTTTAACAATTAAAACTTCTTGAGGGCGTTTAGCAGTATATTGTTCTAAGCGTTTCATAATTAAAATTACTAATTAGTGGAATTATAAAGAGGCTAAATAGGAAGATTTCTACAAGGAAAAATTAATAGTAAAAGTAGATCCTTTTCCCTCTCCTTCACTTTCAGCTTTAACCGTTCCTTGCTGCAATGTCACTAACTGTTTGACAATCGCTAATCCTAACCCTAATCCTCCATGTTGTCGAGTTATGGAACTATCAGCTTGTCGAAAAGATTCAAAAATAGATAATAAAGAATCCCGGGGAATTCCTTGACCGGTATCTTGAATTTGAATACAGGCTTGAGTTGAATTAGCGGTTAAACTGATGGTTACCATTCCTCCTGGGGGTGTAAATTTAATTGCATTATCCACAAGATGCTCTATAATTTGTTGTATTCGTTCCTGGTCTCCAGCCACACTATCTACGGATTCATCTATTTTTATTTGTAGTTCAATTCCCTTCGTTATTGCCAAGGGTTCAAATGTTTGTAAAACCGATTGAATCACCGACTGTAAATTAACCGAACTCAAATTAATTTTAGTTTTCCCCTGTAATAAATTAGAAATATCTAATAAATCTTTAATTAATTTAGTCAAAGCTTTAGCATTCCGTTCCATGGTTTCTAAAGCAATTTGGGAACGTTCCGTGGGCAAAGAACGGGTACGCAAGAGATATAACCAACCCAAAATAACATTTAAAGGCGTTCTTAACTCATGGGAAACGATGGCTAAAAACTCATTTTTTAACTTATTTGCTTCGGTTAATTCTTCCGTTTGTTTTTGTAGTTCGATTAAAGCTAGTTGTAATTCTCGTTTTCTTAATGCTAATTCATGGGCTAAGGTTTCTAAATCAAAACTTTGTGTGGCTAATTCCTGCTGCAATAAATCTCTTGTCCGTTTAATGATAATCCAATTGCTGACCCTTGCCCGTAATTCTTCCACAGAAAAGGGTTTCATTAAATAATCCTGCGCCCCTTTTTGTAACAATTGTACCCGAGATTCATCATCTGTTTTAGCAGTTAAGATCACAATGGGAGTAATATTCAGTTCTGGGTAAGTACGAACTTTCCGTACCATTTCATCCCCACTCATGCCCGGCATCATAATATCACTAATAATTAAATCGGGATGAAGGGCGAGTGCTTGATATAAACCTTCCTCTCCATTAGTCGCAATGGCGGTATTATAGTCCGAGGCTAAAGTTGTGCAGACAAAGTGACTCATGGTTGGATTATCTTCCACCACTAATACCAAAGGTTTTTCGGGTTGAAAAGACTGGGATAAAGGCTGGTCAGATACTAAAATGTTTAGTTCATCTAACCAAGGTTGAATCTTTTTATTATCCTCTATAATCGGAGTATAAATTGAAGATTCATTCACCGTTTCAGAGATCATTTTTAAGGGGAACTCGACGATAAATAATGCTCCACCCTGGGGTGCTTCCTCCACGGTAACAGTTTCCGCCTTGAAGTTCCACAAATTCCTTAACAATGGCTAGTCCTAATCCCGTACCATTAAATTGCCGACTCAAACCCGTATCAACTTGACGAAACCGTTCAAAAATTGCCTGTCTCAGTTCCGGGGGAATCCCAATTCCATTATCTTGAACCTGCAACATTGCCCAAGGGGAATTATTTTTCTCGAAAAGGGATAAACCGCAATGAATATTACCGCCTTGGGATGTAAATTTAAAGGCATTTGAAAGTAGATTTAATAAAACTCTCTCTATTTTTTCTCCGTCTATTTCTACAAAAATCGAATCGGGTGTATGGACAACAAATTCTATATTTTTTTGCTGTGCTAAACCCTCAAAATTTGCAGCCATTACGCGCACCAAATTAGCAACATCCACAGAACTATTGTGAAGCTGCATTTGACCTTCCGCTAGTTTTGAAACATCTAATAAATCATTAACTTGTTTCAGTAATAACCGAGCATTTTGTTCAATAATTTTAATATTTTTATGATGTTTTGGAGTAATTTCTGGTGAGCTTAATAGTTGTTCCGTTGGCCCCAGAATTAGAGTAAGAGGAGTTCTCAGTTCATGACTCATATTGGCAAAAAACTGAGTTTTGAGGTGATCTAATTCCTTGAGTTGACCGTAAAGAATTTCTAATTTTTGATTGGCAACCTCTAAATTTTGATGACGTTGTTCCGAGAGATGAGCCGTTTCAATTAAGCCTAGAGCCTGGGGAACTAAAGGGGGTAAGGCCAAAGCGGTGACGATGGAAACAAAAGCCGTAATCACTTTAATTATTCCCGATAACCAATACATCGGATGCCAGAGTGTCCATACCTCCATAACGTGAGTAATTCCACAGGCAATAATAAAAGTGCCAAAGGCTAAAAACATCCAATGAAAAGGAATTGCTCGACGGGATTTATGGACGAAATAAACCAAAGTAATGGAAATAGAAAGATAGGCTAAAGCAATCATGGAATCAGAACTAACGTGCATCCACACCAGTCCTGGTTTCCACAGAAAGCAATGACCATGGGGAATAAAACTAGACCCATTAAATAGAATATTGAAAATGTCTGGTATAACACTTTCAATTAAAATTGGAATCGAGGAGAGAACAAGAGGAATTGAGAGAATTGGATTGCATGGGGCGGTGATCATTGTCACTACTGATAATATAAAGATGGGTATTTAGAGGATACATCTTCTTAGTTTAAGCTACTCTGGGGCAAACAGAGGTTTGAATAACAGCACCACAAATACTCGGGGATATATCAATCCTTCCCACTATTATCGAAAAATTAGGTCTAAAATCTCTAACTTCCTAGTTAGACTTTGTATTAGAATGTGGAGACAGTTGCAAAAAAGCACCAAACCTAAATCACGAGGTTTAGGAATTGTCCCACTTTTAGGGCGGTAAGGATGTCAATAAGGCAACTTTAAAGGATCGTACCGAATAAGGCGAAGTCATGACAATGCCACAGTTTGACAAAACCCATGTCTCTCCATCGGAAACCCAATGAGGAAGTTTCGAGTCCCACTCTATCGGAAAATGCTTTAGAAACCCCGGTAGAGGAAACAGCAAAGACCCAGAAAAAAATTCCGTTGAAACTTCCGGCTTGGTTTTGGGGATGGCCGTTTCTGTGGCTAATTGTCTTACTGGGATTTGGGACGATGGGGACAGGGGCGTTATTGTGGTTATTGACAATGCCACCCGTCCCAAACTGTGAGGATATTTCGTCCCTATCTCCCGATAGCGAACATTTGTATTGTGCTGATGTAGCCACAAAGTCGGGCAAAATTGAACCCTTACGTCGAGCTTTTGCCCTAATTGCTAGTTGGCCGGCTGACCATCCCCTCCAGGGACTCGCCCAGCAAAAAATGAAGGAGTGGTCACAAACTTTAATTACTATTGCAGAGCAGAAGATTGAAACGGGAAATTTAGAGGATGCCTTAGCGATTGTTAATATTGTCCCGAAAAATACCCCCGCCTATGAGTTGGTTGCTGTTGCCATTGAGGGATGGAAAAATAATTGGGATCAAGGGCAAAAAATTTATGACAAAGCCCAAGCAGCAATGAAGGCATTAGATTGGAGTAAAACTTTTGAATATGCCCAGGCTTTATCTAAATTAAATAATAGTCATTGGAGTGAAAAACGCTTTAATGAAGTTATGGATCGTTTGAGTTTGGAGCGTCAAGGGAATCAACGTCTGAATGAAGCCCGGGAGTTGGCTAAGGAAAACACCCCAGAAAAATTAGCCGAAGCGATCGCCTTAGCCCATCAAATTGATCAGAAACTTTATATTCAAGCGGGTGCAATTAAAGAAATTAAAAATTGGAGTCGATCTTTACTCGATTTAGCCGCTAAACAATTAAAGGAAAAAAATATAGACGGTCTGACAAAAATTGCGGGTTTAGTTCCTAACTATTCCCCTTTATATTCAGAAGCGCAAAATTTAATATTAATGGCGCAAGTGAAAGCCCTCAGTTGGAATCAAGCCAGTAGCAAACCCATTTGGCAACAAATAGCGATTCTGCGGGAAGGACAAGCAACCCTCGAGCAAATGGGCAATCGGCCCCTTCCCTATGAGGAAGCCAAAGTCACCCCCAAAGAAATCTCGGGACAAATCCAAGATCTAATTAATTTACAGTTGGCGACGGCGGTGGCAACGGTTCAGCATCCTTTTGCCTTAGAATTGGCGATTGATCAAGCTCAAATGATTACCCCCCAACAGCCTCGGCGGGTTCATGCTCAAACCCTAGTCGCCTATTGGCGTAAGGAAATCCAACGTCTTGAGGATCGACCCTATCTGGCCTTAGCCCAACGGTTAGCCCAGACGGAAACCCCCCAAGGATATTCCCTGGCGGTACAACAAGCCCTTCAGGTGGCCCTGGGCCGTCCCCTGCGGGTGGAAGCCCAAACTTTAATTGCCGAATGGAACAAACGGATTGAGATTATTGAAGATCAACCTATTCTGAATGAAGCTTTAGCCTTGGCCAAGGCGGGTAACCTGAGTGCGGCAATTGATAAGGCTTCCAAAATTGGCAGCCGTCGAGCGCTGTATAAGCAGGCACAGGATAAGGTTTCTGGTTGGGTAGCCACGGTTCAAACCGCCGAAGATCGGCCAATTTTGGATCGAGCTTATAATTTAGCGAAAAAGGGAAATCTGAGTGGGGCGATCGCCGAAGCTTCTCAAATTCGCTATGGTCGGGCATTATATTCTGAAGCTCAAGGGGCGGTGGCAGGTTGGGCAGCCGAAAGGGATGCGGCGGTGGCGGTACAACAGGCCCCCCCGGAGTCCGCCCGTCCCGTATATCAAGATTCCTACTCGGATGATTCGGGCTATTCTAACTATTCCGAACCCAGTTATTCCGAACCCAGTTATTCCGAACCCAGTTATTCCGAACCCAGTTATTCCGAGCCTAGTTATTCCGAGCCTAGTTATTCTGAACCTAGCTACTCGGATGATTCAGGCTATTCTAACAATTCCGCACCTAGTTATTCCGAACCCGCAGCACCTCCGGCTCAGGAAATCGCACCCGCCCCGCCGGAAACCCGCCCCGGCTGAACCTGCACCGGAACCCGCCCCCAGTGGTGGAAATAATGCACCCGATCCTAATTTATTCTTGGAATAAGCTGTGGTCAGTCATCAGTCATCAGTTAACTATTAACAGTTAATAGTTGATTTATTAACTTCTTAACTGATAACTATTAAACTGATGACTGGTACAGACGCGCCATGGCACGTCTCTACACTGATGACTGATTACTAAGCCGCAACTAAACCACTATGAATTAATAAAGGTTTTGTGCTCGGTTCCCGTCCTCGGAAGGCTTTAAATACTTCCATCGGATGCAAACTTCCCCCTAGGGCTAATACCGTATCTCGGAAGCGTTGCCCCGTTTCAGACACCGCATTTTCATTATCTAATCCGGCTTCTTCAAAGGCGGCAAAGGCATCAGCACTTAATACTTCTGCCCATTTATAACTATAATATCCGGCGGCATAACCCCCGGCAAAAATATGACCAAAGGCGCATAAAAACGCATCTTCAGCTATGGGTTTTAAAACCATAGTATTCTCGGCAATTCGGTTACGAACATCGCTAATAGTTTCATTGCCTCCGGGTTGATAACGGTGATGCAATTCAATATCCACAAAGGCAAAATGTAGCTGTCTTAACATGGCTGTCCCACTCATATAGGTTTTAGCCGCTAATAACTTTTGATAGTAATGTTCGGGTAAGGTTTCTCCGGTTTGATAATGTTTTGCCATACCAAATAATGTGGCTTGATCATAACACCAATTTTCCATAAATTGGCTAGGCAATTCCACCGCATCCCATTCCACATTATTAATTCCCGCAGCCCCAGGATAGTCAACGGTGGTTAACATATGTTGCAGACCGTGACCAAATTCATGAAATAGGGTTTCCACCTCTCCAAAGGTCATTAAACTGGGTTTATCATCCACCGGGGGTGTTTGATTACATTGCAAATAAGCCACGGGTAATCGGACTTGAGTTTCGCCATTTTCGACGAATTTAGCCCGGTTAATACAGTCATCCATCCAGGCTCCTCCGCGTTTCTCTGCGGGGCGACTATAGGCATCTAAATAGAAAAATGCGATGGGATTTCCACTGGCATTAACTACTTGAAAATAGCGCACTTCTGGATGCCAAATCGGAGCTTGACCATCGGCGGGAGTAATCGTGATTCCAAAGATACGTTGCACTAATCCAAATAACCCATCTAAGACTTGGGGTAAAGCAAAATAGGGCCGTAATTCTTCATCCGTAAAGGCAAATTTTTCCTCCCGTTGTCGCTCTGACCAAAAACCAATATCCCAATGTTTTAAATTATCGGCTTCTGCGGCTCCTTTTGACCGTGCAAAGGCTTTTAAATCTTCAAATTCCTGTTGAGTTGCTTGATAACTGACAAGGCGTAATTCTTCTAATAAGGCTTCTACGGCTTCCACATCGGGAGCCATTTTGCTCTTTAAACTCAGTTCGGCAAAACTACTGAAACCGAGAATATTAGCTTTCTGTTTTTTGAGTTCTAAAATTCGTTCAATTAAGGGAAAATTATTCCATTCTCCACTCGACGCCCGACTAATATAACCGCGATAAACCTGTTCCCGTAGGTCTCTCCTCTGACTATATTTTAAGAAGGGGCCGAAACTGGGTAAATCTAAAGTAATCTTCCAGGGGCCGTTTTCGGCGGTGGCATTTTCTGACCCCGAAGAACGGGCGGCTTGAGCAGCTAAACTGAGTAAACTTGGGGGTAGTCCGGCAATTTCTTCCGGTGTTGTTAGGGTTAAACTAAAGGCTTTTGTCGCATCTAAAACGTGATTAGAAAACTTAGTAGAAAGCTCGGCTAATTCTAACTGAATGGCATTAAAGCGATCGCGATCTTCGCCTTCTAATCCAACTCCAGATAATTCGGCATCTCGCAGGGCGGTATTAATAATTCGTTGTTGAGCCGAATCCAAATTATCCCATTCATCGCTATTTTTTAACTGTTTAAAAGCCTGATAAATTGCTTTACTTTGATTGAGTTTATTGATAAATTGAACAATATTAGGCTGAACCGTTGCATGGGCTGTTCTCAATTCAGGACTATTTTTAACTCCCATTAAATGACCGACAATTCCCCAACTCCAGGTTAACCGTTCCTGTAGTTTTTCTAAAGGTTCAACTAAATCCTTCCAAGTGGGTTGTACATTATTTTCTAACTCGGTAAGATCCCGTTCTAATGCTGTTAACAGTTGCGTGATCCCAGGGACAACATGATCGGGGGTAATCTGTGCAAAAGGGGGTAATCCCTGACCAATTAATAGTGGGTTTTCTGTGATTGTGGAACTCATACTTCTATTGTTTTCAATTCAGGGGGTAAGACACCTTATATATTATCAGAAATTTCAATATTGTTAAAATATTTGTGCAGCTTACCCGGCTTTAAAACCAGAACCACCACCAACCTTTTCGTTTTCCGTTCGGTCTAATCGTGCGCCCATTCATTTTAGCCATGGCTAATTGTTCATCGGTGACAATGGCATCGGTCAGATTAGCACCACAGAGATTCACCCCTCGCAAATTAGCCCGATTTAAACAGGCATTTTTCAAATTTGCACCCCGAAGATCTGCCCGTTCTAAATTAGCATTACTCATATAAGCCTTAACTAATTTAGCATTTCTGAAATTAACATTTGTCAATCTTGCTCGACCAAAATTAGCCTCTGTTAAATCGGCTCCTTGAAAATTAGTATTACTTAAACGGGATTCGTAAAAATTAGCCCCAGACCCATCAAAATTTTCTAAATTCAAACCACTTAATTCACAGTCTGCAAAATCCCGTCTGCCCTTTATATAAGCGGTTTTTAAGGCGTTTTCATTCCATTTTGAGGATGAATTTACAGGGACAGAAGTAGAATTAAATTTATTATTAGATTTATTATTAGTACCAGAATCATGGATCATGCTGACTGGAGCGCCTTGGGTAGAACTTAAACCACTCACTAAAGCAGTTTGGTCATAAACATCCTTATCCCCTCCCATGGGGCCTGATTTTTTCTTCGCTAACCGTTGTTTCCTTTCCCGAATTTGTTCACCTATTTTTTCGGAAGTTAACATAAACCCGGTATTTTCATTGAGAGCAGTAGGTTTCATCCTTAGAAGTTGGTAATTTCGAGTTAGAAGTTGAGTTAGACTTCTGCTGCATTACCATTCCTTCGGAAAGACCGCCATAACTAAATTCAGAATCTAATGCTCGTAAAACATCTTGCGCTGATTGATAGCGATACTGCACCAAAAATTCTAACATTCGTTGCAATACACTGCAAAAAAAATCACTCACATCCAGATGGGGTTGCCATATAATTTCCCCCGTAATTTGATTACTTTCAAAGGAATTAGGAGACTTTCCCGTCATCAAATAAACGCAGGTCATTCCCACCGCATAAATATCACTGGCATAAACTGGACGCAAAGCCATCTGTTCGGGGGGAGCAAACCCCGATGTGCCTATGGCAAAATTAGTAAAAGCCGTCTGTCCAGTTCCCATCATTGTAGCTTGGTTAACCTGATCTTTAACGGCTCCAAAGTCAATTAAAACCAAATTCTGATCAATGCGCCGACGTAAAATATTAGCAGGTTTAATATCTCGGTGAATTACTTCTTGACTGTGAATATAATCTAATATGGGAAGAATTTCCCGCAGAAATTTTTTGGCTTGGGCTTCATCAAAAACCCCATTTTCCTTGACCTCTTGTTTTAAGGTATAGCCATCTACATATTCCTGTACTAGATAAAATTGTTTTCCCCCGATAAAATAATCAATCAGGCGGGGAATCTGAGGATGATCACCAATTTTACCCAGGGTTTTTGCTTCCCGTTGGAATAACTCCCTTGCCATCTCTAAAATTCGAGCCGATGTCGCCGTGGGTCGCAGTTGTTTGACCACACAATTCGGGTTTCCGGGTAGGGACACATCCGCAGCCAGAAATGTTGCTCCAAATCCGCCTTTGCCCAAAGGTTGAATCACCTGATAGCGATTTCTCAGCAGCAATTTTGAACCACAAGCCTTGCACTTGATGGCATCATCTAAATTTTCAGGTTGAGGGCAGGCTGGATTAACACAGTAGCTCATGATGTTTGAGATTGCTTTTTACCAGTGAACAGGGAACTTGCAAAACCCACACGACGGACGATACGATATTAGATTTGTATTTCTACTTATTGCTTAACAACTATGCCATCCTTGGAGCATAAACATTCGTTTTCTATTAATCTTGCGATTGTGGCAATATTTAAAGGCATCGACACCGGGATTATAACACAAAATCCTTAGAGTTTCAGTGGTTGAGCTTCAACACCTTAATAATCAGCACCTAACACCCGACTTGATGCAACAATGGATTAGGAACATTGAAAGCGAATCACGATGCGTATTTCTCTAAATTGGTTACAAGAACTGGTAGATATTGGGATCACTCCCCAAGAGTTGGCAGAAACCCTGACGGTGGCGGGGTTTGAAGTGGAAGATATTGAAGATTTACGTTCCTGGGCCGATGGGGTTGTCCTAGGAAAAATTCTCCAAGCCGAACAACACCCCAATGCCGATAAATTAAGGGTTTGTCAAGTGGATATTGGGGGGTCTGAACCCCTAAATATTGTCTGTGGAGCACCCAATGCGGCGGCGGGAATGGTGGTGGCTGTGGCAACCCTAGGAAACCTATTTACCTAAAATTAATTTAACCCTGAAAAAAACGAAATTGCGGGGCGTTCCTTCAGAGGGAATGATTTGTTCTTTATCTGAATTGGGATTAGAAAAAGAATCTGCGGGAATCCACAGTTTTAACCTGGAAAATCCGGCGTTAGGCAGTGATATTAGACCCCTATTAGGGTTAGATGATGTGATTTTAGATGTCACCGCCACGGCTAACCGGGCAGATGGCTTAAGTATGGTGGGAATTGCCCGGGAAATTGCCGCATTAACCGGGGCTAGTTTAAGAATTCCTCAACCTCCAGAATTGTTAATTACACAGCAGGATGGATCGGAATCTTTAGCAATTGAAATTGCTGATAAAACAGCCTGTCCCATCTATATTGGCACGATTATTAAAGGGGTAAAAATTGCTCCTTCTCCCGATTGGTTACAACGGCGTTTACAAGCGGCGGGAGTGCGTCCCATTAATAATGTGGTAGATGTCACTAATTATATTTTATTGGAATGGGGACAACCGCTTCATGCCTTTGATTTAGATCGGCTCAAACAGGTGACTAACTCTCAAGATTTAACCGTGGGTGTGCGGTTTGCTAAACCGGATGAATCTATTAAAACCTTAGATGGTCAAACTCGGAAATTACAGGGGCAAAATCTGTTAATTACCGCCAATGATTATCCCGTGGCTTTAGCTGGAGTTATGGGAGGTGAAGAAACAGAAGTTTTTGCGGAAACCCAGAATTTATTGTTAGAAGCAGCGATTTTTTCCCCGATTAATATTCGTCGTTCCGCCCGGGTACAAGGGCTACGCAGTGAGGCATCTATCCGTTATGAACGCGGAGTCAATCAGGCGGAATTAGAATTAGCTTGTCGGCGGGCTATTTTATTACTAAAAGATTTAGCTTCTGGGAATGCAACTTGTCAAGAAATTGATCGCAGTCCTATAGAAATTCAGACCCCTGAAATTACATTAAGATTAGATAGAATTAATGCTATTTTAGGACAACTAAAACGAGCCGAATCTCCCTATTTATTACCCGAAGAAGTAGAGAAAACCCTAACGGCTTTAGGATGTCAATGTAGGGGCAGGTTCATCGAGATTCCGGCAATTAGTAAAGATATCACGGAACCGGCCCCTACGGAGTCTCAGAATAATTCTGTGGTTTGGCAAGTTACGGTTCCCCCCTATCGTTATCGAGATTTAGAACGAGAAATCGACTTAATCGAAGAAGTTGCCCGTCTCTACGGATATGATCAATTCCGTGACACTTTACCCAGTCAAGGAGTATCGGGTTATCTACCTTTAGAACAGGTAGCAACGCGACAAATTCGGGCGGCTTTTCGCGGCGAAGGATTAACGGAATTAATGCACTATTCCTTAGTTAAAACAGCAGGGGATAATCAAGTTGTTTTAGACAATCCTTTGTTTGTGGAATATTCGGCTTTACGCACCGAAATGTTAACCGGATTAATTGATGCCTTTGTTTATAATTTAGAAAATGGCAATGGGCCGTTAAATGGCTTTGAAATCGGTCGAATTTTCTGGAAAGAAGGAGATGAATATAAAGAACAAGATGCCGTTGCTGGTATTATGGGAGGCGATCGCAGTTTTGGCCGTTGGGTTCGCAGTGGTCAAGAGCAACCGATGACTTGGTTTGAAGCTAAAGGGATTTTAGAAGCGGTATTTCAGCGCTTGAATTTAACCGTTGAATATAAACCGGAATCTACCCTAGAATTGTTACACCCGGGACGCACAGCTTCCCTATGGTTACAGGGAAAACGGTTAGGAATTTTCGGACAATTGCATCCGCAACTCTGTCAAAAACAGGATTTACCGAATCAAGTTTATGCCTTTGAATTTCAGTTATCGGTATTATTAGAAGGGATGAATCGTCCCTCTAATTTAGTTCGGAAGTTCAAACCCTTTTCCGCTTTCCCTGCGAGTGATCGAGATATTGCCTTTTTCGTCCCCGTCGAGATACCTGTATCAGATATTCAACGCTGTATTACCAAAGCCGCCGGGAATTTATTAGAATCGGTGGAAGTTTTCGACGAATATCGCGGAAAAAATGTACCTGAAGGTCAGCGCAGTTTGGCTTTTCGTTTGGTTTATCGGGTGAGCGATCGCACCTTAACTGATGCCGATATTGACCCCTTCCAACAAAAAGTCCGAGAGGCTTTAGTGCAACAATTTAACGTCAGTCTCAGAAGTTAGATATTAGTCAACAATCAACCATCAATCAGTAACAATTATGCCAAAATATGTCATGTTCGGAAGCTATTGTGAGAACGTTCTGGAGAAACGAGAACCCTATCGGGCGGAACATTTAGAACGATTAAAACAACAAAAAGAATCGGGAGTTTTATTAACCATTGGCCCGACTCAGGATGTGACTAAAATATTTGGGATTTATGAAGCGGAGGATGAAGCAACCGTGCGTCAGTTAATTGAGTCTGACCCCTATTGGCAAAATGGGATTTGGACGGAATATGATGTTAAAGCCTGGATTCAAGTCTATTAGGATAATTTTAGTTAAGGCTAAATTTATCCCACCCAGAATTTCAACAATTATCTCCTGAGCCGTGAGCCTGTCGAACGGTCGAAGGGTTGATTTGTTGAAGTAGATGGAATCCCCTCCCATTCTCGGCGGGGGGATATTAACCCTAACCCCCTAACAAATACCGTAATTTAATATTAATCTTCGTGTTTTCTCCAGCCACCACCACCGCCGCATCATTGAATTTGGGTGGCCCGGTGAAAATGGTGGGATTTTTAGAAAAACCAAATCCTTCGGTGGGAATTCCTAAAGCATTTCGGTTAGCTATTTTATCATTATTCGCATCATGGAGAACGGCAATGGCATAACTACCCGGTTGTAAATTATCAAAATTCATAACTACGGGAACTTCTGTAATACCCACACAACCGCTTTTTATCGCATTGTCTCCATTACCTGGGAAGCCTTTATTACTCGCAAATAAACTTGCACAAATTTGTCCATTTTTATTTTTGAACCCATCAATATTCAGGGTTATTTTGCTTTTGGTTTGGGCGTGAACATTAACAGAAACTGAAAAAATACTCACAAAAAGGAAAGGAGTTAGAAACAGTAAGGGTTTTGCAGATCGAATCATTGGGGGATTTTGGGAAATGGGTTGAACTGGGATTAGTCTGTTTAAATTATCCTATAATTCCATGGTTTTGTAAAGTTGTTTTGTTTGGCGATCGCCTCCAATTTATACCCAATTTAGAAATTAAATCCCATCTAAATCCAGATTAATATTCTCCTGACCGACATTAAATAAAGTAGCAAGACGATCACCTTTTTCTGTATAAGTTAATTCTATTTTTAGATAACTTTCCGGTTTATAGGGCAAACGATCCGCCCATTCAATGGCAACAATTCCGGGTTCTACTTCGATTCCTTCCCAATATTGTTCTAAATTCAAATGTTCGATTTCCGATGCTTCTAATCGATATAAGTCTAAATGGTAGAGAGGAATCCTGCCCTTTAGATATTCATTAATTAAAGTAAATGTCGGACTTTCAATAGAGTCAGAAATGTCTAAACCAGCCGCCAAACCTTGAACAAAAGTTGTTTTTCCGGCTCCTAAATTTCCTTCTAATAATAGAATACTATGGGGAGGGAGCGATCGCCCTAATTGTTTACCTAATTCGTGGGTAGCTTGGGCGTTGGGTAAATGGAATTGAGTCATAATTTTATGTGAATAGTTTAGAAAGAATTAAGCCCTAAAGGGCTTACTACGTTGTAGTGAGTCCTTTAGGACTCTCTAACCTACTGGTTAGTTTTGCCAAACCATCTTAATAAAACCTGGGCTAACCGATAGGGATCATGGCGTAAATATCCGGTATCATGATCAACGTCCATAACATTACTCATCACAATCCTTCGACCCAATTGTTTAACCAAATCTCGATCTAAAATAACTGGATGAGAGTCTTCTTGAGCATATCGAATTAAAGCATTAGCCGGGGGAACTGTTCCTTGAGTTAACACCGCATCAAATAATTGATAACCGCAGGCTTTATCAATGGCTTTAATATGATCGGAAACGGTGTAACCATCGGTTTCCCCTGGTTGTGTCATAATATTACAAATATAAATCCGGGGAACATTTCGAGAAGCAATGGCAGCGGCAATTTCTGGAACTAATAAATTAGGAATTACACTTGTATATAAACTACCCGGGCCAATAATAATCAAATCTGCTTCTAAAATTGCTTGTACTGCTTTCGGTAGGGCGGGAGGGTTGGGGGGAATACAACCAATTGTCAAAATTTTTCCCTTAGCTTCAGTAATACTAGATTCCCCATGAATTCGACGACCATCAGCTAATTTTGCCCATAAATTAACATCTGTTAAGGTGGCGGGTAGGACTTGACCTCTAATGGCTAATACCTTGGAACTAGCGACAATTGCCTGTTCTAAATCCCCTTCAATTTCACTCATGGCGGTTAAGAATAAATTTCCGAAACTATGTCCGGTTAATCCATCTCCGGCGGTAAATCTATATTGAAATAATTCCGTTAATAATCGTTCTTCATCGGCTAGGGCGGCGATACAATTCCTAATATCTCCCGGTGGCAATACTCCCATTTCTCGACGTAACCTTCCTGAAGATCCTCCATCATCTGCCACCGTAACAATGGCGGTAATATTAGCACTATATTCTTTTAATCCCCGCAATAAAGTGGATAACCCAGTTCCGCCCCCAATGCCAACGATTTTCGGCCCCCGTAATAATCGGCGATGACTCAACAAACGATCAACTAATTGTTCATCTCCGACCGGATAAAAGGCTTCACTAATGGAATTTAGACTGCGGGTTTGACTCCAAAGAAACCAGCACAACCCCCAAGGCAATCATTAATGGCCCCGAGATATAATTCGGTACAACGGTGGTAATCCATCCTAATAAATTTTTCAGCAGTTGTAGGATGTAATAAATCGGAGTCATTCCCGTCGAGATCGCCAACCCTAAACTAGCCACTAACACCCCCGTGGCGCTAACCGCCATCCACCGCTTGATAAACAACCCAGGGGATAACCATTTAAACCATTGGTTAATCATCCGGGGAGAACGATAATTCGATAGGCCAAGATGGAGTCTGAGTTTCATAATTCTGCGGAAGGTGTGTTTGAACGAACCAGTTGACATAGATAGTGTTTTACTTTGATATACGGGCTTTTACAGACAATTTAGACTAGGGAGGTCGTGCTGATCGTAAATAATGGACTAGAGGTTAATTCCATCGGGCTATCGGTGTTTTGAATTTTTCCTAACGAGGGAGATCAAAATGATGATAACGATTAAATCGTTTGCTTAACAACTGTATTGGGTATAAGTTACAATGATAAGAAGGGTTGAGCGAAATGATCAAAGACGGTGACAAGGGAAAAACTCCGAGGATTAAAGTTGAACCCGTCGATTTCAAGGATAACTTGGTTTTATCAAAGCACTCGGAATCTTTAGAACCTTTAATTGAATTAAAAGGGGTGAGTAAAGCCTTTGGTTCCCAAATGATTTTGGATCGGGTTGATTTAACGATTTATCGGGGAGAAGCCCTGGGAATTATTGGCCCTTCAGGAACGGGAAAATCAACGATTTTACGAATTATTGCCGGACTTTTACCCCCCGATGAAGGAGAAGTTTATATATTAGGAAAAAAACGGCAAGGATGGGTCGATGATATTACTGATCCGATTGGAATTGCCATGGTATTTCAACAGGCGGCTTTATTTGATTCTTTAACGGTGACGGAAAATATTGGTTTTTTACTCTATCAACATACGAAGTTACCTTCTCAAAAAATTAGAGAATTGGTTAATGAGAAATTGGAAATGGTAGGGTTGCCTAATATTGGCGATCGCTATCCCGCCGAATTATCGGGAGGAATGCGAAAACGGGTGAGTTTTGCCCGGGCAATTATGCCCAATCCAGAAAATCCTAGGGAGACTCCAGAGGTGATTTTATATGACGAAACCTACCGCCGGGTTAGATCCGATTGCATCAACGGTTATTGAGGATTTAATTAGGGATTTACAACATAGTGGAAAAGGTTGCAGTACCTATAGTATTGTCACCCATCAAGATAGTACGATTCGACGCACGGCGGATCGGATTGTTTTTCTCTATCAAGGTTTAGTGCAATGGCAAGGAACAATTCAGGAAGCATTTACTACCGATAGTGCGATTGTCAAACAGTTTTTTAGTGGTAGTATTGATGGGCCGATTCAAGTTGCTAAATAATATATTAATGGGGATCACGGATTTAAGAGGATTTCACGGATTTCACGGATTTTAATCTGCGTTAATCTGTGTAATTCTCATTTCTAAATCCCTCGTTCCCTCGTTTCTGGGTTATACCTATTTGATCCTAAATGAACTTAATTATAAATTCCTGCACAATCTGATCTGGATCTTCTAAACATTGAACTGGATCACAATATTCAATCAAAAAAATCCCCTGTTTTGATAAAAAATAATCTCGTTGTTCCTGTTTTTCAGTATCAGAATATTGAATCTCTAAAACACCTAATTTGCTATTATAACAGATCAAAAAATCTACCTGTTTATAGGGTTGATCTCCAAAATTTGGTAATTGAGCTTTAGAGTTAGGAAAAAATAACACCCCCGCTCTATCTAACGCTTCCGCTATTTTAACCTGTTCTAAGGAATGAAAATGCCACTTTTTCCAAAAATATTCGGTTTTCTGTAAATGAGTTAAAGTCTCTGATAATTGTTTTTCTTCGGAATTATCTATTATTTCACTTGGCTCTGATTTATTTTCTTTTATAAATGATTTATGAGAGTCACTAAAACAAGAATCCAAAAAGACTTTAGCTCCTTTTATACTGCCTTCATTAATACTTTTCCCACTAACATTAACTCCAATAATTTTAGTTTTATGAATTGTTAAACTTTGCCTTCGTAAATGCCGCTTTAAAACGGATTTTAGATTATTTCTTTTAACCTTTTCTCCAAAAACCTCCGAAAGTTGCTTCCACAATTTCGCCGCCGTCGATTTTATATATTCATTATCATAATTTCCCTGTTTGGCAATTTCTTCGTAAGATTCCCGACCTAGCCAACATTGCTTAAAGATTAACTCCTGGACATCATTCAACTGTTCATCATCGTCTAAAACAGTTTCGATGATAGCCAGTGCTTCATCAATATTCATATTAATAATATAGGATAAATAGTTTTTTACACAACCACAGATTCAGTACACAAGGGAAATACGGGTTGGGACGAGTGATTAAAAATCAAACTCCTAGGGTTTCCAGTCAAAGCCTCTGTGATATTGGCTTCAGTATACATCCTAGCAGCACTCGCCAAAATTAGCTACTTTTTATCACTTTTTGTTACTTTTTCTCACTGTGCAATCAACAGTTGAGTTGCTACAGTCTTACAACAACTGTGAGCGATCGCACTCTACCTTTGAGCCACTAATAGCTAAAAACCAGATATAGTCAGGATTCTAGCCATCAGACTCATATAAATTTCACCCATAGACAACCAGGAGATCAGGATGTTTGGCCCCAGTAATGATGGATCTTTATACATTTTAGATGACCAGTCCAATACTTTTTCCCTACAACCTAATTTTTTAACCCCCTACCCTGGTGGGTTACTAGGACTGGCTGGAAACGATAATATCACGGGTTCAGTTTCTCCAGAAATCATCAACGGAAATCAAGGAGATGACCTCATCCTTGGACAAGGAGGCGCCGATACCCTCTATGGGGGACAGAATAACGATACCCTTGATGGGGGAGATGATGATGATCTCCTGTTTGGAAATAAAGACAATGATCGTATTGATGGGGGTTTAGGCAACGATAACCTTTTCGGTGGCCAAGCTGATGATTTTATTATCGGTAATAGTGGCAATGATCAGATTTTTGGCGATTTAGGTAACGATACCTTAACGGGTGGTGCAGGTCAGGATACCTTAACCGGGGGCGATGGTGCAGATGTCTTTACCCTGGCGGAAGATGCAGGTGTAACAGCGACAACTGCGGATGTGATTACCGATTTTGATAATACTTCTGATAGTTTTGCTTTAGCGGGTGGAATCAGCAAAGCCGATATTACTTTAGAACAAATTTCCGATGGAACGTTAATTAAGAATCAAAAATCCGGTACGGTTTTAGCAAAAGTTGCGGGAGTTTCACCACAACAACTCAGTAATTATTTCCCAGAACCCCCACTTGAAGAAATGCCCCGATCTACAGCTGTACCGATAGGTGTAGATATGCCACCACCTGTATCTGTACCTGTTACGGGACTATTACAGGGGATTTCTGGGAATGACACCCTTGAAGGAAGTCTTGTAAACGGAACTAATGAGAATTTTGTCTTATCCGGTGTGCTGGCCAATCAAACGGTAACAGTTCAGTTGAACTCAACGGGATTTGATCCGAAGTTGCAAATTGTGGATCGTTTGACAGGAAATGTTATTGCTGAAAATAGCGATATCAGTAGTACCGATAGCAATTCAGAACTATCATTCAAGGCACAACTCGGTCAACAATATGACATTGTTGTAGTCAGTGAAAATGGACAGAGTGGCAACTATACCCTCACCACTTCTACCTCACAGCGACCCGTGGGAGAACTGGCTTTAAATCAAACCATTAATGCCGATTTGAGTGGGACGGATGACATAGAAAACCCGTTGCGTAACCGTAGCTTTAGTGAAGATTTCCGTTTAACCAATCTTCCTTCCGGTGAAGAAGTTGCGATTAACTTAAACTCCGATAATTTTGACACCTATCTGCAACTGATTAATAGTCAAACGGGGCAAGTTGTTACCGAAAATGATGATATTTTAAACGCTTCTCCACCCACAGACGATTCTCAAATCAACTTTACTCCAGAAGCCGGGGTTGAGTATATTGTTCGTGTCACCAGTTCGGCAGAAAATACGACAGGAAACTATACCCTAACTGCAACAACTTCAACACCAACCCCCGTACCCTCGGACTTTTTCTCAACTCTCACCGATGATCAATTAGAAGCAATCTCCCGTGATAAAGCATCCGATGGGGAATTAAGCCGACAAGATATGTTAGATATTTTTGCCGATGCCCAAGATGGAGGTACTGTTGATGCTAACGAGTTACAAGACTTACAGAAAATTAGGGGTGACAGAAACGGATCGAGTTAGCAATTCCACACCCTTTACCATGAAAGATTCGACTTGGTATCTATCATATAAAGTGGTTGAAGGTGTAAAAACCAATAATAGTATTACTACTGCAATTGATAAATGGTTTAAAGGAACGGAAAGACCTCCTGCTTCGTATACTGAAAAAGATAATACTGGAAAAGATAAGCCAGTTTCTCTGCAATACGCACCTTTACAGGTAGATCGGGTAAAGAATTCCGTGTATGGTAGTGATGGAGAGGCTCGAATCGGACATATTGATCAAGGAAAAATTGGTGATTGTACCCCATTAGCTATTTTAGGAGCAACCTTTGGTTCCCAGACCAGTGATGCTGATAATCGTGCTAGTTCTGTTATTGAAAATATGATTGAGGATAATGGGGATGGCACCACCTATACTATTCGTTTTTATAACGGCAGTAGTCCAGAGTATGTAACTGTTGATAATCAGGTTGTGACCCTAAATGGAAAACTCTATGGAGCCAAAATTGATGATGGTCAATTAGATCCTAATAGCGATGGTAAATTAGATCCTAGTAACAAGGATGCTGCAATCTGGGTACCATTAGTTGAAAAGGCTTATGCACAGTGGTATCAAGATAGTCAGAGTAATACTACTGGTAATGGTTATAACGATATTGGTAACGGGGCAACGAGGCAGGAAGTATTTCCTAGAATTACGGGACTTTCTGTTAACAATCCCCCATCCCCAGTATCTTCAACACCTTTTGATCAAATACAATCAGCGTTAAATAATGGCAAGTTTGTTGCTGTAGGTAGTAATACAGAAGCTGAGAAAAACTCAAGCTCTTTGATTTCCGGTTCTTCAAGAGGAACCCATGCTTATTCTGTAACCAATGCTTACGTTGATTCATCAGGTGAACAACGAATTATTGTTCGTAATCCCTGGGGTTTTGACGGATATAATGTCGCAACTAATCAGTATGTAACAACAGATGGTGATCAGGATGGATTCGATGGATTCATTGATCTTTCTTACAATGAATTCACATCTTACTTCTCCAATGTCGTGATAACGGTGTAACTTTTCTTCTCGTTCCCAGACAACCCGCCCCTGCATTTGTGGACAGACAGGGCGGGTTTATTTGGGTTAATGATCATCACAAAAATTGACTTGAAACCCGCCCCTACATTCCACAAAATTTGTAGGGGCGGGTTCAACAAAATCTTTCAAATCTCACAGAAAATCTTAATAAACCCGCCCAACCCCACCAATATTTTAGTAACTCTACCCAACTAATCGGACAGTAAAATGCCTCTGCATCTTTAACTTCAATTTCATCAAATATAGGCTGAACTTCTGACCCATCATTGAAGTAGTAAATCAGAATGTTGGTATCGAGAAGATATTTATTAATCATCCCATTCTTTTCTAATTTGCAACTGGAATTCCAAAGCATCCACACGATACGGCAAAAAACCGCGCCATCTCTTTAAATTTTTTCCAGGTAATCTTTCACTGCTATGTTGAGTCTCGGTTATTACCCGATCGCGCATCAATGCTGACAATACTTCTAAAAGTTGTTGTTGCTCGTCAGGAGTGAGATTTTGAGCCTGACTCAGTACCTCGCTATAAGTAGACATTATGCTTGATGTTGATATTTTTGGGCCGATTGTTATTATAGCAATTTAGGATTGAAGGAAATGCGATCGCCTTTATTTGTAGTAAGCCCTTTAGGGCTAGGAGGCGTGAACGCCTCACTACTTAATATTTGCGTTCTTGGGGTTCAAATAGGGTAATTTTTACCGGACGATAGGCTAAATCAATCCCCGCAGGAGAATAATAGGCTAAAGTATGTTTTAGGAACGTTTCATCATTGCGTTGCGGATAATCTTCTCGACTATGGGCACCTCGACTTTCTTGGCGGTTTAAGGCAGAAGTTAAAATCATATTTCCCACAATCATAATATTTTTTAACTCCAACGCTTCAATTAATTCCGTATTCCAACATTTGCCTTTATCATCTAAATAAATACGTTGATAACGATTTTGCAATTCTTGAATTTGACCTAACCCTTCCTGCATAATATTATCGGTTCTAAACACACCACAATGGGAAGTCATAGCATCTTGGAACTCTTGGCGCAGTTTCCCAATTCGATAGTCTCCAGACTGGTCTAATAACTCTTGTAATTGCAATGCAGCCTCTTTCAAATAAAGCTGTTCATCAATTGTTGGTAACTTGCGATTTTGGACAAATTGGGCAATAGCCGCCCCGGTTCTTTTTCCATAAACCACACATTCTAATAGGGAATTACTGCCTAAACGATTAGCCCCATGTACCGACACGCAGGCGGCTTCCCCGGCGGCAAATAATCCATCCACAAAACTATCAATACCGCTTAAAACTTGCCCATCAATATTAGTCGGAATCCCCCCCATAGAATAGTGAACGGTGGGACGCACAGGCATCGGTTCCACCGCCGCATCAATTCCTAATAAACGGTGCGCTTCTTCCCAACAAAAGGGAATCCGACTCATAATTTTTTCCCGTCCCAAATGTCGCAAATCCAGATAAATATAGGGCCCCCCGGCACTACCATCGGGGTGAATTCCTCGCCCCGCCCGCAGTTCTAAAGTAATCGCCCGAGAGGTAATATCCCTAGGGGCTAATTCCATCCGACTCGGGGCGTATGTCGCCATGAACCGTTCCCCATTACTATTAATTAAATAGGCTCCTTCCCCCCGCACAGCCTCGGAAATTAATACCCCCACCGGATATAATCCCGTAGGATGGAACTGGACAAACTCCATATCTTGCAGGGGAACTCCGGCCATTGCTGCCATCGCCAGCCCGTCCCCCGTTGAGGCGTAATCATTGGAAGTGGTATTAAATGCCCGACCGTATCCCCCCGTGGCGAACATCACCGCCTTGGCCCGCACAACGGTTAACTGTCCGTCATTAATCTGGAACATCACCACACCCTTCGCCTGTCCGTCTTCTAAGATTAGGCGCAGGACGTACCATTCATCATAGATATGGACACCATAGCGTCGCAGGTTACTTACCAGTTCGTGTAAAATGGCATGACCAGTTTTATCGGCGGCGTAACAGGTGCGGTTATGGGAATGACCCCCAAAAGCCCGTTGAGCAATACGGCCATCGGGAAGGCGGGAAAATAATACCCCTAAATGTTCTAAATCAATAATCACATCCGGGGCTTCTTTGGCTAAAATTTCGACCGCATCCTGATCAGCTAAATAGTCTGAACCCTTGACGGTATCAAAGGCATGGGCTTGCCAACTATCATTTTCATCAATATTTTTTAAAGTAGCAGCAATACCCCCCTGGGCAGCTACGGAATGGGAACGGATGGGGTGAGTTTTGGCAACAATGGCAATATTTAGGCTAGGGTTAGTGCGGGCAATTTCTACCGCCGCCCGACATCCTGCCAACCCGCCCCCAACAATAATCACATCATGTTCTAGCATCTTAAATCAGTTATCAGTTATCAGTTATCAATTATCAATTATCAGTTATCAGTTCAGGAGTCATCAGTCATCAGTGTAGAGACGTGCCATGGCGCGTCTGTACCAGTTATCAGTTGAGGAGTTAACCAACTGCTGAATTCTTTACTATTCCCTATTCCCTGTTTCCCTGTTCCCTGTTCCCTGTTCCGGTGTAAACTTCTTAACTATTAACTGATAACTGACTAACTTGTGCTGTTTAGGAAGCTGGAAATTCAGCACGACTGGGTTCGTCTTCAATCAAGGGGTCTACGGATAGAATTTCAATATGGTTAAATAAAGTGGTGACGAATGCAAAGAGCAGGAAAGGTAAAGACAGCACAACAATTAGGCCAACCGTTGCTAAGGCATAAATTTGACGGGTTGTACTCCACAGGGCCAGGGAAGTTGCTAAGGCGATAAAGATGACAATTAACCAAACGATGATTTGGCTATAGATATCGCCATAGGTTAGTGTGCATCGAATACGATACTTTTTCAGATCTTGCATTGGTTCTCTCTTGTAATATTACTTTAAACTTCCAGGTTAAGGGATTGATCCAATTTTGGAAAATTTCTCAACATTTTAATCACAGTTGTAATTTAACTTTACATTCTGTCAAATATTCGGCATCAAAAATACTTAATTCTTTATTTTTTCAGGGATTCTTAACATCTAACTTTAATTCTTAGTGGTTAACAGAGATGGAATCACCTTAGTTTTTTTGCTTTTTGACATACTAGGGCAAATCAAGATTTGTTATGGTAGACTTGGGGAAGTATAAATTACAAGATTTAGATGGTCTAAATTAGCAATTCATCAGACAAAATGAAATGAATGGGATTTAGGCTGAATATTATGGATGGGTTGGAATTATTGCAGCGAAAGGCAAAAGGAGAATGGAGTTTTAAAGGGGTGGATTTAAGGGGTGCAGATTTGCAAACTTGTGATCTAAGTAAGTTAGTTTTTATTGGGGCGGATTTGAGTGGGGCGAATCTCAGTTACGCAAATTTGAGTCGAGCTTCGTTGCGGGGTGCTAACTTAATGGGGGCAAATTTGAGTTATACTATCTTGCAACAAACCAGTTTATATAGTACCCAAATAATGGGGGCTAATCTCTCCCATGCCAATCTCAATGGAGCCAATTTAACTCAAGCCGATTTAAGTTATACTAATCTTTATCAAGCCGATTTAAGCGATGCAACGCTATATGAATGTAATTTGGAAAATGCTTGGTTAGTGGGGGCAGATTTACGCGATACCGATTTACACAAGGCAAATTTCAAATCAGCTAATTTAACCGATGCTAACCTAACCGATTCCGTCGGATTTAATGGTGAGGATGCGGTTATTTGCAATACGATTATGCCCAATGGTCAAGTGATGTTATCTATTTTATAAATTAACGGTTAAGGTTTTTCCATTAACTAATACTTTATCCCCGGTGACTAACTTTCGTCCCCGGCGAGTTTCCACCTCACCATTGACTTCAACATCACCATATTTAATTAGGATTTTGGCTTGTCCCCCGGTGGAAACTTCACCCATAAATTTTAGAAATTGATCGAGTTTAATGGTTTCGGACATAGGGAATAGGGAATAGGTAATAGGTAATGGGTAATGGGTAATAGGTAATGGGTAATACTTCGACTTCGCTCAGTAACAGGGTAATGGGTAATGCGGAAATCCCCACACTTAAAAGTAGGGGATTTGTATTTGGACTTATTGAAATACCGATGACTGCCAGAGACGCGCCATGGCACGTCTCTACACCGATGACTGATTTTATTCGTCTTCGTCCTCGTCGTCGTCTTCGTACTCGTCATCAATTAACTCGTCATCGAGGATAGCTGATAATGAGGGTTCATCTTCACTATCTTCAAATAGGGCTTTGCTACCTTTGCCGAAACTAGAGGCTGCTGCTTTGGGTTTCCGGGGGTAATTCCCGTTCAAAACTACTATAGACCCGGGCGGTTTTATCGTCCAAGACCACATCCCGCAGTTCGTCCTCATCTTCCTCATCCAGATACAACGTCCCATTATCAAAACCATACTCGGCATTACCCGATTCCTCGTAGGCATTGAATCCCGTGCCCGCCGGAATCAGACGTCCGATAATCACGTTTTCCTTGAGACCGCGTAACCAGTCGGATTTGCCCTCAATCGCCGCCTCAGTCAAGACCCGGGTAGTTTCTTGGAAACTGGCCGCCGAGATAAAGCTATCGGTATTTAAGGAGGCTTTGGTAATCCCCAATAACACGGGGGTATATTTAGCGGGGGCACTTCCGGTAATCGACATGGCATCATTCACCTGTTCCACCTGGCGCAGTTCCACCAATTCCCCGGGTAACATAGTTGTATCGCCCCCATCATCAATCCGAACTTTCGAGGTCATCTGACGGACAATCACCTCAATATGCTTATCGGAAATATCAATCCCCTGGGACTGATACACCGACTGCACCTCGTTGACCAAGAATGCCTGACACTGGCGGAAACTGCCCAAAGCCGCGTCATACATTCCTTCTCCCTGTTCCAGATAATGGTCATAGAACACTTCCAGGATTTCATGGGGATTACTAGGCCCATCAGTCAGGGTTTGTCCGGCATCTACCTTTTGACCATCGGAAATAATGGGGGATTGACCCGAACCCAGGGGATAATCCGTAACCGTGCCATCATTTTCAATTACCCGCAGTTCGGTGACGTCATCATCCATCGTCACCTGGGCGGTTCCCGGACGTCGGGCTAAAATACAGGCTTCCTTGGGTTTGCGGGCTTCTAATAATTCTTCAATTCGGGGCAAACCTTGAATAATATCTCCGGTTTTAGCCCGTTCAAACACCAGCAACACCAGGTTATCCCCCCGTTGTACTAAGTCTCCGTCCTTAACGTGGAGAATGGCGCCGGAAGACACCCGATAGGGCCGACCCAAACGTAATTTGATTTGATTGGGAAGGACAGCAGTAGTTCCCTCTCCGGTAATTTTATCGCCCAAAGCAATTACTTGACCTGATACCGGGATTGTCAGGTTATCAGCAATTTCAATCCCCTCGACCAACAATTGACCCAATTTCACCGTCGGTTTCACACCATCGGGTAAGTTAATGGTCATCGTATCTCGTAGAGTCTGACGCAACGTGATTGTAATTGGTTTTGTCCACTTTAAGGTAAAGAAACTGATCAGGAGAGCGATTAATTCGTTTACCAACTTGACAAACGCAGCTACGCCCAAACCTGTACCAGCAGCTACCATACCTATAGCAGCAAGTACAATTTCAATTAAGCGATCGAGAACACCAGCAACCGAAACAAAACCAATCACTTCAGCAACCCGTTGTAAGCCAGGAATAAGAATTGACTGTTTTAATTGTGCTATTAATTGCGCTGGAGGCTGCCGAAGCATAGAAATAAGAGAGCCAATAGTATCAATCCCATTAATCATCATGTCTACAAAAACTGATGCTAGGATTGCAACTGCTTTCTTAATAACTGACACTTTAAGAATAGGGGGTAGATGGTTAAAAATCCCATCAGTAATTGTTTTAACAAGTTCAGTCCGAATAGATACAAGCGGGGTTGCTAGGTCAACTCCCAGAGTTCCTCCGGCGATAACAGGCGCAAAATGAGAAGTAAGAGAATCAGCAATTACACTGGCTAATAGATTAGCTAAAAATTCGATTGCTTCATCTAGTTTCTTTTTAAAACCAGGGCTGAAATCGATATGACTAGAGACATAAACAACTTCTCCTGATTGTGTTGCTTTTGTTCCATTAGCAATAAACTGTCCGGCAACAACTTTATCTCCCTCTTTAACTAAAGGAATAGTTTTGATCTGCGGCAAAGTGGACTCATCACTCTCGCGCACCACTAAACAACGGCGCACAATGTCCGACCCCGACCGAATCCCCTGAATAATCCCATGTTCCTTACACATGATTTCCGTGCGGGTAACCACGGCGCCTTTCTCAATTTCATCTCCATCCCTGACCAGTAACTGGGTGCGGGTACTACCCTGGGTGGCATCAGCGATCACATCCCGACGAATCACCAAGGATTCTAAAATCACTAACTGTAACTTCCTGACGTCGGGGTCAGTCTCATCGGGAAGTAACTCAATATCGGCTGCTAACTGCGGGGCTTCGATGCCAATACTAATTACTAACTGGGTTCGTAGCAGTTCCACTCCTTCCACCGACCGTACCCGTTCCCCATCTTTGTAGGTTAAACGTTGCACCGCTCGCAGGACGATGGACTCGTTCAGAGATTCCTGAGAGGGGACGGTGGGATTTTCGGGAACGCTAAACTCCACCACGGGACGCAACAGCAGGGCTGGGCCTTCGGGAGTTTCCACATATTCCACATAATGCAAGTCCTTAGAGATAATCCCTGGGATCACCTCTTGGCCGGGATTGACAATCTGACCATCAATCGCCATCACCATTTCCGGGTCATCGACTAGATGCAGTTCTCCGGGTTTGATGACGATTTCTCGCAAAATATCATTTTTCTGAGTAACTTCAATTACCCCATTACTCTGACAGAAGATATCCTTAACCACTTCCATCCCAGCTTCCACATACTGTCCATCCTCAGTTAACAGTAGGGAAATATCCTTATTCACCTCATGGCATTCTTCGGGAATCCATAATAAAGTCCCTCCCTGGGTGACTTCATAACCCTGTTTTCCCTTACCCCGTTTGGCGACTTCCACCCCGGCGTATTTAATAATCCCCCCGGTTTTGGTACGGTAGCTATCATCCATCAGTTCCGCAATCACGTCATGGTTTTCCACTTTGGAACCCGGACTAACTTTCAGCAGGAAGCGATGGTTACTATTGGTTTCAATAATATGTTGTTCCCGTCCCTGCATCTGTACCAACCGCACTAGGGCTTGATCCAACAATACCGAGGCGGTGATAATCTCAATTTCCCGAGGTAGTTCATCGGGGGCAAACTGTTCCCGAATTCGGACTAATCCCCCATGCTCAGAAACCAGTTTGGTTTGGGCGAGAACGCTTCCAGGATGTACCGGATCACCATTTTTGACCAATGGTTCCGCCGCTGGGGGTAAATTATAAACTTCCCCACCCAGAACCCAAATTAACCCCCCCCGTTGGGCGATGCGGGTCATGTTCCCCTGACGGTCGGTTTTTTCTTCGGGAACCACATCGGCAAATTTGACTTCCCCAGCTAGGTCGGTGGCGACGTCCTTGGTGGCTTTTTCCGTGGTTTTCCGGGCTGTCCGACCCCCGGCGGCAATTTCCGCTAGGATTTCGTCAGCTTTGACCCGTTGGCCTTCTTGAACAATAATTGTTGTCCCTTGGGCGATACTGTGTTTTTCGGTATTTTTTCCCCCACCTTCGACAATAATCTGGCCCGTGCTTTCCACGATAAAGGCATCATCCCCGTGACGGGTGCGGAAGGGACGGACTCGCAGGGATTTGGAGAACTTGACTACCCCATCAATTCTCGCCCGGATCATTCCAGCGGCTTCGGCGGTGAATACCCCTCCGGTGTGGAATGTCCGCATGGTTAACTGGGTTCCGGGTTCGCCGATACTCTGGGCGGCAATAATTCCCACCGCTTCCCCCAGGTTGACGTTATGACCATGGGCTAAACTCCAGCCATAGCAATGTTGACAGACGGAACGGTTGGCTTCACAGGTGAGAGGCGATCGCAATAGCACCTCCTCAACCCCGGCTTCCTGAATGGCTAGGGCTAACTCCTCGCTCACGGAGTGATTTTTCACCGCCTGTTCTGACTGATAGCTGACAATTTCTCCGGTTTCGGGGTGGTGGACATCTGCCCCTAACACCCGGCCCATTAACCGATCTTTGATCGGAATTAACACCCGTTCCCCATCGGTCATACTGCGAGTCCAAATCCCCTTGCTGGTTCCGCAGTCAATTTCCCGCAGGATCACATCTTGGGAAACGTCTACTAAACGGCGGGTTAAATACCCGGAGTCGGCGGTTTCGGAGGGCCGTATCTACTAGACCTTTACGCGCCCCATAAGAGGAAATAATATACTCGGTAACGGTTAGGCCTTCCCGGAAGTTGGTTTTAATCGGTAAATCGATAATTTCCCCTTGGGGGTCAGCCATCAAACCCCGCATCCCGACTAACTGACGGACTTGGGAAATATTCCCCCGGGCACCGGAGAAGGCCATCATATAAACCGAGTTCAGAGGGTTACTGGCTTTAAAGTTTTCTACCACCCGATCTTTCAGGGCTTCAGATGTACCATTCCAAGTATCAATAACTTTTTGAAACCGTTCAACTTCGGTAATTTCTCCTTTAATATAACGACGTTCTGTATTTCTAATTTCTTCTTCTGCTTCTTCTAATAAGGCTTTTTTGGAAGGAGGAATCTGTAAGTCATCCACACTAATAGAAACCCCGGCTTTTGTGGCATAGGTAAACCCTAATTCCTTTAATTCATCGGCAATTTGGGCGGTACGGGCTGTGCCATAATTCATAAAAGCCCAGGACATGATTTTCTTTAATTGTCCTTTATCAATAACTTGATTCCGAAAGATTTTTTTGTTAGCCATGATGTAAATCAGTTATTAGTTATCAGTTAATTCTTAACCATTACCTGTTACCGATCACAGATTTAATAGAATTACGCAGGTTAAAACAGACTAAAATCCGTGAAATCCGTGAAATCCTCTTAAATCCGTGATCCCCATTACCTATTGAATTAAGGTGTCTTGAACGGTTTTATTGAAAATGACACGTCCCGGGGTAGTACGGATATATTGAGCTAGAATATTACCCTCGGAGTCTTCTCGCACTCGTCGCATGAGTTTCCCGGTTTTTTTGCCCACATAGGTTTTAGTGATGGCTCCAGTTAAGTCGTCTTTATGTTCGACCCCTATCTGTTCTGTTTCATCCGATAAAATTTCTCCATCAAATCGCACCATAATGTATGAATGTAAACCCAAAGCGCCCTGTTTATAGGCTAGGATTACATCTTCCAAATCAGCAAAATAGCGGTGACTTTGATCCTCTAATTTAGGGTTTTCTGCGGTTAAATAATAACATCCCAACACCATATCTTGACTAGGTGTCACAATCGGTCTACCCGTAGCTGGGGATAGGATATTATTCGAGGCTAACATCAATAACCGAGCTTCAGCCTGGGATTCAATCGACAGGGGGACGTGAAACGGCCATTTGGTCACCGTCAAAGTCAGCGTTAAAGGCGGGACAAACTAACGGATGCAGTTGAATTGCCCGACCATCGACTAAAATCGGTTCAAAGGCTTGAATCCCTAAACGGTGCAAGGTTGGGGCGCGGTTTAGCATCACCGGATGTCCTTGGATGACTTCTTGTAAGACCTCCCAAATACTGGCATCATTCCGTTGAATCAGTTTTTTCGCCGCTTTAATATTGTTAACTAATCCTTGACGAATTAGGCGGTTAATCACAAAGGGTTGGAACAATTCAATTGCCATTTCCCGGGGTAAACCGCACTGGTGCATTCTTAATTTTGGCCCCACCACAATCACGGAACGTCCAGAATAATCGACCCGTTTTCCTAATAGGTTTTGACGGAATCGTCCTTGTTTTCCTTCGATAATATCGGAGAGGGATTTTAAGGGTCGATTATTCGCCCCCACCACCGTCCGACCTCGGCGACCGTTATCAATTAAGGCATCAACGGCTTCCTGTAACATCCGTTTTTCGTTACGGATAATAATTTCTGGAGCGAGAATTTCCTGCAACCGGGCTAACCGATTATTCCGGTTAATCACCCGACGATATAGGTCGTTTAAGTCGGAGGTGGCAAATCGACCCCCATCTAACTGCACCATTGGCCGTAAATCGGGAGGAATGACGGGAATCACATTCAAAACCATCCAATCCGGTTTGGAACCCGTCGCCACAAAATTATCAATTACCCGCAATCGTTTAATTAATTTGGCGCGTTTTTGTCCCTTAGCAACGGCAATTTCTTCGCGTAACCTTTCGGCTTCTTCTTCTAAGGGAATATCTTCGAGTAAACGGGAAATGGCTTCGGCTCCAATTCCCACTTCAATTCCGGTTAATGTGGAATCTTCACTATAAATTTGGTCTTCAATTTCTAACCAGGTATCTTCGGTTAATAACTGTTTATAGGATAGGCCGTCATAGTTACCCGGATTTAACACGACATAGGCGTTAAAATAAACGACCTGTTCCACATCCCGCAATGGCATATCTAATAAAATAGCCATATAACTAGGAATGCCTTTGAGATACCAAACATGGGTAACAGGAGCAGCTAGTTTAATAAAACCCATCCGGTGACGACGAACCCGAGATTCTGTTACCTCTACCCCACAGCGTTCACAAACAATTCCACGATGTCTGACCCGTTTATATTTCCCACAATGACATTCCCAATCCTTTGCCGGGCCAAAAATTCGTTCACAAAATAGCCCGTCCATCTCTGGTTTCAGGGTTTCTGTAATTGATGGTTTCAGGTTTGGTAACTTCTCCAACCACTTGACCATTGGGTAGGGTTCTTTCTCCCCACTGCCGAATGCGTTCTGGAGATGCGATTCCAATTTTAACGTAATCAAATCGTTGTTCAATTTTAGCCATTTTATTCAGGGAACAGGGAATAGGGAACAGGGAACAGAGAATATTAAGGAATTCAACTGATAACTGGTACAGACGCGCCATGGCACGTCTCTACACTGATAACTGGTACAGACGCGCCATGGCACGTCTCTACACTGATAACTGGTACAGACGCGCCATGGCACGTCTCTACACTGATAACTGATTATTCGTCTTCTTCGACTGAACTACTTAAATCATAAGTAGGTTTAGCGGGGGCAAAATTATTAGAGGTGTAGGTCATCCGGGTAGCTGGAATATCAGCCATCAGGTCTACTTCCACATCTCGGCTTCCACCTTCGTCGGTGGTTTCCACTTTATGCACCGCAATATCCAAACACAAGGACTGCAACTCTCGCATCAACACCTTGAAGGATTCCGGTGTCCCAGGACGGGGAATGGCCTTACCCTTAACAATAGCGTTGAGGGCTTCGTTGCGTCCCTGCATATCGTCGGATTTGACCGTTAACAACTCCTGCAAGGTATAGGCGGCTCCGAAGGCTTCCAAGGCCCAAACCTCCATTTCTCCAAACCTTTGTCCCCCCTGTTGGGCTTTTCCTCCCAAGGGTTGCTGCGTCACCAAAGAATAGGGGCCAGTAGACCGGGCGTGAATCTTATCATCAACCAAGTGAACCAGTTTCAACATATAGGCAATCCCCACGGTGACGGGTTGGTCAAAGGGTTCTCCGGTACGGCCGTCATAAACGATGCTTTTCCCGGGATAATTGTCGTTAAATAACCAATCTTTCTTGGTTTTCTCTCGGGCTTCTTTTAACTTCCCGTGTACAGTTTCCCGGGACATTTCCGGGCCGTGCATTTCATCAAAGGGAACCACTTTGAAGCGTTTTTTCAGGTTTTGACCCGCCCACCCTAATAAACATTCAAAGATTTGGCCAACGTTCATCCGACTGGGTACACCCAGGGGATTGAGAACAATATCCACGGCCCGACCATCGGGCAAATAGGGCATATCCTCAATCGGCAGAATCCGAGACACAATCCCTTTATTCCCGTGGCGTCCAGCCATTTTGTCCCCGACTTGGATTTTGCGTTTTTGCGCCACATAAACCCGCACTACCATATTCGCCCCAGGCGGTAACTCATCCCCCTGTTCCCGGGTAAAGACGCGCACATCTACCACCCGACCTTTTTCTCCGTTGGGAACCCGTAGGGAGTTATCCCGCACATCCCGGGCTTTTTCGCCGAAAATTGCCCGCAGTAATTTTTCTTCCGGGGGTTGGTCGGATTCCCCTTTGGGGGTGACTTTCCCGACTAAAATATCCCCCGATTCCACCCAAGCCCCGACTCGGATAATCCCATTCCCATCCAATTGACGCAGGGAATCTTCCCCGACGTTGGGAATTTCCCGGGTAATTTCTTCTGGGCCAAGTTTGGTTTGTCGGGCCTCAATTTCGTATTTTTCAACGTGGATGGAGGTGTAAATATCCTCTTGGACTAAACGCTCACTAATTAAAATCGCGTCTTCGTAGTTATATCCCTCCCAGGGCATATAAGTTACTAGGATATTATGACCTAAAGCCAGTTCAGCCCCTTCGGTGGAGGAACCATCGGCTAACACCTGACCCGCCACCACCTGATCTCCTTCATAAACCAACGGACGCTGGTTTAAACAAGTATCTTGGTTTGAACGTTGATATTTTTGTAACTCATATTCATGTTCTTTGCCCGTGGTATCCATGACCCGGATACAAGACCCATCAATATAGCTGACTTCTCCATCGGTACGGGAGACAATCACCATCCCGCTATCCCGGGCGGCTTGAGCTTCCAGTCCGGTTCCCACTAGGGGCCGTTGTGGACGGAGCAGGGGGACGGCTTGCCGTTGCATATTAGACCCCATCAAGGCTCGGTTGGCGTCGTCGTGTTCCAAGAAGGGAATCAAGGAGGTGGCGACGGAAACAATCTGTACCGGAGATACCGCGGCATAGTCTACCTGCATGGGAGTTGTGGTGGTGAACTCCTGGCGATAACGTACCGGAACAATCTCCCCTAAAATCGTCCCCTCGGCATCGGTTCTAATATCCCCTGGGGCTACCCGTAAATCGTCTTCTTCGTCGGCGGTCATGTATACCGCAGGTAAGTCGCGGCGGACTTTGCCGTTTTCAACTTTGTTATAGGGAGTGGCAATAAATCCGTAGGGGTTCACTCGGGCTAAGGTTGCCAAAGACCCGATTAATCCGGCGTTTGGCCCTTCTGGAGTTTCAATCGGACAAATCCGTCCGTAGTGGCTGGGGTGAATATCTCGCACCGCAAACCCTGCCCGTTCCCGGGTTAGTCCCCCGGGGCCAAGGGCGGATAAACGGCGTTTGTGGGTCAGTTTCCGCTAAGGGATTGGTCTGATCCATAAACTGCGATAATTGGGAACTACCGAAGAATTCTTTAATGGCAGCTACTAGGGGTTTGGGGTTGACCAGAGAGGCGGGAGTTAAGGCATCGGCATCACTCACGGTCATCCGTTCTCGGATAATTCTTTCTAAGCGGTTTAAACCGACCCGAATTTGGTTTTGCAGCAGTTCTCCCACTGACCGGACGCGACGATTTCCTAAGTGGTCAATATCATCGGTTTCGCCGATATCGAATTCTAGGTTAATTAAATAATCAATCGCCGAGAGAATATCCACGGAGGTTAGCACCCGGGTGGTATCGGGAATGGTCAGCCGCAGTTTTTTATTGAGTTTATAACGTCCGACCCGGCCCAGGTCATAGCGTTTGGCATCGAAGAAGCGGTTATTAAGTAACTGTTCCCCACCGGCCACCGTCGGGGGTTCCCCGGGACGGAGTTTGCGGTACAGTTCCATTAAGGCGTCATCTTCGGTAAATTCCCCTTCCCGTTCAATGGTTTTTTCAAAGTATTCGGGGTGACGCAGGGCATCAAAAATTTCGTTGTTGGTGAGTCCCAAGGCTTTTAATAAGACCTGGGCGGATAGTTTGCGGGTTTTATCAATTCTGACCCACACTAAGTCATTTTTATCGGTTTCAAATTTTAACCAGGCGCCTCGGTTGGGAATTAGGGAGGCACTATAAGTCCGTCGGCCGTTTTTATCAATTTCAGATTTATAATAAACCCCGGGACTTCTGACAATTTGGTTGACGATAACTCGTTCAGCCCCATTGATAATAAAAGTTCCCCGTTCCGTCATTAGGGGTAAGTCCCCAATAAAGACTTCTTGTTCTTTGATTTCTCCAGTTTCTTTATTAATTAAACGAGTCGGAACGTACATCTGGACGGCGTAGGTACTATCCCGCCGTTTGGCTTCGTCAACGTCATATTTAGGACGTTTAAGTTTATAGTCTTTGGCTAAAAAATGCAGTTCTAGTTTCCCTGTATAGTCGGTAATGGGGGAAAAACTTTCTAATTCTTCAATCAACCCGGCTTCTAAAAACCAACGGAAACTTGACCGTTGAATTTCAATTAAGTCGGGAAGTAAAAAAGTGGGTTCGTTATGGGTTAGACTTGCCATTTATAAGTTATCAGTAATCAGTTATCAGTAATCAGTTATCAGTGATTGAGTTCATTGTTGTCAGCTATCAATAATCAGTCATCAGTCATCAGTCATCAGTCATCAGTTAATCGTTAAGAAGTTTACAGTTAATTTATTAACTCCTCAACTGATCACTCCTCAACTGAATCACTGTTAACTGTTAACTGTTAACTGTTAACTGTTAACTGAAAGAGTTGACAGGCGTTATTTGTGGTTTGCTGAGATAGGGTTTCTAGGGAAATATCCCGCAGTCGGGCGACGGTTTCGGCAACGTGAAGCACAAAGGCGGGTTCGTTGCGTTTTCCCCGTTGGGGAACTGGGGCTAGAAAAGGACAGTCTGTTTCGACTAAAATTCGATCAGACGGGACTTGACGGGCGCATTCCTGAATAGCGATCGCATTTTTAAAGGTTACGGTTCCGCTAAAACTGATATACAGCCCCAACTCGAGAAACTCTTGCTGTTTCCTCGGGAGTTCCTCCCCAACAGTGCATTACCCCGGAAACTTTGCCCCGTTGTTGCCAAAATTGCCTTAATAGGGGAATCATGGTTTCTGCCGCCTCCCGACAGTGAATAATGACAGGTTTATGCAAACGATAGGCAATTTCTAGTTGTTCGGTGAAAACTAGGATCTGCTGTTCTCGGTTATCGGCTTTATAAAAATCCAGTCCCATTTCGCCAAGGGCAACGACTCTATGATCGGATTGGGCGAGTTGGGTAATGGTTTGGGCCGAAGTTGAACTCCAAAGTTTAGCATCTAAGGGATGTAACCCAACCGCAAAACTGAGTTCGGGGACTTGATTGGCAATGTCCTGTATTTCCTGAAATTCTCCAGGATGAACGCAGGAATGAACCAAACGGACTACCCCTGCTTCTTGCCATCTTTGCCGAATTGCTTTTAAGTCGGATGCCAACGCTTTGAAGTTGATATGGACGTGGGTATCTATCAGTTGCATAGTCCGTTTACTCAGATGAATCAGCAATCAGTGGGACAAAGACGTGCCGAGACTAGGCCATGCTGTTGGGCTATTGGCGCGTCCGTAATCAGTTATTGGTTTTACAGTGCCAGCCTCCTCGCCGACTCATTTCTATTCCTATTAGCTGTTGACTCATAACTGATTACTGATTACTGTTGACTGATTACTGATGAGTTATGCGGCAACGTTTTGGTGGTGCTTGAGAGCCCTGGCCAAGCGAGATTTTTTGCGAGCACCATTATTAGGATGCAGCACGCCCTTTTTCACGGCTTTGTCGATTTTACTAAAAGCAGCCGACATTTGTTGATTTACGGCGGTGAGATTATCGGTTGTAGGGTCAGTCCCGTATTTATCAACTAGGGTCAGACATTTTTTGATTAAAGTCTTGACGGCTGACTTGTAAGATTTATTACGCAACCGATTGCGCTCTGCGATTTCGACTCGTTTGACAGCAGATTTAATATTAGCCATAGGTTCTGATTGAAGAAGACGCAGGTATTCCGATTAGAGATACTAAGTTACAGACATACCAATATAACATTTATTTTGTCAAATTTAACTAAACTTCCTATTTGCCCACAGGAAGCATCACAAAAATTATGGACTCGGTTGTATTGTAGCAAAAAAACGGGTTTAACGCTCTGTCCTTGTTTCGACAGGCCCCGTAACCATCTAGGATAGCTTTTTGTGCTATAATAAACGCGGTATGAATCCCCAGAGTGTTGCCCCTGTGGCTAGAACTCTAAAGTATCGCTTAAGGATACAAAGTTTGGGTATGGGCAAGGAAACCAGGGGGAGAAATTCTCCACTAGGGTCAGTTTGACCTGGGGGTGGAGGTTCGTCCCGGTTATCTGTTCCGTATCTGCTTCTGTGTGTGTTTTTTAAGGTTGGCACTCCGAATCACCATGCTGCGAATTATTACTCAGTGGGTTGAAGCACAAGCTGAATTGCGACGGATCTCTGACCGTACCCATGATGACGCGATGATCCATAAGGAAGCAACCGTGCGGGAAGTTTTGCAAACGGTTCGGCGTCAAGGGGATAAGGCCCTTCTGCACTATACGGAAGAATTCGATCAAAAAATATTGACATTAGATGAGTTGCGGGTGAGTGGTTCGGAGTTGGACGCAGCTTACCAGCAAGTATCGAAGGAATTGTTGGATGCGATCCGATTTGCCCGCCAACAAATTGAAGCGTTTCACCGCCAGCGCACTCCTAAGTCCTGGGTGCAGTTTGGGGAGGATGATATTGTTCTGGGTAAACGATTTACCCCCGTTGACCGGGCGGGTTTGTATGTACCTGGGGGGAAAGCTTCGTACCCCAGTACGGTTTTGATGAATGCGGTTCCGGCTCAGGTAGCTAAGGTTCCTAGGATTGTGGTGGTGACCCCCCCGGGGCCAGATTGTCAGGTGAATCCGGCGGTGTTGGTGGCGGCTCAGGAAGCGGGGGTGCAGGAAATTTATCGGGTCGGTGGGGCGCAGGCGATCGCAGCCTTGGCCTATGGTACGGAAACGATCCCGAAAGTTGATGTGATTACTGGCCCGGGCAATATCTATGTCACCTTGGCGAAAAAATTGGTTTATGGCACGGTGGGAATTGATTCCCTGGCTGGGCCATCGGAAGTATTGATTATTGCCGATAGTACGGCGAACCCGGTGCACGTCGCGGCGGATTTGTTGGCCCAGGCCGAACATGATACCCTGGCGGCGGCAATTTTATTAACCACGGATTCTGCCTTGGCCCGGCAAGTGGTGGCGGAGGTGGAAAGGCAGTTGGTGAACCATCCTCGACGCACGTTGACGGAAAAAGCGATCGCCCACTATGGGGTGGTGGTGGTGGTCGATTCCTTGGAAGCTGCGGCGGAGTTGTCTAATGAGTTTGCCCCGGAACATTTGGAATTAGAGGTGGCTGAAACCCTGGGAATTGCTGGAGAGCATTCGCCATGCCGGGGCGATATTTTTGGGTTGTTCTACCCCGGAAGCCGTTGGGGATTATTTAGCTGGCCCTAACCACACTTTACCGACATCGGGGGCGGCTCGTTATGCGTCGGCCTTGGGGGTGGAAACGTTTATGAAACATTCGAGTTTAATTCAGTATTCTCCAACGGCTTTACAGAAAGTGGCTGGGGCTATTCAGGTGTTGACCGAGGCGGAGGGTTTGCCGTCCCATGGGGACTCGGTACGACTCCGCACCGAACCTTAACCGTGAGTCATAGCCGTTAACTTTGGGGTCTTGGCTTTAGAATCGGGGTTTGAAGTGGTAGGATTTCAAGGCGGGGTGATTTTCCAGTTGTTTAGAGGAGACGTTTTTGTGCTGAATACGATTTTGGTTGCTGTGGATGATTCACCAACTACTAAGTTTGTGATTAAGGCACTGGGCCAACTGCAATTGCAACCCACAACCAACGTGATCTTCTGCCATGTTGTTCGGACGGTGGAATCGGATTTTGATCTGGTGGCGGATCGGCCCGGCCACCGAACGGAGGAATTTCCCTATGGCCATCTGGAAAAGCAACTTAGATCCTATCAGGATCAGTTGGATTGTGAGACTGAAATTGAGATTGTCGCAGGTGATCCGGCAGAAGAAATCATTCGTTTGGCTAATATTTATCGGGCGGATCTGATTATTATTGGAAACCGGGGATTAACGGGGGTCAAGCGCATCTTGGAAGGGTCGGTGAGTTCTCAGGTGGTTTCAGAGGCAAATTGCTCGGTTTTGGTGGTTAAGGAAATTCAAAGTGAGTGATAATTGGCGATCGCTAATTAGTTTTTAAGTATCAATATCAGAGGTATGTGATCGTCTACTTTTGACACGCCATATATAGCGTGCTTGCGTAAGTCCTGATTTATTTGACCCATTTTTCAGAACAAAGCCTGTGGGTTGCGGTACGGGGTTGGGATTATCAATTAGTTATCAAATTGTTGTTCAACAGCATCAAGGTCGTATTACCTGTTGTTCTTCTCCTGGCGAGGGGGCTGAGTTTATGATTGAAATTCCATCAACTCAACCCTATTAAGATTCGGTAAAATCTTCATCTCGCCGCATCAACCCATCTGTTTCTTAGTGTAAACCCGCACCTAGAGGACTGATTTAGAGGATTAATAACGATTCAATATTTTGATATAACCCACTCCTAGACTCTCGATTTAGCCAAACTTAACTCCAAATTGGGGTTGGTTTTTTTGGCAACTTAATAATACTAATAAGCCCTATTTTAAGTAAATTTACCAAATATAACACTAAATATAGCGGAAAATAAGATTTTTGTCAATCCCTGTCACTAAATATGGAATTAGAGTACAGTGGTAAGGCGTCAATTCATTATAGCAGTGGGCAAAAATATTGATCATGCAATCAACATCACCATCAATTATCATCACCCCGAATAAAAATATTAAAGTCATTAAGCGAGATGGCAGTCTGGCCCCGTTGGATGTATCCAAAATTCGAGAAGTTGTCAACTGGGCCTGTGAGGGAATGGAGGCAAATCCGATTACCCTAGAAGCAGGACTCACCACCCGCCTCCGCCATGGTGTGACCACCCGAGAAATTCAGGATAATTTAATTAGTTGTGCCTTGGAATTGTGCAGCCCCTCTGACCCAAACTGGCGTTATGTGGCGGGAAGACTGCATATTTGGAGTGTATGGAAGGATACCTTAGTCTGTCGGGGTTATGAATACGGCGACTATTGCAGAACGGTTCATAATAAGGTGGAACAGGGACAATATGACGTTCGGATTTTGACTTACACCGCCGAAGAACTTCAAGAAGCTGGCAGTTGGATTAACCCCGAATGGGACAAAGATTATGATTATGCCGGGGCTGTTTTGTTAAGTAAACGCTATTTATTAACGGATGAATTGCCCCAAGAAGCTCTATTAACCTGTGCGTTGCTATTAGCAATGGTGGAAAAACCTGAAAATAGGTTATTTTGGGCGAGAAGGTTTTATCAAGCGATCGCCGGGCGGAAAGTTTCCTTAGCCACCCCCATTCTAGCAAATTTAAGGATTCCTCACGGCTCCTTGAGTAGCTGTTTTATTACGGCAATGGATGATAATTTGGAAAGCATTTTTGACACGATTAAAGATGCCGCCAGAATTTCTAAAAATGGTGGCGGTGTGGGCACAAATGTCAGCCGAGTGCGGTCAACAGGTAGTTGGGTGATGGGGAAACAAAACACCTCCGGGGGTGTGATTCCTTGGATTAAATTATTAAATGATACGGCGATCGCGGTGAATCAAGGCGGACGTCGGGCGGGGGCAATTACGGTGAGTTTAGATGTCTGGCATTTAGACGTTCCTGAATTCCTAGAAATGCAGACCGAAAATGGAGATCAACGTCGCAAGGCCTATGATATTTTTCCTCAATTAGTGATTCCCGATGAATTCATGCGTCGGGTGATTAGTCGAGAGGACTGGACACTGGTTGATCCCTATGAAATTAGAGAGAAATTGGGGATTGAATTAGCTGAAACTTGGGGGGAATCTTTTGAAAGTGTCTATCAACAAATTGAAGCAAACTTAGATACAAAAATCATCCTTTATAAAAAGGTAAATGCCCGGGATTTATTTAAGTTGATCATGCGTTCTCAGGTGGAAACGGGAATGCCTTATCTGTGGTTCAAAGATACTTCAAATCGGGCAAATCCGAATCAACATGAGGGGTATATTCCCGGGGGAAATTTATGTCAAGAAAGCTGGTCAAATGTCAAACCCGGAGAAGAAGCTCATACCTGCAATTTAGATTCTTTAAACTTAGCTAATATTGAACAAGAAGAACTCCCGGAAGTCTGTGAAATTGCAGTGCGGATGTTAGATAATACTATCGAAATTACTAACACGCCTTTTGCAGCTAGTAAAACCCATAACCAAAAATATCGGACGATTGGGGTAGGGGCGATGGGGTTAGCTGATTGGTTAGCCAAACGTCGATTAACCTATAACCATTTAACCGAAATTAGTCATCTGTTTGAAGATATTGGTTTCTATTGTACCAAAACCTCGATGGAACTGGCAAAGGAACGGGGCTATTATCCGGCTTTTCAAGGCAGTGCTTGGAGTCAAGGAAAGTTAATTGGGGCGAAACCCGTAGAGTGGTTTTTGCAACACGCTGCCCGGAAAGAACGCTGGCAACAATTGAGTTTAGATATTCAAAAATATGGGATTCGGAATTCTCATATTACCGCGATCGCTCCGAACACATCTTCTTCCTTAGTTCAAGGATGTACCGCTAGTATTTTACCCTGTTATAGTCGTTTTTTCTATGATAAATGGGCGAAGGGAACCGTTCCCATTGCTCCCCCATTTCTTCAGGATCATTTTTGGTTTTACCCAGAAAATAAAAGCCTCAATCAACAAATTGTTGTCAAGGCTGTTGCTACAGTTCAAAAGTGGATTGATACCGGAATTTCCATGGAATTAATGTTTAATTTAAACGAGGGAGTTTATTTTCCAGATGAACCAGATCGCGCTATCAAAGCTAAGGATATTTTTGATACCTTAGTCTTAGCTTGGCAAGAAGGCTGTAAGGCTGTTTATTATGTCAGAACCGTGCAGCGCGATAGTTTTAAAGAAGCCGATGATGGTTGCGTTGCCTGTGCAAATTAAAGGCTAACAGACCAACTTTATAGAACTATGTCATACTGGTAGGAGAAAATTATGGATTTTAGCAGTATGACCTTAGACTTTGCTTCATCCGCAGCAAGGGACAAAAATGGGCATAGAAAGCCTTTAACTATGCCCATAAATCCGATTTTTAATCCGAATGGAAATGATGATATTAATCATCGTTCTATTTGGTTTGGGGAAACCACAAATTTAATGCAATTAAATGATGTGCGGTATTCCTGGGCCGTGGGTTTGTATAAACAAATGCGCGAGAATTTCTGGGTACCTGAAAAATTAGATATTACTCAGGATGTCGTGGATTATGTTAACTTAACTCCCGATGAACGTTGGGCATTTGATGGAATTTTAAGTTATTTAACGTTCTTAGATTCTGTTCAAACCTGCAATATTCCTCATCTAAAAAGTTGTGTAACTGCCCCAGAAATTAGTCTTTGTATGGCGGAACAAACTTCTCAGGAGGCGATGCACAATCAGAGTTATCAATACATGATTGAAACGATTATTCCATCCGATCGGAGAACCTTTGTTTATGAGTTTTGGAAAACCGATAGTGTTTTGCGCGATCGCTGTGAATTCATTGCCGGAATTTATCAACAATATATGGATAATCCCACCCTGGAAAATTACTTTATTTCCCTCTTAGCAGACTATATGTTAGAAGGGATTTACTTCTATAATGGGTTAAATTAGTGGCCCCCTAGCACCGCGAGATGTTAGTGAAAACTCATCAAATTGCTGGAACCCCCTAAAGCCTTTATACCAAAGCGAAATTAGAAATGATTAGCGCACCAGGTGCGAGAGCAGAAAAAAGTTAAAGGATTGATTGGAAGCCGCAAGGGATCTAATCTTTACAATGGGCAATCAGCAGCCAAGCTCCTCATAAAAGGAGAAGGTTCAACGAACAGAGGGTGAGTATCTTTAACCGACTTGACCATAAGGGGATTGACTTTTATAATGGATGTATCATCTGATTTAATAGTGATCTGTATGGCAAGTTTAACAGGTGTTGTCTATCAGATTAAAAATCTTAAAAACGGCAAGATTTATATCGGTTGCACAACGATTAATTTTGGCAATAGACTGGCGCAACATATCCGTAGTATAGGGCAAATTAAAACAGACCTATATGATGATATGAAAAAAGACATTAAGGATTTTTCTTTTTGTGTTATTGAAGATAACATCCCCTGTCGTGATTTGAGAAAAAGAGAGTCACACTGGATTCATTTTTTTCAATCTACAGTCAATGGCTATAATCAAGTCATTTTTAATGGAAATGAGAAACTAACGGAACACAATATTTGGGAGATTAAAGATTTAATTATCAGTACAAATCTTAAATTCCTAGAAATTGCTGATATGTACAGTATCTCACCTGATGCAATCGCTGATATAAATCTTGGTCGCGCATGGCTAGATGAATCTGCCGAGTATCCCTTGAGAAAGCGGACTATTAAAAGGAAAAAACTTTCTGAGAATGATATTCACCAGATTTATGAATTGCTGCGTGATCAGACACTATCTTTTAAACAAATTACTGAAAGATATGGGTGGTCAAGTGAAGCCGTTTTAAGAAAAATTAATAATGGTACATACAACATCAGTCCATTACCTAAAGAATGTTATCCGATTAGATCGGTTGATTCTCGGAAAGGGCACAAGGTTAAAGATAATGGTATGTTCTAGCCCCTACTGAAAGGATGGGTAGTAGCGTTATCTACTTCTACAATTTAGCTTCACGGATGTTAATGCCGGGATCTGCTGATATCTTCAAAATGATTAATAGGGACGAATTGAGTCATGTGCGGTTATTCCAGAAATTAATTCCTGAAGCCATGCAAGTGTTTACCCATTCGGTTGATCAGATTTACGAAATGTTCAATACCGCCGTTGAACATGAATGTAAATGGACGAATCATATTGTGGGAAATAATATCCTGGGAATCACGGAATATAGTACGGAACAATACACCAAATATCTAGCCAATATTCGGTTACGGTCTATCGGTTTAGAGCCTCTTTATACCGATAAAAAGTACAGTAAAAGTCCCTATACCCATTTAGAAACGCTTCTCGGATACTAAAAAAGAAGCCCATACTAAAGCCAATTTCTTTGAAGCCAGCGTCACCAGTTATGTGATGTCTTCAGGCGTCAGTGGTTGGGACGAAATCTAACCTATCGTAGAGACGTGCCATGGCGCGTCTCTCTCTCTGGCTATGGCTCTGGCTCTGTTGCATTTCTCTACCCCAATGCTAAAATTTATGTCACCATAGAGAGAATAGCTTTCCGATGGTTTTTACCCGAACTCCGTATGAATACTATCCCCCCTACCACTGGTACTCTGATTCCGATAGAAAGACTCAAACATTTAATTAATCAATCGATTACCACCCTAGAAACCCTACTTCAAGATCAAGCAGTTTCTCCGACTGAACGGGCGAATATTGCCTTAAAAATCTTAGAAATGTCGGGATGTTCTTCCGTTACTCCCCTGGAACTTCTACAATCTCCATCCTTACTGGCTTCATCTGCAAATTTTAACGCTGCTCCTATTTCCCAACCCTCCACAACCACCGTTGAACTTCTCCCCCCTTCCCCCCCAATTGTTACTGAGAATAATCTGGAAATTTTACCTGCTAATTATGTACAAATTGAAAATTTTTTAAAACCTCAAGAACACAAAGAATCTTTGAAAATCGCTTTAAAACAACCGGATAAATTTGTGGGATCTAAAACCACTACTCAAGCAAGTAATTATCGAAAATCTTCGATTCTTTATGCCACTTTATTTCCTGATTTCTATGAATTATTGCGAAAGAAATTAATCGCTACAATTCCTTCTGTCCTCACCCAGTTAAACCTTTCACCCTTTACTGTTTCTCAAGTCGAAATGCAATTAACCTCCCATAATGACGGGTGTTTTTATAAAATTCATAATGATTCGGGTAGTCCCGAAACTAATACTCGTATTATTACTTATGTCTATTATTTTTATAAAGAACCTAAAAACTTTTCGGGAGGAAATTTAAGACTGTATGCCACGGAATGGCAAAATGGTTATGCCTTGAATGAACGGGAATTTATTGATATTGAACCCCATAATAATAGTATTGTTTTTTTTGATAGTCGTTGCAAACATGAGGTGATGCCTGTCAGTTGTCCATCCCAACGGTTTGAGGATGGACGCTTCACCATCAATGGTTGGTTTCGTGCGGGATAACTCAACATTTGATCAAGGTTTAAAAAGCGATCGCCTTGTTTAAAAACTGACCGCCTTTTAACCCTAGATTAAAGGTTGGATTAATTAGGAAAACTACTACAGCGAACACCCTTCTGGAGTATAAAGGTTTAAATATTTTCCCGCAATCCATCCATAGGCTTTTTTGTCATCACCTAACGGTTTTCCTAACCACCATAACTGCTGATTAAAGCAACATTCAATTAATTCGACATCAACATGATTAGGGATTTTATAAACTACATTATCAGGAACAACATTGGGAGATGAACGCACATTAAGATGGGTGTCGGTTGACAAATTCACGGTAGCAAACTCTCGGTCAGAAGTCAGAATTAAAGCATGGGGTTTATAGACATACCAAACCATACTTTTATCTTTGCCAGTTCCTAAAGATCCGACTAAGGTAATCTGGTAATGATCGGGTTTGTGATCTTGGTAGCTGCTTAGGATTAAGCGACTCCCGAGTGGAAAATTGATTTTTTGAGCCTCTGTTAAGGTTGAAGAATCAACGGGATGCAATTTTAACAGGGTTGTGTGGGTAATAATTAATCGCATTTTTATTCAGGTTGTAATTTGATTTTGACCTAACCGAAGGTTTCAGAAATGCAGGATAATATAAGCTGTTTAGCATTTAGACTATACAGTCTAGCAAGCATCCCCATTATAACACGCAGGAAATCGGTAATTAGTATTAGTGGCTACCTCCCTAAAATCAGTTAAAAATGTCCTCTTTCCAAAACCAGATCAATTTCGGGTACTGTATCATTAATTAAAGTTTGAATTTTATTAACCATTATTTGAAAAACATCAGGATAATATTTCGACTCATCGAGAAAATCTACATAGTTTTGGCGGTGTTGCTTTCGAGATTCTGGTGTTTTATATTGCTGGCGAATATTTGCAGATAAACGCTTACTTTTTCTGACAATTAAGACATTATCAATCTGAGTGGAAATAATAGAAACTGGAGTCATATCCAAAAATTCGCAGACTAAAAAGTATAGTGAACTAGGAATAGCTACTTTTAGATCTCTGCTGGTAGCAACTGCTTCCTGAAACATCGTTTTATCTAAATTAGTTTTACATTCAGCACAAACATATCCTAGATGTGACTCAAGCAGCTTAGAATTTTTAAACTCACTATCTAATGAAGTTTTTAAGTACAGTTTTTTTCCTAAAATAAAATCTTGATTTTTCGTTTTTAAACTGGGTTTCACCCCCTTGACCCTGATTTCCCAAAGAAGACAAAAAACTTAATCCAGAAAAGGTATTTTGTGGCCCAATTTCAAAGGTGTCATCAATTCCTCGTAAACTTCTATAGATCAATTGAGGGAGAAATTCCTCAAGAATTGTATTATCTAGTTTGAGTTGTCCTTTTTGACGATATAAAAAATTATCAGAACTATCAAAGATTAAGTCCAGTTCAATGAAACGCTGATAGAAATTAGTTACCTCTACTAACTTTTCCACCGTATTTGTTTGATCTTGTTCAACAGTTTCTAATGCTTGTATCCATTGTTGATATTGTTTTAGGGATTGTTCAACTCGTTCTTTGTCAGCAGCAGGTAATTGAGGGTTTTTCAAACAAGCTTTGAGTTTATCATAATGAGGCGTTGGAAATTTCAGCATTGTCAGATTATCCTTTCGAGGTTTTATTGTTGTAAATAGGGAGATGGAGTTAAACCATAAACTTTACCAATTGCGTCTCTGAGAGAAGATTTATTTTTTTCTGAAACTACATTTAATCCTTGGGTTAAAACTTGTCTAGCAACCTGTCTGGCAATTATATCCCAGTCTTGAACTGATATAGAAACTTTTTTGTTTACTAAGTGTAATAAGTCTTCTTGAATGATTTGACCAAACTTATTTTTAAATTGACGTTTTTGTGTGAGTACCGAGTCAAAAACACCAGACTGTTTAACTAATTCTACAATAATTTTTGAATTATAGAAGGGAACACCTAACACCGTTGATTGATAACCGACTACAAAAATGATTCGTGTTTCTTTTTGACAGACTCTCTGAAGCTCTTGGAGAACTGCAACTAGATCTAAACAGTATTGGATGACAGTCAAAAATCTATTGCCTCGGTTAGCTCGATTTGAACCTATTTCGGATTTAGCAATTTTGAGTAAGTCCCAACCCAATATTTCTGCGGAACTACGGTAATTTTGGTGATAATTGAAAACGTTGATATAGGGGGGAGAGGTAATCACAAAATCAATACAATCATCTTCGATGGGAAGCTGACGCGCATCCCCTAAAACCGGATTAATTTTTTCTTCAGAATATGGAAGTTCCCGAATTAATTGGTAGAGTTTACAAGCGGTATGGTAAATTTGTTCTCTGGTTAAGTTATTATTGTCTGAGATATCTAAGAGGATCACTAACCCATGAACAATAATACTCTCAAAATCTTCTAATTGATCATAGAGTTCACTCAAATTTTTTCTAAATTCTTCTATTGTCAGGGGTTGATGGTACTGGATATCAAAAAAGTTAGATATTTCCAGTATAGTTTCTAATTTCCGGGTTACAGATATAATGATCTGTTCTCGTTTCTGTCGTGTTAAGTTAATCAATTGATAGGTACGACTTAAAATCCAGGCTGCGGGATTAAGTTCACATCCAAATGCTTTTAAACCTAAACACCCAGCTTCATAAACTACAGTTTCCACTTCCGAGAAAGGGATCTAAAATTGTGGCGGTTTTGGGAGCATAGGCAAAAATTAGGTTTTCCACTAATTGAGGAGCAAATTGTCCACGCCAGCTAAACAGGTTAGACCGAGTTTTGTCCTCAATATCGAGAATATCTTGGGGTAAACTGATATTGAATTCTGTTACATTCTGACTCAAAAATTTTTCTCGGAGTCGGTTGTCTAAAAACAGGCGATTTGCCATATTAAAATATAATTGAGTTACTCAAGGATTAGAATAGAATACCCCATCTCAGAAATCTATCTCAGGCGATGCGCATACTTTTTTGCTTTTGTCAATAATAATTACAAATCTTTATACTTTGTAACAATCAAAAATATTTCACTAGGGGGATTCAGCCCGGAGTATTTTGCGGAAACTTGTCCCCAATCCAGTCTAAAATTGCCGAAATTAACGACAGGATTAGGGCTACAGCAGCTTTATTTGATTTTTTGACGCAAGAGACCATTTTGATATCTTGACAAAAATTCTACATCATCCACCTCATCCTGTCAACCCCTTGATTTTTCGTCAAAAATATGAGAATTATTCTCAATAATTTGGCGGTTTACAGTTGTTTACAATTCTGAATGTTTTAAATTTTAAAATACTCTGTCTATATCAATTATTTTTACTTATTCATTTTCCGTTGGATAACGGGGGATAATAGGATTAAAAATAATAGAAAGTTAAGGTGGAAAACAGATTTGACACTCCCACCCCTACGCTACGCTAAGGGGTGGGATTCTCGTATCTAGCCCAGTCAAAGTTAGAGTCGATTAGGGAGTTACCCCCCTAACCTCTCCTTCAGAACCGTGCGTGATACTTTCGCATCACACGGCTCCTTGATAATTCCATCCTTGTTATGGATACGATTCAAAACGGGTTGTTTTCATAATTCTCAACTATTGGTAATTGCTTACTTTTAATTAAAGAACCATCATTAGCCGTTTTTGTGTCGTGACAATGCTTGTGTAGGAGTTGCCAGTTTTTATAGGTGTCTTTTCCACCTAATGTTGTTGGTGTTATATGGTCAACTTCTACCTTGTCTGTACTTGTAAAATACAGACCACAGTGAGGACAAATACCCTTCTGTTTCTTGATAAGTGTTGCCACTCTTTTAGGAGTTTCTGGATATTCGCCTCTACGCTTACTCCAATAAATCCAGTTACCATCAAACGGACTAACTTCACTTTTAACCTTTGTATGCTTTACGATTGGCATACTGCTATGGGTGAGTAATTCCGTTCCGTCTTCTGTACTGAAACACCAATTTCTGTCGCCTACTGTTCTCCAGTATTTATCTTTATTGATGTTCCCTTTTCCCCTCGTTTTTGCCCAAGCTCTTAACTTGTCGTAAGTTAGATGGTCAACCTTGTTAAAGGTTTCTTTACTAACAACTGTTGAGTAATAGTTTGACCAGCCTCTTATAATTGGATTCAGCTTACTAATTAAAGCAGCTTGTGGGGCGGTCTTATGGGCATCTATTACTTCAGCTATTTTGACAAGGTGGGTTTTGATTTTGGCTTTTGAGGGTGTGATTAATGTACTAAAACCTAGCGGTGTTCCATTCGTGTTGTTGGCACATCGGTAGTTCCCTACTTTGTGTTGTTGGATATGGAACCCTAAAAACTCAAACCCGATATTTCCATCAATTTCATTGAGGGTGTGGGTTAATTTTGTTTTACTTGATTTCAATTCTAGTCCCATGTCGTTTAACCAATCTGCAATTATCTCTTGACACTTTTTGACTACGTTTAAATCCTTATGGATTATCACAAAATCATCAGCGTATCGGATTAGACTAAGGGATTCACAATTAACCCGTTTTTGCCCTTTAAGAGTTTCTGCATATTGCTTGACTCTATTTTCTATACCATGTAAGGCTATATTCGCAAGTAGGGGTGAAATCACCCCGCCTTGTGGTGTACCATCATTAGTAGGAAAAAGTTCTTTTCCGACACAGTACCCTGCTTTGAGCCATATTTTAATTTGACGGCTTAATGTGGGGTATGTGTGTATTTTGGAGATTAACGCTTTATGGTTTATGCGGTCGAAGCATTTTGAGATATCAGCATCAAGTACATATTTGGATTTGTATCTAATACTGTTAAATATTGCTTCGATTGCATCGTGACATGAGCGTCCTGGTCTAAAACCATAACTGTTTGGCTCGAATTTAGCCTCCCATTCTGGTTCTAACGCTAATTTTACTAATGCTTGTAGTGCGCGGTCGTTTATTGTGGGTATTCCTAATGGACGGGTTTCAGTTGTACCAGGTTTAGGTATTTCAACTCTACGAGTTGGTTTGGCTTTATTGGTTAACTTTAGTCGTCCTACAAGGTTCATACGTTGCTTTGGAGTCAGAGATTTAACTCCGTCTACACCTGCCGTATTTTTACCTTGGTTATCTTGTGTTACCCGACGAACAGCGATACATTTAGCTGACCAGGAATTAATCAGGGTCTTCTGAAGTTTGCGAACTGCTTTAACATCGCCTCGTGTACTCGCTTGAAATATTCGCTTTTGCAACTTAAAAGTTACCTTTTCTAGCTTGCGCCAGTTAAGGTCTTTCCATTCCACCGTCAGATTGTTCTGCGTTTTAGATTTATTCATTGCTACTTGTTCTATTTCTTTGGAATTACCGAGCGTCTGTTAGCATATCCCTTGCATTACCAAGGGCATTCGCTTTTGACACCATCCCATCCCCATATATCATTCGTTAGCTACTTACTGGATTTTCGACCTTTTCCAGAGATATATAGGGATTACTTCGTTCCAATTACACATTTGTTTGAAGTCTTTAGCGTGATGCTTTCCATCGGGTTTATTGGGCGGTGCTTATAAGTCGTTCTCTAAAACGCCTATGCCCTATCCTTGCCTTTTGGCTTGGTGTTAGTCATTGTTGACTTAGCCATTACACCATTTCAACTTACGATGGTTCAGACACATCTTTGCTTACGCTACGCATGGACTTCTTGCTCGATAGTTACCAGATTTGGCTACCAGTAGTTCTACCTTTTAACCCCGCTTTAGCCTGTTGGTTGCTATCCAATCAAACTAGGGGTTATGCTTTCACCTCAGCACTTGGGGGGTAGGACTTGTCGTACAACGACTCACCCACAAATGTAATCAGTTATCACCAGTTTCAACAACTGGGTTAACCGTCCCATAAGCCTTTCAGCTTATTTTAGGTTAAACGAATCGCACCAGAGACAGTTGAACATACTCTTGTTTGACTGTATTCACCGAGTTCAGGGGTGTGCCAAGCACCCCATCAGTCAAACCGGATGAATCCATTACAGAAGCATCTCTCTGTAGGTCTAACTGACAAAAGAAACCGTCCCATTGAGATAGGTTTCGTGCCGCATTAAGATCGGAATTATGGTAGTGACCATAAGAGCAATTAAAATCATGTCGATTTCTTTTGCCAATAACACCACAAGTTGAGCAAGACTTAGAAGTATATGGCGCAGGTCTTTTAATTAACTTCAATCCTTTAAGAGCTAACTTATAATTAAGTTTTTGTTCCAAAGAATAATAAGACCAATTATGCCGAGATTGACCAGAATCAGAACGAGATTTCTTGCTCTGTTTCATAGTTTTACGACAACCTTCCAAATCCTCAATCACAACATCAGCGTTGTGGTATTCGGCAAAACGAACAATTCGACGACTGACAGTATGGTTAATTGCATCCATCCATCGTCGTTCTTTTTTGTCCCATTTCTTTAAAGCTCGAAACTTTTTAGCTTCTTGAAGTTGTTTTCTTCGTTTTTGAAAATAACGTCTCCGATGCTTAACGCTTTGACCATTAAAGAACTTACCAAAACCCTGCTTAGGTGCAACTACCGCTAAATTATTCTGCCCTCGGTCACACCCTAATGTTTTCTCTGTCTTAACCTCTGGAACATCCTCAGTGATTGACAGATAGACATACCACTTATTTCTATGTTTAATTAACTTAAAAGATCCCCCTTGAATTGTTCCCTCTAGTAATCCATCTAAAATGAATTTCCAGTGGGCGGATATAACTTCAACGGGGATTCTTTTTTCACCTTTTAGAGTCGGGAAACTAATTGAATAAGTATTTCCTTTTTGAGTTAACTTCCAGTTTTGGTTATTAACTTCTACAGGAAGAACTTTGTATTGTTTAGTTTTACGACCCGTGGGGGATGTGGTATGTCGGATTACTTGGTTAACAAGGGCAGATTTTAACTCGGACATAATTTTAGCTGTCGTCATTTTACGCCGTTCTTTAATCGGCAATGACAACAGGTTATTGGCAATCCGTGTGTTTTCTTCCGTCATTTGCTCAAACATCTGAGCTTTACAACGGTTGAGATTCACGAATTTCAATTTAATCGTCCGAGTTATTTCTGTCATGTTAACATTGAGAAAAGAATTTCCCCATTTACTTAAACTGCCTTCTTTGTGGAGTCGGAGCTATTATTGTGGGACGGCTGGCTCTGTTTCTAGTGAAACTATCAAGAAATATATTGCTAACCAAAACTCTCATTAACCTTCACTCCGGCTAAAGGCGGGTATTCTACATCCCACGCTTGAAAGACGTGGGCTTTGAATACGGTTATTGTAAGTTTTCTTAAAAATCAGATTTTGGCTTTTAAGAATGTCCGTTTCAAGCTAAAGTAAGAGACGTTGCTCAAGCGGTCAGGATGATTGAAGTTGAAAAGTTGTGTAAAACCTACGGTTCTACTGTGGCGCTGCGGGATGTTTCCTTTGCGGTGGAAACCTGGGGCGATATTGGGATTTTTAGGGCCGAATGGGGCGGGAAAAACCACCACCCTGCGGATTTTATCTGCCTATCTTCCGGCAACAAGTGGAACGGCAAGAATTGCTGGGTTTGATGTGCATGAAAAATCCATGGATGTGCGACAACGGATTGGTTATTTACCGGAAAATCCGCCGTTATATCCCGATATGACCGTGGAAGGATATTTGTATTTTGTCGCACAGATTAAACAAGTAGTCGCGGGCGATCGCAAAACCAATGTAGAAACGGCGATGAGAAAATGCGGATTATTGGAAAAGCGAAAATCCCTGATTAGAAAATTATCGAAAGGCTACCGTCAACGGGTCGGAATTGCGCAAGCTATTGTTCATGATCCGCCTGTAATTGTATTAGATGAACCCACGGTCGGGTTAGACCCGCGACAAATTATTGAAGTGCGAAATTTAATTAAGAGTTTAGCCGGGAGTCATACGATTATTTTATCAACCCATATCCTACCTGAAGTGAGTATGACCTGTAGCCAAGTGGCGATTATTAACCGGGGTGAAATTGTGGCAACGGGGACACCGGAAACCCTGATGGAACAGTTGACGGGCGGTTCGGGATATGAAGTAGAACTCGATGGAGAAATAGAGGCGGAAACCTTGGTCGGGTTACAACAGATATCGGGGGTAAAAGTTATTGAAAAAGTTGGTAATTTAGGGGATTTAAACCGAGGGATATGGCGGTTGGGTTGTGAACTAGATCAAGAACCGGCATCGGAAATTTTAGCGATGTTACTGGCGGCGGATTTGAAAGTCTATGAACTGCGGCGGACTCGTGCGAGTTTGGAAGATGTATTTTTAGAGTTGACGACCCAAACTCAGCCTGAAAAAACACAGGTGGTCACAACAACAGATTCCCAAACCGGGGAGGATATAGAAACAGAGGAAAATATTAGTTCAGAATTGGGGAGTCAGGAATCTAAAAATATAGAAGATCCTGATTCTCAACCGGAAAATTTAACATTAGATCGGGAGGAGGAATAATTATGCTAATAATTTTGAACAATATTCTGGCAATTTATCGTAAGGAATTACAGGGGTATTTTGCCTCTCCCCTAGCATACTCCATTGCTGGAGTTTTTTGGCTGATTACCGGATACTTTTTTATTGCCATTTTATTAGGGCCAGAAGGGTTAATTCAACAGGTTGCCTACCGAGATCAGATGGGAATAACTGAACCCCCCATTGATTTACCATCTGAATTTTTACAAGTCTATTTACGTTTGATTGGTACCTTATCGTTATTTGTGTTACCGATGTTGTCCATGGGTTTATATGCAGAAGAACGAAAACTAGGAACTTTGGAACTATTAGCCACTTCTCCCATAACAAATTGGGTGGTAGCCACGGGAAAATTGTTAGGGGTACTAACGTTTTATGTCACAATGATTTTACCGTTGATGGGATTACAAGTATTAGCCTTTAGTGCTTCTAAACCTCCGGTTTCTCCGGGGTTATTTTTATTGGCTCATTTGGGGTTAATTTTATTGGCGGCGGGAATTTTATCCCTGGGAATGTTTATTTCTTCTCTGACCAATAGTACGATTTTGGCGGCGGTATTTACCTTTGCGCTGGTTTTATTTCTCTGGGTAATTGACTTAATTGGTGGAAGTCTAGGAGGAGTGTTAGGAGAAGGGTTAAAACAATTATCTCTAATTTCTAGTTACACTAATTTTGTGCGAGGAATTGTGGATAGTAGTAGTATAGTCCTGTTAGCTAGTTATATTATTTTAGGGATATTTCTAACAGCGCAGTCCATTGATGCTTTACGTTTCCAACGTTCTTAATAATATGATCAAAACCCAATTTAAACTCAATCGTCAATTCATACAATTTCTATTCTGGCTTGGCCCTAGTTTCGTGGTCATGGGGTTATCTGCGGGGGTCGTGATTGGCAGTTGGGAACCCATTCCTTTAATCTTAATCATTACCGGATTTGTGATTTTAGGATTATGGTTTTTATTCCAAGCCTATTTTAAACCCCAAGGTAAGTCTGAAACGCCATACTGGAGTCGCCGATCTACCCAAGCCGGAAACTAACGCTTTAGCCTCGACGGTTTCTGTATTCCTAATTTTAGGATTAATTAATTTTGTCGCTATTAGAAATAACTTCCGCATTGATTTAACCGAAAATCAACAATTTACCCTGTCTCCCCAAACCCAAAACCTGGTTAAAACCTTTGAAAAACCTGTAAAAGTTTGGATTTTTGACCGAGGAAAAAATCCCCAAACTCAAGAATTATTAACCAACTATCAACGCCTTGGCGGTAAAAATTTTCAGTATGAATTTATCGACCCCCAAGCTCAACCCGGACTGGCGCAACAATTTGGGGTGAAAGAGTTTGGAGAAATTTATTTACAGTCAGGAGAAAAACGACAACGGCTAAGAAAGGAAGCCTTAGAACCCTTAACCGAATTAAAACTCACCAATAATATTGAACAATTATTCAGTAACCGGACTCCCAAACTTTACTTTATTCAAGGTCATGGAGAACGACCCTTAACCGAGGGACAGGGAGGATTATCGGAGGCAATCAAAAGTTTAACCGAAAAGAATTTTATCGCCGAACCGCTAAATTTAGCCGAACAAACTGCTGTTCCTGCGGATGCGGATGTGATTATTCTTGCCAGTCCCCAACGGAAATTATTTGAAGGAGAAGTTAAAGCCCTAGAAACCTATTTAGATCAAGGTGGTAATGTTTTATTATTATTAGACCCGCAAACGAATCATGGTTTAGATAAACTCCTAGAAAAATGGGGGGTTAAAGTTGATCCTCGCCTAGCTATTGATGGGTCGGGGGGTGGCCGTTTAGTTGGTTTGGGGCCGACAGTGCCGATTGTGCGGGAATATGGTGAACATCCGATTACCCAGGATTTTGGTAATGGCATTTCGATTTATCCCTACGCTAGTCCAGTGGAAACCCGCACCATTGATGGGATTACCGAGAGTCCGTTAGTTTGGACAAATGATCAAACCTGGGCGGAAAGTGATCTCAAAAGTCCTGAACTCAAGCTTAACCCGCAAGTAGACCGACCAGGCCCCCTATCCCTGGGAGTTGCCTTGAGTCGCCCCCAGAAACAGGCGGAAAAGTCGCCAACTAAACCGTCCTCCCCACCCTCTCCAGAGAAACCCGAAGCCCGGTTAGTGGTGTTCGGAAATTCCCAATTTGCCACCAATGGCTGGTTTAGCCAGCAACTGAATGCCGATGTATTTCTTAATTCCGTCAGTTGGTTGAGTCAGTCTGACCAAGGGACTTTATCTATTCGTCCGAAATTAGCCACCAGTCGCCGAATTGCCATGACCCCAACTTTAGGACAAACTTTGAGTTGGTTGGCGTTATTGGTTTTACCGATATTCGGGTTTGGGATGGCGGTGTTTGTGTGGTGGAAAAGACGTTAGCAGGTAATTACAAATTACGAATTACGAATAGCCACCAGATAGTGATTAATCATCTGTAGCAAATATTTAGGGATTTTATTAATTTTGTCTTCCTTGTTGCCACCGGACAATTTTTAGGAATAACACTACTGGATTTTTAATTGATTTCTACTGCGTACTGTTTAGACATAACTGACAAAAGCAGTCCCGTTAAATCTAAAACCCACAGTCAGGGTTAATAGATAATCGCCAAGTCCGGTTAAAACCAGAACCGAAGGTCTCATAACTATGACCTAAACGATAGGGAAAATGTCCCAAGGTCATTGTTTTAGGATCGCCTGTTTCATAGATCATATCCCGATGATCAAGGGGCCAGCCCACAGCCCGTTCAAAGGTTTTGTAACGGTCTTCGAGTTTCTCCGAAGAATTGCCCGTGGCTTTGAGAATCTTGCCCTGAACACTCAAACCAAACCGCCCACCGGAGTATTTTACCCAAAGCCGATCAACCCCCTGGAGTTCTGAACAGGGAATCTCAGAAATGACCAACGGGGCCGGAACATGAGGGCTATTTTCCATCGGAATTCGATAGACTTCAAAAAGTTCCAGGGTTTTCCTGTCCGCTTTAATCCATTCACCCGTCGCTAACGCATCAATTACCCCACAATATTTAACCCGATGGGTGATGGAGGCTACCCCATTCCACACCCCCCCACTCACTCCATTTCCGGTAGTGGCGGGTAAATGTCCTTGGGGGGCGCGGGGGGAAAAATTCAGTTGTTCGTATTTTAGCCACTGGCCGCCTGTGCGCCAACCGACGCGATCGCCAAATTTCCCAGCTATCTCGGGGTTATACTCACCGATTATCCCCCCGATAGATGTCCAAATTTTTTCCTGTTGGCTAAATCCAAAACGACCGTCACTATAGTAATTCCACAAGCGATTAATTGTTTGTAAATCCTCACAGGCTAAACCCTCCACATCCTTTTTTCCTAACCAACCTTCTGCTTGTCGGTTACTCAATTTAAGTAAAATCTGAAAGGTTTCTTGATCCGCTTCTTTCCAGTGATTTTCAGTTAACAACTGTTTCAGGGGTTGATAATTTATATTGGCACTGGAGGTCAAATTAAAGACCGGATCAGGTTTAGGTGGTTTACCCCCAAACTGACAAGCCTGAAAACTCCAAAAGCCTATCAATAGCATCAATCGCCAAGTTAAAGATTTTTTTAACATATTGAGGGTGATTGGATGAGGGAGACTAGCTAAAATCAATTCTATAAATCGCGAAAATTATGATATTATATTAACAATATTCAGGACGTATTGAGTCAAAAATTATGTCTTTTTTGAGAAAAGGATTGATCTTTTTCCTGACTTGTTTAGTCGGTTTTACCGTTACGATTACCTATAATTTTCACTTTTCTCCGGTTTCCGCAACGGAAACAATGATCGTTGCTCAAGTTTCGACGGTTAATTTGAGTCAACTGCCACCGGAAGCCCGAAATACTTTAAAATTAATTGATCAGGGCGGGCCTTTTCCCTACCCGGAAAAAGATGGATCAACTTTCTTTAATCGGGAAAGATTATTACCCAATCAATCCAATGGCTATTATCGAGAATATACCATACCCACTCCCGGGATAAAACATCGGGGAGCCCGGCGCTTTGTCGTCGGGAGTCAGGGGGAAATTTATTACACTAGCGACCATTATCAAAGTTTTTTTAGGGTTTTAAGACAATGAATCAAATATTAGATCTGATCCAGGGTAAAAGTCAGCCCAATATTTATCAGTTTCCCTTGGATATTTCGCCCGAGGACTTATCTCAACTGTGTCAAGAATATGACTGTCATTTATTTTATTTTAACGGAACTTCAATTAACAATAAAGCTGATTTTCTGAAAACAGCCAGCACCGTAGTCAATTTACCGGAATATTTTGGCTATAATTGGGATGCTTGGCAAGATTGTATTACCGATCTCAGTTGGTGTGAATCTTCATCTTATTTGCTTGTTTATGATCAATGGCAAAATTTTTCCCAGGATCATCCGAATGATTGGCGAATATTAAACGATATTTTTTCCGAAGCGATCGCCTATTGGTTAAAGAAAGATAAGCGGTTTTATGTATTATTAGTTAATCCTTGAAAAACCCATAATTTAACTTCCCCCCCGACCCGGGTAGCACCGGGCGCAGCTTAATTATAGTCCCAGGGTAGTTTGATTATTCTTGCCTGGGGTTTCTCTGGTTCCTATTATCTTTTTTGTTACCATAACTGCGTGGCTTTAATGCCATTTTTTATAAAATATAGTGTTATCATGTTTTTACCTTCATAATTTTTAGTACCCATTACCCATTACCCATTACCCATTACCCATTACCCATTACCCATTACCCATTACCCATTTAAAATCCTATGACATTTTCAACCATTCCTTTAATTGGGCTGCGGGCTGATCATTTTCGCCATCCTTTGGATTTACAAGCCACGAATACCTTAAAACAATTTCCGGGTTTAGATTTGTTAGTTAGGCAATTGTTAGGAGGTGTGGGAGAACAGTTTTTCTATTTAGAAAATATTGCTTCTAGTATTTTGGTCAGTGATCAACAGTTGCCTCATTTGCATCAATTATTATTAGAGGCTTGCAAAATATTGGATTTGGAAACCCCCTCAACTGTATATTCGCCAAAATCCTGTTCCCAATGCCTATACCTTTGCCATGCGGGGAAAACAGCCCTTTATTGTGATTCATACCTCGCTGATTGAATTATTAACCCCAGAAGAAATTCAAGCGGTGATGGCCCATGAGTTGGGACATTTAAAGTGCGAACATGGGGTTTATTTAACCATGGTGAATTTAGTGATCTTAGCCGCTAATCAATTATCTCCCTGGGGAACAATGTTGACCCAAGGTTTACAGACCCAGCTAATGGAATGGGTACGTTGTGCCGAATTTACTTGTGATCGGGCGGCATTGCTGGCCACCCAAGATCCCCGAATTGTGATGTCCGTATTAATGAAACTGTCGGGAGGCTCTCCCAGTTTAGCCCCCCAACTCAACCTAGATGCCTTTGTCGCCCAAGCTAGAACCTATGATCAAATTAGTAGTACGGAACTGGGAGAACTGCTTAAACAAGCCCAAACAGCCCAATTAAGCCACCCCCTGCCAGTGCTCCGGGCGAGGGAAATTGATCGCTGGTCAAGTAGTCCGAATTATCAGGACTTGCTAAAAAGAAAGTTTATGGTGTATGATGGTGAAGCCAACCAAAAGGGCGGGTGGCGGAATTGGTAGACGCACCGCACTCAAAATGCGGCGGCTTCGGTCATAAGAGTTCAAGTCTCTTCCCGCCCACTTCAAAGCCTTAAAGAGCTTCACTCTCGTAGTAAGCCCTTTAGGGCTTTGTTATTATCTAAAGGTTTCCGTATCCCGATCGCCCAATATTAAAATTCTTTAAACATGGACATAACCCTGAACCCCGGTGATTTAGCCCCGGACTTTGTTCTACCCGATAGCGATGGCAACCCCGTGGGTCTGGGTGATTTTCGCGGGAAAAGGGTGGTTTTATATTTTTATCCGAGGGATAATACCCCGGGATGTACAAAAGAAGCTTGCGGGTTTCGGGATAATTACGGAGAATACCAAGAAAAAAATATAATTGTTTTAGGGATTAGTACGGATAATTCGGCTGCCCATCGTAAATTTATTAATAAATATCAGTTACCCTTTCCCCTATTAGTTGATGAAGGGGGAAAAGTAGCAACTAAATATGATAGTTATGGACTGAAAAAATTTATGGGAAAAGAATTTATTGGGGTGTTTCGTCATACTTTTGTGATTGATACTGAAGGTCGGATAGAAACTATTTATCGCAAAGTTAAACCGGAAATCCATAGCTTAGAAATTCTGCAAACCCTTGATAAACTATAGGATTTTCCTGATGTTGTACTTATGATAGGGGTAGGCTGATTAGTAACAAAAACTTAAAACCTGTCTCTATTCTTTTAGTTATAGGAGAAAAAACACTTTGGTGGTATCTTTTGCCAAATATATTTGGAAGTTTGGACAAACCGTATTAGGGATTATTTTTCGTCATCCTATCCCCGGAAACCAGTATTATCCCGATTCTACCCGATGGCAAAATTGTGCTGGTGCGCCGTCGAGATAATGGCAAATGGGCTTTACCCGGGGGGATGGTAGATTGGGGTGAAGATATCCCGACTACCATTAAACGAGAACTAGCAGAGGAAACTGGGTTAGAATTAGTTAAAATCCGCCGTCTAGTGGGGGTCTATTCTGCCCCTGATCGAGATCCGCGAGTTCATTCTATTTGTGTTGTCGTCGAAGCGGATGTTCAAGGTAACTTTCAAGTTCAGGACATCCAGGAAATTACGGAGGTCAAAGCCTTTCCTATTACATCCCTCCCCTCCGATTTTAGCCATGACTGTGAACGACATCTTCAGGACTATTTAGAGGGTTTAACCACCTTAGCGTAGGGTTTTGTCCACAATATTAAAAATTTAGGATGTATCAATTATTTCATCACTTCCGAATTCAAGTGTCCCAGGGACAGATTTTTTGGCGTGAGGTCGGTGATGGCCGGGCAATTATTTTTCTCCATGGGTCTTGGACGGATAGCAGTCAATGGGTTCCTTTAATGCAGCATTTAAGCCTGGAACACCATTGTTTTGCACCGGATACCTTGGGATCTGGAGAGTCCCGAACGTTTACAAAAATTCACCCTTCTATTAATTTAGAAGTTGAGTGTTTAGCTGAATATATTCAAACCCTCAAAATTCAAGAAGTCTGTTTAGTCGGTAATGGTTTGGGGGCTTGGATAGCAACTCGTTATGCCTTAAAATATCCCGAAGTGGTTAAAGGTTTGGTGGTAATTGCCCCGGAGGGAATAACTTTTGAAAACTATAAAAAAGAATGGGGTTGGAAACGACAATTTGCTGCCAATTTTTCCCCGTTATTTTTGTTTTTGAAACTGATTTATCCCCTGGGGATTCTATTGGGACAAGGAAAAAAAATTAAGGCCTGGTTTAGCGATCGCCAAATTATGTTGGAGTGGCCCGTTGCCAGTCAATTGTTGTACCGTCGTCGCTGGGCAGAAATTCAAGAGGAAATCTTAAATCAACCTCTGGAGTGTTTGAAGTTACCTACTTTGGTCTTACAAGGAGATGGGGATACCGCCACCGCCTTGAAACCAGAGTAAAATTTTCTCCGAGATTGCACCGATGGCTCAATATCAAATGATTGAGGGCGGAAAACCGAATTTACCCCTACAAATGCCGGAGGTTATCGCCCAATATATTCGGGAGTTTATTAGCCATCGGGTTCAGTTATCAGAGCCACCATCCCCCGAAAGATTAGATCGGAATCGGCTACAGGATGGATACTCTTATCCGGAAACTCCTCGGTAAAGTAGGAAAGTAACAAATTGTGATCGCCTCCGGTGATCACCATAGCCCCCTGGGGATATTGTTTTTGCCAGGCTTCGATAAAATCGCGCATTCCCGCCAACAGGGTATAAATAATTCCACTCTGAATTGCCCCTGGGGTTTCGGTTGCCCAGCGTGGTGGTAATTCAGGAGGAAATTCAATTCTAGGTAAGGCTGCGGTTTTATGAGCCAGGCAAGACCGTTGTAGACCCAAACCGGGTAAGATAGCCCCTCCCACTAACTTTTGATGGGCGTCGGCGACGGTGAAGGTCAGGGCAGTCCCGGCATCAATCACTAAAATTGGCCATCCATACCGTGTCCCCGCTCCTAAGACCGCTAAGGCGCGATCAATACCTAGGGTGGAGTACATTCCCTTCAGGGGAATATCGGCTAAGGTCAAAACCCGAGTTTGGGGGAATCTAGTCCAATATTGGGTGGTTTCGCAGACCACGGAAGCAACAATTAAAGGCAAATCATCTTTTAGGGCTGGGAGTGGGTCGGTATTGTCCTCATCCCAAGTCCCTAATAGTGTTTGACCCCATAACTTAGCCCAATGGCGTCGAGAATTTCCTAGCATCAACCCTAACCAGGGACGATCTCGGAATGAATATAATTGAGGGGATTGGCACATCTATCTTTGGGAATACTTTCAATTTCATCAAAAATATTGTAAAATATCTTTACATTAATGTTTCAGGGTTGACAGTGCATCTGCAAACTCTATTTTTATGGATCAGTTACCATCCTGATATTAACCCCCTTAACCTAAAACTTTTTCTTCACCTCAACCTAGGGAATATCTGATTTATAAAGTTGATCAAATTTTATTGAATTGTTATTGGGTAAAATTTTATGTCTATAGTTGATTTAGATTCTCCATACTGTTCATTAGCTAAAAATTCTCTTTTTAGCAATTCTGAAGACCTATCATCAGTTACCGTCTCTGAAGGGAATAAAAAAGCACACCAGATGCAGTTTTATGACCTGGTAAATCAGATTAATAAAGAAATTATTAGTACATTGGATTTAGATCAGGTATTGAGTTCTGCCTGTCAACATTTGGGGCAAATTATTAACTGTAGTCGAGTCAGTATTTTAGTTAAAGAATCTAATTTTGACCATGAATTTACCACGAAGAATGAATATAATCAAGGTAAATATTTAAGTCAATTAGGGATTAAACTCAATGTCGATGACAACCCCCATTTACAAATCCTATTATCTCAATCTCAACCTTTAGCGGTAACAAAATTTCAAGAATTTCCTGGTTTTGGGGAAACAACTAAAGCCTTAATTGATCAATTAGATATTAAATCTATGTTAGCGGTTGCTGTGCGCTATCAAGGAGAAGTTAAAGGGATTATTGGGCTTCAACAATGCGATCATGAGCGAGAATGGCAAGACTGGGAAATTCAACTTTTAGAGGGTATCGCTTCTTCCTTAGCGATCGCAATTCATCATGCACAACTCTATCAAGAAAGCCGTGCTAAAGGGGAACAAGAAGCATTATTAAGATTAGTGATTAATCAAATTAGAAGTAGTTTGGATTTGACGGCAATTTTAAACACCGCAGTGGCGGGAGTTCGGCAAGTTTCTGAATACAGATAGAGTTGTGATTTATCAGTTTATTAATGGTTGGGAAGGAGAAATTAAAGTAGAAAATTATCGCGTCCCTTGGCCATCAATTTTTGGAGATAAAATTACCGATAATTGCTTTCCTGAAAAACATGGACAACTCTATAAAAATGGACGAGTTCGGGCGATTGATGATATTCATAAATCCGATTTAGATCCCTGTCATCTGAATTTCTTAGATATGTTACAAGTTCGAGCTAATTTAGTTGTCCCGATTATCATGGGAGCAGAAATAGAAGATCATCAACCGCAGATAGATGGTCAACTTTGGGGATTATTAATTGCCCATGAATGCAGTAACCCTCGTGCTTGGAAAAACTGGGAAATTGATGGTTTAAAACAACTTGCTGATCAATTAGCGATCGCCATTAAACAAGCACAACTCTATACACAAGTTCAAGAAACAGCTTGCCAATATCAACTCCAAACCCAAGAGTTACAAACCACATTAAAAGAATTAAAAACTACCCAAATTCAATTAATTCAAAGTGAAAAACTATCAAGCTTGGGTCAAATGGTAGCTGGAATTGCCCATGAAATCAATAATCCCAATAACTTTATTTATGCTAATATTTCCCATGCTAGAAACTACGTTCAAAACCTGATGGAAGTTGTGAATAAATGTCGAGAGTTTAACCCGGAAGTAGGAGAGTTTTTAAATCAAATTGGTGAGGAAATAGAACTAGATTTTATTATGGAAGACTTTCCCCAGTTAATTGATTCTATGGAACAGGGAAGTGTGAGAATTCGTTCTATTGTTGACAGCTTAAAAGATTTCTCCCATCTCAATGAATCTGAATGGAAATCCGTTGATTTAACTGAAGGTTTAGAGAGTAGTTTGAGTTTATTAGAACATCAAATGAATCAAATTAAAATCAATAAAAATTATCAAACTATTCCTAAAATTAATTGCTTTCCCAGCCAGATAAATCAAGTCTTTTTTCAAATTTTAAGTAATGCCATTGATGCGGTTAAATCCGATCCGCGCGGGGGAGAAGTTACCCTGACTACTGAAGATCACAGTCCAGATTTTATCAGAATTAAAATTAAGGATAATGGATTGGGAATTCCCGATGAACTTAAATCTCGAATTTTTGATCCATTCTTTACAACAAAACCCGTAGGCCAAGGGACGGGAATGGGACTGGCGATTTGTTATCAAGTGATTGTTAAAGCCCATGGTGGCAAACTAGAAGTTAATAGCAAAAAAAAGCAGGGAACAGAGTTTATTATTGAAGTTCCTTGTCCATAATATGATACCATTAGAGGAATCCCCGTAAGGGTTAAGCATGAACTATTTGAAGTATTATATCAGGCATCTATCTAAAAAAGTACGGTTGCAAAGCGTTTTGATTATTCCGTTTTTGCTTCAAATTATTTTTGCTGTTGGACTGACTGGGTATTTATCCTACCAGAATGGCCAGCAGGTAATTAATGATTTAGTTGCGCAATTACAAGCAGAAATTGCTCATCGAATTAAAGAACGTTTGGATAACTATTTAGCTAGACCTTATTTTTTAAATCAAGTTAATGTAGAAGCTATAAAAATGGGGCTTTGGGATGTAAACAACCCGGAAGATTTAGAGCGCCGTTTTTTTGAACAAATTCAATTATTGAAGTCAGTCCAAGGAATTTATTTTGCCAATTCTCAAGGAGAAATTATTTTAGTCCATCACAGTCCTTCCCAGGGGTTTCTTACCTTGATTAGTGAAGATTTCCCCAAACGAGCAGTTTATAAATTAGATAAAAATGGGGAGCGAACTGAACGAATTGAAACGGATTTTTATGATGCTAAAATTCGACCTTGGTATCAAAAAGCTATGGAAGCTAATAATCACACACAATGGAGTGATATCTATACTTTTTCCCGAGGGGATATCGGAATTACTTTAATTACTCGTATTTATGATGATAATGGAGAAGTTCAAGGATTTATGGGTATTGATTTACTCCTAGAATTAATCAGTAATTTTTTACAAAATATTAAGATTAGTCCTGCAACTCAGACTTTTATTTTAGATGCGTCAGGGAAATTGGTGGCGACTTCAACTGGAGAAAAACCATATATTGAACAGGGAAAAAATCAATTAAGAAAATCGTTAAAAGCCGTTGAAAGTTCTAATCATTTAACTCAATTAACAGTAAAGTATTTAATGCAAACTTTTGGTCAATTTAATCAAATTCAGAAGTTAAAGCAATTAGAATTTAATTATAATGGACAAAAATATTTTGTGCAAGTGCTGCCCTATAAAGATGATTATGGTCTCAATTGGTTTCGTGGTGGTAGTGATTCCTGAATCAGATTTTATGACCCAGATTAATAAAAATAATCGGACGACTATTTTATTATGTTTAGGTGCTTTAGGATTGGCTACTATTTTTGGAATAATTACCAGTCGTTGGGTGACTAAACCTATTTTTGAACTAAGTCAATCCGCGAATGAATTATCTAAGGGAAACTGGGGAACACCAGTTAGATGTGAACCAATTTATGAATTAAGAACTTTGGCAAAAGCATTTAATCAAATGCGAATTCAGTTAAAAAAATCCTATCAACAATTAGAAGAATATTCTAAAAGTTTAGAAAAAAAAGTAGCAGAAAGAACCCATGAATTAGAAGAAGCAAGAGAAGCTGCTGATGCCGCTAATCTGGCTAAGAGTACCTTTTTAGCTAATATAAGTCATGAGTTAAGAACGCCCTTACATTCAATTTTAGGATTTAGTCAATTAATATCACGCGACCCTATTTTCCCCCAAAGTTCTCGGGAGTTAGGGATTATTAATCGCAGTGCCGAACATCTATTGGAACTGATCAATGATATTTTAGATTTATCCAAAATAGAAGCGGGTAAAATTACATTAAATGAACAAAGTTTTAACTTTTATCAATTCTTAGACAACTTGGAGGCAATGTTAAAAATCAAAGCTACTTCTAAGGGAATTCAGTTTATTATTCAGCATGATGATGATGTTCCTCAATTTATTATTAGCGACGAGCAAAAATTACGTCAAGTATTAATTAATTTGCTGGGAAATGCTATTAAATTTACGACAAAAGGTCGAGTCATTTTACGAATAAAAACTACACCATTTTTAGAAGATAAAACAGTTGAACCTACTCAATCTAAACTAGATCTTAATTTTGAAGTGGAAGATACAGGCATAGGAATAAAACCAGAGGAAATCCAGGATTTATTTAACCCATTTGTCCAAACTGAATCAGGTAAAAAAACTCAACAAGGTACTGGTTTAGGGTTAGCTATTAGTCAAAAAATCGTGCATATACTAGGAGGAAATATTACCGTTAATAGTACCTTTGAACAGGGGAGTATTTTTCAGTTCAAAATATTAACAACTAAGGCAGAATCTACCGAAAATTTACACCGACAACCGCCAGGAAAAGTTATTGGTTTATTACCTAATCAAACTGCTTATAAAATATTAGTAGTCGATAAAGTTTTTGAAAATCGTTTATTAATAAAACAATTGTTGAATTCCATAGGATTTGAAGTTTTTGAAGCCGAAAATGGTTTAGAAGCGATTCAAGTTTGGGAACAATATCAACCTGATTTAATTTGGATGGATATGCGAATGCCTGTGATGGATGGATATACAGCAACTCGCCAGATTAAAGAAAAACCTAAAGGTAAAAATACAGTGATTATTGCTTCAACCGCTAATGCGTTACAGGAGGAAGAACATATTATTTTTGAAGCCGGATGTGACGATATCCTTAGAAAGCCGTTTAGGGAGGCTGAATTGTTTAGTAAAATGGCTGAATATCTGGGGATTAAATATGTTTATGAAAACGAAAATATTCAGGATTCTTCGCCTATAAACCCAACTCAATCCTTAACGCCAGGACATTTTAAAGAAATGCCCTTAGCATGGGTCAGACAATTGCATCAGATGGCGCTAATTGGAGATGATACCAAGGTAAAGGAGTTAATTGAACAAATCCCTAGTTCTCAAGTAGAATTGGCAGAAATTCTGAACATATTAGTCAATGAATTTCGATTAGATACCATTAGCAATATCACAAAACTTATCATTTAATCCTCTTTATTTGTGACGAGAGCATCTTTGTATTTCCCTATTTTTGATCGCCCTAAATCTAATTAAATCTAATTAAATTCGTTTAAAAACTAATACACCATTCTTTTGATAGGATAATTTAAAATTGGTTTTTGCTTTTAATTGAGTGGCATATTTTTCCCCTAAATCTTTCGTATCTGGCCAAGGATGACGTAAATTTAAAATCACATAATCAAATTCTCTTAAATTAAAGTCTGGGGACACTTGATTGAGCAATTTAATAGTTTTACGATGGGTAAAATGGGGTGCAAGTCGGTTATCGGTTAAAACTCCTCCCTTGGTGTGAATTTGGCTGACGGCTTTTTGGGTTGCTGACCAATTATTAATTCTAGTAAAATAGCCTAAAACCTGTGTATGATCTGCCCATAATAAGAATACCAAACTTGACCAAAGTATGATCCATTTCGGTAGTTTTTGATGGGGAATTGTGAATAGATGAGAAGATATATTTTCACCCAGTCCTTTTCCCGTTGTCAAGGGGGGGCTAGGGGGGGTCTGAAATTTATGCCATAAACCCCATAAACTATTAGCAAGTCCTGGCTTTTCTTCTGCTAAAGTTTGAATCATAACTAATAATAAAAATGGTAATGCAGGCAGAGAATATTGATAGATTAAACTACGTTGCATCGGGTCAATGGATAATATATTGAGTAATAAAGTAGGGATGGCGGGAATTAATACAATAAACTTTTGAGGATTTAACCACCAAATCACCGCTACACTAAATTCCAACAGATAAACAAAGGTATTGAGAGAAAATAGTTTCCCTAAAATCAATTGGGGTTTAATAATTGTATTGATAATCACCTCTAAAACCGAATTCCCTAAATAATCATATCGAGATACTCCGGCTGCTTCTTGACCGCTATAAAAGGGAATTATAACCTGAGTTGCAACTAAAAACCAAGTAATTCCTAACGCTATTGCTATCATTCCATAAAAACGCCGTTGTTCAAAAAATATCAACCAAAATCCAATCGCAATTACAGTTAAAGCTAAAACTGCTTTACAGGCTAATATCCAAATAATTGCGATAATAAACCAGATAATTTTTTTCTGTTTTGCTGCTAAAACTGCTCCGAAAATTGCGGGGACTACTAAAACATCTGGGTGGAAATCAAATAAATTAATATTAAAAATTTCAGGGTAGAGCAGATAAGCAATCGCAACTGCCAAAGATAACCGTTGATTTAATCCAGCTAATTGAGCTAATTTCCAAGTCAATCCGGCGGCGGAAACTCAAACAAATTGCCTGGATTAAAAATAACCAATAAACGGTAGGATAAATCTTATATAATAATACTAAAGGATAAATAGCAATCGCGGCATGATCTCCCAAAAAATGAAACCCCAAAAATGAAGAAAGGGGTTGCCTTCCTATACTAATTAAGTATATAATTTGATCATAGATTCCTAAGTCATAGGCAGTAGACTGAAATAAAAAATGACGTAAACTACTATAAAAAAATAAAATAATTGTGCCAATTCCCATAATTTTCCAGATGGAAAGGGCAAATAGGCCGTTAGTCTCTATTGGTGTTGAAGGTTCGGGATGATCTGGATGGGTTTGCATTTTGTTCATTACTCACAACAAAATTCAGTCTACCTGAGTGTGAATCTTATGAACAGTCGAATCTTAGATTATATCTCAATCTTTTAACTCATAGATGACGTTCCCAAACCGATTTGAGCAGAAATTGGGCAATGGGGATCAACCGTCGTACTATGGTTATATCAAATAGTTCTTAAGAAAAGATGAAAGCAATTACACTTCTGGGTTCTACAGGTTCCATCGGAACTCAAACCTTAGACATTGTAGCAGAATATCCCGAACAGTTTCGGATTGTAGGGTTAACCGCCGGACGGAATATTACCCTGTTAGCCCGACAAATTCGCGCCTTTAACCCCAGTATTGTTGCTATTTCTAATCCCGACCAGTTACCCGAATTGAAAGCCCTGATTGCCGACATTGACCCCCAACCAATTTTACTCGCGGGAGAGCAAGGAATTATCGAAGTTGCAGGTTATGGGGACTCAGAAGTTGTGGTTACCGGAATCGTCGGTTGTGCGGGATTATTACCCACAATTGCCGCTATTGAAGCCGGAAAAGATATCGCCCTTGCTAATAAGGAAACTTTAATTGCTGGGGGGCCGGTTGTCAATCCTTTAATTGAAAAACATGGGGTTAAATTATTACCTGCGGACTCGGAACATTCAGCAATTTTTCAATGTTTACAAGGGGTTCCCAAAGAGGGACTAAGACGAATTATTTTAACTGCTTCTGGGGGTGCATTTAGAGATTGGCCTGTGGAGAAATTAAAGGAAGTAAAAGTCGCCGATGCTATTACCCATCCTAACTGGTCAATGGGCAAAAAAATCACCGTGGATTCAGCTACAATGATGAATAAAGGTTTAGAAGTAATTGAAGCTCACTTCTTGTTTGGATTGGATTATAATGATATTGAAATTGTGATTCATCCCCAGAGTATTATTCACTCTCTAATTGAGTTACAAGATACCTCCGTTTTAGCCCAATTGGGTTGGCCGGATATGCGTTTACCGATTTTATATGCCATGTCTTGGCCAGAAAGAATTTATACGAGTTGGGAACGTTTGGATTTAGTTAAAGCGGGGAATTTAACCTTTAAATCCCCCGATCATAATAAATATCCTTGTATGCCCTTAGCCTATGCAGCAGGAAGGGCAGGAGGTTCAATGCCTGCGGTTTTAAATGCAGCAAATGAACAAGCAGTTGCTTTATTTTTAGAAGAAAAAATTGCATTTTTAGATATTCCCAAAGTCATAGAATCAACTTGTGATCGTCATCAAATTGATAATCGTCAAGATCCGACTTTAGAAGATATTATAGAATCGGATCGTTGGGCTAGGCAAGAAGTAATTGCAGCTTCCGAAAAACTCAGCCAAAAAGTTGCAGTTTAAGTTTTAACAAAAGGGCTAAACCAATAAAATTTGAATCGCTTTTATCAATTTTCTGTAGGGTCGAGGCACGCCTTGCCCCTACAAATGATCTAAGTATTTTTTAGAATTTAACTCATCATTTTTATATTCTCAATATTATGAATAATAAACTCATTGATGTGCTTTTACAAATCATTAAAACATTAACTCCAGGAGAATATCTGATTTTAAAGAAAAAAATGCAAGAATTAGATAAAAATAATATAAAAGAGATTCACAATCAAGGTTTAAAAAAAGCACAAAAGGGAGAGTATAAAGGAGCTATTGAAAACTTTAATCTGGTTTTAATGATTAAACCAGATAGTGCGACAACTTATATTAGCCGAGGAGTTTGTTATTTGAAGTTAGGGAATCTTGAAAAAGCAATTCAAGATTGTGATAAAGCCATTGAAATCGACCCTAAGAATCCTACAGCTTATTATAACAAAGGTAATAATTTAAGAAAATTACAGAAAAATTTATTAGCACTATCTAGCTATAATCAAGCAATAAACTATGATAAAAGCAACACTGAAGCCTACTATAATCGGGGATTAACCCATCGAGATCTGGGAAATATACAAGAAGCTATTGCTGATTTGGAGAAAGCAGCTAGTTTATTTGAAGATACAGGAAATATTGCCTACTATTTAAAAGCTTTAGAGGCTGTTGAAAGTCTTAAAAATTTGAGTTAGAATCATAATTTTACCTGACCACGCAGAAGCCTATTTTTTCCAGCACATCGCCCAGTCTTGTGTCTTTCAGCATCGCGCCGCCTCTTAAACACACCCCGATTCAACAAAGCCCTATATATAATATATAGAGCCGTCGCGGGCATAGAGGTGTTTAACAAAGACTGATCCAGAAAACCTTATCGTCAGGTCTTTTCCCTCCCATTGCCCATTGCCCATTGCCCATTGCCCATTGCCCATTGCCCATTGCCCATTGCCCATTGCCCATTGCCCATTGCCCGTTGCCTGCTATCTATATATATCTGCGCGTGTCCAAGATCAGACCGTTGCCCCCTGTCTCGGACAAAAACCATTAAATTTCGATGCCATCATTTGTTCCCTAGGCGAGCTACTCCCAGCAACAAAAAGCTGAACCCCATACAAAGCAAGGATTGGGCGGGCATAAAAAAAATTTCCCAAAAGGGGGTTGACATCTTGAGAAAAGACTGATAGATTTATAAAAGTGTCGAAAAACAAAGACACGCCGAACCTAGACAACTAAAGAGTTTGAAAGCCAAGTTAAAACATAATTTGTCTCGTTATTAAAGAATTAATTCTTAATCAGGGAGTTTAACACAAACTTTCTGAAAGAGCAAGAAATTCTAAAACTTTGAGAAACAAGTTTTAGAGCCAAAAAAACAGATTCTTCAAAATGGAGAGTTTGATCCTGGCTCAGGATGAACGCTGGCGGTCTGCTTAACACATGCAAGTCGAACGGAATCCCTCGGGATTTAGTGGCGGACGGGTGAGTAACACGTAAGAACCTGCCTCTAGGACGGGGACAACAGTTGGAAACGACTGCTAAACCCGGATGAGCCGAAAGGTAAAAGATTTATCGCCTAGAGAGGGGCTTGCGTCTGATTAGCTAGTTGGTAAGGTAAAGGCTTACCAAGGCGACGATCAGTAGCTGGTCTGAGAGGATGATCAGCCACACTGGGACTGAGACACGGCCCAGACTCCTACGGGAGGCAGCAGTGGGGAATTTTCCGCAATGGGCGAAAGCCTGACGGAGCAAGACCGCGTGGGGGAGGAAGGTTCTTGGATTGTCAACCCCTTTTCTCAGGGAAGAACACAATGACGGTACCTGAGGAAAAAGCATCGGCTAACTCCGTGCCAGCAGCCGCGGTAATACGGGGGATGCAAGCGTTATCCGGAATGATTGGGCGTAAAGAGTCCGTAGGTAGTCAATCAAGTCTGCTGTTAAAGAGCGAGGCTTAACTTCGTAAAGGCAGTGGAAACTGGAAGACTAGAGTGTAGTAGGGGCAGAGGGAATTCCTGGTGTAGCGGTGAAATGCGTAGAGATCAGGAAGAACACCGGTGGCGAAGGCGCTCTGCTGGGCTATAACTGACACTGAGGGACGAAAGCTAGGGGAGCGAATGGGATTAGATACCCCAGTAGTCCTAGCGGTAAACGATGGAAACTAGGTGTGGCCTGTATCGACCCGGGCCGTGCCGAAGCTAACGCGTTAAGTTTCCCGCCTGGGGAGTACGCACGCAAGTGTGAAACTCAAAGGAATTGACGGGGGCCCGCACAAGCGGTGGAGTATGTGGTTTAATTCGATGCAACGCGAAGAACCTTACCAGGACTTGACATCTCTGGAATCTCCTTGAAAGGGGAGAGTGCCGAAAGGAACCAGAAGACAGGTGCTGCATGGCTGTCGTCAGCTCGTGTCGTGAGATGTTGGGTTAAGTCCCGCAACGAGCGCAACCCTCGTCGTTAGTTGCCATCATTAAGTTGGGAACTCTAGCGAGACTGCCGGTGACAAACCGGAGGAAGGTGAGGATGACGTCAAGTCAGCATGGCCCTTACGTCCTGGGCGACACACGTACTACAATGCGAGGGACAGAGAGCAGCCAACCCGCGAGGGAGAGCGAACCTCTTAAACCCTGGCACAGTTCAGATTGCAGGCTGCAACTCGCCTGCATGAAGGAGGAATCGCTAGTAATCGCAGGTCAGCATACTGCGGTGAATCCGTTCCCGGGCCTTGTACACACCGCCCGTCACACCATGGAAGTGAGCCACGCCCGAAGTCATTACTCTAACCCTTTCGGGGGGGGAGGGTGCCGAAGGCGGGGTTGATGACTGGGGTGAAGTCGTAACAAGGTAGCCGTACCGGAAGGTGTGGCTGGATCACCTCCTTTTAGGGAGACCTACTTTTGAGTCGAGTGTTCAATCCAAAACATAACACCCTCAAAAGTCATCCCAAGGTCGTTACGAGCAAAATGAAAAATCGACAGAAGCTTTCAAACTCCTAAGTCTGGTTCAAAACCGAGGACAATTCAGCACCTAGCTTCCATGAAAAAGAAGCCAGAATGCTGGACAATCAAGTCCAGACAGAACCTTGAAAATTGCAGAGAAACAAAAACTGGCAGTAGTTCGTAGTTAGAACTCCCAGCCCGGAGGAAGGGAAACCGACCCCAAGGCGAGAGAACTAACCACAAACCAAAAAACAGAAAGAAAGTTAAGTGGTCAAGATAGAAAGGGCTGACGGTGGAAACCTTGGCACACAGAGGCGAAGAAGGACGTGGCGACCGACGATAAACTCCGGGGAGCTGGAAGCGAGCAATGAGCCGGAGGTATCCGAATGGGGCAACCCAAAAACAGCCCACTGAATCAAATAGGTGGGCATGAGCGAACCGGGCGAACTGAAACATCTTAGTAGCCCGAGGAAAAGAAAGCAAAAGCGATTTCCCGAGTAGTGGTGAGCGAAAGGGAAACAGCCTAAACCAACAGGTTTACCTGTTGGGGTAGTGGGACAGCGACACTGGACTTAGAGAGTTAGACAAAGCAGATGAAACCTGCACCAGAGAGGGTGAAAGTCCCGTAGTCGAAAACTCAAAGAGCCTAGCTGAATCCCGAGTAGCACGGAGCCCGTGAAAGTCCGTGTGAATCCGCCTCGACCACGAGGTAAGGCTAAATACTCCTGTGTGACCGATAGAGAAACAGTACCGTGAGGGAAAGGTGAAAAGAACCCCGGAAGGGGAGTGAAATAGAACCTGAAACCGTCAGCTTACAAGCAGTGGGAGTCCGATTAAACGGATGACCGCGTGCCTGTTGAAGCATGAGCCGGCGAGTTAAAGGCAATGGCAGGTTAAGACAGAAAATGTCGCAGCCCAAGCGAAAGCGAGTCTGAAGAGGGCGAAGTAGTCATTGTTTTTAGACCCGAACCCGGGTGATCTAACCATGTCCAGGATGAAGCTTGGGTAAAACCAATTGAAGGTCCGAACCGACCGATGTTGAAAAATCGGCGGATGAGGTGTGGTTAGGGGTGAAATGCCAATCGAACCCGGAGCTAGCTGGTTCTCCCCGAAATGTGTTGAGGCACAGCGGTTGCGGAAAAATCTGGGGGGTAAAGCACTGTTTCGGTGCGGGCTGCGAGAGCGGTACCAAATCGAGACAAACTCTGAATACCCAGAGGAAGAGCAACCAGTCAGACGGTGGGGGATAAGCTCCATCGTCAAGAGGGAAACAGCCCAGACCACCAGCTAAGGTCCCCAAATCACCACTAAGTGAGAAAGGAGGTGGGAATGCCGTGACAACCAGGAGGTTTGCCTAGAAGCAGCCAACCTTAAAAGAGTGCGTAATAGCTCACTGGTCAAGCGTTCCTGCGCCGAAAATGAACGGGGCTAAGTGGTGTACCGAAGCTGTGGAATATGATTTATTGTATTGGTAGGGGAGCGTTCTGGCGTAGGGAGAAGCACTAGCGGAAGCAGGTGTGGACGAACCAGAAGTGAGAATGTCGGCTTGAGTAGCGAAAATGTAGGTGAGAATCCTACACCCCGAAACCCTAAGGGTTCCTCCGCACGGCTCGTCCGCGGAGGGTGAGTCAGGGCCTAAGGCGAGGCTGAAGAGCGTAGTCGATGGACAACGGGCGAAAAATCCCGTACCGTGGGTAAATTGGTCAGGGGAACGGAGAAGGTGTGTGCTAGCCGGATGATGGTTACCGGTGCAACCGTACGAGGTGTTGAGGTCTGGAGAAAACAGACTGAGCTAAGGCGGGAGTCCGACCCTTTACGAAGGGGAAGTAGAGAGCATCAAGCTTCCAAGAAAAGCCCTAAAACCGTTAATTTACCAACGCCTGTACCCGAAACCGACACAGGTAGGGAGGTTGAGAAAACTCAGGGGCGCGAGATAACTCTCTCTAAGGAACTCGGCAAAATGGCTCCGTAACTTCGGGAGAAGGAGTGCTTACGCAAGTAAGCCGCAGTGAAGAGGCCCAGGCGACTGTTTACCAAAAACACAGGTCTCCGCCAACTCGTAAGAGGAAGTATGGGGGCTGACGCCTGCCCAGTGCCGGAAGGTTAAGGAAGTCGGTCAGGAGCAATCTGAAGCTGATGACTGAAGCCCCGGTGAACGGCGGCCGTAACTATAACGGTCCTAAGGTAGCGAAATTCCTTGTCGGGTAAGTTCCGACCCGCACGAAAGGCGTAACGATCTGGGCACTGTCTCGGAGAGAGACTCGGCGAAATAGAATTGTCTGTGAAGATACGGACTACCTGCACCTGGACAGAAAGACCCTATGAAGCTTTACTGTATCCTGGAATTGGGTTCGGGCTTTGCTTGCGCAGAATAGGTGGGAGGCTTTGAAGTCATCCTTGTGGGGATGATGGAGCCATCGGTGAGATACCACTCTAGTAGAGCTAGAATTCTAACTCTGACCCGTGAATCCGGGTCGAAGACAGTTTCAGGGGGGCAGTTTGACTGGGGCGGTCGCCTCCTAAAAGGTAACGGAGGCGCGCAAAGGTTCCCTCAGAATGGTTGGAAATCATTCGCAGAGTGTAAAGGCATAAGGGAGCTTGACTGTGAGACCTACAAGTCGAACAGGGTGGAAACACGGCCTTAGTGATCCGACGGTACTGTGTGGAAAGGCCGTCGCTCAACGGATAAAAGTTACTCTAGGGATAACAGGCTGATCTCCCCCAAGAGTTCACATCGACGGGGAGGTTTGGCACCTCGATGTCGGCTCATCGCAACCTGGGGCGGAAGTACGTCCCAAGGGTTGGGCTGTTCGCCCATTAAAGCGGTACGTGAGCTGGGTTTCAGAACGTCGTGAGACAGTTCGGTCCATATCCGGTGCAGGCGCAAGAGCATTGAGAGGAGCCTTCCCTAGTACGAGAGGACCGGGAAGGACGCACCGCTGGTGTACCTGTTATCGTGCCAACGGTAAACGCAGGGTAGCTATGTGCGGAGTGGATAACCGCTGAAAGCATCTAAGTGGGAAGCCCACCTCAAGATGATTGCTCTCACCACTTTATGTGGGTAAGGTCACGGGCAGAACACCCGTTGATAGGTGTTCGGTGGAAGTCCAGCGATGGATGTAGCCAAGACACACTAACAGACCGAGGGCTTGACCTCATTTACACTACTCCAGTTTCTCTGCAATCTTCAGTGTTTCTGATTTCCCTCTTAATCCTATGCTTAGGATTTGGGAGGTTGTGATCATTAATCAAATGAACTAAATAAATTCAAACAGAGCAGTCTTTTAATCTAAAGATTGCTCTAGTTTTGTAATTATTATTTATAATAACAATGAATGATAGTTTGATGAATGATAGTTTGTTGATTAAGAATCCCTAGGAATTGAGCGACGGTACATTTCACATAAATGGGCAATCGTATCAATTAATGTCAATCGATAGTCCAATAAAACATCTTCGCTTCTCCCTTCTAATTTAAGCTGTTTAGCAAAATTATCCATCAATTCCATGTGAATTTCTACAATTCTGGTGACTGGAACATCAGCAAAAAAAGCTAAGTTTACATATTCATCAATTTTATTATTCAAACTTTGATCGGCGGAGAAATAACTCAGAACAATCTGGCGATATTTTGTTTTTAACTGATCAATAAACTCCTGACGTTCTGTAGGAGCAAGATTACGGATAAAATTCTGGGGACTTCTTTTATAGTAAACACCCAAATATCCTAGTCGCTCATGGAGTTTACTCACCAGGCGACGTTGTTGACGGATAATAAAATTTGTTAGCTCTGTAGGAGCATTGCTCCCCGTAGACTCTTCGGTGAGGCGAGCCGTAATCGCATGGGTAATAAACTGACTAATGGCTTGGTCAATATAGCCTGAAATTTGATTCAGTTGATGATCTGTGATTCGTACCTCGGTACAGTGGTACAAATACCGTGAAGAATCTTCTTCAGGTTTGCCAGTGTCAGAAGGATTAGTAGTTGTTTGAGTTAAAGTGTCTGTAGGTTGGGATTGTGATGTAATAATGACCACCGGAACTGACAGAGATTGCTCATGAAGATGTTGACTAAGGATGAGCAAATCTGGATTATCCTCAAGAACGATACAATCGAGTTGGTGTCTTTCTTGAGCCATGAATTGGAGGAATTTTTCAACAGACTGGATTTGCACTGCCGTATAGCTATCATTTTGCAAATGAGACATGACGACACTCGCCAGCCCCACGGTCGGCAGAAAAACGCCGATTGATAGCTGTGGACGCCAGACTGTCGGAGAAGTTGAAACCAAGTTTTCACCGCACAAATCAGTCAGGGCCAATCTCTCCATTACTAAGATTGTTTAATCATACATAATATTCAATCACCAATTGTAACTAATCTTTAACTATTCCCCAGAAAAATTCTGCTGGCCGGATTAAGAAACCCATCTCATTACTGGCGGTAGCTAAAGCTTTATAGAATTTGGTAGCTAGGGGTTTAATCCGAGTCAGGGCTGAATTTTCTGTGACGTGATCAATTGTTTTCATCCCGACTAAGGCGGTTAGTAATTTGGGACAGGAACGGGTAAACTGAAGGGCTTGCAAGGTCGGCGTTAACGGGGTTTGATGAAGTATCCCCTCCAGGGCTTCTGGAATGTGTCCAACGGCTTTAGTCTGGCCGATGGAGGCACTAGAAATCACTGATAGACCTAAACGCTCTGCTGCTGCTAGGATGGGGAGCCATACCCGCTTGATTTGTTGCGTCGGTTTAACTAACGCCTCTAGCATGGTGGCATTGAAGGGTAACTGAATAAATTTGAAATGATCCGCGCCATTGGGGGCCACTTGAGTTGAGATCGCCTTAATCTTAGCTAAATCAAGATGGTTGGGGTGGGCTGGCGGGACTCGAAAGCCATCCCAAGTGGCTAACCCATAGCTACTAATTTTTCCTTGACTAACAGCTTTTTCTAATACTTCAAATGCCAGCCTTAAACGGTGATAAAAAATTTCTGGCGCAACTTCAGATAATTGCATTTCTGGGTTATGAAGATAATAAATATCAATCGTTTCTACTCCCAAATTATCCAAGCTGTGCTCCAGTTGATCCCAAATATATTCCGGGTGTAAACAGTGACATTCTGCAACTAAATCCTCGGGTTCAATCGAAAATCTACTGTTTTCAATATATCGAGAATAAAACCAACTGATTCGATCTAAATCGGGAATGAAACCTCCTTTCGTACAAATAATCAATTCATCTCTGGAGATAACTTCATCCCGGATTAAAGCGCGTAAAGCATAACTTGTACTCCATTCAGCGTGCATATAACGATAATTAATTGCGGTATCAATCAGATTAATTCCATTGTTAACTGACTCGATAATTGCTTCAGTGACCAGATCATCCGTTCGGGAGTCTGCGGCTCCTAAATAAGTGCCAATACCGATCGAACTGACAACCCAATCATTGGCTTCTCGAAAATGAGCAGCGAGACAGTCTTGCTGATGGCGTTCTCGATATCTTTGGGTTCCCATCAAAGTAGCTTTACCTAAAATTTTCATAGTGTATTTAAGTTTTTTAATAATTTGAAACTTGGTTGATACTCTCTATTTTAAACAATTCCTTCGTATCTTCTCGTTTTATTGCTATTTTGTTACTAATGAATCCAAAATCCTAGTATCGGTGATTTCTATGCCCTCCTTGAGATATGCCTATTTTCCGGGCTGTGTTGCCCAGGGTGCTTGCCGGGAACTGTATCAGTCTACGCAAGTTCTCACAGAAACTTTAGGTATTGAACTAATTGAACTAAAAAAGGCATCTTGCTGCGGTTTCAGGCACCTTCAAAGAAGATTCCCGACTGTTGGAAGATACGGTCAATGCGCGTAATATTGCTTTAGCAGAAGAATTAAATTTACCCCTACTGACCCATTGCAGCACCTGTCAGGGGGTGATTGGTCACGTTGATGAACGGTTAAAAGAATTTCAGGAAAATGATCCGGCTTATATTGAAAAAGTGAATGGGCTACTCAGCAAAGAAGGCTGTTCACCCTATCAAGGGACAACGGAAGTTAAACATCTGCTCTGGGCCTTAGTCGCCGATTATGGTTTAGCCGAAATTGAACGCCGAGTTAGTCGCCAACTATCGGGTTTGAAGTGTGCGGCTTTTTATGGCTGTTATCTCCTCCGTGCCCAAACCCATCTCCCCTATGACGACCCCCATCAGCCGGAATCCATGGAAAACCTATTTCGGGCTGTGGGGGCAACTCCGGTATATTATCGGGGGAGAACCCAATGTTGCGGTTGGCCGCTATCGAGTTACGCGACGGAATCCGCCTTTCAAATGGCTGGAAACCATATTCAAGAAGCTATTGATAACGGTGCCGACTGTCTGGTAACGCCCTGTCCCCTGTGTCATCTGAATTTAGATTCTCGTCAACCGGAAGTCGAAAAAGTAATTGGTCGCCCCCTGGGTTTACCTGTGCTCCATCTTCCCCAATTGGTGGCCCTCGCCCTGGGTATTGACCCCCAACAACTGGGTTTAGACCGCCACGTTGTTTCCACAAAGTCTGTGTTGGACAAAATTAGAGCGTGAACTGTTAATCGTTAGGGCGGGAAATATTACATTGTTTAAAGTTTTATCGCCTTATGTGTATTGGAAGTGAAACACTGGAGTATTGTGATGCAATATATGGGATGATCCCGCTCCTATTAAGCTGGACTTCTAACCTATATTTAGGGCAGAACTTGTAACATTTTGATATCTACTGGAGAAATCATTCAATGTCTCATTCAGTCAAAATTTACGATACCTGTATCGGCTGTACCCAATGTGTTCGGGCTTGCCCCACTGACGTCCTGGAAATGGTTCCTTGGGATGGTTGCAAAGCGGCTCAGGTGGCTTCCTCTCCCCGCACCGCTGATTGTGTCGGTTGCAAACGTTGTGAAACGGCCTGTCCTACAGACTTCCTGAGTATTCGGGTTTATCTGGGTGCTGAAACCACTCGTAGTATGGGTCTAGCCTACTAAACTCCGCCCCAAAGCGGGTTTTTATCTCAATCCATCATGTATTGCTTTCACCGGAAAGGATACAGTGGGTTAAATCTTCACAGAGGGGGGAAATTCCACCCTCTTTTTTGTTGGAATGTTGTCAGATCCCTGCCAATTAAGCTAGAAATAGGTTTTCTCCACTTCAATTAAGATGGGGGGAATGAACTCGAATTAATATTCGGGATAAAGACTATTAAAACAGGAGTTATAAATTAATGTGTGGAATTGTGGGTTACATTGGAACTCGAGTTGCCAGTGAAATTCTGATAGCCGGGTTAGAAAAACTGGAATATCGTGGTTATGATTCGGCGGGTTTAGCGACAATTTGGGAAGGGAATATTCATTCTATTAGAGCTAAGGGAAAGCTCTATAACCTACGGGAAAAATTAGCCCATATTGAGATTCCCTCTAGTATTGGTATTGGTCATACACGCTGGGCAACCCATGGCAAACCGGAAGAACGGAATGCCCATCCACACCTCGATCCCGAGGAACGGATAGCCGTTGTTCAAAACGGGATTGTGGAAAATTATCGGGAATTACGAGAAGAATTAAAAGCCAAAGGTTATGAGTTTAAATCCGATACGGATACGGAAGTAATTCCCCATTTAATTGCTGACTTTTTAGCAAATCCAACTTCTGAAAAAATATCTTTTTTCGAGGCTGTGCGTCAAACGGTTAATCGTTTAGAAGGAGCCTTTGCCATCGCGGTTTTATGTGCAGATTCTCCCAATGAATTAATTGTTGCTCGTCAACAGGCGCCCTTATCCATTGGTTTAGGTCAGGGGGAATTTTTCTGTGCCTCCGACACCCCGGCTTTAGTTTCCCCATACCCAAGCTATTTTAAGTTTAGAAAATGGGGAAATGGCTCGTTTAACCCATTTGGGTGTAGAGGTTTATAGTTTTGCGGGAGAACGTTTACATAAAGTTCCTCGGATTCTCAGTTGGAGTCCATCTTTAGTTGAGAAGCACGCTTTTAAACATTTTATGTTAAAAGAAATCCATGAACAACCGGGAGTTGTTCGGGATTGTTTACAAGCCTATTTAGATGCTGAATTGGAGTTAGAACCGGAAAAAACCACCGAAAAATCTAAAGCCAAAAAACGACCTTCACCAATTCATTTAAGTGTTCCCTCAAGTTGGTATCAAGATTTAGAACAAATTGAAATTCTAGCCTGTGGAACCAGTTGGCACGCCAGCTTAGTTGGGAAATATTTGTTAGAACAAATTGCGAATATTCCTACGGTGGTACAGTATGCTTCTGAGGCTCGTTATGCACCGACTCCCCTGCGACCTAATACTTTAACAATTGGGGTTACACAGTCAGGAGAAACGGCTGACACTTTAGCCTCCTTGGCGATGGAACAACAACGGCGGATAAATGCCCCGGCAAAATACGCGCCCAAACTATTAGGAATTACCAACCGTCCTGAAAGTTCTTTAGCCCAATTAGTTCCCCATATTATTGATACCAGAGCCGGAATTGAAATTGGGGTGGCTGCAACCAAAACCTTTGTCGCTCAATTAGTTGCCTTTTATTTATTGGCTTTAGATATTGCTTGGCATCGTCAAAGTTTACCCGAATCTCGCCTCCTCGAAATTATCAAGGATTTGCGACAACTTCCGGCTCAAATGGAACAGTTGTTACAGGGTCAAGAAAAATATATTGAGGAGTTGGCCGCTGATTTTAATGAAACCCAAGACTTTATCTTTTTAGGGCGGGGAATTAATTTTCCAATTGCTTTAGAAGGAGCCTTAAAATTAAAGGAAATTAGTTATATTCACGCGGAGGGATATCCGGCGGGAGAAATGAAACATGGCCCCATTGCCTTATTAGATGAAAAAGTACCCGTAGTAGCGATCGCTATGCCGGGAAGTGTCTATGAAAAGGTGATTTCTAATGCCCAAGAAGCCAAGGCGCGAGATGCTCGTTTAATTGGGGTGATACCATTAGAAGAACTCGAAGCCAAGGAAACCTTTGATGATGTTCTAGCTGTTTCCGATAGTGGATGAAATTTTATCCCCAATTCTAACCGTAATTCCTCTGCAATTATTAGCTTATTATATTGCAGCCCGACGGGGTTTAGATGTGGATCAGCCTCGGAATTTAGCCAAGTCAGTAACGGTTGAATAACGGTGTAGAGACGTTGCATGCAACGTCTCTACACAGGGAGAATGTTTACGGATTTCATATAAAAACGAAATCAACGGATTGACGGAGAAATAAAGTTCTATACCAGAAAATAACATCGTATATTTCTGGTATAGGGCTTTTATAGAAGTTGCCGCATCTATTAGGACATTCTTGAAAGCTAAAAGCTGCTCACAGTAAGTATTTACCTATTGCCCATTGCCTATTCCCTATTGCCTCTTGCTATATATAGTTTTTAACTCAAATCCCTAGTAATATTTTGAAATAGCCAATAATCCTGATATTCTGATAAAATAAACTCCATAGCTTCCTCAAACTTGATCTCTAAATCATAATTTTGAATGTCTAGGATCATTTGATAGAACAACTCAAATAAAACCCTATGGTCTGGATTCCAAATCATTAGTTTTCCATTTTTAGAATGTTGAAGTTTTTCTAGCTCAAATAGACTTTTCTCACCAGTAATCGGATAATCGCTTTGGTCTCGACATAAAATAAATTTAAAATTAGGTTTCAAAAGCAATAATTCATTCCAATTTTTCATCCGATGAAAAAAGGGTGCTCCACCTAAATGTAAAAATCCCACCACAAAACTATGGGTTTGAGTTTGAATAATTAAATGTTCAGGAATCACTCGTTTTCCTAAGCGTAAAATATCAAAACTCAAGGGAGAAATCACTAACATTAAGGCTTCTAAAATCGTTGTTAATTTCCCTAAATCGTCACTATCGGTCAGGATTTTAGGTTTGGATAAATTCGCTTCTAAACAAATTCGTTGCGCCTTTAAATAACTTTTAAGTTGACGTTTAGCAGCAGAATCAAAGGCGGGGACAAATCCAAATAATTCCTCATTAAATATTTCTAAATTCTGCTGATTTTTCTCGCCAAAAATTTTCGCAATTTGAGTTATCCCCTGTTTTATTTGTTCCAGTTCAATTTCCAACTGTTGTAACCGTCTTTCCACATCACTTTCATCGGTTTGTAATACGGGAATCAGTTGATGTTTCGGGAGAGGAATTCCATCGACTTTATAGCGGTAATAATCCGCCGCCACATTTAAGACAGTCCGAATAGAAATATGATTTAAAATTGCAGTAATTTCATCCACTTCAAATAAATCATCCAGGGTGACATCTAACCCTTGTAATTTTAAATTCAATAACTGTTTTAACTCTTGATTAGAGGGACGGTTAAGAAACACTTGGGACTGGGATACCCGATCAATAATTGACCCATCAAAAACCTGTTTAAATTGTTGCCAGCGATCGGGAAATAGGTTTAAAATAATTAAACTATTGGGAACATGGGTAAAAATCTCTTTAATCGCGGTTCCAAAACATTGTAACAAGCGTTCATTGTGCTTTAATCCTAATCCTTCTAACTGGTCAAAAACAATGATTAAAGGTTCATCTAATAGGGATAAACATCCCAACACCTTCAACGCTTCTAAGGAGGCTTCTTCCCGACTCAATTCATCTTCCCAGGAGGGTAAACCCACCCGGTCTAATTCTTCTTGGGGGAGATTATTCATTGCTAACCATTGGGTAATAATTTGACGACGGTTAAAGTCCGTATAGCCACAAAACTTCACAATTCCCTGTAAAAACTTAGGGGCGTAACCGGCGGCGGAAAAGTTATTATTCCACCATTCCAAAGCCCGTTTTTCAATATGTTGCCAAAACTCCCGTTTTGTTTTTGTTTCTGCTTGGGATAAGTCGGTAAATAGTTTTAAATTCCCCCCTTGAATTAGTTGTAATATCTTCTCGTCTTTTTGGGTTTTTGAAGTAAAATAGTTATCGGTAGATTTAATAATTTCCGCAAAACTATTAGCCAATAAATACTCAAGCTGAGTGTGAATACTATTCGGAACAATTTGGATTAAGGATTCTAAAATTCGACTATAGGTATGGAATAAAACCGTGTCAGGATTATTTGGTTGACGGATAAATAATAATCTGTTTTTAAGTAATAAATCCTTGGCTAATCGCATCATCAAATGGGTTTTTCCTGACCCGGGTTCCCCAATTACAATTGCCCCTTTTGTTTGATGATTGAGGTCTAATTTAATATCCCCTAAAATAGCTTTTAAGCGATCGCATTCCTCGGCAAAAATCCCTCGAAAATCCGGGTGATCCTGAAAGGGAGTATCGACGCGACTGGTTCCAAAGGGGTTAGGTTGGGCTTTTAATTCCTTTTTGATAAATTCATTGACAATATGTTTATAAAGTTGATAGGTAAATGACGCATCATATTTGGCTCTATGGGCAGAATCTTTAATGAAAAATTGACCCTCGAATTTAAGTCTTAGATGTTTACTTAAAGCTTCTAAAGAATGACTATTTAACTGTGGTAAATAGCGTTGAGCTAGTTCAAAACTACACTGAAAATCCAATTGAGGGGCAGAAATTCCCACCGCTTTAAACGAATTTCTTAATACTTCAACATCATGTTGAGCATAATGACAAATAATGATTTGAGATTGAGAAATTTCCAGAAATTCCTTTAAAATTACTTTTAACGGTCTAGTCAGATGGGCAATTTTAGGACTTTGGGGATGATTTTCCACAAAGGCTTCATAAATTAATTCTCCCTGATCATTGACAATCGCTAATTCTCTTAAAATCGGTTGTCCTTCCGTATCAATAACAATAAAGTTTTTTGCGGTTTTCATAACAATTAATGACAATAAATAATCCGTAAACGTAGAATTAAATGATTGAGATCACAAACTTCCCTGGACTTCCCTCACTTGCTCCCATGTTCATTGTCACTCAAATTGAACGTTACTATCACATAATTTTAGAGACGAGCGTTCCTGATTTAACTGGGAAAATACGGAATAATTAAATTATTGAGTTGACCTATATTCTTTCAACCGTTAAGGATTTGGACGGTGATTATGAAAATTTATCCCAAACCTCTGCGCTCTAACCCCTACAATAGTTACCGCGACCCGAAAACGGGACGATGGTTAATTGTCAAACCCCTGGAAAGTTCAGTTAGAATGGGTTAAGTGTAACGTTTTGTAAATCCGTGAGTTATAGAAACAGACGGACTACTGAAACGAACTTAACCCTTTAGATGGCCAATCATTGTGACCCCAAAACGAATTTTAATCTGGTATCGAAACGATTTGCGGCTTCATGACCATCAACCGTTATCCTCAGCATTAAACACTCAAGCACAGATTATTCCTGTGTATTGCTTTGACCCTAGACAGTTTAAAAAAACCTCCTACGGATTCCCGAAAACCGGAGCATTTCGCACTCAATTTTTATTAGAAAGCGTTGCAGATTTACGTCAATCTTTCAGAAAATTAGGAAGTGATTTAATCATCCGTCAAGGGAAGCCAGAAATCATTATTCCTGAATTAGTTAAAATCCTAAATATTGATGCAGTCTATTATTATCAAGAAGCTACATCCGAGGAATTAACCGTAGAACAAAATTTAAAAACTGCCTTAGCGGCTCTCGGCGTTATTGTCAAATCTTCTTGGGGCGCAACTCTTTATTCTATCACAGATTTACCCTTTTCTATTGCCCAACTTCCAGAAATATTTACCCAATTTAGAAAGCAAGTTGAATCTAAATCAATTATTAATAGTCCTTTTCCCTCTCCTGAACACCTCCCCCATTTACCTGAAATAGAAACAGGAAACCTACCCGTTATTCAAGATTTGGGTTTAGAAACACCTAGTTTTGATGCCCGGGCAGTTATAGAATTTAAAGGCGGAGAAACCGCAGGATTAGACCGTTTGAAAAACTATATTTGGGAACAGGATTGTCTCAAAACCTATAAAGAAACTCGCAATGGAATGTTAGGGGCAAATTATTCCTCTAAGTTCTCTCCTTGGTTAGCATTAGGCTGTTTATCTCCCCGACTAATTTATAATACAGTTCAAATTTATGAAAAAGAACGGGTCAAAAATGATTCAACTTACTGGTTGATTTTTGAATTATTATGGCGAGATTATTTTAAATTTATTGCTTTAAAACATGGAAACAAAATATTTTATCCTCAAGGGCTACAAGGAATTTATATTCCTTGGAAAGAAAATTCCAAACAGTTTGAACAATGGCAACGGGGAATCACAGGTTTTCCCTTAATTGATGCGAATATGCGAGAATTATTAACCACAGGATTTATGTCAAACCGAGGGAGGCAAAATGTAGCCAGTTTCCTGACTAAAAATCTAGGAATTAATTGGCAAAGGGGAGCAGAATGGTTTGAATCTTTGTTAATTGATTATGATGTGTGTAGCAATTGGGGCAACTGGAATTATACCGCCGGAGTCGGCAATGATGCCCGAGGATTTCGCTATTTTAATATTCTAAAACAATCCCAAGATTATGATCTTAATGGGGATTATGTTAAACATTGGCTGCCGGAATTAAAGGATTTACCCCCATCAAAAGTTCATCAACCTTGGAAATTATTGGCGGTTGAACAAAAACGTTTTGGGGTAATTTTAGGCGTTGACTATCCTCAACCCATGGTTGATTTAGAAAAATCTGTTAAAGTGAATCAATCGATTTATGAAATGGCTCTGGGAAAATAATCATGTAAATAACGTAAGTTTGACGGGGGAGTGTCAATAAGATGTGATAGACTAATCGGTGCTGGATCTGATCAAAATTATGGTTTGTTCCTTTACCCAACCCCAAAATATTTTTACTAACTCTGTACAACGTTTTCAACGCTATGGGTGGAAGACGTTACTGATTTGGTTTTGTCTGGTCGCCCCAGCCCAAGCCCAACTATTATTAAGGGTCGCCATTGAAGACGGTGCGAATCAGCTTAAAGTCGGTAGCACCACCCAGGCTGTTGTCCGAGATGGCAATGGTAAAGTGTTAGGGGAGTTGGCAGCGATGGGGGGCGGTATTGCTCAGGCCCAATCGGGAAATGTAGCCCTGGGCAAATGGCAAGGCTCCCAACTCTGGATTGACCCCAGCAATGGGGGTAATGTTTGGATAGGTAATGGTTGGTATCGAGGACGGGTATTATTAGTGCCTCGGAATGGCGGTTTAACGGCGATTAATTATGTTGATTTAGAGGAATATCTCTATAGTGTTCTGGGGGCGGAAATGGATGGCGGATGGCCCCAGGAAGCCCTGAAAGCTCAAGCTGTTGCAGCGCGAACCTACGCCCTCTACAAACGTCAGCGCAGCAATGGGGTTTTTGATGTCGGAGATGATCAAAATTGGCAGGTCTATAAAGGTTTAATTACGGAATCTACGGGAACCCTGGCGGCGGTGAATGCCACCCGGGGACAGGTTTTGACCTATAACGGCCAAGCTATTTTAGCGGCCTTTCATTCGGCTTCTGGGGGACATACCGAGAACGTTGAGGATGTGTGGAATGAAACCCTTACCCTATTTACGGGGAGTCCCAGATTTTGACCAGGGAACTCCGGTGTTTGAATGGACAAAAACCTTTTCTCAAGCGGATTTAAGTAAACGGATTTCTGGTGTCGGGAATATTACGACGATGACTCCGCAACGGACTTCGGCCTATGGTAGTATTCTGGCGATGAAAGTGGTCGGAGACAAAGGGACGCGAGTTATAAGTGGGGATGATATCGCCTCCGCCCTGGGACTGCGCAGCACCCGGTTTCAAGTGAATCGCAAAAGTGGGACAACCAGTTTTCAAGTCACGGGTCGCGGCTTTGGTCATGGGGTGGGTTTGAGTCAATGGGGCGCCTATAACTTAGCTCGGGGTGGATACGGTTATCAACAAATTCTCGCCCACTATTACCGCAATACGACCTTAGCAAAAATCGATGTTCGCTAACCGTAGTGAGTCCTCGTAGTGAGTCCTTTAGGACTCTCTGATTATCTTTAAGGAGGGGGAAGAAAAGAAGCCCTGAAGGGCTTACTACGGGGGTTAGATTAACACTGACAATCAGTAAAATTACTTAATTCTGTCCCCGAATAAAATCTTCATCTCCTTGTCATATCTTTGCCACAGCAACGTCATATTCAACCTCTAACTTAAAGAACATCGGGGGTAAAGCACTCAACCGTTCTACTCCCTTAAATGCTTATAGATAGAGGTATTACAATGAAATCTGATTTTGATGCTTTAAATTCTCCCCTAGAGTCCTCTCGCTTGGAATGGACGGAAACACCCCGTCCAACTCAACGTCCGAGAACTCAATCTTTAACATCTTTATCTTTAGTTTTATTAGGGGTGGGGGCAGGAATCGCTGGGATGTCTATTCTGCCTCAACTCCAAGGCCCTCAACCCACCCCGGCGACGGCGATATCCCCCGTACCCCCGACCGCCCTCCCCGCCCCCGTCAGTGCCAACCCGGGGACAATTGCCACTCCCGACCTGGTAGCGAACGTGGTACAGCGTTTTGGGCCAGCCGTTGTCCGAATTAATGCCACTAAAACCGTTGAAAATCAGAACCCAGAACAGTTTAATGATCCCTTTTTTGAACGTTTCTTTGGTTCCCAAATGCCCAGTGCGCCTAAACAGGAAATTGTTCGGGGCTCCGGGTCGGGATTTATTGTTAATTCTAATGGTCGAATTATTACCAATGCTCACGTTGTTGATGGGGCAACAAAAGTATCAGTTGTTTTAAAAGATGGTCGTCAATTTGAAGGAAAAGTAGTTGGAACTGACCCAGTAACAGATGTGGCAGTTATTCAAATTGAAGCTAATAATTTACCGACTTTGACCATGGGTAATTCTGAGGGATTACAACCCGGGGAATTAGCGATCGCCATTGGCAACCCGTTAGGATTAGATAATACCGTAACTGTGGGTATTATTAGTGCCACTGGTCGTTCGGGAAGTGAAGTTGGTATTCCCGATAAACGAGTCAGTTTTATTCAAACCGATGCTGCTATTAATCCGGGTAATTCTGGTGGGCCGTTACTGAATCAAAAGGGTGAAGTAATTGGGATGAATACCGCGATTATTCAAGGCGCCCAGGGCTTAGGATTTGCGATTCCGATTAATCAAGTTCAACGCATTGCGGATCAAATTTCCACCACAGGAAAAGTCGAACATCCCTATTTAGGAATTCAAATGGTCACGCTTTCTCCTGAAGTTAAAGAAAGTTTAAATCAAGATCCCAATAGTCCGATTAGTGTGAATGAAGATCAAGGGGTTTTGATTGCCAGAGTTATGCCAAATTCTCCCGCCCATCAATCAGGATTACGCGCTGGAGATGTGATTATTCAAGTGGATAATATCACCGTCACTAAAGCCGATGAAATCCAACAAATTGTTGAGAATATAACGGTAGGAAGTCAGTTAAAAATGCAAATTAAACGTCAAGGTCAACCCCTAAATTTAGACGTAAAAACCGGAGCTATCCCGGTTAATCAGTAATCAGTAATCAGTAATCAGTTATCTGTTTTTAGTCATCAGTTATCAGTTTTTAGTTTGATATCCCATTTGTCGTAGGGGCGAGGAAATTAAGTTTACACCAATGGGCACTCCTTCCCCCCACAGGAGAATATAGATATTTTTGGAGATGACTTATAACTGATGACTTATAACTGTTAACTTATAACTGTTAACTGATGACTGTTAACTGTTAACTGATGACTGTTAACTGATGACTGATGACTGATGACTAATTGCTGATAGGATCATGAACGGTAACTAATTTTGTTCCGTCGGGAAAGGTAGCTTCTACCTGTACGTCATTAATCATTTCAGGAATCCCCTCCATAACATCTTCCCGCTTTAAAATTGTTTTTCCATAACTCATTAATTCCGATACCGTTTGTCCTTCCCTTGCTCCTTCCAAAATAGCAGCCGTAATATAAGCAACAGCTTCAGGATAATTTAATTTCAGTCCTTTTGCTTTTCTTCTTTCTGCTAATAAAGCAGCCGTAAAAATTAATAACTTATCTTTTTCTTGCGGGGATAACTGCATAGATTTATCTGAATAAATTTTAAGTGATTAAAGTTGCCAGACGCGAGGTTTAACAATTGATTTTCCCGTATAATTATGACGGAGCAACTGCCAAACATCCGTAAACCATTCTATCACCTCTTGGGTCGAATTTCCTCGATAGCGACAGAGTAATCCCGATATTAATTTGGTAACTCCAGCTTGACTAGATGTTTCTCGCTGTAACCACAATTGTCTGATACTTTTAATCATATCCTCAGAAACGGGTTGTCCCACCCAAATTAAGCTGGCAATTACAGGTTTTCCTGCCAAACCATGGGGACTATTCAATATTTCTTCATTGGCGATAAACCCCTGTCTATCAATCCAAACCGGACAGCCATTTTGCCAAATTTCTGTACAGGATTTCCACTGTCCTTGGTTAAATATTTCTCCCCTAGCTGTGCGTCCAAATCGGGTAATTTCCCATCCTAAATAACAAGCCGATTCAGCTAAATTAATTCTGAGATTTTGACTAAAAATAGCTCCATTAAAGATAATCATTTCCCGAGGAACAAATTCTAAATAGGATTGTTCTTGTACTTCAATCTTAATATTATTTTGGGCAGTTTCTCCAGAACTTCGATAAATTTTACTAGCTGCGGGAGTAGTTAATAAAACCTGGGTTTCCGGCTGTAAATTAATGGTTTGAGATAGGCGATCGCCCCCTACCATTCCTCCGGCGGTATGTAATATAATATTATGGCAGATATCCTTACCTTCAGGATAAAAGGATCGCTGAATTTTTAACGGAGCTTGACTATAGGCTTTGACTAATTGAGTGGAATTGTTGATTTTTTGATAGTCTAGGTCTAATATTCCTTGCCATTGTGAGGGAGTTTGTTCTAAATATTGCATAAAAGTAGTAAGCCCTTCAGGGCTGATTTAAGTTTTTATCATTGCCAAACCAATAATCATACATCGTTATTAAAAGTAGTAAGCCCTTCAGGGCTGACTCAGGTTTTTATCATTGCTAAACTAATAATCATACATCGTTATTAAAAGTAGTAAGCCCTTCAGGGCTGACTCAGGTTTTTATCATTGCTAAACTAATAATCATACATCGTTATTAAAAGTAGTAAGCCCTTCAGGGCTGACTCAGGTTTTTATCATTGCTAAACTAATAATCATACATCGTTGTTAATGTTGGCTTTACCATTAAATCTAAGGAATAAAGAAAGCCCTGAAGGGCTTACTACTAATTTTTACCATTAAATCTAAGGAATAAAGAAAGCCCTGAAGGGCTTACTACTAATTTTTACTATTAACTCTGGGGAATTAAGAAAGCCCTGAAGGGCTTACTACGGGATTAAGTGGGATTTAATAAATTTAATGATAGCATCTAATCCTTGTTGGGTTTTTAAATTTGTAAAGACAAAAGGTTTATTACCACGCATTTTTTTAGCATCTCTTTCCATGATGCCTAAATCTGCACCCACTAAGGGAGCAAGATCAATTTTATTAATTACTAATAAATCGGATTTAGTAATTCCTGGCCCGCCTTTACGGGGAATTTTATCTCCGGCGGCTACATCAATAACGTAAATGGTAATATCTACTAATTCCGGGCTAAAGGTAGCAGCTAAATTATCCCCACCACTTTCTACAAATAATAGATCTAAATTATTGAATTTGGTTTCTAATTGTTTCTATGGCGGCTAAATTTAATGAAGCATCTTCCCGAATAGCTGTATGGGGACAGCCCCCGGTTTCTACCCCTAAAATGCGATCGCTTTCTAAGGCTTGGGAATTAACCAAAAATTGAGCATCTTCTTGAGTATAAATATCGTTCGTAACCACCGCTAATTGATAGGATGTTCGCATTTGCTTACACAAAACATCAACCAAGGCGGTTTTTCCCGAACCCACTGGCCCAGCAACACCAACTCGCAAACCAGACATAAAATTAAGATGAAAACTAACCAGTTTCATTGTACCATAAATCAATCAATAAAATCAACTTCTAAATAATCGACTATATTGGGTTTCATGTGCCATACTTGCCAATGCTAACCCCCAATTACAACTGACTAAATCTCCATCGTCTAATTGTAAAATAGCTGTGGCTGTTGATTCTATTTCGGGGTGTAATTGTAAGAGTAAAGTTTGACCCATGGTTTGACCTAAAGGAATCAGTTTTACCCCAGCATTAATTAAATTAGTCGCCCAACTATAGAGATATCCCAGTAAAGCATTTTTCAGATCAAGATGCCAATAAACCGCACCTAATCCAAATGCGATCGCATAATTACAAGGTTTTCCCACTTTTTCCGTCCAATCTTTGAGAGGAAATAACTCTAAATCTGTTGGTTTTACTCCTTCCAAATTAACTAAAAGCTGGATTAAGGTATTCCCCATTTGCCAACTTTGTTGTCGCAATTCCGAGGTTTCTTTCGCCGCCGTTGACCATTGATTCCAATAAATTAATTGGTTATAATCTTGATTAATCACACAGCGATAAGCTCGAACCATTAAGGCAGATTCCAGTCGAATTGCGCCATAATTCAGGTCTTGAATTAACCACTGCAATAGACTAGAATGATCGGTAATAATTTCATTTTCAACTAAGGTTTCTAAACCTTCAGAATAACTATAAGCACCCAAAGGTAAAGCCGGACTGGAAAGTTGTAATAAATTTAAAATCATTGGAAAATGGGCAATATATAGAATATTTAGGGAAACAGGGAGCAGGGGGAGCAGGGGGAGCAGGGGAGGTAGGGGGAGCAGGGGAGGCAGGGGGAGCAGGGGAGACAGGGGGAGCAGGGGAGGCAGGGGGAGCAGGGGAGGCAGGGGAGGCAGGGGGAGCAGGGGAGGTAAACTTTTGCTATTACCCATTCGTAATTCGTAATTCGTAATTACCCATTACCCATTACCCATTACCCATTACCCATTACCCATTACCCATTACCCATTACCCATTACCCATTACCCATTACCCATTACCCATTACCCATTCGTAATTCGTAATTCGTAATTATTAATGATCATAAGCTCCCCCTTCAGGATAAAAAGGGGCAATTTCTTCTTGAATTGTTAATCCTTGATGCACTAACATTGAAGATAGTACAGGATCGGGGGAAAATCGTAAATAGTCGGAGGTAATTTCTAACTGAATATGACGATTTCCTAAATGATAAGCGGCTTTTAATAAATCCAGGGAATGGTTGGCCCTGACCGTAATAATAGGTTCTGGTTTAGCAATCACCTTTGCCCAAATATCTTGAGCATCGGAGGTTAACAAATACCCCGCATTTAAAACCATTCCCCTAGGCAGGCGAATATAATAGGTTTCACCCTCTAAAGTTTCAATATATTGACGGGTTTTTGTCCGTTGTTCTGCGGTTAGGGCTAGATAAACTGTAACCTGTTGATGCTCTTTATCGGGAACTAATTGCGTGAAAATAATCATAATTTCAGTGATTATAACTAATAAAATCAAGTTTAACTCAATCTATATAATAACTTCCTCATTTTTTAGATCAAAATAGGTTATGCCTTCAGATAGATGAATCTAAGCCAGAATTTTAGTTATATTAAACAGAATCATCTCATCTAAATCAATTCGTTTTTAATTGGGATGAATTTTGGCAAAAACCTATGAATAATACACCTCAAGATCAGCCCCATTCTAATCAGGAAATTAATGAGCTTCGAGGACAGACTCCTGACCCTGTAAGGGATGAATCCATTCGTCAAAACGAAAGAACTAAAGTCAATAATGATATCACTTGGGGTGCATTAATTGGTATAGGAATTGCCGTATTATTAGCATTAGGAATTGGTTTTGCAGTTTGGCCGAGTTTATTTAAACCCGATGACTCCAAAGCTCCAACCGTAGGGCCAGGAAAATCGGAATCTAATACTCCCAAAACCCAAGCCCCAGGACGAGATACAGTGATTATTGAGAGAAATCGAACTCAAGTTGTTCCTGTTCCCGTACAAGTCCCCCAACCTAAGCCCAATGTTAACGTAACGGTTCCCCCTACGGCTCCCCAACCCGCTCCCAATGTTAACGTAACCGTGCCTCCGGTGGCTCCCCAACCCGCCCCCAATGTTAACGTAACCGTGCCTCCGGCGGCTCCTCAACCCGCCCCCAATGTTAACGTAACCGTGCCTCCGGCGGCTCCATCTAAACCCGATGAAGCATTATCAGAAACAAATCCTACTCCCACTTCTGAGCCATCCGTTTCACCGCCAACGGCTGGGGAAGCTGAAAATTAAAACCCTAATCGTTGTTGGGCTTAGGCCCCAAAATCACATCGCCACAGCCCGATAACGAACTTTTTGAACCCTTTCTTTTTCTGCTATATAATTAAAGACTGTCTAAATTCAATCAGATTTCATGAGTCCAGTAATGGTTAATACAGGTTTGTCCCCGATTCGGGTGGGAATTTTGGGTTTTGGCGGGCTAGGACAGGCAGCAACGAGGGTTTTAGCCCCAAAACAGCAAATGCAGTGGGTAGCCGTAGCCGATCAAAAGGGTTATGCTTACGATGGGGAGGGACTGAACCCGAATCGCTGTATTGAGATCTATCAAGCTCAAGGGTCGGTGGGATATTTAGAAACCCCATGGAGTTCTGAGTAATCAGAGTATTGAAGAATTAGTGAAAACGGCCCCAGGGGTTGAGGGATATTTTCTGGCTTTGCCGAATTTACCCAATGATTTTATGGCTAGTGTGGCTAAAACCTTTATTCGGTCGGGATGGCGAGGGGTATTAGTCGATGCCATTAAACGGACGAGCGCCGTGGAATTATTATTAGAACTCAAAGATGAGTTACAAGCCGCCGGAATTACCTATATGACCGGATGTGGGGCCACCCCCGGGTTATTAACCGCCGCCGCGGCTCTGGCGGCCCAAAGTTACACGGAAATTCACAGCGTTAAAATTACTTTTGGGGTGGGTATCGCCAACTGGGAGGCCTATCGCGCTACGATTCGAGAGGATATTGGTCATTTACCCGGATATACCGTTGAACAGGCTAGGGCGATGAGCGATGCCCAGGTAGAAGCTTTATTAGCAGAAACGGGCGGGTTACTGACCTTGGAAAATATGGAACACGCCGATGATATTATGTTAGAGTTGGCGGGTATTTGTTCACGCGATCGGGTTACGGTGGGTGGAATTGTGGATACTCGCAATTCTAAAAAACCCCTGAGTACCAATGTTCAAATTACTGGCCGAACTTTTGAAGGGAAAGTTTCAACCCATACCTTTACTTTAGGGGATGAAACCAGCATGGCGGCTAATGTTTGTGGGCCAGCTTTCGGCTATTTAAAAGCAGGAATTCAACTGCATCGTCGAGGAATTCATGGTTTATTTACGGCGGCGGAAATCATGCCTCAATTCGTTAGTTAATATTCGATAAAAAGCGATCGCTAACTTTAAAAAAACTCAGGGAGATTAAAATTCTACCTGAGTTATAACTGTATTTTTCATGTTTATTATATGTTGATTAATAGATAAATGTACCCTGTACTCTGATTTTGATAGTGGTTTTATTGTTGGGATATACAATTGATTAAATTTTGTAAATGTAGCCTGAATTGGAGTTATCTATTTCTTAAATAAAGTAGCGGCATGATGAGTACCGCTACTATTTGGATAAGATAAAGGCTGAGGGTCTCAACAGTGTGAGACGGATATTAATGCAATTCTTGAGTGGTTTGGGATGACTAATTTAATCATCATTTTCTCAGGTGGATTGACGACGACGGGAGGCCAGCATTCCACCGAAGGCTAAACCTAAACCAACTAATGTAGCGGGTTTCGGGAACTTCTACGGGTGCGGGGGGTTTGGGAGGTGCAACATAGCTGGCAAAAGTGTCACTTCCACCACCTGTTGCTGTAATACCTTGAACGTGCATTCCGATTTTTAATTGATTAGATTTCAAACTACTAATCACGTTGTCAAAGTTACCATCAAACAGTAAGCCTAATGCTTCTTTTTGGTCGATTCCGGCTTGATTAGCACCTTGTTTCGTTGATGCAAAACCAAAGCTGTCTACCCAACCTGAAATGTTATTGGATTGAGCTAAAGTTTTATTTTCTGATGCAAAACTAACATTTCCTAGATTGTAAGTAGGTGCAAACGCATTAAAATTCAGTAAGTTACCAGCATCGGAGAACTTAATCTGGCTAATAAACGAGTTTGATAATGCACCTGTATTTCCAATTTGGAACAGAACTTTATTGGTACTGGTTTTGCTTACGCTAAAATTGAACTGGTTGACAATACCATCTCCATTTGTATTGTCAGAAGTCTGGGTGGTGGGATTCAGGAAGATATTGCTAAATCCAAAGGTTTTTGTATCCAGGAGTGTGAAACTGGAGGTTGTTGGAGTTGTTGTTGTTGGAGTTGTTGTTGTTGGAGTTGTTGTTGTTGGAGTTGTTGTTGTTGGAGTTGTTGTTGTTGTCTTTTGATTATTTCCATTTCCATTTCCCGCTTGTGCAGGTGCGGCAACCAAGGAAACGGCAACTCCAGTAGCTAATATAGTAGAACCGATAATTTTAGATAGTGTGTTTTTCATCTCAGCCTCATCCTTTATATTTTATAGCCTGGGGTAGAAACAAGGTGTTAAAACTTGGGAGTTTTTGATTTCCTTGCTCTACCTTGTTACCAATATTACGCAATCAATTTGGGGTTGTCTATAGGTTTTGGTAAATATTGGTTTTTTTTACCGAAGGTTTACAGTGGGTCGGTACAAATATAAAGGGATGATGAAATCATCTCAAAAAACCTTTCTATAGGATGTGTGGGCTTTCTATCTACCTAAAATAAAAATCAATATTTGAAGATAAAAGTTGCGAGTTTGATCGTAAGATTCCGTATAAAATCTCCGTATGTATGTGATAAAAAATACTTTCGATTCTGCAATGTCCGCAAAAAAACGCAGATCAGCATCATGTTTTTAGACTATCGGGGCTTTTTGGGGCCTTAAAGGGGAAAACTGAAACCTTTAAGGGGAATTTGTTGTTGAGATGGACTCAAGCCTTTAGATTGTAGAAGGACGCCAAAGTTGCCTAAACCCATGGGATCAATTAAAGAGTGTAAGCATTCTCGTCTTTGTAATATTTCTGAAATAGAATAGTTTGAGGGTTGAGAAAGGGCGGCGATGCGATCGCCTAACCCTAAAGCCATTAAAAATAAAGCCTGTTGTGTAAACCCAAGAGGGTCAATTCCCCAGTTTTTCCCATAAAGTTGTAAGGCGGTAAAGTTAACATGGGCGGTGATATCCTGGCGACCGATATTCAGATAGGGATCGTTATGATGACGATGTTGATAATAACATTGTAGGGTTCCTTCTCTGCGACTGGGAAGATAATATCGTTGGGCGGTGTAACCATAATCAATTGTTAGAATAAAGCCCTGATTTAGTTTAGTAGCCAGGGTTTTCATCCAGTCTAGGGCGGCTAAATTAACCTCAGTTCGATATCCTTCTGGGTAAAGATTAGAGCATAAATCAATATCAATTAATTTAAAATAGTCTGTAATTTTTTCGGTAGAAAGTTCGGCAATAATTTCTTTAAATTTTACTTCTGAATCTAAGGTAATATAAATTTCTTGAAGTTGTTTGTTTTGGACAATAACTTGATGGACGGGAAAAGCATCAACTAATTCATTGGAGAAAAAACAGCCGATAATATTACTATTTGGAATATCCTCCAGGTCACACCATTGAATTGATAGTGAAGCGGCGAGGGTTTTTTGCAGTTGGTGTTGTTGTTGAGCTTTGAGAAAGTTGGATTTCTCGATAATAATATAATTTAAACATTTAAAAAATTCAGGATATTTTTTTTGTAAATATAACAGAATATCGCTGGCTAATATTCCCTGTCCCGCACCCATTTCTACTAAAGTAAAGGCGTTAGGACAATCCAGCATTTCCCACATTTGGAAAAATTGTTCTGCTAACATTTCCCCAAAATCCGATCCTAAATAGGGAGAAGTAACAAAATCTCCTTCCGCCCCTAATTTGGGTTTATTGATGCTATAATATCCATATTCAGGGTGATATAGAACCCAGTTCATATAATCAGCAAAAGTAATTCTATTTTGAGGATTTTTCTTGATTTTTTGAGTAATAAAATCACATAAATTCAGATTGTTTTCATTATCCATATTCAATAATTATTCATAAGATTAATAACTTTCCCCGTTGTTGTGCTTCAGCACTCCTTGAGGAAGGGCTAAAGCCCAACAACGGCCCAACAACGGCTTAGGGTTGATACCGAATATTGGCATCTTTTAAGCGTTTTAGGGCTTCTCCCAAGCGATCGCAATCCGCAATTAAACTAATTCTAAAATAGCCTTCTCCACCAATACCAAAGGCATTTCCTGGGGTAAAAACCACACCCGTTTGTTGTAAGACCGTGAGGGCAAAATCCGTGGAATTCATGCCTGGAGGACAGGGAACCCATAAATACATTGTAGCTAAGGTTTTAGGCACATTCCAGCCTAATTCTGCTAACCCTTCAATTAAAAAATCTCGCCGGGTACAATAACGTTCTTGAACTTCTTTGAGGTAAGAATCCGGTAAACTTAAAGCCATTTCTGCCGCCGTTTGTAAAGCCGAAAATACCCCATAATCTAAATTAGTTTTTAAGGTTCTTAACCCTTGTAAAACCTTAGAATTTCCCACCGCAAATCCCACTCGCCAACCTGCCATATTATAGGTTTTAGACATAGTGTGGAATTCTACGCCAATTTCTTTTCCTCCAGGAATTTCTAATAAACTGGTGGGTTGATAACCGTCAAAGGCTAATTCGGCATAACATAAATCATGCACCAGCAGAATTTGATATTTATGGGCAAAGGCAACAATTTCTTCAAAAAACTCCCTGGGGGCGGTGGCACCCGTGGGGTTACTGGGATAATTAAAATAGAGAATTTTAGCTTGTTCAGCAATAGAATCAGGAATAGATCCTAAATCAATTAACCAGTTATTTTCCGGTTTCAAAATAATAGAATGAACCTTTCCCCCGGCAATTATTGGCCCGCGAAAATGCACGGGATAGGAAGGACTAGGAACTAAGACTAAATCCCCTGGATTAATATAAGCTAAGGCTAAATGACCTAATCCTTCCTTTGACCCTAATAGGGGTAAGGCTTCACCATTGGGGTCGAGGGAAACACCATAACGACGGTGATACCAATTAGTAATTGCTAGTCTAAAATTAGCGGTTCCTTCAAAGGGTGGATAGCCATGATTTGCCGGATTTTTTAATGCTTGAATGGCGGCTTCAACGATAGGTTGAGGTGTCGCCCCATCAGGGTTTCCCATGCCTAAATCAATTAAATCTAAGCCCTGTTGACGGGCGTTAGCTTTCAATTCATCTAAACGGGCAAAAACATAGGGAGGTAAGGCTTGTATCCGGTCAGCAGGGCTAATCCAATCTAATGTCATTGTCGATTATGTTAGGTTAAAACTAATGTGTTCAGTAGCAAGAAAAAAAATCCATTCTTATCTAAGGTTTTGATATTGAAACAGAATAATTCAATCTCTAACCCTAATTAGTGATTCTTTATTTTCCCCCAATGGGGTCTGGTTTTTTATTTCCCTTCTCAATTCTTAATTCTGATATCGCAATTTGTCTAGGACTCTGGGTAAGGGTCTTTAGTATTCCCCACTCGTAATTCGTAATTCGTAACTCGTAATTCCCCTGGGGAAGTTGTTGATACCATGGCTGCCATTAATTGTTCTGGAACCACTTTAAACGGTAAACGGTGAATATCAGAACGCTCATTACAAGCAACGTCGGCGGCTTGTCGCAGTTGGGTTAAGGTAATTTCGCCCATTCCCAAATCATTCAGGGTTTGGGGTAGGCCCAAATCGGTGTAAAACTTTAATAATTGTTGTCTAGCAGTGGCCGCGAGTTGGTTGCCTTGTACCATTTCTTCTAAACGCAGTTGTACTAAAATTCCAAAGGCGACCTTTTCCCCGTGTAAAGTCCCATGACTAGCCGCAACATGGGTTAACCCATTATGAACCGCATGGGCCGCCACGGTACGACATTGGGCCCCCCCAATACCGCCAATGACTCCCGCCAGTAATACCGTCGCATCGACGACTTCCCGCCAGGTTTCGCCCCCCGGTTCTTGTAGGGCAGTTAAGGATTTTTGTAATAATATATCTCGGAGAACTCGCGCCTGTTGTACCGCAGCGATCATGAAGGTTTGATCGGAATGTCCACTGCTGACGCTGGCTTCATACCATTTAGCGATCGCATCCCCAATACCCGCCACTAACATCCGTTGGGGAGCAGTCTGAATTAAGTTATAGTCCAAAATCAATAAATCGGGACAACGGGCTAAACTAACATCATATAAAAACGCCCCATCCTCGGAATAAACGTTAGAAAGGGCTGTCCAAGCGGCGCAGGTCGCCCCAGAAGTGGGAATGGTAACAATGGGGAGATGGCATTGATGGGCGATCAGTTTAGCTGCATCCAGGGCCTTTCCGCCCCCCGTCCCGATGATAAAATCAGCCTTATGGTTGGTGACGGCTTGAACTCCGGCGGTTAGGCTAGTTTCGCTACAGTCAGCACCGTAGGAGAATTGAGAATATTGCAGTTGATGACGCTCTAAAATCGGTTGTAGGGCTTGAACAGTGAGGGGTAAGGAGCGATCGCCACCAATAATTACCGGACGTTGACCAAAGCCTGCGATCGCCTCTCCTGCTTGTGTTAAGGCGTTATTGCCGCGTAAAACTTGGGCTGGGGCAATATTTAAACTCACAACCGAAGTGGATATTAGATTCTGGGTTGAGGAAGTTTTAGGCATGGCAAGTTTAGTCAGTGGTGCTAGATCGTTTACTTTATCGCATTAATCCCAGATTTGACAGGACTTACGCACAAGACCAAAGAAACCGGGTTTCTAGCCCTGATTTTGCGGATGAAATCGAGATTTCTAGTTCAGAAACCGGGTTTGGTGCGCAAGTCCTATTTGACCGGAGAGTTACCAATGTTGTAGACCGTTTTTGATTATATATCCCTTACATACTAACAATTTCATCCCGATTTCATTTTACTTAGTCAAGCTGGAGATCAAGCAATTACCCTAGATCAAATATGTATTTAATCAACCGTCGCCAGTTTCTCCTTCTTAGTGCTGGTACTGCGATCGCCGTATTAACCCAGTGCAGCCGCAATACCACCTCAGCACCGTCGATTCAATCAGCTAATGCAACGGCGCTCACCACCAGTAGCAACGGCCTATTAGAGACGGCATTAGAAGCACGTCCTGGTTTAATCAGACTGGGACAGCAACAGGGAAACCTATTGACCTACAACGGCCAAATTCCCGGCCCACGCCTAGAAGCCAAGCCCGGAGACACCGTAAAAATCCATTTTACAAATAAGCTCTCCCAAGCCACAAATCTCCACTATCACGGTCTGCATATTCCCCCAACTGGAAATGCGGATAATATCTTTCTTAGCGTCTCTCCTGGCGAAACCCAAACCTACGAATTCACCCTACCGAAAAATCATCCATCTGGAACCTTTTATTACCATCCCCATCTCCATGAATTGGTCGCAGAGCAGGTATTTGGTGGGTTGGGTGGCATCTTTGTCGTGCGCGGCGAATTGGATGATATTCCAGAAATTAGAGCGGCTAGGGAGGAATTTCTGTTTTTGAAAGACTTTGCCCTGGATGCCAATGGACAAATTCCCGCCCCCGGTCATATTGAATTGATGCGTGGGCGCGAAGGAGCGATTCTCACCGTCAATGGCCAGGTGAACCCAACATTTACCATACCCTCCGGTGGACTGTTGCGATTTCGGATTGTGAATGCTTCCACCTCCCGGTTTTATCGTCTCAGCTTGGAAGATCATCCGTTTTACTTAATTGCGACCGATGGGGGTAGCGTCGCCCAACCCGTGGAAATGCGCGAACTATTGTTATCTCCGGGTGAACGGGCCGAGGTATTGGTTCAGGGCAATCGTCCACCGGGGCAATATCGTTTACTCAGCCTGCCCTATGATCGCGGTGGGGGCATGGGAATGATGGGGGGCGGGATGATGGGCGGTGGGATGATGGGCGGCGGGATGATGGGTGGTATGGGGAGTTCAGCGCCTATATCCAATCAGCCTGATCTGATTGCGACCTTGACCTATAAAGATGCGATCGCCACACCACTCCCCCTACCGGAAAAACTGATTCCGGTTGAAACATTGCCTCAACCTATTAAAACTCGTCGGATTGAACTATCAATGTTGATGGGTATGGGTAATGGCATGGGTATGCAAATGGCTTTTTTATTTAATAATAAAACCTTTGATATGAATCGAGTTGATGCCGCCGTCAAGTTGGGAACAATTGAAGATTGGGAGCTTGTAAATGTCGATCCCGATGGTATGGAACATTCTTTTCACCTACATACTAATCCCTTTCAAGTAATTAGTCGCAATGGTAAACCCGATCCCTATCAGGCATGGGGAGACACGCTACGAATTCGAGCTAATGAAACCGTTAGGATTCGGATTCCCTTCCGCGATTTTACTGGAAAAACCGTATATCACTGCCATATTCTTGATCACGAAGATCTTGGCATGATGGGAATTGTGGCAGTTGAAGCCTAGTAATAAACGTGACTTTCCTTGACATACTTTTGGGAGGCTGTCAATAAATTTTAAGCTATTCTATTTAGAATTAATACAGACTTATTAGATATTTTTCCGTTCACTTGTCTCTTGACTTATGAACAGGTACTTGACGTGATTTTTTGCTCTAAAGTTAAGCGATCGCATTCTTATCAAGATACGGGTTGAAACCCGATCTAATAACTGTTGTAATTCATCCCCTTCTATGACTTCTGTTTCTAATACTTTTTGAGCAATTTCTGTTAATAAGTCTCGGTTATAATTCAAAATCTCTAAAGCTTTTTCATGGGCATTATTAACAATATCCTTAACTTCATCATCAATGGCTTCGGCGGTTTTTTCACTCATGGGACGGCGAATATTTGCGTCTGAATTGCCTAAAAAATTATTCACTTTGGCTTTTTCATAGGCTAGGGGCCCCAAGGCTTTGCTCATGCCATAATTAAGTACCATTCTTTCGGCTAATTCCGTTGCCCGTTGTAGGTCATCGGAGGCACCATTGGTAACATTTCCAAAGACTATTTCTTCAGCAGACCGTCCGCCTAATAGCATGGCAATTTGTTCGCTAAATTCGATTTCATCCATTAAAAAACGGTCTTCCGTTGGCATTCTTAAAGTATAACCTAACGCCGACATTCCCCTGGGCACAATGGAAATTTTAGTAACCTTTCCGCCCCCCGGCATTAACGCCCCGACAATGGCATGACCAACTTCATGATAGGCGACAATTTTCTTCTCTTTTTCGTTTAACACGCGACTGCGTTTTTCTAACCCGGCAACCACCCTTTCAATGGCTTCATAAAAATCCTCTTGTTTAACCAATTTACGTTGGTTTCTAGCGGCTAAGAGGGCAGCTTCATTGACTAAATTCGCTAATTCTGCCCCGCCAAAACCGGGAGTTCTGGTGGCAATGGTGTGTAAATCAACATCCATTTCTAATTTAACTTTTTTAGCATAAATTTCTAAAACCGCTTTGCGTCCAGCCAAATCGGGTCTATCGACTAATACCTGTCTATCAAACCTTCCGGGGCGTAATAATGCCGCGTCTAAAGCTTCGGGGCGGTTGGTGGCGGCTAATACAATTACCGTCGCATCTCCTACCCCAAACCCATCCATTTCAGTTAATAATTGATTTAGGGTTTGTTCTCGTTCATCGTTACTGCCACTTTGGAAACTTCCGCTACTTCTGGACTTACCAATAGCATCTAATTCATCAATAAAAATAATACAGGGAGCTTTCTTTTTAGCCTGTTCAAATAAATCTCGCACCCGGGCGGCTCCGGTTCCCACAAATAGCTCAATAAACTCCGAACCCGATATACTAAAAAAGGGAACTCCCGCCTCTCCAGCTACGGCTTTTCCTAATAGGGTTTTTCCCGTTCCTGGGGGGCCAACTAATAGCACGCCTTTGGGAATTTTCGCCCCAATTTCGGTGAATCTTTGGGGACTTTTCAGGAAATCAACAATTTCCGCTAATTCGATTTTGGCTTCATCGACTCCCGCCACATCTGCAAAGGTAATATTATCGGTTTCACCTTTAACAAAAACCTTGGCTTTACTTTTATTAATAGATAAGGCCCCTTGGGGATCTCGTTTCATAAAATATTGAAACGCCACCACTAAAATCAAAGGCGGAATTACCCAATTTAAGATTACATTCACCCAACTTTGTTTGGGAGGGGGAGAGGCGGCGAATTCAATTCCTCGAGTTTCTAAACGTTTGGGCAGTTTCTAAATCAAAAATTGGGGTTGTGGATAAAATTCTTTCCGGTTGTTCATTTTGTGCTTTAATTTGGTAAAGAATTTCGTTTTCTCCGACTAAAACTTTTGAGACTTTACCATCTTCAATTTGTTGGATAAAAAAACTATAGGGAACTTTGGGAAAACGGGGGCGAGTCAGTTGAGGAAACAACCAATTTCCGATTAAGATTACTCCGGCGGAGATTAATAAAATTTGGGTAACTTTTTGGGAACTGGGTAATTTAGGCCTTTTTTTAATACTCATAAAATTTTGTTTTGGTTGGCTCTGATTACTTTTATTTTCTCGTTTCTAGGTTAACCTCGTTTCTAGGTTTTTTATTGTTTCTAGGTTCTACCTATAAATGCTGTTTTGGTAGCTCTGCCCCTCTTTTCCCTATAGGGTTAAGGATTTTTTCCTATAATTTAGGATAGTTTTTTTAGGGGCAGAACCTGCGATGGTCATTCCCTGGTAGACCCAGGGAATGAGAGGGTAATAGATCAATTATCCGATGGTGGCGGGAATTTTGCCCTCATATTTAACTTGATTTAACAAGTGTTGCAGATTTTCCCCTTCAATCACTTCTGTTTCTAAGATTTGTTGGGCAATTTTCTCCATTAAATCTTGATTTTGATTTAGGATATCTAGGGCAGTTTCATGGGCAGTTTCAACTAATTGTTTTACCTCATCATCAATGGCTTTTGCGGTTTCATCACTGACATAACGGCGAGGATTGATCATCATATTATCGCCGAGAAAGGTATTTTGTTGTCCCTTTTCATAGGCTAAGGGCCCCAATACTTTACTCATCCCATAACTGGTGACCATGCGTTCAGCTAAATCCGTTGCCCGTTGTAGGTCATTTGTTGCGCCTGTAGTAATACTTCCAAACACCACTTCCTCGGCCGAACGTCCCCCTAATAGGATGGCAATTTCGGCTTTGATTTCTTCTTCACTGAGTAAGAAACGGTCTTCGGTGGGCAGTTGTAAAGTATATCCTAATGCTGCCATTCCCCGCGGCACAATGGAGATTTTAGCGATTTTATTTTGACCGGAAACCGCCGCTCCCACAATGGCATGACCAACTTCATGATAGGCGACAATTTTCTTCTCTTTTTCGTTAAGAAACTCGGGATTTTTTTTCTAATCCAGCAATCACCCGTTCAATGGCTTCAGCAAAGTCGGCTTGACTGACGGTTTCCCGTTTATTTCTAGCAGCTAATAAGGCCGCTTCATTAACTAAATTCGCTAAATCTGCGCCCGCAAAACCTGGGGTACGAGTGGCGATCGCTTTTAACTCGACATCGGGCCCAATTTTAACTTTTTTAGCATAGATTTCTAGGATCATTAAACGACCAGATAAGTCGGGACGATCAACTAAAACTTGGCGATCAAATCGACCGGGACGCAGTAACGCCGGGTCTAAGGTTTCCGGGCGGTTGGTAGCAGCTAAAACGATCACCGTGGCTTGTCCGGCGGCAAACCCATCCATCTCGGTTAATAACTGGTTGAGGGTTTGTTCTCGTTCATCATTTCCCCCATACATTCCCCCACTAGAACGGGATTTTCCAATGGCATCTAATTCGTCAATAAAGATGATACAGGGGGCTTTCTTTTTGGCTTGTTCAAATAAATCTCGCACCCGCGCCGCCCCGGCACCAACAAACAATTCCACGAATTCTGAACCAGAAATGCTAAAGAATGGAACCCCGGCTTCTCCGGCTACGGCTTTGGCTAATAGGGTTTTTCCTGTTCCTGGGGGGCCGACTAATAACACTCCTTTAGGAATCCGGGCTCCGATTTTTAAAAATCGTTCGGGAGTCTTTAAGAATTCCACCACTTCTTCTAATTCGGTTTTGGCTTCTTCTACCCCGGCTACATCTTGAAAGCTGACTTTGGTAGCTTCATTCTCGACATAAACCTTGGCTTTACTCTTACTAATAGAAAGTGCTCCCTGTGGGCCGCCAAAACCTCCGCCCCCGCGACTCTGCATAAATTGTCCGACAGCCACCCAAATTCCAACAAAAATTAAGGGGGGAATCACCCAACCAAGTAAACTGGAAAACCAAGTATTGCGAGGGGGAGGAGCGGCGGCAAATTCAACTCCCTTGGCTTCTAAACGTTTGGGTAAATCCATATCAAAAATTGGGGTAGTTGATAGGATTTGTCCGGCTTCTTCCTGTTCTCCTTTGACTAAATAGCGGATTTGATCTTGGCTGAGATAAACTTGGGAAACCTGTCCATCTTCAACTTGTTCAATAAATAAACTATAGGGAAACCTGGGGAATTTGTGGCCCGAATAATCCGGGTAAGGTGAGGTTGGCAATTAAAAAGATAATTCCTAACCAAAATAAAATACTTCCGATGGGAAGATTACGGGGAAATTTAGGTTTGTCTTTTACACTCATTGTATTTGGTTAAAGGTTGACTGCTAATGGGTAATTACGAATTACGAATTACGAATTACGAATGGGTAATGGGGATCACGGATTTAAAAGGATTCCTATATTATATAACAATTTCAAATTGGTTGTATAACACAAAATCCTTGACTTTTGGCTACAAACCTTCTCTGATTAGGGTTTCTGAATGATTATTTCGATGACTCGCCGCTTGGCAATGGGATCAATTCCTAATAAACGAATATAATCCTGGGGATGTTCGCTTAAACAGGCTTCAATTCCTTGAATAATAGTGGCTTTTGATTCATTACTATTTAACCCACAACTATTCCATGACCCGGTTTTGAATCGACGTTGATCAGCAGATTCTAGGCTAACCCGATAGCCACTGGATAAAATATAATCGATTTTTTCTAGCACTTCAATGGGTAATTTACTCCCCTGGCTATTCGGTTCAACCGGACTCGGAAAACCCAGGGGATTTTCAGCATTTACCGGGATTGTGGCGGCTCCAAATTGACTATTAAATGTCCGAAATTGATTATATTCTTCCACTAATCGCATATCTTGAATGCGTTTTTGTTCTCCTACCATCAATTTACCCATTTCAATTAAATGGGGTAATTTGAAATTGGGATTCTGAAATTCGGGAGGTTTTTCCGCACTATTAACAATTCGTTTAGAAATACTTTCTACTCCTAATTTATGAATAAAATCGCGAATTTGTTCATCATAAATCCGCGATCGCACCGCACTAAAAAAGTCTAGGGATTGTTCAGGAAAAGTATCAACTAATTCCGTAATATCCTGTTGGGATAGTTCCCCCGTGGGGAAAATCCCGCGCAACACCCCAATGCGTTCTTCTCTAGTCGGTTTCCCAATAAAATTTTTCCATCCGTCCGTCCCGAATTAAAGGAGCATATAGGGTGGAAAAATCATTGCCTGTAACGATAATTGGAATCCGATTTAAGGGGGTTGCATCATAACTTCCGGGTAATTGTACGTTGGTGGGATTATCCGCTATATTCATTAATGTAGCGTTGACTAATTGAGTATTAACGGTATATTGGGTTCCTGAATCAAACCGTCCCGCCCCGGCATCTAAATCATTAATAAATAAGGCGCACATTTGCCCCCGAACTTTCACTTGTTCCGCGGCTTCCCGATAGCGTAATCTAATTAATCGCGCCGGATCTCCTGCATCGGGACTTTCTAATTCGCCACCGGAGATCATCACGGGTTCAAACCCCATTTTCTCAAATACCAATTCACATTGAAAGGTTTTTCCCTCTCCCTTGCGTCCATGAATTCCTAATATCAAAGGAACTCGTACCCCGGGCAATTGTAAGAAATTTTTGGTGATATGAACTGCTAGTTTGTCGAGAAAACGAGGCGAAACATAATAAGACATATTCAAGGTTACACAATGGTTAAAATTCGGTTCCCAAACTTAATTCTACGATCAAAGGAACCAAAAATTAACATTAATCAGTTCATTACCCAAAACCCATTACCCAAAACCCATTACCCATTACCCATTACCCATTACCCATTACCCATTACCCATTCTCTAGTGCCGATCTAACCAATCTAATAGGCGTTTTGAGACTTTTAATTGATTGTTAATAATCTCATCCGATGCGACAATTACACCTAAAATTACGACTAAAGAAATAATATCCATAAGTGCGCTCTCAATCTTATTAACTAAACAGTATAGTCTAGTTATAGAACAATAATAGACTGTACCGTCTAGTTTTGTCAAATATTGAATTACAAATTAACTTCAAGTGTATTACAAATGCCTAAGCTTGACCGCAGTGGAATTATTTGGCAAGGTGAAGGACGGTATGGATACAAGGAGGGACAAAAATTGCCGACACTGGGAGTCAATATCGACCATATAGCCACGATTCGCCAAGCCCGTCGTACCGTGGAGCCCGATCCCGTAGCGGGGGCCGTGCTGGCGGAATTAGCGGGGGCGGATGGGATTACGGTGCATTTGCGCGAAGATCGACGCCATATTCAAGATCGGGATGTGCGGCTATTGCGCCAAACGGTGAGAACCCATCTGAATTTGGAAATGGCCGCGACGGATGAAATGGTGGCGATCGCATTGGACATCAAGCCCGACTATATAACCCTCGTCCCGGAACGTCGGGAAGAAGTCACCACCGAAGGGGGGTTAGATATCGCCGGACAAATCCCTCGGATGATGGATGTGGTTAACACCCTACAGGGGGCCGGAATTCCGGTGAGTTTGTTTATTGATGCCAACCCCCAACAAATTGCAGCCTCGGCCCAAGTGGGGGCTAAATTCATTGAACTGCATACGGGATGCTACGCGGAAGCCAAAGGGGAAGACCAGGCTAGGGAACTGGGGATTTTGGCCGAGGGATGTCAACGGGCCTTAGAAGCGGGACTGCGGGTAAATGCCGGACATGGGTTAACCTATTGGAATGTTTATCCCGTTGCCGCCCTGGAAGGGATGGAAGAACTCAACATTGGTCATACAATAATAAGTCGGGCAGTTCTCGTCGGCTTAGAGCGAGCCGTCCGAGAAATGAAACAAGCGATTTTTGGGCAACTTTAACCCGAATATCGTCCCCTGATAGTATTTACAACGATTAACCATGCAGACTTATTACTACGTTTTAGGCAGTCACAAGTTTTTACTTGAGGAAGAAACCCTTAGAAGAAGTATTGCGGGAACGCGAACGCAACTATCGGGAACAGGAAAAGGAAATCGATTTTTGGTTAGTGCGGCAACCGGCTTTTTTAGAAGCTCCTGAAATGGCTGATATTAAAGCCAAATGTCCTCAACCGGCGGTGGCAATTATTTCCACGAATAAACAAGTGGTGGTCTGGTTGAAATTGCGTTTAGAGTATGTATTCCAGGGAGAATTTCAAGCCCCGACCCCTAGTATTCCCGATGCTTTAAAGTCTTTAGCAACGGCTACTTGAAAATCCCGATCCAATAGTTGACCCAGATCAGTACAATGAAAGCTGTTGCTTCATTGTTGTCAACTGCGGTGTTTATGCGTCAAAGTGGTGTCAAAAGGTTATCTGCTATCTGGGTTTCTAGTCTGCTCACGGCCACCAGTTGGGGTTTAGCAGTCCAAACCAGTTTAGCCCAGGAAACGTGTGCAGCACCAAAGCCTGGAGAATATTTGTTATTGATTGTCAGTAACACTTCAGAGGAACAAAAATTGGTGCAGCGCACGTTACCCAATGACATCAATAGTGAGGTTTGTCGCTATTTGACGAATTTAGTTACCCGGGTGGGAGGATTTAGTGATCCTTTAATTGCCGAGGATTGGGCCACCTATCTACAGGATAAGGTGAAGTTGCCCGCCTATGTGGTGAAACAGGAGGTCACGGCCATACCCCGTCCGAGTCCGAATTCTGGTCTTGGCCAGACTCCGATTGTTCGAGAAACTCCGCCAACCCCTAAGCTAGATTTAGCACCTAATTCTCAGGCATTGGGGTCGGGTTATGCAGTTTTAGTGGATTATTTGAACCAGCCGGAATTAGTCCAAAAGTTAAGAACCCTAGTTGGTGAAAATGTGGGTTTAGTTTCCTATGGTCAGCGACCCTATTTATTAGTAGAATATACGACGGATTCCGAACGAGCAACAGCAACTTTAAAGAAGTTAAGTAGTCGTGGATTTTGGTCGATGTTGGTTGATAGTAACCGTGTGACAGTTATTAGTCCTACGGTTAAACCTTAGATTAAAGATATAGTAGGGAATGGGGAATAGGGAATAGGGAACAGTAAAGATAAAGATTGATAATGCCTATAAAAGTTACATAACAACGTTTCTACAGAGACGCTGGCAGAAAATGTAGGGGCCAAGTTATTTCGGCAATCGAAGCAATCGCAATCCCTAATCCTAAACCAACAATCACTTGAAAGGGGGTATGACCTAATAATTCAATTAATCTTTCTTCGCTTAATTGTTTATTTTCTTCAAAGACTTCATCAATAATTTGATTTAAAATGCGGGCTTGTTTTCCTGCTGCTTGACGGACTCCAGCCGCATCGTACATCACAATAATCGCGAAAACAACAGCAATGGCAAAATCAGGACTTCCCCACCCCATGGTTTTGCCCACTCCCGTTGCTAAAGCTCCCACAAAGGCAGAATGGGAACTGGGCATCCCCCCGGTTGTCACCAACACCCGCAGATTAATTTTGCCATTTTGGACTAGCTCCACCGCTAATTTAGACAGTTGAGCCAGAATACAGGCTAACAGGGCAACCCATAACACTTGGTTATTCAGGATTTGAGAAAAATCTTGCATATAATAGAAATCAATAACTTTAGTGAGTGCGATTAGTGATAAAGTCGGCGATCGCTAACAAAGGAATAGCCCGGTCTCCATAGTCAGATAATTCGGCTTTTGCCACTTCAATTAACTGTTGGGCCTGACGTCGCGATTCATCTATGCCCCATAAACTGGGATAGGTGACTTTTTTAGCCGTTAAATCCTTACCTGCGGTTTTTCCTAACTCCTCCTGGGTTGCCGTAATATCGAGAATATCATCCACAATCTGAAACGCCAAACCAATATTACGCGCATAGCGAGATAATCCCTCAATTTCTGTTTCCTTCGCCCCGGCTAAAATCGCCCCACAGACCACACAGGCTTCTAATAATGCCCCGGTTTTATGGGTATGAATAAAAGTTAGGGTTTCTTCGGAAACATCCGTGAGTCCCTCCGAATCTAAATCCACCACCTGGCCCCCCACTAAGCCAGCAGCCCCCACCGCCCGACCTAAACGGGCAATTACCTGTAAAACTTGATTTGCAGGCACATTAGGGGTTTTAGTCGCCACAAATTCAAAGGCATAACTCAATAAACCATCCCCGGCCAAAATCGCAATATCCTCCCCATAAACCTTATGATTGGTCAGTTTTCCCCGACGGTAATCATCATTATCCATGGCCGGGAGGTCATCGTGAATTAAGGACATGGTGTGAATCATTTCCAGGGCGCAAGCGGTGGGCATAGCCATCTCTACAGTCCCACCGACTAACTCACAGGTCGCCAAACACAAAATCGGTCGTAAACGCTTTCCTCCGGCCAGCAGAGAATAGCGCATTGACTCATAGATTTTTTCGGGATAGATTAGGGGGAGAGACTCATCTAAAGCCTGTTCTACTAGGGTCTGTCGTTGGGTCAGATAGGCAGATAAGTCAAACTGAGGGTTTTCCAACGGTGGGTTAATTTCGCTTACCAATACCATGACGAGTGCTTGTTTATAATAGGGGTAATGTTAACAAAAGTTGACTCCTGGGGACTTAATTTTTCCCTTCATCGCGGGAGCCGAATTTTAACCCCACCATTTTATCAAAGAAATGGGTCTAAAACCCCGCCCTTACTTAGATTTTCTCTTAACTGATAACTGGTGACTGATAACTGATAACTGAATTACTGCACCTTTTCCAAATAACTCCAGAAGGTGTTTTGCAATAACATCGCCACGGTCATCGGCCCAATACCGCCAGGAACTGGGGTAATATATTGGGCGATGGGTTGAACACTCTCGAAATCCACATCCCCAACTAGGCGAGGTTTACCATTATCACCAGTAATTTTATTAATTCCGACATCAATCACAATGGCGCCAGGTTTAATAAAATCCGCCGTAATCATTTGCGGACGTCCGATAGCCGCGACTACAATATCCGCATCCCGGCTAACTTTAGCTAAATCGTGGGTTTTAGAATGGGCAATAGTTACGGTACAATCGGCTTCTAATAGCATCAAAGCCATGGGTTTTCCGACTAAAATACTACGACCTAAAACAACGGCGTGTTTTCCTTTTAGCTCAATATTATATTCCTCAAATAGTCGCATAACTCCGGCGGGGGTACAACTTCTTAACCCCTTTTCCCCCCTAGCTAACCGTCCTAAATTTTCCGGGTGCAAACCATCAGCATCTTTCTTAGGATCAATTTCATATAGTAACCCAACGGAGTCCAGATGAGCAGGAAGGGGTAACTGAAACTAAAATTCCATCTACTTGTTCATTTTTGTTCAGTTCATGGATAATACTGGTAAGTTTTTCTTGGCTAGTTTCGGCGGGGAAATGTTGACCAAAAGATGTAATTCCGACCTTAGCACAGGCCTGTTCTTTATTGCGAACATATACCGCACTGGCTGGATTCTCTCCTACCATAATTACCGCTAAACCGGGCGGACGTCCAACTTTAGCTTGCCATATCTGCACCTGTTCTTGTAGTTGGGCTTGAATATTTTTGGCCGTAGATTTACCGTCTAATAGATTATCCATAATTCGTTCTCTCGTCAATTACTATATTCAGCGACTCCATGACCCTTTCATTTCCACAGAAGTTCACCAAAACCTGGCAAATTAGTATTGTATTACTATTTGTGACCGGATTAGTCGGTTGTCAAAGTATTTCCCCTTCTGAAAGTTGGATTAATTTTAATACCGCTAAAATTGAACTGCTACAACAAAAACAGAAAATAGGTGCTAAAGTTTATCTCAGAGGTAAGGTCAAAAGTCATGCCCCCTTTTTAGGTGCGGGCGCCTATCAACTCCAAGATAATACAGGTTCAATTTGGGTATTTACCACTCAACCTTTACCACCCCTGGGACAAGACCTATTAATTCAAGGGAAAGTAGAATATAAAAGTATTTTAATTAAAGATATGAAAGGAAAGGATATTGGAGATATTTATGTTAAAGAAATTGACCGTAAATCAACGTAGAGACGAGCCACGGCGCGTCTCTCTCTTTATCTTTCTTTATCTTTTTTTATCTTTATCTTTCTAATCTATAATCAGCAAAAATAATAATTTATGATTCAAGTTGCTATAGGGATTCTTTATCGAGATGGAAAGTTTTTATTACAGTTACGAGATAATAACCCTAATATTGTTCATCCTGGGGTTTGGGGATTATTTGGGGGACATTTAGAACCTGGAGAAACCCCAGAAAACGGCTTTAAACGGGAATTACTGGAAGAAATTGGTTATAATGTTCCTGAGTTTGTGCAATTCAAATCTTATCCAGATTCTCTGGTGAATCGGATTGTTTTCTATGCTCCTTTAACGGTTGATTTGAGTCAATTAGTCTTAAATGAAGGCTGGGATATGGGATTATTAACCCCAGGGGATATTCAAGCTGGAGAATGTTATTCGGAAAAAGCAGGAATGGTCAGATTAATCGGGAATCTGCATAGAAAGATTTTATCAGATTTCATAGCTCAAAATTTAGTTTAAGCCACAATAGGAACACTCCCATCATCGGGTAAAATAGAACGGGGATCAATTTTTTCACCATTGGGTTGATGCACCTCAAAATGTAGATGAATAGAATATCCTCCCCCATCAATTTCTAACCCTTCATACCCAAAACCCGAACCGCCTCGCACCCCGATAAATTGACCTTTAGTAACTGTTTCACCGACATTAACCCGAATAGATTGTAAATGAAAATAAACGTGTTCCCAACCATTAGAACGTTTAATATAAATTGCCCGACCTTCCGCACCACTAGGATCATTTTTAATATAATCAACCACTCCATCACTCGCCGCATAACATTCATCGGGAGTATATCCCCCAATATCAACACCTGCATGAAGTCGCCCCCTCGCATAACCAAATTCAGCCCTTGAACCCATGCTAGTTCCAGTCATCGGCCATATCCATTCTGAATTAGATGCAGAAAAAGAAGCCGAAGAAACGGAACGGGAGGCGGTTAATTCTTCATCGGTTTCTAATATTTTAACTTGATTAGCCAGAACAAACCAAGTTGTCATATTTTTGGGTTTAGGAGATAGGAAATTAACCTGTAAATGGTTATTTTTTGCTTGGGAATAACTTTCTATTTCAAATATTGTATCACGATAAACGGATATTTTTTCATTATAGGCAACCGCTTCGGCTGCAAATGGATGTAGCTTAAAAATCGTATGTTCCAAAACTTGTAATTTCACGCTTATCTCCCGATTTAATTGATGGTTTTTAGGAACTGTGTTAAAGCTGGAATTAAATATTGAGTTAATGTATAGGCATCAACCCCTAATTCCGTGCGTTTCTCTTGCTGCTAGAATCCCGGCTTGGGAATGCCACCAAACCGCAGTATTAACCATTGATTCTACAGGTTTTTCCGCGAGAATCACAGGGGGTAATAGCCCTCCTAATAGTCCCGTTAAAACATCCCCGCTTCCCCCACGACCCAAAGCTGGGGTACTATCGGGATTAATCCAAACGGTTTTGGGGGTAGCAACACAGGTTCTAGCTCCTTTTAAAACAATAATAGCACCAGTTAACTCAGCGGCTTGTTTGGCTAAGATTATTTGATTTTTTTCCAATGCTATTAATTCGGGAAATAGCCGTTTAAATTCCCCTAAATGGGGGGTAATAATTGTGGGAGATTTCCGAGAAGATAGGGTGAAAAATGGATTCAATTTGGCTAAAATATTTAAAGCATCCGCATCTAAAATAATTGGACAATTTGCTGTTAATATCTTTTCCACAATACTCCGGGCTTCGGTCGTCAATCCAGGGCCACAAACAATCGTTTGATAGCGCCTTAAATCCAGATCTTCTGGAAGTTCAAGAATGGCTCCATTTTCCGTTTCAGGACAGCCTATAATTAGGGCTTCTGGTAACTGTAAACTTAACCAAGGTTTAATCGAATTGGGAACAGCAATAGATAGCATTCCCACACCGCTTGCTCTGGCTCCTAATCCGGCTAAAATGGCTGCTCCTGTATATTGTTTGGAACCTGATATAATTAGTAAATGACCGTTTTTATATTTATGATGATTAGCGGGAATGGGCAGGGGTAAACTATTAATTGCAGCGTCCTGAGTGATACGATTTAGGATGGGAGATTCTCCAATAATAGCATTAATATCCCCCAGGGGAATATCAAAATCAATCAGTTCGGCTTTGCCAATATAATCTAATCCGGTATCTTGTAAAAAGGCTTGTTTCCATAATCCCAAACAGAGGGTAATATTGGCTCGAATTGCTGTTCCTAATATTTCCCCTGTATCGGTATGAATTCCCGATGGTAAATCAATACTAATGACAAGTTTATTCCAATTATTAATTATATTGATAGCATTGGCAAGTTCTCCGGCAATTTCTCGCTCTAAACCAAATCCAAATAATCCATCAATCAAGATGTCACAATCAGATAATTCCTTAATATTAGAAATAAAATTAATTCCCAAACTCATAGCATATTTAGCATGGGATTCCGTTAATTCTTTTCGCTTTGAAAAGGGACTATAAATTACAATATTATAACCCAGAAAATAGAGTTCCCTAGCCACAACCAACCCATCGCCCCCATTATGTCCTGGCCCTACTAATAGACCGATTTTATGAGCCGGGGTGATGGATTTTTCCGAGAATAAAGTCTGTAACCTGTGGGTAATTTTTCCGGCAACTTTTTCCATTAAAGCCGCCACGGGTATCCCGGCGGAAAAGATACGTTCCTCAATATTTCGCATCTGTTCGGCGGTGACAACAAATTGTTGAATTTTTTCAGATCTAATTTTATTATCCATAAGATTTATTGCCTTATTTAATCAAAAATTACCATATATGTTAACATTATATAGGACTTACGCAGAAACCGGGTTTCTGAACGAGAAATCACCGATTTTATTCACAAAATCAGTGCCAGAAACCCGGTTTCTTTGGTCTTGTGCGCTGATTACCATTGGGGAGATGATAACAGTAAATTAACTGTTGGTTCGGGGTTCTAATTATAGGATTTACAAAAAAGAAGAATAATGATTAACCACCAGAATTTGTCCAGTCTTTCTGATGATCAATAATTTCTGGTCACTAGAAAGTCACAAAAGTCAAGCAATGTGAAAAATTATGACATTTTTCTTGTCGAATTGTTGCGAAGGGTCATCACACCTGCCCACAACACCTGTTTTCTGGTAAGAATACTCAAAGGTGAGTCCTAATGATCTGGCAATGCCCATCGCCGATCACCCTAAGAGAGAAGCAGACAAAAAAGGAACCAATTAAGATATGTTTACTTATGTAAAACCCACCATTAGACACATCAAGCCAGATGACCTGAACGGGCGACAACTGATGAAGGTGGTCTATGTGGTGTTAGAAGCGCAATATCAGAGTGCCCTGTCGGCGGCAGTCCAGTCCATTAACGCAAATAACCCTAATGTTGCGATCGAAATTAGCGGTTATTTGATCGAGGAGTTACGATCTCCCGACAACTACGAAAGTTTTAAACAAGATTTATCTGGGGCTAATATATTCATAGCCTCCCTGATTTTTATTGAAGATTTAGCCGATAAACTGGTTGAGGCCGTAGCCCCCTACAGGGATACACTGGATGTGGCTGTGGTGTTCCCCTCCATGCCTCAAGTCATGCGTCTGAACAAAATGGGGACGTTTTCCATGGCGCAACTGGGACAAAGCAAAAGTGCGATCGCCCAGTTTATGAAGAAACGTAAAGAACAGTCTGGTAGTTCTTTCCAAGACGCCATGCTGAAGTTGTTGCAAACTTTGCCCAAAGTCCTGAAATATCTGCCAATGGACAAGGCCCAGGATGCCCGCAACTTTATGTTATCCTTCCAATATTGGTTAGGGGGTTCTTCCGAAAACCTGGAAAACTTCCTGCTGATGTTAGGATCAAAATACGTTTTCACGGGCAAGGACAAGCTACAATTTGCCGATCCCGTTACCTATCCCGATATGGGAATATGGCATCCCCTGGCGCCTAAAATGTTCGAGGATGCGAAGGAATATTTCCAGTGGAATAACAGCCGCGACGATATTTCCGACGACCAAAAAGATCCCCTGGCCCCCTGTGTGGGGTTAGTCCTGCAACGGACGCACCTGGTTACCGGAGATGATGCCCATTATGTGGCCATGGTACAGGAAATTGAAGCGTTAGGAGCGCGGGTTTTACCTGTGTTTGCGGGCGGGTTAGACTTTTCTAAACCCATTGATGAGTATTTCTGGGATAACCCCCCGAAAGGTATTCCGCCCCAACCTCTGGTGGATACTATTGTGTCGTTAACGGGTTTTGCTTTAGTTGGTGGCCCGGCTCGACAGGATCACCCGAAGGCGATAGACTCGTTAAAACGGCTAAACCGTCCCTATATGGTGGCCTTGCCTTTAGTCTTCCAAACCACGGAAGAATGGGAAGAAAGTGATTTAGGTCTGCATCCGATCCAAGTGGCGCTGCAAATTGCTATTCCTGAACTGGATGGTGCGATCGAACCAATTATTATATCAGGACGGGATGGCACAACTGGAAAAGCGATCGCCTTGCAAGACCGGATCGAAGCGATCGCCCAACGGGCGTTAAAATGGGCTAATCTGCGGAAAAAACCCAAATTAGACAAAAAAGTTGCTATTACCGTTTTTAGCTTCCCCCCGGATAAGGGAAATGTGGGGACGGCGGCTTATTTGGATGTGTTCGGGTCTATTTATCAAGTGCTGAAAGCCCTACAGGGCAATGGCTACGATATTCAAAACCTGCCAGAGTCTGCTGAGAAACTGATGCAGGAAGTTATCCACGACGCCACCGCCCAATATCAAAGTCCCGAATTAAATGTCGCCTATCGGATGTCCGTGGGCGAATATGAACAGTTAACCCCCTATTTTGAACGCTTAAATGAGAATTGGGGGCCACCACCGGGAACCTTAAACAGCGACGGCGAGAATTTATTGATTTTCGGCAAACAGTTTGGGAATGTGTTTATCGGAGTTCAACCTACCTTTGGCTATGAAGGCGACCCGATGAGGTTGTTGTTCTCCCGGTCTGCTAGTCCCCATCATGGCTTCGCCGCCTACTATACCTATTTAGAGAAAGTCTGGGAAGCCGACGCGGTGTTACACTTTGGAACCCATGGTTCGTTGGAGTTCATGCCGGGTAAACAAATGGGAATGTCGGGAGAGTGCTACCCCGATAATTTAATTGGTAGTATTCCCAACCTGTATTACTACGCCGCCAATAACCCCAGCGAAGCCACCATCGCCAAACGGCGCAGTTATGCCGCCACTATTTCTTATTTAACTCCGGCTGCGGAAAACGCTGGATTATATAAGGGTTTGAAAGAACTCAACGAGTTAATTGGGTCTTATCAAACCCTAAAAGATAGCGGTCGGGGTGTGGCAATTGTTAACACCATTATCGATAAGTCCCGCTTGGTGAATTTTGACCAAGATATTACCCTTCCCGAAACCGATGCGGCGGAGTTAACCCCCGAAGCACGGGATCATATTGTCGGACAGGTCTATCGGCGGTTAATGGAAATTGAGTCGCGGTTGTTACCCTGTGGTTTGCACGTTATTGGTAAACCACCCACGGCTGAAGAAGCAATTTCAACTCTGGTAAATATCGCCAGTATTGATCGGGAAGAAGATAATCTTCTCAGTTTACCCCGAATTATTGCCAATAGCCTTAACCGCGATCTGGAGGAACTCTACTCTAACAATAACTTAGGGTTGTTAGCGGATGTGGAGTTATTACAAAAAATCACCGAAGCTTGCCGCGCCGCCGTTATCGCCCTCGTTAACGAACAAACCGACGCCGAGGGACGGGTTTCCTTAGTCTCCAAACTCAACTTCTTCAATATGGGTAAAAAAGAACCCTGGATTGAAGCACTGCATGAGTCCGGTTTCACCAAGGTTGACCCCGAACCCATTAAACCGTTATTTGAGTATTTGGAATTCTGCTTACAACAAATTTGCGCCGATAACGAGTTGGGCTCCTTGCTGCGGGCGTTGGAAGGGGAATATATCATCCCCGGGCCGGGAGGCGACCCCATCCGTAACCCCGATGTCCTACCGACGGGCAAAAATATGCACGCCCTCGACCCCCAGTCCATCCCCACGGCGGCGGCGGTGAAATCTGCCCAAATCGTCGTAGAACGGCTGTTGGAACGGCAAAAGGTCGAAAATGAAGGAAATTATCCCGAAACCATCTCCGTCGTCCTCTGGGGAACCGATAACATCAAAACCTACGGGGAGTCCCTAGCCCAAGTTATGTGGATGGTGGGGGTTATACCCGTACCCGATGCCTTGGGACGGGTGAATAAGTTGGAGTTAGTCTCCTTAGAGGAATTGGGACGGCCTCGCATTGATGTCGTGATCAACTGTTCAGGGGTGTTCCGCGACTTATTTATTAACCAAATGGCGCTATTAGATAAAGCGGTAAAAATGGCTGCGGAATCTGATGAAACCCTTGGAAATGAATTTCGTTCGTAAACACGCTTTAGAACAGGCGAAGGAGTTAGGAATATCGGTACGTCAAGCCGCAACTCGGGTGTTTAGTAATGCTTCCGGTTCCTATTCTTCTAACGTCAATTTAGCGGTGGAAAATAGCAGTTGGGAACAGGAATCTGAGTTACAGGAAATGTATTTAAAGCGTAAATCTTTTGCCTTTAATTCTGATAATCCCGGGATGATGGAACAGGATCGAAATATCTTTGAGTCGGCGTTAAAAACCGCAGAAGTGACGTTCCAAAACTTAGATTCTTCGGAAATTAGTTTAACCGATGTTTCCCATTATTTCGATTCTGACCCGACGAAATTAATTGCTAATTTACGCCAGGATGGCAAAAAACCGACCTCCTATATTGCGGATACTACAACCGCAAATGCTCAAGTTCGGACGTTATCGGAAACGGTGCGTTTGGATGCACGAACAAAACTTCTTAACCCGAAATGGTATGAAGGAATGTTATCCCATGGTTATGAAGGGGTGCGGGAATTATCTAAGCGCCTGGTGAATACAATGGGATGGAGTGCTACAGCCGGGGCGGTGGATAATTGGGTTTATGAGGATGTGAATGAAACGTTTATTCAAGATGCAGAAATGCAGAAGCGTTTGCTAAACTTAAACCCCCATTCTTTCCGCAAGATTATTAGCACCTTGTTAGAGGTTAATGGTCGCGGCTATTGGGAAACCAGCGATGAGAATTTAGATCGTCTGCGGGAGTTATACCAAGAAGTTGAAGACCGTATTGAAGGGGTTGAATAAAACCCTTATCCCCCTGTAGAGACGTGCCATGGCGCGTCTCTACGAGGTCTAGTAAACACAACCTGGATCTGATATGAATATTAATTTAAGAGAGAGACGTGCCATGGCGCGTCTCTACGAGGTCTAGTAAACACAACCTGGATCTGATATGAATATTAATTTAAGAGAGAGATACGCGCCGTGGCACGTCTCTACTAGGTCTAGTAAACATAACCTGGATCTGATATGAATATTAATTTAAGAGAGAGACGCGCCGTGGCACGTCTCTACGAGGTCTAGTAAACACAACCTGGATCTGATATGAATATTAATTTAAGAGAGAGACGCGCCGTGGCACGTCTCTACGGGGTCTAGTAAACACAACCTGGATCTGATATGAATATTAATTTAAGAGAGAGATACGCGCCGTGGCACGTCTCTACTAGGTCTAGTAAACATAACCTGGATCTGATATGAATATTAATTTAAGAGAGAGACGCGCCGTGGCACGTCTCTACGGGGTCTGGGAAATATAGCTGTGATTTAGGATGAAAATCAATATAAATATACGATAGACAACTATGACATTATATAAAAATAAATATCGGATTGAATCTACACGATTACCTCATCATAATTATGCTGCCAATGGCTGGTATTTTGTCACATTTTGCACAAAGGATAAACTTTGGTTTTTTGGTGATATCGTTTCCGGTAATATTCAATTTTCTGCTATTGGTGAAATGGCTAATAAATTTTGGTCAGAGATTCCGAAGCATTTTCAGGATGTTTACCTAGATGCTTATATTATCATGCCGAATCATGTACATGGGATTGTTGTTATTGAGCGATCGCAAAATGAAGAAACACGGAGAGACGCGCCGTGGCACGTCTCTACAAGGGACGGATGAATCCAACAAATTTGCCCCGTTAAAACCAGGTTCCTTACAAGCTATTATTAATGCTTATAAATCTTCTTTAACTCGTTGGTGTCGTAAGAATGGTTACGATAACTTTGCATGGCAAACCCGATTTTATGATCATATTATTCGAGATGAACAGTCATTAGATCAGATTCGGGAATATATTGTTAATAATCCGGTTAAGTGGGATGAAGATCAAGACAATCCTGCTAATTTATGGATGTGATTAAATATAAACCTATGCTTTTAATAGGGTTTACAAAATTTGGATTAACTGATAATCATATTAATCAGACTAAAGATCGCATTTTTATTCGTTACTTTCTGTTTCTGTAGTTGGCGCTAGTCGGTTACAAATATTTAATAAATATAGACGGGTACTGACTGGAAGACGAGGTAAGGGCGCGTCCAGATTCGGCCAGGTGGGTAAATCAAAGCAAGGACAGCAAGTAGCAGGCATTCCGGCGGTTTTGATGGGAAACCAGAAGGGAACAGCGCCCACAGGATTCGATTTCCCATGCTGAGGAGAGTAGGGTTTCGATGGTTTGGTCTGTTCCGTCTAAATAACATTCTCCAGATTCGGGAGATAGGATTTCTTTCCAACAGTCTTCAAACTCTCGACTGTACCTGTCCCCTTGAATTACGGGTTGAGGTAAGCGCGATTCTACACCGTTGCGAATCCATACTTTTTTACCTAACTGAAACCAGTGGGCTAAATATTGTTTAACTTGATTTTCTGAAGCCATAATTTTACTTTTTTGAGTTGTATTGTATAGATTGAAATTAGCTTTTCTCGAATGGTTACTAAGTCAGCCATCTGATGATCTCAAAATATATTTGCTAACTCCCAATTTCAGGCATAAATTTTAAAACTGCCAGTTCGGTTCTCTACGAATGAGTATAAATTATTTAGACTAATGAAGTTAAAATTTACTTGAATTTTAAACTCTTACTTGAGCCTAATGATGATCGGGCTAGTTAATTACAAGTTTAATCGAAAACCGTCCCTTAATTTAATTAGATTATATAAGTTTATAATTCTCACCGCTCCCAGCCGTTCCTAAAGTTTTTTTACTTACTTCCCATTATATCTAGGGAAGGAGGAAAATAATTAGCTCTTTCATCCCTATAAAATTTCTGAAATATCAATCTTACAGATTTTAGAATCTGTGCTAGTGAATTTTCAGCCTTGGGGGGCTGTGAGCAAAAATTAAATAATTAAATTTTTAGATTGAATATTCCCAAGGATAATGGACACAAGTGGACTCGAACCACCGACCCCCACGATGTCAACGTGGTGCTCTAACCAACTGAGCTATGCGTCCGACAATTTATAAATCTAGCACAACCACCCAGATTATGCAAGCTTTTTTCAGATTTTTTTTCCTTGTGAGTAACTGAAAGGGAAAACGACCCAATTGTATGAGATTGGGTCTGTTCGATCATAATAATATGGAGCTAAGCGGGCTCGAACCGCTGACCCCCGCAATGCCATTGCGGTGCTCTACCAACTGAGCTATAACCCCTTGCAATATTCAAATATAGTTGTTTAACGGGTGCTTTGTCAAGTAGTAGGGAAAACTTTTTTTTTGGGAGTGTCGGAGGGAAGGTAGCCGTCACCCCCAATGGCCGCTAAAAGTAAGAATAAGCGTGTTGAGACATTTGGGCGATGTGATCAATACAAGATACCATCAGGAAGTAAACTAACCCCATAGCTGCCGCCGACATGGCCACCAAGATCCCGGCCAGCATGAAGGAAAATTCTTTGCACTCGACGGCCTGCTTCATCAGATGTAATGACCAAGCAACCAGAGCCACATCAATTATTAGAATAGAAATCAACATAAGTTACGTTTCGTAACATTTCCCCTATTCTAACAGGTGTTCCGATCAGAATGCCAGTTTCAGCAATTTGATAACTCCGTAGAAGATCAGTAGAGAAGATTCATCCCCCCATTACCCATTACCCATTACCCATTACCCATTACCCATTACCCATTACCCATTACCCATTACCCATTACCCATTACCCATTACCCATTACCCATTACCCATTACCCATTACCCATTACCCATTACCCATTACCCATTACCCATTAATCACAGCGATCGCAACAGCCCTTAACCGTGATTTCATAGGTATTCACCCGAAATCCTGGGGGTAAGGGGTCAATCGGCAAATCACCCAGGACGTCCCACTCTAAATCCTGAATTTGACCGCAACATTCACAGACAAAATGGTGATGGGGTTCCACCTTGGCATCATAGCGAGTTATTCCTTCATCCAGTAGCACCTCTCGGACTAATCCCACCGATCGCAGAAACCGTCAAAGCACTATAAACACTAGCTTTAGAAGCGATAGGAAGTTCCCGATTAATCTCGGTGAGAATATCATCCACCGTCGGATGATCGTAACGAGACAAGAGATTGGCATAAACCGCAAACCGTTGGGGGGTAATGCGTAACCCCTTCTGTTTCATCTTTTGGCTGATCTCGGTGGTTCTATTTTGACCTTCCATAGCTTGCTGTATTGAATCTTCCTTTACAGATCATAACATTTATTTTAAGTAACTGAACTTTAGATCAACTTCATTCTTACCCTTGACAAATTTAAAACTAAGAATTATTCTTAGATGCAATGAGATCAATAATAGAAGACACAATGGACTTATCCAACGCAGAAACCGCCAAAAATATCGAAGCCGCCTTCGGTGGAGAATCAATGGCCAACCGCAAATATCTGTTTTTCGCAGAGGTCACTAAAAAACTCGGGCTGGGGGATTTGTCCAAACTGTTTCGGGAAACCGCCAATCAAGAAACAGAACACGCCTTCGCCCATTTCCGCCTCATGCACCCTGAATTAGTCGTCACCGACCCCGATGCCCTATCCGACGAAGAAAAGAAAAAAATTGCCGCCCGGTGTCTGGAATTGGCGATTGAAGGGGAAACCTACGAATACACCACCATGTACCCCGAATTTGCCGCCCAAGCCAGAGTTGATCGAGATCAGCAGGCGGTGAGTGAATTTGAAGAGCAAGAGGCCGAGTCCCGGGAACACGCCGGGATTTTCCGCAAAGCTGCCTCGAACTTTGGCCTGTTGGTTCCAATTGAACATCATCACGCCGACCAATATACAGAAGCCCTGAACACACTACACGGTGGGGATACGACCCCCAAAGCCGCTAGTTCCGAGCCTCAAACACAAAAATGGATTTGTCGCCAATGTTCGATGATTTACGATCCTGTGATCGGTGATCCTGATTCGGGTATTGCCGCGGGAACACCCTTTGAAGCCATTCCCGAAGATTGGCATTGTCCGATTTGTGGCGTGACCAAAAAGAGCTTTATGGTTTACGAAGAAGCGATCGCAGCCTAACCCGTTTTCCCCAGATTGCCATAAAAAACCCGCCCATCCGATAACTGTGTTCGGGGGCGGGTTTCCTATTCCCGATTCTTAGGCTTGCTTCGCCCGTTGAGTCGGGGGCATCACCACTTTCTGGGCCAGACCAAGGGTTTTCAGAACCCAAATTGACCACCAAGTCATATCGAGTTTCCCACCATTTCAGTCCCGCTTTCGCCACATTCGGATAGGCGTGATGGTTATTATGCCAGCCTTCCCCATAGGTGAAAATCGCCGCCCACCAAAGATTCCGAGAATTATCATCGGTGTCAAAGCTGCGGTATCCCCACATATGAGTTACTGAATTAATCAACCAGGTACTATGCCATAACACCACAGCCCGGACAAATACCCCATAAATTACCCATGACCAACCGCCGAGCGCATAAAGCAGTAAAGCCACGGGAATTTGCATTAACAGATGATAGCGATCTAACCAACAGTAAAAGGGATCTCGCGCTAAATCCGGTGCAAATCGTTTGTAGTGTTCCGCATCAAAAAAGGATGGACGAGGATAAAAAATCCACATCATGTGACTCCACCAAAATCCCCGTTTTGCAGAGTAGGGATCTTTATCTTCATGTTCGGTATGGGCATGGTGCAAACGATGGCCAGCGACCCAAAAAATTGGCCCTCCTTGTAAGGCACAGATCCCAATTAAGGTAATCGTATATTCCAACCATTGGGGAACCTTCAGGCTGCGATGACTTAATAAACGATGGTAGCCTAAACAAATTCCAATACTGCCAAAAAACCAGTGTAGAAATATCGTAATTCCTAACGCTGACCAAGAAAAAAACCAAGGTGCTAATAAAGCCACCAAATGGATAATACCGAAAAACGCAACTGTTAAACCGCTTAATTTTGGTTCATTTTCCGGCGAAGTTGCGACTTGAGATGTCATGAAAATTTCCTCAATCTAATAATGTTTGATCAATCTCTGCGGTGGAATCTCTATTGATTGTAGGATAACATAAATTTTTGTAAAGCATCCCGTCCCAGTGAAAATTTTAGATTAAATACTCACCTATTTTGCTCTCCTGATACTAAGGAGATCCCATAAATTAATCTATTTCCTTCGTTCACATTAAAATAAAAATTTATTCTGGGGTTATTGGTGTTACAATTAAGTGGGCAATTGTCGGATCTTGATAAATCCCTACATAGAAACCCACCCGCAGCTTCCTCACCATGGGGATAAACCTGAGTAAATTCAAATCGGGTAGCGTGCTATTAACCACCGCCACATCAACATCAATCGATTTTAGTAAATGGCGATCGCATTTTAACCGGAGATTCCTTATTAATTAGAGGCTGTGGACGCACGGATTTTCAAAATGGAGATGCCGGGTTACTCTATGATAATATTACCCAAAAATTATTTGCCCTTCCCGATCAAACCGCCGTCTATCCTGGTCACGATTATCAAGGAAGAACGGTTTCTACTATTAGAGAAGAAAAACAATTTAATCCCCGTTTTGTGGGCCATGATCGAGATAGTTTTATTAAAATGATGAGTAACCTAAATTTACCTAATCCGAAAAAAATTGCTGAAGCCGTTCCCGCCAATCAACAGTGTGGAAATAAAGATTAAGGTGATAATATTTTTGAAGTTCACTTTAAATATCCGATCAAGATATTGTATAATAAAATAGGTCGGGTTAATCCAAATTACTAAATTAATCAATTCTAAAAATATGGTTAAATCTATTGGCGATCGCTTACAGTCCATTGATTCTCAAACCTTAAAACAATGGCTAGATCAAGACAAAATTACACTGATTGATGTTCGAGAACCTTCTGAACACGCCGGGGAATATATTGCTGGATCAATTCTAGTTCCCTTATCTACTTTTGCCCCCGCAAATATACCCCAGGATACTTCTAAACCGATTGTTTTGTATTGTCAAACCAGTAACCGTAGTGGTCAAGCGGCTCAGAAATTATTGGGATCAGGATTTGAACAAGTGATACACCTACAAGGGGGATTAAATGCGTGGAAACAAGCGGGATATCCTACAGTTGTTAATAAAAATGCCCCCATTAGTATTATGCGACAGGTGCAAATTATTGCCGGATCATTAGTTTTAATCGGAACCTTATTAGGGGCATTTGTTTCTCCCAACTTCCTATTTTTAAGTGGTTTTGTCGGAGCCGGATTGCTATTTGCGGGAATTAGTAATACCTGTGCTATGGCAATATTATTGGCAAAATTACCTTATAATCAGCGTGGGTAAGTTAGGAAGAATACGGGAATATTTGCCGATTTTAGATTGGGGATTAAATTACAAAAGAGACGATTTAACTGGAGATTTAACCGCCGGAATTATTGTGGCTAGTTTATTAGTTCCCCAGGGAATGGCCTATGCAATGCTGGCAGGTTTACCCCCGGAAGTGGGACTCTATGCTAGTATTTTTCCTCAGATTGTTTATGGGTTTTTGGGAACAGCTTCCATGCTATCTGTTGCTCCGGTGGCGGTGGATTCCTTAATGGTAGCAACGGCGGTTAGTGCGATCGCCAGCGAAAACACACCGGAATATTGGGGATATGCCTTAACCTTAGCATTATTAGTCGGAATTATTGAACTCTTAATCGGGATTTTTCGGTTAGGATTTATCGCTAATTTCCTTAGTCAATCGGTAATTTCTGGGTTTATTAGTGCGGCGGCGATTTTAATTGGGTTTAGCCAATTAAAGCATCTTTTGGGAATTAAAATTCCTCAAACAGAATCTTTTTTTAGTACGGTTATTGCTATCATTAAAGAAACCCCTAATCTAAATGTAGTAACTCTTGGTTTGGGAATTATTAGTTTAGCACTATTATTATATTTTAATCAAGGATTAGGACAACATCTAAAACAAAAAGAAATTAAGGAATCTCTGATTATTCCGATCACTAAAAGTGCCCCTTTAATGGTAGTGATTGGGAGTTCAATATTAGTGGGTTTATTACATTTAGATCAAGCCTTTGGGGTGAAAGTAATCGGAGAAATTCCTAAAGGATTTCCACCTTTTACTATACCTAATTTTGATTTAAACCATATCAAATTATTAGGAACTTCCGCCCTAGCCATTAGTTTTGTTGGGTTTATGGAAGCCTTTTCCGTCGGTCAGTTTTTAGCCAGTAAAAAACGCCAAAAAGTTGAGGCAAATCAAGAATTAATTGCTTTAGGAGCCTCGAATATAACGGCTGCATTCACCGGAGGCTATCCCATAACAGGAGGGTTAAGTCGTTCTGTGGTTAACTTTTCATCTGGGGCAAATACAGCCTTAGCATCAATTATTACGGCATTATTTTTGATGTTAACTGTTTTGTTTTTTACCCCTTTATTTTATTATTTACCTCAAACAAGTTTAGCCGCAATTATTTTAGTAGCGGTGGGAAATTTACTTGACTTTTCTACCCTAAAACGCTTATGGAACTATAATAAACTAGATGGAATTACCTGGGGTAGTACCTTTGTTGCGGTGTTGCTAACGGGTGCGGAACAGGGAATTATTTTGGGAGTATTGATTTCTCTAGTTTTACATTTAGCCCGAACCAGTAAACCCCATATTGCTATTTTAGGACGGGTGGAAAATACGGAACATTTTCGCAATATTTTACGCCATCCGGTAACGACTATCCCCCATATTTTGGCGATACGAATTGATGAAAGTTTATATTTTGTGAATACCAAATATTTAGAAAATTATTTATTAAAATTGGTAACAGAACAAAAAGAAGTCGAATATTTACTGTTAGTTTGTAGTGGGATTAACTCGATTGATGGCAGTGCTTTAGAAACCCTACAACGTCTGATAGAGGATTTACACCAGATGGGAATTGAGTTTTATCTTTCTGAGGTCAAAGGCCCGGTTTTTGATAAATTAGAAAAAATTGGGTTTGTGGATAAATTAGGACGAGATCGCATTTTTTTAAGCACCGATCAAGCCATCAAAGAACTATCTCAAAGGGTTTCCCTTTAACCCTTAATTGATTTGATAGTGGCATTCCCTGTTTTTTCTGACCTAAAGATGGGATAATTTAATTATCTTGTGTTGAAAAGGATGCTGATGCACGATTCTACTGTAAAACCGATAACCCGTAATTTTTCACTGCTTGTGCCCGTACCTGAAATTCATTTGCTTTCCGGTCAGGATGTTTGTGAACAGGAAGGAAAAGTAGCATTTGGGAGTCAAGATTTTGAAGTTTTCCGCAAACTTGACCAAGACCGAAATGATCGGATCGTTAAAGTTTTTATCTATGCAACTTTGCAAGAAAATCGTTCCTTTATTCCTAAAGTCACCTGGCAAGCGCTATATATTGGTCATGTAGACTCGCGCCGAGGTCGCCATCCCCAAGGAATGAAATATCGTCCGGCGACAGCCGCCAATGATGCCCCCAATTTTGCTATTTTTTGGGAAGTCACCGACCTCAAACCCTTAGATATTCCTCTGAATATTTCTAATTTTAAAGCCGTGGGGAAAAAAGATACCTTTCAATCTCGATTTATTCCAGAAAAGCCGTTAATCATTCAATATTTTTAAGATATCTACAAATTTAGTATAAATTCTTCATGAGGTTAATTAAATATTCTCGCTTTCACAAAATATTGTAGGGGCGGGTTCTGTAATAATCTTGAATTGTCACAAATAATTTTAATCAACCCGCCCTACTCGCTCATGGAAATCTACAATTAACGGTTAATTAATTAAGATTGTGTTGGGGTCGGGTCGGGTTTAGTGGGTTTTGGGGTGAGTTTTCTGGGTTGACTCGAACCCGCCCCTACGGGGTTTGATGAAAATTTAGGCGGGAAATAAGATAAACTATAGACAGCTTAATTTATCATTTCATTAATAATACCGTGTCTCCTCAACCTACAACTACTGCTAACACCAAGGCACTCGCCGCCTTAGACGATCAGCTTTCTAATCGTTTTATTCATCTTGATCCGGCGGGATATTTCATTATTTATATTAATCGAGAAGCAGGATTAATCTGTGCCGAACACTACACCAATGCTATCAATGAAAAAGGATTAGCTGTTGATCCTGAAACCGGAGAACCTTTCCCTTGTACGGGAAGTTTGAAGCGCGAAACCTACGGCTATTTTTACCGGAAAAACCGCTAAGGAATTAGGGATTAAAATTACTGAAGAAACCCAGCCCTGTCCGGTCAGTTGTTTGGATCATGCGTTGTATCTGGGACGGGAGTTTGTGCGGGCTGAAATTGCCTTAATTTCGGGATCGGATTATATTCAAGATTAAATTAAGATTGAATTAACTAGAGACGTTGCCACCAACGTCTCCGTAATCTTGATTAGAGATCGCCGCCACGAAAAGCTAGTAAAATAATGACTGCCGGGCCAGCAACCACAATCAGACCTAACATTGTAAGCTGGGCAATAAGCTCAAAGTTGATATCACCCAAAAAACTTGTAATTGCGTCCATTATTCCTCCAAACCTAACGAGTGTAAATATTGACTGTTGGTAAAAATCAACAGTTGATCTTACCAGGCGATCGCACCCTCATTTTCAGATTTTTCACAAAACGCAATACAACGACCGGAATATCGAACCCAGAAGCCGTAATTCGGCTTCCTATTCCCCAGGATAGAGGATGGAGTGGCTGATCTGAGATATAAGGACTAATCTAAGGACAGAACGCGGTAATCGTGGTAAAGTCATGCTCATCAAACCCATTTTAATAAATTCCAAATCACTTGAATGCACATTGCTTGGCTTGGAAAAAAATCACCCTTTTGCGGTAACGTCACTTATTCCCGGGAAATCACTAACGCCCTGTTAGACCGGGGCCATCGAGTTAGCTTTCTGCACTTTGCTCAGGAAGGAACAAACGACCGCAACCCAGAATGGCAACTGGAAAACGGTAACTGGAAAATCTCCACTGAGGACAAAAATGGCAAGGTGACACCCTTTCCCATGACTCAGGAGGTGTCTTTACCCTGTCTGTATAAGTCTCAAGTCTATACAATTCCCACCCTCAGTTCTAGTAAAGTCCTAACCAAGTCCCTGAAACGGTTGAAACCTGATTTGGTTCATGCGTCCCTGACCCTTTCACCGTTGGATTTTGTCTTACCTGAAATTTGTGCAGAACTGAATATCCCCCTGGTGGCGACCTTTCACACGCCCTTTGACCACAAATTGCGAAATTTCCAATCGGGGACACAACATTTAACCTATCAAATCTACGCGCCTTTTTTGGCAAACTATGACCGTGTGATTGTCTTTTCCCAGGTTTCAACGGGAGATGTTAAACCGTCTAGGAGTCGAAAAACACCGGGTAGCAGTTATTCCTAATGGAGTCGATGGGTCGAAATATTCTCCCGGGCCATCGAGCTTTAAGGAGGAATTAGGGGCGGAACGGGTTTTTGTTTATCAAGGCCGTTTGGCTACGGAAAAGAACGTAGAGTCCCTACTCAAAGCCTGGAAAAAGTGCAATATGGGGCCGGGTTGTCTGTTAGTCATCGTTGGTGATGGGCCCTTAGCTCCCTCTCTCCAAGCCTCCTACGGGTCAGAGGATGGGATTATCTGGTTTGGGTTCATTGGGGATGAAGACCGACGGATTGAAATTCTGCGGGGGTCTGATGTCTTTGTTTTACCGTCGATGGTGGAAGGGTTATCGATCTCGTTATTAGAGGCAATGTCCTGCGGCACAGCTTGTGTGGCGACGGATGCGGGGGCCGATGGGGAAGTAATGGAAGGCGGCGCGGGAATTATTATGAAAACCCAGGGCGTAACTTCCCAACTGCGAACCCTATTACCCCTATTACGAGATCATCCTGAAATGATTCCTCTAGTGGGTCAAAAAGCCCGTCAACGGGTCTTAGAACGCTATACCCTGAGTCAAAATATCACTCAGTTGGAACATCTCTATCGAGATTTATTACAGGAACAGCGTTTGCCATTAAGCCACGTTGTTTAACCAGTTGTAGGGGCGGGGTTCCCCCGCCCTTACTCAGTTATCAGTGTAAGAGTTAAGAGCATTGATGTTAACTGAACCGTCAGCGATCAAAGAAACCACGTTAACGTTGATGCCGATTAATACTGAATAAAACTTCTTGTAATATATAATATTCTTTGTATTAACTAGGATTATTCAGTGCAGGTTTATGACTAAAGTAGTTGGGCGGGTCAGTCGCTATAGAAGCTTACGTTCAAAAACTGGTAAAGTAAAGTATTTTGGCTCTGTATCTGTTACTGAAACTCAGGAATATTCTTTCTACACAAATGGGATTCTAGGCAATGAATCCTTGATAAAACCAGGAGTTTTTGTTATATTTGAACTTGAACATCAAAAGGACAAGTCCGAACCGGAAGCAATTAATATTGAGCTAGTAACAAAAAATAGTGATTTAGAAACTTTATCAATATGCGCTAAAAGTAACAAAGATCGTTTTTGGCTACGATTTTTTAAGAGATATTTAAAACTTGCTCTGAGGCAAAATGAAAACGAAGATCAACTCATAAAACTGTGCTTCAAAAAATTGAACTTGATAAAGCTTTTAAATCCCTCGGCTAAACAAGATAAATCTGAATTTGAGAGAGGAACAGAGAAAAAGATTGATTTTCTAAAAAGTATCCCTAGCAGACTTTATTTAGAATCAAAAGAGCTTCTTGCGAAGCTAGAGCAATTAACAACGGAAGATTATTTAAAGCTCTATAATAATATTCCCATACGGCTTTATGTTGAATCAAAAAACCTTCGTAATAAACTCTATAAATTAATGCTATTAAGAACATTAACGATAGACGCTCATTTGAATATCTATGATCAGATTTATCAAGAGTCTATAGAAACAGAAAAAAGAGAAGAAATAGTCGATGAAGTATCTAAATACATTACTTATTTTTCTGAAGATCAACAAAATAGCATAATACACCTACTTCCTAATAATTTAAAGATAGAATCAAAGATCTTCCAGTCATTTAAGCCAAAAGTTCAAGTAGATTCTATATGGAATATTTTTAAAGCTGATCAAATAAATGTGTGGGAGCAACTATCAAAGGAAGCGAAAAAGTATAGTTTGTATAGAGCTTTTGAAGAACAAGTATGTATTGACAATTTAATTAACAAGTTTTCTATAGAAATAGTCAATGAACTATCTCAAGACATTATGGAGCTATCTGAAAAAGAACAAAATACCCTAATACACTTACTTCCTAATAATTTAAAGAGAGAATCAAAGATATTTCAGTCATTTAAGCCAAAAGTTCAAGTAGATTCTATATGGAACATTTTTCAGGCTGATCCAATAAATGTGTGGGAGCGACTATCAAAGAAAGCGAAAATTTATAGTTTGTATCGAGCTTTTGAAGAACAAGTATGTATTGACAATTTAATTAACAATATATCTCAGGATGATGATGCCCTAATATCTTTTGCTATCAATCTATTTTCTCATAATAAAATCTCTTTTTGGGAAATACATAAATCTTTATTAAAATTAATAATTAATTGTCAAGGAGAAACTTCTTTAATTTCTCCTTTTTTAGATGGTTATAATCCAGGGTATAATATATTTAATAGCCCACTTTGTTATACTATAGACTTGGATAACTTGAAGGATTTAAGATTAGAAAATTTCCTAGCTAATAAAAATGTAGATATTGCTTTTTCTGATGGTACTAGATTAAACCCAGAAGACTATATAAGAAAAATTCAAGAATGGATGAATTTTATAAGAAGAAACTCTAACAGATTACAATGCAGCTATTGCCAGAAGTTCATGGATTTCGATCCTAAGTATACTAAATACTCAAGAATATACGCAATTACTGTTTTTCATTGTCCAGATAGTGTTCCAAGCCACCGAGTTGATGATACTTCTGGTTTAGATGGCAGTAACCATAATTACAATGTTTACATTAATCACTGTTGGAAATGCGGAGAAGCGGTAGATAGTAGAGATAGTTTCAGAGATTATGGCAATAACTATCGAGATCAGGGTTGGGTTAGATGCGCTAACTGTGGTGCTGGTAAAAAACCAATGTCGTATATGTAGTGTTTTCTAAAATTTTAGAATAAAATAAGCCAATATAAACTTTACTTTTTTTTAGCCTGTAAATTGAGTCAATGACTTTACCTAACAAACCCCCCTACAACACCTTAAAACCCAAAGCAACGAGTACAGTCGGTCGTGGAAAAGTCGTTAAACTAGATGCAAGTCCAAGCTTTTCTCAATGGAGTGATGAATTTGTTACTTTGTGTTTAGGTAATAGCCTCGAATATTATGAACAATGGGAACAACCCACTGTTATTGTTTCAGATGGAGCTTATGGTGTTTTAGGATTTGAAGGAGATACATCAGATCATCTTAATTTACCTCAGTGGTATGAAACCCCATATTCAAGCTTGGTCAAAAGCAGCGATGCCTTGTACGACACTTTGGTTTTGGAATTCAGAAATAGGCTGGGCTGTTGTTCATCCCATTCTGGAAAAATACGGATGGCGTTATGTGAATTGCAATATTTGGAATAAAGGCAAAGGTCATATTGCAGGTAATGTTAATACCGAAAAAATTCGTAGGTTTCCAGTTGTTACAGAAGTTTGTGTTCAATATGTTAGAGAAGTAACAATTAACAATTTGCCTTTAAAAACATGGTTGCTGAAAGAATGGAAACGTTCAGGACTACCCCTCAAACGCGCAAATGATGCTTGCGGTGTTGCTGATGCTGCAACCAGAAAATATTTTGATCAAGGACATTTATGGTATTTTCCCCCGCCAGAAATGTTTGAGCGTCTAGTTAATTATGCTAATGAAAAGGGTAATTCAGAAGGTAAACCCTATTTTTCCTTAGATAATCAACGCTCTTTGACTAAACAAGAATGGAGCAAAATGCGCTCAAAATTTCATTGTCCCCATGGGTTTACAAATGTTTGGGAACGTTCGGCTTTACGAGGAAATGAACGAATTAAAACCAAATCTGGTAAAGCATTACATCTTAATCAAAAACCTCTTGATCTTATGAGTCTGATTATTCAATCTTCCAGTGATGAAAATGATATTATATGGGAACCGTTTGGAGGTTTGTTTAGTGCTTCTCTGGCAGCACGTCAGTTAAATCGAAAAGCCTACTCCTGTGAAATTGACCCAGACTATTTTTACTGGGGTACAGAGAGATTTAATCCAGAATTTTATCAATACTCTCTTCTTTAATATCCAAATAACTTTGTAAAGCTTGCTTAATTCTTTCCTCTTTACGGCTGGATAAAAGTCTATTCCATTCCCCGATCTTCATACCACACATTTCAATGTTAAAGACACGCTGTTTAAATTGCTCAATACCTGGATGTTCAATTCGATCCATCTTGGCAAAATTCGTATCGAGTCTATATTTGTAGCGGGTGAGTAATTCGCGTAACTGTAATTGATATTCTCTAGTTGGTTTGTAAATTCTTCCTTCACTCCCCCATAATTCTATGATTGTTTGTGCTTCTAAAAGCTCCTCAGTAGAACCTTGAAATTTATAGCCATTCGTGTTGGTTTGTTGTAAATTTGCTGTTCTCTGAGTCGTATCCTCTGGCTCTAAAACCAGATAATCCGGTGGGTTATGATAATGATTATCTCTAGCAGTAGCCACAGACAAACCGGAAACAACACAGACATCAATAATTTGAGGCTTACCATAAATAATATTTTCCGGTAGCCATGCCAATATTGCAACATAAGTCTGGTCAAATTGGAAGTGATTTTGACTATCTTTGAAACGTGCTGTTATTTCCGTGGCGAGGGGAAACCAGGCTTTAATTTCTAAACCTGGTATGGGTTGAACGTTTCCAACAAAAATAGTATCTGGAAAACCAGGATCTTGCCGTTGCCACTTGCCAAACTCGGAAAATTCGTTTTGTTTATTCAAAAATTCTACTGTATTAAATTCAATCAAATTTCCCAGGAGTGGGGAAAGTTTGGAGATGACTTTAGATAGATTAACTGCGGCATCTACAGAAATCGGTTTAGAAATATCCAACAGATCAAAAATATGTCCAGACAGGCCATCTAAATAATGAGATGCTGATCTGATTACCTCCTGTGTATTCATCTTTGGCAATAAAAGATTATGGTTTATTGAGAGATTAAGCAAGGGTTGCCTAGGTTATCATTAGGGGCAAAGTAACCCCGCCCCCACAACTGATGACCGTTTCCAGGCTTGGGCAAATTTGCTCACATATTCTTCTTGTTCGGTGGTTTCTACACAATATTCACGGGTATGGCGGACAATGGCGATCGCATCTTCTGGAGTATAACCCAAGGTAACTAAGCAACAAGAAACAATCGTTCCCGTGCGTCCAAATCCCCCCATACAGTGAACCACAACGATTTTACCTGCTTTGGCGCGGTCAAGAATTTGGGGAACTAGGTTAATGACACCTGGCATCGAGGTGGGGACTTTTAGGTCGGGAATGGGAAACCAGATGGTTTCCATCCCTCTAGCTTGGGCTTCGGGGAATAGGGTGGGAATTTGGACTTTATGGAATTCGTGGGGTTTCAATCAGGGATACCAAAACATCGGTGTGGTAGAAATAGCGCAGGCGGTCTAGGTCATGATATAAACTACGATCCCAGAGAAGGTGCATCCCTTGATGGGATTTTCCGGGGGCGTAGGTCATGCCAATTTTTCCGGTGAAGGGGATGACATCGGGGGGGAGAAAATCAACGTTAATCGGGAAGTTACTGGATGTTCTGGGGTGGTTCATAGTCAAGCGAATGGGTTTGATGTCAACCTGCTTTACAAATTGTAATCAAAACCCTAGCTTTGGTCTATAGCGCCACGCACTAGGGAACAGGCAACAGGCAACAGGCAACAGGCAACAGGCAACAGGCAACAGGCAATAGGCAACAGGCAACAGTAAGTCTCTACTAAATCCAGAGACGCGCCATGGCACGTCTCTACTCATTCCCCTGTTACTGAGCGCAGTTGAAGTATTCCCTATTCAGATTTAAGTGATGCCATATCAATACAGAAGCGGTACTTCACATCGGACTTGAGTAGTCGCTCGTAGGCTTCGTTAACCTTCTGGATGGGGATAACTTCGACATCTGCGGTGATGTTGTGCTGGCCGCAAAAGTCGAGCATCTCTTGGGTTTGGGCGATGCCACCGATCATAGAGCCGGACAGACTGCGACGGCCCATGATCAGGCTGAATGCTGCGATATCGAACGGCTTGGGGGGTGCGCCCACCAGGGTGATATTGCCGTCGCGGGTGAGTAGGTTGAGATAGGCGTTGATATCGTGATCGGCGGATACGGTGTCGAGGATGAAATCTAAGCTACCAGCGTGTTGCTGCATTTCTTCGGCGTTGCTGGATATGACCACTTCGTGGGCACCGAGGCGGAGGGCGTCTTCTTTTTTATTCGGTGAGGTGGTGAAGACGACGACGTGGGCTCCGAAGGCTCGGGCGAACTTCACACCCATGTGGCCGAGTCCCCCCAGACCGACTATGCCCACCTTTTTGCCCTGGGTGACACCCCAGTGGCGCAGGGGGGAGTAGGTTGTGATCCCGGCGCATAGGAGGGGTGCGACGCCCGGGAGATCGAGGTTGGCGGGAACGCGCAGAAACGAAGCGCTCATCGACGACAATACTATCGGAGTAGCCCCCATAGGTAACGCCTCCGAGGTGCTTGTCCGGGGAGTTGAAGGTGAGGGTCTGGTTGGGGCAGAACTGCTCAAGACTGGCTTGGCACTGGGGACAAGTACCGTCGGAATCTACTAAGCAGCCGACACCAGCGAGATCGCCGGGCTTGTACTTGCTAACGGCCGAGCCAACCTGGGTGACACGGCCAACAATCTCATGGCCGGGAACAATTGGATAGACCGTGGGCATGAAGTTGCTCCACTCGTCACGCACGGAATGGACATCGGAGTGGCAAATACCGCAGAATAGGATCTCGATCTGTACGTCGTGTTCGGTTGGATTGCGTCGCCCGATCTGGCTGGAAGCCAGGGGGGATGTGGCACTGGCTGCGGAATAAGCTTTTGTGTTGTACATCAATTAATGCTCCTATGGGTGACTAGCAGGCCAGTCTTTTACTTAATTAAAACTGAGTTTTCTCTTGAACAAATTGTAATCAAAATTTTAGCTTTGGTGTATGATGAGTTCTCTTAGAAAGTAAAATTGATCATCCTGGGTGCGTCCTAGATATCCTGTTAGGGGTGAGGATAGTTCAATCAGTAAATCTCGCACAGTATTATCATTGAGCTTAGGCTCATATTTAGCGTTATGTTGAACTCTAACTTCTACTACGGAACAATTTTGAGTAGGTAAGTTTAATCTTGAACTGTTGTGATTGTTTAACTCTTTAATTGCTTTAATAATCTGCGATCGCAATTTTAAACGATTAATTACAATTTCGATATATTCATCTATTTTATCATCCATTTGTCCGGGTTGTAAATAGTCTTTGAGTTCAAATAAATTCACGGAACCGGGATATTGAGCTTGGAGTTTAACCAGTTTTTCTAATGTCATGGAATTAATAATACTAATTTTAAATTCTTGAGCGGATTTCTGAACTTGTGGTGTGGGTTTACCAGGGCCAATAATTAATTTAACCGCTTGATTAAATACTTGTTGACCAAGATGGGTTTCCTCCAAGTCTAATTAATTCTTGTGTTGCGCCTGCGGGAATACTTTGTCCGGCTTTACATTCTCCGACCATTGGATAGGGTTTTGTACAATATAAATCCATTCCCCCGGCGCCACCTTTAGCATTTTGATCAAGTTCAAATCCTAAAAAGTTTAAACTTTGATGAACAATTTTTTCAAAGGCTGTACCTTTTTCATATTTTCCCCCTTCGGCTGTTGTCCCTAATTCATTAATAGTATAAATCCAGTTTGAGTTTTCTGGAATTTGAGGAGGTTTTGCAGGTTGCCAACCTAAAAAGGTTTGAATTCTATCTTTTAGGAATTTTGCATCAGGATGTGTTAGGATTAATGGGGCGATCGCATTTTCTAATTCCTCTAATTCAGGATGTTCAGGCGGTTGACGATTGAGAATTTTTCGATATTGTCTTTCAAAGTTATTATCATCTAAAATTGCCTGACTTTCATCAACGGTTATGGGATGGGGAAGGCAAATAAACCGACTATTAGCAACCGGATCAATTTCTATGGGTTGGGAAAGTCGATAAACGCGAAAATATGCGAGAAAAATATGACCTCGTTGTTCTAGGTTTTTGTGTAATGCTGCTTCTGTCCAAACCGTTAATTTTGATAATTCTGCAAAATTTTCGGGTTCATTTAGGGTTTGGCAAAGTTCACATTTAGCCCAAACTTTGATTTTAATTTTATCCTGATTAAGTTCGGCAATACTCTGTTTAGCAATTGGAACAAAACCCGGACGATAATATTGTTCTAAGGGTAAGGAATTAAATTCTATATCCGTTGGATACAGGGCAAAAAATCGCTCTGGGTTCATAAATATTCGAGGCATTACCAAGATATTTCGACCTTGGTTCAAGGCTTCAATATCAGGCGCGGGTAAACAGAAAGCTGTTGTAATTGTAGTCATTTGAATCAAATAATTTATAGGATTAAGTCACTATCTAAACTAGAGGTAACTTGAGGCATAATAATAGAAATATCTTCATCAATTAAACCATCGGGTGCTTGACCGGAAGGGTCACTGAGAATTTCAGAAATGAGGGGATTTGCGATCACTAATTCTGATTTTTCTATAAAATCAAAAATTTGTTCTGATTTTACCCCATAACTTTCTTGATTTTTGTAAACTGCATATATGGCTAATAAATGTTTAATATCTCCATCGGGTAAGCGAACCCATTCCCCTCCTTTTTCGTTTTGAAGTTCGTTGAGATATTTGTGTGCTAATCTGGCAGTAGGACTAATTTTTTTAGAGCGAACTAAACAACCTCGCGTTAAATCAAATTTTTGATAATTTACAAGTTGTCTAAGAATAGCTTGAACAGCATTTCCTCCTGATTGCTGAATCACAGCTAATCCGATTTTAACAGGTTGACCGTTTTCTATTCCATTGATTTTGAAATGCAGATAACAGTTTCTCTGTTGGAATCTTTGAATACTTTCAACTTTGACATTTTCAATTGTTTGTCCGATGATACGTTCAAAGCTAAAAGCAAGGGTTTCAGCCAGTTTATCACTGTCTTCTAAAAGGTCGGTAATTTTCTGTTCAACTTCAATAATTTCGGTTTCAAAAGCGGATTTAACTAAATCTTTTTCTGGTGGCGGATTTCCAGTACCAGGAGTACCAGTATTTGGGACTTTCCAATTAGCAGTACACCAATTTAAAACTTCTCTTGTGCTGGGTTTTTCATTTCCCAGTTTTCTCAGATCATCTTCCTTGAATGGATAAAGAGGAAAAGGCGGAACCACTTGATGTTCTGTATAAAATTCTTTTAACCATTGATAAACCAAAGCAACAACATCATCAGAATTAAGGTATTTTAGGGAAATTGGTTGCCCAGGAATGGGATAATTAGCAATTCGATCTACAATCGCATAAGCTTCAGGTAAAACTTTAATCTGACGAGACAAAGTTTGCTCATACATTGCCATAATTAGCAAACCCTGTTTAATATTATTGAATAAATCTTTGGTAAAACTACCAATAATTTGAGCCAAACTATAGCCACTTAACTCATCAATATAAGGTGCATCAAGTTCATCAAAACAGATAACCGGAATTTTATATTGGCTTACCAAGTTGAGAATTTGACAAGTCGTTTTGAAAGATTCTGCTTCTTTTTCTCCCGTTTTGAAGTTGGGTAATCCCATATCTTGAGCTTGTCTTTCTGCTAACTCCATTCCCGATAACCAATAAGTTGCATACATGGCGTGGGGACTAGAAAGTGTCCATAAAATAGCTCTGACTATATAGGGATTTTCAATAATTTGATTTTTTTGTGGAAAAACCAAATCTGTTAAATGATCTAAAATCCTAGTGGAATATCGATTTAGCCACCCAGGAAATTTTTGAATATATTGTTCTGAGGTATAGTTTCCATTCTTTAGCTTCATTAATTAAATGGGCTGCTATTTCTTGCCATTGCATGATTCCTTGATCTTGACCATAAGCTCTTAAACTGGAAGTTAGGGTTTCCAGAAATTTGCTTTTGATTTTAGAGAGTTTTTCTCCATATTCACCTATATAAATAAACAAAACTTGATCGGTGTGTTTAAACTGATGACGAATGCGGCTAATAACTTGAGTTTTTCCTAATCCTCGTTCACCAACAACTGTAATCCCTACAGTTTGCATAGAGTTTTGATTTATTTTACTAATAGCCTCAAAAACCGTATCAGAAACATGGGCATTAATCGAGGGGGCATCGGGTAAACTTTTATTCCAAACTTGAGAATTTCTCACCACTGTATGTCCAGCAAAAGGGTTATGTTGCTGAATCAGATCGTCAATATTACTAAACTCAGAAGCAGTCATAATTTAATCAAAAAGAATCAGTGAACAATGAACAAATGAGAAGTTTTATAACTGTTTGGCATAACAGCGTAATCGACCTAGTTCTGTTGTGATGGAATCTTCAATTTTGTCTGGTGCGCTATCTTCTACGCTACCTTCCATCAATTGAAAAATATCATTAGCTTGCATTTCTAACATCCATTCACTGAACTGTGAACGAGTAACTTGAGCACCGATAGTCCTACGAATGCGATAAATCGGGACTAAATTATCGAAGTTATAATCCTTATTTAATTGATCGTATACTTGAAGGGCGATCGCTTTAAACTCTTGATAAGAAGCAATAGTCACTTGTTTAACCGACGGGGCGAGGGTTCCCCCATAATTTAATTCTCTAATTAAACCCACTAATCCATTAGCTAACCGAGAGGCGATCACCGTGGTATCAAAGGCAAAATCTGGACTGCTTAAAGCATCAATTAACATTCGTTTTCCCGTATCCGTGATCGATACCATGGGGGTTTGATTTTGCTTATAAATCTTAATTGCTTCCATCGCTTTTAATTCTTCATAAACCGTTTGGGCAACGCCAATTTTTTTGTTATTGCGTTTTTGCTTAACTTTACTGGTCAATTCACTTTTTTTGACTTCTCCATCCGTCCCACTCATCGCCCATAAGGTCAGAAGGAGGCGAGTTTTATCCATTATTCCCGTCGTAGCAGTAACGGAATTAGACGAATCCAGAGCAGGTGTTAAGGACATATTATTAATCACACTATGAAAAAATATGATCAAATTTTACAGCAAACTTGCCTCAATTAAAAGCACAATTGTTCATTTTAATGAGGTCAACTCCGTATATTCTCGTAGATTTTATAAAATCTTGATACTAAGGTTGACGAATTTCCAGGCTTTTGACCCTAAATTATGGCAAAACCATGATGATCGCTTTTTGGTGAATTATCGGGATCAGCCTAATCTTTTATATTGATCTATTCGTCGAGGTTCAACTAAACTTTATTATGGGGTATGAATAGTTCAGTAATTTCTACCCATAACTAGACAGAACTAGAAGAAAATCTATCTTGGTCTGACTTGGTAATTTTGGGTAAGTTTTATAGAACGGATTTGCTATACTCTGCTATGATTAGCGACTTAAATAGAGGACGGAAAATAATGGCACAAACTCTACTCGAACAACTACGGGAAATTACCGTTGTCGTGGCGGATACTGGAGATATCCAAGCCATTGAGATGTACACCCCTAGAGATGCAACTACCAACCCTTCCTTAATTACTGCCGCCGCCCAAATGCCCCAATATGAAAGTATTGTGGATGATACTCTCAAAAAAGCCCGTCAGGAGTTGGGGGGAAGTGCTTCGCCGGCTGAAGTGGCAAATTTAGCTTTTGAAAGGTTGGCCGTGGCTTTTGGATTAAAAATATTAGCCATTATTCCCGGGCGCGTATCCACGGAAGTCGATGCTCGGTTATCCTATGATACGGAAACCACCATTGCTAAAGGTCGCTATATTATCTCGCAATATGAAGCGGCTGGGATTGCCCGCGATCGCATTCTAATTAAAATTGCCTCCACTTGGGAAGGGATTAAAGCCGCCGAAGTCCTAGAAAAAGAAGGAATTCATTGTAATTTAACCCTATTATTTGGGATTCATCAAGCGATCGCCTGTGCAGAAGCTGGAAACTACCTTAATTTCTCCCTTCGTCGGTCGGATTTTAGATTGGTACAAAAAAGACACCGGACGAGATTCCTACCCCCCGGAAGAAGACCCCGGCGTTCTATCTGTTACCCAAATTTATAACTATTATAAAAAATTTGGCTATCAAACAGAAGTGATGGGAGCGAGTTTCCGTAATATTGGGGAAATTACCGAGTTGGCCGGATGTGATTTATTAACAATTTCTCCCGCCCTCTTAGAAGAATTACAATCAACTATTGGCGACCTTCCCCGGAAACTCAATCCCGAAACCGCCACCAGTTTAGACCTGGAAAAAATCTCCATTGATCAAGAGACTTTTAACCGAATGCACGCCGAAGATCGGATGGCTTCGGAAAAATTAGAAGAAGGAATTAAAGGGTTTTCTAAAGCCTTAGAAGCCTTAGAAAAATTCTTAGCTGAACGTCTAGCTCGTTTAGAAGGTGAAGAAGTAATTAGCCATGCGGCTGAAGACATTTTCCGCGCCTATGATTTAGATGGAGATGGCTATATTACCCGGGAAGAATGGTCAGGAACAGACGCCGTATTTGATGCCCTCGATCAAGATAATGATGGTCAAATTACCGCCGAAGAAATGGCTGCTGGACTAGGTGTATCCTTCCATTTAGCCACGGTTTAAATACCCAAAAATTGATCAAAAACCGTAGAGACGTGCCACGGCGCGTCTCTCTCTCTTTCCTTCGTGCCACGGCGCGTCTCTCTCTCTTTCCTTCGTGCCACGGCGCGTCTCTCTCTCTTTCTTTCTACGGCGCGTCTCTCTCTTTCCTTCGTGCCACGGCGTGTCTCTCTCTCTTTCTTTCTACGGCGCGTCTCTCTCTTTCCTTTCTGTATGTTTATTCAAGTTAAACAATCTCTACCCTCAAGGGTAATAATTTTACTAATATGAGTCCATTAATTCCCGATTCTATTTTCAACTCCCCCACGGCTGATTATTCTGAAACAGCACCCGCCTTAGAGGATTTACAACGAGAGTTTGTGGCTAACCTGCTCTATCTTCAAGGTCAATTACCCACAACCGCAACCCCCCAGGAATTATATCAAGCCTTAGCCCATACTGTTCGACAATTTTTAATGCCCTCCTGGGTGAAAACAACTCAAACCTATTCCCAAAATAAAGTTAAACAAATTTGCTATTTTTCCACGGAATATTCTTTAGGATCTCATCTAGCTAATCATTTAGTAAATTGCCATTTATGGGAACCATTCCAAGAATCTCTAAAAGCCTTTAATCTTAACTTACAAGACTTAATTGACCAAGAAATAGAACCCAGTTTAGGCTATGGAAATGTTGCCCAATTACCTATTGATGAATTAGATTCTTTGTCTACCTTAAATCTACCCGCTATTGCCTATGGAATTCGTTATGAATTTGGTAGTTTTGATCAAGAAATTCATCACGGTTGGCAAGTCGAAAAAATTGATAAATGGTTACGGTATGGAAATCCCTGGGAAATTGCCCGTCCCGAGGCTACGGTAAATGTGCAGTTAGGGGGTCATACGGAGGCCTATTATGACCAACAAGAACGCTATCGGGTGCGTTGGATTCCCCAGCGTTGTATCAAAGGAGTTCCCTATGATACACCGATTTCCGGTTATCAAAGTCATACCGTCAATACCCTAAGATTATGGAAAGCAGAACCCATTGTTTCCTTTAATTCTCAGGATTTTAATATTGGAGATTATTATGGAATTGTTCAGGGAAAACCCTATGTTGAATTACTCACTAAAGTATTATATCCCCATGATGAAAAAATTCAGCAAAAACAACTACGTTTAGAACAACAATTCTTTTTTGTCTCCTGTTTCTCTCCAGGATATGATTCGGAATCATCTGGCAAGTGGAGAAAATTTAGAGACATTTCATCAACACTATTCTATTCAACTCCATGATACGGCTAGTGCGATCGCGATCGCGGAATTAATGCGATTATTCATTGATGAATATGCCCTAGAATGGGAAAAATCCTGGTCAATTACTAGACAAACTTTTACCTATCTTAACCCCAGCTTATTACCGGAAGCTCAGGAAAAATGGTCTGTGGGATTATTGGGAAGTTTATTACCCCGTCACTTAGAAATTATCTATGAAATCAATAATCGATTGTTGATTGGAGTTCGCAGTCAATATCCGGGGGATTTTCAGAAATTATCCCGACTTTCTTTAATTGATGAAACCGGAGAAAGATATGTTCGTATGACCCATTTAGCTTGTCTGGGAAGTTATGCAATTAATGGAATTTCTCTCTGGCAAACCGAACGATTAAAGCAATCAATTATTCCCGATTTTTATGAATTAACACCGGAAAAATTCAGAGCAATTAGCAGTGGTATCACCCCTCGGCGTTGGTTGGTTTTAGCCAATCCCCGTTTGACGGAATTAATTACCCATAAAATTGGTAATAGCTGGATTAAAAATTTTGCGGATTTGCAGGGTTTAGAATCGGAATTAGATCGGTTAGAATTTCGTTTAGCTTGGCGAAATATTAAGCAAGAAAACAAAAGAAATTTAGCTAGTTATATTCAAAAAAATTGTGGGATTACGGTAAATCCTGATTCTATTTTTGATATTCAAATTGAAAGAATTCAGGAATATAAACGTCAACATTTGAATATTTTGAAAATCATTACCCTCTATAATCGGATTCGGAAAAATCCCGATGGAGATTATGTTCCCCAAACCTTTATTTTTGCAGGAAAAACCGCCCCCGGTTATGTGATGGGGAAATTAATGATTAAATTAATTAATGCGGTGGGTCAAGTGATTAATTCTGATCCTATTATTGGCGATCGCTTAAAAGTCGTATTTATTCCGAATGTAAATCAAACTTTAAGTCAACATATTTATCCCGCCGCCGATGTTTCCGAACATTTAGCCATGGCGGGGAAAAAAGCCGGGGGAATTGCAATTTTAAAACCAGCTTTTAATGGGGTCTTAACATTAGGAATTGTCGATGGGGCGAGTGAGGAATTACGCAATGCGGTCGGAGCAGAAAATTTCTTTGATTTTGGATTAGGTTTATCTGATATTGAAGTTTTAAAAGCCAAAGGTTATAACCCTTGGAGTTATTATCATGGCAATGAAAGCCTGCGGGAAGGTATTGATCAAATTGCATCGGGCTATTTTTCCCAAGGTGATCCGAATCTGTTTAAAACCTTAATTGATGCCCTATTATATCACGATGAATACATGGTTTTTGCTGACTATCAATCCTATCTGGATTGCCAAGATAAAATCAGCCAAACCTACCGAAATTGGGAAATATGGACGAGAATGTCTATTTTAAATGTCGCCCGTTTAGGTAGTTTTTCCTCTGATCCAATCATCCAGAATTATTCCGAGAATATTTGGCAGATTCATCCAGTTTAGGATAGTATCAAATTCAAGTTTTTTGCACCCCTTAACCAGCTAATATGAGTAAAATTACCTTTGCAGAACAGTTCCGCTACAAGTTTGATAATTTCATGTCAAAGGGCACCATTGCCCTAGTCAGTGGTTTAGCACTGGTGTCCTTCACATTTATTGTGATTATGGGATTTTTAGTCAGTCTCGCCAGGGTTGCACCCCCTGGGGATAGTGCCCTGAATCCCTTTGAGGCAATGTGGGCTGTTTTAATGCGTACCCTGGATGCGGGAAACCATGGGGGGTGACCAGGGATGGTCATTTCGTCTGGCGATGTTATTGGTTACCTTTGGCGGAATATTTATTATTAGTACCCTGATTGGTTTGCTCAGTAGTGGCATTGATACCAAATTAGAAGACCTGCGAAAAGGACGTTCACGGGTGATTGAAACCGATCATATTGTGATCCTGGGTTGGTCAATACAAATCATCACTTTAATTAGTCAACTGATTTTAGCTAATGCTAACCGTTCAGATACTTGCATTGTTATTCTCAGTCCTGAAGATAAAGTTCAGATGGAAGATCGGCTCTATAATGAGTTGGGGAAACTGCGTCAATTTCGCCTCGTTTGTCGTACAGGAAATCCCAGTAATTTAGCGGATTTAGGCATGGTGAATATTCAGGCAGCCCGCTCAATTATTATTTTAAATGAATCTATAAACCAGTCCGATACTCATTTAATTAAGACTCTTTTAGCAATTAAAAATTTACCCCGTTTAGAATCTAAACCCTATCATATTGTCGCCCAGGTTCAAGATATTAATACCCTCGATATTATTCAAATCATCGGACAGGATGAAATTGAAGGATTACTGACTCAGGATTTAATTTCTCGCATCATTGTTCAAACTTGCCGTCAATCGGGTTTATCGATTGTTTATATGGAATTATTGGATTTTAGCGGGAATGAAATCTATATTCACGAAGAACCTACTTTGTACAATCAATCCTATGGAGATATTCTCCTAGCCTATGTTGATTCTGCGGTGATGGGAATACAATCAACCGATGCAACAATTCAACTCAATCCGACCCTTGATAGGATCTTGCAACCGGGAGAAAAATTAGTGGTTTTAAGTGAGGATGATAGCACGATTCGCTTATCCGGTGTTTCAGAATTTGCGATTAATCGGAGTGCGATGCAACTGACGAAAGAAACAGCCATCCCGACCCCCGAACATACGTTAATTTTAGGGTGGAATGATCACACTCCTCGGATTCTAGTTCAACTGGATCAATATGTTGCCAGTAACTCCAGTGTTACACTGGTTTCGCCCTTCCCAGAAACCGATATTATTCATGCTTTAAGTAACTTAAATTTACAACAACAAACCCTGGATTATTACCAAGGATCAGCGACGGAAAGAAATGTTTTAGAGTCCCTAAATTTGGAGAAATATCACCATGTTATTGTCTTGTCTAATTCGGAGTTAGATCCCGAAGAAGCCGACGCTCAAACCTTAATTACCTTGATCTATCTTCGAGATATTGCCGATCGCAAAAATCCTAATATACAGATTGTCACTGAAATGTTAGATACCCGCAATCAAGCCTTAGCTCAAGTGGCGCGTCCCGATGATTTTGTGATTACTGAACAAATTATTAGTCGGATGTTAGCCCAAGTTTCAGAACAGAAAAACTTAAATGCTGTATTTGCCGAATTATTTAGTCCTCAAGGGTCAGAAATTTACCTCAAATCGGTCAGTAATTATGTCAATATTAACGAACCAATTAATTTTTATACCGTTGTTGAAGCGGCTAAACAACGGGGAGAATCAGCCATTGGTTTTCGGTGTTTAAAGGATGCTAAAAATTTAGCTAAAGGTTATGGGATTTTGATCAATCCGAAAAAGGATGAAGTGATAAAATTTACCCCTAAAGACCAGATTATCGTTTTAGCAGATTCCTAAAATTAGGCCGGGTGCATCGCTATTTGTTGATATTCAATCATGGGTGCTTCTATGATGCTAAAAAAACAATTATTTGTTAAAAATTATTGCAAAAACTTGAATTGATACCCCATAAAAAACTACTATACAACTACGCATTGCATTACAGTTAGGACGCTTCTAAATCCAGAACTCATTCCCCATTCCCCATTCCCCATCTGTAATTCGTAATTCGTAATTCGTAATTCGTAATTCCCCATTCCCTAGCACTATAATATCCCTAGTATTAGGATGGTAAAATGATTACTTCAGAACCGATCATTTTAAGTTTTAAAAATGTCACCTTAACCAACGAGCAATTTTATCAACTTTGCCAAGATAATGAAAATTGGCAACTTGAACGAACTGTCCAAGGAGAATTAGTAATTATGCCCCCCGTTGGTGGAGTCAGTGGTAATCGAGAATCAGATTTAAACGGTGAACTTTGGTTTTGGAATCGTCAAACTCAACTAGGAAAAGTTTTTAGTTTCTTCTACTATATTTCGCTTACCAAATGGTGGCGATCGCTCTCCCGATGTTGCTTGGGTAGCTAAGGAACGTTGGGAATTACTAACACCTGAAGAACAGGAAAAATTTCCCCCAATATGTCCTGATTTTGTGATTGAATTACGTTCTCGCACTGACTCCTTAACCCAACTTCAAGCAAAAATGCAGGAATATCTTAACAGTGGTTTGCGCTTAGGTTGGTTAATTAATCCCCAAGAACAACAAGTAGAAATATATCGTTCTAATCAAGATCTTGAAATCGTCAAATTACCCACAACTTTATCAGGAGAAAATGTCTTGCCAGAATTTATTTTAAACCTACCTCTTTTTTAATTATTTTGAATATTAACCGTCACAGTCACCTTGAAATAATCCTAGGAGTCTATTAAAAATGGTTCAATTACTAACTAAAACCTATTCCTTTGAAGAATATTTAGCTTATGACGATGGCACGGATAACAAATATGAATTAGTTAATGGAGAACTAAAAATCATGCCTACTGCCAGTGGTTTTCATGCTTTGATTTTGGTTTTAATCTATGATATTTTAAAAGCGGAAATTGATCGAATTCAGCAGCAGTGGAAAGTCATGCCGGGTACAGTAGGAGTAAGAACAGCTAAAAAGAAATCAAGGATTCCTGATTTAGTCATTTTGTCAGAAAGTCAATGTCAAGAACTCCGAAAAATGTCCGCCGCTGTTTTAGAAGCACCTCCCCTTTTGGCAGTAGAAATTGTGAGTCCGGGTAATTCTGATGATGATTACCGTTATAAGCGTTCTGAATATGCGGTTAGAGAGATTCCTGAATATTGGATTATTGACCCAGAAACCGCAAAAATCTCGGTTTTATTATTAGTTTCTGGTTTTTATGAAGTTACAGAATTTACAGGTGAACAGGAAATTAAGTCTTTACTTTTTCCTGAATTAAAGTTGATATCTAAACAGGTTTTTGAGGTATAAATTTTGTTATTTTTATTTATAGCAGTTAGAGCATCTATTGGGATATTCACCGAAAGCCAAAAGCTACAGTAATTATTTACCTATTGCCCATTGCCTTTTGCTATAATCATAAAATTGACATTTTTTCACAAATTCTTGATGTTCTACGGTTAATATCAGAGCAATGAGGCACTTTAGCCTTATTTCCCAGATTCCTGTTTTGTTCAGCCATTATTTTCTACGTTTGCCATTGCCATTGCCATTGATAAACCCTATTTGCACACCGCGTAAGTTTTCGATATTAATAACGGCACCGAACTTGATAAACACTTCAAAAAAACACTGAAAGTCGCACCCCCAATAAATTATGGCACAAGACATAGGAGCACCTGTACCTTCATCTTTTCCATCCACCAGAAACTTTAACCGAGTATCGTAAAGAAAACAGATAGCCGTAGCTTTGCCATAAATATATTCTTTCCAATGGCGCGTGTTAGTAGCAACTGGGACAAGAGCGATAACTTCTGATTGATAAACTCTATTCGCTTCTTCACATTTACGAATCCAATTTATTATTTTTGTGCGGCGTTTCCTTGTCATTGCCGTAAGGCGGATTAACATATATTGTTGGAAAATCCCAAGACTCTAAAAGTCCATCAGAGTCAGGAAGTTTATACTCCACCTTTGCCTTCACTATGGAAAATGAACTAGAGCATGGATCTAAGTAAATAACGCCGCCAAAAACTTCTTTTACGGCATCCACATATTTTTGAGGGGTTCCCCAATCTTTCTTGGTACTAATTACTTTTCGTCCTGCTGTCATAGTGAGTATATTTTCTGCCAGTTTTTGTCGCGTAACTCCGAAATTTGGGAGTGTAGGTTTGATATTGAACTGCCTTTAGGGGCAATAATGTTGAACCATTTTTCGATCCTACTCGAATTGTCTTTAAAATATGATTGCAGAACTTGATCAGCTTTATAATCCATTTGAACTTTTGTAAATAAGTTCTTTTTCTTTTCCGCTGTGTAACTTATCAGAAAAGCGTTTCTTGCTGGCTCCAGTAATGGCTTTGGATCAAGCAAAAGTTCCGTAATAAACTCTGCCAAACCTTCATCAGTGAGGAAAATCAGCCAATCGTAGGATTGAGCTAAAACCTTCAGTTCTTTATTGTGATTGTCAGAAGTAAACCAATTACCGTGATTACTAACCACGCCAACAGTTAGAATAAAATCGCGTAGGAATTCGATATCATTTGATCCGACAATTTCTGCTACCAATTCAGCATAAGGTTTGGTGTAAATTTCATCGTCATATCTGTAAATCAAACCGCGTAATTCTCCCGACGGCATACGCACCTTATGAAGCGAGGAAACCATTTTTGCTACATAAGCCCCCTGCTTTGCCTTTTCGATAGTTTGTGGGCCTTTCTTTGCGCCTTCTTCTACCCCAACACGCTTACATTCAAACATCGTGTATGGTTTGGCATATTGCTCTAAGAGAGTAACTTGAAAGCCATCGGACGACTGGGAAAGCAGATTTGCCATCAAGTGTGATGAGTATGGTTTTTCTCTTCTTGCTACAACACAGGAATTTCTGAGAATTAAGTCACTTGTCAAAAGCGTTTTTCCTGATTTTTCAAACCCTTTTACTGGGAACACATTCTCATCTATTGCTGCTAATAGGCGCGTAGGAGTAAGGGGCAATTTGGCTGGCAGAGATAACCCATGCCTTCTCAAAATAGGATGTAAAGAATACTCAACATTGTGGGTAATATCGGTATTGCCGTATTCAGCTAATGATCTTTCAATCGCGACAGAATTTTCAAGTCCCCACGACTTTAGGAGATAGAATGTGATGATTTCTACTAGCGTACCAAGTGCCCTGCCTGATGCTTTTTTCGCGTCTTGAGTGTAATGAAATACTTGGTTTGCAAGAACTTTTTGAAGTTGATCAACTGATTCGTATGCCATCTGTTATATGCTTATATTTGTTAACCATTATCTGGAGTTTGATCAGGAGGTTTACTAATTCCTAGACTTTTTTTCGATGAACGTAACTTTTTCCAAAGTTGTTTAATTTGTTGATAGGCTTCCTCTGAACTTACTTTCCCATTAGTCTCCAATCCACAAATATAGTTAACTCGCTGGGCGAATTCCTGTAAGTTGGAATTGAAAATGAGTTTTTCCGGGGTAAACTCTCCCTGGTAGCGACTGCGAGGGTAGAGAAAATCATCGCGTTTCTGACATGGCTATCTCCCAAAGAATTAGGACTGTGGGGTTCCGAATAGGACGGAAAATGGACAATTAGCCACCACTGGGATTCACCAAAAGTAGTTAAGGGCTAATTGATATTCTATTGAGTTTAATCCTCATTGTACTTAGCATAGCCTATCTGCTTGATAATTGTGTCTTTCAGTGTCTTTAACAACTCTCGACTAAGCCGTGGCCAAATATTGGGACGGGGAGTAGCAGGGACTCTGGGTAAATCTGATAGCACCGAGAGCCTAAACCCTTACAATATTTGTGAATACAATCATGTTGAGGATGTGAATTTCAGTGACTAATCCGTTTTTAACTGTTAATGACGAACCCATTCTGTTAGGTCAAGCCCTCAAATACCTGCAAACGGCGGGAAAACTCCAGCCCATGGTGGCCGATATTTTGCGGGAGTATATTCTGGATCGGGAATTGCAATCCCGAACGGATTTGGATGTCCCTGCTGCTAGTATTGAGCAGTCCGTGGTGAATTTTAGATTAGAACGTAATCTCAGTGACCCCCAAGCCTTTCAACAGTGGTTAGAAAGTAACCGCATGACCTACGAAGCCTTTCACCAACAAATTGTTTCTGGGTTCAAACGGGAAAAACTCAAACTCTCGATTGTACAACCCCAACTTGAGGAGTATTTTCAACAACGGAAACCTGCTTTAGATGCGGTGGTTTTATCCCGAATTTCCTTGAATGACTACGAACTGGCAGAGACATTAGTATCTCGTTTAAAAGAACAGGAAAGCCGGTTTGAAGAATTAGCCCGAGAGTATTCTATTACCAATGAACGTTCTTTTAATGGGATGATGGGGGCCGTGGGTTGGTCAACCATTCCCGATCCCCTCAAGGTCATATTACAACAAACCCCAGTTGGGCAAATTGTCGGCCCCCTGGAAGTTGAGGGGGGCTGGTCTATTTTCCGAGTGGATGAGTTTTTAGAAGCCTCCTTAGACAACCCTCAAGTTAAACAACGGCTGCAAAACGAATTGTTTGAACAGTGGTTAAATCAACAACTACAATCCGCTAAAATCACCATGAATATTCAAGATTAATTTTCTAATAGTCCTAATCAAGTAGGGGCAAATGGTCATTCGCCCCTACTGCTTCTGTTCTATCAGATGCTATAGCGCTACGCACTAGGGAACAGGGAACAGGGAACAGGGAACAGGGAACAGGGAACAGGGAATGAGTTTGCTGGATTTAGAAGTGTCCTAACTTTAATGCGTAGCACCATATCCCCGTAGAATTCTGGGTAGTTTCACTCCTCTTCCTTTTGCCCGAATACCATTTGCACCACCATGGCTTCTCCTCCGGGTTGATGATATCGATCCGCCCATTGTCGAATAATTTCATCTAATTCTTCAATGGCTTGATCAATGCGTTCCCGGGGGACATCTAGTTCTTCTAAAACCCTCATTACCCTGGGTTGACGTTCAGCCCAGTCCTTCATTAATCTAAAATATCTGGCTGTATCTTCCACCATAATAAAAGTGCGTTCCTCCTGATCTTCAGGGGAATAGGTGGCACGGTTTAGGGCATAAAACGGCATTCCCCAAGGGGATTCGATTTTGACTACGGTTTCGGAATAGGTTAAACGGCGTTTAATATGTTCGGCTAAGGCTTCACTTAAGGGCATTCTCCGATTCGGCTCTAAATCTTCCTGAGAACGTGTATGTAAAAAATCAATTAGTTCCATAAATTGAAAGGAATTGATTAATTGAGCATCGGGTAAACCTTGAGGAAGTTTACCTTCAATTACCCGCTTTTCTTCTTGAGTTAAACTACTCCCTGAAATACGAGAACGTCCCGGTTGCCAAGGATAATGTTCTAACCAAACATAGGGAAATTGAATCAAATATCTGGGTTCTTGAGACCCCAACATTTTTAATAGTTTGCCTTCGGTTAATGCTTGTTGAACTTCTTCAACAATCACCTTGACCCGTTTCGGTTCAATATGGTGCAGGTGTCCTGTCATTCTCAGGTTTTTTCCCTGTTCCATATAGGTCATGTAAATGGCGCATTTTGCTGCCGTGGCAGCCGCATCGAGGAAAGCCCCATGTCGATGTCCACTGGTGCGCATGGCACTAAAAGCTAGATATAACATAATCTGATCCATGGCACTGGGGCTAAGACTTTTGATCAGATCGGTGTCTTTTGTCATAGAAACCTCATAGAAATTTATAAATTAGCTTGGCTTTAGCCCTGAGCACAAAGGAGACTGAAGGGATTCCAGTCACCTACAAAATGCTCAAGTTGATCACGGCAACAAACCAACGACTGCACCACTGATGGGTCGGTAGGCAATGGGTACATTGTTGATTAGCCTATCAAAATTAAGTAGATTATTTAGCACCCTTGGCACTCAGGGTTCCAATATTAATTGGTTGATCACACAAGTCTATTCTATCTCAAATATTACCGACAACAGCTTATTCCGCCCCATATTAGAGGTGGTATTAATTGGGGTCAACCCATCAAAAATCAAAAAAACCCAAAAACCCAAAAACCCAAAAACCCAAAAGCCCAAAAGCCCAAAAGCCCAAAAAACCATTAACCTCCCCAGTCTGATGCAGATAGCTAGAGAGGTTAATGGGTAAAACTTGCTAATTAGGGGCGATTCATCTGATTTGCCATATCTTTGAACATCGCCAGACTCGGCCCTGGCCGACGACGGGGGGTGGAGGTTTGGGGCATCAAATATTCCGTAGAAAAGTTCATCCCAGCAGGTGTTTTTACCTGGGGGTTAAGGGGGGCGGGTTTCCTTAACTGGGGCTGGTTGAGGAGGAGGAGGAGCAACGGTCGTGGTTTGTGGTTTAGCTGCTGCTGGTTTAGCTGCTACTGGTTTAGCTTGAGGTGCGGGTGTAGACTCGGCTGGGGGTGCTTTTTTATCTTGAGCATCGCCAAACTCTAAATAATAGTCATCTTTTTTCTTGGAACCGAAAATTTTATTTAACATTATGCTTACTCCGTCAGTATTTTTAGGAATTTTAAAGCCTTAGCCCTAAATTCAGACTAGGGAAAAATGAAAGATTTGTCTACAAAAATTTACATATTGTTACATTTTGTTGAAACAAAACCGCCGATTTCCCAAGGTTGAGGTAAAAAATCTCCCATCTATTTGCATTTATTTACAGATTTCTCAGAATCTGGTTTAGTCGTCAACGGCCAACCAATTCTATGACTGTCCTCAAGGTGAATCAATAATGTCCCGTGATAGTCTAAGTTAGAACCAAATTAATTTAATTTTAAATCCTATGAATAACAGCACTGTTCGCAATCCGGTTTTACTAATTCACGGTATGTTTGATACCAAAGCAATTTTTAAGACCATGACCGCCCATCTAACTAAACGGGGATGGGATGTTCACAGTCTGAATTTGCTTCCCAATGACGGCCGATTTGGGTTAGAAGCCTTAGCCCAACAAGTTGCAGAGTATGTGACTCGAACCTTCCCCCCCGAACAACCGATTGATTTAATCGGGTTTAGTATGGGAGGAATTGTCAGTCGTTATTATGTCCAACGCTTGGGAGGAATTGAGCGAGTCCAACGTCTGATCACGATTTCCTCCCCCCATCACGGAACCTTAACGGGATATCTTTACCCCACCTTGGCTGCATCTCAAATGCGTTCCCATAGTCCGTTTTTAGAAGACTTAAATCGGGATTTAGAAGTCCTAGACTCGATCAATTTTACCTCGATTTGGACACCTTTGGATGGGATGATTGTCCCAGCCCAAAGTTCTCAAATGCCTATTGGTGAAGAATTCACGGTTAATGTTTTTCTTCATGCTTGGATGGTGAATGATCCTAAGAGTTTAGCGTTAGTTGAGAAAGCCTTAAGTTCACCCCTCAAAACCTTGACCCGTTCGGTGTCACCCGCTACCCTTTAAAGGTCTCCCACCTGGGCGTATTCGTTACAGCCAAATACGGCTTCGGGATGACAGTAATATTTGAATTCCAATAGATTATAAAAGGGATCTTCCAGGAAAAAAGTGCGGTGTTCTGTGGGTAAACTCGGAAAACGGCGTTTGGGTTTCTTGGTAAAATTTTAGGTGTTTTTTTTGGGCGCGGTCTAAGAGGGTTTCCCAGTCCGTCTCGCAGGTAAAGATTAACCCAAAGTGTCGGGGATAAATCCCATTTTGGGGTGTGAGGGGTTCTTGACCGACATGGGCGACAATTTGATGGCCGTAAAGGTTCATAATTATGGAATTGCGGGTTTCTCGACCGATTTCGCAGCCTAACCCCTCCCCATAAAAGGCTTTAGTTTGTGCGATATTGTTCACGGGAAAGGCAAGATGGAATAATGTTTTATTCATGGTTTTGAGATCGAATTTATGATTTATGAATTAGTGTCGCTTAATCCTTGGTTATTTGCGATCGCTTTAAATACAGTTTTAATTAGTTTAGGGGTGATAGTCGCCAAAAAGTTATTAACCCCCGCCGGATGGGTTCATGCTTGGATATTGGGAGTGCTGATTTGGGGGTGTTTGGGTTGGCGGGGTTATTTGATTGTGGTGTTCTATTTTTTAGTGGGTTCGGGTGTAACCCGAATTGGTAAAGCCGAAAAGGAAGCCGCGGGAATTGCGGAAAAACGCGGGGGCGCCCGGGGGCCAGAAAATGTCTGGGGTTCGGCGTTAACGGGGATGTTATGTGGGTTAGGGGTATTTTTCCTACAATTATTGTTTCCTGATGCCGTTGAAATCCAATCTTGGATTCCGTTATTATTATTAGGATATGTTGCTAGTTTTAGTACAAAATTATCCGACACCTGTGGCAGTGAAATTGGCAAAGCCTACGGTCAGAAGACTTTTTTAATTACTACCTTGAAACCTGTTCCTAAAGGTACGGAAGGGGCTGTGAGTTTGGAGGGAACTTTGGCTGGGGTGGTGGCTTCTATTGTTGTTTCTTTGTTGGCTTGGACTATCGGCTTAATTGATGTTTGGGGGATTATTTGGAGTGTGATGGCGGCGTTTATTGCTACTAATTTAGAAAGTGTAATTGGGGCAACTTTACAAACAAAATGGACATGGTTAACCAATGAAATTGTTAATTTTATTAATACTTTGATTGGGGCGATCGTGGCGATCTTTTTTGCTTATCTTTGGCGATTTTTATAATTAGCTTTAGGGGTGAACTTCCCCGCATGAAAGGTAAAAATCGGACTCGCAAAAAAAACTATTTCTCAGACTTTATTAACTCAAATTGTTAGATTATGACGCTTATTGTTGCTGGAGAACGGAGTGGAGTTGGGAAAACCACAATTACACTAGCTATTTTATCCTATTTGAAAAAACACAATTCTAATATCCAATCTTTTAAGGTTGGCCCCGATTATATTGATCCCATGTTTCATCACTATGTTACGGGTAAGCCTTGTTATAATTTAGATTCGATTTTAACTTCAGAATCCTATATTAAAGCCTGTTATGATCAACATATTCAGACCTGCGATTATGGTTTAATTGAAGGAGTTATGGGTCTATTTGATGGGATTCCTAATGGGGAAAAGGTTGCGATTGCTTCAACGGCTCAGATTGCCTTAATTCTTGATTTACCAGTAATTTTAGTCTTAGATTGTAGTCGATTATCCGGTTCTATTGCCGCGATCGCATTGGGTTTTAAAAACTTTAATCCTAATATCAAATTAGCGGGTTTGGTTTTAAATAAAGTGGGAAGCGATCGCCATTTAGAACTGTTACAATCCTTCTTAGCACCTCTGAATATTCCGATTATAGGAACGATTAAAAGACAGGAAAATATTGTGATTCCCGATCGCCATTTGGGGTTAATTCCTACGAATGAACTCCCCCAGATGGATTTATTCATTCAAGAGTTAGCTGAATTAGCTGAAAATTGGTTTGACTGGGAACAATTATTACCTTTATTAAAAAATACTCCAATTTCTGATCTTAGTCATCCAGTTAAGCAGGAAAATTCTATCCCTAAGCTATGGGTTGAACATAACTATCAACCGATTAGAATTGCGATCGCCAAGGATGCGGCATTTAATTTTTATTATGCTGATAATTTAGAGATTTTACAACAGTTGGGTGCGGAATTAATTGAATGGAGTCCGTTGAAGGATGATCAACTTCCGACCGATATTAAAGGATTATATTTTGGCGGGGGTTTTCCCGAGGTATTTGCTGAAGAATTAAGTCAAAATCAGGCTGTTTTAAATGCAGTTAAAACCGCTATTTTATCAGGAATATCTACCTATGCAGAATGTGGAGGGTTAATGTATTTGTGTGAAAAGATTATTGATTTTGAAAATAATGCTTGGTCAATGGTGGGCATATTACCAACGACTGCGGTTATGGGAAAACGCTTAAAATTAGGGTATTATCAGGCAAAGGTTTTAAAAAATACTCCTTTATTATTAGAGGGAGAAATCATTACTGGCCATGAGTTTCATCGGTCGGAACTGATAGAAAACTCGTCTGATCCTTTATATGAAATGCAGCGTTTTATGTCATCGCAAAACACTGCCTCTGTATTAGAAGGTTGGGGAAATTGTTCTAATGTTCATGGGTCTTATTTACATCTCCATTGGGGAAATAGGATTGATATTCCTACCCGGTTTTTAAGGTCTTGTATGGGAGGATCACGGATTTAAGAGGATTTCGCGGATTTCACGGATTTTAATTTGTGTTAATCTGCGTCATCTTCTTAAATTCGTAATTCGTAATTCGTAATTCGTAATTCGTAATTCGTAATTAACTGTTCCCCAATTTACTTAACCTTTCTTGGAGAATTTCTGCTTGTTTTTCTGCTTCTGCTAAACTATTGCGGGTATTTTCGACGACTTCTGGTTCCGCACGGTTAACGAAATTTGGGTTATTCAAATTCCGTTGCAACCCTTGAATTTCTTTTTCTACTTTTGCCAATTTTTTCTGCAATTTCGTTTGAAATGCGACTAAATCAACTACCCCTGCTAAGGGCATTAATACTTGCACAGTTTCCCACTACTCCCGCAATGGTTTGACCTTCATTTCCGGTTAATTTTTCGGTAATGGTTAATTCCTCTACTTTCCCTAATTCTTGAATATAGGTTTGTCCTTGTTTCAAGATTTGCTGTTCTTTACTGCTTTCGCTTTGCAGAATGGCGTTAACCTTAACTTTGGGTTTAATATCTGCCTCCGCGCGTAAATTTCGGACGGTACGAATTGCCCCAATAATTAACTCAAAATCCGCCTCTAATTTCGGATCAATGATTCCTGTGATTTCACTAGATGGCTCTTGACAAATTGCGGAATCAATGTTAGGAAATTCTGGGGTTTTATCTACTTTTGAACTACCGATAAATTCCGTTTTTAACTCCTGTAAAATCTTCCCAAGTTCCTCCCGTTGTGACGCTTTCACTAAATAACGATAAACAAACCAACCGGAATATCCCATCCCAATTAGTTCAAAAATTGTCGGTAATAGGGGTAACTCATTAATCGCATTTAACGCCGCAGCAAAGCATTTAATGGTTAAAAAAGCAACGAAAAATAGCCCGGTCAGAATTAGGGGTTTTTGATATTGTTTAAAAAACCCTCCCAAAACTTCTGGTAATTCCAGTAAAATTCCGATTGATTGACCTACAATTGAATCAGGATCATTGACAAACTTTCCTAACCGTTGCACTTCCAGGTCTAATACATTATCTTCCACCACCACCGGATAGGGTTGCAACGCTAAACAAGTTTCTTCTCCGGTTTGGGTTAAACTATGCCATATTTCTTCGGTAATATGGGGCATAAATGGATGGAGAAGTTTTAAAATTCCTTCTAAAACATAAGCTAAGGTTTGTTGGGAAACGTGACGAGAGGCGTTATTTTCTCCTTGTAAACGGGGTTTAGCTAATTCAATATACCAATCACAAAAATCTCCCCAAATAAACTCATAAATGCCTTTGGCCGCTTCACCAATACCGTAATTATCCATATCCTCACGGGTTTGTTTTACGGTTTGGTTAAAGCGAGATAAAATCCATTTATCACTCAGTTCTAGTTGATTAATATTGGGTTCTCCTAACTGTTTGGGAGATTTCCCGTCTAAATTCATCATCACAAACCGAGAGGCATTCCAGAGTTTATTGGCAAAATTTCGAGAGGCTTCAACAGATGCAGATTCGTCGGTTTCTCGATTATATTCTAAGCGAATATCCTGGCCTGCCCCAATCACTTCTTTCATTAAGGTAAACCGCACCGCATCGGTTCCGTATTTATCAATCAGTAATAACGGATCAATACCGTTTCCGGCGGATTTTGACATTTTCTTACCATTTTCATCTCGGATTAACCCGTGGATATATACGGTTTTAAATGGCATTTTATCGGTAAAATATGCCCCCATCATTGTCATTCTGGCAACCCAGAAAAAGATAATATCAAACCCCGTTGAGAGGGTACTGGTGGGATAATATTTGCTTAAATCTAAGGTTTCTTCCGGCCATCCCAAGGTGGAAAACGGCCATAAACCGGAGGAAAACCAGGTATCTAAAACATCAGGATCTTGTTCTAAAATTACGGTTTTTCCGAATTTGGCGATCGCTTTTTCCCGGGCTTCTGCTTCATTTCTGCCAACAACAAACGGCGTGTTATCGGTAATTTTACCGCCCGTTTCACTAATAGCATACCAAGCCGGAATTTGATGCCCCCACCACAATTGTCGAGAGATACACCAATCATCTAATTTGACTAACCAATCTCGATAAACCTTCGTCCAACGGTCAGGAACAAAGACGGGAGCATCCTGTTCATCTAAACAATTTAACGCCTTATCTGCCAAAGGACGAATCTTAACAAACCATTGGGTTGATAATAGCGGTTCCACCGGAACTTTACCGCGATCGCTATAGGGAACTGTATGTTTATAGTCTTCAATTTTAACTAAAAATCCCTTATCTTTAAGGAATTGAATCAGATTTTTTCGTGCAACAAATCGATCCTGTCCGGCAAATGGCCCGGCATTTTCATTTAAGGAGCCATCCTGATTCATAATATTAATCATCGGCAGTTGATGCCGTTGACCCATTTGAAAATCATTCGGATCATGGGCGGGAGTTACTTTAACACAACCCGTGCCAAACTTCGGATCAACAAAATCATCCCCAATAATCGGAATTTCCCGTTTAATAATCGGTAAAATTACCGTTTTTCCAATTAAATCTTTATAGCGAATATCCTTGGGATTCACCGCCACCGCCGTATCCCCTAACATGGTTTCCGGTCGGGTGGTTGCTACTTCTACATAACCACTACCATCGGTTAAAGGATAGCGAAAATGCCACAAATTCCCATCAACTTCTTTATTTTCTACTTCTAAATCTGATACCGCCGATTGACTCGCCGGGCACCAATTAACTAAATATTTTCCCCGATAAATTAACCCATCTTCATATAATCTAATAAAGGCTTCTAATACCGCTTTTGATAATCCTTCATCTAGGGTAAATCGTTTCCCGCGTCCAATCACAAGAAACCCCTAACCGTCGCAACTGATTAACAATAGTGCCGCCGGATTCTTCCTTCCATTCCCAAGCTCGTTGTAAAAATTTTTCTCGTCCTAAATCGTCGCGGGTTTTTCCTTCGGCTTTGAGTTGTCGTTCTAAAATTGTTTGGACTGCAATGCTGGCGTGATCCATCCCCGGTAAATACAGCGCGTTATGACCCTTCATCCGATGATAGCGAATCAGGGCATCAATCAAGGAGTTATTAAAGGCATGACCGATATGGAGATTTCCCGTAACGTTGGGGGGGGGAATCATAATACAATAGGGTTCCCCGGGTTGGTTGGGGTCAGCTTTAAACACCTGATGGGCTTCCCAATACTGTTGCCATTTGGCTTCGGTACTAAAGGGTTCGTATTTTGTGGCTTGGGTGGGAGTCGTTGCAGTCATGGGTTTGGACAAGTTGGGCAATTTTAGACAGTCCTTTCTATTCTGCCATATTTGGGGTTGAGGGCTGCTCCCCAATCCTAGAAACGCTGAATAGTATGGGTTTGAGGGATTTTAATTTTTTTTCAAAAAAGGGGTTGACATTCCTAGAAAAAGCGAGTACATTAGTAAATTGTGAGAGGCAAGCAAGCAAAACACAAACGGCTGCAAACCTCAAACCCAGGTAAAAGTTTGTAGAGCTTTCCTGGTGCCTATGGCTCAGTGGAACCACTCCGATCCATCTCGAACTCGGAAGTGAAACGCTGATACGGCGAAGATACTTGGAGGGTAGCCTTCTGGGAAAATAGCTCGGTGCCAGGTTAATAATCAAAAACCCCCTTCCAGTGATAAATCGGTAGGGGGTTTTTGTATGAATGGGTTTTTATTATTTTTCTGCTGGGTTAATAGAGGATGTCTATTTTCCACTATAATTAGTCCAATTCTGTGATGTTATAATGTTACTGTAAACGCCTCAAGCAGCTAGTTCCATGATTGTAACTGACTTATTACCACTGCTTCAAAGTTTGTCTCGCGCTGACAAGTTACTAGCGATCGAGTTTTTGACATCGGAATTAGCGAAAGAAGAAACTCTTTCCCCCCTCAAAGATGGACAAACTTACGAAATTTGGTCACCTTATGATGCTTTTGAAGCCGCTCATATACTTGGAAAAATGTTAGAGAAAGACAAGGCAAATCAATATTTTTAAAGCAGATAAACACAAATATTTATTTAATTAGGATTATTTATGTATTTAATTATTAGTTCAAATGGCATTGAAGAAAGAGAAGGTATTCCTACAAGGGACGATATAAAAGAAATTATTGAAGATGACTTACTTGAGTATGTTCGACAACGTTTTACAGACAAAAATATTACTTTAATTGGTGGCGATACTGGTGGTAATGGTATTCAATATTGTAAAGTAGGTGAGGAAACTTATACAGGGAAACTGGTAATAGTAAATCAAAAATCAAAATTTGGGTACGCATTAAAGCATTATTCATTAACCTTAAAACAAATTACAGTTGTTAAAAAAGAATTGACTTTACTCTAATCAAGATTTTTTAACATCAACAAGTTTTTGGAGATAACGATTCAACCCCAAATCGCTATATAAAATCAATATTTTATGAAGTTAGCTAAAATAGCGATCGCAAATCGGAAGATGACTTTTCTGTTTATAAGTAAAGGTAGTGGTAATTTTTCCCTATTCCTGATTAAATTGGGATTGAGAAACAAATTTTTTATTTTGATTAATAGAATAACCCGTAGCAGGATTCATCAGTTGATTTAGCCTTTCATTTGCTTCAAACCCAGGCTGTTTTATGGCTGAAGATTGATCGATATTTGAGAGTGTAACCTGGGTTTTTTCAACTGCTGCTGCGAGAGGTTTCTAATCTTTCCGATATTGATTTTTGTTGTTCTAAACGTTGGGTTGAGTTGAATAATCTCCCCAAACCATTAATTAAGTTTTTCAGGTTATTTTGCAATTGTTCATCTCCGGTTAATTGGTTCACATCTTCACTAATTTTTTCCAGGGTTTGGAGGGTATTGCGGCTGGAATTCAAAGTTTGTTGAATTAGGATTAAATTTTCCGGGTCACTTACTCCTTTAGATAAATTTCTCAGGTTAGCTGATGCTGCTTCTGCATTTGCTGATGCTGCTTCTAAATTTTTAATAATATTAGCCTGCTCTAATTGAGTCATAATCGGGTTTAGACTTCCGACTAAAACACTTAATTCTTTGGTGGTTTGATTAATATTTTCTAAAGTAGAAACTAAACTAGAGCGATTATTCGCCAATAAGCCATTAAATTGATTACTAAGAGCGCCCACTTGATTTGCCGCCCGACTGACAGAATTTGCAGAACTAATAGTCGCTTGTGCGACTTCTTTTGTATCTTTTTGAAGAACAGTTGAAAGATTAGACATTTCTGAAGTTAAGGCATTAACTCCTTGACTCACTGATTGATTTAACCCTCCTATTCCCGTACCCACAGACGCATTTAATTGTTCAATTTCTGACTGGGTAACAGACAAAAACTCTGATATTTTTACACTTAATTTTATAGCTTCTTGGGCTGCACTAGAACTGGACTTTGCTGCGGAATTTAAGTTGGCAAATAATTCAGGATTTCCATAGATTTCTGCAAATTGATATAAACTCCCAATCAGTTTCATAATATCAATTCCCAATTCCCCAGAAATTCGCGTATTATTACAGAGAATTACTTTAGGACAATCGGGACTCAGAGGGTCGGCATTTTCAATGGTTTGTGAAATTTTTTCCCTAGGAATAATATCAATATATCCTTCATTTAATAAACCAATCTGGTTAGATTGAATCATCACATTTCGAGGAATAATAAAACTACTGGGTGTAATTTCTAAAATAGCATCGACAGAATTTAAGGAAGCTTTAAGTTCAACCAATCGACCCACTTTAACTCCTCGATACCGGACAACTGTTCCGATTTGTAATGCAGAGGCATCTGGAAATTCTGCAATAATTGTATAACTGCGACTACCTAAACTAATATTTTTCAGCCATAAAAGCACGGCTCCGAGTAAACCAAATCCTAACAAGATTAATAAACCTACAGAACCTTCTCGAATTGCTCGCGATCGCATACTTTTTTCTCTCAAAATCGAAGTTAACTTTAAACATGATCAATCTGGTATTTCCCTCTAACTTAACTGGACAACAACTTGATTATCTAAAAGCAGTTTATCGGCTAATAAATCTTCAACCGTAATTCGTAACAATCGTTTTTCATCCACCTTAAATAATACTTTAATTCGATCACTTCCCGGGTTTCCGGGTGGGGTTAATTGGGCAATAGTTCGACCGCCGGGGGTATCGTTTCAAAGATTGGACAATTTGGCTTTGATCTAAACGACGGGTGACCAGGCGATCGCCATCAAAATAAACCTCTGTCCCTCCGGTTTCATCTCCCAATTCTCCTAAAATCAATTCAATACTGGGTTGATTTTCTAAAGATGCACCCAATAATAATTCTACCGGATTCGTCATCGGATAGGGTTGACCTGATTTGATAATCGGATGCCAACTATGGCAATTATCCCGACGATTCCAATAGCGAACCCCATAGCTATGATATAAAAAATCTTCTATTTTTATCCCTTGATTCAGTTGCAAAGCTCCATGGGAAATCGCCTCAAAAGGTTTTTCACAGCGAATTTTATCATTATCAAAATATTGCTGAATCCAAGTTTGTACCGATGGAATTTGAGCACTTCCTCCCACTAATAAAACAGCATTAATATCAGAAACTTCAATTCCTTGACGGCGAGCTTGTTGGAAGACTTTACCAATAGAATCATCTAAGGTTTCAAAAAAACTAGCATTAGTAAGAATAGTTTCAAACTGATTCCGGGTTAAGGTCAATTCATAACTCTCTAAAGTTTGATCATCGAAATAAACTTCCGTTGCTTGGGTTTGTAAAGATAATTGAATTTTTAAACGTTCAGCTAAACGAGTTGTTAGGGCCGTTTTGGGTAAATCTTGGGTTTTTGCAAAATAATCTAACAACCAATTATCAATATCAGAACCGCCTAAATTTTGCCCCGCTTTCGCTAAAACTCGGGCGGTTTGTACCCGTTGTCCCGATGATTTTGCAAAGGATTTTTGTCCCCATTTTAAAATAAAGCCTAACGGTTTTTTATTGCTATTGGCTTCTAAACGAACTAAGGAAAGATCTAATGTTCCTCCCCCTAAATCAATTACCAGTAAAAGCTCTTGATCGGCTAATCCATATCCTAGGGCCGCCGCCGTGGGTTCATCTAATAGTTTTACCTGTTCTACATTGAGGGATTCAGCAACTTTTCCCAGCCAATGACGATAGGATTCAAAGCTATCAACCGGAACCGTAAATACTAAAGAATTTACATCCAGAGGGATTTGAAGCATCGCGTTCACAATGCCATTTAAAAATAGTTCTCCCACCCGTTCAAAGCTAATAATTTGACCATCAATTTCGGGTAAAAATCCCTGAATATTACTTCCAATTCCCCGTTTAAAATTCCTAAAAAATCGAGGATCATTACTAATATCATAGCCCCCATCCCGTACTTGCTGACCCAATAAAAATTCGGGTTGACTGGCATCTTTTAGATAAACTAAACTAGGAATTAGGGGAGGGTTTTGGCTGGAAATTTGAGACAAATTAGGCAGTTTTAAGGTTTCGGGTTTTTGTGTCGCCGAATTCCAACGGGAAATCACTGTATTACTGGTTCCAAAATCAATCGAAATAGTCATTTTTCTAAATAGTTTATAAGATAAATAATTAAGAGTTTGCTTCTTTTTCTAAGATTAACGTAACCGGGCCATCATTTTCGATTGAAACCTGCATCATGGCGCCAAATTTACCAGTTTCTACTTTTAAACCACTCAAACGCAATTGTTCAATAAACTGTTGATAAAGGTTTTCCGCCGTTACTGGCGATGCTGAACGATCAAAGGACGGACGCCGACCCTTGCGACAGTCCCCATAGAGGGTAAATTGACTCACCACTAATAATTCACCTTGAATTTCTTGGATGGATTTTTCCCACTTTCCGGTGTTGGTTTGGGGATCGGAAAATAATCTTAATTCTAAACATTTTCGCACCATCCAGTTAATTTCTATTTCGGTATCGGTCTGGGAAATTCCGACTAATAGGTTCAGTCCTCGCCCAATTTGACCGATAATTTCACCTCCGACGGTAACTTGAGACGCATTAACTCGTTGAACAATTACCCGCATATCAGTTATCAGTGTAGAGACGTGCCACGGCGCGTCTGTGTCAGTGATCAATCATCAGTTAATAGTAGGGTGCGTTATTGTCAGTACACGCACCATTACTATGGTTCACCTATTAACTAATATTCTATTTCCCAAAACCTTTTCCACGACTGGTAGAGGGAAGACATAAACAATGATTGAGTTGCGATCGCAGGGTTTCATGATCTAATTCCTGACCAATTAAAACTAATTGGGTTTTGGGTTCAGTTTTCCACTCATCATCATCAATAGAAAACCGTTTTCCGCTTAGATGAAAAATATGGCGTTTGGGACTTTCATCAAACCATAAAATTCCTTTAGCGCGGAATACACTCGCCGGAAGTTGGTTATCTAAAAAGTATTGAAATTTTCTTAAAGAAAGGGGTTGATCACTTTGGAATGAAAGGGAGGTAAAACCATCATTTTCTAAGTGGTTGGAATGGTCATGGTGGTCATGGTGGTCATGGTGGTGATGGTCATGGTCATGGTCATGGTCGTGGTCACAATGGTCATCACAGACATGATCATCATGGTTTTCATGGTCATGGTCGTGATCATGTTTGTGCTCGTTTTCATGGGATTGATCATCAAAATATTGATCGGATTGAAATAATCCCACACTTAGAATTAAGGGGAGGGGAACTTGAGAGTTACTGGTGCGTAAAATTCGGGCATCTTTTTTCATATCCCGAATTCTGACTTCCAATAAATCCACCTCAGCTTCATCCACTAAATCGGTTTTATTTAAAACAATAATATCCCCATAGACAATTTGACTATTGGCGGCTTGACTATTGAATAAATCCAAACTAAAGTTGGCACAATCAACTAAGGTGACAATAGAATCTAAACGAGTCATATCCCTTAATTCTGTACTTAAAAAAGTCAGAGCGACCGGGAGTGGATCGGCGAGTCCGGTGGTTTCTACCACCATATAATCCACTTTTTCAGGACGTTCTAAAACCTTATAAACTGCATTAACTAAATCTTCATTAATGGTGCAACAAACGCAGCCATTACTTAACTCAACCATTGTATTATCTTCATCGGTATTGATAATCAATTCATTATCAATTCCAATCTCCCCAAACTCATTCACCAGCACGGCGGTTTTGATGCCATGTTGATTGGATAAAATATGATTCAGGAGGGTTGTTTTCCCACTCCCCAGGAAACCCGGTAATAATGGTAACAGGCATTCCCCGCTTGGGGTCATCCATGGTTAATTCTGTCTCAGGTGTGACGGCGGACTGCATAGGGGTACTACCAAAAACGTCAAAAACTCAAACTGTAATTTTCAGTGTATCGTATTATTCCTACGATGACAAAGTTTCTACCTCGGAATCTCAAAAAAATTTTTGCTTGAAATTTCAGAATTAAAGGCGATCGAATAAAACCTTTAATAATTGCTCAACCACAATTTTCCAGGTAAATCTTTTTGATACAAAATCAGGCCCGATTTTTTGGAGGGATTGATAAAGGGTTTCTTTTTGAATTACCATTTCCATTAACTGTAAGAAATGGTCTTGATCCGGTTCTAAAAAGAATCGAGTTTCACCTGTTTTTAATGTCATTTGCTCGAACTTACTTCTGATTTTATAGACTAATGTGTCATTTGTAAAATCATCCGTTGGCCCCCCGTCGGTACAGATAACGGGAATACCAGAAGCCATCGCTTCTAAAACTGGAAGATTAAACCCTTCGGCGGCATAGGGAGACACATAAGCATCGGCGGCTTGATAGAGTTGTGCCATTTCTTGGGAGGATAAGTTGTTACCAATATAGACCATTCGAGAGGAAATTCGTTGTATTTCTGTCTCGGTTAATGTGTCTTTTGTCGCCTGTTTGAGATAGTCTTTAGAAGGAAAGATCGCATCTCTACCTTTTAATACTAATCGAGCTTGGGGATAGTTTTCTGTAATCTGGGCGAAGGCTTTTAAAATTCGATCAATTCCCTGACGTTCATTCCACATTACCCCAATATTTAGGAAGATAAAACAATCATTCCAGCCAAATATTTTTCTGAGTTCCTGTCGTTTTTCTTCGGGTAAAGGATGATAAATATTAGGGTCAATTCCTAAAGGAATCACCACCACCCGTTCAGGAACAGCCCCACTGCGAATAAATCCTTCCCTCGACCAATGGGAAGACGTAATAATTAAGGTATCAGAATGGCGATGGGCTTCTCTAAAACATTCAATTTTCATACCATTTAAAATAGAACGTGGCACAATTCCCCATTCTGTACAGCCAAAAATTGCGGTTTTTTTACTAGCGGAAGCTGTTAAATTAAAGGGACAATAAACCCGCAGGGTGACATCCGCTTGTTGTTCGGTTTCAGGAACCGGAATTCGGTCTAATAAATCTTCGGCTTCAGCACTTAATAAATGTTTGCTGGGTTTCCAGTCGGAGGTGACATATTGAATATCTTTATGAAAAACTTTTAACGCCGGATATTTGACCATTTCCAACAGTTGATAACTGTTAATAAAGGAATAGGAATGGGGAATATCTCGCCATCCTTCGACAATAATACTGTGGGGAGAAGATAAAGAAACAGAATCTTGACTGATAGGATTTGCCCAGGATATTGCTGTTTGATCTTGGCAAACTTCTAAGAGTTGATCAACGGTATGTTTCCAGGTATAATGTTGATTAACCCAGTCGGGTGCAGTTTTTCTAGCCTGTTCTCGCCAGGTGGAATTATCTATGGCTTCCTGCATTAATTCCGCCAGATGGTTCCAATTTGGATGTAGAAAGAATTGGCTTTGATTTTGAATAATTTTAGTTTTAAATCGAGTATCTATTGTTAGGGTAAACTCTGGATTAATAATTTCCTCAGTTGCTCCTCCAGCAGTATAAATAATCGGTAGTCCCGATGCGGCTGCTTCTAATACGGATAAATTAAAAGCCGTAGCAATATCCACCGCTAAATAAGCATCGGAAATTTGGTAAAGTTGGGCTAGGGATGTACAGGATAGGGTTTGATTAAAATAGGCAACTCGCTGTTTAACTTTACTAACTTCTTCCTCGGTTAATACCTGTTTACTAGCACTATTTAACCAATGGTTAGAGTCATGGAAAGAATCCGATCCTTTTAAAACTAATCGCGCCTGGGGATATTTTTCTATAATACTAGAAAAAGCTCTTAAAATTGGTTTAATTCCATCTTGATTCTGTAAACTTCCAACATGAAAAAAGATAAAATAATCTTCCCATCCCCATTGTTTTCTTAATTGGATTCTTTCTGTTTCAGTTAGGGGATAATAAATTTTGGGATCAACACCCCAAGGAATAACCTTTACCTGTTGAGAATTTAGACCACTGCGGATCAGTCCTTCCCGTGACCATTGGGAGGGAGTAATTATAGTAACATCGGGATTAATTATTAGATTTTTTAAGTGAAATAGGGGTTTAAGTTGCGGGGAAGAATCAATTAAAATTCCCCAAGGAGCCGTTGCATAGACAAGGGTTTTTTGACTGTTAGATGAGTTAAAATTAAAGGGTTTATAAAGACGGATAGTAATATCAACTGAGGGATTAATAGCTTGAGGAATTTGTTGTAACTGGGTTTCTAATTCCGATGGAAATAATCCGTTTAAATGTTGCCATTGGGGTTTTAATCCGGCAATATCTTGATGGGTTATTTCTAAGGGCGATCGCTTGGACAGTTTCCAAAAGTTGGAATTGATTGGCGATACTATAGGCATGGGGAATAAAACGCCAACCTTCAACATGAATTTTCATAGATAAAAATTTCTCCTCTTTTCCTGGAATTAGTTATTATAACACTCAAAAAAACAAACCATCATTGCCCATTTCTCATAGAATCCCCCCCGTCTCCCCATTTAACAATTATCAGATAGTTAATAACAGATTAATAGATAATTTCTCTTGACGAATGTTCCGGTAATGATTAGACTAAATCAAGAAAGTGAATAGAATTAAAATATAGTTTTTTATCCGTATCCACCCCGGAGAATAGCTCACAGCAAATCTATGAAATCTGAACGACGTATTTCATTTTCCCTCTCTAGTCTGCTGCTGATTTTAGCATCAGTATTCTTACTTATTTTGCTTTGGCAAATTCGAGCTTTAATCGTCCTATTAATGATTTCTGTAGTTTTAGCTGCTTCTATTGTTCCTATTGTCAATTGGGCAGAAACAAAACAGGTTCCTCGATGGTTATCTGTGGTTTTAGTTTATCTAACCTTAATTGCCGGATTAACAGGATTTGGATTAGTAATTGGGCCGGCGGTTGTGGATCAAATTACCTTATTAGTGCGTCAATCTCCGATTTTTGCAGAAAAAATAATTGGAATTACAACGGATTTAGCGGGTCGATTAGGAGCAGATACCTCCGCTTTTATTGAACAATTAATTGATAGTCAATCCCTAACCAGTTGGGTGATTCGTTCGAGTCAACAATTGATTTTACGCTCCTATGGTATCACCCGGGGAATTGTGGGCGGGGTCGCCAGTTTAATTTTAGCACTATTTATTTCGGGCTATATGGTGGCTGATAGTAAAACCCTAATTCATAGTTTAATTCAATTTTTCCCCTATCCTTGGAATGAAAGATTAGCCGCCCAAGTTAACCCCATTAGTCAACGGATGGGGGGTTATATTCGCGGCCGAATTTTAGTCTCGGCAATTTTGGGGATTGTCACCACAACGGCGTTAGGATTTTTAGGATTAAAAGACTTTGCCATTGGTTTAGGCGCGATCGCTGGAGTCACCAATTTAATCCCCTTTTTGGGCCCAATTTTAGGGGCAATTCCTGCCTTAATTGTAGCCGTAGCCAAAGGTGGATTTTTAGTAGTTTGGGTTTTATTATTATATGGAATTATTCAAAATATTGAAGCCTACATTCTCGATCCTTTGTTAGTTGGTTCCTCCGTTGGAATTCACCCGTTGTATCAGCTTTTATCCGTTCTGGGCGGGGTACAAGTTCTCGGGATTCTGGGTGCATTAATTGTACCCCCCTGGTTTGCGGGAGTGGCGGCATTAGTTGAAAATCTGTATTTACAACCCAAATTAATCGCTGAACAACAAGGAGAAAGTTCTGACCCGGTTGATGGGGTATCGTCCGGGAACTAATTTTTTATTTTTGATGACTTGCTAATTCCAGAAGCTAAACTAGATCCGTTACCCCAAAAAAAACATGGGGAAAACTAGCCCCCCTAGCTGCGTTTTTCCCTGACCGCATCCCGACTTCTTCAACCCCGAAATTCTATGCACTACGCGCTCCAACGCCAACTCAAACGTCTGGGTCTTGATCAACAAACTCCTCCGGTTGATATCGCTACATGGCAAGAATTTCTGGAAGTGGTTAACCATAGCTACAATGAAGCGGATCGGGAACGAAATTTAATCGAGCGCTCCCTCACCCTATCTTCCCGGGAAATGTTGGAATTATATAACCAACAAACTCAAGAATCAGAAGCCCGTTTACAAGCTGAACGGAATCGAGCCAAATCGGTGATTAGTTCCCTCGGGGCGGGGTTATGTATTTTAAATCCCCTGGGCCGTTTGTTATCAATGAATCCCGAGGCCGAAAGGCTCCTAGGATGGTCGGAAGTCGAATTAGTCGGAAACCCTATTTTAGAGTGGATTGGAGGGCGATCGCAGTTATCCTTAGATTGGTTTCAACAGATGACCGAATTCGCTACCACCCCCGGAGATTTGACCTCCCTGCTGGAACCAATCAAATCCAGTGACGATCAATTTCTCTGTGCCGATGGTAGTATTTTACCCGTTTCCTATGTATTAACTCCGATTTTAGAACAAAACACTTTTATCGGAGCCGTCTTGGTGTTTTTAGACATTACGGAACGCAAACAAGCCCAGTTAGAAGCCGAACGATCGCTCTCTCTATTAAGAGCAACTTTTGATTCCACCGATGCCGGAATTTTAGCCGTTGATCGCACGGGAAAAATCTTAAATTTTAATCAGAAATTCGTGGAAATGTGGCAAGTTCCCACCACCCTATTTAAACCTCCCCATGATCAATCTGCCCTAGCCTTTGTGTTAAGACAATTAAAAGATCCGCCTCGATTTCTCAAAACAGTAATGCAGCTTTCTTCGGAACCGCAAACCCCAACTTATGATGTGGTAGAGTTCAAAGATGGCAGAATTTTTGAGTTATATTCCCATCCTTCCCAAATTGGGGAAAAATTAGTCGGTAGAGTTTGGAGTTTTCGAGATATTACCCAACGGAAACGAGTGGAAAAAGCCCTGCAATATCGGGTGGAATTTGAACAATTAATTACTAATTTATCGACTCACTTTATTAGTTTAACCACCGATGGCATTGAAAATGGCATTCAACAGGCTTTAGAACGCATTAGTATATTTATTGGGGTGGAACAAAGCTATTTATATTTATTCGCCGATCAGGAAATCCAGATGAATTCGGTCTATCAGTGGTTAGCCAGCAAAAGTCCCAATCTTGGCTTAGGAGACAACTCCAGATTAACCAATTTATTAAAGAAAATATTACCCTCAAAACTTTACCTTTGTGATATTCCTTGGTTGGAAAAACAACTCAACCGCTATGAAAATATTTATCTAGCCATTCAAGATTTACCCCCGGAAGCAATAAAGGATTTAGAATATTTACGACAATTTCATCAAAGTTTAGAATTATCATCCTACTGCGAAACCGATACTTCACCGGCAATTGCATCCATTATTCTAGTTCCGTTAGTCTGTCGTCGCGCCCTGGTGGGCTTTCTGCGATTTGATTCTATCTATTCTAGTTATACCTGGTCATCGGACAATATTGCCCTCTTGAAAATGGTAGGAGAAATGTTTTCTAATGCCATTGAAACGCCAACAAACTGAAGAATTTTTACGACAAACTGAAGCCAAATATCGCAGTATTTTTGAAAATGCCGCCGAGGGAATTTGTCAAACCACTCCAGAAGGGAAATACCTCAGTGCTAACCCGGCATTGGCAAGAATTTTAGGCTATAATTCCCCGGGGGATTTATTACGAACCATCACAAATCTTGGTGATCAATTATATATTAATCCTCACCGCCGAAGCGAATTTATCGCAGAAATTAAAAACAATAATTCAGTGTCGGGGTTTGAATCCCGAGTTTATCGCCGGGATGGAAGTATCATTTGGATCTCAGAAAATGCCCGGGCTGTTCGGGATCAAAAAACCGGACAACTCCTCTGTTTTGAAGGCACGGTCGAAGATATTACCGAAAGTAAACAGGCCGCAGAAGCCCTGAAACAAGCCAAGGAAGCCGCCGTGGCCGCCAACCGAGCCAAAAGTAGCTTTTTAGCCAATATGAGCCACGAACTCCGCACTCCTTTAAATGCGATTATTGGCTATAGTGAGATTTTGGCAGAGGAAGCCGGAGACTCGGGCTATGAAGATATTGTTCCCGATTTAGAGCGGATTCGTAGTGCTGGACGTAACTTGCTATCTTTGATTAATGATATTTTAGATATTTCTAAAATAGAAGCGGGGCGCATGGATTTGTATTTAGAAACCTTTGAGATTCCGATGTTAATTGAAAGTGTCGTCGCCACGGCCCAACCACTGGTGGATCAAAATAGAAATACATTGGACATCCACTATGCCCCCCATACCCCCAGCACCATGCTTGCCGATTTAACCAAAGTCCGACAGGTCTTGTTGAACTTGATTAGTAATGCGGCTAAATTCACCTCAGATGGCCAAATTACCCTGAATATTTGTCTAGCCCAAACCCTACCCTGGGGAGAGGTTCACCCCCCGGATCTGAGCGTCGATCCCAAATCCGGCTATATTGCTTTCCAAGTTCGAGATACCGGGATTGGCATTACCCCCGAACAACAAAAACAACTATTTGAACCCTTTACCCAAGGGGACGCCTCCACCACTCGCCGTTATGGGGGAACTGGATTAGGACTCACCATCAGTCAACGCTTCTGTCAAATGATGCAGGGTTCGATTAGCGTGAATAGTGAACCGTCCAAGGGTTCCACCTTTACCGTCTATTTGCCCCTCTGGGTTCAATCCCTATTCTCAGAATCGGAAAATCCGACTTTGCAACCCGAACTCGAGGAAACCTTTGATAGAAGAAGATTTAATCTGGGTTGAACCTACCTTGACAGTTAATAGTTCATCGGCAAGGATCTTAATCATTGATGATGATCCCGATACTCGGAATTTAATCGAGCGATCGCTAATTCGAGCCGGAATGCAGGTAGAAACCGCAGCAACAGGAGAAGAAGGACTTCAGCGCGTCCAAGAACTGCGTCCCGATGCCGTAATTTTAGATATAATCCTACCAAAAATGAGCGGTTGGGCAGTATTATCAACATTAAAAGCCGATCCCAATCTAGCTGAGATTCCAGTGATCGTCCTATCGTTCATCAGCAATAAAAATCGAGGGTTTGCTTTAGGTGCATCGGACTATCTGACAAAACCTTTTGATGGGAAGCGTCTGGCTACTTTACTGAATAAGTATCAACCGGATCGGAAACGGGATATTCTACCCCTGGCTAATCACATTTTAGTTGTTGAAGATGATCCCATCATCCGACAAATGTTACGCGGATTATTACAGCGACAGGGTTGGATAGTTCAAGAGGCGACCGATGGCGAGGTAGCATTACAACTGATCCAGCAGTCACCGCCTAGACTGATTCTACTTGATTTAGTTCTTCCCAAAAAAAGTGGTTTTGAGTTGATCCACGACCTTCACAGAGCCGAACAGTGGGCGAATATCCCAATTATCGTAATTACGGCGGCGGAATTAACCCCCACAGAATGGATGCAATTACGGGGCTATGTGGAGCAAATTCTTCAGAAAGGCAGTTATAGCGGTGAAGACCTGTTGCGGGAAATTCATACCTTGTTAAATGCTAGTCTGAAACAGTTTCCCTTAAATTCTAAATCGTGAAAATTCTAACCCTAAACTCTTAATGTTGAGATCAGATCATGGTAAAGATTTTATTAGTTGAAGATAATGAAATGAATCGGGATATGCTGAAACGACGTCTATTCCGAAAGGGATATGAGGTATTTATTGCCGTCGATGGGGCTGAGGGTGTGGCACTGACCCGTTCCACAATGCCCGATCTGATTCTGATGGATATGAGTTTACCCGTGATGGATGGATGGGAAGCCACCCGACAAATTAAAGCCGATCCAAAAACTAAAGCTATTCCCGTAATTGCCTTAACGGCCCATGCCATGGCGGGCGATCGGGAAAAATGTTTAGCCGCCGGATGCAATGATTATGATACAAAACCCGTAGAATTTTCCCGTCTATTGGAAAAAATAGAAGTCTGTTTAAAAAAGGCAACGGCACCATAATCAGTTATCAGTGGAGACGTGCCATGGCGCGTCTGTACCAGTTATCAGTCAAGAGAAACAAATCTCTGCTCTGGCGCTGATTGATGATTGCAGTTCACAACGGTTGCGGAAGTCTTGTAGAATCTGCTAAAAGCGATCTCAATTTTTATCTGAGCAACTGATTTGATGAAAACCTTAGCTGGAGGCGTGGTACTTGTTGTTACTATCCCAAGACGACAGTAGGAGCCACTAATAAGAGATGGACGCTCAACCCGATCGCGTACTAATTGTTGATGATAATGAGGTTAACCGTGACCTCCTGGCTAAAAGACTCCAGCGCCAAGGTTACGGGGTGACTGTGGCTTCTAATGGCTTTGAAGCTCTGGAAATGATGGCTTCAATGTCCCTGGATTTGGTATTGCTGGATATTATGATGCCTCAAATGAATGGCTATCAAGTCTTGGAAACTTTGAAAGCCGACCCCGCCTTGCGTCATATTCCCGTGGTGATGATTTCGGCAGTTAATGATATTGATAGTATTGTTCGTTGTATTGAATTGGGGGCGGAAGATTATTTATCTAAACCATTTAATCCGGTTTTATTAAAAGCTAGAATTAATGCCTGTTTAGAAAAAAAACGCCTACGGGATCAAGAACAAGCCTATTTAAAAAAGTTAGCAGAAGAACAGGAAAAATCAGAACGATTATTATTAAATATTTTACCCGGAGCGATCGCCCAACGTCTGAAACGGGGAGAAAGCACCATTGCGGATAGTTTCGCCGATGTCACGGTTTTATTTGCAGATATTGTCAATTTTACTAAATTATCCGCTAATTTATCCCCGGCTCAATTAGTGGAAGTTCTCAACGAAATTTTTTCGGCTTTTGATGAGTTAGCGGAAAAATATGGCTTGGAAAAAATTAAAACCATCGGAGATGCCTATATGGTAGTGGGAGGATTACCAACTCCCCGCTCTGACCATGCAGAAGCGATCGCAGATATGGCTTTAGATATGCAAAGCATTATCGGTCAATTTCGGCTCGAAGGCAATGAACCTGTACAAATGCGCACCGGAATTAATATCGGTGCAGTAGAAGCCGGAGTCATTGGGACAAAGAAGTTTACCTATGACCTCTGGGGAGATACGGTAAACACCGCTAACCGCATGGAGTCCCATGGCGTCGCAGGCAAAATTCAAGTCACAGAAACTACCTACCAACGTTTAAAACATAAATACATTTTTCAGGAGCGTGGCATTATTGAAATTAAAGGCAAAGGCGAAATGTTCACCTATTTCCTCACCGCCCGAAAAGATTAAATTAGGTAATAGGTAATGGGTAATGGGTAATAGGTAATAGGTAATAGGTAATAGGTAATAGGTAATAGGTAATGGGTAATAGGTAATAGGTAATTACGAATTACGAATTACGAATTACGAATTACGAATGGGTAATAGCAAAAGTTTACCTCCCCTGCCTCCACTGCTCCCCCTGCCTCCCCTACCTCCCCTGCTCCCCCTGCTCCCCCTGCCTCCCCTGCTCCCCCTGCCTCCCCTGCCTCCCCTGCCTCCCCTGCTCCCCCTGCTCCCCCTGCTCCCCCTGCTCCCCCTGCTCCCCCTACCTCCCATGCTCCCCCTGCTCCCCCTACCTCCCCTGCTCCCCCTGCTCCCTACTTCCTGCGTCGCAAAATAGTTAAACTTAATCCAAATAATCCCAAGGATAGGGATACAGCGATCGCCGTGACTAAAATTAAAGGTTGGGTGGCTTGGCGAACTGCGATCGCACAAAGTGCCCACATAATTACAAAAGGATAGGCAATTTCATTCCGTTCAATAATTAAAATAGCCGCTAAAGTTCCAGCAATAATTAATAAAATTGCCGTCCATAATTCCGGTGAAATTCCCCCGCCCTTCCATCGCCAATTTTCCAAAACTAAAGCTACATTGACAATTGTTGCGACACTAATCCAAGCCAAATAAATACTAATCGGAAGATCAACATACCAGCGTTCTTGTTTAGAAACTCTAACCCTCCCAATATTTAACCGTAAATAGGCCACAATTAAACAATTTAAAATCGCTATCATTGCCCCTAAAGACAGAAAAAACATTTGGTATTGAAATAAAAATACCCAAATAATTTGGGCAATACTGGCTAAAACTAAGGCGAAACCTAACTTCTCTAATCGCGGATTTTCCTGGTTTTGAGGTAAAAATTGATATCGGGCAAAAGCGAATAAACCTAGATAAATCAAGCCCCAGATGGCAAAAGCATAATTAGCCGGAATAATTTTAACTTCTCTAAAAACCGTATTAGAAATTTCTCCAATTGTTAACCCATTAAAGGGAGCCAAATTCGCTAATACATTAATTCCAAATGCGACTAAAATCGCAATTAAATTTGCCCATTGTCTGAGAGAGTTAAGATGAGAGTCAGAAGAATTAGTCTGCATTTCGCTTGGAAAATAAGAAAAAAAAAACCACCAGACACGATCAATTGCGTCTGGTGTATCTATTTTAATCCTTAGAAACCGTCATTCGTTAAATCTATTCAACGCCCTGGGAAACCGAAGGACGAGGAACTACCCGACGATTTAATTTCGGTTTAGAAGACGGTAGTGGCATTTCTTCTTCCTCAGCAGCGAATTCAGAATCCAACCAACTGGGGCGAGTTTGATCGTAGGCTAGTTGTAAAGCCGCCGCCGCGATCGCCTGGGGATCGTATTCCTCACTCAATTGGGCCACAATCGGCAAGAAGGAGGCAACCCGTTCTCCGGCCAATGCTTCCCGCACCCGTCCTTGTAACCGTTCAACATAACGGCCTTCAATTTGCGAGCGCTTAGGAATCGACAACACCGTAAAGTTATGATTCAAATGGCGCTCAATTAACCGCAGTTTCCGGCGATCAATCGGCTGAATCAAGGTAATTGCGATTCCTTCCCGTCCGGCGCGACCTGTGCGACCAATCCGGTGAACATAACTTTCCGCGTTATCGGGTAAATCGTAGTTAATAACGTGGCTGAGATGATCCACATCCAATCCTCGGGCAGCGATATCGGTCGCCACGATCCAACGCACCTGACGGCGACGGAATCGTTGCAGCAGCCGTTCTCGTTGGGTTTGGTTCAAGTTACCATGATATTCGTCAACGCTGTGACCGGCGGCTTGCAGGAAGGTAGTTAACTCCGCAGCAGCCTGTTTAGTGCGAACAAAAATAATCGCTGATTCGGGATCTTCTAATTCTAAAATCGGTTGCAACGCCCGGGCTTTTGACCACCCACGGGGAGCCATATAAGCACGCTGTTCAATGCGTTTGGGGGTAGCTTTGGGGTTTTCGGCCTTAATGGTGACTGGGTTTTTGAGGAATTTCTTCACCAATTTCCAAATCGAAGGCTCCATGGTAGCTGAGAAAAACGCCGTTTGCCGATCTTCAGCCACGGATTCTAGGATTTTTTCCACATCCTGAATAAAGCCCATGCTTAACATTTCATCGGCTTCATCCAATACTAACCACTTAATCCGGTCAAATTTCAGATTTCCCCGGTTGAGTAAATCTAAAATCCGTCCAGGTGTGCCGACGACAATCTGAAACGCCCTGTTGTAACCGTTGGATTTGTCTGTCAATGGACTGACCACCATAAACGGTTAACACATACAAGCTGCGATCATCGGTCATTTTCCGAATCGCTTCTTTAACCTGCATGGCTAATTCCCGAGTTGGGGTCAGGATTAACGCTTGTACGCCCTTTGCACTTGTATCCAGTTGCTCCAGAATGGGCAATGAAAAGGCGGCTGTTTTGCCCGTCCCGGTTTGAGCCAGTCCCACCACGTCCCGTCCAGACAAAATATGGGGAATTGCTTCGACTTGAATGGTGGTTGGCTCGCTAAAGCCTATTGTTTCCAGATAACTAGCACGTTCTTCGGAAATTCCTAAGCTTGCAAAAGATGGACTCATTCATTCTCCTATCTATGTGTTTTAGCCCGGTTCCTGACCCTACCCTATTCATTTGAGACACTTTTACTACAATGCAGAGGTTTATTAGTTTTGCTATAACGCTTGACGTAGCTCTCTACAAACGTTGAGTTACGCTGTCTCTCGGGCATCTTGGAACCTTATTTACATTCCAAGGTCTTCAAAAGTTCCTGAACTCACTTTTCGTCACAACCATTGGGGTTGTTTAGTCAATCAGACTCTTTATAGACCATCTATCTCTAGGATAACGCTTAACATTCAGAAATATAACAACAAATTTCTTAAAATTTGCGGCGATTTCGGTGAAATGGCTTGACTGTCAGCTTTTAAGGGCTAACATTTTATTCTAAGACGTAACCATAGAGATCATAAACATCGGCGTCGGTGATTTGGACTTTCACCATTGAACCCAAACGGGCATCGCCTTCAATATAGATCAAACCATCTACTTCGGGGGCGAAACGGGCAGAACGACCGATCAATTCTCCGCTTTGGGGATTTTGTTGTTCAATGAGAACGTCTACCACCTGGGCGATGGATTTTTGATTTTGCTTCAGGGAAATGGGTTGCTGTATTTCCATTAAGGCATCCCGACGGGCATCCATTATCCCTTGAGGCAGTTGATTCGGCAATTTATAAGCAGGGGTTCCTTCTTCGGGAGAGAAGGTAAACACGCCAACGTGATCAAACTCGTGGCGTTGCACAAATTCCCGCAGGTGTTCAAAATGTTCCTCAGTTTCTCCTGGGAAACCAACAATAAATGTGGTACGAAGCACCGCATCTGGGATAGCGGTTTTCAGCGTTTCGATAATCTGATCGTTGACTCGTCCCTGCCAAGGACGGTTTCATTGCGCGTAACACATCGGGGTGTGAATGTTGTAGCGGTAAATCTAAATAGGGTAAAACGTTAGGGGTCTCTTGCATTGCTGCAATTACTTTTGGGGTTAACCCCGTTGGATAGGCATAGTGCATCCGTATCCAGGGAATATCAACTTTTCCTAATGCCCTTAATAATTCTGCCAGTTTGGGTTCACCGTAGAGATCCAGTCCGTAGTTGGTCGTGATCTGAGAAATAAGGATTATTTCCTGAACCCCTTGATCGGCCAATTGCTGGGCTTCAGTAACAATTGATTCTATAGTACGCGATCGTTGGTTTCCGCGCAAGTGGGGAATAATACAAAAAGCGCAACGATAGTCACAACCCTCTGCTACCCGCAGATAGGCAACGCCTTCACTGGTGGTACGATAACGGGGAACGGTTTCGTCGGCAATATACGTCGGTTCGGCGGAAACTTCTTTAACTCGTTCTCCCTGTTCCACCCGTCTGATCACATCGACAATTTTATGATAGTCTCCGGTTCCCACAACGGCAACGGCTTCGGGGAGTTCGTCTAACAGTTGTTCTTGGAAGTGCTGGGCCATGCACCCGGTGATCACAATTTTCTTTTTGGCGTCGGCTAATTCTACCAGGGTGCGAACCGATTCCTCCCGGGCGGCTTCGATAAAACTACAGGTATTGACAATAACGTAATCCGCTAATTCTTCGTTAGAATCAACCTGATAACCTGCCTCTACCAATAGACCCAGGATATGTTCGGTATCAATGCGATTTTTTTCGCAACCGAGGTGAGAGATCGCAATAGTTGGCTGTGTTGCCATTCTAATCAAATTCTGTATAAAGATTACACAACGAATTTTAGATTATACCATATATTTCAATTTTTGGTTAAAATCCTTCAGGTGAGGCTATCCCCGCCCACGCACCAAAACTGTTGTTGAAAAAAAAACCTGGTTTCTGAATCAGTCGGTGACTATTTCAAACTAGGCGCTATTAAAGTTAACTGAATTTCTCGAATAACTGTTTCTAAGTTAACAGGATTAAGACTAGATACTTTTTGGTAAACTTCTACAATCTTTTGAGAAAAACTGTAGACTAATTTATTCTCCATATATAAAGGATGACCAATATAGTGAGAGTCTTTCAATAATTTATTCATTTTACTTAATCGTTTAGGAGGAATAATTAAAACCAGAGTTTTAGCCAGGTTTGGAAATATTTCTAATAATTCCATAAACCTTTCAATTCCGGTTGTAATTGGGGTACTTGTTTCGACTTCAAAAGCAAAAACGGGATCACCTTGATTGTCAAACCAAATTAAATCAATTTGCTGAATTTTATTTTTTTGCCAATCTGTTAGAGGTTTCTGAATCGGCAATTTATTCAAAGATAGCTGATTAAAAGATTCTCCATTCCAGTGACTTGTAGCTTGTTCTTTTTTGCCTATATGAACTTTTAAACCTGCTGATAGAGCTATCTTAGCTAAAATATAAATTATACAATCGTGTTCTATTTTATTGGGATCTTTAGGAAAATCGAGACTTGGAAATAAAGGATTTTCAAAGGAAATTCCTAAATCTAATTCCATTTGAATGATATCAGATTTGCCAAATTGCCAGTGTTTCCCATCGGGAGAATACGCAATTTTTTCTAAAACATTTAAAATGGTTTGATTGGCCGGGGTGGTGCCATTAATTAGATTTGGCATTACATTCAATATAATTTGATCGAAGGTGGCTGATTTTTCTTGTCTTTCTAGGAATTGTAAATAATCGATCAGATAAAAACGAATCCGATCTTCCAGAGGAATAAAACAGCCTATTTTTGTATTGGGTTTAATCTTCCAAAGATGATCCAATTCAGAAAATATGAATTCTTCATTGAGAATAGGTGTAATATCATCTAATTGTTTTTTAACCTGATTCAATAAGCCGTTTTCTAACAATTTAGGAATTAAAGCATTATAAATATCTTCTGTAGAAGCTCCTGAGTTTTTGACAATGATTAATTCAGCTACTTCTTTAATTAATTGTACAACATCAGTACCGACTTTAGTAATAGCGATTGTTTTAGGATTTCTAACTTTTATGAAATTTAATACTAACTCACCCGATAAAACTTTGAGGGGATTTTGTCGTTTGTATAAAGAAGGCGTACTTGAGGTTTGAATCGCACAATTAACATACTGAAATCCTGAATCTTGGGCTGATTTAACAATAGCATCCCAAAAAGCAGGATCTTTGTGAGCAAAGACAATACTCATCCACCGATCAAATTTAAGAACTTTGAACATTTCAGCAATAGAAGCATGGAGTAAATTAATATAATCTTGTTTAGATTTGTTTAAATCTCCGCCTTCAATCACTTCTAATTGTCTAGCTTCATCACTGACTTCAAAACCTAGCCAAGCATTCCACATTGTAGACAAATCCAGATAGGCAATATGTTTACCATAAGGGGGATCAGTATAAATATAATCAATAGACTCTGGCTGAATTTTATCAGTTAAATTTGTAGCTGAAACATTAAATATAGAGAAGTTATCTTGATAAAAATTTCCAATTAATAAGTTAGTTTCTAGTTTCGCCTGAACAATATACTTAAATTTTTGTTCAAAAACTTCCCAAACATTTAGATCAAGGGTTTGTGGCGGAATCCAATAACTATAACGGTGCATAATTCCACTATTTCCCCTGCTGGCTTTTCGGCCATGAGTAGAACTAAATGTTAAATTAGTTTTGTTTAAACTGGCGGAAAAAACAAATTTCATCAGATTCTTAATGGTTAAAGATTGAATTGTATTAATTTCATTTAATAATAATGATAAACAGAAAAATTGACGTTTAGTAAACAGTTGTTCAATATAATCTGGCTTGCCATTTTTAGGCATTTTCACATTTTGAGGATACCAATATTTTATTTCTAAATTTTCAGCTTCTTCATCAGAAAGTGAATAAGCTAAATTAATGGCATCTTTGCATTTTTTTTCTATTTCATCGAAAGCAATTCTAAAACTCTCGATATTAATGGGACTAACAGCAATTTGAGAACAAATAAAATTAGCCATTGGGTTAATATCACAATGAATTGCTTGGCGACGCAAGACCAAAGATTCAACTGCTGTGACTCCTGAAACCCCCAAAAGGGTCTAAAATAATATCTCCCGGTTGGCTAAAAGTGCGAATATATTCTTGAACAACATTCCAAGCTCGTCGAGTAAAATAGGGATGACTACCCCAATGGCGTTTTGCGCCTTGTTTCTTGGGTTCGATGGGTTGACTAATAGGTTGAATGTTCTGATAATCAAAATATTGTGAGGGTGTCATCGTTAATTTTAGGGAATATTTTGTTTTCTGTAAAACATTATACCTGTCTTTAGGACTATAATATTTTTTCTAAAGTTACGGATATTGTATCCAAAAGTGTTACCTTTGATTTAGAATTGCCAGAGCAACAGATATAAATTAAACCAGGCATCGCCTACGCGATCGCATTTTTGGTAATATAATCTCAAAAATCAGGAGAGTTTTTTATGTTCTTAAAGCGAATTTTATTACTGGGAACTATTTTATCTTTATGGGTAATTTTCCCCACACCTGTCAAAGCAGAATCTACTCCAAAACCTGAATCAGAATTGTCTCAACAATCTGTTTCTGAAAGTAAACGCAAACTGATCAGAGAATTAATAGAACTCACCGGAGGAGAAAAACTATTTAGACAGGTTAGCCAAATTACCGCCGTCCAACTTCAACAGGAATTTACTGGGATTTTAGAATCTATTGTCCCTGAAACTTCAGGAATTTCTATAGAAAAAAAACAACAAATGATCAATCAAATTAACCAAGATATGGGTCGAATTTTGACCCAATATAATCAAAGATTAATGGAAAAACTTGATTTTGACCAAATCATGGAAAAAGTTTATTATCCCCTATATGATAAATTCTTTACAGAAGAAGATTTACAAACTATGATTAACTTTTATCAAACACCCACAGGCAAAAAAACCATTAGTGTTATGCCCCAATTACTCCAAGAATCCATGCAACGATTTTCCCAAATTATTCAACCTCAAGCCACCCAAATTTTTAAAGAAATATTCCAACAAGAAATAGAGCGTTTTAATTCCAAATAATTAATTTTTGATTAAGGAAATGGTTTGCTATAGTCATTATTAAAAAAGCCCTGCCCTTTACCAAAATTTGGTTTAATTTCAAGAGCGATCGCTACCAATTAATTACCGTTAAAATTGTTACCTTTGCAAACTCTTGATCGGCTGTCACCAAACTAGCTAAATTTTGGATAGCCATTGCCGCAATAACCGCATCCGGTAGTTTCAAGCGATATTGCTGGCGAATTTCAATGATTTTATCAATCAAAACAGTATCAATTGCCACTAAACCGATAACCTCAACTCTTTGCAGAAACTGATTGAAAATCCGACTATCATCTTGAGTTAACCCAGGAAATACCAGAAACTCTATTTGGCTAATAATTGAAACTCCGATCCAATCAGCATCTTTAAGTAATTCGATGAGTTGAATATTGCCTTGAAGTAGAGCTACAATAGCATTCGTATCCAAAACATAGCGATTACCACTCATCGCGTAGATGCCTCTGTATTATAACTGCTTCTCCTTGCCAATTTAAGCGCCCCACCAAATCAGAGAAATCATAGTTTGATTTTTGCTTACTCTCCGACAAAACTGGATTCATAACCCCTAAAATTTCCTGTTCTTTTAGTAATTGTAATGCCGCTAGGATGACTTCAGAAGCCGATGAATATTTCCCGTTTTTGACCGTTGACTGAACAAACTGCTCAAGTTCAGGAGTTAAGGATATGTTCATAATAATTTAGGAGGTTACGTCCTAGGGTTTATAATAGAAAATGAAACAGCCCCACTCTAATAAATTTAGCATGAAATCCGATCTTTTTTCCATCTTAACTCACGGATTAATTGTCTCCTGTCAAGCGCCGATTGATTCCCCCCTACATGATCCGATTGTGATTGCAGCCATGGCTAAAGCCGCCGTTAACCAAGGAGCATTAGGGGTGAGAATAGATACCCCCGCCCATGTTGAAGCGGTGCGTAAACGGGTTTCTCAACCGATTATTGGGCTATGGAAACAACAAATTCCTGGGTTTGATGTGTATATTACGCCTCGATTTGAAGATGCCGTGGCGATCGCTAACTCCGGGGCTGATATAATTGCTATTGATGCGACTCTGCGAGAACGTCCCCAAGGAGAAACCGTCAAGAATTTAATTGCTAAAATCCATCAAGAATTAGGCAAATTAGTGATGGCGGATGTAGATAGTTTAGAAGCAGCTATAGAGGCTGTAGAAGCGGGTGCAGACTGTGTGGGTACGACATTATATGGCTATACAAAAGCCACCCAAAATCAATCTCCCCCGGGTTTTGATTTATTAGCCCAAATGGTTAAACAATTGCCAGTTCCTATAATTTGTGAAGGCGGAATTGCTTCCCCAGAAATGGCGAGAAAAGCCTTGGATTTAGGTGCTTATGCTGTGGTTGTTGGTACGGCGATTACGGGAATTGACCTATTAGTTAAAGCCTATCAATTAGAGTTATCTAAAAATCTTTGATCTAATTTGGCTAATAATGCACCTAGGGTTTCAGCGAGAATACTAACTAAACGGTAAAATGCGATCGCCCCCAATAAAATACCCGGGGAAAATTGTTGATTCAATAAAGCTAAAATAGTAGCTTCAAAAACCCCTAATCCTCCGGGGGCACCCGGAATTAATAACCCCAATAACCAAGAAAAACTATAGGCGCCTAATAATATCGGAATTTGCTCAAAAGTTAGGGGAGTTAGGGCGAGTAAAGTCAACATAAAACCCGACCATCTTAATAAAACGAAACTTGCCCCCCCGAATAGGGGTTTCAGGGGATAATCATCTAATTGACAGGAGACTTCCTGGGGAAAATCAGACAGTTGTTTTTTAAATTTTGAGGTTTCTAAATATTTCAGAATTGGGTTCAAAATCCGGGGATGAATGCCCAGTCCTAAAGCAATTAAACCTATAATTTGTATCACCCAATAGGAACTATGATAGCTGATTAATGCCACCCCCAAGGCGGCGACGGCCATAATTAAGGGTTCAAGTAATACACTTAATGCCGCCGCTTCTAGGGCAATACCGGAGTCTTTCATCGCCATAATTCGCCCATAAAAATGCCAAATATTCCCGGGCAGATATTTCGCCAGATTAGTGATTAAATAAAGCTGTAATCCCCAACGGGGTCTAATTGTTTGCTTAAATTCTTTAACAATAATTAACCAAACAAAGGCTGACCAAATATGGGCGCAAAGGGTAATAATTAGAGCTAATCCAAGATATATCCATGCCGTTGAACTAATATCAATTTCTGAAATTTCTTGCCAATGCTTTCTAAAATTTGTTGCCAAGAAAAATAATGTTCCTCCTAGGATTATCCATCGTAAATAAGGTTTAAGGAAACCCAGGAGACTAATCGCAAATTTCATTAAACGCCCTAAAAATTTAGATTTTGTATCAGCTTTTGACGGCGGAATTTTAAGTTTTATAGGTGGCATTATCAAGTTCTTATGATTAACAGACTTCCCCCGTATGGTACAATCTATGCACAAATGACCACAAGCAGCAAAAGGTAACTTGGTATGGCACCAAAATCTGTATCTCCCGTTGTACTTATTATCTTGGACGGATGGGGTTATCGCGAACAAGCTGACGGAAATGCCATAGCCGTTGCCAATACCCCGGTGATGGATAGTCTATGGGCAGCTTACCCCAGAAACCCTAATTCACACCTCTGGGAAGGCGGTGGGTTTGCCATTGGGTCAAATGGGAAACTCAGAAGTGGGTCATTTGAATCTGGGTGCGGGGCGCGTTGTCCCCCAAGAGTTGGTTAGAATTTCCGATGCGGTTGAAGATGGAACAATTCAAAATAACCCGGCATTGTTAAAAGTTTGTCAAGATGTTTTAGATAGAAACGGCAAGTTGCACTTGATGGGTTTATGTTCCGATGGTGGTGTTCACTCCCATTTAGATCATTTATACGGACTTTTAAACTTAGCAAAAGCTAAAAATATTAGGGATGTTTGTGTTCATGCGATCATGGATGGTCGAGACACAAATCCTAAAGATGGAATTAAATATATTAAACAACTTCAAGAACAAATTGATGCTATTGGTATCGGTCGTATTGTGACAATTAGTGGCCGTTATTATGCCATGGATCGGGATAAACGATGGGATCGAGTTAAACAAGCCTATAATATAATGACCACCGATGGCGAAGGCAATGGATTATCTGCCGTTGATGTGATGTTATCTTCCTATTCTGAAGGCATAAACGATGAGTTTATAGTGCCCTCTCGGATCGCGCCTGGGGCGGTGGAAGCAGGGGATGGGGTGATTTTCTTTAACTTCCGCCCTGACCGGGCGAGGGAGTTAACTCAGGTGTTTGTAGATCGAAATTTTAAAGACTTTGAACGTTCCTATATTCAGCCCCTGAGCTTCGTAACTTTGACTCAATATGACTCTACTTTTCCCGTTTTAGTTGCTTTTGAACCCCAAAATCTGAATAATATTCTCGGACAAGTTATTGCTGAACACGGGTTAAAACAATTACGCACGGCGGAAACAGAAAAATATGCCCATGTCACCTATTTTTTCAATGGCGGTTTAGAACAACCCTATCCCGGAGAAGACCGAGAATTAATTCCCAGTCCCTCCGTTGCTACTTATGATTTACAACCGGAAATGTCCGCCGAAGCGGTAACAGATGTGGCAATTGAAGGCATTGAAAAGGGCATTTACTCGATGATTGTAATTAATTACGCTAATCCTGATATGGTCGGACATACGGGGATGATGGGTGCGGCGGTAAAAGCAGTTGAAACCGTGGATCACTGTTTGGGGATATTATTACAAAGTATTAGTCAAGCTGGAGGGACGGCGATTATTATTGCTGACCATGGTAACGCCGAATATATGTGCGATGCGGAAGGAAATCCCTGGACAGCCCACACAACTAACCCCGTTCCCTTTATCCTAGTAGAAGGGGAAAAACGCAAAATCCCAGGTCACGGAACCGATATTCCTTTACGGACAGATGGCTGTTTAGCGGATATCGCCCCCACGATTTTGCAGATTTTGGGTATTCCTCAACCCCCGGAAATGACGGGTGTTTCTATGATTGAATCCGCCACCTATGAAGTTCGGGAAAGTCGGACTCCGATGCGGGTAAAACTTTAAATTAATTCCTGGAAAAATAGGTTATAATTGAAGGTTTGAAGGTTTAATTTTTCTGTTCAAATTATCAACTTCTTAACATGGTTACTCAAGTATTACAAGCGGTTTGGTCTTTATCGGCTTTAGGGATTATTATTTTAGTCTTACTCCATAGTCCTAAAGGCGACGGGATTGGGGGTATTGGTGGACAAGCCCAACTCTTTACTAGCGCCAAAAGTGCCGAAACTACCTTAAATCGGATTACTTGGATGTTAGCGATTATTTTTATGGGAATTACTGTTATTTTAAGTGCCGGTTGGATTAAATAGGATCATCAATTTACGATCGAATCCTCAACCCCCCTTCTATATAATAGAAAGGGGGTTAATTATGGATTTAAAATCTTTCTCAATAAAGCAGCTATTTCTTGTAAACACTCTGGTTTGTTTTCTACAAGCCACTCGGTTAGCTCATAGGAATGTTTTGTTTTTATAAACAACACTTTATTATCGGTTTTTTCTGAAAACAGCTTTATTAAAAGGTTTGCCCCATCTACAACTTTTAACCAATCTGCGTCTTCTGATGTTCCTTTAGGCATGAATTTGTTTTTATTGACATCTAACCAACTTTGGATTTCATTTTCAGAAAGAGGTTGGTCTCTGCTGTAATCCTCTTGATTAATAACATGAGCTATGGCTTCAGGCTCAAGTAAATAATTTTCATAAAGTTTTCGAGTTAAAAATTCTAATTTATTACCATTTTTTTTACTTCGTCTTTTTAAGTCGTCTTTTTTCTGCTGTGTCCTCCCTTCTTCATCCAAGATAAAACCTATAGCTGGTGGAAACAATGTATTACCTCCACTAAGCTTGTCATAAATATCAAATACTAAATCAGCGTGTTTTCCTACTAAAACTCCTGTACTTGTCACAGCTAAAATCTGAGTTCCCCTTAACTTGATATCGGTTAATTTTTCCAAAATTAAAGGAAAACATTTTTCCTCAGTTTGCCCTTCAACCCACAAAATGTTATCAGCACCAAACACATCAGACAAGCTTACTCCCAACTCATCTAAGAGTGAAACGCAATTGTGCTGTTTGTTTAGCATCAATTATTTGGGCTTTAGTTTCCCCATCAATATAGGAGAGTTGAACAATTGTTGCAGGGTTAGCAGCCGTTATGATTTGAGGAGAATGGGTAGCAATAAAATATTGATGCTGAGGAAACTCTTTGAGGATTTCTATTAACTTCTTGGCAGCGCTAGGGTGAAGGAATGACTGAGGTTCATCAATGATAATAACTTGAGGCTCAGAAGCAGTTATTACAACATATAATATTGCTAATACTTGGCTTACTCCAGTTCCACAATCTGCTAAAGGTAGTGTCATTTCAACCACATCTTGCTGAGAGGCTTCTAAAGACCAGATTAAAACCTCATAAAGCAACTTATCATCATTAATAGATTTTTTAGGTTTAGGACGTGCTGAAACAAGGGCAATTTCTGGAAAAATTATATTAACACATTCATTGAATTGCTGATAATTTTTCTTTTGACCGGCTAATTGCAACTGGCTAATAACCTCAGCTAAATTTTCAGCGCTCTGCTTTAGCTCTACAGATGCCCCTGCATCACATTTACCAACATGAAATCTTTCTGACTCAAGTCTATAAATTTTACTTCTTAAGTAATCAAAAAAATATTTATCTAAAGGTTCATAGGAAGGTGTGAAGTCAATAGGTGTTTCATTAAGTTCTAGATTATTACTATTGTTTATAATAATTTTTTGTATAGTTTCTTGTCCGAAACTTATATTATAATCATAACTACAAGGATGAGATATATTAATATTTTCAGGCATATTGATATCTATTTTATAAAAACCATCACCTTTTTCTGGGTTATAATTATAAACACAAATTTCTTTAACATTAGGTTGATTAATCCAATTTTGAAACAAATCTAAATCATTTTGATGATTACGTTCAGATGAAACACAAATAGTTGATTTCTTAATGAAAGAATAGATATCAGATTCTTCAACTACAAGTATGATATCGACAGTTGACCAATCGAATGAAGGTAAACTTTTATCTTCCTTTTTTGAAAGCCATGCTTTAACATTTTTATGAGGAGTATTGTCAACATTTAATTCTAATGCTTCTAAAAAAGCAGTTTTGCCTACATTATTTTGCCCGATAATAATATTTATACCGGGTTTAAACTCTAACAATGTAGAGTCTTTAAATGATTTATAGTTAAAAACTCGAAATTTTGAAATGTACATATTTTATATTGCTAACAAGGTAATTTTTTTAAATCATTTACAAATGAATTGATTATTATTCAGCACGAATATACATTCCTAAAAACACTAATTGATTAACCATGACTTCTGCGGACTGTTCAGAAATTAACCTTAATATTCCGCGTAATTGTTCACCAATTGAATAACTTTGTCTAGGAACAACAATAATCCCGGCATGAGTTACTCCATCACTAATAAATATATTATGTAAACGGCAAAAATCACCCATATTAAAACTATAGATAATCCGATTTTGCTGAGTTGCCCATAATAATTGATCTTGATCGGAATAACCCATTGTATTCGCTTCTGGTGTCGTCAAAACATCTATATCTTCATTTCGTAACGCTTCAACTAAGGACATATTGCCCGAATCTTCATCAAAATATAAACGAATTTGACTCACGAAACCGTCCTCGCGCTCTGTTCTTTTTCTAAGCGATCGCATTCTTCATAATAAGCCATAATTTCCTGATCAATACTGGATTTATTCACATGATAATAAGTTAAAGCTGCATAAATTTGCCCTAAATTCAAGTGCGGAAATTCTTGTAAAATTTCTTCAACAGTCATGCCCGCATTATAATCAATTGCAATACTCATCACCGACATTCTTGTTCCTGTAATGCGAGGGCGACCTCCACAAATTTCGGGTGTAGAAACAATTAATGTACCAATATCTGTTAAAGTTGTTGACATTTTAAGATTTGCGGTGAAAATTTTAGATAATACTCATTATAACCTCAAAACAATTTTTCATGGGATTAAAACTAAGGTGAGCAAAGCCCACCCTAATATTTACAGATTAGATTCCTTGAGGTTTGTAATTATGCCAATCCGTCGCCTGTTCATAGGCATTAGCAACTTCTAATAACCGAGATTCCCCTAACGGTTTCCCAATTAATTGCATCCCAATCGGTAAGCCTTGATCATCAAATCCACAGGGAACACTAATTCCGGGTAAACCCGCTAAATTAACCGGAATTGTCATTAAATCCGATAAATACATACTCAAGGGATCGGCGGTTTTTTCACCCGCTTTAAAAGCCGTTGAAGGTGCGGTCGGACAAACTAAAACTTCCACTTGACTAAACGCCCGATCAAAATCTTCCTTAATTAAAGTTCTGACCTTTTGAGCTTTCAAATAATAGGCGTCATAATATCCCGCCGATAACACATAGGTTCCCATCATAATCCGACGTTTGACTTCCGCCCCAAACCCTTGCGCCCGGGTTTTCTGATACATTTCAATTAAATTATCCGCATCGGGATAACGGAAACCATATTTCACCCCATCATAACGGGCTAAATTAGCCGAGGCTTCCGAAGGAGCAATCACATAATAAGTTGGTAAACCATAGCGAAATCGAGGACAAGAAACTACCTGAATTTCTGCACCGGATTCCTGTAAAACACTAATGGCTTTGGTGACGGTTTTTTCCACAATCGGATCTAATCCTTCCCCAAAGGTTTCCTTAATCACCCCAATTTTAATCCCACTTCTGGCTCTCAATGACGGTAATAGCCCGGAAACATAATCGGGAATGGGCAGGTTTAAACTGGTGGCATCCTTGGGGTCGTGGCCAGCGATCGCTTGTAATAAAATAGCCACATCCTCCACAGAGCGTCCAAAGGGCCCAATTTGATCCAAAGAGGACGCATAGGCGACTAACCCATAGCGAGAAACTAAACCATAGGTGGGTTTGAGCCCCACCACCCCACAGAAGGACGCGGGCTGACGAATGGAACCCCCCGTATCCGAACCCAGGGAAACCACCGCTTCTTCGGCTGCTACGGCCGCAGCAGACCCTCCCGATGACCCCCCCGGAACCCGTTGTAAATCCCAAGGATTGGCCGTCACCTGATAGGCGGAGTTTTCCGTAGAACTGCCCATGGCAAATTCATCCATGTTGGTTTTTCCCACCATCACCGCCCCAGCCGCAGCCAGTTTCTGGGTGACGGTGGATTCGTAGGGCGGGATAAAATTCTCTAAAATTTTGGAAACCGCAGGTGGTGCGAATTCCCTCGGTGCACAGATTGTCCTTAATGGCGATCGGAATTCCCGCTAACAGTCCTATTTCTTCCCCTCTGGCAATTTTTGCATCCACTTGACGGGCTTGCTCTAAGGCTCGATCCGCCGTCACACAGAGGAAACTCTTTAATTGGGGTTCGAGTTGTGCAATCCGATCCAGTGCTTCCTGGGTGATCTCAACGGCGGAGCGTTCTTTTTTGATCAGTTGTCGGTGCAACTTACGGATGGATGCCATACTCTGTTATTCCTCATTTTCTTAAAATACCCATATCAGAGTCTAACACCAGGAGGGGGAGTTAGGGGAGCGGGGGAGTTGGGGGAGCCGGGGGAGCCGGGGGAGCAGAGGGAGCCGGGGGAGCAGGGGGAGCCGGGGGAGCAGGGGGAGCCGGGGGAGCCGGGGGAGCAGAGGGAGCCGGGGGAGCAGGGGAAGCAGGGGAGCAGAGGGAGCAGGGGGAGCAGGGGGAGCAGGGGGAGCAGGGGGAGTAAACTCTTTCTATTACCCATTACCCATTACCCATTACCCATTACCCATTACCCATTACCCATTACCCATTCGTAATTCTTAGAAATTCTGGCTTTGATCCGGAAAACCCTTAAAACCACCAGATAGACTAACCAACTTTCCTGATGCTAAATCGGAGGAATGCCACCTAAAGCGCACATCGAACCATACTTAACGCCCGATGACCTGAAAGCTCGCTATCGTCAAGCACGAGACACGACAGAGGCCCGTCGATGGCATTTACTTTGCCTTGTGGCAGGGGATTGGACAATTAAACAATCGGCTGAAGTGGTGGGGTTAAATTACGACTATGCCAAAGAAATTATCCGGCGCTACAACCGCGAGGGGCCAAGTTCTGTGAGAAATCGCAGCCGGGAGCGCCAACCCCCGATCGCGAAATCTTTACTCACTTCAGGACAACAACAGGAACTTATGCAAGCCTTACAGGGGCCAGCACCTGATGGTGGCTCCTGGTCTGGCCCCAAGGTGGCGGAATGGATCGCTGAAAAAACGGGGCGTCCCCATGTTTGGCCCCAAAGGGGTTGGGATTATCTCAAACGTTTGGGGGTGAATTGGAAGCATCAGACTGTAAAACATGATTGAGAATAAATTTATGAAAAACTCTGTTTTTGGGAAGGGTTTACAAATCGGTGCGATCGCTTTTAGCACTTCTATAATATTAACTTCTGTTAGTCAAGGACAATAATTATCGACCAATAGTTCCTGTGATTTTAAGAACTTGAATCAATGTGAATCTTCTGGGGTTCAATTGTCCGATCATCACTATGCTGAAACCATTAGACAGGAGTTTTATTGTGATTTGAGTAACGAAGGAGAGAATAATTATTAACACCCACTAACAAAGATTAAAGAATTTCAGCATATCAATTTTAACTAAAAACCTGATCTTCTATTCCTAACCACCACTCCCCTAGATTCATTAATTCTTGATGCAGTTGGGCTAACTCCTGCATATATTCTTCCTGGGAAATTTCCGAACGGCGTTCTGCGAGTTTCTTTAACCGCAATTGTACCAATAACCAAGACTTAGAAATACCATTGGTGCTTTCAATATATTGGGCAAGATCTTGACTATTCATAATTAAAATTTGAATCAATTGGGATAATAAAAAAACAAGACAGCCCTAAAAATAGAATGACTGTCTTGCTGTTGGTTCAATCTACTTCAGAAAGAATGCTCAATTATGCAGCGGCGAAGTTTTCAGCCACAAAATCCCAGTTCACCAGGTGATTTAGGAAGTTTTCAATGTAAGCGGGTCTGGCATTTTGGAAGTCCAAATAATAGGCGTGCTCCCAAACATCCAAAGTTAATAAAGGAGTGGCTCCATCCACAATCGGAGTTCCTGCATTAGCGGTTTTGGTAACTTTCAGAGTGCCATTATCTAATACTAACCAAGCCCAACCACTACCAAATTGAGTTGTAGCGGCGGCTTTGAATTCTTCGATAAACTTGTCAAAGCTACCAAAGTCAGCATTAATTTTTTCAGCCAAAGCACCTGTGGGTTGGCCACCGCCACCGGCTTTCAGACTATTCCAGAAGAAAGTGTGATTCCAAACCTGAGCCGCATTGTTAAAAATTCCGGCTTTGGTCGGGTCGTTGGCGGTTGCTTTGATAATTTCTTCTAGGGATTTATCCGCCAGTCCTGTCCCCTCAATCAGTTTATTCAGGTTTGTGACATAGGCAGCGTGGTGCTTACCATGATGGAAGGAAAAGGTCTTAGCCGACATTTTGCTTGGTTTCTAAAGCATCGTCGGCAAAGGGTAAGGCGGGAAGTTCAAAAGCCACAGTGTTTTCTCCTGTCTAAATGGGTGTCGGTTATTCTAAACAAATCTTCACATAAATTTGATTTTATATCAAAAATTACAAAAGTTGGCTATTTTGGCCATTTAAGTCTTGATTCTCTGTCTCCGGGGAGGGGTTCGTCCAAAGCTAACCGAGATCCCCAAATTGATGATTGAGATATCTGAGAAATTTGTTAAGATTCATTAATTGAGTTTAATTCATCTCCTTTTTACCTGGTTTTTCCCATACAATTATGACCGAACCGATAATTAGCCACAATGAGCAATTTAGCCCAGATGTCCAACAGTTGCTGGAAGAACGGTCGTTAATTTTAAATCAGATTGATAATGCGATCGCTCTATTCAATCATAATAATCAGTTAATTCTATTTAATCAAAAATTGGCGGATATTTGGGGATTATCTCCCGAATTTCTCAACCAAAAACCGCCCCTATCTGCGCTGATTGACAAAATTTTATTACAAGGATATTGGGAAGAAAAACACTGTCAACAACTTAAAAATTGTTTGGAACAAGTGGGGATTGATAATTTATCCTTTTGCATCGAACAAAATAACCGAGTTTGCCTGGAAATTGAAAGCCGATTATCTTCCAATGGCAGTCGATTATTTACCTTTAGAGATATTACCTATTATCGCAATTCCCAAGCCAGCTTAAATACGGAAGTCCGCCGACTCAGATTTTTATTAGGATTAAATGAACGCTTACAAAACTCTGATAATTTACAGGAAATTGCCCAGTTTGCCTTAAATTATTTAGTCTCGGTGATGGACGCGGCTTTTGGAGATGTGAAAGTTATTTCTGGAGAGGGAAAAAATCGCCAAGCTGGAGCCATTGTCAATCAAATTTCCGGTCAATTTATTGCTACCTATGGGGAAACCTGCTGTTGCTTCCATGCAGGAAATTTTAGACCAGGGAATTCCCTATGGTCAAGGTTTATTATGGGATGTGGTAGAAACGGGGGAACCGGTATTTATAGAAAATTATTCCCAACATCCTAAATCTGTTCCCAGATTTCGATATCCGGGATTAGGTCGGTTAGGAATTTTTCCTATTCCGGCAACTAATGGCAATATTATTGGTGTATTAACCCTAGAATCCCGGGATTTAGATCGTTTACAAGAATATCCTCAACGGGATATGTTAAATGCAGCCTGTCGAACCCTTGGAGCTTCGATTGAACGGGTACAAGCTCAAGCGAGTTTGCAACAAATTAATGAAGATTTAGAACGCGCTTCTCAACTCAAATCTGAATTTTTAGCCTCAATGTCCCATGAATTGAGAACTCCCCTAAATAGTATTTTAGGTTTTTCTGACTTGCTCAAACGTCAAATCGGAGGCTCTTTAAATGAACGTCAAATTAACCATTTACAACTAATTGAAAAAAGTGGTCAACATTTATTACAACTGATTAATGATATCTTAGATTTATCCAAAATTGAAGCGGGTAAAACTGAATTAGATTTACAATCGGTGAATATTCACCGCCTCTGTAATGAATGTTTGAAAATGATGCAGCCTCGGGCTGATAAAAAGCGGTTAAAAATGTCTGTAGAATTAGATTATCGTGTGCATCATGCGTTTTTAGATGAGCGACGGGTACGCCAAATTATTATTAATTTACTCTCCAACGCCGTCAAATTTACACCGGAAGCTGGAAGTATTAAATTAAGTGGATTTTTAGCCTATGGAAACCAAATGATTCAGGATTATCGACCCGATTGTTCTCCAGTAAATGCTAGTACGCCCTATCTTTGTTTGGAGGTTTCAAGACTCAGGAATTGGCATCCCAGAAGAACGGTGGCATTTGTTGTTTCGTCCCTTTCAACAGGTCGATTCTTCCCTGACACGACGCCATGAAGGCACCGGATTAGGATTGGCTTTAGTCAAACGATTAGCGGAATTACATGGGGGCACGGTTTCTATCAATTCAATGGTGAATCAAGGGAGTCTATTTCGGGCTTGGTTGCCGTTAACAGAAATGCGAGAAGAACTTAGTTTAAATCCAAAATCCTGCGATTTATCTTTGCAAAAATCATCCGAATCTCAGAATGATTCTCAAGCAAATTGTGAAAATTCCCCTAGAATTTTGGTAGTGGAAGACCAGCCCTTTAATCAATTATTAGTTTCGGAGGTTTTAGAATTAGAGGGATATCGAGTGGAATTAATTAGTAATGGTCAGACTATGTTAGACACTATTAACTCTCCCCTGGTCACGGAAAAAACACTTCCTAATTTAATTTTAATGGATGTACAATTACCCGAGGTCGATGGGTTAGAATTAATGCGTCAATTAAAAGCCCATTCCATCTGGCAATCTGTTCCTATTATTGCTTTAACAGCCATGGCAATGTCTGGCGACCGAGAACGCTGTTTAGATGCGGGTGCTTCTGCCTATTTAAGCAAACCTTTGGATTTAGATTTGATGATAGTTTTGGTGAAATCTTTTATTCCTGCTCAGTCTGAAATCGATAAAATCAGGGAATAGGTAATCAGCCTGATTACTGGAAACCCGATTACAAAATTTCCTTTAAGTTTTGAGTGGATTCATTCAGTTTTTCACCACCGATTTTAATTTGACTAATTCCTTTGGCAGTTTCATTCGCTCCCGATGTTAAGTTATTCATGGCTTGATTCACTTGCCCAATGGCTAAAGCTTGTTGAGTTGAAGTTAAGGCAATCTGTTGACTACTTTGAAAAATTTGTTCAATAGACTTAGCTACATCTGCAAAAACTTGAGCGGTTTGGTGGGCAATATGTACCCCGGATTCAACATTTTTAGTGCCTTCTTCAGTGACAACAACAGTTGTTTGAATCATCCGTTGAATATCATTCACTAAGGTATTAATTTTTTGGCTCGATTTTTGACTGGCATCCGAGAGTTTTCTGATTTCCGAAGCCACGACGGCAAATCCTTTACCATGTTCCCCGGCGCGTACCGCTTCAACGGCGGCATTTAAAGCTAACATATTCGTCTGATTTGATAAATCACTGACCACATCGGAAACGCTACCGATTTGATGGGTTTGTTCACTTAACTGTAGAATTTTTTCGGCAATAGATTCGACTTTAACTTTTAGGGTTTCCAATTCTTGGAGAGCTTTCTGAATGGCAATTGTTCCCTGTTTCCACCCGCTCTAGGGCTTGTTTTGCCCCGAAAACCGCTCCTTCTGCCTGTTGAGCCGATTGTTGAGAGGAAGCGCTGAGTTCATCCATGGTCACGTTGGTTTCTTGAACGGAAGATAATTGTTGATTGGCAATCCGTTCCTGTTGATTAATTGTGGAAAAAATCTGACTAGAAAAAGCTGTGACTACGGCAACAACTTCCATAATAGAATTGACTAATTTTTTGAATAAAATAACACCAAAAACTATAAAAATCCCCCCAACAACCAGGGTGACAATCACCGCAACTTGAATAAAGTTATTAATTGGTTCTAAAACCACAGATTTAGGGGTTTTATATAATAAAGCAAACGAATTTTCCCGATTAAATTGATTAGGAAAAATAGTATTATAAGTCATTATATAGTCAAAATTTTCTGCAATCAAACCACTTTCTCCCGACAGCAGTTGATTAACAATTGCTTCAGGATAGTCATTTCTTAAATTATTATTGTTATTAAATTCAAACCCCCATCGCTTTTCTTCTATTGGGTGACTTAAATAATATCCATCTTGATTAACAACTAAAAATTGTTGCTTTATTTCCGAACTAAAGCTATCATTGTCGGCGGTTTCAAATAACTTCTCAATTAAAATATTAGTAACTAATATTCCTCGTTTTTCGCCAGCTTGATTATAAACCGGAGTTGCATAACGAAGAATGGGTTTATAAGGAATTTCAATTTGATTATTTTCTCGATTCAAATTGATAGGAGATACATAAATTTCTCCCGTTTTTAATTGTAGAGTTTTAGAGAAGTATTCCGATGAGGATTCATTCTGTAACTTTTCAGTTGGAACCACTGTAGCTTGACCATTAACCACATTGACTCTCACCAGTTCATTCCCCTTTTCATCAATATAACGCAATTGATCATAATAGGGTCTATTATTCAGGAAAGATTTAAAAATAATTATGAGGCGATTATTCCAGCTTTCATAGGTAGATTTGTCTTCAGGATCAATGCCTTTATTTTCTCTGGCTCTCACCATCCCTTGAATCGGTGGGGTTCCGCTTAAGTATAGAATATCAGATTTAAAATTATCCAAAAAAAGATTGATGGTTTCTCCACTGTTTTGTGACTCATTTTTCATGGAAACGAATCACTGAATCAATTAAATATTCGCGAGAATTAACAATATTGAAAGAACTGACAGCTAGGACGGGAAAAACAATACTGGCAATGAGTAAATACAAAAATTTACCTTGAGACTTTCCATACCCACCAAATTTTAACATACTTTTTTATAACTCACGATCAATTCAGCATTAGATTATAGCATATTTTTGCTAATTTCTGAAATTTGACAATAAGTTCAGTATTACTAATATTAAACTTATCAATATTTGTTTTTGGTAATATCTTGAATATTGAGAGCAGGCGATCGCTTTCTCTCAATATTACCGGAATGGGAGCAAAAGAATTTAAAAATATTTTGGCTACCTACCTACTCACCCAAGCTAAATTTAATTGAAATCTTATGGAAATTTACTAAATATGAATGGATTGAAGTCGATGCTTATGCGAGTTTGTCAAGTTTAATTAAATATCTGAGATATATATTTAGGGGCGAGGCGCACCTCACCCCTGGGATGAATTTAATTTCTAATCCGATTATTAGTCTCTTATTTTCTCAGACCAAACGCGGGTGGGTAAACCCCAAACATAAATGAAACCTTCCGCCGCTTTGTGATCAAAAACGTCTTCGGAGCCATAGGTTGCTAAGTCCAAACTATAGAGGGAATTGGCAGATTTCCGGCCTACAATATTGGCATTTCCCTTAAACAATTTGACTCGGACAACACCCGCAACCCGTTCTTGAGTTTGTTGAATAAAGGCATCCAAAGCCGCTTTTAACGGACTATACCAGAGGCCATTATAAACCAACTGACTATAGGTTTCTTCAATGCCCCGTTTATAACGAGTCACATCGGCAGTTAAGGTTAAACTTTCTAAATCTCGGTGGGCATTAATTAACACAATCATCGCCGGAGATTCATAAATTTCCCTTGATTTAATCCCGACTAAACGGTTTTCAATCATGTCCAGACGTCCGACCCCATGGTTTCCCGGCAATTTCATTTAATTTGCCAATTAACTGAACACCGTCCATTGCCTCGCCATTTAAACTCACTGGAACTCCGTTTTCAAACCCAATTTCAATATATTCGGGTTCGTTAGGAGTCTCAGAAATTGGTTTAGTAATCGCATAGACTTCTTCCAGGGGCTCCGTCCAAGGATCTTCTAAGGGCCCAGCTTCAATGGCAATCCCTAACAAATTTCTGTCTAAACTATAGGGAGAGGATTTTTTCACCGGGGAAGCAATGCCGAATTTTTCCCCGTAAGCAATGGTTTCCTCCCGACTCATTCCCCATTCCCGGGCGGGGGCCAGAATTTTCAATTTCGGGTTTAACGCCCCAATGGAGACATCAAACCGCACTTGGTCGTTACCTTTTCCGGTACAACCGTGGGCAATAGCATCAGCCCCGTATTTTTCGGCTACTTCCACTAAGGTTTTGGCAATTAACGGACGGGCTAAGGCCGTGGCTAGGGGATAGCGGTTTTCATACAAAGCATTGGCTTGAATGGCCGGAAACGCATAGTCCTTGACAAATCTATCCTGGACATTAATCACCAGGGACTCAACGGCGCCAGAGTCCAAGGCTTTTTGTTGAACAGGCCCTAATTCGTCCCCTTGTCCCAGGTCTACGGCCAGGGTAATTACTTCTTTGACTCCAAACTCATTTTTCAAGTAGGGGATACAAACGGAGGTATCCACCCCACCGGAATAAGCAAGCACAACTTTGTCAGCGCGACCCATGATTAATTTTTTCTCCTGAAGTAACCAAATGTTACATTATCTCGCCTTTCATGCCCTTTAGATGTCAGGGTTTGTCAACATTTCTGTCACTAGGACTATATCACGCGCAGATCAGGGCAGTTCTAATTATTCAGGGGTGTTGGTCTTCCTATCCTTGTCCAAATTCATAATCAACTTGATCTTTATAATTGCATACCTTATGTGAAATTGAGGCTGCTTTTTTTTGAAGATTCTGTAAATTTACTGTGAATTTTCATCAGCAATCTAATTTTTATTCTTTAATAGGCTTATCGGGTGTGACAAGTTTTTAACTTGTCTAAAAATTCCCGGTTTTCAATTAAAATAATTAAGTTTTAGACAAAGGGAAATTAGCATGAATTCTTCATTCAACGTTCAACCCATGTTGGGAAAATTTTGGCAGAAAAGTTTTTCAATCCATTCAGGAATTTTTCTGGGACTTTGTTGCAGTCTATTCGGCATACAAAGCGCCCAAGCTGCTAGTTTTAGTTTTACTAAAATTGCTGATAACCAGAATAGTCTCTTAACTGGCTATAACTATTGGAATGGAGCAATTAATGATCAAGGAACCGTTGCGTTTTATGCGGGTTCGGGAGGTGGAGAGGGTGGGATTTTTAAAGGCCAAGGGAAGAAAATCTCAACCATTTTTAATCAGGATATTCTAGCTGACTTTTATCCTAATCCCTATCCTCCTGATGCTGTTCAAGCCAGGTATTTTATATACCCTTCTGTTGATATTAATGATCAAAATATCGTGGCTTTTGCAGGAAGGGTATCTTTAGAATATGGCTTGGGTAATGGCCAAGCAATCTTTATTGCTGATGACAAAAATAAAATTAAAATGGTTACTGGTTTTGGCCCCAGTGGTCGTTTTGAAGGTGGAGCTTTAGTCGATCTTAATCTCAATAATCAGAATTCACTGACAAGTCGTATTGTGGCGGGGGGTGCTTTTTTGTCTCCAACGGATACCATTACTCTCTACAATAACATTACCCAAAGCAATCAATCCTCAACAACCGTTGCTATAGCAAGTATCACGAACGCCCCAACTGGAGGACTTATAGATTTAGGATCTCCCAGCTTGAATAATCAGGGGACGGTTGCATTTTCTGCTTTATTTAGAGATATTCATGCTGAGTACCCGCTTCCACCTATTACTTCACAACTCATTATGATGCAAAAAGGGGGTTTTCAAACCGTTGTTACTAATAATATTAAATGGCCTTCCCAACCCGTAGTTAATGATAATAATGAGATTGCTTTTTTATCTTCTAATTATGATTTATTTTCTGGTGATGAAATTGAATCAGGAATTTTTACCTTTAAGAATGGCAACTTAACGAAAGCAGTTAATAATCAGGGTTTGTTTGGGAGTTTTGAATCGTTAGATATTAACAATAAAGGAAATATCGCCTTTAGTGCTACATTAGATACAGGTACAAAAGGTATTTTTATCGGTGCAGATCCCGTTGCTGATAAGGTGATTACCGTAGGAGATTCCCTGTTTGGTTCTACTATCACTAATCTTTCCTTTTTTGCAGATAAAGGATTAAATGATCAGGGTCAAATTGCTTTTTATGCGGCACTCGAAGATGGAAGAACGGGAATTTTTCGCGCTGACCCCGCTAAAAAATCCGTGCCGGAACCCACTTCTGTTTTGGGTTTGTTAGCATTGGGGGTATGGGGTTTAAGTTCTCGGCGTAAGTCTGGTTAGAATATTCAATATTCATAATACATCGAAGCGATTTCCAGAGTTGGAGATCGCTTCTCCCATTTGTAATAAAATAGGAGAGATCTATATTAGAGTTTAAATTACCGTGTTTTTAAGTATTGTCATTCCTACCTATAATCGTTTAGCGATTTTACAAAAGTGTTTAAAAGCGTTGGAACAGCAACAATATGATCATACTATTACTAACTATGAGGTAGTTTTAGTTGATGATGGTTTCAACGGATGGAACTTTAAATTGGTTGGAGGAAAATCAGTTAGAATTTCCCCATGTTCGGCTATTTTGTCAATCCCATCAAGGGCCAGCCACGGCGAGAAATTTGGGGGTAGAAAAAGCTCTGGGTGAGACTATTATTTTTATTGATAGTGATTTAGTCGTCACAGAAACGTTTTTACAATCCCATGCTGATAGTTTAGTTGAGGGATACAAAACTTCAGATCAAGTTTTTACCTATGGTCGGGTAATTAATACTTGTAATTTTGAAGATCCGACTTCTGAACCTTATAAAATTACTGATTTTTCGGCGGCTTATTTTGCTACCGGAAATGTAGCGATCGCTCGTCATTGGTTAATTAAAGCGGGATTATTTGATTCTCAATTTCAACAATATGGCTGGGAAGATTTAGAATTAGGAGTTAGGTTAAAGAAATTGGGTTTAACATTAATTAAATGTCCCGATGCCGTGGGTTATCATTGGCATCCGGCGTTTAGTTTGGAACAATTACCGAAATTAATAGATCGAGAAATTCAACGGGGGAGAATGGGGGTTTTATTTTATCAAAAACATCCCTCTTTTGAAGTTAAAATGATGATTCAGATGACGATATTACATCAAATATTATGGGGGTTATTGTCTTTGGGAGGACGTTTGAACGAACGGACAATGGCGGGGTTTTTACAATATTTAATTAATCAAGGAAAATCACAATTAGCCTTAGAAATTGCTCGAATATTTCTAAATTGGTATAATGTTAAAGCGGTTTATTCGGCTTATAATGAATTAAACTAGGATGATAATTTTTAACTTAATAGCAAGTCTAAATTGGTTGTACAAATTGCCGGAAATTACAAGAAGGTTAGGGGCGAAGCGCGTCGTCCCTAACGAGAATTTAGGTATTTTTAGAGTTAAAAACTTAGGGGATTATTTTGGACAATAACCTATCAAAATTAATTGTAGGATAAAAACACTTTATAAACTCGATTCTGAGTCTGGAGCAATTTCTAAACCTGGTATTCGTCCGATTTGTTGCTGTTCTTTAATTAAATCCGATAGGGTATCAATATTAACTCCAATTCTCTGACAAGCGGTTTGCAGTTCTTCCATAAATTTGTCTATATCATCTCCATAACCCGATAGTTTAGCCGCATTTTCAACGCCTTGTTTAGCATTGGCTTTCGCACAATCAATTAATTCTAGGTCTGTGAGGGGTTTTGATTTACTCATTATGACAACATTATTAATACAGTTAATCTATTTTACCCTAACGCTCTCAATTTCAAGTAAAAATATAGCAATATTCCCTATTACCCATTACCCATTACCTATCACGGATTTAAACAGATTACACAGATTAACGCAGATTAAAATCCGTGAAATCCGTGAAATCCTCTTAAATCCGTGATCCCTATTCCCTATTCCCTCCTATAACAGCATCTTCAAATTTATATCCCACCCCCGTCACCGTTTTAATAAAAGTGGGATGGGAGGGGTCAGGTTTCAATTTTTTTCCGCAGTCTAGCGACATGGGTATCCACAACCCTTTCATCACCAAAAAAGTCATCTCCCCAAAGTTTATCTATTAGCTGGGTACGACTCCAAACCCGACCCGGATAACTCAGAAAAGTTGATAATAAATTAAATTCTAAAGTAGTTAAATCCAGGGTTTCTGTGTTCCCTGACTCTAATTGATAACTGGCTATTCTTTGGTCTAAATCCACTAAAAAATGTGGGGTTTGATAAACTTGATTCGGTTGACCGCCTTGGCGCAAACTCCGTCTTAATAAAGCCCTAACCCTAGCAACTAATTCCCTAGGACTAAAAGGTTTAACAAAATAATCATCCGCCCCGGTAGATAAACCAATAATCCGATCTAGTTCTTCACCTTTAGCGGTTAACATTAAAATATAGGGGTCTTTTTGCCCGGGTTTTTGACGAATTCTAGCACAAACTTCTAAGCCATCTAACCCCGGAATCATCAAATCTAAAATAATTAAATCCGGTTGCAATTCTTGAAATTTTTGTAAAGCGGCTAAACCATTATTAGAAATCTGGCAAGAAAATCCTTCCGCTTCTAGGGTATGCTGAATTAAACGGGCAATTTCCGGTTCATCCTCAACAATTAAAATATCCATAAATTTGATTGGAGATATAATTAATTTTTTATTGTATCTCTGATCCTATGTGAAAACAATAGATAAAATTTAATCTCAGGAGAAAATTATGCAGGTGCTGATATTTGTGATAACATTATTACAATTTAATCTCAATTTCTAATTAATACACAGATTTAATTCTGAACCTGGCGATCGCTTATTTTAAAAATAATGCCAAAATCTGTTAAAATTATAAGACCTTTAATCTGAAGTTAATCCCAACCACGACAATGCAAGAATTTTTTCAAAACGTTTCTCGCTATCCCCGTTATTTTATTACCTTTACCCTAGGAATTTTCTTTTTCCTATTTGAACGTCTGAAACCCCTCTTAAATCGCCCGGTAACTGCCACTGTATTAGTAATTTTACTATTCAGTGTTTTTGCCTTTACCTTTTTTACCTTAAAAGCAATGTTAGGATTAAACCCGGTTTAAACAAAAAGCCATTTTTACAAACAAAGGGAGGGTGATTTTAACCTTCCCTTTTTGTTAATTTTTGTCAATTTTAACTAACTTGTTTCTTGCAATTCACCCAAACGGGCGAAAACTTCCTGACTATGAATAGCAGGATTAACCCCTAGAAATACTTCCCTTAAAATTCCATCAGGATCAATAATAAAAGTATGACGCATGGAGATAAAATTAATCCATGAAACCATAGGATTTACTTACTTTTCCATCAACATCAGCCAGCAAGGGAAATTTTAATCCTTCCGAATCACAAAACTCAGCATGGGATTGAATATCATCGGCACTCACCCCTAAAATTTGAGCATTTTTAGCTAAATATTTTGGTAAATCCTGTTGAAAACGACGGGCTTCTAAAGTACATCCAGAGGTGAAATCTTTAGGATAAAAATAGAGAATAACCCATTGTCCTTGATAATCAGATAAGGAAATTTTGCCCTCTCCACTATTAGTTGGTAAGGTAAAATTAGGGGCGGGTTGATTCAATGGGGGCAGTTTTCCCCCCAAGGCCCAAGCGGGTGAAGTTAGGTTGAAACTGAACACCGCTAAACCCAGAGATAAGAGGAAACTTAGAAATAAACGACGGGACATCATTATTGAGGATAATCACAACTTTTTATCCAGTTTACACAATATTATGAGTGACAGGAACTTAAATTTTGGTTTGGGTGTCTAACTATTGGAAATATCCTATCCTAACTGTCATCTTTATTGTAAAATATCAAGGGACAATTAGGTGGATTTCACCTCACTTTAGACAATCTAAGGCATTATTTTATTATGGATGATCTACCTCAAATCAATAGTTCTGCTACCGTGATTATGGTAGTTGAAGGATTTCCCATTACCATTCAAGTTGATGGTGCAAATGCTCCGATAACAGCCGGAAATTTCGTCGATTTAGTTGAACGAAATGTTTATGATAATACCGTATTTCATCGGGTTGTTTTGGAACCTCAACCCTTTGTTGCTCAAGGTGGTGACCCCCAAAGTAAAGATCCTAATATTGATCCTAATGTGTTAGGAAGTGGAGGTTTTATTGACCCGGCCACAGGTCAAGTCCGAAATATTCCCTTAGAAATTAAACCCCAGGGCACCACCGAACCCCTCTACAGTCAAACCTTTCAACAAGCAGGAATTACCGTTCCTCCGGTGTTAAGTAATGTTGTGGGTTCGATTGCCATGGCGCGGTCTTCAGGAACCGATACTGCCTCCTCCCAATTCTATTTTAATTTAGCGGATAATTCTGCAAATTTAGACGGGAGTTATGCGGTTTTTGGAACTGTCGTTGAAGGCCTCGATGTCGTCAATCTAATTCAACAGGGGAATGTCATTTGGGATGCAGCCGTTGTCGATGGAATTATTCCCAGTCGAGTGTCTGGAATCATTTCAGATGCGAATATCTTGAATGGATTTATTAATACCATCAATCTTGCTAGTCTGCCTTTAAGTTATGCCTATCCTCGTAATTTAGATGCAGATAATGTCATAACCATGACCCCTGATATTACTCAAAATAATCCTCGCGGATTGTTAGTTGGAGGTGGGAATGATCGGGTTACAGGTTCCACAGGAAATGATGTAATTAATGGGAATCAAGGTAATGATTCTTTGGATGGAAATAACGGAAATGATTATATTTTTGGAGGCAAAGATAATGATAGTATTACGGGCGGACAGGGCAATGATATTTTAAATGGAAATCGGGGGGATGATACTATCTTTGGAGGAGCGGGTTTCCGACTTTCTTCGCGGTGGACAGGGGAATGATAGTTTAAATGGCAATGAAGGCAATGATTTCCTAATAGGAGATTTAGGCACAGATATTTTAACCGCCGGAGGAGGGGCTGATATTTTCCTGTTAAGAGGGGATGAAGCCGCGACGGTTTCTGATATCAATTTAGCCGATATTATTACGGATCTCAAGGTTTCAGAAGGCGATAAAATTCATGTTCTTGACACAATTCCTCTGGCTAATTTAAGTTTTACTTCCTCTGGGAATGACACCATTATTCGAGTTGCAAATTCAGGAATTTTAGGAATTGTTAAAAACGTCCAGCCGAGTGTTGTCCAAACGGCTACGGTCATCACATCACCCACGGATTTAGCCTTAACTATTGGTTAATCATGTTTGATTGTTGTTGCGCTTCAGGGCTCTTAATAGGAGTGCTGAAGCACAACAACGAAATGATCACCCCCTATTTATCCCATTCCGTTTGATCAAAATCAGGAGTGGACGGCCGGTTTTTACTATCTCCCAATCCCGAAGCATTTCCGATAACAATAATGAAAAAAAACAATACCATAATTAACCATCCTAATGTCCCCCAATCGGGAGGTTTAGGGGGCGGTGCAGGGGGTTTATCCATAGGTGGTTTAGGTTTGGGTGCATCGCTTTGAGACATAAAATCAACCCACAAAATTAGTGTTTACAAATTCTTGGTGTCTTTGTGATTCAATAAAGACTAAAATATATTATTTTAACGGTAATGTTTTTACCGTCACAACTTGAGGAGCAGAGGCATCTGGAGGATAGAGAAAATCAACTTTCACAGGTCGAGTTTCTTGAGGTTTTACGGTTAATTGTAATAACGCTTCTCCCTGTTGACCGCGTTTTTGAACTAAATGAATATAGCGAGTTTGGGATTTTCCCTGATCATCTTCAAAACTCAATCTAACCGTTTCCTCGGAAGAAAACTTGAGGGGCTGGAGGGTCAAAAAACCTTAATCCAGGTTGGGATAATTTTTCTTCTTTGATGGGAGTTTGTAAGGTTAAAATAACTTTTTGGGGTTGACTTTTGGGGTTATAAAGGGGTAGAATTAAGTTATATTCTATCCCATAATTTCCATGGGCTTGATAGGCAGTGTCGGGATATCTAACCACTAAAGGAGCACTTTGAATTTGATGGGTTCCTAACTGTCCTTTGGGTAAGGTTGCAATCGGATAAGAAAAGGATTCTCCCGGTTCAGGAATAGTTAAAATAGAACTATTTGGATCAACAATATTAGCATTCCAACGGGAACCTAATGCCACTCCAGCCACCCGTCCATAGATAATTTGCTCAGGATTTGTATTAGGAGATGTGGGGGTACGATCTCTAGGTGTAACTAACATTCCTAGGTTTAATAATTGTTCCCATTCTGTGAGAGTGGGTGCAACTTCTATTCTATTTGGTTGCATGGTTGCATATTTGGCTAAACTAGCAATATAAACCTCGCCATCACTCTCTAAACGCATTAAAGTAGACCGACCATTTAAAGGAGGTTCTAAATTTTTAACCGGAATTGGAGCATTTAATAATAGACGACTACTTTGGGGCGGAATAGTAATTTTTTCCACAAATTCAGTTTGTCGTTTTCCGCGTAAAATATCATTCATTACCCGACTTCCTGGCCCAGCAAAAATATTACCTGCTGAATTATCTAAAACCGCATCCAGGGGAATAAAAGGCGCATCGGGTTGGCTTAAATAACTGGCTGCTTCTAAAATATTAATAGTAACGGGTTGATTCCCGGGATTATAGGCTAATATTCCTAAATAAAGGGTTCTTAGATCATTTTCTTGGGGAGATTTAGCAACATGGTGGGCAAAAATATCAAATTTGCCTTGCAAGGGAAAATTTAAGTGGGCTTCCGGTTGTTTTTTATTAGTTTTTGGAAAGGTAGAAAGTAAAATTCCTTCGTTTAAAATTAGTTCGGGACTGTTACTATTAAACACCGGAATTTGATCTAATTGTCCGGGTAAGGGTCGCACCTGCTGCGGTTGCACAATTTCATTAGCAGGAGCAACAGCTTGGGCAAATAGGGTTAAACTCAGAAATAAGGGTAAGAGCATCCTAGGGGATTAAGTTGTTTTGAGCATATACAGAACAATATCCTACCTTTCTGATTGGAAAAGTAGGATACTGGCCGGAAACTTCAGATTAGGTTAAAATCTAACCTGAGATTTGAGTAATATTTAGTTAAACTCCTCGGGTGGGATTCGAACCTACGACCAATCGGTTAACAGCCGACCGCTCTACCACTGAGCTACCGAGGAACGTTGTGTCTCTCTTTTAGCCACAGTTACTAATAGTAGCGCTAGATCCTGAATTTTTGCAAGCTTTTTTGAAGAATTTTTTTTTGACTTTGGTTGCAAAAGCTGAAACCCTCTTGATACAGTGATTACAAACCCATCCTCATGCGAGCTAAACGGTTTTGGGCTTCGGCGTCTAGGGAATTCGCCAAGAAACGGGTCGGAGATGGCTTCCGGGGTTGATGACGACGCTGACGACGCCGGGTGGTAGCCTCCACCGCTTCTGCTAACTGTTCGGCGGACATCCACTCAGCCCCATAGCCGGTGACGGTTAACTGTTGAGCGCGGTCTGAAGTCGCCACAATTAACCGACGTTGGGACAACCTAAGTTGACGTCCCAAAGAAGCACAGAGTTTTTCAATATAAGTATCTGCGGTTTGACCAAAACCGGTATAATGAATCGACACATTGCGAGTAATGGTTTCGCTAACGCCAGGGGTATTTTGATAGTGAGCATCAAATACCAATCGGGCATCAAGTCCCTCGAAAGCGCTATAGTCCACTAAAGTCTCAATCAAGTGCCTACGCGCTGTTTCCATATCGTGAACATCGCGTTTCTGTCGCAACAGAGGCCAGATTCCAATTATGTTATAGCCGTCTACAAATAAGACCGCTTTACTGAGGGAGCTACTCATGGTTCAATTTTGCATAAACTTGCCTGGGTTGGACGACCCATCAAAAACCGCCCAGAACCCATTTTTGTTTACATATTATCACATAATTTTAAGGTTACAGGACTTATGCAGTTGACTTTGCTAACTTCTGAGGACTTTACAATCTCTATTTTCTAGTAATAACAGGGTTGAAATTAAAAATTATTCAGGTTGAGATAAATTTTCTAATCGTTTCTATCCATTGATTAAAATGAGGACATTTTTGCCTAATAGTTTCTAAACCAATTTTTTGAGCCATTAAAGGTGCGACAGACACTTTTGCACCCTCATAACTAGGAATAGCTTGAATAATTCGTTTAGAAGGAGCCGTTTGTTCTCCATCATTAATGAGTTCTGGAGATTCAAAAGATTGACAGAGGGAAACTAATTGTTTAACCTCTGATTGATAGTCTGGAAATCGTTCCTCAAGTTTAATTGGATCAGATAAAATCAGAGCTTCAAATTCATGTAATTGAATATAAGGAATAAACCGACTATCATTTATATCTTCAAATAAAGCATTTTCTAATTGTTTAATTTTTTGGTAAGGATCAGATATTTTCTGTGCTTCCTCAAACTCAGGAAAATCATTAGGTAAAGCATATAAATCAAACATTGTTGTAAATCTAGCTTCAGGATGTTTATCCTGTTTTAACCAGAGAATAATATCTTTTTTTGCTTTTTCATAACTGACTAAACCGCCTCGATGAACTACGGTTCGTGTGCGTTTTGTTGTCATACAATGAACATCAGTGCTAATATTAAAATAGCCTAAATGATCTGTTAAAATTGTATTGATAAATTCTTCTTCCGTTTGACCTTCAGCAATAATATGTAAGCGGATCATTACTTGGGTCTTCCTCCCAAAACATTTTTATTCCAAAGTTCCGATAAAGAATATTCTTCTAACCAATCTTCTAAAGGTTCAGGATCGAGACGATGAAACTCAGAAGCACGTTGTTTACGGTCAACAATAATAATATCTTCCGGTGCAAAACAATCAATTAAAAAAGCTGATTGAGTCGCTAAAATAACTTGAACTTCGTGGGAAATACTCTGAATTAATCCCGCAATAATATTAATCGCATAGGGATGTAAACCTAATTCGGGTTTCATCTAAGATTAAAACATCCGGTAAATCAGATATTGGTTGTAACAGTAGGGTAACTAATGCCATTGTTCTTAAAGTTCCATCAGAAATTTGATGAGAACTAAAAATAATATCGGTATTTTTTTCTGTCCATTGTAAAATAACAGTATTACTAACGGGTTCCAAAACAAAATCATCAAAAAAGGGAGCGATTTGAGTTAAGGTATCAACAATAATTCGATAATATTTAGGTTCAGTTTCCTTTAATCTCAACAAAACCGAGGCTAAATTGGCTCCATCTTCCCGCAGATAACGATTATCTTCAATACTCCACCTCTGCCGAATTCGAGCCGTGTCAGAGGTATTATGAAATTGATAAACTTTACAATTCTGAACTAAAGAAACTAAAGTTCTAGCTGTTAAATCTCCTTGATTAAAAAGGTCAATAATCTTGGCTTCTTTATGACCAGAATCTAAAGACTTCCAATCAGCTACTGAACTAAAAATAGAACTATAAAATCTGTACTTTTCTTCTGCAAAAATTAATGTATCTGATGCAGCGTGAAACAATCTTAAATAATAATCATTTTGACCTGAATCTGTTTCAAAATTAAGCTCTGCTTCCAGTTGCGGTGTGATGGCAACCCCATCAAAAAGTAAGGAATTAGCTCCGCCAGATTGACCAATAAAAAGTTGTAATTTTCCTTGAGATTGTATCATCCACGATAATAACTTAAAAAATGAAATCAAGTTAGATTTTCCAGCCCCATTAGCCCCAATTAAAATATTAATTTTATTGAGTTTCTAATTCTAAGGATTGAATTGATTTGTAACCTTTAACTTTGATATTTTTTAGCATAATCAAGATAATCTAATTTTAGATATTAACAACAACTGAGATCTTGAAAAATATTACCACTCCTCGCTTGAATTTTGATATTGTTACTCATGGCTTTTCCTTTGCATTTTATTGATTTCTTGCCGTAATCGCTTTAATTCCTCATCCACATCTAATTCCTCATCCATATCTGAATTAAAATCCAATAATCTATCAAGTTTAGAATTAACTTGGTTTTCACTATTTAATGTTGATATCTCACCAGATTTATTGGTTAATTTACCCTGCAAGATTTTCAGGTTTATTAGGTTTTGATTAAGGAGCTTTATAGTTGTTTCTTGCTCAATCAATTGCTTTTTTAAATGATCTTTATTAAGTACCGATTGTTCAATAATTTTTTGTGTTTCTTGAATAGCTGTTTCTAAGATATTTTCGGGATTTTGATTGGGTTTGGGTTCATTGAGGATATGACTAGAGTGATCTCTATGAGTAGGTTTTTCAAGTTCTTTTACTTTCTCTTCTAACCGTTCAAATGCTGTTGATGTACTGTGAGTATTAACTCCATTTATCAAATTTTCTAATTGTTCGTTGGCTGTATTTTGTTTACGTTGTTTTAAATAATTAATTTTGGCTTTTACTTCTGCAATTTTATTTTCTAATTGTTCCACACCCTGCTTAAATAATGTTAATTCATGGGTTTTTTCTGCCAATATTTTTTTAGATTTTTCTGCTATTTTTAACGCAGAAACTTTGCGTTCTAATGCTTTCTTGGCTAAATCCTCATCTCCTTTCCTTAAAGCTAATTCTGCTCCACTATGCCATTGATTAGCTTGAGAATTAGCTTGCTGATATTGTAGTTCAGTTCGTTTTATAATAGCAGTGGTGTGATCGACTGCTTGACGCATTTTCGCTAAATTTTCTTGCATTTCAGCAAGGGTTGAATTTAAAAATTTCTCAGGATCTTGTGCTTGTGCTGTTAAATCATTAAGGTTAGCTTTAACTAATCTATTAATGCGATCAAATAAGCTCATAATAGAAGTTCCTTTATCTGATGGAGAGGCAGAGCCTCAAACAAACATCCCCCGCGAGACACGGGGAACAAGTTAATAATATTAAGAACCGATCGCATCTCTTAACGCATTTTGGGTCATCGCCGCGATCGCTTGATCCGTAGCTTTAGGTAAATGATAATATTTCCCCCCCGCCGTTTTTGCTAACTCCTTAGCAAACCCGGTAGAAATGAATTTACTCTCGGTATCAATCACTAACAATTGCATCTTTAACCCGCGAATTTTTGCCGCAATTTCTAATATTTCCTTCTTAATATCCGGCTTTTCACCTTCAATTTGGGGTTCTCCCAAAGACCGAGATAAAGAAATATTCCCCCGTCCGTCGGTAATAGCCACAATCACCACCTGACCAATATCCCCGGACTGTTTAGCATTTACCCCGACTCTCACCGCCTGAGTTAACCCGTGGGCTAAGGGCGAACCACCCCCACAGGGTAGGCGTTTCTAGCCGTTTTCGAGCCGCAGCAATCGAACGGGTGGGCGGTAACAACACCTCCGCCTGTTCCCCTCGGAAGGGAATCAAGGACACCTGATCCCGGCTTTGGTAGGCTTCCGTTAACAGTTGTAACACCGCCCCCTTTGCCGACTGCATCCGGTTTAGGGCCATGGAACCCGACGCATCCACCACAAATACTACTAAGGCCCCGGACTTGCGGGCCAACCGTTTCGCCCGAATATCCCCCTGTTCCACAATCACTTTCCGCCCCGGTTCCCGCAGACGTCGGGCTTGTTGATAGGGGGCGGCGGCGCGTAACGTGGCATCAACGGCAATTCTTTGGACTTTCCCCTTGGGTAAAACGGGCTTAATGTATCGCCCCCGGTCATCGGAAAAAATCACGCTACGGCTGCCAGATTTGCCTTGGCGGTTCGCCATTTGGGTAAAATACAAGACGCTATCATCCAAGATCACCCCTTCCGGGTCAAAAATAAATTCTTCGGGGATGGTGGCTTCTTCTTCCTCGGGCTGCTCTTCCTGGTCTTCCTCGTCCTCGTCTTCGTCCTGTTCCTGGTCTTCCGGGGACTGATCTTGAGGCGGTGGGGGTGGGGGGGGTTGCTGTTGCTGTTGTTCGGGGGGTGGCACAATTTTGGCCCGGGGAACAATGACTAATTCCACCGCCCGACGTAAATCATCGGCGTTGACGGTGGTGCGTCCCTCCAAGGCGGCGGAGGCTTTCGCCACTCGCACCGCAAATAATTCCGCCCGATGACCCATGACACCACCCCGCACCGCTTCTTGTACTAAATATAAGATTTGTTCCTGGGTAATCACCACATCTTTTAACCATTCTCGGGCTAAAATAATCTGGGTTTTTAGATCATCTAATTCTTGGTTATATTGAGTTAAGAAATCCTGGGGTGATTTCGCATAATCCATCACTTGATCTACTGCTTGCACCCGTTGATCTAAACTGAGAACTCCATCGGCGGATAGGGCGATCGCAATTCTATCTAATAAATGATCCCGTAATGACCCTTCTTCGGGGTTAAATGTAGCGATAAATAAAGGTTTACAGGGATGTTCAAAACTAATCCCTTCCCGTTCAATTACATTCCGGCCTTCGGTGAGAACTGTTAATAATAAATTGGCTATATTATCATCTAATAAATTAATTTCATCCACATATAAAACCCCTCGGTTTGCTGTGGCTAAAAGTCCCGGTTGAAATACGGTTTGTCCCTGTTTTACCGACTGTTCTAAATCCACCGAACCCACTAATCGATCTTCGGTGATTCCTAACGGAATTTGGACAAAGGCCGTGGGGACAATTTCCGTCGGTTGAGTATCATCAACGGGTTCAGGGTTGGCGATCGCTCCTTTCACCACTTCTATCGGCGGTAACAAAGCGTGTAATGCCCGCGCCATCACGGATTTAGCCGTTCCTCTTCTTCCGGCAATCACCACACCTCCCAAACCCGGGTCAACCGCCGCCAGTAACAGGGCGAGCTTAATGGCACCTTGTCCAATTACTGCGGTTAAGGGAAAGGAGGTAATCACAGGAGCGCTAACGGGCGCAGACATAGCTTTAGAAATGACAGAACAATATCCTATTATAGCAAATAATGGTACTTTTGTTAATTGAGTTTCCTAAAAAGTTATGAGAATTATCAATTTCGGATTATTTCAACGGCGACAAAACTATCGCAACACTTGTGGAATAAATCCCCAATTGCGATTAATTATTATTACGGGTTTGATTAGTTTAGGGGTGGGATTTCCGGTTTTAGCAGAACGCCAAGGTGATATGGAAAGATTAATTAGTACCAATCAATGTCAACAATGTGATTTAAGTCAGGCTAATTTGGCAGAGGCAAAGTTAGAAGGGGCAGATTTATCCGGGGCAAATTTGCAAAAAGCTAATCTCAAAGGGGCTAATTTAAAAGGGGCGGATCTAAGTTCAGCTAATTTAATTGAAGCAGATTTATCCGGGGCAGATTTACGCGATACAAAGCTCCTAAGCACCACGTTAAGAAAAGCGAATTTAAAGGATGCTGACCTTTCTTGGTCTGATCTTTATCAAGCGTTTTTAGAAGATGCTCAATTTAATAATGCTAATTTATTAAATGCTAATCTCAATAATGCTAAACTACAAGGAACCAATTTTTGTGGTGCGACTATGCCCGATGGACAAAAAGGCAAATGTTAATTATCGCAAACTAGAGAGTTTCATCCACAATTTTGATTTTTCCGCGAGAGACTCCTCTGAGTATTCGATCAATACAGCGTCTTTCTTCTTCTGAGAGGGATTCATCTAAAATCGCTGCGAGGAGTCCATACCGATCCGCAATGGTTAAATAACCCGTGGTGTTCACTTGAGCGAATAAATCACCCAGGGCAGATTGTAGGAGTTGAACTTTAGGAACCATAGATATTTGATGTTAACCCAGTATTTTAATCTTTACAGATTTTTTACATAATGGGCGTGATTTTACATCGGCTTTATTTGTGATTTCTGGGAATATAATTTGTGATTGAGATAACCTAAAATCTGTGATCGGGTTAAGGTACTATGGCGATCGCAAAACAGTATTAATGTGACCAAAATCACAATTATCGACTCTATTTGGACTCTGTTGAACTTTCAAATCCTTAATTTTATGATTCAGCCTGTGCAGAATTAACCGACGCAGAACGTAAACAAACTAGACCAGCTTTTTTTCAGATTGATATATTAATTATGCACTTTTTCAACCATCAAACCCATCATCGCGGACAAATTCACGATATGTTAACCCAAACTATTGTTAAACGCCCCAGTTTAGATATGCACCGGATTCTTAGACCTTGATCTCGTAGTGAGGGCTTCAGCCCTCAGAAAAGCCCTGAAGGGCTTACTACAAATGGGGATGAAAGCCCTGAAGGGCTTACTACGAATGGGGATGAAAGCCCTGAAGGGCTTACTACGAATGGGGAAAATATAATGGTTTTATTGATGTTTTTCTGCTACAATAAACACAACCTGTGGAAACGTAGAATTTTGCGTCTCTCCTCAATAACTAATTTAAAATACCAATGTCTTTTAATTCTACTCCCCACAAATCCAATCCAGTTTTGACAACATTTGTTTCCGTCCTGGGTTTAGGTATAACCTTGCTCAATAACCCCCTAGCTATTGGTGAAATGGTTAATCCTAACCTAATAGCAAGTCAACCTCAAGGAGCAACGGTAACGGGAAAAGATGGTCAATATATCGCTAAAATTGTTGTTAATAGTTCTGCGGATACGACTTGGAAAGTATTGACAGATTATAATAACTTTTTTCGGTTTTTGCCTAATGTTATCAGTAGTAAAGTCTTGAAAACGGAAGGAAATAAGAAAACATTTGAACAAATTTATCAAGTTCAAGCTCTTATTTTTAAACAACAAACTAGGGTTCGGATTGCTAGTACAGAAACCTATCCCAAACAAATTGATTTTAAACTGGTTGATGGGGATTTAAAATCTTTACAGGGAAGTTGGAAAATTGAACCGATTTCGGCTCAACAAGTTTTAATTGAGCATCAAGTAAAGGTTGACCCGGGTTCTACTCCTAGTCTACCTTTATTTTATGGTATTTATGAAAATAGCTTAAAACAAACCCTAGAGGCAATTAAAAAAGAAACTGAAAACAGAAATTAGTGAAAATTTGACACTCAGACTTGAGGATTCTAACTAAAGGGGGATTTACCTTCTTTGAACTGGCGGGCGATACCTCCACTGTCGATCCCAGCAATACGGAAGCGACGGTCTAAGTCCGTGGGGTCGGGAGAGGTTTTTTCGGCTTCTTCCATGGTAACCCGGGCGGCAATTACCTGTTCAAATAGGGCTTGGTTAATCAGTTGCATTCCCTCGTAAGTATCGGATTCCATTAACTGTAGGGCGTTTTCCTCATCGCCTTTGAGGAGATAATCTCGCATGGCTGGGGTATTCACCAAAACATCGTGAACCGCCGCCCTTTTATTATCTACGGTGGGAACTAATAATTGAGCAATCACCGCCACCAAGGAATCACAAATCTGAATCCGTACCGCCGGTTGTTCGTCTACATTAAATAGGTTTAACAGACGATTAACGGCATTTAAAGCATTGCGGGTATGGAGAGTTCCTAAAACTAAGTGACCCGTTTGAGAGGCTTGTAGGGCCGTATTAACGGTGGTGCGATCGCGCATTTCCCCAATTAAAATCACATCGGGATCTTCCCTCAAAACTGCGCGTAAGGCGTTATTGAATTCTAGGGTATGTAGGCCAACTTCCCGTTGACTAATCAAACACATCTTCGAGGGATGGACAAATTCAATCGGGTCTTCAATGGTGACAATATGCTTTTTCGCCGTTTCATTCAGGTGACGAATCATCGCCGCTAGGGTTGTGGATTTCCCCGAACCCGTTGGCCCGGTGATTAAGATTAAACCCTGGGGAGAAAACTAATAATATTTTTCAGCACTGGGGGTAACGCTAACTCATCAATGGAGGGAATTTGCAAATGAATTAAACGTAAAACCATCGCGCCCCCGGTCAGGGAATCAAAACAATTCACCCGACAGCGCACTAACCCAGGATAAAATACGGCTGTGTCTAGTTCCTTCGTGTCCGCAAACTGTTGACGTTGATGGGGAGTCAGAACTTCCTCTAAATAATGTTCAAATAGTTCGGGAGTGACTTTAGGCTGATCCTTGGCTCTGGTCATTTGACCCTGAATCCTAAATCGGGGTGTATGTCCGACCCGAATATGAATATCTGAGGCTTTTTTGCTATAGGCATCCTTAACCATCATTTTGATCGAAGATCCAGGATTGATAGCAACAGATGCAGGCTCCAACCCACTAGGGGGGGGAGGCATTTTGGGGATGGGCTTGGGGGAAGCGGAATTGGTCATGGTTATTAGGCTGACTTCAACGCAGTTTGGCATTAACTGAATTATAAAGAATATATTCCTCCCCCGTAGGCTTTGTAAAAATTTCGTAACCCAAAATTTATCTTTATTTGTCTTCAATTTCCTTTGAACATGAAAAAAAATCGGTTTAAATTGCAACGTTGGTTAGAATCTCATGCAGTAACTCCTGCTTATAGTGGTGGATTACTAATGGGACTCTCTATCTTTTTCTTTGGCTCCGCTACTAATACAATGGCGGGATGGTTATATGTGATTAGTGGAATTAGTTTTGCTTTATTAGCGATCGCCGTAATTTTACCCCAACGTTCCCTATTAGCCCTAAAAATCAAACGAGAAACCATTCACCCCGTAAGTGTGGGAGATGATTTAACCCTGGAATTAACAATTGAAAATTCTAGCCATCAACCGAGAACGCTGATTCAAGTTCGGGATTTATTGCCCCCCAGTTTAGGAAAATCTACCACGGTTATTGAACATTTACCGCCCCATCAATCTCGTCAATGGGTAACTTATATTCCTACCCAAAAACGCGGCATTTATCATTGGCTGGGAGTACAATTAAGAACCGCCACACCCCTAGGATTATTTTGGTGTAGTCGGGAACGAGAAGCCCCAGCAACGGCGATTGTTTATCCGTTAGTTTTGCCCTTAACTAACTGTCCGATCATTGATGAAATGGGACAGGATTATAACCCGAATGTCTATGAAAATCGTCAGTTTCAAATAGCAACAGAAGGCATTACCCGCACTTTAAGACCCTATCGTTATGGCGATGCCACCCGTTTAATTCATTGGCGTTCTAGTGCCCGTTATGGAGAATTACGGGTCAGGGAATTGGAAACTTCTAACGGGGGTCAAGAAGTTATTATTGGTTTAGATAGTGCTTTTTTCTGGCAACCCGATGATTTTGAGCAAGCTGTAATCGCCGCCGCTTCTTTATATTTTTATGCCTCTCACAGTCAATTAAATGTGCAGTTATGGACGGCAAAAACCGGACTGGTTTCTGGTAATCGAGTGGTGCTTTATACCTTGGCGGATGTTCTGTGTGGGGAAGATAAGGTTAGGGAAAATCTCCCTAAATTCCCGATAATTTGGTTAACTCAAAATCCCGAATCTTTGAAAAAATTGCCCCAGGGAAGTCGTTGGTTGCTTTGGCCTAATTCTTCTGCCCCATTGCCTCAGAAAAAAAACGATGACCCTAGCCAAAATTTGGCTCATTTGGGATTAGATATTATTCCCGATCAACCCCTAAAATCTCAGCTACAATCTTCCTTGAGAAAATAAAATTTTTAGTCCATTAATCAGGATTAATTAATTTTTTCGTCTGTAGTTTTATCGATCCTTTCTGCGGTTTTTTTCAAAATTGACACCCCTTGCGGTACAATCAAAATAATATTGTTATACAAATGACACGCCGATCCATGACCCCAAAAACTAACGATAAATTAGCCACTGAAAAGAGCTTAATGGCGATGAAGCAGTTCTCTGAACAGTACGCCAGACGGACGGGAACTTACTTCTGCGCTGAAACCTTCGGTTACTGCTGTTGTGATTGAGGGTTTGGCGAAACATAAAGACGACTTGGGAGCACCTCTTTGTCCCTGTCGTCATTATGAAGATAAGGAGGCTGAAGTCAAAAATACGTTTTGGAATTGTCCCTGTGTTCCCATGCGAGAACGCAAAGAATGTCATTGTATGCTATTCCTAACCCCTGACAATGATTTTGCTGGAGATCAACAAAAAATTTCCCTAGAAGAAATTGAAGAAGTTCGCTCCACAATGTGAGAATTATTGGTTATTGGTGTCGGTGTTAGGTGTTTGATTTTAGGAAAAGATAGAGTTAGTAAATTCTTACTCATATCTGGTTTTGGGTTAGGAGTTTAAATCCATGCAAGAGGAAATTCCCCAGGAGTTTTGGCAAGGAGTTGAAGAATTTAATCAACAACAATTCTATGCTTGTCACGACACCTTAGAGGCTTTGTGGATGGAAGCACCACAACTGGAGAAAAAATTCTATCAAGGGGTTTTACAAATTGCCGTCGGATTGTATCATTTAAGCCAAAAAAATTGGAAAGGGGCTGTGATTTTGATGGGGGAAGGACTAGGAAAATTGGACTATTATTATCCCGATTATAGTGGGATTAATGTAGAACAGTTGATGGATGAAACCAGCCAACTTCTCAAAGCATTGCAAATAGCCGGAGCCGAAAAGGTGGAGGAGTTTTTACCCTTGATGCAGCCCCAAGGTACTATCCAAGGTTTAAAATTACCGAAAATTCAAAAAATAGGTAATGGGTAATAGGGATCACGGATTTAAGAGGATTGCACGGATTTCACGGATTTGAATCTGTTTCGGAGTTTAATAAGATTTAGATTGACTCTGACGCCGATAACTGATAACTGTTTACTGTTTACTGATTCCGATGATTATGAATAAATTACGGGTGGGATTATTATTTGGTGGGTGTTCTGGGGAGCATGAAGTTTCAATTAGTTCTGCTAGGGCGATCGCCAAAGCCTTAACAACTGATGAAAATACAACTCGATACGAACTGCTACCCGTATATATTCAAAAAAATGGGGTTTGGAAAGATAGCACCATTGCTCAACAGGTTTTAGAGTCAGGAAAACCCCTCTTAATTGACGATGAAGCTCAACCGGGCGATCGCATTCCCCAAAATATTAATTTATCAGAAATTGACCTTTGGTTTCCCATTTTACACGGGCCGAATGGAGAGGATGGAACTATTCAAGGGTTATTAACTTTAATGCAGGTTCCCTTTGTGGGTTTCTGGGGTTTTGGGTTCGGCAATTGGCATGGATAAAATTGCGATGAAAATGGCATTTGCTCAAGCGGGTTTACCCCAAGTTAAATATAAACTTGTGACGCGATCGCAAATTTATTCCAACCCCTGTATTTTCCCTAAATTATGTGACGAATTAGAAGCGGAATTAGGTTATCCCTGTTTTGTCAAACCTGCTAATTTAGGTTCATCCGTCGGTATTTCTAAAGTCAGAAACCGTCAAGAATTAGAAGCCGCTTTAGATAACGCAGCCAGTTATGATCGACGGATTATTGTAGAAGCGGGAGTCATTGCTAGGGAAGTGGAATGTGCCGTATTAGGAACCGATAGACCCAAGGCTTCCGTCGTTGGAGAAATTACCTTTAATAGTGATTTCTATGATTATGAAACCAAATATACCGAGGGTAAAGCCGATCTATTTATCCCGGCAAAAATTAGCGATGAAATAGCCAATAAAATTAAAGAAATGGCGGTTCAAGCCTTTTTAGCTGTTGATGCCGCCGGGTTAGGACGGGTTGACTTTTTCTATGTGGAAAAAACCGGAGAAATTTTCATTAATGAAATTAATACTCTCCCGGGTTTTACTGCTACGAGTATGTATCCCCAACTGTGGGCAGCAACGGGAGTTGCTTTTCCTGAATTGGTGCATCAATTAATCCAATTTGCCCTAGAAAGACATTCGGAAACTCAAACGGGATTAAAACTAGGGGGAAACGGAATTATTAATTCTTAGTCCCCCATGCGTAATTCGTAATTCATAATTCGTAATTCCCTTAGATTAGTGCATCGGTCTGGGATAACAGGGACGACAAGGAGAACCGATACAAACTTGGCCGGGGGGCATACTTTTAAACACACTACTACGCGCCCCAATCACTGAATTTGCACCAATTTTAACCCCTGGCCCAACAAAACAATCCATCCCCACCCAAACACCATCTTCAATAATAATTGGAGCAGTTTGTAATTCAAACCCAGGATCTTTAATATCGTGACCTCCGGTGCATAAATAACTCTTTTGGGAAATCACGCAATGTTCCCCTACGGTAATTTCATCTAAACTATAAAACACCACATCATCCCCAATCCAACTGTAATCCCCGATGGTTACTTTCCAAGGATAGGTAAACCGGGCTGTGGGACGCAGGATCACCCCCTGACCCACCTTGGCGCCAAATAACCGCAGGATTTGACAGCGTATGCCATTAAACGGATGTAAGCTGAGGGGAAATGCGATCGCTTGCACTAACCACCATAACAATACAAACCAACCCGGTTTTCCCCGATCAAAATTGGATTGATCATATTGGCGTAAATCCACAAAATTCGTTTTTTCTTGCAGCATAAATTAATGGGGAATCGGGGGATTAACAGGTTTTGGGGTAACATTTAACTGCCCGCCAAATGTCCGTAATTCAAATAATTTCACCCCGATTTGATATTCATATTGGCTCAAAAGACGGCCGTAAATATATCCGGCTTTACCATCTAAGAATCCCAAGCGGATGATATAGAATATAATAAATCTTAGCAAGGGTTTAAAGGGTAATCTCACCCAAATTTTCTTTAAAAACCGTTTGCGTTGAACCGAATCTCCAAATAGATCAGCACCGATAGTTTTGCTATCATCCGTCCCCATCAAAGTATTGTAATAAACCCGAGCTTCCCAATTAGAATAACGATTATGGCGTTCAATCCAGTGGAATAAATCTCGAAAATCTTCATGGAGCATATCATTTTTTAGATATCCCACTTGACCCGAAGACATGACAACGTGTTCATGAACTTCATTATCGCCAGTATTGGGAACATCTTCCGTATTTAAGTTTTCATAACGGCCCAATTTATGCTTGAATAAACGCAAATTCCAGTCGGGATATTTGCCCCCGTGACGAATCCAAGTTCCTAAAAAGAAGACCCGACGATTAATATAATATCCCGTATATTCTGGGTTTTTGATTACTTCCGCAATTTCATCCCAAGATTCAGAGGTAATTCTTTCATCACAATCTACAATTAACACCCATTCATTTTTAAAGGGTAAGGTTTCTAATGACCAATTTTTCTTTTTCGGCCATCCTCCTTTAAAATAAAATTGAACCACCTTAGCCCCATAATCTTCGGCGATTTCCACACTGCGATCGCTACTTTGGGAATCAACAAGAAAAATCTCATCAGCCCGGGCTACACTCGCTAAACAGGCAGGTAAATTAGACTGTTCATTTCTAGCCGGAATCAACACAGAAACGGGAAGTTTAGATGGGTTAGAATTCATAGTTAAACTTAACAATAGATAAAATGATTGACTACGATGGCAATTTATTTTTGAGAATTCTCTAGTTTAGATTCAGAATGAACTAAACCAGAAATTGCAGCACCCAAATAACCGATTTGACCATAAGCATACACGAAATTATCAAATTGTAAGGCAGGATTATCAAAATATTTAATGGTTTTGTACAACCCTCGGATAATCCGTTCCCCACCTCGTCCCAGTTGCACAATTCCATCCCGCCCTGCTAACTGTTCCCGATAACATTCGCTAATGCCTTGCCACCATCCCCGCTCCATAAACCAAGCTCGGTTGACCCGTTTCCGGTGCAACATGGTGGGCAACTAACGCTTCAGGAATATAAGCGACTTGCCAACCTTGTTTGAGGGCAAGTTCAGTCATCTGTAATTCTTCGTTAGATAATAACCGTTTTCCCACTCGACCTAAATTGACATCAAAACCGCCAATTTTCTCTAAGAAACTGCGACGGATGGAATAATTTAACCCTCTGGGTGTCAAACCAGGATTTTGAATTTCAACCCACTGGTCTCCCAAATCGTATGCACCCAAATTTCCGGCTAAATTATCAGACAACCAAGGTGGGGGAGTGATTCCCTCTGGCCAAATCAATGTGACTTTCCCCCCAGCAATTGCCAGTTTTGGGTGATTTTCATAAGCTGAATATAACACTCTTAACCATTGAGGTGTGGCAATGGCATCATCATCTAAATAGGCGATAATGGGGCTTTGGGAGTTTTTTGCCCCTGTATTCCGAGCTACGGATAACCCTGTAACTGGTTCATGAACATATCGCAGTTTAGGATTCGGAAGACGGGTTTCAACTACTTGACGAGTTCCATCCGTTGAAGCATTATCAACAACAATAATTTCAAAATCAGTAAAATCTTGTTGCAGTAAACTATCAATTGCTAAACCCAAATATTTTTCTCGATTGTGGGTACAAATAATCGCAGAAATCAGAGATTGTGACATAACTTAGACTCCATTCTGGTGCTTATGAACAACAGCAAACAAATTGATAAATACAGAGTCTCTATTCGAGATGAGACTGATGGGAACCGACACGAGTTAATAACCACAAACTCACGGCAATTCCGATTACCTCCGCAGCCATGGCACTGAGCATAGCCTGAATTGCAATTAAATTGAACGGGGTGACAATAGAACCTGGATTCAAAACCGTTGTCCCCGGAGTTGGAGTCAGGATTTTAGACCCTCCCGGGGGTAAGGTCAGCATCCTATACAATAAGGTTCCCACAATTAAGAAACCTACTAGAATTACACAGGTCATACCAATCAGATTAATCACAATTCCAATCCATAGGGCATGAACTACTTCTGCCTTCGGGGGGCGTTCATTCGGGTCTTCTAATTTACTGCCAATTTGAGTATATCGGAAACACCAATAAATTGTAAAAATTAAAGCAAATAAACAGCCATATCCTAAAACTAGAACCAAGGCTGAATTGTGAGAATTAGAAGGGGAAGCAGGTCTTAAAAACAGGACAAAAATTAAAAGCAATATCGGAATGATTGCCAAGATAGATTGTACCCAAAACCCCAGATAACCCAAACGACGAAAATCTTGGGCAATTTCATGAACATCAGGAGAATTCGAGTCATAATTCGTATAGGGATCAACCATTTTTTTCCTTGGGTAATTATAAAAAGGGTAATGGGTAATGGGTAATGGGTAATGGGTAATGGGTAATGGGTAATTACGAATTACGAATTACGAATTACGAATTACGAATTGGTTATGGTTAATAGAAAGAGTTTACCTCCCCTACTCCCCCCTAATCACCTAATTTCCATTGATCTAATAAATCATTGAGTAAAAGTTCTTGAATCCAAATTTTACTAACGACGGTTAGGGGTAAAGCTAAAACTAAACCTAACACGCCGAAAAAGGTGGCAAAAAATATTTGGGCTATTAAGGTAATCGCGGGTAACAGATCAACCTGTTTTTGCATGATTAGGGGACTAAACCAATAGCTTTCTAAGTTTTGAATAATAACGTATAAGATAATTACTGCCAAGGCTTTCCAGGGTGTATCTAATAAGGCAACCGCAACGGGAAAAATAACACTGGCTGTTGGGCCAATATTAGGGACAAAGTTAAAAATTCCCGCCAATAGAGCATGGGCAAAAACAAAGGGAACCCCCAAAATTAATAGACCGATCCCACTCAAGACAGCAACAAAGGTGGAAGTAATCACAATACCCCCCATCCATTGCAACAGAACTATTTCACATTGGGATAGAATATAATCTGCCCGATGGCGATAAAATGAGGGAAATAGACGCACAAATCCTTGACGATAGGACAAAGGATCTGCTAACAACATCAAGGTAAATATTAATACCAATAAAAACTGTAAAAAATTACCAATCGAGTTAGAAAAGAACGCAAAGAAATTTCCTAATAGCCTTTGGGCGAAAGGCCCAACTTGTTGCGCTATTTGAGTAACATTCGGCAGTTCAATATTCAGATTTGGAAGCCAAATGGGAGGATTTTTAATCAGATTGTTCAGCCAAACTAGAAATTTATCGTATCCGATGGGAACCAGTTTAATTAGTTCTTGAAACTGCCCCCAAAACGGAGGTAAGACCATACTAATTAACACCGCACCTATGACCAAAATTAAAGTTAGGGACACGAGAACAGCCCACCCTCGCCCGAGTCCAAACCGTTGTATACGACGTACTAAACTATTAATCGCAATTGAGAAAACAACCGATGTAAACACCAGCAGTAATATCTGCCTAAACTGCCATAGAATAATTAAAGCAATAATTAAACAAAGAAACCCGATCCAGTCTGCTAGTTTCAAGAGATTAACTCCTTCAATATGCTACAGCCTCAACTTTTAAATTGGGAATGTTGTGATACCCTTCCTATCCATTCCGATGCAGTACGAGTGGTTGCGATTAGTTGTGATGGCCAACTTATTGCCAGTCGCAGTGATGACACCACTTTACAAATCTATAACTTGAAAACCCCCTGCAAACCTATCATTCTAGCTGAGAATTTAGACCGAGAATATTCTGGCTATGGGTTAACATTCAGTCCAAATTCTCCCATACTAGCGATTGAATCTGACAAAAATGTTCATCTTTGGAATATAATCACTCGCCAAAATCAAGTATTGGACTTAGGACTATCGGTTTCCCATTTGTTCTTTAGCCTTTAGCCCCAATGGCCAACTTTTGGCTGCGGGCAGTTTTGACGGCATGATTGGGTTTTGGGATTTAACCTCTAATCAACCTCTGCCCCCTTTTAAAGCCCATTCCTTTCCGATTTGGTCATTAGCTTTTAGTCCCGATGGTTTGTTCTTGGCCAGTGGCTGTGGAGATGGGACGGTGGGATTATGGAGTTTGGATCACCGATATTCCGATGCTCTTTTAGTCGGTCATTCCTTCCCCGTTTGGTCAGTGGCTTTTAGTCCCGATGGTTTAACCGTAGCCACGGGAAGTGAGGACAAAACCATTAAACTCTGGTGGCTGGAAATTGGTCAAGAGTTAGTAACTTTCCCTGGTCATACGGGTGCTGTGAAATCCCTGGCTTTTTCTCCAAACGGTGAAATTTTAGTGAGTGGGAGTCAGGATCAAACCTTAATGCTATGGCAAATCAGCCCAAATTTACAGGTCGGAAACCAATCAGAATCAATTCAGACCCTCACTGGTCATACAGGTGGGATTGGGACGGTGGTTTATAGTCCTTCTGAAGATTTAATTGTTAGTGGAAGTACGGATGGAACAATTAAACTTTGGCGACAAAGGGGTTGAGGGGTTGAGGGGTTGAGGGGAGCAGGGGAGGCAGGGGAGGCAGGGGGAGTAGGGGAGTAGGGGAGTAGGGGAGTAGGGGAGTAGGGGAGTAGGGGAGGCAGGGGGAGCAGGGGGAGTAGGGGGAGCAGGGGAGGCAGGGGGAGTAGGGGGAGCAGGGGAGGCAGGGGGAGCAGGGAGCAGGGGAGGCAGGGGAGGTAAACTCTTGTTATTACCCATTACCCATTACCCATTACCCATTACCCATTACCCATTACCCATTACCCATTACCCATTACCCATTACCCATTCGTAATTCGTAATTCGTAATTCGTAATTCCTTTATGGCAAAGAATGCCCGGTTTTATTGTGAATAAAATCTAAAATTTTAGAATAGGCTTCAGCATTGGTTTGAGGGTTAATAATAACGGGTTCTTTACCGTCGGGAAGCCAAAATGTAATGCGTTGGCTCGAATCAATTACAAAGGTGTTAAGACGATTCAAGTCAATAATATATTCGTGACGGTCATAAACAATTCTAACCCAATAGTTCGTTGGGCAATGGGTTGTAATTCTTTGAATATACCCTAAAATATCCTCATAGGTTTTGGGATTAATTTGATGGTTAATAATCATTTGTTTGCCATTAGCTGGCAACCAAAAGGCAATCCGTTTATTAAATCCAGACGCGAACGCACTTACACTATCGAGATCAACAAGATAGGTTTCTCGCTCATAATTCATTTTGATCCAGTACGCCACAGAACCTCCTCAGACCTGTGAATCCTTCCCGGGACTCAACTCGCTTGTAAATCGGATCAACAGACCAGAGGACAATGATCGCTTACCCATTCTGCATCATTATAGAATAATTAACGATTAGATAGGATCAAAATCTCCTCTGAAATTAGAAATTTATGCCCCTGCTCTTTCTTTCTGACTGAAGTGAACTACCCACACTGACTTGGAGTACCAAGTACAGTGTGGACTTCTGTACTCACAGGCGAATGCCTCAAGACGGACTTGCATCCCCCTTTTGGTCTTACCTCCCCTCCTACAGCAGAAACGGCTGAAACCATCCGTCTTTAGGATTCTGATACCCTCTGCTCTAATATTCATAGCTGCGTTTCCATCCCGATCATGATCAGTACCACAATCAGGACAAGTCCATTCACGAACATCCAATGGCATCTGACTGACTTGATAGAAACAATTAGAACAGAGTTTGGAACTGGGAAACCATCTATCAATCTCCACTAACTTACCGCCTTTTCGTTCTAGTTTGTAAGCTAAGAAATTGTTGAAAGTTCCCCATCCTGCATCAGATATTGCTTTTGCCAAATTGTGATTACGAACCATGCCTTTGACAGGAAGATTTTCTACTATAACAGCTTGGCTATCGCTGACCAACTTATGACTAAGTTTATGTAAAAAATCTTGCCGAGAATTACTCACTCGTTCGTACAGTTTGGCCACAACTTGACGATATTTATTTCTGGATTTACTCCCCTTTTGTTTACGCGCTAATTTCTTCTGTTTGCGTTTGAGATTTTTCTCATGTTTAGCAAGATGTTTAGGATTGTCATATTTAGAAACCTTTTCACCATCAGTAACAACGGCAAAGTGTTTGATTCCTAAGTCAATACCATAGATTTTACCTTCTGAAATAGTGGGATTTTCTCCTTCAATTTCTGTCAGGATAGATGCCAAATATTTGCCTGATGGTGTTTTACTAACAGTTACAGTCTTGATTTTCCCTGCAATTGGTCTATGTATTTTAGCTTTGACTATCCCAATATTGCCAGGAAGTTTGACATTACCATCAACAATTTTGACATTTTGAGGGTATTGAATTGACTGTTTACCATGTTTAGATTTAAACTTAGGGAAACCTGCACGTTGCTCAAAAAAGTTTTTGTAAGCAGTGGTTAAATTAAGTGTTGTAGATTGTAAAACCTGACTATAACAATTAGCTAACCACAGGGTATCTTCGGCTTTTTTGAGTTTAGGTAGTAGGGCGTTGAGTGCTACCTGTCCCAGACATGAACCCGTATCTTGATAAACCTGAATCGATTTATTTAAAGCATAATTCCACCACCAGCGCGAACATCCAAATGTTTGGGCGAGATGTGCTTCTTGCAATGCAGTTGGATACAGACGGACTTGTACAGCTTTGTGTAGCACTCGATTTGCACCTCTTGGTCTGAATATCTTACTACATAATACTGACAAAAGATTTGGTCAACTCCGTACCTACGTTGACCCGCCTTTCATCCCATCGCTCACCTGGGTTATTGTAGAGCGGGGGACTTCCCTGCGGTTTAAGTTAACAATTCTAGGATAATTCAGCCTAAGAATTAAACAGGGAATTAGAATGGCACCCGGTCGGGTCTAATTGTCCATGGGTGGGGTGCTGTCCTTTAGGTTGGCCTGATTTCTAATAAATGGGTGGCCGCGGCCACAAATCCTTGAAATAGCGGGTGAGGACTATTCGGTCGGGATTGAAATTCGGGGTGAAATTGGGTAGCAACGAAAAAGGGATGGTTGGATAATTCAATGATTTCTACTAAACGGCCATCGGGGGAGGTTTCCACTAATCATATATCCAGCTTCTAGGAATAATGTCCGGTAGGCGTTATTAAATTCATAACGATGACGATGGCGTTCATAAACAACTTCCTGTTGATACAATTTAAAGGCTAAAGTATCCGGTTGTAGGCGGCAGGGATATAACCCTAAACGCATGGTTCCCCCCAAGTCTACTACATCCTGTTGTTCGGGTAATAAATGAATTACGGGATTAGGGGTTTGGGGATCAAATTCAGCGCTATGAGCCCGCTCTAGTTTGGCAATATGACGAGCCCATTCAATCACAGAACATTGCATCCCTAAACATAACCCTAGGAAGGGGATTTTGTGTTTTCGAGCATATTCAATCGCCATAATTTTACCATCGGTTCCCCTCTGTCCAAACCCACCGGGAACCAAAATTCCCTGCACATTTTTGAGATAATTTTCAGGATTATTCCCCTCAATATCTTCGGAGTTAATCCACTCTAAATTTAATTCTGCCCCCTCCTGAATAGCCGCATGACGCAGGGATTCCACCACCGATAAATAGGCATCGGTTAACTGGATATATTTGCCGACAATGGCGATTTTGATTTGAGGATGGGGGAGGGGACATTTTGTATTTATATCCCGATGATAAAGCCGATCAACTAAAGTTTGCCATGCGGTTAAATTGGGTGGTCTTTGTTCTAATTCTAACAGTTTTAAACTCTGTTCGGCAAGTCCTTCTTTTTCTAAAAGTAGGGGAACTTCATAAATACTATCGGCATCGGGGGAGGTAATTACACAATCAGCTTCTACGTCACAAAACCCCGCAATTTTTTCTTTAATTCCGCGCGGAATTTGGCGATCGCAACGACATACTAAAATATCCGGTTGAATCCCAATTGATCGTAATTCTTTAACCGAATGTTGGGTCGGTTTGGTTTTCATTTCCCCCGCCACACCAATCCAAGGAATTAATGTAACGTGTAAATAAATCACATTTTTCCGACCCACATCCTTCCTAAATTGACGAATTGCTTCTAAAAAAGGTAGGGATTCAATATCACCAACGGTTTTCCGCCAACTTCGGTAATTACCACATCAGGATTCGTGTTTTTTGCCACTCGATGAATCCGTTCTTTACATTCATTGGTAATATGGGGAATGACTTGAACCGTACCTCCTTGATAGTCTCCCCGACGTTCTTTATTAATCACCGCTTGATAAATAGCCCCGGCCGTGACACTATTAAGACGGGACATGGAGGTATCGGTGAAGCGTTCATAATGTCCCAAGTCCAAGTCCGTTTCCGCCCCATCCTCGGTCACAAAGACCTCCCCATGTTGAAATGGACTCATAGTTCCCGGGTCAACATTAATATAGGGATCGAGTTTAAGAATGGATACGGAATAGTTCCGCGATTTGAGCAGACGTCCTAAACTGGCGGCAACAATTCCTTTACCAATACTCGATACCACCCCACCGGTTATAAAAACAAACTTAGTCATAAAACAATACCTGAGCCTTTCTATTCCTCTGTTAATTGTGCCATAAATACCTACAAAAATTTTAAAAAAAAGTTAGAAATTTAAAGGTTTCTAAGTTGTGATTTATTAATGATATTACTTGGAAGAACGAACCAATAAAAAACTCGCAATTCCAATTCCTAAAAATGTAGGTGACCAAGCTGCAAAAAAGGGAGTTAGAATTTCTTTTTGACCTAATGCTCCGGTAATAAAAGAAAGTAAATAATATCCGAAAATCACAATTACACTAATCCCAAAACTGGTGGCTTTACTTGTACTTTGGGGTCTACTTCCTAATGCCACACCCAATAAAGCAAAGACAACACAGGAAAAAGGGAGAGCATATTTTTGTTGAATTCTAACCTTAGTTTTAATAATTTTTTGTTGATCTCCACTCAATTTCATTAACTTTAAATAATCTCGAGCTTGAGCAATATTCATCTCATCAAACCCTCGTTTCCGTGACGCTAAATCTAGGGGAGTACGGGAGAGTTTAATCTGTTTATGATCAAAACGAACAATATTCCGATAAGATCCATCGGGATTTACAATATAAACCGTGCCATTGAAAAAATCCCAAGTATTAGCAGAAAAATTCCAATTGGCAGATTTTGAAGAAATAATTTGAGTTAATTCCGGTTGAGAAAGATCTAAGATTGTCACCTCTAACATTTGACCTTGATCAAATCTTTGGGCATAAAATAACCGCACTAAACGACTAAATTTTTTATCCGTTCCTTCTATTTTAATTTTCTCATATTCGGGATAAAAAATATTATCTTCTTGAACGGGAAGATTGCCTTCATTTAATGCCTGTTCATAGGTGACGGAAGCTTTATAATTAGCTGCCGGGACAATCACCTCATTAAACCAAAAGGTTAAACCCGTGATTATTAAACTAAAAATTAATGTGGGTACTAATAGCCGATATATACTAATTCCACAACTTTTTAGGGCAATTAATTCACTATCACTAGATAAACGACCATAGACCATTAAGGTACTTAAAATCATCGCCATGGGAAAGGCTAAAACGACAAATTCCGGCATTTTTAAGAGAAAAACCTCGACCGCGATCGCTACTGCCAAACCCGACTCCGCCACCTGTCGAACCAATTCAAAAACCGTTTCCTACAGTTAACGCAACGGAACTAAATAATCCCACTCCAAAGACAAAGGGCGGAACTAATTCTTGGATTAAATATCGATCTAAAATTGGAAGATAGGGCAGGAGAAACTTACCAGAAATAAAAGACTTATCAAGAGTAATTTTCATAGTTGAAAATTGTCACCTAAATAATACTGCCGCACTAGGGGATTATTATAGAGTTCTTCAGCCGTTCCCGAGGCAAAAATTTGTCCATCGCGCATAATATAAGCTCGGTCTGTAATCGCTAAAGTCTCCCTAACATTATGATCCGTAATCAAAATTCCCATATTCTGAGTGCGTAACTGAGCCACAATTTCTTGAATTTCAGAAACTGCAATTGGGTCAACGCCAGCAAAGGGTTCATCTAGGAGCAAAAACTGAGGTAATTCTAATCCCGCCGCCAAAGCTCGGGCTAGTTCCGTCCGTCGTCGTTCTCCCCCAGAAACCTGATAACCTAAAGTTGAGGCTACTTTTTCTAAGCGAAATTCCCTGAGTAAAGTATGCAGACGTTTTTGCCACAAATGACGCGGAACACGGGTTTCTTGCAATACCAATAAAATGTTATCCCTGACACTCAGATGTCGAAAAATACTAGCCTGTTGCGTTAGATAACCAATTCCTAAACGGGCGCGTTGATGAATCGGTAAATTTGTAATATCAATTTCATTCAGATAAACATTCCCCTGGCTCGGTTTTTCTAATCCCGTAGCAATATAAAAAGTTGTGGTTTTACCTGCACCATTCGGCCCCAATAATCCCACAATTTCCCCTTGGGAAACTGATAAATTTACTCGACTAACAACTATGCGTTTACGGTAGGATTTGTGAATATTCTCCAGCACTATTTTCATAACCAGATTTGTTAGAAATAATTTAAGGATTACGCGGTGCTGAAGGTGAACTTAATGGGGTTTTAAAGGCAGGTTTAGGATTAAAAGGTTCAACGGTGGCGTTTTTCGGGCTGGCACTTTCATCGGGGACTAAATACATGGATTCTACCTGTCCTCCCCCTTGCGGTAGGGCAATAAACCGTCCTTCATCAATTAAATAGGTGACGGTTTCCCCGCGAATAGTATTCCCCTCTTGTAAAACAAAGACATTTCCACTGAGAATAATTCGACGTTCTCGACTGAAATATTGGGCTTGGGCTGCGGTAGCCTGAATACTACGCGCAGGATAATTAATTTGAACATTCCCCCGGGCGGTGACAATTCCCGTTTGAGCATCAGCCTCTTGAATATCGGAGCGCACGGTCATCGCCCGCCCAACGGCGTTTTTCGCGGGGGGTGCGGTTTGGGCATAACTGGCTACACTATCCGTGACAAAACCACCGACTAGGGCCATGGGTAACAGCAGGATGAAACCCCAGGGGGAGAGTGATTGAATTGAACAGTTTGGCAATCGGCATTATGACGCTAGAAACTCTAAAAGGGTGACTGGGTGGTGCAATTAAGTAGTGGACGCCGAAATTGACCTCCCGTAAGTCTGTGTGCCTATTGTACTCTATCCTTAACCCTCAAGGCGGGCATCGGTTATTATATGAAATCCTTAAATGTTTGCTACGCATCTGTATCGTGTAGAGACGCGCCATGGCATTTCTCTACGCGGGGTTTGGGGGAGTTATGTAGCATCAATTTCAGGATTTTATATTACTAATTGATTTGGGAAAAAAATCCCTAGGGGTTTGCAGACCAAACCTACTATCTGTTAATCAATAATTGTTTGCAACTACCATCTGGAGAAATCGGGTAAAGCATGAGTTATCCTAAAGCCAAAATTCGTATCGAACATCTGATTAAGATTTATGGAGATAACTGTCATGCTGCACTGAACCTGTTTGAAAAAGGAGCTAATCGAGATGCTATCTTGCAAGCTACTGGTCAGGTTCTCGGCATTGCAGATGTGTCTTTTACCATCAACCAAGGTGAAATTTTTGTGGTGATGGGATTGTCCGGTTCGGGTAAATCGACTCTGCTTCGTTGTATTAATCGTTTGATTACCCCAACCAGTGGACAGATTTATATTGACGATCAGGATATTGCTCATTTAGATGAAAAACGCATTCGTCAAATCCGTCTCACTAAAATATCAATGGTGTTTCAGCATTTTGGCTTATTTCCCCATAGAAAACCGTTAGCGATAATGTGGAATACGGGTTGAAGTTACGAGGGATGAGTCAGGCAAAACGTCGGAGAAAGGCTTTAGAAACCCTGGAAGTGGTTGGGCTGGCTCCATGGGCGGATTATTTGCCTTCTGCCCTCAGTGGTGGGATGCAGCAACGGGTGGGACTAGCTCGTGCTTTGGCAACGGATGCCGAGATTTTGCTGATGGATGAACCTTTCAGCGCCCTTGACCCCTTAACTCGAAGGGAGATGCAGGATGAATTATTAAGACTCCAAAAAGAGTTGAACAAAACGATTGTTTTTGTTAGTCACGATACCCAAGAAGCAATGAAAATAGGTGATCGGATTGCGGTGATGAAAGACGGGGAAATTGTTCAAATTGGGACTCCAGAAGAACTATTAAATCAACCAACAAATGATTATATCCGTAGCTTTATTCAAGATATTAATCGGGGGCAAATTCTCAAAGCGGGAATGATTGCCCGTCCAACTATTTGCTTAATTCTCGGTGAAGATTTAGATCAAATAGCACTCAAACAGATACAAAGCCAAAATATACCGCGAATATATGTACTCAATTCTAACAGAGAACCCGTCGGTTTTGTTGATTCCCAACAGCTTGCTCTGGCAATTAACCAAGAAATTAAAGATATTACTAAATTGATGCAAACTAACTTTTCCCAAGTGAAATCCACAGTGCCTTTAGAGGATATTTTTCATCTTTACCGCCACGAACCAAGCCTAGTAGTGGTTGATGAAATAGGAAAGTTTAAGGGAGTTTTAGAACAGGCAGATGTCCTGGCTAGTATTAGTAATTTTAATAGCAATCTTAAATAGATGGTAATAATTTACAACTGATATGAAACAGCTAATTGTAGGGGCGGGTTCATCAAAATTTCAGTTAATCAACAAATATCTGATTGAACCCGCCCTTACCACATTCGTAATTCGTAATTCTTAATTCTTAAAGATGATTAAACAACGCCTGAAAAAATCAATTTTGTTAGTTCTAGGAACTATATTTCTGATCGGTTTAATGGCTTTTGCCTCCGGCGCACAAACGACTACAAACTCTACTCTACCCAGAAATAGTATTACTATTCGTTCAGGGACGAGTGATTGGATTGAGGATCGATTTCAAACTGAGATTGTTAATATTGGGTTGGAGAAACTCGGTTACAAAACAGCGCCACTGGTGGCTGTCGCCTATCCAGCCCTATATACCGCAGTTGCTAATGGTGATTTAGATATTGCTCCCGTCTTTGGAGACCCCGGACATAATCAATTTTATCAAAATGCTGGCGGTGAAAAAAAATTGGAGAAAGTTGGTCTACTTTTTCCTCTGATGCAGGGTTATCAGATTGATAAAAAGACTGCTGACAAATATGGAATTACTAACTTACAACAATTTAAAGATCCAAAAATTGCCCAGCTATTTGATAGCGATGGAGATGGCAAAGCCGATCTAGTTGGTTGCGATCCGGGTTGGAGTTGTGAGTTAGAAATGGAGCATCATTTGGATGCTTACAAACTACGCAATACTGTGGAAATTAATCAGGGAAATTATACCGCCCTAATTGCCGATGCCTTAACCCGTTACAAACAAGGAGAACCTTTTTTTTCCTACGTTTATAGTCCTTTCTGGGTGGGTCAGGTGCTGAAGGTAGGTAAAGATGTTATTTGGTTAGAAGTACCTTTTACCGCCTCCAATATTGAAAATCTTACCGCCAAAGATACATCTGTAAATGGGAAAAATCTGGGCATGGTTCAAGGCAAATATCGAGTGATTGCCAATAAGAAATTTTTAGCCACAAATCCATCGGTAAAACATTTCTTGGAACTGGTAAAAATTCCCTATGAAGATATGATTCGGGAAAGTTATCGGATTAAAAATGGCGAAGATAAACCCCAAGATATTCGTCTTCATGCCGAAGAATGGATTAAGCAAAATCAAGATCTTTTTGATAGTTGGCTAAATCAAATAAATCAAACCAGCAACAATTTATCAGAAAATTCCCCAATTATAGAAAACAATCCTACCAGCAAAAGTTTATCAGGACTGAATATCTTACTAAATCCCTTCCAACTTTACACAATTCCTCTGGATAAGTGGATTACAGCCGCCATTAATTTCCTGGTAGATAACTTTCGTCCTTTTTTCCAGACCATTCGTATTCCCATCAGTTGGGTGTTAACAGAAATTCGCGGATTATTGTTAGCAATTCCCCCTTTAATTTCCTTACTTTTAATTAGCTTGATGACCTGGAAAATTGCCGGACAAGGAGTAGGAATTTATAGCCTGCTGGCTCTAACCTTAATTGGTTTTATTGGGCTCTGGGAAGCCGCGATGGTTTCCCTTGCCCTAGTGGTTACGGCGGTTATATTCTGCATCATAGTCGGCATTCCCTTGGGTGTAGCCTGTGCCCGGAGCGATCGCTTTGAGCAAGTATTTAGACCCCTGCTGGATGCCATGCAAACCCTACCAACTTTCGTCTATCTAGTTCCCGTCGTGATGCTATTTGGAATTGGAGAAGTTCCGGGGGTAATTGCCACAATTATCTACGCCCTTCCCCCCTTAATTAGATGCACTAATTTGGGTATTCGACAAGTCTCAGGCGAAGTTGTGGAGGCGGCCTATGCTTTTGGTTTCAACCCCCAGACAAATCCTGTGGGAAGTGCAAATTCCCCTGGCGATACCAACAATTTTGGCAGGAGTGAATCAAACAGTATTATTTGCTTTGGGAATGTCGGTAATTGCTTCGATGATTGCAGTGCCCGGACTGGGTTTAACGGTATTACAAGGAATGGGGCGTTTAGATGTCGGTATGGCGGCCGTGGGGGGACTGGGAATTGTGTTATTGGCAATTTTGTTAGATCGGATTACTCAAGCTATTGGAAAGGCAAATAGCTGAATAATATATAGCAAAAGCCAATATAGATCGCCCTAAAACCAACTCTACATCATACTGAAATTCCCAATAATTCCCGTTGGGGCGGGTTCGCCTGAATATTTGACACCCATCAACAAATTATCAAAACCCGCCCCAACCCCACCAACAAATTAACAATTAATTCAATTTAATAGTTATTCAATGATAGTTATTTGGGATTATTTGTTGGGTGGAGTCGGGTTTATTCAGGTTATCGGTGGGTAACATAATTGATCTGTGGGGGCGGGTTTATTCAGATTATCGGTAGGTGACATAATTGATCGGTGAACCCGCCCCTACAAATTTTATTAAATCGCGATCGCCCTAAAACCAACTCTACATCATACTGAAATTCCCAATAATTCCTGTAGGGGCGGGTTCGCCTGAATATTTGACACCCATCAACAAATTATCAAAACCCGCCCCAACCCCACCAACAAATTAACAATTAATTCAATTTAATAGTTATTCAATGATAGTTATTTGGGATTATTTGTTGGGTAGGGGCGAGTTTATTAAGGTTATCGGTGGGTAACATAATTGATCGGTGGGGGCGGGTTTATTCAGATTATCGCTGGGTGACATAATTGATCGGTGAACCCGCCCCTACAAATTTTACCCATTACCCATTACCCATTACCCATTACCCATTATTTACCGTTGGCGTTTTTCATCTTCTCGACGTCGGCGATCGCGCCATTCTGCCACCGTTAAATATAGAACACCTCCGGTAAAAATGATCAACATAGAAAAAGCCAGCAATACCAAAATCTCAACCAGGGTTAACTCTTGTAAAACTTCCATAGGTCAATAAAAAATCCAGTTTTTATCTATTTTAATTCAAACGGTAGGGCGGGTGAAATCAATTTATTAATCATCACTCACCCTACAACAATTTGGCAAAAGTATCAATCCATCAACCAGGTTTCTAAGGTTTAAACCGCAGGTAACTCATCTAAAATGGTAAACCGAACATGATTAATGGCTAAGGTTCCCAGAGAGACTTTTTCGCGGTCAACATCAACCCCTTCAGTGGTCAACCGTTGAAAACGAATACCCTTGCCAATTTCAATATGATACCAAGCTAATCCCATAAAAAATCGTAGGGGATAGGGCCCGCCTTCTTGAATATCATCGGGGTTAGATTCCATGGGAACCCAACCGAAACCGGGGATATAAAATTCTAACCAAACATGATTATATTCCGGTTCTAAAGGCACTCCTCGACGGTCAGCAAATTGCGGGCATTTATAACGTCCAATTGTTCGACAGGCGATGCCATTTAATCGGGCTAAAGCTAATAAAACCCCAACATATTCACCACAGGAAACCGATACCTCGCTGCAAAACTACATCGGGATTTTCAATCTTAGAAGTCAGACTATAGGATAACTGATCATAAACATAATTACGAATACCTAAAAGTTTTCGCAGAAAATTGGTTTCATTGCGAATTGCTTCCTTAGCTGCTGCTTGGACAACCGCCGTATCCATTGCTAAATGATCATCATCTACAAAATATTTTTCGGGAAAATCCGAGGAAAGTTTGGGTAAATTTTCCACCTGACGGGGATGGATTTGATATTTAATACTCCGAACTTCTAATAAGGCTTTCCAACCAAAAATTAAACGTTCCGTTGAAGTTAAAGGATTAAATTGAAATACTGCAACTTTTTCCCCATCTTCAAATTCCTCTCGAAAAGGAATTCCAATGGCAGAAACTTCTAAAACTTTCTGGCGATTTGTATTAGAAGGTAAGGCAATTCGCCATTCTAAATTTTCAATATGAACCGCATCTAAGGGTTCCAACTCCTCCACATAGGACATCTCGATCAAATAGCCATTAGATGTAGCATATTTTTCTTGGGAATTAAAATGAAAAGAGAGGGGATGGATAAACGTACGATTGCGTTTTGCCAATTCAAATTGCTCATAGGAACTGGGATTATCTCGGATATAAAGTTCACTACCTGCATAGGCTACATAGAGAACTTCTTCCGCCGTTTCTGGGTCAGTATAAAACGTTAAACCACTGGGAGATTCAAAGGGAGTTAACACACTAAAACGAGTTTCTCCCGTGGCTCTTTCTAAACAATAAACCGTCTGTTCTTCTCGATCGCAAACCCATAATTCTTCATTTCTAATCGTGAGGTTTTCTAACCCAATCCCCGGGGCGGAAAAGCGGGTAATTTCTTGTTTGGTATTTTGACTATAAACTAGGATAGAAGCAGTGCGATCGCAAGCAAAGTAAAGAGTTGATTCATAAACCGCAATTCCAGTAGCCGCATCCGGTAACTGCATGAACAATTGAGGTTCCAGATTAATAATAGAATTACCCTGAACAACCCGGGGACAAAAATAGACTTCATTTCCGCGAGTAAACCAAAGATTATCCTCCCAAATTGCCAAACCCGTCACATCTCTAAAAGCTAAAGTTAAATCAGGATTAACCACCGTTGCATTATCGGTTTTAGGGTCAATTTGCAATAAAAATCCCCGGGAGGTATCAATCGCCAATAGGGTATTTCCTAACCCCGTTAAGCCATATAAAGCCGAAACCCCAATGGGTCGAATTGTCCGAGGTTTAAAATGGCTATTTTTCCCAACAGTCAATGAGTTAAAATTCATAGAAATTGTCATTATAGATGAAACCAGGATATTTATTGATCGAATGATGCCAACGTTCAGACTTAAGATAGACGACAATGCCTAAATTTTCCTAAAATCTGATTTAGACTCAAACATTTAAGATTAAGCACAGATTTTGACAAATTTTGCAGGAACATTAGATACAATAGTGATGTCAATAAATGCTACTATCTATGCCCATCGGTAAGCGTGATTAATTATGGCTATGCCAATGTTTTCCCTCCATCGTGCAACCCTTGGACTAACGTTATTGTTACAAATCGTGGTTGCTAATAGTTTAATTGTGACTGCTGCCCATTCAGCCTCCTTACCTCAAAATCGGGGAGGTGAACAGAATCGGGTTAATTTTGGCAATGGGGAACGGGTTCAGCAACCTGAACAACCGGGCGCAAGCAGTGATTCACCGTTCACCAACTGGAATGCCTTTACACCACCCGAACGGGGAGTACCCGGGCGTCGAGAAGGGGGCGGAACTCGGGGCATTGGTTGTCCCAGTTCGATGACTGCGTTAATTCCCGAGTCTACAATGGGTCGCACCGCATCCGGTCAACCCGCATTTTTTCTTTATATTCCAGGGATAGTCGAGCAAAAGATATTAGAATTTGAGATTGCGGATGAAGCAGATAAAACCCTTTACAAAACCACATTTCCCCTGAGCACCGATCGCCCTGGAATAGTAGGAATTCAGTGGCCTGAGAACTCCAAATCCGTAACTTTACAAAACGATAAAAATTATCGTTGGTATATGGTACTTAAATGTAACAGTAGTGATGCTTCTAATGATATTCTCGTTAGTGGTTGGATTAATTCCGTTGCTTTAAATCCTAATCAAAAACTTCAATTAGGACAAACTCAAGATCCCCTAGAACGTTTAAACATATATGCCAAACAGGGACTTTGGTATGAAACACTATCAACTTTGGCGACCTTAAAATTGCAGGATTCTGGAAATTCATCCCTTGAAAACAAGTGGGAAGATCTATTAAAATCTATTGGCTTTGATCCAGCCCAAAAACCAAATCAGATTGAAAAAGAAAAAGCTCAATCTATCCTTGATGCTCCTATTCTGAAAATTCAAACCAATTAGTAATCCCCGTGCGTTCACGTCGGGGCGGATGTCAAAATTGACTGATTACTGATTACTGATTACTGTTGAATGATAACTGATGGAAAAATAGACATTCTATGGGTAGGAGTGAAAATTTTACAAAATTTTGTCACGGTGGTGTGATATTTACCAGTACCCTATTGCTGGTTGTATCCCTGTTTTCTCGTCAAGGTCTTTCTCAAGAATCTCCAACCCTCATCTCCCCTGGAACGGAAACCCTCGAACCCCTGACCCCCGATCAGCAGGTTCCAGTGGTCAAATCAATCCCATTCCTTTCCCCGACCGCCATAACACCCTCGGAACTCGCTGACATTCCCCCAATTCCTCCCCTACAAACCCTGAACTTGGCGGATTTCCCCAGACAAGCGGTTTCGGGAGAGTCCTGTGATTTTGTGAATTGTCCCACTTTAGCACAAGCCGCACCGATTAATATTCCCCCCCAGGTGCCCCAACCCGATCCCAACAGAGATCGCTTTTTACCCCGACCTCCGATTCCCCCGAAACCCGAACCCCCGCCCACTCCTGAATTAACCCCCACCCCGACCCCCGCCCCTACCCCATCAACGGATGAAACCCCGATTCCGGTTCAACGGATTAAGGTAACGGGTAGCACTATTCTCACTTCAGAGGAAATTCAAACCTTAGTTAAACCCCTAGAAAATCGCTCCGTTACCCTCGCACTACTCCGAGAACTAGCCGATAAAATTACAGCTATTTATTTAGAACGGGGTTACATTACCTCCAGAGCCATTGTTCCTGAACAAACCATTAATAATGGCATTGTCGAGATTCAGGTAATTGAAGGAACCCTAGAAAATATCGAGGTGGAAGGAATCAAACGCCTCCATCCCTCCTATATCACCCGAAGGATTCGTTTAGGAGCCGCTAAACCCCTCAGTACGGCCGCCCTAGAAGACCAATTGCGACTATTAAGAATTAACCCCATCTTTGAAACCGTAGAAGCCAGTTTAAGGGCGGGAACCCAAGAAGGTCAGAGTATTTTAATTGTGCGGGTCGTAGAAGCACCCCCCTTTGGGGTTAGTTTGAATGTGGATAACTATTCGCCCCCCAGCATCGGTTTCTGAACGCATGGGGATTAGTGTGCGTCATCTGAACCTCACGGGTCGCGGGGACTTCCTGGGACTGTCTTATAATACTACTCGCCTGATTGCCAATGGGGATTCAGATATTATCGACGCTTTGTATAGTATTCCGATTAACCCCATGAACGGAACCATACAACTGAGAGTTCAACCTTACCAAAATCGGATTACTCAAGAGCCATTCAACGCCCTGAATATTGAAGGGAAATCCCAACGTTACGAAATTAGTTATCGTCAGCCACTGATCCGAAACCCAATCTCGGAATTTGCCCTATCCTTTGGCTTTGCTTACCAAGATAGTCAAACTCTTTTAGATAATAACGGAGAACCCTTTGCCTCCGGCCCTGATAGTAACGGGTACACCCGCACCAGTGTGCTGAAATTTGGACAGGATTATCTGATTCGAGATACGGGAGGGGCTTGGGCTTTGCGATCGCAATTTAGTCTGGGTTTAGATATCCTCGGCGCCACGGACGTCAGTACCCCCAATGCAGCGTTTTTAAGTTGGTTAGGTCAAGTTCAACGGGTACAACGTTTAGGGGAAAATAACCTACTGATTGCCCAAGGAGATATTCAACTATCAGCCGACCCCCTATTTCCCTCACAACAATTTGTCATAGGTGGCGCCCTCTCCCTCCGTGGTTATCGTCAAAACGTGCGGGCCGGGGATAATGGCTTTCGGATTTCCTTTGAAGATCGGATTACCCTCGATCGCAATCAAGACTCCGAACCTGTGTTTCAACTCGCTCCCTTTCTCGATTTTGGTGGGGTGTGGAACCATGACCGCAACCCTAACCAAATTATCGGCAAAACCTTTTTAGCAGGTGCAGGACTAGGATTAATTTGGCAACCTGTTAACGGCTTAAATCTTCGCCTAGACTATGGGATTCCCTTAATTAGTATTAGCGATCGGGGTAATAATATTCAAGATGATGGGATTTATTTTAGCGTGACTTATACACCTTAATCAGTTATCAGTGTAGAGACGCGCCATGGCACGTCTCTACCAGTTATATATCAGTGAAAGAGTGATCATTTATCATTTATGCGTTAAAAGACGAATTTTGATTAAGCCGCTTCTGAACTTTTTCCCCAAGCATGACAACCGGAAATAGCTGGAACATAAGCGACAACTATTGCCTATTCCCTATTGCCTATTCCCTTGAGATACGCCCCAAAAACCCAGTTTCTTAATTTTGATCTGAAATTTTGCAAAAATTAACATTTAACCGGGTTAGTTTTGATCCAGGAATTTTTAGGGTAAATAATCAGTAAAATTGCCTAGTCCCCTTGGCCAAAAATTCCTGAATTACGATGGGATGCCGGAGTCAATGATCACTCTTTAACTGATGACTGATGCCCGATTGGGGGTAATAATGATGGTAATTTTTGGACATTTGAATTCCATCTATTTTTTATTTTTTGCTTATTGTAACTATTTTTATATAAAAAGTATTGTAAAAAACAATAATATTTTATTTTGACGCTTAAAATTGATTCTGATTTGATATAATCGAAATTAACTATTAATAAGCAATAAATCTTGAATTTATAGCTATATCCATTAAAATCACCCCTTTCCTTTCTGGGGCAGTTAGACAATAATGGCTGTATCGAATCAAGAAAAGCACTGCCATAGCAGTAGGGGCGGGTTCAACTCCATTTTTGCCGATTAACCCCAAACCAGGTAAACCCGCCCGTTAACAGCCAGTCCATTTTTGCCGATTAACCCCAAACCAGGTAAACCCGCCCGTTAACAGCCAGTCCATCTTTGCTGATTAACCCCAAACCAGGTAAACCCGCCCGTTAACGGCCAACAGTCAACAGTTTTTAATCAAAACCGACAAGGAGAAAAAATCGTGAAATTAGCAGTCTACGGTAAAGGCGGAATCGGTAAATCAACCACAAGCTGTAATATTTCTGCCGCTTTAGCCAAACGGGGTAAAAAAGTCCTGCAAATTGGCTGTGATCCCAAACATGACAGCACCTTTACCCTCACCGGGTTTTTAATTCCCACGATTATTGATACCTTGCAGGAAAAAGACTTTCATTACGAAGATATTTGGCCAGAAGATGTCATTTATAAAGGCTATGCCGGGGTTGATTGCGTCGAAGCGGGGGGCCCTCCGGCGGGTGCAGGATGTGGCGGTTATGTGGTGGGAGAAACCGTCAAACTCCTGAAAGAACTCAACGCCTTTGACGAATACGATATCATCCTGTTTGATGTCTTAGGGGACGTGGTTTGCGGTGGTTTTGCCGCCCCCCTCAACTATGCCGACTATTGCGTAATTGTTACCGATAACGGTTTTGATGCCCTATTTGCAGCCAACCGCATCGCCGCTTCGGTACGCGAAAAAGCCCGGACTCACCCCCTACGGTTAGCGGGTTTAATTGGCAACCGCACCTCCAAACGGGATTTGATTGAAAAATATATTGAAACCGTTCCCATGCCCGTGTTAGAAGTGTTGCCATTAATCGAAGATATTCGGGTATCTCGGGTGAAAGGAAAAACCCTATTTGAGATGGCCGAAACCGATCCCTCCCTCAACTATGTCTGTGACTACTACCTAAATATTGCCGACCAACTATTATCCCAACCCGAAGGGGTCGTCCCCCAAGATACCCCAGATCGGGAATTATTCTCGTTGTTATCAGATTTTTATCTGAATCCGATTCAACCCCTTGTTCAAAGTCACGATCCAGAGCTAGACCTGATGATGGTTTAATATGTCTAGCTATCTCAGGATGAGGATATAGAGGTTATGGCTTTCTTCAAAGACTTTTCCACCGCACTTAAAGATAAGTGGTTGCAATATTACCAAGCCAATCGGGAATGGCTGGTACTGCAAATGGATTTGAATTCAATACCGACCCCAGATGGAGGTCGAAGACCTGCCTCATCCCTCATTTTGGGAACGATCAACGCCCTTGACCCCGAGGCAGCCCAACTGATGTTGCCCTTTTCCAAGCTGAATCCCGATCCCGAAAAACTGATTGAGGTGTTGGGGCTACATTTTGACCCGGATTTGGCGTTGGGGGTTAGGTCTACATCAGAACAGCCTGCAACCGTTGTGGTTTCAAGCCCCAACTTCTGTTCCCGTTGCCCCGGGTTACTCCCCCTCACCAGAAATACCTACTTCCGTAGCTCAGGCTGTCCCTGGATATCATCCTCCGGCACCTCCAGAAATGGGGGGTTTAGATGGGGACATCACCCCGGCACAAAAACTCCATGTTGCGGGTGCTGTGGCCGTCGCTGCGGGGGTGGCTGCGGTTGTGGGTGGGGCTGCGGTGATGGAGGAAACCCAGGATGAATTCGGTCTCGATCTCGAAGAAGAAGAAATCACCACTGATGATGATTTGGGCATGGGGGATCTGGATACGGATATCGGTGAGGATCTGGATTTAGATATCGACACAGAGGCCACTACCGCAGCCCAGGAAGACTTTGATCTGGAGTTGGAGGATGAATCGGAATCTCTGGGGACTGATGACCTAGACATGGGCTTTGAGTCCGACGAACTGGAATCCGATGATTTGGATATGGGTTTGGAATCCGATGAACTCGAATCCGATGAACTCGAATCCGATGATTTGGATATGAGCTTGGAATCCGATGAACTCGAATCCGATGATTTGGATATGGGTTTGGAATCCGATGAACTGGAATCCGATGATTTGGATATGGGTTTGGAATCCGATGAACTGGAATCCGATGATTTGGATATGGGTTTGGAGTCCGATGAACTGGAATCCGATGATTTGGATATGGGTTTGGAGTCCGATGAACTGGAATCCGATGATTTGGATATGAGTTTGGAATCCGACGAACTGGAATCCGATGATTTGGATATGAGTTTGGAATCCGACGAACTCGAATCCGATGATTTGGATATGGGTTTGGAATCCGACGAACTCGAATCCGATGATTTGGATATGGGTTTGGAATCCGACGAACTGGAATCCGATGATTTGGATATGAGCTTGGAATCCGACGAACTCGAATCCGATGATCTGGATTTTGGGCTAGAGTCAGAAACAGCATCGGCGGAATTGGACATCAATACCGAATCCGATATCTGGGGAGATGAGGTTCAGACCGAACTGGGCGAAGATCATGATTCGACTAATGAGCTCGATCTGGGTTTAGACTCCTCCGATGACATCGGTTTAGGGGGGATGGATGATTTTGGGTTAGAAGCAGACGACCTCGGTTCAGACGAGATCGGAGGGTTGGAATTAGGAGATACGGATTCCGGTCTGGATGATGATCTCGGTGATTTCGAGTTAGAAGACAGTTCCTCCGATGGCTTAGGTTTCGATACTGGAGGGAATTTAGATGATTTGGGATTAGGAGATGATGATTTAGGGGAGTTTAATCTCGACGATATGGGGGATTTAACCACGGGAGATATGGATGATATCGATATCGAAGGGTTAACCGGTTTCTTCAGATGATGATGAAATTTCCCTGTCGGATTTTAAATAATTTCCCGACTTAGTTTCCTAATCCTTAATCGGGTTTGGACTTTGAATCTGCACGATTCAAAGTCATAGATAGTCTTTTGACACTCCCACCCCTGAAGGGGCGATGCTCACGTCGCGGACAAATTCTGTCAAATTTTGATTAACAAACATCCGATTAAGAGGAAAAAATTATGACCGTTGCTCAACCACAACCGGAAGGTTTAACTTTTGAGTGTGAAACTGGAAATTATCACACCTTTTGCCCGATTAGTTGTGTCGCTTGGTTATACCAAAAAATTGAAGATAGTTTCTTTTTAGTAATTGGAACAAAAACCTGCGGCTATTTTCTGCAAAATGCCATGGGGGTGATGATTTTTGCTGAACCCCGTTATGCCATGGCAGAATTAGAAGAAGGGGATATTTCTGCTAAACTCAATGATTATGATGAATTAAAGCGGTTGTGTTTACAAATTAAACGCGATCGCAACCCCAGTGTGATTGTTTGGATCGGTACTTGCACCACTGAAATTATTAAAACGGATTTGGAAGGGTTAGCACCTAAATTAGAATCTGAACTGGGAATTCCGATTGTAGTTGCCCGGGCTAATGGCTTAGATTATGCCTTTACTCAAGGGGAAGATACGGTATTAGCAGCCATGGCCGCCCGTTGTCCTGATAAAGCTCCGGTGGCAGAAACGGAAAAAAATGAACGAAATGCCATTCAAAAATTAATGAATTTTGGCAGACAAAAAGAAGATGTTGCTCAAGAAGAATCGGAATATGTTAATCATCCGCCCTTAGTTTTATTTGGGTCTTTACCTGATCCGGTTGTTACTAATTTAACCTTGGAATTGAAGAAGCAAGGAATTAAAGTTTCCGGGTGGTTACCAGCCAAACGCTATACGGAATTACCTGTATTAGAAGAAGGGTATTATGTAGCAGGAGTTAATCCGTTTTTATCTCGAACTGCCACAACTTTAATGCGGCGTCGTAAGTGTAAATTAATTGGTGCGCCGTTCCCCATTGGCCCCGATGGAACTCGGGCTTGGATTGAAAAAATCTGTTCTGTTTTTAATATTGAACCCCAGGGTTTAGATGAGCGGGAAGCGCAAATTTGGGCGAGCATGGAAGATTATCTTCAAATTGTTCGGGGAAAATCCGTGTTTTTCATGGGGGATAATTTATTAGAGGTTTCCTTGGGCAGATTTTTAATTCGTTGCGGGATGACTTGCCCAGAAATTGGGATTCCTTATATGGATAAACGTTATCAAGATGCGGAGTTAAAACTATTAGAAAAAACCTGTAATGAGATGGGAGTTCCTCTGCCAAGAATTGTGGAAAAACCGGATAATTACAATCAAATTCAGCGAATTTATGAGTTGAAACCGGATTTAGTAATTACCGGAATGGCTCACGCTAACCCCTTAGAAGCCCGGGGTATTAATACTAAATGGTCGGTGGAATTCACCTTTGCCCAAATGCACGGGTTCACCAATGCACGGGATATTCTGGAGTTAGTAACTCGGCCGTTACGTCGGAATAACAGTCTCAAGGATTTGGGTTGGGATAAGTTAGTTAAGGAAGATGCGAAGGTTTAATTAACAAAATTAGCTGAAATCAATCTATGATTATAGGGGCAAGGTAAGACTTGCTCCTATTTTGGTTTACTAGAGGTTAGAAAATGATTAAAGAATTTAATGTACTGATTGAGAAAGATTCTGATGGTTATTTTGTGGCTTCAGTTTCCTACTTTAAAAGGTTGTCATACACAAGCGAAATCCCTTGATGAGCTTATGCAACGGATTCAAGAGGCGATAGAACTTTGCCTAGAGTTTGAAAATTCTGAAAATGAATCATTAGAGTTTATTGGTATTCAAAAAGTTTCGGTGGAAGTATGAGTAAGCTACCTAGTTTGACAGGAAGTGAAGTAATAAAAGCTTTACAAAAAATAGGTTTTGTTATTGCTAGGGTGAAAGGTAGTCATTATATTATGATTCATCCTGATGGTAGACGTACTGTTGTACCTGTGCACTCAGGTGAAACGATAGGAACTGGATTGCTTTCTCAGATTTTGCGTGATTGTCAGTTAACAAAAGACGAATTTAAGAATCTATTATAATTTAATTTTTGTTTATTATTATGTTATTTAACAATGATGAACTAACAATTTCAGAGTTTTTTGATCCTGATTCTATTAGTGTTTCAACTAGACCCATGACGGTTCAGCAACTTCTAACGAGATTGGAAAATAATCAACTGAATTTAGCTCCAGAGTTTCAAAGAAATAAAGGAATTTGGACTCAAGTAGCTAAAAGTAGATTAATCGAATCTGTTTTAATTCGTTTTCCAATTCCAGCTTTCTATATTGATGCAACAAATGAAGAAGAATGGTTTGTTATCGATGGAATACAACGGTTAACAACTTTTAAAGAATTTTTAATAGAAGAAACCTTAGAATTAAAACATTTGGAATTTTTAGAACAGCTTAATGGAGCCAAATCTTCTGATATTCCTAATTATTTAAGGCGACGAATTAGAGAAACAGAATTAACTATATTTTTAATCTTAAGAGGAACATCTAAAGATGTTATTTTTAGCTTATATAAGCGAATTAATCTAGGTGGTCTTCCTTTATCATCACAGGAAATACGTTATGCGAAAAATCAAGGTCAAGCGACAAATTTATTAAAATATCTAACAAAATCAAAGCCTTTTAAAAACGCTACTGATAAAAGTTTAAAAGATGAAAGAATGTTGGCTCAGGAGTGTATTTTGAGATTTTTAGCTTTAACTGATAGTCATGCTTTTGAATATAATTTTAAAGATTATGATGTTTTTTTAAATGACAAAATGGCTCAGATAAACCAAATGAGTGAGCCAGAAATTGAATCATTAAGACAGCGTTTTGAACGAGCGATGGATGCAGCTTTTAAAATATTCGGTAAAGATGCTTTTCGTAAACCCAAGTCACCTGAGCGTAAAAGACGGTATCCTATCAATAAAGCTCTATTTGAGGCTTGGTCTGTTAACTTAGATCGATTAGATGATCATGCTATACAATTTTTAGATGATCGTAAAAATAATTTATATCATAATCTTTTGAATAGAAAAAAAAACGGTGAATTTGATGCTATAATTTATAGAAGTACAGGAAATAAAGAAAGTGTCAAAAAACGTTTAGCCCATATTGAAATAATTATTAAGGAAGTTTTGAAATGATTAAAAATTTACGGCTAATCAATTTTAAATCTTTTCAAGATCAAGACATCCCTTTTAAATCTTTGACCTTATTATCCGGTTTGAATAGTACAGGAAAATCTTCTGTTTTACAAGCGTTGATGCTGTTACGTCGTTCATATCAAAGAGACTTGCTTCCTAACAAGGGTTTAATTTTAAATGATGAACAAGTATATATTGGTACAGGACAAGACGCACTTTTTGAGTATGCAGAAGATGAATTAATTGGATTTGAAATAGATTTAGAAAATGAACAGAAAGGAATATGGTGCTTTAGTTCTTCTAAAGAATTAGATATTTTAAAAGTGGTATCAGAGAAAGTTGAGCCTAAAATTTATCAATCTAGCATTTTTCAGGATAATTTTTATTACTTAAAAGCCGAACGAATTGGGCCTCAAATATCATACCTAATGTCAGAGTCTGATGTAATTCAAAGAAAACAACTTGGAATAAATGGAGAGTATGCAACTCATTTTTTAGATGCTTTTGGAAATAAAGATATTCACAATGAAAAATTAAGTCATCCCAAAGCAAAATCAATTAGTTTAAAAGATCAAGTTGATGCTTGGATGGGAGAAATAAGCCCTGGAATTTTAATTAATACTGAACCAAACTTACAAACCCAGCGTGTAAGACTTAAATATTCTTTTAAAAAAAGTAGAGATTATAGTCCCTTTAATGTGGGTTTTGGAGTCACCTACACTTTACCCATTTTAGTTGCTATTTTGGCTGCTGAAACCCGAAACTTTAATTCTTATTGAAAATCCAGAATCTCATCTGCATCCTAAAGGACAATCTCATATTGGTGAACTGTTAGGAATTGCAGCTAGTTGTGGGATTCAAGTTGTTGTAGAAACCCATAGCGATCATGTGTTAAATGGGATTTGTTTGGCTGTTAAGCGTAGTGAAATTAATTATAAAGATGTGCAAATTCACTATTTTCAACGTGAACAAAGAAACGAAAAGATGGCAACAGAAATAATATCTCCTAACATTGATGAAGATGGGCGGATTGACGAATGGCCTGAAGGGTTTCTTTGATCAACGTGAAAATGACTTAATGGAGCTAACTTATAATGTATGTCGTGATTAATGAGCTTTCATTCATTGGACAAGCTGAAAATATTTATGATGAAGCAGACAACCTGATGAGTGTTCTATTTGGAATCATCGAAGCACTTGATCATATTTATAAAGGAATTACAATTAGAATACATAGTAATTTTTATGCTTGTAAAATCTCGGAAAATTTAACAGTGCAACAATGGTTACTTAACAAAATAAAGTTAGATCCTAAAAATAATAAAGTCAAGATATTTTTAGATAAAACTAGGAAAGGCCCTTTTATAGATAAAGAAATGAGTAAAAATCTGGGAGAATATAATAAATTTTTCAAATGCTTTTTTATTCAACAAGAATTGAATAAAAAACGTATTGATATTTCCGAAAGTTCTCTAGCAGGTTTCGTTTATTTTCATCAATCTGAAAATAACAATATAATTAAAATTGACAAAATTATTAGTTTACCAACACAAAAGCCTAATTTCTCAAGTGAATATATTGAAGTTATATTTACCACCGATGGAAAATATAAGTCAATAAAAATTCATAATTTGACTACGATTAGTCAAGCTCAAAAGTTACGACTTAAATATGATCCCAGTCCCAAACATCGACAGCAAGGTGAAATAGGAATAAAAGGAACATTAATGGATTTAAGTGATATAGAAGCTCAAGAAGTCTTAGATGAAAGTTATATTAATGATTGGTTTGAAGGTAAAAAGTATTATGGATATAAAAATGGTAATTTTTATGAATTTCAACCTGATAATGTTGGTGGTTATCATGGATACCCTGTTAAGAGTGATAAAGTTCCTAGTCGGGTTCTTAAAAAGATGAAATTACAAACCATAGATTAGATTAAATATAGTGGAATTGAAACTCGGTAATTAATAACTTAAATCATGTTTTTTTATCCCCAACGTTAGCACGCTTATATAATATTTAAGATTAAAACTCAACTTTATCATAAATATCAGCAACAGCAATTTCAAAAGATATCGAGTTAAAAACTAAGGTTTCATTGCTATTATTATACTCCATAAATATCCAGTGTTTCTGATCGGTTTTATAATAATGTTCAATCTGAATATTATATTGATCAATCAAAATATATTCTTGAAAAGTGGGAAGGGTGCGGTAGGCGGCAAATTTTTCGTCTTTGTCGTAGTTTCTGGTTGATGTGGATAATACCTCTACAATAATTAACGGATTTGTAATAGTATCTTTTCTCCCTTCTTGGAGTTGAATATCACCCTGAATTACCATAATATCAGGATAGGTATAGAGGCGTTTTGTGGGAATCCAAAGACGTTGATCGGTAACAAATACGCGATAGGGTTGACGCTTGAGGGCAAAATTCAGCGTCGCGTAGACATTACCTGTAATTTGATTATGATTGGGAGTTCCGCCGGTCACGGGTCTAATTTCACCGTTAATATATTCATGGCGTTTCTGAAGAATTAACTTCAAAATTGAGGTATTCTTCCAGAGTATAGACCTTTTTTTCTTCAACTTGTAAAATCATTGTATTTTCCCTATCCTAAAATAGAATTGTAACCCATTTATAGATTAGCAAATTTTTTTAACTTATGTTTCAAGCAACTCGGCGACGGTTAGCAATTTGGTATACCGCAGTTACCGCTATTTTATTATTACTATTCGCCAGTGGATTTTATTTCTATGTACGAAATACCTTAATTGAACGGATTGATGATACCTTAAATCACGTTGTAGAAGTGGTAGAACGTTCTTTAGTAATTGAACCCGTAACGACGCCTCCAGCTATGTCTCCGGCGGTTTTAGCTGGTCAATTTCAAGTGAATGTTGAAGCCAGTTTTAGAAATAATCTGAATACCGTTGAAGATGATCATATTGATATGGAATGGTTTAGTCCCACGGGAGAATTATTGTGGTCTACTTTTTCCCAACCTTTAGATATTTCGCTTCATCCAAACCGCAGTGGGGAAACGGTACATATTTCTGAAGATAATAATATTTCAGAAATGATTTTAAGACAAGTTACAGATCGGGTGGAAATCGGACGACAAGTATTAGGTTATTTACGGGTTAGTCATCCCTGGTTTGAAGTGACAAAACCCATTCAACAGTTGATTTTTGATTTGACTTTGGGAACAATTATAATGTTGATTGGTGTAGCTACTATTGGCTGGTTTTTATCGGGTTTAGCCATAGAACCTGTGCGGGATTCTTACCAACGTTTAAAACAATTTACCGCCGATGCTTCCCATGAATTAAGAAATCCGATTGCGATGATTCAAACTAATGTACAAGTGGCTTTAGCAGAAACCTAATTTATCCAGTTCTGAACAACAACAATTACAAGTAATTGAACGAATTACTCGCCGTTTAGGTCGGTTAGTGGATGATTTATTATTTTTAGCTAGACAGGATAGCGGGATTATTCAACCTCAATTTATTTCCCTTCCTTTAGATGGGTTATTAATGGAAGTAGTGGAAGAACAAACGGCGATCGCAACTCAACAAGGAATCCAAATTTCCTTAGATTTTATTCAGGATGTTGAGGATAATATTGTTAATTCAGATAGCAATAATTATTCCCGGGAAAATGAACCCTTTACTTTAGAGGGAGATTGGGATCAATTGGTGCGATTATTTACTAATTTAGTTAGTAATTCAGTACAGTATACTCCTGCGGGTGGTGAGATTAAAATTGAATTAAAACCTATTGCTAAACCCAAGCGACAAGCTACCTTGGGAAAGGTTAATGAATCTTGGGAAAAATCTAATTCTCTATTGAAATTTGAAGGATTACAAGTTATAATTAAAGACACAGGAATTGGGATTCCTGCTGAAGTATTACCCAACATTTTTGATCGTTTTTATCGTGTTGATCCCTCCCGTACCCATCGCAATAGTGGGGGGTCTGGTTTGGGTTTGGCGATCGCTCAAGCTATCGTGGAAAACCATCACGGTCAAATTTATTTAGACAGCCAAATTAACCAAGGAACAACCGCTACAGTCCTTTTACCCCTGAATTCTAGGGGGTTATAGGCGATGGGGAATTTAATTTTCCATTCCCCCTTGACACTCCAGTGGAGAGGAGACTTTAGAATAAAAGTCAAGAACATTGTGGGGTGTTTAAACCGAGGAAACGCACCACCGAACTGAACTCAAAAGGGAGTTTCAACCATGAAAACAAGCTATTTACGATTAAAAGGAATGGGGTGCGCCTCCTGCGCCAATACCATAGAAACAGCGATTCAAAATGTGGATGGGGTTGGGATTTGTCAGGTTAATTTTGGAGCGGAAACAAGCAACGGTTGAATTTGATCCCCATCAAACCAATATTGAGCAAATTCAACAGGCGGTTACAGAGGCTGGATATACGGCTCAAGCGATAGAAGATACAACATCTGACCTTCAAAATAGCGAAAAAGATAACCGAGAAATTGAACAAAAATTAACCCAAAAAGTGTTAATTAGTGCTATTGTCAGTGGGTTTTTAGTAATCGGTGGATTACCAATGATGACGGGTTTAAATTTACCCTTTATTCCCCAATGGATGCACAACCATTGGTTACAATTAATCCTCACAACGCCGATTTTATTCTGGTCGGGTCAATCCTTTTTTCTCGGAGCTTGGAAAGGGTTAAAACGTCATCAGGCGGATATGAATACTTTAATTTCGGTAGGAACAGGATCGGCTTATTTATATTCTGTTTTTGTTACCTTTTTCCCACGATTTTTCCTAAATCAAGGGTTATCGGCGGATGTTTATTATGAATCTGCGGTTGTAATTATTACCTTAATTTTATTGGGTCAATTATTAGAACACCGCGTCCGAGGAAAAACCTCCGATGCGATTAAAAAATTAATGGGATTACAGGCTAAAACAGCCCGGGTAATTCGGTCTGGAGAGGAAATTGATATTCCCATTGAAGCGGTGAAAGTGGGGGAGATTATTCGGGTACGTCCTGGGGAAAAAATACCTGTTGATGGAGAATTAATTGAAGGAAATTCTACGGTTGATGAAGCGATGGTGACGGGGGAAAGTATTCCCGTTGAAAAATATCCGGGGGATGAAGTAATTGGAGCTACAATCAATAAAACCGGAAGTTTTATATTTCGAGCTTCACGGGTGGGAAAAGATACGGTATTAGCCCAAATTGTGCAGTTAGTTCAACAGGCGCAGGGCTCAAAAGCTCCGATTCAAAAGTTAGCAGATCAGGTTACAGGTTGGTTTGTTCCGGTTGTAATTGCGATCGCGATCGCTACTTTTATAATGTGGTTTAATTTAACGGGAAATATCACTTTAGCTATTACTACAACCGTCGGAGTTTTAATTATTGCTTGTCCCTGTGCATTGGGATTAGCCACACCAACTTCTGTGATGGTTGGAACTGGTTTGGGGGCAGAACATGGGATTTTAATTAAAGGAGCAGAGAGTTTAGAATTAGCCCATAAAATCCAAATTATTGTATTAGATAAAACCGGAACTTTAACCGCCGGAAAACCTACTGTTACTCACTATATAACTATTGGAGGAACCAACAACGATCAGGAATTAAAATTATTACAATTAGCCGCGGCTATTGAACAACAATCGGAACATCCCTTAGCAGAAGCTATTGTTGAATATGCTAAAACCCAAGGAGTTAATTTTCCCTTCCCTGAAATTCGCAATTTTCAAGCCTTAGCTGGAATGGGGGTTCAAGGTTATATTTCTGATCAGTTGGTACAGATTGGAAACCTCTCGCTGGATGGAAGAATTAGGAATTAAAACCGCACCTTTACAACAGTATCAATCAAGTTGGGAAGCCGAAGGAAAAACCACTGCTTGGATAGCAATTGATGGGGAAATAGAAGGGTTATTTGCTATTTCAGATGCACTAAAACCGACTTCAAAACCTGCAATTCAAGCCTTACAAAAAATGGGGTTAGAGGTGGTTATGTTAACCGGAGATAATCAAAAAACCGCCGAAGCGATCGCCTCGGAAGTGGGAATTAAACGGGTCTTTGCCGAAGTGCGTCCCGACCAAAAAGCTAATATAATTAAATCCCTACAAAATCAACAAAAAGGGCGAAAAAAACAGCATCAAATTGTGGCAATGGTAGGCGATGGTATTAATGATGCTCCCGCTTTAGCTCAAGCAGATGTGGGAATGGCGATTGGGACTGGGACGGATGTGGCGATCGCAGCCAGTGATATTACCTTAATTTCAGGGGATTTAATCGGGATAGTTACGGCGATTAAACTTAGCAAAGCTACCTTAAATAATATTCGCCAAAATCTGTTTTTTGCCTTTATCTATAATTCGGCAGGAATCCCCATTGCAGCAGGAATTTTTTACCCTTTAACGGGTTGGTTATTGAATCCAATTATTGCTGGAGGAGCCATGGCATTAAGTTCGATTTCTGTTGTTACCAATGCGTTAAGATTGCGTCAGTTTAAACTGAATTAATGTCTAAAAAGGGAATAGGGAATGGGGAATGGGTTTTGGACGGATAACTGGTAGGGGCGGGTTCTTTTAGATTTTTGTTAATCACCTAAATGTCGATAAACCCGCCCCCAAGACTGGGTTTGAGTATTATTATAATTAATTAGGAGAACAAATCATGGACAGAAAACTCAAAATCGGCTTACAATTTAGCGGAATTTTCCTATCTATTTTAGTGGGAAATTCTGCCCCAGTTCGGTCAATGGAATCCCATGCAGAACCCGCTAACAATCAATTGCGGACTATTGAACAGCCGTTATCAACTAAAATGGCAGTAACAGCAAGTGGGTTAGCCCTAATTGGATTAGAAATTTGGTGGTTTTTATTGAGTAAACCCAAAGCTAAAAAAGCCATAATTAATCAAGATACTCAAGAATTAGATATCTTAGTAGATGGAGGCTATCAACCTAACCGCATTACCGTTCAATTGGGTAAAAAAGTCCGTCTGAACTTTATTCGTAAAGATCCTAGTCATTGCTTAGATAAAGTGCTATTTCCTGACTTTAATATTGCTCAAGATTTACCGATAAATCAAACCACAACCATTGAGTTTATTCCTGAAGAATCGGGAGAATATTCCTTTAGTTGTGGGATGAATATGATTCGAGGAGTCTTAGAAGTTCAGCATCAGTTACCGTAACCCCATTATCACCTAGAAAAATTATGAAAACCTTACAAAATTTGGTACTTTTGATCCTGACCTTATCTATAATTAGTTGCTCGTCTCCCCAGCCTAAAGTTGAAACTCAACCCAATTCTGTTGTAACTTCAACCCCTAAAATTTCTACAACAAAACCATCCACAGTTACCCTAACTCCCGCAACAGATTGGCAAAGGGAGAATCATATTCATGGGATAGCAATTGATCCAAATAATCCTAATATTTTATATATTGGAACCCATCATGGATTAATTCAATATTCTCAAGATAAAAAATGGTCTTGGGTAGGTAAAGATCGTTCTGATTATATGGGATTTGCTGCCCATCCAACAGACAGTAATCGCCTCTATTCTAGCGGACATCCCCACACCGGAGGAAATTTAGGATTTCGAGTCACAGAAGATTACGGGGAAACTTGGCAAGTTTTGTCTAAATCTGGGGTTGATTTTCATGCTTTAGCAATTTCTAGTAGTAATCCTAATCTGATTTATGGTTGGGCTGCATCGGGGGAACAGGGATTTTTAGTTTCAAAAGATGGCGGTAAAAATTGGGAATCAATTACCCCGGATGGTTTGGATAATGGGGTCTTTAGTTTAACCGTTAACCCGCAAAATTCCGAACATATTTTCGCCACTACTCAAGGAGGATTATATGAAAGTAAAAATGGGGGTAAAAATTGGGAATTAATTCCTGGGACGGATAGCAGTTTAATTACTGGTTTGGCTTTAATTCCAGATAATAATAAAACGGTGATGGTGGGATATCGGTTGTTAGAATCTGACCCTGGAATTTATCAAAGTTTCCGATAGTGGCAAAACTTGGGAAAAATTGGGAACCGGAACCGAAGGTGTTATTTTATATTTGGCAACTAATCCTAAAAATCCCCAGATTATTTATGGGGTGAATCAGCAAAATGTTGTTTTTCATTCTTCCGATGGGGGTAAAATTTGGCATTCCCTTTAAACCAAACTAGGATATGCCAGAATAACAAAATCACTCCTGAGTATTGAATATCTCAAGAGTGAATTTTGTACTATTTAATATAGTTACCGATTTAGAATCGGAGCGACAGGATTTGAACCTGCGACCCCTACCACCCCAAGGTAGTGCGCTACCAAGCTGCGCTACGCCCCGACACAATTACTCAATGTAGCATAGCAAACAGAAACTTGTCAAGGATATTTCAAAAGATTTTTAAGGTTTTTGTCGCTTGTACCAATTCCCCCACCACCTCCACGGGCCAAGCACCCTCCGCCCGGCGTCCACTATGCAAAATCAACTGCACCGTATAGGCATTAGCATAGCCTTCTACCTGCATCCATAACTGATCGGTTTCCGCTTCACAGGCTATTTTTTCTTCATCCATCAACTCAATAGCCATTTGGGTCATAGTATTAGCTAATTCACCCAACAACCGACAAAAATCATCAAACTCCGCCTGCGTCAATTCCACCGCCCAGGTATCGCCCCCGACTAACCCTTGAAATTCCGGGGCTTGGGGGTTTCCAACCTAAACGCCATCCGTTTCCTGTTTTGAGAATTCTTTCCATGTCCCCCAGGTTATTTTAAGCCTTGAGCACCCCCCGACTCAGGAGAATCACCGGAGGGGGTTGGCGGTTTAGGGGTGGGTGTGGAAGGCATCGGGCCAATATTAACCGGATTAGGATTAAATAAACCCGCCAGCGTATTAACTAACGCATCCCGTTCAACTCGATTTAACTGTTGAATCGCTTTTTGATCCCCGACTAAAGGATTTTCTTTTAATACTTCCTGACCCGGATAACTTAATACTAACATCGGTTCATTAACCCCGAGATAATCGGCTAAGGTGAGTTTCCAATCAAAACGATATTGAGTCGGTCGAGCTTTCACATAAATATGATAACGGATCAATCGACCAATCAAGGTATTATCTTCAGCGACTTTTCCCGTTTCCTGGGAAAGATATTGATTTTCCCGGGGTAAATTTGGTAACTGTTCATAGACTCTTTTCCACACCTCCGAGACTTTCAACCGTCCCGATGGAGGGGCTATTTCCGATGGCGGAGTTTGGGCGATTCCCTGAATTTCAAGACCCTCAACAAACCCACCCAAAACAATAAATAGGGTAATGGTAACAGCGAGTAATAAAAAACTTAAAATAACGGGTTTTTGGGGTTTTCGATATTTCAACATAAGCCTATAATTAAGACATCTTGGAGTCCTTATCACCTCGATAAATCAGGTGTTAAAGACTCCCCATACTGCAATTTATTAATCTAACGATCCGCGATAATTTGCGGCTGATTTAGTTCATCGGACATTTCAATAATTGCGCGTAAAACAGGTTTGATAGTGTTCTCATCCCCATTATCAAAATCTTCATAGCGACACCGTTTAGCCCGATTTGCGACTTGCACTGTAATCCGATAGCGATTAGAGGCGGCACTGACCAGATCGGCAGCCCGGCGAGTAATTTCCGTTGAGTCTATTTGATGGGAACGCTTGTGCATGAAGTTCACGATTTTCTAACCCTAGAGTTGTATTTATATCTTATCAAAACTAGAGGGAGTAGGGAGTAGAATATCCAGGTTATCGTTTAGCTTGAAAATAGGGATTGGGATCTTCTGCAATCCATCCTAAATCGGAGTTGTAACGAATTTCAAAATGGAGATGGGGTTGATCCGTATCCGGTTGTCCCGTTGTTCCGACCGTTCCTAATACATCCCCTAACTTAACCGATTGACCCAGTTTCACCCCAATATTATCCAGATGGGCATAACGGGTTTGTTTCCCTGACCCATGATTAACCACCACTAATTTTCCATAGCCCTCCCGTTTCCCCCGCAAAGGCTATTTTTCCCGCCCCCACGGATAAAACCGCAGTTCCCACCGTCGCCGTCAAATCTAAACCACTATGAAATATTACCCGACCCGAAACCGGATGGATTTGCCAACCATAACCCATTTGTAGGGTTGTCCGTTGCGGTAACGGATAACCCACTAACACCGATACCGCCACGGTCGGTGGCCCTTTGGGTGACCAATTCACACCGGGTAAAAATAAAGCTATTGGTTGGGTTTGACAACCATTCATTTCAAAAACCACGTCAGGACGGGCATTATAAGCTCTGGCTACTTCCTGCCAACTCCTACCCGGGGGAATATCTACTCGTATCCCATTATGGGGCGGAATCAAAATCTCCTGTCCAATGGGAATCGGCCCCCGTTGTAAAATCGGATTCATCCCCAGTAGGGTTGCCGGAATCAGATTATATTGGCGGGCAATACTTTCAAGGGTATCTCCAGGGGCAATCCGATGGGGTTTTAAACGGGATAATACTGGGGTGGGGCAAACATCTTGAGCTTCTGAGTTAAAGGGTGCATTCGCCTCTACAGACCCTATTGAGGGGGTAAAACCAACTAATATGCCGATTAGAGCCATCGACCCCGATAATATTTCTAAACGTTGAAACGACATGAGCAATAATTAATCAAATTTAACTTTAAAGAAACCGATTCCCCTGTTAGTGATTGTTAAATAATAATCAGTTATCACCGTAATATGTAGTTTACAGTTATAATCGGATCGTGAAGTCTTTCTTTTATTTCTTTCACTGGTAACTGATTACTGATAACTAATAACTGATTACTGATTTCCACTCCCGCAACACAGATGGATTTATCTTTCAAACAGTTTACGATATACCTAGCCTTAGTTTCATTAGGTGGCGGTGGTGGGTGGCTGGGAAGTCGCCATGTCCGAACCAATAACCCCGACCCGTTATCGGCGACGGTGGCCATCGTTAAACCTATGCCCGTGGTTTCTCCCCCTAGGGTTACGGAAGATCAGGTGGTTGACCGTAGTAGTTCTAATTTTATTGCCGATGCCGCCGAAATTGTTGGCCCGACGGTGGTGAGAATTGACGCGACCCGCAAGTCGGCACAAGATGTGCCCGATGCCTTTAAAAATCCCCTATTTAAACGCTTTTTTGGCAATCAAATCCCCACACCTGAAGACCGGGTGCGTCGGGGAACAGGTTCAGGATTTATTCTACATTCCGACGGTCGGATCATTACTAATGCCCATGTTGTGGATGGGGCGGATACGGTGCAAGTCACCCTCAAGGATGGTCGGGTATTTGAGGGGAAAGTCAAAGGAGTTGACCCGATAACCGATGTGGCGTCGGTGAAAATTGAGGGTAAGGAGTTACCGACGGCTCCGATTGGCTTCTCTGACCATTTGGTTCCGGGTCAGTGGGCGATCGCCATTGGCAATCCCCTAGGGTTAGATAATACCGTAACTATTGGGATTATCAGCGCTACAGACCGTTCCAGTACCCAGGTGGGAATTCCTGATAAACGAGTCCGCTTTATTCAAACCGATGCGGCAATTAATCCCGGCAACTCTGGCGGGCCACTCTTGAATGATCAAGGTCATGTGATTGGGATTAATACGGCAATTCGGGCTAATGCCCAGGGTCTAGGATTTGCCATTCCCATTGAAACGGCGATCCGCATTGCTAGTCAACTTTTCGCCAAGGGAAAAGCTGATCATCCCTATCTGGGCGTACAGATGGTGGAACTTAGTCCGGTGGTGAAGGCCGAAATGAATCAGCAACTGGAAGTTAAATTGACCCAAGACACCGGGGTGATTGTGGTGCGGGTGGTGGAGGATTCCCCCGCCGCCCAAATGGGAATTCTCAAAGGAGATATCCTCACGGCTATTGACGGTGTTGCGGTGAATACCCCGGCTCAAGTCCAAGCACAAATTGAAACTAAGACGGTTGGGGAGGAAACTTCCCATCGAAATTAACCGCCAAGGCCAACAACAAACCCTGATGATTAAAACCGCCGTGTTCCCAGAATCCGCCTTAGCCGGGGAATTCAATAATTAATCCGGTGTTTTGGAATCAATCGAAGCGGTGCGGGATAGGTTTTCTTCTAGGTGCATCCGTTGTTCCATTTGGCGTAAAAAGTACCCAGTCATCATTGCCGATGCTAACAGACCCGCCAAGTTTTCGCGGTTGGTTGTAATCTGCACATCAAAGTGATCGGAGGGGAGTACCCCGACTAATCCTTGGACGTTTTTACTAATGATTTCTTTAATTTCCAAACTCGCAGACTGAGCAACTGTTGCCAGAACATCGGGATGTTGACTTTGCAGGTAGGTTAACAACGGATTTTCGGCGGTCTCTTGAACATCAGATTTAAGGAAGTCAGAGTTAAAAACCATGATCTGCGTCTCTATATCATGCTTATGCTATCTATAGTTTATCTTATTGTAAAGGGGCGTCGAGGGGTAAATCATCGCTAAAATTTAATGAGAGTTGTTGGGGAAGCTGATCAACTTGGAAATACTGATGGAATTTTTTGGTCACTTGTAACCAATGGGAGCGGGAGTTAGCTTGTTTGCGTTTCTGAACAAATCCCAGTTCTACCAACTCGGTGACCTGTTGATAGGCTCCTGACCCCCTTAATTCTACTAAATCGGTTTGGGTAATGCCACCTTTGAGGGCGATCGCGGCTAAAGTTCTCAAGGCACCTACCCCTAACTCCGGTGCTACTAAGCTTTGCATTAATGACCGATAGGCTTCTCGCAGTTGTAGGCTATATCCAGAATCGGTTTCTACGACTTCTAAGGCACTATCTCGATGGGCATAGTCGGACATCAGTTGAATGAGTGCTTCTTCTACTTCGGTGCGATCGCACCCGGCTAATTCTGCGAGTCCAGCAATGGAAAGCGACTGACCTTTTAAATACAAAATTGCTTCAATTTTCGCCAATAAACTCATTTTTAACAACGGATAAAAGATCACGGTTTGGGGTTCGTAACTGTTGACTGTACACACTTGTCTGTCAAGCGTCAACTTTTAGCCGGGGATTGGTGTTATCATCTGGTTCTGTACTTACAGTTAACAGAATTTTTGTATATTTTTTGGGCAAATATTATTTAATCCTCTTTCTGTGCAACACAATATTTTTTCAACTCTCGGAAGCAGGATTTTACCCGGAGACGGAAACTTAATTAAACTTAACAAAAATATAGTTGAACTGTAAGTTAGATAACAAAGTTAAGGAAATTGATCATCCATAATTGAGTTTATATAATTATTTGGGATCGATCAACATGAACAGGGAAAATGCAGTTCCCTCAAATTGCCGTAATTGCCTCCACTACAAACCAGAAGGCAGACGGGGGGGAATCTGTCAGATGTTTTACGCGCCTGTCCAAAGTCACTGGAAATCCTGTTCCTTAGCCGCCCTACCCTTTATTTACTTATTAGATCGGGCAGATGCGGAGTTTTATGGCATACCCGATGAACAGGAGCAGAAAGTTTCCTGAACCCAACCCGAATAAATTATACCGTTCATCGGGTCAAAAACCATGAATAATATCGCAGAAAAATCTATACCCAAAAATAAAAGTTTTTGTTACTTACAATTATTAAATTTTGACAAAATTTCTTAAACTTATTTTTTCAAATTTATGTTAAAATAAAAGCTAAGAATTTTTTCAAGATAAGATCATCAATGAAGTTAAATTTAAAATCTCAATTAACCGAGCATTTACAACAAATTATTAGAGAACGTGACCCCTATCTGGCTTCAGGGGGTCATTTTTATGTGCGTGAATATATTCGTCAGCAACTCCAACAATGGGGAACAGTGATCACCCTGTTTCCCCACTTTGCGATTGTCCCAACCATAGCCTAATCCTCCAGCTAATAATATCACCCTGAGAAATTCACCATTTTTTATGATGTATATACAGAGTGTCTACAGTATAGCAACTAAGTAAAAGGTTGACAATGAGCAATATTTTGTTATCTTTTAGTCCGCGCAGGCGGACTTTGTTTATGTAGCTGCGGTTTCAACCGCCGAACTTTGTTTATGTAGCTGCGGTTTCAACCGCCGAACTTTGTTTATGTAGCTGCGGTTTCAACCGCCGAACTTTGTTTATGTAGCTGCGGTTTCAACCGCCGAAACCATCTTCTTCTGTATAAATCTGAATCAAGACATTTGTTGATCCAACTTAAGTAATGCTTGAATTCTAGCTTCTGTTGTTGGGTGGGTTGAAAATAAACTTGCCATTGTTTGTCCTGAAAAACTATTCATAATTAATAGAGCTTCAAAGGCAGGATTTCCTGCAATTGGTATCTGTCTAGCTGTGGCATCTAACCGTTGTAAAGCTCTGGCTAAAGCTTTAGGATTTCCGGTTAATTTAGCCGCACCAGCATCGGCGGAAAATTCCCTAGTTCGAGAAATAGCTAATTGAATTACAGTAGCGGCGATGGGAGCTAGAATTATTGTTAATAATAATCCTATAGGATTTCCCCCTCCATTCCGATTGCGACCTCCAAACCACATCGAATAACTGGCAAATTGAGCGAGTCCAGAAATAGCCCCCGCGATGGTTGCCGCCACCGATTGAATCAGGGTATCTCGATTATTAACATGGCTTAATTCATGGGCAATTACGGCCTCTAATTCGTCCTCGGGTAAGAGATTCATAATCCCTTCGGTGACAGCAACGGCGGCGTGTTGGGGATCTCGACCGGTGGCGAAGGCATTGGCCGCCGGAGTCGGGACAATATAAATCCCTGGTAGGGGTAAATTAGCGCGATCGCATAACCGTTGTACCATGGCATATAATCCTGGGGCCTGTTCGATGGTAACGGGTTGGGCATTATAGGCTTTGAGAGCAATTTGATCGGAAAAATACCAACTTCCCAAATTAGTTACCGCGGCTAATATGATACCCACCAATAAACCGCTAGTTCCCCCAATTACCCAATAGCTAATCATAACTAACAGGGCGCTTAATAATCCCAGCAAAGCTACTGTTTTAAATTGATTCATGGTAATTTTTCTCCGGTGTAACTGTTGGTTTGAGATTCCATTGTAGTCCTAAATTTATCAAATATAGGGGGAATATCACCCTAAATAATAGGTTTTACGGAATTCTTTAGAGTCGAGTTGTTATACTAAACAAGCATAATTTAACGATCAACCCGAAAACAGAATGCGAGAAATGTTAGCAAATACACTGGAGATCTTTGACCGACACAGTGGTTGGATTATTTGGAATCTATTCCTAGCATTTATTCCTTGGGCCTTGAGTTTTTGGTTATTTCGCAGAAAAGTGATAGCGCGAAATTGGGGTTGGTGGATTGTTTATATTATTTTTATTGCTTTCTTACCCAATGCTCCCTATCTGCTCACAGATATTATTCATTTAATTCGGATTATTCAGGCTGGGTATTCCGTTTGGGTAATTACCCTAATTTTTATTCCACTCCATGTATTTGCAATTATGGCGGGTTTACAACTCTATGTTTTATCGTTAATTAATCAAGGGCATTATTTGAAAAGGCAAGGGGTGAAACAATATATTTTTGCTTCGGAAATTATGACTCATATTTTATGTGCGCTTGGGGTTTATTTAGGAAGATTTAGGCGGTTTAATAGTTGGGATTTGGTGACTCAACCCGATGTAGTTTTCTTGCAAACTTTAGATGATTTAACCAATAAAAAACCTTTGTTTGTGGTGATTGTTACCTTTGTCTTCATTACCATATCCTATACATTGATGAAGCAAGTTACCCTGGGATTAATTCTTCAGTTAAAACAAATTTCTTTAGGATTAGATGAATTAGACCCGGATGAATTTCCCCAAAAATAAATTGGCATCACCTATCAAAACGACAAATATATTTAGGAGTAATCGGGCATTCAGTCGATTTCAGGGGGTTATTTTGCACAAACAAAAAACGAATTTTATTCAACGATTTTAAGGGTGTAATATCAGCCACCTGATTATTATTGAGATTAATTTCACTGGCAACATTTAAACCCTGAAGGGGGGAAACATCAGAAATTTGATTATAGCTGAGATTAATTCGGACTAATTTAGTCAAGTATTGTAAGGGGCTAATATCCGTGATTTTATTATAACTTAAATCCAATTCTTCTAAATTAGTCAAACTTTTTAAGGGAGTTAGATCGGAAATATTATTATTTCCGACCTTCAAGACAGTAATATGGGTTAATCCTTGTAGGGGACTTAAATCCGAGAGGAGAAAGGTACTTAAATCTAACGCTTTTTTTTCTGCTAACATTTGACTGGCGCGATCGCAATTGGAAGTTCCCACTTGTTGCAATAAAACATCCAGGGTTCTTTTTACCTCCGGTGACAATTGCTGACGACTCAAACACCAATCTTGAAAGGTTTTAAAAGTCGGGGAATTTGGCTCGGATTGGGCTAAACTCGACTGCGGTAAACCTAAAACCATTAACATTAATAAAAATTTCCCGACTTTCTGTTGAATCGTCCTTTTTGTCAAGGTTTTTTTCATCGTGATCAATCCTCGGTGAATAGTTGTGGTAGAATAATGGAAGTTGCTTTTTAACTCTAGTATTGACGACACGATCGCTCTTTGTTCCTCAACTTTTAAACTAATGAGTATTCGGGGTATTGACGTTTCAGATTACCAGCCTACAGTAGATTGGCAAGCCGTTGCCCGTTCTGGGATTTCCTTTGCTGTGATTAAATCAACAGAAGGAGAAACCTTTGTTTGTAAGGTTTTCCCCAGCTATTGGGAACAAACAAAAGCTAACGGTTTAATTCGGGGCGCCTATCATTTTTTCAGGCCTGATAGTGATCCTATTAAACAAGCCTATCATTTTCTGAAAACCGTTAAACTCCAACCTGGAGATCTCCCCCCGGTTTTGGACATTGAAACCATGGGAACCGTAGATACTAAAACTCTCTGTGACCGAGCCGCCCAATGGATCGATGTGATTGAAAAAGAAACGGGTTTTCGTCCGATTATTTACACCTATCCTGGGTTTTGGCAAAAACTCAATACCACTCGTTTTTCCGATTATCCACTGTGGATTGCCCATTATACCACGGCTGAACAACCGATTATTCCTGGCGGTTGGAAAACCTGGGTATTTTGGCAATTTACCGATCAAGGCAAAGTTGAGGGAATTACTGGGGGTGTGGATGTTAATTTATTTGAAAGTATTCGCAGAGGAGATAAGGGAACAAAAGTTGAAAAGATTCAAACCCTTCTGAAAAATCAAGGTCATGATCCCGGAAACTATTGATGGGAGTTTTGGCAATGGTACGGAAACCGCTTTAATCAAATTTCAGCAAAAAAAACAGTTACAAGCGGATGGAGTCGCCGGGTTAAAGACCTGGACAGCCTTGATGGGGCCCTCAGATTCTTTTGTTCTACCCGTGGGAAGTGTCGAACCTACACCCGCACCTACGCCCACGCCCGAACTCACACCCGAACTCACACCTGTACCCACACCTGTACCCACACCCGTACCTACACCCGCACCCACGCCCGAACCCACGCCCGCACCTGCACCTATTCCCAGTATTGAACTCATTGATATTTGTAAAGTTTATAAAGGAACTCCGAATCAGGATCAAGTGCTAACATGGTTTGAGCCACAAATTCCCCAGACTATATTATTAGAATTTTCTAAACTATGGAGAAACCAAACAAAGGTTCCAACTGTTTCTGTAAAGTTCATTAATGTTTGTAAATATTATCGAGGTTTGCCTAATCAAGATCAAGCCTTGCGCTGGTTACAGGAGAAAATTTCCCCCACCCTCTTAAGTGAATTGGCTCAAAAATGGAATCAACAAACCCTACCACCACCCAGTATTAAATTAGAGGATGTCTGTAAATACTATAAGGGTTTACCCGGTCAAATTAAGGCACTAGAATGGCTACAAAGTCAAATTCCTCCAGCTACCTTAGATGAATTTGTCAGACAGTGGAGAAAACCCTAAATCAGTCATCAGTTATCAGTTGTAGGGGCGGGTTCATCAAGATGCGCGGTGATTAACAAAGATCTAAAAAAAACCGCCCGTACCAGTTATTAGTTATTAGTTGTTAGTTGTTAGTTAATAAATTAACTCTTATACTGTTGACTGATAACTGTTTACTGATAACTGTTTAAGCGCCAAGCAATTAAAGGTTCGACTTTTCCTTTAACAAAAATTGGGTCACAAGGTTGAACATTGAGTTTACAATTTAAGGCTTGATAAATGGGATCAGAAAGGGTGATTTCTCCAGCCGGAGTAATTCCTTCCAAACGTTTACCCGTATTCACCACATCTCCAATAACGGTATAGGTTCTAACTTTTTTGCCGCCAAATAATCCTTCAATTACTTCCCCACAGTGAACACTACAACCCGCCCCCAAACCGTAGGGATTAAGAACGGTTTTAGCTGCTGCTTGCATCGCCTGAGCCGCTTGAATTCCCTGTTGTGGGGTGGAATAAATTGCCATAATTTCATCTCCGGCTAGGGTGATTTTCAAGGGATGATATCGTGAAGATTCTGGTTTCTACTGTTTGATAATAATGGTTTAAAACTTGGGCGACAATATCGGGTTTTGTTTGTTCACACCATTGGGTAAAACCGCGAATATCCATAAATAAAATAGTGCGATCGCATTTTTGAAACGCCAAATCTTCAGGATTATTTAAAGCCATTTCCACCATATAACTCCCCATCCCCCATTCCGCCATATTTCCTAAGAGTCTTGCGGTCTGTTGGAGTTGATTTCGCTGTTGTGAGAGTTGAAACGCCTGTAAACCCAACAGTAACCCAATTAAAATCAGACTTAAGGTTAAAAATGAGTGGGTTTTACTTTGAAGAAAATTCAGAAAAGTTTTCCCGTATAATCTATTGGAGTCTTTAGAAATTTCAACGACAATATAAAAAGCAATAATCATTAAAGTTCTGGTTATACTTTCCAGGGGAAATAATAACCAATCTGCTTTTAAATTACTATGGAATCTTAGTCCTTGGAGAGTAGCAATGATTAAAGAAAATATTAAAAATACTAGATGAATAGGTTCTTGAAAAAAACTTAGTCCGTCAATGGGTAAATCCATGGCTGTGTACAAACCAACTCCAACCAAATTTCCCCAAAATCGATTGGAATTGGGACGAGAAAGAATCCATGCTTGGACTAACATGGCTACAATTAATAAATATTCTGTGGGGTTAGTAAAATATTCAATCCAACTTTTAGAAATAATAGTAGAGAGACTTTTGAGGATTAAAAAGTAACCACTGTTACTTAAAAGCTCACCCCAAAAAGCACTCCAGCGATTTACCGTAAATCGAGATTCTAATATAGGCTTGAAGGAATTAGATAATTTATACATAAATTCATCGTTTAATGCTAATATTATTTTTGAGATTTATTGTTTCACACAGACTGCCGTATACTGATTGTTGTTAAATCAGCTTTATTCACATCAATAATTTATTTTTTATAGACTGTGAATAGGAATTTTTTTAAATTCTCAGCACCCAAACCCTAAGCAGTTATATGAGAAAGCCACACTTTGTATTATAACATATTTAATGATGGGTTATTAGTTATTAATTTATGAACTAAATTTAACTTGAGTCCTATTTTAATTAACTAAACTTAACTAAAATTATATTTCCTTTATTCTTACTGTCCAAGGTACACCTAAAAAGTGACAATCCCGTGACGATGCAAGTGTTTTCGCAGGGAGACTACCTTCCACTACCAATTAAGCTGTTTGACAATAATAAACCTTGTAACCCACTATTCCCCATTACCCATTACCCATTACCCATTACCCATTACCCATTCCCCATTCCCCATTCCCCATTCCCCATTACCCATTACCCATTACCCATTCCCCATTCCCCATTCCCCATTACCCATTACCCATTACCCATTACCCATTACCCATTACCCATTACCCATTACCCATTACCCATTCCCCATTCCCCATTCCCCATTCCCCATTCCCTCTTGATAAGTTCAGAAATTTCTGTAACAATAAATACAGTAGGGAAAATATTTATTCGGGCTGTTCCTATCAATCAACCGACTATTCAGGAGGGGAGGAAACCGGGGGATGAATGTTTCTTTGTTCCGTTTGAACCCGATGGCAACAGGCTTGATACTCAGACTCAAAATGTCAGGGCCGTTTTTAGCACCTCAACCTTCTTAAAAAGGAGTGTTTCTTATGGAAACTCAATGGGAAATTTATCGAAAATTGGAATTAATTCCTGAGACGGCTTTATTGCCTTCGGATGAGCAGGGAGTATCGGGATTTTATCAAAGTAAAATATGGCGTTCTTTGGTGGTTTTTTGCGCTAAAAATTTGTCAGAAAAACAAACATTTGACCATATCGAGGGCTGTTTTAAACTCGATTCTTCCGACCCCAATTCAACAAAAAAATTTAATTTATTCCGAACCCTTTGGCTGGTTTTAAATCAACCCATTCAATTCTCCTATTCTTCCATAAAATCAGAACCTTATATTTGGAAAAGTTATAATTTGGGGAATTCCGTCCAGTGGCATATTTATGATCCAAAAAGTGGGCTAACCTATGATTTAGACTCGGAGGAAGATGTTTTAAGTTGGCTGGAAAAACAGAATTCTAATTAGGCAAAATTGAAATAGTTGTTGAGCGAGATCGGACTTTTCTCAAGGCTCGAATGGTGTTGATCGTATGCTCTGCCACTTGGTCGATTTCCGATGCCGTGGTGAACCGACCCAAACCAAAACGAATTGAAGCATAGGCTAAATTATCCGAATGACCTAATGCTTTTAAAACGTGGGAAGGTTCAATTTTTGTTGAGGTACAAGCGGAACCAGAGGATACCGCCATCATTGTTTGTAATCCTAATAGTAATGCTTGACCATCAACGCCGTCAATACTAATGTTTAAATTCCCCGCTAACCGTTGGGTTGGATGACCATTCAAATAAATTCCTTCTAGGGTTGATAATTGATTCCAGAGGGTTTCTCTGAGTTGAATTAATTGTTGAGTTTCTGTTAGTCTTTGGCATAGGGCAATCTCAATCGCCTTAGCAAATCCGACAATTTGGGGGGTACATAAAGTTCCCGAACGCATTCCCCGTTCATGCCCCCCACCATGGATTTGAGGTGCTAATTTAACTCTAGGATCTCTCCGCCGAATATATAACGCTCCGATGCCTTTAGGGCCATAAATTTTATGGGCGGTTAAAGACATTAAATCAATATTTAATTGCTGAACATCTAAGGGAATCTTCCCAACTGCTTGGGCGGCATCGGTATGAAATAAAACTCCATGATTATGACAAATTTCTCCAATTTCAGCCAGGGGTTGCAGTACCCCAATTTCATTATTGGCTGCCATAATCGAAACTAAAATAGTATCGGGACGCAGGGCGGTTTGAAGGTCAGCTAAATTAATCAGTCCATCGGGTTTTACCCCCAGATAAGTAACTTCAAACCCCAAAGTTTCTAAATAATTACAGGGATCAAGAACGGCATTATGTTCAGTTATAACGGTAATAATATGTCTGCCTTTATTAAAATAGGCTTCAGCCACTCCTTTTAAGGCTAAATTATTAGATTCCGTAGCTCCACTGGTGAAAATAATTTCTTCGACAGAGCAGTTAATCCCATTAGCAATAATTTCTCTAGCTTGTTTCACCGCCGCTTCAGCTTCCCACCCATAAATATGATTAATACTAGCGGCATTACCAAAATATTCCGTAAAATAGGGTAACATTGCTGCTAAAACCAAGGGATCAACGGGGGTTGTGGCGTTACAATCCAGATAAATTGGACGTTTAGACATAATTGTTTTCAATAATAATGGGTGAATTTTAATCTCTAATCCTTAAGTTTAGTCTATTTTTTTTTGATACGGAACCCAGTCACCGTTTAATATTCTATAATAGGAATTATAGTGCTGTTCATCCCTAACCATTTTATGGCCGAATCAAAAAACGCTTTAGATTTATTTCGGACTGCTTATGAACATCGTTATACCTGGGACTCTCACTTCCCGGGTTATCGAGCCGATATTGAAACTGAAACAGGGGGATGAAGTCTACACCGGACAGATTCAGATTAACCCAGACATGACGGTGGAAGTGAGTCAAATTGCCGACGAAGAAGTCAAGCAAAGCGTCTATACCCAACTGCGGGATGTGGTCACCCATCGTAAACGCAGTTCTTTTGAACAAGCCCATGGAAAAAACAAATTCAGTTTGGGAGAAATTGACGATACTGGGGCTTTAGGAATCATAGTCGAAGGTGACGCCATGGGATCAAATTATTCCGTGCGTGGCGATCAAATTTCTCGGGTTAGCCGCGTCATGGGTCGGATGGCATTTGTGATTAATACCCATGAAAGTTTGGACACCGGAGAAGGTTACGCAGCCGCCCGTTATGATGCGGTATTTCGTAACCCTCAAACTCAAGAAATTATCAAGGAACTTGAGTTTGAAGATACCTTTGAAAAATTTGGCAACTATTACATTATGACTCGCCAAGTAGTTCATTCTAAAGAAGCCGACAAAACCACAAAAACGGAGTTTAACTATTCCCAAGTCAAACTACTTGAACCCGTTGCTGTTTAACTTTGATCAGCGATCAATAACCTAGAATTAATTGATCTGCAAATAACGTTAGGGTCAACAACCCGCCGTTAAATCGAATTCTGTACCATCAATTTAAGGTAAACCATGACTACATTAGCACTAACTGAAGAAAACGTAGAGACAGTTTTAGATGAACTTCGCCCTTATCTGATGGCGGATGGGGGAAATGTACAAATCGTTGAACTTGATGGCCCGATTGTTCGAGTCCGACTCCAAGGGGCCTGTGGTTCTTGTCCCAGTTCGACGATGACCTTAAAAATGGGAATTGAACGCCGTTTGCGCGAAAGAATTCCTGAAATTGCCGAAGTTGAAGCCGTTGCTTAGGGGCGTTTTTCCCTAAGCAATAGTCCAAAGTTGAACCCTGAAAAATTATCAACTTTGGACTGATTTTAACTCCCCTTTCCTCACCTTAAATTCCGTCCCCCCCATGCGTGTTTTATTGGTAGAAGATGATCAAGTTCTAGCTGAGACTTTGGTGTTGGCTTTAGTTCACCAAGGGTACACTGTTGACAGGGTAACTGATGGAATAGCCGGGTGGGAAAAAGCACAAAAATTGACCTATGATTTAATGATTTTAGATGTGGGATTACCCCATTTAGACGGAATTAGTTTATGTAAAAAACTGCGATCGCAAAATATTATAAATCCAATTATCTTATTAACTGCTTACAATCATCAAGAGGATAAAGTTAAAGGCTTTGATGCGGGTGCGGATGATTATGTAGTTAAACCCTTTGATATTCAGGAATTATTAGCTAGAATTCGGGCTATATTACGCCGAAGGCAACAAATACCCTCGACTCTCTTAGAGTGGGGAAATCTGCATTTGAATACCAATACCTGTGAAGTTACTTATCAAGAAAATGAGATAAACTTAACCCCAAAAGAATATGGGTTATTAGAACTATTTCTCAAACATCATCAACAGGTTTTTAGTTTAGACCTGATCCTAGAGGAACTCTGGACATTTGAAGATCCGCCCACGGAAAATACGGTACGGGCGCATATTAAAGGATTAAGAAATAAACTTAAAAATGCTGGTGCCCCCGCAGATTTGATTGAAACAGTATATGGCTTAGGTTATCGTCTTAAACAGCAATCTCACCCTAAAATTGCATCTAAAAAAACCAGTGAAAAACCTGAATCTGATCGGTGTAAACTAAATCAAGCCATCGTTGAAGTTTGGCATAGATATCAGGGCAAAATTTGCGATCGCATTACCCTATTAGAAGAATTTTCCCTCTCCAACCCCCAGGAAAAACCCGATCCAAATATTCAACAAAAAGCCCAACAAGAAGCCCATAAACTTGCCGGATCTTTAGGAACTTTTGGTTTAGGAGGGGGTTCAATTATCGCCAGAGAAATCGAACAACTCTGTCAAAATCCGACCTTAAATCTCGCAGAAATTACCCTCTTTCAAGAATTAGTCTTCAAACTCAGACAAGAAGTTGAACAATACTCTCCTCCTTCCACCAGAGAAAACTCCCAACCCACCACGATTAAATCCGACTATGAAGTTTGGATTATCAGTCAAGATCCATTATTAATTGAAGCCGGACAAAGAGCGGGTAAAAATTTAGGAATAGAAACCCAAATTCTGACGGATTTATCATTAATTACAGAATTCAAATTATCATCAAAAAAAAAATCATATCCTCCCCTCGTATTTTTAGATTTTGACTTCGATTCCTCCTATAAATTATTAACCCAACTCACCCAACAAACCCCCCCCATTCCAGTCATTGTTCTGACTCAACACAAAAACTTGAATCAACGGGTAAAAGTCGCTCAATTGGGTAGCCAAGGATTCCTAGAAAAACCCATCACCTCAGAACAAATGATTAAACTCATGCTCGATACCTTTAGTCAAAACCGTGGCTTAAATGCTAAAGTTTTAATTGTTGATGATGATGCCCAGATTCTAGCCACCTTTCAAACCTTACTGGCACCTTGGGGAATTCAAACTTTTACCGTTGAAGACCCCCGACATTTTTGGGAAATTCTCGAAGCCAGCACCCCAGATTTATTAATTTTAGATATTGAAATGCCCTATTTAGATGGCATTGAACTTTGTCAAATTGTTCGGGCTGACTCCCGTTGGAAAAGTTTACCTGTGATGTTCCTCACCGCCCATACTAATCGAGATTTACAACATCAAGTTTTTATGGTCGGCGCCGATGACTACTTAACAAAAACAACGGAAGCTTCTATCCTTGTTAATCGTATTTTAAACCGATTACGAAGAAACCCAGAGTTTACGAGAATCCTCAACCCAAGTTTAGCGGCTTTTTTCCTGATTCTGATTAAAATCAACAAAACCATTGCAACTTTATTAAAATGATTAATCAAAATTCCGAAACTGAAGCTCAATTGATTGCTTCCCTACAAGTAATCAATCAACGATTAATTCAAGAAATTCAAGAACGAAAGCGGGTAGAAGAAGCATTGCGAGAGAGTTCAGAAAGGTTGAAAACCTTAATTAATGCCATGCCGGATTTAGTCTGCTTTAAAGACGCTTCAGGATGTTGGTTAGAAGCGAATCAAGCCACCTTAGAACTATTGCAAATCCAGAACTTAGACTATCAAGGAAAATCCGATGCTGAATTAGCGGAATTAATAGGACAGATTCATGGTAACAATTTATATAAAAATGCCTTAATTAATTGTCAACTATCTGACCAAGAAGTCTGGAGAAATAAACAACCCTACCAACAACAAGAAATTATCCCCGATATTCATGGCAATCCCAAAATTGTTGATGTGATTAAAGTTCCTCTATTTCATCCAAATGGCGAACGCAAAGGATTAGTTATATTGGGGCGAGATATTACCGAACACCAAAAAGCTGAAAATGCTTATAAACAATTAGCTGCGATTGTAGAATCCTCCGAAGATGGAATTATAGGTAAAACCTTAGAAGGACAAATTATTAGCTGGAATAACGGGGCGGAACAAATTTATGGTTACTCTGAAACTGAAGTTAAAGACTGTCCCTTTAGTTTATTAACCTTACCCGAAAGATCCAGTGAAGTCCCTCAAATTTTAGCCAGTATTCAATCCGGGGGCAGTATTGATCATTATGAAACCGTTCATATTCGTAAGGATGGACAACATATTGATGTTTCTTTAACTATTTCGCCGATGAAAGATGAGCGGGGAAATATTACGGGAATTTCTACAATTTCCCGGGATATTAGTTATCAAAAAAGAATCGAAAAAACCCTAGAACAACTCCGTCATCAAAATGAATTAATTTTAGATTCAGCCGGAGAGGGAATTTGTGGTTTAAACCGAGAGGGAAAAATCACCTTTGCTAATCCCGCCGCCGCCAAAATCACCGGATACAGTGTTCGAGAATTACTGATGAGTAATTGGCAAAGAATTACCCAAGAAACCGATCGCCTTTTCTGCCTCCGAAACTCCCCCCCAAACCAATCTCCATTCCGGTTATCAATCATTAACTAATCAACAAAGTTCCCAAATTTTTGCCACCTTAGAAGATGGTTTAGTTCGTCATGTCGATAACGAAGTTTTTTGGCATCGAAATGGGTCTGATTTTCCCGTCGAATATGTGAGCACGCCCATTCAAAACCAAGGAGAAATTATTGGGTCTGTGGTCATCTTTAAGGATATTACCGAACGGCAGGCCATGGAAAAAATGAAAGATGAATTCATCTCCGTTGTCAGTCACGAACTTAGGACACCTTTAACCTCAATTCATGGGGCTTTAGGATTATTAGTCAGTGGATTATTAGACACCCAACCCGAACGAGTTCAACGAATGTTTAAAATTGCCATTACTAATACAACCCGTTTAGTCCGTTTAATTAATGATATTCTTGATTTAGAAAGGATGCAGGCTGGGCAAATTACCCTAGATAAAAAATACTGTAATTTAGCCGATTTAATGGTTCAAGCCAATAATGAAATGATGGGAATGGCGGAAAAATCCGGTGTGAATTTATCAATTAACCCCCTAGAAGTTCGTCTCTGGGTCGCCCCAGACCGAATTATTCAAGTATTCACTAATTTATTAAGTAATGCGATCAGATTTTCCGGTGTTGATAGTTGCATTGGGTTTGATGCCACCCTCCACCATTCCAGTTTATCCCGTTCCTGCTTGGAAGTTTTAATTACCATCAAAGACCAGGGACAGGGAATTCCCAGCGATAAACTGGAAACCATTTTTGGTCGTTTTCAACAGGTGGACGCCTCCGACTCCCGCCAGAAAGGAGGAACTGGACTGGGACTCGCTATTTGTCGCAGTATTGTGCAGCAACATGGGGGCCACATTTGGGCGGAAAGTCAATTGGGCAAAGGGAGTACCTTTTTTGTGCGTTTACCCGTGGCGGCTGAAGTTGGAGAAAATATTGATTTTCAATAATATAAAGTTTTGTAAAAAAAAACAAATTTCTATCACTATTTTTCTTTTCTTCACAAGATCTTCATGTTTTCCTCCTATCCTGGGCAGTGTAGTCCACCTGCACTTGCAGCAAGACTTAATGCAACTCACCTAGGAGGTGGAGATCATGCCCTCAGTCTATATTATGCTTCTGACTTTTGCCCTGGGTTCCATCTGGATCTATACACAAACCTCTAATGATGTTCCCTTCGTGTTAGCCGGATTGATGGGACTTATCTGCCTAGTTTGGGGGTTTGCCTTCGCCCATTGGAGTCTTCAGATTCTGATTTTACTGGGGTTGTGGAGTTTATATAAAGTTTATCTACCTGAAGAAGTCAACCCGGGTTGATCTCAACTTCCTGCGTCTATTTTGAACTACAAAAATCCCCCAAACACTACAAATTCGGGGGATTTTTTGCTATTTAGGGGGTAAATGGGGTTCTGAGGTTAAGTCCTAGAAACCCTTAAATGCGTTCAAAACTAACAAAAAAATTACATTAAGCCGAGTTGGGACAAAATCCCTTGACCGGTTAGGAATTCCGTGGCTAAACCAATAGTGAACCCTAGCATAGCTAAACGGCCATTCCAAGTCTCAGCGAAGTTTGTAAACCCAAACTTGGTATCTTTGCTTTCCATAATCAAAAATTCTCCTGTTTGCTTGAGCCAACTACATAAAAGTTAACACAAATTTCTGAAGTTTGCAACTTTTTATTAAAAATGATTGACAAAAATCCAAAACCCTTATCTATAAGTGCATTCTTTCTATTCCCCCTTCCCCTTCCCCATTCGTAATTCGTAATTCCCTATTCCCCCCTCCCCATTCGTAATTCGTAATTCGTAATTCGTAATTCGTAATTCCCTATTCCCCCTTCCCCTAATTCTTGTAAATTCGATTCATCAGCCACAGCGCCCCAGCAATGCCGACAAAATGAGCCACAATCGTATGGGTATTAGCCAAAACCACGAAAAAATCCAGGGGTTGAATAAAATCTTGCAGATTGACCGAAGCATCGAATAAACCCCGAGGTTGGGAAATCGCTTTGGCCAAGAGAATCCCATTAATAGCTTCCGAAGCCAGTAGGGTGACAGCCATGCCACTTAAATTACTGGTTAAGCCTATACGGATGCGTTTAAAGGTTTCTCCCCGACTTGGGCGGGCAATTCCCGGTGCTTTCAGCCTACGGGCCAAACGAGTGTAACCAAAAGCCTGAAAAATACTAAATCCTAAAATTACTAATCCGATGAGGGCAAAGACCAAACCCCCACCAATTCCCGATGCTGAGGCTGTTCTTCCCGCCGTCCCGCGACTAAACACTAAAATGGCGAAAAGCTGAATAATCGCGGAAATTACCCCTAAAACCAGTTGTGTCCAAAAGCAAATCCAGCCCGTGGTACGCAGGGTAGAGGCAACTCGTTGAACCGAATTCGGAATCGGTGATGGGTCAGGTAGATAGGACATTTTTTATACAATCAGGGGGTAGAATCAAAATCAAAGGATGAAAAATCTAAGGAATTCAATATGAACCAACCACAACCCACAACAACCCCCAACCTCAATGAACCCAAATTTGGATTCAATCAATATGCTGAACGGTTAAATGGTCGAGCCGCCATGATTGGTTTCTTGATCACCTTGGCAATTGAATATTTTAGCGGACAAGGTTTATTATCTTGGCTAGGGCTGAGTTAATACTACCAAATTGATTGGTGATTGGTCATCGGTCTTAGGTTCAGGAGTGGGGGGCAATTTAGGATTTCAAGGGTTTAGCAGTCGTTTTTGTGATTAACTCAAATCCGGGCTCAACACCATCTGAAGTTTCCCCTCCACCGAAGGGATGACTAATCACCCAAATCCAGTCAATCCCTATAAATTAGGTTAAATTAGGATTAGATAAACTTTCAAGTGAAGAAGATTATAGGATAATGCTATCGGCTTCCAATCCGAGAGATTGTGCTCGAGTTAACCCTGAAAAATTTAGAGTGAAATTGTGATGAATGCTTTATGGCCGCGTGTTCTCAGGTCTGCTTATCGTCGAGAACCTATTGTTAGTTTTGTCGTCACGGTTGGAAACCGTAGATGCGGTGATTGGTGGGGTCAGTTCCAGTATATCCTTATTAAGTTTTGGCCTCTCCACCGTTGGGGTAATCCTGGTTTTGCGGTGGTGGATGTGGCAAAAGTCTAAACTGCAACAGGCTGAAACCGCCCCAGAATACGCTCTCCCCCCAAGTTCCGCCCGTTCTCCCCTTCCTAGACTGACAGATAAAAAACGGTCTTCCTATTGAGTCCATTAATAGTTGGGATTACGGAAAATGGATGCGGTCATTGCAGATGAAAGATTAAAAATCGGTGATGTCGCCCGACGGAGCGGTTTATCCGTAAAAACCGTTCGCTATTATGAAGAAATTGGCTTGTTAGCACCCACTGTTGAACGGTCAGACTCTGGATATCGACTGTTTGCTCCGTCGGTGGTTCACCGTTTGGGCTTCGTTAGACGCGCTCAAGCCTTGGGTTTGAGTTTAAATGAAATTAGAGATATTTTAGAGATTAGCGATCGCGGTGAACTTCCCTGTGAGGAAGTCAAACAACATTTGGTGCTTAAAGTTGAGGAGATTAATCACCAGATCGCTGCCTTGGAAATCTTAAAAACGGAGTTGCAACAGTTACTCAACCATTGGCAAGATCATCCCTCATCCATTCAAGTACAAACCGCCATCTGCCCCAATATTAAGCAATAATTCCCCTAAAAAAATCGGGAAGGAATCCGATTGATCCTTCCCATTGCTTTGTTGATTCAGTTTGTTTCTCAGGGTTTGCCGTTGTTTTTTCAGTTGTCGCGCCCTTGCAGAACCGCCTTTTCCTTTCGTATTTCTCCCTTGAGAGCGGGGAGATTCCCAACTTTTCAGGTGCTGTGCCATTTTCTTTTATTTTTTCGACGTCACTCCCATATCCTACACTGATTTTTGGCTCTGTGTCAAGTCAAATAGCTGATCACTTCTGCTGCTATTTTGAACTCTTAAATATTATTGAAATTATTAAAAAAAAATAAATATTTAGACTAATTAGATTAATAATCTATACAACAAAGAATTGCATAGATTAAAAATTATAATCTTAAAAGTTCATAGGGAACTTTTTAAAAATACTTATTAAAGCTACACTACATATCAAATCAAGAAACGACTTTAGATGCAGGATATGGAGCAAAATCTCAAGTTGTTATGAGATTTTATAGTTGTTAATTTCAACCCCTCGGATCGAGTGTGACCTTATATAAAGGACTTTCCTATGCGAACCCTTTCTACTCAATATCTATCCCGTCCTCCAGGGAATTATCTTTCCCCCGATGCCTCTCCCATGAGAATCGTTGCCCTCGGAGATAGTCTGATTTATGGTTTTGGTGATCCGGTTGGCGGTGGCTGGGTCGAACGTTTACGTCGTCAATGGATGTCCCCGGGAAATACAGGTCATGCCCTTTATAATTTAGGAATGCGAGGCAACGGAGTGGCTCAGGTTTCACAACGACTGGAAAAACAATGGAGTCACCGCAAATATTCACAAAATCGCCGACCGGAATTAATGATTCTTTCGGTGGGTCTGAATGATTCTCCCCGTTTAGGATGCCCCAACGGACGGGGTTTTACGGAATTTGAACAGTGGAAAACCCAAGTAGCGCAGTTATTAGATCAAGCGGTCAATCTCTGTCCCGTCGTATTTATCGGAATGGTACCCGTCGATGAAAGCAAAATGCCATTTCTCAACTGTTTTTATTATAATCACACTGACCAATATCGCTACAAAGAAGCTACAAAATTAGCCTGTGAACAGCGTCAAATTCCCTATCTGGATATCTTTGATCTTTGGTTAAAACGGGGAGAAAATTGGCTGCAACTACACCTAAGCGCCGATGGTCTTCATCCCAATGTCCGAGGATATCAAGCCCTATTAAATGACATCCTCAACTGGTAATCAGTTATCAGTCAACAGTCAACAGTTATCAGTCATCAGTTTAAGAATTATCAGTTATTAGTTACCGAAACACCGAAACACCGAAACAGTAAGTAGTGAATGAGTTGGCTGAATTTGGAATTGTCCTAACTGTAATGCGTAGTGCTATACCACCGATAATAACTTCTAAACCGATAACTCCCAAACCGATAACTCCCAAACCGATAACTCCCAAACCGATAACTCCCAAACCGATAACTCCCAAACCGATAACTCCCAAACCGATAACTTCTAAACTGATAACTTCTAAACTGATAACTGATGACTGATGACTGATAACTGATGACTGATGAACTGATGACTGATAAACTGATAACTCCTAAACTGATAACTGATAACTGATAACTGATGACTGATTACAAAGATCGCGATCGCTCGTTTGAACTTTAGGATTAGTGCGGAGATAATCGTGAACCCAATCACAAGCGCGATCAATCAGATTATCCAAATCCAGATTCCACATAATTAATGTATGATCCCGACTGGCAGAAACCAAAACCCGACCATCGGGACTAAAACTAATGCCCATCACACTATCCCGGTGTCCCACCAGGGTTTTTAGCAAAGTGCCATCATCCCGACTCCAGAGCTTCACCGTACCATCGTAACTCGCCGAAGCAATTAACTGACTGTCAGGACTAAACACCACACTGGTCACACTATCACTTGATCCCTTTAACAGTGTCTTCAGATAGTTTCCCCCGCTCATCCCAAAGTTTAACCGTATTGTCATAGCCAGCAGAAGCAATAAATTTACCATCGGGACTAAAACTGATACTCAGAATATAACCCTGATCAGCCGTAATCGTCTTTAACAACTTTCCCCCAGCGTCCCAAAGTTTAATCGTCCCATCATCACTAGAAGTGACAATCATCTCCCCATTCGGACTAAAGGTAACACTATTAACCCAGGAACTATGTCCGATCAGAGTATGTAATAATTGACCCTGCCGATTCCACAATTTCACCGTTTTATCCTTACTAGCCGTAGCAATTTGTTCGGCATTGGGACTGAATGTGATATTAGTAATGCTATCGTCATGGGCAATCCAGGTCTGAAGCAGTTGAATGGATTCCATCGAAACCCGGTTTTTTGTTTGGGGCGAAGCCGATTTTAATTTTGCCGCACCCCAAAGGCTAAAATAATCAGGCAATTTAAACAAACCCCCCGGGGATTTTTCTGAGCTTTCTAAGTCAGGACTCAGTTTCCACAATTTCACCGTCCGGTCAAAACCCGCCGTTGCTAAAAGTTCTCCGTCGGGACTAAAACCCACCGTAGTTACCCGATCCCGATGGCCCGCCAAAGTGGTCAATAGTGCCCCTGTCCGGCTCCAAAGTTTCACCGTTGTATCCTGACTCGCCGAGGCAAACATCTCACCATTGGGGCTAAAATTCACCCCTAAAACCCGATTTTTATGTCCCTTCAGGGTTTTTAGAGGAATTAAATCTGCACTCCAGAGTTTCACCGTTTTGTCATAACTTGAGGAGATTAAAGTCTTGCCATCGGGGGAAAATTGAATATTAGTTACCTTGTCCCCATGTCCTTGCCACTGCTTTAATAGAGTTCCCTCCACCGTCCATAAATAGATATTTTTATTATCCGTAGAAGTTGCCAACAGTTTACTATCGGGAGAAAAATTCACCCCATATATATTGGAATGATCTCCTTTTAAAGTTTTCAAAAGTTGACCCTGAGCACTCCACAATTTCACCGTTTGATCATGTCCCGTCGTAGCAATCAGTTGACCATTGGGGGAATAACTCACCTTATAAACCGTTTTATTCGGATTAGCAGTGTGATCCAAGGTGTGGAGTACCGTTCCATCCAGTTTTAGCAGTTTTACTGTCCCATCGGTCAACGCGATCGCTAAAACCTGACCATCGGGGCTAAAACTTACCCAGTTTAAAGGAGCCTCAGCCCGATAGACCGTTCGCAACAAAGTCCCCTCTCGACTCCATAATTTTAATCGACGATCATCGGACACCGAAGCTATCAAACGGCCATCGGGCGAAAAAGTCACGGAGGAAACAGCCTGGCGATGGGCTTGGAGGGTCACGGTCGTGACCGGATCTTTGATTGTAGACAAGGCTGCGACGGGCCAAAGTTTAATTGTCCCATCTTGGGAAGACGAGGCGATCATCTGACTATCGGGACTGAAACTCACACTGGTGACACTTCCCCCATGACCGACTAAGGTTTCGCAGCAGTTGACCATCGGGTGTCCACAATTTCACCGTTTTATCAACACTCCCAGAAACAATATAATTGCCGTCGGGACTAAAGGAAGCATCCCAAACCACATCCTGGTGTCCTTCTAAACGGTTGCTTTCAGTTGTCCCATATACGGCCTGTTGTAAGGTGGCTGCAATTCGAGTTTCCATGGTTTTGAGTTCCGACTGCTCTTGGGTCGCGGCTTGTAACCCTTGAAATTGCCGAGCCGCCCTTAAACTTTCTAGGAGAGCATCAAATTTATATTGGGAGAAGAATAGGGCATCGGAAGCCGCCGTTAGGGTGGCTAAGTCGGCGATTTGCTTTTGCCCGTCGGCTCGTCGTTGTTGATAGGTGGCTAGTTTTGTGGTAAAACCCAATAGCAGGACAACAATGATCGACACCCCTAACAACTTTTGTAATCGTTGATTACGTTGTAACAGTTGCTCTCGACTCATTTTTTTTAAAGCCGCTTCCGCCCTTGATTTTTCAGATTGGGCTTTGTGCAACCGTTGTTGAATATCGTGTTGATGCCGTTGTTCCTGTAGTCCGTATTGTTGTCGAATGGGGAAGACTAAATAATCATGTAACAGTTGATATCGATCTTCAGGTTCTTCTCTTCTTTTTAAGAGTAATCCTGATTCTAAAATAATATCAATAAAAGCCTCCGCTTCCTCCCCTCCTTTGGGTAATGGGTAATGGGTAATGGGTAATGGGTAATACTTCACCTCCCCTGCTTCCCCTGCTCCCTCTGCTCCCCCTACTCCCCCTACTCCCCCTGCTCCCCCTACTCCCCCTACTCCCCCTACTCCCCCTGCTCCCTCTGCTCCCCCTACTCCCCCTACTCCCCCTGCTCCCTCTGCTCCCCCTACTCCCCCTGCTTCCCCTGCTCCCTCTGCTCCCCCTACTCCCCCTACTCCCCCTGCTCCCCCTACTCCCCCTACTCCCCCTACTCCCCCTGCTCTCCTCGCGGCTGTAATTAGTTCCACTTTAGTTTTAATCGGACGAGTAAATTTTTCATCCGTCAGGGCAAATAAAACTTCCCAAGCTGCATCTTCATTGATATTCCCACAATCTTTAATTACCTGTTCAATGGAATGTTTAATTAATTCGGTTTTGGGATTAGTTCCTAATTGTTTATAGGCGGTTAAGGTGGTAATTCCGTGTTCTCCTTCTTCCTGAAGTTGCGCCCCGACAACTTGCAATTCAATCGGACGAATTTCCTGCCGTTCATCGGCTAAATCCGTGACCAAAGCATCAATTAAACCTGGCTCTAATTGGAGTTTAGCCCGTTGGCTTAAGCGCTCAATTACGGTTTTTGCTTCCGCCAAAGTAAAATCTCGCAAATGATAACGAATTTTCTTATCGAGAATATTATTATTAATGGCATCCAAATTGATTAATTGATCACATTCTAAGAGATGATGCAAATAATCTTCCCTGATAGAAAAAATTATTTTTACAAAGGGTAAATCCAAGCAAATTTTGAGAAAGTTATAAAATACTTTTCGCTCTTCTTTCTGACAATTAGAGACAAAAAAGAATTCCTCAAACTGGTCAAAAATTAAAACTGTTAGTAAATTTCTTTCGGCATTTTGGTTCAGTTGTCTCAACACAAAAGAGGAGGGATTCAGAATAAAAGCTGCCGGAGATCCCTGATTAATTTGGTTGGAATTGCGATTATCCCAATCTTGAGTAGAGGATTGGGCTATCACTTTATACCAAAGTTTTTTGATTGATTCATTGGGATATTTAAAGGAATCACAATTTAATAGGGCACTCGCCAAACTTCGTTCCAATTCTCGATTCCAATTCATATATCCTTGAATCACCACGGGCAAACAATCCCGCGCACTAATTGCCGTATTCTTTAAAGCTGGAACTAAACCCGCATTCACTAAAGAACTTTTACCCACCCCAGAACGGCCATGAATAATAATCAATTTATGATCATCACGACTTAATCGATTCAGCAAGTTCTGAATATCATGCTGGCGACAGGATGCCATCATTTCTTCCGCAATCGTGACGACATTTTCTCCTCGGGTACTAGAGGGATTAATCGCTTGTTTTGGAGGTTGCAGTTGGGCGGCTCCAATGAAGGCACGGAACCCATATTGATGCTGAAGTTCCTGTTGTTTTTTCTTAATTCTAAAAGCTTGACGATACTGACTTTGCTGATACTCAATATTGCGTAATTCCTCCAAAATATCCAGATACAACTGGGGATTATATTGGGGTTCCATTTGGGTCAGAGCCAATTCTAATTTCTGCTTGGCCTGTTGCCATTCTCCCTGATGTTGATAACAACGGGCTAATAATAATAAACACTGTGCTTGACTCGCCGTTGGTTTTGACCCGGGTAAAATAGTTAAAGATAATTTTGCTAACATCAAAGCTCGATGCCATTCTGAACGTTTTAGGGCTACCTCCGCCATAAATACATAATCTTGAGCCAATTGACTTGACGTGCCATAAACCAAGTGCATTTTTACGCCCCCCAGGGCTAATTCTTGCAACATTTCCCATAGTTGTAAGCGTTGCAATACTTCACCTAAAGGCGAAATCACTCCCGCCACTAAATCCGGGCGTCCGGCTTGTTGAAAAACTTGCTGACTTTGCTCAAAATAGCGTTTGGCTTCTGTTAATAAAGCCCGAACTGAGTTGGGATTTCGAGTGGCTTGAATACAATAGGTTAAAGCAATATGAAACAATACAATTCCCTGACGTTCCCTTAAACAAAATACAAGTGGGGAAGGGGTCATGGGAGCCATCACCGCCAGGGACATTCCGACACCGGAGATTTGACAGAGGATTTCACCTTGGGCGGTATAACCTCGTAAACCCGCCTCGTGTTGGAGCAGGGCTAAACTCTGTTGATAATGTTGGCGGGCAATTTCGATGTGGTCATGGGCATCGCAATCTTGACCCAAAATAAACTGACGACAGGCTTCTAAAGCTGGTTCTAACTCATAACCTCGATTGTGTAAATCCTGCCAATGGAGTTCTAATTCTCGCCGTCGGTTAGATTCGATGCCAAAATCAGACGGAGAAACTACGGGATACGGTCGATTTAAACACCTGTTGGGTTTTGGGTTCCCAAGCTTTGATTTTTAATTCTGCTAGGGTAAATAGGGTATTGGCTTGTAATTTTAAGTAATCCAATAATTCGGTCGTGGTTAATTCAAATTTAATCGTGGCAGCAGCCCAACTTTTAAAGTCCGGGGCCAAACGAATTAGACCCGTCGCGATATCATCGGTAATCCAGATAATAATCGGAAAATTAAATTGTTTTCTAAATTCATCCCGAACCTGATTGGTTGAACTCAAAATAATATCCAGATTTTCTACGGTTTCTAACCCTAAAATCATCAGTGCCGAGGTAGCATTTTTCTCAACCTTTTCTAATAAGGGTGTATAGAGAGTTTGGGTATGAGGAGATAAAATTAAAGGCTCAATCTTGATTTCTGAATCAACTTGTACAGCCTGTAGAACTTTTTGTCTGAGTTGACTGGAATTACAGCGAACCAAGACTAAGGAAAACTGACCTTGCGACAAGGATACAGCGCGTAACAATCGATTCAAACCTCGTTCATTCACTAAGGCTACTATTTTGGGGTCAATAAGTTTATCCATGGGAAAACGGCACATTAATTAAATGATGATTGTAATCAGTATTTTCGAGCATAAACACTCTAGTTCGCTTTTGTTCCCAAAAGCCAATATTTCAGATTTTAAAATTGGGAATCTAATCAAAAAAAAGTTTGAACACTTCAAAAATTAGTTGGGTGCTTATAATTTATTTATTTAGTCTTTAATATCTTTTATTCCCCTTATATAAATTTAACTCATCAAGTTATAATTGACAAGAAAATAAACAAAAAAAATACATCCCCCATTTTTTGTAAAATAGAATACCAAGTCATAGGGAATTACGAATGGGTAATGGGTAATGGGTAATTACGAATTACGAATGGGGAACAGAAGGAGTTCACACCCCCTACCTCCCCTACCTCCCCTGCCTCCCCTGCTCCCCTGCTCCCCCTGCTCCCCCTGCTCCCCTGCTCCCCCTGCTCCCCCTGCTCCCCCTGCTCCCCCTGCTCCCCTGCTCCCCCTGCTCCCCTGCTCCCCCTACTCCCCCTACTCCCCCTGCCTCAGTTAAGCAGTTTTACCCAGGGAATCGACCAATAATTTGTATTGACTACTCTCGGTCAAGGCCGGATTAATTCCAAACCAACGACCCTCTTGATCCCGATATTCAAATACAAACATACTTCGGAGTAGGGTTTGACATTCATCTTCCCCCGTCACTTTTTGTGTTTTAACTACTCGTAACAATAACTCCCATTCTTCCTGATTAATTGCCCCTAAAAGATCATCTCGATATTCTTGAATTACCTGATCCAAACAAGCCCGGGTGAAAGGTGGATCTTCTTGTTGTAAACAACTGTACATCAACATCAATAGACGTCGAATATGGCCCCCACTAATTAAACACAAACGATCCAAAGTTTCGGGACTATCAAATAAACTAGACATCAACAGAAAACGATCTTCGGCTGCCAGATCGGGAAACGCTCGAGCTAATACCATTTGTTGTAATTTTAGCATCCCGGTGGGATTTTCTTTCCCATCGCGTAAACGTACCGGAACCATTGGTAAAACCTTGGGTTTGACTCCAAATCGACTGGAAAGGCGATCATAATCATTAGAAAACATCAGAGTCAAGGGAATAGTAAAAACTACATGACAATTGAGGCGTTTGAGTTGTTCACCGCGATCAACAAATAGATATTCCGGTTGAGTTCTGCCCCAGGGTTTAGGAGAGTTATCAATTCGATCTAAATTATCGACAATCACGACAATGCCCTTTTTTCCTTTGGCTTGTAACGCCGTATTAGCCCGTCCCAATAATTCATCATTAATGGCATCTAAAATATTACTGGTGCGCGGTTCTAAATATTGTCGTAACTGGGAACGTAATTTGGGTGAATCCTTGGTTTTGGCGGTAATTCTAGCGATTCCTACGGATAATTCGGCTTCGGCTGAGAGTTGAATAGGGGTTTGCATTAACTCGGAAATTTCGGTAAATAAGTTAGCAAAATATCCGGGTTTGAGACGAATTTGATCCCCTTCTAAACTTTCACTCACCTGACGAGCAATCATTAATAAAACATCACTGATATCCACATCCGCCATATCGAGGTTTTGAGAGGACTCAAAGTAAACGACATGATATCCCTGATGTTCTAATAAATCTTTCAGACGAAATAATTCGGTCGATTTCCCACAGCCTATATGACCACTAAATAATTGACAGGTGGGTTCATCATGGGACAACAAAGTAATGGTGCGACTCAATTCTCGAATAATATCGCTACCCCGGACGGAGGAAAAATCGATGTAATACTTTCGATCTTCCGGGTTTCGCCATGTCGATAGTCTTACTGGGGTTACAGGCTTTATAAAATCTGCTTAATTCAAGCTCGATCACAATTAGACTCTTAACCTCTGTATCAATTGAATGGATAGACGATCTGTTTATTATTCTATCTGCGGAAGTTGAGTTTCAGGATGGGGGGTATCGGGGGTCGGGGGGATGATCAGTTATCGGTTATCAGTTATCAGTTATCATTTGTTAGTTATCAGCTATTAGTTATCAGTTGTTGGTTGTTGGTTATTGGTTGTTAGTTATCAGTTATTGGTTATTAGTGAAGGAATCCCCAAAGCAATTAGAAATGGGGAGATACAGAATATGCTAAATTGTTGGCGGTGACCAGTGGTGAGGAGGAAAATCCTGTCGCGTATGGGCAATCTAACCAATATTGACTCTCTTTCAACCCGTCAATTAGGACGTCGCCGCCAGCAGTTACGACGTCAACGTCGTCTAAAGTTGGTTCAACTGTTATGGCAAACAATAGCACTGGGGACTTTGACGGGAGGTCTGTTTTGGTTGATTAACCAACCTTTCTGGTTTATTCGCCAACCGGAACAAATCAAAGTCGAAGGCAATCAGCTATTATCCGATCAAGCGGTTCGTTCCTTACTACCGCTATCCTATCCTCAGTCTTTATGGAAAATTCAGCCCCAGGTCTTAGCCTCGGGCCTGGAATCACGGGGTCATATCGCCTCTGCTTCCGTCACCCGTGAGTTATTCCCCCCCAGTTTAACGGTTAATATTCGAGAACGGCAGCCCGTAGCGATCGCCCATCCCACCTCCACACCTTCCCCCGTTGAAGCAAATAACGCCATCGGATGGTTAGATGCCGCCGGGGACTGGATGCCGTTAGAAAACTATGGGGAATTGGCAAAATCCCAGAAACTCCCCACCCTCAAGGTGATTGGCAACTTCAAGCAGTATCATTCCTACTGGCTCCCAGTTTATCAAGCCATCAGTCGCAGTCCGGTGAAAATCTCCCAAATTAATTGGGAAGATCCGAATAATCTGATTTTGGAGACAGAAATTGGTACAGTTCATTTAGGCCCCTATACCTCCAAATTCCCGGAACAGTTGCGGATGATTGATCGGATGAGGAATATCCCCCAACAGGTAGATCGGACTCAGATGATGTATTTTGATCTGACAAATCCCAACCAACCCCTGCTCCAGATGAAAACCGAAAGTACCGATAAAAGCAGATTATCCCAGGAGGATTCTACCCCTAACTAACAGACTGATCGCTTTGGGAAGAATCACCCTCCTCAAGGACTTGGTTTCCAATTCAACTTACCCTATAGTATTTGTGTTTATTTGGTTTAAAGTGATAGAACCGTTATTCATCTACTTCCCCTATTAAAATGACAGTTAAGAATAATCTGGGGTCTACCCAAGGCAATTCTGATGCTGAAGGAAAAGCGAATCCCTGGTTGACAGAAGATTCCGCCAATCCATTCCGTAGAAAAGAACTAATAGTTAACCCTAATAACGATTCTAAAGATATGCCCCGTGAAGATTCTTGGAGTGGCGATATTATTCCGAGCAATGCTGCAAAGATCAAAGTCATTGGTGTGGGTGGCAGTGGCGGTAATGCCGTTAACCGCATGATTGATAGCCAGGTGGCTGGGATCGAGTTTTGGTCAATGAATACCGATGCCCAGGCCCTAACCCTATCCAAAGCCCAAAAACGCCTACAAGTGGGTCAGAAATTAACTAAGGGGTTAGGAGCCGGTGGAAACCCGGCCATCGGTCAAAAAGCCGCCGAAGAATCCCGGGAAGAAATTCAGAAAGCCCTGGAAGGGGCTGATTTAGTCTTTATTACCGCCGGGTTAGGAGGCGGAAACCGGCACGGGTGGAGCGCCTGTGGTGGCGGAGGTGGCGAAGGAACTCGGAGCTTTAACTATTGGGGTGGTAACCCGTCCTTTTCACTTTGAAGGCAAACGACGAATTTCCCAAGCCGATGAGGGAATCGCCGCATTACAATCGAGGGTTGATACCTTAATTGTGATTCCGAATAATAAGTTATTAGAGGTGATTGCCGAACAAACCCCCGTGCAGGAAGCCTTTCGTTATGCCGATGATGTTCTCCGCCAAGGGGTACAGGGGATTTCGGATATTATTACGATCCCGGGGTTAGTGAACGTGGATTTTGCCGACGTGCGGGCGGTGATGGCCGATGCCGGGTCTGCCCTATTAGGAATTGGGATTGCATCCGGGAAATCCCGGGCTCGGGAGGCTGCTGTTGCCGCGATCGCCTCTCCTTTATTAGAGTCTTCTATTGATGGAGCCAAGGGTGTCGTATTCAATATTACCGGAGGCACGGATTTAACCCTACATGAAGTGAATGCAGCGGCTGAAACCATCTATGAAGTAGTTGATCCCAATGCCAATATTATTTTTGGGGCGGTGATCGATGAACGGATGCAAGGAGAGGTGAAAATTACGGTAATTGCCACCGGATTCTCGGGAGAAAACAAAAGTGCTATCCCCGTTACCCGTACCGCGAATGTACCCCAGGGAAATATTCCTGTGATTCCGGCTCCAGCTAACCCCAACCAACCTCCAACCCCGGCTAACCTACCAGGGTTAGATATTCCTGACTTCCTGCGACGTCGCACTCCTCCCAAGCGTTAACCCATCCATCCGTCCTGAATCGAGGCTTCTTTGTGGGAGTAATCATTGGCAATAGCGCGGTGATGATGGACGGCTTTCTGATTTAGTTTGGGAGGAGGAGGTACGGCGGATTCAGCCGGATGACGGGGTAAAATTTGGGCAGCCCCTAGTTTTGGGCCTTCCAACTTGACGGGGACGGATTCTTCTGGGGATAATGGGGTTGAATTTCGCAGCAAGTCCCGTTGAACGGCTATGATCCCCTGTCGAACTGCGGTTTTAATCGGGGCAGAAAATTCGTCTCGTCCCCTTTTGAGTTGTTGTGTCCAGCCCTCTTTACAGGAAGCATAAAGAGGGGGTAAGCGGTTAAGAGCATAGGTCTCAACTTCCGCCCGTTTAATATATTGGCAGAGGCGGGGGGAGATGGAAGCCAGTTGACGTCTAACTTCCTCTGTCACCAGGTTTTCCATCACATTATGATATCTGCGGTTAGAATCTACAGTCATGGCATTTACGAGTACCTCATGAAAGATTTGTAGCTAAGTTCTTCTATGGCAATCCGCGCCGAGGTTGTGATAATTTATAACTGAAATGATATGAAACAGCCAGAGCTATAATAGGGAGAAGGTAACGGGCAACAGTTAACAGGCAACAGTTAACAGGCAACAGGTAACAGCAACAGTTAACAGGGAGGAAAAGACCTCACTGCCAAGGGCTACTGCTATATGATTTCTGTTCCGGTGTTCCCTTCAAGCAGGATTGCTATAGTTCTAGTTTAACAATTTTGGCCGTCAGTGGTTTCCCCTAGAAAATTAACAGGGAGCTTGAGTGGCGATACCGTTTATTCAGTTACTGGGTTTTGGGGCTGGGTGAGGGTGATTAAATCTTCAATCTGTTTGAGATTCGGATCACCTGCGAGATAACTAATTCCTCGATGCAGGTGTAGACGGAACTGGCTGGCGATGGTTTCTGCATCGGTTCCCAAATGGTCATTATGGCAACGTTGCTTCAGAGCAATGGTGAATAAATCACCCATCTCTCCCCCAAAGACCTGCCAGGTCATTTCTACATTGCTATCGGCGGGGATGGGAAACCGGGGAGGGAATGGTTGACTCGGCTAGGGAACGGCACAACGCCCAACGGCACAGGATATTCCAGTTCTCGATTTTGGTAATTCGTTTGAGTTTAGTTAGTTGCTCCTTCGCCGTTTGGGATAGGCGAATTCTTTCTACGGGGGGTTCCATTGGTTAAGTTATCAGTAATCAGTTATCAGTTATCAGTTTTAAGAGTTGTCATTGCCCATTCCGTTCTTATATGGGAATCTACGGATTTTAGATTGATATACTAAGCATTTTATACCTGAAACATGAGACAGTGTTTCCTGATGTTGAGACTTCTTTACAAAATCTTGATTAAAAATGGACTTTTGTTAAGTTTTCGTTAATAAATATTCCTGGTTTCACCACAAAGACACAAATGCACAAAGACACGAAGGGGCTGCTGCCGGAAATCAAGCCCTGTGAGGTTTTGTTGACTAAATAGTCAAGAGTACGGGCGTGTTAACCCCTAAAGATATTGTCCCTCAGACGGCGGGTTTTGTCAACCCCCCCAGCCAAAAAAACGAAATTTTTTTCCAGATTAATATTTTTTTGCGATGAAATCTTCTCCCCTTCTCCCCCCCTTAAAAGAAATAACCCTGTTCAATGTGGGTTTGACGTTGTTTAGGATCATATTTGAGTAGGTATTCCCGGGCGATCGCATCTTGTTCTCGTAAGCTATTAACTTCCTTCTGGGTAATTTCCGTATCCGTTGAGAGTAAAATAACTTGATGACTAGCTGCGGGAAAATACCGTTCAATTAGGTTTTGACGGTGGGAGGAGTCCAAACGACCCAAGGGGGTATCAATGGCGATGGGTAAATTGAGTCCTGAAACCCTGGCTAAACCCCATAAAAAAGCGATCGCTAACAGTTGTTTTTCCCCCGCAGATAGGCGATGTTTTTCCACAGGTTGTCCCTGGGGATCGTACAGGGATAAACTAAAATCTTCCGTAGCAATTACCACTCGATGTACTAAGTCTGATTTGTGTAATAAATAGCGGAAACATTCGGTCACTTCTACTTCTAATTTATTTAGTTTTTTCAGGGTTAATTTTTCTTTAAATATTTTTAAGGAATCTTGAACTTTACTAATAGTCTCAATAATATGATTGGCATTTTTTCGATCAATGGTATTTTGACTATATTTTTCTAGGTCTTTTTTAGCCTTTTCATATTCAGTTAGACATTTTTTAGATCGTTGTTCGGCTGCTTCAATAGCAGTTTCAATTTTAGTGTATTCTGTTTGGGCTTGGGATACCATTTCTAACAGTTGTTCATAGACCTCTGGAGGTGCAGCAATAGCCAATTGTTTATCCAGACTAGAAAGGGCATCTTCAATGACCCTTAAAGCCTCTAAAACGTCCTGAGATTGTTGGATTTGACTAGGAAGTTGATGGTCTAAAAATGTTCCTAATTGACTGAAAACTTTTTCATCAATTTCTAAAAATATCTTTTCTTGATTATGATGATTTTCGGTTAAATTTTGATAATCAGTTTCCAGATATATCTTAACACTTTCTAGCTGTTTTTTGGCAATATTCAGTTCTTCTAAATATTGAAATAATCGTTGATCTCGATCTTTAATAAAATCCTGAGCTACCTTGGCTTTTTCCCAATTCAACTCCTGTTTTCCTTGCTTTCGCGCTTGAATTAATAAAGGTTGAATTAAACTTAAAGGCAAACCTTCGGCTGCTAATTCACAAAGACGTTCCCGTTGTTGTTTGGTTTTTTCTTTTTCATCTAATAATTTTTTCTCTAATTGACTCCGTTCTCCGGCTATTTTGCCACCTTCGAGTTTGAATTTTTCCTTAGCTTGATTTAACTTTGTCTTAGCAATTCCAGCCTGGATTTTTAATTCTGCTACCGCCATTTCCGCCCCGTCTGCTTCGGATTTATACTGATTTATTTTAGTTTCAATTTCCTCTAAATACGCTAACTCTTTTGAGTCGGCTAACTGTCGGCGTTTGCGGTTAGCTAAAATATCTAAATCTACGGCTAAACGTTCAGATAATTCTAATCCTAATAAAGATTGAATTGCTTGTACCACAACATTAGGAGGACTGTCTAAATCGGCTAATTCCTTAACCTGTTCCCCATCAAATAAAAATAGGTTAGAAATTCCTATCGGGAAAAAATCTTCGATGCGTTCATCCCAGGTTTCTACCCAAGCGGAGTCCGGCCAATCATCAATTAATATGCCTAAAATATCCTTACCATTTTTCGGGTTTTTTGTCCAGCGACGTTTGACCCGAAACTCGACTTGCATATTTTTAACAATATGTTCAAATAATAATTCTACACTGGTTTCTTCATGGGCTAGGGTCTGTTTATTAACCGCTTGTTTAAGAAAGTCGGGATAACTCAAATTTCCCCGGGTAGAACATTGGGCGCGTTGTCCATAAAGGGCGAGGCGCATCGCATCCATTAAGGTAGTTTTTCCGCCGCCATTCATACCTCCAAATAAGACAATGGGACTAATCACATTATCATTAATTTTAGGGCGTAAATCAATTACTTGTTTCCCTCGATAGGGGCCAAAGTTTTCTAAGGTTAATTCTAGGAAAATCATTTTTTTATACTCTATAAATACTTTGTATAAATGCTTTTTGTGGTAGAACAATCGCATTACTATATATAATTATAGCAGTGTGTGATTGTATTAGCTACAGCAGTGCGAACGTCCTCGTTCGCTAATAATTATCAACCCTACGCTAATAATTATCAACCCTACGCTAATAATTATCAACCCTACGCTAATAATTATCAACCCTACGCTAATAATTATTTAATCCTACGCTAATAATTATCAACCCTACGCTAATAACTATCAACCCTACGCTAATAATTATTTAATCCTACGCTAATAATTATCAACCCTACGCTAATAATTATTTAATCCTACGCTAATAATTATCAACCCTACGCTAATAATTATTTAATCCTACGCTAATAATTATCAACCCTACGCCAAATAAAGGAGTTGGATAGCCATTTAGATGGGGTTAGCGAGCGGGGACGCTCGCACTGCTTTACCTAATATAATAGGATGGGTTAGGTAGGGTTTTGAAATTTCAAACTTCCCCAACTTAACTGTTGTGGAGGTTCGGGGTTTTTGTCTTCTATGGCGTGCTTGACCTGTTCAACATTTCCGGTTTTGGCGGCTTCTTTTAATTTGCGTTCGTAATGAGCATTATTAATAGCTTGCTCTTGAGGTCGAGAAACTGGTTTCTAAACACTTTTCCAAATCATCATAAATACCATTTCGTCTCGCCATGGTTTTATATTGACGTTCTGTATCAATCAGTTTTGCCATTAATTCCATATACATTGTATCTCCTTGACTAAGTTCTTCTAATAATTCCCATTCATCTGCACCCAGAACGGTATTTCCTGCACCCAAACGGGGGTCTTCAAAGGTTTCTCCCATAACTTCGGTGAAAATTTTAGGTACACTATCATCAAATTCGTGTTTTTCTTCTAACCATATTCGTCTGATTTCGCTCAGTTCTCCTATGGTAATTAAGGTTATATCTCGATATTCTTCGGGTGCTGTTTTTCTAATTTGTTGTTGTGCTTCTAATACTCGTCTTAACCAATGTTCTCGCCATTTTTTGGTATAGGGCCCAGGAATAGGTTCGACGGATATTTCCCCATCAATATTCCGTTCAAATAGTTGAACTTTTCCAAATATTCGTCTAAAATCTCGCTTATCTCGATCATTTGTAGGATCTAATTCATTACGGAGATTTAATAATGGTTGCATCCATTCTTTAGCTTCATCATTAATAATCATTGCCTCCATTGATTTATCTTTAGTTACCAAAGTACAAACCCAACAACCAAACCGAGAACTTCCACAACTAGGGGTAGAAGTATCCACAACCAGCGGACAGTCATTATCTGCTGTTGCACCTCGATACATCGCAAGTAATTCTTTATTATCCAAACCCCAAGGGTTTTCCCATTGCATTAAATACATCCAAACTTCATCAGTTTGCCAATCTTCAATGGGGGAATAAACTAAGCAATCAGGACGACGAGGATTTGTATTTAAGCGATCGCGAACTCTCCGTTTTCGATGCTTTGCCATATTCATTGATCTTTGAATACTTTCGGTTTTGCGAGTTTCCTAAAACTAAGATGGCTTCACGATTAGTTTTAAGAACTTCTTGAATAAATGAATCTGCGGGCTGGATTTTTAAGCGATCTGTACACCATCTAAATCGTTGTCTGGGGGTCGGATAACCTTTACCAATTAAACACACCCAAAATGTATCCTGAATGGCTGGATAAGTTAGATGTGTTTCTATAGGCATTTTTTGTTCTTTAGCTGCTAATTGCATTTTTTCTAAAGATCTTTTCACCCAAGTAGAAATTATTGGATTTTCAACTAAGGTATCATTAGTAATAACATGAATTGTTTTTGTGCGTTGCTCAACGGGTAATGCTGCAATAGAATTCCAGATAAGCTGAAGCACAGAGGTGCTGTCTTTCCCTCCACTCCATCCTATAATTAAAGGGCATTCTTCTTGTAAGTATAAATCTTGAATTTCTTCAGTTAATGTTTCAACAGCGTCAATGAATTGTTCAACTGTGCTTTTAGATTCAATGTTGATTAGAGTTTCTGTCATTTTAACACCTCAGTTGTAATACTAAATCTTTAACTATGCTCTAAATATATTCTGGCGATGCCATATTAGTGAATCCATTCGAGGGAAATTTAATTCAGAGTTAGGTAAAAAAATTAATTCCCCATTAAATTCTTTCATATCTCTATTATAGGGTGAATCTTCATCTAAATCTTGAGCAATTATAATTTTGTAATTATTATCTATTGTAAACCAACCTTGATCAAAAGCCCAATGATGATTTTTACAAAGTGAAATTCCATTTTTTATATTGCTATCATAAAATTTAGCAAAGGGTTTAATGTGTGCGCCATCTACAAGGCTTTGACTTAAAGAGCGAGTTACCCGTAATCTACAGAAAGCACATCTATAATCATAAAGATGTACAACAGCTTTACGGAAAAATGCCTCTCTAACAACTGACTTTTTAAGGTAAAACTTTATTTTTTTTTTCTCTGTATTATCAGATTCAGAAGTTGTTTCTAAATCATCTGAGCCAAAATTTTCTAAATCTTGGTTGATTTTCAATATTTCTTCTATAGCTTTTTGGCTGGAAGTAAACCAAGCATTAATTAAACTATCTATCAATTCCTTTCTACTATTTGGATCTTGAATAAAGTTAAAAAGCTCCTGATCTAAATGAGCATAATCAACATCTTTTCTGATTTTAGGAATTGTTTGGGGTCTTCCTCCGTCATATTCTGAACTAAATTTAAGATGCCAAAATTTATACTTACCATTCTTGAGATGAAAAAATGGTAGCGCGAAATCACTACCTTTAAACGGGTCAGAAGTTAAAATAGACCAATATTTTTTAAATGTATCAATCAATTCATCAGATATAAAAATACGGTTTTCTATAATTAAACCTTGTGATATTGCATCAACTACAGATAATAATAAAATAGGTTGATTGAGTGCTTCACCGCCTCTTTTCTTGTTTTTATAGACCTGAATTTGAGAAAAACAATTAATATAGTCAGCTAGATTTCTACCTTCTGGTTGTCCCCCTGTAGTCATTGTTTCCCCCTTTAGCCATAAAAAATATTCCCTAAACCCCACTAATTAGGTAAAATAGGACTCAGAATAAGTTTTTAAAAATTAATAACAAGTTTTTAAAAACCATTTTAGGATAGTTTAACGCCTATTGCACCCCTTGGCAACCAGAATGGAAAATAACACCCCCGACCAACTCCAACAAGACTTAGAAGCGATCGCCGATCTCCTCAAACCCCTCTACAACAACGATCGCATCCTAGCCCACAAAGCCCAAATGGCCGAAACCGAAACCTTTATCACCTCCATCACCCTAGAATGGATAGCCGCCAAAGTTGGTTTTGCCTCCCAACTGCCCCTATTTCAACCCCATTTAGACCCCACAGGAAACGTCGAAAGAGACACCGAAACCGTGGACGATATCCTGCAACGTCCCCTGGACTGGTCACGACAGGCCACCCTCACCCAATACCTGACCAACCATAAAGACCATAAATTTCCGGCCGTGTTAGTCGTCCTCAGTCCCTCCTGGGTCGATAACCCCCAAGCCCCCCAATGGGATAAACAGGGCCGGGCCACCCAGTCCGCCATTGAATTTTTACCCCTGGATAGTCAGGGAAAACTCGGACTATTGCAGATGTCTGGGGATATATCCGTATTTGCCCTAGATGGACAACATCGCCTCATGGGGATACAAGGGTTAATGCAACTCCTACGCACAGGACGTTTACAACCCTATAGCAAACAGAAAAAACCCGTCGGGGATGCTATTACCGTTAAGGAGATGACCCAAAAATTCGGTATCACCCCCCAACAGTTACAACAGTTATCCCAGGAAACCATCGGCGTAGAATTTATTCCCGCCGTTGTCAAAGGAGAAACCCGCGCCCAAGCCAGACAAAGGGTTAGGTCTATTTTTGTTCACGTTAACTTAATGGCCGTTAAACTCAGTAAAGGACAGTTAGCCCTATTAGACGAAGATGATGGGTTTTCTATTGTGACTCGCCGGGTCGTCGTTTCCCATCCCCTATTTGTCGATAAACCCGGACGCCACCCTAGAATTAATTGGGATAGCGCCACCGTCGCCTCCAAGTCAACGGTATTAACTACCCTGCAAGCCCTAACAGATATGGGTCAACGCTACCTCACCCCCAAATTTCCCCACTGGAAAGCCGCCAAACCCGGGTTAGTCCCCCGACGCCCCACAACCCAGGAGTTAGAAACGGGTATTCAGGAATTACAACAACTTTTTGATAGCTTGGCAAGTTTACCCAGTTATCAACGCTTAGAAGACCGTTGGGAAACCCCCGACCTCCGCAGGTTTAGTTTTGAAAAACCCCCAGGGGAAGGAAATATATTATTTCGCCCCGTTGGTCAAGTAGCCGTCGCCGCCGCCTTGGGGGTATTAGTCTTTTATCAACAACAACCCCTAACAGAAATTTTTCAGAAATTGCAAAGTTTTGATGGGTCTGGAGGGTTTAGTGGTATGGAATATCCCGACTCCCTCTGGTATGGAATATTATATGACCCCAATAAACGCCGGGTCAGAGTCGCCGGAAAAGACCTAGCCGCCAAATTACTCATCTATTTATTAGGAGGAATGCAGCAACCCATGGAATGCGCCGAGTTACGCAAAGCCTTAGCCGATGCTAGGACATTTGAAAATAAAGCTGTCAGTTTTGATGGTAAATTCGTTAAACCCAAAGAGGTCGGTTTACCCCAAACCCTATAACCTTTCTGTGTCTTGGTGGTGACAATAATATTTTGCGGTCAAAAAAATTCTTTCCACTCAAAAAAATTTCGTTTTTCTGGGAAAGGGGGTTGACAAAACCCGCCGTCGGAGAGATAATGTTGTAAGGGGGAACACGCCCATACTCTTGATTTTTTAGTCAACACTTAAAACCAACTCCGGTGACAACAATTAACTCCGTAAATATGCCGAGAATATTAAAAAGAATTAAGTTAAAAGAAACAACCATTTCCAGAAAAATAAAATAGCAAATTATTTTGTACAAATGTCAGAAAAAAGTTTAAAATAAGCTCATTAACCTTGTTTATAGTTGCCTGAAAATGAATACAAATAATAACAGCCTTTCAGAATTAAGCCTGAAAATTGATTCTCTGTTGGAGCCCCTTTTTACTCAAAACCACCGTCAAAAGTGCTATATTGGTTTACTGTTGCAACAAGGCAAACGGAAAATGATTCAAATTAACGTCCCTGCCTTTGATTTACCCACATTATTACAAGCCCAACCTTCCCTAGATAATAACCCCGATTCCGGTAAAAACCGCCCGGAAGTTAAAGGTCATGCCCAAGAAATTAAAGACTATATTATAAAACGAGTTAATCAAGATAAACCTTGGATTATTGGAACTTTAACCGCTAATGTTGACCCAGGAAAAATTGAATTAATAGATTTAGGTCGCGGGGTTTGTTTTGTCATTATTCCCCGGACTACAAAATTAGATATTACCGATGGTCAACATCGCAAACAAGCAATTCGTGACTTAATCCAAGATAGCTCAACAGCCGAACTCATTGCCGACCATGATTTTCCCATTACCTTAGTATTAGAAGGTAATTTTAATCAATGTCAAACCGACTTTAGAGATATGGCACAAACTCGACAACTAGATAAATCTTTATTAATTTCCTTTGGAGAGTTTTCCGGCAGAATTGGAATTACCAAGAATTTAGTTGACTCTGTGTTCATGTTTAAGGAAAAAACCGAGAAAATTAAAGCCAGTCCAGCCAGTAAACAGAAATTAATTTACACGATGAATTATATTGTCAAGTTTGTCAGTTGTGTGTTCACAGATGATTCCAGCGATGAATTAATCGACTATGATGTTGATATGGCGTCCGAACAATTAGCCAGTTGTTTAAATCAGTTTTTTGAAGAATGCCCTGCTACTGAATATATTGCCCAAACTCCTAAAGAAGAATTAACTATTGAGGAAATTGATAGTTTTAAAGATAAATATATCTTAGGGGTAAGTATGGGCTTAGAAATTTTAGGGCGGTTACTACATCTAACTTATGATCAATATAGCCATACCTTTGATTTAGAAAAAGTCTCGGAATTAGCCGCCCTCGACTGGTCAAGGGAAAGTGAACTTTGGCAAGGAAATGTAATTACCATTGATCCTAACCCGAAAAAGCTAAATAATCCCTATAAAATATCCTTTACTGCTAGTAACGTTAGAATAGCCATGAACACAGTTAAAGAGCATTTAGGCTGGATTTAAGGTTTTTAATAGCACTACACATTGCAGTTAGGATACTTCTAAATCCAGCCAACTCATTAACTTTCACTGCCTACTGTTGCCTGTTCTAGTTCGACCGTTCGACCGTTCGACCCTTCGACTAGCTCACGACTCACGACGCAGCCTATTGCCTATTGCCTATTGCCCATTCCCCATTCCCCATTCCCAAGGTATAATTCAAATCAATCTTCAACAATTTCAACTATTTTTATAAGCTCAACGTCTTCCACCCGAGATTGTGCGTCTGGACTAAGTTGATTTTTGAGTTTGAGTTTGAGCTCATTGGAAATAGGTAAATCTTGGATTTCTTTCAGGAGATATCTAACAGATTCAGTTTTTCTCCGTTCTGCATAGACAGCATGAAGAACAGCTTCAATTCCATATCCAGCGACAGTATCTCCTAACACCGTCATTAAACCCAGTATTCCTATCCCGCCAACAATCCCAAAGGGCCCTCCCAGGGCTGTGAGGGCAGCAGCAATGGCAGCGTTGCTTCCGGCTGATGAGACAGTGAGAATCACGAGAAATATACCGGGAAGACCCAGACCAGCAATTTTCTTGGCGATTTCGTCCATTGGTTTCAGTAATCCATTATTAGTTATTAGTGTAAGAGTTGATTAGTTATCGGTCAACTTTACAACAAATGCAGAAGGCGATCGCTCAATCTCAAACCCACTTTAGCAAAATTAATGGAGTTATTCATACCACGGGTTTTCCTGGCGAGGGTTTGATACAGCAAAAAACAAAATTGGGGAAGTCTCAGAATATTAACTCAGGGGAAAATACCAATTTCTTGTAATTCCCCCGATGGCTATTACAACTGATTATTTCCCATTACCATTGCCATTTCCCTTCACCGTTGCTAAAATCCGTTCCGTTAACTTTTCAGGAACTTCCTGTAAACGATCAAATTGCCAATTAAAATAACCCACTCCTAAAGTTAATGAACGCAATTCCACAATTAAATCCTGCATTTCCGCTTGAGGAATATAGGCAGAAATTTTATCCCATCCCTTCCAGTCCGACATCGGTTCATAACCTAAAATTTGCCCCCGTCGGCCAGTAATTAACTGAAACATTTGGGCAGTAAAATCACTGGGAGCGCAAATTTCAACCGCCGTAATAGGTTCCAATAAAATCGGTTCACATTTCTCCATTCCCGACTGCATTGCTAACCGAGCAGCCTGTTTAAAAGCCTGTTCCGAACTATCAACCGCGTGATAGGAACCATTAGTTAAAGTCACCGCTATATCTACTACGGGAAACCCTAACGGCCCTTGGTTTAAATAGTCTCGAACTCCCGTTTCCACCCCCGGAATATATTGACGGGGAACCACACCCCCCACAATAGTTTCCCCAAAATTAAACCCTTCCCCGCGAGGCTGAGGTTTAATATCTAAATACACATCTCCAAACTGTCCATGACCACCACTTTGATGTTTATATCGACCGTGGGAATTAGTAGTTTTGCGAATCGTTTCTTTATAGGGAATACTCGGTAAATGGGTGACCATGGGTAAATTATATTTACGCCGTAGTCGATCTAAAGTTACTTGCAAATGAATTTGACCTTGACCCCATAAAATAATTTCGTGGGTATCACTATTTTGTTCCCAATTTAATGCCGGATCTTCATCTAACATTTTAGATAAAGCCGCACTAATTTTAACCTCATCTTTGCGGTTTTCTGGAGTAATAGCCCAGCCATAAACCGCAGGAAGCAAAGCCGCTTTTGGCAAGGGATTTTTTAAAGCATTGGGTTTCGGAAGTTAAAGTATCTCCGGTTTGAATTCCCTCCATCCGTCCCAAAGCCACAATTTCCCCAGTTTTTGCCGTTTGTACGTTTTGGGTTTGTTGTCCGGTCATCCGATACATTCCCCCCGGTCGTACCCCATTTAAGACCATACCTTCGGTCAATTCCCCCTGCCAAACCCGCACCAGGGAGAGCTTACCGCCTTGGGGGGTATAATAGGTTTTCAATACTTGGGCAATGGGCAACCCTTCCGAAGATTTCAGCCCCCGACGTTCTGCGGTAATTGTAGGTTCTGGAGCTTCCCGAACTAAAGCATCCAACAACGCCAGCACCCCGTGATCTTGTTCAGCTACTCCTATTAATACCGGGACAATTAAATCCGCCCCCAATTCCATTTTTAAATCCTTAATAATTTCATCTTGAGGCGGTTCAATTTCTTCTAACAGTTCTTCTAATAAATGATCATCAAAATTAGCTAACTCCTCTAACATTGCTTGTCGAGCAAGGTGTTCAGCCTCTTTTAAGGATTCTGGAAAAGCCACGGGATCGGAGGGCGCACCCGGATGATAATGATAGGCTTGTTCGCTAATTAAATCAATAAAACCCACCAATTGTTCACCGTTAACAATGGGATATTGTTGGGGAATCACCGGACGAGTGGAAGCCGATTTTAAGGCGTTTAAGATTTCAGTAAAACTGTTGACGCAGCGTTCCTCATCGGTACAAACCCGATCCATTTTATTCACAAAAACTAGGTGGGGAATTTCCCAGTCATCTAGGAATTTGAACAGAGGAGATAGGGTTAAAATCCGGCTCGGATCAGCTTCACAAACCACAATCGCTAATCCCGTACCGATTAAAGCATTATAGGTTTCTTGGACAAATTCGATAGAAACCCGGACAGTCTAAAAAGGTAAAACGAATGCCGCCATATTCGGTACCAGCGGCAGTCACTTCTACACTCATATTTCGTTCTTTTGCTTCTGGAGAACTATCCCCAACCCTGTTACCATCTTTTGCTGTTCCTTTGCGAGAGATGGCTCCACTCACCGATAAAATACTCTCTAAGAGTGTGGTTTTACCACTTAAATAGGGGCCAACAATGGCAACATTACGGAAGTTTGTGACTGTTTCTAACATATTTTTTCTCCACAAATATAAATTACTAAGTTACCAATTCCGAGGGTTTATCCCCAAAAGTTAGGATCAACCGTTAAGGATGGAGTCCCAAAAATTAAGTAATTGTTAAATTCAAAGCATTTGTTAGCTGTAGATAAATAGAAATTGAATCGGTTCTATTGGGGCTTAATATTACTCCTTTGAGTTTACGGTTTCTTGATTTGCCTACTATATTAATTTAAAGTATTTTTGCCACAATTTAACATCTGGTTAATCAAAAAAAACATTATGAACTTATTAAAACTTTTGTAAATAAATATTAAGTTATTGGGCTAAGGATTTGAAAAATCCCGTTGTTGGGATGAGTACCCTAATAAAAAGTGGGCAATCATCCCAACAACTTATAAAGCAGGTTCAGCTAATAGGGGTTCTAGTTTTCCTTCTCCATCTAATTGATACAGATCATCACAGCCGCCAATATGTTGATTATTAATAAAAATTTGGGGAAACTGTGCGCCGTCCATTTGCCCTTTCCGCCATTTGAGTTCGGGTGGCATCATCCCCATCTATTTTATATTCTGTAAAATCAACCCCTTTCCACCATAATAATAGTTTAGCTCGAATACAAAAGGGGCAGGTTTGCCAAGTATAGATTTCTACGTTGGCCCGATTTCGTTCTGGATGACGACCAAACAGAGAGTTGAGTGCGTTTAACATAATAGAACTCCTTTGTACAAACTAGCTTTGATTTTAACTTAAACCTATTTCTACCTATTTCTAATTTCCGGTTAGCGATCGCTCCAACCCCAATTAAAAATTATAATTAAACCGTTTCAATTGAGCTTTCATTTTATTAATTAGCTTAAATTCTTTGAAAATTAATCCATAATAATGCAAAGAAAATAAAATATTAATTACAAAGAATCCCAGGGTTAAAATAAATCTAAATACCGTAGAAAAATTAAATTCAGAAATCATCGTAAAAACGGAAAAAACAATGGAGCATAGTCCAAAGCCCGCCGCAAAAGAACTGAGAATCAGCAAACGTACCTTAGCCATTGTGGGTGACACTTTATTAATAAAAATTAAATTAGGCCCTGGAGCCGATCGGTCGTTAAGTATAAGTACCGAATCAAACCCGTTATCACTATACAGCGAAATTATAAATGATGGCTAAACGGAACGGAGTTTTTTCAAAATAGCCATGTCTTCCATCCCCCATCCCCCATCCCCCATCCCCCATTCGTAATTCGTAATTCGTAATTCGTAATTCGTAATCCCCCCCAGACAAGGGCTTTCCATCAAACTTTGGGAGTCAATGGTAGCCCCGATAGACCCATAACCCTTGACCCCTGACAAAAAGCCCGCACCAGTCAATAGTCGGTTCCGCTTACATATTATTCAACTCCCGTCTCAGCTTTTCCAACTCATCATCCACGGGAACATTAGGGGTTGCCGCTGTTTGTCCCGGGGGGAGAGACTGGGGAGCAGGACTACCGGACATCTGGGCTTTCAGGGCCATTAATTCCTCATCCACATCGCTTCCAGCTTCCAAAGCCGCAAATTTGCTCTCAAAATCCGAACCCCCCAATTCTCTGGCCGCGTCGGAAACGGGCTTCCAACTGCACCACCTTTTCCTCCATCCGTTCAAAGGCTGCGGTGGCCCCACTGGGATTAATACCCCCCAATAAATTCTGTAACTGCTCATTAGCCTTAGCAGCTTGCGCCCGGGCTTTGAGCATATTCTTCTTGGTTTTGGCTTCGGAGATTTTGCTCTCCAACTGAATTAAATTGCGTTTGAGAGCATCTACCTGACCCAAGGTTTGATCCAGAGTCAATTTCATTGTATTAGCCGTTTCCGTGTAGCTTTTTTTGCGCTGTAAGGCTTCTCTGGCTAACCCTTCTTCCCCTTTTTGCAGGGCTAACTTAGCGCGAGACTCCCATTGGTTAGCCTGGGACTGGGCCTGATTATACTGTTGTTCATTGCGTTTTTGATTGGCGATCGCTTGAGCAACAGCCTGACGCAACTGCACCAGATCCTCCTGCATATCAATGATCGCCTGTTCCAGAATCTTCTCTGGGTCTTCGGCTTTGTTGACCAGATCATTCAAATTGGCTCTGACAAGACGGCTAATGCGATCAAATAATCCCATGACGCTGTTCTTCCTTTGACGGTGTACGGTTTTTGATTACCTCTATTTACAGTGTGAACTACCCACACTGACTTGGAGTACCAAGTACAGTGTCGGTTTCTGTACTCACAGGCGAATGCCCCATCTTAGACTTTCGCCCAAGATGGGGTCTTACCTCCCCTCCTACAGCAGAAACGGCTGAACCATCCGTCTTTAGGATTCTGATACCCTCTGCTCTAATATTCATAGCTGCGTTTCCATCCCGATCATGATCAGTACCACAATTAGGACAAGTCCATTCACGAACATCCAATGGCATCTCATTCACTTGATAGAAACAATTAGAACAGAGTTTGGAACTAGGAAACCATCTATCAATCTCCACTAACTTACCGCCTTTTCGTTCTAGTTTGTAAGCTAAGAAATTAGTGAAAGTTCCCCATCCTGCATCAGATATTGCTTTTGCCAAATTGTGATTACGAACCATGCCTTTGACATGAAGATTTTCTACTATGACAGCTTGGCTATCGCTGACCAACTTATGACTAAGTTTATGTAGAAAATCTTGCCGGGAATTACTCACTCGTTCGTACAGTTTGGCCACAATTTTTCTATACTTTTGTCTTGACTTACTTCCACTTCGACTGGGTTTCAGTACAGGCTTTTTGTTTACGCGCTAATTTCTTCTGTTTGCGTTTGAGATTTTTCTCATGTTTAGCAAGATGTTTGGGATTATCGTATTTAGAAACCTTTTCACCATCAGTAACAACTGCAAAGTGTTTGATTCCTAAATCAATACCATAGATTTTACCTTCTGAAATAGTTGGATTTTCTCCTTCAATTTCGGTCAGGATAGATGCCAAATATTTGCCTGATGGTGTTTTACTAATAGTTACAGTCTTGATTTTTCCTTCAATTGGTCTATGTATTTTGGTTTTGACTATTCCAATATTGCCAGGAAGTTTGACATTACCATCAACAATTTTGACGTTTTGAGGGTATTGAATTGACTGTTTACCATGTTTAGATTTAAACTTAGGGAAGCCTGCACGTTGCTCAAAAAAGTTTTTATATGCTGTGGTTAAATTAAGTGTTGTAGCTTGTAAAACCTGACTATAACAATTAGCTAACCACAGGGTATCTTCGGCTTTTTTGAGTTTAGGCAGTAGGGCGTTAAGTGCTACCTGTCCTAGCCCTTTGCCCGTATCTTGATAAACCTGAATTGATTTATTTAAAGCATAATTCCACCACCAGCGCGAACATCCAAATGTTTGGGCGAGATGTGCTTCTTGCAATGTAGTTGGATACAGACGGACTTGTACAGCTTTGTGTAGCACTCGATTTGCACCTCCTAGTCTGAAGATCTTACTACATAATACTGAAAACAGTAAAGATAATGGGGAAAGATGGGGTCAACTCTGTACCTAGGTTGACCCGCCTCTATTCCCTCCGCTCACTTGGGTTATTGTAGAGCGGGGGACTTCCCGGCGGTGTAAGTTAACTAAATCGGATCAAGAAGTCCCACCTCCTACTCGACAGGGAGTTGATTTATAATTCAGATACGGTGATTTTCAGGAGGATAACTGTCCTGTTTGATAGCTGGAATAATCGACTTTTCTTCTTGTTGTTGATGGGATTGTAAGAATATCAAAGTCGGCATTTACTATAGAAATCCTAAATAGGTTGTAACATTTTAATACTGACTGAAATAGCTATAAGTATTATCTGGTGTTCCGGTGTTCCTTTTGCTCAGGAATTAAGAACACAACTCAAATAGGATTGCTATATGCCAAAATGTGAGTAATGAAAATGCAAACTATTTGTGCCTTATCCCCCCAAGGAGTCCAGGTTATGAAACGTATTTTAGTCGTTGATGACTCGACAACGATGAGAAAAATGGTGATCGCGTCCTTGCGAGATCTAACCGATGTCAGTTTTAGTGAAGCCGGGAATGGTTTAGAGGCGATTGAAAAAATCGAAATTGCCCCCTTTGATTTAATGATATTGGATTTGAATATGCCCGATATGCACGGGTTGGAAGTTCTAAGATTTGTTTTAGGACATCCCAGTTATCACGATACCCCAATAGTAATTCTCACCACAAAAGGCGATGAAGATAGTCGCAGTGAAGCGATCGCCGCCGGCGCAGCTTGCTATTTAACCAAACCCTTTAAACCTCAATTCCTCGCAAGTCACATTCAAGGACTACTAAATTCAGTGGTCAGTCATCAATAATCAGTGATCGGTGTAAGCACTAATCAAAGAATCACAGAAAATGAACACTGAAAACCCTTAAACTGACAACTGATAACTGATAACTGATAACTGATAACTGATAACTGATAACTGATAACTGATAACTGATTATTGTGTCTAACCCAACTGAAAATAATTTTTTTGAGGACTTTTTAGAAGATTATTTTGCAGAATGTGAAGAACATTTAGCCGTCGTCAGACGAGAACTTCTAACCCTTGAGTCCCGGATTAATCAATCTCATATTGAGGGTTCTAGCCTGAATGAATTGTTCCGTTGTTTCCATTCCATAAAAGGGTTATCAGGAATGGTGGGAGTGGGTTTAGCTGAAGAATTAGCCCATGAAATGGAAAGCTATTTACGAGTATTGCGAGATCAAAAAGTTGTTTTATCCGCCCAAGGATTTGATGTCCTGATTACCGGAACAAAACTACTCGAACAAGTGATCAGTAGTCAACGAACCCAAACCCCGCCACCGGATATTACCGACATCATCAACCAACTTACCGCGCTAATTCCTGGCGAAACCCCTGGAAAATCAGACCTCTGGCCTAGTCACCCCAGTAGAATTAAAACTGAAACCCCAGGAAGAAAACGAACTTAACGAAGCCATCAACCACGGGGAAAACCTCTGGCATTTTGTGTTTTCACCGACCACCCAACTGTCCGAACAAGGAATTAGAGTCAATACCATTCGAGAACATTTACAAACCCTGGGTCGATTAATTTATGTTGCACCCCGGATGAGTCAGGGAAATAAAATTCTATTTGACCTAATTCTCGCCACCTCCTCCAGTGAAATTCCCCTTCAAGAAACCGATCAACATGGCTTAACTTGGCAACCCTATTCAAAAACCACAAAACAAAATTCCATCATCCCCCCCACTCCCCCTCCTACCTCCCCCACTCCCCCTCCTACCTCCCCCACTCCCCCTCCTACCTCCCCTGCTCCCCCTGCTCCCCCTGCTCCCCCAACTCCCCCTGCTCCCCCTGCTCCCCCTGCTCCCCCTGCCCCCCCAACTCCCCCTGCCCCCCCAACTCCCCCTGCTCCCCCAACTCCCCCAACTCCCCCAACTCCCCCCTCCATCCCCCTCACCACCACCTCCAACGTCGTGCGTGTTGAGTTACCCAAACTGGATAACTTAATGCGCATGGTCGGAGATTTAGTGATTAGTCGCGGTCGTTTAGAAGATTATCTGCAATTGGTCTCCAGTTATCTGAGGGCTCCTCAAACCCGAGCCCTACAGGAAATCAACCTCATGCTCGAACGACAATTGCGAGATTTGCGTCAGGGGGTAATGCAAGTCCGTTTAGTTCCCATTGGTGAAATTTTTGCCCGGATGCAATTTGTAGTTCGGGATTTAGTCCGGGCCAGTGAAAAACAAGTCAGCCTAGAGATTAGCGGCCAGGAAACCGAAATTGATAAATTCGTTGTGGAGCGAATGCTCGATCCCCTGCTCCATTTAGTCCGAAATGCCGTGAGTCATGGGATTGAATCCCCCGCCGAACGTTCCGCCGCCGGAAAACCCGACCAAGCAACCATCACCCTCAAAGCCATCGCCGCCGGAGAAACCGTGATTATTGAAATTGAAGATGATGGTCGGGGTGTTGATATTGAAACTGTGATTGAGCGGGCCGGGATTGATAGCCAGAGCGCCGATGAAATCAGGGAAGCCGGAAAGCCCGAACCCTATAATATGATGGCCTTATTAGATATTTTGTGTTCCCCCGGATTTTCCACAAAAACTGAAGCGGATTTAATTTCGGGACGGGGGGTAGGAATGGCAATTGTGAAAAATACAGTTCAGGAATTAGGGGGGTCTTTGAGTTTAGAAACCCATAAAGGCAAAGGTACTCGCTTTACCATTCAACTCCCCCTAACCCTATCAATTACGGATGCCCTAATTATCACCGTTGGGGAACAAACCTTTGCCATTCCTCAAGCCGCCATTAAGGAAGTGCTAGAAGTTTCGAGATCACAAATTATTGCCTTTGAACATAACGAAATTCTCAGTTATCGCAACACCGTCCTACCCCTAATCAGACTCGCCAAAATTTTCTCCCTCTCCCCCCCCACCTCCCCTACCTCCCCTGCCCCCCCCCGCCCCCCCTGCTCCCCCCGCTCCCCCCGCTCCCCCCGCTCCCCCTGCTCCCCCCGCTCCCCCTACTCCCCCCACCTCCCCCACCTCCCCTGCTCCCCCCGCTCCCCCCGCTCCCCCTCCCTCCCCCACCTCCCAAGTCGTCATCCTAGGCGGCACGGGAAACTCCGTCGCCCTGGTGGTGGATAGGGTGACAGGATTAAGGGAAATTGTGGTGAATCCCTTAACCGATCCCCTAGTCCAAGTGATGGGAATAGCCGGAGCGACGGAACTCGGAGATCGGCGCGTCGTTTTAATTTTAGATGTGGCTGCCATCGCGCGATGTTCAACCCGATCGCGATCGCTACTGCTGACCAACAACCATTAACCATCAACATCTCACCCCCGGAAACCGTCAAATGTCAAACATTACGACTTCCACTCAAACCTATATCCTATTTGAACTGGCCGACACAACCTATGGAATTTCCTCTGAAGTTGTGCAGCAAATGGAAATGATTGAACAAATCACCCCCGTTCCCAATACCTTACCCTTTGTGGAGGGGGTAGTATTTTCCCGGGGACAGGTGATTCCGGCGATTAATTTACGAGTCCGATTTGGACTGGAGAAAACCGCCTATAATCTGCGAACCCGTCTAATTGTGATTCAGACTAATCATCGTACCGTGGGAGTGATTGTCGATACCGCCCGGGAATTTTTAGCCCTATCAGAAGACGTCATTCAGCCGCCCCCCGAGGGAATGTCCCATTTTAGCAGTCGGTATTTAGCCGGGGTTGCCACCCTGGGAAAACGAGTTGTCCTGATTCTCAATGTTGAGGAATTACTCAATTTGGAGGAATCCGTAGCGGAGGACTTGAAAATCAAACATTAAAAATTGTGTTGTTTCGGGATTAAGTTATGCTAAATGTTTAGTCAAAAGAGAGAATCATAAACACCCCAGCAGCATCAGAGTTAATGGATTAACTGAGGAATTACGACCCCATATAAAAAACCACTAATATAGCAGTTGCCACATCTATTAGGACATTTTTGAAAGCTAAAAACTGCTCATAGTAAGTATTTACTTATTGCCCATTGCCCATTCCCTATTCCCTCTTGCCTTTTGCTATAAATATAAATTACCGAGAAAAAAATCATGTCTAAAATCAACAAAAAACAAAAAAAAGATAACAAAAATTCCTCCAAAAATTCATCAAAAATCAACGGTTCTACGGCATCTGATCGGATAGTCGAACAGATCAGGGGGGAAAATCAGCAAATCCTGATTAAAACCCAGGATCTGTTGGCAAATACCGAACATCTATGTTTAGGAATGGAATCCCAAAGTCGCTTGGCACAGGAGAACTGCACCGGAGTTCAAACCCTGGTCGCCCTATTAAAACAAACCGCCACCCACAGCCAATCCGTTGAAACTTTAGGGGAAGAATTAGTATCTTCGACTAATGAAATAGCCGCCTCGATTGAACAAGTCACCGCCAGTAGTAACGAACTGGCAACGGTGGTAAGACAAACAGCCTCCTCAGTCCAACAAAGTAGCATTTCCACCCATAATGTGGCCGAGAGTGCTCAGGAAATGGCAACTTCAGCCTCTCAAGTCACCGCATCAATGGTAGAAATGGCCGCCTCCATTAAAAGCCTGAGTGCGGATACGGAGAGTTTAGCTGCCGCCGTCAACCAAACCGCAGCCTCGATTGAGGAAATGACCAGTTTTCCATTGGGGGAGTTGCCCAAAATGCCGATGACTTAACCGCGGCTTCAGAACAAACCACAGCCTCGATTAACGAAATGGCCGCCTCCATCGAGGAAGTCACCGCCACCACCGAGAATTTAGCGGCCACCGTCGAGGAAGTCTCAACTTCTATGGAGGAAATGGCACAGTCCGTGGTGGGGGTAGCCCAAAATGCCGAACGAATTACCGAAGCCGCCACCAATGCCGCCATCTCCGCCGAAGAGTTAGATCGCTCAATTCGTTCGATTAGCACCCTTACCCAGCAGGCTGACGAAATTACCCGCAAGGTAATGCAGGATGCGGAGGTGGGGGGTAAAACCGTAGAAAAGGCAATTCAAGGGTTAGGTCGGGTACGGGAGTCGATGGTCAAATCCTCCGACGTGATTCGGGATATGGGTAAACGTACCAATGAGATTAGTAGTATTGTTGATACGATCAATTTAATCTCGGAACGGACTAACCTACTTTCCTTAAATGCTTCGATTGAGGCGGCTCGGGCGGGAGATGCGGGTCGGGGGTTTGCGGTGGTGGCCGAAGAAATTAGAAATTTAGCCGATCGCGCGGCCCAAGCGACATCGGATATTGCGGCAATTATCAAAGCCCTGCAACTGGTGGCTCAAGATGCGGTGAATACTTCTAATGAAGGTCTACGGGTTGCAGAAGATAGCGGAGGTTTAGCGGAGGAGGGATGGGGTGGACTAAAAAAAATTCTATCGGGGATTGAAAGAACGACCCAATTAGTAAGTCAAATTGCGGTGGCTTCTGAGGAACAAATGATTGCGGGCCAAACGGTGGTTAATTCAATTAATACCACGGCTAACCAAGCTCGGGAGGTAGCTAAAGCTACGATCGAACAATCGAAAACGACCCAGGGGATTGTGGTTTCGACGCGACAAATGCAACAAATTGCTAAACAAGTTACCCAGGCGATGAATGAACAGGCTCGGGCCGCCCGAGAAGTGATTAAAGCCACTCAAAATACCACGAATTTAGCCGGACAGGTACGCAAGGCTACCTTTGAACAAAATAAGGGGGCTTCTCAAATCATGCAGGCTGTGGAGTCCATGCGCCGAGGGGTGATGGCCACTTCCCGGGCTATTCGGGAACAGTCGGTGGCGGTCGAGCAGATCTCGAAGGAGGCAGAACGACTGGCGACTCTGATTAATAATGTGACTAAGGATATGACGGAACAGGCAACCATTGCCTCTCAGGTAACCCTGGCCGTTGATAATATGCGCATCCAGTCGGAACAGGTAGCAACAGCGATGAGGGAACAGTCGAAGGCAATTCAACAGATGAACAAGGCGATTCAGAGTGTTACTCAGAAAATTAATTTGATTCGGAGTTCAAATGTTGAACATTCCAATCTTTCGGTGCAAGTCCTAGAAGCCATGGAGAGTCTTAGCCAAATCAGTCAACGTCATCTACAAAATGCCAAAACTATTCTGGCTGCTGTACAAACTCTCCTAGACCGTTCCCAAACCCTAACCTCAATGTAGTAAGCCCTTCAGGGCTGTATTTAATATATTAGGCGAGGAGAAATTGAGGCGTGAACACCTCACTACCAGATGGAGGCGTGAACACCCCACTACCAGATGGAGGCGTGAACACCTCACTACCAGATGGAGGCGTGAACACCTCACTACCAGATGGAGGCGTGAACACCCCACCACCAGATTGAGGCGTGAACACCTCACTACTAGCTAAGACACCTCAGTAAAAAATATGACTATTGGTATTTTTACAACCGATATAAATTTAACCGTCCGTTCTTGGGATTCCCGATTATTGGAAACTGACCGGAATTGGTGCAGACATGAGTTGTGGCCAACGAATTACCGATCTGATTCCTGATTTAGAACAACGGGGTTTATTAGAACGATTTCAACGGGTACTGACTCAAGGGGTAGTGGAAACCATGGCCCCGGCTTTCCACCAATACCTGATTCCCTGTCCGCCTTTAAACTCGTCTGAGCACTTTCAATATATGCAGCAACGGGTTACCATTACCCCCCTACGGGAAAAAAATGTGATTGTGGGAACCATTGTCACTATCGAAGATGTGACGGCTCGACGGGAACGGGAGGTAGATATTTCCCAAAATTATCTGCGGGAGGGGAGTCCATCGGCTTTTGATGCTTCTTATTCTAGGCTGACCAACGAACAGCATCAGAATTTGTTGTTTTCGGTGTCGGAGAGCCTCGGTCAAGGTGTCTCTCCGAATACCACCGACTTTATGAATGCCCTGCAAGAAAGCAATTGGCAGACTAGACAGGAACTGGTGCAACAGTTAACCGCCAGTTATAACCCAGAAATTACAACAGAATTGTTACGGCTTTTGCGTCAGGAACACCGCAATGCCACAATTGTTAATAGCGTGATTCAGGTTTTGGCACTGAGTCGGGTGGATTTAATCCCAGCTTTAATCGAGTGTTTGCAAGATCCTGACCCAGAACTCAGAATTTATGCTGCCCAAGCCCTAGGACAACGGGACGACCCCAGGGCCGTTCCTGCTCTGATTTTGGCTTTGGCGGATGCGGATACCAATGTTTGTTATCACGCCATTGAAGCATTAGGACGTTTGAAAGCTAGAGACGCCATTGATCCCCTGCTCAAAATTGCTCAATCCCAAGACTTTTTCCTAGGGTTTCCGGCTTTAGATGCCCTGATGCAAATTGGAGATCTTTCTATCACAGGACGTTTAATGCCGTTAATCCAAAAAACCCTAAATTGGCGGGTGCGGCGGGAGGCCGTCGATAGCTTGGCTATGCAGGATGATCCGAACTTAACCCAGGATTTGTTGCGCTTGCTGCGAGAACAACACCGCAATCCTGATATTCTCAATAGTGTGCTTCAGGTCTTGGTTCTCAGCCAGATTGATCCGATTCCTTCTCTGGTGGTCTGTTTAAATGATCCTGATCCAGATTTACGGATTTATACGGCTTTAGCCCTGGGAGAACGCCACGACCCTAGGGCAATTCCAGCCTTAATTCGGGCACTCGATGATCCCAATGTGAATGTTCGCTATCACACAATTGAATCCCTGGGACATCTGCTGGCGACGGATGCGGTGGATAAGTTGGTGGAAATTACTCAGTCCGGGGATTTCTTTTTAGCTTTCCCGGCCTTGGAAGCCCTGATGAAAATTGGAGACACCACTATTTGTTCTCGAATTGTTGATCTGTTGAGTGATGAATTCCTGGGAAATCAGGTGGCTGACGTCTTGGGGGCCATGGGCGATGCGGAGGTGGTGACACCTCTGGCTGCTTTTCTAAATCAACCCGATATCGACAAATTTCCCTGTTCGGTAGGGGTTTTGGCGATCGCCTTGGCTAAGATTTATCAGCGCTATCAAAATGAATTTGGGGAAGGAGCGTTTATTGCGGATCTGACCCGCCGTGGCGTAGATGATTTAGGGACTCAGAACCTACTCGATGCAATTAAAACCGCAAATGCTGAGGAATTAAAGTCCCTTGCCCTGATTCTGGGATGGTTGGACGGGCAAAGTGTGGCCGTCGCCCTGACGGAACTCTTGAATCATGCCGAGTTGCAAGAACCAATTATTGAGGCTTTGGTTAAGTTTGGCGGTTTCCATCACTTCTTTATTAATTTCCCAATTAGATGCCCCGGATTTAGAAACGCAGAAGGCTGTGATTACGGTACTGGGTAGGATTGGCAGTAATCAGGCGGTGCCTGCCCTCACCCGTTTACTCGGGGAGGATGGGGAGTTGGTGATGGTGACTACGGCTGCTTTAGCCCAAATTGGGGATGCCAGAGCTTTTGAGGCTTTATTGGGATTATTGGGACATCCCGATTCCGCCGTGCGTTTGGGGGCGATCGCGGCCTTAAATTCCCTCGGCCATCCTGCCCTACCCGAACGAATTCTACATTTACTCACCGATCCTGATCCGATTATTCGGGAGTCGGCGGTTAAAATTGCGGGCTATTTTGCCTTTAGTGAGTGTATTGAAGCCCTCTTAAACTGTGTCCATGACCCGGAAGAAAAAGTTCGACGGGCGACGATTGAGCATTTACCTTACATTGAGGATGAACGGGTTGTACCCCTGTTGGTGATGGCTTTGAGGCAGGAGGTTCCCTCGGTGCGAGCCGCCGTTGCCCATGCCCTGGGGGATTTGGAAACCACGGTGGTTCTCCCCTATCTATTAACGGCTTTGCAGGATCAGGATTCTTGGGTACGCTATCAAGCCTCCCGTTCGATTAGCCGTCTGGATTTAACGGAGTTAGTGCTCGCTGAGGATGAAACCCTGATGGCGGTGTTTGAGGTTTTACAACATCTGGTGGTCAAGGATTCTGCCTATCCTGTTCGGGCGGCGGCAACTTCGGCTTTAGGTTACATTGGGGGCGACCGAGCTATTCCTCTACTAACTTCTTTGGTGGAGGTTGATGTCGGGGATGGGGATGTGGCTAGGGCTGCGGTGATTGCTTTGGGACGCATTGATAGTCCGGGGGCGGTGGCTCCTTTATTGATGGCTTTGAATTCGACGAATCCCGAACGCCGTTTGGATGCCCTCCATGCCTTTCGAGAACGGGGCGGGGAGGAGGCGGGAGTGGCTTTGCAATGGATGGCCGCGGCTGATCCAGAGGAAAAAGTGGTTCAGGCGGCCATTGAGTCCCTCTCGCGGATGGGAACTTCTGAGGCGATCGCGGCTTTATTGGAGTTGTCGGTTGATCCGAGTAGTCGGGAGTCTTGTATTTTGGCCTTGGCTTCTCGCAATTTGGATAGTTTCTACCCTCAAGGAGGACTATATTGAGGGCATTAGTCAGGGGTTAAACCATGTCCATCCGGCGGTGCGCTGTGCGGTGGTGGAAGTGCTAAAACGCCTCAAACATCCTTTTGCTTCGGAAATTTTAATCAGTGCTTTGAATGACCAGGATCAAAACGTCCGTTTAGCTGCGGTTAACGCTTTGGTCTACCTGGGTAATCGTTCTTGTACTGAAAAGTTGGGAATATTAGCCCGGAATGACTCTTCCGCCGTGGTTCGTCGAGCGGCTCAAAAAGGAATACACCAATAATCAGTTATCAGTTATCAGTTATCAGTTATCAGTTAGGAGTTAACAGTTAAGAGTTAACAGTTAGGAGTTAACAGTTAAGAGTTAACAGTTAGGAGTTAACAGTTAGGAGTTAACAGTTAACAGTTAACAGTTAACAGTTAACAGTTAACAGTTAACAGTTAAGAGTCAACAGTCAACAGTCAACAGTTAAGAGTTATTAGTCAACAGTTATCAGTGAAATAAATAAAATTATGTAAAAGTAACTATCTATAAATAGGTAGCATTACTAACAACTAACAACTGATAACTAATACCTAATACCTAATAACTAACACCTAATAGCTAATAGCCAACAACTGACAGCCAATAACCAATAACTAATAACTAATAACTAATAACTGATAGCTAATAACTAATAACTGATAGCTAATAACTGATAGCTAATAACTGATAGCTAACAACTGACAACTAACAACTGATGACTGATAACTGATAACTGATAACTGATAACTGATAACTGATATAGCGCTACGCATTACAGTTAGGACACTTCTAAATCCAGAAACTCATTCCCTGTTCCCTGTTCCCTGTTCCCTGTTCCCTGTTCCCTGTTCCCTGTTCCCTGTTCCCTGTTCCCTGTTCCCTGTTCCCTGTTCCCTGTTCCCTGTTCCCTGTTCCCTAGCGCGTAGCGCTATAACTGATTACTGATTACTGCTATGATATGAAATTTTCTTCAGAACCTCTTGATTTAAGCGATAGTACCTTTGTTATTTTACGAGATCTAATCCATGAACGGACTGGATTGTTTTATAGTGTTTCCAAACAGACAATATTGGCAGATAAGCTATCAATTAGAGTAAAAGAGCGGGGTTTAGAATCATTTTTAGACTATTATTATTTGCTTAAATATGATCAATCAGCATCGGTCGAATGGCAGGAAGTGATTAATGCTTTAACGGTGCAGGAAACCTATTTTTGGCGCGAGTATGACCAAATCAAAGTTTTAGTCGAGGTGTTGTTACCAAAATATTTAGAGCGGTTTTATGACCTTTCCTATTCCGGTCAACCTCTGCGGATTTGGAGTGCGGCTTGTTCAACGGGAGAAGAACCTTTAAGCATTGCGATCGCCTTACATGAAGCGGGTTGGTTTGAGCGGATTCCGATTGAAATTTGGGCGAGTGATGCGTCTTCTCGGGCGATTAATAAAGCCGTATCGGGAGTCTATCGACAATACTCCTTTCGTGGTTTTCCTGAATCCTTAAAAGCGAAATATTTTTCTGTCCATGAACAAGGATGGCAGATTTCTCCCCTAATTCATAATCGAGTTCATTGGTCGGTGAATAACTTATTGGTGGAATCAGATATCCAATATTTAGCCCAAGCTCATTTTGTTTTTTGTCGGAATGTTTTTATCTATTTTTCCGAGGCATCTATTGCCAAGACGGTGAATTTTTTTTATCAAAGAATGTTTAACCCAGGTTATTTGTTTTTAAGTGCTTCGGAATCATTAATTAAAATCAAAACAAATTTTGAGTTACAGGAAATTGGGGGTGCATTTATTTATACAAAACAAAAAAAATAACCTGCTTTTTACTTAGATAAAGTATAGGAAAGAACAACTGCATAATTAGAGCAAAAATGCTAAATTTATAGTTGGGTATAACTCTCAATTTTTATAACCAAGGAGCATAACAATGAATAGTCAAATTATTCGAGTTTTAGTAGTTGATGATTCGGCTTATGTGCGGAAAGTGGTTAAACAAATGCTGTCTCGCAGTCCCTTTATTGAAGTGGTAGGAACGGCCCACGATGGGGAAGAAGCCCTAGAAAAACTAGAACAGATGGCCGATCAAGTCGATGTGATTACCCTAGATTTATTAATGCCTAAAATTGATGGGGTGGAGTTTCTGCGGCGACAAATGGCACGACATCCCATCCCGGTGATTGTTGTCAGTATTGCCAATGAAGGAGGGGAAATGGTCTTAGCGGCTTTAGATGCGGGGGCGGTGGATTTTGTCCATAAACCTACGGCTTTAGCGACGGAAAAAATGTATGAAACTGGCGGAAGAATTAATTGATAAAGTCAAGGCCGCCGCCAATGTTCCCCTCAAGCGTCTTCCCCTTCCCTTTTTGGTGAAGTCTACCCATCCGGCGCATCCCGTTCAACCCCTGACCCGTAAGAGTGTTACCGATTTAATTGTGATTGGAATTTCCACTGGCGGCCCCCAAGCCTTAGCCTTTTTAATTCCGCAGTTACCCAGTAATTTTCCCATCCCCATTGCCATCGTTTTACATATGCCCATTGGTTATACCAAAATGTATGCGGAACGATTGGATCAATTATCTGATTTGAAAGTGGTAGAAGCAACCGATGGACAAATTATCTCTGCGGGTATGGTTTTTATCGCCCCCGCCGGACGTCATTTAACCTTTAAACGTCAAGGAGATCAGGTGGTAGTCCGTTTAGTCGCCCAACCCTTTGATATGCCCCATCGTCCCTCGGTTGATGTGATGTTTCAATCGGCGGCTGAGGTTTATGGCAATCGGGTTTTGGGAATTGTGATGACCGGAATGGGTTCCGATGGGAAAGAGGGTGCAGCCTGGATTAAGTCTTCTGGGGGTTCAGTCTTTACCGAATCGGAGGAAACTTGTATTGTCTACGGAATGCCTCGGTCGGTGGTGGATTCGGGGTTAAGCGATCGCCAAATTTCTTTATCTGATATGGCACAGACCATTTTAGAAGTTTTATAACAAAAAAAAATAGAAAATCAATAATTAATAACAAAAAAGGTTTACAAATGCTACTCACTGAAAAGCAAAAAATAGCGTTATCTGAGTTTATGAGAATGGCTCTCTCCACAACAACAGCAAAGGCCCTATCAAAGTTGATTGGTTCCGATGTTAAAATGACAGTTGCAGGGGTTTCCTTATCTTCTTTGAGTAAATTAACTCTGCAATTTCCCCAACATTTTAAGGAAGATGTTGTGAGTATTCATCAATTCTTTAAAGGCTCAATTAGTGGAGATGCTTTATTACTTTTAAATTATTCTTGTGCTATTCAATTAACAAATTTACTCCAACAGAATAGTAAAGATCAGATTGTCTATTTGAATATTTCTGCCTGCGAAGTTTTAACCGAAACGGGCAATATTTTATTAAATTCCTATGTTGGTCTGTTAGGTACTTTAATGGGATGTCAATTTACCTTTTCTATGCCTACATTCCAAATTGAACCCCTACCCGATTTAGTCAAATCCCTAATGTTAAGTAGAAATGAAGTCCGTTATGTTTTAATGGTTGATACGACCTTTGAATTCCGTCACAATTCCGTCAGAGGTTATTTAATCTTTGTTGCGGGTGTGATTCCTTTGTCTTGTTTAATTAGAGGGATTGAAGCTTCTATCGACCCAGTAATTTCTCATCCTTGAGATACTCCCCATTTAAACAATGAAAATTCTCAGCCAAACACCTCGGAAAAAACTTTTGCCTTTGTTATTAGGTATAATAGCTTCTGTGGCTATTTTTTTTCTGGTGGCACGACTATACCTGCATCAACAATTCCAACTTCAGCAATCAATTAGCACCGAAGCCAATGGCATTGAGTTACAACTGAGTAAGGAAACTCACCACCCGGATATTGACCCTACAGCAAATGGCGAATCGCTGGCAGGTCAGTGGCGGTAAGTCAAGGGAACTTTGGGAAGCTGATTCCCAGGCTTATATTGATAATTTTGCCGGTTATCAAGGAATTGAATGGATTGACTCTAGCTTTATTGTGCGCTGGGTTGTAGCTAGGGATAAAAACGACATTATCAACAATATTGATCTCAATCAAGAACCCCACCGCCACATTATCTTAAAAGTCGCTCGAGATCTCAATCAAACTATTTTAACCCGCCGCCTGAATTGGGTTCAAGGAAATCAAGGTTTTATCGCCGCCGTGCCTTTATTTGTAAATGATCGGTTTGATGGATTTATTCTGGGAATTTTTGAATTTAAAACCCTATTTGACAACATTTTAAGACGGTCACCGGACTATAAAATAGCAATTTATGATCGTACAGAATTAATTTATGCTCAACCCGGAATTCCCTCAGCTACCGGACTGGAAAAAACCGTTATGGTTAAAGCCTATGGTACTAACTGGCGAGTGGTTGTTTTCCCAACTCCAGCCTTAATCAAAAAAGCAACTACTCCCTTACCAATTGTTGTTCTAATTGGGGGATTATTTTTAGTTTGGTTATCTGTATTAGTGATGTATTTGGTACAAATCAGTCAACGTCAAATCCATCAATTACAAAAAACCAATCACCAATTACAACGGGAAATATATCAACGGAAACAAGTGGAAATAGCCCTAACCCAATTAGCGGCAATTGTTGAATTCTCAGAAGATGCAATTATCGGCGAAAATTTAGATGGTATTATTATAAATTGGAACCAAGGCGCGGAAAGAGTTTTTGGTTATACGGCCTCAGAGATCGTAGGAGAATCAATCTTAAAACTGATTCCCCCAAACTATCATCATCAGGAACAGGCACTCATGCAACGGATTCTCCAAGGAGAACGGATTGATCATTATCAGAGCAAACGACTCAAGAAAGATGGAAATATTATTGATGTTTCTATTAGTATTTCTCCCATCAAAAACGAGAAGGAAAATATTATCGGCATCTCTAAAATTGATCGCAACATCACCCGACAAAAACAAGCCGAAGTTTCACTACAACAAAGTGAATCCCGTTATCGAGAATTGATCAATAATTTAAGTATGGGATTTGTCATTCATGGGGCTGATACTAAAATTTTAGTCTGTAATTTAATCGCCTGTGAATTATTAGGTCTATCCATGGATCAAATGATGGGAAAAACAGCAATTGATCCCGCATGGCATTTTTTTCGGGAAGATGGAACCCCAATGCCCCTTGAGGAATATCCCATCTATCTTGCTCTATCTACGAAACAGCCTTTTAAGGATTATGTATTAGGAATTAATCGGGTTAACCTTTCTCGGGTTTGGGTTTTGGTTAATGCTTTCTGTGAATTTGATTCTGATCATCAACTCAAACAAGTGATAATTATGTTCGTTGATATTACCCCACTCAAGGAAGCTGAGAATAAAATTCAACAAACTCGTAATTTTTTACAAGCCCTCCTGAATCATTTACCCGTTGCTGTTTTTGTGAAAAATATGCAGCCGGAAAAATTTGGAGTATTTCAGTTTTGGAATAAAACCAGCGAACAGTTATTTGGCATTTCCGCAGAAGATGCTGTTGGTAAAACCGTCTATGACTTATTCCCCAGGGAAACAGGCAGAATTTTTTAATCAAAAAGATAGAAAAGTCTTAGAAACAGGGAATAAAGAGGATATTCCTGAAGAAGTGGTGAGTAGTTTGAGTTTAGGTAAACGTTGGCTACATACGGTCAAAATCCCGATTTATGATGAACGGCATCAACCCCAATATTTACTCTGTTTTTCGGAAGATATTACCGATAAGAAACAGGTAGAATCCGAGCGCAAAGAACTGAGTGAAGTTATGGAAAATGCCGTATCTGGGATTTCCAGATTAGATGTTACAGGTCGTTATATCTATGTTAATAAAACCTACGCTCAAATCACGGGTTATCAGCCGGAAGAAATGATAGGAATGTCCTGGGAAAAAACCGTACATCCCGATGAACTGGAAAAATTAATTGTCGTTTATAATCAGATGGTAAAAGAGGGTAGAGTCGAGGTAGAAACCATTGGTATTCGTAAAGATAGTTCGATTTTTTATAAACAATTAGTGATGATTGCCACCTACGACGAACAGCATCAACTATCAGGTCATTATTGCTTTATGAAGGATATTAGTGAAAGGGCAAAACTCGAAGCCGAACGCCGAAAAGCAGAACTGAATTTAGAAAAAGAACTTCTGCGAACCAAAACTTTATTCAATACCTCAATGGACGGTGTGGTTGTGATGAATTACCGAGGAGATGTCATACAGTCCAGTCCTAGTTTTGCCCAGATGCTGGGTTATACCCTAGAAGAAACTTTGAGCTTGAATTTAGTAGATTGGGATGCTCAATGGACAAAAGAAGAACTGCAAATCATCATCAATAGCGATGTCGTCATGCCACTTTTTGAAACCAAACATAAACGCAAAGATGGTTCTAAATATGATGTGGAAATTAGTTACAGTCGGGTGATTTTAGACGGAGAGGTTTTGCATTTTTGTATTTGTCGAGATATTAGCGATCGCAAACAAAAAGAAATCGCTCTCACACAGGCAATGGAAGCCGCAGAAACAGGCTAATTTAGCTAAAAGTATTTTCCTGGCTAATATGAGTCACGAACTCCGCACCCCCTTAAATGTGATTTTAGGATTTGCCCAGGTCATGGCCCATGATCCGGCCCTGACTCCCGATTTACAAGAAGACCTGCAAACTATTCGACGCAGTGGCGATCACCTTTTAAGTTTAATTAATGATGTTTTAGATCTGTCTAAAATTGAATCGGGACACTGCACCTTAGAAGAAACGGACTTTGACTTAATTAACCTGCTCCATTCCCTGCGAAATATGTTAGCAGAAAGGGCTAGTTCTAAGGGGCTAGAACTGAGTTTTGAGATTGATCCAGATGTTCCCCAATGGATTAAAACCGATGCTCAAAAACTGCGTCAAGTTTTAATTAATCTGCTGGGAAATGCCATTAAATTCACCCATCAAGGACGCATTACCCTACAGGTGCGGCATCTTCCTGGGGAAGTTCAACTTCCAACCCATGCCCTTCTGCAATTTGAGGTCGTGGATACCGGGGTGGGCATTGCCCCGGAGGAACTCGACTGCATCTTTGATGCCTTTGTCCAAGCTCAAGCCGGAAGGCAAACGGTGAGTGGTACGGGGTTAGGATTGACCATTAGCCGAAAACTCCTACAAATGATGGGGGGAGACATTTCCGTTAGGAGTACAATAGGAGAAGGAACAGCCTTTAGTTTCAGCTTGAGAGTCGCCCTTAGCAATGGTGTTGAGGTCATACGGGAACAGAGCGATCGCCTAATCCTGGGGTTAGCCCCGGGTAATGCTCATCATCGAATTTTAGTCGTTGATGATCGGGAGGAGAATCGCCTATTACTGGTGAAGTTATTAACTCAGTTGGGATTGGAGGTCAGAGAAGCCAGTAATGGACTCGAAGCCGTACAACTATGGCGAGAATGGCAACCTGATTTGACCTGGATGGATATTCGGATGCCCGTTTTGGATGGATATGAGGCCACAAAGCAAATTCGGGCACTTGAACAGGGAAAAGACAGTATTATTATCGCCCTCACCGCCCAAGCTTCCCAAAGTGATCGCAGCCTAGCCCTGGCTGCGGGTTGTAACGACTATATGAGCAAGCCCTTCCAAGAGCAACTATTGTTTCAGAAAATGGCTCAATATTTGGGTTTGGAATATCGCTATGCTGAACCTGCCCCTCCTGAAACCTACCCCAACGGTTTCTAAAACCCTAACTTCAGAACATTTGCAAATTATGCCCCCTGCATGGATCAATCAAGTCCATGAAGCAGCGCTGGATCTCAATGATCACCGAATTTTTCAACTGATTGCTGAAATTCCACCGGAGCATCAATTTCTGATCGAAACCCTGACTTCTCTTGTCGATAATTTTCAGCTAGAGGCGATCGACATTCTGACTAGGATTTAGGGGGAAAAATTATGACAACTCCACTTAAAAATGCCACTAAAACAACTATTTTGATTGTGGATGATACGCCTGATAATTTACGATTGTTAACTAAAATTTTAGAATCCCAGGGTTATATTGTTCGTAAATCTCTCAATGGTAGAATGGCACTCCAAGGGGTGCAGCGTCATCCGCCCCATCTGATTCTACTGGATATTAATATGCCAGATATGAACGGTTATGAAATGTGTCAAAATCTAAAAAACTCAGAAATAACAGCCCAGATTCCGGTGATCTTTGTTAGTGCTTTGGAAACACTTGAAGATAAAGTCAGAGCCTTTGAGTTGGGCGGGGTGGATTATATTACAAAACCTTTTCAAGAACAGGAAGTTTTAGTGCGGGTGAAAAATCAATTATTAATTCAACAACAACATCAACAATTAATTGAGCAAAATCAACGGTTAGAGCTAGAAATTCAAGAACGTTTGAAAGCCGAAGCCGAAGTTAGACAGCTATCTCTAACCGATGAACTAACGGGACTTTATAATCGGAGGGGCTTTTTCTTACTCGCCCAACAACAATTAAAAATAGCACAACGGACAAATACTAATTGCTCTTTGATCTTTGCTGATTTAGATGGGTTAAAAATTATTAATGATACCCACGGCCACGAATTAGGAGATCGGACAATTGTTGATGCGGCTCAAATTTTGAGGCAAACTTTCCGGGATGCTGATATTTTAGCTCGATTTGGAGGTGATGAATTTACCCTATTTCTTTTGGGTGAAGAAACCCATCCCCAGGATTTTAAAACTCGATTACAAACTAATATTGATTTTTTCAATCAAAACTCCCATCGAGTCTATAAAGTTTCTATTAGTATTGGTATACAACCATGCGATGTCAATAATAATTGTTCTCTGGAAGAATGGATAGCCAAAGCTGATAAACTGATGTATGAACATAAACATACTAAATACATCAGCAACTTGCATTGATTGGTTGACCCTTTTCTTTCCCCGAGGTTTTTATGATTCACTCAACTCACTGGCGTTTCCCTCTATTCTTCTGTGCAATCTATTTCTGAAATCTGGCCAATTTTGGATCAAAATGTTGGTCAAATTATCGCTTTAGATGAACCCCACGGGAAACCCGGACTCCGTTTGAGCTATTCCCAACTGTGGGAAAAAATTCAACAATTTGCCAAGGGGTTACAAAACTTAGGCATAGAATCCACCATCAATGGTCTACCGCCACGCATTGCTCTGTTTTCTGATGATAGCCCCCGTTGGCTGATTGCTGATCAAGGAATCTTAACCGCCGGAGCCGCCGATGTGGTGCGCGGAGCCACGGCTGACCCCTTAGAATTAGCTTATATTCTCAAAGATAGTGGCAGTACCGCCCTGGTTGTTGAAAACTTTTCCCTATTAAAAAAATTGCGATCGCAAATTGAAGATTTACCGATTCAATTTGTGATTTTATTGTCGGATGAAATGCCAAATACCCGAGATTTACCAACTATTCCGGTATTGAATTTTAATCAATTAATCGAAACCGGAAAAAAGACAATTCTCAAACCTTCTAAATCCCGCCAAAAAACCCTAGCTACCCTTCTCTATACTTCGGGAACGACCGGACAACCGAAGGGAGTAATGTTAACCCATGAAAACCTATTACATCAAATTAATGCCATTCCCGATGTGATTCAACCCGAACCCGGAGAAATATTTCTCAGTATTCTTCCCACTTGGCATACCTTCGGACGCACCGGACAATATTTTTGTTTATCCCAAGGCTGTACGGTTGTTTATACCAATATTCGCTACTTTAAGCAGGATTTAAAGGAGTTTAAACCCCATTACATGATTAGTGTGCCTCGAATTTGGGAAGCTATTCATGAGAGCGCACAAAAGCAATTTCGAGAACAGTCTGCCCTAAAACAAAAAATTGTTGATTTTTTCTTTTCCCTCAGTGAAAAATACATTCTTGCCCGTCGGGTTACCCAGGGATTAACTTTAGATTTACAGCCCGTTTCTGCGGGGGAAAAACTTCTCGCCCAGTTAAAAACTTGGGTATACGCTCCCTTTCAAATGATCGGCGATCGCTTAGTCTATCAAAAAGTGCGAGAAGCCACCGGAGGACAACTCAAATTTGCCATTAGTGGGGGTGGCTCCTTAGCCATGTACCTAGAGGATTTCTATGAAATCATCGGTATCAACCTATTAGTCGGATATGGTTTAACCGAGACTTCCCCCGTATTAAGTGCCCGTCGAGCAGGGCATAATTTACGCGGATCATCGGGAAAACCCATCCCGAAAACCGAAATCTGTATTGTTGACCCCGAAACCCGTAAAATTCTGCCCTGTGGTCAGACCGGGTTGGTTTTAGCCCGGGGGCCCCAGGTAATGACCGGGTATTTTGAAAATTCCCCAGCGACGGCCAAAGCCATTGATCCCGAAGGCTGGTTTGATACCGGAGATTTGGGTTGGTTATCCCCGCAAAATGACTTAGTATTAACTGGTCGAGCCAAAGATACTATTGTTTTAACCAATGGCGAAAATATCGAACCCCAAGCCATAGAAGATGCCTGTTTACGCAGTCCCTATATTGATCAAATCATTTTAGTGGGTCAGGATCAAAAAAATTTAGGAGCGTTAATTGTTCCAAATTTAGATGCTTTAAAACAGTGGGCAATTCGACAAAATCTGACCTTCAAATCGCCGGAAGAACCCATTACCCAAACTCAGGAAATCACCTTAGATAGTCCCGTGGTGCAAAACCTGTTCCGGGAAGAACTCAACCGGGAAGTGAAAAACCGTCCGAGTTATCGCATTGATGATCGCATTGGCCCGTTCCAGTTACTCACAGAACCCTTTTCTATGGAAAATGGAATGTTAACCCAAACCTTGAAGGTCAAACGCCCCGTTGTAATGGAACATTACCGCGATATGATTAACAAAATGTATGAAACCGTCACCCGCTAACTCTTGAGCGTTCCTGCTCCCTATGCAAAAGTGAATCGAAATAGGTAACTCACCAGGGGTGATTACCTTTCTAAACCTCTTTGTGATTGTGTAAGGGTGACGTTTGCGTTACCCCTACGTTGCGCGGGTGACGGCAAACTGATAACGGAAACCACATAACCACCTATGGAAGAAGAACCCAAACAATTACTGTTGAAACGACCGATTAATGTGAAGGCGGTGGTCACAAGCCGTTGGAAAGACGAAGCCCAACAGCAGCTTCAAGTCCAAATTAATCAAATTGATAGTCAGTTGCAACAGTTAGAAATGCAAGGACAACGGATGGTGGCGGAAATTAAACGCCAAAACCTGCAACCCCTTGGCCCGGATGCGATGCAAAAAATAGATAGTATCCAGGTTGAGGTGAATGAACGAAAAAGTCAACTCTTAGAGCAGAAAAATCAAAACTTGCAACAACTCCAACAGGTGCAAACCCTAGAAACTGGAACAAGAAGTTGTTCAAGGACAAATTGAAGGTCTTTTTACTGTGGCAGAAGGCGACAATTTGATTACCAAAATGCAGGTGGAAATTCTTTTGCGAGATGGTGTAATCGAAAAAATTAGCGGCGATATTTAAAGGGTTTCGGTTAACGGTCTTCTGTTCACCGTTGACAGTCAACACTCAACCCCTATTGATAACATTTGAACTCTATTTCTTTTAACGCTTATGGCCATTCATGAAGTTTTTATGCCTGCCCTGAGTTCCACCATGACCGAGGGTAAAATCGTTTCCTGGCAAAAATCCCCCGGCGATAGAATCGAAAAGGGCGAAACGGTTTTGATCGTTGAGTCGGATAAGGCGGATATGGATGTGGAATCTTTCTATGAAGGGTATCTAGCCACAATTATTACTCCGGCTGGAGAAGCAGCCCCCGTGGGAAATACCATTGCCTTAATCGCGGAAACTCCAGGGGAAATTGAACAGGCGAAACAAAAAGCCGCCGCGGCTACAACCGCCACCCCCGCAGCCGTAGCCCCAGCCGTGGCAGCTATTCCGGTGGCGACGACAACGGTTTTAGCAGCCACCCCGACTCCCCCTAAAAATGGCCGGATTATCGCCTCTCCTCGCGCCCGCAAATTGGCCAAGGAACTGAATTTAGATTTAGCCATCTTAACGGGAAGTGGGCCAAATGGTCGGATCATTGCGGAAGATGTGGAAACAGCCTCTGGACGTCCGGCTACGGTTCAGACTCCCTCCCAAATCCCAGTCCCGGCTGTGAGTAAGCCCGTGGCAGCCCCACCCCCAGTAACCGTACCCTTGGGTCAAGTTGCCCCAATGAATACCCTCCAAAACGCCGTGGTCAGAAATATGACGGCGAGTTTATCGGTTCCGGTATTCCGAGTGGGATATACGATTACTACGGATGGGTTGGATCAGCTTTATAAACAACTGAAATCCAAAGGTGTCACCATGACCGCCCTTTTAGCTAAAGCGGTGGCGGTGACCTTACAAAAACATCCGATCTTGAATGCCAGTTATGTAGAAAATGGGATTCAATATCGGGCGGGAATTAATATTGCGATCGCCGTGGCCATGCCCGATGGCGGTTTAATTACTCCGGTATTAAAAAATGCCGATCAAATTGATCTTTATTCCCTGTCTCGGACTTGGAAAGATTTAGTCGAACGCTCTAGGGCTAAACAGTTACAACCCGATGAATATAGCAGTGGAACTTTCACCCTCTCGAATTTGGGAATGTTTGGGGTTGATAAGTTTGACGCCATTTTACCTCCGGGTCAAGGTTCAATTTTAGCTATCGGTGCGTCCCGTCCCCAATTAGTGGTGGCCGCCGATGGTTCGATGGCGGTTAAACGCCAAATGCAAGTAAATATTACCTGTGATCACCGGATTATTTATGGGGCGGATGCGGCGACATTCCTACAAAGTTTAGCTAAATTGATTGAAACCAATGTTCAATCATTGACAATGTAAATTTGTTGTTGGGATGGGTGCCCTTTAATTCTTGGGATCAAGCCCAACAACAAAACTTAATCACTGGTAAATTATGAAAGCAGTCCTGATGACAGGGGTTGGGGAAACCCGATGTTTTACAACTTCAAGAAATACCCGATCCTCAAATTAAATCCGACACTGAAATTCTAGTCCGTTTAAAGGCGGCGGGAATTAATCCCATTGATACTAAATTACGCAGTCGAGGCACTTTTTATCCCGCTCAAATGCCCGCTATTTTGGGTTGTGATGGGGCGGGAGTTGTCGAAAAAGTCGGTGCCCAAGTCAAAAAATTTCAAGTCGGAGATGCGGTTTATTTTTGTCAGGGGGGATTGGGTGCGGAATCGGGCAATTATGCGGAATTAATTGTTGTTGATGAAAAATTTGCCAGTTTGAAACCCCAAAGTTTGAGTTTTGTGGAAGCGGCGGCGGCTCCCTTAGTTTTAATTACCGCCTGGGAAGCATTGTATGATCGGGGACGATTACAACCGGGACAAAAGGTATTAATTCATGGTGGTGCGGGTGGTGTGGGTCATGTGGCGATTCAGTTAGCCCTATTACAAGGGGCAGAAGTTGCCACCACCGTTAGCTCCGCCGATGCCGCGGCCTTGGTGCAGGAGTTAGGGGCGGATTTAGTAATTAATTATAAAGAGACTAATTTTGTTGATCGAATATTAGAATGGACGGGGGGAGAAGGAGTTGATTTAGCCTTTGATACCATTGGCGATGAGGTGTTTTATCAAACGGTTTTTGCGGTTAAAAATTATGGGGATTTGGTAACTATTTTAGAACCCGATCCCAAATTAGGAAATTTAAAAGAGGCTCGATTAAGAAATTTACGAATTAGTTTAGAGTTAATGTTAACTCCCATGTTACAAGCTCGAATTCATGATCAATTAGATCAAACTAAAATTCTGCAACAATGCGCTCGATTAATTGATGAAGGGAAATTAAAAATATTAGTCAATCAAACCTTTCCCTTGGCGTCAGCCTCGGAAGCCCATAAACTATTAGAAGCCGGAGGCATGAAAGGTAAATTGGTGTTAACCCTAGCCTAGAAACCACCCAGGGGCAATTCATAAATTACCCCTACGACCCCAGAAGATTTACTTTTTTTTAGAAAAATAAGTCTGAAATATTGCCTTAGCAATTGGGGCGGCGGATTTAGAACCATAACCGCCATTTTCCACCACCACCGCGATCGCAATTTCAGGATTTTGGGCTGGGCCAAAAGCCACATAGAGAGAGTGGGAGGTTTGGCCTAATACTTCTGAGGTTCCGGTTTTCCCTCCCGTTAAAGGAATCGAACCATCATTCATTCCTTGGGCTGTGCCATATTGAACCACAGAGACCAGTCCATCTTTAATAACTTGAACCGCTTCGGGTTTCATGCCTGTTCGTTCGGGTTTAGCTTCGGGGGTTTGGGTCAAATCCATCAAAAGATGGGGTTTTACCCGATATCCCCCATTGGCGATCGCAGCCACCATAATAGCCAACTCCAAGGGCGTTGCTAATACGGCTCCTTGACCAATGGACATAGTGACCGTATCCCCCAAATACCAAGGTTCCCCATAGGTTTTTTCCTTATCTTCGGGAGTGGGGATAAATCCTTCCGAGCCTTCCTGCAACCCTAACAGTTTTAAACTATTATTCCCAATCCCTAAACGCTTACCCCATTCGGCGATTGCCTCCGGGCCGACAGCCATCCCCAATTGATAATAGAACGTATTACTACTAAAGGCGAGGGCATCCCTAAAACCAATCACCCCATAACCCCCACTATGCTCATTAAAGGTAATTCCCCCCACCGTAATCGAACCATAAGTCCCGATCATCGAGTCGGGACTAAATTTACCCGAACCCATACCAGCGGCTGAGGAGACAATTTTGAAGGTACTCCCCGGTGGATACCCTTGCAAAGCGCGATTTAAAAACGGATCATCTCCATTTTGGAGTTCTTCCCATTCTTTTTGGCTAATGGGTTTAGTAAACATATTCGGATCAAATCGGGGACTACTAGCCATGACCAAAATTTCCCCGGTTTTGGCATTTAAGGCTACCGCCGCCCCCCGACGATCTCCCAGGGCTGCTTCGGCGGTTTTTTGTAAATCTAAATCGAGGGTTAATCTCACATTTTCTCCCCCTTTAGATTCGTTATCGCCCAATTCCCGTAATTCCTGGTTCATGCTGTTAACTTCAATCAAGCGAGAAACCCCAGACCCCGGAGAGTTTCTGATTGGCTTGGGCTTCAATACCCAACTGTCCCACAATCATACCCATCGGCCATTGGGGGTGTTTTTTCAAATCCTCGGCGGTGGCTTCACCAATATAGCCAAGGATCTGTGAAGCTAAGTTTCCTTCGGGGTAATAACGGTTAGATTCGCTTCTGACTTCCACGCCGGGTAAGGATTTTTCTCCCAACCAAATAAAAGCTTGGGGGGTCAAAAACTGACTAATTCTGACGGAGGCTGCGGATTGATATCCAGCTTTTTTAATCGGGGCTAAAATTCGTTCGGGAGTTATACCAATCACTGGACTGAGGGTTTGAGCAATTTTTTCCCATTCCTCGGCGGTGTTTTCCTTCGGCCAAGCATATAAAGCCCGGGTGATACGATTGGCGGCTAATTGTTTATCATGGCGATCTAAAATATAACCCCGATTCGAGGGAATTGGAATCAGGCGAATTCGGTTCTCGTCAGCCCGTTGTCGGTTCTTCTGACCATCTATCAGTTGCAGTTGCACCAACCGAAAAGAATGCACACCCATGGCTAGGGTGGTAAGTAACATTAAAAAAACCGCACGATAGAGAGGACGAATTTCTCGTTTTTGATTGGCTCGCAAGGAGATTTCCGTTTGACGAGCATCCAGATTCCGACTCCAAGAATAATTAGTTTCCATAATTCCCCAGATTTTAAATATAGATTTTTGTTGTGGGTTAACCGTCAACCCCAGTTTAATCTTCCAAGCACCAAGAGAGTAGGACTAATAGTACGACTAAACCGAGCGAATTGGGTAAGTGTAGTCCTGTAATCAGATCAATGATCGAGAAAATTCCCTCCTCCATCACCAGCCCTGCCAAAAACATAATTAAGCAAGCGGATATTAACAGCATAATAATTAGAAAAACTTATCTTTTAAGGGTTGATTCGGAAACCCGAACCGGAAAAGAATCTATTGTACATCCGTTCAAAATGCCTTCATCCTCTAAAATAGGAATAGTGGTCTGTATAACAACAACGGGTTATTAATCAATGCTCAAGACCCTTCAACACGACTTCCGCATTATCTTTGAGCGTGATCCTGCCGCTCGCAACTGGTTAGAAGTCCTATTCTGCTATCCTGGTTTTCAGGCTCTATTATTCCACCGCCTGGCACATAGGTTATATGGCTTGGGGCTTCCCTTTATCCCCCGCCTGATTTCCCATCTGGCTCGGTTTCTGACGGGAATAGAAATTCATCCTGGGGCGGTGATTGGCAAGGGCGTATTCATCGATCATGGTATGGGAGTTGTGATTGGTGAAACGGCTATTTTAGGGGATTTTTGCCTAATTTATCAAGGCGTCACCCTGGGAGGCACCGGGAAAGAAAGCGGCAAACGCCATCCTACCCTGGGGGAAAATGTGGTGGTCGGTGCCGGAGCCAAGGTTTTAGGTAATATTCAATTGGGTGAGAATGTTCGGATTGGGGCCGGATCGGTGGTACTGCGGGATGTTCCGGCTAATTGTACCGTGGTCGGGATTCCGGGTCGGATTGTCTATCGCTCCGGGGTGCGGATTGATCCCCTAGAACATGGTAGTCTTCCCGACTCAGAGGCGCAAGTGATTCGGATGTTAGTAGATCGGATTGAACTATTGGAACAACAGGTACAGTCCCTGCAACAACAATCCTCCGTCGCTCAAAATCAACTAGAAGCGGCTCTAAAATTGGAATACTGTCCTAATCCTGACAGGTTATCGGTTCAGGAACAAACAACCAATTATGGTCAAGAATACTCGGTTTCCACGGCTAATCATTGTCGTATAAAAGATAGAACGATTCAACAATTTTTAGATGGTGCTGGAATTTAATTCCTGTTGGAGTGCGGTTTTAACTTGCTCAAATTCAGTTTGAATTTGGGCATATATTTTTTCGGTTTCCGATTGGGATAGGGGATTTTGAGTTTGATTACATTGACGGGCTAGGGTTTCTAATTTTTGACAGTATTCTGATAACCCAAAAGCACCGAGGGTTTCCACTAATAGACTTTAAAGAATGGGCCGCTGGTTGTAACGCCTTGGAGTCGCTTTTATTAATGGCTTTGACAATATTTTCCAACAATTCCGGGGCGGTATCAAAGTAAATCTCAATTACTTCTTCTATGGCTTCCACCTCCCGTAATCCTTGTATAACCTTAGCATCTAAAATCGATGGATTTAAAGTTAGATTTAAGGAGTGATAGGGGGTGATTTCAGTCTCTAAATGTAGGGGTTGGGTGGGGGACTGACATTTACTTAAAACATTGATCAATTGTTCTATGCGAATTGGCTTACTAATATAGTCATCCATACCCGCACTGATACATTCATGGCGATCGCTTTCCATCGCATTTGCTGTCACCGCAATAATTCTCGGTCGCATGGGTTGGGATTTCTCAGAATTGCCATATAATTTTTGAATTTGACGGGACGCTTCTAACCCATCCATTTCCGGCATTTGCATATCCATTAAAATCACATCATAGGGTTGACGACGCAACGCTTCTAAGACTTCAAAACCATTCCCCGCCACATCCGCCCGATATCCCATTCGTTGTAAAATTTGTAATGCTACTTTTTGATTAACTAAATGATCTTCTGCTAATAAAATTCTCAGGGGTAATTTTTCAGCTAGTAAAGGAATATCCTGGGATGATCGCAATGTGACGCGATTTCGACTGTGTAAATAGGTTTGACTCTGGACATGAACTTCTAAAGGTTCCTTTCCTAAAATATTAATTAAAACGTTATAAAGTTGGGATTGTTTAATTGGTTTATTTAAACAAGCCGAGATCTCAATAGATTTAGATTTACCTAAATTTTCTCCCCCCACGGATGTTAATAAAATCAGGGGTAACTTTTGATAGGACGGTAATTGGCGAATTTGTTTGGCTAAAGTTAACCCATCCATCAATGCCATTTCCATCTCAATAATGGCAATATCAAATTGTTTACGCTGCAACCATTCCAGGGCCTTAACCCCATTTTTAACGGTTCGGCTTGACATTCCCCAGGCTTGGGTTTGTAGCTTTAACATTTGTCTACTACTGGCATTATCATCGACAATTAATAAGCGTTTTCCAGCTAATTCATTCAGGGTTGACCATTCGGGAGATAAATTAGAACAGGACTCGGTAACAACGGTAAAATAAAAGGTTGAAACCCCAACGATTTAGGTTGTTTTTTTCAGTTTTATGATCATCTTCATCTAACAGACAAAAGGAATCTAATGATTGTTCAATTTTAAAATTCACTGGCGGATCTCCGGCCACCGATCCTTGACTTTCTACCCACATTTGACCGCCCATTAATTCCGCCAATCGTTTACTAATCGCTAATCCTAAACCCGTACCACCATATTGACGATTAATTGAAGAATCTACCTGACTAAAGGACTTAAAAAGTCGATCCATTCTATTAGCAGGAATCCCGATTCCCGTATCTTGAACAGCAAATTTAATTTTATAGAAAGAACAGGATAGTGTAGGATTTATAGAACCTTCTTTCCCGGGTTGTTTTTCCTGAATTTTAGCAGAATAAATATTAGAATCATTGATTTTTTCTGCGGTAACGGATACAACGACTTCCCCATTGTCAGTAAACTTCACCGCATTACTTAAAAGATTAACTAAAACTTGACGTAATCGCGCCATATCCCCAATAATTTGAGTCGGGGTACAAGGATCAATTAAATACGCCAAATCCAGGTTTTTACTAGCTGCTTTAGTGACCAATAAATCTAGGGATTCTTCAATACAAGTTCTTAAATAAAAGGGATGATTTTCTAAATCTAGTTTTCCCGATTCAATTTTAGAAAAATCTAAAATATCATTAATTAAAGAGAGTAACGCATCACTGCTACTGCGAATAGTTTCCACAAAATCCTGCTGCATGGGAGTTAGGGCGGTATCTAACAATAATCCCGTCATCCCAATCACCGCATTCATGGGTGTCCGAATTTCATGGCTCATAGTAGCTAAAAATTCACTTTTTGCCCGGGTTGCTGCTAAGGCTTGATCCCGTGCCTTGGCTAAAGCACTAGCGGTTTCTTGACGTTCAATTTCACCGCCAATCCATTGTGCCATTAATTTTAATAAATCTCGATCTACGGCTTGAAACGGCTCTGATAAGGCTTGAGAACTCCAAAAACAGAGGGTTCCATAAACCTCTCCCTCTACAATCACCGGAGTTCCCATATAGGCCTCAATGGGGAAAATACTATGGGCGGGACAAAAGGGCAAACCAGAAAATTTTATCGATTCAAAATAAAGGGGTTGTTTAGCGTTAATTGTAACTTGACAAAAGGTATCTTCTAGTTTATAAATTTGTTGCTTTTGAATCGACTGATTAGGAGCAATTACAGCTATAATTTTATAGGAATAATGTTCTTCTTGACCGTCTTCTTTGGATAGGGCATGATCAATTTTAACCTGGGATAAAATCCCATATTCTAAACCAAATTTAGTACAGCCTAATTCTAAAATTGCCTGTAGTCGAGTTTCAAAGGTAAATTCCTGACCAGAGGTAATTTGATAGAGGGTTTCTAATGGAAGATTCACTATCTTGTAGTTGTTGTTCCCGTTGTTTCCGTTCCGTAATATCCCGGGATACCCCAATAATTTCATACACACTTCCAGTGGTAGCATCTCGGATGGAACTACTGGTGGTTTCAAACCAAATATAATCGCCGTTTTTGTGACAAATTCGATATTCAATAGTATAGACAACATTTTGTTGTAAAATAACTTTATAGGCTTTAATAATTACATCTAAATCATCGGGATGGATGAAACGGGGTAATTTATTTCCGATTAATTCTTCTGGTTCATATCCTAATAAACTACGACAGGCGGGAGAGGCATATAAAAATACGCCTTCGGAAGAATGACGGGTGATCATATCCGTGGAATTTTCCGCCATTAATCGATAGCGTTGCTCACTTTCTTGACCTTGAACTTGGGCATCTGCTAGGGCTTGCAACATTCCATTAATTGCTTCGGCTAAACTCGATAATTCATCCTTACCCGTCGCCTCAATTCTCAAACTTAAATTTCCCGTTTCCCTAATTTTATTCACAGAATTATTCAGATGGGTAAGTCGAGAAAGCACTAATTTTTCTAACAATAGTAGGGTGATGCCTCCAAAAATCAACCCAACCCCTAATAAAAATAAGGTGAAATAGGCTAAAGTTGTCTGACCTTGTTGATAAATCGGACGACGAACTTGAAGTTGTAATAGTAATTTGGGTTCCCCATAAATATCTGCTATAGTGGCGGAGGCGATCGCTGTTTCTACATTCAAAGATTGCAACTGAATAGCTTTAGGATCAATAATTGTTTCCGTATAGGGTTGAAGTTGGGGAGACAATAAAATCGGACTACCAGCTATTTCCTCAACAATTGGATTCAAACTCAAAGACTGTTGGCTAATTTCGCGTAATCTTTGAATTTCTGAGGTATCAAGATAACGTCCTAAAATCAAGATTCCTCGGCTTGGCCCCGATGCGGAAACTGGTCAAAATCGGTCGTGAAACAATCAGTAAGGGATTTTCTGGTAAAACAATGATTCCTTGAAGGGCAACGGGGGTTAAATAGGGTTGTTTGAGACTGGCTAAAAGGGGACGATTTAAGGCAAGATGGGGGAAAAGACTGGGGGGAATTGGTGTTTCCTGATGGCGTTGGGAATCAAATCCTTTACTAAAAACAATTTCACCTTGGGAATTAATCAGAATCAATAAATTGAGTCGCAGGTCAGAAAAAGTAGTATCAACTAAATTAGAGGCAATATATTGATAATTGTGAGCGTCAATAAAGCTATAGGTATCATCCCATTTCGCTTGATCCTGAGCAATTAAATCTAAACTCTCTAAATCATCATTAATCGCATTTAAAGCCTGAATAATATCCTGACGGACATACTGACTTTCCAATTGACTAAAATCATGCACCAACAGCATAGAGGCGCTAACATACATCGCCACGATTAACCCAATCAGGGCTGCACCAATAATGATCAGTGTTTTTTTTCGCAATTTCATGGCGTGTGACCTTAAACGTGCTATTTGGCAGTGAACTAGATTGTATTGGCACCCATTCCCTCAAAATAATGATTCTGTACAACCACCAGATTTACCCAATGGGCAGTTACAATCCTTGCCATTGCTAAATGGGAATCCCACTTCTATCAATTCTATCCTTATTCTATCCTGCTTTTTGAAGTTCGTAGAGATAGTTTATTGACGGTCTAAACAGAGGTCAAGGTTAAGAATAGTATTTTACTCCTGATTTGATTGAGTTGTGTTGAAAGACTACAATTTTAATCTATTGATCACCAGATTTTGTATTAATAATTACATCAAGGTAAATATTTCTGGACAATTGCCCACCCGGATAAAGAAACCGCAGTAAAAGCAAAAAATAAACCCATATTTAGGCTAAGATGAAGGGGACGCGCCCAGGGATTTTTAGGATTAATTTGGGTAGCAACCCCAGCCGTTCCCAATACTAAACTTACCACAATTAATCCGGCGGCTAGATGAATTGAATGTCCTAAACTCCCGTAATATCCAAGGGTTTCCCACTAAACCAACGGTTAATAAAATTAAGACTAAACCCACCATCCCCCCACCGATGAGGTAATGAAAAGTTCTGAGTCCGTTAGTTAGGGGTTGTTTCCTTGTGCGAGAATATAGCATCCAGCCTCCTGTGATCGCTAACAATACATAGGCGAAGATAGAAAATCCCATCGACCAAGCCGCAATTTTCCATAACCATAAAAACGAGGGTAAATTCATAACACGGATTTTAACGGATTAAAGAGATTTCACGGATTAAAGATTTTAACGGATGTTAATTTAAAGAACTACTACTATAGAATTCTATGGCATAATCTCTAAATCGTTCTAAATCTTTTTGAATAGTTGACTCCACTACCCTACCCAAAAATAAATTATCCATCAATTGTCCTAAAATCCCGGGGATAGCGTAGGAAATTGTTAATTTCACAATACTACTTCCATGGCGGTCATAAAACCTAATTGCCCCCCGATTCGGTAAACCATCTACTGATTCCCATTGAATAATTTGATTGGGAATTTGTTTTAAAATCCGCGATAACCAACTAAATTCAAAACTCCCCGTTGCTAATTTCCAACGAGACAAATCAGGATTATCCTCTAAAATTTTTACCGAATCAATCCATTTCATCCAACGGGGCATATGTTCTAAATCCGACCATAAATCCCAAGAGACATCAATGGGAACCGGAACTTCAACCTGGACACTATGTTCTAACCAATCAGCCATAATATTTACAAAGATTTTAGGGAATAGGGAATAGGGAATAGGGAATAGGGAATAGGCAAAAAATGATTAAATTCTATCGGTTTGGGCAAGTGTTCGAGGACGCTCCTACTGGGATAGGAATTCTGAATAATAATTAGCTAAAACCATAGGTTTTAAACTAATTATTAAGATCAAATCCTGAATTATCCAGCAACGACTGAAGCAGGTTTGAGATCGTTCAAGCGAGTTTCTAATATAACCTTAGCCGCTTGTCTTCCCGAAATAGTTGCCCCTTCCATGCTATCAATATAATCCTGCTGGGTGTAACTTCCAGCTAAAAAGAAATTAGCAACCGGAGTTTTTTGAGCCGGACGATAGGCGTCCATTCCAGGGGATTCTCGATACAAAGATTGGGCTAATTTAACCACACTATACCAGGTCATATTCAGTTCCCGGGAACTGGGAAATAAATTCTGAACTTGTTTAAGAACGTGTTGGGCAATTTCCTGATTATTTTGTTTGATAAATGGATCACCCGGGGTTAAAACTAACTGCAATAAAGATCCTTGTCCCTCTTTATAGTAATCCGCCGGACTCGATAAAGCCAAATCAGAAAAACAGGAAAAATCCGCATCGGCCGTATATAATAAATTATCAATTCCCGCCGCTTCTTTGAGTTGTTGACGTTTTTCGGGATCATTTAATTCCGTCACCCAACCATCAAACCGCAGTTGTACCGTTGCCACGGGAACAGTTTCTAATTTATAAATATTGTCAAATTCCGGCCATTTTCTCCAAGCCGCAGGAATCATTTTTTGTACCCCCGGAACATCCCCAGCAAAAACATAGGTATCGGCGAGAATTGTTTCCTCGGTTTCCCCTTTTGCTACTACCATTCCCGTCACATAGGTTTTACCTTCTATTTCTGAAAATTGTATTTCTCTAACTCGACGGCGGGTATGAATTTTCACACCCCTTTGTTCCAAATAATTGACAATCGGTTTATGCAAATATTCCGCCGGAGATCCCTCCAACATTCGCAAGATAGATGCCTCTGTTTTGGTAGCAAAAAATAGAAAAATCGTTAACATACACCGAGCGGAAATATTCTCAGTATCAATAAATCCCAAGGCGTAGGCAATCGGGTTTCCACATTCGTTTTAGACTACCTTCAGAACCCCCATGACTGAGAAACCAGTCCGCAAAACTCACCCGATCTAACTCACGGATAGTCCTCATCGCCCCTTCAAAGTCTACCAACCCTCGGACAATCGGGCTAGTACCCAAGGCGATCGCATTTTGCAATTTATCAATCACCGAGAGTTGGGAGGTGGTGAAAAACGCTTTCAACCCGTGAAAGGGCGCTCCGGTAAGGAAACGAAAGTCCAAACTTCCGGTTTTTCCCCCGGTATTAATAAAAACGTGGGTATGGTCTTTTAACCGGAGGTTGTCAATCGCCCCCACCTTGCGCATTAGTTCAAATAAGTTATAGTAGCAGCCAAAAAAGACGTGCAACCCCATTTCAATATGGTTGCCGTCGGGGTCGATCCAACTGCTGACTTTACCCCCGACAAAGGGACGGGATTCAAAAATTTCTACTTCGTGTCCGGCATCCACTAGCTCAATTGCCGTAGCCATGCCCGCTAAACCTGCTCCTGCGATCGCAACCCGCATTTGTTAGACTGCCCTTTAACTTAAGCGTTTGTTTACATATTGTAACAAAAAGCGGGAATATTCTTGATTTTTAATCTCAGGGAAAAAGTATAGGAGGGTGAAAACGATCATCTCCTCCTCTCCTAGCCAATAGTATAATAATTAATAGCGATCGCACTGGTGAGACTAAGATTATGGTTATTAGTCCTGTGATATTAAACCTAGATAGGGTTCAACTTAGCGATGAACAGTTTTATCAACTCTGTCAAAATAACCGAGAATTAAAATTTGAAAGAAATACTCAAGGAGAATTAACAATTATGTCTCCGGTCGGGGGAGAAAGTGGAAATCGAGAAGCGGAATTTATCATAGATTTAGGAATCTGGAATCGTCAAACACAACTAGGTTATACTTTTAGTTCTTCAACTATTTTTAAACTTCCCAATGGTGCAGATCGTTCTCCTGATGCTGCTTGGATTAAAAAAGAACGTTGGGAAAATCTCACCCCCGAACAGCGCCGGAAATTCCCCCCAATTGCCCCGGATTTTGTCATAGAATTAAGGTCAGCAACGGATGAATTAGAACCCCTGCGCTTGAAAATGTGGGAATATTTAGATGCAGGCGTAAAATTAGGTTGGTTAATTAATCCTCAACAGCAACAAGTTGAAATTTATCGCCTTGAAAAACCCGTAGAATTGAGAAATCTTCCCACGGAATTATCAGGGGAGGAGATATTACCAGGGTTTAGTTTAAGTTTATCTATTTTTTAGAGAATATCCCTGTATTGAATGGAAAGTTGAGAATATTCTTTTATGTTAATATCATGCTAAACTAAAATTAATGTGAAATAACCGAAACTGAAATTATCATTTTAAGTTGTCGATTTCACTATAATGAATGAATAATATAATGACTCCTCCAAATCCTCAATATCAGCACAAGGAAATAATCAACTATGACTAAAATACAACTACATTTCAATGGTAATTTTTCCCTGAAAAAAGAAGAAATTAAGAGAATCCTGGAGGCGGCTTCAGAAACCCAAGGTTTAAAAGATACCTTACAAAACCTAATGGCAAAAACGGGTTTAGGAAATGCCAAAGTGGGCAAAATTAAAACTTGGTCAGTTAGGGCAGGTTTAATTAAAGACAACTATTTAAGTCCAGAGGGAAAAATAGTTTTAAAACATGATCCTAATTTACAATCAATTATTACTGATTGGTTAATGCACTTTTACTTGAGTTTTGGGAATCAAGGCTTAAATAAAATACCAGAAAATCCTGCGGATTGGGGAGGCTGGACTTATTTTGTTTATACTTTTCTTCCCGAAAACCCAACTTTTACTAAAGATATTTTAGGTCAAAATAGTATTTCTATCTTTGAAGAAACCCGATAAAGTAATTCCTGAAAGAATGAAATATGTTTTAAGGGCTTATACGGAACAACAAGCCCTAGCCAATTGTCAATTTATCAAGGAAATTAAAGCCGACAAATATGAAGCAGGACATCCTAATCTTCCTAATTCTTATTTAATAGGTTACTTCCTAGCCAAACTTTGGCAACGGGATTTTGGTCAAGAAACTTCAGTTTTAACCGAGGATATTATCAACCAAAAAATGGGGATTTTACCCGTTTTAAGCCTTCAAGCTGAATCATTACAACAACATCTTAATGCGATAGAAGCTCTAGGAATTATTGAACAAAGACGAACAGTTGCACCCTATCAAATTATCCGGCGCTGGGATAATCCTTTAACGTTATTAGAGAAAGCCTATGTCAAACATTAATCATCTATCTCTTGCAGATGCTAAACCGACGGATATACCTCATTTGTTATTGTGGGATACTCCGAATGATTTGGAAATCAATCAACTTTTGTTTAACAATAATGCTCAAAAAATCAGTTATCGGGATAATTTATTGAGTCGGATTAACAACAAACACAAATTTTTAATTCTTCATCAAAATTTAGGTCAAGAATTAGAAGCAATTAAACAAATTTGTGAATCTGCCACAAAACCTGTTATATTACTAACAGACCTTGATATCTTGATTACCTATCTTTACACACAGCCAGATGCTCCGATTAGTTTATTTTGGCAAAAATTAGAATATATGAGACATTTACAAAGTATCTTATGGATTCTACTGCCTTCTAAACTTAGTCCGCCAAATTGGAATAAAAGACATCTTCAATCCGTTGTTACTCACCGCCCTAATTAACTTAAATAGGAAGGCTAAAGCCCAACAACCCAACTAAACACACCCATAACCAGGACTTTAAAACCGTGCAACTCCATCAAATTGTTAGGATCAATGAATCGGGAATTGTAGCTAACGCCGTTAACTTTGGGATGATGGCTGATGCTGATAAAAACTTACAGTTGTGTCGAGGATTTGTTTTTAATTACAATCATGGTTTCTCCTAAATCCTCAACATTAGGTGTTCTCGATGCCATTCAAAAAAGTTATCAGAGTGTTAATCAAGCTAATATTCATTTAGTTGTCCAAGATTATGGTAAGGGAAAATCTCATTTTGCCTTAGTTGCAGCCAACTATTTTAAACAATTATTCGACAGTCCCGAAGTTGAAGGAATATTAGATCAAATCAAAATCGCCTCAGAACATAATCAAGGAATAGTAGAAGATTTAACAACCTACAAAAGACGTAATCCTCAACATTTAGTTATTTGTATTAGTGGAGATGATGGCTTAGACTTGAAACAAATATTTTTGCGATCGCTTCGACAAACTTTAGATACAGAAGGGATTACGGATTGTTTAGCACCACAAATGTGTCAAAAACCCCTTGAATATTTAACCCAACTAACAGACATTCAAAAAGAAAGAGCTAATCAATATTTAGAAAATAACGATCATAAATTCGGAGATTTAGATAGTATAATCAAGGAATTAAATCAAGATAATTATCGAGTTATTTATACAGTAAAATCAATTAGCGGTGAGCTAAATAATGGATTTCCTATTGATTTTGAGACAGATTTAAGTGTTGAAAAAATCTTGGAAGAATTAATTGATAAATTATGCTCTGGAGCCGATACAAAATATTCAGGAATTTTGATTTTATTTGATGAACTCAATTATTATCTTAAATCTTGGGCGACAGATTCAGTCAATGCTGGGGGTGCGTGTTTACAAAGTATTACAAATATTTGTGAGAATCATAAAAGCAAAATTGCCTTAGTTTGTTTTACCCAAATTCGCCCTTTAAAATCAGCCCCCAATCAATCTATAGAAGACTACAAGAAATTAGCATCTCGGTTAGAAATTTCTGAAAGCACTTATGAAACCCGTTTCCAGCTTGGAGTTAGTAATTAAAGGATTATTAGATAAACAAGTTAATCCTAATTTATGGAACCAATTTTGTCAAACCTGGGATAATACTCTTTTGGGAGATAGTAGAAAAGCCCATGAAACCAGAATTAATATTTATCGTGAAAGGGGCTGGAAATTACAAGATTTTCAAACCAATTTGACCCGCGGTTGTTTTCCCCTTCATCCCCTCAACAGTTACCTGCTTTGTAACTTAGATTTCACTCAAGGACGTACAGTAATTCAATATATTAAAGAAAATGTTAAACAGTTTATTAATTCTCAACCCGTTGAAAAAAATGGCAAATTAAACTATATTCCGGCTATTTCCTTAATCGGTTTTTTTGAACAACTAGAATTTTCTCGCCCTTATTCAGAATATCAAAAAGCCTATGATACTATTGCTTCCTCAGCTACGGAGGCTGAGAAAGCCGTTTTAAAAGGACTTTTATTATTTTATGTAAGTCAAAATAAACTCAACAAATCCGAATCAGAAAAACATGATGTCATCCTTAGTGAATTAACGGGTTTATCGGAAAAAGAAACTAAAGAAACATTAGATATATTATCTCAGAAAAAACAAGTCATTTATCCCAATGCTGGGGATAATACTTATCGGTTTTATTCAGGGAGCAATTTACTAGAAATTATTCAAGAAATAGAAGAAGAAGCTAATAAAAAACTCAATGAAATCTCGGTAAGTTTAGCAGTTGATCATTGTCAAGAAGAAGTTGAAACTTATTTTCCATCTCAAAAAATAGAAGGAACAGATTTTATTAATAAAAATAAATTACTCAATGATGAATGGTTTTTTGAATATAAATTCTATAATATTCCTGATTTAAAACGGGTATTAAATAGTCATCAAGCGGTAGAAAACCTGGAAGGAAAAGGAATTTTTGCCTACGTTTTAGCGAAAACTCTTGAAGAATTACAAGAGCTTCGCCATCAAATTAATGATTTGCTTTCCCAATCAAAATATCAAAAACAGATTGCTGTTGCTATTCCCGATAAACCTATTAGAGATATCTGTAAAGACCTGTTGACAATAGATATTATTACCAGAAAAGCAAGAAGTGAAAAACAAGAATCAGGAACAGCTTATGGACAATATAAAAAACAACTACAAGAAAAAATCAAAAGAGAAGTTAAAGCAACAATTGGTTCTTCTACTTATTATTGTTTTGAATTAGATCAACTCACTAATGCTCAAAAACAAAATCCAGAGAGTATTGTTAGTCATCTTTTAAAACAACTTTATCCTTTTGTGCCTCCCCTGGGTAGCTGTGATAAAATGGCTTTAAAGCCTCAAAGTAAAGGAAATAGTATAATTGGTTATATAGCTCAACGATTACTAGAAGACGAGCTTAATCCTACTAAATTTCCTAAAAGTAAATCCTATAATACTTTGGTTGACCAAGTATTTGTTAATAGCTGGGGATTATTTAAAACTACTTCTCAAAAATATTCAGTACAAATTCCTACTAATAAAAATGTTAGAGAAGCATGGGATAAAATAGATCAATTAACAGCTTTAGGAGATAAAAAACGCATATATATTAATATCAATAAAATTTGGCAAGAGTTATCTAATTCTCCCTTTGGTTATAATGAATATACATTTACAATGTTATTTACCGCATGGATAGTTTATTATCGGAGTGAAGTCATATTACACGGAAGTTTTGGAATTCCTAAAAATACTAAAGATCAGGTATTAATTCAAGAAAAACTGCTAAAAGATTGGGCGACAACTAATGTATTTGAAACAGCCCAAAATTTTGTTAATAAATGGATTTTAGCCCCTGGAAAAACACCTCGATTAATTCGGAGTCAGACTGTTGCTTGTCCTGAAATACCAGTAACAATTGATTATCATCAAGCAGAAAAGCTGATCAAAGAGATTGATCAATTTATCAATTCTGCTGATCCAGATCCAGCAAAAGTAGAAGAAATTAAACTGAAAAGAAAACAGCTTTCAGATGAAATCAAAAAAATTAATGATTGGTTTCAACCCGTAGAAGAAGCAGAAAACTTACTCGATGATGTCAACCTGGAAACCTTACTAAAACTTTATCCTAGTCTTCAACAACAACCCAAAAATATTAATCTCGCGTCACCCCTTAAATCAGATAGTATTGTTGTTAATCGTACTTCTCAACAAAAGCATCAGCTTGACGTTGCTTTACAAAAGGTTCAAGATAAAATTGAAGACACAGTTATACAATTAACTGACAAATCAGAATCTCTAAAAACGCAGCAAGAATATGGACGTTATCAAGGACAACTTGAAACAGCAATTGAGAAAATTACTCAAGTTTCTTCTTTACCCCCACGTTTAATTGAAACCTTAAATTATTCTCTGAATGTTGCTACAAGAAAACTAGATGAAATTGAACATCAAACTGAAATCGAAGACTGTTTGGAAAAAATCAACCTTCGTTATAAATCTCTGAGTATAAATGCGAGTCAAGAGGATTATATTAAAGCAGTGAGTGAAATTGAAAACTTAACTAATAATCTTGAAATTGTTAAACAAGAATCTCAGTATCAAACAATCATTCAAGATATTGAAAGTAAACAAACTGATTTAGAAAAAACTCTTAAAATTTGGTCAGAAAGATTAACAGGGATAACTAAAAATGAAGCTCTTAAATTGTCGCAAGAAGTCAGTGAGCAAAAAAATCGTTTTACTCAAATTGAATCTGCTCAAAAAGTTAAACAAATATTAGATAAATTAGAGCCAATTATTTTAGAAGTTGAAAATCAAGAAGAAACCTGAAAAAATAAAACAACAACAAGATACTGAAATTATGCAACAGTTACGCCAAAATAATCCTAAATTTTTAAATACTATCAATTTATGTCAACAAGGAATTGAAAAAATCACTAATTTACGCTCTCAGCTTAACTATCCTGAAAGATTTAATACGGAAATCGAACAATTAATTAATGATCTTAATAATCAAGTTTTTGATTTTCAACAACAATTTGAAAACTTAAAAGAGCAAGTTGATAAAATAGAAACAGATCAACAGTTAAGTCAACTTCAAACCGACTTAGCTAAATTAGACTTGATTTTTAAAGACTCTGATGATTATTCTGATTATCAACAGTTATTAGAAGTCATTAAAAATCGATCTATAGATCAAAAAAATGAAAGTCAGGAGAGTCAAATTATCGCTTTATTTACACAACTTCCCCCTGAAAGACAACAAATTTTATATTCTAAATTAGGAGAATATTTATCTAAAGAGGAGGAAATTAATGAATAAAATTATCTTAGACCCTACGGGATTATATCAACCACTTACTGACTATCTGGTTATTACTAACGAAGTGGAGTGGTTACAATCTTTTACGCTTGAATCTTCTGCTTATTGGATTAAAGGGAAAAGACTCTGTAATTGGACAGAAGAATGGTTAAGAGTATGGAAGAAATCCGATTTAATTGTTGAGATAAAACAAGATCCCCGTCCACAATTAAAAGCTATTTTTGCGCCTTTATCTATCCCTAATAATTGGGATGATCAACATATTTTGAAAAATATTATTCAGCTTGATAGTTATGCTTCAAATCATCCTATTGAATCTTTATTAGCTGATGTAACGAATACGGAAGAAAATTTTTGGTTAACTGATAATTTGTCAGTAGAACATTTAGCACAATGGTTAGGTATTGAAGTTCAGCAAGACTATCAAATATTTGAAGATTTTTGGAAATATAAAATTAGTCAAAACCATGACAATGATAATTTTATCAGTTATTATCAAAGCGAAAATAAGCATCAAGTTTTAATAAATTGGTTGGGTTTAGGTTCGGATCTTGATATTATTAATATATTAGGGAAATACCCCTTAAATATTCCTGATGTTTATTTGAAGGAATTTAGTGATTTTTGGGAACAAAAAATTTATCAAACAGAAGCTAAAATTTTAGATGAGTTAATATTATATCAACAAACTGGTAATCAGATAATAGCTTCCATCGCCTATGATAGTTTATTGGACAAAACCATCTGGATCACTCCAGAAAGAATTAATAAAATTAGTTCCTATTTAGGAAATCAAAAAACATCCCAACTACAGCAAAAATTACCTCCTATTCAACCTTTACCCTTGTCTATTGATGCGAGTCCTCAAGATGCTTTAGAATGGGTAACACAATCTTATTTACCCTTTAGACGTTGGGAAACAACAATTAATCCTACTCCCAAGGAAGAACAAATTAGTCAACAATTAGCAGATAATTTTGTTAACTGGATACTAAAAAACTACCCCGAATTAAAAACAGATAATGTTGACAAGTCATTTTTAAATTATCATGGGACTTCTCAATTGCTAAAATTAGCACAGGAAAGTATTGTGATTTGGGTAGTTGTTGATGGTTTAGGATGGTTAGATCATCAAGAATTAGTTGCAATTTTGACCCAAAATAATCAACTATCACTGGAAACAGATATCACCCCTTACTTTAGTATCCTTCCCACCAAAACTGAATATGCAAAATGGAGTCTTTATTCTCAACTTTTACCAGAAAATTCATCTTGGAAACCTAACGCTAAATCCGGTTTTTCTATGGTAAAATCAGGAAACCGTTATACTGATCAGAATAAACATGAATTAATCCCAGATTTAAAAGAGAATAAATATCGGATTTATTGTTGGGATACAGATCAATTAGATGAACTTTATCATCAAGAAAAAGATTGGAAAACTTTATATAAAGTAGAAAGAATCAGTCGTTTAGAAGGAATTGCTAGAAATATTCAACATTTTTTAGAGCACTGTCCTAATTCTAAAAAATTAAAAGTTGTTATCTCTAGTGATCATGGTCAAATCATGGGAGAGGTGCAAAAATTATCTGATTGTCCAGAAGAATTAGAATCAAAAGGTAGAATGGCGATTGGGAAAACAGATGATTCTCGTTTTATTGTTCTTAACGCTAGACGTTTTGGACTTCCTCACGATATTAGTATTGTCAGAAATTCCGACTGTATTAGCGCATTTAATTATACAAAAGATAAGCAAATTATTGGTTCTCATGGTGGACTATTTCCCGAAGAAGTTGTGATTGGATTTTCTGTTTTAAGTCAATCTTTACAACCTTATCCAGTGATAGTAACTTGTAGCGGAGAAGGGAATGCAAAACGACCAGGAGAATTGACGATTACGATTCATAATCATAATCCAGTATCCTTGACTAATCTTTGTTTATACATTAATGAGTTAAGTGATTTTAAAACGGGAAAAATCTTAGATATTACCATTCAACCGAATGCTGAAGTTACTCAGAAAATATCTATTAGTGAATATCCAGATTTACCCCCGGATCAAAATGAAAACAAGATTGAATTATCAGGTCAATTAACTTTTAGCTTTTCTAATACTGATTCGGATCAATCAAATCTTGATTCAAAATCCTATATTATTATTAAACAAATCTTTAGTAGCGGTATTCAAGGAGGTTTAGATGACTTTTTCTAATAATTATGACAATGAGTTAGTCACTAAAATTTTTACAAGTTTAAGTATAGATAAAAAACGTTTACCCTCCAGTAGATTAACTACTTTAGGTATTCCTAGTTTTGTCGCTGAATGGTTACTGGATAAAATTGTCCCTGGAAACTGGTACTTTAAATGATTCAGAACTAGAAAAAATTAATACTTTTGTGAAAAATGCTTTTCCCCGAAAAGATGATCAAGAAATAATTAAATTCAAACTAACTCAACAAGGAGAAATACATAAATTAATTGCTTTACTTCAAGTTAGAATAAAGTTGGAACCAAACGCTAAACAAATTCCTGAACCTTTAGCTAATATTCCCGTTTTAAATTTCCCAGATTGTGAAATTTCTACCGATATTGTAGAACGTTATCAAATGTTATTGAGACAGGGAGTATGGGGTAAAATTACTTTAAGATATAAAAATACTACGGATGATAAATTCAAATTCTCCGTGATTGATTTTGACCCCTTCCAATGTTCTGAAGTTAACCTCACTACTTATGCTGAATGTCGTTCAAACTTTACCACAGAACAATGGCGAGATTTAATGTTTTGTTCCATGGGTTTTAATCCCGAACATCCCAGCTATCATCATCGAGCCAAAACCTGGATTTTAACTCGTTTATTACCTTTAGTAGAATCTAATTATCATTTAATCGAATTAGCCCCAAAGGGTACGGGAAAAAGCTTTGTTTATGAAAATATTAATAATAAAGTTTCTGTGATTAGTGGAGGAAAAGTAACCCCTTCTCAATTATTTATTAATGGAAGAACTAAAGAAGTTGGTTTATTAGGGCGTTATGATGTCGTGGTTTTAGATGAAGTTCAAAGTTTAACCTTTGACAATCCTGATGAAATTATTGGGCCTTTAAAAACCTATCTGGCTAATGGACGTTATAATCGTTCAGGATTTGCTGATATTGCTAGTGATTGTTCTTTAGTATTATTAGGTAACATCGAACTAAATGAATATCTACGTCCTAAAAATGAATATAATTTAATGGCAAATTTGCCTAATTTCTTCTCGGAAACAGCACTGTTAGATCGTTTTGCTGGGATTTTACCTGGGTGGGAAATTCCTAAATTTCAAAGCGATATGATTGCTGATCAAATCGGGTTAAAAATGGATTTTTTTGGGGAGGTATTATTATCTTTAAGAAAAGATACTCGCTTTAATCAATATGTCCAACAACATACTCAATTTGGTGATAATATCACGATCCGAGATCAACAAGCCATTATCAAAACGGCATCGGGATTTTTAAAATTACTTTATCCCCATCTGGAATTAACCTTACAAGATTATCAACGGGATTGTTTAGAACCCGCTCGAGAACTTCGCCAACAAATTCGCAATTTATTATATAATATTGATGACGAGTTTAAACAATACGAAAAAAATATTTATGTTGATATTCAATAATTTTTTATTGAGTATTTTTAGCCTTTTTCAACTGAGATAGTATAATGATCATGGGAACTCTCTCAAAATTTTCCTTACTCTGCCTGCTATCGGGGACTTTGTTTTTTAATGTCACCATAGCAAATGCAATCCCCCACCATATTAATACTGAGTTAACCCAAGTTTTCCGCCAAGCTCCTGCCGATTTAATTGATGAGTATACTGATCATTTCTTCTATCAAGTTAATCCTGAATTACAGGGTCGCAAACTAACCAGCAGAGATCGAGAATATATTCGGGAATGGGAAAATTTACGCGCTGTTATTGCACCCATGATCAGACCTACTCAGGAAGTTTGTCACGGTGCAGAACAGGAAACCTGAAGATCTTTGGGACTTCAATTTTCAAGGTATGCCTAACTCCTATTCTAACCCCTATGATTATTTAGCAGATATAATTTTTTATAATCGCTATCCTCAACTCATAGGGAAAAAACTTAGTCCTGGGACTTCTGAAGCCAAAGAATGGGCAATCATTAGGGAGAGGCTTTTTGTATCTACCTGTGGGCTTTAAAATGGGATTAAATTGCATTTTTCATAACTCCTGATCTCAAATATATCCCTATTTTATTGATCTTATCATGTCTATTAAATTTAGGAAGATTTCAAATACAATAACGGTTCTAATAATTACTATTTTAGTAAGCCCTATTAAACCTATTATCACCTCCAATTTATTACCGTCTGCTAACGCTCAAGTTCAACCTAAAACTGCTTCGAGTTTACCGCCGTATTGTTCCCCCGATGAATACAGAAGTTTTTTTGAAAATTTTGTCCGGGGTCAAGATTATCAAGGAAACGAAACACGCTTAACCTATACAGCCGATATCATCGAAGTCCGAGATTATGAAAATCCCAGTTATCTGATAGGAACTCTCAATAAAAAAGATGATGAATTTAGCATTAATCTTAGGGATTATCGTTGGGTACAACTTGTTCCTTCTCCTGTAGATAATAGTCCCTATACCCGCTTGCAAATTGACTTAATTCGCCTGAATAATAATACTTTTCGAGTCAATTATATCAAAGCTCACTATGCTTATGATCCTAATAAGGAAGGAGAAGAATATTTAGATTACACCTATGGAGAACCTGGAGCTTATATTTTTGAGCATCGGAATGGCTGTTGGAATCTAACCCAAAAGTTGCAATAAAAATTGCTATAATATAATTATAAATAGCGATCGCCCATTGAGACTAAGATTATGGTTATTAGTCCTGTGATATTAAACCTAGATAGGGTTAAACTTAGTGATGAACAGTTTCTATCAACTAACATCAAGCGGTAGGGGCGAATGGCCATTCGCCCCTACTTGAATCGAGGTAATCTTAAAGAAGTTGTCCTGTTAAAGCGATCTCGTTTGAGTTACGAGCGCGAGCGCCAACTCATTAGTACGCTACATATAGCGTAACTGCGTAAGTCCTGATTAGGTTGGTTAATTAATCCTCAACAGCAACAGGTAGAAATTTATCGCCTTAAAAAACCCGTAGAATTGAGAAATCTTCCTACGGAATTATCTGGGGAGGAGATATTACCAGGGTTTAGTTTAGGTTTATCTCTTTTTTAGAGAATATTGTTTTTTGTTCTATAAAAATTATCTTTGAATTGTTAGATGGTGCGTGGGCAAATATCCCTGTACCCTACAATTAATTAGGGTTGATCATTTTGAACCTGATCGGGGGAAGTTGGCGACTCAGAAATGGGTTCGGGGTCGGTAGCAGTATCAAAATATTGATAAATAGTAGAAGAAATTTGACGAATTAGTTCATTAGCTTGGGGATCATCCGCTTCTCGTTTTACCAAAACTCCAACTAAATAGCGTTTACCATTAGGCATATCAATTAAACCAATATCCCCAGAAACTGAGTCAATATTGCCCGTTTTATGAGCAATAAACGCCCCCGATCCTAAACCACTAGGTAATAAAGAACGATTGCGAGTTTGCCCCATAATTCTTAACATCAGATCACGGGATTTCAAAGAAATTAACTTTCCTTGATTGATTTCCGCCATTAAATTAACTAAATCTTTAGCACTGGTTTTATTTGTTCCTTCCAAATCAGGAAGAATATTTTGCATTTGAGTTTGTTTTAATTGCCAACTGGCAAACTGTTGATTCAAGGATTCAATACCACCCAACCGATCAACTAACATATTTGTTGCGGTATTATCACTGTTGGTAATCATTAAATTCGCTGTTTCTAGGGCTGTAAATTTACTCCCCACGGGTTTATCTTGCAGTTCTCCAGACCCCTTGGCAATGTGTTTTTCCTCCATTGTCAATATTTCATCTAAACTTAGTCTGCCTTCATCAACCGCTTGGAAAAATGATACTAAAATCGGAACTTTAATTGTACTAGCGGCAGGAACAGGATTTTCACCTTCAATATCTACATAATTTCCCGTATCTAAATCCACTAAAAATACAACGGGTTTTAACTTAGGTGAATCCTTCGCTAAACCCAGAATTGCCGTTTTCAAATCCGCAGCTTCTTGAGTTAATTTGAGGGATGAAACTAAAGCATCAGAAGACTTAGAATTTTGTTGTTGTTCCAGACTTAAATTCACCGTTTGATCGGCTGCGACACTAGAACGACCTAAAGCATTTAAAGCCGAAAGAATTGTCCCCGAAATCACACCAATTCCTATCCCTAAAATTAGTAACCGGGTGGCATAAACCATCGGAGACACCCGACGTTTTTTTCTAACCCGTTTTACGGATTTATCCCTAGGGGCAAGGGGAGAGGTTGCCGCCGGAACCATATCCCCCGGAGGTCTGCGGGAACCACGGGGAGACGGGTCAGCAGGCTTACGAAAGGGTACAACAGAAGCACCAGCAGCCCCATTAGACGGGCGTTTACCCCGGGTCGGTCTAGGTTTGCGAGATTTAGGCGGAACGGCTTTTGGCCGCAGTTGGGAAAGTAGGGGATCAAAAGACTCCGAACGACCCAAATCATTATTCTGCCGTTGTTCCGGGGATGGAGAGCGACGGGAAGCCGTTTTTACCGGATCACGACGAGATTGGCGCCTCGGTTGCGGTGGAGACGCCTTCCCATTGCGGGATTTTGGCTCAGAAGACTTAGAGCCAGACTTATTAAAGGAAAAGATTGAAAATAACGACTGACGAGGAGATCGTTGAGCCACACCTAAACACCTGACTATAATTTTACTTTTCAGTTAACAGTTAAGGGGAAATTGGTTAACTGCTCGACTAATTACTGATTACTGATGACTGATTACCGATAACGCCCATTCTACTTGACTTAGAATACCGCGTAACATCATAACTTCTTCAGAGGTTAAATTAGCTCGATTATACAAACGCCGAAACTTTTTCATCCGACTATTAGCGGTATGGGGATAGACATATCCAATCTTGAGTAACATTGCTTCCAACTGTTGATAATAACCTTCTAACACCTCCAAGGGAACAGTAGAAGCCGGGGGGATTTCTATAGAGTTTTTTATACTCTCTTGAAGTTCTAACACAGAATATCGTAACTCGTAGCAACACACCCCCACGGACTGGGCTAAATTTAAAGACGGATAAACGGAACTAGACCGAATTCGCAGCAACCTTTGAGCATAACTCAATTCATCATTACTTAACCCCCGATCTTCCGGCCCAAAAATCAAAGCCGAGGGACAATCTAATAACCAAGGTAAAACCGTTCTAGGATCTTCTAAATCCGTAGGTAAAGCATCGGATCTAGATCTGGCTGTAGTGGCGATCGCCCGTTGACATCCCACTAAAGCCTCCGGTAAAGAAGACACCGTGATCGCTCCTTCTAAAATATCCCCAGCATGAACAGCCATTCTTTTCGCTTCATCCCCCAGGGGATCACACTGAGGATTAACTAAAACTAACTGCCCAAGCCCCATATTCTTCATCACCCGGGCAACAGAACCCACATTTAAAGGCCCTGCGGGTTCCACTAACACAATTCGGATCGGGGTTAAGGGGGTATACGGTACGGTCTGTGACATGGAAATGATATGATCATCCCTGATTAAAGCGACTCCAATAACTTAGCATGGCACGCCAGCGATCGAAGTCCGACTTACCGACTAAGACCTGTCCCGTTTGCGATCGCCCCTTCACCTGGCGAAAAAAATGGGCCGACTGTTGGGAGGAAGTCAAATATTGTTCCGAACGTTGTCGTCGTCGCCGTTCTACCTAAAAATTATCCTTTATCAAGACATTCATGGCCGTTCAACCAAAACTCATTATTCATGGCGGTGCTGGTAGTTCTCTCCAAGGAAAAGGAGGATTAGAAGCTGTACGCAAATCCCTCTATCAAGTGATTGACCAAGTTTATCCCCTCCTCCTCCGGGGAGCCAGTGCTAAGGAAGCGGTAGTCCGGGGCTGTCAACTCCTAGAAAACGATCCTCGGTTCAATGCGGGCACAGGTTCGGTGCTGCAATCCGATGGCCAAATTCGGATGAGTGCCGCCTTAATGGATGGAAAACCCTCCAACGCTTCAGTGGCGTGATTAACGTTTCCCGGGTGAAAAATCCGATTGATTTAGCCGTCGTCTTACAAGAAGCCCCCGATCACGTTTTATCCGATTATGGTGCCGCCGAGTTAGCCCGGGAACTGCAATTACCCCTCTATAACCCCCTCACCGACCAACGTTTGCAGGAATGGCTAGAAGACCGCAAGGACAATTTTAGGCGCACCATGGCCAATGTCGTCTCCGAACCTGCGGGAACCGGAACCATCGGGGTTGTGGCCCTGGATCAAAAGGGTCAATTAGTCGCCGGGACATCCACCGGGGGTAAGGGGTTTGAGCGTATTGGTCGGGTCAGCGACTCCGCCACTCCCGCCGGAAATTATGCCACCACTCAAGCCGGGGTGAGTTGTACAGGCATTGGGGAAGATATTCTCGATGAGTGTTTAGCCGCTAAAATTGTCATCCGAGTCACCGATGGTCAGTCTTTACAGACCGCCTTTAAAAAATCCTTCGCCGAAGCCCACGAGCATCAACGGGATTTTGGAGCGATTGGGATTGATCGAACTGGGGCGCTCGCCTGGGGAAAAACCTGTGATGTGATTCTTTGCGCCTTCCACGACGGCCAAAATAAAGGAGATAGTTTAGAAGCCGAGAAAGGAACTCAGGTCTTTTCTGATCACATTTAACTGTACCAATTGTAAGGGAGAAAGTATAGCAGGGAACAGGGAGCAGGGGAGGCAGGGGAGGCAGGGGGAGCAGGGGGAGCAGGGGAGGCAGGGGGAGCAGGGGAGGCAGGGGAGGCAGGGGGAGCAGGGGGAGCAGGGGGAGCAGGGGGAGCAGGGGGAGCAGGGGGAGCAGGGGAGGCAGGGGAGGTAAACTCTTTTTATTACCTATTACCTATTACCTATTACCTATTACCCATTACCTATTACCCATTACCTATTACCTATTACCCATTACCTATTACCCATTACCCATTACCCATTACCTATTACCCATTACCTATTACCTATTACCCATTACCTATTACTAATTCCCCGTTCCCTACTAAATAAGCAATCGGATCTATTAATTCTAGTTCAGCAAAGGCAGCTAATCGTAAACGACAGGAATCACAAACACCACAGGCTTGTTCCCCTCCCGCATAGCAAGACCAAGTGAATTCCCAAGGAACTCCTAAGCGATTTCCCAGTTGAATGATTTCTGTTTTTTTTAAATGAATCAGTGGAGATTCAATCGTAATCGGATCACCTTCTCGACCTTGTTTTGTTCCTAATCTAAATACTTCTTCTATAGCTTGAATATAATCAGGACGACAATCGGGATAACCCGAATAATCTAAAGCATTAACTCCAATATAAACCTTGCGGGCGGCGATCGTTTCTGCATAGGCTAAGGCAAAACTTAAAAAGATAGTATTCCGAGCCGGAACATAAGTAATTGGAATACTTGTAGCCATTGTTTCAGGAGATCTATCCTGGGGTAAATCGAGGCGATTATCGGTTAAAGCAGACCCCCCCCATAGACTCAGATCAAAAGTCACCACTTGATGTTCAACAACTCCCGCAAACTCGGCAATTTTTCGCGCGGATTCCAGTTTCCCTTCGATGTCGCTGTTGATAATCAAAAGAAATCGCATAACATTCACAACCATCGGCTTTTGCTTGGTATAAAGCCGTCGAAGAATCCAAGCCACCGGATAATAAAATAACTGCTTTCACTGGAATTATTTATCCTTTTTATTAGTGTTGATTATATCTGGGTTAATTTTAGCAAAAATTCATGCCATCTTACCATCTCCTGTGCAAGTAACAATTTTTACAATTAATAAACCGTATTTTCTCACAGGATTTAGGCCGTCTAAAAAAAATGATTTCAAAACTGAGTTTTTATCCCGTTTAAGAACAAACACTTAAAGATTTATATTTTTTTGTAAAGTTTTATTGTACAAAATACTTCACATTCTATTCTGAAAATATTCGCTATTATACAAATAAAGACAGCAATTATATATTCATACAAGGCAATCATTACTATGGCTACTATCTCTAAAGTAGAATATCATCCCACACGCTGGCTGACACTGGTGTTAGCCACCCTCGGGTTATGGATGGCGGGAAGTTTAATTCTTGACTTTGTAATTATGCCGACGATGTATGTTTCTGGCATGATGGAAGAAACCGGATTTGCTTCGGCGGGAACTCTAATTTTTTCAGTCTTTAACCGGGTGGAATTAGTTTGTGCGGCGATTGGTTTAACGGGTTTAATTGCTCTGGCGATGAAACCTTCCTGAAAAATTCAGTAGTCGCCTACGGACAATCACAGGATTATCCCTATTTCTGTTAGCCATTGCCATGATTTACACCTATATTCTTACCCCTCAAATGGGTGCATTAGGAATTAACTTAAATCTATTTAATGGATTAAACACAATTCCCGACGGCATGAACCAACTACACTTTAGTTATTTTACCCTAGAAATGATTAAATTATCCATTTTAGGTATGATTTTAGGCTGGTGTTATCGCAATCATAGTAAACTCGATCTCACATTCTAAATTGCTCCTCACAATTAAAATAGGTTGGGTTTTGTTATCTTAACCCAATCTATTTTTTATCTATGAATTCCAGTGAAAGAGGAAATTAACACCACATTTTAGCAATTCTGGCAAACAGACTGATATATTCTTTCTATTCCCTATTCCCTATTCCCTATTCCCTATTCCCTATTCCCTATTCCCTATTCCCTATTCCCTATTCCCTGTTCCCTGTTCCCTGTTCCCTGTTCCCTCTTATCAATTTGCTATAATTAAAATTAACTGAGTCTAGGATATCCCATGACAACCCAACTCTCCATCACAGAATCTAAACAAACTTCTGGTTTATACGAAGAAGATTATCATTTGTGGTTAATGAATACTATTCATCAGTTACAACATGGAAAATTAGCTGAAGTTGATATGGTTAATTTAATTGAAGAATTAGAAGCTATGGGAAGAAGTGAAAAATCTGCAATTGAGAGTAATCTCAGGATTTTATTAATGCACCTATTAAAATATAAGTATCAATCTGATAAACGAACGAATAGCTGGCTATTTACTATTCGAGAACATCGCAAAAGATTACGAAATGATTTTAAAAATAGTCCCAGTTTAAAGCGATATTTTCTTGAAGTTTTTCAAGAATGTTATCAAGATGCCAGAGAATTAGCTGCTGATGAAACGGGATTATCAATTAATACCTTTCCTGTAGAATCACCGTTTTCCCAAGAGGACACTTTAAACCCCGATTATTTACCGGAGTGATACTAATTCATGGTTTTCTTGACCCGCTAATTTCAATCTTTCTTTAATTGATAATTTTTGCAAATTTTCACTTAACTTATATAAATCAACACTCTGATATTCCCCAGTAAATAAAGGAATTAACCCTACAATTAACGCCACAATACCATCAGGAGGAACCGCATTCCCAATTTGGCGGCGAATTTCTGTAAATGATCCTTCAAAGATAAAATCATCTGGAAAAGATTGTAACCTAGCGCGTTCCCGATTGGTTAATGCCCTGGGTTCATCGTAATGATATCCCCAAGTTCCGCCGCCTCCCCCTGCGATAACAGTAGTCGAAGGTTGGTCGGGGTGTAAACGTCGATAAACATGACTAATCATGCCTTTAACATAATATTCGCTATCTTTAGGAATATCGGTAAAATTGCCACCTGGTTTAATTCGTTTTAAAATTTCAATAGTTCTCGGTTGAATCTTTTGATGTTCATTATTATTGGAAATATTTTCTACCCCTGCTAATGCGTCCGATGCAGTCCGATAGGGATATTTTCGATTTAACCCATATTCCGGTTGAGGATGAATAAAATTAAATCCCGTATCTTTTCTAATTCCCACTAATAATACCCGTTCTCGAAATTGGGGAACCCCATAATCGGCAAAATTATAGAGTTTGGGTTTGACTAAATACCCTGGTTCAATATTCTCAAAATCAGCAATAATCCGTTGAATTGCTTGATAATTATTCGCACTTAATAACCCTTTAACATTTTCAGCAATAAACGCTTTCGGTCTTTTATCTTGAACAAATTTCAGAAAATAAGTATATAAATTTCCTCGTTCCCCTTCTAATCCCGGACGTTTCCAAATCATTGAAAAATCTTGACAAGGGAAACCCCCCGTAATTAAATCCGCATCAGGAACTTCAGCAATATTAATATTTTCAATTTGATTATGAACAATTACATCCCCAATATTCCGGCGAAAAGTTTGACAAGCATCCCCATTCGCATCAATCGCCCAAACCACGTTAAATCCTGCTTTATGTAAAGGTAAATCCATTCCTCCACATCCCGAAAATAAAGATAGGGTTGAGGGAATATGCTCCCATTTAATTTTAGATAAACGTTCAGTTAATGGCATTATTTATTGTAATTAGCCTTGATCAATTTAGATTATGTTCAATGAGTACCCCTAAGCGTCACAACCTGAAACTAAATCCGTGAAATCCCGTTAATCCGTCCAAATCCGTGATTAGGCTTTACCAATTGCAATAATAGCATTTTGTCCTCCAAATCCAAAACTAAAACAGAGAATATTTTTAACGATACTAGAACGAACGCAGGTAACAAAATCCAAATCAAATTCCGGTGTTTTTAAACCCACACAGGGGGGGAGAAGTTGATCTTTTAATGTCATTAAACTAAAAGCCACTCCTAAAGCTCCTGACGCCCCTAATGTGTGTCCCGTCGCGCCTTTTGTTGAACTAACAGAAACACCCGAGGGAAATAACTGTTTAATTAATTTAACTTCATGGTCATCATTTAATTTTGTAGCGGTTCCATGGGTATGAATATAATCAATTTTATCCCTCGATAAATTACTATTTTTTAAACAGGTTTGAATGGCGGTGATCGCACTTTTTCCAACTAGATCAGGTTTATTACTATAACCAGCATCTGCTGTCAATCCAAATCCTAATATTTCCCCATAAATTTGAGCCTTTCGCCGTTGGGCTAAATCCTCTGATTCTAAGATAAAAATAGCCGCACCTTCCCCTAAAACAAATCCCTCTCGATCTCGATCAAAAGGATAGCAACCTGTGTTAGCTAAGGCTCCCATTTGTTCAAATCCTGCTAAGGTTAAAGGAGTAATGGGTGCTTCCACAGCCCCAACAATTACCCGTTCACACCGTTGGGTTTTAATCAGTTCAAATCCTTGAGCGATCGCCCAAATTCCCGTAGAACAAGCCGCCATTGGTGATAAAATAATTTCCGTAGAACCTATTTTTTTAGCTGCATTTAAAGCAATATTAAAAGGTAAATAATCTACAAATTTGCTTAAATTAATCCCTTCATCCTCTCTTAGTAAGCAGGGGTAAAATCCCGCTAATTGTTCCAATTTTCCCTGATACCCCCGACTCGAACCCATGACAACCCCACAGTCTAATAAAGGAGGGGTTAAATTAGCCATAATTAAGGCATCGGCGATCGCAGTTTCTAATAATTCCGTAGGATCAGACGGGGTACTATGAATTAAAGCCAAGGGTTTTGTCGGAAGTTCACCGAAAGGTTGATGGGGGAATATTCCCGACTGACCCGATAACAATTTTTTCCAGGTTTTCTCCAAATTTCCTAATGCAGAGATTAAACCAATACCAGTAACAATAACATTCATTATTTGTGAGGAATTAGAAATCAGAAATTGGGATTTTAGAGTGATTCTGACTTCCTAGAATTCAGTTTAAATAAAGATAATGGCAATTTTTAGGGTGGGTGTCTTGGCTGCTTTCACGGCTTCACCCACCCCAGGAAGCGTAATGTTTACACTTCTTAATGGTTCATTAATTTTTCAGATTTTCTAAACCTTGCGTCACCTTAGCTGAGTCAATGCGATCACCCTGTTCAATCTGATCAACCACATTCATCCCATCGGTAACATTCCCAAAAACCGCATAACTCCCATCCAGAAAGGGTAATTCCGCCAAGGAAAAATAGAACTGCGAGGAAGCAGAATCGGGAAATTGAGAACGGGCCATAGCCACAGCACCGCGACGGTGGGATAAAACGGGGGCGGCGGTGATCCGGGCGCTTTCTAAGGTTTTACTATAAATCGGCTGTTCCGCGCCTTTGGGCTTAATTTCTAAGGGAATCATGCGTTCTTTCGAGGTAGCCGGATCAATAAATCCCCCAGTACCTAATCTAGCGCTGGGGAACTTGGGATCTTTACTTTGGGGATCGCCCCCTTGAACCACGAAGGGATCAGGCTTACGGACAACCCGATGGAAGACCAGACCGTCGTAAACTCCCTTATTGACTAGATCAACAAAGTTTCCGGCCGTAACCGGGGCATTGGTTCCGTCCACTTCAATCGTAATCGGCGATCCGTTGACCGTCATCACCACCGTAGCTTTTCCATTTAATTGAGGTAAATTTGTTGTCATAGGTTGAGTTGGATTTTGGGAAATAGGTGTAGCAGCTTGACTACCAGCAGGATTGTTATTTTGGATTTCGGTGGAGGTTGTATTAGTGGCACAGCCCCCGAAGATTAATACACAAATCAGCAAAACTGGTAAAAACCATTGCTGTGTGTTGAGTTTTTTCATCTTAGGTTTCAACTTTTTTTTCAGTCGGAGGTTTCTACAAGCCTTCTAAGGGGACTTGTAAAAACTTAGCTAATTCTGCCCCTTGGTTTTCCACATCGGACAGGGGGAGGGGTTGGCCCACACGGGTTAGGGGGATTTCCCGACGGTCTTTGAGTTTGAGATACAAAGCTCGACGGGGGTTAATTCCATCCTTGATATCAACACGAATGGATTGAATATTATTAAGGTTGCTACTGAACTCAACCTTGCGGTTTTTTCCAGGAAACCCCCATCGGAAAATACTAACTTTTCCCGTATCCCAGTTAAATTCATTGTATCCCCCGCCCAAATCCCAGAGAATCACTAACCATAAATACAAAGCCAGCAATAAAGCAGCGGCTCCATATAACCCCATGACAATGCCTTGGGGGATAAAGATTAGTTGAGTCGGATCGGCGAAGGGTAAAAGATTAATTTTCAAATAGCTGGAAATACCGGATAGAAGGAAACCCGTGCCGCCAATGGAGATCACACTGGCCCACCAATAGTTGCTGAAGCGACGGGAACCCGTAACTTTCTGAGAAAGAATTTGATTCGTTGTAGTCTTTGTTTGGGTACTCATGGAACGTAGGAGTGTGGATCTTGACCGTTGACACCTTTGCCAAAATTGTTAACTGTAATATATAGTTATGTTAACTTGCTTAACAGTCTACCGCTAAATGTCCCCCGGTTAAACGAGGGAAAAAGCTGGAGGCGATAAGCATTAGACCAATTACTGAACAGTTTATCCCGCAAGGGGTAGAAACTGCTTTGTGAGACCTTCGACCGAACGGAGTTCGGCATGATTCCCACAGAGGGTCAAACCAGTAAAAGGGTCAACCCAGGCAAAAATCGCAATTCCGATTGATTGCTGGGTACTTCACGAAGGATAATGTTTTACATAAACCCAAGAGGATCGTTCACCCAATGACTATAGCAGTCGAACGGCCGCAAGTTGAGAGAGGCACCTTTGATGTCCTCGACGACTGGCTCAAACGCGATCGCTTCGTCTTCGTGGGTTGGTCAGGAGTTCTGCTGTTCCCCTGTGCTTATCTAGCTCTCGGTGGCTGGTTAACTGGAACAACCTTTGTGACTTCCTGGTACACCCACGGTTTAGCAAGCTCTTATTTAGAAGGCTGCAATTTCATTACCGCAGCCGTCAGTAGCCCCGCTAACAGCTTGGGACATTCCCTGCTGTTCCTCTGGGGGCCTGAAGCTCAGTGGGATTTCACCCGTTGGTGTCAACTGGGCGGTTTATGGGCTTTTATTGCTCTGCACGGTGCTTTTGCCCTGATCGGATTTTGTCTGCGTCAGTTGGAAATCGCCCGTTTAGTCGGTATTCGTCCCTATAACGCGATCGCCTTTACTGGCCCGATTGCGGTGTTCGTCAGTGTCTTCCTGATGTACCCCTTGGGTCAATCTAGTTGGTTCTTTGGCCCTAGCTTTGGGGTAGCTGGAATTTTCCGGTTTATTCTGTTCCTGCAAGGCTTCCATAACTGGACGCTGAACCCCTTCCACATGATGGGAGTGGCTGGAATCCTGGGTGGTGCGCTGTTGTGCGCTATTCACGGAGCGACGGTAGAAAATACTCTGTTTGAAGATGGGGATACAGCCAATACATTCCGGGCTTTTGAACCAACTCAAGCTGAAGAAACCTATTCGATGGTGACCGCCAACCGTTTTTGGTCACAAATTTTCGGGATTGCTTTTTCTAACAAACGTTGGTTACACTTTTTCATGTTATTCGTGCCCGTCACGGGTCTGTGGATGAGTTCCATCGGCATTGTTGGTTTAGCTCTGAACCTACGGGCTTATGATTTCGTTTCCCAAGAGTTACGGGCGGCGGAAGATCCTGAATTTGAAACGTTCTATACTAAGAACATTCTGTTAAATGAAGGTCTGCGGGCTTGGATGGCTCCTGCGGATCAACCCCACGAAAACTTTATTTTCCCTGAGGAGGTATTACCGCGTGGTAACGCTCTCTAATACTTCTTATGTCGGCGGCCGTGACCTAGAATCCACTGGATTCGCCTGGTGGTCAGGTAATGCCCGTCTGATTAATTTGTCTGGTAAGTTGCTGGGCGCTCACGTTGCTCACGCTGGTTTGATCGTGTTCTGGGCTGGGGCGATGACCCTGTTTGAAGTGGCTCACTTCGTTCCTGAAAAGCCCATGTATGAACAAGGTTTGATCCTGATCCCCCACATGGCTACCCTCGGATGGGGTGTGGGCCCTGGTGGTGAAGTGATCGATACCTTCCCCTACTTCGTGATTGGGGTTTCTGCACTTAATTTCCTCTGCGGTTTTGGGTTTAGGCGGTATTTATCATGCCGTCCGTGGCCCTGAAATTTTAGAAGAATATTCTTCTTTCTTTGGTTATGACTGGAAAGATAAAAACCAAATGACCAATATTATCGGGTATCACCTGATTATCTTGGGTCTGGGGGCTTTCCTGTTAGTGTTCAAAGCCATGTTCTTTGGGGGTGTCTATGACACTTGGGCCCCGGGTGGTGGCGACGTCCGTGTGATTGCCAATCCGACTCTCAACCCCGCCGCGATCTTTGGCTATTTGGCTAAGGCTCCTTTTGGGGGAGAAGGCTGGATCATCGGTGTTGACAACATGGAAGACATCATCGGCGGTCACATCTGGATTGGTCTGATCTGCATTGCCGGTGGTATCTGGCACATCCTAACCAAACCCTTTGGCTGGGCGCGTCGGGCTTTCATCTGGTCTGGAGAGGCTTATCTGTCTTACAGTTTAGGCGCTCTGTCCTTGATGGGCTTTATCGCCGCTTCCTATGTTTGGTTCAATAATACCGCTTATCCCAGCGAGTTCTACGGCCCCACAAACGCTGAATCTTCTCAGGCTCAGTCCTTTGTGTTCTTAGTCCGTGACCAAAAACTGGGAGCCAATATCGGTTCCGCCCAAGGCCCGACGGGTCTGGGTAAATACCTGATGCGTTCTCCTACAGGGGAAATCATCTTTGGTGGTGAAACCATGCGCTTCTGGGATTTCCGTGGCCCCTGGTTAGAGCCTCTGCGTGGCCCCAACGGTCTTGACCTCAACAAGCTGAAAAACGATATCCAACCTTGGCAAATTCGTCGCGCTTCTGAGTACATGACCCACGCTCCTAACGGTTCGATTAACTCCGTGGGTGGAATCATTACCGAAGCTCAAGGGTTTAACTATGTTAACCCCCGGGCTTGGTTGGCTGGTTTCCACTTCATCGTGGGCTTCTTCTTCTTGATTGGTCACCTTTGGCACGCGGGTCGCGCCCGGGCTGCGGTGGCTGGTTTTGAGAAAGGTATTGACCGGAAATCGGAAGCTGTACTGTCTATGCCCGACTTAGACTAGGGTTTTACCTAGAAGTCTAATCACTGCTTAGATTGTTAATTTTAAAGACCCTGCCTGATTCGTCAGGTGGGGTTTTTTATTGGCACAAAAACCGATATATAATAATTTGCTATAGCGCTATGCGCTAGGGAACAAGGAACAGGGGTAATATTTTTTGAAATTTAATCATTGTGGCAGGGAAAATTAATGAATTGCCCCTACCACAACCTATTGCGGTGAGTAGTTCAATATCGGTTATCCCTTAAATATTGCAGAATCCCTTGGGCGATTGCTTGGGCCATGCGTCCCCGTTGAGAGGGATCGCCTAACATATAGGCATCATAATTATTAGTAACAAACCCCGTTTCCACTAATATCGAAGGCATAGAAGTATTTCGCAGTACATAAAAACGAGCGGTCTTGACACCACGGTTCGGAATTTGGGAAAAACTACTAATCATACTGTTTTGAACATATTGGGCCAGACGAGCTCCGCTACTGTAGTAATAGGTTTCAATCCCACTAGCCGCTGCATTTGTGGCCGCATTGGCGTGAATACTCACAAACAAGGTTGCATTTATCCGATTCGCCATGTCTACCCGGGGTTCTAACTCAACGGTGCGATCATCCAGACGAGTCATCACCGCCTGTACTCCATTTTGCTGCAAAATCTGCGCCACCTGTTGAGAAATTGAGAATACCACATCTTTTTCTTGCAGTCCTCCCACCCCCACAGCACCCGCATCACTTCCCCCATGTCCAGGATCAATAATTACCACCACCCGACCATTGGAAATCGGATTATTAGAGGGGGGGTTAGCGGTGCGGGGTGGGAAGGGGAAGGGATTGATATTAGTTTGAGGAGGATTAGAACGAGGGGGAAAAGGTGAGGGATTAGGATTAGTTTCTAGGGGGAAAGGGTCTAGGGTTAGGGGTGGGAACCGTAGCAAAGGGGGGACGAACCGAAGTTCCGGTTCCCAGGCCCTCTCCCACAAAGGCTAAGGCAAGCTGTTGAGGACTGCCTTGGCTAATTTGTCCCACTTCAATGCGAGTTGCCGGTTTAATTAATAGGGTAAAGGTTTGGGGATCTTCCCGACGTACCCTCGTCCAAATAATCGGACTTCCCACCTGTCGTTGGGGTAAGGCAACGCCTTCGGCCAAGGCTGCGGAGAAAAAGGTAATACTATAGGACTGAGTTTGATTATCCCAACCGCTACTATAGTTCAGAGGCTGATCAGCTTGGATCAGAAGTTGTTGATTGCGGATTTCCACGGAACGAATTTGAGCAAATCCCCCCGATAATTGGACGGCTGGGGGAGTGCTTCCCTGGGGCCAAACGGCCACGCCTCCGGCCGATGACCGGGCTTGCCAGTTTTGATTTCGTTGCGGGGTACTCATGGTTACCCGAACCACTGGGGGGTTATTTGAGAGTTGGGTGACTTGAGAAACCGTCACCCCATCTCGGTTCACCTGTTTTCCAGTGCTGTTTGAACGGGCTGCTAAGATGGCACCTAGAATATCCAAAGTCATCCAACTGCGATCTTGACTTTGTTTAAATTCAATATCAGCCATTTTGCCCGTAGTATGCAGCACAATGCCATTATCCCGCACCTCGACCTGAGCTAAGGTGGTTTGAGGCTGCTGGGAAATAGAACGATTAACGGTCTGTTGAGGCAGGCTCCTGGGCAAAGGAACAGGTGCTGGGGCGGGGGGTCTGACGGGCGGGGTTTGGGGTATAGACAGGGCGGGACGGGTTGCGGCCGTTACCGGAACAGGAGCCGGGGTGCCGACGGCTTGAGGCGAGGGTAGTTGTACCGTCCACTGGGTCGGGGAAATCCCCCTAAATTGTACTCCTTGAGGATCGAGAGTATAACCATCAACCAATTCCACCACAATCCTTGTGGTTTGGTTATCGACCTGACCGACTCGAATTTCCCGAATTGCTCCCCCAATTAATTGTTGACGGTTGACGCCCCCTAAACTGGTTCCGGGCAAATCAATGACTAATCGGGCGGGGTTGGAGAGCAGTTGAGCTTTGGGTTGTACCCCCCCATCGGTGGTAAAGCTGAGGCGGTTTTGAGAGCTTTCAAATTGCCAAGATTGCAGACTGGCTGCTTTGGCGGGAGAGGTCAGGATAAAAAAGCTGACGAAACCAGGCATTAACCAACGCAAAAATAGAGTTTTTCCCATTCGTGACACGCTAAGAACCTTAATTAACAATTGAATTTGGGTCAAGGTTTGACACTCCCACAGCCACACCAAAAAGGGATTCTAAGATGTCGTCGGTCACTACCGGACAATCCGAGGCTTGAATCCTAACACCATCAATAAACACGGCGATCTGTCTTTTCTGCACAGAATCAACAAAGCGAGTGCATCATATCATAGTTTAGCGATCGCCTACGATAGCAGATAACCCATCACCAGTTTGAAAGGATTTTCCTATGGCATAGTTAAGGATTAATTAATCGCTTTCAGCAAGATTTAGGTCTAACTTTTGATGTGTTCCCTCTTAGGTTAATCATTGATTATCACTGTTTTTCATCGGTTGCTGCATTCATTCAGTACGATAATAATGGATTTTTGTGATCCTATCCTTTAGCAATAGAGACCGAGGGTTCTCCCATAAAAACATCATTACTAAAAGATGAAGATGGCGTTTCTTCCTGAGATACTACTAAATCAAACCAGAAGGTGGTTTCCGATGCCTAACTCACTAATTAAATGAACTTGACTTCGGTGTTTTTCAATAATATTTTTGACAATAGACAATCCTAATCCCGTTCCTTCTAGGGTATGAACGCGATTTTCTACCCGGAAGAAACGAGCAAAAATAGCATCTTGGTCTTCCGGTGCAATTCCGGTTCCCGTATCGGAAACTTCGGTTCTAATATAACGGGTTTTAGGTCGATTTCCCGTTAAATGTAAATCAATAGGACGGGGAGGAGGAGGAGAAATAATCCAGCCTCCTTTTTCGATTTCTTCGACTTCTTGATTTTTCTTGAAATCTTCTTCTTCTAGTAGATAAACTCGAATAATTACCCGTCCCCCCGAAGTGGTAAATTTCAGAGAATTTCCGACTAAATTAGTTAAGACTTGCAATAATAAATCATAATGTCCTAACACCAAAGGTAAATCTGGTTCTATTTCTCGACTAAGTTCAATTCCTTTATCCTTGGCATTTAGTTGATAGGTTCTCAAGGTTTGTTCTACCACTTGCGCCATATCAACGGGTTCAAAATTGTAGATGCGACAGGATTCTAAGCGAGACAAATCTAACACATCATTGACTAAACGAGTTAAACGATCAGTTTCATGGTTGGCGGTGGCTAAAAACTCCTGTCGCTGTTCTTCGGTTAAATCATCTCCATAATCATGGAGGGTTTCAATAAAGGATTTTATATTAAATAATGGTGTTCTTAACTCATGGGAGATATTACTAATAAACTGACTCTTAGCATCATTTAACTCGACCTCACGGGTGATATCCTGAATTGTCATTGCAATTCCTTTTAAACTTTCCCGATAATTTTCCTCCCCAGGAGAATTTGACATCGGATTATAGTCATATAAAGTACACTCCTGAACATGGGGACGTTCGGATAATTCACAACTATTATCCCTATCATGAATACAGCTATGACAAAGGGGTTCAGCACCCGGAGATTTATGTAATAAAACCGTGGTTAATAAAATCCGCAATGTCCGATTTGTTGGTTCTCCCAAAGAACAACGAAACTCTCCACCATCTAAAGTTCCACTGGCAATTTTTTGTAAAGGTTGTGATAATTCTTCTACCACCATGGGCGGTAAAAAATTCAGAACATTATTGCCAATAACCGTTGTCCCTTCCCAGCTAAATAGACGTCGGGCGGTGGGATTAACTAAAATTAAATTCAGTTCGGCATCAATTAAAACCGCCCCATCGGCAATGGTTGAAACCAAGGTTTCTAACTTAGCTTTTTCGGCGGTTAGTTCTTCAATATTTTGTTCTTCAAAGCTTTCTAGGCGTTCTGCCATTTCGTTGAAACTGGAAATTAATTCCCCTAATTCTCCCCCAAAGGGTAAATCAACCCGTTGATTAAAGTTTCCAATGGCAATATTTTTTACTCCTTGAACTAATTCTTTAATCGGTTGAGTAATAGTTAAAGCATTAAATACCGCCCCTAAAATTACCATTACCCAAATTGAAACAAACACCGCTAAAGTTACATCCCGGGTTAAATTCGATGATACAACAACGGTAGGATTAGGATTAATTCCAATTGCTAAAATCCCTAAATAATTCCCATTGTGCATCATCGGAACAAAAACATCCGTCACCTCTCCGGCGGGGGTTAAATGTTGTCTAACCATCGGCAAATCGGCAAAATTTCCTGACTGCACACTAGCTAAAAAATTATCAGGTAATTGCATCCGCCGCCGCAGGGTTAAGGAATTTTGTACCGCCGAATCAGAAAAGGGCAAACCTAGATAAATTTCCCCATCTTGATCCGCATATAACATATAACGGATACTGGAGGTACTTGTGTAAAATTGACGGGAAAACCTTGCGACTTCATCCCGTTTTTCTTCAGCAATTAGGGGGGAAACATTGGCGGCTAATAGTAATCCTAAATCTCGACCGTAACGGGTATCATTGATGCGAGCATCTTCCTGAATGGTGTTGACGGCCCAAAACGTTAAACTACTCATCAACAGAGAAACTACCAGGGTCGCCCCCGCCATTAACCGAGTTTGCAGGGTAAACTCTGACCACCATCTGCCAATAATCTCACCTATTTGTTTCAGGAGTTTCAGCATTTGTTGAGGATTTGGGGGTTGACGGTTGTGGGGTAACTCTGTGTTCATCGGCGATACGGGAATGATTCGGTGATTTGTCCATATACCATATTTGCCTATAGAGACCCAGAGTTGTGTCTAACAGAAGCATTAAGTTTTGTTAACACACACACTATACATAGTAACAGCAGACGGGGAAAGCGGGGGAGTGGGGGAGTGGAGGAGCAGGGGGAGTGGGGGGAGCAGGGGGAGCAGGGGGAGCAGGGGGAGTGTTCGCCCCATCAGTGTAAAAGCCTGGAAATAAATTTCAGGCTTAAAGCTCAAACCCGTTAAAACGGGTTAATGAAGAATGATCTTAGTCATCTTTAGATGACTTCAGCTTTTAGCCCGAACTTTAGTTTCAGGGCTTCGGATGCTTAAATTGACACCAATGCGTCCTCCCTTGCTAACAATTAATAACCAACAATTAACAACTAAAAATCAACAATAAATTATTATTTCTAGCGAGCGAGGACGCTCGCACGGCAAGAGTTTTATGATTTCAGGATGGGGAATTTAGATGCTGAATAACTTAACCATCAACCGTCACCCGACAACCAATATCCCGACGATAGTAGAGTCCTTCAAAATTGATATAGTTAACCGCTTTGTAGGTTTGGGTGATGGCCTCTTGGAAAGTAGACCCAATGGCCGTAACCCCTAAAACTCGTCCGCCGTCGGTGAGAATTTGGCCGTCTTGTAGTTTAGTTCCCCCATGGAATACGATGGCCCCCGATGCTTCTGCATCTTCTATTCCGGTGATGACTTTGCCTTTTTGGTAGGAACCCGGATAACCCCCGGAAGCTAATACCACACACACAGAAACCCCCGATTTCCAGGTTAAAGCAACCTGTTCTAGCCGCTGTTCACAACAGGCGAGTAGGACTTCTTCTAGGGGGGTTTCTAACAGGGCGAGAACCGTTTGGGTTTCGGGGTCGCCAAACCGACAGTTAAATTCCAATACCTGAATTTCTCCTTCCGGGGAAATCATCAACCCGGCGTAGACCACTCCCCGATAGTCAATACCCCGTTGACGCAGGGTGGCTAACGTGGGTTCTAAGACCGACTGTTGCACGCGAGACAGCAGTTCCGGGGGGAGAATGGGGGTGGGAGCATAAGCCCCCATTCCCCCCGTGTTGGGGCCAGTATCCCCCTCTCCGACCTGTTTATGGTCTTGGGCTGGAACTAAGGGCCGAATAGTTAACCCGTCTGTTAGGGCGAGTACGGATACTTCCTGTCCGGTTAGAAAGTCCTCCACCACCACCCGCAGGTTATCCTGGCCAAATTCCCCGGCGAAAATGGTATCTATAGCTTCATGGGCCATTTCTACGGTGGTCGCAACGGTGACACCTTTTCCGGCTGCTAACCCATCGGCTTTGACGACAATAGGGGCGGTTTGAATATAGGCTTTAGCACTGGCTGCATCGGTAAAGACGGCCGCCTTAGCCGTGGGAATTCCGGCATCTTCCATGAAGGCTTTTGACCAGGCTTTACTGGCTTCGAGTTGTGCCCCGGCTTGGTTGGGGCCGAATACTTTAATATTATGTTGTTGTAAATAGTCGGTAATTCCCAAAGCCAGGGGTAATTCTGGCCCGACTACCACTAGGGAAATATCCTGATTTTGAACTAAGTTTTTGATAGCTTCAAAGTTTTCTACGGAAATCGAATAATTTTCACAACCTTTAAGGGTAGCTGTCCCGCCATTTCCCGGGGTACAAAATACTTTTTCAACCTGGGGCGACTGGAGTAATGTCCAAGCGATGGCGTGTTTCCCGTCCCCCATTTCCCACTACTAGAATTTTCACGGTTTTTTGTTCTTGAATTGATTAGCAGTTTTTGATTGTACAATTATAGAAACCCTATAGAAACCTAGTTTCTTGAAGAAACCAGGTTTCTGTTTCTGTTAGGTATAATCTTAGAACACATTTGCTTTTGAGATTAAGTCCCATGACTGATAATTTTTATCCTTTAACTTGTGATGACGATCTTTTATTGATTGATAAAGATACTTTTACTGTTGCTAGGTTTAAAGAATTTGCGATGGATGATTTAAGCCGATATTATAACCGTTCGGATAATAATCGCTCTCAAACATTTACCTTTTTTAATTTTCTTAATAAGTATTACTATGAAATCGATGGAAAAATTGAACTACAATTAACGCAAAGTTCTTGGACTAATTTTAGTGCGTCCGTTGAATGTAAATTATTAAGTTTAAGTTCTGGTAAAGGTTGGATTAGTGGAAAATTAATTATAAAAAGCACAGTTAATCTTTTTCCTGAAGACTATAAAAACTTTACTTATAATTCAGAGTCTTCACCTTATCCAAAATCAGAAATTGAGATTGAATTACAATTCTGTCCCGAAAAAACTGAACCATTAGAAACATCTGATTCTGCATTGGATGAATTAAGACAACAACTAAAAAATTTATAAATAATAAAGATGGATTCGGTGCTTAAGCCTGCGCCAAGACACCGAATTACAAGCATATATTTTGTCCTAATTGCCGTTGGAGATTAATAAACCCAACCAGGTAAAAAAGTGTCAAAAGGACTCAATTTCTTAGGATTTACCGCCATAATAGAACAGGATTTCCTTCTCTTTTAAACCTTGAAATCCCGCATCAATTAATAATTGATTAAGTTCGGTTTCAGGAATATGTTTAGCACCAATCCGAACAATTCGAGACCGCATGGTATTACTCACACCACTGCGTTGACGTCCGGCTTCTAAACCCATAACTTTATGGTAAAGGTCTAACTTAACCGGAGGAATTGCTGTACCATCAAAGTCAATTCCTTTCGCGATCGCCACATCAATTGCATCCGCGCCCGTCGTTGATTCCGTCGATATATTTGCTTCTGAAGTCATGGGAGATCATCCAATTTAATCTTTAAACCATTCCATTCTACCGTGATCCCAAGTTCCTTTTTACCCATTCCCCATTCCCGATCACCAATTTAAGAGGATGACGCAGATTAACACAAATTAAAATCCGTGAAATCCGTGAAATCCTCTTAAATCTGTGATCCCTATTCCCTCCTATATCCTATACATTTGAGTTTCCAAATCCTTAATAATCCGTTGTTTATCCGGTTGTCCCTTCAAGAGTTTCAGCAGTCCTAACCCTTGATGAATCGGTTTATTACTAGCGGCTTCAGCAAAGCCACCAACTCCGTCTATTTCACCCATAATTGTCCGATAAAATGCCGCGCCGCATAGATGGTCAATCGGTTTTTCACCCTCTCCAAAGGAGCCCACCGCCATCCAATTATTTCCAATCGCAGTGGAGGGATTTCTAGTTTCTGAAACCGTCGGAATTCCCAATTTGATCTTATCAGAAATTGACTTTTGTGCTACTTCTGCGATCGCCACCCGAGCGGTCATTTCCATTACAGGAATCGCCCCTTTAATAATCACATTTCCCGATAATAAACCCAAGCCGCCCCGAGAAACGGAATTATAGGATTTTTCCGCCAATCGATCAATTTTAACCTCGGCAATATCAATCCGTTGAATATCCGTTGCGGGATAATCTTGATGCTTTTCTAAGATAGATTGGAGCGTTGTTTGAATAGTTTTAAAAGTCTCTAAATAGTCATTATCATCAAACTCATTATTTAAAGCTAAATCCGGTTGACGGATGAGTTGATAAATCAGTTTCCCCTGGGCTGGAATTTCTGCATTAATCACCCATTCATCTAAACTAATTAAGGTCAAAGCATCGACAACATTTTTCCCTTCTCGCAGTTGAATATAGGCTTTTGCATAGCGTTTTTTATCGGATTCGGATAGTTGGGATTGATTATAAATAGTATTAATAATCAGAATATCTAAGGTTAAAACCCTGGCGGTAATACTTCCACGCAAATAGTATTTTTTTAAGTTGGATTTTAAGGAGGAATTGAGAATAATCGTATCAATTTTTGTTAGGGCATCTAAATCGGGAACCGCTTCCCCTGACCGGACATATTGATAGGTTCCTTTTAATTGATTTTTTGCTTCTAACTCCAAATCCGATGTTTCTAAGGCTTTTTCCAAGCAATGTTCTAGGGTCAAACAACGGGAATGATGGCTGGCAATAATATAACGTTGACCGATATCAGAATACAGTTTAGAGGTTAGCACCAAATAATCTAATAAATCTAAGGCGGTAAAATCTTGAGTTGCTTGTCCATTATTTAGACGATTATAGGCTTCTAAACATCTAATCTTAGTTTGTTCATAGAGAGGGAATTGATTAATTAAACGATTGATTTGTCGATCCAGATTTAATTCTGAGTTGTAAAAACTATGCAAGACTAAAAAGGCATCATTTCCCCGAATTCCACAGCCTTTCATTCTTAAATTTGCCCCTTCTGTGCGGTGGGGCGGAATTCTAACGGTGTAGGTTTTACCATTTTTTAAGGTAACGGTTTGACTTCCTCCTTGATCGGCCGTTTGATAGGCAATAAAAATATGATACAGTTCATCTAAACTGCAATCGGTTCCCTGGGGATTGGATAAAGGTTCTTCTAATTCTGAACCCAAATAATCCATCCAATCTTGACCTTTTTTCCAAGTAGATTCTACGGAATGGGTGGCCGTATCCCGAATCGTTTTTCCGGCTTCGGTGGCCTTATGGGTAATGGATTCTCCCGCATGGGATACGGATTGTTTAGCGGCTTCAGTGGCTTTTTCCGTCAAAGACTGACTGGCTTTGGCTGCTTTTCGACTAATCGAATCCCATAAGGATTTATTTTTGCGATCGCCCATTGATTCATTCCCCCCTGAACTCCCCTAAATCCATGATATAATAGTTGGCATTAAATTATTTTAGCTCAAATCAACCCCTGTTTTTAAACGGGTTTTGCTCCTGGGATTTTCTGGATTAAAACAGCAACTTTAATAATATCGGAGCCGCCGATTCTAACATTCCGACAAATCCACCGCGCGGTTTATTTTCTTCGGGATTTAATCGATATTCCAAGGCTTCAACTAACTGGAGGGAAATTTTTTCGCCCTCTGGAGAATTTAAAGTTTTATACAGTTGTTCGGCTTGTTTTGCATCAGCCATAGCCCCCGTTAAATTCCCCAAATCAGCCAGCGCCATACTGCGAGCAAAATAGGCGGCGGCTAACTTTTCGTCTAATCTCAATGCTTGATTATAAAAATCAATGGCGTTGACATAATGACCCGCTTTAGCTTCACTTACTCCCAGACGGTAAAAGTCCTCCGCATCGCCCACACTCGCCGGAAGTCCGATAACACCAACTAACTGAGCATTATTAATACTTTTAGCATCTAAAATTGCATTAGTGAGATAGGAACTTCTTAAATCCGTGCCATTCAGGTTAGCCCCCGCCAAATTCGCCCCGGTTAAGTTAGCCCCGAATAAACTCGCCCCACCTAGATTCGCCCCCCGCAGGTCTGCTCCCGTCAGGTTAGCTCGGCTGAGGTTCGCTCCCACCAGGTTAGCACCATTGAGATTAGCACCGACTAAATTTGCTAGTACCAAACCTGCACCACTGAGGTCGCAATTTTGACATTGTTTGGTTGATAAAAGTTGTTGAGTCTGTTGTAAATTTTCGGCTTGGGCTGGAGTTAGGGGACTAAGCACTACTAACAGAGCAACGCCAGCGATAATTTTTTGTTTCATAGGACAGACTAATCAAAAGCTTGTTATGGCTATGATAGAATATTATCGGGGTGATTGCTACCGTTCCCAAGCAGAATTTTGGTTTTATCTCTATTTTTGTTAACTTGATCAAAATCACGATTAAAAAGTGACTTTAATCACAGGAATTGCGCAGTTTATATCACTGGCAAAATCAGCTATTCAATCAATAATATAATATAGGATGAACCCATCAGGTTGTAGGTGCTGCCCATGTTGATGACTGAACCCTCTGTTAGTGTCGAAAGATTGGTTAATCAAATTTTTTGCTCTCGAAAAATTACCCGCAATGACCAACGATTATTGATGTCATTACTACTCTCCAAAGACGCATTAAGTTCAGAAGAACATTCCTATATTGATCAGGTTTTTGAACGCCTAAGACGGGGGCTAATTCATGTCGTTGATTAAGCATCATAAATTACCCTTAAACCTAGAACTAAAACCACAGGCAGTTAATTCCTGTGGTTTAGTTTTTTTTAAGATTTTGTGCTAGTTTGAAACCGTTGATAAGGAAAACGCCCGGTTTTAGGATCAAACCATTTATTCCAGAGTTGGGTATTTTGCTCACTGGTAATTGTTTGATTAACTAAAGTTCCCCATTGAGAACTATTTTTAGGTAAAATACAACCGTAATTTTCAAAGGTTAGGGGTTGTGAAGGTACTAAACTAAAGGCTTTAAAGTCCAGTCCCTGTCGCCACAATTCGCCCAATAAGAGAATCCCATCACTGGCAATTAAATCAATTTCTTCCGCTTTTAAGCGACGAATTCCATCCGCACGACTGCCAATAACTTGCCATTTCGCTTCAGGATAAACGGGACGAAATTGATCATCGGTTGTTGTTTCCCAATAAGAATCCCACGGTAATATTACTTTCCCTGATTGTTTGCAATTGGGTTTCAGAAGTGCGGGTTGGGTTTAAACGTTCTGCATCCGCTTCTCTTGCCAAAAGTTGAATCCCACTGGTAAAATAGGGGGTAGAAAAATCAACATTTTGTTCCCGTTCTGGAGTGATACTGGTAGCCTCACAGACAATATCTAATTTGCCTGTTTCTACCTGATCAAATCTGTTTTTTAAGTCAACGGTTTTTAATTCTAATTTAATCGGTTTATTCAGTTGTTTTTCTAGGCGCTGTTGAATAAGTTTAATTAAATCAACGGAATACCCTTGCAAGGTGTTATTTTTGTCCGTATAACCAAAGGGAACCGCATCCGTCCTCACCCCAGCCGTCAATACCCCTGTCCGGTTAACTTTTTCTAACACGGTTTCCGCCCAACCCGAGAGGGGAAAACTAACGGTGAAAAGAAGACTCAAAAGAGAAACAGCAAGTTTTTTGTCCATCGGTATTAGATTCTTAACCAGATTAAAACGTCCTGTCATCCTATAACATTAATTGGCAACTCAAAGCAAGGGGAAAAGATATATTGACTCGAAAAATGAATCTAAATTTAACCCCGATGTAATTCGTTCAACGGTCATATTAGCAAGAATAATTATAGGAATAAAACCCGTAGGGGCGGGTTCCGAATTAATTTATAATTCCCACCGATAACTATTATCAACCCGCCCGACCCCGCCATGAATTTTTAATTACTGATAGAATTTTGGGGTGAGTCAGGGGCGGGTTTAGGGGCGGGTTTAGATAAACTATTTGTGGGTTTCAAAGATTAACTCGAACCCGCCCCTACGAATCCTGGCCAGCAAAGCAGGAAGCCCATCAAAAAAAGGGTTTGCAATCTTAGATAAAATTATATCATTTTCTGGGGAACCACAAAGAAACAAAGACAGGCAGAAGGATACAAACCTAAAACCCTCACCAGTCCCTCACCCGACTAAAAACTGCTATTAACCTTGAATAAGGGAATAAATAATATCTTAAATCTGCTATAATAAACCTGGTAATATTGTTAATCAATTTTAAGGATATTTTAATTTAAAAGTGACTTCTGAACTTTGGTTATCTTGGTTAAAAAAATATCGAGCGATCGCAGTTATCCGCACTCGCCAACGGCAAATCGGAAAACAAATGGCCCAGGCAACCGCCGCCGGAGGTATGGGGTTAATTGAAATTACTTGGAATAGCGATCAAGCCCCAGAATTAATTGCGGAATTACGGTCTGAATTGCCTGAATGTTTAATCGGCACTGGCACATTATTCACCATTGAAGATGTGCAGAAGGCGATCGCCGCCGGGGCGCAATTCCTATTTTCTCCCCATACTAACCCCGCCATGATTCAGGTGGCAAAACAAGCGGAAATTCCGATAATTCCGGGGGCATTATCCCCGACAGAAATTATCACCGCCTGGCAAGCAGGGGCTAGTTGTGTTAAGGTATTTCCTATTTCCGCAGTTGGGGGTGTAGATTATATTAGAAGTATTAAAGGGCCGATGGGAAATATTCCCTTGATTCCCACAGGGGGGGTAACTTTAAATAATGCCGTTGAGTTTATTCAAGCGGGAGCGATCGCGGTGGGACTCGCCGGAGACTTATTTCCACCGGATTTAATCGCCCAAAAAAATTGGCAAGCGATCGCCAAAAAAACTCAAAATCTCCTACAACAGTTATCCGAAATTTCCCCTTGAATTTGTGAAGGAATAGGCGATAACGGAATACAATTTGAGGTATGGCAGTATTCAAGCTCGCCAGGAAATCTATAATAATCCTTGTAGGATTTGTGATCAAAACCTTTAGGGATTGGCAGATCCAACCCAGGCACAAACAGGTTTAAGAGACCCAACCCCTACAATAAAATGTTACAACCTCCGTCTCGCGCGTCGCGGATTGCTACACTTGCTAAGTCAAACCCAAGGAGTCGAGTATGAAAACTTTTAACCCCTTAATTAAACCCCGATCTGGTTTCAGGTTTAATCCGGTCAAACAACCCCACTTTCCCATAACAAAATCAAGTTTTTTGGGAATAATAGCCAGCGCGACGGTGTTAACATTAATCACCGGATTCTCCCCAGGAAATTTAGCGATCGCCAATGAACAACACAACCTAATTGCGCGTAATCTGATAGAATTACAGCAATCTTCAGAACGTTGGATTTTAATAGATTTATCTCGACAAAGGTTAATAGCTTGGGAAGGAAATAAACCCGTGTATGCGGTAATTGTTTCCACGGGAAAAGCGGACACCCCCACCCGCACCGGAGTCTTTAAAGTCTATACGAAATATGAGACAACCCGCATGACTGGCCCCGATTATGATGTTCCCGATGTTCCCTATACGATGTACTACGATGGGGGGATGGCAATTCATGGAGCCTATTGGCATAATTTATTTGGCACACCCGTTTCCCACGGTTGTACCAATGTTGCGGTCAATCATGCCAAATGGTTATTTGATTGGGCATCAGTAGGAACCCCCGTGATTGTACATAACTAACTATGCGAATTATTGCCATTGCGGATATTCACGGCTGTTCAATGGCTTGGGATACTCTCCTATCTGTGATTAAGCCTCAAGGGGATGATTTAATCATTACCCTAGGGGATTATGTGGATCGAGGGCCAGATTCTAACGGGGTACTGGAAAGATTGATTACCCTGCATCAAACCGGAAAGTTAGTCGCCCTGCGGGGAAACCACGAAATTCTGATGTTAGAAGCGCGTCACTCCCCCCAACAGTTTGATGCTTGGTTTAAATGGGGAGGTGATCAAACCTTGGCTTCCTATCCGACTATCGGAAAAAAACCTAAGTTAGAAACCATTCCCGCCCACCATTGGGAATTTATGGAAAACCTGTGTGTGAATTATTGGGAAACGGAACACCATTTTTTTGTTCATGGCAATGTTGACCCCCAACTTCCCTTAAATCAACAACCCACAGAACAATTATTTGGGGCAAAATTTCATCATGCAAAACCCCATATTTCAGGAAAAACTATGGTTTGTGGTCATACCCGTCAAACCAGTGGTAAACCTGTTAATTTAGGCTATGCCATTTGTATTGATACTTGGGTTTATGGACAAGGTTGGTTAACAGGTTTAGATATTAATAGTGGTCAAATTTGGCAAGCCAATCAAATCGGTCATTTTCGGACAGGCTGGATTGATGAATTCAAACCGATTTAATCCGATGAACAGCGTTCGGTGATTCCCCGCAGAGAATCCATCAAACTGCTGTATTCCGAAGGATTAAGTACCCCTGAACTATAAAACTGAGCCAGACAGCTATTAATCGCATTAAACGCTGACTTCCGTTTCTAACCAAGATTTTCCTTCCTGGAGTGCTTCTTCTGCGGAGGCGTAGTCTTCGTCGGAGGTCAAATATTCGCCATAGGGGAGAATAATTTGCCATTTCCAGCGATGGCGAAGACTGAGGGTGGAGATCAACAAGCCATAATAGTCTTTGTGCATCGATAATACTGCTAAAAATCCTTAACAATTATTTAACCATTGTATTACATTTCTTAAATAATTTTAACTTTATGTTAGAGTTATGTTAAGAAATGAGTACATATACGGGTTGTATACCTTCAAAAATCCGTTGCTGTTGTATTAAAAATTACAAATACACGCCTTTTCAGGCGATATCAATTTTATCCGTAAAAATAAAAACATCTGACAGTTTAAGTTTCGGCAGAGGATAATGAAGTAATGTTAAAATTATTAATATTCTTTAAAAAATGGGATAAATTTCGCTATATTCTTTTAGTAAAGAGATCAAATCCCATCCAATAAAATAATGGACTTTTAATGATAACTTGATTTTGTCAATTATTGCATCGAGTAATACCTTTTTTGTTCGCCCTTTTGCTGATTGATTTATGAACTTAAATTTTAAATTTGCCATTGTCAGTGACTTGCATATTGCCCTACCTCAAACAATATGGGAGCATCCCCATCGTTTCCATTTAGTGGAAGTGAGTATCCCGGCTTTAGAATTGGCATTAGACCATTTAGGGGAATTAGATTTAGATTTTCTACTCCTACCCGGGGATTTAACTCAACATGGAGAACGGGAAAATCATCAATGGTTAAGTCAACGATTAAGCCAACTGCCCTATCCAGTCTATGTAATTCCTGGAAACCATGATATTCCAGCCTTAGAAAGCCATAAAAATTCCATTGGATTAAAGGAATTTCCCCAATATTATCGAGCTTTTGGCTATGAAAATCACCAAGGTTTAGATTATACCCAGGAAATTTTACCCGGGTTACAATTAATTGGGTTAAATTCCAATCATTTTGATAGCCACGGCAATCAAATAGGCTGTTTAGAAGAACAACAGTTAGAGTGGTTAGAACAGGTGTTATCTCAAGTCGAAAATAAATTAGTTTTCGTGATGATTCATCATAATGTGATTGAACATTTACCCGGACAGGCGACGAATCCTTTAGGGCGACGATATATGTTAGAAAATGCTCCGCGTTTTTTAGAAATTTTAAAACAAGCCGGGGTGCGGTTAGTTTTTACCGGACATTTGCACGTTCAAGATATTGCCCAATGGCAAGGAATTTATGATATTACAACCGGATCATTAGTTAGTTATCCCCATCCCTATCGCGTGATTCATGTTCATACTAATTCTCAGGGAAAACCTGTTTTAAAAATAGAATCCCATCGGATTACCGCCGTTGAAGATTGGCCGGATTTACCCTTAAAATCCCGGGAATGGATGGGGGAAACGTTCTTTTCCCTTTATGATGAAACTATTAACTAATCCTCCGTTAAAATTAACCCATCAAGAAGCAGAAAAAATAGTTCCCCATCTGCGTTATTTTTGGGCGGATATTGCCAATGGAGATACACAATTCAATTTTGAACTGTTTCCCCCCTCCGTGCGTAGTTACTTTGAAGAATTTAGTGCTACAGATCAAATTGATAATTTTGCTCAGTTAGTTTTATCTTAATTCCCTATTCCCCATTACCCATTACCCATTACCCATTACCCATTCCCCATTCCCCATTCCCTTCCCTATGATTAAACATCAAAATAATCCCCCAGATTATTGCTTTTTTCCAATAGTTTTTCCAGGGTATCAAATTGAAACCAGAAGACTAAATTTCGATCTTTGAACAATTCAATAGTTCCCATCAAAGCAATTGAATATTTAGGAGATAAACTCCCTAATAATATACTTCTGAGATCTCCTTCCTTATATTTAGGAATCATATAGGTAATTCCATATTCACAGAGGGTACTAATCACTCCCATGATGCCATTATAAAAAATATTTCCCACTTCACTAAAAATGGCTTTTTCAAAAGCCCCCTTATCTAATTTACGCCGATCTTCACTTTCAATCAAATCAATTAATATTGCCGCAGTTTTTTGAGGAAATATCAGTTGAGTATTCCCTTGAAACTCTCCTGTAAATGTCATTTCTACAGCTTTTATTCCCTGGAAACCCACCAATTTTTCCAAGTGCATCGGTAACCGTTGCGGGGGGAATAAATCCACGGATAGTAACTTTAACTTAATCGGCGATCGGGAGATCATTTCTAACATGATATCTGCCCGATCAATGCCGACTGTAAACAGTTGTGTTAAAACTGAAAGCCGTTTTGAATCTTCCTGCATAAACTTCAAACACCGAGTTTTTACAAATATCGAATCGATATTAATTAATAGTTTTTCTGCCTAAAAATTCCAAAAACCGAGGTATAACCGTGTAGAAACGTGGCATTTCCCACCGGGCCAATTTCACCATTGCAGAAAAAGCCACTCAAGGGAATATTAAAACACCGTCGGAACAGTCGGGAGTCGAAATCCGCTTCCCCATAAAGTCCTTCTCCTCGTCCTAAACAGGAAAACATCAATGCCCCGGCATTTGTGACTCCTTGGGGAAAAGAAGAAGCCTGCCGTTGATAACGTTCTATTAATAATTCTAAATCCTCTGCCGAAGTCCGAGCATCTCTGAGGTGAAATTGAATCCGTTGTCCGGGACGAACCCGATCGCCAATGGCAATCGCCCCAGCCTTGGGATCAACCCCAATTAAATTCCGAATTAAAAAATCTCCCGGTTCCAAGATCTGTTTGAATTCATCCCGCACCACCCCAATAAACAACGAATGTTGAGCCAGTTGTCGATCTTCTTCGCTCAATTGCTGTACCAAATCTTGCAATGCTTCCAAGGGAGATAGGCGCACAGAAACGGCAGAAGTGGTTTCCAGGGGGGAATCTTCCGATGGCGTTTCTACTTCCAAGACAATATTGCGTTCAGCCTTGGTTACGCGGTAGGGATCTCCAATGGGGCGACAACCCTGGGCAACAATGGTTTCAATCAGAATATTGCCAGACAACGCCAAGCCGACAATTTCTTCCGGGTGACGTTTGGAATCGGAAAATACCCCCGTTCCCCCTCCCATGACCCCAGCACTGGCCAGTCCTCCCACTTTCACCGAACCCGGGTAGGCATAATCTAAGCCCTGTAAAAAATCATTGATTTGGCCAAAGTAGGGATCAACTAACAGGATAAATTGTGGCTGATCTTCGGGTTTGACACCAATTAATTCCACCCACCGATCCGGGGAACTGTCCAAATCGGGCAAATCATCAGCCGATAAGTGAAACGGATGGATTTCAACACCAGGTAAATGGGCTAAGGTCAGACTCAGGGCTGGTTCTCCCTCGATTTCCTCCGCCTGGTAATCGGAATTCATGCCAATCACGCCCCCGGCACCACAACCAATCAGGGTGGGAAGCTTCAGGTGTTCTTGGAGTAAGGGCATCAGTCGGGAATATTCACTGCTAAAGGCCGAGGAAATAAAGACTAAGCCTAGGTCTGGAGAAGCTCGTAAGGCATCTTGAGTAATTTCCACAACCTCCTTCACCGCCGCTTCTAAGGAAGGACGTTGAGATAAAGCACTAACCCAGCGCATAGGTTTGGTTGTCGATTCCGCCATCTTCGCCCTCCCTCAATAGTCTGCTCTCTTGTGCTAAGATAGCAGATTGTGTGGAAATACAGCAGATGCAATGTTTGATCAATTGCAAATCTGGAAGCCCACACTGCACCAAATTGTTAGTTTAGGTGGTTCACATTTTAAACTGATGTATTACAGTAGGAAGGAAATCCCAACTTGATCGGCACTAGCCGGACAAAAAGGACAAAGTGGGTAATCCTTACTCAATGTTCTAAAGTGGGATTGGAACCTGTACTTATGTAGATTAGATTAAACGCAAGGTTTATGAACAAAATCAACGAACTCATCGAGAAAGAACTAGTGGAAGCTCGCACAGTCTGTGACGTCAGCGGAGCCACCTCTAAAGAATGTGCAGCAGCTTGGGATGCGGTGGAAGAATTACAAGCGGAAGCTTCACACCAAAAACAAGAAAAACCGCAAAGCTCTTTTGAAGTCTATTGCAACGATCACCCTGATGCCGCTGAATGTCGGCTTTATGAAGACTAATTAGTTGTTTTTTAGGCTGTCTAGTGTTTGTTAATTAATCAGCAACTGAGAGTTAACCTGAGTTAACCCAGTTGCTTAATTTTTCTTTATTGGATTTCATAATTTAGGATGTTTAATTGTTTACTAGCCGTCGAATCTTCCTGGTTACAACCGTTGGTATGGACGGACTATCGGCTGGCGGTTATATTTGCACTGATTATTCCCTTGGTGATCTTTGTTTGGTCTTTTGTTCAGAAAGTTGAAGCCATTCAACACTTAATGATCACCTATTTGCGGGTTGCTAGTTTGTTGATTATTAGTTTGTATTTAATGGTTGCTGCCCTCCCAATTGGTTTTCTGACCTTGCTGATGGCGCGGGTTTTAATTCCGATTTCCCTCTGGTTTTGGGTGGATCTGAATGAGGAAGTTTCAGAAATGCCTAATTCCGGTCTGAAGTTGCTCTTTACTGCTTGGCGTTGGGCGGCGACGGTTTATAATCTTTTGGGTGCGATCGCTTTAATTCCGGTTGTACATTGTGGATTTTCTCAAGGTCAAAAAGAGTTAATCGCGGATGCAACTTGCCGGATTTGGCTAGATCCTCCCTGGTTATATCGACAAACTTTTAGTCCTAATTTGACCCCTCAGTTTTTAGGCTTCTTTGCTTTGGTGGGTTTAGCCGTTTATATTCTTTATTTGGGTTATTTTGTCTTCTTTAAATTAGGGAAACAGGGCCGTTCCGCAATGGGATAAAAAAAAGAGAGTCACCTTGGCAACTCTCCCTACCATCAGGGTGCATCTACATACCACAATATAACTTTTTCTAGGTGAGGGGTCAAGCCCCCTATTTGAAAATTTTGTAAAAATTTGTCAGCAATTGTTAAGGTTTTGTAAAGATGGGGGCCGAAAAAGCCAGGGGAGCCAGGACACTCGCCAACCATCAATAACTTTACTTTTGCAAATCTTAACTGGGTGATAGGTTTTTTAATAAATCTTTACCATTAATCCGTGCCACAATAGAATCACAACTTAAAAAGTCATAACCAATTATCTAGGGAGGTCATGAATGGTAGCCCTCACTGATCGTGTAAAACAAAATCGTTTAACAATTGAAGTTCAAGAGATTGCTGCTGATACCACTGCTATTCGTTTCCCTGGACTGGGATCGGGACAGATTTGATATAGAATTTGGCCTGCAAAACGGTACAACCTATAATTCATTTATCATTCGAGGGGAAAAAATCGCCCTCGTTGACACATCCCATGCCAAATTCCGGCAACTATATTTAGATACACTCAAGGGATTAATTAATCCTGCGGATATTGACTATTTAATTATTAGTCATACCGAACCCGATCACAGTGGCTTGGTTAAAGATATCTTAGAACTCGCTCCCAATGTTACGGTTGTGGGGTCGAAAATAGCAATTCAATTTTTAGAAAATTTAACCCATACGCCCTTTCAACGCCAATTAGTTAAAAATGGCGATACCTTAGATTTAGGAAATGATCATGTTTTAGAATTTGTTTCCTCCCCGAATTTACATTGGCCGGATACAATTTTTAGCTTTGATCGGAAAAGCCAAACCCTATTTACTTGCGATGCGTTTGGAATGCACTATTGTTCCGATCAAACCTACGATGAGAACTTAGCAGCAATTGAACCGGATTTTCACTTTTATTATGAGTGTTTGATGGCTCCTAATGCTCGTTCGGTAATTAATGCGATTAAACGCATGGAACCTTTAGGAGAAATTACCACAATTGCCACGGGACACGGCCCGTTATTACGGCATAATTTAGAAGAATTAAAAGGACGTTATTGGAAATGGAGTCACGAACAAACTAAATCTGAAACTACTGTAGCGGTGTTTTATTTCTCCGACTATGGTTATAGCGATCGCCTCTCCCAAGCCATCGCCCACGGGATTACAAAAACAGGTGTTGCCGTGGAAATGATGGATTTACGAACATCTGAAGCCACGGAAGTGCGGGAATTAGTAATGGGTTTTCTGCGGGATTTGTGATCGGAATGCCCCCGGTTTCGGGTGTAGGTTCGGAACTCGCAGGAGAAACCATTAACACCATTATTGCATCGGCTCATAATAAACAATCCTACGGTTTATACGAGTCGGGAGGCGGAAATGATTTATCCTTATATCCGTTGCAAGTTAAACTCAATGACGCTGGATTAAAGCAAGCATTTCCTTCAATTCGGATTACGGAAACGCCTCAAGATACCACCTATCAAACCTGCGACGAAGCGGGCACGGATATCGGACAATGGTTGAGTCGAGATAAAACCGTTAAGCAGATGAAATCCCTGGATAGTAACTTAGATAAAGCCATGGGACGCCTAAGCGGTGGATTGTATATTATTACGGCTCAAAAAGGAGAAGTCAGTAGTGCGATGTTAGCCTCCTGGGTGACTCAGGCGAGTTTTCAACCATTAGGATTAACTATTGCCGTTGCTAAGGATCGAGCCATTGAAGCCTTAATGCAGGTTGATGATAAATTTGTGCTGAATGTTTTGGCAGAAAGTAATTATCAAAAACTGATGAGACACTTCTTAAAACGATTTACTCCGGGTGCGGATCGGTTTGAGGGAATTAATACCCAAACCGCTAATAATGGCAGTCCGATTCTAACAGATTCCCTAGCCTATTTAGAATGTCAAGTCCAAAGTCGGATGGAGTTAAGTGATCATTGGCTTGTTTACGCCACCGTTGATAATGGACGAGTTAGTGATCCAGATGTGCTACCTGCGGTTCACCATCGCAAAGTCGGAAATCATTATTAACCCTGATTAGAATTAACCCTGATTAGATCCCCCACTCTTAATAAGAGCAGGGGGAGCAGGGGGGCAGGGGAGAAGGGGGAGAAGGGGAGGTAGGAGGATTAATTATTAAGGCTTAAGAGAGATCAAAAAACGTTTTTTAAGATAAGATTATGGATAATCAAAAACCACGGGATGTTCAAGTTTTTTTAATTGGAGACAATACCAAAGTCGTGCGATCGCGCACTTGGGATCGGTTAAAATTTGAAGTTGAATATTCCCTGCAACGGGGAACAACGGCGAACAGTTATATTATTGAAGCCGATCAAACTGCAATTATTGATCCCCCCGGAGAATCCTTTACCCAAAATTATATTGAAGCGTTACAAACTCGCAGGAATTTGGAACAGTTGGATTATATTATTTTGGGTCACTTTAATGCTAATCGAGGGGCAACATTAAAGGCTTTATTAGAATTATCACCCGATGTAACATTCGTTTGTTCAAATCCAGCCGCCCTAGCATTACGAGAATATTTTGCAAACAACAACTTAAAAATTTTAACCATCAAAGGAGAAGAAACCTTAGATTTAGGTCAAGGTCATCAATTGCAGTTTGTTTTAACTCCCACTCCTCGCTGGCCTGATTCCCTTTTAACCTATGATCAAGCCACGGAAATTTTATTCTCCGATAAGCTATTTGGGGCGCACGTTTGCGGCGATCAAGTCTTTGATGAGGGCTGGTCAGTGTATAGCGATGATCGGCGGTTTTATTATGACTGTCTTCATGCAGCCCAAGCCAAACAAGTTATTTCTATCCTCGATAAAATCAAGGAATTACCCCCAATTAAATTCTATGGAAACCGGTCATGGGCCGTTAGTTAAACATGGCAAAACCGAACTAACAAATCTATATCGAGATTGGAGTGAAAAACAGAAATCTCAAGACTTAACTGTAGCATTATTATATGCCTCAGCCTATGGAAATACCGCCACAGTTGCCCAAGCGATCGCCAAGGGATTAACAAAATCCGATGTCGCCGTAGAATTAATTAATTGTGAATATGCCAAATCCTCAGAAATTCAAGAAGCCCTAGAAAAATGTGATGGATTTATTATTGGTTCTCCCACATTAGGAGGTCATGCTCCTACCCAAATTCAAACCGCTTTAGGAGTGATTCTAAATACAGCTTCAACCAATAAATTAGCCGGAGTATTTGGCTCCTATGGATGGAGTGGAGAAGCAATTGACTTATTAGAAAATCGCCTAAAAGATGCGGGTTATAAATTTGGTTTTGAACCCATCCGAGTAAAATTTGCTCCTACGGATATCACCCTACAAACCTGCAAAGAAGCGGCAATTGATTTTGCTCAAACCCTCAAACGCACCCAAAAACGTCGGGCATTTCGTCCCACAGCTACCTCCTCGGGGGCCGATCGCACCGCCCAAGCCTTGGGGCGTGTGGTGGGTTCCCTGTGCGTCGTTTCCGGGCGTCGGGGGGAGATGTACAGCGCCATGTTAGCGTCCTGGGTGTCCCAGGCGACCTTCAACCCTCCGGGGTTTACCGTAGCGGTGGCCAAGGATCGGGCCTTGGAACCCTTAACTCATATTGGCGATCGCTTTGTTCTAAATATTTTGCAGGAAGGAAAACAACTGCGAAAACATTTTCTCAAGCGATTTGAACCCGGAGAAAATCGGTTTGTTGACCTAGAAACAGAAGAAACATCTAGTGGTTGTTTGATCCTAAAAGATGCCCTAGCCTATCTCGATTGTGAGGTTAAAAATCGGATGGAATGTGGCGATCATTGGGTGATTTATGCCACGGTTTCATCAGGGTCAGGTATTGAATCCAGAGGGGGTTACAGCCGTCCATTATCGGAAAACGGGAACCCAGTATTAATTAGTTAAAATTGGGTTGATCAACATCTCTGTAGAAACCCTGTTTCTTACCCCTATTCCTGATCAAAAGGGAATAGGGAACACCGGATCTGGGAACAGGGAACAGAGATAATAATTCTGGCTGTTTCGGATTTCGTATAATGATTAAAATATTATAACCTATTTAGGATTACTATATAACTTTAAATAGGATTTCAGATATTTTAATCCTAACCAAACCAATCCACAACCAATTATATAATAGGGAAAATCCCACCAGGAAAAGGTTGTTCCTAATAATAAACGACCCAATAAATTAGCTCGAATCACTTCTAAAAAAGGCGGTTTCCAGAGTTGGGCAAATTCCAAACTAGAAGTAATAATAAATACCCAAAATGCCACCCATCCCGGGGATAATTTCGGTTTGATTAAAACCACCAAAAGCACCCAAAACATTTCATAAAATACCCCACCAACGGAATTATTAAACCATAAATCAAAAGGCCCTCGATAAAATTTACTCCCTAATCCAATCGGAATTAAAGCAATTAAACTGATAAAAACAATCCATTGATATTGTCTCATCCCCGTAGTAAGCCCTTCAGGGCTATCTTAAGATCCAGATTATTAAGCTTAAAAGTCAGGGCGAGGATATCTCACCCCTACAGTTTAATTTACAAAAGAATTAGGTTTCCAAATCAGATTCGGGGGAATTTTTAGAGACTGATTTTAACAGTTGAGGGACAATCGGAGGAATCGGTTGGGATGGGGAATGATTTCGACTCATAGTTTCAATAGTTTCCGCCAAATCAATCCCAGTGGTTTGCTTCAATTCCGTTAAAAAGGCGGCTAACTTTGTCGCGCTTCCTCCTTGCTGACTATTGACAATGGTAACATTATCCACTTCCACTTTAGGAACAGTTTCCACAATAGTTTTTAACAATACTTCTAATTTTTGATATAGGAAAATCTCCCGGGCATTTGACCCCGCTAACTTCCAAGATTCAGCTAATCTTTTAGTTGCTTCCGCTTGAGCTTTTCCCGCTTCTAATATTTGAGACGCATTCCCTTTTGCTTCCGCCATAGCCCGTTTACACTGAGCCTCCGCCGGTGCTACGACATCCGCCTGTAACTGTTGTTCGACCTGCTTAATTCGGGCTTGCTGAACTAACACCTGAGCCTGGGTTTTTGCCACCTTAGAAGCCGTTTCCGACTCCGATTCTGCAATTACAGCCTGTCGTTTAGTCACGGCATCCTTAACCCGTCTTTCTGCCTCAGCTTTGGCAACTTCAATATCCGTTTCTAACTTTTTCAAAGAAGTATTTTTTTCATTTTCTGCGGTTTGGATAATTGATTCTGCATGGGCTTTAGCCTCAGCAATTCGGGAATCTCGGAATAAATCTGCCCGTTGTTTTCTCCCAATAGAATCCAAATATCCCACTTCATCAAAGATATTTTGAACCTGCAAGGTATCTAACACTAACCCCAACTTTTCTAAATCATCTTCTGCTTCCACTAATAAACTCTTAGCAAAAGCTAATTTATCCCCATTCACCTGTTCCGGGGTTAAACTGGCTAAAACACCGCGTAAATTCCCTTCTAAGGTATCTTTTGCTAATTGTTCAATTTCCTTCCGACTCTTTCCTAATAACCGTTCAATGGCATTATGAATAGTTGGTTCTTCCCCAGCAATTTTAATATTAGCCACCCCTTCAACGGTTAACGGAATGCCTCCTTTAGAATAGGCATTGGAGACTTTTAACTCAATAATCATATTGGTTAAATCCATCCGAAAAGCATCTTCTAATAGAGGAATTCTAATACTACTTCCCCCCTTAACCAAACGATAACCAACGTCTGTTCCGCCTTCAACAGTGCTACGACTGCCAGCAAAAATCAACACTTCACTGGGTTGGCAAATATAGTATAGGTTGCGAATAATTAAAAATCCCGCCCCGGTTTCCTAATCCCAAAACCCCTAATAAGGCAATGATAATTCCCATGTTGAAAATCTCCTAAAATATGTTGTTGCGCCGTTGTTGCGCTTAAGCGCCATCTTAAAGATACTATTTTGCCGATAATTTCACCCCCAAAATATGTTCAACCGTTTCCAAAAACTGCCGAAAAATTTCAGGATAGATATTAACCACACCCGCAACGGATTTACCATCCCCACTATCAATAACATTAATATTTTGTAACTTCACCCGGTTAGGAACCTTAGCCGCTTCCCGCAGAATCATTTCAATTTGTTGTAAATTAAATAATTCCGAAGCATCCGAGCCCGTTTCCTGCCAAACCTGATTTAATAAATCCGTTACTGTCGCCGCCGCCAAAGCATTTTCGGTTAAAGAAGCCGCCTCTCCTCGGGCTCTTAATTCCTGCGCTTGACGTTGAGCATCGGCTGGTAAAACCTCATCGGATTCTAACCGTAACCGCTCTAATTCTGCCCGAACTGTTTGCAATAATTGTTCCGCTTTTGCCCGAGCTTCTTCCCCGGCGGCGGTGGTTCTTTCCTCCTCAGAACGGGCTTGTTGTTCTAATTCAGCTTTGATTTTTCTCAGTTCATTTCCCTTCTGTAAAACAATAGTTTGGGCTTGGGTTTTTGCCACTTCTGCCTGTCGCCGACAGTCGGCTTCAGTTTGTTCAGCTTCAGCCATAGCATTCGATTCGGCGATTTCCGCATCTCGAATAATTAAGGCAATTTGACGGCGACCAATGGAGTTAAGATAATCCACATCATCGGACACACTTTGGATTTTTAAAGTATCTAATTGTAGGCCTAATTTCGATAAATCCCGGGAAACATCTTCGGCAATACTTTCAGCAAATTGTAGACGGTCTTCGTTTAATTGTTCTGGGGTTAAAGTTCCCACAACACCGCGTAAATTTCCTTCTAAGGTTTCCTTAGCAACCCGAGAAATTTCCGAACGATCTCGCTCTAAAAAGCGTTCAATCGCATTTCCCACAATTTGTCGATCATTAGATATTTTAACATTAGCGATCGCTTGAATATTTAACGGAGTTCCTCCTTTAGAATAGGCATTTTTAATTTCCACTCGCACGGGCATTGTGCGTAAATCCATGGTTTTAACGGTTTCTAAAATGGGAATACACATTGTCCGACCGCCAAAAATTACCCGATAACCTAGTTCCTGTCCCTCTTTATTCCGGCGTTTACGACCGGATAAAATCAAAATTTCATTAGGTTTACAAATTTGCAGAAAGGTATTTAGAAACCACAGAAAAACAATTACACCAAAAATAGAAAGGGCGACGGGTAAAGCAGTTCCAATACTGCTAGAACTATTGTCAGGAGGATTATCCGTGTTAGGAACTTGGGCAACTTCCGTAATCATCGGTGAATTGTGAATTTTGGGAATATAATTTTGGGTCATTTCTACTCCAATAAATCAGTTAAAGGGGAACCGAGAAATCCCCAGGATTAAAATTAGGGGATTGGGAGAGCATTAATTCTCTATTATCTTTGATCTTTTTGGGATTCTCCTCAATCTTAATCCTTAATTCAAGTTTTCCTCAGAAATGACTAAGACCTTATTATGATTTCTACCAACGACAAAAACCTTATCCCCTTTTTCAAAGCTATGGGTATCTTCTGTAATGGCGACAACATCTACCATGGATTCTTTCAGGTATAATCGAACTTTACCTTTGCAATTTTGATCAAAGGGAATTTCAACGGTTCCCCATAATCCAATCAGATCTTCAGATAGAATTAAACTATTGGCTTGTTGTCGGTGAAGTCGGGCTAAAATTCCTACAATTATGGTTCCAAAGCTAACTCCAATTCCCAGAGAAATCGCAAAAATCACCGCCGGAGGGAGGAGAGGATTAAGTTTTGTTAAAACAAATCCGGTTAAGCCAAAAAAACAACTACCAAACGTCCAAAATCGTAAAGTTAAAAAGGGTAAGTGAAACGATGGTTTAGGGGATTTTCGATGGGTTTCTGGATGTGAGAGTTCCCGAATCCTTCGCGGGTTCAGACAGTTCCACATCCATGTCAAAATGAGTATCAAAATCGATCCCGTCAAGTCCAGCAAAGGCGGACAAAATCACAAAACCCCCGCCAATGGTAAGACAGAATAGATAGAGCGTCATCATCATGGGGTTCACAGGTACGGAATAACCGTTTAAATACTTCTATTGTGACAAATTATGGGAGGGTATGTAACTGTTTTTGTTAAGAAAGTTTGCAGTTTTACGCAGATTAATCAATTCACGATCCGAATTCCCTACTTTCTCCTCGGCCATGGAATTTGATCCAGTTCAACTAACTTTTGAGAAACAACCACCGCACCAGATTGATTTAGGTGACTTGGATCAGAAAAATAATTATAATTTTGTAACCATTCGTTGGATAAATCAATAAAAGTGAGTCCCGTTTCTTGACTAATAGAGTTCATAAAATCCCTGAATTTTTGTTCGTAAGCCATCCGAATTTGATCCAAATAATCTTGGGTTAGGGGCATATTAACAAACACCAAATCAATATTTTTAGAGTCTACATATTCAATCAGATTTTTTAAAGCCGTGGTTTGTTTTCCCTCTAATTCAAACCCTTGATAGTCTCCATCATAATAACCAGAAACTTGAGAATGATTTTTATAATAAACTTCAGGAATAAACTGAGTCGATAGGGGTAAAAATCCACTGGGTAAAAACTCAGAGGTTTTCAGTGATTGATCATTAAAAGGTTCGGCTTCATCCACGGGGGATTTAATTTGGTTTTTAAACCCTTCTCCCCTGACTATAGACTGTAACAGAAATTGTAGGCGATCGCGTTTTCCATAAACTTGTGAATAGCCGACAAACTGTTGATTTAATTCCGTTTGAAACTCCCCAAAATTCAACTCTCCTTGATGAAATTTTTTAGCTAAACTCCCTAAATTAGATTGCCAACCTAGGATAGATTGCTGCTTCTGCTCAATTTGAGGTTGAATCTGAAATGTTCCCTGAGAAATTTGTTGATAACCTTCCGAGGCAGAAATAGTTTCATAAGTTCGATCAACTCGGCCACTATTGAGGGCGCGTACCCCATCGGCCAGAATAATTAACTTAGGCAATTGTTCCGGGGGTAAAATCTGACGAATAATTAAATCAACGATTTGTAAAGTTGCCCCATTCACCCCAAAATTATAAACTTTTAATTTTCCATAACCCCGGGATTTTAACTCAGTTTCTAAAACCTCTGGATCAATTCCCCGTAAAGCCCTAGAACTCCCAATAATCATAATATCCGGGGGGCGTTTTTCCGTTAAAATAAAATGCTGATATCGAGTCAACTGTTCATCTAATTGGGGGCTTTTAAAAGTGGGATAAAGAAATTGAGCTAACTTACAGGCTTCCAACCCTAATTTTGTATCAGACAAATTACATTTGGAAGGTTTGACCGTGGAAGAAACAAAATTACTTCCATTAAAGACATCATTTTCTTTCGCATTTTTCTGACTTTCCGTAATATCTGATGCGACGATAATTTCCGAGTTTTTTTCCTCTAAATTACCGGGATTATCAGTAGTAATTACCATTTCCCCGACCCCATTCATGGGAATTTCCCCCAACAATTCCCCCAGGATTTTATCTGCCTGTACAACAAATAATCCCCCCAAGGTTGCCCAAACTAAAGCTAAGGCAATTTTTTGATAACGGTGGGTTTTGCTGGGTCGGGAAACCATCATTGCCACCCGGGGGGTAAATAACCGGGTCGAGATCAATCCTTGAGCTAAAACTTCAGCCCCCCGATCTAAAACCTCTCGCCAATTGGGATAGAGCAGATTTGAGGGTCGGGAAACATCGACCTCCAGATGCTCCAGGTTTAGGTCAGGACGCAGGACTAAACCATCGGGTAGGGATGACTTGTCTCCCAGGGTTTCGCCTTCCTCTGGGGGACTAACAAAATCGGGTAAGGCAGAGGGGACAGTATCCGGTTGACTGGTTTTTAAATAAATCCCGTAGCGCCAGAGAGGCAGTTTTTGTCCTGAACGACGGCCATAAATTCTCACCCCGGAAATACCACTAATCCGATGGCTGCGCAAAAATTGAGCAATCATCGGGGCCACCTGAGACTGGGACGGACAAGTGGCCCCCTCGGTCATAACGTGCAGTAATTCAGCCTTTTGTAATAACAGTACCCGAATGCCCCCGGTGGCCAGTTTTAGCTCTAAATCGGGATTAATTAAACGACTCAGAACAAAGCGTAAGGCATGAATATTGCCCTGTTCCGCTAAGGTTAGGGTCGAGGGCTGGAGGTCAGAATGTTGGGCGGCGGGTAAATTTAACCAATCCACCCAAATCGGAGCCCCCGGTTTAGCTTGGGTGGTGGTGGTTTCTAAACCATAGACCGTGGCGGCGCAAATCCCTTGGGGAGCCAGGATATCCAATAGGGGGACAACAATATCCATCACCGCCTGTTTATCGGGCACCTGACGCCTGCGGCTTTTGGTTGCACCGTTCGGTTGAGTAGAGACGCGCCCGGACACGTCTGTACAGAATAGATGCAGGGTGGATTCTTTCAAGGTAGTTCGGACTTCCACCTGCAATTGAATCAATTTGTCATTCAGTAAGCGGGCGATCGCCTGTTCATCTCCCCAGCGTCCCCACTGTTTAAGAATCCGATCCGGTGGGGTTAAATCAATCCGTAACATCCAGTCGGGGGTAGATTCCCCTTGGACTTGCAACAAAATACAAGCATCCCGGAACCCTTCAAGCTGCAACTGTCGCAACCGTTGAGCAATGGGTTCGGCTAATAGGGAGGGATCGGGACTATAGGCCGATTCACACAACACCCACAGCCGCCGACCCGATGGATTTGTTTCTGGTAGGGCTTCGGTTTTTTTCCCCTTCGGGGATTTTTCCCGAATCGTCACCTTCACCCCAACCCCCAATCCCCCTAAAATTTCGCTGAGGTAGCTGGCGATCGCATCGGGATATCCCTGACGCGCCAAACTTTCCGTTGACACCTCAATAGCTGTAACCGTTGATGGTTGAGGGTTAATTGTTAATACTTGCGCCGATGGTGGGTCATTGACGGTTAATGGTTCAGGATTGGTTGATACTTGCGCCGATGGTGAGTCGTCAGCCAGGGAGGACACTCCCACCGCTTCCGGTGCTTCCTCCCCCAGAGTATTAAACTCCATAGGCATAGAAGTGAAGGCAAGCCCCTCATCGGCGAGGGAGGAAAATGGTTCTGGTTCAGGTGAAATCGTCTCCTCATCCCCCCCTACTCCCCCTGCTCCCTCTGCTCCCCCTACTTCCCCTGCTCCCCCTACTCCCCCTGCTCCCTCTGCTCCCCCTACTCCCCCTGCTCCCCCTACTTCCCCTGCTCCCCCTACTCCCCCTGCCTCCCCCGCTCCCCCTACCCCCCCTGCTCCCCCTACTCCCCCTACTCCCCCTGCCTCCCCCGCTCCCCCTACTCCCCCTGCTCCCCCTGCTCCCCCTGCTCCGTTTACAGGGGCGAGTTGAGGGCGTCTAAAAAGGCCAGCAATTTTTGTTAAGGGGTTGTGTTTCTGCTCAGTAACAGGTTGGGAAACGGCTGCTGGGGAGCTTTCAACGGACTTAGGGGGTTGGGCAGAAGCCCCCTGAAATTGTAATTCCGTGTATTCGAGCTTGACTGTCCAATCCGGTCGGGCCGCCCCCAAACTGCGACCGGATAAAAAAATCTTGTAGATCGGTTGATTCGGCGGGAGTAAGGCCGTTAGATTCCTTTGGGTTAAGGCACTAGAAAAATTAGATGTGGCGATTTTTTCATCGGGACTGATGGGTGCTTCACACAGAACGTGTAAATGATTGCCACGCAAACGAATCTGAACCTGCACATCCGCAAGTCCAACGGCTTCTTCTGCCCATTGGGTTAAAGCTAAACCCTCTCCGGTTAAAACTGTTTTATTAGCCTTCAAGTCAACTCCCTACCCCTACCAAACGGCCCGATTCGTGAATTTCATCCCCATTGAACTCCAATTTCCGGGGTTAATCCCGTAGTTCACCGAATGGGAAACTCTATGTTATAATTCGACTACAATTTTGGCATGATTCGTCCAAAGTTTGGAACAACTCCCCGTTGTTGCGATGCGACACAAATTAATTATCTATGCAACCCACCCCCAGCAATAATTATCCGGCTAAAAGTCCCAACCCCATGACTTTTCCCCAAGAGTGTTTGGTTAGTTTGACTACCGCACCCCTATTAATAGCTGCATTAGGGACAAAGGTGTTCCATGATCTGATACTGAACCTCAGCACCAACAGCGAAGAAATTTTCCGGGGGGATCGCCTTCCAATTCTGCATTTTCCGAATAGCAGACAAAAAATAGAATAGAGAACGGTGACAGATTTGACTGCAAAGTTCCGTGTTTTAGGAGAAACTAGGCAATACAATAACTTGATATTCTTGCAACACAGGAACAGACCATTATGAGTTCACTGCTCCAATCTTCCGAACAGGCTCCAAACACGGTCGTTTCATCAAACCCGCCAACCACTACTTCGGATTTATTTTTACGCAATCGTCTCAAGATCATAGAGGACGTCTGGGAGTCCGTCCTTTGTCAAGAGTGCGGCCAACAACTGGTGGACTTACTCCATAAGTTAGCATCAATGACCTCACCCGAAGGGCAAGCTGAAGAATTCCAAGGATCGGATGCGCTCAAGTTAATTGAACAACTTGATATTAACGAAGCCATTCGTGCCGCCCGGGGATTTGCCTTATATTTTCAACTGATTAATATTGTTGAACAGCACTATGAACAACGGGAACAGCAAATTGCTTATAACCATGGAAAAGGCAAAGGAAAGTTACCCGTCTCCCCGGTAAAATCCATGTCTACTTTTGAGGCTCGGAATCAACGTTTTTCCGATCAAGAAGAAAGTCCACTACCCCTAACCAATGTTACCAATTACAGCGAACAGGATCGGGAGTTGGCTACTTTCCATTCCCTGTTTCCGATGCTCAGACAGTTAAATGTTCCCGCCCAAAAGATCCAAAGATTATTAGATCAATTGGATGTGCGGATGGTATTTACCGCCCACCCGACGGAAATTGTTCGCCATACAATTAGAACCAAACAGCGTCGTATTGCCACTATCCTAGAACAACTCGATCAAGTTGATGAAAGTTTTGGTGGACTCAGAACTGAGGAGCTAGGAGAGTCTTCGATTATGTCCGAATGGACAGAAGAACTCCATGAAAACTTGACCGAAGAAATTCGGCTGTGGTGGCGTACCGATGAACTACACCAATTTAAACCAACGGTTTTCTGGATGAGGTAGATTATTCCCTGCACTATTTTCAGGAAGTTATATTTGATACCATTCCTCAACTTTATAAGCGCTTAAAACACGCTTTAAATGTTTCTTTTCCCTATCTGAAATTACCCAAACATGATTTCTGTAAATTCGGATCTTGGGTGGGTTCAGATCGGGACGGAAATCCATCGGTGACACCGGAAGTGACTTGGAAAACCGCTTGTTATCAGCGTCATATTGTCCTAGAAAAATATATTGAAGCGGTCAAGCGCCTGAGTCGGTTATTGAGTTTATCCTTACATTGGAGTGAGGTTCTTCCAGAATTATTAGAATCTTTGGATCGAGATCAAGGACAATTACCTGATATCTATGATCAAACCGCCATTCGCTATCGTCAAGAACCCTATCGTTTAAAACTATCTTATGTTCAAAAACGATTGGAAAATACCCGCGATCGCAATTGGCAAATGTACAATAATGCGGAGATGTCTCGCATCCGAGAACGTCTAGTTCCTGACCATGAAGCGATTAAGTTATACCGCTCGGGGAATGAATTCTTGGTGGAGTTGAAAATGATTCAACGCAACCTAGAGGAAACGGGAATGAACTGTCAGGAACTGGAAAATCTGATCTGTCAGGTGGAGGTTTTTGGGTTTAGTTTAGCGCGGTTAGATATGCGTCAGGAGTCTTCGATTCATTGTAATGCTCTAAACGAAGTTACTAACTATTTGCAAGTTTTACCCAAACCCTACACCGAGCTTTCAGAAGCAGAAAGATGTCTTTGGTTAGCAACGGAACTCCAAACCCGTCGCCCTTTAATTCCGGCTGAATTACCGTTTTCTGAAAAAACCTGCGAAACTATCACCACCTTTAGGGTAATGCGGGAGTTACAACAGGAATTTGGGCCGGAAATTTGCCAAACCTATATTATTAGTATGAGTAATGAAGCCAGTGATTTACTGGAAGTATTACTCTTGGCAAAAGAAGCCGGACTTTATGATCCAGCCACCGGAATTGGGAATGTTATTGTTGTTCCTCTATTTGAAACGGTAGAGGATCTCAAACGCGCTCCCCGAGTTATGACTACCTTGTTTGAATTACCTTTATATCGGGCAATGTTAGCCGGGGGTTATGAACAATATAAACTCGTAAGTCAAGATCCGGATCTGTCTTTACAAGAGATTATGTTAGGGTACTCCGATAGTAATAAAGATTCGGGTTTCTTGAGTAGTAACTGGGAAATTCATAAAGCCCAAAAAGCCTTACAGAAAGTGTCTGAATCCTATAAGGTCGGTCTGCGAATCTTCCACGGACGCGGGGGTTCGGTGGGTCGAGGGGGTGGCCCAGCCTATAAAGCGGTTTTGGCTCAACCTGGCCGCAGTATTAATGGCCGGATTAAAATTACGGAACAGGGGGAAGTCCTGGCGTCTAAATATTCTCTCCCGCAGTTGGCTTTATTTAATTTGGAAAGTGTCACCACCGCGGCCATCCAAGCCAGTCTCCTCCATAACGGCTTTGATGAGATTGATCCCTGGAATCAAATTATGGAGGAGTTATCGATGCGATCGCGGGAGCACTATCGGGCTTTAATTTATGAAGAACCCGATTTACCCGAATTCTTCCATCAAGTCACCCCCATCCAAGAAATTAGCCAACTACAAATCAGTTCTCGCCCCGCCCGTCGCAGTGGGGATAAGAAAAAGGATATTTCTGGTTTAAGGGCGATTCCCTGGGTATTTAGCTGGACTCAGAGCCGTTTTTTACTGCCTTCTTGGTATGGTGTGGGAACCGCTTTACAGACATTTATTAACGAGGAACCCCAGGAAAATCTCAAACTCCTGCGGTATTTCTACGTCAAATGGCCATTCTTTAAAGTGTTGATTTCTAAGACGGAAATGACCTTGGCTAAAGTAGATATGGAAATAGCCCATCACTACGTCCGGGAGTTAAGTCATCCCGATGATCTCGAACGGTTTGAGCTATTATTCCAACAAATCCTCGCCGAATACTATCTCACCGTGGAGTTAGTCCAAGAAATCACCGGACATCAACGACTATTAGAAGATGATCCAGTCTTACAGCGTTCGGTACAGTTACGCAATGCCACGATTATTCCTTTAGGTTTATTACAGGTGGCCTTGTTAAAACGGTTACGTCAACATGGCAAATCCATGGCTTCGGGTGTTGTCCATTCCCGTTATAGCAAAGGTGAATTACTCCGAGGTGCCCTATTAACCATTAACGGAATTGCCGCCGGAATGCGAAATACAGGCTGATCTTGTAGAGACGTGCCACGGCGCGTCTCTCTCTCTTTTATTTGCTCATTCAAAAGAATAAAGTTTCCCCTATTCATCAATATAAATCGTGGGTTTTTGGCTAATCTTGTAAGGGCGGGTTCTGTTAGATATGAGCTAATTACCTAAATCTCGATGAAACCCGCCCCTACAACTGATGACTGATTAAAAAGAATAAACTTTTCCTCGTTCATCAATATAAATCGTGCGTTTTTGGCTGGGATTATCTGCACTGGTGGGACTGATTTCAACGGTTAATATATTTTTAGGAACAACTTGGAAATTATAAATTAAGGGATAAGTATTGTCCGGTTTATTAATGAAAATCGTGCTGGTTTCTCCGGGTTGACCTCCGACTTTGACTAAAAATTCTTCAGTTTTACTTTACCAGGTGCTAACCATTGGGAATGATCATTGGCTAAGGCATAAACTAGGGTTTGATTGGTTTTATTCCGCAGTCTGACCGTAATCAATTGACTCGGATCAACTTTTGCTTGTACATTCGAGTCCGATGGTGATGATGTCTGGTCAAATAGTTGAGCAATACTCGGAGAACTCAACCCGACACCCAGAGTCGCCACCAGGGTCGCTAAGGCTAAAATAGGATATTTAAACATAAACTCACTTCAATGCAATCACACCTCCATTAATCCGCCCATCAGCCTTAGATCCGAAACAGGTAACGGGGATATTTGCCTTGCGGTCTATAAAAAAACATGATATTGATCAGAAGTTGCATTATAATTCGTCAGAAGTGGGCAGAAAGCGATATTAATGGCTGCTAACGGCACACCAGATAGCTGAGTTTACTTGATTCTTGATCCAGTCAATCCTAATTTATGCAATCAAACCTTGTTCGTCTGAATATTCCTAGTGGTTGGGCAATCACTCATAATTCTTTTGGGGATGAAGATCCGTTTGTACAGGATGGTCGCATTCTCAATCAGCAATTTTATAATGAAAACTTGCTCGTACTCCAATCAATTGAGTTTAAGGAAACAGACTGGATTATTAATCAAAAGGGTTATACCTTAAAACTCGGTTGGTATCCCCATGCTGATCCCAATGGATGCTATCGGTTGCAGTTATTACCCAGAAATTCTGATCAAGAGGGATTAGAATTTCAATCTAAAGACAGGGAAAGAATTAGTCAAGTTCTTGAACAGTGTTTTGATTTAATTAGTCGCGGGGTTGAGGGTGAAGAAATTAAATGGACAATTGAACAGAGTGATAAAACCTTTGAAAAAAATTCTCGTTTAGGATCGGGAATTAGAAAAAAAATTCAAGATTATAACCGATATAAAAATCGATTTTATTATGGTCAACTTTACTCCTTGTATCCCCCCATTTATTATGAATTAACTAATATTGTTTACCGGAGTGCCAAAGCAAATAAAATTGCGTATAATATGCCAACGCCGGATAACTCCCATCGAGCGTAATTGTTGAAGCCACTACTCAAAGAACGTTGTAGATATAGGAAAATTAAGGATGTTTACTGTGTCAGAACAAAACCCGGAATTACTTTCTCAAGAATACCCATCAGATCGGGCTGTATTTGATGTGCTCATTGACTTTATGACCCTAGATGGTTGGGTTTATAGAGAAATTGAACATCGGCGAGTCTTGGCATTAGGTGTAGAGGGCAAAAACGGCCGATTTGATTGTTATACAATTGTTAGGGAAGAAGAACGGCAAATTGCGGTTTATTCCATTTGTCCGGTGAAGGTTTCCTGAATATAAACGCTACAATATGGCGACATTTATTACCCTGCTCAACTATGGGACAGTGGTGGGAAATTTTGAAATGAATTTCCAAGATGGGGAACTTCGATATAAAACCAGTTTAGATGCGGAAGATGCGGCTCTAAATCCGGCATTAATTAAACATTTAATCTATACCAGTGTTTCAACGATGGATGACTATTTACCCGGAATTTTATCGGTAATTTACGGTAATATTTCCCCGGAAGAAGCCTTCCAACGGACTCAATATTAAGGTTGAGGGTTGAGGGTTGAGGGCAGGGCTGTTTCATTCTCAGGGAAACCCGGGTTTTGTAGGGGTAGTGCCCCCGTGCCTACCCTCCCAATCCCCGATTTGCAGGCGTTTCAGGGATTGGGGCAATCACGGGGGGATTGGGGCAACCACGGGGGGATTGGGGCAACCACGGGGGGATTGGGGCAACCACGGGGGGATTGGGGCAACCACGGGGGGATTGCCCCTACAAAGAATGAAACAGCCCTGGGGTTGAGGGCGGGGTCTTCTCGCCCCGACCCTAAAGATGATGGTGGGAGGTTTCTAGGGGAATGGGTTTTTCTGATTTAGCGATCGCCATATAGGTCGATTCAACGGCATCTAAATTAACGGAAATCGACGTAATTCCCCACTGAACTAAATCTGCAATTAATTCGGGATATAAAGCTGGAGCATCTCCACAGATTGAACAGGGAATATTCGCTGTTTTTGCCATTTCAATTAACTGTTTTATCGCTTTTTTTAAAGCGGGATTACTTTCATATAAACCTGGGAATACCTGCATTTTATTTCGATCAATTCCAAATAATAATTGGGTCAGATCATTGGTTCCAATTGAAATTCCTTGAACCCCAGCTTTCACATAATCAGGTAATAAAAATAGAATCGACGGAACTTCCGCCATAATCCACAATTGCAACTCAGGATAATGGATTAATTCCGATGCTTCGATCCGCTTTTTATAAATAGTAAATTCTTCAACAGAACGCATAAATGGTATAATTAAATGAATATTTTTATTTCCCGATTCATACAATCTTAATAATACTTGAATTTCTAAATCAAATAAAATCAGACGTTCTAAAGATGGAGAATCTGAAGCTGGAAAATTTCCCCTATTCATACTATCCTGAGAGGATAATTTCCTATTCTTACTCTCCCCACTACCCAGGAGGGGGTAAAAATAATTTAATCCCGATACCGATTGTTCTATTTCTCTTAAATCCAAGGAGCGATAATAAACGGGTCTAGGGGATAAAACCATAGCCATCTGATGAATAAGTTCAGTCATTTCTTGAACAAACTTTTGCTGTTTTTGGGATGAAATCCAGGTATTAAAATCATATAATTTGTCCCCAACTTTCTGAGAAACCCAGGAATTTTTGGTCGGATATTCAGAACGTTCTAATATTTCAAGAGCGATCAATTCTGATCGCAATAGACCTACCCCATCAATGGGTAAAGAATGAAGTCGCTGGATAGAACTTGATTGACTAATATTAACCATCAAGGGGGTAGAATTTGCATAGGTAATATTTCGAGTCGGTTTCAGTGGTTCAAAACTTCGTTTGACAAACTTTTGATCAACCGGATAATCAGGCTTAATCACATAAACTTCCCCATAATTTCCATCAACAAAAATAGACTCACCCATTTTTATTTCCCGGGTTGCATTCACGATTCCACAAACAGCAGGTATACCCAATTCTCGCGCCACAATTGCGCCATGACTGGTCATTCCTCCCTTTTCAGCAACAATAGCAACAGTCTGCTTTAATAGGGGTAAATAATCCCAAGTAATTGCCGGAACGACTAACACGGTATTCTCCGGTAATTGTGAGGGTATGGGTTGTGTTTCCGTTAGAATATATGCAGTTCCTTGAGATTTTCCCGATGCTAGAGCTAGTCCTTGAAAATGCTGTTGATGGGGGCTAGAATGGGAAATGACAGAACTAGAATGGGGACTGCTTTCGGAACAGTGAACACCGACAAAATAGAATTGGGGTTCTTGAGTTTGAGGCTGTGGTAATAAACGCCAATCCAATCGAGTAATTGCCGGATTAAACTGTGTAATATTTTGGATAAAATTGATTAACTTTTGTAGTTGTTTCGGAGTTAGGGAAAATCCCTGTTGCTGTTCAGAAATCGAGGTAGCATAAATTGGAAATTGAGTATTTGGAATTGCGAATTGTTTTTGGGGAATCGGATATTTTGTGGGTTGATCAGGAGTAGATTTTAAATTATAGAGAATGGTTTTAGAGCCTAATTGTTGTTGTTGAATGATTCCCGTTTGGGGTTGGATTAAATAAATATCAGGATGGCTTTCTCCCCATAAGAGGGAAAATTCCAAACCCCAAGTGGAGTTTATTTCCCAACCGTGAGGGCGAATTTCAACAAAACCGGAAGCGATCGTAGACTGGAGGGGTTGAACTAAGACCACAGGACATAAATCTTGTAATTCTATCTTGTATCTTTGCCAATATAATAAACTTTTAGCCCGAAAAAATTCACAGTAGGCTTGTTTTAATCCCGATAAAGCTGTGGGAGTACCCGCCCAACTGATCACCGATTTAAAAAGTCCCGATGTTTGTAAGTGATGGGGAGTGCTCAGACTGGGATAAAAAATCAACGCTGGGGCTTTTAATTGGTCAATGCTGTCTTGGATTTTCTGACTCCAGGACGGGGGTAAACGACTATCAATCAGTTGTTGACAAAGGTGTTGAGCAATAATTTGTAATTGACGGGGTTGATTGATGTCAAAATAGAGGGATGATTTGGGTAAATCGACAAATAGGGGTTGTAACCAATCAATGGTTTGTAAAATCTCCCAAAATAACTGATTCTTAACTACAAAACCGGGTAAAACCGGATAACCCTGATGGAGCAATTGGCTTAAATAAAAGGCTGGCTCCCCGACAACATCGCGATGATGAGATTGAATTTCGTGAAGCCCATAAAAATTATCCACACTTTCAACTAAATTTAGTAATAACTTGATCTGAAAACCTGAACTGTGAAAGCGATCTTAAGTTTATTTCTCAAACCCAACTGTCCGTTATGTAACCGACCTGCAACAACAGAACTTTGTGATTATTGTGAACGACAGTTACTGCGCTGTCGGTTTCCTCCTGGAGCCAAATTTACCTCTGAGGTGCCGCTTTGTGTCTGGGGACAGTACAAAGATGTTCTCAAACGAGCGATCGCGGCTATCAAATATAATCATCATACCGAATTAGCTAAACCTTTGGGCTATGGATTGGCAGAAACTTGGTTATCGACGCCCGGGTCGGGGATCTCCCCTGTTACCGTAGTACCCATTCCCCTACACCCAGCGAAGTTGAAAAAACGCGGGTTTAATCAAGCCGAATTGTTAGCGAAAAGTTTTTGTCAATTCACGGGTTTATCCCTATCTTCTCATGGTTTAGAACGAATTAAACAGACGGAATCACTGCACGAACTTTCGCCCAGTCAACGTTTAAAAGAAATGCAAAGTGTGTTTAATATTGGTCAGGATTTCCGGCGTCGCCCTCCTAATGGTTCAGTTTTAATTTTAGATGATATTTATACAACCGGTGCGACGGTTAAATCGGCCATTGATCAACTCCAAAAATCGGGAATTTCTGTCGCGGGTATTGTGGCGGTCGCCACCACTCAAAAATCAGTCATCAGTCATCAGTAATCACTGTAGAGACGTGCCATGGCGCGTCTCCAGTGGTTCTCAGTCTATCAAAAAAATCCCGTCAATCAAGTATAAATATCATAGCAGTTGCCGTATCTGTTAGGACATTCTTGAAAGCTAAAAGCTGCCCATAGTAAGTATTTACCTATTCCCTATTGCCTATCTATTCCCTATTGCTATAATTTTAGTTGACAACAACCAACAATTGTTTTATCACTGATAATTGATAACTAATAACTGATTAAAAAAATGACTTTAATTTTAGGAACTGAAGCGGATGATAATCTAGTTGGATTGATTGAAAACGATGAAATTTACGGCTTAGGGGGAAATGACACCCTGCAAGGTCTTGAAGGCGATGATACGATGAATGGCAATCTAGGAGCAGATGTTATTTATGGTAGTCCGGGGAATGATTTGCTATTTGGAGGGAAAGGGGACGATGTGCTGCTGGGAGAATTAGGTAAAAATCAAGTTTTTGGTAACTTAGGTTTCAGATTTATTATTTGGAGGAAACGATAATGATTCTTTGTTTGGAGGTCAAGGTATTGATCTTTTAGGGGGTGGTGGGGGAAATGATTATGTTTCCGGTGATCTTGGGGATGATTTTATTGCGGGGATTGATGTTAATTCGGCTACTCCAGGAGCAGGTGAAATTGATACCTTAGTCGGGGGTGCAGGATTAGATGGATTTTATTTAGGGAGTTCTGATTCTAGCACCTATTATACAGCCGCAGGTTTAACGGATTTTGCCTTTATTAGTGATTTTACTGTAGGTGAAGATTACTTTGTTTATAAAACAAATGATGTGATTACCTTTAAGGATTTAACCTTATCAGAGTATGGAAGCGGAGCGGGTATTTTTGTTAACAAATCTGGTTTGGAAGAACTAATTGCATTTTTACCAGGAATCCAAGCCAATCAACTCGATTTTAATAAGGATTTTGAACCCATCTAATATCAGTGATCAGTAAACAGTTATCAGTTATCAGTTAAGTTAAAATATAACCACTAGAGACGCGCCGTGGCACGTCTCTACACTGATTACTGATTACTGATTTTTTGCATATTGTTCCGCACCCAAACCCACTAATAGATGTAATATACCATTGGGTAAACGTAAAACTCCTTCCACACCTGCGGCTTTTAATGCGTCTTCATCAACTAGGTTATTATCAATAACTTTAACTCGTAATCGAGTTAACGCCACCGCATCAAGACTCTGAATATTCTGTTTTCCACCCAAGGCAATCACGATCTGCTGAATCCGATTTTTTGCCTCGGAATCCGAGATGATTGGGGTTAAAATCGCTGCTTCCGTTGAATTAACCTCTGTAATTTCCGGTGTAATTTCCTCAACCAAATCTGCCTCCGACCCGGCATTTTTGAGATATTCCATCATATCCGTTTTTAAATTTTCCGAACGGGGGCCGAATATGGCTTGGGCACTATTTCCTATTTCTAAAACTCCCGATGCTCCTAATGCTTTAAGTCGAGCTTTATTCACCTTTTTAATATCATTAACTGTGATGCGTAACCGAGTAATACAAGCATCCAACGTCGCAATATTACTCCGTCCGCCAAACGCTCGAACTAACTCCATTGCCAGACTCCCTACACCTGTTCCCGGGGTAATTTTGGTTACGGTTTCTACCTCATCTTCTCGACCCGGAGTGGAGAAGTTAAACTGTCGGATTCCAAAGTAAAAAACACAGAAATATAAAGCCGCAAAAAACGGCCCCAAAGCGGGAATTAACCACGCCTTTGTGCCTAATCCATTAAACAGGAAAAAGTCAATAAATCCCTGGGAAAAGGTAAATCCCATGCGTCCACCCAAGGCAACAAATAACCAATCACAAAAGCCCGCCATTACTGCATGAATCGCGTATAAAGGCGGGGCTACGAACATAAATGAAAATTCAATCGGCTCGGTAATTCCGGTTAGGAAAGAGGTGAAAGCAGCAGAGATCATAATCCCTCCAGTTAACGCTCGATTTTTGGGTTTTGCTGTCCGCCAAATAGCGATCGCAGCCGCCGGTAAACCGAACATTTTGAACCAATAAGCACCCCCTAAAATTCCGGCCGTTGGGTCGCCAGCAAAGAAGCGATTAATGTCTCCAGTGACCACTCTATTCGTAAGTGGATCAAGAAATGATCCGATTTGAAAAAAGAAAGGCACATTCCAAATATGATGTAATCCAAAGGGTAATAATAACCGTTCTACAAGCCCATAAATTGCGGCGGTAAGACTAACATTTCCACCGGATGCGGCGGCATTTGCAGCCGTAGAAATCGCGGCTCCAATGGGCGGCCAGACCACGCTCATTAGGATTCCCATGGCGATTGCCGCAAAGGAAGTCACAATTGGAACAAATCGTTTTCCCGCAAAAAATCCCAGATATTGAGGGAGTTGAATTCGGAAATAACGGTTAAATAAATAGGCTGCAACACAGCCCATAATTAACCCGCCAAATACCCCCGTATCTAAGGAAGGAATGCCCATAACAGGTTTTAATTGTTCGGGATTCAACCCAAAAAAAGTGGTAGAAGCAGCCCCTAAAGAAGCGACAAAAACCACAAATCCCACCGTTGCAGCCAAAGCAGCCACCCCGTCATTTTCCGCAAATCCAATCGCAACGGAAATCGCAAAAATAATCGGTAAATTACCAAAAATTGCATCCCCGGAAGTCTTCATAATGGTTGCTAAACCTTCAGGTAGCCACCAAAATTTAGGGGAAGAAATTGTTCCCAATGCCAGATTTTGTAATTCAATTAAACGAGCACTACCCAATCCCAATAATAGGCCAGCAATGGGTAAGACTGAAACGGGAAGCATTAAAGACTTTCCCATTTTTTGTAATAAAGCAAAAGCGTTTTTGAACATCGTTTTTCTTAAGTAGTGAGCCCTTCAGGGCTCTATTAGATATTGTTACTAACAACCGATAACTGTTACGGGCGGGTTTTTTTAGACCTTTGTTAATCACCGCGCATCTTGATGAAACCCGCCCCTACAACTGATAACTGCTAGAGACGCGCCATGGCACGTCTCTACTTAAAGTGCCCGCACATCCGCCCCCGTTTCTGAATTTAATGCTTTTTGGGCTAATTCTTGACACTCAACTAAACTTAATTCCCGTATTTGTGCCTTAATAGTGGGAATACTGGGAACACTAACACTTAATTCCTTCACTCCCAAACCAATTAATAAAGGAATTGCTTGAGGGTCGCTGGCAATTCCGCCACAAACCCCTACCCATTTTCCCTCTTTAGTTGCTCCTTTTACCGTTAAATCAATTAATCGTAAAACCGCCGGATTCAACCCATCAACATAGGGGGCAAGTTTCGGATGTCCCCGATCCATTGCTAAAGTATATTGGGTTAAATCATTAGTTCCAATGGAGAAGAAATCCACCTCTTTAGCAAATTGTTCCGCCATCACCGCCGCCGAGGGAACTTCCACCATAATGCCCACGGAAACCGGGGGAAGATTTAACTTTTCCCGTTCTTCTTCTAACATAGCTTTTGCCATTCTAATTTCTTCTAATCGGGCAATCATCGGGAACATAATTCGCAATGTTCCCGCCTCCGCCGATCTTAAAATAGCGCGGAATTGGGTTCTTAAAAGTTCAGGACGATCAAAGCCAAATCTGATTCCCCGTTCTCCTAAAAAGGGGTTTTCTTCATGGGGAATAGGTAAATAGGGTAAGGGCTTATCTCCACCTACATCTAACGTCCGAATAATTAACGGTCTATCCTTCCCTAAAACCCGGGCAATACTACTATATATTTCCGTTTGTTCGTCTTCTGTGGGGGCAGATGTCCGCTCCATAAATACAAATTCCGTTCGCAATAAACCGACTCCTTCTCCTCCCAATTTCACCGAAGTTTCTGCCTCCGATTTGCCCCCAATATTGGCAACAATTTCCATCCGGTGTCCATCGGTGGTGATGGCTGGTTTCATGGCATTAGCTAAGTCGGTTTGCCGTTTTTTAGCTATTTCAATTTGTAGGGTTTTAACCCGTTCCATTTCCGCCGTCGTGGGATTTAATTTTAATGTACCTTTACTGCCATCTAAAATAACAGGTGTGCCGTCGGGTAAATCTAATACTTGAGGTTCCGTTCCTGCGATCGCCGGAATTTCCATAGAACGGGCTAAAATCGCAACGTGAGAGGTCGAACCCCCGGCAACGGTACAGAATCCAATCACTTTTGATCGATCCAAGGTTGCCATATCCGAAGGAGTTAAATCCTCAGCAATTAAGATAGTATTCTCAGGATAAATCGGCCCAGTTAAGGTAACTCCGGTGAGAATTCTTAATACCCTTTGCCCCACATCTCGGACATCATTCGCCCGTTGGGATAACAACTCATTTTGTAATTGTGCGAGTTGGGCTGCACTATTTGTAAAGGCTTGTTTCCAGGCAAAAGCGGCACTTTTTCCCTTATCAATGGTGCTGGTGGCAATCTCAATTAATTCGGGATCTTCTAATAATTCTTGATGGGCGGCGAAAATAGCTGATTTACTCGGATCGCCCTGGCCATGAACATTGGCCCGTAACGCTTCTACCTCTAATTGGGCCTGTTCGATCGCCGTTTCTAACTTACGCCGTTCTGTATTGGGGTTTTCGGCCTTTTCCGTCACCTCAATTTCCTGTTCCCTAACCCGGAAGGTTTGACCAACTGCTATTCCAGAGGATGCGGCTACCCCTAAAACCACGTTAGGATCGTCCGAACGCCGACGGGGGGCCGGATTCGATATTTCTCCTTGGGCGACGCTGGCGGGGGCGGAAATGGGCAGACTGCCTTCTTCCCCTAACCCGGAAACCATGGCCTCGGTGAGTTCGGCGATCGCTTCGGCCGCATCTGGCCCCTGGGCCACCAAAACCACCCGATCGCCGTTATTCACTTCCATGGCCATTAACCCGACCACACTCTTAACATTGGCGTCTTGCTCGCCCCGTTGTAACCGAATTTTGGATTGATATTTTTTAGCTAAATTTGCTAAGACGGCCGAAGGTCTAGCGTGGAGTCCGGTAGGATTAGGAATAATAATTTCATCCGAGGTAATTGTCTCGGCAGAAATTGGGTTATTTTCAATTACTGTTGGGGCGAAAATCAGTTCTAAAATAACTGTTTCCCCTGCAATAACCTCTCCCGAACTAGCTTGAAAATTTGCCACTTGATCACTATTAGTAATCACAATTTGGGTGAGCAAACTTTTAGCATTTAGAGCTATATAATCCAGATCAAATTCGATTAAGGGATCGCCGGTTTGAATGCGATCGCCCATTTTAACTTTAGGGCTAAATCCTTGACCCCGCAATGTCACCGTATCTAAACCAATGTGCATCAACACTTCTAACCCTTCAGGGGTTTTTAATGTCACCGCATGATGGGACGGATGCAGTTGGATCACTTCCCCATCACAAGGCGCTACTAAAACCTGACTCACGGGGTCAATAGAAATCCCATCCCCAACCATTTTTTGAGCAAATACGGGGTCGGGAAACCTGTTCAATGGGTAGAATATGCCCCGATAAAGGTGCTTTTAATAGAACGCCAATCCCTTTGGGAACTGGTGTTACAGTATTAATCATTGTGAAGTCCTGTTTAAATTGTGTTTTTTAATCTGGGTGAATTGTTCAACTCTGGATATTGTTTAAGATACAATTAACCTTTTGCCATTGTTCAAAAATCTCGATTTTGTTTTAATTTGAAACAATTCTTAATATAAAACGGCGACTTCTGGCAATACCAATGTCTACTCATCTTCAACCCCATTTTCGTTGATCAAAATATCTTGTTCCTCTGCTTCTACATTAAATTCCACACGACTTTGTAAAACGATTTCTTCAATCACAGCCGCACCTTTACCCCGTTCTAAAACTCTATCAAAATGACTCATCAGTTCGGGAATATTAATCACTTCTTCCACAGATTCCATATATTTTTTAACAATGGCTTTAATATTATATTTTTCCGTCGCTTTTTCTCTAATTTTGTTTAAGATTGTTTCAGCGGTATGTTCTGTTTTAACAACAAAAGTAATCGGATATCTCTGAAACCTTATCAATATCGAGAAAATATTTACCTGCATCAAGAGTTTCTGTAACTTGAAAAAATCTTCCAAGGGGTTTCATTACAAAGTCTATACCCCCATCATTTGCGTTGGTTCGACCCGTTTTATATAAAACTAAATATTCCACGTTTAGTTCATCGGGTGACCAACCCCAATATATTTGTTGGTCTGCATAATATTCCTTCAAAATGGCGTAGCTGACAATTTCAAAAACTCTTGCATCTATATTAGGTTTAAGTAAATCTTTAATAAATTTAATCGCTTGTGAAGGATCTTGTTTCTGAATATCGATCATCTGTTGACAATAGATCATAAATTCATTGAATGCTTGACCTCGCGCCGCTATATAAGCATCAATAATATCTTTAATCGCTTTAGCAATATTTATTTGAGAATTATCAATAGAACATTTCAATAGATTTTCATTAATCCAATATTTATTGGTTTTAGCATCTCTGATTATAGGTACATAGGATGATGTTGGAAAGTATTTTTTGAATTCTTCATTTAGTCGATGATTTAGGGCATGATTTTGGAGTTTACTTCCAAATGGAAGTTCTCTTTGTCTCTGAAGAAGTGTTGTAAACTTTGCCCCTTCATAATCACTATAATTGCCATTAATATGAAACTCATTATTTAGATAGTCCTCGACCAAGACATATATAGCATAATGATTTGCCAATCCTGCTCGTGACTTGGAACCACGATTGGCAGCTTTTGTCTTAATATTTAGATATTGTAATAACTCGCTATAATCTAAAATTCTACTTCCCTGTTCAGGGAAATATATATTTAAAATTTCAGTAATTTTATCGGTAAATTCATGCTGTACTGTCGGCATTTAAAAGCTCCTTTTGGATAAAATCAAAATTTTGATTTTTTTTATTTCTTCTAGTCTGTTTTTTCTGTGGAGGTAATAGCTTATCACCTCTATATTCTTGCCATCCTAAAACTCGCCTTAGACCAATTTTAAGATACTCCTCTTGAGATTCTATACTAATAGAAATTCTTCCTAATCGTTTGGCTACCGCACCTGATGTAAATGTACCTCCAAATGGATCAAGTACAATACCCCCCTCCTGACTACTAGCAAGAATTATCCTCTCTAGCAATGCTTCAGGTTTTTGGGAAGGATGGTTTTCGTATTCTTCCATAAGATATCTAACACGAGGAAAATACCAGACATTCCCCGGTACTTTTTCCGAATTATAGGGACTAGGAACGGATTTTCTATAATCAATTAACTTTCTTTGTGCGCCTGTTTTTGCTTCTACTTTAATATTGTTCGAGTTAAATACATAATTACTCTTATTTTTAACACAGTGAAGTAGAGGTTCATACATTGATCCAAAGTATTTTTTGGCTTGAACTCCTGAACTATCATAATGCCATATAATGCGACTCAGAATTACTATTTTATTTCTCAAATAAAGATCAAAATATGGCATTGCTTGGGTACTTGCCATCACATATAAAGTTCCATTAGGCTTTAATATCCGAATACACTCATCCAGTAATTTATAAGCCCATACTGCATATTCCTCATCAGACTCCCACTTGTCGTGGAAATTTGAGAATTGTTTCCCGATATTGTAGGGAGGATCAATAAAAATTAGATCTACAGATCCAGATGTTATTTCACTTGACAAAATAGGTAAAGAATCACCGTGAAATATAATATGTCCCTGGTCTTCATATCGTTCAAACAGTACCATTGGTTAGGAAAGTAATTTATAAACCAATAAAGTGTTTCGAGCTATTAGTGATCGCCCTAATCTAAAGTTACTGAACATCACCTTAGATCAGGACTTGTTATAATCTTTTTTTCAAGATTTAACAACAACTAGAACTCGCAGGAGCGCAACAGGAATTATCGGAATTTGTGATGGTAACGTGATAATGCTCTCCCTTGGTTTCTTCCGGTTTACGAATAGCATTCCGTCTACAATCGAATTCTGGGGCTGATTCTAGGGGTATAGTTTCATGGGGTAAAATCCCTAAAATATCTTGATAATAGGGGCCGTTTATGTTATTATAAATTTGGTAAGTTTTATCACAAACTGCCATCCGTTCCCCCCGATATAAAATATGTCCGTCATCGTCCATTACCTGTTTCCATGGCCCTTTATAAATCACGGCTTGGTTTACATCTAAACAGGGGCCGTCTTTGCCTTTAAAGGCACAAACTGTTAGGGAACGAAACTCAATGCCATCAATCACTTGCCAAGGTTCTTCCTGTCGGGCTAATATCTCAATCCCATAAAATCCGGCCTGTTCAAAACGTTCTAAAAACTCATTTTCCCGAAAAGCTCCAGCAATACAACCACTCCAAAGATCGGGATCATTTAAAATTCTGGGTGTGGGATCTTGATCGCAAACAATATCGGAAATAACCGCCCGTCCGCCCCGTTTCAAAACTCGATAAATTTCTTGAAATAGTTGATCCTTATCCTGGGGACGAACTAAATTTAAAACACAATTAGAAATAACAACATCAATACTATTATCGGCAATTAAAGGCTTTTGTTGACGTAGGCGATCGCATTCTAACTCAAATTTCCCCAGATCTTCAATTGATTGAATCGGATTAACCGTTAACCACCGTTGCACTTGATCTAAATCTAAGGCTAAATCCTGAATTTTTGCCTTAACAAAACTTGTATTAAAATAGCCTAATTTTTGGGCTATTTCGGGTTGATGGCTGCGGGAAAGAGCCAACATTGTATCATTAAAATCTACCCCGATAACTTGACCGGATGATCCGACTTTTTGCGCGATCATATAACAATTTTTACCCGCCCCAGAAACCTAAATCAACCACGGTTTCCCCCGGGTTAACATAACGGGTGGGATCACCACAACCATAGTCTTTATCTATAATTTCCTGGGGAATAATTTCTAAATATTGATTTTCCTGATATTCCACCGGACAACAGAGGGAAGGTTGTACCGTTTGGGCTCCCGCTTTGTAGCGTTCAATCACTGTTTCTTCAATATTATAATTCATATCACGGATTAAGGGGATTTCACGGATTTCACGGATTTTAATTAGTTAACTATTAACTATTAACTATTAACTGCTAACTATTAACTGACAACTATTAACTGACAACTATTAACTGATAACTGATAACTGATAACTGATAACTGTTAACTGATAACTGAAATTCAGCCTCCCCAGATTTTTTTAATTACTTGATCGGGAGAGATATCAGACATTTTGCCTGAAGGGGATTTAATCCCAATGACCCGATCGCTTTTTGGTAATAATTTAGCGGGTTCCGTTGGGCCAAATAAGGCGATCGTATAGGTGCCCACTGCAACGGCTAGGTGCATGGGGGCGCTATCGGTACAGAGCATTAAATTCGCCGAGGCGATCATCGCCGATAATTTACCAATATCCTCCGGTTGGGTGACTTTAACCTGGGGACAAGATTCGACAATTTGCCGCACTAACGCCCCATCTTCTGGCCCCTGGACAATGATCACGGGGAGGTTAGGTTGGCGCTGTTGAATATCTTGAATAATTTTTTGCCAACTGGCCACGGGGTAGATTTTATCAATGCCTTTTTGTTTGGCTAACTGGCTAGATCCCCCATGAATCAAAATATAACCACTATCCTTGACTCCTAACCGTTTCTGTTCGGCTTCTCCCCAGTCGAGATCTAGTTTGGGCACATTAATTGATAATCCTGAGAAGGGGGTAATAATGTCCAACCCTTTGAGCAGGTCATAATACATTTCGGCGGCGTATTGCTCCGGTTTTAGGGGGACTGGGTTGCTAATAAATAACCCCTCACCCCCGCCTGCGTAACCAATGCGCGTGGGAATACCCGTTAACCACAATAATAATCCCACTGTCCAACTTTGGCCCAGGGATAATACCACTTCGTATTCCCGGTCACGGACAATTCCTAAAAAATTTCCCCAGTCGGCCAAACTGTTCCGTCCCTTAAAATCATAGGTGAGAATTTCAGACACGGACTTACAAACGCGATAAGCTCCTCTGGCTCTGGGTTCTACCATAACAGAAATTAGGGCTTCAGGATAGGCTTGCTTGAGGCCATCCAGGGTGGGGAAAAACAGAATTTGATCGCCTATTCCACCTGGGACAAGGGCTAGTATTCTCATAATTAAAGAATTAAAGAGTTAATCTACAAGGTCAGCGTGAACGAAACCTGGCGGTCAACGGATTACCGTTAGACCACAGGCTTCTTTTTCTCTTTGTTCAAGAGCTTTTTTGAGTGACGGAGTTCCCCCGCCACCTTCGTAGTTTAAGCCAATCTTTTTGATGAGTTTGGCTGAATTTTCGTCTCGCTCCAAAGACTCCCCACATTGACAAGAATGCCATCGGTCTGACAATTCTTTAGGTACTTTATTAAAGCAATTCCAACAGTGCTGAGAAGTCCCTTTCGGATCAACAAATAGAACGCTTTTGCCTAATTTCCAGGCCACATATTTGAGAACCATAGAAAATTGACCATGAGCGGCATCAAGTATTGATTTATTCAAACCACTTTTAGCCGATTGACCATTAGGTAAATAAACCAAATTGCCCTGCTCAATATCAGTTTTGATTTTGGCAAGTCTAGTTAGATTCTTGATCCTCAAATCTTCAAGAATTAGAACGTCACACTGTTCCAATAATTTGTGTGCAGTTTGGAATTGAAAATCCAGCCTAGCTCTAGCTATGAATTGGTGAAGTTTGGAGATTTTATCTTTGATAATTCTCCAAGGTTTAGAACCCTTAACTCTATTAGCTAGTTTCACCTGAAGTCTGGCTAATTTTTCAGCCGACTTCCTCAAGAATCTAGGATTTTCAATTCTTTCGCCATTGGATAAATAGACATAATTTGTGATTCCTAAATCAATACCAAGAGTGTTTTCATCAGTCGGTTGAATTTCTGCAACCGTTACAGGAACTGTTTTGTCTTCTAGGGTTAAGGAAATATACCACCCATCGGCTTCTTTGATAACTGTTCCCGTCTTAACTTTGAATCCTGTTGGTATTGGGCGATGGAAAACCATCGGTACTTGACCTATTTTTGCCAGGTCAATACAAATCCGATTTTGCTTATCCTTGATAATGTTTAAATTATCAAGTTGTGGGTAAGTCAAGGATTTGTAGTATTGAAAACCTTTGAATCTGGGTTTACCTCTACGATTACCATTTTTGTCGGGTGTGGTAAAATTTGAAAAGGAAGTTTCCACCCGATTCACTACATCCTGCAAAACTTGAGAATCCAAGTTCTTGTATTCAGGGAATAGTTTTTTGGTGTTTTTTATGTCGGCTAACTGTAGGGTTTGCCACTGCACATAACCGCCTTCAATGTTTGAGAAAATATCACCTTTTTTGGTGATAGAATTGCCATTTTCATCCTTTTTTCTACCGTCTCTAGTTTGTATCCTTGTTAGAGGAATATTTTTGTAAATTTCCTCAACTGGGATGATTGACGCAGTTAAAGGACAGGCATTTACGGGTGTCCTTGTGGCCTCCCACCACCTAAACCTTTCACCTAAGCGGTAGTTGTACTGCCTACGACAGAGTTTCTAGGTGAATAGCAATCGTTACAATTTGGGCTTTTGTGGGTTTAAGGCGGTATTTGTACGTTAGTTGCATTAAAAACTTCCTTTTCGACCTTTTTGTAGTATAGACTGTTTCAACACTTAGATAGTACATTGCCCTAAGTCTAATTGTCGGACTCCGTACCTCCGTGCTGTTAGTTAATTCTAATATGAACATAGAATTGTCAATCTTACCTCTAAATTTTCATAATGCACTTATTAATTCCAGCGGCGGGTATGGGACGCAGAATGGGAAGCGATCGCAACAAATTGCTCCTGACCCTATGGGACAAACCCCTATTAGCTTGGACACTTGAATCGGCGGAGGCGGCGACGGGTATTGAGTGGATCGGGATCATGGGTCAACCCGTGGATTTTCCCGACTTTCAGGAAATTTTGGCCCAGGTTAATTTAACTAAACCCGTCGAGTTAATCCAGGGGGGCGAAACCCGTCAACAGTCGGTTTACAATGGCTTACAGGCTTTACCACCGGATGCAGAGCGGGTGTTAATCCATGATGGGGCGAGATGTTTGGCCACACCGGAATTATTCGAGCGCTGTGGGGCGACTTTGCAAACCTGTTCGGGGTTAATTGCGGCGGTTCCAGTCAAGGATACAATTAAGGTTGTCGATGAGCATGGGGTGGTTTTAGATACACCCGATCGCCGACAATTATGGGCGGCGCAAACTCCCCAAGGTTTCGAGGTGAAATTATTAAAAGAATGTCATAATCAAGGACGTCAACAGGGTTGGGAAGTTACCGACGATGCGGCTTTATTTGAAAAATGTGGGTTATCCGTTCATATTGTTATGGGGGAAGAAACTAATTTGAAAGTAACAACCCCTGTGGATCTAAGTGTGGCAGAATTTATTTTAAGATCAAGAATCAAAAATCATGAATGAAAATATGACGGCAATAGCAACATTTAAGAAGAACTGGCTAAATATCTTAATTCGTGAGTTCATTAACCTCGGAATTATTAATTTATATTTAGCCTCATCCTTTAGTATTTTAGTAACATTAAATTCCCTGGCTTTAGTTAAATATGGCATTGATGGATTTAACTACGGAATTACAATTATGGGAGCATTAGTTTTAGGAAAGGTGATTCTTTTATCGGAAAAAGTCCCAATTGTAGAACGCTATGAGGATAAACCCTTAATCATTTCGGTGGGTTACAAATCCATTTTATTTACAATTATTGCTTTGTTTTTTAATAGTGCAGAACATTTAATTGTGGGTTTATTTCAACAGGAATCTCTGGGTCGGATTTTAATGGAACTGCAAAATCAAGTTTCTCAAATCGATTTATTTTATCAAGTATTATGTTTATTGATTGTTTTTGTTCCTTTCTTTACGATGAGAGAATTGGATAAAATCTTAGGAAAGGGAACCCTATTTAACTTGTTTTTTAATAGTAGGAGTTTGAAGGTTGGGGAAGCTGCTTCAATGCCCGCTCAAGAACTTCTACTCCAGCATGGGTCAGATGGGCATTTTCACTAATATAACGTTTCCAGGCTTTAGTTTCCAGGTTGTTGGGCAAATAACTCTAAAAAATGGCGGGTCATACTATTTAATTTCACCCCTTTTTGTAACCAATATTCCAGATAAGGATACATGGCTTCTATGACTTCTTGACGGGTCAAGGGGGGTGTTTTTTCTCCATAGATTTCTTGATCCGCCATTGCGAACAAATAGGGGTGATCATAGGCGGCGCGTCCGAGCATCACAGCATCAACAAATTGCAGTTGATCTTTGACTTCTGCTAAGGTTTTAAAGCCGCCATTAATTTCAATAAATAGATGGGGAAACTCTTGTTTTAAACGATGAACTTCTTCATATCTTAAGGGGGGAATAGTCCGGTTTTCTTTAGGGCTTAAACCCTGTAACCAAGCCTTGCGAGCATGAATGGTAAAATGTTGACATCCGGCCTTAGCAACTATTCTGACAAAATCCGCCATATCTTCATATTTATCCTGGTCATCAATACCAATTCTCTGTTTAATTGTCACCGGAATATTAACTGCTTTTTGCATAGCTTCCACGGCTTTAGCAACTAACTCCGGTTGCGCCATTAAACAGGCTCCAAAATTGCCATTTTGCACCCGATCACTGGGGCATCCTACGTTTAAATTAACCTGATCATATCCCCGATCCTCGGCTATTTTAGCACAGGTTGCCAGATGATTTGGATTATCTCCTCCTAACTGTAATACTAGGGGTTTTTCTTCGGGGGAAAATCCTAATAATTGCTCCTGATCTCCATGTAAAATTGCCGCCGTTGTCACCATTTCGGTATAGAGCAAAGTTCGCCGGGTAATTTGTCGCATAAAATAGCGATAATGGCGATCGGTGCGATCCATCATCGGCGCAATACTCAGGGGATAAATCGGATTTAAGCTGACAATTGAGGTCGGAAGATTCATGGAATTTAGGATTTTGTGGCTTTTAATTCTAAGGTGATTTTGAGTTTTCCACTGACGGGGGTAGAAGGTTGCCAAGTTAGGAGCGATCGCCGAATTTGATCAATAATCATTGCCTGTTTAATATTATTATCTAAATCCAGATTAGAGTCAACATCATCAAAAATTGCTCGTTGGACATTGCCTTGATCAATAATCATTTCAAAGGTTACTTTTCCAATGATTTCGTCGGCTAAATTCAACCCTTGTAAATAACGGTTTAGGTCATTAATTAGGGTGCGATCGCTAATTCCTGTCAGTTGAACAACGGTAATAGTAGAAGCCGTATTTTTCGATGTATCAAGTCTTGTCAATAATGTATCTGATCCTGATAATATTGAGGGAGACGGCGCAATTTCTGGACTCCTTTGACTGCCATAATTATTATAACCAGATGCGGAACGAGTTCGCCCTAAACTCATCGGAGGGGCTGAAGGTAATTGGGCGGGTTTGGGTGTGTCAAAAATACTGTCATAACTCACCCCTTCCGGTAATTCTAGGGGAACTTCTACGGTTTTACGAGTTCCATTAGCATCGACTCGAACTTCTTCGCTCACGGCGACAAAGGCGGTATATTCAGATAGTAATTGATAGGCTAAAGCGGTGCGTGTTACTCCTTCAACTCCTGATTTTGTTTCCCCAGAAAACATTTGATTCATCAGGTCTTTAATTCTCGCCCTTCCCCACAATTTAGCAATGGCAATATTACCAGATTCCTTAGTATTTATCTCGGGAAAATTCACAGGTAAGGTTTGTTCATAGCGATCGCCTTTTGCCGTTATTCCGGTAATTTTTAATAGGCCATTACGACGATCTAATTTACGTCCAAATAATACTAAAGGTTGATTATCAAACAAATCTGATAAGCTGATCGGATAAATTTCGGGTTTTAATCCTTCCCCTTGCCAACTGATTTCAAGATCGGTTAGAATGGGGTTATTAATCTGTTTAAAAAAGTTTTCCACGACGGTTTCTGTGGGTTCATCTTGACGCACAATTTGTGTAGTTCCCTGGCCAATTTCCCCTAAACGATTGAGTAAAAAACGATTGACAGAACTGCCCACCCCAAAGGCGTAAAATCTATTTCCGGGTTTCAGTTTATTTTGTACTTCTGCAATTACTTCTTGATCATTTCCAATATATCCATCTGTTAACAAAACAATACTGCGTAGGCGACCTTTGGAGGGGGTGGGAAACTTCATAACCGTCTGGATTCCATTTAATAATTCCGTCCCGCCATCGGCTTCTAATTGATTAATATAATTGATCGCTTTTTGTCGGTTAGCGGGGGTATTTTCTAAGGGAGTTTCTGATAGGGTATTAGTGCTATTGGCAAAATCAATAATATTAAAGGTATCTTCGGGATTTAATCCTTGAATAAATCGTTTCATTAATTCTTGAGATTTTTTCAGAGGTTCTCCTTCTTGGGAAACCGGAAGTATCCATCAGAAAAATAACATCTTTCGGAATAATTTGATTAGGATTATAACTAATTGCAGGTAATAAATAGGCGGCAAAATGTCCCCCCTGTTGATTCGCTTCTGTTAATACCGTTGCCCTGGTATTTTCTCCTGAAATTTGATATCTTAGAATTAGATCTTTATTCGGAATTTGATCGGATTGATCTAAGCTAACAAATATCCGATTTCCCTGCTGTTTAGTAATAATTTTATGGGAAGTTGAACGCACATTTTCAATTGCAACCCCAGCATCAATTTCCAGATCAACTTGAATGTTATGGGGGGATTTTGTTTCTCGGTCAATAATCGGAGGCGTGATCCTATCCGCATCGGGAACTTGATTAGTATTGGGTTGATTTTTATTAATTAATTGACCGGGAATATAGCGGGGGCCAACCACCATGGGAAACACAAATTCATAGTTTCCTCCTTCAAATTTTAATTGATCAATATAGCGAATTGTTACGGATATTTGTTCCCCCGGTTGAATATTAGCTACAGACTGAGTAAATATATTATCTCTTTCCTGTTCTAATAACCCGGTGGTGCGACCTTGAGCTTTAGCCCGTTGATAGATTTCTTTGGCGTCTTCCCGGGTTTCAATGCGGGATTTTATCGTGCGATCGCCAATTTTAATTACCATCTGATCAACCGCAGCTTGATCAGGGAGGGGGAATACATAAATCGCTTCTAAAGGTTCTTTAAAAGGATTTTCAAAGGTTTGAGAAACTTCAACCTGTGAAACATTCCCAGAAATTTTAGCCTTGACTTGGGTTTGTTTGAGGGGAAAAACTTGGCTTGGCGTTGCAGATTGAACATATAAACCCCCTAATTGTTTTTCCGAGGTTTGTTGAGGAAGTTGTGCTAATTTTGACCCTGAAGATTGACGATTCAACTGTTGAGCTAAACTAGCAAAAGCCGGGGTAGTATTTCTCATAAAATGTAAACCGCTAAAAATCATAATTCCCAAGGAAATCTTTGCTAAATTTGATAAGGAGTTCATAAATAAAATTTTCATTATTTGAGTTAGACTATTAGCTAGGTCTACTGACTAAGACCTAATTCTGAGTATAAACGTTCCTGAACCAGATCACTTTTTGAGATTCCCAGGACTCCTACAGAAACGGCTATGCTTGCTTTATGTGAGTGACGATTGTATCGTTTTTTACCCTGTCCGAATTATCTAATTTTCAGAAAAACCCAGCAAGGACTCAATAAACGGCTATAATTCATAGTGAGGTTATTAATAAAACGGCTCTAGTCCGTCCTCAAGTTATTAATTATTGATTTCTAATGCGTCCCAATCAAACCCTTATGCGGATTTTTATTAGTACGGGAGAAGTCTCAGGCGATCTACAAGGATCAATGTTAATTGAAGCCTTATTAAGACAAGCTAAAAATCAAAATATCCCTATAGAAATTATAGCATTGGGTGGGGAACAAATGGCCGCAGCCGGATCAATTTTATTAGGGAATACAACCGGAATTGGTTTCCGTCGGTCTTTTAGAATCTTTACCCTATATTATCCCTACTTATTTAATCCAACAAAAAACCAAACAATATCTAAAAAATCATCCTCCAGATATCGTAATTTTAATTGATTATATGGGGCCAAATATTGGCATCGGAAATTTTATTAGAAATCACTTACCCCAGGTGCCGATTTTCTATTATATTGCACCGCAAGAATGGGTGTGGTCATTGGGTTCAAAGAGTACGGAAAGAATTGTTAAGTTAACTGACAAAATTTTAGCAATTTTTCCTGAAGAAGCCCGTTATTTTCAATCAAAAGGGGCTCAGGTAACTTGGGTCGGTCATCCCCTATTAGACCGGATGAAAATGGCTCCTAGTCGAGAAGAATCTCGGATCAAATTAGGAATAGAAACCGATGAAATTGCGATCGCCTTACTTCCGGCTTCTCGATGGCAAGAAATTAAATATTTAATGCCCATCTTACTCAAAGCTGCCAGACAAATTCAAGATAAAATTCCTGGGGTCAAATTTTGGATTCCAGTGTCATTACCCGAGTATTATCCTGCGATAGAAACAGCGATTAAAAACCATCAATTAAATGCGGTTTTAGTTTCGACAAAATCAGGGAATTGTCAAACCTTAGAAGTGATATCAGCCGCGGATTTAGCAATTACCAAATCAGGAACTGTTAACTTAGAAATTGCCCTATTAAATGTTCCTCAAGTTGTGGTTTATCGAGTAAGTAATTTAACAGCTTGGCTGGTTCGTCGTTTCTTAAATTTTTCAGTTCCATTTATATCCCCAACTAATTTAGTGCAAATGCAAGCCATTGTTCCCGAACTTGTGCAAGAAGAAGTGACTCCTGAAAATATTGTGCGAGAGGCGATAGAATTGCTAACCAATCAACCCAAACGACAAGAAATATTAAATCGCTATCAACAGATGAAACAAGCATTAGGAGAGGAAGGAGTCTGCGATCGCGCAGCATTAGAAATTCTGAATAATGTAAAATTGAGATAAGATAATATAAGATAATATTTAAAAGGAGGATTACGCAGATTAACACAGATTAAAATCCGTATCACGGATTAAACGGATTACGCAGATTAACACAGATTAAAATCCGTATCACGGATTAAACGGATTACGCAGATTAACACAGATTAAAATCCGTATCACGGATTAAACGGATTACGCAGATTAACACAGATTAAAATCCGCATCACGGATTAAACGGATTACGCAGATTAACACAGATTAAAATCCGTGAAATCCGTGAAATCCTCTTAAATCCGTGATCCCTATTAAAAAAAAATTAGGAAACTAGGTAGGGAAACAATATAACCCCAATACCTAATTCCTAAACCCTTGATTAATTTTTTATGGGTTTTATCGTTCAAAATTAGAAGAACTATCAACCTCATCATCAGAATAGTCCACGGGTCTATATTCAACATAATCCGTTGAATTATCATTCGGACGGCGATCTTCAGAATAGCGATATTCCGAAGAAGCAGAGGGACGACGGCGAGACCGGGGTGCATCAGAAGCAGAAGTTGTCCAATCCTCCCGATCTACCGCAGGCGTTGCGGGGGGACGGTTAGAGCGACTTTTGGGAGGTCTTTGTTGCCGTTCTCTAGGGGGTTCTCCCCAATCGGAGGTTGGTTCTGGACGAGATTCTGGACGGGGACGACGTTTGCGAGGACGCTCCTCCGGTGGCGGGTAGTCAAGGGTGCTACTTTTGCGACTAGAGGGACGCCGACGAACCGGATCATCCTCATAAGCATCGGCTCGGCTCAAACGACTATCACGACTCCCGCGAATTTGACGGGCCATCGGCTGATATTCGCCCGTTGGTTCGAGTTCGTCTAACTCTGCATCCACCCGATAAACGTCACTGACATAGCGTTCATCGTCTACAATTGGCCCTCGTTCCTTAGCTTGGACAACGGCAATTCCTCTGAGGCGAACACTTTCTACCGCAAAGAAAACTGCACTTCCAGTTAATAAAAATTGACCAAAAGCTAGAATTGGATCAAGTCGCCATCCTTGAAACAACAGAATCCCGCCACAGAGCAAAGCAATGGCGGCAAAGAAAATATCATGATCCCGTGCCAGTTTTGGCCGCCAAGAACGCAGAAAATATAATCCAGCGCCAGAAACCGCGAGGGCAATCCCCACTAAGCTACTGAAATTTAAACCTAAATTAACCATTATCTTTTCTCCTATGCCAGTCCTATTTTAGCGATTTCTTTGGAAAATCTCTAATCACCGGAGCTTGGGGCTGGGTATTTTGGCAAAAATAAACATTAGGGGCCAGCGATTCAGATCAAATTCTGATTCTTAGCCCCTAAGTCTATAGGTTCAAGCAGGATTTTGGCAAGTCTGCCTAGACCTGTTCCTGGATCACCAGTCTAGGAAACGAATGACTTTATCTTTTTTGCTGATAAAGAGCAGACCGACAGTTGCAGGAATTACCACAATTAGGATTCCAGCCAGCAAACTATAGAAAAAGTTCATTAATGAAGGTGTCATAACAAATGTGATCCTTGTCTTAGATTGATTTCTTGGTTTACCAGTTTAACAAAATTTCACAATCTTGAGAAGACATTCCTCTATTTATGAGAAAACTTCCCAAAACCGCTAAAATTGATCCGATAAACAGTAACAAAACTTAAGATATTTTTTCTGATCCTATGGATACAACAACGATTTTAACCTGGGGCTTGGGTTTAATTCTGGGCTTGATGACCTTTTTGTTTATTTTCCGCATCGTCCTAACTTGGTATCCCCAAGTTAACCAGCAGCGTTTTCCCTTTAACCTAATTGTTTGGCCCACCGAACCCTTTTTAGTCCTAACCCGCAAAATCGTCCCCCCCATGGGAGGAGTGGATATCACCCCGATTATTTGGGTGGGACTATTTAGTTTGTTGCGAGAAATGCTTCTCGGTCAACAGGGGTTATTAAGAATGATGTAGTTAACAGGCAACAAACAGGACAATACCAAGGAAATATTAGCCACTAAGGATTGAGGAAAACGACCGAATCAAAAAGGTGTATTATGTCCGATATCCTGGTTATTTTGTCCAGAATCTTAATAACAACTATATTGTCTGAGTTTATTTATGTTACACCGAATTATTCAATTTTTCAAACGACTGATTCAACGACTGTTCGGGAAACAACCTACTCCTCCATCCCCATCGGTCGAAACAACTCCAACTCGCACGGATACGGAATATGAAGCCCTATTTTTGCAACTGTTGGACACCTTACAACCTACTAGCAGTCGGGGACAAATTAAGGGTTGGTTAATTGGTAATCGACTACAAGAAGCGGAGTTAGTGTCTTGGTTGGAACGGTTTGGAACTCGTTTACAGGAAACACCCAGCCAACACGAAGAACTCGCACGACGCCTGGTATTTTTAGCGGGTCTGAATATTGGTAATTTAGGAGATGTGGCGGGAAGTATTGGTCGAAGTATTTTAGCCCAATCAACTCCACAAACCGAGGTTATAACTTCAAATATTAACGAGTTTTCTCCGATTATTGATGCAGAATTTATCGAGGATGGGGTTACTACTCCAGTGAATACTCCTGGGAATATTGAGGTTTCTCCGATTATTAATGCAGAATTTATTGGGGGTGGTGTCACCACTTCCACAGAAGCAGAAACCCCCATAGTTGAGGAAAATCCCGTTAGTTATCCACAGGAAATAATTCCCGAAACTACTCCAATAGTTGAGGAAACTCCCGTTAGTTATCCACAGGAAATAATTCCCGAAACTACTCCAATAGTTGAGGAAACTCCCATTAGTTATCCACAGGAAATAATTCCCGAAACTACTCCAATAGTTGAGGAAACTCCCGTTAGTTATCCACAGGAAATAATTCCCGAAACTACTCCAATAGTTGAAGAAACTCCCGTTAGTTATCCACAGGAAATAATTCCCGAAACTACTCCAATAGTTGAAGAAACTCCCGTTAGTTATCCACAGGAAATAATTCCCGAAACTAACCCAATAGTTGAGGAAAATCCCGTTAGTTATCCACAGGATATAATTCCCGAAACTACTCCAATAGTTGAGGAAACTCCCGTTAGTTATCCACAGGAAATAATTCCCGAAACTAACCCAATAGTTGAGGAGATTTCATCGGAGATTAAAGAATGGTTTGAGCAAGGAATTAAACAAGATGAAGCTGGGGATTTTCAGGGAGCCTTAGACTCATTTGATCAGATACTTCAGCTACAGCCAAATCATGTTTGTGTTTGGTTTTATCGAGGTAATACCCTCAGAAGTCTAGGGAGAATTGAAGAAGCATTATCCTCTTTTGAACAGGCGATTATCCTGCAACCCGAATATGCAGATGCTTGGAATAATCGAGGTAGTGTTTTAGAAGTTTTAGGGAATATGGAAGAAGCCTTAAAATCCTATCAACTTGCTGTTGATTTGCAACCCAATGATCCCTATATTTGGAATAATCGCGGAAACGCTCTATCGGATTTAGGACGATTAGAAGAAGCCTTAGAATCCTATCAACAGGCGATTCAATTAGAGCCTAATTATTTTAATGCCTTATATAACCAAGGCATTTCACAACTCAATTTAGGACAATTAGAAGAAGCCTTAATTTCCTTTAATCAAGCACTGGAATTGCAACCAGATGATGCCGATGTTTGGTATAATAAAGGTCTGACATTGCAGGATTTAGGACAAACAGAAGCAGCCGTTGCAGCCTTTGAAAAAGTCAAGGAATTGCAACCGGATGAAATCGAAGGTTAAACCCATTAAAGTAGGGTGCGGGTATTTCAATGCACGCACCATTTCACTAAAATTAATATTAATAGGAGAATGTGCGATCGCTATCCTTCCAATACATCGTTTAAATTCCACAACTCATACAGGGAGACGTTATTGCTGTCTCCCTAAAGTTTTTTTATCCTAATTTATCTTCTAGTATTGATCACTATTTTCTTGAAGTCTGCTTAAAGAGTTAAGAAACCTCTACTATTAGCATTTTTTTGTTATACCAAGTTTCTAATAATGCTAAATCTTTGAAATAATCTTCATATATTTTATGAAAATCATTTTTACTACTATCTGCACTAGATTGGGATTTTTTACCTTTTGGATTAGCAGATTTGTTTAACTCATCAAACTCTTTTCTTGACTGTTCAAAGATGATATCTTTAATAGATTCCCATAGTTCTTTATTAACTAAGTAATATCCCGAATCTTTATGTAACTGAATTTGAGAAACCCGTACTGAAATATTTCTCTATTTTGTCATAAGCGGAGATAGACGAAAGTTTTGTATCTATAGTAACAAAAAGCGAATCTAAATCTTCAATCTGTGATGAATTTTTATTTTCAAGAAGCACCTTGAGCATTTTCAGAATATCATCGAATTCGATAGATTGAGTGAATTGTTCAGTAAAAAACTGAATTTTCAAGAAATGAAGACATTGAGTCATTTTTTTATTTCCTTGCTTGCTTGATATATTCAACTAACCCTGGTAAGCTATTTACTTTTTGCAAAGCTTTAATTAGATTATCTACTGAATCACAGTCATAGTATTGTATATCAACATTACTACAATCTTTTTTTAGTTTTTCTAAAATGATTCTATTACTATTGTCAACACGATTCACTGGAAAGATGTAACGAAACGCTGTAGGTTGCTGCTCCTTCAATAATGCTTTAACATCTTCTGTCCATATTTCCAGGCTTCTAGTATTAAGAGGGCCACCTTGTTGTTCAGGAGAAGATTTACACTCATAAATGTAATTTCCATCTTTAAAATATACAGGTTTCATTGACTTTACCTCAAGTAAATAGGATAAGATTTGATTGAAGATAAAAAGTAGACAATATTATAGCGGCTTCAAATTTTCTGAGGTACAAATAATTATATAAAATATAACCATCAATACCTCACATAATTTTACACAACTAGAAATTTTTTTAAGCTACCTTTTTGCGAAAATGAGCTTGAACTTTAAACTCATTTCCTAACTTACTAATTCTACTATGCCCAGAAATTGCAATGATTTTACCGTCAAGTAATCCTCTAATTAATTCATCTGCTTGTTGAGATAAAGCAACAAAATCTGCACTTCTTGCATTGTCACTTAAATTGTCAACATAGTCTACACCGGGTTCCATTCCAAACTGTTTCATTAAATCTCTCATGAGAGATTTAAACGTTTTATCGATAACTTTACCTTTATCAAAACGGTTTAATGAACTCCAATCGGATAACCCTTCGAGTGCTTGACTTAAAGCTGTTTTGATTTGATCAAATCCAAATGTTGACATAGATAAATAGTGATTTGGATGTACTTTATATTTTTTAGAATAATGCACTTTGAGTTAATAATCTACTGACAAACGTTAGAAGTAATGTTAGAATCCAGTTAGTGTTTTTTTTTACAGAGTCCCATGGAAAATCCTAATGAACTGTTTAGCCAAGTTGCAAAATATTGGGACTTGGAAACCTTGTATAAAGATCTTGCCTCAGCTAAGGGAAAACACTTAACTCCTGTTGAAAAATTACACTTAAGGGGATTACTCTGTGGTTATAGTCCTTCGGAGATTGCAGAAACAACTGGGCAAAACTTCAAGGGGTGTAGAAACGGATCTTTGTACTACAGTGTATAAATATGTGAAGTTTCTTTTAGATAAAACGGATGAGAAAATAGAAAATTGGCGCAATATTACTGACTGGTTAGAGCAATCCGGCTATAAATGTATATCTCCTCAAATCCCGATTAATAGCATATTACCTGAAAAAAGTATCGTGAATATTGCTACCGTTAATGTTGAACGAGATCAAATTGTATTTCAAATCAATCTACGGATTCCTACATCAGAATTTATGGAATTATCCAAAAATTTAGACACAGAGGAAAAAGAAAATAATTAATAATGGCATTTTTGATCAATACCATTATTATTCTGCGTCTCGGTTAACCTCGATATCCGATTATCTTAAAAATAACTCTTGATTTTTTATCCCAAATACCTGACAGTAATTAAAGCTAAACATCTTAAACTATTGTGAAATATTCTGAAGGATTGCGTTTTAACCCCTATTTATCGAAGATCATAACCGTTGTTGCGATCGCATTTTCCCTAAACAGTTGTAGCAGTAAACCCGCCGACTGCATCAAACTAATCGATATGATCAATGAAGGTCAAACCCTAGTAGTTAACCTCAGTCCTAAATTAGATGGGAAAACTACACAACAACTGTCTCAAGAATTAAACAGTATTGCCAAGGAGATAGAAACCCTAACCATTAAAGATCAATCCCTACAAACCTTTCAAAAAAACTCAACCAAACAGTTTAAAGACCTCTCCAATAGTCTCAAACAAATCGCTGAAGCCCTAACCATTGCGGAGAAAGCCCCCGTTACTCCAGAAGGGAAAAAACAACTATTAGAGGCTCAAGAAAATGTCAAAGAAAATGGAGAAAAAGCCAAACAAATTGCTGCCAATAATGAGGTATTATTCAAAGAATTAGTAAATTATTGCCCCAGTAAAAAGCCGTAAATCTCACTTTAGAAGCCAACGGAAATACCAGAAACAGCTTATTTTCTCTTACTAACCAACTATCAACCCCTAATGATGAATTTCTAAACTTAAAACATAACGACCCATTTGTAAATTTTCTGACCAAAGTTCGTATTCTAAACGCACATATTCAGGTAGAGGATGTCCGACCAATTCCAACTTGCGAGTAAAATTACGCAGACGCAATTGACCAGCCATCGCTTGTAAATCCGTTTGTAAATAATAGCGACTCAAGCCATACATTCCCTGTTGCCACAAATGACGATAACTATATTTTCCCTGTCCCTGCATTGTCATCACCGCCCGATAGGGAGACACCTCCAGCCACAATAGACGGGGTTTCTGGGGCGGGTGTGCCGTTTCTAGGGGCAAAATATCAGGCTCCCATTCCACTAACGCTGGTTCGTGTAACAATAAATGGAACTGATCACGCTCCTTCTGATAGAGGGTTGCTGACCCCTCAATTAAAGAGCGAAGGGGTAAGTCTATGGCAACTAAAGACAGACTCACGGGGACGCGATAGTGTGTTAACATAACTCATCTCATAATTAGGTAAAATTCTCGACGTTTCCAATTTGCTTAGAGTCGAGAAAGCGGTAGGATCACCTTTAGCCATAGGTGACCTAATCTAAGATCATAAAATGCAAGAGACTATCGTAACAACAGAAAATACAGAAACTGAGCAAATATTAACAATACACCCCCCCAAATCGGGATTATCCTTACAAGGTCGCATTCGCATTCCTGGGGATAAATCGATTTCCCATCGCGCCTTAATGTTAGGAGCCTTAGCCCAGGGTGTCACTACCATCGAAGGGTTATTGTTAGGGGCAGACCCCCGGAGCACCGCCGAATGTTTTTCTCGGATGGGGGCGGAAATTTCCGAGTTAAATTCCGAACGGGTAGAAGTCAAAGGCATTGGACTGGGTAATCTTCAGGAACCCCTGGAAGTCTTAGACGCGGGCAATTCCGGTACAACCCTACGGTTAATGTTAGGAATACTCGCCTCCCACCCCGGACGATTTTTTAGTGTTACCGGGGATAGTTTTCCCTAGTACGTCGCCCCATGTCCCGGGTAACTAAACCTTTACAACAGATGGGAGCGACTATTTGGGGCCGTCAAGGGGGGTCTTATGCGCCCCTAGCGGTTCAGGGTCAAGCCCTGCGCCCGATTCATTATGTTTCCCCCATTGCTTCAGCCCAGGTGAAATCCTGTATTCTGTTAGCCGCGTTGATGACCGAAGGAGAAACCACCGTCACCGAACCCGCCCTATCCCGGGATCACAGTGAACGAATGTTAAGGGCCTTTGGCGCGAATTTAACCGTTGAACCGGATACCTTTAGTGTAACGGTTAAAGGGCCAGCAGAACTACACGGTCAGCACGTTGTGGTTCCGGGGGATATTAGTTCGGCGGCGTTTTGGTTAGTGGCGGCGGCTATTGTTCCGGGGTCGGAATTAGTAGTAGAAAATGTGGGAGTTAACCCAACTCGCACCGGGATTTTAGAAGCCTTAGAAAAAATGGGGGCGAATTTACAATTAGAGAATGAACGGACTGTGGCGGGGGAACCGGTGGCGGATATTCGAGTGAAATATGGCGCGTTAAAAGCCTGTGAAATTGGCGGGGATATTATTCCCCGATTAATTGATGAAATTCCGATTTTGGCGGTGGCTGCGGCTTTTGCTGAAGGAACAACTATTATTAGAGATGCGGAAGAATTAAGGGTAAAAGAAAGCGATCGGATTACGGTAATGGCAACTCAAATGAGTCAATTGGGAGCTAGGATTAGGGAACGTCCCGACGGCTTAGAAATCACTGGGGGTTTCCCTTTAACGGGGACTGAAGTTGATAGCGACACGGATCATCGCATTGCCATGAGTTTAGCGATCGCCGCTTTGAATTGTCAAGGAAAAACCACGATTCACCGTGCCGAAGCCGCCGGAATTTCTTACCCGAATTTTGTGACTACGTTAACCGAAATTTGTACGGTTTAAAATTGTCTTAAAAATCAAGAAACCGGGTTTCTGATTCGTTGAGAAACCCGGTTTCAACAGGAGCGATCGCAGTTAACCAAACCTGAGCATTATAGCGGTATGAGATTGCATAGGGTATGGTAGGTAAACATCCTTTGCGTGAACAAAAGTTTTTGTTTTACAAAGTGTTTAATGTTGTTATATAATAAATAAATCTGCTTACTCTAAAAGAGATGTTATCTAAACTACGAGTTCAGCACTATAAAAGCCTCTTTGATACAGAAGTTGATTTAGAACCCTTAACTGTCTTTATTGGGCCGAATGGTTCGGGAAAATCAAATATTTGTGAATCTTTAGCTGTATTATCTGATTTTCTCCAAAAGGTGGTAGCTGCTACGAATGTTACAGAAATAATACCTTTGTTTGCTAATTCTTTAACAATTGTCAGTAAAAATCAACAGAGTTTTGAATCTAAATTTTGGCATGGAAAATTAGATTCAATGTTATTTGAAGTGAGTACCCATCTTACAACAGAAAACAATTCTTATGAAGAAATTAAAATATTTTCAGATCTATTAGTTCATCTTGATTATCTTCAGCAAAAAGTTTCTATAGGAAATATTAAACAAACTTGTAATAAAATAAGTAAGTTTACTTCTGAACTCAGACAATTTTTGGTTTCTAATCAATACCCCGATTCTTTGGTTGCCAATGCCTTAAGAAAGGTGAGTATTTACGATTTTTCCCCAGTTTACTTATCCAATAATGGCTCATCAAACGGTAGTATGGAAAGGACAGGGCAAGGGATTGTTTATGCTCTAGTTGATATTTTGCACGCTAATCGTAAAAAGTTTGATGAATTAGAGGAACGTTTAACACAACTTGTTCCGAATATACAAAGAATTACATTACCTCGTAAAAATAATCAAACCTTTTTGCTGGAATTAGTAGATAGATATTCAGAACATCATATCCCAGCTTCTGACATATCCGATGGAACACTGAGAATCCTCGCTTTCCTAACTGCACTTTATCAAGAAGACACTCCGAGTATTCTTTGTTTTGAAGAAATAGAGAACGGAGTTCATCCCTGGTTACTGCATAAAATGATGGAATTATTGAAAATAGTATCAACAGAAGGAATAGCGGGTAAACCTGTTCAAGTTTTAATTACAACCCATTCTCCTGTCCTGTTAAATTATGTTGAGCCTTATCAAGTTCGTGCTGTTGAACTTGATCAAGAAGGTAAAACTCAAGTTCATAGTTTACCCATAGATTCTGTGCGTTTTCAAAAAGCACTGGAAGCTTATGATGGTGCTTTAGGTGAACTTTGGTTTACCAATGTATTTGGAGGAAATCCTGCATGAGTCGTCCAATTCGGATTGGATTAATTGCTGAAGGGGAAGCAGAATTAGGCGCAAGTATTCCTTATATTAAACCAGAAGACGGTGGAAAAATTATTGAAAAGGATAAAGAAGGAGCACTTCATACTTTAATTAGACGAGAACTCAAAAGTGCGGGATTACCTGATTGTGATTTTGTACAAAGACACCCATCAATTAATGAAAGTCGAGTCTGTAAACTGCGTACTGGACATTCAATTTTAGACCCAAAATATTTAGCACAGGTAGTAATTTCTTGGAAACCAGAGGAGGTAGATCTAATCCTGATTGTGGCTGATGGGGATGATAAACTACCTCAAAGACAGATTGACTTAGAACGTGCTTTAAATAGAATTCGTGATAATCATTTAGATGTTAATGATCAACCGATTAATGAGCGCAGTGCTGGAGGTTTAGCAATTAAGAATTTTGAGGCGTGGTTGTTGGCTGATATTCAAACTGTTTCAAATATTTTAGATGTAGAAATTGAACAACTGGAGAATATAGAAACCTTAGATGAGATCAAGAATGTTTTAGAAACAGCGATCGCCAAATCAACTTATCTCTTAGATGTTAGTAGCAATCAACGACCCCTTCAAATTCGATGGAAACTAGCATTTCAGATTAATTTAGACATTATTAAAACTTGTTGTTCAACTGGATATGCTCCTTTCACAAAAGGTTTGATGGAGGCGGCAAAAGTAGTGATTGACGTACTTGAAATAACAAATAGTTCACAGTCAAATGAAGCATAAACTAAATTTTAATGAGATGCTATTCAAAATTATTAATATTAACTTGATTGCGAATATCGGTAACGTTAATAAATGGCTTTTGAATTGAGTTATTGTTTATTATATAATTTTTTTGAAGAATGTGATTTCTCACCCATAAACCTACTTATAGACACCTTTCAATAGCAGAAACTAACTCTTTGAATTTCTGCCTAATTTTTTCTCTTTCCCGATCAGATAAACTATTTAAGAATTTAAGCGATCGCAAATTTATAGAAACTTTAAATCCGTTATAAAAATGTAATTCATCGTAGGGTCGAGATCTGCCTTATTGGTGTAAATTTTAGCTTTAAGCCTTGAAATAAATTTCAGTAGAGAGACGCGCCATGGCACGTCTCTACAGCCCGAAATTTATTTCCGGGTACAGGGAACTTAATGGGCTGTGGGAGGTTTTGCACCTTTATTCAGAACATCTAGTTTCTATCCCCAGATTTTAACGATTAGAAATTGCATAATGGACTAAAGCCGCCATGCGTTTTCTCAGGGTTTCTAAACCTAACGCTTTAGAAGCAGAAATATAAACCGCTTGGGGGTATTTTTCCTGCGCTAATCGTAAATTTTCCCCATCAGTTTGATCAATTTTATTAAACGCTAATAATCCCGGGCCAGGAGTGACCGGCATTTCCCTTAAAATCTGCATTACCGACTCAATTTGACTTTCCCAAGCGGGATGGGACAAATCCACTAAATGAATTAAGGCATCCGCGTCTGTTACCTCCTCTAAAGTAGCTCGAAACGCATTAACTAAAGGAGGCGGAAGTTCATGGATAAATCCGACTGTATCTGTGATTACCACCGTCAAAGGCTCCTCCGTTATCGTATCAGGAATCTCTAAACGGCGAGTTGTGGGGTCAAGGGTAGCAAACAGTTGGTCAGCCGTATAGACTTCCGACTGGGTTAAAACGTTCAATAAGGTTGACTTTCCAGCATTGGTATAGCCGACTAACGCTAAGGTCGGAAACCTCTCGAACTTGACGATTTTGGCGCAGCCGAGAACGATGGGCTTGCAGTTGATTGACTTCCTGTTGGAGCCGGGAGATGCGGCGTTGGATAGCCCTGCGTTCGGTTTCCAGTTTGGTTTCCCCTGGCCCCCGGGTTCCAATGCCACCCCCTAAGCGAGACATAGCCCGACCTCGACCCGTTAAGCGGGGTAAACTATATTCCAGTTGGGCTAATTCCACCTGTAATTTTCCCGCCCCCGACTGGGCACGTTGGGCAAAAATATCGAGGATAACTTCGGTTCGGTCTACAACCCTGACCCCGATTTGGGTTTCTAAGTTACGAACCTGGGCGGGGGATAGGTCGCGGTCAAATACAATTAAATTAGCTCCGATGGTTTGGGCAACCAAGGCAATTTCTTGGACTTTACCCTCTCCGACAACGGTTTGGGGGTGAGGATGCGATCGCTTTTGGCGTAAAGTTTGTAACACCTGACCCCCGGCGGTATCCACTAAACGCACTAATTCCGTTAACCCATCTTCAAACCGTTGGGGGGATATTTTATCCGTTTTCACCCCCACTAATAGCACTTTATCCTGACTAGAATCGACTTCCCGGGCCACAAATTCCCGTTCAAATTCCGTTTCCAGTTCGTTGACTAAATCGAGAAAATCCTGTTGCGATAGGGAATCCAGACTCATAGGCAACGATAAATAATAGGGAATCGCCGAAAAACCGTTATCAATTTGTTGATGATTTCCCGTCTCCATATCTGGGACAAGGTGAGCCAGATAGGTGTCTTTAACATAGCCCGTTTCACCCCCTCCCCGTCGCTGAAAACCACTTCCCGTTAGGGTGAGAACCACCAGAATGTCCAAACGTTGAATCGCCATGGCGGTCAAAGCTGCTTCTTTGGGGGGTTCCGGGCTAGTTTGGGTGGTAATACAGCGAATGCCACTCAGGCGTCCATTCCCATAGCGGGGCAGTTCTAAGGGGGGAATTTGAGTCTGGCGAGGAGTTCCCACCCCCACCCGGATTACCTGTCCCCTGCGGTTAATATAGGCGCACAGAGGCTGATCAATTTCTGTGCTGATGGCCGCTAGTCGCTGGGCAAATTCTACGGTTGTAATCAAATCGCCGGGTAATCGTTGATGATACAGGCTTTGCAACCGTTTAAGCTGACTGGCTTTTAGACCTTGCAGTTGACCATAAATCGTTTCGATAGGCACGTTTTACCAGTTTCCTGGCCCTCCATAAACAATAGGGGTTGATTTGAAATTATGATAGCTTGAATTTTGATCGGAGTGTGGACTGTTCAGACCCGACTCGGAACTTAATATTTTCTTGAGGATTATTAGATATCGAATCTGCTAAAATCCTTGGATATTTAGAGCCAAATTCATTAAATTTGTGATTAATCTTTAATCAAATGACAGGCTACGGAATGGTTTGAACCCATATTTTTTAATCGGGGTTTCTTCCAGCCAACATTGTTCCATAACGGAGGGACAACGGCTACAAAATCGACATCCCTTTGGGGAGTTTACAGGACTAGGAACTTCTCCAGTTAATAAAATTCGTTGTCGTTTTGCTTCTAATTCGGGGTCAGGAATTGGGACGGCGGATAGTAGGGCTTGGGTATAGGGATGGAGCGGATTTTCATACAAAGAAATCCTATCTGAAAGTTCAACAATTTTGCCCAAATACATCACTGCCACTCGGTCAGAAATATGACGAACTATACTTAAATCATGGGCAATAAACAGATAGGTTAACCCTAAAGTTTGCTGTAGATTTTGCATTAAATTAATTACTTGGGCTTGAATTGAAACATCCAAAGCTGCAATCGGTTCATCGCAAATAATTACATCGGGATTCATGGCTAAGGCTCTAGCAATTCCAATTCTTTGTTGTTGTCCTCCTGAAAATTCATGGGGATAACGATTAATAACATCATCATTTAATCCCACTAATTCTAATAATTCTTTAACGCGATTTTGAGCTATTGTATTTGTAGCTAATTGATGAATGATTAAAGGTTCACTAATAATTTTTCCTATAGTCATTCGCGGATTTAAAGACGAATAGGGATCTTGAAAAATCATTTGCATTCGGCGACGAAAGGGCTGCAATTCCTTGGAATTTAGAGCAGTTAAATCGGTATTTTCAAAGTAAATTTTTCCCGCCGTAGGACGAGAAAGTTGTAAAATCATTCGTCCAGTTGTACTTTTTCCACAACCTGACTCTCCCACTAAACTTAAGGTTTCTCCCCTATTAATATTAAAGGTAATTCCATCAACGGCTTTAATTGTTGCCACTTGCTTTCGTAGTAAAATACCTTCCATGACGGGAAAGTGTTTTTGTAAGTTTTCTACCCGAATTAGGGGGGTATTTTTTTGATTAGATTTAAGTTTTGTTTCTAAAGTATTAACCATATTTTTATTATGAAAAATGTTTATATAGGAAATTCGGCGATTGGAAATTCGGCGATTGGAAATCGCGTCTACAGAAACGAAGTCCGCCTACGCGGACTAAGAAGGGAGCAGAGAATGTGCAATCGAAGATTCTTACAACCCGCGCAGGCGGGTTTTGTCTGTGTAGGCGCGATTTCAATCGCCAAGATTAGAGCCGAGATTAGAGGAAATTCGGCGATTGGAAATCGCATCTACAGAAACGAAGTCCGCCTACGCGGACTAGGGGTAGTTTTAGAAATTAATTCCCACTCAGAAATCATTGATTGCTGACGGTGGTGAACAGCTTGATTTTTGATATAATTAGCTACACTGTCGATAGCATCGCGGCTAACAGTAAACGCCCCGTAGCTACCTTGCCACTTAAAAAAATCACCGGGTTTAAGTTGGTGAGTTACAAAATGAGAAGAAACTCCCCTTAATTTGCTTAATTATTTCAGCTACCGCTAAAGTTGTTGGAAAACCTATTAGCAAGTGAACATGGTCTTCTATACCTCCAACTGCGATTACAGTACATTCTAACTTTTTACATTCTCCAATAATAACGGCATAGATTTCTTGCTGAATATCGGGAGTAATCAAAGGTAATCTATCCCAGGTTGCCCAGACATAATGGAGATACATTTGCGTGAAATTTTCTCTCATGTTAATTATAATATCCTAAATTTATCCTCAACCCGCGCAGGCGGGTTTTGTCCGTGTAGACGCGATTTCAATCGCCGAGGTTTTGACCGAAGGTATTGACCGAGGTATGGATTTACCCCGCAATAATCATATTCCAATAATCATATCCCGGCGATTGTGATTCCGGCGATTAGCGATTAGAAATTGTGATTCCGGCGATTGTGATTCCGGCGATTAGCGATTAGAAATTGTGATTCCGGCGATTGTGATTCCGGCGATTAGTGATTAGAAATTGTGATTCCGGCGATTAGTGATTAGAAATTGTGATTCCGGCGATTAGTGATTAGAAATTGTGATTCCGGCGATTAGTGATTAGAAATTGTGATTCCGGCGATTGTGATTAGAAATTGTGATTCCGGCGATTGGAAATCGCGTCTACAGAAACGAAGTCCGCCTGCGCGGACTAATATTAAATTAACTATTTATTAACAATCCATTTCAGACATTACCCAACAAGCGACTTGATGATCAGGTTCAATTAATTCTAATTTAGGATTTTCTTGAAAACAATGTTCAATGGCAAATTGACATCGCGGAGCAAAGGGACATCCTGGGGGATAATCCATTAAATTAGGTGGCATTCCAGCAATAGATTTTAATGGTTCTTGACGAATTTGATCCAATCGAGGTAAACTTTCTAATAATCCGATAGTATAGGGATGACGAGGGTTTTTATAGAGTTGATGAACCGTGGCTAGTTCCACAATTTGCCCGGCATACATGACTATAATTCTATCGGCTAATCCTGCTAATAATGCTAAGTCATGGGTAATCCAAATCACAGACATTCCCTGTTCGTTTTTCAGTTGTTTAACTAATTCTACAACCTGCGCTTGAAACCGTTACATCTAAGGCGGTTGTAGGTTCATCTGCGATTAATAATTTAGGTTGACATCCTAAACCCATGGCAATCATTACCCGTTGACGCATTCCCCCAGAAAATTCATGGGGATAACTTTTTAAGCGTTTTTCTGGGCTAGAAATTCCCACCTGTTTCAACAGTTGAATTGCTCGATTTTTGGCTTGTTCGGAAGTAAGTTTAAGATGAATTTGTAGGGCTTCAGTCAGTTGTTTACCAATAGTTAAAACGGGGTTAAGGGAAGTCATGGGATCTTGAAAAACCATGGCAATTTCACGACCCCGAATTTTTTGTAATTGTTGAGGATTGAATTTAATTAAATTTTTACCTTCAAATAAAATTTCACCTTGGGTAATTTTCCCTGGAGGTGATGGAATTAACCCTAAAATTGATAGGACACTAATACTTTTTCCCGACCCCGACTCCCCAACAATTCCTAGGGTTTCCCCTGGATATACTTGATAGGAAATTCCATTCACAGCATGAACCACCCCGTCAAGGGTAAAGAACTGAATGGCTAGATTTTTAACCTCTAATAAAGGAATCATGGGGAATTAGTTAGGAATTACGAATTACGAATGGGTAATAAACTAATGACTGGTACGGGCGGGTTTTGTGAGTTCTTTGTTAATTACCGCGCATCTTGATGAACCCGCCCCTACAACTGGTGACTGATTATTTAACTACTCGTAAACGTTGCGTGATTAAGGTTAATCCTCCTTGACGCATTAAAATAGCAGAAATCCAATTATTTCCGGCATTATCAGGGGCTTTACCTACTTTAAAAACACCGCCAGATGGTAAAAATTCTAATTGTAAAAGATCAGAATTGTTATAGGTTTCTGCGGTGACAGGTTGTGCAATAGCAGTTCCAATTAAAATATCATTCTCTAAAGGTTCCTGAACAATTGCATCAATATTAAATTCCTGACCCGCTTTGACTTGTTCTGGAAGATTAAAAACTACCGTCGGCGGTTTATTGCCTAAAGTGAGTTGATTTTTTTCCGCTATAATTTCCTGTTTAATAATTTTTTCTCCTTGAATTTGTTGCTGTGAAGTGATGGTGGAGGTTAGGGAAAACTCGCGATTATCAATCTTTTTATTTCCGGTAATTTCCGTAATAGTTGTCGTGGTTAAAATATCACCATTCTGTTGCCAAGATTGTAATTCTGTGCGATAATTAAGCTGAGAGTATCTATTCCAAAAATCTTTAAGAACCTGTCTCAAACTTTGATAATTTAAGCCATCGGAATTAGTGAAATTTGAGCCATAAAAACCCATGACCTTTTCCACATCTTGACGATTAGCGGCGGTATCAATTTGATTTAAAAGATTAGTCACATTGGCGGGGGCCGTTTCTGGGGTCTCAGCATTCGCCCGTGGGGAAATTCCCGTACCCATTCCCCAAAGTATCGTTCCTAGAACTACGGAAAATAATGGCTTTGCCCATAAATGGCGCATCTGTACACCATACCTGTTCTGAAAAGATTGTCGTTGAACTATGGGGAAAATTGTCATGGGATTTTCAAGATTAAGAATAGGGATTTTCTGTAAGTTTTATGGTAACTTAAAAAGCTGTAACACAAATTTGAACGGATTCTAGGGGAAAAAACTTGAGTCAGACACCCATTCGCTTACTCATTGCCGCCAGTGGGACAGGTGGACATTTATTTCCGGCGATCGCCACCGCCGAAAACCTGTCGGATTTTGAGATAGAATGGCTAGGTGTTCCCGATCGCCTAGAACGAGAATTAGTCCCCCCCCAATATCCCCTCCATACCATCTCCGTTGAAGGCTTCCAGCAACGCCCGGGTTTAGGAACCCTCAAAATCCTAGTCAAATTCGCCCGTTTCCCTGGTGCAAGTTCGCCATCTTCTAAAAAAAGGTAACTTTCGCGGGGTATTCACCACCGGAGGCTATATTGCCGCACCAGCTATTATTGCGGCTCGTTCCCTCGGTCTGCCCGTAATTCTCCATGAGTCTAACGCCCTACCTGGAAAAGTTACCCGCAATTTTGGCCCCTGGTGTAATGCCGTGGGTTTGGGTTTTGAAGCGGCCATTCCCTACCTTCCCCGTACTAATACGGTTGTAGTCGGAACCCCCGTGCGTTCCAACTTTCTCCAGACCTCTGCCCCCCTATCTTTTTTCCTCCCCGATGATGTTCCCGTGGTTGTGGTGGTAGGGGGAAGTCAAGGGGCGGTAAGTGTGAATAAATTAGTCCGAGAGGCTGCTCCCACTTGGTTTGCAGCCGGGGCGTGGGTCGTCCACCTAACGGGAAATAATGACCCCGACGTGGAAGCCTTAAACCATCCTCACTATATCAAAATGCCCTTTTATAACGATATGGCGGCCCTGTTTCAACGGGCGACTTTAGCCGTGAGTCGGGCTGGGGCAGGAACCTTAACGGAATTAGCCATTACCCATACTCCTTCAATTTTAATTCCCTATCCCTTTGCCGCCGAAGACCATCAAACCTATAACGCCAAGGTTTTTGCCGCGGCGGGTGCGGCTTGGGTATTTCAACAAAAAGACTTGACCGCAGACTTGTTAGGAAGTAAAGTTTTGTATCTACTAAAATCACCGGAACAGTTGCAACAAATGGCCCAAGCCGCCGCCTCCGTCGCCATCACCAACAGTGCAGAACAATTAGGGGATTTAATCCGAAAGCTTGTGGTTTAGAGGGGACTGTATCAACAGTAACGGTTTTTCTCAGTGATTTCCGTCACACAGGGATCAAAATAATATCACAGACAACGGGGATTCCACGCATACCCTAATGCCCGATAATAAAAGATGATGTAGAAGATAAAGTTTTTTGAGGGTGTGGGTATGAAATTCGCAACAGTAGCCACCACAGTAGTGATGATGATCTTGGGTTTAACTGTTCCCGCTCAGGCTGAGAAACCCCGCCCATCTCAAGCAGCTATTGGAAACCAAAAACTGCCCTGGATGCGACCTCAGTAGCGCCCAGTTGGCAGGTTTGAATCTTCAGGGTGCTAATCTCCGAGATGCCAACTTAAAAGGCACTAATTTACAGGGTGCTAATCTAAATGAAGTGAATTTTAATCGGGCTGTATTGACCGAAGCTAACTTACAGGGTGCTAATCTGGTTGCAGCTAAATTACATGGCGCTAATTTAGAAAAATCTAATTTAAGTCATGCTAACCTGAGTTTAGCGGGTCTAGTAATTGCTAATTTAAACTATGCTAACTTGAGTCATGCTAATCTAATCGGAGCAAATTTAGAGAGTGCAGATTTAACGGGTGCTAACCTCAGAAATGCTCAACAATCTGTTACTACTTTAGGTCAAGTGAAGCTACAAGAAGGTAGTTTATATGGATTTGATATCAGTGGTGTTAATTTACGCGATGCCGATTTAACTAATGCTAATCTCACGGGTGCAAATTTAACCGCTTCAGATTTAGCCGGAGCGACCTTAGAAAATACCACAATGGTTAATGCTAATTTAATGGATATTCGTCGCTAAAAACAAGATTCCATCCCCCCACGCCGTCGTTAACTTGAGTTGAGGACGGTATTTTTTTTTGTTAATATTTTTAGGGGGGTTTCTCCTAAATATTTGCTACCCACAAACAAATTATCAAAACCTGCCCTATCCCCACTTGATTTTAAAATTTAGGCTTCGTTTTGTACGTCTTGACGATTTAACAACTTATAAGTTTTCAGTCCTCCATAGGTGAGTAAAGCTCCTACTGCTATAACTCCCCCAATTGGTACAGTAACTGGAGCAGCTACTATAGATGTAACAGTTGTTGTAAAACCAAAAAAACCTGCAACACCACCAGCAGATACTACAGATGTAACAGTTGTAGGTACTGTAGCAACAACAATCGAACTGCCTAACGCAGATCCCGCGGCAGTAGTGATTGTTGAACCTACTAACGCAGATCCCGCCGCATTAGCGATTGTTTCTACCCAACGCAGATCCGGCAGCATTAGCCATTTCTGCAATTAGCTCATTTCTCATTGAAGACCTCCTTGTCATTGAAAACCTCCTTGTCTGACTAAAAAAAATACTACCACCCATGATTATACTCAGTATAAACATGAATTGAGTATAGTTAACGACATAAATTTTACTAATTATTTGTGCTTTGTGATATAAGAATTTATTAAAAAACTGGCATTTACGGGAGTGATCGTGGAAAGAGGGCGGGTTTATCAAAGTTATCTGTAAGTATCATAATTTACTACAGAACCCGCCCCTACGAGTAAAAACTTTTTGAGGGTAAATCCTTCAGGTATGGTTCGGTGCATCCGAACCTCAACCACTCCCAACTTGGGTATAGGACAAACTGAGACTGTAGCATGGCTCAAGGTAAAATGTGCAAAAAGATTTTGTATCTAGCACTTCTATTATTTAAAAAATGTCACTTATCGACCATAAAGTTGATTTGACTTGAATAAGCGATCGCTTAATTCCTTGGTTAATAATTCCGAACTTTGATAACGCCAGCGCCAATTTCCATCATTATGACTCGGATCATTCATTCTGGCATCATGCCCTAAATTAAGAATATCCTGGAGAGGAATAATCGCTAAACTAGCCAGGGAACTTAAGGCTAAACGAATTAACACCCAATTAATATTAGTGATTTCATCGGGAGAAGCATAACCCAAATATTCCGCAAAATGCTGTTTTTCTGCGGGACTGGCAGTTTCCCACCAACCGATGGCCGTATCATTATCATGGGTTCCCGTATAAACCAAACAATTTTGCATATAATTATGGGGAAGATAAACATTATTGGCATCCCCACCAAAGGCAAATTGTAAAATTTTCATTCCTGGGAAATTATAATGATCTCGCAATTGTTCCACTTCTGGAGTAATAATTCCTAAATCTTCTGCTAAAATCGGTAAATCTCCTAACTGTTGTTGGAGAGTATCAAAAAATTCATAACCCGGGGCTTTAATCCATTCACCCTTAATCGCATTTTTTTCATCCCCAGGAAACCTGCCAATAGGCTTCAAAGGCTCGAAAATGATCAATCCGAACATAATCTGCATATTCCAAAGTAGCTTTAAATCGTTCAATCCACCAAGCAAATTTTGTGTTTTGTAGTTCCTCCCAATTATAAATCGGATTCCCCCATAATTGTCCGGTTTCACTAAAGAAATCCGGGGGAACTCCGGCAATATAAATGGGTTCTAAAGTTTCAGAATCTAGTTGAAATAAATTGGGATTTGACCAAACTTCGACACTATTATAACATACATAAATAGAAATATCTCCAATAATTTTTATGCCTTTTTGATTAGCATATTGACGCAATTTTTCCCATTGTTTAAAAAAGATAAATTGCAGAAATTTTTGATAGGCTATGGGTTCTTTTAATTCTTCGGTTTTGACTTTTAAGGCATCGGGATCTCGATGGGCTAAAGCGGGTTCCCAACGATTCCAACCTTGACCCCCATGGGCTTCTAATAAAGCCATAAATAAGGCATAATCATCTAACCAATAGGCGTGTTTTTGACAGAATTTTTCAAAGTCAGGAAAAAGGTTTTGGTCTAATTTTTCTTGAAAGCGAGTATAGGCTTTTTTGAGATATAAGGTTTTGTGGGGAATAACCGCTTCAAAATCAACCTTGTCAGAGTCTTTCGACCCTAACGGAATAATTTCTTCAGCTTCTAATAATCCTTCTTGGGCTAGTTCTTCTAAACTAATCATTAACGGATTACCCGCAAAGGTACTATAATTCATAATATAGGGAGAATGTTCTTCTCCTGTTGGCCCCAGAGGTAATATTTGCCACAATTTATAACCACTTTGTTGCAAAAAATCAATAAATTCATAAGCGGATTTTCCTAGATCTCCAATTCCATGTTGACTGGGAAAAGAGGTGGGATGAAGTAAAACTCCACTAGAACGTTGAAATAATATTGCCATATTGGGTTAATTTTTTATTTTTACAAAACTACCATAAATTCCAACCCATAGCATCTTTACCAGGATAGGTAACTGCTAAAAAATGTTAAGATTTGACACAAAAAGTTATCAAAAACAATGAATTTCTCTGATTGATAAATCACAAGAGTCTATAACTGTAGCAAGATTCACTGATCCGGTGTTCCCTCTCTTGAAATTTAATTCTCTGACTTCTGAACTAGATGAAAATCAAAATATAGGATAGCATGATAGCCAGATTCTCGGTTTTTACCCGAAAAACCATAAAGAGTCGTCAATTACTGGTCATAAAGTCATAAAAGGACAATTTATTTTATGGACGCTGCATTTTCACTTGATTCACCATCCTCTAGCGCGATTCCCCTTTTCAGTGGAGAGCAACCATTGAAACTGCCCCCTTCGCTGGGTTTGAGTGCTAGTACCCTGGTTCCTGCGATCCTAGTTACCATACCAGAAATCCAGGATCTCACCGTACCTGTAGACCCTGATATCGATACTATTACTAGGGAAGGTCTTCAAAACCCGGCTCCCGTGGCAGTGGCTTCAGGACAAAACCTCAGCGGTGTGAACTTCGGGAATACTCAATTAGGCTCCATCAGTGGAATTAAATTTAACGATCTCAATCGTGATAGCCTGCTAACGGCAGGGGAACCCGCCTTAGCCGGATGGACTATCTTTATTGATTCCAATAATAACGGAACCCGGGAAGCAACGGAACCCAGCACGGTAACCAATGCCACGGGTGCTTATGCCTTCAGCAACTTAACTCCAGGCAACTATACCATCCGAGAAGTACAGCAAGCCGGATGGGTACAAACCACGGTTAACCCAGCCCCAGTAAGCGTCACTGGAGGTGGCAATATTGCTGGAATTAACTTTGGTAACAATCAATCTGGCTCGATTACAGGGATTAAATTCAACGATAATAACGGTAACGCCCTACTTGATGCCGGGGAAACCCCATTACAGGGCTGGACAATTTTTGCCGATGGCAATGCTAATGGCGTCCTCGATGCCGGAGAGGGAAGAGCCGTGACAGGCACCGATGGTCGTTACACCTTCGCCAATCTTCCACCGGGTAGTTATACCATTCGAGAAGTACAGCAATCAGGATGGACACAAACCACACCAAACCCCGGAGCCATCGGAGTCACGGGTGGAACTAATGCCATTATTAACTTTGGTAACCGTCAGTTTGGTTCCATAAGTGGGGTCAAATTTAATGACCTCAATAGTAATGCTACCTTTGATACCGGGGAAGTAGGTCTAGCCGGATGGACGATTTTTATTGATGCCAATGGCAATGGAACCTTGGAAGCCACAGAAACCAACTGCGGTAACCAATGCCACGGGTACTTATGCTTTCGCCAATATTGCCCCGGGTAACTATAGTGTTCGAGAAGTCCAACAACCCGGATGGAAACAAACCACCCCCAACCCTGGCCCGGTGAATCTAACCGGGGGAGCTAATATCACCGGAATTAACTTTGGTAACAACCAATTGGGAACTATCACAGGTTTAAAGTTCAGTGATACCAATGGTAACGCCCTACTGGATGCGGGTGAACCCCCCCTACCCGGGTGGACGATTTTTATTGATGCCAACGGCAATGGCACGCTTGAAGCCACAGAAGCAGCCGCCGTCACAGGTGCGAATGGTCGCTACTCCTTTGCTAACGTTCCGGTAGGAAATTATACCCTGCGGGAAGTACAGCAAACTGGATGGACACAAACGACCCCCAATCCTGGCCCCGTTGGCATTACCGGTGGCACGAATGCTGTCGTCAACTTTGGCAACCGTCAATTCGGTTCCATCAGCGGCATAAAGTTCAATGATGCGAATGCCAATGGTGTGTTTAATGCGGGTGAAACCCCTTTGCAGGGGTGGACAATTTATATTGATGCCAATGGTAACGGCGTTGTTGACCCCACGGAACCCACAACCGTAACGGGAGTAAATGGTAGTTATACCTTTACTAACGTTCCCCCGGGTAATTATGTGTTACGAGAAGTTCAACAACCTGGATGGGTTCAAACGGTTCCCCCATTAGCTGCTTAATGAGGGTGGGTAGAATCAAGAATCAGTAACAGATAGAAGAACTTCTTTTCTTTATTCTTACCGCTATACCTGATACTCCAGGTTAGCGGTGAGTAGTTCACTTCCTCCGTGCTGACACAGGCAAGGAAATTCCTAACCATTGGATAAAACGATCCAGTTCAAAATGTTTTTCCATGAGTTGATTCACCGCAGCAACTTTGATCGGTTCATGGAGACGAACTTGACCAAAAGTCCGATCAATAATTTCCACCGTTGCTAAGGTGTCTAAATCAACTGAAAGGACTGGAACTTCTAAATCTTCAGCCCGACTTAATACCATAGGTGCCGGGGGCAGTTGACCCGTTAGAATTAAACAGTGGGTAGACTTTTCTAAAGCCGCCAGTTGAATATCCGTGCGGTCACCCCCGGTAACCACAGCCATATTTACGGATTTATCAAAATACTTCATTGCTGAACTCACATTCATCGCCCCAACACTTAGACTTTCTACCATCAAATCTAAGCGTTCCCGACCACAAAGCACCTGGGCTTTCAACTGTTTAACTAACTCTTTAACCGTGACACTGCGAAGAATAGGATTTCTGGGTAAAACTCCAAATACCGGAATCCCTTGTGCTTCCAAAAAGGGTTGGATACGAGTAGTTGTAGTTTCTAGTTCTTCGGGGGGAACATCATTAATAATAATACCTAATAAGCGATCGCCTAAACGTTGTTGAGCGTACAGTAAATCATCTAATGCCAAATGAGAATGCAAACGCGCCACCAACAAAACTGACGCATCTAGTTGATCCGCGATTTGGGGAACAGATAAACCAAATAACAGCCCCTCTTGTAAATTTCTTGGCCCTTCGAGTAGAATCAAATCAGCCGGGGGTGTTTGTTGATAGGAAGTCAGGGATTCACTATATTTAGCCGGATCTTCCCCCTGTAAGCGCCGATGAATTGTGGTTTCATCTAGGGTTAAAATCGGCAAGAGCAATTGCTCTTGAGATAATTTTAAGGTTTGGGCCACAAACTGAAGATCGGCATCAAAGGATTCATCCTCATCACTGGCATCGGTAGCCAAAGGCTTACCATAAACTATCTTTAACCCTTGTTCCTGGAACAGATGACCCAGACCCAGGGCAATTGCTGACTTGCCGGTGTAAGGCTCCGTTGACCCGATTAATATAGACTTTCCAAACTCAGTCACGAAATTTACTCCTCAATTTGTTATCGATTAATTCAAAAAATTACGACATTTTCCCACGTTAGACTCAACTCATCACCGATCAGTAATCAGTGAAAGGGTTAACGATTTTCAAGGAAATTGATACGGTTTAACAGTAGCCTTTCTATTGTAGAGTGAATCCTTATTTAATGATCCAAATGCAAAAGTTTCTTGTAGAACTCTTGAGAAAAATCAACGGTACGAGTTCGGCTAAAATTTTGCAGAACTTCAATTAAATACTTAATAAATTCATGGTTACACAGGATCACTTCATAACTGAGATCGGCATTGCCATCAAACTGTACCCGACAACGGGTTAAATCGGCGGGTAAAGAGGAAGTATTCCAGGTTGCCACAAAGGGAATGCCATCCCCACCATCAATATTGCGAGCGCCTTCCAAACTTTTTTCTTTATAGAGACTAATCGAATAGGGTAAGTATTTCCGCTTCTTCTCGTCATAGTAGGGCAGGTAGACCCCAATTTCCCGTTTCTCGGCGGCTTTGAGTTGAGTCAGAGCCACTGTAGTGTCAGTCATAGATTTTTTACTCCTGCGATCGGATTACCTACTCTTAATTTAGCCCAGTTGTCATCCTAAAGGATAAAATCCTAACCCAGACAGTCTAATCCTTTATCAGTAGTAGTAGGAGCAGTTTCATCCCATCCTCAAAAAAAATTCTAATATAAGTACCTAAAAAAAATTAATTACAAATCCTCTTCCCTGTTTCCAGATCAGGTGTTCCCCCTCTCAACTAGGTAATTTATTTTGTGCAACTACTTAATTCCTTTGATTCCATAATGTGATTCCATAATGATAATTTTTACAATTTTAGCTTCTTCCGCAAGAAGCCCCACGACTGACCCGATAGGGCAGCGTTGGATAAATTGATGAACATGATCATCTTCACCATTAAACTCAATTAATTTACAATCCCACTTTTGAAGTAATTCTTCAAGGATTTCATGCAGCCGATTCAGCATTTCAAGAGTAAAAACCCTCCGTCTGTATTTGGTCGTCAAAACCAAGTGAAACCTTTAGATCGCTAACAGATCTACCTTTGCTGACAAAATCATTTTTCATGATTCCCCACATTTTAAAACTTGTGCTATAGTCAGTGTATATCAAAATTATAACACCCAACTAAGGAGGTGATTTAAAGTGCTGAAGGTAACAAAGGTTAGGCTCTATCCAACACCCGAACAGGAATTGGCGTTAGCCAAGTCTTATGGTTGTGCAAGATGGTATTGGAATTTTGCCTTAAACGCCTGTATTCAGCACTATCAAGAAACTGGCAAAAGCCTAAAATTAGCATCTTATAAAGGAATACTCCCTCAACTCAAAAAAGAATATCCTTGGCTTAAAGAAGATTGCTACTCATCGGTTCTCCAATGTGTAGCTATAAACTTAGATAGAGCTTACAAAAACTTTTTTGAGGGACGAGCTAAATTTCCTAATTTCAAATCTAAACATCACAAGCAATCAATTCAGTATCCTCAAAGTGTTACTGTTAAAGGTGAATATCTAAAAGTCCCTAAGATTGGTGAAATTAAAGCGATATTTCACCGAGAAATTACGGGAAAAATTAAAACAGTAACAATCTCCAAGACTTCGACTGATAAATACTTTGCTTCCGTCTTATATGAGGTAGAAGGAACTGATATTAAACAGTCGGGAGACAAAATTATTGGGATTGATTTGGGGTTAAAAGATTTTGCAATTATTCACAATGGAGAGAATGCAACTAAATACGCCAACCCTAAACATTTATATCGTCATCAGAAAAATTTAGCCCAAAAACAGAAAAAACTCTCTCGAAAAACTAAAGGTAGTAAATCGAGAGAGAAGTTTAGAAAAACTGTAGCTAAGGTTCATGAGAAAATCACCAATTCCCGCCAAGATTTCTTGCATAAATTATCAAGAAAATTGGTAAACGAAAGCCAAGTGATTGTCGTTGAAAACCTCAATGTCAAGGGGATGGTTAAAAACCGGAAGCTATCCAAAGCAATATCTGATGTGGGTTGGGGAAAATTTGTCAATTTTATTGATTACAAGTTAAAGCAAAAAAGTGGTGAACTTGTAGAAATTGATCGCTTTTTCCCTAGCTCCAAAACTTGTTCCTGTTGTGGTCATATCCTAGATGAATTATCTCTGGATATCAGAGAATGGGACTGTCCAAATTGCCATACTCACCATGATCGTGACGAAAACGCTGCGCTTAACATCTCCGAATGAAGGAATCAGGATATTAACTGAAGGCGGAGGGAACCCCGTCTTTGCCGATGGAGGCTGTGTAAGTCTACCTGCTTGTAAAAGTAAGGGGCATCGGTCTGTGAATTCGGAAGCCTAAACCGACCCGATTAGGGCGGTGTAGGTAGTTCACTTAATTAATCAACAATAAAATCAACCAACAAGCGATTATCCCCCTGAGTTTCCCCCCATCGGGTGAAGACCAGGCCATTAACCTCAATATTTGTAGATGGCGTCACAATATTAGATACACTGGTAGCAGATTGGACGAATATTGAGGGGTAAATCAGATTATCTATGCCAAAACAGTCTTGGCCAGAACAGGATGCTGACAACAGTGATATTAAAAAGCTCACCCGCGATCAAGAATCTCCTGATGAGTCTCCGGCTCCGAGATCTCAACCAAATGGATCATCCATGCTTTACCCCTCGGTTACAAATGACCCATTGCACCCGAGTACCCCTTCAACTCGAGGCCACTCCAATTTTCAGGTTTATCCCCAATGGTATCAAGGCCGGAGACGGAAAGCTGCCCTGACCTTAACCCTAATTTGGGGCGGGATCACTGCCCTCCATTTCGTTTCCTGGGGGATGGGGTTGATTCTGGGTCTAACGGGTCTATTATCCATTCACGCCATCAGAATTTTCTCAGCTAAAATACCTCCCCTACAGTTAACTACACCGGAACAACCCCAAGGGGATTGGCCCTATATTTCCCTATTAGTGGCGGCTAAAAATGAAGAAGCCGTTATTAGTCAATTAGTGAAAAATTTATGTAACTTGGATTATCCCAGTAATTGTTATGAATTATGGGTTGTTGATGATCATAGTAGCGATAAAACTCCTATAGTTCTGGAAAAACTCAGCCTAGACTATCCACAACTCAAAGTATTAAGACGGTCGGCTAATGCCAGTGGGGGAAAATCAGGCGCCCTAAATCAAGTTTTAGCCTTAACTCAAGGAGAAATTATCGGGGTCTTTGATGCCGATGCTCAAATTGCACCGGATATGTTACGCCATATTGTTCCCCTATTCCGTCCAGAATCCGTGGGTGCTGTCCAAGTGCGAAAAGCGATTAATAATGCTTCCGAAAACTTTTGGACTCGCTCCCAAGCCGCCGAAATGGCTTTAGATGCCTATTTCCAAGAAAAACGCATTAGTATTGGTGGAATTGGAGAATTGCGGGGCAATGGGCAGTTTGTCCGACGGGAAGCCCTGTTAAGCTGTGGCGGTTGGAATGAAGAAACCATTACCGATGATTTAGATTTAACCATTCGGCTACATTTGGATCAATGGGATATTGAATGTTTATCCTTTCCCCCGGTTTACGAGGAGGGAGTCACCAATTTTAAAGCCCTTTGGCATCAGCGCAACCGTTGGGCGGAGGGCGGCTATCAACGCTATTTAGACTATTGGCAGTTGATTCTGGCTAACCGCATGGGAAACTCAAAAAACCCTGGATTTGTTTTGCTTTTGGATCACCCAATATATCCTACCGACGGCCGTAGTTCCTGATTTGGTGCTATCCCTGATTCAAGGTCGTTTACCCCTAACTTCCCCCCTAACCTGTTTTACCCTAACTCTATCCCTATTGGGAATGTTTTTAGGATTACGAAGGATTCGTCAAACACAAGGGACAATGGTGAATGTTAACCCGGAATTGGGTTCAACCCCTAGCGGCAAGACATCGCCTGCAATCTCCGAAAAATCAACCATTGGGATTGATACCCTGCGGGGTACGGTATATATGCTCCATTGGTTATTGGTGGTGGGGAGTACAACCGCCCGGATGGGGATTCGTCCCAAACAACTCAAGTGGGTGAAGACCGTTCATCAAGGCAATAATCATTAATCAGTCATCAGTCAACAGTTATCAGTTATCAGTGTAGAGACGTGCCATGGCGCGTCTGTTATCAGTTATCAGTTGTAGGGGCGGGTTATTTTAGATATGAGTTAATCATCGCACATCTCGATAAACCCGCCCGTACCAGTTAACTGTTTTTAGCCCACAAATATTAACAATGAACTCTTTACTCTCAACCGATGACTGATAACTCTTGCACTAATAACTGATAACTGATAACTGATGACTGATAACTGTTACAGACGCGCCATGGCACGTCTCTACACTAATAACTAATAACTAATAACTAATAACTGATTATGGATTTGCTAGAGTATCAAGCTAAAACCTTATTTCGTGAGATGGGGATTCCGGTTTTACCCTCACAACAGATTGATAACGCTCAAGATTTAAAGGGTTTAAAAATTCCCTATCCGGTGGTGTTAAAATCCCAAGTCCGGGCTGGGGGTAGGGGAAAAGCTGGAGGCATTCGCTTTGCAGAAAATACCATTGATGCGGTGGCTGCGGCCCAAATGATTTTTAATTTGCCGATTCGGGGTGAATGTCCCCAAGTCCTGTTAGCAGAGGCCAAATATGATGCGGATCGGGAATTATACTTAGCCGTCACCTTGGATTCCGGGTCACGGCGTCCGGTATTATTGGGATCGCAACAGGGGGGCGTGAATGTGGAAGCAACCCTTTCCAAAATTCAGCAGGTGATTGTGGATCAAGATTTTTCTCCTTTTTATGCTCGACGATTAATCCTAAAAATGGGATTACAGGGAGATTTAATTCTCTTGGTCAGTGCCATTGTGGAGAAAATGTATCATCTATTTGTACAGAAAGATTTGGATCTCGTAGAAATTAATCCCTTGGGAATTAGTCCCACGGGAGAAGTCATGGCATTAGATGGGAAAGTAATTGCTAATGATGGAGCATTAGGACGCCATGAAGACTTAATTACTTTACTTAAAGCTCAAGAAACAATGTAGCTCCCTCTCCCTACCGATAATTTCCGATCAATTGTTTCACCCCGAACTAAATTTAGTCGAATTACAAGGTAATATTGGGATTTTATGCAACGGTGCAGGTTTAACGATGGCAACTTTAGATTTAGTTACGCAATCCTCGGGAAAACCTGCTAATTTCTTGAATCTAGGTGGGGCAGATCACTATGAAATTACAGAAAACTTTCGCCAACGTTTGTATCAAGGAATTGATCAAATTACCCAATCTAAACAGGTTAAAGTTGTGATTATTAATTTTTGGGTTCAACCGATCATTCGTTCTTCATTATTAATGGAAATTGCCGCATATTTGAAACGAAAAGCTAGAACCAGTAATTTACCTAAATTTGTTCTGATGTTGGCGGGAATTAAACCGGAATCTGATACAGAACAGTTTACCGATTTACCTGTAAATTTATTTAATCGGTTGGATTTAGCTGTGACGGCGGCTATTAATTTAGCCAAATAGTTTTTTTTGATTAACTGTGTAAAACTTCCTCGAACTATGAATTTAACTCCTGATAGTAAAGTCATTATACAGGGTACAACAATATCACCCTCCTTAACCCATGCAGTGGTGCAAATGAAAACCTATGGTACTCGTGTTGTCGCCTGTGTCTGTCCAGGTCAGGGAGGACAGGAGTTAAGTGAAATTCCGATCTTTGATTTGGTAGAACAAGTAATTGCAAATGTGGGTGAAATTGATATTAGTGTAATTTTTGTTCACCCCTATCAAGTTTTAGATGCGGCATTAGAAGCAATGGCGGCGGGAATTCGTCAATTAATTATTGTCACGGAAGGAATGCCTCCTTTAGATATGGTGCATTTAGTTCGGAAGGCAGAAATTACAGAAACCTTGGTGGTTGGCCCTAATTGTTCGGGAATTATTATTCCTGATAAATTATTATTAGGAACCCATCCGGTTGAATTTTATCAACCCGGAAATGTGGGATTATTAAGTCGTAGCAGTACCCTCACCTATGAAGTGGCATCGGAGTTAACTCAAGCGGGATTAGGTCAATCGGTTGCTGTTAGCATTGGGAGTGATTTTATTGTGGGATCTTCGTTTCTGCAATGGTTAGAAATTTTGGATGAAGATGAAAATACGGATGTTATTGTTTTAGTGGGAGAAATGGGGGGAAACTAGCGAGGAAGAAGCGGCTTCTTATATTGCGGAATCCATTGATACACCCGTTATTGCTTATGTTGCCGGGTTACACGCTCCGACTACTAAACTTTTGGGTCATGCTAGTCTATTAATGACTTCAAAAGTTGTTAAGAATATGGTTGATCCCGGAACCGTTGAAAGCAAAGTTTCTGCTTTTAAAAATGCTGAAGTTCTTGTGGCTAAACAGCCCTCGGAAATTCCAATATTAGTTAAAAAAGTGATAGGAAAACAAAAAAAATAACTGATTTTCTAATGATGCAGGTCTTCTTGCTCCCATTTTTGATAAACTGATGGAACTTGTGTGTGAGGAGTTTAAGGATGCGTCAAGTGTGGCGTTGGGCTACAACGGTAACAGGTACTATGGCAATGATCTTGGGTTTGGAACTGACTCAGACACTTCCTTCCCTGGGGACGGCTTCAGAATTATATGGAGCGAGTTCTTTAAAAGAGTTAATTAACCTGCGCGATCGCTTAATTCAAGAGTTAGAAACTCCTCCAAAAAATAAACCCGAACCCAATTTTTTCAACTCTTTATTTACCGACCCCCTAAAATTTGAACCCAATGAAATTTTATTACAAAAGTTAAAAACCGTTGAGATTCAAATGTTAGTAGAAGAACGAGCCGAGGATAACTGGCAACAAGCTATCCGTTTAGCAAATCAAGCGCAAAAAATTGCTAATCCCGATGATCCTTCTCCCCAACAGCGAAAACAAGTCCAAGAACTTTGGGAAAAAGCAATTAATAATTTAGAGGAAATTTCCCCCCATTCTTTATTAACCCGTCAAACTTCTAACAAAATTAAAGAATACAAATTCAGCTTATCAGAAATTACCGATGAATTGTTAGACGCTCGCTCAAAAATATTAGAACAAATTCGTCAAGAAAGTGGCTTAACTCGTCAAGCAATGTTAACAGTTTGTACCCTAAAACGAGATTGTGTTAATTTACGAGGAAACCAACCCCCAGCGAGTCCCGCTAGTTTAATTAAAGTTCCCGTGGCGATCGCACTTTTACATAAAACAGGGGAGGAAAAAATTAGTTTAGAGCAAAAAGTTATGGTAGTCAGAGGAAACTTTACCGAAGATGCTTCATCTATTCAAGCTCGTCAATCCTACTCTTTAAAAGACTTAATGGGACAAATGATTGATCACAGTAGCAATATTGCGACAAATCAATTAATTGATTATTTGGGTTCTGATTATATTAATAAATATTTAGAATCCCAAGGCTATAAATTCACCAAAGTTAATTTTAAATTAATGGGAGATCGGATTATGCCTTGGCGACCAGGAACCGGAAGAAACCGATTAACCAGTAATGAACTGACAGAAATGATGGTGCAAGTTTATAATTATGAACACCCCTCATCCCAGGTATTAATTGATGCCTTAAATCGTCAATATGATCGGGTAATTGGTTATGCGGGTTTACAAGGATTACCTAAAACCCAATGGTTAGGAGAAAAAACTGGTCAAAATTCCCGGGTAATTGGAACAACAGTTGCGGCTCAAATTAATGGGGAAAAATATATTATTACTGCTATTGATAATAATACGGCTAATGTTCCCCAAATTAGCAAGAGCATCCATAAAATAGCTGAATATATTGTTGAAAATGGACAGCTTTAATCAGTTATCAGTCATCAGCGTAGAGACGTACCATGGCGCGTCTCCATCCGTCATCAGTAATCAGTCATCAGTTATCAATTTAAGAGTTATTATAGAAGTTAAGTGATAACTAAGATTGTATACCTCTGGTTTACCCTATTCGTAATTCGTAATTCGTAATTCGTAATTCCCTGTTCCCTATTCCCTGTAACACTAATTTAACGATTTAATATAAATTCACGAGGTTAACAATTGCGATTAAATACCAAAATTCAAGGTCAAGGATTACCGATTATTTGTTTACATGGACATCCGGGTTTCGGGTCAGTGTATGTCCGTTTTTACTAACCATCTTTCGCAACGGTATCTCACCCTCGCACCGGACTTAAGAGGGTATGGAAACAGTCGCACCCGTCAAGGGTTTGAAATGGGCGATCATTTACAGGATTTAGAAACACTTTTCCAAGAGTTTAATATTGATCAATGTCTGATTTTAGGATGGTCATTAGGGGGAATTTTAGCCCTTGAATTAGCCTTGAAATTTCCTGAAAAAGTTAAGGGTTTAATCTTAATTGCTTCGGCGGCAAAACCCAGGGGAAATCATCCTGCAATTTCTAATTTAGATTATGTTTATACGGGTTTAGCTGGAATAATTAATTGGGTATTTCCCTGTTGGCGATGGAATATTGAAACCTTGGGAAAGCGATCGCTATTTCGCTATTTAATTCAACAACATAATTCTAGCGCTTACCACTATTTAGCAAAGGAAGCAATTCCAGCTTTTATGCAAACTTCTGGATTTGCAACTCAAGCCTTAAATCAAGCCTTGAGGTTAGGTTATAATCGCTTAGAATACCTACAAAAAATTGATTGTCCGACTTTAGTTTTAGCGGGAGAATGCGATCGCCATATTACCGCCACATCCAGTCAAGAAACAGCGCAATTATTACCCAATTCCCAGTTTTATTGTTATCCTAATACCGCCCATTTATTCCCTTGGGAAATTCCTCAAACGGTACTTACAGATATTGATAGTTGGATAGCTCAATTGTTGTTAGACGATCACCCCTACTTGGATAGCTAAAGCGCAATAACAAACTGTATTATTATTTAGGCAATGGTTAGGATATTGGGTTTAAACCGTTTAATTTTAACTTTAATTCCTTTTGCGTCCTCTGCTTCCAGGTCTTCGAGATAACCAAATTGAGAAGTTTCAGCCTCTTGTTTACTAATAAATGGCCCGAAATAGTAGGTACAGTTGGGAGTTTCTGTCAGAATTTCTACCCAGAAAGCAAATCCAAAAACGTCGAGCAGGCTAATCAGAAGTTCTTTCATATTCACTATCAATGATCCTGATTTTTTCAATAAACGGAATCCCTAGGGTTGTTATTGAATAGTTTATCTGAACAATTACAACCCTAAAGCATCGGTTTATACTTTTTCTTGACTCAAATCAGGTGCGGGAAATTGTCTTTGACGATAAATTTCATACAGCGCCATTCCCGTTGCTACGGAAACATTTAAACTAGCGGTTTCTCCTGATAGGGGAATTGAAACTAAAACATCACAGTTTTGTTCAATTAAATGACTTAAACCTTCTCCTTCATTCCCAACAACTAGGGCGATCGCACCATTAAACGCCACAGTTGGTAAGGGTTTTTGGGCAGTGGATGAAGTGCCATAAATCCAAAATCCAGCGGCTTTCAGGTCTTCTAAAGCCCGACTCAGATTAACAACCCTGGCGACGGGGAAAGTTTCCAATGCACCAGCGGCAACTTTCATCACCGTTGAGGTAATACCTACAGCCCGACGTTGGGGTATGATCAGACCCTGCGCTCCAATGGCTTCTGCTGTCCGAATGATAGCACCTAAATTGTGAGGATCATGAATCCCATCGGCAACAAGAATTACGGGCTGAGAATTGGCTGCTTGAGCAGTTTCGATTAACTCACTCAGATCCTTATAAGTATAGGGAGAAATTTGAGCCGCCACACCTTGATGATTCGCGCCCTGGGTGAGTTGATCTAAGCGTTGATAGGTAACTTCATCAAGAATCGCACCGTTAGCTTTTGCTTCTTGCAATAACTTGTAAAATCTGGGATCGGATTTCAGTTGGGAAACAACCCAAATTCGACTTAGCTCTCGCTCATTTTCTAAGGCAGCTTGAAACTGTCCGTCGTCCATAAATTAACTCATTTTCAACATCTAAGGATTCGATATATTCATCAACAAATTCTGGCTTGACATCTTCAATAATTCGTTGACTTTTTTGAGTATAAGGTAAAGAATTTTGATGTTGTCTGGGTTGGTGTTGATCCGAGAATCGGCTCGGTTTTTCTCTTGTTCTTTCTTCTGGCTGAGCAGGAGAAAAAGATTGTTTTCTTTCGTCTGAAAATTTATTATAGTTGTCGGATTGCTCATCGGAAAATCGGTAGGATTTTCTGTCATCGGCAAATCGAGACGGTTTTCGGTCATCGGCAAATCGAGACGGTTTTCGGTCATCGGCAAATCGAGACGGTTTTCGGTCATCGGAGAATCGAGACGGTTTTCGGTCATCGGCAAATCGAGACGGTTTTCGGTCATCGGAGAATCGAGACGGTTTTCGGTCATCGGAGAATCGAGACGGTTTTCGGTCATCGGAGAATCGAGACGGTTTGCTGTCATCGGAGAATCGAGACGGTTTTCGGTCATCGGAGAATCGAGACGGTTTTCGGTCATCGGAGAATCGAGACGGTTTTCGGTCATCGGAGAATCGAGACGGTTTGCTGTCATCGGAGAATCGAGACGGTTTTCGGTCATCGGAGAATCGAGACGGTTTTCGGTCATCGGAGAATCGAGACGGTTTGCTGTCATCGGAGAATCGAGACGGTTTTCGGTCATCGGAGAATCGAGACGGTTTTCGGTCATCGGAGAATCGAGACGGTTTGCTGTTATCTCGTTCTCCAGATTTAGAATTAAACTTAGAGCGACTCGATGGTTTTTTAGCAGATCTCGATGGAGAATTGGAACGACTAAACTTTGGCATAATAATTAGGGAGATAGGAATATAGATGGGTGTGGAGATAGGGGTTTGATCAATTGACGTCAACGACCGCCTAAAACCCCTGTTTTTCTCCTATATTTGATCCCCCTAAATCCCCCTTAAAAAGGGGGACTTTGAAAATCCATTTCCTTAATAAAGGGGGACTTTGAAAATCCATTTCCTTAATAAAGGGGGACTTTGAAAATCCATTTCCCCCCTTTTTAAGGGGGGTTAGGGGGGATCTGATCTAGGCTACAATTAGGAGTTTTAGACTAAAGTTGACAGGTTTTCCCCGCGTCATTGAGGAGCCAACAGTCAAAAATCAACAATCCTTAGAATCAAGCTCAAGATAATTAAACAATTCCTCTAAACGTTGCGGATTCGTTAAATACAAATATCCGAATAATGCTTCTAAACTGGTGGCTTGTTGGTAAGTTTGGGGATCGAGTCTTTTGGGATATCCAAAAGCGGCATTTCGACCCCGTTTTAAAACTTCTAATTCCGTTTCGGTAAGGTGAGGTTCTAGCGATCGCAAGTGACGAGCTTGGCTTTCGGCGCGAACTTGAGACACGACTAACTGATGATACAAATGCGATCGCTTTGGGGGCATCAGATAAAAACTACGAATGTAGAGTTCATAAACGGCATCTCCTAAATAGGCCCAAGACGCAGGAGAAATCCGTTGAACTTGTTCTGGTGATAGGCTTTGATCGAGCATTTGATCCAGGGGTAGAGACTAACCAACAGATTAACTCGTTAGTCATTAAAAGGTCGTCGTAAAGATTGTTCCACCCTGATCCCATTGACTAAGTACCCTCACCTGATCAAGGATGGCACTACCCAATTGACGTTCACACCTAAGCTTTTTTGGTGTTTTCGATCGCATCTTCTACAGATGGCTGTAAAGAGAGAAACTTTTCCAAGCGAACCAACTTAACAGTTTGAGTTACACGGGGATTGGAAACAATCTGTAAAGTTCCGCCGTCGCTCTGTTGAGCTTTTTTCACAAGCTGCACGAGCGCCCCTAATCCCGAACTGTCTACAAAATCTATCTGAGAGAGATCCAATATAATGTGCTTGGGGCCTTTTTCTATATAATTACTGACCACCTTCGTAAAAGTGCCTTCTGAGAAAGCATCCATTAATCCAGTTAGCCGAAAGATCTGATAGTTTTCTTGGACATCCCTTGTACCGCGCAGGCTCACGGTTAAATTCAGTTTCTCAGAAATGATACCCTCCTAACTACATAAAGCTTGACATCGCCGATCTAGTATAAGGGCTTTTCAAGGAATTGTCTACTGAGTTAGGAGGGAGAAAGGATTTTAATTTTGTTCTTGCTGTTGCCGCATAGCTTCAACAAAGCGCTCAAACAGATAGTCGGCGTCATGGGGGCCAGGACTGGCTTCGGGGTGATATTGAACCGAAAACAGAGGCAAGGTTTTGTGTTTCAAGCCGGCAACGGTGCGATCATTCAGGTTCAGGTGAGTAATCTCGACATCCGAAGCTAGGGTATCGGGATCAATCGCAAACCCATGATTTTGACTGGTAATTTCCACTTGTTGCTGTGCCAGACCTGCGGGTTGATTTAAGCCGCGATGACCAAATTTGAGCTTAAAGGTTTCGGCCCCTAGGGATAGACCCAAAATTTGATGGCCCATACAAATCCCAAATACGGGTTTTTCCGCCTTGACTAACTCTTTGGCGGTGGCAATGCCTTCGGTAACGGCCGAGGGATCACCAGGGCCATTAGATAGGAAAATGCCATCGGGATTATATTTAAGAATCTCCTCCGGGGAGGTATTAGCCGGAACCACAATCACCCGACAGCCATAACTGGCTAACCGTCGCAGAATATTGCGTTTCACCCCAAAATCCAAGGCAACGACAGTATAAAGGGGTTCGGAATCTCCGGTGGCAGAATCGCTAAATTCCCAGGCACTTTCCGTGGGTTCGAGCCATTCATAGGTTTTTTTGGTGGTGACTTCTTTAACCAGGTTCAACCCAGCCATACTAGGGGCTTGTTCCACTAAGGTTTCTGAGTTCACCAGGATCTAAAATTTCCGTGGAAATCGCCCCATTCATCGCCCCAACGGTACGAATTTTGCGCGTTAGGGCGCGGGTATCAATGCCATAAATACCGGGGATATTGTGCTGTTTTAAGTAGTCAGGTAGGGACTGGGTGGAACGCCAATTACTGGGACGGGTAGAAATGTTACGCGCGATCGCTCCCCGCACATGGGGATGGGCGGATTCTTCATCTTCGGAGTTAACACCAGTATTGCCTAACTCGGGATAGGTAAAGGTGACAATTTGTCCACAATAGCTAGGATCGGTCAATACTTCTTGATATCCGGTCATACCCGTATTAAAGACAACTTCTCCAATCACGGTGCCTGGAGCGCCGAATGACCAGCCTGTGTAGGCGGTTCCATCAGCAAGGACAAGTAAAGCGGGTTGTGCAGAGGTCAGGGACATTGTATTTTATCTACCTTGAATCTGGAATCACCTCAATATTATTCCAGACTGACGGATGGATCTCGTCCTGGTGTTGTGATTACATGACTTTAGGGAATTACGAATTACGAATGGGTAATGGGTAATGGGTAATGGGTAATGGGTAATGGGGGGGAATTGAACCTGTTTAACTTCTTTAGTGTCCTACTGCCTAATAACTAATTTGCAAGGTGACGGAGGCTCTAACCTGCTGTTCTCCGCCGACAACGGGGGTGGCTGGGGCTGCGGCTACAGCATTTGTTCTGTACATCACAGGCATGGGGACAGGGGCGCTGGCATTATTAACTTGAATCCCGATAATTTCCCTACTGGTCAAATTTAGGGCACTTAATACGGCGTTGGCTTGACTTTCTGCTTCTTTGGTGGCAAGTTTTAAAGCCTGTTGTTGGGCGGCGTTAATTTCGGGATCGGAGGCAACGAAACTAATCCCATCAATGCGGGTTGCTCCGGCTTTCACGGCATCATCGAGCAGATTTCCGACTTTTTCGGTGTTTAATCTGAAACTGACGGTATTGGTGGCGGAATACCCGGTTAATCGTTGTTGATCGTTGGCATAACTGTAGGTGGGGTTGAGGCGAATTCCGGTGGTTTCGAGTTTTTCAACATTACGCGATCGCAGTAATTCTACCACCGCAGAAGTCAGTTTCGCGGCTTCTGTTTGAACTTCCTCGGCGGTTTTTCCCAAAACCTCCACTCCTAACTGTACTTGGGTTTGGGTAGTTGGAATAGTTACAACCCCTTGACCACTGACCGTCAGGGTTTCTGACCCGTTGTTCCTGGGCGAAAACTGGAGCAATTAAGGGAATACTGACCAGTCCTAAACTTAAGGATAACGCGGTAATCAGACTCCAGGGATTGATTGAAGAAGAAGATTGAGTTAAAGACATTGTAGACGTCCTCTAAGGGTGGGGAAGTATAACTATCAGGATATTAACTACTGATTTAGAAGTTGTTTTTACCCTGGCTGTTCCTCAATTTCCCTATATTATCCTAGGATTCAGGATGATCTGGCTTAAAAGTAGATACGAGCCATGGCGCGTATCCTATATATTATTAATTATCTTGACGCTCTAGTTGATCTTGAATATTCTTAGGAATATTGGTTAAAAAATCTAATTTTGTATTTTTTTCGATTTCATCTACGGAAACTCGATAATCTCGCCAATGATTTTTTAAGGGATTTTTCAAGGAATTATAGTTAGGGATTCTCACAGCAATAATGCGGGTATTTTCCGTAATCCTTTGATTGGGTTTATCTAAAATAACAATAATTTTCCAATTCCAAGCTGGAACAGTTACTTTACCTTTGGCAATGGTTTTTAGTTTACCTTCACCGCCACTAATAATATACAATTCCTTGCCTTTTTTCAGCAATTCTCGACAGTCTTTTTCTAAATCATTCCAAATCCCGCGATTTAATTCCGGGGCCTGGGGAATAATATTGGTCATTAGAAAAGTTGTGCTATTCTGGTTAAGGTTATTGGTGCGATCGCCCGAGGGAACTAAATGACCGCGATCATAACCCGTACCTCGATAATCATTCGGTTGAACTTGATACCAACCTGCGGGTAAATTCGGATCGGGTCTAAAATCATTTTGACGTTTTACTATTCCCAACCAAGATGGATTCAGTTGCCAACTTACCCAATTTGCTGTTCCAGTTTGGCTATTATAAGAGAGGACAAATTCAGGTTTTTCCATTAAAAAATTAGTAGAATTTTGGGGATCAGCCGTTGCTTGACTAGGGTTTCCCAGTTTTAAATGAATATCTGATGCCGTTGGCGGCTTAAAAAAAGTTTGACATCCGGTTAGAGTCAGAAAAACAGCAAACTCGATACCAAAAAAGCGTAAAATATTTAATCCTGATAATTTAGATAATTTCATATTTACCCTGCACCATAATTCATACTATTAATAATAAGCTATAGCAATCCTATTTGAGTTGTAATATTTTTTTAAATCTAATCCTTGTGGTTGGGGCAATTCATGAATTTCCCCTATCACAAATCGGCGGGAATCGCTATATTATAGCAATCCTCGCCATCGAAACAGAGGTTTTAATATTTTATCCTAGGGGTTTGATCATAAATCCTACAAAGATTGCTACATAGCCTAAAAGAAAAAATAGTAGCCATTATCCCAGTAATCGCGCTAAAATTAATGGGGTCTGAAAACCATTTTATAGGAATCCCTAATTAATCTGAGATCAATCGATATGACTCTGCTCAAAAATCACTACAGTACCTTACAAATTAGCCCCGCAGCGACGGCCGCAGAAATCAAACAAGCCTATCGTAGATTAGCCAAAATCTTCCATCCTGATAGCCAAAATCAATCGGTAGATCCTAGCCAAATTATTCAGATTAATGCGGCTTACGAAATATTAAGTGATCCGCAAAAACGTCAATCCCATGATCGGGAACTGGGTTTAGGTAAAAATCCCGATTTTGACTCCGTAAAACCCTTTGTTTCCAAGGCAAAAAAACAAGCAACGGAAGCCGATGCGGAATTAACAATCTGGATTGATAAAGTTTATAAACCCATTAATCGTTCTATTAATCAAATTTTAAAACCCCTAAAATCCGAAGTCAATAAATTATCAGCCGATCCCTTTGATGATCAATTAATGGAGGAATTTCAATCCTATATTGAACTATGTAAAAACTTTCTAAATCAAGCTCAAAACCTCTTTCGTTCTCGAAAAAATCCCTCCCCCGTTGCCGGAGTTGCTGCCCATATTTATTATACCCTAAATCATTTAGAAGATGGACTTAATGAATTAGAAACCTTTACCCTAAATTATGATTATTCTTCCCTACATACGGGACAAGAAATGTTTAGAATGGCATCCGGTTCCCGTCGAGAAGCCCAGGAGGAAATGAAAAAGATTTCGTAATATCTAAAAAAGTGTTATAATTGAACCTATATTTTGAGACTATTGCAACCGTTATGGATACAATAATTTCTTTGCCAAATCCCCTAGAATTGCAAATCGACTTAACTGATGAACAGTATTTTCAACTCTGTCAAAATAACCGATACTATAAATTTGAGCGATCAGCAACAGGAGAATTAATTATCATGTCACCAACAGGGGGTGAAACCGGAAACCGAAACTTTAACCTAGCTGGAGAATTAGCAATTTGGAATAAACAAACTAAACTGGGATTAGCATTTGATTCTTCAACGGGTTTTAAACTACCGAATGGTGCAGATCGGGCACCGGATTTATCTTGGGTTAAACTGGAACGATGGAATGGGTTAACTCCTGAACAAAAAAAGAAATTTCTGCCTTTATGTCCAGATTTTGTAATTGAATTACGTTCAGAAACCGATACTCTCAAAATCCTAAGAAACAAAATGCAAGAGTATCTGGAAAATGGGACTCAACTCGGTTGGTTAATTGATCCTCAAAATCATCGGGTAGAAATTTATCGTTTCGGGAAAGAAGTAGAAATTATAGAATCTCCGGTTAATTTATCGGGGGAAGATGTGCTTCCGGGGTTTGTATTAGATTTACAAGCAATTTGGAACATCGCTTAAAATATAGAAATACTAATTAGTTAGGAAATCCAAAAAATCAAGTTATATTTCCGAATTTTTAGGGGGTCACTAATTGCCGAGGACAGATAACAGTAATCCTTGATTTGAGTCCAAAATCACTAGGATTGAAGGTTAGAATATGTGTAATATTATTGGCAAGCATGACGGCAATAAGGCGAGCATCGTGAGTGCGTTTTCCCATGACCTGATTAGTTGTGACCAAATCTAACCAATTTAAAAAAATTTGTGGGGATTCTTCTAGTAAGGGAAAACGATTGAGAAGCTCATCTATAATGTTTCTTGTTTTCTCTGTAGTCCATCCTAAGCCATTTACTGCAACTGGTCTTGTAGCAACAACCCAAAGTTCAATTAATACTTGCCCAGTCAAAAAGCATTCATTTCCTTGGTTTAGTAAATAAAATATTGCTTCTGTGGCAAGATGATGTTGCACATCTGAAGGGTTGCAAAAACGTAAGATAACATTAGTATCCAGCAGATATCTAATCATCTTCGTAAATGCACTCACGGCTAAAGGCTTCGTCGGGTAAGCTCACACTTGTTTTAGGGAGTTGAGAAATCCAATCACGGAACTCTCTAGCTCGTTGTGTTGGTGTTGCTTTTTGCCACAAAGGAACCAAAGATGATGTCACTTTACTAGATTGAGATTCCATTAAACTAATGAAATTTGCAACTTTCTTTAGTTGATCTTCATTGAGTTTATCTAATTCCTGTTTAAGTTTTTCTCGTAGCATAATCGATGTTTAGGTGGGGCTATATTAATTATATCCTAAGCTTAGTTCCTTTTAGTTCAAGAAACCAAATTTCTGACCGTTATTGATCGACTGAAGAACATTTTTTTTATGAAACCGGGTTTTTATTAAATCAAAGTTGAAATTATCATCAAAAAAGATTAAAATAAATTCATATAACTTAACAGTATACCTTTGGCCCAGATTTTATGGAATGCGTGATCACCCGTCGGGCGCAATTTTCCGCCAGTCATCGGTATTGGTTGCCCGAATTGAGCGCCACCGAGAAACCTAAAGCGATTTGGCCCCACATCTCGCGCCCCTGGACATGGACATAACTATGTTCTATATGTGTCAATGGTCGGAGAACTTGATGAACATGGCATGGTTTTAAACCTGTCCGACGTCAAACACACCTTGAAACAGGAAGTCACCAACCATTTAGACTTTTCCTACCTGAATGATGTTTGGCCGGAATTTCAGGAAACCCTACCGACAACGGAAGCTCTGGCCCGGGCAATTTGGCATCGGTTGGCCCCCCATCTTCCCCTCACCAATATCCAATTATTTGAACACCCCGAACTCTGGGCAGACTATCAAGGAAACGGCATGGAAGCTTATTTAACCCTTAGTACACATTTTAGCGCCGCCCATCGGCTGGCTCACCCCGATCTCAGTTTTGAGGACAATTGCGAAATTTATGGCAAATGCGCCCGTCCCAATGGTCATGGTCATAATTACCATTTAGAAGTGACGGTGAAAGGGGAAGTTGATCCTCGGACGGGGATGATTGTAGACTTAGAAGGGTTACAAAAAGTGATTGATGATTATGTTGTTGAACCCTTTGATCATACGTTTTTAAATAAAGATATTCCCTACTTTTCTAAAGTTGTACCAACGGCGGAAAATATTGCGGTTCATATCCGAGATTTATTGCAAAAACCGATTCAAGATTTAGGGGCACAATTGCATAAAATTAAACTGATTGAAAGCCCGAATAATTCCTGTGAAGTGTATTGTACAAATACGGAATCTAAATCTACCCTTTCTCAAAGCCAACAGCCTGTTTTAGCTCAGGTTTAAAAGTTAGAAACCGGGTTTCTGCATTAGTCTATTATTGAAATCAATAGATCTAGTTTAGAAACCGGGTTTCTGATCGTTTCTGGTAGTTTGACGACAAAATCCTGATCAAGCGGTGTCAATTCGTAAGATAGAACAACACTCCCCCTACGCGAGTTGACACTTATGCGGTTATCCACAGTTACCCTTTTAACCTTAGCGGCCCTGGTTGCTCAAGACTCCTGTGTTGAAGCAAGTTCTATTCCTGAACAATCCTCCAATCCTTTACCCAATGCTTCCGAGTTGGGTAAAGTTGCTGATGCGGTAGAGATGATGGCATTAGCTCCCAGTTTAGCAGTTAGTATGCCGGAAATGATCGGTAGTCCATCTTTTAGCGATGCGGAATATTCCTCAAAAGAAGTTGTATCCTTATCGATGACTAATGTTCTGGATCAAACTTGGTTGGCAAAATTAGTTAAAATTGGTCAAGGGGAGGCACAAAGCACAATCACAACCCCCATTTCCGTCGCACAAATTAGCCCATATTCTGCATTAAATTATGAATTTAGTCAGACAATTACTCTACTGAATACTTTATTAATTGTCGCCACATTAATCCCCAGTGTAACGATTTTATTCTTTTGGTTAGTTCGTCGCTTAATTGTCAAAGAGATTGTAGCTCAAGCTCAAAAGCAGTTGAACCGAATTGATAATTTAGAAGCACAATTAAAAGCCTCTAAACAGCGTTATCAACAGTTAATTAAAGAATTAGAAATACAAATAGGAACCGCCCAGGAATCCATTAATTTTATCACCAGAGAAGCCAAACTGTCTCAAGCTTCTATTGAACAAGTAGAAACCCTTAAATCCCAATTTGTATTCCGGTTACAAGCCATGATTTCTGAGGTTTCAAGAGATTAAAGAGGAGTCTTTAAAAGAATTACAACAAAAACCGATAGAAACAAAACAATTGATTTCTTTGAATGGATTATCAAAATCTTCTGAACCTGAAAAATTAGTGATTTCTCCGGTATCCACAGCCGCGAAATCCCAGCCAGTTTCCGAGTCAATGATTGCTGATGATTATTTGAAAAAGGCAGAATCTTTAATCATTGAAAAACAGTTTAGCGCGGCTTTGAAATTATTAGAAAAAGCAATTGAAGTGAATGCTAATTTAGAGCAAGCATGGTATAAAAAAGCGGGTATTTTAGTTAAGTTACAACGGTATCAAGAGGCATTATCAGACTATGATCAATGTGTGAGTTTACAACCTCAAAAATATGAAAATTGGTACAATCGAGGCAATACTTTAGTGCGGTTACAACGGTATGCAGAAGCGATTGAATCCTATGATCAAGCGATTAAAATTAAACCGAATGATTATGAATCTTGGCATAATCGTGGGGCATTATTGAGAAAATTTAAACGGTTTGATGAAGCCTTAGATTCCTATAATAAAGCCTTAGAAATTGCTCCTGATCAATATGAAACTCTGCATAATCGAGGTAATGTTTTAGCGAAGTTACAACGTTATGAAGAAGCGATCGCCTCCTATAATCAAGCGATTAAACTCAATCCCAATAAATCAGAATTATGGTTAAATCAAGCCAATGCTTTATCCGCTTTACAACGTCATCAAGAAGCATTAAAATCCTTAGAAAAAGCCTTGATTTTAAACCCCAATAATTTTGAACTATTCAAAATTCAGGGAAATATTATGGGAAAACTAAACCAAAATGCTGAAGCCTTAGAGTCCTACAAAAAAGCCATAAAACTCAAACCCGATAGTTATGAAACCTGCTTTGAATGTGGAGAAATTTTAGTTAAACTACAGAAATATTCGGAGGCGATCGCCCTTTATGAACAGGCGATTAATTTAAAACCCGATTCCTCGGAAGCATGGCGTTGTAAAGGGGTCTGTTTAGAAAAATTAGAGCAATATCCAGAAGCTTTAGCATCCTATGATGCGGCCCTTTCCTGTCAGTCTGATGATGCGGAAACCTGGCGTTATCGGGGTTCTTTATTGTCGAAGTTAAAACAATACCCCGAAGCAATTTCCTCCCTGGGAAAAGCGATTTCTATTCAAAAAGAATTGAGAAGTGCCAAAAATCACCTAGTTAGTTAATCTGGTATTTTTACCCCCTCAACTTAAATCAAATTTAAGTAACTCAATCGAGCTTTAAATTTAGCTGGACTTAAATAATTTAGAGGTAAGGTTTCTCGGGTCAAAATCATAGTTTTTAAACTAGAAAAATGAACTTCCAGAGGTTCAAACATTTGGGGTTTGACTTGGTAACTCCACTGACTTAAACCTGGGTTTAAACGGGGGGATAAAGTTTGATAACCAGGAATATCAGAGATCCTTTGAGTTCGCATATATTTAATAGAGGTGGTATTGGGTTATCCTCTTTAATTGTGTCGGATAATTTTAAAAATATTGTGCTAAAAGTCTTGATATTTTGTGAATTTGATCGAGTAAATTGATGGATCAGATCAAGGATCAGAGGTGAGATCAAGCAGATTTTGCAGTGATTTTGATCACAACATCTCTAAAATTCACGAAAAATTATACAGTGGGTATATGTTGCTTGTTGTGAATTAAATGTATGACTCCCCAACCTGTAGTTAACCGACCTCAAACGACGGTAATTTTAGCGATGAGTGCGGATGGTAAAATTTCCGATGAATGGCGATCGCCCGCCCGTTTTGGTTCAGAACAAGATAAACTACATTTAGAACAACAAGTGGCACAAATGGATGGGGTTTTATTCGGTGCGGGAACATTAAACGCCTATCAAACCACTATCAAAATTAATTCTCCTCAATTATTACAACACCGACAACGACACGGAAAACCCCCTCAACCCATACAAATTGTGGTGTCTGCTTCAGGAAAGATTAACCCCAATTGCCGTTTTTTTCAACAGTCTGTTTCCCCATTGGTTACTGACAACAAATCAGGGTAAACAATTATGGGAAAATATAGCCGGGTTTGAAAATATAATTATTGCTGACAATAATCATCATCAAATTAACTGGAGTTTGGCTTTTGAGCAATTGCAAAAATTAGGCTTAAATAAGTTAGGAATATTAGGAGGAGGTCAACTGGTGGCTTCCCTCTTAAAACAAAACCTGATTGATCAATTCTGGTTAACTATTTGTCCCTTAATTTTAAGTGGTAAAAATTCTCCTACCCCCGCCGATGGAGAGGGCTTTTTATCTACCGTCGCCCCTCGCTTGCAATTATTGGAGGTGAAAACCCTGGGACAAGAAGTATTTTTACATTATCAAGTATTAACTGACCAATAATCCTGTCCTTTGCCATTTTTGTAAAAATTCGATTACCCTAAATAATGAATAATGCGTCGCTGATCATTTTTGAAACAATATGGTAAAACCCCTAACATCCTCCTATTCTACCCGTTGGATTAATACGGTTGCCGAAGTCCCTCAAACGGCCTGGGATGCCCTTGCCCAACCCTTAATCACACCATTTTTTGAATGGGATTGGTTGCATAATATTGAATCCTCGGGAAGTGCCACCGGACGCACGGGTTGGTTACCCCATCATTTAACGGTATGGCGGGATCAACAGTTAGTGGGAATCGCACCTTTATATGTAAAAGGGCATAGTCGCGGGGAATTTGTCTTTGATAATCAATGGGCGGATGTGGCCCATCAATTAGGGATTCAATATTATCCCAAACTATTAGGAATGTCCCCTTTTACTCCAGCCGAAGGCTATAGATTTATGATTGCCCCTGGGGAAGATGAAGAAGAAATTACGGGATTAATGGTACATTCAATTGATCAATTTTGTATTGAAAATAAAATTTCAGGCTGTAATTTTCTTTATGTTGATCCCGAGTGGAAACCGATGTTAGAAAAGTTTGGGTTTGCCTCTTGGTTGCACCATAGTTATATTTGGAAAAATCAAGAATATGAAAGTTTTGATGATTATTTAAAGGGTTTTAATGCTAATCAGAGGCGAAATATCAAAAGGGAACGTAAAGCCGTTACTCAAGCAGGATTAAACTTACAAACCTACACAGGTGATCAAATTCCTAAAGCCTTTTTTTCGGAAATGTATCAGTTTTATGCCAGTACCTGTGATAAGTTTGGTTGGTGGGGCAGTAAATATTTAACCCGCAGATTTTTTGAACAATTGCATCATAATTATCGCCATCGGGTGTTATTTGTCGCGGCGTTTGATGATAGCACCCAACATCAACCCATGGGAATGTCGTTTTGTTTAACCAAAGCCGATCGTTTATATGGTCGCTATTGGGGAAGTGTTCAAGATATTGATTGTTTACATTTTGATGCCTGTTATTATTCTCCCATTGAATGGGCAATTGAAAACCAAATTTCTCTGTTTGATCCGGGGGCGGGCGGACGACATAAAAAACGTCGGGGTTTTCCCGCCACACCCAATTATAGTTTGCATCGATTCTATGATCAACGTTTGGCTCAGATTTTAAAGTCTTATATCGGACGAATTAACGAGATGGAACAACAGGAAATTGATCATGTTAATCAGGATTTGCCTTTTAATAATGACAAATCAGATTAATAAATCCCCTAATTATCTTAATATTACCCCAACCGTAGGGGCGGGTTCGCGTCAATATTTGTTAATTAGCAGAAATTTTAATAAACCCGCCCTATCAACTTGATTAGAAACCGGGTTTTTTGGGTTTTTGCCATCCTATTCGGGACGGGTTTATCAAGATTGGGGTGGGGTGGCAGGGATGGTCTCGAACCCGCCCCTACGATAGGGGGATTTGATAATAGGAGAAAGTTTGTTAATCAACAGAAATCTCAATAAACCCGCCCCCAACCTGTAAAATAGAATCTCAAATTGGTACAGGTAATTGGAAAAAATGGCACAGGAACGCACGTTACCGACGTTTAAGGCGGATGCAAATGCTGTAACCCGTGACGAGGGGTTAATGCTGTATGAGGACATGGTGCTGGGGCGGTTATTTGAAGATAAATGTGCCGAGATGTATTATCGGGGCAAAATGTTCGGTTTTGTTCACCTGTACAACGGTCAAGAAGCCGTGGCTACGGGGATGATCCGGGCTGGTCGTCGGGATGAGGATTATGTCTGTAGTACCTATCGGGATCACGTTCATGCTTTGAGTGCGGGGGTTTCCACCCCGGGAAGTGATGGCGGAATTATTTGGTAAGGCTACGGGCTGTTCCAAGGGTCGGGGTGGCTCGATGCACCTATTTTCCTCAGCCCATAATTTATTAGGGGGGTTTGCCTTTGTTGCTGAGGGCATTCCGGTGGCTACAGGTGCGGCTTTTCAAACCAAATACCGTCGGGAAGCGATGAATGATCCGAGTTCGGATCAGGTAACTATGTGTTTCTTTGGGGATGGGGCTTGTAATAACGGCCAATTCTATGAATGTTTGAATATGGCGGCATTATGGAATTTGCCGATTATTTATGTGGTGGAAAATAATAAATGGGCGATCGGGATGGCCCATGACCGGGCAACCTCTGACCCGGAAATCTACAAAAAAGGCCCCGCTTTTGGAATGCCGGGTTATGAAGTGGATGGGATGGATGTTTTGGCGGTTAGGGAAGTGGCGAAAAAGGCCGTTGCTCGCGCCCGGGCGGGTGAAGGCCCAACTTTAGTCGAGGCCTTAACCTATCGTTTTCGGGGACATTCCTTGGCCGACCCCGATGAATTACGCGATAAAGACGAGAAGGAATTCTGGTTTGCGCGTGATCCGATTAAAAAATTTGCGGCTCATTTAACCGAACATAATTTGGCAACCCATGAGGAATTGAAGGCTATTGATCAGCAAGTTCAAGCCGTTATTGATGATGCGGTAGAATTTGCCCAAAGCAGCCCGGAACCCGATCCGAAGGAGTTACACCGTTATATTTATGCCGATGATTAATCAACTGTAAATCATCAAACACAGAAACCGGGTTTCTTACCGAAATAACAATGAGAAACCCGGTTTCTTTTGGATTTCTCTAATAGTTAATCTGAAAACCAGTTTTCTGCTCCTGGTAATTGAGCTAAATTATGATCAATAATATCGGGTAAATCCCGGGGAGAATAATTATAGGTTAAGGTGATTAACTGTTTGGCTATTTCCAGAATTTGAGTTTGATCAATTTGTTGGATTAATTGATGAGGTTTGAGGTTTCCATTCAAGACTTCTACACTCGCAGGACGAATAGATGCTGCAAAAGATTCATCTAATAAATTATCCCATTCCTCTATTTTAAGATAGTGGGATTTTTTATTATCTTGTAGATTTAGATCTTGAATTTGGATAATGGAATCAGAAATAGAAGCGATCCAAGAATTGGTTAAACGTTGTTCGATTTGGTTTTTAATTAAATGGATAAGTAACCGAATTAAAAAAGATTTTATTGTTCTTAAAATGGATTTGCGACTCATTCCCTCAAGTTCATCAATAATGATTAACGCTTGATCATAGCGTTGTGTTTCTAGGCAATTTTTTAAATCAATCAGTTCTTGTACCATAGTGAATTTCTGCAAATGCGATCGCTATTTTTAAAACTTTTTAACTCATCACTTGAGAGTTGGCAATTTTCCAAATTCCATCCCAATATTCTAAATTATAACGCACTAATTTGGTATTAAAGCTACTTTCAATAATTTTTCCATTTTTGTATAGGGTCGTATCTTCGGTAACTTTAACTTCTATGGTAGCTTTATTTCCCGATGCGGCAAATCGTTTCTATGGATTCAACTTTCTGGACTCCATATTGATAATAAGCATTATTTTCCTGTAAAAAATTAATTGCTTTTAAGCTATCAGCATATAATACACCCGTAGTTAAATCTCCGAGCGATTCACGGTCAAAGGGAGGGGCAAAAATTCGGGATTTGGCGTTTAACCATTGAGTGATTAAATCGGCGGCTTTTCCAATGGTTATTGGTTCGGTATTTTGAGTGATTTGATTCACCATAGGCGAATATTCTAAACCCACAGGTTGATTTTTGATGGGGGTTTTGGCTGCAACTATTTGACTAATACTAAAGGAGAAAATCAGAGTTAATGTTAATAGAGTTGTTTTCATAATAAGTAATGGGGATCACGGATTTAAGAGGATTTCACGGATTTCACGGATTTTAATTTGTGTTAATCTGCGTAATTCTCATTGGAAAGGGAGATTTAGGGGGAGCTAATCTCTGAGGTAATTATAGATTTCCCTGATAAACATTACCGATAGAATGATCGGGATTAATGTCTATAATTAAATCCACAAATCTAGGATTTTTAATCAAGGATTTTATGAATAATTCTGGGTGTAATGCTTTCCAGAAATAATCAACAAATTGACTAATTTCTGTATCGGTCATTCCCGATTTTCCGGTATCAATCATATCATGCTCGGCTTGGATTCGCCACTGTTTTGATAGGCGATAATCTACCGGATTTAAAATTAGTAACCGATCCAATTTTTCCCATAATGGAATATACCCATTTAACTGTTCGTTCATATCCCTAGCAAATTGTTGATCCCAGGGGGTAATAATCGGAACTGGGGCAGAATCAAACCCTTGGGGAGCAATTGGTCTACAGCCTACAAACCAACCTTCAAATAAAATAATATCAATTCCGGTGACGAATTCTGGGGAAATGCGATCGCCCGCTCCTTGCCATAATGACTTATCAAATCGAGGAATAGCGATGGTTTGATTGGGCAAGGGTTGACGTAATTGCTCTAAAACCTGGATTCCCAATTCGAGATCATGGGTTTCCCGGCGGCCCCCGCCAAATCAAACGCGGATCAGCTTCTTGTAACTGTTGACGTTCCGAATAGGTTTTATAGAGATCATCTAAGGATAAACTAAGTGTGTCATAGTGAAAAAGAGACAAAATATAAGTTAAGACTTTCCCTAGGGTTGTTTTTCCGGTACCTTGCCCTCCCAATATTCCTTGAACTAGAGGACGACCTAACTGTTGGCGGTGTTCAGCCAGTTGGGTTGCTAAAGGTAGCCAAAATTTCCATAGGGTTTCTAACTGTTCAAATAACAGAGGAAACTCAATCTTTTTCTGTTGAAGTTGATGGAATATATGGGATCGGGCTTCTATTCTCACCTTCACATTTTCCGGTGTAATTCCAAAGGCTGCCGACCGTTGCTGATCAGATAGTTCCCATTGTTCTAAAACCGCTAAATCTGAGGCATGGGGTTGTTTTCCATTTCTCCAATCTTTGAGAATTTCAATCATAGACCGTTCTAGTTATATTGAATAAATTTTTATTATGAACCTAAAATTGAGGCTAATAAAAATAAACCATAACTCAAACCAATTTTGAGGGCATTTAGGTTTTCTACCCAAAAAGATTGTCGCAAACGGGGGGAACTACTGTATGCTAACCAATTTATTCCTTCAACAAGAATAGATATTACTAAAGCCACGGTCACGTCCAGACGCGCCCTTTGTCCAGTTATCGTAGAAATAGCCAGGGCTAGGAATATCCCAAATAGCAGACTAATGGTTAGTAGCGAAATCCGTCGCCAAGGATTCATTAACAATCGCCCTACCTGGACATTAATTACATTGACGAGTCGATTAAGGCGGGTATTTTGCATAAAACAGAGTGTGAATGGTAGTGGAATTAATAATCTAATTTAAAGCAAAAGATTATGAAAGCTAAACTTTATCCAGCTTTTTTGATTATTGGAACTATTTTATTGACTTCAATTAGTTTAAGGCAATTCTTCCTTCGCTATTGTGTCCAAACGGAGCGAAAACCCGCCGAACATACGGTCTTATCTGCCCATAGTTTCCTTATCCACAACTTTTCCTAAAACCCCGATTCCGCAACCATCCCCCCCGAATATTAGTCTTCCCCTGAAATCGGGGATGATTTCCCCAAAACTGTCTCTGCCACCACTTCCCACAAACTATCACCAAGGGTCATTTCGTGTCGGTAACCTGACGGAACACCCGGTGCGTGTGGCTTTACTCAGTCGTTTGTCCCCTAATATCACGGAACCTGTTCACTGGGATTTTGCCCCGGCTGAGGGCAGTAGGGAGGGTTTGATTTTATCCCTTCCCCAAGAAGATTTAATCCTCAAATCCGGCGATATCTTGGTGGTTTTTGCTCCCGATGGTTCTCGCTATTACTGGGGGCCTTATATTGTCGGGGAAACTTCCCTTCCGACCTGGAATCCCCAAGACCAGGAATGGGAATTGGTGATTAAACCGACCCCATGAAGAAATCAATAATTCTGGAGTAATCTTCCTGATGGTGTGGGTATTCTTGTTCCCGTGTACGATAATAACTAATTGATATATTGACTTAGGTGTTAGTTAGATAACACATTAACAGTAAACTGTCAATATCTCAATCGTTAATATCTGCATTTTTAGCCAATGAAATCAAGTTCAAATCAAAAGATTCCAACCCTTTTTTCACCTCTGCTCAAAACAGATCGGTTCCCTTGGCTAGTTTTGATTGTGGGTTTAGGTTTAATCGGTTTTCTGGCTTTTTTTTGGAACTTAGGAACTGCGGGTTTACTCGATGAAACAGAAACCTCTATTTGCGGAAGCCTCCCGTCAAATGTTGGTGACTGGGGATTGGATTACCCCCTATTTTAATGAAGAAACCCGTTTCGATAAACCCCCATTAATTTATTGGTTAATGGCAATTTCCTATCAGATAGTTGGGGTAAATGAATGGGGAGTTCGTCTTCCTTCGGCATTTTCTGGTTTTTTTCTCGTCTGTTTTGGATTTTATACTTTAAATTATTACGTCCAACAAACCAAATTTTATACCAGAAAAGATGATCAAAAACAAGATTTTATTTCTCCATTAGCTCAACCGGATTTCAGCAAGATTATTTTACATCCTTTACCTTGGATGGGGGCGGTATTAATTGCCTTTAATCCGGGAATTCTAGCCTGGGCAAGAATCGGCGTTTCTGATATGTTATTAACCGGGTGTTTGGGTTCGGCGTTATTCGCTTTTTTTCTGGGATATGCTAAGTCAGAAGTTCAGGAAGGGCAAGATTTACCTCTCTTACCTCTCCGTTGGAATTCTGCTAAGATTTGGTATTTGGCTTTTTATATTTTAACCGCTTTAGCTGTTTTGACAAAGGGCCCGGTGGGGATTGTTTTACCAATTTTAATTATTGGTTCATTTTTAGTTTATTTGGGGGAATGGCGTCAAGTTTTAAAAGAAATGCGTTTATTGCAGGGAAGTTTGATTTTTTTAGTTATGACAATTCCTTGGTATGTTTTAGTAATTTTAGTTAATGGTCAAAACTATATTAACTCTTTTTTTGGTTATCATAATTTTCAACGATTTACAACGGTTGTGAATCACCATTCCGCTCCTTGGTATTTCTATTTTATTGTGGTTTTAGTCGGATTTGCTCCATTTTCTGTCTATTTACCCCTGGCGATCTCTTCCACAAAATTTTGGAAACGTCGCCATTGGCAACAGCAAACTAGAATTCAACAACTGCAATTATTTGCTGTTTTTTGGTTTGGTGGAGTTTTTCTGTTTTTCACCCTAGCGGTTACTAAACTTCCCAGTTATATTTTGCCCTTAATTCCCGCCTCGGTTTTATTAGTATCTTTATTTTGGCATAATAATATTATCTCCAAAAATAGATTTAAAAAAAATAAATTTAATTCCACAAATCTTTCTATTCTGATTAATATTGTATTTGTTTTTATTGCCACCATCGGCAGTTATTTTAGTAAAAATTTAATCGGATATGATGCAGATATGCCGAATTTTAGAGGGGATTTACAAGCCTCTGGGATTCCAAATATATCGGCTGTAATTTGGGCGATCGCAACATTAGGAATCGCCCTAAGTTGGTGGAAAGGTCGAATTTCATCAATTTTTATAGTTAATATTTTGGGGTTTATTGGTTTTTTTATTTGGGCGGTAACTCCCACCTATAGTTTACTCGATCAACATCGACAAGAACCTCTACGACACCTATCCCAAACCGTCGTACAACAGCGAAAATTAGGGGAAGAATTAATTATGATTGGTTTCAAAAAACCCAGTTTGGTTTTTTATACTCAAAATCGAGTTCAATACCGTCCTGACCCCCGGGATGCGATCGCCTATATTCAAACTCTATTCGTGCAAAAATCTCCTCCCCAAACCCTTTTAATTTTGGCACATCCCCAAGAATTAATTGATCTAGGATTAAAACCAGATCAATATCAAATTATGGATCAAGCGGGTGCTTATCAACTCATTCGGGTTCATAAAACCTGATCTAGCAATTAGGTACCTAATTGTCCTAAACTGAACTATGGAAATCTAATCGGCTTTTGAACAGAAAATATGAGTTTAGTTGAACTTTTAGAACCCATTGCTAATGTATTTCGGGGTTTAGGTATTCCTGAACCTATCACCCATTGGGGACATCCGGTAATGATGGGAAACCGTTATTTTTACGATGGGAAGTTATGTGGGTTGGACGGGATGGCGCGGACGTCTCGCAGCAGATAAGGAAGTCGCCTTAAAAAATCGTGCTGACCACCGAAAACTCGCCCCTTTAATGTTTTTATTTTTGGCTTTAGGCTACACGGGAGGTTTATTATCTTTAGTGATGCAAAAACAACCTGTTTTAGAAAGTCCCCACTTCTGGACAGGAACAATATTATTGGGATTGTTATTAACTAATAGTCTGATTGCTTTTACCGGATTTAATAAAGATAACTCAGGTTTTAGGGCGACCCATGCTTATATTGGAACCGTTATCTTAGGATTAATGTTAGTTCATACCGTTTTAGGTTTAAAGTTAGGATTGTCTATCTAATATTGTTGAATGTTGGTGCTTGCGCCGATCGCTTACACACCCCACAACAATGATACCCCCTAACCCGGACTATCAAAGTCCCCCTTTTTAATGGGGATTTAGGGGGATCAAATCCAGAATACTCCCATTGATCCGTATCTTATTAAATCATGAATCAGATGGTGATTTTAATTCTGGCTTTTGCTTATCTCTTAGGTTTGCTAGTAGGTGTAATTCCTGGGGGAAATTATGCAATATTAGGTTTAGGAATTATATTAGCAATAGCCACAGCATTAAAACAAGTTTATCAACATAAACAATCCCGCCAAGCTCGAATTAAACAATTTATTCAGCAGAAACAAACCCGCAAAGACGCCCTAACCGATCCGATTGAATTTGCTGAGAAAATTCCTAAAATTCCCCGTCCTAAGTTGCCTTTTTGGGTGTGGTTATTAGCCGGAATTATTGCTTTTTTAGCCAGTGTTTATTTACAAATCAGAACGCCTCAACCTGCTACCCATGATATTAGTCAGTTAATTATTAATAGTGGAAATAGCCAAGATTTATTAATTACAGTTAGGGGAGAAGTTGGTAGTATTCCTCGGTTGACTCGTTCGGGACGGGGACAATTTTGGTTACAGGCGCATCAAGTTAATGAAATTACTAATAATAATACTCCGATCGCCGTGAGTAAAGATGTCAGTGGTTTGGTTTATGTGACTGTTCCAATATTAAAAGCCACGGGATTATATCCGGGGGAAAGTATAGCAATTACCGGAAGTTTATACAAACCTAAACCCCCTTCTAACCCAGGAGGATTCGATTTTAAAAACTATCTAGCTCAACAGGGATCATTTACCGGACTTCGAGGACGTTATATTAGTCATGATGATAGTCAACCGCCTCCTTGGGGACTGTGGAAAATTCGCCAACGGATTACCCGGGCTCAAGCTCAATTATTAGGAGTTCCCAAAGGTTCCCTATTAAGCGCGATGGTCTTAGGACGCTTGGCTGTTGATTTACCCTACGATATTCGAGATATTTTTGTTCAAGTTGGACTGGCTCATATTCTAGCAGCTTCAGGATTTCAAGTATCATTTTTATTGGGAGTTATTTTAGCTATTACTCAAAGGTTTTCTCCCACGGTTAGATTTAGTTTAGGGTTATTAACCCTACTAATTTATTTGGGATTAACGGGGATTTCCCCCTCAGTATTACGAGCAACATTAATGGGTTTGGCGGTATTAATCGCCCTGTTAACCCAACGTCAAACTAAACCTTTAAACGTATTATTAATTGTCGCTATCTTATTATTAATTGCTAATCCAATTTGGATTTTTGATATTGGATTTCAACTCAGTTTTTTAGCAACTTTAGGATTAATGGTTACGGTTTCCCGCCTTAATGGAAAGGTTAAATTGGATGCCGCCTTTATTTGCATCTTTAATTGCTGTTCCCTTATCAGCACTGATCTGGACATTGCCTTTGCAACTCTATTTTTTTAAGGTATTATCTCCCTATAGTATTCTAGTTAATATTATTGCATCTCCCCTGATTTCTATTATCACATTAGGAGGGATGGCGAGTGCATTATCTGCCCTATTCATACCCAGTTTGGGAAGTGCGATCGCCCAATTTCTCTATTATCCAATTTTAGGTTTAATTGAAATCGCCAAATATTTTAGTCAACTCCCAGGAAATTCGATTGCCGTGGGCAGTATTTCCTTGATTCAGTTGATAAGTCTTTATAGTTTAGTTCTGGTAATCTGGGCTTATTTTACTTTAATTAACCCTGAATCAAATCTCCAATTTTCCAGATCAAAAAAAGGGTTGATTCCCATTATATTTGCCGTTACCTTAGCCATATTCATCGTTATTTTACCCAGTTGGTATACTAAAACCCTACGGTTTCAAGCCACCCTTTTAAGTACGCCTCAAGAACCGATTTTAGTGATTGAAGAAAAAGGACAAGTTACCCTAATTAATAGTGGTAGTCAGAACACCGCCAAATTTGCCGTTTTACCCTTTTTAAATGCCCAGGGAATTAATACCATTAATAACGCCGTGGCGACCCATTCCCAACTAGGTTTAAGTATTGGTTGGCCGTTGATTTTAGAAAATATTCCAATTCAAACTTTTTATGATAATCCTACTCCGAAAAAGAACTATCAAGCCACCAATGAAATCATTCTAAAAGCCTTAGCCGAACAAAAAGGAAATTATGTTTCCCTAACTGTTGGTCAACCGATGATGTTAGGTTCTGTAGAATTAGATTTATTAAGTGCTCAACCTCCAGTTATTCAATTTAAAATTGGTCAAAATCTTTGGACATTACTGGGAGAAACTTCCGCCCCCCAACAACAACAGTTAATCAAAAAGCTCAGGTCAACTCAGGTATTATGGTGGTCGGGAGAATCCTTAACCCCGGAACTTTTATCCGTATTAACACCTAAAATTGCGATCGCTTCTTCCAATTCTATCGATCCGAAAACCGTAGAAACCCTAAATCAACAGCAAACTCAAATTTTTTGGACGGGTCGAGATGGGGCTTTGAGATGGACGCCCACCCAGGGTTTTGAAACAACTTTAGATTTTGATCAAACAGATGGTTCCTTTCTTTGATATAATCAAAAAATTGGTTTAGAATCAGATCTAGATCATTTCTAACTTGGAGAGGTGGCAGAGTTGGTCGAATGCGACACACTCGAAATGTGTTAGGGGCTTTACGGTTTCCTCGTGGGTTCGAATCCCACCCTCTCCGTTTTTTCGCCCCCGATCATTAAAATACTTGAATCATTGATAGGGGGTTGTGTCCGTGTCCTTAACGCCTTTGAGCGAAGCCATAGAAGCCAATGCACTCGATAATATTCGTTTAATTGCAACGGATATTGATGGAACTTTGACCCAAAATGGAAAATTTACCCCGGATTTATTCCAGGCTTTGTTGGCATTAAAACAGGCTAAAATTCCGGTAATTTTAATTACGGGACGGTCGGCGGGATGGGTACAAGCCTTAAAACATTATCTTCCGGTGACGGGTGCGATCGCTGAAAATGGCGGTTTATATTATCCCTTGGAATCTGACCAACCGCAATTTTTAATCTCTTTAAATTCCCTATCCCAACATCGGCAAAATTTAGCCCTGGCGTTTCAAATTCTCCAAGTTCAATATCCCCATCTCCAGGCTTCCGTTGATAATCCTTTTCGGTTTACAGATTGGACATTTGATATTCAAAATATTAGTTTATCGGAAATTCAGCAATTAACAGAACTTTGTGCAGAATTGGGTTGGGGATTTACCTATAGTACCGTTCAAGGTCATATTAAACCTAAAAATCAAGACAAAGCTACGGGATTATTAAAGGTAATTCAACAATATTGGTCAGATTTAACCCCGGAACAAATTCTTACCATTGGCGATAGTCCAAATGATCAAACTCTATTTAATTCTGAGTTATTTCCTCAGTCTATTGGAGTGGCTAATATCTTAGAATATAGCGATCAATTAACCCATAAACCCCGTTATATTACCGCAGGTTTAGAAGTTGAAGGATTTTGTCAAATTGCGAAAGTTTTTAATTGATAATGGTGTTGGTTGTTGTTGCTGAGAATTATTGTAAGAGTGCGCTGAAGCGCAACAACGAGCGCAACAATACCCACAATCTGACGTTGTGTTATTATCGGCTTAACAATATATTCCCTCACCTGCGATGAGTTATTGTATGACCGTAGGATGTTCTCATCCAGAAAATATCAACTCAGCCGAATATTGTCAAGGTTGTGGTCAATTTCTCTTACTCCAAAACCGTTATCTCGCCATAAAACCTTTAAGTCGGGGCGGTTTTGGTCGGACATTTTTGGCAATTGATCAACAAATTCCTTCCCATCCCTATTGTGTAATTAAACAATTCTTTGTTCAGTCTGAAAACCCCCAGGATTATCAAACCGCCGCCAAATTATTTCGTCAGGAAGCAGTGCGTTTAGATCAATTGGGAAAACACCCTCAAATTCCTCAACTATTAGCACATTTTGAACAAAATAAACAATTGTTTATTATTCAAGAATATATTCAGGGAAAAACCCTATTTGATGAATTAAAACAAGATGGATTATTTACGGAAAAAAAAATCTGGGAAGTTTTAAAACAAATCCTTCCTATTTTACAATTTATTCATGAACAGAATATTATTCATCGAGATATTAAACCTGCTAATTTAATGCGGCGTTGTTTCTCTCCTTTCCTCCCCTGAAAACCCCTTAGATCCCGTTGTCGATTTAACCCAAGTTCCTCCTACTATTCAAATGGGAGATCAGGAACAATCTGAAATAAGTTCCAAACTCAAACAAAAAATTAGTGATATTTTCTCAGAGGAAAATTCTAAGTTCAAAATCAGTAAAAATATTAATCAAGAAAATGACTTAGTTTTAATTGATTTTGGCATCGCCAAACTATTGACAGAAACCGCCTTAGTTGAGAGTGGAACTAGGATCGGAACACCGGATTTTGCGTCTCCTGAACAAATGAGAGGAACGGTTTATCCCGCCAGTGATTTATATAGTTTAGGGCTAACTTGTTTATATTTAATTACGGGAATTTCCCCGGGGAAATTATATGATTATCATAATGAAAAATGGAATTGGCGGAGTTATTTACCCCCGAGACAAATTATTAGCGATCGCTTAGAAACCGTTTTAAATAAATTAATTGCGACCGCTATTAATCAACGTTATAAATCCGCCGAAGAAGCCTTAAAAGCCATTAAATCTTCTGAAACGCCTGTCAATTTAGCAGTTAAACCTGTTATTCCGATTAAAAAAACATCTGCAAAAGTCATCCAGACTCCTGCTAAAACGCCTAGTTTATTAGAGAGAATTAAACAAAATTTAGGCTATCAACCCTTAAATGATCCTTTAAAATCCGCCGTGGGAGTCGATTATACTCAACTCCAAACCCTCTTAGCTCAAAAACGCTGGAAACAAGCGGATCAAGAAACTTGGGCTGTCCTCTGTCAAGCCCTAAAAAAATCTAAAAAAACCTATTTATACGCCCAGGATTTAGTAAATTTACCCTGTGAAGATCTACAAACCATTAATCATCTTTGGGTAAAATATAGTAATAATCGGTTTGGATTTAGTATCCAAAATCGAATTTATCAAACAGTGGAAGGAGACTATGGAAAATTTTGTCAGCAGGTGGGATGGTTAACCTATAATCCCCATAATCCTGATTATGGCATCGAATATAAAACATCCGCTCCCATTGGACATTTACCCACCCGCAATTGGATAGTTAGCACAGGAAAATGGTGGAACAACCTAGAAATTTTAGCTGAAAAAATAGAAACTTGTAAAATTAATTAGTAATGAATAAAAACCCCGTCTTGCCAAGAATACCTTCACCTTAATTATCCTTTTTTGTGTCTTAGTGCCTTTGTGGTTACTTGAAAAAAGACTACGGTATTGTCAAAAAAACAGGGTTTTTATGGTATGATTTAATTATCAGAAATCGGTCGTACAAACTGTTGATTGGCTCGCACAAAACAGTGGGAAGGAGTGCCAGTTTGAGACGTTTTTTCCACATAAATCCAAGGTTGTTGTTTCGTATCGTAAACCACACCAAACCCCGCCGGGCCTAAATTAATTTCAAAGTCCTGTCCTGGGGGCAGTTTTCCCACCACCGGCCAATTTTCAATATTTAATTCGGTTTTATTGCTGGGATTTTCTAATTGTGAATAATTGGTATTTCCTAACATCCGACAATCAATTCCTTGAGGATTGGATTGGGTCGTTTCCCAGGAAGAATGGGGCGATCGCTGATAATCTCCATTCCCCTGAATTTGGGGTAATTGTGCTGGATTTTTCTCAATTTCCCCAGAACTCAACGGGACTTCCGGTAACTCCCAATAATAATCTACCGTCCCCTCCGCTTGGGGAGTTGGGGAGTTGGGGGAATTTTGACAAGCGATCGCCCGGACACCCATCCCCGTCAACACCAACCCCAAACCCAAAGATAAAATCACCAATCTCAAATCATTTTTAGCGGTCATACAGGTATACACAACTCGATAGGTTTCCCCAGTTAAACTAAAGGGTCTTACCTGGGTTATTTTTACTTTCACCTGTTGACCTTTCAATTCCGCTAAATTTCCTAAGAAAAAGGTTAACCGATTTCCCCGGGTACGTCCCATAACTTGAGAAGGATCTTTAGAATTTGTGCCTTCAACTAACACTTCTTCAATTCTGCCCAAATAACGCTGGGAACGTTCTGCCGCTTTAACAGAAACTAAGCGATTTAATTGTTGTAAACGATCGGCTTTTACCTCCTCACTCAATTGATTTTCCCACAACGCCGCCGGAGTCCCAGGACGGGGAGAATAGGCGGCGGTATTTAATAAGTCAAAGCCAATATCATCGACTAATTTCATCGTATTTTCAAACTGTTCTTCGGTTTCCCCAGGAAAGCCCACAATCGCATCAGCACTAATAGAAGCATCGGGCATATATTCCCGAATTGTATGAATAATTTGGCGATATTTTTCTTGAGTATAACCCCGCGACATTGCTTTCAAAAGCTGATTATCTCCCGACTGAAAGGGAATATGAAAATGTTCACAAACTTTCGGGAGTTCTGCACAGGCTTGAATTAATCTTTTGGTAAAATAACGGGGGTGACTGGTGGCAAATCTAATCCGTTCGATGCCAGGAACATCATGAATAAAATATAATAAATCCGTGAAATTATATAAATTTCGACCCCCAGGACTTGAACCGGGCAAATCGCGGCCGTAGGCATCAATATTTTGCCCTAATAAGGTGATTTCTTTATACCCCAAACGGCTTAATTCTTCGATTTCTTCCCGAATAGCTTCCGGTCGGCGCGATTGTTCAATTCCGCGTACATTGGGAACCACACAATAGGTGCAGCGTTCATTACAACCATAAATCACATTCACCCAGGCTGTTACTTCACTATCTCGACGGGGTTTTGTAATATCTTCAATGATTTCTATGGGTTCTGTGGCTACAATTTGATTGCCTTGAAATACCTGTTCTAAGAGGTCTTGTAAACGGTTGGCGTGTTGTGGCCCCATGACTAAATCTATTTCAGGAAACCCGACGCAGTAAGGTTTCTCCTTCCTGTTGGGCAACACATCCGGCGACAATAATGGTTAAATTAGGTTCTTTTTGTTTGCGTTTTGCCTGTCTTCCTAAATAGGAATAAACCTTTTGTTCGGCATTATCTCGAATCGTACAAGTATTATAAAGAATCACATTAGCATCATTGGGATCTTCGGTAAAATCAAAGCCCATTTCTTCTAAAACGCCAGCCATGCGTTCCGAGTCGGCTTTGTTCATCTGACAGCCGAAGGTTGTAATATGATAACGTTGGGAATTTGTAGTCATCGAATTTTAGAAGTCTCCTATCTCTTGAGAAAGATTGAATTTAGCCTTTCTACAGAGTTTATTATAATTCATTTTGTCTAGTTTTGTGATCTTTACAGTTGAAAACGATGAAACCCAAACAGATTGTCTACACGGTAGCTGCCATTTCAATTATTGGGTCTTTCCTGTTAACGACTCAAAATCCGGCGTTGGAATTATCTTTTTTGATCGGATTTTTATTAGCTATTTTAACCAAAGGAATTAGAAAACGCCGTCATGTATCTAACAATAAATAATACCGGTCTGTTTTATTTCCATATCCTCTGAATTGGGTAATAATCAAAAGCTGAATCGCGACTAATTAAAATAAGAGAATGATTTATCGCCTGTGCAACAAGAATGCGATCAAAAGGATCTCGATGATGCAGGGGCAAGTTAAGATAGCACTCTGTATCAGAGAATGTAATAGACAAAACCTCTATTTTTAGTTGTTGTAACACTCCCTCTAGCTCAGAAAAAGAGTTTTGTAACCTGAGTTTCCCTAGATTAATCTTAATTGACATTTCCCACAAGCTGGCAATGCTAAGGCAGAGAGTATTATTTGGATCTTCAAGAATTTCTGCTGCTTTATAACTTAATTCTTCGCTATCTTGAAAGTACCAAAGAAAAGTATGGGTATCCAATAAAATATTCATGTTTACATATAATCCTTTAAATCTTCCAAAGGTTCATCAAAATCATCTGCAATCCAGATTTTACCTTTCCAAATCCCAAGTCCTCCTCGCTTGGTTGGTTTCTCCATTTGAGGTGTTTCCTCATTGTATCGGTTTCACAAGAAATTCCGTATAGTCAAGCACCGCTTGTTTAACAGATTTAGGTAATTTTTCGACATTTTTTAAGATCGCTGTTTCTATTATCATTTTTCACTATCCTCTAAATAAATTTGAGAAAACGTCGATAAAAGAGGGTTAAACCTCTCCAATCTCCAAACCTAAAGATTCAGCAATTTGTTCATTCGTTAACCCCATTTTTCGTAACCTAGGAATAGCGTTACGCCGAGATTGTTCAGCCAATTCCGCCCTTAAATATTCCTTTTCAGCCCGTTCTTTACCAGTGGGAATAATAACACCTTTATCATCACACCACCGTAACCAAATATCCTGTTTTTCTTCATATATTCCAGACCAAATAGTTAATCCTAAGCCAATTTGTTCTAACCAAAATATTGATTTATTTTCAATTTCTGTTGTTTCTAATAATTGATAGTGTCCCTCGCGTAAAACATAAACTCGTAATAAAATATCGCCCAATTGTTGTAACGGGTCAAATACAACATAATATGTTACCCGCATCCGGGCATAATTAATTAACTTACTCCCGAGTTCATTTACTTCTTGATTAGAAACAATTTCAATCACCACATCGGGCGGTTTCCCAAACTCCCAAATAAAATAAGTCCGATTTCGTTTTTCTCGAAAATCTGGCGGGACTTCCACATCTAAGGATAAAAATACATCGGGTACAATGGGAGGATGACGGAGTGCATAGAAAATACCTACATTTGCATCAACTAAAAATGTTGAATTTTCTCCTAATCTTTGCCAAGAAACTATATAAACATTCAACTAATAAACGCTGCAATTTAGCGGATAGAAAATTATCCACAGGAGTATCATCCTCAGTAATAACTTCTGTTAAATCAATAGTCGGAGGTTGAATTGGTGTGACAGACATAATAATTCATGCTATCTGTTTATAGACTATTGTAGCAAATTATTTAAAAAAATTCAAGTCCATTCCCCCCTTTTTTAATGGGTTTTAGGGGGGTCAAGCATTGAGAGTCAAACGTTTAGCCAATACTAAGTTTGACTTAATTATTAACATTAATAGCTGTAATATACGCAGCTAATCTTCTATTTAACGGTGGTTATTTGGCAGGTTCAAAACCAAAGACTTTGGCATAAAAACCAAATTCACCATCAATAGCACATTTAATATTTTCTGCTTTTCTGAAGCCATGTTGCTCTCCTTCAAACAGAACATATTCCACCGTAACTCCTTTCGCTTTTAATGCTGCTACCATCATTTCTGCTTGGTTGGGAGGCACAATTTTATCCTCTGAACCCTGAAAGAATATCACCGGACAGGATAATTTATCAACAGAATAAATCGGAGAACGCTGTTCATAAATAGCCTTTTCTTCAGGATAAACCCCAATTAAACCATCCAAATAACGGGATTCAAATTTATGGGTATCCGTGGCTAAAGCCTCTAAATCACTAACTCCATAATAACTCGCCCCCGCCTTAAATACATCCTTAAATGTTAAAGCACATAAAGTGGTATAACCCCCCGCACTTCCCCCCGCAATTGCCATGCGGTTGCCATCGACCAAACCCTTTTCTGCTAGATATTTTGCCCCGTTACAACAATCATCAACATCCACAATTCCCCAACTTTTATTTAACCGTTGGCGGTACTCCCGTCCGTAACCTGTACTTCCCCCATAATTAACATCTAAAACCGCAAATCCTCGACTCGTCCAATATTGAATTTTTAAGCTCAAACTGCTAGATGTTGCTGATGTTGGCCCCCCATGACTTTTAACCACTAAAGGTGGTTTTTCACCCTCTGAAACTTGATAATCTTTGTTTTGAGGAGGATAGAATAATCCATAGGCAGTTTTCCCATTTTCTGTGGGAAATTCTATCGATTGAGGTACGGATAAATAGCCTTTATCTAGTACAATTTGACTAGAACGCCTTAATACTTCTAGTTTCTCCTGTTTCCAAATTCAGCTTGACAATGGCACTACTTTCCGTGGGAGAACTGCCAATAAATAATACTTGATTTCCCGAAACAGTTAAGCCATCAATTGCGGTGTAAGGGATCTCAATATCCTCTAATTTGTGAGTTTTAGTATCCAAACTGGCTAGATACCAATTACCATTTTTACTGTAGGTACAAATAATCTTTTCTGCCGAACTAAACCTGTATGTTGACATTCCAAAAACCCACAGGGGTAAACCAAATTCTGCCGCCATGGGATATAATGGTTCTATCTTCCCAGTATAGCGATATAAGTTCCACCAATTAGAGCGATCGCTAACAAAATATAAAATTCCATCCGGTGACCATTGGGGTTGAAAAATAGATTCTTCCAAACCCCCCGCAATCAATTGTTTTTCTCCTAATAACCCCTGGGAATTAACCTCAGCCACCCATAATTCCGTCCCATCCCAAGGCATATTCGGATGATTCCATGAAATCCAAGATAATTGATTACCAGCAGGGCTTAAACGAGGAAAGGCATAAAAATCATTACCCTCAACTAAAACCCGAATATCCTCACTATTATTCAGATTAATACTAACAATGGTATTAACAGGTTCTCCCCCTTGGGTATGATCTTCTCGGACACAAATTAACCGTTGATTTTGAGCATCAATTATCCCATCTGCATAACGATATTCTGCTTCTGGAGTAATAGGTTCTGGAGTAATTTGATAGGGGGTATTTTCCCCTTGAATTTTCTGTTGATAAAGACGTTGATCAACAAAATTAGAAAAATAAACCGTTCCTTGATTAACAATATAGGAACCACCGCCATATTCATGAACACGAGTTCTAGCATTAAAAGATTGAGGTGTAACATCATTTAATTGATTATCAGGAGTCAGACGAACAATCACACTACGTCCTGCTTCCGATGGCCGTCCTTCTATCCAATAAATATTATCCCCATCCCAGGTTACTCCCCCCAGTCCAACGGTTCCTTCTACCATTAAATCGGCGGTAATGGGGGATTTCCAAGACCCGTATTTTGCAGTTTTTTTGCTCATATTTTGATTATCTCATTTTTGACAATATTAAAAATTTTAACACTTGTAGTGAGTCCTTTAGGACTCTGAGGCGTGAACGCCTCACTACTTAATTCAGCTATGTTCTACCCTATTTTGGTAAGATTCCGAGTTGTAAATTCTCGCCAATTTGATAAATGTAAGCATCTTCAACCAACATTCGATTAACTATACTATTGGTCATGCGTTTCCCTGACAAGTTGATATTCCAATGTTGTTGATCTTGACTTAAACCCTGAATTAATTCATCGTTAGGACTAACAGCGACAATTGCTGTCCAATCAATTTTTAAGTCAGGTTTGACTTGGTGAAAAACTGATAGGATATTCTCATAAGTTTTAAGAGGCCCTTCATCATCATAGAGAGGTAAAGCAAACATCAGATGCCATGTTTCCGGTTTCTGTTGCATACAGCCACAAAGCCGAATGAACTGATACACCGTTGACCTTGAGAGCATCTATTAATCTTTGGCCTTCTTCTATCTCTTGATTTACCAATGTTGCTGTAGCCATTGTAAAACTCCGTGATTGGGATCGGTAATTGCTAAGTAAATATCGCGGGCTTCTTTTTGGTTATGTGTTTGATAACGACTTTCTTCCGACCATACTTTAATTATTAACCATTGAGCTTTATAGGTTGACTTTAATTGGTCAAGAATATTATACCCAGCAAGTTCCGCCAGATCTTCTAAATCATGGGTGTAAATTTTCCTCACACTTTTCAGGTCAGGAAAATCATATTGCTGAGTTTTTTTGGCAATACAAGCCTTTAAAGCACATTCAATAACATAACCACTCAGATAGTAAGCACCGGAATATTGATGATTGTCTAAAAGCACTTTTGCGTCTTGAAGTCGAGTAAGTGCTAATTCCTGTAAATCCTGTCTATTCAAAAAATTAGTAGACCTCCAAAAAACTCGCTCTACTGATTATAGAACCCATTTTAATATCTTTTAAACTTGCCTTTTTCAATCAGCAACCGAACAGAGACAGATTCAAATTGACCCGACTTACCGATAATGACGGATTTCCGAACTAGCACTCGAAACCCTTGAGTGCTAAAGTGGCTTATTGGTGATTAATGATATTGTAAGATGGCTAAAATTGTTTCGTTTGGTGAAGAGTCCCGTAGAGCCTTAGAAAAAGGTGTAAATGCCCTAGCCGATGCGGTGCGAGTCACCCTTGGCCCCAAAGGTCGTAATGTTTTATTAGAGAAGAAATTTGGCACTCCTGAAATCGTGAATGACGGGATTACCGTCGCCAAAGAAATTCAACTGTCCGACCCCCTGGAAAATACGGGCGCCCGACTGATGCAGGAAGTCGCCTCTAAAACCAATGAAGTCGCCGGAGATGGGACAACCACCGCCGCCATTTTAGCCCAAGCGATGATTCGTGAAGGGTTAAAAAACGTCGCCGCCGGGGCTAATCCTGTGGCCCTGAGACGGGGAATGGACAAAATTACTCAGATTTTGGTCGAAGAAATTCAAGCCATTGCTAAACCCGTGGAAGGGGATGCGATTGCCCAGGTAGCAACAATTTCGGCGGGAAACGACCCGGAAATTGGTCAAATGATCTCCCTGGCGATGGAAAAGGTGACGAAGGACGGGGTAATTACCGTTGAAGAATCCAAATCCATCACTACAGAATTAGAGGTGGTCGAGGGAATGCAACTCGACCGGGGATATATTTCCCCCTATTTTATCACTGATAATGAACGGATGGTGGTGGAATTTTCTAGCGCCAGAATTCTAATTACTGATAAAAAAATTAGTTCCATTCAAGACCTAGTGGCGGTCTTAGAAAAAATTGCCCGTTCGGGTCAACCTCTGTTAATTATTGCTGAAGATATTGATGGGGAAGCCTTAGCAACTTTGGTGGTAAATAAAGCCAGGGGCGTGTTAAATGTTGCCGCCATTAAAGCCCCAAGTTTCGGGGAACGTCGCAAAGCTTTGTTACAGGATATTGCGGTTTTGACGGGCGGACAATTAATTTCTGAAGAAGTGGGATTAAGTTTGGATAACGTTTCTTTAGATATGTTAGGAACGGCCAGCAAAATCACCATTGAAAAAGACAATACGATTATTGTTGCCGATAGCACCACCCAATCCGATGTGAAAAAACGGGTTGAACAAATTCGCCGTCAACTGGAAGAAACCGACTCTGAATATGATGCGGAAAAACTCCAAGAGCGGATTGCAAAATTAGCCGGAGGGGTGGCTGTGATCAAGGTGGGAGCCGCCACGGAAACGGAAATGAAATCTCGGAAACTGCGGATTGAAGATGCCTTAAATGCCACCAAAGCCGCCGTAGAAGAAGGGATTGTTCCTGGGGGCGGGACAACTTTAATTCATCTGGCTAAAAAAGTTGATGAAATGAAATCCCAACTCAATGATGAGGAAAAAATTGGGGCGGGAATTATTGCTAAAGCCCTGGAAGCACCCTTATTTTATATTGCCAGTAATGCTGGGGCTGAAGGGGCTGTGGTGGTGGAAAATGTCCGCAATACTGAGTTTAGTATTGGTTATAATGCTTTAACTGGAACCTATGAAGATTTAATTGCTTCTGGGATTATTGACCCGGCCAAGGTGGTACGTTCTGCCCTACAAAATGCTTCCTCGATTTCAGGGTTAGTATTAACAACGGAAGCCTTGGTGGTGGAAAAACCCGAGAAGAAATCCGCAATGCCTGATATGGATGCCATGGGCGGCATGGGCGGTATGGGCGGTATGGGCGGTATGGGCGGTATGGGTGGTATGGGTGGCATGGGTGGCATGGGCATGATGTAACCTATCCCCGGCGATTAGAAATCGCGGCTACACAGACAAAACCCACCTTCGTGGGTTGAATTTTAGATGAGTCCACCTGCGTGGACTCATTTTGTGTGGTGGAGAATTATATTCGCCGAATACCATCCCCCGATCCCCGGCGATTAGAAATCGCGGCTACACGGACAAAACCCACCTTCGTGGGTTCAAGACTGCAATTGTAGATTAAGTCCACGCAGGTGGACTTGGTTTCTGTAGTAGCGAATTATATTCGCCGAATACCATCCCCGATCCCCGGCGATTAGAAATCGCGGCTACACGGACAAAACCCACCTTCGTGGGTTAAATTTTAGATGAGTCCACGCAGGTGGACTTGGTTTCTGTAGTAGCGAATTATATTCGCCGAATACCTACACGGACAAAACCCACCTTCGTGGGTTTCAAGACCACAATTTTAGATGAGTCCACGCAGGTGGACTTGGTTTCTGTAGTAGCGAATTATATTCGCCGAATACTTTGAAAACGACATGACTAATTCTGCCTATCAAATTGGAGGAAGTTTAGCTCAAGATGCTCCGACTTATGTAGTTAGAAAAGCGGATTCCGATCTGTATTCTCAATTACAACAGGGGCATTTTTGTTATGTTTTAAATTCTCGACAAATGGGGAAATCTTCCCTGTTAGTTAAAACTCGTTATCGTTTACAACAAGAAGGGTTTCAATGTGCGACTTTAGACATGACTCGCATTGGTAGCGAAATGGTGACGGAACAACAATGGTATAAAGGAATAGTCACTGAGTTATGGCGAGGATTTAATCTTTTAGGTAAATTTAATTTAAAAAATTGGTGGAAAGAGGAATCAGAAGTTTCTGTTATTCAACGTCTGAGTAATTTTATAGAAGATATTTTATTAGTGGAATTTCCTAATCAAAAATTAATTATTTTTGTCGATGAAATTGATAGTATTTTAAGTTTAAATTTTAAAGTAGATGATTTTTTTGCATTAATTCGTTTTTGTTATAATCAACGGGCAATTAATCCTGAATACAACCGGATTAGCTTTGCCTTATTTGGGGTTGCTACCCCTTCGGCTTTAATTTCCGATCGCACTCGCACCCCCTTTAATATCGGAAAAGCCATTGAATTATCAGGGTTTACCCTGAATGAAGTTCAACCCTTAATTGAAGGTTTAGAAGCAAAAATTACTAATGCCCAAGCCATCATGGGAGAAATTATTGCTTGGACGGAAGGACAACCTTTTTTAACGCAAAAATTATGTCAATTAGTGCTAAATTTTACCCAAGAAAAAGTTAACAAAATATTAATTGTTCCCCCGGGAACCGAAGGATTTTGGGTGGAATCCTTAGTGCGATCGCATATTATTTATAAATGGGAATCCCAAGATGAACCGGAACATTTAAGAACTATTCGTAACCGCATTCAAAATAACCCCGATCACATCGGCAGAATTCTAGGAATCTATCAAGATATTTTGCAAAATTCAGAAGTTTTAACCGATGATAGTAACGAACAATCGGAACTAATATTATCCGGTTTAGTCATTAAACAGAATGGGTTTATGCGGGTGAAAAATCGAATTTATCAAGAAGTCTTTGATTTAGATTGGGTTAACCAACAATTGAGTGATCTGCGGCCCTATTCTCAAGCCTTTGATGCTTGGGTAGAATCTAACCAAAAAGATACCTCTCGACTATTACGGGGACAGGCATTAAAAGAAGCCCAAAACTGGTCAAGTGGTCGCAGTATTAGTGATTTAGATTATCAATTTTTAGCTAAAAGTGAAGAATTAGATCGGCAAGAAGTTCAACAAGCATTAGAAGCCGCCAGAATGCGGGAAGTAGAAGCCCGACTTACCCAAGAAAAAAAGACCGCAAAACTGCAAAGATTTTTACTTATATCTGTTAGTAGTGCCTTAGTAATTGCGATAGTATTAAGTGGAATTAGTTGGTTTCAATATCATCAAGCCAGGGTGAATGAACACCAGGCAAAAACCAACGAAGTTAAAGCTCTCAATCAATCTGCTGAGTCTTTATTTGCTTTAAATCAAAGGTTTGAAGCCTTAATTCAATCCATGAAAGCCCATCGACAATTGCAAACCCTATCGGATGTGGATACAAAAACTCGCCAGACTGTAAAATTGACATTACAAAAAGCCGTTTATGGGATTCAAGAATATAATCAACTATTGGGGCACACCAGCATTATTCATACGGTAAAATTTAGCCCCACAGGAGATTTAATTGCCTCTGGGAGTCAGGATAAAACCATTAAACTGTGGAAACCAGATGGCACACTTTGGAAAACCCTAGCCAGACACCAGGATGGAATTACCAGCGTCGCCTTTAGTCCCCGTCAGCCCCTTCTAGCCTCAGCTAGTAACGACAAAACCATAAAACTCTGGAACACCAATGGCACCTACTTAAGAAACCCTGACCGGACATCAGGAATCGGTGATGGCGGTGAGTTTCAGTCCGACTGAGGATAAACTGATTTCTTCGAGTTTTGATCAAACCATCAAATTATGGACAATAGGGGGGAAACTCCTAAAAACCATCGCCGCCCATCCTGACAAAATTAAAACCGTTGTCTTTAGTCCCGATGGTCAGAGATTTGCCTCTGGGAGTGCTGATAAAACGGTTAAAATCTGGAATGCCGATGGCACACTATTGAAAACCCTCACCGGACATCAGGCGGAAGTGATTGTCGTGGCCTGGAGTCCCGATAGTCAAACCCTAGCCTCCGCCAGTCGGGATAAAACGGTTAAATTGTGGAGTCGGGAGGGGGAGTTAATCCATACCTTCGGCCCCTTTGAGGATGAAGTATGGAGTGTGACGTTTGGTCAAAAGGGCAAATTATTAGCAGCGGCAATTCGCAATAAACAAATCCAAATCTGGCGTCAAGATCCAACAAATTTCTCGTATAAACCCTATAAAACACTCTGGCAACATCAGGCAGAAGTGAGTGATGTTGCCTTCAGTCCCGATGGTCAAACTATTGCCTCCGCCAGTTGGGATAAAAGCGTTAAACTCTCCAAAACCAGATATTCTTTGGTCATGCCCTTGATAGGACATCAAGATACGGTTTGGGGCATCGCCTTTAGTCCCGATGGTCAAACTATTGCTTCATCTTCCCTGGATAAAACCATTAAACTCTGGACAAAGAAAGGGCGATTATTGCAAACCCTAACTGGACATCAGTGGCGGGTGAATCAGGTAGAATTTAGTTCCGATGGTCATTGGTTAGCTTCAACCTCCGATGATGGCATGATTAAACTTTGGAAAAAAACTGCCCAGGGACTGTTTGCCCCCCAGCCCAATAAAACGCCATTGCGACATAATTGGGGGGTTTGGGGCGTAAAGTTTACTCCCGATAATCAATCAATTGTTTCTGGAAGTTGGGATAAAACCGCTAGAATTTGGGGTATTGATGGCAAACTTCGTCAAACCTTTAACGGCCATCGGGGTCAGGTTTGGAGTATTGCTATTCAGCCAGAGGGTAAATGGATTGCTTCCAGTTCCAATGATAATACAATCAAACTCTGGAAATTCAACGGTCAACTGTTACAAACATTAACTGGTCATCAAGATGGGATTTGGGGACTGGCTTTGAGTCCCGATGGACAGATTTTAGCCTCCGCCAGTCGAGACGAAACCATAAAATTATGGCGTTGGAGCCCTAGGACTCAATCCTTTATTTATGAAAATACCCTCAAGGGACACACCGCCAACGTGATGGCCGTCGCCTTCAGTCCTGACCAAAAATTATTAGCATCAGCCAGTCAGGATAAAACCATTAAACTTTGGAAACTCGATGGTACTTTAATTAAAACTTTAAATGGTCATAATGGTGAAGTTTATAATGTTAAATTTAGTCCCGATGGTCAAACTCTGGCTTCCGTGAGTGAAGATAAAACCGTGATGTTATGGAATTTAGATCAAGTTTTAAACTTGAATGAATTCGCCTATGCTTGTGACTGGATAAAGGATTATTTAAAAACCAATTCCCAACTGAGTCCCGAGGATCAAATATTATGTCCATCCCGCCCCTAGGGATTATTCATCTATTTTCTCCTTAAAAATAGCATCTAATTTTTGTCCCTTGGGTAACTCAATAAACACCCGATCTCCGGTTTGTAAACCTTTTAAAACCTGAATTTGATTCCCGATTTGAGAACCCACGGTAACGGGGTGGAATTGGGGTTTATTATTAGCATCAGGAAGTAAAACCCCCGATTGACCTTTATTAGTAACAATAGCCACGGTGGGAACCACTAACGCCTGTTTGAGTTTTTCCCCAATAAAACGTAAATCCACATTCATTCCCGACTGAAGTTTATCCTTTCCGGTTTCGATAATAATTCGAGCTTGAAATAAGGTGACATCCCGTTCTTTTACCGCTTCGGGTGCAATAATATTAACTCGACCTTTAAACACCTGATCGGGATAGGAGTCGGCAATAATTTCAACGGGTTGATTCGGTTTAATTTGAGAAATATCCGCCTCGGGAATTTTCGCTAAAACTTCTAAATCTTTGGCTAAGGCTACAATGGAAGTGGAAGTGGCAGAACTGGCTTCAGAAGCAGAAGTTGCCGGGGTAACAAAGGCGCCTTCCACGGCATAACGTTGGGTAATAATTCCCGAAAACGGAGCGCGAACTTTGGTATCTTCCAGTTGCACTTGATAAAATTTCACCTGTCCTTGGGCTTCATCAACTTCCGCTTTAGCCGCGGTAATTTCTTCTGAACGAGTGCCATTTTTTAACTGATTTAATTTACTTTCGGCTTCGGCAACTTCAGCTTCTGAACGGGCAATTTCTTCGGAACGAGTGCCATTTTTTAGTTGATTTAAGGCTTGACGTTCCTGTTCCACATTGGCTTGCCGTTGTTGAATTTGCGATCGCTGACTTTGTTGTAATTGTTCTAAGCGTTTTCCCGCTTCATTTTGTAAGGCTTCTAATCGTCGTTGATCGCGGAAATATTCATCTAATCGATCCTGGGAAATTGCCCCTTCTCCCTTTAAATCTTGATAGCGTTGTACCCGTTCCGTCGCCAGTTTTAATTCGGCTTTGTTGGCATCAATTCGAGCTTTTGCTTGATCAATTTCATCATTCAAACTTCCTGACTGGGCATCTCTCAAGCGAGATTCCGCCTCTCTTAATCGAGCTTCACTTTGGGCTATTTCTTCGGGACGACTCCCCGATCGCAGTTGGGATAAATTAGCCTTTGTCTGATTTAAACGAGCTTGAGCTTGATCGATTTCCTCCGGTCGGGTTCCGGTTTGCAGCTTGTCTAAATTAGCTTTCACCCGATCCAAACGGGCTTGGGCTTGGAATAGTTGGGCCTCAATTTCCCCACTTTCCATCCGCGCCACAATATCACCAGCTTGGACAATATCCCCCTGTTCCACATACAATTGTGCTAACCGCCCTTGGGTTTTGGGGCTGAGGTTAACCCGGCGCACAGGTTGAATCACACCACTGGCGGTGATTTTCACAGTTAAATCCTTGGCTTCCACCGGAACCGTCAGAGCAGTGATCGCATCGGGGTCAATTTGAGTCCGACTCCGGGCCACATAAACCGTTGCCAGAATAGCCAATAGTCCCGTAGCCAAAATTGCCACCATCCAAGGTTTCCATCGCCTTTGGGGAACTTCCGAGAACTGAACGGGATGTTTTATCTCCCCATTGCGTTGAGCAATTTCCTCTTTTGGGCCAGTTAACATAACAGGTGCAGGTGCGGGTTGATCGGGAACAGAATCAGCCCTAAAGTTCGGGACGTGATTCTGTCACTAGATCAATTCTAACGATTTTCGTTCATATTTCTCAACAATCAACCGTCAACCCTCTTGAAATAACGGTGTACTCAAATAACGTTCACCAAAACTCGGTTGAATCATCACAATCAGTTTGCCTTTATTTTCAGGACGTTTGCCCACTTGAATCGCCGCATATAACGCCGCCCCGGTGGAAATTCCTGATAAAATCCCTTCTTCCCGGGCAATCCGACGGCCAAAAATCATGGCGTTTTCATCCGTAACTTGAATTACCTCATCAATCACATCCACATTCAAAACCGGAGGCACGAACCCCGCCCCAATCCCCTGAATTTTATGGGGGCCAGGTTTACCCCCGGATAAAATTGGACTATTGGCGGGTTCGACGGCGATCGCCTGAAAATCCGGTTTGCGCTGTTTCAGGACTTCCGCCACCCCGGTTAAAGTTCCCCCGGTTCCCACTCCAGAGATTAAAATATCTACAGATCCATCGGTATCGGCCCAAATTTCCTCAGCCGTGGTTTTGCGGTGAATTTGGGGGTTAGCTGGATTCTGAAATTGTTGCAACATATAGGCATCGGGGACGGTATCCACAATTTCCTGCGCCCGGCGAATACAGCCACTCATCCCCTCAATTCCCGGGGTAAGTTCCAATTGGGCTCCATAGGCCTTTAACATCGCCCGCCGTTCTGAACTCATGGTTTCGGGCATGGTTAAAATTAAACGATAGCCCCTAGCGGCGGCCACCATCGCCAAAGCAATTCCCGTATTCCCCGATGTGGGTTCGACTAATACGGTCTTCCCCGGGGTGATCAGTCCTTCCTTTTCGGCGACATTAATCATATTCACCCCAATCCGATCCTTTACCGAAGCGGCGGGGTTCATGCCTTCTAATTTGACCACAATTTGAGCCACACACCCTTCTGCCTTGGGAATCCGGTTGAGTTGGACTAGGGGGGTGTGACCGACCAATTCCGTGATGTTATGGGCGATACGCATAATTGACGAGAAGATAAACAACATTGATACAAATTATTTGAGGAACTCATCCCTAAACTTTTTAGATGTAATACATGATATCCTTCTGCTGTCGGGCATCTCTTTGTTCACATAGGTCTTTCAAGCTGTATTTTTGTAATACGGAATTCGCCATTTGCTCTGCTTCCTGCCAAAATTCCCAGATCACCGTACCTTCAACGGTATTAGGGCAGGAATTCTGAGGAGACGCTTCGGGATCTGCTCCCTCTAGGCAGTTCACCACGTCAAACAGAGTAATTTTCCCGGGTTTCCTTCCCTAGATAATATCCACCTTTAGAGCCTCGTTGACTGCGAACAATACCACTGCGCCGCAAAGTTGCCAGCAATTGTTCCAGATAGCGATCAGGAATGTTATGCTGGGCTGAAATTTGCCGCACTTGTCTAGGTTCAGGGTTATCATAGTGAGTTGCCAACTCCATCAGGGCGAGCAGGGCATACTGACTTTTAGAAGAGAGTTCCACACAGAAATCATTCAAAAACGTTTCACGATTCTAGTATACTCCGGTTTTCCCCTGGGAATTTGTTGGTTTCGCGACGTTATACCAGACACCCGACACCCAGCACCTGATAAGTATATGAATTACCCTGGCAAAATCTTTTCTTGGTTTCGACCTTTCGGCAAAATCCGATTAAAAACGGCTTTGGTTTTTCCGTTTGTTTTACAAATTACAGTCGCCGTAGGATTAGTTGGTTATTTTTCCTTTAGGAATGGTCAACAGGCCGTGGAAAATTTAGCCCAACAGTTAATTCAAAGTCTGAGTATTCGGATTGAAAATCATGTTTTAGAATATTTTAATAAATCCTTTCAGGTTCTCCGAATTACACAAGATAGCGTCGCAGCCGGAACATTAGATCTGAATAATTTTGAAGGGTTAAAACAGTATTTTTGGAATGTGGTGGCCGAGGGAGATTTAGAAAGTTATCTTTCCTACGGAAACGAACAGGGGGAATTTATTGGGGTTGAACATTTAGAAAATAATCAAGTTCAACTAAAAATTCGTACCTGGGAAACTGAACCGATCCGTGAAGTTTATCGTTTAGATCAATTGGGAAACCGGGCGGAATTATTAAAACAAGCCGAATATGATCCCCGTAAACGTCCTTGGTATCAAACGGCAAAACAGGCTCAAAAACCAACCTGGAGTTCTATTTATCCCTTCTTTTCTCGTCAAAATACGGATACGGGATTGGGAATGTCGGCGGTTTGGCCAGTATTTGATCAGAATAGAAATCTCCAAGGAGTTCTGTGTATTAATATTACTTTATTAAGAATTACAAATTTTTTAAAAAATCTTTATATTAGTCCTAATGGACAAAGTTTTATTATTGAACGTTCTGGCGATTTGGTTGTTAGTTTCTAAGATTAAAAAACCCTTTAAAATTCAGGGAAAGGGAGAGGAAGCGAAAATTGAACGTTTTCCCGCTAATCAAAGTGAAGATATTACTATTCGGAATACGGCTAATGCCTTGCTGAAAAAGTTTGGTAGTTTTATGGCTATTCAAAATAGTGAACAGGTTAAATTTCAACAAAATAGTGGCTGGTATTATGCTCAAATTTTACCGATTAAAGACGGACGGGGAATTAATTGGTTAGTTGTGGTTGTGGTTCCAGAATCGGATTTTATGACGGAAATTAAACGCAATACTCAAATTACTATTGGGTTGTGTTTAATTGCCTTGGGATGGGCTACGGGAATCGGAATTTTAACCGCCCGTTGGATTACAAAACCGATTTTAAAACTCAATCAAGTCTCCCATAAACTAGCAGAAGGAGAATTAAATCAAAAAGTTAAAATCGGAGGAATTAAAGAATTAGAAACCTTAGCAAATTCTTTTAATTGGATGGCGGGACAATTGAAAGAGTCTTTTGATACCTTAGAAGAAAAAGTCAAACAACGTACCGGACAACTGGCGGAAGCTAATCAAGAAATTAGTAGCTTAAATACTCGACTCGAAAGCGAAAATTTACGCATGGGTGCAGAACTTGATATCCTCCGGGAAATGCAGCAATTAATTCTTCCCAGACCCCAGGAATTAGCGGAAATTCAAGATTTAGATATTGTCGGATATATGGAACCTGCTGATGAAGTTGGGGGCGATTATTATGATATTTTAACTACTCATGGAGTTGTGACAATTGGGATTGGAGATGTCACGGGTCACGGACTAGAAAGCGGAATTTTAATGGTGATGATTCAAGCCGCAGTTCGGACATTAAAGGAAGTACAAGAACAGAATCCCGTCAGATTCTTGAATACTTTAAATCGCATGATTTATTATAATATTCAACGAATGAATTCTGATAAAAATTTAACCTTAGCAATTTTAAATTATTCTGAAAATATATTGAGTATTAGTGGACAACATGAGGAAGTCCTAATTGTACGTCAAGGAGGAAATATTGAACGAATTAGTACAATGGATTTAGGGCTACCTATCGGATTAGATGAAGATATTTCTGAGTTTATTAGTCATACTTTAATTACCTTAAATTCTGGGGATGGAGTAGTTTTATATACCGACGGCATTACCGAAGCTAAAAATATGCAGAAAAAATTCTATGGACTAGAAAAACTGTGTAGCATTATTAGTCAAAATTGGCATCGGGAAGCAGAAAAAATTAAAAATGCTGTGATTGAGGATGTAAAATTATTTATGGGTGAACAAAAACAATTGGATGATATTACTTTATTAGTCATCAAAAAGAAATAACCCTGTTATTGCGCCGTTGTTGTGCTTGCTATGCACTCCTAAAGATGGTGCTTTAGCACAACAATAGATGATTTATTCCCCTTTGGAAATAAAGCCTATGTCAAATCAATTTCTCTACCCTTGGGTTAAACCATTGTTAAAAAAAGTTTCCCTGAGAAATCTGCTGATTTTTCCCTTTGTTTTCCAAATTTTTATCGCCGTTGGATTGGTCGGTTGGTTATCATTTCAAAATGGACAACGGGCAGTTAATGATTTAGCAAATCAACTCCAAAATGAGGTTAGTGCTCGTATTAGTCAACAGCTAGATCATTATTTAGCATTGCCGATTCAGGTAAATGAAGTTAATCTTAATCTGCTCAAATTGGGATTGTTAAATTTCCAGGATTTAGACAGTATTCGACGCCATTTGTGGAAGCAGATGAAAGTCTATCCTTCCCTGGGCTATTTTAACTTAGGTATACTGTGGATAATCTGTTTCTAGGAGTCGGTCGAGAAGATGATGGAACCCTCTATTTAGAATTAATGAAACCAACGGATAAATTTTATTATAACCGTTATTTATTAAATGATCAAGGTGATCCAACAACCCTCATTACCCGGGAAAAATATTTTTACAAAGAAGATAAATGGTATAGTGATGCTGTTGCGGCGGGAAAACCGATTTGGAGTAAAATTTATCAGTGGGGCGATCGCCCAGAAGTTATTTCTATTGCCTCTAGTTATCCTATTTATGATCAACAAAATAAATTAGTGGGAGTGATCGGAATTGATCTGATTTTGACTCAAATTAGTAACTTTTTAAAACAGTTAAAAGTGACCCCTTCGAGTAAAATTTTTATTGTGGAACCCAATGGTTTAATTGTTGCCAGTTCCAGTGAGGAAAAACCCTATTTAGAAGTCAACGGAGAATCTCAACGGTTGAGTGCTTTTCAAAGCCGTGATCCCTTAATTAAATCATCGAGTCAATATCTCCTAAAGCGATTTAGCGATTTGAGTAAAATTCAAACAAAACAGAGTATCAATTTTAAATTAGATGGGGAAAATATTTTTGTCCGGGTGCATCCTTGGCAAGATCAATTTGGCTTAAATTGGTTGATTGTGGTTGCCATTCCTGAGTCAGATTTTATGAAAGAAATTGATAGGAATACCCGCAGAACTATTGTATTATGTTTAGTAGCATTAGCGATCGCAACGGGAATGGGAATTATAATTGCCCATTGGATTACGGAACCGATTTTGAGATTAAATCGAGCATCTCAAAAAATTGCCACGGGGGACTTGAATCAAGCGGTTAAAGTCAGACAGATTATGGAAACTGAGAGAACTAGCTCATTCTTTTAATAAAATGGCGGATCAACTGCAAGATTCCTTTGAAAATTTAGAACAAAAAGTCATCGAAAGAACGGCGGAATTAGCCTCTGCCCATGCTCAAATTGTAGTCTTGAATCAACTGTTAAAAGCTGACAACTATCGCATGAGTAGTGAACTAGACTTACTCAAAAGAATGCAGCAGTTAATTCTACCTAAAACTGAAGAATTAGCTTTAATTGAAGGATTAGAAATTGCGGTTTATATGGAACCTGCCTATGAAGTGGGAGGAGATTATTATGATGTTTTATATATGAATGATGTAGTTACTATTGGCATTGGAGATGTGACGGGTCATGGATTAGAAAGTGGAATTTTAATGGTGATGACCCAGGCGGCAGTTCGAGTGCTCAAGGAAATTCAAGAACATGACCCAGTGAAGTTTTTAAATATTTTAAACCGGGCGATTTATCGCAATGTTCAACGCATGAATTCCGATAAAAATTTGACTTTAGCTATTTTAAATTATAAAAATGGTCATCTGAGTATTAGTGGTCAGCATGAGGAAATATTGGTGGTGCGTCATGGGGGAAAGGTTGAACGAATTAATACCATGGATTTAGGTCTACCCATTGGTTTAGATGAGGATATTTCTGAATTTATTGGTCAAGTTATGATTGAGTTAAAGGTCGGGGATATTATCGTTCTTTATACCGATGGAATTACGGAAGCTAGAAATATAGAAAAAGCTCAATATGGTTTGGAAAGACTTTGTGCGGTTGTCGGTAAAAACTGGGAGTATTCGGCGGAGCAAATTAAGCAGAATGTGATTTATGATGTTAGGATGTTTATGGGAGAACAAAAACAGCTTGATGATATTACCCTATTGATTTTAAAGCAACGATAAACGGGAGAATTAAGACAAGATAAATTTTGTTTTATATCAAGTCAAATTATGCTAAACTATAAATGTAGTTGTTTTATCATTTGATTTGTTCTAGTAAAAGTTAAATCTTTATGATCCAAATTTTTGGAGAATTTTTGCAACAATTTCCTCCCGATCATGATTCTTTAGAGTTGACCTTTACTCCCACATCCCGACCGATTAAACAGCGCTGGCGCAATAATCGATTATCGGCCCATTTTGTCGCTGACTATTTCTCATCTTTTTTACCATTAGATGCCGATAACCCTACCCGGGAAAAACGGATTCAACAGGGAAAAGGGGCGGTGAGTTATGTCGCCAATGAGTTATTAGAAAATGCCATGAAATTTAATGATGAAAGTGTGAAATCTAAAATCAGATTTGGGATTCACTTTATTGAAAATGAACAGACGGTAACCGCCGCTATTTTTGCCACTAATTCAATTAGTTTAGAAGGGGCAAAAAAGTTTCAGGATTTCATAGAACAATTACTGCATCAAGATCCCAATGAATTGTATTTTCATCAAGTCGAACGGAGCGTGGAAGATGACAGCGATAATGCTTCCGGTTTAGGCTTACTGACGATGATTAATGATTATCAGGCGCAACTGGGTTGGAAATTTGAATCGATCTCCAATCAAGTGACCCTGGTTTTAGTGACGACAATGGCTCAAGTAACCGTGTAGAATGAATGTATTTACAGAATCAGATAGAGGTAGAAAAAATGGTAATCCAGGAAATTAAAGGTGAAGATCATACCGTTCAATACGATCCTGAATCCGTAACCATTTGTTTTGAAGGAGAACTCAGTTTGGGGGGGCCAGTTGAATATAAATCGATTAAAGACTTACTCGAAGAAGTAACCGCAACAGAAACCCACAATTATGACGCTGAATTTGAGAAGTCTATCATTTCTCAATAGTTCGGGGATTAGTTTATTGTCAAAGTTTGTCATGGGATTACGCAAAAAACCCAATATTCAATTAATTATTTTAGGGTCTAAAGAAGTAGCTTGGCAGGATAAATCTTTACAGAATTTAAAGAAATTTTTACCTAGTTTAGAGTTAAAAGTTGAATAGTTTTTTATTGTGCCTATATGATCTAACCCTCTCTGATCAGGCTGAATAATGCAGCTAAACCAAACCCAATAATTATAAGTCCTGAAATCCGGTTAATCCATTGTAAGATATGGGTGTTAATTCTATCCTGAAATAAACTGACTCCACTAACTAAGATGAACCACCATAATCCCGATCCTAAAAATACTCCTAAAACCAGTATTCCCGCATCCCAATAATTGTTTTTTATGCCTAAACCCAACCCAGCAAAAATAGCAATAAATGATAAAATAGTGATGGGATTACTAATCGTCAGAAAAAAGGTTGAAGCATAGGCATTTATCATTTTTCTTGATGGGTTTGCCACTTCTTGTGTGGGTTTTTCTAAGGCTATTTTAAATCCCAAATAACATAAAAACAATCCGCCCATTAGTTTTAATCCCATTTGTTGACTCACCAAATAATTAGAAATGATGGTCAATCCAAATCCAGCAATAAAGCCATATAAAGCGTCAGCAGTGGCGGCTCCTAACCCGGTAAAAAATCCGGCCCAATACCCTTGAGACAAACAACGACGAATACACAAAATCCCAATCGGCCCAACGGGGGCAGCAATGGAAAAACCAATGATTAAACCTTTAGCTAAAACACTGATATCCATAATCAATTTAAGGACAAAAGGACTTAGATAGCCCTAAAGGGCTTACTACTATATGATCAATAGGTAGAATAAATAATAACTCAAAACCCAACCATGATCACCAATAATACTTTGGTTTTAGCAACGGATTTAGATGGGACATTTTTAGGCGGTTCTCCACAGGAACAACAGGAATTTTATAACTATTTACAGTCAAAACGCGATCGCCTATTATTGATTTTTGTCACAGGTCGTAGTTTAGAATTTACCCTGCGTTTATATGAAGAAAAAAAAACAATCATTCCCCGACCGGATTATATTATTGGGGATGTAGGAAACAACCGTTTATGAGGGAAAAACCTTAAAACCCGTGGCCCAAGTACAAAATTGGATTGCTGATATTTGGGGAAATTCCAGCGAATTTGCCTTAAAAATCTTAGCCAATGAACCGGGATTAACTCTCCAACCCATAGCCCCTGAGTATCGAGTTTCCTATTATTATAAACCCGATCAAAATCAAGACCGAATTGTAAAAAAAATTCAAGATGCCGGATTTGATTGTATTACCTCTGCCGATAAATATTTAGATATTTTACCTCCCGGCGTTGCTAAAGGTTCAACCTTGCTCAAATTAATGGATTTCTTAACAATATCTCCCCATCAAGTAATTACATCCGGGGATTCCCTAAATGATTTATCTTTATTTAAAACCGGACTTAAAAGTATCGCCGTCGGTAACTCCGAATTAAAATTATTTGAAAAAATTAAATTCTTAAAAAATGTCTATTATAGTCAGTTTCCGGGAGTTACTGGAATTTGGGACGGAATTAAATATTATGATAAAACCTTCTAAGCTCCGATTGAGATTATCATTTAAGATTCTACCATTATGGTTCATGTTCCTGTGTCCGATCACCCCTTAACCTTAGCCATTTTAGGTGCGGGGGCTTGGGGTTCTGCCCTAGCCAAATTAGCCCATTATAATGGTCATACTGTCCAGATATGGTCACGGCATTTAGGCAATTCCTTAGCCGAAAGTATCAACTCCATTGATGTCTTAGTTTCTGCGGTTTCGATGACAGGAGTTACCCCCACCATCGAACAACTGCAAACCCTAAAATTATCCGATCAAATCCCCATTGTCACCGCCACAAAAGGTTTAGATCCCCATAGTACCCGTACTCCTTCCCAACTTTGGGGAATGGGGTTTCCTGACCATCCAATTGTGGTTTTATCCGGGCCGAATTTATCCGCAGAAATTGAACAGGGTTTACCCGCCGCCACGGTGGTAGCCAGTGAAGATTTAGAGGCGGCAAAGATTGTACAAAGGGTATTTGCTTCTAATCGATTTCGAGTTTATACCAGTTTCCGATCCGATGGGGACAGAATTAGGAGGAACCCTAAAAAATGTAATTGCGATCGCGGCGGGGGTTTGCGATGGGTTACAGTTAGGAACTAATGCTAAATCCGCATTATTAACCCGTGCCCTAACCGAAATTATTAGAATTGGAACCCATTTAGGGGGGAAAACAGAAACGTTTTTTGGATTATCCGGTTTGGGGGATATGTTAACCACTTGTAATAGTGCTTTAAGTCGTAATTATCGGGTTGGTTATGGATTAGCAGAGGGCAAAACCTTAGAACAAGTATTAACGGAATTAGGGAGCACAGCCGAAGGTGTAAATACCACTAATGTTTTAATTGAAATTGCCCATCGGGAACGGATTCCCATACCCATTTCCTGGCAAGTTTATCAGCTTTTAAATCATCAAATCACCCCCCAAAAAGCCGTAGAATCTTTAATGGAAAGGGATTTAAAACCCGAATTTTATCTTTAGAAGATCGGGGGAGAAACCCATGGGGTATCAGACCCAACACTTTACTCAAAGGTGACACCGTTTGATTGTTAAAGATTTTTCTGCTAATCTCTATCTATAGATAGAGGCACGACTAGAGGAGAGCCCCCTATATTAGTAAGCGTACTGGGTGCAATCCTTTATTCCCTCTGGTTAGTCTGGTGGAAACGGAGAGTCAATTCAATCGATTTATCGGTTGTGACTCTCTATTATTTTTTGGGGGTTATTTTGTCTGACTCTACTCTAGTGGGACAAATGGAAAATATCTGCAAACACTTCCTGCTCAGATAAAATTCGCCCAGGATTGGGAGAATCATACACAACTAATAAACCGGGTTGTCCTAAACTATTAAAGAGCTCTAATCCCTCTGGTTTATCCCCATCCAAACAGACAGGGATATCGAATAAAACCTCTAACTGATCAGAATTAACATAGGTAATTGTATTCCCAGATTGAGTTAAAGCATTTTTCCAAAGATAGACCTTCGAGGTTGCTGATAAATCCATGGTCGGCCCTGCTAAAATAATTAAATTTTCCCCCTGTAAACATAAATCTCGAATTCCTAAACCCATTAATTCAAAAAAGTGCTTTCGATAGGGTTTTCCCTGCTCGCCGATTTCTTTGAGGCTTAAAACTCCGGTTTTTTTTTCTTCGACTTCTAATTCTAAAATAATTGCAAATCCGCGTAAAACTGGCCCCCGTAATCCTAAGAAAATTTTATTTTTATCAACCGCTAAACCTTCGATATCCAATCCATTTTCCTTGGAGGGGAGAGACGTTGATATAAATAAACCTAAATGTTCATCTGTTTTTAAAGATTCCATCAGTTGATTGCCGTTTTCAGTCGTTTGCAGAACAGCGGCTCGCAGGGTTTGACCACCCAACTCAGGAGAGGAAAAAGACTGAACTAACTCCCCATTTTTCATCGGGATACGGGCTAAAAGATAACGATTCTGTTCCGCTTTAATTTGGCTTAAACGCTCAATATCTAAACCGGAATCTTTTCCCTTGGGTTTTTTGCGTTTAAAACTATGGGAACCGACCAACCAAAGATAGGAATTATCATAATCTAAGCCTTCAATATCAATTTCTTCGGCTTGATTATTTAAGGGAATAAAATTTCCTAATTCAAAATGTTGATGCTGACCAAAAACCGAGGGTTCAAGGGGAGAAAATCGCTCAATTCCTGTGCCTTCATCGGCCCCTAACCATAAATTTCCATCGGGTGTTAACGCCACCCCAGATAAGTTATTTAATAGCAGATTATTGGCTGTATCAAAACGTAAAAGCAGACGACTGAGTAAAAAACCTTCTGACATTAGTTTATCCCTGAATTAATTATTAGATTAATTTCTAGTTTACTCAACTAGATCCATCTTGACTAGGGTTGAGCTTGAAGGCCCAGATCAAAATATAAATAGCTCACAAATAACACAAATAAATTATATCTCATTCTTTTGATAGATGATTTATGGAATGCTATTCTATATAATCACGAATGCAGGTAGATTTATCAATAAAAAATGTCCAACTTAATCGAATTTTCTCTTTTCGCTCCCTATAATAAAGAAGTCGCTTTAATCGGAAATTTTTCTAACTGGAAAGATATTCCAATGCAGAGGGATGATAAGGGTTATTTTCGGACTCAAGTTGAGTTAGAAGATGAAATCTATCAATACAAATTTCGAGTCCGTTCCAGAAGTTGGTTTTTAGAACCTGACGAGTGGATAGAGGTTGTTGACCCCTACGCCACGGATATTGATGATGGGACTCAAAATGGGATTATTAGGATTAAAGACGGGGAAAAAATTGTTGATACTTATGTTTGGAAAAATGATGATAAACCCTTACCGCCCGATCATGAATTAGTGATTTATGAAATGCACGTCGGGGATTTTTCCGGGGGAGAAGATGACATCCATTCCCGGGGTAAATATCAACACGTTATGGAAAAGTTAGATTATTTGTGTGAATTGGGAATAAATGCCATTGAATTAATGCCCGTCAAAGAACATCCAGGGGATCATAGTTGGGGATATAATCCTCGCTATTTCTTCGCGTCCGAGTCTAGTTATGGCACAACCGAACAATTAAAAAAACTCATTGATGAATGTCACGGGCGAGGAATTCGAGTATTAATTGATGGGGTTTATAACCATTCCGAAGCCTCCTGTCCCTTAACTCAAATTGATCATGATTATTGGTATCACCATAGCCAGCAAGATACGGAATGTAACTGGGGCCCCGAATTTAATTATGAACAATATGATGAACAATTAGGCACCTATCCGGCTCGCAAATTTATTGGTGATACGATCAGATTTTGGGTGAAAGAATATCATATTGATGGTATTCGTTATGATGCAGCCAAGCAACTGGGAAACTATGATTTTATGAGTTGGGTCGTGCAGGAAGCCAAGCAAGCAGCCGGGGTAAAACCTTTTTATAATGTGGCGGAATATGTGCCGGAAAGCCCCAGTATTACTAACAGTGATGGGCCGATGGATGGCTGTTGGCATGATAGTTTTTATCATACTCTCACGGATCATTTATGTGGCGATACCTTTGATTTAGAACAACTCAAAGATGTTTTAGATGGTAAACGTCAAGGGTTTATGGGGCCGAATAATATTGTGAATTATTTGGGAAATCATGATCATAATCGTTTGATTGTGGAGTTAGGAAATCGCGGAATTTTTGATGATGAAGTCTTTAAACGGGTGAAATTAGGGGTGGCATTATTAATCACAGCCGTAGGTATTCCGATGATTTGGATGGGGGAAGAATTTGGAGAATATAAACCCAAAACCATTGAATCGGCAAAACTGGATTGGAAACTCTTGAAAAATGACAGTAATCAGAGTTTATTTGAACATTATAAAGGCTTGATTTTTCTGCGGGAAACTAATCCTGCTTTATATAGTGGCAATATTGATTTTTTCCATGAAGATCCTGATAATAAAATCTTAGCTTATACCCGATGGAATGATCAAGGTTCTCGGATTGTGGTGGTTGTGAATTTCTCTGATAATTATTTTGCAGGTTATCAAGTTTCCCCACTTCCCAGCCAATGGGACTTGGCATGAGTGGACAAGTAATTATGATATTCAATCGGGAGATGATAATATTCTGATTGATTTACCCGAATATGAAGCTAAAGTTTTTGTTTGGAAAGGGTAATGATCTGCCCATACCCTCCCTTACCCATTAATCGTCTATAGCACCCCACTTTGCTCAATTTTTTGGGCTTGATAGAGTTGTTTAAACAGACGTTGCTGTTGATTATGATCGACAATGGGTTCGGGATAACCGCAGGATTTGCGATCGCGAGTTGATATTTTTCCAGTTACTAATAATTCTGGATCTAAACTTCTTAATTCCGGCAACCATTGGCGAATATATTCGGCTTCGGAATCAAACTTTTGGGCTTGACTGGCGGGGTTAAAAATTCTTAACGGTTTAGTATCCATACCACTAGATGCACTCCATTGCCAACCCCCATTATTAGCAGCTAAATCTCCATCCATTAGGGTTTGCATAAAGTATTTTTCTCCCCACTGCCAATTAATAATTAAATCCTTAGTTAAAAAACTAGCCACAATCATCCGACATCGGTTGTGCATCCAGCCACTTTCGTTTAATTGTCGCATGGCCGCATCAACAATTGGATAACCGGTTTTTCCCGCACACCAGGCTTGAAAATGTCGTTCATTATTATGCCAAGGAAAGGTCTTAAAGGGTTCGCGATAAGCCCCTAATTCTAATTCAGGAAAATGATATAAAGCGTGTTGATAAAATTCCCGCCAAGCCAGTTCCTGTTGCCAGGATTGAATTTGTTTTCTCCCTTCATCGCTGCGACAATTTTTCATGGCTTCGAGGGTTTTTTCCCAGACTTTTCTAATACTAATAACCCCAAATCTCAAGGCTGCACTTAGTTGAGAAGTGCCATCAATAGCGGGAAAGTTTCGCTGTTCGTCATATTCATATAAAGCGCGATCGCAAAATTCCTCCAGGCGTTTCTTGGGCGGCTATTTCCCCGGGTTCTAAGATTAAGGAATTTTCCCAAATAAAGCCTAATTTTGGGGCTGAAGGTAAGGGAATAACGCCGATTTTTTGGGCTAATTCCTGTTCGGTTTCGGTTAAACCGATTAAGGTGGGAGAGAGGGGAGGTTTGGGTTTAGCTTTGGGTTTAAGATTAAAATTACGCCAAAAGGGAGTATAAACTTTATAGGGTTCTTGGGATTGGGTTGAGATTTGATCAGGGGAATGGAATAACTGATCCCAAGTGGTTTTTGTGATAATTCCTATGGAATTTAACGCTTCTGAAACGATGCGATCGCGTTCTCTAGCAAAGGGTTCAACATCTAAATTAAAATAAACCGCTTTCGCCTTCAATTCCCTGGCTAATTTAGGAATCATTTCTTGAGGTTTTCCCTCTAATATTAATAATTGACTGCCTAATTTTTGATATTCTTTCTGTAGATATTGCAAACAACCAATCATATAGTGAACCCGTACTGGGGCGATATCATCTCGGTTTAAAATATTGGGATCTAAGCAAAATAAACCGATCACTTTAGAACTTGATTGACAAGCATTAAACAGTCCTAAATTATCATCAATTCTCAGATCTCGTCGATGCCAAAATAAAATTAAATCTTCAGACATAGGATGGGATTTTAGTATATAAACTATGTTTATTTTATCCTACTTTAATCTAAATTAATCATTCAGATTGAAGATTAAATCTTTAAAAATGGTTTAGCTAACAGAAAACTAGAAATTGTTTTAGCATCCACAGGTTCACCGTCTAAAATGGCTTGTTCTAGGTCTTTGGGAGTCATTAAAACCGTCTCGATATCTTCATCCTCATCCTGTTGCGGGGGCGTTTCTAACTTTTCTAAATCTTGGGCTAAAAACGCATAAATAATTTCATCACAATAACCCGGGGCTAATATAAATTGTCCTAATTTTTGCCAGCGATGGGCGCGATATCCGGTTTCTTCTTCAATTTCTCGCTTAACAGTTTCGGCGGGATCTTCATTCAGTTCAATTGTTCCAGCCGGAAATTCTAAAGTTCTTCCTGAGACTGCAAACCGATATTGTTTGACTAGGACTAATTTTCCTTCTGAAGTCACCGGAATTACTAACGCCCCTCCCGGATGACGAATACATTCCCAGTCCCCTTCTACTCCATTGGGAAGACGTAAAGTATTGACATCAAAACTGAACTTTCTTCCTTGATAAAACAGGCGATTTTGTAAAATGGTTGGGGGTTCCGATCCAGGCTTGGTCATAATATTTTAAGAGTAATTAGGGTTAAAAAAATTAAAGTCTTTGAATTCCTGAACAATCAACGGTTTCCAAAAGTTGAAGCATAGTTTTTTGCGTCACAGGATCAACCCAATTCGGGGCGATTTCCGCCAGAGGAATTAATACAAATGCCCGTTCTCTCATCCGGGGATGGGGAATTTGTAAAGTTGATGTTTCCCAGATTAAATTATCAAACAAAAGTAAATCTAGGTCAAGGGTTCTTGGCCCCCAATGTTCTCGTCTGACTCGTCCCAGTTGGCTTTCAATCGCCAATAGTATTTCTAAAAGACTATCAGGTTTGAGTTGAACTTCCAGAATAGCACAACCATTAATATAATCCGGCTGTGGAGGGCCAACCGGAGCAGTTTGATACCAACTCGAACAGGATTTTACTTCGATCTGGGGATGCTGATTTAGGAGACCTAACGCGGTTTTAACTGTTGTTTTAGAGTCTCCCAAATTACTCCCCAATGCGATCGCAACGGGGGTAAACTTCATATTTTTAGATATAGGAAATGGGAAATAGTGATCACGGATTTAAGAGGATTTCACGGATTTCACGGATTTTAATCTGTGTTAATCTGCGTAATCCGTTTAATCAGTGATGCGGATTTAAGAGGATTTCACGAATTTCACGGATTTTAATCTGTGTTAATCTGCGTAATCCTATTAAATCCGTGATAGGTAATGGGGAATAGACTGAAAACTGTTAACTCTTAACTGTTAACTGTTAACTGATGACTGATAACTGATTAACTTCCTCCCGCAAATTGAATCGGACTACCCGGTTGACCAATATTCGTATCAAATTTAAAGTCAGTGATACCATCAAGAATGGCAATCAATTCTGTCTGTTCTCCAGTTAATAAATAGATTGCTGTTTCCTTGGGGTAAATTTTCCGGGGAGGCGGCGGGTAAATAATTACCAGGGCCCAAAAGGATCACATCTTCGGTGGGATTAAAATTAAGAATTAAGGCATAATCCACAAAGCCAATGATACTTCCCGCCCCATTAACATAATAGGTTTGGGTTCCATCTCCTAAAACAAAGGTATCATTCCCCACTCCGCCGATTAAAGTATCAATTTCCACAAATCCCGCCGGTTGAGAATTGGGGTCAACACCAATCAGAACATCATTTCCCTTATCACCACTCACGAAATCATTGCCAGCACCACCAATCAGGGTATCATTCCCTAGACCTCCATAAAGGCTATCATCACCTTTACCGCCATTGACCCGATCATTTTGCTTATCCCCCCGCAGAAAATCATTCCCTAGACCCCCGACAAGGGAATCTTCCCCCTGACCACCATAGATAAAATCATCATCCTCTGCTCCGAGCAGGGTATCATTATCTTCTCCGCCATAAAGGGTATCGCTACGCAGTCCCCCATTCATACTATCATCACTGTTATCACCGAAAAGCAGATCTCGACCATCCTCACCTAAGAGAGTATCATTATTAATTCCCCCATAGAGGCTATCGTTATCCGCCCCTCCATTGATTAAATCATCCCCTTTATTTCCTTGTAGCAGGTCATTTCCCCCTTCTCCCACCAGGGTATCGTTATTTTGACCGCCATAGAGAATATCATTACCTGCATTCCCATTTAGGGAATCATCCCCCTGAAATCCTGAAATTAGGTCATCTCCCCCTAAACCAGCGACTAAATCTTGTCTCTCGGTTCCTAACAAGGTATCATTCCCCTCGCTTCCCTGAACTAAAGATGTTGTGATTGGGGTGGGGGTAGGAGTTGTCGGGGTGGGAGTTGTCGGGGTGGGAGTTGTCGGGGTGGGAGTTGTCGGGGTAGGAGTTGTCGGGGTGGAAGTTGTCGGGGTAGGAGTTGTCGGGGTGGGAGTTGTCGGGGTAGGAGTTGGGGTTGTTGGTGTCGGTGGTGTTGTGGGCGTGGGGGGAGGTGAAGGGGGAAGGGTGGGAAACCGGAGGAGTTACGGGGGGTTGAGGTTGGGGAATAACCGGGGTAGGAGGTTCAAGAATATTACCACTCCCTGAAGTTGTTTGAGTGTCTTCCCTACCTTGGGGAATGGGCGAGAGAATTTCGACCTTTGGGTTAAAGCTGATGGTAACTTCAGGTTGATTATAAAAAGAAGGACTAGAGTTTAACAGATTAAATACAATATTTGTGCTATTATTTTCTCGAATACGGTGGGCTTGGAATTCATTCATATAATTAACCTCGGTTCTCGGTTAAGATTAGCTTGATCCTTATATATCTCATAACTTGAACAACTTGTAAAATTTTTTGTGATCAATTTTCTATTTATTCATGTTTTTTAAATATTTTCAAAATTCGGTCAAACTTTTTTTCAACAGAATTTTTTTCAAATTTTCCGTTTATTCTTTTCTAGCGATCGCCATATTTTTGCTCATTAATTTTCAACAATCTTGGAGTCAGAGTTTACCCCATTCCCCAGAAATTAGGGGAGTTTGGTTAACTAATGTTGATAGTGATATTTTATATTCTCCCCAGCATTTAACCTCTGGATTACAACGCTTAAAATCCCTAAATTTTAATACCCTATATCCGACTATTTGGCAAGGAGGTTATACTTTATATCCCAGTTCCGTTGCTCAAAGAGTGTTTGGAGTTCCAATTGATCCTAACCCGGGATTAGAAAAAAGAGATGTTTTACAGGAAATCGTAACTCAAGGACATCAACAGAATTTTACCATTATTCCTTGGTTTGAATTTGGGTTTATGGCTCCTGCTGGTTCAGAATTAGTTAAAAAACATCCGAATTGGCTCACTCGAAAACAAGACGGTAGTGCGATTAAAAAAGAAGGAGTTGAAGAACGGGTTTGGTTAAATCCTTTCCATCCTGAAGTGCAACAATTTATGTTAGATTTAATTACTGAAATCGTGAAAAATTATAATATTGATGGGATTCAATTTGATGATCATTTCGGTTTACCTGCGGAATTTGGCTACGATGATTATACTATTAAATTATATCAAAAAGAGCATAACGGACAATCGCCTTCTCCTGACTTTTATGAAACCTATTGGGTCAGATGGAGAGCCGATAAAATCAATCAATTGATGAAAAAAACCTTTGAAACCATCAAATCAGTTAAACCCAAATGTATTGTATCTTTATCCCCAAATCCCTTACATTTTTCCCTACCCGCTTACCTACAAGATTGGTTTACTTGGGAACAAAAAGGATGGATAGAAGAACTGGTTTTACAAATTTATCGTTCTGATTTAAACCGATTTATCACGGAGTTAGAACGTTCAGAAGTTACCTTAGCAAAAAATCATATTCCCGTAGCTATTGGAATTCTAAGCGGCTTAAAAAATCGTTCAACTCCGATGAATATTATAGAAAAACAAATAGCAGAAATCCGCAAACACAACTTTGCTGGGGTATCTTTCTTTTTCTATGAAAGTTTATGGAATTGGTCAGAAGAATCTGAACAACAACGTCAACAAAAATTACAACATTTATTTCCATTAAAATTAACACCAGAACACGGATCAAACCGATTAAGATGATTTCACGGATTACGGTTCATTAACTGTTAACAAATCTTTTTAATAGTTAATGAAGTTAAATCAGTGAAATCAGTGAAATCAGTTTAATCCGCGATCAACTATTACCCCGCAGCAACCATCGTATTTCCCACGACTTCACCCTGTAACATTCGTCCGGCTGCCTCTAATAATTGCTCCTCCAAATAGGGTTTGGTGAAGTAACCTTTTGCCCCCAAATTAAACGCCATTTGACGGTGACGATCCGCACCGCGAGACGTCAACATAGCAATGGGTAAATCCGTTAACGCCGGATCTTTTTGCATCCGAGATAATAATTCCAACCCATCCATCCGGGGCATTTCAATATCACAGAAGACAATATCGCAGGGTAAACCCGATTTTAGTTTTTCCCAGGCTTCCTTACCATCCCGGGCTTCTTCCACACGATAACCGGATTTTTCAAACGTAATCGAAAGGAGCGATCGCACCGTAATCGAGTCATCCACAATTAACACCGTCGGCTCCGACTTCTGAAACCTGCGGTTCAGCCGTGGCACTGCCCATCTGCCAAATCTTGCCCGAAGCATCCCGACGAATCCGACCCATGGCCAAATCAATCAATTCCAGAACATCGGCGATCGCCACAATTTGACCATCCCCTAACACCGTCGCCCCAGCAATCCCAATCGGTTTCGGCACAGGGCCTTCTAAGGGTTTGATCACAATTTCCTGTTCAATCAACACCTGATCCACCTGCACCGCCAAATAACTGCTAGAAGACCGCAGGACAATCACCGAAATCATGTCTTCTTCAACATTTGCACCATAGACATTCCCCCGACCCAAATGGCGATGATAGGTCAATAGTTCCCGCAAATGACGTAGGGGCAACATTGTACCCCGCCATTCCAACACCCTACTGTCATCGGACTCGATGCGGATTTGTTCCCGAGGAACATCAATCATATCCTCCACCCCATCCATCGGGAAAGCAATCCGCACCCGATCGCTCACACAACACAACGCCCTAGAAATACTCATATTCAGGGGCAAACGAATCGTAAACGTCGTCCCGCGTCCCAGGGTAGAATCCGTCGTGATCGCGCCCCGAATATCGGTTAAACTGGTGCGCACCACATCCATCCCCACCCCACGACCCGCGAATTCATCCGCCACATCCTTCGTACTAAAGTTGGGCAAGAATAACAGATCATAAATTTCCGGGTTACTCATACTTTCGGCATCTTCGGCGGTAATGATGCCTTTCTGAATCGCCTTATTTTTCACCCGGTTGACATCAATACCACTCCCATCATCGGAAACCGCAATAATCGTTTGGTTTCCTTGGTGAAATACCCGAATCGAAATTCGGCCCACCGCCGATTTCCCCGCCGCCGTCCGAACATCGGCTGGTTCAATCCCGTGGGTAATAGCATTATTCACCAAATGAATCAAGGGGTCGTGGAGTTTACCCAATAACATTTTGTCGATTAAGGTATCCCGACCCTCCACAAATAACTCGGCCTGTTTCCCACATTTAATCGAAATATCTCGCACAGGACGTTTCAGGGCATCCGCTTCACTGCCAAAGGGTTCCATGCGGGCGCGATTTAACCCTTCCTGTAACGCCGTTGTAATCCGTCGCAACTCCCGGGTTACCTGGTCGGCTTCTTCAACTAAAAATCCAATATCTGCACTGGACTCCCGTACCCGCACAATTAACTCAATAATCTCTTGGGACAGGGTATGGAAGGGCGTAAACCGATCCAGTTCCGTTGAATCTAAATCATTATTGGAATCATCGGAATCATGAATCGAGGAACTGTCCGAAAACCAGAAGGGTTTGCGACGGTGGGACAGTAGGGAAATTTCCAAAAGCGATCGCTCATAGAAATCCTGCATCCGTTGACCCACATCCCCTAACAAAGAAACCTGATGCAGTAAGTTATCCAAAAACTGCCGCATCCGTTCTTGGTCTTGTTCCAAACTGTTCCGGTTTACCACCAGTTCCCCCATCAAGTTGCTCAGACCATCAAGTTGCTTCACCGGAACTTTAACAATCGGTTCAGCAATAGGTTTAGCAAACGTCCCCCGGGGAGGAGTTGTGGAACGAGATCGAGGGGGAGCATCCTCAATTAATCGGATTAATTCTGTAAATTCCGAATCCTCCTCCGAGATTTGTGGTTCCTTATTTACAGCTTTGCGGGCGGTCTGAGACTTAATATTTTTAGGCGGATTAGGCGTGACGGGTTCAGCCTCGGGGGTATTGAGCAGTTGATCCAAATCCAAGAAATCCTCATCTTCCACCGTCGTTTCCGCGGCCGTTGGTTGACTATCTGCCCCTCCCAAATTGAGTAAGGCATCCAAACTCGCAAAATCATCTTCCGGCAGTTCTAGGGTGGGCTGCACCGTCGCTACAGGTTCTAATCTTGGGGACATCTGGGGGAGTTGAGTGGGACTTGGCTCCTCCCCGGTCACATCCGTGGCTTCTTCGAGTTTCCCCCTGTAAAAGTTCTTCAAACCAATCCTCTTGAACATTCATCTGGCCCGATGTGCTGCTGTCCGTTTCCTGACTGGCTTGGATTTTCGGGTCAAACTGGTCAAATAGATCATCTAAATTTTCCGCATCTTCCAATAACTCCGTAATTTGGGTCGGGGAAAGATCGGCCGAACCCGGCGATGGTATCCCCTCTTGGGGATTAATCGCTAACAACTCATCGAATAAATCCCCAAAACCCTCTACCGGGTAATGCTGTCGGGTTCCTACCGACGTCGGTTTGGTTGGGGTGACCGTTTCTGAGATGGCGGAGTCCCCATCACTCAGATGATCAAAGAAACTCAATAGATCATCATCGGTTCCAGAAGTCACTAAACCGGGCTTTTGTTTAGTTTTTCCCTTCTGGGTTTGGGGTGGATAGCCAGAGGTTGACCGTTGATTGAACTCAGGTTTTTCGTCTTCCAACAAATCAAAAAAGTCCCCCGACATGGATTCTGTGGCGATGTCCAAGGACGGGGAAGTTGAGGTGGGGGCTTCTTCCGTCACCTCCTGCTCCCATTGATCCAAACCTTCAAATAAATCTCTGAGACTGTTATATTCGTCTGGGGTAATTTCTGGGCCGTTTTGTAAACGGGCTGCGGTATTACTGGGGTTGGTCACTGAATCTGACCAGTTCACATCGGAGAAAGCGTTATTCGGTGTCGCCACTTTCGGGGGGTTTTTCTTACCATTCCCCTGTTTGGATTGACCCGTTTTTGTGGCTGTATCCGTCGTAGTCTTAGGGGGTTTAGATTGACTTGGGGGTGTTTGAGAGGCGGAGACGGATGGGGACGACGATTTGGTTTTTTTATCTGTTTTTGGAGGGCTAACCGTCTTGGGCAAAAGTTTTGTGATCCCTTCTGTTACAACAATTTCCTCCTCTCGATTCACTAAAACCAGTTCTTGGGCTTCTTTAATAGATTTAATCACAATCGGAGCTAGAATCCGATAGTGATTATCAGGATTGGCAATCACTTTTTCTAGGGTCTCAATAAACCTAACCCAATTGGGCAAATCAAAGAGTTCCCCCACCCGGGATAAACTCCGACAGGTTTCGATTAACCCTTGACGAGTTTGTGGAGTTTCTGACTGTTTGAACTGTTGCAACATTTCCCGCAGACGTTCGGGAACATCACTGCGAAATACCAAATCCTTCGCACTACTAGGAGGTTCTTTAGAGATAACCGGAGTGGGAATGGGGCGATTGGGTACAGAGGAGGTAGCCCCGGTTTCCATTTCAGGCACTCGCTTTGTCCCCTGTTGTTGAACCACTTTAATGTGATAATTTAAGGCTTCAAAAACTGGCTCAACATCCTGCAAAATAGCACTGGCTGCTTCTTCCGTTAAGCCATAGGGCCCTGATAACTGATCAATTAAGGCTTGTAATGTATCAAAAACCTGTAAAAATAATGATTCTAATTGTTGATCAATAAATTGATTCGGAAGACGGTTTTCCTTCAGGATTTTAAAACTATCTTCTAAACGGTGAGCGGTTTGTTGAATACTATTAAGTCCCAACATCGCCGCCCCGCCCTTGACCGAGTGAGCCGCCCGGAACACTTCATTCAGCAGTTCTGGATCTTCAATCGTCGTTTGTAGATTGAGTAATCCCTGTTCAATTGTATTGAGGTGGTCTTTCGCCTCCTCAATAAAATAGCCCATAATCCGTTGTTGCTGTTCAAGTTGCATATCAGTTATCAGTTATCAGTTATCAGTTATCAGTTATCAGTTATCAGTTATTAGTTATTAAAAACCCCTCCCCCTGCTCCCCCTGCTCCCCCTGCTCCCCCTGCTCCCCCTACTCCCCCTGCTCCCCCTGCTCCCCCTACTCCCCCTACTCCCCCTACTCCCTAACCCTTCTCCGAGGAATCAACGCGGAAGCGTTCCACCGATGTCAGCAAGTCTCGCGCCACGCCCACCAGTTTAGTTAGGGCACTGGATACCTTTTGAGCTTCCGTGGACGTTTCCTGGGCGCTATGTTCCACCGCTCGCATCACCTGGGCGACGGCGCGGGCGGTTTCGTTTTGTTCAACGGTATCCGCCGTAATCGAACGGACGAGAACGTCAATCCGGTTGGTCACCTGAATAATGTCATCTAGGGAGCGTTTCGCTTGTTTCCGCCAGGCGAGTCCCCTCAATCACCTGTTGATGACCTTGGGACATCGCCATCATCACCGTATTCGTCTGACTTTGAATTTGCATGACGATTTGTTCGATATCCTTTAAGGATTTCGCCGACTTATCTGCCAACTGTCGGACTTCATCGGCAACAATCGCAAATCCCTTGCCCGCTTCTCCCGCCCTAGCTGCCTCAATACTAGCGTTCAAAGCCAGTAAGTTAGTCCGGGAGGCAATTTGAGAAATTAGCCCCACAATTTTAGAAATTTCCTGGGACGATTCCCCCAAACGCTTGACTTCTCGGCTAGTTTCTGCTACGGTTTCTCGAATTTTCAGAATCCCCGCCACGGTCATTTGTACCGCTTCCCCGCCCTTGGTGGCTAGGGCTGCCGCCGACCGGGCTACTTCTTCGGCTTCCCGCGCACTTTCAGCCACCCGTTGAATGGCATCGGTTAGTACCTGCACCGAGTTCAGGGTAGCTGCCAGTTCCTCCGCCTGGCGGAAAGCATCCCCGGCCACATCCTTAGCAAAGGTGGCGCTATCGGTGGCTCCCTTGCTCACCTGACGGGCAGCTTGTTTCACCTGCACCACAATTTCCCGCAGGTTTTGAATAGTTAAGTTAAAGGAATCCGCCACCGCACCTAAAACGTTGGCCGTCACTTCTGCGGTTACCGTTAAATCGCCCCGGGCTGCCCCTTCCACGTCATCTAAGAGCCGAATCACCTGACGGTGTAAATCATCCCTGGCGTCTTCTTGTTCCTTCGCCTTGCGTTGGGCTTCCCGGGTAATACTCTGGATAAATTGGGCTGCATGGTTGAATTTAGAAGACATTTTCCCAAACTCATCCTCGGAAAAAACCGTGGCGCGGGCATCTAAATTACCCTTACTAATGGCATCAAACTGAGCTTGTAAATCTTCTGTGGCTTTAGCAATTTGTTGGGAAACTGATCCGACCTAATCCCCAGGTCGTCAGAAAACTCGTTGCCCCGGCCACGGTGGTCAATAGCCATCCGGTGCCTCGCAGATAGTCTACGACTTCGGACTTATTATTCAAGGAAGCGGTACGAGTCGCAATATTAGTGGCCGTCGCTACTAAGATCAGGGTCACCAGTCCCGTCCCCATCGCCATATACAGGGGTTTCCGTTTCAAGGAGGCATTTTCCAAGAAAGAGAATGGCCCCTGCTCCGTGATGACCATTGTATCCATCCCTTCCCCTGAGTCTGGGGTTAGGGTGGTTACAGCCGATGCAGCGTAGGCCGTATTAAAAATATCATCATCCTGAATCGCTGAACTATCACTGTCGAGGGTGCTATTGTTGGTGATACCACCAAATTTACTATCGACACTACTAAAATCCGAATCAACGTACAGATCATTATCCCCACTGTCCGTGATGCCAAAATCCCCAATATCATCAAATTCTTCAAAATCCTCTAAGAAATCATTGGGGGTCTGAGCCACCACCTGGCCATTTTGAGAACGGCTATTGGTGTCGTGGCCTTCCATCGTGATATCAAAGGAATCTCCAAAGGTATCCTCATCCAAGGAATCTGGATCAAAACTATTGGGAATGTCCGCCGAATCAAAAACTAGATCATCGGATTGTTCATAATCTCTATCATCCACATCAGCATAATTGGAACGGTCGGCACCATTTACACTCCTTGAGGGGCCAGAGTCGTCAAAATCTGACAAATAGGGATCATTGACCGCATTATTGGTTAATAGGGTTTCTTCTTCGTTGCTTTCTTCAGCATCCAGAACCTTATAGTTAGCCTTCATGTTGGGGGTGTTCGGGGGTAAAGGAACAGAATTATCGGCATCATCAACGAAGGGTTCATCTGAAAAATCAAAAGCTGAATCCAAATCAGGGTCAAACCCATCTTCCTCAAACAGTGGAGTTTCCTTGACGGAGACGAAACCATTTGGGGATGGGGGTTGATAATTAACAAACTCCTGCTCTGAATCGGCTGCCTCTTCTAAAGGGGCAAAAATATCATCAAGTTCTGCCTCAAAGTTCGAGGAAGCCTTAACCCCTGTAGAGTTACCATTAGAGGACTCATAATTAGCACCGTTAAGTTCTCTTTGCTCTGCCGGATGAGATCCATAGGCCCCTAGAGGGTTTTCCCCCCCCAATTCATCGTCATCAAAGTTCTCAAATTCTAGGAATTGAGTCGGTTGATATAAATAATCTGGGGATGACCCATTTGGAGTTTCCGGTGATTGGACTGAATCCGATTCGTATTGGGGGTTTTCGGTTGGGGAATCGAGCCAATCTAAGATCTCATCCTCGGAGGAAAATAAATCTCCACTTAACTGTTCCAGATCACTGGAGTTTGATTCATCGCTGGCAAAGTTTTGCCCTAAGAGGGGTTCATCTTCTTCCAGTGTAAATGGATCGGCTTCTAATTCAGTGAAAGAATTTTCTGGGTTTAGGGGGTTTAAAATTTCTGTGCCTTCGTCTAAGTCTCCCCCGGGAGCAAAAGGATTATCTTCGGTGAAGCTGGGGGAAGATTGACCGCCATTGGACTGTATATAATCGGGTTCATCCTCGGAATTGTCGAACCCTAAACCGATGGAACCATTCAGATCGGAAGTGGATAAATCCAAGTCAGCATCGTCTAAGTCTTGGAAATCAAAGTTATCATCCTGCAAATCATTAAAATTCGGCTGGGTTTCCTTGGGTGGCTGACCCATTCAGTCCATGGGTATCGGCTAGGTCTACATCAGGCAGGTCGGATGTGCCATTGGTTTCCTCTGAGAGCCAGTCTAAATCTTGGGTTAAATCAACTTCCTCATCCTCGATTTCTTGATCTACCAAGGCGTTAAAAATTTCTGGGGCATCGGGACTCTCATCGAAACTGCCCACGGGAGATTCAAGTAAATATTGATCCGTATCGGCTAAGGCTTGATGGGCTTGTTCGAGTAATTCCGAGTCATGGGTCAAGTTGATCACTGCCTCATACTGCTCACGGGCGACGTCATACTGTTGCAACCCATAGCCATAGATGTGACCACAGAGAAGACGGGCCGATGGATCTTCTGGATAATCTTCCAACAGTTGATAAACCAGCGCCGCAGCCTGTTCGTAATTCCCCTGACAGTATGCTTCCTCGGTTTGCTGATACTCTTGTAGGAAGTCTGTGCTTGTTGCCATGAGCGATTCCCCTTTTGACTTTCAAGTTTAGTTTTGCTCGTACTTAATAGTTAAGATTTCAATGTAGAAACGCGGATTATAAGGATGTAACCCGGTCTGTAGTAGATTTTCTAATAATCCCTGCCCTCGACTGGGCGAGTGGGGATTGAAAGTTTAATCCTAGGGTGAAAAAACCTCTGGTGGGGGTTTTTTATTTCCCAGGTTAACAGCTTTAGCTTAAGCAGTTTTATAATCAATTGATAGGTCGATTTCCTCAACGGTTATGGGACGAAACCTGCCGGTGATAGGTCAGGTTGCCCAACGAGCCGAGCGCAGAATAGCGATTTGGTCTAAAAGTCGCAGGACGCCACCTTCGGTTCCAACTTGCCACTCTCCTTTGATAAAGGGAGTCATACTATCGCTGACTTGAGTCGGCATTTGCATTTTATCAGGGTCAAGCCATGCCATGTCATTGACTTCATCAACGGCTAATCCTAATATAATGTCTTGATCTTCAACGGCAATGACGTGGATCTCTGTTCGATCCGTATTCAGGGGAGTTGAATCACCTAAAAACTGACCTAAATCGGCGACCCAAATCACTCTACCCCTAAGATTGAAGGTTCCCAGCAATAGGGGGGAAACATTAGGAATCGGGGTCATGCGGTCTGGCGATTGAAAGAGTACCTCCCGAATCCCGATGGCGGGAAGGGCAAATTCACTCCTTGAAGGAACGAAAAAGCGGAGATGGGGTTCACCTTCGGGGGTTTCCAGTTCTTGAAATTCTGGACTGTCTGTTCCTGGCCCGGTTAAAAAATCAGGATTCCCAACCATGGTTATTTTTCACCTATCCTCTGAGTAATTGTTTGACGGTTTCCGATTAATTCTTTCGGTTGAAAGGGTTTAGCAATATAAGCATCTGCCCCTTGTTTCATTCCCCAATAGCGGTCAAATTCTTCCCCTTTAGAAGAACACATCACGATGGCAATATTACGGGTTTTGGGATCGGATTTCAGGCGACGACAGAGTTCATAGCCGTTCATCCTGGGCATGACAATATCTAGCACCATTAAATCGGGGCGGTTTTTCTGCACTTCTTCGAGTGCTTCCACACCATCGGTGGCGATACTGACTTTTAACCCATTGTCCTTGAGAAGATCACAAATCATCTCCCGTTGAGTCGCACTATCTTCCACAACCATAACTGTATTCATCTTTCTTCTCCCCTAGAAACTCCCAAATTACCTGTAGTCAGGTTGGCGGTTGGAATCCAAGTGGAATGAGGTTTATGCTGCATTACAAATTCATCGTAGAGTGTAAGAAAACCTAAGTATCTCAAAAGATGTGATTCTGTTTCGATTATACTTGAATAGTACGGGAGCTTGATCGCCCAGTCTCTTGGGAGTGGGGAGTCCAAGCGAAACGGGTAGATTCATCGCCCCATCAAAGTCCCTAGTTTTCTGCATCTATTGATATTATACGCTAGGTACGCTAGGACATAACCGTCGCAGTCAGGTCGGTTCATGCTGGTTTTAGAGTTTGGTGTTGGGGTGGATTTGTCGGGCAATTCACCAAACAATTGCCGGAGATCGGCCAGGTGAGATTAGGTCAAAGGGTTTCTAACTCCGTCATAAATTCATCTTCTAAATCTTTGTTAATAGAAGTATCCATTGTTTTTCCTAGCCCAATATAGGTTTCAACTAATGTTAATAATTCGGCATCTCCAAAGGGTTTAGTTAAATAATTAGTTGCCCTGACCATACGGGCTTTGAGTCGGTCAATAAATCCATCAATTCCTGTTAACATAACAATCGGAGTTTGACGGAAAGCGGTAGAATTTCTTAACATTGCACAGATTTCATACCCATTCAATTCGGGCATGGCAATATCACAAAGAATTAAATCGGGTTTAAGCTGAAAGACTAAACTTAATGCCTTTAAAGGATTGCCAATAGCTGTCGCTTCATAGCCATGTTCTCTTAAAATAGTTTCGACGGTTTCTCGAATTACTAGATCATCATCAATACACACAATTCTTGGGGTGCGATTCCTATCAGTTAAGGGTTCTGGCACACTTAAAATGTTTTCGGGATGGAGAGCCAATAATTGTACAAGTCCCTGTTGTACAAAGGGATAAATAGCCTTTGCCACCGTGACAATATCTCGGTGTAGGTAACGGGAAATTTGACGAATTGAGGTTTGACCGTCTGCCCAATGATTCAGGCTTTCAAACACTTTAGGTCGGACTGTTTTTTGTAATTTTGACCGATCGGTGATCAAGGGACATTGGTTTGGGGAAGTAATATGGGGATGGAATTTTTTCCACTCTTGAACTTGTTTGAAAATATCGGCTAATAAGGGACTAATTTCTAAGGTGGTTAACTGGGGTGCTAATCCCGAGCCCATTTCAAAAATAAAAGCGCCTTGATGTAAACTTAACAAATCAAAGAGGGTTTCCTGAACCATACAGTGAACGATATTGCGGGCGATGTTTGGGGTAATCACTTGATTTTCTAACAACACCCATAAATATCCATATTCCGGCGCATTGACCGATGTGATCGAAGGAATTTCTAACTCGCAAAGCACGGTTTCAGCCTGATAGCGCCGTAAATAATCGCGTAATCTCTGGAGGCTTCCTTCGCTTTGGCCGGCATAGATAATTCGACCATTCCAAGAAAACACTAACCAACATTGTCCCGTGAGACGAGTGGGATGGCGTTCCATTTCCATTATCGTCTGGGATGAAACTGTAGGCTTCTACCATGAGTTCCCCTGTCCTCTGGCCAAGCTCAATCAGTTGTAAAATACTGCGAATATCAATTTCGTTTAAAGAGCCTTGCATTTAGCAAGTTGCCTCCTGCAAATCAGTTTCAGTTTATATATAGCAGGGAACATTCGCGGTGAAGCATCCAAACAGCTTTTAGCCAATATTCCATAGCAAGTTGTCTTTAGGTTCACATCATAGAGCCAAGATGCTCCCTTGTCCCGTCGCCAAGCATATCGGTTCTAAGAATGTTCTAAGAATGTAGAACTGACATTGAGCATACCAGTCCGAGGCTTGGAACACAACTAAAAGGGATTTATACTTCTGGCGTAGGAACTCCGACAGGACTTACGCAAAACAACCATATCTAGTAGGGGCGAACGGCCGTTCGCCCCTACAGATGGTGTATAATTGGGTATTCTGTGTGAGTCCTGTCCGATTTTCTGAGTATTTTATCCCCAGCAAGGGTCTGATGCTGGCAATTCGCGGGTAACTTAGGGTGATTTGATGAAAAATTTGCGAAATATAGGCAGGGAATCTAGTGAAAAGCCCCTGGAGATGTTAGTTTTTATAAACGCCCTATGGAAACCAATTGCGATTCTGACGGGGTAAACTGTCCATCCACCATGATTTTCCAGCAAAATGCAAGCAGCGATCAATCCCACCTTAGCTAATTTTTCCGTTATTCCTCAACGTCAGCCTCTGAAAGTTGTGGTGTTAGGAGATAGTCTCGTCTATGGATTTGGTGATCCTGAAGGGGGCGGCTGGGTGGAGCGATTGCGACGTCAATGGATGTCACCGGAGATAGTTGGCCCAATTATCTACAATTTGGGGGTGCGGGGAAATCGGGTGGTTCAAGTTTGCGATCGCCTAGACCAAGAATTGCGCCATCGGGGAGAATTACGCAACCGTTTACCGGAGGTGGGCGTTTTTTCCGTGGGATTAAATGATTCGGCGCGGATACAATCGTTTCAAGGTCGCAATTATACGGAATTTGATCATTTTGAAACCACCCTACACCGTTTATTGGATAAAGCTCAAAAAATGTGTCAGGTTGTGTTTGTGGGAATGGTTCCGGTTGATGAAAGTAAAATGCCCTTTCAAGGCTGTTTATATTATACTTTAGCCGATCAATTTCGCTACAAAGATGCTACTCGTCTCGCCTGTTTAGAGCGCGATATTCCCTATTTAGATTTATTAGAAATTTGGCTAGATCGAGGGGAACATTGGTGGAAATCTCGGTTATGTTCCGATGGTTTACACCCCAATGTGGCGGGATACGAAGCGTTATTACAGGACATTCAACACTGGGAACCTATCCAGAAATTAGCGGATTAATCCAAGGACTTGAATTAACTCTTTTCCTCCGGTATTCCCTATTACCCATTACCCAAAACCCAAAACCCAAAACCCATTACCCATTACCCAAAACCCATTACCCATTACCCATTACCTATTCCCTATTCCCCGCTATAATTCCCGAATCACCCGACAAGGATTCCCCGCCGCTAGAACTCCTGAAGGAATATTATCAACTACCACACTTCCGGCGCCAACGGTGGTGTGATCACCAATTTCTACCCCGGGACAAATAATCGCACCGCCGCCAATCCAAACATTATTACCTATTTTAATTGGTGCTGCTAATTCTTTTCCGGTTAGGCGTAATGCGGGATCAATTGGGTGATAGGCGGCATAAATTTGAACGTTAGGGGCTAATAAAACATTATCCCCAATTTCAATATAATTGCAGTCTAAGATAATACAATTAAAGTTCATGTAGACATTATTCCCCAGTTTAATATAACAGCCATAATCACAATAAAATGGAGGAGTGATGAATAGATTATTGCCGATTTTATCGAATAATTCTAAGAGAATCAGTTGACGAGTTTCTAACTCATCTTCCGTGGTACTGTTATATAAACGAGTCAGTTTAGACGCGCGTTTACGCCCTAAAACCAACTCGGGATCGTTGGGGAGATATAATTCTCCCGCCAGCATTTTTTCCTGTTCTGTTTGAGGTTTATTGTTCATATTAATCAGCGTTAATCCAACGGAGAACAGAGGCGATCGCGCGATTCACAAAACTATTTGGTTTCTCCTCAATAATTTTGCGTTGAGCTTGATCTCGTTCTAGTTCTAATTGAGCAATTAATCGTTCTCCTTTTTGTTGATGAATTAAACCGACTAAATAATCATGGGTAAGTTGGTATCGGTCATCGGGGATATCTGGGAGATGTAGAATTAATCCTTCTTCTACTAGGACTGCTAATAGGGGTTCAATTTTACTAAATTCTGTATTTAATTCTTCGGCGAGTTCTTTGCTGGTTTTCAGGGGACGATGTTCTTGTTCATGGGTTAAAACATTGAGAATTTTAATTACTATTCGTTCATTTTTGCTACTACAATCTCGAATAATTTCATCCAAAAACTGCTCTAACATTTTTTGTCTGGGATATTCCCCCAGTTTTTGGTATTGTTCTAGGGTTTGAATATCATCAGATTGCAATTGGGTTCCAATTAGTTGCAATTCAATCGGTCTAATTTGATCAATATTAACAGTTAAATCCTGGATTAATTGATTCATTAAATCAGGCTTTATATTAAAATTAGCTCGATCAAATTGATTTTTAATTAAATTTTTTGCTTGAATTAAAGTAAAGTTTTCTAAGCCATAAAGCACTTTTTTCGAGAGGATTTCAGCCTGAATAATATCCTCTAAATTAGTGTAGCGATCGCATTCTAACAAATAATGTAAAGCATCATTTCTTAATGAGAGTAAAATTTTAATTGAATTCAAGCTCAAACTTTCTTTTAAAAATTCATAAAAGGGTAATCGTTGTTCCAACTGTTTACACACAACAAAAAATTCTTCAAATTGATCAAAAATTAATACCGTGGGAATTTGATTTTGATCATTGCGTTTGAGTAAATTTATCACTGAATTCAAGTTCCAGGTTTTCGGGTTGGGTTCCCGTAACCAGTCGGTATAAATTCTTAGTAAAATGGGTGTAGCAACCTGAGAACTACGCCCCTGTTCTTCTAATAGCTTGGGTATAATTCCCGCATTCAATAATGAACTTTTTCCTACCCCGGACTCCCCATGCAGAATAATCAGTTTATGTTGCGGGTCTTGAATCCGTTCAAATAGGGCTTGAACATCCTTTAAACGGTCGGAATTTTCAATTTCTACAGCAATAGATTGTTGTTGTTCATTCGGTTTAGATTGGGCTTGTAAGGTGCGAACCCCAATAAAGGCGCGTAGCCCATATTGATATTCTATTTTAATTTTTTCTTCCTTTAAACGGGAGGCTTGAATATATAAATCTTGATCAAAATAAAGTTTGTGTAAAGCGGTCAAAATTCTGAGATAACCCTTGGGGTCATCTTCCAGACTGGTTCTTTTTAAGGCTTCTTCGAGTTGACTAACCGTTGTTTCCCACTGTTGTAATTCCTGTTTGGATTCCGTGAGTAAATAAAGATAGGAATTATTGGAAACTGGCGGTGGCGCTCATCGGGTCACTGTAGGCGGATTGACCTTGAATGGCTAAGGCTAACTCCGCTAATTGATTGGCGTGCGCCCATTTAGATTCCTGTAACGCAGCTTCGGCTAAGAAACCATAATCCTTGGCTAATTGGGCTTCTGAACCATAGGAAATATGCAACTGAATGGCTTTCTGGGCTGCTTTTTGCAGGGCGTCCCATTCTTCTAATTGTCTTAAAACCGTGGTTAATTCCCCAATAAATTTAGACATTAAATCGGGGCGATTGACTTTCTCAAATATTTCTAAGCTTTTCTCAAAATAGTTTCTAGCTTCTTGCAAATTTTGAGTATTTTTTGCTTGATTATCGGACTGACCTAGGGTGACAAAACATAACCCCAAATGGAATAAAACTCCCCCCATTTGTTCAATAAATTGATTGGGTAAAATGGTTTCTCGGTTAGCCATAGAAAGCATCTCTAAATTGCCTTTAGCTAAAGCCGATGGCCAATATTCTAAACTGCGACGATAATGGTAAAGGGTTGCTTCTAGGTCTTGATTTTCGTAGGCTTCTCTACCTAAAATAAATTGTAATCCAGCGATTAGGGTAGGTAATAATTGCTGGTAGTTGTTTTGTCGAACTTGCTGAAGAATGACTTTAAATTCCGCATAGGAGTCTCCCAAAAGCGTAGCATTGCTTTGGAATAGCTCCGTATCGGGATCTAAAATTCCAGCAAACACCTGCTCAACACAGCGATTGAGAAATAGAATAGATGGGGAGGAAGGATTACCAGGAACAGTTTTGGGGGGAGTAATGTCGCTCATACGATTGCCTCAGACTGGGTGTAGTCTTAGAAGTATTAATAGTGTGGCATTTTTTGGATTAAAAAACAATAGTTGGGAAAATAATCGAGGTATCCCTGGATATTTTCAAGGATACCCGTTTAAATATTAAACCTTAAGGTGATCCGAGTTAGAAATTTTGCCCGTTTATGGTAGGCATTTATTATGAGCGGCTTCGAGGGTTTTTACATAATCGGAATCTTTTCCATATAGTCCCGTTAAAATATTAACTGTTTCTTCGACTAATATCAAAGAATTTACCGTATTAATCCAAGAAATATCTCCAGCCGGAAGAATCATACCATAAAATTCACAGGTTAAGGGTTCCTTGGGAATTAACGCAGAATCTTGAGGTTTAATGGCGGGATTTCTCAGCACTTCTCCAATTAATAATAATCCGTCACTGGCGAAGGCATTAAGACGACCTTGAACCACATCTTCTACGGCATTTTTTCGACCGTCAACTCCGGGGTATTCTACAACTTTTGCTAAGGAATAACGACTGCTAATAAACTGTTGAGTTAAGGAAGCGGGTAAGACCCCAATGGAAATGGCTTCTAGGGCTCCCGAGGGTTGAATATAAGATTGATTATCCGGTCGAACTAATAAATGAACGCCCGTGGCTAAAAACCGATCAGAATAGGTAATACCGGATTCTGGATTCCGCAAAATTGTATTAGGGCCACACTCTAAATGAACTTTTCCTTCCCTGACCAGTTGTTCCCGATTTTGTAAATTTGAGGGAATTAATTGTACCTCTATGGGTTTACTTAGTTTCAATTGTTTTTGCAATCTTTCTCCTAATAAATCCATTAATTCTATACAATAACCCTCCCATTTACCATCGGCTGTGACAAATCCTAATGGCGGTGCATCTTGGCGAACTCCTGCTTTTAAAACTCCCGTTTTTTTGATATCTTCTAAAATGGTTCCAGCAAAACTTTGTGCTGGAAAAAGTACCGATAAAATCAGACTTAATGTAATAGTTGCGAGTTTGGTTTTCATGTTACAATCAGGGTGACAAACACAGTAATCGAGTCTAGCTTACCGCAAAAAGCCGGGGGCACACCAAACTAATCTGGCTTTTGTAAAGGCGATTGAGTTGGCAAGGGGCAGGGAAAACGGTAATATTTTTTAATCCCAATAGAGTAGTAACAGAATATGGATTACGATTTAGTGATTATTGGTGCGGGAGTGGGCGGACATGGTGCTGCTATCCACGCCGTCGGTTGTGGCTTGAAAACCGCAATTATTGAAGCGGGGGACATGGGGGGAAACCTGTGTGAATCGAGGCTGTATTCCCTCTAAAGCGTTATTAGCCGCATCGGGACGGGTCAGGGAATTACATAATACCCATCACTTAAAAAATTTAGGAATTCAGTTAGGACAAGTCAGTTTTGATCGGGAACAAATTGCCAACCATGCTGATAATATTGTCACTAAACTTCGGGGTGATTTAACCAATAGTTTGAAGCGGTTAGGGGTTGATGTGATTCAAGGTTGGGGTAAAATTGCTGGGGCGAATAAAGTTACCATTGAAACAACTAATGGAGAAAAAACTATTACCGCTAAAGATATTATTTTAGCCCCGGGTTCTGTGCCTTTTGTTCCCCCGGGAATTACGATTGATCACAAAACAGTTTTTACCAGTGATGATGCGGTTAAATTGGAATCCCTACCCCCATGGATTGCTATTATTGGAAGCGGTTATATCGGCTTAGAATTTTCTGATATTTATACGGCTTTAGGTTGTGAAGTAACCATGATTGAAGCCTTGGATCAATTAATGCCAACTTTTGATCCTGATATTGCTAAATTAGCTCAACGGGTTTTAATTAATCCCCGGGATATTGAAACTAAAGTTGGGAAATTAGCATTAAAAGTAACGCCGGGTTCTCCGGTTATTATTGAGTTAGCCGATACCAAAACTAAAGAAGTAGAAGAAGTCCTAGAAGTGGATGCTTGTTTGGTGGCGACTGGACGGATTCCGGTGAGTAAAAATTTAGGTTTAGAATCGGTGAATGTGGAACCTATTCGGGGCGGTTTTATTCCTACAAATGATCATTTAGAGGTATTATCTGGGGGTGAACCTGTTCCCCATTTATGGGCGATTGGAGATGCGACGGGTAAAATGATGTTAGCCCATACCGCATCCGCCCAGGGAGTCGCCGTTGTAGAAACTATTTGCGGACGTCCTCGGGCGGTGGATTATCGCAGTATTCCAGCGGCGGCTTTTACCCATCCTGAAATTAGTTATGTGGGTTTAAATGAACCAGCGGCGAAGGAATTAGGCGAAAAAGAAGGGTTTGAAATTGCCACGGTGAAAACCTATTTTAAGGGTAATTCTAAAGCCATTGCGGAGGGAGAAACCGAAGGTATGGCTAAAGTTATTTATCGCAAAGATACGGGGGAACTTTTAGGGGTTCATATCTTTGGTCTCCATGCTTCTGATTTAATTCAAGAAGCGGCAAATGCCATGTATCATCGTCAATCTGTCCATGATTTAGTGTTCTCAGTTCATACCCATCCTACCCTTTCTGAAGTGCTGGACGAAGCCTATAAACGGGCGGTTGTTGGTGTTGGGGGTCATTAGATTTAATTTAATATAGCAAGTCTAATTGATTTAGACTTGCTATATATCTTGATTAACGTTAAATTTGATATCATTATTTTTATAACAATTGAGAGGATTAATCCATGTCTTTTTACCATCAAAACCTAGAGGCTTTTTTAAAATTATTAGAAGAACAGCCTCAATTATTTACTAACTCACACCGTCAAGCTCTAATTGATTTAATTGAACCCTTACCCGATGATATTGAAACTTTGTCAATTGCGATCGCCAGTTGGTATGAAAACTATGATGATATTGTGGATGCTCAGTTAGAAATTCTGAATAGTGCTATTTTAATTAATAACGATTCTGAACAAACAGCAACTTCAAAATTAGCATTAGCTCGTTTACCCCTAACTAATATTAGTTCTGTTCCTAAACCTAAACTTGAGTTGAACAAAGAAACATTAAAAAATGCCATTCAACCCTTATCGAAAGTAATTACTCCCCAATCTAGTTGATTTAATATTACTCTATTCGACAAATGATTGAAGGTTACGCTAAACTATATCTATCCTAATTCGGTTAACCTGTTTATGTTTATTGTTGATCACGAACCCGCTAACCTTCAAAGATTAGAACAACCGGAAGAATTTGATGATATTATATTTCCACCTAGTGATTTATGGAGTGAGGAACCTCCCGTGGAAAGTGATTTACACCGCAGACAAATTGATCTGCTGATTCATCTTTTAGAGTGGTGGTGGCGAAACCGTCAAGATTTTTATGTTTCTGGAAATTTAACTATCTATTTTAACCCGAATCAAAAAAAATCACAGGATTTTAGAGGGCCAGATTTCTTTGTGGTTTTGGACACAGAACGCAAACCCAGACGCAGTTGGGTGATTTGGGAAGAAGGCAAATATCCTAATATTATTATTGAACTTTTATCTCCATCCACCGCAGAAATTGATAAGGGATTAAAGAAACAACTCTATCAAGATACCTTTCGCACCTTTGATTATTTTTGGTTTGATCCTGACACCTTAGAATTAGCCGGATTTCATTTAGTTGAGGGTAAATATCAACCCCTTGAAACCCAATTCTCAAGGATGGTTATGGAGTCAACAATTGGAATTATTTTTAGGTCTTTATAACTCCCAATTGCGTTTTTTCACCTCAGACGGTCAACTTCTTCCCACTCCCGAAGAAGCCGCAATAGCAGCAGAAACACTATTAGCAAAATATCGAGAACAATTTGGGGAATTACCCTAACCTTTTAAGTCCGTGGTCATCATTATTCGCCCAGATAAAAGGTTGTTGGGCTAAAGCCCTCCCCTGAACACCCAAGCCGCACCCCAGGCTAAGATTGGCTGAATAATTTTACTCATTTAAGATTTGTTACAAAAATCGAGTTATAATCAGGGTGGAACAAGTTCCGTTCAAAACCCGCAGTTCAGGTTAACATCCCCAACCCGGATATTTGTGGTTCAGTTTGGGGTGAAAATACAACTGGGGACTACTCACTCAGATTCAATCACAATATCTGTGCAATCACCTAATAATTCTAACCAGGCTACTCTTAGTGCCTCAGCAACTAGGAAATCAGAGTTACCCTTTACTCTCCAAGATATCAAAGCGGCCATTCCCGCCCATTGTTTTGAACCCTCAGTTGGGAAATCTCTAAGTTACTTCTTCATTGATATTTCGATCATCGCTGGTCTGTACTTTATCGCCTATAAACTCGATTCTTGGCTATTTTTCCCCATCTTTTGGGTGATGCAAGGAACGATGTTTTGGGCGTTATTTGTTGTGGGCCATGATTGCGGTCATGGGTCTTTCTCCAAAATCAAATGGCTGAATAACTTAATTGGCCATCTGTCCCATATTCCGATTCTAGTTCCCTATCACGGTTGGCGCATCAGCCATAGAAAACCCATCACGCCAATACCGGAAATATTGATACCGATGAAAGTTGGCATCCGGTAACGGAAAGTTCGTTCAATAAGATGGTTTGGTATGAAAAGCTGTTGCCCTTTTATATCCCCTTAGTCGCCTATCCGATTTATCTGTTCCGAAGTTCTTCTCCCCTGCGTAAAGGCTCTCACTTTTTACCGAGCAGCCCTATGTTTAAAGAGTCAGAAAAATGGGATATTATTACCAGTACATCTTGGATGATTGTAATGGTAAGCTTTTTAGGGTTTATCACCTATCAGTTTGGATGGGTGTTTTTCCTGAAATACTATTTCATGCCCTATTTCGTGTTTGTGATATGGCTGGATTTAGTCACCTACTTACATCATACCGAGGCTGATATTCCCTGGTATCGGGGGGACGATTGGTATTTCCTCAAAGGGGCCTTATCCACAATTGACCGAGATTATGGCTTTATTAATCCCATTCATCATAATATCGGAACTCACGTTGCTCATCACATTTTCTTGAGTATGCCTCACTATCATTTGAAAACAGCAACGGAGGCGATTAAACCCCTACTGGGTGAATATTATCGGTCTTCTAATGAACCGATTTGGAAAAGTTTCATTACATCCTATCGGTCTTGTCATTTTGTTCCTGATAACGGTTCAAAAGTCTATTATCAATCGGCTTGGAACACTGACAAAAAGGTTGATTAACTTCTTTAATAAACCAGAAACCGGGTTTTTGCATTAGTCTGGATAACTAGCAATAAATCACTGTTAAAAACCCGGTTTCTTTCTTATTGAATTTTAACGGTTAATTGATAACTAGCATTCCCCCGAGTTTCCACCAACGACAATTTCATAATTTCCGGTGGCGGGTAATTTCAAACTAGACTGGGTGGCTGCGGTTTTCAAAACCTGCCCATTGGGGGCAATTACATCAAAAACAGCGTTATTTTCTAAAGCAGTAATTTTAAGATCCATTCTTTGGCCCTGTTTGGCTTTTAATAAATAAATATTGCGACTACCTAGTACCACCGACTGACTCACGGTTGCCGAATTTTTCCCGGGGGCAAAACGGACTTGAGAGACTAAACAGGGTTGTTTTTTATAAACTGTTCGTCCCGTATTTAAAGAGTCTGAATTTAGCGTCCAAGTTTCCTTGGTTTTTTGGGTATCTAACTCAATTTTCGTGGTAATATTTAAGTTTAATTTATTGCCATTTTTCGTCCCTTCTAATATTTGAGTATAGGAAGTATAATAGGATTCTTTTTTATTATGAATCGTCGCTTCAACTCGACCCGTGACTTTATTCCCATCAATATAAATCCGGGCGGTGGAGTCCATATTATCATCGGCAATAGAAAAACAATATCCTTGAATTGAAGAAGCAGAACTAGAATTTTGAGCTAATTTGACTGAAGAATTAGAGGGCACAGAGTCTAATGTTAAACTATTAATATTAGGACTCAAGCTGAGAATTGTTCCAGTCAAAACAAAAAAATTGAATAATTTCATTATCAAAAATTTGGGTAGAAACTCCGTATTTTAGCAATACGGAGGATGGCTTTTTCCATTATATAGCAGGGAATAGGGAATAGGGAATTACGAATTACGAATTACGAATTACGAATGGGGAATAGCCACGAGATACCGATTAATGATCCGTGGCAAATATTTAAGGATTTCATGTTAAAAATGATTATTTCACCATGATGCGATCGCCAGATTTAACATTAATTTCCGATTGCTTTTTAATATAATCAATCACCACATCCACCAATAAAAATCCGGTGTCAACTTGATTTTTTCCTGATTTCATTACCTCATAACCATCTCCCCCAATCGACATAAAATTATTGGCAACCACTCGATAGGTGGCGGTTAAATCTAGGGGTTTTTCTTGTCCTGATTGATCAACAATGGTAACGGAAATCACCCGAGAAACCCGCCGCAGCTTTGGGGTCATATATAAACCTTAATCCTGACACTTGGGGGAATCTTCCCTCCCCTAATTCCACTTGACTGACACCATGTTCTAAGGCTTTTTTGATTTGTTCTCCGGTTAAATCCAAGCGAGCAATTGTATTCCCAAAAGGCATAACTTCAATCACTTGACTCACACTAATATTTCCGGCGGGAATACTAGACCGAATTCCTCCAGCATTCAATAGGGCAATTTCAGCACCATCGGGTCTTAATTTATTTAACATGGCATCGGTAATTAAGTTACCTAAATTAGTTTCTTGAGTCCTAACTAAATCCCGACTTCCTTCTAAGGAGGTTAAGGTTTTGCCAATAATTGTTTGACGTAAGACTTCTAGGGAAGCGGAAAATTTTGCTAACTGTTGGGAAAAGCTGGCATCCGGTTGAATTTGATCATCAATGGCGTGGGGTGTTCCTGTCCAAGAAGTTACTTCTCCTTGGCGATTAAATTTAACTTGTAAATCCCCCAAATATTTCCCCCATTCCCAAGACGTCACCACTAATACTTTCTGACCTTTTGGGGTGGTTTCAACAATAGGATAGGGTTGTTTAGCATTGGGCATGGAACCTAACGGCGTGTGGCTATGTCCCCCGATAATAATATCAATATCATTAACGGTTTTAGCCAGTTCTAAATCCGATTCTAAGCCAATATGAGTTAACCCAATAATTTTATTTACTCCTTGTTTTTTTAACTCAGAAACCGCTTTTTTTGCCGCTTGAATGGCATCTTTAAAAACCACTCCTTCCCCGGGACTTGACATATTAGCCGTGGCTTCTGTGGTTAAACCAAATACCCCGATTTTTTTCCCTTTAACTGATAGAATCACCCAAGGTTTTACTAACCCAGCTAAGGGAGAATTAGGCGCGATTTCCAAATTAGCCGAAAGCATGGGAAACTTGGCTTTTTTAATAAAATCAGCTAAAACGGTTTGTCCCCGGTCAAATTCATGGTTTCCCAGGGTAACTGCTTGATAATTCATCTGATTATAAAAGGGTAAATCCGCTTGACCCAAATATTGATTAAAATATAAAGTGCCTTGAAAAATATCCCCGGCATCTAGGAGGAGAGTTTCTCGGGGATTTTGGGTTTTTAAGCGATCAATTAGGGTTTTACGTCGAACAATACCTCCTAGTTTCTGTGTCTTTAATGGTGACGGGTTCTAGGTGGGCGTGATGATCATTGCTATGGATAATTCTCAGGTCAAATCCGGGGTTAAATAGTCCTAAACTCGGAGGAGCGATCGCTAAAACCATCCCGACAAAAAATAGAATAAAACTGTATTTTAATATGCGTTTCATAGGTTTATTTAAAGTTAAAATTTCTCCACAGAATGAATAATTTTAAACACTCCGTAGAGAAATATAGCATAATTCTGGGCAGGTTTTATCTACAATTTTATCCCGTCCTAATTTTAGTTTGATGCTACTCCTGAGTCGGTTTTTCTACTGGTGGGGTTTCCGGGGAATGGGATTGCTCATTACCGACCTGGGGAACTTCATAACTAATATCGCCAAACACCGAAATAAAATTCCCCATTTCTGGGGTATCATTGACGACAGAGAACTGCTCAGGATACAGAATTACATTCTCATATTCAAAACCCGATTCTCCGGTTTCACTGAGAATAGTTAGGTCAACCGCATATCCCTCTTTCGGACGTTCATAACATTCGATTACTGTTCCAATTGTTCCTTTCGGAATTAGGGATTTTCCCAAATCTGCTGGAATATCCACTAATGTTTTAATCCGATCATAGGCTTGTGCTTTCATTTTAAATCCTAAAATGGAGTTAATCTATCATATAGCAATAGGCAATAGGCAATAGGCAATCTCGCTATAGGGAAATACTTACTATGAGCAGCTTTTAGCTTTCAAGAATGTTGTGGCAACTGCTATAACAGATCGGATAAGCAGCTAAAAGTATTATCCCCATTCCCTATTATCTATTGTCTATTCCCTATTATCTATTGCCTATTCCCTATTATCTATTCCCTATTACCTATTCCCTATTGCCTATTCCCTATTGCCTTTCCAATTTAGCAACACATTTATTGTTTAAATAGACTATAATAGAAAGTATAAATTCAACAAGAGGGCAACATGACCAACTCCGAAACTAAAGGGACAACCCTCAACCCCAACCCAGATCATCGCAGCGACGGTAGCGAACTCATTCCTGCCGAAGTTTCCACAAATGATCCTCAATCTCCTAATGTAGTTCCAGGAACGGGCTACACTAAAGATGATGAAGGTCTGATCAATAACTTCGCTGTTGAAACCTGATATCTACTCCTCGGAATATCCCTCACCTTGGCAACAAAAACGATATATTTTCCTGGGGGCGGGGGCGGTTTTATTTGTTATTATTTTGCTAACGATTACCTTTTCTGTGAGCTAAATATTAATAGGGAACAGGAAATAGGTAATGGGCAGTTTGTATGGTTTTGGTAAGCTGCTTAATCGTAGGGGAAGGCGCACCCAGCAGTATAAACTGAACGCCAGGAGCCCGGAAATAAATTCCGGGCTGTGGGGACGTGCCAACGGCTTTAGGTGTGACTGTACCCGGGTACGTCTCTACGTTATCTGAAGATGACTCAAGACTGGTCTTTAATCTTTATCGGGGCAAAATATCCCACCAGGATTTGTATTAGATCAATCCGCCCAAGATTGGATAGAAAAATTATAGAATTGGAGTATTAGCCATCGGCAAAATACCCCATTCTGATCAGAATTAATTATATGACTAGAAAATATTGACAAAAGTTTTTAATTTAGATAAAATATGCGTTTATTCAAAACCAATTTATAGATAAGTTATCCGGTTAATAAATAAAATTTCCAGCCCTGTACCCATCCTTTTCATTGTACCCCCTAATATCTTATATGACACAAAATATCCAGAATAATAGCCCCGAACAACCAGAAAAGTTTGTTGTAGTAGCCATGGGTGCATCAGCCGGAGGTTTACAACCCCTAGAGGAATTTTTTACCAACTTACCGAATAATCCCGGTGCTGCTTTTGTGGTTTTGCAACATCTTTCTCCCGATTTTCCCAGTTTGATGCCAGAATTAATTCAAAGATGCACCTCAATGCAGGTTCAATCAATAAAAGATGGGATGCAACTACATCCTAATTATATCTATGTATTGCCCCCGCGTCACATTTTAACAGTCGAAAATGATTGCTTACGATTAGAAGAACATCCTTCTGAGCGGGTGAATCATCCGATTAATATTTTCTTCAAATCCCTAGCCACCGAATGGGGGGAAAAAGTAATCGGAATCCTGCTATCGGGAGCGGGAAACGATGGCACAGAAGGATTACAAGCCATTAGTCAAAAAGGCGGAGTTGCCCTGGTTTCAGTCCCCAGAAACCGCCCAATTCACGAGTATGCCGAGTAGTGTGATACCTTGTGATTGCTTGGATGGAATTTTATCCCCTCAAGATCTAGCCCAGGCGGTTTATAGTTTAGTCGGCTATTCCCTCAACTATTCCATTTCTCAGTTCAAAGCCGGAGAGTTAATTCCCGTCGAACAATTTGAACAAATCCTGGGGATTTTATCCAAATACGAAAAGATTGATTTTTGTCAATACAAAATTAGCACCCTGAGTCGTCGGATTCTGAATCGTTGTGGCATCACCCAATCCCCGGATTTAACTCAGTATGTTACTTTATTAAATCAATCGGAAACGGAAAGAAAATTACTCCGTCAAGACTTATTAATTGGTGTCACCCAATTCTTTAGAGATCCTCAAGCCTGGGAATTAATGGAACGGCAGGTTTTACCGGAGTTCATCAACTCCTTAGAACCCCAGGAACAAATCCGAGTCTGGATTCCCGCCTGTGCTACCGGAGAAGAAGCCTATTCCCTAGCCATATTAATTGATGAAGCAATTCAGGCGGCGAATAAAGAGATCTCCGTCAAAATGTTTGCCACCGATCTCGATAGTAAAGCCCTAGAAATAGCCTCTCAAGGAATTTATGGCGAAAGCATTAAAAATGCTATTACTCCTGAACGTTTAGAGAAATACTTTATTTATAAAGACGGTTACTATCAAGTAAGACGGCATTTACGCGAGATGTTAATTATTGCCCTCCATGATTTAACTAAAAATGCGGGTTTTTCCAAAATGAATTTGATTAGTTGCCGAAATGTGCTGATTTATATGCAGCCCCTACTTCAGCAACAAGTATTACGCTTACTGCATTTTTCTTTGGCTCCCCAAGGGATTTTGTTGTTGGGAAATGCGGAAACCTTGGGAGAAATAGAAACGGAATTTATTGCTATCGATCAAAGATGGAAAATCTTCCGCAAACAGCGAGAAGTTCAACTCGGTTTAATCCCCCTACCCCAGCCACCCCTATTAGCTCCAGTCAAGTTACCAGCCGCATCTAATCGCAATATTTTTCAGTATGAACGGATTTTAGATTCAGTTTTTAATCTTTGTTTTACAGAACAACATCTAACCTGTGTATTAATCAATCAAGACTACCAATTACTGCATATTTTTCATAATGGTGCAGATTTGCTATCCTTTTCCACAGGTAAGCCCAAATTAGATATTACGGAATTGGTTCCCACCTCTTTACAATTACCCCTGAGAACCGCGATCAATCGAGCCAAACGGGAAGGACAAAATGTTCTATATACGGGCATTAATTTGTTTAGGCATGGGGTGAATGAGAGCTTAAGTTTAAAAATAGCATTTCCTAATCAATCCCCAAGCAGGAATGAGTTTTTGTTGGTTTTATTGGAGATAAAAACAACATTAGAAAACAAATCCGATCAGATTGATTTTCAGGTAGATATTGAAACCGCAAAACAAATTGCTGAATTAGAATATGAACTGCAACAAACCCGAGAAAATTTACAAGCGGCGATTGAGGAATTAGAAACAACCAATGAAGAACAACAGGCAACTAATGAAGAATTACTAGCTTCTAATGAGGAATTGCAAAGTACCAATGAAGAATTACAGTCCGTGAATGAAGAACTTTATACGGTTAATTCAGAACATCAAACCAGAATTCAACAACTCACCGAACTAACTAATGATATTGATAATTTGCTCCGCAGTACCGATATCGGGGTAATTTTTCTGGATAATGATCTAAATATTAGAAAATTTACCCCAGCTACCAGTAATATTATTAATATTCTCCCCACTGATATTAACCGCCCCCTAAGGCATTTTACCCACAATTTAGAATGTCCTAACTTACTTGAAATTTTATCAAATTTTGTCACAACTCAAATTCCCTTAGAATTAGAATTGATCAACCAAAGGACTCAAGAACAATTCTTGATGCGAGTGAACACCTATAGGGGGGAAAATAATGACAATAATGGAGTAGTTGTCACCTTTATTAATATTAATGATTTGAAAAAAATTCAAAATCAACTCCAAGCCAGTAATAATTGGTTAGAGAATATTTATATTAATAGTCCCGTGGGGTTATGTTTACTAGATCAAAATCTAAAATTTGTGAAAGTTAATGAAAACTTTGCCAAGATTAATAATTTATCCGTAGCAGAACATATTGGCAAAACTGGACAAGAGTTATTTCCTGAATGGGCGGATACCTATGAAACCTTTAATGCGTCAAGTATTAGAAACGGGTGCAACCATGAGAAATGTAGAATTTCAAACCCTAACCCCTATCTTTTTACAAACTCGATATTGGGTCGGTAGTCTTTATCCAGTTTTATTAGAAGGTGGACAGTCTGGAGTCGGGGGCGTAATTACAGAAATTACAGAACAAAAAGAGACTCAAAAAGATATAAAAAAAGCAAACGAGCGCCTAGAAGAAGCTCAAAGTATTTCCCATCTGGGAAACTGGGAATTGAATCTCCAGACTCGAAAAATGCGCTGTTCAAAGGAATTATTTAAGATTATTGGTCTTGATTTTAATTTGGGAGAACCCACATTATCCCAGTTAATTACTCGCATTTCTGTTGAAGATCAAGCTAGATTTTTAGAAGCGTTAGAAATACTCAAAACCGAAGGAACTACTTATGATCTGGATCTAAAAATTATTCGTTATAATGATGGGGTGATTCGGTATATTAATGCTATTGGGAAGCCCGGTTATAATCAACAGCATCAGATCACGGATATCTATGGCACAATGCTGGATATTAGCGATCGCAAACAGGCAGAAATCGCTCTATCCGAGGCGAAGGAAGGCGCGGAAGCCGGAACAAAAGCCAAAGGTGATTTTCTTGCCAATATGAGTCACGAAATCCGCACCCCGATGAATGGCGTAGTTGGGATTGTTCAACTTTTGTTGATGACCGATCTTTCCCAGGAACAAAAAAAATTAGTTGATATGATTCAGGATAGCGGGAATCTACTTTTAACTATTATTAATGATATTCTTAACTTCTCAAAAATTGAATCGGGGAATTTGGAACTAGAGGAAAATCCTTTTGTTTTAAGAACTGTATTCCAGTCGGTCTGTGATCTCTTACAAAAAGAAGCTGTAGAACGGGAAATTGATCTCACCTATTTCATTGATCCTGATATTCCTAATTATTTTTTAGGAGATATTTCTCGTTTGAGACAAATTTTATTAAATCTAATAGGAAATGCGGTTAAGTTTACTAACCGTGGCAGTGTTTCTATTCGGGTAATAGGTCAACCTATTTCCGAGCAGAAATATGAGTTAATTATCTCGATTCAAGATCAGGGAATTGGGATTAATGCCGAGCAAATTAATCAACTCTTTCAACCCTTTACCCAGGGAGATATTTCCATTAGTCGTAAATATGGCGGTACGGGTTTAGGATTAGTGATTAGTCGGAGTTTAGTTAATTTAATGGGGGGAACAATTTGGGTAGTAAGTCTAGGTAATATTGGGGGAAATCCGCCCCCGGATTTTTTCTTAGAGCCCGAACAACCTCAAACCCAAGGTTCAACTTTTTATTTTACCCTGCAATTAAAACTCGCTTCTGAGATCGATATTAATTTACTAAAAAATCCCGCTTTACCTAAAATCGAAAAAATTCCTGATCAATCGCAATTAAAAATTTTGATCGCCGATGATGATGAGATTAATCAAGAATTTGGATTATTACTTCTGAAAGTTTTTGGCTATGATGCGGATATTGCTAACAATGGATTAGAAGTATTAGAAATGTTAGAAAAACAATCCTATGATATCATTTTAATGGATATGCAAATGCCAGAAATGGATGGTTTAACCGCAACGGAAATGATTCGCCAATCTGCCCAAACTCAACCCTGGATTATCGCAGTGACGGCTAATGTTTTGGAGCGCGATCGTCAAAGATGTTTGCAGATAGGAATGAATGATTATCTGAGTAAACCGATCATGATTGAAGATCTGAATGATGCTATTTCTAAATATCTGGAAAGTTTAGAGAATAGGGAATTATGAATTATGAATTACGAATTACGAATTACGAATGGGGAATGGGGAATGGGGAATGGGGAATCAACAGTTTAGAACGTCTTGATTGTGATTTCTTGCCAAAATCAGCTATAGTATTTATTTGATTAATATAAGTACCTAAATATGAAATCTTCTCGATTCCAAAAACTGATAGAGTATCTGCGTCCCCATAAAAAAGCTACAGTATTAGGAATTGTGGCGTTATTTATTGTTAATGCGTTGGGAGTTTATATTCCGATTTTGATTCGGGATATTGTTAATGAATTGCAAGTGGCGATTAACTTTGATACGGTACAAAATTGGGTATTCTTGATTTTCATTTTAGCCTCAATTATGTGGGTGATTAGGATGATCTCACGGACTATCATTTTTGGGGTAGGTCGTCAAGTGGAATTTGATTTAAAACAAAAGATTTTTAATCATTTATTAATCCTAGAATCCTCCTATTTTTCGGAAAGTACCATTGGAGATTTAATTAACCGTGCCACCAGTGATGTTGATAATATTCGCCGTTTATTAGGTTTTGCGGTTCTCAGTATTGCTAATACCATCTTTGCCTATGCTTTAACCCTTCCGGTAATGTTAGCAATTAACTTCCGCTTGACCTTATTATCTATTTCTGTTTATCCCTTCATGTTGATTTTAGTGCAGGTTTTTAGTGGGAAACTCAAAGATCAACAAATCACAGTTTCAGGAAAAACTCTCGAATATTAGTGATCTGATTCAAGAGGATATGAGCGGCATTTCTTTAATCAAGATTTACGCTCAAGAAGAAAATGAACGCCAAGCCTTTGCCGAAAATAACCAACAATTATTTTATGCTAATTTAGATTTAGCTAAAACCCGCAATCTTTTGTTTCCCATTTTAGGGGGAATTGCCAGTTTAAGTTTTTTAATTTTATTGGGAATTGGGGATGAATCTATTGCCAATGGAGAACTGAGTATCGGTGATTTTGTAGCTTTAATTTTATATGTGGAACGTTTAGTATTTCCCACGGCATTATTAGGATTTACGATTACAGCCTATCAACGGGGAGAGGTGAGTATTGATAGAATTGAGGGAATTTTAAGCGTTGAACCTCGGATCAAAGATCCCTTGGAACCCTTACCTTTACCCACTCCAATTCAAGGATGGTTAAGTGCATTTAATCTGAGTTATACCTACCCAAAAAGTAAAGTTCCGGCTCTGAATGATGTTAGTTTCACGATTAAACCAGGGGAAACCGTTGCCATTGTTGGGCCAATTGGTGCGGGTAAATCAACTTTAGCTAATGCTATTCCTCGGTTATTAGATATTAAGATAGATCAATTATTTGTCGATGGTCAGGATATTACGCAATTAAAGTTATCGGATTTGAGAAGTGCGATCGCCTATGTTCCTCAAGAGAGCTTTTTATTTAGTACCAGTATTCAGAATAATATTGCCTATGGAAACCCCCTAACGGAACAATCGGAAATTGAAACGGCGGCTAAAATTGCTAAAATTCATGAGGAAATTTTGAATTTTCCTAAACAATATGAAACCTTGGTAGGAGAAAGGGGAATTACCTTATCCGGTGGACAACGACAACGAACAGCCTTAGCCAGAGCACTATTAGTGGATGCACCAATTTTGATTTTAGATGATGCTCTTTCGAGTGTAGATAATCAAACGGCTACGGAAATTTTAAGAAATTTAAAAATCGGAGTCCAACGCAAAACCGTTGTTTTTATCTCCCATCAAATGTCGGCGGCGGCCATGGCAGATCAGATTTTAGTCATGGAAAAAGGGAGTATTATTCAAACCGGAACCCATACCGAATTAGTAGGAATAAAAGGACTTTATCAAACCCTTTGGAATCAACATAAATTAGAGGAATTATTAGTTTAATTTAATTTTTGGTTGGGGGTGGGGCGGGTTTATTCAGATTATTTGTTAATCTAAAATATGGTTGCAAAACCCACCCATTAAAATCAATTAAAGTTAATTATGCTGACTCATGTTGTCGATGCCAGGTCGGATGCCATAATATTTCCGCCGTGGAACGTTTTTCTACCATTTCCTGGGTAATCACACAGCGAACCACATCTTTTCTGGAGGGAATTTCATACATTACTTCTAACATTAATTCTTCCAGAATACCGCGTAAAGCTCGCGCCCCGGTTTTCCGACGGAAGGCTTCTTTGGCGATCGCTTTTAACGCTTCCGGTTCAAATTCTAACCGGACATTATCCATGCGTAATAGCTTTTTATATTGTTTAACTAAAGCATTACTTGGTTCGGTTAAAATCTGTATTAATGCTCCTTCATCTAAAGGCGAAACCCTAGTTAAAACGGGAAGGCGACCAATAAATTCAGGAATTAAGCCAAATTTAACTAAATCTTCCGGTTGAACATGATATAAAACTTCATCGGAATTGAGGGGAGAAACCGCAGTTTTTTTATCTTCTCCTGAATGCACAAAACCCAGGGATTTTTTGCCCAAACGTTGTTCAATCAGTTTTTCCAAACCTACGAAAGCACCACCACAAACAAATAAAATTTTGCTGGTATCAATTTGGATAAAATCTTGATAGGGATGCTTGCGTCCGCCCTGGGGAGGAACATTTACCACCGTGCCTTCTAACATCTTTAATAGGGCCTGTTGTACCCCTTCTCCAGACACATCTCGGGTAATCGAGGTATTTTCACTTTTACGCGCTATTTTATCAATTTCATCAATATAAATAATCCCCTGTTGTGCGGCTTCAATATCAAAATCAGCAACCTGTAATAACCTTAACAAAATATTTTCGACATCATCTCCCACATAACCAGCTTCGGTTAAAGTGGTGGCATCGGCAACGGCAAAGGGAACATCTAATAATTTTGCTAAAGATTGGGCGAGTAGGGTTTTACCGCAACCCGTTGGCCCCATCAAGAGAATATTTGCTTTTTGTAATTCTATAGCATCATCAGCCTCGGCACCATCAGCTTTTAACTTTTCTACACTCAGACGTTTATAGTGGTTATAAACTGCAACGGATAGAACTTTTTTTGCCCCATCTTGACCGATGACATGATCATCTAAATAGTTTTTAATTTCGATGGGTTTAGGAATGGTAGTCAGAGAAAATCCCTTATTGGCAGACTGTTTGCCAGAACGAACCCCTGGCTGCCCTCCAACTGGAAACCGCGGCTGAATTGCGATCCGAAAATTCCTCTTCTAAAATCTCGTTACAGAGTTCGACGCATTCATCACAGATATAAACACCAGGGCCTGCAATTAATTTGCGAACTTGCTCTTGAGATTTACCGCAGAACGAACATCGTAAGTGAGAGTCATATCTGGACATATTGAATTAATTTTTAATTAACTGCTGGTAGCTTTTCCCTAAATAGGGAAGATAGACCGAATTGCGTCACGACCTAGACCGGGGTAACTTTCCTGGGGTCACATCCGCACGCGAGATCAATCCCATACTATCTTCCCTTAAACTAACACTAAATGAAGAAAACGTGGGAATTGTTAGTTATTGTTTTGTAACGTTCAGATTAAACCAAGGCGGTCGGGAGATAGACTGTGAACTTAGAACCGATGCCAAGTTGGCTGGAAACGCTGATTTGTCCTCCCAGCATTTTGCAATAATGATGGGTAATTGCTAAACCTAAACCCGTACCACCATACTCACGACTTAAAGAGTTATCGGCTTGGGTAAAGGCTTGAAATAAATTTTTCTGCTGTTCACGAGAAATACCAATTCCGGTGTCCGCGACCTCAAAATAAATCCAGTCTAAATCTTCATTTTGTTCTCGCTTTAGGGTAATGGTTACTTCGCCCCGATGGGTAAATTTCAGAGCATTACTGATTAAATTATAAAGAATCTGTCGAATTTTAGTGATATCTCCTTCCATGATATCCAAGTTATTTTTACAACAAATTCGTACCTTGTTCTGATTTTGCAGAGCGAGGGGTTGTAAGGAAGTCACCACATCATTAACAAAACTAGCCACTTCAAAGGTTTCTAAAGATAAAGGCATTTGTCCGGCTTCAACCTTAGATAAATCCAAAATGTCATTAATTAAGGTCAGCAAATGGTGGCCGGACTGATGAATTTTTTCCACATCTGCTAAGAGGTCATAGAGTTTTTGATCTACAACTTCTTCCAGTAATAAATCGCTAAAACCGATAATGGCGTGTAAAGGTGTGCGTAACTCATGGCTCATATTTGCTAAGAAGGTACTTTTAGCTTGGGAAGCGGCTTGAGCTTGATGTAAAGCCATTTGTAAAACCCCTTCTACCTTAAACCGTTCTACCATTTCTATGCGTAACTGTTGGACGGCTTCCTGTAATTCTGTCGTGCGTTTTTTAACTCGGATTTCTAGTTCATTCTTAACTTGAGCTAATGCTTTTTCGGCCTTAATTCGTTCAAATCGTTCAATTGTTAGGGCAACTAAATTCGCTAAGGAATCAATAAATATCCGATCTTCTAGGCTACAGTCCTGTTGATTAATGGGATATTCAACACAAATAAACCCAATAATTTTTCCGTTTAACCAAATGGGTCTATCTAGGCATTGACCCAAAAAAGAGGCGAGACTACTGCCAATTAATTCAGATGATTTGGATAAGGATTTAGTTAATAAATCAAGGGGATAAAATGAGATTTTTCTCGAATTAAACGGATTTGAACACCAGGAAAAATTATGATTAATAATTGATGATTTATCGGGGTAATGGTGATGGGTTTGACGTTCATACAAATCCAAACAAGTCCATTCTAAAGCATTTTGTTTAACCCAAAGTTCATCCCCACAACCTGGGTTTAAATCATTGACTCGCTCTTGATCTGATAGAGAATCACCCAAGCCACTATGGAGCCAAACACTCACTATATCCACGTCTAAAGTATGGGCAGCGGTTTCGGTAATTTTGCGAATGGCTGTATCAATATGATCAGAATTGTGGGTTTGTTCTCGACTTAAATCCCGTAGGGCAACATTTTGACGATAGAGGCGTTCTGTACTTAATTGTAGAGTGGTTTCGGTTTTTTTCCGCTCCGTAATATCATGGAACATAGAAAGGATAGCTTGTTCACCTTGAAAGGGTATAATTCGGAAGGAACCCATCACCCAAAAGGGAGTACCATCGGTTTTTTGAACTGGCAGTTCATGGTTATGAATATAGCCTTCGGCGATAATTTTATCAATTAATTTTTGTCGCTCTAAGGCAATGGGATAAAATCCTAGGGTTTTGATAGTTTTGATCTGATCAAGGGGAAAATCAAATAAATCACTGGAGAGGGAATTAGCATATAGGATTAAACCATCGGATAAACGGCTAATCACAATGGGAATGGGTGTGAATTCTGCGATCGCTTCAAAAATTTCTCGTTGTGGAATCACGAATTCAGAACCATCGGAAAAAACCGGGGGTTTATTCTTCTGTTTTTCATGCCAAACCTTGAGGTCAATAGTCGTATTTTTCCAGTTTTCAGATTCGGAAAAGATAGAATTTTTTTGATCCTTAAAGGATTCTTGGGAAAAGTTTTTTTCTAGCATCATTTGAGGGTTTAAGGGTTTAATCAAAGATTGATTAACTGGTTTTTGCTAATTGTTAAGTTAGGGAATAATAGACTGGCAACTAACCTAGCCATGTCTATCCCCTATTCTCTGGTTAATACTCCGTAGAAGCGAGATCCGTATTCTGCCGACGCCCATTACTTAGCGGAGGAAGTCGGAGTAAATTTGTATCTTCTTCTACATTTTCCCTGCACCCTGGAGATTCTGAATAGTGTAGAACAGGATAGTCTAATTTGGGCAAAGATAGTCAAATTTTGTTAGAAAATAAAATGTATAATATTCCCCTAATTCCCCAGGTGTGGGATATTAATTCTTGCACTATCTGGGACGGATGTTTGTTGTGTCGTTAACCTATGCAATGGTTCATGAATGGTTAACACCCCTGGCGACGGGAGGTTCGGAACTCGTTGTCCAGGAAATTCTCAAACATATTCAGGCGGATGTTTACTCCCTGATTGATTTTGAATCCACCAACCCCGATAGCTATTTGTATCAACGCTCCATCGGTACAACCTTTCTGCAACATTTCCCCAAAGCCCGTTCTGGAGTGCAGAAATATCTGCCCCTACTGCCCCTGGCCATCGAACAACTAGACGTCCGAGGTTATGACGTGATTCTCTCCTCCTCCCATGCGGTGGCGAAAGGAGTGCTCACCAGTCCCCATCAACTGCACCTCTGTTACTGCCATACACCCATGCGCTATGCCTGGGATTTAACCTTTGACTACCTGAACAGTAGTTTCGCCGGAAAGGGGCTGCAAGGGGTGTTTACCCGCTATCTGTTGCATCGTTTACGGCTGTGGGATGTGGTCTCGGCGAACCGGGTGGATTATTTTATGGCGAATTCCCAACATACAGCCCGAAGGATTTGGCGCTGTTATCGTCGTCCGGCTAGGGTGATTTATCCCCCGGTACAGGTGGAGCGCTTTCAGTTTCAACCGCAAAAACAGGATTTTTACTTAACGGTTTGTCGTTTGGTCAGTTATAAAAAAATTTCCTTGATTGTCCAAGCCTTCAATCGCCTAGGATACCCGTTAATTGTAATTGGGACGGGGGCCGAATTGAACGCTATTCAAGAAATGGCTAAACCCAATATTCAGGTGTTAGGCTGGCAACCGAATGAGGTTGTAGACCAGTATATGAGGGATGCCAAAGCCTTTGTTTATGCCTCTTGTGAAGATTTTGGCATCGCCTTAGTAGAAGCTCAAGCCTGTGGGACTCCAGTAATTGCCTACGGAGCCGGAGGGGCTTTAGAAACTGTGCGAGATCTGCGACAATATCCAGATTCTGCCACGGGTCTGTTATTTTCCGCCCAAACCGAGGAAGCCTTAGTGGAGACGGTGGAAGCCTTTGAGCAGTCTAGGAACCAGTTTAACCCCGATATGGCCCGATTAAATGCCGCCCAATTTAGCCCGAAACAATTCCAAGAACATTACTGGGGATTTGTGGAGCATTGTTGGCAACAATTTCAATCGGGCAATATCAGCTAAAATGCCAATTAATTTCGGACTTCTGAAAATCCCTTTCCGATGACGGAGGGTGGAAAACCCAGGAATACTTAGATTGGTGGGTAGCAAATTTAGCCGTTTACCCCTGCTGTACTTGAGTTTTCCCGTCCTCAGAGGAACAATTTTCTATCCGAATTTTGACGAACTAAAGCCGAATTACCTATTGGGTGTCTTGAGGCTTTATGATCAGGACTGTGTGTGGTGTGAATTGAAGGAGTAAGATGACCGCCAATAGCCAACTCATCTTTGGTAAGGGACTTCGGCGTGGGTTTACAAGGCAAGGGGTTCTGCCCTTGGTCTATCGAGCAATACCTGAACGCCTCTCTCTACAGCGTGTAGATGAGGAATTTTGGAAACGATTGTTTGATATTGTCTTCTCTCTGTCTGTTCTGATTTTATTTGCTCCGGTCTACCTAATTTTGGCTCTGCTGATTGCATTAAGCTCTCCGGGGTCAGTTTTTTATGTACAGGAGCGCGTCGGAAAAAATCGCCAGTTATTCGGCTGTATTAAATTCAGAACGATGGTGAGTAATGCCGATGAAATGTTAACGCAAATCATGGAAACTTCTCCCCATTTACGAGAAGAATTTCAGAACAATTTCAAGCTTAAACATGATCCTAGAATTACTTGGATAGGTCGGTTTCTGCGGGTGACCAGTTTAGATGAATTTCCCCAATTTTGGAATGTTTTAATCGGAGACATGAGTGTAGTTGGCCCTAGACCTTTGGTTGTGGAAGAACTGCACAAATATGGTCGTCACATGGATAAAATCCTAACGATTAAACCCGGTATTACTGGACTGTGGCAAGTTTCGGGACGCAATGATATTCCCTATCCTCGCCGAGTTCAGATGGATTTATACTATGTCACTTTCAAGAATTTTTGGACAGACTTGGGGATTGTCGTTAAAACTATTGGTGTTGTAATTTTTCCTAAAAATAATGGAGCTTATTAGTTCAAACGGAAATATACGGAGATGATTCTCTTTCCCCTTAACTCTTTTAATCGACGGGTTTAGGGGTTTTATTTTGAGTATAATAGAGGTAGAATTGAATACTTAAGTTAGGTTTAGATCTCCGGTTTCTAAACTTAACGGGTAGAAGTAGGAATTGAGCCTACTCTTGAATTAAACCTGATCTAAGGTTAATTTGGTTGTAGCTACGATCCTAGGACTCAAGGATCTACAGGATCACGTTGACTCCCAAATTGCTGAATGTGTTTCAGGGTGCAGATTAACACAATCCCTGGATTAGTTATTAGGTATAATTAGACCGGGGAATATTAACCCACAAAACTCTAAGGAATAGTTTAAATGACAGAACGGAAACGGGCGTTAATTACTGGAATCACCGGTCAAGATGGCTCCTACTTAAGTGAATTGTTACTAGAAAAAGGCTATGAAGTCCATGGGATTATCCGCCGATCTTCTAGCTTTAATACCGACCGGATTGACCATATTTATAAAGATCCTCACAACCCCGATGCTAGATTATTTCTACATTATGGAGATTTAACCGATGGTACAACTTTACGGCGGATTATTGAAGAAGTTAAACCCGTAGAAATTTATAATCTGGGGGCTCAATCCCATGTTCGGGTCAGTTTTGACTCTCCAGAATATACCGTTGATGCGGTTGGTATGGGGGTATTACGTCTATTAGAAGCAATTCGAGACTATCAACAACGTACCGGAATTGAAGTCCGATTTTATCAAGCGGGTTCCTCAGAAATGTTCGGGAAAGTGTTAGAAATTCCCCAAAAAGAAACCACACCCTTTTATCCTCGCAGTCCCTACGCCTGTGCTAAGGTTTACGGACATTGGCAAACCATAAATTATCGAGAATCCTACGATTTATTTGCCTGTAATGGGATTTTATTTAACCACGAAAGTCCCCGTCGTGGCCCTACCTTTGTCACTCGAAAAATTACCCGGGCGGTGGCTCGAATTGTCAAAGGAAAACAAAAGGAAATCTACTTAGGAAATCTCGATTCCAAAAGGGATTGGGGCTATGCTAAAGATTATGTTCGAGCTATGTGGCTGATGCTCCAACATTCTGAAACCCGATGATTATGTGGTTGCGACAAATGAAACCCATTCAATTCGAGAATTTTTGGATATTGCCTTTGCTCATGTTAATTTAGATTGGCAAAATTACGTCAAATTTGATGAGCGTTATCTGCGTCCGGCGGAAGTCGATATTTTAATTGGTGACCCGGCCAAAGCTCAAGAAAAATTAGGCTGGAAACCCAGTATTACCTTTGAAGAATTGGTGAAACTAATGGTGGATTCCGATCTCAAAGCCTTAGAAGAAACTCAAGAAGCAACCCATCATTTTGATTAATTACTGATAAAATAGAGGCTGAATTTATGAGTCCATTAGATTTAACAAATAAACGGATTCTGGTCACGGGAGGTGCAGGTTTTTTAGGGCGTCAAGTGGTGGCTCAACTACTGCAATCCGGTGCCGATCCCAATCAGATTATGATTCCCCGTTCTCGGGAGTATAATCTTTGTACATTGGAGGCTTGCCAAAAAGTTGTTCAAGGTCAAGATATTGTCATTCATTTAGCAGCCCACGTTGGCGGAATTGGCTTAAATTTAGTCAAACCTGCCGAACTTTTTTATGATAACTTAATGATGGGAACTCAATTAATTGATAGTGCCTATCGTGCGGGAGTCGAAAAGTTTGTCTGTGTCGGGACAATTTGCGCCTATCCAAAGTTTACCCCAGTTCCTTTCAAAGAAGATAATCTTTGGGAAGGTTATCCCGAAGAAACTAACGCCCCCTATGGCATTGCTAAAAAAGCCCTATTGGTGCAGTTACAATCCTATCGTCAACAGTATAATTTTAACGGTATCTATCTGTTACCCGTGAATTTATACGGCCCAGAAGATAATTTTGATCCGAAAAGTTCCCACGTTATTCCCGCATTAGTTTCGCAAGGTTTATGAAGCTCAACAACGGGGAGATCAGACCCTTCCAGTTTGGGGAGATGGTAGTCCGACTCGGGAGTTTTTGTATTCAACGGATGCAGCCCGGGGAATTGTGATGGCGACTCAATTATACAATGAACCCGACCCGGTGAATTTAGGCACAAATCACGAAGTCACAATTAAGGACTTAGTAGAAACGATTTGTGAATTGATGGAATTTCAGGGGGAAATTGTCTGGGAAACCGATAAACCTAATGGTCAACCTCGCCGTTGTTTAGATACGACTAGAGCTAAAGAAAAGTTCGGGTTTATGGCAGAAGTTGGCTTTAAAGAAGGGTTGAAAAATACTATTAATTGGTATCGTCAACACGGTGAATAATTGTTAGCCCATAAGGGTTAGTAGGATGGGTTATGCCCATTCTACTATTAAAAAACGTCCTTAAAATTTATCTATGAAGTTGCACTGAATAAAGCAAAAACAATGTAATTCAACCTCAAAACGGCTTTTAAAAGAAGTTTTTTATCAAATAAAATATGTTTTTAGACTCATAAGATATCCCCCTCTTTATTAATAGTTAATCGCATTCTTTTCGGAAATGCAGGCGGTACATATTCATAATGAAAAATATTCATATTACAAAAAGATAAATTTATAAAGTTATTCTGTACTATCAATTCTTAACCAATATTATTAGAGATCAAAAATTAATGAGCCATCCCGTGCCACTTAACGCCGATACCTTGACTAATCCCATAGTCAGCGTCAAAGTCAATCGAACTATCATCTCTGAAAATGGTGGGATAGGGGCTTTCATCATCAAACTGAGTGAGCCTGCACCCAGCACCGGGCTGAAGCTGAATATCAGTGCCCTCGACAGCGATAATGCCGGGCCAGATGTCACCAATGAAAAGAGTACAAATCTAAGCATTCAAACAGATCCGGTCACCAAGAAACCTGCTGCCCTCACCATTGTCCCAGGTGCCACCGAAGCCAGACTCATCCTGACAGGCATACCTGATGCTCTAGTCGAAGGGGATGAAGTCAGTACCCTCAGCTTGTTACCCGGTACAGGCTATACCGTTGCACCCGGCTTTAGCACCGATGCGATTACAGTGACTGAGAAACTCGTGGTGAGTGTCACGGCTAGTCCAAATGCGATCGCTGAAAATGGTGGGGTAGGGACTTTCACCATCAAACTCAGTCAGCCTGCACCCAGCACCGGGCTGAATCTGAATATCAGTGCCCTCGACAGCGATAATGCCGGGGGAGATGTCAGCAACACTAAGAGTGAAAATCTAACCACTCAAATGGATCCGGTCACCAAGAGACCTGCTGGCCTCACCATTGCCCCAGGTGCCACCGAAGCCAAACTCATCCTAACTGGGATACCTGATAATGTAGTCGAAGGGGATGAAGTCAGTATACCGTAACCCTGTTAGCCGGTGAAGGCTATATAGTTTTACCGAGCCAGAGCACCGATGGGATTACGCTAATTGATGGTATTATCAGCAATCCCAGCTTACGGACTGCGACTCAATCACCCAACGGGTTTTTTACCTCAACTCCCGCAACTGGTGCTGCTGATCCCCTGACCGGTGAAAACCTGGGGATTCGCTTAGTGAACTTAAATACAAACCAAGGTACAGAAATTGGCTTTGATAATATCAGTCTAAAAGCTGAAAGTGCAACTGCTAATCTGATCGCACCTAATCGAGCATTACTCAGTAGCCCTGAAGTTATGCTCAGTAGTCTTCAAGATAATGACATCCTCTATAGCAAAGCCCTGTCTCCCATGATGTTTAGTGGTAACGGGAATAATACAATTTACCCTAATAATGGGAGTGAGTTTTTTGTGTAATTAGGGTATTTTAAAATTAAGTTTTGCACCTTTTTTTACAAATATCAAATAAACCCCTTGTTGTTGGAATGAGTGTCCCCAAAAAAGACATAATTCAAGCCCAACAACTGGGGGATTTTGTTTGTTAAGTAGGTGGGCGAGAATACCCCACCGTCCCATTGTGGCCAAAAGCTATTTACAGCAAGGGTTTACCCTATCTACATAGTTAGGTTTAATTACGCCTACCTACTTACTGCTAAGACCCATAAAAAAGACAGGGCACTCATCCCAACAACGAACAACGATAATTAGCTTTAGCTAAAGGAGTTTGACTAGCGAAATAATTGTAACAAATTATTGTCAATTCTTGTTAGTTTAGGAGTGATAGTTTATAATATATGGCATGAACTGGAACCAAGGCAAAATCAGTTATTGTTTGTCGTTCCTGATTTCTACGGTGAGTAAGAGTGTTCGTTTTGAACAAGGAGCAAACCGTGATTACTACAGCGATTTTCCCAGCCCGATATGTTCAAGGCAGTCATGCCATCCGGTTCCTGGGTGAAGAATTGAGTCGTTTAGGTCGCAAAGCCCTGGTGATGATGGGGCCAGTAATTTTTCCGAAATTGCAACCCATTATTGAAGAATTCACCCAAGGAAAAATAGAGGTTTATCTGGAACGTTTTGGGGGTGAATGTTGCGATCCTGAAATTGAACACATGGTCAGTTTAGGGGCTGCTCAAGGAGTAGATTTAATTGTGGGGATTGGAGGCGGAAAAACCATCGACACGGCTAAAGCGACCGCCTATCAACTAAAACTTCCCGTTGCGATTGTTCCGACCATTGCTTCCACTGATGCCCCCTGTAGTGCCTTATCGGTGATTTATACCCCGGAAGGAGTCTGGGATCGTTATCTAGTATTACCGCGCAACCCTGACTTAGTTTTGGTCGATACCTATATTATTGCCCAAGCTCCGGTACGGTTCTTGGTGGCCGGGATGGGGGATGCCCTGGCAACTTGGTTTGAAGCCGAAGACTGTCAAATCAAACGGGCCAAAAATATGACCGGACGTATGGGGCCAATGACCGCTTTTAGTTTGGCTCATTTGTGTTATGAAACCTTGCTCGAATACGGGGTTTATGGAAAAATTGCCTGTGAACAACAGGTAGTTACTCCGGCCCTGGAAACGAATTATCGAAGCGAATACCTTGCTGAGTGGGCTAGGTTTTGAAAGTGGCGGACTAGCGGCGGCCCATGCGATTCATAATGGGTTTACGGTTTTGGAAGAAACCAAAAAATTCTGGCACGGTGAAAAAGTCGCCTTTGGGGTTTTGGCGATGTTGATTTTAACTGATCGCCCCAGTCCAGTGATTGATCAGGTGTTCAGTTTTTATGAATCCATCGGACTGCCTACGACTTTAGCCGATATCGGACTCGAAGGAGTCAGTCGCGATCGCTTATGGTTGGCGGCAGAGCGTGCCTGTGGTACGGGTGAAACCATTTATAATGAACCCTGTGAAATCAGCCCTGAAGCCGTGTTATCGGCGATGTTGGCTGCGGATGCCCAAGGACGGCGGCGGAAACAATTCTAGGTTGATCTTCTAATAATTTAGGGGCGATCGCATCTTCCAAATAAAAACCGATCGCCCCTAATAGAAAAGGAGCGATATCAGGACATTTCAAATAATAAGAAATCCTTAAACATCTGCTACAATTATTGGGCGCGATCGCTACCAAATTCCCGGTGGGTAGCAGTTTGGTTTTTTTGTGAGTCAATAGGATATTCAGCCGAAAAAATACAAGTTTTTGAAATACATTATTTTTCTAGTTTAATTCCCTTCAATACAGATACCTGGTAGAATAGTTAGGATTTCTATGATCCTCGTCCAATTTTAGGGGCGTGGAGTTGGAAAGGGAGAGAATTTGGCAGAATTAAAGGTCTAGCTCAAAAAAAAGGCTTGATAATTCTGTCTATATGTGCTATTTTACCTAAGTTGATTTTATCATTAAAAAACCAATATAAACCAATGGTTCAACGGCGATCGCAAAGGTTTTTCCAACAGATTATCCTTGGAACTCTTGCTAGTACAATTTTACAATTATCAATTCCATTAACTTGCTTAAGCCAAATAAATGAACCATTAGGGGTAATTCGTGATTCAGAAAAAACCACAGAATGGAATAGTATTGAACAACGCTTAAAAGCCAGTCGAATCCCTTATCAAACCCTGGACTTAAACAATATTGAAAGCCCCGCCGATCTCCAGGGAATTAGAATTTTATTCCTCCCTAATATAACTGTTATTAAAACCGAACAAGCCAAAATTCTGCAAGAGTGGGCAAAACAAGGAGGACAGGTGATCGCCAGTGGCCCGATCGCCGAAAAATCTACCCCGTTAGTGCGTCAATTGTTGCGAGCAATTTTAGGTTCCTATTGGGCTTTTCCCCTCACAGTTTCCCGCTAAACCCCAAACCGTTAAAAATCGCTGTCGAACCAAAGATCCCCTCTGCGCTTCCCTAACAACTTGGGGGCCAGATCAAGCCAATGCTAACGCCGTTGACGGAGGGGTTTTAATTCCCACCACCTTAGAAAGTTATACCGCCGGAATTTGGGAAGCTAGTGGGAGTTCTCCCGCCGTTATTACTACTCAAAAAGCCACCTATTTAGGCTGGCGCTGGGGAAATCAATCTTCGGCGGAGGTTGATATTGCTTGGTTACAAGCGGCGGTCAGTCGTCATGGTTTGGCTGGAAACCCGACAAACCCCGTCGCCACCGCGACCGTCCCGCCCCCAACGGCCAGCCGTCCGGCTCTTACAGCCCCGACAACGGCCACCCGTCCCGCTCCTGCACCGCTCCCAGTAATGGCTACCCGTCCGGCTCTTACAGCCCCAGCAACAGCCACTCGTCCTGCTCCTGCACCCCTCCCCCAACCCACCACACCCAGAATACAGCCAACGGCCACCGTCCCATCTCCACGCCCGGTGACACCTGTGATGGTTCCCCAGACTCCGGTTTCCCCCCCGCGTTCAACTACGCCCCCCGCCCCTAGCTTAACGGCGACTCGGACATTACCGAATACTCCGGCGGTTCCGGGTGGCTTTATTGACCCTTCCGAACAAACGGCTCCGGCTGGGTTAGAAGTCACCCCGGGAAATCAACCCATTGAGGAATTAACGGCGATCGCCATGCGTCAGGAATTAATAGATTTATTAGGACGTTTTGAAAATGCTTTAATTGCTTCAAATTCGGGGAATATTCCGATTAATTTACAAGTCGCATCTACTCAATTAATCGCTGAAACCGGAGGAAGTTTAGCCAGTGCTAACTTCAAAAAATCCGATCAAATTATTACCCAAGCCAGAGAAATAATTAAGAATTTTCCGCAATTAGTCGCGCAACAAAATTGGACAGAAGCTCGCCAGCAATGGTTAGAAATTCGTCAACAATTATGGCAACATTATCCCACGGAAGGAGAACGATTAGGGGCAGAAATTCGGGCAGTTTGGTTAGACCGAGGAACTATTGTTAAAGCCAGAAATGAAGCGGGACTAGCGCAGGTTTTTGATCGGTTAGCCTCGGCGGGAATTAATACGGTTTATTTTGAAACAATTAATGCTGGTTATCCAATTTATCCCAGTCGAGTTGCGCCCGCACAAAATCCTTTAACACAAGGTTGGAACCCCCTAGAATCGGCGGTGAAATTAGCTCACCAACGGGGTATGGAATTACACGCCTGGATTTGGGTTTTTGCGGTGGGAAATGATCGCCATAACCAACTTTTAGGACAACCTAGTAGTTTTTTAAGTCCGGTAATTCAAGCCCATCCTGATTGGGTCAATATTAATAATTATGGAGAGTTAAGAAATAGCCGCGATCGCAAAGTTTATCTCGATCCGGCTAACCGAGAAGCTAGGGCGTATTTAATGCGTTTAATTAATGAAATTACCGCCTATAATGTCGATGGCTTGCAGTTAGATTATATTCGCTATCCGTTCCAAGATCCAAGCGGAAGTTACACCTATGGTTATGGGAAAGCTGGACGGGAACAATTCCAACAATTAACAGGAGTTGATCCGGTTAATATTACGCCCAAGAATAATCAATTGTGGACTCAATGGCTACAATTTAAAACTGAACAAGTTACCTCTTTTGTGGCGGAAGTTTCGCACTTTTTGAAGCAACAAAAACCCAATGTAATTTTATCAGTGGCGGTGTTTTCTAATCCTGAACAGGAAAGGATTATGAAAATTCAACAACAATGGGAAGTTTGGGCAAAAAAAGGTTATGTGGATTTAATTGTTCCGATGACCTATGCGATGGATACCAACCGTTTACAACGAATTACTCGACCTTTAACCCAGGAACAAAAGTTAGGGTCGGCGTTAATTAGTCCCTCGATTAAATTATTGAATATTCCTGAAATTGTCGCCATTGATCAATTACAATCTTTACGGGATTTACCCACGGGAGGATACTCAATTTTTGCCGTTGATAGTATTGGTAATAATCTCCAAAACTATTTATACAGAACTCAAAATAATTCCTCGAAAACTCAACCTCCCATTCCCTATCGCCAGCCTTTTGCTGCGGCGCGAGATCGCTATTTAGCCTTAAAACGAGAATGGAGTTTCCTTTTAGCAAATGAACAACTTTGGATACGAGATGAGGAATTAAAATCCTTGAGTATTCAAGCGGAAGATTTAGCGCAAACTTTAAAACAGTTAGAGGATAATCCTTCTGCTCAAACTTTAGGAATCGCTCAACAAAAGTTAGCAACTTTCCAAAAACAATTCCAAACTTCTATGCGTTTACAAGCCTTAGAACGTCCCTATCAAGTCTCTAGTTGGGGAAATCGTTTGGCGAGTATTAATATGTTATTGCGTTATGGAGAAAGAAGAATAAAAAATTAATCAGAAGATAGTTTATTGTTGGGCTTTAGCACTCTCAGAACTTGAGGGTTGAAGCCCAACAACGTTATACTTAATAATGAATAGAAAAGGGATGTTACAAAGTTGAGGTAACAACATGACTCAAACCCCTGTAAAATTAACCTTTGAGGAGTATTTAACCTACGATGACGGAACAGATAATCGTTATGAGCTTGAAGATGGGGTGTTAATTCCGATGACACCTGCGAGTCCGATTCATTCTGATATTGTTGAATTCCTCTATGATACTTTCAAAGCTGAGGTAAAAAGACTGGGGTTAGACTTAAAAGTCAAACAGGGAGATGTGGGGATACGAACTAGATTAAGTCGCTCCCGACAACCGGATATTGCTATTATTCAAGGGGAAGATTGGCGACGGTTACGACAATTTAAAAAATCAGCAATTATGGAAGTTCCGGCTTTATTAGTAGTAGAAGTTGTGAGTCCTGGGGAAGATAACGAAAACCGAGATTATATTAAAAAGATGACTGAATATGCGGAGTTTGGGATTTCTGAATATTGGATTATTGATCCTTTAACAGAGCAAATTATTGTTAATTTTCTGATAAATGGAAGTTATCAAAATACTATTTTTATAGGTCAACAAAGAATTATTTCTCAGCTATTCCCCGATCTTAATTTAACTGTTGAGCAAATTTTAATTGCAGAATAAAAAACGAGTAAAAAGAAAGCTAAAGAGTCTGTAAGGAAAGTGTAAAAAAGATAGGTTACGTTTATCAACAGTACCTATCTCAATAAAAACAAACCGGAATGTTTCATTCGTCGTTGCTTTAAGCTGTTGAGCATTTAAAAAATATAGCCAATTCAGCTTATCAACGTGGCCATATGCAGTCACCTACAAGCTTACGCTGTGCGAAAAGATCGACAGAATCTTCAACTACTCTTACTCGTTTAAATCCACCGTAAGCATCCATCATCTGAGGACTATTTACATAACAAGCCTGTTTATCATTAAGGCCATATACTTCAGGTTTGCTTTGTTTGCGATAAAAGCCATTGGGCCAGCCACATTTACCTACGTCTCTAGATCCAGCCTTGAAACTATCTGTATACCGACTGCTCGCACTTTGCTAAACCCCCCAAAAAGATTCATTTGAGTTGGACTTTGAACATAGCAGTAGGTTGAGTTATTAGCATTCAAGGCATAAACATTGCCACTTAAACTGTAATAACCAGATGGCCACTGGGTTTGAGCCATGGTTGAGAACATGGGAATGAGTACACCTATGGCACTTAAACCAACTAATTTACTAACAAAACTTAGATGCTTTGTAACCATCTTTCCGACCTCAATTGCGAATTATAGAGCAAAAAAACTAATTGTAAAACCAGTAATTCAGATGCAGTAACCGCTTATCTTGTCACTAAACTGGGCATCACCAAGCCGTCAATATTCAGTAGTAATTGCAATTCATTTATACTTTGTAAATTCTCCTGTGACTTTAATTTTTGACCAACCTCGACCAGTACAACCTATTCCCTTTGGACTCCGTGCATAAGTCCGAACCTTGATTGTTTGTGGTAATTTAATCTTTGTTCCTGGTATGATTTCGACCAAATTTTCATAAATTATGTCGTAACTATTTTCTGACCCTGCATCAGAAAGCCATTCCACCTTGACCTCATTTTGATTAATTACATAACCAGCAGGAGCGGTGGTAGAAGTCCAATCAGACCAATCAGAATGTCTAGTATACCATCGAAATCGGTTCCTTTAGTAGTTACTTCAGACGCAATTTCAAAACCAGCCATTGTAAGTTTCTCCTATTTCATCAAGTCTTATTTCTTGATTAAAACTCAAGCCTGATCGCTTTGTCAGTCGGATCGTGTCGGAACTTTTTTCTAAAAAATTTCCAAAATGTCGGAAAAAGATCGGAAAAATCGGATAAGATCAGATAAAACTACCAGTCTCACCTCGCTATGGATATTGCAGAAGTATTGAAACTTGCCGATCAACTGCTTTTCACCCATACAGGCGAACATTTAGACCTTCTGCAAGAAACAATTCTTAAAGGGACATTACAGGGCAATAAATACACCGAAATTGCATCAGAAAATCATTTAAGTGAAGGTCATGTTAGAGATACTGCATCGGAATTATGGCAAACTTTATCGGAAACTTTAGGGGAAGATATTAATAAATCAAATGCACGGTCTATTTTAGAAAAAATTACTATCTATAACAGTGTTTCATCTGGAAATTTTATTAGTTTTCATCAAGTCAGTATTTGTTCAAAACAAAAGAAAGATCCTAAATCTTGTCCTCTATTTAAACCATCTGAAAACAACCATTTAGACCTAGATGCAACTCCAGAAATTACCGAATTTTATGGGCGGGAGGATGAACTTAATAGGTTAAAAACATGGTTGATTCAAGACCATCTCCGTGTCATTACCTTAGTTGGTATGATCGGAATTGGAAAAACGACACTTGCCATCAAACTAATCGAAGAAATCCAAACAGAATTTCAATATATTATTTATCGCAGTCTCCAATATTCTCCAACTATCGAGAATTTTTTAACTGATTTACTGGAAACTGTTGTTTCTCCTGCTATTTTTCCGAATACCCTAGATCGCCAAGTCGATTTATTACTGAAATTTCTCCGCAAACATCGCTGTTTAATTATTATTGATGATCTGCAAATGCTCTTTGAAACCGGACAATATGCAGGTCAATATAAACCCGAATTTGAAGGGTATTATTTATTATTTAAACAAATTGCTGAATTGTCTCATTCCAGTAGTTTTTTATTAATTACCAGCGAACAACCCGAATATTTAACAGTCGATAGTCCTAAATTTTTTAGATCATTAAAACTTTCAGGATTGGGAGGTTGTGCTACCAAAATTTTCAGAGATAAAGAATTATTAGATCAAGACAATTGGCATGATTTAATTCAAAAATATCAAGGTCATCCCTTATGCTTAGAAATGACAGGCACGATGATTCAAGAACTATTTTCTGGCCGAGTCACAGATTTTTTAGCTTATCCTGAGTTGATATTAAGTAATGAAATAACATCTCAGCTTAATCGTTTATGGAGTAGATTAACCGAGTCAGAAAAACAGGTAATTAACCATCTCGCCCAACAAAAAAATGAAGTTGCTTTGATGCAGGTTTTACAAGAAATCCCTGATCAACCCACAAATATATTAAAAGCTATACAATCGTTAAAAAGACGTTGTTTGTTAGAAGATACTAGCCATAAAGATCAGCATAGCGCTTCTTTACTAAAGATTAATTCAATTTTAAAATATTATATTATCTCTCAACACTAACAAAACTTATGCAGAAACCCGGTTTCCGAACAAAAAATCTAGGTTTGATCCCATAAATAAAAGTCAGAAACCCGGTTTCTTATTCTCTTTTTATCCCTTGATTAAGGTGAAACCCAAAACATTCCTTTAATTCCATTTGGGTCAGTAATAAACCCTAAACTATGATAGAAATTAACTGCTTTATTCCCAGCAAATAACGTAATATTTTCAATATTTTGCAATTGTAGCTGTTCTAAGGTATACCGAATTAAGGACTTTCCTAATCCTTGATTTTGAAAATTTGGATGAATTACTACATCCCAAAGAGTAGCATTATAAACATGATCGGAAACAGCCCGGGTAAACCCAATTAACTGTTTTTGGGTGGGGGTGACAAACCAAAGGGTAACAACTAAAAAACTGTGTTTCTAGGGCGGTTTTCATGTTTTCATGATCCCGAGTCATCCAACCGACTGCTTCAAAGAGTTGATCTAATTGGTTTAAGTCAAAATTAATATCGGTACTAAAAATAAATTGTTCGAGTTGTTGATGAGTTGCTAAGGGAATATTAAAATTATTGGTGGTGATATTAGTAATACCATCATCATATTTAGACCATTTCTGGGAGTGTTTATCAATATTTTGATGTCTTAAATTAATTGATGTTTCTAATTCAGTTTTTTTCTGTAATAGGGTATTAAACTTTTCTGCAATAGATATCTGATCAGGATAACATTCTATCGCCATTTTATATAAAATCAAAGCGGCATTGATCAGATATTTTTGCTGGAAAAAATCGGCAATTTTTAGCCATGCACTTTGATTTTGACTTAAAAATTGAATAATACTTTGATACTCAGGATACTGTTGATGATTTTGAACCACTTTTTGATAATGGGCGATCGCCAAATCAAACTTTTCAGGTAAATGATATTCCAGGGTTTCCCCTAATTTAGTCGCAATTAGTACAAAATCCTGTTCTTGATTAGTTTGGTGAAGAATAACTAAACTTTTCCAATAATTAATAATCCCTAAATTCCATTTTTTTTGTTGAATTAACCCATCGGCTAAATTACAATAAGACCAATGAAAATGGGGGTTTAATTCTATGGCTTTCCGATAAACATGAACCGCTTCTTCCCAATGTTTTAATTTTAATAAACTATTGCCTAAATTATGATATGACCCGGAAAAATTAGGATTAAGTTTAATAGCATGACGATAATTAGTAATGGCATCTTGCCATTGTTCCCGTTTAAAAAAAACATCCGCTAAATGGTGATAAAACCAAGAACAATGGGGATTTAATTTAATCGCCTGACGATAATTGGCGATCGCCGCTTGCCATTGTTCTTGCTGATCATGCAAACGCCCTAAATTTGCATAGGATTCAGCCGACTTGACATCCTTTGCCATCACATTTAAAGAATCGGGTTTTAACGGGTCTTTCTGGGGCATATTTTTGAGCTTAAACAGCAGAATATAACACGGATTCTAGGCGTCGTAACGCAAAATCCAAGTCATCATTAATTACTTCAAAATCAAACTCACTGGCTGCATCCATTTCCGCTTTTGCTCGCATCAAACGCCGTCGAATAGCATCTTCAGAATCCTGACCTCTGCCCCGTAAACGACGTTCTAATTCATCAATAGAAGGAGGCATAATAAAAATGCGTAAAGCCGAGGGAAAGGTGGAACGAATTTGTCGAGCTCCTTCTAACTCAATCTCCAATAAAACGGATATTCCTGCCTCAATTTTTTCTTTAACTGGAATTAAGGGAGTTCCATAACAATTCCCGGCAAATTCAGCCCACTCCAATAACTCTCCCCCTTCTATCATGTTTTGAAAACGAAGGCGATCAACAAAATAGTAATCTTGTCCAGGGATTTCACCCGGACGGGGAGAACGAGTGGTGACGGAAACAGATAAATGGAGTTCAGGATGATCTTTTAATAGGGAACGAACCAACGTTCCTTTTCCGACCCCGCTAGGGCCTGTCATCACAATTAATCGGCCTTTTTTCATGGCATTTTTAATCAGGTTAGACGGTTAAAACAAAGTAATGGAGAACCCTTTGGTTTTCTCTTGAACCTGTTGATGGATTCAAGGAATTGAACCGGAATATTTCTATCTTCTCATGGTAGGTATGCCAATGGAAACCAGGGGGTAATAAATACCAAATTCCTTAATCATCCCGGGAATTACCATCTTTTGTCATTACGAAACGATGAGCAACGGTTTCTGGCTGAATTGCTGAGAGAATAACATGGCTAGAATCCGTGATAATCACCGCCCTAGTTTCTGCGTCCATAGGTAGCATCAACTAACTGTCCCCGCTCCCGGGCATCATTAATTATGCGCTTAATCGGAGCAGATTCAGGACTGACAATGGCAATCACCCGATTAGCAGAGACAATATTACCAAAACCAATATTGATTAACTGAATATCCATAAAAATTGAATTGATGGGGTTTGCCTAAGTTTTTTTCTACAATTCCATCATAGTAAAAAATTATCAGATTTACAACGCTTAATTCAGTAAAAACTTTATTTTTTGTCTACTTGAGTTTGCCTGATTGTGTTAAACTAAAGCCCCAAAATAGCCTGTTTTAATCGAGAATAGGAATTACAACAATCAAAACGGATTTAACATGATCAACTCTATGATGATCAGGATTAAAACTTCCCTTGTTGCCCATTACCCATCCCCCATTCCCTACTTTCAACAATCTTATTTTGTAGAACGGATTTAGACTGGCTCTACTCATCCCCAGTTCTAGGAATTTGTGTTAAGCTGACAGATGTTCCTTCCCTAATTAATGAGTTATGAAAGCAATTGTTATTCATCAATATGGGTCGCCCGATGTTCTCCGTTATGAAGATATTCCGACCCCAACAATTAAACCCGATCAAGTTTTAGTCAAAATTCATGCTAGTAGCGTTAATCCTGTGGACTGGAAAATTAGGCAGGGATTATTACAACCCCTATCTGGTTACAATTTCCCTAAAGTTTTAGGCTCGGATTTATCCGGGGAAGTGGTGGAGGTTGGCTCATTGGCGAAGCGCTTGCGGGTGGGAGATCAGGTTTATGGCTTCGTTAACCCTTTATTGGGAGGGGCCTATGCCGAGTATGTGGCTGTGCCTGCCGATAATTTGACCTATAAACCTCAAAATATGACCTACGCGGAGGCTGCAACGGTTCCAATAGCCGGATTGACGGCGTTACAGGGGTTATTAGATTTAGGTCAACTGCGACCCGGACAGCGGGTTTTGATTAATGGGGCGTCCGGCGGGGTGGGAAACCTTTGCGGTGCAAATTGCTGTAGCCCTAGATGCCGAGGTCACGGGGGTTTGTGGGACTTCTAATGTTGATATTGTCAAACGTTTGGGAGCCCATACTGTGATTGATTACACTCAAGAAGATTTTACCCAACAGGACATCCAATACGATATTATTTTTGATGCGGTGGGGAAACAGTCCTTTTTTAATTGCGAAAAGATTCTACAATCCGATGGAATTTATATCTCAACTTTGCCCACAATTGATAATATGGGAGCGACATTACAAACCTTATTATTTTCGAGTAAAAAATCAAAATTAGTCTTAGCTCAACCCAGTCGTCGAGATTTAGATGCCCTGCGAGATTTAATTGAAGCGGGCAAAATTCAAACGGTAATTGATCGGACTTATCCCTTAAATGATCTAGCGCAAGCCCATACCTATAGCGAGATGGGGCGCACCGTTGGCAAAATTGTTATTACTGTTAATGAAGGGTTACAAACGATTAATATTGATTGATCGTTTGTAACAGCTTTGTAGGGGCGAGGTCTTCTCGCCCAAAATTTTTTAATGTTGAATATTCAATCCCGCTTGACGAGCCGCCACAATATAACGGAAAATATATTCTACTAATTCAATATGGTTTTCTGCCGATTCTGGAGAATCTGCCCAAACCGTTACCCCATGATTTCTAATTAACAACGCTGGAACATCAGGAAAACTCTGTTTAAACCGTTGAATAATATCTTCAGAAATTCGAGGAACTTCTAAATGATTCTTAAAAACAGGCAGATAAACTTTAGGATTTTCTTCCCAAATTCCCAACCCTTTTAACATCTCAATGGGCGGTAAAGGCAGTTTTTCATTATCAATAAAATTTGAGACTAATTTGGCTTCGACGGAATGAACGTGATAACAGGAATTTGCCTCGGGAAACAAAGAATATATGGCTTGATGAATACTGGTTTCCGCCGAAGGTTTATTATTAGGATCGGGATTTTCTAATATTTCCCCATTTAGAGAAATTCTCACAAAATCCTCGGTAACTAATTTACCTTTTTGTTTACCACTAGCAGTAATCCAAAAACTATTATCGGGCATTTTAGCCGAAAGATTTCCAGCCGTGCCTGCCATCCAACCCAGTTGATAAAATTGACGGGAAGCATGAATTAAAGATTGACGAGGATCGGTGTTCATGGTGAATTACGAATTAGGAATTACGAATTACGAATTGGGAATTGGGAATTACGAATTCATGCCCATTTTTCCATCGCTTGTCTCAGAGCGCCAGGGGGCATTTTGTTAACATCAAAGGGTAGACCCCGTTGATACCAGTCGAGGGCTTGGAAGAAGGCATTAACCCCCGCTCCAGGGCCATTTGGATGCTCCATAATCCCCGTCCCCGCATTCAAAATTACATCATTTCCATAGTCCGATAGGGCCTTGGGGACAATTCCGGGGTGAATTCCCGCCGAGGGTACGGGGAAAACATTCCGCGATCGCAACTGCTCACAAATCCGTTTTTCTTCCCCCGGATCAAAGGGTAAACTGCCATAGTGGGCGGGATATAAGACCGCATCCGCCCCGGCGTGGGCCATGAAGGTTCCCAAAATCACAGAATAGGAAAAACCCGTATCACCAGAGGCACATAACGCCCCCGCCAAGGCAGGATGGGCAAAAATGGGAACATTTATTTCTGGATCGGTGGCGAGGGCTTCTAAGACCGAAAAACCGTAGGTAAGAACATTTAATAATAGGGCATTCGCTCCTTCTTTCACCAGCATTCGGGCTTTTTCTAATAGGGTTTGGGCGTTTCCAGTAACATTAATAGCATACAAAACGGTGCGCCCGGTTTCTTGTTTAATTTGGTCTAAAATTGGACGACAAGCTCTTAACCTTTCTAGGGTGGGGGCGGTGTTTAAATCCCCCATAATTTCATCATCTTTAATAATATCTAATCCAGCCGTTGCCACTTCTTGTAAAATTGTAGCATGATCCTGGGCTGATAGTCCTAAAGCGGGTTTAAAGATTGCCATAATTAAAGGACGGTCAAAGACTTGTAATTGTTGACGAATTCCTGATATGCCAAATTTTGCAACCCGACCATAATTTTTATCTAATCTAACCGCAACTATTTTACCGACTCCGGCCATTGAATATTTACCAAAAATCATCGTTAGTAAACTAGCAATATCATTTTCAACGTTAATTTCTGGAAATCTAACCGTTGCAATATTATAACCTTGTTCGTCGGTTTTGATATTAACAACTTCGGCTAAATGCGATCGCAAATTATCTTCCCGATGGCTAAATCTTTCGTCCCAAGTTCCTGCGGTTTGTCCGATAGCAATTACTTTCGCCTGACGCAACGCATCAATATTAGGAGGAAAACGATAATCAACTTCAATGGTCATGGTTTTTTATTCTAGTAATAATGAACAATATAACTCAAAAAATATGAGTTTTAACCTCAAGATTGATCCCCCTAAATCCCCCTTAATAAGGGGGACTTTGAATTTATAAATATTGAAGATTGATCCCCCTAAATCCTCCTTAATAAGTAAGGGGGACTTTGAATCAGGGAAATATTGACTCTATTCCCCCTTTTTTAAGGGGGTTTAGGGGGGATCTAGTACGTTATAAAAGCATTGAAAACTAATTCAAAGCTAAGGTTTTTTTCGGTCTTCTGGAAAAAATCCTAATTTCAGTATTCGTATATTCGGGAGTCCAACCCTCGGTAGTGGTGAAATAACGAATTGCTTTAATCCGTCGAGTTTCTGTTAAATAAAACCAATGTTCTGTATGAGCAGGAACGTTAATATATTCTTCAGCTTCAACGGTTAATTCCACTTGACTACCATCGGGACGAATAAAGCCAAATACTCCTTCCCCATCAACAATATAACGAACTTCATTATCAGCATGAATATGACACTGTTCAAATTTTGCTAGTAATGTTTCTAAGTTAGGGGTATCAGGATTAAGAACAATTAAATCCCGGGACTGATAACCTGCGGTTTGTTTTAATTCTTCAAAATATTGATCTAGTCCTTGCAAAACTTCTGCTTTTTCGTTATCGTTTAATCCGGGTTGATTCAATAATTTAATCAATTCTGGATCTGTACCGACAGACCAATGGTTTAAATGAATATTCAGACTGGCTAATTCTCGCTGAATTTCATCTAATTCGGTGTAAGTTGTTCCGTCTTCTAACTGTAAAACCGCCATGCTTTACCTCCGCAGTATGAACTGTTTTTAATCACAAACTATTATATTAGCAAAAAAATTATGATAGTGATATCCAATCCTAACCGCTAATCTGTAGCTTTCAACAAGTCACTCCAACGGCGACTATCACGGGTCATAATTTCTTGGGCGACATCAGGGGCGATCGCCTTTCAACTGCGTTAAAATAAAATCTTGATAAAATGTAGGTTATAATTATGACCCAAACTTCGTTAAAAACACTTTATGATATTGATTTTGCACTCTGGATTGCAGAGACGGTTAATCAGTTAAAATCTCGAAATATTGAAAATTTAGATTGGGACAATTTAATTGAGGAAATCGAATCTTTGGGAAAGCGGGATAAACGAGAATTAGAAAGTCGGTTAACCACATTATTTGAACACGCTTTAAAACGGTGTTATGTTCCGTTACCCGATTGTTTTCGAGGTTGGGAAGTAACGATTTATCGAACGCAACAGGATATTAAAAAACAGCTAAGGGATTCTCCTAGTTTGAGAAGTTATTTACCAGAAATTTATCTCGATTGTTATCAGGAATCTTTGGGAAATATGCAGGTTGAATATGATGCAGAATTTCCTGATATTTGTCCGTTTCCCCAGGATGTAGAGATTTTATTAACGGGGAAATTTTGGGAAACACCGCTATAAAAACCCTAATTCAACGATTCTAAAAACGCTTGAACACTCCCATCCGGTTGTAAAATCACACGAATTTTAGGGGTTTTTCCTGACTCTAAGGGAGAAACAAAAGGTTTCCCAATTTCTGGTAAATCCAGTTGTTTTTGACGATTAACCGCAGGTAGACCCACGGGCGTAACACTCTGTAAAGAACCATCCGAATTGAGTTTTAAACTGTATTGTAAGGTGCGTTTTAAATTTTTGGGCGGATACCAGATTTTTTGAAAATAGTTTCTGACTTCATTCACTTGCGGAATTTGATCAAATAGGGTGGTATCCTGTTGACGAGTGGCGGCAATTGTGGGGGGGCGTTTATTCAGTTGAGCCAAATAATTCTGTTTATCTGGGTCGGAATTTTCTGGCGAAGAATTTGAGGGATTTTCCGCAGAAGGTACGTTTAAAATAATAGGTTGGGCTTCATTTTTTAAGGTGGGTAATTGAATAGTTTGGGGTGCAAAAATTACGGGCGGAGAGGGGGGCGGTGCTTGGGTGGGAGCCACGGCTAGGCGAGGTGGGGGCGGGGGTACGGGTGCTGCTAAGGGCTGTGGGGCGGGGGGTACAGACCCATCTATGACCGGAGAGTCCTGGGGAATAATCATGAACTCCCCGGAGCCAGGTTGCAGGTCTGGTATGGCTTGGGGGTTTGTCGGGTTGGGAAACAGAGGGGCGGGAATGGGAAGGGGGGCGGTATTGACGGGGGGTAAATTGGGAGCGACTTTAATCTGAATCGGGGGTGCAGACGGGACGGGAAGGGGTGCTAACTTGGGTGGCGGGGGTAAGGGAAACCAGATTTGGGGGCGGAATTTTAACGGTTTCTGAGGGTTGGGTGGCGGTTTGAGTTTGGGGTTGTCGATAGAGATTTATTAGTTTAATTGTCCCAGTTAAACAGCCAGTAGAAATAATAATAAATAAAATTGTTTTTAACCATTCGGGGGTGGTTTTTTCTAGGGATTTTAGATTGGATAGATTTTGGGATTCTGTGATATATTCTTCTAAAGCAGCCGAGAGATCAAATAGTTGTAAAACGCTGAGATGAATAAATAAGTTAGTGGGGTTTTTAGAGAGGTTTCCTAAGAATAAATCATGGTATAATAAGCCATCGGGTTTAATTTTAATTTCTGAGTTGGTTTCGTCAAAAAGAACAAATGATGGGGTATTTTCCGTGGAAGATTTGAGGGAAACTGTGGCGGGTTCACGGGTTGATATTTGGGCAAAATTAAGAAATTTTTGAATATAATTTTTGATGACTTGAGAGAGGGTTTCTAGTTGGGTGCGATCGCCTTCAATGGTAATATGATCGGCATCGGGTAAACGGGGATCATCAAAGCAAAGTTTAAATTTAAACTGTTCTAAAATCGGTTGTTGTTTCGGGCGAGAGATGAAAGGACGTTTCGCCTGGACTTCTAAGGTACAAGTTGGGGGGGTATAGCGTCGAATAATCATCATAATGGTGAAACCGTTAACAATGGACTAGACTGGGGACTCAATTAATGTTAACCATAATTGTTGATGGCTATTGGGTTTACTATAAAATAATAAGTCGATTAATAATTTAATCGCTAGGGTATCAAGGTCTAGGGGGGTTTGAGGATGTTGGGTCATCCACTGTTGATAACTTTCGTTAAATGTATCCAAATATTCCCGCAGCAAGGTAACTTGACGAAAATCGGTTTTTTGCTGTGCCATTTGTTCAACTAACCCCAAGGCTCGGCGAATTAAAATTTGATCCTGTTGAGCAATATAACAAATAATTGGCACCAGCGATCGCATTTCTTCAAGGGATAGGGGATTTTCTGCTGATTTTTTTTGCAATAATTCAATCCTATCGGTAATATTAGGCTCTAATTTTAACAGATTTCCTACCTGTAAAATTGTTTCTAAAGCAATTCCGGTTAAAGCTTCAATTGCCAGTAATAATACCTGAATTTGAACCGTAATTTTTCCCCATTGTTCGGGTTTAGGTTCCGGTTCTAAATCATATATATTTGGATTATATTTTTGATCATTACTAGAATCTGAATTCAGCATTTTAAAGATTTCCTATTATATCCGAGGAGATCCCCCTAAATCCCCATTAAAAAGGGGGACTTTGAGCTAATTCCTATTAATTCCTTAAATAAGCAATTGTAACACCAATTCCGCCATCATTGGGGGGGGCTAATTCAAAACGCTCTACTAAAGGATGGGTTTCTAAAAATTCATGAACTCCCTTTCTTAGTTGTCCTGTTCCTTTACCATGAATAATCCAAATTGCCCCAAAATCATGAATTTGACCTAACATTCGATCTAGTTCAATTTCTGCTTCCGAGGTGCGTTTTCCCCTGAGATCAATGGTATTGTTAGAAGTTCTAACAATGGCTCTTTCGGGTTTAATTTCTTTTGCCGGAATCGGTTCTTTTTTCCGTTCTGGAACTTTAGGAATAACAGGTTTTAAACCATCTAAAGACTCAATTTCTCCTAAGCTAACGGTCATTTTCATCATCCCAAATCGGACGGTAATTTGACCTTCTGGAGTTGGTTCGTTCAAGACTTCTGCGGTTTGACCAAAACGGGGTATTCTAATCCGATCACCCACCTTGGGTGTAAACTCCGGTGGGAGTTTTGGGGTAGCTTTTTTAGAGGGTAAATACTGCCCAGCAATTTGGTTTAAAGCCTCCGTTGCTTGGGTGGTATCTTGACCCGTTGGTGTCCCTTGTTGTAAACGCCGAATCACTTTTGCAATTTCAGCTTTAGCTTGAATTAATGTTTCTTGAATTGCCTTTTCTTGAATTTGTTTTAATTCCCGTTCTCGTTCTTTTAATGCTGCTGCTTTTTGGGCTAATTCCTGATGTAAACGTTCCGTATCTTTTAATAATTGACCTGCGGCTTGAGCTTTGGTTTCCTGTTGACGACGTTGAGCTTCTAACCCGGCAATTACTTGGTTAACTTCCTCGGAACTTTCCCCCACATAACCCGCAGCTTGTTCTATAATTTCTGGGTTTAATCCTAAACGTTTGGCAATGGTTAAGGCATTAGAAACGCCCAGGAATTCCCCATAATAATCTATAGGTGGGTTGTAGGGATTGTTCGTCGAATTCAACGGAGGCATTTTCAAATCTTTCATCTTCATATTTTAAGGATTTCAGTTCTCCAAAGTGAGTGGTTGCGATGGTTAATAAAGCATGGTCGGCTAAATATTGTAATAAGGCGATCGCCAAGGCACTCCCTTCGGTGGGATCGGTTCCTGCGCCCACTTCATCTAATAGAATTAAATTAGAATAACTGGTTTCTGATTGAGGATTAATTGCAGCTAAAATTCGGCTAATTCGACGAATATGACCGGAGAAAGTTGATAGGTTTTGTTCAATGGATTGTTCATCTCCAATATCAGCTAAAACCTGATCAAACCAAGGTATTTCTACGGGTTCTCTAGCGGGAATAAATAACCCAACTTTTGCCATTAATGCCGCTAATCCCAGGGTTTTTAAAGTAACGGTTTTACCTCCGGTATTCGGCCCGGTAATCGCTACAACTCTAATTTTAGGCTGGACGACAACATCAATGGGAACAACGGGAAATCCCTGTTCATGTTGTTGTTGCCAAACTAATAAAGGATGGCGGAGTTGTCTTAAATTAATAGAATTTGAGGTTGAATCTTCCGATGATTCTAAATCAATAAAGCGAGGGGGATTTGCTTCTAACCACAGACTATAACGGGCTTTAGCCACGGCTAAATCGAGGGTTGTTACAATCATTAATAATCGTTCTAAATCCGGTTGAACTGCCCCAACTTTCTCACTTAATCCCTGTAAAATTATATCTTCTTCGGCTTTTTCTAGCCGTTGAATTTGTCGAAGTTGATTATTAAGATCAATTGTGGCTCTGGGTTCAATATATAAGGTCGCCCCCGTTGTTGAGCTATCATGGACAATCCCAGGAATTACATCTTTTTGAGATGCTTTAACTGGGATGACAAAGCGATCGCTTCTTTGGGTAATTAACTGTTCTTGAACAGCGTTAGATTTGCGTTGAATAATCTGTTGCAAAATCTCATAAACCCGATCCCTAATACTCCGTAATTGTCCCCTAATTCCCCCTAATTTAACACTAGCTCGATCCGCAACATCTCCCCGTTCATCAATACAGCGATAAATTTCCTGCTCTAGTTCGGGATAGGTTCTTAATTCTGAGACAAATTCTGTTATAATCGGAATATCGGAATGATTATTAATAACTCGCCGTAACTGTCTCGCTCCTGCTAAGGTTGTGGCGATCGCTAATAGTTCATTTCCTGATAAGATTCCATGGCGTTCTACCCGTTCCAAATAAACGCTAATATCCTCAATACCTTCAAATTTCAAACCATTTTGTCGCAGTTCTAATTTGTAGGCTTCTTGAGTTTGTGCTAATAGTTGCAGAGTTTGGTCAATGGTCGTGGGAATGTGTAAATGCTGCGCCGCCACCGCAGCCAATTTTGTCGCCGTAAAGGTGGATAAATGACGACATAACCGTTGCCATTCCAATAGTTCTAAGGTTTCTGTTTGAATCAATGCCTCAAGATTTAATAGTGTATTTTTACTATACTACATTATTGTAACCGTTTTGGGAAATTTCCGCAATCCCCAAATAATCAGTCATCAGTTAACAGTCATCAGTAAACAGTGTAATTACCGATTTTAAGAGGATGACGCCAATTAACACAAATTAAAATCCGTGAAATCCGTGAAATCCTCTTAAATCCGTGATCATTATTTCAACCTTAAAATTCCCTCGGCAACCGATAGCGAAACAGGCATAACAGATAAACGATTTCCCCGTTTAACAACGCCAAATTCCTCAGAATCAAAGGTTTGTTTGAGACTATCTAAACTAATCATAGCAGAAAATTGTTCCACAAATTCAACCTTAACCGTATACCATCGGGGAGAATTTGGTGTTGATTTCGGATCAAAATAGGGACTGTTAACATCAAATTGGGTTAGGTCAATTTGGTTGTTTTCAATAATTTTAGCTAATCCGACAATCCCCGGAGGTTTAGTATTAGAATGATAAAAAAAAGCCAAATCTCCGACTTGCATTTCTTGGAGAAAATTGCGGGCTTGATAATTTCTTACCCCATCCCAAATCGAAGTACCATCGCGTTTTAAATCCTCAATACTATACACATCCGGTTCTGATTTAATCAACCAATAATTCATATTTTTTAACTCTTTAAAGCATTTTCCATGAAGATATCATGGGCGATTAATTCCGGGGTATTTTCTGCCGGATGACGTTGAATATATTGACCATCGGGTTGTAAATCCCAGGCTTTCCGATTATCCGATAACATAATCCCTAAAATTTCTTCTAACTCCTTAGCAATATCTGGATCTTTTATCGGAGTTACCGCTTCAACCCGACGATTTAAGTTGCGAGACATCCAATCTGCCGAACCAATATAAACCTCCTCCTGTCCGCCATTATAAAAATAGAAAATCCGAGAATGTTCTAGGAATCGTCCGATAATACTAATCACCTTAATATTATCACTAATTCCCTCTAAACCAGGACGCAAACTACAGGTTCCCCGCACAATTAAATCAATCCCAACTCCCGCTTGAGATGCCTCATATAATGTAGCAATAATTTCTGGGTCAACTAGGGAATTAAGTTTAGCAACAATTCGCCCGGTTTTCCCTTGATTTGCCTGTTCAATTTCCCGACGAATTAACCCTAAAAATCGTTTGCGCATATTCACCGGAGCAACCAACAGTTTCCGATAGGACTGTTGACGAGAATATCCGGTTAAGAAATTGAATAAATCCGTTAAATCTGCTCCTAAATCTGGACAGGCACTTAATAACCCTAAATCCGTATACAGTTTAGCCGTTTTATGATTATAATTTCCCGTGCCAATATGAACATAACGGCGAATTTTATCCTGTTCCTGACGCACAACCATGACAATTTTTGTATGGGTTTTTAAACCCACTAACCCATAAACAACATGAACCCCCGTTTGTTCTAATTTTTTTGCCCATTGAATATTATTTTCTTCATCAAATCGGGCTTTAAGTTCCACTAAAACTGCCACCTGTTTGCCATTTTCCGCCGCATCAATTAAAGAAGTAACAATCGGAGAATCCCCGGAAGTGCGATATAATGTCATTTTAATAGCTAAGACATTAGGATCATGGGCTGCTTGATTAATAAACTGTTGAACTGTGGCAGAAAATGAATGGTAGGGGTGATGAACTAAGACATCTTTTTGTCGTAGGATGGCAAAAATATCTTTTTCATCTGTTTCCGAATTAGACGGAATAATATCTTCACTATCTTTCATCCAACGGGGTAAAACGGCAGTCCAAGGTTTATCTTTTAATTCGGGTAAAGGTAAACTCAGAAAAGACATTAAATCCCGTAGCCCCATCAACCCATCTACGGTATAAATATCTTCCGGTTCTAACTCTAATTCATCTACCAATAAATTGCGTAAATAGTCGGGGATTGAACTATTAATTTCCAGACGAACAACAGACCCGCCAACTCGACGTTTGCGTAGTTTCCTGTTCAATCGCTAATAATAAATCATCCGCTTCATCTTCTTGAACTGCTAAATCGGCATCACGGGTAATCCTAAAAATATAATAATCTTGAATATCCATTCCTGGGAATAGGGATTCTAAATTATGGGCAATGACTTGACCAATAGGAATACCAACCCAAGGGGAAAATTCCCCATTTTCTTGTACTCTTAATTCCTTGGGTAAGGAAATAAATCTAGGTAAAGAACTTGGTACTTTCACCCTGGCAAATAATTCTTCTTTGGTTTCAGGATTGATGAGAACAACGGCTAAATTCAAACTCAAATTAGATAAATAGGGAAAGGGATGGCTACGGTCAATGGCTAAGGGAGTTAAAACCGGAAAAATTCCCTCGTCAAAATAACTTTTTAAATAAGTTCTTTGTTCTTGATTTAGATCAATATAATTTAATAAATGAATCCCATTTTTAGCTAATTCAGGTTTAATTTGTTGTTCAAAATATTGGTGCTGTTCCGTAACCATTGGTAACAACCGTTCATGGATTGCATTTAGTTGTTGTTGTGGAGTGCGACCATCGGCGGTGACTTTATTGACTTGGGCTTCAATTTGGCGTTTAATTCCAGCCACTCGCACCATAAAAAATTCGTCTAAATTAGAACTAAAAATAGCTAAAAATTTTAATCTTTCTAACAGAGGATTTCGAGTGTCTAAAGCTTCTGCTAAGACCCGACGGTTAAATTCTAACCAACTAAGTTCCCGACTCAAGTAATATTGGGGATCTTGAAGATTAATGTCTTTGGTAATTTTTGGCTCTGTTTTTTTAGCTCTGGACATAATTTAGGCCGTGGGGGGGTAGGATCAACTCAATCTCTATTGTAATTCTGAATGGTTAAAATTGTAAAAAATTTATTCCATATTTGGAAAACGGGGTAAAATCAAGGTCAACAAATATTTCAACGGCTTTTTATTAATTATTTATTCAAGGAAATTAAGTTTAAAAAAAAGACTTAACCTAACAAGTTTAAATTAATCAAGATCCCGAATCCTGACAAATCGATCAGTGGCGGTGATTTTGAACGAAAATTCCACAAATTGCCCTGGTCGAAGTACCATAGAAGTTAGGGTTAATTGATGCGTTGGCGGAGGACAAAATGGCAGTTAAATTGGAACGCCCAATTTTAATTGGGGGGGTCGGGCTTTCTCTCGGTCTATGGTTGTTAGAAAGTGTTCAGAATTCAGCCTCTGAACTCGGACAAATAGTGCTATTTGGTTTAGCCTTCAGTAGTGCTGGACTGTGGTGGTTTAAGCAACAAAGGACAGAATCCCTGCAATTGTCGCCACCTCCAGAACCTTTAAATCAGGCTCGAGTAGAAAAAGCGATCGCCCAAACCCAAGGTCTGATCGCTCGTTTGGCTACGGAATCCCCCACTCAAAACCACCGTTTACAGGCCCTACAACAGCAAGGGGAGCAACTCAATGCTCAACTGCAACGAACGGCTTTGCGGGTCACGATTGCGGGCAATAAAGGTACGGGGAAAACCGCCCTGTTACAAAGGCTAGAGTCCGACTGGCTGCCCCAACAACCTCAGACCTTAAGTTTGACGGAAATTTCCACTCCAGAAACTCGATTCTGCCCTCCCCAATTCCATCACGGCGGCGGATGTGGTTTTATTTGTCACCGCCGGGGATTTAACCGACCCCGAATTTAAAACCATATCGGAATTGCTGGCCCATAACCAGCGCTTAATTTTAGTTTGGAATAAGCAAGATCAATATTTAATTGGCGATCAGCCTGTAATTTTACAGCAGTTAAAAACCACATTAACCGGGGTATTATCCCCAGAAGATATTGTGGCGATCGCAGCCTCTCCCAACGGGGTAAAAGTCCGTCAACATCAAGATGATGGCACAGTTCAAGAATGGTTAGAACCCCAATTACCTATCCTAGATTCGGTTATCAACCGTCTCACCTCTATTTTAACTCAAGAACAGCAAAAATTAGTATTAGCAACAACCTATCGGGAAGCCTTAGAATTGCAACGGCAAGCACAAGAGATTTTCAATCAATTACGTCGAGAACAGGCTTTACCTCTGATTGAAAAATATCAATGGATTGCGGCGGCGGCAACGGTAGCTAATCCAGTTCCGGCCTTAGATATGTTAGCAACGGCGGCGGTTAATGCCCAATTGGTCATGGATTTAGGGGCGATTTATCAACAGAAATTCTCCCTGAGTCAAGGTCAAGAAGTTGCCACAACTATTAGCACCCAGATGTTGAAATTGGGGTTGGTAGAAATCTCCACCCAAACCCTAACCTCGTTATTGAAAACTAATACCGTGACGTTTATCGCCGGAAGTCTGGTGCAGGGGGTGAGCGCGGCCTATTTAACCCGAATTGCGGGGTTGAGTTTGATTGAGTATTTCCAAGCCCAGTCTCTGCTGTTAGAAGCCACTGACAATCCGAGTTTGAATTGGGATAGTCTCAAGAAAACCCTACAAACCGTATTTCAGGAGAATCAACAGGCAAATTTGTTACAGTCTTTTATTAAACAGGCACTCAATTATCTGGCGGTGCAGTTCAAACCCAAGCAAACCGTTGAATCTTCGGCTTCCTAGCTGATGTCCCGGTGGTGTTCCCCAGTCCTCAAAAAAAACTTTGATCACTGGGGTTTACATTTCTGAGGTTTATGCTATAGTTAGAAATTGTGACAGACAACGCGGGTGTAGTTTAGTGGTAAAACTATAGCCTTCCAAGCTATTAATGCGGGTTCGATTCCCGCCACCCGCTTTACCCAATAATTCAAATCTATAGGAATTAGAACCCTGGCAATATATACGACGAGTATTGGTCAGAATTAGATTTTTCGCCTTGCTTTCCAACCCGTAACCAGGTAAATATCAACCATTTCTTGTCTTCCTTTTAGTGGTATTAGTCCCCAAGATTCAACTTCAAAACTGTCCGCAATATATTGTAAAGTTTGGTGAGCAATTAAAATTCGACAAATACCCGGTTGTCGATCTTTTTCACAACTTTCTAAACGGGAGGCAATATTAACACTATCTCCTAATAAACCATATTCTAACCGTTCTTTTCCTCCCAAACTTCCGGCGACAATCGGGCCAGTAAAAATCCCAACTCGCATCGAAATTTCGGGGAAGTTGCGCTTTTTCCAATCTTGATTTAACTGTTTTAAATAGTCTTCAATAGCTAAAGCACAGGCGACCGCATTATAAGCATCTTCAGCAATAGATTCCCGGTTTTTCCGAGGGAGGGGAACGCCAAAGGCTGCCATAATTCCGTCCCCGGTGAACTTATTAATAATACCATGATGGGTTTGGACACATTGGGTTAAAACGGATAAATATTCATTTAACCATTCCATTAAGATTTCCGGGGGCATTTCTTCAGAAACGGTACTAAAATTTCTAATATCACTAAATAGAATAGTAGCAATTAATTTTTGACCGGGTAACTTTCCATCGTCTAATAAACGATCGCGACTATTCCATAAAGCATCGGCAATTTCTGGTGAGGTATTTTGTCCTAATAATCGCATCACAATTTGTTGCTGACGTTGGGCTTGAAATGCACGATAACCAGTAACAGTACCACTGGTAAATAAAAGGGCTAAACCCGGAGTGGTGGTGGGAAACCCAACGGTTATATAAAAATAGGAAAAAACTTAATCCAAATAAAACACCGACTAAAAATGGATTTCCTAGGGTAATAATCAAAGGATTGCGACTTGACCAAGCTAGGGTTGCTCCGATTAAACCCCAACTACAAATCCATAAAAATTCTCCCCATTGTTCCCAAAAAATAAATAAATCGCGCTCACCTAAAACCCCATCTAAAATTTGACTCACCATTTGGGCATGAACGACAACCCCTGGCATTTTAAAGGCATTCTTTTCCGCCGGACTATAGGGGGTAAGAAATAAATCTTTGCCACTAGGAGCTAATGTCCCAATTAAAACAATTTTATCTTCAATCCAACTTTTAGGAATGGTTTGATCTAAAAATTCTGTTAAACTAATCATTCGGGCAATATGATCAGCAGCCCGATAATTTAATAGAATTTGATAGCCCCGATCATCAATAGTTTGATAACCGCCGGAATTGCGAGATAACGGGAAAAATTCAGCCTTTCCCCAAGTAATAATATTAGGATCTACTGGATTATTATCAGGTGTAATTCCTTGGGATAATAAATACTGCAATGCTATTCTTAGAGAAAATGAATAAAAAGTGCCATCTGGGGTACTAGCAAACATCAAATTTCGACGAATAACATTATCGGGGTCAAGCAATAAATCATTGAAACCGACTCGTTCCTCAGAAATATTAGGCGGTGCCGGGATTCTTTTTATTTCACTATATCCTAAATTACTAATCACAATTACATTATCGGAAATTTGCAGTTGTTTCTGAAATTTATCATATCCGGGCTCATATCTAATATCACGATAAATATCTAAACCAATGACTTTCGGTTTATATTCAGATAGTTTTTCTAATAATCGTGCAATCACTTCATCGGACAGGGGCCAACGCTCGAGTTTTTGAATATCTTCTTCGTTAATTCCAATGACCACTAATCGGGGATCAGTTGCTAAAGCCGGACGCAATCTAACCAGTTGATCATAGGCGACTAATTCTAAGGGTTGTAACCAACCTAAATAATAAATTCCCAAGAGTACAGATAACACAAGAATTGTGGCGATAATTACGGCAGAAATCTCCGATAGATCAAGCCACTTATTGCTCAATTTATTAATTCTTAAAATTCTTAAAATACTCACAATAATCAGTGATCGGTAAACAGTTATCCGTTATCAGTTATCGGTCGTCAGTGAAATAAATAAAATCGGGACTTTACTAATGAATTATAACTTTAGATTGCCTCCTAACTGAGTAGAGAGGCGCCACGGCACGTCTTTACACTGATTACTGATAACCGATAACTGATGACTGATTTTGCAGTAGTATGGGATAGGGGGGTTCATAGTCAGCGCAGGCGATTACGGACTATAGTAAGTAGTCTGAGGAAAGTCCGGGCTCCCGAAAGACCAAACCTGCTGGGTAACGCCCAGTGCGAGCGATCGTGAGGATAGTGCCACAGAAAAATACCGCCTTCGGGTAAGGGTGCAAAGGTGCGGTAAGAGCGCACCAGCAACGTCGTGAGGCGTTGGCTCGGTAAACCCCGGTTGGGAGCAAGGTCGGAGGAACTAGGGTTGGTTTTTTTCCCGTTCCGTTAATAGTGGTACCGCTAGAGGTGTTTGGTAACAGACATCCCAGATAGATAATCGCCGTTGGTGTGCTAATTCTAGCCACCAACAACAGAACCCGGCTTATGTCTGACTCTGAACTCCCCTTGATTTCTGCCCCTACATTGAGTCCCATTTTTGCTTTTACTACCAAAATCTATGACTATTGGCTATCCCAATCGAAAACGCCAGTTGCAAAAGCTGATTCAACGTTTGGGGCTCCCGGCTCATCTCCCGATTCGATGGGATTTGTTAGACTTGGCCCTCACTCACCCGACACTCTCAGCCGAGGCCAATTATGAACAATTGGAGTTTGTCGGGGATTCGGTGGTGAGATTGGCGGCTTCTGAGTTGCTCTATGAAGTTTATCCTGACTGTCCAGTGGGGGAGTTTGCGGCAATTCGTTCGATTTTGGTGAGCGATCGCACTTTAGCAGAAATTGCCGATCAGTATGGGTTTGGTACGTTTTTACTGGCCGCTGGGAGCGCGATCCGGGACAAGGCGGGGGAAGAATCCCGTCTAGCGGACTGTTTTGAAGCGGTTTTGGCGAGTTTATATCTGAGTAGCCAGAATTTAACTTTAATTCGTCCTTGGTTAGATTCCCATTTTCGCGATCGCGCCGCCAAAATTATTCGTGATCCAGCCCGGAATAATTATAAAGCGGCTCTACAGGAATGGACACAAAGCCATTATAAAGTTTTACCTGAATATAAAGTCCAGCAAAATCGCCAAATTCATAATGATGAGGGGCGTTTTACGGCGGTGGTTTGGTTACAAGGTCGTCAACTGGGGGAGGGTACCGGACGCTCGATTAAGGCGGCGGAACAGGCGGCGGCGGAAGTGGCTTTTCTTTCCGTGGTCGAAACTCAAAAAACCGCCGGAATTAAATGATTATTGTTTCTATGATCAAAATCAAAAAATAAATTACTATTCCCCATTCCCCATCTTTATAATTTCTTATGATTAATATTGCTATTTTTGGTGCTGGTCGTTGGGGAGTTCATTTAATTCGCAATTTTCATCAACACCCTAATTCTAAAGTTGTGGCGATCGCTGATCCCAATTCTGACCGTCTACAAGCAGTTAAAGAACGGTTTCAACTACCCGACGAGATAATTTTAGCGACCGATAGTTCAAAAATTTGGAATTTACCGGATTTAGATGCAGTTGCGATCGCCACCCCTGCGGCCACACATTTTGCTTTGATTTCCGACGCCTTAGCCCAGGGTTTTCATGTTTTTACCGAAAAACCATTAACCCTGAGTGTAACTGAATCCCGGGAATTATGTGAACTCGCGCAACAAAAACAGCTACAACTTTTTGTCGATCATACTTATTTATTTCATCCGGCGGTAGAACAGGGAAAAACCGTGATTGAATCGGGGAAATTAGGGGAATTAAGATATGGTTACGCCACCCGAACCCATTTAGAACCGGTGCGGCAAGATGTGGATGCCTTATGGGATTTAGCGATCCATGATATTGGAATTTTTAATAGTTGGTTAGGGGAAAAACCGATGCAAGTGAAAGCCACGGGAACGGTTTGGCTACAACCCGCATCGGGATTATCGGATTTAGTAATTGCTAATTTAACCTATCCCAGTGGGTTTGAAGCCTTTCTACATTTGTGTTGGTTAAACCCAGACAAACAACGTCGTTTAGCCGTGGTGGGAAGTCAGGGAACTTTAATTTTTGATGAACTCAAATCGGAATCTCCCCTGACGATGCAACGGGGTTATTTTGATGTTATTGATAATACTTGGAAAGCCACCGGATTAAATCAAGAAGTGATTGAAATTGCACCCCGGGAACCCCTAGCCCAAGTTTGTGATCATTTTCTGAATTCTATTCAAAATTGTCAACCTTCCCCGATTTCATCCGGTTGGGTGGGTGCGGAATTAGTTAATATTTTGTGCGGGTTGAGTGAATCTTTAAAACAGGGGGGACAACCTATAAATTTATAGCAGTTTTAATTCCTATTCGACTATCACGGGATGGGAAGGAACAGAGCTTTGAGTTGAAGGTGATTTAACCGTTGTATCCGATAGGGGAATGCTAATCATTACACTGGTTTCCGAGATTTAAGCCGGGACTATCCAGGGTAATAAAACCCCCCATCATTTGCATTAAACGGCGAGCAATGGCTAAACCCAATCCAATTCCCCCAAATTCCCTTGTGGTCGAACCATCGGCCATCGCAAAGGGTTCAAAGATTTTTTGCTGATGTCCTAACGCCACACCAATTCCAGTATCGGTAATGGTGATGACCACTTGATATCGCGGGGTTGTGGATTTTGAGGCGGTATTATTCTGCATCTCAATTAGAGAATTGGTGGCAAATTCAATCCGGGTGGAAATGATAATTGCTCCCGATTTAGTAAACTTAACAGAATTATTCAGAATATTAATAAAAACTTGCTTTAACTTATCAGGATCAGCCTCAACAATAATCGGTTTATCGGGGGTAGGTAAGTCAATTGTTAAGTTTTTTTGTTGAATATCCAACATTTGCAAATTCACCGCATCTTTCACAATTTGCATTAAATCCGTTGGTTCAATCATCACAGATAACTTGCCTTCTTCAATTAAAGCAATATCTAAAATATCATCAACTAAATTTAATAGATGTTGGCTGGAATCCGAGGCAATTTTGAGATATTCTTCCTCCTCGGCTTTGGTATCACATAAACCATCTTGAATCAGACTAATTGAATTAATAATCCCATTTAAAGGAGTTCTTAATTCATGGGAAACAACTCGCAGAAATTCATTTTTTAATTGATTAGCAACTTGGGCTTCTTTGGACGCATATTCTAAGGCTTGCGCTCTAGCCCTAAGACTTGCCACCATTGTATTCAGAGCTTGAGCTAACTGATTAAATTCTGGAATTTTCAGATGATCAGGAGCGTTACCCGGACTATCTAAGTTTTTGGCTTTGATGGCATAATCCCTCAATTTTTCTAAAGGAATCGCTAAATCCCTGGAAACATAAACCGCAGCAATAATACTGGCAATGACTAAAGATAAAACCACGGAAATTAATAACGATTTAATATCCTTTAAGCCCGATAGAGCTTGCTGTAAATCAACGACGGCTAAGATCACCCATTGCTCATTTTTTTCTGAGGTAATCGGGCTAGTAATTGAGTCATATCCCGCCAACAGTTCTCTCCCCGATTGGTCAAAAGAAAATAAATGAATAAAAGAATTTTTTTCCCTCTCTAACGCATTAGATAATAAATTGCTGAGTCGATTAGCATCCGCTTGCTCCCGAATATTTTGTCCCAATTTATTCAAACTTGGATGACTAATAATTGTGCCTCCTTGATCAATAATAACGGTAAATCCCGTTAAAGATTTGGGACGTTCTTGCGATTCTAAATATAAAGTTGATTGCAGACTTAAGACATATTTTAATTGATTTGTATTATTTTGGTTGAGATAAATTGGAGAGTTAAATACCAATTTAATTTGGTTTCGCCATTCTGAATTTTTTTGCTCAAGCCTAGGAGCCAAATAGTTAATATAAATCTCGGGATTTTGCGGTTTCTTTAACGGCCAAAAGTTTTTAGAAATGGAGTAGATAGGCTGTTTTCCACAGGTGCTGGCTACCAGTTGTTTTGTTTGTAAATTAGTCAATTGCAGACAACTAACCAAGGGAGAAAACTGCTCCTGAAGTTGGGAAAGCAGCACAGAATACCGTTGAGGTTTGTCAGGTTGTAAAACAATATTATTGGTGGCAATCGTCAAACCGGACTTGTTAAAATTAATCCATTTATTAATAGTTTGTGCTTTTCTACTGGCACTTTCTGTTAAATTTAATCGGGCTGTTTCCAGTAAACCAGAACGCGCCTTTCTATAGGTAACATATTCTCCCACAAGCAGCACAGGAAGACTCAGCAGTAAAATCTGCGACAGTAAAATCCGGCGAAACGACGATTGACCCAACTTAGGCATAGTGGAACATGGGACAGAAGACAGGACGTAGATAGCAGGTGGAACGGAGTAGACAATAAACCACAAACATTATACTGATAATTTTGTCTGTTAATCGAAACGATAGCCAACACTTCTAACGGTTTGAATAAAAGAAGGATTTTTCGGATCGGGTTCAATTTTCTTTCTAATTTGACCAATATGAACATCAATCACCCGTCCCCCTTCGCCACTATCGTCTTGAAAACCCCAAACTTTTTGTAGCAATTCCGTGCGTTTCCAAGCTCGACCAGGTTTACTTGCTAAACAATAAAGTAGATCAAACTCCAAGGAACTTAATATTACTAATTCTCCTTTAAGATAAACTTCTCGGCGATTAGAATCAATAGTTAAATCCCTATGGGTTAAATTCCGGTGCTCTAAGTTAGGTATTGACATCCGGCGTTTTAAAACTGCCTTGATTCGCAGACTTAACTCCTCTAAATCAAAGGGTTTGGTTACAAAATCATCCGCCCCTTCTTTTAACCCTAGTTTGGGATCTTGTTCACTGGTGAGCATCAGGATCAGAACATGGGTTTGATTTTGCATTTCTCGACATAATGCTAAACCCGTTGTATCTGGCAAATTCAAATCCAAGATAACTAAATCGGGATTGAACTTTTCAAAAACTTTCAAGGCCGTCTTACCATCGGCCGCTACCTCTATTTGGTAATCCTGTTGACGAAGATAGCGACTAACTAAATTCCGTATGGCCGGATCATCATCAACTACAAGAATCTTTGCTATATTCATAACTACAAAGCCCGTGAGAATTTGATCACTGATGATCGAGCATGAACGGTTAAGAATATAGGACAATTACCCATAAAAATTAACGTTCACCCGTGCGCCGATCAAACATATATCCCACACCCCGAATTGTTTTTATAAAGGAAGGTTGATCTGCGTCCGGTTCGATTTTTTTGCGAATCTGACCAATATGAACATCAACAACGCGCTGCTCCCCTTCATACTCATAACCCCAAACTTCTTGCAATAATTCCGCCCGTCGCCATGCTCGACCGGGTTTGCGGGCTAGACAATAGAGCAAGTTAAATTCTAATGCACTCAGGGCGATTAGTTCACCGCCAATATAGACCTCACGACGATTTGGATCAATAGTTAAATCCCCATAAACTAAATTTTTAGGTTGTGTGTCTACTGGATTTCGTTGACGCTTCAAAATCGCTTTGATTCTAAGGTTTAATTCCTCTAAATCAAAGGGTTTGGTCACAAAATCATCTGCCCCCTCCTTTAACCCGAGTTTGGGATCTTTTTCGCTGGTTAGCATTAGGATAAATACACTGGTTCGACTTTGCATTTCCCTACACAATGCTAAACCTGTTGTATCCGGCAAATTTAGATCCAATACCACCAAGTCGGGATTGAAACTGTTCAAACCTTTCCAAAGCGGAATGACCGTCACCCGCCATTTCAACTTGATAGTCTTGTTGGCTAAGATAGCGACTTATTAGGTTCCGTATTGCCGGATCATCATCAACTACGAGGATTTTTACAGATACCATAACCACGCATATTCAGCAGAGGGTTGAGCCAGAATCTTAAATAGACATCTCAATGTTAATGGAAAACTTGAACTTACACCCAATAAAACACCAATTTAGTCGTATTGCTTTACAGAGTTTAACCCACAATCTCTCAATTAATATCCTGAATCGGCGAATTCTCCAGTGGTTTAGGGCTATAGCGCTACGCCCTAGGGAACACCGGATCAGTAAGCTGTGAAAGGGTTTCGGGATTTAGAAGTGTCCTAACTGTAATGCGTAGCGCTATAATTCCCCCACCCCATCGGAATCAGGCTGGTTATCGGCTTTTCGGTAACAGTAAACCATGGGAGAGCTTGGTAGCCCCGTCTTTGTTTCTTAGACCCAAATCTTGGGTAATATTTCAGACAATAGATCGGCAGGAAGCTGAGATAAAGCCTGATTTTGTCCTTCTAATCCCGACTCGTTATAGAAGGCGCGAATGGTTCGCAGCAAATAACCCAAGGTGGTTTGGTGATGTTCGGTGGTTTTGGAATCAGCCGGAACACCCAGGTTAGGCTGTTTTTTTTCTGGCTGTTGAGCTTCACTAATTACGGATTTAACATGATGTCTAAGTGCAGCTTTTAAGTAAGCAATTCGAGTCTTTTTTTCGAGATTCAAATTGGAGTCGGTGGCCAGTTGGTAGTGGGTCAGCCCCAGGTTATTATGGGTTGCTAAGGGATCAAAATTGAGTTGGGCTGGACTCAGATCGGCCACAATCGAGAGGGCTTTTTGGTAGGCTGCGATCGCCCTTTTTAAGAATTTAGCCCGAATTTCCGGCTTTTGATAGTGGTTCGCTAAATGCCAATAGACGATACCCAAGTTATTATAGGTGGCTGCACAGGCAATCGGGGCGGAGGCGGTTGTCCGATAGGTTAGGGCTTGATGATAGGCATGAATGGCTTGTAATAGTAATTTAGCCGAGGGCTGATGTTGGCTTAATGTCCAATAGGCTGTCCCTAAATTGGTTTGTAGCAAGGCATAATTCAGGGGATCTTGTTGGGGGGTATAAAATCCCATTGCCTCGGTATAAGCGACAATAGCGGCTTTGAGATGGGGAATGGGTTGGGTTTTTTGGGCTAATTTCCAATAGGTTGTTCCTAGATTATTTTGAATAGTAGCATAGTCTTGAATCCGGGAGGCATTGATTTCAGAAACGTTTGAATTTAGATAAGATAATGCTTCTTTATAGGCAATAGTTGATTGTTCTAAATTTTTAATATTATCTTGCCAATTTGCTAAATCTGTGTAAGCAGTTCCTAGGTTTTTTTGGATTTTTATATATAAACTGGGTTGAATTTCGGGATCGATTTTCATTAAGGCATTTTGATAGAAAATAATACTTTTTTCTAAATAACACAGCAAATTAGGAGATTTTGAATTATCTTGTAATTTCTGACGAAACTCCATCCAATATAGGGTTCCTAAATCATTAAAAATATCAATAGAATCATCGTTATCCCCGGGGGAATCTAACAAAGGTTCTAGTTTTGGGATAATTTCCAAAACCCTTTCGTATGCTTGAATTGCCCGGTTGTAGTGGAGTTCTGAATGCTCCCCGGCTAAAATGCGATCGCGGTAAATATTTCCCAATTGGCGATAGGCTTGGCGGAGGGGAAGGAGGGCAGATTGTTGCTCAAATTGCTGAATTTGAGCGAGAATTTCCTGCACCGGATCTGATATTTTATCACTTTCAATCGGTTGGGAAACCTCTACAAAATCTAAGGAAATTGTCTCTGATTCCAAATCGCTAGGCGTCGGATCACTGATCCACTCAAATACTCCAGTTCGTCGCTCCCAGAACTCCGGTGCAGATTGTTGAATACAATATAACCAAGGGGTAGAAATCCACAACAATAAACTAAATTCTAAGCCATCAAGATGGTTTTCTAAGGTTCGCAAATACCTTAAAAATGACCATTGCATTGCTGGTGGTTGACGGGTGAGATGTTTCTATCCCTAAAATTTGAAATCCGATCACATCTTGATGACTATGATCCGATTTATTTTGAGCGTACCATTGGGTAATTGCTTGAAAGGGATTCGGATCGCTTAAATCAAGTTTTAAACTGATTAAGGCGGGAGAAATTTGAGATTGTGGTGCAATATTTGTCTGATTTTTAGATAATAAATCCTTTTGTAATCGTAGCGCCAAATGATTCCGCAGATTTAAGTTATCACAAACAGCAATAAAAACTTGACGGCGCAGTTGTAAACCCAGCGCCTGTTGTAAGCGATCATAGGTTCGCTGATGAGTTTCTGAAACTAAAATAGAACAATTATTGCTCATCGCCATTGTCAACCCCTAAACCATCGCCTAGAATATCTAATTATCTTCTTCCATCTAGCAATTCCGGTTCAGGAGACAGACGAGTTTTTCAGGGTTATTTCTATTCTTTGTGTCTTCGTGTCTTTGTGGTTTACTTTAAATCCGGGGGGCTTTTTAGCGATCGCCAAAAAAACTAAAACCCGCCCGGATTAAATTGTTGATATATTAGGATACGGTGAAAGCGAGGAATAATAAACCCCCGATTAAAGCAATCCCGGCAATACCACCAATCAGATAATTACGTTTTTGTGAATTGGTAGGGGGTTCGGCTGTATAAACTTTAGGTTCCACTGCGAAGTTATTCAGACGTCCACCTTCTTCATTGATATAAGGCATGATGAAAAATCCATAGGTTACTATCTGGGATCAACAATAACAAAAATTTAACAAAAATTTACACTCCCTGGAAAAATTTAATAATTCCAGGATTGACAATTTAACTGGTGATTGTCCCAGTTAGGGGGGAAGATGCTTGGGCGTAGCTTTTGACCGGAATCCGTCCAGCGAGATAGGCCAGCCGTCCGGCTTCGGTAGCCATTCCCATAGCCCTGGCCATGGCGGTTGAATTTTGGGCTAGGGCGATCGCCGAATTAATTAATAACGCATCCGCCCCCATTTCCATAGCGAAGGCGGCTTCACTGGGCGCACCAATGCCCGCATCGACAACGACGGGAATGGTGGCATTATCAATAATGATGGCAATATTGGCGGCGTTTCTAATTCCCTGTCCTGAACCGATGGGAGAAACCCAAGGGCATCACCGTGACACAGCCAACGTCCTCTAAACGTTTCGCCAGCAGGGGATCGGCGTTAATATAGGGTAATACGGCAAAGCCTTCTTTAACTAATTGTTCCGCCGCTTCTAAGGTGCCAATGGGGTCAGGTAGTAAATATTTACTATCAGGAATTACTTCCAATTTGACAAAATTATTGTCTTCCTGTCCTAATAATTTTGCCATTTCCCGTCCCAGTCTAGCCACCCGAATTGCTTCTTCTGCGGTTTGACATCCGGCGGTATTTGGTAACATCCAAATTTTGCTCCAATCAATCGCTTCGGCTAACCCTTCATGTCCTGGGGCTTGGGTTTGGACTCGTCTAACGGCGACGGTGACAATTTCGCACCCACTGGCGGTAATACTATCCTGCATTTCTTGGAGGTTGCGATATTTCCCCGTCCCGGTCATTAACCGAGATTTAAAGGTTTTTCCCGCAATAGTTAAGGGAGTATCTAGGAAAGATGGAATGGGTTTTTCTATGGTTTGCATAATAGGGAATGGGTAATGAGGATCACGGATTTAAGGGGATTTCACGGATTTCACGGATTTTAATCTGTGTTAATCAGCGTAATCCGCTTAAATCCGTGTTCTAATTTTAATCTGTGTTAATCAGCGTAATCCGCTTAAATCCGTGTTCTAATTTTAATCTGTGTTAATCAGCGTAATCCGCTTAAATCCGTGTTCTAATTTTAATCTGTGTTAATCTGCCTAATCATCTTAAATCCGTGGGATGATTTTTGTTATTCTATTAAATAGGAACACCAATCACTCCAACTACCTCCATAAAGTTTGGCGTGATTAATTCCTGCTAATTCTAGGGAAAATAAATTCACACAGGCGGTGACTCCTGAACCACAATAGACAATTATTTCTTCTGAGTCTTTAATATTCTGCCAGCGTTGGGATTGTTCATTTATTTTAACAACACCTGTGGTTTCTGTCACCTCTTGCCAAGGATAATTTACCGCCCCCGGAATACATCCGGCAATGGGATCAATGGGTTCGGTTTTTCCTAAATAGCGTTCTGGTTCTCGGGAGTCTATTAGCACAACTCCAGGTAGGTCTTTTCGGGCTTTTACTGTTTCAATATTAACTAGCATTTCTGATTGGATTTCTGGTGTGAATTGTCCTAATTTTGCCCTGGGAATATTAGAATTAATCGGATATTCTGCATTTTTCCACTGGCTAAAACCGCCATCTAATAAAACAACTTGTTCATGTCCAAAATAACGCAATAGCCACCATAGACGAGAGGCAAAGGCTAACCGAGAATCATCATAAGCGACAACTAGGGTTTGTTGAGAAGTTATGCCAATTTCTGATAATTTTGCTGATAGTTTTTCGGGGTTTGGTAGGGGATGACGTCCCCCATGTTTTTGAATCGGACTTGATAAATCTTGGTCTAAATCTAAATAAAAAGCTCCGGGAATATGACTTTCTTGATATTGTTGTTGTCCCAATTGGGGATTAGCTAAGGAAAACCGACAGTCTACAATCACAATATTAGGATCTTGGAGATGTTCTGCTAACCATGGGGGGGAAACAATCAGTTGAGGTTGGATCATGGCAATATTTACGGTTAAGTTTATTGACAATTAATTAAATGTTAGCCCTGGAGGGCTTACTACTTAAGAGCTAAAATTTGTTTTATAATTATTATATCTGATTCGTGAATATAATTAATTTAAGATTTTTTACAGAAATTAGGAGAATAGTTATGATTGCTAATCCCCAAACCTATATTACCCGTGAACAGTACCTCGAAGGTGAAAAAAATAGTCTGGTCAAGCATGAATATATTCAAGGAGAAGTTTATGCTATGGCGGGGGCGAGTGATTCCCATATTACCATTTCCCTCAATATTACATCTACCTTAAGAAACCATTTAAGAGGAAAAGGATATCGGGTTTATATGGCGGATATGAAAGCTGATATTGAAGTTTTAGATATATATTATTATCCCGATGTGATTGTCTCCTGTGATCCTAGGGATAAAGAATTTCAATATTTTAAACGATATCCTAAATTAATTGTTGAGGTTATTTCCCCTGGAACAGAAGGATTTGATCGGGGTAAAAAGTTTGCAGATTATCGACAGTTAGAAACCTTAGAAGAATATGTTCTAATTGCTCAAGATCGGATGAGTGTAGAATGTTTTAGAAAAAATTCCGAGGGATTATGGGTTTTATATCCTTATATATCAGAACCAGAAATTTATTTGGGAAGTCTGGATTTTCGTTGTTCGATGACTGATATTTATGAAGATGTTGAATTTCAACTTATAACTTGATCGAACACCAAACCCGGTTTATTTTATTAGTTAGATGGTGCGTGCGAGGATCTTACACACCCGACAAAGGAAAAAAATGATCGAAAATGAACAATTAACCCCCCAATTAACCGCCGATGGTTCCTTTACCTTTTTCTCCTCGGAATTTGGAGAATTATTTCATAGTCATTTTGGGGCGAAACAGGAAGCAGAACGTAAGTTTGTAGAACCTTTACAGTTAAGAAAAAAAGCCGAAACATCTCCCTTGTTTTTACTTGATATTTGTTACGGTTTGGGTTATAATACAGCAGCAGGATTAACCAGCATTTGGGAAGTTAATCCTAATTGTAAGATTGAATGGGTTGGCTTGGAATTTGATCAACGGATTCCCCAAACAGCCCTAGAATATAATTTACTTAATGCCTATCCCGATTATATCCAAGAAATCTTAAAACAACTAGCCCAAAATCATTATCTAAAAACCGAATTATTCAACGCTAATTTAATGATGGGTGATGCTAGAAATACAATTCAAACTGTTTACAATTCTGGGTTTAAGGCCGATGCAATTTTTCTTGACCCCTTTTCTCCCGCCACCTGTCCCCAATTGTGGACAGTAGAATTTTTAACCCTAGTGGCCAAATGTCTCAAACCCCAGGGACATTTGGCCACCTATTCCTGTTCCGCGACGGCCAGAAGTGCCTTAATCCAAGCCGGACTGCAAATTGCTTCCACCTCTCCCGTGGGGCGACGTACACCCGGGACGATCGCCAGTTTTGACCTCGGGGATTTCCCCCCCCTGTCTCCCAAAGAGTTAGAACACCTACAAACTCGCGCCGCCGTCCCCTATCGAGATCCCAGTTTATCCGATACGGCGGAGGGGATTATCCTACGACGTCAAGCGGAACAAGACACCTGCACCCTGGAACCCACATCCCATTGGAAGAAACGATGGCGCAGTGAACCCATCTTGTGAAAAGATAGTTGAGGATGCGATGATCGTGTCTATAACTTACAATTGACACCCAAACAGTAAATGGTAGCGGTAGCAATTTTAGCGGCGGGACGCGGAACTCGCATGAAATCAAATCTTCCCAAGGTTTCTGCATCAGTTGGGAGGACGCACTTTAGTTCAACGGGTTTTAGAAAGTTGTGCCCAGTTGCAACCTTCCCGTAGATTGGTGATTGTGGGCTATGGCGCCGATTTAGTTCGTGACGGTCTTCAACAAACGGATACGCAACCCACTTTAGAATTTGTTGAACAAACCAAGCAATTAGGGACAGGTCATGCAATTCAACAATTACTGCCCTATTTAAAAGACTTTTCCGGGGATTTGCTGGTTTTAAATGGGGATGTTCCGTTATTACGTCCTGACACTTTAGAACAGTTAATTAAAATCCACCAAGACAATGGCAACGGGGCGACATTATTAGCAGCCCATTTTCCTAATCCCAAGGGATATGGTAGGGTATTTTGTGATAGTCATAATTTAGTTAATCAAATTGTTGAAGATCGAGATTGTACCGATGCTCAAAGGCAAAATCATCGAATTAATGCCGGGGTTTATTGTTTTAATTGGCCACAGTTAGCAGCAATTTTACCCAACCTAAAAGCTGATAATGATCAACAGGAATATTATCTCACCGATACGGTGCATCATTTAGATAAAGTGATGGCGGTGGATGTTGAAGATTATCGAGAAATTTTAGGGATTAATAGTCGCAAAGATCTAGCTAATTCCTATAGGGTTTTACAGGATTGGGTAAAAACTGATTGCATGGCGGCGGGGGTAACAATTATTGACCCCGATAGTGTGACAATTGATGATACAGTCAAGTTAGAACCGGATGTGATTATTGAACCCCAAACTCACCTACGGGGAAACACGATTATTCAAACTGGAAGTCGGATTGGCCCAGGAAGTTTAATCGAAAATAGTCAGATTGGAAAAAATGTCACGGTGCAGTTTTCCGTAGTTTCTGATAGTGTTGTTGCCGATGGAACCCGTATAGGGCCCTACGCCCATTTAAGGGGTCATGCAAAGGTTGGTGAAAAATGTCGGGTTGGCAACTTTGTAGAATTGAAAAATACTGAAGTGGGAAATCTGACTAATGTTGCCCATTTATCTTATATAGGAGATGCCACATTAGGAGATAAGGTTAATATTGGGGCGGGAACTATTACCGCTAATTATGATGGGGTGAAAAAGCACCGAACAACAATCGGAGATCGAACTAAAACCGGATCAAATAGTGTTTTAGTTGCCCCCCTAACCCTGGGAAATGATGTTACTGTAGCCGCGGGTTCTACTGTTACGGATGATGTCCCCGATGATAGTTTAGTAATTGCCCGGGAGCGTCAAGTAATTAAACCCGGTTGGCGCTTAGAATCACCCAAATAATATTAATGGAATTAGGGGGAGAAATTAGCCAAGAATTAGGATAGCATGGAGGATATCTAATACTTTTGAATAAAACCTAGACGGTGGAATCTTTTCTTCTGGTGTTCCCTGTTCCCTGTTCTCGTTCGACAGGCTCACGACGCAGCCTGTTCCCTATTCCCTGTTCCCTGTTCCCTCCTTTAATATGACTAAAACTGCTTCTGTGTCCGTGGTAGTTTCTTCCCCTAATTTGATTGAAAAAAAATTTCCTGAGTTATACTCTTTTTGGAAATTTTCCCGTCCCCATACCATTATTGGTACAACTTTAAGCGTCTTGGGGATGTATTTAATTGCTCTGAGTGAGTTGAGGGAATTTCCGGGTTTTGATTTCAGTTTATTGGCTTTATTTTGGAGTTGGTTAGCTTGTATTTGTGGCAATATTTATATTGTCGGATTAAATCAACTCGAAGATATTGAAATCGATCAGGTTAATAAACCCAATTTACCCCTAGCATCGGGGGAATATTCTAACTTTAAAGCTCAAACTATTGTCGGAATAGCTGGAATTTTAGCTTTAACTATTGCAGCATTTCAAGGCTATTATTTATTGGGAATGGTAACAATTAGTCTCCTCTTGGGGACAGCTTACTCCTTACCACCCATAAGGTTAAAACGGTTTCCCTTTTGGGCGGCATTTTGTATTTTTACCGTTAGGGGAATTATCGTTAATTTAGGGTTATATTTACACCTAAGTTGGATTTTATCGGCAAAATCCATATCTTCAATTCCGATAATTTCGCCGACGGTTTGGGCGTTAACTTTATTTATTTTAGTGTTTACCGTGGCGATCGCAATTTTCAAAGATATTCCTGATTTAGAAGGCGATCGCCAATTTCAAATTAACACCTTAACCATCAAATTAGGAACCCTCACCGTATTTAATTTCTCTCGATGGGTACTCACTGTTTGTTATTTAGGAATGATTCTAGGGAGTTTTATATTACAATCTTCCTTAAATCCCGCACTCTTAGGATTAACTCATTTAATATTATTAACAGTATTATGGTGGCGCAGTCAAACGGTTGACTTAAGCAATAAACAATCAATTACCGGATTTTATCAATTTATTTGGAAACTGTTTTTCCTAGAATATTTAATCTTTCCCCTCTCCTGCTTATTAACCTAACCGTAGGGTGCGAAGATCTCCGCGCACACACCAGTTATAGCGCTACGCACTAGGGAACAGGCTGCGTCGTGAGCCGTGAGCCGTGAACCGTGAGCCGTGAAACCGTGAGCCGTGAGCCTGTCGAACGGTCGAACGGTCGAACGGTCGAACGAGAACAGTAAGTAAGCAGTGAATGAGTTTGCTGGCTTTAGAAGTGTCCTAACTTTAATGCGTAGTGCTATACCAGAAGTTGGTAATATTATATCCCAATTCTTGGATCATTTTTCTTAATAAAGGTAAACTTAATCCAATCACATTGGTATGACATCCTTCTAACTTTTCAATAAATAAACCCCCCTTCCCTTCAATAGCAAAACATCCAGCACAGTTTAAGGGTTCTCCCGTGGCAACATAAGCCTTAATTTCACTATCGGAAACATCAGAAAAATAGACATTAGTAGTTTGAGAATTAACTAATATTTGATCGGTAGAAATATTAATTAAAGCATGACCAGTATGGAGTTGCCCGACTTGACCCCGCATCGTTTGCCAACGGGCGATCGCTTCCTCTATATTAGCAGGTTTGCCATAAATTTCTCCCTCAACAGCCAAAACCGAATCACACCCCAAAACCAATAGAATCTCCCCCTCATTTTTCGGTTGATTCCTTAACCTTTGGCTGATCACTTCTGCCTTACATTGGGCTAGTTTTTGGACTAATTCTACCGGGTTAGAATCTGCGATTTGAGATTCATCAAAATCACTTTTGAGAATAATCGGCTGAATACCAATAGTTTCTAATAACCGTTTACGCGCTGGGGAAGCAGAAGCTAAAATAAATGTGATTCGACTTGGCTGATTCATGAAACTCAATTAATAAACTTTAAAAGATTGCACCACTTGTGTTAGAAGTTGTCGAGCTTTTTCCCAACGTCTTTCAGTAGTGGAAACATTTAATGTAAACAGGTTTCCGCGACTAATAGTAACACTAGCAAAATCATGCCGTTTTTGTTCATTCGGAAGTTGTACCGCGTATTCTAACCAATAATAAAGATTCGATCCTTTTTCAAAGGATTCTGCACTAATCAGTTTCTGCGGTACGTCCTGAACCTTCTGGGGCGATCGCTTTTTTGCTCAATGTATATCCTACCTCCGTGGGAGTGCCAATTTCTGCGAGGGTTTGATTCGGATTAGAAACTGGATTGATTACCACACTAACATTTTCACTTTGTTCAATCATATCGTGTAGTACCGTATCAGGGCCATTGGAGACAGCCACCTGTGTCCATCCGTTAGGATAGATAAATTCATAGCCATCTGCGGTATCCACAAAACTATTTAATCCCGCGCCAACGGATATACAACCTGTTAAGCTAAGGCTAAAACAGACTAAAGCTATTGCTAAAATTCGTTTGAACATTCGAGCGTTTCCCTTATAAAATCGTGAATGAGTGCATTTTGCCGTGATTCGGTTGATCCTAGTTTTTCAGGAATAAAACCCAAAGGTTTTGTACAACGGAATTTCAAAGATTATTATATATATCGAGTTGCATATAACGAAAGCTGGTGACAAGATTTGAACTTGCGACCGGCTGATTACAAATCAGCTGCTCTACCACTGAGCTACACCAGCAACGTTTCTGATTATAGCAAAAGTTACTAATTTTGATCAAGACTTTTTAAGATTTTTTGAGGTTATAGAGTTTCCAAATAATTTAACAGGTCGGCCATTTCCTGGGGACTGGGTTGAAATTTGGGCATGGGTGGGGTATTCCCACCGGTGACTTGCTGAATAATGCCCACTTCTGATTTCCGTTGAGAAACACCCTGAAGACTTGGCCCGACTTGACTATCGGTCTGCCCAGCGTGACACCCGGCACAGTTATAAAAAAAAATTGCCTGTCCCCGGGCAAAATCTCCTTTCAGGGACAGCACATTCTCCACATAGGGATCGAAAACCTGTAGCTTAGGAAGGACAAAAATCCAACCCAGAATCAAAACCATCAATGCCAAGGTGGTGATGGCGGCTCGTTTCATCAGGACATCAATTTCTGTAATCGCAAGCTGGTTATCCAAGGTGTTTCTAATAATTTGAGACGGATCTACAAGAATCTTTACATTTTACCTAGTTTATAGTGTTGTCTGGTTAAGAGCAAGAGCACTCAACAGTGAAGCGTTAACGGTTAGGGGTATGATTAAAGATTAATTACTCAAATTAACATCAAGGAGTTATCCAGTGGTAGAACCATTATTATCGGGAATTGTTCTGGGTTTAATTGTCGTTACCCTATCCGGGTTATTTTTTGCGGCGTATACCAACAATATCGTCGGGGAAACCAACTGAATATCGACTAGATATTCAGCCAAGCCAAACCCACCCCAGGTTAAGCCTTCTGGATTTAACCTAGGGTGGGTTTGGGTAATTACGAATTACGAATTACGAATTACGAATTACGAATTACGAATGGATAATAAACTAATGACTGACGACTGATATGGGATATGGGTTATGGGTTATGGGTTATGGGTTATTTATTTCAAATTCTGATTGCAGCGTGGCGACAAAATCTTTTCAACCTAAAACAACAGTACCCAAAGCTCATTTCCCTAGTGATTTCCTCTCCTGTGTTGAATGATGTAGAGTTGCTACTAAGGTCGAATGCCTAGTTGCATTGCTCCCTTTACCATGATTGGGGGAAGTGTAAGGATATAATGATAGGTACTGTTGTTCGTATTCCACAAGACAGATTGTATTGATCTTAAACAGAGTAACCAGCCTCCTAGTCAAACTGAGGAACTTCCTCATTTATAATCCGTAAGTTTGGAGTTGTATACTTGTTAACAACGAAGCTACATTGCTCCCATTTGGTTCACTAGAGGAAATATCAGCAACTAAAGAAAGAGTTACTGCCGAAGATAACAGACGTTAGATGAAACAGTTTAGTTAACCTCCTAATTTCACTTAACTCGGACGCTCAAGAAAACGTGTTTCGGGCCTCCTTTAATCGAGATCTTACCGTTTGAACATCGTTTGCTGATCTGTCAGAGAAGCTCTTTTCGGCTTCTGTATATACAATATACACTCCCCTGATGAATTGCAAGTGAAATCCATTAAAGTTAATCATTTGATCAATCAACACTCTCGCAATTGTAAACTTAAGTAACAAAGATTCAGGGAAGGGGGAGCAGGGGGAGTAGGGGGAGTAGGGGGAGCAGGGGGAGCAGGGGAGGCAGGGGGAGTAGGAGGTGCAGGGGAGGCGGGGGGTGCAGGGGAGGCGGGGGGAGTAGGGGGAGCAGGGGGAGCAGGGGAGGCAGGGGAGGCAGGGGGAGCAGGGGAGGCAGGGGGAGCAGGGGAGGCAGGGGGAGCAGGGGAGGCAGGGGGAGCAGGGGAGGCGGGGGGAGTAGGGGAGGCGGGGGGAGTAGGAGGTGCAGGGGAGGCGGGGGGTGCAGGGGAGGCGGGGGGATAAACTCTTTCTATTACCCATTACCCATTACCCATTACCCATTACCCATTCGTAATTCGTAATTCGTAATTCGTAATTCCCCATTAGACAGGTTGCAGACGACGTAAAACTTGAGTAATTAGGGTTTCTGGGTCTGTGGTTTTGCTGAGGTAATCTGAAGCGCCTACGGCGAAAGCCTGCATAATAGAGCTTTCCTCCGCATGGACAGAAAAAAAGATGATTGGCAGATGACGCCACCGTTGATCAGTTCGCACCGCTTGACAGAGATCTAAACCATTGAAGCCTGACATTTCCCAATCCAAAATCAGGAGATCGGGACGACAATCGAGTAATACCTCCCAAAATCGTTTCTGGGTTTTGTAGGGTGGTTACACTTAACCCCTCGGCTTCTAACAGGTTAGAAACAAAGGCCAAAAGCATAGAATCATCATCGACAACTAAGACCCGATTTCCTTTTCCTGACCTAGACTGGGATAAAACCTCCGTAATTGATTTCAGGATTTCGTAGGCGGGTAAGGGCTTTTGTAAAAATGCTTTCACTCCCAAACGGGCGACGGTGACCCGATCAGTTAAACTTTGCCTTCCAGTTAAGGTAATCACGGGAATTTGAGGAATCCTATGGCTGATTTCTTCTAATAGGGTAAGACCGTCTTCCTGGGGACTGGGAAAGGTTAAATCCAGCAGAATCACGTTAGGAGGATTCTGGGCGATCATTTTGCGGGCTACGGGCAGATCCGTGGCCATTTCGATGCGTAATCCCCAGGCGATCGCTTCGACCCGAATGCGTTCTGCCAACATTAGATCGTCATCTACTATTAAAATTAAAGGAGAATAGGCTACGGGTTGGGAAGAAAGGGGGGTTAGTAGGGTTTCTCGACTGGCTTCAAGACTTAGACTAACGACTAAATCTGAGATTAACTGGGCCTGGCTGATCTCGAGTTTGGGCTGTTCGAGGAGATATTCCAGTTCTCTGGCCACTTGTGAACCTTCCCGCAGACCAAAAATCCCTAGAGATCCCGCTAATTTATGGGCTTCGTTTCTGGCTTGTTGCTGGAGTTCAGGAGTCAGTTTTCCTTGGAGTAAGGCTGGGGCGACCTGTTCTAAAACCTCAATTTGGACTTTCACCTTGTCCTTAAAATTTTCCCAAATCCTAGAGGTAATCTGGGCGATTTCCCGTCGAGTGCTGCTAGGGTTGGTTATGGCTTGGGACTCGGTAGAATCAAGGGAGGATGGGCTAACAGGCGATCGCAAACGATAGCCCAAACCATGAACGGTTTCAACTGGGTCTGCACTGCCAGCGGCTTTGAGTTTTTGTCGTAAACATTTAATATGGGTACTAACGGTTTCTTCCCCTGGAGATTCGGCAAAATCCCATAGGCGATCTAAAATTGCCCGGCGGCTAAAAATTCGCTTAGGATTGAGTAAAAATAACTCAAGTAAACAGTATTCTTTTGAAGTAAGATGTACCAACCTCTCCCCGGATTTTACCTCGTTATTAATCGGATCAAAACTCAGATTTTCCCAGGTCATTACCGCCGTAGAAACGGATTTTCCCCGGCGTAATAGAGCCCGGACTCTTGCCATTAATTCATTAATATCAAAGGGTTTAACGACGTAATCATCGGCCCCGGCATCCAATCCCATCACCCGGTCGGTACTGCTATCCCTTGCGGTTAAGAGTAAAATAGGATTTTGATATCCCTTGCTGCGTAACTGTTTACAAACACTGATTCCGTCTAGTTTAGGAATACCAATATCTAATAGAATTAGGTCATAGAGAAAGGTTTCGGCCATTTCCAAGGTCGTTAGTCCATCGGTGACGGTATTTACGGTGTATTGATGAGCGAGTAAAATTTCCGATAAGGTGGTACTGGTTAGTGGGTCATCTTCTACTAATAAAATTTTCATAACAATTCCCCCTATTGGTTTTTTTCATAGCCACGCTTGGGGGCGGAACTTCTCCCTCCAAGAGCTTATTATTTATAGGATCTGAGCTTTATCGGGCACAAGGTATGGGAGGTTCAGAGGAGTTGAGATTGAAGCCGACCAACCCCCACTTTCATTCTAAACTCAAGTGGCACGCTATTCAATCTGATAAAATTATCTAAAATTAGTAAATGCCAGTTACAACGCAACAATTAAGTCAGTGGAAACAACAGGGCCGACGGATTACGGTGTTAACAGCTTATGAATATGCGATCGCCCAATTGATTGATCAGGCTGGAATTGATATTGTTTTGGTCGGTGATTCTCTGGCGATGGTCGGGTTGGGATATGACACGACCTTACCCCTAACTTTAGATGAAATTATTCATCATGCTAAGGCGGTGCGACGGGGGGTAAAACAGGCTTTATTGGTGGTTGATTTACCGTTTTTAACCTATCAAGAAAGTCCTCAACAAGCGATTCATTCGGCTGGACGAATTCTCAAGGAAACGGGTGCTCAAGGGGTAAAACTTGAGGGCGGATATCCGGCGATGGCGGAAACCGTTGGTCAGTTAGTCCAAGTGGGAATTCCAGTGATGGGTCATGTGGGACTAACGCCGCAATCGGTACACCAATTTGGCGGTTATCGCAAACAGGGAAAAACATCGGATCAGGCTGCACGAATTATTGCAGAGGCGATCGCTTTAGAGCAAGCCGGAGCCTTTAGTATTGTCCTGGAACATATCCCCTCGGATTTAGCCCAAAATATCACACAAAAATTAGGGATTCCCACCATTGGCATCGGAGCGGGGGGCGGTTGCGATGGCCAAGTTTTAGTGACTTCTGATATTTTGGGTTTATCCGCATGGCAACCCCCCTTTGCTAAAACCTATGCCAATTTACAACAAACTATTACCCAGGCTGTGCAGGAGTTTTGTACCGAAGTTCGTGAGGGGAAATTTCCGCCGGGTAATGGGTAATGGGTTTTGGGTTTTGGGTTTTGGGTTTTGGGTAATGGGTAATAGGGGGGAAAAAATTCACCGTTAGGTTTTCTGGATTATGGCTAACGCTATAACTGTAGAGACATTCTTGGGAATATCTCCACAGGAAAAGGGTTTTAACCTTCGCCTCCTTCTCCCCCCTCGTTATCCCCATCCTTTTTGTCATCATCATCTGATGAAGATGGAGTTGAGGTGGCTGCGGGAGCAGGGGTGGCTGGACTGGATGTGGCTACGGGAGAGGGTGCAGTGGTTTCCTCGGGTTTTGCACCTTCTCCTCCTTTATCTGCTGCGCCACAGGCCCCTAAAGTAGTGGCTAAACCAACGGCGAGAAATAACTGAATGGTTTTGGATTGCATTTTAATCTCCTTCAATAAATTACAGCAACGAAATATTAATATACCGTTAAGCTGACTTATTTGCACAAGGGAAATTAGGTTTAAACTTAAATTCCCCATTCCCCATTCCCCATTCGTAATTCCTACAAAATCCGAATAAACTCCAAGGGTAAACCATCTGAATCGGCAATAAACATTACTTCATAAACCCGATCTCCGATCATTTGTTGCATCGGTTCCAGTAAAATATTTAGGGGTTGAAATAAATTAGGCTGTTCTATAATAGCCTGATTAAACTGAGCTTTGAGATGATTTAACCAACTAACTAGATCGGAAACCTGATTGGTTAAATCAAAAGAAATATGATAATAACCGACATAATGTTCATCGCCAAAAGCATCGGGGGCGGGTTGGGGTTGGGGAATTTCAATTAATTCAATCCTGCCATTTAAACCCTCCATCCAACAGGCCAAAGTATATCCGGTGGTGAAGCGTTCACAAACCGTAAATCCTAGAATTTCATAAAAAGCGATCGCTCGATGAATATTAGCGGTACGAATTGAGATATGGTGCATGAACTTTCCCCTTACTCAAATAATCGAAAATAGGGATAACGCACGGGAGTGCCCTGTTCTTTTTCTAAATCAAAATTAATCACATCCCAACGGGGTTCATCCGCAACATCGGGACTAAATTCCACTGGTAAACCATACAATTTTGGTTCAGTTGCCTCCGTCGAATTCTGCCAGGGGGTACTCCGTTCCAAATAGCTACTAATTAAATCCTGATAGCGTTTGGCAATAATCACGCGGGTAGCCCGATAGCCTTGGGTGTAGAGTCGGTCTAGGGCTTCATGGATTTCAAACCGAATCCCGTCGGGATGGGTATGTTGTCGATACCACTCTCCCTGCCATAGTCGCCAATGACGGCCCGATTGCAGGTGAACCAACTCCCCCGTATTCGGGTCAGACTCAAAGGCTCCATGACGGGAACACAAATAGGTGTCCGTCAGCGTCAGGGCGGGAATTGGCTGGCGGCAATGGGGACAATTAATCTCAGGGCCAAAAATTGGGTACTGCAAGGCAGAATTCATGCTCAAATGGTTTTAAACCTGGGATTATATTATAGCTATAGGAATTTTAACCTTTCTTGTTAATTCTGGTTTGTTCGTTTTTGAGGAAATCTAACACCCATGTCTGATCAATTTCTACAGAATGATCAACCCTACTGGCCCGATGTCGATATTTCCCAGGCTGCTTTTGTTGCCCCCAATGCCGTCGTTATGGGGTTTGTGGAGATTGGGGCGGGGGCGAGTATTTGGTATGGGGCGGTGGTTCGGGGGGATGTGGCACGAATTATTATTGGTGCCAAAACTAATATACAGGATGGTGCAATTCTGCACGGTGATCCGGGGAAAGTTACCCTTTTGGAAGATTATGTTACCGTGGGTCATCGGGCGGTAATTCACGGAGCCCATATTGAACGGGGCAGTTTAATTGGAATTGGGGCTGTTATCTTAGATGGGGTACGGGTGGGAACCGGAAGTATAATTGGGGCGGGTTCGGTGGTCACCAAAGATGTGCCGCCGTTTTCCTTGGTTGTGGGGGTTTCCTGCCAAACTACTGCGGGATGTGTCCCCGGAAGCTGCGGCGGATTTAATTGAACACGCCAAACGCTATGAAAAATTAGCCCTGGTTCACGCCGGAAAGGGGAGAGAAATCGGATTCAGTTAAACTTAAAATTACTGCGTGTGTTTGTGGTTCTAATCTCTCTATTCTGCAATAGAAATGGCAAAAATAAATCGAATTTTGCTGAGTTTCCTAATTGGCTTACTTTGTGTAATTTTGTTGGGTATTCCCGCCCTGGGAGCTACCTACAGAACCGCCAGTATCAGAATCCCAATTTTTGGATTACATGATATTATTGATGAATCCAATATTGATCAAAGTCCCGAAAAAAGATCCCAATTTGAGAATGATTATTTTAAAAAGGATTTCTATACTTTTATTAATTATTTAGCTAAAAATAACTATTGGTTTTTAACAACTCAAGATTTATTTATCTATTTTATTGAAAAATCCCAGCCGATTCCTTTAGAAAAAATTGGACAAAAGCCCGTTATGATTACCTTTGATGATGGTTATTCTGGCGTTCATGATCATGTTTTACCTATTTTAAAAGATTTAGAAAAACAATACAACAAAAAAACCAAAATCGTCTGGTTTGTGAATCCTGGCTTAATGGGAGTTAGGTTAAAAGACTTTTTACCCCATGTTAGTTGTGCAGAACTACGCGATGGCTATAAACGCGGATATTATGATATTCAATCCCATGGTCAAACCCATAAACAATTAACCCTAATCAAAGGAAAAGATTTAAAATTTGAACTCGAACAAGCTAAACTTGATCTGAGAACCTGTATGGAAGATTTAGATAAAAATAAATTGGTAGCTGCTCATTTTGCTTATCCCTTTGGAAAAGTTAACCGGAGAGTAGAAAAATCTTTATCTCCCTATTATTTAACCGGATATATTTATGATGGAAATATGGCGCGGATTAATCGCTATACAAATAAATATCGGATTTCTCGGATAACAGTTAATCGCAATAGTTCCTCTAAAAATTTGATTAGAATTGCCAAAAGAGCGACCACCTTAAAAAAGTCATATACTAATTACAAATAGGTTGTAACATTTCAATATTAAGATTTTTTGCATCACCTATACCCAAACTCTAACCTATGGATGGAAGTCTGATTTTATTTAATATCCTCAATCCTCCGGTACTATTTTTCTTTCTGGGGATGTTAGCCGTCTTTTGTAAATCGGATTTAGAAATCCCTCAGCCCCTACCCAAACTGTTCTCGTTGTATTTATTATTGGCAATTGGATTTAAAGGGGGCTATGAGTTATCAGAAAGTGGAATTAATCCCCAAATTGCCTTAACCATGATGGCTTCGGTTGTTATGGCCCTTGTGGTTTCCTGCCTATAGCTTTTTTATTCTGCGCCTGAAACTGGATGCCTATAATGCGGCGGCGATTGCGGCCACCTATGGTTCCACGAGTGCGGTAACATTTATTACCGCCAGTTCCTTCCTGGAAAAATTGCATATTGAATATGGCGGACACATGGTGGCGGCCCTGGCTTTAATGGAATCTCCGGCAATTATTATTGGGATTGTATTAGTCCGGGTTTTTGCCCCGGCGAAAGAGGGGGAAAATCAGGCTTTTTCTTGGGGAAAAGTTCTACATGAATCCTTTTTAAATGGTTCTGTTTTTCTATTAGTCGGTAGTCTAATTGTCGGACTGTTAACCGGAGAAAAAGGCTGGGAAAAATTACAACCATTTACCCAAGGTATTTTCTATGGTGCTTTAACCTTTTTCCTTTTAGATATGGGATTGGTAGCCGCCAAGCGAATTAGAGAATTGAGCAAAACCGGATCATTTTTGATTGGTTTTTCCGTCTTTATTCCCGTTGCTAATGCAATTTTGGGGATTATTATTGGCAAAGTTTTAGGATTTGGTGAAGGAAACACATTACTGTTTGCGGTTCTCTGTGCCAGTGCTTCCTATATTGCTGTTCCCGCCGCCATGCGCATGACCGTTCCTGAAGCCAATCCTAGTATTTACGTTTCCATGGCACTGGCCCTAACATTTCCCTTTAATATTATTGTGGGAATTCCCCTGTATTTACAAATCATCAAATATATTGGAGCTTAGAGAATGGAAGCGGTAAAAAAAGTTGAAATTATCATTGGTAGTTTTGAAGCTAATGAAGTTTTAGAACTCTTAGACCAAGCCAAAGTTAAGGGATATACCGTGATCAAAAATACATCTGGAAAAGGAGATCGCGGTTTTTATAATGATGATTTAGGAGAAGTATTTACTAATACTTATATTATGACAGTTTGCACCAACGAAAAACAACTTGAGCAAATTATTTCCAGCGTTAATCCTCTGCTGAAGCGAGTGGGAGGGATGTGTTTAGTGAGCGATGCTACTTGGATTCATCACTAAGATTTTGAATGTACTATGCAGGATATCAAAAGAATAGAAATCATCATTAATACGTTTCACATTCAGGATGCACTGGATATTTTGGATCGGATTAAAGTATCTGGCTATACCTTAATTAAAGATACTTCGGGAAAAGGAGATAGGGGTGTTTGTTTGTTCCGTGATGGGAAATGGGTGATACACTAAAGGAATTTTGAAACAGGATACATTCAAATCATTTATCAGTTGGCAGTCTACCGGATCTCGATTGGTTAGTGATTGAGGACATATTTATGCCCATTAAACGCATTATTAGTGGTTTAAATGATTTTCAACAAAATTACTTTAAGGCGCACCAAGACCTATTTCAACGCCTCTCTCACGGTCAAACCCCGGAGATTTTATTTATAACTTGTTGTGACTCTAGGATTGCTCCCAACTTGCTGACTCAGACTGAAACCCGGAGAAATCTTTATTATTCGCAATATCGGTAATATCATTCCTCCTTACGGAACTCTAAATAGCAGCGAAGGCGCCGGAATTGAATATGCAGTTCAAGCCTTGAATATTAAAGAAATTATCATCTGTGGGCATTCCCTTTGTGGTAGTATCAAAGGATTACTTCAACTCCAAAGTTTGTATGATGAAATGCCCTTGGTATATGATTGGTTAAAAGTTTATGGAGAATCAATTCGTCGGATCATTGGAGAGAATTATTCAGAATATTCGGGGGAGGAATTATTAAGTATTGCCACCCAAACTAATGTTTTGAATCAGATTGCTAACCTAGAAACCTATCCAGTTGTTAGGTCTCGGTTACACGCTGGAAAACTCCATCTTCATGCCTGGGTTTATGAAATTGAAACGGGAAGAATTTTAGCGTATGATGTTAAACAAAATCAGTTTGTTCCCCTTGAACAAGAGCCCTTTCCCGTCCCTGACCTCTTAGCGATCATCAACCCAAGTTAAACTCCTATTATTGTTATTGTTCTGTTCTAGCCAACGCCATCCAGATGAATAATTCTATTTTCAAAGTTCAAAAAGGTAGTTTAGGGGTTCGATTTTTGAATGTGTTTAAGTCCGGTAACCAATGGTTACATAAAACCCCAGAAAGAGCATTACAACAGGCCTATCAAGCTGCTTTAGCGATAAAAACCATAGAAGATCAGCATTTTGGGGGACAAAAAGTTTCCGAAGATGCACCCCAATATACTCCCAGTGTTTTAGAATGCTTTATTAAGGATGTTGAGCAGAATTTAAACACCGTTAAATTTAAACTGGGTGAATTTAAACTGACCCGGAGTTTGGACAATTCGGGAAATATAGAATTTATCGAAAAACTAAAATTCATTGATGAAGTTGTTGATAAATATCAATATGATGCTTCCGCTTCTCCTCTGTCTACTGATTCATCTCGGTTTACATCTGTCAACAGAGTGAACAATGGACAATCTGGCGAAAAATCAGATTTATCCCCCCTTGACTTTGTAGAAGTTCAAACTTCTGGAGAAGTGTTTAAAGGAAAAAAAACTGGGGCTTTACCCCGTTTCTATTGGGCGCACGTTTCAAAAGATCCAAACGGAATTAGATGATAGTTCCGAAGAACGGTTAATCAGTAGCTATCGGTCATCAAGGAAAAAAACAAAATCAGCGATTAATTTCCTCTTGCTACTTATTTTAATTCCCCTTTTATCACAACAACTCTCTAAAAACTTTGTCTTTCTTCCTCTAGTAGAACATTATCGACTAACCCATGAAGTTACTCTATTTCTTAACCCAGAAATGAAAGAAGAGGCTTTTCACGAGTTAAAATCCTATGAAGAAGAACTGCAAATGAGCAGTTTACTCTACAAAACGCCCGCTATTGAAGCTGAAGAAGTTGAAAAGAAAATGGCGGAAAAAGCCGAAGAAATTGCCAGTGATTTTGATCACAGAAGCAGTGAAGCAATTAGTAATGTTTTTGCCGATTTAGTAGGATTAATTGCCTTTACTTTAGTAATTGTTTTCAATTCCCAGGGGTTTGCAGCCTTAAAATCCTTGCTCGATACTGTCATCTACGATTTGAGTGATAGTGCTAAGGCATTTATTATTATTTTGCTCACGGATATCTTTGTCGGTTTTCACTCTCCCCACGGTTGGGAAGTCCTATTAGAAGGATTTTCTAATCACTTAGGGATTGCACCTAATCGTAGCTTTATCTTTTTGTTCATTGCCACTTTTCCCGTGATTCTGGATACAATTATGAAATACTGGATTTTCCGTTACCTCAGTCGTATTTCTCCTTCTGCGGTGGCAACATTAAGAAATATGAATGAGTAAATCAGGGGGATGATTATTAAACCCATACCAAGGATTTCCCTGTCTTTTGATTAACTCTCCTATAATGGGATCAGCATCAAGTAGTGATGGATAGTATTTCCCCATCTTTTAATCGGACTCAAGATTTTAAAGATGGGGAAAACTGGAAGTAGACTGCTTGAATTATAGATCGTCAAAACCATTCTGTCATGGCGAATCTTAACCTGGATGGAGGATACAATGAATCCACAGAATGCCACATTCTTTCCTATTATAGAAGCGACTGCATCAGGAGATGACGCAATCGCCGCACTCTTTAAACGGATGGCGCGTTATCCTTTACTCAAACCCGACGAAGAAATCGAACTCGCTCGTCATATTCAAAGTTTAGTTAAAATCGAAGCCCAACAAACTCAACTTACCCTGGAGTTAGGACGTTTACCCACCCCCGCAGAAACTGGCAAATTTAGTGGGAGTAACCGAGACAGAATTAAAACATCGTTTACATTCGGGAAATGCTGCAAAAAACCGGATGATTAGTTCTAATTTACGCTTGGTGGTATCCATTGCTAAACGTTATATTAATCGAGGAGTTCCATTATTAGATTTAATTCAAGAAGGAGCCCTGGGACTCAACCGCGCCACCGAAAAATTTGATCCCGATAAAGGTTATAAATTCTCGACCTACGCCTATTGGTGGATTCGTCAAGGAATTACCCGCACAATTGCCAATCAAGGGAGGACAATTCGCCTACCTGTTCATATTGTTGAACAGTTGAATAAAATGAAGTTAACCTATCGAGATTTAAAGCAATCTCTCCATCGAAAACCCACCCAAGAAGAACTGGCGGAGGCGATGGGAATTACTCCCGAACAAGTGATTTTACTTGAACAAGTTCATCGCAAATCCCTATCTTTAAATCATCGCATTGGTTCTGAAGAAACCTCGGAATTAATGGACATTTTAGAAGATCAGGAAACCCAAACCCCTGAAGCTCAAATGAATGAAATGATGATGCGCCAGGATTTATTAGAGGTTTTAGGAACAGTTTTAACTGAACGAGAAAAAGACGTTTTAGCCCTGCGGTTTGGATTGGTTACGGGCGTTCCCTACACCCTAGAAGAAGTCAGTGGAGTCTATAATTTATCCCGGGAACGAGTCCGACAGATTCAAGCCAGAGCCATGCGAAAATTACGCCGTCCTAATGTAGCTGAACGCTTGAAAGGTTGGATTAGATAATCAATTGATTATTGATTAAAATTGTTGTATACTGATGAGCAAGAGAATCGTTCTCTTGTCATTGTCAAACCCTCAAAATTTATATGTCTAAATCGGCAATTTTAAGACCCGCAACCGTTGAGGATATTTCTGTTTTATTTCAGTTAATTCAAGCCCTAGCCGAATATGAAAAGTTATCCCATGAAGTAACAGGAAATGCCGAAACCTTAAAACAACATTTATTTGGTTCTCCCGGTTATGCGGAGGCTATTTTAGCTGAAATAGAAGGAAAAGCCGTGGGTTTTGCACTATTTTTTCCTAACTATTCTACCTTTCTAACCCAACCAGGAATTTATTTAGAAGATTTATTTGTACTCCCTGAATATCGTCGTCAAGGTATTGGGAAAGCATTAATTACTTATCTAGCAGAATTAGTGGTATCCAGGGGCTATGGACGTTTAGAATGGTCGGTTTTAGACTGGAATCAACCCGCTATTAATTTTTATCAAAAAATCGGAGCTAAAATTTTACCCGACTGGCGAATTTGTCGTCTAACGGGAGAATCCTTAACACAATATGGAAAAAATCAATAGGTAAATTCTTCCCAATTTAATATAAAATGAAGGCAATTTACTGATATTAGGTGAGGAGAAGATTTACAATGGTAATTTGGGTAAATGAACAACTTGATCCGATGGGAATTGTTTATTCTTGTATTGCTTGCGCCGATGAAAAGCAAGCTCAGGACTGTCATGAATCCTTCCAAAAAAACTTAACCGAAACCCAAAAACAAGAAGGTTGGGTTGCTGTGCTCAGAAGCGTTGAATCCTGGGATGATGTTCCCGTAAGTGCTTTAAAATTAAACTAGGTTTAAGTGGGACAAATCAACGGGCGTGATTTAGATCACAGAGTTATCTCCAAAGAATCACCACTCCTCCCAAAGTTCAGTCACGCCCATAAATCCAAAACCCTGAAATAATCAGAATAAAGTTCAACGCCACCAGCCTCCTAATTCAACGGTTTTCCTGGGACTCGCAGCTAAAATTCTATTGAATTTGTGCTGAAACTGTGGACTTTGAAGAATACTCGATTCTCCATCATCACGTCAATTCCGCTACCACAACTTACCAGATCATGGAAGCACCCATTTGTTTAATTGAGTCTGCACTCGGTGAATTATTCGCCAAAATTCACGAAACAGGTCGCGTTACCCTAGCCGACCGTTATGGATTGTTAGCAGCAGTTTTTGATGATAATTTAACCGAAGAAGAATTGCGATCGCTATCTCGAATTTATCGGGCTATTGCTCGTAAACAAATAGAAATTGTAGACGAAATTTCTACAATTGAAAAATAAAAAAAATCAACTTATCCCAGGAAATTCTGGGGATTAGAAAGTCAAGGGTCAAAATTCTACATCCCGTCTAATTTTAAATTAGCGTTAACAGCTTGGAAGTTTACACTCAGATTCCCCGCTATATTTTCCACTAATATAGTCGATGGAATTTGACTTACGGGTGCGGGTAACATTTCACCTCTAAAATCCAAAATAGAAACCATTAATAAATAAGCCAAGGCCAAAATAATTGAAATCCCACCCGTAATATACGCAATAATTTTTGAACGTTCCATAAGTCCAGTTTTCCTCAATCAAAATATAATTTTAACATAAATAAAGCACTCCACCCTAGCTCTCCCCTTGGTAATGGGAGGGAAATTCAGAAGATTTTTTTCTATTAATATTAATCTAAATTATCCTCCATTAGCAAGGGGGGGTAGAATTTATAAAGTTCGCATGGTCGGGAACATAATCACATCTCGAATGCTGGCGGTATTAGTAAATAACATTACTAACCGATCAATTCCAATCCCCATTCCGCCACAATTTGGCATCCCTAAAGATAGCGCTTGAATGAAATCTTCATCCATCGGATGAGCTTCTTCATCTCCGGCATTTTTCTGGGTTAATTGTGCTTCAAATCGTTGGCGTTGGTCTTCGGGATCATTCAATTCAGAAAAGCCATTAGAATATTCTGTCCCGTGAATAAATAACTCAAAACGTTCTACAAATCCCAATTTAGAACGATGACGTTTAGCTAATGGACTGACTTCCACCGGAAATTCCGTAATAAAAGTGGGTTGCATTAATTTATGCGAAACTAACTTATCAAACACCGTATAAAGGACATATCCTAAACTTTGGGTTTCTAATTTTGATAAATTCAACCCTAAATTTTCTACGGCTTTCAAGGCTTCATCTAACTCTAAAGTATCAAAATCTAACCCCGTGGTTTCTCGCACCGCTTCCACCATTGTTTGTACCTTCCAATGGCTTCCGGTAAAGGTGGGATATTGTTCAGAATAGTTATATTTCCGTTCTAAACTAATCACATCTCCCTGATATTCTAGTGTGGTTTGTTCTCCTAAAACATCCTTGGCGATCGCACAAATTAGATCTTCAATTAAAGTAATCAGATCAAAATAATCAGCGTAGGCTTGATACAATTCAATCGAGGTAAACTCCGGGTTATGGGTACTATCAATACCTTCATTTCTAAACACCCGCCCAATTTCAAATACCCGTTCAAAACCGCCACAAATTGCCCGTTTTAAATGCAATTCCGTAGCAATTCGCAGATATAAATTAATATCTAAACTGTTATGATGGGTAACAAAAGGACGAGCCGCCGCCCCGCCATAAATTGCTTGTAATACAGGAGTTTCTAATTCCTCAAAACAATTATCCCATAAATAAGTACGCATCCTTTTTAGAATGCGATTTCTAGCTTTAAAGGTTTCTAAGGATTTCGAGTTACTAACTAAATCAATTTCTCGATGACGGCGACACAGTTTCGGGGTCATTAACTCCATAATAGGCATCAGGAAAAGGCATAGTGGCTTTAGAAACAATAAAAATCCGTTCCACCTGTACGGATAATTCCCCTCGGTTAGTGCGACAACCAATGCCTTCGGCGGCAACAAAATCCCCCAAATCGAGATATTTTTTAACCTGATTAAAGGATAATCCTGTTTCACCCGTAACTAATTTTTTCTCTAATTTGAGTTGAATTGTTCCCGCAACATCGGTTAAACCAATAAACCCAATACTTCCACTATCGCGTTTAAAGGTAATGCGTCCACAAACCTTTAAAGGAATAGCATCGGGGTCGCTTTCTCCATCATTTAATTCTTTCCCGGGTTGGGCGAATAAGTCTTTAATATCCTGGGTTGTATGTGACCTTTGCAGCGAATGACTGGGATAGGGTTCTATTCCCAATGCTCTCAACTCATCGACTTTATGAGAACGAACTTCTACTTCATTGCGGGTTTCATTTGTAGCCATGTTGATGATTTCCTAGATCAATTTATGCTCAATCTTTTATAATAACAGTGATTTGCTATTATTTATAATTCTTCCTAACTCTCGTTAACTCTCGTTTCTAGGTTCTACCTAGAAACGCAATTAAGGTGGCTCTGCCACCAGATACTATCATAATATTATAATAGAGGCAGAGCCTCTATTTAGCATTCCAAGGCAGAGCCTTGGAACGAGGAATAGTCGTTAGGGTCATATCCATCTAGCCAAAATCTGAAAATGAGGTAAAATAGACATAGAGCAAAACTATCCTCAGACAATTTATGCCAGCTTACAATGAAGTTTTAACTCAGGTCAAAAGTTTAACCGTTACCGAGCAACTTCGTCTTTTAAATGATCTAAAAGGCATGGTTGAACAAGGGATTAAAGTTGATGATGATGAGATTATTTCTATTGAAGATATTAATGAAAGTGAAGTTGCATTACAAGACTATTTAGCAGGACGTGATTCTGGTAAATCCCTAGAAGACATCGAAATTGAATTATTTGGAGGACAACTTGACTAAATGGCGTTTAATCATTTTGAAACCCGCAGAACGTTACTTAAAACGGCTGTCATCAGAGCATCAAGCCCGAATAATTAGGGCTTTAAAACTTCTGCAACAAGATCGAATTTAGTTGATATTAAGTCTTTACAAGGTCGTCCAGAATGGCGTTTAAGAGTGGGAAATTATCAAATTTTGTTTGTTATTGATCCTGAGAATAAAATTTATACTGTGACTCTAATTAAGCCTCGTGGAGATGTTTATAAATAAATTGATCATTATTTTACTCGTTTCTAGGTTCTACCTAGAAATGCAATTAAGGTGGCTCTGCCACCAGAACACTATCATAATATTATAATAGAGGCAGAGCCTCTATTTAGCATTCCAAGGCAGAGCCTTGGAACGAGGATATTTAGGAGTTGATATTAATGATAAACTAATACAAGGATAATTAAGAGGTGAATTATGGATGCTAAAGAATTGTTAGAGAAATATGCACAAGGTGAACGAGATTTTGAGGGCGTAGAACTTTGTGGAGTAGACTTACAAAATGCTGATTTAACAGGAATTAACCTTAAAGAAGCAGATTTGACAAAAGCTAACTTGACCAAAACAATACTAATTTCAGCTAATTTGAGTAACGCTTGTTTAGATTCAGCTAACTTAAGAGAAACGAATTTTAGTCAAGCAATACTTACGGAAGCTGATTTGCAAAAATCAATTATAGCTTATACTAATTTTGAATATGCGGATTTACAAGGTGCAGATTTAAGAAATATTTCTTTATCTAGTAATTGCAAGTTAACTGGAGCTAATTTTGCAGAAGCTGATCTCAGTGCTTTAAATCTGGGAGGTCAAAAATTTGTAGAGGTAAATTTTCAGAGGGCAAATTTTGTTAATACTAATCTTCAAGAAGCTGACTTATCGCATTTAGATTTAACAGGTGCAGATTTTACATTTGCCAATCTTGAATTTGCAAATCTAAGTTATGCTTGTTTGAAAAATGCTAACTTGAAGTTGGCAAATCTTAAAAAGGCTAATTTGATTAGAGCTAATGTTGAAAAAGCCAGCTTCATTGGTGCTAGACTAAATTTAGCTAATATCTATTTGGCTAACTTTGAAGATGCTGAAACCTTAGCTACTGTAATGCCTGATTCTTGTATTAATGACCCAGACAATTATACAATTATTATCGGAGAAGAAAAACAAACTGTGATGACTCGTAAAATCATTAAAACCGAAAACGCACCCAAACCCGTTGGCCCTTATAATCAAGCGGTAATGGTCAATAATATGATCTTTTTATCAGGACAAATTGCCATTGACCCCCGCGTTAACGACATTCTTTATCCCGATGATGTCACCAAACAAACCGAAAGAGTCATGGCAAATTTAGAAGCGGTATTAACCGAAGCGGGCGCCACCTGGGAAAACGTAGTTAAAACCACAATATTCTTAAAAGATATGAACGATTTTACCCAAGTTAATGAAGTCTATTCTAAATATTTTAAACCCGAAACTGCACCCGCTAGGGCGACCGTTGAAGTGTCCCGTCTCCCCAAAGATGTATTAGTAGAAATTGAGTGCATCGCCGTCCTCTAAAAAAGTTCGTTGTTGGGCTTTAGCCCTCAATATTTGGAGGGCTGAAGCCCAACAACGGTTTTTAATTTGGTGTTTTATTTGATGTCTTCATCATCAAGTCCAGGTCTGGGAACATAACTAATATGATTTTGATCTTTAATCGGAATAAAGAAAATAGTTAATAACCCTGGAATTACCGCCATTGCACTCAATAAAAAGTAGTTTTGATAGCCTAAATTTGCTTGAATATATCCACTAAATACCCCCGGAATTAATACTCCAGCCGCCATAAATGCCGTTGTAATTGCATAATGGGAAGCTTTATATTCAGGACGGACAGTTTGCATTAAAAATACCGTATAGGCGGCTACTCCTAAACCATAGGTAAATTGTTCCAGGGAATTAACAACATAGGCCCAAATAATTTCCGGTTGAGTTTTAGCTAATAACCAATAAAAGATATTAGTAAAATTTTGTAAAATTGCCATCGGCCATATCCAGGTTTTTAACCCTTGTTTAGCGATTAAAAACCCTCCTAATAACCCTCCAAATAATAGGGAAATTACCCCAACCGTCCCCGATAAAATTCCGATTTCGGCGGTTGTAATTCCTAACCCACCTTTTGCAGCCGTATCCATTAAAAACGGAGTTGCCATTTTGAAAGTTAAAGCATCTCCTAAACGGAATAATAAGATAAAAGCGATAGTCCAACCAATTTTATATTGAGTAAAATAGGTTTTAAATGAGTTAATAAAATTAGCAGAATTGGAGAGATTTTCTGTTTCTGAAAAGGTGACTTTTTGAGGTCTGGGTAAATATATTCTCTGAAATCCGTAGATGAATAAAAAGATTAAACTAGCTACAGAAAAAGCAATTGACCATCCCCATTGTAACGGATGAATGGAAAAACTAGACCCCAAAAAATTAAACTGAAACTGGGTTATATAAAATTTCCCCCGTCGGACTTTTTCCATTACTATATTTTTCAGCAATATTTCCCGCTAAAAATACTAAACCCCCACCTCCGGCTAAAACTGCCATCCGATAAGCGGTATTTCTAACCCCGACATAAAAAGCCTGTTGGTCTAAATTTAACACCGTTAAATAAAACCCATCAATGGCTATATCATGGGTGGCACTAATAAAAGCAATTAGGGCAAAAATTGCAATAGAAATCGGAATAGCTTGCGGAAATAGTGCCCCCAATGCTAAAATTAAGAATAGGATTGTACATAAGATTTCCATTCTTAAAATCCATCGCCGTTTGGTTGAATAAATATCAACAATTGGCCCCCATAATCCTTTCATTACCCAAGGCAAGGATAAAAAACTGGTTAATCCAATTAATTCGTTACTCGCCCCCAAACCTTTTAAAAAAACCACCGACATGATATTAACAACGGTATAGGGAAATCCTTGGGCAAAATATAAAATTGAAATCCACCAACCGGGATGGAGTTTTTGATCTTTATTTTTCATGCTTAATGCTTAATTTCAAGTTAAGATAATCAATGATCGTGAGAATTGTTTTATCCTACAACAATACTGAATCTCTGCCAATGGTTAAAATTACCCAGAATCTTAAAAACTTAGTCAACAAAAGAAAATAACAATTAAAACGGAGTCAAACCCCAATGACAAATCAATCTAAAATTTCCTCGGCTTTTGAACCTTTCTTAGCCCATAGTCAACCCAATGCCAGAAAAGATGCTATCGTTATTTATAGAGGTTTAGTTGCTCCTGGGTCAATGCCTCAAGCTGGAACAGCCGCATATTTTGATACGCTAAAAAAACAAGAACAAAGTAATCAAGCCATTTCCACTAAAATTATTAATGATTATCAAAATACCACCCGTCAATCCTTTTATACACAGCCCGTTGGTCAGGGGGTTTTACCCGTTACCAAAATGGAAGTTACCCGTCAAAGTTTACCAATTTTAGCCGAACATCCCGACGTTGTAGCGATTCTTCCTAACCAAAAAATCCATTTAATTGAACCCAAAGAAATTGATTATTCAGGCTTGCAAAAACAAGAGGAACAGGATACAATAACCTGGGGATTAAAACGCTTAGAAATTCCTAAAGTTTGGGAAATAACCCAAGGACAAAATGTTACCGTGGCGGTATTAGACTCCGGTGTTTATGGAGACCATCCCGCATTACAAGGACGGGTAAAAGATTTTATTGTTATCGACCCGTTAGGACGTCGAATTACTGCTAGTCCCAGCTTTGATAGTGGACAACATGGAAACCCATGTTTGCGGGACAATTGCCGGGGGAAAAACCGAGCAGGGTTTATCTATTGGTGTCGCACCCCAAGCAGATTTAATTGTCGCCGGGGTATTAGTAGGAGAAGCGACTTTATTAACTTTAATTGAAGGGATATCTTGGGCGGTGGAAAAAGGAGCAAAAATTATTAATATGTCCTTGGGTTTGAGTTACTATGAGCCCCTATTTCCCCAAATCTTTGATATTTTAGTTAATCAATATGGGATTTTACCCGTTGTTGCTATTGGCAACGAAAACCACGGAAATACCAGTTCTCCGGGTAATGCTTATAATGCCTTTTCTGTGGGCGCTGTCGAACAAATTGAGACGGATAATTTGGGAATTACTTTTTTTAGCAGTGGCGCCAGTTTGGTCTTTCCTGTGGACTCTCCTAACGCCTGGGTGACAAAACCAGATGTTTCCGCCCCCGGCGTCCAGATTTATTCCTGTATTCCCCCGGTGAAAATGGATAACGGCGTTTTTCAATATACCTACATGGATGGGACGTCCATGGCCACACCCCATATCGCCGGAATTGTGGCGTTATTGATGTCAGCTTATCCCCAGGCGCCGTTGAGTAAAATTATTGATGTTTTGAAGAAAACCGCCTATCATCCGGGTGGAGAAGAACAACGTCCCGATAACCGTTGGGGTTGGGGGATGGTGCGACCTTTGGAAGCGTTAAATGCTTTGAAATAGATGGGGAGTTGAGGTTGGTTTTGCCTTTGGGTTTGTGTAGATGTTTCCCTGACTGCCAGATTAAATGATACAATCAAATCGCAGTTTGGTAATCAAATATTAAAGAACCATGCTACTAGAAGATTACTTTAATTTTTTGGCGGCGGATGACATTAGACTCAAGGGCACACGCATCGGTATTGAAACAATTTTATTTGACCACCTTTTTCGTGCCAAAACTCCAGAAGAAATTGCCCACACCTATCCTTCGCTAACTTTAGAACAAGTGTATGCCACAATTTTATATTACCTGCATAACAAACCAGCAGTGGAGGCTTACATGACCGATTGGTTAGAATGGGGCGATAGAATGCGAGCAGAACAACAACGCAATCCTCGCCCAATTGTAGAGAAATTGCGACAATTGAAGGCACAAAAATTGGCAAACTCAACGGATCATGCTCAAGTATCTTATTGATGAAAATATCGATCCAATTTATACCCGCCAACTACGCCGTTTTCAGTCAGATTTATTCGTGATAGCTGTTGGGGAGTTGACTGCTCCACCCAAAGGAACTTTAGATCCTGAAATTTTATGTTGGTGTGAAGAAAATCAATGTATTTTGGTAACGAATAACCGCAAGTCTATGCCAGTTTCATCTAGCAGATCATATCGCTTTAAGTCATCATATCCCTGGGATCTTTATCCTCAGTCCAAAGTTAAGTATTGGTGAAAATATTGATCAGTTAATTTTAATCGCCGAAGGGTCATTTGAGAATGAGTATCAAGATAGAATAGAATTTCTGCCTCTTTTTTAAGATCGGGCATCTTGCCATCCTATCTCAGTTTATGTTTAACTTCTTCTGTTATATATTAAAATGGAAATATTCATAGGGAATTTATTCCCCGGCCACATCCCCAGAAATTAATTCAGGGGCTTTGATCGCATTTTCGGTAATAATGTGTGTGAGGTTTCTAAAATTTATTTATGAGTCCAACTATTTTGCCCTTTGATTCTGCTCTTAACGGTTTTCCAGTGTTGGGTTTACCTGTACATTTAACTAATAATTATACTAACTGGTTATTACAACGTTGGCAACAAGGGTTAGGAACCCATGTTATCACTTTGAATGCAGAAATGGCAATTCAAGGCGAAAAAGATCCTAAATTAGCAGAAATTATTCATTCAGCAGAGTTAGTAATTCCCGATGGTGCGGGGGTAGTGCTTTATTTACAATATAAAGGTAAAAAAATTCAACGGTGTCCGGGTATTGAATTAGCAGAAACCTTAATTGAAAATATCGGTAAATTAAACAATTCTGAATTAGTTTTTTTCTATGGAGGAAAACCAGGAATTGCTCAACAGGCGGCGGATAATATTCAACAAAAACTGCCAGGTCTGGGAATTTCTAGTTATCATGGTTATCTATCTACTTCTGAAGAAGAAGATTTAAAAATCACTTTAAAAGACCTACAACCTAAATTAATATTAGTGGGTTTGGGTGTTCCCCGTCAGGAATTTTGGATTAGTGAAAATCGTCATCTTTGCCCGAATTCGATTTGGATAGGTGTGGGAGGAAGTTTTGATATTTGGTCAGGAATTAAACAACGGGCACCGGAATTTTTCTGTAAATATCATTTAGAATGGTTATATCGATTATATCAAGAACCTTGGCGCTGGCGTCGGATGTTGGCGTTACCAGAGTTTGCAATTAAAGTGTTGATTCACCAATAGCAGTGCGAGCGTCCTCGCTCGCTAGAATATCACTATTAAATGCTCTAATATTACCCTAATATTGCCTTGATATTACCTTGATGTTATTTTGATATTAGGGTAATATGATCTTGATATTGCCTGAATATTCCTTAATATTATTCTAGCGAGCGAGGACGCTCGCACTGCTTAATTGCGTAGCAGGTTATTCCCTATTATTTGCTATAATATTAAGGCAGAATAGCCCCGTTTAAATTAGCAAATTTTAGGTCAACTCCGGTTAAATTTGCCCCGGTTAAATTGGCTTTACTTAGATTTGTCCCTCTCAAATTTGCGTAGGATAAATTGGCATTTTGTAGATTAGCTTGAATTAAGGTTGTCCCTCTGAAATTTGCCCCGGTCAAATTCGCTTGATAAAGATTAGCTTTGTTTAAATTAGCAAATCTCAAATCCCCCTGAGTCAAATCGGCTTCACTCAAATTAGCCTGATATAAATAAGCTCCATTCAGATGAACTTTAATTAGTTTAGCATTATTTAATTCCGTGCGATAAAGACAAGTTTCTATCAATTCCGCCCTATTTAACGTAGCTGTACTAAGATTAGCGTTACTTAAATTAGCTTGAAATAATAAGGCTTCGCTGAGGTTTGCCCGGTGCAATTGAGCCAAACTTAAATCCGCTTTTTTTAGATTTGCCGAGCTTAAATCCGTGGCAATTAAATTAGCTTTACTTAAATCAGTATTTTGTAAATTAATTCCGTTTAAATCAGCCCCCATTAAATTAGCTTCGCACAAGTCCGGCTGAATATTAGGATTATTTGAACGCCAAATTTGCCAACGCTGAAATCCCCATTGTAATAACGCTAAATGTTCTAAATTTGCCATATTTTTTATCGTATTTATTCGGGATTAAAACTACCTAATAATTATGTCATTCCGAGGGTAGCAAAGCAATCTCAAAGCCTGGTTAAACCGTTACCATCCGTAAATCCCGTCAATCTCTGCCACAAATATTCAAAAAATTGGTTCAAACTCAACTGCAACAGTTATAATTTATCAATGCTCTCACGTCTATCTCAGTTAAGCCCATGAGTAACCTTTCAAATATACCAGGTGGTAGCGATCTACCCGATCGCTTTAGAAATGTAGGAGAACAAATTCAGTCATTCTTCGACTTTGCCGAAAACAATCCTGATCGCGCTGTTCCTTTTTTCGTCAATATCTGGGAAACTCAAGCATCCCTAACCACGCGGGCTCTAGCGCTGCAAGGCTTAGGCGTGGCTGCACAACACTATCACGTTAAGGAGGCTCTAGCAGACTGGGATGTGCTCAGAGATATCGCCAAGGAAGTCAAGGGGAAGGGGGAAGTTAGCAATGATTTGACTCGGTGGGCTGCGGCTTCTGCGTTGGAGGCGATCGGATATTCTCAGCAGAGTTTACAACATTTAGAAGGAGGGGGTTTTACTGAAACCCCTTGATCGGATTCGCCGGGAAATACGCGATCGTAAGTTAATAGAAATTAATAGAATTCCTCGCCTGAACACCAGAGGGGAAACAACCGCAGAATATGAAAGGCATCTTGAATTTTGGCTGTACGGGCCGGCTGATGAGTTATTAAATGATAATGATAGCTCTCTGAATTATCAGGATTTAATCGGGGATGTCATTTCTAAGTTACATGGGCGTGGGGTGTTTTTGGGATTAATTTCACCTAATCGTATTGTACAAGGGGCCGCAATGCGACAAGCTAGGTTAATTTTTAAAGAATCTACTGAGATAGAAGACTATCTTTATGGGCTTTTGGAAGAGTTTTTGCTTGATTCCAAGCATGAAATATCATTGAGAATTCATGCGGCTAAGATTATTAATACAGCCACAGATATAAACAGAAGGCTGAAAACATTGAGTCAATTATTATTGGAAGAGAATAATCCACAATTGCATGAAGTGGTGTTGCATCAAGCTCAGTCAATATTTCAACAATCTGCTGAAACTGAAGAATCTCTCTATCAGCCTCTGGAAGAGTTTTTGCTTAATTCCAACCATGAAATATCATTGAGAATTCATGCGGCTGAGATTATTAATACAGCCACAGATATAAACAGAAGGCTGAAAACATTGAGTCAATTATTATTGGAAGAGAACAATCCAAAATTGCATGAAGTGGCGTTGCGTCAAGCTCAGTCAATATTTCAACAATCTGCTGAAACTGAAGAATCTCTCTATCAGCCTCTGGAAGAGTTTTTGCTTAATTCCAACCATGAAATATCATTGAGAATTCATGCGGCTGAGATTATTAATACAGCCACAGATATAAACAGAAGGCTGAAAACATTGAGTCAATTATTATTGGAAGAGAACAATCCAAAATTGCATGAAGTGGCGTTGCGTCAAGCTCAGTCAATATTTCAACAATCTGCTGAAACTGAAGAATCTCTCTATCAGCCTCTGGAAGAGTTTTTGCTTAATTCCAACCATGAAATATCATTGAGAATTCATGCGACTGAGATTATTAATACAGCCACAGATATAAACAGAAGGCTGAAAACATTGAGTCAATTATTATTGGAAGAGAACAATCCAAAATTGCATGAAGTGGCGTTGCGTCAAGCTCAGTCAATATTTCAACAATCTGCTGAAACTGAAGAATCTCTCTATCAGCCTCTGGAAGAGTTTTTGCTTAATTCCAACCATGAAATATCATTGAGAATTCATGCGGCTGAGATTATTAATACAGCCACAGATATAAACAGAAGGCTGAAAACATTGAGTCAATTATTATTGGAAGAGAAAGAGTTACGGAATGCGACAGTAAGGCTATTGACTCCATACAAGGAGGAGTTAGCTAGAGTAGAGCCTGATGCTGATAAGGTATTAGAGGTGCTGATTGTTGATCAGTTAAATAAACCTCAACTAAAAGATTTAACAATTTCACAACTAAAAAATTATGTTTCATCAACAAGTGGTTATCACAAGGAAATTTCAGAGATATTTACAAGTGCCATAACAGCATCCAAATCATTAGGGAAACGATACGGGAGAACCAGTTTCCATATTGAAAGAAGTTCTACAAAATAAGCAGGATGGGCATCTGTCAGCTATTGAAAGTTGGATGCAACTATTAAGAAATCAAATTTCGGATACATTAGCCTTGCAAGAGACAGTTAAATCCTCTCAATCCATCCTGGATAAAACTTTTTATGCAATCGCTAATATAGATACTAAGCTCTCTCAAACAATCAAAAGTTTACCTAATTCGGAAGTGATAGAGAGTAATTATGATTTAAGTTATAACCAATATACAAAAATGTTATCTGACTTGAATTTACTAAAAAATAAAGTCGTTAATGAACTAAATAGCAAATCCGATCTACTACTTAGTAAAAGTACAACAATAGAAAGTGAGACATCCTGGAAATTAATTTTGTCGGGTTTAGCGATAATTGTTGCGGGATATGTATGTTATTTTACGTTTATAAATTATTCAAATCAAGGTTCTCGTTCCAATAGCTATACGACAACAGCATGGTATGCTAGTGGTTTTCCTAAGAATAGCTGTGGTAGTTCTTCAAGTCCTAATAATTGTTGGTATCCTGTTTTTATTAAATACAGTGATAACAACTGGAATACGGTTATATCAAATTATTGCGGTGATATTGGACAGGCACAAAGTCCAAAAACAGCTAGGGAAACTGGGTCAAATACAAGTAGCTTCATTTGGTGATTCTAACGAAGCTCAAGGGTTTGCTAACTATATGCAAGGTTGGGTTGGACAACAAAAGTGTTATTAAATTAGATTTTTAGAATAATCAGGAGGAATTTTTATCTATGGAATGGTTTTATCTTGTAGGTACTGTTTTAGTCAGCATTGGTATTGGTAGATTCATCATTGCCTTTCAACTCAAGAACAGAGCAAAAACAATTAAACGTATTTCTGACAACTTATCTAATAACTGGAGGAGATAAATGTTTGATCGAAATTTTCCTATATGTTATCAACTTTACCCTCAACCGAGTCATCAAAAAGACAGCCAAACTGAACTCCGTAAAAACCTCCTACAAACCCAACAACAGCTAATAAGCTCAATTAGCCGCCTTGGTATTAACCTAACAATTTCTCTCCGCTATATCTATGACCCCAATCAATCCCCCAAACTCAAAACCTACCTCCTAATTAATCACCCCCACAATACCCAAACCGAAGAACATTCTGAACAAATTCTGAGCCTCCTCACCAAAGGCAAATTAAGCCAATTCTTCACCCTCACCCCTCAACCTAACCTAACCATTTTCCAAAACTTAGACTGGGTGCAAACAATTGGCGAAATTATCAAATATGAAGAATTCATCACACCCCAAAATTACTACCTACCTCACCTTTTCGATGCCAATCAAACCAATGATATGTCAGCCGTCTGTGATGTCATCCACCGCTTAGACAGCAAACTCATTTTAGAAATCACCCTGCAAACCTATCACAACCCCAATCAAAAATCATTGTGGGTAAATGCCATCAACCAAATGCTGGCTCAATTAGAGAAAGTCAACGCCAACACCAACGGAATTAAAGACAACATTCTCTCAGTAACTTCGGCACTTTACCAAAAATATCAACAGTCATATCCTAACAGCGACCTATTCCAATATAGCATCAAAGCCTTAGCAGAAAATCGGGCCGATGCTTTTCCCGTCCTCAACGCCCTCATTGATGAGGCAATCAAAGAAACACCTCACGGGAAACGATGCCGAATCATCCAAGTTAGCAAAGAGAAACCCGGATTTTATGAAAGTTTGGAAGCCACAAAAAACGTAGATATTTCCAGTAATATCGAATGGGAAGGCTGGGATAAAAACGATAGTCAACTGTTAATAAAGAATGCCATTCAGCCACAAAAAAAAGGATTAGCAAAATTCGGCGGTGATTCTGGTAGTCTTCCCGAAAAACCATCATTTAACCATCAAAATCAACCACCCTTGATAGGTGGTATCAACTCAGAGCAAAATCAAAATTTACCGCAATTATATGATACTGTTTCAGATGGTTCGGCTTTAGCGAAATTGTCATCAAGTCCCGCACCTTCTCGGATGGTTGATTTAAAGCCATTGCATCGGCTGGCGACGGCTCAAGAAATTAGCGGATTTTTCCGCATTGGTATTCCCAAAGAAATCTCTAAAGAAATCCCTATTGAAAGTATGACAGAAAAATCATTGCCCGTTGCAAATGCAGAAGACTTATTCAATTATTACAAAAGTCTTCTGGAACAGAATTACGATACTTACCGAGATAGCTATATCGTAGGCATTAATGACGAGGGAAATCCCGTAATATCAAGCTGGGCAGAAACACCTCATCGCTTAGTTGCTGGCGTACCAGGTGCAGGGAAAACTAACTTTCTGAATTGGGTAATTTTCCAGTTTCTCTCTGCTAATCCCACAGGAAAAATTTATATCGCCGATTTTGCTGGAGTTGATTTTAATTTTTTGGCGAAGCATTTCAAGGATAACGTTGAAATTATCACAACCGTAGAAGAATGTCAAAAATTAGTTGAAAAAATTCATACTGAGGAGTATCAAAGACGCATCAATTTACTGACACAAGCGGAAGTTCAAAATATTCAACAGTTAAGAGAAGAAGGGGTTGAGATTCAGCGCACGCTTTGGATTATTGATGAAGCAGCAGACATAGCACTTGCGCCCAGCAAATTAAAAGAAACGATTCAGACGAGATTAATTGAGTATGCGCGTAAGGGGCGGAAATGTGGTCTTCATGTTATTTACTGCACTCAAAAACCATCAACTGCCATAATAACACCACAGGTGCTTGACTCCTGCGAAGAGAAAGTAGTTTTCCGAGTAAGTTTAGCGGCAAGTGAAGCTATTATAGAAAGTAGCCAAGCCGCTAAAATCTCAAAAGAATCTCGTGGCAGGGCTGTTTTAATGCTAGTTGGAGGTGATGATAATAATTTTGTAAATACTCCCTATATTCAAGTTCCTGTGGGCAAGAAAGTCTTAGTAGAAGATACGCTATGGCGTTATCTAGTTACTAAATTGTAAAATGTTTTATTTATTCCTTAGAGGGAGGTATCTAAATGGGTGTCAAAGCTGAAATTGAAGAATTCCAATCCATGATTAACAGAATAGTAGAGTCTCTGGAAGAAGTTAGTAGCTCATCAGCAGCTATTCCTGAGACGGCAATGGATGAATTAAGCAACAAAATCTCAAGTTTATCGGAGGGCTGTGAAGAGGTATCTAGCGAACTCAGAACAGCAATAGAAATGCTTGAAGGAATTAAATCCCGTTGGGGTTAAGGAGTAAAATATGGGGACACTCAGAGACGAAATAGAACAATGGCGGAGTAAAGTCGCCCAACTACTAGAAGCGATGGAAGAAGTTAATGTTTATGCTGATAGACTCTCTGAGTGTTATATTTCTGAGTTAGATTGGCAGTGTTCCATACTGCTAGAAATGTGTGAGGAAAGATTAAGTCAAGTTGAACGTTTAAGAGAGGAATTGGAAGAGATACAAAATAGGTGGGGTTTTGGTAAAATTAGGAATCAAAGTTTTTTACCTTCAATTATTCATCCAACAATTAAACTAGCAAATACAGCTATTAATGATCTTTCTATTCAAGATGCGATCGCCCAAACCAATAATATTTTTACCACCGCGATTCAATCAGGTATCCCAATATGGTTAGGACTTGAACTCGCTAACCTTCCAGGTGATGCTTGGATTTTATATGACAACCCCAATGCACCAGAAAGACTCACTGATTTAACCCAAAATCCTGCAAGTGACTATTATCATAAAAAACCGGATGAAAAACTAAAAGGAGATCAAGGAGAAGTAGCCTTATTAAAAATGCTGTTGGACTCTGATAATATAGAAAATCTTCAGTCAAGTTTGCAAATTAAACCGAAATTTTATTTTCAAAACCGTAAAGGTTATTGTCAACCAGATTTTTATCTAACATCTCACCGTGTAATTTGTGATGCCAAAGCTTATAAACCTAGTTCTATTAATGGTATTAAGAAAGCCTCTGTGAAATATGTTAACTATCTTCAGGAAAATGGAGGAGGTGAAGTCAAATTTTATGTACCTAGAGATACTTATGCTAAATGTCAGCACCAAATAAATCGACTTCAATCTCAAGAAAACGGGGTCAATGTTACCATCCATCCTATGACAATTGATTATGAGCGGATACTTTGGAAAAAAGAATTAATTTATACTTATCTTAAGTATTTGCTAAAGTTTAAGTAACTCTTTCTATGAGTAATCATTCTTCAGGTAATATTCCCAGTGGACGGGAAGTAAATATACCATACACCAGCCCTTAAATTGGCTTTACTTAAATCAGCTTTATTCGGGATTAAAACTACCTCCATAAGCTCGCCCAGATACATTTTCAATTGCCTCTAAAGCCGCTTGTGAACCGACCATAATATCCCGTTCTTCTCCCCCTAAATATAGCCGTCCAAAACTCCCAACGGCCGTCACTTGCAGAATATTAATTAAAGACGCTTTTTCCGCTTCATTCGCTGCTAAAGCCGCATAAGCCGCGGGTTGAACTTCTAAAATATATAAACTTTGACCCCCTAAAATTAACTGCCCTCGACGGTTACGATTAATTAATTGGGCTTGATGGGGGTCAAGATTCCGAATAATTTGACTGGACATAATTTGAGGTTTGAGGCGATCGCTTTCCCTTAACCCCAAAAAATCCAAAATCGCCCGTCCGGCGGTAATCGTATCCCCCTGACGGCTGGAATGAATTTCCAAAAGGCCATAAAGCCGCTCAATAAACAACACCCCAGGACGCACCGAGGTGGCTTTCAAAGCAATATCCGTAATCCGGTTAATTTCAATCCCCGGGGAAACTTCAATCCACAAAGAAGAATCCCCAGGTAGGGGCAAAAACCCCAGGGACACCGTACCAATATAGGCCGCGTGTTGCCGTTGAAGATTATCTAAATAGACGTAACTGCGTAATTCTATTCCCATTTTTAGTGATCAATTACCCGCATTATCAGTTATCAGTGTAGGGACGTGCCTTAGCCAAGCCATGCCGATACAGATGATTCTATAGTCAGTCATTGAATTAAGTCAGAGGTTGAAGTAATGCTACAATCACTCTAACAGGTCAGGGTAACAAACCTGTCTAAACACCCCGATAACCGTACAGGTTAACGCTATACTTTGACTCAGCACACCCCCTTGTGTTTAGACCGGGACTGTCAATTTCATGAATTCAGAAGAAACTCAAATCCGAGATCAAAACCCACCCCTAAGCGGGGCTAAATCTTCATCAACGCCACCCTCTAATTCCGCCATTGGAGAAACCGCAGAGAACTCGATTAATATGAACCCCTTACCCATTGCTGACCCTTGGGAGTCCAACGAACTCCAAAATCTTGAACCGGGATCAAATACCCCAACCTCGCCGAGCTTGTCCGAACGTCTGATGTCCGAAACCCATAGAAGAAGTCACCACCCAGTTAGACCAACGGGTGAAACGATTACAGATTCAAGAACAGGAACTACAAAAAAGAATTGCCACCTTACAAGCAACCAATGATCGCATCCAACAGGAACAACTGGTATTAACCCAGTCCATGGGAAAATTGATCTCCTCCGCCTTAGATCAATTAGAACAGCGCAAACAAACCTTACAAATCGAAATCGAAAAACTCGAACGCCGTCGCGATCGCATCCAAAAAGAAATGCGTACCTCCTTCGCCGGAGTCTCCCAAGAACTGGCCATCCGAGTCCAGGGATTCAAGGATTACCTAGTCGGAAGTTTACAGGATTTAGTCGCCACCACCGAACAATTGGAACTGATACCGGAAAACACCCCCGAACCCCCAATCCCAGCCCAACAGCGAGAGGTGACCAAGGTGATCATACCCGTAGAAAATCCTCAAAACACCGCCACTCCGCAATTTTCCGAACAGGGTTTTGCCGAACAAACCCAGAAAATTCGCCAACTCCTCGATCAATATCGCAGCGCTCCCGACTATTATGGCCCCCCTTGGCAACTGCGCCGTACCTTTGAACCCATCCACGCCAAACGGGTTTCCAATTGGTTTTTTAACCAAGGTGGACGGGGAGCCCTACGCACCATGGGCAGTCGTTTACAGAATATCTTAGTTGCCTCGGCTGCGATTTCTGTCTTAAGAAATATCTATGGAAACCGCCTACGAACCCTAGTTTTAGCCAATAGTCCCGAACGGTTAGGAGAATGGCGCCGCGGTCTACAAGACTGTTTAGGGATTGACCGCCGGGATTTTGGCCCGGAACAGGGAATTGTTTTATTTGAAGAAGCGGAAGTTCTTTCTCAAAAAGCCGATCGTTTGGTGAAAGAGGGGCGCTTACCCTTCATTATTATTGATGATATGGAAGATAGAATCAGTCTATCTTTACTACAATTTCCCCTGTGGTTGGCCCTGGCTCCCGACCCCCAAACCCAACAACCACCCATTGAACGGTTTTAACAACTTCAGCAACTTTAAAATAACGGTCTTTTAAAAATGATTGAATGGTTATTAATTAATACCGGATTATTAGTAACGGCCTATTTCCTAGGTTCCATCCCCACGGGATACGCCATCGGACGCTGGTTTTATGGAGTTGATATGTTAGCCGAGGGTTCCGGTTCCACCGGGGCCACTAATATCCTGCGAACTTTAGGAAAACTCCCAGCCTTACTGGTTTTATTGATTGATATTTTAAAAGGAACCTTAGCGGTTATTCTGGTTTTTTGGACTTATTCCCTCTCTTTTACCTCCGAAATAGCTACCCATGCCGGAATTCAAAATCCCGATCTATTACAATATTGGATAGCTATTCTAGCTGGATTAATTGTAATTATTGGTCATACAAAATCCATTTGGATCGGCTGGAAAGGAGGAAAATCCGTGGCTTCTAGTCTGGGAATTTTATTCGCCTTAGATTGGAAATTAGCCCTAGCAACCCTAGGAATTTTTGCCCTAGTTTTAGCAATTTCTCGAATTGTTTCCCTAAGTTCAATTGTCGGGGCGATGGGAATTGCCATTTTAATGATTATAACTGGGGAACCTCTGGCCTATCAAATTTTTGCGATCGCCGGGGGAATTTACGTCATCTGGCGACACCGCAGTAATATTGAGCGAATTCTCAAAGGGACAGAAACCCAAACTAGGCGAGAAATTAACTACCCAAATCCAATAATAATTCGTTAAAATCAAGGCAATCACCCCTTAAAAACCGCTAACTAATGGGATTAGGTGCGAATCGTTGATTTTGATTCAGGGACAATCACTATGGCATCTCTATCTCGTCGTCTATTGGGATTCAAGAATAAAGCACCTAAACTGTCCCTGCGGGTGGTTTTTGTGGTTCCTTTTTTGATCCAAATTTTTGCATCCGTTGGACTAACGGGATGGTTGTCTTTTAGAAATGGTTCGATCGCCGTTAATGATTTAGCAACTCAATTAAGAATTGAATTAAGCAACCGCATCCAACAGGAACTTAATACTTATTTAGAAACCCCCCACGTCATCAATCAAATTAATGTTGATACCCTGAGAATGGGATTAATTAGTGTTGATAATGTTCCCCAGATGGAAAAATATCTCTGGAGTCAATTAAAACAATTTAAAACCGCCAGTTATATTGGAATTGGGTTACAAAATGGTTATTATGTGGGAGCTAATCGCAATGATGATGGGACGATCGAATTTGATATTGTTGATAAAAGTACCGCCGGAAAATTTCATAAATGGTTAACCAATAATCAAGGCGATCGCCAAGAATTATTAAGTGTTAGAAAAAATTATGATCCTAGAGTTCGTCCTTGGTATGAGGCGGGGGTGAAGGCGGGAAAACCCGTTTGGAGTGAAATTTATGCTTATTTTGGTTCTAAAGTTTTAGTAATTTCCGCCAACCAACCTATTTATAATCGCAATAAACAACTATTAGGCGTAGCGAGTACCGATTTAACCTTAGAAACGCATTAGTCAATTTCTAAACCGTTTAAAAATTGGCAAAACTGGACAAACCTTTGTCCTAGAAAGAAATGGATATTTAGTCGCCACCTCAACCCTAGAAGAAACCTTTATTGTGCATGAAAAAGAGAAGGATACCGAACGGATTAAAGGGATTAAAAGTAGTGATATTTTAACTCAAGCCACCTCCCGTTATTTACTCAACTATTTTGGTAATTTAGATCAGATTAAAACCTCAACTCAACTGACCTTTGAGATTAATGGAAAACAACAATATTTACAAGTCACTCCCCTATCTGATCAACGGGGAATTAATTGGTTAATTATCGTTGTCGTACCAGAATCGGATTTCATGGCGGAAATTCATGCTAATACTCGGACAACTATTTTATTATGTATTGTGGCGTTATTAGTTGCCACCTTATGCGGCATTTTTACCGCCCGTTGGATTAGTACCCCAATTTTGCGGCTGAGTCAAGCCAGTCAAGCGATCGCCAGTGGAGAATTAGAACAAACCATTCCCGTCGAACCGATTAAGGAATTAGGGATTTTAGCTAATTCTTTTAATACCATGACCCAACAGTTAAAAGCCTCTTTTAATGAGTTAGAAAAAACCAATGCTGAATTAGAGCAAAGAGTCGAAGAACGCACCGCCGATTTAAGATTAGAAAAGGAAAGATCGGAACAATTATTATTAAATATTTTACCCGAAGTCATCGCCAACCAACTCAAACATAATACAAAAGCCATCGCTTCTGCGATTGAAGAAGTCACTATTTTATTTGCCGATGTGGTGGGATTTACCCCCCTATCTTCCCAAATTCCCCCGATAGAATTAGTTAATGTTCTGAATGAAATGTTTTCGATTTTTGATCATTTAGCCGAAAAAAATGGCTTAGAAAAAATCAAAACCATTGGCGACGCTTATATGGTGGTCGGAGGTTTGCCCTTACCCAAAGCCAATCATGCAGAGGCGATCGCCGATATGGCTTTAGGAATGCAAGCCGCCATGGCGGAATTTAAAGTCCCTTTAGAAAGATTTAATATCGACTCTCAATTTCAAATTAGAATTGGGATTAATACCGGATCTGTAGTAGCTGGAGTCATCGGAATTAAAAAGTTTATTTATGATTTATGGGGGGATGCTGTTAATATTGCTTCCCGCATGGAATCCTCCGGTGAAGCTGGACAAATTCAAGTTACAGAAGCCACTTATCACCGAATTAAAGATCAATATAATTTTGAAAAACGGGGTATAATTTCCATCAAAGGAAAAGGAGAAATGACTACCTATTGGTTGATCGGCAAAAAATAGTTCTTAGGTACTGAGTCTGCTAGATTAGTATTTGAGAAAGGGAACAGATAACAGTAAGACAGTTAAACAAGAATTAATCAAGCTGATTAAAACCAAAATCAAATCATTAAATTTATATGAAAATCTGGGCTTAGTTGCCGATCAAGGATTAAAATTCGGCTTTAGTAAACGGTCGCCTTAAGTTGACACTCCAGCCCCAAAGTTAGGATAAAAATATGAGAACATGGAATGAGTCTTTAAAAATTGGTATCCCCTTACTAGACTGTCAACATGAACAGTTATTAGATCAAATGGATCAGTTATTAACTGCTATGGACAATCACAAAGGCGATCAAGAAATTCGATCAATTATGGGATTCCTAAAAATGTATACGAATAATCACTTTAATTATGAAGAATCCTGCATGGATAACTATAAATGTCCCGTTGCTTGCGACAATAAAAAAGCCCATAGTAGTTTCTTAAATACCCTGCAAGATATTAATCAGAAAATCGAGAAAAAGCACCCTTTACATTTAATTCGGACTCAAGTTAAGCAAGAGTTAGTAGATTGGTTTGTCAACCATATTAAAAATATTGATACTCAGCTTAAATCTTATATTCCTACAAAATAAAATGATTGAGCAAGCCAGGACACTCCCCCCCCCACTCCCCCTGCTCCCCCTGCTCCCCCTGCTCCCCCTGCTCCCCCTGCTCCCCCTGCTCCCCCTGCTCCCCCTGCTCCCCCTGCTCCCCCCGCTCCCCCCACTCCCTACCTCGTCCGGTGCTACCATGACATTTATAGTAAATGCAGACATTTAACGAATATGCACCTAAGTGAAATTACTCATCCCAATCAACTCCATGGGTTGTCGATCCACCAACTCGAACAAATTGCCCGCCAGATCAGGGAAAAACACCTAGAAACCGTTGCCGCCACCGGAGGACATTTAGGGCCAGGGTTGGGGGTTGTGGAAACTGACGTTAGGCTTATATCAAACCCTGGACTTAGATCGAGATAAAGTGATTTGGGATGTCGGACATCAGGCCTATCCCCATAAATTAATCACTGGACGCTATCAAAATTTCCATACTTTAAGGCAAAAAGAGGGCGTTGCAGGCTATTTAAAACGCGGCGAAAACAAATTCGATCATTTTGGAGCCGGACACGCTTCTACCAGTATTTCTGCGGGTCTAGGAATGGCGATCGCCCGGGATATGAAAGGAGAAAATTTCAAAGTTGTTGCCATTATTGGGGATGGGGCTTTAACCGGAGGCATGGCCCTAGAAGCTATTAACCACGCCGGACATTTACCTAATACCAATTTAATGGTAGTTCTCAACGATAACGAGATGTCAATTTCTCCCAATGTGGGGGCAATTTCTCGTTATTTGAATAAAATGCGCCTCAGTGATCCGGTTCAATTTCTGACGGATAATTTAGAAGAGCAATTTAAACATTTACCCTTTGTGGGAGAAGCTTTTACCCCCGAAATGGAACGGATGAAAGAAGGCATGAAACGCCTGGCTGTCCCTAAAGTTGGGGCGGTGTTTGAAGAATTAGGTTTTACCTATGTTGGGCCCGTAGATGGTCATGATTTACCCGAATTAATTAAGACCTTTCAGCAAGCCCATAAAATACCCGGGCCAGTGTTAGTTCACGTCGCCACGGTGAAAGGAAAAGGCTATGCGATCGCCGAAAAAGATCAAGTCGGTTATCATGCTCAAAACCCCTTTAATTTAGCTACAGGAAAAGCTGTTCCGGCGAGTAAACCCAAACCCCCCAGTTATTCCAAAGTCTTTGGGGAAACCCTAGTCAAATTAGGTGAAAATGACCCTCGAATTGTGGGAATTACCGCAGCAATGGCAACGGGAACTGGGTTAGATATTCTCCAGAAAAAACTGCCCAAACAATATATTGATGTTGGTATTGCTGAACAACACGCCGTAACTATGGCTGCGGGTTTAGCCACCGAAGGAATGCGTCCAGTTGTAGCGATTTATTCCACCTTTTTACAACGGGCTTATGATCAAATTATTCACGATGTTTGTATTCAAGAACTCCCGGTTTTCTTCTGTTTAGATCGGGCGGGAATTGTGGGGGTAGACGGCCCAACTCACCAGGGAATGTATGATATTTCCTATCTGCGATGTTTACCCAATTTAGTAATTATGGCTCCCAAAGATGAAGCCGAATTACAACGGATGTTAGTCACCGGAATTGAGCATACAAACGGCCCTATTGCCATGCGTTATCCTCGCGGATCGGGGTTGGGTGTTCCCTTAATGGAAGAAGGTTGGGAACCTTTACCCATCGGCAAAGGAGAGATTTTAAGACATGGGGATGATCTGCTATTAATGGGTTATGGCAGTATGGTGAATATGTCCATGCAGGTAGCAGAAATTCTCAGTGAACATGGCATTGAAGCTACTGTTATTAACCCCCGTTTTGTTAAACCTTTGGATGTGGAATTAATTGCACCTTTAGCCAAACAAATTGGTAAAGTTGTAACTATAGAAGAAGGTTGTTTAATGGGTGGTTTTGGTTCCGCCGTAGCCGAAGCATTATTAGATAATAATGTTGTGGTTCCTGTGAAGCGTTTCGGGGTTCCTGATATTTTAGTCGATCATGCCGAACCCAATGAATCTTTTGCTGATTTAGGGTTAACCAGTTCTCAAATTGCGGAACAAATTCGGGAAGCCTTTTTTGTCCAGAAAAAACAACCCTCTAAAGTAAGTTGATTTTTTCAGAAATCCTAAATTTTGAGCTAGAAACCCAGTTTTTAAGTAAAGATTGAATGGTAAAATCTACTATTTTTACTTAGAACTGGGTTTTAAATATAGCAGTTATTGTGGCTATCTTTACAAAGATCAATATTAATTATAGCACTACCAATTAGGGTTAGGACAATACTAAACCTTGTAACCTGCTCATAACTTACTATTCCCTGTTCCCTATTCCCTATTCCCTATTCCCTATTCCTTTCGGCAGTGGGTGCGATATCAATTGAATCGTTAACTTTAGACTTGCTATAAATATATTCCTGTCAAAAAAAATAATTAACCTAATCTGAAATCCAGTAGAGACGTTCCATGGAAACGTCTCTACATGGTGCTTAAGATTCTTCTGAAGAAGCTTTAACCCGTTTTTTACGAAAAATTCCTGTCATATTAATTCCTGTAATTAACATTCCAATTAATCCTGCACCAATTAAAGCAATGTAAATCGATCTTCCGAATTTGCCAAAATACGAACCTTGATGAATTCCCAGCAAGAATTCAGAAGCATCACTCGACATACCAAACCAATCCTCACCAAGTCGATACAAAATGCCCGTTGACGCACTTACAAATAGGGGTAAAAATACAATTGGGGCTAAAATTTGATGAACTTTTCTATTATTTAAAGGCTGATCTTTGGGGGGATTTTTACGTTTTTGTTGTGCTAACCGAACCATTGTTAATCCCGTGACCAGCATGGCAATTAATCCCAAACCCACCGATAATACATAAATAGGAACTAGGGGCTCTCCTAAAAATTCTCCTTGATGAATCATCAGAAAAATATTTGCTTTATCTTTTGGCATTCCCATCCAAGTCCTGCCCAGACGGTAAGCCATTCCGGTAAAACCAGTTAAAAATAAAGGAATAAATATAATCGGTGCAATTTTGCGATGAAATTTCCGAAATTGGATATTTTGCATTATCATTAACCTAAATAATTATATACTTGTGGAGATGTAAAGTTTCTACGTCTCTACAGTTAGGGACTGGAGCAAGAGAAGACCTCTTAATATGACACCAGAAAGACGATTATCCTAACCCTGAATTTAAGAATAAAACTAAAAAGTGACAAACTGGTGACAAATCCAGATACTACCTATTAAAGTATGATTTTAATTGGGTATTAGGTGTTAGCCAGAGTGGGAAAACGCACGGAAAAACGGCTACCCTTCCCTAACTGACTGGTAACCGTGATTTCTCCTTGATGATTTTGAGCTAAGGTTTGAGCGATCGCTAACCCTAACCCCGATCCTCCTTTTCTACGATTTCTAGCTTGATCAGCACGCCACAACCGATCAAAAATTAAGGGTAATTGTTCAGGAGAAATTCCGATTCCAGTGTCTTCTATTTGCACCCAAACGCATTTCTCTCGATGTTCCAAGCATACCACCACTTTTCCTCCAGTATCAGTATAATAAATCGCATTTTCAATTAAGTTTAAAAATAATCGCCAAAGTTGATTTCCCACTCCTTTGATTTTAATTTCAGTCTTCATATCTAAGATTAATTCCACTCCCTTTTCTTCAGCTTGATAAAAGAGAAATTCTACCAAATCTTCTAATAATTCATTCAAGGGAATAATTACCCAATCTGTGGCTAGGTGAATAGAATCTTGATCCGTGCGAGCCAAAAGTAATAAATCTTCCACTAAGCTAGTCATTTGATGTACGCCACTGGCGATCGCCTTTAATTTATCAATATCAGCAGGATGAATTCGTTCTGGATGACTTTGCATAACTTCCACACAAGTCCTAATTCCAGCCAAAGGATTTCTCAATTCATGGGAAGCATCGGCGGTAAATTGTTTAAGTTTTTCAAAACTTTGTTCAATAGGTTTTAACGATTGTCTGGTTAACCACATTCCTCCAAAAGCCGTTAATCCTGATACTAATATTCCCCCTAACATCATTACTAATCTTAATTTTGTTAACAGCCTTTCCAGGGGTTTTGTAGACTCACTGATCCGGACATAACCGAGCATCTGTTTTTGGGATTCTGTTTCTCTATTAATCTGTAAAGTTAGGGTGCGAATTTTTTTGCCGTTAACGATATAAGTCCAATGATAATGGGATAAATCAATAGGAGGAAACACTTTTCCGGCTTTAGCAATCAGTTGGCGGTTTCTCATCAAACCATTCAATTCCCTGACTGGGTTGCTGAATATTTTGCCAGGGAAGATCTAAATCATTATCATCATCTAATCTTCTAAAATCTTCGGTTTCAAATGCTTTTTTATGTTTTTTAACCTCCGAGAAACTATGGGTAGCCGCATCTGCTAATATTAGCAATTGACGATCTAATTGTTGATATAAACTAAACCTAAAAAATTCATATACAGCAATCATTGATATTCCTGAAATTGCCATCATTACCCCTAAATAAGATAGCAAGAGTCGCCAACTTAAAGCTCGAAATTGGGGGTTAATTACGTTGCGTGTTGAGCCGATATCCCAAGCCATAAACTGTTTCAATTAATGTAGAAGGTACGCCGACTGTTTTGAGTTTTTGCCTTAATCTTTTGATATGGGTTTTGACCGTATCTTCACCCGGAATATCTTCAAAAGACCAGAGATGCTCTACAATTATTTCCCGCGAAAGCACTCGTCCCGGACTGCGTAAGAATAACTCCAATAAACCATACTCTTTAGGAGTTAAAGATAGAAGTTTTCCTGCATACGTCACCTCACAACTATTTGGATCTAGGCGAAGACTTCCCCATTCTAACACCGGAGGTAAAGATGAATTTCCCCGTCTTAATAAAGCCCGAACCCTTGCTAATAACTCCTGTAAATCAAAGGGTTTAATCACATAATCATCCGCTCCCACATCTAAGCCTAAAACCTTATCAGCACTGGTATCTTTTGCCGTTAACATCAATACAGGTGTGGTTTTTCCCTGTTGTCTTAATCGTTGACAAAACTCAATCCCATTCAGTCGAGGTAACATCACATCTAATATAATCACATCATAAGCAGCCGATTCTGCAAACTCCCACCCCATCTGACCATCATGGACGACATCCACCACATAATGATGATCCATTAGGGCTTCTGCTAAGGCTTTTGTAATTCTTTCCTCATCTTCAACTAATAAAATTCTCATTTTTTCCTATTTTAATTTTAGATAAAATTAGAACTATTTTTGATAATATACCTAAACCTTACCAAAATAGAAATAAAAAACACCTTAGCTCATCTTTTGATTCAGCTTATTATTGCCAAATCTCATCAAAAAATCTATAAAAATCATTAATATTAGCATAAATTCTAAAAAATTAAGCCAAGCTAGAGATCAAGATTTACAGCCCTTAACTATCAAATAAAATTGAGGAAAACGGGATGAAAACAGTTAATAATTTGCCCCCCTCTGACCAATTAATTCCACCAGGATATCTCAACATTATGGGTTATGTCGATGAATCCGAGGTGAACGGCCCCGGATGTCGGGCGGTGGTTTGGGTTTCAAGGGTGTTTGCGGGAATGTCCGGGATGTTTCAACCCCGAATCTTGGTCATTTCAACCCAATCAGTTAATTTCCGTTGAGGATTTAGCCGAACAAATTTTACAAAATTCTCGAAATCAAGGAGTAACATTTTCCGGCGGTGAGCCCTTTTTGCAAGCTGAAGCTCTAGCAAAATTAGCGAAAATCGTCAAATCAAAAGGGTTTAATGTCATGTCTTTTAGCGGGTTTACATTAGCCGAATTAAAATCTCCAAAAGCCCCCCCTCACGCCCAAGAGTTACTAGGGGAATTGGATATTTTAATTGATGGGCCCTATACCGAATCCTTAGCAATTCATTCTCCTAATTCTTTGGTATCTTCTCGCAATCAACGGGTTCATGTTTTTAATCCGGCTTTGCAAAATCAATTAACTTGGGCATCTGATCAAATTGAAATTCATATTCTTAAAGATGGACAACGAATTATTACCGGATTTCAAGGTCAAATGAATTTAGGAGATTAGTTATTAGAAAACTCGGTCAAAAGTTAACAATTTTTTAAATTAACAACTGAACCAATGACAGCGATCGCCGGAGCTTCAAAACCAGTTTCTGCTACTTTTTGAACAATCGTTTCTAAGGTAGCAATTAACTCCTCCTGCTCCGGTCGAGTTCCCCAACGAATTAAGGCAATCGGAGTCTCTAGGGGCTGTCCAGCATTAGTTAACTGTTGAATAATATAGGGTAAATTGTGAACCCCCATATAAATTACAATAGTTTCTGAACCCTTGGCGATCGCTTCCCAATTCACCTGCGGGCGATATTTTCCGGCGGTTTCATGACCCGTTACAAAGGTAACTGATGAACTATGATCTCGATGGGTTAAGGGAATCCCCGCATAAGCAGGCGCCGCAATTCCCGAAGTAATTCCGGGGACAACTTCCACATAAATTCCAGCTTTAATTAAGTCTTGCATTTCCTCCCCACCGCGACCAAAAATAAACGGATCTCCCCCTTTTAATCGGACAACAATCGGATGAATTTGAGCTTTTTCAATTAATAATTGAGTTGTTTCTTCCTGTAATAATGAATGTTTGCCTCGCCGTTTTCCGGCATTAATTTTTTCGGCTTCCGGGTTAATTAAATCCAAGATTTGGTCACTAACTAAGGAATCATAAATTACCACATTTGCTAATTCTAATAGGGTTTTTCCTTTAACTGTTAACAGACCAGGATCTCCCGGCCCAGCACCAACTAAATATACTTTACCTAAACTTTTTTTAGACTGATTCATTTTACTCAAATTTTAGTTAGTTAGCAATTTTTGGAGGATAAAAGAGGATAAGTATAGAATAATACGAAACGGTAGGAATATTGTCATATAATGATTTAGATTTAGACATTAATATTAATTTTATATTCTACCTGGAAAACTTCATAGATTCCACCAGTTCAGCATCAAGAGGACAGCGAACTTGATGAAACTTAGGCACAGGAGGTTGAATGGGAGTGGGAGCAGTCATCGAGGAGTTAGGACTTTTACAAATTCCTCCCACGAGCACAAAGGAGTTATCTGTTTTAATCTTAAATAAAGCCCCAGAGTAACTAACCCGACGCCAAATAATCGGAATAGCTTCAAAGAATACCTGATCCGATTCTACCGTCATCTTAAATTTATAGGTTCCGATTCCTGTTGAAGTGCCTCGATATAAATTTTCTAAGTTAGGTGTAAATTTACCATAGGTTTTAAACTGTTGATCTTGATTTTTAATCAAAGTTTTTAAAATCGATCTGCCTTGGGCTTGCTGACCCCTACGGATTTTATTATCAAAATGAAATAAACCCAATATCAATAAAATTAAAAATATACCAGAAAAAGATAAATATAGCCATTTTTTCGGGGAATTTAAGAAATTAAATTTAGACATATTTTTATTTATTAACTTAATCTAAACAGGTGGGCAATCTCAATCAACGATCCAGAGTTTGCTCTAGGGATTTTGAGTAAAAAAATTACTAAGATTTACTATAATATAATTTATAGCAACTCAAGTTAAAATTTTCTCAGTGAGTATGGAAGCTCATGGCGGGTCGCTAACAGTTAAAAGCAAGATGAATATTGATCAACTTGAAATTTTACTAGCGGTAGCAGAACAAGGAAGCTTTTCAGAAGCAGCATTGAGTTTAAATATCTCTCAATCTGCCGTCAGTCGGGCGATTGCCGCTTTAGAAGATGAACTTGGTCTTCCCCTACTGCTGCGGGGACGATTTGGTGCTCGTCCCACCCTCATCGGAGAACGGGTGATGCTACACGCGGGTAAAATCTTAGAACTGCGTGAAAAAATTGATTATGAAGTCAATTTAGAAAAAGGTTTACATCGGGGAAAAATTCGGGTTGCCTCCTTTCGTAGTGCGGCTACCCATATCCTCCCCCCAAAAGTTGCCCAGTTTCGCGGCCGTTTCCCCGATGTAGAAATCACCATTACCGAAACCGACCCCCTGGGAATTGAACAGAGTTTGCGCACCGGTCAAGTGGATATTGGGTTACTTCCCCTACCCCGGTCTGAAGAATTTGAAACCTGGGAAATTTCCCGGGATGAATATGTGGTATTACTACCCACATCGGCGGGTCAAGTTCCCCCAACCCTAACCTGGGAAGAACTCTCGACCTACTCGTTTATTTTATTTAATTATGCCGAATGTACTTCTGCGGTGCGGGAACATTGGGCAAAATGGGGACAATCCTTAAAAGTCGCCTATCAAATTAAAGAAGATTCAACCATTGTTAGTATGGTGGCTCAGGGATTAGGGGCTGCCATCTTACCCCGTTTAGCCGCCCTACCCATTCCCCCCCAAGTCCAAGTCAGAGCCTTACCTGTACCCCTAGAAAGAGTCATCGGAGCCGCCCTCTGGTCAAATGGCTTCCATGTCCCGGCGGTTTTTGCTTTCCTCGATGTCCTTAGAGGAACAGGGGTATTTTCTAAGTAGAGAAGTCACCGAGTCAGCTTACGAATTACGAATTACGAATTACGAATTACGAATGGGGGACTAAGAATTACGAATTACGAATTACGAATGGGTAATAGCAAAAGTTTACCTCCCCTGCCTCCCCTGCTCCCCCTGCTCCCCCTGCTCCCCCTGCCTCCCCTGCTCCCCCTGCTCCCCCTGCTCCCCCTGCTCCCCCTGCTCCCCCTGCTCCCCCTGCCTCCCCTGCTCCCCCTGCCTCCCCTGCTCCCCCTGCTCCCCCTGCCTCCCCTGCTCCCCCTGCTCCCCCTGCCTCCCCTGCTCCCCCTGCTCCCCCTGCTCCCCCTGCCTCCCCTGCTCCCCCTGCTCCCCCTGCCTCCCCTGCTCCCCCTGCTCCCCTGCTCCCCTGCTCCCAACCTTAGCTAGTCTTGCGTTTCGGGGCAATCATCCGTTCAACACTCATCGCCCCCACACCTAAAATCACTAACGCCATCCCATAGATTTGTTGCTGTTTAATCGCCTCACCAATAATCCAGAAGGCAAACAACGCGGTTAAAGCTGGCCCAGTTGTCCCAATAATGGAGGCTAAGGCGGCTCCGGCCGAGCGAATGGCGAAATTATTTAATAAATAACTGGATAGGGTGAGAACACCTAAAATAACACCCCCAATCATTAATCCGTTCCAAACCCCCGGTTCAATACTAATCCCCAAACTATCGGGTAGCAACATTAAACTCACAGAAGAAAAGACAAAAATTGATGCAAAGTTCACCAAACTAAACGGGATCGGATGGAGTTTTCCCGCCGCCACTTGAGTCAGTAACACATACCCGGCAAAAGCCACACCTGCACTGATCGCAGCAATCACCCCCACCTGTACATTTCCCATGGCAATATTAGGATTTCGGGCAGGTAAACAGAGAATCCCCCCAGCCAGAATAACAATCATGGCAATCACCCGAATTATGGTCGGTCGATCTCCAAATAAACCCCAAGAGGCAATTACCGTCACAATCGGATAGATAAAGAAAATCGTAATCGCAATTCCGGTCGGAATCTCACCAATAGCTACATAGATAGCGACCTGGGATACAAACAAGAAAAATCCACTACCAATCACCGTCAACATTAAACGACGATCACCGGAATGAATAAAACGTCGCAGATCACCCCATACCGGAGGATAAAGGAAAGTTGCCACAATCGGCATCAGTCCCATGACCACAATCATGCGGAGTAACAAGATTAATAAGGAGTTTCCGATCCCCGGACTAATAATTCCTTCTAAGGAAAATAAACCCAAGATTTCTCGCGGTTGTGGCCCTTTGAGAATAATCTTTAAACAAACGTTAAACAACGATAGAGATACCGCCGACAGTAACGCCAAAAATAGACCCAACTGCACCGGAGAAAACGACTTGGGCTTGGAAACCCGCAACGGTTTCTGAGCGATTGGTCAGGGCCTTATTAGCTGGGGTCAGGGAGTCAGGACGTCCACCTGCTAGTTCTGGACGGGAACCCTCCCCCCGCACCGTTGGTGTTTCCACCTGTTCTTGCAAACGATTAACAATGGTTTCCAGCAATGCTTCCACCTGCTGTTCCAAGGTTTGCATATGGTTCAACCGTCGAGATAGGTTACTTTGATAGTCACCTAACTCCTGCTGTAAACTTTGAAAAGTTTGGTTCAGACTGGTTTCCAAAACCGCTTCCAACTCTCGATTATTGAAATTTTCCTCACCGAGATCGCCACTCGGAAGCAGTCCACTCGCATCCGCCGCTAATAAAGGCGGATCACTGGCTGCTTTAATTTGATTAATGCGTGCGATCAAAGCTTGTTCCACATCACGCGCCACAATTTGGGTCAGTTGTTTGAGCCAAGCTCGATTGGGCGGAAGGCGATCGGACAGCGTTTGTAACTGCTGGGATTGCAGTAGCCGATATTCCGTTTGCAGATTTTCAATATCCTCAATTAAACGAACTTTATCCGTTTCGAGTCGTTGGATATCTGACAGATATCTTTCCTTAATCTGGTGATGGAAGGTTTCTAATTCCTGTATCACCGAACTTAGGATTATTTCTGCGGATGTGGTTTCTCCCAATCCTAAAGGTGGCGGTTGATTGTCCTGTGTCCCCATTCGTGATTAACCTCTTATTGATCTGCTGATTCAGCCATGACGCCACTCATACCAACGCTGCATACCGGGTTTCACAATTTACAGACTAGAAATTCTAGTCTCTACCGATAAAGGCACAACGGGAAAAATGGCAAAGCCAGGGAAGAATTATCCCCAAAAACCTAAACTCAACAATAGCTCACTCGGCGTGTAAAGACACGCTCGTTTTTAATGTGCCATATTTTATAATCCATTGAATATTTTAAATAAAATCCCACTGATTATAGCCGCACTAGGAACAGTAATCACCCAGGCTAAGACAATGGAACGGACGGTATCCAGGCGAACCTCTTTTCCCCCCTGTACCAGTCCAATGCCCACCACCCCCCCCACCAACGCATGGGAAGTGGAAACGGGTAATCCCAAACGGGACGCCAATAATACGGTGGCAGCCGTGGCCAATTCCGCACACAATCCCTGACTCGGAACCAGGGAAATAATATTTTCTCCGACGGTTTTAATCACATTTTCACCCCAGATGGCGAGCCCGGTGACAATCCCACTCCCCCCTAATAGTAAAATCCAAATCGGGATTTCAATATCGTCCAGGGGGACTGAACCCGTTTTAATTACCGCTAAAATCGCGGCTAGGGGGGCGATGGTATTTCCCACATCATTTGACCCGTGGGCAAAAGCTACAAAACAGGCACTAATCACCTGAAATCCCGCCAGTTGTTTTTCGATCCCAGGAAATTTTTCAGGTAGGGAATCAGAAACTAACACCCTGCTGCTGTTGATCCAATTGTCGCCAACTGAATCCAGTTAAACTGACCGCCGCGATCACCCCAATCCCTAAAGGAATATCATGGACGGGTAACGTCCACCCCCATTCGGTTAGGATATTTTGCAAGGGTGAACTCAAAGTCGGGAAGACAATCACCCCAAAAATTCCGATTAAGATACTACTTAACCAGGGAATCCATTCTTGGATTTGGCGATAGGGATCGGGTTGGTCTAAAATCCAATATTTGATCAGCTTATAAAATAAAGCCGAAATCAGACCACTGAGTACGGGAACAATTAACCAACTCAAGGATATTAAACCGATGGTTTGCCAGTTAACCGCCTTGACCCCAGCGGCAATACAACTAAATCCGGCGATCGCCCCCACCACCGCATGGGACGAAGATACGGGTAATCCCTGACGGGTAGCAATTTGTAACCAGACTCCCGCCGAAAGCAATACCGATACCATCCCGATCACAAAGACTTGTGGGGTGGAGATAAAAACTTCCGGGTTAACAACCCCCGTAGCTAAGGTTTTAGAGACTCGCTCTCCAAAAAATACTGCCCCGGTAAACTCTAAAATCCCGGCGGCGATGATTGCTTGTTTCAGAGTCAACGCCTTGGAACCCACCGATGTCCCCATCGAGTTTGCCACATCATTAGCCCCTAGATTACAGGCAACATAGAAGGCTAACCCGCACAGCAACACAATTTCAACGAAGACGGTCATGGATTGGTCTAACATCTTTGTGAATCCAGGTGAATCCTATGGATTTTACAGTCCTTTTCGATCTATAATCGGATCTTGTGAGTTTTGGAAAATTATCATGAAAGCGGGAGAAATTATCCGTTCTATTGAAACGGCAGAAATTGAAAGCCTCCGACAGCAACTCAATAAACCCGATCTTCCCGAGATTTATGTCGGCGATACGATCAAGGTTGCGGTGAAAATTCAAGAGGGCGGGAAAGAACGGATTCAGCCCTATGAAGGAGTGGTGATTGCCAAACGTCATGGCGGGATTAACGCCACCATCACTGTGCGGAAGATTTTTCAAGGGGTAGGGGTTGAGAGAGTTTTCTTAATCCATTCTCCGAGAATTGCAGATATTAAAGTTATCCGTCGGGGTAAAGTCCGCCGGGCTAAACTGTTCTATCTCCGCGATCGGATTGGTAAAGCCACTCGCGTTAAACAACGGTTTGATCGGAGTCTATAATTTGGGCAACGCCAGAGATTCCATGATTCCCCTGGCGATCATCGGAAAAAAAGTTTAACTAAAATCTGTAAGTTGTGTTAAGCTAAATAAGGTAGAAGATCAGCCACTCCGCTATGCGCTCTTAGTTCAGTTGGTAGAACGCAGGTCTCCAAAACCTGATGTCGGGGGTTCAAGTCCTCCAGGGCGCGCTGGATACCTCCAATGCCCAGACGCAAGATTACTTTCGTCTGGGCATTGTTCCGAAAAGCAACAAATCGGGACATTGTGTTGAGGGGTTCAGTATGATAGTTTTAAAAGTTTGGGCGGCTGTGTGACCCTCTTTCAGCTAGGATCAGGATCAGATACCGTAAGATCGCAAGGGGAGTTCATGGTGGTCAACAAGAAAGAAGAAGTTGCAATTGAAGAAACAACTTCTGGCTTTAACGCTTCTACGTTCCTCAAAGAAACAAAAGAGGAATTAGACAAAGTGGTCTGGCCCGGCCGACAGCAACTCTTGAGTGAGTCGGCAGGGGTATTGTTGATGGTCACTCTCTCGGCCAGCTTGATCTATTTAGCAGACAACTTCCTTCGTTGGGCGTCGGGGCAAATCTTCGGATGACTTTTACATCGGACGAATCACAACATTCAGACCAAATGGCAGATACAGACGAGCATTCCCAGGAGTTTTCACCGGGAGAGCGTCGTTGGTATGCTGTTCAGGTGGCTTCTGGCTGTGAAAAACGAGTCAAAGCGAACCTGGAACAACGGGTACAAACCCTAGATGTTGCGGAACGAATTTTGAAGGTGGAAATTCCCCACACCCCAATGATTAAACTGCGGAAAGATGGCAGTCGTCAACATGGTGAGGAGAAGGTGTTTCCAGGTTATGTTCTCATCCAGATGAGACTGAAATGGAATAACGAACTCAATCGCTGGGAAATTGACGATGAAGCTTGGCAGGTGGTCAAGAACACGCCGCACGTTATCAACTTCGTTGGGGCGGAACAAAAACGGCATTCCGGTCGAGGTCGAGGTCACGTTAAACCTCTACCTTTGAGTAATGCCGAGGTGGAACGAATCTTCAGACAAGCGCAACAACAGGAACCGATTGTCAAGGCAGCAATGGCGATTGGGGATCATATCATTGTGCTTTCAGGGCCATTTAAAGACTTTGAAGGGGGCGTGATTGAAGTCAGTCCAGAGCGGAGTAAGCTTAAGGCTCTACTTTCGATTTTTGGACGGGATACCCCGGTAGAATTAGAGTTTAATCAGGTAGAAAAACAAGGCTAAGGAATGGCAAAGAAAGTTGTAGCAGTTATTAAGTTGGCAATTACTGCGGGCAAAGCCAACCCTGCACCCCCAATCGGCCCAGCCCTGGGTCAACATGGGGTGAATATTATGGCGTTTTGCAAAGAGTATAACGCCAGAACCGCAGATAAAGCAGGTCTTGTCGTGCCGGTGGAAATTTCGGTTTTTGAAGACCGCAGTTTTACCTTTATTCTCAAGACCCCTCCGGCTTCGGTGTTAATTCGGAAAGCTGCTGGAGTTGAACGGGGCTCGGGGGAAACCGAACCGCAAGAAAGTCGGCCAAATTACGCAATCTCAGTTACGAGAAATTGCAGAAACCAAAATGCCCGACTTAAATGCCAATGATGTGGACGCGGCCATGAAAATTGTGGCTGGAACCGCCCGCAATATGGGTGTAACCATTGTTGATTGAGCCGATTTGTGACCGATAACTGCACGCTCAACTGTTGGCGGTCTCAATGGGTAGCTCAATGGCAATCAATTAATGAATTCCTGAGTATTTCAGGTAATTTCTGTTAACCCTTTATTGGGGGAGAAGTTTAGCTTCGTTATCACCCCAGGAGATATAGAATGGCAAGAAAAGAATCCCGTCGATTACGAGAACTCAGAAAAAAGGTTGAAGACCGACCCTACGAACCTTTAGAGGCGATTAATCTGTTAAAGGAAACCGCCACAGCTAAGTTTCCTGAATCAGCCGAAGCCCATATTCGTTTGGGTCTTGATCCCAAATATACCGACCAACAACTCCGAACAACGGTGAGTTTACCCAAGGGTACGGGTCAGGTGATCCGGGTGGCGGTATTGACGAAGGGGGAGAAAGTCGCCGAAGCTCAAGCAGCCGGGGCTGATCTTGTGGGATCTGAAGATTTAATTAATGATATCCAGAAGGGAATGCTGGATTTTGATTGCTTAATTGCCACACCGGATATGATGCCTCAAGTGGCAAAACTGGGGCGGTTGTTAGGGCCGAAGGGCTTAATGCCTTCTCCGAAAGGGGGAACGGTGACGACGGACGTGGCTCGTGCGATCGCTGAATTCAAAGCTGGGAAGTTAGAATTCCGGGCCGACCGTACAGGGATCGTTCACGTTATGTTTGGGAAAACCGGATTTTCGGCTGCGGATTTGCTGGTGAACCTATCCACCCTGCAAGAATGTATTGACCGCAACCGTCCCTCTGGGGCTAAAGGTCGTTACTGGCGCAGCGTGTTTGTCGCGGCTACCATGGGGCCATCGATTGAAGTGGATATTACGGCTCTGCGGGAACTGAAAATTGCAGACCTAGTTTAATCTGGGGATTTCAGTCACCCTTTAGGATTAATTTGCCTAGGGTGTTCTGATTTCCCTGGTGATCTAGTCGGAATTGGGGGTTGACAAATCCAACAAAATATGCGAGGATAGAAAACTGCGTATTTAAACCAATAAACGACTAACTCACCGCAGACAGCAGGGGCGAAACGCTTAATTTCCTGCCGAGGTTCAATAAGTTTAAAGCTAAACAATCAGGTTACAGACCTCATTAATCTGTCTGTGTGGATGATTTATGTTTAAGTTTTAAGTCTTGACCTCGGTGAGAGAACCGAGGTTTTTTATGGCGAAATCGCTGCTGTTTAATCGGGGAAGGAGTCAACCATTGTGGGTCATCACATCACCTTGGGGAGATGGAAGTGGACTGCAATGCTATAAGGAGGTTCAACAAGAATGGGAAGAACCCTAGAAAATAAACAAGAAATTGTTGCCGAACTTAAGGAAACCCTTAAAGATTCACAACTGGCTATTGTGATTGACTACAGCGGCTTGTCCGTTGCGGAAATCACCAATTTACGGCAACAGCTTCGTCCTTCGGGTAGTGTTTGCAAGGTAACAAAAAACACCTTAATGCGAATCGCCATAGAAGGTCAGAGCAACTGGCAACCGTTGAATGAGTTGCTCAAGGGTTTTCTAACGCCTTTTTATTAGTTAAGGAAGACTTCGGTAGTGCTATTAAAGCCTACCAAGCGTTCCAAAAGGCTTCTAAAAAGACGGAAGTTCGCGGCGGCGTCATGGAAGGCAAGCTGCTGAGTGAAAGTGACGTTAAAGCTTTAGGAGATTTACCCTCCAAAGAGCAACTTATGGCTCAAATTGCTGGGGCTATCAATGGTGTGGCAACCAAATTGGCCGTCGGTATCAACGAGGTTCCAGGGTCTTTGGCACGGGCGCTTAACGCCTATGTGGAAAAAGATCAAGATGGCTCAAATGACGAAGCTGCTTAGTTTTCATCTGGCTTTGGCTACGAGTCTCAAACACAAACCGTTACATTGTCTAGGAGTTTAAGAAATGTCTGCAACTACTGATCAAATTCTGGAACAACTGAAATCTTTAACGCTGTTAGAAGCGTCTGAATTAGTCAAACAAATTGAAGAAGCTTTTGGTGTGAGCGCGGCGGCTCCCGTGGGCGTAGCAATTGCTGCTCCTGGTGCGGCGGCTCCTGTGGAAGAAGTTGAAGAAAAAACCGAATTTGATGTCATCCTGGAAGAATTCCCTGCTGATAAGAAAATTGCAGTTCTGAAAGTGGTGCGTGAACTGACTGGTTTAGGTCTGAAAGAAGCTAAAGATTTAGTGGAAGCAGCACCTAAAGCGGTTAAACAGGCTACTAATAAAGATGATGCTGAAAACACCAAGAAAAAACTTGAAGAAGCTGGTGCTAAAGCTTCGGTTAAATAGTTTTAACGTTGCTTAGTTTTAGTTTTTTGTTCATACCTAACCTGGTTTCTGATTAAGAAATCAGGTTTTTTATATTCCATCCTTTAATTAGTGCTACAGGGAATAGGGAACAGGGAACACCGGAACAAAGAACAGTAAGCAGTGAATGAGTTTGCTGGCTTTAGAAGTGTCCTAACTTTAATGCGTAGTGCTATAGAAACCCAGAGAGAGACGCGCCGTAGCTCGTCTCTACAATGAGTTAAAATTAACCCTTTTAATCTTCAGGTTGCTGCACAATTAATACGGAACATTTAACATGATGAACGACATAATTACTCACACTTCCTAAAAACAATTCTGCCAACCCTGAAACGGTTGCGTCTCCCCACAATCACTAAATCAGCACCCCATTTTTGGGTCATTTCTCTTATCCAATATCCCGCTTCTCCCACTTGATATTCAGTTTCAATAGAAACTCCTTGCTGTTGGGCATAACTAACAAAGGTGGCTAACCATCCAGAGACTTCATTAATTTCTTTTTCAATTAATTCATGTTGAATTTGTGCCACTTGATTTAACCGTTGACCATATAAATCCCCGGGAGAACCCAAAATCATCGGTGATACACTAATGCAATGAAACAGTTTTAACTCACTTCCGTACAGTTTGGCTAGTTGTAAACTTTGATGAAAAACAAACTCTGCTTGGGGAGTCCGATCAATTGATACTAAAATTTTTTTATAGGTCATATTCTTGTCCTCCTTAATTCCGTTGTCGGTCGAGTTATAAAATCTGTTATCTAAAAATACTTGATTTCCTATCTTCTATCTTAAACTAAAAATCTTACTTTTTGATAAAATAATGCTATATTTAAAGGTTGGGCGATCGCTAACCCGGTTCACCCTCGTCTAACCCAATCTGTTTTGTTACTATCTTTCCTTGGATTATGAGTCAAAACTACCGCATTACTCTCCTTCCTGGCGATGGAATCGGCCCTGAAATTATAGCGGTGGCGGTCGATGCGTTAAAAGTCGTTGGCAAGCAACTGAATATTACCTTCAATTTTCATCAAGCCTTGATGGGAGGGGCGGCCATTGATGCCACCGGAGAACCTCTGCCGCCAGAAACCTTAGAACAATGTCTCAAAAGTGATGCGGTGCTGTTAGCGGCGATTGGGGGATACAAATGGGACAATTTACCCCGCCATCAACGGCCAGAAACCGGATTGTTAGGGTTACGCGCGGGATTAAAATTATTTGCTAATTTGCGTCCTGCTACCATCCTACCCCATTTAATTGATGCTTCTTCTCTGAAAAAAGAAGTAGTTGAGGGGGTGGATATTATGGTTGTTCGTGAACTCACCGGGGGCATTTATTTCGGACAACCCAAGGGTATTTTTCAGACGGAAACCGGAGAAAAACGGGGCGTTAATACGATGGCCTACACCGAATCTGAGATTGATCGGATTGGCCGTGTCGGGTTTGAAACCGCCCGCAAACGTCGGGGGAGACTTTGTTCTGTGGATAAGGCAAATGTCTTAGATGTTTCTCAGTTATGGCGCGATCGGATCATCTTACTCGCCTCCGAATACCCCGATGTCGAGCTATCTCATTTATATGTTGACAACGCGGCTATGCAGTTGGTTCGCGCCCCCAAACAGTTTGATACGATTGTGACGGGGAATTTATTTGGCGATATTCTCTCCGATGCAGCGGCGATGTTAACCGGAAGTATCGGGATGTTACCGTCTGCCAGCCTAGGGGAATCTGGCCCTGGGGTGTTTGAACCCGTTCACGGTTCAGCCCCCGATATTGCGGGACAGGATAAGGCTAATCCCCTTGCCCAAGTCCTGAGCGCGGCGATGATGTTGCGCTATGGTTTAGAGCAACCCGTGGCGGCGGATAAACTAGAAAATGCGGTTTTAAAAGTCTTAGATTGGGGATATCGGACTGGGGATATTATGTCCGAGGGGATGAAATTAGTCGGTTGTCAGCAAATAGGAGAAAACTGTTGTTAAAAGCCCTAGAAGAAAAGGGTATATAGCAATGGGGGAGCAGGGGGAGCAGGGGGAGCAGGGGGAGGCAGGGGGAGCAGGGGGAGGCAGGGGGAGGCAGGGGGAGCAGGGGAGGCGGGGAGGTACACTCTTGCCATTACCAATTACCCATTACCAATTACCCATTACCAATTACCAATTACCCATTACCCATTACCCATTACCCATTACCCATTACCCATTACCCATCCCTATCCCTATCCGTAATTCGTAATTCGTAATTCCCTGTTCCCTAATATAAAAAGAATAAAGAGCGCTCTCCCCCTTTCAGTTCAACAGAGCGCTCAGTCCCCAAAATTTCATCACGACAGTATTTTATCATAACGGCCTCAAAAATGATACTTCCCTAGGGTGGAAGATTTTAGGTAGTCGCCACTTCCTGAACACAATAGCAGGCGCGTCCCTGCTGTTTCGCTTGATACAAGGCCTGATCCGCGGCCCCAATTAGGGCAGAGGGGGGAATACCATGGGAAGGGATGGTACAAGCTATTCCTAAACTCAAAGTCAGCCATTGACCGACCCTAGAATCGGCATGGGGTAATTGCAGTTGTAGAATCACATTTTGAATATATTGCGCCCGCTTAATTGCCTCACTCCCAGAAGTATTTGGCAAAATAATTGCAAATTCTTCACCCCCATATCGGGCGACTAAATCCACAGAATCTCGTAGAATATTCTCAAGGGCTTGGGCGACTTTTTGCAAACAGCTATCTCCGGCAAGATGTCCATAGTAATCATTGTATTGTTTAAAATAGTCAACATCACATAAAATCAAAGCTAAAGAACTTTTTTCCGCTTGTAAATCTTGCCATTGTTGTTCCAGATATTGATCAAAACGGCGACGATTGGCAACTTGAGTTAAACTATCAATGGTGGCGAGGCGTAGTAATTGTTGGTTAGCAACTTGTAATTCTTGATAGAGTTCAGACTGTTGAATTGCGATCGCTAATTGATCCGCTATGGCAGAAGTTAACTCAATTTCTGGTTCTTTCCAACCGTTCAAATTTTGATGTTTAAGTAATCCCAAACAGCCCCAAATTTCCGAACCCACCCGCAGGGGAATTGGCAACCAATTTCCTAAAATTCCGGTTAAATCTTGAATTTCATCAGAAGTAAGAAGATTAAAAGCATCAGTTTCTAAACAAGATGTTTCTTGCATCGGAGGAAAAACTGGAGTAATAATATGGTGATGATCACCGAAGCAAGCCACCTCTTGCCATTGTTTTTGCTGGGCAAGATATTGTACAATACAAGCCCTATCCAAACCCAATAAACTAACAACTTCAGTAATAGCTGTTGAAAAAATTGTATCCAAGTCTAAAGACTGACGAATCACTTGAATCACCTGATTTAAAATTTGGGCGCGATGGGCTTGATCTTGAGTTTCTTGATAGAGTTGACTTTGTTGAATAGCAATTCCCACCTGTTTCTGAGATTTGTCGCAATAAGTTAGCCTCCCATTTTAACCAATGGCGTAAACCCTGATTTTGATCAACAATTAAAAGTCCCCACAGTTGATTCCTTTCCAATAAAGGAACAATAATTGCAGAATCAATTCCCCAATGTTTGAACACCTTAAACATTTCTGAATCAGTCGGATCATGATTAATATTATTCATAACTCTAATCCGACCTTGACTAAATTTTTCATAGCAGTCTAAAGGAATTAAAAGAGTCTGCAATAGTTGGGTTTTTAACAATTCATTAGAGTTGGTTTCCGCAATAACTTTTCCTTGACGATTAGGAAAAATTCGATAAATAAAAACCCGATCACATTCAAGTAACTGTTGAACTTCCGTGACTGTTGTATTCAGAATATCCTCTAAATTCAAAGACTGACGAATTTTATGGGTAATTTCCCAAATCAAATGTTCTTGAACAATCATTTGACATAATGCTTTTTCGGCCCGTTTGAGGGGAGTAATATCTTGAAACGTCGATAAAAACAACGGATTCTCCTGATCTTCCATCATTACCGTAGATAAAAGCAAGGTTTTTAACTCTCCATTTTTAGTAGGAATTGTAGTTTCCGCATTAAAGACTGAACCCATTAAAGCCACATTTTCTAAACGGTTTTGAGCTTGACTATAGGATTTAGAACTCGGATATAATAGGGCCAAAAAATCTGGATGAGATTGGGCATCTTCTAAAGAGTATCCGGTGATTTCTGTCATTTTAGAATTAAAAATATAAAAATTACCCTTTCTATCACTCAAGGTAATTCCACTACCAACGGTTTCAATCACTGTTTTTAAACGATTTTCTGCGGTTGATAGTTGCATTTCTGCTTCTTTGTGCGCCGTGATATCGACGAAATAACCGAGGATTTCGGAAATATTTCCTCCTTCATCTTTAGTCAGGCGCATTTCCACTCGTAACCAGCAAAAACTCCCGTTAGCGTGTAAGAATTGAGCCTCATGAATATAGTTCCCCTTAACTAATAATTGTACAAAAGCATCCCGCCATTTATCTTGGTCTGAAGATGGAACATAGGTATGCCAAACATCCTTTTCTCTTAACAATATACCAACATCATATCCTAATATAATTTTAACATTGTTACTGATAAACGTTATTTGATATTCGGGTTGGGGTTGACAACTAAAAATCACTACTTGGCTATTTTCCAGGAGTTGTTCAACCCGTTCTTGAGTTTGGAAAGAATGATTCAGGAACTTATGATTGTTTGACTTTGGTTCAATTATATCTGATTGTTCAGTTTTAGAACATGGGTGCTGCATAAGTTTAATTTGACGGATAATCCACCCCGTTAAGGTTTTGATCAAACTCAGACTCTTATGAACTAATATTGATTGACTCAAAATGATCACTTTCATTTAGATTTAAGAAATGTCAGCATTTTAGAGAGTGATCAATATTAGCTTTAATTCTCTTGATTTTTCCTCTATCTAGGGCTAGGAAAATCGGCTGATTTTTTCAAAAAAATTAATTTTCAGATGGGGACTATGCCCCTCCCACGGTCAAACGCGGGAGAAAATAGGTTGCTATACACAAAGAATGAATGTGGCAGGCAGTATGATCAAACTTCAAGCTGGACTTGATCGGCTTTAATCTTAGCATATTAACGAGAACAATGGAGAATAGGGGATTCGAACCCCTGACCTCTGCGGTGCGATCGCAGCACTCTACCAACTGAGCTAATTCCCCGTGCGAGTCAAAGGATCAAAGTGTGAGGAATGATCTCTGACTCCAATTTAATATTCTAACACAACTAAACTTGAGATTGCAAAGGTTCCTGTAAAAAAATTTTTTGCATCCGCTCAAGTTCCAGATCCCCGAAGCGATCAACGGCCCAATTTGCCCAGCGTTGCAGCAGATGCAGGGGATAGGTATGAGCCACACCAATAACTTGCATTCCGGCCCGCCTAGCCGCCATAATCCCCACATAGGCATCCTCTAAAGCCAGACATTCCGATGGCTGTAAATTTTTTAGCTCAGGGTAGGCCTGATTTAATCGTTGCAGGCCCAATAAATAGCCCTGGGGTTCAGGTTTGCTCAGGGTAATCTCATCCCCGGCCACAATCATGGGAAAATACTCCTTCAGGCCACTGCGAGTTAACACCAGTTTCCACCTCCGCGCGTAACGCCCCGGTGACAATTCCTAACTTCAGATCCGCGGCTTGCAACTGTTGAAGCAAATCCCCCAGACCTGGATAGAGGGGAAGTTGTTCTAATTGTTCTAAATAATTTCGATAGCTAATCGATTTCCGTTCAATTAACTGATCTAAATAAGCATTACTGACAACGCGACCCCGATAGGTTAATAGGTCGGTTAAACAGGCGCGATCGCTCCGTCCCAAAGAAAATTTGCGAATTTCTTCAGGTTTAGAAAGCAGGTTTTCAGTCAACAAAAGTTCAGCAATGAGTTGCTCATGGATGGACTCATCGTTAATAATAATTCCATTAAAATCAAATAGAACTGCCTTTAAACCCATGATTTTCCATGACCCTCGATCTAACGTTCAGTAGCCAACCAAGCCCGCAGAATTTCTCCCACCGACCAGGCTTGGGCAATACAACCCCGGGGGTGCATCGGGGCGTTACCATCAAAAATCTCGCTAATTGTTCCCAGTCCCCCCGTGGTTAGGTGGTTGATCATCGGTTCCAGGAAACTACGCGCTATATTGGGATTTTGAAACACCCGTAAATGGGCGATGACAAAGGGGCCCAACAGCCAAGCCCAAACCGTGCCTTGATGATAGGCGCTATCTCGTTGTAGTGGATTTCCCTCATAATATCCCCGATAGTGAAAATGATTCGGGGCTAGAGATCGCAATCCTGATGATGTTAACAAAAACCGTCCGCAGGTTTCAACGATGGATTTTTGTTGTTCGTGGTGTAGGGCACTATGGGGGAGGGAAACGGCAAAAATTTGATTAGGGCGCAGGGAAGCATCATCGCCATAAATCCCATCAATCACATCATAACAATAGCCCAGTTCAGGATTCCAGAACCGTTCAAACCGAGCCAAGGCGCGATCGGCTAGGGCATCATATTCTTGATAGGGTCTACCGATTTGACGGGCAAATTTCCCCATAATTCGCAGGGCGTTATACCACAGGGCGTTAATTTCCACGGGTTTCCCGATGCGGGGAGTCACAACCCAATCGCCGATTTTGGCATCCATCCAGGTTAACTGCGATCCCTGTTCCCCTGCGTACAGTAAACCATCGGCGGGATCGAGATGGACATTATAGCGAGTTCCGCGACAGTGATATTGAATAATATCGGCCAGAACGGGAAATAAATTTTCGACAATATCAATATCTTCGGTCAGGTCATAATATTGACGAATTGCCTCGAAATACCAGAGGGTCGCATCAACGGTGTTATAGTCCGGGGTTTCTCCCTCGTCGGGGAAACGGTTGGGTAACATTCCCTCCTTCACATATTTGGAGTAGGTATAGAGGATGGCACGGGTAATTTGGAGGCGTCCGGTGGTGATGGTAATGCCGGGTAAACTAATCATGGTGTCCCGTCCCCAATCCCCAAACCAGGGGTATCCAGCAATAATGGTTTTACCGATGGGATTTTCAGGCATAACCCGATTTACCACAAATTGATCGGCGGCAAATACCAACTGTTGTACCCATTCCGGCACTTCCCTAATATTGCTGGGACAGCTATCTTGCCAATATCCTAATAATTTGCGTTCGTAGGTACGACGGACTTCTAGGGCGGCTTCTCCGTTCAAACTGGGGCGAGCTTCCGTACTCGCGACAAAACATAGGGATTCCCCGGGATGCAAGGTGGCGGTGAAGGTGGCAATATGGAGGTGATCCTCGTGATCCATGAGGCCGCGATCGCGTTCCCTAGCTAAATCAAAGTTATAACACCATTGATGGGTAGGTTGTACCGTCGCCCGATCCGTTAATAAATAGAAGGGAGTGGCTTGGGGAAAGGCGGTGACACAAATCCCATTTTCCACCGCTTCCACTTGCATTTTCCAATTCCCAGCATGGGTATCGCTATGATAATCTCGATGATTGACAAAGGCTTTGAAGGTGAGGGTGACTGGCCCAGACGCGCGAGTTAAGTTATAGCGAACATAAGTAATATTAGCCTCGGGCTGCATCCAAATCCGTTTTTCTAGGAGGGCATCGGCGCAGGCAAATTTCCAGGTTGGTACGGTACGATCTAAGTAAAACTTTTCAATATGATGATGTCCATAGCCATTAATTGCGCCGCCTCTCCAACGATTTGTATAAAGGGGATAAACTTGTTGGTGATATTCTAAAATTTCATCTATTTTTGTGACTAATAAAGTCCTGCCTAATGGGGGGGTTAAAGCTGCTACTAATAAACCATGATAACGGCGTGTCAGCAAGCCTGCTATTGTTCCCGAAGCGTAGCCACCGATGCCATTAGTGACTAACCATTCTCGTGTTTCTGCACTGGGCAAATCACCGCAAATTTCTCGTCCAAAATTAATACTCATACCAAATCAGTAATCGGTAATCAGTTATCAGTTATCAGTTAAAGAGTATACAGTTAATTTATTGATTTTTAAACTGGTAACTGGTAACTGGTGACTGAATTATAACGTTTTGTTGTCAAAATTAAAACCCCCAGTTTGTGAAATCGAATACGGATTAAACAGATTACTCAAGTCTGACAGAATATGGCGAAGCATCAAAAGTTTTTTTAGGATCTGTGTTCAAGAGTATAATTAAATTTGTATTTTTATTGTCTGGCAATTGCTCAAGATTCATTTTTATGACAAAATCTAGCCTTTTGGCTCCTTTACCCGTTTTAGAAGACTTGCGTTCTGGTCTTCCTAATTTTTGCGGCTGGGAAGCTGAAATTCAATCTCTGGTTAATCATAATTATCCTATATTTTTGCCTCAAACTAATCTAAAGTTAGATCAAATTAAAGCAGGTTTTGCCTGTGGATTACATTTTCATCAACCGACAATTCCAGCAGGTGCTAATGGGGAATTAATTAGCAATCTGCAATATATGTTTGAACATCCCCAAGAAGGAGATAATCATAATGCGGAAGTTTTTTCTTGGTGTTATCGTCGGATGGGAGAGTTTATTCCTCAATTAATCTCCCAAGGATGTAATCCTCGAATTATGTTGGATTATTCGGGGAATTTGTTATGGGGATTACGCCAAATGGGGCGAGATGATATTCTCAATGATCTGAAAAAAATTACCTGTGATCCAAACTATCAACCATATATAGAATGGTTAGGAACCATGTGGAGTCATGGGGTGATTCCTTCGACTCCTATTCCTGATATTTTACTCCAAATTCAGGCTTGGCAACATCATTTTGCCAGTATTTTTGGAGAAGATGCTTTAAAGCGAGTTAAGGGTTTTTCCCCTCCAGAAATGCACTTCCCCAATCATCCTGATACCTTATATGAGTATATTAAAGCCTTAAAATCCTGCGGTTATCGTTGGTTATTGGTTCAGGAACATTCCGTTGAAACCTTAGAGGGTTTGGGATTACCCCACGACCAAAAATATATTCCTAATCGCTTAGTTGCCCGCAATTCTAAGGGGGAAACCTTGAGTATAATTGCTTTAATTAAAACCCAGGGATCGGATACTAAATTAGTCGCCCAAATGCAGCCCTATTTTGAAGCAAAAACCAAGGAAAAACAATCTATTTCTGGGGTTAATATTCCGCCTCTAGTTTCACAAATTGCCGATGGGGAAAATGGCGGGGTGATGATGAATGAATATCCCCGGGATTTCCTGCGGATTTTCTATGAATTGCGGGATCAAAATCAGGGGGTTGTGGCGATGAATGGAACGGAATATTTAGAACTTTTAGAAGCGGCGGGGGTGAAACCCAGAAGATTACCCGGCTTGTCAAGCGGTTCAACAGCATAAAATTTGGCAAAAGGTTGATCCTAATCAAGTGACACCGGAGAAGCTAGAAGCTGCGATCGCAATTTTAAAACAAACCGATCATCAATTTCAAATGGAGGGGGCATCTTGGACGAATAATTTAAGTTGGGTTCAAGGGTATGAAAATGTTTTGGAACCGATGAATCAATTAAGCATTGCGTTTCACCAAAAGTATGATTCTCTAGTTAAAGAAAACCCAAATATTACTAAGGAATTTCACTATCAACAAGCATTATTGTACAATTTGTTATTACAAACCAGTTGTTTTCGCTATTGGGGACAGGGAACCTGGACAGATTATGCTAAAGAAATCTATCGTCGGGGAATAATTAGTAATCAGTGATCATTCATCAGTTATCAGTTATCAGTTATCAGTTTAAGATTGTTCCCTGTTCCCTGTTCCCTATTCCCTGTTCCCTGTTCCCTGTTCCCTATTCCCTGTTCCCTGTTCCCTGTTCCCTGTTCCCTGTTCCCTGTTCCCCATTCCCTACCCATAACTATTGACTGAAGATGGGTTTTTCCAATCATAATCATTAGGAAATTTAAAATTAATAAAGGAAACGGAAATACTCATTTCTAAAGATTTAACATAATGCCACCATCCCACCGGAAGAAAAATTACTTCCCCCGGGTGTAAAATCACATCAATAGAGCGAACATTTCGATATAATGGATAGCGATTATAGTCAGGATTTGCCGGATCAATCGGACTAAATACCCCAATATTATTATAAATAAATGGTGTTTGTTCCGGGGAAATCATTTTAATTAGTTTTCGTCCTGAAACTTGAGCTAAAAAGATATTAATGGTATCGTGATGTAAGGGAGTAACAGTTCCTGCTGAACCAAACCAAAAAAACGTTTTTCCCACCTTCTGTGCTGAGTCTAAATATTCGGGAAATACCTCCATATCCTCAAAAAGTCCCTGCATTTCTTCACGATTCAGGGTATTATTGTTGGCAACCATATAGTAATCATTGGTTTCTCCCGCCCGCACTACCCAATCAATATAATCTCCAAATAACATCGTTTTTCGATGCTGTTCTAAATTAATTTCATAATTCGGGTCGGAGTTGCGATTTCCCTGGACTTGAATACTAACATTGCCATAGTTTTCTTTGAAATATTCCGGTGTCCATCGTTCCATTGCTGCCCAATTTTTCATAATACCTGTCAAAATAACGGGTTTATTCTGGGAATAATATTGGTCTAAAAATTCATCTTTGGATAAAAATGGAATTCGAGGAATACTATGATAATTAGACCCTAAAGCTGCTAATTGATTTTTAATTTGTAGAATAGATTCCAATTTTTCTTGCTTTTGTAGAACCTCTTGTGCGGCTTGAAAATAGGGTTGGTTAGCGAGGTTTGTGACTTCCTCAACGGCTAACTTAACATCAATCCCATTTTTTACCATACATTCAATTAAAGCATCATCGGATTGATGCAGAAACTTATTAGCCGCCACCCATTTTTTCCAACCATCGGGAAGCGGAGGTTGGGGAGGTTCAGGATGTTGGGGAGACTCATCGAGAGGTGATGGGGGAAGCCATTGCAAGCTGACCTGTTGCCCATCATTTAAGGTAATTTGTAAGGGGGGAAGGGTAATTTTTAAAGGTTGAATATCGGTCATATTAATAATAGGAGATTTTAGTAAAAATTATACTCGTGAAAACCAGAAAGCAGAAGATATGCTGATTATATCTTACTTGTTCCCAGTTGTCTATAAAGATTAGTGATTATTTAAAAATTCAATCCATTTTCTCGTGCCGAAATGTAGGCAAGATTCAGATGCGATTTGGGCGGATTTAGCTAGGGCGGTGGGGAAGTTTTCAGATAGAATAAAATGGCAAAATGCTCCATGAAAAATATCTCCCGCGCCCAAGGTGTCAACTGCTTGAATCCTGGGAATGGGGATACTACCGTTTCCTGCTTTGAGACTAATATATTGAATCGATTTTTCTCCTTGGGTAATGGCAATATTAGGAATATTTATCCCTTGAAGATAAGCAAAAACATCTTCAGAGGTTTGACAATGGGGCGGATAAAAATTATGGGAACAAATGGCATATTGAATATCTGGTAAAAGGTCTTCTAAGCCCGGTTTCCAACTTCCACCGTCTAAAATAACAGGAATTTGTTTAATTTTTGCCTGTTGAATTAAACTTTGGCTGAGGGGAATTTGATGACCGTCAATTAAAATAATATCAATATCATCTAAATATTGTGATAAATTTGAATAGTTATAAATTTGAGATTTTGTGGCATTAATAGAAATAACAGTGCGATCTCCCGTGACATTATTCACAATAATAGATGAAACAGGAGGAGCGTCTAAACGATTGGGATCTAAGTCTATAATATTAACAGAATATTGTTCTAAATCTTTTCTAATCAGTTGAGTTAGGTCATGGGTTCCTAATCCACCTAATAGCATAGATTGGTTGCCTAAACTATTAAAAGTAACGGCAGCATTGGTCGCTGGCCCTCCGGCTGCAACGGTATAATTAGAGGCGACAATTTTTTGATTTTCCTGGGGATATTGATTAACAGAATAAATCAAATCGAGGGTAATTAGTCCAACAAATAAACCTTTGACCATGGAATTATTTCAACTAAATCCAGAAATTAGGGGGAATTTAAAACCTATAAAACCAATTTTCCCATAAACCTTCACCACTTCAGACAAATTTCAAGACTAAATCCCATCCTAACCTCCAGAATATCTGATATTATCCTAGGGTGAGTGTGTTTTATATCATATTTATATTTCCGTAGAGCTTTAAATTTAATATGACCAATCAAGCTGGAATCCTTTATATTGTAGGAACTCCCATTGGGAAACCTAGAAGATATCACGTTGCGGGCGATAAAAATTTTACAAACCGTCGATTGGATTGCGGCTGAAGATACCCGTCATACGGGCAAGCTATTACACCATTTTGATATTAAAACCCCCCAACTCAGTTACCATGAACATAATCAACAACGCCGGATTCCAAGCTTAGTTGAATCTTTGAGTCAGGGACATACAATTGCCTTAGTTACGGATGCGGGAATGCCAGGAATTTCCGACCCGGGATATGAACTAATTAAGGCTTGTATTGAAGCAAATATTCCGGTGATTCCGATTCCGGGGGTGAGTGCTTGTCTAACGGCTTTAAGCGCGGCGGGACTCCCCACGGATAGATTTATTTTTGAAGGGTTTTTACCCACCAAAAATAAAGAACGTCAACAGCGTTTAAGCAGTTTACAAACCGAATCTCGCACCCTAATTTTATATGAAGCGCCCCATCGTCTTGTGGAAACCTTAGAAGATTTAGCCCTAATTTTAGGGGCAAAACGGTCTATTGTAATTGCTCGGGAATTAACAAAAATCCATGAACAATTTTGGCGAGGAACCTTAGAAAATGCTGTACAATACTATCAAGATCATAACCCCAAAGGTGAAATAACATTAGTCATTGCTGGCATCACCGAAACCCCAACCGTGATCACCGAAGACCAACTTAAAACCGAACTCCAATGTCTACTCCAGCAAGGAATTACCCGTTCCCAAGCCAGTCGCCAACTCGCCGAAGCCACTTCCCTACCCCGTCGTCAAATCTATCAAATTGCCTTAACTTTACCCGATGGCACAGAATAAAATATTGAGGTATAAAGGGAACAGGGAAAAGGGAATTACGAATTACGAATTACGAATTACGAATTACGAATTACGAATTACGAATTACGAATGAATGTGGAATAGAAGAAGTTTACATCCCCGGCTCCCCCGGCTCCCCCGGCTCCCCCTGCCCCCCCTGCTCCCCCTGCTCCCCTGCTCCCCTGCTCCCCTGCTCCCCCTGCTCCCCCTGCTCCCCGGCTCCCCCGCCCCCCTGCCTCCCCTACTATATCTTTCTCCAATATGGCTTCTATTACCCAACGTCGTCGTTTCTGTTAGAAATTCTTCTGTTCCTAATCGTTCTTTAAAGCGATCGCCTGTTAGAGTAGGGACTAGAATACCGGAGAGATTAGCGAAATTAAAATACTCTCGAATTATATTTTTAATTGCCCTATTATTAACCGTTAATTGGACGGTGGGAGCGGTATTAAAACTATTATTTCCACCCGCAAAACCCCAGACCCAAACTCAGAATATTACCATTTCTGCCCCAGCGACCGAAACCGATAAAACCGTAGTTTATAATATCAAAACCCCTCCTAATTTAGTCCCTAGTCAAGACTTACAAACTATTATTGATGGTGCAGTTGATATTGCTAAAAACCAAGAATTACCCACCGAATCCCTATCTATTACATTAATTGATGTTAGTAAACCTGCTACCCATACCATCGCCGGATATAATAATACCCAACTGAGATTTCCCGCCAGTGTTGCCAAATTATTTTGGATGGTTCAATTTTTTGGCTATGCAGAAAAAGGATATATTCCCCAGGAATCGCCCTTTTATACCGACCTATCCCAGATGATGCGAATTTCCGATAACGATTCAGCCAGTCGAATTGTTGATGCGATTACCCAAACCGAATCCGGGGAAAACTTAGACAAATCCGAATTAGATAAATGGGTAGAAAAACGCAGTCAAGTTAATCAATTTTTTGAGAAATCCGGTTATACTGGAATTAATTTAACCACTAAAAATTATCCAATTACCGGGGTAGGAGAAGAACCCACGGGTAGAGATGTACAACTTCGAGAAAGTCCTCCCTATTCCCAAGGAAATCGCGTCACCACCGACCAAACAGCCAGATTAATGTATGAAATTTACACAAAACAAGCCATTTCTCCCCTAGCTAGTACAAAAATGGCATATTTATTAACCCGAGATTTGAACCCCAAAGCCTGGAAAAATATTGATGCTAATTCGGTGAAAGGATTTTTAGGAGAATCCTTACCCCCCGATATTTACTATGGGTCTAAAGTCGGTTATACCAGTCGTTCTCGTCAAGAAATCGCCTTTGTGAGAACCTTAAACGATCAAGCCATTTATATTTTAGCCGTCTTTGGAGATGATCCCGCCTATGCAAAAAACGAACAGATTTTCCCTGACATTTCTCGTTATATTTTTAATCGTTTAAATCAAACCCCCTTAAAAGCCACTTCCGAAAAAATTACTCAATTGAATCAATTATCCTTTCCTATGGTGGGAATGAATTATTAAATAGTAGTAAGCCCTTTAGGGCTTAATCCCCCCATCTTTGTAGTAAGCCCTTCAGGGCTTAATCCCCCCATCTATTACTATGAAAAAAAACAAAATCATTGATCCAATCTGTCCCCATTGTCAGGGAAAAGGCTATACAGAAATTCGAGATTGTTCCGGGGAAATTCAACGGGAGGAAACCTGTGTTTTTTGTGTAGGAACAGGGAAAATAGAACAAGAAACAGACAATAAACTGATAACTGATAACTGATAACTGTTAACTGATTAAGTGGTGTATTCCGCGTTAATTTTTACATAGTCATAACTTAAATCGCATCCCCAGGCTTTGCCCACACCGGAGCCATTGCCGATTTTAACTGAAATTAATACAGTATCTTGTTTGAGATATTCTCCTGTTTTGGCTTGTTTCAAATACTCATTGGCTGCATTGCGATCAAAAACTAGGGGTTGACCCTGCTGCATTAAGACAAAATCCCCTAATTTGATTTCTAAATCATTTTGGTCAAAATGGACTCCCGCCCGGCCCGCCGCCGCCGCAATTCTTCCCCAGTTAGGATCATGACCAAAAATGGCGGACTTCACCAAAGAAGAACCTACAATAGTTTTAGCAACTTGATTCGCAGATGCTTCATCCTCCGCACCGGAAACTTGAACTTCAATTAAACAGGTCGCTCCTTCCCCGTCCCGAGCGATCGCTTTAGCCAAATATTCACAGACGGCCGTTAACATCCCCTCTAATTTTTCTGCCTCTGGCCCCATAGCCGTAATCGCCGGAGTCCGAGATGCCCCATTTGCCAAAGCAATTAAACAATCATTCGTACTCGTATCGCCATCAACGGTAACTTGATTAAAACTCCGGTTGGCCGCACGGCTTAACATTTCTTGCCACAGGGAAGGGGAAACCACCGCATCGCAGGTGACAAAAGCCAACATCGTCGCCATATTGGGGTGAATCATCCCCGAAACCTTTACAAATTCCCCCGACTCTCACGGGACGATCCCCAAACATTGTTTCTAAGGCAATGGTTTTCGGGACTAAATCCGTGGTCATAATTGCTTTAGCCACGGCTGCGTTACCATTCTCTGACAATTCCTCAACTAACTTAGGAATTCCGGCTTTGAGGATATCCATTTTAATCCGTTGACCGATGACTCCGGTAGAAGCCAGTAAAATCGATTCCGGTGCAATATTGAGGACTTGGGCTAGGGCTTGGGCGGAGTCTACTGCATCTGTCCAGCCCGCGGCTCCTGTAGCGGCATTCGCCTGTCCTGAATTACATAAAATCGCTCTAGCACTGGGTTTGGCTTGCAGTTGTTGACGGCAATAATCCACACAGGCGGCTCTAACTTGACTGGTGGTAAATACCCCAGCGGCGATCGCATCTACATCGGAGACAATTAAGGCTAAATCCGGTAATCCCGATGCTTTTAATCCCGCCGTAATTCCCGATGCCCGATATCCTCTAGGGGCGGTAACTCCACCCTCAATAACCGTCCAATCTGACATGATTTACCCTTCCGTTTCCAATATTACTGAGAAGGGATTATATCAAGAACCAGGGTGAGAAAACTTAAATTGATTGTCACTAAGTATTTCAGAGAAAACGCTGCATAATCTTCTTAAATCTTTACCCCCATTCGGTATCAAACCTCTGAGGCCGAACCCGCATACTATCAACCCCTTTAAAAAATATGGAGATATGGAAGCCCTTCAGGGCTGACTACGTTTTCCCAAATTAGGGTTAAGTCTAACTCCAATTGTTTGAACTGGAATTTTAATATTTAATTTCCTGCGAAGAACATCAAAAAGCGATCGCAATACTTAACTAAATTTCAGTTAACTGTTAAGCATCAACCATAAAAATATCCCCACTTGCTGGAGCAAAGCGGGGGCATTGATTGATTCATGGCGAATTTACCGTTATCTCAATAACAACTCAATTAACTCATGGATGAGCCACTGCGGTCATAGCTGCTAACGCTGTCAGTGGGTTTGCCTTGAATCGTTGTCCGATAATCCCCGGGTTCAATGCCGACTTCCTCCGAGACTCGGTTGAGTAAGGATTGTTGACGGTTTTTAATCACTTGATGGTGACGCATCATTAAAGCCCGAGCTTGATTTTGAGTATCCATAATTCGTTTCTCCTGCGTTTAAAATTGAATGTTTTTTTGAGTTTAATATTGTATTCGACTCAGCTAAATCATCCCGTTGCCACGGTCATAGTTACTCACGGAATTGGCACTGGGTTTGCCTTGAATGGTTGAGACATCACCGGGTTTCTGCACCGACTTCATCGGAAACCCGATTTAACATCGATTGTTGACGGTTTTTGATCACTTGATGATGACCCATCATTAAGGCGCGAGCTTGATTTTGAGTATCCATGAGTTTGTTCTCCTGTGTTTAAAATTGAAGGGTGTTTTAACTAAAATTTGCTTAACTAAAATATTAAGAAAGATTACAATTATTAATCTTTCTAGCTCATGGTGGCGCTGCTGCGGTTATAGCTGTTGGCAGAATGGGCGCTGGGTTTGCCTTGAATCGTTGAGACATCGCCAGGTTCTACGCCTACTTGATCGGAAACCCGATTGAGTAAGGACTGTTGACGATTCTTGATGGTGTGGTGACGACCCATCATTAAAGCCCGAGCTTGATCTTGAGTACCCATAAGTCTTTTCTCCTGAATGAATGGCCTAAAAAGTAAGAGACTGTTTCTGTCTTCAATTTCTAATATACCAGAACATTCTGTAGTCTATTTTACAAAACGCCCTAAGTTAACAAATCTTTACATTCTTCTTAGAATTCAAGAACAAAAAAAACCCCACCAGGGGGCAGGGGAGGCAGGGGGAGCGGGGGGAGCAGGGGGAGCGGGGGGAGCGGGGGGAGCGGGGGGAGCGGGGGGAGCAGGGGAGCAGGGGGAGTAGGGGGAGCGGGGGGAGCGGGGGGAGCGGGGGGAGCGGGGGGAGCAGGGGGAGCAGGGGGAGCGGGGGGAGTAGGGGGGGTAAACTCTTGCTATTACCAATTACCAATTCGTAATTCGTAATTCGTAATTCGTAATTCGTAAATTACATCAAGGGTCGATAGACGCGAAAATCGATATTGGGGAAGATATTATCAATGGCTTCGACCTTTTCCAGCCAACCGGAATCTACTTTGCCAATTTTGATATCTTCGTAGATTTTGTTAAATCGCATCAGGTGGGAACGGGTACGACGCACGGCGTAGGGGGTCATGGTTCCCGAACTCATAATAAAGGCCCAATCGGAGGATTGTGCTAAGAGTAATTCCCGCGCTGCTTGGTTGAGTGCGCGTAACTCTAGGTCGTCTCTGGGTTTCGCGACCTGCCATTTTAATCATCCTTTCTGCGGCTTTGTGGAGATGGGGATAAATCCAAGAATTGGTATGATTTAGCCAATATTCATGGAATCCCTTATATCCCCAACTGGACTGGGCAGGATGACAAACCTGTTGGGTGGGGAAGGCTTGAAGATAATCGGCTAAATGGGTCATAGCATAAACCTTTTGATTTTCCCAGGTTTTGCGGAATAATTGATCCAGAAACCAGGGCCCCTCATACCACCAATGTCCGAATAGTTCGGCATCGTAGGGAGAGACAATAATTGGAGGACGCTGCATAATTCCCTGGAGATGTTCCACTTGGCGCTCGCGGTTAAAGACAAAGTTAGCCGCGTGTTCGCTGGTTTTGGCTTTTGCCCAATAGGGGTCATAAAGTTCTTTCTCTCCCAGTCCTAGACCCCGACCCGTAATTTTGTAATACTTAATCCCGGTGTTTTTGCGCTGACCATTGGGCATAATATAGGGCTTAATATACTCATATTCGGCTTCCCAGCCCAAATCCTTATAAAATTCTCGGTATTCCGGTGCTCCGGGATAACCCACTTCCGAAGACCAAACCTGTTGAGAAGATTCGTTATCCCGGGCAAATACGGCCACACCCGATTCTGTATAGACAGGGGAATAGGTGCCAAAACGGGGACGGGGACGGGCGTAGAGAATCCCATGACCATCGGTGAGAAAATAGCGAATTCCCGCATCGGCTAACATTCGTTCTAAGCCATTATAGTAGGCACATTCGGGCAACCAAATCCCCCGGGGGCGACGGCCAAAGGTTTCTTCATAGTGTTGACAGGCGACCTCTATTTGTCCCCAAACCGCTTGGGGATACATCTTCATTAGCGGTAAATAGCCGTGGGTCGCACCGCAGGTGATAATTTCTAAATTATTGGTATCTTGAAATTGTTTAAAAGCCGTGACTAAATCGCCTTGATAGCGTTCCCACAGTTTACGCGCTTCCTGCCATTCCTCGGCATAATGTTCGGCGAGGTAACGAAGATGAGGGGTTTTTTGATAGCGCTCAATTTCCTGTTCTATTAACTCTTGGAGTAGGGTCAGATGTTGATCATATCGTTCTTGGAGGAGCGGGTCTCGCAACATCGACACCAGGGGTGGAGTCAAACTCATGGTGATTTTGAAATCAATTCCATCCCGCTTTAACCCTTCAAACATTTTGATTAGAGGGATGTAGGTTTCGGTAATTGCTTCAAACAGCCATTCTTCCTCTAATACATAGTCACTTTCAGGATGGCGAACAAAAGGAAGATGGGCATGGAGAACCAGGGCGAGATAGCCAATAGCCATAGGGATTTAATGGAAATACGCTTGTTATCGGAGCTAGATAGTTTTTCAATATTATTAAGATTTTAAAACGAAAGGGTAAGATCCGAGTCAATTGAATTTTAGGGAGTCATTTTAGATCATTTTTGCAACTCAGATGATTTTCTGATAAACATTGCTGATTAAAATTCGTGCAACTCCTAGGACAGCTTGTGGGATGGGACAACTGTTATCCTAGACCTGGATCAATTTTCATTAACTGTATCTTGGATTTAAACGAAAATATTATTCTGGTCGAAGGACACTCAAGATAAAAAGGTTATTTTTGATACAGTCAAGAATAGGATTTCAGATAAGCCGTTCAGCAGTTAAACTGTGTATTCTGGATTTGTGTTTCTTGTATGCCGCAGGCTATGGATATTGGCATTTCCAAAACGTGACAATTCCTTAATACCTAACTTCAGATATTCAACAGCTTATCCTTTAATTGTGAGAGAAATTTAGGCTAAATCAAAAAGCAATATTTCCGCATCGGTGGTGGCGGTGAGGGTGATTTCCGGTTCCTGGGCGATCGCAGCCCCATCACCCGCAGTTAGGGAGATTTGATTGAGAATGATTTCTCCTTTAGCCACTTGTATCCAACCATAACGCTCGGGAGAAAAGGCATAGGAAAGGCGATCGCCTTGTTTTAAAATGGCAGCATATAAATTAACATCTTGATGGATTTTGACCTCATGCTCAACCGGATTCCCTGTGGCAATTAATTGAAATTTACCCGAATTTTCTAAAGGCTGAAAAGATTTTTGTTCATAGCTAGGGGGTAAACCTTGGGTATCAGGTAAAAGCCAAATTTGTAATAAATGAACCAAATCAGTAGAAGATGGGTTAAATTCACTATGACGAATACCAGTCCCCGCACTCATGCGTTGAACTTCACCCGGTTGAATAATAGAAACCTGTCCCTAAACTATCTTTATGTTCTAGGGAACCCTGTAAAATATAGGTAATAATTTCCATGTTTTGGTGTCCATGGGTGGGAAAACCCCCCTTGGGTTGGACTCGATCTTCATTAATTACTCGTAACGCCCGCCATCCCATATATTCGGGATCGTAATAGTTGCCAAAGGAAAAGGTATGATAACTGTCTAACCAATCAATTTTAACCTGTCCTCTATCCTGAGATTTGCGTAATTTAATCATATTTTTGAGGGAGTTGAAACACGAAAGTATTAGTCAATTATACTAAACTTTTTAAGAATTGGATGTGTTCAAGGACTATTTTCTTTATCCGGTGATGTCCGATGGGTCGGTAACAGAATTAAAACAGCAGGAACATTGATTAGAGACTGTAATTGCTGGAGATGTTGACGAATAATCATTTTTTTGTATTGCTTTTTAACTAATTCATCAATTGAGGAATAATATATTCAAATAAAACAGAGCTATAACTTAGGAGGAAACCTGTCTTTTTGTCCATTTAGTCCTACAATTGAATCAGTTTTATCCATTTTACTATCCAATAATTAACGATGTTACAAACAGAAATCACCAACTATGACTGCATTGTTGTAGGATCTGGATTGTCTGGACTGATTGCCGCACGCAACCTTCAAAGGGCAGGTCATCGGATTTTGGTTTTGGAGGCACAGGATCGAATTGGTGGACGGATGTATGGTCAACAGATTGCACCGAATCAATATATTGATTTTGGAGGTCAATGGGTGGGGCCAACTCAAGATAGGTTTTTGGCTCTGTTGGATGAGTATAAAATCCCTCGGTTTCCTTCACCTTTAGAGGGAAAAACAGTCTTTTTATATAACGGGCATCGGTCAGAATTTAACGGCTTTTTTCAGGGGTTTTCCGAAGGAGAACGTCCTGAGATTAGTGAGGAAGAATGGGAAGATGCGATGCAGGCTTGGCATCGTTTTGAGGAACTTTCCCAGTCTCTGCCCTCGGGACACCCCGGTCGAGATCCTGAACATAAACGACTCGATGCTCAAACCTTTGCCCAGTGGATCGGTGAAAATACCAAAACTGATTTTGGTCATTGGTACTTTTCCTACATGGTTCGTGCCGTTGGGTTCCTGGGGCCGGCGGAACCAGGTGAAGTCTCCCTGCTGCACGTCCTTTGGGGGAATCGTTGCGCCTCACAATCGGAGCATCCAGAAGCGGAATTGATCCATGGTGGGGCGGGACAGATTCCCGGGCTGATGGCGGCGGAAACTGGGGAATCAAATTCGGATCAATGAACCTGTGGTCAAAATCAGCCAGGATCAAGCAGGTGTGGAAGTTACCACCGAGCAAAATAGCTATAAAGCCAAGTTTGTAATTGTCGCCATGCCCCCCCATCTGAGTGGTCGGATTAACTATGATCCGCCCTTACCAGCAACCCGTCAACAGCTTACCCAAAGGTTTCCCATGGGAACCCTTGCCAAAATCCTGATTTCCTATGAATCTCCGTTTTGGCGGGAAAAAGGACTGGCGGGTGTGGGGATGGGTAACAGCGAGTGGATTGAACTATTTGCCGATAGCTCCGATCCTCGCAGTGGTAAAGGAGTGATTGCTACTTTTGTGATGGGTGATCGCTATCATCGCTGGCAGGTTTTAAATGAGGCTGAACGTCGTTCTGCTGTTTTATCGGATCTGGCGGCTTATTTGGGGGATCAGGCCCTACTGCCCACCACCTTCGATGTTGTGGACTGGCCTGCCAATCCCTGGGTCGGGGGAGGATATGCAGCCTTTCTACCGCCGGGTGTCTGGACAAATTTCGGAGATGCCATTGCCACCCCAGTTGGACGGATTCATTGGGCCGGAACAGAGATCGCCGAGCGCTGGCCTGGTTTTTTTGATGGGGCGGTGCGGACGGGTGAAACGGCGGCGGCGGCGGTTATCATTGGTCTTCAGGGGTGAGTTAACAACAAGGATTAACCATTAAGTTTTTGATTATACGTTAATTTGCTATTATCTCCAGTGATCAGGATGATAGCAAGTTTTAATTGTTAATTATAATTTTTGATCCCAATTATTAGGATGTTTTGAAAAAAGCACACGAGAAAGCGATCGGTACATTCTCCGAAATGTGATCTATGAATTCAGAAATCCTGAATTTTTGGGTAGATTATAGGTTAGAAGTAGGGTGACAACTGCTATAGTCTGGACAGTTAATGGCAGCTTCAGATAGGGCAATGGTTGGTTGTACCGGACATTTGAGGTGATAGTTCCCGGTAAAGAATATACAATTAGCACAGGGGATTTGGTGCATTTGTTTGGCTTGTTTCACCGTATGCCGCAGGGCAGTGACAATACTCCAAGTTATCAATATAAATAATCCCCAAGCCAAAACAAAGCAAATCGGGACTAAAAAGGGTTGAATACTTTGAATTATGGTTCGTAGCAATTCTAACACAATTATCCTCTCGTTTGTTATTTTAGACCCGATTCTAACCCAAATATTACTATTGATCATCAGTTAATCAAGCGGGTTAATCTTTTGTAACATATTACCGATTTATGTTGGCTCTTGAAGTTGAGGGTAAGTATTAATATTGATTAAAAGTTTTGTTGTTAGTCTGGAAACAGGATATCTAGGCGATCGCACTTTATACCCGATCCTGATTTAATAAAATTTGCTATAATAATACGGGGTAAACCGTTACGGGAGACTTGATCATGCAAGCATTTGAAGTCATGGGAACAGTGGATGAAAAAGGACAATTAGTTTTAGATCATCACCTGAATATTCATACACCGAGTCGGGTGAAAGTGATTGTTTTAGTTTATCCGCAGGATGAATTAGAATCTGATCCTGATGATACCCCTGTAGAAGAAATAAAAGCCAGTTTAAGACGAGCGTTACATGAAATGAAATCTGGACAAAGAATTCCTTTAGAAAAAATGTGGGAGCGTATTGATGCAGAATAATTTGTTATAATCTACAGAATTAAAATTTGTGATATAATCTTTACATTGTTTTTTTTATTGCAATTAAAATCATGGCTAAATCAGTTCAAAAAAGTAATTCTACAAAATTAAAAAATGAAAAATTTGAAGGGATTACTAAAATATCTGTTAGTGGCTATAAATCTATTGCCAATCCCTGCTCTATAGAAATTCAAAATTTAACAATACTTTCAGGAGCTAATAGTTCAGGTAAATCTAGTATTGTACAACCCTTACTTCTGCTCAAACAAACCTTGGAATCAACTTATGATCCAGGGGCTTTATTGTTAAATGGTGCTAATGTTAAGTTTACATCTACAGAACAAGTTTTTTCTAAACTATCTTCTAAAAAATATAAAGATTTTTCTATTGAAACCGAAATAAATCAATCTCGTTCTATTAGACTTGATTTTTATAAAACGACTAAAAATATTGACATAAAACAAATGGTTTATCAAGAAAAAAACGAGCCAGAAATAGTTTTACATAAAAATATGAATCAAGAAGAAATTGAAAAGTATTTACCAGAAAAAGCCAAAAGTTTTTATCAAGAAGTATCAAAAGTTTACCAAGAATCATTGAAAAATAATGATAATCAGGAATTACAAAAAAAAAATATTTTAAGCGTGAAAAGAATTAGATGTTTTTTAGATTTTACAATGATTTTAGTTCCAGATATAGACTCTTTATTGTCAACATTTTTTGGCTTTAATGACTTAAGAGTATTAGAAGAACATATTCGTAGTATTATTCATGTACCAGGTTTAAGGGGAAATCCAGAACGGACTTATCCAGTAACAGCAATTGGGGAACAATTTCCAGGTACTTTTGAGAATTATGTCGCTAGTGTGATTAATAATTGGCAAATAACAAAATCTTCTAAACTTAAAGACTTAGCTAAATACTTAAGTGATTTAGGGTTAACAGGTAAAGTTGACACTAAACAGATTAATGATACTCAAGTTGAAATTAGAGTGGCTCGACTTCCTTGTAATTTTAATCCTAAAAATAAATCTACAGAGATGGTTAGCATTGCTGATGTAGGTTTTGGTGTTTCTCAAACTTTACCCGCTCTTGTTGCGTTATTAGTTGCTAAACCTGGACAATTAGTTTACCTAGAACAACCAGAAATTCATTTGCATCCTCGCGCTCAAGCTGCCTTAGCTGATATATTAGTAGAATCGGCGAATAGAGGGGTAAGAGTTGTGATAGAAACTCATAGTGACTTGATTTTAAAACGAATTCAATCGTTAATTGCAGAAGATAAAATTAAACCTGATAAGATTAAGTTACATTGGTTTACTCGTGATCAAGAAGGTTGTACAAATATAACAACGGCTGATTTAGATAAAGCAGGCACATTTGGAGATTGGCCCGAAGATTTTAGCGAAGTTGATTTACAAGAAGAAAGTCGCTATTTAGATGCGGCAGAATTAAAACTTATGAATGAATCTAACTAGCTTTAATGAAGAATAAACAATCAAAATATTTAGTTATTGATGCTTCTGTTGCTCGTTCTTGTGGTGGAGAAGACGCTAAACATCCAACTTCAAAGAACTGTCGTGATTTTTTAAATGCTATTTTAAAAATATGTCATTCTATGGTAATGACTGATGAATTAAAAGCAGAATGGAATAAACATGAATCAACATTTGCTAGAAAATGGCGAGTTAGCATGATAGCCAGAAGAAAGTATAAATATTGTGAGAATGTAACGTTAACTGAATTAAGGAATAAATTTGAACAGTTAGATATAACTTATAAAGCCAGAGAAGCAATTTGGAAAGATATTTGTCTTGTAGAAGCAGCGATCACTACCGATAAAATTATTATATCATTAGATGATAAAGTCAGAATTTATTTATCAGAATCTTCAGAAAATCTACCTGAAATTAAAGTAATTCTATGGTTAAATCCTGACAAAGAATCTGATTCTATCAAATGGTTGGAAGAGGGAGCCAGATTAGAAAATAAAAGACTACTGGGCTATCGTGAAGAATAGAAACCGGGTTTCTGAGCGATCGCATCTCAAATTCCCTATGAAATAGCGATTTCATCATCTTATAATAGATGCTTGTTAAGTTTAAAATTGTATAGCTAATGCTAAGGCTTTTTAATGATATTGATCCCGTTTATTAATTAAAGCAATTATAAACAGAGTATCAACAAAAATTTTAGTCCTCACTCACATCTCTCCCTAAACTAATGGCAATTTGAGCCGAGAAATCTTCGGGAGCATCAATTGATATTTTTTGTAATTCAGACATTAAACTGGTTTTTTTAACCGTACTTTCTGAACCACTTAATTGTTCAATCATGTCATAAACTTGATTAAGTTGTTCTTCTGTTAAATCCGCTATTTTTTCTTGAATCATTTTTTTTGTAACCATAGTTACTTGCCCAAACAACTATTAATTAGATCATAATCTATAAATCATCTTTTATTGAAAATCCGTTTACCAGTAACTCCCGCAAACTTCCTATTACAATACAATAACTACAATCAAGGTATTACAGGAGAACACCCTAACCAATGCTACAAGCCTATCGTGAACAAGCCGAAGAACGCGCCCAACTGGGAATTCCGCCCCTTCCCCTCAACGCCGAACAAACCGCCGAACTCTGCGAAACTCTTGAAAAACCCGCCGGAGGAGGAGAAAGAATTCTTGATGACCTTGCTCCGAGACCGCATCCCCCCCGGTGTCGATGAAGCGGCCTATGTCAAAGCCGCCTTCTTAACGGCTATTGCTAAAGACGAAATCACCAGCCCCCTAATTTCCCATCAAGGCGCCGTTTCTCTGTTAGGTACAATGGTGGGGGGCTATAACGTCCAGTCCCTAATCGACTTACTTAAAGCACCGGATGAGAATATTGCCGCCTCCGCCGCCACGGCCCTCAGCAAAACCCTGTTAGTCTTCGACTCCTTTAACGATGTTCTGTATTTATCAGAGATAAACCCCTTTGCTAAACAAGTGATTGATGCTTGGGCAAATGCAGCTTGGTTTATCGGACGTCCGAAACTAGCCAAAAGCATTACCGTGACTGTTTTTAAAGTCCCAGGGGAAACCAACACCGATGATCTTTCTCCCGCTACCCACGCCACCACCCGCCCCGATATTCCCTTACACGCCCTAGCGATGTTAGAAAGTCGGATACCCGGGGGGTTAGAAACCCTAGCTGAATTGAAGAAAAAAGGGCACCCCGTCGCTTATGTCGGAGATGTAGTTGGTACAGGCTCATCTCGGAAATCCGCGATTAACTCCGTGTTATGGCACATTGGCAATGATATTCCCTACGTTCCCAATAAACGCTCTGGGGGTTATATTCTAGGGGGAAAAATTGCCCCGATTTTCTTTAATACAGCCGAAGACTCCGGAGCCCTGCCCATCGAATGTGATGTGAGTCAACTGAATACCGGGGATGTGATTACCATTTATCCCTACAACGGTGAAATCACTAATGAAGCCGGAGACGTGATTTCCACCTTTACCCTCAAACCCGATACGATTTTAGATGAAGTCCGGGCCGGGGGTCGGATTCCCCTGTTAATTGGTCGCAGCTTAACCGATAAAACCCGCGCCGCCTTGGGACTTGCACCCAGCACCTTATTTGTCCGTCCCTCCCTACCCGAAGACACCGGAAAAGGCTTCACCCTCGCCCAGAAAATGGTCGGAAAAGCCTGCGGGTTGGCGGGGGTACGTCCGGGGACATCCTGCGAACCGTTGATGACCACCGTAGGTTTCCCAGGATACCACTGGCCCCATGACCCGGGACGAACTCAAGGAACTCGCCTGTTTGGGATTTTCCGCCGATTTGGTGATGCAGAGTTTCTGTCATACCGCCGCCTACCCCAAACCCGTTGACATCAAAACCCATCAACTATTACCCGATTTCTTCTCGACTCGTGGCGGTGTGGCCCTGCGTCCGGGGGATGGGATTATTCACTCTTGGTTAAATCGGATGTTGTTACCCGATACGGTGGGAACTGGCGGCGACTCCCACACCCGTTTTCCTTTGGGGATTTCCTTCCCGGCGGGTTCGGGGTTGGTAGCATTTGCTTCAGCACTCGGGGTGATGCCTTTGGATATGCCGGAATCGGTGTTAGTCCGATTTAAAGGAGAATTACAACCGGGTGTTACCCTGCGGGATATTGTTAACGCCATTCCCTATGTCGCCATGCAGCAAGGCAAGTTAACCACGGCGAAGGAAAACAAGAAAAATGTTTTCAATGGTCGGATTATGGAAATGGAAGGTTTACCGGATTTAAAGGTGGAACAAGCCTTTGAATTAACCGATGCCACGGCCGAACGTTCCTGTGCTGGGTCTACGATTAAGCTCAGTCAAGAAACCATTGCCGAGTATTTGCGTTCTAATGTAGCTCTGATGACTAATATGGTCGCCCGGGGTTATCAAGACGCCAGAACGATGATGCGACGGGTGGCTAAAATGGAACAATGGTTAGCAAATCCGGTGTTAATGGCGGCCGATAGCGATGCGGAATATGCTGATATTATTGAAGTGGATTTGAACCTGATCAAAGAACCGATTGTGGCGGCTCCCAATGACCCCGATAATATTAAGTTAATGTCGGAATGTACGGGAGACAAAATTGATGAGGTGTTCATTGGTTCTTGTATGACGAATATTGGGCATTATCGGGCGGCTGCGAAGATATTAGAAGGGGCGCCAAAAACCAGTGTTCGTCTGTGGATTTGTCCCCCAACTCGCATGGATGAAAAGCAATTGCGGGATGAAGGAATTTATGAGGTTTTTGATGCTGTTGGGGCGAGAAACGGAGATGCCGGGATGTTCCCTTTGTATGGGAAATCAGGCGCGAGTTGCTGATGGGGTAACGGTGTTTTCAACCTCGACTCGTAACTTCAATAACCGCATGGGTAAGGATGCACGAGTCTATTTAGGTTCGGCGGAATTAGCGGCGGTTTGTGCGTTGTTAGGACGGATTCCAACGGTTGAAGAATATCGGGAAATTGTGACTAAGAAAGTTGACCCGTTTGCGGCGGATTTATACCGTTATTTGAACTTTGATCAAATTGCGGGATTTGAAGATGAAGGTCGGGTAATTCCCTTAGAAGAAATGCCGAAAATTGAAGATATTTTGGGTATTCCGGCGTTGACCTAACCCCCCTAACCCCCCTTCCCTACAAGGGAATGGGGGAATTGTTTTATATACTGGTGGTGTGATCATAAGTAATACTCTTACTCCCCTCTCCTTTTTAATCATAAATGATAAATTAAAGGCGATTAACCATGATTAACTCATGTTCTCGAATATAAGGGAAGCGTAACCCAAACTGCACTTTGATCAAATAGGATATAATGTAAAAATAATTACAATAATAGTGAATTAAAATCATGTCTAATTTACAAGAAATTGAAACAAAAATCAAACAATTACCAAACCATGAAATTCATCAATTAGCTCAATGGCTTAATAATTATGTAGATGATTTATGGGATCAACAGATGGAAATTGATTTAGCTCAAGGCAAATTAGATCAAATAATTGCTAAAGCAGAAGCAGATATTTTAGAAAATAACACTAAAGAAATTGATGAAATCCTTAACAACGCCTGATTTTTGGAAAGCCTACAGTGATTTATCACCCGATCTAAAACAATCTGTAAAAAGAGCTTATCAATTATGGACAGAAAATTCTTTACATCCTTCTTTACACTTTAAAAAAGTAGGTAAAAATCTTTGGTCTGTGCGTATAACTAATGATTATAGAGCCTTAGCAATTAAAAAAGGCGATGATTATTATTGGTTTTGGGTTGGAAATCATAACCAATATGACAATATTTTAAATTAATTTATTTTAAGCGGTCACCGTTTAGTTTAAAGGAAACTGTAGAATTTAGTTATGTTAATGAGTAACATCTGTTGTGACCATTTTCCTACTCCCTGCTATACTTTGGCCATTGCTCCTGCGACAATAAAGTAGTATAATTTTAGGGATAAGCCTAAAAACATCACCTTTTATGGACTTACCTTAGCCGAAATTTAAAAAATCGAGGTAAATAATGATGAATAATTATAAAATTACAGCAACAAAACAACGACTTGATTTATTAACAGAAATCGAACAAACTCCTGAAGAATATATACCAGAGTTATTGACTTTTGTGCGTTTATTTCGTCAGAGTGTGCTGACAAAACAAACATCTATTAATGCTTGGGATAATGCTATTAATCAAATTAATAATGGTGAGAAAAATCCAGAAAAGATTAAACAATTATTTGAGTCTTGGGCTGAATTAGATGATGAAAATGAACAAAAAGAAACTTTAAAAATTATTGAGTCTCTTGAGGGTGTTTCAATTTAATGAGTCAAGTTATTTTATTAGATTCTGCACCAGTGGGATTAATTACTAATCCTAAATCGATGCCTTTAGCAGTACAATGTCAACAATGGTTTTTAAGTCTTTCTCAAAGAGGTTATCAAGTAATTTTATCCGAAATTATAGATTATGAAATTAGACGGGAATTATTAAGAGCGAATAAACTTTCAGGTATTAGAAAATTAGAGCAATTAAAATCAGAAATTATTTATCTTCCTATTACCACAGAAGTCATGTTAAAAGCCGCAGAATTATGGGCTGAAGCTAGAAAAAAAGGTAAACCAACAGCCGATAATAAAGCCTTAGATGGTGATGTTATTTTAGAATCACAAGCTATTTTAGTAGCTAATTTAGGACATGAGGTAATTGTGGCAACAACTAATAAAAAGCATTTATCTTTATTTGTTGACGCTAGAGAATGGCAAGAAATTTAATTAAAAATGCTATTTGCACAATCCTTCGATTAAAAAATTTACAATTAATGCTGATAATAAAGTTATCAACTGTTCTTCTGTAATTAAAATTTGTCCCTCCATTACTGTCAATAAATATCAAAATCGTTCATTCTTGATAGTTTCAAACTTATTTGATAAAAATTAGAGAGAATTTGACCGGAAAACTTGATGATTTTTTTGAAGATAGCGATGGCGTAGCCGCCGCTTTGTGGCATCGCATTTTTGAAAATGAAAACGCCCTGGGGGAAACGGGTATTAAATTGAATGAATTTTTTCCATAAGGAGTCGCCGTTTAGTTTAGAGGAAATTTTAGAATCTAGCTGTCTCAATGAATAAAAGCAATATTTGAGATTTGATGTCATTAAGTTATTAAGTTGGTTAATTATTGACTTAAAAATGTTCTCATGTTATTGTCTATAATGATACATTAGTTATTTGCAAAAAAAACCATGAAATTCAAAAAATTTGTCGCCTTATTTTTCATAATAGCTTTAGTATATTGTAACTTTTTAAGTTCTGCAAACGCATCTAATACTAAGGATGTTAATAAGTTATTAGGGAGTGATTTTTGTCCATTTTGCGATATAAGTTTTTCTGATTTAAGTAAACATAATTTGAAAAAAGCTGATATAAGTTTTTCAGATCTGAGTGGCGTGAATTTTAGTGAGGCAAACTTGAATAGTGCAGATATGAGTTACAGTGATCTGAGTTTTGCTATTTTGAAAAATGCCGATTTAGGAAATGCTAATTTAGGAAGTAGTAATCTAAGCAATGCTGATTTAAGCAATGCTAGTTTATTTAAGGTTAACTTAGGTGATGCAGTTTTAACTAATGCTAATTTTACGGGCGCAAATTTACGCCAAGCTAAACTTAGCGGATTGAATCCTGCTTTAGCAAGCGGAGCTAATTTTAAAGGTGCTGATTTGAAAGGAGCAAATTTAAAAGATGTCAGTTTAGTAAAGGCTGATTTGAGTGGTGTAGACTTAAGCAATGATGCCAATTTAAAAGGTGCTAAATTAGATGGTAGTTTGATTCGGAAATCAATTTTGATTGGTGCAAATCTTGAAAAAGCTCATTTAAGCAATGTCGATTTAAGCAATTCAGATTTAAGTTATGCTAACTTAAATCGAGCTATTTTGCATCAAGCTAATTTAACTGATAGTAATCTTCAAGGAGCAAATCTTAAAAATACAATCTTAAGAAATGCAATTCTAACAAATGCAAACTTAAGTGGGGCTGACTTAAGTGATGCAGATTTAATTGGTGCAAATTTAGGAGGTGCAAACCTAGAAGGAAACTATCCTAACGGGTACAGTAATGCCTAATGGTAAGTCTCATGAATAGTTTTTATATCAATAAATTTGCCTAATATTTCCATCAAAACAGTGATCGCTTTTTTAACTCAGTTCAGGTGTTGAAATGCGATCGCTTTTATTTACCGATTAATCTATCATATTCAGCATGAGTACCAATCCAAAACCATAAAATTCCATTTTTGACTTCAATTCCTAACGCACGATAAGCTTTTCCCACTCTTACAGACCAATATTTATTAACTTTCTTAAAATGTAACGAAGGATGATTAGGATTAGTTTTTAATAATTCATAAATTCATAAGAAGAATCTGCTATCTGTTTTATATCTTCAGGTAGCTGATTATAAAGTAACCAAAATTTGCGATTAGTATAGTGCATTACATTTCTTGATAATCTCCGGCTTCAAATTCAGCAAGTGCTTCAGAGGCTATATCATCAAGTTTACCCTTTATTATATCTTGTTCTAACTGTTTATCCCATTGTTGATAATCTAAGTCTAATAACCAATTGCGTAATTTACTAAAATCTTGTTCAGAAAGATTTAAAATTGCCTTTTCAATTTGTTCAACGTTCATAGCCATAAAATATTATTTCAAGTTTTTGATAAAACAGTCCGAGCAGATTATAGCATTTTATCATTTTTGTGGGGAAGTTGGATGTGCGATCGCTTTTTTAACACAGTTCAGGTGTTACTGTTGTTCACTAGCAACTTCTAACCAACCTTCGATCGCCTCTTTCACCATTTCCATTAAATGTTCATAACTCTCACCCCAAGTATGACAACCGGGTAACGCCGGAACACTCGCACACCAAACATTATCTTCTTGCCAAACAATGACTTTAATTTTCATATTTTGATTATTTATCCGTACAATTTAACTGATTTTATCACAATCTAATATTAACTGGCTACGGAAGAAGATTGAGATGATTAAAAAGATTAGAGTCCTAAAGGACTCACTACATAGTAGTAAGCCCTTCAGGGCTTAATTAGAGTCCTAAAGGACTCACTACGAAATTAATCATTGAAATGCTTAATAATTGCATCGGCAAATTCTGAACATTTCAAGGGTGTAACAGGCGGTTTCAATTAACCGAGCTAAATCATAAGTGACTTCTTGATTAGCGATCGCTCCACTTAACCCTTTTTTAATCAAATCAGCGGCTTCCTGCCAACCCATATATTCTAACATCATCACTCCCGATAAAATCATAGATCCTGGGTTAACCCGATCCAGTCCGGCGTGTTTGGGTGCAGTGCCATGGGTTGCCTCAAAAATAGCACATTCATCGCCAATATTTGCCCCTGGGCCCATGCCTAAACCTCCGACCATGGCGGCAGCCGCATCGGATAAATAATCCCCGTTTAAGTTCATCGTAGCCAGGATAGAATACTCATCGGGACGGGTTTGAATCTGTTGGAAAATACTATCGGCAATCCGGTCATTGACCATAATTTTTTCTTTCCATTTCCCATTCCCGTGGGTTTCCCAAATAGTATTGAGAACTCCTTCCACTTCTTGAGAAATTTCAGCTTTTTTCTCAGGAGTTAGGGAATCATAACCCGGTTCAATTTGACGAGCATTATCCTCTAAAGATAGATCGGGATTTTTTTCTTTATTCCCTAAAATCCAAGATTCCCGTTCGGTGACACATTCATTGCGAAATTCCGTAGTTGCCAGTTCATAACCCCAATCGCGGAAGGCGCCTTCGGTATATTTCATAATATTACCTTTATGCACCAGCGTCACCATTTGTTTGTTTTTAGGTAGACGCAACGCTTGATAAATAGCCCGACGAACTAACCGTTGAGACCCGGTTTTACTAATAGGTTTAATCCCAATGCCAGAATCAAGGCGAATTTGTTTTTTCCCATGTTCAGGAGTCGCCGGAATTAACTCCGTATTCAGAAAATGAATTAATTTTTCCGCAATTTCCGATCCCTGCCGCCATTCAATTCCTAAATAAATATCTTCGGTATTTTCCCGATAGATAATCACATCTAATTTTTCCGGGGTTTTGTGGGGGGAAGGAGTTCCGGTATAATATTTACACGGACGTACACAGGCATACAGATCATGAATTTGTCGTAATGCCACATTTAAAGACCGAATCCCGCCTCCGATGGGAGTGGTTAATGGCCCTTTAATGGCGACACCATATTCCCTGATGGCGGTGGTGGTGTCTTCCGGTAAATATTGATAAGTGCCGTAGAGTTCGCAGGCTTCGTCCCCGGCGTAGACCTTGAACCAACTAATTTTACGTTGATCTCCGTAGGAAGCCGCAACCGCCGCGTCTAAAACCTTCTCGGTGGCTGGCCAGAGGTCAATCCCTGTACCATCTCCCCGAATGAACGGAATAATCGGATTATTCGGGACAATGGGTTCGCCATTTTTGAAGGTAACTTTCTCGCCTGTGGTCGGTGGAGTGATTTTTTCGTACATATTCCTAAGAAGTGGAAAATAAATTTTCCCTATTTTGTCATAATTGTTTACACCGATCCCTATTATTCACTGAAAATTTTTAGTTTTTTTGTTACAATCACCACAGGTATGCTGTTTTTTTACTGTTTATATAGCAATCCGCGCCTTCGAGACGGAGGTTGTAACATTTCAATACTGATATGAAACAGTCAGAAGTATTACCCCAGATCCGGTGTTCCCCGTTCCCCGTTCCCTTTTGCTCAGGAATTTTGAACACAACTCAAATAGGATTGCTATATCAAGGAATTGTGACATTTTTAGCTGAGGATAAAATTTTGATGCAAAAGCTACGCCTTAGCATCATTTCTTAAACAATTGAAAGAAAAATACAAGAATATTTTAAAAAAAGTTAATATTCAAAAATTCAAATCTGTGTATGATGATTAGTAGCGAAAGCTAATGGAAATTGATTAACTTTCGACTCAATCTGGATTAGATACCGACAAAGGGTTAAACTAGAGATTAAATATCAAACTCGTTGTTTCTTTTCTGAATATTTATATCCCAGTTATCTGTAATGCTGTGTTGCCAGGGTTAGACGGGCAATCTCAACCCAGACATCAAACGAATCAGTTGGAGAAAAGTGGCTGGCTTCAAACTGAGTTTGTCACTTCGACAGGTTATTAATTTTTTACCCTTTTTTGATTAATCCTAATTGCAAAAAACTTCATATTTAATATTTATCTACTGGAGATACTCACTATGGAAACCACTAGATCTATTAATCGAAACCCTTATCAAGACGTGTCTTCCGCCATATTAGTTAATAGTCGATTAGCCAATCATCAAGGGGATTTTCCCACAAATCATACCCCGATAAAATATACAGAACAACCGGCTTTATTAGAATTATCTGATTATGGTTTAGGGGAATTAGGACTGAGAAATCTAGGTCATGTTTATCGGAATTTATCCATTCCCATTTTAGTAGAACATTCGATTGCTCGCACCGAAGGGATTTTGAGTGCTAACGGGGCGCTGTGTGTGAAAACCGGAAAATATACCGGACGTTCACCCCATGATAAATATATGGTAGATGAAGCCGAAAATCGGGATGAAATTCACTGGAGCAAAACCAATGTTCCGATCCCAGAATTTAATTTTGATCGGCTGTGTCGTCGAGTGCGGTCTTATGTTCAAGGACGGGATTTATATATTTTTGATGGTTATGTTGGGGCTGATTCTAAATACCAATATGGAGTGCGAGTGATTACCGAAAGAGCCTCCCAAAGTTTATTTGCTCAACAACTGTTTATTCGCCCCACCCCGGAACAACTGAAAACCCACCACGCCGATTTTACCGTAATTGCGGTTCCTGGGTTACACGCCGACCCCGAAGATGACGGAATTAATAGTGAGGCTTTTATTGTTCTGAACTTATCAAAAAAAATGGTGATTATTGGGGGGTCTAAATACGCCGGAGAAATCAAAAAATCCGTATTTTCCCTGATGAATTACTTTATGACCAAAGCTGATGTGCTACCCATGCACTGTGCCGCCAATATGGATACAGACGGAAACACCGCCCTCTTTTTTGGTCTATCGGGAACCGGAAAAACTACCCTCTCGGCTGACCCCCAACGCCGTTTAATTGGGGATGATGAACATGGCTGGTCAGATCATGGGGTGTTCAACTTTGAGGGGGGATGTTATGCCAAAACCATTAAACTCCGCCGGGAAACAGGAGCCCCAAATCTGGGATGCGATTCGGTTTGGGGCGTTGATGGAAAATGTGGTGTTAGACCATGACACCCGTATTCCTGATTATGACGATAGTAGCTTAACGGAAAATACCCGGGTTGCCTATCCCATCGAATATATCCCAAATGCCGTGATTCCGGGCATTGGTCGCCATCCCAAAACCATTATTTTCCTGACCGCAGATGCCTTTGGTGTGTTACCTCCGATCGCCAAACTGACCCCATTACAGGCGATGTATCATTTTATGTCCGGTTATACCAGTAAGGTCGCCGGAACCGAACGGGGGATTAAACACCCAGAAGCTACCTTTTCCGCCGGGTTTGGTAAATGTTTCCTCCCCCTGGCTGCGTCGGTGTATGGGAAATTATTGGGGAAACGTTTGGCAGAACATCCAGAAACTAAGGTCTATTTAGTCAATACCGGCTGGTCTGGGGGCCCCTATGGCGTGGGTGAACGAGTTGCTATTGCCCATACTCGCGCCATGGTATCGGCGGCGGTGAGTGGAGATTTGGATCAGGTAAAATTTAATCCCCATCCGGTTTTTAAAGTCTTAATACCCGCAACTATTCCCGGGGTTTCCCGATGAAATTTTAGATCCGGTGAAAACTTGGAAAGATCCCCAAGCCTACGAAAAACAGGCTAAACAATTAGCCCAGTTATTTGTGGAAAATTTTAATAAATTTGAGGGAGTTCCTGAAAGTGTTTTGGAAGCCCAACCCCATATTAATTAAGTTAACCCGTAGTCGGGGCTTTAGCCATCAATTCTATTCATCCCTTTGCTGTTGGAGCAGAGGGTTTTTAGGTTTTTCAGAAGTTATATTCCATCCTTTAATGTTTGCTACAAATACTTGATCGGATGGCTAATCACTTTTTTCTATCCCCTATTCCCTCTTTTTATCCCTGTTGCTTTACCATCTGTAGCACTAATTTAATGATTTAATATTACAAATATTGTATTTTTCCGGTTTCATCCTAATCAGGTTCGATTTAAACATCAAATGTGGGTATTTCATCTATGAACCAGCTAATCAAACAACAAGCAATTCCGGGAATTATTGGGGGGTTGGGGCCTTTGGCTCATATTGAATTAGAGCGGCACTTAGTTGCTTTAAATCAAGCGCGAGGAGCCTGTTGTGATCAAGAGCATCCTGTTTGGTTGTTAATTAATGCTACGGATATTCCAAACCGCACTCAAAGTATTATTGGAGAGGCGGAAAATTGCACCCCCTGGTTAGTTAAATATGGCAAAATTTTACAAACCGCCGGGGCTAATTTTTTAGTGATTCCTTGTAATACTTCCCATGCGTTTTATGATCAAGTTCAACCTCAATTAAATATTCCTTGGATTCATTGGATGAATTCTACAAGTCTATTCATTCAAACCCATTATCCGCAATATCAAAATATTGGGGTTTTAGCAACCACCGGAAACCCTCAAAACCCAACTTTATCACCATAGTTTAACCGCATTGGGACTGAACTCGATTCAACCTTCCTTACATTCTGAAGTCCAAAACCAGATTATGAATGCCATTTATCATCCGATTTGGGGAATTAAAGCCACAGGAATTCAAGTTTCTGCCCCGGCTTTAGACATCTTAGTTAATGCGACTCATTGGTTAGCAGATCAGGGTGCAGAATTAGTGATTGCTGGATGTACGGAACTTTCTGTGGGTTTTAATTACTTAACAGATTTGCCTTTAATTTGGGTTGATCCGATGAAAATTATTGCTGAAATTACCTTGGATTTAGCTTGGGGATATTCTGCAATTTAGATCATTTCTATTTGGTCTATTACTGGATATTCAACCATAATTCTAGTATCAGCAACAACTGAAGTTGCAGCGATCGCCGTATGAACAATACACAAAGTTCGGAAAGGGTCAATAATCGGGTCAATGGCAATTAACAGGACTAACACCGCTTCTAAGGGCAATCCCAGGGGTCTTAGGACTAAATCTAATAGAGTTAGGGTTAAAACTCCCGTTGTTCCTGATGTTGCCATGCCCGCAAAAATCGAGGCAATAATAATAATTAAAAAACTCGATAAATTCAAGGATGTATTATACAATTGGGCAATAAAAACCGAAGATATCGCAAAATAGGCAACGGAACCAAATCGACAAATTGTAATCGCTAAGGGAGTGACTAAATCAACCGTTTGCAAATCAAATTTTAAGATTTCAGTTAAGGAGGAAATAGAGGAGGGTAAACAGGAAAAACTGCTTCGGGTTGCTAGGGCTAATATGGTGGGTTCTTTTAAAGCTATACAAACATTCTTGAGGGAAGTCTTAGCTTTTTTAGAAACCACTAAGGTACTGAGAAAATAGATTAAAGCATAGGTGAAAATCACCACTCCGACAAAATCACCCATAGCCAGAACAATTCCAAACCCCGTTTTAGCAATTTGGCTGGCCAGTAGACAAAATAAGCCAAAAGGTAAGAGCAGAATCAGCCAATCAATTAATTGTTTTGAACTCTTATAAATAGTATCAAGCAGCAGAAACAAGCTGGAAGATGATGATTCTTTTACCGACCCCAAAGCGATGCCGAAAATAATTGAAAAAAACAAAATTTTGAGAGTATTGCCCTCGCTCAAAGCCGAAAAAATATTGTCAGGAATTAAGTTGAATAAAAAAGATATTAACATAGAATTTTCTTCTGGTTTCGGGGTATCACTACTCAAAGATACTTCTAAATCTAGTTCCGATGAATTAACAATTACCCCTAAAGCTGTTAAAGTTGATTCATCTAAATTTCCCCCTGGATTAGTCACGACAGCTAGGGTCATACCGATGACGCTACAGGCCAATAGTCCAACGGAAAAAACTAACAGAATGCGTTTAATATATTTCTGAGTATTTTCACTATTAATTAATCGGCCAACACTCACGGTTGTTGCCGAGAATAATATCGGCAAAACACACATTTTTAATAGGGCTAAATACAAGTTACCAAAGGGCGTTAAAAAAGCCGATATTTCCTTTTGGAATATGCCAAAATATAGCCCTAAGATAATTCCTGGAACAATCGCCAATGGATGGCGCAAGATTGTGAATAATTGAGCAGAATTAAAATATTTTTTCAGCATTTTCAGGATAATATTTATTGTTTTTTGGGTTGTCCAGGTTTTCCAAAGATATCAGAATATTCTTCAATCAGACTATCAACGGTATAGTTGATTTTGTTCAAGTCTAGGTAGAGATTAACAAATTGTAAAAGATGCCCACTTGACCAAGGAAGGGCAATTGCAATCGGATCGTAACTATCTGAGAGGGCAACTGTTTTAAAATTTAATGCTATATTAGGTTGATTCAAAAGAATTTTTTTTACTTCTAACTCATCCCGATAGGCGGCTAAAACATCACCGTTGATTGCGGCTTTAATTACATCCTCCCAAGTCGTAAATTCAACAATTTTAGCTTGGGGAAATTTATCTTTGGTAAATCCCACATAGGATGATCCTTTAATCACCCCAATTTTTCCTTCAAAATTCTTTAAAAAATCAACCGTATCTTTCCCTTTTGAGGCTTTTGCTAATTGTAAACGATTGATTAATAGACCATGCCTTAAGGTTAAATAGGGACGGGAAAAAGAAACCATTTTAGCTCTGGTTAAGGTCTGACTTAGTTTAGAAACCCCTAAATCAGCTTTTCGAGAATTAATGATATCTACGACATCATTAAAGGTTTTAGCCGTGCGATCAATTTTGAGAGAAACACCTAAAGCCGTAGCTAAATCTTGGGCTATTTTAATATCTGACCCAGTTAAATTACCCTGTTGATTTTCGACAAAAAATGGAGGAATATCAACTCCTATAATGGCAACAATTAGCTGATTTCGATCTACAATAGTTTGCAAGTCGGGGGAAAAACTGGCAGAGGCAGTGGTTAAACCGATGGTGGAGGCTACCTCAGCCCTTGTGCTATCATCGGGTTGGAGGTATTGCCAAGTTTGAGGATCAACTATTCCCGTTGCCTCCAAGCCCATGCTAACTTGCAAATTATAAACAGCCTCTTGTGTCCCTTCTCCATAGACTCCATCCAGTGCGCCCGGGTAATATCCTCGTTTTTTCAGTTTCAGTTTGTAAGTCGATAACTTCCTTTCCCTGACTATTAAGAGTGAGTGATAGTTGCTCTGAATTAGGTTGAAAAGTAACAGGTATTGTCTGGGTTTCAGCAGTTTTTCCTGTTGTTTCCTTCGATAAAATATTGTTGCTTGAAATGGCAAAATCTCCCGTTGTCACCAGGATGGCTACAATGGTTACTATACAAAAAATAATCCCGATCAATTTCAAGAATGCCTGCTTCCTACGGGGGGAAATTGACATATTATTGTCCAAATTCTGAATCCTATTATACTCTAGTTGTACTATTCTTCTAAAAATTCATAACTTAATCAGGAAACTTAATCAGGAAAATTCCACATCCCTATGTTGGAATTGGGCATAAATTTTAGCTCTTGGCGGATTGTTATCAAAAAAGTTAGATATGATGAATGTCAGTGGATTTTGCTCAAATAGGATTAGGAAGTTAACTTGATCTAATCCAGTATCAATCGGTTAAAATTATTTACGGGTAATAGATTAATAAATTATCCACTCTATTTTATAGAGTCCTATCGACTAAAGCATCTACTTTTAAACTTTCCCACCGGAAGACTTCGGCTTTATAAATGGCTGTATTCTGGTCATGGAAACGGAAAAAATTTATTTAACTTACTAAATTTTATCACCAGATAACGATGAAAAAAATCACAAAACAACAGAAAACAAAAACCAGCATAAGTTTAAAAACAATGTTGACTGGTTTTATTGTTTTAACCATCAGCTTTACAACGGCAATTGTTTATTTGCCTTGGTTTTTTACCTCTAAAAAAAATATTGATAAAATTGTTACTCAAATCAACGAAGAAATTGCCCTATCAACTTCAAAAGAATTTACCGATTTATTCCAAAATGTTTACTATACCCAGGATTTTATTAGCAGTGCCATTAATCGTAATATAGTAGATATTAATAATCCTGAAGAACGCGATCGCTTTTTTTTAAGTATTCTGCAATCTAATCCCAACTTTTCTTTTGTACAATTTGCCTATCCGAATGGGGATTATGTCGGTGCTCAAAGGGTAACAACAGCTTTTGAAAAGCAAAATACGTTTAAACTGCATTTTCGTGAATGGGATGAAGAAAGAAAATTAGCGATTAAAACAACAGATAATTATGAATTAGCAAGCCAAAAACTGCAATTAATTAAAACCACCAAAATCGAAGAACCGAATTGGTATACCCCGGGTCGTCCTTGGTATCGAGACGCACTGAAAACCCCAGGTCAGGCGGCTTGGACAGTCTATGTTTATCGCTCTACTAATACCCCTGGAATTGACTCTAATATCGCACTTTATGAAGAACAAACAAATAACATCTACTGGCGGGTTGAAAACCCACCGGCACTCTTAGGGGTGATTGGTGTAGGGTTTGAATTAAAACAGATTTCTCAGCGTTTACAACAACAACAAAAAGGGCGATCAAATATTGAGGTTTTTGTGATTAATTCCAAAGGAGAAATGATTGCTTCCACCGATGCCAATGAGCATTTGCCAATTCAAATTAAAGGCCAAGATCAACCCCAACTGCAACTCTTAAAATATTCTAAAAATCCCTATTTTCAGTTAGCTGTAAAAACACTAGAAGAACAAGCAATAGATCTAAAACTGCTTAGTAGTCCCCAACAGTGGATATCTAAAAATCCCCAGAATGGCAAATATTATTATGTCTCTCTCACTCCTGCTGTAACTCCAATGAATAAATTAGATTGGTTCATCGGAACAGTAATTCCAGAGGATCAATACATGGGAAAAATAAAAAGAAACAATAAAATTTTATTCGGGTTTGTGACAATATTGATTTTAGGAACCACGGGTTTAGTGATCACCATTAGTGATCGATTATTGGTCAAACCGATTAATCAGATTAAAGAAGTGACTCATCGCGTTGAAAATGGAGATTTAGAAGTTGAAAAACTGAAGATTGAAACCTGTCAAGAGTTAGAAATTTTGACCCATGCGATTAATAATATGATTTTGGGACTCCGAGAAAGAGAGCGAGAACGGGATATTTTTGGCCGTGTGGTTTCCCCGGAAGTGCGAGAAAAATTATTACAAGGTCAATTAAAATTAGGAGGAGAACTCTGTTGGGTATCGGTTTTATTTACCGATATTCGCAATTTTTCTACCCTATCGGAACAGATGCAACCCCAAGAAGTGGTGGCATTTTTAAATGAATATCTAACCGAAATGACCGATGCAATTCGTCCTTGGGGTGGATATGTAAATAATTTTATTGGGGATGCAATTGTGGTGATTTTCGGAGCGCCTTTATCCCCAGCAGAAACAGAATGGCGTTTCCGTGGCGGCGGCATTAACCATGCGTGAACGTTTAGAAGAACTAAATCAACGGCGAATTCAACGGGGTGAAGTTCCCATTCAAACGGGAATTGGTATTAGTAGTGGAGAAGTTGTTGCTGGACAAATTGGTTCCTTAGAACGGTTATTATATACGGTGATTGGGGATGCAGTAAATGTGGCGGCGCGTTTGGAAACCCTAACTAAAGAATATCCTGAATACACGATTTTAATTAATGAATCAACGGCCGCCGCCATTGCCGAACATCATGGTATTGTTCTCAAAAGTTTAGGTGAAATTAAAGTTAAAGGTCGCCAAAAGTCCGTGGAAGTTTATGCAGTTTTAGATTGGAAAAAGGAAGAAATTCTGGTTGTGACCCCGGTTTAAATTAGGAAGGCAAAGGTGACATACAACATCGCCACAAATATTTGCACAGCCATGACTGGAATCCCATAATGAAGAAAGGTTTTAAAGGAAATTGTTCGCCCATGTAGTTCAGAAATTCCGGCGGCGACAATATTAGAAGAAGCCCCCACTAATGTGCCATTTCCACCCAAGGTTGCCCCAAACATCATCGCATAAAATAGCGGTAATACTTCCGGGGGAAACTGTCCGTTAAAAGCCGGATCAAGCACTTCTGCACCGACAAATCCTACATTAACTAAATATTGTTTTAATAGGGGAACCATCGCCACCACTAAGGGAATATTAGGCACAACACTAGAAATAAGTCCTACTGTTACTAACAGTAAAATTGAACCAAGAGCGATATTTTTTCCTAAAATAATAGCCAGGAGTCCCGATAAATTACTAATCACTCCAGTTTTTTCTAATCCTCCAATTAAAACAAAAATTGACATAAAGAAAATTAAGGTACTCCAGTCTAAATCTCGTAAAATATTATTAACGGTATCAATTTTACTATGATGGGCTAACATCAAAGCTAAAGCCGCCCCTAATAAGGCCACCGCCGCCGGAGAAATGGGAACGGGTAAGGTTTCTCCAATTACAAAAAAGGTTAAAACAAAGACCATAATTAAACCCCCCATTGCTAAAGTGCGGGGATGATTAATTTTAGGATGGGGTAAATCTTCTAAATGTTCAAATTTTGTATTCCAGGTTTTACGGAATAAAATTGGTAATAAAATCACTACACTCACCACCGCTAATGCTCCCCCAATACTCAAGCGTTGTAGGTAATCAACAAAGCTAATATTAATAGCATCTCCGACAATAAATGTGGCAGGATCTCCAACTAAGGTTAATAATCCTGAAACTATTAGCAATGAAGACCATTAAAATTAATAAAGGGACAAAATCAATCCCTAAATCCTGAGCAATAGGGGGAATTAAAGGCGCTAATAACATTACCGTTGTGGCATTGGGTAACATGGCACAAATGGGGGTAGTTAAGGCTACAATTCCTAACAGTAACCGTTTCCCTTCTCCCTTCGCCATCAAAATCATTTTAACGGCTAAATAATCAAAAATTTTAGTCGGTTCAAAGGCACGAACTAAAACCATTACCCCAAAAAATAGGGCTAAAGTTGCATAACTTCGGCTGATATAACTAACCGCCTCGGTTAAAGTCATAACGTGGAAAAAAACCAGGAGGAGAGCACCTAAAAACGCTGCAATGGTGAGGTGTAACCATTCCCCCATGATTAAAATAATTACCCCAACAAAAATAATTCCAGCAATGAAAGAATCCATGGTTTCTATTGATAATATAGGTTGAGTAATCAAGTACATAATCTAAGCTGTAATTAACTTTTTTTTACAAATTTTATAGCCTTTTCTCAAACAAAACTCAACTTTAGTAATTTAATGATCTGGTTTTGCCGATTTGGATACCGGGTTTAATGTCGCGGTAAAATTGATCGGATTGGATAAAGTTTGATCCTGGATTTGACCTTTAAATAGTTTGTCTTTAAATTCTCCTGTGAGTGTTAATTGATTGGGATTTTGAGACAGATCTGATGAACAGAATAATAACGGATTTGAAATTCCTGATAAGGTCATTTTTGGCTCCTTGAACTTGCCACTTAATGCAATTTTATCCAGATTATCTGGGGATTTTTCTAATACTAAATTAGCAAAAATATAAATCCCTGACTGTTCAATTTTTAAGGTTAAATCTTTGTCTTTTAAACATTGAGGAGGAGTATCAAACTCTATAGAATAATCACCCCCAATAGTGATAGGTGCTTTTAATTTGGTTTCTCCATAGACTGTGACTCCTTTAAAAAGGATCAGCACTGAACCAATCATGGTTCCATAAAAAGCTAAGGATTTTAAATTAAAATGGTTGTGCATAGTTTGATGATAATTAGATGACGAGGTTAGCTACTAATTGGTTGTTGTAATAATGATTCCAGGTGGGAGGTAACTTGAGAATAACTCCGAGTAATTAGTAAAGATGAATGACAATCTTGAGCTAGTTGATCGGTGTACCTTCCTAAAGTTTGCCTTTCAATTCCCCAGGTGCGACTGGTACCAGCAATGGTTAAATCTACGGTTTTTGAAGCTTCAATCACCGCTTGAATGGGATCGGTTTCTGGCAGTCGAATCATTTCTAAACGGGATTGAATGCGGGTGGGTAATATATCAATCATGTTCCGTAATTCATAGCTTAATTCCTCCTCCGGTTCGTTGGATGTCACCAGAATTTTTAACTGACGATTGGGGTCATTGAACATCATTCTTAATGCTAAAGTTAACCCTAAATCATCGTGAATATTAGAAGCATAAGCCACTAATAAAGACTGAATTTGTTGCTGTTCTTTATTAACAAATACGGCGACATCGGTGGGAGAATTATTCAAAATTTTGCCAACTCTCCCACCTAAACGATTGTCACTGAAGGCGGGACGATGCCAACCTACTAATATTAAATTAGCTTGATCAACTTGTGCAATTTCTATCGTTTTTTTCGCCACATCCTGGGCAATGCGGATAATGGGATAAACCCCTTGTCTGAGTTCAGGAGGTTTCTAAACTTTGAATTAATTCGTCTAAACGTTGCCGTTGTTTCTCAATTAAGCGGTTGGCTTCATCGGGGGTACTTTGAAATAAATAATCTTCCTCTAGTTCAATTAAACTTAAGGGATGAACAACAGCAGGGGGTTTTCCGGCGATCGCTAAAGCTAATTGTACTAATCCTCTTTGAGTATTGGGATTGGCAACTGGAACTAAAATCCGATAAGCAGGGGTAAGAGGTTGGGGAATTGTTATTGGAATTTCCGGTTCAATAATATCGAGTTTAATTAACTCTTTGGGATAGGTCATTTCTAATAATGGCGAAGTCATAAAGGTTGTAACTAATGCCATAATTACTAATAGGGTAAAAAGTAACGGCGAAATCACCCCCAGACTTAAGCCAATATTTAAAACAATTAGTTCAGTTAATCCCCTGGTATTCATTAACCAACCTAACGCGGAGGCTTCTCTTTTTTCAATCCCACTAACCCGCGCGGCGACATAGGTTCCGACATATTTTCCAATAATTGCCACCGCCACAACTAACCCACATAATAACCACAATTCAGGACGATTTAGTAAGCCAATTTCCGTGCGTAATCCACTATAGGCAAAGAAAATTGGGAGTAAGAAAATCAGAACAAAGTCCTCTGTTTTTTCAGCTATTTCTCGGACTAAACCTTGATCTTTGGGCATCACAGCCCCGAGTAAAAAGGCTCCAAAAATTAAGTGAATTCCGATCAATTCAGTAATTAAAGCCGAAGCCACCACTCCCATATAAATCCAAGCTAAAACCCATTGGCTGAGTCGCCCTGTGCGTTGATAATGGATCGAGAGTTTTCTTAATAACCACCGCCCGGCGGTTGCCATTAAAATAATATACAAAATTGAGGCAATAATTGTCGGAAATGCCCCCGATATACTGTTAGTTCGGGTGACGGCGATCGCTAAGGCTAATAAACACCATGCCGTCACATCATCAACGGCGGCACAGGTTAAAGCTAGGGTTCCTAAACGAGTTCCTTGTAAATTATTTTCTGTAATAATTCGGGCTAAAACCGGAAAAGCCGTAATTGATAAAGCCGAACCTAAAAACAAGGCAAACGCCGTGAAGGAAACACCATTATTAGAAACAATTGGATACAGAATTAATGCGGTCGAAATCCCTAATGCAAAGGGAACTACAATACTAACGTGAGAAATTAAAACTGCCTTTTCTAGTTGCCCACTCAAATATTTTGGGTTCAGTTCCAACCCAATTAAGAACATGAAAAAAATTAGTCCGATTTGGGATAAAATATTCAAGTAGGGCAGAGTTTCGGCAGGAAATAAAGTGGTCATCACATTAGGAGCAATTAACCCTAATAATGATGGCCCCAACATAATTCCGGCAATAATTTCTCCAATCACTAAAGGTTGTTTAATTTGACGACAGAATAATCCCATTAATCGGGATAATCCAATCACGATTAAAACTTGCAGGAGAACTAAAATCGCAGGGTGCATAGTCAGCCTCAAATGGGAATAATACAAAATTCAAGGGGAGATTAATGTTTGTTAATCCCCGCACTCGTTGAATTTTAGGATGGGTTACATATAGTATCTGTGATTACCCAAAATTAGCAAACTAAAAAACTGGCCATTTCCATGACCCCCAAACACCTTTGCAAATTCAACCCTCAAGGATTGAATATTAATAACAGAGTCTGATGTACTTAGAATTCCGGTGAGGGCAATGGTAAAAACCTTGCCGATCAACAGTCTTCTCTCACAGCCGACGGGGTTAGCTGACGGGCTAGGACTGAGAGATGTCCTTCTCGACAATCGTAAACAATCGAAGATAAGCCCCTAAAGATGGTTCCCCCGCTCCTAACTCATTAAAAAAGAGTGGATTAGGCTGACTGACTCTACTCGATAGGTTAACTTAACATACCTATTCAATTTTGTGCAATACTGAGTGGCCAAATTGGGGGGAGTTTGAGGTGGAGTTTCCCCCAATTTGGGGTTTAATTTAATACAAAATGCGTTCAACCGTGGCGCGATAGGAATTGCTATCTAACCCATCGCCGGAATTAACCATACTGGGATCAAGAAGTCGTTGCATGGCGGAAATGCGATCGCCGGTCGCTGGGTGAGTGCTAATAATAGTTGGTGGAGAGCCACTTTTTAACAGTTTGGCCATAAAATCAACGGCGCCCCGTGGAGCATAACCCGCACGAATTAAAGTGGCTAAACCCATGCGATCGGCCTCATATTCAGCCTCGCGGCTTTTAGGGCGTTTTAAGGCTAATTCCACCCCAATTTGAACTAATTTATTTTGATCCGCACCAACGGCCGTCGCCACCCCCGCAGCCACCGCCGCTTGACGCATTTGTTTAATCGCATGGCGTCCGGCAATATGTCCGATTTCATGGGCCATTACACTCGCCAATTCCGCTTCATTATCCGCCGCCGCAATTAAGCCCGTATTAACATAAACAAACCCGCCCATAGTGGCAAAAGCATTGACATTCCGATCATCAATTACTTGAAATGTGTAGGGAATATTCGGGCGATCGCTGGCTTGAACAAGACGTTGACCAATTTGATTAATATAGTTTTGGGCTTCTTGGTTACGAAATAAGTTAACTTGTTTTGAGAGTAATTCTTGATTAATTTGTTCCCCGATCGCAACTTCCTGACGGGCTGATAAATTTGATAACTGGATAACTTGAATTCCTCTAAAGATTAATTCGGGTAAAGGAATTGCCAAAGTTGCGACCGTTGAACTCAATACAATACCCAGGGTAAGAGTTATTGAAATCACCGGATACAACCAACGACGAGGTAAAGATCGGGCAATGGTCAAGGGTTTTAACATAATCAGTGCAGGTGAGAATTTATAGGTTATAGCGCTACGCACTAGGGAACAAGGGACAGGGGACAGGAAGTTGTGAAAGGGTTTCAGGATTTAGGATTAGAAGTAGAAAAACAGCATCAGAGGGCATTTAAGCTGATCGACGCAGATCCAAGAAACTAGGTTTCTCAATATAAGATAACGATTAGAAACCTAATTGCTAATCAGCGATTTCCTAAACCGACCAAGTGGCTAAATAAGCATCATTTCCTCCCAATGGATTAGGATTAATTGCGTTAGTTGTTGTCGCCACCGAGGGTTGGGTTACCGTCCCCAAAATTACCGCTTGACCCTTCAATACCGCAAAACCATTTACACTTCCCTTCGCCCCATCAGCGTCACCCGTTTGGGTTAAAGGAGTCCAGAACTTTCTGACGGTATAATCAGCCGATAATCCTAACACGGCCATTTCTCCCAAGGTATAAGCCCCAACGAGTTGATTATTAATCGTTTTAGCCGGACGATTTTGCAATTGAAAAGCCGAAGATCCTCCTATATATACATTACCAAATTCGTCAGCCGTGATGGAATTGGGGGTAAAACTATTCGCCCCGGTGCTAGTGCGGGTAACAACAAATTGACCCCGATCAACGGTTTCCATTATTCGGATTAATTTTGGCGTGAAAAGTGAAAGTTCCCGCCCCAGCACCGGAGAAATTACTAAAGGAATCTACATCAACATTTGTGGTTGAATTTTGAGTAATGGTTTTACCATCCCGTTGAAAAACATTATTGCCGCCATCGGTTCTTCCTAAGAAATAAAGTCCTCCATTTTTACCAATTGTAATCCGTTCTCCTCGGGTATCTGCCCCTAAGTTTTGTCCGGTGACTTCCGTTGCACTAAAATCCCAGGTTTTCCATAACAAATTCAAGGAAGAATCAAACCCGCGTAAGAAAGGAGTTTGTAAAATACTGGTAACTTGATTATACCCGGTAACAAAGACTTGTTTAGTGGTAGGATCAATCGTAATATCCGCCGGATTGACATTGGTTCCGGTTAGGGTTGTGCTGGTTAATTGGGTTCCCGTTGGATTCCATAAGGTAATCGTATCGGTACTATTATTTAAAGTGGCAACCGTACCATCCGAGGCGATCGCAACTCGATTAAAAGTTCCCGGTTGTGACCATAAAACCGTATTAGCTGTAGGGTTATAAACCTTAATTCCAAAATCCCCCACCACTACAATTTCCCCACTATCTCGATCTACATCTAAATCATTTACAATACCGCCTAATGGTGTATTTGATAATGGGGCTGTATTCCCATTTTGTAACCGTTGAATCTCTCCCACACCGTTAAAGTTACCCGCAATAATAATATTATTATCAACCGGAGAAATTTCAACCGATGCACCACTATCATTTCCAGAAGTTCCTAAATAAGTTGCACTATTTAACTGGAGATTTTCACTCGGATCATTATCAACAATTTGCAATATAGCTGTGTTTTTTGTTCCGACCGTTGCAGTTCCGGTGGTAATATTTAATGCTAAATTAACGGTTTCCGTTGGTTCAAATATTGAATCATCAAGCACGGTCATTGTAACAGTTTTTGGGGTAATATCCCCATCGGCAAATGTCACTGTTATGGGCGTACTATTATAGTCTGAATTAGCCGTTGCAGTTCCATTTGTTGGGGTAATGGTTGCTGTGACTAAACCGCTACTTTCTTGCGTTCTATTAATCGTAATTGTGTTAATAGGTATGCCATTTTCATTCACACTAAAATTAGCTGAACTAAACTCTAAAACGCTCACAGGTGCGGGTGTTGGTACAGGTGTTGGTACGGGTGTTGGTACAGGTGTTGGTACGGGTGTTGGTACAGGTGTTGGTACGGGAGTTGGTACGGGAGTTGGTACGGGAGTTGGCTCTACCGTCGGTACGGGAGTTGGCTCTACCGTCGGTACGGGAGTTGGTTCTACCGTCGGTACGGGAGTTGGCTCTACCGTCGGTACGGGAGTTGGCTCTACCGTCGGTACGGGAGTTGGCTCTACCGTCGGTACGGGAGTTGGCTCTAATGTCGGTACGGGAGTTGGCTCTACCGTCGGTACGGGAGTTGGTACGGGAGTTGGCTCTACCGTCGGTACGGGAGTTGGCTCTACCGTCGGTACGGGAGTTGGTTCTACCGTCGGTACGGGAGTTGGTTCTACCGTCGGTACGGGAGTTGGCTCTACCGTCGGTACGGGAGTTGGTTCTACCGTCGGTACGGGAGTTGGCTCTACCGTCGGTACGGGAGTTGGCTCTACCGTCGGTACGGGAGTTGGCTCTACCGTCGGTACGGGAGTTGGTTTCTACCGTCGGTACGGGAGTTGGTTCTACCGTCGGTATTGGTGTTGGTGCTAATGTCGGTACGGGAGTTGGCTCTGGGATAGGATCAGAACCTTCAAAAATAAAATTATCAGAATTGAGACTATTACTATTTACATTCTTGAGAATTGCTAAATATTCATTAGAACTTTTATCTTGAATAATCGTATCATTAGTATATTCCCCAGTTCCTTGAGTAATCTTTAACGCAGAGAATGTCAGATCTCCTAATAACCCAATAGCATCTTGATTGAAAGTAAAATCCGTGATAATATCAGCATCAGTAATCGCAAATCCTCCCATATTTTTGCCAATATAAAAGAGATCATTTCCCTCTGCACCCGTTATCATATCAGCACCCAAATCTCCATAGAGAATATCATCTCCAAAATCACCGAATAATTGATCATCTCCTTCTCCTCCGGCGACTAAATCATTATCTTTTCCCCCATAAATAATATCGTTATTCTGGTTTCCAAATAATATATCTGCACCGCGATCGCCCAAAATAAAATCATTTCCCACATCACCAAAAATCAGATCATCATCTTGACCTCCAGCTAAAGTATCGTCATCTTGACCGCCATAAATACTATCATTTCCTAGATTACCAAAAATGTAATCAGCTTGTTCATTTCCTCCTAAAATATCATTACCTTCCAAACCATAAATCCTATCATTTCCCCGTAAAGCAAAAATATTATCATCAAATGTCGTACCAATAATTAAATCAGAATTATCAGTAGAGATCAAATTAGTTTCAGTCGGAGTAATAGCTGTAAAACTTCTTCCCATGGGAAGACTAACCCCCAAACCCAAAGATAATATTTGAGGATCAGGAATAATCTGGGTCGGACTGAAAAACAAATTTCCAGAATCAAAAGTGTCGAGACTCATCATAGATTTTCCTCACAAAGACTCGCAATAGGTATACTATTTTTCAGAATACTTTAAATTAATCAGGAAAATATTCAATTTAATCTGATCAATAATTTAGTAGATGTAAAATATGTTTAAAACCCTGACTCTGAAGGTAATGCACCAAACAGTGAAGACGATTTCTTGAGGCAAAAAGTTTCTCGAATTCAGCTTTTTTTTTCCGAAATTGTTGATTTATAAAAGTAATTTAATATACATCGATTTTTGAAATTACCGTATTTTCCAGGATACTGAATTATTGATTAAATCCTGTAGTCATTAAAAATACTGAGTAAATTAATAACTTTTATTGAAATTATTCTAGTTTTGATCAGTAGATCGACTTAGACCCATAGAATTTTAGAGAATTGACCCATAATAGATTAAAATAGTATCTCAGTGAAAACCAGTAGTCGAAAAATGATTAAACCTGATAGCACTCAACCCGGTTTAGGACAGCAAAGTTGGCAAAATCAGTTAGATCGGTTTGTAAAAGATAACCGTCAGGAATTCGCCGCCTTAACTTGGGGTTTACACCAACAATGGGGAGAAGAAACCCAATACCCTCGGAATTGATCTCAAACCTACCCCCCACTTTGTCGCCTGTCCAAAATCAACTATTGAACAACTGAATCAAAATGTTGAAAATCGGTTAAAAGAAATTGTCGGAATTGTAGACGGGTATCAACCGGAAAAAGAAGTATTAATCATTGGAATTGGTGTTGATAACGTCAGATTAATTTATTTTGAATCTAATCCTACTCCCCCGGACTGTTTTCAACAAGTGGGAAAAGATGTCGATACTTTATTAACACAGTTAGAAGATTCTATGAATCAAATCATAAATCTTTCCAATCCGTAGGGGCGGGTTCTGAGGCAATATTTAATAATAATAAAAAATATGAATAAACCCGCCCAAACCAAACCGAAAATTGAATTAATTATTGATTTCCCAATAGAAAAAAATGGCGGGTTGATTTAATTCTTTTGTTGGTATTCAATATTATTGCAGAACCCGCCCCTACATATAAAAACAGGGTTTCTGGTTATTGACAATTTAAAACAAGATATTCTCGAATAATAGGAGCAACTTTAAAATATGTTTGCTGTTGCTGTTCTTCAGTTTCTATTAAACAACGCCGTTCTAAAGATTGAATTGCTTTAAATACATCGGTTGCAGATAGTTTAGATATTTCTATTAATTCTGCAATTCCTAAAGGTTCCTTTTCTTCACTCAGAGTTATGATGACGTTTTTTTCAATCTTTGATAACCGTTCCAAATGCTGTTTTAAGATTTCGGTTAATCCCTCTCCCAAGCATAGATTATCATATTTAAAAAACTCTGCAACCCTTCCCCTAAAAATGTCTTGAATCATTGTAGCTACGATTTTTAACCATAGGGGATTTCCTTGATAAGTCTGAATTAACAGATACCATTGTTCCTCATCCTTTAATTGTTTTTCGCGTAAAATTTCCATTGCTGCTGAACCCAAACCCGATAACTTTAAACAGCGAATGGGTGCATTATCATCGGTTAAAGTAACAATATCTTGGGGAAGTTCCCAACTATTGAGAATTAAACAACTCTGATGGGAGGTTTCAGCAATTAATTTAAACAATAGGCTATAATTTCTAAAGTCAGGATGATATTGTCCGGCTAGGGTTCCTTGATTGAGTAAGGTTTGCACATCATCCAGAATAATCAGACAGCGTTTTGTTCTCAGATATTCGATTAATAAAGATAACTGTTTCCTCCAAACTAACAGGTAAATCTGTTAAGGATTGATTAGATAAAAATAATAATAAATTTTTGAGGGTAATCTCTAAACTGGGGGAAGTAGAAAAACTGCGCCAGATAATTGCTTCAAATTCCGGTTGTAGGGTTTGAATTAAATAACGAGTTAGGGTAGTTTTACCAATACCACTTAATCCAATAATAGAAACTAGGCGACAATTTTCTTGAATTATCCAATTTTGTAGGGTTTTTAATTCGTGAATGCGATCGCATATTTTCTTAAGATCCGGTGCAGTCCCTAAGTCAATTTGTTGTTGTTTTGGGGGAGATGGCGATCGCTCTTTGGGTATAATTGATGATGAATTATTATTGCATATATTAACATGGCTAAGATTTACAGACTCATTATAATTCAAAAAATAAGCTGATTGTGATCGTTCCAAACTCGATCTAATATTCGATTTCCTAATATTTTCACCTAAAATCCCTGAAAACATTTTCCATAATTTCGAGGCTAAATTTCTCACATAAGCCTCGGTACGATAACATTCTTCTGCGATTTCAGAATATTTTTGGCCATCCCATACACCGCGCAAGACCGCTTTTTGCAGATCATCCAGATGTTTTTCTGTCTCCGAAAAAACCAGATTGTCTGCTAACTTTAAGAATTCTTTTATATCCATGATTCAAAAAAGTATCAGTATTTTCACTAGGATATCAGACTTTTTATGATTTAACCTGATATTTTTCAAAATATTATGACAATTTATGACATAAACAATTTTAATTTTTCTGCCTAAAAGTGATATTTTATTACTTTACAAAAACAGGTTTTTCATCCATACTATTTTTTAAGTCAGTTACTTGAGTCAGTTATTTATATTTATCAAAATCATCTCACTTTTACCTAACCTAAATTCAAGGAACATATATGTCTAATTCACTTTCGCAAGATCCTAGTCAGAATTTGCTCCCATCTACCAGTTTTTCCGCTTTGAATTGGGAACCCCAAGAACCTAATCCAGCAGTTATTTTACAATCTGACTTATTAATCGGTCATATTAATCAAAACCCAAATATTCCAGCACTCACGCCGAACCCATCTGATAGTTTATTGCTGGCTCAAATTGAAGGATCAATTGCAACGATTGACCCTAATATAACGTTACCGAATGACAATTCCTTCGATGGGTTGACGGGTGAAGCAATGGATATTGTCAAGGAACAATTAACCCAGTTTGCAAAGGTTCCTAATTTTGTCGAAAAGATGAATTTAGCCTTTGGAGAAAGTTGGGATACTCAAGCTGCAAATGTTCTAACCCAAGATTGGTTAAACGGTGATTTTAGTTTAATTCCCCCAGTTGAATTTGTCTCGTCGGCTGAAATTGGTGGGGCGAATGGGGCTTTTGCAGCCGCGACAGATACAATTTATTTATCGAGAGAATTATTAACCGGGAATGGAGCAAATCCGGCCAATGTTGCGGATCTGTTGTTGGAAGAAATCGGGCATTCTGTTGATTCGCGCTTGAATATTACGGATTCACCCGGAGATGAGGGGGCGATTTTTGCGGCGGTTGTGCAGGATAAGGTATTGAGTGAGGGTGAGCTTCAGGGATTGCAGAGTGAGGATGATACTGCACAGATTAACTTGTCGGGAAGTGACATTTCTATTGAGATGTCACAAATCCCAATGGCAAGTTTAAATGGCAGACTCTATCAATCTCACCGGGGTAATGACAATAATATTTACACCCGTTCTTCCACCGATGGTATCAACTGGACGAATTGGAATAATAACGGCGGAGGCTCTACACGAAACGCCCCAAGTTTAGCAGCCTTTAATGGCAAGCTTTATCAATCTCACCGGGGTAATGACAATAATATTTACACCCGTTCTTCCACTGATGGAGTTAATTGGTCAGCTTGGGCTCAGTCAGGAGGAACAACACAAAGCGCACCTACTCTGGCTGCTGTAAATGGCAAGCTTTATCAATCTCACCGAGGTTATGACAATAACATTTACACCCGTTTCTTCCACTGATGGAGTGAATTGGTCAGGTTGGATGCAATCTTGGGGAAGTACATCAACAGCACCAGCATTAGCAGGTTATAATGGCCGACTTTATCAAACTCACCGAGGTTTTGATGCTAATAAAATGTACACTCGTTCTTCGACAGATGGAATGAATTGGACAGGTTGGGCTGAGTCAGGAGGAGGATCGACACCAAGTTATCCAACAATTGCAGAATTTAATGGCAGACTTTACCAAACTCATCGCGGCTATGATCGCAATTTAATCTATACCCGGTCTTCTACAGATGGAGTGAATTGGTCAGGTTGGACATCAATTAACAGAAGTACACCAACGGCTCCATCAATGACAGCTTTTAATGGTAAGCTTTATCTGACTCACCAAGGTTTAGATGATAAAATCTACATGAGTTCTTCCACCGATGGAATTAACTGGGGTTCGTGGATTGAACGGGGAGGAGCAACACCAACTGATTCTGATAATTCTCCCATTTCACCGCCAACACCTGACCGGCTCAATCAGCTAGGGAGTAAATCATCGCTCACTATTGATGAAATTCGAGAATACAGACAGCTTGTCACTCAAAAACCCGAATCTGAGCGTCCTGGTTTCTATCGTACTTTGCAATATAAAGTTCCTTATTTTAACCAACGTGATAATGCTTCTACCGAAGGTGGTCAAAGAATTGGTGATGTAATGTGCAACGTCACTAGCCTCGCAAGCTGCTTAACGGCTCTTGGTGTAAAAAATCCAAATTCAAGTAAGCAATTTGAAGATGTGCTAGAAGATAGATTACGAGCCAATCCATCGAGATATCCTAGCTCTCAAGGTACCAATGCCCGCTACTGGTGGGATAATCTTTCTAAACTTGCACAAGATCTTGGCGTTACTTCCTCTGGAACGCAATATATGCCAGGGTTTTCGTCAACTAATACTACTTTTTTCCAAAATTTTGTAAGGGATAACTGGGAATCGGGACTCAAGCAAGGCAAGGCAATAATGGCTGGTGTTTACACTACTAACCCCGGACATATTGTCAAAGTTATTGATATCGATTGGAATCGTGGTGGAATTGTTGTGGACGATCCTTACGGACAAGCACAAAATAGCAGTCTCAACGATTACAAGCGATTTAATTACACGGGAAACTCAAAATACGACAAGTCGTGGATCTGTGAATACTCAACAGGGTCAAAATGAAAATGGAATTGGAAACGATAACTTCTGGTCTTGGTCATATTGTGCAGAAATTTTTGGTGACACTTGGTATTTGAAACTAGGTTAGACCATATGCTAGTGGTATCGCTCCTTTTTATTAGGAGTGATGAGTTTTTATTTAGACAATGCGATCGCTCTTTTTTTTCTAAAGTGCGATCGCTTTTTATTTAGAAGATGCGATCGCCCTTTTGATATTTTATCGGGCGATCATTTTCAGAACATCAAAAATATTTTGCTATAATCAATTTAACTTTGATAAAACGACGAAATATTAATATGAACATCACTTTTAAACAAAATTTGATTAATACATTTGATAATTTAACTTCAGAAGAACGAGATCAACTGATTGAGTTTCTGCAAAAACGCCGGCTAGAGTTACAAGAACAAGAAATACTAAAATCTGTCAAGCTGACACGAGAAGCCAAGAAAAATGGCACAGCTTTTTGTGGCACTGCGGAAGAAGCAATTGCAAATCTTTTGGCAGACTAATATTATATTGGTAGTCATGATGAGGCTTATAGTTGATATGATTTTGATTTTTGAAAGTGCGATCGCGCCTCTCCCATCCCAAATAACAAAAGGTGCGATCGCTCTTTATTTAGAAGATGCGATCGCTCTTATTTTCCGAAAGTGCGATCGCTCTCCCCATTACTTTACTTCTATCCTACAATTTAGCTAACCTCTGCTAGGCGCCGAACGGTTAAAACTTCATCGTTTCTCAAGGGTTTAATTGCAGAAATAGGAACAATAACAACGGCAATTGATTCCCCAGTAGCACTGAAGATTTCTAGCACGCTACCTTGTTCGCCGTTGCCGGGATGGGGGACATAATCAATGAGAGTGGCTACATCGCCTTTTTTGAGGTGATATTCTGGAAAATCACTATTTAATGAAACGCGCTGGTAAAGGTCAAACATTTATTGATTTCTCCTTCTTAGGTTTAAGGGTGATAAACTGAAATTTGCCGTCTATTTTACGGTTAAGCCAAATTGTAATTACTGATAAATTTCTGTTGTTAATGCCGATTAACTCTCCTTCTACACGATAAAAAATTCCATATTCGTTAGTTGTGTCTTCTACGGCTTCTACTGCATCAGCTAATTGACACAGGGCTGATATTAACTGTTCTGGATTATCTTGGGTAAATCCAGCCTGTGCGAGAAATTTTGATTTGTCATCTTGTTCTCTAAGAACGAGCAAATAGCGAGTTATTTTAGAATCTGGAATAATGGCATCATGAGGAATTTTCATACTACAATCTTTTTCATCACTTTTCAAGTATTAAGCTTATTTTATTTGACAATGCACTGGTATCCCTCTTTTTTATTAGGGGCGATCGATATTTTTTAGAAGCGCGATCGCATCATTTGTTGTGTTGCGCCGGAATGCCAGCGACCAAACCGAACTATCAACAAGAACATTCATAAGGTTTGTCGCTGTTGCTTGTAGTTATAATCTTCATCGTAGTCAATAGTACCAAACAATTCTAATATTTTTAGTTGTTTACGACGTTGAATATACTCGCGTAAAGCTGCTTCAATTAATGTAGTAGGTGTTGAATGGTTACTCAAATCAAGAGCTTTTTGAAGAAGAGTTTTGTCAATTTCGAGCGTAGTTACCATGTATTTTCCTCCTGCAAGTAGGGTATGACGCAATTGCCACCGAACAATACTGTAATTTTAGTGTAGCACTGAAACTCCTTTAAGGGGTGATCGCTGCTAAAAATTTAACTCCTCACCAATAGTAAAAAGAATACGCTCATAAAAAAGTATGAAAAATTGGGCTGCTTTAGCAAGCTCTAAACATTGTTTATATTCTATTATTTAGTATAAAATCGTTCTATTTTTCCCCATTTTAAATATTAATATAAATTTTAAGATTTTGCTTGATTTCATACAAATACGGCCAGGAAGTTCTGAAGCACAACAACGGTTGTTATTTCAGTGAAACCCTTTAATCATAAACTATTGCGTACATAAATAGAGAATTGAGGTACAATCATTAAATATTTGTCAATTGTATATTAACAAACAGATGAATGACTTAGAGCCCACAGTCGAAGAACTCAACAACTTGCTAGAACATCATCATCATCCTGAACATTCTAGCCATCCCCATATTCATAGTGAAGAATCTTTGCGAAAGATAGTCAATCGTCTATCACGCTTGGAAGGACATATTCGGGGTGTCAAAACCATGGTACAGGAAAATCGCCCTTGTCCTGATGTCTTAATCCAAATTGCCGCGATTCGAGGGGCTTTAGATCGGGTATCTCGAATTATTTTAGATGAACATTTGAGTGAATGTGTGGCTAGGGCGGCAAAAGAAGGAAATATTGATGTTGAAATTGAAGCATTAAAAACAGCATTAGATCGATTTTTACCCTAAATCAGTCATCAGTTATCAGTTAACAGTCATCAGTTGAAAGTCATCAGTTAAAAGTCATCAGTTAAAAGTTTATTACCCATTACCCATTCGTAATTTGTAATGACCCATTGCTTTGTCTTGACTGATAACTGAAAAAGCCTATTTCCTCAAAATAACCTCTGCTCAATGCCCTAATTTTTATTATGAAAAACAAGATCATTTTCGGTTTTATTTGGTTGGGATTTGTTTTGTATGCGTTTATCTTTGCACCGCCGGATCAACCTGAGACTTTGGATTTAATCAAAAATCTATCAACGGGGAACTGGACAGGAATTAATCCTTTAATTATTGCCCTATTTAATATTATGGGAATTTGGCCGTTAATTTATAGCTGTGTTCTGTTTATTGATGGACATGGGCAAAAAACTCCGGCTTGGTTGTTTGCAACCTTATCTTTTGGGGTAGGTGCTTTTGCGATTTTGCCTTACCTAGCTTTGCGCCAACCTAACCCTCAATTTTTAGGAAAAGAATCATGGTTTATAAAAATATTAGATTCTCGAATTACCGGACTATTATTAACAATCGTCACGGTGGGACTGGTGAGTTATGGTTTAACTCAAGGCAATTGGGAAGATTTTATTCAACAGTGGCAAACCAGTCGTTTTATCCACGTTATGAGTCTGGACTTTGTATTGTTAAGTCTTCTGTTTCCGGTTTTATTAACAGATGATCGGGCTAGACGAGAAATGAAAAATTCTGTAATATTAGAGTGGATTAGCTTAATTCCCTTATTTGGGGCGGTATTTTATTTAACTACAAGAGTTCCTTTAAATCATCAAACTGAGTGATAAGAATTACTTTGGTTCCGGTGTTCCGGTGTTCCCTTCTTTGAAATCATCAAACTGAGTGATAAGAATTATTGTGCCGATCCCAAAATTATCAAAATACCCGATATAATACACTTCCAATATTCTCAATTGAGTTTATTTTCTATTTCCCGTTTCCGGCAAAACCATGAACAAGCATCCAGCATCTTGGAATTCCTATTTTCCTCTTATCCTAACTAGCTTCCTGATGACTGCTTGTGGAAGTGAACCCCAGGCGGCTGCTCCTCCACCCGTATCCGTGAATTTAGCCGTGGTGGGAATGAGTAATGTTAGAAACACGAGCGAATTCAATGCTAGGGTCGAGGGAATTGAAAATGCCGTAATTCAACCCCGGGTGAATGGCTGGGTGAAACAGGTTTTTGTTCGTTTAGGCGATCGCATTTCCCAAAATACCCCCTTAATTCAAATTGACGGTCGCCAACAACAGGCGAATTATGAAGGTCAATTGGCCAGCGTTGAGTCCAGAATGGCACAACTCAACACCGCCAGGGCAAATCTGGACGCCCAACGAGCAGAATTACAGCGAATACAGGCCCAACTTACCTATCAATCCCAAGAAGCGGATTTACAAGATGCTCAACAAAGCCTAGCTGCGGAAAAAAAAGAAAAACAGCGATTAGAGTATGAATTAGAATATACCTCCGTCGCCGATGAGCTAAAAACCGCCCAAGAAAATGTCCTAGTTGGAATCAATGAACGCGATCGCCGACGGGCGATTATGGATGAACGAAAAAGAGCTTATGATCGTTATAAAGAACTGTATGACCAAGGGGTCGTATCCTCAGAAATCTACGATCAAAAATTGCGCGACTATCAAGCAACGGAATCGGATTTTGCCGCTCAAGAACGGGAGATTATGTCCCTTCAGGCGAAAGTTAGAAACCGCCCAACAAAACCTAGAACGTCAAATTTCCACCTTAAATAGCCAAATTGAGACGCAACAAAGACGGATCGATGCTTCTGGGGCCAAAGTTGAAAGTGCCACACAGAATTATAATCGTCAAGTCTCAACCCTGAGCGCTCAAATCGCCAGTCAAGAAAAAGTAATTCAGGCTCAAGAATCAGAAATCCAACGACTCCAGCGCGATATTGACCAAGCTCGGTCAACCGCAACAGCCGGACAAATCCAATTAGGATATTATCAAATCAATTCCCCGATTGATGGAATCGTAGGGGAGGTATTAGTAAAAGCCGGAGATTTTGTCGATAGTCAAACTACAATTACCACCATTCGACAAAATGATTTATTAGAAGTTCAAATTAATATTCCGATTGAACGCCTCTCTCAAATTAGGGCTGGAACTTTAGTCGAGCTTAGATCTCAAGAAACCGGAGAATTAATCGGCAACTCCCAGGTCTCCTATATCGCCCCGAGTGCCGGGACAGGAACCCAAACCATTTTAGTCAAAGCCCTTTATGATAACCGCAATAATCGACTGCGAACCGATCAAATTGTCCGAGCTAAGGTAATCTGGGAACAACAATCGGGAATTACCGTTCCCGTAACCTCCATTAGTCGGATTGGCGATCAAAGTTTTGTATTTGTTGCCCAAGAACAAACCCAGGATGGGAAAACTCAATTAATCGCCAGACAAAAACCCGTGCAGTTGGGCAGTATTCAAGGTCAGAGCTTTGAAGTTCGCTCGGGTTTAAAAACCGGAGAAAAAGTGGTTATAGATGGCGTGGTCAAGTTACGAGATGGTACACCCATTATGGATCAAAAACAGCAACCCAAGACCGATGCCCCCTCACCGGGAAAACAATAAATGAGAAAACACCGATTCCGTGAACCTCGTTAATTGCCAAACCCCACTAACTGCCAACCCCTGAGAAGATTGCTATGCTTCTGTTTGTTCAAACCTTTATTAAACGACCCGTCCTAACGACGGTCTGTAGTATCCTGATTATTTTGATCGGGGCTATCTCGGTTCCCCTGCTGCCGATTACCCAACTCCCCAACCTGGCGAATACCCAAATTAGCGTTACCGGGTTTAATATTGGGGCGGATGCGGAAACCACCGAAACCACCGTTACCACCATCATCGAGCGAGAAATCAACGGGGTGGAGGGGATGAAATATATGTCCTCTAGTACGGGCAATAACGGCATCAGCAATATTTCGGTGTTTTTTCCCAATGATGCGGATCGGAATATTGCTCAGGTGAACGTCCAAAACCGAGTGGCCCAAGCCGAATCTAATTTACCTGATGTTGTCAAGCAAACCGGACTCTCGGTTTCAAGCGTCATCGCCCAATATTCTCCTGGTGATCGGGTTTTATTCCGACAAAGATGAAACGGGAAAACCCCTCTACGATCCCACCTTTATTAGTAACTATATTGATCTGTTTATTGTTGACCAAATTAGTCGAATTCCAGGGGTAGGTCAGGTAACAATCTTTGGGGAACGGAAATATGCCATGCGACTCTGGCTCGATCCGCCTCGGATGGCCGCCAGGGGGTTAACGGCTCAGGATGTAGTCGCAGCTTTACGCGAACAAAACGTCCAAGTCGGGGCGGGAAAAATTGGTCAACAACCCACTCCCCCCGATCAACTATTTGAAATTCCCCTACAGGCCACAAGTCGGCTGCGGGGGGCGGAAGAATTTGAACAACTGGTACTAAAAACCAATAGTGATGGTAGTTTAATTACCATTCGGGATGTGGGAAAGGCGGAATTAGGGGCGGAAAGCTACGATCTAGCAGCCACCTTTAACGGAGAACCCTCTGCGGGTTTAGGGATTTATCAATTACCCGGAAGTAATGCCTTAGAAACTTCCGATCAAATCAAAGCCAAAATTGCGGAAATGGCCAAAAGTTTCCCCCCGGGACTCAAAAACCAGATTGCCTATGATACGACTCTATTTATTAAGGTGTCCCTTGAGGAAGTGGTGATCAGTTTACTGATGGCCGTGGGCTTAGTGGTGTTGGTGATTTTTATTTTTCTACAGGACTGGCGGGCCACCTTAATTCCCTCCATTGCCATTCCCGTAGCCCTAATCGGGGCCATGGCCGGGTTAAAAGTCTTTGGTTTTGAACTCAATACCTTAACCCTATTTGCTTGTACCTTGGCAACGGGGTTAGTGGTGGACGATGCGATCGTGATTGTAGAAGCTGTCTCGATCAAAATTGAACAGGGGATGAAAGCCCGTCAAGCGGCTTTAGATGCCATGCAGGAACTCACCGGGGCGACCATTGCCACTTCGGTGGTGTTGATGGCAGTTTTTATTCCCGTGTCCTTTTTCCCAGGAAACTACCGGGGCGATTTATCGGCAATTCGCCATGACGATTATTTTTGCCCTGGTGTTTTCTACCTTTAACGCCCTTTCCTTTTCCCCCAGTATGGCCGGGTTATTACTCCGCCCCAAGAAGGAAAGCCACGGGCCTTTAGGATGGTTTTTTGATCGATTTAATCAGGGTTTTGGTTGGGTACAGGAAGGATATCGTAAATTCATTACCTTTTTAACCCGGATTAATGCCTTAGTTATGGGTGTATTCGTGGCGGGGTTAGTGGCCACGGTGTTGGTCTATCAACTTGTACCCTCGGGATTTGTTCCCGAAGAAGATCAGGGCTATCTGTTGATTCTGTTTCGGACTCCCGATGGGGTGTCCCTCAACTATACCGCTAAGGCCTCGGAGCAAATTGTGGATCGGGTTTTAGCCATTCCTGAAATTGAAAGTGCCTTTGTGGTGCCGGGATTTGGTTTTGAGGGACAAAACCCCAGTCAAGGGATCGCCTTTGTGTTACTGAAACACTGGGAAGAACGCCAGAGCCCGGAACAATCGGTTTATGGGGTTTTAAGAAAATTAAATGGGTCTTTACAATCGATTCCTGAAGTTCAAGCCTTCGCGGTGAATGCGCCCCCGGTACAGGGTTTGAGTACCACCGGAGGCTTTGAATTTCAGTTATTAGATACAACGGGGACTTTACCAATTCAATCCTTAGTGGAAAATGGTAATCGTTTAATCGCCGCGGCTAATGCCAACCCGACTTTCGCCGGGGTATTTAGTCAGTTTTCAGCCAGTAAAGCTCAGAAGCGGGTGGAGGTTCTACGCGATCGCGCCAAGGCCCTAAATGTCAATATTAATGATATCTTTGGCACGCTACAAACCTATTTAGGGTCATCATACGTGAATGATTTTGTCCTGGGTCAGCGTCAATATCGGGTTTATGCCCAGGCTTCCCCAGAATTTCGCGCCAGACCCGAAGATATTTCTCAGTTATATGTGCGTTCCCAAGACGGCGAGATGATTGCTCTGAGTAATTTGGTGAAACTCACGGATTTTGTGGGGCCGGAAACCATTAACCATTTTAATATTTTCCGTTCCATGCTAATTCAAGGCAACCCCGCCGCCGGCTCCAGTACGGGCCAAGCGATCGCCGAAATGGAAAAATTAGCCGCTGAGGTCTTAGACCCCGGTTTTGATTATTCCTGGCAGGGAAGCGCCCTAGAGGAAAAATCCTCCGGGGGTTCGGCTGTTCTAATTTTCGGATTAGCTTTTATCATGGTATTTCTGGTGCTGTCGGCCCAGTATGAAAGTTATATCGATCCGACGATTATTATGTTGTCCGTGCCTCTGGCGGTCTTGGGGGCGATGGCCGCGGTTTGGTTTCCGGTCAAATATCCTGATGCAAGGGACGGTCTGGCCGGTGATCACCAATGATGTCTATGTGCAGGTGGCCCTGGTGATGTTGATTGGTTTGGCTTCTAAAAACTCTATTTTAATTGTGGAGTTTGCTAACCAACTGCGGGACAAGGGCTTGAGTATTACCCAGGCGGCAATTCAAGCGGCGGAACAACGGTTCCGACCGATTCAAATGACGGCGATTTCTAGTTTAATTGGGTTTTGGCCGTTGGTGGTTGCCTCCGGTGCGGGTTCTAGTAGTCGTTGGTCATTGGGAACGGCAATTTTTGGGGGTTTGTTGGCGGGAACCGTGTTAAGTTTGTTAATTACACCGAACCTGTATATTACTATTAAAACCCTGGAAGCCCGTTTTCTGAAAGGGGAAAAATCCGATAAATCTAATAACAATAAATCGGATAAAAATAAACCCCCCTCTCCCCCGGAAAATCAGCATTCCCCGGGTAAAACTTCTGAGACTTCGCCCTCCTCGGATAATGGTTCTATCCAACAAGATAGTAGTGAGCCAGTCAATCCTAAATTATCATAAGTTATAGGCGCTGGGGTTGAATGAGCCTTCAGCCCATAGCCTATTACCTATGCCCTTTTATATCTACAAAATATGTCAAACGAATCTCTACCACCACAACAACCAAAAGGATCTAAACCTCAATCTCAACCTTTGAGTTTAGAGTTTTTATCCGAACGCATTGAACGCTTAGAACAGAAGTTAGATAAGGCGTTATTATTATTAACGGATGTATACCGATACCAAAAATTACGGGATTTTTTAGAAGCCGAAAATTGGAAAGCTGCCGATGAGGAAACTACAAGAATTATGTTAGAAATTATGGGGAAAAACAGTCTGGAAAATATTATTCCTGATGAAGTGATGAATTTTCCCTGTAGTGCATTAAGCCTACTGGATCAACTGTGGATGAGCTACAGTAAAGATCGTTTTGGCTTTAGTGTTCAACAACAAATTTATACCAGTTTGGGGGGAAACCGATGATATTTCTGATATTGATATGAAAGTTTTACAAGCAATGGAGGCTCAATTTGGATGGAGTGTCAATAATAAATTATTAGATTATGAAGATCTTGATTTTAGTTCAGAAGCTCCCGTGGGTTGTCATCCGTCCGGGTGGTGGCGATCGCCCTACGGAGCAAAAATGGAAGTTTATTTTATTGCCCGTTTAATTAGTTGTGGTGTTGATTGATCTGGAGAATTTATGAATCTCAATAGATTTAATCATTGGTGGAATCAAAGACAAATTCAACTCTTAGAATCCGCTTATCAAAGTGCCCAAGAAATTCAAGCCCTCGAAGATAAATATTTTCAGGGTAATCCGATTGGGTATCGTCTTGAATCTAAAAAAACGGTGGTTGATTATGTTAAAAGTTTACGCGATCGCCACCTCTTAAAAATTCGCTTCAATTTGAGTCAATTCAAGTTGAATAGTTTTTTATGGAATCCTCAATCTTTATCCCAGGAACAAACATTTCAATCCGTTGGTATTCCCGAAATTGAAATTATCGAAAAGCTCGATTTTATTGATGGGGTGATCAAAAAATATCGGGACGAATCCGAGGATGCCCTGATTAATAGTTTAGCCCATACCTCAACACCAATCGGGTTAACTCCAGAAGAATTAAAACAAGAAAATAATGAATCTGCCAGCGCCCGTACCCTAGATGCTCCAATTATATCGGCGACCTCTATTTTTACACCTCAACCCCAAAATAATTGGTTGAGTTGGGGATGGTTTGGGGGAAATAAAGTTAAACCTGACTATGAGCAACAGGTAGTTCAAGAATTAAGAATTAGACGCAGCCAAGATCAGGTGGCTAGGCGTTGGATTTTGATTTTATTCTTGATTCCTTTGTTAGTTCAGGTTGCCGTAAAAAATATAGTTTTTAGCCCTTTAATGGGAAATTATAGTGACAAAAATCCCACTAAAATTGAACTTAGTTCTGCGATTCAGGAGGAGTTTTTACAGGAGTATTCTTTTTTCAAAGAAGGTTTAGAAATCAAACAATTATTATCAGGAAAACCACTACTTTCTGAGGAAGAAAAAGAAGAAAAATTATCAGAAAAAGCCACCGAAATTTGGCGCGAATCTCGTAATCGTGCCTTGAATGGATTAAAAAATGTTTTATCCGATGGTGTGGCTTTACTTGCCTTTGTGGGATTAGTTTATTTTAATCGAACTAAAATCACAATATTAAGAAGTTTTTCTAATCGAACTTTCTTGAATTTGAGTGATCCTTTGAAAGTATTTTTATTTATTTTAATTACGGATATGTTTGTGGGCTTTCACTCCGCCGAAGGATGGGAAGTTTTATTAGAAGGTGTGATCGCTCATTTTGGACTCCCTGAAAGTAGGGTAGCGGTTAATACTTTTATTGCCACGGTTTCCCGTAATTATTGATTCCTGTATCAAATTCTGGATTTTTAGTTACCTCACCCGTTATTCTCCGGCTGCTTCTGCCATTTATGAGCGGATGAATACCTAATCTATGATTGTTCGCTTGGTCACTTTTCCATTTCCGTCGAAACTTAGAATTTTAACTATATCAGTTGAATATATCAGCATTGTATATAAACCCGGTAAACCCTGATTAATCAAGGATTAAGCCTAGAAAATTCTACAAATTACATCAACTTTTTTAAACTTTTGTAAACAAGGTTAAAAATACCTTTCAAAAACGGAAAATTGGGGCTAATTTTAGGATATAGAGTTATTTTAAAACAAATTATATTTAGGGCGATCCCAGGAAGGCTGTTATGAATATGCGACTGATTATGTTATCGGGTATGGTGATGATGTTGGTCGGTACAATTGCTGGATTAGGAGTTTCCAAATATAGCGAGAAACAATATCAGTGCTGTAATATTGGCCCTTCTGTAGACCTGGGTTATAGTCAATCGCGGGCGCCTCGGACTTACGCCCTCGCCGGCGCCGCCATGGGTTTTATTTTTGGTTTCTACCATTGAGTTAGTTCGACAATCTACGCCTCAAGAGGCTGAAAAGTAATCTTTGTAGTTATTGGACTTTTACCCCTAATAAAAGAGGGCATCGGCCCAACAACAACGCCGACAACTTGAAAATTAGTTCACGGTTTTACCATTTTGATCCAGGCGGTTATCTCTTGCAATTGTTATAAATTATGGTTCAATCCTTACCAAAGCCAACAAATTTTTCTGAATTTATCCAGTGGAAACCGGATAACAAACGCTATGAACTCCATCAAGGAGCAATTATTGAAATGCCACAACCGACGGGAGAACATGAAAATATTGTGGGTTTTTTAGCTGAAAAGCTGACTTTAGAATATGTGCGCCTACATCTCCCTTATTCCATTCCGAAAACGGCACTGGTTAAATCAGCTTCGAGTGAGTCGGCTTATTCACCAGATATCTTATTATTGGATCGTTCTCATTTAGTGAATGAACCCTTTTGGAAGAAAGAGTCTACTGTAACTTTGGGTAAGTCTATTCCCTTAGTGATTGAAGTCGTTAGCACTAATTGGCGGGATGATTATTATAAAAAATATGGGGAGTACGAAGATATTGGAATTGTTGAATATTGGATTGTAGATTCTCTAGCCCTGGGTGCTCGTAAATTTATTGGTAATCCCAAAAAACCAACTATTTCTGTTTACTTTTTAGTCGATGGAGAATACCAAGTTACTCAATTTCGAGAAAATGAATGTATTCAGTCCTTGGTTTTTCCAGAGTTAAATTTAACGGCTGAACAAATATTTCAAGCCGGAGTTATTTAATAGAATAGGACTTCCGACCAAGCCCCCAAGGAAAAAAGGCTAAAGCCCAACAACGGGGGAGTTAATTTAAGGTTTTCACGGTGATAACTTGGGGGGGTGTCGCATCGGGAGGATAACGGAAATCAACCCTAACAAAACGGGAGGATTTCGGATTTAATTTTAATTCAACTAACGGGTCAACAATTTGCCCTCGACGATGCCATAAATGGAGATATTTGATCACCGTTTTTCCTTGTTCATCTTCATATCTTAACCTAACTGTGCCTCGAAAAAAGGGAAAATCTACGGGAGGTTGTCTAAAAATTAATCCATTTTTCGATAACTTTTCTTCCTTGAATGGAGTTTCCAAAGTAACCGTTACCTTTTGGGTTTCATCCGTTGTATTTAATAACGGAATCTGTAAATCATAATGTACCCCATAATTGCCATGGGATTCATAGGCCGTATCAGGATAACGAACAATTAATGGCGCGGCTTGCACTTGTTTTGTTCCTAATGTTCCCGCCCTAACTGTACTAATAGGAAAAGAAATTCCCTTTCCCCTATCAGGAATAGTCAGAAAATCTTTACCCTCATCAACTAAATCTACCGCCCATTTTGCCCCTTTTTGAACACCCGCAACCCGACTATAAATTAACTGACCTCCTATTTGTTCTGGAGGAGTGGGAATTTTGTCGCGGGGTTGTGCTAAACTGCCATAATCAAGTAACTGTTGCCATTCCTCTAAAGTTGGCGCACGCTCCTTGCCATCGGGCTGCATTTTCGCATATTGAGCTAAACTAGCCATATAAATTGAGGCCGGGGGAGAATCATCGCTTTGACCCCGGACTTTTAGGCGCGTAAGGGTAGAACGCCCATTCACCGGACGTTTTAGCCCCTGCACCGGGATAGGCAAATTCATTAACATTTGAGTTTCACCGGGGCCAATTTCCAAGGTTTTAGGAAATTCCGACGCTCGCTTTCCCCTTAACACATCATCAACGGCCCGAATTCCTGGCCCAGAATAAATCTCACCGTTAGCATTATCACTCATGGCAGGTTTTTCTTTAAAAGGAGCATCCGGCTCCAATAAATAACTAGCCGCTTGCAATATTTCAACGGTCACAGGTTCATTATCGGGATTATGAACCATCAATCCCAAATATAAGGTTTTTAAATCCGGGGGAGTGTGGGTAAAATGATGAGCAAATACCTCAAATTCTCCAGTTAAACGATATTCTAAATGAGATTCGGGATCACCACGCCATCCCCCCGGAAAGGTTGAAAGTAAAATTCCTTCCTGTTTCACCCATTCTGGACTATTGCTATTAAACATTAACACCTCATCCAGTTTCCCGGGTAAGGGGCGAACTTCATTCTGGGCAATAATTTCCTGGGGAGGTAAGGCATTGGCAAAGGGCAACCGAGGCAGAAGGGTAGGAAAACGTTCAACAATGACCGTTTGCCGAAAAAAAATTCCCCCGACCACACCCCCCAAGGCAGACAAACTAACAATTAAAATAGGAATGATTCGATGCAATATTTGATCTTTCATTTATTGTAAAAGGTTGGTCTAATTTTTTTACGGTGAATATTATGACTTTTTCTCCCAAGTGTTCCACAGGTAGCGAAATTCGTCAAAAGTTTCTCAACTTCTATGCCGAAAAAGGGCATAAAATTCTGCCTAGTGCTTCTTTAGTTTCCCGAAGACCCGACGGTGTTGTTAACTATTGCCGGGATGCTACCCTTTAAACCGATATTTCTAGGACAGCGACAACCGGAAGTTCCCCGCGCCACCACCTCCCAAAAGTGTATCCGTACTAATGATATTGAAAATGTCGGCAGAACGGCCAGACATCATACTTTTTTTGAAATGTTGGGCAATTTCAGCTTTGGAGACTATTTTAAACAACAAGCGATCGCTTGGGGATGGGAAATTTCTACAAAAGTTTTTGAGTTACCCCCGGAACGTTTAGTAGTGAGTGTGTTCGAGGAAGATGACGAAGCCTTTGCCATCTGGCGGGACGAAATTGGGGTATCTCCCCAACGCATTAAACGCATGGGAGAAGCGGATAATTTCTGGAAATCTGGCCCCACTGGCCCCTGTGGCCCCTGTTCAGAGATTTATTATGATTTTCACCCGGAACGCGGCGAGGAGAATATTGATTTAGAGGATGATTCTCGGTTTATTGAGTTTTATAACTTAGTATTTATGCAATATAACCGAGATAATGATGGTAATTTAACCCCATTACAGAATAAAAATATTGATACGGGCATGGGGTTAGAAAGAATGGCGCAAATTTTACAGCAAGTTCCTAATAATTATGAAACCGATCTAATTTTTCCAATTATTAAAACCGCGGCGGAAATTGCCCAAATAGACTATCACAAATCCGATGATAAAACCAAGGTTTCTCTAAAAGTTATTGGGGATCATATTCGGGCGGTTGTGCATTTAATTGCTGATGGAGTTACGGCGTCTAATATTGGCCGGGGTTATATTGTCCGGCGCTTAATTCGGCGGGTGGTGCGTCACGGTCGGTTAATTGGAATTAATCAGGAATTTACTACCCAAGTCGCTGAAACTGCGATGCAATTATCAGAAGCTATTTATCCGAATGTGCGTCAACGGGAAACCGCAATTAAAGCAGAATTACAGAGGGAAGAAACCCGTTTCTTGGAAACCTTAGAACGGGGGGAAAAACTGTTAGTAGAAATTATGGAAAAGGCGACCCCCTCCCACCTCCCCCTTAGCAAAGGGGAGGCTACAACTTCCCCCATTAGTCAGGGGGGTGAAATTTCCGGTCAAGATGCCTTTGTCTTATACGACACCTACGGTTTCCCCCTAGAATTAACCCAAGAAATTGCCGAAGAAAATGGGTTAACCGTTGATATTAAAGGTTTTGAAACGGCAATGGAAGAACAACGCCGCCGTTCTCAAGATGCCCATGAAACCATTGATTTAACTGTCCAAGGAAGTTTAGATCAATTAGCAGAACATATTCACCCCACGGAATTTTTAGGCTATACGTTATTAACATCTGATGCCAAAGTGGAAGCGGTTTTAGTGAATGGAAAACCCGTAGAAACAGCAGAAGCGGGAACAGAAATTCAAGTAATTTTGAATAAAACTCCCTTCTATGCCGAGTCTGGGGGACAAGTTGGCGATCGCGGTTATTTGAGTTATGGGGATACCGTAATTCAGATCGAAGATGTTAAAAAAGAATCCAATATTTTCATCCATTTCGGACGCATTGAACGGGGAATAGTTACCCCAGGAATGACCTTAACTGCCCAAATTGATCGCGGCTGTCGTCGTCGCGCCCAAGCTAATCATACCGCTACCCATTTGTTACAATCAGCGTTAAAATTAATAGTAGATTCCTCTATTTCTCAAGCGGGTTCTTTAGTTGATTTTGAACGGTTACGATTTGATTTTAATTCTCCCCGGGGGTTAACTGCTGAAGAATTGCAACAAATTGAAGATCAAGTTAATAGTTGGATCACCGAAGCCCATCCCGCCGTAATTGCAGAAATGGCGATTGAAGCGGCTAAAGCTAAAGGTGCGATCGCGATGTTTGGAGAGAAATATTCTGATATTGTGCGGGTGGTTGATTATTCCGGGGTTTCGATGGAATTATGCGGGGGAATTCATGTTAGTAATACCGCCGAAATTGGTCTATTTAAGATTATTTCGGAAACGGGTATTGCATCAGGAATTCGACGGATAGAAGCGGTAGCCGGACAATCAGTTTTAGAGTATTTGAAAGTGCGGGATACGGTGGTTAAGGAGTTAGGCGATCGCTTTAAAGCTAAACCTGAAGAATTACCAGACAGGATTAATAATTTACAACAGGAGTTAAAAGCAACTCAGAAACAATTAGAAGCAGTTAAAGCAGAATTAGCGATCGCCAATTCCGAAAAATTATTAACCTCTGCTGAAACCATTGGTGAGTTTAAATTAATTGTAGCAGAACTCCATGATGCCGATGCAGAATCCTTAAAAACCGCCGCAGAAAGGCTACAACAAAAGTTAGGAGAAAGTGCCGTTGTCTTGGGTTCAGCGACAACCGATGGTAAGGTTAATTTTGTGGCAGCGTTTAGTAAAGCTGTTAATAATAAAGGTTTACAAGCGGGTAAATTTATCGGCGGTATTGCTAAAATTTGCGGCGGTGGAGGCGGCGGACGTCCGAATTTAGCCCAAGCTGGCGGTCGGGATGCGACGCAGTTAAAAGCAGCGTTAGAGAGTGCAAAAATGCAGTTAGTTGATGGGTTGAAATAAGTTAAGTTAACCCCTCCCCGTTTAGGAGAGGGGCTTTTTATATTCTGAGATTTAGCATAGAATCAGGAGATAAACTATGGCCTCAACTGTAAAAGTTTATTTTGATAAAGAAGGCGATTTTTTAGAAGTTTTATTTTCGGATCAACCGGGTTATATGCGAGAAACCGATAATGATGCGATTATGGAAACGAGTGGATGAAGCCGGAAATTTATTAGGGTTTTCTGTATTAGCTGTGAGTCAGTTATCAACAGATCAACCATTAGTTGCTCAATTAGTAGCGGGTGCTAAAATTTAAGTTTTTAGGTAGATATTGTTAACAAAACCTAACACAAAATAAGGAAATCAATGAAAAAAAATTAATCATATTTATCCATTATTGAGTATAATCTGTAGCCAATAGTTTCAAGTTTCAGAAGCCATAGAGGTTTGATCATTCTCAGAAAGATAGATTAATCTTTGGACTAAACTATATACTGTTGTTGATGGATTAATATTATGTTGTTGAGTGAGTTTATGAATTAACTTATCTGTTATTTCAAGGAATTGTTCAGGGTGCTGTTTATCAAAATAAATTGCTTTTGTTGTATCCGATGAAATATCTTTCCATAGATTTTCTGCATTTCTGATGGCTGTTTGTTGACGTTGTTTAAGATATTGTTCATATAAATCAAGGTTTTTCTTGTACTTTTTACCAAGTCGTTCTTCCAATTTTTGAGATAAATTGTCTCTATGGGTTTCACTTGTATAATACTCATAATGCAATAAATACCAAAGTTCAAAAGCATCATTTGAAATTGCCAATCTAATTTTCTCTCTTAATGCGAGAGTAATAGCTGCATTAAAATTTTGTTGATTATTATTTTCCGATTTAAAGTCTCGATCAAAAACACACCAAACTTCATTATATTCTCCATCTTCATTTCTTAATTCTATTGCTCTTTGTACTAAACTTAATGTAACTCTACCTTCTCCCCTTACTTGAATATAAAGATGTCCTCTGTTAAGATTTTTATATAAACTATTAAAATAATTAGGTTCAGTTTCTCGACCTTCACAAACAATTAACAATCTTTTACGCGGGTTTCCCCGACGTTCTACCGTATTGTTTCTGTCTAAGTAACCACGATTTATTATTGATTTTTTGTTTTTCATGGAATACTTTTTTTTGTTCATTTTATTTATTAAATAATTGCTCTAAATTGGCAATAAAAGGTATAGCTCCATATTTACCTTTAATATAATCGCTTTCTAATGAAGCATCACTGCTGACTTTATATTCTATTAAAGAATAAAGGTCACTAGCTCCTTGATTATTTTTTTCCGTAAACCAGATTTGATCAAGTCTAAAGATTTTATTGCTTAATAAATTAGTGTCATGGGTCGTAAAAATTAGCTGGGCATTTTTAGGATTAGTTGTCTTAGAATTAAATAAATTAATCAGTGTCTGAGTGATTAAAGGATGCAGTTTAGCATCTAATTCATCAATAACTAATACTTCTCCATTGGTTAAAGTTTCCAAAATTGGCCCAGCAAAGGCAAAGAGTTTCTTAGTTTCCTTCAGATTCATCTTCATTAAGGTCAAATTTTTCTAAGCTGACTATTTCACCTTGATCATTATACTTTTTATGAATTGTTTTAATCCTATTAAATTCTAAAACGATATCATAAATATCTAAATCTAGCCGTTTGATGAGTTGAATGATCGGATCAGGGTCTTTCTGGAATTGAGTCATTGTATATTTATGATACAAGTGTTCATGCAATCCTGAAAGAACATTAATTTTTTTTTTAAAAAGAAGTGAAATATTAGTAGCCATTTTCCCATTAAATTGAGCTACAACAGATAAAAACAAAGCATTTGGACGAGTTCTTCCAAAAATTTCTTTTCCTTGCTTTTCAAATTGCTTTTTAACTTCGATTTGATCAAAATTTCTCTGAAATAAATTAATTTCTTTAACTGTTGGTACATGAAACAACCATTCTGAAATTACTCGTTCTTTATTGACTTCAAATCCATATCGATAGATTCTTTGATCTAAAATAAAAACTATTTCAAAAAAAGAGGGTTTATCTACTGTTTGTGTACTCAGCTTAAACTCTGTAACATCAATTTCATCTCCTATCTGGGTTTCTTTAAACGAGGTTAATATAAACCTTGTCATAAAATCCATTGCTTTCATTAAGTTACTTTTTCCACTGGCATTTGCACCATATACAGCGGCACTTTTAACCAACCTCAACGCATCATCAAAGTCAAAAACATTATTTTCATCAAGTTCCTTATAGTAGGAAACAACTTTTGATGCCACCAGACTGAAGGTGACAGTTTCTTTAAAAGATAGATAATTACCAACGCTGAATTCGATCAGCATATTCAGTTCCTAGTTTTAAATTGCATAGTCTATGATTATTACACAATAATTTATTTATGTATAGTAATTGCAGATATGGCAATTCTACATTATACCAAGGAAATTAATGAAAAAAAATTAATAGTGTTTAATCAGCCAGAAACATATTATAATAGATAAATTAACCTTGAAGGAGTTATTCTCATGGAACGAGATAAACGACTGATTCTATCGGCACTGAGTCATGGCGCAATCTTCTTTAGTGCTACTTTCGTCGCCATTGGTATTCCCATTGCTATTTTATTTTTAGTCAAAGATTCAGTTGTCAAAGCCAATGCCAGAGAATCCTTAAACTTTCATATTAACTTATATCTTTATGCGTTTGTATTTGGAATGCTCACCTTTTTATTAATTGGGTTTCCTTTATTAGTAATTTTGGGGGTTTTTAGTTTAGTTATGCCGATTTTGGCGATTGTTTCTGTTGTTTCTAATCCTGATCAACCCTATTCCTATCCTTTCATTTTTAGGATTATTCAAGAATAAGGGAACAGGGAATTACGAATTACGAATTGGAGGAGTACAAGTCTAGGTTTCGGAATCAGTAGGAGTTTTAACTTCCTTGGCGACTGCTATATCATATCATTCATTAAGTTCACCTTTGGTTTCTTGTTCATAGGTCTGAACACTGGGGGGGAGAGAAATTAAATCTTGAATACTTTTTAACATTGCTTGACAAATTGCATCCAGTTGTAAATCATTTTCATCGTGACCAAAGGGATTTTCAATTTGGCGGGCAATTTCCTCAATTCCCAATAGGGTAAAGGTCATAATTGCTACGATTAACCCGGTAAATAGTCCTAAATTATTGACTATTTTTAAGGGTAAAATCAAACAATAAATTAATAAAATTTGTTGTAGATGAATTTGATAAGCTAAAGGTAGAGGAGTTTTAGCAATTCGTTCGCAACTACCTAAAACATCAACCATGGTATCTAAGAATTTATATAAAGCGGTTAGTTGGTAGATATGAAGGTGATGATGTTTATTTTTATCCTGTAAATAATCTCCAATCCAAAAGGCAATTTCCAGAGGAGGATGATTAATTGTTTGCAGTTTTGTATACTGTTCTGAGGTGGTTAAATCTTCAATTTCTTGATTAACTTTCTCCGCCCTTAAATGAAGTTTAGTTGCTACGGCAAAAGCAACTAATAGTTTTAATGTGGCGATTTTATCATTGGTATCATCAACATCTTTTTCGGGAACCATTAACCAGATTTGACGGGAAAAATTTCTCACGGTATTAACTAAAGTTCCCCAAAGTTTTCGACCTTCCCAAAATCGATCATAGGCTGTATTTGTTCTAAAAACCAACAATAAACCCAGAACTAAATCAGGAAAAATAAAATAACTAAATACCTCGGTAGATAGGGGTAAACTATGATGATCTAATAGAGAAATAATAATGCCCAATGTTGTACATAAAATCACACGGGGCATAATTGCTGGAATTACGGAACTTTGAATGCGGAGTGTTAACTGAAACCAGTTTTTTTCAAGATTAGGCATATAGGTTTTTGAACGTTTATCCTCCTGAAAATTCCTCCTAACAGACTATCCCGCCGACGATCGCAGTTCAATAACCTTATTCCCATCGACGGTGGGGGGAGGGGTAGGAGGGTTTAATTTCTGATTTAGTTCTCGAATGCGTCGAGATAATAAACGAATAATATTAATCGCAATTCCCGGGGTTTCATCAATGGCATCATAGAGTTGCATTTGGGTTAAGATCAAACATTCGCAGGTTTCCAGGGTGCTGACGGTGGCGGAGCGAGGTTCAGCATCAAAGAGAGACATTTCACCAAAACAAGTCCCCTTTCCTAATTCGGCCAAATTGCGATCGCCAATATGAACCCGCACCCGTCCAGAAACCACAATATAAAGCGCTCGCCCCTCTTGACCTTCAGTAAAAATACTATGTTCACTGGGAAAGGATAATTCATCCATAACCGATGCTAGACGGACTAAAAAATCGTCTCGCAATTCTTTAAAAATTGGGACACCCCTGACAAATAAAAGGCGTTCAACGCTAGTTAACATAGGTTTACTAAAAAATTAAAAAATTCACTTCCAGGAGGGAACAGGGAACGGGGAGTACCGGAAACAGGGGGGAAATCTTAACTTCTGTAGCCTGTACTCCGCACTCTGTAATCCCTATCACTACTTGACCCCAAGCTGCACCATTAACTCCTCAACTTGGTTTGCGACTAAACGATCGGGATCATTTTGTAGCATTGGTAATAATTCTATCAAAGCCCGTTGAGAGGCAATCTTTAGATATGCTAAGACTGCTTCTCGAACAAACCCGGTGGGATGACGTAAGCACATCAAAGCCTGTTCAGCCGTTAAACTCCATCGGGAGCTTTTGGCGACATGGAAACAACAGGCCAAGGCCCAGTCCGAGAGAAAATGGCGTAACTCTAATAAACGGCGTAGGCGATCGCTCGGTTTCAAGGGTTGATAGCTAACTAAATCAGATAAATTTTGCAATTTCTCCAATTTAGAGTGCTGATCGAGAATGCTAATTAAGGCCCGTTTATGGGCAATATCAACAATATTATCAAGAATTTCCAACCCCCGCGCCACATTAGAAGAAGAATTTGACTGAACATTAAAGGATGCTGCTTGAATGGAGTCATGGGGATATAAAAACTTCATTAATAAAAAGCAACGATCCACCGCATCAATTTCTAATCCTTCCAGGGCGCGTTTTAATAACTGTTGGGGAGCATGAATATCAGGGACAACCGGATCGAAGGGATCAAAGGTGTCTGAATCTTCATCCTCTGATACCGACGGGATAGGTTTTTCCAGGGACAAATCTAGCAAAGCCGCATAAATTTGACCGATGAACATTAATTCCTGTTCAATTAAAATTTCTACCCCGGTGCGTCCGACCCGATCTAATACTCCTTCAATTCCCGCATCTTGAGGAATTTTTAGTAAAATTCTCAGGATATTGCGCCGGGTAGTTCCCCAGGAAATCATCAATTCACCGGTCAAAGTATCCAAGGCTTCGGTAGTACCAATTTCGCCCAGGGCTGTCCAAGCCTGTAACCGCACCAAATCCGGCTTATAGATATCACTAGCCTGCTGGATTAACAGGGGAATTGCCTCATTTCCTAACCTCACTAAAGCCTGTAAAGCTGTATCTCTTGTCGAACGATAGGCTAGGGCTTTCATTAAAGAGGGATAGTATTCTTCCAAATGGGTAGAGGCGATTACGTCTAATAAGGCACAACGCACCCGCAAAGATTCATCCTGTAATAAATCGTTCAGATAGAGCCGCAGTCCTTGTAAATAATCGGCTTCCCCCAGGGCGCGGACTCCCATCACCCGTTCCCGTTCTTGGCTGTTGGTAATCATCCGTCGGATAGTATTAGTGGCCGCGGCTTTTTGTTCGCGATCGCCTCGACGCAAAATCAAGGCCCCGGCCGTTTCCCCGCACCACCGGATCAACCTGGGGTTGGAGATAGGGGCGCAACTGTTCAATATCGGGACTGGTTTCGGTTAACCACAGGTATCGCAAAGCCAGGGCCAGAACTTCCGGGGGTAAATTCCCCTGGGTAAAAGCTCGGATTTCCTCCAAATAGGCCGGATTGGGGTGGTTGAGCATAATTTCCAAGCTCTGACGCTGTAACCCCGGGGAAAGACTACCCAGGAGGGGAACCAGGGTTTCACCCACGTTTTTCGCATCCAGTTGACTCAGGAGTTCAATACAGGAGCGTTTATCCGCCTCTTCTCCAGGTTTTTTCAGGGTTTCCACCACATTCCGCTTGAGTTGGGGCATATCAATATCCGAGACACTCAGCCGCCCCCGTTCCGCGCTGCGAACCAGTAAACTGACATATTGGGCACGAATTAACCAAACCACCAATAGCCAAACCACGGCCATGAGGATGATCAGACCGACGAACATTAATCCCTGCTGACTTTGTAACTGGGTTTCGGTCGATTCAGGAAAAATAAACCGGGAGACCCAGAGGGTAATTAAAATCAGTACCCCGGTCACCCCCGTAGACATCGGTTCAAATACCCCGTTCACCATTGATTGAATATCGCTGCGAACGTGATCGGGCAACGGTTGGAACAGGACGGCTCCGGTGGTTTCAATTAAGGTGTAATGGAATAACTCATCCAAAAATCGTAGGATCACAAATCCTAAAAATACCGAGAATATGCCAGTGATTCCCCCAATTAAGGATATAGTTCCTAAAATAATCACCCCTACGGGTAAAACAATGGCGGTGAAAAAGACTCCCGTGCGTTCAACTAATCGGCTAGATCCAAACCACTGAGTTAAGACCTGGGCCACACTCAAAATCCCTTCAAAGATTCCCAGGAAGCTAACAATACCACTGGCTCCGGCCGTATCACTTTGAAATTCTAATTGACTAAAAAATTGAAAATCTACTAATACATATAGGGCTTCTGCTAGAACAAAAAACGAGACTAGGGGAATTACATAACCCAACACCGGGCCCTTGAGATTGCGGGTACTAAATTCTTGTTCTTCATCTTCCGGTGTCCAGCGCGTGGAGTCGGGGAAGGATTGACCGTAGCGTTGGGATAGATAAAATAAAATTATGGCGGCTAGGAGTACCATCACCCCAGAAACCAAAGTAACGTTATTGAGTCCCACCACTTTTAATAGCAGGGGGAGGGAAAACCCACTAACCACCCCAGCAACTAGAAATCCACTACTAATAATCGGATAGGTGCGTTTAATTTCTCGAATATTAAATAGTTGATTAGCGGTGATTGCATTATTTAAGTCGTTGAGAACATAAGACGCTTCTACCCATAACCACATTAAAAATAGGGTAATAAATTGAAGACTTAACCCTAATATTTTGATATCGGATAATCCCAGTCCCCAACGAAATAAAAATAGGGGTATTGCCATGATCACAAAGATCATAACAATCGCTTGACGTAAGGGAAAAACCTTTTGCAGCGACGAATAAACAAAACCCAAGCCCGAAACCCATCCCCGCACTGGCGATATAGATCCAAGGCAACTTATCCGCACCGTATTCATCCAGGAATAAACCCACGGTACTGAGTTCTAACCAAATTAACCCTACGGACGCTAAGGTGTAGACCAAAAACATCAGTAGGGTTCTTTCTACTTCCTCTTGACGGAGATTTAGCCCCCGTAGCACCCCCTGTCCCAGCATAGCGGAACCACTGACTGGTTTTTCCATGCGATGCCCAAACCCCTTTTTGCGATGTTCAAAATCTCTGAATAAAGTTTAACTGATTTATCGCCCCTCTTGGGTCGGAGTTGAGGGTGGGTGGTTTTTGCTCTACAAATATTAATGTTTCTCCTTGATAAACTCTCCTACCTTAGAGGTAGACTAGAAGTGATAGAAAGCAACGAAGATAACTCACTGCCCAAGCTGTTACAGTGTTCCCAAGTTTCGACAAACCTTTAATTTTCTACGTTTGAGTCCAGTTATTATGAACGCAGATACCTTTAACACCCATTCTGTTACCTGCCCAATTTGCCATCATACTAGCATTTTGCCCTCAATTGGAATGTTAGGTGGACTCTTTACTTGCCCCCACTGCCATACCCATTTTGTCATGAGTCATAGTGGTCATTATGTGCGAGATCCCTTTTGTCTCCAGCAATGTGCCGTTGCCCAAATGCTCCGACGCCAAAGTCATCCCTTTGCCCGCATTCGACGGGATTTAAGTTTAACCCGGGGATTACCACTTTTGGCCATTATTAGTAGTCTTTTATTCCTCGGACTTGCTGTTACTATTGGTGATAAATTAAACTTAAATGGTCAAAATATTGATCCTCAAGTCGAGTTTTTACCGGATTCCTATTATTCCGATCCCCATCAATAATTCGTTTAAGGGAATTACGAATTACGAATTACGAATTACGAATTACGAATTACGAATTACGAATGAGTAATAGGTGAGATGACTGCTGGAGACGCGCCATTGGAGACGCGCCATTGGAGACGCGCCATTGGAGACGCGCCATTGGAGACGAGCCATTGGAGACGAGCCATTGGAGACGCGCCATTGGAGACGCGCCATTGGAGACGAGCCATTGGAGACGAGCCATTGGAGACGCGCCATTGGAGACGCGCCATGGCACGTCTCTACATGATGACTGATTAAAAGCTAATTGTTAAATAACCGTTTTGAAACTTGGCTCCAGTTACGGGTTTTCCGGTCAAGGCTGGGGGAAGAAAGATATTCCGCCGCTGATCTCCGGCTTCTATCGTGACTTCTGGGCCGTATTGCGTTAGCTTGACTTGTTTTTTATCAAAACTGGGCAGAAACAGGTTTACCTTGCGTTGTGCCACATCAATGCTGATTGGTTTGGGAGCTAACCCAGCCTGGGTAAAATCGGGTAAAGACTCGATCAGAGGTTGCCAACTTTGACCCGAACGGGGGGGAATGACACTGACTTTTAACGGATCAAAGGCTTCGGTGATCGCCTCTGTCAGCGATGTTTGGTTTAACAGCACCCCACCCACGGTCAGTCCCGCCTGTTGTGCGCTTCCCCATAAATATCTGGCCGTGGCGATCGCCAATTCATCTTGGGTACTAACTAAATAAGCCGCCACCCGTCGGGGATCGGATACCGCCGTTTTCCCCTGCTCCAAGATATTATTCATGTCTTGAGTCGGTTGGGCAAAAGTATCTCCAGAAATATCAATATTCAGAATACTACTAGCTATCGGTTGCACAAAAGGAGAGAGGTTTTTTCCTAAATCCGACTCCATAAATACATTCCGAAAACGGCGTAAATACCAGCTTAAAATCTCTGGCATTCCTAACATTCTCAAGGTATCTTGACTGGCTAACCCATCATAAACAATTACATCATATTCGCCACTGGCATCATATTCACGAATGGCATTGAGGGCCAGGGCGCTATCCATCCCAGGCAAAACCCCCAATTCCTGACCATAAACATTCCTAAAAAATGGGGTACGAACATATTGGGTTTCCAGCTTCTTCACTTCCTCCCAACTGCGTTCGAGTAACACGGCACTTTTCAATTGCACGGCTTTCAAATGGGTGGCGATTTCCGTTGGATCACACCCCACTTCCGTTTCTAGCAGGATATTCCAGGCGGGACTGCCATCTTGTCCCACTAATAATACCCGCTTCCCACTGGCGGCTAATTGTTGAGCGGCTGCGATCGCCAGTGTTGTCCGACCCGTACCCCCCTTACCCAAAAATGTTAATGTTAAGGCCATTTATGATTTTCCTAATCTCGTTCATGGAAACTTGATCCTACAACAAAACAATTAGAATAGGTATACGGCAATCCGGTATATTTTCAACTCATCAAGGAGCTAATTTGATGAACTCTGAATTATCACTCAAACTCAACCAACTTTATGAACAAGATTTCCATTTATGGGTACAGCAAACGATTCAATTACTAGAAAGCAAACATTTTGAAGAATTAGATTGTCAAAATTTAATTGAAGAATTAGACAGTATGGGAAAAAATGATAAAAATGCCTTAAAAAGTAATCTAAGGATTTTATTAATGCACTTACTGAAATATAGATTTCAGCCAGAAAAACGTTCTAATATTTGGCAATATACCATCATTGAGCATCGTCAAAGGATTGAAGATACACTCGAAAACAGTCCCAGTCTCAAACCATTTTTAGAAAATATTTTTATACAATGTTATCAAGGTGCTAAGAAATTAGCAGCCGCAGAAACAGGTTTACCCCGTTCTTCTTTTCCTGAAAATTGTCCATTTTCTATTGAGGAAACACTAAACATTGATTATTTACCCGATTCCGATAATAGTCATATATAGCAATCCGCGCCTTCGAGACGGAGGTTGTAACATTTCAATACTGACATGAAACAGTCAGAAGTATTACCCCAGATCCGGTGTTCCGGTGTTCCCTGTTTTTCAACAATTTCCAAAAATCAAGGGGATGATCCACAATAGCCCGAAGCCAAACTTGCAGATCATCCTCTTAATATTTCCCGTCCCCCACAGTCAGGGAATATTAACGAGAAACTTCTAGTTTCATCTTCAAAGAACCAAGTTGCTGCTTTATTATCGAGTTGGACAATAAAACCAACTCCACTCCCATCCACCATTTTGAAGCCTTTGACAGTTCCAAAAGGATTTTGCTTGAGTTGAGCGATAATATCGGCAGGGACTCGCTCTATGACTCGACGAATCTTGACTCTTTGACCAATTTCGATTGCCACGTCCGGTGTTCTCCTTGGGGTATTAACCAATCCATAATTTAGTTTAATATGTCCTTGCCCCAGATCATACCGTTCCCTAAAACTTAGATGGCCTCAGCTTATGGGGGCAACTCAGAGGGAGAAACCCCATCTTTGAGTCCAGACAAGTTGATATGGATTTCAGAAACAGCCCTTTTGGGGTTGGCGGCAGGTCTATTTTCTTTGGATAGGCCCACCAAAGACCACGTTAAACTTAAAACCGCCAGTTTCGCGATCGCATCTAATTGTTTTTGTTGGGCTTCTAGTACAGAATATTGTTTAGGATCGGAATTATTGGTATTCATAAGATAATATTTTTTAGAACCTATTATTTTTAGAACCTATTACAAGTATTCACTATCCAGCTTTTACTTTCCGCAATATCTGTCAAGATTATTTGTGATCATTATTACCAATTTATGTGATTAATCTCACCTTCTGTTCTGAATTATGATCAATTCCAAAAACTAAACCCAAGATGGAAACCACATCCGCAGTTTCCATTGTGAAGGGGACAAAGGCAGTCCTAAATATAAGGGCATCCAATAGAAAAAACCAAATAAAACCAGGAATATACCCACACCTCCTAGCCACCGAAATTTTTGGTTCTGACTATATAACCATCTTTCTAACCACCAAGCCAAAGCCATACAGCTAAACACAAATCCGGTCATATAGTGATAAATAAATAAACAGCGAGTGACTCTCACCCAGGGTAATAAATTTGCTAACCAATTCAAACTTAAAAATAGAGCCAACCACAGTTCCGGTGTCGGCGGAAATTCCAGGGATAATCTAGGTCTTAAAGAGGAAAATCTTACAGATAAAGCTATCCAAACTCGTTGAATTAACATCCCACATAATAACAGACTGGCTAAGGTAGATAACCACCATAAAAAGGGATTTCCCATCGCATAAACTGAATAAACAATGGGAAGTTGATCGGGATCAATTAAGGGTAAAGTCGGATCAAGGGGAGTTGTTTCCATCAACTTTCTGATAAAAATAGGCAATGGGTCGTAACATCAGAATCCAACTGTACCATTTAGAACAGTAGGGATGAACTTTTGCCCCATCTCCCAAGTCGTGATGATAAGCCCAAATTTTGGCTTGCAGACCCCAAAAGGGCGGATCTGGATTTTGTTGTAAATGGGGAAGCCAACCAATCCAATAAACCATAATAGGAATAATAATTAAGGTAACTAGAATAATAATTGGGGTGAGTTTATTTAGATTCTGCAAGGGAGATTTAAAGGATGTTTCTGGGATTAATTGGTTTGAATTTTTGGTAAAATATTGAACCAATCCAGAGACTATTAAGATTAAATAAATTCCCAATAAAAATCCTAATCCATTCCATTTAGTTAGGGCGGCTGCTCCTAATCCGATTCCTGCTAAAACCATCCAAAACCAACGGTTAATTCCTTGTTTATATAAAGCTTTTAAAAAAAATAGTTGTCCTAATAATCCAAAAAATACAATATAAATATTACTCAGAGCATAGCGAGATTCTACGATAAATAATCCATCTGTTGCCATTAATAAGGTGGCAATTAAAGTATAGCTACGACGTTGGGTAAGTTGATAGGCGATCGCCCCTACAATTAAAGGAATAAACGAGCCAAATAAAGCATTAAACCACCGATAACTCCAAGTGGATAGGGTCGAACCTGTTAAGTTATTAATGGTTTCTTGTCCGAAGGGTAATTTAGATCCGAGCCAAATTCCCATGGCAATTAAATATTGACCCAGGGGAGGATGGGAATTAAAAAAAGGAGTTTGAGTTAAATAATTATTGGCGAATTTGGCATAATAAACTTCATCAAAAACCAGACTATTAAATCGGTCTAAACCCCAAAATCTTAAAAGAATAGATCCAATAAATATTGAGATCATTCCCAAAGTAAAACTTGATACTTTGAATTGAAATTTATATTTTGTATCAGTCATTATTTTTGGCTTTAATTCCTATGTCGGGTCTGATAGTAGAGACTCGCCATGGCGCGTCTCTATACTGATTACTGATTACTGATTACTGATTCCTAATTCTTTACAAATTGGAATCTCGATAATAAATTCCGATCCTTTTCCTAACTGAGAATGACATAATAATCGCCCTTTGTGGGTATCTTCAATAATCTTGCGACTAATAGATAGTCCCAGTCCCGTGCCTTTTCCTACGGGTTTAGTGGTAAATAAATAATCAAAGGCACATTTTTTAGTATCTTCAGACATTCCTGTACCATTATCCCGGATAGAAACAGCAACAGCCCGACTATTAGAAACCAGATAGGTTGAAATAATAATTTGATTTGGATGTTGTAGTAATTCTTGATAGGATTTAGTGGCACTGGATTCATTTAAGGCATCAATAGCATTATTAATTAAATTCATAAAAACCTGATTTAATTGCCCTGGATAACAGTCAACTAAAGGCATTTGACCATACTTTTTAATCACTTTAATATCGGGACGGTGATCGGTTGCTTGTAATAAATGTTTCAGGATTAATAGGGTACTTTCTAACCCATCATGAATATTAAAAGGGACTTGAACCTTAATATCACTCCTGGAAAAAGTGCGTAAACTGGTACTAATATTAGAAATCCGATCCGTCCCTAATTTCATAGAAGAAATCAATTTAGGTAAATCTTCAATTAAATAGTCTAAATCAATAGATTCAGCATGGGCAAGAATAGAATCATCGACATTAGGATAATAACTTTGATACAGTTTTAAATGCTGAATTAAATCCTTAATATAAATATTAGCATGATTCAAATTACCTGCAATAAAGTTAATCGGATTATTAATTTCATGGGCTACTCCGGCAATTAAATGTCCTAAAGTTGACATTTTTTCGCTTTGTACCAATTGCATTTGAGACTGTTTTAAATCTTCTAATACTTGAGATAATTCGGCCGTTCGTTCTAAAACTCGCTGCTCTAATTCTTGATTTTTTTCTAATAATTGTTGTGTTAAAGAGCTAATTTTCAAATGAATTTTTATCCTAGCAATAACTTCTTCGGCCTTAAACGGTTTAGTAATATAATCCACAGCCCCGATTGATAATCCCCTAACCTTCTCTAAATCATCCGCCACTGCGGTCATAAAAATGATCGGAATATCATAGGTTGAAGCATGACTTTTGAGGTATTTGCAGGTTTCAAACCCATCGGTTTCGGGCATTACCACATCTAATAAAATCAAATCAGGTTGTTCAGTTTCCGCAACTTGAATTGCTTGATTGCTATGGTTTGCAATCAAAATTCTCCAGCCACAATTCTCAATGAAACCTGATAATAAATTAAGGTTTGTTGGGCTATCATCGACAATTAGTATGGTGGTTTCCTTGAATGAGTTGGAGTGCATATTGAATGGGATTATGATTTATGGATCAATCGAAATTGTTCCAGCAAAAAGCAAATTACTATCTCAACTCAACGTAATGATAAATGTTCATAACCGTTGATCAACGGATTTATTTTGAATGCTTCCCAAAGGGAAACAAAAGATACAATACCCCCAACCTGTTGAGTATCTAAACTTATACGGAACTATTTAGATTATATTTTACGGTGATTGATCACGATTTGACAATGACACCCATCACAACTAATGGCGGACTTAACAAAAAACACCCCATGATGGGGTGCAACAAAGGGGGCTATTCTCAATTGAAATTAATCTAAACTGATTATAACTTCAGAATTTTAGCCGTTAGATCCAGACTTTCCTCATAGAGAACATCCCGTCCCCAACGCTGTAACTGTTGAGCCATCAGGGATTCCGCTTTTTGATCCGTGGCGGCGGTCACTTGTTCAGTCCGACAAGATTGGGCACTTCCTCCGGCTTCCATCCGCATACATCCGGTGGTTTCCGAACATAAAATCGTGCAGCAGTTGGCGCTAGGATTACTAGAAGTTAACCGTAACCCCACTAAATCCCCAGGAATTTCACCATAATCCGCCGTGGGAATTGCGGCCAGTTTCCGCCATGATTTTTTTATTATTCGGCCCAATAAACTCAATATGTTTTAAATCATAATCCCCACCTTGAGCGACAAAAGAAACGGGTTTCCATTCTAAACGACTTGCAAACCACCCCAAGAACATTAAGGCCTGAGCCGCATTGCCTTTTTCGTAGTCAATGGTGATATTATCAATTTCGACCAAGGAAGCTCTGCGTTCTGGGGGGTCAAAGGCAGAGGCAGTTAATTCTTGCCAAGGGGAAAGTCGATGCCAATTCAGGTCAGCAATATAGGTTTCCTGTTCAATCAAATCGTTCATTTTTAACAATTCCGATTCTGGATCACTAAAATAAGAGGAATCCACAATCACACAATTACAACAACCCGCTAATTGTTTAAACAATTCCTGCTCCGGGTTAGGTGTGGCTTTCCACCAAACAAACTTAGGTAAATCGGGAATCATCAGGGAAGAAACCACATTTCCCACCCGTTCTAGGGCTGCTTTTGTGCCTCTGAGGGTAATATATTCACAACAGACTAACCCCTCCTCACTTTTTTTCTGAATCGGGCAGTAGGCGGAAACCTGGGCTGTGACTCCGGTATCCTCTCCTAAAATTGGACACAAAGTAATAATCCGACAGGGATTTTGAGCGGCAATGGTTTCACTAATACTAAATCCCCGTCCATCCAGATTCGGAATAACTTGATTTGCGGGGGGAAGTTTGGCAAATTCTTCGCGTAATTTTAGCAATGTACCGGGGTCAACTCGCCCGTTAATCGGTAAACCATAAGTTTTCTGAGCTTTTTTAATCGCATCCCGGGTTGATGTTCCATGAATTCCATCAATACTGTCGAGATAAAACCCTAAAGCTCCTAACAATTGTTGAAATTCTTCGGGCTCATAAACCACCATACTAAAGGTAGCCGCCCGGGTGGCAATGGCGGTGGTTTTCCCATTTCCCATATTCTGACTCAGCCAAATACTGCCTAACTCAGCCTCGATTTGACTGAGGGAAATATCTTTGGGTTTTTGTAACGCAACAAGTGGTGTAGTCATAATCAGTTATCAGTAATCAGTGTAGAGACGTGCCATGGCGCGTCTGTATTAGTTATCCGTTATTAGTCATCAGTCATTAGTCATCAGTTGTAGGGGCGGGTTCATCAAGATGCGCGGTAATTCACAAAGAGCTAAAAGAACCCGCCCGTACCAGTTATTAGTTATCAGTAAAGAAAAGAAATGATCGAGAAACAGTTGATCAAACTCTTAACTCTTACACTGATAATTCTTACACTGATAACTAATACAGACGCGCCATGGCACGTCTCTACACTGATGACTGATTAAAGTCTTCTCCAACGGCGGCCATCTCGGTTGAGCAGAATTTCCGATTCCACTGGCCCCCAAGTTCCGGCTTCATAGAAGGGAATAGACTCAGCCGGGGCCGGAGCATCCCAAACTTCTAAAACCGGGGTGAGCGCTTGCCAAGAGGCTTCGACTTCATCCCCTCGGGTAAACAGAGTTTGATCGCCTAACATACAGTCAACCAATAAACGGGCATAGGCATCTGTATTCGCTTTACCAAAAGCCGTATCATAACGAAAATCCATATCAACGGAACGAGTCCGCAGGGAATTTCCCGGGGTTTTCACCTCAAAGCGCATGGAAATTCCCTCATTTGGTTGAATTCTCAAGACCAAAACGTTCGGGTTGGCCTGTTTTGCCGCCGACTGGAACATCAAAAACGGAACTTCCTTAAATTGAATGGCAATTTCCGTAACCTTTTTCGGCATTCGTTTTCCAGTTCTTAGATAGAATGGGACGCCTTTCCATCGCCAGTTATCAATATAAAATTTTAACGCGGCATAGGTTGGGGTGGTGGACTCCAGGGCGGCTCCATCTTCTGAGCGATACCCGGGAACCTGTAGGCCATTCATCCAACCGGGGGTATATTGTCCCCGTACCGCAGAATATTCTAAAAAATTAGTATCAGCCAGGTGGGTTGCTTGCACCACCTTAACTTTTTCGTTGCGAATGCTATCGGCGTCCAGGGAGTTGGGGGGTTCCATCGCCGTCAGGGAAAATAACTGCATCAAATGGTTTTGTACCATATCCCGCAGTGCCCCGGAGGTTTCATAATAGCCCGCCCGTCCTTCTAAACCGACGGTTTCCGCCACGGTAATTTGGACGTGATCGACAAATTGACGGTTCCACATTGGCTCAAAAATCGCATTGCCAAACCGAAACACCATGAGGTTTTGGACGGTTTCTTTCCCCAAATAATGGTCAATCCGATAGACCTGTTCTTCCGAACAAACTTGACGCACCACCCGGTTGAGAATTTGGGCCGAACCCAAATCCCGACCAAAGGGTTTTTCAATGACTAAACGCTGTTTTTTCGGGTCGGAGAGCATTCCGGCTCCACCCAATTGTTGGATAGCTTCTGCAAAAAAACGTGGGGCTACGGATAAATAAAAGACTCGGTTTCCCCTGGTGTGACGCAGTTCGTCGATTTCCCCTAAAAAGGCTTTGAGTTTTTGGTAACTTTCGGGTTCATCCATATTCCCCGAACAATAAAAAATCCCCTGGGCGAAGTCATCCCAAAGGGCTTGGGAAGATAAACCGCCCCCAAATTCTGCCACCCCTTCCCGTAGGTGTTCGCGGAAAAATTCGTGGCTCCACTCTCGACGAGCCACCCCGACAATGGTTATTTCTGGCGGGAGTTTGCGCTCTAATTTCATCTGATAGAGGGCTGGGACTAATTTCCTCTGGGTTAAGTCTCCCGATGCACCAAAAATTATTAAAATCTGGGGTTTCGGGAATTCGATCTTGTTGCAGCCCCACCCGCAAGGGATTTTCAATCAGTGTTACCATTTATGTTCCTTTTGCGACAGCGAGATTATCTTTCTGGTGGACTCTAGGGATTAAGGTAGCACGTTTACCCAACCTGAGTCGGCAAGAGATATTTGCCAATTATGGAATTGAGTTAATTTATAATTTTTACCGTTGATAGCCCTTGATCGGGCAAAATTTTTGTTTAATTTAAGATTGGCTTCTGATGGCTGGCTTTTAAATATTAATTTATCCTTAACTTTAACCCATTCGGCGATCCTACTAGCAGATTTAAAAATTCTTGAATATTGACCAAAATATCTTCAGAAAAAGATTGAGGATAAACAAAACGATGTAGATGGTAACCCGGGAAGGTTTCCCCAATATAATAATAGTAATCTAATGGGACTAAATTACTAATCCACCAATAGCAATGATAGACATAATTTGGAGAAAATAGCTCGACTACTTTAGTATTAGGTTGACAAAAGACAAGATTAGTTAACCCACTCCCGTGGGGTGAAATAATGATTTCAGCCTGGGAAAATAACGCCGCTTGTTCTACCACAGACATTGATTCTAATTGAATACAGTGGAATCCCAAGGGTTGTATAACCGTTAATAATTCATTCTCATTTAAAATTCTACGGCTTTTTGCGGCATTTCTAGTAATATAAATTCGTTTAATATTAGGGATATTTGCAATAGCATCAGGATGCAAAAAATGTTGTTTTAAAAAATCACAAGTCCAGGGGGGCATCCAAGCCGGACAACCCGGGAAAGAAGGTACAATTAAATCTTGGGCTTGGAGATGATGGAATTCATTAATATTAATTTGTTTGTTTTGGGGAATTTGTAATTTCTCTAAAGTCTCTTGTTGAAAAGGCAAACGATTATCAACAATAAAATAATCAATCTCATGCCAATTAATCCTGCTTTTTTTCAATAATTCAATTCGCGGCAAAACATCTAACATCCAGTGAAAATAAACGGAATTTGAAAGTCCGGCTAAAATAGCAACAGTCCCGTTGATCAAATGAATTGGTGGTAATTTATTAAGGGATAAAATAGAATGCTGACTCGGATTTTTGTCAGGATGACCTGGACTTAATAAAGGAAATTCTGGGGAAAGATCCCCTAAAAAATGTTGTTCTTGGGTTAAAATAGCCGATTGAGTTTGATCGGAGCTTAACCAAAATCGCCCTTGGGGAATTTTGACGACAAAAGCAGCAGGAAGTTTCTATCTGTTGACCAAATCTAAAACTAAAATGGAGAGAATTATCCCCGGATTTTGGGGGATTTAGGTTAACAATAGTTTCGGGATAAATTTGTTGATAATTATGTTGAATTGCTGGGTGGGATTTGAGCCAATCTTCCGTTGATTGATCAAATTGAATCGGAGGATTAATCGGTTTAATTTCCGAGATATCAACAGAAGTATTTAATTTTCCTGATTCCGATAAATTGTTTAATAAACTGTCGATCCAACTAGCAACAGAAGATTCATAAATTATAGCTTTTTTAAAATAAAATAATCCGGCTTCAATCTGGCTATTATAAATTAATAAAAACCCTAAATATCCTGAATACAAAGCTGATGTAGGATCAAATTTTAGACATTGTTTTAAACTATCAATGGCTTGATCAATTTTTCCCATCTGAAATAGAGCCTGACCCAAACCATAATAAGCCTCAACTAGATTATAATTAAAATCAATAACCTTTTTAAAATCAGCGATCGCCTGTTGATAAAAGCCTAGTTTTAATCGACATTTTCCCAAAGCAAAATAATAACAAGATTGTTTTTTTTTCAAAGAAATAATATCATCTATTACAGACAAAGAACCCGATAAATTAGCTCCTAGATAAAACTGAAGGGCTTCCAAATAATCCTGTTTATAATTATAAAATATATCTCCAAAGTTTAAATAAATTTGAAAATTATTGGGGGCGATATCCTGGGCTTTTTGCAGTATAGCTAAAGCTGAATCTGGATGAAAACTAGATAACATTTGGCTCAAGCCAAGATATAACTCTATTGGGGGTGTTAGGGGAGATAATAATAAGTTTAAAAAATTAATTGCTAAGGAATTTATATTACGAGTTGACCGGGTTTTATTCCCCGTTAAAGCCCGATAAAATTGAGGCTGTTCTTGGATTCCTTGTCGGAGAAAATCAATGCCTTTTTCTAAAAATCCCCCCAGGATTAAACTAATCCCTAAATCACTATAAGCGGGTGCATAATCCGGTTGAAGTTGAATCGCATTTTCAAAGGCATGAATCGCAGATTCCCATTGTTTAATTTGAGTTAAACAGAGTCCTAATTGGTAATAAATTAAATAATTTGGGGAATGTTGAATCACTACTTGATAACATTTAATTGCCGCTTCAAATTGTTCTAATTTTTGAAAAATATTTCCTTGATTGAGATACATTTGGATAGAATTTGGTTGTAACTCAATCCCCCTTTGCCAAATCCCAATAGCTGCTTCCAAATCCCCTTGAAGTGCCATCGTATGACCTAGATTGTCATAAACCTCAATATCAGTTTCACACCAGTCTAAAATTGCTTCATAAATGAGTTGGGCAAATTCCAAAGAGTTACAGGATAAATAGTCCCTTGCTTTACCTTTTAAAAAATCAACTAATTCAGTAATTTCAGTTGTTGCTAAATTAGATTCAGCCAAAGCAGAAAACCATATTGTTTGCGCCTGTAATACATCTCCCTGTAATAACCAAGATAATCCTAAATACCAATAGTTAGCAATAATATCAGGGGACTCTAAAATACACTGTTCATAAACTGAGATGGATTTTAAAAAATGTTTTTGACCCAAATAATTATGTCCCAAACTTTGGAGTTCAGGAATAGATAGAGGCTGATTTGATGGGGGATTTTCTGACACTGGATTACCTTTTAATTTAATGTAAAGTTAATTAGATTGCACCTGTGATTCTAATATTTTTTGCATCCGATTCTGAGTTTGTTCTAAATGGGCTAAGGTGTAAGCATTCATTTTATTCTTGCTGCGTTTTAAGGCTATTTCCAACTGATTATTTAACTGTTTAAGCTGATACCAAGCCACGGTTTCTGCATCTTCAGGAACAAATATTTTCCGCAATACCATCTTACTTAAAATGTCTAAATGTTGCCGTTGTAAAGAACGCCGAATACTAGAAATCTCAATTTCTCCATTATTAGCTAAGATTTCCGTCCAGATTCCATTCTGAATAGTTTCAAATAATTCCGGTATGGTTAACGCATTATTCGCCGTGGTTTTTAATTCTAAATCTCGTAACCGAAATAACCTTATCGGATCAAATAACTCTTGTAAAACATAAAGATGAAGCAGACTAATTAAGCTAGTAACGGGATAATCTAACTGACTATTGTGATCGGGATTTGCCCAATCTAACCAGCGAGACGGAGCTAATTTGTTCAATAAATCGGGAGAAAAATTAAATGCTTTATCGTTAAAAATATAGGTTTCTAAGAGTTTTAAAGCATTTCTTTGTTTTTCAATCGAAATCGGTTCCAAAGGTAAACGACCATTTCTATCTCCAGCCCGGGTTTCGAGTAAAAGATTGTCCGCCAATGTAAAGGCTTAAACGATTGGCTTGCATAAAATAATAGTTAAAAATTGTATTGAACATTTTCCGAATTTTATTATAATCTTCTCCCTGGCGAGGGGTATATTTTTCTAACTGTTTCCACATCTCAATTGCATTGTCAAATTGCCATTGAGAATATTGCAACATATTATTACTTAAATCTTCCTCATTAATTGCTGGGTCAAGAAAAGATTCCAAATCTTCATCCGTTGCATAGGCTAATTCCGGTTGAATTGATCGTTTGGCAATCTCTTGTAATCTTTGCCATTCTCCCTGTGGAGTTCTACTCGCAATGGGTCGATAACCATATTCAATTGCCCACTGATCATAGGGCCCAACTCGGGTAGAAAAATAATCTCCCTGGGTTGTTCCTGGGGGGGCTAAATTAACTGGAACATAATCCATCACTGAACTCACTAATCCTTTTTCTTGGGTAATTTCAGTATTATTTAATTCCTCTGGAGATAGCATGGTACTGCCTTGAAAATTATGTCTTAATCCCAAGGTATGTCCGACTTCATGGGCGATTAAAAAACGTAAATATTGCTTGATATAGACTTCCATTTTAGGGCTATTGGGCATCACATTTCCCAACAGGGATAAGGCTATTATTCCCGTGTTAAATTGTCGCTTAGAACCTCGATAAAAGCATAATTCATGGTTAAAATTAGCCCGGGATTTTTTGTTTTTTTGGGCTTCCGATTGATTGGCAATAGAATAGGCGGATAATCCCCTCGGACAAGGTTGATTTTCTGTTTTTAATCGTGAATTTGACAGATTATTTTCCTCCCCCATCGTTGATAAATTTTCTCCTAATAATACATCTATTTCATCGGATAAACCTCGGATAGCATCACTTTCTATGATAATATCTGCATCTAAAATTTCCCCGGTTAGGGGGTTAGTATGGGAGGGGCCATAACCGCTAAAGTCAATATCAAAGGAAGTAGACCAGCGAATGGTATTATAACGAACATCTGCGGGGTTCCAATCGGCATTATCGGGCATTTGTTCGACTTGAACAGCATTAATAAATCCGGCTTGTTCAAAGGCTTTATTCCAGAATAAAATTCCCTCTCGAATTGTCTCCCGATATTCTAAAGGGACGGTATTTTCAATCCAAAATGTAATCGGTTTAATCGGAGGAGAAAAATCAGCATTGGGATCTTGTTTTTCTAAATTCCAGCGATTAATATAACGAACAGCCGATGATCTTTCATCCCGTTTTGATAAATCTTTATAGGTGGTTGTAAAATACCCAACTCGTTCATCTGCTAACCGAGGAACATAACTATTATTATATGGAACTGCTAATAAACTATAACGAACTTTTAAATTAAAGCTGCGGTTATCGGGTAAAGAAGGAATATATTGTGGGTCTCCAGATTGTCCAATAGAAAATCCAAATAGGGATTCAATTTCGACATTTTCAGGGAAAGATTGAATTTCAGAAATATAGGATTTACTCGAATCAATAGCATAATTATTTGTTAACAGGTCTGAGAATTGGATCATTAATCCGGGTAAATCACTTTCCCCATTGAATAAATCACCAATTTCAATTAATATATTTTTGTTTTCAGGATGAACACTTAAAATTGGCAAGGTTTTTAAAACTGATTCACTGAAAGAAACGATTGATAGACGAAATTTGAGGATCATTTTCTTGAGTACGAAAATTAATATTAGGAACAACAAATTGAATATTATTCTGTAAATAACGGAATTGAAATAAAATATCTCTAAGAGCATATCCACTGACAATACCGGCTTCTCCGATACCCGATTCTAAAGTCACAAAACACAGAAAATCTTGATTTAACTGTTCAGGTGTTAATTCTAAATAAACCTTTCCCGATTCTTTATTTTGATAAATTGTGAATAAACCCTCTAATTTTTGACTACCTTCAATTAGCTCCTCAAAAGATTGTTGGGTAACTTTTTGAGCCACTAGATTTCCTCTAACATCAGAGATGGAAACCCCTTGAGCATCAACCTTAGAGAGTTGCAAAATTACCATTGCAAAACATGAGATCAACCCTAACAAAAAAAGACGTTGAATTTTATTGAATTTAGCCATGAATGATTTGCTATCTTATTTTTAATCCTATTAATGGGGATAGCTACCATGTTTTAAAAGTTATAGCATTCGCCACGCTCAGGACATGGATTCGGTGCTTTCGCACCAAATGACAGACTGATATTTTGTCCTAATCACCATGTCCATTGCTATATAGCCGGAAACGAGGCAATAATTCTAAAACATGAAACATCCCTAGAAACCAGACTATTAAACTTAACCGTCCTGATTAATGCGAGCAATTAATTCCTCTAAAATGTGCGGAGCCTGATCATTATCAATTTGGCAAGTTCCAGCATTTTCATGACCCCCACCCCCATACTTTAACATCAATTCTCCAATATTAGTTTTAGAGGTTTTCTGAAAAATAGATTTCCCTACAGCAAACACCGTATTTTGTTGTTTAACTCCCCATAAAACATGGATAGAAATATTACATTCCGGGAACAAAGCGTAAATCATAAACCGATTTCCCGCATAAATAATATCTTCAAAACGTAAATCTAAAATCACTAAGTTTTGATGCACTTGGGAACAGCGTTTCAGTTGTTCTTTAAAATTTTCTTCATGTTCAAAATAAATTTCTACTCGCTCCTTAACATCAGGAAGCTGTAAAATATCAGCAATCGGATGGTTTTTGCAATAATCAATTAACTCCATCATCAGTTGATAATTAGAAATCCGAAAATCTCGAAATCTTCCCAATCCAGTTCGAGCATCCATCAGAAAGTTTAATAACACCCAGCCTTCAGGATTTAACACTTCTTCCCGATTAAATTGGGCGGAATCTGCCTTATCCACCGCCTCCATCATTTCCTCAGAAATATTAGGAAATTTAGCCTTTCCGCCATAGTAATTATATAAAACCCTAGCCGCCGAAGCCGCCTTGGGATCAATAATATAATTTTGATCAATAGAAGGGTTGCGAAGGGTTTCACTAAAATGATGATCAAAGGCAAGATGAACCCCCTCAACATAGGGTAAATTCGTGGTAATATCCTGATTATTAATTTCTATTTTGCCATCCTGCATATCTTTAGGATGGACAAATTTAATTTCATCAATCATCTCCAAATCTTTTAAAAGCACCGCACAGACTAAACCATCAAAATCGCTACGGGTAACCAATCTATATTTTTGAGTCATTATTTTTTCCTCGGGATTAAATATCCTAATTATAGTGCTTCATTTTAGAGCCAAATAAGGGTCAGTTTCCACTCCTAGTCTAAAGTTTTTACCGTTAATACTTGGGGCGGAGTCGCATCGGGGGGATAAATCAACTCCACTCCCACAGCACGGGAAACCCCCCGCAGGTAAATTTAAGCTGACTAACCCCTCCCCCCGTTGTCCCTGGCGTTGGACTAGGTGAAAATAACGCTGTTGGTTTTGTCCAAAATCATCAACGTAACTTAGTCGCACCGTCCCGCGAAAAAATATTTGTCCCTGGGGGGGTTCAATAAAGGTTAACCGATTAGATGCCACATTTTGTTTAAAGGGAGTTTGAATTGATAAACTCACCGTTTGGGATTGTTGGGTAGAATTATATAGGGGTAAAGTGAGGCTATAACGCACCCCATAATTACCATGGGCACGCAGAGCCGTATCAGAATAACGAGCTAACAGGGGTGCGCTTTGAACCTGCTGGGTTCCTAATGTTGCCGTTGATACCGTACTTAAAGGATAGGAAAAAGCCGACCCCCGATCGGGAATGGTTAAATAATTCATCCCCGGACGGTCTACCACTGTCCCCGTCCATTGGGAACCTACAGACACCCCCGCCACGCGACCATAAACCTTTTCTCCCGTGTAGACATTATCCCCCGAGGTTGGGATCACATCTCTGGGTTCAGCCAGTTTTCCCGTATTTAAAAAATCCTGCCATGGGGCTAAAACTGGGATTTGTGGGGGTAAAAACCCAGATATAGACAACCGTGGGATACTGGGAATCATCGGAGAATTAATTGGGGAGTTAAACCGCACTAAATTGGCTAGGTGTACAGGGCCATTACTTTGTAATCGGAGTAGGGTGGAACGGGCGCTGGCCGTTGGGATGGGTAAACTAAACAACACCTGGGTTTGTTGGGGCGGAATTATGATTTGTTCGGGAAAGTTGCGTTGATGTCTTCCCCGCAAAACATCCCCCGCCATCCGTGACCCTGGCCCCGAAAATACCCGACCCTGGGGGTCTTCTACCAGAGATGGTAGTTCTATAAAGGGTGCGTCCGGTGAGGTTACATAACTAATCCCTTGCAGAATATTCAGGGTCACGGGTCGAGAAACTGGGGTTATAAACCAATACGCCCTGATATAAGATTTGTTGTTTATTAATCGGACGAGCAATATGATGGGAAAAAAAATCAAACTGTCCACTAATGGGAACATTCAGGTGGGCGTTTGGAAATTTTTTAGCTGTTTGGGGAAAGGTAGATAATAAAATTCCTTCCCCTTGAACTACTTCAGGACTATTACTATTAAATACCGGAATTTCATTCAATTGTCCTGGTAAAACCCGAATTTCCTGCCCTTGGGTAATATATCGTTTTCCCGTGTTGGGGGGAGGAATGGTAATTACTTCTGCTAAAATAAATGTAGGAATAAATGGAAACATAAACAACGATTTGTTCTGGTGAATTTTAAAGTTTGACTCTATTTTTGAGATGGCTTTTAAGATAATATTTGTCAACCCACCCCATAGTCGGCTCTTTCTGGCGAAAAGCCATGAACTACTGACGGCTATAAGTGTACAATAAAAGTTAAGGCTGGGCTAAAATTGTTGTGACCCCATGGTGAGTCATTTGATATTGGCTTGACAGTTGAGGAAATGTTGGAGTCGCGGTAACTTAAAATGGAGAGCGATCGCTTCTTTTATATCAATAAATGCGATCGCTCTAGGATTAGGGTTTTAAGGTAGAATCTTGAAACGAGCGACAAGCAAATAGCAAAAAGATATTGTCATTTATTGCTTGTTTTTCTTTGCACGAAGGGTAGCAACATCTTGCCAAAATGTTTCCCGTGTTACCTGTTTTATGGAAGTTTCTCTCTCTTTTGTATAGTCACCTCGTCCCCAGCCAAATTCTTGTAGAAAGCGAAGGGTAGCAACTTGACCTAAGTTTTCAACTAGGACTTGATAGCCTTTTTCTCGAAGTTCAAGGGATGTCATAGTTAGATTCTCCTTCAGTTTGAAAAACAGACATTAGCCAAATTACAGGATTTGAGATGGCAACGTTAAGATGATCAATATAACGAGTTACTCGGTTTAGCAACCGATCATCTGTTGTCAGCAACACATCTACTCCAGCTATTTCAGCACAAGCAATGTGAAATGAGTCATAGAGTCCAAATCCTAAATTTTCTAGATCTTGGGAACGCTGATCGATACTACTATTAAGCATTATAGAGGTTGTGGCTAAACTTAACAATTCTTGAATATTCTGTAGTTTATCCAGGTTCTTCATTTTTAATAGTTCTGCTTCAATCGCTTCACTAGAAATTAGTTCCCGTTCGTTCCTTAGCTACAATTCTTTCAAAAATTGATAAAATTGTTTCACCTTCTAAGCGATTTCTCTCCTGTGACCAGTTATCAAAAGGACGGTTTAAGCAACAAACATCAAGATATAGTTTATATTTTTGATTCATTTGTTTCTTAATCTTGTAATTGGGTTTCTACTGAAGACAGGGAATGACCAGAGAAAAGAATCAGCCACGCTCAAGCTCCCGTTGTAGGTCATTAAAGTCGATTTTTATATGATTATAGCAGTTCCAAATAGAACCAGGAAATGATAGAATACAATTTTAACTCTTACCTTAAATTTATTGATAATAAACGAATATGGGAATACAAATTTCAATTTCTGATTCTGTTTTACAAGCAATTCGTTTACCAGAACAGCGTGTTGAACAGGAATTACGACAAGAATTAGCGATCGCTCTCTATACCCAATATCTATTATCCTTTGGTAAAGCACGAGAACTGGCTGTTATGGATAAATATGAATTTGGGCAACTATTGGGAGAGCGTGGAGTTTTACGACACTACACACCAGAAGAATTAAATGATGATTTGACTTATGCCCGTAGTTAGTAATACTTCACCAATTTTGAATTTGGCTATTGTGAATCAGCTTACCCTTTTACATCAGCAATATCAAAAGCAAATCTTATGAAAACATTTACTGCTATAATCGAAAAAGATTCTGATACCAATCTTTACGTTGGTTATATTCCTGGGTTTCCTGGCGCACATTCTCAGGGAGAAACATTGGATGAGTTACAGGAGAATCTGCGTGAGGTAATTGAGATGCTCCTAGAAGATGATGATCTCGTTATTGAGACAGAATTTATAGGGACACAACAGATTGTGATCCGATAAATTATGAGCAATATTCCAGTTCTAAAACCACAGGAAATAGTTCGCATACTAGAGAACCTTGAGTTTGTAGAGGTGCGTCAAAAAGGGTCACATAAGCAGTTCCGTCACGAAGATGGACGAGGAACGACTGTTCCTTTTCATAAAGGACGTGATATATCACCTAGATTGCTTCGGCAGATTGCAATTGATATTGGCTTGACAGTTGAGGAAATGCTGGAGTCACGGTGAGTTAAAATAGAGAGCGATCGCTTCTTTTCTATCAATAAAAGCGATCGCTCTAGGATTAGTATTTCAAGGTAGAACTTTGAAACGATAAAAAATCATTTTTGTTGTCGGCAATCGCCTTTTCGCTTCACCATACCCACATTCCCCAACCCCACCAAGGTGTCTTTTTGTCTATCTTTAGGGTTTCCATTGTCAAGGTAGAAAAATATAAAGGGAAGATGACCTACAGGTGCTTGAAGGTTAAAAATAATGTCATTATATTCCCTTATATTTACCCAACCAATTTTATCATACAAAGCATTCCTGATATAGTTCTCATAAGAACTGTTATAATAAGCATATTGCTTATTTGCTTCCTCGTCGTCACCACCATGCCCGTTACCATTAACGTATCGTGTGCGGATTTCATTCCATTCAGAGACCGATAATCCAATCTTATTTAGGTGGTCGTCAAAGGAGTAGACTTCTTGTACTAATTTTTGTAATAATTTTTGTTGCACGCTAAATCCAAAGCGACCACCACTATATTTGACCCATAGTTGACCAATTCTACCACCTGCATTTGCTACTTCCTGATCAAAACGACCTGTTTTTACGTCTTCCTCCTGTAGTATTTTTAAAGCCTGCTTTATGTTTAGGTTACGATAAATATAAGCTGTTTGGTAATTAGCTTCTTCCCATTTTCCTGATGCTAATAGTTTTTCAATTTTATCTAGGAGCAACAAAATTTCATGTTTTGCACGATTTAGTTCTTCTTCTTGCTTACGCCGATATTCCCGCCTTTCTTCTTCTGCCTGACGTTGTTGTTGCTGACTTTGTTGTTCAGCCTGACGTTGTTGTTGTTCTTCCTTATATTTTTGTTGTTCTGCCTGACGTTGTTGTTCTGCCTGCCGTTTTTGTTCGTCCTCATAAATACTAAATAAGCCATACACCATGAGCACGATAAAGATCAAAGCTATGATATAACCCATAAATATCTTCCAAAATAATCTTAATTTATTTACGTTCAGGATAAATTTAAAACTTACAGCAAGGGTTTTCCTGATCTACATAGTTAGGTTTAATTACGCCTACCTACTTAAACAGGCGTAATCACCCCTTATCTGGCGTAAACTTCTCCACCTACTCTTTTTTCCGTGTGACCACAACTGGGACAATCTTTACCAGAGTTATATCCACATTCTTTGCAGAAGAAACTGTTACATTTTTTGCATTGATAGACGTTGAAGTAAGCACCGGAGAATAATTCGTTTTTGATTGTTCTTCCACAATTAGGACAAGCTGGAAATTTGTGCATTGATTTTATCCTTTTGCTATCCGATCTGGTTGTCATTCCGTTTGTTATCAATCTAATCCCCATCTTCGTTAGGCTAGATTGACTGGCTTGCTTAATTGTATTGCCTAGCATTTAGATGTAACAACTCAAAACAGTCGGATTCAGCACCCAATTTTTTTAACCATCCCGAACCAATTTAGTAGGATTCAGTACAATTCGGTTGACAAAGTGGGATTCGGTAGGATACATTACAAACAATATCTATCTGTGTCTACTGATGAAAAATGTTGAGGATGTGTTACAGTGGGCGGATAACTTGATTTTTGATAAAACTGGAGAAAATCTCACACCGATACAGGAAGCAATATTAACAGGTGTTTGGGACAGAAAAAAATATCCTCAAATCGCTAAAGATTATAATTGTAGTGAATCTCACATTAAAAAAGAAGCTGCTAAGTTATGGGAAAAGCTTGGTGAAGATTTAGGACAAGACCTGAAGAAGTTTAATTTTCGTTCTAAGGTAGAGAAAAAATATAGAGTTTCTCAAGTTTCTAATTCAGGCGACTGTTTATTACAAGAAATTGATATTAATATTTGTAATCAATTTATCAAAAATATTAAAAATACACAAACGCGATCGCAATCTCCCCCAGAAACATCCCAAACCAAAAATCAATCAACAATCATCAATTTAATAGAAGCACCAGAATTAACAACCTTTTACGATCGCACCTCAGAATTAACTACCCTCAAACAATGGATATTAAAAGACCATACTCGCTTAATTACCATTTATGGATTAAGTGGAATTGGAAAAAGTGCGATCGCCATTAAACTCATTGAAGAAATTAATACACAATTTGATTATATTATCTGGAAAAGTCTTAATAATATTCCTACCCTTTCAACCCTACAAACCGAAACTCAAACAATTTTTTTCTCAATCTCAACCAACCCCCTTATCTACAGTTATTGATTATTTTCGTAACTCTCGCTGTTTAGTGATTCTTGATGACCTACAGGATATTTTTAAAACGGGTGAATTAGCAGGTAAATATTTACCTGAATATGAAGATTATAGTCAATTTTTTAAACAAATTGCCACATCTCCCCATCAAAGTTGTTTAATTCTCCTGAGTTGGACAAAACCCATAGAAATCGTCAATTTGGAAACAGAAAATAGATCCACACAAACTTTAAACTTGAAAGGATTAGGAGAAGAAGCAACAGAAATATTCAAGGAAAAAGGATTAATTGATCAGGAAAATTGGTTAGAATTAATTACAATCTATCAAGGTCATCCCAGGTGGTTAAAGATTATCACTTCAACAATTATTGAACTCTTTAATGGTAGCGTTTCCCTATTTTTAGCCCAGCAAAATGATATCTATTTAGGGGATTTAGAACCCGCTTTGGAATCTCACTTAAAATGTTTGTCGGAATCAGAAGAACAAGTAATATATTGGTTAGCAACTCAAGATCAACCCGTTAATATTTCCGAAAAACCTGCTAATATTAAATTGTCAAAATCTCAATTCTTGCAAGCGATACAATTATTAATTCGATATAATTTAATCGAAAAAGTAGAAGGAGAAGGGCGATCGCTCTTTCGATTAAATCCAATTTTCCAATGCTATATTAAACAGAAGTTAAGTTAAAGGGCACAGGGAAAGGGTTTCAGGATTTAGAAGTGTCAAACACTGTAATCCGTAGTGCTATAGTATAATTTTCTAATTTTAATAGAATGTTTATAAAAAATAATTACGAGGAATAAAAAATGCGATCTCCTTTACCCCTATTTACCGTTGAAGACTATCTAAACGCCGAAGCCAACAGTCAAACTCGCCATGAATACGTCGGTGGTTATGTATTTGCGATGGCGGGTGCGAGTGAGGAACATAATATTATTGTTGTGAATATTAGTTTCCTTATTGCGTCCCCATCTGCGGGGAAGTTCTTGTCGGGTGTTTGTGTCGGATATGAAAGTTAAAGTTCAAGATGATATTTTTTATTATCCTGACTTACTGGTAACTTGTAACCCCCAAGATAATCATAGATATTTCAAAACCCAACCCAATTTAATTATTGAAGTTCTATCAGAAAGCACAGAAACCACCGATAGACGGGAAAAATTAATCAACTATCAAACCTTAGAAAGTTTAAAAGAATATGTTCTAATTTCTCAAGACCAAATCCAAGTCGAAGTTTATCGTCAAGATGATCAAGGTAATTGGACAGTACAAATCCTAGGACAACAAGATGATTTAATCTTAGAATCTGTTGGGTTAACACTAACAATGGCGCAAGTTTATGAAGATGTATTTAACGCTCAATGACCGTAAAAAATTAAACCACAAAAAAATTAAACAGCAAAAAACGCCCCCCTGGCGGAGAGCGTCTTTTGTATTTATTTAGGTTAAGAATTAACCATTAATTTGAGGAGCAACCAAAGCCACAGGAGCAGATTCACCAGAAGCTAAGTCTAAGGGGAAGTTGTGAGCGTTGCGCTCGTGCATGACTTCCATACCCAGGTTAGCCCGGTTTAACACATCAGCCCAGGTATTGATCACGCGACCGGTAGAGTCGATGATCGACTGGTTGAAGTTGAAACCGTTCAGGTTGAAGGCCATGGTGGATACACCTAAAGCGGTGAACCAAATCCCAATCACGGGCCATGCACCTAATAAGAAGTGTAAGCTACGGCTGTTGTTGAAGCTGGCATATTGGAAGATTAAACGACCAAAGTAACCGTGGGCTGCAACGATGTTGTAGGTTTCTTCTTCTTGACCGAATTTGTAACCGTAGTTTTGTGATTCGACTTCGGTGGTTTCACGAACCAAGGAAGAGGTAACTAAGGAAACCGTGCATGGCGGAGAACAAGCTACCACCAAATACTCCCGCAACTCCCAACATGTGGAAGGGGTGCATCAGGATGTTGTGTTCGGCTTGGAACACTAACATGAAGTTGAAGGTTCCAGAGATGCCTAAGGGCATACCGTCGGAGAAAGAACCTTGACCGATGGGGTAGATCAGGAACACGGCGGCTGCTGCTGCAACGGGTGCAGAGTAGGCGACGCAGATCCAAGGACGCATCCCTAAGCGGTAGGATAATTCCCATTCACGACCCATGTAGCACAGAATGCCAATGAAGAAGTGGAATATCACCAACTGGTAAGGGCCACCGTTGTACAGCCACTCGTCTAAGCTGGCTGCTTCCCAGATTGGGTAGAAGTGTAAACCGATGGCGTTAGAGGAAGGAACAACTGCACCAGAGATGATGTTGTTTCCGTATAACAGTGAACCAGCTACGGGTTCACGGATACCGTCGATGTCTACTGGGGGAGCCGCTACGAAGGCGATAATGTAGCAGATGGTGGCGGTTAACAGGGTAGGGATCATCAGAACACCGAACCAACCGATATAAATCCGGTTGTTGGTGGATGTCACCCAGTTACAGAACCTGTCCCAGATGGAGGCGCTTTCGCGCTGCTGAATCGTGGTTGTCATGTTGGTTATGATTGCTATGTATTTGTCGAGGTACGTTTGGTATCTATGTCTACTACATTAACGGCTTTATTACGGTTTGTAAAGTGTTTTGACATCAGGGTTTTGCATACAAGTCATAAGTTTTATTAATGTTATGGCTCTATTCCCTAACCTGTATGGGGTTTGACCCGAAATAAACAAAACAGGTTGTTAAAAATATTAGAGGAGAGGTATTGATGGCAGGAGGGATGACTTTATTATCCAAAGAATCAGCCACGCTCAAGCTCCCGTTGTAGGTCATTAAAGTCGATTACAAACACATCAACTTGCTCACGCGCTAGAGCATCCAAGAAGCCTCTGCGGTTTAAACCCGCAATTGGGGCGGCTTTTTCCTGAGAAATTTCAGCTTTTTGATACCAATAGATAGCAGCAGCTAGGCGCATATCCTGAACGAAATCCTCCGGGGGAATTTGTGATAGTATTTTATGATACAATATTTATGCCTAGAAAGGGTGTAATATTAGACCTTTAAGTATAATACATTTAATAGCTTTATGCCTCAGAATTGGAATGTCATTCTTGTGAAAGTCCCTGGTGATCGTAAAATCTCTATCTTGAAGGCTGTTCGTGAGATAAGCGATTTAGGATTGAAAGAAGCAAAAGATACCGTAGAATCTGCTCCTATATCTATAGTAAAAACTGCTACAGCAGAAGAAGCGGAGAAATTGGAATTGAAATTAAAAAATGCCGGAGCAATAGTGACTATAGAAGTTTATGAAGAAGAACACTCAGAAAAACTGTTGTTAGATAATTTGCTGGTCGGGGAAAACATAAGTTTTTTAGATGCTATGCAGCAAATTAAAGAGCAGATAGCTATTCTAAGAACAAAAGAAATTAAAGCAGAGGAGGAGATATTAACAGCGAACAATACTTTAACCGAAGTCCAAGAGAAATTCAAAGGAATAGCTCCAGAGTTAGAAAATTTCGGAAGAACCTCTTTTGGCAATCACGAGAGAGCGCATTTAATATCATCCCATCCTGAAATTATAATTACTGTAGAAGAAATATCTAAAACTAGAGCAAAATTAGCGGAGGCTGAAGATGTGCGATTAAAACGTCAAGAGGTATCAAAGGAAGGGTTGTGGAGCCAAATAAAGAGCTCGGTAGGGAGCTTGTTTGATATGGTAGACACTTATAAAAAAGAACTTGAGGAAAATTACATAAATTTAGCTAAGTTAATAATAGTTAATGACGAGCAAAGCGAAAATTTGAATCTAATCTATTTAAAAAATCTTATCAGCGAAGTAAGAAGGCTATATCAGTTGCAATGTTCGGCTGAAAGTGCCAAGAAAGATTTTTTGGCTATAAAAAATCAAGTTGCTTATGAAATAAAATCTTTGGAACGAATTGCTCAGCAAAATATCTCTTTGTGCAGTAACTTTAATGACTTCGAGATAAGCATGAATGGTTTCGATCCAGAACTTAGCAAAAATCTGCGAAAATTAGCAGAAAAAGTTATACCCAAGAAAGAGCCAACAGCAGAAAAAGACTATCCGTATGCTAAAAATACCATTGGTGGAGAGGTAGCCTTAATTGATGATTATGTAGTCATCAGTCACGGTGCTATTGGCAAATTTTTCAACTTTTTTGACCAAGATGCTAACGTTGTAAAGATTCCAGTGGAAAATATAACAGTTATCAACTTTAAAGCAAGTGGCATTCTTGATGGAAAACTATTGAATTTGTATATCCTGGATACTTTCCAAAGCCTAATGAGATGAAGCATCAACAAGAAAATGTAATTACTTTTGGAGGAAAAGAGTGTAATGAAAACTTCAGAGCGTTTAAAGAGCTTGTAGAAAAACGAATGAGAGAAATAAAGCAACAACTAGCTAATACTTCAGGAAAACCCTCAGTAGCAGATGAACTAGCTAAGTTTGCAAAGTTACATAAGGAAGGAGTTCTTACTGATGAAGAATTTTCAGCTTTGAAAGCTAAATTACTAGGGTTATAAATTAGAAAAACAAGTAATCTACTGGTTAGCGACTCAAGATCAACCTGTGAATATTTCCCCAAAACCTACTAATATTGAATTATCAAAACCTGAATTTATGCAAGCAATACAATCCTTAATCAGACGGGATTTAATTGAAAAAGTCGAAGGAGAAGGGCGATCGCTCTTTCGATTAAATCCAATTTTCCAATGCTATATTAAATACAAGATTAGATGAAAATGTATTTAATATTAGTCAGTAATTCAGATAATCATCAATATTAAATACCTAAAAACGCCCCCCTTTCGGAGAGCATTTTTGTTAACTCTTTACTCATAATGCGGACAAAAGGACTTGAACCTTCACATCTTTACGATACTAGAACCTAAATCTAGCGCGTCTACCAATTCCGCCATGTCCGCGTTTATTGTTCAATTTTACATTGTAGCACAGATCCGCAGAATTGAACATTAATAATTTGATTTCATCCGATCAGCCACTGCTTCAATCGCTTGCAGAATTTGGGTATTATTCCAACCTAGCGCCAGATAAGCCGCGATCGCAGCCCCTCCAGCCCCCACCCCTTCTTTTACATAACCCTGTTCATAGGCCCGCAGTTGCGGATAAACCGAAGTAGAAAAATTTAGTTGCGTGGCTAATAGGGGGACATTTCCCACCATTTCCGCTAAACCAACCGTATCCCCCGTGGTATCTTCCGCGACCCAACGGGTGGTTCCCACTACCACCCCCTCAGCACACCAAGGAATCTGATATGCAGTGGCGATCGCCTCTACCAAACCATAAACCGCTAACATCTGAGTTTCCACCCGCCAACAGCACCCCCACGGTACGACTAGCCGCCAAAGTCATGCCCGCCACCACAATTTGCATCGGATCACCCACCGCGGCCACCAACTGGAAGGGATCAATCCCTATCCCCGATAACGGCCAAAACCCGGCTTGTTGTAATCCCGTGGTGGCGATCGCTAATTTTTGGCCATGATTACACTGGGGATGACTACTATTCACCTTATCCATGGCGGAAATTCCCAACCCCAGCAACACCCCCAGGGCCGTAGTGGTTCCGCCCACCACACATTCCGATAAAATCAGATAACTATTTTGGGCATCCTGGGCCAGACGTTCACCCCAGATTAACCCCTGCTCAAATAGATGCTTGACAGTCCCTAAAGTCATGGCGGAACCGGAGGTTATACACCTGGCGGCAACCCCCCCCAAGTCAATCGTAGGAACCGCAGGAGCAACAGATAATCCCGCATTAAACAGATACAAAGGACATTTTAGGGACTCCACTACAGCCCGGGAAATTAACACCGGAGAAGCCCCCGCATCTAAGGGCGGTAAGGGATACTGGGGATGGGGTTGGGGGCCATTATGGAGAAATTCAGCATCGGCAACGGCCGTATATTTTCGGGAGTCGCTGGTAGCCCCGGCGGCGGAAATCCCTGGAATTAAGGCCGTTGCTGTAAATCCCAACACACAAGCAAATACAGGTTGAGTTCCTTGATAGCGATGTAACCACCGATTTCCCCCGGCACACTGGGTATAAACCTTAACAGTCATTTAAGCGTCGTAGTCTAATAAAATTTGTACCCATTTAGGAGGGCGAGGAATGGGACTATTGAGACGATCTAATAATAATAATGAGACTAGATGAACCACAAATAAATAGACAATACTATTAATTAAAATCATCAGAACAGCAAGCACCTGAACTAACATTAGACTGGGTTGAGCTAAAATCCCCAACTTAATAAAAATCCAGTCCGCCACCGAGGTAATTTGGATCGTAGCGTAGGCCCACAAATTCCGCCCTAGCAGGATGGAAAGTAACCAATATTTAAAGAAAAAACCAATAGCAACAATTAAAGAACCCGTACTAATGGACATCCACCAAGGAGATTTGCGTTTCCACATTCCCCCCAAAACCACCCCTAACCAACCATAAGGAATCAAAAACACAATACTGCGAGTTGGCCCCATTAACACCGATAACAATAAAAATGAAGCCACCGCCCCCATCACCGCAGCCCGTTTTCCCCATCGTAAATATAATAAAGCCATCGGCAAGGCGAAAAACAGCCGCAGCACTGGCCCCATGGGAAAATAATAATTAACAAACCAAATCAAACTGGCGGCACTAGCCAGAAAAGCCGTTTCTACCAGAATCAGGGAATTTTGATGGGAAGCGGATAGTTTAGCCGGATGAGCCGAAGGTTCGGAAACTGGGGATATCTGCATCAACAGATACCCATTCCTGAGTTTCAGATTCACGGGGGTCAATAGAAGAACTTGATGGAGAAGAATCACTCATTTAATAGGGAATGGGCAATGGGCAATAGGTAATAGTACCATTCAGACTAATATCCGTTCCAGGGCGTGGACATCGGGAATACTCAAAATATCCCGTTCCCGATGAATTAATCCTTTTTTCTCTAACTTGCTGAGAACCCGAGTTACGGTTTCCCTGGCCAGACCACTCAAACCACTTAACTCCCGATGGGGAAGATTAGGAATTTGTGTCCCTCCTTGATCGGAAGTTGTACCTTGGCCCTCGGCCAGAAATAGGAGAATATCGGCCACCCGGGAGGTACTATCGGATTCGCGCAATCTCAGACGTCGATTCACCTGGCGTAAACGCCGTCCCATCAATTGAGCCAGTCGCATTCCCGCCCGGGGTTCGGTGGTAATCAACTCCACAAAATCCTGAGCGGGCATATTCCCAATTAAGGTTGGTGCTAATGTAATAACATCGGTGGAGCGGGGGACTTCATCGAGTGCTGCCATTTCTCCAAATAGTTCACCCTTACCCAAAATATTCAGCGTTACTTCTTTCCCATCCAAATTATAGGTACGAATTTTTACCCAACCGTCCAAAATAAAATAAACGGAACTTCCCCAGTCATTTTCTAATAAAATAACTTGGTTGGCTGGATGGTTTCTACCCACAATATGAGAGGTTGCTTTATCCGCCGCATCCGGTGGCAAGCCTTGAAAGAAAGGCGTGGAGCAGATCATCTTGTGAATATCGGAGTGATTGTCACGGGAGAAATACCGATCTTCCATGAGGCTGTGATAAAATTATAAATTCGTATTGAGCAGTAGCTAATCCAGAGATGGGGTTTTCAGTCAATTGCACCGAAAGCAGAATCAGCATTCTTTATTGGTCAATTACCCTAAAATTTCCCGATCATTTTTAACTCAGATTCCGCCTGGTGTCAATTAAAACACCAACTCAAAAATTACTAGGCAATTTTATATTTTAGAGCTATCAGGACATAAAAAAGTTAAGCTGGTTTAGTTTTTAACCGTATTGCCTCCGGTGGGTGATTAGCCAATAAATCCCAAATCTCAAGTTAGCTGCTTGAGTGCTTCGTGCCAAGCCTAACATATTATGTAGATCACAATTGCTTTAATCAAGGGAATCCCTAAGATTAAGCAATTATCAAAAAATTGGGTCTGAAACCCCGTCCTTTTAAGACGGCTTTATATTAGAATATTGATGGTCACTGACCCACCCGCGACGATGGATTCAGACAGCCTAACGAGGGAAGTCCAGGTTCACTGGTGGCGCAGACAAATCGGTAGACCGGGAAAAGACGATAGGGCAATGGGCAGTCCACCGGTTGAGGAATCGCCGCACTTTTAGGGCGGTGAGGATGTCAAGGAGTCCCATTAACAGAACGATTATTGAGGGGGTTCAGCCTTGAATGTTCAGAAAGGTCAGATTCAAGCACTCATCACCGAAATTGACGAGGTTCTTAGTCAGCCCAGCTTACGTTTGCCTTGGGTCGTTTTTGGCGAAACTGTCACACGCTCCCGTCAAGTCCTAGAGCGTGTCCGCAGGTATTTGGTCTTTCTTCAGGAACAGGCGGACGAGGGGCCTGTTGGTGTTACCTCGGAGACCTATCAACCCTCCATTTCCCCCGGAAACGCGAGAACCTCTGTGGCAGGCAATCCGACGGGAAATGATCTATTTGCGGACTAATTTAACTCAGCCCCTTCAGGATGAGATCGATCGTTTGCGTACCGAACAACACAATTTAATCCAGGAAATTCAACAATTAGAAGCCCGAAAAGCTCAAGCTATCGGACAAGTCCCTCCTCAAGCCTATCAACAACAACTTAGTCGTGAATTTTTGCAAGAGTTCATGACCAGATTGCAGGACAGTCTGATTCATAATGTGACTGAAACCCTAAACCATATTGAAACCCGATTTTTAGATTCGGTATTATTAACAGAATCCAACTCCCTGCCCGCCCTGGTTTCTGAAGCCGTGGACAGACCCCAAACCTCCCTCTCTACCCTGACCCCAGCCCAACGCCTGGAACAGATGCGACAGTTACAAGCGCAATCCGATCATTTACTGATGACCCTCGATTCCAGTCTGAGTGTGATTTTTGAGGCCTTGCAACGAAACCTCCAAACCTATTCGGATTCCCTGGGACAAAGCCTAGAAAGGATGCACAGTTTGGGCAAACAGGGGGAGGTCATGTTCACCACCTTACTCAACCAATTAGCCCAACAGGTCGGTCAAGAAACGTCTTCCTATTTACAATCTTCACTACAATTAACTGAATCGGAAACCCCCTCCAGCACGGGTAATTTACCTTCTCCTCAATCCGTGGTTTCTCTACCTCAGAATTTATCCTCCGCTTTTGAGGGAATCTTTCCCTATGCGGGGGCAGAAGTTCCCAGACAATCGACTCCTACTGTTACTTCTGATCATGATATTGATGAGGATGACAAAGAACAGCTAAAAATAACCGATGAAGATGAATTCGAGGTGGCGTTTGAGACCATTGAGGAATTATCTACTCCCCCTGTCAAAGATGGGTTAGACAGAACACTAGAAAGCTCTCTTTCCCTCGATTGGGATGAGTCAATTGTCGAACAGTCCCTACCCGATGCTGATTCAAAATTAGAAAGTTTGTTTGATCCGGCGACGGAGGCGGAATCCCCGGTTGTGACTGTCGCGCCTCAAACACAAAATATTGATTTATTTGAGGATGATGTTGATGTCATTCAGGTAGATGAGGATGATGTTTCCGAGGAGATAGAAACCCTATTGCTAGACGAGGAAACCGATGTTGCCAGTCCTTCCCAAGTCGAGAATGAATCAGAAATCTATTTAGACACCGAAGATTTATTTGGGGATGAGTCAACACCGAACATCACGGCCATAGAATCGGAAAATATTCACACCGAATCCTTAGAGGCAACGGCTGATTTCTTGAACTTAAATAGTTTGGATATATTCAATCAACCGGATCAAAATTTTCCGATAGAATCTGATTTACCCTTAACCGCAGATGCCATAGATCCTATATCTTTAGAGTCTGAGAACTTATTTACACCAGAGGTTGAGTCAGTTTCTCCTAATGAAATCACAGATTCCTCCTTCACTCCCGCACCGAATCCCTTTGAGGAAACCCTGGCAGATTTAAGTGATGTTTTTGAAGAACTCACCTTTGAGGAGGTTTCTACCCCGAATTCCGATGTGGTCTCGGCAAAAACCCAGCAAGAAACTCACAGGAATGGTCAGTCCTATGGCATCCCCCCCCAGTCAGATTGAAAGCCAAACAGTTAGTTTAGAAAACGATGCTTATGTTCAAGCTTCCCCGGATGAAAATTTACTTCCCCTAGATTTGCAGGAGGATAGCGAACAAATCGATTCCCGTTTATTAATTGATCGCAATACTTTAGAACATTTAGAGGCAGATCTATTTAATTTAGAACAACCTGAAACCAGTCCAGTTATTAAACCAACTCCCGCAAAATTAACCTATTCTCAACCTCAAGTTACTCCCCAAGAATCATCGAAAAAAACAACTTCAAAAGTATCTCAACCCGAGGAATTAATTACTTTTGAAGATTTATTTAGAGATATTGGGATGGAACCTAGTTCGGCTCAATCGGTTCCCTCTATTTCCATTGAATCCCTCAATATACCAGCAGCAGAAAAGCAAAATCTTGCATCAACTCAAGGATTATCAGATTTAACTTTAGATGATGTTTTCAACAGTTTGAATCTGGCGGATGAAAAAAACTTAAATTGGGACACCGAACAGGAGGAGGATTCCCTGAGTCTTGAAGCCTTGAGTCAGGAGTTTTTTAAAAACTGATAACTGATAACTGATAACTGATTATGAAATGGTATTTAGGAGTTGACTTAGGAACAACAGGAATATCCGCCGCCTTGTTACAGAGCGAAACCCAAAAAGTTTATCCGATTTATTGGCAAACGGAACAAACAGAACTCTCAGGAATTGAGGATCTTCCCTTTACCTTTCGGCTTCCAGTGTCAATTTATTATTTAGATCCCCAGGAGAAAACCACTCAAAGCCTGATACAACGGTTTAAATCCTTATTAAACCTGGGAATTCCCTATCATTCAGTGAATTCTCCTGAGTTAACGGGACTTCCCATGATTCAGTGGTCAGAACAACAGTCCCTACCCTTGGGGGGGTTTCGAGAGGCGTGGACGGCTTTATTATCTACCTTACATCCCCATCGAGTGTTGTCTGGTCGCCGAATTTCCCCCTTAAGGCAGCCTAATCGGGAAACTCCCCCAATCATGGCCCTACCGAATGTGTATACTTTGGGTGCAGTGGGACTCGATACGGTCGAATTTCAGCAGGCGTTAAATTGTTTAGATGGGGTGGTTTTAGGCTGTTCCACGGCCTCGACAGAAGCCTATCGTTTTAACTTGAGGGAAGCCGTATTAGCAGCAGGAATCATCAAATGTCCTGAACAAATTTTTATTATTGAGGATGCGATCGCAACTTTATTATATCAATTCTATCTCCATCCCCCCGATCCCAATGGCACAATTTTAATTATTAATATCGGGGCCACAACCACGGAAATAGCCGTAGCCAAACTTTCCCAGGATTTAACTGAATTTATGGCTTCCCAAGTGGTTTGTCATCATTTAGCCTATGCTGGAGATGCCTTAAATCAGGATATTATTACTCAACTTTTGATTCAGCCAGAGGGTTTCACCCTTCCCCACATTTAATATTCCAGATGTGGAATTTCCTGAACCTGGACATCCCGATTTAGCCAAACGTCATCGTTTACAACAAATTTTACAGAGTGATCCTACGGGATTAAAATTATTAGAAATTGCAGAAACTTTAAAATTTGAACTGCAACAAAGCGATCGCTATACCCTAACATTAAATAATTATTCTTGGGAAGTTTCCCAACGAGATTTAGAACAAAAGATTTTTACTCCCTTTATCCAACAGTTAAATCAAGAACTCAACCATCTTTTCAGCACCCAGGGAATTTCTCCAATTAGAATTACTCAAGCCATTTGTACGGGAGGAAATGGAACTTGGCCGACCTTTAGCCGTTGGTTACGCCAAAAATTACCCAATGCGTTAATTACCCAAGATAGTCCCCACGGTCAATATAATAGTGATAATAATTATTCCCATTGTAGTCGCTTGGCTTGGGGTTTAGCGGTATTACCCCTTTATTTTCAAGTCTTGGATATGTCTCGACATCAATACAGTGATTATTTTCTTTTAGCGGAACTATTGCGAGTATTTGAAGAACACCCTTTATCTTTATCAGAAGTACATCAACTCTTAGAAAATCGCGGGGTCAATACCCGTTCTGTTTCAGATAGAATTCTAGCAATTTTAAAGGGAAAATTACCTTCTGGTTTAATTCCCTCGCCTGCTGATGAAATTTGGTTAACGCCAGAATCTCAAAATAATCCTGATTATCAAGGTTTACTCGAAGGCACATTATTTTATCAAGATGTAGACAATAATTATTTTATCAGTTTAGATCGTGCAGATACGACCCGAAAATATTTAGCACAATTAAGTCTAAATTCCCTACAAAATTGGGAAGAAACCATTAATTAGTTATCAGTCATCAGTAAACAGTTATCAGTTTAAGAGTTGACACTGCTGTAGAGACGTGCCACGGCGCGTCTCTCTACTAAAATTGATTTCAAGGCTTTTAGCCTTAATTTTAATATAATACAATAACCGAAAACCGAAAACTGATAACTGATTTATGAATTTACCCAATTGGATTACTATTTCTCGCTTGTTCGGAGTTCCATTTATACTCTATTATTTACATGATCCAACTATTACTAATCGTTGGATTTGTTTAGGAATTTTTTTAGTAGTAGCCAGTACGGATTGGTTAGATGGATATTTAGCTAGAAAACTGAATCAAGTTACAGATTTAGGAAAATTTCTTGATCCTTTAGTCGATAAATTATTAGTTTTCGCGCCCTTACTTGCCTTAATTGAGTTAGGAACCATTCCCGCTTGGGGAGTATTTTTAATCCTAGCACGGGAACTAACCATTGCCGGATGGAGGGTCAATCAAACTCAAATTTCTGGAGCAAATATTTGGGGTAAATTAAAAACAGTTAGTCAAATTTTAGCGATCGCCTTTCTAATAGCACCCTTACCCTTATCTTGGCAAACACCCAGTTTAATTCTATTCTGGAGTTCCGTAGGATTAACCCTAATTTCCGGTTTAATTTATTTAATTCCCCAACCTTCCTTAGAATCAAGTGTTAAGAACATCAAAACTTAAAACAACCACAATCTCAATCTTCCCCATCACCTATCACGGATTTCAGAGGACTACACAGATTAACACAGACAGGACTTACGCAGAATACCCAATTATACACCATCTGTAGGGGCGAATGGCCATTCGCCCCTACTAGATATGGTTGTTTTGCGTAAGTCCTGACAGATTAAAATCCGTGAAATCCGTGAAATCCTCTTAAATCCGTGATCCCTATTCCCAAATAAATATGGGGCGACAAAAGCCACCCCATATCCAACTAGAAATTAGTAATCAAGATCTTAGTAATCGAAATCGCCGCCCATACCAGCACCAGCACCTGCGGGAGCGCCATCTTTGGGTTCAGGTTTGTCAGCAACGATACACTCCGTTGTTAACACCATTCCAGCGATAGAAGCCGCGTTTTGCAGAGCAGAAACGGGTAACTTTGGCTGGGTCAACAATACCCGCTTCAAACATATCCACAAATTCGTTAGAAGCTGCGTTGTAACCAACGTTAAAGTCTTTTTCTTTGACTCGTTCGGCCACCACAGCACCGTTAACGCCTGCGTTTTCAGCAATTCGTTTCAGAGGTGCAGCCAGGGCGCGGGACACAATTAAAGCCCCCGTTAAGGCTTCATGGGTCAGGTTAGCATTAGCCCATTCTTCCAGTTGGGGAGCTAAGTGGGCTAAGGTTGTCCCACCACCAGGAACGATACCTTCTTCAACGGCCGCTTTCGTGGCGTTGATGGCATCTTCCAGACGTAGCTTGCGATCTTTCATTTCGGTTTCGGTAGCCGCGCCGACTTTGATCACAGCCACACCACCAGCTAATTTAGCCAAGCGTTCTTGGAGTTTTTCCCGGTCGTAGGAAGACTCAGTTTCTTCCATTTGACGGCGAATTTGCTCACAACGGGTTTTAACCGGGGCTTCATTGCCTTCAGCAACGATGGTGGTATTATCTTTGGTCAGGGTGATCCGACGGGCTTTACCGAGCATATCCAGCTTGGTATTTTCCAGTTTCAGACCAGCATCTTCGGTGATTAATTGACCACCAGTTAAGACGGCGATATCTTCTAACATCGCTTTCCGGCGATCGCCAAAACCAGGCGCTTTCACCGCAGCTACATTCAGCACACCGCGCAGACGGTTAACTACCAAAGTGGCTAAGGCTTCTTTTTCAATATCTTCAGCGATAATCACCAAAGGACGGCCAGAACGGGCAACTTGCTCCAGAACAGGCACTAAGTCTTGAACTAAGGTGATTTTTTTATCGGTAATTAACAGATAGGGTTCTTCCAGAACTGCTTCCATCCGTTCGGTATCGGTGGCGAAGTAGGGGGAGATATAGCCTTTATCAAAGCGCATCCCTTCGGTAATTTCTAATTCGGTGGTCATGGATTTTCCTTCTTCCAAGGAAATCACGCCTTCTTTACCGACTTTATCCATGGCCGAAGCAATCATTTTACCGACTTCTTCGTCATTTCCGGCCGAGATAGAACCGACCTGAGCGATCGCTTTGGAATCTTCCACTTGGCGAGCGTGTTCGGCGATTTTTTCCACTAAAAAGGTGGTGGCTTTATCAATACCGCGTTTGAGTTCAATGGGGTTAGCACCGGCCGCCACGTTCCGCAGACCTTCTTTAACCATGGCGTGGGCTAGAACCGTTGCAGTGGTGGTTTCCGTCTCCGGCCGCATCGTTGGTTTTGGAAGCGGCTTGACGAATCAAGGCAACTCCAGTATTTTCGATGTTATCTTCTAGTTCAATTTCTTTAGCAATGGTGACGCCATCATTCACAATTTGGGGCGCACCAAATTTTTTTTCTAATACGACGTTACGACCTTTGGGGCCAAGAGTTACAGCAACGGCTTCCGCCAGGATATCCATACCACGCTCTAGGGCGCGACGAGCATTTTCGTTGTAAATAATACGTTTAGCCATGTTTTGTCTTCAGGTTTTAGGTTGATAATAGAATTGAATTACTGAATCTTGGGTTTTAACTTTGTAGATCGAATAACAAATTTGTGGTGTACGATCTAAGGTTAAAAACTCCGATTAGTTGACGATCGCTAGGATGTCTTTTTCTGCTAACAGAACAAATTCTTCGGTACCGAGTTTGATGTCAGTGCCAGCGTATTTGGAGTAGAGAACTTTGTCACCAATGCTGACTTCTAATTCCGAGCGGGAACCATCTTCATTGCGTTTGCCAGGGCCAACAGCGATCACTTCGCCCACTTGGGGTTTTTCTTTGGCGGCATCAGGGAGCAAAATCCCACCGGCCGTTTTTTCTTCAGATGCACTTACTTTAACGAAAACGCGCTCACCCAGGGGTTTAACGGTTGATACGCTTAGAGATACAGCAGCCATTTATTAGCCTCCACTTTACAGAATATTCGGCGATCGGAGCTTTATGATTTCCTGTCGGGAATTCAAATTAGCACTCTCGATTCCTGAGTGCTAATTTACCGAAAAAAGCCTCCCCATTGCAACAGTCTAATTTGTACGGGTTCCCGAACAAGAGGGCGGGGGAGGTGGGGGAGCAGGGGGGGCAGGGGAGGCAGGGGGAGCAGGGGGAGCAGGGGAGGTAGGGGGGCAGGGGAGGCAGGGGAGGCAGGGGAGGCAGGGGGAGTAGGGGGAGCAGGGGGAGGTAGGGGAGGCGGGGGTCGATAGTGGTAACGGTAATTATTGTAGAGACGTGCCACGGCGCGTCTCTAAATACCGATTTTTCCGGCGATGCAGCCCAACTTTGATCAACTCCCTCGTCAACACATCAACAGCTAACACCTGTATGCTTCAAAAACTGTTAGCATAGAGTTTTAAGGCTTATTTGATCAAACTGCGTAATTTTATGTCATCTTCATCGGAATCTGCGGGCATTACTTCCTCTGAGTCTAGTTTAAGGGCTGTAGATCTGGCTAATAAGGTTCAGACCTTGGGATTAGATAAAATTGAGCGTCATATTTTTATTTGTGCGGATCAGACTAAACCCCTCTGTTGCTCCAAAGAGAAAAGTTTAGAGGCGTGGGACTATTTAAAAAAACGCTTAACTGAGTTAAAACTGGATCAAGTGACTCAGGATAAACCCAGTTGTACCTTTAGAACCAAAACAAATTGTCTGCGTGTTTGTACTCATGGCCCTATTTTAGTAGTTTATCCCGATGGGGTTTGGTATCATTCCGCAACACCGGAGGTGATTGAACGGATTCTTCAAGAACATATTTTGGGTTCTCAAGTGGTTCGGGAGTATGAGTTTTTAACCCATCCTCTGCCTAATTGTTTTTCCCCTATCCCGGAGTCGGTTAGGGATTAGGAAATAGATCTGGTAAACGAACCTGAAGGTCAAGGTTGTACCGTCAGACCGCAGGCTTCTTTTTCCATTTTTGTAATGGCTTTTTTGATTAAAACTTAACAGTTTTTTTGATTAAGTATTTTTAATCTAAGTAGAACCTGTTTCGGGTATGATTGACATTGGGTAAATTGTTAGTGTCATCTCTTAGACTTACGGGTATATCTATATTTTGGTCAAGGCTGTTCATGCAAATCAACCTCGAAAGAGATATCGCCGAACCCCATATCAAAAATTGACCTTAATATTATTGCAGGATTCTCCATTGAAAAAGGTTTTAAGATGAAGGATAGGAACGGAGATCAAAAACGACTCATGCTTGTGGATGATGACCCTAACCTAATTTTATTGGTCAGGGATTATTTGGAGTTTAGGGGATATGATGTGGTCACGGCAGAAAACGGTGTGATTGCGCTGGAGATTCTCGAAGATGAACTTCCTGATCTGATAATTTGCGATATTATGATGCCAGAAATGGATGGTTACAGTCTGGTGAAAAAAATTCGAGAAGACCCCCGCACCGGATGGATTCCTGTTCTGTTTTTATCGGCTAAAGGTCAAAGTCAGGATAAAGTTAAAGGCTTAAATACCGGAGCCGATGTCTACATTGTCAAACCTTTTGAACCGGAAGAATTGGTCGCTCAGGTGGAGTCCTCCCTGCGCCAAGCTGCTCGTTTAACCAACAGCCCAAGTTCTAATTTGGATAATAGTGGCCCTAAACTGCGAGTGCGTCGAAATGTACAACTCACCCCGACGGAATTAAGGGTTGTTCGCCTAGTCACCCAAGGTTTAGCAAACCGTGATATTGCTCGGATTATGAAAGTCAGTCAACGCACCATTGAAAGCCATGTCAGTAATATGTTGGGAAAAACCGGCCTTCATAATCGCACAGAACTAGCCCGATGGGCACTGGAAAGCAAAAAATTCTAGCTGAGTCGGTCATTAGAAAAATGTCGGATGAGTTGCTCCATCAGGGATTGGGACTTTTATTGTTTTCCATGGCTTTTCCCAGAACTCCCGAGAGTATTGTAAATTTTCGTTAAACCTATAATTAAAGATAATCATATATGATATTTTATAAGCATAAAATTATATGAATCACCAAGATATATTAGTGTTAACTGCCAAATTAATGCAGTAGGATCAAATTATATCTTTACATCTATCGAATAAAATATTTATGGCGAGACAACAGCCTTTTGTTGAGGCCTATACTTTATTTGATTATGGATGTTAAGATAGAATATTTAGATTAAATTCATTTCTACAAATATTAGGTCTTAATTTTCTATGCCTAACGTAAAAAACCGTCTTTCTATTTTTGTGGACGGTAACAATATGTTCTATGCTCAACAAAAAAATGGTTGGTTTTTTGATCCCCGAAGGGTTTTGACCTATTTCAAAACAGAACAAGTGGATATCACCCTAGTCAATGCCTTTTGGTATACAGGACTCAAAGACCCCCAAGATCAACGAGGATTCCGAGATGCTCTGATCAGTCTAGGTTATACGGTTCGCACTAAAATTCTCAAAGAATACTATGATGATAGTTCCGGTCGCTATTCCCAAAAAGCGAATTTAGATATTGAAATTGTTGTAGATATGTTTAATACGGTAGAACAATATGATCGGGTCGTTCTATTTAGTGGAGATGGGGATTTTGAACGAGCGATTGAACTGTTACGATCTAAAAATACTCATATTACCGTGGTTTCTACAGAAGGGATGATCGCCAGAGAAACTGCGTAATGCCACCGATCGCTATATCGATCTCAACGATATTCGAGAACAGATTGAAAAAACGGACTATTAATCAGTTATCAGTGTAGAGACGTGCCATGGCGCGTCTGTAACAGTGTAGAGATGATGCCCTAGGGCGTCTGTACGAGTAATCTGACAAGGAGATTTTCTCTTATGAAATTTCAACCTAACCCCGACCGAATTATTATTTTTGATACGACTTTGCGCGATGGCGAACAGTGTCCTGGGGCTACCCTGAATGTGGATGAGAAGTTGGTAATTGCTAAACAATTAGCCCGTTTGGGGGTGGATGTGATCGAGGCGGGATTTGCGATCGCCAGTCATGGGGATTTTGATGCCGTTTCTCGCATTGCTGAAACCGTCGGGACAGAAGATGGCCCGGTAATTTGTAGTTTGGCCCGCTCTGTGAAAGGGGATATTGAAGCGGCGGCTAAGGCAGTTTCCCCGGCTGTCCATCGTCGGATTCATACTTTTATTGCCACCAGCGATATCCATTTGCAATATAAATTGAAGAAAACCCGCTCTGAGGTCTTAGACATTACCTCAGAAATGGTCGCCTATGCCAAATCCTTTGTCGATGATATCGAGTTTTCCCCCGAAGATGCGGGACGCTCTGACCCGGAATTTTTGTATCAAGTTTTGGAGCGGGCGATCGCAGCCGGAGCCACCACGGTTAATATACCCGATACCGTCGGTTATACCACCCCGGCGGAATTTGGGGCGATCATTAAAGGCATTAAAGAAAATGTCCCCAATATCGACCAAGCAATTATTTCCGTCCATGGCCATAATGATTTGGGTTTGGCCGTGGCTAACTTCTTAGAAGCGGTGAAAAATGGGGCGCGGCAGTTGGAATGTACGATTAATGGCATCGGAGAACGGGCGGGAAATGCCGCCTTAGAAGAACTGGTAATGGCCTTGCACGTCCGTCGGCAATATTTTAATCCTTTTTTGGGTCGAGATCCAGAATCAGAAGCCTCCTTGACCAATATTGACACCCGCCAAATTTATAAAACCTCTCGCTTGGTGTCTAACTTGACGGGGATGTTAGTCCAACCCAATAAAGCCATTGTCGGGGCGAATGCCTTTGCCCATGAGTCAGGAATTCATCAAGATGGGATCTTAAAGCATAAACGCACCTATGAAATCATGGATGCTCAATCGATTGGGTTGAATGATAACCTGATTGTTTTGGGGAAACATTCCGGGCGCCATGCGTTTCAATCTCGGATGCGGGAGTTGGGATTTGAGTTAACCGACCCGGAGGTGAATAAGGCATTTGTCCGGTTTAAGGAATTGGCGGATAAGAAAAAAGAAATCACCGATTGGGATTTGGAAGCCATTGTTAAGGATGAAATTCAACAGACCCCGGAATTATTCCATTTGGAATTTGTCCAGGTGTCCTGTGGAAATCAAGCCCGCCCCACGGCCACGGTTACAGTCCGCACCCCCGATGGTCAGGAATTAACCGATGCCGCGATTGGGACTGGCCCGGTGGATGCGGTGTATCAGGCGATTAACCGAGTTACCCATGTACCCAATGAGTTAATTGAGTTTTCTGTGCAGTCGGTGACGGCGGGAATTGATGCCATTGGAGAGGTGACGATTCGGTTACGTCATCAAGACCGGGTGTTTTCCGGTCATGCGGCTAATACCGATATTATTGTGGCCTCGGCCCAGGCCTATTTGAATGCCCTGAATCGTTTGTTTGCTTCCATGCAGACCCAGAGTGTGCAACCGTCTCAAGAGATTGTACAAAGTTCGGTGAATTAATTAGAAGGAAGTTGGCGGTTAATATTTAACCGTCAACTTTCAACCCATAATCCTAAATTTAATGAATCCAGAACCTTCGGAACAAGAGAAAAAAATTAAACAGGAAATGTTGTTGCAATACGAAGCAGCAACGATGAAAACCAAAAAAATCTTTATTGTGGTGGTGGCAATTTTGGGTTTAGTTTTGGCTGGGTTAGGATTATTGACCTTTAAAAAAGCTAAAACGATTGATACCCCGGTGGAAAGCATCCGCAATTAATTGTTAGGTCTGCTGGTTATAGGGGGAATTGCTGAAATTACCCCGGGGTTTGCTTATGAATCTGATTAAAAATTTAAACCAATGGAAAATTAGTTAATGTTAAACTAGGGGGTATAGTAAATAATAGGTAAATCTTAAAAAGCCGTCGTAAGTGGGTTTTAGGTAATGGGTTTTAGGTAATGGGTTTTAGGTAATGGGTGATATTCCGCAAGCGAGGACGCTCCCCCTGCCCCCCTGCCCCCCTGCTCCCCCTGCCCCCCTGCTTCCCCAAAAGACGGAGCTTTATACCGAATTTTTTGGTAAGGACGAATCATGTTACCCCAACCGATATCTGATGATCGTGCGCTAAGTCAATCTTTGCATCAGGCGTTAATTAAACGTTTCTGTGACGCCCTCCCTGCTTCAAACCAGTCTCAACTTTCTGAGTGTAGCTTTGGTTTTGCTCCTAGTCCCACCGGAGTCAAAACCTTTTTTATTGTTACCCCTTCCTTATTTCTGGCGGAAACATTATTGGCGGATCTTGATCAAATTCTTGAAGGAATCCAAACCTTAATGATTGGAGTTGGACAGGTGGCTGTGTGTATTCAACCTCAAAACAATCCTGTGGAAACTCCGTCCTCCTCGTTAGTTTGTCACCCGTCCTCAACTTTTCACCCCGAATATATGATGTGCAAAGTCTTTCCCGTCAACAGTGCCATCCGCAGTTTAGAGGATTAATGGGTTTTTGAGTTATTTTTGTTACCGTTAGCTTCGATCACTTCCCGAACTCGATAGATCGGCCGATCTTGGGATTCGTGATAGGTTCGCATTGAGAGTTCCGCCAATAGACCAAAGCAAAAAAGTTGAATTCCGGTCAGGGTCATAAGCACCGCTAGGGTGAGTAAGGGACGATCGGCAATCTCTTGGCCCCAGACCAGGCGAATAAAACTCAAATAAGCACCCACAACCATTCCAATCGCAAAGGCTAATATTCCTAACAGACCAAAAACGTGCATGGGTCGAGTTAGGAATTTTTTGATAAAAGAAATGGTTAACAGATCCATCACGACTCGGAAAGTGCGATCTAAACCATACTTACTCTGACCAAAACGACGAGCATGATGGTTAACCGGAATTTCGGTAATTTTTGCCCCCTCAATAAATGCTAAAGCGGGTAAAAATCGGTGTAATTCTCCATAGAGATTCATATCGGCGACCAATTCCGTCCGGTAGGCCTTGAGGGAACACCCATAGTCATGTAACTGCACCCCGGTCATTTTGCTAATCAGCCAGTTAGCCATTCGGGAGGGAAGTAATCGGCTAAATTTGGCATCTTGTCGATTTTTCCGCCAACCACTGACCACATCATACCCCTTACCCAATTCCCTCAGCAGGAGTGCAATATCCTGGGGATCGTTTTGTAAATCGCCATCTAGGGTAATAATCACCTGACCCTGGGAATGCTTAAACCCCGCCGCCATGGCTGCGGTCTGACCATAATTGCGCCGGAGAAGGATGGCTTTGAGATGGGGATTAATTGCGGCTTGCTGTTTCAGGAGTTTCTGTTGACCCATCGCTTGACCCATCATCGACACAGATCAATTCATAAGTTAAACCCAAATAGGCCATATTTGTATCAATCGCTTCGATCAATCGGGGTAAACTTTCTACTTCATTGTAAACAGGTACAACAATTGAAATAGCTAAGGTGTGGGAATCAAAAATCAAATCTCCATATTGAGATTCTGGAGTGTTTAAAATTGGCGGTTGTGAAATATCCATTTCCATCTGTTTAAATCAATGATCAAATGCCTGTCCTGAGCCTTGTCGAAGGGCCTGTCCTGAGCTTTGTCGAAGGGCCTGTCCAGACTACTTATACAGCTTTAGACTGTTTTATTGTAGGGGTTTGAAGACAAAATTCCTACGGTTTTTTTTGCAGAGAATTTAGGATTGCTATATACTGGTGATATTTTCACGGAAACGGGTAGATTACGGTTTTTCACTCATTCTAAATCTTCAATGCCACAATTGACTGCTTCCCAGATTCAATTACACAATCGTCAAAAATTATTGCTTCAAGTCCAAAATGAAGTGAGACAGTATCGCTTACAATCGTTACATCGAGCGGTACTAACTTATTTGGCTCAAGAAACGCCCCCATTAAAAATGCGACGCATCTGGGATGTGGAATTAAAAGTAAGTCATCATCCGAGTGTTCGTTTAACAAATGATACGGGAATTATTCAGGTTTTTGATCGTTTAAATGGCAGATTATTAATTTTAGGTGCGACCGGTTCGGGAAAAACAACAACCTTGATCGGATTAACTAAAGTATTAGTTAGTCGCGCTCAAACCGATATGGAGGAACCTATCCCGGTTTTACTGGATTTATCAACTTGGAAGAATCCCGCTCAACCGATAATAGATTGGATTTTAGAACAACTTTATATTAAGTATGAAATTTCTATTTCCGTGGGGCAAAATTGGATACAACAGCTTCAAATTTTACCGTTAATAGATGGATTGGATCAACTTTCTTTAAATAGACAGGTTGAATGTGTTAGACAAATTAATCAGCTTGTGAATGGGGATATTTCGCCTCTGCATTTGGTGATTTGTGCTAATATTATTAATTATCAAAAACTTCCAGAACGCTTAGATTTGAATGGGGCTATTTTTTTACGTCCCCTAACGATTCCACAAATTCAAGATTATTTGATTAATTCTCGCAGTCGAGAACTTTGGCAGAATATTGAAACGGATAAACCCTTATTAAATTTAGCGAAAATACCGCTATATTTAACTATGATGACCTTAGCTTATGAAGAAATTTTAATCATGTCTTGGAAACATCTTAATTCCTTTGAGGAACAACGTGATTATTTATTTAATGCCTATATTCGTCGTCAACTAAATCAGGATATTCATAAATCCCAATATCTCCCGGGAAAAGCTCCTAAATCAGAAGGTTTTAGACGATGGTTAGGATGGTTAGCAACTCGACTTAAAGCCGATGAAGTCACAGAATTTTCAGTTAAAAAAATACCGATTCATTGGTTAGATGAAAATCAACAAAAACCCCGTTACAAATTGATATTAAAGTTAATTTTAGGTTTAATTTGGGTGATCGTGATCGGGATAATTATTGCGGGAATTATTACTAAAATAAATTTGCTATTAATTACCGGAATAGGATTGGGATTATTATGGGCATTTTTATTAGAAAAATCTGGTTTTAGGCAAAAGATAGAACAATTTGTCATCCGATGGATTCTTTGGAAAGATGGCAATATTCCTTGGAATTATCAACGGTTTTTGAATGATGCTACGGATAAATTATTATTACAAAGAACCGATGATCGCTATCGTTTTATTAACCGTTTATTACAGGATCACTTTGTCAATAAAATCTAAACCGGAAACCAATTAATATCAAGTAATTGCTCCAGGGTATATAGAGTGTTTTTAAATCCATGACCATCAATCATTCACCCCCCAAAATCATCTAAAATCCTGCTTAATCTTCCGTGGTTTTGCGTTTTCCCCCGGGAGTCATTCCCCGACGTCCGGGATCGGTTTGAGAACGTTTAATAAACTGGCGTAAATGTTGAATTGCCGCGTGATCAGGTAATAAATCTAACTGTTCTAATCCTTGGGTAAAAGAATATTCAGAACGATATAATAAGCGAAAGGCTTTCTTTAATAAAGAAAAATCCTCCGAACTAAATCCAGCCCGTTTTAACCCGACTAAATTAAGCGATCGCACCCGAGAAGGATTCCCCTCAACTAACACAAACGGAGGCACATCTCGATCAATTCGGGTCATCCCGCCAATCATAGCTAATTGCCCAATATGCACGAATTGATGTACCCCTAAAACCCCACTTAATCGAGCTTTTGATTCAATATAAACATGACCTGCTAAGGCGACGGAATTGGCAATTACCACCTGATCTTCAATCACGCAATTATGGGCAACATGAACATAGGCCATCAATAGATTTTGATTCCCAATAATCGTCGCGTCCCCGGCATTGGTGGCCCGATTAATCGTGACATATTCCCGAATCAGATTGTCGTGACCAATTTTCACTAAACTTAAAGAACCATCATATTTGAGATCTTGAGGTTCGGAACCAATCACCGCCCCGGGAAAAATTTGATTGCGATCGCCAATTTCCGTGCGGCCATGAATCACAACATGGGAATCAATTACCGTATCCGCACCGACCTTAACATATTCCCCAATCACGGCATAAGCACCAACTTGAACCGTCGGATGGAGTTCTGCACCAGGATGAATTACAGCAGTGGGGTGAATTAAGGTCGTCATAGAAATTAAAATGGGTTAAAACCTAATAAGGTATAAGAATTCAGTCCACAAGGGAGAACATTAGTTCCCCTTCACAGGCCAGTTTACCATCGACTTCGGCGCGAGCTTGCATTTTACCAAAACGCCGTTGTTTCACGACCAATAATTCCGTGGTCATGATCAATTGATCCCCAGGAAACTACGGGACGACGGAATCGGACTTTATCAATTCCGGCAAATAAAAACAAACTACCCTTCAAATCAGGAAGTTGAGTTAAAACCACTCCGCCCACCTGGGCCATGGCTTCCACAATCAAGACCCCAGGCATAATCGGACGTCCGGGGAAGTGACCTTGAAAATGGGGTTCGTTAATGGTGACATTTTTGAGGCCCACGGCCTTTTTCCCGGGGATATATTCAATAATTCGATCCACCAAGGCAAAGGGATAGCGATGGGGTAATAAATTTTGAATCTCCTCAATCATCAATACTGTTTCAGCGTTCAACACGGGGGCGTCGTCCATATCCGATGAATTTAAGTTAGCGTTAGTGGTAGAGAGAAGCCCTAAAGGGCTTACTACTTTGATATTTCCTGAACCAGTTGAACATGGAGATGGTGTCCGGCTTTGTATGCTAAGTAATGAGCTTGAGGGATAAAACCCAATAAACTCAAATCCCCTACTAAGTCTAAAATTTTATGACGCACGGGTTCATTTGCATATCTCAAAGGTGGATTTAACCATCCCGATTTTCCGCACACAATCGCATTATCCAGACTACCTCCTTTAATCAGTCCCGATTGGCGTAACTGTTCCACCTGTTCTTCTAGGGTGAAGGTTCGAGCCGGAGCAATTTCCCGGGCAAAGATTTCAGGATCAGCCGTGTAACTATACCATTGATTGCCAATGGCTGGAACCGAAAAATCAATTCCATAGCTAAATCGGGTTTCGGATGCGGGAAAGGCGGCGACAAACCCGTCCCCCTGTTGGACAGATAGGGGCTGGGTAATTTGAAAATTGGGGACGTCCTGGGAGGGACTATCGAGGGGTTGACGTCCAACGCTGGCGATCGCCTCTACCCAATTTTGAGCCGAACCATCTAATAAGGGCACTTCTGGGCCATCAATTTCAATTCTAGCGTGATCAATTCCCATTCCCGTCAAGGCGGCTAACAAATGTTCAACGGTTCTAATTTTAGCGTTTGAAACACCTAATTCCGTTGATAAATTTGTGGATAATACTGATTCCAATATAGCCGGAATTTTAGGGGTTTCCGGTAAATCAACCCGCACAAAATAGCGTCCTTCCCCAATATTTGCTGGTAAAACTCTAACCGTTGTGTTCACACCACTATGCAATCCCACACCGGAACAACTAAACCCGGCTTTTAGGGTATATTCCCTCTTGGTATTCAATGTTATTTCTCCTCTATTTTCAGGGTTGGTGTGTTTAAGTATTGCATATTTTTAGTTTTAACTTGTTTTTAGTTTAATCCTATTTAAAAATATTTTGGACTTGGGGGAACAAAATCGAGTACAATATAGGTCAGTTCGTTATTTGATTTCAGCACTGACGAAAATGGGTATTCATCCCAACAACCCTAATTAGTCATTCTATCAAAACTTTAATCTATGTCGGAAACATCATCGCCAACATTCTCTAATTTAGAAGGAAGTCAGGACTACCATATCAGGTTTGAGCAGATTTTAAACCAAGCCTTAGATATTGTAAAATCTAGTATTAATCAACCGGAAGTTCCCCAGGAGCAACGGCTTAATGCAGCATTAAAAGTCTTAGAAATAGGCATATTATCTCAGCAGAAAGATTTTAATTCAAAATCATCAGAAGTCATTCTATCTGCTGATAATTATGATAATATTCAAGGATCAGAAGCAATTATTCTAAATCCTGATTATGTGCAGATTGATAACTTTTTCTCAGAGGAAGATTGTCAAAAACTTTTAAATCTGACCCTAACTAATGAAAATAATTTCTTTTCCTCGGAAGTAATAAATCAGGAATCACAATATCGTCAATCCTATATTTTACTTCCCGAACACTTTACAGAATTTCATGAATTAATTACCCATAAAATTCTCACCGCCAGACCGCAGGTGATGGAACAATTAAAAATACAAATGTTTTTAGTGGCGTATTTAGAAATCCAAATTACGGCTCATTTACACGGGGGATATTATAAAATTCATCAAGATGTAGATGGGGGAAAAGCGGCAAATCGTAAATTAACCTATGTGTACTATTTTTATCAACAACCCCAACCATTTTTTGGTGGAGATTTGAGATTATATCAAACCAAAATCACAGAAACATCCTCCATAATTCAAGAAAAATTCACTCAAATTCAACCTCGAAATAACAGTATTATATTTTTTGATAGTCGCTGTAAACATGAAGTTTTACCCGTGTATTGTCCCGCTCAAAAGTTTACTGATGGTCGATTTACTCTGAATGGTTGGATTCATGGTTAACTAAGATTTTTGGATCATATTTTCCAGGATATTAAAAATTAAATCAAACCTAAAATGATTCACCCAATATTTTAATTCTTCCGATAACTCCTGTTTTTCTGGTGGAATTTTCTCAATTAAACTAAAAATCAAAGGTTCGTCTAAGGAAGAAATAGCTTGATATAATTGTTCTATCCATTCTAAGGACATTCCCGAAAAAGTTTCCGCCGTTAGGTTAAAAGTTTTTAGGTTTGTTTGAGTATCTACATAAATTTCCTGATCAAAATTAGGGTTTATGGTTTCTACTTCGGTTTTTGTAAAAGATAAAATATTATTAATTAATTTCAATAAATCTTCCCCACTATTATTAATACTTTTAATATCTTCTCGATCCTTAGGAGATAGGGTCTGAGAACTCTTCATAATTTGGGTAAAACCCAAAATTATATTCAAGGGCGTTCGCAGTTTCATGGCTCATATTCGCCAGAAAAATACCTTTAGCACGGTTGGCGACTTCGGCTTTATCTTTGGCTTCTGCGAGTTCGGTGGTGCGTTGTTTAACCTCGGTTTCTAGGACACGATTATAGTCTGCTAAAATTTGTTCGGTTTGTTTGCGTTGACTAATATCTTGAAAGGCGGCGATCGCATAAATAATTTCACCTTGATGATTATAAATCGGAGTAGCCCAAATTTCCACCGGAATCATTTTTTCTGATTGAAAAATTTGCAAATCATCTAAATAAATAGTTTCTCCGTCTAAGGCTCTAATAATAGGTAACTCCTCGGTTGGGTAAAATTGATTTGTTCCTAGTTTGTAAATTCTGTAAGTCTGACTCAAATCCTGTTTTTCTGAATCTAAAATAGCTTTTATTTCCAATATTTCTAAACCTTTTTGGTTGACATAATAAATTTTTCCCGTGGGTTCATGCACCGTAATTCCAATGGGAACAGCATCTAAAAATTGGTTTAAACGATGTTCATTATCTTGGAGAATAGAAAAGGATTCTTTTAACTTATTTGCCATAAAATTAAAAGATGCTTCTAATTCTCCCAGTTCATCATAACGGTTGACTTCCGTTGTTTGATTCCATTCTCCTTGAGCAAGATTTTTCGAGGCTTGATTGAGTTTAATAATCGGTTTAATCACCCATTGAGTCATTAATAAACCCATCAATAAAGCGACAAAAAATGCACCCACACCCAGCAAAAGAGTGGTTTGATTATTGGCATTAATTTGTCCTAAAAAATCATTTTCGGGAACCACAATGACAATCAGCCATTCCAACCCCCGAGAATCTTGAAAGGGAAACCAAATTTAAAAAATAGTTTTCCTGCTGGATTTTTAAGTTGATTTTGGAGTTTTTAGGAAGTGATTTTAATTGAGAAAATTGAGTTTTTAAATATTCCGCCGTAGCTCGGGTGACAGGATTTGTACTTTCGGAGGCTAGAAACAATTTTTTTTCACCCTTGACCGAGCGAAAGGGAATTTCTCCCGTGGAAGTAGCTAACAATTTACCAGTTTTTTCAATAATAAAAGTTTGTCCTGATTTACCGATTTTCAAGCTATTTAAAAAGTGACCAATCTGATCGAGGCGTAAAGTAGAGAGTAACACCCCAACTATCTGTTTATTGGGATTATAAATAGGTTCTAAAGCACTAATTAATAAGGTCGGTTCTCGGAAAGAAACAAACACATCACTCCAAGATGATTTTCCAGCTTGGACTGCTTTTTGATAACTGGGATTTTGGCGCAGATCATAATTTTTGATCATCAAATTTCCCGTGATGCGATCGCCATTTTTATTCACTTTAATACCATAAAAATTCATCCCCACATCATCCCCCACCAGGTTAATATAAAGACTGCCATCTAATAATTTCTCTGCGCTCCGTTGTTGATTTTTATCGGTTGTGACAGCAATATAAGCCATATCGGGGTGGAGTTGAATTTGTCGCAACAGATATTTTTCCCAGGGATATAAATTTCGTAAATTTAATAAATTTAGTTCAATTTGGATTAAGTTAACTTGATTAATTTCATGGGAATTTTGTAAATGGAGTTGTAAATTGTGCTCAATGTGATCGCCCACCTCATTCATTAACTGGGTGGCTAAATCTTCTACGGTTTTTTGTCCAGTTTTATAGGACAAATATCCTACTAATCCCACAATACCAGAAACTTGTAAGATAAAGGGAATAATAAAAATAATCCTTAAGGGGAGTTTGGTTAACATTTAATTTAAGAAGTAATCTGGCATCTTTTTTCCCTTGTTACTGTTGCTTATTTCCTCTGGTTATACAAAGACACACCCCCTCAGTACTACTATGTCAGAGGGGGAAAATGTAACTATTGATAGGAAGTTTGTTCACCTAAAGCACTATTATCAATGATTAAGTGTCATACAACCGAGCTTCTGCCGCGCCGGGATTTTCTTCACAGTACAAATCAAAGGCGGTTTTATCTAAACGTTCGGCTTTTTGGTGGGCTGCTTCTGCTTGTAATTCCTCTACAATATCCCAAGCCGAGGCACATTCTTTAGAAGTGGCTCCTTTTTCTGCACAAATCGCCCGAGCTTCATCAATGGACTCTTGAATCCGTTCTTCTAATAAAATGCTTTTAGGATTTTCTACAAAGTCTCCCTTACTCAGAATATCCGTAACCGAAACAACTCCCAGGAGTCCATCCTGAATTACGGGAGCGCGACGAATTCCGGTTTGGGCAAAAAGCCGCGCCACATATTCCACACCCAGGTCAGGATTCACAGAAATACAAGGTTTAGTCATAATTTCATAAACCCGGATTTTTTTAGGATCTTTCCCGTAGGCGGTGACTTTGTAGACAATATCGGTTTCAGTCACAATCCCATAGGCATCCTGTGGATGACGCCGTTCAACAATCAAGGCGCGTAAACAAAGATCATTCATTTGTTCCACGGCATCGGCAACGGTGGCGGAAACCCTTGATGGTGACCACCTCAGCAGTCATAATATCTCTAGCTGTAAGCATCATAGTGGCTAATTCACAAAAACTCTATACTTCTATTTTGCCTTGAATTGGCAATAAAAAAAAGGGTTGTTTTATTTACTTTAAAATGTTAGAATATGGCAATTTTAAACCTTCACAAACCAGGATTTAATAGCGTTCAGAACCTCGGACTGGGAACAGTCAGCTTAACCTGGATTAACTGTCCCATCCGAAAGGGTAGCCCCGGTTAAATTAACATTTGTTAAATCAACTCCTTCTAAGTTAGCACCGCGTAAACTGGCTCCATAGAGATTGGCTCCCGCTAAATTGGCCCCGGATAAATCCGCTTTCCAGAGATAGGCATTTCGCAGATTAGCACCGCGCAAATCCGCTTTTTTCAAGATAGCTAAATTCAAATTTGCTCCCATCAGGGCCGCATGGGTTAGAATAGCCCCGGATAAATCCGCCCGGATTAACACCGCATCGGTTAAATTACTACTGATTAGATTAGCTTCAACTAAATTAGCATCTTGTAATTTAGCCCGGCTTAAATTCGCTTGTTTTAAATGAGTCTGGCCTAAATTTCCCGCCGTTAAATCACAATCTTGTAAATTAATTCGGGTCATCATAGCTTGGGTAAAATTGACTCCACTTAAATCCAATCCTTGCAGATTCAGTTCTAATAAATGGGAATAACTCAGATTAATTCCGGTCATTTGGGTATCTTTAAAAATTGCCCCTGTGAGTCTAGCGTGAGTCAAATTTGCCCAGCTTAAATTAGCTTGACTTAAATTAGCCCCGCGTAAATTTACATCCACCAAATTTGCCCCACATAAATTCACCCCGGATAAATTAGCCGCTCGTAGGTTAACCCCGCGTAAAATAGCGCCACTAAGTTTAACGCCGCTCATTTCGGACTTGACCAAAAATGCTCCTTCTAGGTTAGCTTTGGTCAAATCGGCATTTTTTAATTGTCCTCGACCCAACTTGACAAAACTTAAATTACTCCCGTACAAAAAGGCATTGGTCAAGTTAACTTCATGGAGTATCGCCCTGGTTAAATCCGCCCGAGCTAAAGATGCTCCGGTTAAATTAGCCCCAACCAAATTGACTTGACATAGATGGGCTCCAATCAAGTTAACATGGCTAAAATCCCGTTCTCCAGCCAAATAACGCAGCAACAGTTCTTGAGAATCAATGGTCGATTGTATTTCCACAGAAACCTATCCATTATTTATTCGGTAAAATTGCACCTCGGGTATCCGCATCTCTCAAATTGGCTTGGTCTAATTTGGTATCAATCATAATGGCTTCAATCAGATTAACACCACTTAAATTTGACCAGGATAATTTAGTGCGGTAGAGTCTAGCTCGGCTCATATTCGCCCCGCGTAAAGTCGTCCAAGTCACATTAGCCCCTCGGAGGTTAGCTTCACTCAGGTTAGCTTCACTTAAATCAGCCCCAATCATGGTGACACGGGTTAAATCTGCTTCATGGAAATTAGCCCCAATCATCATTCCTCCACTCAGGGTCGCATTCGTTAAGTTTGCCCCTTCTAGGATAGTTTCTCGCATAATCACATTGGTTAGGTTCGCGCTTTCTAAAATCGCCCCAGTGAGATTAGCTTTCATCAAATTAGTTCGGACTAAGGTAGCATGGGTTAAATTCGCCCCCGCAAAATTCGCCCCTGAAAAATTCGATTCCGTCAGGTTAGCTTCGGTGAGATTAGCTTGAGTAAAGCTAACATTTTTGGCAGAAGACCCGCGCAAACTCGACCCGCTTAAATTGGCTCGGTTAAACTTGGTATCGCCTAAATAGCTCCCAATTAAGTTAACATCGCTTAAATCCGCATCGGTGAAGTCAACACCCGCAAACTTGGTTTCTCGAAAATTCGCCCCGATTAAGTTAGCCCCTACGAAGGTGGTATTTTCCAAGTTAGCTCGGGCAATTGTGGCTTCCCGGAGGTCAACACCACTTAAATCCACCCCCACGAGGCTAACGGCTCGAAACAGGCGTTCTCCTTCTGCATAGCGTTTTAATAATTCATCAACCTCCATATCATTAGCCTCACGAATAGTCCCAGTATTGATTTAGAATCACACAGCCACGGAATACTCTCTCCATCATCCCAGATTACTTAGGTTTTGGGGAGTCAGTCTTAAATCTCAACCTCTAGGAAATAGCCATTACAGGCCATAATACCCTAATTGTTCATTGCTAAATTCAGTAAAAACCAAATCTTCAGGACGATCAATATCTAATAATACAGGTAATTTACCGACGGACAAATTCAAAGTTTCACAAATTTTGAGGGTCATCTCACAAACCATTGAAGTTCCCCAAGGAATATCTTGAAATAATTCAGGAATATAATTCTTTAAACCAATTAAATAATATCCTCCATCCTTAGCCGGGCCGATCACAATATCATTACTTTGCAATAGTTTAAATCCTTGAGATAAAATATCAACGGTTAGTTCTGGGCAATCGGTTCCCACCATTAGAATCTGGTTTTTTTCCTCATAAAATGCCATTTGAAAGGCTTTTGACATCCGATTTCCCAAATCCCCAAAACTTTGAGCATCATAAATTAAATCTGCTCCTAACCAATTTTGCATCACGTCTAAATTACCTCCAGTAAATCTAACCTCAATAGATAAAGGCTCTATTTGTTGTAATTGTCGGGCTATATTCAGGGTTTTTTCCGTCATTTGACGATGCAAATTTGCCGCTCCAATTTCTCCCACAACCGGAATTAAACGGGTTTTTGTTTTTCCGGGTTCGGGATAACGGGTGAAAATAATTAAATGTTTACTCATGATAAATTTATCCGTTTAATCTTGATAAAGAGATTTTTGATCTGGGTTTTATAATGCAATCATAAGTGATTCCTGAAAAAAAATGTAGGAGCTTGTTCTCTCAACTAGACCTCGAATCAGGTTTAGAGAACAAACTCCTACCATAGAATATTACAATTTTGACAAAAATTGTGATTTTCCTAACTCCTTCCTATCCCTTAGAAACATGAATATTTTGACTCATTTCTAACATTCGTTGAATCGGACGTAAAGCGGCGATTCGGATTTCTTCAGAAAGGGTAATTTCGGGAGAACAATTTTTCATCGCTAAATATAGTTTTTCTAAGGTATTTAACCTCATGTGCGGGCATTCATTACAGGCGCAACTACTTATGGGGGGGGCGGGAATAAATGATTTCCCCTGGGTTTCCTTCTCCATTTGATGAATAATTCCGGGTTCAGTTGCCACAATAAAACTTAACTTAGGACTATTTTTGACATAATTTAATAATGCCGTGGTGGAACCAATATAATCCGCCTGGTCTAAAACCGGAAGTTCACATTCAGGATGGGCAATAATTTCCGCTTGGGGATGTTCAATTTTTAGCTGCACTAACTTCTTCTGGGAGAAATTTTCATGCACCATACAGGCCCCCTCCCATAATACCATTTCTCGTCCGGTTTCCGCCATCACATATCGCCCTAAATTCCGATCGGGTGCAAAAATAATCGGCTGATTTTCTGGAATTTGTCGGACAAGCTCCACCGCATTAGAACTGGTGCAGATAATATCACTCATCGCCTTAATTTCGGCGGTACAATTAATATAAGACACCACAATATGACCGGGATGTTCAGCTTTGAATTGAGCAAAAGCATCGGGGGGACAACTTTCGGCCAAAGAACACCCCGCATCCAAGTCAGGCAACAATACCAACTTATCAGGATTCAAAATTTTAGCGGTTTCCGCCATAAAGTGAACCCCAGCAAAAACAATCACATCGGCATCGGTCTGCGCCGCCTGTCGCGCCAGTCCCAGGGAATCTCCAATATAATCAGCAATATCTTGAATATCGGGATCTTGATAGTAATGCGCCAAAATAACCGCATTTAATTTTTGCTTAAGCTCTTGAATCGCTGCAAATAAATCCTGGGGTAAATCGGCAACAGTCGAACGGTTGGTCGCGGGAAAGGTGGATGTAAACATAGAACCTTATCGGAACTCTCAATATTGTTCAGGGTAGTTTAATTATAGTTGAATTCACCAAAAAAGGGGATTCACCGTTGCCCCAAAATTGCTTATTCTTAGGTTAGGAATCTTTGAAACTATCATCCCTGTGAATATCAAACCCCTGAAAATTGCCGTTGTTGGAGACGTTCATGATCAATGGGAACAGGCGGACGCCCTAGCATTGAAGTCTTTAGAGGTTGATTTAGTCCTATTTGTGGGAGATTTTGGCAATGAGGCGGTGGATGTCGTCAAAACCATCGCCGCCGTCGATACCCCCAAAGCCGTCGTTTTCGGCAACCATGACGCCTGGTACACCGCCACCGACTGGGGACGCCAAAAATGTCCCTATAATCGGACAATAGAAGATCGTGTCCAAGAACAACTGGATTTGATTGGGGAAGATCACGTTGGCTACGGAAAACGGGACTTTCCCGATTTGCAATTAACCGTAGTCGGAGGCCGTCCCTTCAGTTGGGGGGGGCCAGAATGGAAATATCACGATTTCTACAAGGAGCGATTTGGTGTCGATGGTTTGGCCGCCTCCGCCCAACGCATGATTCAGGCGGTGGAAACGGCGACCTACGACCGGATTCTGTTTTTAAGTCACAACGGCCCCACGGGGTTAGGAGAGGCAGCAGAGGCCCCCTGCGGGAAGGATTGGAACCCGATTGGGGGAGATTATGGTGATCCCGATTTGGCCGAAGCCATCGCCCATGCTCGCACCCGGGGTAAAACCATTCCCTTAGTCGCTTTTGGTCATATGCACCATCACCTGCGCCATACTAAAAGCCGTCAGCGTCAACGGTTAGTAACCAGTCCAGAAGGGACGGTATATCTAAATGCAGCCTGTGTTGGTCGTATCAGAACAACCCGCAGAGGTCAGCAACGGAATTTTTCAATCGTGAGTTTAGAACAAAACCAAGTCTCGGAAGTGTCCCTAGTCTGGGTCAGTCAGGATTTTCCCGGGGTTGAGGCGGAATTGTTATATAGTTCCCCCGGGCGCTTGGCAGAATCTTCAATCGTGGTATAATGCTTTTCTAGCTAATAGATAGGCAGTTGGAGAGGTGGCAGAGTGGTCGAATGCGCCTGACTTGAAATCAGGTGAGCCGCAAGGTTCCGGGGGTTCGAATCCCCCCTTCTCCGTTCTGAAAAAGATAGCAACCGTAACGATTAGATCAAAATCATACCGGGGGTTTCAGTTACTTCTGGTATAGGTGTGTCCTGATAATTTTCCCTTAACTTTGGTTGGGGGAATTTTTTTTGAGAATATCCTGATTAGAAATAATCCCCAAGGAATAAGTAAGAGTAGATGCACCCTGATGGTTTTCCTTCAACTTTGGTTGGGGGAATTTTTTTTTGAGAATATCCCGATTAGCAATAATCCTCAAGGAATAAGTAAGAGTAGATGCACCCTGATGGTTTTCCTTCAACTTTGGTTGGGGGAATTTTTTTTTGAGAATATCCCGATTAGCAATAATCCTCAAGGAATAAACAAAAGTAGATGCACCCTGATGGTTTCCTTCAACTTTGGTTGGGGGAATTTTTTTTGAGCATATCCCAACCAAAATTATTATTAAAATTTAACTCTGGAAGTTTGTTTAAATCAAGTAGGGGCGAATGGCCATTCGCCCCTACCGCTTGATGTTAGAAGTTGACCGATCGAACATTGTCAAACTCGTACCAGAAGTATGGGTAGTTTAATGATGTTCAAAAATACCATTAAATTGTGATAAATCCAAGGTCACAAGCACAGGTAAACAGGAAAAACATTGTTGTGCGAGTTCTAAACGGTCTTCTCGCTCTAGCATAGAAACCAGCTTTTTCTGTACATTCAGTAAATAGCGAACATCATTGGCGGCATAATTTAATTGATTGTCCGATAAGTTACTTGCATTTCCCCAATCGGAACTTTGGGAGGTCTTATCCAGTTCAACTTTTTCTAATTCCTGAACTAATTCTTTAAGTCCGTGTTTCCCCGTGTAGGTTCGGACTAACTTGCTGGCAATTTTAGTACAGAAAATCGGATTAACTTCAATCCCTAAATGATAGCGAATTGTAGCAATATCAAATCGAGCAAAATGGAATACCTTCAGAATATTAGGAGCTTCAAACAGTTGTTTTAAATTAGGAGCTTCTTTTTGACCTTTGGCAATTCTAATCGCAGTCACTTGACCCTTGGGATCACAAATTTGAATTAAGCAAAGGCGATCGCGCCAAGGAAGTAACCCCATCGTTTCCGTATCTACAGCTAAAGCCTCTGCGGTGAGATATTCAGATAATAACGCTTCCGAAATATCCCCATCACAAACTTGAAAGTTAGACATATTATTTTATTTAAAAATAGTTTCGATCAATTTTACCCTATTTGTGATAATACAGCAATATGACTCAATTCCTGACCATTACCCATTCGTAATTCGTAATTCGTAATTCGTAATTACCCATTACCCATTACCCATTACCCATTACCCATTACCCATTACCCATTACCCATTACCCATTACCCATTACCCATTACCCATTACCCATTACCCATTCCTAACTATCTTTTTCTCACGAAAATCTGAGTAAAATAATACTCTCCCTTGGCATTTTTAACAATACCTACTCCCGTTAAATCATAATTTCCCACCATATTCCGTTGATGACCCGGACTTTCTATCCATCCTTTAACTGCTTCTTTTCCCGGGTCAACATAACCAGAATTAAAAGCCACATTTTCCGCAATTTCTCGCCAAGGAACAAACTGACGAATGTTTTGAAACCGAGCTTCCGCACCCCCATGACCAAAAGCAACCTTCCCATTAGCCATTGCATAGCTATGAATTCGGGACTGTTCACTAATATTAGGGTCAAGTTTTAACGGCGGTAAATTCTTAGATTGGCGATAGTCATTGACTTGCTGATAAACCGATAATTCCAATTGTTCAATATTAGAAGGAGTGGAAGCTAAAATGGGTTGTACCTCCGGTAAGGATGGGGAAATTAAGTTAGTTTTCGATAAAAACGTACACCCTCCCAATAATAAGACTATTCCCATTACAGGTAACTTAAACATTGTTCGATTTTTTTATATTGTTGACAAGGTATCGTTGCTACGGGGAAAAACCCGCTTTTTGGGAGATGGCGATCGCTTTTTCTACTCAATGCACAAAATGTACTATTTGTCAAGATACCCTTCTCGGGCCTCCGGTTTTTTGCCGAAAATTGGTGCAAGATAGATCGGCAATTTGGTCAAAAAACCCGGATATTTCACGAAATAATCAGGGTTTCAGACGCTATTTTTGCTCTTAGACACAATAAGCCCTTGACAGGTATATTTTGTATAGTACCAGAACCCCCATGATTTCGTCAACTATTTGCGAGTAATTTTCAATAAAATATCAGGATTTCTTGACAATCTTTTAAATAATAAAATTATACCCCTAGATATATTAGAAAAACTAATACTAATTGGGCAATCAAAGATATTAACCCTAGGGGTAGGCGACATATTGCCACCCACCCGAAAAAATGTTAAGCGGTGAATAATTTACTTGAGCTAACTATTAGGATGATTCAGGAATTTTTGTACCGTTTGAACATCCTTATCCCCCCGTCCTGAACAATTTAAAATAATCCGAGGACTGCCTTCTAATTGCGGGCAAAGGGTTTCTAAATAGGCGATCGCATGGGCTGTTTCCAAGGCGGGAATAATTCCTTCTAAACGGGATAACCGTTGAAACGCATCCAAAGCTTGCTGGTCAGTGACGCTGTAATATTCCGCCCGACCCAAATCCTTTAAATAACTATGTTCTGGCCCCACCCCGGGATAATCTAACCCGGCACTAATCGAATGGGCTTCCATCACTTGACCATCATCATCCTGTAAAAGATAACTCATCGCCCCGTGTAAGACTCCCACCCGGCCATGGGTGAGGGTGGCGGCGTGTTTTCCCGTTTCCACCCCCGACCCGGCGGCTTCAACCCCAATTAGGCGAATTGAGGTTTCCTCAACAAACTCATTAAACAGCCCCATGGCGTTAGAGCCACCTCCAACACAGGCTAATAAAATATCTGGTAAACCCCCCCATTTCTCCGAACATTGGGCGCGGGTTTCCACCCCAATCACATTATGGAAATCCCGAACAATCATGGGGTAGGGGTGTGGCCCAGCAACGGAACCCAGAATATAATGGGTAGTTTCAACGTTAGTTACCCAGTCGCGGATAGCTTCAGAGGTGGCATCTTTTAAGGTTCCAGTTCCCGCTACCACCGGGCGAACTTCCGCCCCTAACAACCGCATTCTAAAAACATTCAGGGCTTGACGTTCCATGTCATGAATGCCCATATAAATCACGCAGTCTAGGGCATAGCGGGCGCAAACCGTTGCCGTGGCTACCCCGTGTTGGCCCGCCCCGGTTTCGGCAATAATTCGCTGTTTGCCCATTTTTTTGGCTAATAGGGCTTGGGCGAGGGCGTTATTAATTTTATGGGCTCCGGTGTGGTTGAGGTCTTCCCGTTTGAGATAAATTTGTGGGCCACTGCCGTCGGGTCTAGCATAATATTGGGTCAGGCGTTCGGCGAAATATAGGGGGCTAGGTCTTCCCACATAGTCTTTCAGCAGGCTTTGTAGTTCGGCTTGAAATTCGGGATCTTGACGATAATGGTTATAGGCTGTTTCCAGTTCAGCTAGGGCGGGCATGAGGGTCTCTGGGACATATTTTCCCCCAAATTGTCCGAAGCGTCCAAGCAGGTCTGGGCGTTGTGTGGCGGGGCGTTGGGGGTTGGAAGGTAAGGGAGTGGTAGTCACGGCGAGTGGGAAATAATGAATACTGAACAATCTTCTAATTATAGATCGAGAAATCAAAAGTGATTCAATGTATGACTCCCATGAACAATTTATCAATAGGAAAATGGGGAATGAATGGCGAGAAAAAAAAATAAATTACCTATTCCCTATTATCTCCCCTAACAACGGTTGAATTAACTCCATAATTCGGTCAGAATTAAAGTTATTGATATAATCAGTTAGTGTCCTAGATAAACCTGCTTTAGATTCGGGAATTTGTGAGATTAATTCGTTCATTACTTCAGTATCGAGATAGTAAGCGGCTTGATACATTTGTTCTAACCACTGAGGAGACATCATAGATAGATCTTCGACAGAAAGCTTTTCAACCAATGGTTTTTTGGGGGCTTGTCCTCCATCTGCATAAATATATTGCACTCCCAAATATTTAGCGAGTGCGTCAAAAATTTCTCTCTGCTGAAAGGGCTTGCGAAGAAAATCATTACAGCCAGTCAGAATAACTTTCTCTCGATCTTCTTCAAAAACACTAGCAGTTAAAGCAATAATTATAGTTTCTTGGCTCTTAGGGTTTTCTCTAATGCGTTTTGTCGCAGTATATCCATCTATGATCGGCATTCGCAGATCCATAAAAATAAATTGTGGTGACCAACTTTCCCACAGCGAAACTGCCTCCAAACCATGGGTTGCTTCCCTTACCTGAAAACCAATTGAGGTTAGGATCTCGACCAACAAGCGGCGATTTTCTTCTAAATCTTCGACAACAAGAATGCGGTAAGTTGGTTGTCCGGGAGCTAAACCAATTACTCTTTGATCAATAATTAATTCTGAGGGTAAGAACTTTGCTTGAGGTAACTGTACACCAATATCAAAGAAAAAAGTGCTCCCTCGGTTCAAACTGCTTTTAACTTGAATTTGACCGCCCATAAGTTGGATGAGTTTTTGACTAATTGCTAAACCAAGACCCGTACCTTGACTTAAATTATTCCCAGCTTGGGCCTGGACAAAAACCTTAAATAAGCTATCAATTTCTGTTGATGCAATTCCCACGCCTGTATCCTCGACTGCAAAACTTATACGACAGAAGTTTGTTTCTTTTTGTTCGGATCTTACCCGCAGGGTGACAATTCCTTGCTTCGTAAACTTAATCGCATTACTTAGTAGATTGACGAGGACTTGATAGAGTTTTTTCTCATCGGTATGCACAAATTTGGGAAGATCGGGATCTAGGTCAAAAATTAGCTGTAATTCCTTAGATTGAACTTTAACTTGAAACATTTCTTCAATAGAAGTTAGTAAATTTGTTAAGTCAAAGTCAGAAAGATTTAGGGTCATCCTCCCGCTTTCAATTTTGGATAAATCCAAAATATCGTTAATCAAATCTAACAAATGTTTACCACTCCGATTGACAATTTGTAAACGTTCTTGAACGGAAGGAGTCAAAGCGCTTTCATAGCTCATTAATTGCGTGAATCCTAAAATTGAGTTGAGGGGGGTGCGGAGTTCGTGACTCATATTAGCAAGAAAAATACTCTTAGATTGGTTGGCTGCTTCTGCTGCTTCTTTTGCCTGTTGAAGTTCTAATTCAGATTGTTTGCGATCGCTAATATCAATTAAATATCCCAAAATTTCTACTGGTTTCTCAGCATGATCTCGAATCAGTTTGACTTGTTCGAGTACCCAACGATAATTCCCATCTTCGTGCAGAAAACGGAATTCTTGAAAATGAAAACCATTGGTGAATAGATTTGCTAGTCCATTAAGCACTTGATCTGCATCATCTGGATGTATATGATTCATCCAAAATTCAGAATCTTCTAAAAACGCTTTGGGTTCGTAGCCCAATAAATCCTTGATATTTTCGCTAACAAATGTTGCACCATAGTCACCATGGGGTCTACTGCTAAAAATCACAACGGGGCTGTAGTTGAGCAGAAAGTTGAGGCGATTAGTGGTGGCTTGCAGGGCTTGTTCCGCCAGTCTTAACTCTGTGATATTCTGCTGAACAGCAACATATACAGTCCCATACTCAGGATGCTCAAACCTGGAGGTGTGAACTCGGCACCAAAAGAGTGTGCCATCTTTTTTCCGATTGTAGACCTCATATTTGGCTTCCCCGTCCCGTTCAAGTTGGGTGGTGATATCTTCAACGGTGGCATCGGGCGTCACCCGGGTATCAACATAATTGATCACACCCACCGGTTGACCGACAAGTTCGCCCTCTGCATAGCCAAACATCGCATCAAATTTAGGATTGGTGTAAACAATCATTAGATCCGAGGCTTTAACTAAACAGACTCCCCCCGCCATATTATTCATAATAATACTTTGCAGTTCTAGGGTTTTTTGAGCTTCTTTTCGGGCCGTAATATCTTGGATTTGAGCAATAATATGTAGGGGATTTCCCTGCTCATCTTGGACGACGGAGCCATTCAGCAGAATCCAAACAATATGTCCTTGCTTATGGATATAACGTTTTTCCCGTTGGTAAGTTGATATGGTTCCTGCTAATAGTTGATATCTATTGTTAATATCCACTTCCAAGTCTTCAGGATAGGTAATGTCTTCAAATGTGAGTGTTAGCAATTCCTCGGGAGAGTAGCCAATAATTTGACACAGGGCAGCATTGACTTGCAGCCAATGCCCATCCATCGAAAGAATTGCCATCCCAATTGAGGCATCTTGAAACGCATGGCGAAACTGTTCTTCACTATTGCGTAAAGCGGTCTCAATCTGTTTGCGATCGCTAATATCGCGTAAAATCACCGTAAATATTTTTTCATCTCCTAGTTCCAGCCGAGAAATTGAAGCTTCAGCCAAAAACTGCGTCCCATCCCGACGGCAACCCCAAATTTCACCTCGTTCTCCCATTTTTCTGGCTTTTCCCGAAGACCGGGCAAATTTTTGGATATGCCGATTGTGGTTATTTCTAAACTGTTCTGGGAGTAATAAATTCAAAGGTTGCCCCAAAATTTCCTCGAGTTTGTAGCCAAAAATCTTTTCCGCCCCTTGATTAAATAGGCTAATATTTTGATTGCTATCCACTGAAATAATCGCATCATCGGCAATTTCTAAAATTCCGGAAAAACGAGCTCGGGATTTTTGTAAAGATTCTGTTCGTTCATTTACAAGACTTTCTAAGGTTTCGTTAAGTTGTTTAAGTTCGGCTTCGACTTGTTGGCGTTGGCTATGAATTTTGTTCAGAAATCGAGCCGTAATCCAGAGAAGAATTGAGAAGGTAAAAACTAGAATAATTGACCTTAAACCATAGCCAAATTCAGCTTTATACCAGCCTAATTGTTGGCTTTGAAACGTGAATAGGTTTAGGGCGATGGGAAAGATAATCGCCCAGGGTAGTAACCGCCGCAGCATGACACCACCCATTAGGGGACTGGTTAAGACCTGCATAAATCCCTCCTGCGGTCGGAGCCACAAAATTCCGATATGGAGGATGAAAAAGGCTAGGATTGAGTTGATGGCTTGACTTGTTGTCAGGATGATCAATTGTTCAGAAATATCGACATGGAATAGGTGTCCTAATAACGCTAACAAAGAAATTAAAGCCGCAACACTACTACAAATCTGAGCCAACCCAATATTCCAGGGACGGTTGCGCCCCAGTAGGAATAGGGCTACTCCCATCAGGACAAAATTTAAGGCCGTATTGACTCCCATGCGTCCGGGGTAGGGAGTCTTTAAGGACACAACATCTGGAAATAGTAACTGATTAATCTTGAAATCCCAGCCGAATAAATACTCACTCAGGGTTAGTAAACCGATAATAATGATCGCTCCGGCTAACAGTTGAGAGACTCGATAATGTAGTCGGGTAGTTTCGTGGGTGCGACGACAGAATCAAAGAGACTCCCGCAAATATAAAGCACAGTGCTGCATTCACTTTCATGGTTGCGGATATCCCCGGAAAACCACTTTTGAGCAGGGATAAGTTAAATTGCCAACCGAGGAGTACAATGATCGCGATTAAAATAACTAGCAGTCCGGCGATTTGGGAAATCCGATTTTTCATAACAAATTTGCTTGCTATATTTGGGAAATTCTAACTATCTGAAATTCCCTGCTCAATCATCACTAACAAATAGTACCATGTTGTTGGGCGATCGCCCTCTATTTTTCAGTAGCCAAACAACAAATTTATTGCTGTGTAGAAGGTAATTATAAATACTTACCTAATCAGAAATCTTTAACACCTATCAAATAAAATTGCCATAGTCATAGAGAAAAACCCATTAAGACTTTTTCTATCTTCGATAGAATCTTGCTATACTGTACTTAAATTTTATAAAATCAAAAGATATAATATGATTAGCGATCCGGTCACCAGCTATCAAGGGGACATTTTAATCGTTGATGATTTACCAGATAACCTGCGTTTGCTTAGGGATACCTTGAGTGAAGAAGGGTATAAAGTTCGCAGTGCCACGACCGGAGCCATGGCAATCAGAGCCGCCCAATCTCCATCGACAGAATTAATTTTACTCGACATTAAATTACCCGACCTTGATGGCTACGAAGTGTGCAGAAAATTAAAATCCGATGAGCGCACCGCAAATATTCCCGTGATTTTTTTAAGTGCCCTGAATGAAACTTTTAATAAAGTTCAAGGACTAGCGGCCGGTGGGGTGGATTATATTTCTAAACCCTTTCAAGTCGAAGAAGTATTAGCCCGGGTCGAAACTCACCTAACTATTCAACGACTGCAAAAAAGACTACAAGAACAGAATTTGCACCTGATCAAAGAGATAGAAGAACATCAACGCCTAAAAGATATCCTCTTTGCCGAAAAAGAATTAGCTCAGGTGACCTTACGATCCATTGGTGATGGGGTGATTACCACCGATGCCCAAGGGAATATTAGATATTTTAATCCCGTTGCCGAGAAACTCACGGGCTGGAAGGCAGAACAGGCCAAAGGAATCCCTTTGTCTGAGGTTTTAGTAATTATTCATGAAGTTACCCGAAAACCCGCAGATAATCCGATTATCAAAGCTCTGTCAGAAGGGACAATAATGGGTATAGCTAACCATGCAATTCTGATTGCTCGGGATGGGACGGAGTATGCGATTGAGGACTCAGCCGCCCCGATTTGCAATCATCAGGGGCAAGTTATCGGCGCCGTCATCGTCTTTCATGATGTGACCGAATCCCGGCATCTCACCCGCCAACTCTCTTGGGAAGCCAGTCATGATGCCCTGACGGGGCTAATTAACCGTCGAGGATTTGAGCGACACTTAATAGATGCGATCGCTTCTACCCACAATAGCAATCAGCAGCACGTTCTCTGTTATTTAGATTTAGATCAGTTTAAAGTTGTTAACGATACCGTCGGTCATCTTGCCGGGGATGAGCTACTGCGTCAAATTACGGCACTTTTACAACAGGGGGTTTCGCGCCAGTGATCACCTGGCCCGTTTGGGCGGCGATGAATTTGGTCTTTTGCTAACTCAATGTCCCCTCTCCAAAGCGGCGGATATTGCAGAAACTCTCAAAGACCTAGTACGTCAGTTTCGGTTTATCTGGGGTGGCAAAACCTTTATCATCGGGGTCAGTATTGGAGTGGTTGCCATTGACCAAACCAGCCTAGATTTGATGGAGGTTTTAGGAGCAGCCGATGCAGCTTGTTATGCGGCTAAGGCAAACGGGCGCAACTGCGTTCATATTTATCGTCAAGATGATCACGAACTAATTAAACAGCGGGGGGAGAGACAGTTAATTGCAAAAATCAGCCGAGCGCTGGAAACTAATCGTTTTTGTCTCTACTATCAAAAGATTGTCTCTATTAGTTCTAAACCCTTAGTAGAGCATTATGAAATTTTGGTCAGAATGTTAGGTGATCATGACGAATTAGTCTCGCCTAATGAGTTTATTCCCGCCGCCGAGCGTTATGGCTTGATCACCGAGATCGATTGCTGGGTAATCGAAACTTTTTTCTCGAATTATCACAATTTATGTAGGCAAGAACTTCTGAATAAAGGCTTATATACGATTAATCTTTCTGGTGCTAGTATTTGTAATAATCAGTTTATGAGGTTTTTAATTGAACAATTTCCTCGCTACCAAATTCCCCCGCATACCTTATGTTTTGAAATTACTGAAACCGCGGCGATCAAAAACTTTGACCAAGCTAAATATTTCATGGGCGCACTCAAAGAAATTGGCTGTCACTTTGCTTTAGATGATTTTGGTAGTGGGTTAAGTTCCTTTGCTTATTTAATGAATTTACCCATTGATTATCTAAAAATTGATGGTGTTTTTGTTAAAAATATTAGTCATAATTTAATTTCTCAAGCGATTGTTGAAAGTTTTAATCATATTGCCCATGCGATGAATCTGGAAACGGTGGCTGAGTTTGTCGAAGACGAAATGATCTTAGAAAAATTGCGCGAAATTGGAGTCGATTATGCTCAGGGTTACGGAATTTCCCGCCCCGTCCCAATTAACTTTAATTAATGGAATTAAGGTGATCGCCCCCTTCGACAGAGCTCAGGACAGGTTTTTCAAAAAAGCGATCACACTTTCATCCCCTAAAAAATTTCCTGAAAAAACGCTTTCATTGCTTCAAAAGAACGACGATCAGCATCGGCGTTATAAGCTACTCCTTTTGAGGAATCATTCCCCGCTTTCGGATTGGTAAAACTATGAACTGTTCTACCATAACTTACCATTTGCCAATCGACATTTCCCCCTCGCAATTCCTTCTCAAATGCCTTAATATCCTCTTGGGAAACTAACGGATCATCCGCCCCATGTAAGACTAAAACTTTGCTTTTAATTTGTTTTCCATCCTGGGGATTAGGACTATCTAAACCGCCATGAAAACTCACCACCCCATCCACATCTGCACCACTTCTAGCCAATTCTAAAACCGTTGTTCCTCCAAAACAATAGCCAATTGCTGCCAACTTTTCAGGATCGGTTTGAGGTTGTTTACGAAGTTCTGTTAAAGCGGCATTTACCCTTTCCCTTAATAACGCCCGGTTACTGCGGTAAAGAGTCGCCTGGGTTTTAGCTTCCTCGGCGGTTTGGGGTCGAATTCCTTTCCCATAAATATCCGCAGCAAAAGCGACATAACCCATACTAGCTAGTTGTTCCGTGCGTTTTTTTGCATAGTCATCTAAACCTTTCCATTCATGCACAACTAACACCCCTGGACGTTTGCCCATTTTTGAAGAATCATAGGCTAAATATCCTTCTAAAACCGCATCTCCTTGGCGATATTCAATGACCTGAGTTTTCAGAGTATTGGAAGTTTGGGCAGAGGTTAGCATTGTCCAAACGGGGGCGATCAAAATCGCAATCACCAACAGAATGAATACAGAATATTTTTTGAGAATGTTCATCAGCATCGGAGATATACTATCAACTCAATTTTGGTATTATAGCAACTATAGCAAGTTGCATAAATTACTTCAAATCACAAAAAAGGTAGGGGCGGAGTCCTCCCCATTGGTGTTAACTTAAGTCATAATCCCCTGAACGCGAATTTCGGGCTGTAGAGACGTGCCATGGCGCGTCTCCACGTTATTCTATTATCTTTCGTTCTGCTAATCTTAATTTAGCTGAACGAGAACGGTAATTATTATTCAGTTTCATCGGGTTGGGGTTGAATCGGTTTTTTGGTTAATACCTGTAAAATAGGAGACTCTTTTAACCGATGTTTAACAATTCTATCTTCTAAACTATGAAAACTAATTACCCCAATTCTACCTCCAGGTTTTAACCAATATTGGGCTTGATCTATAAATTTTTCCAAACAAGTTAACTCTTGATTTACAGCAATTCTTAATGCTTGAAAAACACGGGTAGCCGGATGAATTCGTCCGTGACGATAACTAGCAGGAACACAACCGCCGATCGCATAGGCTAAATCCGTTGTGGTTTGAAACGGCCGTTTTTCTACAATTCGTTTAGCAATACGTCGGGATAATCTTTCTTCCCCATACTGATAAAAAATATCCGCTAATTGCTTCTCATCCCAATGGTTAATAATCTCCGCCGCCGTTAAGGATTGTTGTTGATTCATTCGCATATCTAAGGGGGCAGTATGGCGAAAACTGAACCCCCTTTCTGGCTGATCAAACTGATAGGAACTCACCCCTAAATCCGCTATAATTCCATCAAATTGTTTGGATTTTGGATTATATTGAGTAAAATTTCCTTGCCAAAACTGTACTCTTTCCAGTATAGAAGGATCTGCTTGTTCAAATTTAACCCGGGCGGCGGCGATCGCTTCTTTATCCTGATCAATTACTGTTAACTGGATATTCTCCCCAGCTTGCAATAATAACAAACTATGTCCGCCACCGCCAACGGTTGCATCCAGATATTCCCCCCCCGCACGAATTTCTAACCCCGCAATTAATTCCCGACTCAATACGGGAATATGGAGAAAGGCGGTTTGATTGTTTTCTTCCACTACTTCGATTTCAGACAATGTAATTATTCCTATAATTAATGATATTAGCTTAAACAATAAGTATAAGTCATATTCTTGACTTCTAGTTTAGCATTATATGTCTTTTTGAACTTGAGCTTAAACTTTTGAATTTCAGTTGTTGTGAGAGGGCATCGAGTTGATATAATAATACAAACCTTTTCTTGTTTAGCTGGATGATCAGAAAGCTCTTGAATGGTTGCTTCGAGTTGTTTAATGGCGTGCAAAATTTCAGACCCTTTAAGCTCAATATAAATTTCTATAATTTTTTTGATATCCTGTTGATCAGGAATAACCAAATAATCACAACGTAAACCTTCTTTAATTGTACATCCATCGACCTGAACTACACAAACTTTAAATTGATTCGGATTTTCAATAATAATTTGACTCTGATTTTCTTTACGAGTTATTCGTTTATCAGACAAAATGGTTTCGCACTCTGGAAAACGCTTTTTCATATCGCACTTAAATCAGGTCAAGAAGTTGATCAAATTCCATAGCCAATTCTTCAGAAACAGAGTCAATAATATTAGTATCAATTAATCCCGTTTCTTCAGAGATAATGGATTTACAGAAACCATCCATTAAAGAGTAAACCGCTACATCTTTTGTTAATAACACTTTATGGCGAGGAACAATTTTTTCAAGTTTTTCGATCACTTGATCATTAGCATCCTGATAAATTAAACCCGCTTGCAGTAAATTGTTAGTGGCGGTTAAAATATAGGGGCTATGGGTGGTAATAAAAAATTGAAGACCATCAGGATTAGTATTAAAAACAGTAGCTACTAACTCAACAATATTTTTTTGCGCTGTCGGAAAAATATGGGCTTCCGGTTTCTTCAATATATATTGTTTTTCCCTGAATTAAAGAAGGTAAAAAAGGAAGTTTAGATAATATAATAACTAACGGTAATGCTTCTTGTTGACCTGATGATATATTGGCAATATTAATTTTTCTTCCATCTAATGTTATTAAATAATCATTGCCTTTTTCCACCAAAAAATTACCCCGTAATACCTGATATACTAACTCTTTAATTTCTTGATATATTCCGGTCTTTTCAAGATCATGATTAAGCCCAAGAGTAATATTTTTTATGCTTTCATAAGTCAGCCCTAGTTTTTCAATAAAAGGATCTAATGAATTATTGCTTGACAGAAAAGTAAAGATATGGTTTTGTATATTTGAAAAAAATGCTCGTCCTGCTGGAATAAAAATTTGCACAAAAATTGATGCTTTACCCCATAAAGATTGAACATGGTTGAGGAGTTGTAACCGAGCTTTAGATCTATCAAAAACAGTCCATTGAGTTTGACTGAATTCAAAAGTATCCTGTTTCAATTTTTCATATATTTCTTTTAATTCTAAAAATTCATGTTTGTAAATATCCGCATACTCAAGAATTAATGTAGACTGATCATTTTTTTTTGATATTTCTATAAATCTATTATCGGTTTCATATCTCAGTTGAAACCCATCTAATCCTCCAAATTCTTCAGGGAAAAATCTTGCAAATTTTTTTAAATAAAAGGAATCTAGCTCACCCTGATCTTGGTCGTTTTCAACTGCTGTAACCAAATCAGAGACAAACTCTTTAAAATAAAATAATAATTTTGCACAGACACTCTTACCACTGGCTTGAGGGCCAATCATAATATTGATCTTCTTAACCTCTATTTCTAAATGTTCAATTCCGGCAAAGTTGTCTATAATTAATTTCTCAACCATTGTGCGTCCTTGTATTATTAATAACTTCCACAATTTTAACTGGTGGTGTGTTCATAGACTGTTTTCAATAGATTGAAATCAATAAAGTTGCGATCGCCAACAACCTAATCATATATCCTATAATTAGAACAAAAATCCCCAAAAAGCCATAAATTCGCGTTAGGGAACACCGATAAAAGTATGAGTAGAATTGAAACCCGCACAGAACCCATGGTCTTGAACATGGGGCCACACCATCCCTCCATGCACGGGGTCTTACGGTTAATTGTCACCCTGGACGGGGAAGATGTGGTGGACTGTGAACCCGTGATTGGGTATCTGCATCGCGGTATGGAAAAAATCGCCGAAAGTCGCAGCGTTGTCATGTATGTCCCCTACGTTAGCCGATGGGACTACGCCGCCGGAATGTTCAACGAAGCCGTAACGGTGAATGGCCCGGAACGATTGGCCGGAGTCACCGTCCCCAAACGGGCGCAATATATTCGGGTGATTATGCTGGAGTTAAACCGCATCGCCAATCACCTATTATGGCTTGGCCCATTCTTGGCCGACGTCGGCGCCCAAACTCCCTTCTTCTACATTTTCCGAGAACGGGAATTGATTTATGACCTCTGGGAAGCGGCCACCGGATACCGGATGGTCAATAATAACTATTTTCGGATTGGGGGAGTCGCCGCCGATTTACCCTATGGTTGGGTGCAGAAATGTCGGGATTTTTGCGATTATTTCGGGCCGAAAATTGACGAATACGAACGCTTAATTAGCAATAACCCAATTTTCCGACGTCGGATTGAGGGTTTAGGGACTATTACCCGGGAACAGGCGATTAACTGGGGATTATCCGGCCCCATGTTACGCGCCTCCGGGGTGAAGTGGGATTTACGCAAAGTTGACCACTACGAATGTTACGACGAGTTAGACTGGGATGTGCAGTGGGAAACGGCCGGAGACTGTTTAGCCCGTTATTTTGTGCGGATTCGGGAAATGCGAGAATCCCTTAAAATCCTGTATCAAGCCCTCGATGCTCTCCCGGGTGGCCCCTACGAAAACTTAGAAGCCCAACGGATGATGGGCGGGCCGAAATCCGAATGGAATGGTTTTGATTATCAGTTTATTGGGAAGAAAATCGCCCCCAGTTTCAAAATTCCTAAAGGGGAACATTATGTCCGCATTGAAAGTGGCAAAGGGGAACTCGGTATTTATATTATTGGGGATGATAATGTCTTTCCCTGGCGGTTCAAAATTCGGGCGGCAGATTTCTGCAATTTACCCATTCTTTCGGAATTAGTGCGAGGAGAAAAAATCGCTGACCTCGTGGCAATTCTCGGGAGTATCGATATTATTATGGGTTCGGTTGACCGTTAGGAATAATTTTTCAACATCGGGTCAGAAAGAGTAAAAAAAAGCGATCAACGAATGATTTTATCATCCGGCGATCGCTAATTTTTTAGGAAAAAAATCCAATGTTAATTAATCCAATAGAGAAGGAAAATGCCTTTAGATATTTTCACTCCCCGAACCACTGCTGGCGCCCGAATAGACAATCCCGCGCTCCATATCTAAGGTCAGAATCACCCCATCTCGAATCAAGCGAGTGGCATTCTTCACCCCAACAATTACAGGCACCCCCAAACGCAAAGCAATCACCGCCGCGTGACTGGTCAAACTATCGGCTTCCGTGACCACACCCCCCGCCTTACGCATCACATCCACAAAATCGGCGCTAGTTTGAACCGTAACCAAAATTTCCCCGGGATTAAAATCAGCCAACTCTCCGGCGCTACGGGCTACCCGCGCCCGCCCGGTAACGCATCCTTGACCCACGGCCGTACCCTTACCCAAGGCCGCCGTCACCACTTCCACCTTAATCAAATCCGTAGATCCAGCCACCCCTTGTAAAGTTCCCGCCGTGGTCACAACTAAATCCCCATCGGCCAGCAGATTTTTTTCCCTCGCCACATTCACCGCCGCTTGAAAGGTTTGGTCAGCCGAAGGTAAATCTAAAACCAATAAAGGCTTCACCCCCCAAACTAAACTCAACTGTCGCGCCACCTCAACGTGGGGGGTAATCGCTAAAATCGGGGTTTGGGGTCGGAACTTGGACACATTCCGAGCCGTAGACCCAGTTTTAGTTAAAGTCATAATCGCGGCCGCATTCAACTGGTGAGAAATTTGCGCCACCGCCTGACTAATAGCATTGGGAATAGAAACGTCCGGTATCTTCCACCTTGGAAACATTGCGGGTCGCCCCCTCCTGTTCAATCCGCACCGCAATCCGGGCCATGGTCGCCACTGCTTCCACCGGATAGTTACCCACGGCGGTTTCATTGGAGAGCATCACCGCATCCGTACCATCCAAAATTGCATTGGCTACGTCGGAAATTTCCGCCCGGGTGGGTCGGGGATTATTCACCATGCTATCTAACATCTGAGTGGCAGTAATTACCGGAATTCCCATACGGTTAGCGGTGATAATTAACCGTTTTTGTAAAATCGGCACATCTTCCGCCGGAAGTTCCACCCCTAAATCACCTCGGGCCACCATCACCCCATTACACAAAGCCAAAATTTCTTCCATTTGTTCAATGGCTTCGTGTTTTTCAATTTTGGCAATTACGGGAACATCTTTCCCCGCACTGGCAATTAATTCTTTAATTTCTAAGACATCCTGGGGATTTCTCACGAAACTTAAAGCTACCCAGTCCACCCCTTGATCTAAACCAAACATTAAATCCCGGCGGTCTTTTTCGGTCATGGCTTTAATGGACAGATAAACCCCGGGAAAATTCACCCCTTTACTATTAGAAAGAGTCCCGCCCACAACCACCCGACAATATAGGCGTCCTTTTGATGGTTCGACTTTCTCTACCACCATTTCCACCTTGCCATCATCAAGGAGAATCACCGCCCCATCAGGAACTTCATCGGCTAAGGGTTGGTATGTGACGGAGGACATTTCTTGGGTTCCCACCACATCTTCACTGGTGAGAATAAACTGATCATTCCGGTTCAGAACAATTGAACCCGTCTCAAATTTCCCCAATCTGATTTTTGGGCCTTGGAGATCCTGTAAAATCCCTACGGGTTGATTCAGTTCAAAGGCGGTTTGTCGAATCATCCGAATACTGCGTTGATGATCCTCATGGGTATTATGGGAAAAATTCAAGCGCAGAGTCGTTGCACCCGCTAAAATCAATGCGCGGAGAACTTCAGGCTTCTGGGTAGCAGGGCCGATTGTAGCGACTATTTTGGTTCGATGCAGTAGATTTTGCGGTTGCATGACTCAATAAAAATCTAGGGAATTATCTGTAGAGACCAGCCATGGCGCGTCTCTCTACAGATCATAAACAGAATTTAACCACGTCAGGGACACATCAGGATCAAGAATTACGAATTACGAATTACGAATGGGTAATGGGTAATGGGTAATGGGTAATGGGTAATGGGTAATGGGTAATGGGTAATGGGTAATGGGTAATGGGTAATGGGTAATGGGTAATGGGTAATGATACTTCCCCTGCTCCCCCTGCCTCCCCTGCCTCCCCTGCCTCCCCTGCTCCCCCCGCTCCCTCTTATCTATTTAGGAAAATAACGGGGGTTTAAGCGCAATCCAGTGCCGCCATCGGTGGGGTCGAGGAATTGACGTAGGGGAATACCTGTAGAACGAGTTCTCGGACGTCCTAAAGCCCCTCGAATTATGTCCCCGGTACTTTTTTCATCTATCAGGGTCAGAACACCTTGGGTGCTTTGGCCGCTATCAGCAATAACCAGGTTTTGGAAAATGCGATCGCGCACAAATAGGGGATCTTCCCCCGGGGGCACGGTTAAGACAATCCGACATTGGGGAATATCTTCGGTGGTGGCGCAGAGGGTATTGTAACCGTTCTCAATCGCTGTACTGATTTCTGCTAATCCATCGGGACGATAGGACTCTAAACGGCGACTAATCTCTGTACAACGGCGCTCCGGTGTCCATCCGCCCCCCATATTACTCGGAAACCGCCCAAGCATAGCCTTGATTGGGTTGGCTGACGGGATAATACATAACGGTATATTGACCGCCAATTACTTCACATCGAAACCGAGCAATCTCTGTTTCCCCGGTTTCCACTTCCACTTGCGGAGTTAGGGGGCCTTGATCCGTGGGTTGGGGGGCTGGGGATTGGGTAGGATTGGTGGAGGAATCTGGAACCGTTTGGGGCGGTTGGGGTGGGGTGGTGTTGCGGGGGAGTTGCAACAGGTCGGTCAAACTGGGTAAAGATGGCCATCGAGGTTGAGCATTAACCCGGGTGGTAGAAGCCAGTAGTGATAGGGTGATGGATAAACCCACCAGTCCGACTAAGGATGTACGCAGTAGTAAGTTAGACATAAATATTTTCTCCTGGGGGTAAAATTGTGGTATTTTAGGCAATTACGTTCGGGTTTAGTGATTTTATAAATCTTTACAATTTGTTACTTTTCTCATAAAATACTCAGGTGTGAAACTTCAAGGAGTGCAAACTGTAATGTCGGAGGCAAGCAAGCCACTGACAGTCCCCAAGGAATACCTCACCGCAGAGGGTGGTTTTAACACCACGCTACTGATGTTTTGCGGTGCGGTAGTAATGGTGATCTGTTCCACATTGGGATACTGGCTTTGGGGTTGGCCAGACTGGTGTTGTTTTTTGATTAATGTTTTGGCACTGCACCTTTCGGGGACAGTGATCCATGACGCATCCCATAATTCTGCTCACGAAAACCGCATTTTGAATTCGGTATTAGGACATGGTAGTGCCTTGATGTTAGGGTTCGCCTTTCCCGTATTTACGCGGGTGCATATCCAACATCATTGCCATGTTAATGATCCAGACAATGATCCGGATCATTTTGTTTCCACAGGTGGCCCCTTGTGGTTGATTGCGGCACGTTTTTTCTACCATGAAGTGTTTTTTTTCAAGCGCCGACTTTGGAAAAAATATGAACTGTTGGAATGGTTTTTGAGTCGCTTATTTGTAGTGACTATTGTTGCGATCTCTATTCATTATGAATTTCTCGGCTATATTCTGAATTTCTGGTTTTGTCCGGCTTTGGTTGTGGGCATAGCTTTGGGTTTATTCTTTGATTATTTACCCCATCGCCCGTTTCAAGAACGCGGTCGCTGGAAAAATGCTAGGGTGTATCCGGGTTCGGTTTTAAATCTGTTAATTTTGGGGCAAAATTACCATCTAATTCATCATTTATGGCCTTCTATTCCTTGGTATTATTACAAGCCCACCTATGAATTTATGAAGCCGCTGTTAGATGAAAAAGGTTCTCCCCAAACCTTGGGAATATTGGAGGGAAAAAAAGACTTTTGGGGTTTTCTCTATGATGTATTTTTGGGAATCCGTTTTCATCATAAATCCTCCCATGATAATTAACAATTTATCCCTGAAATTCAAGGGATTAATAATTGAGAATTAAGAATCATAGCTTAATTGCGATTCTTAATTCTCAATTTATTTTTATAGATAATGATATTAGGGAAAAAAACAATGAAATCTGAAGAAAAACAAGCAATTCAAAAGCCCCAACCTGCAATTCCTGAGAAAAGTCTCTGGAATCAAATCCGAGAGAATATTGTAATTTTAGCGATCGCCTTGGGACTATCATTATTAATTAGAACTTTTGTGGCTGAAACCTCGATTTATTCCTTCTGATTCGATGTTCCCGACTTTAGAAATCGGCGATCGCTTAGTCATAGAAAAGGTATCCTATTATTTAGATTCTCCCCAATTTGGCGATATTATTGTTTTTATTCCTCCTCCCCAATTACAAGAGATTGGCTATGGAGCAGATCAAGCCTTTATTAAGCGCGTTATTGGTCAACCCGGTCAAACAATTGAAGTTAAAAATGGTCGGGTTTATATTGATAATCAGCCCCAATTTGAACGTTATATTGCTGAGGAACCCCATTATCAATTACCCCCAGTAAAAGTTCCTGAGAATTCCTATTTTGTAATGGGAGATAATCGCAACGATAGTAATGATTCCCATGTTTGGGGTTTTCTTCCTAAAGAAAATATTATTGGTCGCGCCGTCTTTCGTTTTTGGCCAATTGAAAGATTTGGCGGAGTTTAGTTAGTGATATAGCGCTACGCATTACAGTTAGGACACTTTTGAGTCCTGAAACCCTTTCACTTCTAACAACTAGATATAGTCGCGCGTGGGACTCAGAAACCGGGTTTCTTATTGTTGGATTTCATCGGTTAGCTCGTTTACTTCTTCTGCGTTAGCCTCAAAATTAATTCCTTCGTAAATTTCTATCAGTGGCATCTGAAATTCTACGGATTCTAGGGTTAATATAGATTCTTCTAAATCATACTCTGTTAATACCCATTTTCTATTAGAATTTTTAGCAAATTGTTCAATATGATAGCTATATTGGTCAATTAAAATATATTCTTTAAATTCATAAATTGAGCGATAGGCGAGAAATTTTCCACCTCGATCATAGTCTTTGGTTGAATTAGATAAAACCTCAATAATTACCAGAGGATTTGTCACAACTGTTTGGTTATTTTCTTGATAGATTGGTTCTCCTTGCATCACCATGATATCGGGATAGACATAACGGCGAGTTTGGGGTATCCACAGAAGCACATCGCTAGTAAATAAGCTGTAATTTTTGTCGCGTAATCCGAATTTCAAGTTAGCAATCAAGTTAATGATGATGCTGTTGTGGTTAGTTGTTCCCCCTGGCATTGTTACTATCTCCCCATCATGGTATTCACTCTTGTCGATCGCAGTTTCTTCTAATGCTAGATATTCCTCTGGGGTGTAATAGCGTTTTTCGGTTTTGGGTAGCTTTTCGATTGCTGATTTTTCTTGGGTTTGCATGGTCATTTCCTTATGCTCTCAAGTGATTTTATGATAACATGAAATCAGTTAGATTAAATAGCAATAAACATACTCGATCACCAAACAGATTATGACTATCATTGAACAAATCTACGAGATCGTTAAAAGCCTTCCCCAAGAGCAAGCCTGCGAAATTCTCACTTTTGCTGAATTTATTCGCGCCCAGCACCTGAATGCTAACCCATCGAGTGCTACATTAGATACTTCGACTCCTTGGGCGGAACTGGTTTATTCCCTAGCCCGAACATGGGCAGAAGACTTTCCTACTCTGGAAGATATTCGTGCTGAGTTGGGAGAAGACATCTTGCGGGAGAGTTTCTAGTGTACATCTTGGATACAAATACATTAATTTACTACTTTAAAGGACAAGGAAGAATTGCCCAAAACCTTGCTAATGTATCTCCTCAAGAAATTGGTATTTCTGCGATCGTCCTGTTTGAATTGCAAGTGGGTATTGCTAAATCTACCTCCCCTGCAAAACGTACCCAACAACTTCAGCAACTTTTGAAACCGAATTAACCTTATTCCTTTTGATCGCAATTCTGCTGTTGCTGCTGCGACAATTCGCGCTCAATTGGAGCAACAAGGTACTCCCATCGGCCCGATCGATGTTTTGATTGCAGGGACAGCCGCTTCACTTCAAGCAACTCTTGTTACCCACAATGTCAAGGAGTTTTCGAGAGTTTTAGGACTTGCGATCGCTGACTGGTATTGAATATGAGGACTCAGAAACCGGGTTTCTAGTGTCAAATATTATTGATAAATATCCCAACAACCGACTATTTTTTCCCCTCTTTCCTCTTTTTCGGCTAACTCTAGGTTGAGTTTTAATAATTTCTCTAAAAGATCATCATCGGGATTAAATTCATAAGCCTCCATTGCTAATTTATCTAATTGTTGATGGAGTTTATACAATTGACTACTAGGCTCAGTAAAAAATTTGTTGTATAATTGGGTAATTCCCCATTGTTTTTTCTCCATTTGCTCTGTTCGATATTCATGGAGTTTAATCATAGTTTCTCTGATTTTTTCGACTATCTTTTTAGTCGGTGTTTGCGGAAAGGGGAAGGTTTCAAAACAGGTTGTATTAGTATAGCGGGTATCTCCTTTTAAAGTTGAACTTTGTGCTTTTACCCAAATACGATGAATTTTTGCGGTGAGAATACCTAATATATAAAAATCTTCTGATGCAACAATTACAGTAGAATCAGCAGGTAAATCTGTTGATTCATTAGGTATAAATATAAACCATTTAGAATGTCTAGGAATAGCAAAATGGTAAGATAAATTTTTAAGTGCTTTTCTCATTTCTGGACGTGGACGCAAAAACATCCACCAAGATTCTCTCGCTTTTTGATCTCTATTTTTATCTCTTTCTGGTTTAACATTAATTTTAACATAATTAAAAGGTAATTCGTAATCACTAGCATCTTCTAAACTCAAATCATTAAAATCAATAATCCATCGACTCGGTTTTCCGTTAGGATTTTTAGTTAAATCGTCTGCTGATGGAGATAATTTTAAAACTTTTTCATTCTTCGGATCTTTTTTGATCCATTCTTCAGCTATCTTACCTGTAATATAGAAATCTTTTCCCACAGGAATTACACCTTGAAAACATATATTAAGATTTGCTTTTAAAGTTTTAGCACTAGAAACATCAGTTAAAGAAGTCAGAGAAGAATTAATAAAATTAACGGGTTGATGATCTAAAAAATAAGCATCGGGTTTGATTTTACACCAATTCACAATACTAACATGAACGGCGGCTTCTCCAGACCATTCCTGAGTTGAAATAGCTTCGTGAATATAACCGTTATTTTCATTGATATAATCTAAAGAAACCTTGCGACTTTTCCCTTGACTAATTGAATTAGTCGCAACTAAACCTACTCTCCCATTATGATCAATATTATCATGGGCTAATCTAAACCAATAACTGCAAAAATCCACATCTTTAGGATATTTTTCAAACAGGCGATCAACATAATCATCCCCAAAGTTTAAGCGAATATGTTTACCTCCTAAAAAGGGAGGATTGCCAATAATAGCATCAGCCTTGACCCAATCACTAAAAAGAGCATCTTTACAGACAATATTATTATCTAAAGTATCTAAAGGTAAAGAATTTTCAGTTAAATTAAACTTATCAATTGCCACTTTACGCGCTATCATTAAAGTAACTCTAGCTAACTCCACCGCAAAAGGATTAAGATCCATTCCATAAAACTGATGGGGAGTAACAAAACTGATCTGTAATTGATCAATATTGGTGGTTTTTTTACTCATAATTTTATGAATTAAAAGCTGCTCAATGCGTTTTAATTCCTGATAAGCAATATAAAGAAAATTTCCACTCCCGCAAGCCGGATCTAAGACTTTATAATTTAGTAAATCTAACTGTAATTGATACAATTGCTTAAGGGTATTTGCACCCTCAATACGCTCCTCCCAATACTGACTAATAGTAGGGCGAACAATGTTCATTATATCACTTTCTGAAGTATAATGAATTCCGTAGGAATGACGGTCTTTTTTATTAACCGAGCCTTCAAAAATATTCCCAAAAATAGCGGGTCTAACCTTACTCCAATCCTGTCTCGCAGCCACATCTAAAAATTCTAATTCTTTCTCAGTTAAATCAATTGGATAAATCGTAGAAAATAGTCCGCCATTAAAATAATCTACACCTTTATAACGCCCAGCCGGAGTAATTCCGGTTTGATTCATTTCTCTAAATAATCCCCCAATGATATCATAGGAGCTTAGTTTATTTTGCAGACAATCTTGTACACAAGCAATAAATAGATCTTGAGGTAATAATCCTCGATCTTGGGCAAACATGGCTAACACACATTGTAAAATAAAACGTTGAGCGATTAATTCAGAATCAGCTTGTTTTGATAATCTTTGCTGTAAAATGGTAAATAATTCCCCCATTCTTCGCGCCGCAATTTCAGTAATTTCTACTTGATTATTTCTAAAAACAGGAGTCCGATTTCCTGACTCCATAAAAGCAAAAGCACTCGCTCTTTCTACTAAGTTAATCAGAGCGACTTTATCAACAGGTTTCATCTAATTGATTATCAAAATCAAAAATCCAAAATTCATCAAAATTACAAAGAATCACATAACGAGGGCGATTAGGTACTAAACGTTGCCAATAAGCAAAAGCTTGGGCATAATGTTTATTAAGATCCTCACCGCGTTGTTTCATCTCAATTAAAACTTTAGGTTTCCAAATTAAATCAGCAAAACCAGTTTTACCTTTTAGGCTGCCTTTTTTGATCGCTTCCTCATATTTTGCTCCCGCTTCTAAAGCACCATCATAACCGAATGCTTTAAAAAAACGATCTAAAAAAGTTTGTGCTTCTTTTCTTTCCTGTCCTGTGATATGTTCTTTACAGAAATCAATAAATTTTTGTAAACTTTCCGGTGTTGCTGACATTTAACAATCCTCGCTCTTTTAAAGTGTCTTTTAACGTTCTGGAAATAGCTTACATTCCCTGGATGTGGGTTGATTAACTTCCCCTAAACGGGAGTCTAAAAATCGATCCATCCAATTTTCAAAATAGATCCGATTAGCTTGTTTTTGTTCGGGATCATTAGTATTAATAGAATAGGGTGCTAATCCCAGAATTGCCGCCGTAGTGACACAGAACATTGACTTTTGAAAACTCTGACAAATTTGCACCCGTAAATCATCTTCCCCGCGACAACTATTTTGATAAATATTATGTAAATAATCAGGAAGAAAATGGCGCATATCCTGCATTAATTGAGTTGGGGGAATACCTGAACCGCCAATGGGTAGGGGATCGGCGTATAATGCACCATAGGCAAAGTCTTTTTGTTCTGTAGGAATTTGATGGGCTTGGGCATTATAAGAAACCGTTCCCGGAAAAGGAGTTCCCCTAAAGAACACGGCTTCCACATAGGGAACTGCGGTATCCATTAAAAAGGTTAATCCGGCAGATTTTGGGAGGATATCATAAACTTTATCGTTAATTTTAACGCTATAGGTAATAGGTGTATTGGCAGCTTCTACTAATGCCAATAAAATATGATTCACCACTTCAGGAATAGATTTAATTTCCCCTTGATCATAACGGTCAGAAAGGGAAATAAACATATCACTCATCACCCGCCAAAATTGACCTAATCCACTATAATAGGCGAGTTGTCGGATTTGTTCGGGGAGAAATTCTGGGAAAAAACGATGGAGGGTTTGAATCATCAAATTTCCCTTAGTTTTGGCTTGAATTGCAGTTTCTGCTAACTTGAGAAATTCAGGAGAGTCTAAATATTCATCTAATTTGCCACCCCCATGCCAAAACATGGTTTTCATACAATATTCGGCATATTCAAAGTTAATCCGATCATGCCACAAATATTGAAATATTTTTTTGATATTTACCTCTCCATTAAAATACTTAAAAAAGGGAAATAATTCTAAAAACTGTTCATCGGCAATATAAATTAAATTCTTAGAATAGGCATCTAAAACAATGCCATAACTTTTTAAAATACCGACAACTTCTACCAAATTTTCAGGATAATCGGGTAATAAGGCTCCACCGGACTCTAGGCGATGAATATATTCAGATAGAGGATGTTTAGACATGGCATTAAAATTGGTAGTTGTCATTTTGTTTAAAGGTTTAATTAAAATTTATCTTTGGAAAAGTGATAAAGTGGGTTTAATTTTTTGCTCAATTATTTAGACCCACTCTATCCATAAATTCAAACTTTTTCTGTGAGATGATGAGCAAATAAGGGTTGAGTATGGGCTAAAGCTGTGGTAGACGCATCACTTAATCTCACCAGTAAGTTCGGTTGAATTCCTAGGAGTACAATAATTAAAGCTAAAATCATTGCTGGAATGCGATCACTCCATTGCACAGAAGGCAAATTCACCACATATTCCGAGAGGCGACCAAAGAAAGCTTTATTAATCATAATTAGGAAATAAACTGAAGTTAATCCCGTTCCAATCATGCACAATAAAGTTTGTACGGGGAAGACTTCCATACTGCCTCGAAAGATGATAAATTCCGCCACAAATCCCACTAACCCCGGTATTCCCGCACTCGCCATGACCGCCATAATCATAATAGTTCCAATCAGGGGTAAACCTCGTTCTGGATTGAGTAACCCTCGAATAATATCTAAATCCCGACTTCCGGCTTTTCGGTATACAACCCCAACGGTTAAAAACATTAATCCTGAGATTAAACCATGACTCACCATTTGCATCACAGCGCCTAACAAACTGGTGGAGTTAGCGGCAGCAAAGGCTAATAAAATATAGCCCATGTGAGCAATAGAACTATAGGCGATCATTTTCTTCATATCTTTTTGAGAAATGGCACAAAAAGCTCCATATAAAACACTCACCACCGCCCAACTAGCCGCCCAGGGAGCAACCACTGACCAAGCATCGGGAAATAGGCCGACCCCAAACCGTAATAACCCGTAGGTTCCTAACTTTAATAATACCCCGGCCAATAGCACAGAAACAGGGGTTGAGGCTTCGACGTGGGCATCCGGTAGCCAGGTATGGAAGGGAAACAGGGGAATTTTAATCCCAAATCCAATTAACAGACCGCCTAATAAAATCAGTTGGGTGGTTAAGGGTAAAGATGAGACTCCTAACGCCGCAGCACTAATGGTCTCTAAATCGAAATCTAGGGTATGGGTCAGCCAAACAATTCCCAAAAAGGAAGCTAAAATCAGAAATCCCGAAACGGCCGTATATAGTAGAAATTTAGTGGCTGCATAGCCTTTGCGTTTGCCTCCCCAAATTGCAATTAACAGATATAAAGGGATTAATTCTACTTCATAAAATAGCAGAAATAATAACAGATTTTGGGATAAAAATGTTCCTGAAATTCCCGCCGAAATCAGTAATATTGAGGCGTAATAGAGTTGATGACGACTAATAAATACATCGGTAATTGCGATCGCAATCGTAATTAATAGCCCATTTAAAATCACCAAAGGTAAGGATAAACCATCAACCCCTAAAGTATAATTTAACCCCAAAGGTTTAATCCAGGGAATATATTCTTTAAATTGTAAAGCCGGATTATCTGGATCAAATAGTCCCGCTAAAACCAACGACCATAAAAATAATCCTCCGGCGATGACTAGGGACAATTGACGAGCCGTTTTACCCGATAAATTCGGCCAAAAGGCAATAATAGCCGCGCCAAATAAAGGAAGCCAAATTAATACACTAAGCATAAAGCAGTCATGGGTAATCAGTAATCAGTAATCAGTAATCAGTAATCGGTAATCAGTAATCAGTAATTACTGATAACTCCGATAATCCGTGTCATCCTTCAATCCGTCTAAATCCGTGATCAAAATTGCCACAACATTAATCCCACCAACACCCCCACCCCCAAAGCAATAGTTAGGAGATAAAATTGGGATTGTCCAGAAATACTGTATTTTAATCCTTCTCCACTAAACAAAGTCGCTAAACCAAAAACATTAACAATGCCATCGATAATATAGCGATCAATCCAAGCACTAAAAGCAGAAATTCGACTGACAAATAGAACAACCGTCAGATCGTAAATTCTATCAATATAGAAATCGTAAGCGAATAAATCTTGTAATCCCTTCCAGGGTAATTTATAAGGTTTAGAAACCCATTCCAAATAAATAAATTCCGCCTCCAATTGCCACTCCAACTAAACCCGAAATCACCAGTAAAGGCACCGTGGCTTGACGCAAAACCTCAGCCAATCCCGTGGCGGGAACTTCCACCAAAGGTACAGTCCAACTGAGTAATAATTGCCATCGTTGTAACATGATCGGCACTAATAAAGTCAGAATAATCATGGCAACCATAGGTAAAGCCATCGGCCAAGGAACTTCCGGTGCTCGCCGAGTTTTTTGTTGAGGTTTTCCCGCAAAAACCAATCCAAAAACCCGGGTTAAACTCAAAGCCGTTAAACAATTAACCAGCAGCAAGACCAAAATCAACCACAGAGGTACTGTCCAAAATCCATTCACCCAACGGCGCATTGTCCAAAAAGTACCCAAGGGCATTAACCCCACTAAACCCGCAGCACCCACAATAAAAGCCATTGTCGTGGCGGGCATTTTTGACCATAACCCCCCCATCTCCGTGAGATTTTGGGTATTGGTGGTGAGAATTACCGAGCCCGCACTCATGAAAACTAAGGCTTTGGCGATCGCATGGGTGAACAATAATAGTAGGGCAATATCAACATGACTTTCCCCCACCGCAATAAACACCAACCCTAAATAGGCACTGGTGGAATGGGATAGAGCCCGTTTGAGATCAATTTGGGCAATAGAAACCAGAGAAGCACCAATGGCGGTAATTGTCCCCAAAACCACTAAGGTTGTGGAAGCAATCGGGGAAAGGACTAAAACCGGTTGTAGTTTAATTAGGACATAGGCCCCACTGGCCACCACCACGGAATTTCGCAGAATCGAAGCCGGGTTAGGGCCTTCCATCGCCTCATCTAACCAAAGATTTAAGGGAAATTGAGCGCATTTTCCAATCGGGCCAGAAATCAAGGCTAAACCCAGTAAGGTCGCCTGGAGGGGCATTAAGGTGGCGGTTTCTGCCCATCCTTCCAAATCGGAAAAGCTCAAACTTCCGGCCAAGGTGGAGAGATACACCACCCCCATCAACAGCAACACATCTCCGACCCGTTTGGTTAAAAACGCATCCCGAGCCGCCGTCACCACCAGGGGTTGGGCATACCAGAAGCCCACCAGTAGATAGGTAGAGAGGGTTAATAATTCTAGGAGGATATAACTCAGTAACAAGGAATCACTCAAGGCCAACCCACTAATAGCCGCTTCAAAGAAGCCCATCAGGCCAAAAAACCGAGCCAGAGCCCAGTCCTTTTCCATATAGCCCAGGGCGAAGCATTGAGCAATTAAACTCAAACCCGTAATTAATTCCATGGCCCCCAAACTCACCGGGGAGATTTCCAGGGCAAAGGACAGGTCTAAATTGTTGGTGTGTACCCAATGGAAAACGATTTGCTGAATAGGTTTCATCCCAGGTGGTGCGGAAAACAACCGAACCATGGACAAGGGCCAAAACCGTCATTAACAAATTAAAGTAGGCGGCGGGTCTTGGCCCGGTGCGACGCACCAATCCCGCTGACCAAGGCAAGGTCAAGATTGCCCCAATTAAGCCATAAAAAGGTATCCACCAACTGGTGTGGAGGAGAAAATCTGTCATTTAACTTAAAATTAGAAAATTCTTAGTAATTCTCAGATTACTATACCAAGATTTGGGATTCATAGGTCTTTGGGTTGACTTGCGGCCGGAATTGGCGGTCTATTATACTATCTTATAGAGCTATAAGGGCAAAAAATCTTTTAATTAGAGCCATGGTTTTATTGGCACGGTTATAATTTTTAAAAACTTAACAAAACTTAATTAAAATTCATTATCAACAAAAATAATATTAAAAATGAGAAAATATAATCCAGATTAATATTGTCAAGAGTGTCACCCTTCTCCTATTCTTAGAGAGGGAGGTTCGTTACTATTTCTGTAAATTGAAATTGTAGGTAATCTGCTGATCTCCGTTTCCATCCTCAATGGCGGGAAAGTAAGCAATAGGAAAATATAACTATTGCCAAATCTAGGGATCAATAAGCCCTAAAATTAGACTGAAAGGGAAACTGCAACATCCGAGTGTAGCCCGAAATCCGACGGTTGAATCTGTTGGAAAGTCGCTTATTGCTTAAAAATACAGTGTAGTTTGTTTTGTTGATTAACTAGGAGTTAAACCATGTCAATTGCCGTTGGAATGATTGAAACTTTAGGCTTTCCTGCTGTTGTAGAAGCAGCGGATGCCATGGTGAAAGCAGCCCGGGTCACCTTAGTGGGATATGAGAAAATTGGCAGTGGCCGAGTCACCGTCATCGTGCGTGGCGATGTCTCCGAAGTGCAAGCATCCGTAGCCGCCGGAGTCGAATCCATCAAACGAGTCAATGGCGGTCAAGTGACTTCCACCCATATTATTGCCCGTCCCCATGAGAACCTAGAATATGTTCTGCCGATTCGCTATACCGATGCCGTCGAGCAGTTTCCGTTCTTACTAGGGACTGAAAAAAATCCACCTTGGAATTGACCCGAGGAGAAGCGATAAACAGCAATTTCACAAATCCAAGTCAATTTCAAATTAAAATCAGAATTATTCCCATTTTAGGTAGAAATTCTGTATTATTCCCTAACTGTTTTGATTGATTTTAGGAGTCAAATTTAATGGCGATTGCAGTTGGCATGATCGAGACCTTAGGCTTTCCTGCCGTTGTGGAAGCAGCGGACTCAATGGTAAAAGCCGCCCGTGTTACCTTAGTGGGTTACGAAAAAATTGGTAGTGCCCGGGTAACCGTGATTGTGCGGGGGGATGTCTCCGAAGTGCAAGCATCCGTATCCGCCGGGGTGGAATCGATTAAACGAGTTATGGGTGGAGAAGTTTTATCCACTCATATTATCGCTCGTCCCCACGAAAACTTAGAATACGTTTTACCCATCCGCTATACCGAAGCAGTGGAACAATTCCGCGAAAGCCTCAGTGGGATTCGTCCTTTAAACCGTCCCTAATTTCCAGAGGATTTTAACAATCGGTAAATTTACCCTTGATCCTTTGATAAATCGCTCCAAATTCCCATTTATTCTTCCTCAGACTCATTATGCAAATTGCCAAAGTGATTGGCACGGTTGTTGGCAATCAGAAAGAACCTAGTTTAAGGGGTTCCAAGTTTATGCTTTTACGATTTGTTGATGAAAATGGAGAAGATATCTCCAACGAGTATGAGGTGGCAATTGATGTGGTAGGAGCCGGAATTGGTGAATGGGTACTCGTCACACGAGGCAGTGCGGCTCGCCATGTTGAAGGGAGTGAAAAACGACCTAGTGATGCGGCGATTGTGGCAATCATCGACACCATCAATGTGGAAAATCGTTCGATTTACAGCAAAAAAGATCATTATTAACAGGAAAAAAGGTGGGAATTGTTGAGAAGCTAAAGGCTTTAAATTTTTGAGAAAAAGAAGTGGAAGAAGGTGTTAGTTATAGGATAAATCAAATTTTGAAAAAAAGTTGAAATTCCGCACCGAAAATCAAAAACTTCAGAACTTTTTAATTTTTAGTTTGACTAACTTCTGAATTACCCATTTTGATCCCTGCGATAACGAACAACTAAAAACAAACAACAAACAACTATTCGGTTAGGAGAAATTAAAATATGGCAGTTCGTGGCCTAGCGGCACCTCCAACCCCTTGGTCGAAGAACTTGGCAGAGCCGAAAATCGACCCAACGGCTTATGTACATTCTTTTTCTAATATTATTGGTGACGTTCGGATTGGTGCTCATGTATTAGTAGCCCCGGGTACTTCCATTAGAGCCGATGAGGGAGCACCCTTTGCCATCGGGGAAAATAGCAATATCCAAGATGGGGTAGTGATTCACGGCTTAGAAGAAGGTCGCGTTAAAGGGGATGATGGTCAATCCTACTCCGTCTGGGTAGGTAAAAATTCCTCCATCACCCACATGGCCCTAATTCATGGCCCAGCCTATGTGGGAGATAATTGTTTTATCGGATTCCGCTCTACGGTATTCAATTCCAGAGTGGGAAATGGTTGCATTGTGATGATGCACGTTTTAATCGAAGACGTGGAAATTCCCCCGGGAAAATATGTTCCCTCCGGTTCGATTATTACCAATCAACAACAGGCTGATCGCTTACCAAACGTTACGGATGCGGATCTGAGCTTTGCTACCCACGTCATCGGGGTTAACCAATCCCTGAAAGCGGGTTATCAGTGTTCTGAAAACTCCTCTTGTATTAACCCGATTCGCAATGAATCCGGGGGAGTCAGTAATGGGATTGGTCGCGATCGCTCCTATTCCTATACCGGAAGTTCCAATTTAGCCGCCGAAATTGTACGGCAAATTGGGGATCTGTTAGCCAATGGTTACAAAATTGGCACAGAAACACGCCGATACCCGTCGTTTCCGCACTGGATCTTGGCGTAGTGGTGCTCCGATCAATGCCAAAACCACCGGGGAAGTGGTGGCAGCCTTAGAAGCTTGCCTCAGAGATCATGGCGGCGAATATGTCCGTCTGTTGGGCATTGATGCTAAGGCCAAACGTCGTGTCCTAGAAGAAATTATTCAACGTCCCGACGGCGGCGTAGTCCCCAAATCCAGTAATGGAAAGGGCAGTGCTCCCGTGGCGGCTCCTTCAGGTTCGGCTAGTGTTGCTAGTTCCGGTCTCGGGGGACAAATTGGCGATCTGTTAGCCAAAGGCTACAAAATTGGGACGGAATATGCCGATGTTCGTCGCTTCCGTACCGGATCTTGGCGCAGTGGCCCCAGTATCTCCGGCTCAGGGGTAGCAGACATTCTTTCTAAATTAGATGCGATCGCCAGTGAGCATCAGGGGGAATATGTGCGTTTAATTGGAATTGACCCCAAAAACAAACGCCGTGTCCTAGAAGAAATTATTCAGCGTCCCGATGGCAAAGTGGCTGCAAAACCTGGCACGGCTCAGGTCAGCACTTCCGTTGCTGCTCCTTCAGGTTCGGCTAGTGTTGCTAGTTCCGGTCTCGGGGGACAAATTGGCGATCTGTTGGCCAAAGGTTACAAAATTGGGACGGAATATGCCGATGTTCGTCGCTTCCGTACCGGATCTTGGCGCAGTGGGCCCAGTCTCTCCGGCTCAGGGGTGGCAGACATTATTTCTAAATTAGATGCGATCGCCAGTGAGCATCAAGGGGAATATGTGCGTTTAATTGGAATTGACCCCAAAAACAAACGCCGTGTCCTAGAAGAAATTATTCAGCGTCCCGATGGCAAAGTGGCGCCAACGGCTTCGGCTCCGGCTCCCACCAGTCGTCCTAGTGTCGCAACCGTCAGCAGTGGCAAACTGGATAATAGCGTTGCGGATCAAGTTCGCGGTCTGTTAGCCAAAGGCTACAAAGTTGGCACAGAACACGCGGATGCTCGCCGTTTCCGTACCGGATCTTGGAACAGTTGTGCTCCGATTCAATCTAACAATATCTCCGAAGTGATGGCAGCTTTAGACGGTTGCTTGAACGAACATCGTGGACAATATGTGCGGTTAATCGGGATTGACTCTAAAGCCAAGCGTCGGGTACTGGAGGAAATTATCCAACGTCCCTAACATTCCTCTATCAAGGGGATTGAGAATTAAAACGCAACGCTAGAGGTTCGAGTAAAGATGAACATATCGCCACCGCAACTCCTAAACCCAGATGTTTATGTGAGTGGCGATGTCACAATTGATCCCGGGGCTACCCTAGCACCCGGGGTGATCCTACAAGCGGCAGCCGATGGTCAGCTTAGGATTGCTGCGGGGGTTTGTGTCGGCCGGGGGGTGATTATTCAGGTTTACCAAGGTATCCTAGAGATAGAGACAGGTGTAGTCCTGGGGTCAGGAGTATTAATCCTGGGGGCGGGAACCATTGGGGAAAATGCCTGTATTGGTTCAGAAACAACGATCTGGGAAAGTTCTATTGCACCTCAACAGGTCGTAGCTGCCAGATCGTTGATTGGGGATCGATCCCGTGTATTGGAACCTAAATCGGTCTCTATGCCACCGGAACCGACTCCCGAACCCCCGATTATGTCTCCCTGGGGTGAAGATGCCGATCCGCTTTTGAAGTTGGTCTCCTTTGTCCCTGAACCGGAGAATACCCCGGCATTGGAGGAAATACCCGCTCAACCGTCGGATGTTTTATCCATTCCGGCTGAAGCTGAATCGGTCATCCCCTCTAACCCAGAAAAATCGGAGGAAACGGCTCTGGTTCCCCAGTCCCCAACATCCTCGGAACTGTCATCTGGGCCCATTCCTCCGGTAATTTATGGGAAAGAAAATCTGAGTCGGTTATTGGATACCTTGCTTCCCCATCGCAAAGCCTTCAATAACTACCAGAGTTGAGGAGTAGGGGAGGCAGGGGGAGCAGGGGGAGCAGGGGGAGCAGGGGAGCAGGGGAGCAGGGGAGCAGGGGGAGCAGGGGGAGCAGGGGGAGCAGGGGGAGCAGGGGAGGTAAACTCTTTCCATTACCTATTACCTATTACCCATTACCTATTACCCATTACCTATTACCCATTACCCATTACCCATTACCTATTACCTATTACCTATTACCCCATAACCGATCTATCGGAATCATTAAAAATGGACGCAAACAGACGAAATTCCGGTTCTTCTGAACGGTCAAACCAGACCGATTTTAGGGATATGGCTCTCGGTTTAGTTTCTACCCAGAGCTTCCCGGCGATTGTAGGAACGGCGGATATGATGTTGAAGTCCGCCGGGGTTCATTTAGTGGGCTATGAAAAAATTGGGGGGGGACATTGCACAGCAATTGTGCGGGGGAAAATTTCTGAGGTGCGTTTGGCGGTGGAAACCGGGGAGCAAACGGCTAAACAGTTTGGTCAATTTATTTCTAGCTTAGTAATTCCTCGACCCTTTCCCAATTTAGAACTGGTGCTTCCGATTAGTTCGCGGTTATCTAATATAACCAATGGGGCAGGTCATCGTTTAAGTAATCAGGCGGTGGGGTTACTTGAAACTAGGGGATTTCCGGCGATGGTGGGGGCAGCGGATGCCATGTTGAAGGCAGCGGATGTGAGCCTGATGTCCTATGAACGGATTGGGGCGGGGTTGTGTACCGTGATTATTCGGGGCCCGGTGTCCGATGTGGCGATGGCGATAGAGGCGGGAATGTTTGAAGCTGAACGGATTGGGGAGTTAAACGCTGTAATGGTTATTCCTCGACCTTTGGAAGATTTGGATCAAACCTTACCTTTAGCCAGTTGTTGGTTAGAACAGCGTCAACCTTTGAGAGTGCCGATTAGTGTTAAGGAACAGGAGAAGGAACTGGTGGAAATCCCCGATTTACAAAAGTTACCGAATTCTATCCAAGAAGAATATTTATAAAATTTAGAGGTTTTAAATACAATAGTTAGGAGCATTGTGCACTTGTGCGCGTCCTTGCTCGCTAATTTTTAAGGGTGGGTTGGCAATAATAAAGTCATCTTAATTAATATCATACTCAAGTTTGACTATGAAAATTGCGATCGCTCAACTTAACCCCACCGTTGGAGATTTAACCGGAAATGCTCAACGGATATTAGAAGCCGCAGAAAAAGCGGTTCAGGCGGGATGTAATCTGTTATTAACAACGGAATTATCCCTAACGGGATATCCCCCAAGAGATTTATTAATTCGTCCTAGTTTTATTCAAGCCACAACGGAAAAATTACGACAATTAGCAATAGATTTACCGCCAGCAATTGCGGTATTAGTCGGGACAGTTGAACAGAATTTAGACTATGAAAAAAATGGGGGAAACCCTATTTATAATAGTGCAGCTTTATTAGAACAGGGTGAAATTAAACAGTATTTTCAGAAGCGATTATTACCAACCTATGATGTGTTTGATGAAGATCGATATTTTGAACCAGGGTTAGAAAGTGGCTTTTTTATTTTAGAAAATTCTGGAGATAGGATTAAAATTGGGGTAACAATTTGTGAGGATTTATGGAATGATGAATCCTTCTGGGGGAAACGGAATTATCCTTGTAATCCTTTAGCGGAATTAGTAGAAAAAAATATAGATTTAGTCGTTAATTTATCGGCTTCTCCCTATCAAGTGGGGAAACAGAAGTTCAGAAAATCTCTGATTAGTTATAGTGCAAAACGGTATAATATTCCGATTTTATATGGGAATCAAGTGGGGGGAAATGATGATTTGATTTTTGATGGCTGTAGTTTTGCTTTGAATAAAAATGGGGATCAAGTTTTGAGTTTAAAACCCTTTGAGACTGATTTTAAAATTATAGAATTTGATCCAAATACACAGGATTTAATTTCCCATTGTGACTCTAATTATACCAGAAAATTAATTGAAAGTGAAGATCAAGAAATTTGGTTGGCTTTAGTTTTGGGGGTGAAAGATTATGTGCAGAAGTGTGGATTTTCTCAAGTTATTTTAGGTTTAAGTGGGGGAATTGATTCGGCTTTAGTGGCTGCGATCGCAACGGAAGCATTAGGTAAAGAAAAGGTTTTAGGGCTGTTAATGCCCTCTCCCTATAGTTTCCGATCATTCGATTCAAGATGCCTTAGAATTAGCGAATAATTTAGGAATAAAAACCCAAACCTTACCCATTGGGGATTTGATGAAAACCTTTGATCAAACCCTAGATCCGATATTTGCAGGAACCTCCTTTGGGTTAGCAGAAGAAAACCTACAATCTCGCATCCGAGGTACATTATTAATGGCGGTTTCTAATAAATTCGGACATCTATTATTAACTACGGGAAATAAATCGGAAATGGCGGTGGGATATTGTACCTTATATGGGGATATGAATGGGGGATTAGCGGTAATTGCCGATGTGCCTAAAACCCGAGTTTATTCCCTGTGTTCTTGGTTTAATCAATATCATGGGAAAGAAATAATTCCCGATCATATATTAACAAAACCGCCCAGTGCAGAACTCAAACCGGGACAAGTCGATCAGGATTCTTTACCTGCTTATGAAATTTTAGATGATATTTTATATCGTTTAATTGAAAAACATCAATCCTTAGCTGAAATTGTGGAAGCGGGACAGGAAGAATCGGTGGTAAAAAAAGTAATTAGATTAGTGATGATTGCTGAATTTAAACGTCGTCAAGCCGCCCCGGGATTAAAAATTAGCGATCGCGCTTTTGGAACAGGATGGAGAATGCCCATTGCTAAAGGGATTGATTGGTAATCCCTCTCTTTAAACGTAGTAAGCCCTTTAGGGCTTAATCCCCAGTAGTTTATAACCTTCTCATTAACCGCTTATTATTCATCAATATTATTTTTAGATTCATCATAGTTTAAAGCTGATGGGAAATGGAGTTGAAGGTTAATATCAATTGAAATAGTATTTTCTTTATGTAAATTAATACCTATTATTTTAACTAGAGCTTCTGGAGGTAATGAATTATTGAATAAGTTTTCTCCAGAAGACAAATTTTTATAACCTGCATCGTTTAACCAATTGCAAATATTACGCCAATTTCCTACTTCTGAGGGAACATCTAAAAGATTTTTTAAATAAGGATATAACGTTTTACAGAGGTAAACTTCCACACTTTTAGGACTTTGAAATAGTTTTTTGGCAATTTCCGCCGGACTATAACCACACAATAGTCCCCTCAGATAAAGCTTTTCCGTTTCAGTTAACCCCTGTCGAGAACGAGGGGACAATAGCCGTTTTACTGCTTCCAGGTCTTGATACAGTTTTTGTAAATTCCATAAGTTACTAGCGTCAGTAAACATCTCATTTTTAGTATTCATAGTAGATTTAGCTGATTTGACTAACGTAAGTATAGCCTAAAATACTAACTTTGATTAGTTGTGTAATAGTTTAGACTGATATATTCTAAGACTAAACCGCTAAAACATAGATTGTCGAAAAAACCCTAAAAATAAAAGCCAATTCCCTATGAATAGGCAGTCTTTAGCCTGAAAAAATATGAGTTGATCCAATCAGAAACCCAAATTTTTGTAACCCATACTGAGGTTTGGCGTAAAAGTCGCTACTAGCCATCAATAGCATAGATAGAACATTTCAAGACTGAAAGTTTGATTAGTTTTTACTTAAACCAGAGAATCTACTATGTTTGAATTTAATCCTAACCCGCAATCAGCCAACGCTATCACCTCTTTAGCGGAGACTAACACTTTCCTAGCAGAACAGGTGATGCCCAAAGTTTATCAGCAACTGCAACTGTTTGCTAGTGATCCCACTTTCGTTGAGCAACTGAAGCTACCTTTTGGCGATACTTGGGATATCCAGAAGGCACAAACCTTAGCCACAGAATGGCTTACAGGAAATTTTAGCACCCTTGCCCCGATTAAAATTGTCGCTTCAGCCGATATTAAGGGGTCTTCTGGCGCGTTTGCCGATGCCACAAATCAAATTTACCTGGCTGAAGATGTTTTGACGGGTAGCAACGTTAATCAGGCTGTGAGCGTAGTCTTGGAAGAAATTGGACATTCTATTGATCCTCGACTTAATTCTAGTGATTCTATTGGGGATGAAGGCGAAATTTTTGCCAATATTGTTCAAGGTAAAGTATTAAGTCCTGAACAAATTCAAGCGTTAAAGACTCAGAATGATCACGCCACTATCACTATAAATGGAAACATCCTTTCAGTTGAGTTTAATGATGAATCTTATGATTATTATTCTCAAAACTGGGGGGGTGAAATTTTTGATTGGACAACAACAGGAGAAAAAGAAAGTAAAGGATGGTATCAATTTACTCGAAATGATCAAAGTTCTGTTACTACAAGAAATAGTATTTCTCGAAATTGGGGTAATGGATCACCCAGTAATGTAGGTTCGGATTACTTTGGAGTTAATTTATACACTATAACAAATTTTGAGGCAGGTAATACCTACAATTTCTCAGTCACAGCAGATGATTTTTATCGAGTAGGTGTTATCCCAGTTAACGCTAGTCAATCTAGTCAATGGGTTAACATCAGTGGTCAAGATTGGGACTGGTTAAATGATGCTAACAATGGTAAACAATACACCTTTACTCCAACAATTAGTGGTGAATATTGGGTCTATGCTGGATATGCAGAAAAACAAGATACTGCCAGTTTTAATATTTCTTGGACTACCAACAATAATGGTGGAACAAATAATAATGGTGGAGGCAACACTAATGGGATAAACTCATTTGAACAGCGTGTCTTTGAACTGACCAATCAAGAACGTCTTAACGCTGGGTTATTGCCTCTAACCTATAATTATCAATTAGAAGCAGCAGCAGAAACTCATAGTCAAAATATGGCACTGCAAGACTTTTATACACATAATGGAGTGGATGGAAACTACTCCTTGGGATCGAATTAAAGCTACAGGATATAATTACTCCTGGGCAGCAGAAAATATTTATGCTAGTCCTGCTACGCCAGAAGCCGCAGTGGAAGGTTGGATGAATAGTCCACTACATCGTGATAATATTCTTGATCCGAATTTAACAGAAATTGGTGTTGGCTATTACTATTTAGCTGATGATACAGGCAATGTGAATTGGAATCACTATTGGACACAAAATTTTGGAACGCCTGCATAAAAGAATATCGAAATTAACAAAAACCTACATTTAGATTGAAGCATTAAACACTATGGCACTACAACCTAGCACTCAAAACGGTATATCTTTTTTAATCGGAGATAATACCGCAGAATCAATTAATCTATCTTCTGGACAACTCAACAATTATCCAGGTGGTGTATTAGCCCTCGATGGTAATGATACCGTTATCGGTTCAGAAAATAGTGAATTTGTTAATGGAAATACGGGTTTAGATTCCTTAATTGGAAATGGAGGAATTGATACCCTTAGAGGTGGCAAACAAGACGATATTCTCGATGGAGGAAGCGGGAATGATTTCTTAGCAGGAGATTTAGATCAAGATATTGTTAGAGGAGGAGAGGGTAACGATAGTTTGTATGGGGGAAGAAATAGTGATCAATTATTTGGAGATGCCGGGGATGATATTCTTTCAGGAGACAAAGATAACGATACATTAACCGGAGGAACAGGAAAAGATACCTTTGTTTTAGTTACAGATGGCGGTTTAGATGTGATTACTGATTTTGAAAATAGCATTGATATTATTAAACTGCCTGATGGTGTGACATTTAATGATATTCTGTTGCAATCTTCCTCATCTAATACTCTAATTATTGTTCAAAGTACAGGAGAACAATTAGCCCAAATTAATAATATTTCTGTTGGTAATTTGACGGCGGCTAGTTTTGGGGAAACAACTACAAATGTAATTCCTGATATCCCTAGTATTCCTGATATCCCTGGTATTCCTACTATTCCTGTTTCTAGCAACAGTTTATAATCTTTTTCCCTGGTTCTACCTGGGAACTGAAAACCAAGGCTCTGCCTTCGGTTAATAGTAGGCGGAAATCCCGTTGTTCCAACGTTGTTGCGCTTCAAGCGCATTCTTTTCTGATGCTATACTACAACGAATAAGATGCGCTGAAGCGCAACAACGGGATGATTTATAGGTGATTTTGGATGATTTTTGCTGTTTCTTTTCCGGTTTTTTCCCAACTAAATTGTTTAACTTGTACTAATCCTAATTGTCTTAAATGCGATCGCATTTCTGTATTATTAGCTAGGGTTTCCATGGCTTCGGTTATTTCTTCTACTTGATAAGGATTAACATATATTGCCGCCTTTCCTCCTACTTCGGGTAAGGAAGATAGGTTAGAGGTAATAACGGGGGTTTCCGCAAGCCATTGCTTCTAAAACCGGGAAACCAAAGCCTTCCCAAAGACTGGGAAAAACAACAGCAATGGCTTGATTAATTATTGTAGTTAATTCATCGGTTGGAACATAATTTAAAAACTTGATTTGTTGAGTTAATTCTAACTCTTGAACTTGCCTTTTAAGTTCCGGGGTATAGGTTTCATCCGTTGGGCCAGCTAACCATAATTCATAGTCTGATGGTTTTTTTAACCCAGCAAAAGCACTAATTAATCGAGAGACATTTTTATGAGCATCATGACGACCAATATAGAGAAAATAATTGCTGGTGGGTAAGTCTAAAAATTGAAATCGTTGCGGGTTGTGGGCGAGGGGAATAGGTGTTATTTTCTGTTCGGGAATGTTAAAAAATTGGATTAAATCTTCAGCCGTGGCGATAGAATTACAGACAATATGTTCCGCTTGGGATAATACCAAGGGAATATAATATTTAAAATAAGCTGTTAACCGAGAAACCCCGCCTGGGAAACCTTAACGGAATTAAATCATGGGCCATTACAATTGACCGACATCCTGAATATAAAGGGGTTTCTGGAACCGGAGAAAATATCAAATTTCCCTTTAATTGCTGATAAATTTTAGGGAGTTTAAATTGTGTCCAAAGTAACCGCCTGAGATGTCCTTTTGTTCCCTGGTCTGGAGTCATATTATTGGGAACAGAATAACAGGAATAATCGAGGTTTTCTTGAGAGGTTAATAAGGTGGGTTGCAGAGGTTTTAAAGCGGGTAAAATATGACTAGCATAAATAGATATTCCTGTAGGTTCAGGAATTAAAAATGATAAATTAATCAAGAGTGAATTACTCATAAAAAATCTATAATTGAAAATATTACTAAATCTATAATAGCTTATTTTTGATATAATCAACAATAAAGTTTACAACTCCTTTGAGTTTATACCAAGATTTTTGAGGTGTAATTAAGATGGTAATTAAACCAATAAAACTAATTCTAAATAACCAGTAGAGCAAAACAGCTTTAGAAGTATGTTTATGAAGACTGAGGAGGTAACTATAAATACTATATTGAATTTTGAGTTTAGGGTTTTTCTGGGTAATAGATGAAGTTTGATGAAATACCGTAATTTGTGCAGTAATCCCAATTTTATGTCCTTGGTTTCGATACCTTAAACAGAAATCAAAATCTTCATAATAGAGGAAATAGTTAGGATCAAATCGAGGACATTCTCTAAAGTTTTTTAAATTAATTAATAGACTGCATCCCGATACCCATTCTGTTAACTGGTAAGGTTTATTTTGCAAGGTTTCTGATAGTTGATTGCAGACTTTGATTATGCCTGTTTTGGGGTTAAATTGTCCCCCTGTAAATTCTAATTCTTCTTTGTTGTTATAAATAACTGTTCCTAAAATAGATAATTCTGGGCAATTTTTAAACAATTCAATTGCTGGAGATAGCACATTTTTAGATAAATAAGCATCAGGATTAATTAACCAAACAATGGCTTGAAAATCCTGTTGATAAACCCAATTTAACCCAATATTACACGCTCGACCAAAGCCAATATTTTCGGGTGCGTCAAATACTAGAGTATACGGAGATTTTAACCGATGAATAGAGAGATCATCGGGAGAGTTGTTAATGATAATTATTTGATAATTGATCCCCTGTGGAGACGCGCCGTGGCACGTCTCTACGAGAGAATTAATTAACCTTTCAATCAATTCGGTGGAGTAATAATTAACCGTTATCCAGTAAATCACGCTAATTCAACTTGACTATCATCTCCAATCATAAACCGTAGGGCTTTAGGTCTTTGAGGTGCGGTACTTAAACTGGCTCGACGACCAATAACAGTATCTACAATTCGTTGATTAATTCCAATAATTTTAGCTTCACTTAAGATGACACTATGTTCTATTTCTGCATCAATTAAAGTGACTTTATTGTCGATACTACTATAGGGGCCAACAAAGCAATTTTCTAAATGGCAATTTTCCCCAATAATTACTGGCCCTCGCACGCTACAGTTGACTAATTTGGTGTTTTTACCAATTTTAACCCGCCCTAAGATTTGACTCTTTTCATCTATTTCCACTGCTACATCGTAGGTAATACAGGAATCTAAAATAATTTGATTGGCACTGAGTAAATCATCTTTTTTTCCCGTATCTAACCACCAACCTTCTAAGGTACAAGCTTCAACATTTTTGCGATCATCAATCAGTTGTTGAATAGCATCGGTAATTTCTAGTTCTCCCCTAGCAGAAGGTTGAATTTTTGCGATCGCCTCATGGATCGTTTTATCAAAAAAATAAACCCCCACTAAAGCTAAATTTGAGGGGGGAACTTTGGGCTTTTCAACTAACTTTAATACCCGGCCTTGATCATCAACAACAGCCACCCCAAAAGCACTAGGATTACTAACTGTTTCTGAGTAAAATTAAAGCATCCAGTTGTTGCTGTTTAAACCGCTCAGAAAAATGACTCAGTTGACTTTCAATTAAGTTATCTCCCAAATACATAATAAAGGGAGAATCTCCTAAAAATGGTTGAGCTACTTTTACCGCATGGGCGAGTCCGGCGGGTTGATCTTGTAAAATATAGGTGATTTTTGCCCCAAAGCGATCGCCATTCCCCGTTAAATTTTTAACTTCTTCTCCGGTTTCTGGACTAATAATAATCCCAATTTCTGTAATTCCAGCCGCTACAATTCCTTCAATTCCATACCATAAAATCGGTTTATTGGCGACGGGAACTAATTGTTTTGCACCCGTATAGGTCAATGGGCGTAATCTTGTTCCTTTTCCACCAGAAAGAATTAGTGCTTTCATAATTAATCGTTAGGGGTTAATAGTTGATAGAGACAAGAGACAAGGCAAGAGAGACGCGCCGTGGCACGTCTCTACGGTTGTAATTGTTGTAACATTTTTCGCAGTCCTTGTCGCCATTGGGGGGTATGATTTCCCAGGAGATTTGCTAATTTTTTCCCACTTAAAACAGAATAGGCGGGACGACTGGCGGGCGTTGGATATTCGGCGGTGGTAATAGGAATAACTCGTTGAATTTTGAGGGGAAAACCTAATAGTTGGGCTTCTTCAAAAATGGCGATCGCAAAATCATACCAACTGGTCACACCACTATTTGTACAGTGATAAATTCCGTAGGTTTGATCATTCAAAAGGGGCATTAATTGCACAATTGATAGTGATAAATCTCCCGTCCAAGTCGGACTTCCCACTTGATCACTCACCACCCGAATTTCTTCCCGTTCTTTCCCTAAACGTAACATAGTTTTAACAAAATTTCCGGTTCCACCTACACCATAAACCCAAGCGGTTCGGAGAATTGCAAATTTAGCTTGGGTTGCTTGAATTGCCATTTCTCCGGCTAATTTTGATTCCCCATAAACACCTAAAGGGTGAGTCGGATCGGTTTCAAGATAAGGATGGCTTTGGGTTCCATCGAAGACATAATCCGTAGAAATATGAATCAATGTTGCGTCTAATTGCTGACAGGTTTTAGCTAAAATCCCGGGGGCAATTCCGTTAATTTTTATGGCTAATTCCGGTTCACTTTCCGCCTTATCCACTGCGGTATAAGCGGCAGCATTAATCACCCATTCTGGTTTGATTTCATCAATTAACCTTTCAATTTCTTGGGTTTGGGATAAATCTAGGGTATCTCGTCCGACACAGACTAACGACCCCATAGAAGCGAGGAAAGGCTGTAATTCTTGACCGAGTTGACCATCTTTTCCGATCAGTAAAATTGGTTTCATGAGAAAAACTCCGCCGTTTTTAAAGTTTGACCTGCTTGATCTTTTACTGACAAAATCGGCGTAATTCCTTCTAATGGCCAATCAATACCTAAATCGGAATCGTTCCAGAGCAAAGAACGCTCATATTCTGGGGCATAATAATCGGTGGTTTTATACAGCACTTCAGCAATATCTGAAATCACTAAAAAGCCATGGGCAAATCCCGGGGGAATCCAAAATTGTCGTTTATTTTCTCCACTGAGAATGCAACCGACCCACTCTCCAAAATTCGGAGAACTCTTTCTCATATCCACCGCCACATCAAAGATTTCGCCCGCAATAACGCGCAATAATTTGCCCTGGGTTTGTTGCATTTGGTAATGTAAACCGCGCAAAACTCCTTTTGCGGAACGGGAATGATTATCTTGTACAAACTCTAAGGTAATTCCAGTTTTTTCAGTAAATATTTTCTGGTTAAAGCTCTCAAAGAAAAAGCCTCGCTCATCCCCAAAAACCTTGGGTTTCAATAATTAAAACATCGGGAATGGAAGTTGGAATAATATTCATATTCGGATTAAACAGTGGTCAGCGACTAAATATTGTACCAAATTGTTGCTTCTGGATGAGAACTAAATTAATAGTCAATCCAAGGTTAAGAAAGGGTTAGTCTTTCTCAAAAATCATCTTGACTTCTCCCTTCAACGGGATAAATTCATTCCCATCAGGATTATATACCCAAGCTTTAACCGTTGTGTTTCCCAAACCATTATGCAATTGTACAGTAGGAATTGTAATTTCCCATCGCGCATAATTATAGAGGGGAGAATTAAAGACCTGAGCAACATCTGGACTATTCAAACCAATATTAGCTTGGGCAAAAAAAGAGCGTTGGTTTCCCCTGGAGAAAAAGACGAGTTGGGGCTGATTTTGTTGCTGGGGAAAAATTGCCCATCCTTTTAAGGTGACGGAATCTTGGGGTTTTAGTTTTAAGGGTTGATCACTGGATAACGGAAAATCAATATAGCCATAAAGTTGTTCTGATTCGGTTTTGAATGTGATATTATTTGCCCAATTTCTGAGGTTAACAGTCTGAAGTTGTTTAACTCCATCTTGAATCCACCAGGTGGTTTTACTTAATCTTAATAAGCAGCGTTCAGGATGGGTTTTAAAGAATTTTGAGTCTTCTAAATAGTTAATTAGTTCTAAGCAGGTTTCCCCCCGTTGTTTATTGATGACATCCGTTTGGGCTTGGGCGATCGCTATTTCTGATTTTACCCCAATTAAACAGACTAAAATTCCCCCGATAAAACTATAAATAAGTTTTGGGTAATAATTTTGCTGGAAAAAATTACCCTTGGAAATAATTATAAACCAAAGTTGAATAACCGCAATAATTAATAGTAAGGAATGGGTGGTATATCGAGAGGTATAAATCCCATAATTTGCTCCATAACTATAACGACCTAATGTTATTAAAATTGAGCAGAGGATAGAAAATATTCCAATCGAAAACCAAGGAGAGCATAATTTTATTAAATATTTTTTATTTTTTCGATTAATTAGACAGTAACTTCCTAAGACAATAAAATTTAAGATAATAATTATTCCTATCCAAATACTAAAATTTTGAGAATTTGTTAGGGGTGCAGCAATCACATTAAAAAAGAATTGAATCAGAGCTAATAACTTTTCTAGGAGAGAAAGATTGATCGTTTTGGGTTTCTTGAGTATATCCGATGGAGTAAATCAAACTGGAAAGTAAAAATAAAGCGATCCAAAAAATCAGGTATTTTTTTCTTTGATGACCTGATTCTGAAATCACTATAACCCCGGGTATTAAAGCCAACCAACTCATTAAACCTTGGGCGGATGAAAAACTTGCAACCAAACAAAGAATCGCAGCAAATAACAACTTTTTTTTAGGCTGAATTTTATTATTATTTAAAATAAAACAACTTAGAATTACACAAAAATTGATTAAAAATATAGCAATTTGAAACCCCCAAAGCCAGTTTTCTGATTGAGCTAAGGAGAAAAATATTAAAGCTGTTAATAGATTGGTAAAATGAAAGAAATAGTTTTGATTTTTTGAGGAATTAGCAGAAATTTTATATAAAAATATAAAGGTTATTATTGCTAAACATAAACTCAAAAAAAGCTCTAATTTAATATTCCAACTTGAAATAAATCCTAAACCAATAAAAATTAAGCGAGGAAATAAAATTCGATGGTTATTATGCAGTTCAAATAAGTCTTTAAATTGTAATGTTCCGGCGGCTGTTTTTGCAAATAAATCCGGTAAAACCCACTGATCATAAAAGGGAACATTCACCCCAAAAGTAATAATAAATCCCGTTACTCCCAAAATAGGGATTAAATACATTAGCCATAAAATAACAGCAGGAAAAGCGACAAAAGAGGAAGATTTTTGAGCCATTTGTTAAACAGTTAACAGTTAACAGTCATCAGTTATCAGTGTCAGAGTTTAAATTGAAAGCCACCGATTATAAGCTAAGTCTTAACTGTTTGGAATTAACTGCTTATGGCAGATAACTTAAAGCCAACTCTTTACTGATAACTGATAACTGATTAAAACTACTTCAAGTTCGTAATACTGTTGATCCGACCAGTAAGGCGGTTTAAGAATATATCTAACACCGAACGTTTACCGACATTAATCTTAGTATTTACGGACATCCCCGACTGCAAACCAATCTTAATATTCTTATCTTCATCTAAGACAAAGCTTTGTTTATCCAATTTCACTTTTCCTTTAAACGAAAAATATTGACGGCCCTTTTCAGGATCAGGTTTAATCGCATCTTGACTCAGCCATTTTAACTGTCCAGAAACCATCCCAAATTGATCATTGGGGAAACGCATCAATGGTGACTTCCACTTGAATACAATCTGCATCAGTAATGCCAATTTCTGCTCGAGCTTCTGGAGAATCTGGACAAATACAATCTTTTTCTGCTTTACATTCAATCACTTCTCCAGCCACAGTCTTTCCATCATAGGGCTGTAAGAATTTACGTTTGACCCGCAAAGCATTTAAAACTAAAGCCAGATCCGTATTTTTAATATAAATTGTGGCTGCGAGTCCTTTATCATCGGCTAAAATTTGCATCAGTTTTTCCGTTTGTTGAGCTTCATAATAAGCCTCATTACAACGCTTCATTTTCGGATCACCGGATTTTAATACTTGCTCATTCACATAATTGCAAATGTCATCCTTATTAATATCGACTTCAGAATCCTGTTTGGTTGAGGGTTGTAAATCGTAAATCACCCCCGCCACCGGTGAACGTAAAACTTGAGTATCGCGTTGTTCTTCAACTTTTTCTAGTTGAGCCGTAACATCGCCTAATCGTTTTTCGTTCTCCAGTTTATATCGACTTAGTTGAGAGTCAATACTAGCAATCTGTTTTTTGTTTTCCTCAACGCGAAAATATAGTTCTTTCGCCCAAGCATCTTTCGTATTTTGCAATTCTTTTTCAGTCCGATCAATAGAAGCTAAAACTTTTTGTTTTTCATCTTCTAATCGTTTAATTTCAGCCTGTTGTTTTTCCACATCACCTTTACGCGCATTAATTTCACTTTGGCGGGTTGTGATTTGATCCTGTTGTCGTAAAAATTCATTTTGGCTTCTTAAAATCTCTTGTTCCTGACGTTTTTTATTCAGGTCAGACATCGCCCCTTCGTCAACCAAGGGAGCAATTTGATCCAAAATTGATTGGTTTAGATCTAAACCTTCTTGAGACTTATCCAGTTGATCCCGGGCTGAGTTCAATTGTTCTTCAGAATAGCGAATTTGATTGGTTGCATAGTTCACCTGTTCTCGAGTTGCTCGAATTGAATTTTCTATTTGTTCGAGTTGTTTGTTAAATTCAACAATTCGCCCTTCCACCGCCGACACCCGGGATTGATATTCCGCTCGGTAATTAGTCACTAAACCCGCTTGAGCGGAACCATAGTTAACTGTTCGACCTTGATTATTATAAAGTTCATTAATCAAAGAACTCAAAACGTTATTTTCTTGAATTCGGGTATCTCGATCTTTAACCATTGTTTCCCATTCCGGCGGTAAAGCTCCTCGACTATTCCCCTGAATAATATTTTTATAGAATTCGTTTTCTTGATTAAGAGTCCCCTGCAATTTAGCTAAAGATTTAATATCCGCACTGGGGTTTGTCGGACTAAAGGTTAAAAGGGGCTGGTTTTTCTGAACCCGATCGCCATTTTCAACGTGCAATCTCACTACGGCTCCGGTGGTTGGGGCTTGTATTTCCCTAGCACCTTCTTTATATTCGAGTTCACCCACGGCGGGAAACCGTTTGTTCAACCCTAGAAAAATAAGCCCAAACAACGCCTGATGTGGTGATTAACATAATCAACCAGAGAAACAGATGAGACCACATCGCAGGTTTCTCAAGAATAACCGGTTGATCAACAAGTGATACAGATTTCATAAATAGTAATTAGTAAACAACAAAATCAGTCATCAGTCATCAGTCATCAGTGAAAGAAATAAAATCAATATTTTTACTAATTGAGAGCAATTTTAACTGCCTCTTAACTCTTAAACTGATAACTCTTAAACTGATAACTGATGACTGTATTAGGGCGCTTCCTGTTGTTGATACAGGCAGTAATAACGTCCTTTCAGAGCAACTAACTCATCATGATTTCCCTGCTCAACCACAGACCCTTGATCCATCATAATAATTACATCAGCGTTTTTGACGGCACTCAGACGGTGAGTGATAAAAAACACCGTGCGATCGTGAAAGACTTCCATCAAGTGATTGATCACAGCCCGTTCCGATTGATAGTCCAGGGCACTGGTCGCCTCATCCAAAATTAACAGTTTAGGATTTTGTAATACCGTGCGGGCAATGGCCACCCGTTGTCGTTGTCCCCCCGATAAAGCCGATCCCCTTTCTCCGACCTCGGTATTGTAACCATTGGGAAGACCCATAATAAATTCATGGGCTGCGGCAATTTTAGCCGCCCGAATAATTTCGTCGCTACTGGCTTCGGGGTTACTCAAGCCAATGTTATCCTGAACCGTTCCGTTAAATAGGAGGGTATCTTGCAAAACCACCCCCAATTGGCGGCGCACAGAATACAGTTCGACTTTATTAATATCATAGCCATCAACTAGAATCCGCCCCGATAGAGGAGCATATAGACGCTGTAATAACTTCATCAGGGTACTTTTACCCGATCCACTCAACCCCACAATTGCCACAAACGACCCGGAGGGAAAATCTAAATTGATGTTAGCCAGTTGCAGTGGCCCGGTGGGATTAAATCGGAAAGACACCTCCTCAAAGGTAACTGACCCCTCGATTTCTGGTAATGGAATATTATTGCGATCAGCTTCATCGGCTTCAGGAAGGGTATCGATAATATCCCGCAACCGTTTCCACCGAAATCGACACCTCTTGGATCTGTTGATAAACACTAATAAACCGCAATAACGAGCCAGTGACGTTTCCAGAGATAATCCGAAAAGCAATTAATCCCCCGATGGTCAACTGCTGTTCAATTACTAGATAGGCCCCCACCCATAACAGGGCAATCCCCCCAATTTTATTCAGGAATTCACTCATGGTTCCCGCGGCCGTTTGGGTGAGAGTAGTTTGTAAACTTGCACTCATAAAACGGGCATACATTCCTTGCCACCGCCAACGGGCTGTTAATTCAATAGTTTGGGATTTAATGGTTTGAATCCCACTAATAACTTCCACAATATAGGCCATGGATGCCCCGGCTAAACCTGCCCGTTTGCGAATTAACCGCATAATAATCGGGGAAAAGAGGAAGATAATTATTGCAAATAGGGGTAAGGGAGCTAAGGCCACCATGGTCAGAATGGGACTCAGGGCGAACATCACGGCAATATAAACCACCGAGAACACCGCATCCAAAACCACAGTTAAGGCCGTCCCCGTTAGGAAGTTACGGATATTTCCCAACTCGTTAAAACGGCTCATCAAGTCCCCGACCTGGCGACTATCAAAGTAGCCCAGGGGCAGTCGCAACATATGGTCAATAATTTCCGCCGTCAGTTTGATATCAACGCGGTTGGAGCTATCCACAAACAGATAGGTTCGTAATGCCGTCAATAACCCTTCAAACAGGGCAAACCCTAACAGCAGAATCCCCAGGATATTCAGAGCATCCAAGTTCTGTTGTCCGATCACCACATCGACGATCACCATACTGACCAAGGGGTTGACCAAACCGAATACTTGGATGAAAAACGAAGACAGCAACACCTCAACAAATGTGGCTCGATGCTCCATTAAGGCCGGGAGAAACCACCAGAAACTAAATTGTTCTTTTTGGTCAACTCGGGGCGCTTGTAACAGCAGTACCTGTCCTTCCTCACCCCAAATTTCCGCAAACTGCCCCGGACGCATCCGGGCTAAACCCTTTTCCGGGGATGCCAGAATGATTTCCCGTTCGGTAATGCTATAGAGAATGGCAAAACTATCTTTCCAGACCACCATGGCTGGGGCTTTGAGGCGACCAATAGCTTTGGATGGCACCTGGACTAACTGAGCATTAATTCCCAGCATTTGGGTCACGGCCCCGCAAGCCTGCAAACTAATATTGCCGACCGTTGCTAACTGATTATCTAAAACTCGACGAACAATATCCTTCTTAAAGCTAATTCCGAAGAACTTCGCAATCATATTGAAGCAGGCTAGGGGCGCGTCAATCTTGCCTCTCCCCCTGACCACGGGAAACTTCAGAGCCGATTTCGGGATATTAGTTTCTGGAGTGGGGGGAACTTCTGGAGCCGGAGCCACCGCCGATAGATCGATGATGCGATTACCGTTACCGTTATTCGAGTCTTGAACACTGACCTCTCCCTCGGAGGTTTCTACCGAGGTTTCGACTTCATAAACCGGTTCTCGCAACCCCACTAACCGCACGCCCCCGGCCCCTTCGAGCTTATAGGATGGACTACTTTCTTCTAATAAAACCCGGCTACCTGGGGCAAAACTCCCCAAAGTCCCACTACTGACTAACCAAATTCTTTGGGGATCAAGGAGGCTAGTCAATTCCTTGGTTTTTCGGTTACCCGCCGCCAAGTTCAGCACCACCGCATCCTGCCCCAGATCAACTGCTAAATTCTTAATATTATTAACCGGAACAGCCTGGGCCTGTAGATGTTGGCTTAACAGGTCAAAAACTTCGCTCAAACCGGCTCGATCCCGGAAGGCTTCTCCAAAAGCCTGTTCTTTTACCACCCATTGCAGAAAATCCGCGGCCGACAAGGTAATACAAATCGTGTCGGTTGAAGCGATCGCGGTTTCACAAGGGACTCCTCGAATTAAGCCCGCCCAACCGATGATTTCTCTGGCTCCGAGCAAGCCCAAACTAACATGGCGTTGCGCCCTGGGATCAAAACCCAGCAATCGAGCCTGTCCTTGATAAATCACAGTGATTTGAGTCGGCAATTTATCCCGCTCAAAGATCGGTTGTCCGGTACGGTAGCCCAGGAGTTGGCATTTGGGCAACAGGTTCTGAAGTGCCTTCTCCGAGAGCCGATCAAAGGGGCTCGTTTCAGCCAAGAAGGTCTGAATTTGGGATTGAGAAACGGCGGATGTTGTCATGACACAGAAGACACTGAAGTGCGAACAGGTTGTAGTGAGCCGACTTGAGCCATTTGCTCTCGTAGCCAATTTTCAAACATTTCTTCGATCATACGGCGACGCATGGGTTCATCTAACTGGGCGGGAAGGAATTTTTCCAGCCGAATAATCACGAACCATTCCGCTAAGGGGCGCGGTGCCCACAGTTGACCGGGTTGACTCACCGATAACAGTTTACTAATTGCCGGGTGGGGTTGGGATACCGGAACTGGCCCCAAAACACCTCCCGATCGAGATTCTGGCCCTTCGGAATGATCCCGAGCTACCTCAGCAAAGGAATTTTCCCCCTCCGCAATTCTGAAGTAGAGTTCTTGAGCTAGGCCAGGATTTTTCGTCCGAATTAAAGAATATACAACTTGATCTAAACCACCTTTACGAGTCAAAAAATAATTCTCGACCCGACCACTCCAAGTTTCTTGTTTAAATTTTTCAACTTTTACCGGGCGTTTCTGCGATTTCCACAAGTTGTTCTGGGGTCATATCATAGGCTGCTAACCAAGCTGCTTTTGCTTCCGGGGAAGTGAGTTGGTGTTGACTCTCAAATCGTTCGACCGCCGCCGCCTGTTCTGCTTCTGTACAAGTGATCTGAGCGATCGCTTGCTCCAAAATCACTTCCCGCAGGAATAATGGCATCAACTGATAACGCTTGAGCAGCGATGGCAAATCCTCCGCTGTAATAATGGTTTCTCCGACTTTGAACAATCCTGTCATTGAACTCTCCAACCAACTTTCACTACCCCTTTCAAATTTACCCTTGGTAGTCCTAAATTGACTACTATATCCAATCTATATTGTCCAAATAATAACAGACCGTCTACTCCTTGCCTAAAATTGGTGATCTTTAAATTACCTCAACTTCTGGAAAACCGCTCAAAAAAATTGCTTTTGCCTCAACTGACGCTGATCAATGGTTTCAAGTTCCGGTGTTCGGCTGCAAGGCCCTGGTATGGTTATGGTTGATTCGGACTGGCTACCGGTTCAGAACATTGTCCTTTGAGTTAAATGCTAAAAAATCAATCATTTTTTTTCTGTAATCATAAATCCTCTGGTGATTAATTTCGGCGAAACCCCCAAAATCCCACTGAGAATATCTAAGATAACACTGGGCGACATAGATCCACAAATCACAAAAAGATGAATCCGTATTTAAGTTTTGAATAATATAAGCCAATAAATTCTCTTGAAAATTAATATATTTTAACCGATCTTCTGAAGAACGAAAATATTGAACTGGAGCAAACAGCCAACTAAGAAATTCAGGGAAAAAATATTGAGGAATGAGCGCATTTTCGTATATATAATCAAGCTCATAAGCTCTTTGATATAACATAAATCCCATCAATCCAGGAATTAAATCACAGGAATACAACCCTTGTGAAAGTTTTTTTCCCATTGATTCAATCCATGATTGTTCAATCTCACCCGCTTTTTGGTCAATAATATGACTATTCAATAAATGCTGATAAATTGGACGAATTTCGCCAGAATATCGAGTTTCTAAATCCCCAGGAGTTAAAGTTAACCAATATTTAACTAGGGTTTGACGAACTAATTGCAGACACTCTATGACTCTCTCCGTAGGGTTTTCTTGGGATTGATTCAGTAAATTAGTGATTAACTTGATATAGAACTGCGAGTTAAACAAAGTTTTTTGTAAAACCATCTGTTTAAAAGATTGATTCAAAAAACTATAGCGAGAATCTTGCAATAGCTTTAAATAAATTCTTTCATAATCTTTATAATTTTCCTTCTGCACAATATTCACTTGAGTCTGTTGTTTTTTATGAATCAGGAGAGAAGATAAAGTTTGATTCACAAAAGCAATTTTATAATGACCCATAATTCTGAACCACATATCAACATCCAAAAGTTGCTGAAGTGTAGAATCAAATTCTCCTAATTCTTCAAAAACTCGTTTAGAAATTAATACCGTTGTCGGTTCTCCAATTTTATTTAATCCTCCGATTAAACAATTAGGATCGGACAAAAGATCTTTACCTGATTGAATTGGTTTTAAATCAGACCATTTTTGATGTAAATTAATCGCCCCATTATAAGCAGATTGACAAACTAAATCGGATTTAGAATCAGGGTCAATCAAGACTTGACGGGGGGAAAAAACTAACCCTATTTCTGGATCTTGTTCTGCTAAATCAACCATATATTCAATACAATTAGGTTTCTAACCAATCATCCTGAAAAATAAATTTTATGTATTTTCCTTGAGCTTGCTGAATAGAAAAATTAAGGTTTTTGACTAATCCATAGTTAGCATGAGTTATAATTCGATAGGGAATAGAACAATTATCTTTAAAATCCTCCGCAATTTTTACCGTCCCATCGGTTGACCCATCATCGGAAATAATAATTTCTAGGTTAGAATAGGTTTGATCTAAACCACTTTGAATTGCTTTTGATAAGAATTGTTCCCCATTATAAGTCGGAATTAATATACTCACTAGCGGTTGAGATTTAGTTTCACTAGATAGGTCTAATTTCTGTTGTAATGCTTCCAGTTGTTTTTTGGTTTTATCGAGATCTTGCTTTAATTTCCGGTGACTCATAATTTGAAAAATATCATGGGTTCCAGTAAGATCAATCAGATCGGTATATTTAAAGGAATATTTTTTTTCAATATATGCAGCAGATTCAGGATTATTCATTAACCGATATAAAGTATAAATTCCAAAATATTGATGACTAGGACGATGAATATTTAAAGCCTGTTTTGCAATTAAAAATTGAAGATCATCAGGGGTAATGGGAGTTTTAATAAGTTGCTGTTTAGGAAAAATGGTATGAAAATTTTGGCTAACCTCTGGACAAAGATAATGCTCAAGCACTTGGGGGATTTCCCAAGTATGTCGAATCATATTTTTCGCCGTTATACCACTAATATTGCGATCATGAAATCGAAATAAAACCAAAGGTTCGGGTAAAATATAAATTTCTGATTTCAGACATAAACGTATCCAGAAATCTAAATCATGAATTTGACGTAATCGCGGATCATATAGTCCTACCTGATCATAGCATTTTTTCTTAATTAAAACGCTGGTATTGCAGAGGGAATTATCGGAGTAAAAAAAATAATTTAACCATTGAAAACGATTCTTATTTTCTTGAGCAAATAACTGTTGAAATGATGATTCTTTACCCGGGTGAAAATTACCATTTTTATCAATAATAATCGCATGGGTAAAAGCCGCATCAAATCCGGGGTTATCATCTAAAAAATTAACTTGTTTTTCAAGTTTATCCGGTAAAAAAATATTGTCAGAATCCAAAATCGCAATAAATTCTCCCGTCGCCTGATTAATACAATGATTTGCTGCTATACTCACTCCTTGATTCTGATCAAAAGAAAAATAGCGAATTCGAGGATCTTTTTTTTCTTGAATTATTTGTAATGTTTGATCCGTGGAACCATCATTGGTGATCACAATTTCAAAATCTTGATAGGTTTGATTTAAAACACTATCAATTGCTTCTGAAATATAAGGATCTTGGTTATAAGTTGGAATAATAACGCTGACTCTAGCCATAAAATTTAGGGTGGAAATCGTCTCAAAAATTTTTAATTTAAAAATGAACTTGCCAGTGTGACCTAAAACCTGTTATTTATAACATAGCTCTAATTTTACTCAAGGTTATGAATAGAGATAGTACGGATCAGGTCAGTGATCATCATTTTCATCATAAACCCTCGGAATTATTGAATTTTTTACCTCCTAATGCTCAAGTCCTGATAGATGTCGGTTGTCTAAACGGAAGTACAAGTTATCATTATAAACGAATTAATCCCCAAAGTTTTTATTGGGGAATTTTAATTAATTCTGAGTTAAGTTCAGAAATAACTCAAGGTTTAGATCAGATTACTCTGAGTTCGATTGATCAGCTAGAAACAATCCCGTTAGAATTAGAAGAACAAACCGTAGATTGTTTAATTTATGATGGAATTTTACCCCAAATCAGAAACCCGCTCAAGGTTTTACAATATCACACTCGATGGTTAAAAGATCAAGGTCAGGTTTTAGCTTATATTCCTAATCGTCAGTATTGGCGAAATATTATTAATTTGTTACGAGGAAAATCAGAAAATGAGGTTGAAGAAAATACTGATTGTCAAGGATTAACTTTAGAAACAATCCAAAAAATATTCTGGGAAGCTGGATTATATATTTATGAAATTCAAACTCGCGGAAAAAAAGATGATCAGTTTCAAAATTTTCTGCAATTGGTAGAAACCTCTTAGGAATACTTTGGGTTTAGATCCCAATCGTTTTGCAACTCAAACCGCCGCCGAATTTTATATTGTGCGGGCGATTAAATCATTACAACCTCCCCGTCGTTTGTTGATTCAAACGGCGATTATGGCTCCTACAGGATGCGATCGCCCCCGGGTATTGGAACCGGATCAATTGAGTGTGACCATACCGGGAACCCGCACTCTTTCAGCCTCTAAATCGATTCCCAACGGTTCTATTTTACCCGAAGAAGAAAAGGTTTTTATTTGGCAACGGACAATTTTATCCTATGATTATCACTTGGAAATATTAAGAAATTTGTTAAAACAGGATTATCTAATTATTGCTGAAATTGACGATAATCCGTTACGAAGGAAGGAGTATGCAGATAATCGTTATCTGAGCTATCGTGGCTGTCATGGTGTGCAAACTTCAACGGCTCCTTTAGGGGAATTTTTACAACAATTTAATCCTCACGTTGCTATCTTTAAAAATCATTTATTGGTTTTACCTCCGCCTCGAATTTATTCTAGTCCAAAAGTTACTTTATTTTTTGGTGCATTAAATCGAGAACAGGATTGGCAACCGATTATGGAAGCTTTAAACCGGATTTTAATTCGTCATCAAACTTTAGTTAGGGTTAAGGTAATTCATGATCAACGTTTTTTTGATCATTTGGCAATATCTGATAAAGAATTTGAACCCTTTTGCAGTTATGATAGATATCATCAGATTCTGCAAACCTGTGATATTGGTTTATTACCCTTAACCCCCACACCTGTTAATTTGATGAAATCGGATTTGAAGTTTTTGGAATGTGCGGGTCATGGGGTAGCGGTTTTAGCTAGTCCAACGGTTTATGAACAATCGGTAATTCATGAAGAAACGGGTTTAATTTATCGAAGTATTCAACAGTTTGAAATGTATTTGAATGAATTAATTGTTAATACTGTCCTTCGGCAAAAAATTGCTAACAATGCCTATGTTTGGGTAAAAAGTAATCGTTTACTGTGCCAACATTATCAACAACGACGGGAATGGTATTTAAAAATGCGAGACCAGTTACCTAGTTTAAATCAAGAATTGCTTCAACGAGTCCCAGAATTATGATCACGGATTTAAAGGATTACGCGGATTGCACGGATTAGATTTGGGCTTTGTTGGGGTTCTTCTAATTTGTGCTACAGAATATATGATCACGGATTTAAAGGATTACGCGGATTGCACGGATTAGATTTGGGCTTTGTTGGGGTTTCTTCTAATTTGTGCTAAGGATTACGCGGATTGCGCGGATTAGATTTGGGCTTTGTTGAGGTTCTTATGATTTGCGCTATAGAATATTGGATAATTAATGTTAAAAGGTTTAGTTATAGATTATGCGGATTTTATTTACGATTCCTCACTTTTTTAACCCGGATGGAGATGGGAAACACGCATCTTTAAGTAAAGATCCACGCCCTCGAATTACGGGGTTAGTATTTGCTTTAACTGCTTTGCGGGAACTTTATAGTCAGTCCCAGTGCATGATTGATATTGCTCAATGTCAGACGATTCCTGTGAATCAGGAACAAAATTATCAGGTGGATATTGTGATTTGTACCACTCAAGACTATCATTTACTGGCGCAAATTCCCTTGCCTTCATGGTTTTGTAAACATTATTCTACCCAGGTAGAACCAATGTTATTGGGATTTCAATGTCATCAAGTTTTGCGGGAATATTTGGGTAAATATGATTATTATTGTTATTTGGAAGATGATTTGATTTTGCGTGATCCTTGGTTTTTTACGAAGTTAAATTGGTTTAATCGTCACACCGGAAATAGTTGTCTATTGCAACCCAATCGTTATGAAGTTTCCCCCCATAGCAAAGCAATTAAAGCCTATATTGATGGAGATCTTTTACCCCACATCACGGCTAATTTTCAAAATATTCAAGATCAGCCACAATTTATTGGGAAAGTGATGGAACAGGCTGTTTCATTTAAACGCCCTTTAAATCCCCATTCTGGTTGTTTCTTTTTGAATGCTAAACAGATGGAATATTGGGCAGAGCAACCCTATTTTTTAGATCGAGATTGTGGTTTTATTGGGCCGCTAGAAAGTGCGGCAACCCTAGGAATTATGAAAACATTTAAAATTTATAAACCGACGGCTTCCCATGCTAATTTCTTGGAAATTCAGCATTTTGGTTCGGGTTTTATTAATTTGATTGGCAGACAAGTTAAGTATGGGAGGGAACAGGAAGAAACGGATTTCAATGTATAGGTCATCAGTCTTTATTTATTAGTGCGTAGTGCTATAGAAAAAAAGACCGAGAAATAATTTCCCGGTCTTTTTGTTGTATTTGAACCTATTGAAATCCCGACAAAGGAGAAATATTCCTCCTTCTGGTGTCAACTCAACCTAGAGAACGATCACAATATCAGTTCGGGTTAGAGTTGGAATTGTATTGTTGGGTCGTGCCATGAATGCAACGATATCGGCTGGGTTAGAGCCACCACCATCGGAGTCATACCATAAGACTCCACTGGATTTTTCGTACACTAACACAGGGCCGACATTGGTTGGGGCTTGAGTATTTGCACTGGCGCCATTGTAACTGTTCTTATCGAGAACAATAAATTGCTCGAAGGAAATTTCAGTGGTCGGAACACCTGGACGCAATTCAAAGGCAAAGCCTCCAGGCCCACGGGAGAAGAATAGTTTATCTTCAGCCGGGTTGAAGTCCGTAATGATGTCAGCAATTGTACCGCTAAGATCGGATTTGAACTGATACAGGAAGACATCGGCATCTTCACCGCCGACTAATGTATCCCGTTCAGTACCACCTTGCAGGGTGTCATCACCCGCTTCGCCGAACAGGACATCACTGCCTGAACCGCCAAACAGGTAGTCATTTCCGCCACCGGCGGTCAGGGTGTCATCCCCGAAACCAACATCGAATGTCGCCGCCGCTGCAACGCTGCCCCCTTGCAGGAAGTCAGCCCCACTACCCGTAACAACGCTATCATTGCCATCACTACCGGAAATAGTATTGTTGCCGAGGGTATCAAACAAGACAAAGCTAACTCCGGCCTCTCCACGTGCTAAACGAGTCACGAAGGAAATTTTGTCATTACCCTCTGGGGAACTTTCACCTAGTAGGCTATCGTTAGTTGTGGTAAAGACAATGGTGTCATCACCAAGACCACCATTATAAAGATTAGCCACCGACCCGAAAGCACCGTGGAGATAGTCATTGCCACTACCACCGGATAAGGTGACAGTCGGAACTTGAGTGGCTCCGGGGATCTCTAATGTCCAATTTCCTCCATAGAGGGTATCATTTCCATCCCCACCCTCTAAGAGGGAGAATTTTCCACTCAGGCTGTCATTCCCGGCATCGCCATAGAGGAAATCAGTGCTGAAACCTGCCACTAAGGTATCATTGCCATCGCCACCGTACAGGGTGCTTTCGCCAGCAAAGCCCGGTTGACTGGTACTACCCTGAATGGTCAGAACATTAGGATTGGCTGTGACGATCAAGTCATTGCCTTCACCACCATACAGGGCATCTTGAAGGGCAAAGCCTCGGATTGTATCGTTGCCTTCTCCACCTTCAAGGTAGTTCTGGCCTTCTCCAAAGCGACCCACACCACCGTAGAGAGAATCGTCACCGGCCCCACCCACTAGGGTAGTTTGGCTGACACCAACAACCGCCAAATTGGTCGAGAATTGTTGGGTGGCGACGGAGTTTTGGATTCTTAGGGTGTCATTCCCACTACCACCATCTAGGACGTTCAGGCTTCCTACACCAACGATGGAGTCGTTATCCGGACCACCGAGGAGGGTATCTCCAGTGTTAACCCCTACAATAATATCTATGCCTTTATCCCCAGAGACATAGTTGTTCCCTTGGTTCAGGCCACCGATAGCCCCACTCACTGCAACCCCCGTGAGGTTACTTTGACCATTGGTGCCTACAAACCCAATGTGGTCATTACCTTCACCTCCATAGAGGAAGTCTCCACCTTGAATACCTCCGAGCAAAGTATCTTCGTCTCTATTAGCAAAGATGTAGTTACCAGCAGCCTGAACTATGATAAAATCTCCGTCTTGGCCCCCATACAGGCTGGCGGGTAAATCTGCCGACAGGGTATCCCGACCTTCATTACCATTAACAAAGGTGCGAAGCTGTTGAGACCGGATGGAATCATTGCCCTCGCCACCATACATGGCATCCCCAGCACCTCTGGAGGTTAGGATGTCATTACCCTCATTACCTTGTACCTGACTTCCACCTAGGGTAGAAGAAAGAATTGTGTCATTTCCTCCCTCACCCAGAATGGTATCGGGTCTGGGGGCGAAGCCCACATCCTGATCGTAAAACTGTGGCCCTAAGCCTAAAGCTGTTACCATTTGATTTCACTCCTCTGCAATAATGTCATTAGCTCTGTTGGGATGACAGACACTGCTTCAAACACCATAACTTGTTCGGCAGTAGTTTAACCTGTTTATCTCCAGCAAGTCTAGTCCTTTGTGATCATTCTTGTCTAGTTGATAGATATGGCGGTTTCGATGGCTGGATTTTATTATCAATTATGTATTGAAAATTTTCATCTTCAATTTGTCTTGAAGCCATCACTCTTAACTCATAAAAGGCAGTTTATGTTGACTTCCTTACCTCCATCAGACGGGTTTATAGCCAACAATGTTCCTCATTAACCATTAATTATCTTCTAATCAAAAGATCTCTCCTGTAGACGAACGGAACTCCGATCAAGTTCCCGCCATATCACACAACCATCCCTGACTCAACCCGGCCAACAGTGGCGGGGAGTGAACGGTTGGCGACTTGGGTAATCAGTTGTAGATGTTTCGAGAGGAGTTTACTCAGATCATAACGTTCTAAGGCTGTTTCCCGCGCTTTAACTCGCAATTGAGCCATACGATCAGGATGATCCAGAACTTCATCAACCCGATCTGCAATCTGTTTGGGAGAGAAAAAGTCCACCAGTAAGCCGTTTACCCCATCTTGAATCACTTCCCGCACGGGGGCGGTATCTGAACCCAGGACTAAACAACCGGTTGACATGGATTCAATCATTGACCAGGATAAAACAAAAGGCCGTGTTAAATAAATATGAACATCTGAAGCCTGAATCACTTGCAGATATTGGCCGTAGGCCAAAGGCCCAACGAAATGAATCCGGGAAAGATCCAAGGGGACTTTCTTGAGCATATAGTCCTTATAGCTCATGCCGTTTGGTAAAGGTTTACCATAACAAACTCGTTCCGATCCCACAACTACAACATGGCATTTGGGTCTACGTTCCTGAATATAGGCCACGGCTTCTATGAATTCAGGAAAGCCCCGATAGGGTTCCATTCCTCGTCCTACATAGGTCACCAGTTTCCTCTACACCGGATAAATCCAAATCTGGTAAAACTAATTTAGCCCCGGGATTGGGTTTAAAATAACTGGTATCTACTCCGTCGTGCAGGACAGAAATTTTTTGACGCAGTTCCGGGGGAAATTGGGATTGTTGCCAATGGGTGGGTGAAAGTCCCCAATCACAGGAATATAAATCAATTAAAATTGGGGTGTTTTTTACCCGAATTCGAGCTTTATCATCAATGCTTAAGGGATCGGCTGGATCGAAGTCAGCATCGGAACCTTCTGCATGATAAAACCACTCGAAATAACATAATAATGGAGTATTCGGAAAGGCTTCCTTGACAAATAAAGTCGGCCCCCAACCGGAATGACCACAAATTACATCGGGGACAAATCCTTTGGCTTTGAGTTGTTCAGCCATTCTAAATACGGCTTGTCCTTGTAAGACTGCACCTTCTAAAACCCGGACATATTGATGGGTGTCTGCACTCGCTTCTCGACTAGGATTAAATAGGGCTTTTTCAACTCCGGGGATACTCCATTCGGGACGTTCATTTTTTGTCCCAAATACAATTTGATTATTGGGATCTGCACCTAATGTTGTAATAACGTGGCGATATTGGGCGGGAAAGTTAGGATGTAAAAATAATGCTTTCATAGGAACACCGGAACAGGGAATAGGGAATGTTAGCTCTTAAACTGATAACTCTTAAACTGATCACTGATAACTGATAACTGATAACTGATCACTGATCACTGATCACTTCGGGTGCTTGACAAACCCAAACGCAATCTCTGGGTACAGACTCACTATCTTTTCGGATAATTTTATAGTTAAGATGGGTTAAAAATTTCTCCATAATGGTATCGGTCATTAAGGAAAAAGCGGTTCCATGTCGGTTTCCTAATAGGTTTTTATCCCAATCCTGGACAAATTTTTGCCAGCCCAATTCACTTAATAGATTGGTATGGTGAAAAATACAGAGGCGATCGCCTTTTAATAAAGCTGGAATTCGGGTTAAATAGTTAAAGATATCCCAGGGTTCAATATGTACCAGGGTATCATAACAAAAACAAACATCTAGGGATTGAGGCGCAATTCCATCTAAAGTTAAACCATCCAATTTAACATATCTAACCCGTTCATCTCCCAAACGTTTGTGGGTGGCATTTAGGAGTTCTTTGGAAATATCAGCACAGACTAGGCGATCGCAATATTTCAGCAGCAAAGCCGCCGTTTTTCCTCCCCCCACACCAATTTCTAAAACCTGATGGTGCTTCTGAATATAAGGGGCAATAAATTGGTTTTCAATTAGGGCTTCATATTCAGCCAAAGAAGTCGCGGCACCGGCGGCAAATCCGATCCATTCATCTCCCCTATAAACTTCTTCAGATCCTACACTTTGCCAATTTCTAGCATAGTCATCCCAGGCGGATTCATAATCAACTTTTTTCATAATTTTAACTGAGTTTGAGATGGATTGAGAATGGGTATTTTCGGATAATTCTGTTAATTCAGGCGTTGACTTAGAGGGAATTTCGGGAATTTCCCAACTCCAGTCGCAGCCGAGAAACTGCGTTAATTTTTGATTGAAAGGCTGAAAATAATCTTGTAACTGCCGACGAATAATGGGGTCAATATTGGGATAACTATTAACATTGTATTTATCATAACTCGATAATTGATAATTCGGTACTCCTAAAAAATCAAAAACTTGATTAACTACGGTTTTAGAGTCTACATATAAATCTTCACTCCTAAGAATCAAAAATTGTTCCCGAGGGAAGAACTTCATCCATCTTTGCAGTTGATCGATATAAATTCCCCTGGAAAGGTAGGAATAATGTTGATGGTTAAAACTAAAATAAGTCGGATCTGCACCTATTTTTTCGGCTTCTCCTTGCATCCTTTGAGGTTCTTGGGCGATCGCATCTTGCAAAGATAGAGATTCATAGCCAAGTTTTACTTCCCAATAATAATGGGAAATCGCCCGATCTACCGGATTTCTCAATAATACAATAAACCGAGTTTCAGGAAAAGATTCATAAAGTCGTTGGGGTACTAAGGGATGGAAAAAATAATAGGGAGAACCTTCCCCTGTCAGCAAGTTTTTGCCATCGGCTTCTGGGGAAAATTGGGATTTATACCACTCTAAACCCTGCTGATAATTGAGAGTAAAAAAATGGATTTCTTTTTGGGTTGCGGCTGCAATTTGAGGGTGTTGACATAGATACTGATAGAGGGAATTGGTTTCCTCCTTTTTGTACCCCAAGAATAATAAACTGGGGCGCGGTGATCGGTTTTGAATCAATTGTCCTTGCTTGTTGAATCAACGGTGATATGCCTCCAGATTGAGAGTTGAATCATCAACGGTTATGATTCTCCATTCGTTCAATTTTCCGCCTGCCCAAATCAAGACGACTCCGCACCGCAGGAACTGAACAAAATTGAATGAATTTTCAACTCAATTTAGGATTATACTCTAAAGGGTTAACTATTTCGGTTATGAATTGACTGAAAGTTGAACCTTAATTAAGAATGAACTGCTGAGGACATTGGATTATGACACTCACGGCCGATGCTGAAACACTTTCTCCAATTTATATGTTTCGCCGTTTTTTTGCCGACCGATATTTACAGGGAAATGGCATTGAAGTCGGGGCATTAAATCATCCTTTGGAAGTTCCTAAATCTGCTCAAGTTAAATATGTGGATCGCATGAGTGTTCCTGATTTAAGAAAACATTATCCTGAGTTGGCAGATGTTAATTTAGTTTCTGTTGATATTATTGATAATGGTGAATTCTTAGGAACCGTTGAGGATGAAACCCAGGATTTTTTGATTGCCAATCATTTTATTGAACATTGCCAAAACCCGATTCTAACGATTGAAAATTTATTACGGGTGATTAGAAAAGACGGTATTTTGTATTTGGCGGTTCCCGAAAAACGAACCTGTTTTGATTGCGATCGCCCGGTCACTTCTATTGAACATTTATTAAAAGATTATCAACAGGGCCCGGAATGGTCTCGACAAAATCATTATGAAGAATGGATTGAATTGGTAGAAAAAGAAACGGATGAAACTAAAGCACAATGGATGGTTCAAGAATTGATGAGACGGGATTTTAGTATCCATTTTCATGTCTGGACAAATGCCGACTTTGTAGACTTTCTGCTCACCTTAAAACACCAACTCGGGTTTCCTTTTACTTTAGAAAAGATTTTTGATAATGGCAATGAACTGATCAATATTATCAGAAAAGTATAGTAGGGAACAGGGAACAGGGAATGGGTAATGGGTAATGGGTAATGGGTAATGGGTAATGGGTAATGGGTAATGGGTAATGGGTAATAAACTGATGACTAATAACTGGTGACTGGTACGGGCGGGTTTCTTTTAGATCTTTGTAAATTACCTCAATCTTGATGAACCCGCCCCTACAAATGATAACTGATTTAAAAGCGTTTGGGACGCAATACACACAGACAGAAATCCGATTCTAAACCCCCGGGAATTTCCATTAATATTTGTTCAAATTCCAACAAAAGTTTAATTAAGGTTTCTCCTTTGGGATCACCGGGTAAAAACTGATTATGATCTAATAAAGGATAAAGAGGATGAAGAATTGCGCCCCCAAACGGATGAAAAAGTTCAATATCAAAATAATACTCAATAAAGGGTAAAATCAGTTGAGAACGCACCGCTTCTGAGGGGTCAGTGGCAAAAACTTGATGGATACTGGGATTAATAAATTTATTTTCCATAATCCCAGAACGAATTAACTTATGGAAACATTGGTATAGGCGGTTAATCAGTTCCACCTGGCGTTTATTATAGATGCAATAATTAGCCCCAACATATTCATTAATAATAAAATAGCCTTGGGGATGTAACGCCTTATGAACCATTTCTAAAAATCGTTCCAGTTCCCGAACATGATGCAGAGAACCTGAACAAAATGCCACGTCATATTTAACCTCTGCATTCAGGTTAAAGGTATTAAAATCTTCCTGATAAAAATTAACATTAACTCCGGCTTTTTCAGCGTCTTTTCGCGCAATTTTTAAGGAAGATTCCGAAAAATCAAAGGCATCAATTTGTTGAGCAAATCCTAATTCTGCCATCAAAATTTCATGATTTCCAATACCACATCCTAGGGAAATCAGGTGATTAAAGTTTTGACCGACAAAATAATCTTCAATTAACCACCGTAACCAATATTTCTGGGTTTGACCTCCAGACATTCGTTGATGAATGGTATCAGCAATAATTGGATTAGAAACCCATTGACTGGCGGCGGCGTTGGGATTAGTTTCCCAATAATTCTTGGCTTGAGGTTCGGCAATTTCCGGCTCGGGATGATTGACTTCGACGGCGGAAATCGTAACCGGAGATGGGGGGTTAATCTCCATCTTTAGGGATTCAATGGGTCGAGGAGTAGAGAAGTTATGGGAGGCGGGATGGGGATTAATAAAATAGGCTTCTTGGAAGATTTCTAAATAACTTTGAGTCATTTCTTCAAAGGTATTGAGAGACTGCAAAACATACTGGGAATTTTGAGAAAATTCCTGTCTTAAATCCGGGTTTTCTAATAGTGATGTTAGACATTTTGCTAATTCTTCCGCTTGGTGGGGCGTGTAAAATAAACCATTAATTTCAGGACGCACCTGTTCGGGAATTCCAAATACGGGGGTAGTGATAATCGGTAGGTTATATCCCATGGCTTCCATAATCACTCTGGGATAACTTTCAATCCGAGAGGTACAGAGGAAAATATCCGCAGCCAGGAAATATTGGGCGGTTTCTGGGGTTTCTGGAAACCAGGGTTAATCGCTGTTTTAAAGCATCGGGAAGTTGGGCTTTTAATTGGGCTAATTCGGTGCTATAAATACTGGGGCGATCGCCAACAATAAAACAACGAATTTTGTGATGATAATTAGTTGATAATAGGGGTAACGCTTCGAGTAAATCCTTTTGTCCTTTGCGTTCACAAACCGTTCCCAGTAACAGAATCACAATTTCATCTTCTGCTATTGATAAGGCGGTTCTGGCTTCAATTCGAGTTAGCTGTTCCGATGTTTTCAGTAACCGTTGAATATCTAAACCATTGTGAATCACCGTAAAGTTATGATGACTATTTAAAGATTGATAAAGATTGCGGGTTGCATCGGCTACAAAAATCACCCGATAGGGAAATTGAAAACACTCTAAAGCCCGGGCTGCAATTTCTGATCCTAGTCCATTAAAATAGGTTTGCCAAGCCTGACTTTCATGGATATTCCAGACACAAGGAATTGATTTTTGTTTAGCGCAATCTACTATAAAAAAGGTTTCTAAAGTATTAGCATAAACTAGATCAAATTGTTCTAGTTGTAGTTCATTTGCTAAACTTTCAATAGCTGTATTATAGGCTTTCTGTTGATAAATATTAGCTAGGGGATGTTCTCGAACAATCACCCGAATTCCCTGCTGTTCATAGGCAGAGCGTAACGGCCCATCATCAACACAGAAAATTGTCGGTTCTAGTTTTCCTTCTGCGGCTAACTTAACAGCAATTTCAAATTGATGTAGGGGAGCACCCGTATATTCTAAGGCATTACTGCACATTAAAACTTTAGGAATGGGGGCAGAATTAACAGTTGATTTTAATTGATAACGTCGAGGTTGAATTTGGAACCATTCATTATCTAAGGATAAATTAGGGTTATAAAAAGGATCAATTTTATGGGCATATTGGCGACGGAATTTTGCCACTTCTTGCGGGTCATCTTTATAACCTCGACTGGTTCCTTCTCGGTGAATTAACTCCGCTTCCGGGCAATAAACCGATTGATAACCCTGTTCAAATAATCGATATCCATAATCCACATCATTGTAAGCCACGGCAAAATCAACTTGATTAAATCCCCCTAAATCTAAGAACAATTGTCGGGGCGTTAATAAACAAGCCGCCGTCACCGCCGAATAATTTCTTACGACTTTAGAATAGGCTAAATAACCGAAATCTTGACGATGGGTTAATTTAAAAGCATGACCCGCTAAACCGTGGTGAAGTCCATGCAGTATTCCAGCGTGTTGAATCCGGTCATCGGGATAAATTAATCGCGCCCCCACAGCCCCTACGCCTCGGATGCGAGCATAACCCATCATCTGAGTTAACCAATGGGAATTAATCACCTCCGTATCATTATTCAGGAATAATACATAATCCGTATTCACCTGTTCCACCGCCCGATTATTAATCGCAGCAAAGTTGAATTTTCCTTGATTAGCTATTTTTAAAACGGATATTTTTTCCGTGTCGCCGATTTTCTTAAAATACTCTAGGGTTTTGGGGTCATCACTTTCGTTATCAATAATCACAACCTGATAATTTTGATAGGTTGTTTTCTGAATTGATTCGACACAAGCCTGGAGTAATTTAAGTTGATTTTTAGTCGGAATAATAATTGTTACCGACGGCCCCTGGTCAGAAAATTGATGATAAAAAATTCCTAGATTCAGTTTCACTAGCCCAATTTGGTTGATAAACTTTTCCTGAACTTTGAAGACGGGTTAAGGCTTCTTGAATCGCGTGTTTTCCCGCATCAAAACTTGCGGGTTTTGCCGCCCCGGAAACGGCCGTTGAGCCGGGGGCGGTGCGCCAATGGTAGAGGACTAAAGGAAGATGACCAATCTGGCGAGAAATTTCCGTTGCTCGTAGGGCAAAATCATAATCCTGTGACCCTTCAAATCCAATTCTAAATCCGCCTAATTCCTCAAAAATTCCTCGTCTAACTACTAATAAATGCCCCATATACATATAGGAAAGTAAGAGTTGGGGCGACCAATCGGGCTTAAATTGGGGGGCAAATCGTTTGCCCTCGGGGTCAATTTTATCGTCGTCGGAATAGAGGAAATCGGTTTCGGGATATTGGATTAAATATAATGCCATTTCCCCTAAAGCATCGGGGGTTAATTCGTCATCGTTATCTAAAAAGGCAATAAATTCCCCGGTTGCTTGACTCGCTGCGCTATTGGTCGCCGCGCTAATATTGCCATTTTCGCTGCGCAAACAAACTTTAATTCGAGCATCTTTGGCGGCATATTGATTTAATAATTCGATAACCTGGGTATCCGAACTACAATCATCCGCAATACAGAGTTCCCAATTATCATAAACTTGATTAACAACACTTTGAATCGCTTTTTCTAAAAATTGAATCGGGGGGTTATAAACGGGCATAACCACGGAAATTTTAGGCAATATTTCTGGCGAATAAACTGTTAACCGAGTTTTTAAGGATTCTAAACTGCGTTCCGTCCATTGATTGGCGGCTAACCAAGCCTGATAGGGTTCAATCGGTTGCAGTAATTCAAAGCCTTGGGGGGGCAGAAAATCTCCTTTAGGAACGGTTGTTTGCCGATACATCAAGCCCATTTGCCGCAGAATTGCGGGAATTTCCCAAGGCATCGGTAAGAGACGCCCTAAACGTTGTTTTCGTTCTCCTATTCGTTTTTGAATTGCCGCCGTATAACGAAAAACTTGTTTAACTTTGGCGGTGCTTTTTTCTAATAATCCATAGCGGGAAACTTCTAAGGTTTGAGGACAGTTATAAATCAGAATTTCCCCACTTTCTAAATGGGCTTCTAAACGAATTTCCCAAGTTCCCGGGGGTAAATCAATTAAGGCTTCAAACCCACTTTCGGCACTACCAATCCAATTAGGAAAAACCTGTCCCACATCCACACGACGTAACCCATAGGCACAAATCACCCATTGATTGCCATAGATTAATTTTAACTGTGTAATTCGCTGATTGGGATGGCAACACCAACCAGCAAATAGGATTTGTCCCTGTCGTTGTTCCCACTGTGAGGGCACATCAAAGGAGGCTCTCAAACTAGAAATTGTTAGGGGATAACGGGCAAATACCGTCCATTTTCCATTACTATCTTGGGCTTCTAATTCTACTAGGGAATTGCCTTGGTTAACGCGAATTTGGAGATAAAATCCTGATGATTTTGCTTGGGGATAGGCCGCATGAATATCCCCCACATCTTGACGTTCAATGCCATATTCTCCGTTAAAAATATCCGTTCCTATTCTGGCTCTTACCCCTTTTATTTCTTGATTTCCCGTATGAAAACACCAACCGGAAATATTTAAAAATTTCTCGGTAAATCCCGTTAATTCCCAATTTAGGGGAAAATCCATTGAGTAAATAAATCGACGGCGAAATTGTTTTAACCGTCGTTTAGCACCGAGCCATTTTCCTCGCAGTTTCCAAAATTTGGAAGACCGCATGGCGATAATTTCTCCTTGAGCTTTACCCAGTTTCATCTTCTAAACTGAATATTTTATTTAGGGCTTGTTCAAATTGAGATTCTGCTCCGAATAATTTGAGTTGTGTGCGGCCTAATTCATCTTCTAAGGTTAAGAGTTTAATCAGTCCATCTTGATATTGAATACTGGCAACTTGCAGTTTAAATTCCGTTTTTTCTAGGGCTGTTTCTGATTGCAGACATCGGGACAACATTTCTTGATATTTGGCATATAAGGCTCTATATTTAGTCTCAATATCCTGATATTGGGCATTTATATCTTGATATTTACCTTGGGTTTTACCTAATTCTATCTCTGTGGTAACGAGTTTATCTACCGCCTGTTCAAATTGGGTTTTAAACCCCTCTAATTCTCCTTGAGTTTTGCCTAATTCTTCTTCGGTGGAGATTAACTTGGTGATAGCTTCCTCGGATTTAATTTCTACACTGTTGAGTTTTAACTGAGTTTCACCTAGGAGATTTTCCGTTTTAATTAAACGTTCAACAGCATCTTGAAAGCGTTCTTGCCATTCTTGAATATCCGTGTGTAAAATATCTCTATCTTTGAGTAAAATATCTAAATCTTTTGCTAGAACAGACTGATTTTTTTCTAATTTTCTGAGTTTTGCCCAATCTTCAAAAACCCAATCGGTGGATAAAGGTTGATTTAAACTCTCTAATTCCGATGCCGTTAAATTGCTATTTAAGGGGTAAGCAGTGGCTTCTAAAGTTTGATACAGTTCAATGGCTTCAGGGAAATAGGCTTTAATAAACAGGGGTTTTGGGGTAGCTAAAATCCGATTTACTAATAGGGAAGGTTCAAATTTATCGGAAAATTCACCGCGTAAATTAAGATTAAATTTATGATTAATTTTTTCAATAAAATCGGCTGTTTGATTACCAATAGTATAAACATTTGCCAATAAACAATTATCGGGATATTTATGATAAAATTCTAAAACTTTGCGGTTATAATTGCTCCACATTTGGATGGCAATTTCGGGATGGTCTAGTAAGGTAGCATCCGTCGCCCGACGATACAAAGAGTCGATAACTTCCCAGGGAGAACGATAGACCAAAATAAACTTAGCCTGGGGTAATAATTGATGCCAAAAGTCCAAAAATAAAGTAGTTCTAGGATCTTTCCATCCCCAAGCTGAAGACGAATCTTGATTAATTTCAATCAGTTTTTTAGCGGTTTCTATCTCTGTTTCTGTGAGGGAGATTTCCCCTGAGAATAAACACCCCAGTTCATCAATATTATTGCTTTTAAAAATAGATTTGTGAAAGTCTACAAAATCAACATTTTCAAAATGACCTTTAATATTGCCATAGTCTGCACCAACTAACTGTTTACCAATATTAACCCCTAGATCTTTTAGTAGGGAAGCGGTTAAAGAGGTTCCAGAACGGTGCATTCCAGCAATGATAATAATGGGGGAGAGGGTGTTAGTTGTATCCATGATGTTCTTAGGGTTCTATTTCAGCGTTTTAATCACAAAAAAGGGAATAGGGAACAGAGATAATATTCTTATAACCTCCGTCTCGCGCGTCGCAGATTGCTATAGTTCCGATGCTGTTTTTACTAAACCCGACTTGATTTTTAAACTGGGTTCAATCAACAAGTCCACCACTCCGGTACTACAGGAATCTTCATAGGGTTGAACTCGGAACATCCCGACATCAATACAGCGATCCAAATAGGTGAATTCACCCTCCACAATACCAGAAACCCCGGCATTCAGGAAATACACATCCGGTGATAATTGACATTCAAACTTAAATTTAATGGCAATGGTCGTCCCGGGTTTCAATCTGTTTAATCGATTGAGATGTGGCTAAAAAGGAGGCTCCCGCTAATTCAAACCCACTGACGGTTTTGATTAACATTCCAAAGCGAACATGGGAGGCGAGTTTATCAAATTTCACGGAATAGGTGTAAATATAACTATTTCGAGCGACTAAATGATTAACCGTTTCACCCCCCAAAGTGATGATATGGGGTTCTAAAATTTCAGCCCCCCGGGAGGGATATTTAATCGGATGGTCAGGAACTAATTTGGGATCAAAATAATCTTTATAATGTCCATTTTTTGTATTCCAAGATGGTAGGGCGGAGGGAGAGGGAGAGGCTGGGTTTTTAGGATGGGACTGATTTTTTTGAGAATCTTCGGAAATTTCCTCTAAAGTTTGGGAGGATTTACGGGTTAGATGTTGAATTTCATCTCGGATCATGATCATTTGATCAGCATCGGCATAGATCATTTTTTGATATTTAGAAATGATCATTTTAGGGGTATGTTCGAGTAATAATTCTCCCCGATCCATTAATACAGCCGAGTCACAGAGTTGAATAATTGAAGGGGCTGAATGGGAGACAAATAAAATTGTGCCGCCCCGATCTTTGATTTCATGAATTCTACTAAAACATTTGCGTTGAAAGGCTTCATCCCCAACGGATAAGGCTTCATCAACAATTAAAATATCAGGATCAACACTGGTAGCTACCGCAAATCCTAAACGCACATACATCCCACTGGAATAGGTTTTGACAGGTTGATCAATAAAATCTCCAATATCAGCAAAAGCAGCAATACTATCAAATTTGGCTTCAATTTCATGGGTTTTTAATCCCAATAATTGACCATTAAAAAATACATTTTGTCGCCCGGTAAATTCAGGATTAAACCCACTTCCGAGTTCTAATAATGCTGAAACTCGACCATTAACTTGCACATCCCCTTGAGTTGGGGTTAAAGTTCCGACAATAATTTGTAATAGGGTACTTTTTCCCGAACCATTCCGACCTACAACCCCCAGGGTTTGGCCTTTCCAAACTTCTAAATTTATATCTTGCAAAGCCCAAAAATTATGGGCCAGACTCTTTCCTGGGACAAAAATCTCCTTCAATCGATCGACCGGATGGCGATAACGTTTGAAGCATTTAGAGACGTGATTAACAGATATAGCTATTTCGGTCATTCGATGTTGATTTCGGTGGTTTATCAGTGATCAGTTTGTGTGTGAGTTGTGTGAGGAACTGTCACCGCTACAAAACGTCAGCAAAGGCTGGACGCAACCGTCTATAAACCCATAGGCCTGCACAAAAGAAAACCAGGGCGAATATTGAGGACATGGCTAATTCTCCCCAATGTCTCATTTCCCCGACTAAAACTAAATCTCGATAGCTTTCTGAAAGTCCAGTAATCGGATTGCACCAGACAATCCAAAATTGCCAGGATTCAGGAACTTTATCAACGGGATATAGAATCGGTGTCACATAAAACCAAAGGTTCAAAATTACGCCTAAACTCTGGGGAATATCGCGTAGAAATACGGTTAATCCGGCCGTTAAGTAGCCTAACCCGGCGGTTAATAAAACTTGGGGTATCCAAACTAACGGCAGCAACCAAAGGGTAGGGTGGAAGACTTGAGAGGACAAGGCAGTTAGGCTAATTAAGGCAACTAAGCCAAAGGAACTCTCAATAAAGGCGGAGAAAATAGGCACCAGGGGCAATAGTCCCAGGGGAAAAACCACCTTTTTGACTAAATTCGGCTGTCCAACAACGGAAAACTGGCGGCTTGAATTAATCCATTTGTAAAGGCAAACCAAGGAATTAAACCCGCAAATAGCCACAGGCCAAAGGCTAGTTCGTTATCGGGAAACCCCTCAAGATTGAGTTTGACCTTGAGAACAATGGAAAAAACATAGGTATAAATCAGCAGTTGGGACAACTGATTCAACAGAGGCCAGAGGTTGCCGAGAATAGAACCTTTGTATCGTGCCTCTAAGTCCCTTCGGACTAATGTACTGAGCAGATTCAGTTTGAGGGATAATCGGTCATTGATAAGCGACCATTGACTCCCACGCCCCGAAGTTCTGACAAAACCCTTGATTGACCGTAGCAATTTTTTCGTCCTCGTTCACTACACACACCATGATTTCAAGCTCACCACCTGACACAAAGGGTCAAGAAGACCTCAACCTCAGAGTCAACAGTGTTATCAGATATCCCGGCCAGAGGATTATTACTCCCAGATCTTGATCTTGATCAATCAGTGTGCCATACAAAGCGTCCAGAAAGCTAGTCCAATAGGGAATTACGAATCGGGAATTACGAATTACGAATTACGAATTACGAGTGGGGAATGGGGAATGGGGAATTACGAATTACGAGTGGGGAATGGGTAATGGGTAATGGGTAATGGGGAATAGAAAGAGTTTACCTCCCCTGCTCCCCTGCTCCCCTGCTCCCCTGCTCCCCCTGCCTCCCCTGCTCCCCTGCTCCCCTGCTCCCCTGCTCCCCTGCTCCCCTGCTCCCCCTGCCTCCCCTGCTCCCCTGCTCCCCTGCTCCCCTGCTCCCCCTGCCTCCCCCTGCTCCCCTGCTCCCCCTGCTCCCCCTGCTCCCTACTCCCCCTCTAATTAATGAGCGGAACCGTTACCATGGTAATCGTCGCTATTATAGAAGCCGTTTTTGGTTCCAAAGAACAGACAGCCAAAGGTAAAGAACACCGTTAACACGGTCAGGATTAACTTAATATCCATTTTTGGTAATCAACTCCACTAAATACGCTTTTGATTGTAGACCGTTCTGAGTTGGTAGGTGTATAGCAGTCTGTAGTGGGAGTTGTAATATTCCATCCTGGGATTTGTTTAAATTCAGGATCTAGGTTTGATCGGTTACAATCAAACCTAAGACTTTCTCATCGCTTAATTGAATCTCATGCTGAGAAAAAATTTGTTTTTTAAAGTAATTTTAGTGGGATTGGGTTTGGGATTTATTCTGGATCTCATAGCTAAGTTCTGGGGAGAGTTTCTTTGGTTTGAAGAAGTTAATTATTTGTCGGTTTTCAAAGGACGATTGCTGATAGAATTTGGGTTGGCTATATTGGGTTTAGTAGTCACCTTAGCTTGGTTAATGGGAAATTTAGTGATTGCTCGACGCTATCGATATTTACCCCAACATTTAGAAAATAAACCTCCCGATCATCTTTTTGATTTATCCTATCAGAATTTACCTCGATTTTCCTTGGGATTACCTTCACTTTTAATGCTGGTGATGGGTTTCTCCCTGTTGCTGGGTTTGATTATTATTCATTATAGCCAGATTTTTATTAGTTATTGGCATTGGGATTCGAGTCAACCTTTATTTTCTAAACTTCCGGCTCAGTTTGAACCTCATATTTTTGAGCAATGGATTAAAAATTTTAAAGCCTATAGTTGGAAAATCCCTGCTTTATTAAGTTTGGGTGTTGTCATTCTCTGGAATCCCTTAATTGTTTTTAGTTTTGTTGCTTTAATCTTTGGTTTTGGATTTAGCCTATTATTGTCCAGTCATTGGTCAAATTTTTTACAATATTTTTATCCTACTTCTTTTAACCAAATTGAGCCTTTATTAAATCGAGATATTAGCTTTTATATTTTTAGTCTCCCCATTGCCCACCTGTTAGAATTTTGGTTGATTGGATTGTTTTCAGTTAGCTTTATTACCTGTAGTTTAATATATTTGCTCTCTGGAAATAGTCTCAGTCAAGGGCGGTTTCCCAGTTTTTCCCAACCCCAGCAACGTCACCTGCACGGACTGGCAGGGCTTCTGATGTTTAGTTGTGCCATGCGGTATTGGTTAGCTCGTTATGAACTTTTGTACTCCACCCAGGGGGTGGTATTTGGGGCAGATTTTACTGATGTCAATATCTTAAAGCCTGGTTATTTATTATTATGTATAATTGCCCTATTGCTTTCTATTTTTCTGATCTGGCAATCTCTTTTTTCGGTCAAAAAAGTTAGACCCTATATTGATATTTTTTTAAGAAAAATAGGGGTGCTATCTCTAATTAAAAACCGAAATTCCCGCCGAGATAAATTATTTGCAGATAGCTATTCCCTTAGAGTAATATTTACTTGGTATTTAGGGCTGAGTCTTCTAGTCGCCAATATTGTACCCAATTTAGTTCAACAGTTAATTGTTCAACCTAACCAATTAGAGCGAGAATTACCCTATATTAAGCGGAGTATTAAGTACACTCGCCAAGGCTTTAATTTAGATAAAATTAATGTTGAAACTTTTGATCCCAATGCTAAATTAAGTTATACCGATATTCAAAATAATAATTTAACCATCGATAATATTCGTCTTTGGGATAAACGACCGTTATTACAAACCAATCGTCAATTACAACAAATTCGCCTCTATTATGAATTTTCCGATGCTGATTATGATCGGTATTCGATTTTACCCGATAAGTTTTTAGGAAAGTTTAATACGGGTTTACAAAAACAACAGGTATACTGATCGCCCCTCGGGAATTAAATTATGAATTAGTCCCGGAAAAAGCCAAGACTTGGGTTAATGAACATTTGGTTTATACCCATGGTTATGGTTTTACGCTTTCTCCTGTGAATCGGGTTGCGGAGGGCGGTCTTCCTGAATTTTTTGTGAAAAATATTGGTGCTGATCCCCGATTAGATCCCGATACTACCTTAGAAGTTTCTCCTAGAATTAAAAATATTATTCCGATTGGTAAGCCTCGACTTTATTACGGTTTATTGACTAATACTCAAATCATGACTTCTACTAAAGTGCAAGAACTAGATTTTCCCCTAGGGAATGAGAATGTTTATAATATCTATGATGGTGAGGGTGGAATTGTGATTGGCACCGGATGGAAACGGTTTTTATTTGCCTATTATTTAAAAAATTGGCAAATGTTATTTACCGATAACTTCACCCCGGAAACTAAGTTACTCTTTCGGCGTAATATCCTAGAAAGGGTAAAGGCGATCGCTCCTTTTCTCCATTATGATAGTAACCCCTATATTGTGGTTGCTGACTCTAATTCCTCCTCTGTGGATCATAATTATTTATATTGGATGATTGATGCTTATACCACCAGTAATATGTACCCCTATTCCGATCCCGAAGGGGCGGGATTTAACTATATTAGAAATTCGGTGAAGGTGATTATTGATGCTTATAATGGTACGGTTAAATTCTATTCATTAGAGGAAAATAAAGATCCGATCATATCCACACTAAAACAGGTTTTTCCTGATTTGTTTAATTCTATTCAAGAAATGCCCATCGCCCTGCGTAAACATATTCGCTATCCCGTTGATTTATTTAGTGTTCAATCTCAACATTTACTCACTTATCACATGAGTGATCCGATTGTTTTTTATAATCGGGAAGACCTCTGGCGGGTTCCAGCAGAAATTTATGCAAGTAAACAACAACCGATGGAACCCTATTATTTAATCATGCGATTACCAATGGAAAAATCAGAGGAATTCATGCTGATGCTTCCCTTTACTCCCGCTAGTCGGAATAACTTAGTCGCCTGGTTAGCCGCTCGCTCTGATCTCGAACATTATGGCAGTTTACTGTTATATCGTTTCCCCAAACAACGCCTAATTTTTGGCCCGGAACAGTTAGAAGCCTTAATTAACCAAGAACCCGAAATTTCTGAGCAGATTTCCCTCTGGAGTCGTCAAGGTTTCCCGGGTAATTCAAGGCAATTTATTAGTGATTCCCATTGAACAATCTCTACTTTATGTGGAACCTTTATATTTAGAAGCAGAGGAAAATAGTTTACCGACCTTAGTTCGAGTAATTGTCGCTAGTGAAAACCGAGTTGTGATGCGACCGACCTTAGAAGAAGCATTAAGAGATGTCTTTAAAGTCTCGCCAATTCAACCTGCTGTTCCCCTAGCTTTACCGGAGCAAAACCCAGTTAAATAATATTAATCCTGAAGAAATTTAATTAATTCTTCCAGTTTTGACCAAGCCGCCCCACTTTGCAAAATCTCTTGAGCTAAACGGATTCCTTGCTGATGGTCGCCCATGGGTACAACGCCCGCAACCTGTAGGGCTAAAGAGGCATTTAGAGCCACCACATCTTGTTGCGGTTTTGTGCCTTTTCCCTGTAATAAATTGCTTAGAATCTCTGAGTTTTCCTCCACTTCTCCCCCTTTCAGGGCTGTTAGAGGGGCGGGAGTTAACCCGAATTCCTGGGGGTTGAGAGTGGCTGTTTTAACCTCTCCTTGGGATAAAATCGCTAAGTCGGTGATATCTCCTAATCCCGCTTCATCAAGTTTTTCCCGTCCATGTAAAACGATCGCAACTTCCGTACCCAATTGGTTTAAGGCTTCAGCAATAATCGGGAGCATTGTCGGATTAAAAACCCCAATGATTTGTCCGGTGGGGTATAGGGGATTGACCAGGGGCCCTAATAAGTTAAATACGGTTCGGACTTTCAGGGTTTGACGCAGGGGGGCAACGGCTTTGAGGGCGGGATGCCAACCCGGGGCGAATAAAAAGGTGATTCCGACAGTTGATAACGCCTGTTTCACTTTTTCGCTGGGGGCTTTGAGGTTCACGCCCAAGGCTTCTAATACGTCCGCAGAGCCAACTTTACTCGATGCGGAACGATTTCCATGTTTTGCCACCGGAACCCCCGCCGCCGCGGCTACAAAGGCTACGGTGGTGGAAATATTGAAGGTGGAGGCCCCATCGCCTCCGGTGCCGCAGGTATCAATCACACGGTAGTTAGAAATGATGCCGGAATGGTTTTTTGTGGGGGTATCCGAGGAACCAAAGGATTGCAAAACCGAGGCCATTCCGGTTAATTCCGTAGCGGAGACGCCTTTGGCTTGTATCGCCGCCAAAATCGCCCCGGTCATGACGGGGGGAACTGTTTCTAAGAGCCATCCCTGCATTAATTGTGAGGCTTGGGTTAGGTCAAGGGATTGGCGGTCTAACAGTTGTTGTAATAATTGCGGCCAAAGATTGGGATTAATTTCGGGGGGAGCAGGATTTGTCATGAAAAGTGGAGCTTACATTAATCAGTATTGAGTTTACCTTATTGTGGGAGTTGATAATTGTAAATTTAGGAAATTAATACAGGCTGAACACGGATTAAGCGGATTACACAGATGGCGCGGATTAGGTTGTCTGCTATAGTAATAAATAATCAAAATCTGTGAAATCAGCGTAATCCCTATAATCCGCGTTCTAATCCGTGTTCAAATACTATGGAGTTAAAATACCAAGACATCACCCAAAAAATTATCGGTGCATCCTTTGAAGTCCATAAGTTTCTTGGTAATGGCTTTCAAGAAGTAATATATCAACGCGCCCTGGCCTATGAATTTTATCAAGCGGGATTAACCTTTGCCAGAGAAATCGAACAACAAATCTATTACAAGAACCTACCCGAACCAATCGGTACGCGCCGCGCTGATTTTGTGGTTGAAGATAAAATATTAGTCGAACTAAAAGCAACTAAACAACTAGAAGATGTACACTTTGCCCAAGCATTAAACTATCTCAAAGTTTATAAACTCGATGTCGGACTATTAATTAATTTCGGAAGTAAAAGTTTGGAATTTAAAAGACTAATACGCGGACAAAATTCTGAACACGGATTAGGCGGATTACGCTAATTTCACGGATTTGGGTGATCCTAAAAATCTGTGTAATCCGTGCAATCTCCTTAATCCGTGTTCAGAGTTGGGATTAACCAGTATTCAGCACAAATTAGGCAGATTACGCCGATTCCACGGATTTAGGTGATCCTAAAAATCTGTGTAATCCGTGTAATCTCCTTAATCCGTGTTCAGAGTTGGGATTAACCAGTATTCAGCACAAATTAGGCAGATTACGCCGATTCCACGGATTTAGGTGATCCTAAAAATCTGTGTAATCCGTGTAATCTCCTTAATCCGTGTTCAGAGTTGGGATTAACCAGTATTCAGCACAAATCAGGCAGATTACGCCGATTCCACGGATTTAGGTGATCCTAAAAATCTGTGTAATCCGTGTAATCTCCTTAATCCGTGTTCAGAGTTGGGATTAACCAGTATTCAGCACAAATTAGGCAGATTACGCCGATTCCACGGATTTAGGTGATCCTAAAAATCTGTGTAATCCGTGTAATCTCCTTAATCCGTGTTTCAGAGTTGGGATTAACCAGTATTCAGCACAAATTAGGCAGATTACGCCGATTCCACGGATTTAGGTGATCCTAAAAATCTGTGTAATCCGTGCAATCTCCTTAATCCGTGTTCAGTTTACTGTATTTTTTAAATCAAAAGATTAATTTTTTTTCACGGTTCGACTATTACAGGAGTTCCAATTTTTACTATCTGAAATAGAGTCAGAACATCTTGATTAAACATCCGAATACAACCGTGCGACGCGGCTTGTCCAACGCTTTCGGTATTAGGAGTACCATGGAAGCCAATATGGTTTTTTCCGTCTGTCCAAAAGCCAATCCAACGCTCTCCTAAAGGATTATCTGGCCCTGGAGGAATAATATCTCCGGTAAAGGGATGTTCCCAAGTGGGTTGGGAAATCATTTCGATAACTTGATATTCACCAACGGGGGTTTCCCAACCTTCTCGACCGACGGCGATGGGATAGCTGGTTTTTAGTTGTTGATTTTGATAGATATAAACACGGCGTTGATTTAATTTAATCACTACTTTCAAATTAGTTTCAATTGGTTGACTAAATCGGTTATTTGGTCGGGGAAATAAATTAGAAGTCGCAAATTTAGGCGTGTTCGGAGTTAATAATTTAACCGGGGATGGAGCTAGGAGAATGGGGTTTTGGGGCTGAACAGATAGGGCTGGGGTCTGTTTTGTGATTCCCCCGACCAGTAAAGTTGTCCCGAAAATAACTGCTGTCAAATGTTTTCTAAAACTTTTTCCTCTAACCATGGCACTGTTTTTATTAACTTTGACGGATTGATTCATGATTGTTTCCCGTGTTTTTCTCGTTTTCCTCACCAGGGTTTAATATTTATAGAATTTTGGAGATTTTGAGGATTGTGGTTTAAGATAACGGGAAAATCAGCTTGTTTGTCACATCATCTTACAACTATGTCTAAAAATCAAACCGTTGGCTCCCTCAGCATCCTGGGAGTCATTAGTGCCGGGTTACGCATCTATCGAGATCATTTTAAATCTTATTTTAATATTGCCCTGCAAGCCTATTGTTGGTCAATTGTTCCCATTTATGGCTGGGCTAAATGTTTAGCCCTTTCTGGATTAATTAGCCGTTTAGCCTATTATGAAACCTTAGAAACGACCCGAAGCTATTTCAGAAGCTCATCCTCGTGTTGAGCGAAGAATGTGGAGCTTTTTAGGGCAAGGAATTCTGGTGGGCTTAATTTTAATGGGGGGACTTTTAGGATTAATTTTAGTCTGGGTAATTTCCTTTGGTCTCGTGGTGGCTATTTTAGGAGAAGATAGCGCGATTATATACTTAATAGGTTTTGTGTTTTTTATTGCTATTTTATTTGCTTATATTGGGCTGGTTGCTCGAATTTTTATTGCGGCTTTACCCTTGGCTGTTGAAGATAATATGACCGTAATAGCAGCAATTAGTCGCAGTTGGAAATTAACCAAAGGATCGGTATTGCGAATTCAAGGGATTCTGTTTATAGGATTTTTGATTGTCCTTCCTTTTTCGATTTTACTGCTATTTATTGTGATATTTATGCAACTGGCTTTTGGCATTATAGTTAGCCCGGATTCCTACACTTATAAACTGATTGTGAATTTATTTTCTATAGCGATCAATATCATTATTGGAGCTTTATTTCTTCCATTTTGGCAATCAATTGCTGGAGTTCTTTATTATGATCTTAAAGTCAGACAGGAAGGAATTAGCTTAAAAACTGACCCGATGGATATTATTTATAAGTATGATGATGGTAAACAGTAGGGTTTCAAATGGCGATGGCGTAGCCGCCACCCGTCGGTATCGCCAGTTTCCGCCCCCAGGAGTTTAGCCATGTCACGGAAGTTCTGTAGATAGTTTACGCAAAAACTGTTAGACTTAACTTATATCGATAACCATTACTAATGTCCTTATCTTCATTCCTCAACGGTTGCAGATATGGAGTTGCCATCGGGGTGCCCTTTTAATGTGCAGCTAATTCATACTGAACTTAGCTCTAAACCAAAGAATATTGGACTAGGACACTAAATTAAATCATAAAAAATGTTAGCTAAATCTGAAGCTACTGGAACAGTTTTCCATTGGAAGCGCAGCAAATTTTTGCCTTAATTGACAGTATCTTACCGCTAGAAGTTTGCTTGCATTACCAAATTTTACCTTTATGTCTCAAAGAGAATTATTTATATTTAGGTGTTGTTGATTCGGAGGATCAATCCGCCTTAGAATATGTGCAGAAGATCGTATCCTATATGAATTGCTCCATCATCAGTCAGGTGATTTATTCGGAGGAGCAACGTTCTATTTTATCAGCCTATCTCTATCATACTCAACAGGTTAAAGCCGATGAATCTTCGACAATAGATATTGAAACAATCAGCCAATTTTCTGAACAGAAAAAATCATCACCAACTCCTGTTTCAAGTTCTGATATCTCGACTTCTGTTCCCTCTCCAAAAGTTGTGGAAATAGAGCCAGTTATTTCTTTAGCACCAGTCAATTCAAATTTATTAACTTCAAAGTTTGAAAAATCCTCGCCTGAATTTGTAGAATCAACTCCCCCGAATTATTCAAATCCCCTATCGGTTTTACAGGTAAAAACGAATTATTTAGAAAGTCCGATAGAAGTTTTATCGATGTTATCTCCCCATGAATTATTACAAGAACTTTTAGGACGAGTTTTAATGGGGGGGATTGGACGGCTTTATTTTGAACGTCAAGAGGCTAATTTAGGCCGAATTTTGTGGAGTCAGGATGGCGTTTTACAATCCGTCGTTACCGGGTTAGATGATCAGCAATTTAAGGGAGTTATTAATGAACTAAAAATGTTAGTAGAATTACCATTAATTCCTGTAGATAAACCGCAACAAGTTGAGAGGGAATGGCTTTATCAAAATACCCATCTTTTACTGCGTTTAAGAGTTAATCCAGCACCCTTGGGAGAAGAAGCTAACCTACAGGTTTTACGCGGTGCTGCTTTAAAGTTTTATCAAAAACAACAGTTATCTAAGTTAAGTTTAGATGCTTTACGACTAACACAGCAACTTCAAAATAAACTAAGTGAAACTTAATATCCGTCTGGCTATGACTCACCTATCTTCCGATAATTTGGTATTACTAAATCAACTATTAAAAACTATGGTCGAAGAATCTGATGCGTTAATCCAAAAAAATCAAGATAGTGAGTAGGGAATGGGGAATGGGTAATGGGTAATGGGTAATGGGTAATGGGTAATGGGTAATGGGTAATGGGTAATGGGTAATGGGTAATGGGGAATGGGTAATGGGTAATGGGGAATGGGTAATGGGGATATTGTGGCAATAATTGTCATAATATCCCCATTTAAAAAAATCCTATATTCTGGAAAATTACTTAAAAATTAAACCCAGTAACCCTTTGGTATAGACATAACTAAAACCAACTTGAATCCCAAAATCCGTTTCTTCTCTAATATATCCGACACTAGCACGTCCGGTAATTAAGAAACTATAGGAAATAGGAATATCAATTCCCACGGTCGCTGAAGGGCCGAAACTAATGTCACTATTAAATAAATCTTTGTAGATAACTCCGGCTCCTACAAAGGGTGAGAAACGAACAGCATTTGTTTCACTTCTGATCGGAAAATCAGCAGTTAAATGAACTAGGCTCGCACTATCACTTCCAATCAAAATTCCACTGGAATGTAGGGAAACATTTTCCGAAAATCCGGTTTTTGAAAGGGTCATTAAACCACCATTCCCTAAACCTGATCCATCTCCTGTGATCCCAATATTACCTCCAATTCCAATATAACTATAGTTATTACTTAAACGACGACCATTAGCATCGGCGGCTTTACGCGGATCTTCCGGTTTTTCTTCTGAGTTTTGTTGTTGAGCAACGGGTAAAGATTGATCTGGATTTTGAGAAATATTCCACTCCACTCGCTCCATCCAATTATTACTTAAATCGGCTGCTTGGGTTGAAGGAAAATTATTTTCAACTTCCGATAAAGTTTGGGGTTGCTGTTGAATAATATTCTCTGAATTATTCATTTCTGTAGCTTCAAAAGCCAATTGATTTGGGTTAGAATCAGATGTTTCTAAGATGGTTTCGGAAGCAATTTCTAGTGAAGATGTAACAAGATTTTCTAGGGAGGATTCCGGGGATAATTCTTGAGCTAAAAGTTCACCCCCATTTAGGGTTAATGCGATCGCCGTCCCCAAAAAAACCGTTTTACAGAGATTAGACATTGGCAAATTCACTCCTGAAGAAATAATTTTTGTCGGGACTTGATCACAGTCACTACATTATTATATATAAATAGCAAAAAACAAAGGCGTTTGCTACAAACGCCCTTGTCAAGTTTTCAACTTTTGACAAAAAATTAACCGACAACGGCCAGTTCTTTCGGCCAACGACCAACGGCTTCACCAATGACAGACAGTTTCCTGCATTAAGCGGTCAAACCGTTCTGGGGTAAGGGATTGAGGGCCATCGGATAGGGCTTTAGCCGGATTGGGATGGACTTCAATCATTAGGGAGTCTGTCCCGGCGGCAATGGCAGCCATGGCCATGGAGGGAACATATTCTGCCACACCGACACCATGGCTGGGATCGATCATAATTGGCAGGTGGGTGAGCGATCGCAACACAGGTAAGACGGATAAATCCAAGGTATTACGGGCATACTGACGATCAAAGGTGCGAATTCCCCGTTCGCATAAAATCACGTTAGGGTTGCCACCCGCTAGGATATATTCCGCCGCCATTAACCATTCTTCAATGGTGGCAGCCATTCCCCGCTTGAGTAATACGGGTTTGTTTTGCGCTCCTACTTTTTTCAGTAGGGAAAAGTTCTGCATATTGCGGGCGCCAATTTGAATAATATCGGCAACTTCCCCTAATTTTTCCAGGTCTTCGGCATCCATTAACTCGGTAATAATACCTAATCCGGTTGCGTCCCGAGCCGCAGCTAATAACCCTAATGCACTTTCCCCATGTCCTTGAAAGGCGTAGGGAGATGTCCGAGGTTTGAAAGCACCTCCGCGCAGGAATTTAGCCCCAGCGGCTTTAACTCGTTTGGCGGTTTCAACAATCATCTCCTCGTTTTCCACGGAGCAAGGGCCAGCCACAACGACTAGGGGATGATGTTCGCTGAAGGTAACATTTCCGGCGGGAGTGGGGACAGTAACTTCACTGGCTTCTCCATGACGGTAGGCGCGACTCACCCGTTTATAGGGTTTTTCCACCCGCATGACGTCCTCAATGAAAGGACTCATTTCCCGTAGTTGTAAAGGGTCGAGATCGGCAGTTTCACCGACTAACCCCATCACAACCTTGTGTTTACCGACAATTTTCTCCGGTGATAAACCCCAACTGGTTTTGAGATCTTCACTTAAACGTTCAATTTCGGCTTCTGGTGTGCCGACTTTCATTACTATAATCATTTCTCCTGTTTTGATCGATCGATCAAATTTAAAAAGCTGAAATTGTCTAAGAAAATACAGCCCGAGTTAAAGCTAATTTAGCGTATAACAATTCAGTTTTGGACACAAACTTTTGAATTCTTAATTTTTCTGCTTTTTTTGCTTTGCAGCTTTCCATCCGTCCTGCATTCGCCCTAAATTCAGTTGGAATTCCTGCCAGCCCAGAACACTACCCGGGGCGTTCTCGTCCCAGGATGCGGACAGCACCCCATAGCTTAACCCTAGGACACTTAATCCAAAACATCCCATACTCAAAATCACCACGGCCGTATTGGGAAGGACGAGCAAATCTTGAGTAATGATGAAGTAACTGCCGATGAAGCTTCCCAAACCCAGGAACAAAGGAATTCCAGCTAAAACCACCATCCGAGAGAGCATCCGTTGACTGACTTTCTCAGGAATTGCTGTTTCTTCCCGGGTGCGGGTGCGTTTAGTCTCCTTCTGATTTTTGGCTTCAGGCTTAGGAGACTTAGGAGTTGCCTTAACTTTCTGATTAGGTTTTGTTGGTTTCGGGTCTGAAGTTGCCTTTGTTGGGGGATTAGAAGTCGCTTTATCGGTTTTTTTGCGATTCTTCTTGGGTTCAAAGGCGGGCCGTGCGGTCGGACGTTCAGAGGACATAGGTTCAGAGAATGGGTCTGGAAATGCAGGAGGAAAGCTTGGGGTTGGGAATTTCAGACTCAGGGGTTCGGAGAACGCCTGAAAAATCCTAGCCCCGAATCCCTAAACGAGCGATTAAGGCTTGGTAACGGGCTTTATCTTGCCGTTGCAAAAAGCTTAATAGGCGTTTGCGACGACTAATAATTTGTAAAAGTCCACGGCGAGAGGCGTGATCTTTTTTATTGATTTTTAAGTGTTCGCTGAGTTTGCTAATCCGTTCGGTTAGCATAGCCACTTGCACCTCGCAGGAACCGGTGTCGGTTTCATGGGTTTGGTGCTCGGACATGATTTCTTGTTTACGCTGCTGTGTGAGAGCCATAGTTGTTGAATCTCAGAGATGATCCGTAAATTTCCACAATCACTTAGGATACCACACTTTTGATCGGTTTTGCCCTATTCCCTATTGCCCCTTCCCCTATAATTAAGTCAATCTAGCTCAGGGGTGAGAACGTGGGAATTCCCGATTTAGTTAGTCAACGCAATATGCGTTTGTTGACCTTTAGTGTTATTGCTGTGGGTGGGACGATGTGCCCAATTATTATCCCTGCTCTTGCTGCTGCGGGCACCGTCGCTACGGGTGTTGGAGCAATAATCACGGGTATTGCTAGTGGAGTTGTTGCTACTGATATGATTGCCCATCACCAGGATCAACTCAGTGTGAAGCTGCGTCAGAGTAAGGATAGCCTTGCTAATGAAGACCTGATCAAAGCATCAGGGTTAGCGGTGGGTTTGTTGATTCGATCTGTAGCAGAGTCGGGCAAATATCCCCAACGCACCTCCAGATTAGAACATCTGGCGACCTATGCGGCAAAACAGTGGACAAAGCTAATTTATGATAGTCATAATCGAGAGTTAAATGAATTAACTCCGTTACAGGAAAAGGAGATCAATACTCTTTTTGCCAAACAGGGAAAAGATTTTTTTGAGCAAACAGTATTAACAATAGAAGATTGGCGGATTATTCTTAGGGATCAGTTGTGTAATCCAGCCAAGATTAACCTAGAGGCGGAGATTATTGATGATTTGGCTGAAAATCTCCATCGAGGATTTCCTAAAGCTCTGCGGGAAGTGCTGAAAATTGATTTTGAGGAGGGAGGAAAAGCCTTTGCTGGGTTTACTATTTCCATGTTAGGGGAAATCCTGGCAATTTTGAGAAATGCGTCCTCAATGGGCAATAATGAAACAATTCTTGCTGGGTTACAACAGATCGAAACTCTACAGCAACAACTCCAACAAAGTCAAGAAGCTAAATTTAAACAGTTGGGAACTGAGATAGAATCGGGGTTTGATGCCGTCTTACAACAGTTGGGAATCACTCAGACACAAATTCAAGAATTGCGGGGTTGGTTATCAGAGGAATTACAGACTTTACAAGAAACAATGACCGCCGGATTCGCGCAAGTTGGTGAACAGAATCAAGAGTTAAAACAAACCGTAGAAACAGGGTTTTGAGACGATTATCGGCTTTTTTGAGCGAGACAAATCGAAAATTCAAGCGATTTCCTTTAGTCTAAATACCACACCCCCGGCGGTGATGTATTGGCAAGGGCGAGAAGCGGATTTAGCCATTGTTAACGGTTGGTTAGACGACGAAAATAATAAATTGGGTGTAATTGTGGCGATCGCTGGGATGGGAAAATCAACCCTGGCGGCCAAAGTCTTTAACGATAGAACGGATTTTATTGATAAATTGTGGCTAGATTTAAGCCAACGTCCCCTATTCTCGATTGTCGCCCAGGGGATTTTAACTCAGTTGGGAAAACTGTCTCCAGACCAGTTAAAAGAAATTGAAGAAACTCGTTTAACCGAGGTTTTAATCCACTGTCTGCAACAGCAACGGTTTTTACTGGTATTAGATAATCTGGAATCGGTGCTTCAGGATGAAGGTTATCAGAATTTCTTGCAACACTGGCTAGGGAAATGTCATCAGACCGAAATTCTGGTGACAACCCAAGTTGTGCCGAATTTAGTTCAGGATAAACCCTCAGAATTAGCCCTAGAGGGACTTTCAGCAACGGAAGGAAGACAATTACTTCAAAATTTAGACATTGGAGGGACAGAGGCGGAATTAGGGGCTTTTGTGGCTCAGGTGAATGGCCATCCTCTGACCTTGCGACTGGTGGCGGGGTTACTGAATGGGGAAATCGGCGTCGGGGCGACTATTGGGGATTTAGCCACGTTAGGAATAGCCGATGTCAGGGAGTTGATGGGGCGGTTACAGGGTTTCCACCGTCAGGAGGCGGTGCAGTTAGTGGCGGTGTTGGATGCCAGTTTTAACCATTTATCGGAGAAGTTACAACGGGTGTTGTTGTCCTTGGTGGTGTTGCGTTGGGGGTTTGATGAGGTGACGGCGACGGCTATTTCTGGGGAAACGGTGACGGATAAGGAATTGCGGGAGTTAGGGAAACGGGGATTTTTGGCATCGGAAACCAGGGGAATTTATACGTTTTTGCCCTTGATTTTGGAGTATCTCAAGTATCGGGTGGGGGATTTAAGGGGAGCGCATCAGAAGGCGATTCAATTCTATCAAAGTCGGTTTAAATCCCGTGACCAGTGGCGGACGGTGGAGGATGTGCGGGAATATTTGGAGGTGTTTTATCATTGGTGCGAGTTGGGGGAATATGAAACGGCATTTGATGTGATTCGGGATGAAAGTTATAGCGATAATTGTGTTGCTAACTTCCTCGACTTACGCGGTAATAACCAACTCCTTGCCGAATTCTATCAGGAATTGATCGAACATCTGACCGATAAGCAAGACCGACGATATACGGCCTCTTTAACTTCGTTAGGCATTGCTTACTATTCCCTAGGACGCTACGAAGATGCTATATCCTATCACCAGCAATCTCTGGATATTCAACGAGAGATTGGGAATAGAGGGGGGGTAGCTGCTTCTTTAAACGGTTTAGGCAATGCTTACAATTCCCTAGGACACCACGAAGAAGCGATATCCTATCACCAGCAATCTCTGGAAATTTACCGAGAGATTGGGGATAGACAGGGGATAGCTAATTCTTTACACAATTTAGGCAATGCTTACAATTCCCTAAAACGCTACGAAGATGCTATATCCTATTGCCAGCAATCTCTGGATATTCGACGAGAGATTGGGGATAGACAGGGGGAAGCTAATTCTTTACACAGTTTAGGCAATGTTTCCAATTCCCTAGGACGCTACGAAGAAGCGATATCCTATTACCAGCAATCTCTGGCAATTCAACGAGAGATTGGGGATAGACAGGGGATAGCTAATTCTTTACACAATTTAGGCAGTGCTTACAATAACCTAGGACGCTACGAAGATGCTATATCCTATTACCAGCAGTCTCTGGAAATTTACCGAGAGATTGGGAATAGATTGGGGGTAGCTATTTCGTTATTCGGTTTAGGCAATGTTTACAATTCCCTAGGACGCTACGAAGAAGCGATATCCTATTACCAGCAATCTCTGGAAATTGACCGAGAGATTGGGGATAGACGGAAGGAAGCTAATTCTTTACTCGTTTTAGGCAATTTATATCAAAAAATAGGCAGAATCAAAGAAGCATTTGCTGCTTCTCAGCAAGCACAATTAATTTACCAAGAATTAGATTTATCCCTTGATGCTTACCCTATTCCCAATTGGATGAAAAAAATTGTTAAATTCGCCCAACGCAACAAATTTAATTTTATTTTGTGTTTTATTATGGGTGTTTTTGCCTTCCCCTTTGCCATCGTTGGGATGATTTTGCTTATGTTCTACCGTATTATTCGCAGTCGATTCCCCCATCGTTAATCTAAAATGGGTATATAGTTTTGTGCCTCTATAAAATTGATATAAAGCCCAAACTAATATAAAGCATGGTTTTTCTACCACAGGACTCGATTATCGCAGAATCAAAGCTAACCCAGTATTTACTTGTACCACTACCAAAAGATGATAAATCCAAATTTTTAGCTCAGGCTGGATATACATTAGACAATTGGCAACAACTGGAAACAAGACCTAAGAAACCAAATTCTGACCCAACCTGCTGAACTTGTCGAAACTAACCGTTATGGTCAAAAATACATGATTCGTGCGACTCTTAGAGGTCAAAACAGCGTTGAACTCAAGACCTTAACAATATGGATAGTTAACAACTATACAACCCGATTTGTAACTCTAGTGCCAGACAAAGGAGAAAATCAATGAAACAGCAATATCCTCTATTTTCCCAAGTCGCCCTAACAGAAGATTTACCCGAATATCAACTCAAACGAGGCGATATTGCCACCATTGTTGAGTATTACCCAATGGATAATGAAGAAGATGGGTATAGTTTAGAAGGGTTTGATGTCCCGCATATTACCATTGAAGTTGCCGCCTCACAAATTATTCCGGTTAGTCAGTATTCTAGGGAAGAAGCGATTTTAGACAAGTTACGTCAGCTATCCCAAACCAGACAGCGACAACTTGAAAAATACCTTGAATTTCTATTACATAAAGAAAAAAATGAATCCCAAAATCCAAAAAATATTCAAGTTCCTTGACTTAACCAAGCGATCGCACTTCTAATCCATTCATCGGAATTAGTTTGTTTCGCTAGACTAGAATCTTGACTAATAACTTGTAAAGCTTGCATCACTTCCGCTCCAGTGTAACCCAGGGCGAGTAAGGTCATTTCCACTTCTTCTTGAATTTTTGGGGTAATATTAGAGGGAGTAGATGAAAGCATTCCAGCTTGTTGTCGCCATTCCGATAGTTTAGTTTTGAGTTCTAGGGCGATGCGTTCTGCGGTTTTGCTTCCGACGCCTGGAGTTTTGGATAAAACGCGGGTATTACCGCCAACAATTGCTTGAATTAAATCTTGAAGTCCGAGGGTATCTAAAAGGGCGATCGCTAATTGAGTTCCTATTCCACTAACGCTAATTAATTGGCGAAACAAATCCCTTTCAGCCATATTAGAAAAGCCATATAAAACTATTTGATCTTCTCGGACTTGTAAATGGGTAAAAATTTGTATTGACTCGCCAAATGCAGGTAATTCCGCTCTCATCCGAGGTAAAATTTGCACTTCATAACCGATATTATTAACATCGAGTAATAGGGTGATTCGATTTCCAGTTCCTTTTTGAATATCGGCAAGATTCCCCTTAAGATAACCCATCATATAGAAAATTAAAATAGTTCAAAGTGTTATAATTATTATACCATTATTTTCATTAATTATCAGGTATTAAGATCATGGGTAAACAATCTAAACTCAAACAAAAACGACAGGATTTTAAAAATCATCCTCCTGAAATATTACCCGAAAACAATAATCAAGATCCTACTCATTTTGTGGAGACAATGGAAAAACAAGGTTATCATTTGAAAACCACAAATTCTTGTCCAGATATTCCAAAATCAGAGGACGGAAAACCCAAAATTTGATAATTTGTTTATTATTCGTTGTTGCGCTTGGGCGCTCTTTATTCCTGTTTGTTGTTGCGCTTGGGCACTCTTTCCCGTGACTAAAGCCCAACAACAGATTTTCCTGCTAACCATCCCGTTGTCCAAGCACTTTGAAAATTAAATCCCCCGGTAACTCCATCAATATCTAATATTTCCCCGGCTAAATATAAACCTGGACAACAACGACTTTCCATGGTTTTAAAATCAACTTCTTTTAAATTTATCCCACCACAGGTAACAAATTCCTCCTTAAAAACACCCTTTCCATTAATATTATAACTTCCTTGGGTTAACTCTTGAATTAGTTGGTTTAAAGATTTATTAGAAATTTCTGACCAGCGTTTTTCCTCATCAATTCCAAGGTAATCAACCAATTGTTTCCACAGACGACGAGGTAAATCAACCGGACAATTTGCTGATATTAAACGATTGGGAAATTGTGATTTTAGGTCTAATAATTTTTCCTTTAACTGTTCTGGATGTTCCTGGGGAAGCCAATTAATTTGTAGAGGTGATTTATAATTACAATCATATAAAACCCTCGCCCCCCAAGCGGATAACTTTAAAATTGCTGGCCCACTTAATCCCCAATGGGTAATTAATAATGGCCCGGTTTGTTCTAATTTAGCTTGGGGGAGTTTAACCCGCGCCGAAACTAACAGAAACTCCCGCTAAATCTTGCAGTCGTTTATCCTTAATATTAAAGGTAAATAAAGAGGGTACTGGTGGAATAATTGTATGTCCTAAAGCCTGAGCAAATTTATAACCGGAGGGGTTACTTCCGGTAGCCAATAAAATGCGATCGCCTTCTAAAATTTCTCCCGATTTCAGTTGAACTTTAAAAGGATGGGGGTGATTATTATTATGGGAAATAGAAGCCACAGGAGCTTGCGTTTTAATCCTGACTCCCGCCTGTTCTGCTACTCTAATTAAACAGTTAACTATAGTAGCAGAATCGTCCGTTGTGGGGAACATTCGCCCGTCGGTTTCTGTTTTTAATTTCACCCCATGACTAGCAAACCATTCCACGGTATTTTTAGCTTGAAATCGACTAAAAGCACCGCGCAGTGCTTTGCTTCCCCTGGGGTAATTTTGTACAAATTGAGTCGGTTCAAAACAAGCATGGGTGACATTACACCGTCCCCCCCCAGAAATCCTTACTTTAGCCAGGGTTTGTTGTCCGGCTTCAAGCAAAATTACTTGAGTCTGGGCGTGGTGATTTGCACAAGTAATGGCTCCAAAAAAACCTGCCGCCCCACCCCCAATTACAATCACTTTTAAAGGCTGTATACTAGACAAATTAACCCTCTATTCTTCTAGTTCAAAATCTTTTTTTTCCGCGTTACAAAGTGGACAAATCCAGTCTTCTGGGATATCTTCAAAAGGTGTACCTGGATCAATACCGCCATCTGGATCACCGTATTCAGGATCGTAGGCATACCCACAGGTCTTACAAACATACTTTTTCATGTCAGATTTGCCGATGAATTACCGATCAATATGGTACATTTTTTTTTAACTCAATACTCGCCGATTGATGCAAAGATTTGTAAACTTAAACCTCTATGAATAACCATTTTAATTTTAAACTACAATTTGCCTCGTTTTTCCCCTATTTACATCCACTTTTAAGCCAAAAATTTCCCCGATGTCTATGGACAGGGGATTTATCTCAACCGGAAATTTGCTTAACCTTTGATGATGGGCCGCACCCCCAATATACTTTAGAATTATTAAAGGTTTTAGAACAGTTTCAAATTAAAGCGAGTTTTTTTTGGTTAGGACAATGGGTAGAAAAATATCCTGAAATTGCCCAAGCAGTCTATCAACAAGGTCATTGGATAGGGTTACATGGTTATAAACATGATACCTTCCCTTTGTTAACAGAAATGGAGTTAAAACAAAGCTTAGAAAGAACTAAAACGGCTATTTTTAATGCCTGTGGTTTAAAACCCGAATTAATCCAAGATGTTCGTCCCCCCAACGGTGTATTTTTGCCCAGAACTTTAGATTTATTAACAAGTTGGGGATATCGTCCGGTGATGTGGAGTGTTGTCCCCGAAGATTGGGTACATCCTGGGGTTGAAATTGTCAGGAATAGGGTGATCAAACAAACTCAAAATGGGTCAATTATTGTCCTCCATGATGGCTATAATGGGGGAAAAGATGTGGCAAAAACGGCTGAAGAAATTATTCCTAAATTATTAGAATATGGCTATCAATTTGTGACGATTTCTAAATTTTGGCAGTCAGCAAAATCAATGATATAATTAACAATGTTAGGATTTTAATTTTAGTTTACCGAATAACCTTATGGTGCTAAAACCAGAAACCGATTCTACCACAGGTTTACTTCGCTTAGTCGGAGATAATACCCCTGAAAATGTAAGATTTTTCCCTGGAGAATTGGGAGTATTTCAGTTAGGTGCTTTTTTATTAGGAGGAGATGATACGGTTCGAGGTTCATCAGATCCTGAACTAATTTATGGTAACTCAGATAATGATCAATTATTTGGAGAAGGGGGAAATGATACCCTATTTGGCGGGGTTGGAGACGATCAAATTTTGGGGGGTGAAGGCAATGATCTGTTATTTGGAGAAGCAGGAAATGATCAATTTGTGGGATTTATAAATCCTGATAGTCCCAATCAATTATCGGGAGTTGAAGGGGATGATACTATTTATTCTGGGTCAGGAAATGATCAAGTTAGAGAGGATTTAGGCAAGGATTTTATATTCGGAGGTCAAGGAAATGATGAACTCAGATCAGGAGTAGATAATGATTGGGTGGAAGGCAATGATGGAGATGATTTTATCGGCGCAGAAGATGGAAATGATACGGTTTTTGGAGGTAATGGAAATGATCAGGTTCGAGGCGACGGGGGGAATGATTTAGTAACAGGAAATACTGGAGATGATCAGGTATCGGGAGGGATAGGAAATGATACTTTAGTGGGAGGTCAAGGCAATGATCAAATTATTGGAGATGACGGAGATGATTGGCTTTCTGGGGACGCAGGAAGTGATAATTTAATCGGTGGAGAAGGGAAAGATATTTTTGTTTTAGATAGTAATAATTTAAGCAATAATCTGGAATTATCTGATATAATTGTAGATTATAAACCCGGGGAAGATATTATTTTTTTAACGGGGAATTTAGGATTTGAAAATCTAACCATTAAACCCGATCCTAGAACCGAAAATAGTACAATTATATCCTCTAATTCGGGGGAGATTGTGGCTATTTTACAAGGAATTAAACCAGATCAAATTAATCGTTCTAACTTTGTTATTCCTGGGTCTGTAGCTTTTAGTTCTGAGCAGTTTGCTGTTAATGAAAATGGGACTGTAATTAATCCGATTACCGTTGTTAGAAACAGTGGAAATGATGGAGAAATCAGCGTTACGGTGGTTTCCAATTCCTACTCCCTTAACGCCAACGGGAAATCAAGTCGATACTACACCAATTATTGTTAATTTTGCCCCGGGGGATACTACCCCTAAAATTATTAATATTCCCATTGTTAATAATAATGTTCCCAATTATTCATCTAACTTGCTTTTAACCTTAGAAAATCCTACTAATTTTGCCCAAATTGGCACACCTAATCAAGCGATTTTAGACATTATAGATGATGAAATTCCACCTTCAGCATTGGGAACTTTAGTTAATCCTATTCCAGAAGAAAATGCTCAATTTGGTTCAAAGTTATCTCGCTTAGGAAATAATTTCTTAGCAATAACCGCCCCCGGTCAAACTAATAATCAAGGAATCGCCTATTTATTCAATCTCACAACTCAACAACCAACGTTAACTTTTCGTAACCCTTCTCCCAATGCAGGTAATTCAAAATTTGGTCAATCGGTGGCTACAACTTTAGGAGATAATATTATTATTGGTGCATCTCAAGATAGTAGTTTAGCCCCCAATTCTGGAGCGGTTTATGGGTTTAGCACCGCCACGGGAACGCCCTATTTAGCCATCAATAATCCGACCCCAAACGTATTTGATTTATTTGGCTATTCCGTAGCAACTTTAGGTAATAATATTATTGTCGGTGCTCCCGGTAATTCCACCTTAGCAACCGCCGGGGGAATCGCCTATTTATTTGATGGAAACACAGGTCAACTATTGCAAACATTTTTGAATCCCAACCCTCAAATTAATGATTTTTTTGGTGCGTCCGTGGCGGCGGTTGGTGGAGATAGAGTATTAATTGGTGCGCCCGCTAGTTTAACTCCAACCGCAGGAAAACAACCCGGTGAAGCCTATATTTTTGATAGTGTAACCGGACAGCTTTTACAAACCTTTAAAAATCCCAATCCCGGGTTAGATAATTTTGGTTATTCCGTCGCCTGGACGGGTGTTGGTCGAGATATTTTAATCGGTGCGCCAGGAGACGACCAGGGGGGAACAGATGGGGGAATCGCTTTTTTATTCGATGGGATTACCGGAGCAGTTTTACAACGTTATAATGCTCCTAAAGTGGAGGAATTTAATCAATTTGGTCAAGCTCTAGCCATGATGGGAAATGAGGTTTTGATTGGTTCTCCGGGCTACGGACTAGGAAATTTAGGAGGAACATTTCGCTATGAATTAAGAAGCGGAAATTTAGTTCAAACTTATTTGAGTCCTGTTACGGATAATTCCGATATCAACTTGAATTTTGGAACATCCGTTGCTAGTGTTGGTAATCTTGTGTTGGTGGGTGTTTCCTGATTTGGATACCACCTTACCCAGTGCGGGTGCTGTTGTTCAATTCGTTTAAATTAGGAGTATTAGTATGAAATTCAAAATTGTATCCTATTTTAATTCTGGAAAATGGATGGCTGTTTCGATGCTGAAATCCAAGACTAATCTATCCCCAATTAAGTTATTTTTTATCGCCGCTTTAGGAATAATTATCACTCAGAAATCTCTCCCCTTTATCAATCCAGTTTTCGCCGAGGATTCTCGAAATTTTTCAGATATTAAAGGTCATTGGGCGCAAAATTGTATTGAGAATTTAGCTCAAAAAAATATTGTCAAGGGCTATTATGAAGATGATACTTTTCGCCCCGATAGTCCCGTTAATCGGGCTGAATTTGCAGCGATTCTGAGTCAAGCATTTCCTAAAATTCCTCGCAGTGAAAAGGCGATTGATTTTGTCGATGTCCCGACGGATTTTTGGGCTTACAATGCTATTCAAGAGGTGAATCAAAAAGGGTTTATGTCAGGCTATTTAGGAAGTGTTTTTAATCCTTTATTAAATATCCCTAGAGTCCAGGCGTTAGTGGCGGTAGTTAATGGTTTAGATTATAAATCTAGCCAAGTTTCCTATCAACAATTAACCAAAATCTTTGATGATGCTTCTGATATTCCTGAATATGCTAAAAAAGCGATCGCAACAGCTACAGAAAATTGGTTAGTAGTTAATTATCCCAATGTGCGACGATTAAATCCGAATAAACCCGCAACCCGGGCGGAAGTTGCTACCTTAATTTGTCAAGCGATTTCCGAAGATAAAAAACAGGCTTTAGTTCCGACTCAATATATTGCTAGAGTCCCAATTTATGATGCTCCAGCAGTCAGTTTCCGAGCCAAAATCTTCTCCGACGACCCCACCAGTTAAAATGCAGCATCAAGGGACACCACCAATAGAATCAAAACCCGAATCCTATCCAGAAATAAAGGATTTAAAGGTGCAAAAAACAGTTACTTTAGGAGAAATTAAAGCCCAATTATTAGCAGATTCTAATAGTACAGTTCAACTCATGCAAATTAAAATTACCCGCAAAGGGGATTTGATTTCAGAAGATGTTATTTCCATGGCAAATTTATCTAGTCCTGGAGTAAAAACCGTTAAAAATGCCAGGGTGATTGATTTTAAAGTCCTAGATTTAGATAATGATAAAGAACCCGAAATTTTGGTAGATTTATTAGTTGATGAGGAGAATAATTTAAAGGGTTACTATTCCGTGATTTATCGGTATAATCCGATTAAACGGGAATATCAAGATTTACAACAAAAATGGGGTTTAATTTCCTATCAACTCAAAACAGACAACCAAGAAACGCCAATTTTAATTCATTATGACCAACGATTTAGCAAACAATTTCAAGTCTATAACCCGGAACAATTACCTTTACAAATTTTCAAATATCAGTTTGGAGAATGGCAAGATGTGACTAAAAAATATTCTGAATTGCTCGCAGAACATAACTCGGTTTTGTTACAAGAAATCACTAAACGTAATCGCCTGAAACAAGATTTAAAAGGAGTTTTAGCCGCCTATTTGGCTCAACATTATTTACTAGGTGAAGCAGATGCAGGATGGAAAACTGTTAAAGAAGTTTATCAAAACCCCGATAGAAACCAATTTTTTACCCAACTTCGCCAATGGCTGAAACAGACAAGATACATGGAATAAAACTTCATAAATACATTGACTAAAATATTCTATAATAGGAAAAATGCAATGAATTTAGGATTGGCAATGGCTGTACAGTATATCCTTAGTGATTATCTTGAGCAGGCAATGGCTGAAGCAATTTATGACAAACTTGAAGATCAGACTTTTGTGGGAAAAATCCCAATTTGTCAAGGAGTTATTGCCTTTGGTTCAACCTTAAAACAATGTGAACAAGAATTGCGTTCAACTTTAGAAGATTGGATTTTATTGGGGATCAAATTGGGGCATCCATTACCAATTATTAATAAAATTGATTTGAATAAGGAGCCACAACTTGAGCCGATGGAAACCATGTAGACGACGAGACTTTATTCAAAAATTACATAAATTTGGTTTTTCCGGCCCTTTTTCGGGAAGTAAACATCAGTTTATGATTTATGAGAGTCATCGTCTTACTATCCCCTCTAATGATGAATATTCTGTTCCTCAGTTGCGAATTATGATTCGAGAGGTTGAAGATATTTTAGCCCAGCAAATTACCCTAAAAGAATGGGATAGTCTTTAACTTTTTATGATCTCATTCTATTTTATGATAAATTAATCCTTGTCTTCAACCATTTTTAAACTATGATTAATGCCAAACTAAAACCAGACTGGGCAGGGGGAGATTTTCTGTCTAAAATTGTTAATGTTCTGATCAAAACGAAACCGCTTTATAGTTTAATGAAACTTCAAGCGAGAAAAGTTTTAATTAAAACTGCCGAAAAAAATGGAGTTCCATGGCGAAAAACCTGTCAAGAATTAGACGCATCAGGAGCCAAAGAACTGTTAAAAACCGTCACAAATCCTAATATTAAATACCCCAATTATTATCAAGTTCCCTTTCATGCCTATGACGAGGGAAATCTATGTTGGTTAGCCGCCTTTGAAGCCGAACCCGCAACAAAAGCCATGGGTTTACGAGTCTGGCCAAAAGAACAAATTACCTGGGAAACCGCCGAACATCGGTTACGTTATAGTTTCCATGAAATCCTAGGACAATATTGTCCTGAACGGGTGGAAAATGTGTTAGATATTGGCTGTTCTGTGGGGATGTCTACCCTACCATTACACCGTTATTTAGTACAGAAATATGGTGATAATATTAGGACAGTCGGGTTAGATTTATCACCCTATATGTTAGCGGTGGCAAAAGTTCGAGATACCCGGGGAGAAATCGCCGAATGGAGACAGGAACTGGCTGAAAATACCAGTTTTCCCGATAATAGTTTTGATGTTATTACCTTGCAATTTGTATTACATGAACTCCCGAATCAACCCAGTCGAGAAATCTTTCAAGAAGCACTCAGAATTTTACGTCCAGGCGGCTGTTTAGCCATTGTCGATAATAATCCCAAATCAGAAGTAATTCAAAACTTACCTCCAGCGTTATTTATTCTGATGAAAAGTACCGAACCTTGGAGTGATGAATATTATACTTTTGATGTGGAAGAAACCTTAAAAGAGGTGGGGTTTGATTATAAAATCACCCTTCCCAGTGACCCTCGCCATCGGACAATTATTGCTCTCAAACCCTAACCCGTTGTTGTGATGCGGCACCATCTTGGTTGTTAAATAATAGTAGATGGTGCGATCGCGTTGCTTACGCACCCTACGAATTAGTGTCAAAGATGATCTTGAGTAACTATCAACGGTCAACTGCTAACCCATGATATCATTGTGCAAAACTTGAAATGGTTATGAATCCTTCTATTGTGATGTTTTCTGAATTGAAACAAACACTTTCGACCCGCCTATCCCGACATCGGCGTTGGTTATCATTGGTGGCGACGGTGAGTTTATTCCCCCTATTTGTCCCCCTGACTCCGGCTGAGGCGTTTCCTTCCTTTGTCTTAATTCGCCGACAGGACTATAGAAACTGCACCCAACAGTTAGTGGCGGCCGGGCTATCGGTGGAGTTGGCAACACAAGGCTGTGGAATGGCATCACGGCCGAGGAATATGGGATATTGTGTCACCCAAATGCAGAGAAATGTGGCAGCCCTACCCGTAGAACAAATATTATCCGGTTGTCTACAGGTACGCCGTCCCGATGAATTAGCCAATTGTGTAGTTAATATTAGCTTGAATACTAGCTCATCTGATCCGTTCAATGTTCTTGATAGTTGTCGTCGGAGTATATTACCTGAAACGTTTTCTAATTGCGTTGTGGGGATGAACGAAGCTAGTACAAATTTAGGCGTTGATCAACTATTGAAAACCTGTTTAACTCCTCCTGAAAATGTTGTGAAATTAGAGCAGGAAAATTCTGTTGATTTGAAACTGAATACACCCAATCAGTAGTTTTAAAACCCCCCCGTAGAGACGAGCCGTAGAGCAGAGACGCGCCGTGGCTCGTCTCTACAGGGAAGGATATTTAGAACAGGATTACATCGTCAGGATTTAGGGTTGTGATGCCCGTAACGCCCTCTAACTTAGCCAGAATTCGAGAATCATTCCCGGTTAAATTATTGCCATTGCCATCATAAATTAAGTAGGTATCCTTACCACTATCAAAGGCAAATATACCAGGACTATTTCCCGATAAAACATTAGTTGAAAGATTGGTTTGTACCGTCAGCAGAATATTAGCAGTACCCGCAATTAAACTGGTGGATAAACCAATTTGATCGCCCCCAACCTGACCGAAACCCTCAAAATTGTTAATAGAATCATAGAAACCACTGCCAATTTGAGCATTAATTACCGTTCCCACCGCATTAAACCCGACACCGCCCCCATCTAGGGAGTCCGTATAAATAAACAGGTCTTTTTCCCCAAGACTACCACTCAAACTATCCCGTCCTAAACCGCCCTGAAGTGTATCGTTGCCAATTCCACCCTGTAACAGATCGTTTCCACTTCCTCCCGATAAACTATCATTCCCAGCATCCCCTCGCAGGGTATCATTGCCATTCAGACCGCTCAGGGTATCATTGCCATCCAGACCATTGAGGTTATCGCTCAAACTCCCTCCGGTGAATGAGTTGGGGTTATTATCAGCAACGGGTAAGAGGTTAATCGTAATATTAGCCGCGGCCGTTCCCCCTTGACCATCACTAATAATATAGTTGAAACTATCTGGCCCGGTCGCATTTCCCAAACGGGTGTACTGAACTAAGGAAACCCGCTTGAGTGACCAAACCCTGGGCGGTCGCCGGATTATCAACCGAGGTCAAGGTCAGAACCCCGCCATCGGGGTCACTATCATTATCTAAGGGAGAAATGGCGAATTGGATACTATTATTAGTAAAAATTGGGCCGTCGTTAACGGCGATCGGAAGATCATTAATCTCTGTGATACTAATAGTTATAGTTTGACTCACCGCCGGATTTTGACCATCACTGACACTATAGAGAAATACCCCCGCCGCCCCGCTAATATTGGGTTTGGGAACAAATTCTAACTGACTAATTTCGGCACTGGTTAGGGTTTGACCAATAATAATCGAGTTAGTTTGACCCGTAATTCTGACGGTTCCCTTATTGCTATCGGGAATACTATTCACCGTAATAATTAACGGATCATTATCGGGATCAATCGGGGCCACAATCCCCAAATTAGTGATTACATCTTCATTAATATTAACCGTTGTATTCCCAGCAACAATCGGAGGACGATTCAGTCCAGCAATTCCAGCAAAATCATTTACATCAAGGGTTGTAACCCCATTCACATTATCTAATTTAGCCAAAATTCGAGAATCATTTCCCGTGGTATTATCCCCATTTCCATCGTAAATTAGGTAAGTGCTACTACCATCATTAAAGGCAAATAGACCCGGATTTGTACCCGGAATCACGTCCCCTGTAATATTAGTTTGTACGGCTGTTCCAATACTCGCAAAAGAAGCAATTACCGTTGTGGCAAAACTAATTCGATCTCCAACCGGAGCCCCTAACCCTTCAAAATCGGTAATTGTATCATATAAATTACTGCCAATTTGGGACTTAACCTCAGTATTAGAACCTGCATTAAACCCAGACCCGCCACCGTCATTCGCGCTATCATAGCGAAATTGGTCATTTCCGGCATTTCCCGTCATGTTATCGGTGGCTAAACCTCCGTTGAGGGTATCTTCTCCAATTCCCCCCTGTAACAAGTCCGTTCCACTTCCCCCCAGGAGTAGATCATTCCCCGCATCTCCTCGGAGGGAATCCTTCCCATCCAGACCGCTGAGGGTATCATTTCCGCCCAAACCATTGAGGTTATCGCCAAAACTACCTCCGTTTACTGAGTTAGGGTTATCATCGGCAACGGGTAAGAGGTTAATGGTAATATTGGCCGTAGCCGTTCCGCCTTGACCATCGCTGATGCTGTAGTTGAAACTATCCAACCCAGTTGCAGTTCCTAAACGGGTGTACTGAACTAGGGAAACCCGCTTGAGTTACTAACCCTTGGGCTGTGGGGGGATTATCCACCGAGGTCAAGGTCAGAATATCTCCATCGGGGTCAGTATCATTATCTAGGGGAGAAATCGGGAATTGGATGCTATTGTTGGCAAAAATTGGGCCGTCGGGAACCGCCACCGGAGGCTGATTTGAAGCCAACACCGTAATGGTACTAGCTGCGGTATTACTATTATTGGTTCCATCATTGATCTCAACCTCGACTGTGCGGGTGGCGGTATTAGGAGGATTAGCCGTATTATCATAAATAATTTGTCCGATCGCCGTTTGATAAGCACTAATCGCAGCATTTCCGGTTAGGATTAAAACACCCGTGGTGCTGTTATAACTACTGGCTGTAATCCCCGCAGGTAACACACCATTAACCGATAAATTTTCCGCACTGCCATTTAGGGGGTTGGTTAAAGTCAGGGTAGCTGACTCGGCGGTGGTATTGTCAGGATCGGTAATCACAATATTAGTGGCATTGGCGATCGCAATGGCCGGCTGCCCCTCCTCAAAGGTTACTTGAGTATTATTTCCCGCTTGACTTCCATCCAAGTCCAGGGTAGGGGGTTGGTTAGGATTAACCGTCACATTCACCGTCGCGCTACTGGTGCCGCTATTCCCGTCACTAATAGTATAGAGGAAACTCGCTGGCCCCGTATAGTTAGGGGCGGGAGTAAATAGAATATTACTATTATTTAAAGTCACTGTCCCATTAATCGGATCACTTACTTGAGTAATCGTCAACGGGTCATTATCGGGATCGCTATCATTGGCCAGTAGGGTTGAGGAGGCGATCGTCAAGAGTAGGTTTTGTGTCCCCACCACACTGTCATTCACCGCATTCGGTGGCTGGTTGGGTTGATTAATCGTAATCGTACTCGCCGTTTGTTGCGGGCCACCACTGCCCGTATTTCCTTGATCCGTTGTTACCACTTGCAGGGTTGCTGAGGTGGTAAAGGGTGCGGGTGGGGTAAAGGTTAAACCGTTGAGAGCCGTATTAATATTATCAACTTGACCAACTAAGGAAATATTTGTTGTACCATCCCCAGAAATTGTGACATTATCCGGGGTTGTTCCCAGGGTTAGGGTTTCCGGCACTAGCGGTTAAAGTAACCTGTACAGGATTAACGCCAGCATCGGGATCACTAATAGAAATTTGATTCCCGTCCGCCTGACTAAATACAATGGGTTCGTTCCCGTTGGCGGCTTGCGACCCGGGAACCGTATTTACAGGAGGATCATTAACTGCATCCACTGTAATTGTGCTAGTCGGAATATTACTATTATCTTGGCGATCGCTAACCACCACATCAATTACCCGATTTTGAGTGCTGGGATTTTGGGAACTGTTGCTATAAACCACCTGAGAAAGTGCCGTTTCATAACTGACAATTGGGGCAGTTCCAGTTAGGAGAATAATTCCGGTTGCTGGGTCATAGGCTCCGGCTGTAATCCCACTGGGCAAGGTTCCTAGGATAGATAACCCTTCAGTTTCACCATCGGGAATATTGGTTAAAGTAATCGTGGCGGAGGTCAATTCCGTATCATCGGCATCAATAATACTGACACTTCCAGTAATCGCCACCGGAGTTGTACCTTCAACAAAAACCGTACTGTAATTATTCCCTGGTTGGGAACTACTGAGATCCAAAACAGGAGGATCATTAACCGAAACTACATTCACCGTAACCGTTGCCGTTCCGGTTGCTCCGTTATCATCTCGAATTTTATATTCAAAACTATCAAAACCGGAAAAGTTTTTATCAGGAATATAAGTAATTGATCTCACATTTCGATTCAGGCTGGCTTGCCCATTCAGGGGTTGAGTGATTTCGGTGATCGTGAGTAGTCCCACCCCGGTGTCATTACTAATGATGTTACTATCGGGAATCTCCAACAAATTATTCTGTAAACCCGATACCGTATCATTCTCCATCGCTAAAATTTGTGGAGTCGGCGGCTCCACTGGGGGACGTGTGGGTTGGGAGGGAGTTGGTGGTGGTGGGGTGGTGGGTGCGGTAGTTGGTGGGGTGGTGGGTGCGGTAGTTGGTGGAGTTGTGGGTGCGGTAGTTGGTGGAGTTGTGGGTGCGGTAGTTGGTGGAGTTGTGGGTGCGGTAGTTGGTGGAGTTGTGGGTGCGGTAGTTGGTGGAGTTGTGGGTGCGGTAGTTGGTGGAGTTGTGGGTGCGGTAGTTGGTGGGGTGGTGGGTGCGGTAGTTGGTGGGGTGGTGGGTGCGGTAGTTGGTGGGGTTGTGGGTGCGGTAGTTGGTGGGGTTGTGGGTGGAGTAGTGGGTGGGGTTGTGGGGGGAAGGGGAACATTGGGGTCAAGCACAAAACTATCTTCTGTTAGGACACTGGCATTAACACCCTGTAACACCGCCAAAAATTCACCCGTAGTCTTATCTCTGATAATGGTATTACTGGCATTAGAGGCTTGACCTTGGGAAATTTCCAGATCTTGAAAAGTAAGTCCTCCAGATAGCCCAATCCTATCGTTTGTTGTAAAATCCGTAACAATATCAGCTAAATCAACACTGGTGCCACCTGTGGTTCCGGTAATAAAGCTACCACCATTAGGTGCTTGAGTCACCACATAACCAAGAACAAAAATATCCTCTCCCGCGCCCCCCGTGAGGGTATCTATCCCAGATTCTCCGGCTAATAAATCATTCCCAGCATCACCGGAAAGGAGATCTCGACCTTTCCCGCCATTGAGAATATCTTCCCCGGCACCTCCATATAAATTATCAGCCCCATTATCTCCATTGAGAACATCATCCCCCCCATTGCCAAACAGTTGATCATTATCATCCCCGCCGGAAAGGGTATCATTTCCTAAATCTCCGTAGAGGATATCTGCTCCTTGGCCACCTACTAAACTATCATCATCTCCGCCGCCAAAAAGTTGATCATTTCCAGCCCCCCCATTCAGGAAGTCCTGACCGGAATTACCATATAAAATATCGTCTCCATCCCCACCAAAGACCGCATCGTTTCCCGGCATCGCCCGATACCGTATCATTGCCTTTATCCCCATAGAGAAAGTCATCTTCTCCCCCGCCTCGGATAATATCATTGCCTTGGCCGCCATACAGCGTATCAGCCCCGGCTCCACCATTCAATGTATCATTATCTCTATCCCCAAAAGCCATATCATTCCCGCCGTCACCAGAGCTCAAATCATTGCCTTGTCCTCCCCGGAGACAATCATCCCCGGCGCCTCCAATAACGGCATCATTTCCTTCATTCCCATTAATTTGATCATTTCCATCATCTCCTTGGAGGAGGTCATTCCCTGCTAATCCAAAGATGCTGTCATTCCCCTCTAATCCAGAAATCGTGTCATTTTGACTACTACCAATAATGGTGTCATCTCCTTTTGTCCCTGTCCCCGCACCTTGAATTTGAATCGGTTTGGATTCGGGACTAGGGGTAGGTGTGGGACTAGGGTTAGGTGTGGGACTAGGGTTAGGCGTGGGACTAGGGTTAGGCGTGGGACTGGGTGTAGCCGTGGGACTGGGTGTAGCCGTGGGACTGGGTGTAGCCGTGGGACTGGGTGTAGCCGTGGGACTGGGTGTAGCTGTGGGACTGGGTGTGGCTGTGGGTGCAGGGGTTTCCGGGCTAAACCCATCGGGAGTAAAAATCAAACTTCCGGCTGGCCCGGTTTGAATAGTTCCGGTTGTTTGACCATTTAGGGTTTGAAATTGACCAGTTTCTGTTTCAGCTAAATAAACAGGTGTATTAGTTTCAATAGATATCGCTTCTACAATAGGTTCACTGGGTACAAAGATTACCCCTCCAGTTGCACCGGGTAAGGTGGTTCCTACGCCATTAGAAAGGGGAACAAAAGACTGAACATCTGCGGGAAAAGTTTCAAATCTTCCTGAATTTTCCGATGAATAAATTAATATAGAATTTCCCGTATTGTACAGGCTATTACCTGGAGTAATTCTTAATGCTAAAGTTGCCGGAATTGTATTGATAATAGAACTTGTCATAATCAGAATCCTTTGCTGGAAATAGGGATATCGAATATTAAATTTGTAGTAAGCCCTTCAGGGCTGTCTTCAGATAGCCCTGAAGGGCTTACTACGAAACGCCTAGATAATTACAAAATCACTAGGCCCAATTAAGGTACTAATATTATTTGTTTGTGGATCGATAGAGGGTAAAATCCCTAAATCAAACGCCGGGAGACTATCATCACTTAAATTCGGATCATACCCAACAATATAAGCACCCGGAAAAGCAGCGTAGGACAAGTTATTCCGATAGACAAAGAAAGCGGCAGTATCACTCGATCCATTTTGATTTTTCAAGGCAGCATTCACCGCTTGAACATTATCAAAAGTATCTTGGAAAATGATCACCTGTTTATTACTAATATTATCTCCCTCCGAACCCAGATTAGAAACAATAATCCCCTGTAAGGGAACCACTGTTCCTTCTGCGGTGGTGAAACCAGGGAAACCTAAAGAACTAAACAGGAATCGATCATCCCCATTAACATTAAATTCGGTGATCACATCAACACCTTCGGTGGGGGCTAAATAATAGTAGGAATTATTCCCCACATTTCCAATTAAACTATCCGCACCGCCGCCCCCAGCCAAGGTATCATCACTTTCACCGCCAAACAGGGTATCATTGCCCTCATCGCCAAAGACTAAATCATTGCCAATTCCTCCAAACACCGTATCCAAGCCATCTCCAGCAAAAACACTATCGTCCCCAAGATCCGCCACAATTGAGTCATTTCCGGCATCACCAAAGATGGAATCATCTCCAGTCCCTGATAAAATCGTATCTGCACCATCACCAGCACTCAGGATATCGTCCCCATCACCGCCGATAATGGAATCATTCCCACTTCCCCCAAAGACGGTATCATTGCTTTCTCCGGCATCGATGGTATCGTTACCCGGGCCACCGAGAACTAAGTCTCGACCGACTCCAGCAAAGATTAGGTCATCTCCATCTTCTCCATAGAGGGAATCATCTCCGGCATTCCCGGTCAGAGAATCATTACCACTTCCCCCTAACAGGGTATCGTTTCCCAATGCCACTAATCAGAATGTCATCATTATTACCACCGGAAATTAAATTACTATCATCTCCGGCAATTAGGGTATCATTTCCATCTTCCCCTAACAGGGTATTGCGACCGGCACCGCCATCGAGAGAATCATTGCCCTGACCGCCAAAGATGGAATCATTGCCAATTTGACCGAGGAGGGTATCATTTCCTTCTTCTCCTTGAAGGACATCATTTCCTTCTCCCCCTTCAATGGAATCATTTCCCGTCCCCCCTTCGATAATATCTCGATTCCCTTCACCCAAGAGGGTATCATCCCCAGCAAATCCCCTGATATTTTCACTCAAACCACTACCGATAATCAAATCATTTCCTTCCGTACCCGTGATGATGTCATCGACAATGGTGATACTAAAAGAATTTTGGGCAGTCGTCCCAATATTATCAGTTAGAAGAAACAAAAATTGGTCTCCTCCTGATGTATTCCGCGCATTAAATTGAATCGAACCCGTATCAATATTTTGTTGAGTAAAGCTACCCCCGGTATTAATTCGTTGGGGTGTAGATCCGACAATTTGTAGATTCCCTAAGTTGGGTTCTTGGGTAATACGGTAGAAGATTTCATTTGGGGGGTTATCCGGGTCTACTGCAAACAGATTGACGGGGGTAATATTTTTTTGATCATTTTGTAAAACAATAATTCCATTATTGACTAATAATGTCGGGGGAATATTAACAGTAATGATCACTTGGGCTGTGGATGTTAAGCCATAACTGTTTTGAATGGTATAGGGAAAGGTTGATGGCCCTGTAAAGCCCGGGTTAGGTGTGAAGGTAATATTTCCCCCAGCCGTAATCGATGCACTGCCATTGGCGATGGTTCCTACACTCACTAAGGTAAGTTGACTACCCTGGGGGTCAGTATCATTAGTGAGTACGTTAAATGTCACCGAACCCTCGGGAGGCCGTTTTACGGCATCATTTTGGGCGATGGGTGGCTGTAGGGGGGGAGTTGTGGGTGTTGGTGGAGTTGTGGGTGGTTGGGGGGTTGTGGGTGTTGGTGGAGTTGTGGGTGGTTGGGGAGTTGTGGGTGTTGGTGGAGTTGTGGGTGGTTGGGGAGTTGTGGGTGGTTGGGGAGTTGTGGGTGGTTGGGGGGTTGTCGGTGGTTGGGGAGTTGTGGGTGGTTGGGGAGTTGTCGGTGTTGGGACTGGAATCGGAATAATAGTACCGGAAATTGGAGTAAAACTATCTGCGGTAATGGTGTTACTATCCACACCAATTAAAACTGCAATATAATCTCCAGCACTGCCGTTTCTAATAATAGTATCGCCTGCGTTTTCACTACTTTGGCTAATAGATAAATCACTAAATTGTAAACCTCCGGCTAAACCAATGCGATCGCCTGGTTCAAAATCATTAACAACTTGAGCATCTCCTAAATTCGCACCGCCACTTTCGTCAGTCATCACAAAGATATCATTTCCCGAGCCTCCGGTCAGGGTATCGACACCTAGACCCCCAAACAGGAAGTCATCCCCGGTTTCCCCGGAAATTTGGTCATCCCCTTCACCCGCAAATACTACATCGTTACCAATACCGCCAAAAATCGTATCGTTTCCTTGGTTTCCATAGAGGCTATCAGTGCCATCATTGCCAAAAATCAGGTCTTCTTCTCCACCGCCATAGACGGTATCGTTACCGGCATCGCCCCAAAGCACATCACTACCTTTATCCCCAAAAACCAGATCATTGCCTTCCGCGCCCCGAACACTATCTGCTCCTTGGCCTCCATAAAGGCTATCATTGCCTAAACCGCCAATAACGGTATCATTACCCAGTTGTCCACCGACGGTATCGTCTCCAGCACTGGCATCGAGGACATCATTATCCTTACCGCCATTGAGTTCATCGTTACCCTCACCTCCGGTCAGGGTATCATTGCCTTCATTTCCGTAGAGGGTATCATCGCCTTCATCCCCTCTGAGTTCGTCATTTCCCGCTAAACCAAAGATGGTATCATCTCCAGCTAAACCATTAATCACATCATTGCCGGAGGAAACCTGTAATATAGTCGCTGGTTTCTGTGCCTTTACCAATACCTTCAATAATAATAGGTTGATTACCCGCCACCACTTGAATAAAAACTTGAGCCGGGGCAGTTCCATTGGTAATGGTATAACTAAAACTATCTGTCCCAAAGAATTTGGGGTCGGGAGTGTAGGTAAAAATTCCTCCCCCATTAAATACTAGGGTTCCGTTTGATGTTGAACTAAACTGATTGACGGTGATACTGGTGCCACTTCCACCCTGAACTGTATCGTTTTCCAGAACATTAAAAAATGTCGCCTGTCCTAAATTTGTCTGAAAAAAATCATTATTGGCAATTGGGGCTGGATTTGTCCCGCCATTACTACCAGAAGGGGTCGGGGTCGGAGGAGTCGTTGGGGCTGTGGTTGGGGTGGGAGGAGTGGTTGGGGCCGTGGTCGGGGTCGGAGGAGTGGTTGGGGCTGTGGTCGGGGTGGGTGCTGGGGAATTTTGAGGCACAAAAATGACGGCTCCGTTAGCACCAGGAAGGGTTTCCCCCACTAGCCCACTGAAACTTTGAAATACACCTGGAAGTTCTGTCGGAAATATTAATATAACTTCCTCGGTGTTAATGACTCTAGCCCTAACGGTATTAATTAATGCACTTGTCATTTTTTAATCTCCTCTTTAATGAACCCACGCGATAAATCTACCTTTGACACCCCGACCTAGGATATAGATAAAGTATTCCCAGAATAGCTAATGATATTAACATCAATTGCTATAAAATTAGCGGATTAATTTCCCTATCTTGAAAACAACATAAATCACCCTATTTTTTATATTATAATTAAGGTTAAATTTACCTTTTCTGGGAGCTTTTTTGAAAGAAAATTCTCTGAAAGTTTGGTCAAAACTATTCCCTATATTATCTGGGTTTGAAGATAGCCCTCAAGGGCTTACTACATGAACAAGAGGTAAAAGGGGGCCAAATTGTTCTTGACCATTGACCGCCAAATCACTGTGACAGAGAATTAAGCGATCGCTCACCCGACTTAACAAATCTACAATAATACGGTGCAATCGTTGTAGATCGGCCGACCTCGTATTTTCTTCTGTCCCCGGATATTCCGGTTGTCCCTTAAGAAACAGAGGCGCTCCCCAGAGAATACTTGCTCCTCCACTCAACCACAAGGGAGATCCCACATCCAGCCAAAAGTGCCAAGGATGGGAAGCTCGACTAGCTCGATATTGAAAAATTGTCCCCAGGGTCACCGCCGGAGGTTTAATCCCCAAACTGGATACCGGATAGGGGTCAGCAGAAATCACTCCCTGTCGTAATAACTGAATAAACTGGCCCACCTGTTCGCAGATGCTCCCGTCGGTTTTCCCCTGTAAACGATTCTGCACCTCCCAATAGTGGATCGCCGTTTCCATCAACTCCCGTAGTGCCGATAGTTGGTCGTTTCTCAAGGTGTACCCGTTAGCAGTGCGACTCGTCCCACCGCCCATAAAAAATTGCTGAATTCCCCGATCTAATAAAATTACTGGACTCGTTAATAAATTTTGTTGATAGTCTTCCCGTTGAACTGCCAGCCATTGCAAAATCTGGTTATAGGCGACCGTCGCCTGATACCCCAACCGATCCCAACGGGGAAAAGCATTCACGGCCAGTAACCGAGGATTCTCTAAGTCAGGAACAAAACAATGATCAGCTAATAATCCAGCGCGTACAGGGTCGATGGAGGCAGGGGGAGCAGGGGGAGCGGGGGGAGCAGGGGAGGTGGGGGAGGCATGGGAGGCAGGGGAGACAGGGGGAGCAGGGGGGGAAAGAGGGAGTTGGTGGGTGTAACGGCTGAGTGTTACCAGCATTTCAGCGATCGCATCTCGATGTACCAAACGACCATTACCTGGATATACCAGTGCCATTAGGGTTAATAATCCCCTAACTAGGGCAGAACTGATTAGGGGACGTTGCTCTTGCATCGACTCCACGGCTATTCCTGCATGGTTAAGAATTTCCCGTAGAGTATAACGGGCGATCGCATCCAAACCAGGGCCAATCAGGGCAATTTCATCGGGCCGTACCTGACCAGTTTTGACCCCGGCAATAATCTGTTCGGCGGTTTGTCGGAGTAAATCGGCTCGTGAGACCGTTTGAATTGACTGAATCTGAGGGGAAAACAAGAGGGAGTCGGGAATAGCGATGGCATTCTCCAACACCAACTCTATAATCGGTTGGGCTAGATGTTTCCCTAAACCCCTGGGTTGGTCTAAGGTTTCGGTACGACATCGCCCCTGTAAATCCGATAGGGCTATAGGGTCAGCCCCTAGCCCCAAACGCACAGCCCCATTTGGATTGTAGGTAAATGCAGCCATTTTTCCCTGCTCCAGAAAGAACTCAAACAAGTGACGGGCCAGGACGGGGTATTCGTCCACGTCGTCGGCTAAAACTACCGGATATCGACGCAGTAGGTGTTTTTGATAGGTGGGATGATGCAGGAGATGTTGACCATAGAGATCGGCAATAATCCCATAGGTGAGTAACCCCCGGTCTAAACACCAGTCCCGCCATTGTTGCAGCCATTCTCCTATTGAGTTATAGGGGGTTTCGATGTCGCCCGTGGGGAGAAATCCCTTTTCTAAAATCTGGGGAATAGCCTCTATTGAGTTAGCACTCAGGGCCGCTAGTTGCAGAATATCCAGAATTTGGCGCACCATGCGGTTCAGGCTGATCCCCGGACGTCTGAGGGGACTGATTTCTAGATCACGACTCCAAAGCCGGAGGGCAAGTTCCTGTTCGGTTTCGGGGCGTAAGCGTAGGGGAAATTGGGCTTTTAACCCCAACTTTTCGACTAATAGGGGCCAAAACAGAATTACTTCGTCTTGAAAAAATCCCAATGGGGTTGTGGAATAAAAGGCATATTGTCCCTGGGGGGTAGTGGTTAAACGGTTAACCAGGGCAATGCGGTTATCACCATTGGCGGCAAAAATTAAGGTCGTAGTGGCTACAGACTCAGGGTTTAACCCGGGTTGGCGTTTTTGGCGTTGAGGTTGTGGGGGGTGGGGAAGGGTTCCCAGTAGGGGTGTCCACTCACAAAATAATTCGATCAGGCGAGTGGTTTTGCCACTTTGGGAACTTCCGGTAATCCATAGAGCAGGAGACAGCACAGCAATCGGTCTAAAATTTGTTAAGATACCCCGTACATTGTACCGATCTTCTACCAGAACATCTTTAATTAATATTCATTCCACTGATTCTTAAGGGGTCTAAACCATGGCCGCTGCTGATTCTAATGTATTTAAACAATTCTTTGGTAATGCAAATCAATGGTTTCGTACTACACCGGAACGGGCTTTAGATCAAGCGTATGATGCCGCCTTAAAGATTCGTTCTCTTGAGAATGAGCATTTCCAAGGTGAAAAAATATCCCTAGAATTCCATCCCGAATACAGCGATCGCACTATTTTATATTTTAATTCTGAACTAAAAAAATATCTTAAAATTATTCAGACTCGCTTAATAATATTTAATGCCAGCCGTTCGGTTTTAGGGTGGTCAGAACAAATTAATCCTTCCTCTGGGATTAACCTGGAGTTAGACCAAAAATTTGCCTCGAATGGATCGTTACCTCACCGAAAAATAGTTGAGACTATTTGTGAAAAACTCGATTGTATTGATGCGGTAGTTACTCGTTATCAATCCGCAGAATCCTCGGATTTTTCCCTAAATTCTCCCGAAAAATCTCTATTAATAACCCCCACAGAAAATCATCAAAATTCAACTCTAAATAATGGCCCTGACAACAATAATTTTTTGAATAGTGACCGGACTCCTAGTTCAAAAAAAACGATCAAATCGGGTTTAAAGAACAAAAAATCAACTCGGGTTCTACCCCGTTCTTTATTAAGAACATTAGGTCGAATTAAACAGGAACTCAGACCCGGATCGGAGTCGGAAATTATCGCAAACTATAAGAAAACTCAAGCCAAAACCCTAATTTCTATCCGATTTGTTCTGTTGTTGATTTTAATTCCTTTACTGACTCAACAATTGGCTAAAAATTTCCTTGTTGGGCCGATTATAGATGGGATATTTACAAATAAAGAACAAACCCCTATTTTTATCAATATTGATATGGAGGAAGAAGCCTTTATCGAATTACAACATTATGAAGAACGTCTTAGATTTAAAACTTTAATTAGTCAAGCTCCTCCTTTAACTTCAGAGGAATTAGATGAAAAACTCAAGGAAAAAGCCAAAGAAATCGCCGAACAATATAAGGGAGATAGTGGTGGTGCGATCAAGAATGTTTTTGCAGATATTATCTCGGTTTTTATGTTCGCTTTTATTTTAGTTTATAACCGCAGCGAGGTAGAGACTCTCAAATCATTTATGGGGGATGTTATTTATGGATTGAGTGATAGCGCGAAGGCTTTTATTATTATCTTATCTACGGATATGTTTGTGGGGTTTCACTCGCCCCACGGTTGGGAAGTTATTTTAGAAAGTACCGCCCGACATTTTGGACTTCCTGAAAATCGGGAATTTAACTTTTTGTTTATTGCAACTTTTCCAGTTATTTTAGATGCGGTTTTTAAATATTGGATTTTCCGTTATCTCAACCGCAGTTCTCCTTCTGCTGTTTCTACTTATAAAACCATGAATGAATAAAAGGTCTGTAGGGGCGGGTTCGAGTCAATCTTTGATACCCATAAATAATTTACCTAAACCCGCCCCGATCCTATCCCCAAATCCCCGATTAATTGCAGGTTAATGGTGGGTTGGGCGAGTTAATCAAGGTAATTTGTGGGAATCAGAAATTTTTATAGAAACCTTCCCCTACAATTGGGGTAATTAGGATGATAAATTTATCCTAAAGTTAACCCGTAGGGGCGGGTTAAAGTCAATCTTTGATACCCATAAACAATTTACCTAAACCCGCCCCGATCCTATCCCTAAATCCCCGATTAATTGCAGGTTAATGGTGGGTTGGGCGGGTTAATCAGGGTAATTTGTGGGAATCAGAAATTTTTACAGAACCCGCCCCTACAATTGGGGTAATTAGGATGATAAATTTATCCTAAAGTTAACCCGTAGGGGCTGGTTAAAGTCAATCTTTGATACCCATAAACAATTTACCTAAACCCGCCCCGATCCTATCCCCAAATCCCCGATTAATTGCAGGTTAATGGTGGGGTTGGGCGGGTTAATCAGGGTAATCTGTGGGAATCAGAAATTTTTATAGAACCTTCCCCTACAATTGGGGTAATTAGGATGATAAATTTATCCTAAAGTTAACCCGTAGGGGCGGGTTCAAATTAATATTTGATACCCATAAATAATTTACCTAAACCCGCCCGATCCTATCCCTAAATCCCCGATTAATTGCAGGTTAATGGTGGGTTGGGCGAGTTAATCAAGGTAATTTGTGGGAATCAGAAATTTTTACAGAACCCGCACCTACAATTGGGGTAATTAGGATGATAAATTTATCCTAAAGTTAACCCGTAGGGGCGGGTTCAAATTAATCTTTGATACCCATAAATAATTTACCTAAACCCGCCCCGATCCTATCCCCAAATCCCCGATTAATTGCAGGTTAATGGTGGGGTTGGGCGGGTTAATCAAGGTAATTTGTGGGAATCAGAAATTTTTACAGAACCCGCCCCTACAATTGGGGTAATTAGGATGATAAATTTATCCTAAAGTTAACCCGTAGGGGCGGGTTCAAGTCAATCTTTGATACCCATAAATAATTTACCTAAACCCGCCCCGATCCTATCCCCAAATCCCCGATTAATTGCAGGTTAATGGTGGGTTGGGCGAGTTAATCAAGGTAATTTGTGGGAATCAGAAATTTTTACAGAACCCGCCCCTACAATTGGGGTAATTAGGATGATAAATTTATCCTAAAGTTAACCCGTAGGGGCGGGTTCAAATTAATCTTTGATACCCATAAATAATTTACCTAAACCCGCCCGATCCTATCCCCAAATCCCCGATTAATTGCAGGTTAATGGTGGGGTTGGGCGGGTTAATCAAGGTAATTTGTGGGAATCAGAAATTTTTACAGAAACCTTCCCCTACAATTGGGGTAATTAGGATGATAAATTTATCCTAAAGTTAACCCGTAGGGGCGGGTTCAAATTAATCTTTGATACCCATAAATAATTTACCTAAACCCACCCCGATCCTATCCCCAAATCCCCGATTAATTGCAGGTTAATGGTGGGTTGGGCGAGTTAATCAAGGTAATTTGTGGGAATCAGAAATTTTTACAGAACCCGCCCCTACAATTGGGGTAATTAGGATGATAAATTTATCGGTAATGTAATGTTATAATTTAATTTAATATTGAACTTTTGAGGAATTGGAAATTTTTGTGAAGGGTGCATTTCGTCAGTTTGCCAATTATAGGGATTGTTCAGAATATATTCCTGAATTTTTGTTAATGTCGTTTCGTTCCGAATAATATGTTCATAATATCCCCTTTGCCATACAGATATTCCTGAAAGCGATCGCAATTGATTAATTCTCCTGGCTGAAAATGTTTTCAAACCTCTGATAATTTCAGATAAATTATGGCTATAATCCGTTAACATTATAATACCATGAATATGATTTGGCATAATGACAAAACTATCTAATTGAATGCTGGGATAAATTTTAGTTAGATTAAACCAATTAAAATCAACAACTTCACCATAACGGCTTAAAATAACAGTTTGCTCTTGAATATCCCCCAGTAAACATTCCCGTTTATCAATACAAAGCGTTATAAAATAAGCTCCTGGTTGACTATAATCATATCCCTGTAGACGAATAGAACGGCGATGATGAATATCCCGATTGTATTTCATAGTTTCATAAAATCAATACAATATCTCTATTCTATCTAAAGTTAACCCGTAGGGGCGGGTTCAAATTAATCTTTGATACCCATAAATAATTTACCTAAACCCACCCCGATCCTATCCCCAAATCCCCGATTAATTGCAGGTTAATGGTGGGTTGGGCGGGTTAATCAGGGTAATTTGTGGGAATCATAAATTTTTATAGAACCTTCCCCTACAATTGGGGTAATTGGGATGATGGGGTTGGGTTGGGTTGGTTTTCTTGGGGTAATAATGCTTTTAAGGCTTTGACTTCCTCCTGTAATAATTTCACCTGTTTCTAATAATTGTTGATTACTCTCGGTTAAAACTTTGGTTTGACTACTTAAATAGGGATCACTTTCCCACCAATTAATCCCAATTTCCCTAGCTTTATCGACGGAAGCAATTAACAAACGAATTCTAATATTCAGAAGTTCGGTGGAACCCACGGAAACGGAAATATCCCCAGCAATGACAATTCCTTTATCTAAAACCCGTTCTAAAATATCGGCTAAACTCGATCCTTGAGTCGATGTGGGAACACCGCGTTGTATATTTGAGGGACGTTGCTGTGAGTTCATGGTTGAATCAATTCTCCTTGTTTCTGCACCGCAAAGAAGCGATTATCCTGCTGTTTCAAATGACCTTGTTTTAATAAGGAGCGCAATACATTAGTGGTTTGGACTCGATTTAATCCTAACGCCACTTCAATTTCTGAAACCCTGGCGCTGGTGGTTTTCTGTAAATATTGATAAACTTGTTCTTCAATCTCTGAGGAGTTATTTTCGGTTAATTGGGTTTCTGATGGGGGGAAAAAACTGTTAGTTGATATGTCACCATTGGTTAATACGGTTTTGATCACTTTTTCTAATTTATTCTGAGCTTCTGCTGTAGATAGGGCGGTACGCGATAATAAGATATCGGCACAAACTTCGATAAAGTCTTGATTATTTTCCGCAATGGAAATATCATGTTCATGGCAGATTTTGGCGATAATCAATCCCGGTCTTAATCCCGAGGCTTTGTCAATATGGGGTCGGGCAGTTTTACCATTTTGAACGGGTTTAATTTCTTTTTTTTGAGTGGTTATTTCTAAATAAATTTTAACTATTTTAATAATTCTTTGGGCATCTTCGAGGGAAATTCCGATTTTTTGAATTAAAATTTCCTGTTGGGTTGCGTCGTCAGGTTTCGGGCATATCAATAGTAATTAACCGATCTAATAACGCATCTTGAGTCCCATAAACCCCACAATATTCCTCGGGGTTGGAGGTAAAAATTGCTCTAAAATGGGGATTGACTCGAATATATTCTGAGCGGCTATTATTGGGCGGTAGCACTAATAATTTTTCTTCTAAGGCAGAAAGTAAAACGTTATTAACTTCCGGGCGAGAACGGTTAAACTCATCGTAAACGAGGGTAAAGCCTTCTTTACACGCCAAGGTCAGACGAGAATCAATCCAATTTTGTCGTAATTCGTCTTCTAATTTAACAACACTATGAATAAAATTATCAACGACTTTCTTGCGAGTATAGCCCAGTTGGTTGCCAATTAAATCGGAGGATTTGAGTTCATCATCTCCAAAAATTAAGACGATGGGACGGTTTAATAAATCGGCTAAGTGCATCGCCAGGGTGGTTTTTCCGGTTCCGGCTGGCCCCCTTAAGTGTAGAGAAAAGCCACTCTGAAGATACCTCAAGGCTCTAATGGTAAGTTGTTCAATGGCTGGCGTATTCACAAAGCCTTTAGGACGAGCTTGAAGCACGGTAGTCATATTTTTAATGGCGTTATTCAGCTAAAATACTGCCGAGTTAGGGATAGGCGGCAGGCTTAATTTAATCTTATAGCAGGGAACTATCCATGGGGGAGAAACCCTCAACCCTAGGATTTTTTCACCGGAATATAAACGCGATCGCGTTGGGCAATGTGTCCCCGTTGTAATAATACCCGAATCGCATCCACGGTCTGCACCCGATTAATCCCCAGAGCTTGCTCAATTTCGGCTAACCGAGCGCCGTTTTGATGGGTTTGGATATACTGATAAACCCGTTGATCCGGGGTGCCCGGTTGGGGCGCAGAGGGGGTAAAGGTGGGTTGGGGTTTAATAGAATGGGGAATGGCTTGGGGTTTAGGAGCAGTTTTGGGCTTTAAGGGAGGTTTGGAATAAAGGGGTGATTGATGAGAAACAATAGTTTTTTTCGGAGTAATAGACCTGGGCGGAGTGACAACTTTTCGGGGTTGTCGATGGGAACTTCCCCAAACGGTCTGTTGGAGTTTCAGGTGATAATCTTGCAGTTCGGCGCGAAATCCCGCTAAATCTTCAAATAACTTCTGAACAGCGTTGTTTCTTTCCGTCCGACTCTGTTGCAGTTGTTGTTGTAATTGTGCGGCCATTTGTTGGTGCAGAATATCCAACTCCCCTAAATATTCTTCGACTTCCCGAGAGAGGGTTTGGCGAAAAACAGCTAAGTCCTCAAGTAAGGGTTTCCCGAACTTCTCGGCGTCGTTGCTGATAATTAGCCAACAAATCTGCTACCCGATATTCCAGGTCTTCCCGAAATTCAGATAACTGCTGATGTAGTTGGGTTGCGACCTGTGAGCGTTCTTCGGTGGTTTGTTGTAAAAATCTACCGACTTCTTGGGATAACTGCCCGATAAAGTCTTCCAGTTGTTGTCGCTGTTCCTGGGCAACCAACAGACGTTCGGTGTTGCTGTTGGTTAATAATTCGTGGGTTTGTTGTTGTAAACTAGCGACAAACCCCCGTCGAGATTCTTGATCGTCTAAGGCCTGATTTTGGCGCTCTTGTTGCCAAAGGGACAGGGTGGTTTGAACGTGCTGTTGACGTTCTTGAATTCCCTGTTGGCGTCCGAGGCGCTCCCGTTGCCACTCATCTTTTAAAGCCATAATTTTTTTGAAACCCTCGCGTCGGTGGGTTGTGAATTTCTGGGCATTGGGTATGGGCAGTGAATTCCGCTGATTAAACTTACACCATGACTATCAATCGGTTAAACCCTACCCCAAGTCACAATGGGTGAATCATTGTGCTTTTTTTTGCACCATACCCATTGCCAATTCCTTCAATCTTAAACCGCAGGAACGGCCGCCTGTGCGGTTAAACCAACGGCTTCTGCGTATTTGAGATAGGTTTCGACAGAAGCAATCACGATTCTTGCTTCTATGGATAAAAGTTCGATTCCAACGAGGGAAACCCGCACCCAAGCGTCAATCACAATGCCCTTATCTAAGATCCGATCGATGACCTCGGCGAGACTGGAGGATGAGTTCACTTTTTCAACGGCCATGAGTCTATTACTCCTTTTTGGTATAAGGAACTGGGTATATGCTGATACAGTCCTTTAGGATAATCATACCTTGAAAGTTGCTAATTTTGATTTTTGTTTGTCACTTATTTTTACAATTGCCGAAGCTCAATTCATCCCCGGGAATGAATTTGTGCAATAATTAATTCTGACTTCAAGAATTGTTGCACAAAAAACCAAAAAATGTTACGATATAACGCGCCGTTTCAGTTATCAGTTAAAAATCAAGAATAGAGAGTAGAGATTTATATTTTATCTTTACTGATAACTGTTTCCCGATAACTGATCACTGATGATGCCCAAATCACCCGATTAAATGATGCCCCGGATATTAGTCATAGATGATGACCCCGCAATCTCGGAATTGGTAGCCATCAACCTAGAAATGGCTGGTTATGAAGTGAGCCAAGCGGAAGATGGGATTAAAGGACAGGCCCTGGCGATGCAATTGTTGCCAGATTTAATTATTTTAGATTTGATGTTGCCGAAGGTGGACGGGTTCACCATTTGCCAACGTTTACGCCGGGATGAAACGCACGGCAGATATTCCGGTGTTGATGTTAACGGCATTGGGACAAACCCAAAACAAAGTTGAAGGGTTTAATTCGGGGGCTGATGATTATTTAACTAAACCTTTTGAATTAGAAGAAATGCTGGCCAGGGTTAGGGCTCTGTTACGAAGAACCGATCGTATTCCCCAGGCGGCTAAACATAGCGAAATTCTCAGTTATGGGGCTTTAACCCTAGTCCCGGAAAGGTTTGAGGCGATTTGGTTTGAGAACACCGTTAAGTTAACCCATTTGGAATTTGAACTCTTACATTGCTTGCTGCAACGTCATGGTCAAACCGTCGCGCCTAGTGAGATTTTAAAGGAGGTTTGGGGTTATGACCCCAATGATGATATCGAGACGATCCGAGTTCATATTCGTCATTTACGCACGAAGATGGAACCCGATCCCCGTCATCCTCGATATATTAAAACCGTCTACGGTGCGGGATATTGTCTGGAACTTACCACGGGTAAGGGGAAACCCGATGATCTCGCCATCCCTACAGAGTCTTCGATGGACGGCAATGGAGCCAAGGGGAAGAAGAAATAGGGGGAGCAGGAGGAGCGGGGGGAGTAGGGGAGCGGGGGGAGCAGGGGAGGTAGGGGAGGCAGGGGGGTAAATTATTAGCTCTGGTCTTATGTCCTCGGTTTTTGTCTTATGTCCTCGGTTTTTGTCTCCTGTCTCCTGTCCCTATCTTAAAGTTAGTCGCCTGTAACTTGCTCTTTGTAGGATTTGAATTCTTGAACCAATTCTTGACGGGTTGAGGCTTTGAGCAGGTAACGGTAGACAAACCAAGCGGTATATCCCATACCAATTAACTCAAAGGTTGGAGCTAAAAGGGGAACGTCATTCAGGGCATCAATTACCGCAAATAACACCTTCAGAGTCACAAGAGTAGATAAAATCAGAACAATGGTAATAATCGGTTTTTGGTAGGAGCCAAAAAAACTAGAGATATAACCCGGAAGTTCGGATAGGACGACTACAACTTTTTCCTTAATTTCATCAAACTGGGCATTGGTTGAAGGGGAGGTAATGGCACCACCTGTTTCTACAGTGACATCTATTTTGGCTCCGCTAGGGGTGGATGTGTCCGTGATCTTCGTGGGTTTCTTGCATTTTTCGTCTCCTTGTTTAAAAAAAATATGCAGTACCAATCGATTTTAACTGAAATGGAGGGGATCTAAGTCCTAAACCTGGGCTGAAGTCCAGGCTTAGGCCATCCTTGGCAAAATCACCAAGTCCATACTTTACCTTTCGATCAGTGTGGGCGAGAATTAAACGATTTGACAAACCTAGACTATTTCAAAACGCTTAATCATCTAACGGTAAACTACACTGTTCTAAGGTGAATAGATCTTGCAACAATTCTTTAGTGGGTTATCTACTTACCCCTAAACGGAAAAAATAGGGTAGGTGAACCGATACAGCAGAAATTTTATATAAATCTTAAGAATTACTTTTGGGGGGAGATGACAATTGTAACTCATTATTCTAAAAAGCATAAACTATTGCCATAATAAGTAAAGTGTTTTTTAGTTAAAAGACAAAATATGAGAGATCTCGATCTACCAAAAGCAATTGAACTTCTCAACACGATCATGGAATTCGAGTTAGCGGGAGTGGTGCGTTATACCCATTATTCTTTGATGGTAACTGGGCCAAATCGTTTACCCATTGTACAGTTTTTCAAGGCTCAAGCCGCAGAATCTTTACTTCATGCTCAACAAGCTGGAGAAATTCTTACAGGTTTAGAAGGACATCCTAGTCAGAAAATTGCTCCCATTGAGGAAAGTTATCAACATTCGGTCAGGGATCTTTTACAGGAAAGTTTGGCGCATGAGCGCAAGGCTTTAGAATTGTATAAGGAGTTGCTAGAAGTTGTTGAAAATGCGAGTATTTATTTGGAAGAATATGCTCGTACCATGATTGGTCAGGAGGAATTACATAATATTGAGATCAAGAAAATGTTACGGGATTTCAGTTAATCTGAGATAATCTTTGGGCTGGTTAATTCCAGCCTATCCAGCCATTTATTCAACTGGTTTCAAACAATTATTATGAGTATAACCCAAGCATTACCTACGTTTTTTATTACTTTAAGAGAAGGTTTTGAAGCCGCTTTAGTAGTGGGAATTGTCCTGGCTTGTTTGAAAAAAGCCGAACAAAGTTATCTCAATTCCTGGGTATTTTCGGGAGTGGGAGTGGGAATTATTGCCAGTGCATTTTTTGGTCTATTATTTGGATGGCTAATTCAAGGAATTGCTACTTCTGAACATCCCTACGCCCCGGTTTTTGGGGAATTTTTAGAGGCGGGAATTGGGTTATTTGCGATCGCCATGTTAAGTTGGATGTTAATTTGGATGACCCAACAAGCTAAATCCTTAAAATCGGAAGTGGAAGGGGCGGTTAAAGCGGCTATTAATCAAAATAAAATAGCAGCAGGATGGGCAATTTTTGGGTTAATTTTTATTGCGGTTTTACGCGAAGGTCTGGAAACCGTTGTGTTTATATTAGCCACATTTGAACAGGGAATTATGCCCGCTATCGGGGCGGTTTTAGGCTTATTGGTAGCTGCGGGTTTGGGAATATTACTATTTAAGTGGGGGGTAAAAATTAATATTCGTTTGTTTTTTCAAATCATGGGGATTTTTCTATTATTAATTGTAGCGGGATTGGTAATTTCGGTTCTCAAACATTTGGATGCGGGAGTAGGAATATTAGCCCAAATCAATCCAGAATATGCGGGATTCTGTTCGACTCAACCAGCGTCTTGTTTATTGGGAAATTTGGTCTTAAATGCCCAGGGATTTTTACCCGACAAACAATTTCCCGGGATTGTTTTAAAAGCTTTATTTGGCTATCGAGATCAATTGTATTTTGTCCAAATTGTGAGTTATTTACTGTTTTTAATTACCGTGGGAGGGTTTTATTTACAAGAGGTAAATGGCAAAGCGATCGCACCGCCAAAAACAGAAAAAACAGTTTCTTAATGTTATTTAAAATTAAGCGATCGCCAATTCCGTCAAACTGAGTGTAGATTGTCCGATCACCTGGCAATATTGGGTATACTAATATTAGTCCTGAATTTATCAACCATGGGTAAGTTATGCTAAAGTTTGTGATTGCAGCTTTAGTGGCTTTAGAAATCGTTTTGCTGAGTTCCTGGGTGATTCCCCCCGCTAATGCCACATCCCCCAATTCAGAAGTGTATATTTGGGATTATGCTTCAGTTGGGAATAGTCAAATGGTCTGTAAAAAAGTCGTTTTCCATCTCGAAAATCGTCCTTTACCTCCCGGTGTTGAAGTTCAACCTGCAAGGATTGATTCTAGGATTGTTAATGATGTTGATTGTAGTCATTTAACCAAACCTATTTTAAAATAAAATAGTATAGGAAAGTAAGTTGAAACCATCCTAAAATTAGGAATATTCAATTTTCTTTCCTTGCTTTTTTTGTTAAATAATGTTTGGTTACAAGCCTGCTAATAAATCATTCAAACTGACATTTTCATTATCCATCAGAGTTGCGATCTGATCAATCAGTTGAGGAACTTGAGGTTGTTGGGGAGTCAGTACAATTAAATCACCGATTTGTAGTAATATTAGGTTATCTCCCTCGTTAATATTGAGGGAATCTTGTATAACCTGGGGAATGGTAATTTCTCCTTTCTGTCCTATAAGAATCGGCATTTGTTGAATGTTGATATCTGTTGCTTCCATATTATCTATTATAATTGGGTTGATTCAACTATTTTACATCTAAAATTAAAGTTAGCCTGCGAACAGAGACAAAGATTGTATAAGGAGTTTACCAAATGTCATCACCAGCAATTACCACTGTTATTAAAATGATGGAGTCTTTACCCATTGAATTACAAGATCGGATTGTAGAGCATTTGCAAGAGTATATTGATAATATACAAAATCAAGTTCAAGGGAATAAATCTTTGGAAAAAAGCCAACCTCAACTGCTTATTGATCTTCAAAACTCTCAACTTGAAAAACTTCAAGATTTCTATATTTTACGAGATAGAGATGCTGATTTTTCAAAAGGGTATAGATCATTGATAACATATGCACTTCCAACTTCTACACTTTGTTATCATAAACTAAATCCCAAAGGTCACGAACCTTTTGAATATCTTGACTTTGCAAAATCAGATCTTGAAACTAAATAATAGCAGAGGCGCAAGTAACTCTTTAGGTAATGCTAAACGTGCTATTCATTTGACAATTGAAAAAATTTTAGAAATCTTTGGGTTAAATGAAGCTTATGTTTCCAAAGCTGAAACAAATTTTCCAAACAAACTCAAAATTATTAAAAAGTTAGAAATATTCCCGACAAACATCATATCTCTTTTAAATAAGAAAAGAAATGATGTAGAACATAAGTATATAGCAGTTAATCGTGATGAAGTTGAAAATTATATAGAAGTAGCAGAATTTTTGCTACTTGCATCCTCTCCATTCCTCCATAGTGCAGTTATCGGGGCAAAAGTGGGTCTTGAGAATGATAACTTGTGTTATGAATGGAAACTTGAGCCAGAAAGTTCTGAGCTATTACAATATGTAGTTAAACCTAATAAATATATTGGTACCGATATCGGATCAATATATTATATTTCGCAAGATCAGCCGAAAAAATTAGTTAAAAAAATTAAAATCTCAAAAGCTAATGAGTCTGAGTGGTTGCCAGCCATAAGCCTTTTCACGTATTTAACTAAGAGATCTACTATCAAAAATTTTTCTAATAATAATGTATATGGTTACACAATTTCAAAGTATGACCGAGGATTTGTTGTTGATAATTGTTTCCAAAAATATGGAAAAGAAGACAATCAAGTACCTTCCGAGTAGATAATTCAAGAAAGCGTTTAAATTCCTGATTCATCACACAGCAGCACTTACACTTTGAGTAATACTATCTACAATTTTTGCCATCCAAGAGGGCAAAAGATCGATACCTTTTACCAAGTCTTGCTTAACATGATCAGGTAAACGAGATCGCAAGATATTAACAACTTCCGTTCCAGAAACTGCTTGTTTGCCAAGCCAATCTAGGGCTAAAACAACTGTTAACCCTGGACGCTTTAACCATGACATTAAGTGCTTTCTGGCGTGTTTGATCTGAACAGTACGACCTCCCACATTTAAGATTCTTGTTGTGCCATTTGTAAGATAAGCCATCTTAGCAGGAACAGCATTTGTCAAGCCTAAACTATTTGCTGCAACGATACCATCGGGCATAAATTTTTTGTCATCTCGTCTTGCTAGTGCTTTGATCGCGGCATCAATATCCGGTGGGGCTGGACGTTTTAATATACTGCTCATGCGAGGAAGATCGTATAAGCCTTTGCTTATACGTCGCAGTGAACCATCCTTAACTAGACGAGACAGTGCTTTATCTATAGCGGTTTCTACTACCTAGGTCAAGGAAGTCTTTGGGTGTGCAAACCCACCGACCGCGACCATAGCCACGAATCCGCTTCATAATTTTGTCTGCAACTCTAATCATAGTCATCCTAGGATGGTAAGTTAACCAGCACCTTATCCTAAATTATAGCTGATTTTTATGACATTTTATTTTTATAATATCTAGTCCAATGCCATTGTTTAAATTTTTTTAATTAGAATAAAAAATTATAGGGAATATGACATTGCCATATTCCCCACAAATTGATGTTAACTAAATCTGAAATTACGCATCATTTAACGCTGCAATTCCGGGTAATACTTTCCCTTCTAACAATTCCAAACTAGCACCGCCTCCAGTGGAAATATGGCTCATTTGTTCGCCTAAATTCAACTGTTCAACGGCGGCAACGGAGTCACCACCACCGATAATGGTAATCGTGCCTGTTTTGGTCAAATCTGCTAAAGTTAAAGCGATCGCTTTTGTCCCGGCGGCAAATTTCTCAAACTCAAAAACCCCCATGGGGCCGTTCCAAATTACCGTTTTACAGTCGCCTAAAGCTTCTTGGAAAACTTTAATTGAATCGGGGCCAATATCTAATCCCATCCAACCATCGGGAATATCATTAATGCTAACGGTTTTTGCTTCCGCATCGGGAGCAAATTTATCCGCAACAATCACATCGGTAGGTAACAGGAAAGCCACGCCTTTTTCTTTAGCTTTGGCTTCCAAAGCGCGGGCTAATTCCAGTTTATCTTCTTCCACCAAAGAGTTACCGACATTCAAACCGCGAGCTTTATAGAAGGTGAAAATCATCCCACCGCCCAACAGCAATTTATCGCATTTATCTAAAAGAGCTTCAATTACACCAATTTTAGAAGACACTTTAGAACCGCCGACAATAGCAGCTAAAGGACGTTTGGGTTCTTCAATAGCGCCTTGTAAAAACTTGAGTTCTTTTTCAATTAAATAACCCGCCACGGAAGGCAAATAATGAGTTACTCCTTCAGTAGAAGCATGGGCTCGGTGGGCGGTTCCAAAAGCATCATTAACGTATAAATCTGCAACAGAAGCTAATTGTTTAGCAAATTCAGGATCGTTTTTTTCTTCTTCGGAATAGAAACGGACATTTTCTAATACGGTGACATCCCCATTTTCCATGGCTGCAACCGCTTGGGCGACTTCATCCCCAATACAATCGTCACATTTCTTAACGGGTTTACCTAACAATTCCGATAACCGGGTTGCCACGGGGGTTAAACGCATGGACTCGTCCACTCCTTTGGGACGGCCAAAGTGGCTGGTTAAAATCACTTTAGCGCCTTTGGAAGTTAAATCTTGGATAGTCGGCAGAGCCGCACGAATCCGTGTATCATCGGTAATTGAACCGTTATCCAGGGGAACATTAAAATCAACGCGGACTAATACCCGTTTTCCAGATAAATCTGATGATGATAAATCTGCTACAGTTTTTTTTGACACAGGATAATCCTCCTAGGATGTTTTCTTGTATAAATCAGATTAAATTCAGGTGGTATTGGTAAGGGTTCGGACAGTTTAATGCTGTTCTTCAACCAAATCAGGTCTACCACACAATCGTTCACCGTAAACATTCTACCTAAGTCCGCGTCTCGGAGCAAAAGATAGAAAGCGTAAATGTATCAGATGCCCGATTATGTTTAAAACCATTTTATTTGCTGTTGACCAAAGCCGTGAAGCCCACGAAGCGGCGGTAATTGTGACAAACCTAGTCAAAACCTTTGGGTGTAGTCTCTATGTTTCTGGCGGTTGTGGAACCAACTGTCGAGGTGAGCGAGCCTAAACCCCATCCTGAACAAATGACGTCTCCAGAAGCGGTGGCGGCTTTACTGGGAGAGGTTAAACTCCTGTTTTCTAAGGATGGTATTCAGGCCCAAATCCTAGAAAAAGAGGGAAAACCCGCCTTTACGATTTGTGACGTTGCCGATGAAATTAATGCGGATTTAATTGTCATGGGTAGTCGGGGCATTGGTCTGACCGAAGATCATGCCGCCGATAGCGTTACTAACCGTGTGATTAATTTGTCTCCCTGTCCCGTCCTAATTGTTCCTTAACCGGGTATTGGTGTTAGCGGTTAGTAGCCATTGGTTAGCAAACGAGGATGCCCCCTGCTCCCCCTGCTCCCCCCGCTCCCCCCGCTCCCCCCGCTCCCCCTGCCCCCCTGCTCCTACTCCCCCTGCCCCCTAACCTATGTCTATCCAATGGTATCCCGGTCATATTGCTAAAGCGGAACGCACCCTTCAGGAACAACTGAAACGGGTGGATGTGATTTTGGAGGTGCGAGATGCTCGTATTCCTCTGACGACCCATCATCCTAATGTTCCGCAGTGGGTGGGAAGTAAAATGAAGGTGCTGGTGATTAACCGCATGGATATGATTCCCTCCCATATTCAGAGACAGTGGGAGGAATGGTTTGAGGAACAGGGGGAAACGGCCTATTTTACGAATTCTAGGTTGGGAAATGGGGTGGATGCGGTGGCGAAGGCTGCCCAAGCTGCTGGGTCACAAATCAATGAAAAACGGGCTGGACGGGGGATGTTACCGCGTCCAGTGCGGGCGGCGGTGATTGGTTTTCCGAACGTGGGAAAATCGGCGTTAATTAATCGGTTATTGAATAGACGAATTGTGGATAGTGCTAGACGGGCGGGGGTGACTCGTCATTTGAAATGGGTGAGAATTTCCGAGAGTCTGGAATTATTAGATGCTCCTGGGGTAATTCCAACTAAAATCAGAAAGGAGGAAGATGCCTTAAAGTTGGCAATTTGTGAAGATATTGGGGAGGCGTCCTATGAAAATCGACAAGTTGCTACGGTATTAATCGAGTTGTTACAGGATTTTAATTTACAACATTTGTTAGTTTCCCGATATAAATTAGAGTTTACGGCTTTGAGTGGAGATATTTATTTACAGGAGTTGGCAGAATATAAACATAAAGGGGATATCGAAAGAACTGCCCGTCAAATGTTAAATGATTTTCGTAAGGGTTTATTGGGAAATATTGCCTTAGAATTACCGCCCAACTAAGGATTAGGGATTAATTATATGAAATCCTTGTCGAAAATAAGACTGTAAAGTCAAAGATTTACCGAATTCCCCATTACCTATTGTGATAGGGGTAAATATTTTAATACTATTGATTTAACTCTATATGTACATATATAAACCAAAGCTATATACCTTAATCAATAATTACCTCCGATAAAAAAATTTATATACAAATCGTTACAGGGTTGAGTACAATAAAATAATTCACGGATAAGTATTTGTTCTTACTGTCATGATGGCGGATCAATTTCCCTGGCTGACCACGATAGTCCTGCTCCCACTTGTGGCTTCGGCGCTGATTCCTGTGCTGCCGGATAAAAATGGCAAACAGTTGCGCTGGTATGCCCTTGGTGTAGGCATCGCGGACTTATTGTTAATGTGCTATGTCTTCTTGAAGTATTACGATGCGAGCAGTGCAAATTTCCAACTCGTGGAAAAGTTTCCCTGGGCGCCTCAATTGGGTTTGAACTGGGCCGTTTCTATAGACGGGATTTCCCTTCCCCTGGTACTTCTGGCTGGACTTGTCACAACTCTGTCTATTTTTGCAGCTTGGCAGGTAGACCAAAAACCCCGTCTGTTCTACTTCCTGATGTTGGTGCTGTATTCGGCCCAAATCGGGGTATTTGTGGCCCAAGACTTACTGCTGTTATTTATTGTCTGGGAAACTGGAATTAATTCCGGTGTACCTATTAATTTCCATCTGGGGCGGGCCAAAACGCCGTTACGCCGCCACTAAATTTTTATTATATACGGCCGCTGCCTCCTTATTTATCCTGGTGGCTGCCTTAGCAATGGCCTTTTATGGCGGTGGCCCCTTAACTTTCGATATGGTGGAACTAGGTCTGAAGGATTATCCTCTCACCCTAGAATTATTTATGTATGCCGGGTTATTAATCGCCTTTGGCCTGAAACTGGCGGTTTTCCCCCTACACACTTGGCTACCGGATGCCCACGGTGAGGCATCGGCCCCGGTTTCGATGATTTTGGCTGGGGTACTTTTAAAGATGGGGGGATACGGTCTGATTAGGGTGAATATGGGAATGCTACCCGATGCCCATATCTATTTTGCCCCGATTCTGGCAATTCTAGGGGTGGTTAATATTGTGTATGGTGGCTTAAATTCCTTTGGCCAATCGAATATGAAACGCCGCCTAGCCTATTCCTCTGTGTCTCACATGGGGTTTGTGTTGCTGGGAATTGCCTCCTTTACCGATATTGGGGTGAGTGGAGCATTACTACAAATGATCTCCCACGGTCTAATTTCGGCGGTGCTGTTCTTCCTGGCGGGTGTTACCTATGACCGCACCCATACTCTGGCTTTGGATGAAATGGGTTATATCGGTAAGGTGATGCCCCGGGTGTTCACTCTGTTTACCGCCGGGGCGATGGCATCTATGGCCTTACCTGGGATGAGTGGTTTCGCTAGTGAAGTGTTGATCTTTATTGGGATTAGCACCAGCGATATTTATAGCACGACTTTCCGGGTGGTTCTGGTGGCCTTGGCGGGTGTGGGATTAGTTCTGACCCCGATTTATTTACTATCAATGCTGCGTCAGTTATTCTATGCAACGGGTGAAGCGCCTGCTTGTATGTTGGGTGATGCGGTTGCCAAAAATCCTGGTGACCTAGAGGCATTTTGTTTTGGAAACCAGTTGTGTACTCCCCTCGGAATCGACTTTTAGTGATGCTCGACCCCGGGAGGTCTTCATTGCTGCGAGTTTCCTGGTGCTGATTGTGGGAATTGGGTTATATCCTAAACTGGTAACTAAGGTTTATGATGCCACCACCGTTGCCCTCAATAGTCAGATGCGGGATTCTTATGCTCAAGTGGCTAAGGCAAATCCCGATTTGTATGCGAAGGGGTTTATGGCCCCTCGGATTGCTAAACCGGAGGTGGCTTCGGTTTCAGGGATGTTGAAATAGATAGAAACCCGGTTTATGAAGCGGAATTTGCTGTAATTCAGATAGATAACTGCAAGAAACCGGGTTTCTTTTAGAATAAGCGATCGCTTTTATTGAAAAGGGCGATCGCTTATTTTATAGTAAGGGTTGGGCAGAATTTAACTCCAAAGACGCAAAGAAGTTGTCAAGGGTAAACTGCTGATTGCTATAGAATGTTTCAATATTTAATTTAGGGAGTAGGAAAATCAATTGCGTTATCGTTTTTTGCAGTTAATTATCTTAGTATTAATATTTTTGACCAGTTGCAGTCCCAAGGGTACGGACAAGATATCTGAGTCTCAACCGCCATCCATTCAGGGGCAGATTTTAGTTTGGCATTCATTTGACGGTCAAATCCAAGAAATGATGCAAGAGTCTTTTAAGGATTATATGCGAATATATCCTAATGTTAGGATTGTGAGTGAATATATTCCCAGTGATCAATTAAATCAGCAATTCCGCACACAAGTTAAGAGGGGTTTGGGGCCGGATTTTCTATTTACTGCTTCCGGGGTGATTCCGGGTTTGATTCAGGATAATTTGATTCCGGTGATTCAAGACTTTGACTTTTCGGGTTACCTTCCTACGGCGATTAGTCATGTTCACTATCAAGGAAAAATCTATGGTATACCCACCTCGGTGATGACTCAAACTCTTTGCTATAACAAGAAGAAGGTTGATTTACCGCCTAAAACTTTAACGGAGCTATTGGAACAAGCCAAGAAGGGTTACTCGGTGGGGATATGGTCTAATTTTATAGCCACCTTTTGGGGAGTGCAAGTTTTTGGGGGAAAATCTTTTGATGCCCAAGGTAATTTTGTTTTTGATCAAAAAAGTTGGGCAAAATGGATGGAGTGGCTAAAAATTGCCCAAAACGAACCAAATATGGTTTTTAGTGATGGTATTGAAGGCTTGGAACAGGGGTTTATTAATAACCGATTAGCCTATGTTTTTTGTGATTCTTCCCAGTTTCCCAAATATAGCCAAGCGTTAGGAAAAGATAATTTGGGTGTTGCCTTATTACCCGGGGAAGGCGACAACCCCGCCGGGCCTTTTCTCTATTCTCGTGTGATTTTGTTTAATCGAATATCAAGTCCTCAACAACAGCAGTTGGCTCTAAAATTGGCTGAGTTTTTTACAAATCCAGAACAAACTCGTAAGCGGTTAAGTCTCCTAGAGGGCTCTTTTATGCCAGCTAATAACAATGTTAATGTTAATAGTCGTTTGTTTCCCCGAGAAGCAATATTAGTGGAGCAATCTAAAACCGCCATCGCGATTCCTTTAGACCAAGTTCAATTGGCGCGGTTTTGGGGGAAGACGGGCAATAGTTTATATCCTCAAGTATTAGCGGGAAGTATCACTCCTGAATATGCTGCTGCTCAGATTACTGGAAACTGTGAATCAGAAATCAAGTCAACCTTAAAAAAAACCCGATATGTCCAATTCACTCGATTTAATATTCATTGTTGATCAAATTACTAAACTCCTGATTTTTTTGTATCGCTCTCCGGTACAAATTCAATTAGGGGTGATTTTGATATCTATTTTAGTCGGTCATAGTCTATCCTATTGGGTCGGTAAAAAAATTAAAGCAAATTTCCCACAACTAGCAGTTAATCTAGCCCAAGAAACAACTTTAGCTCCCTATTGGTGTGGATTAGTCTTAATTCCTGATTTAGTGGGTCGGGGATTTAGCTTGATTTTCTTAAATTTATTTCAAAATTTATTCATTTCTCAAGGATGGATTGCCGGGATTCTGGCGATCGCAATTAATCTTTTATGGGTTTATCTATTTTATCGGATTTTTGTAGTTTGCCTATGTCTATTTATTCCGATTGATCGGGTTAAAGAGTGTAATTTATATTTTTTTAAACCAATATTTATTTTATATGTTTTGAGAGAAATTTTAAGTTTATTTGTAGATCTTGATCAACTTCTGCAAGTGGTGGTGATTAATTTATTTGGCAGTCCATTAACTGTAGGAGCAATTTTAATCAGCACGGTGGGGTTATATTTATGGATTGTTGCTGTTAATATTTTTGAATATATTCTCTGGCAGATTATTGTTAATAGCACGAAACTGGATTCCGGTGGTATTCAAGCTTCTTTGATTTTAATTCGTTATTTTTTAATTACTTTAGGAATTGTGCTGTTTGTGGGATATTTGGGATTTAATTCCACAACATTTGCGGCGATTACGGGCGGTTTATCCGTTGGGATTGGTTTCGGGTTAAAAGAAGTTTTTAGTAATTTTATTAGTGGGATATTTCTATTATTTGAAGGCTCTTTAAGACCGGGAGATATTATTGAAATTGGGGGAGAATCGAGTGAAGTTAAAAAAATTAGTATCCGAGCCACAACGGTACAAGTGACGAGGGATAATTCGGAAAAAATTATTCCGAATCAAATCTTTTTTACCCAGGAACTTAAAACCATGACCGGGAGCGATCGCCGGGTAAGAAAATCTTTGATTGTGGGAGTGAGTTATGATTGTGATCCGCAAAAAATGATTGAGATTTTGTTAGAAATTATCTATAAACATCCTGAAACTTTAAATGATCCGGCTCCTACAGTCAGTTTTATTAATTTTGGAGAATCTAGTTTAGATTTTGAGATCACAGTCTGGTTAGCAACTCCCATCGGAGGGAAACGAATTATGAGCGAAATTGCTTGTGAAATTTGGAGGGTTTTTGCAGAGAAAAATATTGAAATTCCCTATCCTCAACGGGATTTACATATTCGCAGTGATATCAGAAACAAAGATTCTTAAAAAAATGGGTTTATTTAGGGTTAAAATAGAATAATTCAGATTAGGAAGCCGCCGTTAATATGACCAGTTCTAAACGTCTCATTGTGGGCATTAGTGGGGCGAGTGGTATTATCTATGCGGTGCGTCTGTTGGAAACTCCTGCGAGAAACCGATGTGGAAACCCATCTGGTGGTTTCCCGGGCAGGAGAAATCACTAGGGCCCATGAGTTGAATATAGATAGTAAACAACTCCACAACTTAGCTGATGTGAGCTATGCTATCGGTGATGTGGGGGCAGCAATATCCAGTGGTTCGTTTCGGACGATGGGAATGGTGATTCTTCCCTGTTCCATGAAAACCTTGGCTGAGGTGGCTACGGGGGTGACGGGCAATCTCCTGACCCGGGCGGCGGATGTGGTACTCAAGGAGCGCCGTCGGTTGGTGTTAATGGTGCGGGAAACCCCTCTCCATGCTATCCATCTTAAAAATATGTTGACGGTGACTGAATGTGGGGGGATTATTATGCCTCCGGTTCCGGCATTTTATACGATGCCAGAATCGATTGATGAAATGGTTACAAATACGGTTTGTCGGGTGCTTGACCTCTTTGATATTGATGGGGGTCAGATGAAACGCTGGGGAGAGTAATCAGTAATCGGTAATCAGTAATCAGTAATCAGTTTAAGAGTTAATTGATTACCTATTACCTATTTAATAACCATAAATTTTGATCTTTAATGTCAATTTATTTGCCTAAATTTCAGTCAATTTGGATGAAGATGGTTCGGAAAAGTCAGCATCCAATTCCCATCCGAACGGTTTTGATTATACCCTTTTTGCTGCAAATTTTTGGGGCGGTTGGGATTGTGGGTTGGCTGTCTTTTCAGGCAGGACAGAAGGCGGTTAATCAGGTGGTAGGTCAGTTACAAAATGAAATTAGTGCGCGGGTTGAACAGAATTTAGAAGCCTATTTAGCAGTGCCAGAAAAGATTAATCAAACCCACTCGAATTTAATTAAATCAGGTATTTTAAGTTTTCAAAATTTAACCCCGTGGGAAAAGTATCTCTGGCGACAGGTGCAACTTTATCCTGATATTAATTTTATTAAAATTACTAATGCCGCCGGACAGGAACGCACGGGGGAACAGTTGGGGGATGGGTCTTTAAGAATTAATGTGATTGATACCTTTACTAATTTTGACTTCTATTCCTATAAGACTAATTATAAAGGCGATCGCACCGAAGTGGAAACCATTGTTAAAAATTTTAATACCCTTAAGGGGGTGTGGTATAAAGATGCGGTAAAAGCTGGGGATATGACTTGGAGTTCGGTGTATTTATCTTTATTAGAACCGACTTTATTAATGAGTGCTTTGCTTCCGGTTTATAATCCTCAAACCCAACAAGTTCAAGGGGTTCTTAACACCGCATTACGTTTAGATGGCATTGGAAATTTTTTAAATCAATTAAAGGTAGGAAAATCAGGACAAACCTTTTTAATTGATAGTGATGGTACGTTATTAGCTACTTCTACTTTAGAAAAACCCTTTTTAGTTGTTGATAATAATAGACAGTTATTTGAGGCGGTAAAAAGCCAAAATCCCTTAACTCAAGCCACGGCTAAATATTTAAACCAAACCTATTCTAATCTCCAGGATATTAAACAGGAAAAAAAACTAGAATTTACTTGGAATTACCATCGTTATTTTGTCAATGTGTTACCTTTTCAGAAGGGAAAAACGGTAAATTGGTTAATTCTTGTGGTGGTTCCTGAAGCGGATTTTATGGAACAAATTAATGCGAATACCCGCACGACCATTGCCTTATGTAGTTTGGCATTATTAGGAGCTACATTAATCGGATTATTAACATCACAATGGATTGTCAAACCAATTTTACAGTTGAATATTGCAGCCAAAAAAATTGCTCAAGGACAATGGGAACAACAGGTTAATCTTAAACGCAAGGATGAATTAGGTCAGTTAGCCAAATCTTTTAATAGTATGGCAAAACAGTTAAAAGAATCCTTTACTATTTTGGAATCCAAAAATAAAGAACTTCAAAAGTTAGACCAATTAAAGGATGAATTTCTTGCCAATACTTCCCATGAATTACGAACTCCTTTAAATGGAATTATTGGGATTGCGGAATCTTTAATTGATGGGGCAACCGGAGATTTATCCCCCCAAACTAATAGCAATTTAGCCATGATTGCGGCTAGTGGTCGCCGCCTATCTAGTTTAGTTAGTGATATTTTAGACTTCTCTAAATTGCGCTATCAAAATATAGAATTACAACGGCGACCGCTTGATATTCGGGCGATTGTTGATGCGGTTTTAATCTTAAGTCAACATCTAATTACCCATAAAAATTTGCATCTAATTAATCGGATTCCCGTTGATTTCTCCCTGGCGGAAGCAGACGAAAATCGGTTACAACAAATTTTCTATAATTTAGTTGGAAATGCGATAAAATTCACCCCAGAAGGAATAGTAGAAATTTCAGCAATAATTTTACCTGAAACTAAAAAATCTCAAATGGCAATTACGATTTCTGATACGGGAATTGGGATTGAGGCTAATAAATTAGATAGAATTTTTGAATCCTTTGAACAGGGAGAAGGTTCAACCGCTAGAGAATATGGCGGTACCGGATTAGGATTAACCATTACAAAACAATTGGTAGAATTACATGGGGGTGAAATGACGGTTGAATCTGAGGTTGGTATCGGTTCTCGATTTACTTTTACCCTACCTATTGCCGAAAATGTAGTTAAAACTCCTATGGAAAACCAGATTAAAAGTTATCTAAAACCCATACAAATTAATACATTATTATCCGTTAATCCTGGTTTTTCTCAACTGTCGATGAACTATTCTCCAGAAACGATTAAAATTTTAATTGTGGATGATGAAATCGTGAATCGTCAGGTTTTATTAAATAATCTTTCATTACATCATTATGCGGTTTTTCAAGCTAGTAATGGCGAAGAAGCATTAGAATTAATTGCTAAAGGACTCAGACCCGATGTAATGTTATTGGATGTGATGATGCCTAAAATTACCGGATATGAAGTTACCCAAAAACTTCGAGAACAGTTTAATCAAACGGAATTACCGATTATTTTATTAACGGCTAAAACTCAAGTTCAAGATATTGTAACTGGGTTAAATATGGGTGCAAATGATTATATGATAAAACCCTTTGCTAAGGATGAACTTTTAGCTAGAATTAAAACCCATGTTAATATTAGTCGCCTACAAACGGAAAATCTACGGTTAGCAACGGAATTAGAAGTAACTCGTCGTTTACAACAAATGATTTTACCTAGACCGGAGGAACTCGCTATGATTTCTGGATTAGAAATTGTGGGATTTATGAAACCTGCGGAGGAAGTTGGGGGAGATTATTATGATGTTTTAGAAACCGATGGTGTGGTGACTTTGGGAATTGGAGATGTGACCGGACATGGGTTAGAAAGTGGAATTTTAATGTTAATGACTCAAATGGGAATTCGTACCCTCACGGAAATTAGAGAAACTGACCCTATCCAATTTTTGAATATTCTTAACAACACTCTTTATAAAAATGTTGAACGGATGAATGTTGATAGAAATTTGACTTTGGCTATTTTAAATTATTATCAAGGTTTATTAACGATTAGCGGACAGCATGAAGAAATTTTAATTGTTCGTTCCGATGGTAATATTGAACGGATTGATACCATTAATTTAGGGATTCCGATTGCTTTAGATGAAAACATTACGGAGTTTATTACTTCTACAACTGTTGAGTTAAAAACCGGGGATGGTGTGGTTTTATATACCGATGGAATTACGGAAACCTTCAATGTTGATAGACAACAGTATGGACTGAATAGACTCTGTAATGTTATTTCTAAAAATTGGCAACACCCAATAGAAGAAATTAAACAAATTGTGATTAATGATATTGTTACATTCCGAGGAGAAGAAAAACAGTTTGATGATATTACCCTATTAATTTTGAAGCAAAAAGATTAAGTTTAGGGTTTAACTTGACCTTGAATTAACCGTTGAACACTGGCGATAGTCGGATTAAATTCGTATCCTTTTTGTTGGGAATTGTTAAAATAGGATTGTTGTTCTTCTTCTATCATTAAAATATCCTGTTTGACTAACCCATCTAATAGTTTTTGGGCGGAACCAAAACACAAATCTTTGACAAACTTTCTGAATTTTATGGGAAGTTTATGGAGTCGCCAAAAGGCATTTAATGAGGTAAAATGAATTAAATAAGCCCGGGTTTCTGTTAAACTAATCGGACAAAATAAACAATATATTTTAAAATATTCTCCCAAGGTAGAAACCCAATGGGGATAAATATAACTAACGGTTAAAGGTTCAGGATGAAGTTGTCTTAAACCGGGAAAAAATAGCTGGGAAATTGACCAAATTTTATCAATTTTATAATAACTTTGAGCTTGATAATAGGCATCAACTCGGTTGTGGGTTTCTTCTATTTTTTCTAACTGAGCATCTGTCCAAGCCTGTAAATCTTGATGTAAATGTCCATGGTACATATCCATTAAATTCTCAATTAAAAAGGAAAAATGTCCTTGATAATGAATAACTGAAACCGTGGCGATATAATTCAGATTATCCCATTCTGGAATGGCTAAGGGTGGAATAAAATCAGGAGTATCTCCTAGAAATAACCAGATAAAACCATCTAATTCTTTAACCGAATATTCTCGAATTTTACAATTTTTAGGTAATTTTTGCCTATCCTCTAAATAGGGAACTATGACACATTCTCCTTGAGAATTAAATTGCCAACCATGATAGGCACATTCTATATAATCCGATATAATTTTACCATGACTTAATTTAACTTGTCGATGGGGACAGCGATTTTCTAAGGCGTGAATTTCGCCTAAACTATCCCGAAATAAAACAATATTTTGATTCCATAATTTCACTTCTAGGGGTTGAGTTTTTATCTCTTGACTGGTGGCTATAACATACCAATGATTCGGGTTTATTCCTAACTGTCTAATATCATTTGTTTTTGATGTTGTTTCTGAATTCATATTGACCTTGGAGATTTTAATACAAGATTTATATTAACCGGGCGATTGAAATCGCGGCTACACGGACAAATTCCGCCTACGCGGAATTAAGGTGAAATCAATTTTATATCTTTAAAAATCCTTCTGGGTTTACAGAAAAAATCGAGCGTTTTTGTAAACTCTCCTGAGATAAAATTTCATTTGCTGCTAATAATCCGCTACTAATAGCCCTTTCCATTAAACCACAGGGAAAGGGCATTTTTACCCAATCTCCCGCAAATATTAAGTTAGCAACCCCAGAATTCGTAGCCGGACGATTTGCATAACTTCCGGGGGGATAGCCAGCAAAATTTTTCTGATTGACTAATTCTCGATGTAATAGGGTAGCCAATTTTAATTCGGGGACAATTTCATAAAGTTCCTGTTCAAAGGTCGTTAATAACGCTTCTTGAGTGGGAAATTGGGCTTCTTTATAACAATAAGCATGAAGTTCCACCACAGTCCCCCCGGTTTCTTCATACCATTTAATATATTCCTCTTGAATCCGATGATAAAGGGTGATACTATCGGTTAAATCATAACCCGATAGGGAGGTAAAATGGCTATATTCCCAAGGAAAATCTCGGTCAAACCAAAACCGACAAACAGCAAAGGGGTCAGCGACTTGTAATTGTTCAATTTGTTGTTTCACCTGTTGATTAATCTCCCCATTCATCAGCGTAAATAATCGTTGTGTCCCCGGAATATCCGTCGCTAATATATAATAATCTGCCTGGATATTATGATTCTGAGTTGTGTTATTATTAACACTAACTAACTGAACTTGATTCTCCTGTCTTTCTATTACCTGATAATGTGGTAAATCTCGTTGTGCTGGGCCAGAAATAACCTTACCATTTTGATCAAAAATAGCTCCATGACAAGGACAATGAAAATATCCATCTTCTGCTATTTGTACAGTACAACCTTGATGGGTACATTGTAAAGAAATAGCTTGATTATTCTGACTGGATACCGCATAAACATCATCTCCATCCCCAAAGTATTCTAAATGTTTGTTTTGGGGTAAAGCTGGGGTAATTGATGATAGAATTGAATTATATTTAACCCAGAATGGCACCGAATTAACTTGATTACCTTGAAAATAACTGATAGAATCAATTTTTCCTTGATTCCAGTTAATATTACTTACGGTAATATCTGTTATAACTTCCCCACCTTTTTGCTGAATCGCATTAACTAAAGGTTGGACTAAACTGGTTCCCATATCTTGACGAGTTCCATTAAAAGCCAACCCTTCAGGATTCCCAAAAAAATAGAAATGGAAAAACTGCATTAATTCCCCCACACTCAATTTATCCGGTGCATTTAAACTGGATTTAGCAAAGGGAAGAAAATATAAATCATATAATCCTTGGGGGAAATCTTCACGCACCCAGTCAGCAACAGAAATCTCATCTAAGCGTTGATAACTATTAGGAATTTTAAACCCCCCAATTTCTCTAAATACTTTCCAATGATTGAGATGGGTCAGATTAATTCCCCAGTTTAAACGATTAGCAGAAGAAAATCCCAAATCAACAACATTCCAAGGAAATGCAGAATGACTAGGGCGAAAGACTTCCGGTTGATATTGGTTATTTTTAAAAACCACTGCATAGGATTCTAAGGATTTAAAATTATTATCAATTTCGATTTCCTTAACTAAGGATTTTAAGTTATAATATTGAGGAAAGAACCCATGAAAACCATGTTCCATTTTAAAGGTTTTATCCCCTATTTTAATATCCCAACTGGCAATTTTACCGCCTAACTGGGGAGATTTTTCTAATAAAGTAACTTTAAATCCCCGTTGACTTAATTCATAAGCACAGGCTAATCCCGCTAGTCCTGCGCCGATAATAACAACCTGCTTAGGTTGGGTTAAAAATTGGGGTAGATTAATAATATTCGGCTGGAAAATAGTGGGTTCGGGTTTGTGGAATCGAGAATATCCCAAGACTCCACTAACTGCACTAATACCAAATAATTTCAAAATATAACGACGGGAAACATTAGGATTTTCAGCAGGATTTAATAGTTCAGTCATGGATAAAGTAAACTTAAAATTTGAACGATAGATTATTTTCTGATCTAGCAAGCGATGACGCTCATAGTAAAATTATTATATCAATTTTGTAGAGATTGGCAAATGAATTATTATTAACATAAACATGATGTTGTATGTTGTTGGGCTTTAGCCCTCAAGATTGCGCTGAAGCGCAACAACGGGATTTTTTTTATTTGTTGATAAAAATATAAAATTTTATGGTATAATCATAAACAGATAATTTTTTAGATCACTACAAATGGCAACAGAAATTGAACGAAAATTTTTAGTTACAGGGGATGAATGGCGATCGCTTGCGGTAGGAGAAACCTATCGTCAAGGCTATATTGCTAATATCAATGGTCGTACCGTGCGGGTGCGGGTCGTAGGAAGTCAAGGATATTTAACAATTAAAGGCTTAACAACCGGAAGCAGTCGGGCAGAATTTGAGTATAAAATCCCCGTTGAAGATGCTGAAGAATTATTAGAAACATTATGCGATCGCCCTTTAATTGAAAAAACCAGATATAAAATTAATATCGGGAATTTAATCTGGGAAGTAGACGAATTTTGGGGAGAAAATCAAGGATTAATCTTAGCAGAAGTGGAACTAGAAACCGAAGATCAAAATATTGATATTCCCCATTGGATCGGAAAAGAAGTCACCTCCGACCCCCGATATTATAACGTCAACTTAGTTAAAAACCCCCTCAAATCGTAGTAAGCCCTTCAGGGCTTTCTTCCCAACAATTTAAAGTTGAACTTTTAATAAAAGATAGAGCAGTTCAGGTTAGCAATTAAACTTCTATCTATAACAGGACTCCCGCCAATGGCACACTCAACAAGGAAATCAAGGCTCCAACTTTACAATAGCCTCAGCAAAGTGGGAACCTAAATCCAAGTAATCGTCACTCTGATAATGCCACGGATCAGAATATTTGTGATTATCCGTTGTTGTGACTAAGGCAGCATAGCCATCTTTTTGCACAAACTGAGCTTGAGCATTGCGAATTACTGCTCCATATTTCCACACTTTCCCCCCATCACCCTGACCCGAATCTGAAATTCGACCAATAACAACAGGAAGATCGTCGGTACGAAACGCAGCCCGAAACAGATCAATGATCCGTTTCAAATGGCTCTCATATCGTTCTGCAATATCTAGTGTATGCGCTGCATCGCTCTCTCCCTGCATCCAAACGATTCCCACAGGAGTCAATACATCTGATTCACCATCTCCGTCAATATCTTGAACGGCCATGGCATTTTTGACAGTCGCCAGAAAGTGATCGTATTGATTCACTCCATTACCGTCGTTGTAATCGGGTTTCCCAATTGCCAAACCGGCCACTTGCACCGCTATCCAGTGACGTTCCGCCTCTGGCGTATTTAATAATGGCAATATTGGAGTTAGGTTGTAATTCTAACAAACGCCGTGCAAAGCTTAATTCGACTCCGAAGCGATCAGAATAAGAATTGGTTTGACCGTTACTGTGAAAATTAACTCCATGTCCCGGTTTTAGTTCCTCCCAAATTCCCACGCCATCAATTTTCCCGCCATCAGGTGCTGAGTTTCCCTGATAGATCATGACACCTTTGACAGGTGCATTCAGTTCTTGAGGTAAATCCCGAACATAACCATAGCCTTCCATGTTGGATTGACCCCCCAGATAGTAAACTTTATACTCTTTTGCTTGGGCGGTTGTTACCAGAAAGAAGTAACTCACAATTGTTAGAAAAACTTTTGAAATATTCCCGACAAGAGGTTTCAAATTTAGGTAAAATTGAGTGTTCATCGCAGAGTTATTGTCTAAATTCACTTTTAATTTTTACCATTTTATGGAGTTTTTAGCAAAACTTTGTGAAGAATGGTTAGTCTCTGGGATTTTATGAAATTGAGCAAGACTTACCATAATACCATAAAATTATTTTGCAAGAGTTCTATTGATGAAGAAACAGCCAAAGTCTATGGACAGATTAAAGCAGCCTTAATCAAGGAATTTAGCCCTCAACAAAAAACGAAACGAAAAACAACTAAAATTACAGAATTAGGTTTTGATGAAAACGATCTATGATAGCTGCTATTACCGGGTGTTATGATCTTACCTTAGTGACATCTGATAGCGACTTTACCCGCATCCAAACCGTTATCAATTTAACAATAGAAAACTGGAGAACATAAAGAGTAGGGCGATCGCAACTTAAATTTATCTTCCAGTCTTCGTGTATTTGTTCTTCAAAAATCCCCCCAAAAAAAAGGAGGGATTTCTAAGCAACAATTAAGGCAAATCCGTCTGTCCCATCAAATATAAATCACATTCCCGGGCGACACCACGACCTTCATTAAAAGCCCAAACCACAAGACTTTGGCCCCGACGACAATCGCCCGCCGCAAACACCCCAGGAATACTGGTAGCATACTTGTCATATTCGGCTTTAACATTACTGCGGGCATCCCGTTCTAAACCCAAACTGTCTAATAACGGTTGTTCTGGCCCCAGAAATCCCATCGCCAGTAACACTAATTGGGTGGGAGTCACCTTTTCCGTGCCGGGAATATGCTTAGGAATAAATTGCCCCTGCTCATTTTTCGCCCATTCCACCTCAACGGTATGAATAGCTTTCACATTCCCCTGTTCATCCCCTTCAAACTTAGTTGCCGTGGTTAGATAAACCCGAGGATCGGAGCCAAATTTAGCGGCGGCTTCCTCCTGACCATAATCCATTTTATAAACCTTCGGCCACTCCGGCCAAGGATTATTGGCAGCCCGTTCCGAGGGCGGTTGGGGCAGAATTTCCAACTGGACAACCGTATTGCAACCGTGACGAATAGAGGTTCCTACGCAGTCCGTCCCCGTATCCCCACCCCCAATAATCACCACATCCTTACCTTCGGCGGAGATAAAATCACTGCCGGGTTGCTTATTTAAAACCGCTTGCGTATTGGCGGTGAGGAACTCCATGGCAAAATGAATCCCCTTGAGGTCGCGCCCTGGAATCGGGAGATCCCTGGGTTTCGTGGCTCCCGTACATAAAAGTACCGCATCAAACTCTTTTAACAGATTTTCGGCAGGAAAGTCCTTACCCACTTCCGTATTGCAAATAAACTTCACGCCCTCGTCTTCCAAGACCTTCAGACGCCGCAATACCACCTGTTCCTTATCCAGCTTCATATTCGGGATACCGTACATTAACAAGCCCCCTGGACGATCAGCCCGTTCAAAGACCGTGACGGAATGACCCGCTTTATTCAGTTGGGCCGCCGCCGATAACCCCGCCGGGCCAGAACCAATCACCGCGACTTTCTTTCCAGTGCGTTTAGCCGGGGGTTCTGGGGTGATCCAACCCTCCTCCCAACCCTTATCAATAATCGAACATTCAATATTTTTAATCGTCACCGGAGGGTTATGAATGCCCAAAACACAGGAAACCCTCGCAGGGCGCCGGACAAACCCGACCCGTAAATTCGGGGAAATTATTGGTTTTGTGCAGACGGTCTAGGGCCTCTTTCCACAGTCCCCGATAAATTAAATCATTCCATTCCGGGATTAGGTTATTAATCGGACAACCACTGGCCATGCCACTAATAATTGTTCCCGTATGGCAAAACGGCGTGCCGCAGTCCATACAACGGGCGGCTTGGGTGCGAAGTTTGTCCTCCTCCATGGGCAGATGAAACTCATCCCAGTTATGAACCCGGTCAAGGGGGGCGAGTTCAGACGGTAACTCCCGCAGATATTCTAAGAAGCCGGTCGGTTTTCCCATAGTTGTTTCCGTTAAACTTTTGAGTATTGGTGGTTAGTCATCTTAATCGATATTCACGGTCAAGATTGTTCAATATATTAATATAACTGTTACTGAACAACTCAGATTCCTAGTTTTCCCCAATGGCTGACTGTTTGGTTCGTTAATCGTCAACAATTGATGACAATAGTTTTTAGAGTTTAATACTCCTGGTGGCAATTTACCTTATTAAATTGTAGAGTATTTTTAGGGTTAATTGGCATATTTTTCAATATTTATTAACAATATTGTATCACCTTTTTATTCTAAAAGCCAAGCGAATAACTCGCCAACTGTTAGTTTAATATCCGTGGCAAATGGGGGAACAGATATTAGTGATTCCGGTTGTTCAAAAACCTCTGTTTGTTGTTGAGCGTGATAAACAAAGATAGATTGTTCTTCGGGATCAATTAACCAAGCTATTTGAGTTTGATGATTTAGACAATAGAGAATTTTTTTAATCACTTTTGTTGGACTTTGATCAGGGGATAAAATTTCAATCATCCAGTCCGGTGCGATTAAAAAACTATTAGCAATTGCACCATTCTCATCCCGAGGAATTCTGTCCCAAGTAAAAACAGAAACATCAGGAACAATTGAACGTTCCTCAAAAGTACACCGCAGTTCAGAAAAAGCTCTGGCAATTCGCCCAGGTTTTAGAACAGAATTGATTGCAGTTGAAAGTTCAGTTTGAATTGTACTATGTTTTCCTTGGGGCATGGGTTTTTGGATGATTTGACCTTCAATATATTCACTAGCAGGTTTCGTTTCAGGTTGTTTCAGAAACTCTGCTACAGTGATAATTTTAGATGGGGTTTGTACCATGGATTTTACCTCCGAAGTTATTTTAATTAATTTTAGCCTATCTATTTCATAATAATATTAACCAAATCAACTTTAATATTATAACTAATTTTTTGGTTTTTCCTGTTGATCAAGCCAATCTAAAATTCGATTCCAAGCCCACCATCGGTCAGGGTCATTAAATTGATTTTGGCAAATTTTACTACTAATATAACCGACATGACCCCCATAATTAGTTGATACTAAATCAATAGCTGTATTCTGATGACTGGCGGCTTTTAAATCGGGAATAATAGTTGGATCAAATAGAGGATCATCCTCGGCATATAAAATCAACGTGGGTTTACTGATTTTAGGAATTAACTGTAACCCACTACTGGCTTCATAATAAGCTTCCACACTCTTAAATCCTAAGCGTCCAATCACTAATTCATTGTCAAATCCCCAGATTGAATTTGCCCGTTTAATTGCCTCGGGATCAATATCATTAGGATGATACTGATGAAGGTTTCTCGCTAATTTTTTGAGTTCTTTTGTAATGGCTCTTTCTAAATATTTTCCCCAGGAATGTTGGACTAAATAAGATAGGGAACGAGTAGAATCTAAACTGGGACAAATCACGGCACCTCCAGCAATATCCGAATCTTGCAGGTCTAAATCCGCTCCCCATTGATTGACGGTTTGAGCCGTTTTAATCCCCCATAATGCTAATTGTCCCCCTAAAGAATAACCCGTAAACCAAAAAGGAGCCGGACAACCCATTAATTTAGATTGAGCCGCAATTCTAACAAAATCTTCCCCTTCATATAAACCATCGGAGGTTAAAGTTGGAGATAATTCTGCGGTTTTTCCGTGGGCTCTCCAATCAAATAAAACAACAGCATAACCCGCAGCAAAGGCTTTTCTTCCCCAAATTCTTAAAAACCATTGATTGTCTAAAGTACCAGTAATTCCATAGGTGGAAATAATTGTTCCTCTGGGGTTTTCAGGAATTGCCACAATCCCATAAATCGGAACGCCCAAAGCCCCTAAAAAAACCATTTCTTGATAGGTGGGTTCCGGTAAATGAATATGTTTTTCCCAAGTTCGACTGGCTCTTAATGCTGCATAAATAGTCATTAATAAACCATTTTTTAGCGTGAAAGGGGGATTGTAAATCGGCTGAATCATGTTAAAATTAAATAATGAGTTGATGTAAGGTGACTACACAATTTTTATAACTATTTGCGAACTTTGCGAATTGCTTCTTGGATATTTTCTGAAGTTAAAGAATTAACAATTGTCAAACTAAAAGGAGAGGTTTCAAGTCTCTGGATATAACCAGCATTCAAATAGGGTAAATATTCGGTTTGACCTCGAATATAACTATTAAAAAACACTAAACTGATTGCTTTTAAAAAGGGAAAGGCTAACTCTGGATTTGGGCCGATAATTTCAGGCGGGACAGGAATCACCGACTCCCCAGATTCTAGGAAGGAAAAATGGGTTCCTTTCTCTAATAACATTAGGTATTTGTTAGGGCTGGTTAACCAAGAAAAGGGATAAATTTGTTCACTAACAGCCGGGGCTACATAATCATCACTTCCTCCAATCATTAACACGGGAATTTTAATTTGACTCATGCCTTCTTGTCCAAATACCACACTGGTAATCGGATTCACAGCAATCACCGCTTTGACCCGTTTATCCTGAAGATCATAACCTTTATTGGCAATAGAAGTGGCTTGACATTGCAGTAATATCGAGATATTTAGACTAAGTTGCTGGTCTGCAACCTTTGCACACTCTTGATTAATTCTGTCGGTATTAAAGGTCGCTCCCCCCACTGCTAAAGCTGTATAACCGCCATAGGATTGACCTATAACCCCCACATTATCTAAGAGTAAAGGGCTAGGAAATACGGATTCTTTTGCCTTTTCTTCTAATAGATTAAGTACGGAAGTAATATCTAAAGGACGATCAACAAATGCTTCTGCACCTGGAGGTTGAGCATTTCCCTGTAGAAAATTAGCTAACCCATTGGCACTGGTTTCTAAATGTTCGGGAACCGCTACAAAATAGCCATGGGAGGCTAAATGTTCCGCCAAATATTTGAAGGTTGTTCGGTCGGAAACCTAAACCATGGGAAATCACAATTACAGGGGCTGGGGTTGAAATTTGGGGAATATAAACATCCACGGGAGAAGGCTGATTTCGTTGAGGATTTTGAAAGGTAAAGGATTCTTTTTTCCATTGATTTGTACCCGGATTTCTCAAATTAATCGGTCGATTTTGAATGGCTGGATTATTGATTTCAGCTTGAGCCTGTTGCCTAATCCAATTAATGATAGATTGATCTTCATAAATAATTTGAGATAAATCTTGAATCACTTGGAGAGCAAAATTTAGGTCAATTTCTATCCTGTTACCCGGAAAGTTTTCTAAAATCCCCAATAAAGTTAAACCTCCAGGAAGTTTAGAAGCTTGATTAATTGCTGTTTTTAAAGCCTTGAAACCATTTTCCCCATTATCGGTTTGAATGAAATTGCCAAAGCGAGTTAGAATCACAGTCCCCGTAGTGGTGTCATTAAATTGTTGAATACTCCAGGGACTGGCGGTCATGGGAGTAACTAACAGTTGACGCAGTTTTTCTATATCTTCAGGGCTAAGAATTTTTTCAGAAATTGATAGAACAGGCGAAATTTCTCCCTGTCGAGCAAATGTGGCTAAGTCTTCAATGGGAATCAAAACCGTACCGACATTATACCGAACTGCAATTCGTTCGGCGGCTATTGTTGGGGAGGTTGTAGCCATTAAACCCGATAGAATTCCTAAGCCAATTTTAATTAGTTGATTCGAGAGAGACCGAATTCTTTTATTGTTTTTATTGGGTTGATAGTCCTGGGAATTGTTAATAGGTTTCAACATAAAATCAAACTGGGAGTTATATCATTGCTTTTTAGATTAGCATTAAAAATCGAATAATGTCAACCTTTTTAAAATTTAAAATTTATTAATTTTAATCAGAAGTTATCCCTTTAATTGCGTTAGTTAATTGATTGGGAGTTAGGGATTGAATTAAACTCAAAGGATAGGCTTGATCGCTAATGGTTTGAATATAAGCTGCATTTAGATAGGGTTTGTATTGAGAATCTTGAGTTAAATAGGTTTTGAAGAATGCCGTACTTAAGGCTTTAATATAGTCTCGACTAATTTCAGAAGTAGGAGGGACAAATTCAGGGAGTTGTGAGAGTTCCGAGGTATTTTCTGAAGTAATATCGTAAAAATGGGTGGCATGATTTTGCATCATTAGATATTTTTCGGGAGTGGTTAGCCAAGTAAAAGACTGCAACTGTTCTGATAATACAGGAGCGAGAAAATCTCCGGTACTCGCCGTGATAAAAATGGGAATTTTAATTTTACTTAAACCCGATTTTCCTAAAATAATACTATTCACTGGATTTAATACAAAAATAGCTTTGACTCTTGAATCCTTGAGTTTATAGTTATTATCAGAAAGTTCCAAAGCCCGACATTGAAGAAAAATCGAGGGATTTAAGGGAATATCCGACGGTTGACATTGGGTTCTAAGTTGGGTAAAATCGAGGGTAGCTCCGGCTAAAACCAAAGCCGTATATCCACCCAAGGAATGACCAATTACACCGACATTTTTTAAATCTAATCTATCATTAAAATCGCTGGTATTGAGTTTTTCTAAGTCATTCAATAAGGCGGTTATATCTTGGGGTCGATCAATAAATTGTTCTGGTTCAAATAGGTCTTTCACTTCCCCTTTAAGTAAGGATTGAAATTGTTGATAATCACTACCTGGATGTTGGGGAAACCGCCACAGCAAACCCATAGGAGTTGAGATGTCGAGCTAAACTTTCAAAGCGAGAACGATCGGAAGCTAACCCATGGGAAATAACAATCACAGGATGAATTTTATCGGAAGGAGTTGAAGTATCGGGTAAATAAATATCAACCTCGAAGTTACGATTGTTTTCAGGATTATTGACTGTTATGGTTTTTTTAATACTCTTGAATGTTCCGGGTTTCCGTAAATCTGGTTTTTGACTAAAATCGGTAAAATCAGCTTTTTTGGCTTCGATATTTGATAAGACTTCTAAGGATTTTGTCACGGTATGAGTTTGCTGAACTAAAGTAAGAATCCGGGTCAAAATTTCTAATATTTTTTCAACATTTAGGCGAATTTCTGGACTAGGAAACCGACGCAGCACATCTATAATAGTAAAACCATTGGGTATATTAGAAACCTCAATTAAGCTAGTATGAATTGCTTCTACTCCATTATCCCCCGATTGGGTTTGAATAATATTTCCCAGATAGCTTAAAAAGGCTAAAATCAGGGGAGAATTAAAAAAGGGTTGAATAGAAATAGATTGATTAGTATAACGAATTTTCAATAGTCGGATTAGGGTTTGTCTTTGTTCAGGACTTAATAGTTGTAAATAGGTAGATAAAGATTCTTTGGGATTAATTGTGCCTTTTTGGGCATAATTTTCTAAGGAATCAATGGAGATAGAAATGTTTGTTTTTCCCAACGGGATAATAATTAATTCTGCGGCAATTCCGGGGAGAGTTGTTAATAATACAGAGGCTATTGTTAAGGCAAAAGATGAAAACCAGCGCATAGTTTTTTCCTGTTTTATTATGAAATAATATAACTTTATAGGGAATAGGGAACAGGGAACAGGCTGCGTTGTGAGCTTTGAGCCAGTCGGGGATTCTGAATTCATTGATAGGGTTTAGGGTGAGTCAATAAAACTTTAATTTCCTCCAACAAAGAATCTACGGATAAATTAAAGGGTAAGACTTTAATCGGAAAACTAGCTGTAAATCGTTGCAAATAAATAGCCATTTTTTGCCAGATATGCTCCTCTAATTCAACGTTAGAATAGGGTTGATCTTTTCGTTTTTTATTAATAGTTTTATTCAAGATATTAATATCTGATTGTGCTAAAATAATTATGGGAATTTTTGATTGTATTTTTTCCAAATTTGACAGGGCTTCAATGATATTGGCAAAAGATTTACCCCGGAAACAAATTAATATTAAATCCAAACTTTTACATTGAATTTTCCGAATAATTTCCTCCCAACTTTTGCCCATAATTCCTTGAAATCCCGCAATTTCAATATATTGAACCAGGGCTTGATCGATCCTAAAGTTAATATCATCGCTCCGATCAATACGGTCTGAATCAAGGATTGGATTTTTGGCAAAATTGCAGTATAATTGGTTGTCAGACCCCGACATTAATTCCGGGTTTAACCCTGAGTTAATATTAGGGTCTTGAGAATCTAATAAATGACCGAATTGTTCTTCAGGTAAAACAGAAGAATCGACCACTAAAATACTAGGTTTCCAACTCAAACGAGTCGCAATTTGGACAACTTCTAATAAAGCTGAACTCATGGATAAAGGAAAACTTTGATTTTTGAGTTGGTCTTCTGGAGAATTAGCTAAACAAGGAAAAACTGATAAGTTTTCAATTTGATTAGCAACTTGAGTAGTCAAGGGGTCTAGGGTAACAATGGGCAAACGGGCTAAACTTTCTTGTTGACTAATTTCCTGTAACAGATAGGATGGATTTTTTATCGAACTATCTCTTTCTAAAACCATGACGTTAGGATGCCAAATTCGAGCCATGATGGCGGCTTGATTAATATCATCTACTTCTAAAATTCGGCAATGGGAAAACCGCGATAAAAATAGGGCTGAATGATAAATAGAGTTTTTATTTTCTAAGGGTTCCATTGAAGCTGAACTTTGAGAATTTATTGATAAACTCAGCCAAAGAATAATTAACTGTTGTGGAACCGAACATGGAACTTTTGGTAGCAATTCTCCCAACATTTTTTCTAACTCTAACCCTTGAACCGGAAGGCGGAGAAATCCATCACAATGATTCATAGTTGCCCGTTGTTTATCTCCTAACGTGGCGGTGACAATCACCGGAATTTGATGGGTTTTTATATCGGTTTTTAGCAGGGTTAAAACATCCCAACCTGATAATAAAGGAATTAAAGGATTTAGTAAAATTACCCTAGGTTGTAAACAACGAGATTTTTCAACCGCCTCTGTTCCTGAACGGGCTACCACAACTCGATACCCTAAATTTGTGAGATTTTCGCTCAGGTTTTCAATAAATTGGGGAACGGTTTCTACCACTAATACTAACCGCGATTTTTCCGAGGAAACTACAGGAGAATAACTGGAAACTTCAGGGTATTGACCACCCAGTTTTTTGCCCAATTCCCAATTACGACGGGGGGGACTCGGCGGTAATAATAGCGTAAATTTACTGCCTTGATTCGGTTTAGAAATAAAGCTGACATCTCCCCCATGTAGTCGAGCCAAACGTTGGGTTAATACTAACCCCAGTCCTGTCCCTTCAAATTCACGGGTCAGGGGACTTTCTAACTGTTGGAATTTTTGGAAAATCAGATGTTGTTTATCATCAGGAATCCCAATTCCTCGATCCCAAATCGTAAAAGCCACCCAATTTTCCCAACGATTCACTTGTAGACCAAAATCACTCCCATCGGGGGCGAATTTTAGGGCATTACACAACAAATTGACTAACATTTGTCGTAATCGGAGATCGTCCGCGATAAAGGTTTCTAAACCCGGTTCAATTTCTAAGTGAAATCGACGTTTAACTTGAGCTAGAATTTCTGCTTGCAATTTAATATCCGATTTATCCTGGCTTTGGTAGTGTTGAATTGCTAAATCAAAGGCAGATTGACAAACGGTATGAATATGTAAAGGTTTCTGGGACTAACTCTAATTGTCCGGTTTCTATGCGGGTTAAATCCAGAATATCATTCACCACTAACATCAGGTGACGACCACTTTTATGAATCAGTTGGGCATAACGGGTTTGTCTTTCATTCAATTCCCCTAAAACTTGATCTTTTAATAAACTCGATAGACCCAATACGGCGGTTAGAGGTGTTTTTAGTTCATGACTAATACAGGCCATAAACTCATCTTTGATACGATTTAGTTGAATTAAATCGGTATTTTTGGCGGTGAGTTCTTGGGCAACTCGATGCTGTTCTGTAATGTCCTGAGCTAACACTAACCATAGGTCATTAGTCTCCCGTTCTAAACATAATGCTATTTCCGATTCCTGGTTCAATCGTTGACGGGTAAATTGCCATACCCGCTCTTGATTTTGAGCCACAGGACAAATGCAAATATAAGTATCTGGTTTACTCCCCAGTTGACACCATTGGGGCATTTCTAAGGCGGCTAAATTTGCGGTGACAGGTTCAGAAATATGGGTTAAGGGGTTAGACAAAAATCCCAAGTTCCCAGAGGTTTCTGAAGGGTGATTCAGTCCGTTTTCCTGCTTAGAAAATATTTCGGGGGTTTCAGTCCAACGGGTTACGGCTTCCGCGACCTCCTGTACGACTTCTGCCCCTCGCCCAATCAGCGATCGCCATGCTAAATTTTGACTGATGATAGTGCCATCATGCCGTTGAATCATTAAGGGGATAGGTAGTTCATTTAAAAAATCAATTAAATGATAGGGCAAGGTAGAATTACCCAGGGATAAAGCACTTAATCCCTGGGGGGTTTCTATTTTCGAGTCGAAAGTTTGCAGGGGCGAAGCTTTCGGTGACTCCACGGGGGGGAAGGGTTGGGAATGTTTGGCTAAATGGTCTAACACCTGTAAACTATCAATTAATCCGATAAATTCCCCAGCCCGATTCACTAAAGCTAAGGATATGCTTTGAGTTTGAGTCTGATTCAGCCCGGTTTGAGAACTCTGATATTGTAAATAGAGCCAGAACTCTTGTAGGTTTCAGATGGGATGGAATGCCAATCACCGGCTCAATGATGGCTTGAAAAACTTCTCCGACGGACGCTTGGGTCTGAGTCGGCGGGGAAACAGGAATCTGATTCAGCAGATAGGGAAGGAAACGACGTAACGAAATCATTCCTAGAGGCTGATATTGGGAGTTGACAATCACAACCTGTTCACAGTTACCCTGGGAAAAAATAATTCCTAACGTTTCTAGGGAAGCGTCATGGTTACAAACAGGGACGACCTGAAGGAAGGTTAGGAGGTCAGCTTGGGGAGACATAAGACTTAAATCCTCCAGATGAAATCATGATCAAAAGCGTGGGAGATTGGAAGCAAGCTTGTATTCAAACCTGTTCTTGTCCCTGTCTACAACTTGTTCACAACCTCGCACATCAAACTCACCCGAGTTAACGATCATGATCCAATAGAACTCTATATTATATTATCTATATTGTCATAGTAAAAGGTTAACTTTTCCCTGAACTTAACTATTTTATAAACAATCTTAAGGGAATTGAAAGTTTTCTGGGTTTTTTTCGGGTGATTTTCCTAAAATATTGATCCCCAACGGTTTAACTATATTATTTTATTCGTTCATTACCACAACGATCTGGATATCTGCTCTGAGAAGACGAAAATCTTCTTTCTATTTGATGCACCGATTACTGAGGATTATAATAAACATATTGATACAGGTAATTGGCTTATTGTCATCTGCTTTAAGTTATAATTTCAGTCTATTGGCATTTGATCTGGTATTGATGGATTTGATATGGCGTTTTGGCGTACATATTATCATTTAGTGTGGGCAACAAAAAACCGACAACCTTTGATAATGGCTGATCGAGAATCAGAACTCTATGGTTATATTATCGGTAAAGCAGATTATTTGGGGTGTATTATTCATGCAATTGGGGGTGTGGAGGATCACATTCATCTTGTGGTTTCTATACCTCCGAAATTATCGGTTTCTGAATTTGTCAAAAATATTAAAGGGAGTAGTGCTTATCATTTGAATCATACTCCTTCCGCTTCAAATTTAGGGTTTAGTTGGCAACATGGATATGGGGTTTTAACGTTGGGAGGTAAACAATTAGAAGATGCTAAAGCCTATGTGAATAATCAAAAAGAACATCATTCCTATGGGACTACAATTTTGGGTTTAGAAACCTGATTATCAAGATCAGGATTAGATAGTTTTTGCTGTAGGGTTGGGTTCACTCAACCTTTCCCATCCAAATATGGCCGTGAAATAAATTTCCGGCTCAGAGCTTAAACCCGTTAAAACGGGTTGTTGTTTGAATTTTTAACCATCTTTAGATGGTTTTGGCTTTTAGCCCGAAATTTATTTCCGGGCAGCAAAGGTTATAGGAAATAACCAGTTTCTCCTATAACCTTTCTAACCAATTTTGCAAAGCTATATTAATCAGATTATTTAGTTGACTCAGAGATTCTATAGAATTTGTTACCTGGATAAACTTTTCAAAGTCTTCGTACCGATAGGATTGATCAGAGGTTGATTTTATGGAAATTAGAAAATCAACCTCAATTATTTCTAAGTTGCTGCTGGTAATTTTGCTTTTAAATGAATTCCTTTTTCAATAGATTTCTCTATTTCTAAGGTTTCAGAACTAGCCTCTTTCAAGTAATAGCCAACTTCAGTTGTTAGCTCTTTATAGATTTTTTCAGAAGCCAAGGGTTCTTGATGTTTAGATTTAGCTTCATAATATAGCAAAGTTGCATATCCAACTACTAAAAACAACATTGCATTAGCAATTGGATGGACAAGGAATTCAGGCGAGTTCCCTAGTAAAACATCTAACTTTAACATCGTTAAATGAGATACGCCTAATGCTAGGCTTAAAATCGCAAAAATATCATCAGGATTTAGTTCTTCATGTTGTTCATAAACATAAGCTATTTCATAAATCATTTTAATGATCAATGGAGTTGTATGGTTTAAATCAACCTTCACTAATTTCAGAACGTTCTTGGCGTGAGGTATTGCCCCTACTAATCCTATTGCTGTAGACCAAATCACCTTCTCATTAATTAATTGTTGAGCTATCTGACTACGAGAATAATCAGGATAACTATCTTTAATTGTTTGGACAATTTTCTGGGTTTGGTTGAGATTGGATTTTACTTTTCCTGTTGTCAACAATTCAACTAGGCGTTGTTTCCAGTGTATATTCCAATGATTAACTATTGTCTCTATGATATTTTTGACAACGGTTGTTACTAAGGCTAGTGAATTATTAACAAATTTTACGACTTCACCTACGGCAACTACCGGTAAAGCTAAACAGCTATGAATAGTTTTTTGAGTATCAGTAACAACTAATACAGTAACTGTAATGATGGGGTCTTTGATGTTATTCGTAATACTTTTCTCAAGGTTGTTAACAAAATCTTCTAGCGCATTAATATCTTCCTCAACTTCTGCTTCAATTTCTGTTTTTGTCAAGGAAACTGGTTCTATTTCTGTCAGAGAAACTGGTTTCCTTCGCAAAATCTAATAACGCAGTCACAGGAATCCATTGACCTTGACCAATACTGTCAACTTGAAAACAGACCGTTTTTCGTCCATCTCCATAGGTTGTGATCGCTAAAACCTTACCTGTTTTCTCCTCATTATTCATAGAACAAGTTGTCATTTGAAAAATTGCCAAATTATCTGAAGACATCGTTTAATCCTCTTAAAATTGTTTGGGTATGCGAGACTGTCCCCAACCTCTGAGGGTTGAGTTGTGCTTGGATCAAAAAACTTGTAGGTAGCGGTATAAAAATTTATCTTACTACAGACTCAGAAAAATAGAATCGCTTTTTTCCAACCCATTAAGAAGAAATCAATGGGATTCATTCATCAATGTCAGGTTTTCCTCACATTGAATCGAAAGGCTTGTCCACATTCGGGTGATATAATTAAAGGTCGGCTTTTTATAGAACTAATCCCCCCCTTCTCAACCGGAGAATTGGGATTTTGTAGTGACTCAAATCTTCTATCAGTAGGAAACCGTAGCGTCTACCCTATTTATTGTACCTAAAATGACAGAATCAATCCGCTTTCTGATGTGCCCTCCAGACCACTACGATGTGGACTATGTAATTAACCCCTGGATGGAGGGCAATATCCACAAATCCTCCTTTGACAAAGCTAGAGAACAATGGCAAAGTTTGTACCATCTGATCAAAGAACACGCCATTGTGGACTTAGTAACCCCCGCCAAAGGTTGGCCGGATATGGTATTCACCGCCAACGCCGGGTTAGTTCTCGATAAAACCGTCGTTCTTAGTCGTTTTTATCATAAAGAACGTCAAGGGGAAGAACCCTATTTCAAAACCTGGTTTGAAAGTCAAGGATTTACCGTTCACGAACTACCTAAAGACCTCCCCTTTGAAGGAGCAGGAGACGCATTATTTGACCGAGAAGGACGCTATTTATGGGCAGGATATGGGTTTCGATCAGAACTCGACTCTCACCCCCTAATTGCCGAATGGCTGGATATTGAAGTCCTATCCCTGCGGTTAATGGATGAACGTTTTTATCATTTGGACACCTGTTTTTGTCCCCTAAATGGCGGGTATTTAATGTATTATCCCCCCGCCTTTGATTCCTATTCAAACCGCTTAATAGAACTGCGAATTCCCCCCGAAAAACGGATTATTGTTGAAGAAACCCGACGCCATCAACTTTGCTTGTAACACCGTCAATGTGGATCAGAGGGTGATTATGAACAAAGTCAGCGAAAACCTCAAAGCCAGACTCGAAGAATCCGGTTTTACCGTCCTAGAAACTCCCTTAGCTGAGTTCTTAAAAGCAGGTGGAGCCGCTAAATGTTTAACCCTGCGGGTGACTGAAACCTGTAATTGTGGATCGTCATGCGGTGGTTAAAGTCGAAAGCCACACCGTCCTGATGGAAGGACATCTATTAGATGCCGGGTTAATTAACCGCGCCCTAGATTTAGTCGTCGAAGGTGGGGGTAGTTTCAAAGTCCTCAACTTCAATTTAGGGGAACAACGCCAAAGCACCTCGAAGGCAGAGATTAAAATTTCTGCCCCATCCCATGAGGTGATGGAAGAAATTATTAGCCAATTAATTGATATTGGCGTGGTGTCCCTGGAAGAAGACCAACGGGACGCCCGCTTACAACCCGTCGAACAGGATGGCGTTAGCCCCGATAATTTCTACGTCTCCACCATTTACCCCACGGAAGTCAGGATGAATGGACAATGGATCACCGTTCAAAATCAACGCATGGACGGCGCGATCGCCATTTCCCAAACCCCCAACGGTATAGTGGCCCAATGTAAAATTCTGCGGGACTTAAAAGTCGGAGAACAGGTAGTTGTGGACGTGGTGGGTCTTCGGACTATCCGCAAAACCGAATCCCGGGAAGCTCGGAATGCACCCCAGGAATTCAGCTTTATGTCGGCCGGAGTCTCCAGTGAACGCCGGGTTGAGTTAATTGTGGAACAAGTCGCCTGGGAACTGCGCCAAATTCGCGATCGGGGCGGCAAAGTCGTAGTGACGGCTGGCCCAGTGGTGATCCATACCGGAGGGGCACAACATTTATCCCATCTGATCCGTGAAGGCTATGTGCAGGCGTTATTAGGGGGAAATGCGATCGCCGTTCACGACATGGAACAATCCATCATGGGAACCTCCCTGGGTGTGGACATGAAACAGGGTGTCGCTGTTAAGGGAGGACATCGACATCATTTAAACGTGATTAACACCGTTCGCCGTTATGGAAGTATTGCCGCCGCCGTTGAAAATGGCTTGGTTAAAAGTGGGGTAATGTACGAATGTGTGAAAAATAACATTCCCTTCTCCTTAGCGGGTTCGATTCGAGATGATGGCCCCCTACCAGATACCCAAATGGACTTAATTAAAGCCCAAGAACATTATGCCGAACTCTTGCAGGGCGCGGATATGATTCTGATGCTGTCCTCGATGCTGCATTCGATTGGGGTGGGGAATATGACCCCCTCGGGAGTTAAAATGGTCTGTGTGGATATTAACCCGGCCGTTGTCACCAAACTCAGCGATCGCGGTTCCGTGGAGTCCATTGGCGTTGTCACCGACGTGGGACTATTCCTAAGTTTATTAGTCAATCAATTGGATAAATTAACCAGTCGTTACGGAGTCGTAAAAGTCGGTTAATTTAGTTTTTAAATAAGAAAAGATCACCTTCAAAACCAATGAACGTGATCTTTTCCTGCTCAAACTTTAAGCCCGTGAGATCAATTTATTCACCGCCCAAGAACATTTTATTTGCTGGATTCCCGTGGAGAATATCATTATTTTCCCTTGTTCTAAGTCATTGTGGTAAAATGCCACCATGTTTGTAATTTAGATATCACAAAACCCAACTTTCAATGACTTCACTACAAGATCCCGCTAAACATCTCAAAGCTAAAGGTATGAAACCCGGGAGTCGTCGCCCGGCGAAAGAACTCTGTAGCGAGTGCGGTCTGTGCGACACCTATTATATTCATTATGTTAAAGAAGCCTGTGCGTTTCTCAATCAACAAATTGCGGAATTAGAAACAGAAGCCCACGGACGCCGACGGAATTTAGATAATTGGGATGATGTCTATTTTGGGGTGCATCAAGATATGATGCAAGCTCGAAAAAAAGAACCTATTGAGGGTGCTCAATGGACGGGAATTGTTAGTACCATTGCCATTGAAATGCTCAACCGAGGGTTAGTGGAAGGTGTGGTTTGTGTTCAGAATAGCAAAGAAGACCGTTTTCAACCTCAACCAGTTATTGCTAGAAACCCCAGAAGAAGTTTTAGCCGCCAAAGTTAATAAACCTACCCTATCCCCCAATTTATCGGTTTTAGAACAAATCGAACAGTCGAAAATGAAGCGGTTGTTAGTAATTGGGGTAGGCTGTCAAATCCAAGCATTAAGAGCCGTTGAGAAGGAATTAGGATTAGAAAAACTCTATGTTTTGGGTACGCCCTGTGTAGATAATGTTACCCGTGCTGGGCTGCAAAAGTTCCTGGAAACCACCAGCAAATCCCCCGATACCGTGGTTTATTATGAATTTATGCAGGATTTTCGAGTTCACTTCAAACATGAGGATGGCTCTACTGAAACCGTCCCATTTTTTGGGTTAAATACTAAAGAATTAAAGGATATTTTTGCCCCATCTTGTTTGAGTTGTTTTGACTATGTTAACTCCTTGGCGGATTTAGTTGTTGGATATATGGGAGCAACTTTTGGCTGGCAATGGATTGTAGTCAGAAATCAAACCGGACAGGAAATGTTAGACTTAGTGGGAGATTTAATTGACACCCAACCTGTAATAGCTCAAGGGAACCGGAAACCCGCCGTGCAGCAAAGTATTCCCGCCTATGATAAAGCCGTCACCTTGCCGATGTGGGCAGCAAAATTAATGGGCGTGGTGATTGATAAAATTGGCCCCAGGGGGTTAGAATATGCCCGTTTTTCCATAGATTCTCACTTTACACGGAATTATCTGTACGTTAAACGGAATTATCCTGAGAAATTAGATTCTCATGTTCCTGATTTTGCCAAGCAAATTGTCGAACAATATAATCTTCCTAATTCGTAAGGGATCACGGATTTAAGAGGGATCACGGATTTAAGAGGATTTCGCGGATTTCGCGGATTTTAATCTGTGTTAGTTGGTGTAATTCGCTTAAATCCATGATCGGGAATGGGGAACAGAAAAACAAAAACCCCGCGTCGGCCATTGGGTGTTGATGCGGGGTACAATGGATTAGTATTGAGTTGGTTGCGGACTTTTGCACCATTGAAGCAAAACAGTTTGTTTTGGTGTTTATCCAGCATTTTTGACCGATTTAGCACCGATAACGGGGACTGATAAAATTAGCAATATTAACCAAGGTGCTAAAGCTAAACTAACCACTAAACTGATAGCAGCAACTCCCCTGGCCATGACCCGAACGATTTCTTCGTTGGTAATCAGACTGAGCAAGGCGGCAAAAACGGAAATTGCGAAAGACAATAAAGAAGGTACTAACATCACCACAAACCCTTAATTTCAGGTGAAACAGTGTTGGGCGTTTCCTTCGGGAAAATTCCCTACTTCCGTCTTCCCCAAACACATAAATGCCACCCTCTTTGTTAGAATTCGGGGGAGATGAACGATTAATATTAGATTTTGTTAACGGTATTATAACATATTCAAAAAAAGTATATAGTTTTGTTGTTGCGCCGTTGTTGCGCCGTTGTTGCGCTTCAGCGCAATCTTCTCAAGATTATTAACCCTAAAAAATACCGACCTTCGGTGTTTAGGGGCAAGGCGCACCTCGCCCCTAGATTTTTGGCTATTTGTACAACCGATTTAGACTGGCCATAGTTGTCTTTCTGATGTTAACCAATCTAAAAATGTTCGGTTTATAGCAATCCCAAGGGCAAAGATTCACTCAATGCCATCACCATGTCATTTGTAACGGGTAAACTATCGACAACCATTGCCAAACACAATAGCATCAAATAAAAAATGGAATATTTAAACAGCGATCGCGCTACATCTCGTTCTGAGGGAGATTGTAATAATTCCCAAGCTTTTTGTAGAAAAATCCCCCCTAAGATTAAAGCGATCGCTGCATAAACAAAACCACTGGTATGCAAAGGATAAACTAACAATAAGGTTGAGGGAACCATAATTAAGCTATAAATCCAGATTTGTTTAGCTGTAACTTCATCCCCTTCAATTACAGGTAACATCGGAACCCCAACTTCCTGATATTCATCTCGGATCATCATGGCTAAAGCCCAAAAATGAGGGGGTGTCCAGAGGAAAATGATCGCAAATAATAGCCACGCTGCCCAACTTAAATCCCCCGTAACTGCCGCCCATCCAACTAAAGGTGGAATTGCTCCAGCAGCCCCACCAATCACGATATTTTGCACACTATGACGTTTTAACCAATGGGTATAGATCAGGACATAAAAAACAATTCCCGATAGGGCGAGACAGGCGGTTAATAGATTAGCAAAAACCGTCAGTAAAGTAAAAGAAGTAATAGCAAGAGCGATGGCAAAAATTAGGGCATCAATGGGTTTTACTCTACCTGAAGGAATCGGCCGCCAACGAGTCCGTTCCATAATGTAATCAATATCTCGGTCATACAAACAGTTGATCGTATTGGCAGAACCCGACGCTAAAGCCCCCCCGGTTAAGGTTACTAATAATAACAGGGGATCAACTTCTCCTTTTGAGGCTAACCACATTCCGGCGGAGGTAGTAATTAATAACAACAGAATAATTCTAGGCTTGGTCAGTTGATAATAACTTTGAAGCACTTGCAAAATATTCTCGTGGTGTCGGGAGACCTGGGTTTGAATCACTTCTTGCATGAATTATGACCTATAGAATTTGTTGATTTCCTGACAGTTATCAGTGATTGGTAATTAGTTATAAGCAAACATAATAGTCATTAATTATTAACTATTAACTATTAACTCATCACTATTAACTCATCACTAATAACTGATCACTGATGACTGATGACTAATAACTGATCACTGATGACTGATGACTGATGACCGATGACTGATGACTGATGACTGATAACTGATAACTGATGACTGACGATCCCGGAGGGCGAGAATACTAAAACAAACTAAAGTTCCCAGAAGTGTAGCACCCATCGCTTGATGAGCAACAGTCAGGGGTTCCACCTGCAACCGCATTTTATAGGTGGCTACCCCCAAAACAATTTGAGCAACTAAACAAACTCCGGCGATATTCCCCAAAGTTCCGAGTTGAGGATGTAGGGCAGAAGTTCGCCAAACCCCGACAATTAGGGTGAGGGTAGCCAGGGTGGGGGGAACCACTCCGAAAAGATGACTATTCATCACCGTACAGAGTTGGGAAGTTCCCAAACATTGATGTAAAGCCCATTGAGAACCCACCAAGGCCCCTAAAATGCTTTGTAAATAGACTAAAATTGCTGCGGTCAGACCGATCCAGGGTAGCTTGCCCACGGTTTCCCGTGCCTTGATAGGGTAGGAGCAAACAACCGATAATCAGCAGAGTGGAGAAAAATAGCAAGGCGGTTCCTAAATGGGCAGTTACAATATCAAACCGCAGGAGTTGGGTCACCGTCAGCCCCCCTAAAACCCCTTGAAACAAAATTAAAGCCAGGGCAAATAGAGCAGCCCAAGGTAACCATTTGGGTAACTCCCGTCGATCCCACCAGGATAATCCCACCAGGGCGATCGCACCCAGTCCGATCCCAGCCGCATCCAAACGGTGAAACCATTCCAAGAAGACTTGCAGATTCATTTGGGCGGTGGGAACTAACTGCCCGTAACACAGGGGCCAATCGGGACAGGCTAATCCAGCATTCATCACTCGGGTCGCACTCCCAACGGCCATCAATAGTAAGGTAGCAATGCTCAGTTTCCAGACCAGACGGCGGATTCTATTCTGGGCCTTAGATCCCTTCTGTTGGGTCTGGGGGGTGGATAAACTGGCATCATGAAGGACAGTATGGGTCATGGGTTCTACCGATTTAACTTGACTATTGCCATGATCGAAACATGATGGTTAATTCTACCTATCTAAGTCAAAAATGCGGTATGCAGATGAACAGACTTAAGATAAGTTTTTCGATTTGGGGGGTGCGATCGGGGCTGAGGAGTGACCCAACAGCCCAATTATAAAGAAAATCTGTGAATATGAACCCAGATCGTTCCAGAGTTTTGTGATCTGTTTTACCGTAGAAGCGGGATGTTAGATAGACAATTAACCCTAATGTTCAGGTTTCTCAACCAGCCATTAAGATTAAACAAGCGTCTATGTTTATAGCAGTATCTTCCCATCCGATATCGGTGTTGGGGATGGTCAACAAGGAGGAATCAACGTGAAAATTCCGAGTTCAATTTTGACCCTACTGGTGGGGATCGGGATTACTCTCGTATCTCTCTGGTATGGTCAAAACCACAATTTATTACCCGTGGCTGCCACCGAACAAGCGGCACAAGTCGATGGTTTATTTGATATTATGATGACCATTAGCTTCGGCCTAGTGCTTCTGGTAGAAGGAGTGCTGGTGGTCGCGGCCATTAAGTTTCGTCGTAGTCCCGATGACAACACCGACGCGGTTCCGATTCACGGGAATATTCCCTTAGAAATCGTCTGGACAGCGATTCCGGCGGTGATCGTTTTGGGCATTGGTATTTATAGTTTTGAAATCTATAACAATATGGGGGGACTTGATCCGATGGCCTCGGGTCAACATTCCATGCACGCCCACGGCAAAATGAATGGGGCGGCGATCGCGGCCCCCTTAATCGACGGTAAAGACTCCCCGGAACTCACCCAAATTGCCTTGGGAATTGGGGCATCTCCCAGCCAAGAAGGGAAAGCCGCCGCCGTGAATGTCGATGTTACCGGGTTACAGTTTGCCTGGCTTTTTAACTACAAAGAAACGGGCATTAACGCGGGTGAACTTCATGTTCCCATAGGTCAAGAAGTGCAGTTAAATATGAGCGCCCAAGATGTGATCCATGCCTTCTGGATTCCACAATTGCGGTTAAAGCAAGATACGATCCCAGGTCGGATCACAGAACTGCGGTTTACCCCCAGTAAGCTGGGAACCTATCCGATTATCTGCGCCGAATTGTGTGGCAGTTATCATGGGGCTATGCGATCGCAAATGATTGTCGATACCCCAGAGGATTATCAAGCCTGGGTGGCAGAAAATCTGCTGGCGAGTAACCCCAACCTCCAAACAGCCATTGCTATTAATCCCGCAGAACTCAGCGATGGCGAATTCTTAGCCCCCTATGCCAACGAAAATCAGTTATCAGTCAACAGTGAACAGTTATCAGTGATGAGAGAGTTAACTGTTGGTTTGAGTCAACAAAATCTTGATTTTGTTTCTAACACTGATAACTGATAACTGATTACTGATTACTGATTACTGAATTCCTATGGCACAAGCACAACTTGATCTCCCAATCAATGTTCCCAAACCTCATCATGAGGAGGAAAGACGTTGGCAGGATTTTTTTGGTTTTAGTACGGATCACAAAGTCATCGGGATTCAATATCTCGTCACGGCATTTTTCTTTTATTTAGTCGGTGGAGCCTTGGCTACGGCTGTTCGGACAGAAACTGGCTACCCCCGATCCCGATTTTGTGACTCCTGAAGTCTATAACAGCCTATTTACGGTTCATGGCACGGTGATGATCTTCCTGTGGATCGTTCCCGCAGGTGGGGGATTTGCTAACTATTTGATTCCCTTAATGGTGGGGGCCAAGGATATGGCCTTTCCCCGTCTGAATACCGTGGGCTTTTGGTTAATTCCTCCGGGGGGCCTGCTGTTGTTGGCTAGTTTCTTAGTGGAAGCCCCCCAAGCGGGTTGGACATCTTACCCGCCATTAAGTCTATTATCGGGCCAGGTGGGAGAGGAAGTTTGGATTCTCAGCGTTTTATTGTTGGGAACTTCCTCGATTTTGGGGGCGTTAAATTTCTCGGTGACGATCTTCAAAATGCGGATTCCCACCATGGGATTGAACGATATGCCCCTCTTTTGTTGGGCCATGATCGCTACCTCCGCTTTGGTGCTTTTGTCTACTCCGGTTTTAGCCGCAGCCTTAATTCTCCTATCCTTTGATTTAATTGCCGGAACCAGTTTCTTTAACCCCACCGGGGGCGGTGATCCGGTTGTTTATCAGCACTTATTCTGGTTTTATTCCCATCCGGCAGTCTACATCATGGTTTTGCCCTTTTTTGGGGTGATTTCCGATATTCTGCCAGTTCATGCTCGCAAACCGATTTTTGGTTATCAAGCGATCGCCTATTCCAGTTTAGCCATTAGCTTTTTAGGCTTAATTGTCTGGGCACACCATATGTTCACCAGTGGCACTCCGGGTTGGTTACGGATGTTTTTTATGATCACCACGATGATCATTGCCGTACCCACAGGCATTAAGGTCTTTGGCTGGTTAGCCACGATTTGGGGCGGAAAACTGCGTCTGAACAGTGCCATGCTCTTTGCCATGGGGTTTCTGTCTACCTTCGTCATCGGGGGTGTCACCGGAGTGATGATGGCATCGGTTCCCTTTGATATTCATGTTCACGATACCTATTTCATCGTCGCCCACTTCCACTATGTTCTGTTTGGTGGGGCGGTGTTTGGGGTGTTTGCTGCCATTTATCATTGGTTCCCGAAAATGACCGGACGGATGATGAATGAACCCTGGGGAATCGTTCACTTTGTTCTCACCTTTGTGGGGACGAACTTAACCTTTATGCCCATGCACGCTTTAGGGTTAATGGGAATGCCCCGTCGGGTGGCAATGTATGACCCCCAATTCACGACGCTGAATCAGGTCTGTACCCTGGGTAGTTATATTCTGGCGGTTTCTTCCTTCCCCTTCCTGATTAATGCGGCTTGGAGTTGGGTCAAGGGGCCAAAAGCTCCCGATAATCCCTGGGAAGCCCTAACCCTAGAATGGACGACATCTTCTCCCCCTCCGATTGAAAATTTCCTAGTCACCCCCGTACTCAAAACCGGGCCCTATGACTACGGCAGTCGTAAAACCCTAGCCATTCGTCAACGGTTAAAACAAATGACCGGAGACCGTCCCAAAGAAGTCGGGGTTTTCCCATGTCTCAAGCCAAATCTTCGACTTTATTTACAGACTCCGGTTCCACTACGGTGTTAGAAGCGGAAAACGATATCAATAATCAATAAATTACGAATTACGAATTACGAATTACGAATTGGGAATTATTGTGCAGACTATCTAGCAGCGCGTCTTTACTAACTCGTAATTATTAATTCGTAATTCCTAATTATTTATCTGTCAACTTTACTGAGTTAATTCATGCAAGGTTCAGCAATTAACGATTCTCAAACCGTTCTGGGATACGCACAGGAGGCCACTGCCTCAATCCATGAACATGAAGAACATCCCGATTTGCGAATGTTGGGGGTGGTGGTCTTTCTGGTGGCGGAGAGTATGATCTTTTTGGGTTTATTCTCTGCCTATTTAATTTATCGGGCTATGTCCCCAGTTTGGCCCCCTGAAGGGACGGAACGGGAATTACTGCTGCCAGCAATTAACACTGTGGTTCTGATTTCTAGTAGTTTTGTTATGAACCAAGGGGCAATTGCTATTAAGAAAAATGACCCTGCGGGGTTGCGAAATTGGTTTATTGCCACGGCAATTATGGGGTTAACCTTTTTGGCTGGTCAAGCCTATGAATACAGCCAGTTAGAGTTTGGATTAACCACCAATTTATACGCCAGTTGCTTCTATGTTTTAACCGGGTTTCACGGGTTGCACGTTACCTTTGGAGTCGTATTAATTTTAGCGGTTCTCTGGCGAGGGCGCAAAACCAGCCATTACAGCAAAGAATCCCATTTCGGCCCAGAAGCTGCCGAATTATATTGGCACTTCGTTGATGTAGTTTGGATTATTCTGTTCATTTTGCTGTATTTATTGTAAATACCAATAATCAGTTATCAGTTGTAGGTAGGGGCGGGTTCATCGAGATTTAGGGTGACTAACAAAGATCTAAAATAACCCGCCCTTACCAGTTATTAGTTTAATTATTTAACTTAGGAAATATTCTCAATGAGTAGTTATAGTTTAGAACAAGCCAAAAACAGAAAAAAAGTATTTGATGATTTTCGGAAAATTGAACACGAAATTGGGGCAAATTTAGATAAATTCGCTTTTTTAGATCAAGGATTTGAGCAGTCTCCCTATCAAAATCATATTCAAAATTACCCCCAATATTTAAGCCGTAAACCCTTACAATATAGTCCCTATCCTGCCTTGGGAAAGATGCCTTATATTGATCAAGAAAGTTTAGCTTTTCTCCATCCTCAAATCGAAGAAGCCTGCATTAGTTTAGGGAAATTTGAAGCGGGGGAACTCAAAACGATTTGGCTGGGAAGAAATCCCCTAAAAACCACACAATTTTGGAGTACCACTAAAATTATTCCGGTGCTGAATACCTTAACTCAAATTGATCAAAAATTTCCTAAATATGATGTTAACAATTTAAAGTTACAAAATTCTGAAAACCGGACTGCAAACTTTTCCCTAAAAACTGCGATTGAAGATGTCATTAGTTATAAACACAAAGTTTCTAGTTCTAACGCTTTAGCTGCCTTATTTAAAAGATTTGAAACTCGCCCTAATTTAGAGAAATGGCTACAAAAAATCACGGGAAATTCAACTTTAAATTTTCAAGGTGATTATGGAGAAAGTCCAGTATTTTTAAGTCCTGAAATTGTTGATCCTGATACTAAAACTACCATTTTAAAAGCGGTTTTAGATACTCCCAAAGGAGATAATTTTGTTTCGGCTTACGATTTAACTCGTATCATTTCTTTAATTGGATGGCATAATTATCTACCCGGCCAAGCTCAACTTCCTAACCTTCCAGAAAAAAACTTCAATTGTTTGGTTAATGCCCTAGGTCAAGACCCGGCCCGTTATGTGGATGTCGCGTTCAAAACCTTGGGAATTGAACAGGCGATTACGTCTCCAGTTATTCTTTCTAAAATGGGTTATGGAGATAGTACAGTTCGGCAAACGGTAGAAACTCTGCTATGTGGCATTTGTGCAGTTTATTGACTCCCTACCCAATGCTAATCAAAAACCTGCGGAATTCCGAACCTTAGCAATTACTTTAAGGGGTGTAATTCCTATTAATAATAAGGAGGATTTTACTCAACAAGCATTGGAATTAGATGCCCGAATGGCGGCGGAAGTTACAGAAATCTTTCGTCGTGTTGTCGTAGAAAGTTTAGATAAACTATAGCTGATTCTTCCTAGTCATCTAAAGATGAGACGCGCCATGGCACGTCTCTACAGCCCGAAATTTATTTCCGGGCTTTTTATCTTTTCCGATTAATTCCTCTAACTTCCGCCACTACCCAAAACATATAAACTCAATAAAGTGCCACTATTCCATAATCCGTGCATGAACATGGGGGCTAATAAATTGCGCGATCGCGTATACACAAACCCCAGGACAATTCCTAACGTCATTAAGGGCAAAATTTCCGAAACATTAAAATGCGCCACGGCAAAGAGAAATCCACTTAAAAGAATTGCACTTCCCAGGGGAAGATAACGGGTTAAAGAAGGCAATAAAAATCCTCGAAACATAGTTTCTTCAAAGATCGGTGCCGCGATGGATGCGGTAATAAAAAATATCCCTAAAGCCAGACTATCTCGACTTTCTAAAGCAATCGGTAATAAAGGATTACTTCCCCCCTGTCCGTCCCAAAATTTCTGATTAATTAAAGACACTAAAATCACTAAAGGTAAGGCAACTAAATATCCCCCCAAACCCCAAACAAACCAATTATCTTTGATTTTGAAAGTAAACCAACCTTGGGGTAAGGGAAAATAGGGCTTAATCGAAAAATACAAAACCGAAAAGCCTCCTACCATTAATAATAGATAGGTGATTAAAATATAAACCGCCTGATTCCTGACATCCAAACTGCTGGGTTGAAGATTTAAACCTTGAAAAACGGCTCTTAACATTAGGGGAATAAACAATTGCCCCAATAGGGAAAAACCCACCACAAAAACCTGTAAAATGACTTCCCCATTCCAAGGAATTAACCAAGCCACATCCATATTGGTAGCTAAAACAGAATCCTTGCCTTTGAAGATTACTTGAATTCCTAAAACAATGGCTAATAATAATCCCAGGAATAATCCCAAACCGGGAATAGCACTAACAATCATTAACTTAAAAATTGCTTGTTCAGATCGTTGCTGTTGTTGTATTTCTAGGGTAACTAACGCTTCTGGACGCTGTTGCAATGTATAGAGTTTCACTAGGGCTTGATAACGAAACCAACCCTCTAAATAGTTTTGTAAAATTGGTTCGGCATCGGGGAATAATCGGGCGGGATTTTGCCATAATCCGATTAACACCTGTGCTATTTTTGCAGTTTTAATTATACTGTTTTTATCCCCAGATTCAGGAAGTTCTCCCCGGGTTGGTTCCGCCAAAATCCTCCAGGTTTCTATGGCTTGATCAGCAGAGCCTAACTGGGTTTTTAAGATCCCGATTCTCAGTTGTAAATCTCGATTAAGTTGTGCTAACTCCTGTAGAGAACTTTCTGATATTTGCCCATCAACTTGTTGAAATTTAGATAAATTTTTAGAAACAGATTCTTGTACTTGTTGATATTGTTTAAAGGCATCCTTTACCGGATTTTTACCGATTAAATTATCGCGTAATTTAATTAAACTTTCTGTTTCTTTTTCGTTGCCTTGCCATTGGGAAGCATGAAGTAGTAAATTGGTTTGATACAATTCTAAACGGCTTTGAATTTGGGGTTGAGTCCAACTATTGAGTAACGATAAACCCAAAAAGCTAATCGCTAATAAGGTTAAAATTGCTAAAATCCAGCGTTTGGGTGTCATGGTTTCAAAACGTGAGAACAAAATATTGCCGAGTTTGAGCCGCAAACCCAACATTCTAACTGATACTGTTCCAAACAAGGTACAATGACATCTGGCTTAAATTCGGTTCAGTCCAGAGTCCAAAATTCCCACTCCTCAATTTAACAATGACGACCCGTGTAATTCTTGTCCGTCATGGTCAAAGTACCTATAATGCCCAAAGTCGAATTCAAGGTCGCTTGGATGCCTCTGTTTTGACGGAGAAAGGTTTCTGTGGCCGCGCAAAAAGTCGGTGATGCCTTGAATGGTTTAAAGTTTGATGCTCTCTATTGCAGTCCCCTGCAACGGGCGAAACAAACGGCCCAAATCATCATCACCCACCTGTCCGACCCCCCTAAAGTTCAACCCAGCGACCTGTTGATGGAAATTGATCTCCCCCTGTGGGCGGGGATGGAACGTCAAGTGGTGATGGAACAGTTTCCCCAGGACTATCAGACCTGGCACGACTCGCCCCATGAGTTCTCCATGCAGGTTCCCACACCTGAAGGGGAAAAACAATATTTTCCGGTATTGGCATTATTTGAACAGGCCAAGGAATTTTGGCGGGAAATTTTAGCCCGTCATCAAAATCAAACGGTTTTATTAGTAGCTCATAATGGAATTAATCGAAGTTTGATTGCGACGGCTTTAGGAATTCAACCCCAATTTTACCAAAGCATACAACAGTCTAACTGTGGGATTAGTATTTTGAATTTTACTAATATTATCCCCGGAGAATTACCGAAACCTGCGGATGTCCAGTTGGAGTCGATGAACCTCACAACCCATGTTGGTCATAAAGTCCCGTCTTTACGCCCGGGTCATCAAGGGCCGCGGTTATTATTAGTTAGACATGGGGAAACCGAATGGAAACCGCATGGGTCAATTCCAGGGACAAATTGATGTTCCCTTGAATGATAATGGTCGAGAACAAGCTCGGAAAGCGGCGGAATTTCTCAAGGAAATTAAAATTGATTTTGCGGTAACGAGTCCCATGGCACGTCCCAAGGAAACCGCAGAAATTATTTTACAATATCATCCGGGGATAGAATTACAATTAGAACCGGAATTTTGTGAAATTAGCCATGGTTTATGGGAAGGCAAATTTGAGGCAGAAATCGAACAATTTTACCCAGGATTATTAGGGGAATGGAAGACAGCACCCCAAACAGTTCAAATGCCTGAAGGTGAAAATTTACAACAGGTTTGGCAACGTTCTTTAATCGCCTGGAAGCAAATTGTTGAAACCTATAATCACCAACCTGTAACTATATTAGTGGTTGCCCATGATGCGATTAATAAGGCTCTATTGTGTCAATTGTTTAATCTGCCTCCTGATCATTTTTGGAACTTTAAACAGGGGAATGGTGCGGTAACTGTGATTGATTATCCCCAGGGAATTGAGGGTTTACCTGTGTTACAAGCGGATAATATTACCAGTCATTTATCGGGTAGTATTCTCGATAAAACGGCGGCGGGAGCGTTATAGTTGACGGTTGACTGTGTGGAGAAACTAGACGCGCCTTGGTGTGCAGAGAAAGAGAAAGAGAGACGCGCCGTGGCTCGTCTCTACTGCACCCTAAAATTAACACCTGATACTTGAATATGAATTGTCAACTTTTAAAGCAAGTTCGTGTGATTGATCCGGTTTCTAAACGGGATCAAGTTGCCGATATTTTGGTAATTGATGGTTATATTAAAACCATTGAATCTGAAATTAATAATTATCCAGAAAATACCCAAATTATTAATAGTGAAGGCTTGATTTTAGGGCCGGGATTAGTTGATTTATATAGTCAGAGTGGGGAGCCGGGATTTGAGGAAAGGGAGAATTTAACTTCTTTATTGAATGCTGCTGCTGCTGGAGGATTTACACGGTTAGGGATTTTACCTAATACTATTCCAGCCATTGATAACCCAGCAACGGTGACATTATTACAACAACGATCTGAAAAAGTTGCTATTCTCAATTCTGAGTTTCAGCGTCCAAAATTATATCTTTGGGGTGCATTAACCCAAGATGTTGCGGGTCAACAAATGACGGAATTGAGTGAATTAGCCGAGGCGAATATTGTGGGTTTTGCGGAGGGTAAACCTCTGGAAAATTTAGCGTTATTAAGAAGAATATTAGAATATTTAAAACCTTTAAATAAACCCTTGGCTTTATATGCTTGCGATCGCCAATTAGCAGTTAATGGAGTCATGCGAGAGGGGCATGATTCTATATTATGTGGTTTGCCCGGAATCCCTCAATTTGCTGAAACCGCAGCCTTAGCCGCCATATTAGAATTAGTAGAAGTAACGGCAACTCCGGTTCATATTATGCGGGTTTCTACAGCCCGAAGTGTAGAATTAATTGCCCAAGCTAAGGCCCGTAATTTACCGATTACCGCCAGTACAAGTTGGATACATTTATTATTAAATACAGCATCTATTAATCGGATTTGGAATCGACCATTAGAAGATGAAGATCCGGCGATTCTTACTTCTATTCCTCTCCCCTACGACCCTAATTTAAGAGTCGATCCTCCCTTGGGAAATCCATCGGATCAACAGGCTTTAATTCAAGGAGTAGAGACGGGAATTATTGATGCGATCGCCATTGATCATACCCCCTATAGTTATGAAGAAAAAACCGTTGCCTTTGCCGATGCGCCCCCGGGTGTAATTGGGTTAGAATTAGCATTACCCCTATTATGGAAAACCTTTGTTGAGTCGGGGCGATGGTCAGCCCTAGATTTATGGAGATTTTTAAGCAGTAACCCGGCTATTTGTTTACAACAAACTCCCTATTCTATTCAACCGGATCAACCCGCAGAAATGATATTATTTAATCCGAAAACTTCTTGGGTTGTTAATGCAAATACCCTAAAATCTCGCTCTATTAATACTCCCTGGTTGGGACAAGAAATTACCGGGCGAGTCCTCCAAAATTGGTCGCCTGATGTTAGTATATCCTAGGGAGTGATAACAAAAACTTGGACTCTAATTTAACATTTTTCAGTAAAAATAATTGACCGTGAAGACTCAAAAACGACCGATTGCTATAGATTTGTTTGCGGGTGCGGGAGGCATGACCCTGGGTTTTGAACAGGCTGGATTTGATGTTTTAGCCGCCGTGGAAATTGACCCGATTCATTGTGCTACCCATGAATATAATTTTCCCTTTTGGCAGGTGTTTTGTCAAAGTATGGAAACCCTCAAGGGATTAGAAATTAGACGGGATTCTGAGATTGGAGATCGAGAGATTGATGTGGTATTTGGGGGCCCACCTTGTCAGGGTTTTTCCTTAATGGGAAAACGGGCTTTTGATGATCCCAGAAATAGTTTAATGTTTCACTTTATTCGGTTAGTTGATGAATTACAACCCAGATATTTTGTTTTAGAAAATGTTCCAGGTTTGACGGTGGGAAAACATCGACAATTTATTACTGAGATTATTGATAAGCTGCAAAGTCAGGGTTATCAAGTCATAGAAAGCTATCAAGTTTTAAATGCTTCCTATTATGGTGTCCCTCAAGATAGATCACGTTTATTTATTTTAGGATCTCGGCAAGATTTACCCTTACCTGGTTATCCTCAACCCATCACAAAACCGCCAAGAGTTAATCCTAAAATTGATAGTAATTTTAATAACTTTTCTCCCTGTCCGACGGTTTGGGATGCCATTGGAGATTTACCAACTATTGAACAATATCCTGAATTATTCCTAAAAGATTATACCCTAGCCGAATATCAAAAACCAAGTAGTTATGCTCAATTATTGCGGGGATTACTTGCGGTTAAAGATAATTTTTCCTATCCGAGAATTTTCGATCAAAATCTGTTAACCTGTAGTTTGCGATCGCGCCATTCTCCCACCTCTACCGCCCGATTTGAAGCCACGGAATGGGGAAAAACGGAAAAAATTAGTCGATTTCATAAACTCCATCCCCAAGGTTTATGTAATACTTTAAGAGCCGGAACACCTAGCAACCGAGGCGCCTTTACTTCCCCCCGTCCGATTCATCCCTATACCCCCCGTTGTATTACGGTTAGAGAAGCCGCCCGCTTACATTCCTATCCCGACTGGTTTAGATTTCAAGGGACAAAATGGCACGGTTTTCGACAGGTAGGAAATTCTGTTCCGCCCTTATTAGCTAAAGCAGTGGCGGGGGAAATTATCAAACTTTTGGGGATAATTCCCAGTCAACCAACGGAAAAGAAAAAATTAGGTGATAATGCGTTATTATATTTTAATATATCTCAAGCTGCAAAACATTACAATGTTGATCCCCATGTAATTGAGCCTAGAAAAAGAAAAAAATCAGAGTAAATAATTTATATAGCAATCCTCAATAGTTTATAATAACTTACAACCGACAGGAAACGGCCAGAAATATTATTTCTATTCCCTATTCCCTATTCCCTATTCCCTGTTCCCTGTTCCCTAGTGTTCAATAATTTAGAATTGCTCTATAATATAATTAATGTCTCACTAAATTACAATCAATTTTATGGCTAAATCTATTAATCCTAAAGGATTAGATATTACTCCCTATATTGATCATACCTTACTGAATCAAACGGCAACACCGGAACAAATTCAACAGTATTGTTATGAAGCAGACAGATATAAATTTGCCAGTGTTTGTGTATTTCCCAGTTATGTTAAATTCGTGAAAGAATTGTTGCAAGGAAAAACGCCCCAGGTCTGCACTGTGATCGGATTTCCTACCGGAGCGACAACTTCTAAGGTTAAACTCTATGAAGCCCAGGAAGCCGTCGAAAATGGCGCGACGGAATTAGATGTAGTGATTAATTTAAGTTGGTTGAAAACAGGAAAAACTGAAGAATTGCATCGAGAAATAGCAGAAATTTGTGAAGAAACTGGACAAACGGTTAAGGCAATTATTGAAACCAGTGTACTAACAGAGGAAGAAAAATGTTTGGCTGTTGAGGTCTTAATGGATACGGGAATTGCTTATATTAAAACCAGTACGGGTTGGTATGGAGGGGCGACCGTGGCCGATATTGAACTAATTAAATCTGTCACCAAAGGACGCATCGGAATTAAAGCCTCCGGCGGCATTAGTACATACCAACAAGCTGTTGATTTAATTGTAGCAGGAGCCACTCGTTTAGGCACTTCCCGGGCCGTTGATATTTTGAAAACCGAAGGTAAAAAAGAGAGTTAATAGCCAAAATTTAATGAGTAAAACCTATAGTGCTACGGGGATTAATTTAAAAGCTCAACCTTTTGGAGAATCCGATCGCCTCTTAACTATTTTAACCCGGGAATTTGGATTAATTAAAGCCATTGCACCCGGAGCCAGAAAAGCAAAATCCCCGTTAGGAGGACGGAGTGAATTATTTGTTGTCAATCAATTATTAATTGCTAAAGGGCGATCGCTCGATAAAATAACCCAAGCCGAAACCGTCACCACCTATGGAGGCTTAAGTAAAAATTTAGGTAAATTAGCCGCCAGTCAATATTTAGCAGAATTAGCCCTCAGTCAAGCCCTTAGCGATCATCCCCAAGAGGATTTATTTATCCTCCTCAATGAACATTTAAACCGTTTACAAACCCTTTCTAATTCCCATTTAATTGCTAATTCCACTCAAATTATTGCCTGTTTAACCCAAGGAATTTTCCATCTTCTCGCCCTAGCGGGAACCGCACCCCAAGTACAATTATGTTGTTTAAGTCAACGACGACTTCAGCCTAATTTTACCGATGAACATTGGCGGGTTGGGTTTAGTATTGAAACCGGGGGAATTATTAATTTATCGGAGTGGACGCCATCACAAACTCCATCCCGTCCCCACTCTCAAAAACCGATTCCCGTCACCTCAAAAACCCCTACAATTAAGGAGTCTGGGAACCTTTACACCATAGAAAGTGTGCCTCAACCCCAACTTAAAATTAATACAAAACTCACCGCCGGACAGTTAGCTATTCTGCAATACTTAGCCCAGCCCGAACTCCTGAAACCCAGAGGTATCGTCCCGTGAACTGATTTGGGCTTGGGACTGGATGACCGTAGAACGGACATTACGACAATATACAGAATATCATTTAGGGTGTTGTATCCGTTCCGCGTCGCTGATTGATACCTTTACCCACCAATTTATTATTGATCCCCCATTCTAATATTAGTCATGCCACTGATCCAATTAATCATAAAATCAGGATGGGAGTGTGGAAACGAGCGTGTCTTTAGACCACCAGAGGAAACACGACCCAGGGGAATTTATTCGCCTAGAAATATTTAGTTATGCTATCATAAAAAACAACATGATCGTGATAGTCGAGTCAATGACTAAGACAAGTAAAACAATGGGAGTACAGCAAACATTATTGTCTCCAGATACAGAAACCCGTGCATTATTAGAATACCTTTGTCAACAATCAGGTAAATTGTACAACACGGGAATTTATTTTGCTCGTCAAACATTGTTTAAGACGGGTAAGTTACTAACTGGAAAGTTTGATTTAGCTTTTGAACCATCGGTTTCAAAATCTTTATTAGCACAATCAATGCCATCAACACCGATGCAGCAAACCTTGATGTCGGTGACGGAAGCATTCAAATCTTTCAAAAACTTGAGAGATTTACAAAAGAAAGGTCAGCTACATTTTAGACCTAAACCTCCCGGTTATCTGAAAGGTTCTAAACTGTTTAAAGTTGCTTATCCTAATTCTGGAGGACAAAGACCAACGTTAATTAACGGTCAACTTAGATTTTCTCTTGGATCAACAGTTAAAAGATGGTTTGGGGTATCAGAATTCTTCTTGCCCATGCCATCTAATCTTGATTACTCCAAAGTCAAGGAGTTTACTATTCTTCCTAAAAATGGTGCTTTTTATTTAGAAGTATCCTACGAATTAGAGAAACAAAGCCACAAATTAGATATTAACCAAGCGTTGTCTATTGATTTAGGAACTGCTGATAATTTAGCAGCTTGTGTTGATACTTTAGGAAATTCCTTTTTGATTGATGCTAGAGCAATGAAGGCTATGAATCAACTTTGGAATAAAAAGGTATCAACCCGCCAAGAAGGTAAACCCAAAGGATATTGGGATAATTGGTTAGATCATGTAACTCGTAAACGCAATCACCAAATGCGTGACGGGATTAATAAAGCTGCTAAACAAATTATCAACCATTGCCTGAAATGCGGTATTGGAACTTTGGTGATAGGTTGGAATGAAGGATTTAAAATTCATGCAAATCTAGGGAATTTGAACAATCAAAAGTTTGTTCAAATGCCTTTGGGTAAATTAAAATCCCGTGTAAAACAACTTTGTGATTTACACGGGATTAGGTTTATTGAAACCGAGGAAGCCTATACTTCAAAAGCTAGTTTCTTAGATGGAGACTCCCTGCCTAAATACGGTGAAAAACCGATGGGGTGGAAAGCATCTGGAAACAGAATTAAGCGTGGTCTTTATCGGACGTCTGATTGTTTTGTTGTTAACGCTGACTTAAATGGTGCAGCTAATATTCTAAGAAAAGTATCGGGAAGATTAGGTTTGTCGCTTAATCAACTCAGTAGACGATCTTTGGCAGTCGTAGCGAGAATTAGATTAAACTAATTCTGTCCGCAGAATCTCAGTGTCTTCAGACCTGAGAGTGTCAATAAAATGTTGAGGAGAGAGTGTCAATTTTCGCTCAAGCCTGACTGCTCTTAGGATAGTGATTTAAGATTATAAGATGCGATCGCCAGATTTAGAAAAAAACTTTGAATTCCATCCACCCTTGGCCATTATGAAAGATTGGGAGACCGACTCCTTGATAGAAATTACCCCGTCTAGTTTCCGCAGAATTGGACAATGGAAAAAATCATTCCGATCACAATGGCCCTGTTCCCGAACCCCCAGGGGAAGAAGAACGGGGATTTTTACCCGTCCTGAGAAACAAAAATTTCCTCGCCCTTTGGAGTGGACAACTGTTTTCTCAACTGGCGGATAAGGTTTATTTAGTATTAATGATTGCCATTATTTCCACTCGCTTTCAACAGGCTGATCAAACCATTAGTGGTTGGGTATCAGCAATTATGATGGCGTTTACTATTCCTGCAATTTTGTTTGGGGCGGGGGCGGGAGTATTTGTAGATCGATGGTCAAAAAAAGCGGTTTTAGTGATTACCAATCTATTACGCGGGGGGTTAGTTATGGCTTTACCCCTAATTTTATGGCTGTTTCAAGATCAATATTTTAGTCAGTTACCCGTGGGATTTTATATTTTATTAATTACCACTTTTTTAGTATCTACCTTAACCCAATTTTTTGCTCCGGCGGAACAATCGGCGATTCCTTTAGTTGTGGAAAAACGCCATTTATTATCCGCTAATTCTCTGTATACCACAACCATGATGGCTTCGGTGATTGTTGGGTTTGCGGTGGGAGAACCCCTATTAGCCCTAGCGGATTTAATTTCCAATCAAATTGGTTTACAATCTATAGGAAAAGAATTAATTGTCGGGGGAGAATATGTAATTGCTGGGTTGATTCTGATGCTTTTAAATACCCAAGAAAAAAATAATCATTCCGACCATGAACAACCCCATATTTTAGAAGATTTACGCGATGGGATTCGCTATTTAAGCAATCATACTTTAATTAGAAATGCTTTACTACAATTAATTATTCTGTTTTCTATTTTTGCCGCCCTAGCGGTTTTAGCCGTGCGTTTGGCGGAAATTATTCCCGAGATTAGTTCCTCCCAATTTGGCTTTCTATTAGCTGCTGGAGGGGCAGGAATGGGTCTTGGGGCAACGGTTCTGGGTCATCTGGGTCATAGATTTACCCATTTCCAATTGGCGTTAATGGGTTCTTTTGGAGTCGCCGCATCCTTGGGGGGATTATCCCTATTTAATGAACGATTGTGGCCGACTTTAATCTTAATTTTCTGCTTAGGAATTTTTGGAGCAATTGTGGCGATTCCGATGCAAACCACAATTCAAGCCGAAACCCCCGAAGCCATGCGCGGAAAAGTCTTTGGTCTTCAGAATAATGCGATTAATATTGCCTTGAGTTTACCCCTAGCTTTGGCGGGATTTGCGGAAACCTTAATCGGGTTATCTAATGTATTTATGAGTTTAGCAGGATTAGCAATCGTCGGGGGCTTTCTAACTTGGTTAATTTCTCGAAATGCGCCCCACATTATAGAAGCAGATGGGGAACAATTATAGGGTGCGTAAGTGTTCTTTGCCCGCACCAACAGCCAACAGCCAACAACCATAAAATCCCATGGAAAATGATCTTCTGTTGTTAGAAAAAGTATCTCAATTTGTGTTAACAGGTAAGGGAGAAAAGCCCAATTCTTCTATTGTCGCTGAAACCTTAATTAGATGTGAAAACCTAGCCAAAAAAACCAAAGAAAAGCATAGTTTTGAATCTTTGATCGGAAATTGGCGACTTTGTTGGATAAGTGGAACTCAGAAAGTCCGTAAACAAGCCGGATTTATTAAGGGAAACGGACTTTATATTCCTAGTTTTCTGAATCTACAAATTATCTATTCCCGATATCCCCATCCCCTCTTAAAAATAGAAGCACCGACGGAAATAGACGCCGGAATTATTCAAAATTGCGTTCAGTTAAATGGGTTTAATTTAACCCTAACTGGCCCCGCTAAATTCTTAGAAAAAAAGAATATTCTCGCCTTCGATTTTACCCATCTTACTTCTAAACTGTTTGGCTTAAATATTTATGAAGGTAAAATGCCCGGAACCTCAAGTAATTCGGCACAATTCTATCAAGATTCTATCAAAAAACAAGCCTTTTTTGCCTTTTTTGTGATTACGCCTAATCTAATTGCAGCTAGAGGTAGAGGCGGTGGTCTTGCCCTCTGGACAAAAGTTTAAAAAGCCGATCCCAAACCCTTGTATTATAGAAGATTCAGTTACTTTGGAAGACTGAAATTACACCCTAAATTTTGCATTTGTAAGCAACTATGGCAACCCTTAACGATAACTATCTCAAACTCAAAGCCGGATATCTATTCCCCGAAATTGCCCGCCGGGTGAATGCCTTTGCAGAAGCCAACCCCGACGCCAAAATCATTCGTTTAGGTATTGGGGACGTCACCGAAACCCCTGCCCCAAGCCTGTCGCCAAGCCATGGTGCAAGCTGTGGAAGACATGGGCAACCGTGACAGCTTCAAAGGTTACGGCCCCGAACAGGGCTATGGTTGGTTACGCGAAACCATCGCCGCCAACGATTTCCAAGCCAGAGGTTGCGATATTGACGCCGATGAAATCTTCATTTCTGACGGTTCAAAATGTGATACCGGAAATATTTTAGATATTTTTGGAGACGATAATATTATTGCCGTAACTGACCCGGTTTATCCCGTTTATGTGGATACAAATGTGATGGCAGGACACACCGGAGATGCCAATGAAAAAGGAGAATATGGGGGATTAGTTTATATTCCCATTACGGCGGAAAATAATTTTACTGCTGCGATTCCTACCCAAAAAGTTGATTTAATTTATCTCTGTTTTCCCAATAATCCCACCGGGGCAACGGCAACCAAAGAACACTTAACCGCCTGGGTAGAATACGCTAAAGCCAACGGTTCTATTATACTATATGATGCCGCCTATGAAGCGTTTATTTCTAACCCGAATTTACCCCGTTCTATCTATGAAATTGAAGGAGCAAAAGATTGCGCCATTGAGTTTCGTTCCTTCTCCAAAACCGCCGGATTTACTGGAACTCGTTGCGCTTTTACGGTTGTTCCAAAAACCTTAACAGCTAAAGCCAAAGATGGTTCCAATGTGGAATTATGGAAGTTATGGAATCGTCGTCAAGCAACTAAATTTAACGGCGTTTCCTATATTATTCAACGGGCGGCGGAAGCGGTTTATTCGGAAGCAGGAAAAGCTCAAGTTAAGGCGTTAATTCAATTTTATATGGAAAACGCCCAAATTATTCGGGAGCAATTAACGGCGGCTGGATTAAGCGTTTATGGAGGCGAAAATGCCCCCTATGTTTGGGTGAAAACTCCCCAAGGTTTATCGAGTTGGGATTTCTTCGATAAGCTCTTACAAACCTGTAATGTTGTCGGGACTCCAGGTTCAGGTTTCGGTGCCGCCGGGGAAGGATATTTCCGTATTTCTGCTTTTAATAGTCGGGAAAACGTAGAGGAAGCCATGCGTCGAATTACCGAGAAGTTTAAGGTTTAAAATATTGGGTGGGCATTGCCCACCTTATACTTAGCATTAATATCACTAGAATATTCTAAATTTTTAATTAACCTCAAAATTAATAGCTAACATGACTAATGACGAAAATAAATTAACCATTGTAGGAGCTATAAAAGAAGTATTAAGACTTTCAGGAAACCCGCTAACTCCTAAAGAGGTTTATGAAAAAATTATTGAGTTTGGTTTATATAACTTTGGAGCCAAAGAACCTAAGAATGTTGTGTTAGGGGAAATAAGAAGGCATTGTGTTGGTTTAGATTTTCCATCGGCTAGTCCGGTCAAACATTTTAAAATTGCTTCTAAAGATGGAAAAATAATTAAATATTTTCTCAAGGAGGACGAAAATAATGAGCGTGATTTATCTACAACATCTGATCTAACAGATCAAATTCCAGAAGAAACTATTTATAAGGCTTATCTTGAACATAGAAATGTGATTAAGCAGCAACTCTTATCAACTATAATTTTATCAGATCCAGCTTTTTTTGAAGTGTTAGTTGTAGATTTACTTTTGAAGATGGGATATGGCGGAGACTTTCCAAATGCTGGATTAGTTAAGGGTAGTCCAGGCGATGGTGGTATTGATGGTGTGATTAAGGAAGACCGTCTAGGGTTAGGAAAAATTTATATTCAAGCTAAACGTTATACTCCTCCTAAAAAAGTCGGTCGTCCAGAACTTCAACAGTTTGTTGGAGCTATGGAAAGTATACAAAAAGGTGTTTTTATTACCACTTCATCTTTTGCAGATACAGCTATTGAGTATGCAAACAAACAGCAGAAACATATTGTTTTAATTGATGGTAAAATGCTTTCAGATTTAATGATTACTTATGGTGTTGGAGTCTCCATTGTTAAACAGTATGAAACTTATAAAATAGATTCCGATTATTTTGCAGAAAGCTAAAAAACTGATAAAGTTAAGATAATAATTATTTTTTAAAAATGGTAGGCTAGGCAATTCTGAACTGACTTGTTACAATCAGAGCAGTTCCAATTTTGATTACTTTATGCGAAACCGTTGAGGAATTAATAACAGAAGCATTGTCTTTACCCAGTGCATCGAGAGTGCTTCTCGTCGAGAAATTAGTCGAAAGTTTGGAGTTTGATGTTGATGAAACGATACAAACACTATGGATAGCAGAAGCAAAACAGCGTCGAGATGAAATTAGGACTGGTAGAGTGCAACCCATACCAGGGGAAGAAGCATTAAGCCAGATTTTGAGGAGTGTAAATTATCTGGCTAGTACAATTTCTTATCCGCAAAGTTAATCTATAATTAAAATATCATTTACGATTTCTAAAATCTATGCCTGAAACTAAAATTAGTTTAGATGAACCCCTGCAAAATGCTCTGGCTGAAATTTCACGAGAAACGGGAAAAACTCAAAGTCAATTAATTAGCGAAGCAGTTGAACGATTAATTAAAGACTATCAACGGCAAACTCGATATTTATTAATACAACAAGCTAAAGGAATATGGGCTGATCGAGAAGATATAGATATCCCTGATTTACAACAATTACGTCAGGAATGGCAGAGATTTTAACAATTTTTATTGGTCAGTATGCCTAAGATGTTATTAATTGATACCGATGTTTTAATCGACCACAACGAAAAAGCATCATTATGAACGCCATAATAATATGTCCCATGAACAATTAATGGCAGAATTTGGATTATGCGAACCCTTGAAAAATTAGCACTATTTGGAGAAATTCAACCTTTAATTTTAACTATTCTCCCAAACGATATCCTTTCCCATAAACCGTGTGAATTAGGGGAATTTCTCCGGTAGTTTCAATTTTTCTTCTTAACAAGCGAATTTGTGCTGCTAATACATTACTGCTCGGTTGTTCACCATCTCCCCAGAGATGTTGATGGATTTGATCATGGGTTAATAATTGTCCTGGTGAGCGCATCAAATAAGCTAAAAGTTGGCTTTCTTTTTCTGATAAATCAATCATGCGTCCACCTCGATAGGCGAGTTGATTATCGAGATCTAATTCTAAGTCTAATACTTGCAAACGGTTAGAATTAACGGGGGATTCTATAACTTGATAACGACGGAGTAAGGCGCGAAACCCTAGCTAATAATTCGCGTAATTCAAAGGGTTTCATTAAATAGTCATCTGCACCAGCATCTAACCCCTGAACTCGATCATCTAGGGTGTCTTTTGCGGTTAAAAATAGAATGGGTGTTTGATTAGAATGCGATCGCAATTCCTGACAAATTTCTAAACCGGATTTTTGCGGTAACATCCAATCTAAAATTAATAAATCATATTGATTTTGACGAGCTAAATCACAGCCTAAATCCCCATCCGTGGCAATATCAACCGTATACCCTTCCCGGGTTAATACCCGACTTAAAGGTTCTGTTAATTCGATTTCATCATCAACCAATAAAATTCGCATAATTAGTAATATAATTAAAGGATAAATTTAAGATAATTAAAGTAGGTTATAAAACTGAAAGTCTCTTGATTTTCTCCCGATATCTGATCCCCCCTAGCCCCCAGGGTGTTTTCAAAGTCGGGGGTAAAAAAGAAAATAAAAGTGATCTTTTTTCAGTAAAATTAAAAAGAGATCACTTTTATTTGGTTTTAAAAAAGTCATGTTAAACAGTATAATTGAACAACTGAAGTTAGTCAAGGATTTTCGGAAAAATCGTGGCAAAAGACATGAATTATGGGTGGTGTTGACTATTATTATTTTGGCACTGCTAACTGGCAATGTTACTTATAAGCAAATAGATAATTTTAGAAAAAATGAAGAAGATAAGCTAATTAAATTATTAGAAATTAAGGCTAAAAAATTGCCATCTTATAGTACAATTAGACGAGTAATGATTGGGATAAATCTAATAGAAATTCAGTTAATGTTTCAGTCAACAGTCCAGAAATATTACTGGCAAAAAGAAGGCGTTGATTGGATTGCGATCGATGGAAAATCTTTAAAAAATACCCTGACTAACTATGAAAATCAAAAACAAAATATGTTAATAATGGTATCTTGGTTTAGTCAAGAAACAAAGTTGGTAATTAAATCGGAAAGTTTTGAAAGTAAACAGAGTTCTGAAAACGCCAAAGTTCTCTCTATGATAGAGGAATGTGGGTTATTAAATAAAGTATTTACTCTCGATGCTCTCCATTGTAGTAAGGAAACAACTCAGGCAATAATTGAAAGCAAAAATGATTATTTAATTACGGTGAAAGGCAATCAAATGAAATTGCACAAGCAGATCAAAAAATTAGTAAAAGTCGAGAAACCTTTAACAGTATATGAAGAAAAAGATTTCAGTCATGTACGAAATATTAGCAGAAAAGTATCAGTATTTGATAGCCAAAATGTGAACCATAAAAATTATCCTCATCTTCAAAGTTTTATTCAGGTAGAAAGAACAGGTTTTCGGGGTGATCAAGAATATAATGAGACTTTATATTATATTAGTAGTCAGAAATTAAGTGCGAAAACATTTGCAGAAAAAATTAAAGCACATTGGTTAATTGAAAATCAAGTACATTGGGTCAAAGATGTAAATTTTAATGAAGATAAATCAAGAATAAAAGGGATAGACGTAGCGGGGAAATTCTCGTTATTAGTAACATTAATTTTGAATATATACAGAAGTTTGGGATTTGTCTCAATAAAAGAGGGACAGTCATGGTTAGGAAATAATTGGGAGAAAATTTTAGCGATCGCCTGAATTAATTAAGTTTTTAAAACTATTCTTCACAAAAAACATTAAAAATATTTAATAATAAATAGCCATAAAGTCTTATTAATCAAGACAATGGCTATCTTTTGCTGTTAACAAATATTAAAATCGTTTATTTTTAATATTTCCAAATTATCTAATAAAAATTAGAGAGAATTTTGCCGGAAAATTTGATGATTTTTTTTGAATATAGCGATCGCATTTTTGAAAATGAAAACCCCCTGCCCTAGCCCCAGGGCTGTTTCATTCTCAGGGAAACCCGGGTTTTGTAGGGGTAGTGCCCCCGTGCCTACCCTCCCCATCCCAGATTTGCAGGCGTTTCAGGGATTGGGGCAACCACGGGGGGATTGCCCCTACAAAGAATGAAACAGCCCTGCCCCTAGCCCCCCTTACTAAGGGGGGAATCGGATTTTCAAGTCCCTTTTGTTAAGGAGATAACTGAATTTCCAAGTCCCCCTTTTTAAGGGGGATTTAGGGGGATCGGATCTAGGCTGTAATCGAGGGTTTTCGGCTTCAGGAAACATAACTTTTTACATAACCCGCCCCTACAGGTAATCATAAAAACCCGTCAAAAGTGCATAATTTCCGGTTCCAAATAAGCCGCATCAATCCATTCCTGCATGGCTGGAAGTGACCAAATTGTTTCAACATAAGCCTGTTCAATTTCTCCTAACTTAACATCATAAGTAATAAATCGAGAAATAACCGGGGCAAACATCGCATCTGCAATCGTAAAATTTCCGAATAAAAATTCACCGTGAGAGCCGTATTGTGCCCGACATTCTCGCCAAATTGCCGTGATTCTATCAATATCAGTTTGGACATCCGGCTTCATACCTTCTCTGGGGTAACGAGTCCGACAATTCATCGGCATTTGTTGCCTTAAATTGATAAATCCGGCGTGAATTTCATAACTGATACAACGCGCATAAGTCCGGGCTTCTAAGTTTTGCGGCCATAAATTATGAATAAAATTTTCAGCAATATATTCACAAATGGCTAAGGATTCCCAAACCGTTAAATCTCCATCTAATAATACCGGAACTTTCCCCGATGGAGAATAGCGCCGGATTTGTTTGTGGGTATCGGGATTACCTAAATCAATTGAAATTTCAGAAAAATTAATTCCGGCTTGCTTCAGAAGGAAACCAAGGACGCAATGACCAAGAAGAATAATTTTTATTGCCAATCACCAGAGTTAACTGTCCCATAATCTGGTAAATAAAAGTTAGGGTAATTATTGCCGTTTCAACAGATACCGAATTTTCGGCGAACTGCACTGATAAATCCTAAATCCTATCATTCCTCATTCCTATGATCACCGTAGCACTGCCTAAAGGCGCTTTATTGATAGAAACTATTCGACTTCTGCAAGCCGTTGGACTTGATTTTAGTGCTTTTTTAGATCCCAGCAATCGACAACTGCAAATTCATGATCCCACTCAAACGGCTAAGGCGTTATTAGTGCGGGCGCAAGATGTCCCGGTTTATGTGGAATATGGTCAAGCCCAGTTAGGTATTGTCGGTTATGATGTCCTGCGGGAGAAAAAGCCTCAAGTGGCTTCTTTGGTTGATCTCAAGTTTGGCAAATGTCGGATGTCGGTTGCGGTTAAACAATCGAGTCCCTATCAAATTCCGGTAGAATTACCGCCCCATAGTCGGGTAGCTTCTAAATTTGTCCACTGTGCCAGTGAGTATTTTGAGAGTTTGGATTTACCCGTAGAAATCATACCATTATATGGCTCCGTTGAATTGGGGCCGATTACCGGAATGTCTGAAGCGATTGTAGATTTAGTTTCTACGGGTAAAACATTACAGCAAAATGGATTAACGGAAATTGAGGTGTTATTTGAAAGTACCGCCTACTTAATTGCCCATCCCTTAAGTTATCGTTTGAATACGGGCGGACTGAAAGATTTAATTACTCAAATACAAGCACAATTAATGGTTAAAGCATAATCTTTTGGGATTTAATGTTCTAAAGAGGATAGGGGTTTAGTCGTTGTTTCTTGAGAATTTTCCCTCAGCATTTGCTCAAAAACCTGGGCTTCTACGGGGCGACTAAACCAATATCCCTGTAAACAATCACAATCATGATCTCGCAAAAATTCCTGTTCGGCTTCGGTTTCTACCCCCTCAGCAATGACTCTCATCTCTAAACTATGAGCCATAACAATAGTCGCTTTCACAATGGCTGCATTTTTAATATGATGGTGAACATCTTGAACAAAACAGCGATCTAATTTTAATGTATCAAAGGGGAATTTTTGTAAATAGCTTAAGGAGGAATAACCTGTCCCAAAATCATCTAAGGACAATCCGATGCCTAAATCTTTGAGTTCATGGAGAATCAAAACGGAACGTTCTGGATTTTTCACTAAAACACCTTCTGTTAATTCTAATTCTAAACAACTTGGATCTAAATTAGTTTGATTAAGCACTTGCATCACATAGCTTCCTAGGTTCCGTTGATGAAATTTTACCCCCGAAACATTCACCGCAACGGAGATTTGAAATCCCTGATTTTGCCATTTTTGCAACTGTTGACAGACTTGACGAATCATCCATTCATCAATTTCTACAATTAAATCATTTTCTTCCGCAATACTTAAACATTCAATCGGAGGAACTAATCCTCGTTGGGGATGTTGCCACCTAAATAGGGCTTCTGCTCCGGTAATTTTTCCGGTTTTTAAGTCAAGCTGGGGTTCATAATGGATGGTAAATTCTTCTTTCTCTAAGGCGTGATGCAGATCAATTTCTAAGTGGAACCGATCTTGAATTTTTGTCCAAATTTCATTAGTATATAAAAAATAAGAATGGGTTCCCTGTTGTTGAGCCTGACGCAAGGCAATATTAGCTTTAATCAGGAGGTTATCAAAATCATTATCATGTTGGGGATATAGGGAAACCCCTAAACAGCACCCTAATAATAATTTATAGTCTGAAATTTTAATCGGTTTAGATAAACAATTTAAAAGTTTTATCGCAATTTCTTCAATTTCATTATCATCGGAAATTGGAGGTAAAACCAAGGCAATTTTTTCACTTTTTAATTTAACTACAAATCCAGCCCTTTGCATTTCATCATGAATCCGATTAATCACCGCCTGGACTAAAATATCCCCATAATTTGTACCTAAATAATCTTGAAATCGTTCTAAGCGATCTAAACTTAAAATAAATACGGGAACAGACTGCTCCGGTGAGACAATATCCCTAACAATTTGTTTAAATTTACTCTGCAAATTCAATTGTGCTGATAAGTTGATGCGAGATTCATCATTAAAACTTCCAATTAATTGAATCAAGGTTTCAGACTCGGAAATTGGGGTGGGATTCTGAATTCTTTCTTGTTTGTTAAATTGAGCTTGAATGGCGGCTAGGAGTTCGGATTTACTATAGGGTTTCGTTAAATAGTCATCCGCACCCAGTTCCATCACCCGGCGTAAATTACTGCGTTCATGTTGGGCGGTTAAACAAATAAAAGGAATAGATAGGGTATCGGGGTTACTTCTTAACTGTTCTAGGACTCCATACCCATCTAAATCCGGCATAATTAAATCACATAAAACTAAATCGGGTTGTTGGTTTTGAATCATTTCGATCCCGATTTGTCCATTATCGGCTTCGAGAAGTTCAAATCCTTCCGCATGAAGAATTTTTAGTAAACTCCTACGCAATAAAACATCATCTTCAATAATTAGAATTGTTTTCATGGTTTCTACTATATCCTCAAATTCTATTTATAGATTCTAATAGACTATAAATCCTTGAGCTATTAATTGTCTGCGATCCTAACTACATAGGTTTCTTTAAAAAAGATAAAGAACGTTATATCCACTAGGATATATCTTTAATTCTTAAATTGATGTGATATAAAAACGACAATTATGTGAGATTTTACCCAAGAATATGTGATCTGTATCGCCAAAAAGTGACCTAAATCATCACAAGTTATATATTTAAACGGATTTAAACGGATTGAAATGGTTTAAAAACATTTTTTCCCTCTGGGGAATAGGGAATAGGCTGCGTCGTGAGCCATGAGCCGTGAGCCGTGAGCCATGAGCCATGAGCCGTGAGCCATGAGCCGTGAGCCATGAGCCGTGAGCCATGAACCGTGAGCCGTGAGCCATGAGCCGTGAGCCATGAGCCGTGAGCCATGAGCCGTGAGCCATGAGCCGTGAGCCATGAAACCGTGAGCCATGAGCCATGAACCGTGAGCCGTGAGCCTGTCGAACGGTCGAACGGTCGAACGGTCGAACGGTCGAACGAGAACAGGAAATAGGGAAATAGGGAAATAGGGAAATAGGGAAATAGGAGTTATTTAGATTTGGATATTCTGGATACAGATTTTTCATAGACGGTGTGATGCTGCAAGGTAGCCGCTACGCGATCGCAACGGCAGTTTGACCATCAGGCGTGTTAAACTTTTGTAAAGTGAAAATCACTTAAATTTTAAGTTAGAATGACCACCCTAATTTCTCCTAATAATACCCCTCAAGAACAGAACCCCCGTGAAACAGATTGGCGCTTACTTCTACGGGTTGCTGAGTATGCAAAACGGAATAGACGGCTATTAATTTTGTGCTTGATTTTATTAGTTCCCCTCTCGGTTTCCGGTGCAGTTCAACCCATTTTAATTGGACAAGCGATTTCTCTCATCCGTCAAGAACCGACAACCCATCCCTTCCTCAGAGAAATGTCTCTATCGGACGGATTGAACGTTTTGGCTATTGTCCTTCTAATTACTATTTTAGTTAGATTTTTATTACAATCAATCCAAGGATATTGGGTGCAAAAAATAGGTCAACAAATCACAACGGATATTCGGAATGATTTATTTGATCATGTCACCTCTTTAGCGGTGAAATTTTTTGATCGCACTCCCGTGGGACGATTAATTACCCGTTTAACCAGTGATGTTGATGCCCTGGGAGACGTATTTTCTACGGGTGCAATTGGGATTATTAATGATTTATTTTCCATTTTTGTCATTGCCATTTTGATGTTTATGATGCAATGGAAATTAGCATTAATTTTAGTGCTGATGATGGTTCCAGTAACGGCTGTAATTGTTTATTTTCAACAACAATACCGCAAGGCAAACTATAAATCAAGAGACGAACTTTCTAATCTTAATTCCCAATTTCAAGAAAATATGGTGGGAATTGGGGTTGTACAATTATTCCGTCGGGAAAGATTTAATTCTGAATTATTTAGAGCTACTAATCTTCGATATATTAAAGCCGTTGATCAAACTATTTTTTATGATTCTGCGGTATCCGCAACCTTGGAATGGATTGCCTTAATTGCCATTGGCGTTGTTTTGTGGTTTGGTGGCCGACAAGTTGTGGAAAATGAATTGAGTTTTGGGACGTTATCGGCTTTTATTTTATATGCCCAAAGATTATTTGATCCCCTACGACAATTTGCCGAAAAATTCACCGCCATTCAAGCGGGGTTAACTGCAATTGAACGGATTAATAATATTCTAAATGAACCGATAGAAATTCAGGATCTTGATCAAATTACTGCCCATCTTTCTACCCTAGATTCTGATGATCAAAATTGGGTGCAAATGGGAGAAATTAGGTTTGAAAATGTTTGGTTTGCCTATAAAGAAGATGACTATGTGATCAAAAACCTCAATTTAACCATTCGTCCCGGGGAAAAAGTTGCCTTAGTCGGGCCAACGGGCGCGGGAAAAAGTACGATTATTCGGCTTTTGTGTCGATTATATGAACCAACCCAAGGACGAATTTTAGTTGATGGCATTGATATTCGAGAGTTACGCCAAACCGAACTTAGACGTCATATTGGGGTGATTTTACAGGATGGTTTTTTATTCGCTGGAGATGTCAAAAGTAATATTACCCTGGGAGAATCCTATAGTTTGGCAGAAATTCAACAGGCGGCGGAAAAAACCAATGTGAATCGTTTTATTGAACAGTTACCCCAGGGATATAATACCGAACTTCGAGAACGGGGAACGAATTTATCCAGTGGTCAAAAACAACTCTTAGCCTTTGCCCGGGCAGCAATTCGCAACCCTCAAATTTTAGTTTTAGATGAAGCGACGGCTAATTTAGATGTGGGAACGGAGGTTTTAATTCAAGAAGCCTTAGAACGTTTGTTAAAAGAACGTACCGCTATTATTATTGCTCACCGCCTTTCAACGATTAGAAATGTGGATCGAATTTTAGTATTAAAACGGGGGCAATTGATTGAGTCGGGAAGTCACGACGAACTCCTAGCAGAAAATGGATTATATGCGAGTTTATATAACTTGCAAATGTTAACAATACAGGAATAGGTAATGGGTAATGGGTAATGGGTAATGGGTAATGGGTAATGGGTAATGGGTAATGGGTAATGGGTAATGGGTAATGGGTAATTACGAATTACGAATTACGAATTACGAATTACGAATTACGAATTACGAATTACGAATAGGTAATAAACTGATGACTGGTAGAGACGCGCCATGGCACGTCTCTACTGATGACTGATTTATATGCCTGTTGATGGAGTGGTGAGGGGTTGATTTAACTCCATCGGAGTTTGATCTGCTGCTTCTGGGGTGGGGGCCGACTCTGGGGAAGGTTGCTCGGGTTCGACGGGGGGCTGTGCCTGTTCCGCCGGAGGTTTCGTAAGTGTCCACGGGGGGTTGATATTCCGGGGGCGGGGCGGGGGGATTTAACCATTGTTGCCAATCTTGAATTTGGGCCTGAGCTTGGGAATAGGCAGTGCTTTGAGGGGGAATTTTCTTTAAGATGCTAATGGCACCGGGAAGATCATAGGTAGATTGATCTAAACCCAGTTGCAATAGATTTTGACCCCACTGATCAATTAGTTGCTCAACCCGACCTCTTAATTTACTGGAATTAGAGACTCGATTCGCCATTTTGATCGCCGCAGCGTAGGAGTCTGGAGTGCCGGGGGAGGCCAGAACTTCCGAATTGCGGAGATTGTCCGCATCCCGGAGTTGACTATTCCATTGGCTAATTTTGGTTTTAGCTGTGTTATATAGGACTATACCGGAACTAATTTGTTGGGCTTGGGCGATCGCCTCGGCATAACTACCTTCGGATGCTAACTGTTCGGCCCGATCTAGGATGGGTTGATATTCCAAGCGTTGACTGCGATCCGTCCATTGGGCGATCTGATCTTGAGCATTTTCATATAATGTCCGTCCACGACCAATTTTTTGGGCTTGAGCGATCGCTTGTTTCAGGGAATCGGCATCGCCAAAACTGGCCAATTGTTCCGCCGTGTCTAAGAGGGGTCTATCTTCAATTTCCTCGATCCGCCTTATCCAAGCGACCATTTCGGTTTTGGCTTCGGTGCCCCTAGGGTTCGAGGCGGGGATGGTTTGGACTTGGGCAATGGCCGCCCGCAGGTCACCCACGCCCCCGGGTTGAGCCAATTGTCGCGCCCGTTCTAGGGTAGCAACATCAGCAATTGATTCTTGCCAATTGCGGATATAGGATTGGGCTTTTTGATACAGGGGCCGATCCTGACCGATTTTTTGAGCTTGGGCGATCGCATTTTTCAAGCCCACCACCGTATCTAATAAAGCTGGAACATTGGCTTTTGCTAAGACCGTAAAATCCTTAACATTTTCTTGTAAATTCGCACTACTCGGAATTTTATTGGCAATATTAATCGCCTCTTGCCAATTGCCATTTTTTAGGGTTTCTTCGGCTAAAGTCATAATTTTATTACCTATAGTGGTAATTTCTTTTTGTCCGGCATCTTTTAAATAACTCTCTGGAGAAAGTTTTTCAATTAACCCGGCCGCCTCTATCCAACTCTCTAAACTACTTTGGGCGATCAAACTTCTAGCTTTAGCCAATTTTTGGCTATCTTCACGGGTAATGGCAATCAAATCTGTTAGTTCTTGATATTTAGTAGTTGCCCAATAATTATTTCCTAAATTCAATAATAATGTTGCTTCTTTAAACGCCAAATTTAACTTTTCTTGGCGCATTAATTCTTCAGATTTTTGATAGGTTTGTTCCGCTTCATCCCAAATAGAACGCCATTGGTCAATGCGTTTGGAAACTTGGGCAGCCGCCGGGGTATGTTCGGGGGTTTTTTCGGCGGCGGTAATGGCTTCTGAAAGTTGTCCCGCTTGAAACATCTCCTCTGCCAAATTCAAAATATCCATTGACCATTTTTCAATTTGGCGATTAATTTCAGGGCGTAGGGGATGATCTTTTGATAGACTATCGACTAAATCAATAGCAATCAATAGGTCTTGAACGGTTTGTTTATTGGCGGCGGATTCTGCACAATATAACCGCAGGGAAGCCGAGGCTATGGGCCAGAAAATTTTAGGACAATTGGGTAAAGCGGGCAAACGGAACAACAGACTCATCGCTAAAAGCCCAATCCCCCCTGGAACTAAAATCAACAGGGCCAAAACCAGGGGAATTAGATTAACCGGAATGGTTTTGGGTAGAACAAAGCGTTGGCGTTTTTTGGGTTGAGGAGAAGGTGACCCTTGAGACGGCTGGTAAAGAACAATCTGGCTGGCTGTTTCGGTTAATTCAGGAGCACTGGGAGTTTCATCGACCGTTGCTGGTTGGGTATTGCCAGTTTCCAAACTCGTGCAAAGTTCTTTGAGCCATTCCGCACGACTTTTTCTCACCAGGGAAACGAATGGGAATTTGGGGTGAACTCCCTGAAGCAGTCTTGTTAGAAGATTGGCTTTGACTTTGTTCTTGTTGGTTTTCGCTCATCACAATTAACTCAAACAGCTTGAAGCAAACTAGGATTCTAACCCCATTCAACGCCTGGGGGACACAAGGGGGTTCTTGGGTGTTATAGCATTAGGGAGACTCAAACAGCAAGGGGATCAAGGAAGGGAGGGAGGGCAGAGGCTAAAGGCGGGGCCGTTTCATTTAACTGAATTATGGCTCAAATTGATTCCCTAGTTTTCAGAAATAAATCCCTAAAATTCGTGATAAAATTGAGATAGTTTTAGAGGAAAACCTCCGACAGTTCGATAATTCTTGACTTTTTTTAGTTTTTCCATTAGATTAATTAATATTCAATTTTTTCAGAAAATTAGCGGGAGTCTAGCCACTGCCTGTCAGCATAATTTTCGATTTTGTCACTAGGCAATTTACTCCTTTTACCTGACTTTGAAATAGCCCTGCCCCCGCCCTCTAACCTATGGCTTCCCTTGCTCGAAAAAACCTATTTGAAGATATTCCCCGTTTTTTGGTCGCTCAAGCTGGGATTATGTTTGCTGTTAGTTTGGTGACGATTCAAAATGGGATTTTAACCGGGTTTATTCGTTCTTCTTCCATCCTAATTGATCACTCAAAAGCAGATTTTTGGGTCGCTTCTAAGGATATGATTCACTTAGAGTTAACCATGCCAATTTCTTTAGAACGGATGACCCAAGCTCAGGCTGTTGATGGCGTTGAACGAGCAGAAGCCTTTATTTTTAGAAATGCCCGTTGGCGTGATCCCTTAGAGAATAAAATTCATGCCGTTACAGTAGTAGGTTTCCGACCCCGATGGAGAATTATTTTCTCCTTGGAATATTATTCAAGGAGATGCTAAGGCTTTAAAAAATCCCTATACAATTATGGTTGATGAGAGCAAATTAAATGCTCTGAAAATTAAAAATATTGGTGATATTGCTAAACTCGGAGGATTAGAAGCTAAATTAGGAGGAATTACCCAGGGAACCCAATCAATTGTCAGTAATAGTTTTATCTTTACTTCTTTAAAAAATGCTAATGCTTATCTGAATAGCCCCGTAAAAACTCAAACCCTATGCCAACTTCAAAATGATGATCTACAATGTACTCAAAGTTATGAGGATCAATCTTCTACTCAAAAACCCGTTAATTCTCCGCTCCCAAGAGCCTTAAATTTAGCTGATCCAATTACTTATGTTTTAATTAAAGCTAAACCGGATCAAAACTTGACCCAACTCAAGCAAAAACTCAGGGAAACTTTACCCAATGATATTCAAGTTTTAAGCCGGGGAGAAATGTCAATGGTCATGCGAACCTTTTGGCAAAAACGCACGGGAGTTGGATTTGTTCTCAGTTTGGGGGCGGTGGTCGGAGTATTAGTTGGAATGGTCGTGGTCGGACAAATTCTTTATTCCTCCGTCAGTGACCACTTAAAAGAATTTGGGACTCTGAAGGCGATGGGAGCGTCCGACTGGGTGATTTATGGAATTATTTTAGAACAGGCTCTCTGGATGGCGGTTTTGGGTTATATTCCAGGCATGGCTCTGTGTTTTGGTGTTGCGTATTGGGCAGGTGCGACCCAGGGAATTTTGATTTTAATTACTCCTCTATCGGCTTTGGGGGCATTCGGGTTAACGGTGGTTATGTGTACCGGGTCGGCGTTTTTTGCTATTCAGAAAGTCACCAAAGTTGACCCGGCGATTGTGTTTAAAGCTTGATAGGGTTGAGCTTTTATTTTTCCGTTGAGTTAGATCACGGGCAATTGAGAACGTTTGAGTTTAGAATGGTAATACTAAACTGTACAGGATAGTTAATGTTCGGTCTTGCTTCTAAGACAATCCCGGATTTCTTCAGTAAACTGATAATAGGCACTTGTAATTTAGTCTATTAGCTTTGTCAATTCCCATTATCAGCCCACATCATAATTAATTGCTAACAATGATACGCACTCAAGTGAACGAGGCAAAGTCCGCTATACCCCCCAATCAGGCTGAATATTATTCAGCAAATGCCAAAGTTAAACCGATTGGAATTCAAGCTTGCGGTGTGGAAATGGCTTATCAATCTGGACGACAAAGGGTTTCAAGTCCTGCAAAATATTAATTTAGAAGTCGAACAGGGTGATATTCAACTGTTGATGGGGCCCAGTGGATCGGGTAAAACCACATTACTTTCAATTATCGCCGGACTTTTGACCCCGACGGCGGGACAGGTCTTTTTGTTGGGCGAAGAAATTACCAAATTGTCTCGGACTCAGTTGGCAGAGTTTCGTTTACATAATATTGGGTTTATTTTCCAAGGATTTAATTTATTTCCCGCATTAACTGCTTTGGAAAATGTGGAATTAGCTCTCCATCTTAAAGGAATTAGGGGAAGAAATGCGAGAGAAGAAGCAAAAAACCGCTTAGAACAAGTTGGTTTACAGGATAAAATCAATCTATTACCCCAGGATTTATCCGGGGGGCAAAAACAACGGGTAGCCGTAGCGCGGGCTCTAGCCGGGGAACCCCCCTTAATTATGGCCGATGAACCCACCGCTGCCTTGGATTCTGCCAGTGGTCGGGCTGTTATTGATCTGTTAAAAACCTTAGCCAAACAAGAAAATGCAACGGTATTAATGGTGACCCATGACCCTCGAATTATGGATGTAGCCGATAGTATTTTGACCTTAGAAGATGGTCGAATTAAAAATTAAAATGCAAAGGTAATATATTAGTATCAACTTAATTTCCCCTGAGTGGATCATCTGCTAAGGGGGTTTTTTATCATTTTCATTATTAATCTACATACCAAAAAAAAGCAGCTTTTAAATAAATAAACTGCTCTTTTAGTATTAAATCAGAAACACTGAAGATTGCAGAGAAACTGGAGTAGTGTAAATGAGGTCAAGCCCTCGGTCTGTTAGTGTGTCTTGGCTACATCCATCGCTGGACTTCCACCGAACACCTATCAACGGGTGTTCTGCCCGTGACCTTACCCACATAAAGTGGTGAGAGCAATCATCTTGAGGTGGGCTTCCCACTTAGATGCTTTCAGCGGTTATCCACTCCGCACATAGCTACCCTGCGTTTACCGTTGGCACGATAACAGGTACACCAGCGGTGCGTCCTTCCCGGTCCTCTCGTACTAGGGAAGGCTCCTCTCAATGCTCTTGCGCCTGCACCGGATATGGACCGAACTGTCTCACGACGTTCTGAAACCCAGCTCACGTACCGCTTTAATGGGCGAACAGCCCAACCCTTGGGACGTACTTCCGCCCCAGGTTGCGATGAGCCGACATCGAGGTGCCAAACCTCCCCGTCGATGTGAACTCTTGGGGGAGATCAGCCTGTTATCCCTAGAGTAACTTTTATCCGTTGAGCGACGGCCTTTCCACACAGTACCGTCGGATCACTAAGGCCGTGTTTCCACCCTGTTCGACTTGTAGGTCTCACAGTCAAGCTCCCTTATGCCTTTACACTCTGCGAATGATTTCCAACCATTCTGAGGGAACCTTTGCGCGCCTCCGTTACCTTTTAGGAGGCGACCGCCCCAGTCAAACTGCCCCCCTGAAACTGTCTTCGACCCGGATTCACGGGTCAGAGTTAGAATTCTAGCTCTACTAGAGTGGTATCTCACCGATGGCTCCATCATCCCCACAAGGATGACTTCAAAGCCTCCCACCTATTCTGCGCAAGCAAAGCCCGAACCCAATTCCAGGATACAGTAAAGCTTCATAGGGTCTTTCTGTCCAGGTGCAGGTAGTCCGTATCTTCACAGACAATTCTATTTCGCCGAGTCTCTCTCCGAGACAGTGCCCAGATCGTTACGCCTTTCGTGCGGGTCGGAACTTACCCGACAAGGAATTTCGCTACCTTAGGACCGTTATAGTTACGGCCGCCGTTCACCGGGGCTTCAGTCATCAGCTTCAGATTGCTCCTGACCGACTTCCTTAACCTTCCGGCACTGGGCAGGCGTCAGCCCCCATACTTCCTCTTACGAGTTGGCGGAGACCTGTGTTTTTGGTAAACAGTCGCCTGGGCCTCTTCACTGCGGCTTACTTGCGTAAGCACTCCTTCTCCCGAAGTTACGGAGCCATTTTGCCGAGTTCCTTAGAGAGAGTTATCTCGCGCCCCTGAGTTTTCTCAACCTCCCTACCTGTGTCGGTTTCGGGTACAGGCGTTGGTAAATTAACGGTTTTAGGGCTTTTCTTGGAAGCTTGATGCTCTCTACTTCCCCTTCGTAAAGGGTCGGACTCCCGCCTTAGCTCAGTCTGTTTTCTCCAGACCTCAACACCTCGTACGGTTGCACCGGTAACCATCATCCGGCTAGCACACACCTTCTCCGTTCCCCTGACCAATTTACCCACGGTACGGGATTTTTCGCCCGTTGTCCATCGACTACGCTCTTCAGCCTCGCCTTAGGCCCTGACTCACCCTCCGCGGACGAGCCGTGCGGAGGAACCCTTAGGGTTTCGGGGTGTAGGATTCTCACCTACATTTTCGCTACTCAAGCCGACATTCTCACTTCTGGTTCGTCCACACCTGCTTCCGCTAGTGCTTCTCCCTACGCCAGAACGCTCCCCTACCAATACAATAAATCATATTCCACAGCTTCGGTACACCACTTAGCCCCGTTCATTTTCGGCGCAGGAACGCTTGACCAGTGAGCTATTACGCACTCTTTTAAGGTTGGCTGCTTCTAGGCAAACCTCCTGGTTGTCACGGCATTCCCACCTCCTTTCTCACTTAGTGGTGATTTGGGGACCTTAGCTGGTGGTCTGGGCTGTTTCCCTCTTGACGATGGAGCTTATCCCCCACCGTCTGACTGGTTGCTCTTCCTCTGGGTATTCAGAGTTTGTCTCGATTTGGTACCGCTCTCGCAGCCCGCACCGAAACAGTGCTTTACCCCCCAGATTTTTCCGCAACCGCTGTGCCTCAACACATTTCGGGGAGAACCAGCTAGCTCCGGGTTCGATTGGCATTTCACCCCTAACCACACCTCATCCGCCGATTTTTCAACATCGGTCGGTTCGGACCTTCAATTGGTTTTACCCAAGCTTCATCCTGGACATGGTTAGATCACCCGGGTTCGGGTCTAAAAACAATGACTACTTCGCCCTCTTCAGACTCGCTTTCGCTTGGGCTGCGACATTTTCTGTCTTAACCTGCCATTGCCTTTAACTCGCCGGCTCATGCTTCAACAGGCACGCGGTCATCCGTTTAATCGGACTCCCACTGCTTGTAAGCTGACGGTTTCAGGTTCTATTTCACTCCCCTTCCGGGGTTCTTTTCACCTTTCCCTCACGGTACTGTTTCTCTATCGGTCACACAGGAGTATTTAGCCTTACCTCGTGGTCGAGGCGGATTCACACGGACTTTCACGGGCTCCGTGCTACTCGGGATTCAGCTAGGCTCTTTGAGTTTTCGACTACGGGACTTTCACCCTCTCTGGTGCAGGTTTCATCTGCTTTGTCTAACTCTCTAAGTCCAGTGTCGCTGTCCCACTACCCCAACAGGTAAACCTGTTGGTTTAGGCTGTTTCCCTTTCGCTCACCACTACTCGGGAAATCGCTTTTGCTTTCTTTTCCTCGGGCTACTAAGATGTTTCAGTTCGCCCGGTTCGCTCATGCCCACCTATTTGATTCAGTGGGCTGTTTTTGGGTTGCCCCATTCGGATACCTCCGGCTCATTGCTCGCTTCCAGCTCCCCGGAGTTTATCGTCGGTCGCCACGTCCTTCTTCGCCTCTGTGTGCCAAGGTTTCCACCGTCAGCCCTTTCTATCTTGACCACTTAACTTTCTTTCTGTTTTTTGGTTTGTGGTTAGTTTTCTCTCGCCTTGGGGTCGGTTTCCCTTCCTCCGGGCTGGGAGTTCTAACTACGAACTACTGCCAGTTTTTGTTTCTCTGCAATTTTCAAGGTTCTGTCTGGACTTGATTGTCCAGCATTCTGGCTTCTTTTTCATGGAAGCTAGGTGCTGAATTGTCCTCGGTTTTGAACCAGACTTAGGAGTTTGAAAGCTTCTGTCGATTTTTCATTTTGCTCGTAACGACCTTGGGATGACTTTTGAGGGTGTTATGTTTTGGATTGAACACTCGACTCAAAAGTAGGTCTCCCTAAAAGGAGGTGATCCAGCCACACCTTCCGGTACGGCTACCTTGTTACGACTTCACCCCAGTCATCAACCCCGCCTTCGGCACCCTCCCCCCCCGAAAGGGTTAGAGTAATGACTTCGGGCGTGGCTCACTTCCATGGTGTGACGGGCGGTGTGTACAAGGCCCGGGAACGGATTCACCGCAGTATGCTGACCTGCGATTACTAGCGATTCCTCCTTCATGCAGGCGAGTTGCAGCCTGCAATCTGAACTGTGCCAGGGTTTAAGAGGTTCGCTCTCCCTCGCGGGTTGGCTGCTCTCTGTCCCTCGCATTGTAGTACGTGTGTCGCCCAGGACGTAAGGGCCATGCTGACTTGACGTCATCCTCACCTTCCTCCGGTTTGTCACCGGCAGTCTCGCTAGAGTTCCCAACTTAATGATGGCAACTAACGACGAGGGTTGCGCTCGTTGCGGGACTTAACCCAACATCTCACGACACGAGCTGACGACAGCCATGCAGCACCTGTCTTCTGGTTCCTTTCGGCACTCTCCCCTTTCAAGGAGATTCCAGAGATGTCAAGTCCTGGTAAGGTTCTTCGCGTTGCATCGAATTAAACCACATACTCCACCGCTTGTGCGGGCCCCCGTCAATTCCTTTGAGTTTCACACTTGCGTGCGTACTCCCCAGGCGGGAAACTTAACGCGTTAGCTTCGGCACGGCCCGGGTCGATACAGGCCACACCTAGTTTCCATCGTTTACCGCTAGGACTACTGGGGTATCTAATCCCATTCGCTCCCCTAGCTTTCGTCCCTCAGTGTCAGTTATAGCCCAGCAGAGCGCCTTCGCCACCGGTGTTCTTCCTGATCTCTACGCATTTCACCGCTACACCAGGAATTCCCTCTGCCCCTACTACACTCTAGTCTTCCAGTTTCCACTGCCTTTACGAAGTTAAGCCTCGCTCTTTAACAGCAGACTTGATTGACTACCTACGGACTCTTTACGCCCAATCATTCCGGATAACGCTTGCATCCCCCGTATTACCGCGGCTGCTGGCACGGAGTTAGCCGATGCTTTTTCCTCAGGTACCGTCATTGTGTTCTTCCCTGAGAAAAGGGGTTGACAATCCAAGAACCTTCCTCCCCCACGCGGTCTTGCTCCGTCAGGCTTTCGCCCATTGCGGAAAATTCCCCACTGCTGCCTCCCGTAGGAGTCTGGGCCGTGTCTCAGTCCCAGTGTGGCTGATCATCCTCTCAGACCAGCTACTGATCGTCGCCTTGGTAAGCCTTTACCTTACCAACTAGCTAATCAGACGCAAGCCCCTCTCTAGGCGATAAATCTTTTACCTTTCGGCTCATCCGGGTTTAGCAGTCGTTTCCAACTGTTGTCCCCGTCCTAGAGGCAGGTTCTTACGTGTTACTCACCCGTCCGCCACTAAATCCCGAGGGATTCCGTTCGACTTGCATGTGTTAAGCAGACCGCCAGCGTTCATCCTGAGCCAGGATCAAACTCTCCATTTTGAAGAATCTGTTTTTTTGGCTCTAAAACTTGTTTCTCAAAGTTTTAGAATTTCTTGCTCTTTCAGAAAGTTTGTGTTAAACTCCCTGATTAAGAATTAATTCTTTAATAACGAGACAAATTATGTTTTAACTTGGCTTTCAAACTCTTTAGTTGTCTAGGTTCGGCGTGTCTTTGTTTTTCGACACTTTTATAAATCTATCAGTCTTTTCTCAAGATGTCAACCCCCTTTTGGGAAATTTTTTTTATGCCCGCCCAATCCTTGCTGTTTGGGTGTTTGAGCGTCTTTTCCCGGGTGGCTAGTCGAAGGTAAATCCCTGAATGGGTTTTTTGCGGGTTTTTGATGGCTTACGGAATTTTTACCGAGATCACTGTAGCTGGGGGAAGCAGATATCGATTTTGCGTTAATTACTGAGGCAGAAGCCGTTTGAGACGAAGGCTTGGATGAATAGGTGCTCGGTGTTGGACTTATATATTGGACTTATATATAGGTTTAGCAGAAGGTGTTCTATTTCTCAGTGGCGAAATTGAGGCTAAACTAACGGATATTTTGATCAATCAAGGCCACGGTTATGATTAACGATGCTAACGACCCAGAAATTCAAACGGAATGGGATTTGCTCAATGACCTATTTCCCTATGATTTACCCTATCCCTGGAATCCTTATACAATAGAGGCTGAGTCTTTTTTTATAGAGCGGGAGGCTGGGACTTCTATTGTGGCGGTGTTTACTGAAGCGGAACTAGCGGAAAGATCTCAACGGTTAATGAACCAAATTAATCAATTGTGGTCAGCGACCCATTTACAAACATCTTTATTAAAACGCTTTGCAGAAAAAATACCTGATGAGTTATTAAATCGTTTGGCACAAGTGGTCACCCGTATGACTGAACAGGTTTCTTCCCAAAGTTTGTCCCTAGCTGATCAATTGGTTGGGTGTGTTCAGGAACTATTGCCCCAATGGCCAGAAGATGATTTGCAGGTTTTAGCTCGTCCTTTTGCTTATGCGATGCGAGGAGGAGAAACGGATGGAGTCAGATCGAATTCAACTATCCTGGAAGGGACGAGTTGGTCTGAGTTATCCGAGATTGAACAAGCTAGAACTTGCTTGGCGATCGCTCGTTATGCGCTGTTGGAGGTTTTTTCTGATCAGGAAGCCTCTTGACTTGGCTTTTGGTTAGCTTAGGATCAGCAAATTTTATTTTTTTTGCTCAACCCCCTAGTCATTTTTCTGATCCTGTGCTAAATTAAAAAATGTACGGCGAGCGTAGCCAAGTGGTTAAGGCAGAGGATTGTGATTCCTCCATTCGTGGGTTCAAGTCCCATCGTTCGCCCTTAAAATATATAATTTGTTCAGGCTGGGTGGGAAAGGAATTCTGCGCGAATTTAATCTGGTTTCCACAGCCTAAATCATAGGTGAGATTGCTAACAGAGGATAAGATATAGCAATCCTAAATAGGTTGTAACATTTCAATACTGACATGAAACAGCCAGAAGTATTACCCCCGTTCCCTGTTCCCCGTTCCCTTTTCCCTGTTCCCTTTTGATCAGGCATTTTGAACACAACTCAAATAGGATTGCTATAGATTTTGTATAAGAACTATCACCGTAAATGTCAGAAGCCTTAAATATTGTTAATTATTTACGAGTTCCTAAGCCTTTAGGGATTATTCATGTTGGGGCTAATTCAGGTCAAGAAATTGAGGCTTATCAAAATTCTTCTGCTCAATCTTGCGTTTATATTGAACCCATTCCTCATATTTTTAAACAATTAAAAGATAATATTGGTGAAATTCCTAATCATTACGCGGTAGAAGCTTTATGTGCTGATGTGAATGGCGAGGAAGTTGAATTTTATATTGCATCGAATGAGGGACAATCTTCCAGTATGTTTCCCTTGGGAAATCATGCTAAACTTTATCCTCATATTAAATATGTGGATAGTGTAAAACTAAAAACTAGAACACTAGATAGCATTATTCAAGAAAAGTTTTCCCAGGAGCAGTTTGATTTATTAGTATTAGATACTCAAGGATCAGAATTGAAAGTTTTAATGGGGAGTCATTATCTACTCAAATATAAAATCCGCTATGTTTTTGCAGAAATTAGTGAAGATCCTATCTATGAAGGAGGATGTACTTTTGAAGAAGTTACCAGTTTTTTGAAATTGTATGGATTTAGAGTCAAAAATCTTTATATTAATTATAAAAATTGGGGAGAAGCTTTTTATGCGAAAAAGAATCCTGAACCTCCCGAACCTCCTGGGTTAAATTTGGCTTTAAATCAACCAGCTAAACAAAGTTCTTTTTCAAGTTGGTCAAAACCTAATGATTCTCAAGGAGCAGTGAATGGGTTTAAAGATGGGGAATATGGATTTCATACAGATGAGGAAGAAAACCCTTGGTGGCAAGTGGATTTACAAGAAAATTATGCCCTAACGGAAATTCGAGTGTATAACCGTATTGATTGGTGTCAAGAAACGGGCAAAAACTCTCCATATCTATCTTTCTCAAGATCAGAAAAATTGGAAACTGATTTATAAAAATGATGAGAATTATATTTTCGGAGGAGTAGACGGACAGCCACTAATTGTGTCTTTAGATTCTAATATTGCCCGTTATATTCGATTGCAACTTCAAGAAAAAACGGCTTTACATTTAGATGAAGTTGAAATTTATGGCGACAGCATCTCCCCTTCCAGCAAAGTTGTTTTTTTATAATCTGGTTTAATCTAATAAATCGTTAGATTTGTCTAAAATCTGATTAAAGAAACTGGAAACCAAAGAAAGTACAATTGAACCAAATAATGCCGCCCAGAAGCTAGAAATTGAAAATCCGGGGGTAAAATAAGCCACTAAAGAAATAGAAATGGCATTGACGACTAATAAAAATAAACCTAACGTTAGAATCGTTAAAGGCAGAGTAAAAATGGTAATAATGGGCTTAACAATGGCATTTACTAAAGCCATCACAACCACTGCAACGGCGGCAGCTTGCCAACTGCTAATGTTAAAACCAGGAACAATATAGGCTGTTATTCCGAGTGAAATTGCCGAGATTACCCAAGTGATAAAAAAATTGAGCATGGATTTTTCCTGAAAATAAAAATTAAGCTCTAGGTTGTTTTTAGGAACTTGTTATGCTAAAACAATATCCTTATAAACAATTTATTTTACATGATTATGTCAAAATTGGGTATTGGAGAGGCTAATATAACTATAAAGGATTTGATTGTGAAGTGGAGCAGTAAACAGATGATCAGACTTGGGAAATTCATCGTTTTAATAGTGGCTACAGTGCTATTGGCTTTTCCTATTCCCTCCTGGGCGACAAACAATCCAGCCCATCTGTTTTTTAGTCATAGTTTGCTACAGGGACGAGATTTTTCTAATCAGTCCTTACCTGCGGCGGAATTCGCTAATTCCAATATGGAGTTAGCTAAATTTGATCATTCAGATTTAGAAGGAGCTATTTTTAGTAAAGGGATTCTAACGAAAGCCAGCTTAAAACAAGCAAATTTGACTTATGCAATGTTAGATCAAGCCGATTTTACCGAAGCTGATTTAAGTGATGCTGTATTAGTTGAAGCATTATTTTTAGGATCAACCTTTCGTCATACAAAAATTATGGGTGCTGATTTTAGCGATGCCATACTAGATCGGGAACAAATTCGACAATTGTGTGAAGTTGCCAGTGGAGTCAACTCAACGACTGGGGTGGCAACTCGTTTCTCTTTGGGGTGTAGATAAAACCGATAAAACCCAGGGAAATAATCCTATTGTGATTAAGGATTTTTGGGTTATTTCCCCTAATTTCAAACTCAATATATTTTGATAAAATCAATAATAATTTCCCCTATTAAGGAAATTTGACTTGCATCAAAATCACAGTTTAACTAAACTAATTTAGTTGCTTTAATCATGTGATAGGCAATTAATAATTGGGTTAAAGCTAGGGGGTAACTCTGTATAATTTCTCCAGTTGTACCCGTTAAAATTCCCAAATTTTGATTACCTCCAGAACTACAAAAATTTTTCAAACTTGGTAATTCATTACAAAGCATCATTTCCAATGTGTTAACTTGCTCTAAGGTAGCGTGACTATCAATTTCTAGGACATCTACTGGTTTACCCATATCTCGATCTAGTCCCAGACGCACCGCCTCAATATGATGACCATTTTGTTGATCTAAAATTTCACTAAAATTTGGGTGGGGAATGGTCGGACGCAAAACTAAACGCACGTTTAAATTAATTCCATTTTCATCACCATCTGGGGGATAAAAGGTAACAACGACATCGGCTGATTTTCTTTGAGGACGAATAAATGCTTCTGAATCCGGTTTCCCGTTGTTTTAAAGCCAGAATTACATCTTCTTCCTTATAGCCCCGTTTCATGGTATCTCGTTTAATTTTCCATTCAGATCGTAGGGATTCAGGCGGAGCTAAATACACTTTCACATCATAATTATCCCGAATTCCACGAGTAGAATAACCTAGTAAACCTTCCACGATTACAAACCGATTTGGTTGAATATATTCAGGAGCATCAAAAGTTCCATGATGATGATTATAAATCGGTTTTAGAATCGGTTGTCCCGTTCTTAATAAAGTTAGATGTTGCTGCATAATATCCAGATAATTACAATCTGGATTTAAGGCAGTTATATCCATTTCGGCACGTTGTTTACGATCATAACGATGATAGTCGTCAGTACAAATTACCGTTACATTTTCTTCACCCAAGACTTGAGCAATTCCTCGTGTCAAGGTTGTTTTTCCGGCGGCACTGTCTCCAACAATTCCTAAAATAATCGGGCGATGTGTCATCTCAAACCTCATGCAAAAATTGATAGCAGAAACTCAACTTAAAGTTTTAAACTGCTTCCTCAAAAATGGGAACCAATATAAATTAGACTAATATTAACATGACGGATGCGGATTGATAAAATCAGGTGTCTTGATTTTTCTATATTTTCTCAGAGGATATTTCCGGTGATGATCCTAGGTCAACGGTCAGTGAAGATCGCAAAGAAGCATTAAAGGTTGACCCATATCCAACCTGACTTTTCAGTAATTTTAAATCCCCTCCCATCATTTTGCAAAAATGACGACTAATGGCTAAACCTAATCCCGTCCCTCCGTATCTGCGGGCTGTTGAATTATCCGCTTGAATAAAAGCCTCAAAAACATATTTTTGTTGTTCTTCAGGAATCCCAATCCCCGTATCTTGAATACAAAAATTAATCTGATAATGTTGTAAAGGATTGGAGGTTAAATCTCCGGGATTTGAAGAATCTAAAGGAGAATCAATTACCTCACGGGTTATAGTTAATGTAATTTGACCTTGCTGGGTGAATTTTGCTGCATTACTAAGTAAATTAAATAAAACTTGTCTCACCTTTGTTGAGTCAGAGTAAATAATATTTAAACCGGGATCGTAATTCAGGATTAAAACATTATCATTCTGATTAACTAAGGGTTTAACTGTAGAAACAACACTTTCAATTAAATCTTTTAGATCAAAGGTTTCTAAATATAGTTCCATACGTCCGGCTTCAATTTTTGATAAATCCAAAATATCATTAATTAAAGATAACAAATGTTTTCCAGCCGTATTGATCATCTCTAAATCAGTCACAAATTCATCCTGACCTAAATCTTTTGCGTCTTCAGCCAGCATTTCACTATATCCTAAAATAGCGTTTAAAGGTGTTCTTAACTCATGACTCATATTGGCTAAGAATTGGCTTTTTGCTAGGTTAGCAGATTCGGCTGAATTCTTGGATTGTTCTAACTGCTGAGTGCGTTGATCAACTTGTTCAATTAAGTAGTTAACTGAGTTAGCTAAGGAATAGATTTCATGAATATTAGTTTGGGAAGGAACTCGAAGATTATAGTTAGACTCCTGTGCAACTTCTTCCGCCACTTGCTGTGTCAAACTCAAAGGCTGAGTGATGGAATTGGTTGTTTTTATGGCTGTGATGACAGAAATCAAAACTGATAAAAATGCACTAATTACAATAATTATATTTTGTAAATTTCGAGCATTTTTCATCGAAATTTCACCCATTTTTTCTTGTTTTTGAGATTCTTTTAACCAATCTTTTAACCGATTATTTAGCTTTTCCAAAGTTTGAATAGATTGCTGATCAGATAATAATTTTAATGCTTCATAAACCCCTTGATTTTTTGAACTTGATGATGATAAATTAGGTGAAATTTGTTTTAGGGTATTTACGGTTTTAACATAGGTTTTTAAACTATCTTTATAGGTTGTAAAAAATGATTTTACGACGGTTGATTCCGCCACTAACCAACTGGGATTTTGATCAATAAAATCTTCAATTTGAGCTACAATCTGTTCAATTTCAGTTAAGCTCTGACGGATATTTTTTTGCTCCTGATTCCAAACTTTAGGCTGATCTGCGGAAGATATTAAGTGATAACTTTGCAATTGTATATTGAGAACTGCTGTATTAAAGTGATTAAACAGTTGTGCTTGTCGGTGAGCATCAGATAATTGGTGATAGGCTTGTTTTTGGTAAATATCCGCCAGTAGTAGTCCCGTAATTGAACCGATAAAACCAATAGCAATGGCTAAAAAATAGCCATACCCAATTTTTTGATAAATAAACCAACGATACTCTGAATGCTTATTCCATCGAAAAGGATTCTGTTGTCCGATATAACCCTTGAAAGAATTGGCTGCAAAAATTTTAGTATCTTGGTTCGTTGCGTTAGATTTTAAGTCTTCAGATGGCATTAGCCTATACTCCCGTTCCCTCCCATGTTACGTTTGACTAAAGAACATTTTCTTGGTTCATCTTGTTAAACCTTAATCCTTAGATTTTCAAGTCAGATAACGTTATCTGGGTTTGACAGAACCCATTTTCAGTTTAGGGTTTCACCCCCTAACTACAATTGTGACATGGGTTTGTTATTGTTACTACTGTTCCCAGTCATTAAATATAGCAACCGTCAAGGTAGTTGGGACAATTGAGAGGCTGTCATTCGGCGAGAAAGCACCAATCCATGTCCTAAGTCTGATGGCGACCGCTATAAATCCCATAAAAATGTGAAAAACCCTCCAGATTGTACTGAAGGGTAACAAGACAGCAATATTAAATACTTTAATGGGTTTAAAAATCAGTAGCGGTTTCCCCGAACCCGACGGTCGCCATTTTTTCGGCAAACTGACCCCTAGCTGTCACCATCATTAACCTCATCCACAAAAAATGGTAACTGCTATCCAATGGCTGCAACTGGTTGCAGTAAGGCTGCTTTGAGTAATTCCACCTTATCGGTTTTTTCCCAAGGTAAATCTAAGTCTATTCGACCTAAATGACCATAAGCAGCCAAATCTTGAAAGAAACGACCTTCCCGCAGACCGGGTAATTTTTGTAAATTAAACGCCTGAATCATTCCCGCCGGACGCAGTTCAAAATTTGCTTGTACAGCTTCGAGCAGTTTATCTTCATCCACCTTAGAAGTTCCAAAGGTTTCAATCAAAATGCTCACGGGTCTGGCCACCCCAATTGCATAGCTCAACTGAACTTCACACTTATCCGCTAACCCCGCGGCCACAATATTTTTCGCCACATAACGGCAAGCATAGGCAGCGCTCCGGTCTACTTTCGTGGGATCTTTCCCGGAAAACGCACCACCACCATGACGGGAATAGCCACCATAGGTATCGACAATAATTTTACGACCCGTTAACCCAGAGTCCCCTTGAGGGCCACCAATCACAAATTTACCCGTTGGATTCACTAAAAAGCGAGTTTGGTCATCGGGTTTGACGGCAAGATCCTCAAATATAGGTTGGACAACGGCTAACCACAGATCGGCTTTGATTTTTTCTTGTACCGCCGTCGTCTCGGAAATTTCCCCAATCGTCTCGGTATGTTGGGTGGAGATTAAAATGGTATCAATACCAACGGGACGATCATCTTCATAGATAACGGTAACTTGGGTTTTACCATCGGGACGTAAATAGGGAAGTTTGCCATTTTTCCGCACCGCTGCCAATTGCCGAGAAATCCGATGGGCCAAACTGATCGGCATGGGCATCAGTTTCTGGGGTTTCATTGCAAGCAAAACCGAACATAATCCCCTGATCCCCCGCACCAATGGCATCAAGTTCTAGGTCGCTTAACAATTCTCTAGCTTCGTGGGCTTGGTTTACCCCTTGGGCAATATCGGGAGACTGTTTATCTAGGGCAATCAGAACGGAGCAGCTACTGGCAGAAAAGCCATTATCCGCATCAACATAACCGATTTCCGCAATTTTTTTCCGGGCTAAATCAATATAGTTAATTTGCGCGTTGGTGGTAATTTCACCCGTAATCAACACTAAACCCGTGTTGACAACCACTTCTGCTGCTACACGGCTTTTGGGATCTTGAGTTAATAAGGCATCTAAAATCGTATCGGAAATTTGATCGCAGATTTTGTCAGGATGGCCTTCAGTAACGGATTCAGACGTAAACAGGTAACGGCGAGACAATGATCATTCCTCCTTATATTCGACTGAGATTTGTCCAGTAGAACGGCATTGAAATTACACTACTACAGCATCATCTCTTAATTCTCATCAAATTCGCAAGTTTGCTTTTATGATGGGACGGATAATATTATGGAAAGTTGCGACGATCAGCAATTATACAGGGGTTATTCCCAATTTACCGAAAATTATCGGTTTAAAGCCCCGCCCTTTAGCCGAGCAGACGGCGGCTTTGGTAGCCAGATTGTCAATGTTAAAACTCAAATTGTTTTAATAATCCCCGTCGCGATATTCGCCCAGAGTATCAAATACGGGCAATAGCCGCTATCTTAGTCAGCTTATTTGTGTTGAGTCCATCTAGTTCATTAAGATGTAGCCAACCTTCTTTAACCAAACTGGCAAAAGTAAAAATTAGTCCTGAATATTCATAATCATATTTGCCATCTATATTGTGTCTTCTAGAACTTAAAAAGTCGTGCAAACGCCAGATATCATCAATTTCTACAATCGTACTTGATTGTTTACGAACTTCGTCCATCAAAGCCTTTATTTCTCGTTTATAAGCCGTGTCAAAGGCAGCTTTAGCTACTTCTTTTTCTGCCTCAGACCATTCAATCTCATTTACTTGCATCATTACTAAAGTTAAAAGGTTTATTAATCAGAACTTACACAACCATAATTAGGCTTATGTTTGTTAAATCGCACCAACAGGCAAAATAAAAACTATTTATTATTTTCCCCTTTAAACCACCAGTTAAAATATACTATTTATTAAAAAATAGACTCTAAAAAACCCACACAATTAGGGTTTTGTCTGGGTGGCAACGGGTTGAAACCCGTTGCTATATTAAATTAGATTCGTTTATTAATTAACGAACTAGATTTAACAACTCTTTAGGTGATGCTAACAAGTCAATTGCCACAAAGAAAATTTTATTTTCAGGACTTAGCAAAAATCTCCAAGCCATATTCATGCCCACACCGGCGCCAAACCAAGGAGTTTGCACTTTACCCGTTACTTTGATTTGGGTATAACCACCCTCTGCGGGTTTCTGTTACGCCTCGCTCTGGAATCAACTTGAGATTCTGACACTCTTCTCGGAAAAATCGAAGAACAGCATCTTTCCCCACAATGGGTTTCTGAAAAGGAGGTTGAAGCGCTCCATCAGGGGTGAATAACTCAATCAGCACATCAAAGTCATTGGCGTTCATGTTATTCATGTAGTTGAGAACCGTGGGATTATCAACACCTTCGATAGTAACTTGAGTCCGTTGTGCCATATCTTTAGGAACAACCACAGGTTCAGAAACTCTCTGAAAACTATCAAACTTACTTGTATCAAATCCCATGTCAACAACGCAATTGCGTAAAACAGTGATTTGTTGACCTGATTCTAGTCCTTGAATTGCTTGCAGTACAGAAGCTGCATTAGCTGATAGCTTATATCCTGATGGAATGGGAGCGACAATTCCTTGAGCCATCCATTCTCCAAGCTGATACCAAAAACCTAGCTTAATGTTGGCAGTCCAACTACCGTAAGCTCGTGAAATTGGTGTATCGGTTTCGGTTTGCCAAATCACACATGACCTGTGTTTGTTCTTGGAAAGACATTTGCCGAATTTGATTCATCGTTATTTCAGCAAACTGCATATTAGCCGCGCCTAAAGCAGCAACGGTAATCGTTTTACCCATTTCAAGGTAAGCAAACCAGATTAATGCCAGTTGATCTTCAGCATTAAGTTGATTGAAGCGGGCGATTGTGGCTGGTACTACGTCAGCAGTTAAAGTATTTGGAAAAATCCCACGGGCTGAATCGACTGTAAATGACATAATGTAAATTCCAGACTAAAATTTGTACAAAAACCAATCTTGAGTTTCAAAACAGGGGATGAACTTTAACAGAACATGATTTTAAAATTGCTCATGTCTTGACTATAGCACACAAATCTTAAAGAAAGTACAAAAATCTTTACATAAATTTTCAGACAACATTACGATCTTTGCGAACAGTATTAGCAAAATTAGGGTCATATCCTAATCTAGTGGGCAGAGGCGTTTTGATATCGCCGTTAAAAGTCAAATTTGTTTTAAGAATCCCCGAAAGATACTCGTGGGAGTGTCAAGCTCTTAATTTTCAATTGATCCCAATCGGAGATCACCACCGTCGCCCGATTTAGGTGTTGATGGTTGGATCGGTTCCAACAAACACCCACACAGCCCGCAGCCCCGGCTCCCAAAGCCATATCAATATCTCCCTGAGCATCCCCCACCATTAAGGTCACAGAAGGATGCACTCCCAGGGCTTCACAAGCATTCAGGAATAAAATCGGATCGGGTTTTGTCGGGCCGCCATCTACCCCCTGATGAAAGTTAATATAGGGTTCTAACTGATGGTGAGTGACAAAATTTTGAACGTCCAAGGTCGGAGCCGCCGACACAATTCCTAATTTTAACCCTGCATCGGATAGGGATTTAAGGGTTTCCAAACCCCCGACAAATAATGGAGAGCGGGCGCTAGATTTCAAATATTTATCCGCATCCGTAAACGCATCGCGGGCAATATTGACAGACTCTGACCATCCTCGTCCCGTTTCCGCAATATAGGCTGCTGCCGCAATTTCATTTTCCCGTCGGCTACCCACGGCCATTAATCCTGTGGGATCAAGGGTATCTCCTTGAACACCAAAAGCCATTAATAAGGGTTCTCCGACTCCTGGAATTTGGGCATCAATTAAACGCGATCGCTTTTGAGCCAAATTTCTCAAGAAATCCGCAGAATCCTCTAAGGTTCCATCTTTATCGAAAATAACCGCTTCGATATTCTTAAAAGTAACATTCTGAACTTGCAGGGTGACCAACCTCAAAAACTCCTAATTTAATCGGATTAAGAATTACAAGAGAATATTGTTAATTATTAATTCTTGATTGTTAATTCGTAATTCGTAATTCGTAATTCGTAATTCGTAATTCGTAATTCGTAATTCGCAATATCGCACAACCAAGGCAAAATAAAAAAAAGAGGGATAATCCCCCTTTTTATCTCGATTTGTTGAAACCTATATCCCTTCAGCTACAGGTTCAACATCTTCTTCAATAGCAGAGGGAATATCTTCTTCAATAGCAGGGGGGATATCTTCCTCAATAGCCGATGGAATATCAGCTTCATCCAGTTCCGTTGGCAATTCTTCCGTTGCGGCTCCCTGGCTCGCAGCCAAAAGTTTCTCCCGGAATTTGGCCGCCATTTCCTCAGCTTTCTCATAAACTAGCTGAGGGTTTTTCACCATAGCTCCTGGTTCGGGTTCCAGTTGTTTTGTAGAAAGGGAAATCCGACCTCGGTCGGCATCTAGGTCAATAATCATGACTTTGACTTCATCATTGACATTGAAAACACTATGGGGTGTGTCAATGTGATCGTGAGAAATCTCAGAGATGTGGAGCAGACCACTCACGCCACCAATATCAATAAACGCCCCGTAAGGTTTAATCCCTCTAACGGTTTCCTGTGACCACTTCACCCACTTCCAAGCGGTTCATCTTCCGCTCAACTAAGGCCCGACGATGGCTTAAGACGAGGCGATTGCGATCCTCATCCACCTCTAGGAATTTTAGGGGTAATTCTTCAGCAACGAGTTCTTCTTTGGGTTTGCGTGTACTAATATGGGAGCCAGGAATAAATCCTCGCAATCCTTCAATCCGAACCAAAGCACCGCCCCGATTTGTGGCAAAGACTTGAGAACGGACGGTAGCATCTTCCGCTTGCAGTTGGCGGACACGCTCCCAAGCCCGCATATACTCAATGCGACGAATGGAAAGAGTTAACTGCCCATCTTCGTTTTCATCGGTGAGGATAAAAAACTCGCGGGTCTCATTAGACTGTAATACTTCATCAGGACTTTCCACCCGATTAATTGACATTTCTTGTAGTGGAATGTATGCTGCGGTCTTAGCACCAATGTCAATCAGAGCACCCCTTGGCTCCAGACTAAAAACCGTCCCCGCCACTACGTCACCGGGACTAAAGTGATAGTCGTATTTATCGAGTAAGGCGGCAAAATCTTCGTGGGTGAAGCCCACATCTTTTGGTTTTGTTTTCTGATTGATCATGCGAGTTTTATCCTAAGGTTGCTCCTATTAAATGGTTGTTTTGCAGTAAGCGCTCTTGTTTTTGATTATGACCGATAGGGTCAGTTTTCGAGCTCCGACCAAAACTACTGACTCGACATCGTTCGTGCCAGGGATACCTGTCCAAGACAGAAAAACGAGCATTACCACGTCCAGTCGATTTTACATTCTCACCATTACATCGCAATTGATGCAACAGGAGAGTCTTGTTTTAAGGGGTCTGTTGAGTTTTAGACCATCTCTGTCCTAAAAACCGCGTCCAGACTCTTTTACACAAGCATTTGTTTAGATTCTACTGACTGTCTGACAGTAGACCAAAAAACTCTAACTATATTTTGACTTTCCGTTCATCAATCATGTCGCCCCTGGGATCAGGTATTTATATTTTGGCTAGACATTTTCTGAAGACCGAGAATCACTAATCTTGCGGATCTCCACACAATTTGGTAGATCTGCTTTCTTATCCTAACATTTTTTTTTGACTTTGGATCATTTTTTCGGTCGCAACTTACCTGCCGTTAAGTCGATCAACTGTAACGGGTGTCAGGCAAGCTCCGACCGAAACAAAATTAGTGCTGATCTCTAGGTCATTAACTGGATATTAGACGAATGCTGATACTTTTTTGCTAACTTTTATTTTTTTGTTTTGATATGTAGGCAATATATATAATACTGTCCCTGGATTATAGCATAAACTAGAGACTGTTAGCAAATTAACGACGGGTGATTGCTCTTAATGTTGAGATCCGAGTACGGATGCAGAACACAGAGAACCAGAGGTATCGATTGATGAATTCTCAAAGGTACAAACAGAATCTTCTTCTGCAACGAGTTCTGACTCTTGAGCATGATCATTGCCCGTTTCAAAGTGGTTCAACGCTTCTGCAAAGTCTCGAATCCCTTGAAATTGCCGATAAACCGAAGCAAATCGGACATAAGCCACTTCACTCAAGGATTTAAGTCGGTGCAAAACCAATTCTCCGATTTCCTGGGTCGGAATTTCCCGTTGGGAACGTTGTTGTAGTTCCGCTTCAATTTCATCAATAATTGATTCTAAATCCGTAGCAGAAAGTCCTGTTTTTTCACAAGCTCGAACCATTCCTCGCAGTAACTTAGAACGGTCAAAGGACTCCCGTTTTCCGTCCCGCTTCATCACCGTAATCGGAACAAATTCAATCCGTTCATAGGTGGTAAAACGATGCTGACACTGGAGACATTCCCTTCGTCGCCGAATGCTTTTACCAGATTCAGCAGCCCGCGACTCAAGCACTCGACTATTCGTATATTGACAAACTGGACACTGCATGATTAACGTCCTTTGAGCGGTTGTTTCACTGAACAGTTGTTTTTTGATCAGCGATTACAAAGCACAGCCTTTAACTCTTTAACAATCCAATACTGAGTTATGGGTATTTATGGTTTTATTTAAACCGGTGAACACCCGAATCCCTGGGGAAAATTTAGGGGTATTTGGGTTTCCTCAGTGCAAAAAGCGCTAAACCAACCCCAAACCCCATGACTCAGTATTGGAGTGGACGAAGATGCTCTAATTTAGTTATTTACCAATCCGAGGCGGTTCTCGGAAGGCAATTGCAAAAAAGAGAACCCCCAAAGCCAATGTCAAAACTAAGATGTAAGCAACACTTTCCATGTCAATTTTTCCTAAACCTATTGTTTTATCACAGTCTACCATTCCCCACAGACATACTCACCGCTAAAAGTACGGTGATTCCTAAACCCCAAGATTTAGGTTAGGGGTTTTAGACCCAATTTTTTGATCAAGAAAGAGTTGGAAACTTCACGAATAAAGTTCCAACTCTGTTGAAAATTAGGGTTTACAAAAATACCCCACAGGCCCGAACTAGAGATATCCTAGACGGTCTTTTTAACACGGGTGGTTTTGTCACCCAGTTTTTGGAACAGACCCCACTCCACTTGTTCTTCGAGATCGGCTTCCACCCCAGCGAACACATCGCGGAAGATCGTCCGAGAACCGTGCCAAATATGGCCAAAGAAGAACAATAACGCAAAGCAAGCGTGAGCGTAGGTGAACCAGCCACGGGTACTCGTCCGAAACACACCGTCCGATCCCAAGGTTTCCCGATCAAACTCGAAGGGTTCCCCTTGTTGAGCTAAACGAGCGTATTTCTTGACGGTGGGCGCATCCTTGAAGGTTTTGCCATCTAAGTCGCCACCATAGAAACTAACCGTTACCCCAGCTTGTTCAAAGCTGTAGCGAGATTCAGCCCGACGGAAGGGAATATCAGCCCGAATTACACCCTCTTTATCCGTGAGAACCACGGGGAAGGTTTCAAAGAAGTTAGGAAGACGACGAACGGATAATTCCCGTCCTTCAGAATCTTTGAATAAGGGATGACCCAACCAAGCTTTGGCAATACCATCGCCATTATTCATCGGGCCGACCCGGAATAAACCGCCTTTAGCGGGGCTATTGCCCACATAGTCATAGAAGGCAAGTTTTTCAGGAATTTTTTCCCAAGCCTGGGCGTAGCTATCCCCACGGGCAACACTAGACTGTACCCGGCGTTGAATTTCCTGTTGGAAATAACCACTATCCCATTGATATCGGGTAGGGCCAAACAGTTCAATCGGGGTAGCAGCAGAAACCGTACCACATGGTTCCCGCCACGACAAAAGCCGAGAAAAACACGGCGGCAATACTACTGGATAAGACGGTTTCAATGTTCCCCATCCGCAGGGCTTTGTATAACCTTTGGGGCGGACGAACGGACAGATGGAACAGACCCGCAACAATCCCCACAACTCCAGCAGCAATATGGTGAGCCACAATTCCCCCCGCGTTAAACGGGTTAAATCCTTCTGGCCCCCAAGCGGGTGCAACGGGTTGAATACTGCCTGTAATGCCGTAGGGATCGGATACCCACATTCCCGGGCCAAATAAGCCCGTTAAGTGAAATGCTCCGAAACCAAAGCAAAGCAGACCAGATAAAAACAGGTGAATCCCAAACATTTTGGGTAAATCCAAAGCGGGTTCGCCTGTACGGGGGTCGGTAAACAGTTCCAGATCCCAAAAGACCCAATGCCACACGGCAGCGAGGAACAGTAAACCAGACAGAATGATGTGAGTAGCCGCTACTCCTTCAAAAGACCAAATCCCCGGGTTAGTTACTGCTTCTCCGGTGAGGCTCCAGCCTCCCCAAGATTGAGTGACTCCTAAGCGGGCCATGAAGGGCATGACGAACATCCCTTGACGCCACATCGGGTTGAGGACGGGATCAGAAGGATCATAAATTGCGAGTTCATAAAGGGCCATAGATCCAGCCCAACCTGCCACCAAAGCGGTGTGCATCAGGTGTACAGAGATCAACCGTCCCGGATCATTCAGGACAACTGTGTGTACACGATACCAGGGTAGTCCCATTGACTACGCTCCTTCTAATTGATAATGGTTACTTTTTTTTGACACTCCCCGCCCTAAAGAGACGAGGATTCTTGATTGAGCGACTGACCTTTAAGCACTATGTCCTTGCGGCAATTCTTAAACCTGCTAACCGTACTACTGTACTAATTACAAAGTCTAAGTCACAGCTACCCCAGAGGGTCTATCTCTAATCATCTTACTACGATACAAGCCTAGAGTTCGGGCCTGTCCCGCCCGACTAAATTAATTGAACCAAATTATTTATTTTCTGGTATAGAGAATAAGTTGATTCTCTAGTTGTTTTAAGAGTTTTTGCCCCTCTTTGTCCAGTGCTTTTTGACATTTTCAGGTCTAAAGACACTAAGGTTTTCAAAAGAGCAGCAATTTTGACATCCTCACCGCCCTAAAAGTGCGGCAATTCCTAAACCTCACGATTTAGGTTTCTGCTTCTTGGCAACTGCCTCCACCCTCAAAAAGTCTTGGTCTTACGTTCGCTCCACAGACTATCCCCGCAAGTCCTGCGGTTCCTATGGGTCGATATTTAACAAAAATATCTATACTAGGTTGATTATAGGGGTGGATTGCCCATTGCCCTATCCTCTTTTTCCCGGTCTACCGATTTTTCTGCGCCGCCAGTGAACCTGGACTTCGCTCGTTAGGCTGTCTGAATCCATCGTCGCGGATGGGTCAGCGACCATCTATATTCTAATATAAAGCCTAACTAAAGAAACGGGGTTTTAGACCCAATTTTTCGATAATATCAAGAGTCCTGACCACAATTAATCCCACACCGATTATAGGCTGTGGTTAATTTGACATTCCGTTGCAGCACTGGCTAAACGTTCTAGGACTTGTTCAGCCGTAATTAAGCGGGTGAGAACTACTTGACCAATGGTATTAGGGGAGTCGCTGGTTGTGTTGAGATCTGGTCTGACTTCTAACATCAAAACAGAATCTTCCACCCGATACAGCCACATTTTTTCCTGTTGTTTCTGATCCCACAGACACAAATCCATTTTTTGAATATCCGGTGGACGACGCCGCAGAGCTTGATCCCACAGACCCCCTACTCCCCAGACTCGTCCAATTGTCCATCCATCGGTTAAAAAAAAGTATTTCACAGACTTCCTTAAACGAACTGACTTTGGTTCCGATTGTTTAGGATACCTCGAAAAGATCTATCGTTCTCAATTGAGGGGTAAAATTTTTCTAAGGTCTTGACCCTAAATTGATCACCCAAAAGATACCCAATCACAGAAAGAGGTTATCTGTTTTGGCATTTCTGGTTTGAGGCTAGTATTTTTTGGGAAAAATTGACATACCCCTGTCAACCCTTGAATTAATTATTGAGAACTATTGAAATCATGCACAATTCCCCTTGTTTTGTCAGGTTGGTGACTCATCAAGTTCCGAATCAAAGTTTATCTCAATTCATCTCCCGGTTTTCGATTTTATTATCAACAACCGGGTTAATATTTACCAATGGGATTGGTGCTTTGTCTCAAGAACATCCGGGTTGTTTTTTGAAAACAAAAGCTGGAGAGGTTATGTCTTTAAATGGAAACCTCTGCATCTTTCCACAAACTGACGAAAAAATGATTGGTTCTCCCCTCTCAACCCCTGGAGTTTATCAAGCTAAAATTATCAAAAAAGAACAGGGAATTCCGATAATTGAAGCCATATTTAATGATCAAGTTACCTTTGAAATGATGGTGGATACCGGGGCTAGTGGGACGGTAATTACTCCTATGATGGCGGGACAGTTAAATGTCGTTCCTACTGGTCGAGTTAAAGCAGATACACCGAGTCAGAAGGGAGTTGAATTTGATTTGGGTTCTATTCAAAGTCTGAATGTGGCTGGGGCGGTTAAAAGTAATATTACCGTGGCGATCGCTCCGATGTTAAATGTGGGTTTATTGGGGCAAGATTTCTTTGGTGAATATGATGTTACCATTAAGGAAGATGTGGTGGAGTTTCGATCCAGACAATAAACTATAAACCCAACTTCCCTGAAACAATCGGATTAATTAGTCCCGATGAATATTGGGGGAATAATTTAAGGATTGAACGCTCTAATTTTTCAATCAGAATAACGGGGTGAGACTATGATCAAGGCAATTTCGATCCGTTCCTATACCCTTAAACTTAGTTTTACTTTCCTTTTGACGGGAGGTTTATTAAATAGTATTTCAGTCAAAGCTCAAGAATATCCAGGCTGTTTTGTTCGGGAAAAATCTGGAGATGTAGTTAATTTAACCCAGTCTGTTTGTGGTTTATTTCCCACTTCTGCTCCCCTGTCTACTCAACCGAAAACCGAAGGAATTTTTCAAATCCCTATTAAACGCCGACAAGGAGGAATTCCAGTTATTGATGTTAATTTTAATGATCAAAAATCCTTTGAAATGTTGTTAGATACGGGAGCAAGTGGAGTTGTCATTACTGCTGAAATGGCATCAGCTTTAGCCATTAAACCCACTGGAGTTGTACCTGTTAATACGGCCAGTGATCGCCAAATCAATCAAGAAATTGGTCGTGTAAATTCTATTAATGTCGGAGGGTTACAGATGAAAGATATAGAAGTTTCTATTTCTCCCGTATTAGAAATTGGACTTCTAGGACAAAGTTTTTTCGGAAATTACGATATCTCAATTAAAGAAGATACCATAGAATTTCGCGCCCGAGCCTAATCAGTTATCATTCGCAAAAATAACCCAAGCTATTAAGCAGCTAAACCTGAGATTGGGAAATCGTAAAATTCCTGCTGACTAGGATATAGAGTTTAAATACTAAACAGTTTATTAACTTCCCAACCGATAAATTATAAACTGTTGACTCTTTCACTGATTACTAATTACTAATTGCTGAGAAAATCTAAATAGCTTTGACTAAGTTTCCTTTACAGCTAACTCATAAAATTGTTGACCATGTTCCGGGGTGGCCAAGGCGGGGTTAGATCCCATCCGACCATCGGGATAGTGTTGGCGAAAATCCTCTGAGCCATAAATTGGATATCCCCTAGCCACTTCCGATGTCAGGAAACCTTGTTTAATCGAATCAGGATAAACATATTGGGTTAAGGCGACTTCGCTGGGTGTGGCATGGGAACCTTCTTGATCGCCATAGAGTTCTTTTGCTAATTTATAGACTGAGCCACACATAAACCAATTGCCGATTTGACATTTCACCTGATGGGCTTTGGGTATGTTGATATCGGCTAAATGGCTATAGGTTTCAGAAAAAGCCGCCTTCAGGGTAGCAATATTTCCCCCATGTCCATTAATAAAAAAGTAGTGCGTGAACCCAACTTTCGCTAAACTTGTGATATAATCATTGATTACTTGAATTAGAGTGGTCGGTCGCAGACTGATAGTACCTGGAAAAGCCGTGTGGTGTAATGCCATACCAACATTGATAGTCGGGCTAACTAAAGCCTTGGTTGCTTCTCCTACTCCCTTGGCGATCGCTTCGGCGCAAATCGCATCAGTGCCGATCAATCCAGTTGGGCCATGTTGTTCCGTGGAACCGATAGGAATAATAATACCGCCGGAGTGGGTTAGGTAAACTTCCACTTCTTGCCAGGTGCTCAGATGTAGTAACATTATATTGAGTTAAAAAAATTTAAAATCTCAGATCTACTCTTATTGTACCTGAGTTGTTTGTTCACTAAATAAAAACAAAAGTTAAACCGATTCTAGGAATTGACCCCCTAGTAACCCAAGGGACGACCCGCTCAAAACTTTAATTTGATTAGAATAATTTAACCAGAAGATTACTAAGCCTTTACCTTGTGTTAACCTTCCCCTAATACTATGAAGCTGTCTCCTATAATCAGATTTCCAACAACCAGGCAAATTGAGCGTGAACAATGCTTAAAAACCTAGAATCGAGGCTAAATCAGGATGAGTCTGGCGACCCCCAAACAAACTCAGGGGTTGGATTTCCCTTAGCAGTCCAATATCGGTCGTCTCTATGTGAAGGGATTCGTAACGGAGAACATAATTACGTTGGATGGTTGACACTGGACTAACTCCTCAGAATGTCTAGTTACTTGTGGCGACAATAGCCAGTTTTCAAAACTTCCACTCATCCAACCCACGAAAATTTTTCTATGTTTTCTCCTGAATTAAGCAAGAGTCCTTACCGTTCTGATGTAAGACAAAATGGCCATATCTTACTTTTGGAAAACGAACAGTCTTGGCGAGAAATGCTTTCCCTAGCTCTGGAAGAACAGGGTTATCGGGTTACGGTGACATCAGATGGACGGGATGCTTTCCCCTCAATCCAAAACCATAATTATCCCGTCGGCGATTTTCCATTCAACCTTTTAATTATGGACTCGATCAACGGTTTAGATCTGTGTCGTATGTTACGACATCAAGGAAATTCCGTCGCCATTTTAATTATTGGGTTGCGGGAAAGTGCAAATAATTCGGCTTTTTATTTAGAAGCGGGAGCCGACGACTATTTAACCAAACCCTTCGGAATGCGGGAGTTTATGGCGCGTTGTCGAGCCTTAATGCGACGAAGACGCTATTCTCAACTGCCGGAACCGGTTATGCTGCAATATAAAGAAGTGATTTTGTATCAAGAGGAATGTCGGGTTCTGGTTCGTGGTCAAGAGGTGAAGCTATCTCCTAAACAGTTTCGTTTATTAGAGTTATTTCTGAGTTATCCTCGGCGAGTTTGGTCACGGGAACAATTATTAGACATAATTTGGGGACAGGATTTCATCGGGGATAGCAAAACTGTTGATGTTCATATTCGCTGGTTACGCGAAAACCTAGAATTAGATCCTAGCAAACCCGAATATGTGATTACCGTTCGGGGGTTTGGCTATCGATTTGGATAAAATCAGATGAATTTTTGGACTGTTTAATTCTCCTGATAAATATATTTTGAATATATCCCCCCACCCTCTATTCTCTGAGTATAGAGGGAATATTTTTTGATTTTCAATAAATCTCAAATATGGCTATGGGGTTTAAAATCATGGGGATTGATCAGAATTAAATAGCCTTACTCCTAATACATTTTTTTGCTAGATCAACAAAAATTTATGTCTGTAAATCGTCGTGATTTTCTGTTGTTTTTGAGTGCCGGGTTAACTACGTTAGCCATGGGTTCCTGTCAAAATTCCTCCAAGCTACCTAAGATTACCTCATCGCCGGAACCTAAATTCCCCCAATCTTTACCGTTTAAACCGATCAAAGGGCCATTACCTAATGCCTTGGATTTGGTGCAATCTACAATTCCAGTCAGCGATAATTTCCTGGCAGAACAAATTCAAGCCTATAGCACCTATGAAGTTACAGATGATTTAGTTTTACCCGAAGGATTTACCTATGATCTGATTGCCACCTGGGGAGACAAAGTGGGAAATTCTCGCTTTGGATACAATAATGATTATGTTTCCTTCATCGCCACGGCGGAAGATCAAGGTTTTTTAACGGTTAACTTTGAATATATTAGTGCCAATATTTGGTTGGAAACCTATGAACAGATTATCGGTCAATCTTTACCCTTGAAAAACCTTCAATCCTTAGGGCAAAATCAAACAATTAACGCCTTTGGACTACCGAAAAAAGACCCCTTACGACAGGATATTTTAAAATTATCTCAGGAAGGGTTAACCGATTTGGGTATTGGCGTGATTTCGGTTCAGCGTCAAGCCGATGGTCGTTGGGTAAGAACCTATTCGGCCACTGATCGAGTTATTACTGGACTATCGGGGTGGAAAAATAACCAATATTTGAAGGCCACCGGGCCAGCCGTTGCCATCTTTACCAAAAAGGGTCAGGGCTACAATGATCAATTAGGCGCCAAAATTATTGGCACTTTTGCCAATTGTGCCGGGGGAAACAACTCCCTGGGGGACGGTATTGAGTGCGGAGGAAAATTTCCAAAGTCAGGTGACCGAAACCGTTTATCCCGATGGTACAGTCTATCCGCCCAGTGAATTGCCGTTTTTATTTAAAAAAATGGAGGGTTTAGGGAATGTGTTGGGACTGGCGGGGAATAAGTATGGTTGGATGGTGGAAATTGATCCAGCTAACCCCCAGGACTATGGCACAAAACATACTTGGTTAGGACGTTATCGCCACGAAGCGGTGGGAATTCGGGTGGAAGTGGGTCAACCCTTAGCGTTTTATTCAGGATGCGATCGCCGAAACGGACACCTCTATAAATTTGTAAGTAAAGGGACAGTTAAAAACCCCCAGGACAAAAAAAATTCCCAGTTATTAACCGATGGGATGTTATATGCGGCTAAATTCAATCCCGATGGTACAGGGCGCTGGATTCCTTTAAAAGCCGATACGACCCTAGATCCCGATCAGCCCCATCTTCATGCTGGGGGAATTATTGCCCTACCCCAACGACCCAAGGGAGGAAGTTTTATTGCTAAAACCGATAAAGATATCCAAAACTTTAAGCGACGGTTTCAGACCCTAGGAGATTTGTACACCGGAAATCCAGAAGAACAACAGGGCGCAATTTTAATTGATGCCCATTTGGCCGCGAGTGCTGTGGGCGCGACCTGTGCCGCCCGTCCCGAAGACACAGAAGTCGGGCCAGATGGAAGCCTATTTATTGCTTTTACATCGGGATCAGCCGATCCCAAAACCGGTGGCCCTAATCTGGAAATTTTTCAAGCTCCTGCTAAAAAAAAGCAGTATGAATACGGATGGGTGATGCGGTTAGTAGAAGAAGGGAATGTTCCCCAGGCAATGACCTTTCAATGGGAAATGGTCGCCACCGGAGGAGAAGTCGCCCAAGGGGGTTTGGGATTTTCCAACCCCGATAATTTAGCCCTGGATGCGATCGGGAATTTATGGATGGTTACGGATATTGCCACCAACCAACAGAATCAACCCGTTGCCCCGGGTCGTCTGCATGACAACCAAAACCCCTTGGAAGGCAAGGATTTATTGGGTCTGTATGGCAATAATTCCCTTTGGTTTCTTCCGACATCGGGAGAATATCTAGGTCAGGCTTTTTTATTTGCTATCGGGCCAATGGACTGCGAACTGAGTGGGCCGTTTTTTACGCCCGATCAAAAAACCCTATTTGTTGCTGTCCAACATCCGGGGGAGTACAACCAAACCCGCCAGGATGGGGCAACACAAACCCTGCAATTTGCTTTGCAAACAACCCAAGGCGAAGAATTTATGCAAACTCGTCAAGTTCCTTTGGGCTCCAACTGGCCTGGTAAGCAACCCAATGATCCCCCTAAACCCTCATTGGTCGCAATTCGACGGATAAATTATCAATCAATTGTGGAAAAGCCAAACCCTCTCTGAGTCAGGGTTATATCGATTTAATCAGGTAAAAAACCAGTCTTAACTTTTGTTCCCCCACTAGACGCACCGAAAAACTCTAGTTAAGATATGATACTATTGGTTAAGTCGAGCTTGGGACTCCCTTGCTTTGTGGTATTTTAAGTGTCGGTGTGAGAATTGAGATGATGAACAAAGTTTTATTGAACACTCTAAAGCATAGTCCAGGCATTCTGGGAGCAGCTATTCTCTTAACTAATGCAGCCTTAGCAACTGAGGCTCCATCGGAGAAATTGGCAAATGCTACAGATATGGCAACCGTCACCGTCGCAACTGCCCGTGCAGTTCCGACCACTGGACAGAATACTCAGTTGCAAGATCAAGCCAATTCCGAGTCATCCACAGAGCAACTCGCCCTGTCTTTGACTCCTGATGTTCCGGTTGAAGCCACCAATTTAGTCAATGGTGAGGCGACAAACGGGAACGAACCGCAGACTGTTGCCACGGCTCAACAGTTAAACAGCCCAACTTCAGAGGCTTCGGCCCCACTACAAACTGCTCAAGCTTCTGAGTTCCAAGTGGCTCAGATGTCATCGACCGAGCCGAGCGAAACCAATGCCTCCGGCTTAGAAAAAATTAACGAATATGCTGAAGCCACCGATGCTCTGGAGCAGGTGACTTCAGTTTCTCAATTATCCGACGTTCAACCCACGGACTGGGCATTTCAGGCTTTGCAGTCCTTAGTTGAACGCTATGGTTGTATCGCGGGTTATCCCGATGGAACCTTCAAAGGCAACCGCGCCATGACTCGTTTTGAGTTTGCGGCTGGTTTAAATGCCTGTTTAGAGCGGGTTAACGAACTAATTGCGGCATCCGTAGCCAATTTGGTCACCCGGGAAGATTTAGCCGTTCTACAACGGTTACAAGAAGAATTTGCCGCGGAATTAGCCACTCTGCGCGGTCGTGTTTATGCCTTAGAAGCTAGAACCGCCGAATTAGAAGCCAATCAGTTCTCTACTACCACCAAACTCCGTGGAGAGGTTATCTTCTGGGGTGGCGATGCGGTTGGAGATCGAGCAACAAATAACGTTGTGGGTCAGTTTGCCCATGAAAGCGATGACCCTACGGAAGCCTATTTTGGCTACCGCGCCCGTTTGAACTTTGATACTAGCTTCACGGGCCAGGATTTATTGAGAACTCGTTTACAAGCTCAATCTATTCCTAACCTGTCTGCCTTCAACATCACCAACACCTTGATGAGTCGTACCTCCATCGATGGTGTGAACAATGGTGTCATTTTAGATGAGTTGTACTATCGCTTCCCCGTCGCCAATGCCAAAGGCCAGGTCTACATTGGGGCTAAGGGTCTTGACAATGACGACATCTATGACTATGTAACCCCCTTCGGTGGTTCTGGAGATGGAGCACTCTCTCGCTTTGGTCGCTATAACCCGACCACCTTCCGGGGGCCTCAAGGAACGGGTGTGGGCTTGAAATATGCCTTCAGTGACAAGGTTAAACTCAATTTAGGCTACGTTACTGACCGAGCCGAATTTGCCGACGAAGGAAATGGTATCTTCAATGGCGGCTACAGTACGGGTCTACAATTGGTGTTCAAACCCAATCCTAATATTGGTGTCGGTTTGGAGTATAACCACCGTTACTTTACTAATGGTAGTGTGTTCGTCTCCGGGGGAACGGGTAGTTGGATTGCTGATAAACCCTTTGGTGATAATGCAACAACCAGCGAAAACGTAGGTTTGCAAGCCAACTGGCGCATTTCCAAGAACTTTGAGTTGGGTGGCTGGTTTGGTTTCCACCTGGGCTAACCAGAAGAATGGTGGTGATAACAGTGCGACCATTATTAACTGGGCTGTTTCTTTAGCCTTCCCCGACGTCCTGAAAGAAGGTGGTTTAGGTGGCTTAATTGTCGGTATGCCTCCTCAAGTAACCAGCCATGATATTGGTGCTTTAGAAGATAAAGATACCTCCATTCACATTGAAGGTTTCTACCGCTATCCTCTCAACGACTACATCGCCATTACTCCTGGTTTTTATGTCGTAACCAATCCCGATCACAATAGTAACAACAATACAATCGTGGTCGGCACTTTGCGGACTCAATTCCGCTTCTAAATTAGTTAACGGTTATCAGTTATCAGTTATCAGTGTGGGAGTTAAGATTGTAGAGACCGACCATGGTCGGTTTCTACAAGTTAAGAGTTAATTCTCGACTGGCAACTTCTTTTTTTTACCAATAACTGATAACTAATAACTCAATAACTAATAACTCAATAACTAATAACTAATAACTAATAATTCAATAACTCAATAACTGATGACTTAATAACTGATGACTGATCACTGATAACTAATAACTGATAACTGATAACTGATTAAGGCATTTGCCAAATTTTAATGGTTTTATCTTCACCGCCACTAACGATAATTTTGCCATTTGAACTGACAGCTAAGGCATTAATAGGTTTATCATGACCCCACAAAGTTACCCGTTTTCTACCCGTTCTTAGATCCCAAACAATCACACTATCACCCCCACTCACAAGGGTTTTCCCATCCTTAGTAATTGCCAAGGATTTCACCGGATTATTATTAGCTTTCCAGACCGCTTTTTGTTCTCCCGTATTGGGGTTCCACAACCGAATACTGCCATCATCACCGGCACTAATTAAAGTTTTGCCATCAGGATGATAAACCAGGGCATTGATACCACTGTTATTCCCTGAGATACTCCGCCTGCGAGTTCCCGTTTCCAAATTCCATAACCGAATAGTTTTATCGTCACTGCCACTGGCTAGGGTTTGACCGTCAGGACTAAATGCAAGGGAGCGAATTGCTCCTTCGTGACCCGTGAATCTGAATTGTCGAGACCCGGTGTTGAGGGGTGAAATAAGAATAGTTTTATCGTCACTACCACTGGCTAGGGTCTGACCGTCAGGACTAAAAACAACTATATTTACACCTTCAGTATGTCCTTCAATTGTTCGGATTCTATTTCCATTCTTCAAACCCCAGAGACGAATGGTTTTATCATTACTGCCACTGGCTATAATTTTCCCATCGGGACTAATAGCCAAGGCTTTAACCCAACTCGAATGGGCTCGAACTATTCGTGGCTTGACATCTGTATCTGTGGTTAAATCCCAAATTGTAATTGCCCCAAAACTCCCCACAGCTAGGCTTTTATTATCGGGGCCAATAACAATAGCATAAATTTCACCAACGGCTCGTTCGTATCTATCTAAAAAAATACTGCCCGGCAATCCTTTTAAAATTAAAATTGGATTAGCCGGAATAAATCCATAACGGACATAGCCATCAATTTGTGTATAAATTCCGGTCAATACCATTAAGGATGTTCCAAAAATCCAGAAATATTTAAGCTGAATTTTAGGAAATGTAAGTTTAGGAATAGAAAAATTAAACCCACTATTCCAATTTTTCTTGACCTGCTTTTTGTCCGTGGGGGTAGGTGGGGGAGCTTCTTTTTCCTCCCCTAGAGGTTGAATATCTTTTAAACACTGCAAGATTGCTTGCGGAGTTTGGGGGCGATTACCGGGAAAAGGAGCCATCAAATAATCAATAGTTGCCGCAAATTGATCAGAAAGATTGGGTGCGCCTTTTCGCCATAATAACTTTCCAGTGCGAGGATTTTCTGGATAAGCAGTGGGAGGTTTTCCCGTTAACAAATAAATAAAAGTTCGTCCCAGGGCAAAAAAATCGGATTGGGGAACAGCTTTCCCATTCGTTTGTTCTGGGGGTGTATATCCGGGGGAAACAATCCCAGTTACATTTTGCCCCTGTTTCTACCTTAGCGATATAGGTTCCTGAAACTTCCCGGGCGGTGCCAAAATCAATTAATACTAATTGTCCATTGGGTTTCCTCATAATATTTTGAGGTTTAATATCCCGATGGAAGTATTGCAAATTATGAACTTGCTCCAGGATCTCAGTTAGTTGTCTTAACCATTCCAAAGCGTGTTCTTGACTGATGGGTTCTTTTTTTCGTTCCTTCATCCAGTCTTGTAAATTTAGCCCTTCAATTTTTTCCATCACTAAACAGTGAAGGGCTTCGTCACTCCCCTTGGGAAGATAGGTAAAATAGCCATCGGGATCAACTTTAGGAATTCCTGGATGATTAAGCTGACTCAAAACTTTCGCTTCTTGTTTGAACAAAGCGACAGCTTTAGGATGATTTTTTAATAAAACTTTTACAACTTTACATTTGCCTTGATCATCAATTTCAAATGTTTTACCAAAACCTCCTCCTCCAAGTTGTTTAATCACACGATACCGCCCTTCCAGCAAAAGTTCTGAGCCACATTGACAACAAGTGCTCCGATTCTCATTTGCTGGATCAGTTGGATTTGGACACTTAGGATTAAGGCAATAACTCACATTGATCGAGAACCCAGATCTAGGTTGAAGAGTCGTTGTTAATTTGTAACTAGGTTTTTGTTCAAATTTAGCTTTCTTAAACAGCAACACGGTTAGGTGTAACTCCGCACTTAACTAAATTGGTTAAGTTTTTAGGTTGTTTAATTATGCTCAATTTAAAAACCTGTGACAATAATAGCACTCCAGACACAAAACCGACAAAAAATAAGTAAGGAGAAATAAATTCCCAGCCAGTTCCCCGAAAAGACACCAGTAGTATAGCCTTCGCCATAGCTGCGGTTAGTAGGGTGGGTGTCGGCAATTGTGCTATTAATTTAAAAATATAAAGGATTTAGTTCCCATGCTCCTTGTGTTTCCTCCGAGGTCTGAAGAACCTCGATATCCACTATTCCATGATTATTTTCCTATGAGCCTAAATATTGTTACGTTGGTTGGTCGTGCTGGTGGCGATCCGGAGGTGAAATATTTTGAGTCCGGTAGTGTCGTCTGTAATCTAACCTTAGCAGTTAACCGTCGGACTAAAAAAACGGATCAACCCGATTGGTTTAACTTAGAAATTTGGGGAAAAACGGCGGAAGTTGCGGCTAACTATGTCCGTAAGGGCAGTTTAATTGGGATTAAAGGAGTGTTAAAGTTTGAGTATTGGCAAGATCGTAATACTGGAACTCAACGATCAAAACCTGTAATTCGGGTTGATGACTTAGAGTTACTTGGTTCTAAGCGGGATGACGAAGGTGCACCTCGGAACAACTATGATGAGTTTTAAATAGGGAGAACCGTGGCCCAAGAACCCTTAGACAGCGTTAAAATTGCATATCAAGCGGGTCAGTTTGCCTTTGAACAGGGGCGTTATCGAGAGTCGGTTCAATATTTAGAACAGGCTCGTCAAGCTGTGGAACTCAATTCTCGTCTGGGTGGAGAGATCCAAATGTGGTTAGTCACAGCATTTGAAGCTTCCGGTCTTAGGCCTGATGCCCTCGGTCTATGCAAACAGTTGACTCGTCATCCGAATATCGAAACCCGTCAACAGGCTCGTCGTTTACTCGAAGTCCTAGAAGCTCCTAAACTCCATATTGACCCAGAGGGATTTGTAAAAATTCCCGATTTGAACCACCTGGATGTCCAAGGAAATTCCCGATCTCAAAACAATTCCGTTGCGACCGTTCGGTCTGTTCCTAAGTCCCCGGTTTCCGTCGGTTATCAATAATTTTGATGGGGTCGAGACTCAAGACAATCAATTTTTGCAGATCGCTTTAATCATCGTACTGTTAATCAGTGGCGGGTTAATTTGGTTCGGTTCTTTATAACCGGAATGTCCTCCCCTGCTATAAACTCTTAGCAGGGGCATTCTGGTCAATAATTGATTAACCGACTAATATCCCACTTAGAAAAAGGGGCAAATTTATCGGTCTGCACCCGAACACACTTGAAGTGCGATTCGTTTAACCCAAAGTAAGCCAAAAGGTTTACGGGACGGTTAACCCAGTTAATAAGACTGGTGATAACTGATTACATTTATGGGTGAAATTCTGTGAATTAAGTCCCATCCCTCAAGTGCTGAGGTGAAAGCATAACCCCTAGTTTGAATGGGTAGCATCCATCAGGCTAAAGCGGGGTTAAAAGGTAGAACTACTAGAAGCCGAATTTAGTAACTATCGAGCAAGAAGTCCATGCGTAGCATAAGCAAAGATGTGTCCGAATCATCGTGATGTTTAATGGTGTAATGGCTGAATCAAGACATTGATCAACACCAAGCCAAAAGGCAAGGATAGGGCATAAGCGGTTTTTTAGCCGACTTATAAGCACCGCCCAATAAACCCGGTGAATAGCATCACGCTAAAGACTTCAAACAAATGTGTAATCGGAACGAAGTAATCCCCCTATATCTCTGGAGAGGTCGAAATCCAGTAAGTAGCTAACGAATGATATCTAGGGAAGGGATGGTATCAAAAGCGAATGCCTTGTTGTAATAACAAGGATATGCTGACAGATACTCGGTAATTCCAAAGAAATAGAACAAGTAGCAATAATGTCTAAAACGCTGAACAAAAATCAGACGGTGGAATGGAAAGACCTTAATTGGCGCAAGCTGGAAAAGGTAACTTTCAAGTTGCAAAAGCGCATATTTCGAGCGAGTGAACGAGGCGATGTTAAAGCAGTTCGTAAACTTCAAAAGACCCTGATTAATTCCTGGTCAGCAAAATGTATTGCGGTTCGCAGGGTAACACAAGATAACCAAGGACGAAATACGGCGGGTGTAGATGGAGTTAAATCTCTGACCCCAAAACAACGTATGAATCTTGTGGGACGATTAAAGTTAACCAATAAGGTAAGACCAACTCGTAGAATTAATATTCCCAAACCTGGTACAACTGAAACCCGTCCATTAGGAATACCCACAATCAACGACCGTGCATTGCAAGCGTTAGTAAAACTAGCGTTAGAACCAGAATGGGAGGCTAAATTTGAGCCAAACAGTTACGGTTTTAGACCGGGACGTTCATGCCACGATGCAAGAGAAGCAATATTTAACAATATTAGATACAAGTCCAAATATGTACTTGATGCTGATATCTCAAAATGCTTTGACCGCATAGACCATAAAGCGTTAATCTCCAAAATACACACATACCCCACAATGAGCCGCCAAATTAGAGCATGGCTCAAAGCAGGGTATATGGACGGGAAAGAACTTTTTCCTACCAATGATGGTACACCACAAGGCGGGGTTATTTCACCCTTACTTGCGAATATTGCCCTACATGGTATGGAAGAAAGAGTTAAGCAATACGCTGAAACTCTAAAAGGGAAAAAAGCGAAAAATCGTCAAGCTCTTAGTCTAATCCGTTACGCTGATGATTTCGTAATAATCCATGAGGATTTAAACGTAGTCAAAAAGTGTCAAGAAATAATCGCTGACTGGTTAAGTGACATGGGATTGGAATTAAAACCAAGTAAAACAAAACTAACTCACACCCTCAATGAAATCGAGGGGAACGTTGGGTTTGAGTTCCTAGGGTTCCATATTCAACAGCACAAAGTAGGTAACTACCGATGTGCAAGAAATGGAAAAGGAATCCCACTGGGTTTTAATACATTAATCACACCCTCAAAAGCCAAAATTAAAACTCATCTTGTCAAAATAGCTGAAGTAATAGATTCTCACAAGACCACCCCACAAGCTGCTTTAATTAGTAGGCTGAATCCAATTATTAGAGGATGGTCAAACTATTATTCTACAGCAGTTAGTAAAGAGACTTTCTCAAAAGTTGACCATCTAACCTACGAGAAGTTAAGAGCTTGGGCAAGAACGAGGGGAAAAGGGAGCATCAATAAAAACAAATACTGGAGAACAGTAGATGACAAGAATTGGTGTTTCAGTACAGAGGACGGAATAGAATTAACCACCCATAACAGCACGCCAATCGTCAGGCATACAAAGGTTAAGGGCGAAGCTAGTCCGTTCAATGGAGACTGGATTTACTGGAGTAAACGACGAGAAGAATACCCCGGAACTCCCTCAAGAGTTTCTAAATTAATTAAACGTCAAAAGGGTATTTGTCCTCACTGCGGTCTGTATTTTTCAAGTACAGATATTATGGAAGTTGATCATATTAAACCTAAATCGTTAGGTGGCAAAGATACCTACGATAACCTTCAACTTCTACACAAACATTGTCACGACACAAAAACGACTAATGATGGTTCTCTAACTAAAAACAGTTGAGAATTATGAAAATAACCCGTTTTGAATCGTATCCGTAACAAGGATGGAGTTATCAAGGAGCCGTGTGAGGTAAAAGTCTCACGCACGGTTTCTGAAGGAGAGGTAGGAGTGGTAACGCTCCTATCGACTCTAACAAATAGGTAGGTAGCAGCGACGCCCTGAAAGCAATGGGCCTCCGTGCCTGACATTGATTAAACGTTCTTCAAAAAGTATCGGTATAGATGGAAGTTGAAATTCCCCAACTAGAAAATGTTAAGCGCCAACTCATGAATCATCAGAGACCCAAAAAGCCTAAGATGTTGGTTGTTGACGATGAGCCGGATAATTTAGATCTGCTCTATCGTACATTTCGACGTAACTTTAATGTATTTAAGGCGGAAAGCGGGGGTCAGGCTTTAGAAATTTTGGCGGCCGAAGGAGAAGTGGCGGTGATTATCTCCGACCAACGAATGCCAGAAATGAAAGGTACAGAGTTTCTCAGCAAAACTGTACCGGAGTTCCCGAATACCGTGCGAATTATTTTGACCGGGTTTACAGATATTGAGGACTTGGTGGATGCCATCAATTCGGGACAGGTCTACAAATATATTACCAAGCCCTGGGATCCCAATGAACTCAAAGTCGTTGTAGAAAGAGCAGCCCAAACCTATGAATTGCTGAACCAACGCACCGCAGAACTGAATCGCGCTCAGGCTCAAACCCAACTGTTAGCGACGATTATGGAAGCCGCCCAAGTAGCGACGACCCCAGAAAGTTTATTCACTACCCTATGTGCTGCGATCGCCTCCCAATTCCGGGCGGATGTTTGCATTTTGCAAGAAATTAAAGACAATCGCTTAAATTCTATAGAAGGTCATTATAGTTCCACGGGTGTTGTGGAAAACTGGTTAGAGATTGATCCCTTAGTTCAGGAAACCATAACTACCGGAACGGTACAAGCATCAATTAATATTACCAGTGATCCCGACTTAGCCACCCTAGCCCATTATCAAAGTTCGGGTATTCAAGCCCATATCAATATCCCCATTATCTATCGGGAGCAACTCATTGGTCTATTATCGGTACAATGGAAACAGCCTTGTCAGATGAGTCCCGATGATTTGACAACGGTTCATTTAGTCGCTCAACAAATCGCTTTAGCCTTAATTAGTCTGGGGCATTAATCTCTAAACTTAATTTGAAGAAGGGAACACTGCAACAGTTAACAGGTAAGAGGTGACTAGAGGAATGGTTAAGCAAAATAACTCGATTCAAGGGATTTTCAATCGCATCGCCCCGGTCTACGATCAGTTAAATGATGGGTTAAGTTGGGGACAACATCGGATTTGGAAAAAAATGGCCGTGGGCTGGAGCGGGGCCAAACCAGGGGACACCGCCTTGGATTTATGTTGCGGGAGTGGAGATTTAGCACTGTTATTAGCACAACAGGTGGGAGAGTCAGGACAGGTGTTTGGGGTCGATTTTTCCAGTTGTCAACTAAAAATTGCCCAGCACCGACCCCGACCTTTTACCATTCCAACGGCGGAGATCTCTTGGAGAGAAGCGGATGTATTAGAATTGCCGTTTTCAGACAACACCTTTGACTGTGCCACCATGGGCTATGGTTTACGGAATGTTGTGGATATTCCCCGCAGTCTCCAAGAACTCCATCGGGTACTCAAACCCGGGGCGAAGGCTGCGATTTTGGATTTTCACCGTCCTTCGAGTTTCCCTCCTGCGTACTTTTCAACAGTGGTATTTACAGCAGTTTGTGATTCGGACGGCTGAACAATTCGGGTTTCGAGAAGAATATGCCTATATCAACCCCAGTTTAGATCAATTCCCAATCGGCACAGAACAAGTTCGGTTAGCCCAGCAGGCGGGCTTTTCAACCGCCACACATTATCCAATTGTCGGCGGTATGATGGGGGTATTAGTAATAACTAAAGGGAACATCGCAATAGGTAATAGTGCATCAAATGGTTTCCTAGTGGGCTGCTACGATAATAATGGTCAATTTTTATGAACAGTGGGTTTTAATCACACCTCCGATAGTGGGTGGAATTATTGGCTATTTTACCAATGATTTAGCAATTAAAATGTTATTTCGTCCCTATAGATCTATACAGATTTATGGCCGAAGGGTTCCGTTTACGCCTGGTTTGATCCCCAGAAATCAAGAGCGTTTGGCTAAACGAATTTCTGATACCATCATGGGGTCTTTATTGACTCCCGAAGAATTACAAAAATTAGCGCGTCGTTTGCTCGAAACTGAACGGATGCAAGCCGCAATTAGTTGGTTTCTCAGACTGGCTTTAGATCAAATTAAAGCGGATACAGAACCAAAAACCGCTAAGATTTTAGCGGGAATTTTACGCGATTTTATTGGAGAGTCTTTACCTAGAATTTTAAAGATTTTAGCCAGAAAAGATGAATTTTTGGCTCCTCAAATTAACCAAATTTTTGACCAAATTTTATTAGAATTTCAATTAAATGATCAACAATCACAACAGTTATCTAAATGGCTTTTAGAGGTAGTATTAACCCCGGAAATATTGCGACAGGCTTTAATTGATTTCCTCACGGATAAAAATATTTCAATTATTGATGAAGGATTCCGGGAACAAAGCAGTGGAACCTATTGGGTGGTAGCAAATTTATTGGGATTACGCAATAGTTTAACTCGTTTAAGAACTTTTTGTTTAGATGAAAAGGAGGAAACTAATCGACGATTAGCCGCATTAATTAAATCCCTGGGATTAAGAGGAAGACTACAGGAGTGGTTACAAAATATATCATTACAAAATTTACCTGTTTCTACCGTAAAACAGTTAAGGAAAACGATGGGAGATGCCGTGAGAACCTATGTTCAAGAACAGGGTATTGATGTAGTTCAAGAGTTAAGTAAATCGATAGATTGGGATAATGTTTCAAATTGGATTTTAAAAAGGTTACAAAGTTCTCCTGTGATGAATACATCTTTAGAATTAGTCAGTCAGGAATTAGCTTTAATTTTAGAACGGTATTTAGAACGAGATATAGAAAAAATTATGGCTCAAGTGATTCCGATTTTGAATATTGAACAGGTGATTATTAATCGAGTCAAGGAAACTTCTCCTGAAAATATGGAAGCTGCCATTAATGGTATCGTTAAAAGTGAATTACAGGCGATTGTTAATTTAGGGGGAATTTTAGGAGTTGTAATTGGGTTATTTCAGACAATTTTGTTAATATTAAGATAAATAAAAATAGGTAATAAACTGATAACTAATATGAAAACTCCTAAATCTCATCCTTCTCAACAAAATTCCCAACTGAGTCCCGAACAATATACCCGCCTGAAGGCGGAGGCTATGGCGCCTTATCGGGGTTTACGACAATTTATTTATATTGGTTTTGGGGCTTCGGGTATGATTGGGGCGGTGGTATTTTTCGCCCAACTGTTGGCCGGACGGAATGTTACCTCAGCCTTACCAAACCTAGCTCTACAGGTGGGTGTGGTAGCCCTCATGGTGGGCTTATTTCGTTGGGAAACAGGCCAAGCGTCGTCCATCGGGGCCGAAGTAACATAACTACATATTTCTTTACCCACCGACACAAGACGCAAACAAAAAAAATAAAAAAAATATTAAGAAATCAATTTTTTTCCTTGATCCCTGGCATGATTATATATAGTTAATCAATTGAGGTCAGCTTTTATAAAGACCTTAACCATAAATCCGATTGAGTTGCTCAAATGGGGTCAGCTTTGATAAAGACCCTAACCATAACAAATCTACATATAAAAATATGAAGGTCAGCTTCCCTAAGTTGGAAGCTGGCTTTTTGTCTTCAGAATTCTACTGCACCAAAGATGCGGGCTTGATCGATTTCATTTCCCACCACCATCAGGGTGTAACCGCGTGTGGCGTTATACACATCATGGCGACCATTGCTCCGAATAATATTTTGACCGGGACTGTCAACTGTGCCTAAATCCGGTTGAGCTTGGGAGATCGCTACCACTCCATCTCGTTCATTATTTTCAATTAAATTATTTCGTAAAATGGGTTTGGCTTGGTGAGAAATCACAATTCCATCTCGATTTTCGATAATTTTATTTTCGGTAATAGTAGGAGAAGCATCATCATTAATTGAAATCCCAAACCCGGTATTTTGAAAAACATTATTCCGAATTTCTCCGGCTCCCGAACGGGCAATTGAAATCCCATTTCCCGCATTTTGAGTAAATATATTACTCTGGATTTTAGGATTACTTTCAGAAGTAATAAAAATTCCATCCCGCTTACTGTCAATAAACGTACAGCCACTAACTACAGGACTAGAAGATTCTATCCATAAACCCGTTCCTCTAGTATTGGGATTGGTAACTGTGACCCCGATAATTTGACTATTTCCTTGGGTTTTAATGGTGGCATTTTGTCGGGCAAAGGTGGGACTCACAAAATTCCCCCCCCCAATAATCACCGTATTTTGTCCATTGGTAGCCTCATCTCCTTGTAATGTCACCCCATCCTTAAGAGATATCGGAAACGCTTCTCCCGTATCCTGACTGTAGGTACCCGGGTTAAGTTGAATTACTGCGCCCGATGGAAACCTTTTGCAGCGCGTAGGTAATCGAACGATAGGGGCCAGTTTGACTGCCAGTGGAAGTTTCGCTATCACGTCCAGTATTGGGATCTATATGGATGATTGAATTTTGGGCCAAATTTTGGGAGATCAATGGGGGATTAGGCCGAATCCCCTGGATATCAGCCAAAACTGGACTTCCCATTTCTGATATCAGCCCTAATCCTAAAATGATGGTTACCCATCCTCTTAACCCCCTGGGGCTGGGGTATCGATTCCATTGATAGAGCAGAGTTAATCGTTGCATCGGCTCCTGTTGATGTGACATAGATATCGCTGGGATTCGTTTAACTTCAAGCATTTTAGCCGATTCAGATCAATCAATTCAGTTTTCCTAAATAAAATGGTGATTCTATTGGGAACTTCTCAATTGCCAGGTAAGTCAGAGAAGCCAGATTGTTCTTACGTCCGGTTCTAGGTTGGTGCTAAGAAAACAGTTCTAAACAGGGGTGTCAGAAAACCCTTGTATCCACAACTCCTTTGCTCCCGTCGGGCGGTCAATCATTTCACATCAAGCGATAGCTAGTTTTGCAGAACCCGAGAATGGATGTGAGAGCAGGGTCATGTTCCGGTTGTCTTGTTGAGAGCCAAGATAGAAATTTCTCAATCTCTTGCTATTTTCTTGACACTTCTGTTAAGCTAATACGATATTTTTTTACTCATTACTGACGGATGCTCGGCTTCACTCCAATGGGTTCTAGTTGGTGGTGTCAAACCATTGTTTCCACCTACAAGAGATGGACTTTGTTCAATTTCCAACATCGTCCTTTTTTCTGTTAAAATGCACTGGATTGTTTGTTCCCTTTAGGATAAACTAAGCGTGGTGTTCATTGAACGACTGGAATCCCTGGTAATTTGAAGTTTAATCATCCCTAAAGCTACCAGTAACTAAGTTCCTATTGTAGAATCCCCAAAAAATCAAAACGCTAACATTATTTAATTCAAGTGAGGAGCACTTAAATGTCTGACATAGTAACATCCGAAGGCGTAACAGCAGTAACACTAGCAGGGGGCGGAATTGCCCTAAATGGTGTCCCAGATAAGGCTAATAGCATTTCAGGTACGGCTGACACCAAGCGGATTCAGGGTTCTGGTCTTAACGATACCCTCGCAGCCGGAGCCGCGGCTCCTGTTGTTATTTATGGTTTCGATGGTGATGAACTGATCTATGGTAGCAACGTCGATGGCGATGAACTTTACGGGAAACCTAGGAAATGACACCATCTATGGCCTAGGTGGCAAAGACTTCATTGCTGGAGGTGCTGGCAATGACCTGATCTATGGTGGTGAGGGAGATGATACCGTCTTTGGTGACCTAGGAAGCGATACGATTTCCGGTGGTGCTGGCAATGATAATGTCCTTGCTGGAGGTGAGGGCAATGACCTAATTGATGGTGGTGAAGGAAATGACATCATCTGGGGTCAACAGGATAATGACAGCCTCTATGGTGGTGCCGGAAACGATACCATCTATGGTGGTCAAGGAGATGATGTAATTGCTGGTGGAGACGGTGATGACTTCATTACTGGAGACAAAGGCAATGATAACCTATCCGGTAATGCCGGAAGTGACAAATTTGCCTTTACTGAAGTTGGCACTGCTGATGCTGACGTAGTGGTTGATTTCGTATCAGGAATAGACAAGGTTGCCTTGGCTGCCAGTACGTTCTCATCCCTAGGCCCCAGTGTAGAAACCAGTGAATTCACAGTGGTTGCTAATTTCAACCCTGCTACTCCTCCTGCTACTACTGGATTGGTTTATGACTCCAACAACGGCAAGTTATACTTCGTCACTGGTGGTGCTGCACAAGAAGTAGCTACCTTTGTGAATAATCCTGCTCTGAAAGCCACTGACTTTGAAATATTCTAAGTCTTGATTTGTAGTAATTCAAAATTAGGGGTAGACAACTACCCTTTTTTTTATTTATATTAACGGTCTATTCTTCGGGTTTAGGAGGAATGGGATCATACCCCCCTGGATGATAGGGATGACAGCGTAAAATTCGCTTGAGGGCTAACCAACCGCCTGAAAAAATTCCAAAGGTTTCTAGGGCTTCAATGGCATATTGGGAACAGGTGGGATGGAAGCGACAAGCGGGAGGAAATAGGGGAGAAATTAAAAGTCTGTAGCCTCTAATTAGGGTAATTAATAGGGTTTTGATCATATTAAAAAATCGGTTAGTTTTCAGTAAGAACAACTTGAGGAGCGAGGAGAATTTGATCGGGAGTTTCGATTAATTTTCCTATTCCTAAGAGTTGGTTATTTTGATCATATACAGCCACGGGATGATCTGCTATTATTTGATTTTCTATAACAATAGATTGTCCTTGAAACCAACGTTTTATTGATTCAGAACTGAGAATAATTGTTGTTAAATGATTTAAGGCAATTGTGGGGGATAGGGGGGAAAAAGTTTGCTCCTGAACCTGGGTTTCTAAGGTTTCTAAGGTTAGACTATTTTCTAAACCAAAACCACTACTTTCGGTTCTGATTAAATTAGCTAAGGTAGCCCCGGTATTTAGTATAGATCCTAAATCCCTAGCAATAGAACGAATATAGGTTCCTGAACCACAGGCGATCGCCATTTCTAATTCAGGAAATTCCCCCGGATACCAGTTAATAATTTTCAGATCAAAAACTTCTACTGTCCGACTGGGAACCTCAATAATTTCTCCCTTTCTAGCTAAATCATATAGGCGTTTTCCTTGAACCTGAATTGCACTATAAATAGGAGGAATTTGTTCAATTTTACCGATGAATTTAGGGAGAATTGCTTGAATTTGTTCAAGTTGTAAATCGGGTACAGATTTAACGGTTAAGGTTTCTCCTTCTAAGTCGTCGGTGGTGGTGGTGACACCGAATTTAATTCTAGCATGATACGCCTTATTAGAAGGGAGAAATTGTAATAAACGAGTGGCTTTTCCCAGAGCCATTGGTAATACTCCAGTGGCGGCGGGATCGAGGGTTCCCGCGTGTCCAACTCGTTTTAATCGTAATATTCGACGCACTCGCGCCACACAGTCATGGGAGGTGAATCCCGCAGATTTATTAAGGTTGAGAAACCCGTACATTATTATTAAATTTCCTGTCTTAAAAGGTAGTTTTATCCTAGGATTTATTGCGGTAGAGATTTGAAATTTGCTGATGTTAAATTGCCTGTAAAACCAGGAATAAACCCTAAGTAGGTGGGATTATCAACATCATCGGTACGAATGAATAAACCGTTAACTCCATTCAAACTATCTGTTTCAAATTTTAATTTACTAAAGGTCAAATCATTAGGTAGCAAAATTACATCATCATTTTGATCATAATCTAAAATTACATCGGCAAAACGAAGATTTACACTGCCTGAATTAACCGAAATAAAGAAAGTATCTTTTCCATCACCCCCAATTAAAGTATCTTGATCGCGATCGCCGGATAAAAAATCATCCTTATTTCCTCCCACCAGACAATCATCTCCGGCTCCGCCATACAGGGTGTTATTATTATCATCATCATCACCTGCGATCATTAGATCATTGTCATTATTTCCGAATAAAAAATCCTCGCCATTGCCACCATTTAAAGTATCTGCTCCCCTGCCTCCAAACAGGGTATCATTTCCATCACTACCGAGAATAAAATCCCGACCTTGATTGCCATTTATATAATCATTTCCGACTTCCCCATCAATCAAATCTTCGCCATCATCACCAAAAATGGTGTCTCCTCCCCCCCGACCATACAAACTATCCGACCCTATATTTCCTCGCATAATATCTGCCGCCCCAGTTTCCAGCAAGACTAGCACCCAGGGTATCAGTGATTTGAGCAATTTGGTTTCCACTCAAACTGCTGTTTCCCCCCGTATTGCCGGGAACGGTACTATCACCCCCGCCCCCGGGAACCGTTGTGTTACCATTTGTTAAGGTGTCACCAGGTAGGGTATTGTCGTATAACAGAAAAATTAAATCCGGATCGAATGCAGATGTCATAATAGGTTCAAAACTAGGTTGATCTGAAATTTTGCCTATACAGGGACAAAGGATTAATCGAATATAATTAGTTTAAGTCTTGAAACCCATGACTAGATAGCTAATTATCTGGTCTGTAGCACTCTATTTAACCACTAAGTTATGATTAATGCCACAGCGATTCTAATTGATGTCTTTGTTCAGCAATTACAAGCTGGATATCGTCGGACTTACGGCGGGTTTAAACCCAACTACCCTGAAATTATTGCCTGGGCTGGAACAATGGCACTGGAAAATATTGCCAATTGTGATGCCCTTTACCACAACGTTGAGCATACCATGTTAGTGACGTTAGTGGGACAGGAAATTCTACGCGGAAAACATATTCGCGAAGGTGGGGTTACAACCGAAGACTGGTTACATTTTATCATTTCTTTACTGTGTCATGATATTGGCTATGTGAAGGGTGTTTGTCGGCAAGATCAAGAAGCGGTTGGCTTATTTGCGACGGGAATTGGGGATGGTATTGTGCCAATTTCGGTGGGTGCTACATCAGCTAGTTTAACTCCTTATCATGTTGATCGCGGAAAGTTAGTAATTGATGAACGATTTGGGGGGCATAATTTAATTGATGCTGAACAAATTAAACGGAATATTGAGTTAACTCGTTTCCCGGTTTCCTGCTGATGAAACCCATCAGGATCGACATAATTATTCGGGACTAGCAAGGGCGGCTGATTTGATTGGTCAACTCAGTGATCCCCGATATTTGAAAAAGATTAGTTCCCTATTTTATGAGTTTGAAGAAGTGGGAACTAACAAGGTTTTAGGTTATAAAACTCCAGGGGATTTACGCCGAAATTATGCTAAATTTTACTGGAATGGAGTGTTTCCTTATATTCCGGCGGCACTCAAATATTTAGAATTAACCCAAGAAGGAAAACAGATTGTTGCTAATCTTTACGCCAATGTATTTCAAGTGGAAAATGAATCCCGAATTCTGCAAGGAATTAATCAATTTCCGGCTGAGGTTAATGGTGGAAGCCGAAGTGATCAGAATAAAGGGAGTGATTCAAATGAACAAAAATCCTTTGAATTAACGGGTTTAAATTTATAGAAACTCAAAATTGATTGAAAAAAAGGTAATTCCTAATTGAGAAAGGGGGATTAATTTATTAATCTTCCTTTTGATCTATTTTATAGCAGGGAACAGGGGGAAAAGACTTAACCGTAAGCTTTGCACCGCGATGTCTTTGTCCTAACCAACAAGCGCGACTGCTATACATTAAAAGGTTTGAGGTATTAACAATGATAGAAATTACCCCAGAAATTCAGCACAGAATTGAAGAATTAAGACGGTTATTGCAGAAAGCTAGTTATGAATATTATGTCCTAGATGCGCCAACAATGGCGGATTCTGTTTATGATCAATTATATCGAGAACTGCAAGATTTAGAGCAACAATATCCACAACTTATTACTCTTGATAGTCTGACCCAAAGAGTCGGAGAAACCCCCGCCACCCAATTTCAATCTGTTAAACATAATATTCCCCTATATAGTTTAGATAATGCTTTTAATTTTAATGAGTTAAAAACTTGGCAAGATCGAGGGCAAAAAATAGCTACAAATTCATCAGAATTTCCGATATATATTTGTGAATTAAAAATAGATGGATCGGCTTTAGCATTGACTTATAAAAACGGAATATTAGTTAGAGGTGCAACGCGAGGAGATGGGATAACCGGGGAAGAAATTACTCAAAATGTGAAAACAATTCGTTCAATTCCCTTAAAATTAGAATTAGAAAATCCCCCTAATTTAGTTGAAGTCCGAGGAGAAGCATTTTTATCCTTAAAAGTATTTGAAATTATTAATCAAGAAAGACAAAAAGAAAGGGGATCATTATTTGCTAATCCTAGAAATGCTGCTGCTGGAACTTTAAGACAATTAGACTCTAAAATTGTCGCCCAAAGGAAACTGGATTTTTTTGCCTATACCTTACATATTCCAGAACAGAATAATTTAGAAATAGTTTCGGATCAAACCCAATGGGATAACTTAGAATTATTGCAAAAAATGGGATTTAAAGTTAATCCTAATCGTCAACTTTGTTCCAACTTAGAGGAAGTGATCAAATATTGTGAATATTGGGATCAAAAACGGCAAAATTTGCCCTATATGACCGATGGAGTAGTAATTAAAATTAACCCTTTATCTCTCCAGGAAAAACTAGGATTTACTCAGAAATTTCCTCGATGGGCGATCGCTTATAAATATCCGGCGGAAGAAATGCCCACTCAAATTAAATCTGTTACTGTACAAGTGGGAAGAACTGGCGCCTTAACCCCGGTGGCGGAACTTAACCCGATTTTGCTGGCGGGTACAACGGTTTCAAAGGGCGACATTACATAACCGCGATCGTCTAGCTGAGTTAGATCTGCATATCGGTGATACGGTAATTGTACGCAAGGCCGGGGAAATTATTCCTGAAGTCGTGAAAGTATTATTAGAATTGCGCCCCCAGGACGCCCAACGGTTTGAAATGCCAACCCATTGCCCAGAATGCGGTCAGGCGGTTGTACAGCCCTTGGGAGAGGCGGTAACGAGATGTATTAATGATTCTTGTCCGGCAATTTTACAAGGATCTTTGATTCATTGGTGCTCCAGAGATGCCTTAGATATTAATGGCATTGGGGATAAATTAGTTCAACAGTTTGTTAATAAAAAATTAGTTAATTCCGTAGCAGATTTATATGATTTAACCCCTGGGCAATTAATGACTTTAGACCGGATGGGGGAAAAGTCAGCGACTAAAATTATTCAGGCGATCGCAACTTCTAAAAACCAACCCTGGGCGCGGGTATTATATGGTTTGGGAATTCGTCATGTTGGCAGTGTAAACGCCGAATTAATTACCCAAAAATTCAGGAATATTGAACAATTAACCCAAGCATCCGCCGCCGATATTGAAGGGGTTTATGGCATCGGGCCGGAAATTGCCTATTCTGTCTATGAATGGTTTAATCTTCCGGCTAATCAACTATTAATAGAACGGTTAAAAAATGCAGGATTACAGCTTGCAAATTCAGAAAAAATAGACTATAATCAGAATAATCAATCTCAAATTTTAGCTAACAAAACCTTTGTAATTACGGGAACATTACCAACTTTAAAAAGGGAAGATGCCAAAAAAATAATTCAGAATGCTGGCGGAAAAGTCACCGATTCAGTGAGTAAAAAAACTGATTATGTGGTAGTAGGAGAAGAAGCCGGATCTAAACTCAAAAAAGCCCAAGATTTAGGAATTACCCTATTATCAGAAGCAGAATTACTAACTTTGCTGTCTGGTCTTTGATATCCTCCCCTTCAATATCCCAGATTTGTTTTATATTCCATCCTTTAATATTTGCTGCCCATCTGTATCCTGTGGAGACGCGCCATGGCACGTCTCTACATGGGGTTTAGGCGAATTATGTGGCATCAATTTCAGGATTTCATATTATAAAAAAAGACGAGTCTGTAAATCAAATACAGAATTTCTCGTCTTTTAATTAGATTAATTTTGTTCTAAACAACCTTAATTAATATTCTGGGATAGAGGCATCAATTTCTCGACTCCAAGCCAGGATTCCGCCTTTAAGATTAGTTCCTGAAATTCCAGCTTCTTTGAGAATACCTAAAGCTTTTCCCGAACGCATTCCCGATTTACAATGGGCAATCAAACGATGACCATTTAACAATTCTTTCACCTGTTCAATGCCTTTTCCCTGTTCAATATCGGGTAAAGGAATTAACACCGAACCTGGAATTTTAGCAATTTCATACTCATGGGGATTACGAACATCAATTAATAGGAAATCATTAGCCCCACTACCGAGTAATTTTTCCAGTTCCTGAACCGTCATTTCAGGAATATCCATTTTCTGTTTTTCCTCCTGTTCTTTTGCTTGCGGAATGCCGCAGAACTGTTCATAATCAATTAATTTTTCAATCACCGGACGTACAGGATTAGGACGCAATTTCAACTCCCGGAACGTCATTTCTAAAGCGTTATATAATAACAAACGTCCGCTTAAAGTTCGTCCTTGACCCAGAATAATTTTAACGGTTTCTGTAGCTTGAATTACGCCAATCATTCCGGGTAGAATTCCTAAAACCCCGCCTTCTGCACAGGAGGGCACCATTCCGGGGGGTGGGGGTTCGGGGTATAAATCCCGATAGTTTGGCCCGTCTTGGTAGTTAAAGACCGTCGCCTGACCTTCAAACCGGAAAATTGACCCGTAGACGTTGGGTTTGTTCAGCAACACGCAGGCGTCATTCACCAAATATCGGGTCGGGAAATTGTCGGTTCCATCTACAATCACATCATAGGGTCGCAGCAGGTCGAGGGCGTTTTCTGAAACTGATGCGGGTGTTGTAGAGGTCAACTTGACAAGCGGGGTTAATTTCCAAAATCCGGTTTTTCGCCGATTCAATTTTGGGTTTCCCCACCCAAGCTGTCCCGTGAATAATTTGGCGTTGCAGGTTGGAGGTATCCACCACATCAAAATCAACAATTCCGATGCGTCCAACCCCCGCCGCCGCCAAATAGAGTAGCAAGGGCGAACCTAGTCCCCCGGTTCCAATGCAAAGCACACTCGCCGCCTTCAGGCGTTTCTGACCTTCCAGACCGACTTCTGGTAAAATCAAGTGGCGGGAGTACCGTTCGTAGTCGTCTTTCGTTAACTGGATTTCGTCCAGATTCGGATTTAGCATAGCAATTTTGACAAAAAATATAACCGTCCCAGTTAGGGGTTTGGGTCATCAAAACTATATATTATAGTTGATAATCGGGAAGATTGCTTACTCTCTGACTAAGGGTTGGGATTGAAATTGATGATCTTGATCTAAACTCCAGTTTTGCAGGTCGCTGGTTTTGCCTTTTTCGACGGAAATAATTAGATAGGAATAATCAGACCAAGCACAAACTCGATCAAATTCTGAAGGAATTGCTGGGTGATCGGGATGGGAATGATAAATTCCGATGATGATTAAATTGCGATCGCGTCCTTGTTTTTGAGCTTGAATCATTTGTTGAGGAGAAATCGTAAACCGACGTTCTGAGGTAACGGGTATATCGGTGGTTTCTACTTCCTCAAAGGTTTTTGAAGTTTCAGAATTCCAAGCGTTTTCTGTTGGAATAATCTCTACTGTAATTCTATCATTATTTTCGTTAATTTTACCCATTAATAACCCACAACATTCCTGGGGATAGGTTTGTTCAGCGTGGGTAGAAATGGCTTGAATTTGTTCCGAGGATATAGTTAATATAGACATTACGCACTAGGAATAGGCAATAGGCAATAGGGAATAGGACTTACGCACAAGACCAAAGAAACCGGGTTTCTGGCCCTGATTTTGCCGATGAAATCGGTGATTTCTCGTTCAGAAACCCGGTTTCTGCGTAAGTCCTGGTCTGATGTTCAGCCAACCTCTAGGACTCGGAAACAGAAAAGGAACTCACAAAGGCTTCCGGGCCAACAACGGAAAGATAGGGTTCAATAAAATAGTGTTGGGCGACTCGCAGGGTATCGGCAGAAGTCACCGCGATAATGTTATTCTGAAATTCCGTATCGAATTCAATTCCTAACCCTAAACATTCATACCAGCCATAAATTTGCGCCAGTTGGGAGTTGGTTTGTTTTCCTAAAGCATATTGACCTAAAAGTTTATTTTTAGCCACTTGTAACTCATCCGCCGTTAGGGGAATATTGACCAAACGTTCCACTTCAGTGCGTAACCCATCAATGGCAATTTGAGTATTTTCCGGCGCCGTACCCATATAGACAACAAATTGGGACTGGTCGAGACGGGTGGGGAAAAAAGCCGATACATCGTAGGCTAAACCCCGTTTTTCCCGTAATTCTACAAATAATCGACTAGATAACCCATTTCCCAGATAGGTATTTAAGACTTTTAACGCCGAATAGTCCCCATGGCTGACACAACTGGTTAAATAGCCCAACATGACAACGGATTGTTGTGTTTCCTGGGGGGTAATGGCGTTTTGGGGTATTGACGTTAAGACGGGTAGGGATAGGGTCGGTAAGGGGGTTGCAGGTGCTTTCCAGTCACCAAATACCCGTTGAATTTGTTCGGTCGCCGCTTCTGGAGTAATGCGTCCGGCGATGGAGATAATTAAATTATCGGGACGGAAATAGGTTTGATGGAATTCTTGCAGGTCGGCGCGGCTGAGTTGGGAAACGCTGGCTTCGGTTCCCAGGGTAGATAGGGCGTAGGGGTGATGTTGATACATCTGTTGTCGCAGTTGTTCAAAGGCGACGGAAAAGGGTTGTTCCCGTTGTGACCTAATTCCCTGAATGGTAACGCGACGTTCTAGTTCGATTTCTTCTTCGGGAAAGGAGGGGGAACGTAATAATTCACCAGTTAAACTTAAAATATCTTCAAAATCGGAAGCAACGGTTTTTAAACTTAGTAAAAAATAATCCGTTGACGTGTCTGCGCTTAATTTGGCCCCGACTGATTCGACTTGTTCGGCAATTTCCAGGGAGGAAAGCTGGTCTGTGCCTTTGGTTAATACCGTCGCTAATAGATGGGAAAGTCCGGCTTTTTCCTTGGGTTCCCAGCGACTTCCTGTTCTTAAAAATAGACGGGTTGCAACAATATCAGCGGCGGGATTTTCTGTTACTAGCAACACAATCCCGTTATCCAGAACTGTGCGATGAACATTACGAATGGTATCAGATGGGGTTAAAGTTTGGGTCACAGTTCCTCTATTTTTTCTTTAAGTTTAGGGGATTTAGATCGGTATGAGTAATGGGTAATGGGTAATGGGTAATGGGTAATGGGTAATGGGTGATTCCTATTTATTCCTATTGCCCATTGCCTATTCCCTATTCCCTGTTACTGCATTTTTTAACACAAATAAACCCCAATTTATCATCATTTCGTTAAAACTCATTTTTGAATATCAATAATTCCCCCTCCTAAAACTAAGTCTCCATCATACCAAACTGCTGCTTGACCCGGAGTAATCCCAAAGATAGGTTCATCAAAAATAAGTTTAACGCAGGAACCAATTTTGGGATCGATTTCTGCTCCTTCTGGGGGATTAATTGGAATTACGGTAACAGCTTGAGGTTGCGACCGATAGCGAATTTGTACTTGGGCGCGAATGGGGGTATTTGGGGGATAAATAGATACCCAATTGACCCTTTTAATTGTACATTCCGTTTGTACCGCGCTCTCCCTATCCCCAACAATTACTTGATTTCGACCCGCATCAATTCCAACAACATATAGGGGATTCGGGGCAGAAATTCCTAATCCTTTTCGTTGTCCAATGGTATAATGATGGATGCCCTCATGTTGTCCTAAAACCTGACCTTTTGTATCTACAATATCACCAGTTTTTCCCGTAATATATTTATCTAAAAAAGCCCGCATGGAGCCATTGGCTTCCACTAAACATAAATCTTGACTTTCAGGTTTGTCGGCGGTTTTTAACTCGTATTGATTAGCCATTTGGCGAGTTTCGGTTTTTAACACTTCTCCCAAGGGAAATAGAGTTCCGGCGAGTAAATCTTGGGTTAGGTCGTATAAAAAATAAGACTGATCTTTATTCAGGTCTACGGCTCGTTTTAATTGATAGCGATCGCCCTTTTGATCATAGTCAATTCTAGCATAATGACCCGTGGCAATTCGATCAATTCCTAACTGTTCTCTGGCATAATTTAACATCGGGCCAAATTTCACCGTCCGATTACATTGAGAACAGGGTAACGGCGTAATTCCGTCACGATATCCATCAACAAGATAGTCTACAATATAGGTTTGAAATAAATCTCGACTATCCACAATATGATGAGGAATTCCTAATTGTTCACAAATGTAGGCCGCATCCACCATTCCTTCAGAACAGCATTGTCCTTTTCCCTTCATTAACCAAAGGGTCAACCCCACCACCTCATATCCTTGATGGTGTAGCAAGGCGGCGGCTGTGGAAACTATCGACTCCACCAGAAAGACCTACAACAACTTTGCTCATGATCACATCAGAATAACTTGCTAATTTTGATCAACTAACTTAACTTTAATCTTGACTGATCTGCCAGTTTTGATTACTCTTAACTGGCTTACCTGCCAATATCAATCGAACCCACTCTAAACGGGAGGACGCTAAAATGTCAGTCTGTTCTATTGTAATACAGAAAAAAACCAATTGGCTTACAAAATTTATTTGGCAAATACCCCTATTTTCTAGCCTCGTGCTATTGGGGGGATATGGGGTAATGGTTTCCCCTGTTTTAGCCCAAGAACGCTATGGGGTTTATGTCAATGGCGAGAGTCCTTTACTGTTAGAAGTAGTGCAGCAAGTTCAGCCCGGAGCCATGATCCAACGATATAATAATCGTAGCATTATTGATCTAGGAATTTATTTTAATCAAAGTGAAGCCCAAAAATTAATTGCAGACTTAAAAAGGCAAGGGGTTCAGGGAGAAATTATTAACTTGAAATCTGGAGAGGATTTTAACAATCCAATTCGAGTTAATCCGATGGTAATTCCTCCCGACCAAACGGATATTAAAGTGATTAAAAGTTCGATTCCTTCGGGTCAAATTCCAATCACAACGGACTTAGGATTATATCAAGTTTATGTGAGTCCGACCTCCAATTCTTTAAGTGCAGTTCGCCAAATTTCTCCCAATGCTCGAACATCCACCTATCAAGGACAATTAATTATTCAAGCGGGAAGTTTTGTAAATCAGTCTAATGCTGACCAACTCCGACAAAAGTTAGCATTAGGGGGGATTTCTTCCACCGTTATTAACAGTACCGCACAACTACAAGCGTTTTTAGCTACTATTCCCAATATCCCCCCAAATACCTTACCAGCCTTCCCTGGTTCCGGTTTAGGATTAGGAAATACTGATAGCTATTTTATCTTAATTCCTAGTCAAAGAAATCAACTGGTTTCTGTGGCTGGAAATGTAGCGGCTTTGGGTATTCCTTCCCAAAGTATTCAGATGCAACAAGCAACTACTAATCCTTTTGTTGCTGTTGGGCCCTTTGCCAATCAACAGTTAGCCCAACAATGGGAAACCTACCTGCAAAGTTCAGGATTATCTCGTGCTATTGTCTATTTTGGGAGATAATATTCATAGGACTTACGCAGAAACAGGGTTTCTGAACGAGAAATCTCGATTTCATCCGCAAAATCAGGGCCAGAAACCCGGTTTCTTTGGTCTTGTGCGTAAGTCCTGATTGTGGGAGAATTAGACGTTAACTCTTAAAGGAAAAAGGTTTAACAAGATAATATGGTAGCTAAAATTCAGTTTTCAATGGGGATTGATGAAGATGTAATTCCTGATGTTCGTCTGACTCGTTCACGGGATGGGAGTCAAGGGACAGCAAAATTTATTTTTCTCAATCCTAAAGCCTTAGCAGATGATTTCACACAAGAAATTACGGGAATGTATATGATTGATGATGATGGGGAAATCGTCACCCGTGATGTTAACGCTAAGTTTATTAATGGAAGACCTACGGAAATCGAGGCGACTCATTTAATGAAATCCGCCGAAGAATGGGATCGTTTCATGTTATTTATGGAGCGTTATGCAGAAGCTAATGGGTTAGAATTTAGTAAATCCTAATTAAGTCATCAGTCATCAGTTGTAGGGGCGGGTTCATCAAAATTTAGGTAATTAACAAACATCTAAAATAACCCACCCGTACCAGTTAACAGTCATCAGTTTTAGGGGCGGGTTCATCGAGATTTAGGTAATTAACAAACATCTAAAATAACCCGCCCGTACCAGTTAACAGTCATCAGTTGTAGGGGCGGGTTCATCAAAATTTAGGTAATTAACAAACATCTAAAATAACCCGCCCGTACCAGTCATCAGTTGTAGGGGCGGGTTCATCGAGATTTAGGTAATTAACAAACATCTAAAATAACCCGCCCGTACCAGTCATCAGTCATCAGTTGTAGGGGCGGGTTCATCGAGATTTAGGTGATTAACAAACATCTAAAATAACCCGCCCGTACCAGTCATCAGTTGTAGGGGCGGGTTCATCGAGATTTAGGTAATTAACAAACATCTAAAATAACCCGCCCGTACCAGTTAACAGTTTAAGAGTTGATTTATTAAATAAATTTCCTATTCTATTACCTATTCGTAATTCGTAATTCGTAATTCCCCTATGACTTCAGCAGTTCCCCACCCTGATACTTCGGAATTTTTGGTTAATTGTGCTGTGATTACGGTAAGTGATACTCGCACACCAGAAACCGATAAAAGCGGTCAACTAATTCACCAATTTCTACAGAATACTGGGCATCCAATTATCGATTATCAAATTGTTAAAGATGAACCTAAAGACATTATAAAACTATTGAAAAAACTCTGTGAAATCCCTGAACTAAATGCTTGTATTTTTAATGGGGGAACCGGAATTTCACCCCGAGATACTACCTATGATGCTCTGGAAAAATTATTAGAAAAAACCTTACCTGGATTTGGAGAAATTTTTAGAGCTTTGAGTTATCAGGAAATCGGGTCAAGGGCGATCGCTTCCCGGGCTGTAGCCGGAGTTTATCAAGGTAAATTAATCTTTTCGGTTCCTGGATCTTCTAATGCAGTAAGATTGGCAATGGAAAAATTAATTTTACCTGAATTAACCCATTTAGTTAAACTGCTCTAAAAAACCGACCCAAAGTTATCCAAAATTCATCAGATAATATTGATGTTTTTTTCCGGCTACAAATCATAGTTAGCGATCGCTTTTTCTCTTGCTCAAACCCAGGGGATTAACTCTTTTCTTCGACGTGTTGCTTGCTCCCTACCATAGCAATTAAAACAACAGCAGAAACGGGGGCTAAGATGATAATATTTTCCCATAATTGGTCGAGCCACATTCAAGCTACTAATATCATTAGGAACAGCTAAAGCCGTATCCACCAAACGATGCCAATGCTCTCCTTTAGATAGGGTAGGTAATTGAAAGTTCAATGCTTCCCAATAGGAATTTAACATAACATGGAGATGTTCGCCTTTTTTGGGATGATATAAACTAAAGGAAATGGTGCGAGAATCTTCTGTTAAGTCGGGTTTTCCTGTTTTCACTCCATGCCAAATCACATAGGGCAAATCACCCTCTATATTCATTTCTAAAATATCATCTAACTGAAAAAGATGGAGTTCTTTTTTAAAGCGGATTAAACTTTTCACAAACCGCAAGACATCGGGATTTTTCCCCACATCACTCCAATCAAACCATCCTAACGGATTATCCTGACAGTAAGCGTTATTATTTCCTGATTGTGTTCGACAAACTTCATCCCCCATTAACATCATAGGAGTGCCTTGAGACAGTAATAAAATCACCCACATATTTTTAATTTGTTGCAGGCGTAAAGCTTGAATATAGAGGTCATCCGTTGCCCCCTCAATGCCACAATTCCAGCTAAAATTATGTTCGGAACCATCTCGGTTTTCCTCTCCATTAGCCTCATTATGTTTCTCATTATAACAAACTAAATCATGCAGAGTAAAACCATCATGGCAGGTGACAAAATTAATACTACAATGCACTTCTCGATCAGGATGGGGATAAATATCAGGACTGCCCATAACTCGATAGGCTAACTTTTCAACTTGTCCTTCATCTCCCTTGACAAAACGACGGACATCATCTCGAAATTGTCCGTTCCATTCGGCAAAACGATCGCCTGCTAAAGAAACCCACTTGATATAATCCCCCGGCATCCCAAGCCTCAACAATTAACTTTGCTCCAGCCAATACGGGGTCAGATTTAATAATCCATAAAATCGGGGCATCTTCAATCGGATTTCCTTCTTTATCCCGGGATAAAATCGACGCTAAATCAAAGCGAAATCCATCGACGTGCATTTCTGAAACCCAATATCTCAGACTATCAATAATTAACTGTCCTGAAATTTCGTGATTAGCTTTAATAGTATTTCCGCAGCCACTATAATTACTATAATCAGCCAAATTATCTTTCTCTAAAATATAGTACATACTGTTATCAAGTCCCCGAAAAGATATGGTCGGGCCGTCTTCATTCCCTTCGGCGGTGTGGTTATAAACCACATCTAAAATCACTTCGATTCCAGCTTTATGAAAAGCCTTAACCATATCCCGAAATTCATTAATCGGGCCGGAAGCATCCTGGTTAGAACTATATTCTCGATGGGGAGCAAAAAAGGAAATGGTACTATATCCCCAATAATTACTACGAGGGGGAACCGCATCCTGTTCATCAAATTGATGAATAGGGAGTAATTCAACGGCGGTAATTCCTAAATCTTTTAAATAGGGAATTTTCTCAATTAATCCCGCATAGGTTCCCCGTTTTTCCGGGGCAACTCCCGAGTTAGGATTGCGGGTAAAACCGCCAACGTGCAGTTCATAAATAATAGTTTGGGAGTAGGGCAATTCTAAAGGTTTATCTCCTTCCCAATCATAACCCCGCTTATCAACTACCACCCCTTTTAAGGCTTGGCTGCAATTATCCCCCGGAACAGAAGCGGCAGCCCGACTATAATTTTCTGTATTAACAATGGCTTTTGCATAGGGATCTAATAATACTTTCTGAGGGTCAAAACGATAGCCTAATTCCGGTTCATATAATCCATAAACTCGATAGCCATAAATTTGTCCATTTTGAATCCCCGGCACAAAAATATGCCAATAATAAAAGGTTTTATTATGTTTAGGATCAAAGGGAATCACCCGGGTTGGTTCGTGGGCATCGGGGGTATCAAATAAAAGTAATTCTATAGCAGTACAATTTTTAGAAAAAATGCAAAAATTCACCCCATTGGCATAAACTGTGGCTCCCAGGGGGTAGCTTTGACCGGATAAGATATCAAGATGCACGCCTTTGACTCCTTGCAAGTTTTCTCGATTATTAGTTGCTGTATTCAACGGTCTAACTCCATTTCTGGTTGAATAATTTTGTTGTTTAGTAGGGAACACCGGAACAGAAAGAATATACCCTATAATCTATTACAACCTCGGTACCGATTGCTAGAACAGAAATTTTGCCATTATTAAGGTAATGTTTAGTTGAGATTATCGTTACCTAGGATAAACAACTAATGGCATAGTTGCCTTATGTGGCATCGCAAGTGCTAAAAACGCGATAAACTAGCAGAAAATTCCAATAAAACTGTGTGTTCGGTTGAATGTCCCCCTCAGAAACTCCTTGCTTAAGTATTGCGATCGCCCGGATGAATACCTCCGTTGCCCATCATTTTGCAACATGGGTGGTACAATCTCCCGATTGGAACGGATATGTTCACCATGACAGTAGCTGGCCCGAACCCCTTTCCCAAACTTGGCAAGCGTGGTTAGAAAACTGTTTTCGCCCCATAGTATTCCCAATGGTTTGTGTTCCCCTCCTCCGGGGAATTTGTCCCTTACTGCCGCTTCCGATTCGGGCCGACAACTTAGTTATACCACCCGTTTAATGCAGCAATTTGGGATTAACCTCTGGCAATGGTTATTCCAGGGGTCAATTCAAGCCAGTTTACATCGCAGTCAGGGGATTGCCATTGGCCAGGATCAACCCCTACGCATTCGCCTAGACCTCCGAGACCCGGATTTAATCCCCATTCCCTGGGAAACCATGCAACCCCAGGGCGGTCAACCAGCGATTTCCTTGAGTCAAAATCTTTGGTTTAGTCGCACTACCTTTGACGTTAACCCCCTACCCCAACGTTTGGTAGCTCAAGGGTTGAATATTTTATTGGTTTTGGGGGAAAGTCAAACCCCCGGGGCGTCCCCGAATTCAGAGTTATCGAAATTAGCCTTGGAAAAGGAAGCGATCGCCCTGGGTCAAGCCTTTGAACAATGTGGCATAGATGCCCAGGGAAATCGAGTCGATAGCGGGGCTTCCTGTGGCGTTAAAACCCTGATTGAGCCCACCGTTGAACAACTGATTGCCGAATTAGAAACCAACCGCTATAACGTTTTATTTTATGGGGGACATGGAGTACCAGCCCCCGATGGTGGGTTATTATTTTTACGTCCCGATACGACCGTGAATGGGACGGAATTGGCCCAGGTATTAGTCCGATGTGGGATTGTCCTGGCGGTGTTTAATGCCTGTTGGAGTGCCCACCCAGCGACAGAAACAGTGTCAACCCCCTCTAATTCCCTGTTTCAAGCCATTCCTAGCAGTAGTTTGGCTAAGGTATTAATCCATCACGGGGTTCCGGCGGTGTTGGGTATGCGGGACTCCATTACCGACGCCGAGGCGTTAACCTTTATTCAGGCTTTTGCTAGAGCTTTAGGGGAGCGTCTCCCTGTAGATCAGGCGGTGGCCCTTGGCCGTCAGCATTTGTTAGCCTTATATAAGTTTAATCAACCCGCCTGGACGTTGCCGATACTATATATGCACCCGGAATTTGACGGGGTGTTAGTCCAACCGTTAGAAAAGATTAGGACGGAAATGCCCAGTAGTTCGGTGACGGGGTTTGGGGATGTTCCCCGGGCGTGGTTACGACTCTATAACCCCGGGACTAATACCCCGGCCCAGGTTTGGCCGATTGATACGGGACTGATGCGGGTAGGTCGGGGGGAAGGGAATGATGTGATTATTTCTGAACAGTGGGTTTCTTCTAAACACGCGGAAATTTTTTGTCGCCATAGTTCCAATGGGAAAACCCAAACTAATTATTTTTTAAGGGATTTTTCTCGCTATGGAAACCTTGGTTTTTCAGACTCAAGAATGGCAACGTGTCCATCATCAAGAAATTCAATTGATATCGGGAATGCAATTAAAATTTGGGAGTTCTCAGGGGAAATTGTTAGAATTTGTAATTGAGGGAGAATAGGGAATTACGAATTACGAATTACGAATGGGTAATGGGTAATGGGTAATGGGTAATGGGTAATAAATCCAGTATTAACTCTTATAGTGATAACTGGTACGGGCAGGTTCATCGAGATCGTTGTTAATTACTTCAATCTCGATGAACCCGCCCCTACAAATGATGATGCGGATACTTGATAACTGATTTATGACTGAACCTAAAATTTTTCATCTAATTAATCGTTTAAGTTTTGGTGTCACCCCGGGACAAATGCAACAGATACAACAAATGGGGATTGAGACTTATATTAAGACTCAACTGCAACCACAAACAATTACCTATCCCGTCGATTTAAACGAAAAAATCAATCCTTTAAATACATTGGTTTGGCAACCAGGTGAAGTTATTCTAGCCGAAAAACAGACCATAGAACAAGCAAAAAATATGGGTTTAGATAGTAAATCCATGATAAAAATTAGACAAAGTTTTAGGCAAAAAATTATTCAGCAAGCGAGGCGGGGACGTTTATTAAGAGCTTTTGCCAGTCCTCGTCAATTAGAAGAAGTAATGACCGATTTTTGGTATAATCATTTTAATGTATTTGCTACAAAAGGTGATTTAACCCAAAAGTTTTTTAGTTCCTATGAACAACACGCAATTCGACCCCATGCTTTGGGGAAATTTAGACAATTATTAGGGGCGACCGCCAAACATCCCGCCCTGTTAGTCTATTTAGATAATTGGCAAAATACCGCCCCGGGAAGTCCGGGGACAAAGGGAGCATTTAAAGGGTTAAATGAAAATTATGCGCGAGAATTATTAGAATTACATACATTAGGAGTTAATGGCGGTTATAGCCAAAAAGATATTATTGAACTAGCCAAGATTTTAACCGGATGGGGACTATTCCAACCGATTGAAAAAACCTCAACTAAATCAGGATTTTATTTTGACGAAACCCGCCATGATTTTAGTGATAAAGTGTTTTTAGGATATTCAATTAAAAGCAGTGGGATGAATGAAGGAGAAGAAGCTCTTAATATTCTAGCAAAACATCCCTCCACCGCCCAACATATTAGTTATAAATTGGCTCAAAATTTTGTTAGTGATAATCCCCCCGATTCCCTCGTCAAAAAACTAGCTAAAACCTTCTTAGATAGCGATGGAAATATTGCAACTGTTCTCCATACCCTATTTCAAAGTACAGAATTTTGGCAAACTAATATTTATCAAACTAAATTTAAAACCCCCTATAGATATCTCGTTTCGGTAATGCGAATTATCGGTACTGTTACCAATTTTGAACCCCTAGATGGTATCCTGAACCAATTAGGAATGCCCCTCTATGCTTGTCCGTCCCCCGATGGGTATAAAAATATTCAATCCGCTTGGTTAAATCCCGACGCCATGGTAAGACGCAGTAGTTTATCTGTTCCCTTATCTAATGGATTACTTCACGATGGAAAACCCATTGATGCTAATTTTTTAGCCTCCACATTAGAAAATAATTTCTCCCCTCAAACTCGCTCCGTTTTAGATAAAACCGCACCGAATTTAAGAGGAGCATTAATTTTAGGAAGTCCTGAATTTATGATGTATTGAAAATATCCCATTTTTTGCTATAACTAAACGCCTGGGAAACGTACTGCTTTAAAATCCGGTATACAATCGGTTTTTTCTAGGTTATCTTTGAGTTGGTCTAACTTTAAAATAGCCTCTCCTACTGATGCAGCTAATAACGGTGGGACTGCATTCCCAATTTGTCGCCATTGTTGAGAGGATGTTCCATGAAAAATATAATGGGGTGGGAAAGATTGGATAGCCGCGGCTTCTCTGGGGGTCAAATAACGATCTTCTGTAGGATGATAATAGGTGTTTTTATTCGTATTAATTGTACTGGAATGGTAATATCGATCTAAACGCTTTAATTGCGTTTCTCTAAATCGTTCTTCCCGAATATTTTTCCAATCTATATCATACCATAACTCAGGCGGAAGATAGGCTAACTGATCCCGTTCATAACGAATTCCTTTACCTTCAGGAATATGATGGATTCTTTTTCTTTCTAATTCATTTTTAATTTGAGCCGTTTTCAAATCATGGTTAAAACTTTGACCTTCAAACTCTAATAAATTGTTAAACGCCCATTCAACCGTGCGGGGTAAGGGTAAAATATCAGGATCTTTTTCGGAATCTTTAAATTGTTTTTCTGGATAAACATTACCAACTCCGAAACGATTTCCTAATAAAATAGTTCGTCGTCTCGCTTGGGGAACACCATAATGATGGGCGGATAATACCTTAACATCGACAGTATAACCCAATTGGCTAAAACTATTAATAATTAATGTTAATGTGCTTTCATTCTTTTTTGCTAATAATCCGGTAACATTTTCCAAAATAATAAAGTTAGGTTTAAAGGTTTCTACCATTCGCAAAAATTCAAAAAACAGAAAATTACGAGAATCTTTTTTATCGTTTGTCCCAATAGTTGAAAATCCCTGACAAGGAGGGCCACCACAAATTAAATCTATTGTTTGATTTCCGATAATATCTTGAATTGATTCTGTTTTAATTTCCCGCAAATCTCCTAAAATAGTTTGGGAATGGGGATGATTAGCTTGAAATGTTTCTAAGGAATATTTATCAAAATCTATTCCTAATAAACAGCGAAATCCCGCCATTTCTAACCCACAGGACATTCCCCCTGCACCGGAGAATAAATCAATAAAGTTTTTCATTTTTCCACTGAATAAGATAATAAAATTAATTATAATATTTTGTTATAACTATGAAATATCAAAGTTAATTTACACATACAAAAGTTGATTAAAAATTTCATCAGCCGTTAGAGTATCTAATAAAATAGCAACCCGTTGAGCGATTTCATAAGGAATTTTTTGCGGGACAATAATAATTCCTGAATGGTTCCGTTTTTTAGCAATATATTCTAAATGCAACTGTTCAAAATCAACTCGGTTATGAGTTAGTAAACATCGATCAGATTTTGCTGTATAAATTAACTGATCTTGATCGGATTTTCCTAACATTCCTTGTTCTAGTGATGTTGTCACATTAAAACCTCTACTACGGAGTAAAGTTGCAACTAGAACAGAAACATCTTCATCTGTATATAGTGTTGCAAATAATTTCATGTTTTTTTCATGGCTGCTTTAACAGCAGGATGAACTAATTCTTCAGGAATGCGATTTTGTTCAATATAATGATTAATTTCCTCTTGATTATCTAAATAGAAACTCAAGGCATCAAAAACCTGTGCTAATGTTAAATGGGGTAAATGTATCGGGATTTCTTCAGGAGATATTCCTAAACGCCATAACCCAACAATAGCTCTTACTGAAGTTCGAGTTCCTAAAATAATAGGTTCACCTTGAAGGATTTCAGGGTTACGACTTACATAACGAGAAACCGATTGTACAGTCATATCAACTCATACAACAAAAATTTTTATACCCCTATAATATCATAGTCTAAGAGCATAATCCCAGGAATAGAGTTACAATGCAGGAACATCAACATTAAGTTTAAAATTAGCTGCTTTTGAGCCAGAAACTTCGATGGTATAATCTCCATTACTGGGTAATTCTCCTTGCCAAGTTTTGCTATTTTTAATAGTACCTATAGTTTTACCATTCGGATCTAAAATATTAATATCTACCGTTCCTTCTGTAACATCAACCGACATCTTTTGTCCGGCGATACATTCCAATTTATATTGTCGTTTTTCTGCGGGTTTAACCATACCTGTAACCGTTGTTCCCGTCGCTCCTGGGTCAAATTCAACCCTTTCGGTGGTGTTATTGGCTTGGGGAGAAATAGCAGGACTTGGAGTTGGAATTGGGGTTGGGGAAGGAGTTGGGGAAGGGGTGGGAGAATTAGCAAAAGGAGGTAGGGGTTGTAAGGGTTGTGTCCCTGTTGCGCCCCGGGAACTTAAACTCATTTTTAGATCAAAAGTTGTAGCTCCTTTTAAAGCCGTTAAAACGATTGTATATTGACCAGTTTGGGTTAAATCTTTGGTTTTAATCAGTTGTCTATCCGGTGCGTAAACCCAAATACATAAATTATCTTCTGTGCGATAATTTAACTGTTGACTGGCTTTAGCAGGAAATTGATAGGCTAAATAACTTCCCTGGCGAATTTGACCTGATTCCTTGGTGTTAATAGCGGTTAAATTGATTAATTTGATATTAGATGGAGCAATATTTCCTGAAGGTTTTTCCCCACATTGTTCAATTTTATTAGACGAACTAGAGTTAACAATATTCATGGTTTTTGAAAGTTGTCGCCAATGTTCCGATAGGATTTCACAACCTGTCAATAAAAACAATAATAAAAATAAACCTGTTTTTTTCATAAAAAAATCACCATACATTAAGTTATATCCCAAATTTCAAGTTAACTTAACCGTTGTTTAATCCATAAACCAAATAACGGTAAAGCTAATTTATAGCCTAATTCTGAACCATAAATTAAGCCCTTATGTTGCAAACCCGTGATCGCTCCTTGTAGACTTCCTCCCCTGGATAAGTGATGTTTAGTAATATATTCTCGACTTTGGGGTTTATCCGTGGGATCTAGGGCTAAAGACTCTAATAATTGAGCTTGGGAAGACGGAAGTAACACTAACAAAGACTCAAATACCGTTGAAAAATCTGCCAGTAATTCCTGTAAAGTTTCCTCAATTTCCCGATTTCCAATTAGACCATTTGTGGTTTTAACTTTACACAACCGACGCACTAAAGCCGAAGCATCTCCAATATGTCCTTGCACCGCTTCTAAAAAGTATTGTAATGCCTGCGATCGCGGATCAAAAGTCAAATTTTCCCGATGCAAAACCCCATGAGCCCAGGCGGCAACCACATCATTAGATAAGGGAGTTAACTGTACAATCTCTAAATTTTGATGAAACTCCTCTTGATTGCTAGTTTCCGCTAAAGTTGTTATTAAAACATAACTTACAGAATTTTGCTGTTGAATTTCTTGACGCAATAATTTTTCCCAATCTCCCTGTCGATCCCAGGAGCGAATATGGGGAAACCCTTGCAAAATTAATACCACTTGTCGCTCGACAAATTCTGCTAACTGTTGTGGAAAATGAATTAATAATTTATAGGCTTGCCAAACTTCTTCTGGTTTCGCAATTAACCGCAAACTTTTTGCCATATTTCCTTGCCAGGAAAAAAATTGAGCCGCCTCTGTGTTTGTCCACTGTTGCAAACACTCAATAGCCGTAGGACTTTTAACCGCCTGGGATATCCCCTCACATAACAGTTGTGTCAAACGTTGGCCATCGGTTGCCCGAATACAGTCCACTTCAATAATTTTTGCCCCAACTTCCGTCGCGGCCCTTCTGACCAGGGTTTCGGCGGCCACTGCCCGGTACTCCAGCAATTAACAAATCTCGATCATCAGCTAATGCCTGGGTGACCTGTTGAAATTGCCTTTGCCGTCCAAAGGTTTCTAAGGGGGCTGCTAACTCTGCTATATCCATCGGTGTCTATTGAACAAGCTAATTGCTGATATTACCATTTTTGGGAGGATCACCGATCAAAATGGAAATGTTGTTCTAACCATACCAATAATTGCATCGTTATTATGATTATTTTGCGCGGGTGCTGTTAGCCAAATCACGCCCGGAGTAATTGCAATATAGTCATTTAATTTATATTTATAAACCAAACTTAATTCAAACTTTACCTAAGAATTTGTATCGACTTTATCAAATTTTAATTATATCTGGAATCAGCAATATTGGCGATCGCACTTTAATCAGTTATCAAGATTTAGTTCGGTTTTTAAGTCAATTATGTCACCCTTGACAACACAATGCAATTGCATTACCTTGGAAATAGAGTTTAACCAATAGGTTTAGAAGTCGCTATGGCTGCAAAATTGGCTCCATGCTCAGAATCTACTCTAACTGATCGTTATCAGACTACAATTCCTGATCCTGTTCGCAAAGCTCTTGGTTTGAATAAGCGCGATAAAATCCGCTACACCATCGGGTCTGACGGTCAGGTCATTATTTCTCGTGCTGACCCGACAGAAAATGATCCGATACTGGGGCAATTTCTCAATTTTATAGCACAAGATATTCAGAATAATCCTCAACATATTAAAGCACTTAGCTATGATTTAGTCAGCCATGTTCAGTCCTTAGTTTCTGATGTTGATCTCGATTTGGATACACCCCTTTTGGACGAGGACGAATAATTTTGTCTGCAAATCAGCCCTTAGTAATTAATGGGTGGAATATATTTGCCCACCCTCTGTTTCTGAATCAGTTTGAAGAACTTCTAACCCAGGTTGAAGATTTACGTCGGAAATATCCTCAAGATTACAAAAAGAAAAATGCCACAAAGCGTTTAGCTGCTATAGCAAAGTTAGCATTTGAGATTATTCCTCAAGATCCAACTCGTCGTGATTATCGTCAAGGTACTACCCTGGGAGATGATTACAAACACTGGTTTAGAGCTAAATTTTTTCAGCAGTACCGACTGTTTTTTAGATATCATCAAGAGAGCAAAATTATTGTATTTGCCTGGGTTAATGATGATGATTCTAAGCGTTCTTATGATAGTAATACAGACGCTTATCGAGTTTTCAAGAAAATGCTTGAAACCGGACACCCTCCTGACAATTGGGATGATTTACTTCAAGAGGCAAAAAGTGCAATTAATCGTTTAGAGAAAGTAGTCAATACAGAAATTTAGCTTAACTATCCAATAGTAAATCTTTTGATAGAAGAATCCTCGCGTGAATATATTCAACGTTGTTAACAATTGAAAGTGTTGGCTTTATTTGGGACAATAGATTATGAAGAAGATTATGACTGCAAGCAACAAAGACAAAAAACATGAATGTTATTGTATAGCAAATCGCAAACAGTGAAAAATTTGGATTGTTTTCTGGAATAGAATTTGCATAATGCACCAAATATGAGTTAATTTAGATTAGATAAGGTGTTTATCTTAGATTTGCAGATTAATGCTTAGTAAACTATATAAGGAAGTTTGATGTCGCTTACAGATGCAGAAAAATTGATGCACACAACAGTGCGCCTTGAGTGTTTATTGGCATCCGGGGACGTGTCTACTGGCACAGGCTTTTTCTTTAGCTTCCGAATTGATGATCAAACGCATATCCCTGTTATCGTCACCAATAAGCACGTCATAGATGGGAGTGTTAGAGGTACTTTTGTGCTAACAAAGGCAGATGCTAATAATCAACCAATCATTGGAGCTTATGAGAAAATTGAGATCGATGACTTTGAAAATAAATGGATAAAACACCCAGAAACTGACGTTGATCTGGCTATTTTTGCAATTGCTCCGCTTTTGCTTCATGCCAAGGCAAATAAGATTCGATTTTTTACCCCGTCACTTGAAGAAAGTCATATTCCATCAAAACAACAGCTAAATGATCTATCCGGCTTAGAAGACATAACAATGGTTGGCTACCCCAACGGTATTTGGGATAAAGAAAACAATATGCCAATCATCAGAAAAGGTATTACAGCAACAAGCCCAAAATATAATTACAATGGGCTTCCACAATTTGTCATTGATTGCGCTTGCTTTCCAGGTTCAAGTGGAAGTCCAGTGCTAGTCTTTAATCAGGGTGGTTACACTGATGCCCGAGGAAATACATACATGGGTGTTAATCGTATTATTTTGCTTGGCGCACTTTTTGCTGGCCCACAGCATATTGCAAAGGGAGAAATAAAGATAATAGATGTCCCACTCCAGCAGATTCCAATCAGCTTGTCAAAGATACCGAACAACCTTGGTTTTGTTGTTAAATCGCAAAAAATATTAGATTTCAAACCTATTTTGATTGGCTATCAAAATTAACAGCTAAGTATGACGAGTATCATAATCTTGTTGTAGAGGATTGAACAAAAGTTTTACTTAAAGGCAAAAAGTTATCGATTGGTGTTAGGTTGCTTAATCAAGCGATCGCACCTTAATAAGTTATCTTAAAAATACCCACTCCTATTGTTGATGAAGATGACACTATCGATCGCAAAATGGAAACTAGACGACTATCACCGCATTGTCGAAATGGGTCTACTCGATGATCGCCCCGTTGAACTGCTTTATGGAGAAATTGTTCAAATGTCCCCAGAAGGAGAACCCCACGCCTACTACAGTCGAAACTGCTGGCGAGTATCTCATGCGGATACTTGGCGATCGCGCTTTAGTCAGCCCAGCCAAACCCATTACCCTCCCCAACGACTCCGAACCCGAACCTGATATCGCTATTGTGGAACGTTTAGGGCGAGAATATCTCACTCATCATCCCTATCCTGAGAATATTTTCTGGGTTATCGAATACTCCAACTCCAGCTTAGAAAAAGACTCAACGGTGAAATATCGGATCTACGCCGAAGCAGGAATCTCCGAATATTGGTTAGTTAACCTACAGCGCCGGGAACTAATTATTTATCGTGATCCCAGGGATAGTGAATATGGCTCCAAAATCACCTTAACCGAAGGTGAAGTTACACCCCTAGCATTTCCAGATATCCAGATTCCCGTTGAAGCCATGATTTCAGCAGATTGAGAGGCTTTTTTCCCCTGATTTTTTCTCCTGACTCCGTTTCAAAATATTAAAGATGAGCAAAGATTTGTCAATCATTTGCCAATCAGATGTAATCTAAATTTGCATCTGTAAATCCAGAATTCGCCAAATATGGTAGAACACAAACGCATTGGTATTTTAACCAGTGGGGGAGACTGTGCAGGTTTAAACGCAGCAATTCGGGCTGTAGTTTATCGGGCGGCAGGAAACCTTGGGTTGGGAAGTTTTCGGTATTCGAGAAGCCACCCAAGGGTTAATGTGTCGTCCCGTGAACAGTGTCCCTCTAACTATTGATAAAGTCCATAATATTCTCACCGCCGGGGGGACAATTTTGGGAACCACCAATAAGGGTGATCCCTTCGCTTTTCCCATGCCGGATGGAAGTTTGCTTGATCGATCCGAGGAGATTATTGAGGGTTATCATCTCTTAGGGCTAAATGCCTTAATTGGTATCGGTGGGGATGGCAGTTTAGCGATTTTGCGACGCATTGCCCAACAGGGAAATATTAATTTGATTGGGATTCCTAAAACCATTGATAATGACGTGGGTAGCACGGATTTATCTATTGGGTTTAGTACCGCCGTGGATATCGCTACTGAGGCTTTAGATCGGCTACACTTTACCGCCGCTAGTCATAGCCGTGTAATGATTTTAGAAGTCATGGGCCGAGATGCGGGACATATTGCCCTCCATGCGGGAATTGCGGGCGGTGCAGATATTATTTTAATTCCTGAAATTCCCTACAGTTTAGATAGCGTTTGTCAGCATATTGTAGAACGACAAAAACAAGGGAAAAACTATTGTTTAGTGGTGGTGGCCGAGGCGGTTAAAACAGAAACGGGAGAACCTGTGACGATGATTAATCGCATGGGACAGGCTCGTTTAGGTGGCATTGGACAATATCTGGCCGATGAAATTTGCGATCGCAGTGGGGCAGAAACTCGCGTTACTGTTCTCGGTCATATTCAACGGGGGGGAACTCCTGCGCCCATTGATCGAATTATTGCTTCTGCTTTTGGAGTGGCGGCGGTGGATTTGATTGCTGAGGACAAATATGATCAGGTCGTGGTTTGGCGAGATCGGAAGGTATCGAGTATTCCGATTCTCGATGCGATCGCTCAATATCGGGCCGTTAATGCCGATGATATTTTAGTAGAAACGGCTCAAAGTATGGGGATTTGTTTAGGAAATTAATTCTATTGTAAAGACGTGCTGTAGCGCGTCTTTACGGGGCTTCATTCTCCTATTTGAATTGAACAAAAACCACAAACCGACCAACGAGATAATTCCCCTGGGGGAGTTGGACAGTGACATTGGGGACACAAGGGAAAAGATTGCGATCGCTCTTTTAGACGATTAGCCCAACCTTCAAAGGCCGTTAACGGGGTCAGGGAGGAACGCCGGGGCACCTCGCCCCCTGTTTTTGGAATCGGCATCTCAACCCGACTGGGATGTTCCCGCCACATTTGGGAAAACTCATCGGTCGGAGAAGGGAGGGAAACCGATTGATCTCCCGGGAGTTGATGACGCCACCCCGCCGAGGAAAATTTGATATCCTGAACCGGAAATGGGAGTTTTTGATGCAATTTATGGATAATTTGTACCCGTTTAAAGGTTAAATCCTGAGACCAGGTAGCACTAGAGGTGGCAACATTCAGTACCCCTCGATGCCAAGTGACCGGACGACTATGACGACTGACTACAGTTCCCACAATTTCAGACCAACATTGACAGAGATCTTGAAATTGTTGCTGTTCTGGGGTAAGAATCTGAGATTGAAGGCGACCTAAAATATGATGGAGGGATTGCATTGTTAACCAAATTAGTAAAATGAATCAAAATATAGATAAACTGACATTTAATATTGAAGATTTAAACTCAAAAATCCCTATTTTTAAAATTAATAACCAGTGCTTAGGAGTTTAACCATGAGTCAAGCATCTGATATCAAGTCCCCCCAACCCTCACAGCCAGAATTAAAACCCCAACTCCAAGCGGTTTTAGGTTATTTGGATGTGCAACTGGAATCAGAACTAACCCGTTATCGGCGCCACCGACGACGCACGAAACAAACCACACCCGACCCCAACGGACAAACTAACTCGCAGTTTCAACAGGCGACCGATGTTGTAACTGTGTCCATGAATGACACCGCAGCATCGGAGGGAAAACTGTTTGAAACCCCAAACTCAACCGTCGGGTTGGGAAACCGTAGTTCCCGCAAAATCCGCACCTTTGGCCATTGCCTCTCCACCGTCAGCCACAACCCCCCCGAAAACTAATGGGGCTGAACCTGCGGTCAGTTTTAGCTTGAAGTCACCCGCCCCAACTGCAACTCCATCGGATGGATATTTAGAATCGACGGAAGCCCTGATCAAAAGTATAGAAGAACGACGCCCCGACCCCCGGGAAAACCGGAGTTTGATGGCTAGTCTCCTAACGCCCCTGGGCATTGGTTCAATGTTTCTGTTTTTGTTATCCTGTACGGCCTTAAGTTATGTGATCTCGTCTCCCTCCGGTCGTACTAGCTTGGGTTTGGATCGGTTTTTTCCCAACCCAACGGCTAACCCGGCTCCAGCCAATCCTCCAACCCTAGCCACGACGGAAACATCCCTCCCTCCGACGGATTCCCTCTCCCCCAATTTAGCGGCGAAGGAATTTGTTAACTTGGATTTGGATACCCTCAGCCATATTAATCCGAATCAAAATCCGGTTCCCCTCCCTGCTGTCCCGGCGACCTTACCCCCGAGTCCGGCCACAACCTTACCCGCACCCTCAAACAACCTAACATCCCCGAATGATCCCGGTTTGAATAATCTGACTCAGGAATTATTACCCAAAAAACCCGTAACTCCTGCTGTAACTCCTGTAACTCCTGCTGCGACTGTGTTGAAACAGGGAACCAATACCTCAACGGTTAAACCCGGGGGCGGGGCGGTTCCTCGGGTGGCGATGGCTACAAGTCCAGCTAGACCCACGGAACCGATGAAATCCGGGGACGGATATTATTATGTTGTGTTGGATTATAGTGGCGAACGCTCCTTTGAACAGGCGAAAGAAGTGGTTCCCGATGCTTATATTGCGGAGTTCAAAACGGGTAAAAAAATTCAACTAGGTGCCTTAACCGATGCCGCCGGAGCTAAACGCCTGCGGGATGATTTACAAGTTCAGGGAATTGCCGCCTATTACGATGTTCCTAAGCCTTAATTTTGCTTCCTAGGTTAATCTGAAAATCCGGTATTAACCTACTCCTAATATTTTTAGGTGATGGGCTGCATTTTTTAACTGTTGGGTTTCTGATTTAGTTTGACTAATTCCAATAACTGTTTGTTGCGCACCATTATTAATAGAATTCATAGCGGAAATAACTTCTTCAATGGCGAGAAACCTGTTGTTTTGAAGTTAGATAAATCTGTTGGGAACTCAGGGAAACTTGATCGATTGCTACGGTAACTTTGCTAAAAATTGCGGTGGTTTCTTCCGCGATTTTTAAATTTTTTTGGACGGTATGTTTGCCATCTTCCGCCGCAATCACTGTACCTTTAAGTGCTTTTTCAATTTGATCAATTAATTGATTGATTTTTTGAGCAGATTTATGGGTTTCGTCGGCGAGTTTACGAATTTCTAAAGCCACAACATTAAACCCTAAACCATGCTCTCCGGCTCTAACTGCTTCAATTGAAGCATTTAGAGCTAACATATTGGTTTGATTGGCAATATCACTGACTAAGTTACTAATACTATTAATTTGTTGGGCTTGTTCATTCAGGGTCGTAATTTGGCGGGAAATTTCACCCACTTTTTGCTCTAAAGTTACCATCCCTGACATCGTTTTAGAAACGGCGTTAGCCCCATCCCGAGATAGATTCAAGACTTGTTTAGCAATTTGGGCTGCGGTTTCAGCTTGTTGGGTAGCTTGGCGAGAAGTCTGACCTAATTCATCCATTGTGGTTGTGGTTTGATTCACCGATGCGGCTTGTAAAGCTACAATTCTTTCCTGCTCTTCAACCGTTGCTGCTATTTCGGTGGAGGAATTAACCACGGTATTAACTAATCCTTTCAAACTTTGACTAATGGGACGGGCGATCGCTATACTTAAAATAATTCCTAAACCCAGGGCAATTATTGGCCCAAATATCATGGCTAAAACGCTAAAATTCTGGCTGTTCTCAATAGTTTTATCTGCTTGATTTTTAGATGATTCTGCTATATTTTGATTCTCTTGAATCACCTTGGCTAAACTTTGAGATGTGGTGTATAAAATGGGTTGATTAATCGAGCGATCTTGAATATTTAATTTTGCTAAAAGTAGAGATGCTTCCTTGGCTATTTTCATTTCAGGGGAATTTTGTTGACCTGTTTTCCATAATTTAATTTGAGTTTGATAGGGATATACAATTCCAACTTTTTGAAATTCAGCATAAAGATTCATAAAATTTTTCTGCTGTTTTTCCCATTGTTGCCATCTTAACAGAAATTGCCTCCATAATTGATCTTCTTTCTCCGTTCGAGGCAATATTTCATACTCCGAAAAACCCGTTTTAATTAAATTAAAGTTTTCTTGGATTTGGGCAATGGTAATGTCCCTATTTTCACCTCCTATACAATTATTTAAAAGACAGGATTGTTTAGCATCAATATTTCTCAATCCCTGATCAATCTTTGCTAAACTTACAATTGAAGGTAATCTAACTACGCTAATTTCATTGAGTTCACTACTTAAGTTTAATGTTGTTTGCCATCCTAATAAAGCCACAAAAAATGTAATTAATCCCATTAGAATAAAGGCATTAATCATTTTAAATTGTAACTCACCTTGTTTGAAAAAATTAATGATTGTTTTCATAATGAATACTCCTTAAACTCCGCTAATTTTTGCTAAGTACCTAAACAAAATTAATTACAAATCCTGTTCCCTGTTCCCAGATCCGGTGTTCCCTCTCTCAACTAGGTAATTTATTTTGTGCAACTACTTATGATTACGAATAAAACTAGGATCTAAAATTTGTTCTATATTGACGGATTTTTTCAGCAATTTATTCTTTTGTAAAAACTGATAAATTTTTTCAGCCGCATAGGGTAAAGAGGTAAAAGTTTCTCCCCTTTCAAAAGCAGTTAAATTTTCCGATAGTCCTTTTGTTGAAACTTGGGATTTATATTTTTTTAAGTCTTGAAACTGTTAACCCAGAAGTATCAGCAATAATTTGATCAGCTAAATCTGGATTTTTCTGAATAAATTCAACGGTATCAAACCAACTATCGACTAGAGCTTGTACGACTAGAGGATGGGTTTCCATAAATTTACGATTCACAACTAGATGATCAGAAATAGCCCCAGGAAAATCCTTAGATGCTAATATAATTTGACTTCCAGGACGATTAATCGCTGCCTTAACAAAAGGAATATAAGTGCTGATAGCATCTACATCTTCCTCAATAAAAAGTGCGACATTAGTAATTAAATCCTGATTAACCGCTTGAATATCCGATAGCTTTAACCCATACTTTTCTAAGGCAAGTAAAAGCAGAAAGTTGGCAACAGATCCCGATTCAAAAGCAACTTTTTTCCCCTTCAATTCTCGAATACTCTTAATCCCAGGAGCAACAACAATTTGATCCCCCCCCGTAGACCAATCTGTTAGATTCACAATCACTTGATCAACTTGCGAATCCGTCCCCATCATATAAATTGTATCATATAAAGTCTGGCAATTTGCATCTAATTGACCCAATGCTAAGTTAGTTAATCCGGCGGTATAATCAGAAAATTGTAAGTCAACATCCAGATTGTTTTTCTTAAAGATATCTTGCTCGGAGGCAATTTGCCAAACGGCACATCCTGGCCAATTATTAAACCCCAGACGCAGGGTAGGAGATGCGGCTTCTGTTTTTAACTCTGGCTGCAATACTTGACAGCTTACAATCACAAATAAACCCATTAACATTAGGCTAAAATAAATTAAATATTGATGCTTTTTCATACTTTTTTATTGATACTCATTGAGTAAAATAGATTAAAATTTCACTTATGACTATTATATCTTAATTAAAAATAATTCCCAGAAACTTAATATTTATGTCGTTAATAAGATCGTTAATTTTTTTGACCGACTCCTAATGTTGAGTTCCCCTGATAAGGAGTTCGGGCTAAATTTTGTGGCTTTTTGCCCAAAAATACTACCCATGCGATCGCAGATGCGTTACAATTATTAATAGATTGGAACAATATTGACAATTTTCCAAAAATTCTGTTACCTAGACCTAACTTATGTCTCTCCCCATTCGCAACGTAGCAATTATTGCCCACGTCGATCACGGCAAAACGACCCTTGTGGACGCACTTCTCAGACAATCTGGCATTTTCCGTGAAGGGGAAGAGGTTCCAGATTGCGTCATGGACTCTAATGATATTGAACGGGAACGTGGGATCACAATTCTATCTAAAAATACCGCAGTTCGCTATAAAGAGACCGTTATTAATATTATCGATACCCCAGGTCACGCCGACTTTGGGGGCGAAGTGGAACGGGTTTTAGGGATGGTGGACGGTTGTATTTTAATCGTCGATGCCAACGAGGGGCCCATGCCTCAAACCCGTTTTGTGCTGAAAAAAGCCCTGGAAAAAGGACTGCGCCCAATTGTGGTGATTAATAAAATCGACCGTCACCGAGCGGAACCGCACACAGCCGTGGATAAAGTCTTAGATTTATTCTTAGAACTCGGCGCCGATGATGACCAATGCGAATTCCCCTATCTGTTTGCTTCGGGTTTAGGAGGCTTTGCCAAGCGCACCCTAGAGGATGAAAGCCCCGATATGCAGCCGATGTTTGAGTATATCCTGGAATATGTTCCGCCCCCAGTGGGAGACCCGGAAAAACCCCTGCAAATGCAGGTCACAACCCTGGATTATTCTGAATATGTCGGGCGAATTGTGATTGGGAAAATCCATAATGGTGTAATTAAATCTGGACAGCAGGCGGTTTTAATCAAAGAAGATGGCAGTATGGTTAAGAGCAAAATCTCCAAATTAATGGGGTTTGAAGGCTTAAAACGCATCGACCTGCAAGAAGCCTCGGCGGGAAATATTGTGGCGGTGGCCGGGTTTAGTGATGCCAATATTGGGGAAACCATTACCTGTCCCAACGACCCCCAAGCCTTACCCTTAATTAAAGTTGATGAAACCGACCTTACAAATGACCTTCTCGGTGAATGACTCCCCCTTTGCGGGACAGGAAGGCAGTTTTGTTACTTCTCGGCAAGTTCGTGATCGGTTAATGCGAGAATTAGAAACTAATGTTGCCCTGCGGGTGGAAGAAACCGACTCCCCCGATAAGTTCTTGGTGTCGGGACGGGGGGAACTGCACTTGGGTATTTTAATTGAAAATATGCGTCGGGAAGGCTACGAATTCCAGGTTTCCCAACCCCAGGTGATTTACCGCGAAATCAATGGCCAACCCTTTGAACCCTTTGAATATTTGGTGTTGGATGTGCCCGAAGATGGCGTAGGTAGCTGTATTGAACGCTTAGGTCAACGGCGGGCGGAAATGCAGGATATGTTAGTTGGGGGTAATGGCCGGACTCAATTGGATTTTGTTGTGCCTGCCCGGGGTTTAATTGGGTTCCGAGGGGAATTCATGCGGATGACTCGCGGGGAAGGGATTATGAACCATAGTTTCCTGGAATATCGCGCCCTGTCGGGGGATATTGAAGCCCGTCGGAATGGGGTGTTAATTTCCTTTGAGGAAGGGGTGAGTACCTTCTATGCCATGAGAAACGCGGAAGACCGAGGGGTGTTCTTTATTACCCCCGGGACTAAGGTATACAGAGGCATGATTGTGGGGGAAAACAACCGTCCCCAAGATTTAGAACTGAATGTCTGTAAAACCAAACAATTGACCAACCATCGGGCCGCCACGGGGGATGAACTGGTGCAGTTACAAGCGCCTGTGGAGATGAGTTTGGAACGGGCTTTAGAGTATATTAGCCATGATGAACTGGTGGAAGTTACTCCTAAGTCTATTCGTCTGCGGAAACTCAGCAAGAAGTTAGTCAAACGTTAACTTTTTCTTGAGATATCGTTTGTGACCTAACCCCCCCAACCCCCTTCCCTACTAGGTAAGGGGGAGTAATAAATGGTAATAATTAGTCCCTACCATTGCTATCTTTAAAAAAATCATCAAGTTTTCCCGTCAAATTATCTCTGATTTTTATTGGATAAGTTGGAAATATTAAGAATGAAAAATTTTAATATTTATTAACAGCAAAAGATAGCCATTGTCTTGATTAATCAGACTTTGTGGCTATTTATTATTAAATATTTTTGACGTTTGTTGAAAGGGCTTAATTGGGTTCAAATACCCCATAGTTAAAAAAGAGGGTTAATATTAAGTATAGTCGTGCAGATTAATTGGAAAGCAATCGCTTGGGGCTTGAATTCATGAACTATTGGGTTTTGTATTGGATTGTGATTGCTTTGATGATGGTCGGGATTATTGGAATTGTTGTTCCCTTATTACCCGGAAACCAGTTTAATTTTAGGAGCTATTTTAGTTTGGGGAATTGCTACAAAATTCACGGGAATTGTGGGTTCGATGATTGTGGTAATTTCAATTTTAATTGTGAGTATGGTGATTGTCTATTTAGCGACAATTTTTGGATTGCAACAGTTTGGGGCGAGTAAATGGGCGCAGTTGGGAGCAATTATTGGACTGATTGTGGGATTATTTGGACTTTTACCCGCTTTACCCTTTGGAGGGCCGTTATTAGGGGTTTTAATTGGGCCGATTTTGGGAGCTTTTATTGGGGAATTTTTCTATCAACGGGATGTTAAATTAACGGAGCGAATCAAGCCGGCTTTTAAGGCTAGTATTGGTGTTTTTATCGGTTCAATTTTAGGTAATGTGATTGAATTGGTTTTAGGAATTGTTGCGGTTGTTATCTTTATCATTAAGACTTGGCCGTTAGTTTCCACATTGCAACCTTAAAGAATGGGTAATGGGTAATGGGTAATGGGTAATGGGTAATGGGTAATGGGTAATGGGTAATGGGTAATGGGTAATGGGTAATGGGTAATAACTGATTTGTGGTTGTAATAATTGCAGACTTTGAAATTAGGGATTGACTTTGAGTGTGGCTTGAATTTCCAGTAATTCAGGGGATAAAATTAAGTCTTGGATTTTGATGTCGGAACCCAAATCAATGATATAATTATCTGAGTGAAGTTCGGTGTCAGTGTCATAAATTTGGACTTGGGGCTGAACAAACATCAGTTCACGGAAATTAGCAATTTCTAATCCGGTTTTTAACTGAAAAGATAATAGTTCACCGGAGTCGAAAAGCAGTTGGGCGTTTAAAATTAGATGATCGGTTTCTAGGGTAATTTGGGGGTCTTGAATCCGTTGAACCGATTGTACCCAAGAGTCATTTTGCCCCCGTTGGGAATTATAGGAAGATGGGGATGGGGAGTGGGTCAAGGCGGTCAACAGAGACAAGACAAACTCGTTTAATGCCTGGACTAACATCGGAGCTTGTAGGGATTGATTCAGATCCGATTGATTCAAGTGTAGATTTCCCGTCACAAAAAAAGCGTCTAACAGGTGCAAAGGTTGGCCTTTCAAAATTTGACCCAGATTAAATCGAATATTTGAGCCTTGTAATTGGACTTGGGTGATATGTAAACCCTGATAGATGGCATTCTCCGCCACGACGGACACCCCTGGAATATCCCCGGAGAGGAGAGAACGATTACTACCTTCGATATTGAGTTTTAGGTGATCAATTTGATCAACTTGCGATCGCAACCAAAGCCCAATTGCCGTCGATAATAGACTTCCAATCAAGGGTTTGGCCCCAGTCTGAATAAATGCCATAGCCACTCCAAATCACTTCCACATTATTCCACACCTAACTCAGATTGATAGTAGGATTAATTGCGGATTGCTGTAATATTTGTACATAGTCTCCCGACTTATGACAAAACCCGACCGTGGTTTTGACCAAATCCGCCCGTAGTCAACGACAGTTACCGATCAGCATGGATGAAAGGCTACAAAAAATTATGGCTCAATGGGGCATTGCCTCCCGGCGTCACGCTGAAGAAATGATTCAAGCGGGACGGGTGCGGGTGAATGGAAATTTAGCCCAGTTGGGACAAAAAGCCGATCCGAATTGCGATCAAATTGAGGTTGATGGGAAGCAAATTCACCCCTCCTACCGACCTGCGCCAGTCTACTTATTACTCAATAAACCCATAGGAGTTGTATCGACTTGTTTAGACCCTAACGGACGACCGGTAGTTTTGGATCTACTTCCGCGTAAAATGCGGGTGGGTCAAGGGATTCATCCAGTTGGACGCTTAGATGTCGATTCTACAGGGGCATTACTACTGACTAACGATGGAGAATTAACCTTTCGTTTAACTCATCCTCGTCATTTCATTCCTAAAACTTATCAAGTCTGGGTTGCTGGAAATCCACCGGATTCAATATTACAGGCTTGGCGTCAGGGTGTCCTATTAGAAGGGAAAAAAACACTACCTGCTCAAGTTCGGTGTATCCAACAAAATCCTGATCACCAGACCTTGTTAGAAGTGATTTTATACGAGGGGAGAAATCGGCAAATTCGCCGAGTCGCCGAACAGTTGGGTTATCCGGTTGTCAAACTACACCGAACTGCTATTGGCTCAATCCAACTTCAACCCCCTGGACAATCCCCATTGCCAGAGGGTCAGTATCGTTCTCTGAGTGCCTGGGAAATTGAGTTTTTACGAAATCCCATTTCATCCCCATTGGTTAGTGTGCCCGTTCACCCTGTAGATATCAAGGAGTAAATGATTATGAAAACTGATTTATTTGTCTTACCGTTTAAAATGGCTAAAAATCCTAGCCCAACCTTTAATTCCTATGATGCTGAAACTGATTCAGCGCTTAGTAGAAATTGGAGGACAACTCAGGGAAACCCGTCAGGGTCATTCCCTCTCTTTAGATATGGTAGCGGCTTACACTCGAATCCGTTCCCATTTATTACAATCTTTAGAAGAAGCTAGGACAGAACAACTACCAGAACCCGTTTATACTCAGGGTTTAATCCGTACCTATGCGGATGCTTTGGGTTTAAATGGAGTAGAACTAGCTAACTTTTTTCTCCCCGAACCTCAACAAGTGGGGATGACATCAAAACTCAATTCGTTGACCCTTCCCCAATTAAGACCCACCCATCTTTACTTAACTTATATCCTATTAATTATTTGTGCAATTAGTGGGGTTTCTTATCTGAATAAAACCGCTAATTTTGCGGGTGTATCCAGTGAACCCATTGCTACACCCAACCCACCGGAGGTTAATCCTCAAATCCGTCAGGCCGTCATTCCACCGAAAACTAAACCCCCGAGTCAATTAGTTTCTGCTACCCCAGCGACGACTCCAAAAGCAACAACTCCAAAGGCAGCAATAACAGAAAAAGTGCCAGAAACCAATCCCCCTAAGCAGTCAACAACGGATAAGGCTGTAGAGATAGGTATTGTGGTTAAAGATACCTCCTGGGTTTTGATTGAGGTCGATGGGAAAACAGAATTTGAAGGGACGTTAGCAGGGGGAACAGAAACGTCGATGGAAAGCAAAAGATAATGTAGTTGTCGTGGCGGGAAATGCTGGAGGAGTTCTAGTAACCGTTAATAACGGAGAAGCCAAACGTCTTGGTGAACCCGGTCGGGTAGAAGAAGTAGTCTTCAAAGCCGAAGATTTATCCAAACTCTAATTCCCACCTTCCCCAGTTATCAGTGTAGAGACGTGCCATGGCGCGTCTGCTGGTACGGGCGGGTTATTTTAGATCTTTGTTAATCACCGCGCATCTGGATGAACCCGCCCCTACAACTGATAACTGATTTAACGGCCGTAGGTTTCCGTGAGGAATTTGAGGCGCTCTCCGATTTCTGCGGTTAAAACTCCCGGTTGAAAACGCCAAGCCCAGTTACCGTCAGCTTCCCCTGGCATATTCATTTTAGCTTCACTCCCCAAACCTAAAATATCCTGGAGGGGGAAAATCGCTTGATTTGCCACACAGGACATGGCTAACCGAATTAAATCCCAATGAATGCCATAACCGGAGGTACAGCCTAAATAGCGGGTGACTCGGGCCTGTTCTTGTAAACTCCGACGGTTAAACCAACCCACCGTTGTATCGTTATCATGGGTTCCGGTATAAACCACCCAATTAGCTGAACCGTAATTATAGGGTAAATAGGGATTACCTGACCCGGAATCAAAGGCAAAATGTAGGATTTTCATGCCGGGTAAACCATATTTATCCCGCAATTCTTCCACTTCTTGGGTGATAACTCCCAAATCTTCGGCGATAATCGGTAATTCGCCTAATTTCTCATTTAATAAGCTAAAAAAGGCATTTCCCGGTGCGTCTACCCATTGACCATTCATAGCCGTTGTTTCCCCTTGAGGAACGGCCCAAAATGATTCTAAACCGCGAAAATGATCAATTCTAACTAAATCTAAATAGCCTAATAAAGATTCAATTCGTTGTAGCCACCAATAGAATCCATCCTGTTGTAAACGTTCCCAATTATAAACCGGATTTCCCCACAATTGACCTGTGGCACTAAAATAATCCGGTGGAACTCCAGCCATTAATGCAGCTTCTCCGGTTTCTTCATCTAAACAAAATATTTCAGGATGTGACCAAACATCAGCACTATCATGGGCAACGTAAATCGCTAAATCTCCAAAAATTTGGATGCCTTGTTCATTGGCATACTGTTTGAGTTTTGACCATTGTTTGAAGAATTGAAATTGGAGAAATTTATGGTAATAAATGGGTTTAGCTAACTTTTCTCCCCATTTATGTAGATATTCCTGTTTGCGTAGGGCAATTCCTGCTTCCCATTGGTTCCAACTTTCTCCATGGAATGTCTCTTTAAGTGACATAAAAATGGCGTAATCATCTAACCAATAGTTACTGCGAGAACAGAATTGATTAAATTCTTCTTCTTGTTCCTTTGTAGCGTTGGCTTTGAATGTAACACAAGCTTGGTGAAACAGTTTTTCTTTAAAGGTTTTAACCGCATCAAAATCAACAATATGATGGGGGAAATGGGGCGGATTTGCTAAGTCTTCATCGGTTAATAATTCATCCTCTTTTAAGAATTCTAAACTAATTAATAAGGGATTCCCCGCAAAGGCAGAATAGGATAAATAAGGAGAATTGCCAAATCCAGTGGGGCCAAGGGGTAGGACTTGCCAAAGTTTTTGGGCACTTTGTTTTAAAAAATCCACGAATTGATAGGAAACCGGGCCAATATCTCCAACGCCAAAGGGACTGGGTAAGGATGTGGGGTGCAGCAGGATACCGCTAGAACGGGGAAATGACATAAGGATTAACGATAGGGGTTATACAAATTTGCCAGGGATCAATTCAAGTTGCCATTGAACATCACATCAACGGATTAGATCCATCTTCTGATCTTACGACCAAGGGGAAGTCCTGTTTTATAAATTTTGTTAGGGAAATGTGTTAGGGAAATGATGGATTCGCTGATCATTTTAGCCAACTCTAGGGATAAAGGATTTAAGGATGGCATTTTTAAAAGATTTTTATTGAAATTTTATGGGCTAAATAAAAATGAATTAATTATGAAAATATTGTGATTCATTTATGAATAAAATGATAATTTTAAATCTATAAAAATACTTAAATATTCAGGGATTTTCTGATAAACTAATCAGAAGCAAAGCCTAATCCTGTGCTTTCAACTATCCTATTTCTTAATATTGAAATTATGCTCACTGCTTTTACGGCTGCACTCTTACTGATTACTATTTCTGAACTTGGGGATAAAACCTTTTTTATCGCGGTTATTTTATCTTTAAAAAATGATAGAAAATTGGTTTTTATCGGGGTAGTAGCTGCCTTGGCAACAATGACAGTTCTTTCGGTTTGTGTGGGGCGGATATTTTCTTTCTTACCTCAGATTTATATTCATTATGCTGAGATTATTTTGTTTGCTTTATTTGGATTTAAGTTGTTATATGATGCCAGTAAAATGCCGAAAGGTGCAGGGATTAGTGATGAACAAGAAGAAGCGTTAGAAGCAGTAGAAAAAGCCGAAAATCAGTTTCCTAAACGGAAAAGTAAATGGGGAGTTTTATTAGAAGCTTTTGTGTTAACTTTTGTGGCAGAATGGGGCGATCGCACCCAAATTGCGACGATTGCATTAGCAACATTTCATAATCCTGTAGGAGTGATTATTGGGGGAATTGTTGGCCATACTATTTGTGCGGCTATTGCGGTATTAGGAGGGAAATTAATTGAGGGAAAAATTTCAGAACGCACTATTACGGCTATCGGAGGTTTTCTATTCCTTATTTTTAGTGCGGTGGCATTATTTGAAGGGGTGAGAATTACCGCCACTTGATATTAAGTGTAGTGCGAGTGTCCTCGCTCGCCAAGTAAATACTTCCGTAATTTGCCAGGGATAATAATATTTTAAATTCCATAACTTTGACGAAGAATTAATGATAATTTTCAGGAGATTATTATTGGTTTTAGATGAGTTATGATCATTATGTTATCCATTACAATTAAATAAATTAACGGTCAATCATCAAACCCTTTATTAACTCTAGTTTTTTCATTAACCCCTCCTGATCTATCCAACCCACATAGCCACCGAATTGCAGTTCATCATCACTATCTAATACATAAACATGATGCACGTTAATAGCATTAATAAATAAATAAATTTCCCCACTTTTATCAGGAAGTTTCAAATAAAGATCTCCCTTTGAAATATTCTTGCTATGGTAATTGAGTTGAATTCCCATAACTTGAGATATAGGTGTCATCCCCTTAACTTGAGATAAATGGTGAATTACGGTTTTTAAGAAATTTTGAAAAATCACTTTTTGTTGATTCAAAATATTATTAGTAATTAATCTAGCAGTTTCAGAACAATTCCAATAACTCTTATGGGCATTAGAACCCAAAGCCATTGCTAATTCATTTTGACCTAAACTTCTAGCTGTTTTTTCAGCCAAGTTAACATCCTCTAATAAATACTCATCTTCAAATTTTAGATAACTATTTTCAGCCAAATGTAAACTCGCTTTTAAGGGATAGGAAATTAAGTCCGAAGGATGAATTAAATTGAGCCATCTTAAAGGCTGTTCAGAAGAATAGGAATGAGCAAATTGCTCGACTTTTTCGGGACGCACATCTAACATCATGTTAATCAATAAAATGGGCGAACCCATAAGGGTGATACTCTTCAAATTAACCTGATGTTTAAGTTTCACATCTGTCTGATTTTCCAATTCTCGAATCATAGCTCGAATCGATAAAGCGGGGTCTTTCGCTGAAAATCGATCTGAAAATAAAATATCCCATAGAATCACAGTTTCCTAACGAATGGGCAACAATATGAAGTTCAGAATCATTCGGGTTTTCCTTAATAAAATTATAGAGTTGTTGAGCGATTGTTTTGCGAATTTCTCGACCCTTATCAGGATTCATATAGGTAAAGAAATCTCCAAGAAATTGAGAAAATAAGCCTTCTCTAAAGGTTCGATATCGAAAAATCTCTTCACTAGAAATTTTAGGATATTTCTTTTTAACGGCTGCTAAATCCTCATCAATACCATTCCATATTTTTCCCATATCCGTTAAGGCAGAACCCCAAAAACTAGCGTAAAAATGAGGATTCTTTTCTTCCCGGTGACTAAATTCTGTTTTGATAAGTTTTTGTAAATTTGATGAGTAGCCAGCATCTCTTGTGGCGACACCATGAATAAAAAATACAAGCATAATCGAGAATAGGTAAAGTGTTTTAGGGTTGGGTTAGTATTTTATTATAGTATAGAAATTATAAATGATTAAACCAATTTTGATCAATTTCAACAACTTCAATCATTTTTGTTTTGAGATTTAATATTTTTTTTAGACTAAACCATTATTGTCAAGTTGATTCAAAATATTATTAGTAATTAATCTAGCAGTGTGAGGACAATTCCAATAACTATTATGGGCATCACTAGAACTCACAGCCATTGCTAAGTCATTTTGACCAAAATTTCTAGCTATTTTTTCAACCCAGTTAGCATCCTCTAATAAATACTCATCTTCAAATTTTAGATAACTATTTTCAGCCAGATGTAAATTCGCTTTTAAAGGATAAGCCATGTTTTACATCTGTATCTGTCTGATTTTCCAATTCTCGAATCATAGCTCGAATAGATAAAGCGGGGTCTTTCGCTGAAAATCGATCTGAAAATAAAATATCCCATAGAATTACAGTTTCCTAACGAATGGGCAACAATATGAAGTTCAGAATTATTAGGGTTTTCCTCGATAAAATCATAGAGTTGTTCAGCGATGGTTTTGCGAATTTTTCGACCCTTATCAGGATTCATATAGGTAAAGAAATCCCCCATAAATTGAGAAAAGAAACCTTCTCTAAACGATCGATATTTCAAAAACTCTTCACTATCACTTTTGGAATATTTCTTTTTAGCGTGTGCTAAATCTTCATCAATACCATTCCATATTTTCCCCATATCTGTTAAGGCAGAACCCCAAAAACTAGCGTAAAAATGAGGATTCTTTTCTTCCCGGTGACTAAATTCTGTTTTGATAAGTTTTTGTAAATTTGATGAGTAGCCAGCATCTCTTGTGGCGACACCATGAATAAAAAATACAAGCATAATCGAGAATAGGTAAAGTGTTTTAGGGTTGGGTTAGTATTTAATTATAGTATAGCAATTATAAATGATTAAACCAATTTTGATCAATTTCAACGACTTCAATCATTTTGGTTTCGACTCCTAAATTCAAATCTTTGAGAATTTGACAAAGTTGTTCCCCATCAATTAAATCCAATACAGGCGCACCGTCACGGGTGGCTTCTTGTTTGGCTGAACTGGTAAAAGTTCCTGTGGTTAGAAATAAACCTTTATCGGTTCTTCCTACCATAGCACCTCGAAAATCCCGAATTTCAGAAGGGCCAACAGAACCCGTATAACGTTTACATTGAAAGAATACTTGAAAACTCAAAAGGGCAATTTTTAAGACTCCAATTCCATCAATTCCCCCATCTCCTTTTCTTCCGGTTACTTCAACTTTAATAAAGCCAGATTCTCTTAAAATTCGTTGACATAATCTTTCAAAACTATCGGGAGGAATTTGTTGTAAAATTTTCAATAGTTTTTCTGTCCAAATATCTGAGTAAATAGGAATTTGATCGTTAATTTTTATAAACTCATGCTCTGACGTATTATTCGTAAAATCAATATTAGAGGGAGTAATTTTTATTTCTTGATCATTTTTATTTCCTGAAATTAATTGAGATTTCTGTTGTGTTGATTTCTGAATAACTTTATTAATTTCTGTAATATCAATTGCTTCGAGGTTACGTCCTTTTTCGGTTAAAGACCAGACCCCTCGACGTACATTTTCTAATGCGCCATAAATTCTTAAGTTAGTTCTAGCCCAAGCTAAACGATAAGCTATTTCGGTATTCGGCCCTTGTTTATGTAGTATATTTTGTTGAACATCTGAAAAATTTCCAAGTTCGCAGACTTTATCATAAATTTCCTGAACAGTTTCCAGAACCACCTAAAGTTTTTAGAGCTTTTATGAGTGGTTCTATCAAATCACTAAGGCTTGGAATAATAGGGGATTGATTCATGGTTTGAGAAGTTGCGATCGCATCAACCTACTATGATACACTATAAGTTAGAGACATCTATCCTGAATTAGAAAAATAATTAAACTATAAAAATATTCCTAATGCTAAAGCAAATTAACTTAAAAAACTGGAAAAGTTTTAAAGAGGCAACCTTATATATTGATCCAATTACTATTTTAATTGGAACTAATTCTAGTGGCAAATCTAATATTATTGATGCTTTAGATTTTTTAAGTCGCATTCCTGAAGCAAAATCTTTAGAATCTGCTTTAATTGGTGATAGTCATACCCCAGGAATTCGAGGGGGGTTAGAATGGGTAGTTAGAAAACCGGAAACTCAGTTTACTTTAGAAGCGGTTATTAGTGGGGAATATAAACAGGAAAATGAGCAAGTTGAATTTGATTGTCTTTATAGTATTACAGCAGAAATCGAACCTAAAATACAATCAATTAATGAATTTATAAAATTAATTAAATCCAATGAAAATAACAAAAGTAATAACTCATCAGAAAATACGATTAGTCGTATAAATCCACTTTTAAACCACTCTCTTAGTAGAACAACTCTTAGAAAGTATGAATTATCAACATTAAAGTATGAATTATCAGCATTAAACAAATTGTTTCCTAGAAACTAGATTTCTTTTGCGAAATCAGGAATATTTACCTTTTTATAATTTTTATTCTTTTGGGACTATGATACGGAGTTACCATGCTACGGCAAGAGTTCTCAAAAAAATATTTATTATTAACCCCATTCCTCAGAATATGAGAGACTATTCTCCACTATCAAAAATATTAGAAGAAGATGGCTCAAATATTGCGGGAGTTTTAGCAGCCCTTCCTGAAGCAGAAAAAGAAAAAATTGAGCAAACCTTACTGAGTTATTTATCCCAACTTCCTGAAGGAGATTTACAACGAGTTTGGGCTGAACCTGTGGGAAGATTAGGCAGTGATGCGATGTTATATTGTGAAGAAAAATGGGGTGAAAATCAAGAACCTTTATTAGTAGATGCAAGAGGAATGTCCGATGGAACATTAAGATTTTTAGCGATTTTAACCGCTTTATTAACCCGTCCCGAAGGCAGTTTAATTGTGATTGAGGAAGTTGATAATGGTTTACATCCTTCTCGGGCTGGTTTGCTTTTACAAATGTTACGAGAAATTGGTAAAAACCGCAATATTGATATTTTAGTCACGACCCATAACCCAGCTTTAATGGATGAATTAACCCCGGATTTTATTCCTTTTGTTATGGTTGCTTATCGAGATCAAGATACGGGAGAAAGCCAGTTAATTCCCTTAGATGAAATTGAAAATTTACCTAAATTAATGGCTTCGGGATCTTTGGGAAAAATCACCCAGCAGGGATTATTAGAAAAAAGTTTAGCCAAACATCGGGAATAGAAATGGTGAGAAAAGTATTAATTTTTGATACTTCTATCCTTTGTGTTTGGTTAGGAGTTCCAGGTAAAGAAACCTGTGGTTCAAAAGAAAATTTTTGGGATAAAGCCAAAGTTGAGAAAATTTTACAACAGGAAGAAAAATTAAAAACAACATTTGTTTTACCCTTAGCTTCTATTATTGAAACGGGAAATCATATTGCCCAATCTTCTAATCTACGATATGAAATCGCTCTAAAATTAGCAGAATTAATGAAATTAACGGCTGATAACCAAACCCCTTGGGCTGCATTTACCGAACAGTCGGAATTATGGAATTCTGAACAAATTAAACAACTAGCGAATGAATTTCCTCAGTTAGTCCTGGAAAAACTATCCCTCGGAGATGCAACTATTAAAGGAGTCGCAGATTATTATGCAAAGTCAGGTTATGAAGTTGAAATTCTGACGGGAGATGGAGGATTAAAGTCCTATGAAACCTGCAAAACCTCCCTTAATTCCTCGGCGCAAACAAAAGTAATAAATGTTTTCTACGCATCCGTATCATGTAGAGACGCGCCATGGCACGTCTCTACGAGGGTTTTAGGGATTATTTCAATTATTTATAGGCATCCATTGGTAAACACGAACAGACAAAATTGCGATCGCCAAAAGCATTATCAATTCGTCCCACAGACGGCCAGAATTTATGGTCTTTTGTCCAGGGGGCGGGATAGGCGGCTTGTTCCCGGGAATAGGGACGATTCCATTCCCCACAAAGCAGGGAAATTGCCGTATGGGGTGCGTTTTTCAACATATTATTAGTGGCATCCATCGCCCCCGATTCTATCTGGGAAATCTCCTGATAAATGGCAATCATCGCCTCACAAAACCGATCTAATTCCGGTTTAGATTCGCTTTCAGTTGGTTCGACCATCATGGTTCCCGCCACGGGCCAGGATACCGTCGGGGCATGGAATCCGTAGTCTATTAATCGTTTGGCAATATCATCAACTTCAATACCCGCAGATTTCTTCACGCCCCGCAAATCTAAAATACATTCATGGGCAACAAATCCCTGATTTCCCTTGTACAAAATCGGGTAATAGTTATTTAAACGATGGGCAATATAATTCGCATTTAAAATTGCCAGTTTTGTCGCTTCTGTTAATCCCTTTGCCCCCATCATGGCAATATACATCCAAGAAATCACCAAGATACTCGCACTCCCCCAAGGCGCGGCGGAAACGGCCCCGGTTTGACTTCCTTGGATATCCACGACCCCATGACCAGGGAGGAAAGGAACTAAATGGGCAGCAACTCCAATCGGCCCCATCCCTGGCCCGCCGCCCCCGTGGGGAATACAGAAGGTTTTATGCAGGTTGAGGTGACAGACATCGGCCCCAAAATCCCCGGGGCGACATAACCCGACTTGGGCGTTCATATTTGCCCCATCCATATAAACCTGTCCGCCGTTGTTGTGAATGATCGTACAAATATCCTCAATTCCGGTTTCAAATACACCATGGGTTGAAGGATATGTTATCATTAAAGCAGCTAAGTTTGCTTGATGTTTTTCAGCCTTAGCTTGCAAGTCATTAATATTAATATTACCCTGGTCATCACAGGCAACGGGAACCACATTAAACCCGCACATCACGGCACTGGCAGGATTTGTCCCGTGGGCAGATTCGGGAATTAAACAGATATTTCGATGAATTTCTCCCCGACTTTCGTGGTAGTGGCGAATAACTAATAATCCGGCATATTCCCCCTGGGAACCTGCATTGGGTTGTAACGAAATTCCGGCAAATCCTGTTATTTCTGCTAACCAGTTTTCTAATTGTTCAAACAGAATTTGATAGCCCTGGGTTTGGTCTTTTGGGGCGAAAGGATGGAGTTTTCCAAATTCTGGCCAAGTTACCGGAATCATTTCCGCCGTGGCGTTAAGTTTCATGGTATACAGGAGCCCAAAGGAATCATCGAAGTAGTTAAGGATAAATCCTTGGTTTCTAAGCGATGAATATAACGTAGAAGTTCGGTTTCTGAATGGTAACTATTAAAAACTGGATGGGTTAAATAGGCAGATTTTCGGGTAAATGCAGTTAGGTTTTCTGACGGGTTTAAAACATCTTCAACGGTAAATGTTAATTCAGATTCCGCAAAGATTTCCCATAAATCGATTAAATCTTGAGGGGTTGTGGTTTCATCTAAACTAATACCAACGGTTTGATGATCAATGACTCGGAGATTGATCTCTTGAGCTTGGGATGCTGACAGAATTTCCGTTAAGGATTTCTTCCCTAATTTAACTTTAACTGTATCAAAAAAGGGTTCCGTTCCGATTGCATACCCTAACCGTTTTAACCCTTCTGCTAAGGTTAGGGTTAATTGATGGATATTTTGGGCGATTTCTTGAAGTCCAGACGGCCCATGATAGACCGCATACAAACTAGCAATTACCGCTAATAATACTTGAGCAGTACAAATATTACTGGTAGCTTTATCGCGGCGAATATGTTGCTCACGGGTTTGTAAAGCTAACCGCAAGGCGGGGTTTCCTTGGGCATCTTTAGACACACCTACCATCCTACCCGGAACGTTGCGTTTATAGGTTTCCTTGGTGGCAAAATAGGCTGCATGGGGGCCACCATAACCCAGGGGAACCCCCAGCCGTTGGGTACTTCCGACGGCAATATCTGCTCCCAATTCCCCGGGAGGAGTTAATAGGGTTAAACTTAAAATATCCGCCGCCACCGTAACTAAAGCCTGATGTTTGTGGGCAGTTTCAATAAAGTTTCGATAGTCATAAATTGTCCCATCACTAGCAGGATATTGCAGTAAACAGCCAAAAATCGGAGTATTAAAATCAAAGGTATGATGATCTGCAATAATAATCTCAATGCCCAGGGGAATTGCTCGGGTTTTAACTACATCAATGGTTTGGGGGTGACAATCTTGGGAGACAAAAAAGCCCTTAGCTTGGGTTTTAGAAACGGCGTAACTCAGACTCATGGCTTCGGCGGCAGCCGTAGCTTCATCGAGTAGGGAAGCGTTAGCTATTTCTAATCCCGTTAAGTCAATAATTAGGGTTTGAAAGTTTAGTAATGCTTCTAAACGACCCTGGGCAATTTCAGCCTGATAGGGCGTATAAGCCGTATACCAACCGGGATTTTCTAGGATATTTCTTTGAATCACTCCGGGTGTGATACAATCGGAATATCCCATGCCAATGAAAGAACGATAGACTTGATTTTTAGAGGCGATCGCTTTTAATTGATTTAAAGCCGCATATTCACTTAAGGCTTCTGGTAATTTTAGGCTACGATTGAGGCGAATACTAGCAGGAACAGTTTGCTCAATCAAAGTTTCTAAACTAGAAACCCCCAACAATTCTAACATTTGTTGAATCTCAACGGGATTGGGGCCTAGATGCCGTTGGGCAAACCCCTGGGACTGGGGGGGGTTTCCGTTATCCCTGGGGGCGGAAGATACCATGGTTTCCATCTGGATGTTCGTTGAGGAAGTAATCTCTAACATGAAGCTCCGATTGATTCAACTATTTACTTTTCTTAAGATTAGTTTAGCAAAAGTTGAAGACAGGAGATCGGGATGGTGGATAAATTCTTGGTGTTTTGGTGTCTTCGTGGTTACAATAATCTTGATCCTTTCTCCTATTTCTGAATAATTAACTGATAGGCTTGATACAGAATTTTCACGGGTTGAGAGAGGGTATTCATAAATTGATCAATTCCTTTACCCGTGTCTTCTTCCGGGTGTTTCAGGATCTCGATATTCATAATCATCAAAAATCATAATTCCCCCCGGTTTAAGTAAATTCCAAGAGAGGGAAGCATCCTGTAAGACCACCGAGGATAAATGACAGCCATCAATATAAACAAAATTGTAGGTATTAGGAGTTAGGGAGGCTAAGATTTCTTGGGAATATCCTTCTAATTTGGTGACTTTTTCGGGGACTCCGGTTTTGGCAATATTTCCCTCAAATTCTGGTTGAAAACTTAAATCTATACAGGTTATTTTTGCCGTAGGATGGGTTAAAATATAATCCAGTAACCAACAGGCTGACATCCCTTGAAAACTGCCAATTTCTAAGCCTTGAATTTCGGGAGAATTAGCGAAAGAATGTAGAGCTTTTTCCCAGTTGGGGATATTAACGCTAAACCAATCTTTGGTAAAATGATAATCTTTTTCCAGACTGGAATTCCATCCCCTTAAATAATGGGATTTTTGATGGGCTTGGATGGCGGTTTCTAATCCACCAATTTCTGATAAAAAATTACCTAAATGGGTATGAGCATGGGGTAAATCAGGGCTTAATAGTAGGGCTTTTTGAGAAGCTGCGATCGCTTCTTCCCATTGTTTTTGATAACTATAAGCTCGACTTAAAGATAAATAGATATATGGATTTTTGTCTTCTAGTTTTAGCGCATTTTGATAACAGGCGATCGCCTCATCCCATTTTTGTAATTGAAACCTAATTTCCGCGATTTGAAAATGGGGTAAATAGGCCGTAGGATTTAATTCTATGACTCGCTGGTAACAATTAATTGCATTTTCCCATCTGTTTAATTGTTTATTCGCATTCCCCAAACCCAGATAGGAAGAAAATATCTGATTATTTTTCTCCACAGCTTGACCATAAAATTGCATAGCCTTATCCCACTGTTGGAGTTGCATATAAGCCTCTCCTAAATTATGATAGGGTTCATACCCATTCGGGTTGGCTTGAATGGCATTTTGATAACAAAAAATTGCCGGATTAATTTTCCGTTTTTGAAATAGTCGATTTCCCAGGTTTAAATAGTCATTAAATGTCCCCAAACCTGGTTCTAAGTGCAGGGCTTTATACCAGAGTTCCTCCCCTTCATCCTGTTGATCAATTTTCATCAAAACCTGAGCTAAATTTAGATAAATTAACGCCAGATTAGGATTACATTCTATCGCCTTTCTATAATTTAAAATTGCCGTTTCCCAGTCTTGTTTTTGACTATAAATATCTCCTAAATTTCCATAAACTTCTGCATAATTGGGTTGTAATTTCAGGGCTTTCTGATACCAAAATTCTGCCTGTTCAAAATCCTCTTGAACTTGCCAAATTAACCCTAAAGTTTTAGAAATAGGTGCATAGTCTGGATCTAAATTAAGAGCCACAAAACAAAGAGAAAGGGCTTGATCAACCTGTTGATGGACTAAATGATAATTAGCCTGTTGATATAAATATTTAACAAGATTTTGAGGAGTTAAAGATGAGTCCATGGGCTGAGTTTAAGTCAAATTGGTGAGGGTTTAGGTTGAGGATTAAGAGTTAACTATCAACCTAAACTACTATCTACTTCTTAATCAACCTAAACGGTGATTACTTTCCATCTGAACAGTGCTTTCTTCAGGAGAAGGAGAAGTTAATAAAGGACTATTTTTCGGTTTTAATACCGCTTGAATTGTTCTTAAGAAACGATTGGGTTTAGGTGCTTGACCATTTAATAATTGACGTTCTTTGACTTTAATCGCCAAATGACGCATTACGGATAAATCTAATTCATCAATAAAATGATCGGCAATGCGTTCTCCCATGAATTCTATGGCTTCAGAATACTGTTCCATGAGGGATTCTACCGCTTGGGAAGCGTCGGTTGTGATCTGGTCAGAAACGGGATTTTGATCAATAATAGGTGGCTGAACTTCTACCGTAGTTTGGATTCGATTGAGACGATGATTTAAGAAATTTTGATACTCGTCAACGGTCATTCCCAGATTATAAATATGATGATGAACATGATCAATCAAATCGACTTCTGCGGGAGCAAATAGATCATCCTGTTGACAAATTCCATGCAAACTTGCCCAAGTTTTTAGGGTATTCGCATCATGGAGTTGATAGCGGTCTAAAAGTTGAGTGGTTGTCATATTCGTTTCGGGAGTTGGTTTAAAATCACTCATGGATTAGTCCTCATTTACAGCTATATTTGACAGTTTGTTTAACATTTCTCAGGGCAGTTAATTTAGAAATTTATTGAAATTCAATGGATTTGAATTGCGTTTCCCCTCCAATTTATTATCCCAAAAATATTTTGATCTGATTTTCCCAGGGATAACCAAGAATAAAATCAGGTTGAGTCAATGGCCGCCGAATCATCTCCTCAGCTTTTGTATTATCTCCGATTTTGGCAAAATTGCATCCGGTTTTCTTTCCCTGTGCTTCCCATAGACTGAAACTTTGATAAAATTATCCCTAATGGGGATAACACCAATTTGTCGTTATTGAAATTCAACCCTTTGCTATGCCAATCTACGATTATTTCTGTCCCAGCAACAACCAAACAGTAGAAGTGATGCACCCCTTAGCCCAGGAGATTACCACCTGGGGTGAGGTGTGTCAGTTAGCAAACCGTGACCTGGGGGATACTCCGAAAGAGGCTCTAGTTCGTCGGGTGCTGAGTGCGCCAATGCTATCTATTCCCACTTCTAATGCTGATTACAAAAGCGCCGGATTTACGAAGTTAGTCAAACGTGATCAGGGAGTTTATGAAAATGTCACGGCTTCGGATTAACTGAACTAGATTGATGTTTACCTTTTTCTTTTTCCGTATTATCAATTAATCCCTTTAACTTCTTGTGAAAATCAGGATGTTTTAGGGATATTTTATCGGTTTGGTTCGGTTCTAATTCATTGTTTTCAGATAGTTTCAGATTTTGCTCCGTTATTGATGTATCTTGATTTTGACTCCCTATTAATAACTTTTGGGGGAAACGATGACAAATTAAACGTTCAAATTCTGGAGTAAAATGATGAATTTTTTTTCCTCGTCTTTGCCAATAAATTAAGATATGTTCTACAGAAATAGCTTTATAGCGTCCCTGATATAAAGATTCTAAAATAGCGGGTAAAAACCAATCTGGGTCATGTTCTTTTTGCCACCGATCAATAATTTGTTCCGGGGTCTGGTCTGCTAATTCAAAGCCATAATATTTGAGTAAATCAGAGGGATTGACCAAACTAGAAAGACTCCAAGGATCTTCTATCGGCGTTATGACCTGAGATTTACGCGGTTTCTTCATTCCTAAAGGGGAAGTCTACAGCAAACAGAAAAATCACCTCCTCGGTATTAGTATTGTAGCAGGCTATCTTGCTATCGGGAGGAAAAGGAATTCACCGTAAGCAATTTACCGCATCAATATGAGTCAAACACTGTTAGACGTGACTGCTATATAGCATTTCCTGGTCTAGTCGGGTACAGTTTTCAGGATCAAATTCCAAAATAACACACTATTTCATTCTGTTTTCTCAAGATTAATATTTTGATGGCGTTTTAGTCAATCGGCCATTCAGGAATAATTTGATCAATTTCTTTCATAATATTTAATGTTGCTGTTAACACAATAACAATTTTTTGATAATGCAGAATATCATCAAAAGACAAACTCCGATTAGCTTTTTTGCGGTCTTTCAACCATTTATCTAACACTTGATACCCGCCAATTTTAAATTCCCAAATTTCCTGCGGTATCCCTTCAAAATAACGGGTTTTATTAATATAAACTCGTTGCTGTTGCGGTTTATAGGTTACTTCTGTAACGCTGTTATCTCCTTCGCCTTGATATTTGGTAATTAAACGATTGAGTTGTGGAGATTCCATTAAATGTAATTTAACTAATTCTTCGCCTTTTTTAGCTAAATTTTTAAATAATTGCTCATTGCTAGTTAGGGGTAAGCGAGGAAAATCTATTTTGAGAAATTCGGCGTAAATTTGTCTATATGTGGGACTATAAAAAATAGCGTATATGTAATAAAATATTGCTTCTGGTGTAGGAATATAACCTAGTTTTTCTCTAATAGCGTTGAGGAATTTTTGTGATAGGTTGGGTGTGGTTTCTTTAAATAATGTACCTTGGGCATTTTCCGTGTCCGGGTAAAGGTAGAGGGGGAAAATATAACCGCGTTCTCTACTCTTATTAGAAACATAACAATCATCAGTTAAATTATTAGTTACTAGAGAATGTCGCCAGGAGTCACTTATAATCTGACGACAAGTATAAATTGCTATGTTATTTCCTGCTAGAATATGACGCATTACTTCATTTCTAGGACGTTCCACTAGATCGTCGTGATGATAATAATTTCTCCGATCAAAGGGACGATAGAGACAATAAGTAAAGTATTTTTCCCATTCAGAATTATTGGCTAATGATTGTCTACTATTTTTGATTTTCCAAGCCTGAGTATCATTGATTTCATATTTTTCTGCAATAACATCATCATTAATATCAAAATTTCTAAAATCTTCTATCCGTTTTCTTAAAATATCTGGATCAAAAGCTAAAGCAAAATTATCTCGAGCAGTTACTATCCCTACAGAGTTAACAGGAAATATATCAGTAATTTTCCAGCCTTGGTTATATTCTACTAATAAATCTTGATTTTGAGGAATAAAAAAATAAAACGGTGAAGTAGGAAAAATTTCTTTCCACTCAATTGTAGTAAAATCATTTTCATTAAGATAACTATACTTATCTTCCCTTGAAACCCCAAATATCAACGTGATAAAACTTAGTCATAAATTATTCTACTGATCTAGGTTCAAAATAAAGTGCGATCGCTTCCCGAATATTTTCTAAAGCTTCTGCTTCCGTTTCACCTGCGGAAACACAACCGGGTAACTCTGGACACCAAATAGCCCAATCTCCGGTTTCAGGGTCAGGTTCTAAAATAACACGCCATTTCATACTCTTTTCTCCTGGGGATATTTAATCATAAAACAAACTGCGACTCCCTGCTGAATATCAAATACATTTTTATCGGGTAAACCATTGGGAGTCACTTCTTTTTTCTTACTATTACCATGTAAATCTATTATATAGATTTCATCAAAGGTTTTCTCTAAACTTTGTCTCATCCCTCGAAAAGTAGGATTATCCAGATAACCATGATTGGTAATAAATGCTAAAATTCCTGAACCTGTACGGTCAATTCGCCATTGTCCAAACCGAATAAACTTAACATAATCATCTTGTAACCATTTCGGGTTACGTTCTCCCAATGGTACACCATCTACATAATAATATTCTTTAATTAATCCTGATATCCATTCACTGTTATTGGCAGAATGCCCAGAATAAGGGGGATTACCTATGACTATCATAACCGGAAAATCCTGCTTAATTGCTGCGGCTTCATTGGCTTCTTGGGCAACATATTGACCAAATAATATATCAGATTTTTTTAACGCTTCATCTAAGGTATTAGTTAAATAAATTCCTAACCGTTGTTTATCTTGAAATTGATAACCATAATTTTGCAATTGTAATCCTAATTTTAAATGGGCGATCGCGTATGGAGCCATTAACAATTCAAATCCATATAAACGATTAAATAAATGCTCCTTAACATAATCATTCCAACTACTTCCTAACCCCATTTCCTCTAAATTTTGGTAAATTTGATTCACCACAGTATAGAGAAATGTTCCGGTTCCCGTTGCGGGATCAAGAATTTGTACCCTCGGCTGTTTGGTGGTTTTATCTTGGGTATAATCAGCCAAACCTAACGCTAAATTAAACCGATTTTTCAGAATTAAATCTACTGAACGCACAATAAAAGATACCACAGGTTCCGGTGTATAATAAACTCCTCGACTTTTCCGCAAGGCGGCATCATAGGCGGCGAGAAAGGTTTCATAAAAATGCACAACCGGATCTTTCTGTTGGGTATTTTTGCCGAAATTTTCTAAAATATTGGTCATATTAACTTGGGCTAAAAGTTGCACTAAATCATCGACAGCCCAATTAATTTGAGAAAGCACATCCGTATCAACAACGGTATTAAATAACCGCTTTAAAAACGGGTTAGTATCGGGAATATATAACCCGGCGGTGCGTCGTTCAAAAGCATAGTTTTGAGGGTTTTGAGCATGACTAACCCTAGCTGTAAATAAACCATAAGCGACGGTTTGAGCATACATATCGGCAAAAGTAGACGGTTCTAAATTCGGTAATAAAACCTCTTGAAATCCCTTCTGGAGTTGATGCAGTTGTCCCGTTTCTGTTTCTAGTTTTAAGGCTTCTATAACTGCATAACGAATGGCTTTTGTCAATCGTGCCATCTGTTTTGCCAAGTCTTCAGGGTTATTAATTATTTCGCCCTGATAGTTCAGAAATCCTTGAATTAATTGATTTGTTGGTTCAGAATCAATCAATTGAATCTGATGATTAACTTGTTCCCCTAAAACTGTTTTTAAGTGCAGTTTCCCGTTAATATACCAACGAAATTCTAAATAATTTGTTAAAATTAAGTTAGCCCCAATATGGGATTCTCGATAACGTTCTAACTGTTCTGTTTTTTCGACGGTTGATAAGTCTATTCCTAAATCTTTGGCTTCTACATATCCAATTAATAACTCACGTTTCCTCACCGTAAAATCAGGTATTCCGGCTTTATTTCCTTTTTCTTCAATACTGGCTTCAATTTGTTCTGAGGGATAATCCAATAAGGTTTTTAAACCGGGATAGTGGGTGCGTTCACTCCCGCGTTGTAAATTTTTTTGAAGCGATCGCAAATAAGTTTCAAAATTCATGCCGATCATTCCCAAATTAATTCCCGTTTTTCTATATTCTCATAAAATCCCCATTCTTTCAATAAAAATATATTAATGATCTATAATAGGAAGAAGGACTAATTGGCATCGGGTTGGGGAAAAAATATCTAAATTATTGGTTTAACTCTTGAGGTCGAAAGTGGTTGTATTTGGCGAGTAAATGTCCACAAGCCCAAAAATTACAAAACTGTAATCTAAACAGCATTATTATTGTAATTTTCATGCCCGTTAATAGTAAATAAGCTAAGTTGTTAGTTAGAGCTAACCAAAAATTTTAAAGTAGCAATCCCTAGATTTCCGGGTGTTGTTGGAGTAGTTCAAATCAAAAAAGTAACTGGCAACCAACTTAACTCAAAAACTTAATTAAGAGAGATTTTACTATGGCTATTAACACTGAATCAACACTTCTTAAAAATCCCCAAAACGCCCCAATTCAGGGAAATATTCCCAATAATCAAGGAAATAACGGACAAGGTAATAACCCACCATTGCCTCCAAATCAAGGAACTAAAGAACAAGGTAATAATCCACCATTCCCTCCAAATCGGGGAACTAACGAACAAGGTAATAATCCACCATTCCCTCCAAATCAAGGGAATAACGAACAAGGTAATAATCAACCATTTCCTCCGAATCAAGGGAATAACGAACAAGGTAATAATCCACCATTCCCTCCAAATCAAGGAAACTAAAGAACAAGGTAATAATCAACCATTTCCTCCGAATCAAGGAACTAACGAACAAGGTAATAATCAACTATTACCTCCAAATCAAGGAAATAACGGACAAGGTAATAACCCACCATTCCCTCCAAATCGGGGAACTAACGAACAAGGTAATAATCAATTATTGCCTCCAAATCAAGGAACTAACGAACAAGGTAATAATCAACCATTTCCTCCAAATCAAGATGATATTTTGACGGGAACTACCGGAAATGATTATTTAACAGGTTATCGAGGAAATGATGTCCTTGTGGGTAATTCTGGGGACGATATCCTGTTAGGAGGACGAGGACTTGATTCCTTGACTGGCGATGATGGTAATGATTTATTAGATGGTGGTGGTGGGAAAGATATTCTCACTGGTGGTGCTGGTGTTGATACCTTTGTTTTGACAGGTAAATTTAGTTATCCTAACGCTGATTTTGCAGATGTTATTATGGATTTTGAACCGGGAACGGATCGTATTTTGCTCAAAGGTATTGAGGATATTTCTAATCTGAATATTGTTCAAGGTACTGGCGTTTATGCTAATGATACCATCGTTAATATTGGGAATACGGGACAAGTTTTAGCTATCTTCAAAGGAGTGGTATCTACAAACATTAATCCTTCCGATTTTACACTGGGTTAACTATTGTTATTTCCCGATATTCAGACCTCTGACAAAACCAAATAAAACCTAAATTATTCTGTTTATTCTAATAATAATTTGAATAACTTTTGCCAGAGGTCTAATATTTAAAATCTTGATCTTATCCTAACTTTTGAATTGCCCATTTTGCCCTAGCTCGAACTGCCAGAACTTCATCAATATTTGCCAGTTGTTGTAAATGTTCTTGAATTTTATTAAACCATTCCGGTTGAGTTTTATCAATTGCTATTGCTAAACCCTGTAAACCAAAAACCCCCGCGTATCTAACAATCCATTCGGGATCTTCTACGGTTTTTTGTAATGTTTTAAAAGTCTCAAATTGAGCATCAGCAAGTTGTTCAGAAGGTAATTTATCCCAGCGAATATTCCCTAATCCTCTGGTGGCAGCCCGACGAACACTCAAAGCAAAATCACTTCCGGCGGACTCCAATAAAACCTCTAAACCACGAGGATCACCAATACCTGATAAAGCCCGAACAGCCCAAGCCCTAGCCCCATAATTATAACCATCTAATTGTTCTAATAAGGGGATAACCGCAGGTTCACCCAACTGAGTTAATCCATCCACCGCAGCCACCGCAGCCCCAGGATTATTATAGCCTAAAACGGCAATTAATGTGGGAATTGCTTCAACGGAATTCGCCTGAGACAAAGCTAAAACTGCCTTAAATAAAGAGGGAGCAGAATCAGCTTTTTCCACAGCTTGAATCAATATTTGTACAGTCATATTTTTGAGATTAGCTAATATTTTTTATAATAAAGAATCCATTAACTCCATAACTTCAATGGCCGATTCAGACAACCCAAAATCGGAAGTATCGGTTAATTGATATTCTAAAACTCCTTTTAAAGCAATTAATTTTAAACTATTTTCTGCAAAGGTTTGGGCGATCGCTTTTGCCCCGGGTAAATATCCAATTGCGCCTAAATCCATTAAAGCTGTGCGGCGTAAGGTTAAATCATTGCCCTTTAACGCCTCAATTAACTGTTCTCCATAGCTATTTTCTCCGGTTAATTGATACATTGCCCTGAATGCCGCATACTGAACTTTAGGCACAAAATGCTTTACAAACGGTTGAACAAACGGAATCGCCATGGTAGCTTTTAAACTGCCTAATGCTTCTAAAATAGCATCATAGGGTTGAACTAAATAGGGTTTTCCCGGCACAAATTGAGCGGCTTCTAATCCCCCCGCTAATAATTTTATCAAAGCGGGAATACAACGCTCATCCCCTAATTGTTCCAAGGATTGGGCGGCGGCTTCTCGCACATAAACATCAGCACAGTCTAAACATTCAATTAATGCCGAAACTGCCCGCTTATCTCCCAGTTTTCCTAAAGCTCTAGCCGCATTTCTGCGTAGGGGATAACCGCCTTCTTCGGTGCGATCGGATTCATCATTTAAAGCTAAAATCAAGGCATCCACCGCCGCCGGTTTCATTCACTCGAAAACGTCCTAACCACCAAGCCGCATAGTAGCGACGTCCTAATTCTTCATGGCGAAGATTAGCGATCGCCTGTTCAATGGTTAAAGATTCTTCCTCTTGAGTGCTATGGTTTCCTGTTGATTCCGATCCCAAGTCCGCCATTATATTAAAGTCTATTTTTTTAAACCCTATTGATCATAGCAGGAGTCAGTAATCCAGGGAAAATTGAGATTCAAGTTCAACCCATCAAAGTATAAAAAAAGGGTCAGATATTTCGAGCTTGAAACACCTAACCTCAATGATTAATGTTGAAATTGAACTAAGGTCGATTGAATCGTTAAATTCAGTCTTGAATCTCGCTCAATCCCATTATTCTTCCGCACCAGATGTTAAAGGTTGAATGCTCACAATTTTTGCACCCATCCGTGTTAAACGCCGCATTTCTTGGTTCATGCGGTTGTAGGGAACCGTGATAAACTTGCTGCCACTAGAACGGATAGAATAGTCGGTTTTATCGGTTTCATCTGATTGACGTAAACCCACGACTTCATAACGGAAAAAGCGACTTCCCGATGGAGACGCGGAGGATTGTCCAACTGCAACTTGACCTAACATTGTTCTGAATAAATCTAATAAAGTTTTACAAAAACAATAAACAGGGATTGCCGATCAGCGCCCCCTGTTTAAAAAAACGTCCTAAACAGGCGTAATACTGGCGATTTTACCACCTTGGCGTTGAATTTCCTGAAGTAGAGAAGATAAGCGTTCGTAAGGAACAATAAAGGACTTACTGCTGCGACGCACTTTAGGATATCGACGCTGAACGATTCCAGCCACTTCCACCCGATAGCTACGATCAGATTGTCCTAACACTCCACCTGTACTGAATCCCGTAGTGGGAACCACTCCTTGGCCGGAGGAACGATAAGACCAACCCCCGCTACCACCGGAGGGGCCAACAATGGGAGAAGTGCTGTTTTCACCCAGTTCTTTGGCTAGGCGAGAGCTATTACCCCCCAATTGAGAGCGATCGCTATTGGCATAACCGCGATACAACTGGAAAATCCGAGTAAAACCGACGGTTTCTTTGTCCCCGTTGAACTTCAAAGGCGCGATAGTAGGGAACCACATTTTCCCCAAAGTTTTCCAGGTATTCGACTGAATCAATATAAGAATCAATATCAGCGTCATAGCCCTGGTTTTGGTATAAATCCAGGTGGAAAACCACTTCGGATTCAGCATAAGGAGCGCGACCCAATAAATGTTTGTAATTGAGTTCAATTACACGGGTTTGGAAATGCGGGTAGAAAAACTTGGTTTTGTACAGTTCTGACTTAGCGACGGAACGGACAAACTCCCGCACGCTGATGCTACCATCGGTCAACAGAGACTCAGCACTTTTCAGGCGCTCAGAACTCATTAAATAATCATTACCCAAGAGTTGGCGATAAACGGCACGAATCACCCGTTGGGCATCGTCCCGAGTCCAATCTGGTCGTAGTTCAACACGAGGCGTTTCTTGAAACGCAGTAGTTCCTAGCCTAGATGCTGCTGTTGTAATAGCCACCTAAAATCCTCCTTTTACATTTAAGAACATGACCGAGAATCAAGTTGCAATTGTGGCGTGCATTGATTCGCTGTTGAATGTTTGTTGATCACCAGGAATAGAGTTCAAGCGTTTCTTTTTAACAGTCAGCCCGAACCCTAAATCCGGCGACACAAACTGGCGATAATTTTGAAATTAATCAGATTACGCCACGGTAATTCTCATTACCCGTCCCCCGGCGCGATGAATTCGCTGCAACTGAGTAGACAGTTGGTCATAGGGTACGGTATATTCAGTTTGGGTACGGCGCACTTGAGGCAAAGACTGCGTTGCTTTTTGGAGCACAGTCAGGCGGTAGAGTTGTCCACGACTCCCGCCCGTCGTACCTGCTAGACTTTGACCATTCTCCGGAGTTTGAATCGGAGAGGCCAAATTCCGGCCTAATTCCCAAGTTAAGCGACTTTGCTTTTGGTTTTGAGCGCGATCGCTGCTGGCATACCCGCGATAGAGGGTAAACAAGCGGTTGAAACCCACGGTTTTCTGTCCATCTTGGGTAGAAAATCCCCGATAATAGGGGACAATACTTTCCCCGAAATTATCCAGATATTCTTGAGAGTCCAGGTAAGAGTTAATTTCTGCCTCATAGCCCTGACGGTTATAGAGATCGACGTGAAACGCCATCTCTGATTCATCGTAAGGGGCGCGACCGAGCAGATGTTTGTAATTTAACTCAATAAACCGAGTTTGAGAATTAGAGTAAAAAAACTTAGTCCGGTAAACCTCGGATAAAGCAATGGCTCTGACAAAATCCCGAACGGTAATTTGTCCTTGGCGCAGCAAAGATTCCGCGCTGGTGAGCCGTTTCCCGCGACATCAGGTGCTCGTTGCCCATCACCTGACGATATGCAGCCACAACCACGGTTTGCAAATCCGCTTCTGTGTAGTTGGGGCGCAGTTCTACGGGTTTTATTTCTTCAAAGGCCCGGATACCAAGTCGGCTACCTTCAAGCAAGCCAACCATATCCTTCTGCTCCGTAAGAGATTTTCAAAACAGACAAAAAAGAAAAACTTTGTTAATTTCGGACACCGACGGTAATAACTAAAGATGCTCCTAAGCGTTAAACAACCGTTAACCCAGTTGCTAACAGCTATTTACCGCTTAGGAGCATCAAGCGCGCTAAGTCTAGCTCAGAGCGTTGATAGCATAGTCGATGTAGGAGTTAGCTTCAACTGCTGCGTCGCCACTCAGACCGTGGTTGGCTTTGATATATTTCAGAGCTTCCACATACCAGCTAGGAGACAGTTCAAAAGTCCGGTTGATTTCATCAACACCAGCAATCAGATACTCGTCCATAGGGCCTGTACCACCAGCAATTAAGCAGTAGGTGACCATACGGAGGTAGTAACCGATGTCACGAGCGCATTTGGCTTTACCACGCTCGGTAGAAGCGTAGTTAGGCCCTTGCATTTGGGTGGTGTAGGGGAACTTGTTATACACTGCTTGGGCAGCGCCGGCGATCAATTCACCAGATTTGGCGGTTAGAGCTTTGGCGGCTTCTAAACCGGCTTTGGCTTGACGGAAACGTCCGAAGGCCACTTGCAGTTCGGTGCTGCTCAGGAAACGACCTTGAGAATCGGCGGTTGTTACTGCTTCAGTCAGGGGGGTTTTCATGCTTGAGTTATCTCCCTATGGGTTTACAAAATTCAGGTACAGATTGAAGTCGTTTAATTTTGACTTCTATGGAGTTATGAAAATCTAACTTGTCAAAAATTAGGCGACAGCAGCGGCGGCGCGGTCAAAGTAGCTGGCGATTTCGGAAGCCAGGGCATTACAATCTCCAGGAGTGACTCCTGCTGGATTGTTAACGATAGCCAAAGAGGCTTCTTTCATTTTGCCAACGCCAACGGCGACGGAAGCACCGGGAACGCCCAGAGCCAGGTAGGTTTCGCGCAGACCGTTCAAGCAACGATCATCAAGAACGCTAGCATCTCCGGCAAAAATTGCGTAGGTGACGTAACGTAAAATAATTTCCATGTCGCGCAAGCAAGCAGCCATACGACGGTTGGTGTAAGCATTACCACCAGGAGCAATCAACTGGGCTTGCTCATCAAACAAGGCACGAGCGGCGTTAGCGACGATACTGGAAGCGTTACCGGTGATCCGGTTAACGGAATCTAAACGCTTGTTGCTTTCAGCAACCATTTGGCTCAGAGCATCGATTTGGCTAGTGCTTAACATTTCGCCACGGGTATCAGCTTGAGAAACCACCTTGGTAAAGGCATCAAACATGGATTAATCTCCTACTTGACTTGCTTAACTTTATTTTTGGTTCAGAGTGAAATGATCGGTTTTCCTGATCCTGACTCTTGAGAGTCTCTCTTGTCGGTTGAGTATTACTGCTTTTGCAGCTACCTCCGCCTCACTTAGAGGAACCTGGGAAATCCTACACCACTTTATGAAAGGACATTAAACTTTTTTAATCAAATGTTAATCAATTGTTGGGAGACTAACATTTGGTTGTTGTCTTTGCCCTTCAGATATTAGTTATACAACGCTGTTGCTATTTATTGCGTTAAAATTTATTAAGAAGTGTATACTTTATTAAGATTACCTTCAGAATCCCTGGATTTTATTTAAGTAAAAATACTCATTTTCGTCAAAATACTCACCCTGCTAGAACCTGAAATCACTGAATAAAACGGCTTCTAGGAGATCATAGTCTAGGCTCGGGATTGATTTTGCTTAACCGTAACAGTTTTGATTTTCCCAGAATGGGAATAAGTATTTTTACCTAAATAAATCACCAATTTTGAATACTTGAATGTTGACTTAATTCCCTAATATTACCCATTTATCAGATAGTCTGATCCCCACCTTTGACTGGTGATCGAATAATGAGTGTAGTTGAACTATCCCCCTATCCTTGCTTGATCCAGGCAAAACTGTTAATATTGTTGATTCTTGAGACAACTATTACAGTGTGAGTCTCCCCACTCACATTATCCGTCCTAAATTCGTCCCAATGGTTCATATCAAGCGTGTCGAACTCACTAACTTTAAATCCTTTGGTGGTACAACGGCTGTGCCATTACTCCCTGGGTTTACAGTCGTTTCCGGCCCAAATGGTTCCGGCAAATCGAATATTCTCGATGCGTTATTATTTGCCCTGGGGTTATCGTCCTCCAAGGGAATGCGGGCGGAACGTTTACCCGATCTAGTTAATAATGCCCAAAGCCGCAAGGGAACCGTTGAAACCCTTGTTACCGTTACCTTTGACCTCTGCGACTACGACGGTGAACCCTTGGGGAGTGATAGGGAAGAAATTGATAATAATGTATCCGCAGAAACCGAACAGACGCGCCATGGCACGTCTCTACCGGGGGATAACCTATCGATCCCCAATTATGAACCCCCCTCAGAATGGACGGTAGCCCGAAAACTGCGGGTAACTAAACAGGGAACCTATACCTCAACTTATTATATTAATGGGGAAGCCTGTACCCAAACCGAACTCCACGAACAATTAAATAAACTACGAATTTACCCCGAAGGCTATAACGTGGTTTTACAGGGGGATGTTACGGGTATTATTACGATGAAGCCCCGGGAACGTCGAGAAATTATTGATGAGTTGGCGGGGGTAGCTTCCTTTGATCGGAAAATTACCTTAGCCAAGGAAAAATTAGATGCGGTCAAGGATCGAGAGGAACGTAGCCGCATTGTAGAACAAGAATTAATTGCCCAACGCGATCGCTTAGACAAAGATCGGGCGAAGGCGGAAAAATATCAACAACTGCGGGAAGAATTTCAACAAAAAAGCCAGTGGGAAACCGTTCTCAATTATCAAACCCTGCAACAACAACAGGGACGACTGCGGGAACAAATAGAAGCCGACGATCGCACCTTAACGGATCTCAACGAACAGCGCCAACACCAAGATCAACAAATTCAAACCACATCTGTTCAACTAGAGCAACTCAACGCCCTAGTTAAAGCCATGGGGGAAGAAGAACTAATTGCCCTCCAGTCTAGTTTAGCCACCCAAGAAGCCCAACAAAGTCAACTGCAAACCCGGTCTGCGGAACTGGAAACCGCTATCCAACAGACGATCACCCAAATTCACCAAACCGAACAGGAACTGCGCCAACATTATCAAACCCTCGATGGTCTGGCCATTGAAAAGGATCAGGAAACCCTGAATTTCGGCCAACGGCAACGGGAAACGGGATACCCTACAAACAACGGTAGAAAGGAGTCGGGAGGCGACCTCAGAAGTCGCACAACAGGCGGAAAGCTGGATGGTGCAACAAACGGAACTGCACCGCCAAATTGAAACCCTACAAAAAACCCTTGACCCCCATCGGACTGAACAAGCCCGACTACGGGAGCGAGTTGAACAACTGCAACGCCAACTTTCAGAACAGCAACAGTCTATTAATACCTTGAGTCAGGAGTTATCGGAAAAAACCATAGCCTGGGAAACCGCTACCACTCAACGGGACGGGACGGCTCAACGGGTTGCCAACTTGACCCAGCAGGTGACGGAGGTGGAAACGGAGTTACAGGTGCAACAGGAAACCCAAACCCGTCTATTACAGGAACAACGGGAACGTCAGCGCAAACTGGATAAGTCCGAAGCCCAACATCAGGCGCAACAGGAAGCAACGGGCAGTTATGCGACTAAAATCATCGCTCAGTCGGGTATTTCGGGCATTTGTGGGTTAGTTTGTCAGTTGGGACAGGTGGAACCCCAATATCAGTTAGCGCTGGAAACCTCCGCCGGGGCTAGGTTGGGTAATATTGTGGTGGAAAATGATAGTGTGGCGGCCGCGGCAATTGAATTTTTGAAGCGTCAACAAGCGGGACGGGCGACATTTTTGCCCTTAAATAAAATTAAGGGAAATCGTTCTAATTTACCCAATTTAGCCACGATGAGAAATGTGTCGGGGTTAATTGATTTAGCAGTGAATTTAATTGAATATGAACCCCGTTATCAAGATATTTTTGCTTATGTTTTTGGCAATACTTTAGTTTTCAATAATCTCTCTAATGCTCGAAAAGTATTAGGGCAATATCGGATAGTTACCTTAGAAGGGGAATTATTAGAAACCACCGGAGCGATGACGGGGGGAAGTGTGGCTTCTCGGTCTAGCCTGCATTTTGGCACGGATCAAGGGTCAGCAGAAGCCAGAAATATTGCAGCATTGAAAGAAAGATTAGAGGAAATCGAACGGATTTTAGAACGCTGTAACCGCAGTATTTTAGAGGCGAGTCAAACGGTGAAAGAGCGATCGCTAGAACTGAATGAAGTTAGACAAACTTTGCGTGATCATCAACAACAAGTTTCTCTGTTAGAGTCGGAAATTAGAACTTTAAATAATCAACAAGAACAACTGCGATCGCAATTAGAAAAAAATACCCAAGAATTCAATACCGCCCAAATTCGCTTAAAGAATTTAGAGGCAGAAATTCCGAATTTAGAAACAAAATTACAACAGGATCGGGAACTCTTAGCCCAATTAGAAGCCACCCATAGCCATAGTGAATGGCAACAACTCCAAGGGGTATTAAGAACCCAAGAAACCGAGCTCCAACAAAAAGAGAATGCCCTCAGAACCGTGCAACAACGGTTAACGGAAATCGAAAATCAACAAACCCGTTTACAAGAGAAAAATCAAGCGGGAAATCAGAAATTAGAAGCCACTCGTCAGGAACAAACTTTTTTAACCCAAAAGTTAGAAACCGTCAAGAATCAATTAACAGCAATTCACACAACCATTCAACAAATTCGGGTTAATGTTGCTCAAGTAGAAGCCAAATTAGGAGAAGAAAAAAGACAACGGGATCAGGTAGAAACCCAGTTAGGAGAATTGCGTTTAGCCAAACAACAATTAGACTGGCAAATCGAAAAATTGCAAGAAACTCAAGCCGGAAGACGGGAGCAATTAACCATTAAATTAGAACAAATTGCCGCAATTAAAATTGAACTACCCGAACCCCTACCTAATATTCCTAATAACTTAGATTTAGCGGCTCTACAACGGGATTTGCGATCGCTCCAAAAACGCATGGAAGCCTTAGAACCCGTGAATATGTTAGCCCTAGAAGAATTTGAACGCACCCAAACCCGCTTAGAAGAATTAACCCAAAAACTCACAACCTTAGAAGGAGAAAGAACCGAATTATTACTCAGAATTGAGAACTTTACTACCCTCCGCCGTCGCGCTTTTCAAGAAGCCTTTGATGCCGTGAATGAAAACTTTCAAACCATTTTTGCTCAACTTTCCGAAGGCGATGGCTATTTAGAAATTGATAACCCAGAAGACCCCTTTACCAGTGGTTTAAACCTAATTGCCCACCCCAAAGGTAAACCCGTCCAACGGTTAACATCCATGTCTGGGGGGGAAAAATCCCTAACCGCTTTAAGCTTTATTTTCGCCCTACAAAAATATCGTCCCTCACCCTTTTATGCCTTCGATGAAGTCGATATGTTTTTAGATGGTTTCCAACGTGGAAAGATTGGCTAGAATGATTAAAAGTCAAACCGAACAAGCCCAATTTATTGTTGTTAGTTTGCGTCGCCCGATGATGGAAGCCTCCCAACGCACTATTGGAGTGACCCAAGCCCGAGGCGCTTACACCCAAGTCCTAGGGATTAAACTTTAAAACCTGAGATAGTTTAATTAGGACTTACGCAGAAACCGGGTTTCTGAACGAGAAATTACCGATTTCATCCGCAAAATCAGGGCCAGAAACCCGGTTTCTTTGGTCTTGCGCGTAAGTCCTGTTAATGTTAGGGGTATGATTAAACTTAATTTTGGGATTATCCCAGGTTGTGTTTGCCATGGGAAAAATTCACGATTTGCCCTATTCCGGCGTTATACCCAATTTATTTTTTCTGTTCGGTGATTTTTTTAGATCACATTGAGCTTTTCAGGTATAATGTCACTATGCTACTAGGATTCAAGATAGAATTGTTAGCATTTTTGTATCGGTTATGTTCGAGCAAACCAACACAATTCAAGAGAATGGAACCCTGGTTGTTCCTGCCATTAGTCACTATGTTTGTCGAACATTAGTGAACGTTCAATATCCTCACTGGATTAATCCCCGTTATCGCCATATTCCTTGGCAAAAATCAGAACATCAATCCTCACTGATTCGTCAACTGAATCAGGGATTAAGTCAAGCTCGAAATCGAGAGACTTTATTCGTAAAACTTAAAGCTTATTTAAGCCGTTTATTTAGTGTTGAATTTTTACATTCTCCTGAATATCAAGTATTAATTACTAAACTCGAACAACTGACAGACCCCAATGTGGCGGCCCTATTTGCTCATTATCCCCTCGTTGAGCATTCTTCTTCTCACCTATTATTGAATGGCCGAAATCCTAGGGAAAGCGGAATTAGTATTTTATTATTAGATGTAGAAAATCTGACTTTAGATATAGAAACGGAGAAATTTTTAGAGACTATTTGCTTATATCCTATGCAAATTAAAGTCGCCTTTGCTAACTGGCGGAGTATGGGAAAAAAGGATTTAGAATATCATCAACGCAGTTATCAATTAATTCATGTTCCCCCGGGAAAAGATAGTGCAGATTTGAAAATGTCAACGGTGGGCTCATCTATTTTTGTACATTATCCCACGGCAAAAGAGGTTTTAGTTTGTTCCTCTGACCGTGGCTTAACCCATTTGTGTAACGCCCTACAAACCCATGGTTTAACCGTTTATCAAGTGACTAAAAATAAAACTAATCTTACAGTGCTGAATACCCGCACCAGTCAAGTGGATACTTATTCCTTAAAAACCGCCCCTCAAATTCCTACTTTAGATCAATTTATTCTACAATTACAAGAGGTTATCAAACTAGAACAAAAACGCTCTCACTGTCAATGGATTAAACTTAATCGAGTTGATCTTTTATATAAAGATGCCTACAATTTAACGATTAGTCAAGTGGTGGCTGCCCATTTTTCGGATTATCAAGCCAGAGATATATTTGTTAAAAATCCCCATATTTTTGTCGTCCATAAATCTTCGGAAAAATCCCCCAGCTATGTCACCCTATTCGAGATTCAATCTTCTGTTATCGAACCCCCAGCTTTATTAAGTACGGAATTATCTCAAAAGACTCTGATTGATTCCTTAGAAGATTTAGAAACCGCCTTAGTTAAAATCTTCAAAGAACTAACTTTAAATTCATCGGAGGATAATGTTTCTCTGTCTGTTCTAGGAACCCAATTTCATCAAAAGTATGGCATTTCTATTACTAAAATTATTAAAAAATTAAGATTGGGTGGCAATTTTCAAAAGCTATTAAGTGTAAGTACCGTCTTTAATTTAGAAAAAACCGATAGAGATTGGAGAGTCAAGTTAAATTCTCCCTAGAGATGCGCCACAGCCTATCTGTGCAGGGACTCGAAACTGCGGTAAATTTTTATAAAGGCTTAACTTAGAGACGTTGGAGAGTTAGAGAAAGAAAGAGTTTGAGAGACGCGCCGTGGCACGTCTCTACAGAGGTAACGATAATTTGCTATACTAAAAAGGATGATTGTTAAGAAATGTAAAGAAAAATGCACAACAAAGTCGCTGTGATTGTGGGCGCCACCGGAGGAATTGGAGCAGCCGTCGCCAGAAAATTGGCCCAAACAGGGGCAAAGCTGGTGTTAGTCGCCAGAAATAGTAGTCAATTGGAAGCCCTGGCGATGGAGTTAAGCCCAACGGAATTGTTAACCGTGCCAACGGATATCACCGACCCCCAACAAGTCGAGGGTTTAATTCAAAAAACAGTCGATTATTTCGGTCAAATTGATATTTTAGTGAATGCGGCGGGGGCGGGAATTTTAAAACAATGGAATAAAATTGAACCGGCTGATTTAGATGCCATGTTAGATCTCAATTTAAAGGGCTCGGTTTATACTTGTCAAGCTGCTGCTAATATTATGAAGCAACAAAAATCAGGACATATCTGTAATGTTGTGGGAATTTTGGGTAAACATTCGATGGCAATGTCTAGCGCCTATTGTGCCTCTAAATTTGGTTTAGTGGGTTTTAGTAAATGTTTTGCGGATGAAGTTAGACGCTATGGAATTAAAGTCACCTTATTTTATTTTGGCGGCGTGGATACACCCTTTTGGGATAATGTCAGTTTAAAAGTTGACCGCTCAAAAATGTTGAGTGCAGAAACCGCAGCTAATTCTATTATGTTTGCTTTATCGGCCGAGCCCCAAGCGGTTCCCATGGAAATTAATATTCAACCGGAAAGCCATTTATTTTTCTAAATTTATATTATATGATTGCCTATTGAACGAAGAATTATGGAGTTTGATCATATCCATTTCTATGTTCAAGATGCCCAACGAACACGGGACTGGTTTATAAATAAGTTGGGATTTCAAGGCACTGGGAGCCGGAACTTTGGTCATACCAAAACAGAAATTGTTTGCCAAGGTTCAGTTTATTTCCTCTTATCTTCACCTCTAACAGTTGAGAGTCCTGTTAGTAAATTTTTGCAGTTTCATCCTTCGGGTGTTGCCGACATTGCTTTTCAAGTTCAAGACTTAGAATTAAGACTTGAACGGCTTGTTAAACAAGGAGTTCGGATAATTTCTCCCTTAAAATATCAGGAATATTCGGGGGGAAAATTAAAATGGTTAACCCTAGAAGGATGGCAGGGTTTACGTCATACTTTAGTTGAACAAATAGGAACAATACCTGGGAAAGCTATTCCTGGTTTTTTCGATATTATGCCGATATCTTCCCCCCATGATCTGGCTATTGATCATGTTGTTTTAAATGTAGAATCAGGAGACTTAAAAACCGCAATTTCTTGGTATCAAAATCATTTGGGATTTCAACCCAAACAAATTTTTGATATTCAAACGGAAACGCTCTGGATTACAAAGTCAAGTTATGGTTCATTCCCAAGGTAAAGTTCAGTTTCCTATCAATGAACCCGCATCAACTAATTCTCAGATTCAAGAATTTTTGGACATCAATCAAGGCTCAGGGATTCAACATATTGCCCTAAAAACCTCTGATTTAGTCCAAAAAGTTAATTTTTTAAAACAAAGAGGATTATCTTTTTTAACGGTTCCCGATGAATATTATCTGCAATTGCAAAAACGGTGGATTGATCAACCCTTATTATTTAATTGGGAAGCATTAAAATCCAACCAAATCTTAGCAGATTGGGAAGCAGTAAACCCGGAAGCAATGCTATTACAAATTTTTAGCCAGCCTATTTTTGAAAAACCGACATTTTTCTTGGAATTTATTGAACGAAAGTTTTGTACAATTGGAGGTGAAATCAGACAGGCTCAAGGTTTTGGAGAAGGTAATTTTAGAGCCTTATTTGAGGCCATAGAGCAGGAACAAATTAAACGCACAAATCAAAATTATTCCTGATTTTAGAATTAATTCGGATTACCCAGAAATCTCCTTGAAAGTAAAAATGGAATGGGAATTCGGGTGCGATCTTTCTTTAATTGACTTCACCGGATAAAAACCTTGACTCCCTATGTTAGAAAAAAAAGAGTAAAATATTGGTAGTAAAGGCGGAAAATCTCATCCCAAAATCAATAGGTGACGCACGGATTAGCCTAAACTATCCCAAATCAATTTAAAGTTTTGGAGAATTCTTATGACAACTGTAGGTAATTTAATTAATATTGCTGCGGGTGAAGTTGGATATACCGAATATCCCCCGGGTAGTAATGGTAATAAGTATGGCCAATGGTACGGCATGAATTATGTTCCTTGGTGTGCAATTTTTATCTCCTATTGTTTTGACAAAATTGGCCTACCCCTGCCCATCAGAAGTGCCAAAGGGTTCGCCTACTGTCCCGATGGGGTGTCCTGGTTTAGACAACGGGGCCAGTGGTTTCAGGAGCCAAAAGCCGGGGATGTGGTCTTTTTCTGTTGGCGGGGGGATGGAATTGCCGATCATGTTGGGATCGTAGAATCGGTTAAATCCGATGGCAGTATTATCAGTATTGAGGGGAATACGGGAGTGGGTAATGATGCCAATGGGGGTGAAGTCATGCGTCGCACCCGAAACTCGGGGAATCATTCTAGGCTTCGGACGTCCCCCCTATACTAATTCTGTCCCGACTCAAGCTCAAGCCTCCCGTCCCGCAACCCCAGCCCCCACCCCCACCCCGCCCCACCGCGAAGTGGTGAAAGTTCCACCCAATTACCATAAAAATTTAGTTGATCAATTAATTGGGAAAAAAAACAAGTCCTGATTTGATAGCAGGGAAGAGGGAAGAGGGAAGAGGGGAGGCAGGGGAGGCAGGGGAGGCAGGGGGAGTAGGGGGGCAGGGGAGGCAGGGGAGGCAGGGGAGGCAGGGGAGGCAGGGGAGGCAGGGGAGGCAGGGGAGGCAGGGGAGGCAGGGGAGGCAGGGGAGGCAGGGGGAGTAGGGGAGCAGGGGGAGGTAAACTCCTTCTATTACCCAAAACCCAAAACCCAAAACCCATTACCCATTACCCAAAACCCATTGCCCAAAACCCATTCCCCATTCCCCATTCCCCGCTTCACAACACACTTTCTGGAGCAATAAACATGGCATCTCCAAAGGAATAGAACCGATATTGTTGTCCAAATTCATTGGCAGGTTCTTCCAAAACCTGTTGGTATAAATCTAGTAAACGTTCCCGTCCAATTAATGCCGAAACTAACATTAATAAACTAGATTTAGGTAAGTGAAAATTAGTAATTAATCCATCAATAATTTTCCATTGATATCCAGGATAAATAAAAATATCAGTCTTCCCACAATAGCCTGTAGTCCCTGATTCTTGGGAGGCTTCTGTAGCTTGGGAAAGGGCGATCGCAGCCCCTTCTAATGCCCGTGCAGAGGTAGTTCCCACGGCAATAACCCTCCCCCCAGATGCTTTGGTTTTTGCAATTTTTTCCCAGGTTTCCGCCGGGACTTCAATCCATTCTCCGTGCATTTGATGGTCGATAATATAATCGACTTCTACAGGTCGAAAAGTTCCAACTCCGACGTGCAAAGTTAAAAAGGTTCGCTCAATTCCTTTTAATTGTAAACTCTGAAATAATTCTTCAGTGAAATGTAACCCCGCAGTTGGTGCGGCGACGGCCCCGGAATGTTCTGCATAAATCGTTTGATATTGTTCCGGTAAGGCTGCGGTTTCCGTCAAATATGGAGGAAACGGAACATTACCAAAGGCTTCTAAAAACGGAATTAGAGACTTACAGGGTGGGATTTCAAATTTTAATAACCTTCCCCCAGTTTCTTCATCGGTTTCTAATACCGTCGCCCGCAATGTTTCACAATTCCAATTATTTTTTGAGGCAGAATTCAGTTCAAACTCAATTACAGAACCTGGTTGAAATTTTTTACCCGGTTTGACTAAGGCCAACCAGCAATGATGCTGTTTTTCTTCCAGTAACAGGACTTCCACCGCCGCCCCACTACTTTTGTGTCCATACAGACGGGCCGGAAGTACACGGGTATTATTAAGTACAAGTAAATCCCCCGGTTTAAGAAACTCAGGCAAATCTTTAAATAGACGGTGAAAATGGGAGTCTGGAGAATCTACAACGAGTAAACGGGAGTGATCCCTCGGTACAACCGGATTTTGGGCAATCCGTTCTTCTGGTAATTCATAACTATAGCTTTCTAACTTATAATCTAACTGATCCATTTTTTCTAATTGTCCTTGACCCAAATTTTTTTATACATTATCTCATGGAAGAGCAACTCAATATTTGCTGATCCCTGTGGTAATTTAGATTAGTTATATCTTGATCTGAAGGACGTTTTGGGTAGAATCCCCCATGAAAAATCGGGTGCTTTTCCCCTATCTTATTATCCCTAATCTTGTCAATATAGATAGGTATAGGGTTATGTTGCCTACAGAATCTGGCGTTTATGAGAGTCCAATCATTTTTGGCTCCGTTTCAACTTCAGACCTGGATAAACGGGTACACAAGACAAGCAAAAATACCGCCCCTATTGCTCTTTGTTGCAGAGTTTCAGACTGGAGTTTAGCAACAAACAGGCGGAACAATCATGCAGGAGATCACCGATGGAATACCTTTACTACCTTGCCAATACAAGTCTTACCCTGAGAGTCATAGACTTTTTATGTTCAAATAATTCTCTCCCCGTTCAGTTTATTACGGTGATTCACCAAATTAACGGCTGGATTATTAAAGTCAAAATGTCTGAATATCTCACCCCCCAAGAAACATGGAGACTTTAGAGCTTTTATGCAGGAATTGGGTGTTCCATACGAACCCGATATGCGAATTTTAATGGCCCTTTGGGGTTTGGAAACCGGACAATCTCCCCTGAGTGTCATGCGTCGTTACCAAGTCGCGGTGGTTTCCCATGGAATTCCTAACCGCGAAGATGTCGAGTCCTTCCGAACCCAATTTGTTAGGGGTTTAGGGTATTGTCCCGAAGCCTTAGCCTAATTTCCTCGATTATTCGCTAAATGCTGATTCAATATAGTCTTGTAGAATCAGTTGGTGGCCGTTTATCAATACAGACTGACCAATATTTATACGCGGGGAAAAGCTGGAAACTTCCTCTGGGATAGAGGTCAGACCTGGGTAGCGAACACAACTAACCAAAGCCACATCAAACCGACAGGGGTATTCTAGGAATTGGGGGCGATCGCTTAAAAATAATTCAGCCGATCGAATAATTTTGGCTTGCTTTTTTGGAGTAATGGCTAAAAGTCCCCCCTGATCCCAATTCCGTTGACTACGAGTTTTCACTTCAATAAAACTTAAAGTCAAAATTCCCGATTCTCCCGTTTCAACAGCAATTAAATCAATTTCTCCATATCGACAATGCCATTGATGATGCAAAATCTGCCAGCCTTGTGTTTCTAACCAATGGCCAACCAGTTTTTCCCCTAAAGAACCAATTACCCTTGATTTAGACATCGGATCTAGGATTAGAAATACAATAATTGGTAAGTACGAATTTTATCTGAAAATGTTGATTGATCCCAGAAAAAATATGAATCTGATAAATTTGAGAATATTCTCACCCCTGAAGACCCTAGGAATTTTACTGGTAATCAGTTTTTGGATGGTTTCTAACCCTATTAAAAACCCCATCAGCCCTAGCTGAAAATTATGAAAAGCGGACTTTATTAAATGCCGATTTTTCTGGCCAAGTTCTCACCGACTCAGAATTTGGCTTTGCCAATTTACGCGGAAGCAACTTTAGCCATACGGATTTACGGGGAGTCAGTTTATTTGGAGCGAAACTCCAAGATGTCAACCTCGAAGGCGCAGATCTGAGAAATTCTACCCTGGACATGGCCCGTTTTAGGCGAACCAACCTGACCAACGCAATTCTCGAAGGCGCCTATGCCTATAATGCCGAATTTGAAGGGGCAATTATTGACGGGGCTGATTTCACCGATGTAATGTTACGCAAGGATTCCCTAAAAACCCTCTGCAAAGTCGCAACCGGAACTAATCCCGTCACCGGACGCAACACCCGGGATACCCTTGATTGTGATTAGGCGCGGCTGAAATACTCAATTTCAACAATCAATATTCACAGGTGGGAGCAAATATGACCTGTGAATATTTTTTTATCCCGCTCATTTGACTATAATTAGCAATATTTTTAGACTCTTGAGAAAAGAATCTTAATCACTTAAATTATTTATTCCCTAACCCAGATTCAGCTTAACCCAGATATTTAAGCCCGTAAGCCCTGCAAAATAAGGATAACTCTCCTCAAATTGATTGACTGCAAAAAAGCGATTATATTAGCACAAGTGTTCTTAAAAAACAATTATTGAGAATTACTAGCATTAACTGTATACTGTCTTCTTGATAAACTATTGCATTAAAGCCCGATGAACAAAATTACTAGACGTGGATTTCTCACCCTGGGAACAGCCTTAGCTGTAGTTGCTGCGGGTGGACTTAGCCCGATGGAGCGATCGCAAGCTAACCCCCAGGTGCTGAATATCTATTCCGCCCGCCATTACGATACGGATAATCAGATCTATGAAAGCTTCACCAAAAAAACTGGGATTAAAGTTAATCTAGTTGAAGGAAAAGCCGAGGAAATGGTAGAACGGATTAAGAGCGAAGGAGCCAATAGTCCGGCGGATATTCTAATTACCGTGGATGCGGGAAACCTTTGGAGAGCGCAACAACAGGGGATTTTTCAACCTATTTCTTCCGCTACTTTAAATCGAGTAATTCCAGCGAATTTAAGGGAACCAAATGGTAATTGGTTTGGGTTTTCTAAACGGGCGAGGGTGATTGTTTATAATAAATCTAAGGTGAATCCGGCTCAACTTTCTACCTACGAAGATTTAGCCAATCCCAAATGGAAAGGAAAGATAGTAGCTCGTTCTTCTAATAATATCTATAATCAATCCTTAGTGGCTTCGATGATTGGAGAAAGTGGAAACGGCTACGACTGAAACCTGGGTGAAAGGATTTGTGGCTAATTTTGCCAGACCCCCGGAGGGAAATGATGTTTCTCAAATTAAAGCGGTGGCGGCGGGTGTGGGATCTTTAACCCTAGCTAATACCTATTATTTAGGGCGTTTGATTGCCTCTCCCAAACCCGAAGATAAAGCTATCGCCAGTAAAGTTGGTTTATTTTTCCCTAACCAAAGAGCCCAGGGAACTCACACCAATATTAGCGGGGCTGGGGTAATTAAAACTGCCCCCAATAAGGCGGGAGCAATTAAATTTTTAGATCATTTAGCGAGTCCTGAAGCTCAAAAGATTTTTGCTCAAAGTGCTTTTGAATATCCTGTAGTTGCGGGTGTTCCTGTATCTCCTGTTCTCGCGACTTTTGGCACATTTAAAAGTAATTCGATCAATGTTGCAGCCTACGGAAAATTCAATTCCCAGGCAATTCAAATTATGGATCGCGCAGGTTGGAAATAAACTCAGCCACGTTGTTGCGCTTTAGCACTCCTTCTAGGGGCTAAAGCTCAATAACAAATTGGCTGATCTGTGCCAATCAAGTTGACCCATTCCCTAGAAACTCCTATTCAACTTGATAACCCAAATCCGCCAACTGAGTGCGGGACTGACGCCATTTAGGTTGCACCTTGACAAATAACTCCAAATAGACCTTACCATCAATCAACTTTTGAATTTGTTGGCGGGCATCACTGCCAATGGTTTTCAACATACTTCCTTGATGGCCAATTAAAATCCCTTTTTGGGAAGGGCGCTCCACATAAATTGTGGATAAAATCCGAGTAATTTTCGGGTCTTCCTCCACCCGGTCAACGGAAATGGCAACGGAATGGGGGACTTCTTCCCGGGTGTTGAGTAAAATCTGTTCTCGAATTAGTTCCCCAATAATGAAGCGTTCCGGTTGATCGGTAACTAAATCCGGCGGATAATAATAGGGGCCGGGATCTAAACGATCTATTAATAATTGTTGCAATTCATTGACACCTTCCCCGGTTAATGCTGAAAACTTGAACACGGGCCAGTTGTATGGTTGGGCTAGTTGACCATAACTCCGGTCAATAATCACCGTATCCTCCGGTTGTTGATCCAGTTTATTCATGCCCAGAATTACCGGAATTTTGATTTGTTCTAGTAACTCAATAATATAGCGATCGCCGCCTCCAGCCTCCACAGACCCATCGACCACCAACAACAGAACATCAACGGAGGAAATCGCCGACTTGGCATTTTGTACCAACACCTTACCCAGTTGATGATGGGGTTTATGAATTCCGGGGGTATCGACAAAAATAATTTGAGCTTCATCCGTGGTCAGAATCCCCCGCAGACGGTTGCGCGTCGTTTGAGCCACGGGGGAAGTGATGGCGATTTTCTGACCCACCATCTGATTCATTAATGTCGATTTCCCCACATTCGGGCGACCAATAATTCCGACAAACCCCGACTTATATCCCTCTGGCGGTAAGGGAATTGTTACACCTTCAGACCCATCCATTAAAGTTCTGTTCCAGTTCTGATAGTCCTTTGCTATTCTAACCCAAGCCCCTTTCCCTTGATATACACAGTAAAATTTGATAGAGTTGCCAGGTAGGTCTATCAAAATCTAAGATAGAAACCTGCTCGAACTCAAGGCAATCACAGAAACCCTTTCTGAATATGGGTTAAGATAGGCTATCTTAGTGAACGAGGTTAAACTCAAGTCGCGGGAGGGCATTTCGAGACTTAAAACGGACGTGGAGACAGTGTAAGACTACTTTTAAAGTAGCAACGGTCTGCGAAGCGTCAACCCCATTCGGCGACCATCCTAAAAAGGTGGCGTGGTGAGGAATCCCCGTCCGTTTACGGCGGGGAGGATGTCAAAGTTCTGTAAAGCCGAGTGGCGGTAATGTTGATCACACCAGAATCAACCTTACATCCAGAGTTCGTTAATTTTTACGTTGGTGAGATTGAGGAGATGAAAACGATGAATTCTAAACTGATTGGTGGCCTATGCGCCCTGATCGCAGTAGCTTCACAGTTACCTGCTGTCGCTCAAAATCCTATTGGGACACCTGTAGTTCCCTCTGACTTTGACTATAAATATCAACCCAAAGATCCTGATCTGGGACGGGTTGACCCCCCGATTTATTACAGTTTACCCGACCTGGCTTACCCGGATAGAACCCTACCTGCGGCTTTCAAGTTTCCGATTATGTATGACTTAGGGACTGATGACAGCATCACCAGTGATGCAGTAATTACCGATACGGTGTTTATCCCTAACTTACCTCCGATCCCCAATGGTATTACCTTAGATGATATTCCTCGGATTCGGGCTGAATATACCCGCAAAGTTGAAGAATGGGGCGAAACTGGTTCAAGGATGTCTGGCTTTAAGTCCTTTAATCATCAAAACCGACACAGGCAACCCCGTGTTAATTCAACAGCAAAGCGCTGGAACAGTTGTTCTTAACGCTAATAATATTTCCGTTTGCCCCAAATAAGTTGATTTAACCATCCTTATTTTTTTTCACCTTCCTGTTGATTACGGGGAGGTGATTTTATTTAAAAAGAAATGGCACAATAATATTAGGGCAAGAGGTAAAAGCATGAAAGAACTCGAACAGATAGCGGAAGCCCTAGACCGTCAGGACTACCGCCAAGCCGCCAAACTCCTCAAGCAACTGCAAAAACAAGAGCCCCAGAATTTTTGGGTACAGTTGTATGCTGGGCGTTGGTATGAGGGGACGGATAAATTAGAAACCGCCGAAAAGGTTTATCGTAAATTATTAAAAGATGCGACTAACCCTAAAATTGTCGCCCAGGCGCGTCAGGGTTTACAAAGAATTGAAACCATTGAACAAAATCGACGTCAAGAAGCAATTATTCAAGCTAAAACTGACCCGACAAATCAAGAATTGGGTGTTTTAATTTTAGAACCTTTAGCCCCAGAAAAAAAACAAATTGCCGCCCAAACCCTAGCCCGAATTTTGAAAACCGATCCCTATACCGCCAGAATGCAGCTACAAAGTCGGGGTTGGCGTCTGTATAAAACTGGGGAAATGGGGGAATTAAAGGTTTATGGTCAGGAAATGTTAGAGGCGGGAATTCCAGTATTTTGGGTATCTTTAACCGATATTCAAAAACTCCATGTATTTCAGATACAATCAATTCAATCTTTATCACCTCAACCGACTATTATTTGTCAAAATGAACAGGAGCAATTAGGTTCGATAACGTTTAATTGGCAAGAAGTAACCCGACGGGTTGAGGGATTATTACCATTATTTGTGGAATCTTTAGATTATGATCCCCGCCGTCCTAAATCCGAACGATTTCGCCATAAAGAAGTCACTCAAGATTATGCTCAAATTTGTGATCTACATTTGCCTAAACGGGGTTGTATTTTAAGAATTTGTGATCAAAATTATGAGTTTAAACAGGGAGTTGATTTTACTCAATTTTCCCAGGAAACCGTGCCCGCTTCCCAAAATACTAATAGAATTCATTGGAATTTGTTAAAAGAACAGTTAAATTTATTGTTAACTCATGCTCAACTCTGGTCTGAGTTCACACCTTTTGCCGAAACCACATTAGATTATACTCAATTTTTAGGCAAGATTAAACCCTATATTGATTTATCTCGAAAATCAGAAAGTGTTTGGGATAATGCCTTTCATTTATATAGTGGTTTAGTATTTTTAAAATTATAGAGGAACAGGGAATGGGTAATGGGTAATGGGTAATGGGTAATGGGTAATGGGTAATGGGTAATGGGTAATGGGTAATGGGTAATGGGTAATGGGTAATTTGTTTTGGAAATTAGAAGTGTTCTAACTGTAATGCGTATTGCTATATAGCAAGTCTAAATGAATTGTACACTCATAATGATCAAGATTATAGCTTATGCAAAATAATACCTTTAGCCTAACAATTAATAGTCAAAAAATTGATATCCAAGATGTTTCTCCCACCCTGACCCTATTAGAATATTTGCGAAGTAGTGGACGGGTTGGAACAAAAGAAGGTTGCGGGGATGGGGACTGTGGAGCTTGTACCGTTGCAGTTGTGGGTCAGGGGGCGGACGGACAACCCCAATATCTAGCAATGAATAGTTGTTTAATTCCCTTAGCAACGATGGCGGGGCGGGAAATTATTACCGTTGAAGGTGTGGGGAAAGACGGTCTGCATCCGGTACAGGAAGCAATGGTTAGTTTGGGGGGTTCCCAATGTGGTTATTGTACCCCGGGGTTTATTCTGAGTTTATTTGCTGCGTATTATAACGGTCAGGTTGATGATGAATCTTTAGAAGGGAATTTATGTCGATGTACGGGTTATTTACCGATTATTAAAGCCGCCGAAGCGGTTAATAATGCCCAGGCTTCCGATCAATTTAGTCACCGTTTACAACAAATTAATCTACAGCTTAATTCTATCAGTTATATTACTCCTTGTCAACAGTTTTTCCGCCCGATTCAACTCTCAAAAGTGTTAAATCTTTTACAACAATATCCCCAGGCTAAATTAATCGCAGGAGGAACGGATTTAGGCTTAGAAATTAGTCATCATCGCCAAGAATTTCCTACCCTAATTTCTTTAGAATCTGTTGCAGAACTTCAGCAAATTCAACACAATTCAGATACAGTAGAAATTGGCGCGGCTATTCCTTTGAGTTATATTCAAGCACAATTAAGGGGAATATTTCCGAGTTTAGATGAAATGTTAGTTTGGTTTGCGGGTAAACAAATTCGCAATCGTGCTACTATTGGAGGTAACATTGCCACCGCATCTCCTATTGGAGATTTAGCCCCGGTTTTATTATCTTTGGATGGTCAAATACGGTTAGCAAGTTTAACCGGAGAACGAATTATTGCTATTACTGATTTTTTTCAAGGTTATCGTCAAACCCAATTACAACCCCAAGAAGTAATTGTTTCAATTATTATTCCTAAAACCATTACTAAAAATGCTATTAGGCGTTTTAGTCAATCTTATAAAGTCGGAAAACGGGGGACTGATGATATTAGTATTGTTTCCGCAGCCTTTACGATTGATTTGGATACAAATAATACAATTATTTATGCTAGACTCGCCTATGGTGGAGTAGCAGCAATTCCCATGAGGGCGATTAATATTGAAACTATGTTAATCGGAAAACCTTGGAATTTGGCAACTATTCAACAAGCTAAAATTATGTTAAAAGATGTTTTTAATCCCTTGACGGATTTACGGGGAAGTGCTAGTTATAGAAAACGATTAGTTGCTAATTTGTTTGAAAAGTTTTTCCTAGAGTTTTCTACCCGATAAAACGTTGTTGGGCTTTAGCCTCTCTTGGTGGGCTGAAGCAACGAATTGGGATGAGTAAAGATTGCGCTAAAGCGCAACAACGCGCAACAACTAATCTAAGGATAAAAATATGAAAGAAAATAATAAATCTAAACCCCATGAAAGTGCTGTTAGTCATGTTACGGGAAAAGCGATTTATACCGATGACCAAAGATTACCCAACGGAATGTTATATTTATGGCCGATATTATCCCCCTATGCTAAAGCAAAAATCCTAAAAATTGATAGTTCAAATTTAGATAATATTCCGGGGTTTGTTACTATTTTAACAGCTAATGATATTAAAGGCAATAATAACACCGGAACCATTAAACACGATGAAGTCCTATTACCTGCGGATGAAATTAATTATTGGGGTCAACCTGTGGTTTGGATAGTTGCAGAAACGGAAAATATAGCCCAAAAAGCAGCCAAAAGTATAAAAATTGACTATGAAGTCTTAACCCCGATTTTAACAATTAAAGATGCAATTAAAAATAATAGTGTTCACGCCGATAAAAATATTATGCGTCGGGGAAATATCACTAATGCTTTACAGGAATCTGAATTTATTTTAACTGGAGAGATTGAAATTCCAGGTCAAGATCATTTTTATTTAGAAACTCAAGTTAGTTGGGTTATTCCCAATATGGAAGACAATTATCAAGTCTATTCCTCTACTCAACATCCGAGTGAAACTCAAGCGATTATTTCAGAGGTTTTAGGTATTCCTAGAAATCAAATTGTGGTCACTTGTTTACGCATGGGAGGAGGGTTTGGAGGGAAAGAAACCCAAGCTAATCCTACCGCAGCTATAGCCGCTTTAGCTGCTCAAAAAACCGGATGTCCGGCGCGAGTTCGACTCAAACGAGATCAAGATATGATCATAACTGGAAAACGCCATCCTTTTTTCGGTCAATATCAAGTAGGATTTAACTCAAAAGGTCAACTTTTAGCCCTGGATATTGATTTATATTCCGATGGCGGTTGGAGTGCGGATTTATCCTTCCCTATTTTACAACGGGCGATGTTTCATCTCGATAATTGTTATTATATTCCTAACTTAGAAATTAGAGGTCAAGTCCTAAAAACTAATAAAGTTTCTAATACGGCTTTTCGGGGGTTTGGTGGGCCGCAAGGAATGGCTATTATTGAAGAAATAATAGGGAGAATAGCGCGTAAATTAGGCTTACCAACCGAATTGGTTAGGGAACATAATTTTTATCACGGAGAAGCAGAAACAAATACTACCCATTATGGTCAAGAAATTTTTGATAATCGGATTTTGCGAGTTTGGGAGGAAGTTAAACTAAAATCAAATTTTGCCCAGAGAAAAATAGAAATAGCACAATTTAATCAAAATAATAATTATCAAAAACGCGGGTTGGCAATTACTCCGGTTAAATTTGGAATTTCTTTTACCAAAACCGAATATAATCAAGCAGGAGCTTTGATTTTAATTTACCTAGATGGGAGTATTCAAATTAATCATGGCGGGACGGAAATGGGTCAGGGTTTACAAACGAAAATGTTGCAGGTTGCTTCCCAAGCATTAGGGGTGAATATTGAACGGTTTAGAATTATGCCCACAAGTACGGATAAAGTTCCCAATACCTCTGCTACGGCTGCTTCTAGTGGTTCTGACTTGAATGGTCAAGCGATTAAAAATGCCTGCGAAATCCTCAAAAAACGATTATCAAAAGTCGCGGCAAAATTGTTAAATATGGATGAACCTCAAGAGTTAATTTTTGCTGAGGATTGGATTTATTGTCAAAGTTATCCTAGTCAAAAAATAGAGTTTAATCAGGTTGTTAAACAAGCCTATAATCAACGGGTAAGTTTGTCAACAACGGGCTATTATCGCACCCCTAATATTTACTATGATCCCAAAATAGGTAAGGGTAGACCTTTCTATTATTATGCCTATGGGGCGGCGGTAAGTGAAGTAGAAATAGATGGATTTACAGGGACTTTTAAATTGCGCCAAGTGGATATTGTGCATGATGTGGGAGAGTCCCTAAATCCTTTAATTGATATCGGACAAATAGAAGGAGGTTTTGTCCAGGGAATGGGATGGTTAACCATGGAAGAATTGATTTGGGATGACTCAGGAAGACTGAAAACTTTTGCCCCTAGTACCTATAAAATTCCGACAATTAAAGAAATACCTAAAAATTTTAAGGTTCATTTATTACAACGGGCGGCACAGGATGGGGTAATTTATGGTAGTAAAGCGGTGGGAGAACCGCCTTTCATGTTAGCAATATCTGTCAGGGAAGCCATTAAAGAAGCGATCGCAGCCTTTGGTCAAACGGATGCGGTTTTTTTAGCTTCTCCTGCTACCCCAGAGGCTATTTTAAACGCTATTGAACAGGTACAATTTACCTGAAAATTATCCTTTATTTTATCTGTGATTAATCTTATATGAAATCATCAAATATTTGCTACGCATCCGTATTGTGTAGAGACGCGCCATGGCACGTCTCTACGCGGGGTTTAGGAAAATTATTAAGCATCAATTTCAGAATTTTATATTAGTTATTAATTCAGTTTTCTATTGATTACTTGCCCTTTTTGTGTTATAATGATTCGATTCTACCAACAACTTATTCAAGTTTTAAATCAAGGAGATGTGGTGGTGGCAACTGTCACCCGGGTTAAGGGTTCAGTCCCTAGAGAAATGGGTGCTAAAATGATCATTTGTGCCGATGGTCGAACTTTTGATACCATTGGAGGAGGCGCGGGAGAATTTAAAGTTATTCAGCAGGCTGGGGAAGTTTTAAAAACCGGAAACAAGCAATTAGTTGAAATTGATCTATCCGGTACTCCTGAACACGAAACCCAAGGGGTTTGTGGGGGGTTAATGCAGGTATTATTAGAAAGATGGTCAGGGAAAAAAGCGATCGCATTAACAGAAAAAATTTTACAGAATTTAGAAACGGGAAAATCTGTTATCCTTGTAACTTATTTTGATAAAACTTTTCCCTATTTACTATCGGAAAACTCCCCAATTTCAAACTCTGATCAGACCTTTATAGAAACCTTAAAACCTTCGCCAACCTTATTAATTATAGGCGCGGGTCACGTCGGAGAAAAGTTATCTCAAATAGCTGATTTTATTGGCTTTAAAATTATAATTCAAGACTCTCGGACTGAGTTGACCCATCCCGAACGATTTCCTCCCCGGGTTCAAATTTTCAATCAAAGCGTCATCAGTGTTTTAGAACAATTAACACCCCATGAAAACCTATATATTGCCCTGGTAAATCGAGGATATATCTATGATATTGAAGCGTTAAAGGTGATTTTAAATCTAAATTTACCCTATCAATATATTGGAATGATTGGTAGCAAAAAAAGAATTAACTGGGTTTACCAAGATTTACAGGATTCTGGTATTTCTCCCCACCAACTCGAAAAAATCCATGCTCCGATTGGATTAGAAATTGGAGCATTGACTCCCGAAGAAATCGCCATTAGTATTGGAGCAGAATTAATTCGAGTTTACCGAGAAAAACAGAAACCTTAAGTTTAAGGCTGTTTCAGCTAAAGCCTGGAATTCAGATCAGCTTTACACTGATTCAGAATCCGAGTATCATTTTCACTAACGTTAGGAAGACGATGAAACCCTTCTAAAACCAAATTATCTTCGCCAATTTGCCCCCCATTTGTTGCTACAACAGCAGTATTATTCAAACCAATTTGATAGGAATGGGTTTCTCGGGTATAACTTTCGATAATCTTTAAACTCAGATAATTGCCTTCAGGAACTCCAGTAAAACAGTCAAAGGACGAGCGCGGCATATAAAACGCCCCAGTTACTTGACCTTGCTTGACTTCAAACACCAGATAAGATTGTCCCATTTGTTTCCGGTTGAGGAGATTCACCATAGAGGTAAACCCCATCGGCGAGAAAATGACGTTGGACAACGGCGGTTTCTGAATCAGCATTCCTAGGACTTTGTGAAACTAGGACGGTGTTCGCCGAGGCGACTCCCCCAAAACCTACCACCATAGTTAAGACCAAAGTAGCGGTCAGGGAGGAAAGTGGGCGACAAAACCTATTCCAAGATGAAATAGAATTGAGCAGTTGATCAAGCATTTTTTGCATCTCCCGCGAAAGGCACTGATAACCGAACCTCTAACTACAGCATTAATTCAGTAGATTTCGGTAAAATCCGTTGCTGACTGCAACATACAATATTATTTTGAAATTCTTTTGAAGTGAGCATTACCTTTTCGATTAACCTAGATCGCTAATTCATCGAAACTAGATTAAAGCGTTTCAATAGTACGCCCACCAGAGGTATGATGACGTTACGGAGCAACTAAGGGAACGCAAAATCAAAATGCGAATTCTATTTGTCGCCGCAGAAGCGGCACCTTTAGCAAAAGTAGGTGGGATGGGAGATGTGGTCGGTGCATTGCCGCAGGTGTTGCGAGCAATGGGACACGATGTGCGCATCTTTATGCCCTATTATGGCTTTCTCGCCGATAAGATCAAAGTCCCAAAAGACCCGATCTGGTGGGGAAATGCCATGTATCAGCGTTTCGCTGTCTTTGAAACGGTATTTCCAAAAACCGATGTGCCATTATATTTATTTGGGCATCCCTCTTTCATGCCTCGTCGCGTTTATTACGGAGAGGATGAGGAGTGGCGGTTCACCTTATTTTCTAGTGGTGCGGCGGAGTTTGCGTGGAATTATTGGAAACCCCATATCATTCACTGCCACGACTGGCACACCGGAATGATCCCTGTCTGGATGCAAGAAACACCGGATATTGCCACAGTTTTCACTATTCATAATTTAGCATATCAAGGGCCTTGGCGTTGGTATTTGGAACGAATTACTTGGTGTCCTTGGTATATGCAGGGTCACAATACCATGGCGGCGGCGGTACAAGCGGCGGATCGAGTAACAACGGTTTCACCGACCTATGCTGAACAAATTCAAACCGCAGCCTATGGGGAAAATTTAGAGGGGTTACTTTCCTTTGTCAGTGGTAAAATGACGGGAATTTTAAATGGAATTGACACGAATTCCTATAACCCAGCGACTGACCCTTATATTCCAGAACGGTTTACGGCGGATAGTTTGGAAAATCGCCGCGCCAATAAAGTCGCCATTCAAGAAGAAGTGGGATTAGAAGTTAATTCTAATACTTTTTTAATGGGGATGGTTACCCGATTAGTCGATCAGAAAGGGATTGATCTGGTAATACAAATTATGGATCAATTCTTATCTTATAGCGATTGTCAATTGATTGTTTTAGGGACGGGCGATCGCTATTATGAAACCCAATTATGGCACATGGCTTCCCGTTATCCGGGTCGGATGACGACACAATTATTGTTTAATGATGCCCTATCGAGGCGGATTTATGCGGGTTGTGATGCCTTTATTATGCCGAGTCGGTTTGAACCCTGCGGCATTAGTCAAATGTTGGCGATGCGTTATGGTTGTATTCCAATTGTTCGACGGACGGGCGGTTTAGTCGATACGGTATCCTATAATGACCCGATTAATTATCAGGGTACGGGATACTGTTTTGATCGCTATGAACCCCTAGATTTTTATACCTCAATGGTTTCGGGCGTCCGAAGCTTTCCGGTTTAAAGATCAATGGCGAGAACTACAACGTCGGGCGATGAGTCAAAACTTTAGTTGGGAAAATTCCGCTAGAGAGTATATCCAACTTTACAACAATGTAATGGATAGTTATGGCGGTGTTTCTAATGAACCCGCACCCCCACCCGCACCTCCCCAACCCCCTCAACCCCCTCAACCCTCTGCTGGTGCGATGGTTTAAGGGTTGATGCTTGATAGAATTAAGGTTCAAAGTTCAAAGTTTAAAACAGTTTAAATTTTGAATTTTGAACTTTATCAGTGGTTATATGGCGGGGAATGGGGAATGGGGAATGGGGAATGGGGAATATTAATTTAGACAAATAAATCTAAAGGAAAATGCCCGTATACTCCATTAATTCCATTTTCTTCGGTGGATTGAAAAGAAATTAAAACCCCACGATATTTTTCTAAATAGGGACTGACATAAAAAGTTTGACTGCGACCATTGAATTTTAAATAGACAGATTCCGAGAGGGATTCTAAGGCATGATCTTCCAAATTAATTGAATATTCAAAGGCTTTTAAATAATCCTTTAATGCGGTTAAAGCCTCGGCCATGGTGTCAGCACAAATACCAATCATTTGATATTCAGATTCACGGTTAAGCAATAATAACGCTGCTTGAATCTTCGCCTTTTCTGGATCAGAAACAGGGGAAATTACATCTGTACAAAGAAAGCCCTTTAAAATAGCTTGAGCTTCCGAAATAGTTAATGGGGATATCATAATTAATCAGGCTTTGAAGTTAGGGTGAGAAATAAAAGAACACCCGATGCACTATAGCACTAAGCATTACAGTTAGGACACCTCTAAACCCATTACCCATTACCCATTACCCATTACCCATTCCCCATTACCCATTACCCATTACCCATTACCCATTCCCTGTTCCCCAGCGCGTAGCACCATCGACTAGGCTGTGGCGTGGGTCAATTCTTGCCACCGTTGATGCCAAAGTTCCATGGCGGTTTCTCCTTGGGGTAGGTCGGCAAATTCTTGACTTTGTTGTTTAAGTTCCGGGGCCAAGCGTTCTAAGCCATCAAAGGTATTGCAGTAACGCAAAACGGTTTTCCAGCCGTCGTGCCACTGTTGACCCGCTTGTTGACGCTCCCGCATGGGTCTGAGACGTTCTTCTTCTTGGGCTTGACGTTGGGCTTCGAGTTTGAATTGTTGGGATTTTTGCGCCCAGGCGGAAACGCCATGCTTCTAGGACGGAGGAGTCATACTGAGTTGGGTATTGCTTCACTTCTAAACTGAGCATTTCCCCCAATTGATCTAAGTCAGGGCGATTGCCACTATTTTTAATTGCATCTAAACCCGTTTCTTTCCATAAAGGTAGGCGACGATAACTGACGAAAACGGCCTTTTTCCGCTCAATTTTTACCCAAATTTGGTGTTGCCAGAATTCTAGGCGCTCAATGTTTCGAGGTGCGATATTGAGTAGGGTAGCAACTTCCAACCAGACACGGGCTAGGGGCCATTGACTCGGAACAATCACTCCAGCCTGAATTAAATTATGAGACATGGGCAAACACCTAGATTCTGCACGATAGTTTTCCCAAATACTAGATATAGCGTCTTGATTGGGAATTATCAATAATCATACTCTATATTTGGATTTTAGTCTAGGTCTTGAGGAAGAAAAATTGATAGGGACGAATACGGTAAGTTGGATTGAAGGGTTTTTGAGTCCAGACTTTAATACAATAGCAGAAGTTTACACCTTTAGCAAAGGCCCAAATTTTGGACATCACTGATTAGGTATTTTATCCAGAAGTATGAAAATTAATAAAATTCATCATATAGCAATTATTTGTTCTAATTATCAAAAATCTAAGGATTTTTATGTCAATCTTTTGGGGTTTGAAATTATTCAAGAAACCTGGAGAAAAGAACGCAATTCTTATAAATTAGATCTACGAGTGGGAACCCGGGATCAGATTGAGTTATTTTCCTTTCCCGATCCTCCCCAAAGACCGAATCAACCGGAATCCTGTGGTTTAAGACATTTAGCCTTTGAGGTGGATGATATCGAGCAAAGCGTTACGGATTTATTGGGAAAGGGGATTGAAGTAGAACCGATTCGTTTAGATGAAATAACAGGAAAACGATATACTTTTTTTCAAGATCCGGATCATTTGCCGTTGGAAATTTATCAAAAATAGGGAATAGGCAATAGGCAATAGGCAATAGTTATGGCACTACCAATTAAGATGTTTGACAATACTAAACCTTGTAACCTACTGTTGCCTATTCTCGTTCGACCGTTCGACAGGCTCACGGCTCACGGCTCACGACGCAGCCTATTCCCCATTCCCTATTCCCTGTTCCCTGTTCCCTGTTCCCTGTTCCCTGTTCCCTGTTCCCTGTTCCCCGTTCCCCGTTCCCCGTTCCCTGTTCCCTGTTCCCTGTTCCCTGTTCCCCGTTCCCTGTTCCCTGTTCCCTGTTCCCTAATTAATAATCCCGAACGACGGAAGCACTGCCATAGGCTTTTTGCCAGAGGTGATAGAGTAAAGATTCCGTGCGATCGCCTAAAACAGCCAGAAAAATTCCGGTTTCACCCTCTGGATCAACTGTGATCCAAGTTCCGGTTAAACTAACTTCCAGGGTTTCCGTATCCGCCAGACATAATGCGATCGCTTCTGACTGCTGTTGACGGATTGACGCCTCCAACATCGAGAGGGTGGGTAAACCCACGGGTAACAAAAACGAGGCTGAACTAGGCTGCACGACCATGGTTTGGCCCATTCGCATCGCCAATTTCACCCGTAGCGCCACCAGTTGTTCTGGAGATTGACTTAGACGCTCGAGATGAAAGGTAGTTTCGGTATAAGTTAACTTCAGCATGGATTAATTGATCCCTTTTTGCAAAAAGCAAGGGTTTATCGGGGGTTGATAGTTAATTGTTAACGGTTAACACGAGATTTGAATCTGTCCGTTGGGCTAGTCATGGCTTGACTCCATTTACACTAATTAATACAAACACAAACCCCCGCCTCTGGTTCTGATGAGGAAGCGGGGGTTCAACCGAGTCGGGTTGAAGTTGGGATACGGGTACAATTCATCTAAATTTGTACCTCCCGCTTCGTGAATCTAATAAAAACCTGGGAATGCTCAGAGGGATAGAGTGGGCAGATATCCGGGTGGGTTCGGCCGCGAGTCGATCTCCATCACCCCCCCACGACTGGCCCCCATCGGGAGAAGTTCCGGTTTCATGGGGGTGTCTGACTCCACTGTAGGAGCCAGAACCCTTGAAACGATTGGAATTTTGCCCAAATGGGGATAGGTTGATCACAAGGAAGCTAAACCTTAATTTTAGATAGTTTTAATCTCACGTTGTTTATACTACACTAATATTACAGAAACGTCCAGTTATTCAAGGATAAAAAATTATGTATACCCTTCCTCGAACCTCAACAACCGATATGGAAGTCACCAGCATTCGCCTAGAACGGGATCTCAAAGAGAGATTAAAAGGACTAGCCAAGAACAAAGGCTATCAAGCATTGATTCGAGATATCCTTTGGAATTATGTCCAACAAAAATCGGGAGATTATCGACCCTCCCTCGCCCGAGAAGATATCCGCGCCCATATTTCCGCCATTGCAGAACAAGAGGAAACGCTGCGTTTTAACAGGGAATATTATCCGACCCAAAGAAGCAATGTTTCTGGGACTTACGTTTCAGGGCGATATGGTTCCCCTGAGTTTAGATAGTTTAGAGGGTTAGTTCCGTCAGAAAAGGGATTGACCACCGGAGATACCCCAACCCCCTTGATAAAAGAGGGGGATTTTGGCTTGATTAGATTATTCTGGAAAAGTTGCTATAAAAATGCAATGCTTTAAACCATGATTTTTGGTAAAAACTTTATGTCAGATTGTCAAGGTCATATTTTAATTGTTGATGACACCCCCGATAACTTAAGACTGTTATCCAAAACTTTAACTGAACAGGGGTATGAGGTGCAATGTGCTATTAATGGAAAATTAGCATTAATGGCGGTGACCAATGAACCACCGGACTTGATATTATTAGATATTAAAATGCCGGAAATGGACGGGTATGAAGTTTGTGAACGCTTAAAAACTCAGGAAGAAACAGCAGAAATCCCCGTCATTTTTCTGAGTGCTTTAGATGATGTTTTCGATAAAGTTAAGGCCTTTAAGGTTGGATGCGTGGATTATATTACGAAACCTTTTCAGGTGGAAGAAGTTTTTGCCCGGATTGAAAATCAACTCACCATTCGCCGTTTACAACGACAATTACAAGATAAAAATTTTAAACTAGAACAATTAAATCAAGAGTTACAGCGTTCTAATCAAGAGTTAGAGGAATTTGCCTATGTCGTTTCCCATGATTTACAGCAACCTTTACAAACAATTACGGGATTTGCAGAAACTGTTATTAGCCTTAAAATCCGAAATCAATTTAGAACAGGAAGCCGAGGAATATGTTAGCCCAATTTTAGAAGAAGGGATTCGGATGCAAGAACTAATCCACAACCTACTGGAATATAGTCGAGTGGGAACCAAAAAACGTAACTTTGAATTGACAGACTGTCAGGAAGTTTTGAGAAAATCCCTAGGTCATTTGCATAGTGCTATTGAAGAAAGTCGTGCCATTATTGCTTCTGAACCCCTGCCAACCCTGATGGGAGATCGAATTCAACTCGGACAATTATTTCAGAATTTAATTGGGAATGGGATTAAATATCAACGGCCTAATATTCAGCCTAAAATCGTAATTTCTGTTCAAGAAAAACCCAAGGAATGGCTATTTAAAGTGGAAGATAATGGCATCGGCATCAAACCCGAAAACTTTGATCGGATTTTTCAAGTTTTTCAGCGTCTTCACACCCATCAAGATTATCCAGGCAGTGGGGTAGGGTTAGCAATTTGTAAGAAAATAGTTGAACGCCATCAAGGAAAAATTTGGTTAGAATCAGAATGGGAAATCGGAACCACATTCTATTTTACATTACCAAAATAAGATTAAGGTAATTAATTATGAACAATTCCAAAGAATCACAAATACAAGTATTACAAGAACAACTTGCCGCCGAAACTAAAGCTCGTCAGCAACTGGAAATTGCACTCCAAGAAAGTCAATCCCATTGGGGAGATTTATTTCACTTATCTCCGATTGGAATGGTAGAAATTTCCTTGGAGGGGCGTTTTTTGGAGGTGAATTGTGCTTTTTGCCAGTTTTTAGGTTATTCTAACGCGGAATTGATGGAATTTCAATTTAATCAGATTATCCATCCCGATGATCAAAAAATTAGTTTTGAGTCCTTTAATCAGTTAATTACTCAAAAAATCTCGCAATTTCAACTAGAAAAACGCTATCGACATAAACAAGGACATTGGGTTTATGCGATTGTCAATGGTTATTTGCGTTTAGATGCCCAGGGAAAACCTTATTCTGTGATGAGTCAAATTCAGAATATTACCCTACGGAAATTAGCGGAAGAAGATATCAAAGAAAGAGAAGAATATTTACGTTTAATTTTAAATAATATTCCCCAGCAAGTATTTTGGAAAGATACGAATTTAGTCTTTAGAGGGTGTAATACCAATTGGGCGGAAGCGGCTCAGTTAGAAAGTCCAGAATATGTGATGGGAAAAACCGATCATGATTTATTTTCTGATCCTAAAATTGGAGACTTTTTTCGCGCCCAGGATCGGCGGGTAATGGCATCTAAACAAGCGGAAATGCACCTAATTGCGCCCAAACAAAAACTTGCTGCTGATGGGCGACAATTATGGTTAGATATCAGTCGGATTCCGATGCAGGATTCTAAGGGAAATGTGATTGGAATTTTGGGGGTAATTGAAGATATTACCGAACGAAAAGAAATTGATGAAAAGTTGAGATTAACACAGTTTTCTATTGAAAAATCAAGGGATTATTTCTTATTTACGGATAGTCAAGCACGTTTTTTTGATGTGAATGAAGCCGCTTGTAATGCTTTGGGATATTCCCGAGAAGAATTATTGAAAATGCGGGTTAAAGATATTGATACCCAAGCCCTTGATGATGCCTGGTCGATTTCTTGGGAGGAGTTAAAACAACAGGGTTCTTTTACTTTTGAATCGGTTCATTTAACCAAAACAGGTCAAGAAATTAGTGTTGAAATTACTTTGAGTTATTTAGAATATAATAATAAAGAATATGGCTGTGCAATTGTGCGGGATATTTGCGATCGCAAACAGGCAGAAATTGCCTTACAACAAGCAAAAGAAGCCGCAGAAACCGCCAACCGTGCCAAGAGTGAATTTCTTGCCCGCATGAGTCATGAATTGCGAACTCCGATGAATGCTATTTTAGGATTTACCCAACTAATAGAACGGGATTTAAAGCGAAATTCTCAGGTATTGTTAGCGGAACATCAAGAACATTTAGATATTATTGGTCGCAGTGGAGAACATCTATTGAATTTAATTAATGATGTTTTAGAGATGTCTAAAATTGAGGCGGGACAAATTGTATTAAATCCCACTAAGTTTGATTTATTAAGTCTGCTCGATTCGATTAAAGATATGTTAGCATTTAAAGCCCAATCTAAAGGTTTAGAGTTTAATATTATTTCTGATTTGGGTCTGGCTGAATATATTGAAACCGATGAAAGTAAATTACGACAGGTATTAATTAATCTATTAGGCAATTCAATTAAATTTACCGAAAAAGGATTTATTACTTTAAAAGTTAAACCATTAAATAATAAGATATCCTCAAATAAAATTTTAATTGGCTTTGAAATTGAAGATACTGGATCGGGAATTTCAGCCGCAGAATTAGAATTACTATTCCAACCATTTATCCAAACTGAAACGGGCCGAAAATCTCAACAAGGAACTGGATTAGGTTTATCTATTAGTCAGCAGTTTGTACAATTAATGGGGGGAGAAATAACCGTTAATAGTGAAGTTGGAAAAGGCACAATCTTTAAATTTTATATTCAAGCTAAGTTAGCTATTTTTTCCGATATTAGTTCTCAGGAATTGACCCGACGAGTCATTGGTTTAGCCCCTAACCAACCCAACTATCGGATTTTAGTAGTTGATGATAATTGGACAAATAGACAGTTAGTTATTAAGGTTTTAAAACCCTTGGGATTTCAATTAAAAGAAGCAGAAAATGGTCAAGAAGCCATTACAATTTGGGAAAATTGGCAACCAGATTTAATTTTTATGGATATGCGAATGCCGATTATGGATGGTTATGAAGCAACCCGACGGATTAAACAGCATTTACAAGCAGGTCAATCTACAATAATTATTGCCTTGACTGCTAGTGCTTTACAACAGGATCAATTAGTATTTTTATCGGCGGGCTGTGATGATTTTATTCCCAAACCTTTCCGAGTTGATTGGTTATTTGAAAAGATTTCTCAATATTTGGGAGTTAGTTTTATTTATGAAGAAAATTTAGAGGATTTAGAAACCCCGACCCTAGAATTAAACCATCTGGCAGAATTAACTCCAGAGGTGTTAGAATTATTGGCAAAACCGATTGTTCAAGAGTTATATCAAGCCGCATTAAAACTTAACTCTAGGTTAGTGGCCGAAGCTATTAAAAAGATTCCACCTTCTCAGGAGTCAATTGGTAAATTGTTAACTCAATTAGCCGATGATTTTCGCTATGATGTCATTATTGATTTAACCAAAGCGATCGCTGAAAATAATTAATATTCCTTATTCATTTGAATTTATCAATTAAAAAATGCGATTGTTTTTGCTATCATTCAGGTTGACAAAAGCGACCGATTACTCGTTCATATCCCTTTTCTGTCACTCTCCGGTTTTTCCTATGATTAGTAATTTCCAAAGCCACGTTATAGTCAACTATCTGGGATGGGGCGATCCCATTTTAGCCAATTTCGCACTCTCAGAAATTGCTACTCGAAAAAAATAGCGTGATCGCTTGCTGTGTCTACCCTTGAGGACTCAAAAAATGCAAGATTTTTCGGAGAGTGACAGAAGAGGGCTAATTTAGTTTTTGGTTAAGCAAGCTAATGTAAATCTGCCTCCCAAATCCCAATATAAATTCGATCATATTGATCTCGTTGAATAATTCCCTTGAGTGAATCAATGGCAAAATAATAATCTTTATCTCGACGGTTATAAACGCTTTTTAGACCTAATTCTAAGGGAGAATTTAAGCGACAACCGGACATACTATTGAGAGTAATTAAAATAGTTTGTAAATCAACTTCTTGGGAAAATGCTGCCTCTGTTTGTCGCAATTTACCCGATTTTTTATCAAACAAAAAACCCAAACTAACACGGTTAGGAATTAAATGATAAAAAACCGCTTGGGTATTCGGCCAATATCCTATTTCTATTCCGGCGGGAGTCCCAAACATCTGCAAGACTTGATTTTGATCAATACCTGGTCTAAACCCAGGAATTCCATAGCCGGATGGAATTTCATCGCATTGGTCAAGATCTATTGTTTGAGGTTGTATAGGAGTAATTTTAGGGATAGAAAAATCAGGAATAATCGTGGCTACAGTCTGTTGATTTTCTGGCGAAGTAAAACCGACTGTGGATGAATAAAAACTTTCTGGAGTGAAAACAATAGGTAATAAACCTATTAAAAACAATTTAAGAATAATAGTTGACCTCCGGCTAGATAATTTTTTAATTTAAAACACTGATTTGATTGGAGTCAGTAATAATAATTTTATCAATTTTATTAGATTGTTGTTCTGGAATAACTCCTCTAATTGCAATAGTTTTATTTTGTAGATTTAACCCGCTGCCGCCATTGGGAATCTGATTCAAAATTTTAGGATTCAGAAAAACATAATAAATCTTTTTATCTTTTGCTTGTAATGTTAATCGAGTCATTTGATTTTCTACTATGCTTAAACCATTCACAATTCCGATAATTTGATTGGATTTTGTTGTCAAAGACTCTGAAATATTAGAAGTGGCTGGAGAACAAAAAAAGTTAACCGGATTTTGAGTAAAATCCCCACATTTTAATACTTCTTCTGCTCTTTTGCTAATTTGGATAAAGTAGGAAAAATCCGGTTCCCCATCAACACCATAATTCGCTTGTTTTTGGATATTTGCCGGAGCATTAACTAATGCTTGGGTAATCGCTTTTTGGTCATTATTTGACAAATTAGGAGACAGATATACTCCTGACCCTGGAATATTTCTACTAATCTGAATTACCCTAAAATCAGGATCATTTTTAACCGCTTCATAGGATGCCGCACCGACATCCGCTTTCCCGGTTTTAACTAATTCTTGAATCACTTCTCCCCTATGTCCCATCGTCACCCGTAGAGATTTGCCAAATAAATCATAACTAGGCATATAAAAACTAGAAGCAGAGTTAAAATCTCCCAAAGCAATCAGAGTGGTATTTTCAAAATCAGAAATAGACTGAATTGAACTATTTTTTTCAACAAATAATGCCGATTGATAATAGGGTGGAGACTGGGGAAACATTCGCGCTACCCAAACATATTCGTTATCTTTAGCAGCTACAGAAATCATCGGGGAAAGGGTAAAAGCAATATCCCATTTTTTAGTGGCAAGTTTGTTTTTTACCTCTTGATACGATTCCCTAAGTTTACTATCAATATTAATAGTAATTTGATCACCAAACTGTTGTTTTAAATATTCAACTAATGGGGTATAATCCTCCGATTTTCCTAAAATTCCAATGGTTAGAGAATTTGTTTCTAAAAGGTTTATTGATTTTTGGGTTTCCGAAATAACCCCTGGAATTAAACCAGTTTTAGGATTGATAAAAAGATAAACCATAATGCCAAATAAAGATAAACTCAAGATGGCACTTATGGTTAAAATAAAAGCCTGGTTAGTTTTAGGAGAAACCATTTTATTTATTGCTGGGAGGATTGTTTTTCAATGATTGCTTGGCGAAAGCCTAAAACCAGTAAAATATTAGCCAAGGTTAAAAAGACCTCCGCCCCGCCATGTAACCAATCAATATTAGCTAAAGATTCCCCATAGGCAACTTTGGCATAAATTCCCGCCGGAATTGTTACTGCGACAAATACTAATGTTCCATAGAATCCCATTAAAGCTAAACGGGGCATTTGTCCCGAACGAGTTAAAAACCACAAAAACCCTAGATAGGGAAATAGAGAAACCGCAAATAAAGTATCTTTTGAAAACATTGTTTTTTAAAGGTTAGAGGGAATCAAATCTTGTACAAAACCAAGTAGGGGCGGGTTAATATAGATTTAGGTGATTAGCAGAAATTTACTAGAAACCCGCCCCTACTTAATTTTTAACGGAATTTGCATTACGCCAAATCCACCAAGCCGCCACACAAAGGGTCGTATTTCCTACCACCGTCATCGTTGCTTGTAAAGTAACTAACCATTCTAAGGAGGCAGGATTATCAAAATAATGCCAGGTACAGGCACACATGGCGCTGACTAAAGATGGTAACATAGCGAAGGAAAGACCCCACCAAGCTCGATTTTGGGTCACTTCTCCATAAATCCAGATGAACCAAATCGCAACAATCCACTCAATCACACTCGAAATATGAATTACCCAGGTCGGAATAGATAAAGCGTGCATAATTTGACAATTGATAACAGAAAGTTAGTTAATATTTGAGTCTGATATTTATGTTAATTTAATTAGCGTACAATCTAATATTAATATTGGGAACTGGAGAAACGGGAGGCCATGCAACGGGTAATTTGTAGTGGATATTATGGAAAGGGCAATGGGGGGGATGAGGCTTTGTTAGCATCGCTATTACAAATGCTACCGCCGACGGTGGAACCAATTATCTTGTCGGGAAACCCCAGCCAAACCCAAAACCATTATCAGGTGGAAGCCTGCGACCGGATGAATGGGATGGCAGTTTTCAACGCCCTGCGCCGCGCCGATGCTTTGATTTGGGGCGGAGGTAGCCTGATCCAAGATGTAACCAGTGCCATCAGTCCTTTTTATTATGGCGCTTTGATGGGATTAGCGCAACGGATGGAACTGACAACGATCGCCTGGGCGCAAGGTATTGGCCCCTTGAACCGTTCTCTTTCTCGATGGCTGGCAAAAAAAACCTTTTCCGGCTGTAGTGCCGTGAGCGTGCGGGATGTGGGTTCTGCGAGGTTATTATCTAACTGGAATATTCCCTTTACCCTGGCCCCCGATCCGGTTTGGGCCTTGGAATCTCGACCCGTGGCCGGATTATGGGATTTACCCGCCCCTAGAGTCGCCTTGACCCTACGACCCGATCCCCAACTGACGCCCGAACGGTTATTATTAATTACTCAGGCATTAATATCTTTTCAAAAAGCCACCCAAACGTTTATTTTATTAATTCCGTTTCAGCCGATTCAAGATTTAGCGATCGCCCAAATTCTACATCAAGCCCTACCCGAAAATAGTCAGATTCTAATATTAGAAGATCCGCGACAATTAAAAGGAGTATTTCGAGGGGTAGAATTTATGATTGGAATGCGATTTCATAGTTTAATTATGGCAGCTACAGAACAATGTCGCTGTTTTGCCTTGAGTTATGATCCTAAAGTTAGCCGTTTAATGGAAGAATTACAATTACCCGGATGGGAAATCGGTCAACTCCCCAACGATCCTAATTTAATTAGTAAAACCTGGATCGATTGTTATGCTAATAATCAACCCTTTTCCCAGGGAAAAATCGAGTTTTTTGTAGATAGGGCAAAAGTTCATAAAGAACTATTATACTCCCAATTTAACTAAATCCTATTGTTCATTTTACAGTAATTATTTATGCCCCGCGTCCGAGTTCGTCAACACGTTAATCCCCTAAGTCAAAAATATAAAGACCCGGTTATTCCTCCTGACTGGTCAAGGATTTATGCTAATCCTAATCAACCAATTCATTTAGATATTGGCTGTGCTAGAGGTCAATTTTTATGGGAATTTGCCCAATTAGAACCCCAGTGGAATTATTTGGGATTAGAAATTAGAGAAACCCTAGTAGATGACGCTAATAGTTTCCGAGATCAACTGGGATTAACTAATTTGCATTATTTATTTTGTAATGCTAATACTTCAATTAAACCGATTTTATTGTCCCTACCAACAGGATGTTTAAAACGAGTTAGTATTCAATTTCCTGATCCTTGGTTTAAAAAACGCCATCAAAAACGCCGAGTTGTTCAACCGGAATTAGTGAATAATTTAGCCGATTATTTAGCAGTAGGAACGGAGGTTTTTGTCCAATCTGATATCGAGGAAGTTGCAGTAGAAATGTGCGATCGCTTTTCCGAACATCCCGCTTTTATTCGTACCCAAAACGACTGGTTAACAGAAAATCCCCTGCCCCTTTCCACGGAAAGAGAACAATCAACTTTAGAAAAAGGTGAACCTGTTTATCGAGCATTATTTAGGGCTTGCTGAAGAAGATCAAAAAGGGGACAGCGTAAGGAGGCTTCAGCGATGAAAACTGATAAGGATGCAAGGAAAAGGTGTAAAATAGTCCAAAAACCCTGTATTAAGATGAACAAAGTTTTATTGAAGACTCTAAAGCATAGTCTGGGCGTTCTGGGAGCGGTGCTTCTCTTAACCAATGCAGCTTTAGCAACTAAGGCTCCATCGAAGAAGTTGGCAAATGTGACCGAGACCACTTCAGTCACTTCAGTGTCACTACAAACTGCTCAAGCTTCTGATCTCCCATCTGACGTTCAAGTATCTCAGGCTCAATTCGATGGCGTTTCAACCACCTGACTGGGAATTTAAAGCCTTAAAGTCCCTTATTGAGCGATACGGTTGTATCCTAAGTAATGATCCCAATGGAATCTTCAGAGGCAACCGTCCCCTGACCCGTTATGAATTTGCTGCGGGTTTAAACGATTGTTCAGAGCGGATTAAGGAACTGATAGCCACCTTGCCGAAAGACCAAGTGAACAGTGAAGATTTAGCTGTCCTACAACGCTTAGAAGAAAAGTTTGCGGCAGAATTAGCAGTCCTACGGGGAGAGAATCCATAAATTGGATTAATTCAGGACTTACATATCACCGCTATCAATAGTAGGGGTAATTCATGAATTACCCCTACATCTAGGGTTACATCCCCAAATTTGCGTAAGTCCTGTAATTGATAGAACTGAACTTTCGTCGAAAGCCAGGAATAGGGAAAATGTTCAACCCAGGAAAGAGTAAACAGTAAAATAAATAGGACTCAATCAGCATCTGCGGAATACGAGTTATAAAGTAGGGAACAGGGAATAAATCCTTCTTAAAACAACAGAGGAGAAACATTCAGACTACTAATTTTTGCCTGAACGCTTCTCCTCTAATGTTTTTGACATCAACCCCTAAATTATATTCATCTATAAAAGTGATAATTTCTGTTTTTTAGGGGAGTAGCCAAGATTTAAAAGTCAAAGAAAAACCAAAGTTGTTTTGAAATTTTGAAAAATTTTTATTTGAAAAAAATTAAGCGCCAATTGCTTCTTCCACACCGGGTAAACGTTGGGCGGAATAACCCACACCTCGCACCGTTAAAATATATTCAGGATTGCGTTGATCTTCCTCAATTTTTGCTCGTAACCGCGCAACATGAACATCCACAACCCGCATATCCGCAATCCGTCGAGGCGTATATCCCCATAATTCCTTCAGAATTTCTGAACGAGAAACCGCACTTCCAGAACGTTTAACTAATAACTCCAAAAGATTGAATTCAATATAAGTTAAGGGAACCACTTTATCACCCTTATAAACCCGTCGTTTAACCGTATCAATTCGCACGGCTTCGAGTTGAATCATCTCTGGACTCAAACTCTGGGATAAAGTCGTATCTTTAAACCGTCTTAAAATCGCATGAATTCGAGCTTCTAATTCTTTAGGAGAAAACGGTTTAGTTAAATAATCATCCGCCCCCAATTCTAAACCCGTAATTCGATCCGCCACGTCCCCTAAGGCGGTTAACATAATAATCGGAATATCGGATTTTGTGCGAAGTTCTTGACACACGCCATAACCATTCAGTTTCGGCATCATCACATCCAAAACCAAAAGGTCAGGACTTTCTTTTTCAAACATTTCTAGTGCCTCCAAACCATCGGCGGCGACGACAACATTGTAACCTGCCATGGAAAGACGAGTCTTCAAAATCCGCCGAATTGCGGATTCATCATCAGCAACTAGAATTTTTTCACCGTTGCATTTTTCATCAAATTGTGATTGTACGCTCATATCTGGTTTTATAATAGATGGATTGGCTGTTAATGGAGCAAAGCAAAAGCAAATCACATCAATGCTCACAGGTTCTCAGGACTGCTTTAACCCACAAATTCTGACAACCTGCACAGTGATATGATGGGACAGAAATTCACTTGTTCTTGGGGTGGGTGATTCGGTCTGATGCTTAGATTGCTGCCTATTATGATAACATAGGTTTTAAATTTGTTATCAAACTTAACAAACCTACCATTTGCCGTCATATTCAGTTACGGATGTTAATATTTTGAAATAAAACCTGAAAAGTGTTATTATACTTAATTAGTAACAACGATAAACGCGAAACCAATGTTAGAAAATCATGCAGGTCAACGGGTTCCTAATGTAACATTTAGAACGCGGAAAAATAATGAATGGGTTCATGTCATAACCGACGAATTATTCTCACAGAAAACCGTCATTGTTTTTGAGTTACCCGGTGCATTTACCCCCACCTGTTCGAGTAGTCATGTTCCGGGTTATAACGATTTAGCACCCATATTTAAGGAAAATGGAGTTGATGATATTATTTGTATTTCTGTGAATGATGCTTTTGTGATGAATGAATGGGCAAAAGATCAAGAAGCAGATAATCTTACCTTAATTCCCGATGGGAATGGAGAGTTTACAGAAAAGATGGGAATGTTAGTTGATAAAACCGATTTAGGATTTGGGAAACGTTCTTGGCGTTATTCCATGTTAGTCCAAGATGGGATCATCAAAAAAATGTTTATTGAACCGGAAGTCGCTGGCGATCCCTTTGAAGTTTCCGATGCAGAAACTATGCTCAAATATATTAACCCAAACGCAGTTAAACCCCCCTTAGTCTCACTATTTACAAAAGTAGGTTGTCCCCACTGTGCCCGTGCTAAAACCCTATTAAAAGACCGAGGAACTGCTTTTGAAGAAATTGTTTTAGGGAAAGAAATTACAACCAAAAGTTTACAAGCAGTCACCGGAGGAACAACTGTTCCCCAAGTTTTCATTGATGGAAAATTAATTGGTGGTTTCTGAGGATTTAGCCAAATATTTCGGAGTTTAACAATTCCTTGTTTAATAGTTCAGGGAATTAACCACCACTAACCGGGGGGATTAAAACAATTTCATCTTGATCCTGGATTTCAGTATCAGGATTAACAAATTCTAGGTTAATTCCAAATTGGGTGACGGTGCGCCATGGTTCTAGTTCTGGGTGGTCTTGAATCAACCTATCTAAAATCGCAGAAACCGGAGTTTTTGGCGGAAAACTTAATACCAACTCCGAAATTTTATAGGCTTCTTGAAAGACAGCAAATAGTTTTACCTTCACTGTAATTGACATATTAAAAATGATTCCCCAAATTAAATATTAAATTAAAAAACCTACCCCGTATCATAACAGGATAGGAATAAATATCGCCTAGAAGTTATGTTTAACTTTTACTTAAAAAGCGTTGAACTTGTCCGATGACGACAGCACCAATATTAACAAAAACCCAACCTAATGCTGCGACTAGGGGTAATAAAACAATCAAAATGCGAAAATCGAAATCCATAGATTCTCCTCCTAAAGTTTTTTAAACATCTCTCATCTTTTTGTTTTGATTCCAACGGTTCTGGTAATCAAGAGGGGACTGAGGCTGTTTTGCCAGTTCTGTTAACCCCATTCTATCAGATTAGGAGGATCAGGAGAATGAGAACCCGAACCCAGAATATAAAGTTTTGTTACAATCCTTGAGCGAAAATACTTGCAATTGCCATTATAGTGATCGATTAATCCTTATATTTTCACTCATCCTGGGGATTTTGAGTTATGGCAGTTGCCACATCTATTAGGACATTCTTGAAAGCTAAAAGCTGCTCATAGTAAGTATTTACCTATTGCCCATTGCCTATTCCCTATTCCCTCTTGCTATATGATTCAGGTTAACTATTCTCTGTCCCATTCATTAATTGCCGCCAATACGGGAACTGCCGTTGATTTAATTCTCAACTTCAATGGAGAAAAAACTGAAAATTCTGGATCTCGACAGCCATTAAATTTAAGTTTAGTAATTGATCGATCCGGTTTCCATGGCGGGTCAACCCCTGCAATATGCAATTAAAGCGGCGCAAAAATTAGTAGAATCTTTAACGGCTCAGGATATTATTTCTATTGTTATTTATGATGATCAAGCCGATGTAATTTTAGCCCCCCAACTGGTGACAGATAAAGCAAATATTTGTTCCCAATTGAATCGAATTAAAGCCGGAGGTTGTACGAATTTAAGCGGGGGTTGGTTATTGGGCTGTGAGCAAGTTAAATCCCATCTGAATACGGAATATTTAAACCGGGTTTTATTATTAACAGATGGACAAGCTAATCTGGGAATTACCGATTCTCAAATTCTGACTAAAACGGCTCAAAAACAAGCCGAACAGGGAATTATTACCACAACATTAGGATTTGGAACCTATTTTAATGAAGACTTATTAATTGCCATGGCCGAGGCGGCGGGGGGGCGCTTTTATTTTATTCAATCCCCAGATGATGCGGCGGACGTATTTCGGATTGAATTAGAAAGTTTAACCTCAGTAGTTGCACAAAATTTAACGGTAAAATTACAGCCGTCAGGGTCGATTGAACTTCGAGAAATATTAAATAATTATCGGACTAATTCTATTGATAATGGTTTAGAAGTTTTTGTTGGAGATGTCTATGCAGTGGAAGCCAAACAGTTAGCACTGCAACTGATTATTCCTCCCCAAAACCAGTTAGGTCAAATTCCCTTGCTCCACATCAATTATAAATATCAAACTATTGTCAACGACAGTATTGAGCAAATTTTAGGGGAATTACAGGTTACAATTAATATTGGTTCAGAGGCAGAAGCCCAGCAAATTCCGCCCAATCAATCGGTTTTTGAACAAACCAGTAAATTGCGAATTGCTCAGGTTAAGGAAAAAGCCATTGGCCTAGCGGATCAAGGAGAGTATAAAAAAGCATCGGAAATCCTACGATCAGCGATTCAGGATATCCAGCAAAAATTATTAGATGAAATCTTTGAAATTGCCGAAGAAATTGAACAATTAGAATATTATGCCCAACGAATTGAAAGCAAAAATTTTGATTCCGTCAGCCGGAAGGAAATGCGGGATCAATCCTATCAAACCCGCACCCGTAACCGAGAAGACTTAAATTTAAGAGGAATTAACGCCGGAGATGCTAACAGTTTAGAGGCGGTTTCTACCTTTGAACAGGGGGTATTAGTGGAATGTCTTCGAGAGGGGGGAAAATTGCGAGTTCGGGTGATTTCCGAAGGGTATAATCCCGAATTAAATGTACAGTTTCCCCGCCATATTCGGGAAGCAGGAATGACTTATATTGTCGAAGAAATTAAACTTTCGGCGAATGGGGATTTTTACCGAGCTTCCGGCACAATTAAACGCCTAGTCAAACCGGGAGAAGAACGCCAAGCGGGAGCCCCAACCCCGCAACAATCAAGGAATTTACAGGCAATTAAAGCACCCAAATCCTTTGCTGACCTAGAAACAACTGATACCGTCGGTAATGGGGTAATTATTCAATGCGTTAAGGAAGGGAGCAAACTCCGGGCGCGAGTGGTTTCCGATGGTTATAATCCTAACTATAATATTCGGTTTCCCCGTGATATTCGGGCGGAAGGGGTTCTCTATGTGGTGGATGAAGTCCGGGAGTCTTCCGACGGCAAATCCTACGCCGCCTACGGCAAAATCCGGCGTCTAATTCAATAGTATAAGCTGTTGATATTCACTACAGATACTTGATCAATTCCCCATTACCCATTACCCATTACCCATTACCCATTACCCATTCGTAATTCCCTTGAATGGCCCAAGCTCCAATCTGTTCAGCCACCTGGCAGGAATTAGGGTAGAATAGGGATTTCCAACAGATCAGTATAATCTGGTTAAATCAGATTCAGTCTGATAGAATCTGAAAAATTCAAGAACCACAGACAACCTCACAACAATCAAGTGAGTGAATAATGTTCGGCGGATAACTTGTCCGTGGGAGCCTGTGGAATCGATTGTGCCAACACTTCCACCCGTGAAGTCGGAACAAAACCAACATCAAAAAAATCCCAGATTTTAATTGATGGTTGTAGGTTTGGTGAAAGTGCTTGCTAGAATATCAAAATTAGACCCGTGTGAGGAGCAAAGATTAGTGTCGAAAATACTACTGAAAGCATGGCTGCTCAGTCCTGCCGTTTTGGGGGCTAGTTTATTAACCCCGATGACAGCATTCGCAGAGTTACCCGTGACTGAGGCCGGGCCCACTGCGATCGCAGCGGTAACCGAAGCATCTGCCCCGGCAGAAACCCCTTTGGAAACCCATCCAAACTGAGTTAAAAATTAGTGAGCAAGTCTCCGTAAGTCCTTTGGACACCTTGACCCTCACCCCATCCCAACAATTAGCTCAAGTTCCCGTGAATCCCCATGCTGGAGTGGGGCCGAGTAGAGGCATCGAAACTCCTGCTAATAATGAGATTCCCCTAGCGGATCTCGACGCAGCACCTCAAAGCGATGCGGCTAATAACGCCGAGGTGATGCAACAACTTAATGAATATGGCCGCGAAGGTCGGGGCAACAAGGGTCAAGCTCAAGTTACCTCCGTATCCCAACTGTCCGACGTTCAACCGACGGACTGGGCGTTCCAAGCTCTACAATCCTTAGTAGAACGCTATGGGTGTATTGCAGGGTATCCCGATGGAACTTTCAAAGGGAATCGTGCTTTAACCCGTTTTGAATTCGCTGCTGGGGTGAACGCCTGTTTAGAGCGGATCAATGAACTGATCGACGCCGCAACCAAAGATTTAGTCACCCGTGAGGACTTGGCGAAACTGCAACGCCTCATGGAAGAATTTGCCGCCGAATTATCCAGTCTGCGCGGACGAGTGGCGGTATTAGAAGCCCGTACAGGAGAACTGGAAGCCAATCAATTCTCCACCACTACCAAACTGCGGGGAGAAGTGGTGTTCTGGCCAGGAGACGCCTTTGGAGATCGGGCGACTTATAACGTAGTTGGTCAGTTTGCCCATAAAAGCGATGACCCCGCCGAAGCCTATTTTGGCTACCGCGCCCGTTTAAACTTTGATACCAGTTTCACGGGTAAAGATTTACTCAGAACTCGTTTACAAGCCCAATCCATACCGAATTTGAGTGATTTTGATGTCACCAACACCTTAATGTCTCGGACTGGTATTGATGGTCGCAATAGCAACGTTGTTCTCGATAACCTCACCTACCGTTTCCCCTTCTCTGAAGGAAAGGGTTTAGTTTGGGTCGGTGCAAGAGGGTTAGCCTTGGATGATATTCAAGATGTTCTGACTCCCTTTGGCGATGATGCCAGTGGCGCAATTTCCCGCTTTGGACGGTTCAACCCAACGACTTTCCAAGGCCCCTCTGGTACGGGGTTAGGTCTGGAATATGCCTTTAGTCACGCCTTCAAAGCTAACCTAGGTTATATGGCCGATGATGGTTTTGCTTCTCAAGCGAGCCAGGGTCAAGGTCTGTTCAATGGTACCTATAGTGCTATGGCTCAATTAGTCTTTGCACCAACTGACAAGCTGGTTTTTTCCTTGGATTATAACCGCCGTTACTTCACTAACGATAACGTATACGTTTCCGGCGGTACAGGCAGTTGGGGCGCTAATAAACCCTTCGGTGAAAACGCCACAACCACAGATAACCTGGGCGTACAAATGAACTGGAGAGTGGCTCGCAGCTTCTCCATCGGCGGTTGGTTTGGGAGTACCTGGGCTGACCAAAAACGGGGCGGAGATAACACTGCTAACATTATTAACTGGGCCGCGGTGTTAGGATTCCCCGATATCCTCCGAGAAGGAGATACCGGAGGTTTAATCGTCGGGATGCCCCCGAAAGTCGTCAGCCATGATATTAGTGGCTTAGAAGATGAAGATACCTCCATTCATATTGAAGGTTTCTATCGCTTCCCCTTCAGCGAGTACATTTCTGTGACACCGGGTTTCTACGTCGTCACCAATCCTGATCACAATAGCAACAACAACACGATTGTTGTGGGAACATTGCGGACAACTTTCCGCTTCTAATTCCCCTTTAATATTTCTTGAATAACCCAGTTTCCTTGAGAAGCTGGGTTTTTTATGGTTTCAAGTTTGGGGTTTTGATCCGGTGTTCCGAACGTTAATTAATTTGTTGAGTAGATCAAACCAAAAGGAGGAACCCATGGAAATTGCGATCGCAGTTAATCCCCAGCCCATGATGGTTTTCAAAAGTTGAATAACAATATTTTCCCCTGAATTAAACTGTTGATTTAAGTTAGATTGAGTCCATCCTAGAGGTAAAGAAGAAAAGTTGAATAAATAAGAATAGAGAAAATTTTCGGTTAAATCTTGACAATTTTTTGTTAAGTCAGCATCTGAGTTCAAACAGTTATTCAAGGAAGAATTAGGATTGTTAGTTAAGACAATATCAATACTTTGACTGATATTTTCCTGTAAAACAGGTTCTTGAAAAAGACGATTAGTAATATTTAATGTATCCGCATTTAATCCCATGGCCACCATGAATCCAATGGCAAGTGTAATCAGCTTTACCTGCCGTTTATAAACCCCCGATGCCCGGTTCATAGACTGTTGAAACCAATCGCTGATTGCTGTTTCTAAGGATTCAAAATTGGCGGTATCTCCAGCTTTATTTTTGGTTTTTATAGCTAAAATTTTGAACAGTTTAATCTGATCTGGGTCGAAAAACTGTTTGATCTCCTCTGAGTTAATCGCCAGAATAAAATCATCAATGGTTAAACTATTGATTTCTGGTTGAACTCCAGACTTTTCTATAATTACACTAATTAATGCTAAGGCAAAAGTGGAATTAGGAATATAAGATGGCCCAATAGAATTTTTATTAACCCGTTGTTTATAATCTTTCCAAGATTTAATTAAAGGGTATTGATATAAAAGTTCCGTAGCTGCATCTCCCAAAATAAATTGAATCGAACGATATAAATTTTTAGCCCTCCAATCAAAAATAGAACTGGCTAAAAATTCTTGTATTTCTGATATTAATAAGCTCAGAAGTAAATAAATAAAAAATAGACCGATGGCGACATTCAGGGTTGGGGGAATATTCATATTTGGTTAAAAATGGGGAGAAATCAGAGAAAGAAAGCCCGGTCGGGCTTACTACGGTTTGGGGATCAGTATACAATAATTGTATAATATTAATTTTAATCAACAGATTTTTAAGGATATTGAATGATGCTTCAATCTAAAAAATTACCTCGTTTAGCGATAACATTAGGCGATCCATCAGGGATAGGGCCAGAGGTAATATTAAAAGCCTTAGCTGATCCGATGTTACATCAAAAGTCTGATTTAACTATAGTGGGAAGCGATCGCATTTTACAAGAAACCTATCAACAATTACAAAATCAGGGATTTCAAGTGGCAAAACCTCATCAGTTACGGGTGATTCATTTAGATCCTGATCCCAGTTTACCCCCATTAGAAATAGGGGTGGGAAATCAAACCAGTGGGGCGGTCAGTTTTCAATATTTAGATACAGCTATCACCCGAACTTTGCAAGGAGAATTTGATGGGGTGATCACCGGGCCAATTGCTAAGAATCTCTGGAATTTAGCAGGTCATAATTATCCCGGACAAACGGAATTTTTAGCAGAAAAAGCCCAGGTTAAACGGTTTGGAATGCTATTTGTTGCCCGCTCTCCCTACACAGGCTGGACATTAAGAAACCTTATTAGCTACGACCCATATTCCCCTATCGCAAATTTCCCAAACCTTAACCCCGGAATTGCTGAGTTTAAAATTAGAATTATTGGTAGATTGTTTACGCCATGAATTCGGACTGGAAAATCCCAGAATTGCCGTAGCCGGATTAAATCCCCATAGCGGGGAAAATGGACAGTTAGGAATAGAAGAAAAAGACTGGTTAATTCCCTGGTTAAATCAACAACGAGATCGCTATCCCTATATTCAATTAGACGGCCCCATTCCCCCCGATACAATGTGGGTTAAGCCCGGTCAAGCCTGGTTTAATTTAGGAAAAAATGCCCATGATGCCTACGTCGCCTTGTACCATGATCAGGGGTTAATTCCTGTTAAATTAATGGCATTTGATCGAGCGGTTAATACTACAATTGGTTTACCCTTTATTAGAACTTCTCCCGATCATGGCACAGCCTTTGATATTGCGGGTAAAGGAATAGCCGATGGGTCGAGTATGAGAGCCGCCATCGATTTAGGCATAGAATTGGTAAATAATCGCATTAATCCTTAATTCAGATGACAACCGCAACTTCTAAACCTTCTATTCTTTGGTTTCAGTTAATCGGATTATCCTTAGTTCAAGGCGCAATTAGCCTAACTTGGTTACTCTATCGATTATATTTACCCCAACTCCTAGCCTCCTTGGGATTTCCTGGGTTATTCTCAACCATTATAATCATTGAAAATGCCCTAGGAGTCATCATTGAACCGATAGCGGGGAATTTCTCTGACCGTCAACGGCGATGGCTGGGAACCCGATTTCCCTTAATTAGTTTAGGAGTAATTTTATCCTCAGCTTTATTTATCGCCATTCCCGCCTTTTATATTTTTGGTCAATCCCTTAATTCCTTACATTGGATATTCCCAATTATATTGATTTTATGGGCCGTTGCCATGGCAATTTTCAGAAGTCCGGTTACGGCTTTATTAGGTCAATATGCAGGAGAAAAAAAACTCCCTCAAGCCATGAGTTTTTTAGTTTTTATGGGGGGTATTGTCGGGGCAATTCGTCCTATTTCTAGTCAGTTTATTCTCAGTTTTGGATCGGGAGTTACCTTTACAATCGGGTCTTTAGTTTTATTGGGTTCCGTGGGAGTTTTAAGATATTTTAATCCTGATTTAAGTGTTATTTCACAGTCAGAAGAACCAACTCAGAAATTATATTTCAGAAACTTAGTTTTTATTGCAATATTGGGATTATTTGCAGCCTTGGGAACTCGATCAATCTTGGGGGAAATTTTTCCTCAAGTAATTAAAAATTATGGCGGAAATCCCCAATTAATAATGTTTTCTGGATTAGTTTTATTAGCATTTGCTTCCATTCCTGCGGGATTATTTGCCGTTAAAATCAGCAATCATAAGGCAACTTTAATCGGATTAGTAACCACGGCTATTTTGTTATTATTCCTATCTTTTATTACCAATAAAATCCTAATTATTCTGGTGGGTTTATTACTGATTGCCAGCTATAGTTTAGTTGCCAATGGAATTGTCCCGATTGCTTTTTCTCTGGTTCCATCCCATCAAGGCGGTTTAGGAATGGGAGTATATTTTGGGGCGTTTTCTTTAGCAATGAGCGGATATGAGCTTATTGTGAAATATCTGGGAACTCTGAATCTAATAATCAGTTATCGCTTAGGAATCATAGCATTTTTAATCATAGCTTTTTTGGTATTATTTTTGCCTCAATTAACAAGTTCCAAAATGGCTAATGGGACTTAGACATTTTCTTACCCCTCAAAGGGTTTAAACCCTTGCCAAAAGTGGATGGATACCCATTCAAGTTGAAATAATTTTTCCGTAAGGTTTGAAGCCGTTTTTGTTTAAGTCCCGCTAGGGGTATGAGCGAAATAGTAAGTTAGTTGAACCGGGCTTGCTATAATATATATAGTAAGAAGTCAAGAGTGATTTTCAGGAGAAATTCTGAACATTGGGGGCATGGATAAATTAAAATATCGTAACAAGAAATAACCTGAAATTATTCTATGATCTGCTAATAGGGAAAAATGTGTGAAGTGAAACAAAACAATGAGCTTTAATAATGACTTTGTTCAGACTAACCCAGAACTGATTCATCCCCAGGGTAGAATTCAACCTCATGGTCTGTTGTTGACCTTGCAAGAAGCCGACCTGAAGATTTTGCAAGCCAGCCAAAATGCCATGGAACTCTATGGCATTTCCACGAATGCTTTGATCAATCGACCCTTAAGCGATTTTTTAGACAAACAGCAACTTTCCCAAATTCAAGAATGTTTAATTAGTAATGAATTTAACTATTATAATCCGATTCGGCTAATTTTTTATGTTAAGAATAAAAAAATTATTTGTGATGGTATTTTACACCGAAACCAAGGAATTGTCATCTTAGAACTGGAGCCAACTCAAGATCAAAATGTCACCTTTATCAATTTTTATCATTTAGTCAGGGGCTCAGTTTGTAAAATTCAAAGCGCCACTAACTTTAGGGATTTAACTCAATTTCTAGCCGAGGAAATCCGAAAAATTAGTGGATTTGACCGAGTAATGATCTATCAATTTGATTACGACAATCATGGATTTGTGATTGCCGAGGATAAACGCCAGGATTTAGAAAGTTTTTTAGGACTACACTACCCCAGTCTGGATATTCCCGAAGCCGCGAGGGAACTCTATCGACAAAATTGGTTGCGACTATTAGTAGATGTTGATCATCAACCCGTTGATATTATTCCGCCCCTCCATCCAACCACCCAAAAGCCCCTAGATTTGAGTTTTTCCGTTCTCCGAACGGTTTCTCCCTGCCATTTACAATACCTAAAAAATATGGGGGTTTCAAGCGACTCTCTGTATTTCTCTGATTAAAAGAGAAAAACTTTGGGGTTTAATTGCGTGTCACCATTATTCTTCCAGTTATCTATCCTATACTATTCGTAAATCCTGCGAATTTTTAGGACAAGTTATGGCGGTAGAATTACCCTATAAAGAAATTAGTGAAGATTATGAATATTACCGTGAAATTCTTAAATCAGTTCGGAAAAATTTACTGAATGTAACCGCTTTAGAAACCTCTTTTATTCAAACCTTAGCTCAAGATCAAACGAATTTACTCAATCTTGTTAAAGCTCAAGGGGCGGTCATCCGATTTGGAGAAGATTTAATTTTAGTAGGTAAAACCCCGCCTTTAAGCGAAGTTAAAAAACTGACAGAATGGTTATCTCAATATTGCCATCAAGAAATATTTTATACCGATTGTTTACCTAAACTTTATCCTGAAGCTGAATCTTATCATGATCTAATTAGTGGAATTATGGCTATTTCCCTGTCTCCTAATCAAAGCGAATATCATTTAATTTGGTTTAGACCAGAAGTGATTCAAACAGTTAATTGGGCAGGAAATCCCCAGGATTCCACGGAAAGCGAAACACCGGGAGAAATTAAATTAACCCCTCGGCGATCTTTTGAACTTTGGAAAGAAACCGTTAAATTAAAATCCCTACCTTGGAAACCCGTTGAAATTGAAGTCGCCCAAGAATTAAGAAACTCCCTAATGTTAGTTGCCCTAGAATCCAGTGAAAATCAGTTAAGACAAAGCCGAGAATTAGCCCAAGTTACCCTACAATCCATTGGCGATGCCGTAATTACCACCAATAATCAGGGAGAAATTGAATCCCTCAATCCCGTGGCTGAAAAATTAACAGGTTGGTCATTAATAGAAGCTAAGGGTTTAGCCTTAAATAACATCTTCAAAATTTTTGATAGTCAAACTCGTAATTTCGGTGTAAATGCAGTTCAAAAAGTTTTAGAAGAAGGGTGTATTTTTGATTTTTCCGATAATGTAATTTTAAGGGCAAAAGACGGAAAAGAACTATCTATTGATAATTCTGCCGCCCCAATTAGAAATCGAGATGGTGAAATTATTGGGGCCGTTTTAGTATTTCGAGATGTTACCCAAGAAAGGGAACTTACTAGAAGATTATCCTGGCAAGCTTGCCATGATGCCTTAACCGGATTAATTAATCGCAGTGAATTTGAAAATCGGGTGACACAAACCTTAAAAATGTTGCCGAAATCCTCAAATCATCATGCAATTTGTTATTTAGATTTAGATCAATTCAAAATTGTTAATGACACCTGTGGGCATTTAGCCGGGGATGAATTACTCCGACAATTGAGTTGTTTATTACAAAATCAAGTCACGGAAAGGGATACCCTAGCCCGTTTAGGGGGGGACGAATTCGGCCTATTATTAAATAACTATTCCTTAGATGAAGCCCATAAAAAAGCCGTAGACCTGTGTAATTTAGTGAAAAATTTTCGCTTTACCTGGGAAGAAAGAGTTTTTTCTGTCGGGGTCAGTATTGGATTAGTTGAAATTGATCATCAAACCACCGATTTAGCCACGATTTTGAGTGCGGCGGATGCCGCTTGTTATGCGGCTAAAAATCAAGGTCGTAATCGAGTCAACCTGTATCAAGCTAATGACCAAGATTTGATTCAACAACGCCGGGAAATTCGCTGGGCGGCTCAAATTCCGCGAGCCCTAGAAGAAGATCGTTTTTGTTTATATTATCAACCTATAGTTGAGGTTAATCCTACCTCAAAATCCCATAAACACGGGGAAATTTTACTACGGTTAAGAGATATATCTGGTCAATTAGTACCCCCGATGGCGTTTATTCCAGCCGCGGAAAGATATGATTTAATGAAAAGTATTGACCGTTGGGTAATTAGTACGGTTTTTAGCTATTTAGAAAAAGATAATCAGAGTTTAAATTCAACCCCAAATACCTCGAAAAATCAAGACTTTTATGCGATCAACTTATCCGGTGCGAGTCTGAATGATAATCAATTTATTGAGTTTCTTTATCAACAGTTTGAACTGTATAAAATTCCTCCCACAATGATTTGTTTTGAAATTACAGAAACCGTAGCTATTGCCAACCTCAAAAAAGCCGTGCAGCTAATTCAATCTTTTAAGGAGTTGGGTTGTTCCTTTGCCCTCGATGATTTTGGCAGTGGAATGTCTTCTTTTTCCTATTTAAAAGCCCTGCCGATTGATTACTTAAAAATTGATGGAGGTTTTGTTAAAGATATCTTAACTGACCCCGTTGGCCGGGAAATTGTTGAATCAATTCATCGCATTGGTCGCGTTATGAAAATTAAAACCATTGCTGAATTTGTGGAAAATGATGCTATTTTAACAGAACTTAAAAATATTGGGATTAATTATGTTCAAGGCTATGGCATTGGCAAACCCCAGCCTTTTATTTTGCCCGTGATTAAAAATTCTGGGGAAATAGACCCGAATCAAGATTAAAAATTGTTGGGTATTGAAACAATATGCCCATAGAAAGCGAGGATCTCAAAATTGATATAGCAATCCTATTTGAGTTGTGTTCAAAATTCCTGATCAAAAGGGAACGCCGGATCTGGGAACACCGGATCTGGGGTAATACTTCTGACTGTTTCATATCAGTATTGAAATGTTACAACCTATTTAGGATTGCTATAATTTAGATTAAGAGTAATGATAGCGACATTGAACAATAATAATAGAATCATCTTTAATTTGATAAATGAGTCGATGTTCTTGATCGATTCTTCGTGACCAAAGTCCCGACATATTAAATCTAAGCGCTTCGGGTTTACCGATTCCAGAGAAAGGTGATCGCTGAATATCTTTGATTAACTCATTAATCCGTTTTAAGATTTTTTGATCATTTTTTTGCCAATAGAGATAATCTTGCCAAGCATCTTCTAAAAATAGAATATTCATCCACTTTACACTTTACTCAACTTCTATTAAGTCATGCTTTTGATAGTTTTCTCGTTTCAAATCTTGTAATGCTTTGGTAAGACGTTCAGCATTTTTAGGACTTTGCAGTAAATACAACGTTTCTTCTATCGCGTTATAGTCTTCCAAGGAAATAATCACCACAGGGGGTTTCTGACTCCCGAGTCATGATAATCGGTGCATGATCATCACAAACTTGGTTCATGACTGCGGTGAAGTTTTTCTGAACTTCGGTATCGGTGATTGCATCCATAGCCCTAATTATTGTCATGGATTAGATAGAATAATTAGATTATAAAACCAGAATTAAGGATTTAGACGAATGACACAGACTTCAATCACAAATTTACTCAATCCTTGAAATCCTCGTCATCTATCTAAATCCTGAATGTGATTCTACGCCATCACCATTCCCCCATCAACATTAAATACTTGACCCGTGATATAGGCCGCCGCCGGGTCTGCGGCTAAAAACCGAATCATACCCGCCACTTCTTCCGGTTGTCCGTAACGACCTAAAGGAATAAATTTGAGGATTTCTTCCGTATTTTTTAACTCTTTGGTCATATCCGTAGCAATAAACCCCGGCGCCACCGCATTCACCGTTACCCCGCGACTAGCTAATTCCTTTGCCACGGTTTTTGTAAATCCAATTACCCCCGCCTTCGCCGCACTATAATTAGCTTGACCCGGATTGCCCATTTGTCCAGCAACTGAGGTAATATTAATAATCCGTCCTGACTTTTGTTTGAGCATAATTTTACTAGCCAGACGAGTACAAAGAAATACCCCCGTTAAGTTCAAATCAATCACCGCTTGCCAATCTTCTGGCTTCATTCTTAGCAGTAAAGTATCACGGGTAATTCCGGCATTATTCACTAAAATATCAACTCGTCCCCAGGTTTCTGTAACTTTGTTAAATAAGTTATCAACTTGATCGACTTTCGATACATCCGCCTGGAGGGCGATCGCTTCACCGCCGACTTGGGTAATTTCCGCCACCACCTCATCCGCCGCCGTTGAAGAACTGGCATAATTGACCACAATCTTTGCGCCCTCGGTAGCTAATGCTAAAGCAGCAGCGCGACCAATCCCCCGCGATCCACCCGTAATAATTGCTACTTTCCCGTTTAAGTGTTGTAGGTTTTCAGGTAAACGTTCCATGGTTTTATTTCTCCAACTGTTATTCTCAAAACTCATCATCTCAGATTTGAGCAAATTCGGAGAAATCGAGTTACTCAAGAATTGTTATAGCAAGAGGTAATAGGGAATGGGCAATTGGCAATGGGTAAATACTTACTATGAGCAGCTTTTAGCTTTCAACAATGTCCTAATAGATGTGGCAACTGCTATATAATTGAGATCCAAAACTTTCCGAGCATCAACTATGGCCGTTAAACAAACCTTTAATAACTTTCAAGAACTACTAACCCATTCTGACGTTCCAGTGTTAGTAGACTTCTATGCAACTTGGTGTGGCCCTTGCCAAATGATGACCCCAATTTTGGAAGAAGTCAATCAAGAAATGAATCAACAAATCCAAATTGTTAAAATCGATAGTGATAAATACCCGGAACTGGCTTCTCAATATAATATTATGGCCTTACCGACATTAATCTTATTTAAAAAGGGTCAACCTGTTGGTCGCCATGAAGGAGTGTTGCGATCGCCTGAACTGGTTAAATGGGTGTATGGTTTACTTTAACAGGACTTACGCAAAACAACCATATCTAGTAGGGGCGAATGGCCATTCGCCCCTACAGATGGTGTATAATTGGGTATTCTGCGTAATTCCTGTTTAATTTGATTAACCACAAAAACAGGAATTCTTTCTTAATGTCTCCGTGTCTTTGTGTTTCTAAAGTAAGTGTAGGCTTCCAACTTCTAACATCAAGAGGTAGGGGCGAATAGCCATTCGCCCCTAATTGATTTAGACTAATTAATCAATCTGAATTGATTGGGGGCCACCAGAATTGCCATTATTATTGTTAGAACCCGAGGAACCTGATACCGTGGTTCCACCTTCTTTCTCTAGCCAAGTTTTAATGGGATCGTCATTGAGGTTTAATTTTAATAAACCTGAGACAAAGCCACCGAAAAAGGCGATGGGTTCACGGGTTAATTCTTGTAAAATAGGTTTGATCTCATCCATAACAAATAAAGGTTCTCCTTAACCGGGCGATCGCAATTAATCCTTCTGAATTTTAGCGCGTTTAACAAAATTTAGGGGTTTATAGAAAAATTGGGTTTAAAACCCCGTCCCTTCGACTGGTCTTGAGTGGTTTCGTTGAACCAAGAATACTAGGGATTATTATTGGTTGCTATATCCATCGTCAGAATATCCCCCCTCAGAATATCCCCCCTCAGAATATCCCCCCTCAGAATATCCCCCATCAGAATATCCCCCCTCAGAAGCACCGTTATCATTGTAGTAACCGCTATTGTCGTTATAACTTTCTGAATAGCCACTATCAGAATATTCTGAATTGCTGGCGTAACTGCCATCGGCCCTAGCATCTTGGGCGGGATCACCAGGATCACCATCTTCAATAGCTACTTTTGCCCCAGTTTCAATACTATTAGGTTGATGGGCTTTGGCTTTGATACTGCCTTTGCGTCCCTCTAATTCAGGTAGTTTTGGAAACTTCTGAACCGGCATTCCCTCGGCCACCTGTCGCATAAATTCCCCCCAACTATAAGCAGCACTACTACTAGCGCCCCAAGTTGGATCATTATTATCATTTCCTAACCAAATTCCGGTTACAGCCTGGGGAATATAACCAATAAACCATAAATCCCTGGCTTCCTCAGAGGTTCCGGTTTTACCCGCCACCTGTCGATCGGATAAAGCCGCTGGGCTGCCAGTTTCCGCCGTTAACCACCCCTTCTAACATCCAAGTAGTAATGGCAGCACTATTTTTATCTAACACTTGTTTGGGTTTAAATTTGGCTTGATAAATAATATTTCCCTGTTTATCTAAAACCCGACGAATACCATGGGCCGGAATATAATTACCCTCATCGGCTAGGGTTCCGTAAGCATTTGTTAACTCTAATAAATTAACTTCATAGGCTCCTAAAGCCATGGCATAGGTTGGTTTTAAGGGTGATTTAATCCCCATATCTTTTGCCAGTTTCATTGCTGGTTCAAACCCCACATCTACTAATACTTTAACCGCAACTACATTCACAGAACGGCTTAAAGCATCGGACATCGACATCCATCCAGAATGCTTATTCCCATAATTTCGGGGACGGTAGCCATCAACTTTATAGGGTTCATCTAAATAGCTATCATAGGGGGAGAAACCCGCCCCAATTGCCGTCGCATAAACTAATCCCTTAAAGGTTGATCCCGGTTGTCTTTGGGCTTGGGTAACACGATTAAATTCACTATCTTTATATTGATACCCTCCCACCATAGCCTTAACTTCCCCGGTTTTTGCTTCTATAGAAACTAAAGCCGCTTGACCAAAATTTGAACCCGCACCATCAATTTCCACCGCATCTTTAATCGTTTTTTCTGCAGCTTCTTGCCATTTCACATCTAAACTGGTTTCAACTATTAACCCACCAGCTTCCACAACCTCCTTAGAAACATATTGGGGAAGTTCTTTTAAAACATAACTAGAAAAATAGGGAGCTTTAACTAATAACCGTTTAGGTTGACTAGGTTTCAGGGTCAGGGGTTTCTTGCATCGCCGCCTCCGCTTGGGCTGCGGTAATTACCTGGGCATCCTGCATTCTTTGTAAAACAATATTACGCCTTTTTTTAGCCGCCTCTGGATTTTCCAAAGGAGAATATTGACTTGGTGCGGGGGGTAAACCCGCCAACATTGCCATTTCCGACAAAGTTAATTCACCTACGGACTTACTAAAATAAACATGGGCCGCATCCGCGACCCCGTAAGCACCTGAACCCAGATATACTAAATTCAAATAGCGTTCTAGGATATCATCTTTACTAATTTGATCTTCAATTTTCCAAGAGACCATTGCCTCTTTGAGTTTCCGAATCAGACTATGTTCTTGATTCAAATAAACAATTCTAGCTAACTGTTGGGTGATGGTACTTCCTCCTTCCACTACCCCCCCAGCCAATATATTAGAGCCCACGGCGCGAACAATTCCTTGATAGTCCACCCCATCATGGTCATAGAAACGAATATCTTCAGTGGAAATAAACGCTTGCGCCAGCTTTTCGGGAATTTGTTTGAGGCGGAGTTTTTCCCTAGTTGCTGGCCCGGTTTGCATTAAAATATCACCGTTATTAGCCCTAATTGTAATTGTGCCATCCCGACTAAAGGAGGCCATCCCACTCATCGAGACGGGGGGAAGACTTTGATCAATCTGATACCATTGCCAAGCCCCATAACCTAGGGCACCACCGCCCACACCGATCACCCCAACTCCAATCCATACCCTGGGACGACGATACCAGGGTTTCCCTTGAGGGTCTTTAGAGGTGAAACCTTGACGCAGTTTAACCCATTGGGAATTGAGCCGATTCAGGGCGCGACGATACCAAGTCCCATCTTGGGGATTCGACTCAGAAACGGTTTCCGCAGAAACCTGATCGGGCTCTACTTCCGTCGCCATCACGGGTGATGTCAAAACCGGTTGGGTTGAAACCACCCCAGAAGTATTTTCCGGGTGGGTTTCTGACTCTAACGATTCCGTTTTGGGTCTGGATGGGAATTGAGATTCTTCCATTGGTTCGGACAAATGGTTGGTTTAATTGAGCATTCGACAGTCTATATTAGGATAGCTCAGGGTAGGGCTAAGTTTCCTCAATAGTTAGCTGTCAAATCGGTGATCTCGCCAAAAATCAAGGTTTTTTCCTTGATCCCCGGCTTCACACCTAGATAGGAAACAGGCCGTTTGATCGGAAATTAACCTACAATCGTCGCGTGACCTATAGCTAAACCCACAACCAGCATTCCTAAAACTAGAAACGGTTGGGCGCTTGCTTGATATTTAACATCATTTTCTACAGGATTGCGTAGAAAATACATATCTTGGAAGGTAATTTGAGGAATAATCATCAGCAAAAGCACCGTAGCATATAGATTTTGCTTGATACTAACTAAATAAACCGCCATCCCGGCTTGGAAAATATCAATCATTAAAACACAAATCCACGCCGCCGTCGTGATCCCAAACATCACTGGCAGGGATTGTAACCCCAATTGGCGATCGCCTTCCACACTTTTAAAGTCATTAACAATGGCAATTCCTAACCCAGCTAAACTATAAAATAGGGTTAACACCATCAGGGTCGGGGTGAGTTCCCCAAATAACGCATGACCCGCCCACCAAGGTAACGCAATATAACTCGCCCCAAGCGCGTAATTTCCTAACCAGCCATTTTTCTTGAGTTTCAGGGGGGGTGCAGAATAAATATAGGAGACAAACGCCCCACCGATACATAAAACCGTAATTATGGGAAATTCATGGCCCGCCCAAGTATCTAAAAGGTAGGAAATCCCTATTCCTAACCCTAATAATAGTAAAATTTGGGTGACAACCTGGGGAACAGAAATCACCCCGGAAGGGATCGGCCGATAGGGCTCATTAATGGCGTCCAATTCCCGATCGTAAAAATCATTCATGGTCTGGGTGTACCCGGTCATCAATGGCCCAGACATTAACATACAGGTCGCCACTTTTAACACATCTTCCACTGACCAACTAAAATGTCCCGATGAAGCAGCGCCACAAACCACCCCCCAAATTAAGGGTATCCAGGTGATCGGTTTCATCAACTGTAGGCGAATTTTCCAGATGGATGTTTCCCCCGACGACGCCCCTTTCATCCCTAAAAGTTGTCGGGTTTTAGCGCCGCGATCTGAATTCGCTTCTTTGGTTGATGCTTCTGAAGGTTGAGACGATGGAGTATCCGACATGATCCTTTGTGCGTTTGTGTGTTGAGTTTCTACAATATAGAAATTAACATTAACATGGAGTTGGCTGTTAACTGTCTATTATTGGAGTGCGATCGCAATTCCTATTCCCACCACAAATAAAATTACCCAAAAAAAACCCTCCCATTCATCCGATCTAGATCGTTGATTAACCCATCTATCTCTATTGCAGCGTAAGCAGTAGTAGTGGTCAGGGTTTCTGTGTATCCCTGACCCACGGGCAATAATTTTCTTCACACTTATCAAGCATATATTTCTCCACAATTTTAATTGTTTTAACCTGGGAAAAGATCCCCCCTAACCCATTAAAAAGGGGGGAATATGATCGGGTAGGGGCAGGTTCGCCAAGGGTTAATAATTCCAACCAATAATCTTTCTAAACCCGCCCTTTCTTTCTCGCCTATTCTGGGTTTGATCCCCCCTAACCCTGCTTGAAAAAGGGGGAATATGATCAATCTAGCGGGTAATAGGTGTGTAATTCATTGCTGAAATTTCCAACCGTTGCAGATAACGTTCTTGGGAAATTTGATATAAACAATAATCACGATTTTCGATTAAACAGTCTTCAACTTTATGAAAACCAACTTTCTCTAAAATGCGACGACTCGCATGATTGCGGCACCGTGCAAAACCCACTAATTGAGGTTCTTTGAGTTCTAAGAAACCAATTCCTAACGCAGTTTCCGCTAATTCCGTGCCTAAACCACGACCCCAATAGGGTTGATCTAAGGCATAACCAATGTTAACAAAAGGAGAGCGATCGCTCCGGTACGTTTTGATAAATCCTAATAATTCTTTTCCCTGTCGGTCTAAGGCAAAATAGTTGCCAAAACCGTAGGTTTCCCAATGTTGTTGCCAACGTTTTAATTCTGCGATCGCCTGAGCTTCTGATAACGCCCCCTGCAAAACCCATTTCATAATCGCAGGATTTTCTAACATTTTAATAGCCTGATTCCAGAGGCGTTTATCACTGGGATGAGCGAGGGTAAATTTCATATTCGTTACTGAATTGTTGAAAGTTAACTGATTTAGTTCTATCAACTAATTGAATAATTTGTATCGTTTTAAATATCATGTTTTTTCAAATATATTCAATCAAATTACAGCATATAAATTAAATAGCTTTAAATCCATTAAATCCCATAAAATATCTGCAAATTCCACAAATTACCGGAAATGACAGCAAATGACAATTGTGTAAAAATCTTATTTTTTTAGAATATAATGTTATGATCAGATGAATTAAAGCCTAAGATGAATTGGAGGCGGAAAAGATGAAAGAATACGCAGGATTTCTGGATGACTTGGCAACAATACTTTTTAAAGATGATGTTAACGGAAGCAAAGGGGAAAAAGAATGGTTTTTTAAACTGCGCTTTCATCCCGATAATTATAATATTGATAACCAAAATAATAAAGAAAAAGAAGATGATTTATTAAGTTTAATCAAAAAACAGTTAGGATATTGTCAGAATAATATTCAAAGACTGCAAACTGAAGTCATTAAAAATTTAATCAAAATCTATGAAAAAGAGTTAATTGATGATCAAATTGATATTGAGGGTTTACAAAATCTTACTCCAGGACAAAAAGGCACTTGGAAAAAGGTATATGCTTGGTTATGGGAATATCAATTCCCTCGCTGGGAAGTGGATCAAATTTGGAAACGGTTTCAAACTCAGACGGGTTTACAACAAAATTGGATAGAATTTTCTCCCAATGGTGAGCGAGGAATGGTTTGGAAAGATCCGCAACCGAATTCTGCTAAAATTCCTTGTGATCAACCTTTACAGATGAAGATCAATTTAGAATATCCTAACCATTATTTCTTGCTATTTAATAGAGGATTTACCAGCCGTTTTTTAGTCTGTCCTTCCTTAGCATTTGCGCCGACTAATAAAATTAGCGAAAGTCCTATGATTTTACCTCAAATGGGTTCCATAGCATTTAACAATCAAATTGCGATTGAATTTAATCAACCCGGAATAGAAGAATATTTGGGAATTGTTTCTGAATTTCCTTTGAATTTAGAGGCGTTAAATCAAATCAAAGATCAACAGTTTCCCTCGGTAAAACCGGAATTGATGTTGGAACTTTGGCAACAGTTTGAAAAGCAAAACAAAACCCGTTGGCATATTTTTTATCAAAAATTCGAGGTTTTACCCCCATTAAAAAGGGTGGAATAGGAAATGTAGGGGCGGGTTCGCCAAAGGTTAACAAATCTAACCAATAATCTTTCTAAACCCGCCCTTTCTTTCTTCTCTTATTCTGGGTTTGATCCCCCCTAACCCCCCTTAACAATGGGGGGACAGGAAAGGTAGGGGCGGGTTCTACAAAGGTTAATAATTCTAACCAATAATCTTTGTAAACCCGCCCTTTCTTTCTTCTCTTATTCTGGTTTTGATCCCCCCTAACCCCCCTTAACAATGGGGGGACAGGAAAGGTAGGGGCGGGTTCTACAAAGGTTAATAATTCTAACCAATAATCTTTGTAAACCCGCCCTTTCTTTCTTCTCTTATTCTGGTTTTGATCCCCCCTAACCCCCCTTAACAATGGGGGACAGGAAAGGTAGGGGCGGGTTTCTACAAAGGTTAACAAATCTAACCAATAATCTTTGTAAACCCGCCCTTTCTTTCTTCTCGCCTATTCTGGTTTTGATCCCCCCTAACCCCCCTTAACAAGGGGGGGACAGGAGATCAAAGTCCCCCTTTTTAAGGCCTGCCCTGAGCTTGCCGAAGGGGGGATTTAGGGGGATCTGATCTCGGCTTTAATCACGGGTTTTCGGCTTAAGTTGACACTAATGATAGAAAAGTAAACCCGGTTTCTAATTCCCCTAACACACGCTACAATATTATTAACCCACCAGGAGCATCCCATGAACGAAGAACGCTTCGCCGCTTACCTTAATTTAATTCAGCAATTAATTGATTGTCCCAACGGAGAGGAGGTAACAATTCTCCAAGACCATGCTGAATTAGTGGATATGGGGTTATGTTTAACGATGAAGAGGGTAGCAGAAACCCTAACGGAAAACGGACAGGAACAAACCGCCCAATGGTTGTTAAAAATAGCCGAACAATTAATGATGCTGTTATCCTCTCCATCCCCTGACGATGAGCAATCCAATCAATATTCTCGTCAAGATTATATTACCTTGATTCAAGGATTATTTCAAACAGAATTAGAAGAAAATATTCAACAATTAAATACCCTACTTGCCGATAACCGCCATCTCCTCAACCCACAATTTGCTCAAGTCTTAAAAGTTGTTGCTGGGGGAATTATTGAAGCACACCCAGAAGCAACAGAAACAATAGTTGCCTTAGTCGGAAATATCAGTATTAGAATTAGCGAATTTCCTCTGGGAAACCCTAGATATATTCAAAATATTGCCATTGCGGGATATGAGTTTGTCTTGGATTATTGTCAGGAAGAATCCGAATTAGGGGCGCAAGCCAATAATCATCTGGGGAATGCCTATGTAAGACTAGCAGCAATAGAAAATACCGAGGAGAATTTAAAAGCAGCCATCGCTTGTTATCAACTGGCTTTAATAGTTTATCAACAACAGACCTACCCCCAAGATTGGGCAATGACTAATAATAATCTGGGGAATGCCTATTTAAGACTAGCAGCAATAGAAAATACCCAAGAGAATTTAAAAGCTGCCATCGCTTGTTATCAACTGGCTTTAATAGTTTATCAACAACAGACCTACCCCCAAGATTGGGCAATGACTAATAATAATCTGGGGACTGCCTATTCTGACCTAGCAGCAATAGAAAATACCGAAGAGAATTTAAAAGCTGCCATCGCTTGTTATCAACAGGCTTTAATTGTTCGTCAACAACAGACCTACCCCCAACAATGGGCAGGGACAAATAATAATCTGGGGAATGCCTATTTAGACCTAGCAGCAATAGAAAATACCGAAGAGAATTTAAAAGCTGCCATCGCTTGTTATCAACTGGCTTTAATTGTTCGTCAACAACAGACCTACCCCCAAGATTGGGCAATGACTAATAATAATCTGGGGAATGCCTATTTAAGACTAGCAGCAATAGAAAATACCCAAGAGAATTTAAAAGCAGCCATCGCTTGTTATCAACAGGCTTTAATTGTTTATCAACAACTGACATACCCCCAAGATTGGGCAGGGACAAATAATAATCTGGGGACTGCCTATTCTGACCTAGCAGCAATAGAAAATACTGAGGAAAATTTAAAAGCAGCCATCGCTTGTTATCAACAGGCTTTAATAGTTTATCAACAACAGACCTACCCCCAACAATGGGCAGGGACAAATAATAATCTGGGGACTGCCTATTCTGACCTAGCAGCAATAGAAAATACTGAGGAAAATTTAAAAGCAGCCATCGCTTGTTATCAACAGGCTTTAATAGTTTATCAACAACAGACCTACCCCCAACAATGGGCAATGACTAATAATAATCTGGGGGCTGCCTATCGTAACCTAGCAGCAATAGAAAATACCGAAGAGAATTTAAAAGCAGCCATCGCTTGTTATCAACTGGCTTTAATTGTTTATCAACAACAGACCTACCCCCAACAATGGGCAATGACTAATAATAATCTGGGGAATGCCTATTCTAAACTCGCCTCAGAAGTTCAGGGGGAAGCACAACAAAACCTGTATGATCAGGCTGTTCATTGTTATCGACAAGCGTTAATCGTTCGTCAACCGAAAATATTACCTCTGGACTGTGTAATAACAGGACGCAATTTCGGGGATTTAGGGTTTAAAATTGGGAACTGGGAATGGGGAGTGGAGGGCTATGAATGGGCGATGAAAGCAGTAGAAAATAGTCGCAGTCGGGCGCAAACCGATCAACAGCGTCAAGAGATTTTAGCCGCAGCTATTGGGGTTTATGATCAGGCGATTCAATGTTATATTAATTTGGGGAATTATCAACAGGCATTATTGACCGCAGAGCGATCGCGGTGTCGGCAGTTAGCGGATTTATTTGCCAGTAAGGATCTCTATCCTAATGCGGAAGTTCCCCCGGAATTGGTGGCGGAATATAATGCTTTGAAACAACGGATGAATCAGTTACAGCAAACACCCCCACCGAATACGCCCGAAAATCCCTCAAAAATTGGTCAACTCTCCCCAGAAACTTCAGCAGAAATTGAACAATTAGAAACGGAAAGAAAGCAGCGTTGGCGAGAAATTCGCAGTCATGATCCGGTATTAGCGGGTCAAATAGAAGTCGATGTGATTCAGTTAGCAGAAATTCAGCAGTTAATTCAGGATGATGTCACCGCTATTGTTAGTTTTTATAGTACCAATGATCGGACGTTTGCGTTTGTGTTGCGGCGGAGTGACCTAACCCCCCTAACCCCCCTTCCCTGCGAGGGAATGGGGGAACAATTTGACTCGTCTGTGCTTTCTAACTTCCCACTTGTTTCTAACTCCCCTCGCCTCGCAGGAGAGGGGTTGGGGGAGAGGTCTTACTCCCTAACCCTCCACACCTGCGACGGTCAAGGATACGAAACCCTGCAAAATTGGATATTGCAAAATTGGTTAAAACCTTATAAAGAAAACAAGAATCAATGGCGGCAAAATATGGGTAAATTCGTAACCGAACTTGCCGAAAGGTTGCAAATTAATCAATTAATTGATCAGCATTTACAGGGAATAGAGGAATTAATTATTATTCCCCATTTGTATCTCCATCAAATGCCCTTTGCCGCCTTACCGTTGAATCCTAATCCAGCAATTTCTAGCGGCAAAATCGAGATGGGAACAACTCGTCAAATGGTCTTTAGTGAGCCGATTCCTGCCAGTTCTACAGGGTCGGAAAACAGTACAGACCTCCCGGAATATTTAAGCGATCGCTTTCGTTTAAGAGTGGTTCCCAGTTGTCAAATATTAAAATATTGTAGCGATCGCGATCTGGTTTCCAAACCCCATCAATTAGGAATTGTAGAAAATGCCACAGGAGATTTATTCTATACAGAAAAAGAATGTCAAGAGTTAGCAAAACGTTATCAAGTTACCGAAGAATATCATCTCAAAAAGGAACAAGCTACCCCAGATAATTATATCAAATTAGCGAAAAAAGTGCAACGGTTACATTCAAGTCATCACGCCAATGCAGACTTAAATCATCCCGAAAATTGTAAATTAGTTTTAGCGAATAAACAAGAACTGAATTTAGCCACAATATTTACCTTACGGTTTCCAGAGTTATCGGATTTATTTTTAAGCTGTTGCGAAACTAATTTAACCTTAACTCCTATTACCGATGAGCCCCTATCCTTAGCCGCAGGTTTTCTGTCTGCGGGGGCGCGAAATGTTGTTAGTACATTGTGGGCGGTGAATGATCAAGCCACATCGGTATTTACTATTTTATATTATCACTATCTCGACCAAGGAAAAACCCGCCCAGAAGCGTTAAGATTAGCGCAATTTGATTTAAGAAGTTGTCAAAGTCTGGAAGCATTAAAAAATTCCATCTCAGAAAAATCTTCAGAGCGCCTAGGAGAAGTAAATAACCTCAAAAATAGTTCTGAGGTAAAATATCCCTATGCGAGTCCCTACTATTGGGCGGGTTTTCTTTCCCAAGGTTTAGCTTAAACAGGACTTACGCACAAGACCAAAGAAACCGGGTTTCTAGCCCTGATTTTGCGGATGAAATCGGTGATTTCTCGTTCAGAAACCCGGTTTCTGCGTAAGTCCTGATAAAATTAGAAACCTATTTTCAGATTATGAGTGAGCAGCGATGGAGGACGCTCGCACTATGTTTTTAATGATGAAGGTTTCTTAGTTATTAATATCCAGTCGGGAGTTTGATCAATTTTTTTAACATTGTTTAACTGTAATTTTTTCAAGGTATTTTCTTTCAATAATAAATAGGGTTTTTCTAGGGTTTGCCATTTATCTTTGAGGGTCGCATCATCAACAGCATGAATATGGCGATCGCTATAAAAATTCAAGGAAGGACGCCCAGAATTATGACCCATATAAATTTCTTCTCCCGGGGGTGTTCCCTCCCGAATAATAGCCGCCACGGGTTTAACCGCAAAATCTTCATTTAGTTCCCAAACCCAATAATTAGAAGTAAAAAATAGTAACAAAGATACATAGGTTTCCCCAAAATAACACCAGTAAAAATTGTCGATCTTTTTGGCTAATTAAAACCGCCACAAAAGACATGGTTAACATCAAAGCTCCAAAGGTGAATTGTAAATCCCGTTGAACAATAAAATTAGGAATCACCCAAGAAAGCATCCCGCCAAAATAACAGTATCCCAGGGCTGAAATAATCGCTAATAGAACAAACAGGGGTAAGAGTTGATCCGGCGTAGGTTTAACAAAATGTTCATACTTTCCGCGCCCAACTTTACCCAATTTCCATAACCCAATATCCCGATCTCCTTCCTTCCAAACTTCTGCCAAATATCGTCCCACCGCCAACGCTAACACCGGATAAATCGGTAAAATATACCAGGGTAATTTGGTGGTCATTAATGAAATAGAAACAAAATAAATCCCCGTCCAAACTATAATTAATTTAGCCCAACTTAAATTCCGATTTTGCCAAGCTAATCTTAATCCCTGGGGTAAAAATAATAGCCAAGGCCAGCCATATTTTAAAAGTTCTAATAGATAATACCAAATCGGCCCGGAGTGGTTCTCAACGGGTTTTAGAATACGTTGGAAAGACTGATCGACTAAATTTCCCTGAATAAATCCCTGTCCATAATAAATCCATTGTGCCCCATACCAGAAACCTACAGGTACTAAACCAAACCCTAAACCTAACCATAGATAGGGACTGGTTAATAAACGGGGCGTATCCCAAAATAGAAAGAAAAAAGTGATCGCCCCTAATAATAATCCTAAGAAAATTCCCTTAGTTAAACATAATAAACCAAAGGCAATTCCCGACCCTAAAGCAAATCTTAAATCCCGTCGAGAACGCAACACACACCAAACTAAAACCAACCATAAAAATATTACTGTCCCATCTAACATTGCTAACCGTCCTTGACGGATAACAGGTAATAATGTTAGATAAACTAAAGCCGAAAAAATTGCCGAAGTTCGATGGCGAAATAATTCTAAACCAATCCCATATAAAATCGGAACGGAAACCGCCGTTAATAATGCCGAAGGAAGCCGCGCCATCCATTCATTTACTCCCCCCATTTGATAGGCAAAAGCTATTAACAAATGCACTAAGGGAGGTTTATTCAAATAGGGAATTCCATGTAAAGTCGGATGCAGCCAAGTTTGTTGTCCCCTGCCAATTTCCCTCGCCACTTGAGCCACTAAGCCCTCATCCCAATCTCGCAGGGGGACTCCCCCTAAATGTAGTCCATAGAGGGTCAGCGCCGCCACTAATAAACCCAAAACCCATAATAAATCTACCCAACGATCAACGGGTCGCATTTGGCGCAAAGGACTATTTCCAGTAAAAATTTGACGTGACATAGTTTCGGTGTTAACTGTTGACTGTTCCCCAATTCCCGCTAGAATTAAAAGTGTACCTTTTAGTATAGAAAAACGGTTAGTGATCGCAATGGATGTTTTAGAAATTAAACGAGAAATCGAACTGTTATCTGAGCGCCTGGGTAAAACCCAGGACTATCTTTGACCTACCTGCACTTCAAGCTAAAATTCAAGATTTAGAGCAAGTTGCAGCCCAACCCGACTTTTGGGATGAACAAAAAACTGCACAACAAACCCTTCAACAGTTGAATGATCTTAAATCAATTGTGCAGCAGCAGGAACACTGGCGGCAAGCGATTGAAGATACCAAAGCTATTTTAGAGCTATTGGAGTTAGAAACCGATGAATCTTTATTAGAAGAAGCAACAGCTACGGTTTTGCGACTAAATCGAGAATTTGATCAATGGGAATTGCAACAACTTCTCTCAGGGATTTATGATCAACATGGTGCTATTTTAACGATTAATGCCGGGGCTGGGGGCACCGATGCCCAGGACTGGACAGAAATGCTGTTGCGGATGTATACCCGTTGGGGGGAAGCCCAGGGATATAAAGTACATTTAACGGAAATTTCTGAAGGGGATGAAGCGGGAATTAAATCGGTTTCTTTGGAAATTGACGGCCGTTATGCCTACGGTTATTTAAAAGGAGAAAAAGGCACGCACCGTTTAGTTAGAATTTCACCGTTTAATGCCAACGATAAGCGACAAACCAGTTTTGCTGGGGTGGAAATTATGCCGATTTTAGATAATTCTATTGAGTTAGATATTCCTGATAAAGACCTAGAAATTACCACCACTCGGTCGGGGGGAAAAGGCGGGCAAAATGTTAACAAAGTGGAAACCGCCGTGCGGATTGTTCACCTACCCACGGGAATTGCTGTGCGTTGTACCCAAGAACGATCTCAGTTACAAAATAAGGAAAAAGCCCTAGCTTTGTTGAAGGCAAAATTGTTAATTATTGCTCAAGAACAACGGGCAAAAGCAGTAGCAGAAATTCGGGGGGATTTAGTCGAAGCGGCTTGGGGAAATCAAATTAGAAACTATGTATTTCATCCCTATCAAATGGTGAAGGATTTACGCACCAATGAAGAAACCACGGCAATTCAGGATGTTATGGATGGCAAACTCGATGCTTTTATTCAATCCTATTTACGTCAGGAACATCAACTCCTAGAAACCCCAAACCGCCTAAATTTTACACCATAGGGGCGGGGTTTTCCTGCCCATCCTATTTTAAAATACTTTTAAATCAACAATTGGATTGAGTTCGATTTAACATTAATATTTTATATCCTAAACGAAAATCTTCGGTCGTAATCGAAATTTCTTTAGGATTTGTTAACCCCTCTCGACGATAGCGACGAATGGCTTCTAAGGCGGCTTGATTACTTAATAATGCTAAATCTGCCCCATTCCAACCTTCAGTTTCCGTTGCCCAATTGGTTAAATTAATATCAACTAAAGGACGGTTTTTATTATGAACTTGCAGGATCGCTAAACGACTATTAACATCGGGTAAATCGACCTTTAATTGTAGGTCTAATCGTCCGGCTCTTAACAGGGCGGGATCGATGGCTTCCGGGCGGTTTGTTGCCCCAATTAATAATACTTCAGAACAACTTTGTAACCCGTCTAATTCCGTTAATAATTGCCCAACCACGCGATCGCTTACCCCGGAATCTCCCATGTAAGCTCCACGAATCGGAGCTAAACTATCAATTTCATCAATAAAAATAACACAAGGCGAGGCTTGTCTAGCTTTAGCAAATAATTCTCGCACGGCGGCTTCGGCGGCTCCTACCCAACGGGTTAATAATTCCGGGCCATTCACCGCAATAAAATTAGCCCTAGATTGGGATGCGATCGCTTTTGCTAATAGGGTTTTACCCGTTCCTGGTGGCCCCCAAAGTAGAATCCCGCGCGGGGCTTTAGCTCCGGTTTGTTGATATAATTCTGGGTAAAGTAACTGACCTTCTACAGAATCCTGTAAGGTTTGTTTAATACTCTCTAAACCGCCAATTTCTTCCCATGAAATATTGGGATTTTCCACTTCTACTGACCGCAAAACTGAAGGCTTAATTTCCGTTAAAGCGGTAATAAAATCCTGTTGATTAATATATAATTGATCGGGAATAGGAGCATCCAAAGAGGGAACTTGACGACGTAGGGCAGTATAGGCTGCGGCTTGACAAGTGGCTTTTAAATCTGCCCCCACAAATCCCACAGATAAATCAGCAATTACTTCTAAATTAACGGTTTGTAAGGGCATGGATTGTGTTAGAATATTGAGGATTTCTAACCGTCCATTTCTATCAGGAACTCGAAAGCGAATTTCCTGATCAAATCTCCCCGGACGTCGTAACGCTGGGTCAATAGCATCGGGGCGATTTGTTGATGCTAAAACCATCACCCCTGGGGTTTTGGCAAAGCCATCCATTAATCCTAATAATTGAGCTACTAATCGTTTTTCGACTTCTCCTTCTACTTGGGAACGATGGGGGGCTAAACTGTCAATTTCATCAATAAATATAATACAAGGCGCTGATTTCGCGGCTTTCTCAAAAATTTGTCTTAATTTGGCCTCCGCTTCTCCATAATATTTGCCCATAACTTCCGGGCCAACAATAGCAATATAACTAACTCCTAATTCCTCAGCAAATGCTCTGGCGGTTAAGGTTTTTCCGGTTCCGGGGGGGCCGACTAATAACACGCCGCGACTGGGTTTTCTAGGCCCAATTTTGCTAACAATTCGGGACGTTTTAAAGGAATTTCAACTAATTCTCGTAATTGTTTAATTACATCTCCTAAGCCTCCCACTTCTGAAATATTGCATGGGGAATGAGAATTTTGGGTTGAAAAATTATTGTTTTCTTCTCTAGTTTCAGCAGATGGAGGGGTAATAATTACAGAACGGAATTCGGTTTGATTTCTAGGAATATTCCCCATCTTAGGAATACTGGTGCGAGAACCTATTTGTACATCGGTTTTAATTTCCCCACTTTTTATTTTTTCATCTAAGGTTTTTGCCAGTTCAAATAATTGATCAAATCCATCGAATAAATTAGTCATTTTAAAACCTGATTAAAAAATAGGGTTACGGGCGGATTTATTTTAATTAATTATAACTAAAAAAAATAATTAAAACCACCCATAAAACCGTTGCAATCTTCGGAGTGGGTCTAAATTAGGTATTTGACAAATACTCATGCAGCAAAGCACTTGCGGTAAAGTCTATTCCCAATTCCCAATTCCCAATTCCCAATTCCCAATTCGTAATTCGTAATTATTTTCAACTTGAGATCCGATCTAAAGCCCGTCTTCCTCCCCAACGTTCGACAATTTTGTCATCATAATCATCGGCAATTTCTAAGACGGCATTCACGGAGGCTTCTAGTTCTAATTTGTCGCAGGTGGAACCAACAATCGTATGTTCAAAAATAATATCTCCTTGTTCATCAATGCCAAAGGCTCCAAATCTCATAATATGATTTTCTCGGAGGAGAAAATGTAATAAATCGGGAGAAAGTTCTATATCTGTGACAACATAAGAGCGAGCATTAATGATGGCATCATCTTTTTCCCAAGGAAACACAAAGACCTCAACTAAAGCTGAACCCATAACCATTGCTAACCCGGGCACGTCTTCTCTCGCACAAGGAAATTTGCCGTATAACTCTCGCATCCAGGTGGCAACTTTGTTATAACAGGCTTCTTGTATTGCGGTTTGAAATTGCATTTTTAGCGTTCTCCCTGAGCTTTTTCCTAAGTTTTAACATCTTTAGGGTCACTAGCAGCGAGGTTTGTATTATTTCTCAACAAGCTGATTGAAGATTAGATCAAATCGGTTTCAGTCATCCGTAGAAGCAGGTTATCCCAGATTCTGGGAATATAGGTTGGGTGGATCGGTTACACTAGGATGGAGTCAATCCTAAATTGAGTTTGATTGGAGAAAAAACAATGGATGAAATAGCGATCGGTAATTTAATTGCCCAAGTGATTACGGCCCTCGGTTCATTGGGCTTTTTCTTTGTCACGTTTCAAGCCTTGAAACAATTAGAAAAATAGGATTTAGGGCTCGCTATGGCGCCTTCTAAGCCGTCATAATTTTCAATTTTAAATAGATCCTATATGTGGGGGTAATTTATGAATTACCCCTAGCATCTACGGACTTTTTAAGTAGACTGAAATTGAAATCCATTTTCATCTGCATAACGATTCAAAAATCGCATCACTCTTTCAAATACATCTTCGGAGTAGACTTCAAAGTAACATTCAACTTTAGAAAGATCTTCATTTTCTGCATAGAAGAACTTCACACCAGTGGGGGTGACTTTAATTTCTCCTTCTTCATCGCGTAACCACAAATTAGTGATTTGCTTCCGATAGGCTCTTAATCTTTCTATGGCTTGGAGACGCTCAAATAGCAAGACAACAATTTTTGTTTTGGAGTCTTTGGTTTTCCGCAGACTAATCCCACTAATTTCCTCGTCTAATCCATCAATAAACTGTACAGAGGTTGTCATAATTTTTTCCTCTCTGAACTTTGCTCTATTTTATCCTGTTTTTCAGAAAAACTCAATTTTTTGGGGTTTCAGGTGATATTTGATCTTTGAATAGCTGCATCCACTTGTTTAAACAGTTCTGAAGGAGTTGAACAATTGTATAAAATTATATCCGCCCGTTTACATTTTTCCTCTAAAGACATTTGGCTATTAATTCTAGCCTTCGCTCCGTCGGGGGTTAAAATTCGACCAAAATTAATTTTTTCTCGTTCTATCAACCTCAAACATTGCTGTTCAAGAGGACAATAAATGACCCAAATCTCCGTGACTAAATCGGTCATTTGCGATTCAAAGAGTAACGGAATCACTAAAACCCCATCGGCGTAGGGAGAAGGGTTTACCTCGGGAGTCTGGATTTTTCCAGCTTTTAATTGTTTAATATTGTTAACAAAACAATCACGAACAAAGGGGTGAATCTGTTGCTCTATCCAGGTTCGTTTCCGATGAGTCTGAGAAAATCAGACTAGCTAATTGTTGCCGATTTAAGTTACCATCATAAAGTAGAATATCCCTCCCATAGCGGTCAACAATTTGTTTGAGAACGGATGAACCGGGTTTCACCGCCTCTCGCGCATATAAATCCGCATCCCAAATGGGGAGGTGGTAGGTCGTGGCGAGATAATTGGAGACGGTGGTTTTTCCGGTTCCTATCCCTCCTGTAAGACCAATTAAACGCATAATTCTGTTTTAGAATCTAAAATACTATTCATAATAGTAATAGAAATAGTTGATCTGGGTGGCTTCTGTCGAAAATAAATAGTAGATTCCCTTTCGGTAATTGTTTATTCAAGGCATAAACCCTTATGCAGCCTGGACGTTTTTATAAGTTAGTTTTCATCTCCCTGCCCTTAACTGGATTTTGGACGGTGGGGATGAATGGGTTCTTGGATTTTTTGAGTTATACTCTTAACTTTAATCTTCCCATTAATCAAGTTTTAGCCCAATCTATTGTTCCTGAACCCAATAGTACCAATACCCTGACTAATTCCATAGAAAATCGTGTGGATATTACCGGAGGTCAACGGTCAGGAGATGGGAGAAATTTATTTCATAGTTTTACCCAATTTAATGTTCCACCGGGTCAAATTGCCAATTTTGTTTCTAATAATTCAATTCAAAATATTTTGAGCCGTGTCGTGGGGGGACAACCTTCCTTAATTGAAGGTTTAATTAAAGTCACCGGAGGCAACTCTAACCTATTTATTTTAAATCCCTCTGGAATTATTTTTGGGCCGGGAGCGCGTTTAGATGTTCCGGGTTCATTTACCGCGACAACTGCTACAGGAATAGGATTTAATTCCGGTTTATTTAATAGCTTAGATTCTAATGATTATAATAACCTTTCAGGGGAACCCAATAGTTTTCTGTTCTCCACATCCAACCCGGGTAATATTGTTAATTCTGGAGAACTTACGGTTTCCCAGGGACAAACCCTAACTTTAGTGGGGGGAAATGTTATTAATACCGGAACATTGAATGCACCCGGCGGACAAATTACAATTGCAGCTATTGAGGGAAATAACTTAGTTAGAATTAGTCAAACTGGATATTTACTCAACTTAGAAATTGAAACAGTTACACCCAATTATGAGAATGATAAATCTGTAATTAATCCCCTAGATTTACCCAAATTATTAACAGGAAATCCAGAGAATAATCAAGCCTCAAATGTTAATATTTTACCTAACGGAACCTTAGAATTAAGCGCTTCTAATCAACAATTTTCTTCCCGGGGCGGGGGAGCTTTAATTTCCGGTTTTTTGAATACAAGAAACACCAATATTAACTCATCTTCATCAAATCTTCCTCAAGTTAATATTATTGGCAATGATATTCATTTATTTAATGGAAAAGTTGATGTTTCCGCCGCCAATGGTGGAGGAATCGCCCGCATTGGCAGTGATTACCAAGAAAATAGTCTTTTCCCCACAGCTTCCCGCACAGTAATTAATGATCAATCAACTATTATAGCCGATGGTTTAACCGATGGTAACGGGGGAAAAATCATTATTGGAGCTAATGATTTAACCCAATTTTTTGGTAATATTAGTGCTCAAGGATATTCTAATTCTAACGGTACTCAAAGATTAGGCGGAACAGCCACAATTTTTAGTCAAAATAATCTCAATATAGCTGGAGATATCAATTTAAAAACAACTAATATAACCCCTGGAACTTTATTGATTAATGCCCCAGAAATTAATATTGGAAATTCCGATCAAAACCAAGAAAAAATTACCTTATCCGGTCAAACTTTGGAAAATTTTGCCCCAACAGCAAACGTAGTTATAGAAGCAAAAAATAGTATTAATATTAACAATATAACCGATAATCAATTAAACTTTCCTGCCACCACTGGAACCCTAACTTTTACCGCCGATGCGGATAAATCTGGGAGTGGTAATTTTACCATAAATTCAGGAAATACCCTCCGTACCTCCGGTGCTGCAATTGTGATTACAGGGGTAAATTTACTCACGGGAGATCTTATTACCCAGGGGGGAAATTTAGACCTAACTGCCAGCAGTAATGGGGGAATTACGACGGAAAACCTATCGACTTCTGCGAGTAACCAAAGCGGGAATATAATCCTTACAAGTGGTCGAGATATTATAACTAATACTATCTCCACCCGCGCGATAGGAAATGGCACTGGAGGTAATGTCAATCTTAACGCATCAAACCGCATTCAAACTAATAGTATCAATACCTCTGGCAGTGTTCAAGCTGGAGATATTAACCTCACCAGTTCACAAGGAGATATTATTTTAGAGGGAAATTCCTATAGTATTGATGCAACTTCTAGCGAGGGTTCGGGGGGAAATATATTAATTAATACTCCTCGAACTTTAAGGACAAATTTAATAGATACTAGAGGCAAAGAAACCGGGGGAAATATTATTCTCAATTCCGAGTTAGAAGTTGAAGCTAAAGGACTACGAACCGGAACATTTAATCGTTTAGAAACCTACCACGGGAAATATTAAAATTACCAGTGATGAAATTAATTTCACCGGGGGTGAAAATTCAATTCAAGGTCAGGGTCAAGTTATCTTGCAACCAGCAACAGGAGCTCAAGATATTGAAATCGCAGGTCAAGACAATAACTCAGGACTCACATTAAATTTGAACCCTCGTGATTTAAACAGTTTAGAAAATGGATTTCAAGAAATTATTATCGGGAAAAATCAGGGAAACGGCACTATTTTTATCGCTGGAAATATTACATTCAAAGATTCCGTTTTCATCCAGTCTCCTCAAGGTATGATTGCCAGTGGAACACCATTTAGAGAACAATTTTACACCGTTACTGGTTTAGATAATGCCAGTTTAAAACTATCGGCATTAGAAAATATCACTTTAGGAAACCTACTCACAAATGGTAGTAATATTTCGATTACCAGTGAATCTGGAACTATTTCTACCCAACAGTTATCAACGGGAAATTCTGGCTCGGCTACGATTCATTTAACCGGAACAGAAGTGAATTTATTAGGAGGAATAAATTCTGTTTCAGGTTCAGGAGTTATAATTTTACAACCTAGTCGGAACACCCAAGCTATGACTTTAGGGGGAACAGAAAATACCTCTAATTTTAATATAGGTAGTCAGGATTTAGCAGCCTTAACAAATGGATTTAGTCAAATTAGAATTGGTCGTGGAGATAGTACAAATACCTTAACTTTAGGCGGAGATTTTACCATTTATGATCCGATTAATTTACAAGCACAATCGATTATTGGAACGGGTCGGATTATGGGAGTTGATAATGGGTCAGTCGCCTTAACCGCCGGATCAAATATTTTAATTGGGGATATTAGTACCCAAGGAGGAACCATTCAACTTACCAGTTCTCAAGGAGAAATTCGGACGGGAACGTTACAATTATTATCAGAAAATCAAAGCAACGGAAATATTAATATATCCGCCTCGGGTCAGATTGAAACGGGAGAAATTCGTTCTATGGCTCAGGATAATAGCAATAAAAATGGCAATGTTTTATTAAATAGCCAATATATTAATTTAATCAGTCGTAATGGCGGAATTAGAGTCAATGGTCAGATTTTAAATTCATCCTTGGTGGGTGATTCCATAGCTATTGAGTTATTAGCAAATAGCAATATTACCACCGGAGATATTAAAGCCTATCGAGGAATTAATCTGAATAGCACGACGGGAACAATACAGTCAGGAAACTTAAATTCCGTCGGAAGTATTAGAGGAGGGGATATTGTTGTGGTTGCAGGTTCTAGCATTAATACGGGAAGAATTAATGCTAGTTCCTCCGAGGGAAAAGGTGGCAATATTTCCTTAAATGCTTCCCAGGATATTGATGTAGTTTCCCTACGGGGGGAAGGAGTAACTCAAGGGGGTGATATTGGAATTTCAACTCGTGGGTTATTTAGAGCTACGGGAACTTTTAATAGTCGTAATCAAATTAACGCCAGTATTTCAAGTGCAGGGGGGGAAAACGGAGGAGTAATTGTGATTCAACAAGGAGGCGAATATTGTAGCACGGCTGAATGTGGTAATATTCCTTTTACCGTGGGAAATCCCCTTTTAAATGGAACGGCTGGAGCAATTACCGATGGCAATTTAGTTAGTATTTTACCTCCAACTAATTCCTCCCCAAATTCCAATAAATCAACGGCAGAAACCCAGGCTGTTGTTAATCAAATTAATTCCGAATTACAAGGGACAAATCAAGAAACCCAAACCTCACCCATACCCCCTAAAACCGATAATAATACCCCCGTTTTAACCACAACATCGGATGTTGCTTTAGAGGATACCTCGGATATTTCATCCAGTCCCGAAGAAACCTTAGAAGCCCCGATTATTCCCTTAAATACCCCTACTATTCCCACGGATCAAATTGCTTCGGGTTCGGTTATTTCTTCCTTAGCTCAAATTGATACGTTTCGCGGAATTGAATTTTCTAACTATTTAGGTTCTAACTCAAATAATACACCCCTTACCAATCAAAGTATTCGTAAAACCTTAAATGAAATCTATAAATTAACCGGATATAAAACCGCCATTGTCTATGTATCCAGTCAATCGAATCAATTAGAATTAAGGTTGATTTTACCCGGAGGACAACCAATATTTAAAAGTATTCCAGTTCCGCGAGAAATGGTATTAAAAACCGCGAGAACTTTTTCTAATCAAATTCGTTTCCCCCGAAAATTTAGAGGATACCCGCTATAAAGAAAATGGTAAACAATTATATGAATGGTTAATTGAGCCTCTGGAAAGTCAATTAGAAGCCGAAGGAATTAATACCCTAGTCTTTTCCATGGATACGGGATTAAGAACCCTACCCCTAGCCGCCTTATACGATGGGAAGCAATTTCTATTAGAACGCTATAGTTTGGGACTAATTCCCAGTTTAAGTTTAACAGATACTCGCTATGTTAATATTAAAAATTCTAAAATATTAGCGATGGGAGCCTCTACTTTTCCCAATTCCAATCAACTCCCCCTCCCCGCAGTTCCGATGGAATTAGACTTAATTATTAACCGTAATACTTGGCAAGGAAAATCATTTTTAAATGAGAATTTTACCGTTGATAATCTTACATCCCAACGCAGTCAACATCAATTTTCCATTGTGCATTTAGCCACCCATGGAGAATTTCAAACCGGAGGTTCTGACCAATCCTATATTCAATTTTGGGATCAAAAATTACGCTTAAATCAACTGAGAAACCTCAAGTTAAATCAGCCTCCGGTAGAATTATTGGTTTTGAGTGCTTGTACAACGGCCGTAGGGGATGAAAAAGCGGAATTAGGGTTTGCAGGGTTAGCGGTGCAAGCCGGGGTTAAATCGGCTTTAGCTAGTTTATGGTATGTGAGCGATGCAGGAACTTTAGGGTTAATGAATACCTTTTATCAAGCCCTATCAACCAGTCCGATTAAAGCAGAAGCTCTACGACAAGCTCAACTCGGAATGTTACAGGGAAAAGTTCGTTTAGAACAGGGTTATTTAATTAATGAAACTGGAATAAATACCACTAAAATTCCCCTACCTCCAGAAATTGCTGCTCGGGGAAATGTTAATTTATCCCATCCTTTTTATTGGGCGGGTTTTACTTTAATTGGGAGTCCTTGGTAATATCAGGGAACGGGGAACGGGGAACACTGGATAACACTTCGGGCTACTTTTAGGTCGAGGGGTGTCAATCAGGGGGGATACATACTATAATAAAAGATTGGTGCAAAAAATTTTATGCGGAGAAAAAGTTAGATGGCTCGATATAGAGGCCCCCGTCTGAGAATCGTTCGTCGTTTGGGCGATTTACCTGGATTAACTCGGAAATCCCCCAGAAAGGCCTATCCCCCTGGACAACACGGCCAAGCCCGTCGTAAACGTTCAGAATACGCAGTCCGGTTAGAAGAAAAACAAAAACTGCGCTATAACTACGGCGTTTCCGAGCGTCAGTTATTGCGTTATGTCCGTAAAGCTCGTCGCGCCGCCGGTTTCCACGGGTCAAGTGTTGCTGCAAACCTTGGAAATGCGTTTGGATAACACCATTTTCCGTTTAGGAATGGCCCCCACAATTCCAGCGGCTCGTCAGTTGGTCAGCCATGGTCACATTACTGTGAATGGTCATCGCGTTAATATTCCTAGCTATCAGTGCAGACCGGGTGAAGTAATTGGGATCAGAAATACGGAAAAATCCCGTGAATTGGTGAAAGCCAATTTACAATATCCCGGTTTAGCCAACGTTCCTAGCCATCTGGAGTTAGATAAAGCACAACTGACTGCAAAGGTAAATAGCGTCATTGAACGGGAATGGGTGGCTTTACAAATTAATGAACTGTTAGTGGTTGAATACTATTCACGTCAAGCCTAATAGTTCCTCACCGTTCTATTTTATGTGGGGCGTTATCGACTAAAAATAACGTACCCCACCTACTTATTATTAAACCCTAAATCAAAAATCAATCAGGTTGCTATCCGCCAATTTGGGACATGGTACGAGCATAATTTCCCGTTGTACCAGAGTCCCGTTGTTTAAAATTAATATCGGGTTTAATTCCTAATAGGTGACTTACCTTTTCTCTTAACTCCTCCAACGTCGCAGCTTGACGCAGAGGAGTTTTTAAGTCTATTTGTCCGGTTTCATTTAATAAACAAGGTCGTAACCAACCATCGGCCGATAGTCTCATGCGGTTACAGCGATCGCAAAAACATTCAGACATCTGACTAATAAATCCTAATGTTCCTTTCGCCCCAGGAATTTGAAATACATCCGCCGGGCCGTTTCCCCTTACCTGTGAGGCTTCTAAACCCCATTGTTCTCGAATTTGTTGGCGTAATTGTTCTGAAGAAATCCAACCGCGATCGGCAAATAAATCGTTATTTCCTATGGGCATAAATTCAATAAATCTAACGTGCCATTGTCGTTCTATGGTTAATTTTGCTAAATCTAATACTTCATGATCATTCACCCCAGGAATGACTACCACATTTAATTTTAGGGGATTAAAACCCACTTGATAAGCGGCTTCTATTCCCTGCCAAACCTGTTGCCATCGGCTGCGTCCTCGGTTGCCAATAATTTGATCAAAAATATCAGCATCAAGGGAATCTAAACTAATATTAATTCGTCGCAGTCCAGCATTATATAAATCCTCTGCCATTTCTGCCAATAAAAAGCCATTAGTGGTCATCGCCACATCTTTTGTTTCAGGGAAAGCATTAATTTGTTTCACCAATTCCACCACCCCAGGACGTAATAAAGGTTCACCTCCAGTTAAGCGAAATCGAGTAAATCCCACGGGGATAAATACCTCTCGCAACAGGGTTAACAGTTCATCCAGAGTTAACAAATTCTGTTGTAGAACATAATCCATTTCTGTGCCTTCGGGCATACAATATTGACACCGGAAGTTACAACGGTCAATCAAACTAATACGGAGATAATCAACAGGGTTCATGGATTTTTAGGAGAATGACAGAATTTTGTTCTTTCTGTATTATGACTTACGCAGAAACCGGGTTTCTGAACGAGAAATCTCGATTTCATCCGCAAAATCAGGGCCAGAAACCCGGTTTATTTGGTCTTGTGCGTAAGTCCTGTGTATTATGACGAATTTTTCTGTTGAGGAGACAGGAATTAGGGTTTCTTAGGTATCTAGTCTGCTGAAACTATCCACAAGAATGCGCTTAAGCGCAACAACGGGGGTTAGGGGAGGATTTCTAAATTGAAACCTTTTCCAATTTGAGTTAATTGGTTGTTTTTGGTATCATAACTCCAGACTTTCATCTGATTATTTCCTGGGGGTAAAATTGCCGTAGGAACTCGTATCATCCAGCCTGATTTTTCTAATTTAGGATTAGATAATACTTGCACCACATCGGGTCTAGGAATATTAACTTGACCAACAGCAATTAATTGATTTTTTCCCCCTAAACTTAAATAAACTGCATCCGCAGGTTTTGATTGTTTAGGAAGAATTGACCAACCACCAAGGGATAAATTATCACTTTGATGAATAGGTTTGGTAGGAATAGATTCTATATTACCATTTAAATCTTGAGTTTGAGTGAATTTTAAGGGTTGATTATTCCGTTTCCAAAACCAATGGGATTGCACGGTTTTATAGGGTCTATAGGTAGTTAAAACATTCTGATAAATTAAAGAAGCGGATTCGGATTTTAACACCTCATCCCAAGGATTTTGATACCACATTTCATTGGTTAACAATAAAATATCTGGTTTGGTTTCGTTAAGTTCTTGAATAACTTCCCGTTGAGCAACGGTCGGTTTAGCATAGAGAACATAACTATATTTAGAACAGGATGGTTTATTAAATAAATAATACCATAATCCCTCGGAAGTTAAGGTGAAAAAGCAGGATTGTTGCTCAATTTCTGGTTTGAGGGTATTCCATGCTTCTAAATAATCTGGTTTTAAAAGTTTAGGGTCAGAAATCGATAAAAATTCGGGGAGTTGCGTCAGTTTTTGCATACCTTTAAACACATTAAAACTGGGTTCGGTTAAGATAATTACAATTAAGATAAGAACGGTTAAACTCTGTTGAATGGGAGTTATATTAAGTTGGAATAACCGCGTTTCTATTTGATATTTATATCCCAGATAAATTAGATAAAATCCTAAAAATGTGGTAATTAATGCGCCCTGATAGGAGTGTCCCAAATCACTTCTGTCGAGGGTAATTCTCATATAAATTGATGCAGACACCAGTAATAAAATAATTAGATAATTGTTTTGGATAAAGGGATAAAGTTTTAAACCATGATTTTTTAAGTCTAAAATTAGGTAAACTAAAACCCCACTTTGAACAAACATAGATAACCAAAAGGTTTGGGAAGTCCAGGTTAATTCTAGGGGAGGAAGGGGAATAAAGGAAATATAGCGTCCATATTTTCCCCAATATAATACTTGAGAGATAATGGCATTAATTTGGTCAAAACCCAGGAATATTAGACTAAAAATAGAAGCAACAATCATCCCAATTAATGATCCTTTCAACCATAAAATAGATGTTTTTTTATTGACAAATAATGATAGAATAGAAGCACAAAGATAAACGGCGATAAAATAAATCGCTCGGTCATAAATATAGAAAAAACTACTAGGAATTGAAGCTCCAATTAACACCGATAACCATTGGGCTTGATTTGGTTGACTTTCCGCTATTCTAAAAAAACGTAAGGTTAGTGCTAATTGAATGATAAAACTGGTTCCCCGGCGGCCATCAAATTTATATAAAATTCCATCAAAAACACAAAAAACAATACAGGATATTAACCATATTTTTAATCTATTTTTATTGATTTTTGCTAAATTAATTAATTCCCATAATATCCAAAAATAGCCTACACAGGTAATCACATTTTCTAGGTTTACGAATAACCGAGTTAAAGCAATACCATTATTTTGAGTAGCGAGATTTTTTGCTAACCAACTGGGAAGCACATCAACGCCATACCCATGAATTAAAACTGTATTGATAAAGGGTTGTTTGAGTTGTAGAAAGTTAGGTAGAAAGCCTAAAAACTCCCCTTCATGGAAAGAATCAATTAAGGTAGAATTAATTCTAAATTGGTTAAAGGGAGTATTAATTAACCAAGTTAGTAATAGAATAGAACTAATTCCTATCCAAGTATAACGATAGTTAATCACCCTTAAAATTATTTCCAGGGGTTTTTGATTTAGGTTTAAAACCAGAGTCGCAATTAAGGGGGGAGTTAGGAGTAAAATAATATATTTGAGATAGTCTGTATAGGGACTAATATTCTCAATACTGGCTAAAGAAATTACCCCTTTTGTATTGTCTCCAAAGGGAATTTTAATCGAATTAACGAAAGGAATCAGAATCAACCAAGTGGCTAAATTGATCACAAAAATAGCAATTAAATTCACTTTAGCCTGTTGTTTTTGTTCGGACATTGTTAAGAAGGGAACAGGGAATAGGGAACAGGGAAACAGGTAAGAAAAGTATTTACCATCTGGTTTGCTGCATCAGTATATTTCCTAACTGCAAAGGAAGGCTACTATAGTTAAGATTGCAGTTCGGAAACTTGATTATTTGACTGATTTGAAGATGAGAAGGAATACAACTTATGTCCGGTAAAACTAATCATAGCGACACAAGCCGCACTCGCCAAACGAGATATAGTTGGATGCCATCCCAACTCATTAATTAACAGTTGTAATAACCCTAAATTGGCTAATAAACTGTTTAAAGCAACGGTCGCAAACACGCCATATTGAACAAACCAGTTTTTCCAATAAATCCCAAATACAAAGCGACGACTTAGCCAAAAATTAGTACTTAATCCGATAAAATAACTAATTCCTAATGCAAAAACATACCATAATCCTGATTGAATGAGAATCGAAAAAATCAGAACATCAACAATAGTAGCCGCGCCCCCGGTGAACAAATATCCTCCAAATTGTCGTAGGGTTTTTAAGGTTTGGCGACGGCGGGATAGACGAGTATTTGTAGCGGCGGTTGTGGCGGCTTCTGCACTAGCTTCTTCCACATATTCGCTATCACTATTAACATTCCAGAGGTCATGTTTACCCGGAGTTAAAACGTTCTCCGCCGCAAAGATTCCCATTAATAAACTATGGTCTTGGTTATTATACTTAAATGCGCCATAGCGTCCGACTAATTGCAAATTTTGGAAGGTTTGTAAATAGCCTTGAATTTCCGATAAAGCCGCTTGATAATTTCCCGCATAGATAGGATAAGTTCGGGGTAAACGAACAATAAATCCATCGGAAACCGCTTGATTTTTTAATAACCCAATTTGGCGTAGGTCTTTTTCAGCTAATATTCTCAATTCATCTTCTGGACATTGCCATAAATCATCGCCAAAATTACACCAATATTCACAACAGAGGGGAGTTTGTTCCGTATTAGCTAACATTTCTGGCGACCAGTTGGCGAAATTTGTCACCCGTCCCACTTGCACCCGGGGGTCATTAATATATAACCAATTATCAGGGAAAATATTGCCTCCTTCTACAATTAAATAGACTAAAATTGTATTTCTAAATTTCAGAGATTTAGCAGCATCAATAACTGTTTCCGGGGGGGAAGATTGCAACTGTTGGACAAAATGGGTTAGAGGAATAGAGGAAATAACTCCCCCACAAGCTACGGTATTTTCCGCTTTGGTGATGCGGTTTTTTAGGGTAATATGGGTAACTTCAGAATTATGATGATGAACTTGAATTACTTCCGTATTTAATAAAATTGGTTGTTGATGTTCTTGTAAATAGTCGGCGATTTTTTCATAGAGTTGACCCGAACCTAAACGGGGAAATTGGAACTGGTCAATTAGATTTTTAACTTTGCCATCATTGCCTAAAATAGCATTTTTAATTGCTTTGGATAACGATAATCCTTTAATGCGTTGGGCGGCCCAGTCAGGACTAATTTCTGTGCAGGGAATACCCCATAATTTCTCGGTGTAACCTTCAAAAAATATTTCTGATAGTCGTTTGCCAAATTTATTTTCTACCCATTCAGCAAAGTTATTAGCTTCGGGTTTAGGAAATAATCGGACGGCTAAATAAGATAGGACAATTCTTAAACTTTCAACTAATCCTAACGCCGATAAAACTTGTTTAGCTTTTAAGGGATAACTAAAATATTTTCCCCCATAATAAATTCGAGTTAAACGATTAACTGTAACTTGTTCATCTCCTAAAACTTCATCCCAAAGTTGCAAAACTGGAGCAATTTTTGTATAAAATCTATGGGGGCCATAATCTAATATAAAGCCTTGATATTCTATACTTTTGGCGAGTCCTCCGACTTGACCATCCCGCTCAACCACCACCACGGACTGACCTTGCTTGCTTAAAGTATAGGCCGCCGCCAGTCCGGCTGGGCCAGCACCTAAAATATAAATCGGTTTCCATCACACCTAATATTATCGTTTGCTAGATAAATTGTTTCTATAACAGGACTTACGCACAAGACCAAAGAAACCGGGTTTCTGGCCCTGATTTTGCGAATGAAATCGGTGATTTCTCGTTCAGAAACCCGGTTTCTGCGTAAGTCCTATATAATACAAGATTAATCCGATAGTTTAGCAAACTCCCCCGACGAATACAATAATAAATCCTGAAAACGGCTAGGATTGTTGAGGGTGAGGGTGTAGCTTTGGGGTTGTACATCACTAACTTGATAGTCTTTAGTGACTAATGTATTTTTCGGCGTGGGAAAAAATAGGGTTTGGGGATTGGATAATTGAAATTGATATTGCTTGGGTTTTGGGGTATTAACTATAATTTTATCGCTGGGTTCTAGTAGGGTATTCATCATCACTAATAAAATTTTATTTGTATAAAATCTCACGGTTTCAAAGGGTTTATCCGTAGATTTCTGTTCAAATTGAACATCAAAACGATTATTAATATCAAAAAGATATAGCCCCTGAATTAGTCCTGTTCTGTATAGATAAGCTCCTCTAAAATTATCGGGAACAGTGGTAATAATAGGGGATTCTATCGTTGTTTTCTGTAGACTAGATAACAGACTTTCAGAAATTTCTCCGGCGAATTTCCAGTTTTGGTTAACTGAGTGCAAGGATATTCCCAAACTCACTAATAAAATTGAGGATAGAATTAAACAAAATTTAAAATTACTAATTAAAACAATAAAAATTAAGGCGATATAAATAGAGGTAAAACTAGAAGCCCAATATAAATAACGTTCTCCTTGACTATCAAAAGGAGAAACAGAAACATTAATCGCGGGTAGAACACAAATCCAAAATCCTACAATAATTAAAAGTAAGGTTTGAGGAATATTAGACTGAAATTGATGGCGATAATAACTTACAATTAGGGCAAATATAGAGATTAAAACTAAACCGATAAAAGCTAAAAACCAGAAGGTTAAACTAGAGTTAAATTGAGCCGATAGGAAGCTACGCGATGGATAAATAATTATATTATATAAAATTTGTATGGGGTTAAATTTCAGATGAATGCCTTCTCCATAGCCTCCAACTAAGGTTCCTAATTTGAGATATCGCCAAATAAAATAAAAACCTAAAACCGCCATATACCATAGAACATTAATCAAAGGTTTTTTGATAGTTCTGGACTTTATTTGTGAATACTGATAGAATTCATAGGCGATAATTAACCCCGGAAAACTCACAATAGATTCTTTACATAATAGGGCTGCTAAAAAGGCAATTAAAGAAATCCATAATTTTATAGGTTTACCAAAGTGTCTAAAGTTTAAATAAGTGCAAAAAGAAAGTAAGGCGAAAAAGGTAGCAATAACATCAGTGCGGGCAGAAATCCAAGAAACGGCTTCGGAATGGGAAGGTAATAATAGAAAAATAAATCCAGAAAAATAGGGAATAAACCGTTTTAGTTTTAAATCTATTCCTAAATTTAAACTGAATAAAAATGCTATACTTCCCACCAAAAAAGAATTAGCTAAATGAAAGCCAAAATTTGTTAAATGATAACCTAAAGGATTCAAACCCCAGATTTTATAGTCTAAAAAACTAATTAATCCCAATAGAGGCCGAAAAAATAACGATTTACCATGCTGTTGATTAAACCATAAACCAAATGGGCCTAATTTGGATAATAGCGCAATTAAAACCAAATCATCCGAGAGAAAAAAACTATTCAGGATATTAGAATAAGCAATGAATCCAGTTAGGGCAATAATTCCGATTAAAATAATTGAATAAAAAGATATTTTTGGGAAAGATTTTATTTTCATTACCGTGTTAAAATTTAGATAATCTAATTCAAAGTAAGTTTTTTAAGTATCTTGTTTGGGGGCTATTCTGTCAAGGGATTGATTTTCCCTAATTGATTTAAACTTAAAAAAATAGACCGAGAACGGGTAATATAAAATCAGTCAATTTTCACCCTCGTAATTTACATCACCTTGGTCAAGATATTTGACCGATGTTCCCGACGTGCTATGCTCCACATTGAGTGTGTGAATATATATTAAGAGGAGTGAATTTTATGGTCGCAACACCCGCTCGGACTCAGAACTTTAGTTCCCCGAAAAAAGAAGCCAATACCGCCCAGCCTCGAACCATATCCCATTTCGGCTTTATCGATCAAGTTGGGGAACTCCCCACCACCCCACTATTTGGAACCGATGGTATCCGGGGGCCCGTGGGCGGAACCCTGAATGCGCCCCTAGCTTTACAAGTGGGTTTCTGGGCGGGCCAAGTTCTCCGACATCAAGCCCACCATCCCGGCCCAGTAATATTAGGCCAAGATACCCGCACCTCTGGTAATATGTTAGCCATGGCCCTCTCCGCCGGACTCATTGCCGCCGGGTTGGAAGTTTGGCATATTGGGGTCTGTCCCACCCCTGGAGTTTCCTATTTAACCCTGACCTCCGAGGCTATTGGTGGAGTGATGATTTCCGCCAGCCACAACCCCCCGGAAGACAACGGAATCAAGTTTTTTGGAAAAGATGGTACAAAACTATCCACCGCCTTGCAAGAGCAAATAGAGGCGGGAATTAGAGGAAATGCAGATTTTCCGATTGTTTATAGCGACTGTGGCCAACACTATTATCGGCCAGAACTGATTCGAGATTATGCCCAATCTCTACATGGGCCATTACTCCCGGTCACGAATTTACAAGGAATGCGGGTGGTTTTAGATTTAGCCTGGGGGGCGGCGGTTCCCTTAGCAGCCCAAGTCTTTACAGAAATGGGGGCGGAGGTGATTTGTCTCCATGATCAACCCAATGGCCATCAAATTAATGTTAATTGCGGTTCTACCCATCTACAAGCCCTACAACAGACGGTTTTAGAACACAATGCCGATCTCGGATTTGCCTTTGATGGGGATGCGGATCGGGTTTTGGCCGTCGATGGCCAAGGTCGAACGGTAGACGGGGATTATATTCTGTATTTTTGGGGCCAAGCCCTGAGCAAAGCCGGACAACTCCCGGAAAATTTAATTATTTCAACGGTAATGGCTAACCTGGGTTTTGAACGGGCTTGGCAACAATTCGGGGGCCAAATGATTCGGACTTCCGTAGGCGACCAACACGTTTCACGCCGAAATGAAACGGACAGGAGCGATGTTAGGGGGCGAACAGTCGGGACATATTCTCTGTCACCATTATGGAATTAGTGGGGATGGGTTGATGACAGCGTTGCATTTAGCCACCTTAGTTAAAGATTCCGGTCAGTCTCTAGCAGAATTAGTTAATAATAGTTTCCAAACCTATCCCCAACTGTTAAAAAATATTCGGGTTGAGGACGTTCACCAACGGCGCAATTGGAAACACTGTGAACCCGTGATTAAAGCCATTGAAACCGCAGAAGCCGCCATGGGAGATCAGGGGCGAATTTTAGTTAGGGCGTCGGGAACAGAACCTTTAATTCGGGTAATGGTAGAAGCCAAAAGTGCTAATTTAGCCGACCATTGGGCGGAACAGTTAGTCTGGACTATAGAACAGTATTTGGTGAGTTAGTATTTTTGCCTCTAATCTAGGGGTGGGTTCTATCAAAAATTTTGTGAGTCACTAATCACCTTATAAACCCCCCCTGAGATTTGGGCCACTCCGAACTTTACAAACAGTGATTTGCTATGATAGCCTTGTGTATAACTTACCTAGTAACTTAGATGCTGGTTGTTGTTATTCCCTTGAAAAGTGTAAAATTTTCTCGATCCTGGGAAAAAGTTTGTGCTTTATTTGAAAGGACTCTTAAATCCGTTTGTAGTCAAACATCATCGAATTTTAGAGTGATTGTTGTTTGTAATGAAAAGCCCTCTATAAGATTCAACCATCCCCACATAGAATATATACAGGTTGACTTTCCTGAAGCTAATGAAACTGAATTAATTAATATTAAATACACGGATAAAGGCCGTAAATTATTAAGGGGATTAATTGAAGCAAAAAAGATTAATCCCGCCCATACAATGGCAGTAGATGCCGATGATTGTATTAGCAATAAAATTGCCGAATTTGTCAATAATAATCCCTCTCATCCCGGCTGGTTTGTTGATAAAGGCTATAAGTATGTTGAAGGAGAAAAAGTAATTTATATCAAGAGAAAAAATTTCAATCGAATGTGTGGAAGCTGTAATATTATTCGATATGATTTAAACAACTTACCAGAAAATCCTGAATACAATCGAGGATACGGATACTATAAATTATTGATTGATCATGCAAGAGTAAAACCTTTTATGGAAGAGCAAGGAACTCCTCTTTCCAGCCTGCCTTTTCCCGGTGCAATTTACATTCTAGGAACAGGGGATAATACCTATGGAAATACCGACAGATTATCATTTACAATTTTTAGTAGGAAGTCTATCCATCAATCCCTTCGAGATGAGTTTGGTCTTTATCCTCTAACTGTTTAAGTATGGGGTGAATTTTCCCCTTTTTGTTTTTTTATTAATATCTATTTAATAATGATTATATCAAAAACTGGACATGGTTACTAAGATAAAAAGAAAGAAAAACATTAAGAAATCAAAAAATAATAAAGGGAAATCCCAGAAACCAAAATTAAGTAAAACAGAGATTAAACTTCGCCAAAAGCAACGGTCAAAAGCGATTAAGAAAATTATATCTTCATCGTCAGGAATTATTACTGCTGCTGCTGTTGTGGGAGCGATTTTATTTGTGGTTGCTGGCCCGAAATTAGCGATCGCCGGGGGCGGAGGAATTTTAATTGTCGCCCTATCCTATCTTTACCCAGATATGGCATTATGGGGTTTTTTAATTTATTTACCATTTAGTGGCACAATCACCTACTGGATTGGTGGAGGCAGTCCCATATTTCAACTCGCCAAAGATGGCTTTTATTTTCCCGCCCTATTTGCCAAATATAAGGAATGGAAAAGCCAGCGAATGCCCATGATTGTGCCCAAAGGATTAAAGCAACCCTTAATGGTACTTCTCGCCATTTGTGGTTTAACTTTATTGTTAGTAAATGGATTACAACAACTCAAACCCGAAGGCGACAAACCGATTTTACTCGGACTAATGGGGTTAAAATCCTTTATTGGATACCTGCCCTTAATTACCTGTGCCTACTATCAAATTAAAGGCAAAAAAGAACTTTTATTTTTAACTCGTTTAACCCTAGTTTTAGCCATAATTTGTTGTGTTTTAGGAGTCATTCAATATCAAATGCTGGCTAGTGGCCGTTGTAAGGGAACCGATCACCTCACCGGGGATGATTTATTCAAAGCCACTCTGGATGCTAAATGTTTTGTCGGCGGCTCTTTAGTATTTAGTCCCTCACAAAATATGATTCGTTTACCCGGAAACCTTTGTGGCTCCTTGGCAATGGGCTTGGTTTTTAATTGCTAATGCCTTTTTTACCTTTGCTAGTGCCTTTAGCGACCCTTCTCCCCTCTGGCGAATGACAGGTTTAGTCGGAATGGCATTGGTATTTGTAAATGCCGTAATTTCCGGTCAACGAATTGCCTTAGCATTGGTTCCCGTTGTAACGATTATTCTATTAGTTTTAACCGGACAAGTTGCCAACTTAAAAAGATTTCTTCCCATCCTCGCCGGACTGGGTTTAATATTAGGAATTGCGGTGGCAGCCAACCCAACATTTTTACAAGAACGGGTCGATAGTTTTGTCAGTCGTTGGAATGCTTCCCCCCCCACGGATTTCATCTCAGAACAGTTTGGACATAGTAGTGGCGGGCAAAAAGGGATTTTAGGAAAAGGACTAGGACGAGCCACAAATGCCGCTCGAATCTTTGGGAAAACCGCCTTAATTGAAACCTACTATCCCAAACTAATTTTTGAAATTGGGCCAATTGGCGTCGCAGGTTTTCTCTATTTAGTTACTACCATGGTCGTGATTGGGTTTAAATCCTATCGTTCCGTTAAAGATAAAAATTTACGCAGTTTTGGGGCATCCTTTTGGGTTTTTGTGTTAATCATTAGCTACAATACCTATTATTACCCCCTAGATGTTGATCCAGTCACGGTTTATTATTGGTATTTTGCCGGGGTACTGTTTAAACTACCCGAAATTGATCGGGAAGAACGCAAAAAACTGATCGAAGCAGGTGAACTAGATCCAGATATCTAAATAATCCTGTTAATAATTAGGTGGGTGCATTTAGATCAATTTTTTAGACAAACTATCAAATCAATATTTAACTAATATTAGGAGAAAAATTAATGAATTTACCTTTAATTTCTGTGATCATTCCCACCTATAACCGTGAACAAGTATTACGCGAAACCTTAGCAGAAGTATTACAACAAACCTATCCCAATTTTGAAGTTTTAGTCGTCGATCAAACCCCCACCCATGAACCCGAAACCCAAGCCTATTTAGAACAGTTAACCCAAGCTGGAAAAATTAAATGGTATCATTTAGATTGGGCGAGTTTACCCGGGGCTAGGAATTACGCCGTCCGACGTTCTCAAGGAGATATTCTCCTATTTATTGATGATGATGTGCAACTTCCCGAAGGATTTTTAATGGCTCATGCTCGCAATTATATCCCAGGAGAAACCGCCGCACCAGAGAAAATTGGAGCCGTTGCAGGACGAGTTTTTGATCGGATGAAATTAAGCGATTCTGGGGGAGGATTAACCATTGAAAACTTACCTCCCGAAGCTCAAGATCCTGGTATTGCTTGGTATCATCTGGATTTAGTTCATACCATTAAACCCCAACAAGTTATTTCCGCCAGAGGATGTAATATGTCCTTCCGGCGAGAAATTTTTGAGCAATTTGGTTTAACCTTTGATGAACGATTTAAAGGGAGTGCGGTACGGGAAGAATCGGATTTTTGTTTAAGAATAAGACAAACAGGTTATGTTATTTGGTATGATCCAGAAGCCCATTTAATTCATTTAGGAGAAGAAGTCGGAGGCTGCCATGACATGAGTACCCGTTCTGTAAAATATCAGATTACCTTTTATCATAATCACTTCTTAATGGGGTTAAAAAACCTAACTCCGGGTCAATGTTTCCGCTTTTTTGCTAAACTATTTGATTGTCATGTTTTAGGACATCCTCCCTGTAATAAAAGTGGTTCTCCTCTAAAAATTATTAGTCGTTTATTCTTCTATATATTAGGCTTAACTAAGGCCCTAGGAACCTGGATCACCTCCCTCTGGGATCAAGGACAAATCTACACCCAACAAGACCCCTAACCCCGTTGTTGCGCCGTTGTTGCGCCGTTGTTGCGCTTCAGCGCAAATCTTATAAGAGGGGCTAAAGCCCAACAACAGTAAAAAGATTAAAAATAGAAAAAACCTATGAAAATTTTAGTAGCCAGCCATACCTATATTGTTGACTTAAACCGAGAAAAATTTAGAGCCTTAGCCCGTTTACAACCCAATATAGAAGTAACAATTGTTGTTCCCAAACGTTGGCGACCCGGAGGCGTTCAGAATAAAATTATTGAATCCCAATATTTAGATGAAGGTAACTTTAAAGTTGTTCCAATTTCTAATTTCAGTCAAAATAATCAAGGTTTACTCACCTTTGGGTTAGATTTAGTCTCTCTTTTGAAAACCTTTAAACCCGATATTATTCAAGTTGAACAGGGTTCTAAAGCCCTAACCTATAGTCAATTTATCACCTTAAATAATCTTTTGGGTTTAAAAGCCAAAAACATCTTTTTTACTTGGTGGAATTTACCCTATCAGTTAAAATTTCCCGTTTCTCTCCTAGAAGCCTATAACCTAAAATATACCGATGGAATTGTAGTGGGAAATCAAGATGGCAAAGATATTTTACGCCAAAAAGGATATAATAAACCCATCGAAGTTATGCCCCAATTAGGCATTGATGAACAGTTATTCAAACCCGAACCTCAACCGGAATTAAAAGCCGAATTAGGGATTAAAGACGATGAATTTGTAGTGGGATTTGTGGGGCGTTTTGTTGAAGAAAAAGGATTAATGACTTTAGCAAAATCTTTATCTGGATTAAAAGACTATCCTTGGAAATGGGTATTATTGGGTCGGGGAGAATTGCGATCGCAACTCCTAGAAATAGCCGAAAAATTTGGATTTCAAGACCGATTAATCTTAATAGAAAGTGTTCCCCATGATCAGGTACAACGCTATATTAACCTGATGAATACCCTAGTTTTACCATCAGAAACCACCTACAAATTTAAAACCCTAACCGCCGCCGGGTGGAAAGAACAATTTGGTCATGTTTTAATCGAAGCCATGGCTTGTCAAGTTCCCGTAATTGGCTCCGACTCCGGTGAAATTCCCCATGTTATTGCAGATACCGGATTAATATTTCCTGAAGGAAATGATCAAGCATTACAAAATAGTCTGAAACAGTTAATCACCGATCCAAAATTAGCAAAACAGTTAGGAGAAAAAGGATATCAACGAGCCATGACCCACTACACCAATAGGGCACTCGCTCAGGAATTACTAATCTTTTATCAACAATTACTCACTAATTAAGTATGGGCAATCTTACTATAAACCATGGGGATTTTTGAGAAAAAGTCCAAATCGGATCGGGTTTGATGGTCTTGTTGATATCCTAATTACCTGGAATACTCCCCAATTTTTTTATTTTTTTCTACAATAGTAGTGATCTAATAGAATCAACCCCTATGTATTTTACCTGGCTCGATAGTAATTCTTGGTTACTGGAAATAGGCGGAAAACAAATTTTGATTGACCCTTGGTTAGTCGGTGCACTAACCTTTGGGAATCAAAATTGGTTATTTAAGGGGGAAAGACGACATCCCCGACCTATTCCCCAAAAGATCGACTTGATTTTATTATCTCAGGGCCTGGAAGATCATGCCCATCCTGAAACCTTAAAACAACTGAATAAAAATATCCCAGTTGTGGGTTTCTCCGGGAGCGGCAAAACTTGTCCAAGACTTAGGATATACTCAAGTTCATGCTTTGGAACATGGAGCCACCTATTGTTTAGAAAATCAGGTCGAAATTAAATCCCTTCCGGGCTCTCCTATCGGCCCAACAACCATTGAAAATGCCTATGTTTTGAAGGATTTAATCACAGAAAATACGGTTTATTATGAACCCCATGGATATCATCATTCTCAGTTAAAAGAACTGGCTCCAATTGATGTTGTGATTACTCCATTAATTGACATTAGTTTACCTTTAATTGGGCCAATTATTCGGGGACAAAAAACAGCCCTAGAGTTAGCTAAATTAGTCAGTCCCCAGGTGATGTTACCCACCGCCGCCGCCGGGGATGTGGTCTATGAAGGGTTGTTAGTTTCCTTATTAAAAGTGAGTGGTAATTTAGAGGATTTTCGGTCTATGTTAGCCAAGGAAAATCTATCCACCCGGGTACTTAACCCCCAGCCCGGAGAAGGTTTTGAAGTAGTATTAGAACAGCGTCGGGTGGGTGTTTAATTCACAACGCATAGCAGGGGCGTATTCATGCGTCCTCGCTGCCTAACCCATCCGGGATGATGTCCATGCAAAATCGGTGGACATGGCGTAGACATTTTGGGGAAAAATTTGGGGGCCTGTAATTTTTGAAAATTAGCGGGTGTGGAGGGATTCGAACCCCCGACAGACGACTTAGAAGGTCGCTACTCTATCCACCTGAGTTACACACCCAACCTAGAAATATTTTACCTGATTCGGTGCTAAATTGTTCACATAATCTCAAAAGACTTTTTCTCAAGTCCCAGAAGAAAGCCAAAGGGAAAAATTTTTGATAAAGACCGCCCCTAGTCAGGCCAAGTGCAGAATTATTAATCCCGATGCCCTTTTATTTCCGTCTTGTTGGTGCCTATGTTATGATCAGTGGTGTTTTAAACAGAACTGCAACCCAGATCAATATTAATGCAGACTGTAATGGTGCAACCAGTGTTATTAATGATCGTAACGATAAATAACATTGGCATTGGATCAAGGTGAAATTGCCGGGGGCGCCTTGACTACGCCTTTAAGAATCCGGGTTTGGAGTCTTAAAAATCTCAGTAAATCAGCACATAGCGAATTTACCGAGAGTGTCAAAGCCGGGTGCCATGACAGGAGTAGGTGCAGAAGTGTCATGTTTATATTAAAACGAGCGGATGTTGAAATAACCATGGTTCAACACCCTAACCGAGAGCAGCAGATCCCTGTTTTGAATTATCAGGGACAGACATTTCGCCTGATGAAAATGTTTGAAGCCAAACAAGCAGATGATGCTAGGGCTTTATGGCGAGATCTCACTGATAATAAAGGAAAAGCCTGTGTTTTATTAGAAGAACCAGACAGATATAGTGTCTGGGGGAAAGTCCGTTTAGACCAGCTTTTAAAAGATGGTCACGGCCCAACAGACAGCAAATTGCCGATTCTGACCCAAGCCTGCTTGCTGCTATTGCAAGCGGTTTATTTTGATATTGAAGACTTGCTAGGCTCAAAACAAGCGGTTTCCTTTCAAAAAGATTTGACCAAAATTTTCCAAAAGTTCAAGTTTCCCCAAACCGATGATTCCAAAGCCATAGAAATTTTACTGACTGTCAATCCCCTGGAGAGCCTCAAAATTCCCTCTTGGCAAGAAAATCACCTCAGCACCTTGCTGCAAGAACTCTATGAACTGGGAAAAAACTATTTTGGCAATACCAGTTTTGCGGAGGGCATAGAAGAAGTGCTAGAGGATATGAATGATGATGATCGCGAGCAGTTTGTCAGTTGGTTGCACCAATCATCTTTGGGCAAGCAATGGGTCATGAATTAACCCAAATATAGACTAGCTGTTCTGACCTAAATATGGGACGCTAGACTAGAGACAATTGTTTAAATGCTGAAGTTAACAACGATCAGCCTCTAAACTTGGTCTTGATTCTCCAAATTGCTAGGTATTTTAATCCTATGGGTAGCACTTCACAAGAAAAGTCCTCTTTATCTGCCACCTTGTTTTCATCACAGGGTATGGTGATTGCCGGGATTGTGTGGGCTGTTCTTGCCTTGTTATTTTTTCTGCTGTTTAGTGTAACGGTACAAGGAGAGGAGTTACCCCCGTGGTACTCCATCGGAACCTATTTTTTTGAATTGGGGGCATTTCTAGCCGCCTCCCTTGTCTGTTATAGAAACTGGCAAAGTCCCCAGATGGTGAGCGGTCGTAATGTTTGGCTCTGTATTGGGTTGGGGGTATTTTTCTACTTTGTCGGGGGTGTCCTGTTTGGGGTGTGGGAAACTGGCCTGGCATTTAGATCCGGCGGTTTCCATTGCCGATGGTTTTTACGTTCTCAGCTATCTTTTTCTGGCAGCGGGAATGATTCTGGCCGTCATCTCTAAACGATTGGATTTAGATATTAATCAGTGGTTAATATTACTTGGGGTAGCCCTGGTGGGAACCACATTTGGAATGTGGGTTGCCAGTCCCAACTTGTTTGGATTACTTGGTACTTCCGAACCCGTGGCTATTGAACAATCGGTTTCTACTCCTGCTGCGACCGCCCCGGGGGTTTCCGCGCCCAAGGTTGAGAAATCTACGGCCGAAATTTCCCCCGACGCCGACTCGGAGAAGGAGAATTCTTCTGCCCCCCTCTGGGTAGAGGCAATTGATAACAAACTTGAACCCCTGGCTTTTGGATTCAATTTGTTCTACATCATCGGGGATGTTTTCCTGTTGATTTTAGCAACGGCTTTGATTTTAGCCTTTTGGGGAGGACGGTTTTCCCAGTCCTGGCGGATGATTGCCTTTGCCATTTTCTCCCTCTACATTGCTGATATGTATTTCAAATGGGCTGACTCCCAAGGGTCGGGTGAATATGAAAGTGGCGGTTTGTTAGAAGTATTCTTTGTATTCACGGGGGTTCTATTTGCCGTGGGAGCGATTTTGGAGTACGACATCTCAACCCGTTCCCGTCAAAGCCGACGGAGCCGACGCGCAGCTAAAGGTTAATTGATAGAATGATTGGGGTTTTGATCTTTAACCATAGATTGATGGAACTCTCGTTCAATCCTTTTCCCCCGTCAATCACGGAGGCCGGGTAGGAAATCCCTTGGCTTTGTGTGAACCTTAATCCTTCTATAATCACGTGACTCCCAACTCAATGACATCCACGAAACTTTCTGAATCGGAAAAACAGGAAATTATTAGACTCTATCAGGACGTGCCGGAGGAAACCACGATTACTCTGGCTGAACGCTATGGGGTCAGTAGTTCAACGGTGAGACGAGTCCTGCAAAGTGCAGTTCCTAAAGATGTCTATGATCTTCTGACGACCCAGAAACAGCGTCTTCATCGTCTGGGGAAACGTTCCTTGGAAGATGTGGTGGATGGAGATGAATCTCAAGGGGAAGTTCACCAAGAAACACCCGAACCTGTAAGCCGGGAATCTACGCTAATTTTGCCTCGCAAGCGTAAGCAATCATCTGCTTTTGATCAGGAGGTTTTGAACTCTACTCCTTCTGATTCCCCAGGGCCAGATTCTCTACAAATTTCTCTCTCTAATTATCAGTTATCAATTCCCGGCTTAGAAGGGCTATTCTCCCCGGATCGGCTGGAAGTCAAGGGTCATGCTTTTGGGGACTATGATGCCGATGAGGATATTCAGGAGGATGGAGAAGACTCTAATTCAGATCCCAGGGATGGGGAGGACGAGGAGGACGAGGAGGACTATGGAGACGAGTTCACCGATGATCAGGATGATGATGATACAGAACCTCGGGGTCTATTTTCCCCGGCACTGGCCAGTGGAGGTTCTGTATTAGTCAAAATTTTGCCCTTAACGGAAACTGTACTTCCGAGAACCTGTTATTTAGTGATTGACCGATTCTCGGAATTGATTGCTAAACCCCTGAAAACCTTCAGCGAGTTGGGAACGATTCCAGAGGAAGAAATCCTAGAACAAACCCTTCCCGTATTTGATAATCACCGGATAGCCAGTCGTTTTTCTGGACGCAACCAACGGGTGTTTAAAGTCCCCGATGGCCGACTCCTGAGAAAAGCGGCTCCCTATTTACAAGCTAAAGGAATTACCCGGCTATTAATTGATGGCCAGGTTTATCGGTTTTAATTGGGATTGATTCACACCTCTGGATTTATTTTTGCCCTTGCAATACACCAAAACGAATCAGTCCGGTCTCATAGCCTCGACTCATCAAGGGTAAGGCTAGGGCGGCTTGAATCGTTGTGGGGCCACTCAAGAGCAAGCCCATGATGGCATTCAGGTTAAAGGCGGAATCAATTACCGTATTCCAAAAGGGGGCCACGGCCTTTGACCAGTCGGCTGTTTGAATATTGTTAAACCCTTGATCCGTTGCGATCGCTTCATATTCAGGCAAAGCAATCACATAGGGTAAGGCATAAACCCGATAAATGTCTGCCAAATGTCGCCGTTCCTCCTCGGTGAGTTGTCCGGCTTCTCCCCCCAAGGGACGATGACACCAAGTGGCTAGTAACAAACTCCCCCCGGGTTTCAAGACTCGATAGGCTTCCCGCAAAAACTGAATTTTATTCGGGAAGTGTTCAGCACTTTCTAAAGACCACACCAAATCAAAGCTATTGCTCTCGAAAGGCATTTCTAAAGCATCGGCTACCAAAAACTGTGTTTTTTGTTGTAACTGAGCTTCTAGGGCGCGTTCCGTGGCTCTTTTAGCCTGGACGGGACTCAGGGTAATTCCGGTAACATCCGCTTGAAACTTTTCCGCTAAATATAAGGAACTTCCCCCAATTCCACAGCCGACATCAAGGATTCGAGACCCTTGTAAATCCTCTTGGTTGGTTGCGGTGAGTCCCCAATCCAGAAATTCTTCAATTAAGTCAATTTGAGCTTGACGACGTTCTTTTTTCAGCGTGCCATCCAAGCCATAATATCCATGATGCAGATGTTCTCCCCAAATCTTCTCCCACAAACCGGAAGAAGAATCATAGAAATGCTGAATTTGTTGATAGAGTGTTGAGTTCATCATAAATCAAGAGAAGAATTTTTGAGTGATGCTATTAGGCAAGCCTCTCTACAGTATGATTCTATTGATTCCGAATTGTCTGATAACTTAGCGTAAAGATTAACCCTAACCCCATGACCGTATCTCGAACAATTGGTTTAGGTTTCCTCGCGGTAATTACCGTTGGGACAATTTCATTGATGTTACCCTTCTCCCTGAGTGCGGGAACTTGGGGTGATCCTCTAACTGCTTTATTTACATCAACATCTGCGGTTTGCGTAACCGGGTTATCCGTGGTGGATGTGGGCAAATTCTACTCATTTTGGGGTCAGTTGATTATCATGGTGCTGGTGCAGGTCGGGGGGTTAGGATACATGACCGTTACCACCTTTTTATTGTTGGTATTAGGTCGAAAGTTTCGCCTCAAGGATAAATTAGCCCTGCAACAATCTTTAGATGCTTCGGGAATAGCGGGGGCCGTTCCTTTGTTAAAATCTATTGTGGCAACCACCGCCCTATTTGAAATAACCGGAGTTTTTCTCTTGTTATTAGTATTTGTTCCTGATTTGGGATGGAATCAGGGATTATGGTTTGCCCTCTTTCATAGTATAAATGCCTTCAACAATGCCGGATTTGGCTTATTCTCTGATAATTTTATTCGCTATGTTGACTCTCCCCTATTAAATTTTATCATTACTTTTTTAATTATTTGGGGAGGCATGGGCTATCAAGTGATTCAAGAACTTTATTTATGGATGTGTAATCGATTCTCTAGTCATCCCCTGCGTCGTGATTTTTCGATTCATTTCCGAGTTGTCACTTCCACAACTATTTTTCTATTAGTCTTAGGAACGGTTTTATTATTATTCACTGAACATCGCAACCCGTCAACCCTAGCACCCCTTAGTTTTCCCGAACAATTAATGGCGGCTTGGTTTCAATCGGTGACTACCCGAACTGCTGGATTTAATACAATTAATAATGGTGAATTGACCGTTGCCGGGTTATTTATCTCAATCATTTTGATGTTTATTGGCGCTAGTCCAGGGGGAACTGGAGGCGGGATTAAAACCACAACGGTTAGGATTTTATTTAATTCTACTCGCACAGCTTTACAGGGGCGAGAAGAAGTGATTTGTTATAAACGCCAAATTCCACTCCCTTTAATTTTAAAAGCTATTGGGGTTTTATTTGGTTCGTTTATGGTAATTTGTATCTCGGCAATTCTGATTTCTTTAAGTCAGCCGGAAATTGCTTTTGCCCCGATTTTGTTTGAGGTGGTTTCTGCCTTTGCGACGGTGGGGTTATCTACGGGAATTACCGCCAGTTTAACCCCCTTGAGTAAACTAATTATTATTACTACAATGTATATGGGACGGGTTGGGGTACTGTTGTTAATGTCCGCTATTTTAGGCGATCCTAAACCCACGTCGATTGACTATCCTGAAGAAAATCTTTTAGTGGGATAAACCACTCAAATTTTACTCTGCTTGCAACAACCATAGATAATATGAACTTCTCATCTTGGAATTTTTTACGCAATCTCAGAAACTGAAAAAAGACAATTTGCTGTGATTGGATTAGGTCGGTTTGGAAGTGCCGTTTGTTCAACCCTTCATACCAGTGGTTATGAAGTTCTGGCCGTTGATAAAGAGGAAAAACGCATTACTTCCGCATTAAGTCAGCAAATTGCCTCCCATGCTTTGCTGTTAGATTCTACGGAAACCTCGGCACTCAGAGAAGCGGGAATCTTAGAATTTGATACGGTAATTGTCGCCGTGGGGAGTTTTTTGGCCGAAAGTATTACCACCACTTTAAACTTAAAAGAAGGGGGTGTTGCCAATGTAATTGCTAAGGCATCTTCGGAAACCCATGTTAAGTTATTAAATAAAGTAGGTGCGGATTTAGTCGTATTTCCTGAACAAGAAATGGGGCAACAATTAGCCCGACAGTTGACTCGCCCCCGTCTACTCGATCAATTTGAACTCGATGCGGAACATAGTATTGTAGAGATGATTGTTCCCGATGAATTTGATGGCAAAACCATTGCCGAATTAGAACTCCGTCGCCGTTATGGATTAAATCTTTTAGCGATTAAAAATGAAGGGGATAAAATGGAAATTAATCCCCTTTCTAATCGCAAACTTTACAAAGGAACCATGATTGTTGTCGTCGGTTCTAATCAAGATATTAACCGTTTAGTGGGTTAAAACAGATTCCACAGATTAGAGGTTTGTTGAATCTATAATCTGTGAAATCAGTGGAATCCGTCTAATCCGCGATTAATTCTTAGGTGGATTCCGTTGAGGGATGATTTTACCTAAACTTAAATCGTCTAAATCAATCCCTCTTAAACCCTTTTGTTCCAATTGGTTAAATAATCGAGTTAATTGATACCAAACTAATCCGGCCATTAACGCCGTTAGGGGAATAGAAAACCCATAGGCGAATGTTTCTGAAAAGGCAAAAACCTCTAAACAGGAAGCCAGAAAAATACAAATTCCCAACCCAATTCCTATAAAGGGAAACAGGATAGGAAAACCCCGCAGGTTAGTGAGATTACGACTAGAAACGATTTTTTGACCATTCTTTTAAAAGCTGCTTGAGATTCACAACAAAGGCAGTACAACAGGTTATTCCAATGAATAAACCTCCAACTAGCAAAACTAAAGGCGGATTAGCAGAATTATACATAAATTCAGGGGAGCAGGGGAGGGCAGGGGAGGCAGGGGGAGCAGGGGGAGCAGGGGGAGCAGGGGAGGTAAACTCTTTTTATTTCTTTTTATTACCCATTAACCATTAACCATTACCCATTACCCATTACCTATTACCGATAACTGACTGATCGCTCCCCAAGCTGCATCGAATAAACGACTGGGTTTTAAATCCGGTTGAATTAAAGTCCATAACCGTTGAACTTCTGTGGTATGGAGACGATCGTCTTCAGTTAAGGCCAAAATAATTTGACGGCGGAGGAAATCTCCTTCATCAGACATTAAATATTTTAATCCTAATTGCGCCGTGGGTAACAGATCAAAATTCCGATCTGATCGGGCGATCGCAATCATATTTTCTAATCGTTGCCATTGGAATTTCCCATCTTTAAACAATACTTCAATTAAACGACGTCGCAGGGCTGGGGTTTCACCATTTAATAATCGACGAGCAACATAAGGATAGGCCACATCCACAATTTTGAAATTGGGATTCAAACTCAAAGCAATGCCTTCTTGAGTCACCAAGGAACGAATAATTAAGGCAAATTGGGCGGGAACTCGGAAGGGATATTCATACATCAATTCCGAAAAACTATCGGTAATAGTTTTAAAATTAAAATCCTTAACACTTGTGCCAATTATATCGCCCAACACCATTTCCAAGGCAGGAATAATCGGTTTAATATTGGTTTCTGGCGATAAAAACCCTAATCTTACGAAATCAAGTGCCAGTTGATCATAATCTTTATTAATCAAATGCACCACGGAATCCACTAAGGTTTCCTTAGTATTTTGTTGTAACTGATCCATCATCCCAAAATCAATAAATGCCATGCGACCATCGGGCAGAGCAAATAAATTTCCCGGGTGCGGATCGGCGTGGAAAAAACCAAATTCCAAGAGTTGTTTTAAACCACTGGTTACGCCAATTTCAATTAATGTATCCTGATCTAATCCGGCGGCTTTAATTCGTTCGGTATCGGTTAATTTAAACCCATTAATCCACTCTAAAGTTAAAACACAAGTGGTGGTGTAACGCCAATAAATCGAGGGAACTTTAACATGGGGATCATCAGCAAAATAGGTAGCAAACCGTTCAGCATTTTGACCTTCATTAATATAGTCAATTTCCTCGAATAACTTAATCCCAAATTCATCTACGATCAGGGTTAAATCATGGCCTAAATTCAAGGGTAACCAAGGAGAAAGCCATCCCGCCGCCCAACGCATTAAATATAAATCTAAGGTTAAAACCGGTAATAAATTCGGCCGTTGTACCTTGACCGCCACTTCTTCCCCAGTTCTGAGTCGGGCGTGATAGACTTGACCCAAACTAGCAGCGGCTACGGGTTTCGGAAGAAATTTCTCTATAAATACTGTCTAAATCTTGGTCTAATTCCGCTTGAATAATTGCCATCGCCTGATCATGATTAAAGGGTGGCAATTGATCCTGAAGTTTGGTTAATTCCTCTAAAAAATCTTTTCTAATTAAATCGGGACGGGTAGAAAGGGCTTGGCCCACTTTAATATAGGTCGGGCCTAAATCCGTAAGAATATGGCGCAGGTGGGTAGCCCGTTGGGGGGTATGTTCCACATCTCCATGTTGCCATTTATCCCACAATAATCCCAAGATAAACCAGGTGAAATGCCAAATCACCATAATTGTCCGCCCGATGGCTAACCAGGGGCGGCGACGGTGATAGCGGGCAATTTCCTCTGGGTCATAGCGTCGTCTGGATTTGACTTGCTGTGGGTTCACGTTTGTTGTATTCCTCCTAATGGTCAGATTTTTAGAGTTGAGATCGAAAAAAAGAATTGTGAATTTTTTTATCGTTTTATTACCCAATAGTATACAAACAATCGCACCACAAAGACGCGACCACCACGGGTAGCTAAAATTGCGGGATTTGCGTCAACCCTTCTTTGATAGCCGTGATCACCTGATTTTGCTGTTCGGGAGACAGTTCGGGAAATAGAGGTATAGATAAGACCTCCTGACAAACCCTTTCAACAATGGGGAGTTGGTTGGCTTGATAGCCCAAACCTTTATAGACGGGTTGCTGATGTAGGGGAATGGGATAGTAAATCATAGAACCAATTCCCTGTTCTTGGAGGTAGTTTCGCAGGTAATCCCGTCGTTTGAGGGAGGGTAATGGGTAATGGGTAATGGGTAATGGGTAATGGGTAATGGGTAAGTTTACTTCCCCTGCTCCCATTTCTTCCCCCTGCTCCCTGTGATCTGTTTGTACCCGGATAGTGTATTGATTCCAAACACTCTCACCGGAAGCAATTTCTTGGGGTGTGATAATTTCTGATAGGGGATAGAGTAACTGCTGATACCGTCTGGCCAGGATTTGCCGTTGTTGGTTCCAGGTATCGAGATAACGCAGTTTGATCTGTAAAATCGCCGCTTGTAGGGCATCTAAACGGCTATTAATCCCAATGGTATCCGAACGATAGCGGGTAGATTGACCATGTTCTTTGATAATTCTCATGGCTCGGGCCAGGGCCGGATCTTGGGTGGTTACGGCCCCTCCATCCCCACAGGCGCCTAGATTTTTCGTGGGGAAGAAACTAAAACAGCCGATATCTCCGATACTTCCAACTTTTTGCCCCTGCCAAGTGGCCCCGGTAGCCTGGGCGCAGTCTTCAATCACAGCTAAATTATAGGATTTTGCCACGGCCATTAATTGGGTCATGTCCATCGGTTGACCGAATAAATGGACGGGGATAATGGCTTTGGTTTTTTCGGTGACAGCGTTGGGAATTTGTGCAATATCGAGATTAAAAGTTTTGGCATCAATATCGACAAATACAGGAGTTGCCCCCACCGCACTGATCATTTCTGCCGTGGCGATAAAAGTAAAGGGGGTGGTAATCACTTCGTCCCCTGGCCCAATATTTAAGGCGCGTAGGGCTAAAAATAGGGCATCGGTTTCCCGAGTTACAGCCAATGGTTTCCTGAACTCCAATATATTCTCCAAAGTCTTTTTCAAAGGCTTCGACCGTTGAACCTCCAATATAACGACCGGAAGCCAAGACCGCTTGCACACAGGCGCTGACTTCCTCCTGAATGGTTTTGTACTGTAGGCTAAGATCGAGCGGGGGGACTGTATTCACGTTTGACACCACCAAGTAAAATTGAAATTGGGTTAGCTACTAGAGGAACGTTTTTTTGATTTCTTTAAGATTTTACAGACTTGGGGCTTTTCTGGGGACTAATTGCGATCGCAATTATTGTTCTTCTTGACAAGGGTCAAAGGGGTCACGGTTATGCTCTATGGTTTTTAGCGATTAAACTGGTAGAATTATGTAGGGTTGAATCGTAACTCTGGTGCAAAAACTTGCAGTTTATTACATTTATTAACTTATGTCTGAATTTCAGGATTTTTTAAGACGAAAAGTTGCCTACGTTGCCATCGGTGAATTCAAACCGGGTAAATTTAAAGAAGCTCAAACATTATTTGAACAAGCGGTAGCTACTTATAAAGAAGGCTTTCAAGGAGCTTATTTACTTCAAGAACCTGGAACCGATAAGGGAATTGCTCTGATTTTCTGGGAAGATATTGGTGATATGGATATTTCCAATAACCACACCGAAGCCTATCAAGCTATTATGAATGAAATGTCCTCCCTATTTGTCAAAGCCCCAACCACATCTTTTTATGAAGTCAATAGTGCCATTAATTTAGAACAGTTAGCAGAATCATTGCTAAAATAAAACCCTAATCAGTTTCAACAAATTAAAATTTCCACACCCGCACTGACCCGATCAGGCGGGTTTTTAAGGTTAAATAGTATAGATTACCACCCCATAGTTCCGGGTTCTCCCTTAAATGGCCCGACAATATTTTGAGTTATCCAACCTCCATAAAAATCCCCGGTTTGGGCTTGAACTAATTCTTCTCCCACATAGCAAGCGTCCATTAAACTGGCATAAAAACTATAATAATTTTGAATATCAATAAATTCAGGAACTGGACTCAAATAACTCCAGGCTGCATTAATAGCTTGTTTGTCACCGACCGTAATATTATAATAACTACAAGCCCCTTTCCACTCACACCAACTTCTGCGAGAAGTTTGTTGCAAATACTCTAATTTAATATCTTCGGGCGGAATATAATATACCGGAGGATGGCTGGTTTCTAAGACTCGTTTTGCTCCTTGGGTTTCCGCTAGAATAATCCCATTAAATATTACTTTAATTGGTTGGTTGACATCTTCCAAACGAGGGGGACGGGGATAATCCCAAACGGATTCTTGGCCCGGTTCGGGGGGAATGGGGATAGGTAGCATTTTAATAATGTTTTATGGGTTTTACTGAGTTGTATTTTTACATATTTTAGTGAAAATTTCAAACTGGCTTTTGTAGAACACCTAGATTAAAGCGCGATCGCCGATTCTTGACTAACTCTAATAAAATTGTTAAAATGAAGATAGTATTGAGGTTGAATTTAACAATGGTAACTAACTCTCCTACCCTAGTCAATCTTGGCAATAAACTGAATTATGATATTGGAATTAAGCAACTAAAAAATGGTAAATATCAAACGTTTGTTTTAAAATACCCGAGTTTAAAAGCATCGGGAAATAGTCGAGAAGAAGCTATTGAAAAGTTATCTCAGCGTCTCCAAAATTTTTTAAAGGATACAGAAATTTTTAATTTAGAAATTGAACGTCCTAAACCTGAAGACCCTTGGATGAAATTTGCAGGAATGTTTAAAGATGATCCTCTGTTTGATCAAGTTTTAGAAGCTATTCAAGATTATCGCAATGAAATTGATGCAGAGGAGGAATAATCAGAATGAGACTATTTATAACAACGAGCGTGTTTACAACTTCTCTGTATCTTTGTGGTTAAATTAGGCTTAACCCTTGTCAAGATACCAGCAAAAACTGCCATAACCCTTTTAACTTTCCGCAATTCGATCTAACCGTTTCTCGAATAGCCAAATTAAAGAGCGATCGCACCGACATCCATAACCCAAATAAAGATAAAACCAAGATAAAAACCGCCCATCCTTGATAATTTCCAATTAATAAAATCGCTCCAGCAATTAAAGTAAATCCTGTCCAACAGATATAAATTAAAGTTTTAATCGCTAAATTAATCCGTCTTAAAGCCCGATCGCTTTCTAAAGACCTGACCCGAATTTGTAACTCTCCATCTTCTAAACGTTCTTCTAAACGCCGAATTAATATCTCTGATTTACTCGGTTGTTGTAATCTAAATTTAATAAAATCTCGCGCCTGTTTTGCCAATTCCCCCACTAAATTACCCCGTCCTTGAGAAATCGTTAAACTCTTGACAAAGGGTTCAGCACAAGCGACTAAACTATATTTAGGGTCTAAACTTCTCGCCAAACCATCCAAAGTAGTTAAAGACTTTAAAATAAACATCATTTGAGCGGGTAAACGAAAAGGTTGTTGCTCAAACATGATATAAATTTCTTCTTTAATTTGATTAAACATTTGAAAATCAACGGGTTTTTCCGTAAATTCTTCTAATAAAAACTTAACCATTTTTCTGACGGGTTTCATATCAGAAACTGGTTCAATTAATCCAATATCAACTAAAGTATTTAAGACTACATCCGTATCTTTTTTTAACACGGCAAAAAAGGTTTTAATCATCTGATCCTTAGCCAAGGCTTTTACTTCTGCCATCATGCCAAAATCATAAAAAATCAAATTTCCATCAACACTAACGGCAATATTTCCCGGGTGGGGGTCAGCCTGGAAAAAACCATCCTGAAGAATCTGTTTTAAATAACAACAAATCCCCAACTGATTGAGCCGTTTAACATCAATTCCATAGGCAATTAATTGATCTCGATCATCGGCTTTAATTCCCGGCAAATATTGCATCGTTAAGATCTTATGGCTGGTATACTTCCAATAAACCTTGGGAACCAAAATACCCGGATAATTTTTAAAATTATCTTTAAATCTTTCAGCATTTTTGCCTTCTTTAATATAATCAATTTCTTGATATAAAATCATAAAAAATTCATTATATAACTCATCCAAATTATAAAGTTTTGACCAACTAAAATGTCGCTGACAAAACTGAATTATCCGCCGCACCGCTTGTACATCTAAATCAAATAGTTCTTTTAAACCCGGACGCTGAACTTTAACAATCACATCCTCTCCCGTGTGCAGTCTAGCTTTATGAACTTGTCCTAAACTAGCTGCGGCTAGGGGTTGTTCGTCAAAATCTCGATATAATGTAAATAAAGAATGACCTAATTCCGCTTCAATAATGGCAACGGCTTCATCGGTACTAAAAGGTGGAACTTGATCCTGTAGTTTCTCTAATTCTTCAACATATTCCAGGGGTAAAATATCGGCTCTTGTTGATAGAGCTTGCCCAATTTTAATAAAAGTAGGCCCTAACTCTAAGAGGGTTTTAACTAACCAAATAGCTCGTTTTTGTTTCTGTTTATTGGTCTGATGTGCCAAGGTTTTATCCCACCACAAAAAGAACATAAACGACCCGCAGGCAGTAAATACATCTAATTGTCTCGTTAATGGAGAATATCGAGTTTTTTGCCAACGCAGGGGTTTAGAATCAATGGGTGTAAGCATGGGAAATCTGAGATAAAAATAAATGGAATTGTAATTGTTAGAAATAGGCTTTTATGATCCTATTTTTAGGTTTTAATTGAGAATTTTCGAGCTAGGGCACTGCGGGGTAAAACACGCTGGACTTCTTCGACGGTAGTAGCTCCAGTTGTGACTTTTTCAATGGCGGCAATTCGGAAAGATAAAAAGCCTGTTTCATGCAAATAACGATGTAATTCTGTCAGAGTTTCCTTCATAAATAATTTGACGAATTCGATCATCAACAGCTAATAATTCTACAATTGCTTCTCGCCCCGAATAGCCGGAATAAAAACAGTTAGAACAGCCTCGACCTTTGCGCCAACCGTCAGTTTTTACTTCTTTTAATTCTAACCCTAACAGGTCTAAATCCGTCGCCGTTGGGCTATAGGATTCAGCACAGTGGGGACAAACACGACGGGTTAAGCGTTGTCCCACAATTCCTAATAAGGCGTCACTAATTAACCCCGGATCAGGGCCAATATCTTTTAAACGGGGAATGGCACCAATGGCATCATTTGTATGCAAGGTTGTTAATACTAAATGACCAGTTAATGCGGCACGAATGGCGGTATCTGCCGTATCTTGATCCCGAATTTCCCCCACCATAATAATATCAGGATCTTGTCGTAAAATAGCGCGTAATCCGGCAGAAAAAGTCATCCCGGCTCGTTCATGAACCTGGGTTTGAGTAATCCCAGATAGGATATATTCAACCGGATCTTCCACGGTAACAACATTAACATTTTCTGTGGCAACGGCTAACAAACTATTATAAAGGGTACTGGTTTTTCCTGACCCAGTTGGCCCGGTAAAAATAATCATTCCCTGGGGTTGATAGAGCCAACTTTTATAAATATTTAATGTGGTTTCAGAGAAGCCTAAATCCTGTAATCCAGAGAAAGGATTTTCTTGGGGTAATAATCGAATTACAGCCTTTTCACCTCCGACACAGGGGAGGGTACTAACGCGCATATCAAGGGCAACTTCTAAGTCTTTTCCTGATACATAATTTTCCCCAATTCTACCATCTTGGGGGCGACGACTTTCGGCAATATCCATATTGGACATAACTTTAATTGCCACAATAACTTTACGTCCAATATCCGAAGGTAAGAGGGTAATATTGCGAAGTAAACCATCAATTCGATAGCGAACTCTTAAACCATCCTGGGAGGGTTCTAAATGAATATCACTGGCACGATTTCTTAAAGCTCCTGAAATTAAAGTTTTAATTCGAGTCAGTTGATCAGCGGCTTTTGATAAATATAATTCGGTGGTTTCACTGACGTTTTCCGATTCTAATTCTCCCGTCAATGGGTTAATTAATGGGTTAGACGTAATTCGATGGGGATCGAGATGTTGGGCATGATACCAAGCCCGATAACTCTTATCATCAATGGGGATAATTTTAATATCAGAAAAAGTGCGATCGCCCATCATGGTTAGTGCTTCCATGGAGACTTCTACCGGACATCCCAAATAATAGCAATTTTGCCATAATAATAAGGGAATGACCGGGGGCAAAACATTTTTATCTGGAAATTCGCGAAAAAATCTAAAACCAACATCCCGATCCAATAATTTTAGATTCAAAATTTTTTGATCATCGACTAAATTTTTCAATGCTTGTTCACAGGTAATACTCTGATTTCTCAGTTGTTGCCAAGCGGATAAAACGGGTGTTCTTGCAGTCATAATAGGTTAACAATAGGATAAATATAATCCGACGGAAAATCAAGTCAATAAATACATCAGTTATCTAGTATAATTATACAGGTAAAGTATATATTTTCAACTTAACTCTCCTTCAATCTGTCTTCTTTGTATCGTAAGTACACAATTGACACATAATAAAGAAGGAACTCCCATCTGACAATGTTATTCGCTCAACGGTTAAGCTTATGAAAAGACGCTCATTTCCTAAAATTTTGGTAATTGGTCTAGTTGTTTTGGGACTCCTGGGAATTGGGGGAGTTTATAAATTATCGGGTCAAAACCCAGCCGCTTTAGTCACAGGTAGCACTAAAACAGCACCAGAGGCGGCAATGTTTGTTCCCCGGACGGCTCCGGCGATGGTTTCATTATTAGTAAATCCCGATCGGTTAGAATCAGTAGGAAAGATTTTAACCTTTTCTCAAAAAAGTAATAATAATCGCATTCAACTCAACCCGATTAAAGAAAATCTTTTAGCAAATACGGGGTTAAATTATGGGCAAGATATTCAACCCTGGTTAGGAAATGAAATAACTTGGGCATTAATTACTCCCGATCTAGATCGGTTAGCCAATAATGGTCAACAACCGGGATATTTTGTCGCTTTATCAACCAAAAACCCCCAAAAAAGTCAGGAGATTTTAGATAAATTTTGGCAAAAACAAATAGATGCGGGCTTAGATATTATTCAAGATCAATATCGAGGGGTTAAACTGATTTATCGCCGTCCCTTTCAAGGAACAATTGATGATGCACCGACCTTAGTTATGGCTATAATTAATGATCGCTTTGTGTTATTTGCCAACTATCCTAAAGTGATGAAGGAAGCCTTAAATACGGTACAAGCAAACCTGAATTTAAGTCAATCCGAATCCTATCAAAAAGCTTTACAAGAATTAAAATCCGGGGGAGTGGGATTTGGATTTTTTAATTTAGGAGATTGGCAATTAGTAACTGATACAACGGACGAATTTGTTGGTCAAAAACCGAGTTTAGCCGTATCTTTAGGGATTAATTCCCAAGGATTATTAGCAGAAACGGCGTTAATTGCTACCGTAGAGGAAGATACAACCCAAGCATCTCCAGCTTTTTCTCAACCCGTAGAAGCATTAAACTATATTAGTTCCAGTAGTCCGTTATTAATTGCCGGAAAAGACTTAAATCAACTCTGGACAGATTTCTCTGCTATTGTTGCGGCTAATAAGTCTTTAGAACAATTTATTACCCAACCCATCGCCGGAATTAAAACCTTGTGGGGTTTAGATTTACCTGAAGATATTTTTAGTTGGGTGACGGGAGAATATGCCTTAGCAGTAGTTTCCCCATAACAATGAAAAATGGGATTGGGTATTTGTGGCAGAACGTCCAGAAAATGCTAATCTAGCTATTGAAAATTTAGATAAAATAGCGACGGAACAAGGCTATAGTTTGGGATCATTTAATCTTAATAATAATAGCCTTTCGGTCTGGACAAAGTTAGTCCCTATGGTTTTGGAGAAAAAGGATAAAGCTAAAACTCAAACTAGATTAATTCAAGCCAATGCAAAAGGAGTACATTCAACCGTAGGGAAATATGAAATTTTTACCACTTCCGTAGAAGCAATGGATGAGGTATTGGGCTTGTCAAAAACGGAAAATTTGATTACTCAAGATCCAGATTTTAAGGCTAGTATTGAAGTTTTACCTCAAATCAATGATGGTTATTTCTATCTCAATTGGTTGACCAGTCGAAGTTTCCTTAATCAACAATTCCCCTTGTTTAAATTAGTAGAACTTTCGGCTAAACCATTTTTTGATAATTTGCGATCATTTACTATTAGTAGTAGTGATCGTGTGGGGAATGTGCAACACGCAACGGTATTTTTGAGATTGCGTTAGTTGCTTCAAGAAACCCGGTTTCTGAGAAACTGGGTTTCTGTCTAAACTGTAAATCTAAAATCAGAGGTTAAACGATGATGAATTTACTAAATCTTTCTCTCCCTGAGTCAATTCAAACTTTTGTTGAACAACAAGTTGCTAAAGGAGGTTATGCTAATGCTAACGAATATATCCTAGATTTGCTGCGTCAAGAACAAGTAAAAATAGAACGAGTTGAATCTTTATTATTAGAAGGGTTAGAAAGTGGTGAACCGATAGAGTTAACAGATGAATGGTGGGATCAAAAACGTTCTCAATTAATACAACATTTTCAACCAGAGTGAAGAATAACGGTTGACTATTCTTGATCAAAGCAAGCGAGCGAGGACGCTCGCACTACTACAATTTAACGATTTAAAACCCGTTTTAACGCGGATAATAATAACAGAACATTTTCAGGTCGGCTATTATATCCCATCAGTCCCACTCGCCAAACTTGACCCGCTAATTCTCCTAAACCATTGCCAATTTCAATATTATATTCCGTCAAAAGTTGACGAGAAATAGCTTTTCCATCAACACCTTCAGGAATACGAACTGTTGTTAATGTCGGTAAACGATAATCTTCAGGAACATGACAAACTAATCCTAAATCATGTAACCCCTCCCATAACAATTTAGCATTAGTCAGATGACGATTCCAACTGGCTTCTAATCCTTCTTGTGCTAAAATTCTGAGAGCTTCTCGAAACCCATAATTCATATTAACCGGGGCGGTATGATGATAAACTCGATCCTGACCCCAATATTGAGAAAGCAGAGAAACATCTAAATACCAATTCGCCACTTTTGTCGGCCGTTTTTTTAATATTTCAACAGCCCGAGGACTCATGGTAAACGGCCCCAAACCAGGGGGACAACCTAAGCCTTTCTGACTGCAACTATAGGATAAATCCACACCCCAAGTATCCAAAAATAAGGGCACGGCCCCTAAACTGGTGACGGTATCAACTAATAACAAACAATCAAATTCTCGACACAATTCCCCCAAACCTTCCAAGGGTTGACAGGCGCCGGTAGAGGTTTCCGCATGAACTAGGGCCAACACCTTGGGACGATGGGTTTCTAACCCTTGGCGCAGTTCTTCCAAACTAAAAACCCGGCCCCAAGGTTTCACTAATTTTCGCACATCGGCCCGATAACGGCCGGCCATGTCCACCAAACGATGGCCAAAATACCCCATCACCGCCACTAAAACCACGTCCTCGGGTTTCAACGATATTCGCCAGAGTCGCTTCCATGGCGGCGCTTCCCGTCCCACTCATGGGGATGGTCATGGGGTTATCGGTTTGCCAAGCATAGCGTAACAGGGTTTGTACCTCGTCCATCAGTTGCAGAAAATAGGGGTCAAGGTGTCCGACGGGGGACATGGCCAGCGCCTGCAATACCCGGGGGTTGGCATTGGATGGCCCTGGCCCCAACAATAGACGGGGCGGGACATTCAATTCCGGGGGGATGATGCGGTTTTTATTATCAATGGAGGTAGAAACTGTATTCATAAAATTATTTTTGACTCAATACTATTATTATGCTGTAGAATAACCTTGATTGATGTTAAGAAGATTGACATTTTTCTATTCAGGAAAACAGATGCAAGTAACTAAAACCTTATTTCAAAATAAAATCCTAAATAATGCTATCCGCAATTTTACCTTTCCTGATGATTTGCTAGACCGTCATAATATTCTTCAAGGTTGGATTAAAACCCTCAAAGCGGGAACTTTAGAAAAAGTCAAAGAAACGTCTTTACAGGGGGATTTTTTAAAAGATATTTTTCAGGATATTTTAGGCTATCGGTCTGTGATTTCAGGAGAGGGGAAAAACTGGGAAATTCACGCCGAACAAACAATTTCTGATGGGGGTGGGTTTGCGGATGGTGCGTTAGGATTATTTACGGCTATTGAAGGGAAACTACAGGGAAAAATTATTGCACCTATTGAATTAAAAAATGCTAAAAATGATTTAGATCGACCTGCACCCGGACGCAAACTTTCTGCGGTTGAACAGGGATGGCAATATGCTAATTATACAGAAAATTGTCGTTGGGTGATTGTCTCTAATTATCGAGAATTACGTCTTTATCAAATTAGCAAAACTCCGGCTTATTTTGAACGCTTTTTATTAACTGAATTGGAAGCGATCGCTAATTTCAAAAAACTTTATTATTTACTCTGTAGGACTAATTTTTTACCCAAAACCGGACAACAACAATCGGTTATTGATCGATTATTAGCTGATTCGGATATCGCCCAAGAAGAAATTACAGAACAACTCTATCAAGATTATCATAATGTCAGGATTAATCTGGTTAATCATTTTCGCTTCACCGGGCCGAAAAATCTCCCAAATCGAGATAATATTTTAATTGAAAAAGCCCAAAAAACCTTAGACAGAATCTTGTTTTTAGCTTTTTGTCAAGATCGAGGATTATTACCGAAAAACACCCTTAATAATGCCCATGATCACAAAGATCCTTATAATCCTAGATTCATTTGGGATAATTATAAATCAGTATTTTCTTGGGTTGATAAAGGTAATGAAGATCCACCAATTCCGGGTTATAACGGAGGTTTATTTGAACATGATCCGTTATTAGATGAACAATTAACGGTTACTGACCCTCTGTGTACACAACTCAAAAATTTAACTAAATATGACTTTGAAACTGAGGTTTCCGTTGATATTTTAGGACATATTTTTGAACAATCAATTACGGATTTAGAAGCATTAAAAGCTAAAACTCAAACCCAGGAATTTAACCAAAAATCAGGGAAACGCAAAACCCAAGGAATTTTTTATACTCCGGCGTTTATTACTCAATATATTGTGCGGGTAGCTTTGGGTGGATATCTCAAACAAAAAGAAGATGAATTGCGCGATCGCTTTCAATTAAATATTACCACAAAAACCAACAAAAAGCAACAAAATCAGGCAGAAATTCAATTTTGGGAAACCTATCGAGATCAAGTTTTAAAACAAACCAAAGTTTGTGATCCCGCTTGCGGTTCTGGGGCATTTTTAATCGCGGCTTTTGATTATTTATTCCAAGAATATCAACGAGTCAATCAAGCCTTATCTTCCCTAGTAACAACACCAGAAACAGAGTTAGAACGTTTAGATACAATGATTTTAACTCAAAACTTATATGGGGTTGATTTATCGGCGGAGTCGGTAGAAATCACTAAATTATCTCTTTGGTTAAAAACGGCGGAAACCGGGAAAATCCTTAACGGATTTAGATGATAATATTAAACAAGGTAATTCTATTGTTGCTGATGCTGAATTTACCGATAAACCCTTTAACTGGGAAACAGAATTTCCTCAAGTATTTGCTAACGGGGGGTTTGATGTGGTAATTGGAAATCCTCCCTATGTGCGACAAGAATTATTATCCCCAATTAAACCCTATTTAAAACAGCATTATCAATCCTATAATGGGGTAGCTGACTTATACGTTTATTTCTATGAAAAAGGGTTGAATATCCTCAAACCCGCCGGAAAATTATCTTATATTGTTACTAATAAATGGCTAAAAGCGGGTTATGGTGAACCCTTGCGGCGGTTTTTTATTGAAAATAGCACCTTTGAGCAAATTATTGATTTTGGACACGCCCCAATTTTTGAGGATGCAGATACTTTTCCCTGTATTATATCTGTTTATAAAATATCTCTGTCTCCAACTGAAACTACTGAACTAAAAACCTCTATTCCTTCTGAATTTAATGTTAAACTCTGTCCAGTTCCGAGAGAAAAATTAGTTAATATTAATTTAACTCAATATGTCCAAAATGAAGGTTATGATGTTGCTTGGTCAAGGTTTACGGCGGAATCTTGGAGTTTAGAGCGTCCAGACGTTGAGGAGTTAATGAAAAAAATTCAGCGTGTGGGAATTCCTCTGAGAGATTTCGCCGGGGTCAAACCCTATCGAGGTATACTAACAGGGTTAAATGAAGCCTTTTTAATTGATGAGGAAACTAAAAATAAAATTGTTCAAGCTGACCCAAAATCCGCCGAAATTATTAAACCTTATTTACGAGGTCAGGATATTAAACGGTGGAGTCCTGAATGGCAAAATGTATGGATTATATTATTAAAATCCAGCAACGATCATATATGGTTATGGAGCAACGCGAAAGATGATGCAGAAAATGTATTTGCTCAAACTTTCCCATCTATACATCAGTATATGAAACCTTTGGAAAATAAACTCCGGCAGCGAAGAGATCAAGGAAAATATTGGTGGGAATTACGATCTTGTTCTTATTATAATAAGTTTGAAGCTGAAAAACTAATTTATCAAGTTATTCAGACTTTACCACAATATGCCTTTGATGACTCTGGTTTATATGGAAATGATAAGACATTTATCCTCCCTAAGTCTGATAAATATTTACTGGGATGGCTTAACTCTCCTCTTATTTGGTGGTATAGTTATCGAATTTTTACAGGAATGCTATCAAATTCGATCAGCCCAATGGGATATTTATTTGAAAGCCTTCCAATTGCACCCCCAACCGATCAAATTCGTGATGAAGTTGAATTAATTGTTACTCGATTAATTGAGATCACAAAGACCAATCAAACCGCTAACGATGATGTTTTAACCTGGCTACAAATCCAATATAAAGTTAAAAAAATTAGTCGAAAATTAGAAAACTTTGCTGATCTCAATTTTGAAGAATTAATCGAAGAAGTGATCAAACAATTACCCAAAAGTAAATCATCCGACCCCTTGGGAGTCAAAGGGTTAAAATCAATTCGAGAAGCCTATAACGAATATGTACCAGACATTCAAACTCGCAAACAAGAAGCACTAAACCTAGAAAAACGGTTATCCGATTTAGTCAATCAAGCCTATCAATTAACCCCAGAAGAAATCGAATTAATCTGGAAAACAGCACCTCCTAGAATGCCTTTTTATCCAAGGTAATAAAAATAGATTGTACGATAATAGGTAATCTGGCTAGGGGTATTTTTGAGGAAAAGTCTGAATCTGATCCGGTTTGGTGGTATAATCGCCTCCTAACAATCTGAAGCACTGCCATACCAAAAATTTGCTTTTGAGCGGTGCTTAACCAACAACTGCTAACCGTCAGCAGCCCCAACGTAACAAAACTTATTCTTTTTTCTCAGATAACTTCACTCAAATCTATACAATAATTGTCGGTACGATTTTTTATCAAAAGTGGGAGCCAAAAGATCCGCACTATAAGGAACGTTTAACATTTTGGCGGCAGGACTTGCCGTGTCAGTCTGTGGAGCGACCGTAAGGCCAGAACAGAGTAAATCTGTTTTGGCGGGTGCGAAAACCCGCAAGGGACGGAAGCAGAAACCCAAGTCGTGAGGCTTGGGAATCCCGCACCATTAGCCAAGGGTTGGTGTCGGGAAGATGTCAAAAATGTTTGGTTAATTAACCAAAATTATTTTAATCTGAAAGATTAAATTGGCAACAACTCAAGCGAGGATAGGGTTGAAATAGCAAGGGCGATTCAGCCAAAACTAATCCGTTTAATGTTTGAGAACAGTACCATATTTCAGGTTCCATACTGTAAAGATTCAGATAGGGAGCGACAAAGATCAAATGAGTGTAAAAGCAAGTGGTGGAAGCTCAGTTGCGCGTCCGCAACTCTATCAGACCGTACCCGTTGCAACCATTTCCCAAGCGGAGCAACAGGATCGTTTTTTGGGCAAAAGCGAATTAAGTGAACTGGCAACCTATTTCAGTTCCGGGGCAAAACGTTTAGAAATTGCTCAAATTCTGACACAAAATGCAGAATTGATTGTATCCCGTGCTGCTAATCGGATTTTCACCGGAGGTTTCCCCTCTGGCGTTTTTAGAAAAACCGAGCGAAGCCCAAACACCTGAAATGGTGGCGGTGGGCGGTGGTAGTGTCGCCGAAGGCATGAAACTGGGAACGATTTCCTATGCGGAGAGCCGCGGTAACAGCCTGCTAGAAGGTTTAAAATCCATTTTTGTGGACGCAGGAGCGGGGCCGGCCGTATTTTTACCCCCGGGTTTTGGGCCGATTAACGTTTCTCGTTATGGCCCGGGGAACATGACTAAATCCCTGCGGGATTTAAGCTGGTTCTTGCGTTATGTAACCTACGCCATTGTCGCGGGTGACCCCAATCTAATCGCCGTTAACGTGCGGGGATTACGAGAAATTATTGAAAATGCTTGTTCTAGCGCGGCGACTTTGGTGGCCCTGCAAGAAATGCGTCGGGCGGCTTTGGGCTATTTGAAAGAGGACAAAGAAGCTCAAGAGCTTGCTCTGCAATACTTTGGGGTATTAATCACCGAATTTGAAGCCGCCACTCCGGGGACAAAGGTTCGCCAACGTCCTAACAGTAGTGACCAACAAGGGTTAGCACTGCCTCAAATTTACTTCAACGCCGCCGAACGTCGTCAGAAGTTCGTGATGAAACCGGGATTGTCTTCCACGGAAAAAGAAGACGTGGTGAAGGCCGCCTATCGCCAACTGTTTGAACGGGATATTACCCGCGCCTATAGCTTGAGCGTTTCCGACTTAGAATCCAAAGTCAAAAACAGCGAAATCTCCACCAAAGAGTTCATCCGCCGCTTAGGAAAATCTCCGTTATACCGGAAAAATTTCTATGAACCTTATGTCAATAGTCGGGTGGTGGAACTGGCGACCCGTCACTTCTTGGGCCGGGGTTTAAGTTCTCCTGAAGAATTTACCAAATATTTCTCGGTGGTGTCCAAAGGCGGTCTGTCGGCCTTAGTGGATGCGTTGGTGGATTCTCAAGAATATTCCGATTATTTCGGGGAAGAAACCGTTCCCTATTTGCGCGGTTTGGGTCAAGAAGCCCAGGAATGTCGCAACTGGGGGCCACAAATTGACCTGTTTAACTACAGTGCTCCTTTCCGCAAAGTTCCCCAGTTTGTGACTTTGTTCGCAGACTATAAACAACCTCTGCGGGATCAGCACGTTTACGGGACGGGGAATGATCCCCTAGAAATTCAGTTCGGGGCGATTTTCCCGAAAGAAACCCGCAATCCTAGTAACCGTCCGGCTCCCTTTGGTAAAGATACCCGACGGATTCTGATCCGCAATGGGGCTGGTATTGATAACCAGTTAAGCAACCCGGCGGCCAGAGGCAACCATCCTGGGTCTTTGGGGCCGAAGGTGTTCAAACTGGATCAACTGCCCGGGGGCTATATTAGCAGTCGGTTCAAACGCAGTGGTGGCAGCAAAGGAACCAGTGTTAATTACTCCGAATCCTCCACCCAAACGGTGATTCGGGCGGCTTATCGGCAGGTGTTTGGTCGGGAAGTTTATGAAGGTCAACGCCAAACCGTTGCCGAAATTAAGCTGGAAAACGGCGATATTACCGTGCGTGAGTTTATCCGCGCCTTGGCGAAGTCCGATGTTTTCCGTAAGATGTATTGGACGTCGCTGTATGTTTGTAAGGCGATCGAGTTCATTCATCGCCGTCTGTTGGGTCGTCCAACCTACGGTCGTCAGGAAATGAATGCCTACTTCGATTTGAGTTCCAAGAAGGGCTTCTATGCTTTGGTAGATGCCATTCTCGATAGTCAGGAATATAACGAAGCCTTTGGGGAAGATACGATTCCCTATGAACGGTATTTGACTCCTGGCGGTGTGTTCCTGCGGACGGGTCGGGTCGGTGCCTTTGCTGAGAAAAAACCCCTGGGACGTGACGAAGTTACCCCTCGGTTTATCGAACTGGGTACTCCTGACCAAACCAAGGGCGGGATGGAGTTAGATAACCGTGTTGCTCAAGGTGTCAGCAAGCGACGTGAACAAAGCAAGGTGTTCAAGTTGACGACGACCACCGATAAAGTGGCTCTGAAAACTCTGATTCAAGCGGCCTATCGTCAAATCTTTGAGCGCAATATTGACCCCTATGTGAACAGAAATGAGTTCACGGCCCTGGAAAGTAAACTGGGGAACAATGAAATTAACCTGAAAGAGTTTATTGAGGCCTTGGGAAGCACTTCTCTGTATATCAAGGAGTTCTATACCCCCTATCCCAATACGAAGGTAATTGAGTTGGGAACCAAGCATTTCTTGGGTCGCGCACCTCGCAACCAAGTGGAAATCCGGGAATATAACCAAATCCTGGCAACCGATGGGTTGAAAGGGTTTATTAATGCGATGGTGAACAGTGTGGAATATGCCCAACTGTTCGGGGAAGATACGGTTCCCTATCGTCGTTATCCGACCTTACCTGCGGCTAATTTCCCGAATACGGAAACGGTTGTATAACCAGTTAACTAAGCAAAACGATGAGTTAGTAGTTCCCAGTTTTGAACCTGCGACTGCAACTGACCGTAGCTAAAATCAGTTTAAGAGTTATCAGTTTAAGGGTTATCAGTTTAAGAGTTAGTTAATTAATAACTAATAACTAATAACTAATAACTGGTACGGGCGGGTTCTTTTAGAGCTTTGTTGATCACCTAAATCTTGATGAACCCGCCCCTACAACTGATAACTGATTATCTCTATCCCTCTGTGTTGCTATGGAGGGATTTTTCTTGGCAAATTATATAGCAATCCTAATAGACGTAATTTATTTATCATTTTTACCTATGATTAACAGCAAACAAGATTCCGTAGAAAATTCAACATGGTTAGGAGATTCTAATAAAACAAATTCACAATTAAATTATCAAAAAATAGCAGCCTTATTGTTATCAAATCCATTAGTAGAAGATTGCTATTTACTAGCGCGTGAGGGTGAATTAATCGCTTATATCGTTTATTCTGGAATCGTTAACCCAGAACAGTTATCCTCTTTTGTACAGTCAAAATTATCAGATAATTTACTACCAAGTATTTATGTTGGTATTTCCTGTTTGCCCTTGACGGCTACAGGTTATGTAGATGAAATAGCCCTAAAAAATATAGAAATTGCCGATTTAAGTTTGGCACAATATACCGAAAACAAACTAAAATCTTTGCCAGAAATTGAACAAGTTGCCGTAGTAGTCACATCCAAAACCGAAAAAAGTTCCCCTCTACATTTGTCGGAATTGCTACCATTAAAAGAACGGGAAACAGTCACAGAAAAAAATCAACAATTTGAAGAAAATATCCATCAACCAAGTCAATCTTCTAGTTCCCAACTTGCTATCAGTCATGGAAAAACTTTAATAGAGTCTGAATTACAACCAAAAACCTTAGCAGAAGCACTCTTAAAATCGGCTCAAAATTATCAAAATCAGGGAATTATTTATATTAAAAATAACGATTCTCGGGTTTTTCAAACCTACTCCCAATTATGGGATGAAGCCCAAAGAATCAACACCGGATTAAAAAAAATTGGTTTGCAGGTTCAAGATAAAGTTATTTTTCAGCTATCAGAAAATTGTGATATTATTCCTGCTTTTTGGGGATGTATTTTGGGGGGCTTTATTCCTGTTATTATCCCAGTCCCACCAACCTACAAAGATTTTAATAATGAAATTAATAAGATTTGTCAGGTATGGGAGCTATTAGACAAACCCCTAATTATTACCAATGAAGCCAGACAACCGGAAGTAAAAACTTTAGAAAAATGGCTATCCAATCAAACCTTAAAAATCAGTTGTATTGAGCAATTAAAAACCCATACTCCCGCCCAAACTTATCATATAAATCAACCCGATGATTTGGCTTTCTTTAACCTGACATCAGGTAGCACGGGAATTTCTAAATGTGTCTCCTTAACCCATAAAAACCTTCTCTCTCGTGCTAGAGGGACTAACCTACTTTGTAAATATAATAACAAAGATATTATCCTCAATTGGTTACCCTTTGACCATATTGGTAGTATTTCTGATTGGCATATTCGCTGTGTTGATTTAGGTTGCCAAATGATATATGTACAAACTGAATATATCTTGGGTCGTCCTTTAAATTGGTTAGATTTAATTAATCAATACCGTATAACCCATAGTTGGGCTCCTAATTTTGCCTATAATCTTATTAATGAAGCCCTGACAAAAGAACCTTCCCAAGTTTGGAATTTAGACTCTATTAAATTCTTTTTAGTCGCTGGAGAATCGGTTTCTAATCAAGCGGTAGGGGAGTTTATTGATAAACTTCATCGGCACTATAATTTGAAAAAAACCGCCGTCCGTCCGGCTTTTGGTATGGCAGAAATGGGGTCAGGAATTACCTATTATCAACCAACAGATGAACAACCTTTATTGTTTCATACCATTGATAAATCTTCTTTAAATCAATCCTTAAAACGAGTCCATTCTGAACATCCTAATGCCACAACTTTTACTGATTTAGGATTGCCAATTTCCGGTATTTCTATTAGAATTGTCAATCAAGAAAATGATCTACTTCCCGAAGAAACAATTGGTCATTTACAGGTAAAAGGAGACTCGGTTTCACCAGGTTATTATAAAAATCCTAAAGCTAATCAAGAAGCCTTCTTAGAAGATGGCTGGTTTAAGACAGGAGATTTAGGATTTATTAGTCATGGACATCTGGTAATTACCGGAAGAAGTAAAGAAACTATTATTATTAACGGGGTTAATTATTACAGTCACGAAATTGAAACAGTAGTTGAAACAATAGAAGGAGTAGAAGCCTCTTATACCGCAGCTTGTGCTGTTAAAGAATCGGGAAATAATTCGGATCAATTAGCCTTATTTTTTAGTGCAGAAACCTTTGATAAAGATGATTTAGCTGCCCTGCTGAAAAAGATTAGACAAAAAGTAATTAACAGTTTTGGAGTTAATCCGAAATATTTAATTCCCTTAAATAAAAATGAAATTCCTAAAACTTCTATTGGTAAAATTCAGCGATCGCAGTTAACTAAACGGTTTGAAACAGGTGAATTTAAGCCAATTATTAAAGAATTAGATATTGTCTTAGAAAATGCCAATACAATTCCAGATTGGTTTTATCGGAAAGTTTGGAAAGCCAAATATCCGGTTAATCTTAAGTCAGCCTTCGGTGAAAATTACACCTTAATTTTCCTTGATCAGTTGGGTTTAGGAGAATTTTTAACTGAGCAACTCACAGCAAAAAACTTACCCTATATAACGGTTTTATCGGCAGATAATTTTTCTAAATTAAGTAGCGATCGCTATACAATAAAACCTGGAGAAACAGAACACTATAGACTATTAATGGAGTCTTTAGCGGAGCAAAAAATCACTATTAGCAATGTTCTGTACCTGGTAGAATATCAAGAATATCAAGGAGAAATTGCCAGTATAGAACAACTAGAAAAGGCACAGGAGCAGGGAATTTATAGCCTACTATTTCTGGTGCAAGCCCTAGCTAAAATTCATGATACGGAAAAAACAGTTGAACTACTTTTTGTTTCAAGTTATAGTCAATTAGTTGATCCTAAAGATGATATTGCATATCAAAAATCCCCCGTTTTAGGAATTATCAAAACCCTAGCTCAAGAAAACCCTTGGTTAAACAGTCGTCACCTTGATTTACCTGTCAATAATTCGGAAGTAAATGGGGCTTATATTCTGCAAGAATTGTTAGTTTTATCAAGGGAAAGAGAAATTGCCTATCGCCGGGGAATCCGTTTGATAACGGGCTTAGAAAAAGTCAATTTATCCCAACAAACAGAACAAGAATTACCGTTTAAACCAGGAGGAATCTATTTAATTACTGGGGGACTGGGAGGAATTGGAATAGAAATTACCAAATATTTACTAAAAAATTATCAAGCTCGTTTACTGTTGATAGGAAAAACCTCCTTACCTGAGAAAAACAGATGGGATGAGCATCTCAAAAAAGAAGATGAGTATGCCTTAAAAATTAAGAATCTACAAGCATTAGAACAACTGGGGGGAGAAGTTATTTATCAAGCGGTAGATGTGGCTAATTTAACTCAGTTACAGCAAGCGGTAGAACAGGTGAAAGCGCAATGGCAAGGGGAAACTAGATGGGGTGATTCATCTAGCAGGAATTTACCAAGAAAATTTACTTCTAAACGAAACCAAACAAAATTTAGCAGAAATCCTTCGTCCCAAAGTATTAGGAACTTGGATATTGCATCAACTACTCAAAGAAACCCAGGGAATTTTTATTAGTTTTTCCTCTTTAGCTAGTTTTTTTGGTGGTGCAACTATTGGAGGATATGCTGCTGCTAATAGTTTTTTAGAACATCTAAACGACTATCAAAAATCTCAAAATTTGTTTCCTAGTTATTGTTATAGTTGGACAACTTGGCAAGAAACAGGTATAAGTAAAGGCTACCAGATGAAATATTTAACCCAAGCTCAGGGTTATTATGATATGACTGTGCAGCAAGGATTAAATTCATTTTTAGCTGGATTATATCATAACCAAGAACAGTTAATTATTGGTTTAGAAGGTAGTAATCCTAAAATTAGGCGTTTTATATCCCGGTCTGAAGGATTACAAAAATTAACCGCTTATTACACCTCCAAACATTCTACTAAATCTATTAATTTAGCGGCTAATTTGCTCCTAAAAGATCACTTTGGAACTCCCTATAACTGTGAATTGCGTCCGCGACAATCCCTGCCCCTAAATGACAAAGGTGAAATAGATAGGGAACAATTACTTAATGAACTTCAGCGTCAAGAGAATAGGGAATGGATAGCACCAAGAAATGAGGCGGAAAATAAAATGGCTCAAATTTGGCAAAACGTGCTAAATTTATCCAAAATAAGTATTAACGATAATTTTTTTGAACTGGGAGGACATTCTCTGCTTGCCAGTCAAGTAATATCTCGTTTGCAGGATATTTTCTCGGTTGAATTATCATTGCAAAGTTTATTAGAATACCCAACAATTGCCAGTTTAACTCAAACTATTGAGGTACTTAATACAGTACGAAATCATCAAATCCTGATGACAGAAACAAAAGCGGATTACGAACAAGGAGAATTATGAAAATTGTAGATTTTTTATCCTACTTAAATACTTTAGAAATCAAACTTTGGCTAGAGGCAGAAAAGTTAAAATATCAGGCTCCTCCGGGAGTGATGACCGCCGAAATCAAGCAAGAAATTGGCAACAGAAAGCCAGAAATTATTGCCTTTTTAAACATGGCGAAAATATCTGCTCCTACCAGTGAATTAGCTATTACTCCCGTTGCTAGGGATGGAGATTTACCCCTCTCTTTTGCTCAACAAAGAATGTGGTTTCTCCATCAGATGGATAGTCAAAATCCTGCCTATAATGAAAGTCCAACTATTCGTCTAACGGGCAATCTCAATATTGAAGTTTTAGAACAAAGTCTTAATGCTATTATTGAACGCCACGAAATTCTGCGGACAACTTTTCCGATGATTGACGGTAAACCCGTCCAGAAAATTGCACCTTTTCTGAAAATTAAATTATTTGTTGTGGATGTCGCCCATTTAGCGATCGCCAAAGTTAAGGAAAAAGTGGCTCAAGAAACTGCAAAAACCCTTTGACTTAACCCAACCTCCCCTAGTACGATTTACCCTCTTGGATTTGGGTCAAGAATCTTATATTTTAGTGCCAGTTATTCATCACATTATTATTGATGGTTGGTCAAAAGGTATTTTCTTTAAAGAATTATCTTATTTTTATCAAACATTTCTATCGGGAACTCCTTCAAATTTACCTAAACTACCTATTCAATATGCGGATTTTGCAGTTTGGCAACGACAATGGTTACAAGGAGAAATCCTAGAAAATCAACTTAATTATTGGCACAAAAAATTAGCCGATGCTCCGCCTTTATTAGAACTTCCCACCGATCTACCCCGACCTTCTATTCCGACCTTTCAAGGTCATACCCTGAGCTTTCAAATTGACCCCGATCTCACCGATAAACTTAAAACCCTGAGTCAAAGGTCGGGTGTGACCCTATTTATGACTTTGCTGGCTGCTTTCACGACGTTACTATTTCGTTATAGTCATCAAGAAGATATTCTGATTGGCACACCTGTTGCTAACCGTAATCGCCAAGAAATTGAACCCCTAATGGGCTTTTTTGTTAATAGTTTAGTCCTGCGAAATTCCCTGCAAGGCAATCCGACTTTTGGGGAATTATTACAACAGGTTCGCCAGGGTGTTTTAGGAGCTTACGCTAACCAGGATGTTCCCTTTGAACAGGTTGTAGATGTTTTACAAATAGAGCGAAGTTTAAGTTATAATCCCTTATTTCAGGTAATATTTGCCTTACAAAATGCTCCTTTAGGAGAATTAAACTTACCCGGTCTCAAGGCGACATCCCTAGCCGTAGAAAATGTCAGGGTAAAATTTGATCTCAGTCTCGTTTTAGAAGAAACAGAAACAGAAAAAGGAACTTATTTAGAGGGTTTTTGGGAATACAGTAGTGATCTTTTTACCGCCGAAAGAATTACTCGTCTGGTGGGTCATTTTCAAACATTATTAAAGGGTATTGTCACCAATCCTCAGCAACGAGTAGGGGAATTACCGATCTTAACGGAAGCGGAAAAACAGCAATTATTGGTGGACTGGAATCAAACCGAAAGCCCCTATCCCAATGATCAGTGTATTCACCAATTATTTGAAGAACAAGTTGCTAAAAATCCCGATGCCATAGCAATTATTTATGAACAGGAATCTCTGAGCTATCAACAGTTAAATCAAAAATCGAATCAATTAGCCCATTACCTGAAATCTTTAGGAGTAAAAACTAATACCTTGGTCGGGATTTGTGTGGAACGTTCCTTAGAAATGATTGTGGGATTATTGGGCATTCTCAAAGCGGGGGGAGCTTATGTACCTCTCGATCCAGATTATCCCACCGAACGCCTAAGCTTTATGCTTACCGATACTCAGGTGAAAGTCCTGTTAACTCAGGAGTCTTTAATCGCCTCTTTCCCAACCCATGAAGCCCGTGTCGTTTGTTTAGATAAAGATTGGCAGACTATTAACCAGGAAAGTCAAGATAATCTTAATATTGCGGTTTCTGCGGAAAATCTAGCATACATAATTTATACCTCTGGTTCTACGGGAATTCCCAAAGGCGTTGTCGTCAATCATCAAGCAGTGAATCGGCTGGTCTTAAATACCAATTATATCCAGTTGACGTCGGATGACCGGATTGTTCAAGCATCCAATATCGCTTTTGATGCAGCCACCTTTGAAATTTGGGGAGCCTTGTTGAATGGAGCTAAGATAGTAATTTTAACCAAATCCCTATTACTTTCGCCCCAAGAATTCGCCCTCAGTCTGAAGGAAAATCAGATCAGTGTCTTATTTTTAACCACAGCCTTATTCAATCAGTTAGCTAGTTTAGTCCCCTGGGCTTTTAGTGAGTTGCGATACCTACTCTTTGGCGGAGAAGCAGTTGATCCGAAATGGGTGCAAGAGGTACTAGATAAGGGTGCGCCGGAAAAATTGCTTCATGTTTATGGGCCGACGGAAAATACTACGTTTTCGTCTTGGTATTTAGTGGAAAACTTACCCGCTATGGCCATTACCATTCCGATTGGTAAACCGATTGCCAATACACAAATCTATTTGCTGGACGAAAACCTGCAACCAGTTTCCTGTAGGTGTACCAGGAGAATTACATATTGGCGGGGCTGGGTTAGCACGGGGCTATCTGAATCGACCGGAATTGACACAAGAGAAATTTATTCCCCATCCTTTTGAGAATCAAAATTCCAAATTATATAAAACTGGGGATTTAGTTCGTTACCAAAACCAGGGACAAATTGAATTTATCGGTCGGATTGATGATCAAGTAAAAATTAGAGGTTTTAGAATTGAATTAGGAGAAATAGAAGTTGTTCTCACTCAACATCCTCAAGTGAGAGAAGGAATTGTGATTGTCAGGGAAGATGAACTGGGAACAAAGCGTGTATCTGCCTATATTATTCCTGAAACTTCAGAATTAACCTCCGGCGAATTGCGTCTATTTTTGCAAGACAAGTTACCCCATTATATGGTTCCAGCTTTCTTGATTTTTTTAGAGGCATTTCCCCTGACAACTAATGGCAAAATTGATCGTCGCGCCCTACCCGAACCCGAAATTAAGTTAGATAACACCGCCAACCAGGTTATCCCCAGTACGGAGATTGAAAAAACCTTAGCTGATATTTGGCAAACTGTCTTAGGACTTAAACAAGTTAGCATTAATGACAACTTTTTTGAATTGGGTGGGGATTCGATTTTGGCAATTCAAATTATTGCTAAAGCCAATCAAGCCGGGTTACAAATTACTCCAAATCAGTTATTTAGTCATCAAACAATCAGCCAATTAGCCACCGTAACCGAAATAGCTCCCGTGACTGAAATCATGCAGGGTTTAGTTACGGGTAATGTTCCCCTAACTCCGATTCAACAGTGGTTTTTTGAGCAAAATTTACCCGAAACCCCATCACTTTAATCAAGCGATGTTGTTGGAGGTTGGCAATAATCTAAAACCTGATTTATTAAAAACGGCTATTGCGCAGTTACTTGATCACCATGACGCCCTACGTTTACGCTTTATAAAAAAAGACGAAAAATGGCAACAATATAATAGTGAAGACTGCCATTCCTTTACCTTGGAAGTTGTAGATTTATCTTCCTTATCTGACCAGGAACAACTAACAAATCTAACAACCATAATAGATAAGCAACAAAGATTATTAAATTTAGAACAAGGCCCCTTAGTTGCAGTTGTTTACTGTCAATTAGCTAACGCCATAAAATTATCAATTGTTATCCATCATTTAGCCGTAGATGGTGTTTCTTGGCGGATTCTTCTCGAAGATTTAGCCACCGCTTATCAACAGTTAGAAAAAGCTGAAACTCCCCAATTACCCCCGAAAACTAGCTCCTTTAAAGATTGGGCTGAAGAACTCCAAATTTATGCTCAAAGCCCCGAACTTAAGGCATCCTTAGACTATTGGTTAACCCGGGATTTTTCTGCCCTGTCCTCCCTTCCCCGCGATTATCAAGCGGATGTCACCGCTAACACCGTGGCCAGTGCTAAAATTCTTTCCTTTTGCTTAACAGAAAGCCAAACACGATCGCTCTTACAGGATGTTCCCCGGGCCTATAATACCCAAATAAATGATGTATTACTAACTGCTTTAATACAAACTTTCGCTGATTGGACAAATTTTCCGGCTCTTTTACTTGACATAGAAGGTCATGGCAGGGAAAATTTAATGAACTCTTTAAATCTGTCGCGAACGGTAGGCTGGTTTACCAGTATTTTCCCCGTTTATCTGACCCTAGAAACGATTAACCATCCAGGTGAATCTCTCAAGTCGGTAAAAGAGCAATTGCGACAAATTCCCCGTCGAGGAGTTGATTATGGGATTGGCTATTATCTCAACTCAGATTTAACCATTCAATCCCATTTCCGCAACGCCCCGAAACCGGAAGTTGGCTTTAATTATTTAGGGCAATTTACGGGGGAGCAGATAGCAGAGGTTGGCTGGCAATTTTCTAAGGAGTCGAGCGGTTTTCTATTCATAGTCCTTTGGGCCGACGTCCCCATTTAATTGAGATTAATAGCATTATTGTCTCAGGCAGACTAGAAATAGAATGGCAATATAGTGAAAATTTTCATCAAAAAACAACGATAGAAAATTTAGCTCATACTTATCAAAAATCTTTAGAGTCCCTGATCAATCATTGTCTATCAGCAGAAGGAGGTTACACTCCCTCGGATTTTCCCGATGCCGATCTTAATCAAACAGAACTAGACGAATTGCTCTTAGAATTAGAGTAATTACAGCAGATTTTGTTTTGATCTCAGATAGAAATTTATCAGAACCCGATTGTTAAGTTATTACTCAATAATTAATCACCGGTTTAAGCACACAGTAATGTTAACTTATCCGTCCTTAAAACCTCTGGAGTCTTAAAAGTATGCTAGAGTTCTCAATGGAATTTTGTTGTTCTGCAACTCATAACCAAACGTTAAGGGTTGGCACTTTAGGGCCAAAGGAAACCAGCAGTGAGCAAACTTTACATTATCTTGTCACCCAATGGCAAGCCGAAAAAATTTCTGTGATCATTCATTTATTTGATACTTTTACAGAATTAAAACAATCCCTACTTGATGAAGAAATAGACTTAGCATTAGTTCCCCATGCCTATGAAAAAATCAACGATTTTTATATGGAACCGAGTTTTCAATTAGGTTTTATTTTTATTTATCCTACCCCGGTTTATGGGTTAGCCAAACGCAAAAATGTAGAATTAGCTTCTGATGATTGTACTCTAGTCACCCATCCGGCTCCCTTGCCTCTACTACCCTATTTATTGCCAGATTATTTAGACCAAAATAACATAAAAGTCGAGTTAGTTAATTCCACCAGCGCGGCAGCAATTCAAGTGAAGCAAGGATTGGCTGATTTGGCGATTACAAATGAGAATGCCCTACGAGATAATGATTTAGAATTTATTGCTCAATACGGGGAAATAGAAATGAGTTGGTCTTTATTTCACAAGAAAAAAAATAGCATTGATCGAGAGGATTCTCTATTTTAAGCCGTAAAGCATATTGATGTTTTTGCTCTATTTTTGATTTATTAAAAAAACTAAAGTTTTCCATTTTTAACAGCAAATCTTTGAAATATATTACAAAAATCATGTCTCAATTTTTTCCCAATTATGAATTAATGCAACTTAGCTCAGGCATAGAATTAAAAGTTTTTAACTGTCAGGATACTATTTTTCAATTTGCATCAGTGGAAACCCAACGCCCAATTGGAACCCCATCAACATAAAGAAAGCCAATTAGGAATGATTTTAAATGGTAGTTTAGTCATGGATCTCAATGGCAATAAAACCCTGATGCAACCCTTATATCATGTCTATGTTGCTGAGTCTAACCTTCTGCATGGAGCGTTTAATCCTTTACCTGAAATAACTACGGTCTTTGATATCAAAAGAATCACTGATAATTCGGAAACGTCAATCTTAAAACTTCTCCCTGATCAAGATACCATCACTAATCTACCCTGTCAGTCAGTTACGGGGGCTTGGTTTAAAATTTCCATGATTAAAATTCCTTCGGGTTGTCCGATTCCCTCCCATCAATCGGAGCAGGCAGAAATAGGTTTTATTCTGAATGGGGAACTACAAATAATCATAGACAATGAGGAACAATGCTTAAATTCTGATCAAATTTATTATGCCCCATCACAGGTTTTACACCGAGGCAATAATTTATCGAATCAGGAAATTTATTTAATCAAGATTTTGATTTAATAGACATCTTGTAAATTCGAGTAAGTCCCTATTCAAAAGTGGGACTTAGGGGTAGTTAAATTTTTTCTAATACTTAAAAACAGGGCTAAATTTTATGGATTTGGGATTAAAAAACAAAGTTGCTTTGGTGACGGGGAGTAGTGCGGGTATTGGTTTTACTATTGCTGAAAAATTGGCTGAGGAAGGGTGTAATCTGATTATTTGTGGTCGCAATTCCCAACAACTGCAAGAGGCTTATCAGTCCCTGATTCAAGCCTATCCTTCCCAGCAAGTTCTTAGTTTATCCGCCGACGTTCATCAAGCCGAGGATTCAGAGCGACTTGTTCAAGAATCCTTGAAAAAATATGGTAGCATCGACATTTTAGTGAATAATTCTGAAGGAGCAAATTTTACAGAAAATTTAATTGAGAACCTTTCTGATGAAGACTGGTTAACGGTTTTTCAAGGTAAATTAATGGGTTATATTCGCTTAACTAATTTAGTATTACCGAGCATGAAACAGCAACAATGGGGACGAATTATCAATATTATTGGTACTTCAGGTAAAGAAACCCTCACCCCGTTTGGTCAAGTCAGGGGTAGTCAATGCCGCATTAATGAATTTTACGAAATCCGTTGCTAGACAATCAGCAGCATCTTGTGTTTTAATTAACAGTATTAATCCTGGGGTTATTGATACACCCAGACATCGAGAATATCTCCAAGTTTATGCCAAAAAAGAAGGTACTACCCCCGACTTAATCAGGCAGGAAATAATTAAAAATATTCCGATGAATCGCATTGGTCGCAGTGAAGAATTAGCTAATTTGGCGGTTTTTTTAGCCTCAGAATGCGCTAGTTATATGACGGGTATAACGATTCCTGTGGATGGAGGAATATCTGCTTCAGCTTTTTAGGGATTAATTTATTTTTATATTTATTAAAGGAAAAAAATTGTGACTTCTCAAAAATCCAGTCTGAATAAAAAAGATATTGAGTCTATCTATCCCCTTTCTCCAATGCAGTTGGGGATGCTTTTTCATACCTTATACAATTCCGAATCTAAGGTTTATTTATCGCAAATTTTAATCACCTTATCCGGTGATCTTGATGCCAAAGCTTTTGAATTAGCTTGGCAGCAAATTGTTGATCGGCATGGCATTTTTCGGACTTGCTTTGCCTGGAAAAAATCTAAACAACCTCTGCAAATTGTCAGAAAAAATGTTACCATACCCTGGGTTAATTATGATTGGCGATCGCTTTCTGCCATCGAACAGGAAAAACAACTTCAGGATTTTTTAAAAGCAGATCAGGATCAATACTTTGAACTGGATAAAGTTCCCTTAATCCGATTTGCATTAATTCGCTTAGAAGATCAAAAATACGAATTTATAAATACAGGTCATCATATTTTATCCGATGGTTGGGGAATCGCGATCGCCTTAAAAGAAGCCCTAGAGTTTTATAATGGAATCATTAAAAATCAGCCCGTAATTCTGCCCGCACCCCGTCCCTATCAAGATTATATTAATTGGATACAACGGCAAGATCAAACCCAAGCGGAAAGCTTTTGGCGACAAAATCTTAAAGGATTTACTTCACCCACTCCCTTAACAGTAGATAAACCCGTTAATAGTCTAGTTTCCCCGGGCAAAACCTATACCCATCAAAAATTTCAACTATCTAGGGAAATCACGATCACCCTTAAACAAATAGCTAAAGAAAATCATCTAACTCTTTCCCTTTTTATTCAGGCTGCTTGGGCCTTACTATTACACCATTATAGTAGCGAGTTAGATGTGGTTTTTGGTGCGACTGTTTCTGGCCGTACCCCCAGTTTTAAAGGCATTGATTTAATGGTGGGAATATTTGTAAATACCCTACCTGTGCGAGTTAAAATTGATCCTAAAGTCCAGTTAATTCCCTGGTTACAACAGTTACAAAAAGAACATTTAGAACGGGATAACTATGCCTACAGTCCCCTAGTAGATATTCAAAAATGGAGCGAGATTCCCGCGCCTAAATCGGTATTTGAAAGTTTTGTGGTTTTTGAAAATTTACCTTTTAGTGATGTCAAGCAACAGTCTATTGATGGATTGCGATTAGGTGAAATGCGAGATAATGGCCACGCCGATTATCCTTTAACATTAATTGTTACCCCAGGTGAGACATTAACGGGCAAAATTATCTATCCTCAAGAACGTTTTGAAGATCAGGTGATTGAGCGGATGATCGGTCATTTTCAAACCCTATTAGCAGGAATGGCTAATCATCCCCAGGCGACGATTCAGGAATTACCGATTTTAACCCCAACAGAAACGTCAATTATTGTTAGTTGACTGGAATCAAACAACTCCTGAAAATCCTCTAAAAGCCTGTGTTCAGCAATTATTTGAACAACAAGTTATCAAGACCCCTGATACTTTAGCCGCCGTTTTTCAGAACCAAAAATTAACTTATCAAGAATTAAATCAGCAGGCTAATCAATTAGCCCATTACTTGCAAAAAAGAGGCGTTGTTCCCCAAACCTTAGTCGGTATTGGTTTAGAACGTTCTCTTAACGTGGCGATTGCCATTTTAGCTGTGTTAAAAGTTGGCGGAGTTTGTGTGCCCTTAGACCCAAGCTATCCCCCGGAAAGACTCAATTATATTCTACAGGATACCCAACTTAACCTATTATTAACTCAAAAAGATTGCCAATCTTTATTAACCCCAAAAAATATTAATCAAGTTATTTTACTAGATCAAGAATTGCCAGAAATTAGCTTAGAATCCCAGACCAATCTTGATATTCCGATGGAGTTAACAGATTTAGCCTATATTATTTATAGTTCTGGCTCTACGGGGGTTCCCAAAGGAATTATGATCCCCCATCAATCCTTAACTAATCTGATTGAGCATCATCGGGCTAAAATGTCACCGGAAAGGAATTTCTTGCAATTTGCTCCTTTTAATTTTGATGTTAGTTACCATGAAATGTTTGCGGCTTGGTGTTTAGGAGGAACCCTCTTTATTGCTACCGATGAGTCCCGATTAGATCTTGTAAAATTAACTAATTTACTGGCGAATAATCCTATCCATAAAGCAATTTTACCAGTCACTCTATTACAACAACTCATCGAAACCTATAGCCAACAACCCCAGGTATTTGCTAACCTCCGGGAAATTATTTCCGCAGGAGAACAACTACAAATTACCCCACCCATGATAGCTTTATTTAAGCAACTTAAAAATTGTACTCTTTATAATTTTTATGGCCCCACAGAAGCGGATTTAGTCACCAGTTATCAGTTTGATCAACAACCCGATCATTGGCCTCAATATGTACCGATTGGGAAAGCCGCTGTCAACGTTCAAATTTATCTGTTAAACTCCTATCTTCAGCCCGTTCCGATTGGTATTATTGGTGAATTATATGTCGCTGGTGGTGGGTTAGCCCGGGGTTATTTTAATAATCCTGAATTAACCCAGAAAAAATTTATTCCTGACCCTTTTCAGGCAAATTCTTTTCTGTATAAAACCGGCGATTTAGCCCGTTATTTACCCAATGGAGATCTGGAATATTTAGGCAGAATAGATGATGTAGTCAAAGTTAGAGGTTATAGAATTGAATTAGGAGAAGTGGAAGCCATTTTAAATCAATATCCCCAAATTATTCAGGGAGTGGCTACAGTTTCAAGGTGAAACGGCGAGGGAAAAATCCCTAGTTGCCTATTTTATTCCCCGTCCAGGAGTAACCATTAATATTGCAGAATTACGTCGGTTTTTAGGGCAATGGCTACCCGACTATATGATCCCGTCTGCTTTTGTGCCGATGACATCTTTTAAGCTAAGTCCTAACGGAAAAGTGGATCGTCAAGCCTTACCAATACCCGATCAAAATCAAGCTTTATTAACGCAAACTTACCGCGCACCTCGTAGTCCAATTGAAGAAGTAATGACGGAAATTTGGGCCGAGATTTTAGCGGTAGAAAAAGTCGGGATTGAGGATGATTTCTTTATTTTAGGAGGACATTCTTTAAAGGCAATTCAACTAATTAGTAAAATTCGGCAAACCTTAGAAATAGAAGTTGCCGTGCGTCAAGTATTTAATCATCCGACAATCGCCCAATTAGTAAAGGAAATGAGTCAATCCGTGGGAGATGAAAATTTACTGAACGAAATTGCTATTACGGTTCAAGAAATTGCTAAAATGTCTCCTGAAGAAGTCAAAGCCTTATTATCCCAGGATTAAGCAATACCCTTGTGATTAAGGTTTAAAAAATAATATCTTCAAATCTAATTAAAACAATGAACAATCATCTTTTCGATTTAACAGCTAAAGTTGCCATTATTACGGGAGCCGCCAGAGGTATTGGTAAAGTTGTTGCCCAGGGTTTGGCTCAAGCTGGGGCTAAGGTTGTAATTGCCGATATAAATCAAACGGAGGCTGAAGAAACCGCTAAACTGATTCAACAAGCGGGGGGGGAAGCGGTGGCTATTTACACCGATGTTTGTAATCGTCAAGATTGTCTGAATTTAATTGAACAGGCGATCGCCCATTATGGTCAACTCGATATTATGGTTTGTAATGCCGGGATTGAAATTCTCAAAACCACCGATGAATTAGAGGAATCAGAATGGGATTCGGTGATTAATGTTGACTTGAAAGGCTATTTTAATTGCGCTCAATTGGCGGCAAAACAAATGGTTAAACAGGGTAAAAAAGGTTCAATTATTATGAATTCTTCTATTGCCAGTATCGTCGCTGTTCCCAAATCATCCGGGGCCTATGCCGCCGCTAAAGGAGGTGTTAATCAACTAGCAAGAACGATGGCTGTGGAATTAGGAAATCAAGGCATTCGCGTGAATGTTTTTGCCCCTGGTTACATGAATAATATGATGGCAGGAACAGAAGGATTACGTTCAACACCCGATGAAATGAATGAACTTTATACTAGAATTCCTATGAAACGTACAGGTGAATTGTCAGAATTAATTGGCCCCATTATATTTTTAGCTTCGGACGCATCTTCCTATGTGACGGGAGCAATTTTAATGGTGGATGGAGGCTATACAGCCATTTAGGATCTGCTAAACATTAGAAAACGAATGGTTTAGGAGGAAAAATAAACCTCTTAAAAATTCAAGTAAGTCCCCCATTCCCAGGGGGATTTAAGGGGGAAAAACTACGATTTTAAAATCAGATTAGCTTTAACTATTATAATTATGAATAATAAATTTCAAGATAAACAAAAACTACTGAGACTTTTATTACAAAAAAAAGGGATTGGATTAAAAGCCAATACCATACCCCCCAGAGATATTTCCCAGCCACTTCCCCTCTCTTTTTCCCAGGAAAGATTGTGGTTTCTCTATCAATTAGAAGATCAGGGTTATACCTATAATATGCCTTTTCGTCTTCAAATAGAAGGCAATTTAGAAGTTGAAATATTAAGAAAATCCCTAGAAATCATTGTCCAACGCCATGAGGTTTTGCGTACCAGTTTTCAAGAAATAGATGAAATTCCCCAACAAATTATTGATCATAAAATTTCCTTAAATTTACCCTTAATTAATTTAGAATCTTTATCTTTAAGCCGACAAACTGAAGAAGTTACTCGATTAACCAATCAAGAAATTTATACGCCCTTTGACCTAACTCAAGCTCCCTTAATGCGAACTTTAATAGTCAAATTGAGCGCGGAATCTCATATTTTATTTCTCAGTTTACACCATTCTGTTTTTGATGGTTGGTCAATGAAAGTTTTATTACAAGAACTTTCTAGTTTATATCAAGCCTTGCTGAAACAAGAAGCTAATCCTTTAACAGATTTACCGATCCAATATGGAGATTTTACGGTATGGCAAAGGCAGCAATTACAAGGAGATAAATTAACCCAACAAACCACTTATTGGCAACAACAATTGGCGGGTATTCCTCCCCTATTAGAACTTCCCTGGGATTCTCCTCGTCCGCCTTTGCAAACCTTTCAGGGTGATAGTTGTAAATTTAAACTCAATGGCGAATTAAGCCAACAACTTAAAACCCTAAGTCAAAACTCGGCTACTACTCTCAATATGACTTTATTAGCAGCATTTAGTGTTTTGCTATATCGCTATAGTAGTCAAAAAGATATTGTGATTGGTATTCCTGCGGGTAACAGGCAATTTCAGGAAATTGAACCGTTAATTGGCTGTTTTATTAATACTTTAGTAATTCGGAGTCATTTAACTGAAAATCTTTCTTTTCAAGCCCTGCTTGCTCAAGTTAAACAGGTGGTTTTAGATGCCTATGAGCATCAAGATTTGCCCCTAGAAAAAGTGGTCGAAGTCGTTAATCCTGAGCGAAATATTAGCTATAGTCCGCTATTTCAAGTCATGTTTTCTTGGGAAGATAAACTACATATAGATAATTTTCAGATCGGAGATTTACAGTTAACACCCGTTCCCCTAAATGCCCTAATTGCTCAATTTGATTTAACCTTAGCAATGCAGGAAACCGCCGAAGGTTTAGTAGGTTTCCTTCGATTATAATTGCGCTTTATTTAATCAAGATACCATTGAGCGTTTAATTAATCACTTTCAAATTTTACTAACTGGAATTGTCGCAAATCCAGAGCAATTAATTGAATTATTACCCCTAGTTAGCGATGCAGAATATCAATTATTTGCCCAGTGGAACAACACTAATACAACGGAAAAACCCAACGTCTGTGTTCAGGAATTATGGGAAAATCAAGTTTTAAAAACTCCCCAGGCGATCGCCCTAGAATGTGAATCGGAAAAAATTACCTATCAAACCTTAAATCAGCAAGTCAATCAATTAGCCCATTATTTACAATCCCAGGGAGTTAAACCGGGTTCTTTCGTGGGTATTTATTTAGAGCGATCGCCGTCTATTATCATTGCTTTATTAGCCATTCTTAAAGCGGGTGGAGTTTATATTATTGTAGGAGAAGATTATCCCCAAGAGCGGTTAGAATATATTTTAAATGATGCTCAGATAGCGGTATTAATTACTCAAAATAGCCTAAAAAATTTAGTAATTAACCATCAAGCCAAAGTTGTTGATCTCGACACAGAAGCGAAGGCAATTGCCACCCACAGCCCAGAAAATTTAGCCAACTCCATCACCCCCAAGCATTTAGCTTATCTGATTTATACATCGGGTTCAACGGGCAATCCCAAAGGAGTAATGATTAAACATGAAAGTTTAGTCAATCACAATTTAGCGATTATTAAAGCCTATAATTTAACCGAGCAAGATCGGGTTTTACAATTCGCCACTTTTACCTTTGATGTTGCCGCTGAAGAAATTTTTCCCACGCTGTTAAGCGGTGCAACATTAATCCTGCGACCTAAAATACTATTTCCGACTTTCCGGGATTTTTCACAATTTATTCAGCAAAAAAGTTTAACAATTATTAATCTTCCTGCGACCTATTGGCATGAATGGGTTTTAGATTTATTCCACAGTCAAATGCCCTTAGCAAAATCCTTACGCTTAGTGATTACTGGCAGTGAAAAAGTATTATTAGAACGATTAACCCTTTGGCAAAAAATAGTCGCTAATTATCAACGAGATGACTTAATTTGGCTGAATGCTTACGGCCCGACGGAAGCAACGATTACCACTACTTTATTTAACCCTAACTTCAAGGATAAAAAGAATCAAATTCATTCCGTTTCCATTGGTAAACCCATCAATAATACCCAAATTTATATCTGCGATCGCCATCTGCAACAACTTCCTATTGGGATTCCAGGAGAATTATTAATTGGGGGTTTAGGGTTAGCCCAAGGCTATCTCAATCGAGAGGATTTAACTACTGAAAAATTTATTACCCATGCCTTTAATGGGTCTCAAACCCGGCGTTTATATAAAACAGGAGATTTAGCCCGTTATCAGCCCGATGGCAATATTGAATTTTTAGGAAGAATTGATAATCAAGTCAAAATTCGCGGTTTTCGTATTGAAATTGGTGAAATTGAAGCCGTCCTAGCAGAATATCCTGGCCTACAAGCTAACGCAGTTATTGTCAGGGAAGATGAGCCTAATAATAAACAATTAGTTGCCTATATTGTGCCGGAATTGCCATCTATAGAAATTCCAAAATTGCGGTCTTTTTTGAAAGAAAAGTTACCAAATTATATGATTCCTTCCTTTTTTGTAGAGCTTAAAGAATTGCCCCTAATGAGTAGTGGGAAAATTGATCGTCATGCTTTACCAATACCGATAAAAAATGATGGGAATGAAACCTTAATTCTGCCCCGTACCCCTATGGAAAAAATTGTTGCCGATATTTGGCAAGAGGTTTTAGGCTTAGGGAATATTAATATTTTTGATAACTTTTTTAACCTGGGAGGACATTCCTTAAATGCAGCCCAGATGATGGCTCGACTGCGGGAAAAACTATTAATTAATATCCCCTTAAATTATCTCTTTGCTGAACCAACAATTGCCGGATTAGCCACCAATTTAGATAATTACCTAGCTCAAACTTTACCTAAGGATTTTGACAGGACTCAAACTCCCGATTGGCAAACAGAAATTATTTTAGATGATGCCATTCAACCGCCGAATCAGGATTATCAATTTACTGCCAATCCCGTTAATATTTTGCTAACGGGAGTGACGGGTTTTCTCGGGATTCATTTATTAGCAGAAAACTATTAGAAAAAACTGAAGCTAATATCTATTGTTTAATTCGTAGTCATCATTTGGAGGCAGCCCTAGCTAAAATCAACGATAAATTGAAAACCTTTCAATTAGGCAATGAAAATCAAAATCAGCGCATTATTCCTGTTATCGGTGACTTATCCCAAAAATATTTAGGATTGTGTGAACCGGATTTTTTAGAACTAGCAGAAACAATTGATGTTATTTATCATAATGGAGCTTGGGTCAATGCTTTATATCCCTATTCTATTGTCAAACCTGCCAACGTTTTCGGCACAGAAGAAATTCTAAGACTCGCCTGTTTAAATAAAACTAAACCCGTCCATTTTATCTCGACTATTTCCGTTTTTTCATCGACCTATGCCCAAGGTAATTTAATTCAAGAGTCCGATCCCCTGGGTATCAATCATGGACTCAATGCGGGCTATACCCAAAGTAAATGGGTAGCAGAAAAATTAATTTTAGAAGCACGTCAACGGGGTTTACCCATTACCATTTTTAGAGCATCTCGTATTATTGGCCATAGTAAAACGGGGATTTGTAACACTCAAGATTTATTTTGTCGTATGATTAAAGGTTGTATTCAATTGGGAATGTTTCCCGATTTTGGGGATAGTAATGAAGACCTAACTCCTGTGGATTATGTCAGTGCGGCGATTGTGCATTTAGCCCGTCAAGAAACCTCTTTGGGTAAAGCATTTCATTTGCTAAATTCCCATCCCACCCCCAATAATACTTTATTTAATTACATTCGGGAAATGGGTTATCCCCTAGAGTCAGTATCTTTTGAAAAATGGCGATCGCATTTAGCAGAATACTGTAAAATAAATCAAGATCATGTCTTGTCACCAGTCCTTAGTAACTTCTCTGATGAAAATTTGGAACGAGGGAATCCTCCCCAATTTGACCATCAAAACACCCTAATAGGATTGAAAGAAACTGACTTTAATTTTCCGCCCATAGACAACTCCGTATTAAAAACTTACTTTGATTATTTTGTTCAAAGTGGTTACTTAATACCACCAAAGTCTTGATGAGTAAGATATTAAAACTATCTCTTATTAAAGATGCTAAAGAACTAGACGTAAAATCAGCCCCAGTGATCATAGAAGATCATGTTTGGATTGGATTTAATGTCGCTATTCTTGAGGGAGTTACTATCGGCAAAGGAGCTATTATTGGCGCTAGTTCTGTTGTCACTAAAGATGTGGAAGCCTTCACCGTCGTTGCTGGTAATCCGGCTAAAGTTATTAAGAAATTACCAAATTAACAGTTATTCAGAATTAGCGATCGCCTATTAAATGTGGTATAATTAGCCAATCTCTAATTCTGGAGATAAGTATTAAAATCTTTAATCTACCCGCACATTACACCAGGACAAATGATGGACGTTTCGGCAAAAAGCGCGACCAATATTAATACCAAAGATGATAGCCAGAATTTGAATCATTTTTTGCAAAAGATTTTATCCTTTATTCAAGTTTATTGGTATCCCCTAGAATCACAAAACCGAGCTTTTTCAGAAGTCATTCGATCTTGGGGAATGCTCTTATTATTATTATTATTATTGGTAGGACTGGTCGGGTTCAATGCTTTTAATAGTTTTGTTTTTCGAGACTTAATTGACTTTACGGAAGCGAAGAATTTACCAAAGTTAACTCGGCTATTAATTGTTTATAGTATTACTCTCATCGGCATGGTTGCTGTATCGGGATTATCTAAACTTATTAAAAAAAGAATCGCACTTGACTGGTATCAATGGATTAACCAGAAAATATTACAGCAATATTTTAAGAATCGTGCCTATTATCAAATTAACTTTCAAGATGATATTAATAATCCCGATCAACGATTAGCCCAGGAAATTGAACCGATTGCCCGAATGACCCTGGATTTTTTGACAACCTGTTTTGAAAAATTAATAGAGATGTTTGTTTTTATCACGATTCTCTGGTCAATTTCCAGAAACCATTGCTGTTGTTCTTTTTATCTATACAGTGATTGGTAATATTCTCGCCACCTATATCGTTCAACAAATCAATAAAATTAATAAACAGCAATTAGAAGTAGAAGCTAACTATAATTATTCCCTAACTCATGTTCGCAACCATGCCGAATCTATTGCTTTTTTCCGAGGTGAAGAAAAAGAAATAAACATTATTCAACGTAGATTTAATCAAGTTGTTGAAGTAACTATTGGTAAAATTGGTTGGGAGACAAACCAGGATTTTTTTAATAAAGGTTATGAAGCTTTTATTCAAATATTCCCCTTCCTAATTGTTTCTCCTTTATACGTTATTGGACGTATTGAATTAGGAGAAGTTAATCAAGCCAGCTATGCCTGTTATTTCTTTTCTACTGCCCTAGCAGTATTAGTAGCTGAATTTGGTAAATCGGGTGAATTCATTAATTATATTGAGCGTTTAGATGACTTTTCCCAAGCCTTAACCAGCGTCAGTCAAACCTCTAATCAAGTTAACAATATTCAAGTTATAGAAAATAATCATCTGGCTTTTGAAGATGTCACCCTACAAACCCCCGATGCCGCCAAAGTCATTGTTGAAAATTTATCTCTATCGATCAAACCAGGTACAGGTTTATTAATAGTTGGCCCCAGTGGTCGAGGAAAAAGCTCTTTATTACGCGCCATTTCCGGCCTGTGGAATGTTGGTACAGGGGATTTAATTCGGCCTCCCTTGGATGACATTTTATTTTTACCACAGCGTCCCTATATTATCTTAGGAAGCCTGCGTGAACAGCTAATCTACCCTCAAACAAATAATCCGATTAGTGAATTAGAATTAAAAGAAGTTTTACAAAAGGTTAACCTAGGAAATGTCATTGATCGGATTAAAAATTTTGATGAAGAAATGCCCTGGGAAAGTATTTTATCCTTGGGAGAACAACAACGTTTAGCCTTTGCCCGCTTATTAATTAATCGTCCTGATTTTGTGATTTTAGATGAAGCCACCAGTGCCTTAGATTTAAAAAATGAAGATCAACTATACAAACAGTTACAGGAAACAGGTAAAACATTTATTAGTGTCGGACATCGAGAAAGTCTATTTAACTATCATCAACAAGTGTTGGAACTTGCCGAAGATTCCAGTTGGCGTTTAGTAGATGTTGCCGATTATCACTCAACGGCAATAACAGTTAGCAACTCCGCCCAAACTCAAGCAACTTCTGAACCGATTGACGTTTTAGCAAAAATCCCAGAGAAAGATAAATTTTCCCATCAAGAAATGCAGGGATTAACCGCTTACAGCCTGAGCACGGTCAGAAATAAAGCCAGTCGAGGACAAACAATTGCGGCTAATGATGGTTTTAGTTATCGTTACGATAAAGCCCCTGATATATTAAAATGGGTAAGGGTTTAATAGCTGATTTTTCTTAATAGCTGAAAAATCTACTTTTCCCCTTTCAAAAACTTTAATTCTATCTGAGTGATGATCACGAATCTTGAGAATTTCCCTTTAAATCACCCCAAATTCCCAGGATTCGCTAAATTATAAGGAGGTAGTGTTGATTATGGAAGGACAATATGACCAGTACCAGTAATTTTCGTCAAGCCGTACGAGAGGCTAAAAATGAGGCTATTGTTGGCCCAAATGTGATTGCTAACGCCTTACCCTATGTGGGCGGCGGGTTAATTCTGACCGCCCTTGGAACCTTTGGGGGTTTGAATGTTGCCGCGGCTAACCCCGGATTGTTTATGACAACCTTCTGGGTGGCTTTTATTGCCCAAATTGCTTTGTTTTTTGTGGCTTCGGGTATCGCCAATAAGGGTAACAATCAGGCGGCTTTACCCCTATTGGCAACCTATAGCCTACTAACGGGCTATACCCTCACAGGTCTGGTAGCCCTGGCTTTGGGTACAAGTGGTGTTGGGATGGCTGGAATTGGGGTGGCGGCTTTAGGATGTGGAGTCACCTTTATCGGGGCGCGTTTCGATTGGGTCTAACCTCTCCGAGTCCGATGGCATGGCCCTGACTAAAACCATCCGTTTAGGAATTATTTCCCTATTCGTGGTGATTTTGGCCCAATTTATCCTGGGTTTCTTTGGAATCATTACTCCTTCTTGGTTAGAAATTGGTATTTCTGGCCTGGGAGTGCTGTTATTTGTGGGGGCGGCGGTGGTTGACTTCTATTTGCTTCCCCGCGCTTACACCGACAAACAGTATTTGTCCGCCGCATTATCGATGTATTTGACCTACATCAACCTATTTATCTTTATTCTGCGCTTACTGATTGCCTTTAATCGGGATTAGGCCTGGGCAGCAATAGCAAGGGTAGGAAACATCGCAACAGAGAAGAAAATCTCGGTTTGCCACATCAGTCCATATCCTAACCTTTAGGGGCGACTGCTATAAATTAAGGGAGTGGGTGATAACTCGCTCCTTTTTCTCAGGGTTTTCTCCATAATTTCTCGGAGATACGATGTTTTTTTTTGATGACAAAGTTCCGTATAATTTCTGATGTAAAAACCCAGGAATTAAGCTATTAATAGATTAGGGCTTGAATCAAGGTAATTTGGGCTTGATTAATATGCTTTTGTGACTTCCTGGCAGTACGTCACATTGAGGTTGGCTCTTTCCCGTGGTGGCTGGGTAAAAGTGCCAATCTATTTATTTTATTCGGGTGAATCTGAGTTAATTGTTAATCTTGAAAATAGGGAAACTTTAATTCCAGGGTTTTCGTCAAATATAGAGTGTAGCTTGACTTAATCATCATCGGGATGTATCTATTAATGTACACCCTCTGAAAGTCTGAAAGATGTCCACTGTTTCAACCTTGTGCTTTTCTGGAAATTTTAATTTAACCCTCCTTTGGCTGAACCTATGCTTAGGAAATGCTTCTAGGATAGTCTTTGCATTTAAAAATAAGGTTAAATCCCTTTTTCTTGATCCACACCGGAATGGGATTTTTTCAAATATTAAAATTTTCGCTCAATTTCATACTCTAATTTTAGTTTTTGAGCAATTAATTAGACTATCATTCTATACTCAAATGCTAGACCGTGATAATCAACGGTTGAAAATTTGTTGTCTAATTTTACTGGAATTTGTGATAGATAATTCTATAGCGCTACGCATTTAAGTTAGGACACTTCTAAATCCTGAAACTCATTCACTGCTTACTGTTCCCAGATCCGGTGTTCCCTGTTCCCTAGTGCGTAGCGCTATACCAACTTTAGCCATCGGTAAAAGTTAGTAGAAGACTGAAAAAAAATATCTCAGATCACCGGATATTCAGTAACTGTTCTTGAACAGATAATTGTCTGAAAATCATAAGTAAAATTAGGATTCCTCGTAATGGCTGCCGTAATTGTTACCAACTTAAATGATAATGGAACGGGTTCTCTAAGAAACGCGATCGCCTTAGCTCAACCCGGAGATATTATCCAATTTGATTCGAGTTTATCTAGCGTATCTAATCCTACCATTAAACTCACCAGTAGTCAATTAAATATCAATAAAAGTATTACCATTGATGGACTGATTCCAGGTGCAGTTCCCACTCCCATAACCATTAGTGGTGAAAATAAATTTCGCGTCTTAGAACTTCAAGCTGATGCTCAAGCTAAACCTACGAATACAACTCTTAAAAACCTAATTGTTGTCAATGGTAATGCCCAAGGTATTGCCCAAGAGGGTGCAGGGGCAGGAATTAGAGTTAAAACATTAAACACTTTAACTTTAGAAAATAGTCAAGTTAATAATAATATAGCTCAGTATGGAGGGGGTCTTTTTGCAGGTTATAGAACTAATACAACCATTATTAATAGTAAATTTAATAATAATGATGGAACACCGGGAAAAAGTGAACGAGGTGGCGGGGCAATTTCTACTGATAGCCAAACGAGTCTGACGGTTATTGGTAGTGAATTCACGAATAATAAAGGCATTAATGGCGGAGCCATTTATAGTGTTATTTGTGATTTGAGTGTTCAAAATTCTAAATTTATTAATAATACCTCTGTTCCCGGGGCAAATATTAATCTTGGCCCGGCTATTTCCAATGGTTATGGAGGTGCAATTTTTGCCGATGGAGCGAAGTCAGAAGGAACAGTAAGAACAATTCAGATTAATAATTCTGTGTTTGATGGGAATACCGCAGCCGGACAAGCCGGGGGTTTATATTTATACGGTTATTCCCCAGATAAAATGATTGTTGAAAATAGCACAATTACTAATAATAGTGTTATTTTTAATAATAAAGGTGATAGTTATGGGGGAGGAATTAGACCGGGAAGGAATGGGCAATTTACCCTAAGAAATACGACCATCGCCAATAATAAAGCCTTGAGTCAAGGCGGTGGTTTGTGGGTTGGAGAACAGGTTCCGATGACGATTATTAATAGCACCATTTCAGGAAATAGGGCTGAATCTTTAGATGGAAAAGGAGGATTAGGAGGAGGAATTGCCCTGGCGAATGGAACAACTACTACCAGTATTATTAATACAACAATTGCTGATAATTATGCGGGTTTTATCGGTGGAGGCATATCATCAGGAGGAACAAATGTTACGTTAACTAATACACTTTTATCTAAAAATAAAGCATTTAACGGCGGAAATACTTGGAATACAAACCATCATGTTACTACTCAACTTAACAATGGTGGGGGAAATATTCAAACAACGGAACTAAACCCGAATGATATTAAAGCATCTGCTAATATTCAGTTAGTTGCTGATGCTTTATTAGGAGGTTTACAGGCTATTAATGGGGTATTAATTCATCCGTTATTAACAGGAAGTCCCGCTATTGATACCGGAAGCAGTAATAATTCACCCACAACGGATCAACTCGGTCAGCCTCGCCCTATTGATGGCGACAAAAATGGTACAGCAATTATTGATAGTGGTGCTTATGAGTTTTCAATTGTAACTCCAGCACCAACTCCGAGTCCAACTCCGAGTCCAACTCCGAGTCCAACTCCGAGTCCAACTCCGAGTCCAACTCCGAGTCCAACTCCGAGTCCAACTCCGAGTCCAACTCCGAGTCCAACTCCGAGTCCAACTCCCGCACCAACCCCCGCACCAACTCCGAGTCCAACTCCGAGTCCAACTCCAAGTCCAACCCCAGCACCAACTCCCGCACCAACTCCGAGTCCAACTCCGAGTCCAACTCCCGCACCAACCCCCGCACCAACCCCCGCACCAACCCCCGCACCGACTCCGAGTCCAACTCCGAGTCCAACTCCGAGTCCAACTCCGAGTCCAACTCCGAGTCCGACCCCCGCACCAACTCCGAGTCCAACTCCGAGTCCAACTCCGAGTCCAACTCCGAGTCCAACCCCAGCACCAACCCCAGCACCAACCCCGAGTCCAACTCCGAGTCCAACTCCGAGTCCAACTCCGAGTCCACCCCCAGCACCAACCCCAGAACCAACTCCAAGTCCAACCCCAGAACCAACCCCCGCACCAACCCCCGCACCAACTCCCGCAACAACCCCAGAAACCAACTCCGAGTCCAACTCCGAGTCCAACTCCGAGTCCAACCCCAGCACCAACCCCAGCACCAACTCCGAGTCCAACCCCAGCACCAACCCCAGCACCAACCCCAGCACCAACTCCCGCGCCAACTCCCGCGCCAACTCCCGCACCAACCCCAGCACCAACTCCCGCACCAGAGGGAAGGAGCGGACTTGAATTACAAGATCAATGTACAGATATTCCTAATATCATACCTGCTAAAAATACTGTTGTTAATACTATTTTTGACCCCGAACCAACCAATGGGTTAGGGACGCCTGAAGCCGATGGGATTTTAGGTCGAGATACCGATGATATTCTCTATGGTTTAGAAGGAAATGACAATTTAGATGGTGGGTTTGGAAATGATATTCTATTTGGAAATCAAGGAGATGATTATATAACCGGAGATTTGGGAGACGATAGTATTTATGGAGGACAGGAAAATGACTTTGTTTTAGGCGAAGATGGTCAGGATATTATTTGGGGAAATTTAGGAGATGATAACCTTCAAGGAGGAAATGGAGATGATATTATTTATGGAGGTCAAGGAAATGATTTAGTTTGGGGAAATCAAGGTAAAGATACCCTTTTTGGAGATTTAGGAAATGATACTTTAGTTGGGAATGAAGACGAAAATATTTTATTCGGAAATCAGGGAGACGATTTATTGCAAGGAGGATCTGGAGACGATATTATATATAGCGGACAGGATAATGATACGATTTGTGGAGGGGAAGATAATGACCTGATCTTTAGTAATTTGGGCAATGATTTATTGAAGGGAAGAACGGGTAATGATACCCTCTATGGTGGTCAAGGAAATGACACCATTTTAGGGGGAGATGGAGATGATTTTATTAGTGGAGATTTGGGCGATGATTTATTATGGGGAGGGAAAGGAACAGATACCTTTAGCTTAGGAGAAAATCAAGGTAATAATTTGATTGATGACTTTACTGATGGGGAAGACTTGATCGGGTTGACGGGGGGATTGAGTTTTGAAAAATTGCAATTTACCCAGGTCGAAAACAATACTTTGATTCAAGTTTCAAGTACGGGAGAAGTTTTAGCTACTTTAAAAGGATTTAATCCTAATTTACTGACCTCCGAAGATTTTATTGGCTTGGCTTTTAATCCCAACTAACACATGATTTATTCTTCAAAATAAAGCAACTTTTTGTATTATTTTGAAGAATAAAATATTGTGAAAACTTTATAAATTAAGGATGAAATAAAATGGCAAACTTGATTGTTACCAACTTAAATGATAATGGGATTGGTTCTTTAAGAGAAGCGATCGCTCAAGCTCAACCTGGGGATATTATTCAATTTGATTCTAGTTTAGCCAATCAATCTAACCCAACTATTCTACTAACCAGTGGTCAATTAAATATCAATAAAAGTATTACCATTGATGGACTTATTTCGAGTGCAACTCCCGGTAAAGTTACTATCAGTGGAAACAATCAATTTCGCGTCTTTGAACTCCAAGTTAGTCCCCAATTTCAACCCACTAATACAACCCTAAAAAACCTAATTATTGCCAATGGGAAAGCCCAAGGAATTGATGAAGCGGGTTCGGGGGGTGGAATTCGGATGCAAGGTTCAACCAACCTAACTTTAGAAGATAGTGAACTGAATAATAATATTGCTCAATTTGGAGGTGGAATTTATACTGGATTCAAGAGCAATACGGTTGTTATTAATAGCACATTTAATAATAATGATGGCACATTAGGAGGGAGTGAACGGGGGGGAGGTGCGATCGCCACAAAAAGCGCAGGTTCCCTCACGGTTACTAATAGTCAATTCACCAATAATAAGGGAATAAATGGTGGCGCAATTAATCATTTATTGGGTAATTTAACTGTTGATAATTCCAAATTTATTAACAATACTTCTGTGCCCGGGGGTACGGTTGCTAATGGTTTCAAGTAACTATCATGGCGCAGGCGGAGCCATTTATACCGATGGTGCAAACGCCTCTGGAGCCAATGCTACACCGGGTTTAATAGGTGGAATTATTCGGATTAATAACTCCGTATTTGATGGAAATACGGGGGCTGGACAGGGGGGAGGGTTATTTCTATTTGCCTATCCTCCTGATAAAATTATTGTGGAAAATAGCACAATTATTAATAATACAGTTCAAACCAATAATAAAGGAGGTTCTTTAGGGGGAGGATTGCGTTCTGGGAATGCGGAATTAACCCTAAATAATACAACATTTGCCAATAACCGAGCCTATAGTCAAGGAGGCGGTTTATGGGTGGGCGAAACCTCTCCTACTACCATTACCAATAGCACTTTTTCAGGAAATCGGGCTGAATCTATCGACGGGAATAGTGGCTTGGGGGGTGCAATTACCCTTGTCAATGGTACGAATTTAACCAATATAATTAATACAACAATTGCCAATAATTATGCCGGATTTCAAGGGGGTGGATTTTGGGGTGGCGGTGCAAATGTTACCTTAACTAATACAATTTTATCTAAGAATATTGCTAATAATGGGGGAAATACCTGGAACGTCAAACACCATACCGGAACTGAATATAATGATGGTGGTGGTAATATTCAAACCAATGAATTAAACCCCAATGATACCAAAGCAACTCCTAATATTAAATTAGTTGCTGATGCTTTATTGGGAAATTTGCAAACAGTTAATGGGATGTTAATTCATCCGTTGTTAACAGGAAGTCCTGCTATTGATACGGGAAATAACAATAATTCACCCACAACAGATCAACTCGGTCAGCCTCGTCCAACGGATGGAGATCAAAATGGTACAGCAATTATTGATAGTGGTGCTTATGAGTTTTCAGTTGTAACTCCCGCACCAACTCCGAGTCCAACCCCAGCACCAACTCCGAGTCCAACTCCCGCACCAACTCCGAGTCCAACCCCAGAACCAACTCCAAGTCCAACCCCAGCACCAACTCCGAGTCCAACCCCAGAACCAACTCCGAGTCCAACCCCAGCACCAACTCCGAGTCCAACCCCAGAACCAACTCCGAGTCCAACCCCAGCACCAACTCCGAGTCCAACCCCAGAACCAACTCCGAGTCCAACCCCAGAACCAACCCCAGAACCAACCCCAGCACCAACTCCGAGTCCAACCCCAGCACCAACTCCGAGTCCAACCCCAGCATCAACTCCGAGTCCAACCCCAGAAACCAACTCCGAGTCCAACCCCAGAACCAACTCCAGAACCAACCCCCGCACCAACTCCGAGTCCAACCCCCGCACCAACTCCGAGTCCAACCCCAGAACCAACTCCAAGTCCAACCCCAGAACCAACTCCAGAACCAACCCCAGCACCAACTCCGAGTCCAACCCCAGAACCAACTCCAAGTCCAACCCCCGCACCAACCCCAGAACCAACCCCAGAACCAACTCCAAGTCCAACCCCCGCACCAACCCCCGCACCAACCCCAGAACCAACCCCAGAACCAACTCCAATACCAACTCCGAGTCCTATTGGTGAAGATAAATGTCTGTGTGATCAATTTCCTACGCCCAATATAGACCAATTAAAAACACAAAATTCTCTCGAACAGACCTTTGATGGTCAATTAGGAAATGATAATTTAATTGGAAGTGATTTTAATGATCAAATTACAGGGTTTGAAGGTGATGATACTTTAATGGGTAAGGCGGGAGCAGATAACTTAAATGGCGAAAATGGCAATGATTTATTATTCGGAAATCAGGGAGCAGATATTCTCCAAGGATGGTTAGGAAACGATACCCAATATGGCGGAGAAGGCGATGATATTTTAGAGGGAAATGAAGATAATGATTTTCTATTTGGCGATCGCAATAATGATTTTATCCAGGGATATTTAGGGAATGATACCCTTTATGGTGGTAAAGATAATGATACATTACAAGGAAATGAAGGCGATGATTTACTATTTGGAAACTTAGGAAATGATATCTTAATTAGTGGTGAAGGTAACGATATTTTATTCGGAAATTCAGAAGATGATTTTCTCGATGGTGGGTCGGGAGATGATAGTTTATTTGGAGGTCAAGGTCAGGATATTCTCAAAGGTGAACAGGGTGCAGATATTCTATTTGGAGATATTGGAGATGACAGTATTTGTGGAGGAGATGATCAAGATTTGCTATTCGGAAATGAGGGTACAGATATTTTAGATGGATGTGCTGGAAATGATACCCTTTATGGAGGAAGTGGGAATGATTCTTTAATTGGAGGAAGTGGCAATGATCTATTATTTGGAGATACGGAAAATGACACCTTAATCGGAGGCTCAGGTCAAGATATATTTGTCTTAGCAATTAATAGCGGAAGCGACTTAATTCTTGACTTTAATCCAGAGTTAGATTCTCTAGGACTCAGTAAAGGATTAACCTTTGATCAACTTACCCTAAATCAACAGGGAAATACCGCTATTATTAGTTTAACCAATAGCGGAGAAGAACTCGCGCGATTAAATGGGATTGATATAAATTTAATTTCGTCTAATCAGTTTCAAGTTATTTCTATATAATAAGAAGTTGAGGCGCGATGCTGTCCCCATCCTTGGCTATAGGACTGCAATACCTACGGGCGGCGACTCTCTGGTAAGATTAGCTGTGATCCACGCTCGCTTATCAAGAATTGCAATGGCACCAACCCTACTTTTTAACGCCCTGAAACAAGCAACCGATGAAGAAATGGCTCGTGACCCCAGAGTGTTCGTGTTGGGGGAAGATGTGGGTCAATATGGCGGTTCCTATAAGGTTACTAAGGATCTTTATGAAAAATATGGGGATTTGCGGGTTTTAGATACCCCGATTGCCGAAAATAGTTTTACAGGAATGGCCGTTGGTGCCGCCATGACGGGGTTGCGGCCGATTATTGAAGGCATGAATATGGGATTTTTGTTACTCGCCTTCAACCAAATTGCTAACAACGGCGGAATGCTGCGCTATACTTCCGGGGGAAATTTCAAAATGCCCCTGGTCATTCGTGGCCCTGGGGGTGTGGGCCGTCAATTGGGGGCGGAACACTCTCAACGCTTAGAATCCTATTTCCAGTCGGTTTCCTGGTTTAAAAATGGTCGCCTGTTCGACGCCCTATAATGCTAAGGGATTGATGAAAGCCGCGATTAGAGATGATAACCCGGTGCTATTTTTTGAGCACGTCCTGTTATACAACCTCAAAGAAGAAATCCCCGACGAAGAATATATTGTCCCGATTGATAAGGCGGAAATAGTCAGACGGGGAAAAGACGTGACAATTCTGACCTATTCTCGGATGCGCCATCACGTCATGCAAGCGGTTCCTGCTTTGGTCAAACAGGGTTATGATCCAGAAGTTATTGATTTAATTTCCCTTAAACCCCTCGATTTTGACACCATTGGGGAATCGATTCGTAAAACCCATCGGGTAGTTATCGTGGAAGAATGTATGAAAACCGGGGGACTGGGGGCAGAAATTACGGCTTCAATTAATGACCGTCTTTTTGATGAACTGGATGCACCCGTATTAAGATTGGCGTCTCAAGATATTCCTACACCCTATAACGGTGCTTTAGAACGACTAACTATTGTGCAACCGGAACAAATTATTGAGGGAGTAAAATCAATAATCAGTTATCGGTAATCCGTCATCAGTTATCAGTTATTAGTGTAAAAGTTACGGAGTTAAGAATTAATCAACCGTTTACTTATTGACTATTCACTGATTACTGTTATCGGTGGGGTGACGAAAGCCCAGAAATAAATTTCTAGCCGTAGAGACGTGCCACGGCGCGTCTCTCTTGACTAATTAATAATTATTGATAAAAATGCGAAAACAAAGGTCTGCTTTAATTCTGATTTTGGTGATGGTGATCGCCTCTATTGTTGTGTTAACTAATGTTCCTTTTCGGTTGGGTTTAGATTTACGCGGAGGTTCCCAACTTACCATTCAATTAAAACCCTCGGAAGCGGTTCCCGTTATTGATGAACGGGTTCTGACCTCGGTTTCAAAGTGTGATTGATAACCGGGTGAATGAACTGGGGGTATCGGAAGCCGTGGTACAAACGGTGGGACAGGATCAGATTTTGGTACAGTTACCCGGGGTGAATGACCCCCAAGAAGCAGAAAGGGTTTTAGGAGGAACGGCGCAGTTAGATTTCCGGGAACAAAAATCGGGAACCGAGCAACAATTAGCGGTGGAATTTCAAGTCCAACAGGGAATTAAACAACAAATTGAAGATGCTAAAAAAAAGGGTGATTCCCAAACTTTAGCCGCCGCTATTGAATCTTTAAATAAAAGTAATGATGCGATCGCTCAACTCTATAATAGTCCGGTTTTAAGAGGTCAAGATTTAAAAGACGCCTATCCTGAACCCGTACAGGGAGGAAACTGGAATATTGGTTTAGTCTTTAGTTCTGAAGGGGGAGACAAGTTCACGGAATTAACTAAAAATTTAGCGGGAACGGGTCGAACCATTGGGATTTTTCTGGATAATAGTTTATTAAGTTCTCCATCGGTTCCGGTGGATTTTGCCGATACGGGAATTGTCGGCGGTCGGGCGGTAATTACGGGCAGATTTAGCGCCGAAGATGCTAATTCTTTAGCTGTACAATTGCGCGGGGGAGCTTTACCTGTTCCTGTGGAAATTGTTGAAAACCGCACCGTTGGCGCCACCCTAGGACGGGATAGTATTCAACGTAGTATTTACGCCGGGGGGACGGGTTTAATTTTAGTCCTGATTTTCATGGTTGTCTATTATCGATTACCAGGATTAATCGCCGATTTTTCTTTAATTATTTACGCCTTATTAAGTTTAGCCCTATTTAATTTATTGGGTGTAACCTTGACCTTACCAGGAATTGCCGGATTTATTCTGAGTATTGGGATGGCGGTGGATGCTAATGTTCTAATCTTTGAACGAACCCGTGAGGAATTGAGGGCGGGAAAAACCTTATATCGTTCTGTGGAATCGGGTTTTTATCGGGCATTTGGTAGTATTTTAGATGGTAACGTCACAACAGTTATTGCTTGTGTCGCCCTATTTTGGTTCGGAACCGGGTTAGTCAAAGGTTTTGCCCTAACATTAGGATTAGGGGTGGTGGTGAGTATGTTTACTGCTATTACTTGTAGTCGCAGTTTCCTATTCATAGCCCTTGATTTCCCAGAGTTAAGAAAACCGGACTTGTTTCTGTCCCAATTTGAAAAAAAATCTTTCCGTAGTTAGTGGTCAGTAATCAGTTATCAGATTACTCTGACGGGCGAGGTTTTCTCGCCCCTACAACTGATTGCTGATTACTCTTACACTGATAACTGATAACTGATAACTAATTTATGGCTTTTAGTGTTATTAAACAACGCAACCTATGGTGGGCGATTTCCGGTGCGATTATTCTGGTGGGAATCATCGCTATGGGAATTTCTTGGAGTCGGCCAGATATTGGCGCTCCGTTACGTCCGGCTTTGGATTTTGTGGGAGGAACTCGTCTACAATTAGAACTAGATTGTTCAGTTCCAAATAATTGTGATCGCCCGATTGATATTACTCAAGTTCGGGAAGTTTTAGCGAGTCAGGGTTTAGCAAATAGTTCGATTCAACTATTAGATAAAGATTCGGCTAAAAAAGATAAACAAATTGTTTCGATTCGCACAAAAACCTTAAATGTTGAAGAACGAACAAGTTTACAAGCAACTTTAAGTCAAAAAATTGGAGCCTTCGACCCAAAAGGGATTCAAATTGATACCGTTGGCCCCACCGTTGGCCGTCAAATTTTTATCTCTGGATTAACGGCTTTACTCTTATCTTTTGCCGGAATTACGGTTTATTTAACCTTTCGGTTTAGGTTGGATTATGCCTTTTTTGCCTTTGTTGCTTTATTCCATGATGTTCTAGTTACCGTAGGAATTTTTTCAATTTTAGGCCTAGTTTTAGGGGTAGAAGTTGATAGTTTATTTCTGGTTTCTCTCTTGACAATTGTAGGATTTTCTGTTAACGATACGGTGGTAATTTATGACCGGGTTCGGGAAGTGATTGCCCGAAATCCTGATCTACATATTAATCAAGTAGTTGATGATGCGGTAGAACAAACTTTAACCCGGTCTATTAATACGACTTTAACCACCCTATTACCCTTAACTTGTATTTTCCTATTTGGCGGTGACACCCTAAAATATTTTGCTTTAGCCCTATTAGTTGGATTCACTGCTGGAGCCTATTCTAGTATTTTTATTGCCAGTACAATGTTAGCTTGGTGGCGCGATCGCAAATCAAATTCGGTTACTTTGGCAACGGAAAAAGAGTAAGCCTATTGTTGCTGATCCGGTGTAAGTCTCGGGTTCCTAACATGGGTTTTAAGAAGGGATAGGGAATAGAAAATAAGGGATAAAATATTGCCCATTGCCTATTCCCCATTCTCCGTTTATTAAGAATGAACTGGGTTTAAATTCCAGTCGGGACGGAGATTTCCTGCTGCTCTTAAATAGGGGTGATAAACTTGGGTTTGATGACTGGGTAAGTTAACATGAACTAAGAAGCGAATACATTTTTCTAAACTACCTACGACGTACATTTGTTGAACATCTAATAAAGGAACATTGTGCCAGAGGGGACGTTCCCGGGCAATGGCGGCGGGAAAAATTGCATCTAAATCTTTAGTTACAGAAAATGTCATACTAATAATTTCATGAGGATCAAGTTGATTGCGGGTTTCCAATTCATCTAATAATTCTATGACCGCTTCTCGAATGGCGGCAACTGAATTTTCTGAAACCGTCGTTGCGCCACGAATGGCTCTAACTCGCCAGTCCACAAATAGAATCCTCCGCGATTAAAATATTGATTGTTCCCAGTTTAGCAATACCAGGAGACAAGAAGAAAATTTAAACCCAATTCTCCTTCCTTCCCATTACCCAAAACCCATTACCCAAAACCCATTACCCATTCCCGGATCTCCACCGTTAACTTGAATGGATATTTGTCATGGGGATTGTTCGGCGTAACAAGTATTTCTTCCCCGGGCTTTGGCTTGGTATAGACATTGATCAGCCCGATCAAAAATATCCTCAATTCGAGTATCCTGGGATCTAAAAACCGCGACCCCAATACTGACTGTGATCTGTAAATTCCCTTGAACAGTGGGAATGGAAAGGTGAGCAATCAAATCACAAATTTCCTGGGCAATTTTTTGGGCATCTTCCTGATTAGTTTCTGGGAGTAAAATTATAAATTCCTCTCCTCCATAGCGTCCAAAATAATCAGATTCTCTCAGATAATTTTGAATGGCTAAAGTAAAAGTTATTAAAGTGCGATCGCCCGTCAAATGACCATAATTATCATTGATTTTTTTAAAATAGTCTAAATCTAAGATCAGTAAAGAAAATACACTTTTATCCTGCTTTGAACGCTGGAATTGAGCTTCGGCATATTCAAAAAAACTCCGGCGATTTAAAATTTCAGTCAGGGGGTCAAGTTGGGATAATTGTTGAAGTTTTAACAGGGCTCTTTTTAAATTATCTGTCGTTTGTTTTAGGGTTAAATGGGTTTTTACCCGTGCCAATAATTCATTTTTGATAAACGGTTTTGTAATATAATCCACCGCCCCTAATTCAAAGGCATTAATCAAATTTTCTTCTTCATAACTAGCCGTTAAAAAAATAATTTTAACCTCTTCTAAGTTCGGATCTTTCTTGATAAATTGACACACCTCCAAGCCATCCATTTCTGGCATCATTAAATCCAATAAAATTAAATCTATTTTATTGTTTTTTAACCGATTCAAGGCTTGATAACCACTAATAGCAAAGGTGGTATTATAGCCCGCTTCATCAAGTATTCTTCCCACTAATTTGAGATTATTAGTAATATCATCAACAATCAAAACTAAAAAGTTTTCTGGGATAAATGATTCTAACTTCATGGGTTTAACTCCTGATTAAAAATTAATTTTTAAAGTTTCTCGAATATGGGGAAAAGCATTCACCGTTTCTGGAATACTATTCCAATCAAATGCTTCTATCTGTGTTTCTAGGGTCTTAGCATATTCAATTAAGGGCTGATATTGATACTGTTTTCCCCAGGTTTCCAGCCGTTGAACAAACTGCTGCAAATCCCGGGTTTTCAAAGTATTTTTTAAGGAATTCCAGACCTGTTCCTCCTCCCGTTCCAGGTTTAATAACAGTTCTTTTCTCTCGGTTGCTCCGATCATCAAAGATGGAAAAACCAAGCAATTTTCTGTTTTTTGATTTGGTTCTTTTTCCAGATTATATTCCTCAGTTTTTAGGAGTAAATGTTTTTTTAATTCCGTCACTAATTGGGTTAAACTAACGGGTTTAATTAAACATCCTTGATAATTTTTACTCAGTTCGAGTGAATCTTCAATCTGATAATACGCCGTAATAATTACAATCGGAATATGTTGGGTTTTTTGATCCTGTTTGAGATATTCCGCCACGGCTTTTCCGTCCATTTCTGGCATTCTTAAATCCAACAAAATTAAATCAGGCTGATGGGATTTTGCCTGATAAATAGCCTGTTTTCCATTCTCAGCTAACCATAATCTATGGTGAGTTTCCGCAAAATATCCCTGCATCAATTCCCGGTTTGATTCTACATCATCAACCACTAAAATTTTACTAGGATAAAACTGATTAAGATTGCGATCCTCTTTCAAATTTGATTCGGAATCCATTTGATTTTGAGCCGGGGAAACCTCGGGAAATACAAAGGTAAAAATACTGCCTTTTCCGAGTTGACTTTGCAGCAATACCGTCCCTCCCATCATCTGGGTTAAACGTTGGGTAATAGCCAATCCTAAACCCGTTCCGCCATACTTCCGGTTACTTTGTCCAGCACTTTGAACGAAGGCTTCAAAAATCCGATTTTGCTGATCATGAGCAATACCAATTCCCGTATCCTCAATGGTGATTTCTAACCAAAATTTTTCACCGTTGAAGACAAAATAGGGCTGAGTACGCGCATAAATATTAACATATCCGGTTTCTGTAAATTTGAGTGCATTACCAATCGCATTAAACAAAATTTGACGTAATCGAGTTTCATCAATATAGAGGGTTTGGGGTAGTTTGTCATCAATGTGGGTTTCTAAAATTAACCCTTTTCCTAATGCTTTAGGCTGAAAAATTTGTTGAATTTCTTGAATCATAACCCGCAAATTAACGGGGGCATAATTTAACTCTAGTTTACCCGCTTCAATTTTAGACAAATCCAGAATATCATTAATTAAGGCTAATAGGGTGCGACCTCCGGCAATAATGGCTTCTAAATAAGGTCGGGCTTTCTGATCGCTCACAACCGATTGTAATAAATCCGTAAACCCTAAAATCGCATTCATCGGGGTTCTGATTTCATGGCTCATATTAGCTAAAAATTCACTTTTAGCTTGATTGGCGATTTCGGCATCCCTTCGGGCTTGTTTCTAGGGCGATATTTTTCTGGGTGAGTTCTTCGCTACGACGGGTTTCTTGTTCGAGTAATGTGGCTAATTCCTGTTCTAAGGTTTTGCGATCGCTAATATCAATTAAGTACCCTAACATTTCGGTCACATTTCCCGCCGCATCTTTGACTTTTCTTAACTGTGTGAGAAACCAACTATAGTGACCATCAGCTTTTAGCCAGCGATATTCATGGATATAAGAATCTTCCGTAAATTTAGTGGCTAAGTTGGTTAAAATCTTTTCCCGATCATCGGGGTGAATATGTTCAATCCAAAAGCTAGAATCTTCTAAAAATATTTCAGGTTCATAGCCGACAATATCCTGAACATTTCTACTAATAAAAGTAATCGGATAATCGCCTTCAGCCTGACAACTTAAAATGACAATGGGAGAATAATTAAGTAAGAAATTCAGGCGATCGCTAATTTCTCCTAATTTTAATTCGGTTCTTTTGCGATCGCTCACATCTAAAATTACCCCTTGCCAAGCAATATCTCCATTGTCTCGACGTTCGGGACGGGAAGCCTCTGCAATCCATTTTAAAGACCCATTAGGCATCCGATATCGTAACTCATAAAATAGGGGAGTTAATCCGGCGGCACTCTCAGCTAGTTTAGCTCGATTTTCCCGCAGATCTTCAGGGTGAATCCCCTGGGCTAAAATTTGATGATTATTAATAATTTGCTCCGCACTCCAGCCTAAAACTTCTAAACAACCATCACTCATATATTCAACAAAACTAGACCCATTAGGACATTTTACATAGGTATAAATTGCCCCAGGAATGTTATCAGCTAGGGCTTTTAATTGGGCTTCCCGTTGACGTAATGTTTCCTCAATCCGTTTGCGATCGCCAATATCAAAGGTCATGCCTAAAATTTGTTCGATCTCCCCCCGATTATCTAAAACTGGTACATATTTAACCACAATCATATAGGGTTCTAGCCCGGGAAGTTGCAAGGTAAATTCCCCAATTTGCAAGGTTTTTGTAGTTATGGTTTGAGTTAATAATGGCAGGTATTGGGAATAAACTTCTGGGGGATAAACGTCCTCATCTCGATAACCAATAAATTTTTCTTTGGGGAATCCTGTGCGTTCTATGGTGCGTGAATTGATATATTCAAATCGCCGTTCCGCATCATAAATCACAAAGACATCGGGGGCGTGTTGTATGGTTAAAGCAAATAGTTCTTCATTGTGTTTGAGGGCGTTTTGAGTTTCTTTTAAAGGGGTTAAATCTTGAATACTAGCCACAATGCCACAGATGATGTTCTGTTCATCTAAATAGGGGGTATAAGTCCGTCTCAAATATCGTTTTCCCCTTGGTATATCTACCCAAGACTCCTGTGTAATTACTTCCCCGGTCAAACATTGATCCAAATAAGGTTTGCTTTTTTTATTAAATTCTTCAATTCCTAAAATATCAGAAATAGAATGACCAATTATCTGCTCTAAGGATAGATTCACCAAGTACAGGTAAGCGGGATTTACCACTTGATGAATATAGTTCTGATCTAATAAACAAATTGCATCTCCAGTAGTTGCAAAAATTCGTTCATATAGTCGTAGGGATTTTTCATCCCGTTTGCGATCACTAATATCCTCAATAATATAAGAAAACCGAGGACGATGCTGTTCGGATAAACCAATATAGGAAACCGTTGCTAATAACCATTGCTTTGTCTCGTGATCTCGAGTATATTCATACTCAAACTGGAGGGGTTTTCCTAAACGTTGACTTTCTCGATAATAGTTAATCCAATTTTGGATATCCTCAAAACTTATCCCTAATTCGCTGGCTAATTTATCTTGAATATCCTCTGTATTTTTGCCTAGAAATTTAGCCGTTGCTGCATTATCGGATAAATGCAAAATATCCGTTTCCAACAGTTCAACTACCCCCATCATCATTGGGGAAGAATTATAAAAACTCCTGAGAATTGCTTCCTGTTGTTTTAACGAGGCTTTGGCTTGTTTAATTCGATCTAATTCCTGTCTTAATTGTTGATTGGTTTGTTCTAACTCAGCCGTTCTTTCTTGAACTTGGGCTTCGAGTTCTCGATTAGCTTTTTGAACTTGATCTAGGAGAGTTGCTTGTTGAATTCCCAAGGCAACATGAACGGATAAGGTTTCTAAAAATTCCCGTTCTTCCGGTTCCCAGGGTCGAATATTATGCCAATTCTGAGCTACTAAAAATCCCCATACTTGATGGTCTACGCCAATCGGAATTACTAAATCATAGGGAATCAGATCGCAGGAATCAAAAAAATTAATTCCCGTAGGATTAAATATTAATTCTTGAGGCGGTGCAATCGATTCTACAATCATTTTTCGATGATTCTCTGCTGCTGAACACTCAATAATCACCCGATCGCATTGCAACAATTGACGAACTTCGGTGACGGTGGCATTCAACATCTCATCTAAACTCAAAGCAGATCTAATTCTTAACACCGTATCCCCTAAGAGTTGAGATCTTTTATGTTGTTCTTTTAGTTTATTAATATTGCTATTAGCTTCTTTTTCTAAATCAGAATTTAAAGTCTTTAATAAGTTAATTTTTTCGCTTTTAAGTTGTTTATATTGTTGTTTTAATACGGAAATAACCGCATGAATTTCATTCAAATCAATAGCTTTTAAAATCGTGGTTTGAGTGACTAACCCCGTTAAATATCCCTGTTCATTGATAATTACTAACCGCCGAATTTTTCTTTGTTTCATCGCTTGATGTGCCTCCCAAAGTGAAGCATTGGCATCAATTAAACATAAGGGATGACTCATCACCTGTTCGGCCTGTAATTGGTTCAAATCCCGTTGTAAAGCTTGGAGTTTGAGGATATCCCGTTCCGTCACAATTCCCAAGGGACGGATTTTTTGATCCGCAATTTTTTTGCCAATCACCACACAACTAACTTGATGTTTAGTCATCAGTTGGGCTAACTGTAATACACTGGTTTTTAAGGAACTACTAATTACAGTTTGTACCATAACTTCTTGAACAGTTCGACACTTGAGAATATCTGCGGGTTTCAATATTTCCCGAATACTCTCGGGGGTGACAATTCCCACGGGTTGCCCTTGTTCATCCACAATCGGTAAGTGACGAATTCGATGTTGACGTAAAATCGAAATCATCTCCAGAGGTTCTTTAATCTCCTGTTCCCGAACCGTAATCACTGGCCGTGTCATCACCTCCGCCACGGTTGTCCCCTGTAAATTTCGCCCCTGGGTCGCCAATTTAACAAAATCCCGTTCCGTCAATAGCCCCACCAATTGTTGATCATCCAAGACCAAAACACAGTTAGGATGTGGTTTGAGGTTAACCCCATCGGGATCTTGAGTCATTTGTTGGATCACATCCAGGACTGAGTTATGGGGAAATACCCTGAGAAAATTGCGATTAATACAGTCGGTGGGAGAAGAAAGTGCAACCGCTTCGGAAAATGCCATTGTCCTCCGGGAAAAAATTTACTGGATAGTTATTTTTCTCTATTTTGACACTCCTGTAGGGAAAATTAATCTAACTGTTAAATCAAAGGGATTAATTTACCTTTCTATCGGTTAATCTCCCAGGGCTATTGAGAGCAATTCTTGAACATTACTGACGGGAAAAATGGGAATTTGCAGTTGTTCAGAGAGTTCTGCTAAGGTCATATCATCGAGAAAGATTGCCTCTCCTTGTTTGAGCATGACTGAGGGTAATAAAATGCCATCTCCTAATATTTTTCCGGTTAATTTTTGTCGCAAATCCTGTCCGGTTAATAGACCAGTTACGGTGATTTCCTGACCCCAATATTGACTGGCTAAGGCCACCAGATTAACCGTTAGTCCTGAAATTTCATTTAAGGAGTTTACCAAGGGTTGAAAGGCTTTTTCTACCGCATTTCCCACCACCCAAGTAAACTGATGGGGGGTAGAACAAGATTGAATCGGATAGTCTTTTACCGCTTGTTCAAATTCTTTGATAAATTTGCGAATGGAACCCACTCCATTACCAATTTGAGGATAGTCTTGATAATGGGATTCGGGGGGTAATTCTGCCCCGGCAATTAAAAAGAGTTCATCGGCAATCCAAACACAGGTTGACCCTAATTCCTGTTGAAATTTTTGTTGTAAAGTTTGAACTTGGGTAATAATTTCTTGGGCTTTTTCGGGGGTTACGGGAATTAATTCATCTTGGTTGGGACGAAAGCGAGTTAACCCCACCGGAACAACGGCAATGGAGGCAACGGTGGGGATTCTTCCGCGATGAAATTGGGCTAAATCTAAAATTGTTTTTTCTAGGTGTTTACCATCATTAATTCCGGGGCAAACAACAACTTGAGCATGAATTTGTAAGCGATTTTTTTTAAACCATTTGAGTTGATCTAAAATTTGTCCTGCCCGGGGATTTTTTAATAACTGAATCCTGATATCGGGTTCGGTGGCGTGGACGGAAACATACAGGGGGGAAAGGCGCATTTGAGCGATTCTATCCCATTCTTTTGGCGATAAATTGGTTAAGGTTAAATAGGAACCATAGAGAAAACTCAGGCGATAATCGTCATCTTTGAAATACAGGGTTTCCCGTTTTCCGGGGGGTTGTTGATCGATAAAACAAAAGGGACAACGATTATTACATTGAATTAATCCATCAAATAAAGCGGATTGAAATTCTAATCCTAAATCCTGATCATATTCTTTTTCTATTTCGACTTGATGGGTTTTTCCCTGGGTATCTAATACTTCTAATTCTAAAAATTCATCGGCACACAAAAATTGATAATCAATTAAATCTCGGGGTTGTTGTCCGTTGATGGAAATAATGGCATCCCCAGGTTCAAAGCCAATTTCTGCTGCGATGGAATCGGGTAATACGGTGGTAATTTTCGCGGGATTAATCATAGGGAATTACGAATTACGAATTATGAATTACGAATTACGAATTACGAATACAGAGAGACGCGCCGTGGCACGTCTCTACGGAATTATAATTATAAACTAAATATTTTTTAATGCACCTCCTAATACCGCCGCTAGAATAGCCACTCCAAAGGCGAGACGATACCAAACAAAAATCCAGGTACTTTTTCTTTGTAAATACCGAATTAACCAGGCAATGGATAAATAGGAAAAAATCGTGGCGGAAATTAAACCTACTAAAAGAGGAAAGATTTCTATATTTCCAATGCCATCAATCAGTACCGCTTTTAATTCCACCACTCCGGCTAAGGTAATGGCTGGAATTCCTAATAAAAAGGAAAATCGGGCGGCGGTTGCCCGTTTCTAAACCTAAGAATAATCCGGCGGTAATGGTAGAACCTGAACGAGATACCCCTGGAATTAATGCTAAGGTTTGCGCCAATCCCATTAATACTCCATCTCGCGGTGTTAGATGTTCAAAATCACGTTTTCTGCTGCCTATTTTTTCCGCTAATCCTAATAAAAACGCCATCAGAATAGAAGCAGCAGCAATCACTACCATACTCCGCAAAGGAGAGTTATCATAATCAGGAATTAGGACTTTAATTAGAAGCCCAAAAAATACAATTGGAATTGTACCTAAAGCAATTCCTAAAGCCAAACGGAAGTCTACGGAATCATAATCTTTTTTTTGAATAGCTTGCCAGGAACCCGTGACCACTTGAGTTAAATCCTGCCAAAAAAAACCCACCACCGCCGCAATACTTCCTAACTGAATAATAGCGGTAAAGGCACTCCCTGGATCTCCCCATCCTAACATGACTGGAATGACTTTTAAATGGGCGGTACTACTAATGGGTAAAAATTCCGTTATTCCTTGAATTAATCCCAAAAAAAACGCCTGTAAGATATTTATTTTGGTGGCTATTTCTGGAGCGGGTGGAGCTTGAATTAGGAGATTGTTTATGGCTAAGTTACGGAATAAATCGGTCAAATACTCAGAGGAATTAATTATGCTCAACATGACATTTTTCCAGAATTTTTTTAGAGATCTACGGGATGTTGTCCGTAATAGGGTAGAGCTTCTGACCAGTGGGATTGTTTTCCTGATTTCCTATCTAAATACCCTAGTTTCTAGTAATTGGATGGCGGTTTCTCCTAACCCTGATTCTATCTGCACCCGATGATAGGGACTGTCCCAAGAGGCTAAGGTTTGTTCCCACTGTTGGGGGGACATAACCCTATCGGTTAATAGGGGAACTACACCCAAATTAGTTTCTCTATTTTTACCATAAATTGCTACAAATAGTTGACCCCTTTGCGCCCGCATTTCCAGGGCAATCACTGAATTTTTATCTTGATTTTGTATCAAGTTAAACTGTTCTTTTTGGGCGATCGCAGCTAAACTAGAAATAGCAAAAATCGGAATTTTCAACTGTTGGGCTAGGGTACGGGCAGTAACTACCCCAATCCTTGTTCCGGTGAAACTTCCTGGCCCTTTAGCCACCGAAATCCAGGCTAAATCTGACCAGGTTTGAGGTTGAATAAAGTCTGATAAATACTGGTGTAAGTGGGTGGATAAATCCCGTCCTAACGCCCAGGATTGACAGCGTTTAACATCCTGAAAATTACTGATGGCTAACCCCAAATCAGGACTACTGGTATGGATGGCTAAACCGTAACTGGGTTGGGGGGGAATCAATGGCACGTTGTTTAAGCTTAGGTTAAGAGGAATGGCGGGAAAAGAAAATAGGCAGGGACATAAACAAGCCCGCTAAGATTATACCAAAAGATCCCTGCACCCAAATTCTTAAGTCTAACCAGCCGAACACCAAAAACAAAGTAGTGATTGTGATAAATAGTTGATTGAGATTCAAGGGATAGGCACGGTTGACCAGATATTTAACCCCCCAAAATCCTCCCGCAATTAATAACGATATTATCGGTTTTAGGATAATAATTTTATCGGTGAAAATAAAGACAATCATTGCCGCCATTAAGGTATCCATCCAAAATTCTCGCTTTCGGATTTGGTTAATCCAAAATGAGGGGGATTGGAGTTGGGATAATTGGGATAAAATATTATTATTTTGAAATCTAATAATTGTATTCTTCCACTGGGTTTTTCGGTCTACTTTTAACGAAGATTGCCATTCGGGAACCTCCCTATTATTTACCCTGCCTAAAATCTTAACTTTCTCAATCCTATTCAGTTGAAAATGAGTTAATTCATAACCAATCACAGGTACTAACTGTTTATATTTAATCTCTCTATTTTCATCTCGATTTAAAACAATTGTTAACTGATTGATCTGAGTTTTATTCACCTGTACCTGAACAATTCCATAGGGTTCTAAACGCTTTTGAATTGCCTCTTGAATTTGAGTGATTTTATTAATCGGTTTTTCTGGAGGAATTTTATCAATAGAAATATCTGGGGAAGGACTAATTAATTTGGGCTGTTCTAATAACGGTTTAAACCCAACTTCAGGATTAATTGTTAATCCCGGCATCGCCCGCACATAATCCGGTTTAGGATTAATTTGTTGTAATATTGCCGCCGCCGAATGGTAGCGATAACGGGTTGCCCCCTGCAACATTTTATCTAAAATAGAACCTAATTGATCACTAACTGGGGTTTTCAAATAATCTCGCCAAACCCAATTTCCCTCCGTACCATCAAACAAATCAAAGGGCGGAACATTGGTCATTAAATGAATACAAGTCACCCCTAAACTATATAAATCACTGGCAAAAACCGCTTTTCCCATTAATTGTTCCGGGGCGGTATAGGCCGCACTACCAATTACAGTTCCGGTTTTGGGAAGCATTCCCCCCGTGACTAATTTAGCTGCTCCAAAGTCCACTAAAACTAAATTTCCGGTGATTTTTGGGGTATCAAACCGACGAATAATATTTTCAGGTTTAATATCTCTATGAATAACTTTATGCTCGTGAATAAACTGTAAAACTGGCAATAAATCCTTTAAAATAACCATAATTTTTTCTTGATCAAAAGCTCCTTTTTCTTGTAATTCCTGAGCTAAATTTTTACCTTCTATAAACTCTTGGACTAAATATTGATAGCCGTCTTGTTGAAAATAACCTAAACCCTTGGGAATTTGGGGATGTTGTCCCAGGGTTTGTAATCGTTCGGCTTCTTGTTGAAAAAATTCCGTGGCTTTTTCCGTATTTCTACTCTGAGGAAAAAATTGCTTAATCACACAATAGGAGGTTGTGGCTTGATTCTGATCAACTGCTAAAAATGTTCGACCAAATCCCCCCTGTCCAATTAGTTTTATCCCTCGATAAATAATCGGTTCACCCTGATCAGAAACAGAACTTAGTAATAATTTAGAACCACAATGTTGACAAAACTTACCATCATCATAATTCTGTGGACTCGAACAATTCGGATTAAAACAATAACTCATTATTAATACCGCGATTAAAGCTATTAACTGTTAACTCTCAACTGTTAACTCTCAACTGATAACTGATAACTGATAACTGATAACTGATGACTGATAACTGATGACTGATGACTGATTAAGTCGGAATTAATTCCCCGGGTCGTAATTTCGCCCATTTACCCTTTTCTGATGTAAAACTCAGACATCCGACTACATCCCATTCTATTTCAATATCCTGGTTGTTAGGGGTACGAATATTGACATTAATGGTGGGTTCGGTCGGTTCAAAGGTGGGATTTTCAGTCAAATGACGTTCTTGATGCTGAGTTTCTACGGCGTGGTAGGTGGTACAGTCATCAACATAATGACAATTCACACAAATACACATAATTTTATCCTCTGTATTTGCCCAGGGCGGAAATAATTGCCCATCCCTTTGATGTTAATTTAACTTAGGCAGCCCTAAACTGGCACGGACTATGAACGTTGATTTTTATTGCTATGTCTGAAACCCTTACCCGATGTCTTCTCTCCCGCCCGTTGGCCGTTTGAACTGAGTCAATTACCCCAACCCGCCTATTTAGTCGGGGGTGCTGTGCGAGATGGGTTAGTGGGTCGCACCGTGACGGATTTGGATTTGGATTTTGTCCTGTTACAAGATGCGGTGAAAACAGCACGAACCCTAGCTCAATATTATGGCGCTGGTTTTGTATTATTGGATGCGGAACGGCAAATTGCCCGGGTTGTCTTTAAAAATATAACAGTTGACTTTGCTCAAGCTGAAGGTAATAGTTTAGAACAGGATTTACGCCGCCGGGATTTTACAATTAATGCGATCGCTTTTGATCCCTTTACACAAACTTTTATTGATCCTAATAATGGTCAAGAAGATTTACAACGGCGTTTAATTAAAATGATTTCCCCTGAAAATTTACAAGATGATCCGTTACGATTATTAAGGGGATACCGTCAAGCGGCTCAATTAGGATTTGAAATTGAGGCGGAAACCAAGGCTGCTATTCAAGCATTTGCTCCGTTGTTAAGTCGGGTTGCTGTTGAACGAATTCGCACAGAATTAGTCTATTTATTCAATACTCCCAATGCCACAGACCGGATACAAAAAATCTGGGAATTGGGTTTAATTTCCCCTTGGTTTCGGACTGCTAATCAACAGTTTCAGCAATTATCCCAAATGGATTTATCTGCTACACAGTTAGGAGAAATTTATCCCCAATTCTCCCAGGAATTATCCCAAGGATTACGGGAAACTTTAAAAATATCAATTTTGGGAATCGCAAAATTAAGTTGTTTATGCAATCAGAGTTTAACCCGGGCTGAAGGGGAGTTGTTAGGGTTAAAATTTAGTAAGATAGAATTAAAAAGTGTTTTAGCAATTCTCAAGGGTCTATCACAAATTCATCCCTTGAAAACCAGAGAATTATCTTTAAGAGAACAATATTTTTTATTCCAAGGGTTAGGAATATTATTTCCGGCTTTAATGGTAAAGGCAATGGCGGCTGGGTTTTCCCTCGAAGCTCTTTCTCCTTTAATTAATCGTTATCTCAACCCAAATGATCCCGTCGCTTACCCCCAATTATTGTTAACTGGAAATGAATTAATGGAAGCATTAAACCTCCGTCCGAGTCCCAAAATTGGAGAACTATTATTAGAAATTCAGTTAGGACAAATTGAAGAAAAAATCACCACAATTGAAGAAGCGATCGCCTTTGCTCAACAATTATTATAATAAATCCCCGTAGGGGCGGGTTCACAAAAATTTATAATATCCATACAAAATCTATCTAAACCCGCCCACTTGATTAAAAACTAATAATAGGGCTTTTTTTGATAGTGATTTGTAAAAATAATCTTAGATTTAATTAATCTGATTAAAAAAACAATAAACCCGCCTGTGCGGGCTTAATTGTTATTGTTAAGGTTTCAAAATCTCAACAATTAATTAATTGTAGTAGGTAATTCCGATTTTACAGATTCTTGAGCTTGTAAAATCACTTTCCGTGCAACGGTTTGAATCCCCGTATGTTGATAATAATTAGTGCTTTGATCAATAAATGCCGCGACAAAATCTAAATTATCATCCGCAATTTGAATACAATTTCCTAAAGCATTGAAAATTGATTCGGGTGTAATTCCAGTTTGAGTTACTAAATTATTAATCCAATCTTGAACTGCATTAAATCCTTGGTTAATAAAACCCAATTTATCCGAGGGCGTACCCCCAGGAATAAAATTACTCAAGGATGCAAATACCGGATTTTGTGTTAGAATAGTGGTATCTGTCTGGGCAATAGTTTGATGAATTTTATTTAAAAAATTGGGGCCTAAAGGTAACATTCCATCCAAACAAACTAAAGCCACCATCCGCATTAAAGCCGCATCTTGATAGTTATTATTTAGGGCTTTAACAAATTCCTGGGGGTTGGGTTGGGGAATGCCATTTAACTTACAAAAAGCAATAATTTCCGCCGCAATTTTTAAGGCTAAATCAAAGCTTTGAAGCACTTCCGGTTTAGGCGTAATATTGCTTAAAATAGAAAGAAAACTGATTTTTTCCCCTATTTTATTAGCTAAAGCCGCCGTTGCGATGGCAATATCAGCCGTATCAATGGTTTGATAAATTTGAAACCGCCGATTGATAACCATATTTCGGATCATGATACAAAACCACAGCCCGATCTCGAATTCTTTGGATCACCTGAGCATCCGTTTCCCCGGTAATTGTTCGGATACTATTATCAAATCCGACTAAATTCGTCCACTGTCCCGGCATTAAATAGTCAATGGCATTCAACACCTTCACCGTAATATTATCGCTGGGAAGTTCATCAACCAACTGTACAATTGATTTATCCATAAATTCAGAGTTTGAATCTTCTGTTTGATACCTATAATGTTACTCTAGGTTGCTAAAAAATCAGTAATTCTTTATGAAAATTTAAAATTAAGCGATCGCCCATTTTTATTAAAATAAAAAATATGGTTCCAAATCCTGTAAAATAGTTTTGTCTCACTCCTTGCCCTAGTTTCAACCCCATGCTTTGTGATTACCTAGTACAAATTCTCACCGCCCGTGTTTATGATGTTGCCCAAGAAACACCCCTAGAATCCGCTCCTAACCTCTCAAAACGCCTGAATAATAAACTACTTTTGAAGCGAGAAGATATGCAGTCGGTCTTCTCCTTCAAATTGCGGGGAGCCTATAACAAAATGGCGCATCTTACCCCCGATTTATTAAAGAAAGGAGTGATAGCAGCTTCGGCGGGAAATCATGCCCAAGGTGTGGCTCTTGGTGCTTCCAAATTAGGCACAAAAGCAATTATTGTTATGCCCGTAACCACTCCCCAAGTTAAAGTTAATGCGGTCAAAGCCCGGGGGGGTGAAGTAATATTATATGGCGAGACTTTTGATGAAGCCTACGCCTACGCCCGTCAACTCGAAATCGAAAAAGGATTAACTTTTATTCACCCCTTTGATGACCCCTATGTTATTGCCGGACAGGGTACAATTGGGATGGAAATTTTACGCCAATATCAACAACCAATTCATGCTATTTTTGTGGCTATTGGTGGGGGAGGATTAATCTCAGGAATTGCTGCTTATATTAAAAGATTACGCCCAGAAATTAAAATTATTGGTGTCGAAACCCGTTGATGCGGATGCGATGTCACAATCTTTAAAAGCCGGACATCGAGTTAAATTATCCCAAGTAGGGTTATTTGCCGATGGAGTCGCGGTGCGAGAAGTGGGGGAAGAAACCTTTCATTTATGTCAAGAATATGTAGATGAAATTATATTAGTAGATACGGATGATACCTGTGCAGCAATTAAAGATGTTTTTGAGGATACCCGTTCTATTTTAGAACCTGCTGGAGCCTTAGCCATAGCGGGAGCAAAAGCCTATGTTGAACGAGAAAAAATTCAGGGGGAAACCTTAATTGCAATTGCTTGCGGGGCGAATATGAATTTTGACCGTCTGCGATTTGTGGCAGAAAGAGCAGAATTTGGAGAGCGTCGGGAGGCAATTTTTGCCGTAACTATTCCCGAAGAACCAGGTAGTTTGCGGAAGTTTTGTGAATGTATTGGGAAACGCAATTTAACCGAGTTTAACTATCGGATTGCCGATGAAAAAGAAGCCCATATTTTCGTAGGAATGCAGATTAAAAATCGGGAAGATGCGGCACAGATAATCGAATATTTTGAGAAAAATGGATTTCAAACTATTGATTTAACCGATGATGAACTAACTAAATTACACCTGCGGCACATGGTCGGAGGACGGTCAGCTTTAGCCCATAATGAATTACTCTATCGCTTTGAATTTCCCGAACGTCCAGGGGCATTAATGAAGTTTGTTTGTTCCATGAGTCCTAACTGGAATATTAGTTTATTTCACTATCGGAATAATGGGTCAGATTATGGCAGAATTGTAGTGGGAATGCAGGTTCCTCCCGAAGAAATGGGAGAATGGCAGGTTTTTTTAGATGCCTTGGGTTATCGGTATTGGGATGAGAATAAAAACCCAGCCTATAAACTGTTTTTGTCCTAAAAATTAGCATCGTAGGGGCGGGTTATACATTGATTCTTGATACCCTCAAAAAAATTCTATAAACCCGCTCTTTATTTATTAATTAAATGTTAATAGCGGGTTTGTAGGGGCGGGTTCCAAATTAATCTTTGATACCCACAAAAATTCTATAAACCCGCCCTCTTTATTTATTAATTGAATGTTAATGGTGGGGTTGGGCGGGTTTATAAAGGTTATTTGTGGGTATGATAAATAATTACAGAACCCGCCCCTACAGTTACTTAATTTTTATGGTGGGGTTGGGCGGGTTTATAAAGGTTATTTGTGGGTATGATAAATAATTACAGAACCCGCCCCTACAGTTAATTAAGGTTGAATAAAATGAGCCCAAACTGAACCATCTGGCCCGGCTACTTGATCCATATAACCATAGGAATAAATAATCCGCCGACCCTCGGTATTAGAATAACCAGTATAGGCATCTCCCCAAGGATCATTAACAATATATCCCTGACTATTATAGCCAATAACTGTTATAATATGACCCGATGGAGTCGTATCTACACCAATTACAACCGGACGACGATTAATCAATTCATTTTTCAAATCTGACCAGTATCGAGTGGTGCTAAAACTACTTTTAAATCCATAGGCGCGAATTAAAGCCGACAAAACACTATGATCAGTTTGAGAAACCTGTTCCCCCATAATTAAAACACCATTGCAATAATTCATCTTCTAATTGTCCGCCCCATTTTGATCGCACGCCGTAATAATACATCACCATGGCAATCGAAGTTACGTTACAAGTAGACCAATAAAAACGGGGATTATCCCGTTGAGAAAAGTAGGGTACATTTAATTCAACTTGCGGCGGTAGGGGGTTGAAAGTTCGTCCTCCTCGCTTGAATTTGACATACTGAGGAAATATATAACCCGTATTTCCAAAATTAGGCAATTCTTCTAAAAGAGAAACCTTAATATGGTTATTTTCTAGGCTATAACTTTTTACGCCATAAACCCGTCCCAAGGGTAAACTTGTGCGGTCGATTTCTTTGAGTTGACTAGAATCAATCGGCTGTTTTTTCAAGACAGTTTTTTCCAAAACTGTTAAAGTAATAGCATCAGGATCATAGGCAATTTGTTCACCCTCTCGAATTAATTTAACGTGCTGCCAATAGACATAACCCACCTTCCCAAAATTAGGAATAGATTGGGCTAAAGTGACTCGAAAATGCCCCTTAATTGAAGCGTAACCCTTAATAGCAAAAGTCTGTCCTAATAATAATTGTTCAAATTGTCGAGGTTCTAAATTAGAAGAATCAACGGGTTGAGCTTTGATTTTTGTAGTTTCTACAACCAACATTTGGGCATTAACATCGGTATCGGGAACTTCCTCAATATCAAACCGAAATACCTCCGATCCTTTTTTCAATCTCAAGTTATTTGTATAAATATAACCAAAGTTGCCAACGGGAGGAATCGCATTGTCTAAGACAATTTTTAAATGACCATCAACTAAACCATATTTTAAAACTTTGAAGGTTTGACCTGCCTTAATTGCTACTTTTTGATGTTGATTTAAGGAAGATGAATCAAAGGGAACAATTTTAAATAAGGTATCTTCAATGATGTCTAAAATCAGGGATTCTCCAACGGTCATGGGATTTTCACTAACCGTAATATTAATCACCCGACTGGCGGTAACATTCCCCTGGGAGTCAAGGGCTTTTAATCGTAACCAACGATATCCCGCATCGCTAAATCCTTGATTTACTTGAGTTTCCCAGGTGCTTTTTTCCCAGTCTAAATCAATATTAAAAGCATACCGATCTTCTGCAAATAAAGTGATTTCTGCGGTGTTTTTAGGATCAAAAGTTCCCTTTAAAACAATTGGTGTATTGACTAAAACTTCCGTTGCTCCTTGATAGGTTAAGGTTTTATTTACTGTTAAGGGAAGATTCCCCAGACTCAAGGCAATAAAATCGGGATACAAATATCCAGTATTTCCAAAGTTGGGAAAATTTTCGGTTAAAGCCACTTTAATATGACCGGATTCTGAGGTATAACTTTGGATGCCATAAATCATTCCCGCCGGAAGGGTAATTTTTTCGGAGGATTCTAAATAGGCTGAATCAATCGGACGTTTTTTAAAAGGTGTAGTATTAATAATTATGCAGGTAATTGCATCATTATCAAAGGTAATTTCTTGATTATTTTCTAGGATTTTAACGTGATGGCGATAGAGATATCCAGATTGACCAAAACCGGGGAATTGTTGATTGAGAGTGACGCGAAAATGCTCGGCAACACAGGCGTATCCAATAATAGTATAAGCACTGCCTTGAGGCATTTCAATAAATTGATCCGGTGCTAACTGAGATAAATCATCGGGTTTCATTTTTATTGAGGTGGTTTGTGTCACCCAAAGGAGTTGATTCCCGGCACTATGCTCCGGGAGTTGATTTTGATTAAACCAGAGGAGTTTTGAGCCTTTTGTAACTACAATATGGGGTTGATAAACATAGACAAATTTTCCTAAATTTGGTATGGGGTTATGCAGTTCTAACTTGAGGTGATCATTAACTAATTCTATGGTATTTACAACTAAATTTTCCCCGATTTTAAAGGATTGTTTTTGTTGATCATTTAATTGGGAAGAATCAATAGGTTGAACTTTTAATAACGTATCTTGTTGGGAAATGAGCGTATAGGCAGATTGGGTATTTATCCCTTCTTGATTGACCATTAAATCAATCACATTGTCGGCAATTATATTATTATTATCATCTTTGCCCCGGAGTCTTAACCATCGTTTTCCGGCGGTATTAAATCCATTGTCCAGACCCACAGACCAAATTCCGGCTTTCACATTAAAATCAACGGTCAAAACATATTTATCTTCTGCAATAACCTCCACAGTTTGATGTTTTTGCGGGTCATAAGTTCCGACTAAAACAACGGGTTGATCAATCAGAATATCTTTTGGGCCGAGATAAGTTACCATGTTTACAACTCCAGGATCTAATTGAATAAATAGATTAAAATTAGTAAGAAAACCGCCCCAGAACATTCTATGGGCGGCAGATTCAGAAATACGGATAATTTTGACTACAATTAACCACCCACCAGCGCTAAAATATCTCGGGCGTGGGTTTCGGTTTTAACGGATGTATCAACGTGAATAATTTTGCCTTCGCCATTAATAACGTAAGTAACCCGTTTAGCATAGCCACCACCATCCACATCATAAGCTGTTGTAATCGCTTTTTCCGTATCAGCTAATAAAGGGAAGGGTAAACTGTATTTTTCCGTGAATTTTTGGTGGGACTCTTGATCATCTATACTCACTCCTAAAACCACAATATCTTTGCCTTCATATTCCGTATAGTTATCGCGGAAACTACAGGCTTGTTTGGTACAACCAGGAGTATCATCTTTGGGATAGAAATACAGGACAACGGTTTTACCTGCGAAGTCAGATAGAGAAATGGTATTCCCATTGGTATCTTTGACGGTAAAGCTAGGGGCATCTGTCCCAACCATTAAAGGCATTGTTATTTTGTCCTTCTCAATTAGACTAAAATTGACTATTCTCAGTATAAAGCAGAACTTCAAGGGATGTATGTTCGGGAACAGGAAGATTTTTACAATAGTAAAGCCCGTTTTTTAGATTTAGCTTCTTCCGCAAGAGGCCCCACGAATGACCCGATAGGGCAGCGTGGGATGAATTGCGGTCAGGGATTATCGGAACAATCAGGTTGATTTTGATTCTCGATATATCGTCTAATTTACAATCCCACTTTTGGAGTAATTCTTCAAGGATTTCATGCAGCCGATTCAATATTTCAAGGGTAAAAACCTTTCTCCTGTACTTGGTCGTCAAAACCAAGTGAACCTTGAGATCGCTAACAGATCTACCTTTGCTGACAAAATCATTTTTCATGATTCCCCATATTTTAAAACTTGTGCTATAGTCAGTGTACAGCAAAACTACAACACCCAATTAAGGAGGTGATTCAAAGTGCTGAAGGCAACAAAGGTCAGGCTCTATCCAACACCCGAACAGGAATTAGCATTAGCTAAATCATTTGGCTGTGCAAGATGGTATTGGAATTTTGCCTTAAATGCCTGTATTCAGCACTATCAAGAAACTGGAAAAAGTCTAAAATTAACAGTTTATAAAGGAATGCTCCCTCAACTCAAGAAAGAATATCCTTGGCTCAAAGAAGATTGCTACTCATCGGTTCTTCAATGTGTAGCTATAAACTTAGATAGAGCTTACAAAAACTTTTTTGAAGGGCGAGCTAAATTTCCTAATTTCAAATCTAAACATCACAAGCAATCAATTCAGTATCCCCAAAGTATTACTGTTAATAGTGAATACCTAAAAGTCCCTAAAATTGGTGAAATCAGCGCGGTATTTCATCGAGAAATTACGGGAAAAATTAAAACAGTAACAATCTCCAAAACTTCGACTGATAAATATTTTGCTTCAATTTTATGTGAAGTAGAAGAAACTGACGTTAAACAGTCGGGGGATGAAATTATTGGGATCGATTTGGGGTTAAAAGATTTTGCAATTATTCACAATGGAGAGAATGCAACTAAATACGCCAACCCTAAACATTTATATCGTCATCAGAAAAATTTAGCCCAAAAACAGAAAAAACTCTCTCGAAAAACTAAGGGTAGTAAATCGAGAGAGAAGTTTAGAAAAACTGTAGCTAAGGTTCATGAGAGAATAACCAATTCCCGCCAAGATTTCTTGCATAAATTATCAAGAAAATTGGTGAACGAAAGCCAAGTCATTGTCGTTGAAAACCTCAATGTCAAGGGGATGGTTAAAAACCGGAAGCTATCAAAAGCAATATCTGATGTGAGTTGGGGAAAATTCGTCAACTTTATTGATTACAAGTTAAAGCAAAAAAGTGGTGAACTTGTAGAAATTGATCGCTTTTTCCCTAGTTCCAAAACTTGTTCCTGTTGTGGTCATATACTGGATGAGTTATCTCTCGATGTCAGAGAATGGGATTGTCCAAGTTGTCAAACTCACCATGATCGTGACGAAAACGCTTCACTTAACATCAGGAATGAAGGAATCAGGATATTAACTGAAGGCGGAGGGAACCCCGTCTTTGCCGATGGAGGCTGTGTAAGTCCACCTGCTTGTAAAAGTAAGGGGCATCGGTCTGTGAAGTCGGAAGCCTGCACCGACCCGATTAGGGCGGTGTAGGTAGTTCACACTGAGATATTTGTCTATGGTTTTTTGAACTATCCTTAAATTAGTATATATATCAACTTTGTTTTGGAGACTGGCAATGCGTCAATTTTGGTTTCTATTCTCCATCGGTGTTTTTGCATTTGGGTTAGGGGGGTGCGGTTTCTAAACCTGAAGAAACTGCCGCCACTCCCAGTCCAACCACTACTCCAGCAACTTCTCCATCGGCCGTAGCTTCGCCGACTCCCAATGCGACCCCGACCCCGGGGCAAACACCTCCGTTTAAAAATCCGTTAGTCAAAGAACAATCAAATGTGGCTGCGGGTGCGGGTTTGATTCAATCGACCAACTCACAGGAGAGGTTACGTCTCCTGGGTAAACCTTCGACGGCAATTCCTGCCGCACCGTCAACAACAACAACGGCTCCTTCTGCGGTGAGTATCGATCCGTTTGCGGTTTTACCTCCATCTATTGTCCAAGCCACTCCTGAAGTGGGAGAAGCACCAACCGTACCGCAACAGGTTACTCGGACTGTGCCAGACTTACCCAAATTAACGGTAAATGAAGCTCCCATTCGCTGGGTCTCTGCGAGTGCAACTCCCAGACCTAATAATCAGGTGGCTACCCCCGGAAGACCCACAATTACCGGGGGGTCTGGGGTGGCTACCCCCGGAAGACCCACAATTACCGGGGGGTCTGGGGTGGTTACTCCCGGAAGACCCACAATTACCGGGGGGTCTGGGGTGGTTACTCCCGGAAGACCCGCAACTACGGGAGGGGCCAGAGTCACAACATTCAAACCTCGATCAGTTGTGCCGGGGAGAAGCGTACCCACTTTACCCAGTTTACCGACTGCCCAAGTCCCTGATTTACCCGCCATTCCCAATACACCTACTCCTCCGTCATGGCTTAATCCTAATCCACCCCCTCCCCCCGTCCAACCTTTTGTTCCCCCGCCTCCCTCTACAGACTTAGCTCAAGGGATGGAAGTGACTGGGATATTGCAAGTGGGAGATCAAACTAAAATTATTCTCAGGGCTCCGGCCGAACCTACCAGTCGTTATGTGAACGTGGGACAGCGTGTGTCTAATGGTCAAGTTTTGGTTAAACGAGTCAAGTTTGATACCGGAGGCGAACCCATTGTGATTTTTGAGCAAAATGGCATTGAGATTGCTAAATCTGTAGGTGCTATTCCACCAGCCGATCCCAAGGTTAATAATATTAGTCTGCGATCTTCGGTAGTTCACTCTGGTTGAATAGGACAGATCTAATCTGGAGAAATTTGTATGTTTTTTTCATAGGAAAAAGTTGGGAGTAACCATGGTTTATTCAATCCGAAAGTGGAGTTTTTTGATGCTAACTCTATCGAGTTTAGCAGTGGTTATTAGTATTAATTATCCCCTACCTTCTATTGCAGAACAAAAAGCTGAGGGAAAACGTCCTCCGGTTTGTGAAGGAAGTTTGCCGACGGGAATGGTCAAATGTAACTATGAGGGAGGAGATAACTATAAAGGCAGTTTTGTTAATGGTAAACCGGACGGTCAAGGGGTTATGGTTTATGCCAACCGAGATCGCTATGAAGGACAGTTTCGGAATGGTTTACCCAATGGACAAGGGGTATTCATTTTTAGTAATGATGACCGGATTGTTGGGGTATTTAAAGATGGCAATATTACCCAGGGGACGGTAATTTTTGCTAATGGCGATCGCTATATTGGAACGTTTAAACTGGTGCGAGAATTAGGGGCGGGAACGATCAGTAGTCAACCCAGTGGTCGCGGACAGTTTATTTATGCGAATGGCGATCGCTATGACGGAGAATTCTTTGCCGGATCTCCCTTTGGTCAAGGGGTATTCACCCGCACCAATGGCAGTCGCTGTCAGGGACAATTTTTTAACCAGGAACTTGATGGCAAGGGAAACCTGTACTTTTGCCAACGGCACTCGCTTTGAAGGAGAATTTCGGGGCGGGGTTCCCCATGGCCAAGGAACGATTATTGATGCCAAAGGTAAACGTTTTCCAGGTAGTTTCCGTGATGGCCAGAAAGTGTAATGGGTAATGGGTAATGGGTAATGGGTAATGGGTAATGGGTAATGGGTAATGGGTAATGGGTAATGGGTAATGGGTAATGCAGCCTATATGTGGCTTTCTGGGGGACAAGGACTGGGTTAGCAATAAAACTTAAAGACTGAAATCAACCTAGACACCCAATCCAGTAGTACCCTGGGTTTATTAAACGTCATTTATCCGTTTTTTGATTGAAAAGGGGAAGAAAAACCAATGGTTCAACGTGGTTCTAAAGTTCGTGTCCTACGCAAAGAGTCCTACTGGTATCAAGAAGTAGGTACAGTTGCTTCTGTAGACCCCAGTGGCATCAAATATGCTGCGATTGTTCGCTTTGATAAGGTGAACTACTCCGGTATCAATACCAACAACTTTGCCGTGAGCGAACTGTTGGAAGTGGAAGCTCCCAAAGCTACCGCTAAAAAAGCCGCACCCGCAGCTAAAAAATAGCCTGTGCCGGAATTACCGGAAGTTGAAACCGTTAGGCAAGGTCTGAATCAAGTGACCTTGAACCAAACAATTGTGGGGGGTGAAGTGTTGCTTCAGCGCACTCTCGCCTACCCCTTTTCCGTTGATGAATTTTTGCCCGGTTTAACCGGAGTGGCGATCGCCCAGTGGCATCGCCGGGGGAAATATTTACTGGCCGAATTGGTTCAATTAGATGCCCAGAGAACCTCTGGAGGCTGGTTAGGGGTGCATTTACGCATGACAGGTCAATTATTATGGGTTAACCCCCAAGACCCCTTACAAAAGCACACACGGATTCGTTTATTTTTTGCGGAAAATCGAGAATTGAGATTTGTTGATCAACGCACGTTTGGAAAAATTTGGTGGGTGCCGCCCGGTCAAGAAGTTTCTAGTATTATTACCGGGTTAAATAATTTAGGCCCCGAGCCCTTCACTTCAGAATTCTCCGTTGAATATTTACAAGCACAATTTAAAAAGCGTCAACGCCTGATTAAATCTGCCCTTTTGGATCAAAGTTTAGTGGCCGGAGTCGGGAATATCTACGCGGATGAGTCTTTATTTTTAAGCGGAATTTCTCCTACCACCCCCTGTAGTGCCTTAACTCGCCCCCAACTGGAAAAGTTACATCACCATATTATTCAGGTATTGAAAACCAGTATTGAAGTGGGCGGCACAACCATTCGTAACTTCCTGAATGTTCAAGGGGTGAATGGCAACTATGGGGGTACGGCTTGGGTTTATAATCGCACGGGAGAACCCTGTCGCGTCTGTGAAACCCCCATTGAACGTTTGAAACTTGCCGGACGGTCGGCCCATTTTTGCCCGAAATGTCAGCATTAGGGGCAATATTTTTATGGTGTAGGGAACCATAAAGGCACAAGGACACAAAGGAAGGAGTTGCTCGGATACCCCGATAAACCCTTAAAATTGGGAGAAGATATAACTACTGGAAGTTAACGAGTTATGGCCATTAAAAAAGGTGATTTTGTTCACGCAGTTCGGGAAAAGTTAGAAAATAGCTTAGAAGCAAAAGCCAGTGATTCTCGATTTTCTGCTTATATTTTTGAGACTAAAGGGGAAATTATGGAATTGCGGGGGGACTACGCTTTGGTTAAATTTGGACAAGTTCCGACCCCTAATATTTGGTTAAGATTGGATCAGTTGGAATCAGCTTAATTAGTTATCAGTTGTAGGGGCGGGTTCATCGAGATTTAGGGTAACTAACAAAGATCTAAAAGAACCCGCCCGTACCAGTTATCAGTTGAAGAAATACTATAGTAATCCTACAGAAATTTCCATCATTTAAGGTGTATATTAAACATCTATAGCAATTTGATCCATTTTGACACCTTCCTTCGACAAGGGAGGATTTTGACAAATTAATTGTCTGCTCTCCTGTAATTGACAAATTATTTGTCTTTTGATAAAACTGGTAGCTCTGATGAAGTTGGAACCGATTCGGTTGTGTAGGGCTTGTTATGCCCAGTCGCTTTGTCATAAGATTGAGTGGCGGTTTAAGGGGATGCAGGGGTGCGATCGGCACAAATTGCGGTTGCTGTCGGAGTGTCCTAACTGCGGGCCGAGGTTTAATGTTCCGGCGTTGTGGATGGATGGTGTCAGAGGTGTTTTCTGAGTTTTGTAGAGATGAGGAATTGGCAGAAAATAATTGTATAGTTGTGCTCACTGTTTTCTCAATATCTTGAAAAGATATTTTTCTAAGAGACATCAATATTAAAGCTAAAATATATTATATTATTTAATATTTATTATTATTGATTGTATGTAAATGAATATAAAATTATTAAAAATACCCCAGAGTTTTAATTATGCTAGAATTTAAGTCGAAAATAAAAGACAGAAAAATGCCGACTGTACTCGATATTTTTTGCGGTGCAGGTGGGATGAGTTTAGGCTTTCAAAATGCTGGATGTCAAATTTTAGGGGGACTTGATAAAAATCCTCATGCTATAAGAACTCATCATAAAAATTTTCCTAATTGTAAAATGATGTGTGCTGCTAAGTCTATCGAATCTATTACTGATTTGAGTAAACTCGGGTTCTATCCAGGAGACATAGATATTTTAATTGGCGGGCCTCCCTGTCAAGTATTTTCAGTAGTAGGCATTTGTAAAATGAAGTCTTTAGGTAAACATATTGAAAGTGATATCAGGAATTTTTTATATGAAGATTTTATTAGATTTATTCAATATTATAAACCTTTATTCTTTGTGGTTGAGAATGTAAATTCTCTCTTGAATCACTGGATATTTGCTACTTTAATAAAAGATTTAGAAAATGGATTAACTAGAAAAAGCCATGATTATCCAGGCTATGATATTAGCTATAAAATTCTAATCGCTTCCGATTACGGTGTTCCTCAAATCCGCAAACGCTTATTCATTGTTGGTAAGCGTAAAGATACGAATCTAACTTTCGAGTTTCCAGATGCGAATACAGGTTTCTCCTGTCTCTGTAGGGGAAGCAATTGGAGATTTACCAGAATTAGAGCCTATATGTTTACCTTTGAAGAGGAAAAGCACTGCACCAAAGCAAACCGACTTTCCTAAAGATTACAAAATTGCGCCTATATCCGAGTATCAAAAGCTAATGAGAATTGAATCTTATGATACGGTAATGAATCATATGTGTCGTTCGCATAATGATCAAGATTTGCATATATTTAGCATCATGCCTCAAGGGGGTAAGTATAAAAATATACCTGATGATTTAAAACGTTACAGCGATAAGAGTTTTGAGGATAAGTATAAACGCTTGCACTGGGACAAACCCTCATGGACACTAACAGCACATATGCAGAAAGATTGTTTGGCCTATATCCATCCAACACAAACTAGAAGTATATCTGTAAGAGAGGCTGCTAGACTTCAAAGTTTCCCAGATCATTTTGTATTTGATGCACCTATGACGAGAATGTTTGAGCTAGTTGGGAATTCCGTACCCCCTCTTTTAGCTGAAGCGATCGCCAGACCAATTGTAAAACAAGTACAAGCCTACTACCAAGCTCAGTCTGAAAGGGGTTAACCTATCTTCAGCTATACCTCAAGTGCATTTCACAACTAAAAGCAGACAAATGGAGGAGACCTAAAATGAACGATTATGAGATGGCTCGCCAGTTAACCCAAGTTTACTTGAAAAGTGAACAGACACCCACCCAACAAATCATTCAGGAAAAAGTTAGATCTGTTCTCACCATGCTCAGAAACGATCATGGTCGTACCTTTGAGGTAGATGAGGAAAAACTTGTCCGGGAAACTCGAAAGTCTTTTCAACATCAGGATGGGTCTAGGTACTGTACTAGAAAATAAAGAAGGTCATATCCCTTGGCTGGCTGACCGCAACAGTGAAATCAATTGGGATTTCTGGAACCGTTATGTACGTTATTTGGAAGAAGAAAAGCACTGGGCACCAGCGACAACGAGTGGTTTAGACGAGTTGACAAATTCTATTCTGGAACGCCTAGAGAACCCTTTACGCTCAGGATCTTGGGATCGAAGAGGAATGGTTGTTGGACAGGTTCAGTCTGGAAAAACAGCAAACTATACTGGTCTTATCTGCAAGGCTGTTGATGCAGGATATAAACTGATTATTGTGCTTGCTGGTATGCAGGATAACTTACGGGTTCAAACACAGCTACGATTAGACAGAGATTTTCTTGGATATGACTCACAACTACACAGAGCTTCGACTCAAGAGAGTTCCGCCATTGGAGTAGGGCTAATTCCTGTTGTAAAGAGGCTGATTGCTGATTCAGCTACAAACAGTACTGATAAGGGTGATTTTAATCAAAAAGTAGCAGGTCAGTTTGGGGTATCAGCAGGCGGTGGAAATCCATTATTGTTTGTGGTTAAAAAAAATACAACTGTACTCAAAAATCTCCTAAAGTGGGCATTGCGTCATGGGGATAAAGATGAAAAATCAGGAAAACGTATCGTCAGAGGAGTTCCCTTACTCGTCATTGATGACGAGGCAGACAATGCCTCGATCAACACAAATCCCCCACTATTAGATGAAAAAGGTAAAGTTCAGGAAGAGTATGATGTTTCAGCAATCAATGGATCAATCAGGAAACTGCTTCAAAGTTTTGAAAAGAGTGCTTATGTGGGTTACACAGCTACACCATTTGCCAACATCTTCATCTACCCTGATCAAGATACAAAAAATCCAGAATTTGGAGATGATCTGTTTCCACGTAGTTTCATTATCAACTTACCAGCACCATCAAACTACATTGGCCCAGTACAGGTATTTGGGCTAGACACCGATTCCGAAATTGGTCTTGAAGCATCGGAAGCTTTACAGATCACCAGACCAGTGGACGACCAAAAAGAATGGATGCCAGATAAACACAAAAAAGACCACGTTCCGGGTGGTCAACTTCCAGAGTCTCTCAAGCAGGCAATTAGGGCTTTTATTCTTTGCTGTGCTGCAAGAATTGTGCGAGGACAGGAGAACGAACACAACTCAATGCTAGTTCATGTCACCCGTTTTACAGATGTCCAATCTGAGGTAGCAAAGCAAGTCAAAGAGGAGTTGACTTCTCTACAAAAACGACTGCGATATGGCGACAGCAAAGCACCAGGGAAGCTAGAGGAAGAATTTGAGCAGTTATGGAAAGATGACTTTGTGCCAACTACTTCATCCATACCCTCATCCATAGATGATCCAAAACTAACTTCAGTTTCTTGGAAAGAAGTTAAACCTTTACTATCCCGGGCTGCCTCTAAGATCGAGATTAAAAAAATCAACGGCAAAGCAAAGGATGTACTAAACTATGAAGACAACAAAGACCAAGGGTTAAACGTTATTGCGATCGGCGGTGATAAATTGTCTCGTGGTTTAACTTTGGAAGGTCTGAGCGTCAGCTATTATCTCCGAGCCTCAAAGATGTACGATACTCTGATGCAGATGGGTCGATGGTTTGGATACAGACCAGGATATCTCGATCTTTGCCGATTGTACACAACTGATGAGCTAATTGAATGGTATGAACATATCACTATTGCTAGTGAAGAACTCCGGCAGGTGTTTGACTATATGTCTGATGCAGGAGAAACACCTGATGAATTTGGTCTAAAAGTTCGCACGCACCCGCAAGGTTTGGTAATTACTGGGGCGAATAAGATGAAGACAGGCACTGTGATGAAATTGTCCTACACCAGAAGCCTTAGTGAAACTACCATCTTCTACAAGGATGAAAATAAAAACCAGCAAAACCTTGAAGTTACTGAAGAACTACTGATAAGTGTTGGCTCATATACCAGACAAGAAAACAAAAACTATATCTGGGAGCAGGTTCCTCCTCAAAAAGTCATTGATTTTTTGTTAGGCTATCAGTCTCACGAGAATTGTAAACCCGCAAATACTTCACTCCTTGTCAAATACATTAAGGCTCAACTCCCCCACGAACTCACCTCTTGGACAGTCGTTCTTATATCAAGTAATCGAGCCAAAAATAAGAGAAATATTGCCGGAAATGAAGTTGGTTTAACTTTGCGTAAGGATGCCTCTCCTGAATCTTCTGGGGAATATCGCCTCATCAAATCTCGCCTCCTGAGTCCATCCGATGAATGGATCGATCTCTCTGAAGAAACTCGTAATGAAATTATCGAAATTACCCGGCGGCGGCGAGCAGAAGTTGGTAAACCACCAAGTTCTAGTAATACGCCTGATGGAAAAATTCTGCGTTCCAAGCGTTCACCAAGAAACGGCTTACTGCTGCTTTATCCGCTAGATCCAGAAGAAATCAATTCGGAAATTCCTGTCATGGGTTTTGTGATAAGTTTCCCCGATAGCAAAACAGCCCAGACGGTTGAATATAAGGTTAACAATGTGTACTGGCAAGAGGAATTTGGTCAACCATGATAGTGCAAAATACCTGGAAACTACTGGAGGAAGATACTGCAAATGTAACTTCTGGCTATATCACCCGCCGCCTATTGCCAGAAGTGATATACGATGTTTATCTCGCTATTGAAAGACCTTCTAATGCACGTTTGCTGATGATGCGGGTGAAGCCAAAATCAATCGGAAAAGGTGTTGTTTTTCCTAATTCCAACTGCTTTGAAGTTAAGCGTGTAGCCCTGCAAGGTGATGATGATGCCTATGTCACCCTACAACTTGTACTTATTAACTCGCGTTACAGCGATATCTTTACAACATTAGTACAAGACATTGTTGATGCAATTGCCCCGATTGCAGACGAACAAAACGCTGTAACCGCATTTTTCACCCGTTTGCGGCGCTGGCAAGCATTCTTAGAAAAACATAATGCCGAAGGACTGAGCCAAGCGGAACAGCAAGGATTATATGGTGAACTCTGGTTTCTGCGGCAGATTGTCATTCCTCAACTTGGCTCTCGCCAAGGAGTCCAATCCTGGACAGGTGCAAAAGGAACTCAACAGGATTTTCAGTTTCAACACTGTGCTGTTGAAGTCAAAACTACTACAGCTAAACAGCATCAGAAACTAGCGATCTCCAGCGAACGGCAACTAGATGATACTGGCACTGGCACACTGATTTTACTGCACCTATCCCTTGATGCTAGACAAGAACGAGGTGAATCTCTACCGGATATTGTCGCCAGTCTTAGATCACTTCTCGAAAACGACCCTATAGCAAAGGAAGAATTAGAAATACTCCTTTTTGAAGTTGGCTATCTGGATATACATATTCCCTACTATGAACAAATTGGCTATACCCCACGAGAAGTTAACTATTTCAAAGTAAAGGGAGATTTTCCCAGAATTATTGAAGCCGATATCCGAAATGGCGTTGGCGATGTTCGTTATACCATCAGCGTTGCCGAGTGCAGACGCTTTTCAATACCAGAATTAGATGTAATTTCTATAATCAGCGGCAGCCAACAACCCTAAACCCCTAACTTACCGCAGCGTCAAACAGCTACTCGGTAAAAATTACCACTTACTCAACCGCCAGCGAGAGGAAAAACGGCGAAACTACACTAAACATTACCGCATTAGCATTCATCAGTGGAGCTACGGCAGATTAATAGAATATATCAACAGTCAAGCTGCAAAAATTGGAATTGTGATCGAAGAGGGACAGCAACCAGTTCGAGGTAGTCCCCAGGAAAAGGCAAGAGAGTTAGAGTCGATAGGAGCGTTACCACTACTAAGGTTCTACGCAGCTTATCCCTTTAAAATTAAGAATGTGGGGTTGAAAGCGAGTCCAGTTGTGTCCCCTTAACATAATGACATTAATTTGTCAATACGGATAACGATCTGTCACCACGGACAAATAATTTGACACTCGACACCAACCCCTACGATAAGATATTACAACCTTCGTCTCGAAGGTGCGGATTGCTATATTACCCATTATCTATTATGTTATCGATTCCATTCTTCCCTCCATCTTGCCATTCCACCAGGGTTTCTATTATTGGGGCAGGGAAAGTCGGGAGTACCCTCGCCCAGCGTATTATTGAACAAAATATTGCCAATGTTATTTTATTGGATGTTTTAGAAGGAGTGCCCCAAGGAATTGCTTTAGATTTAATGCAAGCTGGTTCGGTGGAAGGCCATGACCGACAAATAACGGGTACAAATAATTATGCCGATACTGCTAATTCAGATATTATTGTCATAACGGCCGGAAAGCCTCGGATTCCTGGGATGAAGCGGGATGATTTAATTAGTATTAATGCCAAAATTGTTGTCGATGCGGCTCAAAAATCCCTTCAATATTCCCCCGATGCAGTATTTATTATTGTGACTAATCCCTTAGATGTAATGACTTATATTGCTTGGCAAGCAACAAAAATTGAACCCCATCGCGTTATGGGTATGGCTGGGGTTTTAGATTCATCGAGATTTCAAGCATTTATTGGCATGGAATTAGGAATGTCTATGGCGAATATTCACGCCACCGTATTAGGAAGTCATGGGGATTTAATGGTTCCCTTACCCCGTTACACCACCGTTAATGGGATTCCGATTACAGAATTAATTGATCGAAAAACCATTGATAAAATTGTCGAACGTACCCGTCAAGGTGGAGGGGAAATTGTACAATTATTAAAGACAGGAGGAGCTTATTTTGCCCCCGCTTCTTCGATTAGAATTATGGTGGAATCTATCTTGCGTCAACAATCAAGATTATTACCCACCTGTTCCTATTTACAAGGAGAATATGGCTTAAAGGATATTTTTCTGGGGGTTCCCGCCTGGTTAGGTTGTCGGGGAGTAGAACGGATTTTAGAACTAGATTTAACTGAATCTGAATATCAGGCTTTGATGGAGTGTAGCACGTCAGTTAGAGCCGGAATTAATCAAGCCCTAGAACTGTTAAAATAAACCTCAAAGACTGATAAAAGAACTTGTTAAAATCCCACTTCTAACGGTTAGTATAGGTTTCCATAGGTTCTTTAATCCAACGAATATAAAAGTGTCGAAAACTAGACTTTAAAACCCGAGGTAAACCAAAATCAATGGGAACTAAGGCTGCGGGTAATTTCCAGTCGGAAACCTGTAATTCTTTAGGGGTTAATAAAGGATAATTAATCTCCGTTAATTCGGGACATAATCCTAAGCGTTCAGCCGCCATAATAGTTGGAACCCAAGTCGGATCAACCTGAAGAATATCAACAATGGTTCTATCTAAAGAAAATACATGATCAGCAGCAGCTAAAATCCCTAATTCCTTGGGTTCTCCACTACTGGGGCCATTACCTTCATGGCCGATAATTGCATCCAAAATGGTTAAATTGGGATTAATTGCCCGGGCAGTTTCTACTAACATTTCCCCAAACCGATCGACATCTTTTCCCGCTTCTAAATGCCACCAGGCTTTCATTTTTCCAGGGACACAACCAAAAAGATTTTTAACTCCCATGGTTAGGGTTAATTGAACATGGGATTTTAATTTAGGTAAATTAATCACCACGTCAGCTTCCATCGCTTCTTTACTTAACCGTAAATGATCGAACCCTTCCCCGACGGTTTCATAGCGTTTTCCCTTAAATTCAACTATTGGTAAATTCAAGGATTCAATTAAGGGTAAATAACCATTTTTCCGGGCGACACCTAAAGCACTACCAAAGGCGGGACTATCTCCTAAAAAGGGTTTTCCTCCCGCCTGAATTACCAGTTTAGCCACGGCTGCGACCAACTCCGGGCGAGTAACACATTCTTTGGTGGGACGACTTCCTGTTAATAAATTCGGTTTGAGTAAAACGCGATCGCCCGGTTTGACAAAAGCGGTCATTCCTCCCATGGGTGCGAGTAAAGTTTCCAGGGATTTTTCTAATACTTGAGGGTTATAAGAATCAGTCCGAATTAAAGACACAGTTGACATAAATCACCAAATTTTATGGGTTATTTAATAACTTTACTCATTCATTTTTAAACGACCGACCGCACCCCGATGCAGGGCAGTTACCCGTTGACAATTTAAGAAAGCTCCCTGTCCTTGTAACTCGGGTATACTGGCGGTTTTAACTCCAATTTTTCCACCTTAGCCATATTAACCATCACCGTTTGATCAACTAGGTGAAAGGTCAGCCATGATTGATCTAAAAGTTGGGGTAGTTGCTGGACGAATTCCACAGGCGGAATCGGAACGCTAAAAGCCTCCTCATGGCCATCATCATAATAGAAAGTAATTTGGGTTGTCGTCGTGCTGTTGAGTTCTGCAAAAGACCCTCTGGGCATAGGTCAAATTCTCCTAAAATGGGACAATTTAGTAAAATAATTAAATCAGGACTTACGCACAAGACCAAAGAAACCGGGTTTCTGCGTAAGTCCTATAAATATTGATTACCCCATTTTAGATCATTCTGGTCTATATTGGTGTACCAAGATCGGATAAAATCACATAAATTATTCTATAGTTTTCCCATTGCTACAATGTATAAATCTCCCCATCCTGGTAATATCCTCCTTGACAATATCCCCTGGCAGGATTTAGAAACTATTCTGTTTAAACGGCAAAAAAATGGCGGGACTCTCTTAGCTTATGATAATGGAACTTTAGAATTGATTACTCCTTCACCGGAACATCAGGAGTATCGAGAAATTTTAGAAGAATTTATGATTGCCTTATTGGATTTACAAAACATTAATTATCGTTGTTTGGGTTCGGCTTTATGGCAACGACCGGATTTAAAAATTAGTTTAGAAGTGGATAGTTGTTTTTATATTCAAAACCTATCTGCTATTGAAAAACAATTAACTATTAGTTTACCCGAAAATCCTCCCCCGGATTTGGTATTAGAAATTGATTTAACCCAAAAATCTCTCTCCAGACGTTCAATTTATGCTCGTTTAGGCATTCCCGAAGTTTGGCGTTGTGATCAAAATAAACTGAAAATTTATCAGTTACAGGGTGGAGATTATCAACCCACACCTAGAAGTTTAGTTTTTCCTGAAATAGCCTTAGAAAGTTTACCCCAAATTATTAAAGATAATATTAAATCGGGTCGAACTTCTGTTCGTCGTGAGTTTCAAAAATGGTTAATAACTATTTAGGGCTAAAAAAATGACTCTTTTATTATTAGGGGAATTTGAAGATACTCAAGTTTGGATTTCGGCTATCAAAACTCATCAACCCGATTTAAAAATTGCAGTTTATCCCGATGTTGATAATTTAGCAGATATTGACGCGGTTTTAGTTTGGATGCACCCATTGGGAGTTATTCAAAAATTCCCTAATTTAAAGGTAATTATCTCTGCGGGGGCGGGTGTGGATCATATTTTACGAGATCCGAATTTACCTGCTCATATTCCCATTGTCCGGTTAGTAGATGAATCTTTAACCTGCCAAATGTCGGAATATATTCTATCAGCAATTTTACAGTTTCATCGTCAATTTACGCGGTATAAAATTCAGCAAAATCAACAGTTATGGCGGGGTTTATCTCCTAGAAATACGGCAAATTGTACCGTAGGAATTTTAGGGTTAGGGGTTTTGGGTTCAGATATTGCTCAAAAATTAAATCTATTGGGGTTTTCGGTGCGAGGTTGGAGTCGGACACCTAAAATTTTAGATAATATTAATTGTTTTTCGGGAGAAGCACAATTAAATCTATTTTTAAGTGAATGTTCGGTTTTAGTTTGTTTATTACCTTTAACACCAGAAACCGCAGGAATTTTAAATCAAAACACCTTTGCGGCTTTACCCCAAGGAGCTTATTTAATTAATGTCGCCAGGGGGAAACATTTAGTTGAGGAAGACCTATTAACTGCCTTAACATCCGGTCAACTTTCCGGCGCCTGTTTAGATGTGTTTCAAATCGAACCTTTACCCAAAAATCACCCTTTTTGGACACATCCCCAAATTATTATCACTCCTCATATTGCGGCTCAAACTATTCCCGCTTCCGTCGCACCCCAAATTATTACAGCTATCCAAAATAGTCAAGAGGGATTAATATTAAATAATGCTATTGATCTATCCCAAGGATATTAATGGAATCAGGTATACCCATCGGATTAGCACATCGGGAAAGTAGCGATCGCTTTCACCGTATTTGCTTTTACTCCCTTACCCGTGACCGTCAAAGCGACCGCAATGGTGCGCCCCAACGGAGTAGTTTACTTTATGTTATAACTGATCCTACTAATTATTTATTTCGCTATAAAAATCCTAAACATGGCTCAGGCAATTCGTCAAACTACTTTTGTTCAGTCTGATGGCACAGTCACTATTAAAACTCCCCAATTTCCCCAAGGAGCAAAGGTTGAGGTAATTATTATCTTAGAAGATAACTCTCAAACTTGGTCAGCCGAAACTTTAGCTATGGAAAGATTGCCACAGTTAGAAAATCCTAGCCAATTGATAACTATAATAGAAGCCAACTCAGAAATTGATGAAGATGAATTAAAACAGTGGGTTAATAATGGGCAAAGCTAAAAATTCTTATCTTGTGCAAATGGTTAAAGAAGTACAGGATGATATTTCTCGATTACCGTTACAACTTCAGAATAACTGGCAAAAATACCAAAAAATCCTCGCTTTAGATCCCTATCAAACTCTAGGTATTTCTAGTCATAATTTAATCGGAAAACTAAAGGGATGTCGCGCTCTGGAAATAGATTGGAATGGAGTTTCTTATCGTCTAGTTTATCGCATTTATGAAAATCCTTCCCCGAAGCGAGTAGTTTCTTCTCAGTTTTGCTGAACATGATCCTGCTTATGAAAAAGCTCAGAATCGAAAATAAACATAACTTAAAATTTCCTAAACTTTACCATCTCGGAAGTCATAATTTTAATTATTAAAATAGGTTGTGAGTTTTAAGCATTCCTTAATCACAATATTTGCTAATTTTTGAGCGGCTCCTGGTTTTCCTCTAACTTCTCGTAAACGCTGACGCATTGCTTCTAATTGTTCGGGATGGTCTAAATAATTTAAGACTAAATTTCCGATATCTTCGGCTTTTAATTCTCCAACTAATTCGGGAACAATTTCCTGTTTCGCCCAAATATTCGGCCAAGCAAATAGTTTACCCTGTTTTAATACTAATCTATTAATAATTTTAGCAAAAATAGCACCCAACCCCGGTAAATTGGCTAAAATTCCGGGGATACCATCCCAAGACCGCATTGCATCTAATTGTTGAGTGGGTAATAACACAATCATCGGTACAGCTAACGCGCCTAATTGAGCGGTATTTGCTCCCACTGTGGTTAAACATATCTGACACTTTGAGAGTAAATCATAAGCCGGAAATTGGGTATAAAGTTCTATTTTAACTCCATTTTTAGTTTCTAAATAAGCCGGATTTCCTAAGTGTAATTTTCCCGAAATTCCTCCAAATTGTGCTATAATAGGATTGGATTCGGCATCGGCAAATTTGGCTAAGGTTTGTAAATCTAAGGTAGGCGCAACGGGAATAACTAATCTAATTTTAGGACGTTTTTGATATAAATATTCAGATATTGCTAAGGCTAATGCCATTCCTTGGGTTAATTTTGAGGCTTTAGAACCGGGTAATAATCCAATTATAATATCATCGGAAATAATAGTAGAAGAATTCGATATAGTCACATCGGCCATTAAATCCCCGATCGCTTCTAATTTGGCTTGATAGGGTTGGGGAATATTAGCTAAAATCTCCGGTTTCATTACCCCAAATCGATCAATATAACGCCACCAACGCGCCTCCCATTCGGCATAAATAACGCTGCGATATCCCAACTTTTTACTAATAATCAGGGTAAAAAATTGATCTCCTCCTAAAAATAAAACTACGCCTTGTTTATACCAGTCCCAATGTTCGGCGGTTTTTCCTAATAACAAAAATTGCCAAAAATATTCTGCTCCTTGAACTCGATCAATTTCCGGGTAAGAACGAGCAATATTAACTTCGTTTCCGGTAGCATTGGGACAAGGAGATAATATTAGGGAAATTCTAATTTGAAAAGGTTGATTTTGTAGCTGTTGTCGTAATGCTTGAACAACCGGACATACCCAAGTTGTGATTTCACCGGGGCCATTAGAAAGGATTAAAATATCAACCGCATTTTCCATATTGAATAAGATTGCGCCCAAGCGCAACAACGGGATTATTTATACAGTATTAATTCCTGAATTTTTGTTGGGGTTAGGGCCTCTAAATGACTTAATACTGTTGTTGCTCCGGCGGTTTCTAAGTTATGTTGATAGGCTTGACGACGTTCTGGATCAGCCTGTTGAATATGGGGCGGAAGCACTCCCACACCGACCCAAAGGCGATCAGGTTGGAGTTGTTTGGCTTTTGTTACTGTGTATAAATCGGCTACCGTATCCCCAACATAAAAAACCGGAGTTGGTGGATTTTCTGTGGTTTCTAATTCGGCGATCACTTCCAATAGTCCCGTCGGGTCAGGTTTTCCCGGGACGTCTTCCATCGCCCTTAATACGGGAACACCTAAATTTAGTTTACCCTGCAAAACATAGAGGGCTTCGTCCCGCATCGCCCCGCTAAAGAAACCCCAAGAAATATTATTTTCCGTCAAGTCTTGAAAGTATTTAGGGGTGCACAGTAGGGGCTCGGAGGTAATATAACCTGTCCAGGGTTCGGGATTTGGGCCACGATAGCGGGACTGGAAAAAATCGACCAGGTGTTGATAGTTGAGGGAAATCTGGGAGCGGGTTTGTCCCTGGGCTTCCCAGTAACGATAGACTAATTCTTGGGAGGCTTCCCAGTCGTTATTCCAAATTCCTTCGGATTTGAGATCATCAATATCGGTGAGGCTGGGACGGTAGGAACTGGTAAACTGTTCTACGGTGTCTGCGATCGCCCGCCGATAGGAACCCCCGACGTCCCGAATTACTCCATCAATATCAAAAACGACGATAGCAGTTTTGAGCATAAATAAGTTAACCTGGTTATCCCATGCTCCAGGCTACACCCCAAGGCTACACCGACGCAAATCTCGATTCAAAGTAATTCCGTTAACAAGTTATGAAAAATTCGGTGAAAGATCTGATACTATAGGGGATTGTAATATTTTTTTTCAGCCTGGGATAGACAGCGGAGGTGTAATTGTCAAGGTTTGTATTAAAAGTTCTGTGGCTAGATGAGAATGTAGCCCTGGCGGTGGATCAAGTGGTGGGTAAGGGGACAAGTCCTTTAACCTCCTACTTTTTCTGGCCCCGCAACGATGCTTGGGAACAACTGAAAACGGAAATGGAGTCCAAACATTGGATTTCTGAACCTGATCAAGTTGAACTGCTGAATAAAGCAACCGAAGTGATCAATTATTGGCAAGAAGAAGGCAGAAATCGCCCCATCAGCGAAGCTCAATCCAAATTTCCTGAAGTTATCTTCACAGGTAGTAGCTGATCCCTTCACCCTGAGAAATTATTTGATTGTGTGAAATTTCCAACGCCGTTGCATTCGCTATGGCGTTGGTTTTGCGTCTGAGCAATTTATTGAAGAAATTCTAGTTCGGGTTAGCATAGAAATAATCAGAAAAGCTTAGTCTTGTTGTTTGGCCCACTGTCCTAACACAAAACAAAATAGCTGAGTATGTTAAGGACAAATGTAGTCGGTCGGACAAATTTTCGACGGATTTACATTCAAGTCTTTGGATAGGAGATTTTGTACAAAGGAAAACCTATGACTAGCACATCCCAAATTCCATACACTACAGAAACAAAGTCTGGCGTGGATGCGTGGACTTTTAACCCTAGCTTGGGCGGATGGCAATTTTGATGAAGACGAACATCAATTAATTGATGCGTTAACCCATGATGAATTAGTCGCTGTTACTAATGTTGATAGTTTAGAGCCAATTTCACCCGAGGAGTTAGGCTCTATTTTAGGAACTAATCCTAAACTAGCAGAAAACTTCCTGAGAACGGCTGTAATGGTGGCTTTAGCCGATGGAATTTACTCCATTTGTGAGGATGATTTATTACATCAATTTTGTCAAGCATTAAACCTCAAAATTGAGGCCTTGGATACATTGCGAAAAACCTTACAAGATTTGTCTAAAATTCAATCGGGGGAGTTACCACAGGTTTGTATTGATCATAGCCCCCATGACCATCATATTGATGTTCTCTCCCCGGTTAAACATTGGCTGGATGACTTGGAAATTCATGATTCTAAGGTGGCTCATGCTGTCTGTAAATTGATTCCGCCCCAGTGTCCTTTTGAACGAGATCTAATTATATTTGGACGCAAAATTGTTCATATTCCCCCCATGTGTAAACTAAATCCTTTATACGAACAATTTACCGGATTACGTTTCCGGGCACTGTGTTATCTGGCTGATGAATGTCACGAAGATATCTCTAAATATTGTTAGGAAACGGGATCGCGGATTTAAGAGGATTTCACGGATTTCACAGATTTTAATCCGTGTTAATCTGCGTCATCCTCTTAAATCCGTGATCCTATTTATTTAAAAGAGGATTTCACGGATTTCACAGATTTTAATCCGCGTTAATCTGCGTAATCCTCTTAAATCCGTGATCCTATTTATTTAAAAGAGGATTTCACGGATTTTAATCCGCGTTAATCTGCGTAATCCTCTTAAATCCGTGATCCTATTTATTTAAAAGAGGATTTCACGGATTTTAATCCGCGTTAATCTGCGTAATCCTCTTAAATCCGTGATCCTATTTATTTAAAACCCGATAAAACCAATTTTTAACATTTCCAAACCAGAATTTAGGATGATCCTGGGGTTGATAATGGGTATTAAACATAGAAATAATTAATGGCATACCTCCGACTTTGATTGCCATTAAAACATGAATCATAATCGAAAATAAAATTATCACCCAAGCGATTAAATGCAGAAAATACCATAGGTGATTAATTTCTCCATTAACAAGCCATTCTTCTTCTTGAAACTTTCCTGAAATTACCGCTAATGCCACCGCAATTAAAGCTAAAGTATTACCAATCCTAAGCAGGGTATACCACCAAGCGGGTTTATTGATTTGAGTTAATGTTTGCAGTGTATTTCTTTGAATTAACTTTTTTCTTTGGGCTATTAAACTATAAACTACAAAAATCAAATAAACAAACAACAAGAAAAATCCAAAGGTTTCCATGAATATCAATTAAACTGCGCTTTTCTGTGGTTAATCCTAAGCCACCAAATTGCCGATCATAGCTATCATAAACCAAAAATCCAGTCAGGAAAGCACCCAGAACCAAAAAAGCATTTAAAGCATGGGAAACTCTCAGAAACAAAGGTTGATATGGTTGTGTTTTAGACATTGTAAAACTCTTATTTGGGTTTATTGTTGAGGAATTATGAATCAATTATGAATCATAATTTTTATGATTTGAGTGTGAAAACTGATTTTATTATAAGCAGTTTTACTTTCAAATTTCAAATTTAAAATAATTAATCTGATTCAAACCTATAGGAATTTTAAATAAATTGTATAGAACCTGCATTGATTGTATAATAGGTCAGGAGTCTACTAAAAATTTTGCAGCTATCAAGAAAATTCCATGAACACTTATGATTGGATTGTAGTTGGGGCTGGAATTACAGGTTCTGCACTCAGTTATGAATTAGCTAAAAAAGGATTTAAGGTACTTTTATTAGATCCAAATCCTATGCTAACGGGTGCAACTCGCTATAGCTATGGAGGTTTAGCTTATTGGTCAGGAACAACGGAACTCACCCGAACATTATGCGAGGAAGGCAAAAAATATCACCAAATCCTATCCCAAGAATTAGGGGTAAATACGGAGTTAAGAGAATTAGATTTAGTTTTACCCTTTAATCGCGCTACTGATCCAGAAATTCTGGCTCAAAACTATCGCAATTTTGCCACACCCCCTGAATTAATCACCATTCAAGAAGCCTGTAAATTAGAACCCCTATTAAATCCTAATGGTATCGGTGGCGCCTTTACCGTTCGCCATGGTCAAATTTCCCCAGAACATCTGAATAATGGATATCTTCAAAACTTTAAAAATTTAGGGGGAAACCCAAATTATCGATAAAGTTTTACAGATTAATCCTCTGCAAAATCAAGCCGTTAATATTCAAACCCGTTTAGGAGAATATCTGGCTGAAAATGTGGCAATTTGTGCGGGGGGATTCACCCGTCAGCTATTAAAAAATGCCGGGATTTCTGTTCCGATTTATTTCACCCATACCGAAATTCTGGAAACCCCACCAGTGGATTTAAGATTACAAACCATTGTCATGTCAGCAACCATGGAACGTTTCCAACTCGAAGCCAAAGCCACCCAACCCGAATTAGAACCTTTATGGGAACAACCTGGCCAGGAATTAACCCCATTTATGATCGATAAAAGTGCCGCCCAGTTACTCGATGGTCGCATCAGAATCGGTCAACCTTCTCGGGCTTTAAGCGATGTTAATGGGACGGTAAACCTCGCCGAAAGTGAAGCTTTAATTCGTCAAGAAATCGCTACAATTTTACCCGCCTTAGCTAATTTACCCGCAATTTGCTATCATTGTTTAGTAGCTTTTAGTTCCGATAGTCTACCCTTAATTGGTGCGGTGGCAAATTTTGATCAAATCTTTATGTTTTCGGGGTTTAGTAATCCCTTGGTGTTTATTCCCCCGTTAGCCAAACGATTTGCAAACTTGATTACAGGACAACCCGATTTCATCATCACACAATTGTCCCCCAGGCGTTTGATCTCAAACACCCGTTAACGGCTAAAAGTGTGATTCCATGGTAGAGAATTTTTGGGCATTCTTGCTTTTATTCTCCGAGTGTGTTAATTAATTAATATCTGTTAAACATGAGCTAACCAGATCATTAAAAAAACTCGTAATTGCCTTTGATCTTGATCCTGTTCGTCTATCTGACAGTTTTCTATAGCCACCCCCCTTAAGTCTCACAAGTGACATCGCAACAAAAAGCCTAGAAATATTTGAGGATCGAAAATTTCATCCTCTACTTTTTATATCAGTGCGAAATCAAAACCTTGCCAAAACCTATATCCTTTTTCAGCAAAATTCCGGCTGAGTTTAAGAATATCCCATAGGAGTATAGTTATTATGAATACCTCCGTAAAACCCAGAAACAGAATTTTAATTATTGATGATAATTCAATCAATCTTGATGTATTATCTGAACTTCTTGATTATGCCGGATTTGAAGTTTGGACAGCCTTAAATGGACAAACGGGCTTGGAAATAATCAATCAAAACACTCCAGATTTAATCCTATTAGATATCATGATCTCGGACTGGGACGGATTTGAGATTTGCGCTTATTTGAAAGCTGATCCAACCTACGCAGAAATCCCGATTATTTTTATCACCGCCTTAAGCCAATCCCAGGAGAAAGTCAAAGGATTAAAATTAGGAGCCGTAGACTATATTACCAAACCTTTTGATCAAAGTGAAATTATAGCCAGGATTAATCTGCACTTAAAACTTCATACTTTAAATACCCAATTAAAGCATGAAATTCATCAAAAAAAGCAAGTAGAAAAAGCATTGTATCAACTAAATACAGAACTAGAAAAACGAGTAGAAGAACGTACCGACCAATTGCAACAAACCCTACAAGAATTACAACAAGCCCAGAAAAAACTATTAGATAGAGAACAACAACTACACCATAAAGCCTATCATGATCCCCTCACGGGACTCCCGAATCGAGCTTGGTCTATTAATCAGCTTCAAACCTTAATTGAACAGACTAAAACGGACTCCAATTATCAATATGGGGTCTTGTTTTTAGACTTAGATCGTTTCAATGTTGTTAATGATAGTTTAGGTCATTTATTAGGTGATCAACTATTAAAACAGGTGGCTCAAAGGTTACAGTCCTGCTTAACCCCCAACCTGAAATTTGCTCGTTTGGGTGGGGATGAATTTGTAATTATTGTAGAAAATTTTACCGATAATCAAGAGGTAATTACCATTGCTCAAACTATTTTAGCGGTATTAAATCCTGTTTTTAAATTAAATCAATACGAAGTCTATATTGGGGGAAGTATTGGCATTACATTTAGCCATTTTGGATATGATTACCCCGAAGATATTTTGCGAGATGCCGATGTAGCGATGTATGCCGCTAAAGCTAATGGCAAAGGCTGTTATCAACTATTAACCAGTGAAACTGCAACAAAAAGCCATCAGTTGTTTACTATTAGAAAATGACCTAAGACGGGCAATTCAAAATCAAGAATTTTCTCTCTACTATCAACCGATTCTTTCCCTTCTCACCTCGGGAAAATTAGGGTTTGAAGCCCTGATTCGTTGGCATCACCCCCAAAAAGGAATGATTTCCCCGGATCAATTTATTCCCGTTGCTGAAGAAACGGGATTAATTATTGAGTTAGGTTTATGGGTAATTAAAACAGCCCTAAATCAAATTGAAAGTTGGCAAAAACAATTCCCGGGTTTTTCAGAAATTACCATTAATGTTAATGTATCTCCCCAACAATTAATGATCCCTTGTTTCGCTGAACAAGTCCAAGAACTATTATTAGACTTTAAGATTAAAGGAGATCAAATCAAATTTGAGATTACAGAAAGCTCATTGCTGAAAACAGGATCTCATTATACAGAGGTCTTGAGACAGTTAAAAAATTTGGGGATTCAATTTTGTATTGATGATTTTGGCATGGGATATTCTTCTCTAAATCGTCTCCATGAATTTCCGATTGATACCTTAAAAATTGATCGCTCTTTTGTGCGTCGGATTGGTTCAAATCAAGGAGAAATTGAATTAATTAGAACTATTATTACCTTGGCTCATGGATTGGGAATGGATGTGGTAGCCGAAGGGATTGAAACCAAATCTCAACTGAATCAACTCTCCTTATTAGGTTGTGAATGGGGGCAAGGATTTCTATTCTCAAAACCCTTAAATACTATCGATGCCACTCAATATATTGCGGAATTTTCCTCGTTTAAATGGCAACAAGAACGGGTTAAAGCCTGGCCCATATAAACCCGTTCTGGAGAAATATTTCAACCCTAAATCTTAAGCAAAAGTCGAGTTACCCAAATCTAGGGGAACATCTTGCCATCGTCCTTGACCGACGGCTTGAATTGCCTCCTTTAAATTAATATCCCCGGTATAGATAGCCCGTCCCACAATTACATCCGTTACCCCTAAAGGTTCCAGGGATAATAAACTTAATAAATCCGTAATTGAACTGACTCCCCCAGAAGCAATCACCGGAATTGCAACAATATTAGCAATTTCTCGTAACGCCTCCAGATTCGGCCCCGTTAGGGTTCCGTCCCGGTGAATATCAGTATAAATAATAGCAGATACCCCTAATTGTGCCATTTGTTCAGCTAAATCCGTCGCTAAAACTTCCGAGGTTTCTAACCATCCTTTTGTCGCAACTTTGCCATTTCTTGCATCAATTCCCACCGCAATATGACCCGGAAACTCTGCACATAATTCCGCGATTAACTTCGGATTTTCAACGGCAACAGTTCCTAAAATTGCCCGTTCTACGCCTAAATTTAAGAGAGTAGCGACGTTATCTCGGTTGCGTAATCCTCCCCCGACCTGCACCGGAATATTAATGCTATTAGCGATCGCTTCAATAATATGATAATTGGTTGGTTGTCCGGTTTTTGCCCCATCTAAATCCACTAAATGTAGACGGGTTGCTCCTTGTTTCTACCCAGTCTTGAGCAACCGCAATCGGATCTTCATTAAAAGTTTGAGCTTGGTTATAATCTCCTTGATATAACCGTACACAGCGTCCGTCTAATAAATCAATGGCTGGAATAATATTCATCGTATAGCTTTATGATTGACATTATCCAGTTTCCCACAGGTTAAAACATAAGGCTACACCAACTTTTGTTTAAGTCCTATTTGTTGTGTTGACCACACAAATTAAACAACTTAGTTAATTAGTGTTAACGGTGGAACAGGTATTGGAAGTTTGATTAGTTTTTATCAGAAAATTGGGTTTAAAACCCCGTCCTTGTAGTAAGCCCTTCAGGGCTTTCTTTTATTCCCAGAATTATTGTTAACAGATGGCCAGGGCTTCTTGCTTAATTAGGACTTACGCAGAATACCCAATTATACACCATCTATAGGGGCGAACGGCCTTTCTTCCCTACTAGATATGGTTGTTTTGCGTAAGTCCTGTATAAAAATTTTGAGGAAAATTTGATGCTTCTTTATCATTGTCATTTGACTTTGCATGATAATGTTTTTTTTGCGAGTCGGGAAATGGGGATTCTTTATGAAACGGAAAAATATTTGCATAATTGGGCATTAAGTCATGCGTTATTTGAGGCGGTTTATATTCCTAAACCCTATCGACTGCATGGGAAAAATGCTCAAAAACCTGCTTATTTAGATGGCGATCGCGAACAAAATTTACTCCATCTCAATTAAGCTCAAATTTAACTTTTTCCCGCCCAACCTTTTCGCTGTTCCTATCAAATTAATAACTTTAAAGTGGCGCAAGTAAATTACTATGGAATTTCCAAACAATTTGGGGCGACAGGGGCAAGCCGCAACTATCCAATTAACTATGGTCGAGCTAAGGAATTATAAGTCAGGCACAACTTATCGGCGAATATTTAAAAATATTAAGACCAGATCGGGGGCAATAAATGGCAAAATGGTCACAATTAACCGAGTTATCTTTTCCGATCAATTTACCTTTAGGAGTGGCTTATGGAGCTAATACCGTTGCAGTCTGAGAAATCTTTTAATTTATATGCGATCGTTGTCCAAATAGCCGCTATTAATCGGGGTTATTTACCTCCAACTTTAGGGCGTGCCATCCATGCTCAAGTTTTATATTGGTTACAAATGGGCGATCCGAATGCCTCTGAATATGTCCATAATAGTCAGGATTCTCCCATAAGTTTATCGGATTTAATCGGTCATCGTCGTGCCTCTGTAATTCGCTCGGGAGATGAGTTTTATTTCCGCATTGGTTTATTAAATGGAAGCCTGATAGAACCCCTATTAAGTGGCATTGAACAATGGGGGAGTGAACCGCTAACTTTAGCTAAATTTCCTTTTATTATTAAAGGTATTCATTCCTTGCCGGGTACTCATCCTTGGGTCGGTTCGGGGGATTATCAAATGTTAGCAAAACTGCCAAAAAGTTCTGATGATATTACCTTAGAGTTTCTTTCTCCCACCAGTTTTAAGCAGCAAAAATATGTGCAACTTTTCCCCTCACCGGAATTAGTATTTTCTAGTCTGATGAAACGATGGAATGCCTTTGCACCGGAGGCACAAAAAATGGAGGCGATCGCATGGCAAGGTTTTGTTTCTGCCTATAGTTTAGAAACCCATACTTTAAAAATGGAAAATAACATAGAAATTGGGGCAAAAGGATGGATTAAATATCGATTTCCCGACCCTCAAGAAGCAAAAATTGCTAATATTTTAGCCCATTTTGCCTTTTTCTCCGCCATCGGTCGTAAAACCGCCATGGGAATGGGACAAACTAGAATCACTTCGTAGAGACGTGCCATGGCGCGTCTTGGTTTATGTTGAGCGCGTCTTGGTTTATGTTGAGCGCGTCTTGGTTTATGTTGAGACTCCCTTAAAATTCTTTTTGCTATCCTAAAAAAACCAGAATTAGCAATAATGAATCAAACAAAATTATCCCAGACAGTTTCAATAAAAATAATCCCGCTTGCGGGACTGAAACGGATCACTCTGTTCTAGGTGAAAAGGATCTCTTAACTTTTCTTTTTTTGGCGATTAGAAATCGCAGCTACACAGACAAAACCCACCTTCGTGAGTTCAAAAACCTTAATTTTTATGAGTCCACGCAGGTGGACTTTGTTTCTGTAGTAGCGAATTATATTCGCCGAAAACTTTTCTTTCTTTTCTTTTCTTTCTTTTCTTTTTTTGGCGATTAGAAATCGCAGCTACACAGACAAAACCCACCTTCGTGGGTTCAAAAACCTTAATTTTTATGAGTCCACACAGGTGGACTTTGTTTCTGTAGTAGCGAATTATATTCGCCGAAAACTTTTCTTTCTTTTCTTTTTTTGGCGATTAGAAATCGCAGCTACACAGAGAAAACCCACCTTCGTGGGTTTCAGAAACCTTAATTTTTATGAGTCCACGCAGGTGGACTTTGTTTCTGTAGTAGCGAATTATATTCGCCGAAAACTTTTCTTTCTTTTCTTTTTTTGGCGATTAGAAATCGCAGCTACACAGAGAAAACCCACCTTCGTGGGTTCAGAAACCTTAATTTTTATGAGTCCACGCAGGTGGACTTTGTTTTTGTAGTAGCGAATTATATTCGCCGAAAACTTTTCTTTCAATTAAAATAATCCCACTTGCGGGACTGAAACATATCCGAGTAGAATCAAAAACAATCTACTAGGGATTTTTAAGTTGTCTATGCCGAAAGTCCATATTATTGGTTTAGGAAGATCGGGAAATGCCGCCGCCCGGTTGTTAAAATTACAAGGATGGGATGTAATTTTAAGCGATCGCAATTCCTCCCCAACCCTAGAAACCCAAAAACAACAATTAGAAACCGAAGGAATTCAAGTTGAATTAGGACATAATTTTCAACCCGATACCTCCCTAGATTTAATCGTAGTTAGTCCTGGGGTTCCTTGGGATAGTCCGGGGTTAAAAGCCGCCCGAAATTTAGCCATAGAAACCATCGGAGAACTAGAATTAGCTTGGCGAAATCTGCGACATTTGCCCTGGGTTTGTATTACCGGAAACCAACGGAAAAACCACAACCACCGCCCTCACTACCGCAATTTTTCAAGCTGCTGGTTTAAACGCTCCCGCCTGTGGCAATATTGGTTATGCCGCCTGCGAATTAGCCCTACAGGAATATCAAGGAATAGAAAAACCCCTAGATTGGATCATAGCAGAAGTTAGTAGTTATCAAATCGAATCCTCCTCAACCTTAACCCCTAAAATTGCCATTTGGACAACCTTCACCCCCGATCATTTGAGTCGTCATTACACCCTAGAACGCTATTATGATATTAAAGCTAAATTACTCTATCAATCCCAAATACAAATTATTAATGGGGATGATCCCTATTTAAGAGAAACCGCCAATCAACGCTGGATTTCTGCCTATTGGACAAGTGTTTTAGGGCAGGAAAAATTAGTTGCTAACCCCGAATTAGGATTTTATATTAAAAATAATTGGGTGATGCAAAATGGGGATCAAATAGTTCAAGCAGATGCCTTAAAAATGGTGGGAAGTCATAATCAACAAAACCTTTTAATGGCCGTCGCCACCGCCCGATTAGCCAAAATAGAAACCCCAGCAATTAGTCAGGCAATTTCTAGCTTTCCTGGAGTTTCCCATCGTTTAGAACATATTATCACTTGGCAAGGAATTGACTGGATTAATGATAGTAAAGCCACCAATTATGACGCAGCCGAAGTGGGATTATCGGCCGTTGATGCCCCAGTTATTTTAATAGCTGGAGGAGAAGCCAAAAAAGGAGAAGATACGGCTTGGATTAATCAAATTAAATCAAAAGCTGTCTCGGTTTTATTAATTGGAGATGCCGCTGAAGCCTTTGCCAAACGGTTAACAGAAGAAAATTACTCTAATTTTGAAATCGTGGAAACCATGGAAAAAGCAATTATCAGATCCTCTGAAATTGCTCCAAAATTAGGCGCGAAAGTAGTATTATTATCTCCCGCCTGTGCCAGTTTTGATCAATATCAAAGTTTTGAACATCGCGGTGATCATTTCCGCCAGTTGTGTTTAGAATTACAATCGGGCCAGGTTTAGATTATCTGTTGAAGGGTATTCAAAATTGATACAGAAACCCGCCCCAAAAACCACTATAGCACCATCCATTACAGTTAGGATACTTTTAAATCCCATTCCCTATTCCCTATTTTTCACAACAATTTTGAACGATTCTAATTCCTTACAAAAACCCAGTTTATCCCCCGGTAAAATCACATTATCAACAGCAATTTGTCTTGTGGTTGCTAATATGATTGGAACGGGTGTATTTACCAGTTTGGGGTTTCAAGTCCTTGATATTCAGTCGGGTTTTGCCATTTTATTTTTGTGGTTAATTGGTGGTATTTTTGCCCTGGCGGGTGCTTTGTGTTATGGGGAATTAGGAGCCGCTATGCCCCGCTCAGGGGGTGAATATCATTATCTTTCGGAAATTTATCATCCGGTGATTGGTTTCCTCTCAGGATGGGTTTCTGTCTCCGTTGGTTTTGCCGCTCCCATTGCCGCCGCCGCCATGGCATTAGGAAAATATATCTCCAGTGTATTTCCTAGTTTAAATTATCCCACCATAATTGCTTTAATTGCAGTAATATTAGTCTCTCTGATTCATACCCAAACCCTGAAAATTAGCAGTGTGTTTCAACAGGGATTTACGGTTTTAAAAGTTGTCCTGATTATTGTTTTTATTTTGAGTGGGTTAACTTTAGCCACCCCCCAACCCATTGAATTTATACCCCATTTCAGCGATATTTCGGTAATTTTTAGTTCATCTTTTGCCGTTTCTTTAGTTTATGTTACCTATTCCTATTCCGGTTGGAATGCTGCGGTTTATTTAGCTAGTGAAATTAAGGAACCGGAGAAAAACTTACCGAAATCCCTATTAATTGGTACATTAATAGTTACGATTTTATATCTGCTTTTGAACTTTGTTTTTCTCTATACAACACCCATTGAACAATTAGCCGGACAATTAGAAATTGGTTATATTGTCGCCCAACAAATTTTTGGTAATCTGGGAGCAAAAATCATGGGACTATTAATTGGATTTGGCCTAATTTCTTCCATTAGTTCCATGGTATTAGCTGGGCCAAGAGTTACCCAAGTTATCGGGGAAGATATTCCCTTATTTAAAATTTTGGCTCAAAAAAATCAACATGGAATCCCCTATTATGCCCTATGTTTACAACTAGCGATCGTAATTATATTAATCATTACCGCCAGCTTTCAAGCCGTGATTACCTATTTAGCATTTACCCTAACCCTATCTTCATTAATCACGGTTTTAGGGGTGTTTGTCCATCGTTTTCGCCGTCCCGATGTCCCACGTCCCTATAAAACTTGGGGATATCCAATAACCCCGATCATTTTTTTAGGAATTAGCCTTTGGATGCTAATATTTATTTTTCAGGATAAACCCCTCGAATCCTTAGCCGGATTAGGAACAATTGCCCTGGGTTTACCCTTCTATTTTATCGGTATTCGGAATAAATTGGTGTAATTTATGAAATTCTCAGCCCTATTACTAATCATTTTAAGTTTTGTTGGTTTGCAGTCCTGTGTTCAAACCGAACTGCAAGAAAAGACGGAAAAATCCCCAGGAATTGAAACCCCAAAAACCTCCCCAGAAAATCCCCCTCCCCCGATTGATCCCTTAGCCCTATATGATCAAAAACAAGCGGATTATTTAACCGATACCGCTAAATTAATTGCGGGAATGAAAGTTGATCCGAAAAGTCAGTTTTATTCCCTCACCCAATCTAAATTTTGGGTTAATTATCACAGTTTTATTGATCCAGCTTGGTCAAAATTAGAAAAACAACAACTGGCAAAAGTTAGCGACTGGTCAAAACAGGAATTAGCGGCGATTAATCAATCCAATCCTCGGATTTTTTATCCCTTTAGTGGGCCGGATTTCCTATATGCTAATTTGTTTTTCCCGACCGCCCAAGAATATGTGCTGGTGGCTTTAGAACCCGTGGGAAACGATGCCCAATCTTAAGGAATTATCAGAAACTCAGCGTCATCAAAAATTGGGGGATGTTAAAAACTCCCTCTATTCTTTACTTCAGTTTAGCTTTTTTCAAACCAAAGAAATGAAGTCTGATTTATCCAATCAGGGAGTTTTACCTTTAATTTTATTATTTATGGCGAGGACAAATAATAGAATTTTAGAATTACAATATATTGGATTAGATAAGGATGCTAAGGTTCAAAAATTTGAAAAAGGTATGATTCCCGGGGTAAAAATTGATTTTGTTCCTCAAGGAGAAAAAGAACCTCGAACTTTATATTATTTTTCCGCCGATATTTCCGATGACGGCTTGAAAAAAACACCCCAATTCAGCAAATTTATCAAACAAATTGAGCAACCCGTTACCTATCTTAAAGCCGCATCCTATTTAATGCACAGACCCGCCTTTGCTGGAATTCGAGAGTTAATTCTAGCCCAAAGTCAAGCCATTTTACAGGATGATTCAGGAATTCCCCTTAACTTTTTTACAGAAAAACAATGGAATTTAAACTTTTTTGGAACCTATACCACTCCAATTCCTTTATTTAGTGTTCGCTATCAACCGGATTTAAGGAAAGTTTATCAAAGCAATGCTGCTGTGAAACCCCTTAATTTTGGAGTGGGTTATAAGTTTGGGGTGAATCAATCTAACATGATGTTAGCAACCAAAAAGCCAAAACCCTAATCCTAAAGGAAATTATTAGCGAAAAAGTCCGCCGCCGTAATCAATGAACTATTCACCTCCAGAAGTTTAGCAACTTGTTGTTGAGTGCTAGTTACCGATTAATTTCTTTAAAAATTACGGACGCTTTCCTACACAGATCAACATCCCTTAAATCTGTTGATGTTCCATCTTCATATTCAGCACGAAAATCAAAAAAACAAAGGTCATAGTCGTCCCACTCCAAAATATCATATCTACCAAAATCAGGAATTGTTTTTGAGATCTGATCACTACTCCAATCTTCTTTATTTGCAGGTGAGATATACAGAGCCCTGATCGCTTCCCCACTATTATTAATCACTTCAATGTTAATCGTACCAGCTAAAGCACTCAGGGCGGTTAAAGAAATTAGGGGCAAAGATAGACAAGTAGAAATGACAATCCGATTCACAAAACTGGTATCCATTATTCTGCAATCCTTTAAAGTTTATAAGTCTCCCATGAACAATAATACATCATAAAAGCCAATAAAATCATTAAGAGAAAAAAAGTTTTCAACGAGTCTGAATTTCTCCAGAAATCCAGCTTAAATAACTTACCGAACCTTTGATAATCGGTAAAGCAATAATTTCTGGCACTTCGTAGGAGTGCAGTTGTTTAATTCTTATTTCCAAAGGCTCAAACTGTCTAAGATCCGTTTTAATTAGTAATTGCCATTCATCCTCCCGACATAATTCTGATTGCCAGGTATAAATAGAATGAATTGGCATTAAACTAACACAGGCGGCTAGTTTTTCTTCCACCAATACCTGAGCAATTTTTTCCGCTTCCAAACGAGAACTTGCCGTAACAAAAACTACAATATAATCCGTTGCCATTAATGTGCTGTTAAATCTTAATTTTAATTATCCTAACTCAACTGCACATTTTTGAGTATGACCTTGATATAAATTAGAGCAGGTTATTGCTAAATCCAGATAAAGTTTTAAAGATTGTGGCAATTGTGCTCCTTGGAATTGAGTATTTTCCAGGGTAGCTCCCAATAATGAAGCATCTCTTAAATCCGCATCTCTCAAGTCCGCTTGCGATAATTTTGCCCAGTTTAAATTCGCCCACATCAGACTCGCCTGTTTCTAAATTAGCTCCGGTTAAATCGGCTTTAGTTAAGCGAATACCCCGCATTTGAGCTTGACTTAGATTAGCATTAATTAGGGATGCTTCCTCTAAATCAGCCCCATTCAGTCGGGCTTCATGCAGATTAACGCCCTCAAGATTAACGCGACTTAATTTAATCCCATTCAGGTAGGCTTTTTGTAAATTAACTCCCGTTAATTCTGCTCCAAATAAATTAGCCCCACTGAGTTTTGCCGAAACTAAATTCGCCCATTTTAAGTTAACTCCGGTTAAATTTGCTTCTCTTAAATTGGAGAATTGCAAGTTTGCCGAACATAAATTAGAATTCGGTAGGGTGGCACGTCTTAAATTAGCTCCGGCTAAAATCGCACCGCTTAAATTAGCATTGGGAAGTTTAGCATTAACCAAAAAAGTCCCCGTCAAATTAGCTTTGGTTAAGTTTCCATCCCCTAATTTTGCCTCATTCATTTTGGCATAACTCAGATTCCCTCGATGCAAACACGCCCCATTCAATTTAACCCGACTCAGGAAGGCTCGACTCAAGTTAGCCCCCGTTAAATTGGCTCTGGAAAGGTTAACCCCAATCAAAATCACCCCCGATAGGTCTGCACCTTCTAGGTCTACTTCCGTAAAATCTCTTTCCCCTTCTTCATATTCCCTCAACAGGTGATTAACTTGCATGGGTGTACTACTCCGGTTGTTTTGGCTTGTATCTTCAAATATAACTGTAAATCTTAAGAAAGTTTTTATATTTTTGTGTTTAACATTTTTTAATAATTGCATTTTGGCAATCGGGTTCCATGATTTATGATTAAGTTTAATCATAGATCTCAGATTATTGACAAGCAAATAAGCTAAAAATTGAGTAGGGGCGAATGGCCATTCGCCCCTACCACTTTCATTATAATTAATGATCAAATGATTTGAGATATCCTAGATGATTGGTGTGCTGTAATTACACACCCTACGATTAACGATTGTAACCCCCATTAGGATAGGGTTGATTGTTACGATCATAACGATCATAGCGATCGCTGCCATTATAGTTTCCCGAATCATACTGACCATTATAATTCCCGTTATTGTTGCCCCGTTGCCAGGCTTGATACTCCTGATCTAAACTTCGATCCAAATTAGTATGAGCATCTCGAATCATTTGGGCTTTTTGGGCTGCGGATAAATTACGATATTGGGGTTGATTTACCTCTTGTCGCATTTGTTGTTCTAACTGTGCGTGACGTTGCTGACGATATTGCTCAAAGGATTGTTGACTATTGGGATTGTTAGGGTTGTTATTATAACTACCATTATTAGATTGTTGTTTCCTGGTTTCATACTCCCGATCTAAACTTTGATCCAAATTAGTATGAGCATCTCGAATCATTTGAGCTTTTTGGGCTGCGGACAAATTATTATATTGAGGTTGATTTACCTCTTGTCGCATTTGTTGTTCTAACTGTGCATGGCGTTGCTGACGATATTGCTCAAAGGATTGTTGATTATTAGGATTGTTAGGGTTGTTATTATAACGACCATTATTGTTGTAACGACCATTATTATTAGATTGCTGTTTTTTCCAAGTTTCATATTCCCGGTCTAAACTTTGATCTAAAGCCTTATGGGCATCTCGAATTATTTGGGCTTTTTGGGCTGCGGACAAATTATTATATTGAGGTTTTTTCACCTCCTCCCGCATTTGTTGTTCCAACTGTGCATGACGCTGTTGACGATATTGGTCAAAATTATTTTGGGCCAGAATTAAATCTTGAGAAGGTTGTCTGGCGGAATCCGTATTAATCCGGTTATTGGGCATCACAGCATGGGCTGGGAGCATCGAACTGGCTAATAATACTAATGTTGCTAAGGTTAATGTCGGTTTCATAGTTCAACTCAACTTAATAAAATTAATAATCCCTTTATTTATTTTAGGCTAACATTTTTTCAGGGACTTTGCATGATCCCCAGAGATGATTTTAAAGGTTCTGATCAGACTTTTGAATTTCTCTGGGGTAGATGCGAGTTAGCCGTTTTTCTAACTCCTGACTTATTCTAGTAGTCGATAGAAATTGTCAAAGGTTCCCCACCAATAACTGATATGGGAATAGGCAAGAGGCAATAGGCAAGAGGCAATGGGCAATCTCGCTATAGGTAAATACTTACTATGAGCAGCTTTTAGCTTTCAAGAATGTCCTAATAGATGTGGCAACGGCCATAACTGATAACTCTGACACTGATGACTGATGACTGATCACTGATCACTGATGACTGATGACTGATAACTGATCACTGATCACTGATAGCTGTACCGCACAGGCTTTTAATTCCGGTTGGTGGGAGTCGGGACAGGCGTGGGGATGGGTTAAATTATTGGCTTCTGCGTCCGATGCCCACAATGCCCCCCAGTGCATCGGGACAAAGACGATGCCCGGGGCAATAAAGGCCGTGACCTTAGCCGGAAATTGACAACTTCCCCGTCGAGAACGGGCTTCCACAAGATCGCCATTTTCAATCCCCAAATTAGCCGCATCCTGGGGATGAATTTCTATGAAGGGGTTGGGGTGCATTTGTTTGGTTTTTGCCGTTCTCCCGGTGCGGGTAAGGGTGTGCCAATGACCATACAGACGACCCGTTGTTAGGACATAGGGATAATTAGGATCGCAGGGTTCGGCTAACCCCTTGGAATGATAGGGGCCAAAAATCGCCCGACCGTCGGGGGTGGCAAAATAATTATTGGTGTAGAGGCGTTGGGAAGAAATACTAGAGTCAACTTCCCCTACTGGACAAGGCCATTGGGTCGGCCCCTGTTGTTGCAAACGTTCATGGCTTAACCCCGACTGATCACAGGGACGGCCCTTAGTAAGCCGCACAAATTCAGCATAGACATCCGCCGGAGTTTGGAAAGCAAATTGTTCTTTAAACCCTAAACGCCTGCCAACTTCGGCAAAAATCTCCCAGTCGTGTCGGGCTTCTCCTAAAGGGACATCAAACCCCGGACAGTAGGTGACACGCCGTTCGGAGTTGGTCATTACCCCGGTTTTTTCACTCCATTGGGTGGCGGGGAGTAAAATATGGGCATAAGCCGAGGTTTCTGTGGGATAGTAGGCCTCTTGATAGACGGTAAAGGGGGATTTTAACAGGGCGGCTTTGGTGCGTTCCAGGTCGGGCATACTCACGGCGGGGTTGGTGGCGGCGATCCAGAGAAACTGCACTTCATCCCGTTCTAAACCGAGAATCATATCCCAAACGGTGCGTCCGATGTAGGGGGAAATTCTACCCTCGGGAATACCCCAAAACCGTTCGACTTCGGCCCGATGTTGGGGGTTAGTCACAAATCGATAGCCGGGTAATAGATGGGCTAGTCCTCCGGCTTCCCTTCCGCCCATGGCGTTCGGTTGTCCGGTCAGGGAAAAGGGGCCAGAACCGGGTTTACCAATTTGACCGGTCATCAGGTGTAGATTAATTAGCGATCGCACTTTTGCCGTGCCCTCGGAGGATTGATTTAATCCCATTGACCACAGAGATAAAACCCGTTTTGATTCTTGCCAATAACGGGCTGCGGTTTCTAAAGCTTCGATAGTAATTCCACAGGTTTCGGCAACTTTTTCGGGAGGATAATCTTGTAAAAGTTCAGCATATTCTGGGAAATTCCGGGTACATTCATCCACAAAAAGTGTATCTATATCTCCCGATTTTAATAGTAAATAACCAATACCATTAAATAGGTCAATATCGGTTCCGGGGCGAATGGGTAAATGCAGATCGGCGGCTTGGGCTGTTTGAGTATATCGAGGGTCAGCCACAATTAGTTTAACGTGGGGATTTCTTTTATGATATTTGGCTAAACGATTAAAGATAATCGGATGACATTCGGCGGTATTACTACCTACAATAAAGGCACAATCAGTTAATTCTAAATCATCATAACAACAGGGAGGCCCATCAGACCCCAAGCTCTGAACATAACCCGACACAGCCGATGACATACATAAACGAGAATTTGCATCAAAGTTATTGGTTCCCAAACACCCTTTTAATAGTTTTTGCGCGATATAATAATCTTCGGTAACAAACTGACCGGAGCCGTATATACATAGGGCATCGGAACCATATTCATCACGAACGGTTTTGATCCGATCCACGATCAGAGTTAGGGCTTCTTCCCAACTCCCCTGGCGGAATGGTTGGTCTAGGTTTTCTCTAATCATCGGGTGTAAAAGCCGATCACGGTGGATCGATTCGGTGACGGTGGCTCCTTTAACACAGACCATTCCTAAACTAGAGGGATGTTGGCGATCGCCTCTCACCTTCCAAATCGGGTTTTCCGGTTCATCTTTTTTAATATCTTGATCGGCCGTGGCTGTGGATAGAATTTCCAAACCACAACCGACACCACAGAAAGGACAAAGTGTTTTAATCGATTTCATTGTTTTATAAAATAGTTGTTGGGCTTGAACCCTTGATGAAAGTTGGTGTTTAAAAATGATAAACCTATAGATTCAACCGTTCACCTACTAATTATTAAAATTAATAAATTCAATAATATTACCCATTCGTAATTCCGCATTCCCCGTTCCGGTGTTCCCTGTTCCCTTCTATTTATATAGAGAAATTGGGATAATAATTAACTCCCAATTCCTCTTAAAATATTCCCTATGGAACGGGTTTTAAATCCAAGGTTCCCACGGGGGTAAATGTTACCTCAAATTGTGTATAGGGTGTTTGGGTCGCATCCGATTTCACTAACTGAGGCAGGGGGGTATTATTCAGGTTTTCAGTCGCATCGGGAGATTTAGCTTCATAACCCAAAATTTCCCCCGTTTGACTCACTTTAACCAGATAAACAGAAACTGCGGTCACTGGGGTACTTGTCCAAGCCTCATTAATGTTAGAAAAAACCTCTTGATTTAACTTTTCTAAATCCTCCGCACTAGGGGTTTTTGCCGTTGTGCTACTAGGGGCTGTTGCCACGGAAGCGGGAGAGGAGGTTGGCGACGCCGTTGTTGTCGGTGATATTGTCGGCGATGTTGTCGGTGATATTGCTGTTGTATCGGGAGAAGCAGAAGCAGAAACCGAAGCAGGGGCTAAACTCCCTGGGGTTGGGGATGTCGTAGCCACGGGAGACGGAGAAACCATTGGTGACGCCGTTGTGGTAGGTGCGATCGCCGTTGTTGTTGTCGTAGATGCAACGCTATTGGGACTGGGAGAAGTCGTCGCCACGACATTAGGAGAGGCGGTTGGCGTAGCCTCCAGGGAAGCAGAGGGACTGACAGAGGGTGATAAGGTGGCAGTGGGGGTCGGGGCCATGGTGGGAGAGGCTATAGTTGCCGGAGTCATGGTTTCCACAACGGGGGTAGTTGCCGTTTCCCCCATCGTCGCCGAGGAAGACTCTGGGGTTTTTTCCTCTTTATTAGCGGTGGTGGTAGAACTAAAAACAATTGATCCAATGAAAGTAGCCAGAATTACTCCCCACAGAGCAAATAACACCTTGGTTTTCATTTCAGGTGACATTTCTTCCTCGGCCGTTGCGAGGTCAGCCCCATGGGTTAATTCGGGTTCAGAAGGTTGAGCATAAGGATTATCTTTGGGGCTAAGGTTAGGACTAAGATTGGGGTTAGGGTTCGGTTTATCAGGTTGCATATTTAGCACCTCTGTTGCTATAGGACTAGAACTGGGTGCTATTGTAGTGCTTTGTGCTGATTCCGTGTCAGTGATTGTATCTTCAGTGGTATCTTGATCTTCTTCATGGTGAGCAAAACGCCGGAATAGGAAATCTAGGGCCTGGTTTCCGCAATTCGTAATATCGGGGGTCTTCGGTAATCTTGGCACGGTTACGGGGACGGGAGAAGGGAATATCTAGGATCTCGCCAATTTGAGCCGCTGGGCCATTGGTCATCATCACCAGGCGATCGGCTAAAAACAAGGCTTCATCGATATCATGGGTAATCATTAACACCGTAATCCGATGATCTTGCCAAATACTCAAGAGTTCTTCCTGTAATTCTTCCCGGGTAATGGGGTCTAAGGCGCCAAAGGGTTCGTCTAAAATTAGCATTTGGGGACGAGTGGCTAAAGCCCTAGCGATAGAAACCCTCTGTTTCATACCCCCGGAGAGTTGGGAGGGTTTTTTATGGGCCGCTTCCGATAGCCCGACTAACTCTAAATTTTCGTTAACAATTGCCTTATGTTCGGCGCTGGATTTGTCAGGATATACTGACTCAACTCCTAACTGGATATTTTCTTTTGCGGTTAACCAAGGTAACAGGGAATAGTTTTGAAATACTACCATCCGTTCTGGCCCGGGTTCGGTGATCTCTTGTCCCTTAACGGATATGACCCCGTTGGTGGGTTGATTAAACCCCGCCACCATATTTAATAGGGTAGATTTTCCGCAACCGGAGTGACCAATAACACAAATAAATTCGCCTTCTTGCACCTGAAGATTGACATCTTCAAGCACAACATATTCACCTTTTGCTGTGTTATAGACTTTGGAAACTTGATCAATCAGCAAAAAAGCATCGGATTTGGAGGATGGCATTGGTTTAGAAGAAATACTATCTAAAATTTGCATAATTTTTTAGACTAAACAACGGTTGACGATTCAATTGCTAGGCCGCTATGGGATCTAGGATAATTTCCTCAATCCGAATTTCCTGTTTAATCTTGAGATTTTTGAGATATTTAATCGGATCGTGAGGATTAAAAATAGTACCGTCAAATAGCTTAATGCTTTGGCGATCGCGTCCTGTCTCCGATAATCCTAATTCCCGGGCTGCTTCACCATAAACATCAGTTCTTAATACCCTTTCGACAACAGAAACCCAATTTTTAGGGAAGGGTGTAATTCCCCATCGGGCCATTTCTGCCATCATCCAGATAAATTCTGTAGCATCAGGGCAATTGCTTTTATCCACATGAAACTGATTGTAATTCACTAATAATTGTGGTGGTTGACCATCGCCCCGGTCAACGGGATCAATGAATCCTAAGCGGGTATATTCGGGAGCCGATCCGACATATTCATCCCGACATAATATTTCTAAAATTTCTTCTCGATTTCGTCGATCATCGCAATAATCACAGGCATCAATTAATGATTTTACCAGGGCAACATGGGTTTTGGGATAGCGATTTGCCCAGGCTTCAGTTACGCCTAAAACTTTCTCCGTATGTCCATTGGGGAAAATATCAAAACTATTAGCAATAACAAATCCTAGCCCCTCATAGACAGACCGGGCATTCCAAGGCCCCCCTACACAATAGCCATCAATATTTCCCGCTTTTAAATTAGCCTGCATTTGGGGGGGTGGAATCACCGTTAAATTCACATCCTGATCGGGGTTAATATTTCCGGCTGCCAACCAGTAACGCAACATTAAATTGTGCATAGAACTGGGGTGAACCATCCCTAATGTATGCACTTTGTCAAGGTGATTTTCGATATAAATTTTAAAATCTTCTAAGGTTTTAACCCCATTTTCATACAATTTCTTACTCAGGGTAATCCCATTACCATTTCGAGATAGGGTCATGGCCGTTACCATGGGCATCGGTGGGTTTTTCCCAAAGCCCAAGGTCATGGCTATAGGCATTGCTGCCACCATTTGTGCTGCGTCTAAACGGCCTTCAATTACCCCCTGACCCAATAGTTTCCAACTGGTTTCTCGACTGAGGGTAACTTCGCTTAATCCATATTCCTCAAAGATCCCTTTTTCTTTAGCAATAATTAGGGGAGCGCAGTCTGTTAAGGGAATAAAACCCAGATCTAAATTGACTTTTTCTAAGCCATTTTTTGCCACCACCAGAGGTAATTTTTTGGTAGCTGTTTTTTTGGCTTTTTTCTGTTGGTTGAGAAAATAAACAATTTCATTCCGCAGGGCATAATAGCTGGGATGATTTACCACTTCCATCCGTTGACGGGGACGGGGAATATTCACCTCTAAAATTTGCCCAATGTGAGCTTCTGGGCCGTTGGTTAACATCACAATCCGATCGGATAATAATAGGGCTTCATCGACATCGTGGGTTACCATGACGGCGCTGACTTGGTTAGCTTCGCAGATTTTCATTAACTGCTCCTGTAACCCCCCTCTAGTTAAAGCATCTAAAGCACCAAAGGGTTCATCTAGGAGTAATAATTGGGGCCGAATGGACAGGGCACGGGCGATCGCAACTCGCTGTTTCATCCCCCCCGAAATTTCCCCCGGTCGTTTATCCGCAGCCAGTCTTAAACCGACTAATTTAATGTGTTTTTCAACAATTTCTTTTCGTTCGGTTTTAGGCAGTTTACGATAGACTTCATCAACGGCTAAGGCGATATTTTCTCTAACAGTTAACCAAGGTAATAGGGAATAATTTTGAAATACCACCATCCGATCTGGCCCGGGTTCTCGAACTTCTCGCCCTTCTAAAATAATCCCTCCTTGGGAGGCTTGATCTAACCCAGCGATAATATTTAAGAGGGTGGATTTTCCACAACCCGAGTGTCCAAGAAGGGTAATAAATTCCCCCTTATTAATTTTGAGTTCAATATTTTTCAGGGCTACATATCGTTCTCCATTGGGGAGATTAAAAACGCGATGAACGTGGTCAACTTGTACAAATACAGACATAATTAAATATGAGAAATTAAGGGTGAACGTTAATCATTTTGGGTTTATTTTTGCTCGGCGGGAACCACTTTAGAAGCAATAAAACCAATGGCTCTATCTAGGATTAAACCAACGACTCCAACATAAATTAAGGCCACGATAATCGCACTCATTCGAGAGCTATTATAGGCATCCCAAATAAAGAAGCCAATCCCGACTCCACCCACTAACATTTCCGCCGCAATAATCGCTAACCAAGATAGACCGATCCCAATTCTTAATCCGGTAAAAATATAGGGAAACTGCGGAGGGAAATAACACTTTAAAGAAGTATTTATTTCTGGGTAAACGTAACACTCTAGCCACGTTTTTATAGTCTTGGGGAATTTGTTGTACCCCGACGGTGGTATTAATAATAATCGGCCAAATTGCTGTAATAAAGATGACGAAAATAGCCGCAGGATTGGATTGTTGTAAAGCGGCTAGGGCGATGGGTAACCAAGCGAGGGGCGGAATTGTTCTGAGAATTTGAAATAGGGGATCTAAGGCATCATACATAAAGGTATTACTCCCCACTAAAATCCCTAGGGAAATTCCCACAACCACGGATAAGCTAAATCCTACAGCCACCCTTTGTAAACTAGCCATGACCTGCCAACCCAACCCTTTATCAGTACCGCCATTATCAAAAAATGGGTTAATAATTAATTCCCAAGATTCTTTAACGGTGGTAATGGGAGATGGTAAATTAGGATTTTCTCCTGAACATAACAGTTGCCAAATAGCCAGAAAAATAAAGACTCCAATCAAAGGACGGATCACTTTATTTCGATTATTATTAAACCAATTAAAAAAAGAATTCAGAGGATTATTACTATCAGAATTGGCCTTAGCGCTAGTAGTCATGATGATTATAACTGAGTTAGTTTTCTTCCTGAAGCCCCCAACTGGGGAGTAATTTTCAAGCGGGGCGAGTCTATAGAGAATAGATCGGAATTATTGGCTCTGGAAGAACCCGCCCCTAAAGCAATTATGAAGGAATTAGACTTTTTTGATTGCTAAACTATTGAGATAGGCTTTCGGATCGTCGGGGTTAAATTGTACCCCATCAAAGAAGGTTTCAATCCCGCGAGAGGGAGTAGCAGGAATTTCGGCTGCGGGAACATTTAAAGACTTTGCTGCTTCTCGCCATAAATCTTCACGGTTGACCTTATCAACGGTGGCTTTAATATCTAAATCGGGTGGTAAATATCCCCACCGAATATCTTCGGTTAAGAACCAAGTATCATGGCTCTTATAGGGATAGGAGGCATTATCCCTCCAGAATTTCATGGCGACGGGACTGGCGGTGATTACCCGACCATCACCAAAATCAATATTTCCTCTGGAGCGCTCAATAATATCTGCAAAAGGCACTTTAAACCATTTATCTTGGGAAACAATTTTACACATTTCTTCAATATTTTCCGGTTTATCACACCATTGTTGGGCTTCTAATACAGCCATGGTTAAAGCTTTTGCTGCTTTGGGGTTTTTATCTACCCAATCTGCTCGCATGGTAAAGGCTTTTTCCGGGTGATCTTTCCATAATTCCCCGGTAATTAAGGCCGTATATCCGGCTTTTTGATTAACTAATTGGGCATTCCACGGTTCACCCACACAGAAAGCTTCCATGTTTCCAACTTTCATGTTCGCAACCATTTGGGGGGGTGGCACCGGAAACAATTGAAATATCAGTATCAGGAACTGTGCCCCCGGCGGCTAACCAATAGCGCGTCCATAAATCGTGAGTTCCCCCAGGGAATGTAATCGCGGCTTTGACTTCTTTTCCGGCATTTTTAGCGGCGAATAAAATATCTTTAAATTTGGCACTATCGTTAACGGTAATTTTAGCATCCAGATAGTCTTTACTTAAAGAAATCGCCTGACCATTGGTATTTAATCGGGCTAAAAGATACATCGGAACGGGTTGTTTAGTAATCGTTCCTAATGTCATTAAATAGGGCATGGGGGATAAAATATGTGCCCCATCAATGCCGCCTCCACCTGACCCTAATTCTAGGTTATCCCTAGTAACAGGCCAAGAGGCTTGTTTAAGCACCTTAACGTCGGACATCCCATACTTAGCAAATAGACCTTTTTCCAGGGCAATAATTAAGGGTGCAGCATCCGTTAAGGCAATAAATCCTAAAGTTGCTGTGGGTATTTCTGGGGCATCGGCTGGATTAATATTGACGGTCGGGGCTGTAGTAGATGGAGTTGTGGGGGTTTGGGAAGGACTGTTATTAGAAGTACAACCATGGATGATTAGAGTTCCAGCCGCCGTTGCACCAGCCGTTAACAGGAATTTCCGTCGTGAAAGTTTGCTCATATTCTATGTTTGGGTTCTGTATCAGTAGGGTGTTGATGTGGATTTTGAGATGAATTATTCTTTGACTCTGGCGCCAAATTGTTCCACCAAAATTTGTCGCAAAACGGGTTTGAGATCCTCACAGGGAATGGATTTTTGCACACATTCACCCAGTTTGGCATCCTTACCGACTTTTCCGCCCATATAGAGGTTGACTCCCTCAAGGGTTTTGCCCTCTTTCCGGGCCTTGGTTCCCATTAATCCAATATCGGCAACTTGGGGTTGTCCGCAGGAGTTGGGGCAACCTGTCCAGTGAATTCTTACGGGTTTTTCGATGGTTAATTCCGACTCTAATTCCTTAACTAATGCTACAGCCCGATGTTTGGTTTCTACTAAAGCAAAGTTACAGAATTGTGCGCCCGTACAAGAAACTAATCCTCGACTTAAGGCCGATGGATTAACGGAGAATTTTTCCAAAATCGGTTCGGTTAAAAACGCCTCTAACCGACTATCGGAAACATTGGGAATAATCACATTTTGTTCAACGGTTAAGCGAATTTCTCCGCTCCCATAAACCTCAGCAATCCGGGATAATTCCAACATTTCGTTAGCCGATAACCGGCCAACGGGAATATTTAATCCCACATAGTTTAATCCGGGTTGTTTTTGTTTATAAATCCCCAAATGATCCCGTTTTTCCCAGAGAATTTCGTCTTTTTCCGCTTCAGATTCTAAAGCATAACCGATTTGTTTTTCGACTTCAGAACGAAACTTTTCAATGCCCCATTCATCAATTAACCACATTAACCGAGTTTTTTGGCGAACTCCCCGGGGCCCATGGTCTCGAAAGACTTCTAAAATTCCTCGACAAAGATCGACAACTTGCTCGGGTTTTGCCCAAACATTCAAGGGAATAGCAGCTTCACAACGGGTGGCGGAAAAGAATCCTCCAACTAACACATTGAAGCCAAAAGTTTCCTCTTTAAATGCGGGAATAAAAGCAATATCATTGATTTCAGCATGAATCGAATTATCCCGACATCCACCGATCGCAATGTTAAATTTTCGCGGTAAATTACTAAACTCGGGATTCCCTTTTCCCTCGTTGGTAATCATGTCTTGAACCTGTTGTATCAATTCTCGGGTATCATAGAGTTCATCGGCATCTAACCCCGCAACGGGGGAAACCCGTGATATTACGGACATTATCCATTCCCGACTGAATGCTGGTGAGTCCCACCTTTTCAAAGCGCCGAAAAATATCACTGAGATCCTCAATCCGAATTCCTCTTAACTGAAGGTTTTGTCTTGTGGTAATATCAGCACTACCGTCATCACCGTAGCGTTGCACAATTTCCCCCAAAACCCGCATCTGCTCACTGGTGATCACCCCATTGGGTAAACGCAGGCGCATCATAAATTTACCTGGAGTCGCCGGACGGAAAAACACCCCTAGCCATTTGAGGCGGTGGTCTCGGTCGGTTTCGTCCATGGTTTCCCAACCGAGTTGGGCGAAGGTTTCTAGTTCGTCTTTAACCGCTAAACCATCTTTTTCGGCTTTGAATTTTTCAAATTTGTTTGTGGCTGTTTTCTGTGGGACTGTGCTGGTCATAGCGAATTCCTCGGTGTTGCTATGTCTCGAATTTGTCGGGTGAATGACAAATAGATCAAATTTGGCCAAACATTAACAGGTTTGCAGAACACAAACCGTATCATGGAAGACTCAAATCTAAAATTGGAGTGTTGACCTCTTTTCTTTGAACTTGGAGGCTCCTGACCTTAACCCAAAGGTTAAGCAATGTGAATAAGTTAGACCCCTATACCCTATGTAATCGTAGCTAATGTTACAAAACTTTAAACTTAATGAGAATTAAGCATTGACACCATACATTTTTTGCATAACCTGAAACTGTTAGATTATTTTTAGGTTTGGGCGAATGGTTAGGGTTCATTTGGCCATCAGAGAGACAAAGATTTTCTAATTGCTAGGATTATGATTCCAAATACTTCTTGTTACTGGCTGAAAAATGTTCGTGTCCCGGTTTGTGTGCTCCGTGGTGGCGATGGGGCGATCGCAACTTCAGCAAATACGGATGGTATGGCTTTAGTTGATATTAAAATTACCTCGGGAATCATTAGTCAAATTGCTATTGCTGGATATGTTGAGTTAGAAAATATCCCCACGGTGGACTTACATGGGAAACAAATTTGGCCCTGTTTTGTCGATGTTCATACTCATTTAGATAAGGGTCATATTTGGGAGCGATCGCCCAATAAAACAGGAACCTTTGAAGATGCGTTATTAGCAATATTTAAAGATGAAAAAACCTGGACTACCGAAGATATTTACCGACGGATGGAATTTGGTTTAAAGTGTAGTTATGTCCATGGAACCAAAGCTATTAGAACCCATTTAGATTCGGCGGGAAGATTGATGGATATAAATTGGGATGTTTTTAATACATTAAAAAAGGAATGGGAAGATCGCTTAATTTTGCAAGGAGTTTCCTTAGCCACTTTAGACTATTATTTAACGGTAGAAGGGGAAAAATTAGTTAATAAAGTTGCAGATTCAGGCGGAATTTTAGGCGGAGTTGCCTATATTAATCCTGATTTAGAACAACAACTTGAGCGAATTTTTGCTATTGCTAAAGATCGGAATTTGAACCTAGATTTCCATGTTGATGAAAATGGAGAAGCGGAATCAATTTGTTTATATAAAATTGCGGAAGCTGCGTTAAAATCTCAATTTGAGGGAAAAATTATTTGTGGACATTGTTGTAGTTTAGCCGTACAACCGCAGGATATTATTCAAAAAACCCTAGAATTGGTGAAAGCCGCGAATATTGGAATTGTCAGTTTACCGATGTGTAATCTCTATTTACAAGATCGTCAATATGATCAATCCCAATCTCCTAAAACCCCCCGATGGCGGGGAACAACCCTAGTCCATGAATTAAAACAAGCGGGGATTTCCGTAGCTTTTGCTAGTGATAATTGTCGTGATCCATTTTATGGCTTTGGCGACCATGATGGGTTAGAAATCTTTAAAATGGCGGTGAGAATTTGTCATTTAGATCGACCGTTTCAAGATTGGTTATCGAGTGTTACCAAAACCCCAGGGGATTTTATGGGTTTACCCGATTTGGGAAGCATTGGTGTGGGAATGGCGGCGGATTTTATAATTTTTCAAGGACGTTATTTGAGTGAAATATTATCTCGGTGTCAAAGCGACCGGATTGTGATTAGAAATGGTAAAATATTAGAAGAAAAATTACCCGATTATTCAGAATTAGATCCGCTTATTTTTGATAACTTTTAATTAAAGCCCAGATCTAATCCCCCTAAATCCCTATTAAAAAGGGTGACTTTGAAGTTTTGTTGTACCCATTAAAAATGGTAGATTTGAAGTCTTTTCCCCCCTTTTTTAAGGGGTTTAGGGGGATAAACAATTTTTGTATTAGGCGAACTGTTGACGTTTTAAATAATCAAAAACGCTTTTATCCCCGATATCTCCTGGAATTCCTTGGAATATTTTTCGACCTGCAAAAATGATAAATTGAATCGCCCAAAATGCTAGTAAAATTTTTTGAGCATCAACCGACCAAAAACCAGCCATAAATCCTAATAAAAAAATCGGAACTAAGGGAGTTACGAGTTTAGTTTCCATGCGATTAAAACAGAAGGCTTCTTTAAAATAAATTCCTGTTAAGGCTACAAAGGTAAATCCTACCCCAAATAAGCTATAAGGATTGTGATAAATGGTTAATGCTAAAGGTTCTGGGTCAACCACAGCAAACACCACCGAAGCAATTCCACCAATTAACCAAAACAGTTGTAGCAGTTGGTGTAACTGAACTAAATAAATATGAATGGTAAATAAACTCACCCCCAAAGCCAACCAAAAACAGAAGTAGATGGGGGTTAATGCGAGTAGAAACCCCCTGGGTATTGAGTTGGAATAAAACTAATCCCGTGGCCAGGGTGAAGCACAGGGCTGCTATGATTAGGCCGATACGGTAAATGATCACACCTTGGCGATCGCGATCATTAATTGTATAATTGCCGAACTGTCCTTGGTAAATAACGGGTATAGAGTCCTGTTGTGTTTGTACCATAATTTTCTCCCCTTGAGAATATCAAAAATACCTGTAGCACGATATACTAAATTCTACTCCCTTTCCTATAGAAAAATCTGAAGGCGGAAAGTAGATAGAGGTGTAAACCAATCACGTCTCTATAACTATAAACCTTAAACCAGATTAATTAAAATTAACTAGGGTTGAGACGAATAACCACTGTGCTTGGTGTAACGGAATGTCTAAATTATATCAAAACAAAAACAAAAAAAAATTACAGCCCCCCGGAGATGATTTGAAACCGATTCAAATTGATGAAACCATTGTGTCGGGTTTATTGAATAAGCGAAGAAATAGCCTGAATTCTAATGACCCCAGGATGATCCTGAAAAGTATGATTGAACAAATGGAGTCATTGGGGTTAATTAATAAAAATTTCTTTGATACTGAAGATGACGATGAGGATGAAACATTTGATGTTGAAGAATTTGAAGAAAAAGTTAAGAAGATTTTAGGAAATAGCCGAATCAAGGTTAATAAAAAAACTTTAAATAAATATTTTAAGTATTTGAAAGAAAATCTTGAATTACCCTGTTATTTAGGGGGGTCAGAGGAATTTTTATGGGAGGAAGAATATCTTTACGGCTCAGGAAAAATCAAAGAATATGAAGAACTAAAAAAAACAAATCCCTCCTACACCGATGTTTTTATATTAGAAGATTTTCAGCCTAAATTTGATGAGACAAATGGGATTATGGTGGACGTTAAACGGGCCAGCGATAATCGACAATTTACCCTACCTTTAGTGGAATTAGAAGTATCAGACGAAGATTCCCCCAACTATAATTTGATAGAAGATTATTTAGCCTGGTTTATAACTTATTCATAGGTTTTTAGAGATAAATTCCGTAGAGACGTGCTATAGCCCGTCCCTACACCCGATAATGGCTCAAAATTAGGCGTAAACTCGGTTCGCCTTCACCGTGGCCAAGGATTCCACTAAACTCCGAACCACCGCCACCATCGCGACTTCGTTGTCGAGGCGGTTAATGGCTGAAACCCACGCCCACCCCGGCGGCTCCGGCGGCTATCGCCATGGGAGCGGTAATATTAGAAATACCCGAAGCGCACAATACGGGGACGGACACGGCGCGAGAAATTTCCCAGGCGGCGGCTAGGGTGGGGGCGGCTTTTTCAATTAGTCCCAATGTCCCGCCATGGACGGGGGAGGAACTGGTTCCGCCTTCGGTTTGGATGATATCTGCACCCGCTTTGACGAGTTCCAGGGCGAGTTCGACTTGTTGGTCGAGTTCCAGGATATGGGGAACGGTGACGGATAGGGTAATATGGGGCAGTAAGGCGCGGGTTTCGTGGGTTAGTTGCAACACTTCCGCCGCTTCAAACCGCCGTCCTTGGGTATAGAAGGCGTCGAAGTTGCCAATTTCAATTAGGTCTGCACCCGCTGCTACGCAGGTCACAAATAATTCCGGTTCAACCGCAGAAACACAGATGGGGAGATGGGTTAATTCTCGGACAATCTGCACTAGGTTAGGGTCGGCGGCAATATCCACAAAGGTTGCGCCGCCTTTAGTTGCAGCTTTGACGACGGAAGCGACCCGCCCAGCGTTGAAATTGGTTAAACCGCTAATTACTTTCAGGGCGTTGCCTTGGTCGAATGCTCGTTGTAAGGATGAATTCATCATAATTCTATTATTGATGTAGTAAGCCCTTCAGGGCTCTAGCTATCTTAGTTAAAAACATTCTGCCATAAGTTATGACAGTTGACACCAAATGGAAGAAACTAGGGAGCCGGAAATCTGGCGGTGCTTTAATATTTAATTAATCCCTAAATCTTTGGGGTTGTTGAAATTTATATAAATCCTCAATTACTTGCACCCAACTATTCACTAAAGAGGCTAAAATCTGATCGCCTTTTTCTTTTGTCGCCACCGTTGCATCCCCTAAAACCCCACTTTTGCTTAGATCTTTTGTTACCCAAGCAAAGGGTAGGTTTCCTTCCATACTTAATAAACTATTTTCGGGTAAATTATGGGGATATTCACAAACCGCTTGTTCCATTTTTACCTGTTCTGGCAGTAAGGATAACATTAAACTGGTTTCGGCATCTCCGGCGTGAATTCCTAACTCTAATTCCTTCGGGGTTAATAATTCCGAAGCTAGATTGGGAACTCGCCAAACAAACAGGGGAAAGACGGAAAAATCTTCATAGTTTTGATGTAAGTCCCGCGCCACCAGTTCTAAAATTTGGGGTTGTCCGCCGTGACCATTAATAAAGGCTAATTTTCTAAATCCAGCCCGATAAAGACTTGCTCCTAACTCCATTAATACCGCCGTTAAGGTTTGGGAACTCAGGGTTATTGTTCCCGGGAAATGCCAATGTTCATTGGATTTTCCATAATAAATTGTGGGTAAAGCGTAGGCAGGAATATTATCATTAAGTTGGGCTAAGGCGTGACCTGTTACGGCCGTTGCGATCGCAGCATCAACAATTAAGGGTAAATGGGGGCCGTGTTGTTCAATGGAGCCAATCGGTTGTAAAATAACCACACTACTTTTATCTGGCATTGAGGCAATTTCTCTCCAGGTTAAATAGGGAAAAAACCGTTTCGGAGGTATGAAGTCGTGCATGATTAATTTATGATTATTCCACATTAGGGTAAATACTGACAAAATTCATTTTACAGAAAATAGCGATCGCATTTTCCCCACCTTCCGAGTTCTAAGTACCTAAACAAAATTAATTACAAATCCTCTACCCAGATCCGGTGTTCCCTATTCCCTGTTCCCCCAGATTTTTAATCACGATTTCGATATTGTTTTATTAATTCCACAACCTCCGTATGTTGCTCCGAAGATGCCCAAATTAAAGCCGTCCAACTATTCTGATCTTTTGTAGTTAAATCTGCGCCACTCTTTAATAATAACTCCACAATTTGTTTATGTCCGCTTCCAGCCGCACTCATTAACGCCGTCAACCCAAAATTAGTTTGAGCCTGAATATCCGCCCCGTTATCTAATAATAACTGCACGATTTCTAAGCAACCACTTGCCGCGGCTTCCATCAAGGGAGTCCAATTATCATTATCAGAAAAATTAACATCTGCCCCCGCCTCTAGTAAGAATTTTACCATCTCCTTTTCGCCTAAAGTAATCGCTGTAATTAATCCCGTATTTCCCTGATCATTTTGAGCATTAATATCTGGGTTTTGACTTAAAGCCGTTTTAACTTGATCTATTTTTCCCGTTTGAATTGCCTTAATTAACTCAGTCATTGGTTTTCCTCCTATTTAATTCATTTATTTAAAAGTATCGATATGTAATTAAGGATACCTCAAAAATAATAGCATTTATCCCTTGATTATTAATCCCGGATCTAAGATTTTTCCACCTCATAAATTGACAGTTTTTCCAAATTGGGCTAATATTGTCAATAGACTATCATTGGGGATTTTATGTCTAATCCGTTCCTGCACCTCGACTATGAACCCGCATTTGAGGCGTTAGGCGGTGAATATTCCGATATTGTAACGGCGGCGGAGTTCCCGATGCACCAACTTAGGTTCCGCAATGATTTGGTATTAAATCAGTTAGGACTCGACCCCGAAACCGTTACCGACGACCATTTTATCGAAGCCTTTGGCAAATTTGAAGCCGTGCGTCCCCTGTTAGCCATGCGTTACCACGGCTATCAGTTTAGGGAATATAACCCCTATTTGGGAGATGGACGGGGGTTTTTGTATGGTCAGACCCGGGGAATAGATCGGGAATTGTACGATTTCGGCACTAAGGGATCGGGAAGAACTCCCTACTCTCGAAATGCCGACGGTAGATTAACCTTAAAAGGTGGCGTGCGGGAAGTTTTAGCCGCCGAAATGTTGCACCGAATGCGGGTCAAAACCTCTCGGTGTTTAAGCTTAATTGAAACCGGAGAACAACTATGGCGAGGAGATGAACCTTCCCCCACCCGTTCTTCTGTAATGATCCGGTTTAGTCGCTCCCATATTCGCTTTGGAACCTTTGAACGGTTACACTATTTTAAACGCAAAGATCTGATCGAAACCCTCTTAGATCACGTTATCACCCATTATTATTCTGACCTAAAATTAGAAAGCGATCGCTATATTTTATTTTACGCCGAACTGGTGAAAAGAGTCGCGGAATTAGTCGCCCAATGGATGGCTTCCGGGTTTTGTCACGGGGTTTTAAATACCGATAATATGTCTATTACCGGGGAAAGTTTCGATTATGGCCCCTACGCCTTTATGCCCGATTATAACCTGCAATTTACCGCCGCCTATTTTGATTATGGCAAGTTATATTGTTATGGAAATCAACCCTTTATCTGTGAAGGAAACCTAGAATTATTACAAAAACCCTTATCCTTAGTTATACCTTTAGAAGAACTCAAAAAAGCGTTAGACCCTTTTCAACAGTATTATCGAGAATTCTATCGTCAACGGATGATTAATCGTTTAGGGTTTGAACAACTTCCTACCCCAGAAGCAGAGGAATTATTACAAATTACGATTAATTTACTCAAAAATAATCGAATTAGCTATCCCGACTTTTTTATGCAACTGCGAGAACAATTTTGTCAGCAATGGCAAGACCAACCCCAGAATATTTTAAAAGATGCTGAAACCCATGGAACATTTAGACGCTTGGAGACAGCAATATTATCATCATTTACAAACCTTGTCTGATCCCGAACTCAAGGAAATGCAACAACGATTAAACTATTATAATCCCCAAGTGGTAATTATTCGTCCCGAAATTGAAGCAGTCTGGGAAAAGATTACCCTTGAAGATAATTGGCAACCTTTTTATGATTTATTAACACAAATTCAAACGGAATAGAAAAATTTTTATTGAGGGGGAGAAGACCTCATCCCCACCCAAAAATAGAAAATTTGTAGTGATATCTCAGCCTCCTAGATTTTCCATCACCCTACATCTTCGGGGAGATTTAGCCAGATCAAATCTAATTTTTAGTAAATTCAGTTAAAATACAGAAGTAAGACCCTGGGCGTTAACCTTAAATGGGGCTTAACCCCAGCAGCAATTATGTTACAGGAAAGATATTATGACAGACAATCAACCTACGGATACACCCACCTCGATGACGACATCAATCCCAGACAGTATTAAAGGGTTTATTGGTAAAATTTTGAGTAATTGGACAGTCAGAATTAGCCTACTGGGAATTGTGGTTTTAGCAGTAGGAATTTCTGCTTTCTTTTATCAACATTTTGTCGCAGAAATGGGAATGAAAATGTGGACAAAAAGTTCTGGAGCCAGACCCATTGAATGCGTTTTGAAAGATACGAATAATGATAATTATGTTAGTTGTAGTGCCCTATTAGGGGATCAAGTTGTCCCGTTAGAATGTAGTTCTAGTTTATTTAATTTGGGTTGTCGAGTCAATTATGGCTCTGCTGTACCCAATGTTAAGGCTTCAAGAGGGAATTGATCACAAACCGTAGTCAGCCCTTCAGGGCTGTCTTCACCCCATATCCAAGAGAGTCCCGTAGTAAGCCCTTTAGGGCTGTCTTCATCCCATACCCAAGAGAGTCCTAAAGGACTCACTACAAACCGTAGTAAGCCCTTCAGGGCTGTCTTCATCCCATACCTAAGAGAGTCCTGAAGGACTCACTACGATTTTAATTTTCACCAATTATTTTTGAGGATTTTGATGTTTAATTGTAATCGTCAACAGAACCCTTTACAAACCCCCCATAGTGGGTATCATTGGGATGGCAGCGATCAGCGTTTCTTTGAAGGCTGGTACTATCGAGTCACATTACCTCAAGAAAAACAGACCTTTGCCTTCATGTATTCTATCGAAGATCCCATCGGAAATCAACCCCAAAGTGGCGGGGGAGCGCAAATTTTAGGAGCCGATGATGGATATTTGTGTCGTACCTTTCCCGATGTAAAAACCTTTTGGGCAACCTCCGATCAACTGGGTTTAGGACATTGGGGAAAAACCGATTTAACCGCCACTCCTGGCTATTTAGAACCCGCAATATTTGAAAATTCCATTCAACAAGGCTATCAAGGAACAGCCACCTTACATCAAGGAAAATTAGCCGATCCAGGCACATCTCAATATTGTAATTGGCACTATACAATTCAACCGATTTATGGTTGGGGAAATCCCGATCAACCGCAACAATCAACCGCCGGATGGTTGTCTTTTTTGCAAATATTTGAACCCGGATGGCAAATTTTAATGGCCCATGGTTTAGCCACGGGTTGGATTGATTGGAATGGTCAAATTTATCAATTTGAAAATGCCCCCGCCTATGGCGAAAAAAATTGGGGCGGGAGTTTTCCGAAACAATGGTTTTGGGTGAATTGTAATAGTTTTGACGGAGAAACAGATTTAGCATTAACAGCCGGAGGCGGGATTCGAGATGTGTTATTCCAGTCAGAATCCGTGGCTTTAATTGGCATTCATTATCAGGGAAAATTCTATGAATTTGTCCCCTGGAATTCAGAAGTGAGTTGGCAAATTGAACCCTGGGGAAAATGGCAAATGACAGCTAAAAATCAACAATATGAAGTCTGTTTAACCGCCACCACCGAACACCCGGGAACCCGATTAAGAGCACCAACTAAAGACGGATTAATCTTTCGTTGTCGAGATACGATGCTGGGAAAAATTCACTTGCAATTAAAAGCCGGAAATCATATAATATTAGAAGCCACCAGTTCCCTAGGTGGAGTCGAAGTAGGGGGGGATTTATGGCAAGAAACCTGGACAAAATAAATTATATTTTGCCATCACCAAATTAAAATTTTTCCAAGCAACGAATCAACAGAGTCGCACCCCGGACTTTTTCCTAACTCCTGAAACCGAAAAAGGTTTATACTTTTTAGAGTAACTCAAACACAAACAACAATGGAATTTAAAGCCACTAACACATCCTGCTTGAACTGGTCAGGAGATATCCTCGCCCTGGGTTTATTTGAAGATCAGATAGAATTAACCGGGGACTTAGCCACCTTAGATGGGCAACTCGCCGGGACTCTAAAAGAATTAATTGCCGAAACCGAATTTAAGGGAAAAGCAGATAGCAGTATTTCAACTCGTGTGGGGGGAAATAGCCCGATTCGCAAAGTGATTTTAGTTGGTTTAGGTAAATCAGATACCCTAAAATTAGACAGCCTACGCCGCGCCGCCGCCAGTATTGCTAAAACCGCAAAATCCCTGAAAGGAAAAATTCTTGGGGTGAGCTTACCTATTTTTGAAACCCCAGAAACCACCGCCCAAGCTGTTACCGAAGGCCTAGAATTAGCCCTCCATCAAGATACCCGATTTAAGTCAGAAACCGACGAAAAAGGTCACGGCATCGAACAAATTGAATTATTGGGTTTACCCGGTACAGAATCCGCCATTACCCGCGCCCAACAAATTTGTTCCGGGGTAATTTTAGCCCGGGAATTAGTCGCCGCCCCTGCCAATGAAGTCACCCCCATTACTATGGCAGAAATAGTTCAATCCCTAGCCCAAGAATACGGCTTAGAATTGCATATTTTAGAGAAAGAAGACTGCGAAAAATTGGGCATGGGTGCTTTTTTAGGGGTTGCCCAAGCCTCGGATTTACCCCCTAAATTTATCCATTTAATCTATCGTCCCTCGGTCACTCCCCGGCGCAAATTAGCCATTATTGGTAAAGGCTTAACCTTTGATTCCGGTGGATTGAATATTAAACCCACCGGTAGCGGGATTGAAATGATGAAAGTAGATATGGGCGGCGCCGCGGCTACCTTTGGGGCGGCTAAAGCCATTAGTCAGTTAAAACCAGACGTAGAAGTGCATTTTATTAGTGCGGTCACCGAAAATATGATTAGCGGTCGCGCCCTGCACCCGGGGGATTTTCTGAAAGCCTCTAATGGCAAAACCATTGAAGTTAATAATACCGATGCCGAAGGACGATTAACCCTAGCCGACGCCCTGGTATTTGCGGATAAATTAGGGGTGGATGCCATGATTGATTTAGCCACCTTAACCGGCGCCTGTGTGGTTGCTTTGGGAGATGATCTTGCCGGGTTATGGAGCCCCGATGATCAGTTGGCAATGGAGTTAGAAACCGCCTCCAAAACATCAGGAGAAAAACTCTGGCGGATGCCCTTAGAAGAAAAATATTTTGAAGGCTTAAAAGCCATCCACGCCGATATGAAAAATACCGGGCCAAGGGCTGGAGGATCAATCACAGCCACCCTATTCCTCAAACAATTTGTGGAAAAAACTCCCTGGGCCCATTTAGATGTGGCTGGCCCGGTTTGGGCTGATAAAGACAACGGTTATAATAACGCCGGGGCTACGGGTTATGGGGTAAGAATGTTAGTGAATTGGGTCTTGAGTTAGGGTCTGGTTGATGTCCTAATTCCCTTGACCCCTAATATACCTGCTAACAGTCGGTGAGAAGGGGAAAATTAATCTGGAGATTATGCCCCTTCTTGCTCGGAATTTCGGAATATCAAACATAAATCGGTGCGCAAGAATTAGGCCAAATAAAATAAAACTATAGAAAACTTCAAATAAATATATAAAACAATAACAATTTTTAGCAATTTGTAGAATAACATTAAATAATTTCTTACAATTGAACTAGACCAACCAAATCTACAAGTTCAGGGTGACAAAAGATCGGCCAGCACCGTGATCACGAAATCTAATAATTAACCCTTGATGGCAAGTGTATGTCAAGGGCTACGGGGCGACAAAATTACCAAGCCTGGATTTTGTCGCGTTTATCAGCATAAGTAGTTCACCCTCAGTCCTTTTTAATCGGATTGAAAGCTGCGATCAAACGGATGTTTAAAGTTTTTTTCAGCCTTTTTTTAAAATCCCATGACTTTACTCGGATTATTACCCCTGTGTTTCCCCCAATCCCATCGGCAATATTCCTATGGAATTTCTGACTTTTAGTTCAGAATTGCTGATCATTTTTATTCACTATGCCTTAGCTTTTTTACTGATTAATCATTTATTTACCCCCACTTCGTTAAAACCTTCCCTTCTGTCTAAGGTGGTAAAACCTTTAAACATTAATTGGGCTGAGTTCCAACCCTTAATCAAAATTTGTGGGTTTTTAGGATTAGCTTTAATCGCCGATGGTACTCTGCATCTAATCCATTTATTAATGTGGAAATATCCTCTCAATAAAGCATTAGGAGCAAGTCAGGTTATTATTGCTTTAATCTTTTTGTTTAGTATCGGGGGATTAATTCGAGTAATTAATTCTTACCGAGTTAAAAAACCCTTGATTGAATCCTCAACCCCTGAAGAAACAGAGGATAAAGTTTCTTCGTCCCATTCCACATTAGATAAACTACGATCTAACTTTCATAATCTGTTTAAAATAGATGCCACATTTCCGTTTAAACTAGATTCTCAGCAACCGATTGAAGAAGTTTTAAAACTGACTAAATTTTCCATTGATAAAGCGGCGGATGCCATTTTATGGGTGGGAGAAGATGGACAAATTTTATATGTCAATGATGCCGCCTGTCGTTCCCTCGGTTATGCCCCCGAAGAATTATTAAGTTTAACCATTCATGATATTAACCCGGACTTTCCGGTATCCTCCTGGTCATTACATTGGAAGATTTTAAGACGTTGCGGTTCTTTGAATATTGAAGCTCGTCATCGCACCAAACATAACCGGATTTTTCCCGTTGAAATTATGATTAATCATCTGAATTTTAATGGGAGAGAATATCAATGTGCCTTTGCTCGAGATATTAGCGATCGCAAACAAATTGAACGGACATTACGAGAACGCCAAGGAGAATATCGTTCCCTAGTGGCTAATATTCCGGGTGCAGTTTATCGAGGGGTTTTAGAAGAAGATCGGATGATGGTATTCTTGAGTCAAGGGATTGAAGTGATTACCGGATATCCGGCGGCGGATTTTATTCAAAATCGAATTCGCTCCTTTAATAGTATCATTCATCCCGACGATTTGGCGAAAGTTAAACGCAAAATTCGGATAAGTTTTGAATCTCGACAACCCTATATTTTAGAATACCGTTTAATTAGAATTGATGGAAATATTCGTTGGGTCTATGAAAAAGGACAGGTTATTTTCACCGAGGAAGATGCAATTTGTTGGCTAAACGGAGCCATTTTTGATATTACCGAAAAACGCCAAGCCTCTGAAGCATTGAAAGCCAGTGAAGAACGGTTAAAATTAGCTTTAGCTGGAACCGATCAAGGATTATGGGATTGGAATTTAGTCACAGGAGAGGTTTATTTTAGTCCCCAATGGAGTTTGATGTTAGGGTATGAAGCTAACAAAATTCATGGAAAAGCCCGCTCTTGGTTAAAGTTAGTTCATCCTGAAGATCGGGAGCAAGTAGTTGAAGTTCTCAAACAACATTTAGAGGGAAAAACGCCCTTTTGTCAAATTGAACATCGAATGTTAAGCCGTTCTGGGGAATGGAAATGGATTCTGAATCAGGGTAAAGTAGTGGTGCGGGACGAACAGCAACAGCCCCTGAGAATGACCGGAAACTGTAAAGGATATTGGCGATCGCCGAAAAGCCGAAGAAGCCCTACGTCAATCGGAAGCCCGAGAACGAGCCAAAGCCCAACAATTAGAACTAACATTAAGGGAATTAGGACAGGCTCAAGCCCAACTAATTCAAACCGAAAAATTATCCAGTTTAGGTCAATTAGTTGCCGGAATTGCCCATGAAATTAATAACCCGATTACCTTTATTTATGGCAACATTAATTATGCCAGTCAATATATCCAAGACCTGTTGGAATTAATCGCCCTCTACGAACAGCATTATCCCCAACCCCATGCCGAAATTCAACAACATCAAGAAACTATTGAATTAGAGTTTATTCTCAATGATTTACCCAAAACTTTATCCTCAATGAAAGTCGGAGCCAACCGAATTCGAGAAATTGTGCTATCACTGCGCAACTTTTCTCGATTAGATGAAGCCGACATGAAACCCGTTAATATCCATGATGGCTTAGAAAACACTTTATTGATTTTACAACATCGACTTCGCCCCCAAGCGTCTAACTCCCGGGATAAACGTCTTCCTCCCATTCAAATCATTAAAGAGTATGGAAACCTACCCAAAACCGAATGCTATCCGGGTCAGTTGAATCAAGTTTTTATGAATCTCTTGAATAATGCTATTGATGCTTTATTAGAAGGAGAATCTAAGTTTATTCATCCCATCCCAATTCCCAATTCCCCCGCACACCCATGGCAAATTTCTGCTATTTCTCCCACGATTCGGATTCGGACAGAATTGAATGAAGCCAACCGAGTAGTTATCCGAATTACTGATAATGGAAATGGCATGACAGAACGGGTCAAACACCGTTTATTTGAACCATTTTTCACCACAAAACCTGTCGGAAAAGGGACGGGTTTAGGATTGGCAATTAGTTATCAAATCATTGCTAAACACCGGGGCAAGATTTTCTGTTATTCTGAAGTCGAAAAAGGCACGGAATTTGTGATAGAATTACCTCTAAAACAAGAGTTCAGGCACAATTCCAATCTCCTTCTGGAAGTCCATTCCTCCACCGTCTAACCCATTACCCATTACCCATTACCCATTACCCATTCCCCATTCCCCATTCCCCATTCCCCATTACCCATTCCCCATTCCCCATTCCCCATTCCCCATTACCCATTACCCATTACCCATTACCCATTCCCCATTCGTAATTCGTAATTCGTAATTCTCAATTATCCCTTAACATGAACCGGAAGCCAAACACTAAAAATAGAACCCTCATCCATCTGACTTTCCACCGTAATTACCCCCCCGAGAATTTGACATAAACGCTGACTAATAGCCAGTCCCAACCCAGTACCGCCAAACCGTTTGGTTGTAGAAGGATCTGCTTGAATAAAGGGTTTAAAAATATGTTGTAATTGATCTTCAGTCATCCCAATTCCCGAATCTTTAACCCGGAATACTAAATATTGAGATGAATTAGCAACCATTCCATACATAAATTCATCATCCTCTGGAATCGGGGGTTTTTCTTGGGTGCGTTCAGCAATTAAATAAATAGTTCCTTTTTCGGTAAATTTAGAAGCATTGCTGAGTAAATTTAACAGAATTTGTCGAACTTTCGGCATATCAGCATACATATTTCCAATATTAGGTTTAGCCTTGACCTTCAAAACATTATTATTCTTTTCCGCCAAAGGAGTAGCGGTGGTAATCACATCTTCTATGAGTTTATCAACGGGAAAATTTTCTAAATAGAGAGTGACATGACCCGCCTCAATTTTAGAAATATCTAAAATATCACTAATCATATCCCGCAGATGTTTTCCAGCAGTTTGAATCCGTTCTAAGTCGGGTAAAAAGTCCGTATATCCCAAATCCTCCGATTCATCATGCAGCATTTCACTATAACCAATAATCGCATTTAACGGCGTGCGTAGTTCATGGCTCATATTGGCTAAAAACACACTCTTAGAACGGTTAGCCGCTTCCGCCATAATTTTGGCTTTCTGTAATTCTTCCGTATATTCAGCCACCCGTTGAATTAGATGATTTAAAGATTCCGTTAGCACCCCAATTTCATCGGAACTGGTTACAGGAGCTTGTAGGGCAAAATCCGATTCCTCACTCACCTGTTCCGCCACCTTAATCATAATATCTAAGGGAGTCGCAATTATATGACCCGTAAAAATTGCAAATACTATGGCTAATCCACTGGATAAAACAACAGTGGTAATAATAATAATATTGCCCAGCAATTCAATTTTTTCATAGTTTTTCAGAGCAGTTTCAGCCCGCTTTCTGAATCGATTTTCCAGTTGGGTTGTTTCAGCATAAACCGGATAAACTTGAATAATTCCGGTTGTCCGATTCAAGTTAATCAGAGACTTTTGAACTGACTTTAAAATTTGAGGATTCAGATTCGGTTTTTCCGTAGTTTGAATCAGGGTTTCAAACTTTTCTGCATAGTTAGTTAACCGTTCTTGATAGCGTTGAGTTAAGTCCTGTAAGGCTTGATAATCCTGTAGAATTGCAAGATCTGTTGTTTCAGGAATATCTTGGAGTTGTTGCAATTGATTATTCATCACAAAGATATTAGAAACGCAGGGCGGAAACCCCCTGTTCAATCTTTTCCATATCCTTGCTATTGCTGAGGGACTGCGCTAGGTTATCCTGATTATGCTTTAACTGGAGTAGACTTTGGCTGAGTCCATCAAGAACCTTTGCCTTTTGTTGGTCAATTTCTAATTGGGTACGCAAAGTTCGCACCGAATAGGTCGATACCAAAAATGCCGAGGTCACACCCACAAGGACGACCCCGACTACCACCCCATAACCCCAGCCAATTTTTTGCCGAATGCTTAAACGATTAAACATAGACAGGACAATGCCAGGAGAATTTTTACTTTTGGTTAAGTTATGTTGAGACGAAATTAGAGACATCCGTGAGGTCGCTCTTAGCCGGGAAGTTTATACTATATTCTATGCCAGGTTACGAGGATATTCGTTAATAATATTTTAGACAACTATATTTCATGCAATTTCAGCTAAATCAGCGACATTTTTGGTTGACCGTAAAACCCTTAACATTTTTTTTGCTTTTTGTCAACTGCAAATGTGACAGTTTTATATCTGGTACAAACTAAACCAATACCTCCAACCTACGCATTTACACTTAGATAAGGGTGTAGTTTACAATACTGTCTCTTTGCTTAATGCTAAGGGTATCATGGAAGTGTGTCAATTTCCATCATGTGCAGATTCAAGTTTTAGTTAATCCATATATTTGTTTAAAAACCAGCCAAATCAAGGAAATTCAGGGTATGTTATCTCACCACAATTATATTCAAGACCCCGTGAAAACAATCGTTTTCATAGACTCCAGTGTTGAAAATTACGAAACATTACTACAAGGGGTTGATCCAAATGCAGAAGTTATTATACTAGATGCTAATCAAGATGGAATTGCTCAAATTAGTTCTATTCTTTCTACACAAAAAGATATTGATGCCCTCCATATTATTTCTCACGGTGAAAGTGGAAGTTTACAGTTAGGGACAACTGTTATTAATGCGAATAATATTGATCAATATTCAACTAAACTCTCACAATGGCAAGCCAGCCTAACAGAAAATGCCGATATTTTACTCTATGGATGTAATGTTGCGTCTGGAAGTTTAGGACAATCTTTCGTTACAAATTTATCCCAATTGACTCAAGCAGATATTGCCGCCTCCGAGAATTTAACTGGTAGTATTCAGTTTAGCCGAGATTGGAATTTAGAATATGCAACCGGAACCATTGAAGCAGGTTTAGCCTTTGACAATCAAACCCTATTCAACTATGAAGGGGTATTACTAAACACATTAGTCGATGAATCTTTTAGAAATAGTGCCCTCACACCTCAACCCCCAGGAAGTGCTTCACCCACCATTAATTGGCTGTATGGAAATAACACGAATGGTTCAGCCGATGTTATTGCGAATCCTGCCCTATTAACTAGCCAATTTTTCCCTTACTTAACAGCAAGAGGAACTAGAGCACCTCAAGGAATTCCTAAACCAAATCCCGATAATGGGATTCCAGGCGTTCCCACAGGTATAACACCTGATACTAATGGTGCAGGAGCCTTAAGATTAACTTCAGCCAACAACAGTCAGTCAGGGTTTGTTATTTACAATCAACCCGTTTCTTCCTCCTCTGGATTAACCATATTATTTGATTATTATTCTTATGGAGGAGCTACTAATCAAGGAGATGGATTAAGCTTTTTCTTAATTGATGGTAGCAAGTCTCCAAGCAAGGCAGGAGCCTTCGGTGGTTCTTTGGGATATGCTCAAAACCGCTCTAGTAACACAGACGGCATCGCCGGAGGTTATGTTGGCATTGGATTTGATGAGTTTGGAAACTTTGCTACGGAGGTCAGAAGTAGTGATAATGCAACTATTCGCGTAGGAGGCAGTCCACTAACAGGTGTAGATAAAAAGAACCCGGTTTCCCGACTCAATTACAATTCGTGGAAAAGAAATTCTTGATGGAGGAGGGGCGCAAGATCGCAATCTGTCTTATGACTGGATTGACACCAAGACCTTACCACCGGCTGTTGGTGGAATTGATGGGCCCAGTGGCGCAACAAAAAGAACTGATACAGGTGTTCAAAGAAAAGTAGGAATTCAACTATCTACCGATGGAAAATTAAGCCTGTTTTTTGATATAAATTCTAATCAGCTTGGGGATACAGGTGAATATGTATTTCAAAATTTGGATATAAAAACAGAGAATGGAGACACATTTTTACCTCCTACCTTCAAGTTTGGTTTCGCCGCTTCCACAGGTGCACCGGGTGGGGCGACAAATATTCATGAAGTTGCGAACTTAAAAGTATTAACCATCGGTTCTCCCCCCGTTGTTGATTTGAATGGTAGTATCACTGCCGGAACTGGTTATGCAACAACTTTCACCGAAGGCAATAGCCCGGTTAATATTGCTAGTAATATCGCGGGCAATCTTGCCACCGTTAGCGATCCCGATGGCAATGATATTATTAGTCTTACCCTGGGGATTTCTGGCGTATTAAATGGAGTCGAAGAGGTTTTAAAAATTGGGGGTACAGCCTATCCCCTGAATGCCAATAAAACAGCAACATTTACAGTAGGCACTACTAGCTTCACGGCTGCATACGATAATACCACAAAGCAAGTCAAAATCACTAAACCCGATAACAGCAATATTATAACGGCTGACTTACAGAGTTTATTACAGAGCATTACCTACGAGAATACTTCACAAAATCCCACTGCTGGAAACCGCACTATTAATGTAATTGCTAGTGACGGTGTTAATGTTAGTAACACTGCTGTTAGTACAATTACAGTTGTACCCGTCAACGACGCCCCATCAGGAGCCGACAAAACCGTCAGCACCAATGAGGACATAGATTATACCTTCACCGTCAATGACTTTGGTTTCAGCGATATTCTCGATGGCAATAACTTTACTCAAGTCAAAATTACCACCCTCCCAGCCACCGGCAGCCTGACCTTAAACGGTAACGCCGTCACCGCCGGGAATTTGGTCACAGTCAGTGACATTACCAGTGGAAAGCTAAAATTTACCCCCGCCCCCAACGATAACGGGAATAACTACGCCAACTTTACCTTCCAAGTTCAAGATGATGGTGGGATAGCCAATGGTGGTGTCAACCTTGACCCCGTAGCCAATACCATAACCATCGATGTGACTCCGGTTAATGATGCCCCATCAGGAGCCGACAAAACCGTCAGCACCAATGAGGACATAGATTATACCTTCACCGTCAATGACTTTGGTTTCAGCGATATTCTCGATGGCAATAACTTTACTCAAGTCAAAATTACCACCCTCCCAGCCACCGGCAGCCTGACCTTAAACGGTAACGCCGTCACCGCCGGTGATTTTGCCACGCTAAATGACATTACAACTGGAAAGCTGAAATTTACCCCCGCCCTCCACGATAACGGGAATAACTACGCCAACTTTACCTTCCAAGTTCAAGATGATGGTGGGATAGCCAATGGTGGTGTCAACCTTGACCCCGTAGCCAATACCATAACCATCGATGTGACTCCGGTTAACGACGCCCCATCAGGAGCCGACAAAACCGTCAGCACCAATGAAGACATAGATTATACCTTCACCGTCAATGACTTTGGTTTCAGCGATATTCTTGATGGCAATAACTTTACTCAAGTCAAAATTACCACCCTCCCAGCCACCGGCAGCCTGACCTTAAACGGTAACGCCGTCACCGCCGGGAATTTGGTCACAGTCAGTGACATTACCAGTGGAAAGCTGAAATTTACCCCCGCCCTCCACGATAACGGGAATAACTACGCCAACTTTACCTTCCAAGTTCAAGATGATGGTGGGATAGCCAATGGTGGTGTCAACCTTGACCCCGTAGCCAATACCATAACCATCGATGTGACTCCGGTTAATGATGCCCCATCAGGAGCCGACAAAACCGTCAGCACCAATGAGGACATAGATTATACCTTCACCGTCAATGACTTTGGTTTCAGCGATATTCTTGATGGCAATAACTTTACTCAAGTCAAAATTACCACCCTCCCAGCCACCGGCAGCCTGACCTTAAACGGTACACCCGTGGACGCAGGTAATTCTGTCACAGTCAGTGACATTACCAGTGGAAAGCTAAAATTTACCCCCGCCCCCAACGATAACGGGAATAACTACGCCAACTTTACCTTCCAAGTTCAAGATGATGGTGGGATAGCCAATGGTGGTGTCAACCTTGACCCCGTAGCCAATACCATAACCATCAATGTGACTCCGGTTAACGACGCCCCATCAGGAGCCGACAAAACCGTCAGCACCAATGAAGACATAGATTATACCTTCACCGTCAATGACTTTGGTTTCAGCGATATTCTCGATGGCAATAACTTTACTCAAGTCAAAATTACCACCCTCCCAGCCACCGGCAGCCTGACCTTAAACGGTAACGCCGTCACCGCCGGGAATTTGGTCACAGTCAGTGACATTACCAGTGGAAAGCTAAAATTTACCCCCGCCCCCAACGATAACGGGAATAACTACGCCAACTTTACCTTCCAAGTTCAAGATGATGGTGGGATAGCCAATGGTGGTGTCAACCTTGACCCCGTAGCCAATACCATAACCATCGATGTGACTCCGGTTAATGATGCCCCATCAGGAGCCGACAAAACCGTCAGCACCAATGAGGACATAGATTATACCTTCACCGTCAATGACTTTGGTTTCAGCGATATTCTCGATGGCGATAACTTCGCTCAAGTCAAAATTACCACCCTCCCAGCCACCGGCAGCCTGACCTTAAACGGTAACGCCGTCACCGCAGAGAGTTTGGTCACAGTCAGTGACATTACCAGTGGAAAGCTAAAATTTACCCCCGCCCTCCACGATAACGGGAATAACTACGCCAACTTTACCTTCCAAGTTCAAGATGATGGTGGGATAGCCAATGGTGGTGTCAACCTTGACCCCGTAGCCAATACCATAACCATCGATGTGACTCCGGTTAATGATGCCCCATCAGGAGCCGACAAAACCGTCAGCACCAATGAGGACATAGATTATACCTTCACCGTCAATGACTTTGGTTTCAGCGATATTCTCGATGGCAATAACTTTACTCAAGTCAAAATTACCACCCTCCCAGCCACCGGCAGCCTGACCTTAAACGGTAACGCCGTCACCGCCGGTGATTTTGCCACGCTAAATGACATTACAACTGGAAAGCTGAAATTTACCCCCGCCCTCCACGATAACGGGAATAACTACGCCAACTTTACCTTCCAAGTTTCAAGATGATGGTGGGATAGCCAATGGTGGTGTCAACCTTGACCCCGTAGCCAATACCATAACCATCGATGTGACTCCGGTTAACGACGCCCCATCAGGAGCCGACAAAACCGTCAGCACCAATGAAGACATAGATTATACCTTCACCGTCAATGACTTTGGTTTCAGCGATATTCTCGATGGCGATAACTTTACTCAAGTCAAAATTACCACCCTCCCAGCCACCGGCAGCCTGACCTTAAACGGTAACGCCGTCACCGCCGGGAATTTGGTCACAGTCAGTGACATTACCAGTGGAAAGCTAAAATTTACCCCCGCCCCCAACGATAACGGGAATAACTACGCCAACTTTACCTTCCAAGTTCAAGATGATGGTGGGATAGCCAATGGTGGTGTCAACCTTGACCCCGTAGCCAATACCATAACCATCGATGTGACTCCGGTTAATGATGCCCCATCAGGAGCCGACAAAACCGTCAGCACCAATGAGGACATAGATTATACCTTCACCGTCAATGACTTTGGTTTCAGCGATATTCTCGATGGCGATAACTTCGCTCAAGTCAAAATTACCACCCTCCCAGCCACCGGCAGCCTGACCTTAAACGGTAACGCCGTCACCGCAGAGAGTTTGGTCACAGTCAGTGACATTACCAGTGGAAAGCTAAAATTTACCCCCGCCCTCCACGATAACGGGAATAACTACGCCAACTTTACCTTCCAAGTTCAAGATGATGGTGGGATAGCCAATGGTGGTGTCAACCTTGACCCCGTAGCCAATACCATAACCATCGATGTGACTCCGGTTAATGATGCCCCATCAGGAGCCGACAAAACCGTCAGCACCAATGAGGACATAGATTATACCTTCACCGTCAATGACTTTGGTTTCAGCGATATTCTCGATGGCAATAACTTTACTCAAGTCAAAATTACCACCCTCCCAGCCACCGGCAGCCTGACCTTAAACGGTAACGCCGTCACCGCCGGTGATTTTGCCACGCTAAATGACATTACAACTGGAAAGCTGAAATTTACCCCCGCCCTCCACGATAACGGGAATAACTACGCCAACTTTACCTTCCAAGTTCAAGATGATGGTGGGATAGCCAATGGTGGTGTCAACCTTGACCCCGTAGCCAATACCATAACCATCGATGTGACTCCGGTTAACGACGCCCCATCAGGAGCCGACAAAACCGTCAGCACCAATGAAGACATAGATTATACCTTCACCGTCAATGACTTTGGTTTCAGCGATATTCTTGATGGCAATAACTTTACTCAAGTCAAAATTACCACCCTCCCAGCCACCGGCAGCCTGACCTTAAACGGTAACGCCGTCACCGCCGGGAATTTGGTCACAGTCAGTGACATTACCAGTGGAAAGCTAAAATTTACCCCCGCCCCCAACGATAACGGGAATAACTACGCCAACTTTACCTTCCAAGTTCAAGATGATGGTGGGATAGCCAATGGTGGTGTCAACCTTGACCTATCACCCAATACCATAACCATCAATGTGACTCCGGTTAACGACGACCCATCAGGAGCCGACAAAACCGTCAGCACCAATGAGGACATAGATTATACCTTCACCGTCAATGACTTTGGTTTCAGCGATATTCTCGATGGCGATAACTTTACTCAAGTCAAAATTACCACCCTCCCAGCCACCGGCAGCCTGACCTTAAACGGTAACGCCGTCACCGCAGAGAGTTTGGTCACAGTCAGTGACATTACCAGTGGAAAGCTGAAATTTACCCCCGCCCCCAACGATAACGGGAATAACTACGCCAACTTTACCTTCCAAGTTCAAGATGATGGTGGGATAGCCAATGGTGGTGTCAACCTTGACCCCGTAGCCAATACCATAACCATCGATGTGACTCCGGTTAACGACGCCCCATCAGGAGCCGACAAAACCGTCAGCACCAATGAAGACATAGATTATACCTTCACCGTCAATGACTTTGGTTTCAGCGATATTCTTGATGGCAATAACTTTACTCAAGTCAAAATTACCACCCTCCCAGCCACCGGCAGCCTGACCTTAAACGGTAACGCCGTCACCGCCGGGAATTTGGTCACAGTCAGTGACATTACCAGTGGAAAGCTGAAATTTACCCCCGCCCTCCACGATAACGGGAATAACTACGCCAACTTTACCTTCCAAGTTCAAGATGATGGTGGGATAGCCAATGGTGGTGTCAACCTTGACCCCGTAGCCAATACCATAACCATCGATGTGACTCCGGTTAATGATGCCCCATCAGGAGCCGACAAAACCGTCAGCACCAATGAGGACATAGATTATACCTTCACCGTCAATGACTTTGGTTTCAGCGATATTCTCGATGGCGATAACTTCGCTCAAGTCAAAATTACCACCCTCCCAGCCACCGGCAGCCTGACCTTAAACGGTAACGCCGTCACCGCAGAGAGTTTGGTCACAGTCAGTGACATTACCAGTGGAAAGCTAAAATTTACCCCCGCCCTCCACGATAACGGGAATAACTACGCCAACTTTACCTTCCAAGTTCAAGATGATGGTGGGATAGCCAATGGTGGTGTCAACCTTGACCCCGTAGCCAATACCATAACCATCGATGTGACTCCGGTTAATGATGCCCCATCAGGAGCCGACAAAACCGTCAGCACCAATGAGGACATAGATTATACCTTCACCGTCAATGACTTTGGTTTCAGCGATATTCTCGATGGCAATAACTTTACTCAAGTCAAAATTACCACCCTCCCAGCCACCGGCAGCCTGACCTTAAACGGTAACGCCGTCACCGCCGGTGATTTTGCCACGCTAAATGACATTACAACTGGAAAGCTGAAATTTACCCCCGCCCTCCACGATAACGGGAATAACTACGCCAACTTTACCTTCCAAGTTCAAGATGATGGTGGGATAGCCAATGGTGGTGTCAACCTTGACCCCGTAGCCAATACCATAACCATCGATGTGACTCCGGTTAACGACGCCCCATCAGGAGCCGACAAAACCGTCAGCACCAATGAAGACATAGATTATACCTTCACCGTCAATGACTTTGGTTTCAGCGATATTCTTGATGGCAATAACTTTACTCAAGTCAAAATTACCACCCTCCCAGCCACCGGCAGCCTGACCTTAAACGGTAACGCCGTCACCGCCGGGAATTTGGTCACAGTCAGTGACATTACCAGTGGAAAGCTAAAATTTACCCCCGCCCCCAACGATAACGGGAATAACTACGCCAACTTTACCTTCCAAGTTTCAAGATGATGGTGGGATAGCCAATGGTGGTGTCAACCTTGACCTATCACCCAATACCATAACCATCAATGTGACTCCGGTTAACGACGACCCATCAGGAGCCGACAAAACCGTCAGCACCAATGAGGACATAGATTATACCTTCACCGTCAATGACTTTGGTTTCAGCGATATTCTCGATGGCGATAACTTTACTCAAGTCAAAATTACCACCCTCCCAGCCACCGGCAGCCTGACCTTAAACGGTAACGCCGTCACCGCAGAGAGTTTGGTCACAGTCAGTGACATTACCAGTGGAAAGCTGAAATTTACCCCCGCCCCCAACGATAACGGGAATAACTACGCCAACTTTACCTTCCAAGTTCAAGATGATGGTGGGATAGCCAATGGTGGTGTCAACCTTGACCTATCACCCAATACCATAACCATCAATGTGACTCCGGTTAACGACGCCCCATCAGGAGCCGACAAAACCGTCAGCACCAATGAGGACATAGATTATACCTTCACCGTCAATGACTTTGGTTTCAGCGATATTCTCGATGGCGATAACTTTACTCAAGTCAAAATTACCACCCTCCCAGCCACCGGCAGCCTGACCTTAAACGGTAACGCCGTCACCGCAGAGAGTTTGGTCACAGTCAGTGACATTACCAGTGGAAAGCTGAAATTTACCCCCGCCCCCAACGATAACGGGAATAACTACGCCAACTTTACCTTCCAAGTTCAAGATGATGGTGGGATAGCCAATGGTGGTGTCAACCTTGACCTATCACCCAATACCATAACCATCAATGTCACACCAAGTCCAACACCAAGTCCGACTCCAACACCAAGTCCGACTCCAACACCAAGTCCGACTCCAACACCAAGTCCGACTCCAACACCAAGTCCAACACCGACACCAAGTCCGACTCCAACACCGACACCAAGTCCGACTCCAACACCAAGTCCGACTCCAACACCGACACCAAGTCCGACTCCAACACCAAGTCCGACTCCAACACCGACACCAAGTCCGACTCCAACACCAAGTCCGACTCCAACACCAAGTCCAACACCAACACCAAGTCCAACACCAAGTCCGACTCCAACACCAAGTCCAACACCAAGTCCAACACCAAGTCCGACACCAAGTCCAACACCAAGTCCAACACCAAGTCCGACACCAAGTCCGACTCCAAGTCCAACACCAAGTCCAACACCAAGTCCGACTCCAACACCAAGTCCAACACCAAGTCCAACACCAAGTCCAACACCAAGTCCAACACCAAGTCCGACTCCAAGTCCAACACCAAGTCCAACACCAAGTCCAACACCAAGTCCGACTCCAACACCAAGTCCGACTCCAACACCAAGTCCGACTCCAACACCAAGTCCGACTCCAACACCAAGTCCGACACCAAGTCCAACACCAAGTCCGACTCCAACACCAAGTCCAACACCAAGTCCAACACCAAGTCCGACACCAAGTCCAACACCAAGTCCAACACCAAGTCCAACACCAAGTCCGACTCCAACACCAAGTCCGACTCCAACACCAAGTCCGACTCCAACACCAAGTCCGACTCCAACACCAAGTCCGACTCCAACACCAAGTCCGACTCCAACACCAAGTCCGACTCCAACACCAAGTCCGACACCAAGTCCGACACCAAGTCCGACACCAAGTCCGACACCAGGTCCGACACCAAGTCCGACTCCGACTCCGACTCCGACACCAACAGTTGAACCAACACCCGTGCCCACACCGGAGCCAACACCCGTACCAACACCGGAGCCAACACCCGTACCCACGCCGGAGCCAGATAATATTTCTCCGGTAGCAGACAACCTGAATGCTGCGGTTTTACCGAATAGTAAGATTCCACTCTCACTATCGGGAACTGACCCCGATGGTAGTATTGCCAGTTTTACCATCACCAGCTTACCGGATGTAACTGATGGAATATTGTTGCTCAACGGTCAACCCGTGCAGGTGAATCAGGTTTTAACGCCTCAAGAAGCAACTCAACTACAATTCCAAGCCATAGGAACCTTTAATGGTGGTAGTTTTGATTATACGGTCACGGATAATCAAGGTGCCACTGACTCCACCCCGGCAACGGTAACTTTGATTCAGCCGACTGTGGCGAACCAACCTCCGAATGCAAACAATATTAACCTTGTTTTAACTCCGAATAGTACGACAGTAGTTCCCCTGTCTGGACAAGATCCTGATGGCACGGTAGCGACTATCACCATCAGTAGCTTACCTGATGTGGCCGATGGGGTATTGTTGCTCAATGGTCAACCTGTGCAGGTTAATCAGGTTTTAACGCCTGAAGAAGCCGCTCAACTGCAATTCCAAGCCACAGGAAACTTTAATGGTGGTAGTTTTACCTATACGGTTACGGATAATCAAGGCTTAATTTCCCCAAGCCCTGCCGTTGTTGACTTAATTTCGCCTGTGGTCAATCAACCGCCTGTGGCGAATAACCTGAACGTTTCTGTCACCCCTAATGCTAATGTTCCTATCAGCTTATCGGGTACTGATCCCGATGGTACGGTAGTCAGTTTTACGATTACTAGCTTACCGGATATAGCTGATGGGGTGCTGCTCCTGGATGGTCAACCTGTGACAGCGAATCAGGTTTTAACCCCCGAACAAGCCTCTCGCCTGCAATTTCAATCTACAGGTAGTTTTAATGGTGGTGGCTTTAGTTACACAGTCACGGACAATCAAGGCTTGACTTCTGCGGGAGCCGGAACAATTGGTTTAATTGAACCTCCGGTTAATCAACCTCCGATTCCCAATAACTTAAATACTCTGGTTGTTCCGAATAGTACCATAAATATACCTACTTTATCTGGTACGGATGCCGATGGAACCGTCGCTAATTATACGATTACATCTTTACCTGATCAGACGGATGGGGTGTTATTACTGAATGGAAACCCGGTAGCCCTGAATCAAACTGTTACACCCGAACAGGCTGCTCAACTCCAATTTCAAGCCACAGGCAACTTTGACGGCGGTAGCTTTAGTTACACCGCGACGGATAATCAAGGGACGGTTTCGGCGCAGGCGGCAATAGTAGATTTAGTCCTAGTGGATGTTAACCAACCTCCTACCGCCAATAACCTGAACGTTCCCTTCTTGCCCAATAGCACATCCTTCATTCCCCCGTTATCGGGGACTGATCCTGATGGTACGATCGCTAATTTTACGATCACTCAACTACCTAATCCGGCCGATGGTGTACTGCTGTTAAATGGAAAACCTGTCGAACTGAATCAAATCCTCACCCCCGAAGAAGCAGCGCAACTGCAATTTCAATCCACGGGTTCTTCAAACAAGGTTGTTTTTGCCTACAAAACCATTGATAACGAAGGATTGATTTCTCCGACAGCAGCTACGGTATCTTTAGTTCCCCTGGATGTGAATTTGCCTCCAGTTACCAACGATTTGGCTCTGTCCGTACAACCCAATAGTACCGTCAACCTGCCTCCGCTTTCAGGAACAGATACGGATGGTACAATCGCTAGTTTTACGATAACTCAACTACCCGATCCGGCCGATGGGATACTGCTCCTCAATGGTCAACCTGTAACAGCCAATCAGGTTTTGACCCCAGAAGAAGCCTCTCAACTGCAATTTCAATCTACGGGTAACTTCGATGGCGGTGGCTTTAGTTTCACTGTCACGGATGATAAAGGAGCCATATCGACCGGGACAACCGTAAACCTAAACTTTGAACCCGTACCCAATCAGCCCCCCGTTGCTGAAAATCTCGACCTTTCAGGAATTGTTAATACTTCTGATTCGGTGCAATTGCCTGATCTAATTGCAACAGACTTAACCGGAAGCATTGTTAGCTATAGTCTCACCAGTTTACCAACCCCAGAACAAGGAACATTATTCTTAAATCAAACCCCAATTACCGATGTCGGTCAAGTTGCCGGACTTACCCCGGAACAAGCTCAAACCCTAACATTCACGCCCAATCCTAACTTTACGGGTTCCTTTGTTCTGAATTATCAAGCAACCGATAGTTTTGGTGCAACTTCCAATCTGGCAACCATCACCATTTCTGTAGTTGCTGCACCATCGGTAACACCCAGTCCCACACCGATTCCCACACCTGTCCCGGTTCCAACCCCCACCCCGGAACCGATACCCAGTCCCACACCCGTACCCACACCCGTACCCACTCCCATACCCACTCCCGCGCCCACCTCAACACCCTTACCCCCAGTAAACCGGGAGTGTGGTATTTGTCTCCCGGCTCCTGAACTTCTGGAAGTGGTATTTCCTGAACCTCCTGTACTGGGTTTAATTTCTCCTAACCCCACCTCAAATACCCTGAACAGTACAGAGGATAACGACACTCTGACGGGAACGGTTTCTGGATCAAAGTATCTTTGCCTTTGGTGGAGATGATTGGATTACCGCCTTTACGGGGAATGAAAACGTCTATGCAGGTGAAGGGAATGATACCGTTAATGCCTTATCCGGTAATGATTGGGTTGAAGGAGAACTCGGTGATGATCTGATCAGGGGTAGTTATGGCAACGATACCCTGCAAGGTCAGGAAGGGAATGATACCCTCTTAGCCGGAATTGATGATCCTGCGCTTACCCAGGACTTAGAAGGGCGGGATTTACTCCTGGGGGACACTGGAGATGATTTTCTCTCGGGTAACGAAAACAACGATACCCTGCTGGGGGGAGACGGCAACGATATTGGATATGGCGGTCAGAATGATGACCTGATATTTGGAGACCATGGCAACGATAGCCTCTATGGCGACCATGGCAACGATACCTTAATTGGTAGTCCCAGTGATAGTTCTGCGATCGCGGCCCAGGAACAGGACTTCCTCTATGGCTACACCGGAGAGGATTTACTGCACGGAGGCATCGGCAACGATACGGCCTATGGTGGTACGGGTAGTGATTTTATCTTTGGTGGTCAAGGAGACGACTTACTGCGAGGGGAGTTGGGGGCGGATACCATTTATGGGGATGAAGGCAATGACACCCTCTTTGGTGACAACCTGAATATTGATGGCGAAACCGATCATCTCAATAACGAAGAAGATGGCCCCGATCTACTCTGGGGCGGAGCCGGAGATGATGCTATCTATGGCAACCGCAATAACGACACCCTGATGGGGGGCGAGGGTAGCGATACGGTTTATGGCGGTGAACAGGATGATGTCCTCTATGGAGATGCTGGAAACGATCTCCTGTTTGGTGACCAAGGCACGGATATCCTCTGCGGTGGCGATGGGGATGACACGATCTATGGCGGTGTCGGAGGTGAGAATATGGTGGGGAATAGTTCCGACCGAGATCAACTCAGTGGCGGTGCAGGAAATGATCTGCTCTTGGCGAACGAGGGAGAAAATCTACTCTGTGGCGGTGATGACAATGATACCCTCTACAGTGGACAACAAAACGACACTTTGAACGGTGGGGCCGGGGATGATTGGTTATTTGGGGATCTCGGTGATGATTTGATCACCGGAGGTACGGGTAAAGATCGTTTTGTTATCGGTGCTGATACTGGGTTTCGACCAGATCACGGATTTCCGAGTAGGAGAAGATTTCTTGGCCTTGGCGAATGGTTTAACACTCAACCAACTGACTATTATCCAAGAGGGAACTTCCACCTTAATTAATCTCGGAGATCAGCCCCTAATGCGTCTAGCGGGTGTGCAGGCTAATTTAATTACTTCTAATAGCTTCCAGGTCTTAGGTTAAGCTAGATCCGTAGCTTCTTCAAGTCTGTACTATTTGTGACTCGACCCCCTGATTCTCAAAAGTTAATTTTTTCCTACCTGTTTGCGTCCATAACCGGCCTACTGCTATTGTTATGGACGCTTAGAGGTCTGTCTGTTTTAGCGTTTATCCCGGGTTATGTGATCTGGATTTTGCTATTTCTGTCTATTGCGACTGGAATTCTAAGTTCGGTGAGCCGATAAACTTGAGTTTGTAGGTTCACCGAACCCAATATATTGCCCGTGTTGTAGCCATTACCATAACCGTATTCAAAGCCCACGTCTTTCAAGCGTAGGATGTAGAATACCCGCCTTTAGGCGGAGTGAAGGTTAATGAGAGTTTTGGTTTGCAATATATTTCTTGATAGTTTCACTAGAAACAGAGCCAGCCGTCCCACAATAATAGCTCCGACTCCACAAAGAAGGCAGTTTAAGTAAATGGGGAAATTCTTTTCTCAATGTTAACATGACAGAAATAACTCGGACGATTAAATTGAAATTCGTGAATCTCAACCGTTGTAAAGCTCAGATGTTTGAGCAAATGACGGAAGAAAACACACGGATTGCCAATAATCTGTTGTCATTTCCGATTAAAGAACGGCGTAAAATGACGACAGCTAAAATTATGTCCGAGTTAAAATCTGCCCTTGTTAACCAAGTAATCCGACATACCACATCCCCCACGGGTCGTAAAACTAAACAATACAAAGTTCTTCCTGTAGAAGTTAATAACCAAAACTGGAAGTTAACTCAAAAAGGAAATACTTATTCAATTAGTTTCCCGACTCTAAAAGGTGAAAAAAGAATCCCCATTGAAGTTACATCCGCTCACTGGCAACCTATTTTAGATGGATTACTAGAGGGAACAATTCAAGGGGGATCTTTTAAGTTAATTAAACATAGAAATAAGTGGTATGTCTATCTGTCAATCACTGAGGATGTTCCAGAAGTTAAGACAGAGAAAACATTAGGGTGTGACCGAGGGCAGAATAATTTAGCGGTAGTTGCACCAAAAGAAGGTTTTGGTAAGTTCTTTAATGGTCAAAGCGTTAAGCATCGGAGACGTTATTTTCAACAACGAAGAAAACAACTTCAAGAAGCTAAAAAGTTTCGAGCTTTAAAGAAATGGGACAAAAAAGAACGACGATGGATGGATGCAATTAACCATACTGTCAGTCGTCGAATTGTTCGTTTTGCCGAATACCACAACGCTGATGTTGTGATTGAGGATTTGGAAGGTTGTCGTAAAACTATGAAACAGAGCAAGAAATCTCGTTCTGATTCTGGTCAATCTCGGCATAATTGGTCTTATTATTCTTTGGAACAAAAACTTAATTATAAGTTAGCTCTTAAAGGATTGAAGTTAATTAGAAGACCTGCGCCATATACTTCTAAGTCTTGCTCAACTTGTGGTGTTATTGGCAAAAGAAATCGACATGATTTTAATTGCTCTTATGGTCACTACCATAACTCTGATTTGAATGCTGCGAAAAACCTAGCTCAATGGGACGGTTTTTCTTGTCAGTTAGACCTACAGAGAGATGCTTCTGTAATGGATTCATCCGGTTTAACTGATGGGGTGCTTGGCACACCCCTGAACTCGGTGAATACAGTCAAACAAGAGTATGTTCAACTATCTCTGGTGCGATTCGTTTAACCTAAAATAAGCTGAAAAGCTTATGGGACGGTTAACCCAGTTGTTGAAACTGGTGATAACTGATTACATTTGTGGGTGAGTCGTTGTACGACAAGTCCTACCCCCCAAGTGCTGAGGTGAAAGCATAACCCCTAGTTTGATTGGATAGCAACCAACAGGCTAAAGCGGGGTTAAAAGGTAGAACTACTGGTAGCCAAATCTGGTAACTATCGAGCAAGAAGTCCATGCGTAGCGTAAGCAAAGATGTGTCTGAACCATCGTAAGTTGAAATGGTGTAATGGCTAAGTCAACAATGACTAACACCAAGCCAAAAGGCAAGGATAGGGCATAGGCGTTTTAGAGAAACGACTTATAAGCACCGCCCAATAAACCCGATGGAAAGCATCACGCTAAAGACTTCAAACAAATGTGTAATTGGAACGAAGTAATCCCTATATATCTCTGGAAAAGGTCGAAAATCCAGTAAGTAGCTAACGAATGATATATGGGGATGGGATGGTGTCAAAAGCGAATGCCCTTGGTAATGCAAGGGATATGCTAACAGACGCTCGGTAATTCCAAAGAAATAGAACAAGTAGCAATGAATAAATCTAAAACGCAGAACAATCTGACGGTGGAATGGAAAGACCTTAACTGGCGCAAGCTAGAAAAGGTAACTTTTAAGTTGCAAAAGCGAATATTTCAAGCGAGTACACGAGGCGATGTTAAAGCAGTTCGCAAACTTCAGAAGACCCTGATTAATTCCTGGTCAGCTAAATGTATCGCTGTTCGTCGGGTAACACAAGATAACCAAGGTAAAAATACGGCAGGTGTAGACGGAGTTAAATCTCTGACTCCAAAGCAACGTATGAACCTTGTAGGACGACTAAAGTTAACCAATAAAGCCAAACCAACTCGTAGAGTTGAAATACCTAAACCTGGTACAACTGAAACCCGTCCATTAGGAATACCCACAATAAACGACCGCGCACTACAAGCATTAGTAAAATTAGCGTTAGAACCAGAATGGGAGGCTAAATTCGAGCCAAACAGTTATGGTTTTAGACCAGGACGCTCATGTCACGATGCAATCGAAGCAATATTTAACAGTATTAGATACAAATCCAAATATGTACTTGATGCTGATATCTCAAAATGCTTCGACCGCATAAACCATAAAGCGTTAATCTCCAAAATACACACATACCCCACATTAAGCCGTCAAATTAAAATATGGCTCAAAGCAGGGTACTGTGTCGGAAAAGAACTTTTTCCTACTAATGATGGTACACCACAAGGCGGGGTGATTTCACCCCTACTTGCGAATATAGCCTTACATGGTATAGAAAATAGAGTCAAGCAATATGCAGAAACTCTTAAAGGGCAAAAACGGGTTAATTGTGAATCCCTTAGTCTAATCCGATACGCTGATGATTTTGTGATAATCCATAAGGATTTAAACGTAGTCAAAAAGTGTCAAGAGATAATTGCAGATTGGTTAAACGACATGGGACTAGAATTGAAATCAAGTAAAACAAAATTAACCCACACCCTCAATGAAATTGATGGAAATATCGGGTTTGAGTTTTTAGGGTTCCATATCCAACAACACAAAGTAGGGAACTACCGATGTGCCAACAACACGAATGGAACACCGCTAGGTTTTAGTACATTAATCACACCCTCAAAAGCCAAAATCAAAACCCACCTTGTCAAAATAGCTGAAGTAATAGATGCCCATAAGACCGCCCCACAAGCTGCTTTAATTAGTAAGCTGAATCCAATTATAAGAGGCTGGTCAAACTATTACTCAACAGTTGTTAGTAAAGAAACCTTTAACAAGGTTGACCATCTAACTTACGACAAGTTAAGAGCTTGGGCAAAAACGAGGGGAAAAGGGAACATCAATAAAGATAAATACTGGAGAACAGTAGGCGACAGAAATTGGTGTTTCAGTACAGAAGACGGAACGGAATTACTCACCCATAGCAGTATGCCAATCGTAAAGCATACAAAGGTTAAAAGTGAAGTTAGTCCGTTTGATGGTAACTGGATTTATTGGAGTAAGCGTAGAGGCGAATATCCAGAAACTCCTAAAAGAGTGGCAACACTTATCAAGAAACAGAAGGGTATTTGTCCTCACTGTGGTCTGTATTTTACAAGTACAGACAAGGTAGAAGTTGACCATATAACACCAACAACATTAGGTGGAAAAGACACCTATAAAAACTGGCAACTCCTACACAAGCATTGTCACGACACAAAAACGGCTAATGATGGTTCTTTAATTAAAAGTAAGCAATTACCAATAGTTGAGAATTATGAAAACAACCCGTTTTGAATCGTATCCATAACAAGGATGGAATTATCAAGGAGCCGTGTGATGCGAAAGTATCACGCACGGTTTCTGAAGGAGAGGTTAGGGGGGTAACTCCCTAATCGACTCTAACTTTGACTGGGCTAGATACGAGAATCCCACCCCTTAGCGTAGCGTAGGGGTGGGAGTGTCAAAACATGGACTGAATATTACCCATTGTTGTAATATTGCATGAAGGAGAATAATCTCACAAAAGATTTTCAAATGTTGTTGTAGACCATTCAAGGAGAGGACATGACCCAAGTTATTCTGGGTGAAAATGAACAGCTAGAGTCAGCATTAAGACGTTTTAAGAGGGAAGTTTCTAAGGCCGGTATTTTGGCGGATGTTAGAAAAAATCGTCACTTTGAAACCCCTCCAGAGAAGCGTAAGCGTAAGGCGATCGCTAATCAACGTCAAAGACGTGCCTTCGGCAAAAAACGGATGTCGTAGTTCTAGTTTTGGTGATTTTCAGACCTGAAAACTGCTTTTGTATCTACCGCGCCCCAACTCCCGCTTCATGCCTGATGGATCAAGCAAGGAGTGACGTCGCGGATTTTGCTTTTTATGATTATCTTTAATTTTGACGTTTCAATTCTGACGATTAAGTGCTTTGAATTGGAACAGAAATCTCTGTTGTATAATCCACTAAATTCTGCTGATCTTGTTGATTAAAACGTTCACCATCTAAACGATTAAAAGCCATTAAAGCCCCCCAAAGTTGACCCTGGGAAAATAAGGGTATCGCTAAAGCACTTTCAATTCCCCAGGCTTGCACATAATCTTGGCGAACTCGAGGATCTCCTTTTGTTTGTGCAATTAAAACGGGACATGAACCTTGAAAGGCGGTTCCACACAAACCCGATGTGGCTGCATCTGCTCGTTTTCCCACAATATCTGCTGCATATTTGCCAACGGCGGCTACATGATAAACTTGCTCACCAGAGGATTCTGCCAGGGAGACGACGACCGTTTCAGCTTTCAGTAATTCTTGAACTTGTTCAGCAATGGTTTGTAAAGATAGTGGCATATTCATGTTTGTACTTTGCTCAGAGACTTAATTCTATTTAAACACTTAGATTTTCCTTTTCATTTCATCTCCCACAATTACATTAAGTTGAGCCCCTACCAGCATAATTAAGGAACTAATTTGCAGCCAGAGTAACAAAACTACAAACGCACCAATTGTGCCGTAGGTAATATTAAATTTGCCAAAATAGTAAACATATAAACGAAATAAATTAGACACTAACGCCCAAAATACAGCGGCTAAAATTGCTCCGGGCATCAGGGGAGTTCCGTGTTTTCGATAATTGGGAGCATAGCGATAAATAAAAGCATAATTGGTAGAAACAATTCCCAAGGTAATCGGCCACCGTAGTTTTTGCCAGGTTTCTAATAGGGTTGATTCTAATAAACAATTTTGTACTGGTGGCTGAATCATGCAAATGGCTAAATCCTCCAGGGCACAGTTTCCGATGGTTTCAATCATACAACTTTGACGGGCAATTCCTCCCACAATTATGTCACTCACTAATACTGATGCCGATGCTAAAATTAATAATAATATTGTTCCGAATGCTAGGGATAGGGCAAGTAATTTATTTTTCCAAAACGGTCTAATATGAGTCTTTTCCACTCCATGAATATGATTTAAGGCGGTCATCGCAGCACCAATTACACCGGAAAAAATCCACAAAGAGGCAATAAAACTGACGGACAGTAAACCTGAACTCGGCGTTAGAGATAAATGATCAATTCCATTTCCTATTAAATTCTGGACATCTTCTGGGACAATTTGACTCAGTAAGGTTGCCATTTGATAGAGTTCCATTTGCAATAATTCAAAGGAACTTAAAGCTATTAATAGGGCTAATACCGCCGGAAATAATGCTAAGGTAGCATGATAAGCCATTTCCGCAGCAAAACCCGGTAGACGTTGTTCTATGGTCGCCTGAATCAGTTTTTTAAAGGTTTTGGGATTCAAATATAGAAAAAAACGGCAGAAACGAATCATCCGCCGCTGAGTTCTTTTAATCTGTTTAATTAGGATAGGAAACAGGACAATTAATTGATCCGCCACTAGATTAGCACTGCGATCAATTAGTCTAACAAAATGGGTATGAACAGCACAAGGTCGCCACTTCACCGATTTTAGATGTCGCCAGAAACCCAAAAAAGCTGGCTAGGATCATAAACCTTTGGGATTGATACGGTATTTCTAATGTACTGGACTTGGGAAAAATTGTCTCAAAAAAATAGGTTTTTTTAAGTTCAGAATTGGTTTAGGATCAAATAGTTGTTAATTTAATCAAACATGAAAGACGCTATTTTACAGACTAAACCTGAATATTCTCCCTTTTCTCGATATTGGTTATTTGATCCAGAAATCACTTTTCTGAATCATGGTGCTTTTGGTGCTTGTCCAATTCCGGTGTTAGATGCTCAATCTCAATTTCGCCAACAACTTGAACAACAACCTTGTCATTTTTATGCCAGAAAATATGAAATTTTACTAGATAATGCTAGGGTTGAATTAGCTAATTTTGTCGGGGCAAATCCCGAGGAGTTAGTATTTGTTCCCAATGCGACAACGGGGGTAAATACGGTTTTGCGATCGCTAATTTTCTCGGAACAAGATGAATTACTGACAACCAATCATGAATATAATGCCTGTCGAAATGTATTAGATTTTGTTGCTAGTCGCACAGGAGCTAAAATTATTATAGCAGATATTCCTTTTCCTGTGGCTTCATCTGAACAAATTATTGATGCGATTATGGAAAAAGTCTCTCCTCGAACAAAATTAGTATTAATCGATCATATTACTAGCCAAACCGGGTTAATTTTTCCAATTCAAGAAATTATTAAAAAATTAACTAATTTAGGAATAGATACTTTAGTTGATGGTGCCCACGCACCCGGAATGTTAGAGCTAAATTTACAGGAAATTGGGGCAACTTACTATACTGGAAATTGTCATAAATGGTTATCTGCACCCAAGGGAGCCGCATTTTTATCGGTACAACAGAATAAACAATCATTAATTCGTCCGGTTACAATTAGTCATGGAGCTAATTCAACCAGAAGCGATCGCTCTCGATTTTTATTGGAATTTGACTGGACAGGAACCCCCGACCCCAGCACTTATTTATCTATTCCCGAAGCCATTAAATTTATGGGTTCTCTATTACCCGGAGGTTGGTCAGAATTAATCAAAACCAATCATAACTTAGTGGTAAATGCTCGAAAATTATTATCAGAAAAAATAGGAATAATTTCACCCTGTCCTGATGATATGATCGGTTCAATGGCAGTTTTACCTTTAGGGGAAAGATGGCAAAATTATTCTGATTTGAATCAAAAACTTTGGGAAGACTATCAAATTGAAGTGCCAATTATGCCCTGGGAAGATCAAACGAAACCTTTAATGAGAATTTCGGCTCAAATTTATAATAGTTTATCTCAATATGAATATTTGGCGGAAATTTTGTTGGGGTTGTAAGGGGATGCGGTTAAGATGCGCTTAAGCGCAACAACGGCTTATGATTTAAGGTAGAATTAATTAAAGTTGAGAGAAAAATAATGCAAGAAGCCAGAAATGTTTTAGGCGGAAAACTGGAAATGTGTTGCTCCGATCCAATGACCGGATTTTATCGGGATGGGTTTTGTTATACTGGGGGACAGGATTTTGGCGTTCATGTGATTTGTGCCCAAGTGACCCCGGAATTTTTGGAATATACAAAAGCCCAAGGAAACGACCTGAGCACCCCCTCCGGTGCTTTTGGGTTTCCGGGGTTAAAATCGGGGGATCGGTGGTGTTTGTGTGCCTCCCGTTGGCAAGAAGCCCTGGATGCGGGAGTCGCGCCCCCGGTGGTGTTAGAATCAACCCATGCTAGGGCGTTGGAAGTAGTTTCTCTGAATCAGTTACAACAATATGCCGTTCAGGGTTAGCTGAAAACGATATAGTAAGAAATTGAAATTATTAACGGTTTTTGAGATCCTATGTTCACCGTAGACATTATTGTTAAATACACTCCCACCCCTTTATCAATTCAAAAAAAATCTGCTGAGGATGCCCAAGGGGCTTACAATCAGATTTTAGAGGCACTGCGGGGAGGGAATGCCCAGGTCTTAGAATTTACTTGTGATAAAATCACAGATAAAAAACTGGCAATTCTCAGTAGTGAGATTTCTGCGGTACAAATTTCCGATAAAACCGGAGGAAATGCCGCGGGAAGACCTCCGGGTTTTGTGGGTGCAAAGGCAGAATAGAGGGAACAACAACGAGCATGGAATCTTCAAGTCCAGCGATACGGGTAAAAGAACTATGCTTTAGTTGGCCAAGCGGGGCGCAGGTCTTAAAATCCTGTTCCCTAGATGTTCCTCAAGGTGAGTTTTGGATGCTTTTAGGAACTAATGGCAGTGGAAAATCCACCTTATTGAGATTATTAGCGGGGTTATTAGAGTCGAAATCGGGGGAAATCCAACTCCAAGGACGGGTGGGGTTTGTATTTCAAAATCCCGATCATCAGTTAGTTATGCCAACGGTGGGGGCGGATGTCGCCTTTGGATTAGTGGAGGATAAGTTACCCTGGGTTGAAGTGAAACAACGGGTAGAAGACGCCTTAACGGCGGTGAAATTATTGGATTTACAACGGCGTCCGATTTATGCCTTAAGTGGGGGGCAAAAACAAAGAATTGCGATCGCCGGAGCCTTAGCCCGACATTGCCAAGTATTATTATTAGATGAACCAACGGCATTATTAGATCCCGATAGTCAAAATGATTTAGTGATTGAAGTCCAACGGTTAGTAAAAACCCGAGGCATCACCGCCCTATGGGTGACACACCGTTTAGAGGAATTAGACTATAGTGATGGGGCATTTTTATTAGAAAATGGTCAGGTGGTAGGTCGAGGTGATCCTGAACCCTTGAAACAAAGATTAATGCAAAAAGAATCAAAAAGTTAAGAAATTGATTGAGACACACCGATAAAATCAATCATTTGATGTAACGATCCCGGTTTAGTGACAATTAACACAGTAGACCCAGGTTCTAAAACCGTACTCCCATTGGGAATCATCAAATCATCGTGGGGGTGGGGTTGATAACCGACAATTAGAGAACTTTCGGGAAACCTTGCATCCTGGGCAATTGCCGCCACACTCCGACCCGCCACACGACAACGCTCGGGAATGGGCAGCTTGAGCACCTCAATTTGTCCCTGCTCAAAGTGCATCATAGATTCCACTTGCGGATACTCAATGGCATTGACCATCGTAGATACCCCTAATTCCACGGTACTCACAATATGATTCGCCCCCGACAAACGCAACGGTTCGGCAAAATCGGGGTGGCGCATCCGGCTTAAAATATGGGGAACTCCGTAATGTTTCGCCAGGGTGACCATGGCCAAATTCAGGGCATCACTTCTGAGCATCGCCGCCAAGGAATTCGCCTTCCGAATTCCGGCTTCCAATAATACATCCGTACTCACCGCACTGCCTTCAAAGGCCATGGCCCCAATTTTTTCCCGGGCATAACGACAGCTAGTGGGATCAATATCAATAACTGCCACCGTATGCCCAAGTTCTAACAATTTTTGGGCTAAACTTAACCCCACTAATCCCCCACCACCGATCAGAACATACATAGCCAAGCCTTAATTTTGGGTTGACATTCATCTTACCGTCTGGCAAGGTTAATTGTTAATATTTAAAGACTTATTATTCAGCAGGATTGAGAGTGGATGTTACCGAATTAGTCAGAATTTCAATTATTCTCCTACTGGTTTCGACGGGTGTGGCCCTATTCTCCCGCAAGATCGGGATTCCCTACGTTACAGGTTTAGTGCTGGCCGGTTTGCCCTTCTCGGAATTTCTCTCTCAATCCGTGGGTTTAGACCCGGTTTTAGTGTTGAATCTATTTTTACCCATTCTCATCTTTGAGGCCGGGATTAATACCGATGTTAGTCGTCTGCGCAGCACCTTTAAACCGATTGCCCTGTTAGCCGGCCCCGGGGCGATTTGTTTCCGGTGGAATTATTGCGGTTTTATTAAAATTTGGCCTAGGACTCGATTGGATATCCGCCTTCTTTATGGGCGTGATGTTGGCCAATACCGATACGGTTTCCATGATTGCCGTTTTTAAGGAAATTCCCGTCCCCTCCCGACTTTCTACCATTGTCGAGGGGGAAACCCTGTTTAACGATGCGGCGGCCCTGGTGTGCTTTCATCTGATGGCACAATTTTATGCTACAGGTTCCCTCACTGTCCTGGAGAGCTTCCAACAACTGGTTTTTTCCTCCATTGGTGGAAGTCTGGTGGGGTTAGTCCTAGGCTACCTAACTATCCCCATCTTTGCCCGCTTAGATGACCCCCTCAATAGTCTATTACTGACCGTGGCTGTGGCGTTGGGAACCTTTCAGGTCGGGGAGTTACTGGGGGTATCCGGTGCAGTGGCGGTGGTGGTGGCGGGATTAATTTTTGGAAATCTGGGACTGTCCCGCCAAACCACAGCCTCCAGTCGAATTACCCTGTTGAGTTTCTGGGAATATGCGGGTTTTACCGTTAATACCTTTATTTTTCTATTAATTGGGGTAGAAATTGACCTAGTAACCTTCTGGCAAACCTTACCTGCGGTGTTGTTAGCGGTTTTGGCGTACCAAGTCGCCCGGGGTTTAACGGTTTATCCCCTGTTAGCGTTGGCGAGTCGGTTTGACCGGGTAATTCCCCTGCGTTGGCAACATTTGTTATTTTTTGGGAATATTAAGGGCTCCCTATCCATGGCTTTGGCTTTAAGTTTACCGACCACCCTTCCGGGACGAGATATTTTAATTACCTTGGTTTTTGGTAGTGTTTTAGTTTCCTTAGTTGGGCAAGGTTTAAGTTTACCTTGGGTAGTTAAACAATTGAATTTATCAACGGTTTCCTTGACACAGCAACGGGTGGAAGAATGGCAAGCGGAATTAATTACCGCTAAAGCCGCCCAGGACGAATTGGATAGTTTATTAAAGTCTGGAATCTTACCGAAATCGGTCTATGAAGAAATGCGTTCTACTTATCAGGTAAAAATAGCCGGGGCCGAAAAGTCTTTGCGAGAATTTTATAATCGGCGTCCGGTAGATTTTGAACAGTCTAAGGGAGATTATATTAGTAAATTAGACGCGATTCGTCGGCGTTTACTCTTGGCGGAAAAAGGCGTTCTTAACGACGCAATGCGGAAACGAATTTTATCAGAAACCGTTGCCCAAAAGCGTATCCAACTCCTTGATCAACAATTACTGAAACTAGAGGATGATTGAAGCAGAATTGTGAATACTTACTCGCCATTAAAAATCTGCCCGGCGGTCACATTCAATTCTGGAAAAACTACTGATTCAACTCTTTCATTTTCTCGAAATAGCTGAATTTGATACTCACCATCAATCAAGTTATAAACCGATAAAGTTGGCTGTTTGGGAGAACCAATATAACGGCTACCTCCTAACCCTAAATAATCCACAATCCAATATTCGGCAATGCCTAATGCTTCATAATCAATCATTTTGTGTGCGTAATCATCGCGCCAGTTTGTGCTGACAACTTCAATCACTAACTTAATAGAATCTCCTTGAGTAATTACCGATGCTTTTTCCCATCGGGACTCATTAGCTACTGCTGCTTGTCTATCTAATATAATCAGATCGGGATTGTAGCCAGAGTTATCGCTAAATTTAATTGTACATTCTTTGGGAATCATGTAAGGAAGTTGTAGTCGTCTGATTTCTAAACCTAACTCAATAGTCAAAAAACCAGCGATCGCTGAATGTTTACCCATTGGATTAGGCATTTCAACAACAACTCCCCTATGTAGTTCGTATTGTCCGTTTTCAGGTTTCCATTCCAGAAACTGATCAAAATTGATTAACTTCGATATAGTTTGAATCATATAAAAACCTTTGTTTGATTTAATTCTCGTAAACTCCAATTATTTTTGGTCATTATAATCAATACTAGATTGTAAAATACCAAAAGAATAATCATCAGCTAATTTCAAATATACATATATTTAGAATAAATAGCCGCCTGTCCACAATATTTATCTTGTTCATCTAAAACATTCCAAATCAAAACATCTTGGATGAGAAAGCGTTTTCCACTACTGGAAATTCTCACTCCTTGATAGTTTTTAACAAATCCTTTTGCTGTGGTTTCAGCTAACAAGCGATCGCGTTCTTCCTGTAACATCGGTTCGGCGGTTTTTCGAGAAGGCATTTGAGTTAATTCATCCCAAGTTAACTCCCATATTTTTAGGGCTTTTTGATTCCCATAATTAAAAATTGGATCGGGTTTCAATTCCGTGGGAAACTAACACAAATGGCGCATAAAATAAACCCTCAGCAACTTCCTCCAGGTTGTCATTCAAATCTAACAGAGTTTCCCCTGTCCAATGTTGATAACTCCTCAAAAGTCTTTGAGTATGAATCAGAATTCTGTCTTGTTTCCAGGGTGTAATCATCTATGATAGAAGAATAGTGTTTACAAATCTTAATAAAATGACAACAACAACGTCCCCCCAAATAACAACCCCCTTTGAGCCCCTAACCTGGACATGGAAAGGACATCAAATCCAGTATACCGCCACCGGGAGCGGACAGCCCTTGGTGCTGATTCATGGGTTTGGTGCATCCATTGGACATTGGCGTCAGAATATCCCGATTTTAGCCTCCGGGGGATACCGGGTTTTTGCTTTAGATTTATTGGGATTTGGGGCATCTGCCAAACCTAATCTCGATTATAGTTTAGAATTGTGGGAAGAACTATTAACGGATTTCTGGGCAGAAAAGATTAAACAACCCGCTATTTTTATTGGCAATTCTATCGGAGCATTATTGGGTTTAATGATGGTTGCCCACCATCCTGAAATATCAGCAGGAGCAGTATTAATTAATTGTGCAGGAGGGTTAAATCATCGCCCCGAAGAATTAAATTTTCCCCTGCGGTTGATTATGGGATTATTCGCAAAAGTTGTAAATAATCCTATTTTGGGGCCGTTTATGTTCAATCAAATTCGACAAAAACACCGGATTCGCAATACTTTACATCAAGTTTATGGCAATAAACAAGCCATTACCGATGAGTTAGTAGACCTATTATATACTCCTTCTAATGATATGGGTGCTCAACAGGTCTTTGCTTCGATTTTAACCGCCCCTCCCGGCCCCCAACCCTCGGAATTATTACCCCAAATTCAACAACCTTTACTAATTATTTGGGGAGAAACTGACCCATGGACACCCATTACTGGGGCGAAAATTTATCAAGATTTAGCTAAAATAAATCCATCGGTTGAATTTATTTCGATTCCCGATACGGGTCATTGTCCCCATGATGAACGTCCTGAACAGGTAAACTCCATGATTTTGAACTGGTTAAATAAATTAGGTTTAAAATAGGTTTTGTAAGGGACAGGGAATGGATAATGGGAAATAGGCAATATATCAATCTGCACTGATATGAAACAACCAGAAGTATTACCCGGTATTTCCTATTCCCTGTGCCCCATTCCCCATCATACTATCTAATAAAGAACTAATGTTATGGGTATAGGAAACTACGAACGTCAGAGTAAATACTTTAATTATCCAGAAATAAACCAATCCTGGGAAGAAATTTATTCGGATTTAGATAGCTGGACTAATGAAATTTTTGAACATAATGCTGATCGGTTTGGAAACGTAAATTTCTCTGTTTTACTCCCTCCTTTATTTTATCAAGGTAAATTTATTAAAGGATTATATTTTAGTGAATCTGTGGATTTATTAAATAAACTTTTACCCCAACTTTCTGAGGTTTTCTTGTCAATTGCTGATTCCCTTTGGTGTTCCTATCCTTGGTCTAATACGGCCGATGCCTATTTCTGTTTATACGATAATCCATCCCGTACAGATTGGTTTAGAAAAAACTATCCCCAACGGATAAATAAAATTTTAATTCCGGGTTTCTAGTGCCGATTTTATTAATGAATATTTGATTGCTCCTCAGCCTATTAATGCTAAAGATATTGATGTTTTATGTGTGGCTAAGTTATCTCCTATTTATAATTTACCCATCATAGCAAAGGCGTTAAAAATTTATCATAAAAAGTATAATAAATCCTTAAAAATAACGTTAATTTTAGAGGATTATTTTGATCCCAGTTATGTTGATTTACTAACGGGGGAAGCTCAATTAGAATGGCAAAAATTAAAGGCTATTTTGGCAAATATTTTAGATGATATCCAGATTGTTTCTCAAGTTGACTATTATCAAGAAAAGCCACTGTATTATTCTCGGTCTAAAGTTTGTATTATAGGTTCTCTTTTAGAAGGAAAAAATTGCAGTCTTTCCGAAGCAATGAGTTGTAATACTCCGGTGATTTGTTTTAAGCAATTCAATCAATATATCAGGGGTAAATCTGAATTATTCCCTGCGGGTTCAGGGTTATTATCGGAATTTGAGCCTGAAGCTCTAGCCGATACTATTCATACCGCTTTGGAAAATTTAACGGTTTTTCAACCCCGTTTTAATTATTTAAAATATCAAGGTCGCAAAAACTTTTTTAATACTTGTTTAGATGGTTTTCCCTACTATTATAACACAATTCCTGATTATATTCAAGGACAAGCCTATAATAATTTATGGTTGGATTTAGCCCTACAATATAATTATCAAATCAGTCTCCATGATTTTTTATATGGACGTTCTCAGCGATCGCATTTACAAGGAGTAGTCAATATTTATAAAATCCTGAATCAATGGATTAAAATTAAATCTCCACCGTAGGGGCGGGTTCGAGTTAGCCTATAATATACACAAATAATCTCTCTAAACCCGCCCCCAAAAGATTTACAAAATCAATAATTAGTTGCAAATTATTGGTTGGTTTGGGCGGGTTTATGGAGATTATTTTTTCCAGTGATAAATTGTTACGGAAACCCGCCCCTACGCTCTATAATTAATTATTGGTTTCCTATTAATTTTGGGGTTTGGGCGGGTTGATGGAGATTATTTTTTCTAGTGATAAATTGTTATGGAACCCACCCCTACGCGCTATAATTAATTATTGGTTTCCTATTAATTTTGGGGTTTGGGCGGGTTGATGGAGATTATTTTTTCCGGTGATAAATTGTTATGGAACCCACCCCTACGCCCTATAATTAATTATTGGTTTCCTATTAATCTTGGGGTTTGGGCGGGTTTATGGAGATTATTTTTCTCTGCGATAAATTGTTATGGAACCCGCCCCTACGCCCTATAATTAATTATTGGTTTCCTATTAATTTTGGGGTTTGGGCGGGTTTATGGAGATTATTTTTCTCTGCGATAAATTGTTACGGAACCTGCCCCTACGCCCTATAATTAATTATTGGTTTCCTATTAATTTTGGGGTTTGGGCGGGTTTATGGAGATTATTTTTCTCTGCGATAAATTGTTACGGAACCTGCCCCTACGCCCTATAATTAATTATTGGTTTCCTATTAATCTTGGGGTTTGGGCGGGTTTATGGAGATTATTTTTTCCAGTGATAAATTGTTACGGAACCTGCCCCTACGCCCTATAATTAATTATTGGTTTCCTATTAATCTTGGGGTTTGGGCGGGTTTATGGAGATTATTTTTCTCTGCGATAAATTGTTACAGAACCTACCCCTACGCCCTATAATTAATTATTGGTTTCCTATTAATCTTGGGGTTTGGGTGGGTTTATGTAGATTATTTTTTCTAGTGATAAATTGTTATGGAACCCGCCCCTACGCGCTATAATTAATTATTGGTTTCCTATTAATTTTGGGGTTTGGGCGGGTTGATGGAGATTATTTTTTCTAGTGATAAATTGTTATGGAACCCGCCCCTACGGGTTAGAAAATCGCAATTATGACAACAATTAATTACCACAGAATTATTGATTTAACCCATAAAATTCATCCAGAAATTCCTTTGTGGCCGGGTGATCCGGTTGTGGAGTTAGAAACCGTTGCTGATTTTTCGACATCGGGATATTATTTAAGGCGGTTTTCTATGGGGGAACATAGTGGAACTCATTTGAATTCGCCTAAAAGTTTTTATCAAGACGGAATGGGAATTGATGATTATTCGCCCGAGTCTTGTATTCTTCCCGCAGTTGTGATTAATATTAGAGAAAAAGCCAGTGAAAATCCCGACGCTATTTTAACGGTGAAGGATATTAAAGATTGGGAGAAACAGCATGATATTATTCCTGAAAATAGTATGATTTTACTTTATACAGGTTGGCAAGAAAAATGGCATGATGCCGGGGCTTTTTTAAATGTTGATACCCAAGGAAAACTACATTTTCCCGGGTTTGGGAGTGAAGCAACTCAATTTTTAATTGCACAGCGCAATATTAAGGGAGTGGGAATTGATACCCACGGAGTTGATCCGGGTTTTGAGGATAGTTTTAATACTAATAAAATGATTTTAAAAAATAATGGTTTTGTCTTAGAGAACTTGACAAATCTGGAGCAACTTCCCGCCACTGGAATTACCTTAATTATCGGGATTTTAAAATTAACAGGCGGTTCGGGAGCACCTGTTTCTGTGTTAGCATTAATTTAAGCTATTTTAATAGATGGCTTTCTAAACTATTAATTTTGGAGTCCTCTGGGAGTTTGCTATAACTGATAACTAATGACTGATAACTGGTACGGGCGGGTTATTTTAGATCTTTGTTAATCACCGCCCATCTTGATGAACCCGCCCCTACAAATGATGACTGATTCTCATTGGAGCGTTACACTAGGTTTAGATGAGCGTAGCAACAGGAAAAGGTAGAATGAATAGGTCTTGGATCAAAACCTGGATGGGAGGGTCAAATCCTAAACAGATAGTCCCCCAAAAAACGAAGATTGGGAAACGACTGGGGCGACTTTTGGGCAGTTGGATGATCGCTCAGGGGGTGCTTTTGGGAACTCCCGCCTTTGCCGATAACACCCCAAAAACCATAACCTACAGTCAACTGTTGCAGAAAATTCAAGCCGGGGAAGTCCAAAAAATTGAAGAAGACCCCTCACGACAAATGGCAAAAGTCACCCTGAAAGGGGAGAAAGACAAAAAGCCCGGGTCGGTGTATTTTGTCTCCCTGTTTACCCAAAACCCGGAATTGATGCGGGAAATTCGGGGGAATAATGTCGAGTATGGAGTTAGCCCTTCGGCGGATAATAGCATGGCCATGGGGCTGATCGTGAATATGCTGATTATTTTTGGCCTATTGGCTATTTTATTAATGATTCTGCGACGGTCTACCCAAGCATCGGGCCAAGCCATGAATTTTGGTAAATCCAAAGCCAGATTTCAAATGGAGGCGAAAACCGGAATCTTATTTGAGGATGTGGCGGGAATTGAGGAAGCTAAGGAAGAATTACAGGAAGTCGTCACCTTCTTGAAGCAACCGGAACGTTTTACCGCGATTGGGGCTAAAATTCCCAGAGGGGTATTATTAATTGGGCCCCCGGGGACGGGAAAAACCCTCTTAGCCCGGGCGGTAGCCGGGGAAGCGGGAGTACCGTTTTTTAGTATTTCCGGGTCGGAATTTGTGGAGATGTTCGTCGGGGTTGGCGCTTCCCGGGTGCGGGATTTATTTAGAAAGGCGAAGGAAAATGCCCCCTGTTTGGTGTTTATTGATGAAATTGATGCGGTCGGACGTCAACGGGGCGCGGGTATTGGTGGGGGAAATGATGAGCGCGAACAAACCCTAAACCAATTATTAACGGAAATGGACGGGTTTGAAGGCAATACGGGAATTATTGTAATTGCGGCGACCAACCGCCCTGATGTTTTGGATGCGGCGTTATTACGTCCGGGTCGATTTGATCGACAGGTGATGGTAGATTTACCGAGTTTTAATGGCCGCTTAGGGATTTTAGAAGTTCATGCTCGGAATAAGAAGTTATCCGAGGAGGTTTCTTTAGAGGCGATCGCCCGTCGCACCCCGGGATTATCCGGTGCAGATTTAGCGAATTTACTGAATGAAGCGGCGATTTTAACCGCCCGACGTCGCAAGGAAGCCATTACTCCTTTAGAAATTGATGATGCGATTGATCGGATTACGATTGGGTTAGCATTAACACCGTTATTAGATAGTAAGAAAAAGCGCCTGATTGCCTATCACGAAATCGGACACGCTTTGTTAATGACTTTCTTGAAGAATTCCGATCCTTTAAATAAAGTTACCATTATTCCCCGTTCTGGTGGAATTGGCGGTTTTGCTCAACAAATGTTTAATGAGGAAATGGTCGATAGTGGATTATATACAAAATCCTGGTTAATTAATCAAATTACCATTTGTTTAGGCGGACGGGCGGCGGAAATGGAGGTATTTGGGGATTCGGAAGTTACCGTTGGCGCCAGTAATGATATCCAAACGGTGACGAATTTAGCCCGGGAAATGGTAACTCGTTATGGAATGTCGGAGTTGGGTTTAGTGGCTTTAGAAAGTCCCTCGGCGGAAGTGTTTTTGGGTCGAGGATTTCCCTCTCAATCGGAATATTCGGAGGAAGTAGCCACCCAAATTGATCATCTAATTCGAGATCTGGCTTTTGAGTGTTATGAAAAAGCCCGAAAACTGGTTCGGGAAAATCGAATGTTAATGGATCAGTTGGTGGAATTACTGTTAGAAATTGAAACCTTAGAGGGAGAACAATTTCGGAAATTAGTGGCGGAACATAATCCTTCTGCTGTTAAGGTTAGTTAGGTAAGGGGTAATGGGTAAGGGGTAATGGGTAATTACGAATTACGAATTACGAATGGCAAAAGTTTACCTCCCCTGTTCCCCCTGCTCCCCCTATTCCTCAGACAAATTGAGTTTTCAGGTGTTAAAATATGGGGTTTGAGGTTTTCCCATACCATCAGTTAAAGCATAACTGGTTGTTAATAACCACATCCAAAGTTTAGGATAACGGGGTTTCTAACCAGGGTTGAATTTTGCGACTGAAATTAGGAAGCCAACCACACAAGAAACTAATTATAGATAACACCATAAATTGAATAAAATTCTTCAGCCACCGGAAAACTTCTCCCGGGTTTACAAAGTCTAAAATCCAAATTAATAATAAAGGATTAATCCGGGCGGCTTTCAGGGCTAACCTGGTAAAAGTCCACCAAGTTGTTCGATCTTTAATAAAGGTTTCTGCAATCTCTTGAGATTCCGTTGCTAAAACCCCAAAAAAAGTATTTAAAATTGAGTTAATTTTTTGCGGGGGTAAATATTTCCCTGTGGGCACCATCATTCCTTTAGAAAATAACCAAGTTACGGAAATATTGGTTTGATACGCCCGAATTTGATCTAACCAATCGGCGGTCAATAAATTATGTTTTAAAGCGGTATTTAATAAATCAGTTAATCGAGATAAATTTCGCACCAAAGACCCAAATCCAGTAAACACTAAGGGAGATTGTAAGGAGGCAGCATCCCCAATTAAAATTAACCGATCAACACTAACTTTGCGATCGCTACTTCCCGTACTAAAATGCCCAGGAATATAGCCAAAAGTGGGTTTCTTCCAGACTAATTTATCCATGTCACAGCGACGATATTCGGGTAAAATAGTGAAAAAATCTTCATACATTTCTAACAGAGAACCGGGGTTTATCGGATTAACTTGATGGTAGTGAAATAGATAAAACGTTAACTCATTACCCGCCCCCGGAAACAGTTCCCAAATTAATTGTCTTCCCCGAGAAATATCCCCATGACTATTTAAAACATCGCCATAGGTGGCATCCCAAACCCCCGGTTCAAACCCGCCATCAATTACCGCCCCCACCGTCGGACAAACGCTATCAAACGCCCGTCCCCCGTTCAATTGCCAAGCAATAGGGGATGCCGTTCCCATGGCGTCTACTAATAGCCGTCCGGTGGCTGTGGCTTCGGTTTGGCTGGGAATATGTAGGGATTTAATAGTAACTTGATTGGGGTTAATATTAGCTTGTAAAAACTCCGTTTCATCCCAAATTTCTCCCCCGGCTTCCTTGAGTTTTTCTCCTGATAATCGCAGTAATATTTCAGAATTTAAAGCCACATTTAAGACCGTGGGAGTATGGAGAATTTCAGCTTTAGCAATTTTAGGATTATAAGCATCAAAAAACTTATGAAATCCATCTTGATATTCCCGGGCGATCAAACTTTCAACTTCCGTAGGGGTAAATAATTTTAAATCAATTAAACTTTTTAACTCACTGCGAGAAATATTCCATTCCCGGTTTCATTCGACCGAAAGGCAACCGTTCAATTAATAGGACTTTATAGCCTAATCTTGCCATCACCGCCGCATGAATTACCCCCAAAGCACCCCCGATATAAATTAAGTCATAATTAGGGGAATCATCGGTCTGGGAATCATCGGATTTAAAAATAACTTGTTTAGGAGTTTGGGGATTTCTTACTCCTTCTCGCCAGCGTTTTTCCCACCAATAAACCCGTTTCAGATCAAATTCTCCATTGGGCATTTTTTTGAAGTATTTAACCGTTAAGGGATAATCTTTTTCTAATCCTTCAAAAATAGATTGTTGAGATAAATCAATCTCTGGAGGTTCGGGATATTGATGGGGAAAGGTGGTTCGGAGTTCAGTTTCTAAACGCTTTAAAAAATTTTGTTCTTGACTTTTTGGCGGTTGACCAACTCGGAAGACTTTTAAATAGGTGGTGCGTTGAACTGACCAAACAAAAACCGAAAGTTCACTGGATGCTGTTAGATTTTGATTGGGTTGAGAAAATTGTAATCGAAAACCATCGGGAGTGATGATTTTTTCTCCATTTGGCGCTTGAAAGTTTTGTTGCAACCAAGTACAAACCTGTTGAGTGCCGGGAGTGGGAACTTCAAGATATAAAATTTCTTTAATATTTGCCATTCTCAGCTTGACCTCAGTTGCAATAACTTTACTAGATTAAGTTGTACCATAAAAGGGGATCAGGGAATTTTGGAAAAGCAAAAATGAGTAAAAAAACAGCAATTCAACATTTAATCCAGCAACAGCGAGACTTTTTTGCCACGGGACAAACCCAGGATATCCAGTTTCGCCTCACCCAACTTCAGGGTCTGAAACAGGCGATCGCATTCCATGAAACAGCGATTATTAACGCCATAAAAGCGGATTTAGGCCGTCCCGATCTGGAATCCTATTTTGAATTTTCCCCGGTTGCTGAACTCAATTATGCCATTAAACACCTGAAATCCTGGGTGAAACCCCAAAAAATCCCCGCCTCCTTGGGTCAACTTCCCGCCTCAACCTTTATTTATCCCCAACCCTTGGGAATTATCCTAATTATTGGCCCTTGGAATTATCCCTTTCAACTGTTGATTTCGCCTTTAATTGGAGCGATCGCGGCGGGGAATTGTGCGATTTTAAAGCCTTCGGAAATTGCTGTAAATACCTCTAAAATTATTAGTGATATTATTAGTAAAACTTTTGATTCTGAATATATTACCGTAATTGAAGGCGGCATAGAAACCAGTCAAGAATTATTAGCGGAAAAGTTTGATCATATTTTCTTTACCGGGGGGCAAAAAGTCGGGCAAATTGTCATGGAAGCGGCGGCTAAACATTTAACCCCAGTTACCTTAGAGTTGGGAGGAAAAAGCCCCTGTATTGTCGAGGATGATATTCAATTAGATTATACCGCAAAACGAATTATTTGGGGTAAATTAATTAATTCTGGTCAAACCTGTATCGCCCCCGATTATTTATTAGTCAATACTAAAATTAAATCAGAATTAATCCTAACATTACAGAAATGGATTAAAACTTTTTTGGGAGATAACCCCGAAACCAGTCCCGATTATTCGCGGATTATTAATCAATTTCATTTTAACCGATTACAGGAATTTTTAAAAGCGGGTAATATTATTACCGGAGGCGAAACTAATCCCGAAACTCGATATATTGCTCCGACTTTAATTGATAATATTTCCTGGGATGATTATATCATGCAGGAAGAAATTTTTGGGCCGATTTTACCAATTTTAGAATATCAGAATTTAGGAGAAGCGATCGCCAAAATTAACAGTCGTCCTAAACCTTTAGCATTATATTTATTTTCTAGGGATAAGGATAAACAAAACCGAATTTTAAAAGAAACCTCATCAGGAACCCTCTGTTTTAATGACACAGTATTACAAATTGGGGGAAAATCTTTACCCTTTGGCGGTGTAGGAGAAAGTGGGATCGGCAGTTACCATGGAAAAACAACTTTTGATCGATTTTCCCATTATCGCAGTGTATTAAAACAAACATTTTTATTAGATTTACCCCTACGTTATGCACCCTATAAAGGCAAAGAATGGTTAATCAAAAAAATTCTAATGCAATAAGCTGTTAAGCAGTTAAACCAACACAGATTCAGGACTTACGCAAGCAGGCTATATATAGCTTGTCAAAAATAGGCGATCGCATACCAATGATAATAGCAATCGCCCTAAAAAGTCCTAATTATTTATTTTCCCCCCAATGTTGGGGGCTAGGGGGCTAGATAGCTTGAAGTGTATACTGTTTAGAACAGATTTCTAAAGCAGCAATATTTGCCCCCTAAATCCCCCAATTTTGGGGGACTTTAAGAGGTTGTCCTGTTAAAATGTAAATGTGTTGATACAAGGTTCAGGTTATGAACGCAATCAAAGGGCTTATTTTAGATAAATTAGAGCATTTAGAAACTTTATCTGAACCTGTTGTATACTGGAGTTAATATTAATCAAGTCTAGTCATTGATAGGGGTGATTATGAATACATTAGAAAAATTAGAACTCCTCAGTGAAAATTGTAGCGATCGCACAGAATTAGATCGAATTATTGGGCAACTTCTCAGCATTATTTTGACTCGTCATCAGCAGAAGTTAGCAATTTATAATCAGGATATTAGCAAATTTGAGCAAACCTATAAACTGGATTCTGAGCAATTTATACAACAATTTGAGGCGGGAATATTAGGAGATGAGATGGATTTTTTTGAGTGGTTTAGTTTGTGTCAATTGCGTCAAGATATTTTAGTCAAAATTGGTAATTTAGAGAAAGCCTTATGATCAATGCTGAAGATTATTTAGCTTTGATAAAATCGTTAATTGCTCTTTGTCCAGAAGTAATAGATTTCACCATCCTCAGAGAAGAAGTACAAGTCACTAAAGGACTATGGCGATACCGACTAACTTTAAAAGATCATAGTTTTTTAGAAATGTTTGAATTTTTTGAAATTCAATCAGAACAAGTAAAAATAATTAAGTATAGTTTTCATTGGCAAAAAGATGATAGACAGTTAATTAAACGTTGGGATAATGCGGCTCATCATCCTGAGATAGAAACTTATCCTCATCACTTACATGATGGTGCAGAAGATTCTGTATTTCCCTATCAACCAGTGGGGGTTGAGGAGATTTTAAAAATAGTTTCTAAGCAGATAAATTCTTCAAATTCAACTTTTTAGAGATTTTTTAATTATATCCAATTCAACTGGGAGTGGAAAATAGAGAAACCGGGTTTGGTGGGTTGGGGGAACAATATCCCAAAGTCCGTCAACTTAACGCCAAAAGCCCGGAAATAAATTTCGGGCTAAGAGCTAAAGTCATCTAAAGATGACTCAAAACTGGTTTTTCTTAACCCGTTTTAACGGGTTTGAGCTTTGAGCCTGAAATTTATTTCAAGGCTTTTAGCCTTAAGTTAACACGAATAACAATACCCATACCCCCTTAATCATCCTTCTCCCTTCCTTCGTGTCTTCGTGTCTTTGTGGTTCCTTTCCAACTTAAATCTACTATAATCATCAATAACAGCCAGACCCAACCCCAAACCGCCCTCACCATGAACGACGCCTACTTACAACTATTAATCAAAATACTAAAAGCAGTTGCCAAAAATAAAAAGAATCCTGAAGCGGTCTATCCCTTACTCCTAGAAAATAGCGATCAATTAGATCAAACCTTTATTCTCACCTTGCAAGAATGGGCAACAGAACAACTGCAAGACGCCGACGCCGACAAATCCTATCAAATTTCATCACTTTTATATTCATTCAATCTTATAATTTCCGGGTTTCCTCTGGGCAACCGCGCCCTGAATATAGAAATTGCGATTACTTGTTTAAAATTAGCCTTAACTGTTTGCACAAGGGAAAGTTACGCCCAAAGCTGGGCAATGATTCAAAACAATTTAGGAATTAACTACAGCGATCGCATCCAAGGGGAAAAAGCCGAGAATCTTGAAAAAGCGATCGCTTGTTACACCCAGGCATTGTCTGTTTTTACCCCCAAGGATTTTCCCCAAAATTGGGCGAAGACACAAATGAATCTCGGTATTGCCTACAGGAGTCGTATCCAAGGGGAAACAGCCCAGAATATTGAAAATGCGATCACTTGTTACACCGAGGCATTGTCTGTTTATACCCGCAAGGCTTTTCCCCAAGATTGGGCGCTGACACAAATGAATCTCGGTATTGCCTACCAGGTTTCGCATCCAAGGGGAAACAGCCCAGAATATTGAAACCGCGATCGCTTGTTACACCCAGGCATTGTCTGTTTATACCCGCAAGGCTTTTCCCCAAGAATGGGCGAGGACACAAATGAATCTCGGTAATGCCTACCAGGTTCGCATCCAAGGAGAAAAAGCCCAGAATCTTGAAACTGCCATCGCTTGTTACACCGAGGCATTGTCTGTTAGAACCCGCAAGGCTTTTCCCCAATATTGGGCTAGGACACAAATGAATCTCGGTAGTGCCTACGAGGTTCGCATCCAAGGGGAAACAGCCCAGAATATTGAAACCGCGATCGCTTGTTACACCCAGGCATTGTCTGTTTATACCCGCAAGGCTTTTCCCCAATATTGGGCGGGGACACAAATGAATCTCGGTATTGCCTACCAGGTTCGCATCGAAGGGGAAACAGCCCAGAATATTGAAACGGCGATCGCTTGTTACACCGAGGCATTGTCTGTTTATACCCGCAAGGCTTTTCCCCAAGATCATGCGAAAACCGCCTTTAACTTAGGACTGGTTTATCAAGACAGTCAACAATGGCAGTTAGCTTATGACACTTTTGCCGATGCCATCAACACGGTAGAAACTCTCCGCAGTCAAATTTTTTCGGGGGAGGAAGCGAAACAGAAATTAGCGGAGGAGTGGAATGAACTTTATCGGAGGATGGTAGAAGTTTGCATCGAACTGAAACACTATGAAAAAGCGATTGAATATGTGGAACGCAGCAAAGCCCAAAATCTGGTGGAAGTTTTAGCGATTCGGGACTTGTATCCCAAGGGCAAAATTCCTGATGTTGTGCGTAGCGAATTGGAACGATTACGGCAAGAAATTGATTACGAAGATCGTCGTCAAACCGCTGCTTCCCAACCGGACTACACCCTAATTAACGAACTGCGTCAACGCTACGATCAACTGTATCCTTTTAAACCGATTCAATATGGAGAAATTCAAGATTTAATTGATGATCACACAGCTATTCTTCAATGGTATATTTTCGGGGATTGTTTTCGCGCCTTTATCATCACCCGTCACCGTTCCCAACCCCTGATTTATACTTTTACTACCACCGATTTAGAACAATTACAAAATTGGAGAGATGAATATTTAAACGCCTATTATGCCTCTGAGCAAGCAAAAACCGAATCAGAAGAAGAAGCATTACAAGAACAATGGCAAAATAGCCTCCCATCTCGTCTGCAAGATTTAGCCAAGATTTTACAGATTGATCAAATTTTAGGGAAATTCTCAGAACTTCCTAAATCAATTAATCAATTAATTCTGATTCCCCATCGCTATTTGCATCTGTTCCCCCTCCATACTTTACCCGTCAGCACAGAAACTTGGTTAAAATTCCATCCCCAGGGCAACCCCATTCCCCCCCATCCGACTGTTCTTGATTGTTTTTCCCAAGGAGTTCGCTATACTCCCAGTAACCAACTATTAAAGGAAGTGCAAGAGCAAAACTGCACGGAATTTGATCACTTATTTGCAGTTCAAACCCCGAACCCAAATTTAAAAGATTTGGATTTAGGTTCAGTAAATGCCATTAAACAACAATTTCTCCAATCGGATATTCTGAAAAACGATGGAGCCAAAAAATCAGATATTTTACACATTGATGCCACTACAAAAAATGTTAGTATCAATGAAAAATTGCGGAATAGTCACTGTGCTTTTTTCTTCTGTCATGGGAAGTTTGATCCCAATAATCCCTTAGATTCAGGTTTGGAATTAGCCGATGAGGTTGTCCTTACCTTAGATGATATTATCCGCTATTTTGAGTTAAAAAACTGTCGCCTCGTCACCCTTTCCGCCTGCGAAACCGGGTTAACAGACTTCAGCAAAAACAGCGATGAGTATATTGGTTTACCCAGTGGCTTTATTTTAGCGGGGGCCACGAATATTGTCAGTAGTTTGTGGTCAGTGAATGCTATTGCTACGGCCATCTTAATGCTAAAATTCTACCAAGAACTTGAAAACCTTGGTAATATAGGATTAGCCCTCAAGACTGCCCAATGTTGGCTCAGGGATACCACCGTTCAGGGGTTTCAAACCTGGCTACCCACCACGCGCCTGAGTGATGCTTGGCAGGGGCAATTAAAGAGATATTTCCAAGAACAGGAAATCCAAAAATCGGCAAGGTTTCAACCCTTTGAATCTCCCTATTATTGGGCGGCGTTTTGTGCAATTGGTAAAGGAGTGTAACCCATGTCAGTTTGTCGAAATAGTGTTTTAGTGTTTATTGAATTAATAGAAAAACCCAACTCAATCTCTCTTGCAGATTGGCAAGATTTACAGCAGTGGGTTAATAATATTCCTACCGATGAGGAAGATATTGTTGACAAGATTGAGGCGTGGTTAAAGTTAGAAAGTCGTCAGCAGATTTACCAGGAATACCGTCAGCGACTCAAAGAAACCTCACCCTCACTAAATTTAAACCTAAATCTAGCTATTGGTAATCCTAAATATTCAAGTCCGCTAGATCCAAATAGTACCCCATCTTCCCAACTACTAATTAACTCGATTATTAAACTTTCTATCCCTATTGTCCCCCCTGAAACTTCCTCAAAACCCAAAAATCCCCAAGATTCTAACCCCCAACCGTGAACAATTCCCTAAAAAATTTCACCGTAACTCTCTATAGTTTTCATCTTCGCCATACCTTGACTAATGCGCCTGATCAAGTTGACAAAGATGCAAATTTATTGTGGGAAAATTTAATCAAGCTGAGTGAGTTTTTACCCTTTTCAGAATTAAAAGAATTACGCACAAAATTGATTTGTTATGACGAAGCGGGGAATAATTATATCCCCCAAAATGAAAACGGACAACAAACCGAATCTTTAGCAAGGTCTGGTATTATTGAGTTTAATCCGATTAAAAAGGATCAATTTTCCCTAGGAGGAAATGTTCAACCATTCCGTTTTAACGATACCTACGCCGTCGATCTAACGCTGTTTTGTGAACCATTCTCTACCTCCATTGATACTACAAATCTAACCTATTTTGAACTCAATCATTTATTACCAAATTCCATTCAAGGTTCATTAGGACAAACCATCTGGCTTTATGGAGAAGCGGAAGCAACCGATGGTAAAGAATGTAAAGACATTGCCGATCTTTGCGCTAATAACCTGTTAACAGATGAATATCAACTTGTTTTTTGTCATCAAGGAAAACTGTTTAAAAGTCATATATTTCAATATAAATTAATCAATTTAACTGAACCTCAAAATCCAGCAAAAAACTGTCAAATTCTGATTTCAATTAATAACCATCAAGCTGATACAATTGAACAGGTGGGAAAAATTTCCGACTGGATAATTCATTCCCTCTGCTGTCGCCATAAGATTTTATATATCTATCACAAAGCTGAACAAGCAAACCAAACGGCGCGAAAACAATACGTCCAAATTGAGAAAAAAATAGAGGAATTTTCTCAGGCGATCGCAAAACCAGAAACTCGCCTTGAAACCTTTAAAGAAATGCTCAATTCTATTCCTATTGATCTGCTGAATTATAGCCGTTCTTTACGCGATTTAAAAACCCTTTCTACCTCCCTTTCTACTAATATCACAAATTATAAAACTTGTCTTAGAAAGATTTTAACCCCAGAAGATCAGGTGAAATTTTGGCAAGAGTTTGGCGATCGCACCTGTAAACAATATCAAACCCAAATTGAGATTAATCTCAATTATTTATCCCCTGGTCAAGATTTACTAGAACAACTAATCAATACTATTCGCGGTTTAGTTGAAATTGAACAAGCGGAAATTGATCAAAAAAATGCCATAGAATTAAGCAAAAATGAAAAAGAAGAAGCAAAACGCGATCAATCTTTAGAGCTTACTATTTCAACGTTAGGCGTTGGTTTAGGTGTAGGAGGTATTGCTTCATCTATCACCTCAGCATATATTGAAAAACCCCTAACCCTATCCTATCTGGAAAAACCCGTTGATCCTTGGATTCTAGCATCTTTATTAAGTTTATTAAGTATTGTAATAGGAGCGATCACAGGTTTTATTACTTGGCAAATTACAAAAATTATTTCAAAAGAAAAAAATAGAGAAGAAACAAATACAAATGTAACAAATACAAATGTAACCAATACAGAAAATTCTCCATGTAATAGAGATTAACTCGGATTTAAGTTATTATAAAATAAAATTTGTGTTATAATAAAACTAACCCTAATCAATTCCAGATATTATGGAAGAAATCCTAACCCTAAAGGAATTATTGTTAAAAGGGGATATTCCGGGTTCCCTTGCTGTTGTTGAAGAATTGGAAGAAATGGGTCGCAAAGATATTGTTAAAACCATTCGTAGCTATTCTATATTTTTATTAATTCATTTAATTAAACGTCAAGTTGAAAAACGGACAACTCGGTCTTGGGATGTTTCAATTCGCAATTCAATTCGAGAAATTCAACGGGAAAACAAACGCCGAAAATCTGGAGGATATTATCTCGATTATCAAGAGTTAATAGAAACTCTGGAAGAGGCTTACCTCAACGCTATTGATCAAGCTTCCTTAGAGGTTTCGGAAGGAATTTATCAAGCTAAAGAATTAGAAAAATTAGCCAACAAAGAAGAAATATTAAAGCAAGCACTGGATTTAATTAAAGATGAATAAATCCTAACAGAAATCGGGTTTCTAGCCCTGATTTATGGGATAAAATTAACATTTTTGATTGAGAAACCCGATTTCTAGGAGTTGCTAGTTAAAGATGTTTTTCCCGTTTCTAACCAAGCTTTCATTTTCCCTGGATTTAATAACCCATAGGGGTCAACTTGTTGTTTAAATTGTAATTGTTCTAGGTTAATCATTTTCATCCCTCCATCCTCTAAAATATAGGTATGGGGATTGAAAATTACCGCGCCCCGTTCTTCATGGTAACGTATAATTTCATTTAACCTTTCTTCCGTGGTAAATCGGACTAATTGTAAGGAGGCGGGGTGCATTTCTCCATGTAGTCTTACAAACTCTAAATGCTGCATAACTTCATCCCCAAAATGATCATAGAGATGTTCCAGTAGTTCTAATTTGCGATCCGCAGGTAAGAGGGTTTGTAAATAGGTAATAGACGGATCAACACTGCGGGCGTGTAGGGTAGTATGGTTCCAACTATATTCTATTATTGTTGTTCCTTTCCCCATTTCTTGGGATAATTTCTGATAACAAATTTCACCGTTATACTGTTTAACTAATTCTTGAAAAGGTTCTAAACTGGTTTCCGATACTATTAATAAAGCTGCGGGTTTTCCGGCGGGAATTATATCTTTAAAAGCCCCAAAATAAGCGGGAATAGGAGACGCACAAACGCAGATTAATTTTTTAATTATGCCATCGGATAAAGCTAAATCTTGACCAAATCGAGCCGAGGTCATAAAATCATTAAAGGTAACAATTATTTCTGTCCAAGGATAGGCGGGTGCTAGGGGTATTTCTAACTCAATAATAATCCCATTTGTCCCATAGGCATGATTGACTTTTTGTACTTCATCTCCTCTTAATTGAATAACTTTTGGTTCATCTTCCATAGTTACTACTCGTGCTGCTTGTAAGTTACCGCGATCGCGTAATTGTCCATAATTAATCGAACCAATTCCCCCGCTTCCTCCCTCAATAAATCCGCCAATAGTTGCGGTTCGATAGGTAGAAGGAACCATGCGTAATTCCCAGCCCATTTCCCTCGCTTGTTTATCAAATGCTGCCATTTTTACCCCCGGTTCCACACAAGCTAACCCGGGTTTTATCCATTTAATATTATTCAATTTAGAGATATCTAAAATCACCCCCCCTTCCAAGGGAATACACTGTCCATAATTTCCCGTTCCCGCCCCCCGAAACCGTGAGGGGAATTTTATATTTTACACAAACTTTAGCCACTAGCAAAATTTCGGCTTCCGTTGCGGGACATACCACAATATCTCCAATTTTATCCTGGAGTTGCTGTTGCAAAATTGGGCTAAAATGATAATAGTCTTGGGATAGTTTTTTAACTTGGGTTTGATCCTTAATCATTTCAATTGCTGAGAGTTCAGCACAGAAGTTATCCCAGTTAAAGTCAGTCATAATTGTTTTCTAGGGTAATTCGTTTAAATTATAGGATAACGGATTACTGGTGATAGTTACTCAAAATAGTCTAAAATATTAATATCTCTAGTTAACCGCTAAAATATGACCACAAATCAACCTCGTTCTGGATATACTCTACCGGTTTTTGCCTGCGCGGCGGCGGTGGCGGCTTTGGAATATTTAAAAAATATAAATCTGTCTATTGAACAGATATCTATTGATTTAATTGATCCGGTGGAAACCGCTAATATTCCTATTGAACAAATAGCGATTTTAACCGATAATTCTGCCTTAGCAATTACTCGTTCCGATCCTGGAGATAACTTAGATTTAACCCGAAATACTCCGATTTGGGCGATGGTGGAATGGTTGGATAGTTCATCTGAACCCCTCCCTTACCAGCAGGGGGCTAGGGGCGATCAACTTTCCGATACTATTTTTATCAAGGGAGGAGAAGGAATTGGCTATGATCAAAAGACCGGACAAACAGCAATTTATCGTTATGCTAAAACTTTATTATTAGCCAATATTGAAAAAATATTACCTCCTAACAAATCTATTTTAATTACCTTTATTTTACCCCAAGGAAAACGACTAGCAACCCGCACCTCTAACGCGGCTTTTGGAATAGTTGAAGGATTATCTTTACTGGGAACCACAGGAATTTCTCAACCCTTAACGGTTCCCGAACAATTAGAACAATATAAAATTCAACTCCAAGAAAAAGCCAAAAAATTTGATTCTTTGGTATTTTGTATTGGTGAAAATGGATTAGAATTAGCGGCAAGAATGGGGATTTCCCCCCAACAAATGATTAAAACTGCCAATTGGTTAGGGCCGATGTTAGTCTGTGCCGCCCTAGCGGAAGTTAAATCAATCCTATTATTTGGTTATCATGGTAAACTAATCAAATTAGCTGGAGGAATTTTCCATACCCATCATCATATTGCCGATGGACGATTAGAAATTTTAACTGCCTATTGTGCTAACTTAGGATTATCCACCTTCGATCTACAAAGAATTTTTAATTGTTCAACGGCTGAAGATGCTTTACAATATTTGCGAGAATTAGATGCAATTAAAGGGGAAAATTGGGTCATTCGGGTATATGGAGAAATAGCAAAGACAATTGATCAACGATCCCAGAACTATATTTACACCCATTGTGAAAAAAATATCAAGGTTGGTTCGGTAATGTTCGACCGCCAGCGTAAAATTATCATTAAAAGTGAAAATGCTGGTATAATTTTAGAGTAAATTTGTGATCGTAATCGGATACAAGCATCAAGTTTATACTTGGTTGACAATTAAAATTAAAACCCATTAAACTCAATATGTCTCCCCAGACTCAAGCTCCAACTCAAACCGAAAATACCGATACTGCTGGTGAAAAATTGAACCGACAGATGATTGCGATTCTCGATTTCGGTTCCCAATATTCCGAGTTAATCGCCCGTCGCATTCGGGAAACCGAGGTTTATTCCGAAGTCCTTTCCTACCGAAACCACCGCCGAAAAACTCAAGGAACTCGACCCCAAGGGCATTATTCTCTCCGGTGGCCCCAATTCCGTCTATGATGAAGGTGCGCCCGAATGTGACCCGAAACTCTGGGAGTTAGGAATTCCGGTTTTAGGGGTTTGCTATGGAATGCAACTGATGGTCAAACAGCTAGGAGGTACTGTAGAACGGGCTGAACGGGCCGAATACGGCAAAGCCTCCCTACATATTGATGACCCCACCGACCTGCTAACCAATGTGGAACAGGGGGCGACCATGTGGATGAGTCACGCCGACTCCTGTAACCAGTTACCCGATGGATTTGAGATTTTAGCCCATACCGAGAATACCCCCTGTGCGGCAATTGCTGACCACGAGCAAAAATTATACGGGGTACAATTCCATCCCGAAGTCGTTCATTCTATTGGGGGTCAAGCCCTAATTCGGAATTTTGTTTACCATATTTGCCGCTGTCATCCTACTTGGACAACGGAAGCTTTTGTAGAGGAATCTATTCGAGAAATTCGGAACCAAGTGGGGGATAAACGGGTTTTATTAGCCCTTTCTGGTGGTGTTGATTCTTCAACTTTAGCATTTTTACTGCACCGTGCCATTGGTGATAAGTTAACTTGTATGTTTATCGACCAAGGGTTTATGCGGAAGCTAGAACCGGAACGATTAGTTAAACTATTCCATGAACAATTTCACATTCCCGTTGAGTATGTAAACGCCCGGGAACGATTCTTAAAAAAACTCGAAGGAATTACCGACCCGGAAGAAAAACGCAAACGAATTGGTGCGGAATTTATTCGGGTTTTTGAAGAAGAATCGGTGCGTTTAGGGCCCTTTGATTATTTAGCCCAAGGCACATTATATCCTGACGTTATTGAGTCCGCCGATACCAATGTTGACCCCAAAAGTGGGGAACGGGTGGCGGTTAAAATTAAAAGCCATCATAATGTGGGGGGATTACCCAAAGATTTACGGTTTAAATTAGTAGAACCCCTGCGCAAACTGTTTAAAGATGAAGTCAGAAAAGTCGGACGTTCGATTGGTTTACCCGAAGAAATTGTCCGACGTCATCCTTTTCCCGGCCCAGGTTTAGCGATTCGGATATTAGGAGAAGTTACCGCCGAGAAGTTAAATATTCTGCGAGATGCGGATTTAATTGTCCGAGAAGAAATTAATAGACGTGGGGTTTATCACGATTATTGGCAAGCATTTGCCGTATTACTTCCGGTGCGAAGTGTGGGAGTGATGGGAGACCATCGTACCTATGCCTATCCAATTGTCCTACGATTTGTTAGTAGTGAAGATGGAATGACAGCCGATTGGTCACGGGTTCCCTATGATTTATTAGAACTGATTTCTAATCGGATTGTGAATGAAGTTCGGGGCGTGAATCGAGTGGTTTATGATATTACTTCTAAACCCCCTGGAAACCATTGAATGGGAATAGAACCCACCCTAAACCCATAATGTAGAGACGTGCCACGGCGCGTCTCTCCGTTATTTTCATTGAATAAAAAAGACGTGCCACGGCGCGTCTCTCCGTTATTTTCATTGAATAAAAAAGACGTGCCACGGCGCGTCTCTCCGTTATTATTATTGAATAAAAAAGACGTGCCACGGCGCGTCTCTCCGTTATTATTATTGAATAATATTTAATATGAAACAACAAGTTTGTCTAGTCACAGGAGGAAGTTCTGGAATCGGTTTAATGACGGCATTAGAACTAGCAAAACAGGGAAATCATGTTTTTATCGCCTGTCGTTCCCAACAGAAAGCCCAGCAAGCTATTAATTATATTATAACCCAAACTAATCAAGGAAAAGTTGAATTTTTACCTTTAGATTTAGCCTCTTTAGATTCAATTCGTACCTGTGTTAATTTATTCTTAGAACGTCAACTACCTTTAAATATATTAATTAATAATGCTGGAATTTTTAATCAATCTGGAACCACTCAAGAAGGATTTGAATTAATTTGGGGAACCAATTATTTAGGGCATTTTTTACTAACTTATTTACTATTAGATAAACTCAAAGCATCAACAGCTAGTCAAATTTTATTTATCGCCTCCGATATAGCCTTATGGTCAAAGGAGCTAGGCTGGAAATTATGGATACAAAAAACCCCTTTTAACTTCCTCAAATTATATGCTGATTCTAAGGTTTGTTTATTATTATTAATGCGACATCTGCTGCAAAATGAATTAAATCAAACCTGCGTCAGAATTAATGCCTTGCATCCAGGTTTTGTTCAATCTAATATTAGTCTATCCCATCGTTTCAGCCGTTTTTTAAATATTGGAAACTCTCCTAAAACCATTAGTCGTAATATTATTAAATTTTTGAATAACCCCGAATATCAATTAATTAATGGTGAATTTTTAAGCCGAAATTTTCAACCCATGCCCTTAACCAATCTGGCAAAAAATGATAATTTAGCCAAGGAATTATGGCAAAAAAGTTTATTCTGGACGGGACTATCTAACCCCATTTCCCAAAATCCAACTACTTATAATCCAGAGGATGGCATCTGGGGGCCCTATTCTTTAAATTTAAGCCAAACCGAACTACAAGACATTCAAAAACATATTTTTACTACAGTTTTACCCCGTTCTCCAATTCAGCTATTTTCTAATAGTTATCAATTCATAAAAAAGGGGGATTTTGGCTCATTAATATTACTGTTAATTCAAGGATATAAACGACAATTTAATATGGAAAGACACCTAGATTCCCCCGTAATTTTAGAACTCTGTAAAAATCCCTATTTACTAGAAAAAGCCCGGGAATATTTAGGCGAATCCCCCTTTCTTTGGCGTTCAGAATTATGGGCTAATTATCCCGCAAAACAATTAATTCCCCTTTGGCATCAAGACCAATATCCCCAATTATTAAGCAAAACTGGAAAAACTATTCATGTCTATATTGCCTTGACCGAAGTTAATGCCGGAAATGGTTTTGAATATTTGCCCAAACAATATCATAATTCATGTCCTGTAAAAATGAATGACCCCTTCAGTGGAAATCCTTTTTTTGAAGTGAAATCAGAAATCGAAAAATCCGCCCTACCCGTAATATTAAAACCCGGGGAATTTATCTTTTTTACCGATGATTTGATTCATCGTTTCTATCTGTAATATTAGTGGTAAAGTTCGTCTATCCTTAACCTTACGTTTGGCCGAATCTAGCATCAAAATCCAGGGAAGTTATAGTTCTCATCTCCAATCCCCGATTCTATTTTTATAATCATTTTATGAAATATAATATTATTGCCCATCCCCGATTATATCAATCAGCAAGTTATTTATTATTTACAACATCTTTGTGTCTTCGTGTCTTTGTGGTTAAATTAGGCTTTATTGCTATAGAATTTGACTGTAGACAACTTCACAAATCAATTGCAATGGATTACAAAACAGCCTATAATTTTCTAATTGACCAAGGCATGGCATTAGAAACCCAAAAAAACCCCGATGCGTTTTTAATTCGTTTGAAACAGGGCCAACCCCCAATTCCCGGTCAAGTCACCTCTATTTTATTATCCTTAAAAATTGCTTATGATACCTTAAAAGATAATTCAAAATTTGAAAAAATTTTAGTCTTAGCCCTACATCAGTTAGTCATAGAAAGTCAGCAACAATTTGCCTCCGGTCGTAACCGAGGTATTGAATGGCCCCCGTTATTACAAGAAGATTTACAGCGCATTTCTCTAGCGGTTAAAAGCATTTTTTCCGGCCAATGGTTAGTCGAAAAATAAACCGGGGGTTGACGGTTAACTATAAACAATCAACCGTCAACTATTCTAGCAATAGGCCGAAATATCTTCTCCACATTCATCCGCCAAATAACATAATGCTTGAAACCGGAGATAGACCAATTCTTCATAAAAAGGGTTGAGTTTACATAAAGGTGGAATACGCACAACCACCCGACCCCGGACAGTAATATTTCGTTCAAATGGACATTGGGCCGGAATCAGTTTACACAAACGGTGGGCCAATTGGGGGTCTTGGATTTTGATACTTTCTAACCAATGGCGAACCGGACGTAGGGGTGTAAATCGACGTGGTAAGGGCAAAGGGCTAGGCTGGGAGGGAGATGCGGGTTCAACAGGTGTGATGCCGCGAATCAGGAAAGTGAGGTAAGACATGGTAGCATTAACCTTATTCATTGTTCTCATTTGGGATTAAAACCAAACTTGGGCAACTGTCTATGTAGTGTCTACGAAATATTGTTGTAAGTTCCCGTAAAAGATTCGTAGTTCACCACAGAGATTAAAGGTTTCAAAGCCTAAGCAACGAGATATCTGGCCAGATTCAAGTCCTCAGCAAAGGTTTGCCCCCTTCTGTGATTATCATGCCCTAAATTTCCAGAATTTTCTCATAAGTTTTATTGAAATAAAAAATTTTTATTATAATAAATACAAATATTAAAGCATAGCTCAAAACTTGACAAAATCATCAAAATCTGATAAAGAACGAAATATTACAACAGTCAGACTGCAACCCTATTGACACTCCCACCCCTACGCTACGCTAAGGGGTGGGATTCTCGTATCTAGCCCAGTCAAAGTTAGAGTCGATTAGGGAGTTACCCCCCTAACCTCTCCTTCAGAAACCGTGCGTGATACTTTCGCATCACACGGCTCCTTGATAATTCCATCCTTGTTATGGATACGATTCAAAACGGGTTGTTTTCATAATTCTCAACTATTGGTAATTGCTTACTTTTAATTAAAGAACCATCATTAGCCGTTTTTGTGTCGTGACAATGCTTGTGTAGGAGTTGCCAGTTTTTATAGGTGTCTTTTCCACCTAATGTTGTTGGTGTTATATGGTCAACTTCTACCTTGTCTGTACTTGTAAAATACAGACCACAGTGAGGACAAATACCCTTCTGTTTCTTGATAAGTGTTGCCACTCTTTTAGGAGTTTCTGGATATTCGCCTCTACGCTTACTCCAATAAATCCAGTTACCATCAAACGGACTAACTTCACTTTTAACCTTTGTATGCTTTACGATTGGCATACTGCTATGGGTGAGTAATTCCGTTCCGTCTTCTGTACTGAAACACCAATTTCTGTCGCCTACTGTTCTCCAGTATTTATCTTTATTGATGTTCCCTTTTCCCCTCGTTTTTGCCCAAGCTCTTAACTTGTCGTAAGTTAGATGGTCAACCTTGTTAAAGGTTTCTTTACTAACAACTGTTGAGTAATAGTTTGACCAGCCTCTTATAATTGGATTCAGCTTACTAATTAAAGCAGCTTGTGGGGCGGTCTTATGGGCATCTATTACTTCAGCTATTTTGACAAGGTGGGTTTTGATTTTGGCTTTTGAGGGTGTGATTAATGTACTAAAACCTAGCGGTGTTCCATTCGTGTTGTTGGCACATCGGTAGTTCCCTACTTTGTGTTGTTGGATATGGAACCCTAAAAACTCAAACCCGATATTTCCATCAATTTCATTGAGGGTGTGGGTTAATTTTGTTTTACTTGATTTCAATTCTAGTCCCATGTCGTTTAACCAATCTGCAATTATCTCTTGACACTTTTTGACTACGTTTAAATCCTTATGGATTATCACAAAATCATCAGCGTATCGGATTAGACTAAGGGATTCACAATTAACCCGTTTTTGCCCTTTAAGAGTTTCTGCATATTGCTTGACTCTATTTTCTATACCATGTAAGGCTATATTCGCAAGTAGGGGTGAAATCACCCCGCCTTGTGGTGTACCATCATTAGTAGGAAAAAGTTCTTTTCCGACACAGTACCCTGCTTTGAGCCATATTTTAATTTGACGGCTTAATGTGGGGTATGTGTGTATTTTGGAGATTAACGCTTTATGGTTTATGCGGTCGAAGCATTTTGAGATATCAGCATCAAGTACATATTTGGATTTGTATCTAATACTGTTAAATATTGCTTCGATTGCATCGTGACATGAGCGTCCTGGTCTAAAACCATAACTGTTTGGCTCGAATTTAGCCTCCCATTCTGGTTCTAACGCTAATTTTACTAATGCTTGTAGTGCGCGGTCGTTTATTGTGGGTATTCCTAATGGACGGGTTTCAGTTGTACCAGGTTTAGGTATTTCAACTCTACGAGTTGGTTTGGCTTTATTGGTTAACTTTAGTCGTCCTACAAGGTTCATACGTTGCTTTGGAGTCAGAGATTTAACTCCGTCTACACCTGCCGTATTTTTACCTTGGTTATCTTGTGTTACCCGACGAACAGCGATACATTTAGCTGACCAGGAATTAATCAGGGTCTTCTGAAGTTTGCGAACTGCTTTAACATCGCCTCGTGTACTCGCTTGAAATATTCGCTTTTGCAACTTAAAAGTTACCTTTTCTAGCTTGCGCCAGTTAAGGTCTTTCCATTCCACCGTCAGATTGTTCTGCGTTTTAGATTTATTCATTGCTACTTGTTCTATTTCTTTGGAATTACCGAGCGTCTGTTAGCATATCCCTTGCATTACCAAGGGCATTCGCTTTTGACACCATCCCATCCCCATATATCATTCGTTAGCTACTTACTGGATTTTCGACCTTTTCCAGAGATATATAGGGATTACTTCGTTCCAATTACACATTTGTTTGAAGTCTTTAGCGTGATGCTTTCCATCGGGTTTATTGGGCGGTGCTTATAAGTCGTTTCTCTAAAACGCCTATGCCCTATCCTTGCCTTTTGGCTTGGTGTTAGTCATTGTTGACTTAGCCATTACACCATTTCAACTTACGATGGTTCAGACACATCTTTGCTTACGCTACGCATGGACTTCTTGCTCGATAGTTACCAGATTTGGCTACCAGTAGTTCTACCTTTTAACCCCGCTTTAGCCTGTTGGTTGCTATCCAATCAAACTAGGGGTTATGCTTTCACCTCAGCACTTGGGGGGTAGGACTTGTCGTACAACGACTCACCCACAAATGTAATCAGTTATCACCAGTTTCAACAACTGGGTTAACCGTCCCATAAGCTTTTCAGCTTATTTTAGGTTAAACGAATCGCACCAGAGATAGTTGAACATACTCTTGTTTGACTGTATTCACCGAGTTCAGGGGTGTGCCAAGCACCCCATCAGTTAAACCGGATGAATCCATTACAGAAGCATCTCTCTGTAGGTCTAACTGACAAGAAAAACCGTCCCATTGAGCTAGGTTTTTCGCAGCATTCAAATCAGAGTTATGGTAGTGACCATAAGAGCAATTAAAATCATGTCGATTTCTTTTGCCAATAACACCACAAGTTGAGCAAGACTTAGAAGTATATGGCGCAGGTCTTCTAATTAACTTCAATCCTTTAAGAGCTAACTTATAATTAAGTTTTTGTTCCAAAGAATAATAAGACCAATTATGCCGAGATTGACCAGAATCAGAACGAGATTTCTTGCTCTGTTTCATAGTTTTACGACAACCTTCCAAATCCTCAATCACAACATCAGCGTTGTGGTATTCGGCAAAACGAACAATTCGACGACTGACAGTATGGTTAATTGCATCCATCCATCGTCGTTCTTTTTTGTCCCATTTCTTTAAAGCTCGAAACTTTTTAGCTTCTTGAAGTTGTTTTCTTCGTTGTTGAAAATAACGTCTCCGATGCTTAACGCTTTGACCATTAAAGAACTTACCAAAACCTTCTTTTGGTGCAACTACCGCTAAATTATTCTGCCCTCGGTCACACCCTAATGTTTTCTCTGTCTTAACTTCTGGAACATCCTCAGTGATTGACAGATAGACATACCACTTATTTCTATGTTTAATTAACTTAAAAGATCCCCCTTGAATTGTTCCCTCTAGTAATCCATCTAAAATAGGTTGCCAGTGAGCGGATGTAACTTCAATGGGGATTCTTTTTTCACCTTTTAGAGTCGGGAAACTAATTGAATAAGTATTTCCTTTTTGAGTTAACTTCCAGTTTTGGTTATTAACTTCTACAGGAAGAACTTTGTATTGTTTAGTTTTACGACCCGTGGGGGATGTGGTATGTCGGATTACTTGGTTAACAAGGGCAGATTTTAACTCGGACATAATTTTAGCTGTCGTCATTTTACGCCGTTCTTTAATCGGAAATGACAACAGATTATTGGCAATCCGTGTGTTTTCTTCCGTCATTTGCTCAAACATCTGAGCTTTACAACGGTTGAGATTCACGAATTTCAATTTAATCGTCCGAGTTATTTCTGTCATGTTAACATTGAGAAAAGAATTTCCCCATTTACTTAAACTGCCTTCTTTGTGGAGTCGGAGCTATTATTGTGGGACGGCTGGCTCTGTTTCTAGTGAAACTATCAAGAAATATATTGCTAACCAAAACTCTCATTAACCTTCACTCCGGCTAAAGGCGGGTATTCTACATCCCACGCTTGAAAGACGTGGGCTTTGAATACGGTTATTGTAAAATTGAACTATTAGCACTCAATGGTCAGGAGTCAACCATCCCATGTCGGAAGAATTAACCTCCTCCTTATTTCCTGTGGAAACCCCCCCACAAACTCCCCCTGCTTCGGGATTAGGATTTCTAGGCATTTTTAAAGCATGGCCTCAATATAATCAAGGTAATCGATTCTATAAATTAGGGCGCTATGAATTTGCCTTTGAACGTTATGATCAAGCTGTTAATTTTAAACCCAATTGGTATTCCGCTTGGTTACGGCGGGGAAATAGTTTAAGAAAACTCAAACGTTATAAAGATGCCCTAGCTTCCTATGACCGAGCGATTAAAATTAAACCCGAAGATTATTGGGCTTGGACATTTCGAGGTATTGCTTTAGCTAAATTAGAACGATTTGAAGAAGCGGTGGCTTCCTTTGATAAAGCTATTACTATTGAACCAGAAAACTTTGAATCTTGGTATGAACGGGGGTTAGCCTTAGAAGCCCTATTTCAATATAAAGCGGCGGCGGCTTCTTATAAACGGGCTATTGAAATTAAACCCAATATTTCCGCGATTTGGTATCATCAAGGTAATGCGTTAATGAATGAAGAACGTTATACCGATGCGGTGGCTTCCTATGATCGTTCAATTCAACTGCAACCTGCTAATTATGAAGCCTGGTTTAATCGGGGGGAAATGTTATTAAGTCAACAAAAATATGCCGAGGCTATTACCTCCTATGACCAAGCAATTCAACTGCAACCCAAAAGTTGTCAAGCCTGGTTTAATCGGGGGATTTCATTACAAAAATTACGACGCTATCAAGAAGCAATTACCTCCTATGATACCGTAATTCAAATGCAACCCCAGGATTATGAGGTTTGGTTTTATAAAGGCATGGCTTTGTTAAATAGTCAACAGCATCAACAAGCCTTAACCTGCTTAAATCAAGCCTTACAAATCAATCCAGATTTGGCTGCAATTTGGATTAGTCGCGCTCAAACTTTATTAGAATTAAAACAATATCAGGCGGCGATCGCATCTTTTGATAAAGCTACTCAATTAAACTCTAATTTTCCCGAAGCTTGGTTAGGTCGGGGAAAATGTTTATGTGAATTGGGGCAATATCAAGAGGCAATTATTGCTTATGATAATGCCTTACAAATTCAACCGGATTTCATGGATGCTTGGAATTGTCGGGGAGAAGCCTTAGAAAAATTAGATCGCTTTGAAGAAGCCTTAATTGCCTATGATAAAGTGGTACAAATGACCACAGAAGATACAATATTAGCCACAAAAGCTGGATTACAACGGGGGGAAGCCTTAGAAAAATTAGAACGTTATGATGAGGCAATTATTGCTTATAAAAAAGTGATTCGAGTCCAACCGGATAATTTTGAAGCCTGGGTACATTTAGGAAAAACCTTAGAAGCGGTTCAAAAACATTCTGAAGCCGCCGAAGCCTTTAATCAAGCTGTTAAAATTTGGCCTGATTCCTATGGCACTTGGTTACAGTGGGGATTGGCATTAGAATCGGCCCAACGCTATCAGGATGCCTTAAGTGTTTATGATAAAATTGTTCAAAGAAAACCCGATTATTATGCAGCTTGGATTCGTCGAGGTATGACCTTTGAACAGATGAATTGCTATCAGGATGCTAACCGTTCCTATGGTGTAGCATTAGAAATACAACCTAATTCTGCCGAAGCAGTTATTCATCGAAATCGGGTGAATTTAAAATTAAAAAATAGTCAACAATAACCCCCGTAGTGAGGCGTTCACGCCTCTCTTAACTATATTGGGAAAAGATAGCCCTAAAGGGCTTACTACATTGGGAAAAGATAGCCCTGAAGGGCCTACTACGTTAGGTTGTTAATACCTCTTAACTCGATTGGGAAAAGATAGCCCTGAAGGGCTTACTACGAATACCTCTTGATTCTGGGGTTCCTTTTTGGCAAAATAGAGCCTTCAGTCAAACCTCTGCCCAATGCAGTCATACCCCGTTCCCGAATGAATCCCCGCGAAAAGGCTCTTTTTTTCTTTCAATTAGCAACCTTGTTAAACTCCGGTTTAACCGTAGAACAGAGCTTAACGTTGGTGGGGAAAGATAGCTACCCGCAACTCGGACGCTATCTCAACAAAATGACAGCAGCCACATCAAGGGGGGGCGATTTAGCTTCAGCCCTGGCTTTAGCATCCCGATATTTTGACCGTTGGACAATTGGTCTAATTTCCCTGGGAGAATCCCAAGGGATGTTACCCGAAATTTGCTATCGAATTTCCGAGATCGAAGAACGAAAAGCACGTCATCAAAATCTGTATAGGTCTGTAACCCTGGCGGCAATTGCCACAGGCATTAGTATTATCCTGTTGATTCTCACCCTTTGTTATTTATCGGGTTTATCAGGTAATTGGTGGTTTTTAATATTAGGAATTATATCAGTAATTATATTAGTAATTCCGAGAATTATGCCCCGGTTATCAATTATTAAAAAAATTTCCACCGCTCGGATGATGTTGTATTTAGGAGAATTAAAACTACCCTTGAGTTGTGGAATGTCCTTGTTAGCTGGATTAGAATTGGTTCGCGCCCATATTCCTAAATCGGAAATGAAGGCTACCATTACCATTGCATTAGGTCAAATTCCCGCCGACAAAACCCTAAGTCAAAGCCTAGAAGGTCGTTTACCTGCGGTAGCCCTGCAAATGTTACGGACGGGGGAAGCCACAGGACAATTAGATTTAGCCCTGCAAAAACTAACAAATTACTATGAGGAGGAACTTGAACAAACCCTGCGCCGTCTACAAACTGTTTTAGTTCCGGCCACAATTCTGATGGCGGGTACGGTTGTCCTGCTGTTAGCACTACAAGCTCTGAAATCCCTATTAGTTTTGTTACCCAAGTGATCTGGAGAATTAACTTTTTTATTGCCTACACCCTCCACTCCCAAAGGATTTCCCAGGTCTGATTCCCAATTTTTACCAAAAAATTTGACTTTGCTCTTGTGAAACTAAGCAACACCCTTTAAGCTGTTAAGTCAAAACGCACTAATTTTTTTGTTAGTTCAGTTGATAATGAAAATACCAAAACCTCAAAGACTACAACCAAAATGGATTTTGGGGATACTGGCTGGAGCATTAGTTAGCAACGCTGCTGTGCCCCTTCCCCAAGCCCAAGCTCACCACCCCGGCGCCTGTGCGCCATCATCGGATTATGCCAGAGTTCCTTCACCGATTGCCGACTTTCCTAACCCGGATCGCACGGTATTCTGTGGAGAAGATCGCGTAATTCTGACTTACGGCCCCTTCCAAGTACCGATCTTGGTCAGTGAATTAAAGAATTTCGCTGAAACCGGGGAAATGACCAAAACCATTAGCCAAATCGTTAAGGCTTCCAAAATGGAGCCGGATACCCTTCGCGGTCTGATGAGCTTAGAAGTTGGTTTTGATTTAGTTCCCTTTGCTTGCATTATCTATTCCCCAGAAGGTCAGGAGTTAACCGATACCATCGGGACAACCGTTAGAAAACCCATCGTCGTGTTGCCAATGGTAAAGCGATTCGGGCGGCTCTAATCAATGCCCTGAGTGAAGATGGTAAGCTCTCCTTCTTGGATATTGTCAGTTACTATCCTGTTCCGGGAATGTATATTGATGTCGGTAATATTCCCGAGACGGTAGATAAAGTCAAAGGCCTAGCGGGGAATCTCGATTCTCTGTTTAAGAAGGCTTCTCAATTTGGCAAAGGCGGCTGTTCTCTACAAGAAGTAGATTTCCCAGCAGCACCCCCAGTAGCAGCCCCAACGCCACGACCCCCGCTCCCACCCCCATTACCACTACCACCCGCACCACCCCCAGTCCGTGGTTTGTGGTAAGCGTGTGAGTCGGAGAATCATCCTGTGATTCTGGTGATGCCATCTATATCAATGGGTGGCATCACTTTAGTTTTTGGCTAAAGTCAAAAGCTATTCAGGATTTCACCCCTTCGATATACTGGCTATCGATTAAAAAAGCCCCTTTCTCAAATAAAACCCCCCAATAGCCACCGGGTCGTCTATCAATTACAGTGCCAACTTCACCGAGTTTAATCACGCTGGATGGACGTAAAATCGGCATGGGTTCTGCTGTTTTTAGATAGGGAGGAATCGCTATCACCTTGACTTTTTGTCGGATTTCAAACTCTTTTTCCATTGATCAACCTAAAAATTAGTTTTCTTGTAAGATATCATGGGGCTTTGTACCTTAATTCATCGGGATTTTGTCGCCAAAAAGATAAATAACCGCGCTAAACTTGAGACTATGGAAGAACAAGACCGTTTGAAGGGGTAGTAATTATGGCTACAGATCGCCGAGTTTCCCGGGTGGCTGCACAAATTAAACGGGAGGTCAGCCAGATATTACTGGATGGGATCAAAGATGACCGGGTTGGAATCGGAATGGTGAGTATTACCGATGTCGATGTTTCCGGCGACCTCCAACACGCCAAAATTTTTGTCAGCATTTATGGAACCGAAGAAGCCAGACGAGAAACCATGGAAGGCTTAAAATCAGCAACGGGTTATGTTCGTTCTTCTCTAGGTCAGCGTGTCCGTTTACGTCGGACTCCAGAAGTGGTTTTTTTAGAAGATCGTTCCTTGGAACGGGGTGACAAAATGTTAACTCTATTAAACGAACTCTCCCAGAATCGTAAACCGGATGAGGATGAATTTATTGATTATGGCGAGGAGGAGTAAGGGAGCAGGGGGAGCAGGGGGAGCAGGGAGGGCAGGGGAGCAGGGGAGGTAGGGGAGCAGGGGGAGCAGGGGGAGCAGGGGGGCAGGGGGAGCAGGGGGAGCAGGGGGGCAGGGGAGGTAGATTCTTTCTATTATCCAAAACCCATTCCCCATTCGTAATTCCCATTCGTAATTCCCATTCGTAATTCCCCATTCCCCATTCGTAATTCGTAATTCGTAATTCGTAATTTGTAATATGACTTTTTCTCTAGCTGAACAAGTTGCCCAGATGGTTGTGGTTCGGGCTTCTGGTTTTTTGTTTGATCATCAAATTCGTTACTCCCTTTGGGAACCTCCAGCACAGAAATTAGAGCATTGGTTACAGGATTTGGGTGTGGGTGGGGTGATTTTGGTAGATGGTAGTGCGGCGGAGTTGGCGATTAGAACTCAGTTGTTGCAGTCCTGGGCTAAATTTCCCCTGTTAGTAGCGGCGGACGTGGAGGAAGGGGTCGGTCAGCGTTTTGCTGGGGCGACTTGGTTTCCACCCTTGATGGCTATTGGAGCATTGGCCGATCACTCTTGGGAATCCGCGCAATTGTATGCGGAAAAAATGGGGGCAATTATCGCTCAAGAATCCCTAACCGTGGGCTTAAATTGGGTTTTGGCTCCGGTGGTTGATGTGAATAATAATCCGAAAAATCCGGTGATTAATGTCCGTTCCTTTGGGGAAACCCCGGAACGAGTTAGTCACTTAGCGACGGCTTTTATTCGGGGATGTCAAGGATATCCGGTGTTAACGACGGCCAAACATTTCCCTGGCCATGGGGATACGGCGATTGATTCCCATTTGGAATTACCTGTGATTCCCCATCCCGATCCCCGTTTAGCTGAGGTGGAATTACCTCCGTTTGTCGCGAGTATTGCTGCGGGTGTGGATTCGGTGATGATGGCTCATTTGTTGATCCCGGCTTGGGATAGTAAAAATCCCGCGACCCTATCCCCGGTGATTGTTCAGGAACAGTTGAGACGACGCTTGGGCTTTCAAGGGTTAGTAGTAACGGATGCTTTGGTGATGGGGGCGATCGCCAAACTTTATACTCCCGAAGAAGCCGCCATTTTAGCCGTGGAAGCTGGAGCCGATGTTTTATTAATGCCGCTTGATCCCCAAGTTACCATTGATGCGGTCTGTACGGCGGTGAAGGAGGGTAGAATTTCCCGGGAACGGATTGAAGCCTCTGTACAGCGCATTTGGCAGGCGAAGGCGAAGGTATTTCCCGACTGGCGATCGGATCAACCCTATTCTCCTCCTAGTCAAGATCCCCAGAAATTATTTTATTCTCTGTCTCAACCATCTTCTCAAGCTCTGGTTCAAACAATTTTGCAGGATTCTCTGAAACAGGGGGGAACTTTGCCTTTAGGAGTTCCAAATTCGCCTCAAACCCTACGAAATTTAGTAATTGTGGATGATTTGCTCAATTGTTCTATTTTAGGAAATCATACCCCGGCGATCGCCCGTCCAACTCAGTTGGGTTATCGCTTACAACTGATTGATTGTAATTATCGAGAATTTTCTGATATTGAGCAGTCTTCTGAACCCACCTTACTGCAAATTTTTATTCGAGCTAATGCCTTCCGTGATAGTTCGGGACTAACACAAATTGCTCAAAATTGGTTAAGTATTCTCTTAAAACAGGATAATTTACAGGCTTTGGTGATTTACGGGAGTCCCTACACCCTGGAACAGTTTTTACCCCAAATTTCCCCCAAAACTCCTTATGTTTTCTCCTACGGTCAGACCCCCGCAGCCCAGGAGATTGCCTTAAAAGTCCTTTGGGGAATTTAATCAGAATTTAATAACAGCCTGGTATCTTGAACAAAGACCTAATGCTTAACCTCTGTCATGGGCTTTTGTCCAGTGACTTTGCATATTGTTATGGGAAAACCCCAAGTATTTGTATTGGCTTATACTGAAAAAAAAATATTTCCCAAAGTCAATTTTTAGACTACACTATATGTGATGCCAACAACTTCTCCGGCAACGCCAAAGAGGGCGAATTATGACTTACACAACTGTCCAATTTTCATTAGATGTGATTAAAGATGAAGCCCGCCAACTCGTCAATAAGGGGGTTGTGAGCCGTCAACAACCCATCTATACACTCTGCCAATATATTCCAGCGCGGGAATGGGCTTGTGTGGAGTGTGAGTTGGAGGAATGCGACTTCCTGCTCCGAGACCGAATTGGCGACCTGATTGGCCATGAAACCTGGGATAACGACTAAAATCCCAATTAAATTTGAAAACAAAAAAATCTTTCAGACATTATTTAAGTTTGCTCGGTGCTGACTCCTGGGGTTGAGAACCGATTTGCCTGCCGATTCAGGTAAATTAGGGGACTAGAATCGCGATCCTTTAAAGCCCTTTCCTGGCCGTTTTAAGTTCAAAATATCTTAAATACTTGAAATAGAAGAACTTAGGACTGCTTCTACCGATTGGTCTGATTTCAGAGGGTTGACCCTTCTGGCTTAAATAAAGGAAAGCGACTCTGAGATGCCGGAGTCAAGAATAAAGTTAAAATTTAAGTGCGTGCGATGGGATATCGGTTGCAACATGAAGTTAAACAATTTCGGAATGGGTTCTGCAACTAGATATCAATAAATATAGCTATAACGATAAACCCGCCCCCACAATTTTGAACCCGATTCATGTCGATTCTGATTTCCATCAGTTGGGTTGTGGGGGCGGGGTTTATCCAAATTTGGGTTTAAAACTTCATCGTTGGGCGGTGGCTTTTTTGGGTTTTTTCTCGTCCTAATTAGTCAAAAGTATTGGATTCTCGCAGACGTCTTAATTCATCTCGTAACTCGGCAATTTGGGTTGTAAGTTCTTGAATTTCTTTGACGGGCTCGGGGTCTGACACGGGGGGAGTCGCGGGGGTGATAACTTCAGCTTCTATTGTTACGGTTGTTGTGTCTGTATTAAGGTTCTGCGAAACCCTGGGAAAGAATTGTATCCACGAAATTTCGCGCTTCCTGTTCAGTCGTTTTTCCTTTTTCCGCCCATTCTTGGGCTAACTCGCTAAACTGTGACTGAATTTTTCCGAGATTCTCATTGCGCTTATCGGGATTTTGGAGAATCTCGATCAGGGAAGATGTCGCACCCAGGGTAACTTGAAATCCCTGATGACATAGATTGGTTAATTGTTCAGCATTCATAATAATAGTTAAAAAATTTTTTAAGTGGAGTGGGATGGCAAAATTGCCATCTTGCTATAGGGATTCTGGGGAGAAAATCTGAAGTATAGCGCTACGCATTACAGTTAGGACACTTCTAAAGCCAGCAAACTCATTCACTGCGTCGTGATCCGGTGTTCTCGTTCGACCGTTCGACAGGCTCACGGCTTACGGCTTACGGCTCACGGCTTACGGCTTACGGCTCACGGCTTACGACGCAGCCAGATCCGGTGTTCCCAGATCCGGTGTTCCCAGATCCGGTGTTCCCTAGCAGCGCTATAGACCGATTTTTTCCGTATATTCTAACAGCTTATTCCCTCACTTGGTCGAGGTATTGATTAACGTCATCAATAATCCGGGTGAGTTCGGCTTCCGTGGTCAGTTTAATCCGTTCATCTCGAACAGTAATTAGGACTTTCGCAGCAAAAGGACTCGGCCAAATATTGGGATTGCAGAAAACCTCTAAAAACACATCTCCGGTATATTGATATTCCATTGACTTTTGGGGGGTAGGTTTGCCGCCACCTGGGGCAGTTTTTGCCGCCACCGTTTTGAGTTTTTGCATTAATTCATCTAGTACCCCTCTTAAATTCTGAGCCGCTTCGGGGGTGAAACCTAGGGAAACAGAAACCCTGAGTTAAATTAATTGTGAGTGGAGGAATAGACATAGAACAACGATTTAAAACGATAATTGAAATCCTTTAACCCAATTTTACCGCGAAATTAACCTAAATTAACTTTTATATTTTTAGTGAAAATCAATCTCAATAGTCAGATTAATACAAACAGAGTGATATATTGAAAACAGTTTTTGATCACCGTCAAAACTTAAAAGGAAAAATTTTATGGTTCAGGATAATCGTTCAAAAATTCAATTTGTTTTATTATTAACACTGGGTTTAAACCTGTTAGTAATGATGATTAAAGTAGTTGTAGGTAACATGACAGGTTCTTTGAGCTTACTCGCCGATGCTCTGCATAGTGTTACCGATAGTGCTAATAATATTTTAGGATTAGTTACCAACCATTTTGCCTCTCCCCACCCCGATCGGGAACATCCCTATGGACATCAAAAATTCGATGCTTTGGGAGCATTGGGGATTGGTGTATTTTTAGGAATAGCCTGTTTTGAAATTTTCAGTAGTGCCATAAAACGGGTGTTTAAAGGTGGTGAACCAGTGACAATTTCTCCTAATGAATTATGGATTTTATTAATTGTTTTAGGAATTAATATTTTCGTGACTTATTATGAGCGAGCGGCGGGAAAGCGTTTGGGTAGTGCGATTTTAATAGCAGATGCTAAACATACAATGAGTGATGTTTGGGTGACAATTATGGTAATTGCTGGATTAATTGGGATTTGGCAAGGAGCCGTTTGGAATTTGCCAAAATTACAATATTTAGATGTGATTTTAGCCTTTCCCGTGGCATTATTAGTGTTTAAAAGTGGTTGGAGTGTCTTAAAGGAAAATTTGCCTTGGTTGGTGGATCAAATGGTGATTGCACCGGAAACTATTAAGGAAATTGTGATGTCTGTTCCGGGGGTGATAAACTGCCATGATATTGCCTCCCGTGGGATGATTGGACGACAGGTTTTTATTGAAATGCACTTAATTGTGGAAGCAACGGATGTAGAAACAGCCCACAGTATTACAGAAGCAGTAGAAGCAGCATTAGCACAAGAATTTAGCCCCGTGAGAATTTTAATTCATGTTGAACCCCCCCAATATAAATCGGAGCAAATTACTTATGAGTCTTAAAAAATTTCCTCCCCTAAGTCATAGGAGAGGAAATCAATTTTAACCCCTTAAAATCATTTCCCCTATTTTGGGGGGGTAGTAGGGGGGGTGGTAGGGGGGGGTAGTAGGGGGGGTGGTAGGAGGGGTGGTAGGAGGGGTAGTAGGGGGGGTAGTAGGGGGGGTTTCTGTGGGAGCACCACCGCAAGCAGTTAATAAGCAGGAAGAAGCTATGGCTAAACCTGAAAACACTAGAGCTAACTTTTTCATAGGAGATCTCAAGAAAATTGAAAGTAGGTGGGTGACAAGATTGAGAAAAAATATACCTTAATCCCGGGAATGCTACTAAATGGTAAGTTAGAAATTAAACCAGAATAGAGATTTAACTATTCAAGTTTGTACCACAACAGTTTGAACTGAGTTGCAGTCATTCAGTTGCAGACTTTTGATTTCTATACCATTGAGAAAGCAAAACCTTTCCTTGCTTATTAAGGCAGGTTTAAGATTTCTCATTGTTCATCTTCAATATAATACAGGTTTTTCTTGAAAATGGAAGATCCTCTAAGAAAAATTACTTAAACCCATTATTATTACTATTTTCCCGTGACCGCAAATGGGCGGATGTCTAGGGCTTTAATTTTTACATCCCCTTTTCCGTGGATCTTCCTTCTGATTCCTAGACCCTAAGAGCTAAATTTATTGATTCCTCCAAACTTCATCCACTAAAATCCGAGGCTTGGGTTGATAATAGCTGGCAATTAAAGCAATCATTAACCACCATAAAGTATTAACTTGGGGACGATATAAAACCGTATCAACGAAACCATGACCTATCAGTCCTATTAAGGTAGAAATGGCTGCAATTAACCAAAATCCTTGGGTATTTCCTAAAGCTCGGAGTTGTTTTAATTGCACCCATCCTTGATTAAAGGTTACGGTTAATAACCAGAGAAAACAACTTAAACCGATAATTCCGGTTTCAACTGCGACTTCTAATATCACGGAATAGGCACTCAAAGCGGTATAACGAGGCTGCATATAAAGGGGATAAATCTTATTAAAAGCTACGTTGCCCGGGCCAATTCCTAAGATCGGACGATCTTTAATCATTTCAATGACTGCCATCCAAACATTAATTCTAAAATTATTACTACTATCTCCCCGTCCGACAAACATACTCGCCACGCGATCGCGAATCGGGGGAACAAATACCACTGCTAAGACGAGAAAAATAGTTAATCCTATTAATCCCAAGGGTAAAGCCCACTGTTGCCAAAAGGGAGGAAAAGTAATACTTAACCAATATAATAATAGGACTGAAAAAGTAAATATTAATAGCACTAATCCAATCCATCCTCCCCGACTAAAGGTTAAAACTAAACAGGAGGAGTTGACAACGATCATGGTTAGTGCTAAAGCTTTTGGTAAAATGCCTTGCCAAACAAACAATGCAGCCAAACTTAAACCAACTGCGGGTAATAAATAGGCGGCTAATAAATTGGGGTTATCTAAATAACTATAAACCCGGGTTAAGTTAGATTGGGCAGAGGTGGGGTCAACCCAAGTCGCTAGGGCTTTTGCCCCATAAAACCACTGTCTTAAACCATAGACACTCACGAATAAAGCTGTGTGTAAAAATATGGTAATAAAAATCGAGCGAACTTTTGGCGATCGCAATATTCTCGACATGAAAGCAAATAAAATTAAATAAAGAGTTAATTTCGTCCAGCCACTAAAGGCGGCTATTTTAACAGGCGATAAAGCCGTGGCAACGGTGGCAATTCCCCAATATAATAAAACGACTAAATGAATGGGAGTGAAGGCAGTTTGTGAGGGTTCATCCGTTAGGGTTAATAATAGCCACCATCCGGCACAAGCGATTAATAAAACCCCGATTAATGCCGTTCCCACAAAAGGAGCTAAACAAAATACAATACTAATTAATAATGCCCCCAAGGGTTCCCCCCACTGCAATAACCAACTCCCCTGTCGCCATTGGTGTAAAAATCCCGTCAACTGGTAGAGAAAACTACTAGGCCGCCATTGGTAAAGTAATAGATTTTGCAGGGTAAATTGTTGCCAAAGGGTGTTCAAAGTGGTCATGGGATTTAATGGGTTTTGCGATCGCAGGGGTGAAAACTCAGATGTTAGTATACATTAATTTAACCGTTGTGAACGAAATTCCCCATTCCTTGTACTAAGCCTGACTCCACAACTGTTGGATGCTAGGTAAATTAAACCCTTTTATTTGATACAATAATATTAGCCCACCCTCGATAATATTAAAGCAATGTTTTAATTTTAATTCCTAAAGATAATCCTTGGCAATCTTTGGCTTTGTTAGAAAATTGGACTTAATAAGGTATGATTTTAACAAACAAGGAGTTAGGGGCAAAGATCAAACAAATACTAGGGGTTTATCTTTTAAGGGGGCAAAAGCTTCCGCATCAAATCGATATAAACTGGCAGGTCTACCCGCCCCTCGGGATGTTTTCACCCCGGTATCATAGAGAAATCCTAACTTGAGTAACCGGGTTCTAAAATTAGAATAATCGGAAAATCCTTCTCCTAAAATAGTTGTATAAAATTGGTATAAATCCCCTAATGTAAATAATTCGGGTAAAACATCAAAAGCCACGGGACTATATTCTAATTTATTTTTCAATCGACGATAACCATAGTCTAAAATTTGATTATGATCAAAGGCTAAATTAGGAATTTGATCAATGGGATACCAAGCAATTCCGGTTACTGTATCAGTAATTAATTCCGCTTCTTCAAACCGAACTATGGCAAAATAACTCACGGATAAATAACGAATATTATAGGAATCTGGGGCTTCTCTGGGGTCACGTTCTGGCCCCCCAAAGGTATATAATTGTTCTAAATATAAATTCTCAACCCGAATTTTTTCTGATAAAATCCGATAGGCGGCATCCTCTAAAGATTCTCTTTTTTGAACTAAAGTTCCTGGTAAACTCCAAGTCTCGATAAAGGGTTTCTTCTTTTCGTTTTACCAATAAAACTAATAGACGATTTTGTCCGGTATCAACCGAAAAAATGACATTATCAACACCAACTTTAAAATCTTCTAAGATCAAAGTTTTATTCATATAATTTTTCTCGGTTAATATAGGCTTGTATTGGGGGCGTTAAAACCTCTATATTACCCGTTTGGCGATAGTGACTTGAGGAAACTGGTAAACCCGTTACGTTGGCAATGGTCAGGGTTGCACCTAATTTTTTGAGGTGCTCTAAGTCCGTTTCTATCACCGGATAACCCGGTCGCGGGATAATTAATAATTCTACCTGTTTTAACAGGGTTTCTATCTGATACCACTGGGGAATTTGTTGAATTAAATCCGCACCCACCACCAAGGTATATTCGGCATCAGACCAATGGTTTTTAGCCCTTTTTAAAGTTTCCAAGGTTCGGCGACTACTGAGTTCAGGATGCAAAGCAATATTTTTTTTCGGGGCGTTGATTTCCTCGATTAATAATGATAGCATTGCCATCCGATGTTCTAATAAATTTTGGTGAGTTTTAAAGGGATTATCCGATGCCCAAACTACAACTTTATCAAATCGTTGAGACAACCAAAGCAGAATCGCTTGATGTCCTGAAGTTGGAGGATCTGCACTGGTTCCAAAAAGGGCGATTTGAGTCATTTTTAATCGAAGTTAGTATTATTTCAGATAATCACTCAATGGTTTGTTCTAATCGATCAGCTAAGGCAATAATATCATCTTTTCGGGCTATTTGTTCAACCCATTCCGAGGGAATATTATTAAACCCATAATAAATTCCGGCTAAACCTCCCGTGACTGCTGCTGTTGTGTCGGTATCTTCTCCTAAATTAACGGCTTTAAGAATAGCTTCTGGGTATGAAGATGTGGTTAATAAACACCATAAAGAGGCTTCTAGGGTATGAATCACATAACCTCCCGATTGAATTTCATCAATTGATAACTGATCAATATTACCCGTTAAAATGCGTTGAAACCGAGAAGATTCTGTGGTTAAACTGGGATGATAATAAATGGGTTTTATGGCTTCTATGCCTTGAAGGTAGGCGGATTTTAGATCTAATCCTTGGAGTAATTTAACAGCAATACTAATATAAATTCCGCAGGCAATTTGGCAACGGAGATGACCATGGGTTAAACAGGAACATTCATGCACCCACTGGATTAATTGATAGAATGACACCGAAGAATATAAATAAGCCATGGGCAAAATTCGCATCAAAGAACCATTACCATTGCTGCGTTCATTAGTTTCTCCAGCTTCCACGGGATTTACCCCTTTTTGTAGGTTTTGAATCGCGTTATGGGTGGTTCCTCCAATATCAAATATCACCCCATGGGCTGTCCATTCTTGATGATAGCGCCAACGACAAAAAGATGCGGCGATCGCTTGTAAATTATAGCCCTGACAAAGACTATCTGCTAAACATAACATCAAGGAACTATCATCCGACCAAGTACCCGGTGGTTGTCGATGAGTTCCATAGCCCGTCATGGTTGTAATGGGGTTTTTTAGACGGTCTTGGCGGCTGGTAAATTCCACCGGAACACCCAAAGCATCCCCCACACAAACCCCGATTAAACCCGATAAAATTGCTGATTTTTTCATAGACCTGTTAGCCCTGAAGGGCTTACTACTATAATCCATATAGCCAAATAATTAATAATGGGGTAATAATTGCTAGGATTATACTCAAGGGAGCACCCACCCGGGTAAAGTCGAAAAATTTATATCCACCGGGACTATAAACCATTGTATTAGTCTGATAACCAATGGGGGTCATATAACTATTAGAAGCAGCAAAAGTTACCGCATACATAAAAGCAAAGGGATTTAAACCTAATGCGACTGCAACTTTTACCGCAACCGGAATCATCAATACAACCGTGGCATTATTAGAAAGAATTTCTGTCAGAATCGAGGTGGCAATATAGAATAATAATAAAATCCAATAACCGGATAAATTACTACCCAAACCAACTAAGGTATCAGCTAACCATTGGGTAGCGCCGGATTTATCCATAGCTATTCCTAATGGAATTAATCCCGCTAGGAGAAATATCACATCCCAACGCACAGAAACCATAAATTTCTCCGGGTTTGAGACATCCGGTAATTACCATTAAGATTACACCCGCTAAAGCACTAACTAAAATGGGCATAATTTCAAAGGCTGCAAGAACAATAACACCCAAAATAATCGCCAGGGCAATCCAAGCTTTATCCTGTCTTAAGGTTTCTACATCTCGTTCTTCTAAAACCAGAAGTTCCCGGGTGGTTTGTAACCCAACAAAACTTTGTTTTGGGCCTTGAAGTAAGAGTAAATCTCCAAATCGTAGGGGTACTTTCCCTAATCGTCCTTGCACTAATTCTGAACCTCGACGAATGGCTAAAACCGTGGCGTTGTAGCGTTGACGGAATCTTAAATCCTTTAAAGTGGTTCCAATTAACCGAGAATTAGATAAAATCAGGACTTCGGCTATTTTTTCCTGTCCAGAACTCAAAATAGTCTCTAAAGATTCTTCCTTGAATTTAACATCGGGAAGAATATCTAACCCTTTTTCATCTCTAATTTTTAGTAAATCATCTCGACTACTTCGGACAATTAAAATATCTCCGACACTTAATATTTTATCGGCTAAAGGTTGAGCAAACCGCATATTATTTTGAATGAGTTCTAACACATCCAAGTCAAATTTGCGTTGAATTTCACTCTCTTTAAGGGTTTGTCCCACTAGGCTAGAACGGGGGGTAATGACTAATTCACTGACATAATCTTTTAAACCATATTCGTTTTGCAGCATATCAAAATTTGCTGGTTTGCGGTCAGGTAAGAGTAGAGGGGCAATCAGTGCCAGATAAATAATCCCAATCGTAAAAGTAATAATTCCTAATACGGTAAACTGAAATAATTGAAATTCCCCATATCCCATTTGTTTAGAAATGCCACTGGCTAAAACGTTAGTTGAGGTGCCAATGACGGTAATCATCCCCCCCAAAACCGTCGCATAAGATAGGGGAATTAATAATTTAGAGGGGGAAATTTTTTGTTTACGACACCAATCTTCGACAATTGGTAAGAAAATTGCGACAACAGCCGTATTATTAATAAAAGCAGTAATCGGCCCAACAATTAAACCCATAACTAAAATTTGTTGGCTGGCCGTTGTTCCTCCCCATTTCAATAACCAATCTCGAACGGTTTGTACTACCCCAGTTTTCGTAATCCCGGCACTTAAAATAAACATTGCCATCACCGTAATGGTGGCGGAGTTACCAAACCCAGATATTCCTTCATCGGGTGTAACTAACTTCAAAAGCATTAAAACAACGGTAACAGTAAGGGCAGTTAAATCAACAGGAAGCCACTCAAAAACGAAGGCAATTAAAGCCAGAATTACAATACTAAGGGTTAGAACAATATTCGTCATGTAAGTGAAATTACGAATGGGTAATGGGTAATGGGTAATGGGTAATGGGTAATGGGTTTTGGGTAATGGGTTTTGGGTAATGGGTAATGGGTAATGGGTAATGGGTTTTGGGTAATGAGTTTTGGGTAATTACGAATTACGAATTACGAATTACGAATGGGTAATGGGTTTTGGGTTTTGGGTTTTGGATAATAGAAAGAATCTACCTCCCCTGCCCCCCTGCTCCCCCTGCTCCCCCTGCTCCCCCTGCTCCCCCTGCTCCCCCTGCCCCCCCTGCTCCCCCTGCTCCCCCTGCTCCCCCTGCTCCCCCTGCTCCCCCTGCTCCCCCTGCTCCCCCTGCTCCCCTGCTCCCCCTGCTCCTATTAAGACTTAGGAGAGGGAGAAACAGTCGGTTTAGGAGAAGGACTGACCTTTGGTGCTGAAGTTGGGGAGGGGGAAACCGTTGTATTTGGGGCTGCTGGGGTACTGACGGCCGGAGGAGTGGCCGCGGGTTCTCCCATAATGCTGGGATTACCATTATCGTAGAATCCGGCTAAACAGGCAATCATCATTGTGGCCAAGGTTCCGCCCAATAGGGCTTTCCAACCCAATTCGGAAATATCTTTCCGGCGGGAGGGAAACTAAACCCACCATACCCCCGACAAAAATTCCCACGGAAGCAACATGGGCAAAACCCGATAGGGCATAACTAACAATTAAGACTGTTCTAGGAGTAATTAAACCTTCTTTGGCGGCTTCTGCTAAGGCTTGATAGGGGGGAATGGCTGTTTCTAATAAACGACGGCCAATAATGACGGAAGCTGTCCAAGAATCATCAAAGGAAATCCCGGTTAAAATGGTTAAGGGATAAAAAATAAATCCCAAAATATTCGCTAAAGTCAGGAATTGAAAAACGTCTCCGACTGGACTTGGTAACAGACCTAACCAAGCTGAAAATTGATTAACTAAGGAAAGTAATCCCAAAATTAATATTAAAATTGCGGCAATGGCAACGGACATTTTAACGCCATCTAATGCCCCAATAATTGCTGAATCTAAGGGACTAACTTGATCAATTAATTCTCCGCCAACGGTTTGTAATTTATGTTCTCCATCTTCATGAATGATTAAGTTTTCTTCTGGCTTTTCTTCTGGTAGCATCCCTAAAGTTAGGGGTTTTTCCGTTTCAGGAACTAAAATTTTAGAAATGACAAAACAGGCGGGAATTGCCATAATTGAAGCGGAAACTAAATGTCCTAAAATATTAGGAAAAACAGGTTTTAAGAAACTAACATAAATGGCGAGGGTAGATGAGGCTGCCGTTCCAAAACAACAGGTTAAAATAGCACAGAGTTCGGAGCGGGTCATCTTTTCTAAATAGGGCTTGACCACAATGGCGGCTTCAATTCCCACAAAAATATTAGCTGCTCCGCTTAGGGCTTCTGCCCCACTTAAGCGCATGGTTTTATAGAATAACTTAGCAAAAACATTAGTAACAACTTGAATCACCCCTAAGTTATATAATAGTGCCATTAAACCGGAGAAAAAGATCACCGTAGGTAGGGCGCGAAAGGCAAAAATATAACCTAAATTAACATCGGGAGTTTTTCCGGGCAGGGGAACAATATTTTTTCCAAAGACAAATCTAGCCCCGGTATCAGCGGCATAAAACAAACTATCGAGAAGACTACTAAACCATTCTAAGCCCGTTCTTGTAGGTGGAAACAGAAAGACTAGAAAGGCTAAAACTAATTGTAGGCCAATCCCTAAACCCATGGTTCGCCAAGGGACAACTTTTCTATTTTCTGAAAATAACCAAGCAATAAAGCAAAGGCCGAAAATTCCTAAAAATGAAATCAGATTCAAGAAACTCATAGGTATTTGTGGAGGAATTTATGGTAGAGAACAGGAAACACTAAAACACAATAATAGAAATTCCTAATGGAATGTTCCAGTTTGATAATTTGGAATACTACTATAGTGGATTTGAGTCTGGTGATAGACAACGACTTCAAAGGAAGGCTAGGATAGGGAGTTCCCAACTCAGGACTACACCAAAGGTTAGGGGAATAAACAGCACCAGGTACTATTTATTCCCACTCTATTGATTGTTTACTGATTTTCTGTGCCTTTTGTTCTTGTGCAAACCTACCATTAACCCTGTCAAACGTCAATCTGAGTAAATACGGGTTTTATTTTTCACATCAATTAGCGACGATTAATCCACCACTTATAAACCAGTTTTTCCATTTCAATCCAAATAAACATTAAGGCACTAAAACCCAGACAAATTGATAACTCAGTAAAATTCAAAAAGTGAGTTCCAAAGAAACTTTGGAAGGGAGGAAAATAAATTAAGAGTAACTGAAGCACTGTTGTTAACCCCACAGCACCCCACAAATAGGGGTTGGTTTTAGGATTCATTTGGATGGTTAATTGAGTATCGGAACGAACTGCTAAAGCGTGACCCATTTGGGCTAAACATAATGTTGTAAAAACCATGGTTTTCCAACGGTCAGGGTTAGGAGTGTCTTGAGTATAGTTGTAAGCCCAAACCATCAAAACAATCGTTAAAATGGCAAAAACAATCCCAATTCTCACCATATATAACCCTAATCCTCGCGCAAAAATACTTTCCCGGGGATTATAGGGGGGGCGTTGCATGACCGCAGGTTTCAGCCGGTTCCATTGCTAATGCTAAAGCGGGTAAACCATCGGTAACAAGGTTCATCCATAAAATTTGTAAAGGGATTAAGGGCACACCCCCGCCTAAAAGGGGAGAAGCCGCAATCACTAACACTTCCCCAATATTACTACCGAGAATATATTTAATAAAACGGCGAATATTACTATAAACAACTCGCCCTTCTTCGGTCGCGGCAACGATGGTAGCAAAGTTATCATCCAACAAAATCATATCACTGGCTTCTTTACTAACATCGGTTCCAGTAATTCCCATAGCAATACCGATATCTGCTTGTTTCAAAGCCGGAGCATCATTCACTCCATCCCCGGTCATAGCTACAAATTCACCATTTTTTTGCAATGCTTGAACAATCCGCAGTTTATGTTCAGGAGAAACCCGGGCGTAAACACTCACCTGTTCAACTTTTTCCTCTAATTCCGTTTGAGTTAATTTCTGTAATTCCTGACCGGTTAAACTTAAACTATCTAATTCGGCAATGCCTAAATCTTGAGCAATCACTTTTGCAGTTAATTGATGATCTCCAGTAATCATCACCGCACGAATTCCCGCTTCTCGACATAGTTTAACCGCCTCTCGCGCTTCAGGACGGGGCGCGTCTAACATTCCGACTAATCCTAACCAAACTAATTCCTGTTCGGCGGTTTCTTCTTCTGCTTCTGGCGGTAATATTGTTAAAGATCGAGTCGCAAATCCTAAAACCCGTAAACCTTTCCCCGCCATTTCATTATTTTGTTCGAGAATTTGTTGACGGTCTGCTTCTGCTAAAAAAACATTTTGATGACCGACAAGAACCGAAGTACATTGAGCTAAAATCAACTCCGGTGATCCCTTAGTAAACATCACATATTCAGGATTTTCCGAGTCTTGAAGTTGACAAATTACACTCATCCGCTTCCGTTCTGAGGAGAAAGGAATTTCAGCCAAGCGGGGTTTTTTGTGATTTTGAATATCTCTAAATAAACCTACTTTTCCAGCTAAGGATAATAAAGCTCCTTCCGTGGGATCTCCTAAAATAATCCATTTATGATTATCCTGTTGTAATTGGGCATCATTGCACAAAACACAAGCATTTAAAATCGGTTCTAAAATTTTATAATCTGAGGAAATCGTGTTATTTTGTTCTGAGGTTATCGGTATTAATTCCCCCACCGGATCATACCCTTCTCCCGTGACTTGAAACACTTGATCAAAGGTCTGAACCGATTGCACCACCATTTTATTTTGGGTGAGAGTTCCGGTTTTATCCGAACAAATAGTTGTCACAGAACCCAAGGTTTCCACCGCCGGGAGTTTGCGAATTAAAGCATGGCGTTTGACCATTCTTTGGGTACCAATAGCCAAAGTCACCGTCACCACCGCCGGTAAACCCTCGGGAACTACCGCCACCGCCATACTCAGGGATACTTCTAATAAATCCTCTAAACTCTGAAAACTGCCGGTTTTGATCACCCCACCCACCACAATTAGGGCAACTAAGGCCAAAGACCCACTAACTAGCACATTTCCTAACTGGGTCATCCGTTGCTGGAGGGGTGTTGGTTCCGTTTCTACCCCCTGGATCATTTCGGCGATGCGTCCGAGTTTCCGTGGTCATTCCGGTATTGGTAACGATGACTTGTCCCCGTCCCTGAATCACTTCCGTCCCCATAAATACCATATTAATCCGATCGCCTAGGGGAGCATCTTCCGTCAACTCCACACTGGGTTTTTTAATGACCGCTTCTGCTTCCCCGGTTAAAGCCGCCTCCCGCACCTGCAAATTTTGGGCTTCCACTAGGCGACCATCAGCCGGAATTTGCACCCCAGCTTCCAGAAACATGATATCCCCTGGAACCAGTTCTTTCGCGGCTAGTTCTAGCATTTTGCCGTCCCGCACCACCCGCACTCTGGGGGAAGACATTCGTTTCAGGGCGGCTAAAGCCTGTTCTGCCCGGCTTTCTTGGAAATAGCCCAACATCCCATTCAAAATCACAATTGAAAAAATAGCAACGGCGTCCTTGGGAAAGTTTCCTTTGCGAAAATCAATCACGGCGGATACAATGGCCACAGCAATCAGCATCACGAGCATAATATTCGTGAACTGATCCCATAAAATCTCTAAGGTACTGCGACCGGGAGCTTCTTTTAATTCATTCAGACCATACTGTTGTTGACGCTCAATCACCTCTCGTGACGTTAACCCGGTTTCACTATCTGTATTAAGGATCTGGAGAGTTTGATCCGCACTCAAGGTGTGCCAGGTTTTGAGAGATGCTAAGGTTGAATCTGAAGACATTGATGGGGATTCGGGAGATACCATTGTCTAAGTCCTAAAAGTTCTAGCTAATCTATTCTGATTTAATCATAGGTGATTCGGAGAATGTCTGAAAGTTTTCGGGGAATGGGGAATGGGGAATTACGAATTACGAATTACGAATTACGAATGGGTGATGGGTGATGGGTGATGGGGAATGGGGAATTACGAATTACGAATTACGAATTACGAATGGGTGATGGGTAATGGGTAATGGGTGATGGGTGATGGGTAATGGGTAATGGGGAGAAAGTCTGATTTTTGAGGGGAGAAACAGTTTTGATTAATTCTGAAATATTAAGAAAAATTGACGACTGAAGCGCAACAACGAGGGTGAAAACGAATTAATCAAATAAGTGAATATTAAAATAGATAATAACTAAATAGGAAATTAGCCAGACGATTAAACTCCATTTAATGGTCGGGTCTTGAATTAAAATTCGGCTGGGTTCTTCTCCATCGGCTAAAACCGTAACTAGCCATTTATAGTGCATCACCGCATAATAAACAATGGGAACTGTAATCACTAAGGATGGATTTTTACCCGATTTTATTGTGAATAAAGCATAGCACATAATAGTCATAGTTGCGGTGCTATTCAGGAGAGAATCTAAATAGGGTAAGGTATATTGAGACAGAACTGGACGTTGTTGGTTTTGGCTTCCCCGTTGATAGAATAACTCCAAATAAGAAGGTTCAGAATTGGGTGATTTTAGGTCGGGCTGTAGGGATGTTTCTGGATAAAAATTTGTTTGATTAGTTTGAAAATGTAGTAAAGATAAGAGTTCGGAACGTCGTTTAGAAAAGCCTAAAAATAAAGTTAGGAAAAAGGTACATAAAACAATCCAAGCCGTCGGCATATCCCCTAACGCATAAATTCCCGCTAATAGTCTCAGAACAAAACCAAAGGCAATACAACTAACATCAAATAGGGGTATATTTTTGAGTTTAATAGAATAAATAATATTATTAATTGCATAGAGTAAAATGCAGATTAATGTGGGGATTCCTAACCCATAAGCACCCAAAAGGGAAACCATTGTTAAACAAAATGCGATCGCTAATCCGATTTTAATTGAAACTTGACCACTGGCAATCGGACGATACTTTTTTTTGGGATGCAGGCGATCGCGTTCCCGATCTTGAATATCATTAAAAATATAAATTGCCGAGGCTATGGCTGAGAAAAAAATTACCGTTAATATTGATAACAGAATCGCCTGGGGTTGTAACAGTCTCCCCCCAAATAAAAGTCCCGCTAAACAGAATAGATTTTTTGTCCATTGATGGGGGCGAATTAGTTTAATTAGGGGGGGCAAAGTTGAGGATTTCACGGGAACAAATTCGGGATCAGTTTGATGATTATGGGTTTCTAATATTGATGTAGAATCCTCTGGTTTTGGTGTTTTCATAATATTAAAAACAATTAATTATTTAACGAGACATAATAATAATCCCAGTAACAATTAAACCCAATCCGATCATTTGATTCAAGCCAAACCGCTCGCCTAATAGAAGACTTCCAGTTAATGCCACTAAGCTAAAACCAATGGCTGCAAATACAGGATAAGCCGTAGAAACGGGCAAACTATCCAGGGCTTTAGCAAACACAATTAAATTAATCCCATAAACTATAATAGCTGCAATAAACCAAGGGGATAATAACAGGGTTAATAAACTTGGGTCGGGAGCTTCTAGGCGAGATTTTTTCAGTAACAAGTTACCAATTCCGCTATTAATAGCAGCAATTAAAACTAAACTCCAAGAAATCCAGTTGATTGAGTTAATGTTATTCACAGTATATAATTAAGACAGTTGTTTTAATACCCAAAGTAATTTTTCTTTCACCGGGCGACGATGGGCAGATCCGGCTTTTTCCGCCTGTAGTTGATTATAGTTCTGTTTAAACCAATCATAACTTTCACGGAACATTTCATCATTAGAATATTTGGGTTTCCAGCCTAATTTTAGCAGAGGATCGACATCAAAATAAAATTCTTTATGATAGGTTAAATAATGCCAAGGAGCTAGGGGACTTAATCCCATCCAATCTAAGATTTGTAAAGTGCCAATGGTTAATCCTGTGGGTAAACTTTTGACTTGAGAATCTGTTGCTGCATATTCAATTAAATGTTCTAATCCTTCTCGTAATGTGCCAAAGCGATCGCTTCCTACATTATAGATTCCGGGTTGACCTAAATCCAAAGCTAAAAGATAGGCATCCATCAAATCATGGGCATGGACAAATTGAAATTTAACGTCACCACTACCAATTACATAAACGTTTTTTCCTTCTTGAATCCATTCAAATAATATCTGGAAAATCCCTAATCTACCTTCACCTAAAATAGTTCGGGGACGAATTACAATTAGGGGTAAACCAGCTTGATCACAGATGTCTCTAACAGCTAATTCCCCGGCTAATTTTGCCCGTCCATAAATTTCCACTGCTTTAGTGGGGGTATTATTAGTAATTGGGCATTCAGCCTCCCCAAATAGGGCGCTAGAGCTCATGTGAATAAAACTTTTAACTCCGGCTTTTACGGCGGCGGCGGCGGCGATTTTACTGCCTTCTACGTTGACTTCCCAGAATTTATTACCGGATTTTGTTAGGGGAACTAAAGCCACGTTATGATGGACAATATCAATATCTTTCATGGCTTTTTCTACCCCGTTGCGATCGCAAATATCACAATTAATAAATTCAATCTCCGGGGGACGGGTAGGATCTTCCCAAATATCTAAAATTGTGACATCTTCCCCCCGTTGATATAATCTCCGTGCAATTAAATTGCCTAAAAATCCCGATCCTCCGGTGATTAAATGTTTCATGTTTTATTATTGATTTTTAAGGGTATTTTTGATTGACAGAATCTAATTAAATTATAAATCAAAGCTCCCGATTCGTAAAGTAAATGAGCCGGTAAATAATGATAAAATACAAGACGTAGCGGCATGGTTCGATTTGCCAGTTCAGGATAAGAAGTTATCACCTGTTGAAACCTTATATCCACAGAGTTTAAACATTAACTGACTCCGAATTGCATGGGGTTTATTACAATATAAAATCACTTCTCCCAAGGGCCATTGTTCCTGTTGTTCTAACCATTTTTTTAATAGTCTAGCATTATCAAAAGTATCCAAATAGGGGCGGTCTTTAACATTTTCAGGGACAAAAATCTGGAGTTCGGGGCGATGTTTTAGGAGATATTTTGCAGCATACTGTTCTTCTGATTCAGGACATTCAAAGGAATTACCTGGAGAAATATACACTTTTTCGTTTTCAGAAACCTGCTTTAAAACAAGTTTTAAAACTTCTTCAAAATAATTAGATAAAAAATAATTTTTGGCAAAGTCTTCCCTAAAAACCAATCCTTCTGTCACAACAATATGGCTAACCATAATTAATCTAGTCCTCCATAATTCTCAAATATCCATTTGAGGCTTTTTCTCATTCCTGCTTCTAAAGCAATTGTTGGATTATAACCTAATTCCCGTTGAGATTTCGCAACAGAAACAGCAATGGTTTTATTCATTTCTGAAAGAACATGAATTTTTTGATGATAAAATCCTAGGGTTTGTAATGTTCCATCGACAACTAAGGCAATTTCACTGGCTAACCCGGGTAATTTTAAGCGTTTATGGATGCAGGATTGCTGAAATTCTGTTTCCAATAAATGTTCTATGGTATTAATAATATCATTCATTGAGTAGGGTTGTTCATCGGCTATCCAATATATTTTTCCGTTGGCTTTTTCGGTAATAGCTGCTAATATTAATCCTTGACAAATATTATCCACATAAGCCATGGATCTTAAATTATTCCCATCTCCAACAATTGGCCCCTTTCCATCTCTAATCATTTTAAAAAATAGGGTTTGACGTTGGGGTTGATGGGGGCCATAAAACCAAGGAGGACGGATAATAACGGTTTCAATTTTTCCCTGTTGTTGATAGTTATTTATGGCTAATTCCATTAACATTTTTGAACGTCCATAGTTCATATAGGGATGATAGGGGGAGGTTTCATCAAATAAATGATCGGGATGGGGATTACAACCACAGGGAGAATTTGAGGATACAATAATCGCTCGTTTTATCTTAGCAGAAACCGCCGAATTTAAGAGATTTTTTGTTGCTTCTACGTTAATTTGATAAAATTCTGATATTTTTTGAGGATGAATAATTCCGGCGGTATGGAATAAAATAGCATTTTCGGCATTTTCACAAAAGCGATCGCAATCTTGGGGATTTCTCAGATCTCCTTGATAAACTTCTATTTGATTGGATATTTTTTGTAAAATAGTTGGGTCTTGATTTGGTAAAATTAAACAACGAATTTTTAAATCTTTTTGAGGTTGACTCAAGGGTTCAAAATCAGCCAATCCTTTAACTAAAGATTCGACTAAATTAATTCCTAACCAACCTAATGCACCAGTTATTAAAACTAAATTTGTGTTAAATTCTATCATAATCTTATTTCTTGTTGTTGTGCTTTAGCACTATCTTATGTTGATAAGATGCGCTTAAGCGCAACAACGGCGCAACAACTTAGGGATTTAGGAATTTTAACGCATTTCGACGCGCGATCGCCATAATTGAACCTTGGGGATTGACTCCAGGAGCGGTACAAAGTAAACTGGCATCAGCAATATATAAATTGTTGAATCCATGAACTTTACCAAAGGAATTAACCGCACATTTTTGTAAATTTTCTCCCATTGGACAAGAGGAAAAAACGTGAACTGTCATTAAATTAGTTTGTTTTATAGGAAGTTGTTCCGGGATTTTAACTAAATCTTGGGGATGGGTCAAGGGGAAACTATTGGAAATACTAGGATAGAGAATTTTAGCATCCGCTTCAAATAATAATAGGGCTAATTTTTGTAATGCTTCTGATAAATTTTTTAAGTCTTGAGATGTTAATTTATAACGAACTAAGGGATCACGATAAAAGGGAATATTTCTGATCGAACCATAACCTTCCCCCGTAATCATAGCATAATAAATTGCCATTTTGTGCCAATTTTTTTGCACTTCTTCTGTATATTCAGGATGGTCAGTCATTCCCACCGATAAATAGGGAGGAGAACTAATTGAACAACCAAAACTAAATTTAGGAGAAAATTCTTTAACTTGATGGACGGGAACTCCCATATCTAATGTGTTAATATCTTGATCAAATTGAGCAATTATTTTAACTGTTGGGTGCATTCTTAAAGCATTACCAATATTATGTTTAATTCCACTTCTTCTTAATAACGCTGGAGTTTGAATTGCACCACAACAAACAAATACGGTTTCCGCTTGAATTGTGATTGGTTGTTTATCATAATTATTAGTTTGATAATAACCCGTTAAAACCCAATTTTTATCGCTTTGGTGAATCTTTTTTATCCAAGTATTTGCTAATAGTTTGCACCCAGCTTTTAAAGCTCTGGGAATAAAGGTTTCGGTCATTGACTGTCGCGTTCCTTTTAGGATCTTATCTGATGATTCTTGATAACGAAACCAGCGAGGAACTTCTAAAGATTGCCAATTTAAACGGGTTGCGCCTGCGTGTAATTTTAAGGAAGCTGTGGGAGCTTTTCCCGGTAAATAACAGACATTAACCGCCTGTTCGCAGGCTTCAAAATGGGGGATTAAATCGGCTTCTGTTAAAGATTCTACTTCAAATTCTTGACTCCATTGTGCTAAAATATCAGAGGGTGTCCGATGATATAATCCGCTATTGATTTCACTTCCTCCCCCCACACATTTACCCTCTACATATTGAATTTTTGGCTGTCCAAAAGCGGCAGTTAATCCGCCATTGCGATATTTTTGGATCATTTCTTCAACGGAAAAAGGTTGACAGGATTCTATGGATAAATAGGCTCCTTCTTCTATTAATAAAACATCTCGTCCGGCTTCAGCTAATAAACAGGCGGTAATCGCTCCCCCAGGGCCAGAACCAATCACGGCAATTTCAACTTTTAGGGGAGATTCACAAGGGGAAATTAGGTTAGATTCAGCCATAATAATTATTAGATATAGTTCAATAATTTTATATAATCAGATTGCCAATATAATACTACTAAACTTTCATAAAATTTGATCAAATCTCGACAAATTTGCAAGGGGGAATTTTTCCAGGCTTGAATTTGCTGTTGACGCACAGAGGGCGACTGAGAATGAAAGAATGAACCTGTACACAGCAGTCCCCAAATATCAAAAATTAATGTTAATATAAATAGGGGAAATTGCAGATAATCGGGCATTTTATTTTGTTGTTCGATGACAAAATTTACCACGGAATTATTAGGGAAATACTGGGGAATAGGAGAATCTTTAAACCGATAATCAATTAAGGAATAACACAGGGCGGAGACTGTAGTTGTAAAAAATCGTTTAATCATTGTTAACCTATGGAAAAATCAACCTTAAAAGTTTAAAATAGAAAATAGATTCAATTCCTAAGATGAACTTTTAAATTTTATGAAACAACATAGTGAAATTATTCTAATCGGTGGTGGTTTGATTGGCTTATCCCTCGCCGTTGAGTTAAGATTGCGGGGAGCAACGGTAACGGTTTTGAGTCGGGATATCCAGGAAGCGGCGGGTTTAGTCGGGGCGGGGATGTTAGCACCCCAGGCCGAACAAATTCCCCCTAGCCCCATGCTAGAATTGTGTTTACGCAGTCGCGCCCTCTATAATGACTGGACGCGCAAACTGGAGGAAATCACGGGGTTAGATACGGGATATTGGCCCTGTGGGATCTTGGCTCCGGTTTATGAACGTCCCCACTGTACCAGTTTAGAAACAACTCCAGACACCCCCAGCCATTGGTTAGAGCCCGAAGCCATTTTACAGCAACAACCCGGCTTAGGGGATGATGTAGTCGGGGGTTGGTGGTTTCCCCAGGATGGTCAAGTCGATAACCGTCGGGGGTTAATCAAGATATTGCAAAGGGCGGCTCAGGAATTAGGGGTTAAAATAGTTGCGGGGGTGACGGTAGAAAAATTAGTTATTTCTCCTAATCAAATTATCACAGAAATTCAGACAAATCAAGGTAATTTTAGGGCGGATAATTATATTTTAACGGCGGGTGCTTGGTCGGGACAATTGTTCTCAATTCCGGTATATCCGAGAAAGGGACAAATGTTATCGGTGCGGGTTCCAAATACTATTAAACCCTTACCTTTGAAACAGGTTTTATTCGGTTCAGATGTTTATATTGTGCCGCGTAGAGATGGTTTAATTGTGATTGGAGCCACATCCGAACAGGTGGGTTTTACTTCCGGTTTAACACCGCATGGAATTGAAAACTTACTATCAGGAGCTATTCGATTATATCCGATTTTAAAAGAGTTTGAAATTGAAGAATTTTGGTGGGGATTTAGACCGGAAACCCCTGATTTATTCCCCATATTAGGTCAGAGTTCTTGGCAAAACTTAACATTAGCAACGGGTCATTATCGAAATGGGATTCTATTAGCTCCGGTTACGGCTAAATTAATTTCTGATTGGGTTTTATATCAACAATATGATCCGTTATTAAATCATTTTAGAAGCGATCGCTTTCAACCCATAGCAGTCGCAGAAATCCGATAATTAACATAGACTGATACAGCAAATCTAAACTTGTCTCTGTCTTTTTATCCGGTGTTCCCCGCTCCCCCTACTCCCTATTCCCCATTCGTAATTCGTAATTCGTAATTCGTAATTCCTAATTCCCTACTATATGAAATGGGTATATGATAATTTAGATTTACAAACAGATCTAGGATTTATCCTACAGTGGATGTTTGTAACCTTGATAGGATTTTTAGTTAGTTTAATTTGGATAGAAATTGGAGAAAAACCGGATTTAGGAGCCTTAGAAGGAGCCATTGGCGGATTAATTATTAGTCTGGCTCAATGGTTTATTTTAAAAAACTATATTTCCCAAAGTTGGCGATGGATTTTTGTTCATGTTTTCATATTCAGTATTATCGCCTTAACTCCAGTGGGACTCTTGGGTTGGGCGGCTCCGCGCACCTTAAACCTCACCCCTAGAATTGTCTACGGGCTGATCGAAGGAGTGAAATTAGGACTATGTTTAAGCCTAGGACAATGGTGGGTCTTACGCACCGAAGTATTCCAAGCCTGGCGATGGATAGTAGTCACCGTCATCTCTTGGGGGATAGCATTACCCATCGGTTGGATGTTTGGAGGAATTCTACGTCAGGGGACAAGTTTCTTTCTCGGAGACGTTTTAGGTTTACTCCTAGTTTGGACAATTGTTGCGGTGATTACCGGGACGGCACTAACCAGGTTATTATGGTATCCGGTTAAACAAGATGATTGGTAGGAAATTCAAGTTGTTTGCGAAGATTAACCTCCGTTTTTTCCTCGTTTTGATGGGTAAACAAAAGTTCAGGAGTAGACATAACTCCCTCTTGATGGGAGTCTATTCCTGGGGTTGAAACCGATTCTGTCGGATCGGGTAAAATATTTAATAGAATCCTAGGGCCAGATATTGCTAAGTGAATCACCTGTCCATCCACTAAGGGGACTTGTTTAATTGCCTGTCCATTGACATAGGTTTCCATTAGTTCCTAGATTCACGACCAGCCAATGTTGATTGACATGACAAATCTCGACATGATAACGGGAAACGACCGCACTATAGAGAATAACATCATTCTTAAGCGATCGCCCAATCCGAATCACATTGTCCTTGTCAAATACCCAACTGCGGACAGGAATTGATTGGAGAGGATGTAATAACGTTAGTCTAATCACATTGGCACAATCTAACAATCAACAGCTATGCCATGAACCTATTTTCAATCGTAAATTTGGAATTCTCGGTCTTTAGGGAATAGGGAATAGAATCAAAAACTTCCTGCATTTTGGGGTTTAATAGGGGTTAAATTTCCTAGTGCCCTTAAATAAGCTGTTAATGATCTAATCCCATGGTTCACCCGATTGAAATAACAGGAAAACTCGCTTTTTTCTCAGCCCCTCCTAACCCTTGGAAAGTTGAAAAACAAACGAAACCAAATCCCCTTTTCCTAAAGAAATCCGATCGCCTGGTTTTAACCGATGACGATTCCCCTTGGGCAGAGCCGTATTATTAATATAAGTCCCATTGGAACTGCCCACATCTTCAATATAATACGCATCTCCCTCAATGCGAATATCGGCATGGCTACGAGACACAATTTCCGAATTAGGAAATCCTGAAACATCCACATCGGGGGGGACTAAATCATTCGGTTTTCCCAAATGAATCACCGACACATTTTGAGGTAATTCCAAATCCGTACTGGTTTGGACATGAATTAACTTAGCCGTCTGTTGCTGTAACTGAGTCGCCGAACTGTTGGAACCCAGATTCATCGGGATGGGAGGGGGTTCAGGAATGACCACCGGAATCACCGGAGGAGTCGTTTCCATCGCTACGGGAGGGGGCGATTTCTCCAAATTCAACCCCGAACTCACCGCCACTTCCGGTGTGGGTAGATTCGGAGGCGAAACCACCGTCGGAATTACCGCCTGCATTTCCTCCTGATTACCGACCGTCGCGGGTTGTAAATTCGACCCACACTGACCACAGAAGGACGCATCCGTTTGTATTGTTGCCCCACAATGGGGACAACTGGTGGTGGATGGCAAAGGCGTATAACAGGCTTCACATTGCGTCGCGCCTTCTGGATTTTGATGACTACAATTCGGACAAACAATCATAGGATTTGGATAAGCAAACTTAAGTAAAATTAGGGCTTTAGATGCTTAATTTTGGCAAATTTTCGGCGAGTTTAGCCCCTGCTTCCCGATCCAATAACCACCAGAGTTCCCCCATGGGTTGAATTAGGCGGCTGGGATAGGTGGTGGCATCCCCCTCGGTGGCGAACACCCGGTCTAACGGTTCTTGTTTATTCGACCCGGTGACCATGAATAGGACACAACGGGCATGATTAATCAAAGGAAACCGTAAAGGTAATTCGGGGTTGACCGTCCTTATTGTTAGAGTCGATAGAAGCGTTACCACTCCTACCTCTCCTTCAGAACCGTGCGTGAGACTTTCACCTCACACGGCTCCTTGATAATTCCATCCTTGTTATGGATACGATTCAAAACGGATTATTCTCATAGTTCTCAACTATTGGTAATTGTTTACTTTTAGTTGAGGAACCATCGTGAGCCGTCTTTGTGTCGTGACAATGTTTGTGTAGAAGTTGAAGATTATCGTAAGTGTCTTTTCCACCTAACGATGTTGGTTTAATATGGTCAACTTCTACAATGCCTGTACTTGTGAAATACAGACCACAGTGAGGACAAATACCCTTTTGTTTTTTGATTGATTTGGAAACTCTGCTAGGAGTCTCAGGATATTCGCCTCGACGTTTACTCCAGTAAATCCAGTTACCATCGAACGGACTAGCTTCACCTTTAACTTTGGTATGCCTTACGATAGGCGTACTGGCGTGGGTGAATAATTCTAATCCATCTTCTGTACTGAAACACCAATTTCTGTCTCCTACTGTTCTCCAGTATTTGTCTTTATTGATGTTCCCTTTTCCCCTCGTTCTTGCCCAAGCTCTTAACTTGTCGTAAATTAGATGGTCAACCTTTGAAAAGGTTTTTTTACTAACCATTGTTGAATAGTAATTTGACCAGCCTTTAATAATTGGATTCAGCTTGCTAATTAAAGAAGCTTGAGGCGCATTCTTATGCGTTTCTATTATTTCAGCTATTTTGACAAGATGAGTTTTTATTTTGGCTTTGGAGGGTGTGATTAGTGTTGTAAAACCTAGTGGTATTCCATTTGAATTATTTGCACATTTGTAGTTTCCTACTTTGTGCTGTTGAATGTGGAACCCTAAGAACTCAAACCCAATGTTCCCGTCAATTTCATTGAGGGTGTGGGTTAATTTTGTTTTACTTGGTTTTAATTCCAATCCCATGTCACTTAACCAATCAGCGATTATCTCTTGACATTTTTTGACAACGTTTAAATCTTCGTGAATTATTACGAAGTCATCAGCGTATCGGATTAAACTAAGGGCATTACGGTTATCCCGTTTCTTTCCTTTTAGAGTTTCTGCATATTGCTTGACTCTTTCTTCCATACCATGTAAGGCAATATTCGCAAGTAAAGGTGAAATCACCCCGCCTTGTGGTGTACCATCATGGGTAGGAAAAAGTTCTTTTCCGTCTATATACCCTGCTTTAAGCCATGATTTAATTTGTCGGCTTAATGTGGGGTATGTTTGTATCTTGGAGATTAAGGCTTTGTGGTTTATGCGGTCAAAGCATTTTGAGATATCAGCATCTAGCACATATTTGGCTTTTTGCTTAATACTGTCAAATATTGCTCTGATTGCATCGTGACAGGAACGTCCTGGCCTGAAACCATAACTGTTTGGCTCGAATTTAGCCTCCCATTCTGGTTCTAACGCTAGTTTGACTAACGCTTGCAATGCGCGGTCGTTTATTGTGGGTATTCCTAATGGACGGGTTTCTGTTGAACCAGGTTTGGGAATGTTAACTCTACGAGTTGGTTTTACCTTGCCTGTTAACTTTAATTGTCCCACAAGGCTCATACGTTGCTTTGGGGTCAGAGATTTAATTCCGTCCACACCTGCGGTATTTTTTCCTTGATTGTCTTGTGTTACCCGACGTACCGCAATACATTTTGCCGACCAAGACCTAATCAGGGTCTTTTGAAGTTTGCGAACTGCTTTAACATCGCCTCGTTTCACTCGCTTGAAATATGCGCTTTTGCAACTTAAAAGTTACCTTTTCTAACTTGCGCCAGTTAAGGTCTTTCCACTCCACCGTCAGATTGTTCTGCGTTTTAGATATATTCATTGCTACTTGTTCTATTTCTTTGGAATTACCGAGTATCTGTCAGCATATCCCTTACATTACCAAGGGCATTCGCTTTTGATACCATCCTTTCCCTATATATCGTTCGTTAGCTACTTACTGGTTATCGACCTTTTCCAGAGATATATAGGGGTTACTTCGTTCCGATTACACATTTGTTTGAAGTCTTTAGCGTGATGCTTATCCACCGGGTTTATTGGGCGGTGCTTATAAGTCGGGTTGACAACCGCTTATGCCCTATCCTTGCCTTTTGGCTTGGTGTTAATCAAGTTTTTAACCTTGATTTAGCCATTACACCATTAATAATTACGATGGTTCGGACACATCTTTGCTTACGCTACGCATGGACTTCTTGCTCGGTAGTTACCGGATTTGGCTACCAGTAGTTCTACCTTTTAACCCCGCTTTAGTCTGTTGGTTGCTACCCAAGCAAACTAGGGGTTATGCTTTCACCTCAGCACTTGAGGGATGGGACTTAATTCACGGAATTTCACCCATAAATGTAATCAGTTATCACCAGTTTTATTAACTGGGTTAACCGTCCCATAAGCCTTTCAGCTTATTTTAGGTTAAACGAATCGCACGCCAACGGTAATTAAGCGATCCTCAACGGTTAAGGCCGCGGTATGGGGAAATAAAGATGCGGTGTGAGCATCATCTCCCATCCCCAATAAAACCACATCAAAAGCCGGGAACTCTCCGGCATTGAGCGCGAAAAATTCTACTAACTCCTTATTGTATTGTTCTGCATCGGCAATGGGATTATTAGCCAAAGTTGGCATTGGATGAATATTAGTGGCTGGGAAATTCACCCGATCCAGCCAAGCCTGGGCTGCCATTTTTTGGTTACTATCGGGGTGCTCTGGGTTAGAGTCGATAAAAGCGTTACCACTCCTACCTCTCCTTCAGAAACCGTGCATGAAACTTTCGCCTCACACGGCTCCTTGATAATTCCATCCTTGTTATGGATACGATTCAAAACGGGTTATTTTCATAGTTTTCAACTATTGGTAATTACTTACTTTTAGTTAAGGAACCATCTTTAGCCGTTTTTATGTCGTGACAATGTTTCTGTAGAAGTTGAAGGTTATCATAGATGTCTTTTCCACCTAATGACGTTGGTTTAATATGGTCAACTTCTACGATGTCTGTACTTGAAAAATACAGACCACAGTGAGGACAAATACCTTTTTGTTTTTTGATTAGTTTGGAAACCCTTGTAGGAGTTTCTGGGTATTCGCCTCGTCGTTTACTCCAATAAATCCAGTTACCATCAAACGGACTAGCTTCACCTTTAACCTTTGTATGCCTTACGATTGGCGTACTGCTATGGGTGAGTAATTTTAATCCATCTTCTGTACTGAAACACCAATTTCTGTCATTTACTGTTCTCCAGTATTTATCTTTATTGATGTTCCCTTTTCCCCGCCTTCTTGCCCAAGCTCTCAACTTGTCATAAGTTAGTGAGTCAACTTTATCAAAAGTTTCTTTACTAACCACTGTTGAATAATAGTTTGACCAGCCTCTAATAATAGGATTCAGCTTGCTAATTAAAGCAGCTTGTGGGGCGGTCTTATGGGTATCTATTACTTCAGCTATTCTGATAAGATGAGTTTTGATTTTGGCTTTTGAGGGTGTGATTATTGTTTTAAAACCTAACTTGAAATGTCCATTTGATGCAGCGCGGTATTTACCTACCTTATGCTGCTGTATATGGAATCCTAAGAACTCAAACCCAACGTTTCCATCAATTTCATTGAGGGTGTGGGTTAATTTTGTCTTGCTTGGTTTTAATTCCAATCCTATATCACTTAACCAGTTGGCAATTATCTCTTGACACTTTTTGATAATGTTTAAATCTTCGTGGATTATCACAAAATCATCAGCGTATCGGATTAAACTAAGGGATTCACGATTTTCACGTTTTCTTCCTTTTAGAGTTTCTGCATATTGCTTAACTCTTTCTTCCATACCATGTAGGGCAATATTTGCAAGTAGGGGTGAAATTACCCCCCCTTGTGGTGTACCATCATTAGTAGGAAAAAGTTCTTTTCCGTCCCAGTACCCTGCTTTAAGCCATGATTTAATAAGACGGCTTAATGTAGGGTATGTGTGTATTTTGGAGATTAACGCTTTGTGGTCTATGCGGTCAAAGCATTTTGAGATATTAGCATCAAGTACATATTTGGACTTGTATCTAATATTATTAAATATTGCTTCAATCGCATCGTGACAGGAACTTCCTGGTCTGAAACCATAACTGTTTGGCTCAAAGAGCGCCTCCCATTCTGGTTCTAACGTTAGTTTGACTAACGTTTGCAATGCACGGTCGTTGATTGTGGGCATTCCTAATGGACGGGTTTCTGTTGAACCAGGTTTGGGAATGTCAACTCTACGAGTTGGTTTTGCCTTATTGGTTAACTTTAACTTGCCTACCAAGTTTATACGTTGCTTCGGGGTCAGGGATTTAACCCCGTCCACTCCCGCCGTCTTTTTGCCTTGGTTATCTTGTGTTACCCGACGAACCGCAATACATTTGGCACTCCAGGAATTAATCAGGGTCTTTTGAAGTTTACGAACTGCTTTCACATCGCCTCGTTTCACTCGCTCGAAATATCCGCTTTTGCAACTTGAACGTCAATCTTTCAGCTTTGCGCCAATTGATTTCGCTCCATTCCACCGTCTGATTTTTATTCAGCGTTTTAGACATATATATTGCTACTTGTTCTATTTCTTTGGAATTACCGAGCGTCTGTCAGCATATCCCTTGCATTACCAAGGGCATTCGCTTTTGACACCATCCTTTCCCTATATATCGTTCGTTAGCTACTTACTGGATTTTCGACCTCTCCAGAGATATATAGGGGTTACTTCGTTCCGATTACACATTTGTTTGAAGTCTTTAGCGTGATGCTCTCCACCGGGTTTATTGGGCGGTGCTTATAAGTCGGGTAGAGAACCGCTTATGCCCTATCCTTGCCTTTTGGCTTGGTGTTAGTCAGTCTTTACCGTATTTTCAACGGTTTTATTCTGATTCAGCCGTTACACCATTACACTTAACGATGGTTCAGACACATCTTTGCTTGCGCTACGCATGGACTTCTGACTCAGTAGTTACCAGGTTTGGCTACCAGTAGTTCTACCTTTTAACCCCGCTTTAGCCTGTTGGTTGCTACTCAAGCAAACTAGGGGTTATGCTTTCACCTCAGCACTTGAGGGATGGGACTTAATTCACGGAATTTCACCCATAAATGTAATCAGTTATCACCAGTTTTATTAACTGGGTTAACCGTCCCATAAGCTTTTTAGCTTATTTTAGGTTAAACGAATCGCACCTCCACATAGCGTTCATCTCCCCAAAAGACATGAATTTTATCCCAAGGTAAAGATTGTTTGGCTAGGGCTTCATATAAGGGTTTGGGGGTACTTCCTCCGGCTAAAGCAATTGTAAATTGATTTCGAGTTTCAATTGCTTCTGTGATTTTAGCCAGAAGGATTTCTAAAGCTCGATCAATTAGTTCCTCTCGATTCGCTAAAATTTCTATATTTTTTTCCACTAGGATAGCCTCACAAGATGGATTTCGACATTGAATTTACAGGCTATAATAATCATAGGGGGTTTTGTTCCTTAGTGGTTGGGGTACAAAACCCAGCATTTGTTATCTGAATTACTCGACTACCTACCCCTGTTCCTTTCAAGCCAGCGATCGGCTGTTTGTCAGTTATGTCACACCGAATTCCTGAATCTATTCGTGCCGTAGGGGAGGAATTGCGGTTTCTCCTCCAACCTCGTATTTGGGGTTCTGTCAGCGTTCTGGCAGTGGTGGGGATTTTCTTTTGGCAATTTTCTGAAAACCCCGAATGGTTTAGTTTAGAAGGAGAATCCACCCTAAATCCTGGCAACTCCGCGAGTCAACTCACCCCGGAACAACAATCAATTGCTGCGGATATTGATAACTCTAAAGTTTTACTAGAGGCATTAGGGAGTAATAATTCCTTTGTTTCACCTTTAAATTCTAATAGTGAGGTAAACAAAGATTTACTTAAACAAACTCAAAATACAGATAAAAAACCCGAACCGAGTTCTCGGTCTAATCCTTTATTAGATAGTTTATTTCCCCCATCCAATTCCACAAATCAACCTCCCGTAGCGGAAAATTCTCCAAAAGCCTCCAATCTTTCCAATCCGGTTTCTGAAAATTCTCCTAACTCTGCTACTGCTGGTTCTAACTTGGGTCTCAAGGGTTTAGGCTCCCCGGCAACGGAAACCACAGATCCTGAAACGGCAAAAACTCCCCTACAACAAGCTATGCAGAACTATCTGCAAACCCAGGAAACAGAAAACACGGATTCGGCTACACCCTCTGAAACAACTGAGGCTTCAAAAAACTCACTAATCAACGATACAAATTCCGCCAATAACCCTCTAAATAATCTCACTAATTCTAATTCCGCCTTAGATCCCAGCCTCGGAACAGCAGTTGGTGTTACACCTTTTACTGGAACCCCAACCCTTACAGGACAGGTTACTCAACCCAGTTGGAGTGTTCCTAGAAACAATCCTAATCCGGCTGTTGGTACGGTTCCCCTGCCTGTGATTAATCCCTATCAAACAAACGTCACCCTGCCTCCGGCGGTTCCTAATATGCCAACGGTTACGCCTGGAAGCGTCCCCAATTCTGGGTATGCCAACTTCAATTCCTTACCTTTAAATAATACCGTTCCCTCCTATTCAGTTACACCTAACACGAATATTAACAGCACCGTTCAACCTGTTCAACCGAATAACTACATGACCCCCAGTAATATGAATCCCAATATACAACAGGGTCAAATCGGTCAACCCCAACCCAATTTTTCCGTTCCTAACCAGGTTCCAGGTCGTTATATTGGCGGGGGGGAAATTAATACCTTTGCTAATCCATGAAATTAGGTTGAAACTATAATTTAATCATCAAAAACAGGAAGTCAAACTGAATCAGTTCCCCAACTAAACCCGGCAATTCTGCTGAAAATTGATTCAACCCGCAAAAAAAATCATACTTTAGGACTTTACTATTGTAGCCAACATGATTACTATGGGGAAGACAAAACATCACGGTTTGGAGTGAGGAAACAGGATGTACATCGTACAAATTGCCTCTGAATGCGCCCCAGTCATCAAAGCGGGAGGCTTAGGCGATGTTGTGTACGGACTCAGTAGGGAGTTAGAACTACGGGGTCATACCATTGAAATTATTTTGCCCAAGTACGACTGCATGAGGTATGACCAAATTTGGGGACTTCATGAAGCCTATCAAGATCTCTATGTTCCCTGGTTTGATGGCGCCATACGCTGCACGGTTTTTTGTGGTTGGGTTCATGGGCGGTTATGCTTTTTTATTGAACCTCACTCCGAAGATAATTTCTTCAACCGAGGTTGCTATTATGGTTGTGTAGACGACCATTTACGCTTTGCCTTTTTTAGTAAAGCTGCCCTGGAATTTTTGCTCAGAACTGATAAGCGTCCCGATATTCTCCATTGCCATGATTGGCAAACTGGTTTATTGCCTGTGATGTTGTATGAAATGTACAAATATCACGGCATGGAAAATATACGAGTTTGTTATACTATCCACAACTTCAAACATCAAGGAATCGCGGGGACAAATATCCTTTGGGCAACGGGATTAAACCGAGAATCCTACTATTTTGAATATGACCGTTTGCGGGATAATTTCAACCCCTTTGGATTAAATTCTATGAAGGGAGGAATTGTCTACTCTAACTTTGTCACAACCGTATCTCCTAACCATGCCTGGGAAGCCCATTATGGAGAATTTGGCTATGGTTTAGGACATACCTTAGAACTGCATCAACATAAATTTGGTGGAATATTAAACGGGATTGATTATGCGGTTTGGAATCCTGAAATTGATCCATTTATTCCCTACCCCTATAGTTTCCGAAGATTTAACAGGAAAGGAAAAGAATAAAAAAGCTCTACGGGAAAGATTGTGGTTAAGTCATGATGATAAACCTCTGATTTGTTATATTGGTCGTTTAGATGATCAAAAAGGCGTGCATCTGGTTCATCATGCTATTTATTATGCCCTGCATCGACAAGCCCAATTTGTGTTATTAGGATCGGCAACGGAACCCAGTATTAATTCTTGGTTTTGGCATGAAAAGAACTTTTTAAATAATAACCCCGATTGTCATTTAGAACTTGGGTTTAATGAGGAATTATCCCATTTGATTTATGCAGCGGCTGATATTATTGTGGTTCCGAGTAATTATGAACCCTGCGGGTTAACTCAAATGATTGGGTTAAGATATGGTGCGGTTCCAGTTGTTCGGGCTGTGGGCGGGTTAGTTAATACGGTTTTTGATCGGGATTATGACGAATATCACAAACCAGAAGAACGCAATGGTTATGTTTTTAACTACACCGATGATCAAGCCCTAGAATCCGCCATGGATCGAGCTATTGGATTGTATAATTACTATCCCGATGAATTTGAAAAATTGAGAATTCAAGGCATGAATTATGACTATTCTTGGAACCAACCTGGAACTGATTATTTAGCCATTTACGAATTCATTAGACATAAGTAATTGAGTTGCTACGGATTTAAACAGCTAAAAATAATAGCTGATAAATCCGTAACAGTTCACCCTATTTCTCTAATCTAACAGCATACCACTGTAAATATTGACCCGGACTTAGGTTGAGATCGCAACCTGTATTTAAGAGATATTGGGCTTGGGTATCAAGAGTGTTAAAGCGTTGTAAATCCTGGGGTAAATTGTCTTGATGGTCAGACAAAACGGATTTGAGTTTCTCCAAGAGTTCCGCAACATTCATAAACTGTTCCGGTTCATTGGTTTCTAACACCATAAAGGTATCCTCATTGTACATTAGAGCATCTGGCATGGTGTTTTTCTCGTAAAATATTAATATAAGTCATCGCCTTTAAGATGGGCGAGATAGGTTAGTTTAGCAAGATTATTGGTGAGAATTGAATATTCTCGCGGAACTCGCCCCTAGGTTTTGTTGTTAGAAGAATGCGATCGCATTTGATAAATAATTAACAATTCAACCATAGGGGCAGGTTCCGAGATGATCTTTAATTATGAGTAATTATCTCCCTAAACCCGCCCTCTATTCCCAGGCGATCGCATTTCTTAACCTGTAATCAATTTTATTGTTTGAATACAGGTTAATAGTAAAATGCGATCACATTTAAGAGGGGCGGGTTTAGCAACATTATTGCTGAGAATTAAAGATTAACTCAGAACCTGCCCCTACAGTGTGAACGATTAGGATCTAATCTGTTTTAATCAGATTACAGATTGATTACCAAAGGTGGAATTTCCAAAAACAACATAACTCTTGCCTGCGGTATTATCAAATAAACTGCCAGGTGCGCCGATGAGGATATCGTTAACGCTATCTTGGTTAATATCCCCGGCACTACTAACAGCAACGCCTGATAATTCATTTTCGGCGGTTCCATTTAAGAAAAAGCCCTTTTCACCGTTCAAGTCTGAACTATTTAAACTAGCAGGAAATCCTTTATTGCTACCAAAAACAATATAGGTTTTTCCGGCACTTTTAATTCCATTTGCAGTGGCTCCTGAAGCACCAATGATAATATCATCAATCTTATCTCCGTTGATATCCCCTGCGCCTTTGACGGAACCTCCTAATAATTCATCGGGTTTCTACTCCATTAATCACAAATCCGTTATTTCCATTCAGGGTAAACAGGTCTAGTTGTTGAGTAAATCCGGCTTGAGTTCCAAATACAACATAAGCTTTTCCGGCATTGGTTTGATTGTTGCCTGGAGATTGAGAAACACCGATAATGATGTCTTCTAAACCATCAGCATTAATATCTCCTGCACCGCTAACTGATGAGACAGAATAGCCATCACCTTTGATTGTAAATCCATTAGTTCCGTCTAATTTGGAAAGAGAAAATCCCTTTTGATATCCTCCATCTTTGCCAAACAAAACGTAGGTTTCTCCCCCTTTAGGATTGCCTTCAAGTGAGCCTTGTTCTGCACCGATAATTAAATCATCTATTTGATCTCCGTTGATATCCCCCGCGTTACTAACGGTGGTTCCTGCTAACCCGTTATTATGGTTAATTACAATACCGTCGTCCCATTGCAAATCGGTGGGGTTGAAGGCGGGAGGAAAACCATTAAGACGACCGTAGACAAGATAAACTTTACCTAAAAACGTATTAATTCCAGCCGGGGCTGCAACTGCTAAATCATCTAATCCATCATTGTTGAAATCTCCGGCACTACTGACGGCAAGACCAGAATAATCTAAGGGTTGATTACTGTTAATCACAAAGCCGTTATTACCATTTAGATTAGCTAGATTAAATCGAGTTGAGAATGTTTGATTTGAACCTAAAATAACGTAAGTTCGACCGGAATCATTAAGACTATTGGAATCTGAAGAAAAAGCACCAATGATTAAATCTTTTAAGCCATCTCCGTTCAAATCTCCGGCTGAACTAACAGCGCCACCACTAAAACTTTCCGCTTCAAATCCTTCGATAATAAACCCATTCGTCCCGTTGATGGTAGACAGGTCAAAGTTAGCAGGAAATCCTTGATTGGTTCCAAAGACAACATAACTTTCCCCTGTGGCATTAATATTATTAGGATCGGCTGCAAATCCTCCCACAATAAAGTCATCAATGGTATCACCGTTGAAGTCTCCAATATTACTGAGAGAACTGCCAGCAAAAGTGCCTGCTGCACCTGTTACAGCAAAACCATTGTCACCATTAAGAGCGTTAAGGTTTATGGCAGGAACAGCAACGGTGATAGTTCCTGTTGCGGTTTTTTGATCATCAGCAATGACATAATTAATGGTATCCACACCGACAAAATTAGTCGGAGGTGTATAGGTTAATTGATCATCGGTTTTATCGTCGGGAGTCCCATTATTATCGAGTTGAATTGTGCCACCTTTAGCAGTGGTTTGATCATACCCTGTTAAGGATAGGGGAATTCCGGTGGTAACGATATCGTTAGTGAGGGGATTAATTTTGACGGGGGTATTGGCAAAGGTACTGGTAAAATCAGCTTTTGCTTCGGGGTCAACTCGAATAATTACGGAACTTTGCGGGGATGGAACATTGATGGCGGTTTCAATAATGTCGGGGTCAAAATCCGTCAGAACTAAATCAATAATTGCAGTTTCTCGGATGGTGGGATCGGTAATGCGATCGCCAATTAATTCTTCTGCTTTTTGAATATCTGCCGGATCAAGATCGGAGAGTTTAACTTTTTGGCGAGGATAATTGCTGATAGTAAATTTATTCGTATCTTCACCCGGTTGATAGTCGAATAGAGATTCAGTTTGACCGACTCGCCAACTATCAGCATATTCGCCATATAGTTGTTCTGGAGAAATGGGTGAAGTTAAGACCGTTTCCATCGGATTTGATCAAGTCATCATCGGGGTTATCGTTGTAAGTTCCAAATATACCTCTGACGGTATCTCGTCGTTCTGGAGACAGAAAAAGGCTAACATTAATCCGATTTTCTGTCATTGTGGCGATCAGTTGATCTCCTTTGGGATAGACAAAACTGTAAACATTTCCTTCTCGATAGATTCGACCTTCCCCAACAAAAATGTATTCGTTATCGGGTATGGTGGTGGGGACTCCATCAATTAAAAGTTGTTGACTGTCTTGATAAAGTCCGACTCGTTTACCTCCTAAAATAGTCGCAACAGCAGTGGCATTGGAAGCATTTTTTAGGGGGTCATTTCCAACAGGTTGTTGTCGGATTTGTATTTTGTAATCGTCGTTCAAGGATTCAAGTAACGTGAATTCTCCAGCCGCTTGAAATTCGAGAGATTTCCCATCAATTGTGATATAACGAGGGTCGTTGAATTCATGGGGATTTGGTTCTGGTGGATCGGGTTCTTCTTTTTCATCATCGTCAGTAATGATGCCAGTAGCACTGACTGAATCCACTCCTTCACATTCAGCAAAGAGCTTACCGGATGGCTCTTTGAGAGTCAGAGTGAACGTTTCTGTTGACTCAACTGCTGTATCTCCTATTATGGGTACAATAATTTCAGCCGTATCTTGTCCTGCTGAAATAGTAACACTACTATTAGTAGCTTGAACATAGTCACTCCCAGCGGCAGCATTACTATCACTGGTGCTGTATTCAAGTATTAATGGCTCACTAGAAGCTTCACGTAATGACACGGTGAAGACTGCATTTGTTGTACCGTTGTTACCCTCTATTACACGAGCATCTGAGATAGAAATTGGTAGATTATAAGGAACCTGGTAAGTTTTTTCAATGATGATGTTTTTGCTGACATCTTCTTCACCAACTGTCGTGATATCAATTGGCTCAAGTTTAATAGGAGCATCTTTACCAGCTATAGAAATTGGGTTACCAACTAAACCGCCTTCGGGAAATTGCTTGGGGCCATAAAGTGGAGGAGGATCGAAAGTAGGAAACTTATAACTTCCTATATTGACATCTAAAGCTACGTCCAGTCCCTTCACGTCTAATGACCCACGAGGTGTCAACCCAAGCTCATTTCCGACTGTACCCAGAAGTTCATATTTAGCTTCTACTTCTAGAAGTCCACAACCCTCAGAAGGAGCTTGAAAAGTAAATTTTGTGTTTGGATCTCCTAGTATTCCAGTTTGCTCTGGCTGCCCTTCCAAAGACATTGTAACTCGTATATTATCGGGATCGAATGTAAAATCTTGCTGAAGGTCAAATCCTAAATTAGTTTTGATATCTAACAAATCATAACTGAGTTCTCCTTTAATAAAACTGATGCGATCGCCCCTACATTCCCTGTATTTTCATTCACTAACTCCTGGGATAAATAAATCGTATTCGTAGCAGCAGCAAAAGCACCACTCGCATTATTAATTTCAGCCGCAGGACGAATTTCAATAGCCGGGAAATTAATTAAATCCGTTGTTTCCCAATTTCTTTGAGTCCCTAATGCTATTTGCATCTGAGTCTTAAAATCCGCAGATGTAGCAAAATTATTGAGTTGATTTTTCGCAATTTGTAACGCTTGCTGTACCGGAGAAGTTTCCGTTGTTTCTAAAGTGTTGATAGTTTTCATAGTCTTACTGATGGTTAAGGGTTGATAGTGGGCCAGAAACCGGGTTTTTAACAAAAGTCAATTTTCCGCCCGTGAGCTTTGGGGAAAAACCCGGTTTCTTGGATATGGGCTGGGTCAGAAACCGGGTTTTTGATGGACTTGGGTTTCAAGGAGCGAATTTCTGGAAAAACCTGGTTTCTTCGCTAGTTGCACATTTCAAACCTCGCCTCTGTCTGAAAACATCCCCAGAGCATGGGTATCTTTTGGCGACTCGGTGCGATGTCCAAAAGTCAACTGTTGTCGGAAAAATTTGATGATGGCAATAGATTACCACCGACTCAGGAAAAAAAAAGTGCCACAAAGTGACGATTCTGCTAGAATAAAGTGATAAAAAGTGAATTAATAGGTCTAAATCCCTGCACCCAGGGAAATAGATCGGGTTTCAACTACTATTAATTAATTCCCTACCGTGCAATGGATACTGAACGAATTGTTGAATCTATCAAGCAGATTGTTTATCAGAAAAGCGGAAAATACTTGAAAGATATTCAAGTGGATATTTTGCGGGAAGTATTAAATAATAATAATCAATATCGAAGGATTGCTGGTCTGACTAACGCAACTGAAGATATTATTAAAAAACAAGCGTCTTTATTGTGGCAATTATTGAGTCAAGTTTTCGATGAAAAAGTTACGAAATTTAATGTTAAAGCAGTGTTAGACAGATCGCTTTCTTCTATTTACCCAGCAAAATATAATACCCGAGAAGATTGGGCAGATGTACCGGATGTATCTTATTTTTTGGGCCGAGAAACTGATTTAAACACCCTGAAACAATGGGTAATCCAAGATCATTGTCGTCTAGTTTCTGTGGTAGGACTTCCGGGAAAAGGAAAAACTAACCTTTCTGTGAAATTAGCAGAGGCAGTTAAGGGAGAATTTGAGGGAGTTATTTGGCGATCGCTTTTTAATGCGCCTCCAATTCAGGAGATAATTAAGGACTGGATTTTATTCTTATCTCATCAAGAAAAGGCTGATTTACCGGATAGTTTAGAACAACAAATTGCTCTATTAATTGCTTATTTAAAACAACATCGATACTTATTGATCTTAGATAATATTGAGAAAATTATCGCCACAGAAACTCACATCGGAAAATACAAACCCGGTTATGAAGACTATCAACAATTATTAGAAAAAATTGCAGTAGTTTCCCATCAAAGTTGTTTGATTTTAAACAGTCGGGTCAAGATTAGTCATTTAGAAAAATCAGTAGGTCAACATCAACCCGTGCGTTTTTTCCTGTTGGGGGGGTTAACTATTGACCAAGGAAAGCAATTGTTTAAAGAAAAAGGTGAATTTTTTGCCAGCGAAACTGAATGGGAAACCTTAATTAATTTTTATCAAGGAAATCCTTTAGCATTAAAGTTAACCGCTTGTCATGTTCAAAGCGTATTTGCGGGGAATATTAAGGAATTTCTGAATACAGGAAATTTATTTTTTGAAGGTCTGAGAGAATTATTGGATTGGCATTTTGAGGCTTCCTGTCCTGAAGAAAATCAGATTCTATTTTGGTTAGCAATTCACGGACAACCTGTTTCTATCTTGGAATTAAAACCGAATTTAATTTCGGTGCTCACTCAACACCATTTATCCGATTATTTAGAATCATTACACCTGAAAATGTTGCTAGAAAAAATAGAAAATCAACACTATTTTACCCTGCAATCGGTGTTAATAGAATACATTACCCAAAAATTTATTATTACCGTCACTCAAGAATTAATTACTGGAGAATTTAATCTTTTTAAGAGCCATGCGTTAATGGTAGCTACTAGCAAAGACGATATCAGAAATAGCAAAATTAGAAAAATCATTAATCCGATTGTAGACTCTTTGTTAGAACAATTTAAAACTCAACAAAACTTAGAAACCCATTTAAAATATCTTCTCTTAAAAACCCAAGAACAATATCCCCTGACTTCCGGTTATATTAGGGAAAATTTGATTAATCTATTGCGCCATTTACCGACTAATCTTAAAAGTTGTAATTTCTCCGATCTTACCCTTGAGCAAACTAACCTACAAGGGGTAAACCTTCAAAAGGTTAATTTTTCTAACTGTTATTTAGAAAGTTTTGATTTTTGTGCTATTTGACCCAACTCAAAGGCTTTAAATATTCCCCAAGTCGTTTTTCCTCCGGTGGGCTAAAGCCAGCCAAGTTCCCGAACTTCCATCCCGAATTTGTGAGTGGTATGATTTGTGGTTAGTCCCATGTTAAAATCAAATTCAATACCGATAATTCCGACCGAATTACAGGGGTTAGAAAAAAAGCGAGTTTAACTGGCGGGTTAGCCGCAACTAAAACGCTTAACTCGTAGAGTTTTTTATTGAAATAGGTATCCCACGCACATGACTTTATCCACAACACCTCCCAAGGTCAGTAAACCCTCAAAAGTAGAAGGGCTCAAAGAACGCAGTAACAGCTTGCGAGAACCCCTGGCCACAGAACTTTTAAATGATTTGAACTACTTCTCTGAAGATGCGATTCAAATTCTCAAGTTTCATGGTTTCCTACCAACAGGATAACCGAGATAATCGGGTCAAGGGGCAGGAAAAAGACTATGGAATGATGCTCAGAACCCGCAGTCCTGGGGGTTTTATTCCACCTCAATTGTATTTAACGATTGATCAGTTATCCGATGAATATGGCAACCATACAATTCGGGCAACCACTCGTCAAGGGTTCCAATTACACGGGATTTTAAAGAAAAATCTTAAAACGGTTTTGGCTTCTATTGTTAATAGTATGGGGTCAACTTTAGGGGCTTGTGGAGATATTAACCGCAATGTCATGGCGCCGACCGCACCTTATAAAAATCGTTCTGATTATGAATATGCTCGTACTTATGCCAATAATATTGCCGATCTATTAACTCCCCAAACCGGAGCCTATTATGAAATTTGGTTAGACGGGGAAAAAGTGATTACCGCCGAAGAACATCCCGAGGTGAAAGCTGCCCGTATTCGGAATACCAATGGCACGAATTATCCTGACTCCGAGGAGCCAATCTATGGCACTTATTATCTGCCCCGGAAGTTCAAATGTGCGGTCACAGTTCCCGGGGATAATTCCATTGATATCTATACCCAAGATTTGGGTTTAGTGGTAATTACAAATGCGGCGGGAGAGTTAGAAGGATTTAATATTTTAGCCGGGGGTGGCCTAGGACGCACCCATAATAAGGAAGAAACCTTTGCCCGGGTCGCTGATGAAATTGGCTATGTCGATAAAGAAGATATTTATGATGCGGTAAAAGCCATTGTTGCGACTCAACGGGATTATGGTGATCGCAGTAACCGACGTCACGCCCGACTTAAATATTTAATTAATGATTGGGGCGTGGACAAATTCAAGGCAAAGGCGGAAGAATATTTTGGCAAAGCCTTTAAACCTTTCAAATCTTTACCTCCTTGGAAATATCAAGATTATTTAGGATGGCAGGAACAGGGAGAGGGTCAATTTTTCCTGGGAATTTCGATTGAAAACGGTCGGATTAAAGACGAAGGAAATTTCCGCCTAAAAACGGTTTTACGCAAAATTGTAGAACAGTTTGAAATTCCGATGTTAGTCACCGGAAATCAAAATGTGATTCTGTATGACATTTCCCCAGAAGTTCAACCCAAAATCAAAACTCTGCTCAAAGAACACGGAATCAAAACTGAAACCGAAATTGACCCCCTAGAACGTTATGCCATGGCTTGTCCGGCATTTCCGACCTGTGGATTGGCGATCGCAGAATCAGAACGGGTCATCCCTAGTGTATTGGGACGGATTCGGGTATTGTTGGACAGTGTAGGTTTGCAACCTGAGCATTTTGTCATTCGGATGACTGGATGCCCCAATGGTTGCGCCAGACCCTACATGGCGGAGTTAGGCTTTGTTGGCAGTGCCCCCGATGCCTACCAGATTTGGCTGGGGGGTTCTCCGAATCAGACACGATTAGCTCAAGCTTTTGTTGATCGCTTATCGGTTCACGATCTTGAAACTTTTCTGACTCCGATTTTAGTTTATTTTAAACAGGATCGGAAAGCTGGAGAGAGTTTTGGCGATTTTTGCCATCGTGTCGGCTTTGACCAGCTTCGCAAGTTTATAACCTCTTACTCAACGACTGCCTCAATGAATATTGAAACTCAAGAAGCACCCGTTTTTACAGGTAGCCAGACCCTACCAGAGATGATTGATGCCGATGCTGATGCCCCGGTTGATCCGAGCAAAATTCGGCATCGGGTCAGTGTACGCGATTCTGTTTATAATCAGTTGAAAGCTGAATCTAAACGTTTGGGAAAACCAGTGGTTGAGTTAGCCACCCAAGCGATTGAAGAATATTTGGAAAAACTGAAAGTAGAATAGTCAGGTTGAACTGAGGGGGTTTTAGGTTAGAGTATCTAACCAAGAATTTAATCGGTTTTATTCATGGTTTCAACTTCAACGGATTGCGATCGCGCCTGAACAACTTCAAGATGAACACCTATCTTTAACGGCTGAACAACAGCATTATTTGGGTCGGGTGTTACGGTTGAAACAGGGCGATCGCTTTATTATTATTCAGGGTCAATGGTGGATGGCGGAATTAATTGTTAATTTACCTGCACCATCTCCCCAGGCGAAATTAATTGAAAGGATCTCGATCCAAACCGAATTACCGATTGAAGTTATATTAATAGTTGCCCTGCCAAAAGCCGATGGATTTGAGGAAATTCTACGTTGTTGTACGGAGTTAGGCGTAACTCAATTTATCCCAGTAATTAGTAAAAGAACGGTATTAAAACCCAGTCCCCAAAAGGTAGAACGGTGGCGAAAGATTGCCAGAGAAGCTGCCGAACAATCGGAACGTATGATTATTCCTAATATTTTTGATCCGGTTTCGTTGCAACTAGGATTAGAAAAAAACGATCATTCCTGTTATCAATATATTTGTGAAGGTCGAGGAAATTATCCCTTTTTAACCCAAGAATTAATCCCCCTAGCAGCAGCAAAAAGACTTAATAAAATTATCATTGCCACAGGGCCAGAGGGGGGGTGGACGGAGGAGGAAATTCAGGATGCGATCGCGATCGGATTTCAACCTATTTCCCTGGGAAAACGCATATTAAGAGCCGTTACCGCCCCAATTGTAGCCGTATCTCAAATTGTAGGAATCATTGAAAGGGAATAGGGAATTATGAATTATGAATTACGAATTACGAATTGGGAATAGTAGGTTATGATCAGGTTACAAAGTTTAGCTTCTTCGCGCCGAAGCCCCACGACTGACCCGATAGGGCAGCGTGGGATGAATTGCGGTCAGGGATTATCGGAAACAATCAGGTTGATTTTGATTCTCGATATATCGTCTCAGGGTTGAAATAGTTATTCCACCGCAACTTGCAACAAAATAAGAACCATTCCAAAAAACATCTTTCCAATAAAAAGAGCTTAAATAATCAGAGAATTCTTGCCTGAGTTTTCGAGATGTCACGGATTTGAGGTTGTTAACTAAATTACTCAGAGCAATATCTGGATGATATTGAAAAAGAAGATGAACATGATCATCTTCACCATTAAACTCAATTAATTTACAATCCCACTTTTGAAGTAATTCTTCAAGGATTTCATGTAGCCGATTCAGCATTTCAAGAGTAAAAACCCTCCGTCTGTATTTGGTCGTCAAAACCAAGTGAACCTTGAGATCGCTAACAGATCTACCTTTGCTGACAAAATCATTTTTCATGATTCCCCACATTTTAAAACTTGTGCTATAGTCAGTGTATAGCAAAATCATAACACCCGACCGAGGAGGTGATTCAAAGTGCTGAAGGCAACAAAGGTTAGGCTCTATCCAACAGCCGAACAGGAATTGGCGTTAGCCAAGTCTTATGGTTGTGCAAGATGGTATTGGAATTTTGCCTTAAATACCTGTATTCAGCACTATCAAGAAACTGGCAAAAGCCTAAAATTAGCATCTTATAAAGGAATGCTCCCTCAACTCAAAAAAGAATATCCTTGGCTTAAAGAAGATTGCTACTCATCGGTTCTCCAATGTGTAGCTATAAACTTAGATAGAGCTTACAAAAACTTTTTTGAGGGACGAGCTAAATTTCCTAATTTCAAATCTAAACATCACAAGCAATCAATTCAGTATCCTCAAAGTGTTACTGTTAACGGTGAATATCTAAAAGTCCCTAAGATTGGTGAAATTAAAGCAATATTTCACCGAGAGATTACGGGAAAAATTAAAACAGTAACAATCTCCAAGACTTCGACTGATAAATACTTTGCTTCCCTCTTATATGAGGTAGAAGGAACTGACGTTAAACAGTCGGGAGACAACATTATTGGGATTGATTTGGGGTTGAAAGATTTCGCAATTACTCACAATGGAGAGAAGGCAACTAAATACGCCAACCCTAAACATTTATATCGTCATCAGAAAAATTTAGCCCAAAAACAGAAAAAACTCTCTCGAAAAACTAAAGGTAGTAAATCGAGAGAGAAGTTTAGAAAAACTGTAGCTAAGGTTCATGAGAAAATCACCAATTCCCGCCAAGATTTCTTGCATAAATTATCAAGAAAATTGGTAAACGAAAGCCAAGTCATTGTCGTTGAAAACCTCAATGTCAAGGGGATGGTTAAAAACCGGAAGCTATCCAAAGCAATATCTGATGTGAGTTGGGGAAAATTCGTCAACTTTATTGATTACAAGTTAAAGCAAAAAAATGGTGGACTTGTAGAAATTGATCGCTTTTTCCCTAGTTCCAAAACTTGTTCCTGTTGTGGTCATGTCTTAGATGAGTTATCTCTGGATATCAGAGAATGGGATTGTCCAAATTGCCATACTCACCATGACCGAGATATTAACGCTGCACTTAACATCTCCGAATGAGGGAATCAGGATATTAACTGAAGGCGGAGGGAAACCCCGTCTTTGCCGATGGAGGCTGTGTAAGTCCACCTGCTTGTAAAAGTAAGGGGCATCGGTCTGTGAATTCGGAAGCCTATACCGACCCGATTAGGGCGGTGTAGGTAGTTCACTATTGTCCTATTGATGAAAGGAATTATAACTTTCGTCTGAATCTTCATCTTCTAACTCAAAATTAGTATCCGAATAAAGTTCCATGCGTTGAAGATTTCGTTCTCGTAACTGATGGGAACTTCTGCTATTTCCGGGTAAACGATTGGCTGATCGGCGTTGCAATTCAGAAGTAGAAGGTTTGCGAGTAAAAGTTTTCCAAGCCACTCGAATTCCTGTAAAAATACCAACCGTGCTAGATTGCAATTTTCTCGCTTGCAGTCTAGCACTATCTAACCCCTGATCGACTTGTTTAACCACTTGACCCGCACTTTGTACCCCCTCGCTAACATCCTCCGTTAGTTCGGTAATTTCCAACCCCGTTAACCGAATCGACTCCAAAGTTGGAGGAAATTCACGGGAGAGAGTATCTGCCAATTTTTCCACACTCCGAGCCGCCCTTGCAATAGCTTGCAAAGCAGGTAAAGCCGCAATTACAACAGCAGTAAGGCTGACTGCAACAAAAAACAGTGACAGTCCAAGCCAAAACAAAGGTTCAGTCACTTGATTTCCATTAATAACAAAATACTTTTGTCCGCCCCCATTAGTATAGCGATTTTCAGGAAAAATCCCCGATCCCTAGCGTTCTCCTGTGGTTTTTGAAGACTCAGGGAGAGGGTTTTCCGCTTCAGGATTATAGAGGATTTGTTGTTGTTGACTGGCTTCTAATCCAGCCGAAATCGCCTCTTTGAGACGAGTTAGGGTTTCATCCCAATTGCGTAAGGCTGACCCCGAAAGTCGATTGGCTTGCGCCTGGACATTAGTGGATAAATCCTCCGCCAGTTTCCGGTAAAGCCTCGGCTGATTTTTTGAGTAACTGTCTGGTTTCTTTCCCCGAACGAGGGGCCACCAACACACCAACCACCACACCGACCACCGAACCTAAGACTAAACCCCCAAAAAACCGTCCTAACCGTTGATTTGACATATAAAAACCGCAATACCCATTCCATCCCCGAACTCTACCCATTGTAAACAATTTTGTTCCTAGAGATTTGATTTTCTGGGTTTTCCTGGTTTTGGCCAGAACTTAACCGCTAGGGAAATCAGCCCCATAGCTTGTTGAAGTTGTTGCAGTTTGACCTGAAGTTGACGATAGTTTTGCCGGAGTTGATAACTACCCCGTTGTCCAGAACCAATGAAATTTGGGGCTTTCTGCAAAACAAAACGGGTGCGTTGTTCCATCAGGACTAACCTTTTTTCCAAACGATTAATGGTTAATGTCAACATCCAGATTTTTCTCGCTAAATATAAACACAGCAGAGAAATTAAAATATTAATGACAGTAACGATAAGTACCATTTTTCTAGGGATAAATGTTTAATATCCATCGGGGCCGATAGTGGTCTGATCACAGTTCGCATCGGATAAATTTGCCATTTTGGCTCGAAATAAATTACATCCTGATAATTGGGCATTTGTTAACTTAGTATTTTCTAAATTTGCATTACTCAAATCCGTATGTCTGAGGTCAGCTTCCGTCAGATTAGCATTAGATAAATCCGCCCCTTGGAGATTACAATAGCTTAAATTAGCGCCCCTCAAATTAGCATACTGAAGGTTGCATCGAGACAAGGTACTGCCTTGTAAATTTGATTCGGATAAATCCACTTGATAAAGTTGTGTATCCCCCAGTTGAGCTTCCTGAATTTGGGTTTTCTGTAAGTTAGCGTAGCTGAGGTTGGAATAGGGTAGATAAATCCGGTTTAAATTACTACCCGCCAGGTCAATTTCCTCCAAGTTGGCCTCAAATAGATCGGACTCACTTAAGTCAATGGCCTTAAAGTTCCGTTTCCCCTCGCTGTATAAAGCGAGCAATTCCTTTGAACTAATCTTCTGCATTTTTTATATATTAAGCCACGAAACCAAAACCGCCCCTAAGATTGAGGGAGTTGGCAAAACAGGGAGAATATTTCTACTGAACCTCTGTTCACTGTAAAACCTTGTCAGAAATAGAAATGCTGTGTTAACAATTTTTTTTGTTTCTATCGCAGGTTACAGGTCATAGCCTGAATAGATGCAGCGATTCGGGGGAAGGGGGGTAAAATTGAAGCAGGGGAACACCAAGCCCGAAAAATCGTACACTAGAAAATTGTGTTCTCAAGCGATGGAGATAACGAAGGTTATCAGAAAACTGGGTTTAAAACCCCGTCGTTTGGAGTTTACCCTGACGCAGAAAGGGACGGATTTAATTGTAAACCTTTGTTGCAATATCAGGCGATCTTGTGCTGAAATATATAGCATAAGAAGTAAGGTGAGAGGTAAAGCAATGTTAGTATTTGAGTTCAAATCTTACGGGAAAGCAAGTCAGATTGAAGCAGTAAATGAAGCAATTCGTACAGCACAATTTGTCCGCAATAGTTGTTTGCGCTATTGGATGGATAATAAGAAAATAGATAAGTATGATCTAAACAAATATTGCGCCGTGCTTGCTAAGAATTTTCCGTTTGCTAATGAACTCAACTCTCAAGCTAGACAATCTAGTGCCGAAAGAGCCTGGTCTGCTATTTCCCGTTTTTACGAAAACTGCAAAAAGTCAATTCCTGGTAAAAAAGGATATCCAAAATTCCAGAAAAACTGTCGTTCTGTTGAATATAAATCAACGGGTTGGAAACTTGCAGATGATCGAAAATCAATAAAGTTTACCGATAAAAAAAATATTGGTGAACTCAAGTTAAAAGGCACGCGCGATTTACATTTTTACCAAATTAGCCAAATAAAACGGGTGAGATTAGTAAAACGTGCAGACGGCGTGTATGTTCAATTCTGTGTCGATGTTGACCGGAAAGAAAATACAAAGCCTTCTGGAAATACGATAGGATTAGATGTGGGATTAAAGGAATACTACACCGACTCTAATGGTGTAATGGTTGAGAATCCTAAATTTCTCCGTAAAGGGGAAAAGGTTCTTAAACGTTCACACCGTCGGATTTCCCGAAAAGTAAAAGGTTCAAAAAATCGAGGCAAAGCTAGACAGATTTTAGGGAAATGCCACCTCAAAATAAGTAGGCAACGTAAAGACCATGCTATGAAATTAGCACGGTGCGTAGTTCAGTCTAACGACTTGATAGCTTACGAAGATTTGAGAATTAAAAATATGGTAAAAAATCATTGTTTAGCTAAGTCTATTAATGACGCATCTTGGTATCAGTTTCGGATCTGGATTGAATATTTTGGTAAAGTATTTGAAAGAGTCACGGTGGCGGTAAATCCGCAATATACCAGCCAAGAATGCTCTAGTTGTGGTGAAATTGTTAAGAAAACGCTATCCACTAGAACCCATGTTTGTAGGTGTGGTTGTGTCATGGATAGAGATGAAAATGCAGCTAGAAATATCCTTAGTCGAGGATTGAGTACCGTAGGGCATACGGGAACTTTCATGCTGGACATGAGCAACGCTTTGGGAGAATCGACCTCTACTCGGGCTGGAGAAATCCTGTTCGAGCAAGTTGGCTCTGTGAACAAAGAATCCCCACGCCTTTAGGCAACGGGAGTGTCAATATGGCATCGTTGTATATTCCCTAACTATTCCGATAACCGTTAATGTGTTGACATTAATATTGCTGTGAGTGTAATGCAGTTAGAACAGTCTCAAAGTCAGTCAATTCCAATTATATTGGACAGTTTACCCGATCTACCGTTTGGTGAAAAAGGCAGCGTCGTGAGCTTGTCGAACGGATGTCCACGTCGTGCCCGATTAGAAATTGATTTAATGTTACTGGCGATTGAAGCCTTGTATCTGGGGGGGGCAGAATATATGCTGGTCGTGATCTCAGAACTGGATTTACAAACGGTCATCCCCAATCGAGTAGAATTGTGGCGAATCCGCAGTACCAATCCGTTACGCCGATTTAGCCAGCGTCGGGCGCTGAGTCTGTTAGAAGCCAAGGCCCTAGTTGTGATTATCTCTAATCTGGGAAGACGGTTAACGGCCAAAATTCGGCAGTTACTCATGGATTATGAGACCCTAACCCAAAAACAAATTCCCATTGAACGACATTTACAATTGTCCAACTACTTAACCCAATTTCGGGCACATTTCCGCAGTCGGATGAATCCCCGGCGGGCGTTGGTGATGGCCTATAGTTCCGATGAAAAGTTAAACGAGTTAGGGATACGTTTGTTAGAGAAACTTCTCTTTTGTACAGGGACGGCTGGGATGCAGCGATTTTGGATCAGTTTGTTTGATGGAGAAGTCTCATGACGATTGAACGTCAATATAGTTTACCGAACTGCAAACTAATTTTGCAGGGTTACAACACCGGAAGCGATGGTAAATCCGATGGACGGGCTAGTTTAAATATTCTGATGAATGCAGAATGTCATTTTGTCGGTCATCCCCAGCCCATCACCGGAGGACGGGAGTTTTTTGAAAGTTTAGTCCGACAGGTCAGCCTCTATGTTCAAGGGTTCCTGAGTGGACTAAGGGCCCCGGAATCTCAGCACCATCAGCCGGAGTTAGTCGAATTGCGCCCCATTGCGGGGGAGTTACACCAGTTAACGGTTCATCAACCTCCCCAGGAACATTCCTCGGATGAATCCCCCGTAGCTCCGCCACCGGTGCAGGTAAATTTAACCACGGTACAATTATTTGATCTGATTGAGGCGGTGGATCAGTTTTTAGCCGATAGCCAGACCTTACCCGAACTGTCTATCCAGTTACAGCCTTTGTCTAAACGTTATCTCAAGCCGGAACAGCCTATGGCTCAAAGGGCTATTCCCGCGGCCATTGGGATATCGGGTCTGGCTTTAACTGCTTTGGCTTTGTTGGCCTTACCGATTCCTGAAATTAAACGACCCGAAGACCCGAAACTGCAACCCCAAACCCAAAGCTCAACGGTTCCCACACCAACCGCCACGCCCCCCCAAACAACCCTACCGCAATCTTTACCCCCTAGCCTTTCGAGTCCTCCCCCGATTACCAATCCCCAGGAACTTCAGGATTTAAAAGCTCAATTAAGCGAAAAGTTGATCAAAGCCTGGATACCGACAGCATCGGTGAAAACTCCCTTAATCTATCGGGTGAGCGTGGCTAAAGATGGGGCAATTGTGGGTTATAAGTCTTTGAACCCGGAACTGGAAACGGAAACGAAACAAACACCCCTACCGGATTTATTGTATAAGCCTGTAGGAAGTCGTCAAATCGATGAGCCCTTAGCTAATTTTCAGGTAACGTTTAATCCTGATGGGAATTTAGAGGTGAGTAATTTACCAAGTAACACCGGGGCGAATCCCCAAACTGCCCCCAAAACCCCCGCCTCCAATTAGGGAGACTGACTTATGACCCAATCTGCAAAGCCCCGTCCTAAACCTTCCCAGCCATCCCCTCGCCGATTTCGCGGTCTATTATTTCTGGGGGCGACGGTGTTTAACCTCCTACTTTTGGGGGTGGGTTCCTCTATCGCTTGGTTGGTGGGAATAGCCGTGGCTCAGGTCTATCCGAATTCGAGTTCTGAGGTGCCTTTGACGCAGCAGTTGCTCAATCGGGTTCAGAATTGGGGTTCCCAGGAAATAGTCCCTCCTTCGGTGGTTAGTTCTCCGGCTCCTCCACCGATTCCCTCACCCAGTCAACGGTTAACTGAAACCCCAACGTCAACAACTGCGGATACAGTTACAGCAGTTACAGGGACAGTTGAATTCCTTGATTGGACGGACGGCGGCCGTAGAAAGTCAATTGGGAGCCAGTCGTCCCACGGAACCCCTAGAGGAACGTTTACAAATTCTGGAACAGCAATTGGCTTCCGCACCTCCGATTTCAGGTTCAGGAAATAATAAACCGGCTCCTGTGGCTATTTCAGCCAAGCCTGAACGTCGTCAAAGTTCTAATACCCTGGTGGTGACTTTTCCCAGCGATGTGTTGTTTGATGTGGGTAGTACCATTTTGCGGCCAGGGGCGAACGTGATTTTAGATACGATTATTGCCGATATTAAAACTTATAAGGGTTCTGCCGTTAGGGTTATGGGTCATACGGATAATCAAGGCAGTCCCCAACAGAATTTAGATTTATCCTTTAGTCGGGCAGAAGCGGTGATGAAATATTTATCCGAGGCGATTGGTACAAACTATCACTGGGCCGCCATTGGATACGGGTCAAATCGTCCCGCCGTTGATAATAATTCCGAAAATAATCGACAACTAAACCGTCGGATTGAAGTAGCTATTACGCCTTGAGGGGAATTACGAATGGGTAATGGGGAATGGGTAATGGGTAATGGGTAATGGGTAATAACAAGAGTTTACCTCCCCTGCCTCCCCTGCTCCCCCTGCTCCCCCTGCCTCCCCCTGCTCCCCCTGCCTCCCCCTGCTCCCCCTGCCTCCCCTGCTCCCCCTGCTCCCCCTGCTCCCCCTGCTCCCCCTGCTCCCCCTGCTCCCTGTTCCCTGTTCCCTGTTCCCTTTTCCCTCAAATGAAAATCATTTTTTTTGGTACGCCTGAATTTGCGGTTCCGAGTTTAGAAAAATTATTGGCCGACCCTGAATTTGAAGTTTTGGCGGTGGTGACTCAACCGGATAAACGCCGGGGTCGGGGTAGTCAATTAACCCCTTCTCCGGTGAAAATGTTGGCTCAAACCCATGAATTATCGGTTTGGCAACCCAAGCGGGTGAAAAAAGATCAAAACACCTTAAAACTGTTGCGAGAGGCTCAGGCGGATGTTTTTGTGGTGGTAGCCTATGGACAAATTTTGTCCCCGGAAATTCTGGAGATGCCTCGGTTGGGGTGTGTGAATGGCCACGGCTCCATCCTCCCCTATTATCGCGGCGCCGCCCCTATTCAATGGTGTTTGTATCACGGGGAAGCCGAAACGGGAATCACCTCAATGTTAATGGATGCGGGGATGGATACCGGGCCGATGTTATTAAAGGCGATAACACCCATCGGACTATTAGAAAATGCCACGGATTTAGGACAAAGGTTAGCCCAATTGGGGGCGGATTTATTAGTAGAAACCTTAATCAAATTAGACCGAGGAGAAATTCAGGCTATTCCTCAAGATAATTCCCTGGCGACCTATGCTCCCTTAATCAAAGATGACGATTATCATTTAGACTGGAATCGGTCGGCGATCGCTTTACATAACCAAATTCGCGGGTTTTATCCTAACTGTATAACATCATTTCAAGAAAAATCTTTAAAAGTTGGTGCTACGGTTCCTTTAGCACCGGAATATCACCCTCAATTTCCCCCGGAATACCAGAATTTATCACAACAATGGCTAAATTTATCCCAACTTTCAGGACAACCGGGAGAGGTAGTCGCCCTGATTAAGCGTTTAGGGCCAGTAATCCAAACAGGTGAGGGATTATTATTACTCACCCAAGTCCAATTGGCGGGTAAACGGATGCAGTCCGCTTGGGATTTTGTGAATGGAACTCGTCTAGCGGTGGGGGAAGTTTTAGGTTAGAATCGTTTTGGAAATAAAGATAATTAGAATTTGGGGTGCTATTGTGATAACAGAAAAGGATTAGTCCGACTTTTCGCGCTAAACCAACGCCTTTTCCTGTTGTCTTTTGAGTATGATTAAAACCAGGCAGCAAAATTAATAACAACTACCCAGTAAATTATGGAGAGGGTTAGTCAAATTCCAGAAGCAAAATTTCAAATTACCCTAGCAGGAGATATTGTCTATGTTCGCTTACCCGAACGCTTGAGTGTCTTAGAAGCGGTTTCTTTCAAAACAACTTGTCAGGATGTAATTGCTTTAACTCCTCCGCCTAAAAAAATCATTCTTGATTTTAGTCTGACTATATTTATTGATAGTAGTGGTATTGGGGCGCTAATTAGTAACCTGAAAACCACAAAGGCTAAAGGAATTGAGTTGGTTTTAAAATCCGTTGGTTCTCAGGTAATGGGGGTTTTTTCCCTAACTTCCCTTGACCAAGTATTAACTATTGAACCTCCGAGTGCGGACGATAAACTCAAGGACAAAATCAGAGGAGAAAATCGTCTCCCAGTGACCCATCCTTCTGTGCGGTCTGGGGTGAAGCGATTAATTGATATAACGGGTGCTATTGTTGGTTTAAGTATTTCATCGGTATTAGCGGTTCCAATTATTATTGCGATTCGTTTAGACAGTCCAGGGCCGATTTTTTTTGCTCAGGTGCGTTGCGGTTGGATGGGAAAACGATTTCGGATTTGGAAATTCCGGTCTATGTGTACCAATGCGGAAGCCTTAAAAGATAAAATTCCTAATCAAGCACAAGGAGCTATTTTTAAGAATGATAATGACCCCCGAATTACCAAAGTTGGTCGGTTTTTACGGCGAACAAGTTTGGATGAACTTCCACAGTTTTGGAATGTTTTAACCGGGGAGATGAGTTTAGTAGGAACTCGTCCACCGACACCCGATGAGGTGGAACGTTATGAAGTTCCCCAATGGCAACGCTTAGATGTGAAACCCGGGATGACGGGAGAATGGCAGGTTAATGGTCGTTCTCAGGTGAAAAATTTTGAGGATATTATTCGTTTAGATTTGAAGTATCAGGAAAATTGGAGTCTGATGTATGACACGAAGTTGATTGTCAAAACCATCATAGTCGTATTTAATAGAAACAGCGGTGCTATGTAGATAATTGATGAGTAATGCAGCGCTACTGGCACAATCAAATCTTCAGGTAAAAACGACTTTAACCTCCTTAGAGGAGGTGTTATTTTGGTTTGAAGGAATCGCCTTTGCCTTTCTTCCTTCTGATATTTTCCATCAGTGTCAAATTGCTTTGACGGAGGGATTTACTAACGTTGTCCGTCATGCACACCGCACCTTACCTGAAACCACGCCCATTGAGTTAGAAGTTAGGATATTTTCCCCCTGGATTGAAATAAAAATTTGGGACAGGGGGGAACCCTTTGACTTAGAAAAAACCTTGGAGTCTTTAATTAAATGGCACGCTGACCCCTTAGAACATGAAGGAGGGAGAGGATTGATTTTCATGTCTAAATTAACGGATGAACTTCATTATATACGGTTAGACGACCAGCGCAATTGTTTGGTGATGAAAAAACAGATTTAATAGATAGTCTGCTAATATCTATAATCCTTGTAGAGACGCGCCATGGCAAGTCTCTACCCATAAATGTTAATAATTCCGCCCGTAGCCCCCACCCCCGGGGGTTTCAATTACAAAAATATCGTTGATATTCATTTCTACTGTGGCGGTACTTTCTAAGTTTTCCACAATTCCATGATTACGAATAATATAATTTTTCCCCACTAATCCAGGTTGTCCGCCATTTAATCCAAAGGGGGGAATAATTCGGTGTTCTGATAGGATTCCGGCGGTCATGGTTGCTAAGAATTTAACTTTTCTGATTATACCATTTCCGCCTTTGAATTTTCCTAAACCCCCACTATTTTCTCGGATACTAAATTCTTCTAATAATACTGGATAACGCCATTCTAATACTTCCGGGTCAGTTAAACGGGAGTTGGTCATGTGGGTATGAACTGCATCGGTTCCATGATAATTTATTCCGGCGCCCGACCCGCCACAAATGGTTTCATAATATTGATAATTTTGATTTCCAAAAGTGAAGTTATTCATCGTTCCTTGGGAGGCTGACATCACGTTTAATGCCCCATATAAGGCATCAACAATGGCTTGGGAGGTTTCCACATTTCCCGCCACGACAGCCGCCGGATAACGGGGGTTTAAAAAACAACCGTCAGGAATAATAATTTCTAGGGGTTTCAAACATCCGGCATTTAAGGGAATATTATCATCAACTAAGGTTCTAAATACATATAAAACGGCGGCTTTACAAATGGATTTTGGGGCGTTAAAATTAGTTAGGAGTTGGGGAGAGGTTCCGGTAAAATCTATAATTGCCCTGCGGTTATTTTTATCGATTTTAATATTAACTTTAATCATGCCCCCGTTGTCCATTTTATAACTAAATTCACCATCGGTTAATACATCAATTGCTCGACGCACCGATGCTTCTGCATTATCCTGAACAAACTGCATATAGTTTTGAACGGTATTTAATCCATAGGATTTAACCATTCTTAAAAGTTCTTGAACGCCTTTTTCATTGGCGGCAATTTGGGCTTGTAAATCGGCAATATTGGTGGCTGGATTTCGGGCGGGATAGTTTCCAGATGTTAATAAATTTAACAGTTCTGTTTCTAAAAAGTTACCTTCTTTCACCAATTGAATATTATCAATTAAAATTCCTTCTTCTTGAATATTTGTACTATTAGGAGGCATAGAACCCGGTGTTATTCCCCCAATATCAGCTTGATGTCCCCGGGAAGCGACATAAAATAAAATAGTCTGTTCCTGTCTATTTTCCCCCTTTACTAAGGGGCTAAAAACCGGAGTTATAACCGTAACATCTGGTAAATGGGTTCCCCCATTGTAGGGATTATTTAATAAATAAACATCCCCGGGTTTTAAGGTTTTTCCTTTGGCAGAAATTAAACTTTCAATACTGTCACTCATTGACCCCAAATGGACAGGAATATGGGGGGCATTGGCAACTAATTGACCGTTTTGATCAAAAATTGCACAGGAGAAATCAAGACGTTCTTTAATATTAACAGAAGTTGCCGTATTTTGCAACGTAATTCCCATTTGTTCGGCAATAAATTGAAAGAGATTTTTAAAAATTTCTAATCGTACCGGGTCAACTTTAATATCCTGATTTTCCATAAATATAGGAGGTTTAATTGCACGAATGGATTTTAAAACTAAATTATTTTTTTCAGTTAGTTCCCCTTGCCATCCCGACTCAATAATATTCGTGCCAATGGATTCTATAATTATCGCTGGGCCCTGAATAATATCTCCAGGTTGTAAATCATTTCGATTAAAAATAGGGGTTTGTTGCCATTCATCCTGGGTATACATGGGAACAACAGCAATGGGGGTGGGGGATTGATTTGTAGTTCGGTTTAATATTGGTTCCTCAATGGTATCCATTTGTTGAATAATTTCCGTAGTTATTGATTCAACAATTAAGGTTTTTTCCGGTTTGATAAATCCATAACGGGTTAGATGCTGTTGTTCAAACTGTTGGGTTATACTAGACAAATTCCTAATAAAATTAATCGACAATATAGAATCTGTTCCCTCATATTTCAGATTGAGTTTCAGCATTGTCTCTATTTTTGATTCGGGATTTTCTAGTTCTGCTTTTGCCGCCGTTTCCAAATCTAAAAAAATCTGTTCTAACTCAAAAATCAAAAACTCAGTTAAGGGTTTTTCTATGGCTTTTTCTCGTAATATTCTGATATCAGCCAGCCCCATTCCATAGGCAGATAAAACCCCGGCGTAGGGATGAATAAATATTTGTTTTATACCCAAGGTATCCGCAATTAAACAAGCGTGTTGACCACCCGCCCCGCCAAAACAACAAAGGGTATAATTGGAAATATCATAACCCCGTTGTAGGGATATTTTTTTAATAGCATTTGCCATATTTTCAACCGCAATGGTAATAAATCCGGTGGCGACTTCTTCGGGGGTGCGGTTATCTCCCGTTTGGCTTTGAATTTCTAGCGCTAATTCCCTAAATTTTTGGCAAACAATTTCAGCATCTAAGGGTAAATTGCCATTTTTTCCGAATACTTTGGGGAAGAATTGGGGTTGAATTTTTCCTAACATGACGTTAGCATCCGTAACCGTTAACGGCCCGTTATTGCGATAACAAGCTGGCCCAGGATTAGCCCCGGCGGACTCTGGCCCCACCCGATATCGTGACCCGTCAAACCTTAAAATTGAACCGCCTCCCGCCGCTACGGTATGAATAGCCATCATCGGCGTCCGCATTCTCACCCCGGCGATTTCGGTTTCAAATTGTCGTTCATATTCGCCCTTAAAATGGGCGACATCGGTGGAAGTTCCACCCATATCGAAAGTAATAATAGAATCAAATCCGGCTTTTAAACTGGTTTGAAACTGCGCCAATAATTCCTCCGGCTGGCCCCGATAATATGCTATCTTTTCCTTGGAATTTTTGAGCATTGGTTAAGCCCCCATTAGATTGCATAAACATTAATTTGATGGGGTTAACCCCCCCCTTGCTTGCTAATGGGGGGAGAGACTTATTATTTTTTTCGATAGTTTCTAACTCTAATTCTTTTTTTATTCTTCCCTCCTTTACTAAGGGAGGAATAGAGGGAGGGTAACAATTTAATTGACTCGCAACTTGATTAATATACCGTTTTAAAATCGGGGATAAATAGGCATCTACAACGGTAGTATCTCCCCGGCTGACTAATTTCATTAAGGGACTAACTTGATGGGAAACGGAAATTTGAGTAAAGCCGATTTCTTGGGCTAATATAGCGATTTTTTGTTCGTGTTGGGGATAGCGATAACCGTGCATTAAAACAATAGCACAACTTCTAATTCCGGTTTGATAAACTCGTTCTAATTGGGGTTTTAATCGGTCTAAATTAACGGGTTTTAATTCATCTCCTTGGGCGGTATAACGTTCTTCGACTTCGATAACTTGTTCATAGAGCATTTCTGGTAAAATAATCTGACGGGCGAAGATGTGGGGGCGATTTTGATAGCCAATTCTTAACGCATCTTTGAAACCTTCTGTTATAATTAATAGAGTGCGATCGCCTTTTCGTTCTAATAAGGCGTTGGTGGCGACGGTGGTTCCCATTTTGACTTCAGAAATTAACTCACTGGGAATGGGTTGATGGGGGGATAATTTTAATATTTCTCGAATACCTTGAATGACAGCATCAGAATATTGTTGTGGATTTTCTGATAATAATTTATGGGTGATTAATGCACCATCGGGTTGACGGGCAACAATATCGGTAAAGGTGCCACCTCGGTCAATCCAAAATTGATATTTTGTAGTCTTGTCGATTAACAAATCAAATGTCGAATTTACCACATTAATATCGCTTTAAAAAATAGGAATAAAACCCTTTAATAATCAGCATTATAGCATTTTTTTAGAGAAAGACCCTTCGCTTTGTGATTTACAGATTATTTGTCGCTTTTAGCCATTTTTTAGGACGCTTTCGCCGAAACCAATTATTTGACAACGGGGGAACATGGGTGTGATCGCCTAATTCAATCATTTATAAAAAATTTAGCCCCCTTGTTAAAAGGGGCATGGATTAGATTTATAAAAGATTCAATAGATTAGATCTAAGCAGTTGCAGTTTCAGATTCTTTTCCCCAAGAAGATATTCCACCCGAATCACGATCTCTTTGCCAACCTTCCTCACAAACCTGGCTAGCAGTTTTTACAGTGTCATCTACTACCTTCCGAATATCTTCCTTATGTTCCTGAATACATTCATGAGCAATAACAGGAGATACAGCAGCTACCAGAGTCTCAAACAAAGCCATAACTTATTCCTACTAAACTAAACAATATCTTACATCTTACGAATATAGCTTTGATATTAGCAACTTAATCCAGGTACTTTAGAGTTTTTTTTACAAACTATTTAAAATATTTAACTGTTTTGTAAAGATGTCTTAGGAATTCGGGAAAAAGGAAGAACGGGCTTGTTGTTACTTGTTTTCAGCCAAAATAGACCCAAGGCTAAAAATTGAATAAAGGCCATTTGTAAGTCAGCAGTATGTCCAGTTATAGCAGTAGCCAGACCTATTAGGACAAAGAGTGATGCTAAAAACTAGACGTTCAAGTCTTTTCCTCCCTGTTCCCTGCTATAATTTAATCTCCGTAATCCCACGAATAACTCTGATCAGCGATCGCTATTAATAAGTACCTACACAAAATTATTTGCATAATAGGTTTTGTTTTATATAAACCAACTACACTGTTGGCAACGCGATAAAAGAGAATCTTTATCAGGTAGGTCAGATTTATTATTGGGAACGTGTTTTATTGGATTATTATGTAATTCACCGTAAGAGGTTTGCCGCAAGCTGGGCGCAACTTGTATGGTAAGGTTCTCTACATCCTCTGGATAGTTATCACCTGGAGCTATAGCAATCAGGTTAAGGTCAAAAAGTGTATGTATGTCAGCGCGTAAGAGCAAACCATTGTAGATAGCATTATCTTCAGTTTCGCAGTAAGGAATGATATGAGCAGCTTCTAGGGCTTCTTCTGCGTTGCAGCCAGTAATAGCGCAGCGATAGTTGTAAGCCTCAAGCAATTCTTTGCGGAACTTTGGCTGTCCTCGTCGTTGAGCGATCCACCGTGATATTCGCTTTCTTGTTTCCTCTCGGTTTGTTGGTGTAAAGTCTCCTGCCTCATCAAGCTGTTTCACCTATAGATTCAATTTCTGACTTAGTGGATTCAATACTTTTATCTTTGGATTCAATACTCTCATCTTCTGAAATATTGGAAGAATTTTTTATATTTGGAAATTCTTTATACAGCTTTTGATCTAATTGGCTGGAACCTATATTATGAACTATCTTAATAGTTTCTTCATTTAACTTGGAATTGCCTACAAGTGAAAAAAAATCTTTAAGAATATTAATTTCTCTATCTTCAAAAGTCAGGAAAGCATTAATCATTTTTAAAGAACTGCCTGTTCCCAAAATTTGTATAGAACTATTCAAAATCTCAAGCCCCTTTAATCCAGGTGTCCACACAACATCAGAAGTTCTTGGGCCTGTTAGAATTATTGCTAAAGTCCAGCGAGGAAGAAATTTGTTAGATTGCTCTACATTCTCTAAAGAGTTAATAATTAATTTATTTTCTTGAAAAACCACCCACTTAAAGTATCCACAAATTAAATCAAAAAAAGCAGGAAAGTGTTGTTTTTTGTGTTTATTTTCAATAATTACATCCCATAAAGAAGCTTGACGTGTAAATCCAAATTTATTGTCGTCACTATAATAATCCCACAATACATTAATTGCCAATAAGTCAGGATAGGAAAATTTTTTAATCTCTTCTTGATTAAGATACGGAATTTCTCTCTTTTTATCAGTCCCTATTAGAAGCATTAATCTAGCCGTTTCACTATCAGCTTCTTCCCAATTGCCCCTTTTTAAAAGATATTCTAGCTTCTTATAATTTTCTGTATTAATACCAGATAATCTTGAAAGGATAGTCATAATGCTTCTCCCATAAAAACTCTCAAAACTTTGTTAGGCAATAATTAGAAATATTAGGATTGAAGCGACGATAGCACTGTTTATATCTTCAATCAATGCTTCCAGTCCACCTGAAAATACTTTTTTCGCCTTCTCTTTACCCCCAATTCGTTCCTAGTAAGTCAATGATAAATTGTTAGATTTTTGGGCTACAGGCACAAATCGCGTACACCAGATCATGAACACACTGTACGCATTGGTAGCGCAATTGCTTTGCACTGAGGGGTTTAAGGTTCATCAAATCTAAATGGGCGATGCGGGATTTGAACCCACGACCCCTTCCGTGTGAAGGAAGTGCGCTACCACTGTGCTAATCGCCCGCACAACTTATCAATATAACATAGCTTTTCTGTCTTGGCAACTCCTTTGAAATAATTGGATTAGTTTTTCCGCAATCCGAGGGTATTAATTAATTATTCAATGTGACTTCTGAGGGGGCCTTCAGGTCTGGATTTTGAAGGGTTCACAATTGTTAGCTAGAATAGATGAATAAGGACTCTGGTGGATAACCTGTATTAATTTTATAATTTTATGTCTGTTCGCTGTATTAGTTATTTTTTGACTCACCTAACTTTGCTTGTAGGAATTCCCCTAATTTCCGCCTTCCCGGTTAAAGCCCAAAATACTACCCTAATCAGTCCTCTCCTACCCAAAAGGCAACCCGTCACGGTTAACCAAGTGCGGGATTTTCCATATCTCTTAGGAGTGGGGGATAGAATTCGCGTGGATGTTTTTGGGGTAGAACGATATGGGGGCGAACAATCGGTTCTCGCCGATGGAACCATTAGTCTTCAAGGGATTGGGCCTGTCCCGGTGGTGGGTTTGACCCTGGTGGAAACTCAAAAATTGATCACTCGACTCTATTCAACCATACTCCGACAACCAGTGATTACCGTCAATTTAACTGTACCTCGTCCGGTACAGATTGCGATCGCCGGAGAAGTCTATCGTCCAGGTTCCTATACTCTAGCAGCAGATCAACAATTTGCTCGACTAACCCAAGCCATCAAAATCGCTGGCGGTCTAACTCAAGCGGCGGATTTGAATTTAGTTCAACTCCGACGGACTAGCCCACAACAACCCGTTATTACTTTAAATTTAGGGGAATTATTAACCGAGGGAAACTTAAAGCAAGACCCGATTCTTAGGGACGGGGACAGTATTTTTATTCCCACGATGACGGGTTTTAACACCGAACAAATGCGCCAAATCGCTTCTTCTAGTTTAGCCGGGTCTGCCAGCCAATCGATTCAGGTGGTAGTGGTCGGGGCGGTCTTTCGTCCGGGGGCCTATTCCTTAAGTTCGGAAGCCAGTGGAACCGATACGGCCGGTTTCTGGAACCACCACAACAGCCGTCAGAATCAATTTACCCACGGTCACCCGGGCGTTACAAACGGCGGGAGGGATTACCAATGTAGCCGATATTCGCCATATTGAAATTCAACGGATAACTAAAACCGGGGTACAAACTACAAAAATCAATCTTTGGGAACTGTTGCAATCGGGAGATATCAACCAAGATATATTTTTACAAGAAGGGGATACGGTAATTGTCCCGACGGCTACTAATATTGCCACGGTCGATTTACAAAAAATCGCTTCCGCCAGCTTTTCACCCGCCAACATTTTCGTGAATGTGGTCGGGGAAGTCAAAAATCCTGGTGTACTTCAAATTCCCCCTAATCGTCCTTTGAATCAAGCCTTATTATCGGCGGGAGGGTTTGATAACAGCCGCGCCAATCAAAGTTCCGTGGAACTGATTCGACTAAATCCCAATGGTTCAGTAACTCGGAGAACAATTGATATAGATTTTACATTGGGGAATGCCCAGGAGAATAATCCTGTATTACAGAATAATGATGTGATTATTGTCCGTCGGTCTTTTGTAACTAAATTGGGTGATAGCGGTTCTTCACTGTTACAGCCGATTCAGAATGCCTTTACATTGTACCGATTGTTTAGTGATTTGATTCCAACTAGGTCAAATAATTAGGGCTTAATGAGTTTTAATTCAATGGACTGGGCTTGAATAGCGGTAATTGCAACGGTATTCACAATATCGGTAATTGTACAGCCCCGACTCAAATCATTAACGGGTTTATTTAATCCTTGTAAAACCGGGCCAATGGCAACGGCATTTGCAGACCTTTGTACGGCTTTATAAGTATTATTTCCGGTGTTTAAATCCGGGAAAATAAATACCGTTGCGTGTCCGGCAACTTCACTTCCTGGTAGTTTGGTTTTAGCCACATCTTCATCAACGGCCGCATCGTATTGGATGGGGCCTTCTATTTTTAAATCGGGGCGTAATTTCCGGGCAATGATGGTGGCTTCTCGCACCTTATCTACATCTTTTCCCTGTCCTGATTCTCCGGTGGAATAGGATAACATCGCCACTAAGGGTTTCAACTCCAAATTGTTCGGCGGTGAGGGCAGAACTAATCGCAATATCGCCTAATTGTTGGGGGTTAGGATTGGGATTTACCGCACAATCTCCATAGACCAAAACCCGGTCTTCTAAACACATAAAAAACACACTAGAAACAATCGAACATCCCGGTTGAGTTTTAATAAATTCTAAGGCGGGACGAATCGTATGTCCGGTGGTATGAACGGCCCCAGAAACCATGCCATCGGCCATGCCTTTATAAACCATCATCGTGCCAAAATAACTTAAATCGTGCATCACATCTAAGGCACAATCTTGCGTAATTCCCTTATGTTGTCGCAGTTGATAATAGGTTTGAGCATAGTCTTCATGCCAGGGGGAGGTCATGGGATTAATAATATTAACTCCCTCTAACTTTAATCCCAGTGAAATTGCTTTTTCTCGAATTTCTTGGGGATTTCCTAATAGGGTAATATCGACAATTCCCCGTCTTAATAGAATTTCAGTGGCTTTTAAAATCCGTTCTTCTGTGCCTTCGGGTAGAACAATATGTTGACGTCTTGTTTTCGCCCGGGCGACCAGTTCGTACTCGAACATAATCGGAGTAATATGGGAAGAACGGGATAGAGAAATCCGTTTTTCAATTTTAGATGTATCAATATGGTTTTCAAACAGTCCTAAAGCTGAGGCAATTTTTCGTTCATTATCGGGGGTAATTTTTGAGTGAATATGGTTGATTATGGTTGCGGTACTATAGGTATCGGTTTCTACCATAAACATCGGTACTGTCCATTTTTTAAACCCTTGAATTAGTTTTTGCAAGGAGGGAGGCAGTTTCAAACCCCCCAGTTAAAATAATTCCGGCAATATTGGGATAGGTTTCTGAAAAAGCCGACGCTAAACAAGCTAGAATAATATCAGCCCGATCACCTGGGGTAATAATTAAACAACCTTCTCGAATATGATAGAGAAAATTAGGAACGTGCATCGCTGCCACTTTAAAAGATAGCACTTCCTGTTTTAATTGTTCGGGATCTCCATGGACAAATTTAGCCTCAAGAGCCGCCACAATTTCCCCAACGGTTGGTTTGGCTAGGGATTCTATTTCAGGTAAAACAAATACGGGATCATCATAAGACCAAATCTGTTCTAATTCCTGGGAAATGGATAAAAATTGTTCTGAAGAAATCCGATTAACCATTGTTGCTATCAGGGTTAAATCCTTTTCTATAAAGGCTTCCCGTTCACTTTTTACACTACTAATTACCTCCTCTTGGCTTTTCCCCTGTCCATTCGCCACCAATAAAATCGGTGCATCGAGTTGATGGGCAATTTCGGCATTAAAGTTAAATTCAAAGGCGGAAATAATATCGGTAAAATCCGTACCTTCACAGACAATAAAATCACATTTTGCTTCTAAAATCTTATATTTCTCAATAATCCGTTTCAGGATTTCTTCAAACTGTCCTTCCGCAATTAAAGTTCGGGTTTCCTCATGGGTAACACCATAATAATTTTGATAGGGAAACTCCAAATGATAGCGACTACGAATTAGCTCAATATCATTATCCGGTTTAATTCCCGCCTGAATGATTGGCCGGAAAAATCCTAACCGTCGGATGCGTTTCGAGAGTAATTCCATGATTCCTAACAGAATTAAGGATTTACCGCTATCGGGTTCAATGCTAGTAATATATAGGTTGCTAATCATAAATAAAAAATGGTATATAGACTCTAATAATTATTGTAGGCGATTTGCCGGCTAGACAGTTGTAGTGGCGATGGAGATCGCTATTTTTTTAAAAACGTTACATTTATTAACAAATTAGGGACATCCAGAACCCGCCCTAATGGGATAATTAACTATTGGTCTTTACTAAAAATATTTTTACCCGGTTTCTCATGTCTTCAGAATCTCATAAAAATGCCCTAAATCTGGTTCAACGTCCCCGTCGTCTGCGTCGCACCGATGCCCTGCGGCGCATGGTCACGGAAACCCAGCTTACCGTCAATGACTTAATTTATCCCCTGTTTATCATGGAGGGGGAAAATCAAAAGGTTGAGGTTTCTTCCATGCCTGGAAGTTATCGCTATACCTTAGATTTACTATTAAAAGAAGTTAATGAAGCCTGGGATTTAGGTATCCCCGCCATTGCTTTATTTCCCTTGGTTGCTGAAGAAAAAAAAGATAATGCCGGGACGGAAAGTTACAACCCAGAGGGGTTAATTCAACGTACTGTTAGGGCAATTAAACAGGCAATTCCTGAGATTATGATCATTACGGATATTGCCCTTGATCCTTTTTCCAGTAAGGGGCATGATGGTATTGTCAGCGAGGATGGGGAAATTCTCAATGATGAAACCGTCGCAGTTTTAGTCAAACAGGCGATTTCCCATGCCCAGGCTGGGGCCGATATCGTCGCCCCTTCGGATATGATGGATGGTCGAATTGGGGCTATTCGTCAAGGGTTGGATGAGGCAGGATATACCCAGGTGGCGATTTTGGCCTATACCGCCAAGTATGCCTCGGCCTATTATGGCCCGTTTCGGGATGCCCTGGATTCGGCCCCGAAATTTGGCGATAAAAAAACCTATCAAATGAAACCCGGCTAACTCCCGAGAAGCCTTGACAGAATTGGCTTTAGATGAAGCTGAAGGCGCTGATATTGTCATGGTTAAACCCGCTTTAGCCTATTTAGATATTATTCATTTGTTGCGTTCGGCAACGGATTTACCCGTGGCGGCCTATAACGTCAGTGGGGAATATGCCATGATTAAAGCTGCGGGACAAATGGGTTGGATTGATGAGAAAAAAGTTATGTTAGAAACCCTCACCAGTATCAAACGGGCTGGGGCGGATTTAATTCTCACCTATTTTGCGAAGGAAGTGGCTCTAATTTTGCGTCCTTAAGCAGCACCCGGAAATAAATTTCGATGTAGAGACGTGCCATGGCGCGTCTCTCTCATGGCACGTCTCTATAGCCCGAACTTTAGCACCCGGAAATAAATTTCGGGCTAAAAGCTCAAACCCGTTAAAACGGGTTAAGAAAGATCAATCTTGAGTCATCTTTAGATAACGCAGAGACGCGCCATGGCACGTCTCTACAGCCGGAAATTTATTTCCGGGCTTTTGGCATTAAGTTCACCCAATACCTATTACCTATTACCCATTACCCATTACCCATTACCCATTACCCATTACCTATTCCCTATTTCCTCACCCAACCATTAACCGTAAATCGACTATCTTTAAACTGTTTAGAGGGACAATCAACAGGTAGAACTTCGTGCATTAAACCACTATAAAAAAAGACAATTCGATTATTCAAAGGTTCAATAGCTTGAAAGTGTTCTAATTTAGAATAGGCATATTGACCTTGCCATTGGGTATCATAAATTAATAATTCTCCTCCAGTAAATACCTTGGGTTCCTGATAGAAATAATAAACATAAGTTAACATTCGGGACTCATCCCTAGCCGAACCATTATCATTATGAGTTCGGAAATAATGACCGTGGTTATGGGCGGTGAGTTGGGCATCAATATGGGTAATAGGAAACGGGGGAATATCGAGTTTTTCTAAGACTTTCCAGAACACCGCTTTAACTCGATTTATAATCATATCGCCAAAATCTGGAGAATAATAGAGAACCAAAGAATCCCGATGTTCAGGATAGTCTGATGTGTTGGTGGCTGGGCCAGTTAATTGGAATTGCTGCTCCTGTTCTAAAGCATAATTCAGGATTTTTTGATGGTCTTCTGGAGATAAAAAATTATCAATTTGCCAATATTTAATTTTAAAAATTTCCCCTTGGGGCGTAGCAGGAATTACGGGAGTATGCGCTTTAATAAAAATCGGCGGTTCGGTAATTACTCCGACTAAAGAATTACTAGAAAACCATAGGGCTTGTTGCTGTCCATTCATCGGAATTTGAAACAGTTTCGGCTGTTCATCCTGATTTTTTTCGGTGGGATGAACCACGGCATTTAATAAATTTAAGAGTAGGGGAGAATTTGAGGGTAAGGTGATTTGATATTGATAACCTCCCAAAAGGAGTATCGTCACATTAATATCTTGAGGGGTTGATGCTGTTGTTAAACTGTCCATATTTTATAACAGAAAACAAAGAATAGTAAGGTTTATTGTTCAAGTGAAGATGTACCAGTATATCAACTAAATTGGCATTTAATTATAGCATACTTTCTGTGATTTACCTAAGTTAACTAAAATGGGAACCTGATTAACACTGGAATTGTAAATTAAAGTAAAATTTAATCCCGAAGTCATATTCGATCAGGGATAATCTAAAGTGAGATAATTTTCAGCAAAAGTAAAGTTTTATCTATGAATCATCAACTGTCGCCCCAGTGCCAAAATTTACAACACCAGGTTGAAAGTTTAGTCAAGCTCCTACATCAAGAGCCCTCCCTGCGCCAACAGGATATTACTGCTGTTAATGCTTCCTTAAAGAAAGTCATTTCTCCCAAATTTGAAATTGTGTTTGCGGGGGCGTTTAGTGCCGGAAAATCTATGTTAATTAATGCCCTTTTAGAAAGGGAATTATTATATAGTGCCGAGGGACACGCTACTGGAACTGAATGTTATATTGACTATGCTGAAACCGGATCAAGAACGGGTAGTTTTAACCTTTTTAAGTGAAGCCGAAATTCGGGAACAAGTCACTACTTTATGTCAATTATTGGGGTTATCTTCTAACGTTAATATCAATCGAAATGATATGATTGATATATTAGTAGAAGGATGCGAAAAAATTATTCAGCAAGAAGGAGGAGTGAATAAATCGGAACGGGCAAAACAAGCTAAAGCGTTAGATTTATTAATCAAGGGATTTACCGAAAATCGCGATCGCATTCAAACCCTAAATAACGCGACCTATTCCATGGAACAGTTTAACTTTTCCAACCTCAAAGAATCGGCGAGTTATGCCCGTCGAGGAAGTAATAGCGCGGTCTTAAAACGGATTGAATACTATTGCTATCATCCCCTATTACAAGATGGAAATGTAATTATAGATACCCCTGGAATTGATGCTCCCGTAGAGAAAGATGCCCAATTAACCTATAACAAAATTGAGCATCCTGATACATCGGCGGTGGTCTGTATTTTGAAACCTGCATCGGCGGGAGAAATGACCATTGAAGAAACGGAACTTTTAGAACGAATTCGTCAAAATCCGAGTATCCGTGATCGGGTTTTTTATATCTTTAATCGAATTGATGAAACCTGGTATAATCCCCAACTACGTCAACGGTTAGATAACCTAATTTATTCTGACTTTAAAGATACCACCAGGGTCTATAAAACCAGTGGCTTATTAGGGTTTTATGGCAGTCAAATTAAAGGCGCGAGTGGACGAGATCGCTTTGGTTTAGATAGTATTTTCGCCGAAAGTATTAAAGGATTGGGCGGAGAAGAAGAAACTCCCCAATTTGTCTATGCTTTTAATAACTATTGTGCCTTTTCTCGCAAACTTCCAGTCCAGTTTCAACTCACTTTTAATGCTTATGAATCCCCGAATCAAAACTACACCCGAGTTTTAGCAGATTGGGGACAGCCGTTAATTGATCAGTTAATTAAAGATAGCGGAATTGAGGATTTTCGCACCGCTATCACCTACTATTTAAGCGAAGAAAAACGCCCCCAACTGTTTAAAAATCTAGCCGATGATTTAGAAGATATTTGTATTCCCCTACGCAAGTATTATGAATCAATTCAAATAGATTTAGACAGTCAACCCCGGGAAATTGAGGCGATGAAAGCCCAGGAATTACAACTCCTAAATCAACAATTACAGGAAGCGGGACAGGAATTTCGAGATCATATTACGGAAGAAATTAATCAGATTATCACCAATAAATGTGATAGCTTTGAACAGGATTTCAAGCAATTAGAATCTCGGATGGTGCGGCGTTTAGATGAATTATTAGATGGTTTTTCTGTAAAAGAAGCCTATAGTCGCGCTACTTTCAATCATCCTCGGAATGCAACTGCACCGTTATTAGCGGTTTTGGTTGAAGCTTTGTATTATTTAGCGAATCAATTGGAGGATATTTTGGTTGAGTCAGTTAAATCGGTGAATGCTGGTTTTTTCCGTCGTTTAATTGAAAAAGTTCGCAAAACCGAATATTATCGCAAACTCAATCGTTTATTAGGGAATGATGGGGGTTTAGAAAAACGCTTAAAAGAGTTAGAAACAGAAGTGAATCAAGCATTAACTGCGATGGCCAAAACTGAATGCGATCGCTATGTGCGAGAAAGCCCTAAATTCTATGATGAAGGCACATTTTCAATTTATCAATTTCGCCAAACTCTATTACAAACCTCATCCAGTTATGATGTTAAAGCAATAGTTGATGCTGAAACCCGCTATCCGTCAATTGTTGAAGTTAGATTTTGAGCCTAAAGTCTCAAAAACGATTCATCAAACCTTCCGTCAAACTGTTAACCAAACTCTCAAAACCAATTTATTACCCATGACGGATATTCAAGCGGATGAGATTATGCAGCAGTATAGTCAAGCGCGGGTTTATTTGGAAAAAACTTTGGAGCAGGAAGCGGAGGAGAAAATCAAAAATAATGCCAAATCTAATTCGGAAGTGAATCAAAAGATTAAGGAATACAATCAAATTGTTTCGGAAATCAATAGTTGTTTACAGTCGATGCAACTGTTTGAACACTTATTACCAACTATTGCTAATTCTGGTGTTGTTGATGAGCAGATTGATTTCTAATTAGACTCATAAACTCGCTAATAAAAACCCCGGTTTCTTAAAGAATCCGGGGTTTTGGTTACACCAAATTATAATAATTTTAATATTGACAAAATATTGTTATAACTCTAAAATAAACATATTGATATTTTATGAGGTCATTGTTTAGACATGAGTGATGTAGTTGATTCAAAAAACTGTGAAAATTATGAAGTTCTGTTATTTGGAAATCATACTTGCCTTGTTGAAAGGCTGAAACAAGATCTTGAGTATGCTTTGAAAGAAAATTCATATAGAATTATAGAATCACTTGTTAGTCAACAATCTAATCAATCATTTTCTGTGATTATAGATAATAGTCGTTATGACAAACAATGGTTTGAAGAAGGAAAAGAGTGTCAACTTTTAAAGTTAGGTGCGAAAGAATGGCAACCCGGAACCCTGAAAATGAAAGTTACTCTCGAATTTTGTCCAGACGAACCGGAAGAAGATGAAGTTGATGAAGAAGAAGAAATGGATGAAATGGTAAAATCCTTAGATGATATTCGTCAAACATTAAACCGAGAAAATAATAGTTAAATAAAGCAATAGGCAATAGTTTTTATAAATATATAGAATAAAAATTATTGCCCTCTATTAGAATGATCAAAAAATAAATCCTTATTCCCTTAACTTTCACAAATAACCATGAATAATATAGAAAAAATTTACACTTTATATTTTACAATTGATGATTTAATAAATGAAATTTGCAGCATTATTAATAGTCGAGAAAATCCCAGAAAAGTTAATAGCGATGAACTGTTTAATAAATTATGGACTAAAGGCAAAAATCAATATTCTGATTTAAACTATGATCTGGTTTGTGAAATGGGCGCAACTAATACTAAGGCAGAAAATGAGTTTGGGAGAATTGCATCAGCTATCTATAATTCTTTAGGGAAATTAGAAAGCGATCGGAATGTACAATTGATTTATTGCCTATGGTTTGCCCTGAATTTTGCTTTGGTTGAATATTCTTTTATCTGTCCCACCGCTAACAGTCGTAACCTATATGCTGAGATGGAAAATAGGTTAAAATTGGGTTATGAAAAATATTTATTATTGTCCCAATCTAATCTTGAAGATTGGCAGAATCTTGATTTGATCATTAAGTCAAAATTGGGAGATTTTTAAATAGGGTATTGAGAAATGAGTAGATTATGATCTATAATTAAAGAATAGAGCGATGGTTGAATTAAAGGTAAAACCATGAATAAAACCCCTAGAATTTTTATTCCTCCAGAAGTCCGAACCTATGTATTTGGCCGGGACAATTATCAATGTAAAGGTTGTGGCAAAACAGAAAATGAAGCCCAACTAACTATGGATCATATTATTCCCTTAGCTAAGGGAGGATCTAATGATATTAGTAATTTACAAACCCTGTGTTTTCAATGTAATCGCAAAAAGAAAGCCGATCTTGATCCACGTTTCAAACGGCACTTTACAATTTGAAGATCGAGCCCAAAACTGATAAAATAGTAAATGCAGACTACCCGAGTCGGGATTTTAACTGTAAAAATGATAAATCCGCTTAGAAAAAAACTGCACTACTTAGTGGATCAGGTTTCCGAAGAAGATTTAGGAAAAGCATGGAAATCCTTGCAGACCCTAATCTATGATACCTATATACTCAAGGCCATTCAAGAAGCCAAGGAAGACCTCAAACCGGGGGACTCCTTAACCTATGATGAAGCCCTACAAATGCTGTATTTTGAGTATAATCGGTCAACGACCACCCATCCAGAACATCCTACCTATCGTCCCATGCCCAAAGTGAATGAGTAAATAAATAAACCCGTCGTGACTCTCGATGTTCGCTATGGTCGTTCTTTTGTCCATGACCTGATGAACTTAGAAGCATCAGCTTATTCTAGGGTCTATCATTTTGTGTTTGTTGAATTTAAAGATGTTAACAATATCAAGGATTTACCTGAACTTAAAGCTTTAGGTTTCCAGTGCTATTTTTTATAGATTTACTTTAGAAAATCATTTAATCGGAATTGAAGTCACAGGTCAAATTGTTAAATTCGTCCGTATCTTACCGAAACCCCATCTATAGAGTAGGAAGATTCTTGATTCGGGGTTTTGCACCCGTTTGTTTGATAATATGGGTAACACCTGATCTGTTCATCTGGGAGTAGAGAATCGCATGAGTCGGGGAGACGGTCGAAAGCTGAAACTCATGGTCGTCGATGACGAACCAGACAACTTAGATTTGTTGTTTCGGACATTTCGCCGGGACTTCCAAGTGTTCAAGGCCGACAGCGCCCTCAAAGCTCTGCAAATTCTCGACGACGAGGGTGAAATGGCCGTGATTATTTCCGATCAACGAATGCCAGAAATGAACGGAAACCGAATTTCTCGGTAAAACCGTTGAACGTTTTCCAGACACCATTCGGATTCTGTTAACCGGATATACGGATGTCGAAGACCTTGTGGAAGCGATTAACTCTGGCCAAGTTTTCAAATACATCACCAAACCTTGGAATCCTGAAGAACTAAAGTCTGTAATTCAACAAGCTTCGGAAACATATAAATTCTTCAAACAAAGGACAAACACCCTGCGGCGTGCCCTGCGGCGGGAATCTCTCTATAACGATGTTGTCAGTGCCCTGCGAGAGTCCCTCGACTACTCCAGTATGCTCCAGACGATTGTTCGCACCCTGGGAGAAACCTTTAATGCCACGGGCTGCTGTATTCGCTCGGTTGAAGCGGGGAAACTTTCTGCTCAAACTTTTTCCTACGGGGGAGAAACAGAGAATGTCCAAACTTGGTTATCTCAACTGGAAACCTCAATGCAAGGGGTCTTAGAAAGTCGAGACATTGAAATTCAACAGGGAGAAAACTCTAACCCAGTCAGTCAAATCGTTTTACCCCTGACCTATCAACATGATTTACTGGCGGTTTTGGCCATTTATCAAGAAAACAGTCCCTCTCCTTGGTCAGAGGATGATATTCAACTGTTGGAAGTCGTTTCCGAACAGGCCTCTGTAGCACTGTCCCAAGCCAAACTCTATCAACGCACGGTAGAGTTAGCCGAACAGATGCAGAACGAACTCAAAGTCGCCAGTCAAATTCAAAATAATCTCCTGCGTCAGAGTTGGCCAGAGTTTGAGACCCTGCGGGTACAAGCCTGTTGTCATCCAGCCCGGGAGGTGGGAGGAGATTTCTTTGAAGTCTTTACCCATCCCCAGGGAGATATTTGGGTAGCCCTGGGGGATGTGTCCGGTAAGGGGGTTCCAGCGGCCCTATTTATGGCCAGTGCGATTTCGGTGATGCGTCGGGAACTATCCGTGGAAAGTTCCCCAGAAACCCGATCAAGTCATGCAAAATCTGAATAGCATTTTGTCCGATGATTTAGTCAGTAATAATCACTTTATTACGATGGTTGTGGCTCGTTACACGCCTTCTACGCGACATTTAGCCTATGCCAATGCCGGACATATTTATCCCCTGGTTTGGTCAAAGCTGGAGAGTAACCTGGGGGAGAATCACCCGAATTCATCTGTTCCCGTGGAACCGATGTTCCTCAAGACCCGTGGGATTCCTTTAGGAATTCTTCCCGTCTGGAGAGGCAAAGGAGATAGTCTCGCCCTCAACCCCGGTGATATCTTCTTAGTCACCAGTGATGGGATTACTGAAGCTACAGTGGTGCAAGACTCAACCGATGGCAGTCCCGCCATTCGCTCTATGTTGCAACAGGAGGGACTTTGGAAGTTACTCCAACAGCAAGAACAATTAAATTTAGACGGCCTATTAGCCGCCATCCGAGAACATAATCCCGTTCAGGAAGATGATCAGACTATACTCTCTCTGGAGGTTTTGTTGACCGATGAAAACTGAGCTTCAAGTGCCAAGCGATATTAGGTTTTTAACCATCGTTGAAAACTGGTTATTGAGCAGTTTGGAAGTCGAACTAGGAGATCATGTCGATTGGCCCCGTCAGTCGAATCGGTTTCGCCTTGTCCTTGCAGAAGCTTACTCCAACGTCATCCGTCATGCTCACCGCGATAAACCCCATCTTCCTGTGATGGTTCGTTTAGAATTACAAGAACGAGATATTTCCTTAGAAATTTGGGATCACGGTACCGGTTATGAAATCGATAATTATAATCCGCCTAAACCAGAAGATAAACAAGAAAATGGTTATGGTTGGTTAATTATGAATCGCTTAATGGATCGAGTGGATTATTGTTTACAAATTGAAGGTGGCAATTGTTTGAAATTACAAGCTAGTTTACCCGATAAAACCCCGAAAGCATAGGCACTGATTCAATATAGACAGGAGACAGGAGGAATCTTAAACTTTCTCCTGCTATATATAACCATGATGAATTCACCAATTAACACCAATCTAATTAAACAAAAAGCCCTAGATTTGGGATTTCATCAAGTTGGTATTGCAGCAATTATTGAAACCGAAGAAAACCGTCAACACCTGCAATCTTGGTTAGACCAAGGATATGCCGCGGATATGGCTTGGATGAATAGCCCCAAACGCCAAAATATTCGTCAATTAATGCCAGAAGTTGCATCAGTTATTTGTGTAGCACTCAACTATTATACCCCCGATCAACAACCAGAAAATCCCGAATTGGGTAAAATTTCCCGTTATGCTCGGGGACGAGATTATCATAGGGTTTTACATAAAAAATTAAAGACTTTTTCCGAATGGTTACAACAACAAGCACCCGGAATTCAAGCCCGATATTATGCCGATACCGGGCCAATTCAAGATAAAGTTTGGGCAGAAAAAGCCGGAATTGGATGGATTGCTAAAAATAGTAATCTGATTACTAGAAAATACGGATCTTGGGTATTTTTAGGGGAAATTTTAACCAATTTAACCCTCACCCCCGACCCTCCCCATACTCAACATTGTGGCACCTGTACCCGATGTTTAGAAGCCTGTCCCACGGGTGCAATTACCCAACCCTTTGTAGTTGATGCTAACCGTTGTATTGCCTATCATACCATTGAAAATCGGGCAGAAACCTTACCCGAAAATATTAGCAAAAATTTAAACGGTTGGGTGGCTGGGTGTGATATTTGTCAAGAAGTTTGCCCTTGGAATCAACGTTTTTCCCAGGAAACAGACGTTATAGAATTTCAACCCTATCCTGAAAATATTGCTCCTAAATTAACCGAATTAGCCGAACTTTCTGAAACCGAATGGGATCAACGATTTCGCGCTTCTGCTTTACGACGTATTAAACCGCAAATGTGGCGTCGGAATGCGCGAGCAAATTTGGACTATTAAGACAGTCAAATAATTGATCATTGTTACTTTTAAATGCCAAATAACGCTTTCATTCGTTCTCTTACCCAGACCAAAGGATTGTTTCTCTAAATCTTCTTCTGCCCCCAATACTCCCATTTCTCTTAATAGTTGTTGACGTTCAAGTAATTCCTGTTTACGTTCAACTAATTTTTCTGCAATTTGATCCGCGACTTGCGGATATTTGGATAAAAAATAATGAAATACATTGCGATCAACCACAAACAAAATGGTTGTTTCTAGGGTTCTAACCGCCGCCGTGCGGGGGATTCCCATAATTAAAGACAGTTCCCCAAAGAAGTCTCCAGCTTGTAAATTTCTAATCTGTTTATCGAGTTTTTCTGATAGAATTTCTACGGAACCTGAGAGAATAATATGGAACGCATCCCCCGGATCACCTTCATGGAAAATAAAGGCTCCGGGAACAACGGTTTCTCGATACCCTTGTTCAATTAATCCTAATATTTCTAGTTCGGTTAACTGTTCAAAATAAACAACTTTTCTTAATAAATCCCGTAGGGATATATGATTAATAGATAGGTCTAAACCTTGAGAATTTTCAATAGTTTGAATCGGAAAAGATTGGGTTTGAACTGAAGAATTAACAACAGTTGGATCGGGTTTAAAAATCATTCTCAGATCTTCGGGATTTTTAATCCATAAATCTCTTTGGGGTAAGGGAATAGTAATATTGTTTTTTTTAAAAGCATTTTCAATCATATAGTTTAAGGCACTTTGAATCGGAAGTCTAGCCTTGGGCTGATCAATCCAGACTAACAGTTCAAAATCCATAGAATCATCTCCAAAATTTCTTAACCAAACTTGAGGAGCGGGATAGGATAAAACCCTAGATTCTTGACGAGCAACGGTTAATAAAACTTCTGTAACTAACACAGGATCACTTCCATAAGCAACAGGAACTTTAATATGAATTCGACTATTGATATTTCCATAACTCCAGTTAATAATATTGGCATTAACTAAAGTTTGATTGGGAATAATAATCGAGATTCCATCATTAGTTAAAATAGTTGTAGCGCGAATAGATATTTTTTTAATATTGCCTTCTAAATTATCAATTTCAACATAATCTCCTACCTTAACCGGACGTTTCAATAAGTAAGATTAATCCGCTAACAAAATTCTGGAATAATCCTTGAAATCCCAAACCAATCCCAATCCCCAAACCCCCAGCTAAGAAGGTTAAAGAGCGAATATCTAAACCGCAGGCTTGAGGAACAATAATAAACCCTAATGCAATGACAAAATAATAAAAAATTGTGGATATCGCTTCTCGACTTCCTTCATCAAATCCCCATTTTACTAATAATTTATCCCGCAGCCAGTTCGTCACTAATCTAGCTAAGAAAATGACAAATAATAGTGATATAATTACCGTAATAATTAAACTAACCGAAATCGTGATTTCACCGACTCTAATAGGTTGGGTAAAAATTGTATATAGAAATTGTATAATTTTCTGAAAAATGGTCATAATTATGGTTCTTTAGTAGATAAAATGATTATGGGTATTATCAGATCGAAAAATAAATCACTATTGTCTATTACCCCTCTTAACAAAAAATCTAACATAATCAGTACAAAAAATACAATATGACTATATTTCAATTAATAATTTTAGCGGGTGGGGGATTAGTTGCTGGGATTTTAGCCGGATTTTTAGGAATTGGGGGCGGGACGGTTTTAGTCCCCTTATTAGTTGCATTAGGATATACACCTGTTCAAGCGGTGGCGACCAGTAGTTTATCTATTGTAATTACGGCTATTTCTGGAAGTTTTCAAAATTGGCGGATGGGATATTTGAGTTTTAATAAAGTGATTGGAATTGGCTTTCCTTCGGTATTAACTGCACAAATCGGAGTATTTTTGGCAGGAATATTTCCCTCTAAATTATTATTATTTTTATTTGGCTGTTTATTATTGTTAAATGTATATTTAGTAGAAGTTCGTAAACAAATAACAGCTAATAAAAAACAACTAGAAGAACAACAAACCTCTGAATCCACTATAAATTCTGAGGATAATATACGATTTAATCCGGTTTTTGCTCGAATTTTAACGGGAAGTTCCGCCGGAATTTTAGCCGGATTATTTGGCGTGGGTGGAGGGATTATTATGGTTCCTTTGCAAATATTGTTATTAGGAGAAACCATTAAAGTTGCGATTCAAACCAGCTTAGGAGTGATTATGATTACCGCTATTTCTGCTTGTGCTGGACACGCAATTCAAGGGAATGTATTATGGATTCCAGGAATTGTTTTAGGGTTAGGAGGATTATTAGGAGCCCAAATTAGCACTAGATTTTTACCCAAATTATCCGATCAAACCGTAACTATGATGTTTAGAATATTTTTAATTATTCTCTCAATTTATATCTTTAAACAAGTCTGGTCATCTTCGTAGTAACCCCTTCAGGGGTGTTTCATAACTCTGGGAAAATACCACAAAAACCAATATAAAATCTAGCTATTAACCCTACACATGATCCCCCTAACCCCCTTAAAAAGGGGGAAATAAGAAGAGAATCAGTTTTTTTCTAAGTGTTTCCAACCGTGTTATTTAATGCGAATGGCCAAAGCATTCCGGGCTTGTTCTCGATCATCAAAATGGATTTTTTCAGTTCCCAAAATTTGATAATCTTCGTGACCTTTTCCCGCAATTAATACCCCATCTCCGGGTTGCGCCTCCAGAATAGCAGTATGAATTGCTTTAGCCCGATCTGCAATGACAATCGGTTTGATACTGTCAGGAATTCCGGCTAAAACATCTTGTAAAATCTGTTCCGGGTCTTCCGTGCGGGGATTATCCGAAGTCACAACCGCAAGATCCGCTAATTCCGCCCCAATTTTCCCCATTTTCGGGCGTTTAGTCCGATCGCGATCGCCCCCACAACCAAATACACAAATCATCCGACCCGGAATAAACGGACGGGACGCCTTGAGCAAATTCTCCAAACTATCGGGGGTGTGAGCATAATCCACAATTACACTAATATCCTGATCCGGGCTAATTTGTACCCGTTTCCATCCGTCCGGGAACCCCCTGAAACTGCGCAGTTTTTTCGACAATAGTAGTTAAATCTAATCCTAAACTTAACCCCGCCCCGACAGCAGCTAACAGGTTAGATAAATTATATTGACCGACCAAAGGTAAATAAAATTCCGCCTCTCCTTGGGGAGTATGGAGAACACCCTTAACCCCCGTGGGTTGATAGGAAAGTTGATCCGCCCACAGATCAGCCCTTGGGTCACTGGTGCTATAACTCCAAGCCCGATCCCCCAATTGGGCGATTAACCGTTGGCCATAGGGGTCATCGGCGTTAATAATCGCTCGACCCTTGAGATAGTCGGGACTAAATAATAAGGATTTCGCCGCAAAATAATCCTCCATCGTCGGGTGATAGTCCAAATGATCCTGGGTTAAATTGGTGAACACGGCCACTGAAAACGGACAACCGAGAACCCGTCCCTGGTCTAACGCATGGGAACTCACCTCCATCGCCCCAAACTCACATCCGGCGGCGACCGCCTGGGCCAGTTGTCCCTGTAATTCTACGGAAAAGGGGGTGGTATGGGTAGCCGTTTCTTGGAATCCTGGCCAACGGGCGTACAGAGTTCCCAGTAAGGCGGTGGGATGGTTGCTATGGCTGAGGAGAAATTCAATCAAATGGGTGGTTGTGGTTTTCCCATTGGTTCCCGTAACCCCCACCAGGCGCAATTTTTCCGCCGGATAGTCATAAAAAGCCGTAGCAATTTTAGCGCAGGTTTGGGTCAGATTATCGCTAGGAATAATGCAGGGCTGTTCGGCGGTAATCCGGTCTTGGGTTTTTTCAACGGCGCTTGGGGAAATAATCGCCGCCACCGCACCAGAGGCGATCGCACTCGGCCAAAACTCCCCGCCATCGACCCGAGTTCCCGGCATTCCTAAGAATAAATCCCCCGGTTGACAAGCAATAGAGTTCGTTTTTAACCCCGTAACTTCTTGTTCCAAAGCCGGGTGAGACTCGGACAATATTGATATCCCAACTTTTGCCAATAACTCTTTAAGCCTCATCTGCTGCAACTCCTCACAACGGAACTAAATTTATACTGCATCATAGGTTATGAAGTAGACAGTATAATAGATCAAAATCCGCGAAATCCGTGAAATCCTCTTAAATCCGTGATCCTTATTCCCCTTATTTTAATTAAAGTTACGGAAGTATTATTAAGACAAGAAACCGAACGTAGTCAAAGGTTAGCAGAACATTTACGACAGACGGGAATTAACCCAGACCAATTAGATTAAGAATTAAAACTAGCTAAGATTAAGGTTAGATCATCATCGGTTCTTTGTGTTAACCGAGGCGATCGCAAAAACCCCATTAACTGCTCTTGAGCATCGGTTTCATCTGTGATAGTTTCTACAAATTTAAACAGAGGAGAAAAGAACGGGTGATGGGGTTTTCCTTCCGGCATTTTTAACGCTAACATTTGTAAACCATCGGAAAAAGCAGCCAAATATTTAGGTTTTCCTAACCAGAGGTTAATTTGTGCATTTTCAACCGCATTAGAAGATACTAAAAATACCGTTTCATTCAAATATTCTCCACTGGTTGGTATGGTTAATTCCAGAATATTTCCAGTTTTATCCTCCACAACCATCGCCCCATCTCCCACTTGGGCAACGGCGACTAATTCCGGTGTGGCTATACCTATAATTAAAGTAGTTGCTAACTCTCTAACTTCTGTTTCTTGGATAATAGATTCGGCTTCAATTGCAATTTTAGCAGCATTTAAAGCATCTTTTAGATAATCTTCCCAAGCAATATTATTCAGATCAATATCAACAGAATTAATCTGTTTTTCCAGAGTCTCTAAAGCTATTTTAACAGCAATATTCGCCCCTAAATCCGCTAATTTTGCCGAACCTGCCCCATCGGCTACGGCAAAGATTAAACAATGATCAGATAAATGTTTATAACCCTGGGCATCTTGACAGGGAATATTTTGTTTTTCGTGACTTGTTCCGGTTACTGATGCTGAAACAACTTGCCAATTACCGATTGAATTCATTGTGATTTTATATAATTTAACTACTGATGGTGAACCCCTATTTTTTATGAATAACCGCTTAAACCGTTCCCCATCCTGGAGGCGGTAAAGCCACCTGTTCATCAACTTTAGAATGGGAAACAGTTTGCATACTTGTAGATAACCAAATAAACATTTCTCTAAAGTCTAACCCCCGCAATTTTAACGGAGTTCTCTGGACAATTTGAGCTAATTTATCCAGATTTGCCCCTTCAACTCCCACGGCAAAAAAAGCCACCTGTTTTTTAAATTCTTCCTCTTGAATGCGTCTAGTTGCTTCTTCTGTAACCCGGTAAGGTTCACCTTGGGGTTCACCATCGGTAATCATAAAAACCCAAGGACGATAATAGGTAATACCATTATTGCGATATTCTAACTTTCTCGCCGCCACTAAATCTAAAGATTGGTTAATAGCAGTTCCCATAAAAGTTTGACCCTGGGCGGTTAATAAAGGAGGTTCAAACTGATCCGCCGTGACGAAATCCTGTACAATTTTAACTTGATTATCAAAGGAAATAATCGCCACTTCCACCCGTTTTTTAGCAAGTTCATCCCGAATTAAATCATTTCTAAATGCCGTCAGTCCATCGTTTAAAGCATCAATGGGAACTCCTTGCATTGATGCGGAAGTATCCAACAACAACACACAGGGACAACGAGGTTCAGGATTTTCTGCAAATTCAACCGCTTCGTCTAATCTCATAATTTTGATCTGTTCTGCTTACAATAAATAGAATATTCACCATTATATCCTAATAATTCTCTCAAACTTCGTTGTCGAGCGATCGCCCAAGGATCTAGGGGCTAAAGCTCAACAATAGGGATTTATTTATATTAATTATTTCCAATCTTCCCAAGACTGATTAAAAATTGATGTTTCTGGGAATAAAATCGGATTCTTATTGCTTTCTAATAACCGTTGTAACTCCTCTAATATTGGTTCCCGATAGGGTAAATCATCCACTAATTGATAGGGAAAAATCTCGGTTTTCAAGCTAAATGCTGCGGTAGTTCCCGCCGCCGCCCCCACCGACCATTCAAAGGAATGAACCCGATAAGCCGCCGCCGCAATATGACTGGTAGCGATACTTTTTCCCGCTACTAATAGATTATCAATTTTTTGCGGAATCATAGCTCTTAATGGGATTTGAAACGGATAAGCTTCCCCTTGTCCGCGACGTTCTCCTTCCCGTTCCGTATTTCCTGGAGTTTCCGCCGGACTTAGGGTTAAACAGGGGTGAAAATCAATCGCATAATGACCAATTCCCACGGTATCAGGATAAATTGTAGCCCGAGAACGGGGTTGAATTTCTGCAATGGTTTTTTCTCCAGAAAGCACAGGTAAACTGTCTAATTTTCCCAACTCTAACCATAACAGTCTATAGGCTTCGGGAGTTAAATTATTGGTATACCAATCTTGACGGAAGTTATTTTGAGAAATATCAATTTCTGTCACCATAAATCCATATTTTTGACCATAAGAAGGGCGACCAATTATTCTTCTACCTTCTCGAATATAGGGATATTTAGATAACCCATGAACGGTTCCCATGGGAGAGTTTAAACCGGATAAATAGCGATAATTAGGATATTTTTGTTTAACACCTTCACCCAGTTGGGAGTCGGTAGTTCCTGCTACTAACCAATAGAAAAACCCTTGGGCATTTTCCTCACCTTTTCGTAAGGTTTCCGTTCTTAACCCGCCTTTCCATCCGCCGGGTTCTAGTTGACCCGTTGCTTCTAATTGAGAGGGGGTTAAAATCAAATTATCCGCCGAGGTTCCGGGTCGATAATCATTTCCCCAAGTCCAATTCTGCATAGCAATATCCCCAGGATAAATCGGCCAGTCCCTGGGATTTAGTGACCGTTTTTCCTTGGGTTTCATACTATGAATCCGCCGATAGGTATAAACTAAATTAAAGTTAGCTAATCGGAATAATTCATAACTATAATAGGGAGCATATTGTTCATAAAATGAAGGTTTTTCATGGATTTGGGGATTTTTGGTCGCCTCCATAGCAAAAGTATAGGTAAATCCTTGAGTACAATAGGGATCTTTTGTAATACTAGATGCGGTGGGTTCTTGAGGAGAACGGGGATCAATTCCCAGTTGATAAGGAACATTTGTGAAACCAATAATTTCTCCGGTTTCTGTCGCTTCAATAATATACCAATCTGCTCCTTGATTAGCTTTGACTTTAGGAATAAATCTAATAATTGTTTTATGTAATTGTGGGGAGTTTTCATATTCATAAGCATCCTCAATAATCGCAGATAAAGGTTTTGTATTTAATTGAGGTTGTCCGGGGGCAGAACTATATTGAATTGCGATCGCTTCGGTGATTTGATTATGATTAATTGCCATATCTTTAATCACAGTATTAGGAAACCAATGCAATTTTCCTTTACCTTTCTTTTCAGCTTTTTTAAACATTTTTAATAAAATTTCATGCCCAGCTTTTGGCATAAAACAAGCCTCACTTACCCAACAAGCCCCGGGGTTAAGCATTCCATATTTTTTTTCAATTTCCGCCCTTAATTCTAAATACCCTCTCGGATAAAATAAAAGGGATCTTTGGGTCGGTCTTTCATCGAGGGCGGAGGTTTCCCTGGGCAGAAATTTGTCCCCCCACCCAGTCGGTAATTTCGGTTAAACAAACGGTTTTTCCCGCCAGTAACCCTTCATGGGCCGCCGCACTTCCCGCCAGTCCGCCCCCAACCACTAATAGATCACATTCTACTTTTTGATCAATTCTAGGAGGGTTTGCTAAGGCAAGAGATACACTAGAATTTAAAGAAATGATACTAACGATTAAACCAATCAGGAATTTTGGCATTATTTTAGTGCTATTTTCTCCAAACTTTATAGACCTTTAATAACTTGAAAAGTTCCCAGTTATAATAGATATGTCATAATAGAATTAACCCATTTTATAAACAGAGAAAACTTGACAGAGAAACTTAATTTATTAAATAGAGGGAATAAAATCCCCATTTTTAACAAAATTATAATTAATATATAGAATATAAGATCACCCTTTAAACCAGACTCAGACCCCCTATTTAATTTTCGGTATCAAATACTCCGTTCCTCACTTTGATTTATGATTGAACTTCTAGCGGTGCTATCAGCATCGGCGGCGGCGGGATTAAGAATTGCTTTACCTTTGCTGGTCATTGGTTTATTGCGAAATGATTTATGGTCGAGTGTACCGTTTCTGTCCAAATTTTCTCCACAGGTCGTTGTCGGGGTTCTGGTTAGTTGGTCATTATTTGAAATTTTCGCATCTAAAAAACTACTGGGACAGCGAATTTTACAATTAATACAATTACTATTTAGTCCTTTTGTTGGCGCTATTTTGGGTTTAGCACTCGCCAAAGTCACTAACCTCGAACCTAGCTTATATTGGATTATTGCAATTATTAGTGGTTTACTAGCCCTGGTTTTACAATTAGTTCAAACGGGATTATTTTATCGCCTGCGCGGTTTGCCCCTATGGGTAATTTTAGGACAGGATATTCTTTGTGTTTTCTTGGTGATTTTTGCCTTCGATGCCCCTCAACAGGGGGGATTAATTGCATTATTATTACTATGGCTTTCGATTCGGATTTCTGGAGAATGGTATCGCTGGTACAGGAAACAAAGCCGCCCCGGAGAAAGAAACCCCCGACGTTATAAACAGGAAACCGGATTGAGTATAGCCACTCCTCATTCGCCACCAAATTCTTGATATTCTTCTAATGGGATGGCATCAAAATCCGGGTATTCATAATTATCAATTATCTCCTCCAAGGGGTGGATAATAAATGGTAAATTAGCCCCAATTAATCCGCGTTTAATTGATTCCGATGTCTCGGGAAATAAAACAAATAAAGGATAAAGATCCTCCGCCTCTTGGGAATCAATATATTTATAATGGTGAGGCATAATCCATTCATAATCTTGATCTAATAGAACTTGAGTTAATCGCCAGCGTCTTAATAAATCCGATAATTCTTCTTGGGGACGATGAATAAAAACAAAAATTTCCGGCCCAATTTTAACTTTCCATTCTGGGTCACACATCAGAATCCCAATATCACAGGGCAAACCCAAGGCGTCGCCGGGTTTAATACTAATTCCCGGTACCCCCGAATAGGAAACGCCATGACGCAAACGCACAATCGGTAAGGGAATCGTAATCACACTATCATCAGAACGGCGAATACTCGGAACCATTTCAAAATAAGGACGATGTTGCTTGAGTAAAGTAATTACAGCTTCCGAATTACTATATTCTGCCAGCAACGCTTCATAATGAGACTTTTGAATAGACATAACCTGGATAAAAAATTAATTACGAATTACGAATTACGAATTACGAATTACGAATGGGGAATAGGGAATTACGAATTACGAATTACGAATTACGAATGGGTAATAGCAAAAGTTTACCTCCCCTGCCTCCCCTGCCTCCCCTGCCTCCCCTGCCTCCCAGGGCTGTTTCATTCTCAGGGAAACCAGGGTTTTGTAGGGGTAGTGCCCCCGTGCCTACCCTCCCCATCCAAGATTTGCAGGCGTTTCAGGGATTGGGGCAACCACGGGGGGATTGCCCCTACAAAGAATGAAACAGCCCTGCCCTGCCTCCCCTGCCTCCCCTGCCTCCCCTGCTCCTCGTGCTCCCCTTTGGTATTCCCTTGAAAGGTGTTCAACCCATTTTTTCAAACACTGAAAACATGGGCAAATACATAGATAATAAAATCGAACCGACAATTCCGGCCACCATCACAATCATCAGAGGTTTCTAACATACTGGTAAGTCCTTTTACGGCTTCTTCCACTTCCGTTTCATAGAACGCCCCGACTTTCATTAACATTTTATCCAATTCCCCCGATTCTTCCCCAATAGCAATCATTTGAATTGCCAGCCCGGGAAATACATTTCCTTCCTGTAAGGCTAAACTAATTAAACCCCCTTGTTGAATAGAATCTCTGGCATTGGCAATACATAAAGCGATCGCCGCATTTCCTGCCACTTCTTCCACAATTTGCAGAGAGTTCATAATTGGAACCCCAGATCGGGTTAAACTGCCAAAAATTGTACAAAACCGAGCTACAGCAGAAATTTGAATCAGGTTTCCAAAAATTGGTAACTTCAGAAATAGCTTATCAAAAAACATTCTGCCCGCAGGAGTTTTATAAATGATTTTATAAATCGTTAATAATCCTACCAAAGTCCCGATCACAATACCCTGGGGAATCGGTGGCCAAGTTCTACAAAAGGAACTAATATTGAGCATAATCTGGGTAAATACTGGCAGTGTTGCCCCAATATCCTGAAACACTTTCGCAAAGGTGGGGAGTAAAAATGTTGTCATCCCAAAAAAGATGGCAATGGCAATAAAGCCTACGGTTTTGGGATAGGACATAGCCGAAGCAATTTCGGCGTTAGTTTTGTGGTTTTTTTCCATCATTACCGCCAGTCTTTCTAAGACTTCATCTAATACCCCCCCAGTTTCTCCCGCCGATACCATACTAATAAAAAGCTGATCAAAAATATCGGGAAATTTCCTCATGGCCACAGAAAGTTCTACCCCTTCTTCCACATCAGCCCGAATAAAAGTTAAGGCATTTTTTAACTTCGCATTACTACATTGATCACATAATACACTCAAACATCTGGCCATCGAAATTCCGGCGTTAAACATTGAAGCAAACTGACGAGCAAAAATTGCTAAGTCTTTAATGGTAATACTTGCGAGAGCAATACTAATAGTTTCTTCGATTCGTTTAAAGTCGAAACCCCGATTTCTGACTTGACTCCGAACTACACTACCTGCCATATATTTTTACCTATTCAGTATTAATTAACTTTTTACTTATTACTGGTACGGGCGGGTTTTTTTAGATCTTTGTTAATTACCGCGCATCTCGATAAACCCGCCCCGACAACGGATGACTGATTAAGCTCTGGCTTTTTGTCCCTTAGTCGCCGAGGGAGCCGGGCCAATTAAACGTTCCAATTCATCAGGTTTAGACGATTTACTCATCGCCGCTTCCCAAGTCACTTGACCCTCGGTATAGAGTTTTGCTAAAGCCATTTCCATCGTTTGCATTCCCAACTTTCCTCCCATTTGAATTTGGGAATAAATTTGAGCGGTTTTTCCCTCCCGAATTAGGTTAGCCATAGCCGGAGTATTCATCATAATTTCGATGCAAGCCCGACGACCACCCCCAATGGCGGGAACTAAGTTTTGACTACAAACCCCAACCAGTGAACCCGATAATTGAGATCGGACTTGAGGTTGTTGGATAGGCGGGAATACGTCTAACATCCGGTCTACCGTCGCCGCCGCCGAGTTGGTGTGCAGGGTTTCCAAAGACTAAGTGACCAGTTTCAGCCGCAGAAATCGCCAGACCAATAGTTTCTAAATCCCGCATTTCCCCCACCAGAATAATATCGGGGTCTTCGCGTAATGCCGCTTTTAAAGCATTGGCAAAACTCTTAGTGTCTTCTCCCTTCTGCCGTTGGTGGAATAAACTTTTAATATTGGGAAACACATATTCAATCGGATCTTCTACCGTCAGGACGTGCTCCGAGCGAGTCCGATTAATTAAGTCTAACAAAGCCGCCATGGTTGTGGTTTTACCCGAACCCGTTTGACCCGTTACCAACACCATACCCCGAGGGCGTTCGGTCATATCCCGAATCACTTGCGGAACCCCTAATTTATCCGCATTGGGAATTTTAGAAGCCAAGGCCCGTAAACAAGCGGCCCAGCATCCCCGTTCCCGATAGACATTCACCCGAAACCGCGCCAGTCCCCGTACCCCATAGGCACAGTCCAATTCCCACTCCTGCTCTAACTGCTTGCGCTGCATATTATTCAGCATTTGATAGATGAGAGATTGTACTTCCTCTGCCGATAGGGTTTCTCCAAATTGAGGCTGAGGGGTCAGTTTCCCACTAATTCGGAAAAAGATAGGTGCGCCTGCTTGAATATGAATATCAGACCCACCCTGCTCGACTAAAGACTCTAAAGCGTCTTCAATCATTAATCCCATTATTGTTCTCCTCTAAATTAAGTTGTAACGATTTGATCGGCTGGGAGTATTACCCCAAGACCTCTGAAAATTAAGAATTTCTCCTAGTATTCCCAATAGTAGTGTTTTAGTGAGCACCCAAACCCCACAGGAAACCTTTGGAAAATAGCAATTTTCCCCCCGTGTTTAGCTGGTAAAGCGTGGGGTCATGCAATAGGGACAATCTAACCATTCCGGTTTCAATTCCGCTTCACAACTCTTACAGGTTAAGCCCTGTTTCCGTTTGGCTTTGAGTTCAGCCTCCAAACCCGAATCGGTAAACGTCACCCGTTCCACTTCTTCAAAGGTGGTATAGCCTTCGCGGACTAGCTGTAAACTGTAGGCCAAGATGGTTTTCATCCCTTCTTCCACGGCTGCTTCCTTAATTTGTTCCGTGGGGGCACCTTTAGTAATGAGGGTTTGCAGTCTTTCCGTCACCTTCAGGAATTCGTAGACCCCCACCCGACCTTTGTAACCCAGTCCATTACATTTTTTGCACAACTGACCCCCATCCGTCGGGTGCTTCCGTTGTTCAGGAGGAATGGTATTGGCTTTATAGAAGGTAATATCGATTTCTTGGGAAGCGGACAGTCCATAGCGACCTAGTTCTTCCACCGTGGGGGTATAGGGAACCCGACACTCGCCACAAACCCGACGCATCAGACGTTGGGCGAGAATCCCTAAGAGGGCGGCTGACACCATGAAAGGTTCTACCCCCATTTCATCTAAACGGGCGATCGCCCCGGCCGCGTCGTTAGTATGTAAAGTAGTTAAAACTAAGTGTCCGGTTAAGGCGGCTTCGATAGAAGTCTTGGCCGTTTCTAAATCCCGGGTTTCCCCCACTAGCAATACATCGGGATCTTGTCGTAAGAACGCCCGTAAAATATTAGCGAAGGTTAAATTTTTCTCTCGAATTACCTGACACTGGGTAATTCCGGGTAAGGCATATTCAATTGGGTCTTCGGCCGTACTAATATTAATCGCTGGATCGTTGCGTTCGGCTAAAACCGAATACAAAGAGGTGGATTTTCCCGAACCCGTTGGCCCGGTAACTAAAATCAACCCAAAGGGTCGAGAAGCGGTTTCCCGAACTAAGGCTAAGGTTTCTTGATCGGTAATTAATTTATCTAACCCTAATTGGGTGGAGGAACTATCCAAAATCCGCAAAACAATTTTTTCCCCATACCGACTGGGGAGACTATTGACGCGGAAATCCACCGTCCGTCCTCGGAAACTTCCTACGAATCCGGCCATCCTGGGCTTGACGGCGTTCGGCGATATCCATTTCCGCTAGAATCTTAAACCGGGAGGTAATGGCGGGAATCACCTTTTTCGGAAATTTATAATATTCCTCTAAAACCCCATCTCGACGCATCCGAATCCGCATCTCATGTTCTTGGGGCTCAACGTGAATATCGGACACTCCTTCCGAAAGGGCTTTAGCTAGAATTACGTTCACCGCTTTAATCACCGGGGCGGTTTCAGATTCTTGGATTTCGTCGGCCAAATCCATCCCACCGCCTTCATCCCCCACATCTTCGAGGTCAGTTGTATCAAAATCCCCGGCGGTGAATTCTAATTTCTCTTTGTCGCGAATGGCAGCTTCGATGGCTTTGCGTTTAACATCTTCATTACTGTAGGCGGAAATGATTTGATCGTAATCTTCATGGGTAATCACCCGCCGTTGTAATTTCAGGGCTTTGGGTCGCAGGATTTGGTTTCTTAACTCCTCCAACGCCGTGAGGTTATCCGGGTCAACCATCGCAATCAAAACCGAGGAGGGGTCGTTTTCGACTTTGCGTAGGGGAATGAAGCGATGGCGTTTACAGGTTTCTAAACCCGTCTCCAGAAATTTCAGCATGACTTCGAGTTCTTCCGTCGTCATCGGTTCAATTTCAGGATCATAGGCCTCGACGCCATAAACAATTCTCAGTTCAAATAACTGTTGTTTTTTGTACTGACGGGCTAACTCTGGGGGCAGAGGTTGGCCGGTGATTGATTCCAAAATTTCCGTCAGGGGCTGACCGGGACGGGCAGCTTTTAGGGCCTGCTGAAGTTGCTCAGGATTAATATAGCCAGATTGAATTAATTTGTTGCCAAAGGGAGTATTACTTTGAACAACCAAGGCGCGTCTTTGGGATGTATTGGTCATAGCCTAGACTTAAGGTATATATTTTTAAATTTTCTAGCCGATTCTCAGACCCATCTAAGAGCCAAGTCTCCAGAATATCACCGCTTTCATCTGCGATTTATCTGGGTTTTAACACGGATTCTATCTCCTGAAGTTGATTAATTTATCCATAATCTATATTGATGTTGACACTCCACCGTCAAACTCAGGCGATCGACGGGGGATTATTGTTTCACGGAAGAATGCTTTTTAGTGCAAGCACCGAAGTCTTGCCTAGTATTTGCTATCTTTTCGTGAACCTTAGCAACTCTTTTAACTTGCTTTTTGCGGTTGTTAGAACCTGTGGTTTTTCGTGATAATGATTGTTGTCTCTTTCTCAGTCGCTGGGCATATTTTCTAGTGGGTTTAATCGGATCAACTTTTATACAAGTTTCACCATCAAACACTGTTAATAAACTCGTTAACCCTAAATCAATTCCTGAGATTTTCCCTGTTTTACCAAGGGTTAAATCATCAGTTTCAAATAAAATACCAGCAAAATATTTATCTGTACTTGTTTTTGAAACGGTAACAGATTTTATTTTGCTGCTAATTATTTTGGGGATGCTGGCTTTAATAATCCCTAGTTTGGGAAATTTTACGCCGTTTCCTTTGATTGAAAAACTTTCGGGATAACGAATTGATTGTTTTTTATGCTTGCTTTTGAATTTAGGAAATCTGGCTTTTTTTTGGTAGAAGTTCTGGAAAGCCGATTCTAAATTCTTTAATGATTGATGTAATATAGCAGCAGTAGCTTCCTGTAGAAATAAGTAATCAGGTAACTTTTTAAGTTGGGTTAAATATGCAGCCATCTCGCAATAATTCAACCCGGCTCCTGTTTCCTTATACTGATTGTTAGTCTTCTCTAGGTAATAATTCCAAACAAAACGACAGCAGCCAAAGTTTTTAGCTAGAGCCACCTCCTGTTCTCTGTTTGGATATAATCTTACCTTGAGAACGTTGAACATTGCTGCCATATATTAATCATCTTTCATTAAGATAACATTTGATCGGGCATTTCGCAATCTCGTTTAATATTAATTAAACCGGATCTGGGAACACCGGATCTGGGAATGCCAAATCTGGGAACACCGGATCTGGGAACACCGATAGAGGATTTGTAATTAATTTTGTTTAGGTACTTACCCGTTGTGGTGTTGCGGTGTTCCCTCTGAGGTGGGATGAATGACTCCGATTCAGTTAAAATTTTTGAAGTAACGTTTACAGTCATAAAGGGTGAGGTCGCTCCTAATATCTTGCAGGTTTAGGAAATCTCGCTGGATTTTTTGTGATCAACAAGGACAATGTACGATTATGGTGCCTAATTCAACGGCTAATACTCCTGATGAACTAACGGGTCAATCCTATTCAACCTCCGAATCGGAAGCGAAAAGCTTTGGCGATCTTGAAGATGATGCTACAACGGCGACAGAATCAGCCTCTGACACTTCCGTGGCAACGGATGCGACTGTTCCCCCCGAAACCACCTTTGGTCAGGAAATAGAATCAAGCGGGGAGGGCCTTCATCAAGAATTCATGGCCTTAGCAGAGGCCAATACTTCCTTGAAAGCTCAACTAGAAGACGTCACGGGGCAATATCGCCGTTTAGCCGCAGATTTTGAGAACTTCCGCAAACGGACTCAAAAGGAAAAAGAAGATTTAGAAATTTCCATTAAAGGGTCAACCCTGAAGGCTTTACTCCCCGTGGTGGATAACTTTGATCGGGCTAGATCTCAAATTAAACCCCAGACGGATGCGGAAATGAATATCCACAAAAGTTACCAGGGGGTTTATAAGTTAATGGTAGATTCCCTCAAACAACTTGGGGTAGCGGTAATGCGTCCAGAAGGCGAGCCTTTTGACCCGAGTTTACATGAAGCGGTGATGCGAGAAACCTACGGATGCCTACCCGGAAGGAACGGTGATTGAGGATTTAATGCACGGTTATCAATTGGGAGAAAAGGTGTTACGTCATGCCATGGTGAAGGTAGCAACCGCTCCAGAACCCGGTGCTTCCGATTCGACAGAAGCATCGACGGCAGAAGCAGAAACCCCTTAATCAGTTGTCAGTTGTCAGTTATCAGTTATCAGTTAATAGTTGTCAGTCGATAGTTAATAGTTAATAGTTATCAGTCGATATCTAGTTATTGATCGATAATAGTTCTTGACTGATCACTGTTTACCGATAATAACTGATAACTGATAACTGAAAATAATTTTTAACGGACAACTGATAACTATTAACTGATAACTATTAACTGATAACTATTAACTATCGACTGATAACTGATAACTGATAACTGATAACTGATAAGAGGAGTTATGGGAAAAGTCATTGGCATAGACTTGGGGACAACAAATAGTTGTGTGGCGGTCTTGGAAGGGGGTCAACCCATTGTAATTTCTAACTCCGAGGGAGGACGAACGACTCCTAGTATTGTGGGATTTGGCAAATATGGCGATCGCCTCGTCGGTCAATTAGGCAAGCGACAAGTTGTTACCAATGCGGAAAATACCGTCTACAGTATTAAGCGATTTATCGGGCGTCGCTGGGAAGATACCGAAGAAGAACGCTCCCGGGTTCCCTATAACTGCGAGAAGGGTAAGGACAATACCGTGAATGTGAAAATTCGCGACCAAGTTTATACCCCCCAAGAAATCTCGGCCATGGTCTTGCAAAAGCTCAAAGAAGATGCAGAAGCCTATTTGGGGGAAACCGTCACCCAAGCAGTAATTACGGTTCCCGCCTATTTTACCGATGCTCAAAGACAGGCCACCAAGGACGGCGGAACCATTGCCGGGTTAGACGTACTGCGGATTATCAATGAACCCACGGCGGCGGCTCTCTCCTATGGGTTAGATAAACAAGATCAAGAACAGAAAATTTTGGTATTTGACCTCGGGGGCGGAACTTTTGATGTCTCCATTTTGCAACTCGGAGACGGGATTTTTGAAGTCAAATCAACGGCGGGAAATAATCATCTGGGTGGGGATGATTTTGATAACTGTCTCGTGCAATGGATGATCCAAAAATTCAAAACCCAGGAAGGAATTAACCTATCATCGGAAAAAATGGCGGTGCAAAGGTTACGCGAAGCCGCCGAAAAAGCCAAAATTGAGTTATCTAATCGCAACACCACTTCCATTAATTTACCCTTTATTGTCTCCGATGATTCTGGGCCGAAACACTTGGAACTGGAACTAACTCGCGGTGAGTTTGAGGGGTTGGTGAAACATCTCGTAGATAGCACAATTGAACCCGTCGCCCAAGCCATCAAGGATGCAAGTTTACAACCAAATCAGATTAATCGGATTATTTTAGTCGGGGGGTCTACCCGAATTCCGGCGGTACAACAGGCCATTAGTGATTATTTTGGCGGTCGCACTCCAGATCGTTCCGTCAACCCCGATGAAGCGGTGGCTTTAGGTGCCGCCATCCAAGCCGGGGTCTTAGCTGGGGAAGTGAAGGATTTATTGTTATTAGATATTACTCCCTTATCTTTAGGTTTAGAAACCCTCGGGGGAGTCTCAACTAAAATTATTGAACGCAATACTACTATTCCCACGAGTCGGTCTCAAATGTTTTCTACGGCCGTTGACGGCCAGTCCTCCGTGGAAATTCATGTTCTCCAGGGAGAACGGGCCATGGCAAAGGATAATAAAAGTTTAGGTAAGTTCCTTCTCAGTGGTATTCCTCCAGCTAAACGGGGTATTCCTCAAATTGAAGTCGCCTTTGATCTCGATGCCAATGGTATTCTCAAAGTTTCGGCTCAGGATAAGGGCACGGGACAGGAACAAAGTATTGAAATTAGTAATACGGGAGGGTTGACCGAAGCGGAAATTGAACGGATGCGTCAAGAAGCAGAAGTTTATGCCGATGAAGATGAAAAACGGCGTTTAGTTGCGGATCTGAAAAATCAGTCCGAAACCCTATTCTATAATTGTAAAGAAGCCCTGAAAGGAAATGCTAACCGGATTAGCGATCAACTCAAAGAACGAGTCCGTCAGGAAGCTGCCTCCTTGAAAAAAGCGGTGGCGAATGCCGAGATCTCCTATGAGGAGATGAAACAACAGGTGGAATCGTTCCAAGAAATGTTGTATGCTTTGGGTTCGGCCATTTATGAACAAGCTGGCCAGAATTCTTCCCCGTCCCCGTCCCCGTCTTCGTCTTCCGCTTCTGAGGATTCAAAATTGGATGCCACTCAAGAAGATGCAGAAGACACTGAAAATGCAGAAGATATAGAAGACATGGAAGATACAGATGATACCAGCAGCGGGTTATCCCTCGTGAATAATGGTATCATCGACACTCCTTTTGGAATAGATGCTGTTTCTGTTCCAGAGCCAGCACCCGATCCGGGCAATCCCTTTACCTCTCAATTCACTGAATAATTTTAGGCAAAATACTCTATGGCAGGCGATTATTATGAAATATTGGGTGTCTCCCGTGAGGCGGATACAGAAGAACTTAAGCGTGCCTATCGTCGCCTAGCTCGCAAGTATCACCCCGATGTAAATAAAGAAGCGGGCAGCGAAGAACGGTTTAAAGAAATTAGTCGCGCCTACGAAGTGCTAAAAGAACCGGAGTTACGGGCGCGATATGACCGCTTTGGAGAAGCCGGGGTATCTAGTGGTGGTGCGGGTGGCTTTGACCCCAACTTTACCGATCCGTTTACCGATATTTTTGAGAGCTTCTTCAGTGGGTTCGGCGGGGGTGTGGGCGGTAATACCCAAGCGCGTAAACGTACTGGCCCGGCTCGGGGGGATGATCTACGCCTAGACCTGCGTTTAGAGTTCAAAGAGGCGATTTTTGGCGGCGAGAAGGAAATCCGCATCAAGCATTTAGAAACCTGTGACACCTGCACCGGAACCGGGGCAAAACCGGGGACTCGCCCCCAAACCTGTTCTACCTGTGGCGGGAGTGGTCAAGTCCGGCGGGCGACTCGAACTCCCTTTGGCAGTTTTACTCAGGTTTCCGTTTGTCCGAACTGTAATGGTACAGGACAGATGATTGAGGATAAATGTTCCACCTGTGGCGGTCGGGGCTTAAATGAAGTCACGAAGAAACTAAAAATTAATGTTCCGGCTGGGGTGGATAATGGCACTCGTCTACGGGTCGCTAACGAGGGGGATGCGGGAAAACGCAGTGGCCCACCAGGGGATTTATATGTGTTCTTATCGGTAGCACCCGACCCGAAATTTCAACGGGATGGGATTAATATTCTATCGGAAGTCAAAATTAGCTATCTTCAGGCGATCCTCGGTTTTAATTTTGAGGTGGAAACCGTTGATGGCCCCACTAAGTTAACGATTCCGGCCGGGACTCAACCCGGAACGGTATTAACCCTAGAAAATAAGGGGGTTCCCCGTCTGGGAAATCCGGTAAGTCGCGGGGATCATTTAATCACGATTCTGGTGGAAATTCCCACTAAGGTAGCACCGGAAGAACGGGAACTGCTGGAACAATTGGCCAAAATTCGAGGAGATCGCGCGGGAAAGGGCGGCCTTGAGGGGTTTCTGGGTAACTTATTCCATCAGAAGTAGGGGAGCAGGGGGAGCAGGGGGAGCAGGGGAGGCAGGGGAGGCAGGGGGAGTGGGGGAGTAGGGGAGGCAGGGGGAGCAGGGGAGGTAAACTCTTTTTATTCCCTATTCCCTATTCCCTATTCCCTATTCCCTATTCCCTATTCCCTATTCCCTATTCCCTATTCCCTATTCCCTGTTCCCTGTTCCCTGTTCCCTATTCCCTATTCCCTGTTCCCTGTTCCCTGTTCCCTGTTCCCTGTTCCCTATTCCCTATTCCCTGTAGCACTAATTTAATGATTTCATATCAGATTTTAATTGTTTCGATACCTTGTTTTTATGAGAGAAGCTGATATTTTAAAACCGGATGCTCAATTGGATTTGCGGGGAACTCCTTGTCCTTTGAATTTTGTTCGGACTAAATTGCGCCTGGAACAGATGACATCGGGTTCGCTGTTGGAAGTTTGGTTAGATGGGGGAGAACCCATTGAACAGGTTCCTGATAGTTTAAAGATGGCGGGATATGATATTGAACAAATCAAGGATTGTGGGGAGTTTTTCGCGGTTCAGGTTCGTTGTCCCCTCACCCCTACACCTGTTCAATGATCAGTGATGACCCCTTGAATAGAACGGAAACTGGTGGGAACTGTCGTCGCAGTTCAAGCGAATTTCTATCAGGTTCAACTCGAATCCGACCGGGTTTTAGCACCTGAAACCCTATTGTTATGTACCCGTCGTTCTCTTTTAAAAAAGATGGGTCAGCAGGTAATGGTCGGGGATCGGGTGGTGGTGGAGGAACCGGACTGGTCGGGAAAACGGGGGGCGATTGCTCGGGTGTTTCCCCGAATTACGGAACTGAGTCGTCCTCCAATTGCTAATGCGAATCAAATTTTGTTGGTTTTTGCGATCGCGGAACCGGAGTTAGAAATCACGGCTTTAAGTCGGTTTTTAGTTAAAGCTGAATCAACGGGTTTAGAGGTCTGTTTGTGTTTGAATAAGTGTGATTTGGTTTCGTCAGATGCGTTATTATTGTGGCGCGATCGCTTATTAAATTGCGGATATTATCCTTTATTTATTAGTGTTAATAACGGTTTGGAATATACGGTTGATTCTGAGCGTAGAGTGCTTGAAAAATCTCTTTTTCAAGCGGAAAATACCTTTAACGAGAATACTTTACTTCATCAACTTAAAGATAAAACTACGGTGATTTCTGGCCCCTCTGGGGTGGGAAAATCTAGTTTAATTAATCAATTAATTCCCAGTCTTAATATAAGAGTTGCTACGGTTTCAGGAAAGTTGGGACGGGGAAGACATACCACTCGCCATGTTGAATTATTTCAATTACCAACCGGAGGATTATTAGCTGATACACCCGGATTTAATCAACCCGAATTAGAATGTCATCCAGAAGAATTAGTTGATTATTTTCCTGAAGCAAGACACCGTTTTCGTGCTGGAAAATGTCAATTTAGTGATTGTTCCCATCGAGATGAACCGAATTGTATTGTCCGGGGTGACTGGGAACGTTATCCGATTTATTTGGAGTTTTTAGAAGCTGCGATCGCCTATCAAGAAGCTATTAAACAACAACCGGATGTAGAAAATAATATGAAATCTAAAACAAAATTAGGAGGTAAACAACAATTAGAACCTAAATTAGCTAGTAAGAAATATCGCCGTTCTTCCCGTCGTTTTCAACATCAAACCCTACAGGATTTATGCGAAGAATTTAAGGATGATGAGTAACACTGGTTAAATTTTAATCATGGTTATTTATCTTTTATAGGGAACAGGGAACAGGGAACAGGGGACAGGGAACAGGGAACAGGGAATAGGGAATAAAAAGAGTTTACCTCCCCTGCTCCCCCTGCCTCCCCCAGGGCTGTTTCATTCTTTGTAGGGGCAATCCCCCCGTGGTTGCCCCAATCCCTGAAACGCCTGCAAATCTTGGATGGGGAGGGTAGGCACGGGGGCACTACCCCTACAAAACCCGGGTTTCCCTGAGAATGAAACAGCCCTGCCCTGCTCCCCTACTCCCCTATAACTTTTTGTTGCTCCATCGGATCAGTAGAATTACGCAAATTCACGAAAAAATGCGATCTTACCGAATTATTTTTCCGAATAAATACTGTTTTTTTTTAAAGAGAATCCTGATAGAATCAAGCCAAATTAGACTAACAGTAGGGTTAAAAAAATGATTTTCTACTGTTAATCAATATCCCCATTTTTGGTTAAAAATTTCTATGTTAAGACAATCTGATGTAGCTCGAATGTTAGAAGTTTCTCATCAACGGGTCTCTCAATTAAGACTTAGACATCGCATTGAGTTTACCTGGAATGGGAACTTAAAAACCTGGGTCACAACCGAACAAGAAGTTGAATATTTTATAGCCTGTCGAGCCCAACGTTCTACCATGATTAAAAGTTAGGAACTATTCTTAATCTATGGCTGAGAATCGGGAATAATGGGATTTTAATAGATTTTTAAACCCAAAAAAGTCTAAATTAGCCTTATAAGCTGAGAATATGTCCCAATTTCCCGATATTCACTCCCTCAATTGAAAATAAATCACTGTCCGAAATACTTTAATTATATTAATTTCCATTAAATATTCAGATTTTAAGATTAACTGTTGTATTTTTTCTCTCGGTGAGACTTCCGAACACCTAAAGCCTAATTTTCGGTGAACCGTACTAGAAAAGTCGTGAAAATAAGATAAACTATTCCAATAAAGTCAGATATAGTCAGAAAGTGTCAGAGGAGATCTTTGACTTATAACTTCCCTAATATGGCAGTTCGCGCTGGTATCCTTACAAAGATCAATCCTAATTCAACCACAACGATATAAAGAACACAAAAAAGTTGTAAAGACCCTTGGTGTTTATTGCTATATCATTAATTTTCAATCAATTTCTTCCAATCAAAGTAGAGGATAAATATGCAACCCACCGATCCGAATAAGTTTACAGAAAAAACCTGGGAAGCCTTAGCCCGGACTCCCGATTTAGTCAAACAATCCCAACAGCAACAAATTGAAAGTGAACACTTAATGAAAGCGTTGCTGGAACAGGAGGGATTAACTAAAAATATTCTAAGTAAAGCAGGAATATCCGTTGCTCAATTTAGAGAAAGAACCGATGGGTTTATTAATCGTCAACCAAAAATAACGGGAACAATTGCTAATGTTTATTTAGGTCGAAGTTTAGATGTTCTTCTGGATAAAGCTGAAACCTATCGCCAAGAATACAAAGATGAGTTTATTTCCATCGAACATCTATTTTTAGCTTATACTAAAGATGACCGTTTTGGCAAGGCTTTATTTCAAGAATTTCACTTAGATGAAACCAAACTCAAATCTATTATTACTCAAATTAGAGGAAACAATAAAGTGACTGATCAAACACCCGAAAATAAATACGAAGCCTTAGAAAAATATGGTCGAGATTTAACCGAAGCCGCCCGTCAAGGCAAACTTGATCCAGTGATTGGACGAGATGATGAAATTCGTCGCACGGTGCAAATTTTAAGCCGCAGAAACTAAAAATAATCCGGTATTAATTGGGGAACCAGGTGTTGGTAAAACTGCGATCGCCGAAGGACTTGCCCAACGAATTATTGCCGGAGATGTGCCTCAATCTCTGCAAGAAAGACGGTTAATTGCTTTAGATATGGGGGCATTAATTGCCGGGGCAAAATTCAGAGGGGAATTTGAAGAACGCCTAAAAGCAGTATTAAAAGAAGTCACCGATTCTAACGGGGCAATTATTCTATTTATTGATGAAATTCATACCGTTGTCGGGGCGGGTGCAACCCAAGGAGCGATGGATGCTGGGAACCTATTAAAACCTATGTTAGCCCGGGGAGAATTGCGTTGTATTGGGGCAACAACCCTAGACGAATATCGCAAGTATCTTGAAAAAGATCCGGCTTTAGAACGGCGTTTTCAACAGGTTTATGTTGATCAACCGACCGTGGAAGATACTATTTCAATTTTACGCGGATTAAAAGAACGTTATGAAGTGCATCATGGGGTAAAAATTTCCGATAGTGCCTTAGTGGCGGCGGCGGTATTATCAACTCGATATATTAGCGATCGCTTTTTACCCGATAAAGCTATTGATTTAGTCGATGAATCGGCGGCTAAATTAAAGATGGAAATTACATCTAAACCGGAGGAATTAGATGAAATTGATCGGCGAATTTTGCAATTAGAAATGGAACGTTTATCGCTCAAAAAAGAAAGTGATGCTGCATCTTTAGAACGTTTAGAACGGATAGAAACGGAATTAGCAACCTTAAAGAAAGAACAACAAAGCCTGAGTTCCCAATGGCAATCCGAGAAAAATGTGATTACCGATATTCAATCGATCAAAGAAGAAATTGATCGGGTTAATATTGAAATTCAGCAAGCAGAACGTAACTATGATTTAAACCGAGCAGCGGAATTAAAATATGGGAAAATGGAGGAACTCAAGAAAAAACTCAAAGCCATAGAAGCCCAATTAGAAAACACTCAAACCAGTGGCAAAACCCTATTACGCGAGGAAGTAACCGAGGCAGATATTGCGGAAATTATCTCAAAATGGACAGGGATTCCGATTAGTAAATTAGTCGAGTCGGAAATGCAAAAACTTCTAACTTTAGAAGCTGAATTACACCACCGAGTTATCGGTCAAAATGAGGCGGTAACGGCCGTTGCTGATGCCATTCAACGGTCAAGAGCGGGGTTGTCTGACCCCAACCGTCCCGTCGCCAGTTTCATCTTTCTAGGCCCCACAGGAGTCGGGAAAACGGAGTTAGCAAAAGCCTTAGCTTCCTATTTATTTGATACCGAAGAAGCGATGGTGCGAATTGATATGTCGGAATACATGGAAAAACACGCGGTTTCCCGTTTAATTGGCGCACCTCCAGGGTATGTTGGTTATGATGAAGGGGGGCAATTAACTGAAGCAATTCGTCGCCGTCCCTACGCTGTAATTCTGTTTGATGAAATTGAAAAAGCCCATCCCGATGTGTTTAATATAATGTTGCAAATCCTTGATGATGGCAGGGTTACGGATGCACAGGGTCATACTGTTGATTTCAAAAATAGCATTATTATTATGACCAGTAATGTCGGATCACAGTATATTTTAGATGTGTCGGGTTTCCGATTCCCAATATGAAGAAATGCGGGGTCGGGTATTAGAAGCAATGCGGGCAAGTTTCCGACCGGAATTTCTCAACCGAATTGATGAAATGATCATTTTCCATGCTTTACAAAAATCCGAATTGCGACAAATTGTGAGTCTGCAAGTTGAACGTTTATCGAAACGTTTAGTAGAACGAAAAATGACGTTAAAATTATCGGATTCTGCCTTAGATTTCTTAGCAGAAGCTGGCTATGATCCTGTCTATGGCGCTCGTCCATTAAAACGGGCAATTCAACGGGAATTAGAAACACCTATTGCTAAGGCAATTCTTCGCGGTGAGTTTATTAATGGGGATACAATTTTTGTGGATATCGAAAACGAACGATTGGTTTTTAAACGTTTACCCCTGGAATTGTTAACTGTTCAAGAGTGATAAATTGATCTTTTTTTCTTACCTCTTACCTGATCGGTAAGGGGTATTTTATATAGGTAAATAGAACAATAAACTAGGTTTCTCAAAAATTTTTTGTCTAAATTGCTAATAGTCCATAGGTTGTGCTTGTCCTTGAGCAATTTGTTGTTTTGCCAGTTTTGCTGCTGCAACTAACTTGCTTTGGTTTTTTTGAAAAGATTGATCCCACTGCAATTCATCTTCAAAATCGGCGTTTTTATTTTTTATATCTCTAATATATTTTCGTAAATGCTCAATAAGCTGTTGCTGTTGAGCATCTGTAAGAGATTCTATGATTTTAACAACTGTTGCTATATTTTCTCTTGACATTGTTGCTTCGGGTGGTACTCATTAATTAGAATATTTGGATTATAACACCCATTAACTTTGGAAAGAGAAACCGGGTTTCTGAACATCTGCATTGGTACAAAGTTAGAGATTTAATCTATTCCCTATTGGATGAATAGTGGTATAATTAGCCATATTCCTAATTACTGAATTTACTTTAAGTGTTTCACCAACCCTGCCGTAAAACGGACGGGGATTGACCGAACCAATTCGGTTGACGCAAGAGGTGAATAGCCCGCAGAGCCGTTAGATGTTACAGACCTCCGAATACTTCCCTAGTTCGGATTCCCTCTAAACCTGATTGGTTCAGGTGTTGTTAAAGACAAGTCATATTTCTAACGGTGGGCAAAGGGACTATGAACTTAACTCTTGAGGATTATCTCCATGCAAAGAGTACCTGTAATATCTTCTAATAATCAACCTTTAATGCCGACTAAATCTAGTCGAGCTAGACGATGGCTCAAAGAAGGTAAAGCTATTGGTAAATTTAACGATTTAGGACAATTTTATGTCCAACTAAAAGTTGAACCACTTGACGACAAAATTCAACCCATTGCTGTCGGTATTGATCCTGGGAAGCTGTACTCAGGAATTGGTGTTCAATCAGCCAATTTTACCCTCTGGACAGGACATCTTGAATTACCTTTTAAGAAAGTTCGAGAACGCATGGATAATCGACGAATGATGCGGCATGGAAGAAGGGGAAGACGGATTAACCGTAATATTCCTTTCAACCAAAGAGCGCATCGTCAAGTACGATTTTCAAACCGTAGGCAAGGTAAATTACCCCCATCAATTAGAGCTAATCGACAACTTGAATTACGAGTTGTAAAAGAGCTTTTTAAAATGTTTCCAATTACCGACATTTATTTTGAGTACGTCAAAGCTGATGTTGATTTAACGTCTGGACGAAAAGGAGCTAAATCAGGAAAAGGATTTTCAGCCGTTATGGTAGGTCAAAAACAGATGGTTAATTGGTTGAGTCAATTAGCTACTGTACATACTATTTATGGTTGGCAAACATCTAATCTAAGAAAATATCTGAAGTTAGAGAAATCAAAAGACAAGTCAGAAACCAACAGTCAAATCTCATGCTGTAGATGGTATTACTTTAGCTTGCTATTATTTTCTTGAGTATAAAGCTCATTTTTCTAGCAATACTCATGGACATAGTTGGCAAGGGAATGTAACGATAACGTCTTGTCCTTTTGCAGTAATTAAACGTCCCCCTATTAGTCGTCGCCAACTTCATTTAATGGTTCCTTCTAAGGGTAACATTAGAAGAAAATATGGCAGCACTACAACAGAATTTGGTTTGAGGAAAGGTGATTTAGTTAATTCTCCAAAAGGAATTGGCTATGTTTCTGGTCAAACCAAAAAACAAATATCTGTCAGCGATGCTAACTGGAAACGGTTAGGACAGATAGCCTTTAGCAAAATAAGCTTAATTAGACGTTCAAACGGTTTAATTATTACTTGTTAAAGAAATATAAAGCCGTCCTCTGCTTCGCTAAAGGACGGGGTTTCTACCCAAATTTTCGATGAGTAATTTGCAGGAGATTGAAAGTGCTGTCAGTCAATTAACGAAAGAAGAACTAGCCGCTTTCCGGGTGTGGTTTGCAGAATTTGATGCACAAATATGGGATCGGAAATTTGAAGAAGATGTTGCAGCAGGTCGGCTCGATGGGCTGGCTAAACAAGCACTGCAACATCTACGGGAAGGACGTTGTACCGACCTGTGAAATATCGTGCAACCCCTGATTTCTGGTATTACTATCAACAGTTACCGAATGAAATTCAAGAACTAGCTGATCGATGCTATGAGTTACTCAAGCTGGATTCTCGATATCCTTCGCTGCACTTTAAGAAGGTGGGGCCGTTTCTGGTCGGTGCGGATTGGAATTCACTATCGAGCCTTGGCAGTCGAAGAAAACGGTGAGATAGCATGGTTTTGGATTGGTTCCCATGCAGAGTATGACCGATTATTAAGAAGTGAGTAAGCTGTTGTGAGTTTACTCCATATCGTTATAGTCTTCTTCTTCTGGGATGAGTTCGGGTTTATCTAGTAATCTGTTAATCACAGCTTGAGTCGCTGCAAAATCTGCTTCCGAGGTAATCGGGCGAGGAGGAAAATCTTGGAGGAGTTGCATATATTTTTCTGCTGTCATCATAGGTTTAATCTCTATAAAAATTTAAGCAAAGAGGAGGCAATTCTCTAATATCGTTGCATCCCTTAGTTAATTAACTGGTAAATTCAGTAACAATAGCCTCCAGTTCACTTTGAATTTTTTCGAGTTTTTGGTGTTGTTGATTAATCCAAACAATCGTTTTTTCTTTTTCCTCTAAAGTTTTAGTATGAGCTTCTTCTTGTTGCTCAATCAAATTTTCATAGAGTGCGATTGCTTGCTCAATAAAATCAGCAACCACAAGATATCGTTCTTGATAAACTAATTCAATATTTTCAAAAATTGTATTAAAAGTTTCTTCTTGAGACTCAAAAAACTTTTTAAAACCCAAGTCATATACCTGCCACTTACACTGAGTATAAACCTCATCTTGATTTGGCCCACCAACACCAAATAAAAAACCTCCAATGAAAGCCGCTAGACCCCCAACGATTACGGGGATAAATCCTAAGCCTGCAACGGTAAGTAATAGACTTGCCAATCCGCCCGCTCCCAAACCACCAAATACATTGAATCCACCCTCATCATTATTTTCGCTACCAGCCCTGAAAGAGTTAATTCCCAAATTGTTGGCTCTAATATTACTCGCCATGCTGCTAGTAAATTGTTCATCTAAATTGATTCCTAGTTGATTACCCAATTTTTGTAAATCTATTCTAATCGCTTCTAATTCCGAATGAATTAGGTTATTTAGCTCTTTTACCTGTTGGGATAAAATTTCTGATTGTAAGTCATCAATCCAATTTTGTATTTCTTCAGAAAGACATTGAGTAAATTGTTCGCAGTAATCCTGTAAAACTTTCTCCTTATCGGCAAAAGGTGAGTGTTTCGATGTCCATTTATCAACTTTTTTAGCTATACGGTCTTGTAATTTTTCAACCCATTTATTCCAAGATTCAGCCGCGTGTTCCTGGGAAATAGCTATACTATATTGTGCCTGCTCTAAAATCCTAATATCTCGTCCAGTAGCTTCTCCAATTTTCTCGAAAATTTCCAGTTTTGCCGATTCAGAAATTTTGATCTTTCCCTCCAAAATTTTCTCAAACTGTTTCAAATCATTATTGGCTATTTCAGTTAATGCTTGAATTCGATTTACACTAGAGGTAACTTCAATTTTACCTCGCTCATTCACTAAAAATTCTTGAATACAATTAATAAAATAATCAAAAGTTTCTATGTATTCATTATGCTCATTATTCACAATAGCATCTAAGGCTAATTTTGCAGAAATATAGTGAATTCGATTTTCTCCTGAAATAATGGGTTTTTTACCTTGAATGTTTTCTTCAATTCGTTTAGGAATTTGATGGCGTCCCTTCTCAGTTTGTACCAAATCCCAAAAATTAACTAAAATAAAAAGATTATTAGCAGGTTGATCAGATAATCCTGTATTTAAGGTAAGTTTTAATCCTTCTATTACATCTCGTTCCGATTTAGCCAAACAACGGGAAGCACTGGTGATAAAAATAGCTGCGTCCGTATCTTTAAGAATCTTTTGAGTAATCGCTTCCCTATCAGGATGTTCATTCAACCCAGGAGAATCAATAATTTCCACACCACTGCTACAAATATCTAAATCAGGATGTTCAAAAATAATTTCCTCAATTTCACAATTGGCTAGTTCATCGCTTAAATTTCCAATGGCAGCTTCTTCCGAAATACTCACTTTTTCTTGATAATCTTCTATGGCAATATCTTCTTTACGTCCATCTTTATAACAACAAATAACCCGTTTTTGCTCTCCATATCGTAAAATACTCACTACGCCAGTACAAGGAATTTCCCGTACAGGCTGGATTTCTTCACCGACTAAGGCATTCAAAAAGGTTGATTTTCCTTGACTAAATTCTCCCACCACCGTTACACGAAACCGTTTTAATTGATTTTTCTTGGAAATTTCTTGAATATCATTAATTAAATTTTTAGACCAGATTTGATGCTTATTTTGAGCAATAATTTGATAAAATTGATCACAAATATTATTTAATTGTTGGCGATATTCTTGAAATTGTTTAAGATTTTCATAATTAGGTAAAACGCGAATTTTATCTCGCTTTAATCTGGGTTTGGCGGGTAAAACTTCAACAATATTTTTAGCGGCTAAAACAAAAATATTATCTAACAATTGAAATTGCGCCGGATCAAGTAAACTATGAACTTCAATAAGAGCATCTTGATCTTCAATAACTAGGTCGCTAAAAGCTGATTCAAAAATTTGTATATGTCGATAATCAATATCAATTTGATTGGCCAGGTTTTCTAAATAATCTTTCTCCCTAAGTTCTATCTCCCCATCGGAAGCAGACATTTGATAACCAAAACCGATTAATAATAGTTTCTCGGAATCAGACAAAGTAGACATTAATAATAATAAGTCACTGAAGTTTTTATAAATTCCAAAAAAAAGAATATATTTTGTAAAAATAGGAACTAATTTTTTTAAATTACTGTTAGGAGGAATCAGGCGAGTTAGATTAGTTTGCCAACGTTTCTCTTTCTTGAGGCGTAATTTTACCATCTTGGTAAATAACGCCCATCAGCACGCACAGCAACGACGCCATAAAAACTACCGCCGGGGTAGCGTCTTTTTTCTGGAGATCTTGCCCTGCCATCCGTGATAGTAAAGCTAGGGACTCAGAGTTAATTAAGCTGATGTCCATATATCAGTTCAATCGAATTTATGAGATTGTGAATTGTTCTATGGTATCATAAAAAAGCAAACTGTTCTAAATTAAATTACAGTTAAGTAAGTGTAGTAAAGGTTACAAAAAAAATAAATTGTTTACGGAAGTTAAATTTTCTTAACTTTCTACTCTGACTAAATAAAGGAGAAAAGCAATGGAGTACATCTTTAGTGCGGCTAATCAAGCTCTTTGGGCTGCGGGTAAGCTGATCCAAGCTACGACAAATACAGGTCAACTTTTACCCATATTAAGAGATCCGATAACGGGTAAATTTGTTGAAGTCGCTAAAAGTTTAACGGTTGATAATGCACCTTTTGCCCCTTTTATTGCTGCTAACCCCCTTCTAGCAGGGGGAAATATGGTGATAAAAGCAGGTAATATATATCAGAATAATCAGGGATTTCAAGCGGTTTTAGGACAGTTAAATGGTTTACAAAGCAGTTTAGGTGTTTTACAAGCGACTACTGCTGTTATCGGTGTGGGTGTAGCTGTTACTGCTGCTCTTTCGGCGGTGAATTTATGGCAAACTTTAAAATTACGAGAAGATGTTAAACAACTTAAGTTAGAAGTTAAAGACGGATTTATTGATCTTAAACAAGCGTTAAGAAATCAAGGATTAGAAGTTATTCAACATATTGATCAAGTTGCTCAAGATATTACCTTTAATCAACACCGTTTAGAGTTTGTTAAAGCTTATAGCCGATTTTTAGAAGCTACCAAACTTATAAAAATTGCTACCTCTATTCAAGATATTAATGCTAGAAATGTCGAATTATCTAACGCCCGACAAACGTTAAGTGAATCTTTGGCAATTTATAATAGTCCCCATATTCTTTCTGAAACATCAGCCGCAGGTCAACTGAGACGATATGAATGTGCTTGGATTATTGAACAAGCGATCGCTTTAACCTATTATTTACAAGCAGAACCTAAAGCATTAAGTGAGCGTCTATCCCATTTTCAAAATAAAGTCCGTCAAGATGCTTTAAACGTAATTGAAAATTGCCAAACGCAAGATGAATTAGATTTTATTTTTCCTGAAATTACCCGGATTCATAATCATGATCTAGCGGCTTTAGAACTATGGCAAAATCAAGTTGATTGGTTCAACAGTTTACCTCCCTCTGACTTGAAATTGTTAGAAAGTGTTGATTTGAACGAGGGCGAGTTAAATTCTGTTTCTAATTTAGAATCATCTTTAAAAACTATTGATAAACCACCCGAACAGATTTTTTATGAAAATATCAGAGAAAAATCCCATTCTTCCTCCCTAGAAACAACAGCTTAAATTTTTAATGCGTTCTGATTTACGGAAAGAAGCCGAAATTTATGTTAGTGAAAATGCTGAAAATTTCGGTTATAGAACATTAAATCTAGCCAATTTAGAAAAATCATCTAATTTAACCGTTGCTAATCTTTATTGGTATTTTAAAGTTAGAGAAGAATCAAAAGAACAAATCGAGGAAGAAGTTAATATTTAAACCCTAACCCAATATGTTTGTAGGGTTTAGCCAGGGCTGTTTCATTCTCAGGGAAACCAGAGTTTTGTAGGGGTAGTGCCCCCGTGCCTACCCTCCCCATCCACGATTTGCAGGCGTTTCAGGGATTGGGGGCAACCACGGGGGGATTGGGGCAACCACGGGGGGATTGGGGCAACCACGGGGGGATTGGGGGCAACCACGGGGGGATTGGGGGCAACCACGGGGGGATTGCCCCTACAAAGAATGAAACAGCCCTGCGGGTTTAGGAGGGTTTAATAGCGGCAAATAAGGCGGAATAATCTTCGTCTGATTTTCCCAGGGTTTGGGTGGCTTCTAATATTGCTCGAACTCCTTCTAAAGAACTGGTATTTAACCCCATTGATGTTGCTTCTTTTAAAAACAAATTTGTATCTTTTAATAAATGTTTGGTGGGAAAATTGGGGTTTTGATAATTTTCTTCTAACATTCGTTGTAATTTTTTATCAAAGGTGGGAGCATATAAGGCACTTTTGCGCAAAATTTCCATAAATAATTCGATATCTACTCCTTGACCTTGAACAAAATTCAAACTTAGGGCGAATGCTGTTGTTAGGGAAGCAATTAATTGATTTAAGCCTAATTTTAAGGCCGCCGCGCTGCCAACTTCCCCAATATATTTAGGTTCTCCTAAAGGTTGTAAGACATGAAACCACTGTTTAAATTGTGCTTCTGTGGAAACCGACCATAATTTGTAATGTACCGGATTTTGCTTCGGGAATACTTCCTAAAACTGGTGCTTCTAAATAATTTCCTCCGGCTTTAATAATTTCTTTTTGGATATTTTTACTATCCGTTGGGGAAATAGTTCCCATAGAAATAATTGTTTTTCCTGATAAAAATGATTGCGATTCTGAACGGAACAAAACTGACTCAATAGCATCTTGATTGGTTAACATTAACAGAATACAATCACTGGCGGTGATTAAACCTTGAGGAGTTCCTGCTACTATCGCCCCGGCTTCTCTTAACGGTTCTACTTTCGATGTGGTGCGGTTATAAACAATAACTTTAAATCCCATTTCCAGAATCCGCAGGGCTATTGGTAATCCCATTAACCCGGTTCCAATGACTCCAATTTTCATTTGATCTTGACTCCTGTTAGCTAAAAATACTAATTTGTAACCTATATAATAATAGGGCTAAATTTAACGACTATTATGGTTTAATCAATTAAAATGTCTTCTGATAAATCACTGCCTTGATGTTCCCAATCAATATCGGGAATCTGATTAAATCCTTGTTTTAGACATTCTTCCCAAAGTTTACGAATTTGTGCTAGATAGGGATCTCCTAAACGAAATCTGAGCCGATTTTTGACTGCCAAACTATCTTTTTCATATAAAATTAAATCAATCGGTGGCCCGACGGAAATATTGGATTTCATGGTAGAATCAATTGAAAGTAAGGCACATTTAGCCGCGGCTTCTAAATCGGTATGGAAACTTAGAGTCCGATCTAAAATGGGTTTACCATATTTGGTTTCTCCAATTTGTAAAAAAGGCGTTTCTCTGGTAGCATGAATAAAATTACCCTGGCTGTAAATCAAAAATAGACAAGGATCTTGTCCTTTGATTTGGCCGCTTAATATCATGGAACATTGGGGCTCAATGCCATCTTTTTTCAGCCACTTTTCATCAAGTTCTTGAATTTTTCTGAGTTTTGTACCAATATATCGAGCCACTTCATACATGGAGGGAAGACTGTGCAAATTAACATCTTCCTGACTTTTGATATCCCGATCTAATTCGCTAACAATACCCTGGGTAACAGAAAGATTTCCGGCGGTACATAATAGAATAACGCGATCGCCAGACTTAGAAAAATCAAATAACTTTCGATAGGTAGAAATATGATCAACTCCGGCATTCGTGCGGGAGTCCGAAGCCATCACAAAACCCGTATCCGTAATAATTCCTAAACAATAAGTCATGGATTAACTTGAAACAAAATTAGCAGACCGCCAAACATTAAAGCATAAACTTCTCAGATAGAACCTGTCAACCGAAATCAACGGTTAGAGGAAGATGAAGATTTTGTTTTATGTGATGCAGTCAAAAAAACTTTTACAGGCTACCCTCCTAGGAGTATAGCCTCTAGCCTTTATCGACTCGGCCCCAAGGGGGGGATAGTCAGTTATTTTAAGAAATGTTAAACTTCTTAACATATAATGTAGTTATGTTAAGACTGTGACCAAAAATCAGAGTTACAGAGCTTAAACATTGGAAAAACCCCAGGTCGTAATGCCTAGGCTAACCGTCCGTACTCGATGACGAAAGATCTAAGTCCTTCGGGCTTCGAGTGGGGGCTTGACGTATCAAACCTATATAGGTTAAGGTATCCTGCCGGAGATGAGCCATGAAAATTGCTAAAACCTCAGACACAGACTCTGTACGCGCTTATCTACGAGAAATTGGTCGCGTTCCCCTGCTAACCCATGAACAAGAAATTGTCTATGGTAAACAAGTTCAGCGCTTGAATCTCGTTCAAAATCAGTGGGAAGATCTAGCGACCCATTTAGGTAGAGCGCCTAGTCCCGCAGAATGGGCGATCGCGGCGGGACTATCGGAAGCGGAATTAGAACGGGTGATGGAACAGGGCCAAAGTGCGAAACGCAAAATGGTGGAGGCGAATTTGCGTTTGGTGGTGTCCGTCGCCAAAAAGTACATCAAGCGGAATGTAGACTTACTAGACTTAATTCAAGAAGGCACCATTGGGATGCAGCGTGGTGTGGAAAAATTCGATCCCACTAAAGGATATCGCTTTTCTACCTATGCCTACTGGTGGATTCGTCAGGCGATTACCCGGGCGATCGCTGAAAAAGGCCGTACAATTCGTCTCCCAATTCATATTACTGAAAAACTCAACAAAATCAAAAAAGCCCAACGTCAGTTAGCTCAAAAGTTGGGACGAGCGGCAACTATGGCGGAATTAGCCGTGGAATTGGATCTCACCCCGCGACAAATTCGGGAATATTTGGAACGTGCCCGTTTACCCCTGTCCCTGGATCTGCGGGTCGGTGATAACCAAGACACGGAGTTAGGCGATCTTTTAGAAGATACGGGAACGTCTCCCGAGGATTTTGCCTTGCAATCTTCTCTGCGCACGGATTTAGAATTAATGATGGCTGACCTAACGGAAACAACAGCGTCAGGTATTATCCCTGCGATTTGGTTTGGAAAATGGGCAAAGTTTAACCTTAGCTAAAATTGGCGATCGGCTGAATATTAGTCGGGAACGAGTCCGACAAATTGAAAGAGAAGCCTTAACAAAATTGCGAAAACGAAAAAAAGATATTGATGACTATATGGCCAGTTAAATCATTGATCCAGGGGGGATAACACACCATCAAAGAGTAGGGATGTTTTCAGAAAACATCTCTACATCCTGCTAAATTAGAGTGTAGAGGTCAATTGAGTTAAACATTTAATTCAGATTGAAATTCACTGAAACTCTTGTATAAGGGGGAAGAAAAATGAACGACCGATCTAGCCGCAATTCAGAATTTTTTCAGGAAGAAACTGGAGAAATGGGGAACCTCCTGTGGCAATATGTCCAATCCATGAGTCCCGATACCGTTTCCCAACTGTCTAAACCGAATTCTTCGGAAGTCTTCCAAGTTATGGAGCGGAATATTGTGGGACTATTGGGCAATTTACCCTCCGAACATTTTGGGATTACGGTAACAACCAGTCGTGAACATTTAGGACGACTCTTAGCGTCGGCGATGATTAGTGGCTATTTTCTGCGCAATGCTGAACAAAGAATGGCATTTGAACGCTCTGTCCCAGGCATTGAAAAAGCCACTGAAGAATAGTTATCATCCTTGATTCCGTGCCATTCTATGAATACAAAATGTTTCAAATTTTGGCAAGCTAAATCTTGAGTTTGCCAAAATTTTGTGTTTTTCATTTAAGTAAATTATTATCTTCCTATGCTTGAAATATCATCTCCCTTACCCCATAAAATTATTGGTGTTGGTGTGATTTGGAATCATCAAAAACAAATTTTAATTGATAAACGACGTGCCGAGGGTTCACTGGGGGGACTGTGGGAATTTCCTGGAGGAAAATTAGAACTGGGGGAAACCCTAGAAGATTGTATTAAACGGGAAATTCAAGAAGAATTAGCTATTGAAATCGCAGTCGAAGATCATTTAATGACCATTGAACACGCCTATACCCATTTTAAAGTAACTTTAAATGTTTATCACTGTCGTTATTTGGGTGGAGAACCCCAGCCTTTAGAATGTGATGAAATTCGCTGGGTTACTTTAGATGAAATTGATCAATTTCCCTTTCCTAAAGCCAATGAAAAAATTATTGCCGCGTTGAGAAATAATCCCTAGGTCAAATTTCTATCTGTTCCCTCCCCAACCTTAATAATAAACTGGTAAGGTAAAGTGAAAACAACTGCCTCGGGTGGAACTAGAATCGACCCAAATATTGCCATAGTGAGCGGCAATAATTTTTTTACATAGGGATAAACCAATACCATAACCATCCTGAGCTTCATCCCGGGCTAAACGAAAACCTTCTTGGAAAATGCGATCGCGATTTTCTTCAGGAATTCCTGGCCCACTATCGGCAATACTCACCTGTACCTTTTGACTGGTGCGGTGTAACACACTCACTTCCAGGGTTTCCGCCCCGGGGAGTATATTTAATTGCATTATCTAATAAATTAACAATCACTTGCCGAATTCGTTCTGGATCAGCATAAACCCAAGGGGTATCATGGGGAATATCGGTTTTTAGATTTAACGATTTAGACTGAAACTGCGAGTCTAACTCCGCTAAAATTTGGTGTAGAAAAGCCGTTAATTCTAACTGATTCGGTTGAATTTGTAAGCGAATATTAGGACTATTTGATGTCTGTAAAATATCCGTAATCATCCGATCAATAATCTGAATTTGAGCGCGAGCCTGTTGAATCAAACGCACCTTCAAAGCCGCAGTAATTTGATCAGAAGATAGAGTTTCTATAGCCAAGGAAGTCGCCGTCAGAGGACTGCGTAAATCATGGGCTAAAATTTCTATAATTCGATCTTTAAACTGTAATTGTTGCTGTAAAAGTTCATTTTCTTGTTGCAGGTTAAATATCTCGTCACTAAGTTTAATTAATTCAGTAACATGGGCTACCGAATTGGCAAAATCCGTGGCGGGAGAACCGGAATTCGCAGCAGAAGGCTGTTGTTTATTCAACTCCAATAACTCCGTCGTTTGTTTCCAACGGAGCCACCAATGTTCCAGTTGAGCCACCAAATCACTACCCGCGAGAACCTGTCGAGGTTCGGGGTGAATTTTAATTAGGGTGGGTGTGGCTATCAGTTTAAAATGTTCGGCTAAATAGGGCTGTTCACCGACGTCAATAATCTGAAGTTCAAATTGATCCTGAGTATTTAACTCCTCTAGGAAATCACGAATTCGCCGAATCCGCTCTTGGGAGCTAGGACGCTGATCAACAAATAAAAGAAGTTGCAAGGGGACTTCTGGGGACGGGGACTGTTTTTCGGGAAATGCAGGCATTTCATGGGTTTTGAGCAGGTGCGGTAAACTATTTTCACTGTCTCTGAACGAAGAAGGATAGTACATGGGCAACTGCATTTATTTATAGTGTAATTTAATATCTTCTTTAGATTTGATTTTTTTTTGGGGATCGGTGGAACTCCGAAAGCCGAAAGAGAATGGTAGACTATTCCCTGATTGTGATTTGGTATCCCTCACCCGTCTTGAGTGTCTGGGAGTCTTGGTGATCATTAAAATAATTTAGGTAGATCCGAAATGTTCCTAAGCGGGCAGAACTGGCAGAAAAATTCGTCGTTGAAATGGGTCGTGGGAGTGGCGATCGCATTTTTTATCATTTGTTTAAGCCTAACTCTACACCGTTACTTTAGTTTTTATGCCTCCTATGATCAAGGCATTTTCAATCAAGTATTTTGGAATGGTGCCCAGGGACGTTTTTTTCAAAGTTCCCTGTCTTCCGCCCTATCCACCAATGTTGTCCATCAGGGGGAGTTTCCCAGCGTTAGTTACCATCGTTTAGGACAGCATTTCACCCCAGCTTTATTACTTTGGTTACCGCTTTACGCCCTGTTTCCTTCCCCCGTTACCCTTTCGGTATTGCAGGTAACATTAATTACCGCCGCCGGACTGGTGCTTTATCTCCTAGCTCGTCAGCATTTAGAAACCCCCCCTAGCTGCCTTAATCAGTGTCAGCTTTTATGCGGCTAATGCGGTGATCGGCCCCACCCTAAGTAATTTCCATGATATCTGTCAAATTCCCTTATTTATGTTCACCGCGCTACTAGCGATGGAAAAACGCTGGTGGTGGCTATTTTGGATCTGTGCCGTTTTAATTTTAATGGTGCGAGAGGATTCGGGGATTATTTTATTTGGGGTTGGGGTTTACCTAATTTTGAGTAAACGCCATCCCATTCAGGGCGTGCTCGTTTGTTTCCTGAGTTTTGGTTATATTTTAGCCCTAACTAATTTAATTATGCCCTTATTTTCGGCTGATATTTCCGAACGGTTTATGATGGAAAGGTTTGGTCAATATGCCGATGGAGATAAAGCTTCAACCTTAGAAATTCTTTGGGGAATTATTAGTAATCCCGGCAGATTGCTGATGGAAATTTTTACTCCTTTTGGGGGAACATTAAAATATTTATTAGGTCAATGGTTGCCCTTGGCTTTTATTCCGGCGATCGCTCCAGCGTCTTGGATGATCGCGGGTTTTCCTTTATTAAAACTATTTATGGCTAAGGGAGAATCGGTATTATCCATTACGATTCGTTACGCTTTAACGGTGGTTCCTGGGTTGTTTTATGGCACAATTTTATGGTGGTCAAATCGTCAAAAACAGTTACAAGAACAGTCTGACCTACAATTAAACCCCGAATCAGGAGAAATTTCGGGAGCCAAGGTTTCCTTACCCTCGGTCAAATTCCGTCGATTTTGGTTATTTTGTATTGGGTTATCATTATTCTTTAGTTTCACATCCAATCCCCATCGTAGTCTCTATTTTATTATTCCTGATTCGGTTGATCCTTGGGTTTATATTCCCGTCACCACCCAGTGGTCGCATATTAGTCAATTTAGACCATTAATAGATGCCATTCCCGCCGATGCTAGTGTGGCTACCACGACCTATATTGTGCCCCATTTATCTAGTCGTCGGGAGGTATTAAGGTTTCCGTTATATCAGTTAAGAAATGATGCGGGGAAGGTGGTTTCTGTTGACTATGTTCTAGCGGATTTATGGCAATTAAAAAAATATGGGATTGCGTTTTCAGGCGATCGCGATGCTTTCAAAGAAATTACCCAACGAATTGAACAATTAACGGCTAAGAAAGAATACGGGATTATTGATTTTAGAGATGGGGTAATTTTAATGAAAAAAGCTGTTCCCTCCGAACCAAAAGCCCTGAAAAACTATCAATCTTTTTTAGCTTCTAAACAGAACCAAACTGACATGAATCAGATATGATTAGCCAAATACAAACAGTCGCTGGCAAGAAAGGTTATAATCATCATAAAGGTTCCAGGGTAGAAGTTAGAAAAGGATGAGAATGATGGAAAAAACTGATTCAAAACTGGAAGCATTTATACAACAGGAAGCCAAACAACGTAAGCTTTCCCGCTCAGAAGGGGAAGTCATGGCTTTGATCACCCAAGGTTATGATATTCCAGAGATCGCTGAACAAATTCAAATTCAGGCTTCCGCAGTACGCCAGCGCCTGAGCCAAGTCTATGATAAGTTTGAAATTGAGGGAAAAGGCCCGGTAAAACTGGCGAAACTGCAAAAATTATTGATGTCTCGTTACCAGGAATATCAGACTGTTTTACCTGACAAAACCGATCCCAATGGCTTTAAGAATGACTGGGGTGAAGCGCCTAAACTCTATGGATTTCATGGACGCCAACCACAACTAACTCTGCTAAAAAATCAGATATTACAACAACAATGTAGACTGTTAGCAATACAAGGTATGGGTGGGATCGGTAAAACTAGCTTAATAGTTAAACTCGGTCAAATTCTGCAAAATCAGTCTTATTGTTTATTTTGGCGATCGCTCAGAAACACACCTTCCCTATCCGATCTACTCACAGAATTGCTAGAATTTCTCAACCATGAAATTGCTATTCCTGAGTCCATTGAAGGCAAAATATCCCTACTTATAGAACAGCTTAACTCCTCTCCCTGTCTGATTATTCTCGATGATGCTGAACACATTTTGCAAAGTGGTAGTTCAGGAAAATATATTCCTGGATATGACGACTACGGACTATTTTTTGAAGTCGTGGGCGAAAGTGAACATCAAAGTTGTTTAGTGGTCATTAGTCAGGAAAAAATCAGAGAAATTAGTTTATCCGCCCAATTATCCTCTCAAGTTTATCAGTTTTTTCTCGAAGGACTCAATCCTCAAGAAGTAGAGCAAATTTTACAAGAACAGGGTTTAAAAGGAACCACAAACCATTGGCAAGAACTGGTGCATTATTATAGCGGAAATCCCTTGGCTTTAAAGTTATTATCTCTGATGATTATTGATATTTTTCAAGGGGACATAGGAGATTTTTTGAACTACGGCACTATTGTGATCAATGAAGGATTTCGAGATATTTTAGACAATCAATTTGATCGGCTTTCCGATATCCAAAAACAAATTTTATTTTGTTTAGCTGAAGCAGATAAACCCCTATCCCTAAAAGATTTACAAGAAAAATCATCTCATTTTTTAAGTTTATCTAAAATTCTGGAACCTTTGGAATCTTTATTAGGGCGATCGCTGGTTGAAAAAATCCAAAATCAACCGAGTAATGAAGTTCTATTTAGCCTACAACCCCTGATTCAAAAGTATATCAAACAGCATCAATTGTCTCATTTATAAATATTAAATAAATGTGTGAACTACTGTATTAACCCTGAATGTAAATCGCGTGAAAACCCCGATTCCTTGCAGTTTTGTCAATCCTGCGAAACTCCTCTATTATTGCAAGGACGTTATCGCTTGTTGAAACCCCTACGAAACCCTTGATCCTCGATATTCAACGGATATCTTTGAAATAGATGATCAGGGAAATTCCAAAGTTATGAAGGTCTTAAAATATGATGATCCCGAACTGGTTGATCTATTTTTTCGAGAAGCTTCGATTTTAATAGATTTGGATCATCCCGGTATTCCTAAAGTTGAGAAGGGGGAATTTTTTAAGATTAAACCCACCGGAAGTTCCCGTCGGCTTTACTGTTTAGTCATGGAAAAAATAGCCGGAGAAAATTTAGAAACTTGGTTGAGTAACCATGCTCCCATTTCGGAAGATTTAGCATTAAAATGGTTAAGACAAATCTGTGAAATTTTAGATATTTTACACAACAAAAAGTTTTTTCATCGGGACATTAAACCTGCTAATATTATTTGTAAACCCGATCATAGTTTAGCATTAATTGACTTTGGAACTGTTAGAGAAATGACAGTGACTCACTTAGCAAAAATCAATTTAAGCAATGTTACTACCGTGATTTCCGGGGGTTATTCTCCCCCAGAGCAGATGAATGGACAAGCGGTACTGCAATCAGATTTTTTTGCTTTGGGGCGTACATTTGTTCATTTACTAACAGGAATATCTCCCCTAGAACTTCCCAAGGATTCAAAAACTGGTCAACTGATTTGGCGAAACCAAGCCCCTAAAATCTCTAGTGCTTTTGCTGATTATATTGATTGGTTAATGGAACCAGAATCCTATAATAGACCCCATAATACTAGGGAAATTTTAAAATATTTAACCCCCTATAATTTACGCCGTAAGCAAATTGAACGCTTCACCTATCAAGTTATTCAATCTGATAAATTTAAAGTTTTCTTTGCAGTTTCGATCACTTTAAGTGTAACAGGAAGTGTCATCTTTTATTTAGCTAAACCCCATATTGCTAATTATTATTATCAGAAAAGCGTAGAATTTCTGGAAAAAGGTGACTCTGCTCAAGCTAAATTTTATCTTGAAAAAGCCTTGATTTTTGATAAAAATGCTGCTAAAATATATAATAATCTGGGATTAATTTGTAACAAAGAAAACGATTTAGAATGCGCTCAAAAAAATTATCAAAAAGCAATAGAAATTGATCCAAAAAATTATGTTGCTCATTATAATTTAGGAAAATTATATGATAATTTAGGGGATTTTTCCAAGGCGGAAACTGAATATAAATTAGCAATGCAGTCCGATCAATCCGTTGGAGTTTATGCTCAGAGTAACTTAGCTCGGTTGCAAATTTTAAAGGGTGATCCAGTAACAGCAATTGAATTAAGTTCAGATGGTTTAAAGAAAAAAAGTAACACCAATGTTCAAGCAGCTTTACACAAGAATTTAGGATGGGCTTATTGGATGAAAACTGAATATATTCAGGCTGAAAATAATTTACAACAAGCCATTAAACTGAATGAAAAACGCCGGGATAGCCATTGTTTATTAGCTCAGGTGTTAGAAGCCAAAAATCAGAAAACTGAATCTCTACAGGAATGGAAGGCTTGTTTAGAAGCTGACTCTCAGGATAAAATAGAGGTTAAAATCTGGAAAACCATCGCCATTCAACGTTTAAAAGAGGCTAGACAAATTCCATGAAACTCAAAATTGCAGTAACTTTGTTTAGTTTAATTTTCATTGTATTTACAAGCAGTGAATTAACTCAAGCCGCCCCAGAAAATCAGTTATTTGATCCTTTAGCTCAGAAGAATACTGCTGAAGAAAAAACACCCAATAACTGTGAAAGTCCCCAGGGTTGTATAGAAGATTCTCCCCGAAACCCAGAGGATAAAAATACTCCAATAATTGTTAGTCCCCCAAATTATTCTACTTTAGAAAGTGATAGACCGGAGTTTTCTTGGTATGCGGTTGAAGGCGCAACAAATTATATTATTCGTCTGGTTTATAGTGGAAGTTCAGAAGGGATAGGAGAAAGAAACAATAGAAGCAAAAACAGTTACGCCGGATGCTAAAGGAGTGATTACAATTCCCTATCCATTTAATCCACCTTTACAGTCTGGAAAAGAATATAAACTAACTATTGAAACTGATATTTCTAACTCTAAAGTCGGGTTAACTGTTTTTAAAGTTGGAATTTAGATTAATGATCCCTCCTAGCGCCCTGTAGAGACGCGCCATGGCGCGTCTCTACATCGAATGTAACAGTTAAAGTCGATTTCCAACTAAAATAAAAGCTCCCCAATAATAGGGATAATTAAAATCTTGATATTCCCTATTATGGAGCAATTCGAGTTGAGCTTGATGCAAAGCTTCTGCTTTTGTCATGTTAGGTTTTCTCAAATTTTTATAGAATAAACTCATAAGTAAAGCAGTAGAGCGATCGCTAACATTCCATAAACTTGCTACCACAGTTTCCGCCCCCGCTTGGATAGCAACACCCGCTAAACCCAAACTAGCGCGACGGTCTCCGGCGGCGGTTTGACAAGCGCTCAAAACCATTAATTCAATCGGAGTAAAATTTTGTTGATTTCTATTTCTGAGTAATTGATCTAATTCTTGCAAATAGATCTTATCATCATAGGCGAGAATAAATGTTTGATTAGGATCGGAACTAAAATCGCCATGAGTCGCAATATGTAAGCCAGAAAAATTCGATTGACTAAATTGTAAATTAAATTTTTCTCGGGTAAAATCCTGATCTAATAACACTTGGCTGGAAACTACTTGAGATTTAATATTTTCAATTTCATCTTTAACATTTTTTAAAGGTTTAAAATCGCTAAACAAATTTTGATTTGCTTGGGTTAAACCAATTAATAACGATTTTGGAGGTTGCTTAAATAAAGGTGGAGAGGTTTTGAGGAGAAAACCCAAATTAAAAGCTAAAGTGTATTTTTCAATTAAATAATGGTTTTGCTCATCTTTGAGAATAGAGAAGGGAATCCCCTGTAACAAACTATCTAAAACCAATACTAATGTTCCTTGAGGGGGTAAAAACTGTTCAAGCGGTTGAATCAAAAGCTGATATAATTTGAGGGTATTAGCATCTAACCAATTCTGGGAAGCACTACTTCTAAATTCTCCTTTTTGTAAAGTATCTTGTAATTTATTAATAGCAAATTTTACAGTTTCCCAGTTAGTTCGATAAAGTTGATAGTCAAGTTTTTTAGTTCCCTGAACAATGATAGCAACTTGATTTTTTGTTTCCAATACCAACATATAAATAACCGGAACTGTTCGGTCTAAAGACTGTTTTTCCAGGGTATTACATTGTAAAAAATTTTCGATTTCAACTTGTTGAAGTTCAGAGATAACTTGAGTTATATTTTGCAATGTTTCCGGTGTGGGAGTTTGAAGTTTTAAATAGATATAACTTTCATAAATTGGCTTAATTTTTTCTAGGAAAGATAATTGATTATCTAATTCTGAAACCAGCACATTAGGACGAACTTTTTTTAAGATTTCTAGGGAATCTTGATAAAAATTTAAGGCTTTTTCCACCTCTCCTTGGGTTTCATAAATTTGTCCTAACTGATAATCAAACTGATAAATAATATCCCAAGCTCGAATGGAGCGAGCTAAACTTAAACCAGATTGAGTTAATTTTTGAGCATCTAAAAGTTGATTTTTCTGTTGAGATAATTTTCCTAACAGTCCTAAAGCATAGGATTGAGATCTTTTGTTGTCAATTTCATTGGCTTTTTCCAGAGTAGATGTAGTTAGGTTTCCAAGCTGCGTCTAAATATTCCTGAGTTTCTAACTGGCTAAAAATTTGAGCTAACTTTAGTTTAACATAAATTTCTTGAATAGCTGAAAAATTTGAAAAGATAGATAAATCTTTTATAAATTGTTCAGACAGAGTAGAGATTTGTTCCTGATTTTGCTTAATTATTTTTTGAATATTGGGATTATCTTCGTTGACAAATTTACTTAATGCAGCTTTTAGTTCCAGACGTAAATTAAGTTGATTTAGATTAGCTTTAATTGGGAGAGATGTTTCTGTTTGAGTTGCGACTTGTTGATAGTGTTTTAGGGCTATTTCTGCTTGGGTGATCGCATTTTTTAGATTCTGAGATAACTCAGTTCTTTTGTATAAATCATATTTTTGTTGATATTGAGCTTGTTCTGTATTGGCTAAACTGAGTATAATTCCATTAACTTGATTATTGTTATTAAAAGATTCAGCAATTTTTAGACTTTTTTCTAAAGTTTTATGGGATAAATCTAATTTTCCTAATTTGCGAAGAATATCCCCTAGATTCTGTAAAGCAATTCCTTCTATAATTGTTCTCTGAAGTTGAGAAAAAGCCTCGGTTTCTTCGCCTCCTCTCTGACAAATTTGGTCATTATTTTTAATTTCAAGTGCTTTGAGTAAAATCAAACAAGCTTGATAATTATTTCCTAGAGCTTGTAACGCCAGACTTTGATTAATTTGACTTCCGATTATTCCTTCATTATCCGATAATTTAGTATAAAGTTGATTGGCTTTTTTCCAAGTTTCTAAAGCGGTTTCAGCTTGACCCAAATTTAACTGTTGATGTCCTTGTTGTGTTAGGTGTTGCGCTTCTAGGTTTAAGGGAGTTGAAGTTAATCCCACCAGAGGTTTAACTAAACTTAAAATTAAGATTAAAGTTAGTCCTAGTAATATAAATAGAAGAAACTTAAATTTGTAAAAAATAGATTTCATAAATAGGTTGTAATGTTTTATTGTTAGGGTTTTGTCTTGAAATTAGGTATCAATGATCGCCGAAAACTACTGATTACATCATAGATCAGATCCCCCTAAATCCCCCTTAAAAAGGGGGACTTTGAACTCCAATCCCTCCCTTTCCAATGGAGACTTTTAATCCGGTTCCCCCTTTTCCAAGGGGGGTTAGGGGGGATCTAGGACTCAATAAAAGTCAAGGGATTATTGAGAATTGCTATATTTTAGGACAAGAAGGAACAGGAATAGATGAAGAATTAGGACGGGAATTTGTAGTTTCAGCGACTAATTCAACCGCGCCATTTTCATGAACAATCCAACCTTGTGCTTCCATAATATTCCTTGACTTTACTAAAGGATTAGGATATATTTGTTGATCTGAAAAACGATGATCAACCCAACCTTGATCAGAACTCAGGGTTTCGGTGGTAGGATTTAAGGGTAAACCCCCACTTCCAGTAATAATAAAACGACTGCGTTTGGTATTTCCTGGAATACAACTTTGGTCAATTAATGTCTCTGCATTAACAAACTTTTCCTGTAAATTAGTTAACCCAGAAGTGGGATCAACAATTGGAAGATTAAGCTCAACTTTCCCGTTAAATGCGGCTCCTAAATCACTGGTTGCTGTAATATCACTGGTTCTCGGATTCTCTTGTTCTCGATAACCTGTTCCAAAGATTCCTTGAGCATTAATCACAACTCGTCCTCCATTTCCCTGTACCGCATTAGCTGTAATATCACTATTTTCTAATCCCACTAAATTCTCGGTATTAAGAGTAATATTTCCTCCATTTCTATTGCTGGAGTTCGTCGAGATTGAACTTCCTTGTCTTAACTGAATTTTAGGAGATTGAAGGTTAATATTACCCTGTTGACCTGCTGCTGTTATCCCTCTAATTTGACTATTACTTAGGGAAATAGAATTGGCTTGAATATCAATATTTCCAGCATTACCTCGTCCTTCACCACTAACTGTAATTCTTGCTTGATCTTCTAAAGTTAGCTGTCCCGTGTTAATTTTAATACTACCGCCATTACCGAGATTTTGATTTTCACTGGGTTGAACACTGGCAAAAATTCCAGAAGCATAATATTCTTCTGGATTGAAACCTATAATCTCAATAGATTCTGAGGCATTTATATCAATATTTCCACCATTTCCAGAAACCCAATGTTTCTGCGGATATTTGTCCTCCATCTCGAATCATTAATCTCCGGGTATTTAGAGTTAAGTCCCCTGCTGCACCTGCACCTTGGGTTAAAACACCTATAATGCTGGGATTTCCTTGTTTAGTTGAATAACCCATAATTTCTACTGTATCTGAAACATTGATGATTAAGTTTCCCCCAGGATTGAAACCCCTTGTGGCTGCTGAAATAGAACTTCCATTTGATAACTGTAACTGTTCTGCGTTCACCGTTAAATTCCCGGCATGACCTGTTCCTGTTGTCGATGCAGTAATAAAAGCAAGATTATTTAAAGTCAGTTGTCGAGTATTGATAGTTAAATCTCCAGCATCTCCAGTGCCATAGGTTTCAGATGTTAATGCGGTTATTCCAACTCCAATACTCTGTTGAGCCAAATATGATGTCTGTGGTAATTCTAGGGGGCCTAACATTTCAATCGCATCCGTAGCATTAACGGTTAAATTTCCGGCGTCGCCTTCATCTAGGGTTACTGTTACAATAACGCTACTATCTCGCATTCTTAATGTTTGAGTATTTAGCATTATATTTCCAGCCGTACCGAAATTATCTGTACCTGCCATTAATCCCGCATTAATAATATTAATATCTTTGGCATTTAAGATTACATTTCCCCCCATGCCATTGGCAAAAGTGGCTGTAAAAGCTAAACCTCCATTGAGTGCTGTAAATGTTTCTGTGGTTAAGGTGATATCTCCTCCCCGACCACTTCCCAAACTAGCAGTTAATAAGCCATCTTTCGGTAAGACAGGAATATCAGGTTTAGAGAATAAAGATAAAATAATATTGACAATATTATCAGTCCCAATAAGTTCAATAGACTTGGAGGTATTAACGGTTAAATCTCCACCGGAAGCTGCTCCGAAAGTGGCAGTTGAAATTGAGGAGCCATTTTGAACTTGCAACCGTTCTCCTTCAATTAAAATATTATTGCCCGGTTCATTTCCTAAAGTTGTAGAAGTAATAATAGAATTGTCGGTTAGACCTATTTGCCGACCTCGCAGGGAAATTGCACCCCCACCGACTCCACTGGTATCAACTTTAGACTGTTGGGATAAGTTAATATCATTAAAGTTACGGACACCTGGATAAGCAAACGTTAACCCCGTGCTTGCTTGAGTCAGACTAATTTGTTCGTTACTGCCCACACTCCCTAGTTGAATCTGTCCTTGGGGTGCGGTGAGAACCCCTCCCAAAAAACCAATTGTTCCCCCCATTAAAGCTAGGGTCTGGCGGGGTTGAACCTGCAAACCGATGACGTTACCACTGCTATCTATAGCCCTTGATTGGTTAATAATTGCTCCAGGATTTGACCCATATTGCAAGCCGATGGGAACATTAATGGTCAGCAGGGGTGGAGCTTGGGGATTAGTGGCACTGAATTCGCTGCCATCATTCAATAAAAGGCTTTCAGCCGTGCTACCCAAAAACGAGCCCCCAATCTCAAGGCGAGCATTGGGGCCAAAAACAATCCCGCTAGGGTTAATTAAAAATAAGTTAGCGATGCCATTGGCTCGAATCAGTCCATCTAAGTTAGAAACCCGTCCACCCGTCACACGAGTAATAATATTAACAATTTCTGTGGAATTATTGAAAAATGCCTCCGTACCCGTTGGTAAGGAAAACTCACGGAAACTATGAAACAGATTGCTTCGGGCAGTTGTTCCCCCGTCGATTTGAAAACGGTTTTGTTGTTGATTGACCGTAGAATTTATCGGTAAGGTGGCATCAGGGATGATTTGAGCTTGAACAGAGATAGAGGCACTGGTTAGGGTGAAGGTAACAAGACCTAATCGCCATTTAGAGGATTTCATGGGCTAAAAAGAGGTAGTCTGGTTGAAATTCTCTTTTTAGTATATCGGGAAACTGAAAAGTACCGTTGTTTATCGGGAAGCGATCGCATATTTCTTCAAGGAGTTCGGGGAATATCGCCCCATAAATCCCCCTCTGCGCCAACCTAGGCGACGGCATCAACTCCTTGCCAGAGGTTTTGATATTGGGCAAACAAGTACCTAACAGGAGAATCAGAAATCAGGTTTCTTGGTTAAATCTGGGATACAAAGATTGTTCCAGAAACCCGATTTCTGGGAGTCTATCGTTGGGTTTTCTAATCTAAATTATGCGGCCAGAGGTTTCTTTCCTGTAACCATTTTTGATTAAACAACTTAGATTGATAACGAGCACCCCCATCACATAAAACCGTTACAATGGTATGACCTGGCCCCATTTCTTTCGCTAAAGCCACCGCCGCCGCCACATTAATCCCAACCGAACCACCCATAAATAAGCCATCTTTTCTTAATAGTTGATAGACCACCCGCACCGCTTCTTGATCATCGACTAAAATAGCATCATCAATCGGAACATCCTGCATATTTGCGGTAATTCGACTATTGCCAATTCCTTCAGTAATCGAATTACCTTGAAGGCTAATTTCTCCGGTTTTCACATAACTATATAAACCACTACCCATCGGGTCAGCCACAACGGTTTTAATTTGATTATTCTTCTCTTTTAAAAACAGCGAAACCCCCGCAAAAGTTCCTCCGGTTTCCGGTAGCTGCCACCCAAGCATCAACTTTGCCATCGGTTTGTTGCCAAATTTCTGGCCCGGTTGTTTCATAATGGGCAATCCGATTAGCTAAATTGTCAAATTGATTCGCCCAAACAGCATTTTCCATTTCTGAAGCCAAACGTCCCGATAATTTTACATAATTATTGGGGTCTTTATAGGGTACGGCGGGAACCGGACGAACTTCCGCCCCTAATGTTCTTAATGCTTCCATTTTCTCAGGGGATTGAGTATCGGGAATAATAATTAAACATTTGTAACCCCTGGCATTACAAATATGGGCTAATCCAATGCCAGTATTGCCTGCGGTTCCTTCTACAACGGTTCCACCGGGTTTGAGTAATCCTTTTGCTTCCGCATCTTTAATAATATATAAAGCCGCCCGATCTTTCACCGACCCGCCGGGATTTAAAAATTCTGCTTTCCCTAAAATTTCACAGCCGGTTTCGTCGCTGAAACTATTTAATCGAATTAATGGGGTATTCCCAATTGTGCCAACAAAACCGTTTTTGATGTCCATGAGCAACGTCCTAGTTAAAATTTAGTAATGGGTTTCTTTTATTTTAGGGATTAACAGGACTTATGCAAAAAACCCGGCTTGGTGAAACCGAGTTTTTTGTTGCAGATGGTTTTATTTATTGGGTTGAGGAGTTAGACGTAAATAGGGTTTAACTTCTTGATAACCTTTGGGAAACTTCTCTTTTAGGACTTCCGGGTCTTTCAGGGAAGGCACAATCACACAATCTTCCCCATCTTTCCAGTCGGCGGGAGTAGCGACGCTGTAGTGGTCAGTCAGTTGCAGAGAATCAATCACCCGCAGAATTTCATCAAAGTTGCGTCCGGTGCTGGGGGGATAGGTGAAGCTCAAACGCAGTTTTTTGTTGGGGTCAATGATGAAGACACTCCGCACGGTCAGGGTGGCATTAGCGTTGGGATGGATCATGTCGTACAATTCGGATACTTTGCGATCGCCATCCGCTAAAATGGGGTAATTAACAATCGTATTTTGGGTTTCGTTAATATCTTGAATCCAACCTTTATGGGATTCGGTATCATCCACACTCAGAGCAATAACTTTAACATTGCGTTTGTCGAATTCGGGTTTTAACTTAGCAACAGTGCCCAATTCCGTTGTACAAACCGGAGTATAGTCCGCCGGGTGAGAAAATAACACTACCCAGCTATCCCCAGCCCAATCATAAAAGCTGATGTCGCCTTCAGAGGAGGCTTGAGTAAAGTTCGGGACGGTATCCCCAAGTCGAAGTGTCATAGTTAATATCCTCTAAGTTCAATGAAAACCTTTGCTTTTATTATACTCCAGTTTTCCCATCGGATTCAAGGGGTTATAGATCAGAAGGGTTTCAAAACTTAAAAAAATCAGGACTTACGCACAAGACCAAAGAAACCGGGTTTCTGGCTCTGATTTTGCGAATGAAATCGGTGATTTATCGTTCAGAAACCCGGTTTCTGCGTAAGTCCTAAAAAATCACTCCCCAACTCCCCCAACTCCCCCAACTCCCTGCTCCCTGCTCCCCCTGCTCCCCCGCCCCCCTACTCCCCTGCTCCCTCTGGCTCGATTGTGATAGTCTAATTAGAAATAAAGTCTTGGGAACACATACAAGAGTGGATATTGTAATTGGGCGGGGCAAAGTTGCCCGCAGAGCTTATGGCATTGATGAAATTGCGTTAGTCCCTGGACAACGCACCCTTGACCCGGGTTTGGCAGACACAACTTGGACAATTGGTGGCATTCAACGAGAAATTCCGATCATTGCCAGTGCCATGGATGGGGTAGTTGATGTGCGGATGGCGGTAGAATTATCTAAACTGGGGGCCTTGGGGGTGTTGAACCTCGAAGGGATTCAAACCCGTTATCAAGACCCAGAACCGATTTTAGACCGTATCACCTCAGTCGGGAAAGATGGGTTTGTCACTCTGATGCAAGAATTATATGCAGAACCGGTTAAACCAGAATTGATTACCCAACGCATTCAGGAAATCAAGAAAGGGGGCGGAATTGCGGCGGTGAGTGCAACCCCAGTCGGAGCTAGTAAATATGGTTCGATAGTGGCTGAAGCCGGGGCTGATTTATTCTTCGTGCAAGCCACGGTGGTGTCAACCACATTCCTATCGCCAGAGTCGGTGATTCCTCTGGATTTAGTCAAATTTTGCCAAGAAATGCCGATTCCGGTGATTTTGGGGAACTGTGTCACCTACGATATCACCCTAGATTTACTTAGAGCCGGAGCCGCCGGAATTTTAGTGGGGATTGGCCCGGGAGCAGCCTGTACCTCCCGGGGGGTTTTAGGGGTGGGAGTTCCCCAAGCCACGGCCGTAGCTGACTGTGCCGCCGCTCGCAATGATTATTACCAGGAAACCGGACGTTATGTGCCAATTATTGCCGATGGAGGCCTAATTACCGGAGGAGATATCTGTAAATGTATCGCCTGTGGTGCCGATGGCGTGATGATTGGTTCCCCCTTTGCTCGGGCGAAAGAAGCACCCGGACGGGGCTATCACTGGGGTATGGCGACCCCTAGCCCGGTGTTACCCCGGGGAACTCGGATTCGGGTGGGGACAACCGGAACCTTAGAACAAATTCTGCGCGGCCCGGCTCAACTCGATGACGGGACTCATAATTTATTGGGGGCGTTAAAAACCAGTATGGGAAACCTTGGGAGCGCAGACGATTGCAGAAATGCAGCAGGTGGAAGTGGTGATTGCTCCTTCACTGTTGACGGAAGGAAAGGTCTATCAAAAAGCTCAACAGTTAGGGATGGGCAAGTAAATTTACGGAGGTTGGGTTTCAAGATTCTTGACGAAACTTGTTAAATCGTTGTAAAACTTACGACTCAACCTGGAATTATATGAAATAAAATGGCACAATAGAAGAAGCGGAGACGTATGTTTCCGTTCACTCCTCACACCACACTCCGCCTGGACTTTTGTTCGGGCGGTTTCTTTTGGAGATCATATTGAAATATAATCGGGAGTTATTGCTTTGTAGAAAGCTTGCTCAAATTAAGAGTAGAATAGACAAAAAGGTCTTTTATATTATCAAGGATGTATAGAGATGTCCAACGCCTTACCAGTTACTGATGCTAGTTTTAAACAGGATGTGCTTGAGAGTACAATCCCGGTATTAGTGGATTTTTGGGCTCCTTGGTGTGGGCCTTGTCGTATGGTTGCACCGGTTGTAGAAGAAATTGCGCAGCAATATATTGGACAACTCAAAGTAGTCAAGCTCAACACAGATGAAAATCCTAATACTGCTAGTCAGTATGGAATTCGCAGTATCCCAACTCTGATGATTTTCAAAGATGGTCAAAGGGTGGATATGGTTGTAGGTGCTGTCCCTAAAACGACTTTAGCATCAACTTTGGAGGGTCATATTAATTCTCCAAAGAGTAGCCAGTAGAATACTTTAATCATTGTTACCTGGATTGATTACTAAACTCAAAAACGGGCTGAAAAAAAAGAGTAGATTTGAGTCGGTTAATAAAATTGGTTTTCAATTCCCAGGAAAGTGATACTTGAATCTCAAGCCGATTATTCACGGGTATTGCGTCTTGGAACCTTGGCTCTGAGGCGCTTTGTTTTAGGTGATAAATTTTATGAACCCCTCAGATATTAGTTTGGCGGGAGATTCTCTACAAGCGGATATTATCCCGTTGGTGAATAAACTCCCAAATTTGAAACATAAAAAATGGATTTCCCGCTCGCTTTCTAGTCTAGTTAGGATGGCGGGAGAAGAATTTGAAACCCTAGACTGGAAAATTATTTCGGCTTCTTTATTGGACTTAGAGCGGGGTTTTCAAATTTTTTATCCCTATCGCCATGTTCGCAAAATTTGTATTTTTGGTTCGGCTCGCATTCGGTGCGATACCCCGGAATATCAAATGGCGGCGGATTTTGCCCAATGTGTCACCCAACAAGGTTTTATGGTCTTAACCGGGGGTGGCGGTGGGATTATGCAGGCGGGAAACGAAGGAGCGGGTCTGGATTTATCGTTTGGTTTAAATATTCAACTTCCTTTTGAACAATCTTCTAATCCTTATATTCACGGGAATAAAAAGGCGATTATGTTCAAGTATTTTTTCACACGCAAGTTATTTTTTTTACGCGAAAGTGATGCTTTGGCTATGTTTCCCGGGGGGTTTGGAACTTTAGATGAAACCTTTGAATGTTTAACCTTAATTCAAACGGGAAAATTCGGCCCCGCTCCGTTAATTTTGGTGGATCGCCCGGGGGGAGATTACTGGTATGATCTTAACCAATTTATTCATAAACAAATGCTAAATCGGGGATTGATTTCACCCGATGATCCTAGTTTTTATACGATTACTGATGATTTGTCTGTTGCTTGTGAAGCGATCGCTAGTTTCTATCGTGTCTATCATTCTAGTCGTCATGTTAGAGATCAGTTTGTCGTCCGGTTAAAATCAGAATTATCTGAGCAACAAGTGGAACAACTAAATACGGAGTTTCACGATATGTTATCTAAAGGTAGGATTGAAAAAACCCAAGCCTTACCGGAAGAAGTTGGCGACGATACAGAGGAATTACCCCGTTTAACCTTCCATTTTAATCAACGTCGAGTGGGGCGATTGTATCAAATGATTTATACAATTAATAGGATGGCTGCTACTTCCCCAGAAGCGGCTCATCCAGAGCAGAAGTAGGAGCAGGGGAGGCAGGGGGAGCAGGGGAGGCAGGGGGAGTAAACTCTTTCTATTAACCATTCCCCGTCCGTAATTCGTAATTCGTAATTACCCATTACCCATTACCCATTACCCATTCCCAATTAACAATTTTGGACACCAATCAAATAGGAATACTATATGAATCATTTGTTTGAATTTGAACAGGATTTTGTGGAATCTTTGCACTGTATTCCGATGATTGTGCGGTATAAACTTGATAGTTGTGGGGTTAAGTTAAAACTGGAACATTGGAATAAATTTAGTCAGGATGCTCGCCAACTGTTGGTAGAAAATCCGATTGATACACTGGAAGAAATTACAGAATATCGGAATTTATTATATCAATTAGCAGAACAATATACTAATATTCCCCTCAAGGATTTACCCATTGATGAGCACCCGCCTTGGTTAGAAATCACAAAATTACCGGATACAGTACAGCAAAAAGCCGAGGAAATAGATATTAATATTACCTTGAAAAACTGGCAAGATTTAAGCCCGTTACAGCGATTTGCTTTACTAAAGTTAAGCCGTCCTAGTCATGAAAATAAGAACTTTTTCCCCGCTTTAAGGGAATTTAAAATCCTCGAAAACAGCCAATAGATTTTTTTATTAAAATATAAGTTCCCTTTTGAACCCTATCGGTTAAACTGGGATTAGTTTTTTAAATTCCCCAACCCATTCCATTAACTCCCAGGGCAGTTTTTTATGGCACACAGTATAAAATCTACGATGCCCCCGCTCGATTCTGCTATTGATGAAGATGAAGAAGAATCCAAATTAGATTATTTCTATGATGATCCGGGAACACCACCGGGAACATTAGATGTTGAAGCTGATGATCCCCCCCCGGAAATGGTTTTAATTGATTATAGTGACGAAATTGCGACTCGTTTAACCTTAAAAACACCGGAGGAATGTGCGCCTTATTTGGATACTCATTCTGTTTCTTGGTTAGATATTTTAGGGTTAGGAAATCAAGACACTTGGGATCGGATGGCGAAGGTATTTAATTTACATCCGATCGCCTTAGAAGATGTGGTGAATGTTCCCCAACGGCCGAAAGTTGTGGAATATGATGGTCAATTGGTAATTGTGGCTTGGATGATCATGATTAAACCCGGAGCAGATCCCCTCCATAAAGAACAGGTGAGTATTATTTTAGGGAAAAATTATTTACTCACGGTACAGGAAGAAGCGGAATATGATTGTTTACAACCTGTGCGCGATCGCATTCGTTATAATCAAGGAATTATTCGTAAACAAGGGGCTGATTATTTAGCCTATGCGATTTTAGATGCAATTATTGATGGTTTTTTCCCGGTATTAGAAGAATATGGAAATATTTTAGAAGATTTAGAAGACAAGGTTGTCTTTAATCCTGTCCCTAAAGATCTAGCTAGAATTTATGGTATTCGTCGGGATTTATTTACCCTGCGGCGAGCAATTTGGGCGCAACGGGAAGCGATTAATGTATTAATTAGAGATGGAAGCGATTTAATTAGTCCAGAAGTTCGGATATATTTGCGAGACTGTTATGATCATACTATTTTAGTTCGGGATATGGTGGAAACCTATCGAGAATTATCCTCGGATTTAATGGGAATTTATATGTCTACGATGAGCAATAAAATGAATGAAATTATGAAATTGCTCACCGTTATTTCGACTATTTTTATTCCCCTAACCTTTGTAGCTGGGGTCTACGGAATGAACTTTAATCCCGAAACCTCTCCTTTAAATATGCCGGAACTCAATTGGTATTGGGGTTATCCGGTGTGTTTGGGAATGATGTTTTTCATCGCTTTAGGGTTATTTTTCTTCTTCTGGAAACGCGGTTGGTTTAATAATCTTTCCGAGCCCGAAGATCAAGAGGGGTCTTCCTAAGTTAAAACCAACGTAGTAAGCCCTTTAGGGCTAAGAGGGATGAACGCCTGACTACAAATTGCTATAAAATCAAACTCAGGACAATCATTGACTTTGGAGCCGTTAAAGAACTTGGAACCTTAATTGTCAGTGTTCAATGGCAAACCAGCCTTACCATATCAACCCCGTTTTGTTAACGTTAAATCTTGGTGAGTGGGGACGGGTTTATCAAGATTATTTGTGGGATTTGTCAGATTTTGTCGAACCCGCCCCTACGGGTTTTTTTTGAATGTATGGCCGGGTTCGCCAGAATATTTGTTAATAATAATAAATCCAAATAAACCCGCCCACCCCCATAACAGGAATCAATATTACCCCCGTTTTGTTAACGTTAAATCTTGGTGAGTGGGGACGGGTTTATCAAGATTATTTGTGGGATTTGTCAGATTTTGTCGAACCCGCCCCTACGGGTTTTTTTTGAATGTATGGCCGGGTTCGCCAGAATATTTTTTAATAATAATAAATCCAAATAAACCCGCCCAACCCCATGACAGGAATCAATATTAACCCCGTTTTGTTAACGTTAAATCTTGGTGAGTGGGGACGGGTTTATCAAGATTATTTGTGGGATTTGTCAGATTGTACGGAACCAGCCCCTACGGTTTTTTTTGAATGTAGGGGCTGGTTCGCCAGAATATTTGTTAATAATAATAAATCCAAATAAACCCGCCCACTCCATGACAGGAATCAATATTAACCCCGTTTTGTTAACGTTAAATCTTGGTGAGTGGGGACGGGTTTATCAAGATTATTTGTGGGATTTGTCAGATTTTGTCGAACCCGCCCCTACGGGTTTTTTTGAATGTAGGGGCGGGTTCGCCAGAATATTTGTTAATAATAATAAATCCAAATAAACCCGCCCACTCCATGACAGGAATCAATATTAACCCCGTTTTGTTAACGTTAAATCTTGGTGAGTGGGGACGGGTTTATCAAGATTATTTGTGGGATTTGTCAGATTGTACGGAAACCCGCCCCTAAGTTTTTTTTGAATGTATAGCCGGGTTCGCCAGAATATTTTTTAATAATAATAAATCCAAATAAACCCGCCCAACCCCATGACAGGAATCAATATTAATCCCGTTTTGTTGACGTTAAATCTTGGTGAGGTGGGGACGGGTTTATCAAGATTATTTGTGGGATTTGTCAGATTTTGTCGAACCCGCCCCTACGGGTTTTTTTTTGAATGTAGGGGCGGGTTCGACAGAATATTTGTTAATGATAATTAATCTAAATAAACCCGCCCAACCCCATAATAGGAATCAATATTAACCCCGTTTTGTTAACGTTAAATCTTGGTGAGGTGGGGACGGGTTTATCAAGATTATTTGTGGGATTTGTCAGATTTTGTCGAACCCGCCCCTACGGGTTTTAGTCGTAGGGTGGGTAAGCGAAGCGCACGCACCGCCTATAAATATGGGTTATTTAATCATGAATTTGCAAAGTGTGACCCCCTGGGTTAAAATTCCCCTCGATACCGAATTAATTTGTTTACTGGTTGTTTAAAGCCATCCTTGCCATTCATGATCCAAAAAATTAAACCCAATCTAGTTTTGACGGTGGGAGTTGCGACGCTGCTGATTGGAGGGGGAATTGCAGCCTACTACACCTTAGTTGCGCGTAAATTTTTAGAAGGTGTTCCCCTGGGTGCGAATGTTGTCCCCCAAGAGGCAATGGTGGCCGTATCCCTCTCCACAAATAGCCAACAATGGGACAAATTAAAGCAATACGGCACAGTCCCATCCCAGGCGGCGTTGCAGGAAATTCTCAAGGGTTGGCAAAATCGGGTATTTACGGACAATGGCTATGATTATCAAAAGGATATTCAGCCCTGGGTCGGTCAGGAAGTGATGATGGCTGCCTTACCTAATTCTAGCTTGATTTCTGGGACTGCTCCTACCCCGGATGCTTCTACAACCCTAAATCAACAGGCGATGGTGATGGTATTTCCGATTGCTAACCCCACCAAGGCTAAGGAATTATTATCACAACCGAGAAACCGTACAACAGGGTCAAACGACTCAGCGATCTTATCGAGGGGTTGATATTATTGAAACCCAGGGAAATCCTAAACAGAATTATTCGATTTCTGTCCTGGGACAAGATTTTTTAGTTGTCACTACTGATCCGAATGCAACTGAACGGGTAATTGATACTTATAGAGGTTCGGATTCCTTAGCAAAAACCCCTGGATATGCTGCTAGTTTAGAGACGATTAAAACTACTAATCCCTTTGCTCAAGTTTACCTAAATATTCCCGTAGCTACAAAGATTGCCTCCTATCGTTCTTCTAATCCGATTCCTGATAAAAATTTAGAACAGGTACAACAGCATCAAGGATTAGCTACTAATATTAGTTTAGAAGCTCAGGGCGTTGGGTTTAAGGGAGTGTCTTGGTTAAAACCGAATAGTCAGAAAAAATTTACCGTTGAAAATAAAGCTCAAGAGATTCTAACTCGGATTCCAGAAAATACATTGATGATGGTTTCTGGAAGTAATTTAAAACGGGTTTGGGAAGATTATACTCAAGGGGCAAATGCTAATCCCATAGCGCCCTTGAATCCTCAAGTTTTGAGTTCTAGTTTTAAATCGGCGACGGGGATGGAGTTAGAAAAAGATGTTCTGAATTGGATGGGGGGAGAATTTTCTTTATCTTTAATTCCTGCTAATCCAAATCCTAGAGCTTTAGAAAGATTTGTGGCGGGGTTAGTATTAATGGTGAAGGTTTCTGATCGCGGTGCGGCGGATAAGGCTTTAACCCAGTTAGATGAGGTGATGAAGAATAAGAAATTTCAGGTGAGTGAAACGAAAGTTAAGGATCAATCGGCGGTGCAATGGGTATCTCCCTTTGGGGGATTTATGGTAACCCGTGGTTGGTTAGCATCCGATGTGGCTTTTGTTACTTTAGGGGGAGCGGTGGCGGATCAAATTGTGCCTTCACCTCAAGCTGCAATTACCTCTAATCCACTATTTCAGCAAACTATTCCGATGGGACTTAAGCCCAATAATGGCAACTTTTTTATGAATCTTGAACGGGTGTTTGATCCGAATGTTAGAACTCTATCTTTGCCCCAACTTCCTCCAGATCAAAGGCTATGGATTGATGCGATTCAATCAATTGGATTAACTACTGCAATTATAAGCGATCGCACCAGCCGTTATGATATTTTTGTTAAAATTAAAACCCCCAGCACTCAACTTCCTCCAACTGCAACTCCCAAAAAAGAACCTTAAAATTTTGTTATGGCAGGGGAAGGGGAGCAGAGGGAGCAGGGGGAGCAGGGGGAGCAGGGGGAGCAGGGGAGCAGGGGAGCAGGGGAGCAGGGGGAGCAGGGGGAGCAGGGGGAGCAGGGGAGGCGGTGGAAGTAAACTATTGCCCATTACCCATTACCCATTACCCATTACCCATTACCCATTCCCCATTCGTAATTCCCTAAAGCGGATTCAGTAATTCTAAGCGAAATTCCTGGCGATTTTCAGCCTTTAAATAACGCTGTTGAAGTTCTTGCCATTTTTGCCAAGATTCATAGTGACTTTCTGCTAAAAGACTGATCAAAGTCGGGAGTTTAGAGTTAATTTTTGATGGAATTTTATCGGCTATTTTTGCCATTAAAACCATACTATCTTGAATATGTCCTAAATTTTCTTGAATGGCTTTGATATCTTCTAAATAGGCTGAATATTTAGAACTATAAAAATTAGTAAATAAATTCATTTGATAACGGACTTTCTTCGCTTGCTTTCTCAAATCGTGCAAAGATTCTCCCTGTTTATCTAAAATTATTTCTAAGGTTTCTGAGGTAATTGCATTAGAATTAACTTGCTCCTCAGTTACTCCCACTTGCCAACCAGGATGCAGGAATAAATGGCTAATTTGGGGAAGTAATAAATCCGGTAGAAACTTCATTAATCGGGAGTTTTTCCAGACTTGTAAAACTAGGTTCTTTGATCCAATCTTGTAAATCTTCCTTCAAGTTTTGATATATTTTATGTTCTAAAGTCCATTGCACCACTCGAAAAGCTTTGTGACGTTGTTTCACCCAATCCATTAATACTTTATCTACAATTTCTTGTTCTGATGGTGGTAATCTGGAATAATAAGCATTTTGTAATAGTTCTAATAAAACGTCCAAATCTCGCAATTTTCCCAAACGACGGGCAATTTTACCGATTTTTTCATCCTCGGCAGATTCGGGTAATTTTAATACTGGAGCAAACCCAACCACCGCAGATCTTAACCGTCGCATTCCCACCCGCATTTGATGTAATTCTTCGGGATCATGATCTTTTAAAACTTCAGATTCATGGTTAATCACCTTTTCCAAATGTTTCTGAATCCCTTGTACTGCCCAATATCCTAAAGTCTGGGTTTGAGGATTAGTTGTTGTTTCCATGATCAGCACCTAAAAATAATAATTGATAACTGTCTAATTATAACAATCCCAAAATACAAAAGTCATTAAAGTCAAGGGATTGAATTTTTAGATTTGTTTACAAAAGTTATAATATTTTCGTTTAAATCTTTATTATAAAAATTTAAACGGAAATTAACTCTGAGATCAACTAGATTTAACTAACTTTATATAGTCAAATCCTGAACAGCTTGATCATTTTGGGAAATAGGCGATAAACTGATAACTGGTATAAACGCGCCCAGGCGCAGCCACAGACTCAGGACTTACGCAGAAACCGGGTTTCTGAACGATAAATCTCGATTTCATCCGCAAAATCAGGGCCAGAAACCCGGTTTCTTTGGTCTTGTGCGTAAGTCCTAAGACTATCAAATCAAGTCTCCTTTAACTCAATATGTCCCTTAGTCAATTTATTATTTATGCTTGTCCCCGGGGAGAATTAGCGGAACAAATTGAAGCATTTTATCAAGAAAGCCTGGAACTATATGGAGCAAATGCAGCCCATAATTATATGCCCCATTGTACCTTAACTGGCTTTTTTCAAGATCAAGAATCACAAATTCCCCTATATATTCAAGCCCTAGAAACCGCTTATAATACCGCACAATTAACCGCGATCCCTTTAAAAATTAATGTGACCCAAATGACATTTCAAGCTAGTTGGTATGGTTTGGAATTAAAAGCCCAAGGTATTCCCTCGTTAATGATTCATTTTAGCCAATTGGTTAATTCACCAACTCGCCTAGAAGCCTTGCGATTAAAAACTTGGCTCCATTTGAGTTTAGCCTATGAATTTCAACTTCAACACGCCCAACAATTAAAAGATTTAGCTCAAAATCGCATTAATCCCCACTCCCAAGTGGCTTGGGAATTAAGGTTTTATCAGAGACATCCCGATTATTCCTGGACTTGTCATCAATCTTGGCAATTAACACCCTAGACTCAAGGGATTTTTCATCGAATTCCAGACCATTTTTACCCCTTGATTTATCCGTCAATTTGATTCATAATAACTACAATGCTTTATCCCTTGACCAATGCCAAATTTTAGAAAAATTACCCACGTTATTTACGATTTAGACGGTTTACTGTTGGATACAGAACCCCTTCATACTAAAGTTAATCAAATGGTTGCCAACCATTATGGCAAAACCATTGATCATGCCCTCGGTTGCAAAGTTAGGGGTAGAAAATCCCATGATTCTGTCAAACTCTTAACTCAGGAGTTGGAATTGTCGGTAACGGTAGAAGAATTCTTGGAGAAAAAAGATGCAATTATTTATCAATTGTATCCCCATGTTTTGCCCTTAGATGGGGCTGTTTTTCTCACTGAAACATCTGGCTAATCATAATATTCCTCAAGCGATCGCTACCAGTTCAGGGAATCGTCCCTTTACCGCCAAAACCCAAAGTCATCAACAATGGTTTTCTTTATTTCAATCTATTGTTAGAGGAGATGATCCTGAACTTAAAAATGGCAAGCCCGCACCGGATATTTTTCTATTAGTCGCCCAACGTTTAGGGGCAAAACCCGAAGAATGTTTGGTATTTGAAGATGCCTTAGCCGGGGTTTCTGCGGCGCGGGCGGCGGGGATGTCCGTAATAGCAGTTCCCGCACCAGATATGGATAAATCCCTTTATCAAGAGGCTGATCAAATTCTGGGTTCTCTAAGTGAATTTGAACCGGAATTATGGCAGTTACCCAAGTTTTAATTAATAATTCAAGAGTATATTATTAAGGGAAAATTAGCGATCGCAATTTTACTATTTTCCCTAATCTTTCCCAGACTAATTCAGAATTTTTAGATGATCTAAAAGAATCTTAACCTTTTTTTAACTTGACGCATCAAAAAAAATTGATATAATTTGGGTAACTATTCAGGACTTACGCAAATTTAGGGATGTAACCCTAGATATAGGGGTAATTTATAAATTACCCCTACTATTGATAGTAGTGATGCGTAAGTCCTGTATTAAAACCCAATTTAACCACAAAGACACAAAGCAGAATACTGCTTTTTTCAGGAGGTTTAATGAGTAGAAATTCACCCCAAGTTAACCCATCGGCTGTGCAAGTCGGGGGTAAACTGAGTCTTTTTGAAAAATACCTAACGGTTTGGGTATTTTTATGTATTATTGGTGGGATTATTTTAGGGCGTTTATTCCCAGGAGTTGCGGTTACTTTAGACTCAATGAGCGTCTATCAAATCTCGATTCCTATTGCTATTTGCCTGTTTTTTATGATGTATCCCATCATGGTAAAAATTGATTTTACCCAGGCTGCCAACGCCGTCCGCGCCCCTAAACCCGTATTGCTAACTTTAGTTGTAAATTGGTTAATTAAACCCTTTACAATGGTGGCGTTTTCTCAGTTCTTTTTAGGATGGTTATTTCGTCCTTTAATTACGGGTACTGAATTAATCCGAGGACAGGAAGTTTCCTTAGCTAATTCCTATATTGCCGGAACTATTTTATTAGGAATTGCTCCCTGTACGGCGATGGTTTTGATGTGGGGTTATTTGTGTTATGGAAATCAAGGTCATACTTTAGTAATGGTGGCGGTTAATTCCTTGACGATGTTATTTTTATATGCACCGTTAGGGCGTTGGTTACTAGCTGCTAATGATTTGACAGTACCTTGGTTAACGATTTTTTTATCGGTGATCATTTATGTGGGATTACCATTAGTGGCGGGAATGTATAGTCGCCATTGGATTTTTAAGAACAAAGGAAAAGCCTGGTTTGAACGGGAATTTCTGCATTATTTAAGCCCCGTTGCTATATCGGCATTGTTAATTACTTTGGTGTTGCTATTTGCTTTTAAAGGGGAATTAATTGTTAATAATCCCTTTCATATTCTGTTAATTGCCATTCCCTTATTTATCCAAACCAATTTTATCTTTCTGATTAGCTATTTGATCGCTTTAAAAATGAAGCTATCCTATGAAGATTCGGCTCCGGCTGCCTTAATTGGGGCGAGTAATCATTTTGAAGTAGCGATCGCCACAGCCGTAACATTATTTGGTTTGAATTCCGGTGCAGCCTTAGCAACGGTTGTGGGGGTATTAATTGAGGTTCCGGTGATGTTAATGTTGGTCGAAATTTGTAAAAAAACGGCGTTTTGGTTCCCCAGAGAGCCGGAAAAAGCCAGTTTATTCGATCCTCGTTGTGCCAAGGGTTAAATTCATAAATACCCTAATTTTTTAAATAATTTAGCCATGCTAAAAATTGGAGATTGACATGAAAAAAGTAATGTTTGTTTGCAAAAGAAATTCTTGCCGTTCCCAAATGGCGGAGGGATTTGCTAGAACTTTAGGGGCGGGAAAAATAGCCGTTACCAGTTTCCGGTTTAGAAGCCAGTCGGGTGCATCCTACGGCTATTCAAGTGATGGATGAAATCGGCATTGATATTACCAATCAAACTTCTAACCCTTTAAGTGATTTTCAAGCAGAAAATTATGATGCGGTGATTTCTTTATGCGGTTGTGGTGTAAACTTACCTGAAGATTGGGTAATGCAAGAAGTTTTTGAAGATTGGCAATTAGATGATCCCGACGGACAACCTTTAGAAACCTTTCATCGAGTTAGAGATGAAATTAAAGTCCGAGTCCAACAGTTAATTGATACCTTGAATTGACAATTTTTGCAGTCCCAGTTTCCCCCTCGCCCGGGTAACATGAAATGCAGATTAACACAGATTCAAATCCGTGAAATCCGTGAAATCTTCTTAAATCCGTAATCCCCATTACCTAATATATGTTGAATCATCCACCCCGAATTCTATTATTATACGGTTCCTTAAGAGGACGTTCTTATAGTCGTTTATTAGCAGAAGAAGCCGCCCTAATTATTCAGGATTTTGGTGCAGAAGTGCGGTTTTTTGACCCCCGGGGATTACCGATTTATGGAAGCGTACCGGATACCCACCCCAAAGTTCAGGAGTTACGGGAATTAAGTTTGTGGTCTGAGGGTCAGGTCTGGTCTAGTCCCGAACTCCATGGTCAAATTAGTGGGGTGATGAAAAATCAAATTGATTGGATTCCCCTGACCATGGGGGCGATTAGACCAACCCAGGGCCGAACTTTGGCGGTGATGCAGGTCTGTGGCGGTTTCCCAGTCCTTTAATGCGGTGAATACCCTGCGAATTTTGGGGCGCTGGATGCGGATGTTTACGATTCCCAATCAGTCTTCGGTGGCCAAAGCCTATCAGGAGTTCGATGAAGATGGGGTGATGAAGGATTCCCCCTATCGCGATCGCCTGGTTGATGTGATGGAAGAACTCTACAAATTTACATTGTTATTAAGAGGACAGGCTGATTATTTAAGCGATCGCTATAGTGAACGAAAGGAAAAAGGAGTTCAGGAAACCATGATTGATATTGGTAAAACCATTAACGGAGTTAATATCAATAAAATGTAGAATTCGATGTACCCGATTTGTTGGTGGTGATCTGCATTAATATTAGGGTATTAGGCTGAAATAGCGATTTAATTTGATTATGAAAGTTCAATCTGTAGAATTAAAGTATTTTAAAAAATTTCGGAATCTTCTTTTGGATTTCACTGATACCGAAACAGGATTAGCAAGGGATCTAATCGTTCTTATCGGTATGAATGGTTCAGGAAAAACAAGTCTTTTACAAGCAATTGCAGCAACGTTAGGGGAAGCAACAGGGCGATTAAAAACACTTTCTGATTTAGAATGGCCAGGATTTAACTATGAATTATTAGGGAGTAATTGGGGTAAGTTTGACCCTGAAGTTAGTTTAAAAGTCCAGTTTTCTCGATCAGAATTGCAAGCGGTTCGAGAATTCAACCAGAAATTGCAAGAGATGGGGCGTAATTTAATGTCTCCGGCTGAGAAATCTATTGTAAATCTCAAGTGGCGAGATAGAAGAGTTCAAGCAAATACTGCTTCTGAATTATTTCAATTTAAAGGACGACAATATGCTAAACAATTGCTTCGATCTGAGGGTTTTCAGGTTTTTGAAAGAGTTGGCACAATTCTTTGGTATACAGAACAGCGAACCTCAACAAGCTTAACATCAGAAGATCCCGATATAAAAATCGAAATTACGCATGATATTATCCGCGATCGCCTATCCAAATGGCGACAGTTTCATCAGGATTTTGTTAATGGTAAATTTGAGCAATTACGGCCTGGACAGAAAGATTTATATGCTGAAATAGAACAAATTTATCGAACCCTTTTCCCAAAACGTAGTTTTGAAGGCCCTGTTCTACGGGAAGGGGTTGATGATATTCTCAGTGAGCCCTGGTTTTATCTCTATGATGGCAAAGATCAGTATGAAATTTCAGAGATGTCTGGGGGTGAACGTGCTATTTTTCCAATGGTGATCGACTTTGGAAGTTGGAATATTCATAACTCGGTTATCTTAATTGATGAAATTGAATTGCACTTACATCCACCTATGCAACAAGCGTTACTCAGAGCTTTGCCAAAATTAGGGAAAAATAATCAATTTATTATTACAACTCACTCTGATTATATAGAGCAGTTAGTTCCTGAAGCATATATTATTCGTTTGGAGGCGTGATTATGAGTGTTATTAGTGGTGGAAGAATTATTTTTTGTGAGGGAAAAGATACCAGCTTAGATTATCAATTACTGAGCAAAATAATTGCAGATATCTCGGGTTTTAATACAATTGTTCCCAAAAGAAATGCAAAAACAAGAGCCTAACTATATTTCTCTAGCCCCTTTTTTTAATTGGGCTATTAAGCATATTGATATCGCTCAACATCCCGATCTAATAGAGTTACGAGAAAGAATTAATAATCTATCGTTAAACGATAGCATGGCTTAATTTCTTAAATCTGGTTTAAATATCGTTCAATTAACACAATAACAACAATTATTATTCTTAAACTAAGGCGGTTGCATAGATGAACTATCAACCGCCAACCCACAATAGCCAAAGGCCCAAACCCCTCCTACAGCAACCCAACGAAATGTAAGGGGCCCTGTCCGGTAATAATTTCTATTAATATGCCAATCATTCCTAACATAGCCAACCGACCATTCCAAACCTCGGCGGTGGTGGTGAGTCCCCATTCCCAACTTTCTTGGGGATACATCTTGGTTTTTTTGCCGGGATGTGCCACATCGGAGAACTTAATATTAGGAGCATCTAAAGCTTCTATTACCATTTCTGCTAAATCATTAATAAATATGGGATGGGTATTTAATGCCGGAACTCGATGGAATTTTTCAATCCCAGCTTCTTCAGCCAGTTCCCGATATTCCATATCAATTTCTTCTAAGGTTTCGATATGTTCTGATACAAAACTAATCGGAACCACCACCAATTCCTTAACCCCTTCTTTGGCAAGTTCCAGAATAGCTTCCTCCGTATAGGGTTGTAACCATTCCACCGGGCCAACCCGACTTTGATAGGCCAAAACATGGGGGTTAGGACGGTTTAAAGTCCGCATAATTGCCGCCGTGCAACCTTCAATTTCGTCTCGATAGGGATCTCCCGCTTCCTCAACATAACTCACCGGAACACCGTGGGCACTAAAGAAAATCGGTACTTGTTCCGGTTGTTCGCAATGTTCAATTTCCTGGTAAATTAATTCGGTCATGGCTTGTAAATAACCCGGACGACGATACCAAGAGGGAATCACTGTATAATCAATTTTTTGTAAGCTCGGATCTTGTTGCCAAAGTTTTTCTAAAACTCGAAAACTAGAACCACTGGTACTAATTGAAAATTGTGGATATAAAGGTAAAATAACTAACTGTTCGATTTGATCCCGTTTGATTTTAGCCACCGCTTCCTCAGTAAATGGGTTTCCAATAGCGCATCCCCACATACACTCGGATATCGCGGCCCTTTTCCTGTAAAGATCCTTGTAAGGCAATGGCTTGTTCTTCCGTAATTCGCCGCAGGGGAGAACCGCCCCCGATCGCCTTATAATTTTCCTGGGACTTTTGATAGCGCAGAGTCGAAATTATCCAAGCCAGAGGTTTTTGCATCCAAGCAAAGGGCAAACGGATAATTTCTGGGTCTGAAAATAGATTGTACAAAAAGGGGCGAACATCTTGCAGTTGCTCTGGCCCGCCCAGATTTAGCAGTAAGACTCCGACTCGTCCCATAGCGGATACTTCCTATCCTAAGATTCGTTAACTATCTTAATAATATATTGTCCTTGTGGGTTAAGTCGATCTTTTAATTTATAAAAATTGTTCTCAATATGGCAACTATCCTCCGAAGTCTAAGTTACCGCTATCAATGGCTCTATGATACCATTTCCCGACTGGCGGCTTTGAGTGTGGGCGGTGAGCGTCGGTTTCGGGAGTTACCCTTAACCGGGTTAACCCTGACACCGGAAACCCAAGTTCTGGACTTATGTTGTGGAAGTGGACAAGCAACATCGGTGTTAGTCCAGTATTCCCAGAATGTCACGGGGTTGGATGCGTCTCCCTTGTCCCTCCAACGGGCTCAGAGGAATGTGCCCCAAGCCCAATATGTTGAAGGGTTTGCAGAAAATCTGCCCTTTGCCGATAACAGCTTTGATCTCGTTCATACCAGCGCTGCGTTGCATGAAATGAACCCCGAACAGTTGCAACAAATTCTCAATCAGGTTTATCGTGTCCTCAAACCTGGGGGGATTTTTGCCCTGGTTGACTTTCATTCCCCCACTAACCCGATATTTTGGCCGGGGGTAGCCATGTTTCTCTGGTTATTTGAAACGGAAACAGCTTGGCAATTGTTAAAAACAGATTTGGTTCAATTGCTATCACAAACTGGCTTTAATGTCAGTCCCCCTCAACTTTATGCGGGAGGAAGTTTACAAGTAATTCATGGGGTTAAACCTTAACATAAATCGGGTTTCTTTTCCAGATTATTGATAACAAATACAAGATTTGTAGAGAAACCCGATTTATAATCTGGGGTGGGGTCGATGTGCAGAAATAGGGTTTCTGAACAAGATTATTGATAACAAATACAAGATTTGTAGAGAAACCCGATTTATAATCTGGGGTGGGGTTGGGCGGGTTTATCAAGGTTAATTATGGGATGTGAAACATTGGGGTGGGGTTGGGCGGGTTTATCAAGGTTAATTATGGGATGTGAAACATTGGGGTGGGGTTGGGCGGGTTTATCAAGGTTAATTATGGGATGTGAAACATTGGGGAGAACCCGCCCCTACAGATGATTTTAAATGGATTTTAATAAAATTAAGGTACACTGGCTAATAATAGACTCTACCAGTAATAACCGTTCATGGACGGGAAGTTGATAATCGGCGTTTTTTAATTCTTGTAAATTCATGGTTGATTTTTCCTCTTGGTTTATTAAATTATATGTTAATTCAGAACCATTTCCGACAATTTATTGTTGTGTATAGGCATTAAATATATGCCAACATTCAGTAGCGATCGCCCAATCTTCCTCCGTATGAACTGCTAATATTTTAACCTTTGAATCTGCGGTGGAAATCTCTTGATCAACCGGGTGAGAGGCATTTTTTTCTAAGTCTAATTTTAAGCCTAAAAACTCCCATCCTTGACAAGCTGCTTCCCGAACTTTTTCCGCGTGTTTCTCCGACTCCGGCGGTAAAAACTAACGCATCTAAACCGCCTAAATTAGCTAACATTTGTCCAATTCCCATTTTTAAGTGATGAATATACATCTCAAAAGCCAGTTTAGCTTGAGCATTTCCGGCGTTCATTTCTGTTAAAACATATCTCAGATCTCCCGACTCCCCGACAATACCTTTTAACCCCGATTCCTTATTTAAAATCTGATTAATTTGCTGAATATCATATTTATATTTACTGATTAAATATAATACAATAGATGGATCAATAGAACCGCTTCTGGTTCCCATCATTAATCCTTCTAGGGGAGTAAATCCCATAGTTGTATTAATACTAATCCCATCTTTAATTGCCACTAAGGAACATCCATTACCCAAATGACAGGTAATTAGTTTTAAAAACTCTAAGGGTTTTCCTAGGATTTTTGCGGTTTTTTGGGCGCAATATTTATGGCTAGTTCCATGAAATCCATAGCGTTTGATTCCATCTTGAAAATATGAATAGGGAATGGGATAAACCGTGGCATAATCGGGCATAGTTCGATGGAATGCCGTATCAAAAACAGCTACTTGGGGAATATTTCCTAATAGGGTTTCTACGGCTTCAATTCCTTCTAAATGGGCGGGGTTATGACTGGGAGCGAGGGGAATTAAATCCCGAATGGTTGCTTTTACATTTTGATCAATTAATGTTGCTTCTGAATAATCTGAACCCCCATGGACAACCCGATGACCAACTATGGTAATTTCCGAGAAATTATTTAATACTTTGGCTTCTCCTAAAATCAGAGTATCAAACATTTGCGCGATCGCCCTGGATTTAGATTTTAAATCTAAGGGATATTCTTGTTTAACTTTCGCAGTTTTGACGGTCATTAAACCCAATTCTTTAGAAGCTGTCCAATCAATATTGGCTTCCCAAATCGGATGTAAGGGATAGTCGGGTAATATGGGCTCATTAATTTCGTACAGACAACTTTTTTGAGAACTTGAACCCGCATTTAATATTAATATTTTCATAGGATAAATCAAGTGAGATTGTGATTAGAATTTAAGCTGCTGTGTCATTTAATTAATTCTTTAAATCCCTATTTTAAGTCCCAATAGAAGACCGTAAAGTTTTATCTAAATGACAACGATCTGCTAAAGTGTGTAATAACGGCCCGCGAGCGGATAATTCTACTCTACTAACTGCTCCCGTCGGCATAGCAATGCGATCGCGGAATCTACCAATATCAATTCCCAATAATTCACACAACATAATTCTAATAGTAGCTTTATGGGATACAATTAGAATATTACCCGATGGATAACGTTCTTCAATTTCTGGAATAACCTGGGAAGAACGGCGAGCAATATCAATTCCTTTTTCTCCTCCGGTCGGTGCATTCCAACCCGGATCAGTTAGCCATCTAACATAATCATCATGGTAATTTTCATTAACAGTTGCGGGAAGTTTTCCTTCCCATTCTCCATAGGCAATTTCTTTTAAACCCTCCCGAAATTGCATTTCTAAACCCACTAGATCACATAAAGGTTTTGCCGTCAAAATAGTTCGTTTCATCGGACTGACAAAGGCTGCCGTCCAAGGTAAATTCTGATAGGACTGGGCAAATTGCTCCGCCATTTTTAAGCCATTTTCGGTTAATTCTGGATCTAAATTTCCACAATAACCGCCCTGTTGACTATAGGAGGTTTCCCCATGGCGTAAAAAATACAATGTAATAGTCATAATTTTAATAGGATCACTGGCTCAATATATCAGATGATCAAAGAATTCCTAGCCTTTCGAGCTTAAATGTTAATCTTTTGTTAACATTTAAGCTGCGATCAAATCTTAAAAAAATAGGAAGAATAAAAATAGAATCTCTATAAACTCAAAAACCCGTGCTATCATTTAAAGCAATTTTGACCTAATGATATCAATCAAACCGCAAATCGCCGTTTAAGGATATCTTATAGTCTCAATTTTTGGAAAACGAAAACCATTTATAACAGTCAGGACTTATGGTATCTGCACCGGATAAACTCGTTGAGACAAGTAACCCCCTAAGTGAAGACGAACTGGGTAAGATTAACGCTTACTGGCGAGCTTGTAATTATCTAGCCGTGGGGATGATTTATCTGCGGGAAAATCCCCTATTAAAAGAAACCCTAAAACCTTCCGACGTTAAACATCGGTTATTAGGACATTGGGGTTCGAGTCCCGGGTTGAGCTTCATCTACATTCACCTCAACCGACTGATTAAAAAATACGACCTGGATATGATTTATCTAGCTGGCCCAGGTCACGGAGCCCCCGGGGTCTTAGCCCCAGTTTACCTAGAAGGAACCTATTCAGAAATTTACCCCAATATTAGCGAAGACGCCGAGGGGCTGCAAAAATTCTTTAAACAGTTCTCTTTTCCCGGTGGAATTGGTAGCCACTGCACCCCGGAAACCCCCGGTTTCCATCCATGAAGGGGGGGAGTTAGGCTATAGTTTGTCCCACGCCTACGGTTCTGTATTTGATAACCCCGATTTAATCTCTGTTTGCGTAGTAGGAGACGGAGAAGCAGAAACCGGAGCCCTAGCCACCGCTTGGCATTCTAACAAATTTCTCAACCCGATTCGAGATGGGGCCGTATTGCCCGTTCTGCATTTGAATGGCTACAAAATCGCCAACCCCACGATTTTATCGCGGATTAGCCATGAGGAATTGGAAGCCCTGTTTAAAGGCTATGGCTATAAACCCTATTTTGTCGAGGGGTCAGACCCGGCCTTGATGCACCAAAAAATGGCAGCTATCCTGGAAACGGCCATCACTGAAATTAAAGCGATTCAAGCCGAAGCTCGGTCAACGGGAGTGGCGAAACGTCCCCTGTGGCCGATGATTGTCTTGCGCAGTCCCAAGGGCTGGACTGGCCCGGCGGAGGTCGATGGTCATAAAGTTGAAGGGTTTCTGGCGGGCGCACCAAGTCCCGATGGCCGATGTCACCACCAACCCTCCCCATCTCCAGGTGTTGGAAGATTGGATGCGCAGTTATCAACCCGAAGAACTGTTTGACGAAAATGGCCGTTTAATTCCCGAACTGAAGGCTTTAGCCCCCCAAGGCACAAAGCGGATGAGTTCCAGTCCCCATGCTAACGGGGGTGTGCTGCGCAAAGACCTGCGGTTGCCAGATTTTCGTAGCTATGGTGTGCCAGTGGAATATCCGGGTAAGTCGGGGGTGGAAAATACCAAACCCCTAGGGAATTTCCTGCGGGATGTGATGCGGAATAATCTGCAAAATTTCCGGGTATTTGGCCCCGATGAAACAGCCTCTAATCGTTTAAATGCGATTTATGAGGTTAGTAAAAAAACTTGGTTAGGGGACTTTTTGCCAGAGGATTTAGATGGAAGTGAACTGGCAACCGATGGCCGGGTGATGGAAATTCTGAGTGAGCATACCTTAGAAGGCTGGTTAGAAGGGTATTTACTCACCGGACGCCATGGATTTTTCCATACCTATGAAGCCTTTGCTCACGTCATTGATTCTATGTTCAACCAACACGCGAAATGGTTGGATATTTGCCGAAATGAAGTGTCTTGGCGATCGCCAATTTCTTCTTTGAATCTATTATTATCTTCAACGGTTTGGCGTCAAGATCATAACGGGTTTAGTCATCAAGACCCGGGTTTTTTAGATGTGGTAACAAATAAAAGTGCCAGTGTCACCCGGATTTATTTACCCCCCGATGCTAACTGTTTATTATCGGTTGCCGATCATTGTTTAAAGAGTACCAATTATATCAACGTTATTGTTGCGGATAAACAGAAACATCTGCAATTTTTGACGATGGATGAGGCGATTAAACATTGTACCAAAGGGATTGGAATTTGGGAATGGGCCAGCAGTGATGATTGTGGAAAAGATCCTGATATTCCTGATGTAATTATGGCGGGTTGTGGGGATGTAGCAACGATGGAATCGTTAGCTGCAACGGCTATTTTACGCGAAGAAATTCCCGATTTGAAAGTTCGGTTTGTCAACGTTGTAGATTTATTTAAGTTACAACCGGATACGGAACATCCCCACGGGTTATCAGACCGAGATTTTGATAGTTTGTTTACCACAGATAAACCGATTATCTTTAATTTTCATGGCTATCCTTGGTTAATTCACAAGTTAGCCTATCGTCGGAAAAATCACGCGAATCTGCACGTTAGAGGCTACAAAGAGAAGGGGAATATTAATACTCCCTTGGAGTTAGCTATTAATAACCAAGTTGACCGTTTTAATCTGGTTATAGACGTGATTGACCGGGTTCCCAAATTGGGTTCGGCGGCGGCCTATGTCCGAGAAAGAATGAAAAATGCAATCATCGAAAATGTCAATTATGCCCATGAAACACGGCATTGACAAAGATGAAATTGTTAACTGGAAATGGCCGTTTTAATCACAATATTAGAAACCGGGTTTCTCCCTGAGATTGATTCTATCCCATCAATATCTCTCCAGAAACCCGGTTTCTGTATACCCAGACTAAGTTCCTAGAAACCCAGCTTCTCATTTTGAACATATATTAAGATCCCTGCAAAACCCCATAAAACGGCGATTTTGACCTATAGCAACCGCTTTGTATTTCATATTTTTGTATTAATTTTTTCTTAAAATTCAGTAATTTCATGGGATTTGATCAGTTGACTACAATTAAAAATTACCTTTAACCGAATAACGTTAAAAATAGCTCTTAATCCTTGCCAGAATTGGGTTTTAACATTTTTTATTAATAAAAACTCACTTTCGTTTATGATACTTAAAAAATATTAGCATGAGTTAATTTTAGTGATATAATACTTTTTATTGAGATAGAAGGCTTGACTAAGCCCAATTCACAAGACATCAACATTCAATCAAGGATTGCACAACAGATAAATACTTTTACTGCACCAACGGAACAAACCAAAAGTGAGAGTAAATAGTATTTCTGCCCGAGTCTATTTCCACCAGTTCATAATTAGTATAGGAGTTGGATCATCATGGGTACGAATTTTAGTTCAGAGGGTGTAACTGTCCAACCGAAACCCACTGATACAGGAAGTGAAACCAGCAACTCGTTAATAGAAACCGACAATGTTAGCACCCCAGGAAACAGCCTGGAGAATAAATTAACCTTAAAAAATCACCTAGGAGGCTGTATTTGTGAAGGTTGTCGCAGCCTATTGATTAACAAATATCCCCTAGCACCAGCCCCTGTGGTGGGTGCAACGGTTCCACTAGCATCGCTTCCACTCCTCAGTAGTAACCCCAATGCCACATCAAAAATCTTCCTAGATTTTAATGGTCACACAACTTCGGGAACAGATTGGAATACTGATTTCACTGGGGGCGCAAATATTGTCACACCTGCTTACAGCATTGACGCAGATACCACAACCTTTTCTGCAACAGAAGTAGCCAATATAGAACAAATCTGGAAGCGAGTTGCTGAAGACTATGCACCCTTTAATATTGATGTAACCACTATTGAGCCGGGAAACTTAAACTCAGCCTATAACACTCGGACTGTGATTGGAGGGAGTTGGGATCTTTGGTATGATTCACCCGCCGGAGGGGTTGCTTGGTTGACTTCATGGCAATGGAACAACGATACACCTGTTTTTGTATTTGAAGAAAACCTGGCGAATGGTGATCCTAAAGCTACAGCAGAAGCCATTTCTCACGAAGTCGGTCATAGTTTGGGATTGGAGCATCAGAGTACCTATGATGCCAATGGTAATAAGACGGAAGAGTACAGTCCAGGTTTCTGGGAGTGGAGAAACCGGTTGGGCTCCGATAATGGGTCTGAGCTATTACCAAAATCTAACAACTTGGCACAATGGAACCAGTAGTTTAGGATCGACGACTTACCAAGATGATATGAGTGTCATCTCGGCAACTAATAATGGTTTTGGCGGTTATCGAAGTGACGATTATGGAAACACAATCGCTTCAGCCACTCCCTTGTCAGGAACAACAACATTAACACGTTCTGGTATTATTACCCGAACCTCAGACGTTGATGTATTTTCATTTCAAACGGGTGCAGGGTCAGTTAATTTTACGATTAATCCTGCCCAATACGGGCCGAATCTTGATATTCTAGCCCAACTGCTTGATAGTAGTGGGACTGTCATTGCTTCGAGCAATTCTAGTAGCAACCTGTTCGCTAACCTGAATGCCTCAGTCAGTGCAGGGACTTATTTTGTCTCTGTTAAAAGTAATGGTCAGTACGGACGAGTCGGTCAATATAGTATTAGTGGCACAGTCCCATCTGGCGATACAACCCCACCGACCGCCAACAGTTTCACCCCGGCCGATAATGCCACAGAAGTTGCAGTTGGTGCTAACTTAGTTGCCAATTTCAGCGAAGCGATTCAAAAAGGGAGTGGCAATCTTGTTATTCAGAAACTATCTGATAACTCGGTAGTCGAAACCATTGCCGTAACTGCTGCTAATGTCACCGTGAGTGGCTCTCAACTCACCATTAACCCAACAGCAAATTTATTACAGGGTACAGATTACTACGTTGGCATCGCTAATGGTGCGATTAAAGATATTGCAGGTAACAATTATGCGGGTATTACCGGAAATAGTACCTGGAACTTCAAAACTCAGGGATTTCCTCCGATTAATGGTACGGCTAATAATGATATTCTCACCGGAACAGCCAACCCAGAAACTATTAATGGTTTAGGGGGAAATGATCAACTTTTGGGTGATGGTGGTAATGATAGTTTAAATGGCGGTGCTGGAATTGATACCCTCGATGGAGGAGCAGGTAACGATATACTCAAAGGCAATACGGGTAATGATATTTATATTGTCGGTACTGGGGATATCGTTACAGAATTAGCCAACCAAGGAACCGACTTAGTTCAATCAGCGATTAGTTATACTTTACCTGCTAATGTGGAAAACCTGACCTTAACCGGAACTACAGCCATTAACGGTACAGGGAATACTCTGGCTAATATTATTACGGGTAACACTGCTAATAATACTCTTAATGGGGGTGATGGCAATGACTCTCTCCGTGGCGGTGCGGCTAATGACGCTCTGACCGGGGGACTCGGTGCGGATAAATTTATCTACAATACCAATGCCGTATTTACGACTTCTGCGGTGGGTGTGGATACAATTACAGATTTTAATATCTCAGAAACTGATCAAATTGTCTTAGATAAAACCACCTTTACCAGTATTAGCAGTGCTGCGGGAACTGGATTTTCTGTCGCCAGTGAATTTGCCCAAGTTACCACCGATGCTTTAGCCGCCACCAGTGCGGCAGATATTGTCTATAACAGCACAACCGGAGGATTATTCTACAACCAAAACGGCACAGCCGCAGGTTTGGGAACAGGTGCTAAATTCTTAACCTTAACCACTAAACCTGTCTTAACAGCAACTCAATTTCTAATTCAAGCCTAATTCTAAATTGAGAGGCGGAGAAACCCGGTTTCTACCAGAAACCGGGTTTCTCATTTTGAACATATATTAAGACCCATCTCAAACCCCCACAAAACCAGGCTTTGAACTATATTCCCACTTTCCATCCCAGATTTTTGCATTAATTTATTTTCAGAATTTAAGTATTTTTACGGATTTTTCTGACTTGATATTAATTAAAAATCACCTTTAACTAAATAAAGTTAAAAAGCTCTTAATCCTTGCCGGAAAAGGGTTTAAACATTTTTCATAAACAAAAGCTCACTTTCATTCTTGATATTTAAAAAATACTTAAAAAAATATTAAACATAAGTTGATCTCCGTGATAAAATATTTTCTATTGAGTTCTATTGAGATGGAAGGCTTAAATATGCCTCACTCACCAGACATCAACACTCAATCCAGTACAGGAGTTGAACTATCATGGGTACGAATTTTAGTTCAGACCGCGTGATTATCAAACTGAATCCCACCACGAATTCCAGTGAAATTACCAACTTGCAGGCAGACATCGGAGTCATAAAAGTCACCCAAGCGTCCCAACTTGGAATTGACATTTGGCAGATCCCTTCAGGAACAGTTGAACAAACAATATCCGCTTATAAAGACGATCCCCGCATTGAATACATAGAGCCGGATTATATTATCACCCTTGAAGATATCCAAGAACCGAGTCCTACTGAAGAAAAATTAGCAACAATTACACCTCAAGCCACAACTCCCAATGATCCAGGCTATTCCCAATTATGGGGACTCAACAACACAGGTCAAAGTGGGGGAACACCCGATGCCGATATTGATGCCCCGGAAGCGTGGGATATTCAAAAGGGCAATCAAAACTTAGTAATCGGCGTGATTGATACGGGGGTTGATTACAACCACCCCGACTTAGTGGGGAATATTTGGGCAAATCCTGGGGAAATCCCTGGCGATGGCATCGATAATGACAATAACGGATATATCGATGACACTCGCGGCTGGGATTTCGCGAATAACGACAATAACCCGATGGATGGGAATGGACACGGAAACCCATGTTTCGGGAACCATTGCCGGAAAAGGCAATAACGGCCTGGGAGTGACAGGAGTTGCCTGGGATGCCAAGATTATGCCCCTGAAGTTTTTAAGTGATGGTGGTTCGGGCTATACATCTAAGGCCATCCTCGCGATTAACTATGCAACGACGAAGGGAGTCAAACTTACAAATAATTCTTGGGGAGGCGGAGGCTACAGTCAAGCCCTATCCGATGCTATCAATACTGCCGGACAACAGGGAGCTTTATTCATTGCGGCGGCGGGTAATAGTTCATTGAACACAGACACAACGCCTTCTTACCCGGCCAGTTACAACCTATCTAATATTATCTCTGTTGCCTCAACCACCCGCACCGATGGCTTGTCCTCTTTCTCCAACTATGGAGCCACCACTGTAGATTTAGGAGCACCCGGTTCGAGTATTTATAGCACCTGGCCTAACTCAACCTACAATACCATCTCTGGGACATCAATGGCATCTCCCCATGTCACTGGGGCGGCAGCCTTGCTGTGGTCTCAAAATCCCACTTGGACGGCACAGCAAGTTAAAAACAAGCTGCTGCAAACAACTGACCCGATTTCCGCTTTGAGTGGTAAGACGGTTTCAGGAGGTCGGTTGAATATTAACAATGCTCTGGTGGGATCTACCCCCGCACCATCAAATGATCACTTTGTCAATCGGATTCTGCTATATAACTTACCTGTGAGTACAACGGGCTCCAATGTGGGAGCCACCGGAGAAACAGGCGAACCCTTGCAAAGTGAAACCATTAACTCGGTGTGGTGGTCTTGGACAGCACCCAGTAGCGGAACCTTTACCATTGATACTAAAAACAGTAATTTCGATACTTACTTGTCCGTGTTCACGGGGTCGGCGGTTAATAACCTGAGTCTGATTGACTCCAATGATGATGGAGGGGGTAGTTACACTAGCCTGATCAGCCTGAATGCCACGGCTGGGAAAACCTATCAAATAGCTGTTGATGGTTTTCAGGCTGCTACAGGTTCGATTCAACTGAATATTGCTGCACCTGATACAACCCCACCGACCGCCAGCAGTTTCACTCCAGCCGATAATGCCACAGGGGTTGCGGTTGCTGCTGATCTAGTCGTCAACTTCAGCGAAGCCATCCAAAAAGGTACTGGCAATATTGTTATCAAGCAACTCTCTGATGACTCGGTGGTAGAAACCATCGCCGTAACTGCCAGTAATGTCATACTCAATGGCAATCAACTCACCATTAACCCAACAGCAAATTTAGTAACGGGTATAGATTACTACATTGAAATTGCTAATGGTGCAATTAAAGATATTGCAGGTAACAATTATCTGGGTATTACTGGAAATAGTACCTGGAACTTCAAAACTCAAGAATTTCCCCCAATTAATGGTACTCCCAATAACGATATTCTAACAGGAACAGCTAACCCAGAAATCATTAATGGTTTAGGGGGAAATGACAAACTTTCCGGTCTTGGTGGTAATGATAGTTTAAATGGCGGTGCTGGAATTGATACCCTCGATGGAGGAGCAGGTAACGATATACTCAAAGGCAATACGGGTAATGATATTTATATTGTCGGTACTGGGGATATCGTTACAGAATTAGCCAACCAAGGAACCGACTTAGTTCAATCAGCGATTAGTTATACTTTACCTGCTAATGTGGAAAACCTGACCTTAACCGGAACTACAGCCATTAACGGTACAGGGAATACTCTGGCTAATATTATTACGGGTAACACTGCTAATAATACTCTTAATGGGGGTGATGGCAATGACTCTCTCCGTGGCGGTGCGGCTAATGACGCTCTGACCGGGGGACTCGGTGCGGATAAATTTATCTACAATACCAATGCCGTATTTACGACTTCTGCGGTGGGTGTGGATACAATTACAGATTTTAATATCTCAGAAACTGATCAAATTGTCTTAGATAAAACCACCTTTACCAGTATTAGCAGTGCTGCGGGAAACTGGATTTTCTGTCGCCAGTGAATTTGCCCAAGTTACCACCGATGCTTTAGCAGCTACCAGTGCGGCAGATATTGTCTATAACAGCACAACCGGAGGATTATTCTACAACCAAAACGGCACAGCCACAGGTTTGGGAACAGGTGCTCAATTCTTAACCTTAACCACTAAACCTGCATTAACCGCTAGTCAATTTTTAATTCAAGCCTAAATTTAACTGTGTTGTTGTGTTTGACTCTAATTTGAATAGTTGTCAAGCAAAACAACAATATTACTGGAGACTGTAGGGGTAATAATTTACTGATGCAAGAAGAATAAATCTTCTTGCATCAGTTTAGGGAGAGTCAAATAAAAAAACAGAATAGTCAAAATTGTGGAGAGCAATATACACTACCATTCTGTTCTTGAGCTATAATGCGATCGCGGCATTTCAGTTGTAGGAATCATACAGCCGAGAAACCGAGCTTCACTGCTTCTCAACTGGATCTTACCGCATTGATAACTTCTATCATATCAATCTCATGTATTCAGTTACACATCTCCCCCAAAGCAAATTTCATCACTTGCAATCAAAAGTAAACCCAGATTTATCTATCTTGAATGAAACTCAAGAGATCATCTTTATTGACTCTAATATTTCTGACATCGAACAATTAATTGCCGGAACTAAACCCAATGCAGCCGTTTATATCTTACATCCTCAAGAAGACGGAATTGCCCAAATTACCTCGATTTTAAAATCTCACTCCCATCTGCAAGCGATTCATATTGTTTCTCATGGAATGCCGGGTTGCCTATTCTTAGGAAACAGTATGTTGAATTTAGAAACCTTAGAATATTATACTCCACAATTGCAAACCTGGTCATCTCCTTATTTGTTATTATATGGGTGTGAAATCGGAAAAGATCAAGTTTTTATTCAACAATTAAGTCACCTAACCCAATCTATCATTGCCGCTTCAGATGATGTCACAGGAAATTCTCAATTAGGAGGAGATTGGGATTTAGAAATTACCACAGGAGATCTCAATATTTCCTTAGCATTTGAACCGGAAGTAATCTCTACTTATCCCTCTGTATTGGGTGCAGAACTCCTAAAAGATATTGTCCCCGGAAGTTCATATCCCAATTATAGCGAGTTTACGAAGGCAAACAACACTCTTTACTTTGAAGCTAGAACTTATGATTCTAACCTGGGGATCTATACAAATCAATTATGGACAAGCAATGGTGCACCGAGTGAAACTAAACTGGTTAAAAACTTTTTAGGTGATAACCCAACCAATTATATTCCTGTTGGCAATGCGGTTTATTTCACAGTCTCTAACTATAATTCCTCAACGGGATATCAGTATCAATTGTGGAAAAGTAACGGAACAGAAACCGGAACAAAAATGGTTAAAGATTTTGGCAATAATAATAATTATTACGATTTTACTGCTGCCAACAACACCCTTTATTTTACTTTAACTGACTCAACTTACGGCAAAGAATTATGGAAAAGTGATGGCACAACCGCAGGAACAACTTTAGTCAAAGATATTAAAACAGGGTCAGGAACTTCCTATCCCAGCGACCTTACCGATGTGAATGGCACTCTTTATTTCATCGCAGATAATGGTATTACAGGTGATGAGTTATGGAAAACGAATGGCACAACGGCGGGAACAACTTTAGTTAAAGATATTAGAGCGGGGTCATGGAGCTCCTCTATAGACACTCTGATTAATGTTAATGGCACTCTATTTTTTACAGCCAATGACGGAATTTATGGTGATGAATTGTGGAAAACGGATGGTACAACAGCAGGAACAAAGTTACTTAAAGATATAGTTCCTGGAAATTCATCCCCAAGTTATTCCGACTTTACACCAGTAGGCAATCTACTCTACTTTGAGACTCGAGCCTACGATTCTAATCTAGGAATCTATACTAATAAACTGTGGAAAAGTAACGGAACGCCCTCTGGTACAACACTGGTTAAAAACTTCTTGGGGAATAATCCCAATGATTATATTGTAGCTGGAAATAACATTTATTTCACAGTATCTACCTATAATTCCTCAACGGGATATCAATATCAATTGTGGAAAAGTAACGGAACAGAAACTGGAACAACACTGGTTAAAGACTTTGGTAATAATTCCAGCTTTGATGACTTTAGTGTTGCCAACAATATTCTTTATTTTACGATGAGTGACTCAACTCATGGTAAAGAGTTATGGAAGAGTAATGGCACAACCGCAGGAACAACTTTACTTAAAGATATTCGACCGGGATCATGGAGTTCCTATCCGAGTGATTTTACTGATGTGAATGGCATTCTTTATTTTACAGCCAATGATGATATTAAAGGTTATGAGTTATGGAAGAGTAATGGCACAACCGCAGGAACAACTTTAGTCAAAGATATTTATCTGGGCTCATGGAGTTCCTCACCCAACGATCTGATTAATGCCAATGGTGTTCTTTATTTTACCGCTACTGATGGAATTCATGGCGATGAATTATGGCGTTCAACAAATTTTGATGGCACATCTGGAAATGATATTCTCACTGGAACTCCTGGCAAAGATAATCTCTATGGATATGCAGGAAATGATATCATTAATGCCTTGGCTGGCAACGATATTTTAAATGGAGGAAACGGAGCCGACCAACTCAAAGGTAGTACAGGAAACGATACATACATTGTTGATAATACTGGGGATATCGTCACAGAATTAGCATCTCAAGGAACGGACTTAATCCAATCTTCTGTCACCTATACTTTACCCGCTAACGTGGAGAACCTGACCTTAACAGGAACTACCGCTATTAATGGGACAGGTAATGCTTTAGTTAATATTATTAAAGGCAATACTGCTAATAATACCCTGAATGGCAGTACCGGAGCCGACCAACTCACAGGGGGTACAGGAAACGATACTTATGTTGTTGATAATGCTGGGGATATCGTCAAAGAATTAGCTTCTGGAGGAACAGATTTAGTCCAATCTTCTGTCACCTATACCTTACCCGCTAACGTGGAGAAACCTGACCTTAATTGGAAGTACCGCTATTAATGGGACAGGCAATAATTTAGCTAATACAATTACCGGGAATACTGCTAATAATAATCTTAATGGCGGTGCGGCTAATGACCCTCTGACTGGAGGACTCGGTGCGGATCAGTTTATCTATAATACCAATGCTGCCTTTGCTACTTCTGCCGTTGGTGTGGATACGATCACAGACTTTGATATCTCACAAACCGATCAAATTGTCTTAGATAAAACCACCTTTACCAGTATTAGCAGTATTGCGGGAACTGGATTTTCTGTCGCTAGTGAGTTTGCTACCGTCACAACGGATGCTCTCGCTGCTATCAGTGATGCCACTATTGTTTATAACAGCACAACCGGAGGATTATTCTACAACCAAAACGGCACAGCCGCAGGTTTGGGAACAGGCGCTAAATTCTTAACCTTAACCAATAAACCTGTCTTAACAGCAACTCAATTTGTAATTCAAGCCTAAACCCCGATATCTTGTTGATTAGTTGGGCGGGTTTAGTAAAATGATCGATCAGAATCGAACATTTTTTGAGAACCCCCCCCTACAGAATTACGATTGAATTGATCAGGGGTTTGGGATGGTGATCGCTCTTTTAAAACACATTGTAGGGGAGGGTTAGAGACAATTGATCACATCCCCCTGTTAAGTCTAATAAACCCGCCCCCTCTCCCTTTTTTTGTTAGGGGCAAAAAAGCAATTTTATGGTAAGCTATCAAAGACAAATTTTATGATTGATTTACCATGAGTGACTTAATTGCGATCGCCTACGATGACGAATACAAAGCCGAAGAAGTCCGTCTGACTTTGATTAAATTACAAAAAGAACATTTAATCGAATTAGAAGACGCTGCCGTAATTGTCAAGAATGCTGAAGGAAAAGTTAAACTCAATCAAGCCATTGATTTAACCACTGCGGGTGCAGTTAGTGGCGGGTTTTGGGGTTTATTAATTGGGACATTATTCCTCAGCCCCCTGTTAGGAGCCGCCGTGGGAGCCGCCGCTGGAGCCGCTAGTGGTGCTTTAAGTGATATTGGGGTGGATGATGACTTTATGAAATCCCTAGGGGAAACCTTACAACCGAAAACCTCTGCCCTCTTTGTATTAGTGCGGAAAGTCACCCCCGATAAAGTCTTAGAAGAAATCGCCCCCTATGGTGGAAACCGTGTTAAGAACTTCTTTAACTAAAGATGAAGAAGCTCAATTACAAGAAGTTCTGAGTACCCGAGGCGTAACGGTTTAACTGAAGATGGGGTTTGGGGAATTACGAATGGGTAATGGGTAATGGGTAATGGGTAATGGGGAATTGCGAATTACGAATTACGAATTACGAATGGGGAACAGAAGGAGTTCACACCCCCTACCTCCCCTACCTCCCCTACCTCCCCTGCCCCCCTACTCCCCCTGCCCCCTAATCCTCCTGCCTCCCCTGCCCCTACTCCCCTGCCCCCCTGCGTTTCCTCATGTCCGTTTCTTCCTCTCCCAACCCCCAATTCACAGAACTGCTTGATCGCCTCACGGAAATTAACGATATTAAATCGGCGATTTCCCTATTGTATTGGGATCAAGCCACCTATATGCCACCCGGTGGCGCTCGGGCTAGAGGGCGACAAATGGCTACGTTACGTCGCCTCGCCCATGAAAAATTCATTGATCCCGTTTTGGGAGAACTTTTAGAGGACTTACGGACTGAAGAAGCTAATCTTCCCTATTCCTCCCTAGAAGCCAGTTTAATCCGTGTTACCCGCCGAGATTATCAGCGAGCGGTGCGGGTTCCTTCAAAGTTGATGGCACAGATATCCCAGCATCAATCCGCCTGCTATGATGCCTGGGCCAAGGCAAGGGAAGCCCAGAGTTTTGCTATTGTTGAGCCTTATTTAAAAACCACTTTAGAATTGAGTCAGGAATATGCCGGGTGTTTTCCCTGGTATGAACACATTGCCGATCCTTTAATTGATCAACAGGATCAGGGGATGACGGTGGCAAAGGTGCGATCGCTATTTGAACCTCTGCGTGAACAATTAGTGGCGATCGTGGAAACCCTCGGCAATTGTGTTCAGTTAGATAACTCTTGTTTACATCAAAATTTCTCTTCTAAAGAACAACTGAAGTTTAGTCTTGGGGTAATTCAGGCTTTGGGTTATGACTTAAATCGAGGACGCCAAGACAAGACCCTGCATCCGTTTATGACGAAATTCTCGATTAATGATGTGAGGATCACCACCCGTGTTTATGAACACCATCTGGGACAGGCGCTATTTAGTACCATTCATGAAGCGGGTCATGCCCTCTATGAACAAGGAATTGCACTGGAGTTAGAAGGAACTCCTTTAGCCGGGGGGGCTTCCTCGGGTTTGCATGAAAGTCAAGCTCGTTTATGGGAGAATGTTATCGGTCGCAGTCGAGGGTTTTGGGAATGTTGTTATCCTCGATTACAGGGGGTGTTTATGCGGCAGTTGGGACAGGTGACAACGAGTCAATTTTATCAAGCCATTAATCAGGTAACTCCCTCTTTAATTCGTACCGATGCAGATGAAGTTACTTACAATTTACATATTATGATTCGCTTTGATTTAGAGTTAGCGATGTTGGAGGGAAAACTAGCCATTTCCGATTTACCTGAAGCTTGGAATGAACGCTATAGAAATGATTTAGGTGTTGTTCCAAAAACCGATTTGGAGGGGGTTTTACAGGATGTGCACTGGTATATTGGATTAATTGGTGGAATGTTCCAAAGTTATACGTTAGGGAATTTAATGGCGGCTCAAATTTATGATACTGCTATACGTCTTGATCCTGAAATCCCCTTTGAAATTGAACGGGGAAGTGTGAAGCGGCTTTTAGAATGGTTGCAACAAAATATTCATCAACATGGTCGAAAATTCACAGCCCAGGAATTAATTGAACAGGTCACGGGTTTCTCCTTTGAAAATTGATCCGTTTCTTCATTATCTGCATAATAAATATGAATACCTATATAATTGTAAATTCTAATATTAAATCCTTAAATTAGTGCTAGAGATGGCAAGGGAACAGGAAATATTACTCATTCGTAATTCGTAATTCGTAATTCGTAATTCGTAATTCGTAATTATTTAAGACTTAAAAAGGTGGCTTGCGCCACCCAAAAGCTTAAACCAAAGTTAAATTGGGATAGTACGCTAACATATCGTCCGTGCTCAGGGTATCCCCACTAGCTTGAGGTGTCCAGAGAATTTCTACGGCCAATAATTGTTCACTACCAACGGAACCTAAACGACTTAATGCTTGACGTAATGTTTCAGGACTATTCACTTTAGGAAGTTGAATTTTTCCCAAGGTTCCTACCACCAATGTCACCACAATATATTCGTTATCCGTGGCGGTTAAATCTCCCGTCTGACTGACTAAAGTTCCTGAATTTCCCTGCAAAGAAGGAGCTACCCCACCAATTAACTGATTATTAACATTAGACAGGGTTTCTTCCGTAAACTTACTGCGTTCGGCTAAGGCCCATTGATTGAATTTAGCTTCGGCCGAATTCATGCCCGTTTGTTCCGACTCCGAAGACCCATAGGCCCAATATTCAGGATGGCGTAACAGGGCTAAGGTGGCCTCCTGTAAAACTTGGGCGCGACCGTTGGCCGAACCCGTATCGGCGGTTTGGGCCATGCGGTCTAAATCCCCTTGTAAATTTCGAGCTTGGGCCAGTAACCCCACTTGCAAACGGGCTACAGAAACCGCCGGGTTACTGCCATATCCCTGTTCATCCTGTCCTTGTCCGATGGCTGACCGAATACTGTTGAAGATGAAACCCGGCGAGCGCCATAAAAATTAGCAGGGAAAATAACCCACCCCCACCAAAGCCAAAGAAGGGGATTAGGAAAGGAAATCCAAAACCGCCTCCGCCGTAGTACCCCCCTCCAGAACGGCCAGGACTGGGACTATAGCTACGACTGGGAGAGGATCTAAAGGAGCCTCCCCCGATGCGTCCCCCGCTTCTAGCGGCTAATACACCATCGACTTGACTAAAAAATAAAACAGTAACTAAGCTAAAAATAGCTAAGGGTTTTAAAAGTTTTTTGAACATAAATCACATCTCATTTTTTTAGGACATAGAAACTGGAAAATTCTCTTGAGGAAGACAACAGAGGCCCTGTTGATTCCGGTTTACGGATTTCCTCACTTCCTTGATTGTGGGAGTTTTTCTGCAATTTTACCTATACTGTAACGTTTTTTTAATTTTGCTTCAGCGAGATTCCGGTTCGGGATTTACCCTCAAAGGTGGGGAATTTTCTCCTGGTCTTTCTCCCGGGTTTCCGTTACCTTTTTTAGTCCGTGAGGTTGTTGATAGATTTTCGGTTCAAGATGGGAAGAAATGGCGATTCATTACATTTGGGATTGATTTTTGGTCATTTTTGTTGTATATGGGGTAAGCCGTCCAAAAGTGCCAAGTTAACCACCCGCCAGAATATTTATCCGAGGGGGGTGGAAAAATTTGGCGATCGCTGTTATAATAAAAAATAACTGATAACTGATAACTGATCTAGCCATAGCCACTATTCTTTAGTGACTGTGGCTTTCTTTTTGGGATTAACCCTCAAACGGGAATGGGGAATGGGGAATTACGAATTACGAATTACGAATGGGGAATTGGTGATGGGTGATGGGGGATAGGGAAATTATCATTATAATCACAAAATATTAAGTTACCCAAACCCGCGAGATGGCTGAAGTTTTTGGGTTTTTTTCTCCTTAAACTTTAGGTTTAGAAGGCGGTGTAATCTTAAATTTATTTAAAAGATTATTAATTTCTAACAGTAACTCAAACTCTGATTCTGGTAATAAATCATAATGATTATTTTTTTCTAAAAAACTAAATGCCTGGCGAAATTCCTCCGGTGTTGCCATAATCGGGGAATCAAAATGACAAGGAATAATCCGGTTAAACTCCCATTTAGAAACTTGATTTGCCCAATTTAAGGTTTCTTCGGGGGCACGATTTAAAATTAAAGTTTGTAAAATAGGCGCCACAAATAACTGCCCATTTCTGCTTAATGCTTCAAAGGTTTCTTGCCAATTGGGTTTCCATTTAAACGGATAAATCCCAAAATAGGCTTTTTTTGAACGGTCGGGTGCTTGCCAAGATTCCCGCATCGCATCCCCCAATTCTATCGTATCTAAAACAGTCGGACGAAAATAGAAGGAAAATAACGAGATTCTCTGCCATCCTCGGCGTCGGGTGGTTTCCGTATCTTCTACTTTATGAAAAGTATCATCTTTGGCGTGGAATAGTAGGGGATAGGGATCGAGTTGTACAATCGCTGGAGGGGTGTTAGGAATAGAAACAATAGTATCAGTTACTAATAAAGTATGCGATCGCCTATGGAAAAAAACTACCTCGGCAAACCGTCCAATTCCTAATGCTAACGGGCCGAGAATTTTATAGTCAAATTCATCGGCAAAGGGCGTATTTCGACTGTCCTGGGGCAGAATATGGGTGCGTTTTGCAGGTAAACCCAACCAACTTAGGGGTAAATTAATCGGAAAACTCCACTGTCCGGGGGCGACAAAAACTTGGGCGTTAGGAAATTTTCGTGCGAAGGGGCCGACAAAAACCTTATGTTCAACTCCTGAAATCGTAGGTAGAATAATATATTTTACATCGCCATATTCTACGATTAATTCTCTGATTAAATTCAGACATTCTGGAGTTGGAGCAACGGGAGCATAAACCAACAAACCCCCCTGTTCTAGTTTTACCACCGTCATCCGAATCGGAACTACAACATACAGAATCCCCTGTACCTGCTCAAATGTCCAAATCCGATGGGGAACCACTTCCGTCCGCAGGGTGCGCCGCTGACCGTAGGGATAAATTGGGACAACGGGCCACAGGGGCCATGAACAGTCCGGCAATGAACAGTTTTGACTGGGTTTCTTCTGGGGGTTTCCGAGGGTGCTCCACTGTTTTTGTAACTCCTGTGTCCTATATATAGACGCGCCGTGGCTCGTCTTTACTTTTGTCCTGTAGATAGATGCGCCGTGGCTCGTCTCTACTGGAAGTAGGAAGACGCGCCGTGGCTCGTCTCTACTGGAAGTAAGAAGACGCGCCGTGGCTCGTCTCTACTTTTGTCCTGTAGATAGATGCGCCGTGGCTCGTCTCTACTTTAGGATATCGGAATTTGTTCTAAACTTTCAAATTCATCTACAATCCCTTTCGGGAGTTCCTCTCGATGCACTAAAAAGCCGCGTATTCCCAGGGCTTTTGAACCTTGATAATCGGCTTTGAAACTATCACCAATATGCCAAGCCTCCGGGGGTGAACATTGGTGTTTATTTAGGGCTATTTGGAAGATTTCAGCACTGGGTTTAGCGGCTCCTGCTTCTGTGGAAATGGTCACGGTTTGAAAAAATTCGGCTAAATTTAAAGCGTCTAAAACCGGATATAATCGGGAATCAAAATTAGATAATACTCCTAACTCTATTCCCTGGGCTTGCCAAGATTTTAACCGGGGGAGAACATCGGGATAAACAAACCAAGGTTTTTCGGTTTCAAAATAACCATATAGAGCTTGAAAGAAGGCGGAAAAATCCGTAAAATCATTATAGAGTCCAAGGGTTTTAAAGGTTTGTTCGGCGATCGCTTTCCACCATTCAAACTCTAAGGAGGGAATTTCACTGGGATCAACCCCCGGAAATGCCATACTTGGAGCAGCCAAAAAACAGTTAAAAAACACTTTATCTAAAATTTCCGCTTCAGCATTAACTCCAAATTGTTCTGCTACTATTCGGTAGGCTTCCCCCACACTATGACGCACACCAAATAACGTCCCAACGGCATCTAAAAAAATCACACGGGGTTTTTCAATCCTATAATTTTGCGGGTTAGTCATAATTAGTGGGTTAAAAGTCAGGTTAACGGTGGAAATCTGGGAATGGTTTAAACCCTTGATAGTTATTCTCTATCTCCCATTTTTTGATCAATTGAAATTAATAAATCCTGCAAAGGTCTGGTCATCCAATTAAACGCCACTCGGATTTGATGCTCAAAGGTGGGGAAGCGATATAAATAGATTAAACGCCGGGTTAAATGGGCAAATTGACCATCTAATTTTATGCCTAAACCTGTTAAGGTAGCGTTATCAGTTCCTAATGTCATCATTTCCCCTAAATTAATATATCGGAAAGGTAATAGGGGTCTTCCCGTTAATAATGCCCAAAGATTCCATCCGGTATAATCAGCTTGTTGAAAAGCGGCTTGGGCTGTGGTGGGAATTTTTTGACCGTCGGCGTCTTGAGATTCTGCTAAATCTCCTAGGGCAAAAATTTCAGGATGATCAATTAATTGTAAGGTTGATGTGGTGATGAGTTGACCCCGTTCATTGTGTTTTAAAGGCAGCGATCGCACCACCGGAGACATCTTGGTTCCCACCGTCCATAACACTAAATCCACTGGTATTTCATCAATTTCACCTCGATATTCTAGGGAAATTTTATTCGCTTCCACCGTCGCCACCGTGGTTTCTAAGTCTATCCAAACCTGGCGATTTAATAAGGCAGTTCTAGCTGTTTCCCGATTAAATTCTGGCGAATTTTTGAGGATTTCTTCCGCTTGTTCAATAATTCTAATTCGTCCTTTTGTTCCTAGGCGATCGGCTAATTTACAGGCGAGTTCTACCCCGCTATAACCGCCGCCTACAATGGCTATTCTAACTTTATCTTGCTCTAAGGTTTCTAATCGTCGTAACTGTTCTTCTAAATGATAGGCATTGGCAATAGTTCGGAAGGGAATAGCATTTTCTTTCGCCCCTGGAACTAAATCTAAAGGTGTTTCTCCTCCCAAGGCTAAAACTAAATAATCATAGGAAATAACTGTATTATTTTCTAGTTTAACCTGTTTACTATCGATCTCAATTTGACTAACTACTCCTTGACAAAAACGCACATTGGTATCTTTTAATAGATCTTCAAAGGCGGGGGCAATTTCCCAGGTTTGCAGTTCATTGGTCAGTAATTCATACAACAAAGGTAAAAACAAAAAATGGTCATTTTGATCCACGAGAACAATTTCCGGTTGTTCCGATTTTTGCCAAGGAAGTTGACTCAAACGTAAGGCGGTGTACAGTCCACCAAAGCCTCCACCAAGGATACAGATGCGGGTTTGCGGTTTCAGTCATATTAAAATTGGGGGTTTGGTGAGTTGGGCTGTTTCTTTTAACTAGGATAGCAATTTTAGTCGGAAAATGTTAAGTATTGCTACAAGGACGAAAATCAATTCCCTTTGTTTGGTAAAACATCTTAGCTATAACGATTAATTTCCCTTGAGTACATTTTAAAAATTTTTAGGAGATCCTTCCATGATGTTGTTAGCCGCCACCGTCGCCGCGCCCGTTACTCACGCCTGGAGTCCCACCATCGCTATTGTGATGATTGTGTGTAATATTGTGGCGATCGCCATTGGTAAATTTTCCATCCAACAGCCCAATGCTGGCCCTCAATTACCCTCACCTAATATGTTCGGTGGGTTTGGCTTACCTGCGGTTTTAGCAACCACAAGTTTTGGTCATATTTTAGGGGCGGGTGTGATTTTAGGATTATCCAGTTTAGGAGTTATTTAACTCATTTTAGATGCCGGGTGCATCCCCATGCACCTGATCAATTCTGCTTTAAATTGTAACAGAAATATCCCCCCAGCCTCTATATCCTAGGGGCTATTTTATTTTATAGCAAGAGGCAATAGGGAATAGGCAATCTCGCTATAGGTAAATACTTATGAAACAGCCATAAGTATTATCTGGTGTTCCCAATTCGTAATTCGTAATTCGTAATTCGTAATTCCCTATTCATAATCCTGTCCTGACCCATATTTCCACGCTTCCAACCAACGATAATAATAGTATTGAGAAGAAAGGGGTAATTTATTAAACATTGGTTCGAGGGTTTTAGCAAAGGGATATAAACCCGTATATAGCCCCAAATTCCAATAATGAATTGTCCAATCAATTAAACTAATTAACCCCACCTGGGGAATAATTTTAAAAATCAAACCCGGATGGGAAACCGCCGTTTTTGACAAGGTTTTAGTTAGGGCTGAAAACCTTACCACATCTTGTAGAAATGGCTTTAAAATCGGTTCTCCTAATTGTTCCATCTCCTGAAATACGGTAGTTAATAATTGATTAATTTGTTCTGGGTTAATAGTTTGTTGAATTCCCACACTCATCGACCTTTGAAATAACCAAGTTACGGACAAACTCGGCTGATAGGGTTGCAATAAAGATAGGGCATTTTGACTTAATTGATCGGTAGTTAACGCTTGATCAATTCCATCGGTTAACCGTTGTAAATGACGTATACCATCGCCCCAAATCCCCCAAAACTTAACGGAGATTGATTTCCGCTACTATCTCCCACGGCAAAAACACGATTCCAAGGCATTTTTAACGGACTATTTTTATAACAGGGAAAAAATCCAAATAACGCCCGTTTAAAGGTTAACTGATTTAATTCAATCTGTTGATATTCGGGTAAAAGTTTAAAATAATCTTCAAATAAAGATTCTAAACTAAACCGTTGGGGGTCAGCATCTAAATAAGTAAATAAATAAGTTGTTCTTCCATCCCTAGCTGGAAACGCTTCCCAAAAATATTGACATTGATTTTTTAAAGAAGTAAAGGAGGCAAAAATATCTCCAGTTTTATTATTAGGATATCCCGTGGCACAGGTTCCCACCACCAAACAAACCGCATCGGGTTTTTGTCCATTTCTCGCCTGTCGAACTAGGGGGGAAAAATGACCCATTGCATCTATTAATAGGCGGGTTTTGATTGTTTCTGACCTCTCCCCTAAGCCCTCTCCTGCAAGGCGAGGGGAATGAATTTGGGTGACAGTGACCTCCACCCCATCGGGATGAATAATAGACCCTTGATAGGCCGTATTTTCTAATAAGATTCCTCCGGCTGCTAAAAATTTAGTTTTGAGAGTTTCTAATAAATAAACCGGATCAACTCCTATATTAAGAACATCTTTTACCCAAATATCATCACCATGGGGAAAACTCAAACGGGCGGGGTTATATTCCGTGGCGATCGCTGTTTTTAATTCTACCTCAGATAATAAATTTAATTCGATAAAAACCTCTAATTCCTTGCGAGAAATATTCCATTCCTGTTCCCTTCCTTGGAGTTTTCCCCGTTCAATTAATGCCACTCGCCACCCTTTCATCCCTAGGGTAGCACCGATTAAAATTCCCAGAGTTCCCCCACAAATAACTACATCATAATCCAGACTTTCCAGGGGTTGGGCATCCTGTTTAATACTATTAGGAAGGGGGAGAGTATTGTTTTTTAATCCCGTCCAAAGTTCCTCCGCTTTTTGTAGACCCTTGAAAGGATTTCCAGGAATTTGAGATAAAATTTCTTCCGTGAGAGACATATAGAGTAATCCTATTAAACCAGTGTTAAAAATTTTCTTGTAAAGGGCAAGAGGCCATAGACTTTTAGGTATTTCATCAATATGATCCTATGCTATTACATCTAATTTTTGATGTCCTAATGTAATCAAGACGACATTAACTAGACTTCCCTTTCTCCTATCATAGACTTTTTGCTCAAGATAGCATAAATTGATATTAACCTAGTACCAGGGGAAATTCTCAACGGGCCTCAATTGATCAATTCATCGTTATCTCACCCGATTAGATCATGAATAAACCATTGTATCAACGCCTAGTAGAGACTATCAATTTAAGTACATTGCTTTTGATTTTTATTTTCCCCTTTGCTGTGGTTGTTTATCAATTAATTGCTGAAATTGATAATAAAATTGAATTTGCCCAAAAAGAAAAACAGGGTTTAGCTTATAATTATCCCTTGAAAAATTTACTGGTTGGTATGATTAATTATCGCACAAAAGTTGAGAGGTATTTTAATGGGGATAGATCTTTAGCACCAGAAATTATTGCCCAAGGAGAAAAGATTGCAACGACAATCCAAAACCTTGATGCCCTCGAACAGCGACTAACTCCCCAACTAAAAGTTAGCTCCCGATGGCTAGAAATTAAGGCATCTATTAAGGAAAATTGGAAAAATTCACAAACAGAAAAATTTAATTTATCTCCTGCCAAAAGCCGAGAAATCCATACAAAAATTATTGATGATATTTTAGCTTTAATTGATCATATCGGAGATATTTCTAATCTAATTCTTGATCCCTCTTTGGATAGTTACTATTTAATGGATGCCGTAGTTAATCAACTGCCCTTAACCCTGGAAAATACAGCCCAAGCTAAGGATTTAGGGGTCAAGATCACTAGCCAAAAAAAAATTAGAGATAGCGAAAAAGCCCAGCTATTAATTATTCAAAGTTTAATTGCACCGCCTTTAAAGCAAGTCCACAGAGGATTGCAAATTTCAGCAAATACCAACCACGAAATTCAGCCCCAATTATCAACAAATATTGTTCAAAACTTTGAAAATATTCAAAAATTTATTGACTTACTCAACCAAGAAATTATTAATTCTCAGATTATCAAGTTGTCCCCCAAAAAATATCAACAAGTAGCGGAAATCGCCCTAGAATCACAACTAAAAATTTACGATACAGCCTTTCCTTTATTAGATAATTTGTTAGCAGATCGGATTAACCAGTTATTGAATAGAAAATATCAAATTATTGGGTTTGGATTATTAGTATTAGGGGTGGTAATTTGTATTTTCATCGCCTTTGTTATTAACCGCCAACAGCGTCAAGTATTTGAAAAAGAATTGCAACTGGCTGAAAAAAAATATCGCAGTATGTTTGAAAATGCGATTCATGGGATTTTCCAAATTACCCCCACCGGTCAATATTTTAATGCTAATCCAGCCCTGGCTAAAATTTACGGTTACAACTCCGCAGCCGAATTAATTGCCGACCTAAACCATATTAAAAAGCAACCTTATGTTAACCCAAATCGCTGGAATGAATTGATTAAAATGATGAGTGATCGCGGTAGTATTACTGACTTTGAATCTCAAGTTTATCGCCGCGATGGGAGTATAATTTGGATATCAGAAAATGCAGGTGCAATTTCCGATATAAATGGTAATATTATCTACTATGAAGGCACAGTAGAAAACATTACTGACTATAAACGCGCTGAACAAGAAATTTATGCCGCTAAAGAAGTCGCTGAAAATGCCAACCAAGCCAAAAGCGAATTTCTTGCTAACATGAGTCACGAATTACGAACCCCTCTGAATGGAATTTTAGGTTACGCCCAAATCCTCAAACGTTCCCCAAAATTAGAAGAACGGGAACAAAATGGTGTTGATATTATTTACCAGTGCGGTTCCCATCTTCTGACTTTAATTAATGATATTCTTGATCTCTCAAAAATAGAAGCTCAGAAAATGGAACTTTACCCCACGGATTTTCACCTTCCGGCTTTTCTGCAAGCCGTGGCTGAAATTTGTCGGATTCGTGCTGCTCAAAAAAGTCTCCAATTTTCCTATGAAACCCGACCCAGATTTGCCAATTGCTATTAATACGGATGAAAAACGCTTGCGACAAGTATTAATTAATTTGATTGGTAATGCGATTAAATTTACGAAAACTGGAGAAGTAAATTTCAGCATTATTTTAATTGAAAAAAGGGTTAATCTTGCTAATAAAGTGAGTTACAAAATTCGCTTTACCGTTAAAGATACGGGGGTAGGGATTAATCCCGAAGAAATTGAAAGAATATTTTTACCCTTTGAACAAGTGGGATCTCGCCAGATTCAAGCTGAAGGTACGGGCTTAGGACTAGCTATTAGTCAGAAAATTATTCAACTAATGGGTAGCAATGTACAGGTCACCAGTCAATTGCAAATTGGCAGTATTTTTGGATTTGATTTAGAGGTATCAGAAGCCAATAACTGGGTAAATACGATCTCCCAAAATGATCAAGGTAAAATTATTGGATTTCAAGGAAATACCCAAAAAATTCTTGTGATTGATGAACATTGGGAAAATCGCTCGGTGATTGCTAATTTATTGACACCCCTTGGATTTGAAGTGATGGAAGCAGTTAATAGTCAGGAGGGATTAAAAATAGCAATTCAGCGTCAACCTAACTTAGTAATCACCGATTTAGTTATGCCAGAAACGGATGGATTTCAATTAATTAAAACTTGGAAAAATAATCCAGAATTCCAAGATATTAAAATTATTGTTTCCTCCGCGAGTGTGTTTGAAGAACATCAAAGTCAAAGCCGAGAAGCGGGGGCTGTTGATTTTTTAGCTAAACCAGTTCAAGCCGAAGAACTGTTAGAAAAATTATCCTTGCACCTGCAAATTCAATGGCTTTATCAAGCCGAATCCTTAACAGTTCCCGGGATTGAACCCACTTCGGAAAAATTGCTTCTTCCCCCACCGGAAGTTTTAGATAAACTGTTTAATTTGGCGTTGCGAGGAAATTTGAAAGAGATCATTAAACAGACAGAAATCCTCGAAGCAACCGCTCCCCAATATTCACAATTTGCGTTAAAATTGCGAAAATTAGCCCGGGAGTTTAGGGAGAAAAAAATATTAGAAATGCTCAATCAATATAAAGAGGTAAATTTATGAAAGACTTAATTTCTGAGTCGGGTACAATTCTGGTGGTGGATGATATCCCGGCTAATTTAGGCGTGTTAACGGATGTTCTCGGAGAGGCGAATTTTGAAGTTTTAGTGGCTGAAGATGGAGAAAGTGCACTACAAAAACTCGAATATGTGACTCCCGACTTAATTTTATTAGATGTGATGATGCCGGGAATTGATGGATTTGAAACCTATAAACGTCTGAGAGAAAATCCCTTAAATTCTAAAATTCCTGTTATTTTTATCACCGCTCTTTCCCAACCGAGTTATGTGGTCAAAGGTTTGTCTTTAGGTGCGGTTGATTATATTACTAAACCCTTTCAAAAGGAAGAAGTTTTAGCCAGAATTAAAACCCATTTAGAATTGGGACGTTTAACCAAAATGCTTGAGCAAAGAAATCAGCATTTATCCGAGGAAATCTATGAACACGCTAAAGCCCGTGCAGATGTACAACGGCTAAATCAAAAATTAGAAATTCGAGTGAAAGAACGCACAATTGAACTGTCTAAAACCCTAGAAAACCTGTATAAAAGCCAAGATTTATTAGAATATAATGCCTTGCATGATTCCTTGACGGGCTTGCCCAATCGGGATTGGTTGATGCAGCGACTAAAACATTTAATTGCTACGGATTCAAGCTATTCAGTTTTGTTTTTAGACTTAGACCGCTTTAAAATTATTAATGATAGTTTGGGGCATTTAGTCGGGGATGAACTGTTAAAATGTGTCGCCCATCGCATACAAGATTGTTTAACGCCACCTCAAACTGCAACCCGCATGGGGGGAGATGAATTTGTCATTTTAGCTGATACAGAAATACCAATTTCCCTAACCGAAAAAATTCTGGAAACAGTTCAAATTTCCCTTTAATTTTAATGGCTATGAAATGATTATGGAGGCTAGTATCGGTATTACTTCGAGTGCCATGGGTTATCGAGAACCGATGGATATTCTGAGAGATGTAGATATTGCCATGTATCGAGCTAAAAAGTTAGGTAGTGGTAGTTATCAGATTTTTAATCCCCAGATGCAAGCGGAAGCTAACGCCCGACTGCAACTGGAACAAGACCTGCGAAAAGCTATCCCCAAAAAGGAATTTTGCTTATATTATCAGCCGATTGTTTCCCTAATAACCGGAAAAATTAAAGAGGTTGAAGCCTTGGTTCGTTGGAAACATCCTCAAGGAATTATTGCACCAAATCAATTTATTTCTGTGACTGAAGAAACCGGATTAATTAATCCTTTGGGTTTGTGGATTTTACGCGAAGCCTGTAGTCAGTTAAAGGTTTGGCAAGAGCAATTTCCTGACCTGATGTTGAACATGAATGTGAATTTTTCTCCCGTCCAATTCCAGCAAGTTAATTTATTGGAAGATGTGGCAAAAATTTTAAAAGAAACGGGTATTTCTCGAAACACTTTAAGTATAGAAATTTCTGAAACTTGTTTATCACAAATGCTAGATTCTAACTTAAAATTATTACAGGAAATCGGCGTTAATTTATGTTTGGATGATTTTTGCACAGGCTATTCTTCTTTAAAGATGCTGGGAAATTTGCCCATTAATACCTTAAAAATTGACCGTTCTTTTGTGCAGGAATTAATTAATTACCCCGATGATACAAAATTAATTGAAACTATTATATTATTAGGAAAAAGTTTCAATTTGGCAGTAATTGCGGAAGGAGTGGAAACTCAAGAACAAGCTACAATTCTAAGAAAATTAGGTTGTATTTGGGGACAAGGATACTTGTTCTCTTACCCATTAGACTATCAAGATGCAACTAAATTTATAACTGAAAATTCAGATGGGCGGTATCTCCGTTGAGTTCTAGTGTCCATTTATCTCCATTTTGAACAATTTTTACTAAACAACAAAGAGAGGCTTTAATATCCATTTCTTCTAAGGTCGGAATTAGTCCCATGGCTGTTCCCAATACCGAAGCACCATGTCCAACTAATAATAAATTATCCTCGGGAAACAGATTAACTAAACGTTGGGAAGTCTCGGCGGTTCGTTTTAAACAATCTCTCCAAGTTTCAGGATAATTAGGAGCTCCCAGAGGATGAGATAAATCAATTTTAGGGAATTTTTTAGCTAAAAATTCTGGGGGTAATGTTTCAGGATAACTCATCCATTCTGGGTTTAACCATTCTCCTAAACCCCAATCTAATTTGAGGGGTAAATCCAATTTTTTAGCCACAGCATTAGCAGTTTGTACGGTTCTTAAAAAGGGAGAAGCAATAATTTGGGTAATTCCTTCCCCCACTAAACGATTTGCTAATTGTTGGGCTTGAATTTGACCATCCTTGGATAAATGGGGGTCATAAGGTCGTTCTGCGGTATCAAACCAAGCGGGATTGACAAAATCAATCCGATTGCCATGGCGGGCTATCCATACGGTTTTAGACATAGGTTTGGTTTGTATTTTTTCACCTAACTTACCTTACCCTAAATTCGGCACAATTAGGATTTTTTATCCTACCAAGGACTACCAATTAATGTAAACGCGGCCCAATAATAGGGATGGGAAAGATTGTCATTTCCCTGTGCGACAATTTCCGGCGGTAAGGTCACTTCACCCCGGGATGATAATAATTCTCCCTTTTGCAAACGGACATTCCCTTTTAACATCTGAATTTGAGTTTTTTGCAAGGCTTGGGCTTTAGTAGAAGCGGTTTTTAACTGTTGATAAAACTCGCTCATTAAGCCTAAAGTTCCCGTGTCACTCACATACCATAAACTCGCTAAAGCTGTTTTTACCCCCGACTGAAAAGCTAATCCCGCAAATCCTAATTCCGCATCCCCATCTCCAACGGCGGTTTTACAAGCACTTAAAACTAATAATTCAACCTGGGGATTTTTCCAGTTAAACTGACTTATTTGATCTAATTTTAGCTGCTCATCCCAAAATTGAATATAGGAATTTCCAGATTTTCCAGGTTTAAATTCTGCATGGGTCGCCAGATGAACAATTCTATAGGGACTGAAGGATAATAGCCGTCTTAAATTATCTACAGTAAACTTTTGATTTAGAAAAAATTGTCCTGGCCACAGTCCTTGTTCCCTCTGATTTCCCATCGGAAAGATTACCCCATTCATGCCATCGGGGTTGATAATTGTAGATAACTCAAAAGGAAACCGCAGGTAAGGGATTTTGATTTTTAAATTCCGAGGCTCCCATAGCTAAAACTAGAGCATCTTTTACGCTTTCATAATTGAGATTCATCAGATTAAAAGCTGGAATTCGAGTTAAGGCATATTTTTCAATTAAAAATTTCTCTCCATCATGTAAAACCCCTAGGGGGAGCGTCCTTAACCCATCACCCAAACAGAACAAGATTGTGTCGATATTTTCTGCTTTTAATTGGGCTTCAACGGGCCTAATCATCACATCATAAAGTCGTTGAGCCGATTCCAGATAGGACTGATTTTGTAAATTTCGAGGATTGGTTATTTCTCGAAATAAATTAATTGCTTCCGCTTTTAAGGTTTCGGTTTGTACATTGGGTTGAATTAAACCTAAAGGTTCTTTTCCCGGGGTAATTAGGGCTAAAACTAATCCCTCGGGTTCAGGAACTACCCAAAGAACTGCGTGTCGGGTTTGGGTTTTTTGGCTAATTTCTGTTAAAATTTTAGCAATATCAGGAGCCTGTAGCTTACTATCAGTTAGATTTTTACCAAAATAGGTTTCATAGTCTAATTCCCATGTTTTTTCCATGTTGGTAATCGGATTATTTCCGTTAATACTATGAATAATTTGTTGTTGGGAAGTGGGTAGAGGTTCGGTGAGAACCGGACGACCAAAAGATAATTTCCCCCCAGGGACTAGACTCGACCCCCAGAGTCCAATCACCATCAGACTGAATAGAAATATCGGAAGGGTTCGGCGCATCCGTTGATTAACCCTGAGATTAGTGAAATCAGAACCCAGATGCTTTAAAATATCTAAAAATAGCAGACAGTAACGTTGTATTATTTTCATAGATTCAAGATAAAAAAATCATTGGAGGAAATTAACATCAATCTTTGTTTATCTCGGTTTTCGCCTGGTGGTTGTCTAATCTAACGTCTAAATCCTGAAGTAAAATAGACGTTGGCTAAAAATTTGTAATGAGTTTTCAAAAATCCCGTCCCTCGAGATTGGGTAATTTCTAACCCTAGTTTAACGCTTACTGACAATTATGACGCCTCCCTCAAATTTGGAGACACCGGAATCTAACTCCAACTTAAACCCCGTTTTACCGGAAAATCCTGAACAAAATTCTCCTAACTCTCCCTCTCCTCTCTCTAATCTTGATGCTATTTCTCAAGATATTAACTCATCAATCATTGATGGGCTTGAGTCGCTTTCTGAATCTTTGCAGCCAGATATTGAAGATGAGGGAATTGAAAATTTCCCAGAATCTATCGAAGCAGATAATATTAACTTGATGGCCTCGGAATCCATAACTGAATCGGAAGAAGAAAAGGAAAATCAGTTATCTTCTGAAGCTCAAATCTCTCAACCTCAGTTTTATCTTCCTGTCAGTCAAACTACAACCGATGAAGCTGATGAAATTCCCGACGAAGTTGAGATGGGTTTTTTCGACCATTTAGAGGAATTAAGACAACGGATTTTTTATTCTCTGATTGCTGTTTTCGTTGGGATTATTGGTTGCTTTGCTTTTGTTAATCCAATTGTTCAGTTATTACAACGTCCCGCATCGGGAATTAAATTTGTCCAACTCGCCCCCGGAGAATATTTCTTTGTTTCCTTAAAAGTAGCTGGTTATAGTGGGTTGGTCGTCGCCACTCCGTTTATATTATATCAAATTACGATGTTTGTTTTACCCGGATTAACCCGTAAAGAACGCCGTTTATTAGTCCCCGCCTTATTAGGTTTCGAGTGTCTTATTTTTATTGGGTTTAGGCTTTGCTTATGTGGCTTTGATTCCAGCAGCATTGAACTTTTTTGTCAGTTATGGGGCGGATGTTGTTGAACAATTCTTTTCCATTGAAAAATACTTTGAATTTGTTTTAGTCCTATTATTCTGTACCGGAATAGCCTTTCAAATTCCCGTCATTCAAGCTATTTTAGGCGGGTTAAAAATCGTATCTTCGGGGCAAATGTTATCCGGTTGGCGATATGTTATCTTAGGAGGAGCGATATTAGGGGCAGTGTTAACTCCCTCAACCGACCCCCTCACCCAAAGTTTATTAGCCGGGGCGATATTAGGGCTTTATTTTGGCGGAATTGGGATTGTGAAAATGATTGAAAAGAGTTCAAAACCTTCTCCAAATCAATAAAAAACAAACCCCCATTACCCATTACCCATTACCCATTCCCCATTACCCATTCCCCCTTCCCTCTTATAAAGATTGACAAAGAGCAGCTTTCCGAGAGTCAAATAACTGAAGAATTCCATCGGTGACAGCTTTTTTGACATCCGCATCAAAACCCGCCAAAAATTCTTCATGACTGATTTTATCCTGAAAAAATTGTTGGGCGCGGTTGCGTTGATGGATAATTTCATCAAACCCTAAACATTTGACCATATAAGTCGTTAATGGGGAATTTTTAATATCATAGGATGAACTTTGGGTGCGTCCTTCATCTAATAACGTCAAAACCAGTTTTTCCAAGTCCGTTGTTGGTTGGTGGGGGTGGGGAATGGGGGGCAGAAAATCCACTAAAGAAACCGCAGAAAATCCTTCCGAGGGCATTTCACCCATTAAAGTTGAAACCGGAATTACTCGGCCAAATCGTAAGGATAAAGCTTCTAAAAAAGCAATCGTAAATAACTTACTGACCAAATAAAGTCGCCCCACCTCAATATTTTTTCTTGCCATGGCGACTAGATTATTATAGATGTCATCATCAGGATAGCCTTGAAACTGATGAAAAATAATTTCGGGTTTAATAAAATTCATAAACCCTTCCATTTTTTGCAAAGCTGTCCGATACTGATTAATCGTATAGGAACTGGAATTTTTCAGATAGTGATTAGTTTCCGGTAATAAATTCCAGGTATTGTCTAAAAATCTTGCCGCACTCTCATGGGCAAAACTTCCCACATCTCGATTAGAAATTCTCACAGAACGTCTGATAGTTTCAATTAACTCATCATCGGTTAATTTCAAATTAAACCGTTCACAAACAGCGCGTAACCGTCCATATAAAATATCACTATTACTTCCCAATTCTGTTTTTGTTCTAAAGGGAATAGTGGCTTCAATACAAGCTACTACCTGTGCTAATAATTCTAAAGATAACAGAGGTTCTAAGACCTTACTAGCCACTAATGCACTCAAAAATTCATTCTGTCCCGCCATGGGAGACAGAGTTTGACCTGGAAAAAAATCAAAGATTTGTCTAACCATATCAAAGCTCTGATCCTGGGGTAATTCCTGATCATCACGGATGACCAAATGTTCCCCCACCTGTCGCACAAAAGGAGCAATATAATAGGTCAAATTAAAATTAACACTCTGATCCACCTGCACATAGACAACATCATGGAACAGGGCGGCTAAAACTTCAATCGGGTCATCTTTCCCCCCCACCTCAAAAATATGATTGGGGGTGTGAAAATAGCGCCAAGGCCCGGTCATGGTTTGTACAATCAGTTCTGCTATTTTAGGCAGTTTCTGTATAATCCATCTCGATCTTGAGCTTCTGCATCGCCCAAATTAGCCTTTCTAAGCACTGTTTGTTGTAATCCTGTTCAATACCCATTTTTACCAATAAACCTTATATACTGAACTTAAATTATTGATATCTTATTATGTTATGGCTTTAGTTTTATAGGGAGTAGTTGGTTAACCCCCTATATTCGGATTTCAACTTAGTTTAAGCCCCTTAGAGGTTGGAAATGAGCAAAATTTCAGTTTCAAATACAGATGATGAAACAACGATCAATCGGGTTTGCCCCAGTTGTGGATTCAACAATTCTCAGCGAGGGAAATTCTGTATTGAATGTGGCACTTTGCTCTTACACTTGGCATCTGTGAATCAACCCCAAATTTTAGATCCTCTATTCCAGAATAGCAAACCCTTGGAATTTGAGGCAGACCAGTTTACCCCATTACCCCCCAAACCTAATCCCCGGGTTAGGGATAGTCCCAGGGCTGTTTCATTCTCAGGGAAACCAGGGTTTTGTAGGGGTAGTGCCCCCGTGCCTACCCTCTACCCTCCCCATCCCCGATTTGCAGGCGTTTCAGGGATTGGGGCAACCACGGGGGGATTGGGGCAACCACGGGGGGATTGGGGCAACCACGGGGGGATTGGGGCAACCACGGGGGGATTGGGGCAACCACGGGGGGATTGGGGCAACCACGGGGGGATTGGGGCAACCACGGGGGGATTGCCCCTACAAAGAATGAAACAGCCCTGGGTCTAGCCCAACCGAATATGGCCGAAGGACAAAACAGAGTCAAGAATTATGCTAAGTACCTAAACAAAATTAATTATAAATCCTCCACCCAGATCCGGTGTTCCCTCTCCCAACTAGGTAATTTATTTTGTGCAACTACTTAATAAAATAGGAAAATGAAAACAGCATTTTTAGGTTTAGGAGTGATGGGTGGCTTCATGGCTGCCAACCTCGCGACGTCAGGATATTCCGTTAAGGCTTGGAATCGAACAAGCGATCGTCCGGGTGTTAAAATAGCATCCGAAGCGGGTGCTAATATTGTTTCTTCTATTCAAGAAGCCGTTACAGATGTCGATATTATTTTTACCTGTGTTAGCGATATTCCCGATGTGGAAGCCGTGATATTAGGCGAAAAAGGTGTGGTTCATTTTGCCAAATCCGGGGCAATTGTTATAGATTTTAGTACCATTGGTTCAGAAGCCGCCCGCCATATTGCTCAACAGCTTGAACCCCATCAAATTAAGTTTTTAGATGCTCCGGTTTCTGGAGGTGATATTGGGGCAAAAAACGGCACATTAACCATTATGGTTGGAGGGGATCAAAACACCTTTGAAACGGCAAAACCCCTATTAGAAACCATGGGAAAAACAATTCGTTATTGTGGAAAAGTGGGGAGTGGTCAAGCCGTCAAATTATGTAATCAAGTTTTAGCTTCTTTAAATATGGTTGGCATTTGTGAAGCCCTATTATTAGCCGAAAAACAAGGAATTGATCCAAATTTAGTAGTTGAAATTTGTAGTACCGGAGCCGCCGGGTCTTGGGCTTTATCAAATTTAGGATTAAAAGTCGCTAATAGTGATTTTGCACCGGGTTTTATGATTAAACATATCCTCAAAGACCTCAGAATTGTGCAAGAAACTCTCAATTCCGATCCCGCTTTACCGGGTACGGAATTAGCGGATCATCTATTTAAAATTGTCCAAAAATTAGACCAAGGATTAGGGGAAAATCAAGGGACACAGGCGATGATTCGAGCCTATAAAGAAGCCGATAGTTAAGGGTAATTTGACTTATAAAATTAAATCTTTCGATGGGGGATTTAGTGAAATTATAGTTCTATTCACTCCCTAATTTTGGGGTATAATTAACTGTAAGGGGTAAATTTCCACCTGGGTTAAAACTTCAGAAATAATCGTTTTTACAAATTCAGATCTTAAGGGTAATTCTTCTAATTCCTTTAAAGTAAACCATTTCGCGCCTAAACTTTCTTGATCTGGTTGACTTTTGGGTTGAGTGTTACCTTCAGGACGGGCCAAAAAAAAGACTCCCAGACGGGACTTTTCCGTAGGATGGGGGAGATGCTGAATTCTCAAAATCCCCTCCAGGATGACGGGAATTCCCGCTTCTTCCAGGGTTTCCCGTTGAGCCGCAGCAGCAAAGGTTTCATCCGCTTCCACTCGTCCCCCTGGAAAATACCAGGGACTGTTTCTCGTGACCTCCTGAATCAATAAAAAGCGGTTGTCAGAAACGCACAACAACCACAACAAACAACTCTGTTAAGAGCCGATCACGAAGCATAAGCAATAAAGGCCTAAAATCAATTCTCTTTATTCTGACTCACATTGAGAATCAATACCAAGAGCAGAATGACTGAAAGGCTTATATATTAATAGTTTCAGAGAATTATTCAAGAATGCTGAAAAATTTTTAGTAAAAACCCTTGACAAATACCGGGTAGGTGGTGCTAATATTAATAACTGTGAAGCAATGGGGCGTCGCCAAGTGGTAAGGCATCGGGTTTTGGTCCCGACATCCAGAGGTTCGAATCCTTTCGCCCCAGTTAAAAATATTATATCTGCAAAAAAGCCCTAGACAATATCCGTCTAAGGTTTTTTGTATCAGCTTATCACCCATCCCCAATCACGGATTTAAGGGGATTACGCAAATTAACACAGATTCAAATCCGTGAAATCCGCGAAATCCTCCTAAATCCGCGATCCCTATTCCCTTCGCCCCAGTTAAAAATATTATATCTGCAAAAAAGCCTTAGACAATATCCGTCTAAGGTTTTTTGTATCAGCTTATCACCCATCCCCAATCACGGATTTAAGGGGATTACGCAAATTAACACAGATTCAAATCCGTGAAATCCGCGAAATCCTCCTAAATCCGCGATCCCTATTCCCTATTATCCACTTGATTTTGCAATAGATTTTGAGTCATCGTGGCTAACTTTTCCAAACTTTTCTCTAATTCCGTGGCTCGTTTTTTAGCATTAAGTTTTCGCTTAATGGCTTCTTTTGCTAAATCTTCTCGATTTCGTTTTAAGGCTTCCATCGCCACTCGATTCCAAGAATTCATTTCATCCAGGGCTTGTTTATACTGAGGATGAAACGTCATCCCAAGCCACGCGAATTTCCCCTAGTGCTTGATTTAAAAGTCGGTTAGCATCTTGAGGTTGACTACCCATAAAAGCTTGTTTCAAAGGCTCAGATAAGGTATCAATATTAATATCACGAAGCAGGGGAATAAAATGCTCAACCTGTTGACTTTTACTCTCCCCAGTAATGCACCAAGTCGCAAAATGTTCGCAATTATTAAACAAGAGATTATATTTTTTTTCTCCTAAACGACTTTGGGCGCGGTTAATCACAGTATCCGCAATATAACGAATGGGATACTGTCGAACATAAGTCTTTTGACCCCTGGAAAAAGTTTCCATGGAAGTCCGTTCAATAATTTCGCTGGGTTTGCGATAATGAATCACAGTACCATCGCCACAATCAATGCCATGATGTTCATATAAACCCTCCAGGTTCCAAAATTCCCGAAAAATATAGATTTGGTCGCCTCTTGCCATGGGATGTTTAATGATTACTCCACTTCCTCTTTTATCTTAACGGTTTTGTTCGGAACATTTAGGGCGGTTATTTCAATGATTTTGGTTAATAAAATTTATCACCTCCGTTGGGTTTAGGGGAGGAGAGAATAAATATCCCTGTCCAAAGTCACAGCCAAGTTGCTGAAAAATTTTAACTTGTTGTGAGGTTTCAAGTCCCTCTGCTACAACTTTTAAGCCCAAACTATGAGCTAAATTAACAATAGTTTTAGCAATCTCAAAATCCTTATTTTCAATTTCGATATTTTGGACAAAGGAGCGATCTATTTTTAAGGTATCTACGGGCAACTTTTGTAAATAACTCAAGGAAGAATATCCCGTGCCAAAATCATCAATTAACAATCGAATTTTGAGAGCTTTTAACTGTTCTAATAATCCGGTTGCATGATTGATATTCTCCATTAAACTACTCTCTGTAATTTCTAATTTTAGACTAAAAGGAGGAAGTTCTAAAGAATCTAAAACCCGTTTAACTTCCTGAATTAAACTCGGATGTCTTAACTGAATTTCCGAAAGATTAACACTCACATATAAATCAGGAAACTGGGTTTGCCATTCTAATAAATGTTGACAAGCTTGGGATAAAACCCATTGTCCCATGGAGACAATTAACCCCGCTTTTTCAGCTAAACTAATTAATTGGACTGGAGAGACAAACCCCCGTTGGGGATGATGCCAACGCACTAAGGCTTCAAAACCCACCACTTTTTGAGTTACTAAGGAAACAATCGGTTGATAATTTAAACTCAGTTGTTGACGCTCAATTGCCCGTTGTAAATCCGCTTCTAATTGCAGATGTTCCGCCACAACTTTTGCCATGGTAGGTTCATAAAATACCGTTGTTCCTCGTCCTTTTTGTTTGGCATAATACATAGCAGTATCGGCGGCTTGTAGATAATCTTCTGGACGTTGACTCTGGAAATCATCTAAAACCACACCAATACTGGTCGCCGATGAAATCGTCACCATATCTAACCGAAAGGGAAAATCTAAAGCAGCATGAATTCGTTCAATTTTTTCGGTTAAAATATCATAATCGTCAATATCAGTAAATAAAATTGCAAATTCATCGGTTCCGACTCGGGCAACGATATCTCGGGGACTAACAAAGGTTTTAAGACGCTCGGCAACGGCAATTAATAGTTGTTCTGCCAAGGCATGACCAAAGGCATATTTTAGGGGCTTAAATCGATCAATATCTAAGGATAAAACTGCAAAATTATTAGATTTTTTGAAGGGGTAATTAATCGCAAATTGTAGGTTTTCTAATAATAAACTACGATTGGCTAATCCGGTGAGTAAATCACTAAAAGCATAGTGTTCTAATTGGGTTTTAGTTTGTAGCTGTTCCGTAATATCTTCTGCGAGAATGACTTCAGCAAATCGCCCTTTCCATTCTAAAGTATGACCCGTTACTTCTACACTGATTAATGTACCATCTTTTTTGTGATGTCGCCAAAGTCCCACTCGATTCAATCCCATCTGAATTTTAGATAGACTTTCTAAGAGTTGTGGAATTTCTTCAGGAGGTCGGATTTCTGTAATTTTCATCGAAAGAAATTCGGCCTCTGAATAGCCATAATGTTGAATGGCGGCTTCATTAACCGCTAGAAAGTTAAGGGTTTTGAGATCATAAACCCACATCGGTTGGGGATGGGCAGAAAATAAACTTCGATATCGCTGTTCTGAATTCTCCAAACGATGAGTTCCTAACCGCACAAAAAAGTAGAGGATAGTAGTCGTAATGACAATAAAAAATCCTCCTTTAATATTATAAATAAGAATCAAAGATTGGGTATTAGATGCAACAAATTGCAGTAGTTGATCGGATGAAAAAATCCAAATACTACCGAGAAAGGCGTAAATACCAGCGACTTGAAAAGCTAGGTTTTTAGATAAAATACGATCAATTCTCACTTGAAAAACACAGTCTGACGACTGGGATAGGCGAAGATTTTCATAAGTCAAAGTTTATGCCAAAGTGCTACCTGTTGGCAGAAAGGTACTAAACGCGCTAAAGTCTTAAAAGTTAGTCCTGGCTTGCATCTTCAAAAAACTATGAGCGTTCCTCCCAGTGCGTCCTCTACACCTTCAGTTTCCCGAAAATTCGCTTCCGCCCAATGCAGACTATCGCCAGCTTGACCGGGAAAAGTTATCAGAAATGATGCACCGCTATATCGAAGTCAAAGAACAATATCCCCATGCCTTACTATTATTTCGGGTGGGAGATTTCTTTGAGTGTTTTTTTCAGGATGCTATCACAATAGCGCAAGAATTGGAATTAGTGCAAACGGCAAAACACGCGGGCAAAGAAATCGGACGAGTTCCGATGACGGGTGTTCCCCATCATGCAGTAGAACGCTATGCTACCATGCTATTAGAAAAGGGCTATGCGGTGGCGATTTGTGATCAAGTCGAAGATGCGGAAATTGCGGCTAGGGAAAAACGCCAAGTGCGTCGAGAAATTACCCGGATTTTAACCCCTGGAACTTTGACGGATGACGGAATGCTCAAGGGTCGTAAAAATAATTATTTGGCAGCAGTTGTGATTGCTGGAGATCATTGGGGGTTGGCTTATTCTGATATTTCTACGGGGGAATTTTTAACCACCCAATCCCAAAATTTGGAACAACTAACCCAGGAGTTAATGCGTTTGCAACCGTCGGAAGTGTTGTTTCCAATTAATGCCCCAGATTTAGGAAAAATGTTACGTCCTGGGGAAAAATCCAATCAGTTACCCGATTGTTTACCCAATTGTTTTTGTTATTCCCTGCGATCGCAATTTCCCTTTAGTTTAGCCGAAGCCAGAAACCAAATTTTAGAACAATTTCAACTGCGTTCTTTAGAAGGTTTAGGCTGTGATCATTTACCCCTAGGAGTGCGAGCCGCCGGAGGATTATTAGATTATTTAGAAGATACTCAACGGCAAAATCAAGTTCCCCTACAACGACTGCGTACCTATACTATTACCGATTATTTAATCTTAGATTATCAAAGTCGCCGCAATTTAGAAATTACCCAAACCGTTCGGGATGGGACGTTACACGGGTCTTTATTATGGGCTTTAGATAAAACTAGCACCGCCATGGGGGGTCGGGCGTTGCGTCGTTGGCTATTACAACCCCTATTAGATCTGCGCGGAATTCGAGCGCGTCACGATACAATTCAAGAGTTAGTTGAAAACCACGAATTAAGATATCAGTTACAGCAATTACTCCGGCAAATTTACGATTTAGAACGGTTAACGGGACGGGCGGGAAATGGCACGGCAAATGCCAGGGATTTAGTGGCTTTAGCCGATTCCTTAGCCAAATTGCCGGAATTATCGGTTTTAGTCAGTCGGGGTAATTCTCCCTACTTAAAAGCTCTACAAACCGTCCCTCCCGTCTTAGAAGAATTAGCCCATAAAATTCAATCCTATTTAGTAGACTCCCCGCCCCAACACTTGAAAGAAGGGGGAATTATTCGGTCAGGAATGGATGAACAATTAGACGGGCTGCGGGTATTAGCAGAAGCCGATCAACAATGGTTAGCAAATTTGGAAGTACAAGAACGGGAACGCACCGGAATTTCTACTTTAAAAGTAGGTTTTAATAAATCTTTCGGATATTATATTAGTATAACACGATCTAAATTAGATCAAGCTCCCAATGATTATATTAGGAAACAAACCTTAACCAATGAAGAACGATTTATTACCCCGGAATTAAAGGAACGAGAAGCCAGAATTTTAACCGCAAAAGACGATTTAAACCAATTAGAATATGAGATTTTTCTGCGGTTAAGATTAGAAGTGGGAGAACACTCAGAATTGATTAGAGATGTATCGCGGGCGGTAGCTGCAATTGATGTTTTATCTGGGTTAGCAGATATTGCAGTTTATCAAGGTTATTGTCGTCCCGAAATGGTAGATAGTCGAGAAGTTAAAATTATTGAAGGTCGCCATCCCGTGGTGGAAAAATCCTTACCCCCGGGGTTTTTTGTTCCGAATACGGCTCAGTTGGGAAGTCAGGAAGAAGGGTCAGAAACCCCAGGAATTAAACCCTATGCTCACCCCGATTTAATTATTTTAACCGGGCCAAATGCCAGTGGCAAAAGTTGTTATTTACGACAGGTGGGCTTAATTCAATTATTAGCTCAAGTGGGAAGTTTTGTTCCAGCTAAATCGGCTAAATTAGGAATTTGCGATCGCATTTTTACCCGAGTTGGAGCAGTAGATGATTTAGCCACAGGTCAATCAACGTTTATGGTAGAAATGAATGAAACCGCTAATATTTTAAATCATGCGACACCTAAATCCTTAGTTTTACTAGATGAAATTGGTCGTGGGACAGCTACCTTTGATGGGTTATCAATTGCTTGGTCAGTGGCGGAATATTTAGCCACAGAAATTCGTTCTCGGACAATTTTTGCCACCCATTACCATGAATTAAATGAACTCGCTTCAATTATTCCCAATGTAGCTAACTATCAAGTTACCGTGAAAGAATTACCCGATAAAATTATATTTTTGCATCAAGTTCAGCCCGGAGGCGCCGATAAATCCTATGGAATTGAAGCCGGACGGTTAGCGGGTTTACCGGATGTTGTAATTCAACGGGCTAAACAAGTTATGCGTCAAATTGAAAAGCATAGTAAAATTGCCATGGGATTGAGAAAAGGAATTAAGAAACAGGACAAAAAAGATGATTCTGTAGAACAGTTAGATATTTTTGAGGATTAATTTCTAAAATAGTTTATAATGGGGTTAGGCTGTTAGTTATTAAAATCAAATCACCCTAACGTTCTCAAGGGTGATTTGATAAAAAATCGCCAAGCAAAATCATAGAGGTGCAACTTTAATCCAGAGTTAAATAAACGAATAAAAACCCCATAAATAAAATATCTGAACGTTGTTATGAGCCTATTATATTCACTCTAAAAACCTATATTCTCTGGAATTAAATCGCGGTAATAGATAACTTGAGGACACAACCCCTAGCGATTCACCCTGTGAAAATGGCAAAATTGAAAGGGTTTGGCTTTTTGTTCGCCAAATGACCTATACATCTAATACAGTTGTAGGGGTGAAGTTTTTAGGAGGTTGTGCGAGTTCGATGAATATTCAAGAGATTTTTGCCAAGGGTGGGCCAGCAATGTGGCCGTTGCTGATCTTGTCCATTCTGTCGATGAGTGTGGTCATAGAAACGGATTTGGTTTTGGGGTACGACCCTGACCAAAGAAAAACAAATTGTGAACCGAGTCATTGACTCAGCCCGACGGGGACAATGGGGAAAGGCCCATCAAATTGCGAAACAATCTAGCAATCAACCAATGGGACGTTTTCTCTATGCGCCCCTGCGGTTGGAGTCCCCCGACCCGGAACTTTTTCGTTTGGCCCTAGAAGCGTCGGCGGATGAAGAATTAGCCTTTATGCGTCGGGGCGATAAAATTTTCGAGGCGGTGATTGCCATGGCCCCTCTGTTGGGACTCTTGGGAACTGTGTTAGGGTTAATTAACTCCCTGGGTTCTATTCGTTTGGGTGATATTGGCACTTCATCTTCTGCGGATGTGACCTTGGGGATTGCGGAAGCCTTAATTACAACCGCAACCGGATTAATTGTGGCGATTATTAGTTTGGCATTTTATCGATTGTTTCAGGGGTTAATGTTCGGTCAAGCCAAAATATTTCGCAAAGCCGGAAACGAATTGGAATTGATGTATCGTCAGAATTGGCCTTATGCAAAATCTCAGTTACAAATTCCTGAAGCCGAGGAGGAAGAAGAAGCAGAAGAAGCAGAAGAAATCAATGAACCTCTTTTGAAATTTCCTCTAATAGATGAAGACAATAATAACTCTATTGCCGAACCAGAAAAAAAAGCTAAACCCGTAAAAAAATCTGAGTCTTTGGATGAGGAGCAATAAATGTTTTCAACGGATAGGATTACTATTTTATCCGATAAAAATCTAAAACATTAATCACAAAATTTTTATGAAAATTAGAACAGATTCGATCGCAGATGAAGCCAGAATAGAGTTAATTCCCTTAATTGATGTGGTGTTTTGTATTCTCACTTTCTTTATTTTGGCATCCCTACAATTAACTCGTCAACAGGCGATTAATGTAGATTTGCCTAAAGCCAGTACCGGGGAAACCCAAATGCAAAAAATGTTAATTGTGGGAATTGATACCGCCGGACGAACCTATATTGAGCAACAGCCCGTTAATCAAGATCAACTAGACCGATCATTATTACGATTTCGACGTTGGAATCCCAGTGGATTAATTGTACTCTATGCCCCGAAAGAAGCCCGTTATAATGATGTTGTCAGCGTTTTAGACCGTTTGAGAGCAATTGGCGGAGAACGGGTCGCCCTGGCTACATTACCCAGTTCCCAGGAAATCAAACCCCCAGCAAATCCGTTAAATCCTACGGTAACACCCCCAAATCCGGCTAATCTCACCCCACCTTTTGCCCCCACAACCCCCAATTCAGGGGATATGCTGCCTCCGATTTCTCCCTTACCTCCGACTTTACCTAACCTTCCCAACAATTCTCCGGCTCAGGATAGTCCGGTATTAACTCCTTCAAGTCCCCAGGCGGATAATGCTAATCCCTTTGCTCCTCAAATTCCTGCTTCTGGAAATAATATTCCCTCCGATGGTCAAGGACAAAGAAGCTTTTGATCTGACATGACAGGGCAACAACCCCGTCAGATCAAAAAATTCTCCGGTAAAGTGGGCTAGTTTCTGGTCAAGGATTCAATATTTGACCAGAAACTAGATTACTCTAAAACTGGGAAGCCAGTCTTAACCGAATGATTCATATTCAGAGCCAAGCTGTTACCCATTTAAACCACCGATTCTAGTGAGCAAAGAAGCGCTGCTAACGCGGGGCTTTGCCAACGCAGTACAAGGGTTTGCCGATGATCCCATACCCTATTTAGATGCTTAACAGCTTAACGGGCTTTTTTCTTAGCAGCAACATGGCTAATCCCCTCATAAGCCATATCAAAATCAGGTTGCAAACTAATTGCTTTTTGATAATAAGTCAAGGCCTCCTGCAATAGCCCTTGATTTTCCAAGGCCTCAGCCCAATGACAATAGATAATAGGTGAACTGGGATAAATTTCACAAGCTCTACGATAACAAGCGATCGCTTGTTCCCAACGTCCCATGGCAGACCAGGTATGACCTAAGCGATGGTAAGCTACCGCCGAGTTAGGATTCAACTTACAAGCTTTATGAAGGGCTGAAATCGCTTTTTCTGTCTCTCCCTGCTGCCTTAAGGCTTGACCTAAATCCTCATAACCCTCAGAAGAACCGCTTTTAAAGTCATGACTCAGACTATAAGAAAAAATTGCATCCTGCAACTGACGCTGTTTTTGCAATGCAGATTCTAATTGTGGTTCTATATCAACAGACTGTTCTGGTAATAGTTTCCAATGCCTGTTTATAAGATGCGATCGCATCCTCCCACAAATACAAAGAAGCCTGTGCTTGTCCTAAATGGAAATATACAATCCCAGAAGAAGGATAAATCTCACAAGCTCTTTTGTAGGAAGCAATTGCTTCCTCCCACTGTTGAGTTTGAGCTAAAGCATGGCCAAATTGATGGTAAACTTCGGCTGACTCAGGAGCTAATTCAACGGTTTTTCGATAAATCTCAACGGCTTCTGACCATTGATGCAGTTGAGCTAGGGTATTAGCCAGATGATGAAGGATCGGTGCCGAATTGGGATTGAGTTCATCAGCTTGATGGAAAGCGGTGACAGCCTTCTGCCAATGCTGCTGTTTTGTTAATGCCTGTCCTAAAGAATAATAAAGTTCGGCAGAGTTAGGATTCATCTGACATAGATGATAATACAGACCCACTAATTCATCCCAACGCTGTAATTTTCGTAACGTTGCTGTTAAGCGTTCATAAGCAATAGAATTGGGCTCAAGTTCACAAGCTCGACGATAATTGGCTAAGGCTTCTTCGGTTTCGCCTAGTTGCTCTTGGACAGATGCCAAACCCAAATAGGTATCGACTTGGTAAGGGTTGAGTTCTAAAACTTGATGATAATGCCTCAGAGCTTCTTGCCATTGCTGTTGTTGAGCCAAGGCTTGCCCTAAATTCTGGTGGAGTTCAGGATTACGGGGTTTTAGCTCAAGTCCTTGACGAAAAACAGCGATCGCTTCTTCTAACTGATCATGTTGGGTTAATGCTAATCCCAAATTATTATAAAATTCATAGAATCCTGGATAGAGTTCTACTGCTTTTCGCAAATATGCGATCGCATCTTCCGCCTGTCCTTGTTGCAGCAGAACACAGCCTAAACCGTCATAACACCAAGGAGAAGTAGAATTCAGTTCGATTGCCTTCTGATAAGCAACAATAGCTTGCGACCGATCTCCCTGTTTCCGTTAAAGCTTCGGCTAAATTCTGATACAGCCAAGACGAGTTAGGATTATCCTCAATAGCTTTGTGGTAATTGGCGATTGCCTCTTCCAAGCTGCCATTCCGCAGCAATTGATCAGTGATTTCAAAATAGGGACTACTCATATTGAAAGATTTGTTGTTTTCCTTTCCAATGTCTTTCACTGATTGTAGAGGAATTGATCCCCTTTGCACATTCTGTCCACATCGGATAATGTGGACAAAACTCAAACTTCCCGGCTACTAATGTAGTTTACAGGTCAATACTAGATATTCACCGATGGTACTGAATCATGATATACATAGTAAAGGCTTGTTTTAAAGTGGAAGTTCATCTCTTTTCCCAACTTAGTCCTTATTATTGATTATTGTTCTCAATTTGTGTTTTCAACTAATTTACCTAATTATTGGATTTTATGGCGATTCCATCTACCCCTTTGATTATCACCGGAATGCACCGTTCTGGACTTTCTTTAACCGCCTCTATATTAAAAACTTGTGGAGTTTCTTTTCAACAGTTTAAAGAACCAGATTCTCCCCAGAATCAAGAGATTGAGAAACTGGATTTTTCTAATCTGCAAGCAGAAATTTTGAAAAACCAAGGGATTGATTCTCAAATATGGACATCCACAAAAGAGCCAGATATTAATGATATATGGGTTCAAAAAGCCCAAGAATTAGCGCAGAAATATTCCGATGCTGAAATTTGGGCATGGAACGATCCTAACACAGCATTATTATTGGAATTTTGGGCTAAAATTTTACCCGAAGCTAAATTTTTATTAATATACCGTGCGCCTTGGGAAGTCGTAGATTCCCTTTATCGTTCTTCGGGAGAAATTTCTTTTAAAAACTCACCCAGTTTAGCGTTTCAGTCCTGGATTAATTATAGTCAAAAAATAATTCAATTTTATAATAAATATCAACACAGATGCCTATTGAGCAATATTCAAACAATTGTTGATCACCAAAGCCTTTATATTCAGGAAATCAATCATAAGTTCGAGCTAAAACTTAGTTCTCCATCGCCCAAAGTTTATGACACTTCCTTGCTAAACACAGAAACTTCTAAAAATAGTTATCGATTGGGTTTAATAGATTATTATTGTCCTGATGTTACCCAAAATTATCAAGAATTAGAAGGGATTTCTTGGCATCCTGGTAATAATCCTGACTGGTCATGGCAAAAGTTAACAAAAACAAAACCTAGCCAAGATTTGGTATTTCAAGATTGGGTTAATTTTCGTCAACAGCAAATTGAAAATCAGTTATTGAAAGATAAGTTTGATCAAGATTATTCTCAAATCAAAGAAGAATTGGAATATTCTCAGACAGAAGCAAAAGCCAAAGAGTTAGAATGTAAAGAAACTCAATCATCAACTCCAAGCACAAAAATCGGAGTGCAATGAACTCAATAACAAACTCCAAGCCAAAGAATTAGAATGCAACGAGTTTAATAAAAAACTCCAAGTCAAAGAATCTAAATTAGATCAATCTCAACACCAAATTCATCAACTCCAAAACGATCTAACTCTATCCCAGCAACAGCTTAATCAAGCTCAGTGTGATAGCCAAAAATATCAATTTCAGTTACATCAAACCCAAGAACAATTAGAACAATCAGAGTTAGAAAGACATCAACTTTACAACAACTTACAACAAGTTGAAAGTCAGTCAAAACAATGGGAAAATAAATTTTATCGAACTGAAGTCAATTTGAGTAAACGGCAAAAAGAACTTGCTCAAACTCAGAAAAAATGGGAACGAACCCTAGCGCAATTGCAACAAGTTCAACCTCAGTTAGAACAGGCTAAAATCGAGCTTAGTCAATTTCATCAAACGGAAAAACAACTGCAAGATTCTCAGATAAAACTGCATCAAACTCAGAAAAAATGGGAACGTACACTGGCTCAACTTAATCAGATTCAATGTGAGCTAGAAAAGTCCCAAACCCAACTCCATCAAACAGAAGAATTGTTACAACAGTCCCAAACTCAACGGCATCAAACAGAAGAATTGTTGCAACAGTCCCAAACCCAACTCCATGAAACAGAAGAATTGTTGCAACAGTCCCAAACTCAACGGCATCAAACAGAAGAATTGTTGCAACAGTCCCAAACCCAACTCCATCAAACAGAAGAATTGTTGCAACAGTCCCAAACTCAACTCCATCAAACAGAAGAATTGTTGCAACAGTCCCAAACCCAACTCCATCGAACAGAAGAATTGTTGCAAAAATCTCAATCTCAACTTCATGTTACAGAAGCTTTGCTACAAAATGATCACACTCAAATCCATCAAACAGAACAGGAGCTAGAACAAATACAAACTCAATTACATCATGCTTTACAAGAAATAGAGCGTTTACGATTATATGAATCGGTAACTCAACCGGATATAGAAAAAACCGATGAAATGCGATATAAAATTAAAATCTGGGAAGCCTGGTGTGCTTATCAGAATGGAGACTTGCAACAGATGAGACAACTGCTAAAGCAATCCCTAGAATATACAGCCTTATCAAAAGCAGCAGTCGTGACGAATTGGTTAGAAACATTTATGCAAAATGCTCATCATCAAGGGTTATCACTGGATACCTATGCTTTAACGAATTCACCGGAATGGAAACAACTGGTACGTCGTTTCCGTCGCTATTCCATCAGTAAGACTATTAACCTAGAGGAATTACTGAGCAGTGTTGATTATCTTCTCAATCAAAATACTGCCGCTGTTCGTAGTACAACCCATTGAGGACGTTAACAGTTAACTCTATTCCCGGACAAAAATATAACTGCTAAGACTGAACTTATGAAATACTCCCAATCCCCATCTAATTTGCCTTCTGACCCAGTTGACTTGTTATCAGTCCAGCATGAAGAATATCAAACCCAGATTGCAGAACTTCAGCAACAGGTACACCAGCAGCAGCAGGAGATAGAACGTTATCAGTCCCAATTTGATGAAGTCTTAGCAGAACTAGAACAGTGTCATTTGCAGTTGCATCAAACTCAGGATGAATTACAAAAAATACAGATGCAACTGCACCGTTTTCAAGAGCCATCGGAAGAAATTCAATCTCAACTCAATTTACCTTCCGAAAATCAGCAAAGTACCTCTGATCTCATAAACTCATCTAATTTAACTCAAAACGATTCCCAAGGGTCTGACTTATCACAGTTATCAGCACAGGATGTGTATCAACCAGCAGCCCCGCTACCCGAAACAACCATCATTGCTGGTGTATCAATGTTTAAGGATGAGGGAGACATTGCTTATGCTAATTTGACATGGCACTATCAATTAGGAATTAAGCGATTTGTTGTTCTTGATAATCTATCCTCAGACAACACAGCCGGAGAAATTAGACGCTTTGCTAATGACTATTCAGATGCTCAAGTTTATCTTGTTGAAGATCGAGAGGTCGCTTATTACCAGAGTCGAAAAATGACTGCGGCGGCAGAGTTTGCTCATAGAATGTGGGGAACAGAATGGATTTTTCCGTTTGATGCGGATGAATTTTTGTGTTCTTATCGTGCACCCCTAGATATCATTTTGCAAACCCTGGGAAAAGAACATATTTGTATCCGTTTCCCTTACCAACAATATATTCTACGAAGTTTTTATGAAAACTTAGAACCTAATCCTATCAAGCGAATGACCCATCGGATAAAAGGTAACTACTATCAAGGTACAAAAGTTATGGTGCGTTGGCAAGCAGGAATGACTATTGCACAAGGCAACCATGAGCTTTATTTTAACGATCAAACTATTCCTGCGAGTATAAATGGTGAAGATATCGGTCTTGTCTTAAAGCACTACCCTTTTCGCTCAAAAGAACATTTTCGCCGTAAAATCATTAATGGAGCCAACGCTTACAAATCGGCGAGCGGTCTTCCAGCAGAAATGGGAGGATTTTGGAAATCATGGAATAATGATTACCAGCGCGGAGGAGAAGAGTATATTGAACAATCATACCAATTCCTCTGCAATAGTCCGGCTGAGGAAATTTATGATCCCTTAATTATTTAAGTCAAATTCCTAGTGATTGTTTTCATGTTTTTTCGATCCAAGTCTAAAACTCAACAAACTCATTAAATTGCAATAACCTATGTATTCTTATACAGAAAGTTTTTACCAGGCTATTCAAGATTATTCCTGGAAATCAGCCCAGGAAATTGTTCCTCTAGTCATGGGGTTATTACAACCTAAAAGTGTGATCGATATCGGCTGTGGAAACGGGAAGTTTCCTTTCGGTTTTTCAACAACATGGAGTTGAAGATATCTTTGGTTTAGATGGAGATTGGGTAGAACGACAACTGCTGAAAATCCCAGAAGATAAATTTACGGCTACTAACTTAAGTCAACCTTGGCCAGTAGAGCGAGAATTTGATTTGGCTATTTCAGTAGAGGTCGCTGAATGTCTGACCCCTGAATATGCCGATCATTTTGTGGATTCTATGGTCAAACTGAGCCGAGTTTGTTTGTTTTCTGCTGCTATCCCCATGCAAGGAGGTGTAGATCACTTCAATGAACAATGGCCAGAATACTGGATTAGAAAGTTTCAGGATCGAGGATATGTTGTTATTGATTGTGTCAAGAAAAAGGTTTGGGATAACCCTAATGTTGCTTGGTGGTACAACCAAAACATCCTGTTATTTGTTCAACAGGCTTATTTAAGCCAATACCCATCACTGCAAAATGAGTTTCAAAAGAATAGTCTACAATTTTCAATTATTCATCCCACTTTATATCTCCATAAATGTTCAGAAAAAGGAATTCAACCTATGGATGAGTCGGTGAGAAATAAAACAACAATTCAACTTTATTCAGATAGTTTTTATCGGAGTATAAAGCCTGTTAGTCGAGATGCAGCTAAAGAAATTATTCCGTTCATTGATAAATGGTTAAATCACCCTAAAAGTATCGTTGATGTTGGATGTGGAACGGGAACTTGGCTATCTGTCTTTCAAGAGAGGGGAATCACCGATTTTTTAGGAATGGATGGAACTTGGATCACAGGTGATTTACTAGAAATTCCAACCTCTCACTTCCAGCCTGTAGATCTGGAAAAAATAGCACCTCTTGATCGAAGATTTGATTTAGTTATTTCTTTGACTTTGGCAGAGCGAATACCCCATGATTGTGTAGAAAATTATATTGATGCTTTGACTCAACTGAGTTCAGTTTGTCTGTTCTCGGCTGCAATTCCCTGCCAGTTAGGAATCAATCATATTAATGAGCAATGGCCCCAATATTGGGTACAGCGTTTTCAAGAAAGGGGATATCAAGTGATTGATTGTATCCGGCATAAAATTTGGAATAACCCTAAAGTAGCTTGGTGGTACGCTCAAAATATCCTGCTGTTTGCTAGTTCAGAAGCTGTGAATCAGTCTCAATTTTTGAAGTATGAACAGCAGAAAACTAATACTTCGATGTTATCCATCATTCATCCAACTTTGTATCTGTCTCGATGTTAATGATTTCTTTCTCCTTCAAAAACAACTTTTTTTCACATAAAACCTATATGAAACGACCAAAAGCATTATCCCTGTTACCTGTTGCCAATATTGAAACCATTCCGTCAAAGATTTTCCCTATAAATGAACCTATAGCAAATTTAGGTGCAATTTACTTTATTTATGTTCAAGATAAGTTGATCACAATAGAAGGCTGGTTAGCTTCCTTTAACCAGGGTCAAGTTGAGCAGTTTAAATTGTTGATTGGCGGTCAAGAAATAACGGATTTTGACTTAACTCTAGGTCTACCGAGTCCTGATGTAAAGGAAATTTATCCCTATCTTGATCACGCAGCAACTGCCCGTTTCAGGATACAAGTTTCCTTACAGGAAGATCCAGAACAACTACACAATTGCTTAATTATCTTAACCCCGTTATTTCAGGGGAAAGAAGGTCAGGTTTTAGTAACAATATTAAATCCTAGTTTACCGATTCCAAGTGAAGAATATATCAATTATGTTGGTGGAGGTGGAGAGTGGTTTTTTAAACACTTTGCTTTTGAATTTCTGGGCTATTTTATTCAAAGAGTGGGTTTAAAACCAACGGACTCAGTTCTTGATGTCGGCTGTGGTGTGGGTCGGATGGCGTATGGATTAACTTCTTATCTCAAACCTCCGGGACGCTATGAAGGTTTTGATGCGGTACAATTTCTGATCGAATGGCCGAAACAAGAAATTACTTCCCGCTTCCCCTATTTTAACTTTTACAGGGTGGATCTTCATAACCTCATGTATAATCCGTCGGGAATTATAAAGCCAATTAATTTGGTTTTTCCCTATGCGGATGAAAGTTTTGATTTTGTTTTCCTGACTTCAGTTTTTACCCATCTTCAACCTCCAGAAGTCCGTAATTACCTGTCAGAAATTTATCGAGTATTGAAGCCAGGAGGACGTTGTTTATGTACTTTTTTTCTGATTAATAAGGAGTCAGAAAAATTAATCTCTGAAGGAAAAAGTTCCCAAGCTCTTATTTATGAGTTAGAAGAATATTTTACTAAAGACTTAAACGTTCCCGAAGAGGCTATTGGATATCGAGAATCTCTCTTGTTAGAGTGGATTACAAATTATGAATTTAGTATTGTTGATATCTCCTATGGTTTCTTGGTGTGGCCGCACGGAATTTATTAGTAGTCAGGATTTTTTGATTCTGCAAAAGGGAAATAGCCCAAATTTAGATAACCCTGTTTCGGAAAATATCCAGGTTTTGCAAAATGAAGAGTTAGAGGATCAAGAGACTAATATTATATCTGTTCCTCAGCAACCAGTCTCCTCATTGTTGGCAATTGAAACCATGCCATCAGAAATTAGTCATTCTCAATCTTTATTAAAAACAATTAAAGCAAATTTAGAGCGATCGCTACTCCAAAATCAACAAGTGCAACAGGATTTAGAGCGATCGCAACTGGAACTTCAGCAACGCCAATATCAACGGAATCTCAAGACAATATTCAAAACTCTAAAAAAACAATTTCCTCATCATTTGAACCCAGTTAGAGATGAATATTTATTGGGTTTATCTGGAGTCACCTGTGAACAATTCTGGAAAATTATTGACCCGATTATCGAGACTCAACGACCTTATTTATCCCATACCTCCCCAACAATTAGTATCTTAACTCCTACTTGGAATTCTTCGTTAGATTGGTTCTTAGAAACGGTTTTAAGTGTACTGATGCAATCTCGATTTGATTGGGAATGGTGTCTGGTGGATGACGGTTCTCAACAGCCGGAAATTAAGGCAGTTTTACAAGCACTAGCAGAGAAACATCCCCATATTAAAGTTGCTTTTCAAGAGTCTGGTGGGATTAGTTCTGCAACCAATCGAGCTTTGAAAATGGCAACCGGAGATTATGTCTGTTTTCTCGATCATGATGACACTTTAATTCCGACAGCGTTACAAGATAGTTTGAATCAACTGGCAAAAGGTTTTGATGTTGTTTATTCTGATGAAGATAAAATTGATTTTTCGGGATTAAACTATTTAGAACCCTTCCATAAACCCGACTGGTCACCTGAATATTTTCGAGGGGTTATGTATGCAGGACATTTATTATCGGTGCGTCGAGAATTAGCATTAGAGGTTGGAGGATTCAAGAGCGAATTTGATGGGGTTCAAGATTATGAATTCCTACTCAGGTTATCGGAAGTGACTCAAAATATTGGTCATCTCCCTAAAATTTTATATCACTGGCGAAAGGTTAGAGGCAGTATTTCTGGAGATGTGGATGCCAAAGCCGGAATTGATACTCTGCAACAGGCGGCGGTTAATTCCCATCTACAACGGCTAGGGCTACTTGCTCAAGCAGAAGCGGGTTTAGGACGCCATCGAGTTAATATTAATCCCCATCCGAAAACGGACTATCCTTTAATTAGTCTGATTGTTGCAAATTCTCAGGATTCACTGGAAAAAAGTTTGCATAATTTTGTGGCTCATTCCAGCTATCCTAATTGGGAAATGATCTGGGTTGAACCTAAAAACTCCTATCCTCAAGTTTACCAAAATTTGCAAGAATTTCCAGTTAAAAAAATAGCGGTTTCCGCTCCCTTTAAACGGTCTAAGGCATATAATTTAGGAGCAAAACAGGCTAAAGGAGAATATTTAGTTTTTCTCAATCCTAATACAGAAGCGATTACAGAAGATTGGTTACGGCATTTACTTTATTATGCGGAACAATCTGATGTGGGTGCAGTGGGGGGTTTACTTTTGTCTCCAGAACGTACTGTAGAACAAGCGGGTTTGATCTTAGGCAAAGCAGGAGAAATTCATACATTTATGCCTGATTTTCAACCTAATGCTGATGGATATGCGGGTTTCTCTAATTTGTGCTAGAGAAGTAGCAGCAGTCAGTTGTGATTGTATGATGGTAAAAGCCAGTACCTTTGACAAAATAGGAGGGTTTAACGAATACTTTTTTCATCAAAACTATGATAGTGATTTTTGCCTTAAAATCAGACAAAATCACCAAAGAATTATTTTTACCCCCCGTGCTGTTTTAATTAATCATCAACCGATGACAGGAAATGATCCGACGGATAAAATGCTATTTCTGGATCAATGGCATATTGATTTAGAATCGGGAGATCCTTATTACAATTGTAATTTTAATCCTGACAACTTTGATTACACTATCTTAGGATAAATTATGAAAAATGTGTTATTTGTTCTCTATGAGGACTTTCACTCTAATAGTGCTGTTCACGTTCATCATTTTGCCAATAATTTAATTGAACTGGGATTAGATTGTGTTGTTTCTGTTCCCTATAACAAGCAAACAGTATCGGCGGTTGGAAAAAACTTTGAACCCTTGTATAAAGTCACTGAATATAGTGAAATTAGCCGATTAAACTACTTTTTTGATAATCGAAAACCACCGGATATTGTTCACGTCTGGACTCCCCGGGAAGTGATTCGACAATATTGTGAAGAACTGCGTCAAAATTACGATTTTAAATTAGTTATTCACCTAGAAGATAATGAAGAATATATTTTAGAACGTTCTTTAAATAAGTCCTTTCAAGAATTATTAGCCTTAGCTCATACTCTTGAATTGCCTAACAATTTATCCCATCCCTTAAAATATCGACAATTTATGGGGACTGCTGATGGGGTAACGGTAATTATGGAACCTTTAAAGCAATTTGTTCCTACCAATACACCCAGTTTAACTCTATGGCCAGGAGTAAATTCTGAAGAATTTTATCCCCGAGAAAAGAATCCAGAATTATTCCAAAAGTTTGATATTCCACCTGACAGTTTAGTGTTTTGTTACACCGGAAATGTTCATGCTGTTAATATTGCTGAAGTGCGGAGTTTATATCTGGCGATCGCATTATTAAATCGAGAAGGAAAACCAGCAATTTTAATTAGAACAGGTCGAGATTTTTGTCAATTTTTAGGAGAAGATGATCATTGGGCAAGACAATATTGTCGAGAATTAGGATATGTAGATCGTAGTTTATTACCCGATATCTTAGCCCTGGCGGATGCGTTAATTCAACCGGGAAGAGTGGACAAATTTAATAACTATCGCTTTCCTTCAAAATTACCTGAATTCTTGGCTATGGGGAAACCTGTGATTTTACCAAATACCAATATTGCCCTAGAAATGGAACATCAAAAACACGCCTGGATTTTACCTCTTGTCAATGCTTTGAATATCATTCAGGCTGTAAAATTAATTACTCAAGACCCAGAACTTGATCATCAATTAAGTCAAGGTGCTGTTCACTTTGCTAAAACTCGACTCAACTGGAGAAAAAATAGTGAACTTTTAAAATCATTTTATCAAGAGATTACTGAAGGTGAAGCAAACATTTTACAAACCCTAGTAACCAAGAATTAAAATTTTCTGGTTATTAGACCAACTTCCAGGTTATTCTAAATTTTAGGAATATTGAAAAAATCACCCATGAATCAATCATCGTTACAACCTATCTATCATCTTGATGAAGCCTCTAAACAATCGTTAATTGCCCGTTATGCTCAACCGAAACAATTAGAAACCTTGAGTTATGCAACGGTTAGAGATTTTTGTGATAGTGCGGATTATCTTCCTCAAGTTTGTAAACTCCATGATGATATTAAAAATGTGCAAAGACCCTGGTTAATTAAAACCATTCTTAGTCAAGTTCCCTTAGGAGGAAAATTACTAGAAATTGGTGGCGGAGAAACCGATTGTCTGTGGAATTTTAGCAGAATTAGGTTATCAAGTTACCCTCGTTGATCCCTATGAAGGGGCGGGAAACGGCCCAACAGAATACGCCCAATATTCCCAACAATATCCCCACGTCAAAATTATTAAAGATTTATTCAGCCCCAATTTATCACAAATTAGCCCGGCTTCTGTTGATTGTATTTTCTCCATTTCCGTTTTAGAACATATTCATGGAGATGCCCATCGCTTTATTTATGAGGGAATTAGTAAGTTTCTCCGTCAAGGAGGTAAGTCAATTCATTGTATTGATCATGTTGCTCAAGGTTGGGGGACTGAAGCTCATGAAGAAAATTTAAAAAGAATTCTTTTGTGTCAATTAAAACTACAAAATCCTGACTATCCTCTGGAAAAAATTGATAGCGATTATGCGGTTTTGAGCAATCAATTGAAAGAAGATGTAGAAACCTATTATCTATCCCCAACAGGTCATTACTTGTGGCGTGGCAATGTGCCTTATGATCAATTTCCTTTCAGAAAAGTGGTTTCAATTCAATCTTGTATAGCGATGTAGAGACGCTGCATACAGCATCTCTACTAACGGTTTATGGTTTAGGAGGGACGGCGAAGTTGAACCTTGGCAATTCCCGCATAACTGCCATCCTCAAAAACTCCTCTCAATAACAATTCTGGTTCATTGATGATGCGAGTAACTTCAATTTCCGCCCAAAAACCACTACTATCCGCATTGGGAATATCAGGGTAAATTTCAGCCACATCAGGACGAGGTAAACGGGCAGGAATATTTTCAATCACCTGTCCCTCATACCCCAAAATTTGTACCCCCATCATCGGGATTGGCTGACCAATGATCCAACCTGCAAACCGAAACTGTATTAATCCCTTTGTGAATTCCAGGTACAGGTGCATCAATAGCTACACCCCAAAATGCCTCAGCATCTTCCTGAATACGGTTAACAGATATAATTTCTATATCAGTCAATATCCGCAAACTATAATCATCTAGTTCTCGATTTAAGTTGGGATTATAACAAGGATCGTGCTCAATAACTTTAATCCATCGTTGTCGCATGGTTGTTAATTCCTGCATGAAACGACCTTGTTTTTCGGCTGTATCTTCTACCCCCCGACTTTTTGATTCATGGTGATATAACATGACATGGGGAAGATAAATATTGTGATAGCCTCGTCGTTGCATTTCCAGACACAAATCCACGTCATTAAATGCAACGGCTAATTGTTCATCAAAGCCCCCAATTTTTTCAAAAACCTCTCGCCGACACATCAAACAAGCCGCCGTCACCGATGAATAATTATTAATAGACTGAATTTGACCATAATAGCCCGGATCATTCGGTGCAAAATGGCGATGAGCGTGATCTGCCACACTCCGCAGTCCCATAATCACCCCCGAATGTTGAATGGTTTGATCTGGATAAAGCAGTAAAGCTCCTACTCCCCCAATACTCGGACGTTGTGCTTGCTCTACCATAGCCTCCATCCAGTCGGAATTGATCACCTCCGTATCGTTATTTAAAAAGAGTAAATAATCTCCTTTGGCTTGGGCTACGGCATGATTATTCAGTTTAGAAAAATTAAAGGGAATATCTAAGGGATAACACTTAAACCGCTCCGGTTCTTTTTGTTGCCAAGATTTCAGTAAAGATAGGGTTTCTAACTCATTGCTACCATTATCAATGACAATCACTTCATAGTTAGGATAGGTACTTTTCTGAAAAATAGACTCAAGACAGCGATTGAGAATTGTTCCTAAATTTCGAGTAGGAATAATAATACTGACGGGCTTGTACTCTTGAATTTGATAGCGAATTCGATAGATTCCAGGATGTTCAGCACATTCAACTTTTCCCTGCTCTCCACGACGTTTTAAAGCATCTTCTAAGGCTTTTGTATTCGCTTTCTCTAATTCTGCTTGCCTTTTGCCAACGCCATCATGAGCGAAGGGTAAGGCCGTTCGGCTACTATAGATAACTTTGGAAATATGAAAAATTGCCTTGGTTTTTTCCGTCAATCTCAAGACTAAATCATAGTCGTAGCTTCCTTCATACCCATCTCGAAATCCTCCGATTTTATTGACTAACTGACGTCGATACACTCCCAAATGACCTGTATACATTCGAGATAGGAATGTATCTGGACACCAATCGGGTTTAAAGAAAGGTTGAGTGCGTTTTCCGACGGCATTTAATCGATCTTCATCGGAATAAATCATATCCGCTTCTGGATATTGATTTAAGAGCACGATAACTTCATAGAACGCTTCTACTGTTAATACATCTTCTGCTTTCAATAAAGCGATAAAGTCTCCCGTTGCCAGTTCCAGACCAGAGTTTAAATTCGTACAAATTGATTGATTTTCTGGACGATAATCTTTTTTGATTTTGTGTTCTGGGATGTTATATTCCTCAAGCAATGAGTTGACATTACGTTCATCCCCAACCTCACCTATAATACACAATTCCCAATGGGGATAAATTTGATCAATAACAGATTTGATGGCTTCACGAACAAACAATTCGGGTGTACCTTTTAAAGAAAAAAGGACGCTAATTTTGGGCTGATAGCGCAGCGTTTTTAAATGGGTAATCCTTCCGTTTAAATCATGGGGTTGAAGGGTATTTTTGCTTAACCATTCTTCATATCCTTCAACCTCACGATACTGCTTTTTTGTGGCAGCAATTACTGATGGAGTTGGTTTCAGGTTGGCTTAGAGGATTTTTTTTTTCTATAATTTGTTGTAACTTGCCACTCGCTTCTAAATTCTCCGGTTCTAACTGCAATGCCATTTGATAGAATACGATCGCCCCATCCAAATGATTATGATTGACCAATGTATTCGCTAACTGAATATACAATTGGGGATCATCGGGTTTAATCTCAATAGCTTTATGATAAGCCGCCACATGATCGGGGTTTTCCTGAATTACTTGATAATAATAATTCAAGCATTCCTGTAAATCTAATTTAGCTCGATTTCTCAAGGCATCGGCGAGTTTTTCTTGAATATTGGGTAAATCAGATTGAACTTTAATTGCACTGCGATAGGCAACCACCGCTTCTTCCCAATTCTCTAATTCCGTTAAAACTTTCCCTAAATTATAGTAAGACCAAGGGAATTCAGGATTAAGTTTAATGGCATTTTGATAAGCAGGAATTGCTTCTTCTAACCGTTCTAAATTAACTAAGGCATCGGCTAAACTATTATACGACCAAGAGTAGCTAGAATCTAATTTGATCGCATTTTGATAGGCAGAAATTGCCGCTTCCCAACGTTCTTGTTTAAAGAAAATATCCGCCAAATTATTCTGTGTCCAGAACACACTCGGATTCAGTTCAATTGAACGTTGATAAGCAGAAATTGCTGCTTCAAACTGTTCTTGATCTCGGAGTAAATCCCCTAATTTTTGATAGACTTCGGCTTGACTATTATCAAGTTCGGTTGATTTTTGATAGGCTTTAATTGCCGATTCCGTTTCCCCAACTTTCGCCAGTGCATCCCCAAAACCTTTATAAGATTCTGCATCTCCACCGGGGTTCATTTGTACCGCTTGACGGAAGACCTGTAACGCTTCTGGCCAATTTTCCTGTTTAACTAAAACTTTCCCTAACCCATAATAGGAAGACACCAATTTAGGATTCAAGGAAATAGATTTTTTGTAAACGTTAACCGCTTCTTCTAAGCGCCACTGACGGTTGAAAATTTCTCCGATTTTATAATAAGCAACGGCTTGATTTGGGTCTAATGCCAAAATTTTGTGATAAACTCGGATGGTATCATCCCACCGTTCTTGACCACTGAATAAATCGGCAAAGCCATAATAAAATTCTAACTGAGAGGGTTCTAATTCCAGGGCTTTTTGATAGGAAGAAATTGCAGCCTCGATTTCCCCTTTCGCTTGATGTAATTGCCCTAATTGATAATAGATTACTGCCCACTGAGGATTGAGTTGTAAAGCTTTTTGATAAGCAGCTAGAGCCTCATCAAATCGACCCTGTTTAAAGCGAGTATTTCCTAAATTAAAATGTTCCTCTGCTGTGGCTTTTTCTGGTTCCAAACTATAGGCTTTTTCCAAACATTGGGAAGCTGGTTCTAACTGCCCCATTTTGGTTAAAACCTTAGCATAATTGCGGTAAAATCCGGCAAAATCCGGTTTTAAACTAACCGCTTGTTGATAATAGGAGGCAGCTTTTTCTAAGCGTTCTTCCTGAGCATATAAACTGCCCAAATTCGCATAAACTTCTGGATATTGGGGTTGAATTTCTAAGGCTTTTGAATAACAACGAATCGCCGCCGACATTTCCCCTAAAATTTGTAAAGCATTCCCTTGAATTTTATAGGCTTCTGCTAAATCTGGTTGCAATTTTAAGGCTTTTTGACAGGTGGCGATCGCTTGATCCCATTCTTTCAAGGCACAATAGGCTTGGGCCTGTTTTAAATAGGTTTGGGGGTTAGCGGGATGATTCATTGGAGGTTTCGTATTATAACTCACCGTTGGCTGACGAGTTGCCCCCGCTAAAGTTTCTTGGGGTGATAATTCGGCGGTTACAGTCCCACCTCTGGCTGTAGCGGCGGCCAAGGTATCCGAGGTGGCTGACCCAATGGTCGGGGGGGTATTCAATGCGATCGCTTGACGGTAGACCTGGGTTGCTTCCTGGGCTTTTCCTTGGTCTTTGAGCAGCATGGCTAAAGCTTGATGGGCCGTTGTTAAATTGGGATCAAGTTGAATTGCATTCCGATAGCAGATCTGGGCTTCCTTGACTTGTCCCTGTTGTGCTAACTGATCACCAAGGTTAAAATGCTCTTCTGCGGTGGCTTGATTCGGTTTCTAATCTCAAGGCTTGATAGAGGGCCTGTGCCGATTTTTGGGGGTCGCCCAGTTGTGTCCAAACTTTCGCTAAATTCCGATAAGCCCCGGCGAAATCCGGTTTCAGGGCGACAGCTTTTTGATAACAAGCGATCGCCTGTTGCCATTGTTGTGATTTAGCATACAGACTTCCCAAGTTAGCATGAACTTCTGGCAAATTAGGTTGAAGTTGCAATGTGCGGTGATACCAGTCTTGCGCGTCCTGCAATTTCCCCTGTCTTTGGAATATATCCGCCATCAGTTTATAACCGGGGGCATAATCAGACTGAATTTGCAATAACTGGTTGCAAGCCTTGATCCCATCCTCAAACTGCCCTTGATTAATATAGATTTCTGTTTGTTGATGGAGAAACTGTACACTGCGGGCGCGAATTTCGTTAGGTAACATAGTTAGTTTCAGTTCAGACAATTGATATTTTATCACCAAGTGAACCACGAAGGCACAAAGGCACGAAGATTTACATCCGGTCTGTTCCCATCCTCACTTCTCAGTGTCTCTGTGTCTTTGTGTTTCAAAATCTTCCATCCAACTTAATATTAATAGTTATTTCAACATTTTTAATAACCGTTTCAAGGAAACAAGATTCACCCAAATATCTTCCGTCAAGGAATTTTGATACATTAACGCCCGCAGGGAATAGCAGGAAAATCCCTCCCCCGTCAAGCAATAATGTTCTAATCCCAGATATTGACTAATCACCCAATAATAATGACGATTATAGTGAGCAGACATGAACTCAATTACTTGGGTTCCGGGTTGACAAAACAGAATATTAGTTAAACCACTTCCATGGGCACCCATAATTACCTTAGCCTGAGCAAACAGAGCCACCTGTTCGGCAAAGGATAGGGTTTCAAGTTTTACCGGAACAAACCCCCAGGGACGTAGGGTTTCCATCACCTCGTCTTCATTTAAAACCCGACGATAGCTGGCATCTCCCCGACTAATATAAATCCGTTCGGGATAATTCCTCCCCGGAGTTTGACCCCCAGGAAGAAACCAACGGCGCAAAGTATCAATTGCCCAGGGTTGCAACCATCCCGTATATCCGGCAAAGGAGGGAACAATTAGCTGTTGTGCCTGGATATGGGGAAATTGATCACTTTCTAAAATTTTAAACTCTGGAATTCCTAAGTGTGTTAAGGTTTCCCGTTGAAATGGTGCTTGGTAACTATTCACCAAAAACCAATCAATTTGATCGAAATTGATCCCACTTTGGCGCAATAGCTCCAGTCTTGGTAAAACATCCACCATCCAATGGAAATAGACATTTCCCGACAACCCCGATAATACCGCAACCCAACCTTCAATGATCTCGATGGGAGGCAATTGTGACCGTTGAAAAACTTGATGCTTTTGGGGGTCATAACTGGGACAACCGGGCAGGGGGGCGGGATATTCCCGGGAGACATCTGCTAACATTTGGTGATCGGGTGTGATAATGGCGATCGCATTGCAAACCATCCAATAATTCCGTTTCGGAACAATCCAGGCTCGTCCATTAGGAATTACGGCTACAAATAAAGGAGTTGAAACTGGGGTGATTTTTTGAATTTGCACATTTTTGAATCCCATATCCCAAATTTTGCCACTGAAAAGATTTGAACACATTCTTGAGACAGATTTCACAATCTAAACCCCCACATTTATCCGGTTTAGATGTGGTCTGTGACCATTTCTCCAAGTTTTGATATCCCGAACCCAATAATCCCGATAGATTACAATAATGGCTATCCTGTAAATTATTATTTGTCAGCCATGTTAGGGTTGAATCACAAACTCCTTGGGGAATATCCGTCCGTTGAATATAGGGTTCATTAGCCCATTCTTGCAGTAGATTTAAGGTGGAGGGAGACTGATTCACCCAAGAATCAAACCCCTTTTCCTGCTGCATTTGTAAAACTTTACTATAGTAATCGGTTGCAGATTCCCAATATCCTTGTTTTTCCAGAATTCTACCCAATTGTAAATTTATTTCCAGGAACTGAGCAGGGGAAAAATTAGACGACCGTTTGAGTAAAACACGAGCCGTTTGATAAACTGTTAAAGCTGTATTGAGTTGTTGATTTTTAAATAAACAATTGCCTAATTTTAGATAAATTTCTACTAAATAAGGTTGAATTTCTGCGGCTTTTTGGTAGTAAAATATAGCCTGATCAAGCCTGCCATAAATATCTAAAGTATTTCCCAGGTGGAGATAGGTTTGATAGAGATGTTTATGGACAGTTTTATCCTTCCTAGCTCCCCCTGGCTCTGGGATGGGGACAGTGGAAATATCTGTATCTCCTTGGGGAAAGGGGGTTAGGGGGGTATCATCCTGTTGTAATGCTGTGAGGAAATCAGCACAGGACTTTCTAGCTAAAGATAATTCATCCGATCCAGAAAGTTGCTTCACTCCCTGACAGTAACCCTCCACAAATTTAGGTTCTAGCTCAATAATTTTTTTAAAACAACTTAACGCAGTATCCAGTTTTCCTAACTTGATTAAAGAAGCTCCACAGTCGGTATAGGCAAATATATTATTAGGCTCTAAATCAATAACTTTTTCAAAGCAAAAGACTGCGGTAGCGTGTTGATTTTGTTGCTGAAGAATTTTTCCTAAATTAGTATAAACCAGAGGAAAATCTTTTTTTCTTTCTAGGGCTTGAAAATATGATTGAATGGCTTCTTTTATTTTTCCTTGGGCTGCAAATACTTGACCAATATTATTATATATTAATGATTTTTCTATTTCATTATCATTATAAATTAATGATTTTTCCCAGACTTCTAATGCTCCGATATAATCATTATTTTCAAATAATAAACACCCTAAATTATTATAGGCATTAGCAAAATCTGGTTGCAGATGAATCACTCGTTGATAGAGGGAAATGGCTCGTTTTGTATCTCCCAATTGCCCATAAACTATGGCTAAGGCAAAATAGGAATGAACATGATTAGGATTTTGTTGTAAGGTTTTTTGATAGCATCTAATCGCTCTTGGAACATCTCCACTCCACAAATAAGCCTGACCCCATTGAAAATATAATTCTGTCCAACCAGGACGCAGATTTAGGGCTTTTTTATAACAGAAAAAAGCTTGATCAAACTCGCCAGTATTGCGTAAAACTTGAGCTAAATAGCCATAGGCTTCTACAAAATCCGGTTGTAATTTAATTGCCTTTTTATAGGCGGAAATGGCTTCTGGAAATAATCCTTGTACTTCATACCAATCCCCTAAAATTTTATAAGTTTGAGCATGATCGGGATCTAGTGCTAAAATTTGCGAGATTGTCTGATGAGCTTCTCGCAGATTTCCCACATCTAAATTAGCGATCGCCGATTGCATTAAGTCTTCAAGGCTTTGATTCACAGTTTTTTGCGCTCGGATGGAAAAATGGGAATAGAAAGTTTCAACAATTTTTATATGAAATTAGTAAAGGTCTGCTACAAATCCCCCCGTTTTTTATGGGTTAGGGGGGATCATCCTGGTTCGGTATCAGCATCCTACTAAGCCCACGCCGCAGTCTAACGCGCTCGGCGGGAGTCCTCTCACGACCTGAAGATAGAGTTAAATACCCGAAAACCGATTACTTAGACTCGTTAATGGCTAAGGGTCGATTTCCACCCACCCCGGCGAGAATGGAAATAGCTCTGACATAGAAAGGATCTTGGGATGTTCCCACTAACTTAGGATCAGTAGCCAATTGTTTTTTCTGCTCATCAGAGATATCGACCTTAACATCGGGAGTCACTCCCTTATGGCTAATGTCAGTTCCACTGGGCGTGTAATAATGGGCGATCGTTACTGCCAACCCGGAAACCATCGGAGAGAGCAAACACCGACTGGACTAGCGCCTTACCAAAGGTTTGAGTTCCCGTCACCACACCCCGTTGATTATCTTTCAATGCTCCGGCCAAAATTTCACTAGCACTGGCGGAATTACCATCGACTAAAACCACAACCGGTAATTTGGTAATCGCCGTGCGGTTGTTGCGAATTTCCTGGGTTTTGCCATCACGATCAACGGTACTGACAATTGCCCCCGTATCCATCCACATCCTAGCAATATCAATACTGGTACGCAATAATCCCCCGGGATTTCCCCGTAAATCCAGAACAAAAGCCTGAACATTTTCTTTGGTTAGGGCTTGAATTGCGGCTTGCATTTGTTCAGCCGCATGGGAATTAAATTCCTGCAGTTGAATATAACCAATTTTGCGATTTCCTTCGTTATTAACACGATAGGTAACGGTTTCTAACTCAATTCGGGCGCGGGTCAGGGTCAAATCGAATTCTTTTTCTCCTTCCCGTCCAATCCGCAAATTGACATCGGTGCCCACGGCCCCCCGAATTTTATTGGCCGCTTGTTCCACGGTCATACCAGTGGTGGAGACTCCATCAATAGAAAGTACCTGATCCCCAGCTAAAATTCCAGCTTTGATGGCGGGAGAATTTTTAATCGGTTCGACAACGGTAATGGCCTTAGTTTTTTCATCCAGGGTCAACTGCATTCCCACCCCGGAGAGTTCCCCCGCCGTTTGATTCGTCAACGCCTCATACTGTTTGGGATCCATGAAGCGAGTATAGGGATCTTGGAGTTTTTCTAGGGCTTTTCGCAGGGCTGTATAGGCTTCCTCCCGGGAAGTATAGTTCTTGCTCAGGAGTTCTTCCCTTTGGGCTTGCCAGTTGACTTGGTTAAACTTGCCATCAACAAATTCCCGAAAAACAATCTGCCAAGCCTCATCCAATACGGCTTTAGGACTATCTTTGAGGGGGGTACTGATGCCACTACTCCAAGCGGGCATGACGAAAGCGGTAACGGCTGCGATCGCCCCCGTAAATAAAGCCTGACGGAGCACAGAAAAGCGTTTAACGTTTTGATTCATTGAGTCTCCCTATATCGCTTGATATCCTTAACTCCTCGTTAGAGTCAGGATGGAAAGCCTAGATTTAATTTTAAAGTGATCCGGTTTTGAATCGACTGGGAAAAGGAAAAAACGGGTTCAGATCAGCGATCTTTACTATTTTCCCGTGCCATTTTTCCTGATTTGAGGGGGATGGACAAAAACAAGTTATGCCCTACCTCAACCTAACTCGATTGCTAAATATAGAGGGTGCAGAAACCGTCGCCAAAAAAGAACCTCCAGTGATCCTTCACGATGGCGCGGGGATTTTCCTGACCTAATTGTGTAGTTTATAACCATCTTTGGTTTCAAAACTCCATGCCTTGTTGCCGTCTCTCCTGAAATAGTTTTTCAGTTTCCCGTAATTTGCCTTTCCGCATCGGCTGACTGTCCATGCTCTTAATCTTTGCCAGTTAATATTGTCCATAGAGGAGAACGTTTCTTTAGAAACGACTTTGGAATGGTAGTTACACCATCCTCTAATTATCGGATTTAGGCGTTTAATTAATGCGTATTGGGGTGCAGTTTTGTGGGTTTTAATCACTTGCTTTACCTTATCCGCGTGAGCTTTAATTGCCTTCTTACTAGGTTTGATTAGGGTTTTGAATCCTATTAATTTGGAATTTATACTTCCTGTTTTCCCAGAGTGGTGTTTACCAACTGGGTATTGTCGGAAATTCCATCCTAGAAAGTCGAATCCTGGTGCTACCTTTTCGCCTTTAACTTCAATTTCTTTTAGTGTGTGGCATATTCGGGTTTTTGCTGGTTTCAGTTCTAACCCTATCGGTTTTAACCATTCTTCGATGACAATTTGGCACTGTTGAATAACTTCTAGTTGTGGACTTATTACAACAAAGTCATCGGCATATCTGATAACTTTGGCTACAAGACAACCTTTCTTTTTAGGGAATTTGTTATCAATGAGCCTAATCATTCCATCCAGTGCGATGTTAGCAAGTAGAGGACTGATGACTCCTCCTTGTGGAGTGCCTGCCTCTGTTGCGTTAAATATGCCGTTGTCCATAACTCCAGCTTTTAACCATTGTTTGATTTGGGCTTTCATTGTTGATGGACAATCTATTTTAGACAGTAGGTATTCATGGTTAATCTGGTCAAAGCATTTTGAGATATCAGCATCCAGGATGTAGTATTCACCCTTATTGATGCCTTGAAAGATTCGTGACATTGCGTCATGGGTAGAACGTCCAGGTCTGAATCCGTAGCTTTCACCCTCGAATCTGGCTTCCCATTGTGGCTCTAATGCAGCTTTTACCAAGGCTTGCCTAGCTCTGTCTTCTATGGTCGGGATTCCTAGAGGGCGTTTTTCTCCGTTGGGTTTGGGTATCCATTTCCGTCGGAGGGGTTTCGCCTTTTGGTGTTTATTCAAGTTTTGGGCAAGTTCTAATCGTTGTTTGGGTGTGATGGATTTGACCCCATCTACCCCGGCTGTTCTCTTGCCTTGATTATCTTGAGTTACCCTTCTTATGGATAAGAGTTTGGCGTAGTATGACTTAACTAGAAGTTTTTGGAGCTTCCGTGCTGTCGCATTTTGTCCCGATAATGATGCCTGGTAAATTCGTTTTTGCAGCTTGAATACTTTCCTTTGAACTTTCGCCCAGTTGATTGTATTCCATGTTTCCGTAGTCTTAAAACTCGTTTTCACCGTTTATACTGCTAATTGAGACTTTACCTAACAACTAAACCGGAATCTATCAGCGTATCCTCAACATTACATTTAGGCATTAGCTTCAGAATCCATCTCTCCCCCTCATAACATCCGCCTTAGATTTGTGGCTACCTAACAGTATTCGATCTCTGTAGGAGTTAATGAGGAGTTTTGACGTTCCTTGAAAAATGGGATTATTGCCTTTAGAATCATCCTATCTGCCGGGGTACTTTTGGGAGTCTTAGTAAGTGTCGCAGAAAAAAACCTTACCTTTTATAGAAGTATATAGAAACTTCTATCTTTTCTCCTTGTTCTTTTGAACGCAGCGTGATCAAGTCAATTTCGCTACTTAATCATTACGACAGTTCAAGACGGATGTTCACTTGAGTTATTCTTGGGCAATTGGATAGGGAAACTACTTAAGCATTTGACTTATGCCCGATTTCCCGATATTCCCAGCTTCAGTGTTTTGATAATCAGTCTGGCACTGTGGGAATTGCCGAATCTCTTTGGTTTTGGCTACCGTATTATGATGTTCGGTAAGCCGCACCATTGACTCCGAGATTGACCTTCCTTTAAGGTCACATTTCCAAAGTTAAGACAGGCTTGACTGGTTTTATTAGTGGATTTGACGCCATATACCAGTTGTCTGAACCTACCTCCTTGCTTACGTTTCGGGGTTTAACCCTAGACTTTGGCAAGAACGTCTCGCACTTCTGCTCTGATTATAGCTTGAGGTATAATTAGATGGGCGGGTTTGCCGTTAATGATAGATAAAACTATCACTCCCGACCGATTACACCTGCAATAAAAGTCTAACTTGAGTTTTTCAAATCTGGTGAAAAAATTCATGATATTATTGCCGGGACTCCAGGAGTTTTAGCAAAAATTGTGGTTCATCTTTTAGTTAAGTCTGCTTTGCCAAAAGGATTGTCTTTCCTGATGCCGATGGCGATCGCTGGAATTGCCTTAGTCGGTATTATCACCATACAACTCTATGCTGCGGGTGGCTTAGAACTTTCTCGCGTGCCAACAAAACAACTGGATAAGGAAGCTAAGATCGCAGCCCAACGAGCGAAAGAGCGGGAGGCGGCGCGGTTAGGATTACTTCAAAAACTCCCCACATTGGGTTATGGGAATTTGGTGGCGGATTGGACATTTTTAAATTTTCTGCAATATTTTGGGGATGATTTAGCGCGTGAGCAAACAGATTATGAACTGTTAGATGATTATTTTGAGGTCATAGTTACTCACGATCCTCTTTGGGTAGAAATGTACAATTTTCTATCTACATCGGTTTCTTTTTACCAAGCCAGACCTGATTTAACTGTTAAATTGATAGATAGGGGGTTGAAATCTATTTCCCCAGAAAAAAATCCTCAATCTTGGGTAGTTTGGAGAGTCAAAGGCATTGATGAATTATTATTAATTGGTGATACTCAGGCTTCAATTAAATCCCATGAGATGGCAGCAAAGTGGGTAGAAGGAACACCGGATCAAGGCTTTTCCCCTCGTTTACGCGAATTTGCTGAGGCTTTAAGAAAAAATCCTGATAATAAATTAATCCGCATTCAATCTTGGTTGATGGTTTATAGTGCTACACAAGATAAGCTAGTTAGAAAAAGAGCAATTCAAGAATTAATTAAATTAGGAGTTAAATTGGAAGTTCAAAAAGATGGGGAATTAAAATATACTATTCCTGATAAATCTCCAAAAGCTGAAATTAAAAAGAAATAAAATAGTTTGGTAGTTAAACTATATAATCTAGTGAGGAATATTTGATTTCAAAACCCGCGTCGGCGGGTTTCGTCTGTGTAGCGACAGATTTCAATCTGTCGGAATCTGAAAACTATAACTAATTTCTGATCCATCGAAATAGGGGAAGAATGAAATAGTGAGTTATTCCTAAACAGAAAGCTGTTGTGCCACTGAGTAATGCCATAAATCCTAAATTGTGCCAAAATTGGGATAAATTAGGATCTTGCATTTCGGTAGGAAACTTTAACAGTTCTGGAGGCAAAATATCAAATTGATTAAAACCAAAAAATAGGGTAGTAACGGTTAATAAAACAAAAATCCCCTGAAATATTTGATCATTGCGTAATCCTAAACCTAAAGTTACTAACCCGGCGGCTATTCCGAAAGGGAGTTGATTAAACAATTCTAATTCCCATCCCTGAAGACCTATATTTTTTAAATTGTTGATCAGTTGTTCACTGGCTCCCCCCACAATATAGCCTAACATTCCCATGATTCCAGCTAAAAAATAACGGCGACGTTGACCAAACCCCCCCGCATCGGTTAATCCAATTCCTGCTCCTAATCCAGCTAATCCCCAAACTAACACTTCCGCGCCTAAAGTTAGGGGAACATTAGGCAAAATTTCTGGTAATTCATGCGCTAAAATAACGGTAATGGTTTTTCCTAACCTTAACCCAGGGAAATAAATTAATATTGATCCAATTACTGTTCCGACAATCGATCCTGTTCCAGATAAGGCAATTTCCCAACTGGTTTCAACTAAACCCCGAACAGAATGTATGGTTAATTTTCCGATTCCCAAAAACAGTTTAATTAATCTTTGATCCCATTGAATTAAAGTCGTTGTCAGATGCTCAAAGAAACCGTTGATGGGAAGACATCATCCGTCGAGGATGTTTTTTCTGTCGAATAATTCTAAAGATGTCCGTTTGAATTTCCTTAGCGGTTTGGGGACGTTGGCGGGGGTCGAGTTGCACCATGCGCTCTAATAAATTAGCAAACCCGGCACTGACCAGGGCTTTTTCTCGCCAACGCAATTCCCCAGTGTAAGCATCATCTAAGTCCCCGGGAAATTGACCCGTTAATAAATGAATACAGGTGCGTCCCAAGGCGTAGAAATCCGTTGCTGGCCCGACCATCGCCCCCATCACCTGTTCCGGGGGACTATATCCGGCGGAAATTAGGCGGGTGCTACTGCGGGGACTGGTTTCGCGATCGCTATGGGGGACAGGGCCAATTTGTTTGGCGCCTCCAAAGTCAATCATCACCAATTGGGTGTCCGAAACTTGTCCCCCCTTGCCGCCGGGTGTCACCCGCAACATAACGTTTGAGGGTTTAATGTCTCGATGAATAATTTGATAGCCGTGCAATTCTCTCAATATATCTAAGGCTTGGGATAGCCAACTGATCACCCAGTCTTCGGGACAGCCCTGGGGATATTGCCCTAAAATTTCCTGTAGGGTGGGGCCATTAATTTTTTCCATCACCAAACAGGGGAGATGGCCTTCGGAGCCATGACGTTTTTTTAAATAAAAATAGCCATCGGCTTCGACCCGAGGAACTCCTGGATGGCGTAATTGGGCTAAAACCGCCGCTTCGTGTTCAAAGAGTTCTAGGGCCTTCGGGGAGGGTTCCACCAGGACTTTCAGGACTTTTTCGGTTTGGGCTTTGAGATCCCAGACGGTATAAAGACGGGAAAATCCCCCGGTTTCCTAAATTGTGTAAGGGAATATAGCGTTGGTTCAGTTGTAGGGGGGCGCCACAACTCTGACAAAATTTATTCCCCCAAGGTTGATTTGAGGGGTGGGAGCATTGGGGATTAATACAATGGATGGTGGGTGGGGTCACAATGGGCGATAAACACTCAGTGGTATTGCGTTAATAACCATCTTAACGAACAGTTTCACCCATAGCCCGGTTTTGTTATGATTGACTTAAATCAATTGCTAATAAATTTACTATAGACTTTAGACTATTTATAGAGCTTGAAAGTTAAAATCGGGGATAAAACTGTTACCTATCCTAAGTAGGCAAGACTCAATTTCCCTGGCCTAACTTTAATTGGAAATCTGAAATTACCGATGATGTTCTGCTTGACAACTGACTATGATTATGCAATCCAAATTTCAAAAAATAGTTAAGTAAAATCACTTATTCTGTTAATCAAAATTTATTTCATAAGACTTAATATAAAAAAAGTCGTTTTAGTGGTATGTAAGCGAAAAAACCACCAGGATCTGAGGGAAATATTCCAAAATACGAAGAAATATAAACAAATGTTATAAAAATATTAAAAAGATTCAACGTTGCAATGACTCGTTTCTTGATACTATTTTAATCAATTGCCAATCCGTGCATAAAATAATCGATTCCTAAACAAAGGGAGCTTTAAGGGAGATATGTCTTACTCTCAAACACAAACCAAGTCCAAATCTGGCTATAAAGCTGGTGTACAGGACTATAAACTGACCTATTACACGCCTGACTATACACCAAAAGATACAGACGTTCTGGCTGCTTTTCGGATGAGTCCTCAACCTGGAGTACCCCCGGAAGAAGCTGGCGCTGCTGTTGCTGCTGAATCCTCGACTGGAACTTGGACAACGGTGTGGACGGACTTACTGACTGACCTCGACCGCTATAAAGGTCGTTGTTATGAAGTCGAACCCGTTCCCGGTGAAGATAACCAATATATTTGCTACGTCGCCTATCCTCTGGATCTGTTTGAGGAAGGTTCTGTCACCAACTTACTGACCTCTTTAGTCGGTAACGTGTTTGGTTTCAAAGCCCTGCGGTCACTGCGTTTAGAAGATTTACGCATCCCCATCGCTTACCTGAAAACCTTCCAAGGCCCTCCTCACGGGATTACCGTTGAGCGCGATAAATTAAACAAATACGGTCGTCCTCTCCTCGGCTGTACGATTAAGCCTAAACTCGGTCTGTCTGCCAAAAACTATGGCCGCGCCGTCTATGAGTGCTTACGCGGTGGTTTAGACTTCACCAAAGACGACGAAAACATCAACTCCCAGCCTTTTATGCGCTGGCGCGATCGCTTCCTGTTTGTTCAAGAAGCCATCGAAAAAGCTCAAGCAGAAACCGGGGAAATCAAAGGCCACTACTTAAACGTGACCGCCCCCACCTGCGAAGAAATGATGGAACGGGCTGAGTTCGCTAAAGAAATCAAAACCCCGATCATCATGCACGACTACCTGACAGGTGGTTTCACTGCTAATACCACCTTGGCCAAATGGTGTCGTCGCAATGGCGTGTTACTTCACATCCACCGTGCTATGCACGCTGTGATTGACCGTCAAAAAAATCATGGGATTCACTTCCGTGTGTTAGCCAAATGCTTACGGATGTCTGGTGGTGACCACCTGCACTCCGGTACCGTTGTGGGTAAACTCGAAGGGGAAAAAGGCATCACCATGGGCTTCGTTGACTTGATGCGTGAAGATCACGTGGAAGTCGATCGCTCTCGTGGTATCTACTTCACCCAAGATTGGGCTTCTATGCCTGGTGTTATGCCCGTGGCTTCCGGTGGGATTCACGTTTGGCACATGCCCGCCCTGGTGGAAATCTTCGGCGATGACTCTTGCTTACAGTTCGGTGGTGGAACCCTCGGACACCCCTGGGGTAATGCTCCTGGTGCTACCGCTAACCGTGTGGCCCTGGAAGCTTGTGTTCAAGCGCGTAACGAAGGTCGCAACCTCATGCGTGAAGGCGGCGACGTTATCCGTGAAGCTTGCAAATGGTCTCCTGAAACTGGCCGTTGCTTGCGAACTCTGGAAAGAAATCAAGTTTGAGTTCGAGTCAATGGATACCGTCTAATTGATTCCAGATTGAGGATTGAAGATTGAAGATTTTGGATTTTGGGTAAGACTTGACAAATCAGGTCGGTTGTGGTTACAACTCAATCCAAAATCTAAAATCTAAATCCATAATCAAGAGGGTTAGGGTCAGCCTATGGACATCAAACAAGTTGCGAAAGAAACATCAAAGGTGCTGGCAAGTTACCTGACCTATCAGGCTGTAAGAATTATCACGAATCAACTACGGGAAACGAACCCTGGACAAGCGATCTGGCTGAGTGAGTTTTCCTCAACCGGGAAAATTCAGGACGGAGAAGCCTATCTACAAGAAATGCTCCAAGAAAGTCATGAGATGGCGTTTCGGATTATGACGGTACGGGAACATCTCGTACAGGAAGTTTCTGATTATTTACCGGAAATGGTTCGTGAAAATATTCAAAAAGCCAATATAGATTATCGGCGTCAGTATTTAGAACGAATTACGCAACTGAGTAGTGTTGAATCTAACCCGGAGATCGAATTACAAACGGACTCGGAACCGAACCCCGACCTGCGGTGATTTTCAAGGATGATGACCACTGCGATCGCCTATTAACCTTTAGTGGATTTAACTTTAGAAACAACAATGCGGACATTACCAAAAGAACGTCGTTTTGAAACGTTATCCTATCTTCCTCCCTTGAGCGATGCTCAAATCGTCAAGCAAGTCCAATATATTCTGGATCAAGGATATATCCCCGGTGTGGAATTTAGTGAATCTTCCGAACCCACCCAACATTATTGGACACTGTGGAAACTGCCTTTGTTCAATGCCACTACTTCTCAAGAAGTGTTGAATGAAGTTCAAGCTTGCCGTCAAGAAAATTCTAAATCCTATATCCGTGTGATGGGTTTTGATAACGTGAAGCAATGCCAAGTGTTAAGCTTCATCGTCCACAAACCCAGTAGCTCTTTATACTAAGTAGGGTTTGAAATTAAATGGGTTAGGGCGACATGAATCATCCCCTAACTCGCTAATTTCTGAAAACTATTTTAGAAACTTGAGCCAAACTTGAGCAGGGAGTCCCCCTGCTTTTTTAGTCAGCAGCTTTAAGATTAAATTTTATAAAATCAAACTTAATTTAAACGGATGTTATGCCCCGTCTATGGAACTTTTTCAAAAGAATTCGCCCCCAAATTTTGAGGTTATTTTTAATTGTTGTTATTGTTATTGGTGTTGCCTTTCGGTTTGTGGCTTTAGATGGAAAAATCTATTGGCATGATGAAGTTTATACTACCTTGCGGGCCGCTGGATATACGGGTCAAGAATTTGCCCAGGAATTTTATCAAAATCGTATCGTTTTCCCCATTGATCTGCTCAAATATCAACAACTGAAACCCAATAGCACCCCCCTAGATACCCTCAATTCTCTAGCCACAGAAGATCCTCAACATTCTCCCTTTTATTTTTTATTAGCCCGGGTCTGGATGTTTTTGTTTGGTCATTCCATTATTGCTTCTCGGGTTTTACCGGCTTTAATTAGTTTGATTTCCCTGCCTTTTATGTATTTATTGGCTTGGGAATTATTTCAATCTTCCCAAACCGCTTTACTAGCTACGGCTTTTTTAGCCCTATCTCCCTTTGATATTTTATTTGCTCAAACTGCTCGACAATATAGTTTGCTAACCTTACTGGTGATTGCTAGTGGTTATGCCTTACTCAAAGCAATTCGTTGGAGACATCCGCTATTTTGGGCGGGTTATAGTTTAGCCTGTATTTTTGGACTCTATACCCATGTTTTATTCGGGTTAACAATAATTGGTCATGGGGCTTATATTCTGTTATTGAGTATGGAGTCTTCACAATCTTTTAGAAAACGAAAACGCTTTCCTTTTTCTCAGTTATTATTAGAATTTTTAGGGTCTGTTGCGATCTCAATTCTAGCTTTTAGTCCTTGGTTAATTATTTTAATCAATAATTTACAACGGGCGATGGATGTTACAAACTGGTCAAGCAATTTCATCAGTTTACTCAATTTAAGCAAGTTTTGGATTTTGAGTTTTACCGCTTTATTTGTTGATATCAATTTCGATTTCGACAGTATTCAGATGTATTTACTCAGACTTCCTTTTGTAATATTAATTCTGGTGGCATTATTTCAAATTAGTCAACAAACTAATCAAAAAACCCGCCTATTTATTTGGACATCCATTTTAGTTCCCTTTTCAATATTGGCCTTACCCGATGTGCTTTTAGGGGGAGGACGTTCCGGGGTAACCCGCTTTTTGATTTCCTGTTTTCCCGCCGTTCAATTAGCCGTTGCCTATTTGTTTTCTACCCATATTAAAAGTAATAAAAACTCCTTAATTGATGGAGAAATATTTTGGCGATCGCTCCTAGCCATCGTTTTTACATTTAGCTTAATTTCTATTAGTATTAGTGCTAACTCTCAAAGCTGGTGGCATCAAATTCCCAGTTATGAAAATCCTCAAATTGTCCAACAATTAAATCAAAATAAATCCGCCACTCTCATCGTTGATCATGGGAGTTATTATACAAATTTAGGTAATATTATTTCTCTGAGTTATGAATTAAACCCCGATATTAAACTAATGATGGTCAATTCCGAACCGAATCTATTATTACTCCCCATAGGGCCAAAGGTTTTTGTTCTTAACCCCTCTGAGGAATTACTCCAAACCATTAAAAATGAAAACTATCAATTAGAAAAAGTAGAAAAAGTAGATCAAAAATCACGACTCTGGGAACTCAAGTAACAAAATCTTGCAATTATTCTCGAAACTGCTATCCGGTTAATCCTCTGAACTAATATGGAGATATCAGGTTCAATAGGTTAGAGTTATGGTTGTATTGCATCACTCCCAGGAAAAGACAATTCAACGGTTTAGAGAAACTGCAAACTCAACTTCGGCAACGCTTTCAAACTTTAAGTGATCAGGAATTAGAAGATCAGGATGTCATTGTGATTCCGTCGTTAAGTTTAGATAGTCACCAGTTAGAAAAAATTCCGGGTGCCCATCAGTATGAAGAACGATTACTGTTTTCTTTAATTCGATTACGCAATCCTAGAATGCGGTTAATTTATGTGTCTTCCCAACCTATTCACCCTACGGTTATTGATTATTATTTACACCTAATGCCCGGAATTCCTATTAGTCATATTCGGGATCGTTTATTGCTGTTTTCAACCTATGATACTTCCCCCAAACCCTTAACCCAAAAAATTTTAGAACGTCCCCGTTTAATTTCCCGAATTCATCAAGTTTTAAGACCAAATCAATCCTATATGATTTGTTTTAATTCTACTGCCTTAGAACGGGAATTATCCGTACAATTAGATATCCCATTATTTGGGGTTGATCCTGACTTAAATTATTGGGGAACTAAAAGTGGCAGTCGGCAAATATTTGCTGAAGCAGGTATTCCCCATCCCGACGGTAGTGGTTTAGTTTTTAATACTGAAGAATTAACAGAAGTAACCTTGGAATTATGGAGTCGTCAACCGAACTTAAACCGCATTGTAGTTAAACTAAATCAGGGATTTTCTGGAGAAGGAAATGCCCTATTAGATTTAAGACCTCTGCAAGATTTAAACCCACAGGAAAGGGCAAAAATTCTCAAAAACTACTGGAATAAATTAAGTTTTCAAGCCCCGAATGAAACCGGGGAAACCTTTCGCGATCGCATTTCTGAATTGGGGGCAATTGTAGAGGTTTTTATTGAAGGGAAGATCAAAGAATCTCCGAGTGTTCAGTGTGAAATTACTCCCAATGGCAAAACTAACATTATCTCCACCCATGACCAAATTTTAGGGGGCCCCGATGGTCAAATTTTCCAAGGTTGTCGATTTCCAGCCCAAGCCGCCTATCGATTACAACTGCAAGAAATGGGAGAAAAAATTGGTCACAATTTAGCGAACAAAGGGGCATTAGAACGGTTTGGTGTAGATTTTGTGGCGGTCTATCAACCGGACAGTTTAGATTGGGATTTACAGGCGATAGAAATTAACCTGCGTCGAGGGGGAACCACCCATCCGTTTATGACTTTAAAGTTATTAACCAATGGGTATTATGATTTACAAACTGGGTTATTTTATAGTCAAAAATCCCAGCCTAAATTTTATATTGCTTCGGATAATTTGCAAGATAAAAAGTATCAGGGATTACTGCCTAATGATTTAATGGATATTATTGTTAATCATCAATTGCATTTTGATAGTAGTACGGAAACGGGAACGGTTTTTCACTTAATGGGGTGTTTATCTCGTTATGGAAAGTTAGGATTAACTTGTATTGGTGATTCTCCCGAACAGGCGCAAGAAATTTATGATCGTGTGGTGGATGTTCTCAATCAAGAAACAGAAATTCAACCCTTTAAGAGTTGGGAAAACTATTGTTTATCTACAGCTATCCCCCTAGTTTTTTAAGCCCTAATTGTTGTGAGCGATCGCCGATTAGTTACGACCTAAAACGGTGACATCCTGACCTAAAGAACGCAATCTCAACCCTAATTTCTGACCTAAAAGCCCAGGTTCTCCCGTGACTAATACCTTTTTTCAGAACTTTAAATCGTGTATAATAAAACTAAATTAGACTATAAAAGGATAGTTCTATGACCGCCAACTTAATTCAAGCGTCATCTTCATCTATTGCCAAATTGACTTATCCTGTGTTAATTCAACAACAAAATCAGGAATATATAGTAACAGTATTAGGTTTAGATTGTAAAGCTAAGGGTGCAAGTCGAGAAGCGGCCCTAGAACAGTTATTAGAACAAGTTAATGCTATTCTGAAACAAGGTGAAATTGTGCAACTGGAAATTCCTCTACCCAAACCAGAACATCCTTGGATGAAGTTTGCAGGAATGTTTAAAGATGATCCCTATTTTGACGAAATGCTCAAAGATATTGAAGATTATCGTCGTGAAAGAGATGCTGAAACAGAAGAATATTATCGTCAACTTGATGGAGAGGAGTAGAAAAAGTGAGTTTTTGGATATTAGATACTGATCATATTTCCTTATTTCAACGACAACATCCTGTTGTAATACAACGAGTGATGACAGTTAATCCTGAAGAAGTTGCAGTTACTATTGTTACAGTAGAAGAACAGTTTTATGGACGTTTAAACCAAATTAAAAAAGCAAAATCTGCTGATGATCTTCTATTTGCTTACGCCAGATTAGAAGAAACTTTAAAGTATTATCAAACTATTAATGTGATAAATTTTGATCAGGAATCTTATCATTGTTATTTTGAGTTATTGCGTCAAAAAATTCGGATTGGTACGCAAGATTTACGCATCGCTGCTCTTGTCATGGCAAATAATGGAATTTTAGTAACACGAAATCGACAGGATTTTGAACGAGTTTCCTGGGTTGAGGTTTGAAGATTGGAGTATTGAAGGGATGGGTAAATGAATAATTTGATTTTGATATTTTTCTTCAATAAAGATTAGAAGGATCATTCAGGATATTTTATGGCAAAATAAAGACTAATCATTCTATTTTAATCCTCAATGCTGACTCCGCGTATTCATCCAGAAACAATAGAAGATGTCAAAGAAAGGGCGGATATTTATGATATTGTGTCCGAAAAAGTTTCGTTGAAACGACGAGGGAAAGATTTTGTGGGGTTGTGTCCCTTCCATGATGAAAAAACCCCTAGTTTTACCGTGAGTCCCACGAAACAAATGTTTTATTGTTTTGGATGCGGGGCGGCGGGAAATGCGATTAAATTTATGATGGATTTGGATAAAAGTTCTTTTAGTGAGACGGTTTTAGAGTTAGCTAAACGGTATCAAGTTCCAGTTAAAACTTTGGAACCAGAAAAACGTCAAGAATTACAGAGACAGATTTCTTTACGAGAACAATTATATGAAATTTTAGCGATCGCTACGGGTTTTTATCAATATACTTTAAGACAACCGGAAGGAATTCAAGCCTTAGATTATTTAAAATTAAAACGAAATCTCAAAGAAAATACTATTCAATATTTTCAGTTAGGATATGCTCCTCAAGGATGGGAAACACTCTATGATTATTTGGTAGAACAAAAACATTTTCCGGCGGAATTAGTCGAACAAGCTGGGCTAATTGTACCTAGAAAAACAGGCAATGGATATTATGATCGGTTTAGGGATCGGTTAATGATTCCCATCCATGATAGTCAGGGAAAAATTATTGGATTTGGGGGCAGAAGTTTAGGGGATGAACTGCCCAAATATCTCAATTCTCCCGAAACCGAATTATTTGATAAAGGTAAGACTTTATTTGCGTTGGATAAGGCAAAAAATGCCATCGGTAAACAGGATCAAGCAATTGTTGTCGAGGGATATTTTGATGTAATTGCTTTACATACCGCCGGAATAGAAAATGTTGTGGCTTCTTTAGGCACTGCGTTAAGTTTAAATCAAGTTCGGCAGTTAGTTCGATATACGGAATCTAAACAAATTATTCTCAATTTTGATGCGGATGTGGCGGGGAATAAAGCCGCTGAAACGGGCGATCGGAGAAATTGAAGATCTGGCTTATCAAGGTTATATTAATTTACGGATTTTAAATATTCCTTCTGGGAAAGATCCCGATGAGTTTTTAATTCATAATTCCGCCGAAGATTATCAAAAATTATTGGTTAATGCTCCATTTTGGATTGATTGGCAAATTCAACGGTTATTAATTGGAAAAAACCTGGAAACCGTTGCCCAGTCGCAGCAAGTATCAAAACAAATGGTAGAATTATTAAAAAAAATTGAGAATGGAATGCAACGCACCCATTATATTCAATATTGTGCTGAACTTCTGAGTCAAGGACAAAATCGGTTAGTTTCTCTTTTGGCTAAAAATTTACAAACTCAAATCAATCAGCACCATTTAGAAACAGTAAAAAATAAACCATCTTCTGATAATTTACTTAGTATAAACTCCGAGCGCAGTTTGTTAGAAGAAGCAGAAGTTAAACTCCTCAGAATTTATCTGCATTGTCCCGAATATCGTCCAGCTATTATGGATGGGTTAGAAGCCAGGGATTTACAGTTTAGTTTGGCTCATCATCGGTTTTTATGGCGAGAAATTGCCCAAATTGAGGCTCGATTTGAAAAGAGTTTAGATTCGGTGGATTTAATTCTGGAATTGCAACAGGTTTGTTTAGAGAAAAATCAACAAACTAAACAATTTTATCATCTATTTTATCTGGATGAACATACGGAAATTGATATTTGTCGCCCCCAATTAGTTATTCGCAGTTCTATTGCGTCTATTGAAACCGTTATTTGTCAAAAAAGACGAGATATGGCATTAAAATTATGGGGGGAAACCGATGTTGCTCAACATCAAAATTTAGCTCAAAAATATTATCAACAAATCGACGCAGAAACTAAATGGATGTGGGAATTAAAACGAATTAGAGATACCCAATTTCACGATTTAATTTCTGTTCCTTTAGGGGGAATGAATATGAATTAATTACGAATTACGAATTACGAATGGGTGATAAACTGGTAACTGATGACTGATGACTGATAACTGATATGGGTAATATTTATTATTCCCAACTTTTTTATTAATCATCATTAGCAAATATTTAAGTATTTCATAAAAAATAATTAATACATAAATAAAAAGTATTCCTGATTCACTAATTTGAACTAGAAAAGTAGAGTGTTAAGACTGAAAAACTCAATTATTCATGCACTGGGTAGTTTTGCTTGAAGTCAAGAACACCCCATCTATTTTAGAGGAATGAAATCCGTTTATTAACCCCCCTTAATTAAAATTTTAAGCCCATTAAAACCCCTATTTGTGTGCATTAATTCATGGGTTAAATTAGCGGATTTATTCTTTCACAGTACCAAAAGGAGTCTAATTATGTTACGCAACAGTCTGATGTCTTTAACCCTAATCGGGTTATCGGTGATTACAGCAACTCAAGCAAACGCTTCAGAGTTGACTATTTCCAATTCTATTGTTAAGTTTCCCTGTGATATTCACAACAATATTACCCTTTGTCATCAAGCTAGGGAGGAGGGTCAAGAAATAATCAAAGATACGGGTAGACCGCCACGAGATTAATATGAATTAATATAAATCCATAATTAGGTGCAAATCCACCTTTTAGTAGAGATGTTGCATACAACGTCTCTACTTAATATTTTAGCGAGAGGGATTAAACTCATCACAAACTTTTTGATTAATACTGCTAACATTAGGGCTAGTTTCTAAATAATCATCAAGTTGAGCACAGGCTTTTTTTAACAAATGATCAGTATTTTCATTGACTTGATTTGTGTCAATTGACCAGATACCAACTCGACTTGGTTGCGTTTTTTGAATCCCAATTAAAGTCTTGCCATCAGGACTAAAATTAACTGATAAAATAGGTTCTAAACTTGGCTTTAAAGTTGTAATTAAACTTCCATTAATATCCCAAAGTTTAATCGTACCATCTACACTTGCAGAAGCTAATATTTTACTATTGGGGCTAAAATTAACCTCATAAATTGGTTTCCAATGTTTACCTAAAATAACAGAAGTTTGTAAAAGTTCCCAGTTTGAATTTTTATTTTTCCAAATCGCGATTGATTCCCCATCTTTCGTGGCTGCAATCAATTGTCCATCGGGACTAAAACTAACAGAAACCAAACCGAATTTTAGCCGCAATTAAGGAATTAATAAAACGCCCTTTACTGATATCCCATAGGTTAACAGTTTTATCATTACTCGCGGAAGCTAAAATTTTACTATCGGGACTAAAACTTAAATCATTGATTTGTTTTTTATGACCCTCCAAAGTCTGTTTTAAGGTTCCATCAATTCCCCAAATCCGAATTTTATTGTCATTACTGGCGGTGGCAATTAACTGATTATTAGGGCTAAAAATTACACTCCAAACGGCCGAGGGATGAACAATAGTATTAATTTCCTTACCTTCTAAATCCCAAAGTTTTACCGTTTTATCGTCGCTGGCTGATGCAATCATTTTTTGGTCAGGACTAAAACTGACATTATTAACCGTATTAGTATGACCTCTCAACGTCCGTTTTACCTCTCCATTTAAAGTCCATAATACAACAACATGATCATTACTTCTTAAATCTCGGCCAGGAGAAGCAACTAAATCACTATTTTTACCCCAAAAATTACTACTATAAATTTTATAATCCTTCAGTTGAATCATTCGAGGTAGGGCTTGTAAATTCCACACTCTAACGATGCCATCTTGACTGGCAGAAACTAACATCTCTTTTTGCTTAGAAAAACTGACTTGATTAATCCCACCCCTATGTCCTTGCAGAGTCGAAATCAACAAACCTTCCTTTGTCCAAATTTTAATTATTTCATCCGTACTTCCCGTGGCAATTAAATTACCATCTCGACTAAAATCCACACTATTAACTGCCTGTTGATATCCCGTTAAACTTCTAATTAATTTACCGTCTCGACTCCATAATTTCACGGTTTTATCATCACTTGCCGAGGCAATTATTTGACTATCGGGACTAAAAACAATACTCCAAATCGGTTTAGAATGGGCGGGAATTGTTTTAATTAGTTCTCCCAGGCGATTCCAAATATTAATTATGCCATCTTCACTCGATGAAGCAATAAGTTGACCATCAGGACTAAAAACAACGCTGAGAACAGGTGTTTTATGTGCGTTTAAGGTTTTAATTAATTTACCATTTAAACTCCAAATTTTAACGGTTTTATCTCGACTTGCGGAGGCAATTTGTTGACCATCGGGACTAAAATTAACCCATTTGACTTCATCGGTATGTCCCTTTAATGTTCTGATGAATCTGCCATCTTTTTGCCAAAGTTTGATGGTTTTATCCCGACTCGCAGAAGCCATGATTTGACTATTAGGACTAAAGGTAACAAACCAAACGGAATCTTTATGTCCTTGTAAAGTATTAATCAGTTTTCCCCCACGAGTCCATAATTTAATAGTTTTATCAATACTTGCAGAAGCAATTAGTTGGTCATCGGGACTAATACTCACACTTAAAACATTATTTTTGTCATGTCCATCTAAAATATTTTTTTCTTGAATCACTTGAACTGCAATACTTAATTTACTCTGGGTTTCTTGTTCAATGGCAGATTTAGGCGTTTTATTTGATAGAAATTTTCCGGCGGTGACTAGGGTTAATAAGGCTTCAAGCTGATTATTTTCCGTGGTTAAAGCCGTATATTTAGTATTTTCTAAGGCTAAGTTAACTTGTTTATTTTTAACTTCTGAAATCCTTAAAAATCCCAATGCTAGGGTTAATAAAAGTGCCATACCACCACCAATAATAGTGGAAACGGGTAAAAAGCCGCCAGAGTTCTTGATTTTTGGCTTCGGCTTGTTGGCGTTTTTGGGTTTCTATTTCTAACTGTTCTAAAATCACAGAACCGCGATTTTGACGAATTAAACTGACTAAATAATCATGTACCAGTTGATAACGTTCGGAGGGAATTTCTGGTAAAAGAAAGACCAAACCGGAGAGGACAAAAATTTTCAGAACCGTATCCAAATTTTGATTAATATTGTCAAAATGGTTGGTTATTTCTTTGATGCCTCGGACTAAATCAGCGCGGGTTTTTAGAGGACGAGTATTATTTTCATCCGTTAGTAAGTAAAGCACCAACTCAGCTAAACTTTTATTACTTAAACCACAATCTTGAATGACTTCATCTAAATAGTCTTCAACTAATTTTTTCTTTTGTCCCGCCTGTTGATATTGTTGTAATGTGTTAATATTTTGAGCCTGTAACTGAGAACCCACAACTTGTAATTCTATCGGCCGAATTTCCCCTAAATCCTCGGCTAAATCTTCAACTAATTTTTCAATTAAAGCAGGTTCAAGGAAAAATTGTGTTCTTTCTGTTAAACTTTTAATTACGGATTTAGCTTCTTCCCGTGTAAAGTTGCCAATATAAGATAGAATATTTTTATCTAAAATATTATTCCCAATAATTTCTAAATATCCCTGACGAGTACATTCTAATAAATAGTGTAAGTAATCTTCTCGTAAGGATAAAACAATTTTAACATAGGGAATTTCTAGGCAATCTTTGATAAATTTATAACAGCTTTGTCGCTGTTGATTATCTTTACAAGCAAAGAAAAATTCCTCAAATTGGTCAAAGATAATAATTACCCAAAAATTTTGATTGACTAAAGCTCTAATTTGCTCTAAAATTATCTCCTGATCATTAAAAATATAAGAATCTAATTCAATATTTTTAAACTCCCTAATTCCCTTAGCTAAAGCCCGAGAAAATTCTCGGTTAAAATTCGTATAAACTTGAATTAATACCGGGATAAAGTAACGTGTATCAATCGAGGTTTTTTGTAACTCTGGAATAAAACCAGCTTGCAAAATTGAACTTTTACCCACTCCAGATTGTCCATAAATCACCGTTAATCGACAATCATTTCTTCTAATCCGTTCATACAACCAATGCACCACAGATAAACGACCGGAGGCACTAATTTCGGGATTAATAATTTTGGGGTAGTTAACTGGGGGTAAACTGGGATTAGTAATACTTTGAATATGTCCGAGTCTTCCGGCTCCAATAAACGCTCTTAATCTAAATTGTTGTTCAATTTCCCGACGTTTTTGTTTGATTTCATAGGCCATTAAATATTCGCACTTTTGAAAATATAAATCCTGTAAAAGTTGTAAAATTTTAATATAGAGGTCTGGGTCATAGTGCGGTTTAGTTTCTGGCTTTGGCTTTTTCCAGAATATTAATCGCTTCTTGCTGTTGATTTAGTTGTTGATGGGCGTGGGCTAGGGTAAATAAATACCATCCTTGATGATAGGAGGTTTCCCAGTCTAAAATTGACTGTTGCTCCGATGTTTGAGCTTGATAAGTGGAGCAGGTTTTAGTTAATAAATTCTGAGCTTTTTCTGCTAAAGTTTTAGCTTCCAAGGGGAAACCTTTGGTTAAAGCCACCTCTGCCAAAAAATGATATCCCCGAGCTTCTCGAAAAGGATAGGCGTAAATTCGATTATAATGAATTGATTCCTTAGCAACTTCTTCTAATTCTTGCCATTGTTTTAATCCAAACAAGATATCGGCTAAAGCATTAATAAATTTAGCCACTAGATCCCAACGGTCAGCTTGTTTAAACTTCTGGATGGATTCGGTATAATAGGTTTTAGCCTGATGATAAGCCGATTCTTTTTGAAATCGATGTAAAATTCCGTAGCTGTGCCACCAAAATCCCACATAAAATAATAATTGACTATGGCGAATTAAATTATTAGTTTGTTTCCAAAGCTGCAAACTTCGTTCATAATGTTGTAAAGAAACTTGATGAGAATGGTCAGAAATTCTACCAAATATAAACTCTAAACCAGCCTCTAGTTCAATATCTAAAGGCTCTCCCCGTTTCTGTAACTCTTGGCGAGCCGATTCTAATTCTAATCTTAAAGGTGAACCTAACTCTAAATTAAAAGAAGAATTTTCTAAAAAAATACCAGCACCACTATCTAAGACTTTAACAGAAACTTGCTCTGTCATTTGTTTGATAAACTGTAATAAATCCTCCGTGCTAATTTCAAAAGAAATTGAGGTTGACCAACTATGGAAATCAGGAGCCAAGCGAATTAAGGATTGTAAGAGAGAATCCGTCACCCACAATACCAAAGGAAAGTGAAATTTTCGACGAAATTCCTCCCGCATTTGATTCATAATTTTAATCAGAATTTCCAGTTGTTCGTTAGACTCCAAACCGGATATGATTAAAGCTATCGGGGTATTTTCTTCTGTTTCAATGGCTTTAACTAAGGTATTATAAAGATTAGTAACATCGGCATCTATGACAATATTTTTAATTAAGTTAGGATGTTGTTCTTGTAATTGTGTAATAACTTTTTCCCTAACCATTCTATAATTACAATGGGCTAAAATTAGAGAAAAATCGTGATTAAATCTCGTAAAAATTCGATTTAAAGTTTTTAAAGAATTTTGGTTAATTGCTTGTATTGCTTTCATAAAATTTGGCTGGCTTCCTTTCCCGCGAGGTGAAAACTGTACTCAAATTTTTATAGCCGTCGCCATCACGCTTAGGACAATGACAAGCGTATATTTTGTCCCAGTAGCTATGTCCGTTGCTATAAATAAAATTAATCCGTAAACCTTCACTATGTAAGGTTTACATACTCCACAAGGACGACCCTTGTAGATTGATTAATTCCTATCTACTGAGTACAGCAATTAATAATTCAATTCAGGAATTCGGAATGCACCCAAAACGGCGGTCTTAGTTTTACTTTTGCAGTTCTCTTGATTTTTCTATTCTTCGACACTCTCAGAGCGACCGCCACAGAGATTATTTTTTCTTAGATATTTTTCTTGTCTGCAAAGTTTGTAGTCGTATATTAGCATGGTTTTATGCTAACGCAGACAAAATCGAATGTCAACCCAAATATTGTGAGAAATAATTTAGGCTTGCCATATTATCTATGAATCGCCTTTAGTATAAGTCGATAGACAACTATTCATAGCATTTTGAATTACTGAGTCTAGCTTAATTTCTTCTTTGCTTAACCGTCCTAAAGATTGCAATTTTTCATCAGGAAGCTTGAGCAAATTATTCAGGGTACAACGACAATACCTTTCCCCTTTTTTGGGGTCAAGACCCAATTGATTCACCCCTTGCAAACAGCCTTTCATATATTTGGTACTAAAGTTTTGTGCTTCTTTCTTCGTTAAGGACAACGCCTGATCAGCCGGAATGAAAAAACCAGCACTTAGGAATAACACAACTAGGGGCTGGAAACGACGAAAAGCAAAATAATTTAACATGGAGATTAACAATTGTAGGGGTGGATTAAGAACCTACCTTCAATTATAGCAATAGGCAATTAACAAAGAGGTTTATTGAGCCGGAGAAATCAGAGTCAGCAGACCACGGAATAAATTCAGGGGGTAAAAACAGAGACGTGCCAATTGGCTAAGGACATTGCTTGGCGCTTGGCACGTTCTATATATTTCTCAAAAACTATATACTAGGGGGTTAGAATGGGGGTTTTAGACTTCATTTCACCCCTATATAATACTCGACTAAATACTATCGGAAAAGGAGACAAATTGAAGTTGTGCGGGTGAAATTCCTTTGACTAAACCTAAAATATTCCCGGTTTTAGCTTCCGTAATCACCGTCACCGATGCAGATTCAATTTGAAAATCCAAAGTTCTGATCTGACCCAGGGGGAAAGGGCCACTACTATCATAATCCCGGCGATCGCCATAGGTAATGGTTTTTTCGGTTAACACAATATCATTAACCGTTAACCCCCCCGTCAAGCCGATTTTATCCCCTTGGGTGCTATTGTAATCGAGGATAAAATCCGAGGTAATCTCGTCGAGACCGTCAACATTACCACAACCACAGTCTACTACTGGAGGAGTAGCGGTATCGGTGCGCAGGACAAATACATCCGCCCCCTCACCGCCCCAAAGACGATCCACACCCAAATCACCGATCAGGGTATCATTTCCCGCCCCACCAACTAAGGCGTCATCCCCTCGACCCCCTCGGAGTAAATCATTATCTGCATCCCCAAACAAATAATCACTGCCCAAATTACCACTTAGTAAATCATTCTCCGTACCCCCGTACAGCACATCCGAGTCTTGCCCCCCCCACAGGATATCATTTCCCCCTTGACCCTCGAGGGTGTCATTTCCTTGATTTCCCCTCATTGCTTCTGAGTCCGTGGAGCCCCGAACATAATCATCTCCCCCCAAGGCGGCTAACCCGTTGGGATATTGAGAGGTACCTAGGGGGTTACTTCCGAGGACTCCGGGGGCAATTTCAACGGTATCGGCATTTTCCGTTAATAAAAATAGCCCCAATTGCGGATCTCCAGGGGTTAAGGGTTGGGAGATCACTGGAATATTGGCGAGATCTTCCCCGACTTGTTTGGGATCTCGGATTGTTTCTGATGATATAGATGGCATATTGTTTAACCTAAGAGTACCAACTCTATTATAGGATTACCCAATTTATAAGTTATTGTTTCCCTTGTTTATGAAGGATTTTATATCTTCCCTATTCCCTATAAATACTGAAAATACCCTATAATTTAAAGGGCATTGAACAGATTAATATTAAAGGGTCATAAAAGAGGTAATTAGATTATGAGTTATGATTATGATTTGTTTGTGATTGGTGCAGGTTCCGGGGGATTAGCTTCTTCTAAACGGGCGGCATCCTACGGGGCAAAAGTGGCGATCGCCGAATATGATTTAGTCGGGGGAAACCTGTGTAATTCGGGGTTGTGTTCCCAAAAAATTGATGGTTTATGCCTCGCAATTTTCCTATATGTACCAATATGCTCAGGGTTACGGATGGGGAGAAGTTGAGCCTAAATTTGACTGGAATAAATTAATTACGGCCGTTGATACGGAAGTCAAACGGTTAAGTAAACTGCATATTAGTTTTTTAGAAAAAGCTGGAGTTGAACTAATTTCTGGTTATGCTAAATTTATTGATCCCCATACGGTAGAAGTGGGCGACAAAAAAATAACCGCCGATAAAATTTTAATTGCGGTGGGAGGAGAAGCGGTTAAACCTGATATTCCCGGTATTGAATATAGTATTACCTCCCGGGAAATGTTTTTACTCCCAGAACAACCTAAAAAATTCGCCGTTTGGGGTGGGGGTTATATTGGGGTAGAATTTGCTAGTATTCTCAAAGGACTGGGCAGTGAAGTTACCCAAATTATTCGCCGAGATTTAATTTTACATGGGTTTGACGAGGATATTAGAAATAATATTCAAGCGGGGATGGCTAGTCATGGAATTGAATTTTTAACCCAAAAAGTAATTAAAAAAATTGAAAAGACCGAAGCCGGATTAAAGTTATCTTTTAAGGGGAAAAACTCAAAATCCCTAACCGTAGATGCCCTGCTATGTGCCACCGGACGTAAACCTAATTTAGCTGGATTAGGGTTAGAAAATGCCGGGATAAAAATTAATGAAAAAGGAGCAATTGTCGTAACGGCCGATAGTTGTACGAATCAACCTAATATTTTTGCCGTGGGAGATTGTACCGATCGGATGAATTTAACCCCCGTAGCGATCGCCGAAGGACGAGCTTTTTCAGATACGGAATTTGGTCATAAACCCCGATTTATTACCCATGAAAATATTGCTACGGCGGTTTTTTCCTATCCCGAAGCTGCCACAGTTGGTTTAACAGAAACCCAAGCCCGGGAAAAATTTGGGGATAATATTAAATGTTATACAGCCCGTTTTCGTCCCATGTTCCATAGTTTTACCCGATCGGAAGATAAGATATTTATGAAATTAATTGTGGAAACGAATACCGATCGGGTTTTAGGTGCCCACATGGTAGGAAAAGATGCGGCGGAATTAATTCAAGGAGTAGCGATCGCGGTGAATATGGGAGCGACCAAAAAAGACTTTGATAACACCATGGGAATTCACCCGAGTAGTGGAGAAGAATTTGTTACCCTTTAAACAATTACGAATTACGAATTAGGAATTACGAATTAGGAATTACGAGTTATCAATTCTTAATTCCTAATTTGTCATTTATTTCTATTTCCGCCATTTCCTGCTAATATAGCTAAATCAGTTTCTCACCGTTTTTAAACAATTACGAATTACGAATTACGAATTAGGAATTACGAATTACGAGTTATCAATTCTTAATTCCCAATTTGCCATTTATTTCTATTTCCGCCATTTCCTGCTAATATGGCTAAATCAGTTTCTCACCGTTGGGGAAGTTGCCCGTGCGTATTCCACTCGATTATTACCGAATATTAGGCTTACCGATTCAAGCAACTCCAGAACAACTGAAGCAAGCGCACCGCGATCGCACTTTGCAACTTCCGAGACGGGAGTATTCTGATTTAGCGATCGCCACGCGCAAACAGTTGATTGATGAAGCCTATGCTATTTTATCGGATGCCGATCAGCGAAATGCTTATGATATGGGGTTTCTAGCCAAAACCTACGAACCCGAATCAGAAGTCAAAACTCCCGCTTTCGAGAAACGGGCCATCAGTGAATCCACCGCCCTCGAACCCGTGATCGATGCCCATACTCCCAGTATTGAGATCGAAGATCAGCAATTTGTGGGGGCTTTATTACTCCTCCATGAATTAGGGGAATATGAATTAGTGGTAAAATTATGCCACCCCTATTTGAATACGGGCAGTATTGGGTTAAAAGATGGCCGTTTTGGGGAAGCCTCCCTAATTGTTCCCGATATTGTTTTAACCGTCACCAGTGCCTATTTAGAACTGGGTCGAGAACAATGGCAACAAGGACAATATGAAAATGCCGCTTCTTCCCTAGAAGCCGGACAGAATTTATTATTAAGAGAAAGCTTGTTTGCTAGTTTAAGAGGTGAAATGCAAACGGATCTCTACAAACTCCGTCCCTATCGGATTTTAGAATTACTCCAACTCCCCCTAGAAAAAGCCGCAGAAACGTCGCAAAGGATTGCAACTTCTACGCGAAATGCTCCACGAACGCGGCGGTATTGATGGTCAAGGGGATGACGGGTCAGGTTTGGGCGTTGAAGACTTTCTGCGGTTTGTGCAGCAACTCCGTCGCTACATGACCACCACCGAACAACAGGGGTTATTTGAAACCGAAGCCCGTCGCCCCTCGGCCGTGGCTACCTATTTAGCCGTTTATGCCTTAATTGCCCAAGGATTTGCCGAAGCCCAACCCGCCCTAATTCGCAAGGCTAAATTAATGCTGATGCAGTTGGGCCGACGGCAAGATGTGCATTTAGAAAAAGCCGTTTGTGCCCTATTGTTGGGACAAACCGAAGAAGCCAGTCGTTCCCTAGAATTAAGTCAGGAACGGGAACCCATTGCCTTTATCCGAGAAAATTCCCAGAATTCCCCCGACCTGTTACCCGGGTTATGTCTTTACGCCGAAAGTTGGTTACAGGATGAGGTATTTCCCCATTTTCGGGATTTGCTGGATAAGTCGGTGTCCCTAAAGGATTATTTTGCCGATCCCCATGTCCAAGCCTATTTAGAAGCCCTACCTAATGAAACGGGGAACACCTCCAATGAGTGGGTAGTGGTTCAACCAAGACGTCCGACTACGGCCCCGGATTCTGCCTCAAAGTCCACGACCCCAACCTCCGGCGCAACGGCAACGAGTTCCCAACTCACCCAGGCTTCTTTAGACGCCTTAACAGCGACTTTGGCCGCTAGAAATATGGGGGTATCGGGCGCCAGTCTTCAAGAACCCCTAGCCCCCTCCCAACCCCCTCCAGCCAGTGTGCGGACTTCGGTAGAACCGAGTTCTACGGCAACATCCTTGCAGGGAAGTCGCAAAAATCCTGAATCTTCCCGTCGCGGTTCCTCCGAAACTGCCCCCCAACCGCTTCCCGACCCGGCGGCGTCGGCAAATGTCCCGGCAACTCCTGCCCCAAAAGCTGCCTCTGGTTCCGCCAATAGCAGCAGTAGTCTGCGTCGGATTCAACGGAAAAATGATTCTAGTCAATGGCGTCGGTTATTAATTTTGGGTCTGGGAGGATTATTTGGACTGTGGTTGCTTTGGTTCCTACTCTCCCGGGTTTTTGGAGCCCTCGCCGATGTTTTGGGCTGGTCTGGGCCAACTTTGAAAGGGGAACAGGCAATGGTGCAGTTGAGCCAGCCTCCCTTACCCATTCCTGAACCGACACCCGTTACCGCCGAACCGGAAAAAATCACTCCAGAAGTGGCGGAAGCCAAACTGAATCAGTGGTTATCGGCAAAATCCGCCGCCCTAGGGCCAGAGTATCGAGTTGAGGGGCTGCGGGAAATATTAGTTGATCCAGCCTTGGCCCGTTGGGTGGCTATGTCGCAAAACATGAAACAAGAGGGTTCCTATCGCACCTATAAACACAACGTAAAAGTTAGTGAAGTCCAGATCGATCAGGCTAATCCTAACCAAGCCCTAGCAATCGCTAATATTCAGGAACAAACCCAGTTTTTCAGTCGCGGTCAGGCCCAAAATACTGAAGATGCCTCCTTACAGATTCAATATCGCTTGATTCGTAAAGATGGGGCTTGGCGGATTGAAGATTGGCAAGTGATTCGCTGACGGAAATTTCCCTCTTTGATCCCCAAAGAGGTTTTTTTTACCCTCAAATGTCAGGGTTTCATCACATAATGATCCCCGAAATCCCCAAAACTGTGTATATTTACTCATCAATATCCATTTACCCCTTGACCAAACTTAATATTTTCTGCAATATGGTGAGTAATCAAGCGATCCCCATGATCCCGAAGAATTTCCACAGAGTTATCAATCTGCTGTTTAAGCCAATGGAGATCACTCTTTTATGTCAAAGGAACGCCCACCTTTAGAAAATATGACACTGCGACAACTTCGCAAGGTAGCAAGTGAATATGGCATTTCTCGCTATAGTCGAATGCGTAAATCTCAGCTTTTAGAAGCTATTGAGGAAATCGAAAGTCAGAAGTTTGGAACCCCTAATCCATCTCGCGCATTGGAGGCACAAGAAGAAGTGGAAGTTGCAAAGTTTTCTCTAGTCGGTCAAAACTATCAGATAGCTGATTCCCTATCCTCCGTGGATGAAGGTTTAGCTGACTTACCCGGTGGGTATGGTGAAAGCCAGATTGTGATGATGCCCCGAGATCCTGAATCAGCCTATACTTACTGGGATGTTTCTAACGAACAGAAGGAAATGTTTCGCCGCCAAGGGGGACAACAGTTAGCCCTGCGGATTTATGATATTACTGATATTGATTTGGACTCTCAAAGTCCCCATAGTATTCAAGAATATCCCTGTGATGAGTTAGCGCGGGAATGGTATTTACCGATTCCGGTAAGCGATCGCGACTATGTTGTTGAAATTGGTTATCGCTGTGTTGACGGTCGTTGGTTAGAATTAGCTCGTTCTGCGGCGACTCGGATTCCTCCAGTTTATCCCGCAGAATGGATTGACGACCAGTTTATTACCGTTTCTTGGGACGAGGAATTACAAGGGAAAACCTTCCACGAATTCCCCATACCCACAAAATCCTATGTCCTCGCCGGGGTTTCATAGCGACCTATTTGGTTTATCCAAGGAAGCAGAAGCTAAACGGATTGCGGGTTCCCTCTTTGGTTCGATGCACCAAGTTGTTAAACCCCAAGAGGCCGTGAGTTCTTTTATTTTCCCCTCCGGCGTGGGAATTTGGGCTTCTGGAGTTGGTGAAGTTCAGTCTGGTGTCGGTTTGGGTTACACCACTTCCGGTGTTGGACAAACCCAGTCGGGTATTGGCCTCTCCGGTGTCGGTCTTGGTCTTGGTCTTGGTATTGGTTACACCCAATCAGGTATTGGCTACACTCAATCCGGTGTGGGCTATACGGAGTCCGGGGTGGGATTAGGTTATACCCAATCGGGTATTGGCCTGTCTGGTGTCGGTCTTGGTATTGGTTACACCCAATCAGGTATTGGCTACACTCAATCCGGTGTGGGTTATACGGAGTCCGGGATTGGATTAGGTTATACCCAATCGGGTATTGGCCTGTCTGGTGTCGGTCTTGGTATTGGTTACACCCAATCAGGTATTGGCTACACTCAATCCGGTGTGGGCTATACGGAGTCCGGGGTGGGATTAGGTTATACCCAATCGGGTATTGGCCTGTCTGGTGTCGGTCTTGGTATTGGTTACACCCAATCAGGTATTGGCTACACTCAATCCGGTGTGGGCTATACGGAGTCCGGGGTGGGATTAGGTTATACCCAATCGGGTATTGGCCTGTCTGGTGTCGGTCTTGGTATTGGTTACACCCAATCAGGTATTGGCTACACTCAATCCGGTGTGGGCTATACGGAGTCCGGGATTGGATTAGGTTATACCCAATCGGGTATTGGCCTCTCCGGTGTCGGTCTTGGTGTTGGTTACACCCAATCAGGTATTGGCTACACTCAATCCGGTGTGGGTTATACGGAGTCCGGGGTGGGATTAGGTTATACCCAGTCTGGTATTGGCCTCTCCGGTGTCGGTCTTGGTGTTGGTTACACCCAATCAGGTATTGGCTACACTCAATCCGGTGTGGGTTATACGGAGTCCGGGATTGGATTAGGTTATACCCAATCGGGTATTGGCCTGTCTGGTGTCGGTCTTGGTGTTGGTTACACCCAATCAGGTATTGGCTACACTCAATCCGGTGTGGGTTATACGGAGTCCGGGATTGGATTAGGTTATAGTCAATCTGGTGTTGGTTATAGTCAATCTGGTGTTGGTTATAGTCAATCCGGTGTGGGCTATACGGAGTCAGGGGTGGGATTAGGTTATACCCAATCGGGTATTGGTTATACCCAATCCGGTGTTGGTTATAGTCAATCTGGTGTTGGTTATACGGAGTCTGGTGTTGGATTAGGTTATACCCAGTCTGGTGTTGGTTATAGTCAATCTGGCGTTGGTTATACCCAGTCTGGTGTTGGTTATAGTCAATCCGGTGTGGGCTATACGGAGTCCGGGGTGGGATTAGGTTATACCCAATCGGGTATTGGTTATACCCAGTCTGGTGTTGGTTATAGTCAATCTGGTGTTGGTTATACGGAGTCCGGGGCTGGATTAGGTTATACCCAATCAGGTGTTGGTTATAGTCAATCAGGTGTTGGTTATAGTCAATCAGGTGTTGGTTATAGTCAATCTGGTGTTGGTTATACGGAGTCCGGGGCTGGATTAGGTTATAGTCAATCCGGTGTTGGTTATAGTCAATCCGGTGTTGGTTATAGTCAATCCGGTGTTGGTTATACGGAGTCCGGGGCTGGATTAGGTTATACCCAGTCTGGTGTTGGTTATACCCAGTCTGGTGTTGGCTACACTCAATCCGGCGTTGGTTATAGTCAATCCGGTGTGGGTTATAGTCAATCTGGTGTTGGTTATACGGAGTCCGGGGCTGGATTAGGTTATACCCAGTCTGGTGTTGGTTATAGTCAATCAGGTGTTGGTTATAGTCAATCAGGTGTTGGTTATAGTCAATCCGGTGTTGGTTATACGGAGTCCGGGGCTGGATTCGGCTACACAATGTCCGGGATGGGAATGTCCGGTATTGGGATGGGTGCTTCCATGCCTCCCATTCGCCCTCGGGAATTCTGGTTAGTAGCGGATGCTGAACTAATTGTCTATGGCGCGACCGAACCCAGCGCCAACTTAACCATTGGTGGACGTCCGATTAAACTGAACTCCGATGGTACATTCCGTTTACAGATGTCTTTCCAAGATGGTTTACTCGACTTCCCGATTTTCGCCGTAGCCGCCGATGGAGAACAAACCCGTTCTGTCCATCTGAAGTTTGTGCGTGAAACCCCGGAAACGTCGGACTAATACGAAAGAAGAAGCGATACCCGAATGGATTCATTAATTTGAAATCAAACTGTTAATAATATATTTTTCTAAATGATGCCCCCTCGATTTGATTTGAGGGGTTTTTTATTGGTTTAAACGCGCCACGGTAGAATCAATAGAATTGAGGGAATTAAGCATTTGATTGAGTTCGATGCCTAGAATTGTATAATCCTTTAAAATTTGACGGGTAGGGGTATAGTTTTGGTCGGTGGCAAATTCTTGTAGACGAGTTACTTGTAAGGTTTGTAGGTGGGTTTGTATGGCTTGAATTGAAGGTTCAAAAGTGGGTAAGGTAGGCGGTAAAGTTCCCGTTAAAACACAGCCAATCAGAGGTAGAAAAAATTGATTGACCTGTTCAACAAAATTCGCTAATTCAGGATGGGGTTCAGTGCCACTAAAATGCTCAAGTTGTGCGAATAAAACACTCACAGAACGACTAAATCGATGTAAATAAATTAATAGTGCCATTTTCGGTTCAATATCCGTAGCCGAGGTATTCGGATCACTACTTAACTGTTGTAGGGCTGCTTGGGCATTAAAATAGGCTAAACGGGTTTTTTGTCTTTGTTTAATAATTAGGTTTAAATCGTATGGAACGGTTCCTAAATAAACCGATAAAACCGCATTAAAGTAATCTAAAGAGGCAGAAATTGCTTTCACTAATTTAACCGATAACTGTTCTTTTTCGTTCGGTCTAAATAACAAAAATGCCCCCACAAAAGCTAAGGCTGCCCCCACACAAGTCCAGAGAAAACGAATCATTGCGACTTGCCAATCTCCCCCCTGTCTACTCATTTCTGTTTCCAATGGCAAATATAGAGATAAAAAATACAGATAAACCATAATGAAAAGGAATTAAAGAAAATCCGATCACAATTGAACTTAAACTAATGGTTTGTAAAATTAATTGACTGGGAATTAGTATCCAAAAAATAGGGGTAATTATCGCGCCTAAAATTGTTCCTAACATCCGATGAAAAAATCGTTGAAAGGTATTGCCAAAACTAGGCTGTAAGACCACTAAAATTGTAATGGTTAACCAATTTCCTTGGGGAAGTTCTGCTATACTATAAATAGCTACTCCAATCGTGGTCATAATACTTAATCGGAGTCCGTGGCGAAAAAAGCTGGAGTCAAAGGTGAAATTATCTCGTAAAGGATCAAACCAAGATGGGGTTTTACTTCCTGACAATAATTCTGATTCTGCCGATAAAATTTTGTCTTTTGGGATACGATTAATTGATTTATTATTTTTGATTTGAATGACGGTGGATGCGGTAGAATCTAATTGAATAATAATAGTTTCTAAGGTAGAAATAATGCGTTCTATGACAACCAAAGCCGGATAATCTTCAGCATGATCGGCTATGGTTTTTTGTTGGAGTTGTTTTTGTTGGGCGATCGCTGTTACAATAGATTGTAGGTAATTCGTATCAACAGAAACCGATTTATCCAACAAAAGTTTGACTAAACTTAGACAAAAAGAGGCAATTTCTTCTAAGGCATTATTAACTAAAATACGGACGGTCACAAATTGGGAATCATGTTGATGAAGCTGGACTAATTCTATCACCGTAACAATGGATGTGATTAAATTATCCGCATCCTGAATTAAAATAATAGCTGATTCCCCTAACCTCGTATTTCCTAATTTTAATTTGCGGTCTAATGTCCAGGCTTGGCGGGCATTATGTAGGGTTTCTCGCAGTTGAATAACTCGTTTTAATTCTTGACATTCAGATATATTTTTAGCTTGATTAATATATTTTGCAATAGCTTTATAACACTGACTAATCGATTTTTTTAAGGGAAGATAGGGATTTACTGGCCAAATACCTAAACATAATATCATTGTCCAAGTTCCAGATATTAGACAAATAATAACTCTTTCACTGACAATTTCCCAACCTCCAGAGGGTAGATTTAGGGTAAATAAAGTAAACAAACCAATTACTATTCCAGACAAAACTCCTGGGTGTCCATATAAACTCATATAGCCCACTAAAAATAAACTACAAAATGAAAATATGAGTTTGAGTAATAAAATATGTGAAACCAAGGTCGCCAAAGCAACAAATAAAGTGGAAACCAAAACCGTAAATAATAGAGAAATAGCCCTAGTCCAATAAAATCCCTCAGTATCACTCAACAGAAAAAATAAGCTATCCAGACCCACATAAAAACCAATATCAGAATGACCAGTTAATTTTCCAACGGCTAACGCAACAGATAAGGCAATAGTTAATCGCAAAGCCCTTGCTGATTTTAGATTTCCACTAGGTTTCAAGAGAAAACTAAATTGTTGATTTAAAAATGTTTTATTCATAAAGAATTATATTGCCTATTTCCTATTTCCTATATTTTCAAAATCGACTCATTAATGTGCATTCCCAAACCAACCGAGGTTGAACATAACTTAATAAATATTGTCGGGTTTTTTCTAACTGTTTCAAGAAAGTTTGATCAATAATTCCGGTTTTTTGTTGTTCTTGCCAATCACAATGTTGTAAATAATCAACTAACCAAAGTTGCGCTTCACTGTCTAAAGTTTGGCTAATTTCCTTGGCTAACTCTAAAGCCGATCTTAAATTAGAGGGGGGCTTTTTGACTTTATTTAAAAATTCTACAGGAATAGTTTGTAATTGTTGCCAATGGGAAATGGCTTGTCCTGGGCTTCCTTGTGCCATGGCTAAAATTTCCGTATGGGATAGAATATCCTCAAAATTATGGCGTTTTAGCACCTGAATCATCCCCCCATCAGTTAACCGATAAAAGGGGATTTTAGCACAGCGAGAAACCAAGGTTGGTAATAAAGAATCAATGCCGGGTGCTATTAAAATAATTGTGGCTTTTCCCGGTTCTTCTAGGGTTTTTAAAAGCCCATTGGCAGCAGATTCCGGCATGGATTCCGCGTGTTCAACTACTACCATTAACCGAGAGGCTTCTAGGGGAGGACGACTCAAAAATTGACCAATTTCTCTAATTTGTTCAATCCGAATTTGCGGGGGGGCTTTCCGTTTAACTCCGGCTTCTGTAGCTTCCTTGGTAGAAAGTCGTTTTCCCTGATGTAAATAGGTGGGTTTCTACCCATAAAATATCGGGGTGATTTTTCTGTTGAATACGAGAGTGAATTTGTTTTTGATTGACGGGTTTATCGGGATTTTGGCAAAATAGAAATTCAATAAAACAGTTAGCAGTTAATGTCCGACCAATACCATCAACTCCAGCAAACAAATAGGCTGGAGCAAGGCGATTTTGGGCTACAGTTTGGGTTAATAACTCAATGGCAGCTTGTTGTTCGATCAATTGGTCAAAAAAGGTATTCATTTTATTTTGATCACCCTAAATTGCGAATCCCCAGGCTGTTAATTTTTGAGTTAAAATTAATTGAATTGTCTCTGTGACTTGATCAATATTTAACATCCCATTAATCGGTATAATTCGGTCTGGGTGGGCTTGGGCTAATTGTTCAAATCCCTGTTGTACACGCTGATGAAATTCTAAATTAGCTTGTTCCATGCGATCCATTTTACCTCGATTTCGAGTTCTGGCGAGTCCGATTTCCACATCAATATCTAACCATAGGGTTAAATCACTTTCTAACCCCTGGGTGGCAATTTGATTTAACTGATGAATTAAATTTAGATCTAAACCTCGACCATAGCCTTGATAGGCGATCGTTGAATCGGTGTAGCGATCGCACAAAATAATATTTCCCTGATATAATAAAGGCTTGATAAATCCCTCAACGTGTTGGGCGCGGTCGGCGGCATACATTAATAATTCCGCCCGATTTTCGATGGGTTTCCTCCCCCTGATATTCTAACAATAACCGTCTCAACTCCTGGCCTAATAGCGTGCCGCCAGGTTCCCGTGTAATGATCACAGGGGTATCTATCAGACCTTGTAACCACCCTTGGATACGTTGCATTTGAGTGGTTTTCCCCCCTCCTTCAACTCCTTCAAAAACAATTAATTTTCCCTGCATCTGTTAATTATCTCTTGGCATTCAAAATGTTGTATAAATATGATAAGGTCTGGAATGGATTAAGCTCTAACTAAATTAATTCTTGCACTTGATGGAGTTCCCTATGGCCCGATACACCGGATTTTTTGTTGTTAATGTCGGTCTCGAAGATCTCCGACCGATGATGATTGATATTTTAGAATCCTGTAACCTAGAAATTACCTATCAAACACCGAGTTCTATTATTGCCAGGGAAAATATTGGTCAAGTGAGCGTGAATCAATTAGTGATTGCTGAAATCGTGTTTGACACCGCTACTTCCATGATAGATGAAACTAAAATGACGGTTTTTATTAAAAATGAATCCCTACCCCTACAAAGCCATAATCACTGTCGAGAAATCTTTGAACAAATCAGTCAATTAATTATTGATAATCGCCGTTGGGTACTATTAGAAAGTATTGCCTTGTAGTAGAGACGCACCCTGGGTACGCCTCCCTTATTTACTTGATTTTGAGTAAATATTTTCCTCTACCTTTACTATCATAAGCATTAACAATCACTCGATAGGTTCCGGTTTTGGGCAAAGTTATCGTAATTTCAGCATTGGAATTGGTTTGACTGATATCATCGTGTTCTTGCAGTAATTCATTATCTGAATTAAACAGGGCAAGATAGGCGTCAAACTCAGAACTTTCTAAGGAAATGGTGATTTGCTGACCTTCTTTTCCTTCAAAGGTATATTCATCATACAAACTTTTATCAGATGCTAAAACCTGATCTCCCTCCTTGAGTTTCACCTGGCTTTTCTAATAATAGGGGAGCAGATGCCGGAGGGGTAGGTGCGGTCGAGGGTGTTGGAGAGGGTACTGGGTCAGGTGCTGGGTCAGGTACTGGGTCAGGTACTGGGTCAGGTACTGGGGGTTCAGGACTATCTGAGGGTTGAGGATTAGGGGTTTCCTGGGCGACGGCTTTTTCAAGGACAAAACCCCTCAAGGGATGGGAACTAGAGATGTTGAGGACATCGAATAATGGGGTCTGAAACACCGCCAATACACCCATTGTTGTTGTCCAGATTAACATTGATCGCATAAAAACCTCGATATGGTGGGGAATTACGAATTACGAATTACGAATTACGAATGGGGGATAGGCAGGGCTGTTTCATTCTTTGTAGGGGCAATCCCCCCGTGGTTGCCCCAATCCCTGAAACGCCTGCAAATCTTGGATGGGGAGGGTAGGCACGGGGGCACTACCCCTACAAAACCCTGGTTTCCCTGAGAATGAAACAGCCCTGGGGGGATAGGGGGGAAACTTCAGCATCAGGTAAGTGGAATTATGGGGTCGCTAACGGACAGTTAATAAATACTGACCTCGACCTGTTTTATCATAAGCATTGACCACCACTCTATACCTACCCGTGGCGGGTAAAGTCACCCGAATTTCTGCGTTTTTATCAGATTGACTAGCATCATCGTTTTCAGCTATTAATTTTCCCTTGGAATCAAATAATGCCAAATAGGAATCAAAATCCTGACTTTCTAAGCGAATTAAAATAGACTGTCCCTGTTTTCCCTCAAAAGTATACTCATCATACAAACTGCCATCGGATGACAAAACAGAATCCTGATTTTCTAAGGCTCCTTTTTCATTTAAAATGAGTTGACCCGTTGGCGAATTAGGGGAGGATTCTGTTGCTTTTAAGCGTAAACGATAGACTCCCGCCTCTCCTGCTTCATAGGAATTAACTAATAAAATATAAGTTCCATCCTTTGGTAAAGTGGCGACAATTTTGGCGTTTTTCTCTCCCCCGCCATCATCATCTTGAGCCAACTCGTCTCCGTCTTCTGTTAACAAAATTAAATAGGAATCCACCTCATTACTATTCATTTCTATAGTGACCTGTTGACCCGCTTTTCCCTCAAAGGCATAAACATGATAAAAACTATTATCAACGGGTAAAACTTCATCCCCCTGTTTCAAAGTATCCGTAACTTCCGGGCCATTTAATTGAATTTGTTTGGCATTTTCTTTTTCAAAAGCCGGGGTTTCCGTCGCCGGGGTGCGAGATGCCCGTCCCTCCTTCACTTCTTGCAAAAATGGCGGAAACCCGGTCAACGGAAATGGCAAAACCAATACCAATATTTCCCCCGCCCTGACCCCGGGTAAAAATCGCCGTATTCACCCCAATTAATTCCCCAGCACTGTTGAGTAGGGGGCCACCGGAGTTTCCCGGATTAATTGCTGCATCCGTTTGAATTAAATTACGGTTTGTGTCCAAACGACTAACAATTCCTACGGTTAAGGTGTTTTGGAATTGGCCAAAGGGATTACCAATGGCAAAAGCCCTTTGACCCACTTTCACCGAATTGGGACTGGCGATGGAAATGGTGGGTAAGTTTTGAACATTGCGAATTTTCAGCACGGCCAAATCGAGTCCGGGCTCCCCAAAGGCGATAACATCAGCTTCTAACTTGCGGCCATCGGCTAGGGTGACGGTGACGGTACCTCCGCCAGATACTACATGAGCGTTGGTTAACACTAGGCCATCGGAACTAATAATCGCTCCACTGCCATTGGTTTTTTTTGTATCAATGGAAACCACGGCGGGACTCGCCTTTTCATAGACCTTAATATTGGTTTCTTCTTCTGTTTTATCAGCCGCCAAAATTAGGGGAGAATCAAGACTGTGATTAGAGACTAAATCCCTAGGGGAAAAGGAGGATGGGGGGACAGGATAGATGGTTTTTGAGAGGTTAGCATTGGCAACCGGAACACGAATTAAGGCTCCAATGGTCAACAGTCCAAATATTGTTAATCGCAAAGATAAAAAATTCATTAACTCAGTTTTAATAGATATCCTACCTAAAGTTTAATCAATTGAGAGGCTCTAGTGGCATCTCCCAGGGGAAGCGGGGCAGGTCTACCGCTTCAGTTGTAGATTTAATCAACAGTTTACCCAAAGGACGCAAGAATTAATCCCTGGCTTTCCTCGCACCTCAACTTCTGATTTTAACGGTTGTTGGGAGAGAATGGGTAATTACCCCGGAATTCATTATTCGTTCATCAATTCACTCTTCCACTATTAACTATTAACTATTAACTATTAACTATTAACTATCAACTGATGACTGATGACTGGTACGGGCGGGTTATTTTAGATCTTTGTAATCACCGCGCATCTCGATGAACCCGCCCCTACGACTGATAACTGATAACTGATTAATCACCCAATTTATTTAACAATTGATTAGGTTTAATGGGTTTTACTAAACAATCATAATTTTCTAAGTTTTTATAAATTTTAGATTCGGGAAAGGAATTTTCATGGGTTAAGGCTAAAATCTTAATCTTTTGGGTTTCAGGTTTATCCTGAAGTTGATTCAAAATTTCATAGCTAATTTGTCCGGCTAAATGCAGGTTAATAATCACAACATCCGGCTGTAAAAATTTAATTTGCTGCACGGCGGTAAATCCTTCAATTAACCAGACAACTTGATACCCAGCTACGGTTAATAAATCACAAATTAAAGTCGCTGTTTCTTCATCATTTTCAATTAAAACGCACTTGCGATAGGGAGAATTAAGATAAACCGAAGGGAGGGAAGTTTTTGAGGTTGATGGGTTAATTTCATCCTGGGATAGTTTAGAATTTAGGGGTAAAGCTGGTAAATGGACGGTAAAGATAGAACCTACTCCCACCTGGGATTGAAATTGAATCATTCCTCCATGTAATTCTACTAATTGTTTAGTTAAAGCCAAACCCAAACCCGCGCCTCCATACTGACGGTCATAGCTCGAATTTAACTGTTGAAATTTCTCAAATAGCAGGGATTTTTGATCATCACGAATACCAATTCCGGTATCTTCAACTTGCAAAATCACAGTATTCTGATCAACTCTGATTTTTAGGGTGACTTTCCCTCCATTTGGTGTGAATTTTATAGCATTTTCTAATAAACTAAATAAAATTTGTAGAATCCGGTTATAGTCTCCGGTAAATAAGTTATGATTGGATTTAATTTGCGTCTCATTAATTAGTTCAATTTGACGATTTTTAGCTTTTTCTTGCAAAGTTTTGATCACTTGGTTAGCTAACCTTGATAAGGAAAATTCACTGATTTGGAGAACTGTTTTCCCAGATTCTACTTGAGATAAATCCAAAATATTATTAATCAGTTTCCAGTAACTTTTCTCCACTATCATGAATTGTTGTTAAATACCCCCGTTGCTTATCTGGGGACAGTTGCTTCTCGATTTGTTTTTCCCCCGAATAGCGTAATAAAGTGGCTGAAATTCCAATCACACAGGTTAAGGGAGTTCGCAATTCATGACTCATAGTAGCTAAAAATTGGTTTTTAGCTAAGTTTGCCGATTGCGCCCCTAATAGGGCATCATGGAGGGCTTGGGTTCGTTCTTGGACTCGTTGTTCTAGGGTTTGTTTTTGTTGTTGAAGTTGAGCATAAAGTTCAGCTTGATGAATTGCAATAGATAAATGTTGGGTGATTTGATTTAAAAACCTTTTTTCCATGGTTTTCCATTGACGTTTTTCCAAACATTGGTGAGCAATTAATAACCCCCATAGCTCTTGTTTAACCACAATTGGAAGCGCTAATATTGATTGCACTTGAAACTTTTTTAAAAATTTAATAAAACAGGGGAAATTATTATAAGTATCCTCAATATCAGAAACCGATTGAATAAAACCCTGATAATATTTATCCTGAAAATTACAGCTATACTTTAAATAATTTTCCTCCTCAGATATATTTAAAACAGAAATAATTTGCTCAGAAGAACAAGCCTCATAAGTTACTTTTCCAGAGAGACAGTCTAAATTAAATTTTTGAATAAAATCTGGCTGTTTTTCCTGATAATAATCAATTGTATAATCCTCTAATTCTAATGGATGCTGGATATTGAATTGATAAATTATCAATCTATCTACTAATAAAAATTGACGCGACTGTTCAACCGCCGTTGATAAAATCACCGATAAATCCAAACTCTGACAAATCTGAGTCGTAACTTGATTTAAGAGTCGCTCTTGTTGTAGTTGCTGATATAAAATATCGTCCACAGGCTTATAGAAACCGTTACTCTAAAGAATAGGGGAGGAAAAAAGCCGTAGCTATTAACGATTTTGTGGCTGCTGAACTTGACAAAATAATCTAATGTGATCAATATGATCTTAGAATTACCCTTGTTTGCGCCAAACCGCTAAAGTGAATGAGCAGCCAATCTTCCATAACCTTTGATTCTACCTTAGCTTCTGTCCTTTCTCATGATTTTCGGGTCAGTTCTACTACTTTAGGAAAAGTCGTTGCTCAAAACTTCGCACAAAACCCTAATTTACCCGGAGTAATAGTCATGGATGAAACTCATTTCTTGGGAATGATTTCACGAGCAAAATTTCGTGAACAAATCAACACCTCACAGCGAGAAAATCTTTATTTTGATAGTCCTATTCAGGTGCTTCTTGACTATCTCAGAACTCCTCCTTTATTATTGGATATGAATTCTAAAATAGCAGATGCTGTGAATAGTGCATTAAATCGGTCTAAAGAATTAATTTATGAGCCGATTGTGATTGTTTCTGAACATACAATTTTTCGGATTCTTGATGTGCAAGTGCTGTTATTAGCTCAAAATCAACTGTTAAATCATGCTCAGAATGTTATTCAACAACAAAAATCTCAAATTAAACAAGCTTTTGATGTCATTACAAACGAAAGAAACAAAGTCAAACAATGCAGTAAATATTATCAGAATAAACAAGTATTAATCAAGAAAAATTATGAGGATTTTTTAAAGGTTAAACAACAGGAAATTTTTGAAACAGCCCAAAAAATAACCGAAATCAATGAAGAATTTTTGCAAATTAGTCAGCTAGTCATTAAGGAAACAAACAAATCTTTTAATGAAATTGTTGTCCACGCTAATACTATTAATTTCAATACTGATCATATCCAAGAGATCAGCACGTCTATTGCTAATGATTTAGACTCAATGGAATCCGCTTGTAATTTAAGTAGTAAAATTCTCCAACAAATTCGTCATTTAGCTGTTAAAGGATCGATTGCCGCTTATCAATCCCAATCTACACCTCAAGGATTCAATCAAATTAATACAGAAATTAATCAAATGCTGAATCAAATTTTAAATATTAATCAGCAGATGAATAAGATAGCTAATCACTTTAAATTTCATGTTCACAAACTCCAGGATATTGCTCACAATCAATCCGGTATTTCCCGTTCTGTTTCCTTGAAGTTAGAACGGGTGGAAATGGTGATGAAAGAATTAAAACACCTGATTGATAATTACAATCCTAATTTGATTATTTTAATTGTAGAACAAGCCAAAAATATGAATCCTGAGTTGAGTCAACTATCAGATTATACTCCTGAGAAACCAATAAATTCAGACTCCAATAGTCAAGGTTTAATTGAGTTAATTGGACAAACTTTAAAACACCGGAATAATTCTTCCCCACCTGAATCTTAATTCTATTATTCTCCCGCCAATAGCAGTTGAGCCGCTTCCATCATTTCGGCTTGAAATCCTAGTAAATCCTCCCGACTGGTTAAATAGGTTCTGAGTGCATCCAGGGGATCAATACTACTTCCAGAATCCAATTCGGGTAAACGAGGTCGTGCTAATTGGCTAACTAATTCGGGCTTAATAGTGTAGCTATGGGCGGCCCTCAAAAGCTGTTGTAATTCCGTATTATTAATCAAGTCTAATTGGTCGGAAACGCAGTTGATAAATTAACCGGACAACCGCATCTTGAATAGGATTTTTTTCAATGACCTTAATTAAGGTTTCCACAGGATTATCCACTTTAGAAATATCTACTTTTATTGTACAAAAAGACCGTACAGTTAAGGCACAGAATTGCCATTTAACTTGACCTTTTTCGACTTCAACTAAAACAAATCCTTTGTCTTCTTTTTCTTCGCTAAAATCAACTCGCTCAATACTTCCCGGATAAATAACAGGGGGATCATTAGTCCGATTCAGATTTTGATGTTTATGAACATGACCCAGGGCGACATAATCAAAACAAGAGCGGGTTAATAAGGACAGGGGAATATTAAATCCTTTACCAACAGCCAAAAATCTTTCCGCTCCTAAATTGGCTTTATCCGCCATCAAATGCCCTAATAAAATGGTGGGTAATTCCGGGTCTAACTGCCGAATTTCTCCCTCTAAAACGACGGTTAAACGGTCAATTAAGAGTTGATTTACTGCTTCTAAAGAGAGTCCTTCTGTTTCGGGACGAGTTAATAAGGTTGACCGGGTTAACCAAGGTAAAGTAATAATTTGAATCGCACCGTTGCGGGTTTGAATGGTATGGGTTGCTAAACTATCCCCCACTACAAAACCGGGAACTCCTAAAGTTCGATAAATCCCTAAACTAGCTCCCCCTTGTCCCTGGGAATGTTGATCGTGATTTCCTACTAATAAAACCGTGGGAATTTCTGCATCCACTAACCGTCGAAATTGAGCGGCAAAAGCCTGTTTAACATAGGGAGCCGGAGTCGCATCAGGAAAGGCATCTCCGCCAAATAAGACCAAATCTACGGGTTCTGCGATCGCCCGATCAATACAACGTCCCAAGGTGGCGGTAAAGTCCTCTAAACGAGTATTTAAGCCCGTTTCAGGATTGATTTGTCCATGGGAAAAACCACTTCCTAAATGAATATCCGAAAGATGCAATATTTTAATCATTACTGAGTTTACTAAACTTGATCAATTATAGTATAATTATTGCGTTGGCAAACACTTAAGGAAAAAAGTAGAAGATATCAAGATAGTCAATATCCTTTGGTTGAAGTATTTAGAAAAGCGGACTGGATTGATGTATCAATATTGCTTTCCTAGTCTCAACTCCCCTAGCCCCTATCCCCTTGAATTTAATAATTAATACAAATAATATGTTTAATAAAAAGCAATGGCCGGAACTGGTCGAATTAATTTTTATTATGGCAGCAATTATCGGTTTCCTTTGGTCTGCTCACCGGACAACCAATCACCTATGCAGCAATTCCGGGCGCCTTCGCCCTGGGATTGAATTGGCTTAATCGTCAATTATTAGCCCAACAAATTCGGAAAAATAGTGCGACAAATAAAAGTTTAACTCAGCAACATCAAGCTGATTTAGATCAACTCATGGATCAGTTACAGAAAACTATCTCTACTTTAAATATATCTTCGGGACTTGCTTTAAATCCCAATCCTCAATTAGCTCAGGAATTGCAATCTTTAATGGCGGTGATTCAAAATTTATTAGAACGTCAAAATCTATTAGAAAAGACTTTAAGTATGATGCAATCGGAGTTAGAAATTGTTGTGCAGGCGTTCCAAAAACGGCCGGAGTTAGACCAGATTAATACTTTAACCCATGTGATTGTGGATCTACAACAATTTATTAATCAATTACCCCAATGGGGAAATTTACAACAACATCAAATGAATGAATTACACAAAAAAGTCGAACAATCTCTGGAAAAACTATCTACAGAAATAGATAATATTCCAAATCAAATTGAACAGGAAGTTAAACGACAAGGGAAGTAGTTATATGGGTAATGGGTAATGGGTAATTTTATTAGCCCTAACCCTCAGCTTTCCCTGCTATACTTCTATTTATTTTGTGGTCATCGTATAAACTCCATCCCATTCTTCAGGAATAGAAGTTTGTAAATATTGTTGCGATCGCCCAATATGAATTTGTACCGCCCGGTCATCAGGACGCATTTTTTTCGCCTCTTCAAAAATCCGAATTGCTTGTTTAAAATCTTTTGCTAAATAAGCGATTCTCCCTTGATTAAAACACTCTAAAAACTCTCTTACTGATTCATCTAAAGCAATCGAACGATTGCCAATTAACTCATAAATACTCACCGCTTGATTCTTGCCTTTTACCCGCACCCGATCCAATTCCCTCACCCAAATTTTATCTTGACATAAATGATAGGTCATCTCACTAATAATAATATCACAACCATATTGTTTAGTAATTTGTTCTAAGCGAGAACTTAAATTCACCCCATCCCCAATAACGGTATAGTCCATGCGTTTTTGGGAGCCAATATTTCCCGATACCACTTCCCCCGAAACTCATACCAATACCGATTCTAATTTGCGGTTCATCCGGTCGCATTTGGTTAAATTCCTTCAGACGACGGCGCATATCTAAAGCTGATTTTACCGCCATCCAAGCATGATTATCTCGTAGGGGTAGGGGTGCCCCAAACACCGCCATTAAAGCATCCCCAATGAATTTATCTAAAGTACCTTCATGGGAAAAAACCGCTTCTACCATAGTTTCAAAATATTGGTTTAATAAGGCCACCACATCGGAGGCTTCTAAATTTTCTGTTAATGTTGTATAACCCCGAATATCGGAAAATAAAATCGTCACTTCTTTACGTTCTCCCACCATTAAAACATCTTCTCCCAAGGCCATAACCTGTTCGGCTACCCCCGGAGTCATATAGCGATACATGGTGGTTTTCATCCGTTTTTCCCGACTAATATCTTCTAAAACTACTAGACCTCCTCTAACTCCACCTTCGGGATTAGTTAGGGGATTAACTGTTAAATTAATACTGCGTTCGATTGGTCGAACTTGCTGTTTAGGATAGGTTATATTATTGGATTGGGGGTCTGTGGGTTGTCCCCAGGGATGATAAATTTCCGAATTAGAGTGATCGGGAATGCCTAAAATATAGCTAGTTTGGATGACATCTCCTTGAGTTTCTTCCTGTTTAATTAAACCGACGGTTAAACTTTGTTCAGGAACATAATGACGGGCGGCATGGTGGAGACTATCTTCTAAACGGAATCTTAAATTGTCAATTGGTAGGACTTCCCAAACATAACGTCCGCTTAATTTTTCTTCCCAATATTGACGAATGGAGCGATCGCCCATTTGAGGTTGAGGACAGCCCAATAATTCCAAAGCTGCATCATTAATCGTGACAATTTTTCCTTGTAAATCCGTGGAAATCACCACATCAGAAAGACTTTGTAAAATATCCTTCTGATATTGTTTTTCCACCATAACATTTTCAAATAACTGAGCATTTTGTAGGGCAATGCCCGCCTGGGCATTAAACGCCCTTAAAAATTCTTCATCGGAATTAGTAAAACTCCCTTTATTCTTATTAATTAACTGAGTCACCCCAATTAATTCTCCCGCCGCATTAAACACGGGCATACATAAAATATTTCGGGTTTGATAACCAGTTTCTGCGGTCGGTGTTGGGGTCAAACCGAGGATCACAATAGGCATCGGGAATATTCAAAACTTGACCCGTTGAAGCCACATATCCGGCAATTCCACGATTAGCAGGAATCCGAATTTCTATCATTTTAGAACCCTCGGCATTCGCTACTTTTGTCCATAATTCTTGAGTTTCTTTTTGTAATAAAAATAAGGTACTGCGATCGGCCTGCATCAAATCCCGTGCCTGTTCCATCACCGCCTGTAGGGTGGTTTCTAAATCCAAACTTTGCCCTAAAGTAGTTGTTGCTTTTAATAGGGCGGCAACTCCCCGTTGATTTCGGGCGGCAACAAAAAACGATTGACAACTTTCTAAAATAATCCCAATTGAATCGGCAAAAGCTCGGAATTGTTGTTCATCTTCTTCGGTGAATTCTGCATTTTCAGCTTTATTTAATAGCCGTACCACCGCCACAGATTCCTCTGGATTTTGGCTACTAAAAATTGGCATACACAGGATGGTGCGGGCATAATATCCCGGGGGTTCATCCACATCCACATCAAATAATTCACAGTTGTGAGCATCGGTGACATTCATCGCTTCCCCGGTGCGGGCAACATATCCTAAAATCCCCGAATCCATCGGTAAACGGATTTCTTTTGCCAGTCCGGTTTCTTCGTCAACTTTGGTATACCAGAGTTGATTTTTCCCCCGATTAACTAAAAAAATAGTAGTGCGATCAGCTTGCAGAATTTGCCCAATTTTGAGGGTGAAGGCATCGAGCAATTGTTCTAATAGGGTTTCGATTCCTTCATTATTAATCAGATCAATTGCCCTAAGAAATTGCTGAAATTCTGCGGTAATAAAATCTAAAATGCAAATAAACTCCCCAATTGGCAGGTGTTTAACACGCGCCGCCAATAGGCCCATACGATCCACTTGTGTCAGCGTAGCTAAGATGCTACCAGCATTAGAAAAAGTCATGGGAAGGGGATAGTTTGGGTGAGGGATTTGAAACGAAAAACTCCGATTAGAGAAAGTTAAGTAGCTTGAATAGAATAGAACCTTCCCAACTAGGACATATTAATATATTGACTAGATAATAACAGACAACGGATGGTCATGGCTTCCATCCTGGCATTGAATCAAAAATTTCTGGTGGATACTAGGCAACGGAGGGAAACGAGTAACGGCAAATAATCCCCTGATAGTGGCTTCGTAGCTGTTGGGTAGCCGCGGCCCATCCCCAAAGTTCGGCTTCCAAACGGGCATTTTGGCGCAGGATTTCCCGTTCTTGAGCATCGAAAAATAACCTTTGAGTCGCGGTAATTGCCCCGTCTTCCTGACGTGGATCGAACAGGTAGCCATTCACCCCATCGGTGACAATATCGGGAATCCCCCCAGACCGGGCTGCGACCACGGGAGTTCCGGCGGCCATGGCTTCTAAGAGTACCAATCCCAAGGTTTCGGTACGGGAGGGGAAAATAAAGGCATCGGCGGAGGCGTAGGCCGCGGCTAAGTCTTTTCCTCGCAAATAACCGACGAAATGGGTGGGAGTTCCCTTAAAATGGGCTTCTAGGGTTTGACGATGGGGGCCATCGCCTACTAGGGCCAAACGGGTATTGGGGATTTTCTCTAAAACGGCTTTAATTCGTTCAATTTCTTTTTCCGCCCCCAAACGACCGACATAGAGTAATAGATGACAGTCCGGGTGTCCAAGGCTAAGGCGATCGCGCATTTCCACAGTAGCCAAAGACGGTTGAAACATCTCCGTATCTACTCCCCTTTGCCATAAATCTAGTCTTTGTATGCCATGATCATGCAGTTCTCGTACCATCGCCGTTGAGGTACAAAGATTCAATTGGGCTTGGTTATGGGCCGCCCTTAACATATTCCAGAGCACCTCCTCTAACAGTCCTAAGCCATAATGGTGCAAGTATTGGGGAAGATGGGTATGGTAGGATGCAACTAAAGGAAGATTTAACTTTTTGGCATAATACAATCCCCCTAACCCTAAAATGGCTGGATTCGCCACATGAATCAGATCGGGCCGGAATTTTTCTAATTCCACACCAATACCCGGATGGGGAATACCTAGTTTTAACTCGGGGTACATGGGTAGGGGAAATCCTTCCACTCCATAGATTCTAGCCCCTTTATATTCCGTGAGTCCCCCGGCCGGAGAAATCACCAAAACCTGATCCCCCAACCGTTGTAACTGTTCGACCGTATGACACAGCCGCGTCACGATCCCATCAATTTTTGGTAAAAATGTCTCAGTGAAAAGAGCGATTCGCATACAAGCTATACACAGCAAGTCAGTAGTCAAGCACCCTCTCATCATCTCAGAATTTGCGATCGCTGCTAATAATCGGTAATGGACTGATGACTGCTAGAGAGACGCGCCATGGCACGTCTCTACACTGATGACTTATGAATTATGATAAGAAAATAGTGATATTTGCCCGATTTTGGGGTTGAGTTGTAACAATGACAGTCTCGGAAACTCGTTCTATTCCTTTGGTTGAACTAGCTGCAAAAACCCGTTTAGCGGCACAGAAATTAGGGATATTATCAACAGCAGAAAAAAATCAAGCTATTGAAGCCGTTGCTCAAGCTTTAGAAGCGGCTGCATCGGAAATTATTGCGGCTAATGAAGCCGATTGTCGCGCCGCCGAAGCCGAAGGAATTGCTAAACCTTTATATAATCGTCTTAAATTTGATCGGACTAAATTAAATAGTACCATTGCCGGATTAAGAGATGTTGCCAAATTGCCTGATCCGGTGGGGGCGGTGCAAATTCATCGAGAATTAGATCAGGGTTTAATCTTAAAAAGAATTACCTGTCCATTAGGGGTTTTAGGGGTAATTTTTGAAGCTCGCCCGGAAGCGGTGATCCAAATTTCTGCCTTAGCAATAAAATCGGGAAATGGGGTGATTTTGAAGGGGGGAAAGGAGGCGATTAATTCCTGTCAAGTCTTGGTTAAAGCCATTCGTCAAGGATTATCTCAAACGGCAATTCATCCCGATGCAGTCCAACTTTTAACCACCCGGGAGGAAATTTTAGAGTTATTACAATTAGATGATTATGTGGATTTAATTATTCCCCGGGGGTCTAATGCTTTTGTAAAGTTTGTTCAGGATAATACTCGGATTCCCGTATTAGGTCACGCCGAAGGAATTTGTCATATTTATATTGATCAATTGGCGGATATTAAAAAAGCGATCGCCATTACAATTGATGCAAAAACCCAATATCCCGCGGCTTGTAATGCGGTGGAAACCCTATTAGTTCATCAAGATATTGCCCCAGAGTTTTTATTAGAAGCGGTAACGGCTTTACAAGCTAAAAATGTTGAATTGCGCGGGGATGATCAAACCATAAAAATTGTTAATATTCAACCTGCAACGGCGGAAGATTGGTCAACGGAATACAGTGATTTAATCTTATCAATTAAAATAGTTGAGAATTTAGAAGCAGCGATCGCCCATATCAATACCTATGGTTCGGGTCATACCGACGCCATTGTAACAGAAGATCAAACCACCGCCAAGACCTTTTTAAATCAAGTTGATGCGGCGGGAGTTTTCCATAATTGTTCGACTCGTTTCGCCGATGGATTTCGTTATGGTTTCGGTGCAGAAGTAGGAATTAGTACCCAACAAATGCCCCCCCGTGGCCCCGTTGGTTTGGAAGGGTTAGTTACTTATAAATATCAAGTGGTTGGGGACGGTCATATTGTAGAAACCTATTCTGGAAGTAACGCTAAACCATTTACCCATCGAGATTTATAATATCGTAATCGGTAATAGGTTATACTATTAGCCAGGGGTTTTTATCCTTGGCTAATGTTTAGAAATCACTTGTTATGAGTTCAAATAATCAAGACATTCTTGTTCGCTTCTATTTAGGTTTATCTCCTGATGCTCAAGGACGGAAAATCGAAGATATTTGGCAGTGGAAACATGATCGTTTAGAATATACCCATGATTATATTCAATGGTTATTTCCTTTGGTAGACAAAAGCAATTTTAATCGAAACGCGCCCACCTTAAATCCCTCTACTATCGAAACCTTTAGAAATACTCCAGAATTGAAAAAAAGGTTACTTAAATCTTTATTATTAATGTTAGATTTTTATGGATTAAAATTAGAATCCCAGCCCTCTCAATGGATAAAAATAATTAAAAGTGAAAACTATCAACAAAGAAAAAAAAATTGGATTGATTGGCGAGATCATAACTATTTACGCTTGACTCGAATTTTAACCAGTTTAAGGCTATTAGGACTAGAAAACGAAGCCAAAGCATTATTTAATTGTTTAGATGAGATTTATCAAGAGGAAAAGGATAAAATTGGGTCAGAAACCTATAGTTATTGGAAAAATGCCTAGGGATTTGATAACTTTAAAGGAGAGATAATATCAGGGGGAGTATATTTTATGGGTAAAATGATGATAAATTCTGTACCGCTATTTTCAGAAGATCGATATCTTCAAGAACTGTAACAATTTCATCGGGATGATAATGAAAAAGTTTTATAACTCTTTAGGATAGGGAAAAATATTAAATTCAAGAATTTTATCATTATTATAAGCTATTGTTATTCTCAAAATTCAACCCAATAAAAAACCCCCCTGGGGTCACCAGAGGGGTTAGGAATTAGTCTTTCAGATTAAACTAAACCATTGTTAGTGGTGCTTGGGTTGAAAAAACCGACACTCGCTTGATAGGAAAAGACGTTAACAGAGGTCACCTGTTCAATACTCAGACCCGTATATTGAACCAGGGCTTGAGTATTGGCTTGTTTGAAGGCTTCAAAGTCCAGTTTCAGGATTATTTGTTAAGAATTCATCGCTGAATGGTTTATGACCATCTAACAAACCTTGACCCACCATATAGGTGACAATTTGAGGGTTTGTAAGTGCATCAACCGACTCAATATCGTAGTAGGTTAAGACATCTTCCTGCACTTGGGGATCAGCAACGTATGCTTCAAAATCCTTCAACAATTCAGAAGGTTTGTTTCCTTTAATTAAACCTTCCCCGGTTGCATAGATAGACAATTCATCATTGCTAATTTCGGAGTCTCCATTGGTATCAATTTTGGCTTTATTGGTCGCAATATCCTCGGCATATTGTTCTTGATACCAAACTAAATCAACCGTTGGAGCCGTACTGGAAACGTCTTTTTGATTTTCAGAAACGTAGTCAAAGACTTTCTTAGGATCAATATTGTAGACCTTTTCCTCACGGTAGTTTTCTAACAAATCTTCCCCACCTTGATTCACATAGTAGTCAAGATTGGTGTGTTTTTTCCCGTCTAAATCGTAAGAAGCAGCTTGTTCCAAGATAAAGTCTTTGAGGAAGGCTTTATCAAGTTTTTTGAGTTCCTTGGATTTGATACCAAAAATCTCGGACAGTTCTTTTTTGTATTCCTTGACAAATCCATCCACATCCAAAGGCGTGATCGCTTTTCCTTGGAGAATAGTTACGTCTAAAGCGTGTTGCAGGATCTCCGTATCTGTGACCTGTTCAATGGGTTTACTAAAGGTGGTTTCCAACTCGGTTTTGTAGGTTTGACTATAGAATTTATAGTCAATTTCTGCCCCGAAAATTCCACCGTAAACATAATCCGCAACCAGGGAATCATCAAGTTGGGCAACTGCCGAAACTTCAACGTTATAATGGATAGCCAGTTCAGCTTGGAAAGCTGTTTTCAGATATTCATTATCAACGAGTTCCAGAGGGTTAATTCCTTTTTTGATTCCCTCGCTGAAGGCAAACTTAATAACATCTTTGTCGCTGATTTGATCAACTAGATTACCGTTTCCAGTATCACCGTCTTCGGGGTCATCGGTTGGTGGAGTGCTTCCGCCATCATCGGTTGCATCGTCATCATCGGTAGGGAAGTAGTAATCAGTAAGCTGTTGGGCGTACTGTTCCCGGTAAGCATCAACATCAATTGCTGTGAGTTTAATGCTTCCGACTTCTTGATAAGCATTGCTCAAGGTGATCGAAATAATGTCTTTATCCGTCAGGAATTCAACATCTTTTTCGATTTCTAATGCACCTAAAACCTGAGTTTGTTGCTCAACGCTTAACTGGTCAAATTGATAACGGAGATAGTTAACATCCAGTTGATTGTAGTCATCTTTCAACCAATTCAACACCACTTGAGCATCAATTTCAACACTGCTGATGGCACTGGCGTAGGTGGTTTCCAGATAATCAAAAGCCAGATATTTTTCGAGCTTAATACCCTGTTCAACTCCTGCGTCATACATAAACTGTTTGACTTGTTCGAGAGTTAAATCTGCGATATTAGTCACATCGGGATAGGCGACAGTCAAAGCATCGGTATTGTCCTGAATGTACTGTTCATAATCAATAGGGGACAGTTCCAAAGTTTGATTTTTGGTTTGTAACAGCGCCTCGAATTCAGAACTATAGACTAACTGAATGATTTGGGCATTCGTTAAGTCTTCAATACTGGTGAAAGTTGCGTCCTCACTACCTAAGAATTGTTTAACTTGATCCAAACTTAAGGTTGTATCAGTAATCCATTCTTCCAGTTGATAACTGACGTATCCCACATCAACCGTTGACAGTTTTTCCGTAAAAGCGGCGAGAATTTGTTCACTGGTTAGTTCAACAACATCTCCGGCTAAAACATCATCGACTGAAACCTCATAAGCATCAGCTAATTCCTGAGTGTAAACACTGCGAATATAGTCATAATCTAAACCTTCTGCTTGTGTCAGTTTCAGAGCCTGATCTTCACCCAGTTTAGTGTTAAAGGCTTCATTAACCACTAATTCTTGGATTTGTTCATTGGTTAAAGTATCCAACGCCTGAACATCAGTAGTTAGAACCTCATTAACATCTGCCAGCGTGATCACATTGTTATCTAACAAATCCTCGAGTTGGAATTTCACATATTCTGGATCGAGGTCTGTTGCTGGGCTAGTTGGTGGAAACTGGCGCTGGAACTTCCGTCACCGTAAGTTGTTGAATATATTGTTCAACCGTTACACCGGCGGCAGTAATTTCTTCAGCATCTTCGGTACTGAAATAATCCTTAATTTGTTGTTCGGTAAATTGAGTACCCGCAGGTAAACCGTATTCTGCTGAAAGTTCAGTCTGATATTGAGAACTCAAGAAATCCAAATCCAAGGTATCAGGTTGAACTAACTCAATACTGTCCTCACCTAATGCGGTTTGGAATTCTTGATCGAGTAACAATTCCGTCAGATTTGCGTCGGTAATTGTTTCTAAAGATTCAATCGGTGTAGTTAAGAATTGATTAACGGTATCAAGGGTGAGTTTTTCGTCCGTGACCAACTGTTCTAGTTGATAACGACCGTAAGCTAAATCGATTTTAACTGGCGCATCACCATCATCCGTCGTACTACCATCATCCAACGTAATCAGATTGACTTCACTCAACCATTGTTGTGCTAATTCCGGTGTAACTTCAGCTTCAGTAACTTCGGCGAATGTCGCGATTTCTGCCGCTTTATTTTCAACCAGATAGGTCAGAACTTGCTCGTTAGAAACAACATTCGTTATATCACCCGTAATTGAAGCAACATTCACTTCCAAAACTTCTGCTAAAGCTGGAGCAAAGGTGGCTTTGATATAATCCAAATTGGGGGTATCTTGAGACAGTTTAATTTCAACACCTTCGCCTAAAGCGATCTTGAATTCACTGTTATTAATCAGGTCGATAAGTTGTTTTTTGCTTAACAAATCAACGCTGGTAACCTCAGTTCCTAGAACTTGATTAATTTGTTCTAAGGTAACAGTTCCCGCTTCAATTAAACCACTGAGTTGAAACTCAACATATCCCGCATCAACACTAATATATTGACTGACCCATTTTTCCGCAACTTGATCACCACTCAAAATTGCAGCACCGAAGGTATCAGTAACATACTCTAAATCAATCAATCCTTCTGTGCTGAAGGCTTGAGCTTCAAGGCTAAAGGCAAACTTGATAATTTGCTGACTAGACAGTTCACCAATGTCTTTAACGTGGTAGGAATCTTTCAGCGCGGCTTCAAGTTCTTTACCATATTTCTTGACATATTCACTGGTATCAAACCAATTGATTGTTTTGACATCAACGGTTTCCTGTTCATGCAGGTATTGGAGAATTTGTAAGTCGGTCACTTCGGCAATTGTTGCTACACCGAATACCGCCTGAACATCTCCGACAAATTTCACCCGGAAGTAGTCAGAATCGAGATCATCAGACCAACCACCAAAGACGATATCGAGTAAAACATTGGCATCGAGTTCTTGCACAACGCTGACTTCAATACCATATTCCGTCGCAATTTTTTCGGCGTATTCTTGCTTGTAGAATGCCAATCCATCTTCTGAGATAAATTCAGAAAGATTGAGATTTAATTTATAGGCTCCTTGGGTAATAAACTGATAGACTTGGATTTGGGTAATTTCCGTGATAGAAGTGACGTTGTAAAACGAAACTAACTGTGATGAATATTGGGTACTGAACGCTGTTAAATCGAAAGTGACTAGGCTCTTTTCTGCATCAAACTTCTCATTGCTGAAGAAGTATTTTTTCAGATCATCTAGGGTTAATTTTTTGGGATTTTTCCCTAAACTATCGGCATATTCCGTGAGTTCATCTGCATATTTATCTAGGCAGAATTCCACATCAATTACGGGAGATCCATCACCAAACAAGAACTCGACAATATCCTCGGCTGAGATATCTTCTCCAAATTGAGCAGTGAGGAAAGTACCATAAATTTCTTTATAGTATTCGACATCAACGACTTCAGAAATTTGCTTAAGCAGTCCGAGTTTTTTGCCTTCACCCGATAGGAAACCATTGATTTGTCCATCGGTTAAGTCTTTAACGTCTTTGACCTTAAAGAAGCCTTTGAGTTCTTTTTCCAGAAGTTTCTCGACTTTCTTGAAGTCAATGGCATTTCCGGTTAATCCCAGATCCTTACCAATTCCTAGGACATAAACTTTGATTTTTTCATCTGTCAAATTAGCAACTTCTTCTTCAGAAATTTTGAAGTAAGTGGCTAACTGAGTGACATATTTAACGCGAGAGTATTCAACATCAATCAGGTAATCTACATTGACACTTTCGAGAAGATCGTCACTTTCAATTTCATTGGTTTGTGTGATATTGTATTTCTCGACAATTTTATCGAGATTTAACTGTTTCACATAATCCAAACTCAGGAAGGGAGAAACGGTATTTCCATTTTCGATTCCTTGTTCTTCAATGAATTCAAGAATTTGTTCAACGGATGGATTGTCGCCTAACTGAGCAACTAATTCCGCACCATATAGCCTTTCTAAATAGTTTAAGGAAACTGTCCAAGATGTGTCGATCGTTTGTTCCGGTGGAACGTTCTCAATGAACTGGAGAATCTGAATATTAGATAGAGTTAGGACTTGTTCAATGGAAATATTGAAGTAAGTCGCAATCTCTTGGGTGTAAACAACTTTGACGAAGTTAATATTAACGGTGGGGGAGGGATTAACAATAATCTCAGACCCTTCTTTACTGTTAATAAACTCAAAGATTTGCTGATTACTAATGACTTCTAAGTTCACCCCGAATTTAGCAACCAGTTCCACATTGTACGTTGACCGAATGTAATTAAAGTCGATACGACCCGATAGTTGATCTCCGTCTTTAATTCCTTCTTTGTCAAGATATTTTAAAATATCTTTGTTGGTAATTTTGTCAAGAGTTTTCTTGAAGAACTTCTCTAGTTTTTTGTCGTAATTTTTCTTGACAAAATCAAAATCAATGAACACAGAAGGACTGTTTCCTGCCTCTAAACCCGCCCCACTAATATAGTTGAGGATTTGTACAAAGGTCACTTCGGAAATGGAGGCAACTTGATAGAAACTTAGTAGTTGTTGGCTATAGGATTCTATGTAACTCTTAATATCTACATAGGCTGAGGTATTAATCCCCAGTTCTAATCCATTTTCGTTGATGAAATTGATGATCTCAATATCTGTAATTGTGCTGAGATCCTCAACTTTTAAACCCGCTTTTAGTTCGACCCCATAGGTGACTTTAATATAGTCGAGATTGAACAACTCCGGGGGAATTTCCGCCGTTGGTTCCTGTGTGGGAACTGGTGTCGGTTCAACTGTTGGTGCGGGTGTCGGTTCAACCGTTGGTGCGGGTGTCGGTTCAACTGTTGGTGCGGGTGTCGGTTCAACCGTTGGTGCGGGCGTCGGTTCAACCGTTGGTGCGGGCGTCGGTTTCAACCGTTGGTGCGGGCGTCGGTTCAACCGTTGGTGCGGGTGTGGGTGTTGTGGTTGGTGCGGGTGTCGGTGTGGGTGTTGCGGTTGGTGCGGGTGTCGGTTCAACCGTTAGTGCAGGTGTTGTGGTTGGTGCAGGTGTTGCGGTTGGTGCGGGTGTCGGTGTGGGTGTTGGTGCGGGTACAGGTGTTGATAGCGATACTTCAACAAATTGCCTGATTTGCTCAATACTAATTACTGAGAGCTTACTAACCTTAAATTGTTGCAGAATCTGAGTAACAGAAATATTGGGATTGAACGGACGATTTTCCCCCAGACCAAATTCGAGAAAATGAGCAACCGCACTAATTTGACCAGATTTAACTGCTGGCTTAATATCTGGGTTTGCCTCTAAATAATACTTGACATTCAGGAAAGATTTATTGACTTCTCGACCTTCAAATTGACCCACATTAAAAAAGTGGAGAATCGGATTGATTAAACCCTCTTTAGCTTGGACTGCAACATCGGGATTAAGTGCTAAATAATCTTTGAGTTTGAAGACGAAACTAAATTTTCGTGTTTCATTGATTCCAACTTCCAAGAAATGTTCACTAGCATTGGTCAGACCATCTTCAGCAGCTTTCTCAACATCAGGATTAAGCTGGAGGTATTCCCGAATATTAAATAGGGGATTCCAGGGACGGTTTTCACTCTGTCCAAAATCAATAAAATGTTCAGCAGCACTTAAGCCCTGTTGTTGAGATACCAAGTTAAAATCTACATTCAGCTTGAGGTATTCACGAACACTAAATAGATTACTGAATTCCCGATTTTCGTAAATTCCATAGAGCAGAAAGTGTTCTTCTGGGGTTATTGAGTTGGTTTCAACGACCAATTTAACATCGGGGTTGAATTTCAAATAGGCATCTTTATCAAATATCTTATCTAGTTTCTTGAAGAACTTATCGGGTTTGTTGGCTAATTTGCCCAATTTATCACCCAACTTGTCTAATGCTTTAGAAAACTTGTTCAAGTCATTCATAGTTTGATCAACCTTATTAATCTATACGACACAATAACTGCATTCTGGCAAAACCATTCTAAAATGATCTAACTGAATACAAATCAAGGGTTAAAACAGGAATCAGTTCCGATGGTTCCTTCTACATATCTTAACTCTAAAACATTAATTTAAGATGGTAATTAATTATTGATGAGAAAAATCTTAATTTTAGAGTTTTATCAGCTTGTTTTTTGAATTTAGACCAAAAAAACCCGCCACCTTTTTGTGCTTTTAGGTGAACCATTTTAATTTTAGACCACAACCTTTTGGTTTAACCTATTTCAAAAATTAGGTTAAATAAAGACAGCGATTAACTTTAACTTAAATCTCCATTGACTCTGTTATTCCTCACCCACTTAACTTAAGTATTCCCTTAGTTGAGGCAAGAGATGACAAGTTTAAAAATATTGTTAATATCCTTAACTATAGACAGAATATGGCCTAGCTATTTGTCAGCAACAGATAGCTAATTTGCACGCTTTTTCCCAATAAAAACCACCGGACTTTACTCCTATCCCAAAGTCACAATATTTGATCGTTACATCTTCCCGACGAACTAACCGTAGATTGGTTAAATAAAACCTATCCCGATCACTAAATCCCTCTCAATCGCTGGTTCCAACAGCATTGCCACCGCAGACGTTCTCTTGAGTTCAAAAGTTCCCAGAAGTTTCAAGACACCAGACGATAACCCATCCCCCGTACCGTTTCAATCCACTCGCTCCCCAACTTCTTACGCAGATAGCCCACATAAACATCAACAATATTCGAGCCTGGATCATAGTCATATCCCCAAACCTGATCCAATAGTTGTTCCCGACTCAAAACTTGACCCGGATGGCGCAAAAACGTTTCCAACAGTTGAAATTCCTTAGCCGATAGGGTAATCGGTGTTTGCCCCAAACAAGCTTGACGGGTGTATAAATCCAGTGTAATTTGGCCAACAGTTAAAGCCTTATCCTCGTTATTCGTCAATGGGGGATGATGTCGTAAACGGGCACGAATCCGAGCCAAAAGTTCTGCAAATCGGAAGGGTTTAGTCACATAATCATCTGCACCCCCCTCCAACCCAGCTACCTTATCCGTAATATCATCCCGGGCGGTCAAAATAATAATCGGAATTTGTTCTCCTTGGCCCCGTAATTGTTCTAAAACTTGAAACCCATCTTGATCAGGAAGTCCCAAGTCGAGAATCAATAGGTCAAATTCATGGGCGAGGGCTTTTTCTATGGCTTCCTGTCCATTACTGGCTAAAGTTATGATAAATCCATTCGCTCGCAGTCCCTTTTCCAGAAAGGAGGCAATTCGGGGTTCGTCTTCAGCAATGAGAATTCGACTCATGCGGTCATACCTAAGATGCTTTAAAACGTAGATGCGGATTCCTAACTCACAATCGGATTTTAACATAGACAGGACTCACACAGGTGAACTATATGTAGATTAGCCAGGGTTAGGAATAGTATTTTCTAGTAGGACTTAGATATTTTCTCGTCACCAAAAGCCATGACTATTCTTCCAATATTTCTGCATCTCCTCATCAAAATAAAAAGCCTAAGTAGAATTTAGGGGCTTTAAACTCAAAACTTTTGGTAAGTCCTGCTGTCGATTACAAAATAGCCTAAAAATCCATAATTTGGGTTGACCCCCAGAAAATTAGAACCAAATTTGACTACAATTGGAGTCTAGTCTTGCTAATCGTGGGCAGGAAATTTGCGAATTAATTAAAGGTGTTTGGGATTAGACATGGTAACGGTTTGGATTGGGAATTTGGCTTGGGGAGTGGGCTCTATCGTCGGAGCAGAAACTGGTAAGGGATATTTATCATGTCGTGGCTCATATTTTCCCGCCCTTAACTCGTTTGCACAATTGGCATCATCGGGTATTCCGTCCTGATTTAACTCCCGTGAGTCAGGAAATTTATCGCCAAGCCCATTGGTATAATGATGTCCCCGAAGCCGGGGTGATGTTCTGCTTTAGTTTGATGTTTCTGGCGATCGCCCATATTTACACCCCAGAAAACCAGGGATTTGCCCTTCTCGGTTGTCTTTATACCCTCAGTTTTCTATTCTCAGCCATTGCCCGAGGTTTGGGAATTCCCAAGGCGGATCAATTGACGGATTTGACCCATACTCCGGGGACATTTGAGCGTCCTCCCGCCCCCTGGATGGTAAATCGAACTTACCATTGGCGGCATCATTTTGATAATCAAAATGCCTATTTTTGCGGAACTTTGACTTTATTAGATAAAATCATGGGGACGGCACTTTCACTTAAGGGAAAAACCGTTGCTGTGACGGGAGCATCGGGAACCCTTGGACAAGCCCTTTTATTTCATCTCCATGCTAAAGGGGCAAAAGTTCTGGCTTTGACTTCCGGTGACCAACCCTTGAGTTTAACGGTTGAGGGGGAAACAATTCCGATCAAAACTGTAACTTGGCAAGTCGGACAGGAACAACAATTAGGGGAGTTATTCCAAAAAGTAGATATTTTAATTATTAATCATGGGATTAATGTTCACGGTCAAAGAACTGAAGATGCGATCGAACAATCCTATCAGGTGAATACGTTTTCCGGTTGGCGTCTATTAGAATTGTTCCTGAGTACCGTTAAAACTAACGCTGATATTGCTAAAAAAGAAGTTTGGGTGAACACATCGGAAGCAGAGGCTGGGCCAGCATTTAGTCCCCTCTACGAACTAAGTAAACGGACTTTAGGGGATTTGATTACTCTGCGTCGTTTGGATGCACCCTGTGTGATTCGTAAATTGATTTTAGGGCCATTCAAAAGTAACTTAAACCCGATTGGGGTGATGTCTCCTAACTGGGTTGCAAAACAAGTAGTTAAACTCGCTCAAGGAGATGTTCGCAATATTATTGTTACGATTAATCCTTTGACTTTTATTGCTTTCCCGATTAAAGAATTTTGGGTTTCTACTTATTTCAAATTGTTTAGTCGCCAACCTAATTAGGGGATCACGGATTTAAGAGGATTTCACGGATTTCACGGATTTTAATCTGTGTTAATCTGCGTAATCTTCTTAAATCCGTGATCGTTAATGGTTAATAGTTAATAGCAATAAATAGTTCACTCCCCCTGCCTCCCCTGCCTCCCCTGCTCCCCCTGCCTCCCCTGCTCCCCCTACCTCCCCCGCCTCCCCTGCTCCCCCTGCCCCCATTCCCTAGGCAAATAGACTATGGTGAGTGATTGTTAAAAGAGTGACGGGGTTGGAGGGAGAAAAACGGGTTAAATGATTAATGGGAACCGAATGGGATAACTGGATATTGAGAATGCGATAACTCCAACTCCCCTCAATGCGTTTTCGTTGTTCTAACCAATTTAAAGCGGTGTTTAAATGTTCAATGGTTTCTAAAGCTAAAACAATTACACCGCCCGGACTTAAACGAATACTACAAATACCTAATATTTCGCTTAACTTTTTTCCACATCCCCCCATAAAAATTCGATTGGGAGAACGTAAATGATGTAAAATATCTGGGGCTTCTCCATGAATTGAAACCATATTATTAACTTTAAACCGTTGGCGATTTTGTTCAATTAAGCTGGTTCCAACTGCTGTTTTTTCAATTGCATAAATCGTAGAATCAGGAAAAAGTCGAGCAATTTCTATGGAAACTGAACCCATTCCTGCCTCAATATCCCAGATAGTTTGTTTGGGTTGTAATCCTAATTCTCCTAAGACTAAACTCCTAACTTCCCTTTGCGTCATTAGTCCGGGGTGATCGCTATAACTGAAAAATAGTTGGTCGGGAATGCCAAAAGTCGGAATTTTAGATAAATCTAAGGGTTTTCTATGGATGATCGAGATTGACGTAGTAAGATAACAATATTTAAGGGTGAAAAAACTTGATTTTTTAATATTTCTATATCCCATTCTTGCACTCGTTCATCCCTTCCTCCTAAATTTTCACAAACCCAAAATTGATAACAATTCGGTAAATTTAAACTTCTGATTAATTGGGCAATTGCCGGGGGATTATAAATAGTATCTGTTAAAATTGCTATTTTTTCCACGCCCCTTTGTAGGGCTTGAATTAAGGTTTCCATCGCCGGACTCTGCACCCGGATAATTTGGGCATCTTGCCAAGGAGTTTTAATCCGATTAAAGGCTAATTGAATCGCACTAATATGGGGATGAAAGGTTAATTTCTCAGGGGAAAATTCAGCTACTAATAAATGACCTAACCCAAAAAATAACGGATCACCCGCTACCAAAATTACAATATAATTATTACTAGATTGTTTATTTTCTACTTCCCATCTAATCAGTTGTTGACGAATGGCGACAATAGTTTCTGTTAAATCTCCCAAGGTTAACTGGGTAGCCAAATATTCAGGAAAATAACTTAAATGCCGATCGCTTCCGACTAATACCGTCGCTCCCATAATTAAATTAAGCACAGACTCACCCAGTCCCGATGCTCCTTCCAACCCAATTCCAATAACATGAATCATCGATCAGGATTTCCTATTGCCTGTTGCCCTTTCCCCGTCCCTTCTTCTGGGGTGTTGATCGTTAAAGATCAACCATCAACACCCGAATAACCAATCACTAACCCCTAGGATTTAAACTCTAAAACAGGCCAGTCTGGTTCTCGATAATAGCGATTCATGTCGTCAAATTTGCGGAGTTCGGCTCGGTTAACCCAGATTTCTTGAGTTGAATCTAACCATTGTTGATTAAAAGAAGATAGAATATTACAAAAATTTGCCCGGTCTAAATCTTCAGGAATACTTCCGAAATAACCCAAGGTAATGTGTGCCGTTAAATAATATTGTTGATCGACGCCTAACGGAATTAAACCCGGATTTTGATAGATAGCTCGGCGGAATTCAAGAGTTTTTTGATAGGACTCTTGATCTCGGGGAACCAAACAAACGGCGATCGCCCTTGGTAATAACATAAAGCCAAAAATTTGCCAACGGATACCCGGAGAAATCGGGGTTGATTTGAACGTCTCAAAGGATTGAGCGATCGCTTCATGCAAATTCGGCTCAAAATTAGGATCTTGACTAGCATCTCGATAGGCACTATCCCAGACCAAATCAGCCAGGGTAAAATGTAAACTATCCGGGGGGATAGTAATTAAAAAATCAGGATCAAACTTCTCCCCGAGTTGCTGTTGACAAGCTTGGAGATTTTGATATAACTCTTGATTATCCAAGTCCTCTGCCGCCGGGGGCGTAATCACGGTATAACCTGGGAATGGCACGGCTTGGCGTCTACCCTGGGAGTCGGGTTTAAACTTGGGGGACTCCTGAATATACTCCAACTGAGAGTGATAGGATTCTGGCAGCGTCAACCGCGCTACCCGATTCACATAAACTTGATAAGTATCGTCCAATTTTAATCGCCTCTTTTGAAAAAATTAAGTTATTATGCCAATCTACCTTTACTGGGGAGACGATGACTTTTCCTTATTGCAAGCGGTGGAACGATTGCGATCGGCCGTCGTTGATCCCAGTTGGGATAACTTCAATTCTGACAGAATTGTGTCCGATCAAGCAAATTCTATCGCGATGGGACTCAATCAAGCCATGACTCCCCCGTTTGGTTTGGGTGGGCGGTTTGTCTGGTTAGCCGATACCCCCCTGATGCAGCAATGTCCGGCGGAGGTTTATCAGGAGTTAGAACGAACCCTGCCTGCAATACCGGATACCACCACCTTACTATTAACCAGTGCCAACAAACCCGATGGACGGCTGAAATCCACTAAATTCTTAGAAGACCAGATTCGGAAATCCAAAGGAGAATTACGGGAATTTTCGCGGATCAAACCTTGGGAAACCGATAAGTTACAACAGCAAGTCAGAACCCTAGCCACCGAAACGCGGGGTAAAACTGACCCCCAATGGCATCGCCCTCCTGGCGGAATTAGTCGGAAATGATATCCGACAACTGTATAACGAATTGGAAAAACTCCAACTTTTTGCGGGAAAGACCCATCAAGCCCTGAGTGTGGAGGACATTTCCCGATTAGTTCAGTCTAATACTCAAAACAGCCTCAAACTTGCCAGTTGTATTAAAGCCGGACAAACCAGCGAAGCCCTAGAGTTAATTGCCGATCTACTTTTACATAATGAACCCGCCCTGAAAATTGTGGCAACTTTAGTCAGTCAGTTTCGGACTTGGTTGTGGATTAAATTAATGATGGAAACCGGAGTTAGGGATAAAGTTGAAATTGCTAAAACCGCCGAAATTGGCAACCCCAATCGAGTATTTTTCCTACAAAAAGAAGTCCAAACTCCCACACTCAAGCAATTTCAACAGAGTTTACCCCTGTTACTTCAGCTAGAAGCCCATCTAAAACGGGGTGGAGATGAACTTTCGACCCTACAAACCCAGATTATTGAATTATGCCGTCTATTTCAACGGGGATAAAAGTTCTAATTTTTAGAAATATAGTTGCACAGCGATTAATGAGTGATACTATCATTGTCATGGACAGGTGAAATCATTTTAGCTATGTCATCACAAGATCAAAGCCCCCGGGAACTGGCTAAACAGGGCGATCCCAAGGTGATCGCAGACGCGATTAACCGTTCCCTAAAATCTAAAGGAATTAACGCCGATGTCATGCGGGATAACGGCTGTCTCCATGTAATGATGGAAGGGGATCAGGTTCCCCACTATCAAAAAGACTTAGTAAAATTAGTCCGAAATGGCATGGATCGCCTCGGTGTTGAAACGATTTACACCGTTAAGGTCTATGGACGTCAATTCGGAGATGATTTACCCGTTTGGGAAGAAGAAATTGTTCTGAGAACTCCGCCAGAAACCGTAAGCAAGCCGGTGGCCGATGTCTTTTTGGATGAATCTTCTGTCCCTTTGGTGGATGATGAAGACGAAGACTACAATATTGACGACGAAATTATTGATGATGACGACATCATTGATGATGATGATGAGTATTTGCCTCCCCAAAATAATAATGTAGCCTCGGCCTACAATCCCGAGGAAGATGATGATCCCGATGATGAGATTGAGGAAACCACCCGCCAGGTTGAACCGAAAAAGCCAAAAAGCAACGTTTTGCCCTTGGCTTTGTTGGGAGTTTTAGCCTTTCTGGCGATTCTGGGGGGATTGCATTTTACCGGAATCTTCCGCTTACCCTTCCTCCCCACAGGTTTCCTCCTCTCCAGAGTCCCCCGATACTTCTTCCTCTCCCCCTCCGTCGGCTTCCACCTCCCCTAAACCGCCCACAACTCCAGCCACACCGATTGATCCGTTTTCTGAAGCTGTGAAAACCGCAACCACTACCGCCAACTTAGCGCAGAAAGCCCAAACTCGGGAGGAATGGACAAAGGTGGCAACGGAATGGAAACGGGCTAGTGAGTTGATGAAAAAGGTTCCTAACTCCCATCCTAAGTTTACTGTGGCTGAAGATAGGGCCGTTCAATATGCTAATAATCAAAAAATAGCGGAACAAAAAGCTGCTGCTGCTCCCAATTAAAATACATTTGATCGTGAAGTTTTGAACGTGGGGGAATTTGTTGTCATTTTACCCCATCTTAGTTCTAATGTTGCTGAAAATTATAGGTGAGAATCCAGATTTTGATCAATTTTTTCTCTCCTTTAATTTTTGCAGAAAATCAGATATCTTAGCCACCAGCCATTCTTTTTCCTGCTGCTCCAAGAAAGAACCAAATTGATGCTTGATAATTCCTTCATACAAGATACACAGGTTGAGCAATAATATCATTGGGTTAGTATAGATTCATATTGATGCTTCGACTATTGCACCCTTTCTGATTTTATTATAGATTAATGTAATTATCCTCTTTCTTAATTCATGATCATGGAATGGACAACAGAAGCTGAAACTCGTTTGAAAGAAATTCCTTTTTTTGTCCGTCCGGCGGCGCGGAAAAAAATTGAAAAGTTTGCTCAGGAATTAGGCGTTACTCAAATTACCGTTGAGGTCTATGACCAGGCTAAACAAAAGTTTAATTGATAGGGAATACTTCGACTTCGCTGAGTAACAAGGGAATAGGGAATAGGGAATAGAAAAAATATGGGGAAACTCAAAACTTTGATTTTTGATGTAGATGGTACTTTAGCGGATACGGAACGGGATGGCCATAGAATTGCTTTTAATCAAGCCTTTTCTCAGGTTGGTTTATCTTGGAATTGGTCTGTAGATTTGTATGGTAAATTATTGGCAATTGGTGGAGGAAAAGAGCGAATTCGTTATTATATTGAACAGGATGAACCGGATTTTTTATTAACAGACAACTTAAATGATTTAATTGTTAATTTGCATCAGTTAAAAAATGAATATTATCGAAAATTATTAGATCGGGGTTCAATTCCTTTGCGTCCTGGGGTACAACGGTTAATTCAAGAAGCAAAGGAGCAGGGAATGAGGTTAGCGATCGCCACAACCAGTGCCTTACCCAATGTGTTAGCCTTATTGGAAAATACGGCAATTGATCCCAATTGGTTTGAAATTATTGCCGCCGGGGATATTGTTTCCCGCCAAAAAACCCGCCCCGGATATTTATTTTTATGTCCTAGAAAAACTGGGATTAAATGCAGCAGATTGCTTAGTATTTGAAGACTCCTATCATGGATTTTCAGCCTCTAAACAAGCCGGATTAAAAACAATTATTACCGTCAATGATTATACCAAAAATCAAGATTTTACTGATGCTCTATTAGTCGTAAATCATATAGGTGAACCCGATCAACCGTTGACGGTCTTAGGGGGAAAGATTCCCGAAAAATGCTATTTAGATTTAGCATTAATATCTTCTTACTTCTCTTGAAAAACTGAACTAACAGGACTGATAACTTCACTGGTAGCTCTTAAACTGATAACTGATAACTGATACAGACGCGCCATGGCACGTCTCTACACTGATAACTGATAACTGATACAGACGCGCCATGGCACGTCTCTACACTGATAACTGATAACTGATACAGACGCGCCATGGCACGTCTCTACACTGATAACTGATAACTGATACAGACGCGCCATGGCACGTCTCTACACTGATGACTGATAACTGATTACAGTGGTAAAGCTAAAGGTTTAAAGCCATGTTTTACAGAAACCTTACCAATTTGTTCCATTTTTTCAACAGTAATTTGATTGCGACCCCAGGAAAAATTAGTATAAATTTTCTCAAATTCCAGTAACATCGATTCCGCAAAACAGGCAAAGAGTTGACGTCCGGGTAACTTCATATTGACAATTTTCATAATTTTCCAGTCAATATCAAGGGCGTGTTTCCACAATTCCGCCATCTAAGACATAAATTTCAGGATGTTGAATTTTTGTGGCTAAATTCTTAGGATAACCACCATCAATCAGCAAACAGGGTTTTTTCAAGGTATCGGGATTGATTTCGACCCCCCGGGGCATACTCGCCACCCAAACGATAATATCCGCTTGGGGTAAGGCTTCTTCTAATCCCATAATTTTTCCCCGTCCCAACTCCTCCTGTAAAGCGTGGAGACGTTCCTTATCCCGGGCAATTAATAACAATTCTCCGGCCTCTGTGTGGCTGTTGAGCCAACGACAAACCGCACTACCAATATCCCCTGTGGCTCCACAAATAGCAACGGTAGCCTTAGTTAAATCAATCCCTAACCGGGCCGCCGCGTTTTCTACCTGACGACAGATAATATAGGCAGTGTGAGTATTTCCGGTGGTAAATCGTTCAAACTCTAACTTAATATTCCGAACCTGTTGAATTTGTTCTAAGTTAAAATTTTCAAAAATAATCGAGGAAAATCCCCCTAAAGCTGTGATATTAATTCCATTTTTTTGAGCATGAGCCATTGCATTAATAATTTTGCGAGTTGCCGCTTTGATGCGACGACTAGCTAACATTTCGGGCAAAAAACAAGACTCCACATATTTGCCTTCAATGATTTGACCTGTAATACTCGTGACTTTGATATCATCAACGATTTGAGGCGGAGCGCTGCACCAAAAATCTAACCCTTGGTCAGCATATTCAGGATATCCTAAATCTCTGGCAACGGCTTGGGCGTGTTCTAAACTGGTAAGATGACCGATTAAACCAAACATGATTCAACTATAGATTTTAAGATGGATTTTAGAGTTTAACGTCCAAAGCCGCAGTCTGGGTACAGACGTTGCGGTGCAACGTCTCTACTGGTAATCTAAAATCCAAAGGGTATTTTAGGCTGCGGTAAGACCGTAGGCGGACATTCGCATAATATCGCGGGTCGAAAACCCGATATTGCTTAGAGCTTCCCCATAAGCAATCATAAAATCCTCGACTAATGCTTCCTTTTCCATTCCTAGAATCTGGGCATCATCGGCAACTTGGTTGAGCATTCTCCAAATAATCGGCAGGTTTTGGCGGTTGGCGTCTTCGAGTTCCTTTTTGGAGGTTTCCAAGTTGGCTTTGAGCCATTCTTCACCAAAGTTGAGGTGCATATACTCGTCTTTGACCACCCCTTCGGTAATTTTGCGAGCAAAATCATCGGCTACGGGAATATAAATGTTGTAAGCGGCGATCGCAAAACATTCAATAATTAAAGATTGAATTAACAAGCAGGTGACCACTTTCCCTTCGGCGGCGGCATCCTTAAAATTTTGGTGTAAGGAAGCAAAGAACTCCCGGGCAAATTCCATATCCGGTGTGACGGCTAAATTCCGCCCACAGGACTGAAACCCTTTTTTATGGCGCATTTCCATTTTTGCCAAACCCGCTAAATTCTCCTGCTGCTCAGGCAACATTGCACCCAGCTTGATGTAATTGTCGTAGGCTTCCTGTTCTCCTTCAATCACAATGGCGTTAATTCGGCTGTAGGCATCTTTATAGGTTTCAGATTGGAAGTCAATCGCAATGGCTTCAAGCTGTGGCATAGATTTACAATCTCCTCATCACAAATGAGTTATTATTGCTAGTTTACATCCGCCCTCTGTCCCCCCTTTGGGATCACCGGAAGATGGGGTCAAAAGGTTGATGTTTTCACCAAACTACTTAATTAATTAAGCTTATAGCGATTCTCGCACAAAACCCACGTCTTTTCCGCGTGGGATGCACTTGGACATTGAATTGAACCCACCTTCGGGGAAGACCGGAAGGATATCATAACTTTTCCTTAACCCAAATAGGATAGCAACCCGTTACTTACTTATGACAAATGCCATTCCCAGGGAAAAAATATTAGTCGGCAGCAGTTGGGGTCTATTGTTGCTGGGGGCGGGAATTGTCCTATTGCCGTTATTTGTGGTCTTAGCAACCTCCTTTTCCACCTCCAACAGCGTGGGAGGGAATCAGTTTACCCTCGCCAACTATCAAGAAGCTTGGCGTCGAGGTCGGTTTCTCCTGGCTTTTGCCAACTCTACCTTAGTGGCTTTGGGAGTAACTGCATTTCAGGTGATTACCTCGGCTTTGGCTGGATATGCCTTAGCCCGGTTAAAGTTTCGGGGACGACAAGCCCTATTATTAGTTGTTTTAGCCACTCTGGTGATTCCGTTTCAGTTATTAGTAATTCCCATATTTTTGGTTTTGAAATGGGGACATTTACTTAATACCTATTGGGCTTTAATTTTACCCACGGCTGCCAATGGTTTTGGTATTTTCCTTCTCCGTCAATATTTCCTGACAATTCCGGTGGAGTTAGAGGAATCCGCCGCCTTGGATGGGGCCAACCGATGGCAGATTTTATGGCAAATTATGTTACCTTTGGCCCAACCCGCCCTAGTAACATTATTTTTATTTACCTTTATTGGGGAATGGAATGATTTATTTAAACCCCTAATTTTTACCACTAAACCCCAATTAAAAACCGTGCAGTTAGTCCTCGCAGAATTTCAACAACAATATACCAATAGTTGGCAATTATTAATGGCGGCGGTGGTCATTTCTTCAATTCCGGTGATTTTATTATTTTTGATTGGACAGAAACAATTTATTCGGGGAATTGCCACCACCGGAATTAAAAATTAAAAGAATGGAATTTTATTAACGAGCCATCATCACATCAGACACCATATTATTAACAAAAATCACATCAATGGCTCCGTTGGGGTTACTGCGATTCCAGCGTTCAACGATGCGCCGATTAGTATGTGCTAAGGTTTGAGTAAAGACAAAATTGTTTCTATTGAGCCAACGTCTGGCTTGATTTGCATTAGAACCGACTAGATTGTTCCTGGTATTGGTAAACCAGTCCGAGGAGTTTCCCATGGAGTTACCCGAGGAAGTACCACAGGTTTCCGATGCTGGTACCCCATTCTTCCGCCGTAACCGATATTTGTGAACCCGTTCGCACATTACCCCGGGAGGTATCAACTAAAGTAACCATTGTGGCTGCCATGATTGACCCTGTATAAACAGGTTGTCTGGCATCATTGGTGGATTGAAAACTCAGGTTGGAAACGATGGGGGGCTGTCCTGGGCGCTCCCAACGAATTTCTGTAAAACGACCATTGAGAAACTGGGCTGAATAAGTCCAACCATTGTTCATCCGTCCATTACAAAATAACTGTTGAGTAGCGCTCGCGGGGGAAAATACAGCCTCCGAGAAGACTAAACCCATCGTTGCTAATCCCGTTAAAAAAAACTTCGCACCCTTCTGAATATTTTTGTTCATTTCTACTTTGATTGTTTGTTATTTTTCCTAATGATATTAGTAAAACAGCCCAAGGCTGGACTGTTTTATAGGTGTTTTTCAGTTATTTCGAGAAACTAGGGCCTAGACCAACGGCTCCGGCATAAACCGCTTGGGCGCCGAGTTCGTCTTCAATCCGTAATAAACGGTTATATTTAGCGACCCGTTCACTCCGACACAGAGAACCCGTTTTAATTTGTCCGGCTCGGGTGGCAACGGCCAGGTCGGCAATCGTGGTATCTTCAGTTTCCCCGGAACGGTGACTAATTATGGAAGTATAACCATTGCGGGTGGCTAAATCAACGGTTTCTAGGGTTTCCGACAGAGAACCAATTTGGTTGAGTTTTACCAAAATAGAATTGGCGATATTCCCCTCAAGACCTCTTTTCAAACGGGTTGGGTTAGTTACAAATAGGTCATCCCCCACCAGTTGCACTTTGCTGCCGATTTTTTCCGTTAGGGATTTCCAGTGAGTCCAGTCATCCTCGTGCAGACCGTCTTCAATGGAAATAATCGGGTACTGACTGGTTAATTTACTCAGGTACTCAATCAGTTGCTCCCCACTATTGGGTTGACCGTCGTAGGTATAGATGCCGTCTTTATAGAATTCACTCGCGGCCACATCCAGGGCTAGGGCGACCTGTTCACCGGGTTTATAACCCGCGATTTCAATGGCTTGGATGAGAATATCCAGGGCTTCTTGGTTAGAACCCAAATTAGGAGCAAAACCGCCTTCATCCCCCACGCCCCCCAGGAGGCCTTTACCTTTCAAGACATCACTCAGGGAGGCAAACACCTCCGCCCCCCAACGCAGGGCTTCTTTGAAGGTAGGAGCCCCAATGGGAACGATCATAAATTCCTGGATATCCACGTTATTAGCGGCGTGGGAACCTCCATTAATCACGTTCATCAGGGGGACGGGGAGGAGGTTGGCAATGGGGCCGCCTAGGTAACGGTACAGGGGTAAACCCAGGGTTTCGGCGGCGGCCTTAGCGACGGCCAGGGAGACGCCTAGGATGGCATTGGCTCCCAGGTTGCTTTTATTGGGAGTGCCATCGAGGTCGAGCATGATTTGGTCGATGACGGTTTGTTCTAGGGCACTAACTCCATTCAGGGCTGGGGCGATGACCTCGTTAACGTTTTTAACCGCCGTCAGAACTCCTTTACCCCCATAACGGCTTTTATCTCCATCTCGGAGTTCATGGGCTTCAAAGCTTCCGGTGGAGGCTCCACTGGGCACTTGGGCGTGTCCATAGGCTCCGTTATCGAGGTAGACTTCGGCTTCGAGGGTTGGGCGTCCGCGAGAGTCGAGGATTTCACGGCCAATAATAGTAAGAATTCCAGTGTCTGACATATCTATATCTATCCTTTATTAGTCTGTTCAGAGATGTCCGTTGGCTTCAAAGAGTTAGGACAAGAGACACGTTAACAGGTTATGGGTTGATCTAGTCGCAGTCCTTGGAACATTTTAAGGTTTTGTTTGGGTTAGATTGACAGACATTACCTAGTTTTAAGGCTCCGTCCCCCCTTCGTTCTATAATTTGGCAATAATATTCATCTTGTCATAACGAGTGATTGCTCTTTATCCTGGTAGCTTTGATCCGGTTACGTTAGGACATTTAGATGTTATCGAACGAGGTTGTAAACTATTTGAACAGGTGATTGTGGCGGTCTTGGGAAATCCGAATAAAAAGCCTTTATTTAGCGTAGAGGAACGGATAGAACAAATTCGCTACGGAAACCCAACATCTGAACAATTTAGAAGTAGCCAGTTTTGATGGTCTAACGGTAGACTATGCAAAACTACAGAATGCTCAAGTTTTACTCCGAGGGCTGCGAGTTCTTTCCGATTTTGAGTTAGAACTGCAAATGGCTCATATCAATAAAACTCTATCAACAGAAATTGAGACGGTGTTTTTGGCAACCTCCAAGGAATATAGTTTCCTCTCTAGTAGTGTTGTCAAAGAAATCGCCCGATTTGGAGGTTCTGTTGATCATCTTGTTCCTAATCACGTTGCTCAAGAACTATATAAATGTTACGCCAGGAATCAACCCCGAAACTAGAACCTGAATCAAATGGACTCCGTGTAGAACCGGAAACCTCTGTTAGTAATTCCCCTGGAATTGATATCCAACGGGAACTTAACCGACTGGAGGAGATGATTCTCGATAGTCCTAGAATTCCCCTAACTCGACGAACTTTAGTCGATGAAGAACAATTACTGGATCAATTAGATTTGATTCGATTGAATTTACCGAGTGCTTTTCAAGAGTCAGATATTATCGTCCGTCATAAGGATGAAATTCTGCAAGAGGCGGAAGAATATGCCCGGGAAATTATCGATATGGCTGAACAAAGGGCGGCTCGAATATTAAATGAAATGGGTTTGATTCAACAAGCAAAATCGGAAGCGGATCAATTGCGTCAACAGGTTCAACACGAATGTGATACGCTTCAGCAACAAACCTTGTCTGAAATTGAACAAATTCGTTATCGTCTTCAACAGGAATTAGAAGAAATGCGATCGCGGACTATGGCTGAATGTGAAGAAATTCAAAACGGTGCCGATGATTATGCTGATCACGTCCTAGGAAGCATCGAACAACAGTTAAATGAAATGATGCGAGTGATTCGGAATGGTCGTCAACAAGTACAAGGAAATAATCCAACGCGGTAACTCTACTGGTAATGGAATTAGGAGATAGCCCAGGCGTTGTTTATAGCGTCTTTTCAGCCGTCTCCAATTTCCGTTTATAGATTTTTCTCCTATTGCCTATTCCTTACTATTTTTATGTTAAATAATATTGGGTTATTACTTCAGGCTTGCCAGAATCTTAATATTGATTATGAAATACTGCATTCTGATCAGAATTTAGTTAAGGTTAAGCTAGATAAAAATTATTATTTTTGTAATTATAGTACCCCTTTAGTAGATCAATCGACTTTTAAAATTATTAAAGATAAAGACTATACCTACTCAATTTTACACAAAAAAATTAGAACTCCAAAAAGCCTGGGTTTTCTTTCGCCATTTGACTGTAAATATCAACATTATTTAAAATTTAAAACCATTCTCGATATTGCGAAAGAAATTGAACGGGTATTTCAATTTCCCGTGATTGTTAAACGCAATTCCGGTTCCGGTGGACACTATGTTTTTTTATGTCATAACCTTGAGGATATTCAAAACGCTTTAAGCACAATTTTTAATATTAATCATAAGGATTATGACTATGTAGCGATCGCTCAACAATATATTTTAATCCAACGAGAATATCGAGCCGTTTTTTTAAATCAAAAATTAATATTACTATATGAAAAAGATATTAGTCAGGCTACCTTTACCGGAAATTTAAGCCCTTTACATTGGCAAGGAGCAATAGCCAAACACATTAATAATCCCCAAATTGTATCAGAAATAGAAGCATTTTGTCAACCTATTTTTCAAGAATTAAATTTAGACTATACCGGGTTAGATATTGCGGTAGACGAGAATAATCAATATTGGTTTATAGAGGCAAATTCCCATCCCAATTATGATATATTTACTAGAGATAATGGGGTAGACCTAGCCGTCCAAGTATTTGAAAAAATGCTAACTTTTTTAGCCTCTAAATCCAATAAAAAGCCCTTGTAGGATTTTAAGCATTTTTTCCCTGTGCAAGTTAACAATCTGTCACAGGTCTTAATCATTAAACCCAATTTTAAATTAAAACCAGAATTGTAGTTTCCTAATATTTAGGTAAAAACTAAAATCTAGTCAGTTTCAATGGACTGTACAATTGTTTCATATTACCGCAAATGATCAACGAAAAATTCCGTCGCCAACTTCGTCAGGAAGCCAAACTCTGGCAAGAAGAACAAATAATTGATGATTCTGTCTATCAACAGTTAGCCACCCGCTATCAATTTAATCATCTCGAAACCGCCGCTAGTAGTCGGTTTGTTATGATTTTAATGGGGTTGGGAGCCATTCTATTAGGCTTAGGTGTAATTACCTTTGTAGCCGCTAATTGGCAAGACTGGTCAAAAACCGTTAAAGTGCTCCTACTTCTGAGTTTATTTATAGGAGTTAATACAACTGGTTTTTATTTATGGAAACAACCATCAGACTCCTTAGAAGTGGGAAGAAAACAAAAATTAGGTCAAGGATTATTAATTTTTGGAGCATTAATTTTAGGGGCAAATATTGCCCTAATGGGACAAATTTTTCATCAAAGTGGTTCCACCCATGAACTATTTTTAGTATGGGGAATTGGAGTATTATTAATGTCCTATAGTTTGCAACTAACTTCTTTAGGATTTCTAGGACTACTCTTATATGGGATTGGATATTGGACAGGAGCATCTAATTTATTCTCCCTCCAACCTTTTTCTATCCTAAATTTAGTCCTAGAAACATACCCCTTTAATTGCCGGATTTCTATTCATTCCCCTTGCCTATCGCTGTCAGTCTCGGGTATTGTTTATTATGACCTTACTGATTCTGATTCTCGCCTTACAAATCAGCCTCTTTCCCCTGTTTAATTCCGATTTACCACCTGGGTTAATTTTTGCCATTTCATTAATCTTTACTCCCGCTTTACTCTGGAGTTATGATGATGCCTCCTGGCCGATGATTGATAGTAGACTATTTCAACCTTCAGCTAAAACCCTATCCATTATTCTGTTAGCCTTTTTATTTTTTAGTTTATCTTTCAACGGAGTTTGGAATGATCTTCTTGTAGACAATTCAGATAATTCTAGGTTAATTAATCAATTCATTTTGCTGGACTTTTATGTGTTTTTGGGAATTCTATTTTTGCAATGGTTTCAATTAATTAAACCCAGTGCTATTTATCCGAATAAATGGGGATTTGATTCCGTTACTAGCGTTATTGCTGGATTTTTAGGTTTAACTGGATTTATCTGTTTTTGGCATTTACAAATCTATGCAATTCCTGAAATAGCAACCTTTTTATTCAATGTACAGATGTTTCTTTTAGCCACGGGATTAATTAGAATTGGACTCGCCCAAACTCAACGCTTTGCCTTTTGGGGCGGAATGATTTTATTAGTCTCCCAAATTATGAGTCGCACCTTTGAATATAATACCGAATTGATTCTAAAAGCCTTTGTATTTACCTTATGTGGTGTGGGAGTAATTCTAGCTGGGTTATGGTTTGAACGCCATTTATTAACTGCCGCTAGAACTCAAAATCGTTAATTTATCTAATTTTTAGGAGTAAAAACCATGAATTATTCTGACTCGAATGATACCCAATCTTCCGTTATTTCAACTCAGTCTCCTGTAGTGAAAAAACAGATCCCAGCTTGGAAATTTTGGACACCGTTATTATTTCAATTAATCCTAATTTTAGCCGTTCCTTCCCAAGCATTTTATACCCAAGTCACCGGAAAAACCGTGGTATTACAAACCGCCCCCGTTGACCCCTATGATTTTTTCCGAGGATATTATCAAACCCTGAGTTATGATATTTCTAGTGCTGATACTCTCAGAGCAGTTCCCGGTTGGAAAGAAGTTGCTCAAGGTGCAGAATATTTACCCCAGGGAACTTTAATTTATGTCACCTTAGACAAACCCAAAGATGCGTCTAAATCCCAACATCCTTTAGCTTGGAAACCTGTAAAAATCAGTGCTGAATATCCTGATAATTTATCTAATAATCAAATAGCTTTACAGGGAAAATCAACGGGATGGAATATTGAATACGGTTTAGAACGGTATTATATGCCGGAAAGCCAACGGAATCAAATTAATGATACAATTACAGAAGCACAAAGGAATAATCAGCAATCTTTTGTGGTGGAAGTTAAAGTTAATTCTCAAGGAAAAGCAATTCCAGTTAGTTTGTGGGTGCGCGATCGCAATTACAAATTTTAATTCTCCTAAAACTAATCAACCTTGTTTTTGAGTCCAAATGTAGGGGAGGGTTCGCAGTTATTTCTGTCACCAATTATTAATCTTCATAAACCCGCCCCGTCCCCATTAATTCTGGTTGATTTTATGGTTTGGATTGCATCTGTAACCAGATCATCAAAATTCTTTGGCCTAGACCATCGGGGGGGGTGAGGACAAGCCCCACCCCAGGGTGTCGGATTTTAGGTGTTCAGCAATTATAGATCAAGGTTCTTGAAATAGTAAAGGCAGATAAAAATGATTTTAGATATTGGGAACGGGGATGGCCGAGGAAGTGGGATGGTGTTCCTAACCCCTTATCGTCAATACCATTAATACCCCCTTACCTATAGCCCATTTCCTTATATAAGAATTTCAAATCTAAAATTGGTCAATCTTAACCCTATCTTGTAGCAACTGCCCAATAAATTCGATACAGTAGATTATAGTAACAGTTTATTAAGATGAAGACGGTATGAGTGTCAATCTAACCTCAGATTCTGAATCGTTATCGGGGTGGTTTCATATCCAAACGGGATTTGTGGAATCACCCTTATTGATACCACCTGCCCAAGATCGGTCTTCACTGCAACAGGTCTTTCAAACCTTGAATGCCAGAAGTTGCCCCAATTCCTATAACTTTCACCTCCATACCCGACGTTCAGATGGGCAGTTAGAACCCCATGAAGTCATGGAGCAGGCGATTGAAATTGGTTTAAAAGGACTGACAATTACCGATCACCATGGTACCCAAGGGTACAAAGAAGCCCAGCACTGGTTAGATAACTGGAAAAATAAGTATCCCAAACGGGCGAATAAAGCGCCCCGGTTATGGACGGGAGTAGAAATTAATGCCCGGTTATTGGCTGCGGATGTCCATATTCTGGGTTATGCTTTCGATCCCGACTCCACTGGTCTGCAACCCTATCTGCAAGGTTGTACTACCTTGGGAAACCGATGCCTATGCTGCTAAAAATGTGATTAATGCAATTCAACAGGCGGGAGGATTGGCGGTTTTGGCCCATCCAGCCCGTTATCGTCATCCGGTGCCAGAATTGATTACAGAAGCGGCTAATTTAGGGATTGATGGTATTGAGGTCTATTATGCCTATCGTCATACTAACCCTTGGCTGTCTACCGCTAAAATTGCCAACCAAGTTAAACAGTTAGCAGATGGCTATGGTTTACTGAACACCTGCGGTACGGATACCCATGGTCGTGATTTACTACTGCGACTTTGAAGTCTAGGAGTTAAGCAAAGCCGTGATCACACCAGTTACCCAAATATCAAAAGAGGAAGGATTTTTCCTTCCCACCCCCATTAGGGTTTGGTCATTTTTCCGACTAACCCTATTCCTCCAGCCGATAAAATCCCACAGCAGAAAGGCTGGAAATAATAGCAGCCGCATCAATAAACCAGTATTTCCGCCGATCAAAAACAAAAATAGATTGTTGTTAGACTCCGCCTTTGAGAATCATCATTGCTAAAATTCCCATCATTAAAAGAAAGAACAGAACAATCATCCCGATGGATTGTCGTTCTGGTTTGTTTGGGGGTTGAGAAGCTTTCATCATAATAAATAAATGATTAAGATCTACTTCCTTTAAGTTAACAGACTCCCATTAGTCTTGAGTCAAAATCCTGGTAAATTTTAAGTTTATGTAACTTTTCTTCAAGATTCTTTATTGAGTTAAACCGTGTTCTAGGGCATAACGGACTAATTCTGTCCGACTATTAGTTCCGGTTTTTGTGAATAGACGACTAACATATTTTTCCACATTCCGAACGCTAGTTTCTAAATCTCGGGCTATTTCTTTATTCATTAATCCCTTAGCAACTAAATCTAAAACACTTTGTTCTCTGGGGGTTAAATCAATTTTAATCGGGGGTGGAGTTTGATGAATTCCACTTTTGCCTTTTAACATATTTTCAATCCGGGCAATTTGACCTGCTAAGGTGGCAATATCGGGGTTTCCTTCGTTACTACTATTACGCAGGGCTGCTTGTCTGGCTAATAAATTTTTAACAATTACTACCAATTCTTCAGGATCAAACGGTTTAGATAAATAGGCATCACATCCGGCTTGATAACCTTGGATGCGATCGCTTTTCATACCTTTAGCGGTGAGAAAAATAACGGGTAAAGCCTTAAAACGGGGATCTTCCCGCATTTGGTGTAAAAATTGATAGCCGTCCACTTCCGGCATCATAATATCAGTAATTACTAAATCGGGTAAACTTTGCTGTAATAGTTCCCACCCTTTTTTGGCATTACTAGCGGTATCAACAATAAAATTGCTATCTTCTAAATAGGCCTGTACAGCTTCTCGCAGTCCCGGTTCATCATCTACTAATAACAATCTAGCAGGAACTTGAGAAACTACCACTTCAGATTCAGGCGGATTAATCGGACTAGACATTATATTGACCTAAATTTAATCTTTTTTCCCACTTTAGCGAAATTTTAAATTTAATTATATTGATTCAATAAACGGTTTTTACTACATAATCCGAACTTGACAAAAATATTATTTTATGTAGACTAAGGAGCGATCACTCCTTCGTGGTCTGAGCCACCAATAAAGCAATCTGTGAGGGATTTAAGACGATTACGCAGATTAAAATCCGTGAAATCCGTGAAATCCTCTTAAATCCGTGATCCCTATTCCTAACAATTATTCAACCGTTGACGGGCATTTTGTAATGCTTGTTGCACCTGCTCAAATCCGGTTTCCCCCATAACTATTTCGAGCCGAAACCACTTGACGGGGAGTGATCGCGGCATAAATATCAGCTTCAAATTGAGGATGTAATTGTTGCCATTCTTCTAGGGTTAAATCCTTGAGTAATTTCCCCGCTTCTAAACAAGTTCTAACTACTTTTCCCACCAAACCATAGGCTTCACGAAAAGGAATTCCTCGAGCGGCTAAATAATCAGCCACATCCGTTGCATTAGAGAAATCTTCCGCCACCGCTTCCGCTAAACGACTAGAGCGAAATTCTATGCCTTCGGCGATTAAAATGGTCATACATTCTAAACTGCCTTTGACGGTTTTCACCGCATCAAATAAGGCTTCTTTATCCTCTTGTAAGTCTTTATTATAGGCTAAAGGTAATCCCTTCATCACCACTAATAATCCTTGTAAATGACCAAAGACCCGCCCGGTTTTTCCCCGCACCAATTCAGGAATATCGGGGTTTTTCTTTTGAGGCATAATACTCGAACCCGTGGAACAGCTATCGGTCAAGGTAACAAAACTAAATTCCTGAGAAGCCCAGAGGGTAATTTCTTCCGCGAGGCGGCTTAAATGTACCATAATTAAACTCGCAGCACTCAAAAATTCAATCGCCCAATCTCGATCACTGACTCCATCTAAACTATTAGCATAAACCCGACCAAAACCCAATAATTCCGCACTATAATGGCGATCAATGGGAAAAGTTGTTCCGGCTAAGGCTCCACTCCCTAACGGACAAATATCAACCCGTTTATAAACATCTCCTAACCTTTCCCAATCTCGGTTTAACATTTCCGTATAGGCTAATAAATGATGGGCTAAACTAATGGGTTGCGCCCGTTGGAGATGGGTATAACCGGGAATTAAAGTTTCCACATTAGTTTCAGCTAAATCTAATAATACCGTTTGAAAATCAACTAATTGTTGTCGAATTTGTTGAATCTGATCGCGTAAATATAAACGGGTATCGGTTCCCACTTGATCATTGCGAGATCTAGCTGTATGTAGTTTTTTCCCCACATCCCCTACTAATTCAGTTAGGCGACGTTCAACGGCAAAATGAATATCCTCAGCATCAACACCGGGATTAAAATTTCCCTCCCGATATTCTTGACGAATTTGTTCTAAACCAAAAACCAGTTTTTCGGCTTCATCGTGACTAATGATTCCGGTTTTTGCTAACATTTTAGCATGGGCAACTGATCCGGTCAAATCATATTCAATCAGTTGGATATCAAAACTAATACTGGCGTTAAACTCCGCGATCGCAGGATGCAGAGATTTCTCAAACCGTTGGCTCCAAGTTTTCGAGTTTGTTGTTGTCATAATTTCTTTGATTTTGGTGTTAACACTACATAGTCAAGCGTCTTATGGGAACCCCAAAAAGTTCATGGTGGACACAAATCCCGGTCGGGGGAGTCACCTTGGTCTAGGGGAACAATCCCGATCAAGTTGAATAACCCTTAAAGTTAGTCCAGTCATGATCTGCCAACTGCATCAATATTAACCGCTACAAGACAAGATTAATAGAAACATTAATTATTAGTTAATAACTATACATTGCCCATAAAAATAGCAACTCCAACTTGACTTAGTTTTATATTTACCTTATTATCAGTAATAATACATTCACCCTGTATTAAAGAATTAAAATCATCACCCCAATAGGTAACGCCATGCCTGAAGCCGATCTACCCACTCCTGAATCGTTTGATCAGCCTACTCAAGCGTCTTTATCCGCACCCTTGCCCCCGTCGGAGGAGTCCGTTAGTCCGGTGGTGACTTCGGATCAGGAGTGGGAGACGGTGAACTTCCCCAATGCTATACCCCTAGAGGAATTATTGACCCAGTTTGTTGCCGAGTTAGAACAGGCAGAAACCCAGTCTAATAGTAAGGATTTAGCGGTTCCAGAGGAAATATTTGTTGAGGGTTTCCCAGGGGAATGAAATGGCGAGTGCTTCGCTGATGTCGGTGGCGGGAGAAACCGAAGAAAATCCGGTAAAAGTGGTGCAAATTCTCCATGAATGTAACCGAGATTTAATTAATCGGGTGACTGAATTAGAAGCAGAATTAGATGAAGGTCGGCAAAATCGACAGGATCAAGAAACACAATTATTGCAACGTACCCAGGAATTAGGGGCGACACAGGATCAAGTTAAACGACTGTTTAAAAAGTTGGAAATTGCTAATCAAGTGATTCGACAGCAACAGGTTTTAGTCGAAACCTTAACCCAACAATGGGAAGTTACCCAAACTCGACTCGCCCAAATGGAAAGGGATACCGCCCTAACCCAACAACGCTATAATGAACAATTCCATGAGTTAGTTCAATCTCAAAATAGTAACCGAGAATTGCGATCGCGTCTCCATCGTCAACAGCGCCAAACCCTCCAATTTAAAGTCGCTTTAGAACGGTGTTTGGAAAATCAAATCCAGTTTGAAACCGGAAAACAAACCCTGGAAACCCTATCAATAATTACGGAAGAACAATCCCTATCTCCATCTACCACTTTATTAGTCCCAAAAGCACCCCCCGTTAAACCTTGGTCAGAGACTTTAAACCCGAATCATAACCAGATGAATTTGATTGAGGATGCACTTAATTCCTCCAAGGATTTAGATATAATATCTTCAGAATTAAGGCAGGAGATTCCCCTTGATCACGGGTTAGAATCCTTGACATCGGAACTAAATTCTGAACAAGGTTTTAAACCTCCCGTAGAGTTAACAGGTTTAGTCGATCATATCCCAGTTGAAGAATCACCTCAACCTCGATTTTTAGAGGGGGAATTGGAGCGAATTCGCCTAGAATATGCCTCTTTTATTTCAGAATATGCCGATTTATTTTCATTAAAAGCAACCTCAGAAGATACAGCTATTCAATCAAAATCAACAAAATCTATGGGGGGTCAATCCTTTAATTTAGGTGGAACAAAATCTAATATTGCGAGCGCCGTAGCCGTGCAAGAACCCGATCAGGAGGAAAATAGTCCTAATTGGCCAGCCCCGTTAATTTATCCCCAACGACGGAAAAAATTAGAGTCTTTAGCATCAATTGATCTACCTACTTTTCCTAAAGAAAATCCCTTTTTAACAGAGGAATTTTAGGTTAATCAATACCCTTTTTAGGGGGTTTTAAATGAAACTGAGAATTTTTAATCATAAAAACCAGGCTTCTTAAAGAAACCTGGTTTTTAATCATTTTAACAGCGCGATCGCGAGATTATATCCTACTATCTTCAGCGATTTGATAAGCACAGCAAGATTTAGAGAATTATTTAGAAATTCTACCAACGGCTCAGGATACTGCTATAATTCGGCACATACTGGATCAAATGATCTAGTATATCTAACAGTTTGAGAAATCTCTATCTACAGGAACCTAAATAGGGGTAAAACAGACCTATAGTATGGGACAACAATATAACTGTGTTAGTCAATTTAACTTGTGAGGAAGGAACAAATGAACTCAAATTCAGGGCGTTGGTTGCGGGGTGTTCGTAACCCCTATCAATTTTTTACTCAGGGTCTATCTAAATATATATCCCTCGGGTTAGCGATAGTATTGGGATTAACAATTAGTTTGGGAATATTTGCCCAACCGTCCCCAGCTATTGATGAATTAAGATTGATCTATGGCCCAGCAAATATATCCTTAGCCACTGCTGATTTACAAACCTTTGCTCAAACGGGAGAACAGTCTAATCAACTACGTTCTATGATTACCTTAGCGAAACTGACTCCCGCTCAGGTTGAACAATTCCAGAAAGCACTGAATTTCTCCCTGGAAATTCCTAATAATATTGTTAATGATCTGCTAGATTCTACCTATGGCAGATTATTGGTAGGAGCTTTTAATCAATTTGTTTCTGCGGGAAGCACGGTTGATCTAGCGGTTGATAAGGTGATTACCGCTTTACGCGAATCTTCCCGGGATGGTCAACTTTCAATTTTGGAATTGCTCCTAAGCTACCGAGGAATTACCGCAATTACGGTTAACGTTCAGGATCTGATCAATCTCTACAATGATGTTTCGGATCTAGGAGATCAAGTGATCTCTTTCCTCAAAGCTCAACCGGCTGTTCAAATGCGACTTTGCAAATAATTGAAACTTTAATTTTTTAGATAGTAAAAAGGGGTTTTGACTATGGAGTTAAAAACCCCTTTTTATTTTGGATCGCGGATTTAAGAGGATTTCGCGGATTTCACGGATTTTAATCTGTGTTAATCTGGGTCATCCGCTTAAATCCGTGATTGGTTTTGGATTATAGACTGATAATTAATAACTGATAACTGATTAAAGGTTTTCTGCTACTTGTTTTAACCGTTTTAATTGGGCTTCCATATCCGCTTTGGTTAGGGCTGCTGCAAAGAGATTAAAACCGAATTTAATCAGAGGATTGGGGATTTCAAATTCAAATTTATTTAAAAGTTTAGTTCCTTGGATTTCTGGTATACATTCCCAGCGATCGCATCCTTTAAAATAGCCTTCAAATCCCCAAACAATTAACCCCGGTTCCCGTTCTAAAACTACGGTTTTTAAAGTTGGTTGAAATAGGGGAAGTTGAATCACAAATCGACATCGCCCCCCCACATTTGTATTCCATACATCAATTGGTTCACAGCGTAACATCGGATTTAACCATTGGTGCATCAGTTCCAAATCCGTAAAACACCGTTCCACCACCCGAGAATTGGCCGAAATTAAAATAGATTGTTCAAAAACTTGACGATATGGCATGATCACTTCAAGCTATAGGCAGATTAATTTCATGAAAAACATGAAAGAGTCTTAGTATAAACGAGGGGCGCATCAAAAAACAAAAAAAACCTTAAATTTTAGCGGTTTTTTCTGCCATTTTCACCAGACTTAAGATGCACTCTCGTTCAAACCGCACCGCACGAGTATCAAAACATCCCATAAGTCACTGGAACAATTATGAATGGAACCGATCAATTAATACCCTTTTGGGGAAAGGAATTATCCTCCCTATCCCCCCTTTATTTTGCCCAGGACAACCCCTTAGCTATCCCCACCAATATTAATGACCTGAAGCTCGGTCAAGCCTCCTTAGTGGATATTGCCTTTGCTTGTGGCATCCTCTTGGTGGGCTACCTGATTGCCTTATTTGCTCAATCTTTAGTTAAAAGTCTGTTTAAAAAAACAGACCTAGATAACCAAATTGCTAGTTGGATTTCCGGTTTCCACAGCACCAGAAGATAAACTTCCGGTAGAATCTTGGGCAGGAACCTTCGCTTTCTGGATTATTTTTATCTTTGCGATCGTTGCGTTTCTGGATAAGCTCCAATTAACCGCAGCGTCCACACCCTTAACTAATTTACTCAACCAAGTCACTAACTATTTACCCCGGATTTTGGGGGCGACCATTTTAATTGCGGCGGCTTGGATTTTAGCCACAATTGCCAGAACTTTATTAATTCGATTGTTCCGAACACTTCGTCTTGATGAACGCTTAAATCAACAAGTTAGCGATCATGAGGCTGTCTCTCCCGACAAATTTTCCCTGAGTGAAACCCTAGGGAATGCCCTGTATTGGTTTGTGGTGCTGTTATTTTTACCAGCAATTCTGAGCACCCTTCAGTTACAAGGATTATTAGAGCCCGTCCAAAATATGCTCTATCAGATCCTGGCAATTCTGCCCAATATGGTAGCGGCATTAGTAATTGCGGGTGCAGGTTGGCTGGTAGCACAAGTGGTGAGTCGAATTGTTACTAACCTTTTAGCGGCGGTAGGGATTGATCAATTCGGAACTCGTTTCGGCTTAAATCAGGTCGCTGGGAATCAAAAAGCATCTTCCATTATTGGATTGATTGTTTACGTTTTAATTTTGATCCCCACGGCAATTTCTGCCTTAGAAGCCTTGCAAGTTAAGGCAATTTCCGAGCCAGCAATTTTAATGCTGACGGAGATTTTTAACACCTTACCCCAAGTCTTTTTAGCAATTTTAGTTTTAATTGCTGCCTATTTTATTGGACGTTTTATCGCCAATTTGGTCACAAATATTCTGACCAGTGTGGGGTTTGATAACGTGTTTCGCTGGTTGGGGATTCATACTCCCGAATCTCTTGTTGTTAACGAGGATACTCCCACGGAAACCCCGGATACTAACGAGTATACAGTTCCTCCTGTTTCTGCCACATTAACCCAACGGACTCCTTCTGAGTTAATCGGAATTGTGGTGTTGGTTGGTATTATGTTATTTGCGGCGGTGACGGCAACGGATATTTTGGGGTTAGCTGCCTTAACTTTAATTATCAATCAAATCATTGCGATCGCGGGTCAAGTATTGATTGGCGTGATTGTGTTTGGAATTGGGTTATATTTTGCCAATTTAGCCCACGATTTAATTTTAAGTTCTGGCACTCGTCAATCGAGTCTTTTAGCCCAGGCGGCTCGCATTGCTATTATTATTTTTGTCGGTGCTATGGCCCTACAACAAATGGGCATTGCCAGTGATATTGTCAATTTAGCCTTTGGTTTGTTATTAGGAGCCGTAGCGGTGGCGATCGCCATTGCCTTTGGTTTAGGTGGACGAGATGTGGCGGGGGAAACAACTTCGCAGTTTCCTATCTAAATTCCGTAATGATTAATTAGGGTTAAATAAGAGTGCAAGTTTCCTCCCTTGCTTCTATTTAGCTTAATTTTCTCAAACAATTTGTAATTTTTGACTGTAGGGTTTTGGTCTCCAAATCTCTACAGATTTTTTTTTCCTGGGATTTGATCCCAAATCTTTGCCAACCCCGTTGTAGTTAATTTGCGAATCGGTACAAGACTTACACCCGGGGGAGCATCATGTCGGATAAGGATAATATCTCAGATCAAATTGTTTGTAAAAGTATTAAAATAGCTGGCCCAATCCAGGGTAAAAAAATCCAAATTCAAGTGGATGTTAAACCGATTCAAGAGGAGAAGAAGCCCAAACCCGATAAAAATTACGATTGGCAAATACTGGGATTTTTATTCCTGATTCTGTTCTCATTGATTGTAGCTGTGGGAAATTCCCATGGTTTGGCTTCCTATTCAAATCCCGATTTATCACCCAGTCATGGGGGTAGGGAAAAGTTTTGATTTTAGATCGTGGGGACTAACCAACCTCGGATAAAATAATAGAAGGTTAGAAAGTATTCATCTAAAACTCTTGTAGTTAGCAATAATGCTTCAGCACTCGGCGCAAAATCAGCCCCGGTAATGTGACGCATATATTTTTTCTGATGAATAAAGGTATAAAAATTAGTAGGAGCCGGAACAACTTTAAACCCAACTCGCGCAAAAGTTAGACTGGCTCGACGCATTTCTAAGGCGGAAGTCACTAGAATAATGGTTCGACCTAAACGGTGGTTTTTCATAATCCGATAAATTTCAACGGCATTATTATAGGTGGTTCCGCCGTGGGTTTCTAATATAATTCTATCGGAGGGAATCCCCATATAAACTAAAAGCTGTCTAACATCATTGGCTTCAATTAAGGGATTAACTAATTCATGGCGAGGGCCGGCACTAACAATAATAAACGGCCCGCGATCCTGGCGAAAGAGTTGCGCCGCGTAGGGAATGCGATCGCCAGTATCGGTTAATTGAATTTGTTTGCGATAGGGTAATTTGGGTTCTGTGGTTCCCCGTCCTAATAATACAATGGCTCCTGCCCGTTCTCCACAACATAAATCCGTTTGTACGGTTTTTAAAGCCACTTTTTCCACCTGTTGGGCGAGCCAGTTGGCAAAGACGGGGGTACTGGCTAAAATTAAAATTAATAAAGCAATTAAAATTAAGCTCGGCCCTGGTCTGTCAATTTTACCATTTTTAATAAAAATAGAGGCAATTAATAGGAGCAAAATAGATAATCCCAGGGGACGAAAAAAAATAGATAAAATTCCCAATACCACTGACCCAACTTGGCTATCAGGCGAGATTAAGGCAGTAAAAATTAAAACTAAAACCAGAATCAGTAATAAACGATTAATTAAGCTATTATCCTTACCGCCCAAAATTTCCCAGACTTTAAAGGCAATGGCAGCAACTAGCAACAGAAATAAAATTCGAGTTAAGATGACAAACATGAAGTTATAAACAGAATCATCAAAGATCAGTCGGGAACGCCGGAACGGGCAATAGGCAACTGCTTGCGCCTCTCAATTGGGTATGGGATCATGGTCAAACCCTTGGGGTGCAAGTGTCCTTAGCCTGCATGAATATACAGTTTAACTGCTTATTGCCTATTGCCTATTGCCTATTGCCTATTGCCTATTCGTAATTCGTAATTTCCCCTTAATGATGTTTTAAATGATGGCGAATTGCCTCAACAACGGTTTCAACCACTTTAACCCGAGCATAATATTTATCATTAGCTTCTACTAACGTCCAGGGAGCGTAGGGGGTGTGGGTGCGTTGAAACCATTTGATTGGCGGCGACTTCATATAAGGGCCATTTTTCCCGGTTGCGCCAATCTTCTTCCGTGAGTTTGTGGAGTTTATAGGGGTTTTCTTTTCTTTCCTCAAACCGTTTTAACTGTTCTTCTTGGTCAATATGTAACCAAAATTTTACTAATACATAGCCCGCGCTGGTTAACTGTTCTTCAAATTCATTAATTTCTTGATAGGCCCGTCGCCATTCTAATTCTGTCGCAAAACCTTCGACCCGTTCGACTAAAACCCGACCATACCAACTGCGGTCAAATATCCCCAGTTTACCCGCCGCAGGTAAGCGTCTCCAAAAGCGCCATAAATAATGACGGGCTTTTTCCTCATCGTTGGGGGCGGCAAAGGTGTTCACTTCATAACTCCGGGGATCTAAAATATCAGTTAATCGTTTAATTGCCCCGCCCTTACCCGCCGCATCCCAACCTTCAAAGAGGGCTAAAACTGGAATTTGTTTTTGATAGAGAATTTGTTGCAGTTGACCTAAATTAGCCTGTTGACGACGCAATTGGGTTTTGTAGTCTTCTGGGGATAAAACCGCTTTTAGATTCACCGCCGCTAAGGGGTGGGGCTCCGTGGGTTCTAAATGGGTTTGGGAGGGTGTAAATACTGGGGGTAACTGAATATTTAAACGGTCTAAGGCTTCTTTTATGGATGCCACCACCGTTGATAATACTTTGACCCTGGCCCAGCGTTTACAGTCTCCCTCTACCAATGTCCAGGGGGCGGAACCTGTGCTGGTATGAATCACCATTTCCTCAGCTAGACTTCTATAGGTATCATAATTTTTAGCCTGTTGCCAATCTTCAGAACGCACCCGCCAGGCTTCTAACTCGTCTTCGGAGGCTTTTTTCAGCCGTTGTTTAATTTCTTTTTTGCTCAAATGAATCCAAAATTTCACCATCACCGCCCCATCGTCCACCAGTTGGCGCTCGAAGGCGTTAATTTGTCGCATCGCCATTGGGACTTCCTGTTCTTCCAGTCTCCCAAATAGGCGATCCTCTAAAACGTAGGTATACCAACTATGGTAAAAAATTCCAATACTGCCTTGGGGGGGTAATTTCTGCCAAAACCGCCAGAGAAACGGATAGCGGGATTCTTCATGGCTTGAGGGCCAAATGGGATGGACGGCAAATCCCCTCGGATCCATATATCCCACCATTTTTTTAACCAGTGCCCCTTTTCCGGCGGCGGCCCAGCCCTCCAAGGCAATAATAATCGGTAATTTTTTCTCTCTACAGGTATGTTGAAGCGATCGCAACTCCTTCATTAAGGCTTCTATTTGGCTTTTATAGCTTTCTTTATCCAGTGATAAGGTTAGATCCAGGGTGTCTAGCATTGATTCTCCCATCCTTATGAAGTCCTGACTAGATATTCTAGTTCTTTTTCTCCAATACCTCGAAAACCTCAACAACTTTTTTAATTTCTATTTTTTTAACATTAACCCAGCATCTCAACTTATTGTATAATCAAAACTTCCTTAACTGCCGATCTATAAACGTAAAAAATAATGCGTTTAACCTTAACTAATCAATTAATTTTGTTTAAAAAAGCAATTCCTAAACAGCAATTTTGGATTTGTTTGGCTATTTTATGTGCATTTATTTTATTGTCAATTCGAGTCTCAATTAATGAGAATTTAACTTTAGATCAAATTTTAATTCAAATTCCCCATCAAATTTTTCCTGCTAGTTGGGATGATTTTTTTAGATTTTTCTATTTATTAACGGGGGTCAAGGGGACGGCGATAATTGTGGCTTTAACCTTGGTTTTTTTAGCCTGGAAACGCTATTGGATTGAGGCTAAAGTTTTGGCTTTTTCCACCTTGGGAATTTTGATTTTAGTGGATCGAATTCTCAAGCCAATGATTGAGCGTAGTCGCCCTTTAGATAGACTTGTAAAATGTGTCGGGAGAAGTTTTCCTAGTGGTCATGCGACGGGGAATATTTTGTTTTATTTTTTTATCGCTTATCTTCTAGCAGAAAGGTATCCTAAAGCCACTCCCTATATTTATGGATTTGCGACCATCTGGTTATTGATTATTGGTTTTAGTAGTGTTTATTTGAGATGTCATTGGCCGGGTGATATCCTCGCAGGTTATGGTTTAGGTTATATCTGTTTAACGATTAGTTTGGCTTGGTTAAAAGTTGCCCGTGAAAATCAAAAAGTAGCAGAATAATGAATAGTAAAAAATCGGAATTTAACTCATCCTTTCAAACAATTTGGAAATCCTGGGAAAACTACCCTAAGCTAACTTGGGGCATTTCTATTGTGGGATTATTTTTATTGAGTGCGATCGCCTTTTTAAGTCATTTAGGCGATATTGGTTTAATTGATAAAACCGAACCAATGTTTGTTGAAGCCGCCCGACAAATGCACCTAACAGGAGATTGGGTTACCCCCTATTGGAATGGGGAAACTCGCTTTGATAAACCTCCCTTAATTTATTGGTTAATAGTAATAGCGTTTCAAACCGTCGGGGTAAATGAATGGGGGGCGCGATTACCTTCAGCCATAGCCGCGATATTATCTACTTTTTTAGTATTTTATACCCTGCGTTATTTCGGTGGGTTTATATCTTTAGAAACAGAATCTGCTCGCACCCGTCAGCGTTGGATAGGAGCCTGGTGGGGAATGGCAATGATCGCCTTAAATCCGGCTTGGGTTGCCTGGGGACGTGCGGGGGTTTCTGATATGCTTCTAGCCTCCTGTATGACCATTTCATTATTAGCATTTTTCTTGGGTTATGCTCAACCTAAAACCCGTCAACAAAAGGGGTGGTATTTTATATTTTATAGTTTTGCAGCCTTAGCAGTTTTAGCTAAAGGGCCGATTGGAATTGTCTTACCGATTTTAATTATTGGAGGATTTTTAATTTATACCAAACAATGGCAAAGAGTTCTCTGGGAAATGCAGTTATTAAAGGGAAGTTTAGTATTTTTAATCATTGCCGTCCCCTGGTTTATTTTAGTGACTATGGCTAATGGTCAAGCCTATTTAGATACGTTTTTTGGGCATCATAATTTTGCCCGCTTTACCAGTGTTGTCAGTAATCATCCTGGCCCTTGGTTTTATTATTTTCCCGTGATTTTAGTGGCTTTATTACCATGGTCGGTGTATTTACCTGTAGCAATTTATCAGGTGAAATTTTGGCAAATCCAAGATTGGCGATCGCAAGATCGTTCTCAACATTTGGGCTTATTTGCTCTATTTTGGTTTGTGATTATTTTTGGATTTTTTAGTCTTTCGGCGACGAAATTACCCAGTTATATCTTACCTTCGATTCCGGCGGGAGTGATTTTAATTAGTTTGTGGGGAAATCAACAGAATCCGATTAAGTCTGAACACCCTAAAATTTCTCTACCATTTTTAATCACAGGTTTTTTTAATATTTTGGTGTTATTAATATTAGCGATCACTAGTTTTATTAGTCCTCAATTAGTCGGAGATGATACCCCCAATTTTTCCCAATTATTAGAAAGCAGTCATTTAACAACGGTATCAGTCATTATCTGGTTGACTGCTAGTGGAATTACTCTCTATTGCTTGATTAAACCACGATGGCGACGGGCAGTTTGGGCGGGAAATGCCCTAGGATTCTTTGCGTTTATGGGTTTAGTTGCTTTACCCTTGGGTCAATTATTAGATACTCAAAGACACTTACCCCTCAGAAAATTATCAACTATAGTTCGCCAAGTTCATCAACCGAATGAGCCTCTATTAGTAATTGGGATATTTAAACCCAGTTTGGTCTATTATACCCAACAAAATATAGAGTTTATGACCTATGATATTCAGCAAAGATTATTAAAATTATTTCCTTCAGATACTGCCTTTGACACGGTTTTAGTGATCACTAGACCAAAAGATATAGCCAAACTAGGACTACAATCTTCTGATTATCAATTATTGCAGAATCAGGGAGATTATCAATTAATTAGAATTAAACTAAAGGTATTATTAAAACGGTAAGATTTCTCAAAAAATCTTATTGGTCAAAGGCAAAAACCCATCTTGCTATGGGGAATGGACTTTCACTACCATTACCAACCCCAAATTTGCCGAATCTCAAAAAAATTGTAGAAAAGGGGTGACAGGTTGGGGAAGCTGTGCTATATTAGTAAATCGACTGCAAGATTAAACGCAGTGTTCATAAGCGGATGTGGCGGAATTGGTATACGCGCACGTTTGAGGGGCGTGTGGCTTTGTCCTTGCGAGTTCGAGTCTCGCCATCCGCATTAGTATTTTCAACAGGACTTACGCAAGCACGCTATATATAGCGTGTCAAAAGTAGGCGATCGCCCTAAAAAGTCCTAATTATTTATTTTCCCCCCAATGTTGGGGGCTAGGGGGCTAGATGGCTTGAAATGTATACTGTTTAGGATGCTAAGGTGATGAAGGATTGAGCAGCAGTTTTAGAGACTATTTCTCAAGCAGCAATATTTGCCCCCTAAATCCCCCAAAATTGGGGGACTTTAAGAGGTTGTCCTGTTAAAGCGATCTCGTTTGAGTTACGAGCGCGATGGCAGTACCGCCGCCTGTCGGCATCGCTAACTCATTAGTACGCTACATATAGCTTAACTGCGTAAGTCCTGTTCAAACCTGATCAATACCTTGCCGCATATATTTCAAAAGAGTAGAAGCGACAAAAAAAGCCAAATTCACAGGAACAGAATTTCCGATCATTTGTTCTAAATTGGTTTTAGTTCCCCAGAATTTAAAAGAATCGGGGAAGGTTTGAATATAACTCCGTTCAATTGTTGATAAAGGTCTGATGGTGGCAAGATCAATATCTTGCGGATCACCACTATGGAGTTTATAGTTGGGTGGGATTGGACGATTAACTCCTCTGATGGTGGGACTGGGTTCATCAATGGAAAATATCCCCCGTCTAGCGTAGCTTCTGGGATGTCTATAATAATATTGGAGATTCAATCTATCCCCCAGATAATCTCTAACTGTCATGGGTTTTTTGGATAAACCAAACTTCAATAAATCTACCAAAGCATGATGTTTTCCCCCAAGTTCACCAATCAGAAAAAAACGAGATCTCGATTGGGGCGTATTACAAAAAGAAGCATTTAAAACAATTGCGGACAAACCATAACCATTAATCAAAAATTGCTCAGATATTTGTGTGAGAATCGGACTTTTAGTGATTCTTGGCACATTTTCCATAACAAACCATTGAGGTTTAATGGCACAAACAATATTAGCAAAGTTATATGTTAAATTGGCGCGATCGCCGTTTAAATCTCGCTTTCCCGCACTAGAAAAATCCTGACAGGGGGGGCCACCAATGATCATTTCAGGATCAAGTTTTTGGATAATCTTGATGGCGGTATTTTCATCCGTGAGATCCTGTAAAATCGCCAAATGATCAAAATTTGCTTGATAAACATCTAGGAATGCAACAGTATTGTCAATGGCTGCTAATATCTCAATTCCTGCCTGCCCAAACCCCAGAGATAAACCACCACAACCACTAAATAAATCAACCGCAGTAACCATGAAAATAACTGTTTAAAATCGTTCTCCCATTAACCGTTGTCGCATTCCCTCGGCAATTTTTTGGCCAAGATATTCAGGAATCAAACTTTCATTGGGCCCCAATAAATATAAAATTAATCGGGTGCGTCCCCGCCAAACTAACAAGTTAGCATTCACCACTAATAAATCCTCCTGCCAGATAGCATACATAACCTTATAAAACAATCCAGGTTGGTTATCCGCCTCAATTAATAACGCTGGGAGATGAAATACCGGGTCAACATAAAATTCCGTGGCTACGTCCTCTAACCCAGCATCCAGATTAAATTCCACCGCCAACATTTCTTCCACCTCAAAATGTCCGGCCAAGGCTTCTCGCACGGCCCGACAAACATTTTCCGAGGTTTTATCCGTGAGGGCTTTTCCCCCCCGAGAAACCACTAATTTAATAAACACCAACATCGGCGGATAAATTTGGCCATACAAACTCAGACTATGAATCGTCAGGCCATAGGCTGCCAAAACCCCAAAAATATCGCTGAGTAAAAACGATTGATTGCGATAGGCAAAATGTAGAGCACTTTTGTTACCATCCGGCTCAATTTCAATGACTGCCTGCTTAGTTTGGTAAACTTGATAGGCAAGTTTCAGATTTTGCAGTTGAATTTCACTACTGACAAATTGCTCATAAAACTGTGGAAACGCCCGATTGAAGCGTTTTAGCAGTTCTAAAGTTGAGGATTTTAAGCCCGGAGCCATAATTGAGGTGAAGGTACGGGAGATATACTATCTAATACGTTCATTGAAAATCTATTATCTTAACTACGCCTGCATGGGTTTTTGGAAAAACTTGTTTAGCAGTTTCAGATTCCTCCACCCCGTCCTCCTGCCAAGTGGAGTATGAGGGGTATGAGGGTGGAAGCGAGGAGTCGGTATCCCTAAACTCTCGCCCGTCATCGAGCAATAATGGTCGCATTTTTTTTAGCACCGATCGGGACATTGATTTATATGAATTGGAAGAACTTTGCAATGCGGTGGGCTGGTCTCGGCGGCCCCTGCGTAAAGTAAAAAAAGCCATTCAGTATAGTTTCCTTGTAGTTTCTATGTGGCAGATTCGAGGGAATCAGCGACGGCTGATTGGTTTTGCTAGGGCCACATCGGATCATGCTTTTAATGCTACGCTCTGGGATGTGGTCGTTCACCCAGATTTCCAGAATAAGGGCATGGGCAAAGCCTTGATGAAATTTATCATCAAAAAACTCCGTAGCGATGATATCAGCAACATTACTCTATTTGCTGACCCTCATGTTGTAGATTTTTACCGAAATTTGGGTTTTATGTCCGATCCAGAGGGGATCAAAGGAATGTTCTGGTATCCAGATTAAGCCTGGGTTGGCGGTTGAGGTGTTGAGGTATGGAGGTGTGAACAAACAACCGATAACCGACAACAGACAACCGACTCCTAGCTGCTTATGAATCAATTTTGCAATTTTTAATCCGATTTGTGTAAACTTAGGGTATACTCAGAAAAGATTAAACGGGATGTAGCGCAGCTTGGTAGCGCGCCTGCTTTGGGAGCAGGATGCCGCAGGTTCGAATCCTGTCATCCCGATTTTAGATTTTAACTTGATTGGCGCCGATTCTTTTTGTCCATCCCTGGATCGGTGTGTTACCATGGGTCATGTTTAAGCTCAGAAAAGCAGTCCCGAAGGCTTTTAGCAAGGGTTTAAGGGGTATTGTAGTTCATCCCGGATGGTTGGGCATGACCAAGTAATACCTGATGATATTCGTCTGTGGTTTTCTGAACCATAATTACACACTTGAAAATCTAACGGGACGGACTGACTTGGGTTAGAACTTTCTGCGGCTGACAATTCCCCCGGATTTTGGGGAGAAAAACAACTCCCTGTTCGTCAGTGTAATCTATCAGTAGTCAAAACGACCCCGGTTCTTCGTTTAGCGTTAATCCTACTGTATCCCCCTGGGTTCAGTGGTACACACTGCATCTGCAATCTAAAAAATATTGAATTCAAAATTTGGAAACATGATCAGATCAATTGTTCGTTTGGGCGCGTTATTGGGAGTTGTGGGCGGTACGTTTTTACTAAGTCCCGATTCGGGATTGCGTGTATTCAACTTAATTCCGGTGGGAACTGAGCCAGCTTATGCAATTCCAGAAAACCAAATTCTGGAAAAATTACGTTCAATTCCGGTTTTTACAATTACCGATGACCAGGGTGCGCCTTTAGTTGCGACCGTACCCCAGGGAGATAAAAAAGTGGCGGTGGCTGGTGTATTTATCAGTCGCACTGATGCCGTGGCCTTTTTTGATGACTTAAAAAGTCGTGACCCACAATTAGCTGGAAACCATTCAAGTGACTACGGTTTCTCTGGGTGAAGTATACCGCATGAGCCAGCAAGGTCAGGGTTCGGCGGAGGAAGTGCAGTTTGCTTATGTCCCGGTGAAAAAACAGGTGGATTTGGCAAAAACGGTTCTCAAGGAAAATGGGCAAACCGTCAGCGAGTTTAACGGTGTTCCGCTATTTATTGCTAGGGGGGGCCCAGATGACGGCTATCTGACGATTCAAAATGGTAATGAACAGGTGATCCCGATGTTCTTCTACAAAGAGGATTTGCAAAGTATGTTGACTCGATTTAAAAGTCAACAGCCTGATTTAATCTCTAACGTTAAAATCGATGTGGTTAACCTGGAAGGGTTGTTAGATGCTTTGAAAAAAGATAATGACCAATTCTTAAATCGGGTTGTGTTGATTCCGCCCCGTGAAACTTTGGAGTATTTACAAAACAATCGGCCCGCCCCCGCCCCCCGTTAATTGAATTAATCCTAGGAAACTATCATGGGGGAAACGATATCGGGTTGGCAACTGGAACAGTGGATGGAACAGGCGGATGCTGAATGTACCGCCCTGGGGATTTCCCCAGGTGAAGTCCACTGGTTTCTCCAGGAGTTGGGGGGTTTAGACCGATTAACGCTACGTTTAAAAACCTTCAAACAACAACCTGCGATTCCCCTGGGAGTTCCCTGGTCAGAATTGACTCAACTTTGGCAACGACGCCTAACTGAGCGCATTCCTTTGCAATACCTACTGGGGAGAACTTACTGGCGTCATTTTTCTTTAAAGGTGTCTTCTGGAGTGCTGATTCCCCGTCCTGAAACGGAGTTAATTATTGATTTAGCGGTATCTGCTATTGAGGATATTAATAATAATGGGATTTGGGTTGATTTGGGTACCGGAAGCGGGGCGATCGCCCTGGGTTTAGCTGATAGTTTTCCCAATGCGGAAATTCATGGGGTAGATACCAGTTTAGAAGCCTTGGCGATCGCTGAAGATAACGCTCAAACCAATGGTCTAGCCACTCGGATTAAATTCCATCACGGGTCTTGGTGGCAACCCCTAGAATTCCTACAAGGAAAACTAACGGGAATGGTTTCTAACCCTCCCTATATTCCCTCTGACCTGATTCCAACGCTGCAACCAGAAGTTGCCCAACATGAACCCCTGTTAGCCTTAGATGGCGGTGACGATGGTTTGGATTGTATTCGCTATTTAGTTGAAACAGCCCCCCGTTATTTGCGCCCTGGAGGAGTTTGGATTGTGGAAATGATGGCCGGACAAGGAGAAAGGGTTGCCGGGTTATTAGAGGCTCAAGGAAGTTACTCTAGGATTAAAATTATTCCTGACCTAGCGGGATTTGATCGTTTTGTTATAGCCTATTTGAATTGACTAAAAATCCAGCGGTTGAAACCGTGGCTACACAAACCAAACCCGCCTACGCGGGTTTTAAACCCTTGATCAATAGTCCGCGTAGGCGGACTTCGCTTGTGTAGCCACGATTTCAATCGCTGGATCTCTTGATTGCATCTCAAGTTTTTGGGTTAACATTATGGTTCAAGTCTCTATTGATGCTCTAATTGATCTGGCAATTTCTGGTGAGGGGGTGGTTAGTTTCCCGACGGATACTGTACCCGCTTTAGCTACCCGTCCTGATCGGGCAGAATTAATTTTTCAGACCAAACAACGTAGTCCAGATAAACCATTAATCTTAATGGCCGCCACACCGGAGGCATTATGGCCCTATGTGGAGGGGAGGGTGGAAGAATTATCCGTTTGGCAAAGGACGGCTGACGAATATTGGCCCGGGGCCCTAACTTTGGTATTGCCCGCTTCTGACCAAGTTCCTCCGGCAATGAATCCGGCTGATCCGTCTACAATTGGGGTAAGGGTTCCTAATTGTGCGATCGCCCAGTATATTTTAGCCCGCACTGGCCCGATGGCAACCACCAGCGCGAATTTATCAGGACAACCGCCCCTATTAACGATGGCTGAAATTAGTTGTCAATTTCCCGATGTTTTCACGTTATTTTCCTCGGAATTTGATCCAGAGATCCCCCCATCCACCCTCCCTTCAACGGTGGCAAAATGGGAAAGCAATGGTCAATGGACAATCTTACGACAGGGGAATTCAGTAATCAGTTATCAGTTATCAGTCAACAGTTAACAGTTAATAGTTATCAGTCAATAATTCATAGTTATCAGTTAATAATTAATACCAATCTGTTGATAAACTTCGAGCTTACAAACTGTTGTTCAACTCTTACACTGATAACTGTTTACTGTTGACCAATAACTGATCAACTCCTACACTGATAACTGATAACTGATTACTGATAACTGAAATGGGTTGGAGCGAATTTTTATATTTCGGTTTTGGGTTAGGGTTAGGGGTTAGCCTACATCAGCTATGGCGGGGAAAAGGAACAAAATCCCCCGACCCGGTTGGGACAGAAAACACCTCCAAAGAGGTTGATTATCAACAGCAGGTGCAAACCCTGTCTTATCAATTGAAACAAACTCAACTCGCCTATCATGCGGCGGCGGAGATGAGTTTATTTAAGGCGGGATTTTTGGCGCGGACGTCCCATGAGTTGAGATCGCCCCTTAGTAGCATGATTGGAACGTTACAACTAATTATCTCCGATCTGTGCGAAAACCCAGAGGAGGAGCGAGAATTTATCAATCTCGCCCACACATCGGCGTTAAAAATGGTGAAATTATTAGATCAAGTGATTTTTGTAGCTAAAACAGAATATGGCACAGACACCATGGATATTCATGCCATTCAGTTAGCAAAAATCATGGATGAGGTAGAAGATTTAACTTGTATGCAGGCGGCAAATCGTAGTATTAGATTAAAAATTGAACCTGCTGATCAAGATATTTATGTTATGGCAGATTTACCTCGACTGCGACAAGTTTTATTGAGTTTAGTAGATACAGCAATTGCTCAAATGACTGAGGGAAGTGTGAATGTTTCTGCCCATTCTTCTCCCGAAACAGGATTTGTGCATATTTGGGTCGATGATCAACGTCCTATTAGTGCTTGGAGTGAATCTTGGGATTTATTAAAATCCACATTAGATATTGATCAACCGCCGTTTGAGCCAGGAACTTTATCCCCAGGAATGCGGCTATTAATGAATCAAACTTTATTGAGTTTAATGAATGGTCGTTTAGAAATTTTAGCGATTCCTTCTGAGGGAGAAGATTCTAATTTTAATCGGACTCAATGTTCAATTCCCTTAGCAAAACCCTAACGCAGTATTTTAGACAGTTGAAGTTCTAATTCAGTTATAATATTAGCAAACTCTAATCGTAACCTAGTATGACTAAAACTCTTGATGTTACTGGCTTAACTTCTGAACAAATCGAGCAGATTTATGTAATCATAGACACATTCAGAGCTATTAATAAACAGCAAAACCCATTGACAGAAGACCAACTATCAGAATTTGATCCAACTCCGTTGTTTTTTGAAAGTGAAATCCTTCAGCCATTTAATCGGAGTCTGCTTTATGGTAACAGAATCTAAACGAATTTATCTTGATACCAACATTCTCGCTTATGTTGCTAATACCAAAGCACCTCAACACAAGACTGCATTAGAAATATTTCGACCCTGTGAAACAGAAATTCTCTGCGTTTCATCACAAGTTTTAGCAGAATTTTATTCCTATATTACCAATCCTGCTATCTTAGCAAAACCTTTAGAGCCAAGAGAAGCGACTAAGCGTATTCAACGAATTTGTCAAATGCCTCATGTCTGCTTGCTCTCAACTCCTTTCGATCTTTTTGAAGGTTGGATGAGGTTATTGGAAGAACAACCTGTGACCAATGGAGGGATTTTTGACTTACTTCATATTGCCATTATGTTATCTCATCAAGTCACCAGTATTTACACTTTTAATGTCAAGGATTTTTCTTGGTGTTCCCAAATTAAAGTTATTGATCCTAGTCATCTTTGAACAGTCCCAATAAATGCTGGAATACTTAACCGAAAATACCCTTAAAAACTCAGTAGAGACGCTGCATCCAACGCCTCTACTAACAAATTAAAATCCCATGACCGTTGCCACCGCTTCCATTTCTGGTGCAATTCCAGCTTTGAATTTATTGTTGCTGTGGGTAATCGCCGTATCGGGATCTTTTAACCCATTTCCGGTTAACACACAAACAATTTTAATTCCTTCTGGAACCTGATCTTTCACTTTCAATAATCCCGCAACGGACGCGGCACTAGCGGGCTCACAGAAAATTCCTTCCCCAGAAGCCAATAACCTATAGGCGTCGAGAATTTCAGCATCGGTGACGGCGTTAAAACTACCTTGACTGGCATCTTTAGCAGCAACAGCAATATCCCAACTGGCCGGATTTCCGATGCGGATGGCCGTGGCTAAGGTTTCGGGGTTTTCCACCGGATGGCCAAATACTAACGGTGCGGCTCCAGCCGCTTGAAATCCCATCATTTGGGGTAAACGGGAACATTTGCCAAGGGCATGATATTGACAAAATCCCATCCAATAGGCACTAATATTCCCGGCATTGCCCACCGGAATACATAACCAGTCGGGGGCGTCTCCCAGGGCGTCCACTACCTCAAAGGCGGCGGTTTTTTGGCCTTCTAAACGATAGGGATTGACAGAATTAACTAAGGTAATCGGGTAATGTTCGGCCATCTCTCGCACAATATTGAGCGCCTTGTCAAAATTTCCCTTAATCGCTAAGACTTCCGCCCCATATAATAACGCTTGGGCTAGTTTCCCCAAGGCCACATAACCATCGGGAATCAAAACAAAGGCTTTCATCCCTGCCCGGCGGGCATAGGCTGCGGCCGCGGCGGAGGTATTTCCGGTATACTGGCACAGATGACGGCTTTGCTGCCTTCCTCTTTGGCTTTGGAAATCGCCATGGTCATGCCGCGGTCTTTGAAACTGCCTGTGGGGTTGAGTCCGTCATATTTCACATAGACCTGCACCCGTTTGCCAATGATTTCGGAAATAGTTGGGGCCGGAATCAGGGGCGTGTTGCCTTCTTGTAGGGTGATAACGGGGGTAGATTCAGAAACAGGTAAATAGTTGCGGTAGGCTTCAATCAGACCGGGCCAGCACTTTAATGAGGACTGGGTTGTAGGCAAAGTCAACGTCATCTCGGTAGTAGTTAATAAACAAAAAATAATCCGGTTAAGGATTGACAAATAGAGACATTTATGATATCTGGGAATGCTCTCAACGGTGTGAATCCATAAACTTTATCAGTTGACAGGATCAGCCGTTGGGTGTATTCCTTAATTTAGTTTACCTTCTCGTTTACATTCCGTGAAAAAACTAATCAATTTTGATATTTTTTTTCATAGGGGTAAACGTTCAGGGTAAAATATAGTTAAGATTTGTTGAGCTAACATTTTTAGATGTCAAATCAACTGCTGATGCCCACCCGTTCATCCACCGTATCTGGGACTCAAACCTTAGATGCCCCTTCAAGCCGGACTTCCGGTTCTGTTATGTCTAAGCCACTGACGATTGATACGATGAAAAATCTGTACAACGCCGATCAGCAAGTGAAGTTTCTGCATTTGCACGCTGAAGTTGAAACCTTGCTCCTAGAATTGCAAACCATCAAGCAACAGCGCCAAGAAACAACCTCACCCGCAAAGACTTGTTGAGTTGTACCCTAAGTTCTACTCCCCCGATCATCACTAGCTGGGTTTAGCAAAAACCGCTAAATACCCTAGCTTTTTATGGACTCTGTTTAGAGGCGGTTACCATCGGAGTCGGACTGAAATGGAGCAATGGAAAGTGCCTGTTTGTCCCATGCAGGTATAGTTTCCCGTGTCAAATTAGGTAATTGATCAGACTACCCAAAAATTGGGAAGATAAAACCACGCAATCCTAGTATTACCCTAGCCCCCAGTGCTGAGGGATTTAAAAGTTTAAAAGATTCTATGACATTATCATCTGTTCAACCTCAAACCTCAGTATCTTCTGCTAGTTTTCCATCTGATTTACGTTTAAAAGAAATTGTCAAAAGCCTCCCTCGGGAAGTTTTTCTGAAGGATCAGAAAAAAGCTTGGCTGACTGTTATTGTTAATGTTCTTCTGGTGGTTGTGGGCTATTTTGCGATCGCTTACTCTCCCTGGTTTCTTTTACCCTTGGCTTGGGTTTTTACCGGGACAGCATTAACGGGGTTTTTCGTCATTGGTCACGACTGTGGACATCGTTCTTTTTCTAACCGTCGTTGGATCAATGATTTAGTCGGTCATCTGGCATTTCTTCCTTTAATTTATCCCTTCCATGGTTGGCGTTTAGGACATAATCATCATCATAAACATACCAATAAACTGACGGAAGATAATGCTTGGGAACCCTGGAAAATTGAGAATTATGAAGCGTCTCCTAAAATCGTACAAATTGCTTATAAATTAACCCGAGCCAGACTGTGGTGGTTAGGTTCAATTTTGCATTGGGCAATTGTTAACTTTGATTGGCGCAAGTTTGAAGGGAAAGGAGAGGAACAGGTAAAATTTTCTGCTTTATTTGTGATTGGATGTGCGGCGATCGCATTTCCTACAATGATTTTTACCATCGGAATTTGGGGCGTTGTTAAATTCTGGTTAATGCCTTGGTTAGTATACCATTTCTGGATGAGTACCTTCACGATTGTTCACCACACTGCCCCAGATATTAAGTTTCAAGAACCTGAAGATTGGAATGAAGCCCTAGCCCAATTATCGGGAAACGGTTCACTGCAATTATCCAGCTTGGGTTGAGTTTTTCTGTCACGATATTAATGTTCACATTCCCCACCATATTTCTACGGCTATTCCTTCCTACAATTTACGGAAAGCCTATAAAAGTATTCAAGATAATTGGGGTGAATATCTCTATCCTGAATGTGATTTTTCCTGGTCTTTAATGACTCATATTGTGGATCAGTGTCATTTATATGATGCTGAAAATGCTTATGTTTCTTTCAGTGAATACAAGCAGTAATTAGACTTAGTAGTGAGTCCTTTAGGACTCTCTATATTTGATTTTTGAAGGACTCACTACTTTTTAGTAGTAAGTCCTTTAGGACTATCTATATTTGAGTCCTCAAGGACTCACTACAGTTTTAAATTAATTCATCCGTATTTTGTTCTTATTTTTAAGTCAAATAAAATTACAGAAAATCAGTAATTACACTGATGTTAATTGTTGATCAGGCAGATATGATGAGATAAAAGTGCATCTGTTCACTTCATGCTATTAACAAATTCAACGCTTTCTCAAGGGTTTACATCAATTACACCCGCCAGTAGTGAATCGGATATTGAGCAAAATATTATTATCCCTCTATTGGATATTTTAGGCTATAACGCTCAGGACTGGCGGGAACAAACCGTTATTCGTAAAGTTAGAGTTGATTTTTGTGTTCATCCTCATGATGCAGTTGCACCTCATCCCCCCTATTTAATCATTGAAGTTAAAGCACCCCATAAAAAAATTTTTTATTCGAGTTGGCAGATTCATGATTATATGAGAAAGTCGGGAGCTATTTTGGGGTTATTAACCAATGGCTATGAGTTTAGAATTCTCTATAATTATAGTGGGGATATCCAGACAATTTTAACATATTCTCAATCCCAACTGATTCAAGATTTTCAACTCGTGCGTAAATTATTGGGTAAAGAAATAGGATTAAAATTTAGTCAAGCGTTACATAGAAGTCAACAAAAAGTTCATGCTCGGTTTTTAACCGCTATTTCCAACTCATTCCAAAATCCAACTATGTTAGGATTATTTAAGCAACGTAAAAAGCCTAATTACGAACCTCCTCAATCATCAGGAAAAAATTCGGAGCAGCCAGAATCAAAATTTATTGCTAATTCTAATCAGGAGAATAAATCGATGATCATTACGGTGTTTAATAATAAAGGTGGAGTGGGTAAAACCACGATGACGATTAATTTAGGAGCCGCCTTAAATCATTTAGGTTATAACGTGCTTTTGATTGATATGGATGCTCAAGCTAACTTAACAATGGGTTTAGGAATTGACCCCTTAGAGGATATTGAAAATCAAGGTAAAAAAGATATTACCCATTTATTAATTGATCCAAGAGTTAAACTAGAGGATATAGTCATTCAAAAAAAATGGGGGAATCTAAAGTTGCATTTAGTTCCGTCTCATATTAGATTAAGTCAGATGGAAGCGGATTTGGTTAGAATTGTTGATATTGATAGAGTTTTAGCCAAGAAACTCAGAAATCATCATTATGATTTTGTTTTAATTGATCCTCCTCCCTCTTTTAGTAAAGTGAATGGGATTTCCTTGATGGCTTCTTCAGGAATTCTAATTCCTACACAATTATCTCCTTATCCGGTTAGAGCCTTAGAATATGTCATTGATCAAGCACGCAAAGTTGGGGAATATAAAGAAGAACCTTTACCGATTTTAGGAATTGTTGTGAGTATGTATGATCAACGTTCCTCCAGTTTTAATCTGTCGATGAGAAGTCGTATTTTTGAAATATTAGATAAAGTGGGAGAACAAGACAATATTGAGTTATTCCCTGAACATACTTGGGTTCCTCGGCTGAATATTGTTTCTAACTGTCCCGATAAAGGATATCCAATTTTTTCCTCGGAATTTGATGATCAATTGACCTTTCCAGAAAAGGAAGCCGCCCAAAAAGCCAGTGAACGTTATCTGGACTTAGCTCAACACTTAGTTAAAGTTTCTAAAAAAGGGAGTTAAAATCGATGAGTTTATCAGATCGTCGGATTCAAATTGGATCTTATTTAGGAATTCAACCTATTACTCATGGTCAAATTCATACGTTTCAAATTGCTATACCGAATGCAGAAATGATAGAAATTTTACCAGAAAGACGAGAAATTTTAGCACAAACACTCAAGGAACATCAAAGTAATTTAGGGTCTTTAGTTGTACGACGAACTAAAGCTTATGATGATGAAAAAGAATATGAAATTGTTTATGGTGCAGATTGGTGTATCGTCGCTGAAGAATTAGAAATTGAACGTCTTTGGGTTTGGGTTTTTGATTTGACAGATGAACAAGCAATTACCATGAAAACTGAAATGGAAAAATTGTTTGGTGGGGGTTCAATTCAACCCCTAACGTCTGAAGTGATCAGACAAGAACAACCTCCTTTAGAATTACAATTAAAACAACAAATGCGGGAATTGATGAAAGATATTAACACTAAATTTCAAGCGTTATCTCAAACGATATCTTCTGAAAATACACAGATGAATCATCGATTACAACAGCTTGAAAATACTGTTAATAATTTAACGGATAATCTTGCTAAACTCATAACAAAGTTAAAATATGATGCTATGACTTTAGTTGAACTCAAAAAAATTGCGAAAGAACTAAATATTAAAGGATATTCAAAGATGAAGAAAGCTCAACTAATTGCTATTCTATCTCAAGATTAATTTTCATAAAAAGTAGTAAGTCCTAAAGGACTCAAATATAGAGAGTCCTAAAGGACTTACTACGGTTGGTTTGGGGTAAATATCATTACCCCAGATCCTTGATTTGTTTGATATTCAATTTGTAGTTTACCTTCGGAATTAATCTGAAAAGTCCGAGTTTTTTCTAAAGCTGAAAGAAATTGATCTTCTTGCTTCATAATTTCTTCGGGACAGGCCATTTGAGTTCTCCCGGCTACACCAAATTTTAATTGTTCATCCTTGAGGGTGTAGGAGGCAAAATAACGGTTACAACTCGATGAACCACTAATTTGATTATTTTCAAATTCTAGGGTGATTTCCGTTTCATCTAGGGGCGTTTGGGTGGATTTTTCATTCCCCCAGGATATTAATTTCCAAGAGGTTCCACTGAGAGCATCGGAAGCCATGGAGGGGTTAATTATAGACAGAATGGATAGACTAGCAACGGATAGGGATAGGAGTAGTTTTTTCATCGGATTCGGTTTATTTTTTAATTGTCCAAAAGGGCAATTGTTGAGTTAATTGTAAACGAATATTGTCAATTCCGTTTTTAGCAAAAACATAGGTTTTATCTTGCCAAAGGGGAATATAAGGCACATCTTCGGCGAGGAGTTCTTGAATTTCCTGAAAGATTAATTTCCGAGTTTCTGGGTTTTGTTTCTTGGCGCTGTTGAGCAATTAATTGATTCATGCGATCGCTATAATAAAAAGACCCCTGATATTGACTAGAACCCTTGACACATCCAGTTTCAACCGAACCTTGACTACATTCTAAAAAGGGTTGAATATAGTTATCCGCATCGAGAAAATCCGCATACCAATCTAAGACAAAAGTGGGATAAATTCCCTCCTCTAAATATTTAAAGGCCGTGGTCGATTCTACACTATTGAGTTGTAATTTTAGTAAACCGCCTAAATCCCTATCTGCTAAGGCTTTTAAGGTTAATCCTAAAAACCCTTTATTAGAGGAATTAGACGCATACCAAAGCTCAACGATGGCCGGATTTTCTGGAGTATATCCAGCTTGGGTTAACAGTTGTTTGGCTTTTTCAATATTACCATCACCATATTTTAAATAAAAGGTAGGTTGATAATCGCTAAAGGTTGTAGGAATTAAGCTAAATAGTTTTTCTCCTTGATTTTGTAATACTCGTTCATTAATAATAGAACGATTGATTAAAGCGGCGAGGGCTTTTCTAACTTCTATCCGGTTCAAAGGTTCAGATTTGACATTAATCACTAGATAGTTAATAGTATTTCCATTAGCAGAAATTATTTGCCACTTCCCAGCTTCTGCTCCTTGTTGTAAACTGGAAATTTGATCGGGATTTAAGGATAAATAAGCCAGATCAACTGCACCACTTCTAAAGGCATTAAATAAATTAGAGGAACTTGAAAATCGTTGAATATCGATGCCTCTATTGGCGGGTTTTTCCCCCCAATATTGGTCAAAAGCATCGAGGCGAATCACATCAATTCCTAGGGATTTTAATTGATAAGGGCCCGTTCCAACAAATTCATTGGGTTTAAATTTTCCTTCTCCAATTTCATAAAATTGGGGAGAAACCGCCGTAATTCCTGAAAAAGCTAATAGGGAAGGAAAGGCGGCAAAGGGTTTTTTAAGTTTAATGGTTAATTCATATTCTCCTGTTGCTTGAACTGTATCTATTGTATCTGCTAATAAGGAGGAAGGAGACCCGGCATTTTGAATAAATCTTTTAATAGAAAACTCCATAGCCGCGGCATTAAAAGGGGTTTGATCATGAAACAAAACCCCCTGTCTTAATGGAATAGTATAGGTTAATCCATCGGCACTCAGGGTGGGTAAGGCGGTGGCTAATTTGGGGATCAGTTGATTGGTTCCTAGTTCATAATCGTAGAGGCGATCGCCTAAATTATACAGGATATTTCCTGAAATTAATTCATAGGCATCGGCTGGATCAAGGGTGCGGAGTTTTAAGGTTGTTCCTATGGCAATTCGTCCATTATTTGGGGAAGATGTGATTTTTTGGTCGGGAGTACAACTAATCAGAATTAGACAACAAAAGCAGAACAAAGTAATCCATTGGGCGAGAAATTTTTGGGAGAATGGATGCAGATTTTTTAATCGATTCGATAGGGTTTTTAACGGGTTAATCATTGGTTGAAAATATTAAGGATGAATCCAATCTTTTGATCATAGCATTTTACAGTCCCATCAGCTTTCTGAGTCCAAATTTTTATCTTTTTCTTCCTCAATAATCACCATTCCCGGTTGTAGGGGGGTATCGGTTGGAGGAATTACTAAGGTATCACCTACTTTTAAACCGGATTTGATTTCAACTTTAGTTAAATCTTCTAATCCCAGGGTGACGGGTTGTTTTTGGGCTTGATTATTCTCGTCTAATTTCCAGACAAAAGACGATTTTCCTTCGGATTGAATCATTTCTGTATTGACCGCAATCACGTTTTTCTGTTGTTCTAAAATAATGTCAACACTCACCCGACCCCCTGGAATTAATACTCGGGTTGGTTGATCTAATCTGACCGTAGCAGGAAACCTTTGCTTGACCGGATGAACTGCTAGATTGACTATCATCAGTGTCGGACACAGCTTGTCGATTCACCTGTTGAACTCGTCCTAGAAAGGGTTGGGGATTGGGGCCCATAATCGTAATTCGGGCGACTTGATTCGGTTTAACTTGAGCCGCATTCAGGGTTGATAACTGAAGTTGAACCAGTTCTTGATTTGGGTCTCCAATCGTAATTAAATCATCTCCTCGGTTAATTCCATCCCCGGGTTTAAGATTAATATCTAGTACAACCCCATCCAAAGGTGAAGTTACAAGATTATTTTGTAACTCTGATTCTTCTTCTTTATATTGTACTTTGAGTAGCTGAAGTCCACTTAAACTTTGTTGAAGCTCGGACTGCACCTGTTGGAGTTCGATTTTAGCAGCTAATAAGGTATCATTGGTGGGGAGTGTGACATCTAAAAATTCATTTTGATCGGTTTCTAATTGAAAGATATGATTTTTTAAGGCTAATTTTTCATTTCTTAAATTGGCTTCTTGCTCGCGAATTTTTGATTTTTTTTCATCTAATTCTTTCTCGGCTATAAACCCCCGTTCTAAAAGCAAATTAGATTTAGTTAATTCTACTTCTAAAGTATTTATTTCTTCTTGAATCTCAATCAATTTTTCTTTTTGGCGTTCTATTTCTGCTTGAGCTTTTTTGATTTTTATCCTTTTATCATTTTGTTTGGATTTAACTTGCTGTTCATACTTTTCTGACTCATTTCTATAAGTGATTTCGGAATTTCTTAATTTGGTTTTTGCTTCTTCTACTTTTTGGCGATTTCGTTCTATTTCAAGTTCTTTATTCTGAATCTCTAATTGTTTTTGCAGTAAGGAATTTTCCCCGTCAGCAGACCTTAACCGAATTAAATTTTGACCCTGAGTAATCGGATCACCTACCTTCACAAAAATCCGATCTACTGCACTCTCGTTTGGGGATTTAATGGTTCGTTCTCCCCCCAATACAACGGTTCCCCCCTCACTAATTTTGTTTTCAACTGTTCCCAATTCCACTTTCTGTAACCCCGCAGCAACCGCTTCGGAGTCCTTTTTTTGCAGTTTATAATACAAAACCACACTTGCTAAACTGACTCCAGTTAATAGAGTCATCACCACTAGCCATTTGACTCCTCTTTGATAGGCTCTTTTTGCTTGGTAATCCAGAGTTGACATAGATTTCTCACACCCTCCTTATAAGTTGAAACAGGAGACACTGTTATTATATCCCAAAAGGATAAATAGGTTAGTTTTAGATGGAAAATTAATCATTGATTTTTATTTTGTATTGTGAAGATTTATATGATTCAATAAAGTGATCATAACACAGGAAAAAAATTAGTTTTAGGTGGGATATAATCAATTAATATGACGGTCAATGCCACCAAAAAAGTTCATTCTAAAATCTGCCTAATGTCCATAAATTTAGAGAATAAAGTGGAGTATTTAAGATGTATACATCTGTAAAATCTCAGAGTACAGTTCTCGCTGTTGATGATAGCATCCCTGTGCAAAAACTGGTGAAACGGATTTTAGAAAAACACTATCAGCTAGTTTTTGCCAACAATACCACTGAGGCATTAATGGTACTCCATCAGCAGTCTATTGACTTAATGCTTTTAGATGTCTCCATGCCCGGAATGGATGGTTTAGAAACTGTGTCGAATTTTACGAGGATTACCCAATTTTAATCACCTGCCGATTGTGATGCTCACCTCCCGGGATGGGGCTCAGGATCAGGTGGAGGGTCGGTTATCCGGGGCAACGGAGTATTTGACCAAGCCTTTCTCTGAAGAAAAACTACTGCATACGATTGAAAAAATTTTGAATCAGACAGTCAAGTCTAATATCTGAAGTCTAGTGGATTTGGGTAAAATATAGACCCGATTCTGTGAAATTGGAGATTCAAAAAACCCTAAGAAACGATATAATTTCTTTAGGTTTTCGGATGCACCTTTAACATGACTAGCATAATTCCACAGGGTGAGCAGTATCAAGTAGATCTGCATCAGATCGCCGATAATTTGCCCGGGGTAATTTATCAATTGCTGCTACACCCTGATGGTTCTCAAGAGTATTTATATATTAGTCCTAGTTGCCGAAGAATTTACGAGCGAGAACCCGATGAAATTCAGCATAATTCCGCTTTAATGTGGGGATGGATGAATGATTGGGATCAACAGGTTTTTACTCAATCCCTTGTAACCTGCGCCCAAAAATTAATTCCTTGGCAACGACAATGGCAATATCAAACTCCCGAAGGAAAAATCAAGTATTTATCTGCGATCGCCCAAGCTTGTCCTCAACCCAATGGCGATCTAATTTTCGATGGATTAATTTTAGAAAGTCCACCCCCAATAGCTCAGAATTGTTGTCCTTGCTATCCTGAAACCATCAAAAATGAAGGAATAGCGACCGATAAAATTGAACAAGTTTTAAGTTTGTTTAATCCCTCAGATGACTCAATAGAACCGGAAAAAATCGAAGCGGTTTTAGAAGAACAAGAAGAATTTTTAAGAAATATTTATAACGGCGTAGAACAGGTTATTTTTGTTGTGGCAGTTTTTCATGAAAACAACTTTCGATGTTTAGGTTGGAATCCCAAAGCTGAACAAATGACCGGACAGAAATCCGCCGAGGTTTATGGAAAAACCTTTACGGAAATTTTCGGTTTGCTAGAAGGGGAAAAAGTTCTACAACATTATCGAGATTGTATTCAAGCTAAAACCTCAATTCAATATGAGGAAGAAATTTGGTTTCAGGAAAAACAAACCTTTTCTTTAACCACCCTCAATCCCATTTTAGATCCCGGAGGAAAAATCTATCGAATTATCGGGACTTCTTTGGATATCACCGCCAGAAAAAATGCAGAAATAGCGTTACAAAAGTCACAAATTCGCTTCCAACAATTGGCAGAAAATGTCCCTGGAGTCACCTATCAATATCATCAATATAATCATCAAGAACAGGGCTGTTTTACCTATTTAAGCCCGAAATGTTTAGAATTAACAGAAATTAGACCTGAAGTTATTTTAAAAAATGCTGATTTCTTGTGGAAATTAATTCATCCTGATGATCTGAATGGCTTTGTAGATTCCATGGCTCAGGCCGTAGATACGGGAAAACCTTGGCAACATGAATACCGTTTAATTACTCCCTCGGGTAGAATAAAGTGGATACAAGCCGGAGGCAGTTTAGGGAAACAACCCGATGGATCAATTGTTTGGGATGGTTTACTTTTAGATATTAGCGATCGCAAACAAACCGAAGCAGCTTGGCAAAATTCAGAACAACAACTGCGGGAATTAGCCGAACGAGAAAAGATGCAAAATAGCATCGGTAATTTGATTAGAAATTCCCTAGATTGGAATACAATTTTAGAAACAACGGTACAAGAAATTCGTCAATTATTAGGAATTGATCGCTGTTATTTTGTGGGATATCACAGCGAATTAGATCCTCCAGAATGGGAAATCCTCAAGGAATCTAAAGCCTCGAATTTAGTCAGTATTTCTGAAATGTATCCAGGGGATGCCCTACGCCCGATTAGTGAGATGGTTTTACGGGGAAAAATGATCCAAATTGATCAGGTAATTACCTATGAAATTTCATCGGTGCGGAATTTTTTAATGGTTTTAGAATTGGAATCAGTGTTAATTTTCCCGTTGAAAATTCAATCCGGTGATATTGGAGCTTTAGTATTAGCCAATTGTCAAAAAACTCGTCCTTGGAAACCTCAAGAAGTCGAACTTTTACGCTCTGTTATCAATCAATTAGAAATTGCAATTAATCAAGCAAAACTCTATACAAAATCCCAGGAATCTGCTATAATATCAACGGCAAAAACCTGGGAATTAGAACAAACAGTTTCTAAATTGCAACAAGCTCAAATGCAATTAGTTCATTCAGAAAAAATGTCAAGTTTAGGACAAATGGTTGCCGGAATTGCCCACGAAATTAATAATCCCGTGAGCTTTATTTTTGGAAATCTCACCTATGCTAAAGAATATCTGGATGATTTATTTTCCGTGATTAAACTATATCAAAAACACTATCCCCATCCTGAATTAGAAATAGAAGAAAAATTAGAAGCAGTCGAACTAGATTTTATTGCAGAAGATCTCCCTCAATTATTAAATTCAATGAAAACTGGGGCGGAGCGAATTAGAGATATTATTAAATCCCTGAGAATTTTTTCTCGTTTAGATGAATCAGAACTGAAAAATATCGATTTACATGAAAACTTAGACAGCACTTTAATGTTGTTAGAAAGTCGCCTAAAAGAACAACCCCATCATCCAGCTATTCAAGTAATTAAACAATATGGAAACTTACCCCCTGTTGAATGCTATGCTGGGGAACTCAATCAAGTTTTTATGAATTTATTGGCTAATGCCATTGATGCTGTGGAAACAACGCAATAAACAGCGATTATTAAAGGAAATTATTGCTGATCCGGGTGTAATTTGGATTACAACCTCCTTAACAGATTCCCAGCGCGTACAAATTAGAATTGCTGATAATGGAATTGGAATGTCCGCCGAGGTTTTAGCTAAAATTTTTGATCCGTTTTTTACAACTAAAGATGTCGGGTTAGGAACGGGTTTAGGAATGTCTACCAGTTATAAAATTATCGTCGAAACCCATAAAGGTCAATTATCCTGCATTTCAGAAGCTGGGTTAGGGACGGAATGTGTGATCGAAATTCCTAAGTTACAACCAAGATAGGGATCACGGATTTAAGAAGATTTCACGGATTTCACGGATTTTAATCTGTGTTAATCTGTATAATCCTCTTAAATTCGTGAAGTGAAATTTGAGTTGTTTTTGTTTCTATTTATAGCAATAAATCCCTAATTAAATTAACTAAATTTTCATCTATTTCTAAAGGTGAAATCAAATTAAATTCCACGGTGGGGAATTGTTGAGAAAACTGTTGAATTGATTGGGATATCGCATCGGTTATACCGCCGGAAAACATAAAATAGGGAATAATCCCAATCCGATTAACTCCCTGTGAAATTAATACTTGAATTTGGGTTTCTAAATTGGGAGAAACCGACCAATAGGCAGGAATTGCCCCGATTTGAGCCGCTAATTGTTCCATAGGTTGATTTCCCCCTGGATGGCGACTTCCATGGGCTATTAAAATCCAATTTTCCATTTCAACCGTTGCCATTTTTGTAGCGATCCAAGGGGCTAAACGGTTGACTTGAGAACCAAAATAAGGTAATAAATTTAGTTGAATTTCTGAGCCAATTTGTGCTTGGGCGATCGCAATTTCTGCGGGTAAATCCGTGTTAACATGAACGCCCGATGAGAGAAATAAAGGTAAAATTTTGACTTGAGAATATCCCCAAGATTGACTTAACTTGGCAAAATCTTGGATCTGTTGATGTAGAGGAAGGGGAGCTAATTCTAAAGTGGCAGTTCCCACTAAAGAAACGGCCGGGAAGCTCCCCTAGGCGTTTAGCCAATTGACTTAAGGCTTCTTGGGGACGAGGATCGCGGCTACCATGGGCAACCAGTAGAGATGGGGATAACAAGGGTTAGGATCAATCCTGAATTTGCAGTTAACGATTGATATTGTATCGAAGATTGATCAACTTCACCAAACTTAGGAATAGAAAGCACAAACCAAAATAAATTTTTTTTTAAAAAAGTTGTTGATCATGTTGTGATTTTAAAACCATCAACTACATATCAACTAACTTCACCCAACCTCTGCGGACATTGTAAAGTAGTCGGTTAATAATTGCCTTTTCGTCTTCAGTCAAACTATCTGCTAAAAGGGCGGATCTTAGGTTTTGGCGATCGCTACGAGTCACCACGCTAGAAAACATAATTTGACCAAAAAGCTCCTCAAGGGGTACGGGACAGTATGTCATCATGGATCACCTCTACTTAGAATGGTTTGCTCAAGGACGAAAGTTCGTGAGCTTGTATAGATTAATTATGAACTTTTTGTACAGAATATTAAGTGATTCCAAGCTATGTAAATTTGTGATTGATCTGGATAACTGTTGTGATTTGAATCAATGTGCACTGCCTGCCCCTGGCCCGTTAAGTCGTCGCTGCATTTAAACCTAGGGGTTTGGTATCCAAACCTAGTCATAAACCGGGTTTAGTCCCCAAACCCATGATATAATATCACAACCTATTCAGGAATGGCAGATAAACCATCAACCTACAAACATTTTTCTAAGGTAGCCACCACCGATTGAGATAAACTCGGCAAATCATAGCCCCCCTCAAGTCCAAAGACAATTTTAGAAGTCAGTTGTAGACAATATTCGGTAAACAGTCCATAGTCTTCGGGCTGTAGAGAAATACTGGCTAAGGGATCATCTCGGTTAGCATCGTATCCCGCACTCACGATCAGCAGATCCGGCTCAAACCGCCGTAAAAAGGGCATAATATAACCTTCAAAGGCGGGTTTGTATAACTCAATCGTGCTACCCGGAGACATGGGAATATTTAGAACATTGTTGTGAGAGCCATGTTCATCCGCATATCCCGTCCCCGGATAACAAGGGGATTGATGTAAAGAAACAGTAAGCAATCCGAGGATTATCTTCCACTAACTCTTGAGTTCCATTACCGTGATGAACGTCCCAATCTAAAATCGCCACCTTCTGAATTCCCGGCTTTTTGAGGGCGTAATAGGCCGCGATCGCAGCATTAGACAATAAACAAAATCCCATACCCCGATCCGATTCCGCATGATGTCCCGGGGGACGAGCTAAAACAAAAGCCGGACGTCTACTATCTAAGACCCGATCCACCCCATCCAACCAAGCACTCACCGCCAAGAGTGCCACATCATAACTTTCCGCCGACAGGGGAGTGTCCCCATCTAAATACCCCCCTCCCCGATCTGAGATCGCTTTCACCTGCTGAATATGGGCGGGAGTATGTACTGTTTCCAAGAGCTTAATTAAAGATTTTAGGCGATCGGCTACTGGAGTCGGCTGTTCCCAGCGTAACTGTTCCGTCCAAGGCACGGATTTGAGGGCGTTTACAATCGCCGTTAACCGTTCTGGCCGTTCGGGGTGGAACAATCCCGTCTTATGATTGAGGAATTCGTCAGAATAAATAACTGTTAGCATTTGTCAAGGGTTTTTTTCAATTTTAAATCCAAGATTTTACCCCCAAAAAGAAGGCAAATTATGGTAGAATTTTAGGCATTAGTCACTGATTTTATAACCCCTACCGAAAGTGATTTTTTTTCTATTAATATTTTCGGTTAAATGTGACTAATTTTAAATTGTAATGGAGTTTTTGAAGGTATGAGTACCTCTGAGTCGAGAATTGTCCCGACGGATCTGAGAAATGAAATGCAGCAGTCCTACCTAGAATACGCCATGAGCGTGATTGTAGGGCGAGCGCTGCCAGATGCACGGGATGGTTTGAAACCCGTTCACCGTCGGATCTTGTACGCGATGAACGAATTGGGCTTAACACCCGATCGGCCCTTCCGTAAATGCGCCCGTGTGGTGGGGGAGGTACTCGGTAAATATCACCCCCATGGAGATGTGGCCGTTTATGATGCCTTGGTGCGGATGGCACAGGACTTTTCCATGCGATCGCCTTTAATTAACGGTCATGGCAACTTTGGCTCGGTGGATAACGATCCCCCCGCGGCTATGCGGTATACCGAATGTCGTCTACAAGCTTTAACCAGTGATTCTCTACTGCGAGATATCGATTCAGAAACCGTAGCTTTCGGCGATAACTTCGATGGATCTCAACAGGAAACCTTTAGTTTTACCCGCACGAATTCCGCAATTACTATTAAATGGATCTTCGGGAATTGCTGTGGGGATGGCGACCAATATTCCCCCCCATAACTTAGGGGAATTAGTCGATGGTTTACTAGCATTAATTCATAATCCCGAGATTACCATAGCTGAATTAATGCGCCATATTCCCGGGCCTGATTTTCCCACCGGAGCGCAAATTTTAGGCACATCAGGAATTAAAGAAGCCTACACCGATGGTCGGGGTTCCATTACCATGCGCGGTATTGCCAGCATTGAAACCATCGAACATAAAGGTAGACCCGATCGAGAAGCAATTATTGTCACCCAACTACCTTATCAAACCAATAAAGCAGCGATGATTGAACGCATTGCTGAAATGGTAAATGATAAGAAATTAGAGGGGATTTCCGATATCCGCGATGAAAGCGATCGGGATGGAATGCGGATCGTAATTGAACTCAAACGGGATGCTTACCCCCGAGTTATCCTCAATAACCTCTACAAACAAACGCCCCTACAAACCAATTTTGGGGCTAATATGTTAGCCCTAGTTAATGGCCGTCCTGAAATTCTCACCCTCAAACGCTTTTTAGAAGTATTCCTGCATTTCCGGGAACAAACTATCCGCAAACGCACGGAATATGAACTCAGAAAAGCCCAAGAACGGGATCACCTTTTACTGGGTTTATTAATTGCCTTAGAAAATTTAGATGCAATTATTGCCTTAATTCGTCACGCGGCAGATATTCCCATAGCCAAACAAGAATTAATTACTAACTATGAGTTTTCTGAGCAGCAAGCCGATGCAATTTTACAAATGCAATTGCGACGGTTAACGGCCTTAGAAGCTCAAAAAATTGACCAAGAACACCAAGAACTGCAAACCAAAATTGCCGATTTACAGGATATTTTAGCCCGACGAGAACGAATTTTAGAAATCGTTGAAGATGAAGCCCTAGAACTCAAACAAAAGTTTAATACCCCTCGTCGGACTGTGATTGAACACACGGAAGGCGAGTTAGAAGATACTGATTTAATTGCCAATGAAAAAGCCTTAATTCTGTTAACAGAACAGGGCTACATGAAACGAATGCCCGTTAATACTTTTGCCGCCCAAAGTCGAGCCACAAAAGGTAAACAAGGCACAAAAATGAAAGAGGATGATGGAGTTGAACACTTTATCACCTGTTGCGACCATGACACGATTTTATTCTTTAGTAATCGGGGGGTGGTTTATAGTATCAGAGCCTATCAAATCCCCGCCTCATCCCGCACTGCGCGGGGGGTTCCCATCGTTCAAATGTTACCCATTCCCAAGGAAGAACGGATCACTTCTATTGTTCACGTTAGCGAATTTAGCGATGATGAATACTTAGTGATGTTAACTAAAGGAGGATTTATTAAGAAGACTCAACTCTCCGCCTTTAGTAATATTAGAACTAATGGTTTGATTGCCATTTCCTTAGAAGAAGGAGACGAATTACGCTGGGTCAGACGGGCAAAAGTTGACGATGGTATTATCATTGGTTCCCGTCACGGTATGGCCATTCATTTTAAAGCCAATAATAAACAATTGCGACCCTTGGGACGGGCAACCCGTGGCGTTAAATCCATGAAATTGAAAGGGGATGATACCCTAATCAGCATGGATATTTTGCCTAGTGCGATTATTTCTAATTTTGTGGAAGCGGAGGGAGAAGAACCTGAAACTGATGAAGAATTAGTGCTAACGACGGTAGAAACTATCGAGGAAGAAAACGAACTAACCACCACGGAAACCACCGAAGAAAACGAACTAACTGAAGTGGTAGCGGAGGTCAACTCCCTAGGATTATCGGTTTTGGTCATAACCGCCAGTGGTTATGGAAAACGGGTTCCAGTGTCCCAATTCCGCCTACAAAATCGGGCTGGGAAAGGAATTATTGCCACCAAGTTTAAACCCCATGCGAAAAAAGATGAAGTCGTGGCTTTAAAAGTCGTGGATGAAACCCATGAATTAATGTTAATTAGCAGTCGAGGAATTATTATTCGTCAAGTCGTGAATGCCATTCCCCTGCAATCTCGAAGTGCTACCGGGGTTCGGGTTTCAGCGATTATACGAGGAAGATTCCATTGCTGCGGTTGCTATTGTTCCCGCTTCTGGGGAAGAAGACGCGGAAAGTCTATCCAATTCTGAAGAATCTGGAGAACCTGGGGAGTCTGGGGAATCTGGGGAAGAAGAATAAACAAATAACCCCCTAACATTAGAAGTAGGGGCGAATGGCCATTCGCCCCTACTTGATTTAAGCAGAAATGACAAGTTTTTGAAAAAGGGGAAAACTTATCAACCGTTCGACAAGCTCACGACGCGGCTTCTTGATAAATTTTCCCCTAAACCTGATATTAAGTTATCTAACGGGCTAGGAGGGATTCGAACCCCCGACACCGTGGTCCGTAGCCACGTGCTCTAGTCCACTGAGCTACAAGCCCCCGTCAGTTCAGCACAACAATCTCAAAAATCGGCTTTTTTTGACTGCTTTATTAGCATAACACATTTTTCCCAAATGGCAAACAATTTTTTTTCGGATTCCGCCGATCGCCTTTCCCACCTAGATGAAACCGGGGAAGCGAGGATGGTAGATGTGTCAGACAAAGAGGTAACTCGTCGCCGGGCGATCGCCGGGGGACAGGTCAGGATGTTAAGGAGTACCTTTGCCGCCATCGAAGCCGGAAACGCGCCGAAAGGGGATGTTTTAGGGACAGCGAAACTGGCGGGAATCATGGCGGCCAAACAAACGGCCCAGTTAATTCCCCTCTGTCATCCCTTACCCCTGGGCAAAATTGATGTCCAAATTATTCCCGATCCCGAATTACCCGGGTATCAGATTCGGGCGGAAGTTTTGACCAAAGCGGAAACCGGGGTAGAAATGGAGGCATTAACGGCCGTTTCCGTGGCGGCTTTGACCTTATATGACATGGCCAAAGCCCTAGAAAAATCCATTGTGATTGAGGAAATTCGGCTGTTGAGTAAAACCGGGGGAAAATCCGGGGACTACCAACAACAGATAGAAGTCAATCCCAGTTAAGCCTAAAATGGAATGGAAATGCTTGGGAATTAATTGTCTATGCCTCCTCGTTGGCCCCGTCAACCTGACCGGAAAGATCCAGACTATCGCCGTTTGGACGATCGGGTGAATTTTGCCACCCATGTTGCTATTTTTGCCACGATTAATTCGGGTTTATGGTTTTTCCATAATCTGCAATCCACGGACTGGTCTTGGTTAACCCCATTTACCCTGGTGTGGTTATCTGCGATCGCCATTCATGGCATTTATATTTTCGCGATCGCCAACTATTCTCCGGTCACCCCCGATCAATAACATTGGAGTTAACCATTAATCGTTAACCCTTAATTATTTAGGAGTTTAATCATGTCTGTTTTAGATACAAAAACCCTGGAAAAATTAGCCGCTGAAATTGGGGAAAATATCTATATCGATATTGCCAAATGGCATCTTTATTTAGCCGATGCCCATTTGCATACACAATTGGCAGAACAACTTTATCCCATTTTAGAGCAGGGAGACTTTACCGAAAGTGAAGTTCAACAGGTCTTGCAAAAAGTTTATGTCAACTTAGGGGGTGGAAAACAGACGACCTCCTTAGTGAATTTAATTCCCAATGCAGGAATTCAAGACCTGCTAAGAATTTTAAAAGACTTCCAAGAAGACCTATAAACTTTGTAGTGAGGCGTTTACGCCTCCTTCAAGTTTTAGCTATCGGCAATTTTTGAGTTTCAAAATTATGATTGAACTTCACTACTGGCCGACACCCAACGGTCACAAAATCTCAATATTTTTAGAAGAAACTGGATTAGACTATCAAATTATTCCGATTAATATTGGGACGGGGGCTCAATTCAAACCGGAATTTCTGAAAATTGCGCCTAATAATCGAATGCCTGCCATTATTGACTTCGATCCCGTTGATGGGGGTGAACCTTTATCTATTTTTGAATCCGGGGCTATTTTAATTTATTTAGCCGAAAAAACCGGACAGTTTTTCCCTGAAAATTGGCGCGATCGCAAAACCGTTTTAGCTTCTTCGCGCCGAAGCCCCACGACTGACCCGATAGGGCAGCGTGGGATGAATTGCGGTCAGGGATTATCGGAAACAATCAGGTTGATTTTGATTCTCGATATATCGTCTCAGGGTTGAAATAGTTATTCCACCGCAACTTGCAACAAAATAAGAACCATTCCAAAAAACATCTTTCCAGTAAAAAGAACTTAAATAATCAGAGAATTCTTGCCTGAGTTTTCGAGATGTCACGGATTTGAGGTTGTTAACTAAATTACTCAGAGCGATATCTGGATGGTATTGAAAAAGAAGATGAACATGATCATCTTCACCATTAAACTCAATTAATTTACAATCCCACTTTTGGAGTAATTCTTCAAGGATTTCATGCAGCCGATTCAGCATTTCAAGAGTAAAAACCCTCCGTCTGTATTTGGTCGTCAAAACCAAGTGAACCTTTAGATCGCTAACAGATCTACCTTTGCTGACAAAATCATTTTTCATGATTCCCCACATTTTAAAACTTGTGCTATAGTCAGTGTATAGCAAAATCAGAACACCCGACCGAGGAGGTGATTCAAAGTGCTGAAGGTTACCAAGGTTAGACTCTATCCAACAGCCGAACAGGAATTGGCGTTAGCCAAGTCTTATGGTTGTGCAAGATGGTATTGGAATTTTGCCTTAAATGCCTGTATTCAGCACTATCAAGAAACTGGCAAAAGCCTAAAATTAGCATCTTATAAAGGAATACTCCCTCAACTCAAAAAAGAATATCCTTGGCTTAAAGAAGATTGCTACTCATCGGTTCTCCAATGTGTAGCTATAAACTTAGATAGAGCTTACAAAAACTTTTTTGAGGGACGAGCTAAATTTCCTAATTTCAAATCTAAACATCACAAGCAATCAATTCAGTATCCTCAAAGTGTTACTGTTAACGGTGAATATCTAAAAGTCCCTAAGATTGGTGAAATTAAAGCAATATTTCACCGAGAGATTACGGGAAAAATTAAAACAGTAACAATCTCCAAGACTTCGACTGATAAATACTTTGCTTCCCTCTTATGTGAGGTAGAAGGAAACTGACGTTAAACAGTCGGGAGACAACATTATTGGGATTGATTTGGGGTTGAAAGATTTTGCAATTATTCACAATGGAGAGAGTGCAACTAAATACGCCAACCCTAAACATTTATACTGAAGGCGGAGGGAACCCCGTCTTTGCCGATGGAGGCTGTGTAAGTCCACCTGCTTGTAAAAGTAAGGGGCATCGGTCTGTGAATTCGCTGATCCTATACCGACCCGATTAGGGCGGTGTAGGTAGTTCACAGTGGTTATTCTGGCAGGTTGGAGGATTAGGGCCGATGGCAGGACAAAACCATCATTTTGTTCAGTATGCACCGGAAAAAATTCCCTATGCCATTGACCGTTATGTCAAAGAAACCAATCGTTTATATGGGGTTTTAAATCGTCAATTAGCCGGACAAGATTATATTGCAGGACAATACTCAATTGCCGATATGGCTTGTTATCCTTGGATTGTTCCCTTTGAACAACAACAGCAAAATTTAGAGGATTTTCCCCATTTAAAAGCTTGGTTTAATCGGATTCAATCCCGTCCGGCGGTGGTACGGGCTTACGAAAAAGGAAAAACCTATGCTTCCGGGACAAAAATGACCGATGAAGTTAAAAAAATCCTCTTTGGTCAAAGTGCAAAAACCCTGGAAAATTAGGATTTAGGGCATTATAAATACCGGGTTCTGAAGTTTAGATACCCGGTTTTTTAACGGGTGGAGAATGGGACTATAGGCTAAGATAATAAGGTTTTAAACAGTTTAATCCCGTCGGTATTTCCTAACATGGGATCGGAGGCTCTTTCGGGATGGGGCATCATGCCTAAAACGTTGCCTTGACGGTTACAAATTCCCGCAATATTATTTAAAGATCCATTAGGATTTTCTTCGGGTTTCGGGGTTTTATCGGTTCCATAACGGAATAAAACTTGGTGATTTGCTTCTAATTCTTCTAGGGTTTTTTCATCAGCATAATAACAGCCTTCCCCGTGGGCAATGGGTAAATTAATCACTTCCCCGACTTGATATTCAGAAGTCCAGGGAATATTACTATTAATTACTGTTAAAGGAGCAGACTCACAAATAAAGTGTAAATCCCGATTTCTAACTAACGCCCCAGGTAATAATCCCGCTTCAGTTAATACCTGAAATCCGTTACAAATTCCCAGAACAAATTTCCCTTGGTTGGCGTGTTCAATGGTGGAACGCATGATTGGAGAAAACCGCGCGATCGCCCCACAGCGCAGGTAATCCCCGTAACTAAAACCCCCTGGAATGATCACCACATCAATATCCGATAAATCCGTATCTTCATGCCAAATCATCCGGGTTGGTTGCCCCAATAATCCTTGAGTTACCCAAGCCACATCTCGATCGCAATTAGAACCCGGAAACACAATAACTCCAAATTTCATAATGTATTAATCTAGTAGATTATCAATAGAAACAAGTTGATCAAACAGGACTTACGCACAAGACCAAAGAAACCGGGTTTCTAGCCATGATTTTGCGGATGAAATCGGTGATTTCTCGTTCAGAAACCCGGTTTCTGCGTAAGTCCTATCAAAAAAGGTTTTTAGTTCATTTTTGATCAACCCAACTGTTCATCAAATTAATGAGTAACGGCCGCAACTTCCGTTAGATCAAATCGATAGGTTTCAATCACCGGATTTGCTAATACTTGATCGCAAATCTGATCAAGTTGACTTTTTGCTTCGGTTTCATCCGTTGCTGAAAGGGTCATTTCAATATATTTACCAATCCGCACCTGTTCAACATTGTCATATCCCAAATGTTGAATACCAGATTTCACCGCCACGCCTTGAGGATCAAGAACAGAAGGACGGAGAGTAATATAAATTCTAGCTTGGTAGTGATGGGTCACAACAATCCCTACTTTAATGGCACAGTATTGATTATCCCTCAAAGATTGAAAAAACGAACCTGTAAGTCTAATTTTCCGTCAGTATAGTTTGAATGGAGTGCACTAACTGTAGGAGAAACTTAAAATGAAATTACGCCATTTAACCTTGATGGGATGGGTTTTCAGCTTGGTTTTAGCCTTTGCACCCAACGCTTGGGCCGACCGTCAACAAATCAGCCCGGGGGGTTCTCTTTCCCTCTCAGGAAGCTCTGGAGGGCCTGTGAATAGTCAGGACTGCGGGTTTATTGCTCAAACCCCAAACCATGTTATTGAAATTACCGATGATTTACCCTATTGGCGAATTATGGTAACTACATCCGGCTCACCGACCTTATTAGTTGATGGCCCCACCGGACGTTATTGTATGTTACCCGAAGGTTCTGCCAATAGCGGTGTTTTACAATATTCGGGTTACGGAACTCCCGGCAATTATAACATTTATATCGGCGATCGTCAACAGGGTCAAAATCCTTATCGGCTCTCTATTTCTGACCAAAAATAAGGTTTTAGATTAGGATAAATTAATCGAATTTTGATTAATTTATCGGAATTTGTACTTCACTATATTTGAGGTTCTCAGGGGTCATGGGAGAATTATAAAACAACCGTCTGGGAGAACCCACAATTTCATATTCGGGATGTTGTTTTAACCAGTTTTTTAACCGTTGTAAATGAACTTGATAACTCTCCCAAGTATAAGCTCCTTGAATGCCAATACTCAGGACTTTCATGGTCGGAGTATCCGTTATATTGACATCGGATTGTATTTGTTGAGGGGTGATTTCAGGATGGGAATAAAGGAAAGAAACCTCGGCTTGATTCTGACAATCAGATGCTTGTAAATACCGAGCTTCCACCGGAGTTGTCATGGCAATATTATTACTACTAATATGTTGAAATAGGGGATTAAATGCCTGGCGAGTGGCTTGAGTTAAATCCCCTTGATGAACATAGGTTACTCCTCGATAGGCGGGATATTGTTTAACTTCAATTACTCCGACGGGAGTGGGTGGTGGAAATCCTTCTGGAAAAGTAGCCATAGATTAGGGAAGGGGTAATGGGTAATGGGTAATGGGTAATGGGTAATGGGTAATGGGTAATGGGTAATGGGTAATGGGGAATGGGGAATGGGTAATTACGAATTACGAATTACGAATTACGAATTACGAAGGGGTAATGGGTAATATTTAAGAGGAAAGTTTGATTAATAAATTGGTAACTTTTGCTCCTAAACTTTCTACATCCTGCTGTTGTTTGGGATCTTTTAAGATTCCATCTGAATTAAAGGCTTCAAAGGCTTGGGAAATAGACCGTTGTTGAGGAATAACTAACACCCCAATACTTTCTAAAATAGCGCGAACATGAACTAACCCGCGCATTCCTCCAAATCCTCCGGGGGAGGCGCTCATAATTGCTGCAATTTTATTATTAAAACAGGCTAATCCCGATAAATTGGGTTCGGGACGGGATGCCCAATCAATGGCATTTTTTAATAACGGTGTAATCGAACTATTATACTCAGGACAAGCAATTAATAAGCCTTGATGGGCTACCATTAAATCTTTAAATTCACGAACGGCCACCGGAATTCCCTGTTGGGCTTCTAAATCTTCATCAAATAAGGGCATCGGGAAATCGCGTAAATCAATATAGGTGACTTCCGCCCCGGCTGTTTTGGCTCCGGCGGCGGCAATTTGGACTAACTTTTTATTAAAGGAAGTTTCCTTTGCACTGCCAGCAAAGGCGAGAATTTTGGGAGAATTTGCCATGATAATATCCTAATTATTTCTGAGTATTATTATACGTTAAAGCTGGGGAATATATCGAACTTGCTCCTAAAAAAATCGGGCAAAAATCCGATAATTGTTGCAAACTGGTTAAGGTGATTTCGGGTTTATCTCGGTACATGGTCACCTGTCCACTAATATAAACATAGCCCCGTCCTAACCCCGTATATCGTTTATTAATTAAATGCACGATAGGAGCATATTTATTATCACTAGCTTCAGGAATCCATAATTTCAAACTCCGGTCTTTTGTTCCCGTATGAATAATTGCACTATTCCCAATCCATTTAGTAATTCCCTCCTGTAAATCACAGAAAATAGTAATGGGTTGTTGCTTCATCGCGGCTAATAATATTTTAGGATAATCTAAACGAACAGATAACACGCCATTCGGTTGTCCATAGCGACGAAAATCATCCACAATCGAGGCCCGTAATGACCACCAAGGCATGAGAATTGTATAGTTTCTAAAGGCGCTACTTTCGTTGGTTTGACGATTCCAAATAATGCGATTATGGGCTTGGGCTTCCGCTTCAGCCAGCATCATTTCTTGATGATATAATTGGGATGCTCCATATTTAATAAAATAGGGACTCCAACCTTCCTTAATTAATTTTACATTATAATTTTCTCCATGTTTATGAACACAACAAATTAATCGCCCGTGATGATCTCGATATTTTTCTAAACAGAGTTCTACGGGTTTCATTGCCATCAAATTCAATATCAACTTTGGTTAAAAAACCATGTTCATTGGTAAAATATTGTGCCGCCATTTCCGCCGCCGCAATTCCCGCATTGGTGCGGGGTTTAGAATCATGGTTTAGTATTTCTTCGGTGTCCACACAATCAAGTCTTAAAAATTCTCGTTTATCATTGAGTAACACTTTAATTGTGTCCCCATCCACGACCCTTGTGACTTGTAAGTTCTTAATCCGAGTTCCCACAATATTTGATTTTCCTTTCAGTTATAAATGATACAATTTATCTTGGTACTGGCATTAATCGTCGTCGCCATAATACCATATTTATTTAAAATTACATCCAGAACAATGTTAAATTATTTCAACTTACGAAAAACGGGAACTCGATGGGAATTTGAAACAGAGGAAACCTTAGAGGATTTTCTATTTATTCATTTACAACCTGTTTTCAGTTTAACTGTTTTACATCGTCAATATATTGTACAGGGTCAACGCTGTGATTTGTTGGCGGTTGATGCTGATCAACGATTAGTCATATTAGAATTAAAAAATGTTGAAGATCGGGGAATTGTTCAACAGTTAACTCGTTATTATGATGCTGTATTAGAAGAAAAACCTTATGCTCAAATCGTTGATTATTATAAACCTGTTCAGTTAATAGCGATCGCGCCTTCATTTCATCGAGATAATTTAACGGATCGAAAGTATCATAAACTAGAGTTTCAGTTTTTACAGTTTGCAGTTATTCAAAACGCTGATCACTTTTATTTGAATTTAAAAGATATTGATACTCAAACTCTATCATCGGTTAAAGTTCCGTATCAAGAACCCAATTTTTCTGACATCCCTAGTCCATCTCAAAGCTTTTTTAAGCTGATTAAAAATAGTGATGAACAGCAAAAAAATAAAATCTTAGAAATTCGACAAAAGTTACTAAGTTTTGACAAAAGAATGCAGGAATTTTCCAGCGCAGGAAGTATTTTATATGGAAATGGAAATGGTAAAACCAGTAAATATTGTGCTGAATTTTGCCGTGTTCCTCAAGGAGATATAATCTTGTTTTTGTGGATTCCTTTAAAATGTGGAGAAAGCGATAGAATCAGTCGAGGTAGAATTTGGACAGATTGGAATGAAAAAGCATTAATTGAGGGTTATGTTGCGAGTGGTATGGGGACTGAGATTAATCAAAGAAAAAGATTAATAAAAAACTTATTTGAAAAAGTAGAAAATGGATATCAGCCTCAAGAAAATAGATTTTTTAGTTATTGTTACTACTATCATGGAAATTATAGATATAGCATTCATCTACAATGTTCTCAAAAAGATACCAATAATTATGTTAACCAAACTAATATAATTCACAAAAAAATTATGACCTTTAAACCTGTTACTTATGAAGAAATGAAACTCATTGAACTTGATATTAAAATAATCAAAGAAAAGACAGGTATAGAAAGAGAATTAGAGAAATCTCCTTATAAATCTCTGAACAACTTAATTGATTTATCTTTAGAAAAATGGTTAGCCCGAATTTAGGAGATGAACAATAAAATTATTGATTCTGATACTCTTGACTTGATTGTACTAAGGTTTTAGGTTCTAAAATGTGCACCGTTAATAAACACCTTAAACACATTAAAGCAGTAGCCCATTATTCTACAAAAAATCCCAGGTTAAACCTGGAAATATAGCAGTATTAACACTCATAACTGATAACTAACTACCCACCACCGCGCAATTTTTCTAATACATCCCGATGAAAATACACTCTAATTAATTATAATCCCCAATCAGAGGTTCCATTAAATCAATAATTTGCTCAAATTGAAATTGACGCACCAGTTTAGTCAAACCTTTAGCAAAAGAGGCTTCGGTTTCGGGAATTTCTGGGATTAATCTCATAATTTGCTGCTCATCTGCTTCCAGAAACTGCTTGATATAATCTCAGCCGCCATTCTTGGGACATGATTTGGAATTGTTCTGTCGTTAGTTGGGGTAATTCATTAATTATTCCTCCTGTTTGACTATTGCCATTTGTCATAGTTTCATAAATATATTTGACTCCTAAATATTTAGTTAATACTGCAAAAATTGTAGATTCTTTAAAGGGTTTACGCATAAAATCATCACATCCTGCTGATAAAGTAATCGCTTTTTCTTCTTCTAAAACACTCGCTGTTAAAGCAATAATCGCCGTAGCATTGCCTTTTGTGGTAGATTTAATATATTTAGTCGCTTCATAACCATCCATAACGGGCATTCTCATATCCATAAAGATTAAATGGGGTTGCCATTCTTCCCAAATGGCGATCGCTTCTTGTCCATTACTTGCTTCTTTCACCTCAAATCCTAAAGGGGAAAGTAATTTTATTAATAATTGGCAATTAATCGCTTTATCATCTACCACTAATATTTGATAAGTCGGCTGTTCCGGTGCTAATTCTAATATTTTTTGTCGTGAAATATTACTATTATTATCAATTTCTTTTCCCGATTTTACGTTAATTGAAAATTCAAAAGTTGTTCCTTTTCCCAGTTCACTCTCTACCGTAATATCTCCCCCCATTAACTGCACAAATTGACGACTAATCGCTAATCCTAATCCTGTTCCTTCTTGAGCTTCTCGCCCTGATTCTGTTTGAGAAAATGCCTCAAATAACTTGCTTAATTCCTCCTGAGAAATCCCCTTTCCTGTATCTTTGATAGTGAATTGTAGGGGTAGGCCGTTCAACCCTACATCTGTTGTCAATGATGAATCGTATCTAATACTTAAAATTACTTCACCTTTCTCAGTAAATTTAATGGCATTACCCAATAAATTTAGTAAAATTTGACGTAATTTCACCCCATCAGCATAAATATAACGGGGTAAATTTTCACCCCGATCAAATATTAATTCTAATCCCGCATTAAACGCCCTTAAATGTAACATATCTTCTAAATCATCTAATAATTGATCTAGATCAATATCCTTTTGATTTAAAGTAGTTTTTTGGGCTTCAATTTTTGCAAAATCTAAGACATTATTAATTAAAGTTAATAAATAATCACCACTTCGTTGAATAATTCCCGCATTTTCGTATTGTTCAGAAGGTAGATTTTTAGTGCGTAACATTAACTGAGAAAAACCAATAATTGCATTTAATGGACTTCGCAATTCATGGCTCATATTCGCAATAAAGGCACTTTTGGCTTGATTAGCTACTTCCGCTTTTTCCTTGGCAATAACTAACTCTGCTGTACGTTCTTTCACTCGATTTTCTAAATTTTCAAAAGCATTTTTTAACTGATGAGCCATAGCATTAAAAGAATTGGCAAGAGTTGATATTTCTGTAATACGTTTGGTTCCTATTAGATCATTTTCTTGGTCATAATTTTGCCATTCACCTAATGCTAAAGCCTGACTTGCTTGATTTAATCGTAAAATTGGTTTAGTAATCCATTGAGCAGTGAGAATACCAATTATTATGGCAACAACAAGAGTTAGACCACACAATGCAATCGTCAAATGGGCATTTTCCTGAATATGTTCCATGAAGTCAGATTCAGGAATGACAATAACTGTTAACCAGTTTAAATTTTGTTTGCTGACTGGAAGAACCTGCACAAAATATTTCTGACCATCCAATGATAAATTAAGTTTTTGAATGTTTTGAATACTTTCTAGTTGAAAGTTATCTGTTAAATATTGGGAGGTTAAGCGAGTGATTTTATTTTTACTATCTGTTGCTTTTAATCGGCGGGAACTAGCATTAACATTTTGAGATAATTTACTTTTAGCGGTAGTTATAAATGGTACTTCATTAATAGAATTAGCAATCATTTGTCCTTGTTTATCTATTAAAAATGCTTGCCCTGTGTTGCCAAATTTTAGACCTTTAAGAAAGTCTCCAAACTGAGTTAAATATAGACCAGAAACAAGTACCCCTTGAAATTTTCCCTGTACATCTTTAAATGGCAAATAATAAGCTGAAAGCAGAAGTGGGTGATCTTTTCCCCGTGCTAAGCTGACCACAATATTCCAATTTCCCGTCTTCGCTTCCTTTGCAACACTATACCAAGGCTTCCCCCCAGGGGGGTCATTATGAGGATTATAGTCAGTCCTAATATCCAGTAAATCATGGGTTTGACCTGTGATATCTGCTAGGTAACGATAGAAATTTTTACTTTTTGAAGCATCTAAAATTCTAACGGTAAGCTGATCAGATGCAGATCGTGAAACTGATATAAAATCTTTTCTTTCATTAGAAAGAAACGCATTACTGACACTAGGAAAAATTTGCAATTGCTGGGCAAAGTGTGTTCGTAGGGCTGGTAAATTTTGGTAATCTAAAATTCCTTGACGGATGAGGGAGGCATTAGTTTGAGTAAGTTGTTTCAGGTGCTCTGAGATAGCTGTTTAAGCTTTGTTCAATGCGATCGCCGATTTCTGACATCAAAGATGTTGCAATATCTTCCACCGCTTCTTGTCCACTGCGATAGGAGAGAAAACCAACTAATCCTACCGCGCCCACAATTTGCACGACAAAGGGTATAATTAGTAATAGTCTCAGGGGAATTTGTCGAGTTTTTTGGGGTTTGTTAGGGCGATCGTTATTCATAATTTATTTTTACACATTAAGACAATAATTCAGCCATTTGATTAAATTGAAATTGACGGGCTAATTTTTCAAGAACTTTCACTAAAGGGTATTTTTGATTAGGTATTTCTTGAATTAGTTTTGTCATTGTATCTCAGTATCTCACCAATAAGAATAAGGCTAGGGCAATGAATACAACAGCAAAAACTTTCAAAGTTCTCACCATCCCATTATTAGGAGCAGTCATTTGGTTACTGGCTACAAATCCCGCCAGTGCCAATAGTTAGCTACCTATGGCAATCTGGTTACTACAAATTCCACTGACGGTTGGATTTGCTACCTATGGCTTAGGAATTATTGGCATTATTATTCTGGAAAGTTTGATTCTAGCGCAAAGAGAGCAAATCAGTTTTGGGAAAGCAATTTGGTTGTCATTCCTAGCAAATCTTTGTTCGTTTGAGAAACTACCTCAAAAATCCTGATTAGAACTTTTTAGTATCAAGATTTAATGGTTTTATAAATGGTTTTAGAAAGCAGGAAGTAATCTCTATTTTAGGTTTTTATGGGTTAATAATTCGGCTATTTCATCAAATTGAAATTGACGGGCTAATTTTTTAATAACTTTTACTAAATGGGATTTTTGATTAGGTATTTCTTGAATTAGTTTTGTCACCAGATTACTATCAGCCTCTAAGGATGCTTGATATAATTGCGCTCGCCATTCCTGTGACATTAGGGCTAAATCCCCTAAATCCATAGATGATAGCATGGTTGAGGAAAGATGATCAATGACATTTTTATCTATTAATTCTTCATAAATATATTTGACTCCTAAATGTTTAGTTAATACCTCAAAAATGGTAGATTCTTTAAAGGGTTTACGCATAAAATCATCACATCCTGCTGATAAAGTAATCGCTTTTTCTTCTTCTAAAACACTCGCTGTTAAAGCTATAATGGCGGTGGCATTACCTTTAGTTGTGGATTTAATAGATTTAGTCGCTTCATAACCATCCATCACAGGCATTCTCATATCCATAAAGATTAAATGGGGTTGCCATTCTTCCCAAATCGCTATAGCTTCTTGTCCATTACTGGCTGCTTTGATTTCAAAACCTAAAGGGGAAAGTAATTTTATTAATAATTGGCAATTAATGGCTTTATCATCTACTGTCAGGATTTTGTAAGTCAGTTGTTTCGGGTGCTAGTGCTAATACCCTTTGGGGATTAATTTGTTCAATTTTAGTTGATTCTTCACCTAATTTTACGTTAATTGAAAATTGAAAAGTTGTGCCTTTACCTAATTCACTCTCTACCGTAATATCTCCCCCCATTAACTGCACAAATTGACGACTAATGACTAAGCCTAATCCTGTTCCCTCCTGACTTTCTCTGCCTGATTCGGTTTGACTAAAAGCCTCGAATAATTGGCTTAATTCTTCTTGAGAAATTCCCTTTCCTGTATCGCTAATTGTGAAATTTAAAATATAATTTTGATGGTCTTTATTTTCCTGACTATTAAGCCTTAAAATGACTTCACCTTTTGATGTAAATTTAATGGCATTCCCTAATAAATTCAATAAAACTTGACGTAATTTTACCCCATCAGCATAAAGATAACGCGGTAAATTTTCACCTCGATCAAATATTAATTCTAATCCCGCATTAAACGCCCTTAAATGTAACATATCTTCTAAATCATCTAATAATTGATACAGGTCAAAATCCTTTTGATTTAAAGTTGTTTTTCCCGCTTCAATTTTGGCAAAATCGAGAACATTATTAATTAAAGTTAATAAATATTCCCCACTGCGATTAATAATTCCCGCATTTTCATAGTGTTCAGAAGGTAAATGTTTTGTGCGTAACATTAACTGCGAAAAACCTAAAATAGCATTAAGTGGACTGCGTAATTCATGGCTCATATTCGCAATAAATGTACTCTTGGCTTGATTGGCTACTTCCGCTTTTTCCTTAGCAATCACTAATTCTGCTGTTCTTTCTTCTACTCGATTTTCTAAGGTTTCAAAAGCTGTTTGTAACTGATTCGCCATACTCTTAAAAGATCTAGCTAGAGTTGATATTTCTGTAATACTTTTCGCTTCTATTAGATCATTTTCTTGGTCAAAGTTTTGCCATTCTCCTAATGCTAAAGCCTCACTGGCTTGACTTAATCGTAAAATCGGTTTAGTAATCCATCGAGCAGTGAGAATACCAATTATTGTGGCAATAATAAGCGTTAGACCACAAAATAAAATTGTCCAACGGGCATTTGCCTGAATTTCTGCGAGGAAGTCAGTTTCAGGAATAACAATAACTGTCAACCAATCTAAATCTTTTTGCCCCTTAAATGGAACAACTCTAACAAAGTAGCGTTTACTATTTTCTGTAAAGTTATATTCTTTTGTTTCTTTAATCTGAGCAAGTCCACCGAAATGTTCCACTAATTTTTTAGTGGTTTGTCGAGTCATAAGTTCACTACTATTCACAGCATTCAATCTGTATTGGTTAGGATCATCTTTCTCTTTATCGGAGTTAAGAGATCTGACTAAACTTGGAACAAAGGGAGTTTCACCTGCGGAAGTACCGATCAAAAATCCATTTTTTTCTAAGATAAAAGCTTGACCTGTTTTGCCAACTTTTAATTTTTTGAGAAAATCTCCTAATTGAGATAAAGGAATAGAGCAATTGATAACGCCTTGAAAGTTATTTTTTTGATCAAAGAAGGGTAATAAATAAGCAGCTAATAACTTAGGACTATCATTCTCTACTCGAGCAACAACCAGCCGCCAAATCCCCCGTCCGGCATTTTTTGTAGCTCCATACCAAGGATTTTCAGGCGGATCATTATGGGGATCATAAGTTGTTGAACGTCGAATTAATTTAATGTAGTTTCCTTGAGCATCCGCGAGATAGTTATCCCATTTGTAACGAGTTGACTGATCTCTAATTCGGATAAAACGAGATTTTTTATCCTGGGTATCCACAATTAAAATCGTTTTCTGTTCGGTTGCAATTAACCATATACTGATGTCATCAAAGATTTGTGATTGCTGCCAGAAATAACGTTTTACTGCTGGTAAATTATGATAATTTAAGATGCCTAGTTTAGCAGCTTCAGCATTATTGTGGGTAACTTCCACGGGCTTTTTCAAATAATTTTTTAGATTTTGATCAATGCGATCGCCGATTTCTGCCATTAAAGATTTTGCCATATCTTCCACCGCCTCTTGTCCACTGCGATAGGAGAGAAAACCAACTAATCCTACCGCGCCCACAATTTGCGCGACAAAGGGTATAATTAGTAATAGTCTCAGGGGAATTTGTCGAGTTTTTTGGGGTTTGTTAGGGCGATCGTTATTCATAATTTATTTTTACACATTAAGACAATAATTCAGCCATTTGATTAAATTGAAATTGACGGGCTAATTTTTCAAGAACTTTCACTAAAGGGTATTTTTGATTAGGTATTTATTGAATTAGTTTTGTCATTGTATCTCAGTATCTCAGCAATAAGAATAAGGCTAGGGCAATGAATACAACAGCAAAAACTTTCAAAGTTCTCACCATCCCATTATTAGGAGCAGTCATTTGGTTACTGGCTACAAATCCCGCCAGTGCCAATAGTTGGCCACCTATGGCAATCTGGTTACTACAAATTCCACTGACGGTTGGATTTGCTACCTATGGCTTAGGAATTATTGGCATTATTATTCTGGAAAGTTTGATTCTAGCGCAAAGAGAGCAAATCAGTTTTGGGAAAGCAATTTGGTTGTCATTCCTAGCAAATCTTTGTTCGTTGATACTGGGAATTTATTTTATCTGGGGACTTGGTGCACTCCCTTATGAAGCGATTGGTGGACAAATGCTTGGGCTGAGTTATTTGCTATTAGTGATTTTTTCATCTTCACTATTTCCGCTAAAACAGTCCGAGCATTTTAGAATTCACCCTTTTCTATTAAAGATTTTAAGTTTGTTTGGCTGGGGTTTAATTTGGTTTGGTGGGTTGCTATATAGTATATTTTTGCTGCCTGCTGATTTCTCTATTCCCACACCTTTTTATATTAAGATATTACAACTTTTAGCAGTAGCTATATTTATTGGAATTGGCTTTGCGATCAGTGTGGTTGTAGAAGGGTTTTGCTTGAAAAAGCTAATGCCAGACCGCTCAGGCAATCTGATAAAAACAATATTAATTATGAATGTGCGTTCTTATTCTTATATTGCCATCCCAATTACCTTAGTATTTATGATTTTCACTAAGGGAATAACTTCTCGTTAAGAGAAGTAAAAATTAATGAATACAGAAATTTACAGTCCATAAATAATCATTAAAACCATTGAAAAACTACCTCAAAAATCCTAATTATAACTTTTAAGTATCAAGATTTAATGGTTTTAGGAAGCAGGAAGTAATCTCTATTTTAGGTTTTTATGGGTTAATAATTCGGCTATTTCATCAAATTGAAATTGACGGGCTAATTTTTCAAGAACTTTTACTAAATGGGATTTTTGATTAGGTATTTCTTGAATTAGTTTTGTCACCAGATTACTATCAGCCTCTAAGGATGCTTGATGTAATTGTGATCGCCATTCCTGTGACATTAGGGCTAAATCCCCTAAATCCATAGATGATAGCATGGTTGAGGAAAGATGATCAATGACATTTTTATCTGTTAATTCTTCATAAATATATTTGACTCCTAAATGTTTAGTTAATACCTCAAAAATGGTAGATTCTTTAAAGGGTTTACGCATAAAATCATCACATCCTGCTGATAAAGTAATTGCTTTTTCTTCTTCTAAAACACTCGCTGTTAAAGCTATAATGGCGGTGGCATTACCTTTAGTTGTGGATTTAATAGATTTAGTCGCTTCATAACCATCCATCACAGGCATTCTCATATCCATAAAAATTAAATGAGGTTGCCATTCTTCCCAAATGGCGATCGCTTCTTTTCCATTACTTGCTTCTTTCACCTCAAATCCTAAAGGGGAAAGTAATTTTATTAATAATTGGCAATTAATCGATTTATCATCTACCACTAATATTTTATAAATCGGCTGTTCCGGTGCTAGTTCTAATACTCTTTGCCGTAAAATATTACTATTATCATCAATTTCTTTTCCCAATTTTACGTTAATTGAAAATTTAAAAGTTGTTCCTTTTCCTGGTTTCACTCTCTACCGTAATATCTCCCCCCATTAACTGCACAAATTGACGACTAATCGCTAATCCTAATCCTGTTCCTTCTTGAGCTTCTCGCCCTGATTCTGTTTGAGAAAATGCCTCAAATAACTTGCTTAATTCCTCCTGAGAAATCCCCTTTCCTGTATCTTTGATAGTGAATTGTAGGGTTAGGCTGTTTACCCCTACATCTGTTATCAATGAGGAATCGTATCTAACACTTAAAATTACTTCACCTTTCTCAGTAAATTTAATGGCATTACCCAATAAATTCAATAAAACTTGACGTAATTTTATCCCATCAGTGTAAATATAACGGGGTAAATTATCACCCCGATCAAAAATCAATTCTAATCCCGCATTAAACGCCCTTAAATGTAACACATCTTCTAAATCATCTAATAATTGATAGAGATCAAAATCCTTTTGATTCAGAGTGGTTTTTTGGGCTTCGATTTTAGAAAAATCGAGAACATTATTAATTAAAGTCAATAAATATTCCCCGTTACACTGAATAATTCCCGCATTTTTGTATTGTTCAGAAGGTAGATTTTTAGTGCGTAACATTAACTGAGAAAAACCAATAATTGCATTTAATGGACTTCGCAATTCATGGCTCATATTGGCAATAAAGGCACTTTTGGCTTGATTAGCTACTTCCGCTTTTTCCTTGGCAATAACTAACTCTGCTGTACGTTCTTTCACTCGATTTTCTAAATTTTCAAAAGCATTTTTTAACTGATGAGCCATAGCATTAAAAGAATTGGCAAGAGTTGATATTTCTGTAATACGTTTGGTTTCTATTAGATCATTTTCTTGGTCATAATTTTGCCATTCACCTAATGCTAAAGCCTGACTTGCTTGATTTAATCGTAAAATTGGTTTAGTAATCCATTGAGCAGTGAGAATACCAATTATTATGGCAACAACAAGAGTTAGACCACATAATATAATTGTCCAACGGGCATTTTTCTGAATATGTTCCATGAAGTCGGATTCAGGAATGACAATAACTGTTAGCCAGTTTAAGGTTTGTTTGCTCACAGGGAAAACCTGTACAAAATATCTCTGACCATCTACTGACAAATTAAGTTTTTGAATGTTTTGAATACTTTCTAGTTGAAAGTTATCTGTTAAATATTGGGAGGTTGATCGAATGATTTTATTTTTACTAGCTGTTGCTTTTAAGCGACGGGAACTAGCATCAACATTTTGAGATAATTTACTTTTAGCAGTAGTTATAAATGGTACTTCATTGACAGAATTGGCAATCATTTGTCCTTGTTGATCTATCAGAAATGCTTGCCCTGTATTCCCAATTTTTAGATTTTGAAGAAAGTCTCCAAACTGAGGTAGATATAGATTAGAACCAAGTACCCCTTGAAATTGTCCCTGTGCATCTTGAAATGGCAAATGATAAGTTGCAGACAGAAGCGGGTGATTTTTTCCCTGTGATAAATTGACAAAAATGCCCCAAGTTCCTATCTTGGCTTCCCTTGCCGCACCATACCAAGGCTTACCGGGGGGGTCATTATGAGGATTATAGTCAGTCCTAATTTCCAGTAACTCATGAATTTTACCTGTGAGATCTGCTTGGTAACGATAGTGATTATTGCTTTCTGAAGCATTCACAATCCTCACAATAAGCTGATCAGATGATAGGTCTCGTGAAACTGATATATAGTCTTTTTTTTCGTTAGCAATTTTCACCATACTCACACTAGGAAAAATTTGTAATTGCTGGGCAAAGTGTGTTTGCAGGGCGGGTAAATTTTGGTAATCTAAAATTCCTTGACGGATGAGGGAGGCATTAGTTTGAGTAAGTTGTTTCAGGTGCCTTGAGATAGCTGTTTAAGCTTTGTTCAATGCGATCGCCGATTTCTGACATCAAAGATATTGCCATATCTTCCACCGCCTCTTGTCCACTGCGATAGGAGAGAAAACCAACTAATCCTACCGCGCCCACGATTTGCACGACAAAGGGTATAATTAGTAATAGTCTCAGGGGAATTTGTCGAGTTTTTTGGGGTTTGTCAGGGCGATCGCTAGTCATCATTAAGTAATCAGTAATATTCTTTATAAAAATTATCACCAATTTACTCAAATTTAAAAGTTACTAAGAGGCGTATTTATAAAATTTGAGCAATTTTAAATATTATAAAAAATCCCCGGTTTACCAGGGAAGAACACAGAATTAACACTGATAACTGTTGCGGGCGGGTTTTTTTAGATCTCTATTAAACCTAAATCTTGATGAACCCGCCGCTACAACTGATCAATAATTACGCCCCACCGCGCAATTTTTCTAATACACTCCGATCCTGTAACGTAGAAGTGTCTCCGGTAATTTCCTGACCCGACGCCAACGAGCGCAATAGACGCCGCATAATCTTCCCAGACCGGGTTTTAGGTAAATCATCCGTAAACCGAATTTCCCCAGGACGGGCTAAAGCCCCAATTTCACTAACAACGTGCTTTTTCAGTTCCTTGGCCAACTCATCGGACGCTTCTTTCCCTTCCTCCAAGGTCACAAACGCCACAATCTCCTCACCCTTAATCTCATCGGGTTTCCCGACCACCGCCGCCTCAGCCACCGCCGGATGGGACACCAAAGCCGACTCAATTTCCATCGTCCCTAAACGGTGTCCTGACACATTGATCACATCATCCACCCGACCCATAACCCAGAAATAGCCATCCCGGTCTTGATGGGCTCCATCCCCGGCAAAATAGAGGGGAATACCATCCTTGGGTTTCAAATATTCCCAATAGGTGCGCCGGAAACGTTCAGGATCACCATATACCGTCCGCATCATTCCCGGCCAGGGATAGCGCACCACCAAATAGCCCCCACTGTCATCGGTCACGGGTTGTCCGTCCGCATCCACCACATCCGCTAAAATCCCCGGGAAGGGTAAAGTTGCTGACCCAGGTTTGGTTGGGGTCGCCCCGGGTAAGGGGGTAATCATAAATCCGCCCGTTTCCGTTTGCCACCAGGTGTCTACAATCGGGCAGTTACCGTTACCAATTACCCGTTGATACCACATCCAAGCTTCCGGGTTAATCGGTTCTCCCACGGTTCCTAAGAGCCGTAGGGAGGATAAATCACGGGACTTGGGATGATGTTCTCCCATTTTCATAAATGACCGAATTGCGGTGGGGGCGGTATAGAAAATCGTCACCCCGTATTTTTCCACCACATCCCAGAAACAACCCGGGTTAGACGCCCTCGGTGCTCCTTCATACATCAGGGTGGTCGCCCCATTGGATAGGGGCCCGTAGACAATATAACTGTGTCCGGTAATCCAACCGACATCGGCTGTACACCAATAGACATCGGTATCCTGTAGGTCAAAAGCCCATTTATTGGTAATGTGGGTATAGAGGTTATACCCGCCCGTGGTGTGAACAACTCCCTTGGGTTTGCCCGTTGTCCCACTGGTGTAGAGGATAAATAACATATCCTCACTATCCATGGGTTCGGCGGGACAGTCGGCGGAAACCCCCTGTCTGAGATCATGCCACCAATGATCCCGTCCGGGTTGCATATTGATTTTTTGGTTAGTTCTTTGTACCACTAAAACGTTATCAACGCTGGTCGCCCCGGCTTCAATGGCTTTATCGACCTGTTCTTTTAAGGGGACAATGGCATCTTTACGCCAGCCCCCATCGGCGGTAATCACTAATTTGGCCTCGGCATCGACTAAGCGATCTTTGAGTGCTTCTCCACTAAACCCCCCAAAAACAACGGTATGGGGCGCACCAATGCGGGCACAGGCTAACATGGCAATGGCGGCTTCGGGTATCATGGGCATATAGATGCCAATCCGATCTCCTTTTTGCGCTCCCAACTGTTTGAGAACGTTTGCCATTTGACAGACTTCTCGATGTAGTTGTAGGTAAGTTAGGGTGCGAGTATCGCCCGGTTCTCCTTCCCAAATTAAGGCAGCTTTATTTTTCCGCCAAGTGGTTAAATGCCGATCTAAACAATTATAGGAAATATTAATTTTGCCATTCACAAACCATTTGGCAAAGGGGGGTTGCCAGTCTAAAACTCGATCCCATTTTTGAAACCAATGGATTTCTGTTTCCGCTAGTTCTGCCCAGAACGCTTCCGGGTTGGCTTTAGCTTTTTCATAGAGTTGTTTATACTCCTCTAAACTTTTAATATGAGCATTCTGGGAAAACTCAGGATGGGGTTGAAACAACCGGTTTTCTTGCAGAATCGATTCTATCGTAGGTTGTGACATAATCAGTTATCAGTCATCAGTTATCAGTTATCAGTGTAAGAGTTAAGAGTTAGGGGTTAAGAATGGGCTTGATAATTCTTAACTTTTCTGATTACTGTTTACTAATTACTGTTTATGGAAATGATTGGTCAATTATTAGATCGTAGATACCGAATTGTTCAAGTCTTAAGTTCGGGAGCTTTTGGACAAACCTATCTGGCTGCGGATACCCGACGCCCGGGTCATCCCCAATGTGTAGTAAAACAATTGCGACCGCCTAATAATAATTCTAATACTTTAAAGACGGCATTGCGATTATTTCGCCAAGAAGCAGAAATTTTAGAACGGTTGGGAAAACATGATCAAATTCCGCAGTTATTAGCTTATTTTGAGGATCATGATCAATTTTATTTAATTGAAGAATTTGTTGCTGGTGATCCGTTGATGAAAGAATTAGTTCCGGGAATGCCTTGGTCGGAACAACAGGTAATTTTATTAATCGAAGATATTTTAGAAATTTTAGTATTTGTACATGAAAATCAAGTCATTCATCGAGATGTTAACCCCTCTAATTTAATTCGTCGTAAATCCGATAAAAAATTAGTATTAATTGATTTTGGTTCCGTCAAAGAAGTTAGTAGTAGACTCGCCGATGGTAATGGACAGGGATTACGAAACCATTGCCACGGGAACTCCTTTTTATATGCCGATTGAACAGTTCCAAGGTCATCCCCAATATAATAGCGATATTTATGCGGTGGGGATGATTGCAATTCAAGCAATTACCGGGTTAGAAGCTTCAGATTTACCGAAATTACAAGACCCGAGTTTATCCAGTGTGGGAGAACTGAATTGGCGCCATTATAGCAAAGCCAGCCAAGGATTAGGCCAGGTTATTGATAAGATGGTACATCCTTATTATAGTAAACGCTATCTGACGGCAATTGATGTCTTAGATGACTTAAGAAAGGCAACCGGACGTTCGGGATTTGATATTCATAAGTTAAAAAACTTCCCTATTTATCAAGAAGAAAAACCCTCACTTCCCTGGCCAAAAATATTGGCAATTGTCACAACGGGATTAGTAGGTTTAATCGTGATTTTTGGGTTAGTACAAGTTTTAAGTCGTCCCGATCCGATTAAAGCGGAAAATGCCTTAAAAAAGGGCGTGGAAAAAGTTAATCAAGGTGATCCAAAAGGCGCAATTCGAGCTTTTAATCAAGCCATCAAGTTCAATCCCAATAATCCCGAAGCCTATCATAAACGGGCTAATGCTTACTATGATTTGAAGGAATATGAACAAGCTTTGGCGGATTATACAAAAGCCATTGAACTGAATCCTAACTATGTTAATGCTTATTTTAATCGGGGTTTAACCCGTTATGATACGTCGGATTTATCGGGGGCTTTGGCTGATTTTAACCAAGTCCTAAAACAAGAACCACAGGACGGAGAGGCTTTCTATAAAAGAGGTTTAATTCATTATGACTTAGAGGATTATACCGCCGCTATTGGAGATTATAATACGGTGCTACGACTACAACCCAAACAAGCCAAAGTCTATCGCGCTAGGGGGACTGCCTTAGTTAAATCCGGGGATTTACAATCAGGAATGGCTGATTATACTGAGGCGATTCGCTTAGAACCTAAGAACCCCATCGGATATTATGATCGAGGTCGGGCGAGATTTCATTTAGGGGATTATCAAGGGGCTTTAGCGGATTATAATATCGTCTTGCAAATTGATCCGAATAATTCGGAAGCCTATGCTAATCGTTGTAGCGTTTATATTAATTTATGGGACTATAATCAAGCGATTAAAGATTGTACAGAAGCGATTAATAGAACTCCCAATGAAGTCGCCTATAATAATCGTTGTATTGCTAATTTGAATTTAAAAGATTATCCCAAAGCAATTGAAGATTGCTCAAAGGCTATTGAAATTAAAGGAGATGATTATAAAGCCTATAGTAATCGAGGATTAGCCCGTTCCGCCGCCCAGGATTATCAAGGAGCAATTGCCGATTATACCCAAGGAATTAATATTAACCCCAATGATGCTGAAGCCTACGGAAATCGCGCCCAAGTCTATGTTACTATGAAGAATTATGATAAGGCGATCGCCGATTATGCCCAAGCAATTCGTCTGAAACCCAACTATGCGGCGGCCTATTATGGACGGGGATTAGTGAGGATTCAAATTGGTGATAAAAGCGGTGCTATTAGCGATCTTGAAGAAGCGGGAAAACTCTATTTGGAACAAGGCTTAACCGGGGGTTATAAGGATGCCCAGTTCCAAATTAAACGCCTAGGTAATTGAGTTTATCTGCCAATTCGATTTTTAAAACCAGAGGCTTTAAATTGTTTGAGTTGCAGGGGAGGTTCCAGATTAGAAGGAATCGAAATTCTAAATTCAAAATCACTAATTCCAGGGGGAAACTGTCTCAATATTACCTAACCGTCCCCGATTTTGCATCACGGGGTTATTAGTCGCATCATAAATCCGACCAAAAATATCCGCATCTACAACAACTTTTCCCGAAGTATTATTGGCTTTTCCGGTAATAATAAAACAGTTGGCATCTTGACTAGAACCACTGGATACTGCTCCTTCCGATAATTCAGGAGGGCAATTTTTGTAAGTTAAATCTTGCAGTTGAATCGGAATTAATGCCCAAGCTGGGGGAGTCCAAAAACCAGTGATTAAAACCCAAAAACAAAGGCAAAAAATAATCGGTAAAATTCTAAATTTCATACAATTTTTGAGTTATTTTATATTCAGATATTCTTGGAGAGACTGACGCATGATCTCGATGGGAACAGGTTGCTGTAACCACAATTCCAAGGCGGCGGCTCCCTGAATTACTAACATTGGTAATCCATTTAAAATCATCGCACCTCTGGCGGCTGCTAAAGTCAAAAATTGGGTGGTTTCAGGAATATAAATTAAATCATAGGCGATCGCACCCAGTTTAATTTTATCCATCACCGACGCCTCAACCGGAGACTCCTGGGGGTGGGGATACATTCCTACGGGGGTCGTATTTACCAATAAGTCCGCCTGGGGAAGTAGGGCGGATAATTGCTCCCAGGGACAGGTTTTGACCGCAACCGATAGGGGGGAAGTGCTCCAACTCTGTTGAAAGCTGGCCAATTTTTGGGGGTCACGACCGACCACATAAATTTCCCTGATCCCTAACTGGGCACATCCAGCCACCACCGCCCGCGCCGCCCCACCATATCCCAAAATAACAGCCACCTGATCCTGCCAATCTTGATGATACACCTCTAGGGGAGTCAGAAACCCCACTACATCGGTATTTGTGCCACTCCAACCATCCTGAGTCCGCCAAACCGTATTCACCGCCCCGACGGATTGGGCCAGGGTAGTCACCTCCGATAAAAAGGGTAAAATCGCCTGTTTGTGGGGAATAGTAATATTAAATCCCTGAATTCCAATGGCTGCAAATCCCTCAAGGGCGGTCTTTAAATCCTGGGGAGAAATGGCAAAGGGGAGGTAAACATAATCTACTCCCAAATGGGCGATCGCGGCATTGTGCATCACCGGAGAAAGGGAATGTTCAATGGGATAACCAATTACTCCTAATATTTTAGTTGTGCCTTTAATCATAATAACGGGAATTCAATATCTATTTGATTATAGTGGTGATCCCAAGTTTATTAACTGCCGAATCTACAGCCCGATCACACTTCAGATCAACAAAACAGCGATCGCACTCCAAAACATATCACATAATTTTAAATAATTTTAAAGTATTTGTTTTGGGCTGGAATAGCGATCGCCAAATCGCAAACTGGAGAATATGAAAACATTATATATTTCGATATAGCAGGTCTAAATCATTTGTATCATAGTCATGTTTACGGGGTAAGAGTTTGACCTAGGTTTGATTTGTACAATTCAAATAGACTTGCTATAGTAAACTTGAGAAGATTATTGTTGAAGCGATCGCCAAAGTCAAGAATTGAGAAGCGATCGGGGCATAACAAATCATTGGAGCGGACAAATATGATATTTTAGTTTTGAGTTTTAGGCGATCTTTAGCGGCTGAATTCAGCCGCTAGGTAGAATGCTCATCACCTCACAAGAAACTGCTTCAAAATTTATTACTATAAAAATCAATGGTTGAGGAATCAGAAACACCTGGAATAATTGAAAGACAGTTTAGGCACGAATTGGGGGCAATTAATCCCTATTTCTGCTTAGTTGATTCAGCAGTAGAGTTTTTTTTAGAGGAAACTGAGGCTAAGTCAGATAAGGCAAAATTTTTACGCAAAATTTCAGGGCAGTATGGACACCATCATTTATACACAGAACACTTATGTATAAATGATATAAGGAAGTTTGTATACTTAGCTCATATAGCGCTTATCAATAGCAAAGCAGAAGCAGCTTGCAAGAGAATACAGAAAATTAAGATGATGCTTAAAGAATCGAAACATATTGCAGAAGGAGACTTTTTAAGAAAAACAATAGCAATAGTTTATTCGTCTAAAAAAGGAGATCATGAGCTTGTAAAAAATGTTGAAGATGAAATTTTTGAAGACTATGTTGGAAAGACAGAGTTCAGAGTTATTGATTATTTTAGGTTGATTAGGAACAATGAGTTTCATCCGTCAAAAAAAGACGAAAACTTGAATAATATATTGAAAATCTACAATTCTATTGATCAGGATTTCCTTAGAAAAGTATATCAGTCAAAACTTAATAAGCCTGAAGAAATAAACTCAAAAGATGTTCTACTTTTATCAAAAGTTTGGCAGAAGTCAATTAAGGAAATTTGTAGAAAATGTCTAAACATGGAAAAGGTATATGAGAAATTAAAGTTAGAATATAAAGGAATCTCAAAGGAGGAGAGACGAAAAAATAAAATTATACAATCCCTAAAACAGGAGTTTCTGCAAACTGATGAAGATATAAGTATAATAATGGAGACACAAATTTAGTAGTCTTGGTCGGTTAGCATAACGGTTATGCGATCTCTGGGATGCACCGAAGTGCATCCCATCTCCTAAAATGCTTTCTTGTAGGCTTTCTTATAGAGAAAGTATTTTAGGAGATAGATGAAGGTTCAATTCCTTCACTGGCCATTTTTTCAACTTTCAATCTTGATGGTTAGGTTCAGGTCTGAAGCCTAACCGCAAAGCTTTTGATTACCTAGCACTTTGTTGGTGCGGATGGAACAGTGGTTATCGATCGGAGTCAAGTTTATCTGCCTTCGCTATGCAGAAACTGATCGCTCTGTTTAAGTTATCTGTGTTCAGCAGAGATTAAAAAAGCAAAAATAGTTGGCTTCGTTGTTGAGTTCAGAGAGATTATTTGCGATCACACTCTAAAACACATCAAATCATCTGAGAATATTTGTTGTTGGGTGAAATAGCGATCGCCCAATCACAAACTTGAGAAAATGATTGTTGAGGCAATCTCTGGTAACACGACATGAAAACATTATATATTTCGATTTAAAAATAAGGTGGGCTATGCCCACCCTCCTAAAATCCTTACAATCCATCTAAAAACATCAAAAAAATCCGTGTAATCCGTGTAATCCATCTAAATCCGCGATCAAAATTCCTGAGCCTCTGCCAAAATCGGATTAATATCATACCAAAAATGTTGGGTCTGATGGTATTCAAACACCCATAAACTCCTTAATAGGGTTTGATATTCCATTTGACCACTTAATTTTTTAGTCACCGCTACTTGACGTAACATTTCTTTTTCGTCGGCTTCAATCGCTAAGGTTAATTGGTGACGACGTTGCAAAATCACCTCCTCTAAGGATTGTCTAGTTAATGGAGGATCTTCTTTTTGTAAACAGCTATATAACAAAATTAATAAACTGCGAACATGACCGCCACTGATGGTACAAAGTCGATCTAAAGTTTCAGGACTATCAAAAATATTTGTTACTAAGTCTGGATATTCTTTCGGAGCAATACCCGGAAATGCTCTCGCCATTACCATCTGACGTAACAGTTCAATTCCTTCTTCGCAGCGTGTTCCATCCTCAAATTTTACCGTCACCATGGGTAAGGTTTTCGGGTCACTCCCAAAGCGATTCATCAGTTGTCCTAAATCATTAGAAAAAATTAAACCTAATGGAATCGTATAGACAACATGACAATTGAGTTTATTCAGTTGTTCGCCCCGGTCAATAAATAAATATTCCGGTTGCGGGCGTCCGGTGCTATTTTTGGTATCAATAATTCGGTCTAAATTATCAACAATTACAACTAGCCCCTTTTTTCCCATTTGTTTCAATTGTTGGATCGAGGGTTCCAATAATTCCTTATTGATTGCTTCTAAAATATTATTAGTTCGAGGTTCTAAATATTGACGCAATAAAGACCTTAAATCTCGACTATCTTTGGTTTTAGCCGTAATATTCCCAATTCCCATTGACAGGGAAAATTCTCCTTCCGTACTGGCACTTACCGTCCCAATTCCGGGGACATTAACATCTCCTTTTAAATCAATTTGTGTATTTAAAACTCCGATCACTCCACTGAGTAAACTTTTAAAGCCTTTAGGTTGTAATTTAATTTGCAGGGTTTCAATACTTTCACTGACCTGACGGGCGATCGCTAATAAAATATCTGTAATATCCACATCCGCCATATCTAAGTCCTTACTCGACTCAAAATAAACGACATGGAATCCTTCTTTTTTGAGTTGAGATTGAAGTCTGAGTAATTCCGTTGACTTTCCCGAACCTACATGACCCGTAAACAGTTGACAAGTGGGAAGATCGGGAGATAACCGCGTAATTGTTCGGGAGATTTGCTCAATTAGTTTCCCCCCGCGTGCAGGAGAAAAATCAATATAATATTGTTGATCTTCTGGGTTTTCCACATTCAGTGTAACCGCCGGGTTAGAAGCTTTAAAAAAGCGAGATAAATCAAGTTCCATTGTTGTTAAATTGGTTTGAATTTTGACAGGATCTCTATCATCTTGAGACTGGAAATTGATGTTTCAATGTTCCCTATTTTCTGCGATTCAATATAAATCTTTAGTTTGAAAGGATTAGTGGGCTAACCACAACCCAAAACTCAAACCCAGACCGGAAGTAATCCCTAAAATCAAAAAGGTATAAAACCCATTGTACGACGCAAGCAATTTTTCTCCTGCTACCATTTGCGCTACAACCCCAAAAACCAAGGCGATCGCACCCCAAGCGGCAATAATAACCTCTGGCTGTAAGCGTTCGATTACCCGCATGATGGCTTTTTGACCCGCCCCAATACCAGCACCGATCCATCCTCCTAATAGTAATCCAAATAAACTCCCCGTTCCTAGTTTTGCCTTTGATTGAAATATGGCATCTAAAATAATCCCTAACATCAATCCCATAATCACCCCAAAACCCCCACCAAAAACCGAACCTAACCAGTTTCCCCGACGAGTTTCCGGCGATTAACCCGGCAATGGCGGCAATTCCCATCACCGTTAACAGTCCAATTATCGATTTAGAGGCTGTTTCTGAGCCAGCGATCGCCCCTAATCCGATGCCAACCATCCCCCATACTGTTCCTGTAATCATGCCCCCCACTTCCTTTCCTAGAACCCAACCTGCGATCGCCCCAGCAAACACCAACGAGATTAACCAAGGTTGAGACGAGTCCGAATCTTCACTGGCGACTAGGGTAATAGTAAACCAAGCAATCAGGCCAAATGTCCAAACCCAGAAGGGAATCCCCAAAGTCGTTAAAATCCAAGCAATCAGGCTATAGCAAATAAACACCCCCGTTAGCCAACCTAGGGGGATAGTTGGGGTAGGGGGAGTAGGGGGAGTAGGGGGGGCAGGGGGGGCGGAGGGAGCAGGGGGAGCAGGGGGAGTAGGGGAGGGAGGGGAGGGAGGGGAGGTGGGGGAGGGAGGGAGGGGAGGGTGACTTAAATGGGTTTTTAGGGTTTCGTAGGCGTGGCTGATTTCTTTGAATTTGGCTTCGGCTTGGATTTGTATGGGAGAATTTTGGGGATAGCGATCGGGATGCCAGATCAATGCTAGATGGCGATAGGCTTGTCTGACTTCCTCTAAGCTTACCCCGGGTTCTAGGTCTAAGATTTTATAGGATTTTTCGATCTCCACGTTGGAAATAGGTTGATCTTCGCTGATTTTTTAGTCCTCAGAATCATTTTAATAAAGAATAAACCCCTCGCGGATTCAATTGTCTGCGACAGATCTCTCGCCGTTCTAAATTATCAGCATAACATTCATTAACTTCAATTTTTTCTCGATCCAAAGAAACCAAACTCTCAATTAAAATTACTTCCGATGGACTGTTTACCCGGCGACCAAATATTCCAGTTTTTCCCGGTTTTAGTTCCGTTGGATTAACCTTAGCTTCTAGGGTTTCTAGTTCTACTAACTGATCATTTTGTTGTTGATATTCTCGATAAATAACTTTTGGTGATTGCATCGGTGTTGAACTGGTATTTTTAACTTTACCCTCAATAAAATAACGCACCGCCGTACCTTCTCCCATGGTCACTAACTTAACATCACTAAATATTAAGTCTGCATTGTTAGAGGTGGTTTCAGATGTCGGACGTTGTGATAAATTGGCGGGGAGAGAATTCGGATCATAGTTAATTGTTTTTAATCCAGGAATCAGTCCGGCAATAATCACAAATGCTAAAGCCCAAGGTAAATCAATTGGCATGATTAAATCTCCTGAATCAGAATATTATTCTAATAAACCCGGTTCTGCTGCGACAATTTTGTCATATAACGATTGAAAACTAAACCATCCCATATAATGGCTACCAACTTGACTCAGGGTTAAATTAGCGATTTCAGGATTAATTAATACTGTTTTTCCGGCAGCTTCCGCCATTAATTGTACCTGACAAGAGCGTTCCATTGTAATAAACCACCAGGCTGCTTCATCGACCGAATGACCAACGGTTAATAATCCATGATTTCGCAAAATAGCTGCTTTTTTATTCCCCAAAGTATTAGCTATTCGTTCGCCTTCATTCGGGTCTAAAACAACTCCGGTATAATCATCAAATAAAACATGATCCTGATAAAAAGAACAAGCATCTTGAGTCACAGGATCAAGTAATCTTCCTAAAGAAGCCCAGGTTTTGCCATATAATGAGTGGGCATGGGCCGCCGCCACCACGTCAGGACGCGCTTGATGGATTTGGGAATGAATGGCAAATGCGGCTGCATTTACGGGTTTATTCCCTTTGACAACTTCCCCTTGATGGTTTACCAACAATAAATCCGATACCCGAATCTGGCCAAAATACATTCCAAAGGGGTTAACCCAAAAATGGTCAGGAAATTCGGGATCACGGGCGGTGATGTGACCCGCAACTCCTTCATCAAAACCATAATGGGCAAATAACCGAAAGGCGGCGGCTAACCGTTGCTGACGATGCAGACGTTCATCTTCGACTCGTTCAAAGCTGGGAGGCTGGGGTACGTTAAACTGAATCATGGTTCCCTGAATAGGTTTCTGTCTTCTGTTGTAGCTCAGGTAGGGGCGAAAAAAACTTTTTTGGAAAAGGGGTTGACATTCCTAGAGAAATAAAGTAGATTAGTAAATTGTGAGAGGAAAACAGGCGAAACACAAAAACGCTAAATCCTCAAAACCCAGAAAAGTTTACAGAGCTTTCCTGGTGCCTATGGCTCAGTGGAACCACTCCGATCCATCTCGAACTCGGAAGTGAAACGCTGATACGGCGAAGATACTTGGCGGGTAGCCGTCTGGGAAAATAGCTCGGTGCCAGGTTAATATCAAACTAAAGCCTTCTTCCAGTGATAAATCGGGAGAGGGCTTTAGTATTTTAACCTCAGAAACCTGGTTTCCTTGGCCTGTTTGCTCCGCCAAACCCCGTGAACAAGCCGGATCGGAGGATCAAAAAAAACTTTTGCCAAAGGGGTTGACATTCCCAGAGAAATAAAGTAGATTAGTAAATTGTGAGAGGAAAACAAGCGAAACACAAAAACGCTAAATCCTCAAAACCCAGAAAAGTTTACAGAGCTTTCCTGGTGCCTATGGCTCAGTGGAACCACTCCGATCCATCTCGAACTCGGAAGTGAAACGCTGATACGGCGAAGATACTTGGCGGGTAGCCGTCTGGGAAAATAGCTCGGTGCCAGGTTAATATCAAACTAAAGCCTTCTTCCAGTGATAAATCGGGAGAGGGCTTTAGTATTTTACCATCCCCAGAAACCGGGTTTCTTTCAAGATTTAGGATGGGAAATCAGGGTTTATACAGAAACCCTGTTTCTTTGACCCTCGGTATTATAGAATATTTGAAAATCCTTAATGTATGATCAAGGCAATATTACCTCCTAGGGTTATTTTAGATCCCCTATTGCAACAATGGTTATTAGAAGATATTGGACGAGGCGATCGCACGACCGCAGGATTATTAATCGTTAATCAGATTAAATCCGCCGATTGGATTGTTAAGGAAAAGGGTGTGATTGCTGGATTATCGATTGCGGAAAGAGTGTTTCAACTGTTGGATCATCAGATAGAATTTACCCCCTTAGTTAAAGAGGGAGAATGGTGTGAAAAAGACACAAAAATTGCTTTTTTAGAGGGGAGTTTAGAGGCGTTATTAACCGGGGAAAGAGTGGCGTTAAATTTAGCCATGCGACTGAGTGGAATTGCTACAGAGACGCGGAAATATGTAGAGGCGATCGCTGATTTACCCTGTCAATTAGTAGATACCCGTAAAACCACACCCGGATTAAGATTATTAGAAAAATATGCGATTCAAGTCGGTGGGGCAAAAAATCATCGAATGGGATTAGATGATGCGATTATGATTAAAGATAATCATATTGCGGCGGCGGGGGGAATTGCAGAGGCGATCGCAAAAATTCGAGAAACTATGCCTTATCCTTTAACTATTGAAGTGGAAACAGAAACCTTAGAACAGGTTAAAATAGCCTTAGAACATCAAGCGGATATTATTATGTTAGATAATATGTCCTTGGAGTTAATGGGGGAAGCTGTTAATATAATTCGTGAATATAACTCCCGAATTAAAATAGAAGCATCGGGAAATATTACCTTAGAAACCATTCGTTTTGTTGCAGAAACCGGGGTTGATTATATTTCAACCAGTGCCCCGATTACCCGTTCAAATTGGTTAGATTTAAGTATGAGAATCTAAATCAAAAAGTAGGGGCGAGGTTTTCTCGCCCTCAGATCACACCTCTATTCCTAACAACTACTTAGAAATAAAATGCACCCAAAAAGTACCATCAGGGATGCAAACCCGGCGGATCAATAGATAGGAATAATTCAAATAAGACCCACTTAAATCCGTGCGATAACCGGAGGAAAACCATTCTCCATAGGGATCATGGACAATAAATCCATATTCGTCATAACCCACCACAGGCATGATATGACCAAAGGAGGTAAAATATCCATGAATTACGGCGGGATTTCCAGCCGCAATCCAATCTTTGACATCATCTATTGTGCTATTTTCGGTAAAATAATCCTGACAACCATAATCTCGAACAATTCGAGCTAAATCGTTGGGGTTATGGCGACTGTAGCCTTTATTGATAGCATATTCATAGAGTTCATCTTCCAACTGGCCGGAATTGGTTTTGCGACGGGCTTTAAGGTATTCCAAACACATGGCGATGGAAGTGACATTACAGGAAACCTGTTGGATTAAACCAGTTATCCAATTGAGATTTATAGGGAACATTGAGCCGGAAACTCGGAGGAATCGGTTTAGGATAAACCCGACTCCCATTTTCATAAATTTCAGCGTGTTCTCCCCAGATATATAAGACCGAATATCCTCCGTAGGATTCGGTGCGTAAAGCGACTCGTAAATGTCCACGAATGGGATCGTAGGCTAAAACACTAAATTCTTTATTGGCGGGAATCGTAAATTTTTCCGAGTCATTGAGTTGAGAAGAAGCAATGGGTTTAACTTTAAAAACTGTACTTTTAACGGTTTTCAGAATTGGGGTGGCTACGGGAATTTGTTCTCGTTTGGTTTCCGTGAGCTTTTTCGCCGTCACCGCGCCCAGATAACCCGCTTCACCACACTCCATCAACTTCTGAAATTGGTGTAATGCCGCCGTTGATTTGGGGCCAAAAATCCCATCCACAGGGGGATCAAGCAGTCCTAAATCAATTAGTCGGGTCTGAATTTGACGGGAAAGTTCGTCATCTTCAGAAATGCCTTTAATATCATATCGAGTATTTTTACCGAGAAAATCTTGTAGTTTCATAGAGGCTAATTCTCACCAATGACTCAAAAAACATGGGGATCAAAGTTGTCAGGACAATTTTACCGAGATTTGGGAAAAATTTGGATACATTATTGGGGTTAACCCACAAAACCCAATAAAAATCAAGCGGTTTTTGCCCTTAAACCTTATCACTTTAGAAGGCGATGACGCCTACAATATAAGCGTTTCACGATTTTACCATTATTAGTCCCCAGAAACTTCCCAACTCTGGGTTTTCTTGAATTCAGGGAAGGTAATTTTACTGATAACTGTTTAACTGATAACTGTTTAACAGTTAACTGTTAACTGTTAACTGATGACTGATGACTGTTTAAGGAAGGTTTTAAAATCACAATTCCATAGGCATTGGGAGACAAATACTGTTGTGCTGCCTGTTGAACGGTTTCTGAACTCAAACCTTGAATATGATCGGGGTAATGGAGACCCGCAGTTAAATCCCCCACCAGAGATTGATAGTATCCATACAACCCAGCGCGATCGCTAGGGGTTTCATTGCCAAAGATAAACCGATTTGCCACCTGCATCCTAACTTTGGCAATTTCATCTTCGGTAATTAATTCGCTTTGGATTTGACGAATATGATCGGTGAGAATTTCTTCAACTAGAGCTAAATTCTCTGCGGGTAAACGGGCTGAAATATAAAATACCCCCTGCCAACGCTGGGTCATATTACTCGCAGAAATCGACGAAACTAACCCGCGATTTTCCCGTAGATCTTGGAATAGTCGTGCGGTTCTTCCTTGGCCCAAAATATGGGCTAAAATATCCAAAGGATAGGTTTGAGGGAGTTCTGCTAAACCGGGTACACGCCACAACATCAATAATCGGGCTTGTTCCAAGGTATCATCAATAATTTCTTGACGGACAATTTCCTGAAAACTCGCTTCAGGAGTCCAGGGTTGGAGTTCCGGCAGGGCGGAAGCCATCGAGGAGGCGGGATAAACGGAGCTAACGGCATTTTCTACCGTTTGGATCAGAGTTTCCACGGGTAAATTACCCACCACGGCGACGGTCATGGAGCGGGGCTGATACCAGGTGCGATGGAAGTCCCGCATTTGTTGGGATTGTAACTGCTCAATCACCGATGCTGGCCCCAAAACTGGACGACGATAGGGGAGTTGCTCAAAGGCGATTTCCATGGACTGACGGAAGGAAACGCCGACCTGGGTTATCTTCCGCCCGACGAATTTCTTCTAAGACGACAAATCTCTCCCGTTCAAAGGCTTCATCCGCCACACTGGCATTGAGTACCACATCAAACTGTAGGGGAGCTAAATCCGCAAAGTCCTGGGGGGCGGTGGTGATGTAATAATGGGTATAGTCCTGACTGGTTGCCGCATTGGTGACCGCGCCCCGCTGTTCGATTTTTTGCTCGAATTCGCCGATTTGCAGATGGGGTGTGCCTTTAAAAACGATATGTTCTAAAAAGTGCGCCATACCGTTGATATCATCGGATTCAATGGCCGAACCAATATTAATCCAAACATTGAGATTTACCGCATCAACGGCTAACTGTTCTGCCACAATGGTCAGACCATTGGAGAGTTGATGAACAGTGGGGGTATTGATCGGTCGAGGCAAAGATGGTTTAACGAGGATAGAAGTCATTTAATTCAGTTATCAGTAAACAGTTATCAGTTATCAGTGGTTAGACGCACCTTAGCAAAGCGCAATCTCGTTAGGCTATTGGCGCACCCGTACCAGTTATTAGTTATCAGAAAATTGGGTTTAAAACCCCTAACTTCTAGTTAGGCTTTAATTGTAAACCTTTGTTGCAATATCAGCCAATCTTGTGCCCAAAGATATAGCATAAGAAGTAAGGCGAGAGGTAGGGCAATGTTAGTATTTGAGTTCAAATCTTACGGAAAAGCAAGTCAGATTGAAGCAGTAAATGAAGCGATTCGTACAGCACAATTTGTCCGCAATAGTTGTTTACGCTATTGGATGGATAATAAAAAAATAGATAAGTATGATCTAAACAAATATTGTGCCGTGCTTGCTAAGAATTTTCCGTTTGCTAATGAACTCAATTCTCAAGCCAGACAATCTTGTGCCGAAAGAGCCTGGTCTGCTATTTCCCGTTTTTACGAGAACTGCAAAAAGTCAATTCCTGGTAAAAAAGGATATCCAAAATTCCAGAAAAACTGTCGTTCTGTTGAATATAAATCAACGGGTTGGAAACTTGCAGATGACAGAAAATCCATAAAGTTTACCGATAAAAAAAATATTGGTGAACTCAAGTTAAAAGGCACGCGCGACTTACACTTTTACCAAATTAGCCAAATAAAACGGGTGAGATTAGTAAAACGTGCAGACGGCGTGTACGTTCAATTCTGTGTCGATGTTGACCGGAAAGAAAATACAAAGCCTTCTGGAAATACGATAGGATTAGATGTGGGTTTGAAGGAATACTACACCGACTCTAATGGTGTGATGGTTGAGAATCCTAAATTTCTCCGTCAAGGGGAAAAGGTTCTTAAACGTTCACAACGTCGGATTTCCAGAAAAGTAAAAGGTTCAAAAAATCGAGGCAAAGCTAGACAGATTTTAGGGAAACGCCACCTTAAAATAAGTAGGCAACGTGAAGACCATGCTGTGAAATCAGCACGGTGCGTAGTTCAGTCTAACGACTTGATAGCCTACGAAGATTTGAGGATTAAAAATCTGGTAAAAAATCATTGTTTAGCTAAGTCTATTAATGACGCATCTTGGTATCAGTTTCGGGTCTGGCTTGAATACTTTGGTAAAGTATTTGAAAGAGTCACGGTGGCGGTAAATCCGCAATATACCAGCCAAGAATGCTCTAGTTGCGGTGAAATTGTTAAGAAAACGCTATCCACTCTTATCCCATGTTTGTAGGTGCGGTTGTGTCATGGATAGAGATGAAAATGCAGCTAGAAATATCCTTAGTCGAGGATTGAGTACCGTAGGGCATACGGGAACTTTTGCACTAGATGTAAGCAACGCTTTGGGAGAATTGACCTCTACTCGGGCTGGAGAAATCCTGTTCGAGCAAGTTGGCTCTGTGAACAAAGAATCCCCACGCCTTTAGGCAAAGGGAGTGTCAATGTATTGTAGGTTGTTAGCTAAAAACTGACAACTCTTACACTGATAACTGTTTACTGATCACCGATAACTGATTATGGCATTCTTTCGTCAATATATGGCCCCGTTGATTGTGGTCATCATGTTTTTATTCGCTCTGTTCGTTGTCAGTGCGCGAATTTTTCTCCCTGGAGATATGAGCGCCCCGGCACCCATTGGCACGATTTTTACTCCGACTGCATCGGCGACCTATTTCCTTAATAATATTCGTGTCTGAAGTTTTTATCCCCGGTTATCATTTGCGCCAGGGGTCACGTTTAGATCGGGCTTTATTACTCAAGTTTGTATATAGAAACCTATAAGGAACAATTCCCTGATCAAGATTTAAGCCATCTCGCCCTAACTGTTGAGCAGTATTTTTCGCCTCAAACCCCTTTGTGGTGGGTGGATAAATTCTACCCAGACCACCGCCCCGAACCGATAGCTTGTTTATGGTTAGGTAATGCGATTGATTTGGCCGACGGAGAACGCACTGCCCATGTTTTTTTGTTGTATGTGGCACCAGAACACCGAAAACAGGGTATTGGTTCAGCTTTAATGGCCCATGCTCAACGGTGGGCCACGGGACGGGGCGATCGCAAAATGAGTCTACAGGTTTTCACGAATAACCAACCCGCTCTCAATCTCTATCAGAAATTGGGTTATCAACCTCAATCTTTGTTAATGCAGAAGATTCTATAGCTAAGGATATCGAGGGATTTCTAGGTTATAATTAGGGGTTCGTTTCTCTCGTGAATGTTAGAAATTGTCGGCATTATGATTATGCTAACACATACCAATGGAGGTTAACTATGAAATTTATTGTTGAACAGGACAAATTAAGTTCTAATTTATCTTGGGTATCTAGGGCGATTCCATCCCGTCCGAATCATCCAATTTTATCTAATATTTTAATTGATGCTGATGAGGAAAATCAACGGTTAAATTTAACTGCATTTGATTTAAGTTTGGGGATTCGGGCGAGTATGCAGGCGACGGTCACGGAGGGAGGAACCTTAACTGTCCCAGCTAAATTATTTAATGATATTGTCTCCCGTTTACCCGGGGGAGAAATTACCATTGATGATCAAGTTGGGGAAGCAATTGTTAATTTAACTTCTAGTTCAGGAAAATATCAAGTTCGAGGTATGGCGGCGGAAGAATATCCCGAATTACCTGCTATTCAAACGGGCGATTCTATTCATTTGGCGGCGGAATCTTTAATTTCGGGATTGAAGGGGACGTTATTTGCTACAAGTTTCCGATGAAACTAAACAGGTTTTAACTGGAGTGCATTTAAAAGTTCAAAATAATACGATTGAATTTGCTTCAACGGACGGTCATAGATTAGCAGTTGTGCAAACAGAAAATCTAAGCGAAACCGATCCCGATGATGAATTAGAGGAATTTGAGGTAACAGTTCCAGCCCGGGCTTTAAGGGAAGTGGAACGCATGGTGGCGATGCGAACTGTTGATACCCACGGTGGCTCTAAAGACGATTCTCCGGTTATTATTACGTTGCGATTTGATGAGAGTCAAGTAATTTTTGAACTGGGGGAACAAAGACTTAATACTCGCAAATTAGAAGGGGCATATCCGGCTTATCAACAGTTAATTCCCCATCAATTTGTCAATCAAATTAACTTAGATCGGCGGGGCTTTATCGGTGCCCTAGAACGGATTGCGGTTTTAGCTTCTCAAAAGAATGATATTGTCAAATGTAGCATTGATCATGTTAATCAACAAATTGCTTTATCCGTAGAAGCCGCCGATGTTGGTAATGCTTTGGAATCTCTCCCCGCTCAAATTTCTGGGGAGGAACCCAAGGAATTAGCATTTAATGTTAAATACTTATTAGAGGGTTTAAAAGTATTTAATACCTCGGAAGTTTCCCTGCAATTGAATGCCGCCACTACTCCAGTTATTGTTAATCCTTTGGGTGGGATAAAAATGACATATTTGGTGATGCCTGTACAATTAAGAAATTAATCCCTAGAAACCGGGTTTCTTGGACAAGCCCGGTTTCTGTTTCTGTAGTTTATGTATATCAAACTTCCCTAAAATACTCCTGAAAATATTGACGGTATAACTCACAACTGGGAATAACTGAATTTCCATCAATATGAAACCAATCCCATACTTTTTAATTTAAACGCTTTCACATGTTCAATTTTGATAGGTTGATTTGTACTAATAACTTGTTGATAGGCGGTGACTAAATCGGGGTCTTGCTCAAGTAACCATAACTGTTCGTGGAGATGATCGGCATAAATTCCTGTATCACTGATGGCTTGTTTTAGTAACTCTGGGAGGGGAATATTACGACGCACACAATGATCAAAGGCTAATCTTGCTAAAAAAGGAAATCCTCCAATAAATTCTGTAAATTTTTTTAACTCTTTATCCATTAATTTTAATCCATATCGTTGCGCTAGAGTTTCAATTTGACTAATATTAAAAGGCAGTAAATCAACTCCTAAACCGACGTTAAATGGAGATTTATTTGTATCTAAGGGGATATAAATATCCGTTGAATAGACAATCACAAACCTTAATTTTTTCCAATTGCTAATATCTCGGGTTTCTTCATGCCAAGATCTTAATAAAGCCAAGACATCCCGGGCTAAGGAAGGATACTCAAATAATTGATTAACTTCATCAATAGCTAAAACAATCGGTTCTTTAATTAATTCTAATAAATACCCTTGAAAATACAGAGAACTACTGACTAATGTTCCTACATCTTCATCCCAAAAATCATCTATTTTAGATTCTAATTCCAACTGTTGAGCTACATTAGCACAAAGCCAACGTAAGAATTTTTCCGTTGAGGTAAAGACTAAACTACTGGCAAGATGGAGACTTAAACGAACGGGATGATAACCTTGCTGTTGAGCGTGATCTAAAATTCGAGCCATTAAGGAGGTTTTACCCATCTTTCTAGGGGCTTTAATTCGCAGTAATGCTCCTTGATTTTGAATCTCTTGATAACAGGTTAATTCAATGGGCGATCGCTCAATATAAAAAATAGAATCAAGCGGAACTTGGCCTTCTGGAGATTCTAAAAAATTTGCTTTAGGAAAAACAAATTCTGGAATAATTTTAGGGATATCTTGATAATTTAATTCCTGTCTTAATAAACAGTGGCAATTAGCCTTAGTCACTTTTTCGCCCACCACATCCGATAAAAGTTGCCAGAGGTGCGGGGCGACTCCATTTTTTAAATAATTGGGAGAATAGCCATTGTCTTCAGCAATTTGATCGTAGGTTTTTTTTGTTTCTAATAACGCTTCTTTTAAAATAACTTTCTGAATATAACTCAGCGGTTTTTTTCCGTTAGCAATAATCAACGCTTCCGTTAAGTCTAAAATTTCCTCAACACTTTTGACCATGTTAACCCCAATATTTTTATATCAATAAATTAGATTAATAAATCTGAGTATTTTTATATTATTAAAATACAAGAACGCTGTAACTAACATACCATAAACTTATACAAAGATGCAATTTTTGTATAAGTTTATGGTTGCACAAATCTCTAACCCGAAAATTGGCTACTACATTGGGTCATTAACTCAATTTCTGGGTCAATCAATTTACGGTAATTCATTCAACTCTGATCTATAGTAATCCTTAATAAGTTGTAATATTTTATCGCAGGGGTTTGATCTCTAAACCCTATTCTGAGTAAGGCTTAGAGACCAAACCTCTACGGTTTTTAAACTCTAATCTATTGAGTTATGGCGAGGATAAAAGCCCTAACTCTCATCTTCTATACCCCTGCCCCGGGGTCTGAGTTAATGGGGCAATTAACAGGTATAAATAGACTAAAGATTGCGGACTAATTCTCTGGGTTTTTACGGTTGTAGAAGTTTTTTTAGCAGTTGCATTTTGATCCCACCTTTGGGGGCTAAAGTCACCCCTCGACGCACCGCTTTTACGGGTTGTTTTTCCAACAAAATTAACTCATAATTCAATAAAATTGTGGCTAAAACTAACTTCATTTCATATTGAGCTAAGGCCATTCCTATACATAAACGACTACCGCCACCAAAGGGAAGAAATTCATAGGGAGAAAACTTACGTTCTAAAAAACGTTCCGGTTTAAATTGATTCGCTTGCGGATATAAGTCTTCCCGTCGATGGGTTAAATAAATACAACCTACCACTAAAGTTTTAGGCGGTAATTGATAACCCATTAAATCCACTGATTCTTTATTAGTTCGAGCAAATGTTAACATTGCCACGGGATAAATTCGCAAGGTTTCCTGACAAACTGCCGTTAAATAGGGCAAGCGAAAAATATCCATACCCTCAGCATTTTGGGGTAAACTTTTTAACTCTTGGATTAATTTTTCATAGACTTCTGGCTGACTATGAATCCAATATAATGCCCAGGACATCGCCGTAGCAGTGGTTTCATGTCCGGCAAATAATAACGTTAATAATTCGTCTCGTAATTCTTGATCCGTCATCGGGTTGCCTTCTTCGTCCCGGGCGGCTATCATTAAACTTAGAATATCCTGGCGAGATTGATCGGGGTTTTCACGACGTTCTCGAATTTCGGTATATAATAACTCGTCAATTTGTTGGCGTTGTTTTAAGAAATATCCCCAGGGACTCCAGGGGCCTAAATTTTGTTGTAAAATTGGAAAGAATAAAAAACTAGAACTAACAGGGGATTTAAAAACGTCTAATATTCCCGATAACAAAAGTTTTAACTGACTATATCGATCTCCCGCATAGACTCCAAAAACAACTTTTAGAATCACATCTAAGGAAATTTGTTGCAGGGTTTCCCGGGCAAGAAAAGACTGTCCCTCAGACAGTTGACCGATAACTTTTTGGGTAATATCCGTGATTAATTCTCCATACTCTCGCATTCTTTCCCCATGGAAGGATGGCATTAATAATTTTCGTTCTCGTTTGTGGCGATCGCCCTCTAACATAAAGATAGAGTTATCTCCGGTTAAAGGCTCTAAAATTCTGTTAAGATGACCCGGAGCTTCAAAAACATTATCGGTTAATATTTTTTGAATAGCTTGGGGATCACTTACAAAAACCCAAGGAGTGTTTTTCCCCAGAATATAATTACTAAAAATATCTCCATATTTTTGGGTATGGGTATCCATATAATCGAGGGGATCAGTAATCCAATAGACTTTTTCTAATAGATCTGGACGGGGGGATGCGGGGGGCAGTTGTGTATTCATAATCAAAGTTTTAGAATGATCAAATTAGGTTATAGTTTATTCTATGGTAACGATATAGAAAAAATTTACAATAGGGTTTGAATATTTCCCAGACCTCTAATAACCGATGGGTTTTATATCTATTTATTTTAATCAATGATTGGATTTTTTTTTCCCTAGTTGGAAAATACTATCATTTTTAGGGACAAGTAATTGTAAAATAAATATTAACTCAAAAAATCAGAATTACCGAGAAGGGATTAAACATGACAACAACAATACCAGAATTTTGTCAAGGAATTCAGTATTTTAAAGACAGTTTTCCTGAATTTGACCACTATGGGAATAGCCCAATTATTGCTGAAAATACTGCCTCAATTGCCGATGCCCATGATACTAAAGCCGCCTATCAAACCCTGCTGTATGCCGATGCCCTGCGGTATTTAACCTTACAAATCACCGCCAGCAAAGCCTCGGGACACCCGGGGGGATTTGCCTCCAGTGTCGAAGCTTATGCCGCCTTGGTGATGCTGGGCCATAAGAATATTATGACGGAAGTGGGACACCATGCGCCAGGGTTTTACAGTGCGGTGTTTCTTGGATCGCTCCCTAGAAGATATGGGCATTGTGACCGTCCAACAATTGCGCGATCGCTTCCGCGAAAAACATGGACTGCTTGGCCACCTTTCCGGCTTTATTCCCGGTCTGCTCAACCCCGCCGGGCCCTTGGGACAGGGACAACATTTTGCCATGGCCGCCGCCCTGTTACACCGAAATGTCCTATTTCCCTTCACTCTCGGCGATGGGGGCATGGGCGAACCCTACCCCATGAGTAGCATGATGCACTTCCACACCGCCTATCCAGAAGTGACTAATTTCTTGCCTGTGTTGGTCTGGAATGGTTATAGTCAAGAGCATCATAGTATGGTTTCCACGAAAACCAATGCAGAAATGATTGCTTACTGGAAAGGAAATGGATTTTCAGAAGTAATTTTAGTTAATGCTAAGGATTTTGATGATCAGAATCAACCGGGTGATTATGTTGATAGTACCGCCTTTTCTATTAACAAACGAATTGAATTTACCCAAGCCATTTTAGTCGCCATGGATAAGGCGGCAAAATTGGCTTTGGGGGGTCAATTAACCGTGTTTATTATTAAACAATTAAAAGGCGCCGGAGTTCACGCCCTCGGAGCAAAATCCCACAACCTTTATCCGGGAGATACCCTAGATAGTCCCCATATTATTAACGCTTTAAAAGAACGGGCCTTACCTGTGGCGGCTTGGGAATTAGTGCGGACAAATTTAGAACGCTCCAGTGGTGGCCCAGCAGCCAAAACCGTTGTCACTGAGTTTGATTATCCTTTAGCGGATCTGGGAGAATTACCCCTAGAAGAATATCCAGTTGGCGGAGATCCCAAGGTTTCCACAACCGCAATGGGGGCGTTAGTTGTTCATGTTGGGCAAAAAGATCCCCATTTTATTGTGACCAATGCTGATGGAAATGCGGCTTCTGGAATTAACAATATTAACCAAGGATTAAAGATTATTCACCCGACAACGGATAATATTTATTTCCAACAACCCCAGGGGCAAGTTTATGAACCCTTAAGTGAGGATGCTTGTGCCGGGTTAGCGGTGGGATTATCCCTATTAGGAGCCCGAACTTTATGGTGTTTCCTACGAGTCTTTTGCGATTAACGGTGTGCCAGTTTTGCAAACCGTCGCCCAAGCCATGGCCGAGTTACGGCGGGCCACCCCCTCAACGGTGTGTTTATTCACCGCCGGAGCGTTGGAACAGGGTCGCAATGGTTGGACACACCAACGGCCCGAAATTGAGGCCTATTTTGCCGCGATGATGCGCAGTGGCAATGTTTTCCCGGTGTTTCCTCCCGATGCCAACAGCATTCAAGTATGCTACGACTGGGCTTTAAATACCAAAAACAAGAGCATTATTATTACCGCCAGTAAGTCCCCCTTGCCCATCCGCACGACGTTTGAGCAAACTCGCCAAGGGTTAAAAGATGGGGCGGTGGTCTTACAGGAAGTTCCAGGGGATAAAACCGTTGTGTTTGCGGTGATTGGGGATATGACCTTAATTCCGGTGTTTGAAGCGGCGGCATTTTTGGAAACTGAAGGGATTGGAGTCCGAATTGTTTCTATTATTAACCCTCGGCGTTTATATCGTTCTCACGATGTTTTATCCGAGACTTGTTCCGAACCCGATAACGATTTTGCCAGTGATGAAACCTTTAATCAACTGTTTGCTGGAGATGCCTTAATTGGAGTAACAGGTGGTTCTAGTTTGATGTTAGAACCGATTATGTTACGCAGCAATTCTCATCGGGATACTTTCGCTTGGAAACGGGGCGAAACCACCGCCAGTGCCGGGGAGTTAATGGCATTTAATGGCATTACTTCTGAAGCGTTGACGAAACGAGCTATTGAGTTAATTCATTAGTAAACCCGGGTAGAGATGTTAAATTTAACGTCTCTACCTCTGCAATCAAAAAAATTATATATATAGGACTTACGCACAAGACCAAAGAAACCGGGTTTCTAGCCCTAATTTTGCGGATGAAATCGGTGATTTCTCTTTCAGAAACCCGGTTTCTGCGTAAGTCCTGATATAAAAACAATATAAAAATGGGTAATTCCCTGTTGCCTGTTCCCTAGTTATAAAGATTAAAGGCGCTTTAATAAAATTCCTGTTTGCCAATAATAGGCTTCTTGTTTAACCGCTAAAACTTGGAAAAAGGGTTTCCATTTTTCGCGGAAATAATTCACGTCATAGAACACCAAAGACCGGGTATCCCGTCCTAGGGTAAACATGGCAAAATCTTGATTAATATATTCAAAATAGTTCTGAATACAGGCTAACTTTTGTTCGGGCGGCCAGACATTATTATTAGAAAGCCAGACTTCAGGAGATTCTTTAATTTTATCAAAAATATAACTTTCTTGAATCGTAATAAAAGCCAGTCCCCCGGGTTTTAAAATCCGACGGAGTTCTAACAACCAGGCATCGGCTAAATCGTCAATATGGGTGAAGACTGAACCCGCATAAATTAAATCAAAATAGCGGTCTTCAAAGGGTAAATGGGGTAGGGTTGTTTCCGACGAAAAAATGAAAGGGAGGACTCATATTTTGTTGACACCAAGCAATACAATCGGCACTAATATCCGTCCCCCAAATTTCACAAATATCCGATAAATCAGCTAACTCCCTAAGAATGCGTCCCGATGCACAACCAAAATCTAAAATTCGGCTTCCGGTTTTGAGGAAATATCCACACTCTCGCAAGATACTTAACATGACTTGAACTTGTGTTTTCCCCGAGTTGAGATAATATTCTTCATTCTCTACAAAAACTAACCTCAAATCTTCAGGAGGAACGGGAAATTGCCATTTTCCGGTTTGGGGATTTTTGCCTAAAGTTGTGGTTTTAGGTAAACAATAGGAGGGGGCTTGTCCCGATTTAGGATAATATTTTAACCAGTCAATGGGTTCGAGTTGATGGGGGGATGGGGGAGAATCAATTACGATAATTTCGTCTAATTTTTTTTGAGCTAAACTATAATCTGGATTCAGTTTTAAAGCGGTTTTAAAAGCAGAAATAGCATCGGGGTTTTGTTGTAAATTGAGATAGGCTAAACCTAGGTTATAATAGCATGAGGGTTCAGTGGAATTGAGTTCTAAGGCTTGTTGATAAACCGGAATGGCACCTTGCCATTGCTGCAATTGAATCAAGGCATCCCCTAAATTTTTATAAGACCAAAAGAAATCCGATTTAATTTGATTAGCTGTGGTATAAACTTCAATGGCTTCTGGCCATCTTCCTAAATTAAATAGGGAATCGGCTAAATTAATATAAGACCAAAAGAAACTAGGATCAATAGAAATCGCCTGTTGACAAACGGGAATCGCCTCTTGCCATCTTTCTAACTGAATTAAGGCTTTTCCTAAACTTACATACGACCAAAAAAAGTCTGGTTTTAATTCAATAGCCCGGCGGTAGATGGGTATGGATTCTTCCCATTTTTCTAAAGTGGTTAATGCCTCTGCTAATTTTTGATAAACTCCCCAAAATTCAGGATCTAATTCAATAGCTTTTTGATAAATAGGGACGGCTTTTTCTAGTTGTCCAGTTTGGATTAAACATTCCCCTAAACTATTATAACCCCAAAAGCAATTCGGGTCTATTTCAATCGCTTTTTCATAAATAGGAATAGCTTCTTCCCATCGCTTTAATTTTAGCAATGCTTCTCCTAAATTATTATAAGCCCAAAATTCATTGGGACTCAATTCAATTAATTTTTGATAAGCTGCAATTGCCTGTTCAAATTCTTGGGTTTTTAGGGAAAGACTGCCAATCCTTTGATATCCTAAGACTAATTTAGGTTCAATATTAATTAGTTTTTGGTAACAAGCGATCGCTTCGGCAAAATTCTCACTTTCCTGAAATTTAATCGCCTGTTGATATAGTTCGGTGATCAGGGCAGTATAGGGATGAGTCGATTCAGTCATAATTATACTATCTTCTGGATTAGATGGAGTCATATTTTTTGGCACAATTGTTTACAGTTATAGATTCTATCATTATTACATCAGTCATCAGTTACCAGTTTATTAGCTATTACCTATTAATCATTTAAAATGGTAAACGTGGAATTGGAGGCGTTGGAATAGGAGGGGTGGGAATGGCTGGGGTGGGAATCCCATTTTGGGAACAGGTAAACCCGGGTAAAAGACGAGAACAAACGGAAGATAATAATCCTTGGGGAGTAATAGGAATATTAAACCCGGAGAATAATTCACCGAGTAAAATAGAGGATATTTCTTCTGGAGTCATGGGAATCACTTGACTTAAAATGCCCTGGAAAATAGATACTTTTTGTCCTTCGGTAACTTGTATGGGTTCTCCTGTTCCATCGGCGGAGGTGACTTCCACAGTGCCTTCTAAAACTTTAATATTACCTGTTTTTCCATCGGTCATTTCCATGATATAAATTGTTCCTTGAACACCAACAGTCAGCCCAGCAATACATCCATTAACCGGGCCACTAACTAATATTTGTCCCTGTTTAATTTCTACACATTGACCGACGGCAATTTGGGAGTTAGTATTCATGCGTCCCGATGCACCATTATTAAATATAACCCCAGCGCGAGATTCTTTTGTGACAATAATTTGTCCCAATTCCGCTTGGTCTTCTACTTTAGCTTGATTTTCTTGAATAAAAACTTGATCTCCATCGATAATTTCTAGGATGATGGCAAGATCAATTTGAGCAAGCGTTGGTCTTTGAAACAGTCCCAGACTCAAAACTAGGGAAACTCCAGCGCTGAAACCCTTTAAAATTAGCTTCCAGTCCCGATTAGGTTGAGAAACTCAGAAATGATGCAGAAAAAATAGGAATCGTGAACATAAGTTAAGAAGAAAATGAGAAACTTTCAATAATTAGAAACTCTTGATCACGGATCAGGGTAAGATAATCCCTATTATTGATCATAATTATTGATCATAAACTTTTAACAACCTGATCCTCAAAAATTGAGTTTAAGCAGGAATTAAATTATGATACACAGTAATAGACGCAGAAATCAATTTTTGTTGGCCTGGTTTTGCCTCCTGATTCTGGGGTCTTTTTTAGTTTCTGGAATCCTTCTCCCGGCGATCGCAAGGGAAGGGCAATCTACAGAAATCACTAATTCTAATTCTAAGGCAGAAGATATCTTTAATCAAGGGATAAAACGTTATCGAGAGGGGACGATAGCTGGCTTTCGGGGGGCGATTCAACAATGGGAAGAAGGGTTACGTCTGGGGCGAGAAGCTAATAACCCTCAGCAGGAATTGATGACTCGTAATTTTTTATGTTCTGTTTATAGTAGTTTAGGAGAATATCCCAAAGCGATTAATTGTTATAATCAATTATTGGTTTTAACTCAAACCTTGGAAGATCAACAAACCCAAGCCACAACGTTAATTTCTATCGCTAAGATTTATGGTCAATTAGGGGAATATCAAAAAGCCTTAGATACTCTAAATCAAACCTTCCCTTTATGGCAAAAAACTAATTTTAAAACCGGAGAAATCGCCACTTTAAATGAGATGGCTTTGATTTATTTTAATTTAGGAGAATTTCAACAAGCTCTAAATTATTATAATCAAGCCTTGGTTGGGGTTAAACCTTTAGGAAACCCTACGAATGTAGCGGCGGTTTTAAATAATATTGCCCAGGTGGAGTCGGAATTAAATCGGTTTGAAGTCGCCCTCAAGCATAATCAACAAGCCTTGGCTTTATGGGAAGAAGTTATTAATAAATTTGGGGATAGTGTGGCGGTTAACGTGCAGCGTGGGAAAGGCGCAACCTTAAATAATATTGGTTTTGTTTATGCAAATTTGAATCGATTAGATTCAGCTTTAGAAACCTATAATCAAGCCTTAAATTTCTGGCAGAAAATTGGCGATCGCACCGGAGAAGCCAGTACCCTAAATAATATCGGGTTTATTTATTTTCAGCAAAACAAGTTAGAGAAATCCTTAGAATTATATCATCAATCTTTAAAAATTCGTCAAGAAATCGGCGATCAACCAAAAGAAGCCTTATCTCGATATCGAGTGGCGACAGTTGAACGAAAAAAGGGTAATTTTGCAGAGGCGATCGCCCAAATTGAAACGGCTTTAACTATTGTTGAAGATTTACGAACTAAGATTAATAGTCAAGACTTAAGAGCCTCTTTTTTAGCATCTAAACAGGACTATTACCAATTCTATATTGATTTGTTAATGCAACTGAATCAACAACAACCGAATCAAGGATGGGATGGAAAAGCCTTACAAATTAGTGAACGAGCAAAGGCTAGATCCCTATTAGATATTTTAGCTCAAGCTCAAGGAGAAGTGACCTCGGGAATTGACCCCCAACTTTTAACTAAAAAACAAACCTTAAAACAAAAATTATCGACTTTAGAAGAACAGCGAGTTAAACTTTTGAGTCAGCCCCATACGAATCAACAGAAACAGGAACTCAACCAAGAAATTGAAATCTTACTCCAAGACTATAGCCAAGTTTTAGATACCATTCGGGTAAATAATCCCCATTATGCCACCTTAACTCAACCCCAACCCTTAACTCTAACTGGGATTCAAAAGTTATTAGATGACCAGACGGTTTTATTAGAATATGCCGTCGGCAAAGAACGCAGTTATTTATGGGCCGTTACTCCTAATTCTATCAAAAGTTATGAATTACCCCCAGAAAAAACTATTGAAACCGCCGTTAAAAACTTTAGAGATAATCTGATTTTACCTAGTAAAAGATTGCGGCGATCGCTATACGAAGAAACGGGAAAAGCCCTGACCCAAATTGCTTTCCCCTTAATCCCATCCTTAAAAAATAAACGATTATTGATTGTCGCCGATGGTGCATTACAATATGTTCCTTTTGCCGCCCTTCCCGAACCGGGAGCCCCTGGGGATAGCGAGGCGATTCCTTTAATTATAAATCATGAATTATTAACCCTACCTTCGGCTTCAGTTTTGGGAATTATGCGGGAAGAAAATCAAAATCGAAAACCCCCAGAAAAACTCTTAGCTGTATTAGCTGATCCCGTATTTGCTTCCACAGATGATCGCTTAAAATCCGTTGTTCTTCAAGCACTGAAAGCGCTTCCTCCAGATTTAGAACGTTCCGCCAGAGAATCGGGGGTTTTATTTGATCGTTTACCCTTTACCCAAGAAGAAGCAAACCAAATTTTAGGGTTAGTTCCTGAAGACAATAGTTTACAAGAAGTGGGTTTTAATGCTAGTCGAGAAACCGCAACCAATCCCCAATTAAGTCAATACCGTTTTGTGCATTTTGCCACCCATGGTTTACTCAATAGTGAAAATCCTCAGTTATCAGGTTTAGTTTTTTCTTTAGTTAATCAAAATGGAGAATCTCAGAATGGATTTTTACGACTTTATGATATCTTTAACCTAAGTTTACCCGCAGAATTAGTGGTATTAAGTGCCTGTGAAACAGGATTAGGTCAAGAGATCAAAGGGGAAGGATTAGTTGGTTTAACTAGGGGATTTATGTATGCGGGAGCAAGTCGAGTGGTGGTGAGTTTATGGAAAGTTGATGACCAATCAACAGCCGAATTAATGGTTAAATTTTATAAAGGAATATTAGAGGAAGGATTAGCTCCTGGGGCGGCTTTACGACAGGCTCAAATTCAGATGCAAAACGATTCAGGATGGGTACCCCCCTACTATTGGTCAGGGTTTACTTTACAAGGAGAATGGCGAGGAATTCAAGATTAAATCTATCTTGCAATATCCTCCCCGTTCGTCCTGAGCTTGTCGTTTGGAGAAATTAGAGAGTCGCCGGAATATTCAGGAGTATCAAATATCCTCCCCGTTCGTCCTGAGCTTGTCGAAGGACATTTGGCCTGAGTTTATCGAAGTCTGAACGTTGTGATTTGGGATTTGAGCAGAGTAAGAGCGAGCCAGACGTGACACCTCAGCCCAATCTCCAAGCATCATAGCTTCCTTCTTCTTCCGGCTCCACCCCTTAATTTGACGCTCCGAAGCCAACGCCTCTTCCCTGGTTGCAAATTCCTGAGAAAAGACTAATTCTACAGGGCGACGCTGATAGGTGTAGCAGGATGCTATAGCTCCAGTTGTATGTTCAGCAAATCGCTGGTCAAGATTGTCAGTATGTCCCGTGTAATAGCTACCGTCTGCACAACGGAGGATATAAACCCAAAATGACATGATTTTAGTCCTCAAAGATGGGAATTTTAGACTCTATTATTGAAGGCTTCGACAAACTCAGCCCGAACGGTGGGGATATTTAGAATTTTAGACTCTATTATTGTAGGCTTCGACAAACTCAGCCCGAACGGTGGGGATATTTAGAATTTTAGACTCTATTATTGTAGGCTTCGACAAACTCAGCCCGAACGGTGGGGATATTTAGAATTTTAGACTCTATTATTGAAGGCTTCGACAAACTCAGCCCGAACGGTGGGGATATTTAGAATTTTAGACTCTATTATTGTAGGCTTCGACAAACTCAGCCCGAACGGTGAGGATATTTAGAATTTTAGACTCTATTATTGTAGGCTTCGACAAACTCAGCCCGAACGGTGAGGATATTTAGAATTTTAGACTCTATTATTGTAGGCTTCGACAAACTCAGCCCGAACGGTGGGGATATTTAGAATTTTAGACTCTATTATTGTAGGCTTCGACAAACTTAGCCCAAACGGTGGGGATATTTAGAATTTTAGACTCCAAAATATTATATAAATCTTCTTAAAAAAATAGCCTTTTGGCAACTTCTGAAGTGATTAAACAGTCTCGGAGGAGTAAGTCCCCGTCATCTACTGATTTGGTGTGGAAACTCGCAAAAAAAAGGATATAGATTTTTTGATCCCGATAGTGCATCTTAGGGATCATTACAATGGATATTTAAAGAGGCATAATCTCATGGTTATCAAGTCTGTTGGTTTTTCCAGTCTGATTTTGGGCATTCTATTACCGACTGCTGCGAGTCTCGCGACTATGGCTCCACTGGTGAACAATCCTGTCAATACCCCCATGCAAATCAGTTTGCAATTTCCCCCCACACCCGATGGAGATGGGCCAGTGAGTACGGCTGGAGGAGGAACCCGAGGGGGTGAAACCATTTCCGCCAGTGAGTGTGGTATAGGAAATACAAAAATGACCGCCTTAGTCCCCAGTCGGAAGACCTCAACGGTTTCTGCTCGTCCCACATTTTTTGTTTATGTGCCTGAATCTAAGGTAAAAACGGGTGAATTTGTTCTGATTAATCAACAGGGCAAAGATGTTTACACGACGGTCGTGCAACTTCCTTTAAAACCAAGTATTGTACAGATTCAACTCCCTGAAACCGTCACCTTAGAAACCGGAAGTCAATATCAATGGATGTTTTCGATTACCTGTGGAACGGAGGAACAAGAATTTATTGATACTTTGAAGGTTTCTATTCAGCGAAATGAACTCAATCCTACATTCAAAAATGAAATAGAAAAAGCTCAAAGTCCCTTAAAAAAAGCTGAACTTTATGCTCGAGAAAACCTCTGGCAAGATACCTTAATGATCATGGCTCAATTGCGAAACGTTGAACCGGAATTATGGAAAGAGTTTCTCACTTCTATTAAAATTAACCAACAAATTGTAGAAGCTCCCTTTGCGCCAGAAACAACGTTGAGTAATTCTGATTATCAATCTAAACCCTAGTAAGGTAAAGCATATATTCTAAAAATAGGCTCTATGAGGGCAAAAACCAGACAATTAGTGTGGGAGTGGCGTGGTGTTTGGATTACAACCCCAGTCATGGCAGGTTTAGTAATTCTACTGCGTTTTTCTGGGATTTTACAGTCCTGGGAATGGGCAGTTTATGACCAATATATGCGTCTACGTCCCCCGGAAACCTAGGGATAAAAGGATTGCAATTGTAGGGTTAGATGAAGCCGATATGAAATATATTGGTCAAGGTTATGTCCCTGACCAAATTTATGCTCAATTAATCGAGAAATTGGTCGCCATGAAACCTACGGTTATTGGCTTAGACATTTATCGAGATTTACCCTTTGAACCCGGTCACGAACAGTTAATTAAAATCTTGGCAGAAACTCCTAATTTACTGGGAATTGAAAAAGTTGTAGGGGATAAATCCTTAGAATCCGTTGCCGCCCCTCCAATTTTAAAAGAAAAAAATCGAGTAGCAGCCAATGATTTAATTTTAGATGAAGATAATATTATTCGACGGGCGTTATTAGTGGTTAAAAATGATCAAAAACAACCAATTTACAGTTTGGGTTTATTTTTAGCCATGTTTTATTTGGACGCTCAAGGGATTTCACCGGAAATTGTTCCAGAAACTAATAATTGGTGGAAATTCAAAGACACTATTTTTCAACCCTTGACTAAAAATGATGGCGGCTATGTGCGGGCTGATGCTGGAGGATATCAAATATTTTTAAATTATCGGGGATATAATCGCAGTTTTGAGATTGTTTCTTTTCGGGATATTTTAACCGATAAACTCCCTAAAGATTGGGGGGAAAATCGAATTATTTTAATCGGTTCCGTCGGGGAAAGTTTCAAAGATTTAATGTCTACTCCCTATACATTATCAGCTAATCAACGGATGGCGGGGGTAGAAGTTCATGCTCATATTGCCAGTCAAATTATTAGTGCGGCCTTAGATAGTCGTCCGTTAATTAAGACGTTACCCGATACTTTAGAATGGATTTGGATATTTATTTGGTCGGGAACCGGAGCAATTTTAACCTGGAAATTTAGAGCATCGGCTACAGTCCGATTATTAATTATTCGACAGTTTTCAATTTTCATCTTAGCGACGGGAATTTTACTGGGAAGTACCTATCTTTTCTTTATCCAAGGATGGTGGATTCCGGTGGTTCCTCCCTTTTTAGCTTTGGCGGGTTCGGCCATTGCCATTACTGCTTATATTGCCCGTTCGGCTTCGGATATTAGGAATATTTTTGGACGTTATTTGAGTGCTGAAATTGTTTCTAATTTATTAGAAAAACCCGAAGGTTTAAAACTGGGGGGAGAACGCCGAAAAATCACCATTTTAACCTCGGATTTACGCGGATTTACAGCCCTTTCAGAACGTTTACAACCGGAAGAAGTGGTTAAAATTTTAAACTTTTATTTATCCTGCATGGCTGATGTAATTACTCTCTATCAAGGAACTATTGATGAGTTTATGGGGGATGGAATTTTAGTCTTATTTGGTGCTCCTACCTTGCGAGAAGATGATGCTCAAAGGGCGATTGCTTGTGCGGTAGCTATGCAATTAGCCATGGAGAAGGTGAATGAAACAATTACAAACGTGGAATTTATCTCCTTTAGACATGGGAATTGGGATTAATACGGGGGAAGTTGTGGTGGGAAATATTGGTTCAGAAAAACGCACAAAATATGGGGTTGTAGGAAGTCAAGTTAATTTAACCTATCGGATTGAATCCTATACAACGGCTGGACAAATCTTGGTTTCTGAAATGACCTTAAATCAAGCGGGTCGGAATTTAATTAAGATTGAAAATCAAAAATTAGTTCAACCCAAGGGAGTTAAAAAGCCGATTACTATTTATGAAGTGGGGGGAATTGCCGGAAGCTATAATCTGTTTATTTCTAAACAGGAACAGCATTTTTATCCGATGCCTACTCCCATTTTATTACAATATTTTATTTTAGAAGGAAAACATATCAGCGATAGTATTTTAATGGGGAATTTGGTGGAATTATCGGAAAAAAGAGGTTTAATTGTTATGGAGGCGAATAATAATATTATTCCTGGGGCGTTGGCTAATTTAAAACTTAATATTAAATTAGAATCAGAACAATGGAGTGATGATATTTATGCAAAAGTCCTAGAAAAATCGGCGAACCCGGGAGCTTTTTATGTGGAGTTTACGGCTAAACCTCCAGAGGTTGAAAAATATCTGAATCAACTTTATCAAAATATTAAGCTGTTAAAAGTTGACCCCCCTAACCCCCCTTCGTAATGGGAAAATTGGAACTTTAAGATTAACCTTGTAAGGGAAGATTTGATAATCCGGTTCCCGGTTCTCGTTCTACAGGCTCACGACGCAGCCTATTCTCTATTCTCTATTCCCTATTCCCTATTCCCTGTTCTCGTTCGACAGGCTCACGACGCAGCCTGTTCCCTGTTCCCTGTATAATTTTTGAGGGGAAATTACCCCCAGAATGAATCGTTAACGTGATAATTTCCTGCTCCATTAAATGGGTTTGATTGAGGGGTTTTTCCGTTCCTGAGTTAACAGGATAAGCTGGAAAACAAGCCCCACTAATACTTAAACGTAAACAATGGTTTTGAGGAATTTTAATACAAGTAGGCTGCAATTTAATTTGATAATAATTTATATTTTTATCTTGACTAAAATCATTATTTGTGTTAGATTTAACAGAAGTAAATCGTTGATACCCTTGACTAAAATTATAGACAGTTCCATCGGGTTTAACTTCTGATAAAACCGCAGATAAATCAAAGGTCGGTTTGTCTGCTGTACAATAAATTTCTACTGCTAAATCCCCCACTAAATGTAAATCTTGACTCAAGGGTTCCGAGGTATAAGTAACAATATCACTGCGACAATCTAAGGTAGAACGGTCAAAGGAACCCGTGGGATACATGGCGTGACCTCCGAGGGCGGGAACCGGACGCCAAGGGTCATTAACAAAGACATCTTCTTGGGAATTGTCAGGACAAATTGGCGTCAAAATTCCCCCATCTTCTCGCAAATTTGCCAACCCATTAGTTGATAAATAATAAATCTGGGAGGGCGATGAAGGCCATTGTTTAAATTGCCGCCATTCTTGACTTCCCATCTCAAACAAACAAACCTGATTTTGATTAAAAATTGTATTTTCTTTGCCTTTTAAAAAGGTATCAAACCATTGAATTTGGAGGCTATCAATAAAGCTAGATGCGGTCAACCCATAATTCACAGACCCAACCTTTCTCCCCCAGGGAAGATGCGCCCAGGGGCCAACAATTAAATATTGGGGGGAGCAACTACGCTTGACCATTTCTTGATAAAAATTAATTGTTTCCTCTTAAATAGGTATCAAACCATCCCCCAATATGCAGCATTGGTAAGTCTAAATCATCTAATTTAGGAGATAGATTTTGCCAATATTCATCGGGTTTATCATGGGCTAACCATTCGTGATAAAATGAATCTGAATCGTAGATTTTCAACACATCTGGACTAGCAGGAATAGAATCAAAAAAGGGTAAATTTCGAGAGGCTTGATACAGAGAATTATAGGCTATTTTATCCCCTTTTAATCGGGCTGTTTCGGCGGAAATTTGAATCGCCCATCCTAAGTTAGCATATAAACAAAAAGCCCCCCCTTCATAGGCCCAATCCCCATATAAATTATGACTCATCATCGCCGGACAAATAGTTTTTAATGCTTTTGGGCGACCGGAAGCAGCATAAACTTGAGTTAATCCTTGATAGGAAAATCCATACATTCCCACCTGACCGTTACTATTGGGAAGATTAGCAACCCAATTAATAGTATCTAACCCGTCCTCTATTTCATTAGTAAAAAGTTTAAATTCGCCCTCCGAGGTTCCCCGACCTCTCACATCTTGAATTACTACAATATACCCCTGTTTAGCATACCATTTTGGATGGGCATAAACAACGGTAGAAGCGATCGCTTTCCCATAGGGTTGTCGCATTAATAAAACGGGTAATTTTTCCTCCGTATCAGGTCGATAAATATCCGCATCCAGTCTAATTCCATCCCGGGTAATTAGAGAAGTTGTTTCTTTAATAATCATATTTTTTGGTTATGGAAGGGAATAGGGAACAGGGAATAGGGAATAGGGAATAAAGAACAGGCTGCTAAGATTTTTACGAATTGAAAAAACTGTGACTTATTTTTAACTCTTTAACTGATAACTGATGACTGATAAATGATAACTGATAACTGATGACTGATTATTTTGATGTTTCTTGGACAATATCTTTTAAATCAAAAGCAGCATCACTGAGTTTTTGAATTCCGAGCTTAATTTGACCCATACCCAGACTACTATCCCGAGCATTTTTATTAAGATTATTCATCGCCACAACGACCTGTTGAATTGCTACGGCTTGCTGTTTAGAATTTAATGAAATTTGCTGAGAACTCTGAACAATATTACTCAGTTCTATGGACATATCGTTAAAAGCAGAAGCGGTTTTTTGGGCTAAATCCAGGGTATTTACCACACTTTTAATTCCAGCTTCGGTGACTACTCCGGTCGAATTATTAGATTGTTTAATTCCCATTACTAAATTATTAATTTGATGGGCGGATTTTTGACTTTCATCGGCTAATTTTCTAATTTCTGAAGCCACGACCGAAAACCCTTTTCCATATTCTCCGGCTCGGACGGCTTCCACGGCGGCATTGAGTGCTAACATATTGGTTTGGTTGGCTAAATCACCTACTAATTGGGAGATATTCCCAATTTGATTAGTTTGTTCACTCAGGCGTAAAATTTGTTCCGCGATAGCCTCAACTTTTTCTTTCATTTGGTTCATTTCTAGCAAAGTTTGCTTAACTAATTCATTACCATTTTCTGCTAGGCTTAAAACCTGTCTGGCTCCTGATGTTGAAGTTTCCGCCTGTTTCACTGGCTTGTGTTGCCGAAAATTCTAATTCATCCATCGTGCGAGTCGTTTCATTCACCGAACTCGCTTGACTGCTGGTGATTTTTTCCTGTTGGTCAACGGCAATATTAATTTCTAAGGAAGAATTATCAATGGCATCAATGGCTTGAGTAATTTTACGGCTCACTAAGGAAGAAATTAACCAAGCAATAATAAAAGCGGTTAACGCGGAAACAATGGAACCCAAAACCAATAAGTTTATTGCATTTTGTAGCGTGTTTCTAGCTTGAAGATTTTCTGTATTCAGTCTTGTGATTTCTGTCTTGTTAAAGTCAGAATTAAGGGTTAAAAAATCTAAAAGAAGTTTACTACCTATACCAGTTTTAAAAAGCTCTAAAGCTTCTTTTCTCTTTCCCTGTCCCAACAAACTAGCTAACTGATTTTGATATTGATTATAGTTTTTTGCAATTTCTTTCATTTGTTCAAATCGTTGTCTTTGTTCGAGAACAGTAATCGTATTATCCAGAGTATTACTAGCTTCCTGGAAACTCTGCCAACTTTGTTGATATAACTCTAAAAATTGCGATTCTTCAGAAATAATATAACCCCGACTATTGGCGACCATATTACTCCCCGCTAATGCCATTTTATCCACTTCAATAATACTTTTTTGGACATTTTCTACCTGATTAAATGCCTCAAATACCTTATTGGCATTACTATAAACAATATAGGTAGAACCCGCAAACATAAAAACGGGAATTGCATAACCAAAAAGCATCTGAGTTCTGAGTTTAAATTGACTCAATAAATGCTTTTTATCTCCGATGTTTTTGTTGAAACTATTGGCCATATCCATATTTTTCACTCCTAATCTCCAATGAATGGAGATTTGACAATCTGAATCACACAATGCTCTATCATTTTACCTCTTTTATCGGGTTAATAATTGGGGTTTATGGTTCACAAAAGTAGAGGGTATTTAGGTACTAATTAATTCTGAAGGCAAGACTTGATTGAGTTTTCCGCTTCGATATCCCTCCAAGTCTAAAGTAACATAAATAAACCCAAATTCTTGGAAAGATTGTACTAATTTGGGAAGTTCAATCATCAATACAAAGTCTTTAATTTCCTCTGGGGATAATTCGATGCGGGCGGTATCTCCCTCGGAACGAACTCGCAGATTTTTCCAGCCTAATTTTCTCAAATATACTTCCGCTCTACCCACCCGTTGTAATTTAGAAATTGTAATTTCTTCTCCATAGGGAAACCTGGAGCTTAAACAGGGTTGAGCGGGTTTATCCCAAGCTTTTAAACCGAGATATTTAGAAATTTCTCTGACTTCAGTTTTGCTAATCCCTAATTCCGCTAAAGGTGAACGAACTCCTCGTTCTTTTGCCGCTTGAATTCCTGGGCGATAGTCGCGTAAATCATCACTATTCACGCCATCAACAATATAGGGATAACCCCAGCTTTGAGCCAGGGGTTTGAGGCTATCATGGAGTTCACTTTTGCAAAAATAGCAACGATTAATTGGGTTTGATGTATAATTAGAATTAGCCATTTCTTGGGTTTGAATTTCTTGGTGTTGAATCCCAATTTCGGCGGCTTGAATGCGAGCATCTTCTAAGTCTTCGGGTAATAGGGAGGGAGAAACGGCGGTTACGGCTAAAGATTGTTCTCCTAATACATCATAAGCAATTTTAGCCACCAAAGTGCTATCTATTCCTCCAGAATAAGCGATTAATGCCCGTTCCATTTCTTGAAATAGGGCTTGAAGTTGTTGTAGTTTTTCTCGGGCTATCATGGTTGAAATTAAACCTAATTCTCTAATTTAACTAAAATTCTCTCTGCCAAAAAATCGTAATGGACAGGGATAATAGAAGAACCATATAAAGGATAGCATAAATTCCATTAGTCGTTAACACTGAAGATGGGGGTAAGTAACCATAAACGGCTTCATTTTTTAAATCCAATCTCGCTAAATCGGGTAAGATCATGTAGGTGGCTTTCATCATTTGTTCTAAGGCGGGGTTTTCGCTAATTTTTCCTAGGGCGAGTAAGTCACGACTTAAACTTCCCATTGCATAAACTCCCAGGGTTAATAAACTTGCGAGTAGGGAAACTGGTAAAGACTCCTAATAAAATACCAACCGCCGCCACTAAAGAGAGTTGTAGCCACATAAATATAAAAGCAATACCGAGAGGGGTGGAGGGGTAGGAAATTTTATTGAAACTAAGAATTCCAAAAAATAGCAGGGTCATCACCAAGATTAAAACTGCAATAAAAGCCGAGATACCAAAGTGTTTTCCGATAATTAATTCCGCCGGACTGACGGGTTTAGAAACCAGGAGATAAACCGTTTTTTTATCAATTTCTTTGTTAAGCAAATTAGCACTCACAAAAACTGTAATTAGTAGGCCAAATAAACTAATCATGGCGATGCCAAAATCTAGGATTATTTTGTTTTCTAACCCGGCGGAAACTTCAGGAAGTAAACGAATGGAACCTATCAAAAATAAGGCGAAAAGACCAATAATATAAAGAATGCGGTCGCGAACTACTTCTAAAAAAACGTTACTGGCAATGGTAAAAATTCGGTTGAAATTCATATTGATTTCCCAATTATTATTGTTATAAGGTTTGACATAAAATAAGCAATATCCCTATTCCTATTTCATTCCCAGAAATAAATAGGATTGAAACTCTGGGTTAATTTTAGCAGAATCCGGCTGCAAAGTCTCCGGTGTAGGAAGAATATCGGGAACCTTTTGTACCCAATTTTCCACGCGCAAGGAAAATTCTATCCAACAGTAAATATTAATGTGAATTAGGAAAATAATAATAAACCCCATACGAACCAAGGGCGGGGGAGACTGGATTTTAAATTTATCTTGAATAAATTCCAGGATAAAGATTAAACAAGCCGCGATGATTGGCCAAGATTTTAAGGCAAAATTAGGTTGATTTATTTCTGTATTTTGATATATAATTAGACATATTAAGCCAGAAGTAATCCAGGGACTTAGGGAAATTCTCCCAATTATAAACGGAGGTTTATTGGTTCGGATACTAATAGCAATCGTTAGTATTAATAAACTTAAAAGTGCCAAAAAATTCCTAGTATCTTCATTATTAGATACAAAAACAGATCCCGTCCAAATGGCAATACTGATCAATATAAACGTTCTCCATTCTAGGGGATGAGAGGGTTTGATAATATTTAAAACATCAATTAGTTTTTTCATTTTATTTGAAAATTAATAATGTAAATACCAATCCCAAGAACACAAAATAACTTAAAATATGTGCTATTAATATTACTCTAAAATCTTTGTATTGTTCGGATATTTTAATTTGATTTTCTGAATTTCCTGAAAATACTTTACTGATTTGAGTGTAGTCTTTAATCAATAAAAATCGGAGGGTTTCCAAGCCTACCCATTTAATTAATAGTAGGAAAGTAAAATTAAAAACCGTCAATAAAAAAATCACAAAGGAGGTTGTATCAAGCTGTTCTACCAACAAATAATCAATTAATTGTTTTCGAGTTTCCAATGGTAATATTGCTTCTGCATTTAAAACAATCATCCATTCACAGGCACTTGCCAACAAATTTAGGGCCATTGCATATTGTACACTCAATTTTGGGGAGATATTGAAACTTTTTTGAAAAATCCAGGCTTCCACAGTAATAGAGATTAAAAGCCGAATAGTTCTTAATAAAATAACTCTTAATATAATCCTGACTGGCATATATAGTAAGGAAAGTAAGTAAGATGCAAAAAAAGCAATAGGGACGCAAACCAGATTATATTTTTAAGCATACTCTGATTTTAACGGATTAGAAACCACTGGAGGATCACCAAGCCCCTAACCCAATTTTAATCATGGATTTCCCTGTTCCGTTCCCTGTTCTATCTGAATATCCGTTGGGGTTTTAATTTTTTGTGCTAGAATCTACCCTAAAATCAAATGTTCCGTAAAATTTTTAGCACAAATCACAAATTACAATTCTAGGATAACGGGAAACACATCTGTTTAACCCCGATATTCTGTACTGTTTATTGTTTACCCATAACCGATAACTCTTGCACTGATTACTAATATATGAATTATCCAATTCCCACAAGTCCCCAAGAAATGATGGCTCTGCGACAACAACCTATTACTGACGAGTTAGTTGTAACGGCGTTGGCGGGAGTCGTAAAAATTGCACGTTTCCCGTCAACAATCTTTAGAAGATCTTAAGGCTGAAGTGTTAGCCGATGATAGTATACTAAATCGAGAACAGCGACTGTGGTTAAGTGAATTGGTCACCCATGCTTGGCAATCTTTACCCTAGGAAAAAATTTAGAGTTTTTAGAAAAATAGAGCATACAAATCCTTTACCCTTTTTCCTGTTCCCCCTCTCAATTAGGTAATTTATTATGTGCAACTACTTACCATTGAGGATGGGAGAAAAGCAGGGTTTCTGCGGCTTTGGCATCCAAAGGTTGAGCGAATAGATAACCCTGAGCTAATTCGCAACCTAAAAGCCTAAGAAGGGACAATTGTTCTGGCGTCTCAATACCCTCAGCTACCACGCTCATTCCTAAATGATGGGCGAGATTGAGAATGGCTTGAACCACCTCTAAATTTTTTCCCATCGAATCTAAGTTACTAATAAAAGAACGATCAATTTTAATGATATCTAAAGGAAATCGGTGTAAATAACTCAAGGAAGAATACCCCGTTCCAAAGTCATCTAAACTCAACTGAATTTTGCGCTTTTTGAGTTGTTCAAATAGCTTTGATGCTAATTCAGGATTATCCATAATAGCACTTTCTGTAATTTCTAGTTTTAAATTTTTACTATCTAATTTTAAACCTTCGAGAACTTGATCAATTTTTTCAACTAAATTACCTTGAGAAAACTGTTTAACAGATAAATTAACACTCATACTAACATCAAAAACTTCCCCCCGTTCAGCCGATTGTTTTTGCCATAGTTTCAGTTGACGACAGGAGTGTTCTAATACCCAAAATCCTAGGGGAACAATTAAACCAGTGGCTTCAGCAACGGGAATAAAATCATTGGGTGAAATTAAGCCCCGTTGGGGATGTCTCCAACGAACTAAGGCTTCAAAACTACTAATTCTTCCCGTTGATAAACAAATAATTGGTTGATAATAAACAATGAATTCTTGACGTTCAACGGCACGGCGGAGGTCATTTTCTAACTGTAAACGATTGAGGGCGCGGGTGTGCATCTCTCGATTGAACACCTGATAACGGGCTTTTCCTAAAGTTTTAGCTTGATACATTGCCGTATCTGCATCCCTGAGCAAATATTCCGGCTGTTCGTATTCGTAATTTCCCAAAACAATCCCAATACTGGTATTAATAAAAACTTCATGTTCATGGAGTAGAAAAGATTTACTTAAAGCCCGTTGAATTGTTTCTGCTAATTGGGTGGCTTCATCAACGGATTCAATCTTTTCTAAAAGGACAGTAAATTCATCCCCTTCAAATCTAGCCAAGGTATAATTAGGATTAATACAATTACTTAATCTTCTCGCCACCGCCTTTAAAAGTTGGTCTCCAGCTAAATGTCCCAAAGAATCATTAACGACTTTAAAATCATCACAATCGAGAAATAATACTGCAAACTTAGAGCTAGAATAGGTGTGGGTATAGGCTAAAACTGCCATCAATCGTTCCATGAAAAACACTCGATTTGGTAAACCCGTAAGTGCGTCATGGGATGCCATGTGTAACAATCGTAAATTGGCTCCTTCTAGTTCCTTCGTTCGTTCTTTGACCCGTTGTTCCAGTTCTGTATTTAATTTTTGAATTTGTAATTTTGCCGCTTGTAAATTTAGTTGATTTTTGATTCTAGCTAAAACTTCTCGAATTTCAAAAGGTTTAGTAATATAGTCCAAACCGCCTACTTCAAAGGCTTGAATTTTATCAAAAACTTCATTTAATGCACTTAAAAAAATCACAGGAATATCCCGGGTGCGTTCGGAAGATTTTAACTGTTTGCAAACTTCATAACCGCTCATTTGGGGCATCCGAATATCTAATAAAATTAGATCTGGTGGGTCAGCAATTGCCCCCATAATTGCAGCCGAACCATTAATAACACAGCGAACATTATACCCTCGTTCTTTCAACATTGTTGACAAGAGATATAAATTATCGGGTGTATCATCAACAATCAAAATATTGGTGAGTAGGTGATCTAGTTGAGCGTCATTCATCAGCAAAGACTATAAATACAAGAGAAGATAGGTGGTCAGTGTCGGTTGAGTTAAAGTTTAGCACAAAATTTCTTCAATCATCTGATTAGCTTGTCTACCATAGCTCCCCCCAAATAAGTTAAAATGATTTAGGATATGGTAAAGATTATAAATCATTTTACGACGCGCATAACCGGAATTTATCGGAAAAATCGTCTGGTAACCTTGATAAAAACGGGGGGGAAACCCGCCAAATAATTCAGTCATGGCTAAATCAACTTCTCGATCTCCAAAATAACTAGCCGGATCGAAAATTACAGGTTCTCCTGCTGAAGAAATCGCTGCATTTCCTCCCCATAAATCTCCATGAACTAAGGAAGGTTTAGGAGTATAATCAGCGAATAAATCTGGGATTTTTTGGAGTAATTTTTCTTCCTGGTCAAAATATACTCCTCGCCGTTTCGCCAGTTTTAATTGATAGCCAATTCTATGTTCTTGCCAAAATTCAATCCAATTATTTGTCCAGGTATTAATTTGAGGTGTAGAACCAATTGTATTATTAATTTCCCAGCCAAATTTTTCATACCCAGGATAATTTTGTGCGGGTGTCCAGCGATGCAGTAACGCTAAGTTTTTTCCCATTTCTTCCCAGGCTGAAGGCTCATTTTTTCCCGCTAAATTCAGCCATTCTAAGACTAAATAAGCGGAATTTCCCGACCCTCCCCAACAAATGACTTGAGGAACTCTAATTGTCTGGGTTTTCCAAATTTGCTCAACTCCTAAAGCCTCGGCTTCAAACATTCCCACTTGACTTATTTGATTCAGTTTAATAAAATAGTTACGGGAACCTTGACTAATCTTATATCCTTGATTGATACACCCTCCACTGACGGCATGGCGATCGCGGATTTGAAACGGTTCTCCCGTAGCTTGACTAATTTGTTCAGCAATTTGATCCCACATCATATCTGAAAGTTTTTTGAACTTTAGTGATTTTTCCGGTTTTATTGTATCAAATTAAAATAATCAGAATATTAAAATCATTAACGAGATTCATCCAAGAATAAATTATCAATCCTGAAAAACTGAGTTTCTAGTTCAGCAAAAACCATATAAAAACGCTAATATTAAGATATGTAAAGCTATATTTCACAAATCCATTCAATTATGCACATCTTTGGACTTGGTAAAAAACTGAAAATGCCTTCAGCCTCCGACGCCCTACCCGGACGTCAACAAGTTATGTCCGTACCCGACAAACATTATGTCAATGGTAATCCCCTGAAACCTCCCTTTCCCCCAGGACTGGAAATGGCGATGTTTGGGATGGGTTGTTTTTGGGGGGCAGAACGTCGTTTTTGGCAGCAGGAAGGGGTGTTTAGTACCTCCGTGGGCTACAGTGCCGGATTTACTCCTAACCCCACCTATGAAGAAGTTTGTAGCGGGCAAACGGGACATAATGAAGTCGTGTTAGTGGTTTATGATCCCAAGGTAATTAGTTATGAACAATTGCTAAAAGTCTTTTGGGAAAGCCACAATCCGACCCAGGGAATGCGTCAGGGTAACGATGCTGGAACACAATACCGTTCAGGAATTTATGTTTATTCTGAGCAACAACGGGAACTAGCCGAAGCCTCCCGGGACACCTATCAAATCGCCTTGAAACAAGGAGGTTATGAAACAATAACCACGGAAATTCTACCAGCACCGGAATTTTATTATGCCGAAAGTTATCACCAACAATATTTAGCCAAAAACCCCAATGGCTACTGCGGTTTAGGGGGAACTAAAATCAGTTATCAGTAATTAATCAGTTATCAGTTGTAGGGGCGGGTTTATCAAGATTTAGGTGATTAACACAGATATCATATAACCCGCCCCCACCTGTCAACTTGATTACTTATTAGGTTTGGTTTTCCAATCAGCGATCGCTTTCTGAGCCGCATCATGGGCCGATGTATTTTCGGGTACTAACTTAGCCGCTTCAATAGCATTATTATATTGCTTTGTCTTAGCACGGGATTGAGCAATTTCCCAGATTTGATTTGACCATTGATTGATTAATTTCTCGGCCTCCGAATATCCAGGCTGATCCGCCGGAATTTTTTGCACAAGACCGATAGCATCACTATAGGATGAGGCTTGACCGGGCTTAATTAAAGCCTTAGCTTGGCTCATAATTCCCTGATTATTGTTCAGGATTTTTAACTGAGCTTTCCACTCCTCAAGCTGTTTTTGTCCCTGTTGATAAATCTCAGGATTAGCGTCGGGGAGCAACTCGAGCGCCTCCACTGCTCCGGGCAAATTTTGACTCAGGGCGCGTCCTTGGGCAATCACCAGGATAGTTTTACTCCACTGTTCAATATCCCCTTGGGCTTCCTTGTACTGCGGATCACTCGCCGGAATCCGTTGAACGATGGCGATCGCCTTACTAAAATCAGAAGCGGAAGCATCTTTTAATATAAGTTTCGATTCATCTAACAATTGAGCGGGACTTGCGGGGGTGGGAGTCGGGGCTGTGGGTTCCGGTTTCGTGGTCGCGGGTAGTGGTTTGGGAGTTTTAACCGCCGTTGAAGTCTCAACAGAAGACTTAGCGGTTTTTTGACCTAAAAATATCGGTTTATTGGTCAAAAATACACCCAGCAACAGTACCATTGCCGTTGCGCCACTCCAAAGAATTAACCGTTGTAAAAATGAACTTTCTGTCATAGTTTCCTCCGTTGAACTTACAGGCGGTTGGGAGTTCATCTGAACTACAGAAGCTGGAGAATTTGGGGGTAAATTTCCGGGCTCGACGGGTTCACCTGTCGCAGAAACCCCGCTCTCCATTTCCTTGATCAGAAGATCGGGATAATTTCAGTGGATCTTCCGATACAGGAGCAGTCCCATTTTGATGAGATTCTACAGTTGCCATATTTATTTCTCTAATACCGTTGGAAAGATTAATAGCCACCTGACGACTTTCAGGTAAAAGTACCTGCTGGAGTTTAGAGGCTGGATAAACTGCAAATACGGGGTTTTGTCGGGGTCTTAAATGTTGTTCCGTCACTTCCGGTAAACGTTTCTCCAGTCCATAAATTAATGAATCTGAAGTTGAAAATTGTCCGGCTTTCAACCCTTCTAATAATACCGAAGTGAAGAATCCTTGGCGCAAAGCCGAAGTTTCCCGGGACAACTGTTCGGGCTGACAAGATAAAATCGTGGGAATTTGTAATTTTCGGGCGATTTCAGCCGTTTGAATTCCAACACTTTCCCCCGCGTGCGCCCCCTGAGCGCGGTTAATATCCAGCAACACCAAAATTTTATCGGTTGCTGCGGCTTTAAAATAGTCAAATAACTTTTGAATGGGAATTCCCGTTGTTTCTAACTGATTCGGATTACCGTCAATCGGCAATAGATAATCCTGTCCATCCTTGGCGAACCCATGACCACTAAAGAAAAACCAAAGGACATCCTCCGGGCCGAGTTGCTCTTTACAGAAAGACTCTACCCAATCTAAAACATTTTCTTGGTTGGGATAGGTGGACATCCTCGACACTGGGGGCGAGTGATCGCAGAGCAATAAACTCTGATCACGAGGAAATCCGGCAACATCAACCAAATATTCATAAATAGCCTCTGCATCCTTTTGGGCATAATTCAAGGGTTGCAGATATTGATATTGATTAATGCCAATGGCAATACAAATATAGCGTTTCATCGCCTATGCCCCATAAATTTCTATTTTAGTCATACTCAACTTAAAACCCTTTACCATCATAACAGACCCAGCCCAAGACGGAAAGAATCACTATATTATCATTAACACAGTGGCAAAAGCAGCAGATATTAAAAATGCTTTACAATAATCAACTAGAAGATTATTTGAGGATCTACAATTAATGAAAACCGCATTAATTACAGGAGTGATCAAACAGAATTGCTAGGCGAGATTGCTATGTAGGATATTTTTGCCCCGTATATATCATAAAAGTATTCATTTAATTTTTGCAAATCTTGATCATTAATAATATTAGACTTAGATAATATAATCAGCCATTCTACTTCTTTTAAGATAATTTCCAACAACTGTTTTTGTGGTATGATTAAAGGTATTTTCTTAATGTAATTGGCGGAATTATTGGTGCTTGTATTAATAGTTCTAATCAGATCATTACAAACTTTACTATTAAAAAACCCCAGTAAATAGTAAATTAAATCCTGGTAATCTTGGTGGGGAAATATTCCCACAATAGACTGATCAAATAATCTCCCGTCCATCAATGATCCCGTAATTGAAGAAGATGATATCATCGGTACAGCTATTCCCTGACGGAAATAAAATTGGGAGTTCTGAAATCTGGCTTTTTGCTTATTCGTAACTTTATAATCATTAACCGCCTCTTCCCCCCAGTCCATAAACCATTCTGATTGTTTGTAGAATCTTTGATTACCACCCTTGACAATAGGAACCCAATAACAATCATTTTTGATCCCATTTAGGGGTGGATTAATAGAAAGATTATCTCTACAGATATTATTATTGTCTACAATAGCATATTTTTTACTTCCCCTAGTAACAGATGGCGATCGCCTTAAATACTTCCCATCATTCCCCGAATAAAAACCCGTCACCACAAAACAAATATCACCTATTGTCATATTATCAGAACTCAGAACTTGAGAAATCCAGTCTTTTGAAGACAGAAAAAAAGCCTGGGATGGATTGTTAATAAGCTGACTGTATGAAAGTCTACAAACTTCATAATTTTTCTTGGTATCAGTTAACAATTTTGTCAACTCCGACGGTGAATGTAAACCATTATATACAGGAAAATTATAATCAATATTGGGTTTTTCCTTAACAATAGATATTATACTTAAACCCGCATAGCCAAAGTTGACACCCGGGAAAAAATCAGAAGGAAAAAGCGTGATTGACTCTATTTTATAATTACTAATAATTTCTTTTCGCAAACCTTGATGATGATGGAGTGATAAATAGGTATCGGGAATAATAAAAACCAGGCGTCCGTCCTGTTTTAATAATTCCAACGTCCGAATTAAAAATAAACCGTAGGTTTCCTTAGCATATATATGGGGATATGCTTTTTTTAATTGTTTTCTTTTTTCTGGTGATTGATAGGCTCCATAGGGGGGATTTGCAATCACTCTATCGAATTTTTTGTTAGTGTTTATCAGGATAAAATCTTGATGTATAATCTCAATATTTTTTAAGTTATTATATTTAATATTTAACTGATTTATGGCATAAATATTTAACTCATAAGCAGTAATTTCTGGAGTTAATTCCTGTTTTAATAACTCGTCAATAAACACACCCTCACCCGCACAAGGTTCAAGCACAGATATATTATCATCACATTCCAGAAGTCCTACCATATAGGAAGTAATATGATCACAATTCGTGTAATAGGCTTGAAATTTATCTTGCTTTCTGTTTGTGGGAGCTACCATGATAGATACTTAACTAAATCATTTTGGTCAAAATTATAATTTTGATCATTTACCCTAAAATACTGTTTTAACAACAACAGAATATTAAGAATGCGTTACAATAATTGACTAGAAAGTTATTCTAGGATGGAAAATCAATGAAAACTGCGTTAATTACAGGAGCTTCTGTTGGAATTGGGGCGGCGTTTGCGAAGGAATTGGCATCTCGGAAAATGGATGTGGTTTTGGTGGCTCGTTCTCAAGATAAATTAGAACAACTGGCCGAAAAATTGCGATCGCAATATAATATTAAAGCCCATCTAATTCCTCAAGATTTGACAGAAACCAGGAGCCACACAATCGGTTTTCGATGCCATCTCTCAACAGGGATTAACTATTGATTTACTAATTAATAATGCGGGATTTGGAGATTATGGAGCCTTTACCGATCGCCCTTTAACCAAACAAGTGCAAATGATTCAGTTAAATATTACAGCATTAGTTGAACTGACTCATTTATTCTTAACTGATATGAAAAAACGGGGTGCGGGTGCGATCGTTAATGTCGCTTCTATTGCGGGTTATCAACCCCTACCCTATTGTTCGGTTTATGCGGGAACAAAAGCCTTTGTTTTGAATTTTACCGAGGCTTTATGGGCGGAAAATAAAGACTCTGGGGTGAGACTTTTAGTCGTTTGTCCTGGGCCAACGGAATCTAACTTTTTTGTTGCGGCAGAATTTCCTCAAACCTTTTCCGGGGGCGCACAGAATTATACGACGGCGGAAGAAGTTGTTCAAGACACATTAAAAGCCTTAGAAAAAGACTTTTCAACTTTAGTAACTGGAGGATTTGGTAATCAATTTATTGTAAATTTACCTCGATTTTTCCCTAGAGATACGATTGTGAGTTTAGTGGAAAAACAGTTTAAACCCAAGAAATAATCCCGTAGAGACGTGCCATGGCGCGTCTCTGCATGGCGCGTCTCTGCATGGCGCGTCTCTACAAAGATTTAAGGATAGAAACACAATTGCGGTAAACCCAAGGTTTCTTCCCAACCCATCATAATATTCATACACTGCACTCCCTGTCCGGCTTGACCTTTAATTAAGTTATCAATAGCCGACATAACAATCACTCGTCCGGTGCGTTGATCAACTTCAATTCCTAAGTAACAAAGATTAGTTCCACAGGCCCATTTTGTTTGAGGATAGGTGCCACCAGGTAAGATTTTAACCAGGGGAGAATTGCGATAAAACGCTTTATAAATGGTAATTAAATCCTCTCGAACTAATCCTGGATCTCGTAAAGTTGCATAAACAGTGGCTAAAATTCCCCTGACCATCGGCATTAAATGGGGGGTAAATTGGACTAAAATATCGTGTCCGGCTAAGTCACTACAAACCTGTTCAATTTCTGGGGTATGGCGATGATGACCACCGACACTATAAGCCCCAATTGAACTATCAGCTTCGGCTAATAACATATTAACTTTAGCCTGTCTTCCCCCGCCAGAAGTGCCGGATTTGGCGTCAATAATGGTGGTATGGGGATCAACTAATCCCTGTTTTAATAGGGGAGAAATGGCTAATAAACTGGCGGTGACATAACACCCGGCACAACCAACTAATTGAGCCGTAGCTAGGCGATCGCGATACAATTCAGGTAAGCCATAAACGGCCGTTGCTGCGATGGCTTGATCCGTGCGTTTCTCCCCCATACCATTTTTTATAAATGTCTAAATTAGAAAATCGATAATCCGCCGATAAATCTAATACTTTACATCCTTTTTCTATTAATTGGGGGGCCATGGTATAGGCCAAATTATTCGGGAGGGATAGAAAGACAATTTGACATTTAGAGGCTATTTTATCAATATCAATAGGTTCGATCACTAAATCCACACATTCATTCAAATGGGGATAGAGACTACAAAAGGGTTTTCCGGCGCTACTATCCCCGCCCAAATAAGCAATTCTGACCAGGGGATGATCCTGTAACAAACGCACCAACTGCACACCACCATAGCCCGATGCCCCGACAATACCGACGGGAATCCGTTCTGCATTACCCATATTACCTAACTCCTAGAAAAATGATCTAATCCGTTCGACAATCCTTCGACATGACTCAGGACATGGCTCAGGACAAGCTTTTGCTGCATGATAGCTGATTATGGAAAAATTTGGAAAACTATTTTATTATTTCTCCGTAATCTCTCAAACTCGAAAACCCATTTCCCCTAATTCCTGACGCAAGCGTTGGGCTTCTGGGGAGTTATTTTGTTCGTGTAATTCTATGGCGGCTTTAAACATCATTGAGCTATCGCTGAGTTGACCAATTTGTAGTAAGAGGACTCCTAAATTTTGGAAGGTTTCGGCGGAGTTGGGATTGAATTCTAGGGCCTTTTGATAGGCGGCGATCGCTTCTCGATAGGCCCCCATTGCCCTCAAGGTCATACCCAAATTATAATGGGCGATCGCTAAACTGGGATCAATTTCTATGGCGGTTTGATAGGCTATTTTTGCGGATTCTAGTTCTCCTTCTTGTTTGAAAATATTGCCTAAATTATTATAGGCTCCCAGTTTTAATTGTGGTATAATATTAACATTAACGGCGGTTTGATAATGATATTTTGCTAGGATAAATTGTCCTTTTTTACTATAGGCTATGCCCAAATGATAATGGAGTTCATATAAAACCCCATCTTCTCCATTACTCCCTTGAGATAATCCTAATTTTAATAGTTCAATTCCGCGCTCTAAGTCGCCAATTTCGACGTATAAAGCCCCCAATTTACTCGCGGCATATCCGTCCGTTGGATGTTCTTTTAGGTAGCTCTCCATGGATGTTTTTGCCAGTTGCCATTTATTCCGTTTGGCGATCGCTTCGGCTTGGTATCCCTCATGTAAAATAGCAACTTGGGGTAATGTTCCAATTTGCCATTGCGGTTTTTGGCGAATTAATTCGGTGACGCTATCATCTACCATGGCATGATAGGGACGGGAAAAACAGATTTGGGGATGATTTCTAAACAGTCGAGAAACTAAGGAATAAGGGGACTGACTGGCGCCGATTTCCTGTCTAATTAAGTTAACTACAATTAAATTACGATTTTCCATAATTTGATGCAGTTGTACCCCAATTTCCGGGGCTAAAATTTCATCTGCATCTAATACTAAAATCCACTGTCCGGTGGCATAACTTAGGGCTGCATTTCTGGCTTTGGAAAAGTCATCACACCAATTAAAGGAATGAACTTCTGCCCCAAATTGTTGAGCGATTTTGGTAGTTTTGTCCGTTGACCCCGTATCAACAATAATTATTTCATCAACAATTCCTTTAACACTATTTAAACATTTTGCTAAAGTTTCTTGTTCATTTTTAACAATCATGCAAAGGCTTAATTTCATAAATATAAATTTGGTTATTTAGTAGATAGAAGGATTTGTAGGGGCGGGTTCTGTATTGATTTCTGTTTCCCGCAGATAATCTTTAAAAACCCGCCCACTCCGCCTCAATATGTCATCAGTTTATCATTTGTAGGGGCGGGTTCTGTATTGATTTCTGTTTCCCGCAGATAATCTTTAAAAACCCGCCCACTCCGCCTCAATATGTCATCAGTTTATCATTTGTAGGGGCGGGTTCTGTATTGATTTCTGTTTCCCGCAGATAATCTTGAAAAACCCGCCCACTCTCCGCCTCAATATGTCATCAGTTTATCATTTGTAGGGGCGGGTTCTGTATTGATTTGTGTTTCCCACAGATAATCTTGAAAAACCTGCCCCACTCCGCCTCAATATGTCATCAGTTTATCATTTGTAGGGGCGGGTTCTGTATTGATTTGTGTTTCCCACAGATAATCTTGAAAAACCTGCCCACTCCGCCTCAATATGTCATCAGTTTATCATTTGTAGGGGCGGGTTCTGTATTGATTTGTGTTTCCCACAGATAATCTTGAAAAACCCGCCCACTCTCCGCCTCAATATGTCATCAGTTTATCATTTGTAGGGGCGGGTTCTGTATTGATTTATGTTTCCCACAGATAATCTTGAAAAACCTGCCCCACCCCACCATTAATATTCAATTGATAATTAATTCTGAGGATATGTCGGGGTTGGTTTAGGTAGATTTATTGTACATATCAAAGTTGAGTCGGGGCGGGTTTAGGTAGATTTATTGTACATATCAAAGTTGAGTCGGGGCGGGTTTAGGTAGATTTATTGTACATATCAAAGTTGAGTTGAGTCGGGGCGGGTTTAGGTGGATTTATTGTACATATCGAAGGTTAAGGCGAAACCCGCCCCTACAACTGATAACTATTTTAACTTATTTCGGTAGAATTAATATTTGATCAATAACATGAATTACCCCATTACTTGCCGGAATATCAGAATCAATGACCGTGGCATTGCCGACTTTAATTTGATTTTTATTGGTTTTAATCGTAATAGAATCTCCCTCCAAAGTTTTGATTTTTCCTGATTTCAACTCCGTTGTTGTGACTTTACCAGGAATTACATGATATTCTAATAATTCGGTAAATCGGTTGAGGTTTTGCGATTTTAGAATAGCATCTAAAATTTGTTGAGGTAATTTAGCGAGAGCTTCATCCGTAGGGGCAAAAATGGTAAAATCCCCCTGTTTTAAAGCATCTAATAATCCAATAGATTGTAAAATCATCCCCAGGATTTGAAAGCGCTCATCGGATAAAATAACCGTAGCTAAATCTCCAACTACACCTTGAATCACTTTCGGAGAAATCGGCAGTTGAGCCAAATCTTGGCTAGGTTGGCGACAAATTAGTTCGGAATTGGCAGACATTTGAACTTCCATAGCAACGGCGGGGGAAATAGTTCCTAATGTTAATAAACTCAAAATACTGATAATTCCTAAACTTTTGCCTTGATTTTTATTTGCTATTAAAGTTTTCATGGTTTTATCCTCTACAAATTATTAAAATTATTCAGGTAAAATCACCGCATCAATAACATGAATTACACCATTTCTAGCAGGAACATCGGCTTTAATTACCGTGGCGTTATTAACTTTTACCGATGCACCCAATTCAATCCTAATACTATCCCCTTGTAAGGTTTGGACTTTTCCAGATGTTAGGTCAGTGGATAACACCTTTCCCGCCACAACATGAGAGGTGAGAATTTTGACCAATTGGGCTTTATTTTCTGGTTTCAGTAAGTCGGATAAAACTCCCGGGGGAAGTGTAGAAAAGGCTTTATCCGTGGGGGCAAATAGGGTAAATGGCCCCTTACCTTTAATCGTATCAACTAAGTCCGCCGCTTGTAAAGCTTGGGTGAGAATGGTAAATTCCCCCGCGCTAACCATCGTATCAATAATATCGAGGGAAATTGTAGCCGGAACTTCGGTAATTTGGGTTGAGTTTGTTAAGGTGTAATTATGCAGTTGAGCTTGAACGGGCAAAATCCCGAATAGCGTCACCCCAAAAACACCTACAAACCCAGCCATGAATTTTTGCGAGTAATTTTGAATGGTCATCATGGTTATCAAATACAAATAGAGATGGAGACTTTTAGTTAACTTTTAGGAGTAACATCAAAGTTATAATTTAAGACGTTAATTATCGGCCCTTGTTTCGGTAAATTATCTGCGGTTAATGTCAGTGTATCGGTTTGTTGAATTTGTATTGATGTTCCCGCCATCACCGACAAAAAATTGTCCACAGGTTCAATATCACAGGCCGTCACATCCGCCGCCAAGGTGCGATAATGGGTGGGAATAACAATTTTAGGATTGAGAAATTCAATGGTTTTTTTAGCTTCTTCTGGAGTATAGGATTTCTCCCCACCTCCCACCGGAATCAACATTAAATCTGGGCGACCAATTAAAATCCGTTCTTCCATTCCCAATGGCCCGGATAATCCACCCAAATGTAAAATTTTAATTCCCGCTTGTTTCCACAACCAAGCCACATTTACCCCAAATTGTCTGCCATTAAATCTATCTTTAAGGGTGCGAATTCCTTGAATTTGATTACCATTAAATTGATAAACCCCGGGTTCATATAATAAAGCCGGATTTCCTGCAAATCCTTCGGTCACACCCTCATCTAAAAGACGGCTACTAATTAAGATTAAATCGGCGAAAAATTCTTGGGGACTCCGATAACCTGCGGTACAACCAATTTGGCGAAAAGGATTAACTAAAATTCTCAATCCTCCCCCGGTAAATAAAAAGGAAGTATGTCCTAACCATTGGACAGTTAAGGTATTTTCAGGGGTAGATTGTGCTAAAGAATTTTGCCATTGAGATGTCAACCCAGTTGCTAAGGTGGTTAATAGGGTTGTAGTTGTTAATTGAATTAATTTTCGCCGTTTCATATTATTTAGATTGACAGATCAACGGATTAAGGAACAATTATATCCGTTCTAGGAAGTTTCTTAGAAGTTGTTTTCCATTCTGGGTCAAAACGCTTTCTGGGTGAAATTGTACCCCCTGAATATGGGGATATTCCCGATGACGAACTCCCATAATTGTCCCATCTTCCACCCATCCGGTAATTTCCAAACTATCGGGACAGGTTTCCCGTTCAATCACTAGACTATGATAGCGAGTTGCTGTTAGGGGATTCTCTAAATTTTGAAAAACACCCACGCCTGTATGATAGATGGGGGAAGTTTTTCCGTGCATTAGTTCGGGGGCAGAAATAATATTTCCCCCAAACACTTGACCAATACTTTGATGACCTAAACATACCCCTAAAATGGGTAAAGTCGGCCCCAATTCTCGAATTAATTCAAGGGAAATTCCGGCATCTTCGGGACGACCTGGCCCTGGAGAAATAACTACAGCATCGGGTTTCATTTGACGGATTTGTTCTAGGGAAATCCGATCATTTCTAAATACCTGAACCTCAGCAGCTATGGGTAATTCTTGCCCTAGTTCTCCTAAATATTGAACAATATTGTATGTGAAACTATCGTAATTATCAATAACAATAATCAAGGGTTAAACTCCTGAAAATATAACTTGAATCCAGGTGAACAGAGGCGGTAAAAGTAAGATTCCCGCTACAAATAATGCCACGAAAGCGGAGATTAAAACCGCCGCCGCCGCGCAATCCTTAGCAATTCGGGCTAAATCATGGTAGGACTGACCGACGGTTAAGTCAACCACCGATTCTATGGCTGTATTCAATAATTCCATGGTCATCACCGCACCAATGGTTAGGCCAATAACGGCGATTTCCACCTGGGTTAACTGCAAAAAAAGACCCAAGCCAATTGCTAGGGTTTCCAATGATAGTATGAATCCGAAAGTTTCTTTGAGTTCTAAAGGCATAACTAATTCCTGTCCAGGCATATTTAAAGCTAACTAATAGATTAGAAGCGATTTTCCACGATAATTCTCGGTCATATTTTTTTCCCATAGCGTCAGACAGGTGGGACTGTTCTGCTTTTTTTCCCTGAGACAGAGAAATCAATGGGGAAGCAGGAAATTCTGAAATTGAGGGTTTGTTTAGGTGCATTACTGGATCTATCCTTCACTTGTTATGTTTTTAACCACATTCAGTTTTCATAGGGGTACTGCAAGCAATTTATCATAATTTTCCAAATCTGTAATTTATTCAGCTACCGGAATTTACGGTTGTACTCCCAGGACGGACACAACCTCTAGTGATTTTACTACCGAGTTAAATTAATTATCCGTAAAATTACTTACCTATTTTTAGGTTCCGATTTCCCTGAGTCCTAGGTAAATAGCCCCTGACAAGTTTAGGGACTCCCTATCCCCCAGATTGTACAGATCTTTTGTTTAAGGTCAATAAGCTGTTCAGTATGTAGTTGTGATTTAGAAAATTACCCCATCCTTGTAGTGGTCGCGTCCCCAATGCCTCGAATATAACGTTTAAATGCACAACAGCCTATAAAAAATTAAATAAAGGGGCATTGAATTTTTCGTCAATTCTCGATCTCGAAAAGGTCTTGACGATTTAAGTTTTGATCAAGTATCCTAGATGAAAAGTCTTTAATCTGGCTCCACTTGATCACAAAACCCATGGGGCTTTGGAACAAATTAGACAGAAAATTTTTACCAAATCTTTGCCCGAAAAAATCCAAGACCGAATCAAAACAATCTTCAAACTTTGGTAATTATTATAATCCAATTGTTTCTAAGAGTACCCGTTGTTGCTCTAACATTTCAGTTAAACTTTGATCATCGGGATGATCCCAACCTAAAAGATGTAATAAACCGTGGGTTGCTAACCATCCTAGCTCTATTTTTAAGGAATGTCCTTGTTGTTGAGCTTGATGATAGGCCGTTTCCACCGAAATTACAATATCACCTAGATACAAAGATTCATCAAAACCCGCTTCTGGAGGTAAGGGAGAATCTACTTCCAATGTAGCAAAGGCTAACACATCGGTGGGTTTGTTTTGGGAACGATACTGAGTATTTAACTGTTGAATCTCGTGATCATCCGTTAAGCGTAAACTTAACTCGTAACTGGATACCAAAGGCAAATAGGACTCCAAATAATTTAACCAAATTTGGAACCAATTTTCCCATTCCGTGATCGTCAAGGGACAGTCGATTTGTCGGGAAGCAGACTCTATCGAATTATGAGGAATGGTGTGATTTTTTGAGTGTTCTAACTGTTCCCAAAAATAGTCCTGTATACTAACTTCAACCTGTACAGTCATTGATCAACAATCTAATCAGAATTTAAAGGATTTAACGAGTTAGATAAGCCATTCCAACTAGAAATCCGACTAAGCCCAAGGTGGTTAAGGCGAAGTGGAATAGGGATTTTCCGCCTTTGCGAACCATATTCCGCATTGCTAATTTAACATAGCTCGGTCGGGGTTCACTGGATTTAACTTGGGGTTCTAGGTCTGGGGTTGATGGGGTATTCATTGGGAGATTTTGTTAGGGAAGTAGACCGACTGACCTGATCATAACAAAAATGTTACATTTTATGAAGCGATCGCCCGGTCAAGTCTATTTCCACAATCTGCCACGGAGGTTAAAGTGACATAGTTGCTAGGTAGCACCGAAAAATAGAAAAGGTTTGACCGATAAAATCATTGTAAAATCACTCCACAGTATCCACAAAAATTTCAACGATACCGACGTAATCGCCCTTTCTCCATCAATCCTACATCAATTCACGGGTTGCGCCCAGATATAGTTAGAATGGGGGAAAGTATATTGATGATTATTTTTACCCTTTATTGATCCCCCCCCCAACGATGCAACCGACCGATCCGACAAAATTTACAGATAAAGCCTGGGAAGCCGTGGTTAAATCCCAGGATGTAGCGCGTCGTTTTCAAAATCAGAATTTAGAAGTCGAACATCTGATCACCGCCCTGCTAGAACAAAATGGACTCGCCACCAGCCTCCTGGGTCGGGCGGGAGTCGATACGGATATTTTAGGCCAACAGTTGGAAGCCTTTACCAAACGTCAACCCAAGGTGGGACGGATTGAACATTTATATCTAGGACAGAGCTTAGATCTGTTATTGGATAAAGCTGAAGCAGACCGTCAAGCCCTACAGGATGGTTTTATCTCCATCGAACATTTAATCCTAGCCTTCTCCGAAGATGACCGCATCGGTCGGAAACTTCTGGCTGGAGAAGCCCCCACCAGTCAACGGCCCGGACGTCCGGGTTATGATCGTCCTGGGCGTTTCTCCTTCTATTCGTCCGAAATTAGAAGAAGCAATTAAAGCAATTCGGGGTAGTTCAAAAGTCGAAACCCAAAGCCCAGAAACCAGTTATGAAGCCTTAAAAAAATATGGTAAAGACTTAACAGAATTGGCTAAGGCCGGAAAACTTGATCCGGTAATTGGTCGGGATGAAGAAGTCCGTCGGGTGGTCAGTTGTTTATCTCGCAGAACTAAAAATAATCCGGTTTTAATTGGGGAACCGGGAGTAGGAAAAACCGCGATCGCCGAAGGTTTAGCCCAACGAATTGTTAACGGAGATGTGCCAGAATCCTTAAAAAATCGCCAGTTAATTTCCCTTGATATGGGAAGTTTAATTGCCGGGGCAAAATATCGGGGAGAATTTGAAGAAAGATTAAGATCAGTATTAAGAGAAGTCACCCATTCCGAGGGACAAATTGTATTATTTATTGATGAATTGCATACCGTAGTTGGAGCAGGTTCTAGCGGCGGTTCATCGGGAATGGATGCCAGTAATTTACTCAAACCCATGTTAGCCCGGGGAGAATTGCGCTGTATTGGCGCTTCCACTGTGGACGAATATCGCAAACATATTGAAAAAGATCCGGCCTTAGAACGTCGGTTTCAACAGGTTTATGTTGATCAACCTTCTCCTGAAGATACCATATCAATTTTAAGAGGATTAAAAGACCGTTATGAACGCCATCATGGGGTGAAAATTACTGATAGTGCCTTGGTGGCGGCGGCGATGTTATCGAGTCGGTATATTAGCGATCGCTTTCTACCCGATAAAGCCATTGATGTTGTTGATGAAGCCGCCGCCCAATTAAAAATGGAAATAACTTCAAAACCCGTGGAATTAGAACAAATTGATCGGCGGGTAATGCAGTTAGAAATGGAAAAATTATCCATAGAAGGAGAAAGTTTAGGAACAGGGGAAAGTAACCGCCGAAATGATGGCGGGGTGGCGATTCGTTTAGGCAGAATTAAGGAAGAAATTGAGAGTTTAAAAACTAAACAGGAAAAACTTGCCTCCCAATGGCAAGGGGAAAAACAACTCCTAGATAGTATTAATAAACTCAAGGAAGATGAAGAAGAATTACGAGTCCAAATTGAACAGGCGGAACGAGCCTATGATTTGAACAAAGCCGCCCAATTAAAGTATGGTCAATTGGAAGTTTTACATCAAGAACGGGAAGGCAAAGAAGCTGAATTAGTTAAGTTACAATCTCAAGGTTCTTCGATGTTGCGCGAGGAGGTTACAGAAGCCGATATCGCGGGCATTATTGCTAAATGGACTGGGATACCTGTTAACCGTTTATTAGAGTCAGAACGGCAGAAATTACTGCGCTTAGAGAGTCATTTACATCAACGGGTAATCGGACAACAGGAGGCGGTGGCGGCGGTTTCTGCTGCGATTAGAAGGGCGCGGGCGGGGATGAAAGATCCCGGGCGTCCGATTGGATCTTTCCTATTTATGGGGCCAACGGGGGTGGGAAAAACCGAGTTAGCCAAGGCCTTAGCGGAGTTTTTATTTGATAGCGAGGAGTCGATTATTCGGATTGATATGTCTGAATATATGGAAAAACACGCGGTTTCCCGCTTAGTGGGGGCACCTCCGGGCTATGTGGGGTATGACGAGGGTGGTCAACTATCGGAAGCGGTGCGACGTCATCCCTATTCGGTGATTTTATTTGATGAGGTGGAAAAAGCCCATCCCGATGTGTTTAATATTTTATTACAAGTATTAGATGATGGCCGAATTACCGACTCCCAAGGAAGGACGGTGGATTTTAGAAATACGGTAATTGTAATGACCAGTAATATTGGGGGGGAACATATTTTAGATGTGGCGGGGGATGAGTCCCGTTATGGGGAAATGGAGAAGCGAGTGATGACGGCTTTGCGATCGCATTTTCGCCCGGAATTTTTAAATCGGGTGGATGATATTATTCTATTCCATCCGTTAAGTAAAGGGGAATTACGGTATATTGTGGCGATTCAAGTTAAACGGATTCAAAGGTTATTATCGGATCAAAAAATATCCATTGAATTATCTCCAGCTACCTTAGATTATTTAGCGGATATTGGTTATGATCCGGTGTATGGAGCTAGACCGTTAAAACGGGCGATTCAACGGGAAGTAGAGAACCATATTGCAAATTTATTGTTAGAACAGAAATTCGTCACGGAAGATACGATTTATGTGGATTATGAAGATGAAAAATTAGTCTTTAATCATCAACCTTTAGTTCCTAAAGCTAAAGAAGAACCGTTAATTATGAATGTTCAACCCATGAGAAAAACAATATCTGATCCGTTGGAAATGGATGTTCAACCCGTGATATTAACCACATCTAAAACAGCAGAGGGGGATGATATTATTACGGTGGAAACCGTGAAAGATGAATAGATTTTGATTTAACTTTAGGGACGTTCTATCCAACGTCTCCTAAAATTTGAATCAGCTATAATAACAACAATAAATTTTAATCCTTGTAACTCATAATGGTTGATATTACTATCGCAATTCCTACCTATAATGGAGCCACCCGTCTACCTGCGGTTCTGGATAAATTGCAATCGCAAACCGGAACGGAACAAATTAACTGGGAAATTATGATTGTTGATAATAATAGCACGGATAATACCGCAGACGTAGTTAAAAATTATCAAGAAAATTGGTTAGATAATGTTCCTTTAAGGTATTATTTGGAAACCAAACAAGGAGCAGCTTTTGCTCGAAAAAGAGCCGTTCAAGAATCAACAGCTAGTTTAATTGGGTTCTTAGATGATGATACAGTTCCTGCTTTAGATTGGGTAAAACAAGCTTATCAATTTTCTCAAGAACACTCCCAAGCGGGAGCTTTTGGAAGTCAAGTTCATGGCGTTTATGAAGTAGAACCTCCGCCAAATTTTGAGCGAATTAAAGCATTTTTAGCAATTACTGAACGAGGGGAGCAGCCCTTATTATATTCCCCTAAAAATAAACTTTTACCTCCATCCGCAGGATTAGTCGTTCGACGAGAGGCTTGGCTTAATTGTGTTCCTCATCATTGTATTCTCACCGGAAGAGTTCAAGGTTCAATGTTAACTTCTGAAGATTTAGAAATGTTATCTTATATTCAACAATCGGAGTGGGAAATTTGGTATAATCCTAGCATGGAAATCGATCATCATATTCCTAAAAGTCGTTTAGAAAAAGATTATTTAATTTCTTTAATTCAGGGCATAGGTTTTAGCCGTTATGTCACTCGAATGATTGGTGTCAAACCCATAATGAAACCGATTTTAACCGCAGCATATCTTGTCAATGATTTGCGAAAGATACTCCTGCATTTACTCAAATATGGGAATCAGATGAGAACAGATTTAGTGCCGATTGTTGAATTAGAACTATTAACAAGTAGCTTGCTTAGTCCTTTTTATTTGTGGAAAAATGGATATTTAAACAAAAAAACACAATGAGCAATTGCGATCACCGATATGTCCCTATTCAAAATAATAATACCCTAGTTAAGATGTAGCAAGTTGAATCAGATTTTGGAGAATGAATGATCTTAAGCATTTTTTGTATATAATTCATTTAGGCTTGCTATATAAGGTTACAAAATTAGCCCATAAGAGGAGGCTATGCTCATGGATTTTTCGATTGTAATCCCAACTTATAATTCTGAAAACCGGATCTCAACCGTTTTAGAAAAATTAAGACTTCAGCAGGGAACAGAACAGATAAAGTGGGAAATTATTGTTGTTGATAATAATAGCAGTGATCGCACCGCAGAGGTAATTTTGAATTGGCAAAAACAGTGGGATTTTGAAGCTCCTTTAAGGTATGTATTTGAACCCAAACAGGGCGCTGGATTTGCAAGACAACGAGGGGTAGAAATAGCTTTTGGGGAGTTAATTGGATGTTTAGATGATGATAACTTACCTGATTGCAATTGGGTTTTACAAAGCTATTTATTTAGTAAGGAGTACCCCAAAGCAGGAGCTTATGGAGGACAAAACCATCCCCTGTGTAAAGTTGAAACCTCCCCCTAATTTTCAAAGAATTCAAGGTTATTTAGCCATTCGAGAAAACGGGGACAAACCGTTTTTATTCTGTCCCGAAAAGTTACAACTTCCCGCAGGTGCAGGTTTAGTCGTTAGAAGACAAGCTTGGTTAGATCATGTTCCACCTGTTTTGGAAAATAAAGATAGAGGTGGAGAAGATTATGAAATTTCTTTAAACTTATATAAAGGGGGATGGGAAATTTGGTATAACCCTAAAATGCACCTCGATCATTATCTTCCCGCTTATCGCTTAGAAAAAAATTATTTATTATATCTGGCTCATATCTACGGTTTAAAATCTTGTCTATTGTTAATGTTAATCACCCCCGCATGGAAAAAACCCATTGTATTTTCTAAAACTTTCTTGGGGGGGATTAGACGTTCTATTTTACATCAAATTAAGTATAAAGATCAAATCAAAACGGATACTGTTGCTGCTTGTGAACTTAAATTTTTTCAGTCCAGTGCCCTCAGCCCTTTTTATTTTTTAAAACAAAAATTAATCAATAAATTTTAGATTTTAACAGCAATAAAAATTGATTATTAACTAGATCTTTTTAATCGAGATAATATTCTTTGTGCTACCGAGGAAGGGAATAAAGCAATGATGAAACTTTTGAAGAAAATAATAAGCAAAAATTGCTTTTGTTGTAAAGCAGAAGAATCATAGTGCATATACTTGAATAAAAATTTAATTGCCATTCGACCTTTTTCGGGAGATGGATAATCTTGTAAAGTCCGACAGAATAAATATTTATAAAGTTTAGCCAAACTCTGTTTTTTTAAATATTGTAATGACGCAGGAGCTTGCAAAAATGCTTTTTCAATAACGGCTAAACATTGTTTTTCTTGTCTACCGATCTGAGCCGATATAGAATTACAAGAAAGTCGATAAAAGACTTGAACAACAGGAAGCGCAACAAAATGATAACGGGCGGCTAAACGAATATATAAATCAAAATCTTGTCCACCCAAAAGAGATTCATCGAATCCCCCAATTTCCGCTAATGCTTCTCGACGAATCAGAGGGTTAGAAACCATTTTCTAAAAAATTATGAACCAATAACTGAGGATAAACATCCCCGTTAAACGTTTGATGAGTACCAGATAGTAAAAATGTTCCTGACTGATCAATATAATCCGTCCAGCTATAGGCTACCGCAGCTTGAGGATTGGTTTGTAAAGCCTGATACTGGGATTCTAGTTTATTAGGAGTCCAAAGATCATCAGCGTCTAATAAAGCAATATATTCACCCGTAGCAACAGCAAATCCCCGATTTCTACTGACAGCCGCCCCGGAATTAGGATAGGAAAAAATCTTAATTCTAGGAGCATTAATACCAGAAACAATATTTAAGGTAGAGTCGGTTGAACCATCATTAATCACGATAATTTCAAAGTCTTCAAAAGTCTGATTTAAAACCGAGTTAATCGTTTCCTGAATTGTGTTTTCTGCATTATAGGCGGGGATAACTACAGAGATAATAGCCATAATATTTATTATCATTTTTTTAGATCAATTTTATATCACAATTGTATCTATTTAGCAATGACAAATAGATATTTTTTATAAAACTTAAAATAATGTTGACAAAATTAATACAGTGGTCACCCAAGAGCCAGAAAATTTATGGTAGATTAACCCTATATTTTATCAGAATATTTTCGATTGTAAACCTAAAATGATGAATCCTCAAAAGAATCTATCTTTGACCAAACTTAAAGTTCTAATGCTACCGGATTTTCGCCGGGATAACCCCTATCAATCCCTGCTTTCCCAGGGGTTAGCACAAGAACAGATTCAGGTTGAATTTTGGTCTTACTATTTGAATTATTTTCCGATTTTAAGAGGTGTTTTAAAAAATCGAACTCCTGCGGTTGATATTGTTCATTTGCACTGGTTAGAATTTTATATCAATGCACCGCAAAAAGGGTCTAAATTCTTGGCTTGTATCAAATTTTTATTGGATGTTATTATAGTCCGAATGTTGGGGGTTAAAATTGTTTGGACAGTTTCATAACCAAGTGTCCCATGATGACCCCTTTCCTACTTTAGAACGTTGGACAAGGAGGATTTTATCGAAGTTAGTGAATGGGATTATTTTCCATAATTATTCTAGTTTGAAATTAATAGAAACCGATTCCAAATTTAACAGCCAAAAAGCCATTGTTATTCCCCATGGTCATTATCGAGAGGTGTATGGGGCTTCTGTTGATTCAATTGACGCCCGCAAACAGTTGGGATTACCCTTAACGGGTCGTATTTATATGAATATAGGCTTTCTCAAACCCTATAAAAAAATAGAAAAATTGATTAATATTTGGAAAAATTATCCCGATAGTTTTGGGAATGATACCTTGGTGATTGCAGGTAAACCCGTTAATAATTCCTATTATTTAGAATTACAGGAACTTTCTAAAGATATCCCGGGATTAATTCTGATTCCAGAGTTTATTGAATCTAGTAGAATCCATCTTTTTTTCAGTGCTGCGGATGTGATTGTGTTTCCTTTTGAAAAAATCTTAACCTCGGGAAGTTTGATTTTAGCCATGTCCTATAATAAACCCATTATTGCACCGGATTTAGGGGGAATTGCTGAAACTTTGGGGGTTGCTAATCAACTTTTATATAATCCCAATGATGACCAAGGTTTACTAAAAACATTACAACAAAGCACCACGATTGATTTACAGGCTTTAAGTGTATTAGTCAAAAGGCAGTGTGATGCTTTAGGTTGGGAATTAATTGCTCAAAAAACAGCACAATTTTATCGAGAGATTTTAGGTAATAATTAATTAATCTTGAGATATTATTTTTTGAATTAAGGGTTGAATTTTATGGGAAATAGCCTCCCAAGAATATCGAGTTTTAACTAAATTATAAGCATTATCAACACAGTGTTGATACAGGGTAGGATTTGACCAAAATTGATCAACAGCATCAACCATTCCCTCGATTTTATCCTCAATTAATAAATGTTTTTTATCCTCAATATCTAGTCCTTCAGCCCCTTTTGTGGTACTCACAACGGGACGACCGGCGGCAAAGGCTTCTAATATTTTTAAGCGAGTTCCTCCCCCTTTAAATAATGGAGTAATGACCACACTCGCTGCTGCTAAATAGGGTGTAACATCCTCCACTAATCCTGTCCATAGAATCCCGGATTCTTCTTTTGTAGCTGCGGCTAAGGCTGGGGGAAGATTTTTTCCTACAATAATTAATAAAGTATCAGGATAAAGCTGTTTAATTTTAGGATAAAACTCTCGGATGAGAAACTCTGCTGCTTCGACGTTGGGAGGATAACCAAATGTCCCAATAAATATTAAGGTATGGGGGTTTGATTTACCCTCGAAAGCCGGAATACATTGACCATTTCGCACCGTATCATAATTAGTCACATTAATGCCATTCGGGACAATATAAGGATTGAGTTTCTGTCCATATCGTTGTTTGAGTTTGTCCGCATCGGATTGACTACAGACCCAAATTTGATCGGATTTATAAGCCATTTTTTTTTCTAAAAACTGCAAATGAAACTTTTCTAATTTCATCTTTGTTTTCAGTCGTAATCCTATCATTTGCTGAATTTTCTGCTCAAATAAATCCACCTCTACATTATGTTCATCAAAAATAATTTGGCAGGGATAACGCTGAACAATCGGAAGATAACGACATAACCATAAATGTTCAAAAATCACCAGTGATGGTTGCCATTCTTTTATAATTTTGTTTAATTTTTCGACCGCAGGCTGAGTATAAAAAAAATCAATATAAGCACATCTCCAGGGTGTTAACCCAGAGACTCGATATTGTAACCGTTCTTTCAACGGTCGTTTTTGACTAATATTATAGTGATCCCAATTTTGAATTCCAGGTAAGGTTTTCTGTGGGGGTTTCCCCGGGAAAAACTGAAAATACAGCGACATCCCCATATTGTTTCATCAGGTTAATATTCTGCCAACTGCGTAGAGGCCCTCCTGCCCTGGGGGGATAGGGTAAATCAGGGGTAATGAACAGGGTTCGCAGTGATGTATTGGTCACGGAATTTAACCTCTAATGATGACATTTAGGGCAAGTTAATTGTATCATTAGAACTAACCCAAAGTTATCGGTTTAGATCTTGTTACCATTAAACCATTCCTCCCCCCGATTATTTCTTGTGGGCTGTCCCCGGTCAGGAACTACCCTATTACAAAGTCTGTTAGCAGCCCATTCTCAAATTGCCTCTTTTCCCGAATCCCATTTTTTCCGTTGTTTATTAGAAAATCGTCCCCCCTGGCGAATTAAATTGAGAATTCCAGGTCATTTTGCCCGGCAAAGATTTGAGGAGTTTTTAGCAGAAGTGGGTCATCCTGAATTAACAAAATATTTACCAAAAACCGCGGTGTTTACCCTGCAATATGTTCAGGGGTTTATTCGGGTTTTAGATGAATTAACCCAACAACAAGGAAAAAATTTGTGGTTAGAAAAAACCCCGGGAAATGTTGATTATATTAGCTATATTGAAAAACGAGTTGAAGGCCCAAAATTTATTCATTTGGTTAGGAATGGAACCGATGTTGTCACGTCCCTATATGATGTTACTCACCGATATCCTGAAGAATGGCGAGGAGCTTGGGATTTAGACCGTTGTATTCGACAATGGATTAAGGATGTTCGCTTAAGTTTGAACCATCTTCATAAACCCAATCATATCCTGGTTCAATATGAACAATTAATCGATAATCAACTTTTGGTTTTATCGGAAATTTGTAACTTTATTGGCGTAGACTATGAACCTACAATGTTAGAGGACTACCAGGAAGTTGCTAAAAATGTTATCTTACCCTTTGAATCTTGGAAGGTTTCCGTCCAACAGGGAATTTATCATACCTCGGGTAAAAAATTTAATCAACTTTTTAATGAAGAACAGAAACAGTATATTCTTCAAGAACTTTCCGCAGCAAATTTGGAATTTAGCGAAAAATTAGCTAAATTGCAGATGCGGGAAACCGAATCAAACCTGTAGGGGGATTACGTTTATTGGGGTTAGGCGATCGCACACAATCATAACATCACTATTCTATAGATACCTTAACCTGATATCACTATGACCGTACTCGAACAGGGAACCATTACCATCCATACCGAGAATATCTTCCCGATTATCAAAAAATCCCTCTACACCGACCATGAAGTCTTCCTGCGGGAACTGGTTTCCAACGCCGTTGACGCCATTGCTAAACTGAATATGGTGTCCCGGTCTGGGGAATATTCCGGGGATGCGGGCGAAGCCGAAATCACCATCACCCTTGATAAAGAGAACAAAACCCTCTCCATTACCGATAATGGCATTGGGATGACCGCCGAGGAAGTCAAAAAATATATTAACCAAGTCGCCTTTTCCAGCGCCGAAGAATTTATCGAAAAATATCAAGCCAACTCTGACCAATCCATCATCGGTCATTTTGGTTTAGGGTTCTACTCCTCCTTTATGGTGGCCCGTCAGGTCGAAATCGATACCCTTTCCTACCAAGAGGGCTCCCAAGCCGTTTCACTGGACGTGCGATGGTTCTCCGGTCTTTAAGCTGGAAGACTCTGGCCGCATCCAACGGGGAACTACCATCACCCTAACTTTGATGGATGAGGAAATCGAATATACCGAACCCTCCCGCATCCGTCAATTAATTAAAACCTATTGTGATTTTATGCCCGTTCCGATTAAATTGGACGGCGAAATCATCAACCGCCAAAAAGCACCCTGGCGGGAGTCTCCTAATAACTTAACCGACGAAGATTATTTAGAACTTTATCGCTATCTCTATCCCTTCCAAGAAGAACCCCTGCTGTGGGTACATCTGAATACTGATTATCCTTTTATTGTGAATGGAATTCTGTATTTCCCCAAACTTAAACCCGATGTAGATATCACCCAGGGCAATATTAAACTGTTCTGTAATCAGGTCTTTGTCAGTGACCACTGTGAAGATATTATTCCCAAATTCCTGATGCCTTTGCGGGGGGTAATTGATAGTACGGATATTCCTTTGAATATTTCCCGCAGTGCCCTACAAAGTAATCGCACCGTCCGCAAAATTGCCGATTATGTAGCTAAAAAAGTCGCTGACCGTCTGAAAGAATTATATCGGGATAACCGCAAAGAATATATCCGTTGTTGGCAGGATATCGGTACATTTGTTAAGTTTGGTTCCCTCAACGATGACAAGTTTAAAAAACAAGTTGAGGATATTCTGATTTGTCGTACTACCTATACCCCCGACCCGGCAAATAACGCAGAAAAAGCCGTTGATGTTCAGGTACAAACGGAAGCCGGGGATGTGTGGCAAGATGTTGCCGCCCAAACCCCTGATAATACCGATGAAAAAGGTCGTTACTATACCACCTTAAGCGAATATCTCGAACGCAATAAAGAACGCCATGAAAATCGGGTATTTTATTGTACCGATGAAACTACCCAAGCCACTTATATTCAGTTACATACCAGTCAAGGATTAGAAGTTTTATTCTTCGATTCCTTTATTGATAGTCATTTTATTAGTTTCCTAGAACGGGAACACACCGATGTTAAGTTTTCCCGGGTGGATGCGGAACTTGATGACAATTTAATTGCTAAGGATAATAGTCCTGAAATTGTTGATCCGAAAACCAATAAAACCCGCAGCGAAATCATTAAAGACCTGTTTACCGCAGCTTTAAACAAGCCTAAATTAACGATTCGGACGGAATCCTTAAAATCCGAGAATACCCCGCCGGCGATGGTGTTGTTACCCGAATTTATGCGACGGTTACAGGATATGACCGCCCTGATGCAGCAGCAAAAGGTGGAATTTCCCGAGGAACATATTCTGTTAATTAATACCGCCCATCCGTTGATTCAGAATTTAGTTGATTTGAGTCAAGGAGCGATTATTCAAGAGGGTGGGGAGTCTCCTTCAACGGAATTAGCTAATATGATTTGTCATCATGTCTATGACTTAGCTTTAATTGCTCAAAAAGGCTTTGATGCTGAAGGAATGAAGGACTTTGTAGAACGTTCTAATCAGGTGTTAACGCGGTTAACAACTAATTAGAATGACAGTAAAAAAACCTGATTACATCTTCAGATAGATCCCCCTAAATCCCGATTAAAAAGGGGGACTTTGAAACGATATATCCCCCTTGTGGGGACTTTGAAATCCGGTTCCCCCTTTCTCAAGGGGGGTTAGGGGGGATCTCAAACTTCAGGTAAAATCAAAGGACTTTCAAAGCAATGGGATGGTTATAACCAAAATTCTGTATAATGGAGGTTTGGACTTTTAAAACAAGAGTAAGCTGGAGTTAACCATGTCTCGGATTTGTCAGTTAACGGGAAAGAGAGCCAATAACGGTATGGCTGTGTCCCACTCCCACCGTCGCACCCACAAATTGCAGGAAGCGAATTTACAGTGGAAACGGATTTGGTGGCCCCAGGGGAATCGTTTTGTGAGACTGAAACTGTCTACAAAAGCGATTAAAACTATTGAACTCAAAGGTTTACAAGCCATGGCCAAGAAAGCTGGACTTGATTTGAACAAATTTTAAATGGGGCCGAACAATAGCCAGGATTTCCCTAACCCCCCTAGACAACAGGGGGGCTATTTTTTGGGGTCTATCTGAATTTTAGTTTTTGCGATCGCTTTTCAAAAAAAACTGGGCATCCTAATAGAGTAGAGGAGAATCCCTAAACCGTATCCCTTACAGTCGAAAGTGTGATAGCAAGCACAACAAATTAAGAATGATTAACCGTCTTAATTTGGGCTGGAAGTCTTATTTTATTATAGGGTTAGCATCTAATAAATCCGCTATTCAATGGAATTGAAGCGCGACTGAACTCAGAAAGATCCGTATTTTTACTGGGGCTATTCTGGGGGAGGAAATGCTAAAACTAAGGATAGGGAGTTTTTCCCATATTAATACAATTTAATCTATTCACGATTTTACTTGATTTTGGCTTCAGGCATTATTCCCCAATACTTCCTAGTAAATGTGAAATTTTAAACTGATTAGCCATCACAACCATTCCAATAAAAGGTTAGGTAGGCATCTATGTCACAACATCACAACAACAAGTTCTCTAACCCCATTCTGTCCTGGTTTCCGTTCGATCCGGATTGGTTTTAAACGCCTGACCCGGGGGACAATGCGATCGCTTCTCAGGGTTTGGATGAGCCTCAACCGCCAGGATCGTTATGGTCGGGCGGGTTTTGTGTTGCCGACGGTGACGATGGTGATTCTTGTGGTCGTATTATTGAGTGTAACAATTATGTTGCGGTCAATGGATCGGGCGCAAAATGCTCAGTTTGTCAGAGCCAGTAAAGCCGCTTTAGAAGCTGCTACACCCGCAGTAGATCGGGCTAATGCAAAGATAGAACAATTATTAGTAGAAGAAACTAAAACTAATCCAGATATCTCGGAAGAAGCATTATATAAAAAGTTAACGTCTTTACAAACTACTCCCAATAACGATAAATATACATTTGGGGATGAGAAAGTTCTTGCTGTTAAGTTTGACGAGAACAATGACGGGACTATTCAGCCTAATGGTAGTGCTACTACTGTACCCGCAGCAAGCGCAGGTTTGTTAGTCAATCCAGACGAAGACTTTAAAGATAACGAACAAATTAACACCGCTTGGAGATTTCCCGTTGATACTGATAACAATGGTAAATACGATAGCTTTATATTATACGGAATATTTTTTAGAAATGGTGCTGCGGATTACACTGCAAAAAGAAGTTATTTAGATGCTAGAGCAGAACCAGTGAAACTAGGCAAAAGCGATGCTAAATGTGATTTTGCTAAAGGTAAAGGCGGAATTCAGAAACCCTTCTTTGTCTACACTGTGACTGTACCTATTCAAGATACAACAAATATTCCTAAAATTACAGGTAAAACTTATGAAAAATATACTGGAGCACCCAGTTATTCAGCTTTAGAATATCAACAAGACTGGACGCAATATTTTCTCAGTGGAGTAGAGTATGAAAATGACTTAGAACTAGCTCCCGCTCCTGCCTTTAACTTTAATGGTGGTTTATCGACCCAGGGAAACTTGATCATTTCACGGTTCACTAATCCTTTAAGAATTTATCAAGTTAGTGCGAAAGAATCTTGTTACTATAATGAAGACTTAGCGAAACTGAAAGTTTCAGGAAATGTCATCAATGGCATGGTTGACCAAGTAAACCGAAATGATATTACTATTGACCTGATCCAAGGCATTGATGATCCCATATCTGGCACAATTTCCACTACGAATGAATCCCTAAACAATAGTAATGATGGAGTCTCAAAAGGATTATTTAATGATGGGGCTTTCCGAGAAAGATTAATTGCTTTAGTTAAATGGCAAGCCCAAAGTGCTGAAACCCAAGATCCCACCGAGGTTAATCAACAAGTAAATCGGCGGATGGCGGAAGATCCGAGTTTGACCCGTGCAGATGTTCGCAAAGAAGAACTCAATAAATATTTTAAAGCTCGGCTGCGGAAAGTACCTTTTGCGGAGGTTGCGGTTGGAGGCGATGCTTTAGCTCCCTATGGTTTACCTCCAAGTGGAACTAGCCCTCTGACTGTAGATGCAGGAGATAAGGAAACCCTACGTCCCCCTGACACATGGACTCTGATTAAGGACAATCTGACAAAAGTTACACTCAAACTCAATCAACTTGAAGCCACCAACCCAGAGAAGAAGGCAAAGGGCACGGAAACCTATTTAGGGGATCGGGTTTTAGCGGGAAACAACTTACCTTCCCTGATGTTGAATACCGATAAAAAATGGGTTGCTGCCGAAGAAAAACGCGGTGCTACTGATACCTGGACTGATGATAATAGCCCACGAACTCGCACCACCCAGAGTAAACAAATTGCATCTGCGGGAGATATCAAGCGGGATGGCTATTGGGAAAAAACCGCCGCTAAAAAACCTCTTTCGATTTTTGATGGTGTGGGTGGTTTAAGGGTGGTTACAGGTGCAGGAATTTACGATCGCATTAACTCCTTCTTACCTCCTCCCATGTGGGATGATCCTACCACTACAACCGTTGTTGAAAATAGCCCAACCTACAATGATCCAGTCACAACAGCCATAGAAAAGTTTCCGATTGTTTGGCCGGATACAATGCCGATGTCTCCGGGTGTGGGTTCAAAGGTTTATGACAACACGGGCTTATATAATGCCGATGGTTTCTCCTAAGACTCCCTTTACTCCATCGTCTGCACTTTGGGTTAATTTCGCTGCTGCAAAATCCCAAGGGGATCTGCGGATGCGAGCAACGGCTGTTTATCACTATGCTCAGGATGCCTTTAACCCCCCAACTGAACTTGAACAAAAACCCATTGCTTGTGTCAGCAGTTACTACGATCCAAGTAATGTTATTACGGCTGGGAATGCAACAGCAGCTATTTCCGGTGCGGACGATGTGGCTAAGTCAAATAACGGTAAAGTTTATGGCCCCCCAACCACATCCCGGCCAGGAGTAGCGGCCTACGATACCACAACCGGATTATTCACAACAAGCGCAACTATTTTAGGAGAACTAGCCAAACAAGCCAACTATGTTTTCCCCGATGGTCGTTTTGTGAATGAACCCCTGCGGAAAGCCTTACTTAAAGCTGATACTCAACGAACCTTATCAGAACAATCGGCTGTAGATACGGCGATGTGCGCCATTGGCATTATGGGAAGTCCTCTGGTGAGTCTGGGATCGGCACCAGCCAGTTTACCCGATAATGCGATTCAGGAAGTCACTCTCCTCAATGCCAGAGAAATCAAGGCGGTGGATAACGATGATCCCGCAACAACAGTTGATGAAACCTTCACCCTCAGTAGTCCGTTGACGACGGGTGCTGCTAACTTAACAACAACCTATCAACTGCCCTTAGAACACCGCTTTCCTCTGGAAATTAGGGCGACTCAGATTGATTTAAACCTGTTGCGAACCAATACGATTTCATACACCGAAACGCCCGTATTAGACTACCTCGAAGGTGGCAAGGACTATATGCTCCCCTTTAGTGGCGTTATCTATGCCACCCGGGATGATGCTTTACCCGATCGCAGTAATCGTGATTCCACTGTAGCGGGCAAAATTGACGAAGACCTGGCCCGGGAACTGAGTCCAACAGATTATAAACTTGATCCTACCCGTCGGCCTAATGGTATTTTGCTGGTCAATGGTTCAAAACTGGGACGGAAAACCAGCTATGCAACCTCAGAAGAAGTGCGTCGAGAAAAAGGCATAACCCTAGTTTCTAACTTACCTGTTTATATTCAAGGGGACTTCAATCTCCATACCCAAGGGGAGTTTACAGGTGATACACCCAATGTCACTGACTGGGCGAATTTTTATGGTCGTTACCGGGTTAAACCCGAACTTTGCTTGTCGGGCAGGTGATCCGTCTCGTCAACAACCGGGTTTTGTCTGTAACACAGGAGATGACTGGCGGCAGGCTAATATTTTAGCCGATGCAGTTACTTTATTATCCAGTAATTTCAAACCTGCTACTGCAACCTATCCAAAATTTGGCTATCGGAATGAAGGAGATTTTGACCTAAGAAATAATGCCGGGAATACTGTTGTTGGTTATGACTTGCCTGAAGTTCCTAATACACTATCGGAAGTTGCCTTAAAGATTGACTTAAATGGAAATGGCAAACTAGATCCCGTATCAGTCCCAAAAGCCGAAATTACGGCTAAAGGTGCGCGAATGTTGAATGGTTTCCAACCCTATAACAATTTTGTTACTAATGGGTTAAGCAGTGGCAGAAACACAAACAGATTGGCAGGTAAAATAGCCAGCTTTGATATTAATCGAGATGGACAATTGTTAGATGCTAATGACAATGTAACGACACAAACCGATGCTAACTACATTGTCAATACTGGAACAACACCACTCAGTAGTACCTATTTCAATAACTTTGTCACTCCGATTCAGCGACGAGGAAGTTTCTCAGAATATGTGATGGAGATTTGTCGGAAGTTACCAGTTTCTAGCTGTGGCCCTGATGATTGGGTGGTTGGTAGCGTGGCTGAAGAACAACTCAAAGCCGAAATGGTAGACCCAGATACTCTCCCCAAAATAGTCACGGATGCAGCACTGGTCGCATCACTTTTATCTGGTACAACGGTTTTACCCCCCTTAGATCGAAATGATCAACGTTATCCCCGTCGTATTGCATTTTTACGGAATAATTCTGGTGTGTTGGAATTAGTTAATAATAAACCAGTCCCATTAGGAATTAATAGTGCTGGTAAGGTTCAATGCTACACCTATGATACTGACTTTAAAACCTGTAAGAAATTCTCGACTGAAAAACCACGCACACAAAGCAATGCTCTATTTTTCAGAACCATCAAAACAGCTAAGATAGGTACCCCTAATAGCCCAACCATAGGGGACTGGGGTTATAGTGCCAACGAACCTTTGTGGTACTACAATGAAACTTATAATACACCGGATCGGATTGATCATCCCCGCTTGGTGCCGATCTTGCAAATTCAAGCCCCAACACAGACGTCTGGTTTACCCGCAAATGCCAGCGCGGCAGGTAATGCCAATGCCACTCGATGGTTTCCTCAAGCGACAGATACCATCTATAACTTAGTTGTTGCTGCGGGGGATGTTCCCTCCCGTCCTGGAAATGCTAGTAATGTCGGGGGAGAAACCAACGGAGGTCTGCAAAATATTGTCCGCGTTATTGAAAACTGGGGTACCCCAACACCCGCAAAAAACATCACGATTTCAGGATCATTTGTACAACTCGGACGTAGTGCCTATGCCACAGCACCCTATCAAAGCATCCGGTCAAATACCCCACCTGCCAACATTTTCTTGAGTAATATGAACGTTTACGCTAACTCTAGCGGTTCGGGTCGGATTGCTTATTTCATAGCTCCTGGAAGAAACTGGGGATATGATGTGGGTCTTTTGTCCCAGGTTTATCCTGAAACCCGATCTATTTACTAAAAACTTTGGAAAGCTCGACGGTCAACCCAATCGATACTTCCGAGAAGTCGGTCGAGATGATCCTTGGGTGAAAGCTCTATTGTGTGCAATACCTGATAGTGAGGAAAATCGTCCACCAGACATAGGCTGTACTAAATATGGAGGCTAATTAACCCGGAGAACACCATGATTAAACCCAAATCTTTCTATATTACTGGTCGGTCTTCCCAAGCTGGCTACACCATCCTTGAGGGGGTAATGGCAATTGTTGTGGCATCGGTGATGTTGGCATTAGTTGGCCCTGTGATTGCCTTTTCCGTGGGAACTCGTGTACAGGCCAAACGGGTAGAGTTATCGGCTCAAGCGGGAAAAACCTATATTGATGCCGTTAAGTCGAATATTGTTACTGATAAGCTGGGTGTTGTTACCCGTCCCACACCAAAAACAACTGCATTGCAGTCAGTAGCAGCCCCAAATACAGGAACCTTAGACTGCATTGCAGGCAAATTATGTACCACTCCCACAAGTCCTGATTATCAACTCTATTGTGTTGATTTTGATGGGGATGGGACTTGTACAACAAACAGTGTTACGGACATGATTGTTCAAGGAGCCGCCTATCATCCCACAGCTACAGATCCAAAAGTTGGTTACAGTTTGGGTGTACGAGTCTATCGAGCGAATTCCTTCGCTGCTGATATCACCCTTACACAACCACCTATCAAATCTAATAGTCTTGTAACTAATGCTCTTGGCGATCGCAAATTACCTTTAGCTCAAATGACGACAGAAGTTTCACCGAGTAGTGGAACGTCATCATTTAATGATCTTCAGAATCGATTAAAAACATCACCCTAACAATAGCTTTAGTTATTGTTAGTTAGATTTTGTAAATTTTTGATTAATTACAACCTAAAAAAAGGAGCGGTTATGCTCAGTTTATTTCAGTTCATACTAAAAGTTAAGCCTAAAAAAAGCCAGATAAAAACTAAAGAAGCCATCGGTGGAATGACCATGATTGAGCTTCTAGTGGGTACGGTTATTGCTTTTTTGATTATTACTCCATTGATGGGCTTTGTTTTGGGTCTATTGAATGATGATAGTCGAGAATCCGCTAAAGCGACAACCGAACAGGAATTGCAATCAGCCCTTGATTTCATTGCAGAAGATTTAAGCCAAGCTATTTATGTTTATGATAATACTGGAGTGACGGAACTTAAAAAAACTCAGCTTCCTACTACCGGAGAGCCGATTTTAGTATTTTGGAAACGGCAGATTATGAGGGAATCAATTCCCGCAGGTGGGATCAACCCTTCCATGAGAGACCCTAAAGATTGTGATAACTCAAGCACAGACCCAAACAAGTATTGTAATGATAGTTACGTCCTGTCCTTAGTGGCTTACTACTTAGTTGATACTGCTGCTAATAGTGCTTCGTGTCAACCCCCTCCTGCTGAACCTAATGAAACCTGTCCTAAACAAATTGTTAGATATCAAGTCCATGATGGATTAAAAGACCCTAATGCGGGATCTCTCTATGCTGTTGCAAAGCTCAAAGACTCCCAGAAACAGAGAGCCGCATTTAATAGTCTGTTTGATTCTTCCTTCAGTCCACTTACTGTTAATACAAATGTAACTAAGGGTGCAGGAAGCTTTAATACTGATCCAGCAACACCGCCCCAAGTTTTAGTAAATTATATTGATGCAACGGTAGCGACTACAGCTAATCAATTAGAAACTGGGTGCAGATAAATGTCGCCAAGCTTTAGGGATTACAGATCCACTAATCACAGAAGCTAAATTAAGGATTAATACAACTACAAATAGTACAAATAGCTTTTATGCTTGCGTAGACTCAAGAGCCGATAAAAAAGTCGTACAAATTAACCTGCGGGGTAATGCTTTACGACGAATTCAAGCTGATGCTGAATATAAACCTGAGAAACGTTCATATTTTCCTACAGCAAGTGTTACCATTCGAGGGATTGGTGGCCCAGCACCATCTAAATAAATTAATTCAAAAAATAGATCCCTTTAAATTTTAAAAACGTTCAAAAAACCATCAAAAAAAAGGTCAATACTATGTTTAATTCTTTGATCAAAACAATATATTTCTCAAGAACTCCACTGATTAAAAAGAATCAGTCAACTAGCGGATTTACTTTAATTGAGTTAATGGTGGTTGTTCTAATGATTGGTATTTTAAGTGCGATCGCCGCCCCTGGTTGGCTGGCTTTTACTAATAATCAAAGTTTACGGGATACCCAAGGAAAAATTTATAGAGCCATGCAAGCCGCCCAAAGCAAAGCCAAAGCCGATAGAACAGCATGGCAAGTTAGTATCAAGCAAGACAATAATGACGTAGTAAAATGGTCAACTCATACGGCTGGTTCAACCCCTTCTATATGGGAAGTAGGAGCAGAAAAAGTTGATATCGATACTACTAAAACAACTTTATTAAACAATGGTAATACAGCTATTGTGTTTAATAATAAAGGTTGTCCTGTAGAAAAGTCAACAGAAGAATGCACACAAACCAATCTAATTTTACCTCAAAAATTAACATTATCTCATAAAGATCTAGGTCAAAATACAAGAAAATGTATCATCGTTGATGGATTATTGGGTTCAATAAAAACCGCAGAGAATACCGCTTGTAATTTACCAAATTAATTATTAAAACCTCTGAATTGATTAATAGCAGATTAGGGGAGCATACCTATAACTCCGTAATATCCACAGATTGATTAATCTTTCAATGTTCAAAATAGTTTTAAAAAATCCGTAATTCTCCCGTGGTCAAAGCCCCTGACTTTCTAGCAAACTGGTAGTTAAGTTCGTTCAACAAACATAACCTTCTCCGTTGAAATCAGGCGTGCTTTCATGATCAACAAAAAAAAGACCTGCGATCGCCCCGTATCCTATCAAGGATTTACCCTAATTGAACTCCTAATCGTTATATTAATCATTGGTATTCTCAGTGCCATGGTTGTCCCCAGTTGGTTAGGCTTCATCAACCGCTACCGCCTAAAGACCTCCACAGAACAACTACAATGGGCATTCAAAATGGCTCAAAGCAATGCCAAACGGGATAAAACCCCATGGCAAGTCAGCATCAAAGAAACCCCCACCAGCATTCAATTTGCCCTCCATCCCGCTAATATCCCCCCAATTCAACTATCTGCTGGCAATTGGAGCACCCTAACACCAGGTATCATCATTGATGATAAACAACCCAACCCCAAAGGCCAACTCGAAACCACCCTCCGCAAAATTAACCCCACCACCAATCAAGTCACCACCTCAAGCCAAATGTACCGCACCCTGTTCAACCACAAAGGCTGTCCCGTCTACTCCCCCAACGACGAATGCACCCAAACCAGTTTACAAGCCCTCGGAACCATCACCCTGAACCATCCCGACCTCGGCAAGACCAAACGCTGCGTAATTATTTCCACCGTTCTCGGTGTAACCCGCATTGGAAAGGAAAATATCAAACCCAATACTAATGGTCGCTATTGTTATTAAAAAATACGATATTAACCCACACCCATGCCCCACATTCCTTTTTTCCTGCCCTAGTACCTTTGTAATCAACTCAAGCAGTAATCTGATTGTTTTCATCCCAGACCAGATCCCCCTAAATCCCCCATTAAAAAGGAGGACTTATGAACACAGTTTCCCCCTTTTCAGGATTTATGAATCACCCCTGAAAAAGCGGGACTCATCAATCCAGTTCCCCCCTTTTTAAGGGGGGCTAGGGCAGGGCTGTTTCATTCTCAGGGAAACCCGGGTTTTGTAGGGGTAGTGCCCCCGTGCCTACCCTCCCCATCCCAGATTTGCAGGCGTTTCAGGGATTGGGGCAACCACGGGGGGATTGGGGCAACCACGGGGGGATTGGGGCAACCACGGGGGGATTGGGGCAACCACGGGGGGATTGCCCCTACAAAGAATGAAACAGCCCTGGGGGCTAGGGGGGATCTACACGCCCAGAGAAAATCAGTTGAATATTTTTCCCTATTTCTTTGTGTCTTAGTGGCTTGGTGGTTGTTTCCTATTTGACCACAACCCAACTACTCACCACCAGACATCATTTTCTGCAAAGAACTCAACCCCTTTTTCACCCGACGGGAAACCGTCACCGAACTAATTCCCAAACGTTCCGCCGTTTCCTTCTGGGTTAAATCATACAGAAACACAAACTCCAAAACCTTACGGGTTCCGTCCTCCAATTTAGCTAAGGCCTGCTGGACACGAATTTGATCCTCCTGCGCCAACTGAAAACTCCGATAACGACCATCGGGAACTAATTCCCCCAAACAGGTTGTCCCATCTTCCCCATCCTGAATCGGAGCATCCAAACTCAGCACAGAACGGTTGCTATTAGCCAGCTTCACCTGGTTCCACTCATTCACAGAAATTTCCAAAGCCTCCGCCACTTCTCCATCCGTGGGCGGGCGCTTGAGTTCTAACTGAAGTTCTTGAATTACCTTTACAGATTGCCGTTGTAGGGCTAACCATTGACGGGGAACCCGTACCGACGGGCTTTTATCCCTTAAATAGTGCTGAATTTCCCCCCGAATATAGGGAATCGCAAAGGAACTAAAGGCATGACCCTTCGACAGATCAAATCGTTCAATCGCACGAATCAAGCCGATACAACCGACTTGAAGCAAATCCTCATAACTTTCCGTACACTGGTTCACCCAATGGTGTACCTCCTTACGCACCAATCCAATATTTAACTGAACAATCCGGTTGCGGATATCCTTGGAATAAGACTGCTGATATTGGTGCAACAGTTCTAAACTTTCTCCTCTGGGGTAGTTGACAACTTGGGTAGGCATGACAATATCCTGCGTTGGTGGGGCTGGCTAATTAGTTGCGTATCAATCTTGACCACACTGGGCTTTCATCGGATGGGAGGTTAGAGGGTTTGCCCCAACACAGGGGAGACTCTGAACCCATATTAAATAGTCAACGTGAGGTCGCTCAAGCACTAAACGAGGACTTTTAAGCCATCGGCTAGGAGCCTAGCTTTAGTAAATTTATATATACTATTAGGGCTAATAACCCATCATTATAGCCCAACTCATAGGTTTAACGCAAGATATTTAGAGAAATTTGATTGATATTTTTGGAAATTGGGAATTATATATACCTACTTGGCGAAAAATTTTTGTGTTAATTTCAGGAAGGCCGAGGGTTGAACCCTTACTTATCATCAGTTAGTGATCAAGTCCACAAACATAAGACAGGTAACTGTTGATCCCCCATTCTTCCTGCATCAAATCACGGGTTAATCTATTGATAGGTGAGCTTAGGCATCGGCATCAATCCGACCATAGAAGACACCCCGAACCTTCACATCCAAGGATTCCTTCGCACCCAAATCATCATCAGAAGGCTGTTCACTTTCAAAAATTCCAGCCACTTCCCCGGTTTCGCTGTCGATTTTAGAAACTTGTAGGGAAATCCGACCCGCTTTAACTTTGGTATCGGCTAACTTGACATTAGCAGTGCTTAAATCGACTCCATCGGCGGTTGCTGGTAAAGCAACGGCGTTGTCATAGCCAGCATTCACCCCACGGGCTTTAGGATCTAAGAAGTTGGCGCCTCGATAGGAAGGGACGTTAAAATCTCCCCGTAAATCCGTAGAAGTATTGATACTGGATAATCCCGGTTGAGAACTCGCCACTAACCCTTTAACCGTAAATAAGAAAGGAACTTCTTCGCCGCCGGGTAATAAAACCGTAATCGGTTGGAAATCAATTCCATCTTTTTCTTCAAAGGTGAGTTTACCATCGGAACCCACCAGCAGGTTACCCGAAATTTGATCTAAGCTATAGGTGAATCGGGTTAATAGACGACCCGGAACGAATTCGGCTTCTTTGCGTTTGTTGGTGGGTTCTTCTTTAACAAAATAGCTGGTGGGTTGCATACACAAACCACTGATACTGTAGGACTTTCCACTCTCAATCGGAATAGAAACCCCGGGCAGTTTCGGGCAAAGTTGGACAGTTGACAGCCAACCCTGTATTTCTAATATCATCATAGGTCAGCAGCTTAGGATCTTTAGCCTCTGGGCCATCAGAACAAGCTGTAAGTACGGTTAAACAGATTGCTAATAGTGCAGCAACCAAAGCGCGATATCTCATTGTTAACCTCAAATATGCAAAATTGATATTTGACACCCTGCCCTGTAAAGAGGGGCAGATTCTTTAAGACTTGCTTAAAAGGGATAGTCAAACATCCCCTAGACACTCAAAACAACTATCAAAAAGATGCTGTAATTGCGCTTATTTGTACCATTTTTTGGCTTTCCGAGTCCATCACCATGCCAATTTGGTACGCTCCGCGTTTTTCCTTTGCTTGCTTGCCCTCCGGCTACAATTTTGTAGGTGCGGGGCAAGTCAGGGGTTACTCCTGAAAAAACACCTCTTCGCGTAGATGGTTGTTCCTACTTGCTGCTGGTATTTTATCATTTCCCATGGCGGTTAAAACTGTGGTGAGTCGTTTTTCCTTCCCTAAGCTGAAACCTTCGTGCTTCCCCACTCCCAGTTTATGTCTAGTGACTGTTTTTTCGACAGAATCCTACCCGCCTATCCCCACTCCTTCAGGGGGGGGAGTGTCAAGAAGTACAAATTTTTCGACGATCAGTTAAACTACTTAAGTTAATGTTGCCGATCGCTCTCCCTCCGGGGGTGTTCGGTATTGATAGATTTGAATTATGGACAATCCCACGGAATTTGATTTACAAGCTCGGTCAAATCAGCTTGAATTTTTAGCAGAACAGGTTTTAATCTTAGCTAAGGCTGCCGAAGGGAATCCTCTGGATATTTTGGCGGTACTCAGAATTTTAGAACAGTTACACCAGGACATCCGAGAAAGTTTATTTCAGCAATCTTTACCCGATAATCGTCAAAAACTCTATCATTTATTACGAGAGATTGAATCTAAAGGAGGTTGGCCCTATATTCCTCGAAGTTCTCTCAAGTCTGTGATGGAAAATTTACAAAGGGAGTTTCCAGAAGTGACGCAGGAGTAGGGACGCCGATGGTGCAGCAGAGAACAATTAAGATGGATTAATGGGTTTTTAATTCTGAGAAGAAAGCCGAAAGTGTTTGAAATAATTGACTCACTTTTACCAAATCTTTATCACCAGCAGAACGTTCAACGCCACTAGAAAGATCAATGCCATCGGGTTGTAACTGTTGCAATGCGTCCCCAATATTATCCGGGGTTAATCCTCCAGCCAAAAACCAGGAACAGGGGGGGCAAAATGGTTTCAAAATTTGCCAGTCCAAACTTTGACCCGTCCCTCCCAACTGTTGAGGATGATAAGCATCTAATAATAGGGAATCAATATGATTAAAATATTCTTGGGCTTGGATTAGGGTGGCTGGGGATTTAATCCGTAGGGCTTTAATTAGTTTCTGTATCAGGAAGAATTTGACGCAGGCGATCGCAAAAATCGGGAGATTCATCCCCATGCAGTTGTACACCAGTTAATCCCGTTTCCCTGACCGTTTGATAAATTTTCTCCACACTCACATTAGCAAATACACCAATGGTTTGAATCGAGTTCGGTAAATTCTCTAAAATCCGGCAAATTTGCTGCGATGTCACATAACGAGGGGACGCGGGCACACAAATAAATCCTAACATTGTCGCCCCCAGTCCCGCTATCGCACAACCCTGATCCGGTCGAGTAATTCCACAAATTTTAATTCGCATTGATGCTGGTAAAGTTGGGTTGATGGTCTGATTCAGCTAGAAAATTTTTATCAAGATTCTACCAGAATTATTAACTTTTTCAACAAATTAGAAGTTTTTAGCATTGGGTTTTTATAATCAATTGTTGAAATTAAGAGAATCGTAAAATTACTCAGGAGAATAAAAACTTGATTTACACTTCCTTACTGATGTCAATACAAAACAATGTTCCCACCACCGTTAGTTGGTCTCCAAGTGTAGCCATTGTGATGATTCTCTCTAACCTATTAGCTATTTTCATCGGTTTCTATGCCATTTCTAAAGAAAATCGTGGCAAAGGGCCTGGTTTACCCGGTTTACCCCGAATGTTTACGGGGTTTGGAGTGCCTGAATTATTAGCCACCGGAAGCTTTGGACATATTTTAGGGGCTGGGGTGATTTTAGCTTTAGGTAACGCAGGAGTTCTTTAAATACCCAACCCCCCGCTCGTAGAGACGTGCCATGGCGCGTCTCTCTACCACAATAATTGGCGCGTCTCTACCCTGATTAATGAATCGGTAAAGAAGGCCCTGGAGGGGGATTAACGGAAGCGGCAATCGTGATTTTGTTGCTTTCTCGTTGGGTTTGCATTTCCACCGCGATCGCTTCAAATAAAACTTCCAAACTACTGTAGGGAATCTCCAAATCAACCGTGGCTTCAATTTGATCAAACCCATTAGGTGAAAATTCCGTTAACCAACGGGGGCCATCAACAACGGTACGGGTTTGACGATCAAATAGCCAAACCTTAATATAAATTCGCGGTAAACCATCGGGAATTCTCATCCTCAGTTTAACTAACCTTCCCGCAATAATTTCCGTTGATAATACCTCAACTTGGGGGTCTGGAAACCGGTTGATCTTCTGGCAAAATGTATGAAATCGGTTGATTGACCGCCGGGGTTTCCGGTTTACTTCCTCTGATATTTTTACGGCGGGGAAAAAATGCCCCAGGGGATTCCAAAGGCTCATCATCAACTACAATTTCTTCTAATTCCTCCTGAACATTGATTGATTCTGGGTATGGCAAAGGTGCTGTATCCGATGCAGTTGGATCAGAACGTTTAACAATATTAGTCGCAGCATTAAACGGAATCTCAGGTAAGGGATTAACATTAGCCCGTTTCACCCATTGTGACCATTCCTGATCCCCCGCCAAAGCATTCAACCGCGACCAAAACCGACTATTTAAGTCTAAGGCTTGAAAGGCTTCTTGAACTTCTGGATCGGATTTCGGTTTAGCTATCGGGTCAATTTTTTCTATCCCCTCAGTCGCCGGGATTAATTCCGATGACTCCCCTACTAATAGGGGTGAAATTGAAGTTGATATATCTGTATAATTCGATTCCCAAGATAAATCCTCAGATGACACAACCGCAGGAGTGGGTTTTGGTGCAGGTTTAACTTCCCCGGTTGTAGAACTAGGGCCGAATACTGGCAAATCTAGGGATGTAGCAGACCGAGATTCCAGACTAGAATTATTCAGTTTTGGGGGAAGTACCGCAGTTGTTTCCGGGGTTAGGACTTCAGCCCTATTCGTGGTATCGGTCAGGTCAGGTAATTCCAGAACTCCCAGATCTAAATTAGAAAGGTCGGGGAAGTCGTCTTGATCTAATTCTGGACTAAAACCCTGATCTATAGCTTCTAAAAGGTGTTCAACCTGGGTAACAACATTAAAGGATTGAGTCGTCACCGCCACCCCATCATGGGCAAAAATCACTTCCCCTAAAATTAAACGGGTTTTACATTCAAAGGGAATATAAACTACACCGGAAAAAGCCAGAGGGAAATCGGAGGAAGGAAGGGTTTGGTTAACCTCAAATAAAGGTTCTGAGCTTTGGGGGTCGCGTAGGCGAAATTGCAATTGTCCGTCGGTCAGAATTGGGTAGGCAGAAGATGGGGTAGGCGTTGCCAATTCCACCCGTCCCGAAACGATTAAGGCTTCTCCTAAACGGCCAACAAAAGCATCTTGTCCTAGGGAGATGTGCAGAGCATTTAGTAACTTGTCTACAGCATCAAGGGGTTGGGAGGATGGCTGGGGAGTATCGGGAATAGCAGGTGTTGGCTGGGTCGGTTTCAGGAACAATATAGAGGCCAGAGGTAGGGAACTGTACAACGTTAGAATACTGTTCTGTAGGCGAATCAACGGCCTGGGGTGCTGCGGAATTAATATTGGCCGTCGGTGGTTCCGTATCCCCAAAAAATTGCTCAAATTCTTCTGCTTCCGAGGGGAGAACCCGTAATTGTATGTTTTTTTTCCCCACGGTTGCTAATAACCCGGACGTCAGTTGAGGAGCACAGGAAAATTGCCAATTCCCAGGTTTCAGGGAAGTATAGGGCATGACCACCATTAAACCCTCGGCATTGGTGGTCAGTGTCCGAGTTTGAACCTGTTGGACAGGCGGAACCGCTTCAAAATCTTGATAGGTAATCCGAACATCAATTGAGGTGTTGGTATATCCAGACCGGGCTACCATCCGGTAGCGTCCTTCCAAAATTTCAACATCCGGGGATTCTAGGGTTAACCAACTATTGTCCCCTTCTTTTTGCAGCAGAAACTCCCAACTTGCCATTTCCCGCCTCGATATTAGGTGGTTTTTTGTCTTTCCAACATAATAGCGGAATTGGATTGTACAAAAACAGAAGGAGGCAGGAGGCAGGAGGCAGGAAGAATTAAGAATCAAGAATCAAGAATTAAGAATTAATCTTTTTTCTTTTTTTTCAATTCCTTCTACCTTCTGTCCCCTGCCTCCTGTCTTCTAAAGCAATCCGGCGTTAGTTCCGGGCTTGCCCGTTGCCAGTTCCACTTTAACAATTTTACCGCCCATTTTCATGATCCGTTGTTGTTCTTTAAACCAACTGTCATAGGGAACTAACTTAGTAAAGTAGGTATTTTGTAATTCCCGTTGGGTACGAATCCGGCTTTGGCTTGGAACACAAGCCGTTACTTTAAACATCCGCATGAGGTTCGTCTCTCCTAGGCAAATTTAACAAGTTTTACATCAATTTTAAAATGATCAAAGGCCGGGAGTCGGGGGTCAATCCTAGCACGCTAAAACTTATCAGGAAAAACAGACAAGCCTTTGGCGGTCTAGCATTCACCCCGGACTTCCCTGGCCTTGAAAATCGTTTAGATTTGGGACGGGGAATCAAACTAAGTGACTACCCTCAAAAACCTAACCTCGGTTTTAGCTTAAGCCAGAGGAGATATAGTCCAAGTAAATACCCATTTCTTTACCAGCATCAGCACCCACTAAACTAGCGGTAACTTCTTTGATGGCTTGAATGGCTTGCACGGTAGAAACCGATGGGAACACCCAGGGAGTTATAGGTTTCTTTCAAACCGTTGAGAACGCGCTCATCGAGAATGGAAGGATCGCCAGCTAACATGGCATAGGTAGCATAACGCAGGTAGTAGTCTAAGTCGCGGATGCAAGCAGCATAGCGACGGGTGGTGTACATATTTCCACCGGGACGAGTTACGTCGGAATACAGCAGGGATTTGGCTACTGCTTCTTTGACGATACTGGCTGCGTTAGCACTAATGGTGGAAGCAGCACGAACCCGCAGTTCGCCAGTGGCGAAGTAAGCTTTTAACCTTTGCAGGGAGTTGGCATCCAGGTACTTACCCTGAACGTCAGAAGAATTAATTACGGAAGTAATGGCGTCTTGCATGATTGTTCTATTTCCTTGTAGTCGCTGAATCTAGGAATCGTTTAAAAAATGTGATAAAGCGATCGGACTTATGAGAGCGCACCGATCACATAGTCGAAGTAAGGTGCGGCTTCGGCTGCATCTTCACCAGATAACAGACCTGTAGCAACACTTTTCAGCGCACGAATTCCTTCGGCAACGGCTTCAACGGGAGTACCCAGAGATTTGTACATTTCCCGAGCGCCAACAATCCCAATTTCTTCGATGGGGGTAATATCACCCGCAACGACTCCATAGGTAACCAGACGCAGGTAGTAGTCAAGGTCGCGTAAGCAAGTGGCGGTCATTTCTGGGCCATAGGCGTTACCAGCAGGGGAGACCACATCAGGACGCTTCTGGAACAGTTGGTTTCCAGCTTCTTTGATGATCCGTTCACGGGCACCGCTGACTGTTTCGGCGATGCGAAGACGGCGCTCACCGGAGGTAACAAAGGCTTTGATCCGGTCTAACTCACCAGGGCTGAGGTAACGCGCTTCGGCGTCGGCATTAACGATGGATTTTGTGACGATACTCATTTTCTACAAAAGCGTTTAGCTAACGTTTTCCTGATTAACGCTCTCCCGAAACCCATTAACTGAGTCGGAGAGCCTCATCGTTACCGATGAGCGTTCCTACTTGTTCAGATACATTCTGGATCAGATTATGATTTAGAGTGTACCTGACTTTTTGATCCGCAATCAAATCTATCGGTTTGAGATTTATACTGCTTCACTTCTTGCTGGTTTGTACCCTCAAAAATTTTTGAGGTTTTTAGGGGACAATTCACAAGTTTGATATCCTCCACTGGCCTTTAGGCAAGGGATTCCCAAACTGCTCCCCTTGGGGCTACAGTCGATGGGGTAACCGGCTTTGGACATTAACCTGCCCAACACCGTCACTACCTATCGTTTGTATTTTCAGGCATGGAGTACACATTCTGAGCCAGATTGTAATAGTTTTTAACATTGCCAGAAAATCGGGGGTTGACCGTCGAGGTGTTGGCAGTTGAGATGTTAATATTTTTAAATCGGGTTTTAAACTTTTTTTCCGAGGGTTGATCGGCAAATTAATCGGTTTTAAAATATAGAACTTCTTGAATTAGCAGATCGCCGTTATGACCCAAAATTCAAAAAGGAATAAAAGCGATCTCTTTGGTAAAATATACCCAAAAATGTAACAATAGATTTTGTTTAGAATCTCAATGGCTGTTGACCTAATATGCGTTTAACTCGATGGAATTCTCCCCGATTCAATGTCCTGCAACAGTGCTTTCAGGGTTTTAGGGGTTTTAAAACTCTGCTGACTACCTTTGTGATCATTTGTGTATTCTTTTTTACCATTACACCCTCGGCATTAGCCGGATTAGATGATGATCGGTTTGATGGTAATATTTTTGCGCTGTATGCGGGAAATGGTTCTTTAGTTCCCCCTCGAGTCACTCTAACGGAGTCCATGAATCAGGGTAGACCATCATTATTAGTCTTCTTTTTGGATGATAGTAAAGATTGTAAAAAATTTGTCACTACGGTATCTGAACTTCAGCGTTTTTACGGACGAGAGGCGGACTTTATTCCGGTGAATGTGGATACCCTCTTACCCGATACTAAAAATTCCCCCCAGGAGCCGGGCTATTATTACAAAGGCTATGTTCCCCAAACCGTATTAATTAATCAGTCGGGAAAAGTCATTTTAGATCAAAAGGGACAGGTCGCTTTTGAAACCGTTGATGATGCGTTTCGCCAAGTCTTTGATTTATTGCCTCGGAATGAATCCGTGGAATTACGGCGTCGTTCCTTCAATGAATTTAACACGGAGTTAGTCCCATCCCAGAAATAAACCTCTAGTAAAAAGAGTTTCAATATTTATAGCTAAAAGGTAGCCTTAGATTGGGGATTCTGTGGTAGTTGCCGACAGAATCCCCCCATTTACCCTAACTAAAGCCATCAAATCCCCCAAATTCCTTAAACTAATGATGAGTTCTGGGTCGCGGCGGGGACAATAACTTCATAAGGTCGCATCATCTCGTTATCTTTGTGGGAGAGGATGAAGTAGGTAGACGGAAATAAATCTAGTTGCCCACAATCATTAGAAACCATTGCAATCGGACTATGTTGCCAAATTGGCAGAAATTTTCCACAGACATCTTTACTCCCCCTGTGGTCACAAAAGAAGGTTAACCATTGGATATCAGTAAAAAGTAAAAATAATCATTAATATAATCCTCCGAATTTAAGGCGAGTCCCCCATAGGACTTTAGAAGGGCTCGGAGAAGCTCCAGCAAAAAATTGTACCAATAGTGGAAATCAATTCTGGGGACAGGATCTTCATGAACAACATGGGACGGAATTGGGGCGGATGATTTTATCGGTCAAACCTTTTTTATTTCTCGAAATTTGATCCTTTAGTAAGCTAAACTATAATAGACATATCCAAAAATTTCAATCAAACTCTTATAGAATAATGGTTTGAGGTTAATTTTATTTCCCTAGAGGTTAAAACATGGCTAAAATGAAAGGTCAAGTCAAATGGTTCAACGACTCAAAAGGCTTTGGTTTTATTACCCCAGTCGATGGCACCAAAGATATTTTTGTCCACCACTCGGCTATTCAAAGCGGTGGCTTTAAAACCCTAGCTGAAGGCCAGGCTGTAGAATTCGATATCGAACAGGGTCAAAAAGGCCCCTCCGCAGTGAATGTGACTATCGTCTAAGACTTGATCAAGGTCTTTCTTGAGATAATTCCCTAGTGTGATCGCTCTATGAAGTTGGCGATCGCACGGTTATTTTAATCACAATTCCCTGGAGGTCAAAGCATGACTAAAATGAAAGGTCAAGTCAAATGGTTCAACGAAGAAAAGGGCTTTGGTTTCATCACCCCCGCGGATGGCTCTAAAGATGTTTTTGTCCACTTCTCGGCTATTCGCAGCAGTGGCTTTAAAACCCTAGCTGAAGGCCAGAATGTGGAATTCGAGATCGAACAGGGTCAAAAAGGCCCCTCCGCAGTGAATCTGACTTGTTTATAAGACTTGCTCACGGTCTTTATTGAGATAATTCCATCGTGCGATCGCCGATTTTGTAGAGCGATCGCTTTTTGATCATGGTGGTTTCCACAAATAGAAAGCCAGATCAGTTCCAAGTCTATTTTACTAATTGTGATCATATTGCTTCCTAAAATTACTGCTTATAAGTTAAATATTGATGCCGTAAATCCGTTAAATATTAAATACAATAACTTAAAAGATAGCGAGATTGCCCATTGCCTATTCCCTATTGCCTCTTGCTATATATGCTTAGGAAACCTACGGTTTATTTTCAATTTGGACGCGGGAATTATTAAAACAGGAAACTATTTATAACTTTCTTTTGTCACTCTAGGCAGAGGAAAAAGCGAAAAAGTCTGCCCCAAGTGATAAAAATAGATGATTGTGTAAGGTATTCATGAGGCTAATCAAGTAAGAAAATCCCCTGAAAACTTTGAGCAAGGCTATCGTCCGTTTTGAGAGGCGTTTCATGGACATCGTGGATGTCGATGGCGATGGTCGTCAAAGTTTAGAGGAATATGAACTTTGAATACATACGTTGATCAACGTGCCAAAGGCCGATATACTCAAAAGAATTCGGAGATTCCTAACTCTTCGCTAAGTAGCCTTTCAGGGGAGCTAGTTGAGCCACTATGCTTGTGTCGATATTTTGATCAAAAATATCGACAGAAACCCTAAGCTCTACCCTATTTTGGAAAACTGTGCCATGAATCGCCCTCAAGTGCCAACAACAATCCTCTTTATTGATGCTGCCGTTGCTAATGCTCAACAATTGATCCAAAATCTAGCTCCAGGCGTTGAAGTTTTTCTTCTTGATAGCAATCTCAATGGTATTGATCAAATAACACAAGTTTTAGCCCAACGACAGAATATAAATAGTATTCAAATTATTTCTCATGGTAGCCAAGGAAGGCTTCAGTTAGGCAGTGAGGAGTTAAATCGGAGTAATATACAGGGGTATAGTGCCCAATTGCAACAATGGGGTAAAGTATTAGCCCCTGATGGAGATCTGCTGCTGTTTGGGTGTAACGTTGCTGAAGGAACAGACGGCCAAGATTTTATACAGCAGTTCAGTCAATTAACCGGGGCAGATATTGCGGCATCTGAGGATTTAACCGGGAATCAACGCTTAGGGGGAGACTGGGATTTAGAAGTTCAAACGGGAGACATTGAAGTCGCTCAAGCCATTCAAGAGGCTGCCAAATCTGCTTATGATTCTGTTTTAGGGATTTATAAAGTTACCAATAATAACGATAGTGGCTCCGGCTCTTTAAGAGACGCAATTGGGCAAGCCAAGAAGGACTCAGATCCGAATGATCTTATCGATTTACGGGGGATTTCAGGTGAAATCAAGTTAACTGACTCCTTACCATTCCTGGATGCAGGGGGTACTTTATTCTTTGTTGGTAACGACAAGACCAAGCCTACGATTGATGGACAAGGAAAGCATCAAATTATTTCAATTGATGGCTCTGTCGTGGGTTTCCAAAACATCATCTTTAAGAATGGCCTTGCCAAAGGGGGTGATGGTACAAATGGCGGGGGTGGCGGCTTAGGGGCAGGAGGTGCGATTTTCATTAATGGAGGCGGTCTTATCACTGATACAGTCAGGTTCGATAGCAACAAAGCTCAAGGTGGCAATGGGGGCAGTGGTGCGGCGGGTGGAGGCGATAACTCACCGGGTAGTCCTGCTGGTTTCGGTGGAACTTTTAATGTTAACTCTCCCTTTGGGACTTACTTTTCAGGCTCTGTTGCTGGATACAACGCTGGTTCTGGAGGCCAAGCAGGTAAGAAAGGAAATCAAGGGATCATAGGTGGCGCTGGTGGTGCTGGTGGCTTTGGTGCTGGTGGCGGTGGCGGTGGCGGTGGTGGCGGTGGTGACGACTATGGACACGGTGGCGTTGGTGGTGTAGGTGGTTTGGGTGGCGGTGGCGGTGCTGGCGGTGGTGGTGGCGAAGATTTTAACTACGGTTTGTTTGGTATCAAAACAGGCAGCGATCATGGCTCTGGTGGATCGGGTGGCACTGCTGGTCAGTTCGGAGGTGCTGGTAGTTCGGGCAAAGGCGGCGGTGAGGGTCGTGATGGCGGTCAAGGAGGCGGTGGTGCTGGTTTAGGCGGCGCAGTTTTTCTGCGATCAAACGCTTCTCTAACGATTTTTAATAGTGGATTTATAAACAACTCTGTTGCAGGTGGACAAGGAGCAAATTCGGGTTTCAGCGCAGGGCAATGCCGTAGCTATAGAGAATGGTAATTTTCGGAATAACAGTGATAATAATTATCAGCAACTTTCTTATAATAAGTCTAATACTGGATTCAGTAACAGTTCCTTTCCTACGATCAACATCACTTCAGGAAAAGCCTCAGAAGCAAGCCAAGAGATAACCTTTACCCTAGACGCAGAAAAAACCGTTTCACAACCTACTACTGTTTATTTCTTCATTAACCCCAATACACCAACGAGTGATGCAGATTTTTCTCGCCTATTAGTCCATCAAGTTACATTAAATCAGAATCAGAAAACGCAAACATTTACCCTACCAAAATCAATCCTAGATGATGAATTATATGAAAAGGATGAAAGATTTACCCTTCAAATTCTATCGGGCTTGAACTATAAAGCAGGCACGAGTCAAGCTATTACCATTGAAGACAATGAACCCATTTTTTCAATTGAGAAATATTTGGATGGCTCAGAAGGGAAAGACAACAAACCCAAGTTTAAACTAACGAAAACCAATGGAAAAGCGACCCAAAGCTATAAGGTCAAATATAAAATCATTGAGGGTACAGCCAGGAAAAGTGATTTTGAAAACCTAAACGATCTACAGGGAGAGGTCACTTTTCCAGCGAACCAAACTAGCGCGGTTTTTGATATTCCTGTTTTTGATGATACAATTTTTGAGACTGTCGAAACCTTTGATATTCAGTTACTGGGAGATGAGAAATACGGAATTGGGAATTCACGCTCTAATGGGTTCCAAATCACAGACAATGAACCGGCGATTAGTATTCAAAAAATCAAAGATGGAGAAGAAGGAAAAGATACGGGCAGGTTTGACGTAACCTTTGATAAAGTTTCTCCCCAAAAATTTGATCTGAAGCTGAATATCTCAGGAACTGCAAAACAGGGAACTTTAGTTAACCCGGACAAAGACGCGGATTATAAACTCTTTTACGAAGCGTTGGATCAAAATGGGAAATTACTTGGAAGTAGCGGGATTGATCCGTCCAATAATATAACGATTCCTGTCCCAATTAATACGAAAAGTATTTCTCTGAAAACCGAACCCATTAATAATGAACTCTATGAGGTTGATGAAGACGTAACGATCAAGCTTGTTGAACAATCTGAAAAACAATTTTACGCGGTCAATAGTAGCCAAAACTCTTCCCAACTCATCATCCGAGATAACGAACCCACCGTTAGCTTAGGCAAAGTTTTAATGCCCACAGAAGGGTTTGGCTTTGGCAGCACGATTCAAGGATTAGGATCTGCCTTAAAATTAGATGGCAAAACCTATATTAGTATTCCTCCAAATCCTAAATTAAACCTGAGCGCAACCGGACAATTTACACAAGAATCTTGGATTTTCCCCAACTCCACTCAAGGGACACAAGGGATTTTTGGCTATCAACCCACTCCGGAAAGTCCCCAAAGCTATCCTTCCGTTGAGATTATTAATGGCAGTGGAATTAAAGTCGGTTTTGGAGATGGCACAAAATGGAATAGCTTCACCGTTAATAATGCGCTTAATCCCCAAACCTGGAATCATATTGCAGCAACGTTTGATGGAGAAAAATATAAACTCTATGTCAACGGTGTAGAAATTGTTTCCGATGAAAGTTTCGCAGGTAAAAAGCCTTTTAATCTCCAACAATTTGACATTGGTAAAGTTAATAATAACTATTTCCAGGGCGCAATGGATGAAGTCCGCCTTTGGAATATTGCCCGCACTGCCACCGAAATTCAGAGTCAGATGTTAACTCCCCTGCAAGGTCAGGAAGCGGGGTTAGTGGGTTACTGGCAATTTGAAGGCAATACCTTAGATGTTTCCCAGCTCAATAGTCTGACTTTTCAGCCTGCAAATGGCTTTACAAATCCAGGGACATTAACGGATCAATATATCAACAACCCAGCCCCCCAAATTGGCTATGTTGAAGTGAACCTGGATAAACCCTTTGAAGGGGCGCAAGGATTGTGGGTGAAGTACAATGTGAGTGGGGATGCCACCCAAAATGTTGATTACTATAACTCTCAATATCAGAAAGTTTCAACTGATCCGAATACTAAACGAGATGGGATTATTATTCCCCAGGGAGAAACCCAAGGCCGAATTTATATTATTGCGAAACCGGATGAAATTCGGGAACCAGACGAAAAGGTTACAGTCTCTTTAATCCCTCATAATTTTGATGATGAAAATCAAAGCAAAATTGATGTCAGCCAAAAAATTTACAACACGAACTATAACATTGCTGACAGTAATAAGGCTGCAACCCTGACGATCACAGATAATAAATCCTATCAATCTGCATCAGAAATTATTTTACTGGATCAATTTGATCGTGCAATTATTGCCAGTAATCCGCTCTATGTCACCCCCGATGGCAAGGCAACTTTTAAAGTTAAACTCGCTAGCCAACCGCAAACCGATAATGTTAAAATTGAGTTTAAATCTGGAAGCTCAACGCTACAACCTCAATCTCCAATCTCCTTTACCAAACAAAACTGGGATCAAGCTCAAACGGTTCAACTGACATCCATTAGTGCATCTAGCCAGATTACAGCCAATGCTGTTTATGCACTTAACAGTAATACCTCAAACTATGGGAAGACATCGATCGCACTTCCCCTCACAAACACCCCACCCCAACTGCTTCAAGTCACCGAAGGCAGTCAAAGTGATGCAACGCCTGTTATCCCGAAAGTAAGCATTGCAAAATTAGTGGATGGGGCTGAAGGCAATAATGAACCGGGGCAATTTGTGATTAACCTGAATGCCCCTGCCCCCGCAAATGGCATCACCCTTCAATATACGCTTTCAGGCAAAGCTACATTCAAAGAAGACTACACCCTAACAACAGCATCCCAGATTCAACAAATTCAGATTCCGGCGGGGGCAACCCGTTTCGTTTTACCGTTCTCCATCGTTGATGATCAACTACCGGAAAATCTAGAAGACATTACAGTCACCCTACAGCCCGGAACAGGCTACACCCTCAACGGCAGCCCAGCAAAGTCTAGCCTCAACATCGTTGATAATGATCCCTTGGGAATTGAAATTACCAACGTTGCTGAATTTACGGTACCGAAGAATGGTACTAATCCCCCGACATTGGAGACGAAGTATGCCTACACCACCCCCTTCGTTTCCCTGGTAACAGGTGAAGACGGTAAAACCGACATCGCAGGGGTGCGGCTGCAAAGCAAACCCACAGCGAACGTCACCCTGACGCTAGAAGTCCGTGAGGCTGATGCGACTGAAGGGGATATCTCTCCGACAACCCTGACATTTACTCCCGAAAATTGGGATCAGTACCAACAAGTTACCGCCACCGGAAAAGATGACATTTCCCATGATGGCGATGTCCGATATGGAATTTATGGCACAGCCAGCAGTCAAGATCCGCAATATAACCGCAAAACAGTCTTTATTCCCGCTATAAACCTCGATAACGAAACCGGAGCCGAAAGCGGTAAATATTTCGGCCCCGATCTGAATGCACCTATCGCCACTGTCAGCGTTGTGCAGCAAATGTCCGAAACTCAACCAGGTAAAATCAAAATCGAGTTGAGTCAACCTGTTGCTAGTAACAACAAAAAAGTCACCGTGTTGTTTACCCCTCAAGGGGGTAGTGCGACTCTGAATGAAGACTATCGCTTTGGTGATAATAACATCTTCGGGCCACTCTCAAGGAACCCCTTTGGTACTCAGAACCCTGGCGCAGGCAGTAAACCCGCCTTTGGCGATATCGATCAAGATGGAGATCTTGATGCCGTTGTGGGAACAGCCGCAGGGGTAGTGAAATATTACGAAAATATTGGCAATAATACCCTTCAAGAAAAAACGGGAACGAATAATCCATTTTCAAACATTAAAGTTTCCTCGGATGCTGCTCCGTCTTTAGTTGATATCAATAAAGATAGGAAAATCGATTTGGTGTTGGGACAAGGGAATGGAACTTTAAGGTTTTATGTCAATAAGAGTGATAGTTCTAATTTAATCTTCCTATCTTCACAAACCGCTGATATCCACGATCCCTTTTACAATACTGTTTTCAATGGTTTATATGCCAGTGGTAATACCACACCTACCTTTGCCGGGCAAACCTTATTTGTAGGGTCAAGCAGTGGCTTTGTGAGCTTTTATGAGCCTCAAGGCAGCTATTATAAGCCTATATATACTTCGTTATACTCGGAGAGGGTTCCGGGTATAGACAAGTTAAGTAAAAATACCACGCCCTATTTAGTGGACTGGAATGGCGATGGATACTCAGACTTATTCGTTGGAACTAATGACGGTCAAATTAAATATTTTGAACATATAGGTATTGGGGATGGCTACAGATTCACCGAAAATGATGCTCAAAACCCATTTCGAGGGTTGGTATTTGGTTCCAATAGTGCAGTCAGTTTTGCAGATTTAGATGGTGATGGAAATTTAGAGGCGTTCATTGGGGATAAAAACGGAATTAAGGTGTATGGAATATCTCAATCAGGTAATCAGCAATCGGTTGATTTCTTGCCCGGGGAAAAATCCAAAGAAATTAATATTCAACCGATTAATGATGTCATTGATGAAGGAGAAAAAGAAAATTTACAAATCTCCCTGGTTCCCAATCAAGGTTATCGCATAGAACCCGATAACCAGCTTTATGTAGACTTAGATATTACGGATGATGATACCGCAGGCGTTAAAATTACGGCGACCAATCCCAACGCAATAACGACAGATGAAACTGGAAAACAGACTTTAGAATATAGCGTCAGTCTCAAGACTCAACCGACGGAAGTTGTTAAGGTTTCTTTGGGGAGTAATGATCCGAGTGAAGCGCAATTAAAAACAATCGGATCTAACGCTGCTTTATCCGATGTGATTGAGTTAGAATTTACCCCCGACAACTGGAATCAAGAGCAAAAATTCATTGTACAGGGTGTGGATGATCAAATTGCAGATGGAAATATTCCCTATAAAGTGATCACCACTCTCAGCAGTGAAGATCTGCTATACCATCAGTTAAAGGTTGACCCGATTTCCCTAACTAACCAAGAAGATGTTAGCGATAAAGCTGAAATTATTGTCACTAAAGTTGGGGATGCAGGAGAAGGGAAAGATAATCTTTATAAAGTTAAACTCACCAGTCAACCCGTTGGGGAAGTGCGGGTGATTGCCAACCCCGTTAATGATCAAATTCGTCTGAATACCGAAGACTTTGGGGATGTAGCAACGCTGGTTTTTGATGAAACCAACTGGAACATTGAACAAATTGTGCGGGTGAGTGCTTTAGATGACAACATTGTGGAATTTACCCACAGCAGTCAAATTGAGTTTCAAGTTGAAACGGGTGAAAAACAAACCTTTGAGTCAAAAGCGGTCAATAATACTGCCAATTCTGCGATAGATTTAGGGGAAATAAAAGGCGGTTCGACCTGGGAAAATCTGGCGGTTGCTGGAGGCGAACAGGACTGGTTTAAATTTATCTTACCCGATGCCGGATCAGCGAAAGATTTTGCCCGAATTCAGTTCGCGGATGGCAAAACTTCAGACCTGCAATTTAAGCTCTACAAAGCAACGGATTTAAACACGCCGATTCAGTCGAACAGTGCGATCGCGAATTCTAAACAGTTTCGCCTTAAACGGGTTAGAAGCGGGTCAATATTTCCTAGAAATTTCGAGTCCCTCCTCCACAACTGCGGATTACAATTTGATCATTGGGGATGAAGACTACCAATATGTTAACTATGTCAATACCGACAAAAAAGTTAAATCCCTCGATGTTCAAATCAAAGATAACGACTTACCCACCGCCAAAATTATTGCTGGGCCAACTGCTTCTGAAATTTCCAGCCAACCCGGTTACTTTACCATTGCGTTAAATGCTCCGGCTCCGAAAAAAGTCGGAGATACAGGCATTAAAGTCAACTACGAAATTCTGACAAAAAGTAGCGCGACTAAAGATCAAGATTACCAAGTCACCAATACAGAACCTGTCCAAATTGCTCCTGGAGGTGATCAGAATGATGCTCAGAAGAATAAGAATGTGTTTTCTGTCCGAATTGCTCCTGGAGATGCTCAGAATAATGTGATTATTGTTCCCATTGACGATAAGCTCACAGAAGACTTAGGGGTTAAAGTGACCAAGGTCAACCAACAGGGAAAAACCAATGGTAAAACTAAGTTAACTTTAGATTTGGAAATTCCTGACCCCAATCAAGGGCAAAAAGGCTTAAAGGCTGAATATTTTTCTGGTCGATCGCTTCTAACTCCACTGTTAACTAAAATTGAGCCAAATGTTGATTATAAATGGGGCTTAAATCCTCCCCATCAAACGGTTCCCCGTGATAACTTTAGTGTGCGTTGGACAGGTCAAGTTCTACCCACAAAAACCGAGAATTATACCTTCTATACAACATCCGACGATGGAGTCCGATTATGGATCGATGATAAATTGGTGATTGATAATTGGACACCCCATTCGGCTACCGAAGATACAAGTAAAGATAAAGATAAAGATAAAGTCATCTCACTAGAAGCCGGAAAAGCGTATAACATTCGCTTAGAATATTATGAAGCAACGGGCGATGCTCAAATGCAACTGTCTTGGTCTAGTCCATCACTAGCCAAACAAATTATTCCAACCGACCAACTTGTCCCCATCGACTTAGGTTTCAACGGCTCCACAAATTCTTAAAGGGATTGAACTGAAATTCAAGGATGAAATCGTTGCAAAGGTCACAGAGGGTGTGACTTTAAATAAAAATAATCGGGGCAATTTTACCGGGACAGTGACCGTTGAAGTCGATGATGCGGATGCCAACCAAATCACCGCAAATTCTCAAGCAAAAGTCGCTGGGGAAAGCGTGAGTGTACGACTGCTTGAGGGTGAAGGGTATGTTTTAGATAATGAAAATACGGAAACCAGTTTAGTCATTCAAGATGATGATGTGCCGGGGGTAAGAATCGTTGAAGTTGGGAAACATACCACCGTTGCGGAAGAAGAAAGTACGACGTTTGCTGTTTCCCTCCTCAGTGAACCCACGAAACCTGTTACTTTGACGTTGACTCCGGGTGCAGAAGTTGAATTCGTTGATCCGATTAATGCAAAAACTGCTCAAGTTAATAAACAAAATTTCAGCTTTGATACAAATGCTGCTAACAATAATAATCTCGATATTAAGCTGAAAAGTTTAGTTAATACGGATCAAGGGGATGCGATCGTCCTTGAAGTTAAACTCAAGAATAAACCCACCAAAGATATCAATATCGAACTGTTTGATGGGAACGATACAACGCCTCAACCATTTCAATTAAGCTTTACTGCCGAAGGCGCAATTGATCAAGTTTCTGGGCAAGTAAAATCGGGAAATTGGGATCAAGTTCAAGAAGTTGTTATTTACAATCTTGATCAAGATGCAAGGGGTAAGTATAATCTTCAAGCCAAAATCGATGGTAAATTAATAGATTTCCCGATTAATCAAACCACAACCCAGATTACTCAAAAATCTACTTCAATTACGATTAATCCTGAAGATTGGTACAAGCTACAAACTGTTACGATCCAAGGTCGTCCTGATGCGGTTGCTGAACCGGGAATTTATCACACCAGTGGGGTCAAATATCAACTGACCAGTGCCGATACAAATTACAATAATTTGTTTGTGCCTGATCAAAAAATTCAAGTCGTTGATCGCAAACTAAATCCCCAAGAAACTGCTTCAGTTATGGCGCAAGGTTTAGATTTACTCCAGGAAAGTATTGATAACCTGACTTTGCCTTTAGTGGGGAATTTAGATGATAAGAAACCCAAATCTTCTAGGGGATTTAGGCTTACAATTAGCCAAGGAAACTGAGGATGAAGAAGGCTTAACGGCGAGCAAACTCAAAGCAATTATTGAGAATGTTCTCAAAAAATCAGGACTGGAAAGCTTCAACGTCACAACGGATATCACGGAAGATGATGTTGCGATTCAACTTGATCTGAGTAAACAACAGGAGTATAGGATTCCCTTAGCTTCAGATTTTGGAATTCCAGCTTTAGGAATTGGTTTTGATAGCCAAGGCAGTCTTAACGCGAATTTGAACTTTGATGTGTCTCTGGCGTTTGGATTACATAAGCAGTTTGGTTTTTATATTGATACAAAGAAAACCAAGCTTGATACAGGAATTAAAGTTGATCTAGACCAATTTAAAGGCAAGGGAAATCTTGGATTCCTACAACTTGATTTTGCGAATGATGAAAAAAATCCAACGAAGTTAGAGGTCAGGTTTAGTGCCAACCTCAACGATATTGACGATATCGACAATAAAAAGGCAGCAAAAACAGTTCAGCTTCGGAGTATTGCTAATCTTGAAGATGAGACAGATGTGATTGACGTCAATGTAACACCCGTTGAAGATGAAGATGAAATTAGCAGTATTAATCCAGATTCAGAACTGGCTGAAGATATTCGTGAAATTTTGAATGAATTAACTCAGCAACAGTCTAGTGTTGATAAAAAACAGGTTATAGCCGATACAATTGCTGCTGAAAATCAAGCGGTAAAAGATGCGGAGCAGAAAAACGACTCTGATCAAGGAATTGATGGGAAAGATTCAATTGAGGAAGAAGAATCTGACAAAGTTGCTGCTGCTAAAGAATCTGTTGAGAAGGAAGAATCTGACTCAGAGGTTGCAGAAAAAGAAGCCGTTGACGAAGCTAAATCGAACAAGGTCATCGCACAGAAAGATTCAATTGAGGAAGAAGAATCTGAAAAGGTTACTGCTACGAAAGAATCTGTTGAGAAGGAAGAATCTGACTCAGAGGTTGCTGCTACTAAAGAATCTGTTGAGAAGGAAGAATCTGACTCAGAGGTTGCTGCTACTAAAGAATCTGTTGAGAAGGAAGAATCTGAAAACATTGTTGCTGAGAAAAACCCAACTCAGGAAGAAAAATCTGAAGAGGATGCTGCGGCAAAACAACCGTTAAATAAAGATTCAGATCTCCCTGAAACGACTGAAATTAACGAGGAAATCTCCAATAAAGTTGCCTCGGATAAATCCCTAGCTTCACCTCAACTACGGGAAGCGAACCCAGATGAAGAAATCTTATCGGGTGAAGCGTTAACTCAACGGTTAATTGCACTTGGAATTGGTGCTGTCAATGAGATCTTACCATCGGGTCAAGTCGCACTCACAAACAGTGCTTCAGAGATTAAATTGCTCTATGAAGGAACAGCAAACTTAACGGATTGGATCAAGATTCAAGGTTTACCAGCACTTGCTCTTAATCAACCAACCCTTACATACAATAAAGAAGAAAAAACGTATTCTTTTACTTCCAATATCACGATTAATGGTAAATCGTTTAGTCTTGGAGGTTTCTCTGCAACAAAAGACCGTTGATGGTGCCACAAAACTCAATTGGCAAACCTTAAACGTTAGCGATATTCCCGTCAGTGACTTCGGGGAAGATTTTCCAGCACTTAAGGACGTGTTACCCGGAGCAGGTCAGGTCGGACTGGAGTTAGGAAACGGTAAAATTCAAGTTAAATATGATGGGAATATTGATATTAGTCAATTAGTCAAAGCGATCGCGAACAATGACACCTTCCCAATTCCACCCCTCAACTTAAATAATCCAAAACTGACTTACAGCAAAGAAGGCGACGAAACCCAATACAGTTTCACATCATCAGAAGGCTTCACAATTGAGTACGGCAGAAATAATAGTAAAGATTATGGAACCTACAACTTTAATGTCAACGGAATTCCGGTTGGCAAAATCATAGACTGGATTGGAACCCAATTCAATGTCAGCAATATTGGGGAATTCATTGATAAGGATTTGATTGTCAACATCGAAGTTGCCCAAGATGGCCAATTCATCTACTTTAATGGCAATGTTGATATTAGTGCGTTAGTCAAAGCGGTCATCGGCAATGACACGTTATCACTTCCACCCCTCAATATGGAAGATCCCCAATTCAAGCACTTCACAAAAGGCAACCAAACCCAATACAGTTTCACCTCAGACAATATTGAAATTGAGTACATCCGAAATAATCAGGATAAAACCTACGAGTTTCGTACCAAAAACATCCCAGTTGGGGATCTCACAAAATGGCTAAACACTGAACTGGGTATCAACTCAATTGATCAGTTCATTGATGGCGGTTTTAACCTTGAACTGACCCCCGACAACAAATCTATCAACTTTACTGGTAATGTCAATGTCAGTGAATTAATCAAAGCGATCGCAAAAGATGAAAACCTACTGATTCCTTCTCTGAACCTAGAAAATCCCATTTTCACCTACAGCAAAGAAGATGGCGAAACACAATACAGTTTCAGGGCTGGAGAACTCACAATCGGGTACATCAAAGATAACAAAGGCTATAAGTTTATTGTTGAAAAAATCCCCGTTGACAATATTACAGATTGGCTGAATGAACTGGGTCTGACATCGATCAAGGACTTCATCAGTGGGGATGTCAACATCGAAGTGACCCCCGATAAAAAATCGATTAGCGTGGATGGGGATGTTGATATCAGTGCGTTGGTTAAAGCGATCGCAGGTAATTCTGAGCTACTGATTCCCTCTCTCAACCTCAAAGATCCCGAGATCGCTTACAGCACAACAGATGGCAAAACCCAATACAGTTTCACCGCAGATAACCTCATAGTTAAGTACATTAAAAAAGATGATAAAACCTACGAGTTTAAGGCAGAAGGAATCCCCGTTGGCAAACTAACCCAATGGATAGAAGACGAACTCAATATCAACAATATTGGTCGCTTCATCACTGGAAACTGTCAATGTCAAAGTGGCTTCCAATGAAAAATCCATCGGCTTTGATGGGGATGTTGATATCAGTCAATTAGTCAAAGCGATCGCAGGCGATGAAAATCTACCCGTTCCACCGCTAAACCTCAAAGATCCCGAACTGATTTACAGCACAACAGATGGCAAAACTCAATACAGTTTCAAATCAGGTAGCCTTACAGTTAAGTACATCAAAGATAAGGAAACCTACAGCTTTATTGCTGAAAAAATCCCCGTTGGCAACCTACTCAGTTGGATCGAAACCGAACTCAAAGCTAGTAATCTGGGTAGTTTCATCACTGGGGGTGTTAACGTCAAAATCGCCTCCAATGAAAAATCCATCACCTTTGATGGGGATGTGGATATCAGTCAATTAGTCAAAGCGAGCGCGAACAATAACACCTTACCGATTCCATCCCTCAACCTCAAAGATCCCGAACTGATTTACAGCACAACAGATGGCAAAACTCAATACAGTTTCAAATCAGGTGGCCTTACAGTTAAGTACATCAAAGATAAGGAAACCTACAGCTTTATTGCTGAAAAAATCCCCGTTGGCAACCTGCTCAGTTGGATCGAAACCGAACTCAAAGCTAGTAATCTGGGTAGTTTCATCACTGGAGATGTTAACGTCAAAATCGCCTCCAATGAAAAATCCATCACCTTTGATGGGGATGTGGATATCAGTCAATTAGTCAAAGCGATCGCGAACGATAACACCTTACCGATTCCATCCCTCAACCTCAAAAATCCCGAACTGATTTACAACACAGATAAGGACGGCAAAACTCAATACAGTTTCAGATCAGGAAACTTCAAAATTGAGTACGGGACTAATGCGGATGAAACCTACAAGTTTAGTAACACAGGAATTCCGGTTGGGGAACTCACAGACTGGCTGGCAACTGAACTGGGTAACGAATCGATCAAGAACTTCATTACTGGGAATGTCAACATCGAAGTCACCCCTACTCAAAAATTCGTCAGCTTTACTGAAAGTGTTAATATCAGTGAATTAATTAAAGCGATCGCAGGCAATCAAAACCTACCGATTCCTTCCCTGAAGTTAGAGAAGCCAGAACTGTCTTATAGCACAACAGATGGCAAAACTCAATATAGTTTTAACTCCAACACTTTTAACGTTAAGTACAGTACAGATGACAAGGGAAGCTACAACTTTAGTGTTGGAAAAATCCCAGTTGGGGAACTCACAAACTGGCTGACAACTGAACTGGGTATCAACTCAATTAATGATTTCATTACTGGGAATGTCAACATCGAAGTCACCCCTACTCAAAAATCCGTCAGCTTTGCTGAAAGTGTTGATATTAGTGCCTTAGTTAAAGCGATCGCAGGCGATCCCAAACTACCGATTCCTTTCCTGAAGTTAGAGAAGCCAAAACTGATTTACAGCACAACAGATGGCAAAACTCAATACAGTTTCAAATCAGATAGCCTCAACGTTAACTACATCAAAGATAAGGAAACCTACGAGTTTAGCGCTGAAAAAATCCCTGTTGGCAATATCACAAGCTGGCTTCAAAGCGCACTTGGATTAAATCCTGACCTCAAGATCATTCAGGGAACCGTTGATATCGGTGTCAGTCCTGAAGAGAAGAAATTGAGCCTCACAGGTAATATTTCGTTTACAGATTTAGCCAATATGGTTAACATAACCATCCCCGAAGACTTAAAGAATTTAGCGATTAAAGATCCCATTATTACGGTAGGGGGAACAGCAGAAAAACGCAGTTATGAATTTTCAGGAACGGGAGCAGTCACCCTCGGTAAAGATACTTTTGGAGACTTTACATCAGTTGCCAAATTGTTACCCGGAATCAGCGCTGATGCAACAGGTATCACCCTGAGTGGAAAATTGGAAGTTAGTCAATCTGCCGCTGGTGTTTTAAGTTTGCAAGGAGTATTTCCAGCGCTAGGTGCAATTAAATTAAGCCGAGAAGATAATAAGTGGAAACTCGTTGCCATTGATGATGGCGATCGCCTCACCTTAGCGGATTTAGCGATTGTGGCGACGGATAAAGAATACAGCTTTACCGACCTATTAAGCTATGAATTTAAAGGGGAGGCTAACTTAGGAATTAAGGCAGAAACCAGCATTGAAGGTAATGCAGCTTTTCCCTCCTTCTCCTTTGATACTGCCGCGAAACTCGAGTTATTTAACTATGGTGATCAAGCTCAAGCGAGTAAAGAAGGATTAAATATTAGCTTCAATAACCTCACCTTAGATGCGGGAACCTTTGTTACCGATTTCACGCAGCCTGTTATTAGTCTTGTTGATAACATTATCGATCCCATTAAACCTGTCGTTAAAGCATTAAATACCGATACTAAACTCTTCTCTTATATTGGCTTAGAAAAAGCCTTTGACTATGATAAAAAGAATGGCGTTTCTCTCCTCGATATTGCTGGTTCCCTCGCCCAGTTTCCAGCCATCAAAGCCAAAAATCCAGGTGTTGCTCAGAAAGTTGAAACGGCTGTCAAATTCAGTCAGGCTGTTAGCGATATTGTGGAATTAGTCGATACCTTAAATCAAACCTCAAAGGATGAATCCTTCAAAATCAATTTGGGGAGCTTTAATCTCAATAGCTTTAAAGCCGCCAGTAAAGACAAAGCTGATAGTGCCAGTGCCGCGCCAGTTCCCAACCCGACTCGATCTCGTGATGGCAATTCCACAGACACCAAACTTCCAGCCGACAATTTCTTCACGAAAGTCATCAATAAACTTAACAGTATTGAAGGACTCGAAATTCCATTACTGACTCAACCCAAAAATGCCTTTAAATTGGTGTTAGGTCAAACGGCTGATTTAATCAAGTACGATATCCCAGACTTAGAATTTGGATTTGGTTTTGAGAAAAGTTTTCCCATCTATTCTCCCCCCAACATTAATGGAATATTGGGTGCATCTTTTGACGCTAAAACCGATTTAGCTGTGGGATTTGATACCTACGGTTTAAATCAGTGGAAAGCCACCGATTATAAATTGGCAGACTCCTACAAAGTCTTGGATGGCTTCTATTTAGATGATTGGTCAAAAGATGGCAGAGATAAAGATGAATTGACCATCAAAGCTGGAATTACTGCCGGATTAGCCTTAGATGTGTTAGTGGCAGAAGCTGCTCTTAAAGGTGGTCTGGAGGGCAGGGTTGGGTTTGATCTCGAAGATATTGGTGAGAAAAATGGCACCAGCGATGGTAAAGTTCGGGGTTCAGAAATCCTCTCTCGCTTGAACCGTCCCCTCTCCTTATTTGAAACTGACGGGAACTTTAGAAGCCTACCTTAGAGGGGAAGTGAAGATTGGGATTAGTTTCATCGGTTTGACAAAAACTGTTTGGAGTAAGGATCTAGCACGATTCAAATTAGTTGAATTTACGCTCAATGAATCTGGCTTTAGTGGTTCTATCGGCGGTAAAGTTTCTAACAGTTATATTGCCGATGCTTTGGTGTACTTAGATGGCAACCTCAACAATCAACTTGATGAAAATGAACCGATTACCAAAACCAATAGCACCGGAGAATTTAACCTCGAATTTGATCTGACGGAATTCGACAAGAATCAAAATGGCATACTCGATGAAGATGAAGGTCAAATTATCGCCTTCAGTGGCATTGATAGTTCTACAGGTGTACCTTTAGCGACACAATTAATTACGGGTGTAGATTCAGCAATGATTACACCGTTAACGAACTTGCAAAACTTCTTAGTCAAGGAAGGGTATGCCAAGTCCGATGAGGCAGCCGAAGAACTGATTGCCAACCGTCTCGGCTTATCCTTGAAATCCTTAGACATTGACCTGGAAGCATTTGATCCTCTTGAAGCCCTCTCTTCTGCCTTAGTCGCCGAACAAGAAATGGGTGTTGACATCTACCTCGCCCATGTCAAAGTTCAGAATTTAATGGTTCACGGTGGTGCATTCCTGCAAGGGTTAAAACCCGATCTCTCCGCCACAGACATCCAAGCGTCAGTCACCAAGGTTCTGGCTGAAGCACTGACATCAGAGTCGGGAGTCTTTGACTTGACTGAAACCCAGCAGTTACAGTCCTTCTTTAACGAACTCGCCGATCAAACTCAAAAGCCCGTTTCACCAGACGTTGTGGCGTTAGTGGCGCAAACCGTTGCCACAAGCAATCAAACCATTGATGAGTTGGCAGCCGAAGCTAGTGATCGCACAGTAGAAATCGTCATGCAAACTGTGGCTCCGATGAAACAGGCAGTCCAAGGTGAAATGGCTGTGATTACCAATAACCTCACTCGTGGAGAGTTAACCTTAGCCGAAGCCCAGCAAGAATATCAAGACGAGATTGATGCCAGTAATTTCCTAGTTGAACAGCAACTCAATGACGAACGCACGATCAAAATCTATGGCACGGGTGAGATCCAGGAAAATAGCACAGCTAACGGCGAAATCATCATTGAGTTAGGAGAAGCTGTTCCCAACCAAGGCTTAAATCTGCTCTATAGCCTATCGGGAACAGCAACTCTAGGGGAAGATTATCAATTCTTGGATGGAAATATCGGTCAAATCTACATTGAACCTGGGGAGACTCAAGCCGTATTCAATATCACAGCCCTTGACGATCTGCTCATTGAGGGGCCAGAAACGATTGTGATCAACCTCCGCTATGTTGGCGAAGGATTCCAACTCGACCCAGAATACCAAACTGCTCTTGTCACCTTAACTGATGATGAGCCTCAAAGCACGTCTGATGCTAGCAGTGCTCCATTAGTGACAGGCACTGCTGGGGATGATGTTTTTGAAGGTTCTGAAGAGAACGATAACTACAATGGCAGTTACGGTGATGATGAAATTTTCGGTAATAGCGGCAGCGATCGCCTACGAGGAAATTATGGCGATGACACGATTAAGGGGGGTGTCGGGGCAGATATTCTACAAGGCAATTATGGCGATGATAATCTCGAAGGCAATGAAGGAGACGATCAAATTGAGGGTGGCGACGGTTCAGATATCTTAATCGGTGGCGAAGGCAACGATCAACTCGATGGTCAAAGCGGAGATGACCTGCTCGAAGGTGGCAAAGGCAGCGATCTCCTGGAAGGTGGAGAAGGCAGCGATCGCCTCCAAGGAGATCGCGATAACGATTGGCTACTGGGTGGCGCTGGCAATGACATCCTGATAGGCGGTGAAGGTCAAGATGCCTTAAATGGCGGTGAGGGTGCAGATCGCTTTGTGATTGCACTAGACTCCAGCATCGATAATATACTAGATTTTGATCCCCTAGAAGGCGACAAAATGGTGATCGATGGCAGCAGTTTCAATACTGATAATTTGGAGGATTTCCAATTTATCGGCGGTTACTTGTACTATCAAGAACAGCAAATTGCAGCCGTTCAAAATGATGGCAAGATTTACAATACCTTCTCGGATTTATCCCAAGTGCTGGAACTGGTTCAAGATGTGGCAACAATTGAAGTTCCCGAAACCGCAGCACCGTCTCCCACATCAACCGCAGGACTCACTCAAAGCGCTCAACCCCAAGGTCGCAACGCCGAACCGCAATCAACGCCTTATAATTTCTTAGAAGAAATCTTACAACGGGGTTACATTAAAGTTGGCGTATTTCCGAATCTCCCAGGATTCTCTGAACAAACGAACGGACAATGGCAAGGTTATAGTATCGATTGGGGTCGCGCTTTAGCCTCGGCGTTATTTGGCGATCCATCCAAAGTGGAATTTGTGCCACAAGACGGAACCAACCAAACTCTCGAAAATGTTGCCAACCGCCAGATTGATGTGGCAACAACCAATACAACGGTGCTGCTGTACCGGGATGCTAGCTTAAATATCGACTACAGCCCGGTGCATTTATATGACACCCGTGCCATTTTAGTGAAAGCGGATCAAAAGCTTGATAGCGTCGAAGACTTAAACGGTTTAACCATTGGCGTTAGCAATGCCTTTGGTTTGGAGAATCTGCAAAACTTTATGCAGCAACGGGGCACTGAATTCACAGGCAAAATCTTTGAGAATCCCGAAGAAATGTATGCTGCCTACGAACGGGGAGAAATTGATGCTGTCACGGGCGATCGCTCTCGCTTAAAGAGTACCATTCCCACCCTTGACGAACCCACAAACCATCGCATTCTCGATGAAGAAATTACCCAAGAACCACTGGCAATGGTGTTACCGGAAAATGAGTCGGAGTGGGCGGATGTTGTGCGTTGGGTAACATACACGCCCATGCAAGCGGAAGAATATGGCATTACCTCTACCAACGTTGATCAGGTCATTGCTAATAGCACCGATCCGGCTATCCGTCGCTTCTTAGGATTAGAAGGCGAGAATGGGACAGCACTGGGCGTACCGAATGACTTTGTGGTAAACACGATCAAAAACGTTGGCAACTACGGCGAAATCTATGAACGTCATTTCAGTGGCTTAGATCGCTATCGTAATAACCTCTGGTCAAATGAAGGCTTAATCTACTCTCTGCCCTTCTCAGGAAACCGTCGCTAACGAAACCCCCTTAATTGAAAATGATGCTCGCAATCTCTTGGCAGAGATCTTAGGACGGGGAACGGTCAAAGTTGGCGTGACGGGCAATAATCCCGGTTTTGCTCAACAGGTCGATGGAGAATGGGCAGGAATTGACGTTGATTTAGCGAAAGCCCTCTCAGCTGCGTTGTTTGGCAATTCTAATCAAGTTGAATTTGTTACCCAAACCTTTACCGATGGCTTTACCAATGCGGCGAACGGTGTGGTGGATGTGTCGGCAATGGGTGTCACCCATAATTTAGGGCGGGATGCAAGTCTAGGGATCGACTACAGTAAACCCTATTTCTACACAGGTCAAGGCGTGCTAGTCCGTGCTGACAGTGGCATGACGTCCCTGCCGATGCTCAACGGTCGCAAGATTGGGGTTGTTACAGGCACAACGATTCAGCAAAACCTGGAAGATGCCTTAGCTCAAGTTGGCGGCAACTTTGTTCCCGTTTCCTACTCAACGAATGAAGCCCTGTTTGCAGGTTATGAACAAGGGGAAATTGACGCTGTTGTTACCGATTTACCGATTATCACCGCTCGCATTCCCACCCTCTCGAATCCTTCCAATCAGCGTTTGTTAGATGAGGTTTTCTCGAAAGATCCGCTCGCGTTAGTCATGGATGAAAACCAATCGGCTTGGGCGGATGTAGTCAACTGGGTGATTCAAACTTTGGTTCAAGCTGAAGACTTGGGTATTACTCAAAGTAATGTAGATGAGTTAATTGCCACCAGTTCCGATCCGGCAATTCGCCGCTTCTTGGGAGTAGACGATAACTTGGGTGGAACGCTGGGCTTACCCCAGGATTTTGCCGCCCAAATTATTAAGGCTGTTGGCAACTATGGGGAAATTTACAACCGCAATTTTGATGCCAATGTTTTGCCTCGGAATACTAACGAACTCTTTGAGAATTTTGGCTTACAGTATGCTTTACCCTTTGGCATTACCCCTGAAAGCATCATCACCCCTCCCTCAACTCCCGGTGAAACTCCCACATCCAATCCAGGGGGAGGTGTTGCTATTCCAACGTTCCCCGCTCCGACAACAACCAATCAAACCCCTAATGGTTCTGAACGGTCACCGTCCTCCACGATTGATTTAGATACCCTGGGAACAACATCTATTATTGCTAAAACATCCCCAGATCTGATCCTGGGCAATGCCCAAGACAACTTGATTCTGGCGCTGGATGGGGATGATACCATTCTAGGAGTTGATGGGGATGATACTTTAATTGCCAATCAGGGTAATGATGTCTTAGACGGTGGCAATGGTAATGATCTCCTCTATGGGGGTCAAGGGGATGACCTCCTCAATGGTCAAGGGGGTGAGGATACTTTATTTGGCGACAAAAACAATGACACCTTGGCAGGGGGAATTGGCAACGATTGGGTTAATGGCAACCAAGGCAATGATCAGGTCAATGGCAATGATGGGGATGATATTCTCTATGGCGGTCAAGATAATGACCAGGTGTTTGGCGGCCTTGGGAATGACACGCTGTTTGGCGATAAGGGCAATGACACCTTGACGGGTGGGAAGGGTCGCGATCGCTTCTTCCTCATGGCAGGCAACGGTTTTCTGACGTTGTTACCGACTTCCAAGACGGTGAAGATCTGCTGCTGTTGGATGAAACCTTCACCTTTGAGCAGTTGAATCTTACTTCCGAAGGCAATACCACTGTCATTCAAGTGGATGGTCAAATCTTGATGCGCTTACAGGGTGTCAATCCTACCTTAATCACGCAAGATGACTTCGTGAGTTTGTTCTAAAGCCCCCGTCTAGTTAATATCTTGCTGGAGTTTTCTACATTGTGCTTAGGAATAAAAAAGTAATAACTTGATGAGTTATTAGATATAACCCTCTTTTATTACTAAGGGGAATTTGAACGAAGTTACGCCCTTTCAGCCTACGGGAAATTAGGCTTTTCCCTTAAAGTTATATAGCGCTACGCATTAACGTTAGGACACTTCTAAATCCTTAAACTCTTTCGCTGTTCCCTGTTCCCTGTTCGCTGTTTCCTGTTCGCTGTTCCCTGTTCCCTGTTCCCTGTTCCCTGTTCGCTGTTCCCTGTTCCCTGTTCGCTGTTTCCTGTTCGCTGTTCCCTGTTCCCTGTTCGCTGTTCCCTGTTCCCTGTTCCCTGTTCGCTGTTCCCTGTTCCCTGTTCCCTGTTCCCTGTTCTCATTCGACCGTTCGACTGGCTCACGGCTCACGACGCAGCCTGTTCCCTGTTCCCTAAGTGCGTAGCGCTATACCAAGACAGAAAGAAGTTGTAAACACTAACCTAACTAAAATTGGTCTTATCTATAGAAAAAATATGGCTAACCGATCGCACAGAAATACAAGACTTATGGGGATGAATGCCCTACGAAAACGGCATGGAATTCATACTTCTGAACTTGAAATTGAAGTTAAAGAATATCAAAAAACCATTCATGCTGTTATGAATCTCGATTGTCTTGAACTGCTTAAAAAAATCCCCTCAAACTCCGTTCAATTGATTGTTTGTGATCCTCCTTATAATATAAATCTCGCGGAATGGGATAATTTTGATAATTATATTAAATGGGCATCTAATTGGTTGATAGAGAGTGAGAGAGTCCTATCTGAGACGGGAAATATTATTATATTTGGTGGGTTTCAATATCAAAGTGAAGCCGGAAGTGGTGACTTACTAGAAATTATGATGTATATGCGTTATCATAGTAATATGCGATTAGTTAATATGATTATTTGGTATTATAAGAATGGCATGAGTGCCCATAGATTCTTTGCCAATCGCCATGAGGAAATAGCTTGGTTTGCGAAGACAAAAAAATATGTTTTCGACTTAGATGCCGTGCGTATACCTTTTGATCAAGAGACTAAAGCACTTTATTTAAAAGATAAAAGATTAAAGCCGGAGAATGTGGAGAAAGGCAAAAATCCGACTAATGTTTGGGAGATTGGAAGATTGAATGGTAATTCCCTGCAAAGGGTGGGACATCCCACCCAAAAACCCACGGAATTAATTAGAAGAATTGTCCGTGCGATGTCTTACCCTGGTTCAGTTGTGCTTGATTTTTTTGCGGGTTCTGGGGTAACAACTAGAGTGTGTATAGAAGAAGGCAGACATAGTATTGCTAGTGATATTTCTACCAATTTGAATAGTTATTTAGATCAGCATATTGCCAAAATAAAACCCGATATTTTTCCTAATTTTGTCCCCTTTAAATTTATCAATGAAAACGAATTTGAGTCCCATCCAATATTTAGTAAATCTAGGGGGGATAATCCCTAGGTTTAGGGGGTGACAAATACAGCTTCTCCTATCCAGTAGTCCCGCATCTCGTCGAAGGTTTTAACCTGTTTTCCATATAACGGATTTGCCACAGTTAGGGTTTGTTTTTCTGGGTCAACTGCTAATAAAGCAATTGCGTGTTGGATTTTTATTCCTCCTATGGGTTTCCATGACGTGCAGGATAGCCAGTTGTTGACGGGAAACCAAGTCCTCAATCTTCAAATTACGTTCGTATTGTGGGGCTAAACCCAGTCTTTGCATAGCCTTAATTTCTCCAAGAATACTCGTTCCTTGTCGATTGGTTTTTGCCAGCTTAACCACGTCAAGTTCTGTTATTTGAAGTTCGGGTTTAACCAGGCGTGCAAGGGTGGCAATACTAGCCGATGAACAACTGTAGGGAGTGGTCTGTAATACAACCCCCTGGGAGATTTGGGCAGGTTGGATTAAACCTGTAATGGGTAAGTTTTGATAGAGTAAAAAGGCAATGGCAAAGAGGCTAACAATTAGGAAAAGAATAAGTTGCTGTAATCTCTTTTTGTCTCTCCACCCAGATTTTTCTAGGAAGATCAGAAATCCTGTGGAAAAACAGCAAATTAGCAAAATAAAAATCCAGAAATAAGCTCCAGGGTAAAGTAGGAGAAAAGAGGGAAACCAGGGGCTTTTTTTTCCTGCAATCATCAATACTGTGATCAATGTACCGATGCTCAAAGCAGCAAAACTGATCCAATAAACTTGTCGTTGATATTGTTGTAATGCTGTTTCGGCAGTCACACCCTTTTTAGCTAAAGACTTACCGATGAATGCACCTGCTAAAAAAGAGATTAAAATAGCAAAGGTTAGAAACATAAAAATTAGCCTTCCTAGATAAAATCTGCAATTTTATAATGACCTTGAGGTTGAAATTAATCCTTGATAGGCTTGAATCATTTGTTGAGCGATCGCATCCCAACTATAATAATTTAAAGCATAATTTTGAGCATTTAATCCTCGCCGTTGAATTTCTTGTGGGTTGGTTAATGCAGTTTCAATTAAACTTGAGATTTCATCAATATTGCCATTTCCGACCCAACCTCCTTGGGCTTGTTCCACATCTTCCCAAATATAAATTCCCTTAGAAATTACTACCGGAGTTCCCACGGCCATTGCTTCTGCGACGGCAATGCCAAAATTTTCATAATAGGAAGGTAAGACAAATAAATCGGCTATTTTTAATAAAGCTGTTTTGATTTCTCCCGTGACAAACCCGGGAATTATTGTTTTTTCCCCTAAAGGAGATTGTTGAATTTGTTGTTTGATTTTGGCTTCATATTCGGGATCTTGAGGATTAGATCCGGCTAAAATAAACTGAAATTGTAATCCGGTTTTTAAGACTTTTTCTAAAGCGGGAATTAAAATATCTAGTCCTTTTTTTGGTTCAATTCGAGATAAAAATAAAATAATCGGAACATCGGGCTTGATTTCTAAATGGGATAAAATTGCTTGGGGAGTTTGGGTTAATTCGGGTAAGGTTACTCCTAAAGGAATAACTAAATCGTTGGTTTTTACTCCAAATCTTTCAGATATTCTGGCTTCTTCTTGACTGGTAAAATGAATTGCTGCCGCCCCGGCAATATTGGGACGTTCTAATAAGGCGGCATAGAGTTTTTTTAACTGTTTTTTCTTGTTTAAATCGGCGGGGTCAAGGGTTCCTAATGGCCGTAAAATATAGGGTAATTTTTGATAACGGGCGACGGTGGCAGCCAGGGAAGTTACGGGAGAAAATAAAGCATGAATATGGGCTAAATCATATTCGGAAGCGTGTTTGTTTAGCCAGTTTAATAAATCTAAAGAAAATTTATAACGACGAAAGGGAGAACAGGGAAAATAGCGCACCTGATAACCATTTTCCTGTACGGGAATATCTAAGGGAACATCTAGGGGCGGTTGTCCCCGATCTCCATTAGAATTAGTGGTTAAAATTGTGACCTCAACGCCAAGTTTTCCTAGGGCGGTAGATAGACCCCGGATCATTTGACTGGGGCCACCATATACTAAGGAAATTGAAGGAATAATTTGCAGAATTTTCATAATTAGTTAATTGTTAATAGTATTTAGTGACCTGTTAAAAGATTTAAAAGATTTAAAAGATTTACAAGAGAGACGCGCCATGGCACGTCTCTACAGTGTTAACTGATGACTGCGATCGCATCGGGAATTTCTTTTTCGACTCGACGTAAACGAGGCATCCGATAGGCAATTAAAGCGGCAACAATATTGAGGATACCTATTAACATAAATAATAACCCACTTCCTCGTCCCGCGCCGACTCCAATAATTTGACCAATACTATCTGCTAATAGTCCACCGGGTTTCATCATGGGTTCTAAAACTCGATCGGCTAGGGGGCCAACGGTTAAATGGGATAGAATTAAAAGCGATCGCTCGACCACACTTTGTAAGGAAAAGATGCGTCCTTGTAATTCAAAGGGGATTTTAGATTGCCAGATGGTATGATTACTACTAACAATAAAAGGTCGGGCAAATAAATAACCAAATCCTCCAATTCCAGCTAGAAAAATAGAAGGTCTAAACCCGCTCAAACACAGACATAAACCCTGTAAACCCACTAACCATAAAATTGTTTTCATGCGGTTTTTAGGGCCCCCTGAAACACTGACCGCTACGCTTCCCAGGAGCATTCCACAACCACTAATTGAAAGAATTAAGCCTAACTGTTGACTACTGGCAAAGGTCAAAACCACGGGCCAGAATAAAATAGCAAGCATTCCTTCGGTAAAGTAGGTGATGGCAAAAAAGCCTAATAATTTTTTTAAACCGGGACGGATGAGAATATAATTCCAGGCGGAAAGGGTTTCTTGCCAAAGTCGTTTAAAGTTTAGGGGTTGTTGTTGAGATTTTGAAGGTTCTATTTTGGGAAAACGCACAATTAATAAAGTAATCAACCCTAAAACAAAGGTTCCTGAATCAATAATTAAAATCGAACCAATGCCGATACTACTAACTAAAATTCCGGCAACCGTTGGCCCAGAAATTTTAGCGATCGCCCGAGAAACTTGTACCATACCATTCGCACGATTTAAGTCATTGCGGGGAACTAATTGGGGAATGGAGGCCATATAAGCGGGCCATTGGAAGGCACCGGAAATGGAACTAACGGATACAGCGACGTAAATATGCCAAACTTCTAAACGGTTGGAAAACACCAACCCCATTAAAATTAACGTTCCCACCGCCGCAATAATATCGTTGAGAATCATCGCGCCGCGACGACTGGAACGGTCTACAATCGCACCTGCCAGGGGGGAAATCAACAGATTTGGCAGATGAATAAAAACAGAAATTAGGGCAAACTGGGTAATGGAACCTGTGGTTTGATAGACCCAAACCCCCAAGGCAAATTCGGTTAAGCTGGAAACCAAACATCGAAACAATTTGTCCCAACCAAACCAGCAAAAAAGTCGGCATACGCTCTTTGTCCCACAGTTTCATCAGTTATAGCCTGCTTATATTAAGTATTGTAAAGAGCATTTGTCAATCTGTTTCAAGATTAAGCAACTGATTTGAAGGAAACACAAAGGTACGAAGGCACGAAGATATTTGAAATTAGGTTAATGAAAGGAGATTTGATTAGCTGCTTTAAGTTTTTGTTCCCAAATATCAACTAAATTTTTAATTACTACATCCCAACTATAATTACCTACGGATTTCATGCCTTGATTTCCTAGGGTTTTTCTTAATATTGGATCATCAATTAATTGCTGGAGTTTGTAAGTGAAATCCTCGGAATCTTGCGGGGTATATAAAAATCCATTTTCTCCATCTTGAATATTTTCTACCAGTCCCCCCGCCCGGGGAGCTAATACGGGAATACCGGAAGCAAAAGCTTCTAATACGGTTAATCCTCTGGATTCCCGTTCTGAGGTGGTAATATGAATATCACTATTAGCATAAACCGCCGGAACCTGATCATAAGCAACTCGACCAAGGAAATAGATATGACGGGTAAATTTTGTTAAACCCTCGATAATTTCGTCCTGCATTTGTCCATCTCCAATAATAATAAAACCGACTTTTTCTAAATCAATTTTTTCTGCAACTTTTGCGATGGTTTTCAAGGTGAAATTCCAGCCTTTATCGGGAGTTAAACGACCCACAAAGATTAATTTAGTTAACCCATCTAATTCGGGAAAGTTATAATATTTTTTAAAAAAATGTTCTTCCTTTAAATTAGGATCAAAGCGTTGGGCATCAAATCCGGCTAAATTCTCGTAAATTGCATTATTAATTCCCATTTGGGGAGCGAGTTGATAGGTGATTTTGCTGGTAAATAAGGTGAGATCATAACCGTTATAAATCCAGGCAAAAATTCTTCTAAATATTTCTCTAATTATTTCTACCGCAAATTTTGGTAAGGGAATATAATCTTCAGCGTAGGATAAAAACCAAGTTCTAAAAAAGGCAATACAGGGAATATTGGCTTTTTTAGCATAGTCTATTCCCGCCCGCCTAAAAAATCCAAAAAATAGCCTTTCTGGTTCATCGACATGAACTAAATCGGGCTGAAATTTTTCTAGTTCTTTTAACAAAATAGAATAGGATGAAATAGAAGGATTTCGTTCAAAATCTAATCCTAAAAATGGCGTACTGGGTAAATTTAAAACTCGCACACCTGGTAAAATATTTCCGCTATATTCTCGCCAATTGGGATAAACAGTTTCAATGGTGCTATAGTCAGGACAAAAAAATAAAACCTCATGTCCCCACTGACTTAACCTTTGTAGTCGCATCATGGCGCTAACAGTAACACCATCAATAACGGGGAAAAAACCAGAGGAAATAATTGCAATTTTCATTTAAACTGTACTTCTATCGTAGTGAGTCCTTTAGGACTGTATCTTAAGGTATGAGCAATTTTTCTAATTTAGTCGATTTATTGCGCGATCGCGCTGAACATAAACCGGATCAACTCGCTTATCGGTTTTTAGCCGACGGAGAAACGAGTCAGCAAACCCTGACCTATCTACAGTTACATCAACAAGCTGTCCAAATTGCATCTTATTTACAATCATTTTTATCCCCAGGTGATCGGGTTTTAGTCGTTTATCCCTATAGTGCGGGATTAGAATTTATTGCGGCGTTTTTTGGCTGTTTATATGCGGGTGTGATCGCCGTTACCGATAACCCTCCGGTATCTATCCAAGCAATTGTTAAGCTACAAACCCGTTTAGAATCTTCTCAATGTCGGGCAATTTTAAGTACAAAAGCGTTAATTGAACATCTGAAAACCCAATTTTTTGTGGAGGAGGAGGAGACGCGCCGTGGCACGTCTCTACCTTGGGTGGCGACCGATGACCTTTTGACTCAAAACCTCGCTATAGACTGGCAAGAACCGCAAATTAATGGGGATACAATTGCTTTTTTACAATATACATCTGGTTCAACGGGAACTCCAAAAGGTGTAATTGTTACCCATCAAAATGTTCTGCATAATTCGGCAATTATTTATAATGCCTTCGGACATCATAACAATAGTAAAGGGTTAATTTGGCTTCCCCTATTTCACGATATGGGATTAATTGGAGGGGTAATTCAACCCTTATATGGACAATTTCCTGTAACATTAATGTCGCCAATTTCTTTAGTCCAAAAACCCTTTCGTTGGTTAGAAGCGGTTTCTGAATATCAAGCCACCACCAGCGGCGGGCCAAATTTTGCCTATGATTTAGTTTGTCGGACGGCGACGCCTGAAAAGCTAGAAAAGTTAGATTTAAGTTCCTGGGATGTGGCCTTTTCCGGCGCCGAACCCGTGCGTTGGGACACATTAAAACGGTTTGCGGAAATTTTTGGCCCCTGTGGGTTTCAAACCGGAGGCGTTTTATCCCTGCTATGGTATGGCGGAAACTACCCTATTTATTTCCGGTGGACATAAACACTTAACCCCCAAAGTCATCTGGGTTGATCCCGTCGCCCTAGAACAAAATCAAGTTATCCCCAAACAAGCAACAGATCCACATCCCCTAACCCCCCTACCTCCCCCTACCTCCCCTGCTCCCCCTGCCTCCTCTACTCCCCCTGCCTCCCCTGCCCCCCCTGCTCCCCCTGCCCCCTCTACCCCCCCTGCTCGCTCTTTCGTCAGTTGTGGCTTTCCCTGGTTAGGGGATGAGGTAATAATTGTTGATCCTGAAAAATTAACGCGGCGAGACGGGGATCAAGTGGGTGAAATATTAGTATTGGGGAAAGGTGTAGGTTTGGGATATTGGGATAAAACCGAAGACACGGAAACAACATTTAAGGTTTATGTGGACGGACGGGGGCCCTATTTACGCACAGGAGATTTAGGATTTTTAGATGATGGGGAATTGTATATTACTGGAAGGATCAAAGATATGATGATTCTATGGGGAAGAAATCGTTATCCCCAGGAAATTGAAGCTACATTAGATACCTGTCACCCGGCTATTCGTAATGGACATAATGCCGCGTTTTCTATTGAGACGGAACTGGGAGAACAGTTAGTTATTGTATCAGAAATCGAACGACGTTATTTACGCAATTTGAATGTTGAAGAAGTGGTTAATGCTATTCGTCAAGCTGTCGCCGAACAGAATACCGTTGATATATTTGGGATAGTATTATTGAAAACCACAACTATTCCTAAAACCACCAGTGGTAAAATTCAACGTCGTACTTGTCGAACTAAATTTTTAGATGGGAGTTTAGATATTGTTGGACAATGGAAATTAGACACGGAAACCAGTCAATTATCAGAATTGGCAAATCGTTCTTAAAAAACCATATAAGTACCCAAACAAAATTAATTACAAATCCTCTACCCAGATCCGGTGTTCCCTGTTCCCTTTTGCTCAGGAATTTTGAACACAACAAAAAGCTAAAAACCTGTAAAAATGGTTAACAAAATTAAGTCTAGGAATGATCAATCCTTGCCCGTTTACAACTTGTTTGTGTCTTTGTGTCTTTGTGGTTAAATATAGATAACAAAACCTTACCCAATTTTTTACATGACTGAGCAATTAAATTTCTGGCAATGGACAACCTTAACAGAACTATTACAATATCGGGCAACCTACCAACCCAATAAAATAGCCTATACTTTTTTAGTTGATGGAGAAACCGAAACCGTTACTTTAACCTATCAACAATTAAACCAAAAAGCCAGAACAATTGCTTCTAAATTACAATCCATTTGTCAACCTCAAAATCGAGTTTTATTATTGTATCAACCAGGGTTAGACTATATTAGCGCGTTTTTTGGTTGTTTATATGCCGGAGTCATTGCAGTTTCCCGCCTATCCTCCTAAACCAGATCGATCACTTCCCCGTTTACAGGCTATTATTGCTGATACAAATGCGACTGTTGCCTTAACCACTGAAGCCACATTATCGAGTTTGGAACGATTTTTTCCACAAATGTCTGATATTGCGCCGTTAAACTGGTTAGCAACGGATACCCTAGATTATGAAATTGAAAAAAATTGGCAACCTCACCCTATTGATGGTCAAACTCTTGCCTTTTTACAATATACTTCCGGTTCTACGTCAACCCCCAAAGGGGTGATGATTTCCCATCAGAATTTATTACACAATTTAACCGCAATTTATAATTATTTTGGTCATTCTTCTGAAAGTACGGGGGTGATTTGGTTGCCTCCTTATCACGATATGGGATTAATTGGTGGGGTTTTAGAACCTTTATTTGGGGGATTTCCGGTAATTTTAATGTCTCCTTTAATGTTTGTGCAAAATCCGTTACGTTGGTTACAAACTATTTCCAGATATCGGGCAACTACCAGTGGCGGGCCGAATTTTGCCTATGATTTATGTGTAAAAAAAGTATTAGGAAAAGCCGGGACAAGTTCACCCCTAAAATTAGAAAATTTAGATTTAAGTAGTTGGGAAGTGGCTTTTAATGGAGCCGAACCGATTTATCATAAAGTCTTAGAACGATTTACTCAAACCTTTGCTCAATATGGGTTTAGGCAAGAGGCTTTTTATCCCTGTTATGGTATGGCTGAAGCTACTTTAATTATTAGTGGAGGCTTAAAAACAGCCCCGCCAATTTTTAAAACCGTTGATGATATTGCTTTAGAAAATCATCGGATTTTAGAAGTTGATGAAGTGGCTGTTAATTTAACTGCTAATCAAAAAATATTAGTCGGTTGTGGTCAATGTTTATTAGATCAAAAACTATTAATTGTCAATCCTGAAACCTTGAATATTTGTGAACAAGGAAAAGTCGGAGAAATTTGGGTTTCTGGGCCGAGTATAGGACAGGGATATTGGAATAAACCCCAGGAAACTGAAAGGCTGTTTAATGCCTATTTAACAACGGGAGAAGGGCCATTTTTAAGGACTGGAGATTTAGGATTTTTAGACCATCAGGAACTATTTATTACCGGAAGAATTAAAGATATTATTATTATTAATGGTCGTAACCACTATCCCCAAGATATTGAATGGACAGTCGAACAAAGTCACCCCCTAATTCGACCCAGTGGAGTCGCTGGATTTTCTGTTGATAGGTCGGGAGAAGAGCGGTTAGTGATAGCGGTAGAAGTAGAACGTCAATATTGGCAACAAATTCGCACCTGGGATCAGAATAATGGTGCCGCAAAAACCTCCCCAAAACAGGGGGTTCTTCAGTCCATCCGTCGCGCCGTGTCTCAAAACCATGATTTACAAGTTTATCAAACGGTGTTGCTAAAGCCTGGAACCTTGCCTAAAACCTCCAGTGGTAAAATTCAACGCCATGCCTGTCGTGCTAGTTTTATAGCGGGCGAGTTGGGGCAGAGGGAGTAGGGAATGGGGAATTACGAATTACGAATTACGAATTACGAATGGGTAATGGGCAACTTAAAACAGGATTCTGTTAACTTGGGATGCTAAAGTTTTAGGGTGATGGAGGAGTGATTCATGCAAGTGTTAAATGCGTCTATGAATGGGACAAAACCCCAACAACCATCGGTGACGGTGCATCATCCAGAATCATCGGTGAACGGCACTGAGTCTTTTGAGTCTGTCGCCACAATTCAGGGTTGGTTAGTCAGTCAACTCGCAGAACGGTTGGGCTTGGAAGCTTTAGAGATTGATTTGGAGGAGGATTTTGCCAATTATGGCCTCAACTCCATCGAAGCGATTAACCTCTCTGGAGACTTAGAAACGATTTTGGGACGCCGACTTCCCCCCACCTTATTATGGGATTATCCCAATATTTGTACTTTGGCTAAATATTTAGCTGATAACAACACATTGGATATTACCCAATATCAAAAAGGGATTTCTCCCGAAGATGCAGAACATCTTTTACCTTATTTAGATCAATTATCGGATGCGGATGTCGATACGTTATTAAATATTTTACTATCAGAACAGGAAAAAATCAATGATTAATTTATTACCATCTGTTAGTCATTTATCTTCTCAAGAAAAGCGCTCACTACTAGCAGAATTACTTCAAAAAAAAGCAGCATCAGCTTCACTGCCTGAAATTCCTCCTGAATATTACCAAATCGAACAGTTTCCCGAATATCTGCATCTCAAACAACAACAGCAAGAATTAGCGGATTTGGGATTGGGAAATCCATTTTTTACACCCCAGGAAGGAATTGCCAATGATCGGGCTAGGATTCGAGGTCAAGACTATATCAATTATGCCACCTATAATTATTTAGGAATGTGTGGCGATCCCGAGGTTTCCCAATATGCAAAAGAAGCAATTGATCGTTATGGAACTTCCGCTTGTGCCAGTCGGTTATTATCGGGTGAAAAGGTAATTCACCAAGAATTAGAACGGGCAATTGCTGATTTTATTGGCGTTGAAGATAGTATTGTTTTTGTTGGGGGTCATGCTACTAATGTGACCACCGTGGGGCATTTATTCGGACAACATGATCTGATTTTACATGATGCCCTGAGTCATAATAGTTTATTACAGGGAGCTTTATTATCTGGGGCGACGGCGATCGCCTTTCCCCATAATAATTGGACAGCTTTAGATCAAATATTGCGAGAACGTCGCTCTCGTTATCAACGGGTTTTAATTATTGTGGAAGGGGTCTACAGCACCGATGGAGATATTCCCAATTTACCCGAATTTATTCAGGTTAAAAAACATCATAAAGCCTTTTTAATGGTGGATGAAGCTCATTCTATTGGCGTATTAGGAAAACAGGGTCGAGGCATTGGAGAACATTTTGGGATTAATCCCCAGGATGTAGATTTATGGATGGGAACTTTAAGCAAATCCTTTGCTAGTTGTGGAGGCTATATTGCCGGATCTCAAGCCTTAATTGAATATCTGAAATATACCGCCCCGGGATTTGTATTTAGTGTGGGAATTTCCCCGCCTAGTGCGGCGTCTGTGATCGCGGCAATTCGGATATTAAAAAATGAGCCCCAAAGGGTGGAAACTATTACATCAAAGAGCTAAATTATTTTTGACTTTAGCAAAAGATCGTGGCTTAAATACGGGCTTAAGTCAAGATTCTCCCGTAATTCCGATTATCGTCGGAGACTCTTGGAAATCGGTACAACTATCTCAAAATCTGTTCAACCGGGGAATTAATGTACCATTTATGTTTTATCCCTCCGTACCTAAAAACGCGGCGCGGTTGCGATTTTTTATTACTTGTAACCACAATGAAGAACAAATTCGTTATACTGTAGACACTCTTGCCGAAGAAGTGGCAAAACTATAGGAAAATCATTGATTTTCATAGAGTTTTTAAACTTAGGAGTCTGATCTTTTACAGGGTTAATTATAATGCGTGTTCTTTTAATTTATCCCATTTTCCCCCAAAGTTTCTGGTCATTTGAAAAAGCCCTTGCCCTAGTCAACCGTAAAGCTTTACTGCCGCCCTTGGGGTTAATTACGGTAGCGGCTATTTTACCTCAAGAGTGGGAGTTTAAATTAGTAGACCGTAATGTTCGAGACATCACCGAAGCGGAATGGAATTGGGCAGAATTGGTGATGGTTTCAGCAATGATTGTCCAAAAAGATGATTTTTTGGAGCAAATTCGCGAGGCGAAACGACGGGGCAAAAAAGTGTCTGTTGGTGGCCCCTATCCCACCTCCACACCCCAAGCAGCAGAAATTGCTGGGGCGGATTATTTAGTTTTAGATGAAGGAGAAATCACCTTACCGTTATTAGTAGAAGCCATAGAAAGGGGAGATGAAAAAGGGGTTTTTCGCATAGAAGGGGACAAACCCGATGTTACCACTTCTCCTATCCCACGCTTTGATTTATTGGAGAAAGAAGCCTATGATATGATTTCTTTGCAATACTCCCGGGGCTGTCCATTTCAGTGTGAGTTTTGCGATATTATTGTATTATATGGACGCAAATCCCGAACCAAAACCCCGGCTCAACTTTTAGCGGAATTAGATCGGTTAAAAGAGTTGAATTTTAGTCAGGGTGTTTTCTTAGTTGATGATAATTTTATTGGCAATAAACGCAATGTTAAGCTGTTGCTGCATGAATTAAAAGTTTGGATGAAGGATAATAATTATCCTTTCCGTTTAACCACGGAGGCTTCCATTGATTTAGCTCAGGATCAAGAATTAATGGATTTGATGGTTGAATGTAATTTTAGGGCTGTATTTTTAGGGATTGAAACCCCCGATGAAGATAGTCTAAATTTAACTAAAAAATTCCAAAATACTCGCGGTTTCTTTGAGTGATTCCGTGGAAAAAATTATCCGTTCGGGGTTACGGGTAATGGCGGGATTTATTATTGGTTTTGATGGGGAAGAAAAAGGCGCGGGTGATCGGATTGTGCGGTTTGTAGAACAAACCACAATTCCGATTGCTATGTTTAGTATGTTGCAAGTTTTACCTAATACCGCCCTTTGGCATCGTTTAAACAAAGAAGGGCGATTAATTGAGGAAACCGGGAATGCTAATCAAACCACCTTAATGAATTTTCTACCCACTCGACCGATTGAAGAAATCGCCCTGGAATATGTGAATGGATTTTATGAATTGTACGATCCACAACGGTATTTAGATCGAACCTATCGTCATTTTATGATGATCGGAGAACCAAAAACTAATTCCATTGGACGGAAATTAGTGGATTGGAAAACTATGCGAGCGCTGTTTATTTTATGTTGGTATCAAGGAGTTATGCGGGAAACTCGTTGGACGTTCTGGCGATATTTATGGAATATTTTACGACACAAACCTCGGGTTTTAGACCATTATTTGGTGGTTTGTGGACAGGTGGAACATTTCTATGAATATCGCCAAATTGTTAAGGATCAAATTGAACAGCAGCTTAAAGAACAACAAGTAGAAAGTCTGCGTCAACTATCAAGCGTGACCCCATAGCTGAAAAACTCAATTTTTATATTGAGAAAACGGGTTTCTGAAGTTCAAGTCTAGGTTTTATCTCCTAGCTAAAATTCAGAAACTCGGTTAATTGGTTTTATGAGTTAGCCCGGTTGCGGGATCTAATTCTCAATTTCTGTGAATTTTTTCCCGATCCTATGGGAAAATTAAATCAATTGTTTGATTTGTTAAACTTCCACTGAGAAAAAACAGTGTCTCCGACTTATCCACAAAAACATCGGAATTTTAGGGTGGCTCGAACACGACGTCAGTTTTTGCAAACTTCCGTTGCTGCGATGGTAGCATCATCCCTGTCAAGCTGTGGTTGGACATTAGCTGAGGTCAAAACCACCCCAAATACTCAGATTTCCTCTGATACCTTGTACATTTACACTTGGTCTGGCTACACGGATCAAGATTTGTTAGATCATTTTAGAGAGGAAACTGGGTTAAAAGTTGTGGCTGATGTCTTCGATTCCAATGAAGCCATGTTAGCCCGACTCCAAGCCGGAGGAGCCGGAGCCTATAGTGTCATCTATCCTTCGGGATATATGGTAGAGAAAATGATCGAAATAGGTCTATTGGCCGCACTCGATCACTCTTTATTACTGGGATTAGAGGATTTATTTCCACAATTTCAAAACCCGATTTATGACCCCGGCGGTCTTCATAGTGTTCCGATTAGTTGGGGAAACAACGGGGTTAATTTTTAATCCCTCTAAATTAGAAACTCCCCCGCAAGATTGGAGTTATATCTGGGAACATAAAGATAAATTATCAAAGCGAATCACATTACTTAATGATGTGCGGGAAGTCATGGGAGCCTCATTAAGAATGTTAGGCTATTCCTATAATTCTACCGACCCCAATCAAATTCGACAAGCCTATGAACAATTAGTTAAATTACGGCCAACAATCGCTTCTTTTACCACGGATTCTTGGCGACCTCAAATGATTGTAGGGGACTTATCAATGGCGATGTGTTATTCCTCCGATGCGGCAGAAATTAGGGAAGAAAATGAAGATTTAAGATATATTACTCCCTATAGTGGATCATCTTTATGGATTGATACAATGGTGATTCCTAAAAGTGCTCCCAACCCCGAAGGTGCTTATAAATGGATTGATTTCATGTTGCGACCTGATGTGGCAGCAACCTTAGTTAAACGGCTAAAATTTGCCACTCCTTCGAGATTAGCATACGAAAAATTGCCGGATGTTTTGAGAAATGATCCGACTTTATTTCCTCCAGAATCAATCCTGGCTCGGAGTGAAATGATTCATGACCTTGGTAAATATAATGAAATTTATGAACGGTATTGGACACAGTTAACCAGTTAATTGTTAACTGCTAACCCTTAACCAATCTATAGCAATTGTTAAGGTAATTAGAATATTCAACCCGGGTCAAACTCTCAGAGAAAAATGATTTTTTTCCCCATTCGTAATTCGTAATTCGTAATTCGTAATTCCCTTCCGTATGACTATTTCACCCAAAACTCCCACGACATCTTCTCCACCCCCAATCAAAAAAGGCTGGCGACAACTCGGTTCTCAACTCCTTGGCCCCCTAGCACTTTTGGGGCCATCGGGTGTATGGTTATTACTATTATTAATCCTACCAACTTTATTGATTTTTCAACTAAGTTTAGTTAAGGATATTCGCCCTGGAGATTTGGTAATTCCCAATGGGATTGATAATTATTTAAGGGTATTTGAAGCGATTAATTTATTAGTGATTGGGCGATCGCTATTTTATGCCTTTGGCACCACCACAATTTGTCTACTATTAGGATTTCCCGTTGCCTATTGGATTGCTCAATTAGCCCCTAAAAAGTGGCGAAATATAATATTATTAGCCTTTATTTTACCCCTGTGGACATCTTCTTTATTAAGAACCTATGCTTGGATTACCATATTAAGACCAACGGGAGTATTAAACTCTATCTTAGGATTAATTGGATTACCCGCCTTAGAACTATTAAATCGAACTCCGGCGGTTTTAATTGGCATGGCCTATAGTTATTTACCCTATATGGTCACGGTTTTATACGCCTCTTTAGAAAAATTAGATCGCCGATTATTAGAAGCCTCCGCCGACCTAGGAGCGCGACCAGTAGAAACCTTTTGGAAAGTCACCGTCCCCCAAACTTTGCCCGGAATTGCCGCCGGATCTCTGCTAGTTTTTATTAGTTCCATGGGAGATTTTGTCGATCCCGAACTATTAGGAGGTGCCTCTAGTATGACGGTTTCCCGATTAATTTATAACCAATTTTTAGGATCAACTCAAAATTGGGGCTTTGGTTTCAGCCCTGAGTATGGTATTAATTTTGGGGGTGAGTATTGCGATCGCACTTTTAATTAAATACGGAGATGCTAAACCGTCTCGTTAATTAAAACAAATTAGGAAAAATTTATGGAAGAAATCCCACAACAACCGGAGGAGATCCTTGATATGGCTGCTAAACCAAAGTTTAGAATTTCTTGGCAGGTAGTTTTTGTCGGTTTGATGTTTTTTTATATGTACCTGCCGATTTTTGTATTAACATTTTTTAGTTTTAACAAATCTCGATATAGTGCGGGATGGGAAGGATTTACCTTAGAATGGTATGTCAAATTATTCCAAGATAGCAGAATTTTAACCGCTTTAAACAATAGTTTAATCGTGGGAATTTGTGCGGTAGGAATTGCCGCCATTATTGGTACATTAATGGCCGTAGGATTAGCCCGTTATAATTTCCCAGGAAAGGGATTATATCAAGGAGCCTCCTATTTACCATTAATTATTCCTGATATTGCGATGGCGGTGGCAACCCTAGTATTTTTAGCCGCCGTTGCCATTCCCCTGAGTTTATGGACAATTGTATCGGCCCATGTTGTCTTTTGTTTAGCCTACGTTGCCTTAGTGGTTTCCACCCGTTTAGCCGATTTAGACCCCCATTTAGAAGAAGCCGCCTTAGACTTAGGAGCAACTCCCATAGAGGCTTTTATTCAAGTATTATTACCCCAATTAATGCCCGGGATTATATCAGGTTGTTTACTGGCTTTTGTGTTAAGTATGGATGATTTTTTAATCGCCAGTTTCACCGCCGGAAGTGGGGCAAATACCTTACCAATGGAAATATTTAGTCGAATTAGAACCGGAGTCAAACCCGATATTAATGCCCTGAGTGTCATCCTAATTTTAGCCTCTGGATTCCTAGCATTATTTGGGGAATATTTACGGATTCAAGGAGAAGGAAAACGCCTCAAAAACTAAACCCGTAGTAAGCCCTTCAGGGCTTAATCTTTCATATAATATTCATCTCATAATTGAGAATAGTACACCAAAATCATGTATACCCAAAAACCCGGTCTCTTTGAGAAACCAGGTTTTGATCACACCTAAATTTGATTCAACGAGGACAAAAAACCTTAAAGATTGAAGTATTTAGAAACAGGATGATAGGTAATAAACGCCGTTGTAGATTGTTCTGGATAAATTTGTTCACTTTCATCCATAAACATCTTAATTCGGTCAGTTTGTAACAACTCCACCTGTTTATATTGGTCTTGAATATTCGGACAAGCCGGATATCCAAAACTATAGCGAGAAACCCCGATGGCGTTGGGCTAAAACATCCCGCACATTATCCGGTTCTTCACTTCCAAATCCCAACTCCCGACGAATTTTGGCGTGAGTCCATTCCGCTAACGCTTCAGCCGTTTGTACCGCCATTCCATGGAAATACAAATAATTCTTATAGTCATTTTCAGCAAACAATTTTTGAGCGTATTCCGTAGCAATTTCCCCAACAGTTACCGCCTGCATCGGAAAAACATCAATTTTGCCACTTTCTTTAGAAGCAAAAAAGTCCGCAATACACAAACGTTTTCGTGATTTTTGTCGAGGAAACTCAAAACAAGCCACCTGTTTTTGATGATTTTCTGGGTCAAAAATCAATAGAGAATTACCCTCAGATTGACAGGGGAAATATCCATAAATTACCGTGGGATGTAATAAATTTTCTGCCAAAATTTTGGTTTTCCATTCGTCTAAAACCGGATAAACCTTTTCAGCTAAAAATTGACTATATTCTTCCTTTGATTGTTCTCTGGGTTTGCGAAACTGCCATTGACCTACAACTAATGCTTGTACATCTAAATACCACCAAATATCCTCGATAGGAATATCTTGGGGTTGTAAAATTTTCGTTCCCCAGAAAGGAGGAGTGGGACGGTCAATATTAACATCAACGGCTTCAGAATGTCGGGTATCAATTACAATTTCTTCAGGATTTTCTAAAGCCTTTTCAACCGTTTCCGACTTGACTTTGATTTTTTTAATTTCCGCATATTCCCCTAAAAATCCTTGGGAATCATCCCATTTTCCGGCGGTTTTTGCGGGCATTAACTTATCCATAAAATTCAAGTCAGAAAAGGCATCTTTTCCATAAATAACTTGACCTTGATAGACATTTTGGCAATCCTCATAGACAAATTTTGGGGTTAAAGCCGCCCCACCTAAAATCACCGGAACTTTAATACTTTCTTTGTTGAATGCTTCCAAATTGTCCTTCATAAAGGCGGTGGATTTAACCAATAATCCACTCATGGCAATACAGTCCGCGCCGTGTTCTTTGTAGGCATTGATAATATTTTCCACGGGTTGTTTAATCCCTAAATTAATCACCCGATAGCCGTTATTTGATAAAATAATATCGACTAAATTTTTACCAATATCATGCACATCTCCTTTCACGGTGGCAATGATAAAGGTTCCTTTGCCATTATTCCCCGTTTCTGACTTCTCCATATAGGGTTCTAAATAGGCAACGGCGGCTTTCATAGTTTGGGCAGATTGTAATACAAAAGGTAGCTGCATTTGCCCAGACCCGAACAATTCTCCCACAACTTTCATCCCATCCAAGAGAATATTATTAATAATCTCTAGGGGTGGATATTGTTTTAAACCTACGGCTAAAGCATCATCTAATCCAATCCTTTCTCCGTCAATAATATGACGTTTTAACCGTTCTTCTATCGGCAGGTTAATATCTCCAGAACGATCTCGTTTTGTAGTTTTACCCTGAAATAAATTGGTGAGTTCTCCTAACGGGTCATAGGTACAAACATCTCCATCAAATCCTCGCTGGTCATAAATTAATTTCCGACAAACCTCTTGATGTTCGGGGTCAATTTTAGCTAGGGGTAAAATCTTATTTGCACTAACAATAGCGGCATCTAACCCCACTTGCATAGCTTCATGCAGGAACACCGAATTTAACACTTGCCGCGCCACCGGATTTAAACCAAAGGAAATATTAGAAACCCCTAAAACAATATGACATCCCGGCAATTCTTGACGAATTTGACGAATAGAATCTATCGTGGCTTTACCATTATTTCGGTCTTCTTCAATACCCGTAGAAATCGGTAATGCCAAGGGATCAAAAAAGATTTCGTATGCAGGAATACCATAATTAATTGCTGCATCATAAGCCCGTTTAGCAATTTCAAATTTCTTCTCGGCGGTTCTTCCCATGCCTTCTTCGTCAATGGTTTCCCACCACAATAGCAGCACCATATCTTTTGGCAATTTCTAAGACTTTATAAAAGCGTTCTTCCCCATCTTCATAGTTAGTAGAATTGAGTAAACATTTCCCCCCAGATACCTTTAACCCCGCTTCCATTTTTTGCCATTCCGTCGAGTCTAACATCAATGGTAAATTAACATTAGTAACGACGCGAGACACCAATTCTTTCATATCTCGCACGCCATCTCGCCCAACATAATCGACGTTCACATCTAAAATTTGCGCCCCTTCTTTTATCTGGGATTTTGCTAGGGAAACTAACCCATCCCAGTCCTCTGCATTGAGTAAATCCCGGCATTTTTTAGACCCACTGGCGTTCAGACGTTCACCAATAATTAAAAAGGAGTTTTCCTGTTCATAAGTTTGGGGACTATAAATTGAAGCCGCCGAAGGAATAAATTGGGGTTCCCGTTGTTTCGGTTTCAGGGTTTGGGAGATTTCAGCTAGGGCTTGAATATGCTCGTAACGGGTTCCACAACAGCCGCCAATCACCTGAACTCCCAAATCTTCAACGAAGTGCATTAACGCCATTTTTAGTTCCAGTGGCGTCAGTTTATAATGGGCTTTACCCCCGACATTTTCCGGTAAACCCGCATTAGGAATACAGGAAACAATAAAGGGGGAATGTTCCGATAAATAACGAATATGTTCTTTCATTAAATCGGGGCCAGTGGCACAATTTAAACCTAAAATATCAATTTTATAGGGGGCTAAAATTGTTAATGCCGCGCTCATTTCTGACCCGACTAACATGGTTCCAAAGGCTTCCATGGTTACGGAAACCATAATCGGACGACGTTCACCTTTTTTAGTGAAAACGTCTTCAATACCGTTTAATGCGGCTTTAATTTGTAGCACATCTTGGCAAGTTTCAACGATGAATAAATCCACGCCCCCATCAAATAATCCCTCCGCTTGTTCTGCAAAAGCATGATGTAAGCTGTCAAAATCAATATGTCCGAGGGTAGGAAGTTTGGTTCCTGGCCCAATTGAACCTGCAACAAATCGAGGTTTTTCGGGTGTAGAATATTGGGTGGTTAAGCTTTTTGCTAATTCGGCGGCGGTTTTGTTTAAATCATAAGCTTTATCAGCTAAATCATATTCGGCTAAAACAATAGAAGTGGCGCCAAAGGTATCGGTTTCAATGACATCTGCACCCGCTTCTAAAAAGCCGCGATGGACGTTAGCTACGGCTTCAGGTTTTGTATAAACCAAATATTCATTACATCCCTCATAATCTTTTCCGCCAAAGTCTTCGGCGGTGAGATTTTGGGTTTGTAGGTTAGTTCCCATTCCCCCATCAAACACGATAACGGGACGTTCAGGACTATGCAGACGGTCTAAAAATGCGCTTTTCATAGGATGTTAATTATAGGGAGCAAGGGTTATTTTACAATTTTACACGAAATTTTCACATCAGCAGGAGTTGTGTGCAGAAACTGGGTTTGTAGTAAAAAGTAGAAGTTTGACCCTGAGATATTTAAGAATCAACCCGGTTTTTAAGTTTTATGATAAAATCAAATAGATTTAGAAGCCTTTTAATAAGCAAAATTAGAATATCAACAAAACGAAGGAGTTTCCTGGGAAGATTTAAAAGATTAGTCTTCTAATCCTAGCAAATTTTAGTTGTATTGCCCATGCCAACGGTTCACCGAGAAGATGGTTTTAATGTTATTATTTATCCTAATGATCATTTGCCTTCCCACGTTCATGTTATTAAGGGAGGAGGGCAAGTGATTATTAAACTAGGCAGTGAGACAGAACCTCCTTCTTTATCTCAAGTTTATGGTGATATTAGTAATACAGAGGTTGTAAAAGCCTTAAAAATTGTTGCAACTCATCAGTTAAAATTAATTACGGCTTGGAGAACAATTCATGGATAATCTAATTTTTGATCAGCAAACTTTAGAGGAAGAAATTAAAAACGCACGACAAGCAGCGTTGATTGCTAATACCTTTGAACCGAGGGCAGAATCTGCTTATTATGATTGGCAAATTGGAAAAATTACTATTGATTTAAAATATGGTGTTTCTTTTAGTTTTCCCCCAGAAATTGCTCAGGGGTTAGCAGATGCTTCTCCTGAAGATTTAGCAGAAGTTGAAATTACTCCCTCCGGTGCAGGATTACATTGGGAAAAACTTGATGCAGATTTAAGTATTCCGGCTTTATTGATCGGAATTTATGGAAATGAAGCCTGGATGAATCAGCTTAAAAACAAACAAAACTATTGCAAAAATTGTTGATGTTCGGGAGTTTCTAACCCATTGCCTCTGCTATTCTAGCTTATTTTATTCTTGTGGCTATGTTTATAATGTTAAAGCCTGATTTAACCACAAAGACACGAAGATACAAAGAAGTTTTAAACACTCAGATAAAATATGATATTCTTGGTTTGGATGATTTTAATTGATCATCAATAGAAAGTTTATCGCAAAAAAATAATTATAAATCAAGAAATAAAAAGCATGGTTAATCAATTATTCTATGGTGATAATTTGGAAGTTTTGCGGAAATATATTAAGGATGAATCTGTAGATTTATGTTATATCGATCCGCCGTTTAATTCTAAACGTAACTATAATCAAATTTATAATAATTTAGGCAAGGAAGATCAAGCCCAAGCTCAAGCATTTATTGATACTTGGACTTGGGATGATCTGGCAAATCAAGGTTTAGAGGATATTTTTAGCAATTATCAAGATCATTTTACTCAACAAAGTATTGATTTAATTGCCGGATTAACAAAAGTTCTGGGAAAGGGTAGTCTTTTGGCTTATTTAGTTAGTATGACTTTGAGAATTGTAGAAATTTATCGTATTTTAAAACCAACGGGGAGTTTTTATCTTCATTGTGATCCGACTTCTAGCCACTATTTAAAATTAGTATTAGATGCGATTTTTTGCTCTCAGGGGGGTGATTTTTTAAATGAAATTATTTGGAAAAGAACTACAGCCCATAATGATCCTCAGAGGTTTGGTAGGATTCAGGATCGGATCTTATTTTATAGTAAAACACAGTCAAAAATCTTTAATTATATAGATTCGATTCATTCTCCAGAACAATTATCCCGTTATAAATATTCAGATATTCAAGGTTTATATAGAGCAGAAAATTTAACTGCACCACATTTTTCGGAAACAAGAAACTGTAGAGTGGAGAGGTGTTCATCCTGGCAATAATAGACAGTGGAGATTTTCTCTTGAAAAACTAGAAGAACTCTATGAAAATGGTCAGATTTTACTTCAAAAGGATGGTAAACCCAGAAAAGATGGGTTAAAACAATATTTACATGAAACCAAGAGTCCTGTATTACAAGATATTTGGACAGATATATTATTTGCTCCTACTACAAAAGAACGTTTAGGTTATCCCACACAAAAACCAGAAGATTTGTTAGAAAGAATTATCAAAACCAGCAGTAATGAAAATGATATCATTCTTGATGCTTATTGTGGCTCTGGGACAACCTTTGCAGTTTCCCAAAAATTACAGCGTCAATGGATCGGAATTGATATTACCTATCAAAGTATTAGTTTAATTTTAAAACGGTTAGAAGATGCTTTTGGCAAAGGAGTATTAGAACAAATTCAACTCAATGGTATTCCTAAAGACATGAAATCTGCGATCGCTTTAGCTAATAAAAAAGATGATCGCACCCGCAAAGAATTTGAAAAATGGGCGGTTTTAACCTATAGTAATAATCGGGCTATTATTAATCCCAAAAAAGGCGCGGATAAAGGTATTGATGGTATTGCCTATTTTAGAAGTGAACAGGATGAGCCGGAAAAAATTATCTTACAAGTAAAATCTGGTAATATTAAATCGGGAGATATTCGGGATTTACAAGGGACTTTAACCCTAGAAAAAGCGGCAATGGGAATTTTTATTACCTTAAAAGAACCCACAAAAGAGATGATTAAAACCGCCAAATCCGCCGGAATTTATCAAAATAAATATATGAGCCAAAGCTCTGATATTATCTCAATTGTGACGATTCAAGAAATAATTGAAGATCAAAAAAGGTTATCTATTCCGTTAGGATACGAAGTATTAAAATCCGCCGAAAAACAAAAGGAAGTCAAAGCAACTCAGTTAAAATTGGATATTGATTTTAATTACTAAAAAACCCGGTAACTTTTATGAAACCGGGCTTTCAGATAATCTAAAAATAGATTAATCTTGAATTAGATAACTCCTGAAATCCTATTGAGGGGTGGTGGTAGTAGTAGTGGTAGATGTTGCTTCAGGAGATGTGGTTGTAGGAGATGTCGCTTCAGGAGACGTGGTTGTAGGAGATGTCGCTTCCGGGGATGTGGTCGTAGGAGATGCGACATTAGCAGGAAGAATGACGACCTTAATAACATGAATAACGCCATTATTGGCATTAATATCAGCTTGAATTACTTCGGCTCCATTAACTTTAACTTTGCCTTCAGCTACTTCTAAATTTACGGGTTCTCCTTCAACTGTAACGACTTCACCTGGTTGAATTTCAGCCGAGGCGACTTTATTTTCTAGAACATGATATTTGAGAATTTTAGCCAATTTTTCTTTATTTTCAGGCTTCATTAACTCCTCTAAAGTTCCCGCAGGTAAAGCGGCAAATGCTTCATCGGTGGGGGCAAAAACGGTGTAAGCACCTGGAGCAGAAAGAGTTTCAGTTAAACCAGCAGCTTCAACAGCCTTAGTAAAGGTACTGAAAGAGGGGTTAGCGGCAGCAATTTGGACAATACTTTCCGACTCATTGGAAACTAAATTGGCCGTGGTAGCCGTATTTTCAGAGGCAACAGCCGGAGTGGTGGTGGTGGTGGTGGTTGTTGTTGTTGTGGCGGGAGAGGGAGAAACGGTGCCTGCGGTGGTTTCAGGGGTTGTGGTAGACCCAGTTGTCCCGGTGGCTTGTTCGGTGGAGGGTTGTGCCGGGGGGGTATTATTGGCACTGGGCTGACTGCAAGCGCCGAGGGCGGCTACACTGCTAACGGTTGCTAAGAGAATCAGGAGTTTTTTGGTCATTTTGGCTGTATGGTTCATAGTCAGGCGATTTTGTTTGTAAACGGCTACACAAATTGCTGATGTAATTCTAGGCATGGTAACATATCTTCACAAAAATACAAGCTTTGCGGGTAAAAATTCTTCAGATTGATTAAGAAACGTATCTAAACCTAACGCTTGATTGCAATTGCGACTCAAACCCACGGACTTTATGGCTCTAGGTGATAGGTTGAACCCATTCAAAACTATGGTGTTAATCCAACCTCCCCTAGCTTATGAACCCTAAAAACTCACAACGCGATCTCCTTGAGTCCGCCGTAACCGCAGCATTGGGCGCTGGTGTAGCGACTTCTTTTGCCGTTGGTCAAGGTCAAAGTCCCTGGGTGGCATTAGGAATTACGGCCTTTGCGGTGATTGTCGCCTTAATTTGCGATCGCGCAGGTTGGGTTTAAATCTCACTTTTACATCTGAACTAGAATAGGGGAAACTAACCTTTCAAGACCTAATTTCTGGAAAGGTCGAAGTCTATTAATAATGTTTCCCCCAAAAAAACATGATTGAATCCTATGGGTTTCTGGCCCTAGCCCTAAACTATGAAGATCCTGATTTTGATCAATTCTCAGGATTAAATGAGGTTAACTGGAAAAAACTTTCGAGTCAAACTTACCGCTACTTTCTAGCCTTAGCGGTAGCAGTTTCAGTCTTAACGGTCGCCCAAACCGCCCAAGCCTTGGTCATGTCTGGAGATTCTGGAAACCAAGTCCGGCAAGTTCAACAGCGCTTACAGGAATTGGGCTATTTTAATGCCAATGCTACGGGGAATTTCGGCAGTCTGACGAAAGATGCGGTGATTCGGTTTCAACGGGATGCGGGTTTATCGGCCGATGGGATTGTTGGCCCTCAAACCCTAGCAGCTTTGGGATTAGGAGCCGTTGTTAACCCATCAAACCCGGGTAGTAGTCGAGATTTAATTGGCTTGGGACGGGGAGATAGTGGCCCTGGGGTTTCGGATTTACAGAGGCGGTTACAAGCCTTGGGTTATTTCAACCAACAACCTACGAGCAACTTTGGAAGCATCACAGAAAATGCTGTGATTCAAATGCAACGGGACTATAATATTCCGCCAACGGGTTTAGTCACGGAAGCCACCCTCGCCATACTGAATAGTGGTCTTAATTCTGGTCAGGATGTTGTTTTCCCAGGTACAACTTTACGAGAAGGTCAGTATGGGCAAGAAGTGATGGCATTGCAAGAAAGATTACAAACCCTGGGTTTTTATGGGGGTGTGATTACGGGTTATTTTGACTCCTTAACCGCCGTCGCCGTTCAACAATTCCAACGTTTCCCAGGGAATCCCAGCCACTGGAGTTGCGACATCCACCACTTTAGTAGCTTTAAGTGTTCCCTCTATTCCCTCTGTTCCTTCTCTTCCTTCTAACCCCTTGCCTGATACTATTCTAAGATTGGGGAGTCGCGGAGCGGCGGTTAAGGTATTACAAGCACAACTACAAACCTTGGGATATTATACCGGAATCGTAGATGGGGTATTTGGTCAATCCACTCAAGGGGCTGTGAGCAACTTCCAACGGGCTAATAGAATTACAGTCACAGGAGAAGTTGGGCCAACCACGGCTTTTTATCTCGCCAATGCCACCACAACTGTACAGCCCCAGCAACCTAGACCCATCCCCATTGTCCAAAATCCGACAATTCCGATCAGAAATTCCCTCTCCACAATTTCTTTAGGAGACACAGGCCCAGAAGTTAGAACAATTCAACGGCGTTTACGCGAATTGAACTATTATAATGGCCCAATTAATGGTTTTTTTGATGCCGCCACTCAAGATGCCTTAATTTGGTTTCAAGAATCCCGGGGAGTCACGGTGACCGGGATAGCCGGCCCCACCACTCAAAACGCCTTATTTAACCCACAATCGGTGGCGCGACCTTCAAATCGAATAACCACCGTAGTCACTACCACCCCCCCTGTTTATGGGACAACCAATGTCCAACAGTTGCAGCAGCGACTAAGAATCCAAGGACTGTATAACGGCCCCATTAATGGAGTTTACGATGGTTTAACCCAACAAGCCGTTGCACAGGCTAGAGCCTTCTATGGCCCTAATGCAGATACCGTTTTATTTGGTAGCCTTTAATCAGTAATCAGTAATCAGTTAACTGATTACTGATTACTGGCACTCGGGTTCATCCATTTCTGAAGATCCATCAGCGATCGCCTTTGAACAAGACCAATTTGTAGAAATCAAAGACGGCCAACCCATGCGTAAAGCCTCATGGCAAATCGTATGAATAGTTAATTGACAATCTAATAAATGGAAGCCCGATTTTTCCGCCTGCTTCATGCTGGTTTTAGAAATAGAATCATTTTTAAACTCAAGGGTTTTATTACACTGAACACAAACTAAATGATGATGGTGATGGGGATAGGGTTGATTAATTTCATAGTGTTTATGACCCTCCGCCAATTCCAATTCCCGCAAAATTCCCATCCGCGCCATTAACTTTAATGTGCGATAAATAGTCGATAAACTAATTGCTTCCCCTCGGCTTTTGAGTAAAGTATACAAATCCTCCGCACTCAGATGATTTCCTTTCGGTAAATTCTGAAAGACCTGTAAAATCGTTTCCCGTTGGGGAGTTAACCGCCAACCCTTATCATTAAGTTCGGATTTAAAAGAGACTGTTGTATATAAACCCATACGCTCAATTGTTTTCAATAAAGCTTGCATACTGACAATAATACACAAAAAATTTCCTGATTATCAAAAAAAACAGTTATTGCAACTAAAACCCCCCGCTAACTATAGTTATCGGGGGGCGTGAAAGCCCATTCTATAAACGATTAGGGATTAAGTCAAAGACTCCAAATAATCCCGAACCCGGTTGCGACGTTTAGGTTGACGCAGTTTTTGTAAAGCTTTAGCTTCAATTTGACGGACTCGCTCCCGGGATAATTCCAGTGCCCGACCAATTTCCGCCAGGGAATAGGGGTGTCCATCCCCCAAACCATAGCGCATCAAAATCACATCCCGTTCCCGACTGCTCAAATCCGCTAACAGGTTTTGTAAATCCTTATGCAAAGACTCACGCATGAGCATTTCTTCCGGTGTGACCTCCTCGGTTTCGAGTAAATCCCCTAATTCCGTATCCTTATCCGTTCCCACCTTCGTTTCTAACGACACAGAACGGGGAACCCGCAGCAACACCTCTCGGACTTGAATCGGAGTCATTTCTAACTCATGGGCAATATCCTCAATCGTGGCGGTACGACCTTTTTCCTGAGAAATTTTCCGTTGTGCTTTTTTAATTTTATTGAGTTTTTCGGTAATATGAACGGGTAGACGAATCGTGCGACTTTGGGTAGCGATCGCCCGGGTAATCCCTTGACGAATCCACCAATAAGAATAGGTGCTAAAACGATATCCCCGGGTCGGGTCAAACTTCTCCACGGCCCGTTCTAATCCTAAAGTTCCTTCTTGAATTAAATCCAGCAGTTCTAAACCTCGGTTTTGATATTTTTTAGCTACCGATACCACCAAACGTAAATTGGCTTTAATCATCCGGTCTTTGGATTGTATTCCTTCAGTTTGAATCCGATCCAATTCCTCAACGGTCAAACCCGCGATTTCCGCCCAACACCTTTTACCAGAAGCTAAAATCGGCTTGAGTTCCGTTACATCAATCCCAGCATTTGTAGCCCAGCGCTCTAAAGACGGACGATGACCCAACTGAGCCGATAATTTATCTCGGGTTTTGATCAGTCGCACATAGGTATTGATCAGTCCCTCATCCTGCTCGGCAGCATTGTCGCGTAAGTCAACTAACCTTAGATAACGCTGCACTTTTTGGGCTTCTGATACTTCTTCATCCCGCCCCAACAGACGCACCCTACCAATTTCTTGGAGATACAATCGAACTAAATCCGTTGTACGACGATTATTGTTGGGCGTCTGGAGTTTGACATCGCTGGCATCGCCTATCTCCAAATCAATTAAATCATCCAAATCAGGCTCAAGATCCTGACTCATTAGCTCATCAGGCTCAGAATCGTCCTGAAAAGATGGGTTTAAGTTGTCGGCATCGATTTTAGTGGCTGGCATAGTTTATATCTCAGTTGCTCCAGTAATCAGAGGCTGCACTACGGGGGTTAGCTAACCAACGGTATACCCCTAAGCAGGGATGACGCGGGGTTAAACCTTGGCGTTCCGGTGATATTACTTATACTGCCCTACCATCCATGATTTCAGGCAAAGCCTGGAAAATGATTTAATGATGGCCATTTACAAACAGAGGGAGTAAAATCGGGTTAGGAATATTTGTTTTTTATTAACCTCTTAGTTAGTATAGAAATAACTGAAGGATTTCACAGTGATTCCCATCAAACCCTTAATTAATTTTCATCACTTCCCACTGGCGTCTAAGATCACCACAGGGTAATTTTAGATTTTTGTAACGAAAAATCAACAAAATCCCAACCCCCGGCTCCCCCCCGGCTCCCCTGCCTCCCCCTGCTCCCCCTGCTCCCCGTGCTCCCCGTGCTCCCCCTGCTCCCCCTGCTCCCCCTACCTCCCCTGCTCCCCCTGCTCCCCCTACCTCCCCTGCTCTCCCCACATCCCCCTGCCCCGTCTGCTTAACTCCTTCTCACTGGTGGCAATTTCTGGTAGTTTTAATAATTAAACCGCTAAACAGGATTCGGTGAGCCTGTCAGCAGTATTTTTACTTACTGCCAAGTCAAGTTGGGAAAAAACAATGTTAACAATTCTGTTTCAAGTTGTCCTTGCGGCACTGGTGATTTTATCTTTTCTACTGGTAGTAGGCGTTCCCTTTGCCTATGCCTCCCCCCAATACTGGAGCCAATCTAAGCCTTTGCTTTATGTGGGTTCCGGCCTTTGGTTCGTGTTAGTGATTTTAGTCGGCGTATTAAACTACCTAGTGGTTTAATACACCTGACCTGGGGAATTGAGGGTTGGACGGTTTGGGACAATTGCCCTAAGCGGTTTAACCTAAAATTCCCCGTCGATTTATGTCTTAAAATTATATATTTGTTAACTTTTGTTAACAGTAAAGGATCGGATAACAAAAATGGCGGTTTTTGAGGGAAATTTTACCCAGACAAACTCCTTAAGGTTTGCCATGGTGATTGGTCGGTTTAATGACCTGATCACAACCAAACTTTTAGAGGGATGTCAAGATTGTTTAAAACGACATGGGATTGATCCCGATCCCCAGGGAACACAAGTCGATTATGTTTGGGTTCCAGGGAGTTTTGAGATTCCATTAGTGGCTCATCAGTTAGCTCTAACCCGTCGCTATGATGCGATTATTTGTTTGGGGGCCGTGATTAAGGGACAAACCCCCCATTTTGATTATGTCTCATCGGAAGTTTCCAAGGGTATCGCAGCTACGGCGTTTCAAACGGGTGTTCCTGTGATTTTTGGGGTGCTGACCACCGACACCATGCAGCAAGCCCTAGAACGCGCCGGAATTAAGGCTAATCACGGTTGGAACTATGCGATGGATGCGATTGAGATGGCGAATTTAATGCGTCAAATCAAGCAAAGTGCAGCAACAACGGTGGATTCTAAGGCGGTCTTATCTGCGAGCGCTAGTCCGGCTTTAACAACGGAAACGGGTGAAACAGCAGTCGGAAACCTTGTAAAAGTTCTGAGGTTCTAAAAATTTTTGGGAAAGGGGTTGACAAATCTCAAGATTTTTGGAATCATAGAAAAGGTGAACGAGTTGCGGGTGTAGCTCAGTGGTAGAGCGCAACCTTGCCAAGGTTGATGTCGTGGGTTCGAATCCCATCACCCGCTTAGAAAAAATATATGGTAGCATTTTATCGGGAGAATTAATTCTCCCGATAATTTTTTGTCATTTTTTTATTTGGTCTTTGGTGTCCTGGGAGTTTTTTCTCCTGTGAACAAACAGTTTGTTTTAATAAAAGCCAAAACCAATTCCAGATTCAAGCTAAAAGATTGTTGGGAACGAAAACCAGAGAATAAATATCCCCTGGAGGATAGGAGTTAAGAAAAGCTAACCTTTTAAATTCAAAGTTCAACTTGACTATAATTGATTTAATTTACTTTTTTTTTCTCAATTATTACAAAAACATTAAATTAACGGATCGCTTGTGCCATCCCAAAAAGCTCAAAAGATTGATTTGAATGGGGATTATCCTTGCCCCTGTCGGCGAAAGGGGCAGCTAGTTCCCATTGCGCTGACGGAAGCCTTTGGCTGCGATCGCTGTCAGCAAATTTTCGTTGTCGATGAGAGTGGTTATTGCTTAGAACAACTCGCCACCCATTATCCTTATAAACAGGCTTGGCATTGGACAGGTCATCAATGGAACAGAGCCAGTCCAGGGTTAAAAGCCCACTATTTACCCATGGCTTTAGGGATGCTCCTAGTTTCCATTAGTGATCTGGTTACCATTAGCCTTGTATTCACCTGGGCCAAATCTTGTGTTATGGGCAATAGTTGCTGTGGTTTTAGCCATATTACCCGCACTAATGGTTTGGCTCGCTTACAGGCGTTAGCGGCATGATAATTGATGATTCCTCTCTCCTACCTCCAGACAATCCTTTGCGTCGTGCTTACCTGGCCAGTTTTGAATTAGCCAAAACCAGAGGAGCAGATCGGAGTCGTGCCTTGCACCTGATGGCAAAGGCATTGCGATCGCGACAGAATGACATCCTAGAAGCCAATACCCTCGACTTAGAAGCCAGTCGCAACCTCGGACTATCAGAATTAGTTACCGACTGGCTGAAACTCACCCCAGAACGCTTAGAAACCACCGTTCAAATTTTAGAACGTCTGGGACAACTGCCCGATCCCATTGGTCGGGTGATGAGTGCTTCCTATCAACTCGAACAGGGACAAACCTATTTCCAACCGATTCCCCTGGGGGTCGTGGCCTTAATTTATGAAGCCTTCCCGGAATTAGCGGCCATTGCCACCGGACTCTGTTTAAAAACCGCCAATAGTCTAGTGCTACTAGGTGGAACAGAAGCCAGCCATTCCAATCAGATTATTGTTCAAACCTTGCAAATTGCCTTAGAAGAATCGGGACTCCCTCCAGGTTGTTTAGAAATTCTACCGCCAGCACCCCATACCCCGATGCAATCGTTAGTGACCCAGGACAAATATATTAATTTAGTGATTCCCTACGGACGCCCCCATTTTGTGCAACAAGTGGTGAATCAATCCACAGTCCCCGTCTTGCGTTCAGCCATCGGAAATTGTTATTTATATTGGTCATCTACGGCGAGTGTGGATACGGCGCGATGGATGATCCTAGATAGTCAGGATGGTAAACCGGATGCGGTGAATGCTATTGAAAAAGTTCTGATTGATCCTAATCAAAAAAGCTCATCCCTGGTGCGATTGTGGAATAACTTAAGGGAAGCTGGATTTGAACTGCGAGGAGATGAAGGGCTCGCTCAAGAATTTTCGGAATTGATTTTAGCAGAAACCACGGAATGGTCAAGACCCTATTTAACTCACACCGTTGCTTTTAAAAGGGTAGATAATTTAGAACAAGCGATTATTTGGATGAATACCCATAGTAGCGGTCACGCGAACTGTTTAGCTACCGAATCCTATTCCGAGAGTCGAAAATTTGCCCAAGATGTCAATAGTGCCTTGACCTTTATTAATGCGTCCCCTCGATTTTCCCGTCACTTGAAACCGAGGAGACGCAATTTTTCTGGGAATTTCTAACCAGAAAGGATATCGTCGGGGATTAATTGGTTTAGAAGCCCTGATGACCCTGAAACACGTTGTTCAGGGTAATCGGCAATTTTAGATACGTTGGGCTTCAGCATTGGCGGGGGGTAATTTTACTTTTTGGGCGAGCCCTAACGCCTGTAATAGCGCAATGGTCATCCAAGTTAAGTCAATTTCCCACCATTCCAAACCGTGACGGGCGGAATATTGAAAAGCATGGTGATTATTGTGCCAACCTTCACCATAGGTAACAACGGCGACCCACCAGCAGTTGCGGGAGGAATCTCCCGACTCGTAGGTTTGATACCCAAATTTGTGAGTCGCACTATTGACAAACCAAGTGCAGTGGAACATGACCACCACCCGAAAGAAAATGCCCCAGACCACAAAAGGCCAACCGCCCATCAGATATAGTAACAATCCAAAGACCACTTGAATCACTAAGAAGTAGGTTTGGAAGAACTGATATACGGGGTCATCGGAAATATCTTTTGTGAAACGGGGAATTTGTTCATCCGCCGGAGTATGGAACAACATCCAGCCGAGATGACTCCACCAAAAACCTTTTGTGGAATCATGGGGATCTTGCTCGTGATCGGAATATTGATGATGGAGACGGTGTAACCCGATCCAATCAATTGGCCCTCCTTGGCAAGCTAGGGTTCCACAAAAAATTAAAAAATATTCTAACCATTTGGGAGCTTCAAAACTGCGATGGCTCACCAGGCGGTGAAATCCTAGGGTAATTCCCAAGCCTCCAGTCACCCAATGCAAAAATAGAGCTAGGCCCACGGCAGACCAGCTAAAGTTACTGGGCAAAAATGCCAGAAGCGCGGCAGCATGGAGCGACACCATAAAAGCAATGGTGATCCAGTCAGGCTTATATTGAGGTGAAGTTGCGATCGTCATGAAGAAACGAAAATTCGAGCTTTTTTTTTTAACGAAAGAGTCCCATTTGCGTCATAATTATGCACCGCCCACAAATTGATTGAGTTCAGTGATGATGTCTAGCATCGAACAGCTAAAAGAAGCAGAACAGGAACTATTTCCGATTTTTTCTGGTATTGACACGCAGGTCAAGCATAATCTTAAACGAGTTTTAGATTCCTTCCGTCGCTACCGAGTTGGAACTCACCACTTTGCAGGCGTTACAGGCTATGGCCACGATGATTTGGGACGTCAAACCTTGGATCAAGTCTTTGCTGAGATTATGGGAGCCGAATCTGCTGCGGTACGAGTGCAGTTTGTTTCTGGAACCCACGCCATTACCTGTGCCCTATTTGGCTGTTTACGTCCTGGGGACGAACTGCTGGCGGTAGCTGGCGCTCCCTACGATACCTTGGAGGAGGTCATCGGTGTGCGCGGTCAAGGTCAAGGTTCATTATTAGACTTTGGAATATCTTACCGCCAATTGGATCTCACTGTTTCAGGAAAAATTGATTGGCAGGGTCTACAGTCGGCAATAACGGCTAAAACCCGGATGGTTTTGATTCAGCGTTCCTGCGGTTATTCCTGGCGTTTGAGTTTGTCAATTGATGAGATTGAGAAAATTGTTAATATTGTGAAAAAACAGAATCCCCATACTATTTGTTTTGTGGATAATTGTTATGGCGAATTTATTGAAAATCGGGAACCAACGGCCGTTGGTGTCGATTTAATGGCGGGTTCTTTGATTAAAAATCCCGGGGGAAACTATTGTACAAGCGGGGGGTTATGTTGCTGGGCGGGAAGATTTAGTAGAAGCGGCTACCTGTCGGTTAACTGCGCCGGGAATTGGGAGCAGTGGCGGGGCAACTTTTGATCAAAATCGAATTCTCTTTCAAGGGTTATTTTTAGCCCCGCAAATGGTGGGAGAAGCGATTAAAGGAAACCATTTAACGTCTTATGTTTTTAATCAATTGGGATACCCTGTTAATCCCTTACCGTTTGAAAAAAGACGGGATGTGATTCAAGCTATTGAGTTAGGTTCTCCTGATAAATTAATTGCCTTTTGTCGGGCAATTCAACAATATTCTCCGATTGGTTCCTATCTTGACCCAATTCCCGCACCAATGCCGGGATATGAAAGTGATTTGGTGATGGCGGGGGGGACTTTTATTGATGGCAGTACCTCGGAATTTTCCGCCGATGGGCCGTTAAGAGAACCTTATATTGTGTTCTGTCAAGGAGGAACCCATTGGACACATATTTCCTTAGCATTAGAAGCCGCAATTGAAGCGGTGGGAAAAGTTTAAATCCAGAAACCGGGGTTTTTCCTAAAAACCCGGTTTCTAATTGTAGGGGCGGGTTCTATAATAATTTCTGATATTGACAGATAATTTTTCTAAACCCGCCCTGTTTTAACCTCATAAACCGGGTTTTTTCTCAATATTTCGGTTGTTAACAAAGATTTCTGCAAAAACCCGGTTTATAAAAACCCGCCCCGTTTTAACCTCAGAAACCGGGTTTTTTCTCAATATTTCGGTTGTTAACAAAGATTTCTGCAAAAACCCGGTTTATAATTTGGGGCGGGTTTTGTTAGAGGGTTTGTGAATATCAAATATCTGGGAGAACCCGCCCCTACGGGTAGAAAATAGTAATTTTCATATTTTTAAAGCGATCGCCTATAATAAAAATATTTAATTCTCTAATTATATCAAGGTTATAAAATAGGATAATTTAACCCGAGGAATACTCTCACAAATTATCAAAAACTGGGTTTCTCCATACTCTATTCTTGATGACAAAAACCCGGTTTCTAGTAAATTACAATTGAATTTCTGCCCTGACCATCGGTTCACCAATAACCCGATTTAAGGTAAACCCTAATTGTTGACAAATATTCTGCATAATTCGATTATCGCTGAGAATTTCAGCAAAAATTAGAGGCATTTTCTCTTGACGCGCAATATTGAGTAATTGGCGCAATAACTCCGTACCAATTCCTTGACGTTGGTAATTATCACTCACCAGTAGGGAAAATTCCACCTCATCGTTACCATAGCCTTTACTCAGCCTTCCCACCCCAATAATTTTATTTTCCCTGGTTTCGGGCTGTTGATATTCGGCGACTAAAGCCATTTCTCGGTCATAATCAATAAAACACAGTCTTGATAGGCGTTCATGGGTGACACGGGAACTGAGTTTCACCAGATGAGCATAACGCAAATAAACACTTTCCTCCGATAAACTTTCATCAAACTTGACCATCAAAGGTTCATCTTCAGGGCGAATGGGCCGAATGGTAATCGCCATGCCTTTTTTCGATGTCCAATGGGTGATATATTGCCGAGGATAGGGGCGAATGGCGGGTTTAGGTAAATCTTCGGGTTTGGTGTCGGGGGAATGTAAGACTACCCGGGCATCTAAGGCAATTAACTCATTTTCCGAAGCCAATAACGGGTTAATATCAATCTCTTTAATCCAAGGCTGTTCCACCACTAAATTCGAGAACCGGACTAATAATTCTTTTAAGGCTTCCATATCCACCGAATGCCGTCCCCGCACCCCTAACAGGGCTTTATAAATTTTGGTTTGTTCCATCATCCGTCGGGCAAGGGTCGTATTTAACGGAGGCAAGGCTAAGGCCCGATCTTTGAAGACTTCGACTAATTGCCCACCCATGCCAAACAACAACACCGGGCCAAATTGGGGGTCAAGGCTACTGCCAATAATCAATTCATAGCCTTCTAATTTGACCATTTTTTGTACTGTCACTCCTTGGAAATGTTCCGCCCCCACCTGTTGGGTCACGGAACTTTCAATGGCGGCATAGGCTTGACGGACGGCTTCTGGGGTATCGAGGTTGAGTTTTACTCCGCCCACATCGGTTTTATGGGTGATGGTTTTGGAGAGGAGTTTCAAGACTACCGGATACCCTAACTGTTTCGGCTGAGTTGACGGCGGCATCGAGGGTTGAGGCGATATGGGTTTGTACCGTGGGAATCCCATAGGCCGAAAGTAGGCGTTTGGATTCAAACTCCGTTAATAGGGTGCGTCCTTCGGCTAAAACCGAGTTAATCAGATGTTGTACACAATCACAAACCAGACTTTCATCCTCACCAGCCTTGGGTAAACTAGGGGTTTCATACAAACCTTTTAAATTGTAGGTGTAGCGCCACATATAGTTAAACATCCGTACCGCCGAGTCGGGATAGAAAAAGGTGGCAATATTGGCTTGATTGAGAATTTTAAGCCCCGATTCCACATCCGCACCCCCCATCCAACTCGCTAAAATCGGTTTATGGGGCATGGTCAAACAACGGTCTTTCAACTGTTCCGCCGTTTTACTGGGGTCAGTCATGGCCTGGGGAGTCAAAATCACTAAAATACCGTCACTATTCGGATCTTCTACTACGATATCAAAGGCTTTGGCATAGCGTTCGGGATCGGCATCCCCTAGAATATCAATGGGGTTATCATGGCTCCATTGGGGCGGTAGGACTTGATTTAGGGCCGCCAGGGTTTCGCCCGAGAGTTGGGCGAGGGTGCCTCCTTCCCCAATTAAGGTATCTGTGGTTAAGACCCCCGGCCCTCCGGCATTGGTTAAAATCGTGAGTCGTGGCCCTTTGGGTCGGGGTTGTTTGCTCAGAAGTTCCGCAATCGAGAACAAATGGGCGATATGATAAACTCGCAGGATGCCACAGCGTCGAAAAGCGGCATCTAAAACATCATCACTTCCGGCCATGGCTCCGGTGTGGGAGGCGGCGGCTTTGGCGGCGGCTTCGGTGCGTCCGGCTTTAATTACAATAATCGGTTTAGTGAGGGCGACTTCCCTAGCTGCGGATAAAAAAGATCGGGCATCCCCGATAGATTCCATATAGATAACTATACTTTTAGTGTGGGGGTCATTGCCCAAATAATAGATTAAATCTCCCCAATCAATATCTAACATCGAACCGATGGAAACGAAGGCACTAAACCCGACATTTTCTCGGAAACTCCAGTCTAAAATCGAAGTACATAAAGCCCCACTTTGACTAATAAAGCCAACGCTTCCCGGTTTTGCCATGGCATTAGCAAAGGTGGCATTAAGTCCGGTTAAGGGATTCATTAATCCTAAACAGTTGGGGCCGATAATTCTAATTTTATTTAATCGCGCAATTTCTAAAACTTTCTGTTCTAATTCTATTCCTTTCGAGCCGATTTCTTTAAATCCAGCCGATAAAATAATCACCCCTTTCACCCCGACGGCGGCGCATTCTTCCATCACCCCGGGTACACTGGGGGCTGGGGTGGCAATAATCGCTAAATCAACGGGTTCTGGGGTATCTTTAATACTAGGATAAGCCTTAATTCCTAAAATACTATTACGATGGGGATTCACGGGAAAAACCATCCCCCCAAACGGACTACTAATTAAATTCCATAGTAGAGTTCTACCCACGCTATTTGGCTTTTCTGTCGCTCCAATCACCGCCACAGTTTTGGGGTTGAAAATCGCATTCAGAGACTGATGTTCGTAGCGTAAGACATCATGGGCGGGGTCAGAAATTCGAGTTGTTGTGGCTACCATAGAAATCAGTTATCAGTGTAGAGACGTGCCATGGCGCGTCTGTATCAGTTATCAGTTTAAGAGTTGATTCAATTATAGATCCATGATAAAAGGTTTCCGATCCTCAAAATAGGGCTTTAATCTTAAATTTGTATTAAGTTTATATTAAAATTGAGTGATTTTGTCCCCGCCCGATTCCAAAATTGATAAAAAATATTATCATATAAACGAACACCACAACAACCTGAATCCAAACCGAAACAGGCGGATATATTATGATGGATAAAGTCACAAACATTGATCAACTTGAAGCCCTAATCCAACGGGTGAAGGTGGCGGAACAAAAATATGCAACCTATACTCAGGAACAGGTAGACTACATTTTCAAAAAAGCAGCACTCGCGGCAAATGCTGCCCGGATTCCTTTAGCAAAAATGGCCGTAGAAGAAACCGGCATGGGGGTTGTAGAAGATAAGGTGATTAAAAACCACTTTGCCTCAGAAATTATTTACAATAAATATAAACAGGAAAAAACCTGTGGGGTGATTGAAGAAGACAAATCCTTTGGCTTTCAAAAAATCGCCGAAACCCGTGGGAATTTTAGCCGGAATTGTTCCCACCACAAACCCCACATCAACGGCAATTTTTAAAGCCCTAATTGCCCTCAAAACCCGCAACGGGATTATTTTTTCCCCCCATCCCCGGGCTAAAAATTGTACCACCGCCGCCGCGAAAATTGTCCTGGATGCCGCCGTCGCCGCCGGAGCCCCGGAAGATATTATTGGCTGGATTGACCAACCCACTGTCCCCCTGTCCCAAACCCTGATGCAGCACCCGGACATTAAACTGATTTTAGCCACCGGAGGGCCAGGAATGGTACGGGCAGCCTATTCCTCCGGTAATCCCTCCCTGGGAGTCGGGGCGGGGAATACTCCAGCCTTAATTGACGATACCGCCCATATTAAAATGGCCGTTTCCTCAATTATTATTAGTAAAACCTTCGATAATGGCATGATTTGTGCCAGTGAACAATCGGTAATTGTGGTCGATTCTGTTTACGAAGAAGTCAAGCAGGAATTTATTTTGCGTGGAGCTTATTTCCTCAATCCCGAAGAACGGGAACGCATGGCCAAGGTGATTTTTGTTGACGGACATTTGAATGGGGAAATTGTCGGTCAACCTGTACAAAAATTAGCCGAATTAGCCGGAATTAGTGTTTCCGAAGAAACCCGGGTAATTATTGGAGAAGGGGTAGAAGTTGACGAAAATGATCCCTTTTCCCATGAAAAACTTTCCCCCATTTTAGCTATGTATCGGGCTAAGGATTTTGAGGATGCGGTGGTAAAAGCCGATACTTTAGTACAGTTAGGGGGACGGGGACACACGGCTTCTTTATACACTTCTCCCAACAATATCAACCATATTAAAAAGTTTGAAGATACCGTTCAAACCGCCCGAGTTTTAATTAATACTCCGTCTTCCCAAGGAGCAATTGGTGATATTTATAACTTCCGTCTTGACCCTTCTTTAACTTTAGGATGTGGAAGTTGGGGCGGAAATTCTATCAGTGAAAACGTCGAACCTCGGCATTTATTAAACATTAAAACCGTCGCCGAACGTCGAGAAAATATGCTTTGGTTTCGGATTCCTCCCAAAGTATATTTCAAATATGGATCTTTACCCGTTGCCATTCGAGAATTAGCCGGAAAAGAGCGGGCTTTTATTGTTACGGATAAACCCCTATTTGATTTAGGAATTACCCGTTCCCTGGAAGGAGTTTTAGAGGAAATTGGCATTAAATATGATGTGTTCTACGATGTTGAACCCGACCCGTCTTTAGATACGGTACAACGGGGATTAACCTTAATGAATACCTTTAAACCCGATGTAATTATTGCCATTGGGGGCGGTTTCTCCCATGGATGCAGCTAAAATTATGTGGCTAATGTATGAACATCCTGATATCGAATTTGAAGGGTTAGCCATGCGGTTTATGGATATTCGGAAACGGGTTTATGAATTGCCGCCTTTGGGGAAAAAAGCCATGTTAGTTGCGATTCCGACTACTTCGGGAACTGGGTCAGAAGTCACGCCCTTTGCCGTAGTTACCGACCGTCGCACTAATATTAAATATCCCTTAGCCGATTATGCGTTAACACCAAATATGGCAATTGTTGACCCGGAATTGGTGTTAAATATGCCCAAAAGTTTAACGGCTTTTGGAGGAGTTGATGCCCTAACCCACGCCCTAGAATCCTATGTTTCGGTGTTGGCTTCGGAATATACCAATGGGTTATCTTTAGAGGCAATTCGGTTAATCTTTAAATACCTGCCCAGTTCCTATCAAAATGGAGCCAATGATCCTAAAGCCCGGGAAAAAATGCACTATGCTTCTACCATGGCGGGGATGGCATTTGCTAATGGATTCCTGGGAATTTGTCACTCCTTAGCCCATCAATTAGGTGGTACATTCCACATTCCCCACGGGTTAGCTAATGCCTTAATGATTAGTTATGTAATTCGTTATAATGCCACCGATGTTCCGTTCAAACAAGCCACTTTCTCCCAGTATAAATATCCGAATGCCAAATGGCGCTATTCTCGGATTGCGGACTATCTGCGCTTAGGGGGAGAAACGGAAGATCAAAAAATCGATCATTTGATTTTAGCCATCGAAGAATTAAAGCGCCAAGTGGGAATCCCGGCTTCTATTAAAGAGGTTTTAAAAGATATTAGCGAAGCGGAATTTCTGGCTAAATTAGATGAAGTTGCAGATCAAGCTTTTGACGATCAATGTACTGGAGCTAATCCCCGTTATCCTTTGATTAAAGACTTGAAACAACTGTTAATTGATGCCTATTATGGTCATCCTTTAGTTTCTGATAATTACAAAGGCGATCACATTTTCCCCGTGTTTGAACCCCAACCAACGATGATTGGAGGTTAATATAGAGGGGGGTGATGGGGTGAATTTATCAAAATTTTATCCCTATCACCCGATCATTTTATCGGCTCTATTTGGAAAAATCACTAATCATGGTAAAGTAAGTGTTTGGTAGCTATTATAAGTGTTACCTTAATCAGAAAATATTATGCTAAAACGGATTTACATTGATAATTTTCGTTGTTTGGTAAATTTTGAACTTAAAGTTGATTCTATCAATCTATTTCTCGGTTCAAATGGATCGGGTAAATCAACTATTTTTAAAGTTTTGCAGAAAATTCAGGAATTTGTTAACGGTGATAGTAAGCTAGAGAAAATTTTTCTATCATCAGACTGCACTCGCTGGCAAACCTTACAAGTCCAACGTTTTGAGCTAGAGATTATCGGTAATAACGGCATTTATAAATATGAGTTGGGTATTGGTCATGATCAAGATAAATGTCGTGTTGAATATGAGCGTTTGTGGTATGACAATCAGCTTTTACTAAAATTTGAGTTGGGAGAAGTTCAGCTTTATCGAGACAATTATTCAGAAGGCCCTCAATATTCGTTTGATTGGTCACAGTCTATGCTTGCTACTTTGATGCCCAGAAACGACAACACGAAGTTAACTTGGTTTAAAAATCGGATCAAACGATTTATTATTGTCCAAATCATTCCGAGCTTGATGGTTGATGAAAGTAACCAAAAAGAAATACGATTAACTACCAAGATAGAAAATTTTGTTTCTTGGTATCGCTACCTTTCTGATGACCAAGGCAAGGTAGCTGAAATAGGCAATATTTTAAGAGATGTTCTAAATGGTTTCAACAGCTTTAAGTTTGAGCAAGTTAGTGAACAAAATATAGTGCTGAAATTACGTTTTTCTGGAGCAAGTAATAGCGCCAAACCCATTGAATATCGTCTGGGAGAATTATCAGACGGACAAAAAACTTTAATTGCTTTATATACACTTATTTATGGCACGAAATCAGAAGACTATACTTTATGTATTGATGAAACCTGAAAATTTTTTAGCCTTGCCGGAAATCCAACCTTGGTTGATTCAGCTTTATGATTTTTGTAGTGAAAGTCAACTTCAAAGTTTACTAATTTCTCACCATCCTGAGTTAATTAACTATCTTTTAGCTTCACCAATTGGCTATTGGTTTGAGCGTCAAAGTAATGCACCTGTAAGAGTAAAACGAATTAGTAGTGAAGTGGCTGACGATTCTGGATTACCTGTTTCAGAATTAATTGCCAGGGGATGGTTGAATGAGCCAGCGTAGAGTTCAGATTGTTATTCTTTGTGAAGATAGACAGCAGGAAGTTTTTGCTCGTCATTTCCTAAAAATGCGAGGTTTTACAGGGCCATTTCGACCTAACATTTGCCCGAAGGGTAGTCAATCTGGAGAACAGTATGTACGAACCCAATATGTCGCAGAAGTCAAAGCCTATCGCCAGAATAGAAACCGCATTTCGATTGGATTAGTTGTGTTAATTGATGCAGATAATGGTACATTGCAGGAGCGACTAAATCAGTTAACAAATGCTCTTGGTGAAGATTCCCAGCCCGATCGTCGATCCGATGAAGCTATTGCTATCTTTATTCCTAAGCACAATATTGAGACTTGGATACATTTCTTGCAAGGAGAAGTTGTTAATGAGGAAGATAAGTATGCAAAATTTCAGAACAATGAGGCTTTCTGTAAACCTTCTGTTGAGAATCTAGCTAAGGAATGTCATTCTCAGGGCTTATCTGAAAATGCACCAGATTCTTTGAGGGCGGCTTGCAGAGAATTACAGCGTTTGTTAATACTTTTAAGATCAGGAATATAATTGAAGTGCGATCGCTAATCATTAATGATTAAAGGCTCGGCTAAATCAATGATCTGTTCAAATTGAAATTTTCGCACCGCCTTGGTTAAAAATTGGATTAAATAAATTTCCGAATCTGGAATTTCTGTAATTAATTTAATCACAACTTGGAGATCAGCTTCAAGCGCTGCCTTATAGAGTTGATCAATCCAGTTATTAGACATGACTTTTAAAGCATCTGAAGTTATTTTATGATCTGGGGAAGGAGTTAAAATAGGCTGTATTTCTGTATAGATATATTTTACTCCTAAATGTTTAGCGATAACCTCAAAAATTTGATATTCTGTAAAAGGTTTTCTCATAAAATCATCACAACCCGCCGATAAGACAATGGCTTTTTCTTCTTCTAATACACTCGCTGTTACAGCAATTATAGCCGTGGCATTGCCTTTGGTGGTTGATTTAATATATTTAGTCGCTTCATAGCCATCCATTACGGGCATTCGCATATCCATAAAGATTAAATGGGGTTCCCATTCCTCCCATATTGCGATCGCTTCTTTGCCATTCTGTGCTATTTTGATCTCAAATTCCAAGGGTTCCAAAAGTTGAATTAATAACTGACAATTAATTTTTTTATCATCAACGGTTAGAATTTTATAAATCGGTTGATTGGGAGCTAAACCCAATACTTTTTGTCGAGTTTTTATGGGTTCATCGTTAATATTCTGACCCGGTTTGGCTTGAATTTGAAAAGAGAAGGTTGTCCCTTGACCCAGTTGACTTTCTACAACAATATCTCCTCCCATCAGTTGCACAAATTTCCGACTAATAGCTAATCCTAAACCCGTGCCTTCTTGGGCTTCTTTTCCCGATTGAGTTTGGGTAAAAGATTCAAATAGTTTGGGTAATTCGGCTTGAGAAATTCCTACTCCAGTATCCCGAATTTTAAAATTTAAGCTAATAATGTCCGTTGAGTCTTCTTCCTGAAAAACCGTTAAGGTAATAGCCCCTTCTTTGGTAAATTTAATAGCATTACTGAGTAAATTAATTAAGACTTGACGCAATTTAACTTCATCGGTGTAGATATAGCGAGGAACATTTTCACTCCGTTGAAAGATTAATTTTAATCCGGCATTACTAGCTCGTAAATCCAGCATATCTTCTAAATCATCTAATAACCGATACAGGTCAAAATTAGTTAGATTTAGGTTGGTTTTTCCAGCTTCTATTTTAGATAAATCCAGAATATTATTAATTAAAGTTAAAAGATAGTCACCACTGCGATAAATAATTCCGGCGTTTTCCGATTGTTTTAGGGGGAGATCGGGGCTTCTTAACATAACTTGAGAAAAGCCGATAATAGCATTTAAGGGCGATCGCAACTCATGGCTCATATTAGCAATAAAACTACTTTTCGCTTGATTAGCAAATTCGGCTTTTTCCTTAGCAATAACTAACTCTGCTGTGCGTTCATTAACCCGATGTTCTAAAGTTTCAAAAGCAGTTTGTAACTGACTCGCCATCTGATTAAAAGAATCAGCTAAAGTTTCTAGTTCAGAAACCCCTTGGACTTCTATAACTTGACTTAATTTACCTTCAGTGATCGCCCGACTCGCTTGACTTAATTTTTGAATTGGTGTAGTAATTAAATTTGATGTAATAATTCCTAATCCTGTAGCAATTCCTAAAGTCAATAAACAAAGTAAAATTGTGATTTTGGTGTTGGCATTAATTTTTCCCATAAAGTCAGACTGGGGGATCGCCGTCACCAGCAGCCAATCTAAACCATATTGATCTTGATAAGGTACAACTTGGGTAAAAAGTGTGTTTCCTTTAACATGGACTTGAAAGTGTGAATCCTTTTGAATTTGGCTTAAATCTTGGTATTGCTGTTTCAGGTGAATCGCGATCGCCTTTGTCCATCCATTCTGACTTTCAGTCGCAGGTAAACGAGCAAGCGGTTTATTGATCAGATTTACAAAAGGACGCTCCAATGTTGATGTGGCGACGAGATCACCAGAAACGCTCTATGATAAAGCTTTGTCCAAATGGCGAGAATCGTAATTGACTTAAAAAAGTGCTAATATCCGACAACATTAAACTAGAGTTAAAAACACCTTGAAATTTTCCACCCCCATCGAAAATAGGAAATACGGCATTGATAGTCAATGATGGGGCAATTTTGGAAACATTAATTTTTGACCAAGTTTGTTTTTTAACAGCTTTGGCCTGTAGATACCAGGGTGCTACCGTATGATCAACAGGCACTGAATAAGTATGTTTGCGACGCTTACCGTCTTGATCAACTAAATATTGATTCTGTATTTTTTTCTCTGTAGAACTCACTTCATATAAGAAAAGTGTGCCAATCTGGATATCTTTTTCCGCCGTTAATTTTTGGGCTAATTCAACAAATTCTTGGTTGATGATCCGTCCATAACCAATTTGTTTTCCCTGTGCATTAATATATGAAGTGATCGCTAATCTTGGAGCTAAATTAATCTGTTCCCATAAGTGCTGACGGACTAACTCAAAGTCCTTGATATTCAGGCGACCCCGTTGAGTGTCACGATGATTAACCCCTATGGTTTGCTGTGAAGTTTGCAGAGATATGTTGAGGTGATCCTGTACTCGATTAGTTGCCTGATCCATTAACTGATCCGCCATATTTTCTACCGCTTTTTGTCCACTGCGATAGGAAAGATAACCCACCAGTCCCACAGCCACCACAATTTGCACCACAAAGGGGATAATTAACAATAATCTCAGGGGAATTTGTCTGGTTTTTTTGACTGTCTTGGAGCGAGGGTTAATCATGGTTTATTAAATAACAAACCCGGTTTCTCGAAAGTCGCCGGGTTTGGTTTATCAAGTTTTTCTTAGCCTAAGAAGCCACTCTTGCGGTGCTGCGAGGACGACGGCGACCCGTGAGTTTTGTAGCAGGTTTCTTCGTCAGGAATTTGAACTAATAAAACCAACAAAGGATTACTGGCAATTTCGCGACGCAGGACACGCTGGATAGAGCGTTCGACTTGAACTTTTAACCCTTCCCAATCCACTTCTTTAGTTTCTGAGTCAAAAGTGCGGGCAAATTCTGTCCAACGTTCACTTAAAACCGTTTCGATAGTTTGGGTTAATTGTTCTTGTAAAGAAGCCTGATTAACGCTATTTACAACCCCTTTCAAATGAATCTCAGGCCGTGCCAATAACTTACCATCGGTTCCCACAGCCACCGCCATTGTAACTATCCCTTCTTCGGCTAACTGACGGCGTTCCTTCATGGTTTCATCTTTAACCACCCCGGAGCGAGAGGCATCCACAGGTTCAATTCCGGCTTGAACTTTACCCGCAATTCGGATAGATTCTTTGGTTAATTCCACCACAAAACCATTATCAATTAACACCATATTTTCTGCCGGAATCCCCATACTTTGGGCCGTCTTTTGGTGTTGAACTAACATCCGGTGTTCCCCATGGACAGGAACAAAGAATTTCGGACGAGTTAAAGCTAACATTAATTTGTGATCTTCCTGACATCCATGACCGGAAACGTGAATCCCTTTTTCCCGTCCATAAATCACATTTGCTCCCAGCATCATCAATTTATCAATGGTATTCACCACGGCAATTGTATTCCCAGGGATCGGGTTAGCGGAAAAGACCACAGTATCGCCTTGCTTAATATTAATTTGACGATGATCGCCGTTGGCAATTCGGGTTAATGCCGATAAAGGTTCCCCTTGAGATCCGGTGGTTAAAATCAGCAATTTATCATTAGGAATCCCACCAATTGCATTCAGAGGCACAAACAACCGATCTTCACATTTGATATATCCTAATGTCCGAGCGTGGGCAATCACATTCAACATAGATCGACCCACCACCGATACTAACCGTCCCTGCTTTTGAGCAATATCTAAAATAATATTCAGACGGTGAACCGAGGAAGCAAAAGTTGTGACTAAAATCCGACCCTGAGCTTGGGAAAAAACCCGCTCTAAGTTGGGATAAACGGAACTTTCAGACGGGGTAAACCCAGGAATTTCAGCGTTTGTAGAGTCACTTAATAAACAGTGAACCCCTTTTTCTCCATATTCGGCCAACCGTTGCAAATCAAAAAATTCTCCATCCACCGGAGTATGATCAATTTTAAAATCTCCCGTATGAATTACCACACCCACAGGAGTTGTAATGGCGACGGTAAAACTATCAGCAATGGAGTGGGTATTGCGAATATATTCTACTAGGAAATATTTCCCAATTCTGACCATTTCCCGGGGACGCACCGAGCGTAATTCCGTGCGGTCGGCTACGGCGGCTTCTTCTAATTTTCCCTGTAATAATGCCATCGCTAACCGAGGGCCATAAATTACCGGAATATCAAATTGTTTCAGGTGAAAAGCAATGCCCCCAATATGATCTTCATGGCCATGGGTAACAATCATCCCCTTGATTTTTTCTCGGTTTTCCCGCAGATAGGTGACATCGGGTAAAACAATATTGACGCCGTGCATTCCATCGGTGGGAAAGGCTAAACCCGCATCTAAAATCACAATTTCATCTTCATATTCAAAGATGCAAGTGTTTTTTCCGATTTCATGTAATCCCCCTAAAGGAATAATTTTCAGGGAAACCGGAACTAAATACCGGAGTGGAAGTGGGGGAAGCCATGGTTGAGCTTCTTTTTCTAATCACGGGAGTGTTGCTGTTTTTAATCATGCTGATCCTTTTTTGTTAGGGGTTGACAATTGAAATAATCAAGGCAAAATTTAAGAATTGATAGAATTTCCAGAATTATCCCAATCATTTTGAAAATTCTGTCAATCAGAAGTGGATATTTAGTTTTTACAAAGCCTAGAAAAGTCTGCCGAAATCCTACTTAACTAGATTTAACTGACTCAGCACGTCCTTCAATGCGTTTGTCACTTCAACCGTTGGGTCACACAAAGGCAAACGGGTCGATCCCACATTCCAGCCTAGCAAGTTAAGTGCCACTTTCAACGGAATGGGGTTTGTGGTAACAAACAAGACTTTAAACAACTCCAATAACCGGATATGGATGTCGGTTGCTACCTGTATTTGACCCGCTGCAAAGGCTTGAATCATCTGTTGGAGTTGCGTTCCCACTAGATGACTGGCGACGCTGACCACCCCGGAACTGCCAACGGCTAACATGGGCAAGGTCAGAGAATCATCTCCAGAGTAGATCGAAAATTCGGAGGGTGTCAACCGTCGAACTTGGCTGACTTGATCTAAATTGCCACTGGCTTCCTTAATCGCCACAATGCTCTCAATCTCCGCCAAACGCGCTACCGTTTCTGGGAGGAGATTTTGTCCTGTGCGTCCAGGAACATTGTAGAGCATAATCGGTAAATCGGGGCAGGCCTGGGCGATCGCTTGGAAATGTCGATACAAACCCTCCTGGGGCGGTTTATTGTAATAGGGGACAACCTGTAATGTGCCGTCTAATCCCAGTTTAGCTGCCTTTTGGGTGGCATCGATCGCCTCTTGGGTGCAGTTCGATCCCGTTCCGGCGATTACCTTCGCCGTTCCTGACACCGCCCTCTGCACGACTTGGAATAACTCGTATTCCTCATCCCAAGTCAAGGTCGGGGATTCCCCCGTCGTTCCGCACACCACCAAGGCATCACTTCCGGTACTCACCAAATGAGCCGCCAACTTTTCCGCCACTGCATAATTCACACTACCGTCTTCGTGAAACGGCGTTACCATAGCCGTTATAACTCGTCCAAAACTTACCATTTGTCTTTAATATCAGTTATCGGTGTTTCCTGCGTTTGTCATGGTTAAAACCTTAACGCCGTAAACCTAAAAGTTGTTTTTCCACTAACAATTCAGCAATTTGCACCGCGTTTAAGGCGGCACCCTTGCGAATTTGATCTCCACAGAGCCATAATTCTAATCCGCAGGGATGGGATAAATCCTGACGAATTCGACCCACTAACACCGGATCACGTCCACTGGCATCAATGGGCATGGGGAAATAGTTGGCCTTTGGATCATCCACCAGTTCCACCCCGGGGGCATTGCTCAGGATATCCCGCGCCTTTTCCACGCCAAAGGGTTGCTCGAATTCTAAGTTAACCGCTTCCGAATGGGCACGCAACACGGGAACCCTTACGCAAGTTGCTGAAATCCTTAGATCATTTACCCCAAAAATTTTGCGGGTTTCATGAATCATTTTCATTTCTTCTTCGCAATAACCCGATTCATTAATCGGTGTGTTGTGCGGGAAAAGATTAAACGCCAAGGGATAGGGAAAAATTTCCGTTTTCGGTGTTTCTCCTTGCAAAATGGCCAAAGCCTGTTGCTTCATTTCCTCCATTGCCCTAGCCCCAGCCCCACTAGCTGATTGATAAGTCGCCACCACAATTCGCCGGATCGGTTGTGCCTGATATAATGGCCAAACCGCCACCGCCATTAAAATCGTGGTGCAGTTGGGGTTAGCAATAATCCCCTTATGATTGTTAAGGGCCTCTGGGTTGACCTCCGGGACGACTAAGGGCACATCGGAGTTCATGCGGAAGGCACTGGAGTTATCGACCATCACGGCCCCGGCTGCCACGATCTTTGAGGCCCAGACCTTAGAGGTTGAGCCTCCGGCTGATGCCAACACAATATCAACGTGGTCGAAGCTGGTATCCGACACCGCCTCAACGGGTAAGGTTTCCCCCCTAAAGGTTAAGGAGGTTCCCGCCGAACGAGGAGAGGCCAATAATTTTAATTCCCCCACTGGAAAATTGCGACTTTCCAGCAGTTCGATCAACTCAGCCCCGACCGCACCCGTTGCCCCCAGAATGGCAACTCGATAAGAATTTGACAAGATTGTAACCTCCGTAATCAGAAAACAGCAATTTTAATAAATCTAAATTTTTATAGCGCGTAAAACTGTTGAGTTAATTATTATTAATCTTTTGGGTGGGGGCTTAATCTCCCCCATCCATTATAGTTTGGCCGTTCCGATTCTGACCAAAATAAAACAGAATCTAACAAACAGTTACACGAGGGCGCATAATCAGTTACGATAACTATTTGAGTACACAATCCGACATTAGCAATTTTACCTTGCTAATCCGGTGATTATGGTTCCCCCGCGAGTTAAATGTGTTGGGGGTGTTGAATTCAGAATATCACGATTTTTATGAAAGTAACCCAGGAAAAACTTCCCGCAAGTCAAATTGGATTAGACATTGAGATTACTCCTGAAATGTCTAAAAGTGCTTATGAGCAAGTTGTTCAGAAGATGAGTCGCTCGGTGAATATTCCTGGGTTCCGCAAAGGCAAAGTGCCTCGCCACGTTTTGGTTCAGCGCTTGGGTCAGGAACGAATTAAGGCGGCTGCGTTGGATGATTTAATGAACCAGTATTTACCCAAAGCTGTCGAACAGGAAAAGATTCCGGCGATTGGCAACTTTGAGCCTCAAGACGATATTGATCAACTGATTCAGCAATTTGAACCCGGACAAACCCTGACGATTAAAGTGGTTGTGGATGTGGAACCCGAAGTGAAACTCGGTCAATATAAGGGCTTAACTGTCCAAGCCGAAGAAGTTAAGTTTGACCCTGAACAGGTAGAACAGGTATTAAAACAGGAACAGGAAAAAAGAGCTACCTTAATTCCGGTTGAAGCTAGACCCGCCCAATTAGGGGATGTGGCGTTTGTTGATTTTATCGGGCATTTTACCCAAGAGTCGGAAACGGGCGAACCGGAAGAAATTCCGGGTGCTAAGGGTGATAATTTTCAAGTGGATTTAGAGGAAGGTCGGTTCATCCCTGGTTTTGTTGATGGCATTGTGGGCATGAATTCTGGAGAAACTAAAACCTTAAATCTGAGGTTTCCCGATGAATATGGGGATAAGGATGTTGCTGGGAAGGATGCCACTTTTACCATTACCGTCAATGAAATTAAGGAAAAAGAACTTCCTGATTTAGATGATGATTTTGCCGAAGAAGTGAGCGAGTTTCCTACTTTAGCTGAACTTCGGGAATCTTTGGAAAAGCGGTTTCAAGGGGAAAAGGACGAACAAACTAAGGCCAATCAACGCAAAGCGTTAGTGGAGGCTTTAGCGGAAACCATTGAAGTCGATTTACCGGAAACCTTGATTCGTCAGGAAGTTGACCGACTGATTACCGAACAGGTGATGCAGTTGAGCAAAATGGGGTTAGATGTTAAACGGTTATTCACGGGGGAAATGGTACCTCGGCTACGGGAACAAGCCCGTCCAGAGGCGATTGACGCTTTGAAACGTTCTTTAGCCCTGAAGGAAGTCGCTAAACTCGAATCCTTGACCGTCACTGAGGAAGAAATTAAAGCTGAATCTACCAAAGTTCTCGCCGAACTCAAGGGTCAAGATGTCGATCCTCAAAGGTTACTCGCCTTTGTTACGGAAGATTTAGTTCAACAAAAAACCTTCACCTGGCTGGAAGAAAACTCAACTATTGAGTTAGTTTCCTGAAGGGACTTTAACCCCAGAAGAAGACGATGAAGACGATGAATATGATCAAGATGATGAAGATGATGATCAAATTGATAGTACCGAGGAAGAATAATCTGCGGGACTACTATTCAGTCATCAGTTAACAGTTAACAGTTATCAGTTAAGAGGTTTACAGTTAATTTATTAACTCCTCAACTGATAACTCTTTAACTGATGCGGGTGGGTTATTTTAGATATAAGTTGATCACCTAAATCCGAATAATTCCCCCGATAACCAATAACTGATAACTGATTCCTACCTCGGTAGGAGTTGTTTTATTGTGCTCAACAGTTCTTCGGGACGGAAAGGTTTGGAAATATAGGCATCAGCACCTTGTCTGATTCCCCAGATGCGATCAAAGTCCTCACTTTTGCTAGAACACATAACTACGGGAATATTCTTGGTTTTGGGATTTTTTTTAATATGGCGACACAACTCATAGCCGTTCATATTGGGCATAACAATATCTAATACCACTAAATCCAGTTGTGTGACCTGTTCAATTTTTTCTAAGGCTTGAACTCCATCTTCGGCTGAGATCACCTCCATCCCACTGTCTCGCAACATCTTAGCAATTATCTCTCGGAGAGCGTTGCTATCATCGACAATCATCACTGTAGTCATTTTTACTTTTGCCTATTAAAAGCTAGAATATAGGGATTTTTGAGCGTGTTTTTAGGTTTCTTGATCCTATTCTAGCGGATTCCACTGACCAAAATATCCACAATCTACAAACCGAGTTTTTCAGGTCGCTACAATGGGTGGTAACAGAAATTGAGCCAGTAGGTGCAACAATGGTAGACTGTTGTTTTTGAATTCGGAGTTTTACCCCATGGCGCGTTTAGCTTTATTGAGTGTATCGGATAAACGAGGACTGATTGAGTTTGCCAAAATCCTAGTTGAAGAATTGGGTTTCGATTTAATTAGTAGTGGGGGGACAGCAACAGCTTTAAAAACGGCCGGACTTGCTGTTACCAAAGTCTCTGATTATACGGGATTTCCTGAGATTTTAGGCGGACGAGTTAAAACCCTCCATCCTCGCATTCATGGGGGAATTTTAGCCCGTCGAGATGTTCCTCAAGATGTAAGTGAATTAGAAACCCATAATATTCGTCCGATTGATTTAGTCGTGGTTAATCTTTATCCCTTTGAACAAACTATTGCTAAACCGGATGTAAGTTTAGCAGACGCGATTGAAAATATTGATATTGGCGGCCCAACTTTATTACGCGCATCGGCTAAAAATTATGCCCATTTAACTGTATTATGTAATCCCGAACAATATGGATCTTATTTAGAAGAATTTAAGCAAAAAAACGGAGAAATTTCCTTAGAATTTCGGCAACATTCTGCCTTAAAAGCCTTTCAACATACAGGAGCTTATGATAGCGCGATCGCAGCCTATTTAGAACAACAAGAACTCAATTCTGAGTCTCCCTTACCCCAAAGTTTTGTCTTAGCAGGAACTCAAATTCAATCCTTAAGATATGGCGAAAATCCCCATCAACCCGCGGCTTGGTATCAAACCGGAAACCCAACCCACCGGGTGGGCATCGGGTCAGATTGTACAAGGTAAACCCTTAAGTTATAATAATTTAGTGGATTTAGAAGCCGCCAGACGGATTATTTGTGAGTTTCCCGATCAACCCGCCGCCGCCATTTTAAAACATACAAATCCCTGCGGTGTTGCCGTTGCCAATAGCCTATCTACAGCTTATGAAAAAGCCTTTAATGCTGATTCAACCTCGGCTTTTGGGGGAATTGTAGCATTAAATCGAACTATTGATCAAGAGACAGCAACGGCTTTAAGTAAAACCTTTTTAGAGTGTATTGTTGCCCCTAGTTGCGAGCCGGAAGCAGCGCAAATTCTCAAGAAAAAATCCAACCTGCGGGTATTAATTTTACCCGATTTAACCCAAGGTTCAAAGGAAACAATTAAACTAATTGCGGGTGGTTTTTTAGTTCAAACCGCCGATGATATTGTAGAACAATCTACGGACTGGAAAGTAGTCACAGAAAAGCAACCCACCCCCGAAGAATTAGAGGAATTAATGTTTGCCTGGAAAGTGGTTAAGCACGTTAAATCTAATGCTATTGTTGTGACTAAAAATCAGACTACATTAGGGGTTGGGGCGGGACAAATGAATCGGGTGGGGTCGGTAGAAATTGCCCTGAAACAAGCCGGAGAAAACGCTCAAGGCGGGGTTTTAGGAAGTGATGCCTTTTTCCCCTTTGATGATTCAGTTCGCACGGCGGCGGCGGCGGGAATTTCCGCTATCGTGCAACCGGGGGGAAGTATGCGAGATCAAGATTCAATTAAGGCAGCCAATGAGTTAGGATTAGTTATGGTATTCACGGGTATTCGTCATTTTCTGCATTAATTAAAATATGATCAATATTCCGATAGATAACAACCCGTCGGAATATTGTGAAGAAAAATTTTAACATCAGATTACAATTACAAAGATGAAAACTAAACAGTTTAATTTAACTCAGGTAACAACAATAATTTTAGGAATAATTATTGTATTATCGTCGAAAGTACAAGCTCAAAATGATTTACCCAGTCCCAGTGAGTTGCGGGGTAAACCCAGCGAAGCGGAACAACAAAAGTTAGATAAGAAAGAATCTCGACAAGCAGTAGTTTCGTCAAGGAATTCAACTCTATCAAGCTCGAAATTATGCCGCCTCTGAAACAATTTTTCGTAATTTGGTAGAAAATCAACCCAAAGAAGCTAAATATCATTTTTATTTAGGAAATTCTTTATTTTATCAACGAAAAATTGAAGAAGCCACTCAAGCCTATCAAGAAGCTATTAGTTTAAATCCTCAATATGGGCTGGCTTATAATGCTTTGGGATTTTTACACGCCAGTCAAGGACAATGGGATGAGGCGATCGCCCAATATCAAAAAGCCTTAGAAATTAATCCTGACTATGCGGACGCCTTAAAAAATTTAGGGGAATCTTTATGGAAAAAAGGCAATACCACCGAAGCTACGAATGCTTGGAAAAAAGCCTTAGAATTATATACGCAACAGGGGAATAATAAAGCTGTCCTACAACTGCAAGAAATGTTAAGTAAAACTGCACCATAATATTAATTGTCGGGGCGGTTTCCGTCACAATTTTTGATTCCTATAGATCAGTTTTGTCAACCCGCCCCAGATTTTTTAGATCATATAACCAACATTAATTTAACGGAAATTCTGGACTTTCAACCTGTTCTAAATTAGGTGCAACCACACAATTAACAACATTAGTAATTACACAAACAACCGGGGATAAATCCGTGCCTTGGAGCAGGTTTCCTCGCAGGGTTGTTTGAGATAATTTAGCCCGATCAATGTTAGTATCAGCTAAAATTGTAGCGGTTAAATTAGCATTATCTAAAATAGTCCGATCCAGATTAGCTCTGCGTAAATCCGCACCCAATAAATTAGCACGGGTGAGATTTGCGGCTTCTAAATCCGTTTCAAATAAAAATGCCTTACGCAAATCAGCATTTTCTAAATTGGCTTGGTTGAGATAGGATTGGCTAAAGTTTGTACCGACTAAACTAGCATCTTTTAAATTCGCTTTGATTAAATTTGCTTGAGCTAAATCAGCTTGGGAAAGATCCGCTTCTCGGAAATCTACCCGTTTCTAATATACTATTCCTTAAATTGGCGCCAAATAGGTTAGCCGATGCTAAATTAGCTTGAGTTAAATCGGCATTATATAAATTAGCTTGATTCAGATTAGCACTGCGAAGATCAACGCCTCTTAAATCTGCTCCTTGCAGTTTAGCTTTAAATAAATTAGCCCCCCGCAAATCAAATTGTTGCAGATTTGCGCCTCTTAAATCACATTCTGGACAACGATTTGTAGTTCTTAATTGTTGCAAATCCGATTCATTTTCTGCTTGAGCGACGGTTGCCAATCCCAATGTAGATAGAATAACAGACAATGCTAAGGTTTTAAAATTCATTATCCTCACTCCATTTTTTAGTATTTCGGCTCAATCCTTTCTAACCCTGGGGTTATCAATGGGTTGAGCATTTGCCCAAATTCTATCACAAACAGCAGAATTGACAAGATTTTTTTAACTGCATGATTGCCATTTGAGAAAATAGGAGTAAAATTAAACTGTAATTAACTTAACTTTTTTTCAGGGGAAACTATGGAAAATGGAACCTATGAGTTTAATGAATCTCAGAATCAACTGATTTTGGATTTGTCTAAAAAAATGATGTTTGTGAGTTACTTTCTAATTGCGAGTGGGGTGTTAGGGGCAATTAGTGGAATCATTATGCTACTAAATGGAGGATTTGGCGGACTGGTACAAGGAGTTATTTTATTAGTAACTGGAATTTGGACAATTAATGCTGCAAAAGCGTTTCAATTAATTGTTGATACCCAAGGACATGATATTGAAAATTTGATGGGTGCTTTGGGACAATTGCGGAAACTTTATACTCTGCAATATTGGCTATTTTTGATGGCTGTAATCTTTATGGCAATTTCTTTAATTATGATTATTGTCTTTGGTATTGCAGCAGGTGGAGGTTGATTTATAGCAATTCTAAATAATTTATGAAAACCCCGTAAGGGTTTAGTATTTAAACCCTTACGATAAAATATTATAACTAATTTAGGATTGCCATATAAGGTTGACAATAATGAAATTATTCTATCAATATCGCTCAAATATTAAACGATTAGATGCGTTAGATGCCCTGCGAGGACTAGCGGTTTTAGCCATGGTTTTATCCGGTGTAATTCCCTTTGATGGAACCTTGCCTCCTTGGATGTATCACGCCCAATTTCCACCCCCTAACCATCAATTTAATCCTAAATTATCTGGATTAACTTGGGTGGATTTAGTCTTCCCTATTTTTCTATTTTCTTTAGGAATAGCGATTCCCCTAGCCTTATCTCGGCGGTTATCTCAAGGATGGAAAAATATTGATATTAGTTTAGCTATTTTAAAAAGGGGATTTTTATTAGCAACTTTCGCGATAGTTTTACAACATTTTAGACCTACAGTTATTAACCCCGAACCTAATTCCGAAAAATGGCAACTCGCCTTAATCGGATTTGGAGTATTATTTTTAATGTTTGTGCAATTACCGAGGTTTATTCCTAAATGGGTTAATTTGGGTTTGAATTTAATTGGTTGGGGGGCGGCGATCGCAATTTTAACTCAAATTCAATACCCCCATGATCCTAAATTTCCTCAATTTTCTTTCTATCGCAGTGATATTATTTTATTGGTCTTAACTAATATTATTGTTTTTACTTCTTTTATTTGGTTATTCACCCGCCATCATCCGCAATTTAGAATCGGCTTATTGGGGGTTTTATTGGGTTTAATTCTATCTAAATCCGCCGGGGGATGGATGACGGAAATTTTATCGATATCCCCGATTCCTTGGCTGTATCAATTTGAATATTTAAAATATTTATTTATCGCAATTCCAGCAACTTTTATTGGGGAAGAAATCATTAATTATCAACAGGTTGATGAGCAGGATATTCCGAATAATTGGAACCAATTTCGGTTTATAGGAATTATCCTGTTAATGATAGCCATGATTTTAAATTTAATCCTGGGTTTACAATCTCGCTTACTCCCCCAAACCACAGGAATTAGTTTAATTTTATTGATTTTCGGTTATCGCCTAATCAACGAACCTAACCATCCCTTGGAACTTTTATTATATCAAATGTATCAATGGGGAATGTATGGGTTGATTTTAGGATTAGCTTTTGAACCCTATCAAGGAGGAATAAAAAAAGATCCCGCCACCATGAGTTATTTTTTTATTACCACGGCGATCGCTATTTTTTTGTTGATGATCTTAATTATTTTAATTGACCATTTTCAGCAAAAACTCTGGTTTCAGTTATTGATTGATAATGGTAAAAATCCGATGATCGGTTATATTGCCTTTGCTAATTTACTATGGCCAATTTTAGAACTAAACGGCTGGACTTCTAAAATTGAAGCCCTAACTAATACGCCCACCCTGGGATTTTTACGAGGATTATCTTATACTTTAATTATAGCAATATTTGTGAGTTTGTGTACCAGATTAAAACTATTTTGGAAAACCTAAATGAATTCTTTAATTATTCCTTCTGAATTAATTGTAGTAACTGGCCCAGCCCGTTCTGGGAAAAGTGAATGGGCGGAAACCTTAGCCATAAAGTCGGAAAAACAAGTGATTTATATTGCGACTTCTCAACTAGATTCAACGGATCAAGAATGGCAAATCAGGATTCAAAAACATCAAGAACGTCGTCCGATTTCCTGGGAAATTTTAGAAGTTCCGATAGACTTAACCGTAACCTTAGAAAAAATATCGAGTCAAAATACTTGTATTTTAGTAGATTCCTTGGGAACTTGGTTAGCTAATTTGTTAGAGCAAGATCAAATAACCTGGGAAACAACGCAAAATCAATTATTAAAAATATTAGATAAACTTCCAGGAACTATCATCTTAGTGGCCGAAGAAACAGGATGGGGAGTGGTTCCCGCCTATCCCATGGGCAGAACCTTTCGCGATCGCTTGGGGGGGTTAGTGCGTCATTTGGGGGCGATAGCGAACTCCGTTTATCTGGTGACGGGGGGTTATGTTTTGAATTTGACCCAATTGGGTTCTCCGTTGAGGTCAAAATAACCGCTTTGCTGATACCCTATTCCTAAGCCAAACTTTATCTCTACCACAGTCAACTTCAATCTTATGCCTAAATGGTTTGTCTTGCACTGGCGTTTTCTAGGTTTATTAATGGTTTTGGGAACAGTATTAGTCCCTTTTTTGTTAACGATTTATATTAAAACCGTTACGAATAATCGTCGATTTACACAACCGGAAACCGTCCCCAATGAACCCGTAGCTATTGTGTTTGGGGCGGGAGTTTGGGCGGACGGAAACCCCAACACCGATGTTAGCAGATCGAGTGGAAGGGGCGGTGGAATTATATCGTTTGGGGCGAGTTAACAAAATATTAATGACGGGGGATAATGGCACTCTCGAATATAATGAAGTGGTGGCGATGCAGCAATATGCAGAACGTTTGGGAGTTCCCAATAAAGATATTAAATTAGATTATGCTGGATTTAGTACCTATGAAAGTTGTTATCGAGCTAAGGCAATTTTTGGCATAGAAAAGGCGGTTTTAATTACTCAAAAATATCATCTTCCTCGGGCGGTTTATACCTGTAATAACTTGGGCATAGACTCCGTGGGTTTAGGTACGCCGGACTGGGGAAAATTCCGAAATGATTCCATGAGATTCTATACCCAAAGGGAAATTTTAGCCGTAATTAAAGCTATCCTAGAACTGCATATTATTCGCCCTAAACCGACATTTTTAGGGCCATTTGAAGGAATGTCATAAATTGTAGAGACGTGCCATGGCGCGTCTCTCTAGCAGTAATGTACAAACCAACACCTAAAAAGAATTAAATCTATGGCTTTATATTTGGATTCAGCAATTATTTCGGAAGCACAAATAGTTAAAGATTGGGGATGGGTGAAGGGAATTACTACTAATCCCACCCTATTAGCTAAAAGTGAATTATCTCCTGAAGAAACCTTAAAAAATTTAAAACAATTGATTTCCGGGGAAATCTATTATCAATTAATGGCATCGGATTTTCAGGGAATGGTAAGAGAAGGAAAAAAAGCCTTTGAATTGCTGGGAGAACAAACAGTTTTAAAAATTCCAGCGACCTCCGTAGGATTTCAAGCCGTTGCCCATTTATCTCCTGAAATTCCCTGCTCTGTTACCGCGATTTATAGTGCCGCCCAAGCTGCTGTAGCGATGGAGGCGGGGGCAAAATATGCGATCGCCTATGTAAATCGGGCAACTCGATTATTAGGGGATGGTATTGGATTAGTTAAAGAGATGAACCAGATATTAACAGGAAGTCCAACTAAAATATTAGCCGCGAGTATTAAATCCCCCCAGGAAGCCGCCGCCACCCTACAAGCGGGAGCCTATCATTTAACCTTACCCTTAGAAATTTTAACTGCTATGACAACCCATGAATTATCAGAGCAAACGGTGATAGAGTTTAATCAAAATGGTCGGGGAATCGGCGTCGGTTAAATGGGGATACTGAATTGATCTCGGTGACAAACAGCCCAACCCCCTTGGAGGAAATCCCCATCCCCTTTAGAATGTTAGAGGGGAGCTTTCCCCGATGTTAATGATTGTCTAAGCTTGGAGAACGATTCGTGGATTTATCGAAGATTGCGCCCCAACCCAAACCGGGTTTAATTAACGTTTTGATTGAGATTCCCGCCGGAAGCAAAAACAAATACGAATACGATAAAGAGTTACAAGCCTTTGCCCTTGATCGTGTACTGTTTGCCTCCGTCCAATATCCCTTTGATTATGGCTTCATTCCCAATACCCTCGGGGACGACGGAGACCCCTTAGATGGTTTGGTAATTATGGATCAACCCACCTTTCCCGGATGTGTGATTGCAGCCCGACCCGTTGGAATGTTAGAAATGATCGATGGTGGCGATCGAGATGAAAAAATTCTTTGTGTTCCCGCAGCCGACCCCCGCTACGCCGATGTAAAATCTCTAAAAGATATTCCCCATCATCGCCTAGAAGAAATTGCTGAATTTTTCCGAACCTACAAAAACCTAGAACGGAAAGTCACTGAAATTCTGGGTTGGCAGGATGTGGATCAGGTTGCACCCCTGGTAGAAAAAGGGATTAAAGCAGCCAGTAAGCAGTAAATTATGAATTACAAATTACGAAATTAATTACGAGTTACGAATTACGAATTACGAATTTTGTCTTATCGTAATTATTAATTCGTAATTCATAATTGTTTAAGATGTACCGAACACTACTAACCGCTAAGATTCATAACTGTACTCTGACCGCAGCCAATGTTAACTATGTGGGCAGTATCACCATTGATCAATCCCTACTCGATGCGGCTGGAATCTTGGTTAATGAACAGGTACACGTCGTAAATGTGGCTAACGGAGAAAGGTTTATTACCTATGTGATTCCAGGTATGGCCAACTCCGGGGCGATCGAATTAAATGGTGCCGCCGCTCGTTTAGGTGTTGTGGGCGATCGCTTAATTGTGATGTCCTATGCACAATTCCAGACCGAGGAAGCAACTAATCATCAACCTAGATTGGTCTTCGTGAATGAGAATAATTGCATTGTGGAAATTCGAGGCTAAAATTAGTTTAGCTAGTTTAGCTCCGTGATAGAATGCAACAGGTTGTTGACCCATCTGTACTGCCGAATATACCCGCAGTACAACATGGCACTCCCCCTAACTAACTTGCTTAAAAAATCAGGGAATCTTGAAACCCTTTGACTCTGAGGGCGGATAGAAATAAAGAAATTGAATATGCTCTTTAGGGCGCAGGGGAGTCCCCGAAAGAATACAGGGCCATTCAAAGCCCAGGCTGACACTTCACTTGATGTTGGTGTCGGTTAAGTCAACGTTCTACGTCCAAGGCTAAAACAAACAATGCCAGTTTCTGATCCTCCAGCCCAGAACCCACATTCTTCTGATCAAGCAACCCCCATGGACAAGAACTCTGCAACTGATTTTTCCGTAAGATTCTGGGGGGTGCGGGGCAGTATACCCACGCCTGGATCGCAAACGGTTGAATACGGGGGGAACACTTCCTGTGTGGAAATGCGCTTAGGTGAAAAACGCCTAATTTTTGATGCGGGTACCGGATTGAGAGTCTTGGGAATGGATTTGCTCAAACAAATGCCCGTGGAAGCCTATATGTTTTTTTCCCATACCCATTGGGATCATATCCAGGGATTTCCCTTTTTTGTTCCCGCTTTTATTCCGATTAATCGCTTTCATATTTACGGGGCGATCGCACCGGATGGCAGTACCATCAAAGATCGTCTCTGTGATCAGATGGTTTCACCCCAATTTTCCCGTCCCCATCCATGTCATGCAGTCGGACATGAGGTTCTATGACCTATTTCCGGGGGATACATTAACTTTAGATGATATCAAAATTGAAACTGCCCCTCTGAATCATCCCAATGGGGCGGTAGGATATCGAGTTACTTGGCAAGGAAAGACGGCGGTTTATTGTACCGACACCGAACATTTTCCCGACCGCTTTGATACCAATGTTTTACGTCTAGCTAGGGAAGCGGATGTTTTTATTTATGATGCCACCTATACCAACGAAGAATATCACAATCACCAATTGCCTAGAATTGGTTGGGGACATTCCACCTGGGAAATGGGCGTAGAAGTCGCCAAAAAAGCCGGAGTCAAGCAGGTGGTTATGTATCAACATGATCCATCCCATACCGATGAAATGTTGAATCAAATTGAAGTCCAGGTTCAGGCTGTTTTTCCCAATGGTATTGTTGCCCGCGAAGGGATGATCCTCAACTTAGATTAACTGAAATTCTCCAAAGACAGTACGAATCTGAGCTAGGATTTCAGTGGTGTTGCCAGATAATTGGTCTTAGTTATGGGTTTTTTAAGTCAAAACAGAATTCAAAAACAAAAGGGAGGCTCTCCTTCCTGGGTATTAATTCTAATAGTCGGTATCTGGAGTATCGGTATTGCCTTGGGTATGGCACAAACCCTGAATGCTGTTTCCCCCAACAGAAACCAGGTTTCCCAAATAAGTCAAATCGCGAGTGTGGACAATATCCCACCTAGAACAGCACTCGGACATGAACTTTATCTTAACACCTGTTCCAACTGTCATATTGCTATCCCACCCCAGGTATTTCCCACCCAAACTTGGCAGCAGGTAATTCAAGATCGACAACATTATGGTGCGACGCTGCAACCCTTGGAGGGGCCATCATTATTATTAATGTGGAAATATCTCCAAACCTATTCCCGTCCCATTGCTTTCAAGGATGAGACCATCCCCTATCTTTTTAATCGTTCTCGTTATTTTAAAGCCCTCCATCCTCGGGTTGATCTTTCCCAACGTCTGACGGTGAATAGTTGTGTGAGTTGTCATCCGGGTGCATCGCAATTTGACTTTCGCAGCTTAACACCAGAATGGCAAAATTCTCCTTAAGCTAACTGTTTTTATGACTCCAGTTTGCTCCTAAAATTACCACCCAATTGAATATGAGATTATCATTATTTCCCCTGTTTCGTAGAGCGCATAAATCCCCAGGAATACCCCTGAGTTGGGTGCTGGTTATTCCCTTTTTATTAGAAATTTCTATTGCTGTCGGTTTAACAGGTTGGTTAGCCTTCCGTCATGGAGAAAAAGCGATTAAGGAACTAGCCCAAGAAATCGAAAATGAAATCAGTTCCCGGGTGGAACAACACTTAAATAATTATCTTTCTACACCCCATAAAATCAATCAAATTAATGCAGATGCGGTGAAATTAGGACTCTTGGATCTGCAAAATTTTCCACAGGTTAGTCAGTATTTTTGGAAACAACTTCAAGCCTTTGATGTGGGTTATGTTTATTATGTATTACCCTCGGGAGAATATGCCGGAGCCGGATATTTTTTAGATGTGAATAAGGCTACTATTGATGAACTTTCTCCTAAAACCGAAGGTCGAGCCAATACCTACGCCACAGATGCCCAGGGCAATCGGACTCAATTGATGGTCTCCTATGATGACTATAATCCTCGCAGTGAAGCCGCCTATACCGATGCAATTAAGGCAAAAAAACCGATTTGGAGTCAAATTTATCACTGGGATAATTTTCCTGATATTATTTCTATTTCTGCGAGTTATCCCCTCTATAATGCTCAAAATGATTTAATCGCCGTTCTGGTTTCTAATTTACGTTTATCGCAAATTAGTGGGTTTTTAAAAAATTTAAACATGGGGGAATCTGGACATACCTTTATTTTAGAAAGGAATGGACTTTTGGTGGCTAGTTTCATCCTCCAAACCGCCTTATAAAATGGTAGAGGGTGTGGCAAAACGGCTCAGTGCAGCGGAAAGTCAAGATGTCATTATTCGAGAAACTTTTAAGGCTTTAACTCAAAAATTAGGTCAGGTTGGCTCCATAGTTGAGGAGCATTCTTTACAAATTTCCATTAATAATCAAGATCAATTTGTTAAAATTAGTCCTTGGAAAGATCCTTGGGGTTTGGATTGGCTAATTGTGGTGGTGATTCCCGAATCTGATTTCATGGGTCAAATTAATGCCAATACTCAAAAAACCGTTATTCTTTGTTTGATTGCTGTAGGAGTTGCCGTACTATTTGGATTATTAACCTCCCATTGGATTACGCAAAAAATTATGCGTTTGAGTATTGCTTCTAAGGAAATTGCCAATGGCAACCTCAGACAAAAAATTAGGATCAAAGGTATTAAAGAAATCATAACTTTGGGAGATTCTTTTAACCTAATGGCTCAACAATTACAGCAATCATTCACTATTTTAGCCACTTCCAATGAAACTTTAGAACAACGGGTAGAAGAACGCACCGCCCAACTCCAAGCCGCCAAGGAAGAAGCAGAATCTGCTAACCAATCTAAAAGTGAATTTTTGGCTAATATGAGCCATGAACTCCGCACTCCCTTAAATGGAATTTTAGGCTATGCTCAAATTCTACAACGGCAACCAAATCTAACTCCCAAACATCTCCAAGGACTCCATATTATTTATGAATGTGGTTCTCATTTATTAACTCTAATTAATGATATTTTAGATTTTTCTAAAATCGAAGCCAGGAAACTAGAACTCTATCCCTTAGATTTTAATTTAGAAAATTGTTTATGGGGAATTAGTGAAGTTTGTCGCTTAAAAGCCGAACAAAAAGAATTAGAATTTAATTATCAAATTTTAACTCCTTTACCTAGGGTTATTCATGGGGATGAAAAGCGGTTGCGTCAAGTTTTATTAAATCTATTAGGTAATGCCATTAAATTTACTGATACCGGGTCAGTTTGTTTTCAAGTTCAGGTTTTATCGGAATTAATAGAATCTGATTCCATCACAATATATAAGATAAGATTTCAAGTTGAGGATACCGGAGTCGGGATGAATACAGAACAAATTAAAAAAATATTTTTACCCTTTGAACAGGTGGGAGAACACTCCCGTAAAGCTGAAGGTACGGGATTAGGATTAGCCATTAGTCATCAAATTGTGGAGATGATGGCGGGCAAGATTAATGTTCAAAGTATTCCAGGAGTTGGGAGTAAATTCTGGTTTGATGTCAATTTACCCATTGCCAAAGATCAACCGATTAGGAAAATTGGAACTTCACGAAAAATGATCGGTTATCAAGGAGAAAAAAAGATTATCTTAGTTGTAGATGATCGCTGGGAAAATAGATCTGTTCTGGTTAATTTGTTAGAAACCCCTTGGTTTTGAAGTCATTGAAGCCACCCAAGGACAAGAAGGGTTAGAAAAAGTGCGTGAATGGTATCCTGATATAATTATTACGGACTTAAATATGCCCATTTTGGGAGGGTTAGACATGACTCGAAAATTAAGAACTGATCCCGAATTTTCCGATCTGGTAATTATTGCTTCCTCCGCTTCCGTATTTAGTGCGGATCAGGAAGAATGTTTAAAGGCGGGTTGCAATGGTTTTTTGGCCAAACCCATACAAGAGGAAATTTTATTCAGTCAACTACAAGAAAAGTTAAAATTAACTTGGATTTATGAAAATTCAGAACCAATAATAGACCACTCAAAAACACCTGTTTCCGTTAATTCCTTAATTATTCCTCCCTCTCAAGAATTGATTAGCTTGTATGATTTTGCCAAGGGAGGTTACATTTTAGACATTCAAAGTGAAGCAAATCGGATTAAACAGTTAGATATTCAATATACTGCTTTTGCCGATTATATGATTCAATTGGCTGAAGCCTTTGATGATGAACAGATTATCCAATTTATTCAACCTTATATTAATAATTAATAATTCATGAAAAATTCCCATTCCTATTCTATTTTAATTGTTGATGATAATCTAACGAATGTTAAATTATTATTGGATATTTTAAATCAATCTGGCTTTAGAGTTTCCATTGCCAAAAGTGGGGAAAATGCTTTAATAAAACTTCAAGAAACTTTACCAGATTTAATTTTATTAGATGTGATGATGCCGGGAATTGATGGGTTTGAAACTTGCCGTCAGTTAAAGGACAATCCTAAAACTAAGGATATTCCCGTGATTTTTATGACGGCTTTGAGTGACTTGGTGAACAAAGTAAAAGGGTTAGAAGTTGGCGGGGTAGATTATATTACTAAACCCATCGAACCGGAAGAAGTATTAGCTCGAATTAATGTGCATTTACAATTAAGAAAAATGCAGCTTCAGTTAATTCAAACAGAAAAAATGTCTTCTTTGGGTCAGTTAGTCGGGGGTGTCGCCCATGAAATTAATAATCCGATTAATTTTATTTACGGAAATATCTTTTATGCTCAACAATATGTAGGAGATTTACTGAAAACCATTAAACTTTATGAACAGTATCTCCCACCGAATATTCCTGAACTTGAACAGTGGTCTGAAGAAATTGATTTGGAATTTTTGAAAAATGACCTTCCCCACCTTTTATCCTCAATGGAGGTGGGAGCAAATCGAATTCGAGATTTAGTGCGATCATTGCGAGTATTTTCTCGACTGGATGAAGCACAATTAAAAACCGTAGACCTCAGAGAAGGAATTGAAAGTACATTAATGCTGTTAAGTCATCGCTTCAAACCGACTTCCCATCGTCCTGAAATTCAAGTGATTCGAGACTACGATAAATTATCGACTATTGAATGCTATGCTAGTGAAATTAATCAGGTTTTTATTCACTTATTTAATAATGCTATTGATGCGATCGAGAGTAAGGTCACAATGTTAAAAAATCAACCCATCCCAGAGGAGGAATTTGTCCCCAAAATTACTATTAAAATTGAACCCAACACCGATAAATCCCAATTAATGATTGATATTGGTGACAATGGAATTGGGATGTCCCCGGAAGTTCTCCGTCGCAGTTTTGACCAGTTTTTTACCACAAAACCTGTGGGACAAGGTACGGGTTTAGGATTAGCAATCACCTATGCTATTATTGTTGATAAACATCGGGGAACCCTAACCTGTACTTCTGAGGTGGGAGAGGGAAGTGATTTTATCATTACCTTGCCTTTATATCAGGAAATCAGTTATGGCAAGGAACAGGAAATAAGCCGCGTCGTGATCCTTGAGCCGTAAGCCTTATTACTCCTATTTTGATTCCGACCGCATTAACCCTTGAAAACACCCCTCCAAGACATTCCAATTAATCGAATTATACTTGGTTTGTCCGTCTTTTCTAATTTGAATTAATCCCGCTTCTGCTAAGATTTTAGAATGGTGACAAAACAAAGCCAAACTAATTCCGGCCTGGGATGCCACCTCAGAGCCACTCATTTCCTTTTGCCGTGCTAACATCTCAATTATTCGCAATCTCGTTGGATCACCCAAAGCAGCAAAGATTTTAGCTCGTTTCTCCGTATCACTGATAGTTACGGTTAAAGGTGAATAGGTATCGAGATTTTCGCAGGAGTCGGACATAATGGTTTTAAAGTAGGGCCATATTTCCATCGGTATCAACCACTTGACACGGATGCTGTATTATCCCCATTCTAACCCCTGGGAACCCAAACTTAAATAGTTTAACAACCGCTTGACTTTTTGGGAGAAATGTCTTATTCTAACAATTAAACAGTTATTTAACTACTAAACCAACCCTGGGGCAAAAAAACATAATGAACAGTCAATTCAACCTATTTTCCTCCTTCCAATTGGGTCGCTATACCTTACCAAACCGCCTTGTGATGGCCCCACTAACCCGAAACCGCGCCGGAGCCGGAAACGTCCCCGTCCCCCTCAACGCCGAATATTATGGACAACGGGCCTCGGCGGGATTAATAATTTCTGAAGCCACCCAAATTTCCCCCCAGGGAGTAGGCTACCCAGGCACACCTGGGATTCATTCAGCCGAACAGACCCAAGGCTGGAAACTCGTAACCAAAGCAGTTTCACCAACAGGGAGGCCGGATTTTCCTACAACTCTGGCACGTTGGCCGGATTTCCCATCCCTTGCTACAACCCAATGGAGCCTTACCCGTAGCCCCCTCCGCCATCGCCCCCGAAGGAACCGCCAGTACCCTAGAAGGGGAAAAACCCTTTGTTACCCCCCGGGCTCTGGAAACCGAGGAAATTCCTGGGATCGTAGAAGACTATCGCAAGGCGGCGGAAAACGCTTTAAATGCGGGTTTTGATGGGGTGGAAATCCATAGTGCTAATGGCTATTTATTAGATCAATTTCTTCAAGATGGCACTAACAAACGCACCGATCGGTATGGTGGTACACTTGAAAATAGAACTCGGTTTTTATTAGAAGTAACGAGGGCGGTGGTAGGTGTTTGGGGAAGCGATCGCGTCGGGGTGAGACTATCTCCGGCGGGTACATTTAATAGTGTCTCAGATTCTAATCCCGTAGCAACCTTTAGTTATGTAGCTAATGCTTTAAATCAATTTAATCTGGCTTATTTACATATTGTTGAACCGCGATCAAATGCCGATGCCCTGAATAATTGGGCAAAAATAGATCAAGCAGAAATTCCTTTAGCCGAATTAAGTTCTGGATTTTTCCGTAACTATTTTAAGGGGGCAATTATCTCCGCCGGAGCCCATAATCGAGAGAGTGGAAATCAAGCGATCGCTTCTGGAAATGCCGATCTAATTGCCTATGGGCGGTTATTTATTTCTAATCCCGATTTACCGAAACGTTTTGAGATCAATGCGCCATTAAATCCCTATGATCGGTCTTCATTTTATGGAGGTACAGAAAAAGGTTATACCGATTATCCTACTTTAGAAAAATCGCAATCCGTTGGCGTTAATTCATAATATAGCTGTTGCGCTTGGCAGTTAGGACTAATACTGATCCCTATTCGCTATTCCCTATTCCCTGTTCCCTACTATAAAAATTAGTTCTCAAAAATATAGGGGCTAATTAGCCCCTGGGGAATTATCATAGGATTTTACAGTTAAGAAACAGCAAAAATTAAGCGGCAATAGGGATATAGATTCTGGCATTTTCAATCCGATCAATAATTGCTTTAACTTGGGATAAATCTTGGGATTCAAACCAATCATCAGTTAAATAATCGTAGGCTTCCCAAGTTTGAGTTACTTCAGGATCATAACAGATAAACCATTCCCGATAGAATTCTCCCTGATCGATATCAGGACACAACGAAAGCCATTCATCTCCAGTGAAAGTTTCAATCTTGTTAATGATTTTTTGCAAATCCGAAATACTCAAGGAACTATCACAGGAGTTAGCGAAACTGGCAGTAGATTCAAAAGTTGTTAAAGTCAGATGGGATTTCATGGTTAAAAATTTAACTCGATGTTTTTACTTTAGCGATATTTACTCCGGCGAATACAGGGGAGTGTGACACTATTTAAACTAGACCAGTTCTGAGTCAACCTATTGACACAACTCGATCCAACAGATTAAGCTAAAGTTCCAGGGTGCATTAGATAGATTTGGAGAGTGGCACAGCCTGTCGTTCCCGTAGGTAAAAATTATCTAGGGTTTTAGTCGTTTCTGGTGGGTGGATCGGGAATCGGGACAAAATCGAGATCACACTGAGGAAGACAGGAAAACAAGGTTAACGATGGGTGGGATGGTGTATCGAGTTGCCATCCTTTCAGAATAGCCCACGACCCAGAAAGTTTTTTCCCTTAAACCTTGTTATCCTCTATGTGGCTGCTGCCTCAACGTCCTTAGCTTCAGGTTGCACAACAATCCATTTTCCTGTTTGGGGATCACGGTAGGCGATGAAGGGGTTGGGGCGCAGTTCTTTTGCGGAAAGTTGAGTTGCCATAGGTTAGCACTCCAAAGACTTAGCCTTATATTTAAAATTGTGCCATTCTCAATTAGGATTTACCGTGATATCATCCCGATCCAATTGTGAGCTTGATCAGGGGTCGTGGGTGATGAAAAACACAGGAATTGCGTGATTTATTCTGTTTTAAACGGAAAACACAAATTAAACCGGAATACTAAGAAATTAATTTTCCTAAATATAATTCATATAAGCGACGCTATCTTGATTATATTTAATCGCCCGAAAAGACCAAAATATTATTGTTAGCGTTGAGTTTGAAACAATATGTTTTAGTTGATTCTGAATCTATCTCCGTTGAATTTTTTTGTCGAGGAGAAGGTAAAATGTGGTATTATTACGGGTATATACTTGGAAATGCGATCGCCTTAGAAAGTATTGAATTTGATTGTGCGATCGGACTTTTATATTGGGGGGGTTAAACTCGGTAATGATTGACTGGCATCCCAGTAGACCCCAAAAAATCAGACAAATTCCTCTGAGATTGGTATTAATTATCCCCTTTGTGTTGCAAATTGTGGGGGCTGTAGGACTGGTTGGCTATCTTTCCTATAGAAGTGGGCAGAAAGCCGTAGAAAACCTGGCAAATCAGGTGATGAATCAGGCAGAAAATCGAATTAAAGATCACCTCGATCACTCCCTGCAAATTCAACAGCAAACCGTAGCAGTTAATTATCAGGCTTTCCAACAGGGTGTGATTAGCCTGAATAACTTTGAATCCCTGCGTCAGTATTTTTGGCAACAGATCAATTTGTCTCCCCATCTCACATTGAATATGTTTGCCAATACTCAAGGAGAAATGATCTCCTATCAGCGCATTCTCAGTCCAGAATTTTTGGCTGTGTCGCGTCGGCTAACTGGAGAAAACCTGCAAAAAGGGATAGTATTTTTTCAAGAAAATAGGTTTCCCAGAAATTAATAAACGTAAATTCTATTTATTGGATTCTCGAGGTGAAAGTCAAAAATTATTGAAATTTCAGGCATCAGTAGATACAAGGGAAACGGCTTGGTATAGGGAGGGAAAGGTAGCTAGAGGACAAACTTGGTCGCAGATTTATGTTTATAAAGCCCCATTACTCTTGGGGCTGAGTGCCATTGTTCCAGTTTATGATGCTCAGAGAAAATTTCAAGGTGTTTTTAATAGTGGCATAACTTTAGATGGAATTAGTACATTTTTAAATAATCTAAAATTTTCGCCTTCAGGACAAACATTTATTATTGATCATGGCGGTGATTTAGTTGCAACTTCAACCCTAGAAACTCCCTGTCTGAAGGATAACAAAGGAATCCCAATTCGCTTACCTGCGATTCAAAGTAAAGATGCTTGGACAAGGACAATCGCCCATAAAATTCAACAACAATATGGCGATTTTCAAAGGATTTCTCAAAATATTCGATTACAAGTCCCTTTTGAGGGAAAAATGCTCTTTGTTCAGGTTAGTCCCTACCAAGATAAATATGGTTTAGATTGGTTGGTGGTGGCAATTATTCCCGACTCTGATTTGATGGTAGAAATTAACGCCAATAGGAAACTAACTGTTTTACTTTCTGTTATTACTCTACTGGTCGCCACAGGAATTGGTATTCTGACCGCTCGATGGATTTCTCATCCCATTCTACGCTTAAATCAAGTGAGTCAGGCAATTGCCAAGGGTGAATGGCAGGATTTGACCAGAGAAAATAATCTAGGAAGTCAAATTATAGAAACCCAAAGCATTGCCGAGTTAGAAACCTTGACTGATTCTTTTAATAGTATGGCAATTCAGTTAAAAACCTCATTTGAAACCTTAGAAAATCGGGTGCATGAACGAACGGCCGAATTAGAAATTGCCAAGGAAAAAGCGGAAGTTGCCAATCAAGCCAAAAGTACCTTTATTGCCAATATGAGCCATGAATTGCGATCGCCGATGAATGCAATTTTAGGTTTTTCTCAATTGATATTGCGCTCTAAAGAGATCCCTTCTGAGCATTATGAAAATGCCGAAATTATTTATAATAGTGGCAATTACCTGCTGACATTAATTAATAATATTCTGGATTTATCAAAAATTGAATCCGGTAAAGAAACCGTTAATTCCAGAGAATTTGATTTGTATCAATTGCTGAATGATTTAGAAAATATGCTACATTTACGCGCTATCAATGCGAGCTTAAACTTGCTTTTCCATCGCCATAAAAATGTCCCTCGCTATATTTATACTGATGAAGTCAAACTCCGTCAGGTGATGATCAATTTACTAAGTAATTCAATCAAATTTACCCGAGAGGGTCAAATTATTCTATCTATTTTTAGAGGAGATCAAGAGACCGGAGATATTTTTAATCTGCATTTTTGTATTCAGGATACTGGAGTAGGCATTTCCCCCTCAGAATTACCCAAACTATTTGAAGCCTTTACCCAAGCTCAAGCTGGAAAAGAATCCCAAGAAGGAACGGGTTTAGGATTAGCCATTAGTCGGAAATTTATCCAACTGATGGGGGGAGAAATTTTCGTTAAAAGTGAATTAGGAAAGGGTACAACTTTCGATTTTTATATTCAGGTAAAATTAGGTCAAGAAACCGTCAGCATGGGTAAAGAAAACAATCTAAGAGTCATAGGAATTGCTCCCGGTCAACTGACTTACAAAATCCTTGTAGTGGATGATAAACCAATTAATTGTAAATTATTAATTCAGTTACTTAGTCCGTTGGGATTTGAGATCAAAGAAGCCAGTAACGGCCAAGAAGCGATCGCCATTTGGGATGAATGGGAACCCCATGTAATCTTCATGGATATGCGAATGCCCGTAATGAATGGCTATGAAGCGACTAAGTTTATTAAATCTACAACTAAAGGTAATGCTACCGCTATTATTGCTTTAACGGCTAGTGTATTAGAAGAAGAAAAAGCCATTATTCTCTCGGCTGGATGTGATGATTTTATTAGAAAACCCTTTACCGAATCCAGTATTTTTGAGGCATTAACTAAACATTTAGGAGTCAAATATATCTTGCACGAAACACAGCCGATCTTAAATCCTGTATTACAAAATCAGCTAACCTCCGAGGCTCTCAAAGTCATGTCTGAGGACTGGATTTATCAACTTTATAAAGCAGCACTTGAAGCCGATGTCCAAATTGTGATCAAATTAACCACAGAAATTCCAGATACAGAAATTCCCCTAATACAATTTTTAACAAAAGCAGTGCGGAAATTTCAATTTGAACAGATAATTGATTTAATTGATCCCCTGATCAATGATCAATAGTGATTTTCCCAAGCATTCCAGGACAAGAGATTTGGCTGAGTGCAAAAAGAAATGATCTCCGGGGAACATCTCCACGCAGAAAGCCGAGTTGGTTTGTTCTCGCCAAGATTCTAGCTCCAGGGCGTTAGGTTTCCAATCTTCTAATCCACCAAAAGCAGTAATTGGACAATCCAGAGGCGGTAATTGCTTGTGGGAGTAAGTTTCAACTACCGAAAAATCGGCCCGCAGAGTAGGCAGCAACAGTTCCATCAACTCGGCATTTTCTAGCACCGCTTCCGGTGTACCGTTATAGCGACGTAATTCCCTGATCAATTCCGGTTTCTGGTAGGGCGTGAATTTGCGAAGCGCGATCGGGAATTTGCGGAGCGCGGCATCCCGAAACAAACAGGTGTAATGGACTTTGGTTATATTCCTTGCGAAGTAGCTGCGCCAGTTCAAAGCTAACTAATCCGCCCATACTGTGGCCAAAGAAAGCAAAAGGTTTATTCAGGTGGGGAAAGATGGCCGGAGCTAGAGTCTGTATCAGAGGCTCCATTTGGGTAAAGGGAGTTTCCCGCAGTCGGGAACTACGTCCGGGAAGTTCGATCGGACAAACCTCCACCGTTGATGGTAGACTATCCGCCCAAGAGCGAAATATCACAGCCCCACCCCCGGCATAATGGAAACAGAATAGTCGTAATTTTGCTTGAGGATTAGGTTTCGGATATGTTACCCAGGAGTTAGCGGTTGGGATTAGATGGGGCTTTAGTTGGTCTATTTGCATAAATCTCTATTTAGTGGAACTTCAACAAATTTTAATCTAAACAAAGCCTAAGATCGTTAGCAAATATTTCTTGACGATTGTAGTTCTGAACAGGTATCCTTAACATTGAGTCTGATTCAGATCCTCCTAACCCCCTTAAAATCTGGATAGATAAAGACAATGGAATTTAACGATCTCAAAAACTTATCAGAACACGAAAAATCAATCCAAACTAGAGTTTTTAAAGCACTCAATGAAGCCAAAGAGAGATTAAAAGCCTTTGAAGCTCAACAAAGTGAACCCATAGCAATTGTCGGTTTAGGGTGTCGTTTTGGCAATAATATTGCCACGGTTGATTCCTTTTGGTCTTTTCTCAAAGCGGGTGGAAATACCATCAGAGAAATCCCTAAGAATCGCTGGAATCGGGATGATTTTTATGATCCAGATCGGAGTAAACCGGGCAAAATCTACGTCTCCCAAGGGGGTTTTCTCGATGATGTCTCCAAATTTGACCCACATTTTTTCGGCATTGCCCCAAAAGAAGCCCAACACATTGATCCTCAGCAACGGTTACTATTAGAAGTTGCTTATGAAGCTTTAGAAAATGCAGGTATGGCGACACCAACGGCCAGAATCGGCAAGACTGGTGTTTTTATTGGCATTACTAACAATGATTATGCTCGCCTAATTGCACCGGAGGATGATTATAGTGCGATTGGAGCCTATCATATCTCCGGCAATCATACCAATGCCGCCGCCGGGCGTATTTCTTACCTTTTGAATCTCAACGGCCCAAGTTTAGCGGTGGATACGGCCTGTTCTTCTTCCTTAGTCGCCGTTCATCTGGCTTGCCGTTCCTTGCGTTCCCAAGAATGTAGACAAGCTTTAGTCGGGGGAGTCAACTTAATTTTAACTCCAGAAGTTCCGATTGCCCTATGTCGAAATCAGATGTTAGCCCATGATGGGAAATGCAAAACCTTTGATGCAAGTGCCGATGGTTTTGGCATCGGTGAAGGGTGTGGAGTTGTTGTCTTAAAAAGATTGAGTCAAGCCCTAGAAGATGGCGATCGGATTTGGGCTTTAATTCGAGGAACAGCAGTTAATAATGATGGCGCCAGTGGAGGTTTTACGGTTCCCAATGGCACCATCCAAACAGAGTTAATTCGGGAAGCTCTGACGGATGCCCGGTTAAATGCGGATGCAATTGATTATGTCGAAGCCCACGGCACAGGCACATCTTTAGGAGACCCGATTGAAATTAAAGCCATAGCTGATGCTTTATGCGTCAATCGCTCAAAATCTCAACCATTATTAGTCGGTTTCTGTTAAAACAAATTTGGGTCATCTCGCTGCGGCGGCGGGTATTTCAGGCTTGATCAAAACTGTATTATCTATCTATTATTCAGAAATTCCAGCCCATCTTAATTTTAATAAGCCTAATCCGCACATTAATTGGGCTAATTTACCTATTAATATTGTTACAAAAACTTGTCCTTGGACTGTCAATAATGAAAAAATTAAATCGGCGGTTGTGAGTTCTTTTGGAGCATCAGGAACCAATGCTAGTGTAATTTTAAGCGAACCGCCTCAAGACCAAACCCTAATCCCCAAAATATCCCCAATTCTAATTACTTTATCAGCCAAAGATCCAGAACGGTTACGGATTTTTGCTGCTGAATTAGTTGCTAATCTGGAACAAAAACCCGATTGGAATATCAATGATATTGCCTTTTCTTTAAATACCGGACGTTTTCCCCATAAACATCGACTATCTTTATTAGTTTCTAGTCTGGATAGTTTGCGGGAAGGGCTGGAGATTTTTCTGAGTAGTAATTGGGAGGAAAACCAGAAACAAGTAATTTATGGGGAGGCTCAAAGTAATCCTAAAATCGCTTTTCTCTGCAATGATCAAGGCGAAATACTTCCGAGAATGGGAGAGGATTTATTTATAAATGAGCCTGTATTCCATGATGCTTTTATTAAATGCGATCGCCTATTTCAAAATCACTTAAAATTTTCCCTAGAAGATTTATTCTACAAAAATCAAGCCCCAGATTCTGAACACAATCCTTTATCTGTACAACCCATATTATTTGCTTTCCACTATGCACTTTGTGAACTCTGGAAATCTTGGGGAATTTGCCCTTCTGCGGTTTTAGGTTCGGGATTAGGTGAATATCTTGCCGCCCAACAAACGGGGATTTTTTCCCTAGAAGATGCAGTGAAGCTAGTCGCAGGTCGCGCCCGTTTTTTATCACAAAAACTCGATCAAAAAGAATTAGTAGCTTTTCAAAAAATTGCCGAAGAAATTACTTATCACCATCCCCAACTTACCCTAATTGCTAATGGTGAATTGGCTAATAACTCCCTAACCAATTCTGCTTATTGGGGACAACCAATTCAAGAATCAAAGCAGGTAGCTAAAGGAATTACTACCCTACATCAAATGGGGTATCAAATCTTCCTGGAAATTGGAACTTACCCAAATTTAATCAATATTGGTCGTCAAAAATTAGCGGAAAACTCGATACTTTGGTTATCTAGTTTAGTCAAAGATTGTCATAGTAATCAGCAAATGCAAATTGTTCTGGGTGAAACTGTATATCCGAGGAGTAAATATTGACTGGAAAGGATTTCATCATTCCCATTCAGGACGAAAAATTAGTTTACCTAATTCGCCTTTTATTCGCAAACGTTACTGGATAAATTCAGTTAATAATCAACCCAAAGCAATTAGCAAAGGTAATGATTATTCCTCCGGTCATCCCTTACTAGGTGATCGTTTTCCTTCGCCCTTGTCCGATCTTCAATATCGAGGGAGTATTAGTCAGCGTCAACCCGCTTTTTTACAAGAACATCAAGTTTTTGAGCAATCCATTTTTCCCGGGTCTGCATTAATTGAAATGGCCTTGGCTGCTACACAAAATCAAACTGTTATATTAGAAAATATTGAATTTAAAAAAGCCTTAATTTTAACAGATAAACAAGATATATTACAATTAATTGTCGCTGATAAAAGTTGGCAAATTTATCATCAAGTTGATCAAAATTGGGAAATCCTGGTGACAGGTAAAATTGATCAATCAAAATCTATGAATGGGGAATGGGCAATAGGCAATAGGCAAGATTTATTATCGCCTGCAATTGATTCAACGGTTAATCACCTAGAAGAAATAAAAGCAAATTGTCCAGAGGAAGTTGAGATTAATTCCTTTTATCAAGCTTACCAAAAAGCGGGAGTTAATTATGGTAGCAATTTTCAGCTAATTGATCAACTTAATCGGGGTAATAATACGGCTTTTGCTCAAATCAAATTAACAGATAATCTCCGATTAGAAGCGAAAAAATATCATTTTCATCCCGCAATGTTGGATGCTTGTTTTCAGGTGATTGCCGCTATTTTATTTAAACAAGAATCATCGGTAACTTATGTACCCGTTCGGATTGCTAAATTTCAATTTTTCCGCACCCCCGATGATATTGTAATTAGTACCGCTCGACTCCAGCCAAATTATGATCGTCCTCATATTATTATCTCTGATATTGATATCTATTCCCCCCAGGGTGAACCGATTGCATCAATTATAGGTTTGGAACTAAAACCTGTGCAATCTCAAGATATTATTCCTCAAGAAAATCAACCCCAAACCTACCTAGAAGAATGGATTCCTTTAGTAGCATTATTAGCTAATGGGAGAGACAGTTTAGCCACTCCCAATCTGATTAAAGCTCAAATTCAATCGGCGCAATTAGAACAGCAACTAGCAGACAAATTACCCCAATATGAACGCTTACTAGAAGCCCTGGAAAGTTTAAGTGTTACTTATATTTGGGAAGCCTTAAAACAACTGAATTGGCAACCAAAATTAGGTCAAAATTACCCCGAAGAACAGATTGCTATTCAAGGCGAAATAGTTGATTTTTATCGTCCTTTATTATCTCGATGCTTAGAAATTTTAGCCGAAGAAAAAATTGTTAATTGGCAAAAAGATGGCTGGTTATTGACAAAAGAATTAGAAACCCTTTCATCTCAATTACAAATTCAAGATCTCCGCCAACAATTTCCTAATTATCCAGCAGAAATTAATCTGATGGAGCGTTGTGGTTTAGCTTTAGCTGAAGTTATGCGTCGTCAAATTGAGCCATTAGACTTAATATTTCCCCAAGGAGATATAAATGCGATCGCCCCAATTTATTCTGAAGCTGCTGGAGCTAAATTGATGAATCAGTTAGTAGCATTAACTATTAACCGTGCGATCGCTAATTTACCAAGCAATCATCAGCTAAGGATTTTGGAAATTGGTGGCGGAACAGGAGCCACCACTGCTGCAATTTTACCCCATTTATCTCCCGAACAAATTGAATATGTATTTACCGATATTTCCTCCAGCTTTTTAAATAGAGCCAAGGAAAATAACAAAAATTATTCCTTCATTCAATATCAAACTTTAGATATAGGAAAAAATCCCTTTAATCAAGGTTTTCTCCCGGGAAGTTTTGATATTATTATTGCAGCGAACGTTCTTCACGCGACAGCAGATATTCAAAAAACCCTGGAAAATGTACGCTCTTTAATCGCTCCCAATGGGCTATTGATACTGTTAGAAAGTACCGGAGCCAGACGTTGGGTAGATTTAACCTTTGGCTTAACGGAAGGCTGGTGGTTATGTAGTCAAGATCCGCTGCGCCATGGTTATCCTTTAGTTAATACAGAATCTTGGAAAAATTTACTCACTCAGCATCAATTTGAAGACATTAATATTATTGAAACCCAGCCAACTCCAAACCCGAAATCTATTAAAACAAAGCGTGATCATTGCCAAAAGCAGTGACAGATTGATCCCTTTCCATTCCAAACCCAACTCTGAGCAAATCATCTTTGCCGATACCCAAGGAATTGCTAACAATTTAATTCCCCTATTACAACAGCGAGGCGTTGGTTGTTCGGCGGTTTTCCCTGAAGACATTAATCCTGATTCTGCCGAGAATTACCTATCGGTATTACAAACCCTTTTAACACCAGAAACCCATCAAATATTGTATTTTTGGGGATTGGAAAAAATAGCAGGGGAAATTGATCAAGAAGTAGAGATTCATTGTCAACGGTTTTTGTTTTTACTGCAAGCATTATTACAACAAAAAAATCCCCCAGATCTGATTCTTGTCACCCAAGGAGCCGTACCTGCAAAAGAAATCCAAACTCTAACTTCTCCCGCCCAATCTTCTCTATTAGGAATTGCTTTAAGCTTAGGATTAGAACATCCCGAACTCAATTTTAGAGCCATTGATTTAGACCCTAACGAACCAAACTTAGAAGAAAAGTTGTTTCAAGAAATCTACAGCAACACCTCAGAAAATCGCATCGCTCTGCGGGGTGAACAACGTTTTTGTCCGCGTTTAGTACAGCGAAAACTCGCAGCAGGAAAGATTAATTTTAGTCCCGATGGCTATTATTTAATTTCAGGAGGAACCGGAGGTTTAGGGTTAGCAACTGCCCGATGGATGGTAGAAAGAGGCGCCCGTCATTTAGTTTTGTGTAGTCGCAGTGGTACACAAACTGTTAACCCTGAAATTTTGGCAAGTTTGCCATCTAATCCCGTCGATATTAAAATTAAAGAATGTGATGTGACCGATGCAGAAAAACTGCATATTTTACTAGAAGAATGCCGTTCAGAATATCCGGTGCGGGGTATTTTTCATATTGCTGGAACCCTAGACGATACAACATTACTCCGACTAACACCAGAGAGTTTTAACTATGTTTTAGCACCGAAAGTTAAAGGCACTTGGTTGCTACATCAACTCACCTTAAATGACCCTTTAGATTTCTTTGTTTGTTATACCTCTGCTGTGTCTTTAATTGGCTCGGCAGGACAGGCAAATGCCGCCGCTGCCAATGCGTTTGAAGATGCTTTTATCTATTATCGTCAGGCGCGTAATTTACCAGGAAACTGTGATTAACTGGGGGCCTTGGAGCGAAATTGGTGCCGCAGTAGATCGTAATGTTTTAGAGAGATTAGCCTCTAAAGGTTATCAAGCAATTAAACCTAATTTAGCTCTTAATACCCTAGAAAAAATCCTATTTAATCAGATTATTCGTGCGGGTGTAATTATCATTGACTGGCAACGTTTTCCTTATATTAACCAAAGTTTTTATCAAAATTTCCGATCTCAAGTTAAACCCCAGGATTCTAGTCCGTCTTCCAATATTTTAAAACAATGGCAAACCCTACCTATAAAACAGCGTCGTAGTTGGTTAATTAATCATCTGAGTTGGTGTGTATCCAATATTTTAGGACACTCAAATGATGAAATTATTGCTCCCCAACAAGGATTTTTTGATTTAGGAATGGACTCCCTCACCTCCACAGAACTTCGCAATCTTTTGCAAACGGATTTTGATTGTTCCCTGCCATCAACCATTGCATTTCGTTTTCCCAATGTAGAAACCTTAGCCGATTATTTACTACGGGAAGTTTTAGATAGTTCCGAACCAATACTAACTCCTATTCTCGAAAAAATACCATCAGAAATCCCTCAAAAACAGACTAAAGAATCTACCTTAGATAAACCACAAATAGAAGAAGATCCGATTGTAATTGTTGGTATGGCTTGCCAATTTCCCGGCGGTGCTAAGGATTTAACATCCTTTTGGGAACTTTTAGAACAGGGAAAAGATGCCGTCGGAGAAATTCCTAAAAATCGCTGGGATATGAAAGATTGGTATGATCCCGATCCCGATAAAGCGGGTAAAATATACTCTCCCTATGGTGCATTTTTAGAGCAAATTGATCAATTTGATGCTGAATTTTTCGGCATTATTCCACGGGAAGCGATCGCAATTGATCCTCAGCAACGTTTGCTATTAGAAACCGCCTGGCAAGCATTAGAAATGGCAGGACAAAATCCGCAAAAATTACGCAATAGTCAAACGGGCGTTTTTATTGGGTGCATGACTCAAGATTATGCCCAATTAAGTTATTCTCCAAAAGCAATTAATGCCTATACGGGCTCGGGAACTTCTGTTAGTGTAGTTTCCGGTCGGCTTTCTTATATCCTGGGTTTGCAGGGGCCATCAATGACAATTGATACCGCTTGTTCTTCCTCCTTAGTAGCAGTAAATTTAGCTTACAATGCCTTGCGAAATGGTGAGTGTGATCTGGCTTTAGCCGGGGGGGTTAATATTATGATTACCCCGGTTATTTCTTTAATTGAAAGTCGCGCCCAAATGCTGGCACCCGATGGACATTGTAAAACATTTGATGAAAGTGCAAATGGAATGGTGCGGGGCGAAGGTTGTGGAATAATTGTGCTTAAAAGATTGAGTCAAGCTATTAAGAATGGCGATCATATTTTAGCCAAAATTTATGCTACAGCAGTTAACCATGACGGCCCCAGTAGTGGGTTAACAGTCCCGAATGGGGCGGCGCAAGAAAAATTATTATATCAAGCCCTAAACACAGCAAATCTGCAACCAGAACAAATAGATTATATCGAAGCTCATGGTACGGGAACTGCCCTGGGAGATCCGATTGAATTAGAAAGTATGGCCGCGGTTTTTGGTAAACGTCCTCCGAATCAACCTTTAGTTATTGGTTTCTGTCAAAACAAATTTAGGACACCTAGAAGGAGCGGCAGGAATTGCCGGATTAATTAAAACAGTTTTAGCTTTACAACACCATAAAATTCCTCCCCATCTTCACTTTAAAAAACCTAACCCTCGGTTTGATTGGAGTTCTAATATTTTTGAAGTTCCCGTAGGCGGAAAACCCTGGAATCCTAGTGAGCGCCAACGAATTGCCGGAGTAAGTTCCTTTGGTTTTAGTGGGACAAATGCCCATATTATTGTGGGGGAAATTGACTCTAATTTACCTCAAAAATCTGAGCATAATTTTTACCTATTACCGCTTTCGGCTCGTTCCGAAAAATCTCTCCAAGAGTTAACTAAAAATTATCAAAACGCTTTGGATGGGTCTGTGAATTTTGCTGATGTTTGTTTTACAGCTACTACGGGACGGGCTATTTTTCAGCATCGACTCTGTATTTTAGCCGAATCAATAACAACGGCACAAGCAGCACTGGCTAGTTTCCAAAAAGGTGAGGATTCTCAACAATTAATTACACCAATTTTATCAGAAAATCATCTAAAAATAGCTTTTCTATTTTCCGGCCAAGGCTCGCAATATTCGGGAATGGGAGAAACCCTTTATCACCGAGAACCCGTCTTTAAAAATACTTTAGATCTTTGTAATGAAATCCTAGAACCTATTTTAGAAAAATCCCTGTTGGATTTAATCTTTAAATTGCCCAATAGCCAGCTATTAGAACAGACTCAAATCACCCAGCCCGTGCTGTTTTCTTTTGAATATGCACTGGCTAAATTATGGCAATCTTGGGGAATAGAAACCTTCAGCACTTTTAGGACATAGTATTGGCGAATATGTAGCAGCTTGTTTAGCCGGAGTTTTCTCCTTAGAAGATGCTTTAAAATTAGTTACCCAACGGGGTCGGCTAATGGGAGAATTACCCCACAATGGCAGTATGGCAGCTATTTATGCCGATTATGAAACCGTAGCGACGGCCCTGATTTCCTATCAAAATCAAGTTAATATTGGTGCGGCTAACGGCTCAATCACAGTGATTTCTGGGGTAAATGAAATTGTTGATCAACTAGAGAAAACCTTTATAGATCAAGGATATAAAACCAAACGTTTGGCTGTATCCCATGCTTTCCATTCGCCGTTAATGGAGCCAATTCTTGATGATTTTGCTAAGGTTTTAGAGAACATTTCACTGCATGAACCTAGCTTAACAATTATTAGTAATATCACAGGTAAACCCATCGGCAAAGAAATTGCGACTCCCGATTATTGGGTTAATCATCTTAGAAGTACGGTGCAGTTTAGCCAGGGGTTTCAGTTCTTAATTGATAGTGGTTATCGCTGTTTTCTGGAAGTTGGTTCTAAACCCGTATTATTGGGTATGGCGCGACTAATTTCGCCCAATCAAAAAATATTATGGCTCCCTAGCATTATACCCGGACAAGATGAACAAGCCCAAATATATAGAAGTTTAGCGACACTTTTTGTCAATGGTTATTCTGTAGAATGGACGCAGGTATTTAAACAAGGGAAACGGATTTCTTTACCAACCTATCCATTTCAACGGGAACGTTATTGGATATCAAATTCTGAATTTTCTGTCACCGACATAAAAACTAATTTACATCCTTTTATTCGAGATTTTAAAAAGTTAGCGACCGGGGAAATTATATTTGAGGGCGAGATCAGTTCTGAGCAGCCAGATTATCTTCAAGAACATCAGGTATTTGAGAAGGTTTTATTTCCAGCGACAGGATTTATAGAAGCAATTCTAGCCGCCAGTCAGAAAATATTACCTGATAATTTCATCACCCTTCAAAATGTCTCAATTCATCAGGGATTGTTATTATCGGTAACTCCCATAATATTACAAATAATTTTTAAACCACAAAAATTATCTAAACAAAGCTATAGTTTTGAAATATTTAGTCATAATTCTACAGCCGATCAATGGATTCTTCATGTTACTGGTGAGGTTGAATCTAATAATCTCAAAGGAGTGGCTGAATCGGAATTTAAAAATGATCTAAAAGCAGAAACGGGAAGCGGTTTCTATTTCTCGATTCTATGAACTTTATCAGCAAATGGGAATCACCTATGGCAAGGGATTTCAAGGGATTCAAGAATTATTTTCCTTTAAAAATGGTTCCCAGGCTAAGATTAGTATTGACCGCAGTTTAGCAGACCAGCGTTATTGTTTCCATCCTGTCCTTTTAGATGCTTGCTTGCAAAGTATTGGTGCAGCTTTTCCTGAAATTCATGGTCAAGAATTGCATTTACCCTATGGGTTTTCTTCCTTAGAATTATTCCGAAATCCTGATGATCAAGTTTGGACACAGGTTGACGTTAAATCGGATTCTCAGGGTGAAATGTGCGTAGATGTAAATATTTATAATCAGGAAAAACAGCTTTGTGCTCGCTTTACAAATTTAACAGCACGGCGGACTAAACCAGAAGTTTTACAGCGTTTATGGCAAGAAACTGAGAAAAATTGTTTTTATCAAGTTCAATGGCAAAAACTTGCTTTACTACCAACTGTTACTAACAATCTTAACAATTCTTGGTTAATATTTGTGCATCCTCAAACGGCATTAAATCCCTTGGTCAATTTATTGAAAAAAGCGGGAGAAAAAGTTATAATAGTAGAAATTGGTAATAACTATAAATGCCACTCTCAAGATTATTTTGCGATCAATCCGGCTGAAAAAAATGATTTTCAGCGTCTATATCAACAAGCATATCCGTCGGGAGAATTTCCCACGGGCGTAATTTTTTCTTGGGAAACCGGATCAGTTGCAGAGGATATAGAGAGCGTTTATACAAGTTGTCACGCCGCCTTAAACTTAATTCAAAACCTGACTAATAACTGGCAAAAATTACCTGATTTATGGCTAATTACCCGTGGTGCTAATCAAGTATTAGAAGATCCTTCCCTAGATCCTCAACAATCTTATTTATGGGGATTAGGAGCAGTTATTAATCAAGAATATCCCCAAATGCGTTGTGTATGTTTAGATTTATCGACGACAGCAGAAGCAGATGAAGCTGAGTTATTATTCAATCAATTGCATACTTCAAATAATGAACTCCGTCTAGCTTTACGTCGGGGAAACCGTTATGGAGCTAGGTTAGTTTCTGCGACCATTCCCCCAGCGCAAAAACAGCAGTTTGTGAGCAAAGAAGGAGCCTATTTAATCACTGGAGGTTTGGGAAAACTGGGATTATTAGTCGCTGAATGGTTATCAAAAATGGGGGCGAGTCACTTAGTTTTATGCAGTCGGAATATTAAAGCTCAACCCGAATTAATTGCTGCGTTTGCCGAAAAAGGAACAGAGATTACAATTATCGGTATTGATATTAGTTTCCCCCCTAGAGATGGAACAATTATTCTCTCGTTTTGGTGCAGATTTACCATCTTTACGAGGGGTAATTCATGCTGCGGCTGTCTGGGATGATGGACTTTTAATTAACCAAAATTGGCAAAAATATCAAAATGTCATGCGTCCTAAAGTAGAAGGAACTTTATTATTAGATCGCCATACTCGCTCCCGATCTTTAGACTTTTTTATTAGCTTTTCTTCTGCTGCTGTAATTCTGGGTTCCCCTGGTCAAAGTAATTATGCTGCTGCTAATGCTTTTATGGATGCTTTAATGCAGCAACGACATAGTTTAGGATTACCGGGAATTAGTATTAATTGGGGAGCTTGGAATACAGGGAATGAAGTTGAACAACAACGTTTTGCTAATTGGGGGATTCAAAGTCAGTCGGCTGATACGGCTTTTAAATACCTCGATTCGTTGATTTTAGGTAATGTTGTCCAAGGAGTAATTCTTGATATTGACTGGTCTATTTTTAACCAATCTTTTAATATTAAGCAACCCTTCTTTTCCGAAGTATTAACCCCAAAAGCACAAAAACCAGAAAATTCTGCCAAATTATTGCAAAGGTTAAAATCCGTCTCCATAGATGAGCGCATCACCACTTTATCTCAAGGAATTGAACAGATATTACGCGAAGTTACTGGCTTAAAATCTAATAAGGTTATTTCTCAACAAACATCATTTTTAGACTTAGGCTTAAACTCCCTAATGGTAATAGAATTTAAAAATCGCCTAGAAAATGATTTAGGTTGCACCTTGTCCGCCGCGATCATTTTTGATTATCCTAATATCCTAAGTTTAAGTGCTTACCTGCGAGCAGAAATACTAGCGGGTGATCTCGATTTTGAGATCAAAACGGATGCACCCACAGAGTCTCTAAATCCCTATGATAGTCTGAGTGAGGAGGAACTGGCTATATTACTTAATCAGAAGTTAATTGAGCTTGATTAATCAAACAAAATCTGATACAGTTAAAAATCTATAGGTAAATAAATACCAGGAGCCTGCATGGTTCAAAATACAGATTATAAAAAATTAATCGCAACAACTTTAACAAAAATGGAGGTAATGCAGGCTCGTATTACCGAATTGGAAACCAGACAAAAAGAGCCCATTGCGGTTGTTGGCATGGGATGTCGTTTTCCTGGTGGTATTACATCTCCCGAAGAATATTGGAATTATTGTCAAGCTGGACTCGACGCGATCACAGAAGTTCCTAAAAGTCGTTGGGATAGCTCAAAATTTTATGCAAAAGAAACCGACACCGGGAAAAATAAACACTCCATATTGTGGATTTCTTCAACAGGATATTACAGAATTTGATGCCCGTTTCTTTTCTATTTCTTCCCGCGAAGCCACCTCAATGGATCCCCAACAAAGGTTACTATTAGAAGTAACTTGGGAAGCGTTAGAAAATGCCAATTTACCCCCGAATAATTTAGCAGATAATCCCGTAGGGGTATTTGTTGGCATCACCAGTGTTGATAATGCCATTACGGTTTACAACAGTAGTTATGATCAAATTGATTCTTTTTTTGGCACGGGAAATGCCCTGAGTGCAGCCGCAGGTAGACTATCTTATTTCTTCAATCTTAGGGGGCCTTGTCTATCTATTGATGCGGCCTGTGCGTCTTCTTTGGTAGCAGTTCATCAGGCAATTCGTAGCCTCAGAAATCGTGAATGTGAACTGGCTTTAGTTGCCGGGGTTAACCTCATTTTAAATCCGGCAATTACGATTAATCTTTCCCAGTCGGGAATGTTGTCCCCCGATGGTCGCTGCAAAACTTTTGATGCTTCTGCTAATGGTTATGGGCGCGGAGAAGGGTGTGGGGTTTTAGTCTTAAAAACTTTATCAGAGGCACAGAAAAAAGGCGATCGGATTCTTGCCATTTTGCGGGGGTCGGCGGTTAACCATAACGGGGCTGCCGCCGGGTTGACCGTTCCCAGTGGCCCAGCGCAACAAGAACTGCTCCGTCAAGCCATTGCCGATGCTAGAATCACCCCAGAAGACGTTGGATATATAGAAGCCCATGGCACGGGAACTTCTTTGGGAGACCCAATAGAAATGAATGCGATCGCTTCTGTTTATGGAAAACGCTCCCAGCCCCTTTATGTGGGTTCGGTGAAAACCAATATCGGACACCTGGAAGCCGCCGCCGGGATGGCGGGAATTATCAAGACAATTCTGGTACTTCAACAGGGTGAAATACCTGCCCATCTTCACTTTCAAACCCCTAATCCTCTGATTAATTGGCAAGACAATGCTATCAAAATTCCCACCCAAACTATCCCTTGGCCAAACAATAATAAAACTCCCATGGCTGGGGTGAGTTTCCTTCGGTTTTTCGGGAACAAATGCCCATATAATTGTGGAAAAAGCACCGGAGATAAAGACAACAGAAATTAAGCAACCCCTTCCTAGTTATTTATTAACTATTTCTGCTCATAACAAAACCGCTTTACAAGAACTAGCTCAACGTTTTTCGACCCGCTTAAAATCCCATCCAGAAATAGGAGATATTTGTTATAGTGCGGCGGTTGGGAGGGCAAAGTTATCTGAACGTTTAGCAATTGTGGCTAATACTTTGCCAGAATTACAACAGAGATTAGTCGCTTTTGCCGATCAAACTCCCCTGGATAATTTGACTTTTTATCAACGCTTTACCGAAGAAAAACAGCCTAAAGTTGTCTTTTTGTTTACGGGTCAAGGTGCTTGTTATCCAGGGATGGGTGAGCAACTCTACCAAACCGAACCCACATTTCGTCAATATATTGATCAATGTGCAGAAATTTTATCGAGTTATTTAGAATATCCATTAACCGAAATATTATTTGGTGAACACACCAATTTACTAAATCAAACCGCCTACGCTCAACCCGCCATATTCGCCCTAGAATATGCCATTGCTATGCTTTGGAAATCCTGGGGAATTACACCCAGTTTACTGATTGGACATAGCGTGGGGGAATATATAGCCGCTTGTATCGCCGGAGTATTTAGCTTAGAAGCAGGACTAGCATTAATTGTGAAACGGGGTCAATTAATGCAAACTACAAAAACCGGAAAAATGGCTTCAATTTTTGCCGATGAAGCTAAGGTACTTTCCCTGATTCAAAACTATAAAAATACCGTAGCCATTGCAGCTATTAATCATCCTCAACAAATTGTAATTTCTGGAGAAATTGCCAGTATTGAGGAAATTATTATTAACTGTAAACAGCAAAGAATTGCAACTCAATATCTCTCCGTTAATCAAGCTTTTCACTCTCCCTTAATGGAGCCAATTTTAAATGAATTTGAACAGGAAGCTGGTCGGATTTCTTACCACCGCCCCCAAATTCTGTTACTTTCAGGAATGGACGGAAAAATTTTAGAAAATGCCCCGGATGCGACCTACTGGAGACAGCAATGCCGTCAACCCGTACAATTTTTAGCAAGTTTGAACACGGCACTAAATAAAGGATATAATCTGTTTTTAGAAGTCGGTTCAAGACCAATACTCGCAGAACAGGGGCGTCGTTATGACGATGAAGCTATCTGGCTTGGTTCACTGAATCGAGGTTTAGATAACTGGCAGACAATGCTCTCGGCATTGGGTCAACTGTACCTAAATGGAGTCTATTTTAACCCGGAAAAATTTAATCAAAATTATGGATATAAACAAGTAAGATTACCCAATTATCCCTTTCAAAGAAAACGGTTTCAATTTCAACCAACTGTTGGGCAGGAAACCACCCAAATTAAAGAAATATATCCCGAACCAGAAACGACTAAAATCACTGAACTAAAAATACAAAATATGCAAAAACATCAACTCGAAATCCGCCAGCAATTAAAGTCTATTCTTGCCCTCCTGCTCAAAGAGGATCAAAATGATATTCGGGATGATGAAACCCTATTAAATCTAGGGGCAGACTCTATTATTTTAACAGATTTTTCCCGCAAAGTTGAAGAAAAGTTTAAAGTAAAAGTCCAAATAGATCAGTTATTCACCGACTTACAAACTATTGCCGATATTGCTGAATATATCTATAATTCTATTGAACCCAAAAACCTAGAAACTGCTTCAGAAAAAACTAAATTAAATCAAGCTGAAATTGTTAATTTTGATCCAGAAATAAACAATTATATAGAAGTTATTTCTCAATTACAACCTATTGCCACTGCCTATATTATCAAAGCATTAGAAACCCTGGGGAAAACCCTAAATCTAGGAGAAACCTGGACAACAGAAAGCCTCAAACAAACCTTACCCATTGCGGCAAAATATCAGGTTTTAGTTACTCGTTATTTACAGGATTTAGCGCAAGCTAATATTATCCAAAATCAAGGTAATATCTGGACAGTTAAAAACTTACCTGCGTCTTTTTCCATACCAGAAGCTATAGAAAATCTGCAAAAAACTTGTCCCTCGGCAAAACCGGAGTTAGAAATGCTGCAACGCTGCGGAGAAAATTTAGCCGAAGTGCTCAAAGGAAATATAGACCCCTTAACCTTAATTTTCCCAGAAGGTTTCAGTTACTCATGCTGAAAGTATCTATGGAAATTCTCCTGTCTCTCGTTTAATGAATCAACGGGTAGCTGAGGCAATTAACCTGACTTTAAACAATTTTCCCGCCAGTATTAACCCTTATAAAATTATCGAAATCGGAGGGGGAACTGGAGCCACTTCTGAAATAATTCTGAATAACTTAAATCCCAATCAGGTCGCCTATTCTTTTAGCGAATTATCTCCATTTTTACTCAATCAAGCCCGTCAAAAATTCCAGAGCAAATATAACCTCAACTTTCATCAATTAGACATTGAAAAATCACCAGCCTCTCAAGGAATACCCGCCCATTCTTATCACATAGTTGTGGCAGCTAATGTTCTTCATGCCACCCGCAATATTACAGAAACCCTGACTAATATTAGGGAGCTACTGCTCCCCGGTGGTTACTTAATTCTACTCGAAACCGTCGAAAATAATTCCTGGCTTAATTTAACCTTTGGATTGACCCCTGGATGGTGGCGTTTCCAAGATAAAGAACTACGTTTAGATACACCTTTATTGAGTGGAGAAAGTTGGTGTTCTGTTTTAAAACGCTGCGGTTTTGCCACTGCTAATAGTTTTTCTAAACAAAACAATATTAGTATTTACAACGGTCAAGAATTAATTATTGCCTGTGCTGCTGCGGAAATAATGCCGATTCCCCAAACGCCAAAAGCACCCCAATTTCCAATCGCCACCTCTGGCAAAGAAGCCCTAATGATGGCTCAATTGCAATCTTTAAAAGACCTTAAAGATATCCATGAGAAAACCATTATTAAGCAATTAGAAATTCTTCAATCCGTAGGGATGACACCCAACATCATCACCGAACAACCAATAGTTCAGACGGAAATTATTCCATCTCAAAACCATCAAATAGAAACAATATCTCCTGTTCAAAAAGAGCAAACTAAATCACCTCAAAAACCAAGTTCTCCCAGTTTAAATCCCCTAGCACTCAAGCTCGATGAGAATAAATCCTTAACTAAAAAACAGCAGGATTTTATTAACAATCTCCAGGCTATTTATAACCAAAAAACCGCAAAATCAAAAGCCTATTCCCAAAATAGCCGGAAAACAATGGTTGATGTCAAACCCACCATTGATTTTCGGATGACCTTAAAAGAATTTCAGTATCCCATTGTTTCAGAATCAGCCCAAGGAGCCTGTTTTCGTGACATTGATGGCAATGATTATATTGACTTAGCCATGGGATTTGGCGTTAACTTTTTTGGCCATAGTCCTGATTTTGTTATAGCAGCAGTTTCAGGAACAAATGCAGCAAGGAATCGGATTAGGAATGCAGTCTAATCTAGCCGCAGAAACGGCGGCTTTAATTAGTGAAATAGCCGGGGTAGAAAGGGTGGCTTTTAGTAATACTGGAACCGAAGCAATTATGGCGGCTGTTAGGATTGCTCGTTCCCGCACAAAACGCCCGAAAATCGTAATGTTTTCTGGTTCCTATCACGGCACTTTTGACGGCATTCTAGCGCGAGTGGGAGAGGATTCAACCATTGCTCAACCCATAAGTCTAGGTACACCATCAGGAATGGTTGAAGATGTAATTGTTTTGAGTTATGGAGTCGAAGAAAGTTTAGAAATTATTGCGGCTCATGCCGATGATTTAGCAGCAGTATTAGTAGAACCTGTTCAAAGTCGTAAACCCGATTTACAACCTCAAGAATTTCTGCAAAAGTTAAGAAAATTAACTCAAGAAAAAGGGATTGCCCTGATTTTTGATGAAATTATTACGGGTTTTCGGATTGCTCCGGGAGGGGCGCAACAATGGTTCAATATTGAGGCAGATATCGTTATTTATGGTAAGGCAATTGGTGGGGGTTTACCTATCAGTATGATTTGCGGAAAAGCAGATTTCTTAGATACCGTTGATGGCGGTTTCTGGGAATACGGTGATGACTCCCATCCCCAAACCGAATTAACCGCTTTTGGAGGAACTTTCTGTCGTCATCCTTTGGCATTGGCAGCCTGTCGCGCGGTGCTTTTATATCTTAAAGAACAAAGTCCCACCATTCAGGAACGGGTAAATCAATTAACCCAACGATTGGCTACGGAGATGAATCAGTTCTTTCAAGAAATAGGAATTCCCATCCGTATTGTTAATTTTGGTTCTTTGTTTCGCTTTGAACCTTTTGGAGCCTATAGTCTTTTCCTACAACCTATTGAATTACCTTTGTTTTATTACTTGTTAAATCTTAAAGGTATTTATACATGGGAAAAACGAGTTTGTTTTCTCTCTACCTGCCATACAAATGAAGATATAGATAAAGTTATAGCTGCGGTTAAATCAGCGATTATTGAATTACAGCAAGGGGGTTTTTTTGCAAATGTCAAACTTCCAAAAGTAAAGAAGCAAGAGGAGAATATCGAGGGCAATGATGAAGATGGGAGGGGAAATTTAAACCCAATAAATCAGCAATTTCCTACCAGTGAAGCCCAGCGTCAGCTTTGGTTATTGGCAGAATTAGATAGAAATGCCTCCGCCTCCTATAACGTCACAGCCTCTTTAGAGTTAAGGGGTGATTTAGATATTTCAGCTTTACAAGAAGCGATTAATCAAGTTATCAATCGTCACGAAGCTTTGCGAACCAAAATAGTAGAACAAGGGGAAGTACAGGAAGTTATTAATAGCGTCAAAATTCCGTTGACCTTAATTAATTTAAACGATGAACAGAATCCCCAAGCAATGGCTTTAGCATTGAGATCTCAGTTTTCCAAAAAGCCCTTTGACTTGTCTATAGCTCCTTTATTTGCTGTTATCTTAATCCGCCTAACCCCCGACCATTACCTATTATCTTTAAAAACCCATCATATCGTTGTAGATGGTTGGTCACTAGGGTTAATTTTGGATGAAATTGGTCAACTTTATTCTACCCAAATTGATGCTACTACAGAACCTTTAGAACTCCCGATGCAGTTTCGCCAATATTTAGCTTTGCGAGAGCAAGAAGCGCAAAGTCCACAGATGTTAGAACATCGTGATTTTTGGTTGAAAACCTATCAAGGAGAAATTCCCGCCTTTGAGCTTCCCACCGACTTTCCCCGTCCAGCAGTTAAAACGTACACTGGAGGTCAAGAAAGTAAAATTGTTGCACCTGAACTTTGGCAAAATTTACAAACCGTAGGACGCCAAAATCAAGCCACATTATTTATGACAATGTTCGCCGCCTACACAGCTTTTTTAAGCCGAATTTCTAGCCATAAAGATTTAGTAATTGGGATTCCCATTTCGGGACGACAAATAGAAGGTAGCGACCAATTAGTTGGCTTTTGTTCACAATTTTTACCGATTCGGATTCCAGTAGATATCACGAATTCCTTTGTTGAACATTTGCAACGGACTAAACAAACACTCATCGCCGCTTTTAGACATCAAAGTTATACTTTAGAAGATTTATTAGCCGCCCTACAATTACAACGGGATTTTTCCCGTTCTCCCCTGATTTCAGTATCTTTTAATATAGACCCTAGTTTAACTATACCTAAGTTTGAGGGATTAAAAGTATCCCTGCCACCAGAACCAATTGGCTATACTCCTTTTGATGTCGGATTTAACTTTATTGAAGTCAATAATAACCTGATTATTTACTGTAATTACAATACAGAACTGTTTAAACAAGAGACAATTAAACAGTTTCTCGAAAGTTTTGAAATTTTGTTAGATGGGGTAATTCACAATGCCAATAGTTTGCTCCATCAGTTACCTTTATTAACCAAATTACAACAGGAAAATTTACTAGCCAAGTTAATCGGAGAAACCAGAGAACTACCGGAAAATGCTACCATCATTGATGATTTTGTTTCTCAAGTTAACGCAACCCCCAATGCCCCCGCCTTAGTTTGTGGAGAAACCACTCTTACCTATCAAGAATTGAATCAAAAAGTTAATCGTTTAACCCATTATTTACAACATCAATATCAGCTAGGTGCGGGCAAAGTAATGGGGCTAATGATGGGACGGAATCAAAACCTAATCATTAGTATTCTGGCAATTTTTAAAACCGGGGCAACCTATGTTCCCATAGATGCCGAATATCCGAATAATCGCATAGATTTTATTATCAAAGATAGTGGTTGTCATGTTTGTCTAACTGAGAGTAATTTTATCTCCAAATTGCCTCAAGAAATAGAGACAATTTGCTTAGATAAAATTGCTAATATTTTAGCAAAATATGGCAATAAAGAGCCTAATATTCCGCCGGATTCTAGCCAAATCGCCTATATTTTCTATACTTCTGGTTCCACGGGAAATCCTAAAGGAGTCATGGGTCGCCATCTCTCTATTTTGAATGTAATTCAGAGTTTACGCCTCACCTTTGATTTAGATAAATATCCTGAATGGCGCTATATTTTTACGGCTGCTGTCACCCACGACCCATCTATTCGTAATATTTTCCTACCTTTAACAATAGGTGCTCCCTTATATATTTACGAAGTCAAATATATCGGACATTTAGTTTCCTTTTTACAGGAAAATCAAATTAACGCCCTCCACACAACACCATCTATTTATCGAGAAATTTTAGGTTTACTCGAACCAGGAGAAACTATTTCTAGCCTAAAATATATCTCCGTAGGGGGAGAGAAATTAGACCGAGAAACAGCCATAGCTTTACGCCAACGTTTTCCAGGAAAAATTGTTAGTAATGTTTATGGTTTCAACAGAAACTTGTGTCGGAGTATCTCAATACAAAATCAACGAAAATTTAGATACAGACGTACCCCTAGGTCAAGTTTTCCATAATAATCGGCTATTTGTTCTGGATGAATTTAATCATCCGCTTCCTCTACATATAGTTGGGGAAATTTGTGTTGAAGGTGCCGCCTTAGCATCGGGTTATCACAATCTTCCTCAAATCACAAAAGAAAAATTTAAACCCGGTCTTTTTGATCAGAAAACAACACTGTTTAGAACTGGAGATTTAGGGAAACAAACTGCCCCCGGTGTGATTGAATTTATGGGCAGAAAAGACAATCAAGTTAAGATAAATGGCTATCGTATCGACCCCGGAGAAATTGAATATCAACTGAATCGTTATCCTCAGATTGAGAGAGCTATTATTCTCCCAATTCAGGTCAATAATCAAACTCAATTATCAGCCTATTGTCAGACAGATAAACAGATAGAAATTTCTGAAATTAGAGAATTTTTAGCTAATTTTCTGCCAGTTTATATGATTCCTAGTTACTTTATTTTCTTAAAGCAATTTCCCCTAACTAAACATGGCAAACTTGACTTAAACTCGCTGATTACACTCAACGAAACCGGGAAATCTTCCCAGGTAAATTATGTTGCACCGCGTAATAATTTAGAGTCAAACCTAGTTCAAATCTGGGAAAAGATTCTAACTAAACATCCTATCGGTATTTTTGATAACTTCTTTGAAATTGGCGGACATTCTCTGATGCTTTCGAGAATCGTAACCCATGTTCATAAAGAATTAAATGTATCGGTAAAATTGGCTGACTTCTTTAAAGTTCCTACCATTGCCGGATTAGCCGTTTTAGTCTCTAAAACCGAATATGATTATCAAGAAACCCATCCCCACAATTCCTCTGCAAAAATCCTATCCGATGTCCCATGGGCAACGTCGTCTTTGGGCTTTAGAATTTCTTGATCGTAATCATAATGCCTATGGAATGCCCAGTGTTTATCAATTCAAAGGCAATCTGAATATTGCGGCTTTTGAAAATGCTTTTCAACAGTTAATTCAACGCCACGAAATTTTGCGAACTACCTTCACCCTAATAGATAATCAACCGCGTCAAGTTGTACACAATCAAATGAATTTTGGCATTAAACAAATAGACCTGACAAATTATTTAGAAACAGAACAAGCCAAACTAATTGCTGAAGCGATTTCCCATAATGCCAAGACTACTTTTGATTTAGAAGTAGGGCCCTTACTCCAAGTTAAATTGCTCAAACTGAGTCAAGAGAATTATATCGTTTTATTTAATATGCACCATATCATTTCTGATGGTTGGTCGGCCGGGGTTTTAATTAAAGATTTCCTGGGGTATTATCACACATATCGACAACAAAATTCAGAGTTACTACCCCCTCTAAAAATTCACTATAAAGATTATACTGACTGGCAAGAAAATCAGTTAAAAACATCGAAACTTCAAGCCCAACGTGATTACTGGTTAACCCAGTTGACTCCGGCTCCTCAACATCTTAACTTACCCTTTGATTATCCTCGACCCGCCGTTCAAAGTTTTCAAGGAAAGACGGTGATCTGGAAACCAAATTCAGAACTAATCAAGCATTTTGAGATATTAATTAAAGACCAAGAAGCTAGTTTATTTATGGGGTTACTGACTTTAGTTAAGAGTTTTCTGTTTCGTTATACCGAACAAAATGAGATTACAGTCGGTTCTCCCATTGCGGGCAGAAATCATCCCGATTTAGAATCACAAATTGGCTTTTATGTTAATACTTTAGTCCTGCGAAATCAAATTACAGCAGATGACAGTTTTTTGAATGTTCTTGCTAAGGTAAAAACCACCACATTAGAGGCTTATGAAAACCAAGAATATCCTTTTGATAAAATAGTTTCAGATCTCAATTTACCGCGCGATCCCAGTCGAAATGCCCTCTTTGATGTTGCCGTTGTCCTGCAAAATAATCAAAATGTTGATCTCGCACTAGAAGGAATTACAGTTAACTCCATTGACCCAGAGATGACGACGGCTAAATTCGATTTGGAATTCATTTTTGTTGAGGAAATAGAATTGTACTTGAAGCTAATCTACAATACGGATATATTTGTTAATGAGCGGATTTTATCGCTGATTAACTTATTAGACAATCTGATCGAACAAGTGATAAAATACCCTGATCAACCATTGATAAAGCTATCTTTAGAGTTAAGCAATTCTAGCCAAGAATATGGCGACTTATTCGCTGAAGATTTTAATTTCTAATATCCCAGATGGCAAGGGAATACCGGAAACACGGGGGATAGAAAAAAGTGATTAGCTACCAGATCAAGTATTTGTAGCCAATATCAAAGGATGGAATATTACCACCGAATTTATTAAATAAATTTATGAATTAAAATCAAGTCCGTCCTCTGTACGGCGGCGTAAGACTATGGTAAACTCAATTTTATGAAAAAACATAGGAAGGAAAAATGCTTAAGCATTCAATCAGTTCTGGAGGGCAATTAAAAGATAATTGGCGGACACTTTCAGAAGTCTTAGCTAATGCTGCTAAATATGAAAATCAGGGCATTACCTATATTGGAAATGACGCAACCGAATATTTTCAAACTTATCAAGATTTATATAATGACGCTCTCACTATTTTAGATGGGCTTGATCAGCGTGGGATCAAGTTAGGAGATAAAGTTATCTTACAAATTGCTAAAAATAAAGATTTTATTCCCGCACTTTGGGCTTGTTTTTTAGGAGGAATTATGACCGTACCTCTGAGCGTTGCCCCTGATTATGAACTAGAAAACTCAGCAGTTAAAAAACTGGAAAATGTCTGGGAAATTTTAGAACAACCCTTAATTTTATCCGATAATGAATTAATTACTAAAATCCAACAACTAGAAACTCAATCCCATCTCAAAGGATTGCAAGTAGTCTCAATTGATTATCTAAGATCTATAGGATCTCAATCAAATTCCCCGTCCGATAACATCCCTAAAAAATGTTATTCATTACCTGATCTTAATCCAGAAAATCCAGCCCTATTACTATTTACTTCTGGCAGTACAGGGATGCCAAAAGGGGTGATTTTAACCCATAATAATGTGTTATCCATGTCTGCTGGAACAGTGGCAATGAATAACTTTACCCAACAGGAAGTTACCCTGAATTGGATGCCCTTAGACCATGCAGGAGCCATCGTATTTTTAGGAATTATGGCGGTGGATTTAGCCTGTAATCAAATCCATGTTCCGATGGAATTAATTTTACCTCAACCCCTGAAATGGTTAGATCTAATTCAAAAACATCAAGCGACTATTTCTTGGGCTCCTAACTTTGCATTTTCCCTAATTAATCAACAGTCTGAACAACTTAATCAATCTTCTTATAATCTCTCCTCCATGAAATTTTTAGTCAATGCTGGAGAGCAAGTTTCTATTAAAACTATCCGCCTATTTTTAGAAATTCTCGAAAAACATCAATTACCAGATAGGGCCATCAAACCAGCATTTGGGATGACGGAATCTGGTTCTGGAATTACTTGGTCTGCGGGTTTAAGCCAAGATGAACTGACAGAAGAAAACACTATTATCTCTCTGGGAAAGCCAATTCCAGGGGCTACTATTCGCATTGTTGATCAAAAGAATAATATTTTACCCGAAGCCGAAATTGGACGACTTCAAATCAAAGGCAAGTCTGTCACTAAAGGATATTATCACAATCGGGAACTGAATCAAGAAGTTTTTCAAGATGAAGGTTGGTTTAACACAGGAGATTTAGCTTATTTATTGAATGGAGAACTCTTTATCACAGGTAGAGAAAAACAAGAAATTATTATTAATGGAATTAATTACTTTGCCCATGAAATTGAAACAATAATAGAAGAATTAGAGGGAGTAAATGTTTCCTATACGGCGGCATTTGCCGTATTTGATCAAACCCAAGAGACTGATTTATTAATTATTGTTTTTAGTCCCGAATTAGATGATTTTGAGCAATGGGTAAAAGTCGTTAGAAAAATCCGCAGTCATTTAACTCAAAAAGTCGGAATTGCCCCAGCTTATGTTATTCCCTTAGAGACTGATTTAATTCCTAAAACCTCTATTGGTAAAGTCCAAAAATCAAAATTAAAAAAAGATTTTGCACAGGGATTATTTACTGGTCGTATTCAAGAAATCAATCAATATTTAGAGAGCGATCGCCAGAAAAACCGCACCTTACCCCAATCGGAAAATGAACGCCAAATAGCAACAATTTGGTGTGAAGTTTTACAATTAACTTCAGTGGGTTTAAACGATAACTTTTTTGAACTAGGAGGACATTCTTTACTCCTAATTCGGGTACACAGCCAACTAGAAAAACTTTTTAATCGTCAGTTACCCATAGCTGAAATGTTTAAAAATTCTACCGTTGCCACCTTAGCCCGTTTCTTAAGTGAAAAATCAAATTCCACCCCGGAAACGGCACAAAAAAGCCGTCAACGGGCAGAAAATCGCTCCCGTCGTCAACAGGAAACCCATGATATTGCCATTATCGGCATGGCTGGACAATTTCCTGGAGCCAACAATCTCACAACTTTCTGGGAAAATTTGCAAAATGGAATCGAAACAATCTCTTTCTTTTCTGAGGAGGAGCTATTAGAATCGGGGGTTTCTCCTGAAACTATTTAATCAGCCCAATTATATTAGAGCCCGACCCATTCTCGACCAAGTTGAATATTTTGATAGCGAGTTTTTTGGATACACAAACCGAGAGGCAGAATTGCTCGATCCTCAACAACGTTTACTCCTACAATCGAGTTGGGAATGTTTAGAAAATGCGGGTTATAATCCCAACTCCTATCCAGGAGCAATTGGCATATTTGCTGGGGCAAGTATGAACACATATTTAATCAATAACTGTTATCCAAATCGCGGTCAATTAGATAGTAATGATCAGTTACAACCCTTCACATTAGATTCAATGGGGGGGTTCCAAACAATGGTAGCTAACGATAAAGATTATTTAACCACAAGAATTTCTTATAAACTAAACTTACGCGGGCCAAGTGTTAATATTCAAACAGCTTGTTCCACAGGATTAGTCGTAGTTCATCTAGCTTGCCAGAGTCTAATTAATGGAGAAAGTGACATGGCTTTAGCCGGAGCCGCTTCCATTAACTCTCCACAAAAAATTGGTTATTTATATCAAGAAGGTTTAATTCTTTCTGGCGATGGGCATTGTCGTGCCTTTGATGCTCAAGCCCAAGGAACTATTTTTGGGAGTGGCGTCGGAGTGGTTTTACTAAAAAGATTATCAGATGCTTTAGCTGATAATGATCAAATTTATGCCGTTATTAAAGGCTCTGCGATTAACAATGATGGGGGGACAAAATTGGGATTTACTGCCCCCGGGGGAGAGGGTCAAATTTCAGTGGCAGCCGAAGCCTTAGCCTTTGCTGGTGTCGATGCGAATACAATTAGTTTTATCGAAGCTCACGGTACAGGAACAACCCTAGGAGACCCCATCGAAGTTGATGCTTTAGCTAAAGCTTATAGTGCGGCAAATCAGGGAGAATGTGCTTTAGGTTCGGTCAAAACAAACATCGGACATATGCAAATTGCCTCCGGTATTGTAGGTTTAATTAAAGCAACTTTAGCACTGAAACATCAAATTATTCCCCCGACCTTACATTTCCAAAATCCCAACCCTCAAATTGATTTTTCTAAGACTCCTTTTTATATTAATACTGAAGCCATACCCTGGCAAAATAAACAACAAAATGGACAGGAATTGCCTCGACGGGCGGGGGTTAATTCCCTAGGAATTGGAGGGGTGAATGCCCATATTATTTTAGAAGAAGCTCCGGCGGTTATTCCCCAACAAAATCAAACTAAACCGCCGATTCATTTACTCACAATTTCCGCTAGAAACCCCACAGGCTTTAAAAGATTTAGTCAATAACTATGTAGAATTTTGGGAAAATCACCCCGAAAGTAATATTTCTGATGTCGTCTTTACCGCCAATACTGGTCGAGTTCACTTCTCAAATCGTTTGGCAGTAATAGGCTCCAAAAACAGCGATTTTATCACAAAATTACGTCAGTTTGGACAACCAGATCAAGGGTTAATTATTCAGGATCAAGTTAATGAAAAACAACCGCCAAAAATTGCCTTTTTGTTCACAGGACAAGGTTCTCAATATGCGGGAATGGCGCATCAACTTTATCAAACCCAACCTACTTTTCGGCAAACCTTAGATCAAGGGGAAAGCATATATCAAAAACTAACAGGTAAATCCTTACTAGAAATTATATTTGCTAATTCCGATGAAATCTTAACTCAAACCTCCTATACCCAGCCCGCTTTATTTATAATTGAAGTTGCTTTAGCTCAATTATGGCAGTCTTGGGGAATTAAACCGATCGCTATTTTAGGACACAGTTTAGGAGAATATGCTGCGGCTTGTTTTGCTGGGGTTTTTGATCTGGAAAGTGGCTTAAAACTGGTGATAAATCGAGGCTGTCTTATCGGTCAATTGCCTGAAAATCAAGGAGCCATGGCCGCTATTTTCCTCGATCAAAAATCAGTTCTTGAACATTGCCAAAATCAAGGAATAAAAATTGCGATCGCCGCCATTAATACCGACCAACATACCGTTATTTCCGGGGATAAAAAATTAATTCAACAACTTTGTGAACACTTTAATAATACGGGAATTAAAGTTCGCAAACTCAAAGTTTCCCACGGCTTTCACTCCCCCTTAATAGAGCCAATTTGTGAAGAATTTAAAACCATTCTACAGGAAATTGATTTTGCTCAACCCCAAATTCCCCTAATCTCCAACCTAACCGGAGAAATTGCCGATGATCGTATTATTACTCCCGAATATTGGCTGCAACACCTATTACAGACCGTACAATTCCATCAAGGAGTTTTATCTCTCCAATCCCTCGGATGTGATACTTTTATTGAAATCGGCCCCCAACCCGTTCTTTTAGGTATTATTCAGTCATCAATATCTTCATCTAACCCCCTAATATTACCAAGTTTGCGCTCAGGATTTTCTGATTGGCAAGTCCTCTTAGAAAGTCTGGGTAAACTTTATGTTCGTGGTTCAAATATTGATTGGTTTGGCTTTAATAAAGATTATGATTGTAGCCGATGTTCTTTACCCACTTATCCCTTTCAACAACGTCGCCATTGGCTACCCTTAAAAACCGAATTAACCACGGTGGCTCAAGAATCTAACTTGGTCAAGATGTTGGCTAATAAAAATACTAATAGCTTGATGCAAACGCTGTTAGCAACCGGGAATTATTCAGAAGCAGAAAAACAAACGGTATCGGCTATTGTTCAACAATTAATTCAACTTCATCATCAAGAAACAAATAATTTTGATTGGGAAAACCTACTCTATCAGGTAAAATGGTTCCCTGATAATTTGGCAAACCAAAAATTACAAAATCTCGCAACAATTCAAGCGGATTTAGATGTTTATGTGGAAAAACAAATACAATTCGCACCATTGACAGGAGTTTCCTTAGCCTTTGCTGAAATGGAAAAACTCAGTGCGGATTTTATTGTTAAAGCCCTAAAAGATTTAGAACTCTTTCAACTCCATACAATGCTTTCCACCGATGAAAGTTTCCGTCAAGCTGGGATTAAATCAGAATATCAATTACTCTGGAATCATTGTCTCAAAATCTTAGCAGAAACAGGCATTTTAGAAAAGCAGGATTCTGGCTGGAAAATCATCAAAGAACCGCAACAATCCCATCCTGATTTAACCGTAGAAAATTTAATTAATCAATATCCAAACGCCCTAATAGAACTCACCCTATTTCAGCGAGTTGCTGCCAATTTAGCCGCCATCCTAACGGGAAAAATTGCCCCTTTATCTATCTTATTTTCTCAAAATGAAAAAATCGGAGCCGCCGAATTTTATAAAAATACATCCTGGGCAAAAGTTCTCAACCTGAGTATTTCTAAAACCGTTGAACTTTTATTATCCAACCATTCCCCCTCCGAAACCCCTGCGGATTCTCGAAATTGGCGCTGGAACCGGAGCAACTACCCAGCAAGTTCTCAACGCTTGTAATTCCGATCAAATTACCTATACCTTTACCGATGTTTCGCCATTCTTTCTGGAGATAGCTAAAGAGAATTTTACTCAATTTCCCAACATTAACTATCAAGTTCTCGACATAGAAAAAGATCCGAAATCCCAAGGATTTTCCCTCGGTTCCTATGATTTAATTATTGCGGCTAATGTCTTGCATTCCACGCGAGATTTACAAGCAGAAACCTTACCTCATATTCAAAGTTTGCTGCGTCCCGGTGGTCAATTGCTATTACTAGAACTGACCCATCAGTCTAAATGGATTGATTTAATCTTTGGTATTACCCAAGGTTGGTGGCGTTTTAGCGATGAGCATTTACGCCCCCATCATCCCATTATTAGCGCATCTACTTGGCAATCTATTCTACTGAAATCTGGTTTTGCCCAAGCGGAATTTGTATCCCCTGATCAAAAAATTGGTAGTGCTTTATTCCAGCAAAGTATTATTATTGCTCAAAATACTAAAAAAGCCAGTAATATTTCAGAAAATTGGCTAATTTTTACCGATAGTCACCCCGAAAAAGATCATCTTCCCCGTTCCCTTCAAGAACAACTAAGCAAAAATTATGGCTCCTGTACGATAATTTATCAAGGACAAAATAGCACTCAATTATCACAATTCGAGTATGGTTTAAATGCCCATCAACCAGAACAACTAAAGGCATGGTTTGGGGAAAATCCATCGCCCCATAATATTATTTATCTTTTGAATGCTGACCATCAAGAGCAACCTGAATCTATTTTATTAAATCGCTGTCACTACTTGTTAAATCTTCTCCAAGCTATTCAAAAAACCCCTAATTCTCCCAAATTATTTCTGGTTACCCAAGGGGGTCAACCCTTTGAACTCAAACAGCCCACTTTTATCACCCAGTCTCCACTTTGGGCCTTGGGGCGGGTTATTTCCTTAGAAAACCCAGAATTATGGGGAGGAATGATCGATCTTGACCCCAGCGCCGATATTACTCAAAATATTGCCGATTTACTCCTAGGATTGACCCATGCCATCGGCGAAGATCATCTGCTGTTTCCGCAATGGCCAAGCCCATCTGGGGCGTCTAGTCCCATCGGTATCTCCACCGAAAAAACCATTGACTATTCAAGCGGCAGCGACCTATTTAATCACCGGAGGTATTGGTCATCTCGGTTTGGCCCTAGCTGGTCATTTGGTTGATTTAGGGGCAAAACATCTGATTTTGACCACCCGCCGCCCCTTTCCCCCGGGTTCGGAGATGTCCACAGAATTTGCCGAAATCTTGGAAAATCTCAGGATTTTAGAGCAAAAAGGAGCATCTGTGGAAGTTTGTCAGGCGGACGTCGGGGATTTTTCGCAAATGCAAGCAATATGGGCAAAAATCGAAAAAACAGCCTATCCCCTGCGCGGGGTTTTCCATCTTGCTGGAGTTTCAGGACGCCAAGCGCAATTAAGCGAATGTACATTTGCCGATCTCCAAACAGTTTTTCAAGCAAAAGTTCAAGGTTCTTGGAATTTACATCGCTTATCTTTAGCCACTCAATTAGACTATTTTGTCCTATTTTCTTCGGCGGGTGCAGTTTGGGGAGCGAAACAACAAGGCTTATATGATGCAGTTAGTAATTTGATGGATTCCTTAGCTATTATGCGTCGTCTTCAAGGATTACCTGCTACTACTTTGAATTGGGCATTATTGGCAGGAAATGGGATTGTTTCCCCAGAGTATGAAGATTGGCTTAAACAGATTGGCATGAAGGAAATTGAGCTAGATAGGGCATTTTCCGTAATGGATGCTATAATTGAATCCAATGAAACACAAATTTTAGTTGCTGATATAGATTGGGTTCACTTCAGAAATATCTATGAATTTCAAGGCGATAAACCCCTGCTAAAAAGATTGGGACAACCTCAAAATATAATTAAATCTGTTCAAGATTCAAGTTCTACACGCCGTCTTTTAGAAGATATTACCCCCGGAGAACGTCGAGAACATTTGTTTCAATATATTGGCCAACAAGTGGGGATAATTTTAGGAATTAAACAAATGCCTGACCCGGAACAGGGATTCTCAGAAATGGGGATTGATTCTTTGTTGTCTATCGAGTTAAAAAATCGTTTAGAAAAGGGATTAGAAGTGACATTACCCGCTTCTTTAGTCTTTGACTTTCCCAATATTAGACGATTAGTTGATTATCTGATTCAGCAGGTTTTAGGTTGGCAAGTTCAGACCATAGTGCAGACCACCGTTAATTCTACAGAAGTTCAGCAGGATGTCGATGCAGATTTAATTTTGCGAGAAACTGGCCGAATTGGAGGATTTTTTAAGTGATTAAATCAGCCAAATTATAATATGCTGGAAATTGCCAACCACTTGCAAGATATCGAATTAAAACCACTCCGCTCCAACCGAGCCAACTACTCTATCTGTAAAATATGCAAACTAAAGTTTTGAGCCAACAACCCGTAGCTAATTTTAATAAATTTTGGGATGCTTTAAAGGTTATTGCTGGATCTTATTGGTATCCAACGGATGCCAAGGGACGAAGCTTTTCAGAAGTAATCGGCTCCTGGGGAATGCTAATTCTGCTGGTCTTATTAATTATTGGACTTGTGGCTGCTAATGCGGCTAATAGCTTCGTTAATCGCTATTTAGTTGATGTTATTATTCAGGATAAAGATGCTTCTAAATTTTTTACGATTGTATCATTTTATGGTTTGGGGCTGTTGTTAATTACCCTGTTTACAGCATTTTCTAAATTTGTTAAAAAAAGAATTGCTCTGAATTGGTATGAATGGCTTAATCGGCAGATTTTAGAAAAATATTTGAGTAATCGCGCCTATTATAAAATCAATTTTAGATCGGATGTTGATAACCCGGATCAACGTCTGGCTCAAGAAATCGAACCCATTGCCAGAAATGCTCTCAATTTTGCCACGACCTTGTTAGAAAAAGTCCTAGAAATGACGACTTTTTTAATTATTCTTTTGTCAATTTCTAAACTAGCCGCAGCTATTTTGCTGGCCTATACAATCGTCGGTAATTTAATTGCCATAAACTTAAGTCAAGAATTAGATAGGATTACTCAAGAAGAACTTGAATCTAAAGCTAACTATGCTTACGGCTTAACCCATGTTCGGAATCATGCTGAATCCATTGCTTTTTTCCAAGGTGAAAATCAAGAATTAAATATTATTTATCGCCGATTTAATAATTTATTGAAAAGTTCTATAAGCAAGATTGATTGGGAAAAAAATCAAGATATTTTTAGCAGAAGCTATCGGTCTATTATTCAAATATTTCCGTTTATCGTCTTCGCTCCCGCCTATATTCGCGGGGAAATTGATTTCGGACAAGTTAACCAAGCTATTATTGCTTGTAGTATGTTTGCTAATGGTTTTAGTGAATTAATCAATGAATTTGGGTCTTCTGGACGGTTTTCTAGTTATGTTGACCGTTTATCTGAATTTTCGCAAGCCTTAGAAGTTGTTACCCAACAACCGGCTGATGTTAGCACCATAAAAACCATCGAAGAAAACCATATTACCTTTGAGGATGTCACCCTAAAAACACCCGATTATGAAAAGGTAATTGTCGAGAATTTATCATTATCAATTGCACCGGGAGAAGGTTTATTAATTGTCGGGCCCAGTGGTCGGGGTAAAAGTTCTTTATTAAGGGCAATTGCTGGTTTGTGGAATGCGGGAAACTGGTCGATTAATTAGGCCTTCCTTAGAACAATTTCTGTTTTTGCCACAACGTCCTTATATAATTTTAGGAACCCTACGAGAACAGTTACTTTATCCTAAAAACAATCGTCAAATGAGTGATTCCGAACTGGAAGATATTTTACAACAAGTTAATCTGCAAAATGTGGTGACAAAAGTTGATAGCTTTGATGCCGAAGTTCCTTGGGAAAATATATTATCCCTAGGAGAACAACAACGCCTAGCCTTTGCCCGATTGTTAGTCACCCATCCCAACTATGTTATTTTAGATGAAGCCACCAGTGCTTTAGACTTGAAAAATGAAGAACTTTTGTATCAACAGTTGCAAAAAACCCAAACAACGTTTATTAGTGTAGGACATCGGGAAAGTTTGTTTAACTATCATCAATGGGTCTTGGAACTTTCAGAAGATGACCATTGGCGACTTGCTTCTATCTCTGATTATCAAAATCTTAGACGTTGACGTTTATCTCGCTTTTTTGAATTTGATCCTTTTCAACCAAAAACACTATTTATGGAGAAGTTTAGAGAACTTATGGAAACCCATATTGTGGCGACAGATTACCAAATTCGGCAACTTCGAGAAATCCAGCCAGTCACACCTTTATTCAATAGTTTAAGTCAAAATCAAGCCGAACATAAAGACAAAATAATTAATCCCATATCTATCCATTTACGAGATCAGATATATAATTTAACGGCTAAAAATTCCGTTAATAAGCTGGCTTTGTATCTAGCAGCTATGCAAGTTTTAATCCTAAAATATACGGCTCAAGAAGAATTTGTGATGGCAACGGGAGCCTTAAATATAGAAACATCTGATAGCCTAATTTTTTGCCGATTCAATCAACAAAATATTAGCTCATTTAAGGATTTACTGAAAATCACCCGCAGTCATCTTCAAGAGGGATACCGCTATCAAAATTATGATATTAATAGTCTAATAGAAACGTTTTTAGCCCGGGGCGGAAATCCCGCAGTAATTTTTGATATTGCGGTGATTCAAGAAGGATTTTCTAGCCAAAGTTCTTTATTGAACAAGTTTCAATTGGTTTTGGAAATTGAGGCGAAAGATAGTTCTGTTTCTGTTACTTTTTCCCCAGATACTTTTCGGGAAGATTTTGTTCAAAGGATGCTAGGACATTTTCTACAAATTCTGGAAATTGTAACGATTAATCCCGATGTGGAGTTAGGAAAAATAGATATCCTCACCCCGGGTGAACGGGAGCAATTATTGATAAAATGGAATAATACTGAAACTAAATATCCAGCCGATAAATGTATTCATCAGTTATTTGAAGAACAGGTAAAACGCACTCCCGATGCAATCGCAGTGGTCTATGAAAATGAATCCCTAACTTACCAAGAATTGAATAATCGTGGCAACCAATTAGCCCATCATCTCCAAAAATTAGGAGTTAAACCAGATACTTTCGTGGGTTTATGTGTTAAAAGATCTTTAGAAATGATCATCGGAATACTGGGTATTCTCAAAGCGGGTGGCGCCTATGTTCCCCTTGACCCAGAATATCCCCAAGAACGCCTAAGCTTTATATTAGAAGACTCTCAGGTAAAATTAATATTAACTCAAGAAAAATTAGTCGAGTCTATTCCTGAACATCAAGCGAGTATTATCTGTTTAGATACGGCATGGGAAAAAATTGCTCAAGAGAAAACTTCAAACCCAGAAAATGGGGCTCAACCTGATAATTTAACCTATATTATTTATACATCGGGCTCCACAGGTAAGCCGAAAGGAGTTCTAGTTAATCACTCCCATGTTGTTCGTCTATTTGCCGCCACAGACCCTTGGTATCATTTTAATCCTCAAGATGTTTGGACATTATTCCACTCCTACGCCTTCGACTTCTCGGTTTGGGAAATTTGGGGTGCATTGCTGTATGGTGGCCGACTGGTGATTGTACCTTATTTAATCAGTCGCTCTCCTGAATTATTCTGGGAGTTATTATGTCAAGAAAAAGTCACAATTCTGAATCAAACCCCCACCGCCTTCCGTTCATTAATTCAAGTGGAAAAGGGCAAGGAAAACGGGGGAAGGGGAAAAGAAGATGATTTAAAATTACGTTTGGTGATTTTTGGGGGAGAAACCTTAGAAATAAAAGGTTTACAGCCTTGGTTTGAACGATATGGCGACCAATATCCCCAATTAGTGAATATGTACGGGATTACCGAAACCACCGTTCATGTTACCTATCGTCCCTTAAGTATGGCTGACCTGAATAGTCCGGCCAGTGTAATTGGTCGTCCGATTCCCGACAACCAGGTATATTTACTAGACCAATATTTGCAACCCGTACCCGAAGGCGTGACTGGGGAAATGTATGTGGGCGGTGCGGGGGTCACCCGGGGTTATCTCAACCGTCGGGAATTGACCGAAGAACGGTTTATTTCTAGCCCCTTGTCGCCCTCAAAATTATATAAAACGGGGGATTTAGCCCGTTATTTACCAAGTGGAGAGTTGGAGTATTTAGGGCGGATTGATAATCAAGTCAAAATTCGGGGTTTTCGGATTGAATTAGGGGAAATTGAGGCATTATTAGCCCAATATCCGGCTATTTGGGAAAGTGTGGTAGTGGTTCGGGAAGATACCCCCGGAGATAAGTATTTGGTGGGTTATGTCGTACCGCAACGGTCAATCACACTCAGTATTGACGAAATTCGGCAATTTCTCAAGGCTAAATTACCAGAATACATGATCCCTAATGCTTTCGTGATTTTGGAAGCCTTACCCCTTAATTCTAATAGCAAAGTTGACCGTCGTGCCTTACCTTCCCCAGAAAAAATTGGTCGGTCATTGGCGGATAATTTTGTCGCACCTTGTACTCCGATTGAAGAAATATTAGCTCTGATTTGGGCTGAAGTTTTGGGTATAGAAACAGGTTGGGATTCACGACAATTTCTTTGAACTGGGAGGGGATTCGATTCGGGGTATTCAGGTAACTGCTAAAGCTAGAAAAATGGGCTTTAATTTGTCCCTTTCCCAACTATTACAACACCAAACTATTCAAGAATTAGCTAGTTTAGTCAGTCAGGAATTAAATCCCTTACCCACCCAGAAAACAGAAAAATTTAGTTTAATTTCGGAAAACCAACCCCTCAATTTCCCCCCGGATATAGAAGACGCCTATCCCCTCACCGCCCTACAATTAGGGATGATATTTCATAGCGAATATCAAGGTAATATTCCTGTCTATCACGATGTTTTTAGTTATCATATCCGCTGCCCCTTCCATCCTCAAACCCTACACAACGCGATTAAAGATATAGTTCATCGTCATGGGGTACTTAGAACAAGTTTTGCCCTGACTGATTATCCAGAACCTCTACAATTAGTTCATCGGCAAGTCGATATTCCTTTAGGTTTAGATGATTTGACCCATTTATCAAATACGGAACAAGAAGTTGCCCTTGATGATTGGATAGAACAGGAAAAAAACCGACCTTTTAATTGGAATATTCCGCCTTTATTGCGCTTTCATTTGCATCGTCGCACCTCGGAAACTTTTAACTTAACCTTGAGTTGTCACCATTCTATTTTAGATGGTTGGAGTGTGGCATCATTGCTAACGGAATTGTTACAACAATATTTATATTTACTCGATAAAAATATATTGCCCCTGGGGGCAGCCCCTACCCTTGCCTTTCGGGATTTTGTAGCCCTAGAAAAAAATATTCTGAAGTCTCAAGAATGCCAAGATTATTGGCAACATAAATTAAGAGATCTCACCATTACCAAACTACCCCAATGGTCAAAATCCCCTCGCTCAACTAACAATTGTGATTACTTAGTTCCCCTAGCTCCTCAAGTTTCTCAGAACTTAAAACAGCTAAGTAAAAAAATGGGAGTTCCCCTGAAAAGTGTTTTATTAGCTGCTCATTTTCGGGTATTAAATTTAATTACTAATCAGACGGATATTATCACGGGTTTAGTCTCTAATGGGAGACTGGAAGATACGGATGGAGAAAGGGTATTAGGATTATTTCTTAATACTTTGCCCCTGGCTTTACAACTCCGAGGAGGCACTTGGCTAGACTTGGTACGACAAACTTTTGATCTGGAACGGGAATGTTTGTCTTGGCGAAGATATCCCCTAGCTGAAATCCAAAAAACCTTTGGGGGTCAGCCCTTATTTGATACTGCTTTTAATTTTACTCATTTTCACGTTTACCAAGGGATTATCGGAGTTAAGGATTTAGAAATATTAGGGGGTAAATTTTTTAATCAAACTAACTTCACCCTCCTGGCTAATTTTAGTCTTGATCCCCGTTTTTCTCAAATAGAACTAACTCTAAAATACGACGGTAATCTGTTAGGAGAAAAACAGATAGAAATGATTGGGGGATACTATCAAAAAGCTCTGACGGCAATAGCTAACCAGGGGTTAGGGGGAATTACGAATTATGAAAATACGAGTTTACTCTCAGAGGAAGAACAACATCAATTGTTAGTGGAATGGAATCACACAACAGCACGGCCCTATCCCCGGGAGAAATGTATTCATCAGCTATTTGAACAGCAAGTAGAACGGAGTCCCGAGGCGATCGCTCTAATCTTTGAAAATCAACGGTTAACCTATCGTCAGTTAAATGAGAAAGCCAATCAATTAGCTCACTATTTACAAACCAAAGGGGTGAAAACCGAGGTTTTGGTGGGGATTTGTTTAGAACGTTCTCTGGAGATGGTGATAGGACTGTTAGCCATTCTCAAGGCTGGCGGAGCATACATTCCCCTAGATCCAGCCTATCCAACTCAGCGGCTAGAAATGATTTTAGCCGATGCCCAGGTATCTGTATTGCTGACTCAGGAAAAATTGCTGTCCCGGCTACCCGCAAATCAAGCCAATAGCATTATATTAGAAACGGCGATCGCCGATATTTCCCAGGAAAGTCGAGACAACCCGATTAGTAAAGTAACATCTAGTAACTCCGCCTATGTTATTTATACATCAGGTTCAACGGGCAAACCTAAAGGGGTGGTGATCGAGCATCACAGCGCCACAACCCTACTATATTGGGGTCAGGAGACTTTTAGCGATGCAGAACTGGCGGGGGTTTTAGCTTCCACCTCTATTTGTTTTGATTTATCAGTCTTTGAGATCTTCCTACCGTTAGCTGCGGGCGGGAAAGTTATTATCGCCGAGAATGCCTTAGATTTACCTAACTTAAAAGCGACGGAAGAAGTCACACTAATTAACACCGTACCAACGGCGATCGCTCAACTATTATCCATGCAGGCCATACCCGACAGTGTACAGACCATTAACCTCGCCGGGGAACCCCTATCAAATCAACTGGCGCAGAAACTTTATCAGCCAGAAAACATCAAGCGGGTTTATAACCTTTATGGGCCGTCGGAAGATACCACCTACTCTACCTTTAGCTTGGTACAAAAAGGAGCTACCGAACCGCCCACCATCGGTCGCCCGATTGCCAATACCCAAATCTACCTATTACGAAATCCAACGGCATCCTCCCCTACCACCCATCTGCAACCCGTCCCCATCGGGACTATCGGCGAACTCTATATCGGCGGTGCGGGGTTAGCCCGACACTATCTGAACCAACCGGAATTAACGGCCGAGAAATTTATCCCTAATCCTTTTGGGGATGGCAGGTTATATAAAACCGGGGATTTAGCTCGTTTTAAACCCGATGGTCATATTGAATTTCTCGGTCGGATTGATCATCAAGTGAAATTGCGTGGCTTCCGAATTGAATTGGGAGAAATTGAAGCCGTACTAGAAACTTACCCTCAAATCCAACAAACCGTTATTCTGGTAAGGGAAGATACTCCGGGTAACAAAAAACTGGTAGCCTATATTGTCACCGAAAACCAGTCTCTAAAAACTCAGGATTTGCGTCGTTTCTTAGAACAGAAATTGCCAGATTATATGATTCCTTCGGTCTTTGTTTGTTTGGAAACCCTACCCTTAACCCCCAATGGTAAAATAGACCGCAAACTGTTACCTGTACCGGAAATAGAAATCATCCCAGAATTAGACTTTCTCCCGCCCCAAACTTCCAAGGAGCAGATTTTAGCTACTATTTGGCAAAATGTTTTAGGGGTTAAACAAGTGAGTCGTGATCATGGTTTTTTTGAAATTGGTGGTGACTCTATTCTCAGTATTCAAGTTGTCGCCCACGCCCGTCAAGCCGGAATTAAAATCACCCCCAGACAGATATTTCAATACCCTACCTTAAGCGAACTTGCCGCCGTCGCTGATAGTTCCCAATTTATATTAGCTAAACAGGATCTAGTTACGGGAATTGTCCCCCTAACTCCGATTCAATATTGGTTTTTTGAGCAAAATCGGGCCAAAATGCACCACTTTAATCAATCGGTGCTGCTGCAAGTTCCCCCTCACCTGAAACCAGATTTATTATCCCTAGCAATTAACAAATTACTCCAACATCATGATGCTTTGCGGTTGCAATTTAGCTTTGAAAAAGGCAAATGGCAGCAAATCAATCATGGTATTTCTGATTTAGTTCCTTTCCAAGTTATTAACCTATCCCAAACCCCTGAGTCCCAACGGTCAGAAATCCTAGAAGAAATCGCCAACACTCAACAAGCTAGTTTACATCTTGCCACCGGGCCGTTAATCAGAGTGGTGCTCTTTCAATTAGGAAATAATCAAGATAGTCGGTTATTAATTATTATCCATCACCTAGCTGTCGATGGCGTTTCCTGGCGAATTTTATTAGAAGATTTGTTCACCGCTTATCAACAATTAGAACAGCAAAAAACCATTCAATTACCCCCTAAAACCCTCGCTTTTCAAGATTGGGCAACCCTTTTACAAGATTATGGACAGGGGGGATCTGTGCGATCGCAATTAGACTATTGGTTAAACCAGCCTTGGTCAGAATTCACCAGCTTACCCGTAGATAATTCTACCGAAAAACTACACAACACCGTGGCCAGTGCTTCCGACATATCCGTAACTCTGGATCAGGAAAAAACCTCCGCCCTTTTGCAAAAAGTTCCCTCCGCCTACAATACCCAAATTAATGATATCCTCCTGAGTGCTTTGGCACAGACTTTGACACAATGGACGGGCAGTTCTACAATATTCCTTGACCTAGAAGGACATGGGCGGGAAGATTTGTTTGCAGATGTGGATGTTTCCAGAACAGTGGGCTGGTTTCACCAGTCTGTTTCCAGTCGTCCTAAAACTCCAAAATCAAGCATCCGTGGGCGAAAAACTCAAGTCAATTAAAGAGCAGTTGCGAGTTATTCCCCAGCGAGGTATGGGTTATGGAATTTTACGTTATTTGAGTAAAGATGAAACAATTCGTTCTCAAATGGCGGGACTACCTTTAAGGGAAATCAGTTTTAATTACTTGGGTCAATTTGATCGGGGACAATTACCAGAAGTTGATTGGAAATTGGCGTCCGAGTCTAAAGGATCTAATCACAGTCTTGAGGGGCATCGTAGTCATTTATTAGAGATTACAGCCAGAGTTATAGACGGACAGTTACAAGTTAACTGGAATTATAGTCGTCATATCCATGGGCATTCCACAGTGGAATTCCTAGCTCAAAAGTATCTCGAAGATGTGATCCAATTAATTGACCATTGTTTGTCTCCTGAAGTTGGGGGCTACACTCCCTCTGATTTTCCTATAGCAAACTTGAATCAACAGGAACTAGACGACATTTTAGCAGAAATTGACTAAGGAGAATTAAAGGGTAATGGTAACAGGAAAATCCCAGCAAATAAAAAACGTAGAGTCAATTTATCCCCTTTCTCCTATGCAAATGGGGATGCTTTTTCATAGTCTTTATACTCCAAATTCAGGGATTTACTGCACCCAGACCCTCATAACTATCAACGGGGAAATTAACGTTATTGCCTTTAAACAATCCTGGGAAAAAGTGGTAGAGCGGCACTCCGTATTACGGACACTTTTTCTGGTGGAAAAGCGTCAACAGCCACTACAAATTGTCCGAAAACATTGCGATTTGCCTTGGAAATATCAGGATTTGCGTCAACTTGACCCGACAGAACAACAACAGTATTTAGATTCATTATTGCAAACAGAACGCCATCTAGGATTTCAACTCAACCAAGCTCCTTTGATGCGCTGTTATTTAATTCAATTATCAGACCAAACCTATAAATTTCTCTGGAATCGTCATCACCTTTTGCTAGATGGTTGGAGCCAGCCGATCATTTATCAAGAAGTTTTAACCTTTTATCAAGCCTATAGTCAAGGTCAAAACCTAGATCTTCCTTCCCCCCGTCCCTATCAAGAATACATTGTTTGGCTACAGCAGCAAAACCTATCCGATGCCGACAGCTTTTGGCGACGAACCCTTGAGGGTTTTACCGCCCCTACCCCACTGATAGTAGACCGCCCCCTGGCCAAAGATCCCCCCCTGAGCAACCAAGAACAGGAACTCTATCTATCGCGTGCCACCACCCAAGGACTACAGGCCCTGGGACAACAGCATAATCTGACTTTATCAACTTTGCTACAAGCAGCCTGGGCTATCCTCCTAAGTCGCTACAGTGGGGAATCAGACGTCCTGTTTGGAGTCACGGTGTCCGGTCGTCCGGCTAGTTTGTCAGGCGTCAAAAACATGGTGGGATTATTTATTAATACATTACCGCTACGGGTATCAATCCCCGATGATGTATGGATTTTACCTTGGTTAAAGCAATTACAGCAAAACCAAGCCCAACTCCAAGATTATGCCTATAGTCCCCTGGCGGATGTGCAGAGAATGAGTGATGTGCCGCCAGGGATTTCCTTATTTGAAAGTTTGATTGTATTTGAGAAACTATCCAATCAATAATCTGTCACAGGAGCAAAATCAATTATTATCCGTCAGCGAGGTAGAGAATTTTGAAGAAACCAACTATCCTTTGACCGTGGTGGCAATTCCCAAACCGGAGTTACTGATCAAATTTAGTTATGATATAAGTCGTTTTACGAAAGACACAGTGATCAGGATGGCAGGTCATTTACAGACCCTGTTAGAAGCCATGATTGCTAATCCTCAACAGCAGGTAAGTCAACTACCATTATTAACGGCAGAGGAACAAAATCAGTTATTAATAGAGTGGAATAATACCCAGATCAACTATCACAAAGAACAATGTTTACATCGGTTATTTGAAGAACAAGTTGAGCGGAATCCCGAGGCAATAGCCGTCATCTTTGCAGACCAAAAATTAACCTACCAAGAATTAAATAATCGAGCTAATCAGTTGGCTCACTGTTTACAAGAAAAAGGGGTAAAACCAGAAGCATTGGTCGGGATTTTTATTGAACGTTCTCTGGAAATGATCATCGGCATATTAGGGATTCTAAAAGCTGGGGGAGCCTATGTGCCTTTAGATCCTAATTATCCAGCAGAACGTTTGGCTTATATGCTCGAGGATTCGGCGGTTTCAATATTAATAACTCAACAATCTTTAGTCGAATCTTTACCCGAAAATCAAGCTGAGTTACTATGTTTAGATAGGGATGGGCAGCAGCTAGAAAACTATAGTAGAGAAAATCCGATTAACCGCGTAACACCAGCAAATTTAGCTTATATTATTTATACTTCTGGTTCCACCGGAAAACCCAAGGGAGTGATGAATACCCATCAGGGTATTAGCAATAATTTATTGCAGACAATGGACGTTTACCCAAGAATAGCAGGCGATCGCATCCTGCAAATGGGTCTTCTGAGTTTTGATATTTCAGTATGGGAAATATTCTGTTCTTTAACATCAGGGACTACTCTGGTAATAGCTAAACCTGAAGGTCAGAAAGATATCGCTTATTTAATTAATTTAATTGCCCAGGAACAAGTTACCCACGCAATTTTTGTTCCCTCAATGTTGCGAGTTTTTCTGCAACAACCAAACTTAGAAAGTTGTAGTTGTTTAAAGCGAATATTTTGTGGTGGAGAAGCCCTATCTTTTGAACTAAAACAACGCTTCTTTGAGCGACTAAACTGTGAATTATATAATCTTTACGGGCCAACGGAAACGGCGGTTTATGCCACTTACTTTCAGTGTACACCTGAGTCTAATTATCAAATAATTCCCATTGGTCGCCCCATTGCCAATACCCAAATTTATATTCTCAATTCCGATCTAAAACCCGTTTCCCGTTGGCGTTACTGGAGAACTACATATTGGGGGTATTTCTTTAGCTAGAGGTTATCTTAACCAACCCGAATTAACCGCCCAAAAATTCATTTCTAACCCTTTTGGTCAAGGTAAACTCTATAAAACTGGAGATTTAGCTCGGTATCTACCCGATGGGAATATTGAATATCTCGGTCGGATTGATAATCAAGTCAAACTGCGAGGTTTACGGATTGAATTAGGAGAAATTGAATCGCTTTTAGAGACCCATCCCCAAGTCGAACAAACCGTTATTATCCTGCGGGAAGACAGGGAGGAAAACCAAAGGTTAGTTGCTTATATAGTGGGGAAAAATCAGTCATTAAGCCCCGGTGATCTTCGCCATTTCTTACAACAGAAATTACCAGGTTACATGATCCCTTCAGCCTTTGTCATTATGTCGGATTTTCCGTTAAATATTAATGGCAAGATAGAGATTAAAAAATTACCGAAACCCGATGAAACATCAATAGTTGAATCACCGTATTTAGCCCCCCGCAATCAAACCGAAACCATCTTGGCAGATATTTGGCAAGAAGTTCTACAGATATCAAAAATTGGAGTCAATGACAACTTTTTTGATTTAGGAGGTCATAGCCTGAAAGCCATTTCTCTAGTTAGTAAAACCCAGGAAAAACTAGAACTCCCTCTAAAAATCCAGCAAGTATTTTCCCATCCAACAATCGCAGAACAGGCAGAGTTATTAACCGCTTATTCTCCTATTACTATCACCACAATTCCGGCTTTATCTGAACAAGAAACCTACATAACATCCCATGCACAGAGACGCTTTTTTGTCCTGCAACAAATGGATCTAAATAATGTCGCTTATCATATTATTTCTACCCTAAAAATAGAAGGGAATTTTGATCTAAATGCCTTTGAAAAAGCCATGCAGTTTTTAATTTCTCGCCATGAATCTTTACGGACATCCTTTGTATTAGTTGATGGTGAACCTCGGCAAAAAATTATAGCAAATTCTCCTTTTAAAGTTGAAATTCAAGATGGGACTAACGAACCCAATGCTGAAATTCACATCTTAGAAAATATTCAACAACAGAGAAAGCCCTTCGATTTAGAAAACGGCCCATTATTGCGGTCTAATATTTATAAATTGTCAGACCAAAAATATATTTTATTGCTAGAAATTCATCATATTATTTGTGATGGTTGGTCAATGAATTTATTAGCTAAAGAATGTTTAAAATATTACAATTACTTTGTTAAAGGTTTACAACCAAACCTAGATAAATTGCCGATACAATACAAAGAATATGCAGCATGGCAAGCCAATATTTTACGCAGTCAAGATTATGAAAAAAACCTAGATTACTGGCGGCAAAAACTGGACAATGGGCAAATTCCCCGGGTTTCATTTACCAACGGATTTCCAACGACCGGCAGTCAAGACTTTCAATGGTTCACATTTAAGCTGGATATTTAGACCAGAAATTATCTCCAAATTAAGAAATATTTGTCAACAAACAGAAAGCACTTTGTTTATGGCACTGGTAGCGGCTGTAAAAATATTACTTTATCGCTACAGTGGTCAAAATGACATTACCATTGGTACAGAAATTGCCACTCGCAATCATCCTCAACTGCAATCTTTAATCGGTTTATTTCTGAATACCTTAGTTATTCGTGACCAAATTGAACCAAAACAAGGATATAAACATTGTCTTGCCCAAGTCCGTGAAACCGTCACCCAAGCATTTGAACATAGCGATTATCCCTTTGATATTTTAGTAGAGGAATTAGCAATTTCCCGGGAAATTAACCGGACACCATTATTTGATGTATTGGTCTTACTGCAAAATTTTGGTCAATCTGTAGCCCTAGAAAAATTACAAATAAAATCTCTGGATTCCCTCACACCCACCAGCAAATTTGATCTATCTTTTGTTTTTATTGAAGACAATGAAAATATCAGGTTAGATTTGATTTATAATACAGACCTATTCCAAACTGATAGAATGAAAAAATGTCTGGTTCATTTCGATAAATTGCTGACTGAGATGTTAATAAATCCCCAGCAACCCGTCGGTGAAATTTCTATTTTGTCAGCGACGGAAAGCAATTTTGTCGAAAAATTTATTCATCCGATTCCCAGCTTAGAAACCCGTACCGTTATCCATGATTTTACCGAACAAGTAAAAGCCACACCTGAACAAATATCAATTGTTTATCCTGGGGGAAAATTTAGCTATCAGGAATTAGATAAACTGACTGATTCCTGGGCTTATATTTTAAAAGATTTAGGTATACAAAAGGATAGTATTTGTGGTGTCATCCTCGAAGGAGATTACCGTCAGGTAATAGCAATGCTGGCGGTATTTAAAGCTGGAGGAATTTATTTACCCCTGCGTTTAGATGAACCAGAAGAACGCTGGCAACGCATGATTCTTAAAACCTCCCCCGCCATAATCCTGATAGCAGCAGAAAATTTAGAGGTGATTAAACCTCGATTATTAGTGTTAGCAAAACCTCCTAATTTATTGGTGGTTAATCATCAAGAAATCCCGCAGTATTATCAATGGGATGGAACGAATTATCAAGAAGTTTTTATAGTAGAAAATAACCATAGAAAAGCTTTATTAATGACCGATGCTGACGATTCCAACTATATCATATTTACTTCTGGTTCGACGGGTGAACCTAAAGCCATCTTAGGAAGTCATGGCAGCTTACGTCACTTCATCAATTGGGAAAAAATTGAATTTGGCATTAATCATAACTGGCGTTGTTTACAGATTGCTCAAATTAACTTTGATCCTTATTTGAGGGAAACTCTAGTAACTTTATGTTCAGGAGGAACCCTTTATATTCCTGATAGTATAGACCGGGAAGATTTGGAGCGTTTGCTACTACGTTTAGGGGAATGGCAGATTAACTTACTGCACACCGTACCATCGGTAATGCGTCTATTTTTAAATATTGGTCGTAAGCTACCTAATGCCAATCAATTACTTAAAAATTTACAGGTGTTAGTATTAGGAGGAGAACCATTATTTGCCAAAGAATTGTGTGAATGGCATGAAGTTTTTGGTAATCAGACAGAATTTGTCAATATTTATGGCGCCAGTGAAACAACTTTTGTTAAACATTTTCATCGAATCCCAAAACCCAATAATATTTCCTATGGGCGAGTACCCGGAGGCAAAACATTGCCCGATGCTGCATTTGCAGTTATTGACGGAAATCGTCCCTGTGCTATAGGAGAAGTTGGAGAAATTTTTGTCAAATCCCCTTATTTAACTAAAGGTTATTATCAAGATGAAATCCTAACAAAATCAGTTTTTATTCCCAATCCCTTGAATCAGGGGAATGATTTAGTTTATCGTACTGGAGACTTGGGAAGGTTACTACCCGACCTAACTTTAGAGGTAATAGGACGACGTAGTGATAACCAAATAAAATTAAATGGGGTAAGAATTGAGTTAGGAGAAATTGAAGATGCCATTGCCGCCATTGATGGTGTCCAAAAAGCACTGGTAATTGCGGATAAAAAGGAAGAATTAGTAACGGTAATTGCATATTATCAAGGCGATAATATTGTAAATCGTGAACAAATTAGCCAAAGATTAAAACAAGTGTTACCGACCTATATGCAGCCAACTTTTTTAATTCAATTAGAATCTTTTCCGTTGTTACCTAATGGCAAAATTCATCGTCTAGCCTTACCAAAACCCGAGGAAAATATTACCCAATCCATGGGTCAACCCACTGGTTTTAATCAACAAGAGGCTTTATTAGCCTCGGTTTGGGGTGAATTATTAGAGATAGAAGTGATTGACAATAATCAGTCATTTTTTGAACTCGGAGGCAATAGTTTGAAAGCCATGCGATTATTATCCCAAATCCGTAATCAGTTTGGGGTTTCACTGCGATTACGCGAAATTTTCACTCATAATATATTAAAAGAAACAGGCGATTTTAATTCAGTCACGACAAACAAAATGAGCAATTTATCAGACACCATTAACTGATTTTTTTAATCAAAAGCAAATTTCAACAATTAAGTCACAACTAACAAAATGAGCAACTTACAACAATCTAACCCGATTAACTCCCTAACAAAGCAACAATATTATGACGTATCCCACGGCCAACGACGGCTGTGGATTTTGCACCAGATTAATGAATATTCCAGTGCTTATAATATTAGACTAGCGATGAGAATACAGGGCAACTTAAATGTTGCAATATTCACAGAATCTTTCCAAGAAATTGTTAATCGTCACGAAATTTTGCGGACTACTTTTGCCAGTGTAGCTGGAAACATTCAGCAAATTGTCCATGAAAATATTGCTCCAGAACAGTTAGTAATTTTTAGAGATTTAAGAGGACAAGAAGATGCTGAAATCCTAGCTGATAAATTAATTCAGGAATCAGCTAATGCACGATTTGATTTGGATAAATTACCTCTAATGCGAGTCTTATTAGTCCAGATTAAATCGGAAGAATTTCTGTTTGGTTTAACGGTACATCATATTATTGGTGATGCTACATCACTTGATATTATATTTAAAGAGTTCGTGACCTTATACTTTGCCTATATTCAACAAAAAAATGCTATATTACCTCCGCTAGAATTGCAGTATAAAGATTACACCGCATGGCAAAATCAGTGGTTAGAAAGTGAAGAAGTTAGAGAACAACATAATTATTGGTGTGATCTTTTTGCCGAACATCCCCCCATCCTGAACTTACCCACCGACTTCCCTAGACCTCAATTAAAATCTTCTCAAGCAGCTTCATATACCTATCATTTTAGTCAGAGTTTGAGTGAACAATTACGCAGTTTTGCCGCCAAAAATCAGACAACTCTATTTATTACCTTGCTAACCTTATTTAAAATATTACTCTACCGCTACACAGGACAGCCTGATTTAGTTATAGGTATCCCTATTTCTGGACGAAATCATCCAGATTTGGAAAACCAAATAGGATTTTATGTTAATACCTTAGCTTTAAGAACTTTAATCCCAGAATCGGGAACTTTTAAACAAGTATTGACGGAAGTGACTAATACCTGTCTCGATGCCTATGAATATAGTGATTATCCTTTTGATAAATTAGTATCCGCCCTCAATTTAGAAAGGGATTTATTAAGAAATCCGTTGTTTGATGTCATGTTTTCACTGTTAAGTAAAGAAACCAAAACAGTGATGGAAATTCCTGGCATTCAACATCAAGAATATCCCCTAAAACCACGAACTGCTCAATTTGATTTGACTTGGAGTTTCTTTGAAGATGGCAATAATCTCAGATTAGCCATAGAATACGAACCCGATTTATTTCGACCTGAAACAATTGCTAGAATGGGCGGTCACTTTTTACAAATTATTCAAACAGTAATTGAAAATCCTAATATTCAATTATCACAAATTAATTTACTAACTCCTGAAGAACGTAATCAATTACTAATAGATTGGAACAATACTCAGGCTGAATATCCTCAAGATAAATGTTTGCATCAACTATTTGAAGAACAAGTAAAAATTAACCCCGAGGCAATAGCAGTAATCTTTGAAGACCAAAAATTGACCTACCAACAGTTAAATAAGCGAGCGAACCAATTAGCCTATTATTTACAAGAAAAAGGGGTAAAATCAGAAGTATTGGTGGGAATTTTTATTGAACGTTCTCTGGAAATGATCATCAGCATATTGGGAATTTTAAAAGCTGGGGGAGCTTATGTACCTTTAGATCCTAATTATCCAGCAGAACGTCTGGCTTATATGATATCTGATTCCGGCTGTTCTATCTTATTAACCCAGCAGTCTTTAGTAGAATTTTTACCACCAAATCAAGCCGAGTTGCTATGTTTAGATAGGGATTGGCAGATCATAGCAAACTATAGCCAAGAAAATCCGATCAATGCAGTAACTTCGGAAAATTTAGCCTATGTTATTTATACTTCTGGTTCGACCGGAAAACCCAAGGGCGTGATGAATCTTCATCGGAGTATTTGTAATAATTTATGGCGAATGATTGATGCTTACCCACTCACACTAGAAGATCGCATCCTACAATTAACTCCTTTTAGTTTTGATCCTTCAGTCTGGGAAATATTCTGGTCTTTAATATCTGGTACTACCTTAGTAGTGGCTAAACCTGAAGGTCATAAAGATATAGCTTACTTAATTAATTTGATTGCCCGCCAACAAGTCACCCAAATCGGTTTTGTCCCCTCAATGTTGCGAGTTTTTTTACAACAACCAAACTTAGAAAGTTGTCGTTGTTTAAAGCGAATATTTTGTGGTGGAGAAGCCCTATCTTATGAACTAAATCAACTATTTTTTGAAAGATTAAACTGTGAATTACATAATCTTTACGGGCCAACAGAAACAGCCGTTGATGCCACTTACTTTCAGTGTACACCTGGGTCTAATTATCAAATAATTCCCATTGGTCGCCCCATTGCCAATACCCAAATTTACATCCTCGATCAATATTTACAACCCGTTCCCATTGGCGTTGCTGGAGAACTACATATTGGGGGTGTGCCTTTAGCTAGAGGTTATCTCAACCAACCTGAATTAACTGCCAAAAATTTTATTTCCAACCCTTTTGGTGATGGGAAATTGTATAAAACTGGAGATTTAGCTCGTTATCTACCCGATGGAAATATTGAATTTCTGGGTCGGATTGATAACCAAGTCAAGCTCAGAGGTTTGCGGATTGAATTAGGAGAAATTGAATCCCTTTTAGCCACCCATCCCCAAGTCGAACAAACAGTTATTATTCTGCAAAAAGATCCGGCTGAAAACCAACGTTTAGTCGCTTATATAGTGAGAAAAAATCTATCAGTAACTCCTGGGGAACTGCGTAGTTTTTTACAAGCTAAATTGCCCGTTTACATGATCCCTTCCGCCTTTGTAATTCTATCGGAATTTCCCTTAAATCCCAATGGTAAAATAGATATTAAAAACTTACCAAAACCCGATCAGACATCAATAGTTGAATCCCCGTATTTAGCCCCAGGTAATCAAACCGAATCTATATTAGTCAATATTTGGCAACAACTTCTACAGATATCTAAGATAGGGGTAAATGATAACTTCTTTGATTTGGGTGGTCATTCCTTACAAGCGATGAATCTCATGGCACTAATTTATCAAGAAACAGAGATAGAAATTCCCTTATCAATCATTTATGAAAAACCGACGGTGGCGGAATTAAGTGAATATATTATCTATGCCAAAGAAATGAATATTCAACCCAAAGAACGTCCCTATGTTGTGTTTAATAAACAGCAAGAAAAAGCTGTATTTTTATTTCCTCCTGCCCTGGGTTTTGCCGCAGCTTATACAAATTTAGCTGATTATTTAACGGATTATGCCATCTATACTTTCAGATATATCGCCGATGAATTAATGTTAGAACAATATGCAGAATTAATCGATCATTTATCTCCTGAGCAAGACCTGAAATTAATGGGACATTCCGCCGGAGGTTTTTTAGCAATATTAATTGCCAAAAAGTTAGAAAGCCGTGGTCGGGCAGTTTCCGATATTATTTTACTAGATACCTACCGGGGAGGTAGTGAGGCAAAAAAAGCTGATATGTCAGAAATAAAAGCCGGGGTTGATGGTTTCTTATTAAATCCCAAACGTCAGGAATTAAGACGTTACTTTTTAGAAAACCAAAAATTACGCGATCGCACTTATAACCAAGTTTGGGAATACTTTAATTTTCTCTGGAATTCCGACCTAAAAAATGTGCAAATTAATGGGACTATCCATCTGATCCGTGCTGAGGGCAACTATGATGTTGAAGATGATTGGATACAAGCGACAAAAGGGCAACGAATCAATTATTATGCCTCCGGTGTTCATCGTGAGATGATCGATCCTCCCTATCTGCAACAAAATGCCACTATTATTAATCGTATTCTCCGTATGGGTTTGGGGGGAGTCAACTACCCCCACTGACAATGGGTAATGGGTAATGGGTAATGGGTAATGGGTAATGGGTAATGGGTAATGGGTTTTGGGTAATGGGTTTTGGGTAATGGGTTTTGGGTTTTGGGTAATGGGTAAATACTTACTATGAGCAGCTTTTAGCTTTCAAGAATGTCCTAATAGATGTGGCAACTGCTGTACTATAGAAATAGCAACAATTATTCTAGTTTCTGAAACAACAAAGATTTTGTGGGGATTCCTTTAGAAGCCGTTTCCGATATTTCCTGGGTTTGGAAATTTACCCCACAAAAGCTTTGATAGTCTTCGATAGTTCTGAGATTTCCAATATCGTAAATTTCTAAACTTTCTGCTTGTAAAGGATTAATTCTTAATATCTTTTTAACCCTTTCTCGGGATTTTTGTTCTAATTTGAACCATTCAGAATCAACATCCCAATGTTTTTTCGCATTGGTGCGAGTATAGTAGTGATAAATGGTAATTTGATGGGGATAAAAAATATCCCATCCCTTCGTCCAAGCTCGGGTGGAAAGGGTAATTTCTTCCCCTCTAAAATAGAGAAACGGATCGTAGGGAACTTCTAAATAAAATTGTCGGGGGGCGAAAATAAATCCTCCGGCCAAAAACATTCCTAACTGGGGTTTCAGAATAGGAAGCGATACTTTCTCCGGCGACAAAACTCAAAATCCCATGGTCATCAAAATGATGGGCGGTTAAACGGGTACTGGGATATCCTGGGGGAATTTCATCGGGGGGAACATAGGGGGGAGTATAGGCGGAAAGGATGGGTTTGGGGCTGGGACATTGGGCGAGTTGTTTCAGCAATAAACTATCCCAACCTTCCACAAACCGATGGTGACTATCTAATTGTAAGATAAAATCTTCATCATGGAGTAAACGTTGACCCAGGGATCTAGCCCAGCAAACACCGAGGGATTGTCGGGCATCTATTTCGATCATTTTACAGGGAAATTCCTGCATTTTCTCGGTAATATTTTCATCCTCTCCGGGGATAAATTGCCAAACAATACCAAAGGTGATTTTTTCGGGACGATGGGCTTTTTTCAAGGCATCTTTTAGGGTAGGAATTAATTCAGAATCTCGATAGGCGGCTAGATGTAAAAATATTTTGGGGTCAATAAAATTAAGTTTGGGTAATGGGATGGGTGGGGTTTCTGAAACCGTCGGAGTCTCGGGGGTAAAAGTCCGAGCCATTTCTAGGATTTTTAAGGCAATAGTCGCCCGTTCAGATGGGGGCAATTTTTCATCAATTAAAATAGAATCCAAGGTTTTAATTGATTGAGATACTAATTTTTCTGAGGAAGATTCCATTATTATTACTAACCTTTAAAAATCATAAAATCATCAGGATAATACAGCAGAGACATCTGGATAACGAAAGTTTAATCAACAATGGCTTTGAGCAATACATCGGTTAAACTCATAGAATCTAAATCCGATAGGGTAATAGTATTACAAATATCAAATTTAGCCCCCTGACTTTGTAAATTATGATCTAAACCCTGAAAAAAGGTGGTGACATCAGCATTAGAACCCACTTGAATTAGTTCAATGGCTAATTCTTCATCTCGGTTCAGTTGATTGGCTGCATCAATAATAATTTGTCTAAGAGTGGTGGGATTTTCAATTTCTCCCGACGTTACAATGATAATAGTTTCACCATTGACTTTAGCTTGTTCCGTTGCCCGTCTGCCAAAATAGTGATCGGTGGCATCCTTTAGTACGGGAGATAAACAATTTTTTCCCGAGGGTTGATGGTGTTGAAAAAGATAAATAATTCGGTCAGAGGTAACATTTTCATACCGTTGAAATTGATCAGAAAACAAATATAGGGTGATGCCGTCAAGATCAAATTGTTCGCAGTAACTAGCGATGGCTAAAATTGATTCTTGAATTAAATCCCAGCGACTTTTGCCCTTAGATTTTTCAATCGTCGCCATACTCTGACTACTATCAATAATCAAAGTATAATCGCGATCGCGTAATACCGATCCCCCTTCTAACAAAATGTCCATCTGGATTGACTCCTAAATTTTTGATCCTATTCTTAACCTATCAGGTCTGGTGATAGTTGAACTCCCAGACTGGGTAATCAGGGAATGGGTATGTTAGGATGGGGCGCAGGCAATGACCCGGTGGAATTTCCGACTAATCTACAGTTGTGGTCTGAAATATCCCAGGAATTTTTGTATAGGAATTGAACTCAATTTGCAAAGTCAGATGACCACACCGGAAAACCGACTAAAGGCGTTGAAGCTCTCTTTGCATTGTTTGAGTCCGATTGAGATCAATAAGTTTCGGTCAGGACTGTATTGAACGGTGATTTTCCGAAACTAATGTTCAGCAATCTGGGTCATTTTTGCCATTAATAATTCTGTATTTGTGGATGCTTCCCAATGAAATCCAGTCACCCCCACCATCGCCCCCAAGCGACCTCCCCTGTGAACAAGAAGCAGCCCCGCCCGTTGGTATTGGCATTGATGTTAACTGGGGTTTTAGCTTTAAAATCTGACTCAAATTTATTAAAATCGGCCATAGTTTCACAGTCAAGCAGTCATCTCCGATTCCCTGACCGTTACCCAAAAACCCGTTTCTCCCAGAGCGGTAGAAAACCAACGGTTATGGCAAATTCCTGAAAATCCGATTGCGGTTTCTCCCATCACCCCCACCTATCGGGTTTTACCTAATCCCTTATTTAAACATCAGGGACAATTACCCAAAACCATTCCGGTAATCTATGCAAAAAATCCTTTAAATCCCGAATGGATGGTTAATTCCGGGACTTCGGCTCAGGTTTTACCTCCGACCGTAGACAAAAAAATTCGGGAAACCGTCGCCCGGGAATCGGGAGTTATTGTCAAAGATCTCAAAATTGTAGAAGCGCGTCAACAAACTTGGCCAGATACCTGTTTAGGACTGGCGACAACCGATGAAGTCTGTGGCCAAATGTTAGTTTCAGGGTGGCGGGTGGTGGTCTCCGATGGTCGCCAAACCTGGGTCTATCGCACGGATGCTCAGGGGAGAATGATTCGTTTAGAATCCCAAGGTCATTCGTTAAATCTTCCCTCCTCGGTCTTAGAATCGGTGTTTAAGGATATTCTGCAACGGTCGGGTTTATCGCCCTCTCAACTGACCCTGGAGGCGGTAGAAGAACAAATCTGGCCCGATGGTTGTTTGGGGTTAGTGCAACCGGGGATGTTTTGTACCCAAAGTTTGGTGGCGGGTTGGCGGGTGATTATCGGTCACGAAAACCAGCATTGGGTTTATCGCACCAGCCAAACGGGTTCTAGTATAAAATTTGATCAGGCAGCTAGTTCAGTGATGCCCAATCTTCGCCTACAATTTCTGAAGATTTCGGGGGATAATTTTTTATCTCCTTGGACAAAAACCTTAATTGCTCATTTGTCAACCTCCTGTCAAGTTTCAAATTTTGTTAATTTATCCACAGAAGAAACTTGCTCAAATTAATAAACTGTCCTTTTAACTAATTTTTAATATAAACTATGGCTGATATTAGTGGAAACTGGCTAGGAACTTATTGGCAAGAGGGGCTTCCGACTCGTTTTGAAGTCACATTTATTCAAAGCGGAAATTCCTTAGCCGGGAATATTTTAGATGAGGGTTATTTGGGAGAGGCTCAAATTAGTGGGGCGGTGATGGGTCGGGGGGTGAGTTTTACCAAACAATATCTAACGACTTCTCCCGATACGGTCAGTTATACGGGGACGGTCTCTGAGGATGAAAATTATATTCAGGGACAATGGCAAATCGGTCGGTTATCGTCGGGAACTTGGGAAGCCCATCGTCAAGGGGATAATTTATCCTTAGAATTTAATAACATAATAGTTGAAAAGGTTCCAGTTTTTTCTTAGACACAGCAAGGAGGAAATGTTACAACCTCGGCTTTGAAAGGGCTTTAGCTGAAATGATTGCTCATCCCAATCCAGAATATTTACCAGAGTATCATTCTGGTCGAGGTTTCCAAGCTCAAACAATCAATAGCTTCACTAATGCGTAATTGAAGATCGATATCTAGCCCTCGCAACTCCTTAGCCGCCGACTTCTTAAAGCGGACAGTATAACCCTCATTTGCCATGAGCTTCAGCCTCAATTTGTTGCTTTAACTCCTCCCAAGACACCTCCTCGTTTTTTTCCTTAGTAATGGGGATAATTGCTATTTTAACAAAACAAAGCTGACTCGATGTTTATAAAACCCAAAACAATCAAGTTGTTAGATGTGTTCGCTCTCACCTTAGATATTAAAACAAAGGTTTTATTCCCGCTAAATCCAAGATTTTAGGAATTAAATCCTCCCGTTTCACCGCCATAATATGGACTCCATGACAGAGTTCCCGGGCGGTTTTAACCTGTTCCGATGCAATTAAAATACCTTCTTCTAGGGGGTGTTTAGCCTGTTCTAAACGATCAATAATTGTATCAGGAATGCAAACGCCGGGAACATATTTATTAATAAATCGAGCATTTTTAGCGGATTTTAATAGAAAGACTCCGGCTAAAATGGGCTTTTTACTACTATCAGCAATTTCCGTCATAAATTGATCTAACCGATCAAAATCCGTAATTAATTGACTTTGAAAAAATTGCGCCCCCGCTTCTATTTTCCGTTCAAATCGACTTTTTAACCCTGACCAACTGGAAGATTGGGGGTCAACCGCCGCCCCCGGAAATAAATCCGTGGCGCCATCGGGTAAGGCTTTATTGTTCCAATCTTTGCCTTGATTCAGTTTATCAATTGCTTGTAATAATCGCACAGATTCTAAATCAAAAACCGCCTTAGCATCGGGATGATCTCCGGCTTTGACCGGATCACCAGTTAGGGCTAAAACATTTCTAATTCCTAGAGCTTGGGCTCCTAATAAATCCGCTTGTAAACCAATCCGATTGCGATCGCGACAAGCCACTTGATAAATCGGTTCTACCCCATGATGCAACAAAATAATTGAAGCGGCTAGGGAACTCATGCCTAAAACAGCCCGACTCCCATCGGTAATATTAACCGCATGAACTCGACCTTTGAGGAGTCTGACCATTTCAATCATGTGGCTAGGGTCTGCGCCTTTGGGGGGGGCGACTTCCGCCGTTACAATAAATTCGTCTAAAGTTTGACAAGCAGTGCGAAAACGATTCATTCTTAAGGTTTAAGGTGGTTTTTCAAAGGTTAATGTTGAGAATTTGTAGCCCGGTTGAAAGTTCCTGAATCAAATCATCAAATAGGGATGATCAATTTTAATTCATCGGAATTGAACTTATAAAGGTCGGGAATATCCCATGGCTTCCTTAACGCGAGTTAGGGTTTGATTAGCCACCGCTTCGGCTTTTTCTCGACCGGTTTTTAATACCGATTCCAAATAGCCCCTATCATCCATCACCGCCTTATATTTTGCTTGGATGGGTTTCAGATTTTCAATTAGGGTTTCTGTGAATAAAGGCTTAAATTGACCCCATCCCATATCCTGAGCTTCTGCTGCAACTTCTGCTTTAGTTTTCCCCGCTAAAATTCCATACAACATTAATAGATTATGACATTCTGGACGGTCTGGATCATCAAAGGTTAAACCGCGAACTGCATCGGTTTTACAGCGTTTAATTTTTTTAGTAATTGTATCAGGATCATCTAATAAATTAATCCGGCTTAATTCGGAGGGATCGGATTTTGACATTTTGCGAGTGCCATCGGTAAGACTCATTACCCGAGCACCTTCGGTACGAATTAATGGGTCGGGTAATTTTAACAGGGTTTTACCTTTGCCAAATAAATGATTAAATCTTACGGCCAAATCCCGGGTTAATTCCAGATGTTGTTTTTGATCTTCTCCCACGGGAACTTTATCCGCATCATAAAGCAAAATATCCGCCGCCATTAATACCGGATAATCGAGCAATCCCACACTGACATTTTCCCCCTGTTTAATCGCTTTTTCCTTAAACTGAATCATGTCTTCTAACCAATTCATCGGGGTAATACAATTCAGTAGCCAGGTGAGTTCACTATGGGCAGAAATATGGGACTGAACAAAAATTGTAGAATGGTCTAAATCGATGCCACAGGCTAAATAAAGGGCGGCAATGGTGTAGGTATCGGTTGTTAGGGTGGCGGGATTATGGGGGACGGTAATGGCGTGTAAATCGACAACACAGAAGAAGTTATCGTATTGCGCTTGATGGTCTACCCAGTTGCGAATTGCACCCAGGTAGTTACCCAAATGTAGGTTTCCGGTCGGTTGTACTCCAGAGAGAACTCGCTGTTTACCCATAAGATGATATTAACTGAACTTAATACTCTATCTTGGCATGAATGGGATAACATGGTTAAAAAAATCAAGCATCGTGTGTTTCTGCTTTTAGAGACGAAGAAACACCAACACCTGTTAGGCCGATTTTTTAAATATTTTTTAATCTTTTTAATTACCTTAAATACCCTGGCAGTTTCTATTGAATCGATGGATGAAACGTTTAAAATTTATAAAACGAGTTTAATTGCATTTAATCAGTTTTCAGTGGGGGTTTTTACCTTGGAATATATATTAAGGGTCTGGTCATGTACGATCCTTAAAAAATATCGTCATCCCTTTTGGGGAAGGCTGAAATATATGTCAACTCCCCTAGCAATTATTGATTTAATTGCTTTTTTGCCCTTTTATTTTCCTTTTAATCCTAGCAATTTTCAAGACAGGAATATCTTGCAGCTAACTCGCTTTTTACAAATTTTAAAATTAGGTCGTTATTCCCAATTAACTCAAATTTTAACTGAAGTTATTAACCTGCGAAAAAAGGAATTAATCTTAACCTTAGATATGGTAATTTTTTTATTGATATTTTCAGGCAATTTAATTTATTTTGCCGAACATGAAGCACAACCGGATAAATTTCCCCATATCCCGGCGGCGATGTGGTGGGCGGTGATTACCCTAACAACGGTGGGTTATGGAGATGTTTATCCCATTACTCCCCTGGGAAGATTATTGGGGGGTATTTTAGCATTATTAGGAATTGGACTTATTGCCTTACCTGCGGGGATTATTGCCTCGGGTTTTACGGAAGTTATCGCCATGAATAAAATAGCAAATCAAAGCATTTCCCCTAAAGTTTGTCCCCATTGTGGTAAGAATATTGATCAACCTCTGGAACATTCCCGGGATCTTGAGTATTAATTGATTTTGCGGTTATGATTGAAAAGGCTGAATCTAATTTTGCTAAAATTCAGGAGAATTTAATCATGGGTCTGGAACGCAAACTATTTAGGGGAATGTTTGAACCGACTGAATTAGTTGAACTCAGACAAATGTGTTTTACCGCCAGTCGTATTTTTGAGCCCGGACATTATATTGCTGGCGAGTTACCCGACATTGCTTTTGATCTGGGTTTGGTGGATAAATTACCCCCAGTTAGGGGCAAAAGTGCCGAAATTAGTCAACCCTATCCCGATGATATTCAACATGATCAATGATGCTTATGCTTGGATTGAAAAAGCACTCCATACGATTCATAAAGCGGACTGGTATCGTTCGGTTCAAACTGTCGAAAGTCAACCGGGATCGACTTTGATCATAGGGGGTCAATCCTTAATTAATTTTGCCAGTAATGATTATTTAGGACTGACCGGAGATCAACGGTTAATTGATGCCGCGATCGCCGCAACTCAAGAATTTGGTACGGGGGTAACGGGTTCTCGATTGTTAACCGGACATCGCCAACTCCATCGAGATTTGGAATTAGCGATCGCCGCTTTTAAACAAACCGAAGACGCCTTAGTTTTTAGTTCTGGTTATTTAGCCAATATTGGCACAATTGCGGCTTTAGTCGGACAACGGGATTTGATTTTATCCGATGAATATAACCACTCCAGTCTAATAAATGGGGCTAAAATGAGTGGCGCAACCGTGTTAGAATATCAACATAATAACCCAGAACATTTGAGAAAAATCCTAGAAGAAAAACGTCTTCCCTACCGGAAAGCACTGATTATTACCGATAGTGTATTTAGTATGGATGGGGATTTATGTCCCCTACTTGATTTACTCGATTTAGGGGAAGAATTTTCCTGTATGGTATTAGTAGATGAAGCCCATGGGACAGGAGTTTTTGGTAAAAATGGCGCCGGATGTGTAGACCATTTTAACTGTACGGGAGAACCTTTAATTCAGATGGGAACTCTCAGTAAAGCCCTGGGAAGTTTAGGGGGTTATGTAGCAGGATCGGCGGAATTAATTGACTTTTTAAGAAATCGCGCCCCCAGTTGGATTTATACCACCGGATTGAGTCCTGCGGACACCGCCGCCGCCTTAGCCGCGATTCAGATTGTGCAAACCGAACCCCAACGCCGGGAACAATTATGGCAAAATGTGAAAACCTTAGAAACCCTATTTCAAGATCATAAAAAAACATCTAATTTGTCGATTACCCATACCCTTTCCCCAATTTTTTGTATTCCGATTAAAGATGCAGCCACGGTATTAACCCTCAGAAATCAACTCAAAGAACAGGGAATTTTTGCCGCCGCTATTCGTCCCCCCACCGTCAATACCAGTCGGATTCGGATTTCCTTAATGGCAACTCATACCCCCATGCAGTTGCAAACATTGGTTCAAGTTTTAACCGATATCATTTTTGCAGGAAACACCCAGACACAAAGACACCAAGAGGTATAATACAAGAATATTAAACCTTAATCATGTTTATCAGGTCGAATTACTTTTTATTACCCCCATTCCCCATCAAGGATTTAATAGGATGACCCAGATTAACATAGATTAAAATCCGCGAAATCCGTGAAATCCTCTTAAATCCGTGATCCCTATTCCCCGTATTAATGAAACACATTCTTCTATTAACGGTTTTAACCGTTTAACATAGATTAAAATCCGCGAAATTCGTGAAATCCTCTTAAATCCGTGATCCCTATTCCCCGTATTAATGAAACACATTCTCCTATTAACGGTTTTAACCGTTTAACATAGATTAAAATCCGCGAAATTCGTGAAATCCTCTTAAATCCGTGATCCCTATTCCCCGTATTAATGAAACACATTCTCCTATTAACGGTTTTAACCGTTTAACATAGATTAAAATCCGCGAAATCCGTGAAATCCTCTTAAATCCGTGATCCCTATTCCCCGTATTAATGAAACACATTCTTCTATTAACGGTTTTAACCGTTTAACATAGATTAAAATCCGCGAAATCCGTGAAATCCTCTTAAATCCGTGATCCCTATTCCCCGTATTAATGAAACACATTCTCCTATTAACGGTTTTAACCGTTTAACATAGATTAAAATCCGCGAAATCCGTGAAATCCTCTTAAATCCGTGATCCCTATTCCCCGTATTAATGAAACACATTCTCCTATTAACTGGTTTAACCGTTACTTTAATCACTACCCTATCCTCCTGTGCCAATAGTCCCACGGGGAAAGCGATAGAAAATTCCCTGAAAGCTGATCCGCAGTTAGAAACAAATTCCCCCTCCCCTGAACCGATCATCACACCCACTCAAACCCCTAAACCTGTAATTTCTGCGGTTGAACTTCCGGCTAATTTTCCCACAGAAATTCCGCCCTATCCTAATGCTACTTTACGAGAGGTTATGCCTTCCGCAACGGATAAAACGGCCGTAATTACCCTCTGGGAAACCCCCGATCCGAGTAATGCGGTTCAAAGTTTCTATAAAAAAGAATTATTGGCAAAAAAATGGAAAATCATCGATAATTTAGATAACGAAAATAGCGAAAATTTGAATGCAGAAAAAGATAATGTAAAACTTACTATTGCTCAACAATCTAGTCCTAAAGCAGACGGAAAAACCTATTTTCAAATTCGTTATCAACCTATTCCGGTTACGGCGATCGCTTCTCCCGCACCATCACCTTCTCCCACACCTACCCCGAAGATCACTCCCAATCCCGAAACACCGGAAAATAATTCCGTGCCTCAAGAGTTAACTTCCTTTGTTTCTGATATCGCCAAATTGGGTATTTTTAAAGCCCCCAATTCTCAAGAAGCCGGAATTTTACCCAACCCTAATGGTACGATTACTCGCAGTCAATACGCCCGTTGGCTGGTAGAAGTGAATAATAAATTATATGCCGATAACCCAGCCAAACAAATTCGGTTAGCTGCGGGGAATAGTCAACCGATTTTTACGGATGTTCCGAAAACCCATCCGAATTTTGCGGAAATTCAAGGATTAGCAGAAGCTGGTTTAATTTCAAGTCCCTTATCGGGAGATAATACGGTGACAAAATTTCGTCCCGATTCCCCTTTAACTCGGGAGGATTTAATTGCTTGGAAAGTCCCCTTAGATACTCGACAGTCTTTACCAAAGGCGAGTATTGATGCAGTTAAGGAAAGATGGAGTTTTAAAGATACCTCTAAAATTGATCCGGGGGCTTTACCTGCTATTTTAGAAGACTATAATAATGCGGATAATTCTAATATTCGTCGGGTTTTTGGGTATACCACTTTATTCCAACCTAAAAAACCTGTGACTCGCGCACAAGCCGCCGCTACCCTTTGGTATTTTGGATTTCAAGGGGAAGGAATTTCGGCTAATGAAGTATTAAATAATCCTAATCCTAATCCTAATCCTAATCCCAATCCCAATCCCAATCCTAATCCTAATCCTAATCCTAATCCTAATCCTAATCCCAATTAAGGGGAGTAAAAAATCCAGCGTTAATGCAATTACCTGGGGGAATAGCTTGGGGGACGGGGAATTAGGGAAGATTGCGCTTAAGCGCAACAACGGGATTTTCGATAAGTTTTACTGATAATTTTCGTAAAAATGTTTTGTTTTTTAAAGGATTGTCAGGAAATCTTGATATTTTATTGAAAATTACTGTCAAATAGTTGACGGAATCATAGGGGTTCTGGTATAGTTAGGAAAACACCTCCCAAGGGTTTACTGTGTCTAAACCCCAAAATAGAGGCTAAAACCTTGATTCCATCGTCAAATGTCTTGATTTCCTGACACAATTCGGGGTAGATGATGCACCAATTTTAGGCTAAAAACCGTAGGCCCAAAACAGGTATCTTGACAAAATACACATTTTATGCAGTAGAATCAAAAACCGAGTTTTCCCTTATCTTTCTTCCTGTCCTAGTGTCTTAGTGGTTTTTTAAAACCCTAATGTCCGAGTAACTTATCGCGTAACTGTTTAATCCGATCGCGTAACTTAGCCGCCTCTTCAAATTCCAACTGTTTCGCCGCCGTCTTCATTTGAGTTTCTAATTGGATAATCAAATCGGGAATACTTTCTAGGGGAAATTCCTCCAAGGTTTCTATCTGTTTTCCTGTGGTTTGAGCATTCAACCGTCGAGATACATCCAAAAATTCCAAAATAGAATTACTATATTTTTTGATAATTTGTTGGGGAATAATTCCGTGTTTTTGATTGTATTTCTGTTGAATTTCTCGCCGTCGGCTGGTTTCCTCAATCGCCTTAATCATACTTTGGGTTAAATTATCCCCATATAAAATCGCCTGTCCTCGGACATTCCGCGCCGCCCGTCCGATGGTTTGAATTAGTGATCGATGCGATCGCAAAAAACCCTCCTTATCCGCATCTAAAATCGCCACCAAAGACACCTGGGGTAAATCCAACCCTTCCCGCAATAAATTCACCCCAATTAACACATCAAACTCCCGATTTTGTAATCCTTGAATAATTTCTATCCGTTGAATTGACTGGATTTCCGAATGCAGATATCTAACATTAACTCCCCTTTCTTGCAAATATTCCGTTAAATCTTCCGCCATCCGTTTAGTTAAAGTCGTAATCAAAACCCGCTCATCCCTAGCAACTCTTTCTTGAATTTCCCCATATAAATCATCCACCTGTCCAGAAGTGGGACGGACAAAAACTTCTGGATCAATTACTCCCGTCGGACGGATAATTTGTTCCACCACTTGACCTTGAGATTGCTCAATTTCCCAATCTCCCGGCGTCGCGGAAACAAAAATACACTGATTCACCGTTTGCCAAAATTCCTCCGCTTTTAACGGACGATTATCCGCCGCACTAGGTAAACGAAACCCATGATCAATTAAGACTTTTTTCCGTGCTTGATCACCATTATACATTCCCCGAATTTGAGGCACACTGACATGAGATTCATCCACAACTAATAACCAATCATTGGGAAAATAATTAATTAAACATTCTGGAGGTTGTCCGGGTTGTCTTCCAGCCAACTGACGGGAATAGTTTTCCACCCCATTACAATATCCCACCTCCCGCAACATTTCCAAATCATAACGGGTGCGCTGGGATAACCGTTGCGCTTCTAATAGTTTACTTTGACTTTCTAGTGCTGTTACCTGTTGTTTTAATTCCTGCTCTATGTCATCACAAGCTATTTCTAAACGGTCTTCTGGGGTAACAAAATGTCGGGCGGGATAAATATTTAAACAGTCTAAACTTTGCAAAACCTCCCCCGTAACCGGGTCTGTATAACGAATTGCTTCAATTTCATCTCCAAAAAATTCCACCCGAATAATTCGATCTTCATAAGCGGGGCCAATTTCCAAAACATCGCCTTTGACCCGAAACCGTCCTCGGCTTAACTCCACATCATTGCGGGCATATTGTACAGAAACTAATTCGCGTAACAATTCCCGTTGATCGACTTCTTTTCCCACCTGTAAAGAAATAGCAGCTTTTAAATATTCGGCGGGCATTCCTAACCCATAAATACAGCTAATGGAGGCGACAACAATCACATCTCGTCGTTCAAATAAAGAGCGAGTGGCGGAATGGCGGAGCATATCAATTTCCTCATTAATTGATGAGGTTTTTTCAATATAAGTATCTGTCACAGGAAGATAGGCTTCCGGTTGATAATAGTCGTAATAACTAATAAAATATTCGACAGCATTCTCGGGAAAAAATGAGCGAAACTCGTTACATAATTGGGCGGCGAGGGTTTTGTTATGGGCTAACACCAGGGTCGGACGTCCGATTTTTTCGATTACCGAGGCGATGGTAAAGGTTTTTCCGGTTCCCGTTGCCCCCAATAGGGTGCTGAAAGGTTGCCCATTTTGAATATTATCGGTAAGTTGGGCGATCGCCTGGGGCTGGTCTCCCAAGGGTTGAAAGGGGGCATGAAGTTTAAAGGGTTTCATTGCCAAACTTGATGAAGGATTCAACTAGGATAGCAGCAGGATATCATAGACGGGCGACTGTCAACTGGTGTATGCTAATTTTTATTAAGTTTTGTGGCTTGCTTAGAGGATATTATGGATTCGCCGATTCTGGTCTCGATTAAACCCTGGCTGAATTTCTTTCATCCGGTGTTGATGTGGATTTTGTTAGGATTATCTATTTATGCGATGTATTTGGGGGTACAAATTCGTCGTACCCGGGAAGCGGACGGAGACACCAAAAAAGAGTTAATTAAGGGAAAATTCAATATTAAACATCACCAAATCGGTTCAGTTTTGCTGGCTTTGATGGTGTTGGGAAGTATTGGCGGTATGGGTGTCACTTATATTAACAATGGGAAACTGTTTGTTGGCCCCCACTTATTAGCGGGACTGGGAATGACCGGAATGATTGCGATTTCTGCCTCCTTAACTCCCTATATGCAAAAAGGAGTTAATTGGGCTAGATATAGTCATATTACCCTGAATACGATCATCCTGGGACTGTTTGCTTGGCAAGCTGTTACCGGGGTCGAAATCGTCCAACGAATTATTAGTAAAATGTGATCCCGGAGGGAATAGGAAATAGGCTGTTACTCTCAGAAATTGGGTTAATTCGGGTGTGGGGAATTAGGAATTACCCAATTTATTGAGAGTACAGCTTAATTTGGAAGTAAATGAATAGAATAAAAAAATTATTATGAGTCAAATAAAAGTTAAAAACTTTGGCCCAATTAAATCAGGTTTTACCGACAATGACAATTTTATAGATATTCGTAAAATCACTATTTTTATCGGTAATCAAGGAACAGGAAAAAGTAGCATTGCCAAGCTAATATCAACATATAGATAATTATCAGTTTAAAAAAGCATATATAGCTAATAATAGAAAGCCAAATTTCCAATCTTCACAAATGGAAAGAATGGAAAAATTTAGAAACGACACGGGTTTTATATTAAGAATTGAGAAGACTATAAAAATTGAATCATCTGGATCAAGCACTAAATCAGAAACTGACGATTCAACCTTATAATCCAATTTTTCTTAAAGATAAATAGGAGTAAGAAACAGATACTGAAAGTTTTATCAATAAGCAGATAAACTGGTATGATCTGATCTTATCTTCATTTAGAAGGCCGTATGGCTGTGAAGATGACAAAACAAAGATTCTACCTGGAGACAAAATTAACATGGCAGACATTACAGCTAATTTTGAAGATTTACACAAATGGTTAAAGCAAAAGTACAAGCTAACAGAGCCTACTTTGTCTCAGGTTGCAGCAAATCTAGTTCTATCTGATGTGATTGCAAATGGAATATCTATCGCGGTACGAGTGGAAAGTGGTGATCCTCTGGAAATTGGCTTTATTAGCGGTAGAGCAGATGGTGAAACTGCATGGCTCCTTAAATTTATATTTTGATAATTCTTTGAGCATTGAGACTGAAACTGAATGAAGAACATAAATTAGAGTTATTGCAAAATTGATTTTGGTGAAGAAAAGCACTCAACTAAAAGCTAAAGGTTCAACCTTGTGCTCCAATTTTTTGAAATGCAAAGTTGAACCTTTAATTGCTTGGTGTTTAAATTCTTAGATAACAGAAACCCTAATTAACGATGCCAAATGGTTTGATTTCCTGGTTGATCAATTAGGGTAATTCCTAACTCTTTTAAGTAATCTCGAATGCGATCGCTTTCGGCAAAATTTTTAGCTTTTTTCGCCTCTAAACGTTGCTGAACTAATCTTTCAATTTCACTATCACTTAACCCTAAATTCTGACTTTCCTCTGGTTGTGCTTCTAACCCGAAAACCGTGGCTAATTCCATTAAAGTTTGCCAGGTTTTCTGTAGGTGTTCGGTCGGGGTATTAATATCGCCTCCGTGTATTAAGATATTGCGATCGCGTCTTAATTCCTTAGCCAATTCAAACAAAATAACTAACCCTTCAGGGGTATTAAAATCATCATCCATCGCCTCCTTAAACCGACCAATGGCATCAACATCAATTAAGGCTTTTGCATGGGGTTTAAAGCCTAATTTATCGCCGTATTCGCTACCAAATAACAACCCCTCTTTTAACGTATTCCATCCATTTTCAGCCGAAGCGATCGCTTCATCGGTAAAATCTAAGGGTTTGCGATAATGGGCTTGTAAAATAAATAAACGAATCACCATCGCATCCAAAGGACTATCCAATAAACCGCGAATTGTGGTAAAATTTCCTAAAGATTTAGACATCTTTTCACCACTCACCCTCACCATGCCATTGTGCATCCAGTAATTGGCTAAAGGTTGATGGGTCGCGCCTTCTGATTGAGCAATTTCATTCTCATGGTGAGGGAAAACTAAATCCCCGCCGCCGCCGTGAATATCAATGGTATTTCCTAATAGCGATCGCACCATTGCCGAACACTCAATATGCCATCCAGGGCGACCTTTTCCCCAAGGTGAATCCCATGCTGGTTCCCCTAGTTTTGCTGCTTTCCAAAGGGCAAAATCCGAGGGATCTTTCTTCTTAATTGTATCGGTATCGGGGGCAGAAATTCGACCACTCGCACCCGCTTGTAATTGTTCCTGTTGACGACCGGATAATTTGCCATAATCGGCAAAATCTTTTACACTATAATAAACATCTCCATCCACGGCATAAGCAATACCTTGATCGGTTAACTCTTGGATTAATTGAATAATTTGGGGAAGATGTTCCGTCACCCGGGGATAAGCATTAGCATCCCGAATATTCAAGCGTCGGATATCTTCAAAATACGCTTGAATATATTTGTTAGAAACCTCATCCATGGTCGTGCCTTCCAACTTAGCACGGTTAAGAATCTTATCGTCAATATCGGTAAAATTTTGAATATAATTGACCTGATATCCTGAAAATTCTAAATAGCGTCTAACAATATCCCAAGCAATATAGGATCTCGCATGACCTAAATGGCAATAATCATAAACCGTCACCCCGCAGCAATACATTTTTACCTTCCCTGCTTCTAAGGGTTGAAAATCTTCTTTTTGGCGAGTTTGAGTATGATAGATTTTGATAACCATGTTTAAATTCTTGTTTTGATAGTTTTTTTAGAATTTTGAAGTAACACTATTAACGAAAAGAACAGGAAATCGGTGTTTTTTTAAACGGCGACAGTCCCTACTTTAGATCCCCCCTAACCCCCCTTAATAAGGGGGGAACCAGAATTTAGTAAATTCTCATAGAAAATGGATAAAACGGACTCTCAAAGTCCCCCTTTTTTAGGGGGATTTAGGGGGATCATATCCATCGCTGAATCAATGGTTTTCCCCAATCTGATCAATTAATTTTAACTTCCTGAAAAAAACAACTTCTCGCCCCGGTATGACAAGCGATATTGCCAATTTGTTCTATCTTTAATAATAGAGTATCGGCATCACAATCATAATATAAAGATTTAAGTTTTTGAATATGTCCTGATGTGGCTCCTTTGTGCCATAATTCGGAACGAGAACGACTCCAATAATGAACTTCTTGGGTTTCTAAGGTCTTTTGAATTGATTCCTTATTCATCCAAGCCATCATTAAAATAGTACCATCTTCTGCGTCTTGAGCGATCGCTGGAATTAGCCCTTGAGCATTAAATTTTAATGCTTCTATCCACAAATAGTCTTGATTCATAGTAGGTTTAGATGATTCATTTAGTAATCCCTTAAACGTCGGTATTAAGGGCGGGGTCAAAGTGTTGAGCTTTTTTCTTGAAGGTTTGAAAAATATTATAAAAACCGTTAGCGCGAGAAGGAGTTAAACTCGCTTGTAACCCAGTTTCCTGAATAAAGCTCGGGTCAAGTTGAACAACTTCCGTGGGAGTCATTCCATTCATTCCCATAATCAAAAAAGCCACTAATCCTTTGGTTAATTGAGAATCAGAATCTCCCTGAAACTGAACTTTTCCCTGTTCATCTAAGTTAGCAATCACATAAACCTGTGACACACAACCCGGAACTTTATTATCAGGAATCTTCTGATCTTCTGGAAAGGTAGGAAGTTTTTGGGCAATGGTAATTAACTGTTCATAACGTAATTTATTAGAAGAAGCCCGTTTAAAACGCTGTACAATCCGTTCTAAAGTTGGGGGTAAGGGAGTTGTGGTGGAAGACATAATCCAAAACCATAAAATTTCTCCCTCAGTTTAGCAGGTGTTCGGAAATAAATTTCGGTAGAGACGCCCCCGGGCGCAGCCATGTCTAAGGCTATTGGCACGTCTCCACGCTCAAACCCGAAAAGCCAGTTTTGAGTTATCCCTTCAAGCAACGAATGGCCTCTAATAACCCCCGGGCTTTATTCAGGGTTTCCTCATATTCTTTTTGCGGTTGGGAGTCCGCCACCACCCCCGCCCCCGCTTGCACACTCACTTGATGCTCTCCTTGACCCTGGTTTTGAACAATCATGGTGCGGATGGTAATAGCAGTATTGAGTTGTCCCTCAAAATCATAGTAACCATAAACCCCCGAATAGGGGCCGCGACGACAACCTTCTAATTCATGGATAATTTCCATCGCCCGAATTTTCGGTGCGCCACTCACCGTCCCGGCGGGAAAACAGGCTTTTAAAAGATCCCAAGCGGTTTTATTTTCTGCTAATTCTCCAACTACATTACTAACAATGTGCATGACATGGGAATAGCGTTCAATTACCATTAATTCATCAACTTTAACTGTTCCCATCCGACAAACTCGGCCTAAATCATTGCGTCCCAAATCGACTAACATAATATGTTCCGCGACTTCTTTAGGGTCTTTTAATAAATCTTCCCCTAACGCCTGATCTTCTTGGGAAGTTTGACCGCGGCGCCGAGTACCCGCAATGGGACGGACGGTGGTGATCAATTTTCCCTCGGGGTTTTTATCCGCTTTCACCATAACTTCTGGACTAGATCCGATTAATTGCCAGTTTCCAAAGTTAAAATAAGCCATATAAGGAGAAGGATTAATTAACCTTAAAGAACGATAAAGGGAAAAGGGATCGCCGGAATATTCGGCCGTTAATCTTTGGGATAAAACTACTTGAAAGATATCCCCGGCTTTAATATATTGTTTGCCTTTTTCTACATTGGTACAAAATTGCTCCTGGGAAACGTTGCTACTGTAGGTTAATGGAGGTTGTTGATCGGGGGGAGTCCATTCTAAAAGGGTATTTTCTGGGGATAGGGGGGATTGTAATTTAGCTACTAATTGTTTGACCCGATCACAAGCTTGTTGATAGGCTGTTTCTAAATCGGTATGGCGAGTATCGGCATAGGCGATCGCCCAAATTTTGCGTTTAACCTGATCAAAGATTAATAAATTATCAACCTGCATCCATAACCCATCGGGTAGATCATCGGAATTGGGGGAATGTACCGGGACGCAGGACTCGATCCATTGAATTAATTCATAACCCCAAAACCCAAATAGTCCCCCAATTCCGGCGGGTAACTGGGGCAATTTTACCGGATGATAGGGTTGTAAACATTCTTGTAGGGCTTGGAAGGGATCGCCCGTGAATTCTTGAATTGTTCCATCTCGCCATTTTTGCACCGTGCGATCGCCATAAGCTTCTAAAATCCAAACCGGATCACAACCCAAAAAACTATAACGCCCGATGCTTTCTCCCCCTTCCACCGATTCCAAGAGAAAATTATAGGGTTGATTGGCACAAACCCGATACCAAGCCGAAACCGGGGTATCTAAATCAGCCACCCATTCTTGATAGACCGGAATAAAATTTCCTGTGGAAGCCAGTTGAGCAAATTGGGAGAAATCTGGAAAAATCATAGCGGCGAACAGTAAAAAACAAAGGATGAAGGTCAGAATAAACTATCCTCCATCCTAATATGTTTAGGGCATTGCCCTGGTTAATTGCACCTGAACGTTCTAAACGTCAGAGGTGGTTTTACTTGTGAATTTGACTTTAACTGGATCAACATTGCTCCCAATATTGTGAGCCACGCTATTCACAGCTTGACGTCCTTCGTTGACTTTTTCAGGGAAAACGCCATCTTTGGGATGCAGGTATTCAGTTTCGCCGTTAGGGAAAACCCGATAGATTTTATAGTTGTCCATTTTGGGTTTGAATTTCGACCGCAGTTGAGTGCCCAAAGCTAGACACTGTTTCTTTGCGGGCTAAATACAAAAGGTTTTCCCCTTCGTTCATAATTGCCACACCACCCGTGGGCATTTCAAACACCTGTTCTTTGCTGCTAGTCCAGGTGATCGCATATTTTTCTTCAACTTGGGCTTTTGTTAATAAGCCACCTGTGCTGCCACCAAACTTAGGTGGTTTTCCAGTCAGTGCTTCTGCCATAGGAATATCACTCAAATTATGTTTTTAGGGCATCGTAACACTGATGTTGCTCTTGTCTATAGCAGTCGTAAAGAACCGTTACAGAAATTAGCGGGATAGGGGAATCTTGGGAGAGCCACTCTTAACTTGTCCATCGCTTACCGAAAATCTGGGTTTAAGGCTCTGTCCTTCTAAGGCGACCTTTGGGATTATGGCTTGTCAGCTTAATTTGGGTTATCAGAAAAATGGGTTTAAAACCCCGTCCCTTCGACGCGCTCAGGGCAGGCTGTTCTACGACGGCTTTTTATTCTATTGTAGAGTATACTAAAAAAGTGATCGTAAGCAACAAAAACAATGAAAGCCAGGTATCGCTACCGAATCTACCCAACTAACCAACAAAAGAGGCTGATGTCTCAATTGTTTGGTTGTTGTCGTGTAGTTTTTAACGATGCTTTAGCCTACTGTCAAGATCAATACCGTGCGGGTAATAAAAAACCTTCTAGCAATGAACTTTCTAAAAGACTTACAGAACTAAAAAAAACCGAGGAAAAAGAATGGTTAACAGAAGTTTCCTCCGTTCCTTTACAACAGTCTTTGAGAGATTTGGAGCAAGCTTATTCCAACTTTTTTAAATCCTGTAAAGGGCAAAGAAAAGGCAAGAAAGTTAAACTTCCCAAATTCAAAAAACGCAAATCCAAGCAATCAGCTAGATTTACCAATAATGGGTTCAAACTATATCCTGATTCTAATTATATTCACCTAGCTAAAATAGGTGATATCAGAGTAATCTGGAGCAGAAAATTACCCGCAGTTCCTTCTAGTATTACCCTAATCAAAGATAGCACTGACAGGTACCTTGTTAGTTTTGTAGTTGAGTTTAATCCTCAACAATTACCCAACAATGGACACAGTGTTGGAATTGACTTAGGAATCACCGATTTTGCGACATTAAGTAATGGTGAAAAAATTAAATCCCCCAAACCTTTAAAGAAACAATTAAAGCGTTTAAGGAAATTACAACGCAATTTGTCAAGGAAACAGAAAGCCTGTACTGAGCGGAGTCGAAGTAGCAGTAAAAGAAGGGAGGTTGCTAGAAAGAAACTAGCTAAACTTCATGCTAATATTTCTGATACCCGAAATGATTTTTTACACAAACTTTCAACTAAGATTATTCGTGAGAATCAAACAATAGTTTTAGAAGATTTGAATGTGTCAGGGATGATGAAAAACCGCAAACTATCCCGTGCAATTAGTGACTTAGGATGGCGTAATTTTAGAACTATGTTAGAAGCTAAGTCAGTCATGTACGGGCGGGATTTTCGAGTAATTGATAGATGGATTCCTACTTCTCAAATTTGCTCTGGTTGCGGGTTCAAAGGTGGCAAAAAAGAGCTAAATATTAGAGAGTGGATTTGCCTTAATTGTGGCACTTCTCATGATCGAGATATTAATGCTGCAATTAATATTTTAGCCTGCACTGAGCAATGTCGAAGTGTCGCCGGAGGGCATTCGGAGACTCTAAACGGACGTGGAGGCAGATGTAAGACTACCGCCAAGGTAGCAGTAGCCAGCGAAGCGTCAACCCACCCAGTATTTAGGCAGCTATCTCCTGAGCCGTGAGCCGTGAGCCAGTCGAACGGTCGAACGATCGAAGGGTTGATCTGCTTAAATAGATGGAATTCCCGCCCGTTCACGGCGGGGCGGATGTCAATCTAATCTCAAATACAATATTCAAAAATTCAATGCGTGTTCAATCTTTTCGTCTTTTCAGGGGATTTCAGGTTCCTTCGGTATCAACGGCTATGACCTTTTGTGGATTAGTCATTACAATCTTATTTCTATTAATAGCAGTATTATCACCTTTATTTTTAACCTGGGGATGGATACAAAGTCCGACGGAATTTCTGTCTAACCCCATCCATCAACCGCCATCTTTTGAATATTGGTTGGGAACAAGTCGTTTAGGATATGATGTCTTTTCTCGGACATTATTTGGGACTCAAGTAGCTTGGCAAGTCGTCTTATTAGCAACGCTTTTGAGTGTCGGAATCGGTGTCCCATTGGGAATGGTGAGTGGATATTTAGGGGGAAAAATAGATCGGGTTTTATTATTTTTAATGGATACGATTTATACGTTACCCGGATTATTACTTTCGATTACTTTAGCGTTTGTGGTAGGAAAAGGAGTTTTGAATGCGGCGATCGCCCTTAGTGTAGCCTATATTCCTCAATATTATCGCGTGGTTCGCAATCACACTACTTCGGTGAAAACGGAATTATTTGTTGAAGCCGCCCAAGCTTTAGGGGCAAGTACCAGTCGAATTTTAACCCGTTATTTGTTTTTAAATGTGATCCAAAGTGTTCCGGTATTATTTACATTGAATGCGGCGGATGCCATTTTAACCCTAGGGGGATTAGGATTTTTAGGCTTAGGTTTACCCGATGAAATTCCCGAATGGGGACATGATTTAAGAATTGCCTTAGAAGCATTACCCACCGGAATTTGGTGGACAACTTTATTCCCAGGTTTAGCATTAACCATCATGGTCGTTGGTTTATCTCTCTTAGGAGAAGGATTAAACGATTTTCTCAATCCCCGTTTGCGGAATCAGCGTTAATAGTGGGGAATTACGAATTACGAATTACGAATTACGAATTGGGAATAGAAATAAAAACAGTGATGTCAATAAAAAAATGGCTGTCCTCAATAATTGGGACAGCATTTTAATTAGGTATTTTTACTTCTTTGTATAAAGTTTTATCCTCAGATTGCTCAAGACAAATTGCATCAAGCTTCCACTGTTTCTTCCGAATCTTCTGTATCTAAATTATCGGGATCAACGTAATAACAAACAGTATCATCAACACAGATCAATGCCCAACCCGATTCATCAATATTTTTTAACTTATAGGCCCCTTGTTTCACAAAAAAGCCCTTATGGTTGCGGGTTTCGGCTTTGACATAAACTTGGCTATCCATAGTGATCCCATCTCCCTATTTATTATCAAAAAGTTTTTTGACTGGCTGATTTTGATTGTTAACTATCGAAGTTTTCAAATACTATCACTATTTTTAGTCCTTGTTAGTGAACTTATGTAATTTTTTGTTGCGCTTTCTTAATACTTTTTAGGAGTTTATAGATTTTCAGTCATTTTTAGCCGTTTTCAGTGGATTTATAGCCGCTTAAAGAATTCAATTATCCATGCAGTTATTGTGAACAATTACCTAATTATGCTAATTAGAGCGGCAAAATTAGGTAATTGTTCCCTAACCTTCAAATAACCATTGTTTGACTCGGGCTAGGGATTTCCAGTCGGGTTTGCGAGTTAATCCATCCTCAAAATTCTTCGCTAATTCCTGTTGCCAGTCTGTATCTACTAATACCAATTGACCAGCTAGTTCAACCTGGGAACGTACCCCCGTTTTCCCCAACTCCAACATCGCCGTCGCTAAATTCACTCGCGCTTGGGGATCATGGGGATTGAGTTTAACGGCTGATTTGGCTGCGTTATAGGCTAATTTCGGTTTATCTACTAATAGATATAACCAAGCCAAACTTGTCCAAGCATTACTATTTTTTGGGGCGTGATCACAAATATCCTTAAACACTGGAATCAAGGTTTCCGGGTCTTCCCCCGCTTGATACCGTTCAAAACCTTCCTTAAATAATTCTTCTGGAGTCGTCATGATTTGTTGTAGATTTAAGATACGGCAATAGGCTATAGACTGGGTGATTTAGTGCCAAATCTATACCTAGGGCAAATTGCCAATCTCTGATTATACATTAGGGAACACCGGAACAGGCAAAACTAGAGGAAAAGATTTTGCCACCCTGGGTTTGCTGCATCAAACCGCATAAAAAATACCTGAAACCGGATGGCACAGGAAACAAGGTTTCAATGGGGGATTTCCCTGTTCCTGTGTTCCCTATTCCCTATTCCTTCTAATACTAAAAACCCGGTTTCTCAAGTCCTAGGTGGCAAAGGACTTACCACAACCGCAGGTTTGAGTGGCTTGGGGGTTGGTAAACTGAAACCCGCCACCAATTAGAGCATCCGTATAATCGAGGACTAGGCCGTAAATGTAGAGTAGGCTTTTGCGATCGCAAACGACCTTAAACCCCTCATAATCAAATACGTCATCATCCTCTCGAATGGTACTGGGGTCGGCAAAATCCATTAAATAGGACATTCCAGAACAACCGCCCTGGCGGACTCCGACGCGCAGACATAGATCTTTTCCTTGCTTTTCTCGCAGAAATTGGACTTGTTTGATGGCTGATTCGGTCATCTGAAACCCCTTGGGTTGGGGCTTGAGTCGTTTGTGTCATGGGTTGGCCTGACTCCTGTTGTAATGTTTTAAACTGATCAAAAAATAATAGCCTTTTGATCGAGCTTCTCTATTTCTAATAGTTTATCGCAGATAAACCTGGCTGGGCGACCGAAATTTGTATGCTTTCTCCTCTGAGGGACGGGGGAAAAGCGATCGCTATTTCTCCCCCCAATCGGCTATTTTTTTGCCCGACTATTCCGGCTGTTGAGGATATTGTCTAAGCCGCCAACTGAATAATAAGGCCAGAATAACCGAAGGTAAGCAAACGGCGACTAAGGCAATGGTTGAGGACGTTGGAATTTTCAGCAATGGGCCAACGAACTTGATCAAAACCGATAACCCTAGGGATAGGAGTAGAACTTTGAGTAGAAATGTAATTTTGTTATCCATAGATGGCATTCTATAAATAAATGGAAAGGGTGCGATCGCCATTTAATAGTTTACTTGAGAAATACCCATGCAAAATCAAGACCCGGAATTATTAGAAAAAATTCGTCAACAGTTTGACTCAGCACCCTATCCTAGAACTCCTTTAGAACAATCACCTAAAACCGATTATGAGTTACTATTTATTCATAATTTAGTAACTTGCTATTATCTAAAATATCAGAAAGTTATTCATACAGAAGGCAAAGTTATTTTAGATGCCGGATGTGGCACGGGATATAAATCTTTAGTGTTAGCAGAAGCTAATCCGGGGGCTAAGATTGTGGGAATTGATATTTCTGAACAATCTATTGAACTAGCCCGTGAGCGTTTAAAATTTCATGGGTTTGACAACGCCGAATTTTATGTTTTACCCATAGAAAACTTGCCACAACTGGGTTATGAGTTTGATTATATTAATAATGATGAATCGTTGTATCTGTTTCCTGATATTACCGTACCCCTAAAGGCAATGAAATCAGTTTTGAAGCCAGAAGGAATAATTAGAACAAATCTCCACAGTGCGTTTCAGCGTGCTAATTATTTTAGGGCGCAATCCCTATTCAAAATGATGGGATTAATGGATGATAACCCTACCGAGTTAGAGATTGATTTAACTGGGGAAATCATGGGAGCATTAAAAGATCAAGTTTTATTGAAATCACAAACCTATAATGCTGAAAAAATCCAAGAAAAGGAATGGGTATTAATGAATTATCTGTTTCAAGGAGACAAAGGTTACACCATTCCAGAACTATTTGCAGCACTAAGAAACTCAGACTTAGAGCTAATTAGTATGGTTAACTGGCGAAACTGGGAAGTGATCGATTTATTTAAGGATGCTGAGAATTTACCAGCCTTTTTAGGGATGAGTTTACCCGAACTCTCAATAGAAGATCGCTTACATTTCTATGAGCTATTGCATCCTATCCATCGTTTGCTTGATTTTTGGTGTGGTCATCCGATGATCAATCAATCTATGATTCCCGTTAGTAACTGGACAGATACAGACTGGCGAACAACCCAAGTCCATCTCCATCCCCAACTCAAAACCAGCAAGGCTAAAGAGGACTTAATTGAATGTGTCAAGACCCAAAGGCATTTTGAAATCAGTCAATATGTTAAGTTGCCAACCATTGTACCCATTACCCTTGAAAGTCGTCTGGCTGCCTGTTTGCTGCCCCTGTGGGAGACGGAACAGCCGATTATGTCCCTGGTAGAACGTTGGCAACAGATCCAACCTGTAGACCCAGTTACCCTGGAACCAATCAATCCTCAAATCGCCTTTGAGCAGGTTAAGGAATTACTGACAACCCTAGATGCCTTTCTATATGTGCTTTTGCAGCGTTCAGGATCAAATTGAAAAAAAATTTTGTTGGGGTGATATGAAACTTTAGAGCAGTGGGTAAGTTAGAACTACCAGATAAAAAGTTAAACATCCCCCCAAACGGAGAAAAGATTATGAAGACCGAATTTAAAGCAAAATTCCTGCAATACGTTTCTAATAGAAAAAAAGAAGAAGGTTTCACCTTAATTGAACTGTTAGTCGTTATTATCATTATCGGTATTTTGGCTGCGATCGCTCTACCTTCCTTCCTCAACCAAGCTAACAAAGCCAAACAGTCCGAAGGGAAACAATACCTCTCTGCTGTTAACAAAGGTCAGCAAGCCTACTATGTGGAAAATACAGCATTTGCTGCCAATATCTCAGAATTAGGGATTGGCTTGAAAACCCAAACCTCCAACTTCAAGTATGGAGCTGGAAAAGATGGTAACGGAGCTTCCTCAACCGCAGCACCTGCATCGCTGGCCATGAAAGCCTATGTTGGAGCCGTGGGCCTGATCCCAGCGGGGGATGCAAAAACCACAGAAACTCTACTGTGTGAACAGTCTGTTACCGCTAACTGGCAAGTACCGACTACTGTTACACCCAATGGTACAGCTTCTCCTGCTTGTGCTGCTGGTCAAAGCGCAGTGACTAAGTAATCTACTCATTACTACGAGTTTTTGGTATTAGTTCACAACAATGTTTAACTAATAAAAGCGGGAGGCTTGACCCATAGCCCCCGCTTTGATATTAGGTGAACGGGATCAGTAGAGAGAAAGGCAATGTCTAATTCCAAGTTAGTGCTTAATTCTAATTGGCAAAAAATAGCCGAGGAATATTTCCAAAACAAACAGTATGATCAGGCTGCCCAACTTTATGAACAAGCTATACAGTCAGAGCCTGATATTAAATCTAACTATTGGCATTTGGGATTAATTTTATTATTGCAAGGGAAAGAAGTTGAAGCCCAAACCACTTGGTTTGTGGGCATGGGAGAAGAACCAGAAGCCATTGACCAAGGGGTAGAAGAATTAAGCAATATTTTAGAAACCGAAGCCGAACGACAACGGTTAATTCTTGGGGACTACACAACGGCTTGGGTAATTCGGCAACATATTCAAGAGGTTAATCCTGCTGATATTAATAATGTCTTGCATTTGGTGGGTTTGTCTACGTTGAACAAAACCTACACCCCAGAAACTCTGGTAGACCTAGGAATTATTGAAACTCTTAAATCCGATCAAATCATTAATATTAATAACGAACTCCTACTGCAAATTTTAAATAATGTTTTAGAACAAGAGCCAGAACATTTTTTATCCTATGAGTTTGCCGAGGTCTGTATTAGCCATATTCAAGACTCTCAATCTTTTATGGAAGTTTTAATTCCATTTATCTATAAATTAGCCTATTCCGGCAGCCAATACCAACTAGCAATTAAGTTTACAGAGCAAGGCTTAACCGTTGATCCCGACCATCCTGAATTACTCAGGTGTCTTTCCTCATTTTATCAAGATATTAGAAATTATTCCAAAGGGATAGAAACAGCAGAAAACTGTTATGCCCGGATGAAAACTTTTCCCGATCAAGTTTATGCTAAATTCTTATTATTGCGGGGATTAATGAGTGCGGGAGGGCGATGGACTGAATTTTCCTCAGTTTTAGAAAGCTATAAATCAATGCTCAATTGTCTGGTGGAAGATGATTCCAATTCCCTCCCTTTTGATACGGCGGTGCGTCTATTTGCGGCAACCTTTTTTTTCCCTTATTTTCAAGATCAACTGGCTGAAAATCTACGGTTTCGGCAAAAAGTTGCCCAATTTCTTCAGTCTAATATGGAGAAATGTGCTCAAGACACAATTCAATACTGCCGTCAGTGGCAATCTAAGTCAATCCTTCCGAATTCTGAAAAACGCCTAAAAATTGGTTATGTTTCCCACTGTTTGCGGAATCATTCTGTCGGGTGGTTGGCGCGGGGATTATTTCAACATCATGATCATGAAAAATTTGCCATTCATACCTATTTATTTGCCGCTGAATTAAACCAGAATGAACTGCAAAAATGGTATATCACGAAAAGTGATAAATCCCATCGATTAGGATTAGATGGTCAAGATGTGGCTAAAAAAGTCTATGAGGATGGAGTTGATATTTTAGTTGATTTGGATAGTATGACGTTAACGAATGTTTGTGAAACCCTGGCGATTAAACCCGCCCCCATCCAGGTCACTTGGTTAGGGTGGGATGCGTCATCAGTACCCACTATTGATTATTTTATTGCTGATCCTTATGTTTTACCGGAAGATGCCCAAAATTACTATAGTGAAAAAATTGTGCGTCTCCCTCAAACTTATATTGCTGTAGATGGGTTTGAAGTGGCGGTACCCGATTTGCGTCGAGATCAGCTAGATATTCCGATGGATGCAATTATTTATTTTACCGCCCAAAGGGGATATAAATACAATCCTCATACAGCCGAATTACAACTACAAATTCTTAAGGAAGTTCCGAATAGTTATTTTCTGATTAAGGGGATGGCTGATCAGGAATCTCTAAAAACATTTTATGCTGAAATTGCAGAATCTGTGGGGGTAGATTGCGATCGTTTAAAACTACTTCCTCAATCACCAACCGAAGCGACTCATCGAGCTAATTTAAGGATTGCTGATGTGGTTTTAGATACCTACCCTTATAATGGAGCTACAACCACAATGGAAACCCTGTGGATGGGGATTCCAATGGTCACCAGAGTGGGACAACAATTTGCTGCTCGGAATAGTTATACAATGATGATCAATGCCGGAATTACAGAAGGTATTGCTTGGACGGATGAGGAATATGTGGAATGGGGAATTAAGTTAGGAAAAGATGAGAATTTACGCCAACAAATTGCTTGGAAATTAAGAATGAATCGGCGAACAGCCCCTCTGTGGAATGCGAAACAATTTACACGAGATATGGAAAATGCCTATGAAAAAATGTGGTTAAACTATACTGAGAATGGAGTCTAAATCTATTAATTTTTTACTTAAAATATTTTAATGAATTTACTGAATGGGCAGCAACAAGCGATTAAATATCTGGAAACTGAGGATTATAGTTCCGCTAAAAATTATTATGAAGAACGGATTAATCATCAACCAGAAATAAAGTCTTATTACTGGTATTTGGGCTTATTTTTACTCTTACAAGGGGAAGAAGTAGAAGCTCAAACGACCTGGTTATTGGCCATGACGGATGGAGAACCTGAAGATGTGGAATGCTGGACACAGGACATCAAACAGATCTTAGAATTAGCAGCACTACAACTTGAAAATAAATATGACTCTGCTTGGCTAATTAGACAGCATATTCGAGAAATTAGCCCCGATGACATTAATAATTTATTAAACTTGATTAATTTAAGTTTTCAGTTAAAAACATACACAGGTGAAGACTTAACCTCATGGGGTATTATTGAGCAACTTCAACAGGGGACAAATCAAGATATTGATGTTGAGTATCTTCTGAAAACTCTCGATCAAGTTTTAAATTTTGATCCCCTTCACCCTCAATCTTATGAGTTATCAAAAGCTTGTATTCCCTATGTTAATGATCCAGAAAAATATATTAATATTCTCCTGAAAGCTGCGTTTCAGATCGGTGTGGTAATGTCGCAGCCAGAACAGGCTGGAAATTTAGCCGAATTAGGGTTATATTTAGATGAAAATAATCTGGAGTTAATTCGTCAAGTTGCGACATTTTATCAAGATAGTGGAAATCAAGAAAAAGGAGTGGGTTTTGCTAAAAAATATTATTCCATATTAGAAAATAAAATAGATAGGGTATTTGCCAACTATTTAATTATCCGGGGCTTAATTCATACAGGTTATGGTCAGTCTGAGGAATGTATTTCTCTTTTTAAACATCAAAAATATTTATTGGATTCCTATTTAAGAGAAAAACCCAATGACTTAACAGAAAGAGAGGTTTTACAGCTTTATAGTGCCAGTTTTTTCTTGCCTTATTTCCAAGACAATCTTCCAGAAAACTTATTAATTAGGCATAAAATAGCCCAAGTTTGTCAACGCAATATAGAAAATCAAAACTCCGATATTATTCAGAGAAACCGTCAAAGATATTCCTTGTTGAAGCAAAATTATGAAACTAAACCTTTAAAAATAGGATATGTTTCCCATTGTCTGCGTACCCATTCAGTCGGGTGGTTAACTCGTTGGTTATTTCAATATCATAATCGAGAAAATTTTAAAATATATGCTTATTTAATTAATGCTCAAGGACGAGTTGATGATTTACAGAATTGGTATGTTCAAAATTCCGATTGTGCTTATGAATTTCCCCTTTATGCTTCCGAACAAATTATTAATACCATTACCAAAGATGAACTTGATATTATTGTTGATTTAGATAGCATTACCCTCAATTTCTGTTGTAAAATTATGGCCCTGAAATTAGCCCCGATTCAACTTTCTTGGTTAGGATGGGATGCTTCAGAAGTTCCAACCATTGATTATTTTATTGCCGATCCTTATGTGTTGCCAGAAAATGCCCAAGACCATTATCAGGAAACAATTTGGAGATTACCCAAAACCTATATTGCCGTGGATGGATTTGAAATAAGTAATCCATCTTTACGTCGTGAACATCTGAATATTCCCAGTGATGCCATTGTATTTTTAACGGCTCAAAGTGGTTATAAATATAACTTAGAAACGGCTAAACTGCAAATGCAAATTATCAAATCTGTGCCGAATAGTTATTTTTTAATTAAAGATTCGATTAGGGATCAAGATTTGGTTTCAAGAGTATTTGATTCAACTAGCTGATGAAATTGGGGTCAATTCTGATCGTCTTAAATTTATGCCAGCAGTGCCTTTGGCTTCTATTCATCGAGCTAATTTAATGTTAGCAGATATTCTGTTAGATACCTACCCTTATAATGGCGCTACAACCACAATGGAAACTCTCTGGATGGGGATTCCATTGGTAACAAGAGTTGGGCAACAATTTTCAGCCCGAAATAGTTATACGATGATGATCAATGCGGGAATTACGGAGGGAATTGCTTGGACAGATGAGGAATATGTGGAATGGGGAATTAAGTTAGGAAAAGATGAGAATTTACGCCAACAAATTGCTTGGAAATTAAGGAAAAATCGACAAACCGCTCCACTTTGGAATGGGAAACAATTTACCCGTGAAATGGAAAATGCTTATCAACAAATGTGGCAAAGGTATATCGATGGAAAGAATTAATTCAACGACAGAGTTGAGTAGGAATATCAGTCATATAGGTTAGACTTTCCTAGAATGGGTGACAACCGATGAATTTATGTTGAGATAGAAAAGTTTCCGGTGTCACCCCCTCTACATTTAACGACTCGGTGCGTCAGTTATAAAAATTTTAGGTGTTATTTTTTTTCTCATCATAAATCGGTAAAGTTTCTCCACCTAGATCGGCGATCGCATTTTTATCTTCATGCTCTAAAACAATTCGGGCCGTTAAATGGGGTAGTAAACCCTGGGCTTGAAGATCGGTTAATTGTCCAGTTAGCACAATTTCTAGTGCTTCCGTCACATCTAATTCAGTCTCCATTAATAAATTCATAATCAGGCTAGATAGAATTAAATTCGCATCTTCATCGGGGATATTTTGACTATTGATATAGAGGGTGATTTGACTTTTATTCGGCAGAGAAGCGATCGCTTGCAATACATCAGCTAACTCTAAATAGAGGGTTTCTTCTTGCTGTTGCCAATCGGGAAATACAATATAATTTTGTTCTTTAAGTTTCCACAATTCCCAAGTCCCATTTTTTAACCCAATACCTCGCCAATCTACCAATGTTTCCAAGGAAAACTCTGGAATTTGAATTCCATCAAACTTTTCAATAATAGCTGAGTTTTCCAAATCTAAACTAATTTTACCTTGGACAATAGAAAGTAAATTTAACCACTGGGGTTGAGTTAACTCCCCGATGAGTGAAATATCTGGCCCTTGTTCGATATCTAATTCCTCCTCCATTAATAGATTCATGACCACACTCGATAAAATTAAATCCGCTTCTTCATCAGCAATATTTTGATGATCAATAAGTAGTTTAATACGACTTTTATCAGGATGGTTAACCAATGCTTTAATTACCCGCATTAATTCTGAGCAAACCGATTCTTCCGGCTGTTTCCAGTCGGGAAAGATAATTAGATTAATCTCTTTTAATTCGAGATGAGTTACATCGGAGACTAATAACGCTTGCAAACGCTGGAGCATTTCTTGAGCATCGGTAAAATTGGGAACAAAACCCAATACTTGATTCACAGCATTTTCAGCTAAAGCAATATTTTGAACCTGCTCTGCTGCTTGAGCTAGATACCAGAAAACTCGCCAATGATTACATCCTAAATTAATCGCATTTTGAAATTCAGAAATAGCTTGATGATTTCGATCCTTATTGCTGAGAAACTAATCCCAACCACAATCTCAAATAACCATCATTGAGATAATAATCTCGGTATTGATGAACTCCTCCCTCTCCTAAACCCAATAAAATAGATGATTCAGCAATTTGTTTTTCTGCTGCCAATAAATGTTCAATATTATCGGAAATCAAACTAACAGTAAAAGGTTGTGCTTGATGCCCTAAAGATTGAATAAAAGCCCTAGCCCCCATAAACTTGTCAGAGGGTATAACTACATCTAATAAAGATAAGGGTTGGTCTAATAAAGTCGATCCAATTGGGATTCCCCATTCTCTTTTTTGCTTGGGTAATTGCACCATTTTTTTATAAATGGGGTTAAGCTGTTTCGCTGCGTTTTCGGCCCCAAATAATTGTTGTGCATATTCTCTGGCATTGCGCCCCAGTCTGGCTCTTTCTTCGGGATGATGATACAGATATTCAATGGCTTGGGTATATTCAGATTCACTCTGAGCCACTAACCCGGTATAATTATTAATCACTAATCGTTTAATTCCCCCATGGGGAAAAACAACTGGGGGAATGCCTGCATACATGACTTCTTGTAAATTTAATTCTGCTGCTGCATAGGTATCTTCACACAAAGGATAACCGTAGATATCTAAAATTTCGATAACAGATTTAATATCTTCAACGAATCCGCGAAAGTCAAATTTTTCAACGGCGCCGATTTCCTGGGCTTGTTTTTTCAGATAATCTTCCGCACCCCCGCCACAAACAATAAACTGCACCTTGGGAATATCAACAGCAGCACTTATTGATACATAATTTTGGTGCATTTTGCTAAAGCTAACACTGCCAATGTAGCCCACATTAAAAGTATCATGGGGTTTAGGTTTAACATCTACAACCCGCTCAAAATCGGCCGCATCGTACACCATGCCAATTTTTTTAACTCTGACTTCATTGGGGAGTTTTTGAAATACCGGAAGTTCGTAGGAATAGGGATTACAAGGAATAGCAAAATCCGCATAATCAACTAACTCCTTCGTAATCACCTGGGGAGGGTATTCTCCTGCGACGTGAAACCAGATTAATAATCTCATTTCCGGGAGTTCTGATTGCAAAAACTCAAAGAGTTTAGGATTATTCCAATAATGAATATGGACAATATCAACATCCTCTATGGCTTTTAAAATAGAGGCATGACCAGAGGTGGGTAAAAACTTCATCCCTGAACTTTCAGCCAGTTCTAAAGCCATCGGATCAGGGGATTTCAGGGAAACTAAGCGATGCTCTAATTGACCTAATCTGGATGAATATTTCGCAGTTGCTATCATCGCCCGCGCCGCACCACCTAAACACAACCAATCGATAATATGCAGAAACCTTAATCATGAACAGAACTCCTGGAATTAGTGAATGGATTTACGATAAACTCGAATGGTAGAAAATACCCCTGGAATAATGGGAAGATAGGCTTGGGTTTGAGTGGGATCGGCAGGATATAAGAGTGGAACTTCTATAAGTTCACAGTGATATGTTTCTTCCATCAATTCTTGGCAAGCCTGACGAATTCCCGGCTCATTTCCCCCATGATGAGATAATATGGCACTGCGATTTTCGTCATTTAGAGGGGGTAAATAGTCGTGAAACATCATAATTCCACCGGGTTTTAGGAGAGGAAAATAATTGATAATATCTTGTTTCACACCCTCATAACTATGATCCCCATCCACAAAAATAAAGGGTGGAAAATTACCATCCGCCTCAAATTGCTGGCGTAGTTGCATCACCGCATCATAGGAGAACATTTGCAGATGGTTGACCTCTTTCTTGACCTGTTGCAGTACCGTTTTTAACTGGGGGTGTAAACCCGGGTCTATGGCAAATCCTTCTAAGTTTTGTTCGACTCGTCTTAAGGCTTTGCAAGTTAAAAATAATGAACTTCCAGCAAATGATCCAATTTCAATAAATCGTAACGGAGAACTCGAAAGTTCAGGAATCAGTTGGCGCAGCACATAATACAATTGAAACCGTTCATTCTTCGACATTTGACTTTGAATCCCATAAACCACGGGATCATCCTGATTAAATTCCTGGATTAAGTTTTCTTCAACGGTGGGGTTTAGGGGAAATTGATTGGGTGTTGTGAACCAAACGCCCGTGTAATCAATTTTATTTAAGTTAAATTGCAGATGGTTTTGTGCTTCAAATTCATGCAACGCTTTTTTACAGCCTTCCCACTCACCATAATCATCAACTTGGATAAATCCATCATTGACAACCCGATCAAAAAACTGTTCCAAAATCACTTTTGTCGATTCATACCAATCACCATCGGCGTGTAAAAGTGCAATCACCCCAACGGGATTTCTAAATTCAGGTAAGGTGTCTTGAAAATAGCCTTTGACCGTCCGAACAACATCAGAAACTCCTAATTGGGTGCAGAGATTTAAAACCTTGGATTCGGGGGCTGCACAACTGCCTTTTCCCCAACCTTCTAATTCCGCCGCCACCCCGTTATATTTATCTTCTTCTGTGGGTTTCGGGTAATCCTTCAAAGGAATCAAAAGCATATAAGATTCGGGGCTGTTTACTATAGCGTTTCATAACAGCAGCCATTAACGCCGTTGATCCTCCATCGGCAACGCCACACTCTACAAAATTCCCGGGAATATTATCAACACAAACCTTTTTTGCTAGAGAAAACAGAGAATATAAGCGTTGTTCACTTAGTCCTGTATTATTCTGAACTAGCTGGAATAATTGTTGGAATTCTGAATAGTCTGGAGGGGTTAATTTTGCTTCAACAGGGGTAAATTGTTGGGGTATAGACTGAGGCGTTGATGGGGATATATTAGCCTTAGTGAGCTTTTTCAAATAACCATTAGTTCCCCAGGTTAAGTTGTAGCCAAAAAAGTCACAATATTCTCCATCAATTTCATATTCACCGCGATGTTCTGATAAGAAGGCTTTTAAGGCTTTATGGGGCCCGCTATTATAGGAGACATCCTGAATAATATCAGAAATAATCCCATCTTCAACAACGATATATTCTCCTTTATCCAAATAAGGATGGAAGAAATCTAATACCGCTTTACTGGTAGTAAATGAATGATCGGCATCTTCAATGATTAATAAAGGTCGGGGTAAGGAGTTAAGAAATTCTGGGGATAAAGTTTCCCCTAAATTGCTGCCATCCCCTTCTAAAAAGGTAACGCGAGGGTGAGACACTTTAGTGACTTTAACAATATCAATCGAATAAACATGACCTTCAATGCCAAAGTTATTCATTAAATCCCCAAACCATACACCACTTCCACCACTTTTAGAACCAATTTCTATAATAGTCTGGGGTTTAATATTCCAAATTAAAATGGGGTAAAGTGAAAAATCAAATGGATTTTTTTGTAAAGGAACTCCTTTATAGGAAAAATTATGTAAAGCATTTTGAATCGACATCATCAAGTCGTATGGCAAAGCCGTATTCCAGGGCCTTTCGTGGGTAGGAATTGGTGCTTTTTTGGGTCGGATTAATGATTGAGTTAAGGATTGTACTTGAGCTTGAGCTTCAGGATGGGAAGGATTATTTTCTAGTTCCTGTTGAGCCGCTTCTAAGGCTTCTTCATATCGACCAACATTACTTAAACAAATGGCTCGAAGATAGTGCATTCCTGGGATAAATATCCCCGATTCTGTTGTTTTTTCTGCTAACCTTAAAGCTGCTACTTTCTCCCCTTTATTGAGTAAACTAATAGCCGTGTCAATTTGGGTTTTTATTTTCTGTTTTACCTCTGATGATAACTGTTCTAATAGTTGTTTTCCTCGGGAGTGATTTCTCTGAAAACTCAAGAGGTTTTTCAAGGAATGAATCGATTCGGAAAGTTGACCAAGGCGAGCTTGAGCAACAGCTTGGGGATAATAAATTTCTATTCTTTCCGGGGAAATTTCTAAGACTTTTTTGAATAAATTTAGAGCTTCTAAATTCTGATGATTGTTCAGATATTCAATTCCCTGGGATAAAATAGTTACACTATCTTGATTTTCTAACGGTTGAGTTTGAGATATAGAAGAACTAAACATAATGCCCTCAGTCACGTTATTAGATTGAGCGTTACGCATCATAACAGTAGGATGTTGTAAGGGAAAACTCATCGGTTTTGTGGGTAAATTAGCGAGTGGGGATTCATCTTTTGTATGGGTTGCATCTTCCCTAAAACCAATATTGGAAACCAAATTAACATTAGGGAGAATCGTTAAGCCTCCATGAAACCCAACAAGCAAATATCCAAGCATAAGCCCAGCTATTAAATCCTTCATAAGCAGCTTGAAAAACTTCTACACAATCAGCGATGGTTTCATGAGAATTTTCTAGTATTTTTTCTAAACCGTTGTTATCTCTGATTGTTGGCCATAATTTCATATCCAAATCATAGAGTTGCCAAGCTCTGCGCCAAGTTGCCCATCCCCAGATATGATTATATCGAGAAAAGTAATAACTGGTCTGTTGATCATTATCTCGTAATTTAAAGTTATTTCCTGAGATTGCCATGATTTTTGGATCATGACGATAACGTTCTAATAATTCTGCACAAAATCGGAAAAAGGTGACATCTGGTAAGCAATCATCCTCAAGAATAATAGCTTCTTCAACGGTGTTAAAAACCCAATTTAATCCACTAGAAACCCGATGACGAAGACCTAAATTAATATCAGAATATTGAGTTAAAACTTCACAGTTCCAATCCACTTGATTAATAATAGCTCGAGTCGCTGCACATTTTTCGACTTCACCGACTACATTCAATCGAGGGCCATCCGCAATTACTAGAAGCTTTTCGGGTTTAACCTGACGAATCACATTAAACACTTGCTGTGTTGTATCAGGTCTGTTGAAAATCATTAAACAAACAGGAGTTTTTAACCGATTTGTTTCTGAATGTTCAGGGATGGTTTTTTCTTGAGGATTAAACCCTTGTTTTTGATAAATCAGATCTATTGGGTTTTCTAATACAACTAAAATTCCACGATTATTGAATTTATTTTTTCCAGGATGTAGTTTTTCAAGACTGTGTTGAATTTCTGAATTCGTTTCATCCATAAAAACTGGCTCAAAGTGATTTAATTTAAAAGAACTTTGATGAAAAAATTTAATGTAGTCTTCTGTGAAAAAACGATTAATATGGGGAGAATAATAAATATAATCAACCATTAAATCAGCAGTTTCTTTATCCATATACTGGTATAAATGTTGAGTCATTTCCGATGGAGTCATTAATAAATGACCCCAAGGCGGAATTGGAGAGTTACCAAAATTGAATTGTCTTCCTTGCTGATCTGTTATATTAGGTAGATGATGACCGTCAGAACCCGACCAAATTGGGGCAAACAGAGAAAAAACTCGACCTCCAGGACGGAGAGATAAAAACATTTTCTCTAAAGATTCTGGTAATTTATTAATATGTTCAAAAGTAGCAATGGAAAAAACTAAATCATATTGGTTATGGTATTCATCTGTTAGATTCTCTATATTGTCTAAGAATAAATTGTATCTTTCTAGTGTTCGATTTTTAAACCCCATTTTGGAATAATCTTGGGGTTGAATGCTTGGAATAATAGTTCCTGTATGAGTTAGTCCGCCGGCTTTTTTTAAGCTCTCCTCATAATCTGGGGTTTCTATCGCTGACCAGGATTTCGCTCCTAGATAATTAAAGACAAAATCCTCCGGCAAACTTCCGCCCACTTCCAAAACATCCTTGTCTTTAAATCCCAATAGTTGTTGACAGGCATACGCAAATTCTACATGGTAGCTTAGGTTGAATTTAGCTTTGCATTCGTCAATATTAGACAGATTTAACATAGGATTCATTGTATACCTCTAATTACTTTTTTTTAGTTATGTTATCTAATGACTAGGCCTTGGGCTCATGATTTGAAAACAGGATTGACCCAAAAGTGATTGTTTACCACTGGGAAACTTGTTGCGCTTCTAAAATATCAAATTTTTTAAAGAAAAAAGAAGTACAGTTTTTATAAGTATAACCTGGGAACATTCCCCAAAAATCTATCCGTTTATAGCCACTCGATGTTAATCGGTTCACAGATTCATCATATTCGTAGTGATCGCTGTTATCAAAAATGATTAGACCTGCTTCCTTGATATGATTTAAACTAAGTTCTAAAGATTGGTTTCGATTGACTCCATCAACAATAATAACATCAAAGTAATCCAGGGGAAATTGTTTGATCATTTCCGCATACTCCGTTTCATTTTCTTTTAAAAAGAGTTGCACATTATTAGGCATTTTAGAGTTAATTTCTTGAAACCAATTAAGATCATTTTCAATGGAAATCACTTCTAAAACTCGCTCAGACCACCATAATGTAGATTGACCTGATCCAAATTCAAAAACTTTAAAATCTGGCTTTACCTTATCTTCTAAAAATTCAATTGCTGGATAGGTATACCAAGGAATTGGTCGATTATCTTGGGTTACAGGTTTACTCTGATACAGTGAATTAAGCCATCCTGATGTCAGGAGATAATTAATCCCTGGGGGAAGATTGGCTGCAATCTCATACCAATTTAACGATAAAATGAGGCTGTGAGCTACAGGAATCGAAAAACCTATTTCTACTAACTCTGGATAATCTGAGAGTAAATTTCTGCCTAAATTAGCTGCTTCTGTAAATCTTTGAGCATGAAAACATTGGTTTGCCAGTTGTAACTTAAAGATTTTTTGTTCCTCATTTACAGTGGACAATAATTGATATTTTTCCGAATTACTAATTTTTTCTAAACTAACCGATGGGATTATTTTCAACCATTCATTGAGTTCATTATCATTGACATTGCTACCTAAAATTTTATAATTGACCGTTAAAATAGCATTAAACCATTCTTCAAAATTTTCTGGACTAATTAAGCGAATACCCGGCTGTGTTTCTAATTGTTCATCTCCTTCTAATATCAAGTTCATCATCACACCTGATAAATACAAGTCAGCCTCTTGACTAGAAAGACCATTATAGTCAATTAAAACAGATAGATTACTCCTGTCAGGATGTTGGAGAAATACTTTTGTTATTGTTTCCAGTTTCCAACAACAGATCTGATTCTGCTTGTGTCCAATTTAACAGAACTAAAAAATTCATAGACTAGGAGGCTGTTAAAGATTGCTGTTTACAGTATACCCTGTTGTTTTCGGAAAATGATCATTTTCATTTGATTATTGTTTTTCCGATGCCATGCTCTATGCTCATTGATCTTTTGAGGGTAGAGTAAAACCTGGGACTCAACAATTGATAAATTGATTAATATGTTAGAATAAGATTAATTGATTTTTTATGATTCAATCCCCAACTTGCATTTCCCATAAAACAATGAAATATCTAAATTTCTTTGAAAAATTATCACCAATCAATCAAAATAAAAAGTTACTGGAGCATGGCTCAACATTATTTAAAAACTTACATTCATTTTCGGCAATCTTAGAAAACGAAGAATTGATGATTTTTTATGTTTTATTGAATTGGGCAGTTGATGATTTAGAAGATGAGGAAATTTATTGTCAATTTGGGGTAAATTCTTTTAGCACTTTAATTGCTGCCTTACTCAACCATCCTGACTGCATGGCTTATGCAGTTGATTCATTCTACGAGCAAAACAACTCAAGAAATTATGAAGATCTAGTTAATAATTTAGATAATTTTAACTTAACAGAACAAGTGTTTCTCTTTGATCAAGATCCCGAAGAATTTTTATTAGAATTAAAAACGGTTAATTTTGAAAATACAATTGGGGTATTTGTCTATGACTGGAAAAAGGATTATCGTTCTGTTTTGTATAGTTTATTGTCGATTAAATTCTTTCTGTCTGATCAATCTTTAATAATTATTGAGGGAGTTAACCATCCATCTGTGCAGCAAGCGATCGCAGATTTTCTGACTGTAAACTCTGAATTTATAATTGAGAAAGAGTTTTTATCTCAGTCTGATCAATATCTTACTGTTGCCGAGGGAAGGGTTATTTTAAGTCGAGATATTAATAGAAATATCAGCCTAGAGTCATCAGTTGTATTTAATTACCGTCAACCTCAAATTATTAAAAGAATTTCCCAAGTTGAGCAATTAGAAGACTTGTTAGAAACAATTTATCAAGACGCTTTAAGTTTTCATCAGGAACATAACTTTAATCAAGCCGAGAATAAATATAAAGATTTTTTAAAATGGAATAAGCATCATTTAGAATCCTGGATTAATTTAAGTAAATTATATTATCAAACTGAAAATTATCAGGAATCTCTACAAGCAATTTTTCAGGTTATTGAAATTGATCCCGAAAGGTTTGAAGGATATTATAACTTAGGTAAATGTTTGGAAAAAATGAATCAAATTCCACAAGCGATCGCAGCTTACAAAAAAACAATCGAATTAAAACCTGATTATCTTGATGCCTATAATAACTTAGGAAATCTCTTAACGCAACAAGGGCAATTTATAGAAGCAGAAACCCTTTACCGTCAAGGGATTAATATTAACCCTAATCATTTTGGCAGTTACTTAAATTTAGGGAATCTTTTTCTATTGCAAAATCAAATAGAATCAGCCCTAGAAAACTATCAAATTGCTTTACAAATTATTCCTAATAATCCTGATATTCTGAACAATTTAGAACTAGCTAAAGAAAGGCAACAAAATCCTGCATTACATTATAGCAGTTTTGGCGATCGCTTGTATGAATTAGGGAATTATCAAGGTGCGATCGCCCAATATCAAAAATTACTCGATTTACAACAGGGAGATGTTAATATTTATGAAAAAATCCATCAATGTTACTGGAATTTGGGAGAATATGATAGTGCAATTAATGTTTTAAAAATAGCCACAGAGCTTGATTCCAAATTTGCACCTCTCCACTTTACCCTAATTACAAATCTTATCTATCAGGGAAGAACAGAGGAAGCAGCTACGCAAGCGAAAATTGCCTCGGAATGTTTGCCAAAAGATTATACGTTTATATTACTAAAAAATTTAATAGTTCCGATGTTTTATCACTCCGTTGAGGAAATTAGTGATTATCAAGAACGGTTTAACAAAGGATTAAAAACATTAATTGAAACCACGGATTTTAATGATCCTGAAACCTTAGAATCAGCCTTTTTAGGAATGGGCAGATTTACTAATTTCTATCTAGGTTATCAAGCGAGAAATATTATAGAAGAACAACGTATTTATGGTAATTTCCTACATCAGATGATGTCAGCTAAATATCCCCAATGGGTGCAACCGCTAACCCTACCAACAGTTGAGAATAAAATTAGAGTGGGATATGTTTCTAATTATTTACATTGTTATAGCGGGTCACTTTGGTTAACAGGTTGGTTGCGGTATGCTAACCCTGACCAGTTTGAAATTTACTCTTATTATACTGGCAATTCTCCCGATCCCATTACAGATCAATTTCGTCAATATAGTTATCAATTCTATCATATTCCTAACAATTTAGAAGCGGTGGCTGAACAAATTTTCAAGGATAAACTGCATATTTTAGTCTATCCAGAAATTGGCATGAACCCCCCAACCATGGAACTCGCAGCGTTGCGTTTAGCACCCATTCAATGCACTGCTTGGGGTCATCCGGTAACATCGGGACTACCCACCATTGATTATTTTCTTTCCAGTCAATTAATGGAAACCGGAAAATGCACAAGACCATTATTCTGAAACCCTAATTTTATTACCAAATATTGGGGTTGCTTATCCCCAACCGCAGGATATTCCGGCGTTAGTTAAAACTCGATCAGATTATGATTTACCCGAAGATGCGGTAATTTATTTATGTTGTCAAGCGCCGTTTAAATATCTTCCTCAATATGATTATATTTTGCCAGAAATTGCTGTAAAAGTTCCTAATGCTAAATTTTTGTTCTTCCGAGGAACTTTATTAAATGAGCGGTTAAAACAAGCTTTTGCTAATTATGGGTTAAATTATCAAGATTATTGTTTACATAGAAACGTCCCGGAAAGGTTTGATTATTTGATGTTAAATTTGCTTTCTGATCTGTTTTTAGATACTTTCACTTGGTCGGGAGGAAATACTTCTTTAGAAGCGATCGCCTGTAATTTACCAATTGTAACTTGTCCTGGGGAATTCATGCGCGGACGTCATGCTGATAGTTTCTTAAAAATGATCGGGTTAACCGAAACAATTGCAGAAAATGAAGCCGAATATATTAAAATTGCGGTTAAATTAGGATTAGATCCTGTATTGCGAAAAACAATTTCTGAACAAATGAGTCAACGCCATCATCTGATTTTTGATGATCAAGTTTGTGTAGCCGGGTTAGAGGAATTTTATCAAACCGTTGTTGGGATGGGTACCCCAAGAGGAGAGGGCTAAAGCTCAACAACTTTCACACTCGAATAAACCCTGTTTTTGCTGTTTTATCCAGTAGTCTAAATGTTTCATAACTGGATTTATTTTTTATTTTGCTGTTTTAATTCAGTTAATGAATTTCGATAATCCTGCCGATCAGGATATAATTTGACTAACTTTTCTAGGGGTTCAATTGCTCCTGGAATATTATTTTGTTGTAAGCGAACATTCAATAAACCTTCCAATGCTGTTGGGTTATTTGGTTCCCGTTTTAATACGGTTTCATAACCTTTTTCTTGCTTTTGTAATAGAGCACTTGCCGATTGTTGTTCTGTGGTTTGAGTGACTTCAGGTTTTTTTTCAAATGCGCCTTTAAACACTTTTCCTAATCCAAATATACTCGTCCCAAAAAAAGACAGCAGTGATAGGAACATAATCACTTTTTGTACCTGTTTCAAGCGTTCCATTTTACGGATACGCTCGGCTCCATATTGTTTTTCTAATGATTGTTTCTCGGCGGGATTCATTGCTTATACCTTCCTCTTATTTTCGATTAGTTGGCTTTAATAGTACCTATTTTCAGAATACCCAATTTGATCTCAAAACTGATCAGAACTGGGTGAGGGTAATTCCCCAAACTGTTGGCGGTAGCGGTTAAGTAAGGTTTCTAACTCTTGGGAACGCTGTTGGGCTTGTTCGGCTTGTAGTTGAGCTTGTTCAGCTTGACGCCCCGCTTCTTCGGCTTTTTGTGCGGATAATTCGTCGGGTGTGGGCAGAATTTCACCCTCTGAATTAGCCCATCTTAACCATAGGGTTTCAACGGTTTTATAAACTCCTGACCATCGGACTAAGGATAGGCCTAATTGTTGACTGAATAACCGATTAAATTGATCGGGAAAAATTGGTTCATAACTGCCATTAATTAAGATAAATCCCGCCAAATCATCAGGATTAAAGGGGTCAAACCAGAAATATTCAGGAAACCCGAACTTGATTTTGATAGATAATTTTTTTGTTGGTTTTATCTTCTTGGGCGGTACTGGGTGATAATAGTTCAATGATCACATCGGGGGCTTTTCCTTCTTCCCAAACTACCCAACTTTTTCGTTCTTTTTTGGGAACTCCTAATACGGCAAAAAAATCGGGGCCTTTGAAGTCTTGGTTCCGCACTTGGGCTAAACTAAAATAGAGGAACATATTGCCCCCAATATAACCATCTTCTCGCGGTTCTAACCAAGGAATTAACGGATCAATTAGTAAATCCATTTGCATTTTATGGCGTTGGGTTTCCATGGGGACTCCATCGTCATAGGGTAATTCGTCTTGAGTGGGCGGTAATATGACCCCAAAGGGGATTGTTTCTTGTGATGGTGACATTGCCCTCAATTAATCAATAGATTAATGATTTTTAGGATATTATATCACAATAGTTTGTTGTTGCGATCATGTGCTAAGAAGGTTCTAAAGCCCAACAACTAGCTTAGGGGGAGCTAAAGCTCAACAACTAGCTTGGGTTAGATTGTTTTTGACTTTTAATTAATACATTGGCAAACCAAGGACTAATTAATAATATCAATAACATTCGAGTCATTTGCATCGCCAAAACAATTCCTGAGTCCCCCCCTAGTTGAATTACTGTTGCGATCATTGCTGTAATACCTCCGGGGGTAGAACCTAATATCGCCGTCATCGTATCAACTTGGGTAATTTGGTGGAAAATATAGCCCGCACCCAAACAAAATAGAATTAATATTATAACTAAAAAGAATTCAATTAAAACGGCTTTCCAGAGTCTTTTAGCATTCTGCCAGTCAAACTTTAAACCCACGGAAAGTCCGACAAATAATAGCCCAATAGTAAATAGCAAAGGAGGCATTTTAATCCCATAGGGAACTGTCCAAAAGACCGTTAAACTCACTAAAAACGGCCCTAGAAACAAAGATGAAGGTAAACTAAACTTTTCCCCTAAAACGATTCCCAATGCCGCACAACCCCCCAGAATTCCCAGGTTGTACAGCATTGGTAAAGTCGGTGAAGTGTCTAAGGGAATAGATACCACAGACCCGACAACCACATCCCCCGCAAACCAGAACCCGACGAGGGTGGGAACAATTAGGGCGACCAACAGAATCCGCAAATATTGTAACAGGGCAACGGCGATCGCATCGGCCCCCATTTCCTCACTCATGGCAATTAAACTGTAACTCGCCCCAGGAACACAACTGAGGAAACCCGTCGCCCGGTCAATTCCGCCCCAGCGCCCTAAAAAATAACCATTTAAAATACTCATCCCCCCGGTCACTAGAATACAGAGCATTAGGGGGAAGGCGTAAGTCCCCATTAACCCTATGGTGTTCAGGGAAAAGCCCGTAGCCGTCGCGATCGCTACAATAGCTTGACCCACAATAAAAAAGATCGGGGGTAGGGGCTGGGGTTTCCCCCGAAATGCAGCGTAAAAAATACCCACAATCATTGGCCCAATTAACCATCCCACGGGAAACGTGTAACCAAGTAAATAAATAACCCACCCCCACAGCCAGCATAAACTGAGGTAGGAGTTGGGCGAGTTTAGGCAACGTTTGAGAGAATTCTTGCCTTAAATGAGTTAGGGTATTCTGATAGTCTGTATTCATCAATTAAAAGCGATCGCTTTGACTACAATTTTATGAAGCTCGAATCGATTTGAGGGTGGTTAACGCTTCCTCAACGTGACGGCTAAAATCCAGCATAGAATCGAACAGATGTCGCACTACGCCGTCCGTATCGATGACATAGGTAACGCGACCCGGGAGCACCCACATCGTCGCGGGAACACCGTAGAGTTGACGCACTTTATTTCCGGTATCGCTCAACAAAATAAACGGCAGATTGTATTTTGTGGCAAACTGTTGATGGGATTGGGCCGTGTCCGAACTAATCCCAATTACCTCCGCCCCCGCATCTGTAAAAACTTGATAACTGTCTCTAAAGGCGCAAGCTTCGGCGGTACAGCCCGGGGTATCATCCTTGGGATAGAAGTAAAGGACAACGGATTTTTTACCCTGAAAGTCTTTGATGCTCACTGATTCGCCCGTTTGCGAAGTTAAGGTGAAATCAGGAGCCCTATCTCCTATTTTAACGGCCATATTTATCGTAACCCTGTATGATTTGGTGAAATGTTAACATTTGTATCATAGCGCCAACAGTCATTTAATGAGAGATCCAATCCAGATATCCAGCGATTGAAATCGTGGCTACACAACCCAAACCCGCCTGCGCGGGTTGAAGATAAAATCAGAGAACATTATGTTAATCTGTTAATTAGTCCGCGTAGGCGGACTTCGTTTGTGTAGCCGCGATTTCAATCGCTGGGTGAAAAATTCTTCTTTTGTGTAGCGACGATTTCAATCGCTGGGTGAAAAATTCTGGGTGAAAAATTCATTTGTACTATTTAACGAATTGTCTAAGATAATATTAACTCAAAATTACCATTTTACCTATGAAAACCCTATTAATTTATCCTCAATTTCCGCCGACATTTTGGTCGTATGAAAAAATCCTAGAATTAGTTGATCGCAAAGTGTTGTTACCGCCCTTGGGATTAATTACCGTGGCGGCAATTTTGCCCCAAACCTGGGAATTCAAACTGGTTGATCGCAATATTACTGCTGTCACCCAAGCGGAATGGGACTGGGCAGAATTGGTCATCCTTTCGGGAATGATTGTCCAGAAAGTTGATTTCATTGACCAAATTAAAGAAGCCAAAAGACGCGGAAAATTAGTCGCCGTTGGTGGCCCCTATCCCACTTCTGTCCCCCATGAAATTGAAGATTCTGGGGCAGATTTTCTGATTTTAGATGAAGGGGAAATTACCCTACCCATGTTTGTAGAAGCCATTGAAAAAGGCGAAACTTCCGGGGTATTCCGTACAGAAGAAAAACCCAGTGTCACCTCAACTCCTATTCCCCGTTACGATTTATTAGAATTAGATGCCTATGATTCTATGTCGGTACAATTCTCCCGGGGATGCCCATTTCAATGCGAATTTTGCGACATTATTGTGCTTTATGGTCGCAAACCCCGCACCAAAACCCCCGAACAATTATTAAAGGAATTAGACTATCTTTATGAATTGGGATGGCGGCGGTCAATCTTCATGGTGGATGATAATTTTATCGGGAATAAACGCAACGTCAAATTACTGTTAAAAGCCCTAAAAGTTTGGCAAGCTGACCATCAATATCCCTTCCGGTTTAATACCGAAGCCTCGGTTGATTTAGCCGATGATGGTGAATTAATGGACTCCATGGTGGAATGTAATTTTGATGCGGTATTTTTAGGGATTGAAACCCCCGATACCAGTAGTTTGCAAATGACTAAAAAATATCAAAATAACCGCAGTCCCCTATTAGAAGCCGTTGATAAAATTATCCGCGCTGGCCTACGTCCGATGGCGGGATTTATTCTGGGATTTGATGGAGAAAAACCCGGGGCGGGCTCTCGAATTATTGAATTTGTCGAACAATCTGCGATTCCTACGGCTTTATTTAGTATGTTACAAGCCTTACCCAATACGGCTTTATGGCATCGTTTAGAGAAAGAAGGACGGTTAATTAATCCCAAAAAATTTGATATTAACCAAACCACATTAATTAACTTTGTTCCCACCCGTCCCGTTGAAGAAATTGCCGAAGAATATATTGAAACCTTCTGGCAATTATATGATCCCGAACGCTATTTAGCACGCACCTATCGCTGTTTCTTAAAGTTGGGTGCGCCCAAATGTCATCCTCCGGGTAAATTCCCCAGTTGGATTGATTTAAAAGCCTTAGCAACTGTGATTTGGCGACAGGGAATTAAACGCCAAACTCGCTGGAAATTCTGGGGATATTTGTTGAGTATTATCAAACATAATCCCGCCGTCTGCGGGCAGTATTTAACCCTATGCGCCCATAATGAACATTTCTTAGAATATCGCCAAATTGTTAAAACTGAAATTGAACAACAGTTGGCAGAATATCAAGCCCAAAAAGCCCAACTTCCCACCAAAATTCCTGCATAATTCAATTATTATAGCGCTACGCGCTAGGGGACAGGGAACAGGGAACAGGGAACAGGGAACAGGGAACAGGGAACACCGGATCTGGCTGCGTTGTGAGCCGTGAGCCAGTCGAACGGTTGAACGAGAACACCGGATCAGTAGGTTATGAACAGGTTACAAGGTTTAGTATTGTCCTAACCCTAATTGGTAGCGCTATGACCCGTAGGTTGTGGCCATCAACGCCCACGCACCATTGATGTTAACTTAAACCTCAAATCCTGGTTTTTATCCTAGACTAGATCCCCCCTAACCCCCTTAAAAAAGGGGGAATTAGATTTAAAAGTCCAGGGGATTTAGGGGGATAAAATCTCAGCTATAATCAGTGATTTTTAGCTGAAGTTGACATGAATATTTCTGCACCCCCTGATTTTTGATGAATTTTAATTAAAAAATATTCGATTATAAATGATATTGATAAAAAGTATCATTTCTTTTGTTAATTCTTAATAATTAATTAGGATTTTATTAATTTTTTCTGCATTTGCTACATACAACACTAAAATTTATTTATTTTATGCTATGTTGCAACAGAAACTTATCAGGATTAAAACTGATAGTTTAATTCAAGTGCATTCTCAAGAGGTTTAATAATGCCACTGACTAAGAAATGTCTTGCTGAGTTCATAGGAACATTTTGGCTAGTTTTTGGAGGGTGTGGATCTGCTGTTTTTGCTGCGGCATTTCCCGATGGAAACTACTAACCCCCTTGGTATTGGATTTACTGGGGTTGCATTAGCTTTTGGTTTAACCGTTTTAACCATGGCCTATGCCATAGGTCATATTTCCGGTTGCCATCTGAATCCGGCGGTTTCCTTCGGATTATGGGCGGGTAAACGCTTCTCTGGAGGCAAAGATTTAGCCTTTTATATTGGTTCTCAAGTTGCCGGAGCAATTGTAGCATCCTTAGTGCTGTATTTAATCGTTAGTGGGAAAGCCGGATTTGATGCCGTGGCCTTTAAAGAAGGCTCTAACCCCTTTGCCACCAACGGATATGGCGACCATTCCCCCGGCGGTTACAACCTCGTTTCTGCCCTGCTGCATGAATTTATCTTGACATTTATGTTCTTGATGGTGATTATGGGATCAACCGATGCCCGCGCACCTCAAGGGTTTGCCCCGATTGCCATTGGTTTAGGATTAACCCTAATTCACCTAATCGGCATTCCAGTCACTAATGTATCTGTAAATCCGGCCCGTAGCACTGGCCCGGCATTATTTATCGGCGGTTGGGCAATTCAGCAATTATGGTTATTCTGGGTTGCTCCGATTTTGGGGGGAATTGCCGCCGCCCTCACCTATAACAATTTATTTGGTGAATCCCCATCTGATCCCAATTCTTAATCAATCAAAAATTTAACTTCATCCTCGTTTTGTGTTGAATACTGCCCTCCCTTAGTAGATGGTCAAAAAGCTCGTTGTTGCGCTTTAGTTAACTAATTCGGTGCGCAGCAAGCGCAACAACAAGTTAATTTATATAGGTTTATTTTTGACCACCTACTAACTCCAAACCGAGGCAGAAAATTAATCCAGGATCAATATTCTAGGCTTATTCTTCCTCCCCAGATTCAATCGCTTGAATCGAAACCACCGGAGCAATAGAAGTTAGTTTTAATTCAGGATGATCGGATTCCGCTTGACGACAATTCCATTCATTTTTAAATAGTAAAACCGGACGCTCCCAACTATCTTTCACCACGGCGGCATTAAAAATTCGTCCGACTTTATTTAAAACCTCCCAACCTCCGGTGACCCAACGAGCTACAGTATAGGGGAGAGGTTCTAAGAGGGTTTCGGCCCCATATTCATTTTGCAATCTAAACTGCACCACCTCAAATTGCAGTTGACCCACGGCCGCTAAAATTGGGTCACGTTTGGACTGATCAACGGAAAACATAATTTGTACCGCCCCTTCTTCCCGCAATTCTAAAACCCCTTTATGGAACTGTTTAAACTTAGAGGGATTGGGATTTTTTAAATAGGCAAATAACTCTGGGGTAAAACAGGGAATCCCTTCATATTCTAATTTTTTGCCCATATAAATTGTATCCCCAATGGCAAAAACCCCCGGATTATTTAATCCAATTACATCCCCAGGATAGGCCGTTTCAATTGATTGTCTTTCCTGGGCAAATAATTTTTGAGGACGGGAAAGACGGATAACTTTTCCAGTTCGGGCATGATTTACCGTCATATCCTTTTCAAATTTTCCCGTACAAACGCGCACAAAAGCCACCCGATCTCGGTGTTTGGCATCCATATTCGCTTGTAGCTTAAAGACAAAGCCCGTAAACTCTGGATATTCGGGTTCCATATCCCCCAAGGTACTCAGGTGGGAACCGGGTTTTAAGGCATAGTCTAAAAAGGAATCTAAGAATAATTGCACCCCAAAATTAGTCATGGCACTGCCAAAGAAAACCGGGGTCATTTTTCCCGCATGAAACTAAATCCAGATCAAATTCTGAACCAACGTGTTCAAGGAGTTCTAATTCTTCTTTTAATTGTGCATAAAGATCGGGATCTAAAAATTCCTGAATCTGGGGATCATCTAAGTCAAAAACCGTATCTAACGCTTCTCGACTCCCGTGGGCACTGCGTTCAAATAAATGAATTTTTTGTTTGCGACGATCAAATACGCCTTTAAACCGATCGCCCGTACCAATCGGCCAATTTATGGGATAGGTTTTTAACCCTAATTCTTTTTCAATTTCATCAAGTAATTCTAAGGGTTCTTGACCCGGACGATCCATTTTATTAATAAAAGTAAAAATAGGCAGACCCCGGAGTTTGCAGACTTCAAAAAGTTTGCGAGTTTGCGGCTCTAAACCCTTGGCTGCATCTTCTAACATTACCGCATTATCGGCAGCGGCTAAGGTGCGGTAGGTATCTTCACTGAAATCTTGGTGTCCGGGTGTATCTAGTAGATTAATCTGACAGTTGTTATACTCAAACTGCAATACCGTTGAGGTAATCGAAATTCCCCGTTGTTGCTCCATTGCCATCCAGTCTGAGGTAGCATGACGTTGAGCCTTCCGTACTTTAACAGCACCAGCTTCGTGAATGGCACCTCCGTAGAGGAGTAATTTTTCGGTCAGGGTGGTTTTTCCAGCATCGGGGTGAGAAATAATCGCAAAATTGCGACGTCGCTCAACCTCCGTTTGAATTTCCGTTTGAATTTCTGTAATCATTGAAGCCTAAATCGGGAATTTGTATCAGAAGTATAATTATAAAGGTTAATGGGGTCTTTTGCTGCGGGCGATCGCATCATCCTATTACTGTTGGTGCTATTGTTAATCATTAATCCCATTTTTTTGCACCTAAATTCAATCTTTTATTGTATCTTTTATTCCCCATAATAAATTCTCAACTATTATGAATTTTACCCGGATAATTTCACAACAACTGGTGGCAATGACTTCCTTGATGCCTCATGGTTCCTGCTACCTTTGGCAGTCTCAATTAATGGGGCTACATCTAGTTTCTGATTTAATTACTGCGATCGCTTGTTTTTCTGTTTCCCTTACCTTACTTTACTTTATTCGTCGGAGTCAAGATATACCCTTATATAATATTTTAATCCTATTTAGTACCTTTGTTTTTGCCTGGGGACTCACCCATTTGATGTCAATTATCACCCTATGGTATCCTCTGCATTGGTTATCCGGTGGATTAAAGGCAATTACGGCAATAATTTCGATTTTTACCGCCGGATCGATTATTCCTTTACTTCCCAAACTATTACAGCTAAAAAGTCCTAAAGAGCTTGAAAAAGTCAATAATTTATTAAATAAAAATCAACAACATTATCAAAATTTAATGGATGCTTGTCCCGTGGGTTTGTTTGAAACCGATGCGGCGGGAAATTGTTTATTTGTTAATCAATATGGCTGCAAAATTACCGGAACTCAACCTGCGGAGGCGTTGAATAAAAATTGGGTCTATGGAATTTATCAAGAAGATCGCGAAAGGTTAATGCAAGAATGGTTAACTGCGATTGAAAATCAACAATCCTTTTATTCAGAATATCGTTTACAAGCCGCCGATCAAACTGGGGTTTGGGTATTGGGTCAAGCGACTCCGATGAAAGATGAATTAGGGCAGGTGACGGGTTATATTGGCACAATTACAAATATTAATGATCGTAAAATAATAGAGGAAAATCTACAAAAATCTCAACAAATGCTGCAATTGATTATGAATACAATTCCCCAACGGATTTTCTGGAAAGATCAAAATTCCGTGTATCAAGGGTGTAATTTACAGGTGGCTTTAGATGCGGGATTTAAGTCCCCTGAACAGTTAATTGGGAAGACGGATTACGATTTACCTTGGAGTGTAGCAGAAGTTGAATATTACCAAAAAGTTGATCGAGAGGTGATGGAAAGCAATACCCCCCGCTATCGGATTATTGAAACCCTCTTAAATGCTCATGGGAAACAATGCTGGATAGAAACTAATAAGATTCCCCTGCAAGATCCCGAGGGGAATGTGGTGGGAATATTAGGAAACTTATGAGGATATTACGGAACGAAAATTAGCGGAAGAATTATTAGCAGAATCGGAAACTCGATTTCGACAACTGGCTCAACAGGAAAAACTAATTAATCATTTAGCCAATCAAATTCGCAATTCCTTGGATTTAAAAACAATTTTAGAAACAACGGTGTTGCAGGTTTGGGAGTTAATGAAGGTTGACCGATGCTATTTCTGTTGGTATCACCGAGGGGAAATCAAATTTAACTTAGATAGTAAAAATCCATCTCAACCTTATTCAAGTCGAGCCTATTGGGAAATTGCTACTGAAGCTAAAGATCCAGCTTTTCCAGATATTGTTGGTCAATATTATTTAGAAGATGTAGGCGTTTGGTCGGAGCAGTATTTGGATTTAAACGTGGGACGAGTTGATCATGTTGGGAATCTTCCTGATTCTCAAGAAAAATCATGTTTACTTCAGTTCGGATTCGTTTCTGTGCTGTCTCTCCCCATCCAAACTCAAATGGGAGAAATCGGGGTTTTAGTCTGTGGAAATCATCAGGAAACCCGTTGCTGGAATGATTCTGAAGTAGAATTATTACAGTCGGTGACGGCGCAAGTGGCGATCGCCATTAATCAAGCCCAACTCTATAATCAAACCCGGGAAGCCGCGGTTTTAGCTAGATCTCAAACCCTGGAATTAGAAGCGACTTTAAATAAATTACAACAGACCCAAGCCCATTTAATTCAAACGGAAAAGATGTCTTCTTTAGGTCAGTTGGTGGCGGGAGTCGCCCATGAAATTAATAATCCAATTAATTTTATTTATGGAAATGTTGATTATGCAGCCCAATATCTGGAGGATTTATTGAATTTAGTTGGACTATATAAAGAGTATTATCCCGAACCTGTTTCTGATATTCAAGCCGTAATTGAAACCGTAGATTTAGAATTTTTGCAACGAGATTTTCCCAAACTATTAGGTTTCTATGAAAGTCGGGGCGAGTCGCATTCAACAAATTGTTTTATCCCTGAGAAATTTTTCTCGTTTGGATGAAGCTGACGTAAAAAAAGTCAATTTACATGAGGGGTTAGAAAATACATTATTGATCCTACAAAATCGCCTATCAGAAACTGGAGAAGGACAAAAAATTCAGGTGATTAAAAACTATGGGGAATTGCCCTTGGTGCATTGTTATGCAGGTCAGATTAATCAAGTCTTTATGAATTTACTCACCAATGCCATTGATACCATCCAGGAGCGAATTGTAGAACAAAACAAACAAATTATTTCTAATTTGAATTCTAATGATGTAGAATTATATGCTGAAAATGATATCGGTTTTAATTCCTTGAATTGTTGGCAACCCACTATTAAGATTACTACAGAAATTGTAGAGAATAATCGGGTTTTAGTCATTATTGCTGATAACGGTATGGGAATTACGGAAACCGTTAAAAATAAATTATTTGATCCGTTTTTTACTACAAAACCTGTAGGTAAGGGAACTGGCTTAGGATTAGCCGTCAGCTATCAAATTGTGGTAGAAAGACATCTAGGTCAGTTAAAATGTTCTTCTCAAGTTAAGGTCGGATCGGAATTTACCATTGAAATTCCTATTCAACAACACAAAAATTCTACTCTTGATCAAAGCTAATTCCTTCATATAAAAGCTCAATCGGACATTGAAATTCTATGCTTTGTAATGCGATCGCATCTCCATTTGTGTATTCATAATAATACCACATTTTCCCTTCCCCTCGATGATAAATCTCAACACTCATCGATTCTGAATCAATTAACACATACTCTTGTAAACTGGAAATCTGGCGATAATATTTGAGTTTTTTCGTGCAATAATAACTAGCTGTACTGGGGGAAAGAACCTCAACAATAACTTTAGGGTTTTGAATAAACTGACGGGATTTTAAGTCTTCAGGATCACAAGTTATGACTAAATCTGGATAGAAATAACGACTATTTTGATTAGCCTGAACTTTCACATCTGAGACATTAACTCGACTTCTTCTCCTTCAGTCCATTGCCTATATTTAAACTGATAATTTATTCCCTTAATAGCCAAGGTTGCTAGATAGTTTTCTGCGGTTTCAATCCTTTGCAAAGTCCAATTTTTAGCTAATTCCGAATCCTGGGAAATTTTCAAAATTTTTAGGTGTGAATTCAGAGGGGTTGCGATTTCAACCTCCTCTAACCCAACTAAACCTTCTCCCGTGGCTTTTAAATAGGCTTCTTTGCAAGTCCAGAGTTGAAAGAATGCCAAATATTGTTTTTCTGAATTAAGGGAATTTAACCACTGATATTCAGAGTCACAGAAAAAGCGTTTTGCTAAAGATAGAACTTCAATTTCCCGAATATATTCTATATCTATGCCGATATTTTCTTCTAGGGCGATCGCATAAATTGCTTTTTCATGGGCATGAGATAGATTAAACTTTAGGGGTAAGGGAGCTTGATCTAAACTCGGTTTTCCCTTAGAACTATACTTAAATTTAATCTGTTTTGCAGAAAGGTTTAAATAGTGGCTGAGAATCATTCTTAATGTTCCCCTAGCAATCATAAATGCCCGTTGATCCCGTTCAAACTTAAACCGTCTCGCCCGTTTTAGTTCATCATCAGCCAGAATTTTTTGATATAATTCTAGGTGTTGGGGCGATCGTGTTAGACTGGTTTGCCAAATATGAACCACCTGGGAATATAACTGAAAATCCGATAAAACCATTGTCCTGATTAATCTTATGAGTGGAGTTAGCAATTTTACTTATTTTGTCCGATTTTGGTGCGGATCACCCCAAAAATAAATTATCTGAGGCTATAAAGGGTGAATAACTCAGATATTATTAGATAATCAAGATAAAAAACCCACCCTAACCCGAGATAATCACTATGGAATCCTCAAAAAATCAGCGTAAAAAGCAAGTAAAGCGAGAGCTTGAAAAAACACCCACTCCGAAATATGTTGATCACTATATCACCTTAGCCAACCTCAGCTATTACCTGCAATTTCAGCAGCCGTATTAAATAAATTCGATATATAGCAGCAGCATTACCCCTTACCCATTACCCCTTCGTAATTCGTAATTCATAATTCGTAATTCGTAATTCTTAATTCCCCCCTACCCCTTAACTATTGCTATATGTCATGCTTCAACTACAGACTGATATTGATCCGCCTGATATCATACCCAATGGACAACTAATTAATACTGAATATGGTTAACTTAACACCGAATCCTAGTTATAGCGTTACAATTCGTCTGGAACTGCCCAACCGCGCTGGAATGTTGGCTAGTGTTTTTCAAGCGATCGCCACCGTCGGGGGAAATTTAGGCCAAATTGACCTAATTGAACAAACTCTGCACAAAACAATTCGGGAAATCAGTGTGGACGCCTCCAGCGAGGAAACACGCAGAACAAATTGTCCAAGCGGTAAAAGGTTTAACTGAGTTAAAAGTATTAGCGGTTTATGACCGAACATTTAATCTCCATCGCGCCGGAAAAATTAGTATTCAAAGTAAAATTCCCCTGAAATCTCAATCGGATTTAGCCATGGCCTATACCCCCGGGGTAGGTCGAATTTGTAAAGCGATCGCTGAAGATCCAGAACAAATTTATAAGCTGACCATTAAACAAAATACCGTCGCTATTATTACCGATGGTAGTGCAGTTTTAGGTTTGGGAAATTTGGGGGCTGGTGCAGCTTTACCCGTGATGGAAGGGAAGGCTATGCTATTTAAAGAATTTGGAGATATTGATGCTTTTCCGATTTGTTTGGATACCCAAGATACAGACAAAATCATCGAAACGGTTAAATATCTTGCCCCAGTTTTTGGAGGAATAAATTTAGAAGATATTGCCGCCCCGCGCTGTTTTGAAATTGAAGCTAAACTGCGAGAATGTTTAGATATTCCGATCTTCCATGATGATCAACATGGCACGGCAATTGTTAGTTTAGCCGCCTTAATTAATTCCCTGAAATTAGTGAAAAAATCCCGGGAAGATATCCACCTGGTTTTAAACGGGGCGGGTGCTGCGGGGGTAGCCATGGCGCGTTTATTCAAAAAAGCTGGTGTGCGGAATATTACCCTCTGTGATTCTAAGGGAATTATTAGTCATAATCGCGCCGATATTAACGAACAAAAACGGGAATTTGCTGTTGATTTATCGGGAACTTTAGCCGATGCGATGAAAGATGCCGATGTATTTATGGGAGTTAGTGCCCCTGGGGTGGTGACACCGGAAATGGTGCGATCCATGGCTAAAGATCCGATTGTTTTTGCTATGGCTAATCCGATTCCTGAAATTCAACCGGAATTGATTATCAATGATGTTGCAGTTGTGGCAACCGGACGGAGTGATTATCCCAATCAAATTAATAATGTTTTAGCCTTTCCTGGTCTGTTCCGAGGGGCGTTAGATTGTGGGGCTAGAAGTTTAACTATTTCGATGTATTTAGAAGCAGCAAATGCGATCGCTTCTTTAGTCTCTCCCACGGATTTAGATCGGGAATATATTGTGCCTTCGGTATTTGATAAACGGGTTGCCACGGCGGTCGCCAGTGCCGTTACCCATACCGCCCGTCAAGAAGGTTTAGCCCGCCACTAATCCATTGTCCAGTCAGTCGTAGTGAGTCCTTCAGGACTCTCCTAGGGGCGTGCGGGTATATAGCAATCCCGTCGTAGTGAGTCCTTCAGGACTCTCCTAGGGGCGTGCAGGACTCACTACAATTTATATATATAGCAATCCCGTCGTAGTGAGTTCTTCAGGACTCTCCTAGGGGCGTGCGGGTATATAGCAATCCCGTCGTAGTGAGTCCTTCAGGACTCTCCTAGGGGCGGGCAGGACTCACTACAATTTATATAGCAATCCCGTCGTAGTGAGTCCTTCAGGACTCTCCTAGCGGCGTGCGGGACTATATAGCAATCCCATTTGAGTTGTGTTCAAAATTCCTGAAGGGAACACCGGATATGGGAACGGGGAACGGGGAATAGGGGCAATACTTCTGACTGTTTCATATTAGTATTGAAATGTTACAACCTATTTAGGATTGCTATAAATTTATTTTAGAGAAACAACCATGGCTAAAATTCTAGTTATCGAGGATGAAGACCTAATTCGAGATAACATTATCGAACTGCTAGAAACAGAAAACTTTGGAGTTTTTAATGCTAAAAATGGCAAAATTGGCTTACAATTGGCAATTCAGCACCAACCAGATTTAATTTTGTGTGATGTGATGATGCCGGAAATCGACGGTTATGGGGTTCTCGTTGCTTTACAAAAAAATCCAGTCACGGCAACTATTCCCTTCATCTTCCTAACAGCAAACTCCGGTGTAAGCGACCTACGAAAAGGAATGCAGCTTGGGGCTGATGATTATTTAACCAAGCCTTTCACCCCCAAGGAATTACTCAAAACCATTATGATTCGTTTGGGTAAAAACGCCACTTTAAAAGCTAATTATAGTCACAAATTAAAATTAGCTGAATCCAAACTCAATCAATTAATTTATCAAGATAGCACCACTAACTTGCCTAACCGTTTATCCCTGTTAGAATATTTTCAACAAAGGTTAAATGAGTTTTCATTGCTGTCTCTTGCCGATCAAAATTGGCAACAAAATGGGATGATCCCAATTATCTATTTAGGGATAGATCGGTTTGGTAGAATTAACGATATTTTAGGTTATGAAGGGGGAAACTCCCTTTTAAAAACGGTGGCAGATCGGTTGAGAAAAAATTTACCCGCAGGTAATATTATTACCTATATTGATAGCAATCAATTTGTAATTTTACCCCCACCAATTCTGGATAAACAACAGATTAAAACCGTAATTGAAAATTTACAACAGCAGATCTCCGAGCCCCTTGTGTTAACAAATCGAGAAGTTTTGATCACCGTTAGTGCTGGAATTTCCCTTTATCCCCAAGATGGTCAGGATATTCAACACCTGCTGCGGGGGGCCAAACAAGCCATGAATCAAGTTAAACAACAAGGAGGAAATCATTATAGTTTTTATACTCCCGCTTCAGAACATCAACTGTTGGAAAGGATTGATTTAGAAGTGGCTTTGCGGTATGCTTTAGAAAGAGGAGAATTAGAACTTTACTATCAACCGCAAGTAAGTTTGAAAACGGGGAATATTATTGGTGCGGAAGCCTTAATTCGCTGGAAACACCCCCAAAAGGGCATGATTTCCCCAATAAAATTTATTCCGATTGCGGAAGAAACAGGTTTAATTGAACCCATTGGCGAATGGGTTTTATCTCAAGCCTGTCAACATAGTCAAGCCTGGAGATCTCAAGGTTTAGGAAATTTGCGCGTGGCGGTAAATTTATCCGGGCGACAATTCCAAACACCTAATTTGTGCCAAAAGTTAGTAGATATTTTACTCAGTACGCGCTTTGAAACCGGATTATTTAGAATTAGAATTAACCGAAAGTTTATTAATTCGAGATCCTGAATTATCCATTCAACAGTTACAGGGATTAAAAGCCTTGGGAGTCACCATAGCTATTGATGATTTTGGGACGGGATATTCTTCCCTAAACTATCTGCAAAAATTCCCCTTTGATGTGCTGAAAATAGATCAATCTTTTGTGCGAAATCTCCATACTAATAAAATCAATTCTACCATCACACAATCTCTAATTTCAATGGCTCATCTTTTAAATTTGAAAGTGATTGCTGAAGGGGTGGAAACGCAAGAAGAATTAAATATCTTGCAGGGCTTTAAATGTGATGAAATTCAGGGGTATCTATTTAGTCGTCCGCTTAATTTAGAGGATTTTCAAACCTTAGTTAAAAGTGGAAGTCAGTTAAATATTTCTCAACCTCATCCATCATAATCCTGAATTAAAATTATCGAGGAAATCGAAATGGCCAGAATTTTAGTAATTGAAAATGAAGAATTCATTCGGGAGAGCATTTTAGAACTGTTAGAAATTGAAGAATTTGAAACCCTATCGGCTGAAAATGGCAAAATCGGTTTACAAGTTGCTCAAAAATCTAATCCCGATTTAATTTTATGTGATGTGGTCATGCCCGAAATGGACGGTCATGGGGTATTAAAAGCCCTAAGAAAAGCACCAGAAACTAAGATAATTCCGTTTATTTTTCTAACTTCTCAAGGCGATAAATTAGACTTACGAAAGGGAATGGAACTGGGAGCAGATGATTATTTAATTAAACCCTTCACCCCCAAGGAATTGCTGAAAGCGATCGCCACTCAACTAGAAAAAAAAGCCTCGGTTCAAGACTTTTCCCAACAAAAATTAGATGAACTTCGCAGTAATATTACCCATTCCTTGCCCCATGAATTAAGAACGCCCTTAAATGGAATTTTGGCATCAACGGAACTTTTACTCGATGAATTAGATTCCATGGAAACTGATGAAATCCGTGAAATTGTCGAGCAAATTTCCCTATCTGGGAAACGTTTATATCGGTTGACAATGAATTTTCTGCTCTATGCTGAATTAGAATTAATTGCCACCGATCCTAAAAAAATTGCCAGCTTACGTCAGGATAAAACCCGCTCCTCGCAAACAGTAATTACGACAAAAGTAATGGCTCAAGTTCAAGAGGAAAAACGGGAGGCAGATTTATTTCTCAACCTGCAAGATGTGGCGATCGCCATGGCAGAAATGAGACTAGAAAAACTGGTTGAAGAATTAGTTGATAATGCCATAAAATTTTCCACCATCGGACAACCGATTGAAATTAACGGATTTGTTAAAGATAATCAATTTGTTTTATCGGTTAAAAACTCTGGACGAGAGATGACCCCTGAACAAATAGCTAAAATTGGAGCCCATGTTCAGTTTGAGCGCAAATTGTATGAACAACAGGGTTCTGGGTTAGGATTAGCCATTGTCCAAAAACTGATGGAACTTTATCAAGGTAAACTGATCATAGAAAGTCCCAAGGATCAGCAAACCGTTGTAACCGTTTATTTACCTTTGTCTGCTTGACGGTTAACTATGGCTCTTTTTTCTTTGAAAAATAACCAAAATATCTGGTGATTTATGACAGAAAATAATAGGAAAGCAAAGAGACAACACCTGCTTGACCAACAGGAACAAATAATTGAACAACGGGTACAACAACGCCTGCGGGAACTCCAAACCCCCCCAACTTCCGACCCAGAAGCAACCATAGAAGCCAAATTAGAACAAGCCCATCAACAGTTAACCTTTCACGTCGAAAATTCTCCTTTAGCTGTGATTGAGTGGGATGAGCAGTTTCGGGTCAAATGGTGGTCGTCCCAATCCGAAAAAATCTTTGGATGGAAGGCAGAAGAACTGATGGGTCGCCATTGGAATCAGTGGGAATTTGTCCATCCAGAGGATTTAGAACAGGTAAATGCGATCTCGTCGCGGTTGCTCAATGGTGAGGAAAACCGGAATATCTGTTGCAATCGGAACTACACAAAGCAGGGGAATTTAGTATATTGTGAGTGGTATAACTCCGTTTTAAAAGATGAAAACGGGCAAGTTATTTCTCTTTTTTCTTTAGTACAAGATGTCACTATTCGCGAAACAGCCCAACAGGAAATCAAGCGTCGTGCCCAACAACAACAGGTGATTGCCGAATTAGGTCAATATGCCCTCTCACAAACCAACTTAGATCACCTGTCAAAAAAGGTTGTGACCTTGGTGAGACAAACATTGGGGATCAAATATGTTCAAATTTGGGAATTACTCCCCAACAACAGCACATTTTTGTTAACGGCGGGATTAGGTTGGCTTCCTCGTTCCGTGGGGCGAGTTACCGTGGGAAATGGCTGCAATTCCCAACCGGGCTATACATTATTATCGAAACAACCCGTGATCGTTGAGGATTTGCGGATCGAAACCCGCTTTAGCAGTTCGGCATTTTTTTCTAATCATCATATTATTAGTGGGGTAACGGTTTTAATTGCTGGAAAAAACCAGCCCTTTGGGGTGTTAGGAATTCATTCTCAGGATCAACGAACCTTTAGCCCCGATGAAATTAATTTTTTGCAAGTAGTTGCTAATATTATTGCCTCTGGTGTAGAGCGCCAACAAGCCGAAGCGGAGTTAAAAACCCTAAATCAAGATTTAGAAGTTCGAGTGGCTGACCGGACAACAGAACTGATTTTCATGAATGAAAAACTCCAGCGCCAAGTTGTAGAGTTAAAAAAAATAGAATCTCAATTAGAAAATAAGGCTGATCAACAAGCGATTATCGCCGAATTAGGTCAAAAAGCCCTATCAGAAACGAATTTAGTTTTCCTAATTAATCAAGTGGTGATTCAGATTGCCAACAATTTAAACGTTGAATATTGCAAAGTGTTGGAATATGATTTAGAGGACAATTTTCTCACCTTAGCAATTTGGGATGAACCCTTAAAAAACTATATCCTTCTCAGCCATGAACCCCTAGTTTCACAACCCTTAATTAGAAGTAAATTCCCAGGCAATCAGGAGGATTCAAAATCTAACTTCTTCTTTTGTAGCTACAAATATCAGCAGATTTTAGAGCCAATAGATCTTAATTATGGAAACTTTAATTTTTTAAATAAAGGAATTTGTATTCCGATTCTAGGACAAAATTACCAGCACTTAGGACAGGTAGAAATTTATGGTAAAAAAAATCAACTGTTCAGCGAAGATGAGGTAAATTATTTGCAAAGTGTGGCGAATATTTTAGCCACGGCAATTGAAAGAAAACAAACGGAAGCCGCCCTCCGGTTTAGTGAAGAACGATTTAAAATTACGCTGAAAAATTCACCTATTGTTGTGTTCAATCAAGACCTAGATTTACGCTATACTTGGATTTATAATCCGGCGGGAGGATATGAATCAGAAGCAGTTATTGGTAAATTTGATTTTGATATTTTTCCCGTGGAAAATGCGATTCAACTCACCCAACTAAAACAACAGGTTTTGAACACAAAAGTGGGTTTGCGACAGGAGGTGACTACTAATATAAATGAAGATATGCAATGCTATGATTTAACCATTGATCCTCTATGGGATTTAGAAGGAAATATTATTGGAATTACGGGCGCGGCATTAGATATTACGGATCGCAAAAAAGCCGAATTAGAGTTACAAGAAAGTCAACGGTTTATTCAACGAATTACCGATGCCATTCCTGATATTTTATATATTTATGATTTAATGGAAAGTTGCAATATTTATGTGAATCGAGAAATTATTAAAATTTTAGGATATACGCCAGAACAAACTTTAGAAAAAGGCTCAAATTTTCTCTCTGAATTGATTCATCCAGATGATTATATTAGCCTAGCAAAACATTATCAGAAAATTGCCACAGCCAAGGAGGGAGAAATTTTAGAGTTTGAATACCGGATCAAAGATGTTCAGGGAAATTGGCATTGGTTGGTCAGTCGAGATACAATTTTTGCTCGGACTTCTGATGGTAAACCTAAACAAATTTTGGGAGCCGCAACGGATATTACAGAACGAAAAAAGGTAGAAGAAAAATTACGACTGAGTGAACGAGCGATCGCCTATAGCAGTAATGGTATCGTGATTGTCGATGCTCAACAACCAGATAATCCCATTGTTTTTGTCAACCCGGCTTTTGAAAAAGTGACTGGATATTCTGCGGAAGAAGCAATTGGGAAAAATGGCCGTTTTCTTCAAGGTAAGGATCATGATCAGCCCGAGTTACAGCAAATTAAAATCGCATTAAAACAGCAAAAAAACTGCAATGTTGTATTGAAAAATTACCGGAAAGATGGATCTTTATTTTGGAACGAATTAAATATTTCTCCCATTTATGATCAGGGGGGAAATCTCACCCATTATTTAGGTATTCAGAATGATATTACTGAAAATAAATTAGCCGAGGAACGTTTAGCTCAACAAGTGGTTCGAGAACGATTAATTGCCACTATTACCCAACGAATTAGAGAATCTTTGGATCTGAAATCTATTTTATCAACCATGGTGACGGAAGTTAAACAATTTTTGAAAGCCGACCGGGTATTAGTGTATCGAATTTACAATAATTATACGGGTTGTGTTATTTCTGAAGCCGTTAGTCCTGATTGGTGTTCCCTTTTAGAAAAAACTTTTTCTCAAGAAGTCTTTCCCTCGGAATGTCATAGCAGTTATATTCAAGGCAAAATTGCCTCAATTAGTAATATTCATAATGGTCAAATTTTACCCTGTTTGGTTGAATTTTTAACTCAATTTAAAGTCCAAGCTAAACTGGCGGTTCCTATTATTGAAAATGAGATCCTATGGGGTTTATTAATTGTCCATCAATGCAGTCAACCTCGACAATGGGAAGCCTGGGAAATTTCCCTGCTAGAACAAATTACCAGTCAACTCGCCATTGCGATTCAACAATCTGAACTTTATGAACAATTACAAACCGAATTAAAAGAAAGATCCCTAGCTCAACAATCTTTATTAGTCAGTCAAGAACGATTAAAATATTTGCTGTTTTCCAGCCCAGGAATTATTTATAGTGCGAAACCAGAGGGAGACTGTCAAACCACATTTATTAGTGATAATATCAAAACTATTTTAGGATATGATGTTTCCGAATTTACTCAACCTGGATTTTGGTTAAGTCATATTCATCCAGAGGATGTCGGGGGAATTAAAAATCAATTATCTTCGTTATTTGAGCAAAAATCTTGCAGTTATGAATATCGTTTTCAACACCAGGATGGTACCTATATTTGGATGTATGATCAAGCCAAATTAATCCTCGATGCCCAAGGAAATCCTTTAGAAATAGTTGGATATTGGATTGATATTAGCGAGCGCAAAAGAATTGAAGAACAATTGTGGGCGACTACATCTCGATTAAGCACATTGATTGGGAATTTACAGTCAGGGGTTTTAGTCAAGGATGAATTTCAGACAATTGTATTAATTAATCAAGCCTTTTGTGATTTATTTGGGATCAAAGAATCCCCCGAGCATCTGATCGGTATGGATGGCAAAGCATTGTCCTTTGAATATCAAAATCTCTTTAGCGATCCCACACAATTTATTATTAGAAATCTGGAAGTCACGGGTAGAAAGCGAGTTGTCGCCAATGAAGAATTCTCTTTAGTTGATGGACGGACTTTTGAACGAGATTATGTTCCGATTATGATTCAAGGAGTCTCCCAAGGGCATTTGTGGATGTATCGAGACATTACTGAACGCAAAAAAGTAGAAGATACCCTGGTGACATCCTTGCGAGAAAAAGAAGTTTTACTCAAAGAAATTCACCACCGGGTCAAAAATAACTTGCTGGTGGTTTCTAATCTTTTAGAATTTCAATCGGATATGTTCACCGAACCCGAATTAATTAAGGTTTTGGACGATAGCCGAAATCGAATCTATTCCATGGCTTTAATTCATGAAAAACTCTATCGTTCAACTAATTTAGAAAAAATTAATTTTGGAGATTATTTAGAAGATTTAATTGATAATTTATTTGAATCCTATAATATCCAAGCTGGTCAAATTGAGTTTGAACTCGATGTTGAACCCGTTAGTTTGAATATTGAAACCGCTCAACCCTGCGGTTTAATTGTGAATGAATTAGTATCTAATACCTTAAAACACGCCTTTCCCAATGGTCGCTCAGGAATTGTTTATCTGGGACTACATCAAAACCAGGAAGATAAAATTATTCTAACTGTTCGAGATAATGGCATCGGTTTTCCCGCCGGAGTAGACTTTAGAAATGTTGAATCCTTGGGAATGGAATTGGTTTGCACCCTCACCGAGCAACTTGAAGGAAACTGTCACCCTAAACCTAGAAAACGGAACCTTATTTACCGTTAGTTTTTCCGAACTCCAATATCGATATCGGTTTTAATCAGCAGCAATTATTGGGTGCGTAGATAGCTTATCCCACGCACCAATAGGTTATCTGTATACAGCCAAGCTTAATCAGATAAAAAAAATGTTAACATAGTGAATAAGTACCTAAACAAAATTAATTACAAATCTTCTACCCAGATCCGGTGTTCTCGTTCGACCGTTCGACCGTTCGACAGGCTCACGTCTCACGACGCAGCCTGTTCCCTCTCTCAACTAGGTAATTTATTTTGTGTAACTACTTAATGAAAGGACTAAAAAAATGGCAGCAATTAAAATTTTAATTGTCGAAGATGAATTGATCATTGCCAAAGGATTAGCCAGAAAATTAGAAAAACTGGAATATGTGGTGGTGGGCATTGCATCTTCTAGTGTATCGGCATTACAAAAAGTAGCAGAAACCCAACCGGATTTAATTTTAATGGATATTGTAATTAAGGGGGATTTAGATGGAATTGAAACGGCAAAACTTATTCAAGAAAAGTTTAATATTCCGGTGATTTATGTCACAGCTTATGCCGATGATGAAACCCTAGAACGGGCTGAAAAAACGGCATCCTATGGATATATTCTGAAACCATTTAAGGAGCGAGAAGTTCATGCCTCGATTAAAATTGCCTTAAAAAAACATCAAGCCTCCTTAGAAATGCAGCGGTCTTTGGAAGAAGCCCAATCGGTTAATGATGATAAATCGCGGTTTTTCTCCATTGCTTCCCATGATTTAAAAACCCCATTAGCAGCAATTCAAATCTCCGCCGGAATGTTGAAGGATTATAGTGAAAAATGGCCGGAAGACAAAAAGCAAAAACATTTCGATAGGATTCAAAACTCGGTGCATAATATGAACAATCTTTTAGAAGATTTGTTAATATTAAGTCAGGCTGAATCTAGGAAACTAATCTTTAGTCCTGAACCCATAGAAATCGTTGAATTTTGTCAAGCCATTATCGAGGAAATCAAACCCATTGCCAATACTCAAAATCCCCTGATATTGATAACTTCCCCAGCAGTTATTCCGGGAAATTTAGATAAAAGTTTGCTGCGTCATATTTTATTAAATTTGTTATCTAATGCGATCAAATATTCTCCTGATGGCGGTACAGTCAGCCTGACAATTCACCAAGAGGGTCAATTTGTCCGGTGTGAAGTTGCTGATCAAGGAATTGGTTTACCGATAGATTATCAAAATAAACTATTTCAACAATTTGAACGGGCTAGTAACGTAGGAAATATTAAAGGGACGGGTTTAGGATTATCAATTGTTAAACAAGCTGTTGATTTACACCAAGGTGAAATTACAGTTAAAAGTGAACCGGGAGAGGGAACAATATTTACGGTAATTTTGCCTTTGTAGACCCTAATTTTGTTAACGAAGGCCGACGTAGTGAGTCCTTTAGGACTCTCTTAGGACTCTCTGAGAGGCGTGAACGCCTCACTACGGTTTTAACGAAGGCCGACGTAGTGAGTCCTTTAGGACTCTCTTAGGACTCTCTTAGGACTCTCTGAGAGGCGTGAACGCCTCACTACGGTTTTAACGACGACGTAGGACTTCTAAAAGCGTTTTTAGAGTATCTGGAATCGGGGCGATCGCTTCAATTTGTTCCCCTGAAATGGGATGATTTAAGGTTAATTTCCAAGCATGAAGCGCCTGTCCAGGTAAATTCACACCAATCGCTTTTCCTCGACTATATTCGGGATCACCCACAATCGGATTTCCCATGAAAGCAGTATGCACCCGAATTTGATGGGTGCGCCCAGTTTCTAAGGTAAATAACATTAACGTATAGTTTCCGATTCGCTCTTGCATTTGCCAATAGGTAATCGCTTCCCGTCCCCCATTTTCTACGGGAAACAATTGCCATTTTTTTGCGATCAATCGGATGGCGACCAATGGGTTGATTAATCGTTCCTGATTTGGTTCTGGGAACTCCATAAACTACACCTAAATATTGACGACGGGCAGTTTTAGACTTAATTTGAGCTTGTAAACTTTGCAGGGCAAAATCTGTTTTTGCCACCACCATTGCCCCGGTGGTATCCTTATCTAAACGATGCACAATTCCTGGTCTTTGTACCCCACCAATTCCTGATAATTGATCACAATGGGCTAATAAACGATTAACCAGGGTATCATTCTGATGTCCTGGGGAGGGATGAACAACTAATCCCGCCGGTTTATTCAGAATTAAAAGACAATCATCTTCATATAAAATATCCAGGGGAATATTTACTGCTTCTAAGTCTAAAGGTTGGGGGGGTGGGAGAATTATTTCTAAGCGATCGCCACCTTGCACAGACACTTTTTTAGTAGTACAAACCTGTTGATTAATTTTTACCCATCCGGCGCCAATTAAGTTTTGAATCCGCGATCGAGATAGATCAGGAATCTGTTCAGATAACCAGACATCTAACCGTCGATGCTGTTTATCCTGGGGTAAATTTTCCGGGTCTACGGTTAACTCAATCAGAGCGGAATCATTCATTATTTTGCTGAGGTTGTTGTTCTAGGGTGATCTTCCAGGTTTCTAAGGTTATACCCAGGCTTTTTTCTAAATTAGTTAAAGCATTCAGATACTCTATTCTAGCATTTAACTCGTCATTTTTAGCTGTATCTAAGTCTGTTTGAAACCGGACGAGATCTAAAAGTGTCGCCCCCTCTACACCTAACTTAATTTTCTCTACTTGGTTAAGCAGTTGCTGTTGAGCTAACTCCGTCGCCCGTCGAGATAATTCAACTTTTTTAAAGTTCAATTCAATATTTTGTAAATTTTTAGTCACCTCAGTATTAACTTTTTGCATCGTTTCTTTTAAATCTGTTTCTGCTTTTAAAACATCAACTCGACTCCGTTGAAAATCCCGCTCTATACTGCGATCACCCAGGGCTTTACTAACAGTCAATCCAGCACTTAATTCAGTTCTATTTTCAATAATATTTGGTGCCGGATCATGTTTAACCAATGTTTCTAAATCAATATTCCAACGGCGATTATTTTCAGCTACAATTAATTTTGTTTTGGCATTTTCTAAATTCAATTTTGCGGTTAAATAACTCGGTTGATTCTCAAGACTAGACTGTCTGATCTGATCAATATCTAAGGTTAGGGGCTGAATTTCTAAGTTTTCAGATGCTATGATATTAACATCTTCATCAATATCTAATAATTCCAATAAATCCAGTCGTTGTTGCTTTAAATCATTGCGAGAACTTAATAAAGCTATTTCTTGAGCAGCAACTTGAGATTCTACCGTAATTAAATCGGCTCTAGGTTTACGCCCAGCATCAATAAAAACCTTAGTATTTTCTACTTCTTTTTTGGCATTGTCTAAAGATTGGAAAGCAATGTTAACTCGCTCTTGAGCTTGTAATACACTGCGGTAGGATATAATAATTTCAGTTATTTTATTAATTAAAGTAGATTTCAACTCGAGGAAATTAATAGTTTCTGTTATCCGGGCAATTTCAATATCAGCACGGTTAACCCTTTGACCTGCTCCCTTTAATAAAGGTTGCCTAAAAACTAATGCTAAATTTTGTCTTAAAACATCTCGATCCGAACCTCCCGAACCTTGATGATTTTGTTGTTCTCTCCGTCCAAACCAACGCATATTGAACTCTCCCCCCGTGGGAATTTTAATTACTAATCCTGCTGATAACTTTAAACCATTCCTCATCACGGTTGAATTTCCCTGACTAGTATCATTCCAGTTAATTGATAAACTCGGGGTAAAATTTGGATTAAATTTATCCTCAGCTACGATTAAATCCTGACGTTGGACAATGCGTTCTAAATGTTGATTTTTAATCGTCCGGTTATTTTCTAAGCCCAAAAAAATCACATCATTTAAGGTCAATTCAACGCCATCGGTTTCAGGGGAAGGGGAAGGTTGAACCTCTGAAGGTTGTTGAGTCATCCTCTGATATTGGGGACGATTTGCGGTTAAATTTAGAGAGGTCATATTATTTTCTATTGTTTCCCTAGGATTTGCTTTCTCTGGCTCAACTTTAAACGAATAATTATCTATATTAAAATCTTCAGTATCAGGAATTAAATATATATTTTGTTCCAAATTATTTAATTCAATAACTGAATTATTATTCGGGTTAGTATTTTCTAAAATTCCAAAAATGTCGTTAGATTTGATAGAAGGTGGAGCAATTAAATTTCCCATGGTAAAATTAATAGGAGCAGGTGGAGGAACTGGATTAAAATTAGCCGGAGGTTGAACCGCAGGAATTAGAGGAGAGAATAATTCTAACTTTGTAGAGGATGGATTATTAATTGGTTGGGAAGGAAGGGCCATAAAAATTACCCCGCCTACACCGGAGATTAAGGTTAAAATTATTCCTAAAGGTAAAAGATTTAACGATTCAGATTCTAGTGAATTTTCCGAGTTAACTGATGATTCTAATTCTAAATGATGCTGTTCTTGCATAACCCTTAATCCCTGATTTTGTGTTCAATTATTTATTTTCCCCTATTCTCCTTTTAAGGCTTTTACGGGGTCAAGTTGACTGGCGCGTAAAGCTGGGAAAAATCCGGCTCCTACTCCTACTAATATAGCCGAACTCAGAGCCAATATAGCCGTTCTATTTTCAAATTTATAGGGTAACTTAAATTGTTTGGCTACAATAACCGTTGCACCATGAACGGTGACAATGGCAATAGTTCCCCCAATTAAACTTAAAATAGCCGCCTCTAAAATAAATTGCAACATAATATCTAATTGGGTCGCACCCACCGCCCGCCTGAGCCCAATTTCTGGGGTACGTTCTATCACCGAGGCGATGGTAATATTAGCAATTCCAATTCCTCCTACAATTAAAGCGATCGCACCTACAACTAATAACGCTTTTGAAACGGAATCCAGGGTTTTTTTCTGTTCTAAAATTTCTTGAATATTATTATAAGCCCCAAATTTATGCCCGGTAAAGCGTTGTTCTAATATTTTTATTGCTTGTTTTTCTAAAATATCTAAATTTTCAATTTCATAGGGACGTAATGACATAATTCTAATGGTTTCTCCACCTGTAATTGCACTGTAAATAGCCATTGGAACATAAATAACTCCATAGGGTTCTCTCCCCTCATCATATTTGTGCTTAATAATTCCAATTACGGTATAAGGTCGAAGATTTAGATAAACATTTTTACCCAAAGGATCTATACTTTCAAAGAGTTTATCAACTAAAAATTGATCAATAATAATGACAGGTTTATAGCTTTCAAAATCACTAGAGGTAAAAGAACGCCCAGCTAGTAATTTAGTTCCTGATGTGTTTAAAAAATCGATGGTTGCAGCCCGAACATTAGGGTTTGCTTGGTTATCTCGAAAAATAATCTCTGGGTTGAGCATCCAATTGAAGCCACTAATTGATTTTAGTCCTTTTAACTGTTGCTTTAATATGGTAATATCGTCTAAACTGAGTGGTGTTGACTGTCCAGTAATCTGATTTCCTCGTGAAAAGATATAAATTTGCGGAGCCTCTTCTTCAGCTAATTGTTGCTCAATCACCGCCTTGCTAATATTACCCACTTGCAGGGTTGCACTCACCGCAGCTACCCCCATAAATACCCCAATTCCTGATAATAAAGAACGGACTGGACTCCCTAATAAGGAACTGCAACTTAATTTAATTAAACTTAGACTAGAAAGACTCATAATGCGGTGTTTTTAATGGTTTTTATTCTCCTCTTAACGCTTTTACTGGGTCAAGTTGACTGGCCCGTAAGGCGGGAAAAAATCCTGCTCCTACTCCAACTAATATGGCGGAACTCAGAGCTAATGCAGCCGTTTTATGTTCAAACTTATATGGTAACTTAAATTGTTTAGCCACAACAACCGTCGCACCATGAATAGTGATAATCGCAATAGTTCCTCCCACAAAACTCAAAATAGCGACTTCTAAAATAAACTGTAACATAATATCTAATTGGGTCGCACCCACCGCCCGCCTGAGTCCAATTTCTGGGGTACGTTTCTATGACTGAGGCGATGGTAATATTAGCAATTCCAACTCCGCCTATAATTAAAGAAATTGTACCGACCACTAATAGGGCTTTAGAAACAGAATCCAGGGTTTTTTGTTGTTCCAAAATGTCCTCAGATGTGTTCCAAGGATAAATTTCATACCCAGAAAACCTTTTTTCTAATATTTTTTTAGCCTGTTCACTCATAGAATCTAAATTTTCAATTTTAGAGGGACGCAAGAGCAAACTTTCGATTTCTTTTCGTCCTGTAACTGCACTATGAATTGCCATCGGAACATAAACAAACCCTTTTGGTTCTTGCCCGCTCCATAGAGGTTTAGTTACAACAATCCCAACCACTACATAGGGTCTAAAATTAATATAAATAGTTTTTCCTAAAGGATCTGTACTTCCAAAGAGTTTATCTGCTAAAAATTGATCAATAATAACCACGGGTTGATAGGTTTCAAAATCACTGGAATTAAAAGGTCGTCCAGCAATTAATTTACGTCCTGATGTGTTTAAAAAATCGACGGTCATAGCCTGTAAAGAGGGATCGGCTTTCTGATTCTGAAAAACAGCCTGTACCGACCAGTATAACCCACTGCTGCCACTAATAGATTTTAAGCCTTTTAACTGTTTTTTCAGGATTATGATATCTTCTAAACTAAGTTCTGCCCACTGTTCTGTAATCGGGTTCCGGGGTGAATCTATACCAATTTGTGGTGCATCTCGTTCATCTAATTGTTGCTTAATAACCGCCGTGCTAATATTTTTAACTTGCAAGGTGGCACTCACCGCCGCGACTCCCATAAATACCCCAATTCCTGATAGAAAAGAACGGACGGGATTAGCTAATAAGGAACTGCAACTTAACCGAATTAAACTTAGAATAGAAAGACCCATGATATTATTTATTTAACCTCATAATTATTATTTATAAGTTATCACAAAAGAGGGTGTTCAGGATTGCCCATCGCCCAAACTAAATTATTTATTGGTTTTAGGGGTGGGTTTATCTGTGATTGAGATCATTAATCACGCTCTAAGAGAGCCCTGAAGGGCTCACTACGGGGGCGATATTTAATTAATTAATTCATTCAATTTATCTTGAACTTTCTGAATATCTTGCCACATTAACCATTTTGGAGATCCGGGTTCCTTCGCAGGATTTCTTAATAAATAAGCTGGGTGGAAAATCGGCATACATAATCGACCTTCCCACTCCATCCATTGCCCCCTAATTTTACTAATTCCCCGTTTATCTCCCAACAGAGATTTAACCGCCGTTGCGCCAGTTAATAAAATAATTTTAGGATTAACTAAACGAATTTGTTCTAATAAATAGGGTTTACAGGCTTCAATTTCTTGCGGGGTGGGGGTGCGATTACTCGGCGGACGACAGCGAATGGCATTAGAAATATAAACCTGTTTTTCCGTAGTTAAACCAACGGATTCCAAAATTTTTTCTAACAGTTGTCCCGACCTCCCAACAAAAGGTAAACCCTGCTCATCTTCATTTTGCCCCGGCGCCTCCCCGATAATCATAATTGGCGCTTGAATATTGCCACGACCAATAACCGCATGGGTACGATTTTGCCCTAATTCACATCGATAACAATGATTACAATGGTTAGCAATTTCTTCTAAGGTTTGATAAGTTCCTACAGGAATTGCAATTTTAGCATCGGTCGGAATTAAATCCCGATTGAAATTTGTTGACGGGGCAGCAGATTCAGTATTTGTAAAATCAAATAAACTCAGTTGTTCGTGATCAGACATAATCAAAGGTAGTAAAATTTAGGGTATGGGGTATTAATGATTAACCGATACCCAATTTACAACTATTTTCCATCCAGTGGGAATTTCTGAAGTTGCAACTCTCAACGGCAACAGTCATCATAGAGATGATGCAATGATCGGGGGCAAGCAGATCATGTTATTCACACCAATATTTAAAGATCGAACTCAAGCGGGTGAAGAACTGGCAAAAGAAATTTTGTTGCAGATGAGTTTAGAACACCCAAATCGGGATACAAAAATTGTTGTTTATGCCTTACCCCGGGGGGGTGTACCCGTGGCCGTACCCATTGCTAGGGGGTTGCACGCTCCTTTGAGTGTGATTGTAGCCAAAAAAATCACCTTCCCCGATAACCCAGAATTAGCCTTGGGTGCAGTGACCTCCGATGGCCATGTTTTATGGTCGAAACGCAAACCCCTAGATCTTCAGCTTCAACAGAAGATGTTAGAACAGGCTCAGACAAAAGCCCAGCAGGCTTGGGAAAGGCTCTCTCCGGCCTGTCCTGAGATTAACCCCCATGGAGCTTTAGCCTTGATTGTCGATGATGGTATTGCCACCGGAATGACCATGGCCGTGGCGGCAAAGGCATTAAAAGCCCATCACCCCCTGGCAATTTGGATTTGTGTTCCCGTGGCACCACTAGAATTAATTCCTTCTATGCAGCAATGGGGCGAACGGGTTATTGTATTAGAAACTCCCTATCCTTTTTTTAATGTTGGTCGGTTTTATCAACAGTTTGAGCAAGTAGAGACAGAAACGGCTTTATCCAATTTACAACAACAAACTTGGCTACAATAAATTCCGATGCACAATTGATGATTAATCATGTTGAGACGTTGGAATTTTTGGTGGCAAACTTTAGTTTTATCAGCCCAATATAACCCACCTCAATTTATTGAGTTACTGATGTTAATATTGGGATTTTTTTTACTCTTAATTTGGATAGGGAATCAACAATGGCCCTATTTGGTGCTGTCGATGAGTTATGTCGCGGGATCATCTACTTCGATTTTAATTCGGGAAGCCATGATTCCCTCCCCCCGTCCAGCACTTACCCAAAAACTGGCAATATTATTGTTAATTCTAAGCCTTTACACCCTCTTGGATTTTATGGGGTGAATAATTCCCCTAAATTTGATATAAAATTAAACGGTTTCCCATGGGATCATAAGCATAAATTTCTCGACCATGGGCAGCCATGATGATTTCTCCCGGGGGAGGATATCCTAGATTTTCTAAATGGGCGATCGCTTGTTCTAAATCCGGGACTTCTAAACACATACTCATCCCCGTTTTACCCGTCGGAGAAAATTCAGAAACATCAGTAGCTTTAGGTTGAAAAATTCCTAATTTCAAACTCGCTAACTGAAATTCCGCATAACAATGGGGAATATAATTTAACGGTTGTATTCCGAACAGTTGAGCATAAAACTCAACCAAAATTTCCATTTTTGGATCAGCAAGGGTGACAAATGCCTGATTACAGTGTAAAACCATAATGGGAATTAAAATATTTAACCTTAATATTAAACTTAAAATTGAGAGCATAAACTAATGACAAGAATTTTTTTATCCGCAGGTCATGGAGGATTTGAAAATGGTGTAAGAGACCCAGGTACGGTTGCTGGGGGAACAACTGAAGCCCAAGAAATGATTCGGATTCGGGATTTAGTCGTCGGTGAATTGCGCTCTCGGGGTTTACAAGTGATTTCGGTTTCCCGATGATTTGAGTCAAACTCAAACCATTGATTGGATTAATACCCATTCTCGCCCAGGAGATATCGCCTTAGAATTGCAAATAGGAGGCTCATCAAACCCCCTAATTCGAGGGGCTACAGCCTTTTATATTGCGGGCAATCAATCTCGAAAACAAGACGCGGAATCCCTATTATTATCCCTGCTGCAACAAGTCCCTCAACTCCCCAATCGAGGGGCAAAACCGGACACCGAAACTGGCTTAGGAAGTTTAATTTTTTGCCGTTGGATTAGTATTCCTTCCCTCTATCTGGAATTGGGATTTCTAACTAATCCCACCGATCGGGCTTTGATTCAAACCCGACGTCAAGATATGGCGATTGGAATTGCCAATGGACTCACTAATTGGTTAGGAAATAGTCCAACAAATCCTATTCCAACTGTTCCCCCAGGTACGCCAGTTTATGGTTCTATTGGAATTAATATTAATGGTCGTCGCTATGGGGAAAATGGGATTTTAGTTAATGGAAATGCTTATATTCCCATTGATCTAGTCGATAAATTTGGATTGAATTTATCACAAATTTCTGCTAGAATTAGAAGAATTAAACATAATAATATTGTTTATATTCGGGCTGTTGATTTCAAGAATTTTGGAATTTATGTGGGCTGGGATAATCCCAATCGAAGTGTGGTTTTTCGTTCTAATATTCGTCCCTATAATAGTCAAATGGATCAAATTATGGGCAATGGTTTAACCACAGAAGTTCAACTAATTATGTTTATTAAAACTCAAGATTATCAGATGCCCAATACCGTGCCTGAAATTGCTAAATTTTATCGAGAAGAAGCGGCCATAGAAGGAGTAAACCATGATATTGCATTTTGTCAAATGTGTTTGGAAACTGACTTTCTAAAATTTGGCGGAACTCTCAAACCCGAACAAAACAATTTTGGAGGTTTAGGAAGTTTGGGGGGAGCGGCAGAAAGTGCTTCTTTCCCCACAATTCAAATCGGAGTTAGGGCCCATATTCAACATCTAAAAGCCTATGCAAGTTATGAACCTTTAGTCCAAGATATTGTTGATCCTCGCTTTGAATTTGTTACCCGAGGAATTGCTCCTTTTGTCCAACAATTAAGCGGGAGATGGTCAGATGATTCTACCTACGGCGATCAAATTTTAGCCTTACTCAGAAGACTTTATGAAATTTAAGAAAACACAAATACACAAAGACACAAAAAAGGGAGAAAGATGATTATTTTCCCTTCTCCCCCCCCATCTTTAGGCCTCTTTTACAAATCTAATAATTTCCCTAACATGATTAAGGAATTGTCCATCGGTGGTTAATTGAGCGATCGCATTTTTAGCTTCTTTTTCTAAACGCTCATGTTCGGATAAATTAGTGGATTTTAAGGATTCCAAATCCGCCGTTAATCGGGTGAAATCTTGGCGGGTTGCTTGCCATCTTTGTTCCTGTTGAGAAGCCCAAGAATCCGCATATTTGAGGTTTAATTGGCGTTGTAATTCTTTCAAAGTTAATTCTATAGTTTCAAAGCGATTTCGCAGTTCTACCACGTCCTCGCGGGGATAGGAAATTTGACGGCGAAACCATGGATAATCGGATTGATAAATATTGGTAAGCCCGCACCGATGGCCGTAAAATAGTTAATAATAAAGCCGCCCCCGCACCCAAATAACCGACCAGACTAATTCCCGACCAAGCTAACCCATAAAGTCCGAAAGTAGATATCAAATGTAAACCCAAAGCCACCCCCAAGGAACGTCGGGCTAACTTGGTCACATATTCCACTTGTTTCGCTTCAACGGGAATCCCTTTTTTTTTCGATTCTTCGGCTTCGGCTAAAACTTCTTTAGCTTCAAAATGAATATTCCAAGGAACGGTTACAATTAATAATAACCACCAAAAAATGGCACAGGCAATTACCCAATCTAAAAAGGTTCCCGCCGAAATTTGCAACCATTGTAATACACTAAATAAAATTAACAAAATGATGGTTAATCCCAAACCAAAAAAACCATAATTAAACTGTATTCTCATAATGATCAATCCTCATTAATAATATAGCAATCCTAAATTAGTTGTAATATTTTAATACTGACATGAAACTGCCAGAAGTATTACCCCTATTCCCTATTCCCTTTTAATCCCGATTATGGATAAAAATATTCAGATTGCGATCGCTCCTGTGACACTTCTTAAAGTTTCACACCCTGAAATTAGGATAAAATTAGATTTGAACCTGAATTTTTATGAAATTTATCAATGATCAACCCAACTGGAAAAGTTTATTTAATGGGGGCTGGGCTAGGGGAAATTGCCTATCTTACCCTACAAGCCCAACAGTTACTTTCCCAAGCGGAAGTCATCATTTATGATGCTTTAGTCGATGATTCTATTTTAACCTTAGTCTCGAAAAATTGTTTAAAATTAGAAGTCGGAAAACGCGGTGGAAAACCCAGCACTCTCCAAACTGAAATCAATCAATTATTAGTTCAACATTGTCAAGCTGGAAAACAAGTAATTCGTTTAAAAGGAGGTGATCCTTTTATTTTTGGGCGGACAACATCGGAAATTCAAGCCTTAATTGAATCCCAATGCCAATTTGAAGTAATCCCCGGACTTTCTTCAGCTTTAGCGGCTCCAACCCTCGCCCATATTCCCCTAACTGACCCGGTGATGAGTCGTTGTTTTGCCGTCCTAACCGCCCATGATTTAGAAGCCCTAGATTGGCAAATTGTTTCCCAGATAGAAACCCTAGTTATTTTAATGGGAGGACGGAATTTAGCCGAAATTGTCCATCAACTTTTACGCCATGAAAGACTTCCTCAAACCCCAATTGCTATTATTCAATCCGGCGGTTGTCCCCAACAAAAAGTTTGGGTGGGTACATTAAATGATATTGTAGAAATAACAGCCAATCAATCCCTATCTCCCTGTGTAATTGTGGTGGGTGAAGTTGTTCGCCTACGGGATTTTATTAACCCAGATCAATACCCTTGGCAACTGGAAAAACTGCCTCAAAATTCTATTTTAAATTCGGCTACTATGAACCAACCCCTATTTGGTAAAACTATATTAGTAACTCGTTCCGTCGAACAATCAAGTCTCCAAAGTGACTTATTAAAAGCTCAAGGAGCAATTGTTATTGAAATGCCCGCTTTAGTCATTACCCCTCCGTCTAGTTGGGAGAGTTTAGATCAAGCTATTCAACAATTAGGAAGTTCGTCAGAACATAGCTTTGATTGGTTAATTTTGACATCTTCTAATGGAGTAGAATACTTTTTTAATCGATTAATTACCCTGGGAAAAGATACCCGCAGTTTAGGTAAAACTAAAATCGCCGTAGTCGGGAAAAAAACCGCCTCTAGTTTACAAAAACTTTGTTTAAAACCGGATTTTATTCCGCCGGATTTTATTGCGGATTCTTTAGTCGAACATTTCCCAGAGTCCCTAGAAGGAAAAAGAATTTTATTCCCTCGAGTTGAAACCGGAGGACGGGAAATTTTAGTGCAGGAATTAACCGCCAAAGGAGCAATTGTGATAGAAGTTGCCGCCTATGAATCCGGTTGTCCTGATAATATTTCCCCTGAAGTTTTAGAAGCTCTACGGAGTAAAAAAATTGATATAATTACTTTTGCTAGTTCTAAAACCGTTAAAAATTTCTGCCAACTGATTCAAGCCCTACCGGAACAATCCTTACCCCCCAATTATTTAGACGGGATTTGTATTGCTTCCATTGGCCCCCAAACTTCTAAAAGTTGTCAAAGTTTGTTGGGACGAGTAGATATTGAACCCCAAGAATATACTTTAGAAGGATTAACCCAAGCGATGATTAATCACCTGTCCCTATTTCGATTAAAATTGACTGAATAATACCAAATTTCTGTTGATTAATTCCACTTTTGAGACAGATTTTGCCTTTGAGGTAATCTTTTCCCGACTCGCAAGCTCGTCTAATTGGGATTAACTTCAGATGGAAGTCAGAAAAATAATGAACAAAATTCAGTGAATTTGCGTCTATTGATCAAATCGTCCTATTGTAAATTTTGTCCTAGTTTTTAAAGGGTAACGGGTGATGGCAAATCAAGGGAATTTATATCTAGGAGTTAAATTATGGGTTTAGGATCGTTTTCATCTGATTCCCTGCTTTATCTGCTAACGGGAACAGCAACGGTTGTCACAATGGTTGTGAGTCAATCTACAATTGTCCTGGCAAAAACGGCGCAACAGGTGGCAGCAATCGCCGAAACCCATTACCGTACAAATTAACAGTCCCTTGGGGGATGGGTCTGGGGTAATTATTGCTAAAAATAACGGGGTTTATACGGTTTTGACGGTGAATCATGTTGTAGAAGATCCGAATGTTAAATATAGTGTGCGAACCTCCGATGGAAATAGTCATCCGCAGATGAAAATTGTTCGGCTACAAAATGATGATCAAGAACCGGATTTAGCTATTATTCAATTTGAAAGTTCTCAAAACTACCCAATTGCTACATTAGGTAATTCTGAACAAGCGGTTATTGGCGCTCAGATTTATGTTTATGGATATCCGGCAACCGGGGGATTAACTGGAGTGGAAAGGGAACCGGAATTATCCCCAGGATTGGTTACCAGTCGCCCCAAAAATCGTCCAGAAGGCTATAATTTACGCTATCAAGCGGTGACTTGGAGTGGCATGAGTGGGGGGCCGGTTTTCGATTCTGAAGGCCGGGTAGTGGGGTTACATGGACAGGGGGAATTTGGCTTTGCCCAAACCAGTTCCGGTGATGTGGCTCCGATTAAAACGGGATTTAATGCGGCTATTCCCATTAATTTATTTATCGTAAAATTATTAGAAACGGGTTTAAAATCATCGGATTTAGTCATTGATGAAAAACTACCGGAAGCTAACCCGGTTTCCTTGGATTTTCCCCAAACCTATCAGGCATTTTATTTTCAAGGATTAACTTTATTAGATCAAGGAGAAATTTGGGATTCAATTGATGCTTTTAATCGAGCCATAGAATTAAATCCTAACACCCCGGAAGCCTATTTTAATCGGGGGATTGCCCGGACTCTTTTAGCCACTAATATTGGTGAACCCACCCGTGCCCCTAATCCAATTGAGGATTATACCGAAGCCATTCGTTTAAATCCCGGTTTTGCTGATGCCTATTATAATCGAGCTTTGGCTTATCTAAAATTGAAGGATAAAGTCAATGCTAGATCGGATTTTCAAAAAGCAGCAGAACTCTATAATAAATTAGGTCGAAAAGCAGCCTATCAAGAGGTGTTAGATAGTCTCAAAGAACTTAAATAGGCTACTTTTTTCTGGTGCTGTATTTAATTTTATCATCTCCATAGGGTATAATAAATTTATAACCCAGAGTGGGAGAAATTCTCCTGACCGACTAGGGTTTTTTCTAACTTAAAATCCTCCGTTATCTAATATTGTAACGGTTAACGGTGGGATGTTAAATTAATAACTGATTTACTCAAAGAGGAAAAAAACATGGATGCCAATACTATTAGAGAAAGAGTGGCTTTAATTGAAGGTAAACGAGAATCCCTCGTTAAGCTACTGGAAAAACCCAATTTAGGAACTCTTAGGATAGACGTCAATCAAGCATTGGAAGAAATTGACGAATTAATCGAAGAATTTAAGCGGACTTTTCCTGATTCCGATCAGAATTAACGGTCAATTATTTTCTGTGGTTAATGGGGAATGGACAATAGGCCATAAAATACTTTCCGATTGTCTATTTCCCCTTTTCCTATTCCCCCGATATGGGTGTTTTTATCCTAGAGCAAATTCCCCTAAATTTCTCCAAACTTGACCGACCTTTCCTTGTAAAACCCGAATATTCATGAGCTTAGATAATATAAAAATAGAAACAACTGTTTCTCCAGAATGGGCTGAACAACTTAATCAATTATCCCTAGAAACTGGACATTCCTTAGAAGAATTAATTCAAGAAGCAATTGGTCAGTATTTAGATAAAACCAGAGCGTTTTTGAGTAGTCAGTCGGTCGATTTGGAATATTTTAATCTCCAAAAAGAATTATTGAATTTACAGGAAAAAGTTGAATCTTTAAAACCATTATTAAATCAAGTTTCTAAACTAGAAGCTAAAATATTCGCCCTGGAAAAAATAGTTATCCCTGAACTTTCTATTTCCCCTAGTTCTACTTTTTCCCAACTTTTAACCGATGATAATGATCAGGATGAACCGGATGAAGTTCTGACGGATTTTTTAGTGGATTAGTTAGCCATAAAGGGCTTACTACAGGTCTAGGGGAGGCATTATTCCTAGTTTTTCTTCTAATAAAATTTTGAGGAGAAATTGAGTAATAAAAACCAAACCTAGTCTAGCTTGAGCTAACTCAGGTTGGCTTTGTTTGACTTCTCCCCAGATTTGACAATAACGATAAAATTGTTGAAAACTTTGGCTAAATTGATCGGCAATTTTTAGCCAATTTTGAGGACTAGCAGCACAGAATAGAAGATCAACAAGGTTCCCAGATTGGGTCAGCAGTTGATATTCATAAATTTGGGAAAATTGCAGTTTTCCCTGGGGATTTAACCAGGGAATCGGGGGGGAATTTGGCTTAATTTTTAAGGGTAATGTGGCAATTAAATTAGATGCTTCTAAGGTAATTAACTGATCGCGATCGCCTAAACGCAATAAGGAACAACAGCGAGCATGACTATATTGAATCCCAAATAGATCGGGCAGAATTTGCCGATCCTGAATCGCAGTGGGTGTCCAGGGATGGCGGATCATTTGTTCTAACCAAGCCGCAATTCCGGCGTCCGTGAACTCAAACTGCAACATCCCCGAAGGTAATACCTGAATTGTGACATCCAGTGGAAATTTACCTAATTCTGGGTTGAGGGTTGGGAACTTCAGACCGATGGACGTGGCCAGATCCAGAGGGGATTGATTCAAACGGGGGGCTAATTTCAGGGCGATCGCCGATCCATAGATTAACCCAGTTTGATTTTTAATCCAATTTACGGGAATTTCCTGAGAGTCAGCCGTATCAATTCCTAAACAATCCAAGGTTTGCCCCAGTTGTGCTCTTAATCTACCTACCAGAGTTAGCATGAGTGATCAAACGACCTTGCCAAGTTGCTCAAATCTGATATTATCAGCAGATCAGGTTAGGGCACCGCCAAAATTTTTTGAAATTTATTTTTGAAAAAAATCGATTATCGATTCCCAAAGGTATGTGTTGTTTGCTACATTAGTTAAAATATCTTAAACCCATTTACCTCGAGCATCTTACCTCAAGCATCAAATACACCCTTTAATCCCTAGGTGTCTTAACATCCCTCCTGCCTTTGATTTTGATTTTGATTGAAAATTTTTAATTACCCTATCTAATGATGCAGTCTCCCCCGATTCCGACCGATTCCAACCGACCGTTTTTAACCTGGCAACGGATTACCGACTGGGCCCAGGAAACACTACCGTTGTCGTAGTTTTGCCAAAGATGAGCGGATTCCAGCCCGTCCTGGGTTGCTATATTTAGTGCAACGGGGGGCCGTCCGGTTAGTAGGTAGCGCTGAATTGCAATATGCCGAGAGTAGACCCAAATCCAGACCGCGTAATCGCAATTTGGACGAAGCCTTTTTGGGTTTTGTGGGTGCGGGTCAACCCTTTGAATTGATTGCCCAGTCGCCTTTTAGCCTGCAAGCCTATAGCCATGCCGATGATACAACGGTTTTATGGATGTATTGGCATGACTTGGATAATTGGCCCCATTTCCGTCGGGAAGTCCTTGATGCCTTTCGGTATCAACATCAACGGAAATTACTGTGGTTAAGTACATTAGGCCAACGACGTACCATTGACCGACTTCTGGGATTTTTGACCTTACTGATTGAGGAATACGGCGAGTATTATACCAGTGGCGATGGAGAAGATGGGTTCAAGGGTTACCGTCTCCCTTGGTCATTGACTCACTCTCAAATTGGCAGTGCCATCGGGACTACACGGGTTACGGTAACCCGGCTGATGGGGAAACTCCGCCAACAAAAACTGATTTACACTCAGGACGATAACTTTATCTGTATCCCCATTGACCCGGAAATCCACAATCAAACCTTAGATTTAACAGAAGAATCAGGCTTTGAGGAAGAATAATCAGTCATCAGTGTAGAGACGTGCCATGGCGCGTCTGTACTGGTGATCAGTTTTTAGCCCAAAAACAGAAAAAACTCTCTCGAAAAACTAAAGGTAGTAAATCGAGAGAGAAATTTAGAAAAACTGTAGCTAAGGTTCATGAGAAAATCACCAATTCCCGCCAAGATTTCTTGCATAAATTATCAAGAAAATTGGTAAACGAAAACCAAGTGATTGTCGTTGAAAACCTCAATGTCAAGGGGATGGTTAAAAACCGGAAGCTATCAAAAGCAATATCTGATGTGAGTTGGGGAAAATTTGTCAATTTTATTGATTACAAGTTAAAGCAAAAAAGTGGTGAACTTGTAGAAATTGATCGCTTTTTCCCTAGCTCCAAAACTTGTTCCTGTTGTGGTCATATCCTAGATGAATTATCTCTGGATATCAGAGAATGGGACTGTCCTAATTGTCATGCTCACCATGACCGAGATATTAACGCTGCACTTAACATCTCCGAATGAAGGAATCAGGATATTAACTGAAGGCGGAGGGAACCCCGTCTTTGCCGATGGAGGCTGTGTAAGTCTACCTGCTTGTAAAAGTAAGGGGCATCGGTCTGTGAAGTCGGAAGCCTGCACCGACCCGATTAGGGCGGTGTAGGTAGTTCACCCCACTGTTAACTGATCACTGATAAAACTTGCCGTAACTTTTCCGTTGTCTGGGCTTGATTCTGGGAGATTTTGAGCAACTGATTTAATTCAGTTGTTGTTTGTTCCAACTGTTGCTGCACCTGATGCCAGGAGTCTTGAACCGGTTGTAGCATTTCCTGATATAGACTGATTCGGCCCCAAAGTTCTGCCACCATTCGTTGCTGTTTCCATCCAACTTTGTTCGGTTGTCTCTAACTGTTGGCGGGTTTGTTCGGTGTTGTTGGTGCGACTATTGAGATCGTTTTGCCGTTGTTCAAAACTCGAACTCAGTTGTTGAATTTCGGTTTCCAAAGTTTGGAGTTCCTGTTTTTGTTCCTGTTGTTGGGTTTCCAAACTGGCAATCACCAATTTCAAATCAACGGCCCCTCCATGGGTTACGGGTGGCAGACCTTGGCGACGGAGTAAAACCGCTTGATATTGGGTTTTATGTTCCTCCCGTTCTTTGAGGGTACGTCGCTGACCCACTAAGGTCTCATTCAGCATTTGATAGGCGTCTTGTTCATCGGTTAATTCCGTTTGTAAATTTTCCCGTTCGGAATCACTAACGGTTTTGATTTTTTCTTGGATTACCTGAATATCTTCGAGCTTGTATTTGAGTTCCTCCTCCTGTTCTCCAACCATCCGAAACCAGCGATCCCACTCTTTTTCCAGTTGTTTGACTTCGGTTTCTAATTGTTCCAAGGACATCGCTTCTAAGGCTTGGACATCTACCTTGACACTAACGGCAACCGGATCGCTTTCAGATTGACGGGAGGCCAAATTCTGTAACTGTTCTAATAGGGTTTGACGGTTTGTAATCAGGGTTTTTAAGATTTGGGCATAGTTCTGTTTGGTCTGAAGTAACTGTTGTTCACCGACTAACTCCGCCCGGTTTTGGGTTAAAGTGTCCTGAGCTTGTTGCCATTGCCGCCATTGCTGTTCAATCTCTGTAGTCTTACTGTCTACGGTTTGTTGAAGTTGTTCCGCTTCTAAACGTTGTTCCTGTAACCGTTGGCGATGTTGTTCTAGCCCATTCAGAGCACTGGCCACCTGTTCCCGGGAGCGATCCAGTTGTGTTTGTAGGGGTGAAATCGAAATGGGGTTAGACAGTTGATTCAGTAAATTCCCGAGAAGTTCTGACTGTTCCGTATTTAGGGAGGGAGACGACTTTAAGGTGGCCTGTTGTTCTTCAAGCTGTTGTCGTTGCTGTTGTAATGCAGCCCGAGTGGTTTCAATATCTTGACGAGCTTGATCAATTTCAGAACGTAGACGGTTACTGTCATCCCGAGAGCGATCAATTTCTTGACGCTGCTGTTCAAGTCGCTCTAATTCCTCCTCCAGTTGTTCCATTTGTTCCCGTCGGGCTTCCATTTCCATTTCCCGACGATTCAATTCCTGACTTTGGTAAGTCAAGGACTCTTTCCACTGTTCGATTTCTTCCTGTTGGGTTTTGAATTTTTCTTGCAAACGAGAAAAATCTTGGAGAATCCCCACCAGTTGGCGTGCGGCCTCTTGAATGCGCTGTACCTGTTTACCCGTATTCAAATCGACTAAAACTAAAGTTCCATCCTTGAAGTTATTGGCGTCTTCAGCCAGGACGACCTCATCCCCTGATACGGCACTCCAATTGTTTTCACCTCGCTGACAAGCCAATAGCTTGAGTTTCTGTCCTCCCGCCACCCAGACCAAATTTGTTACTCTGCTTTTGTACTTCCGCTAAATAGAGCATCGGCCCTTTATCCTCTTGAGGTGTTCAAGCACTATTTTGATTTACCTGTCTTAATCATAAAACCTTCTGGGAGTAGCAGTTAACAGTTTATGCTTTGCCCTATTCTAAAGGCTCAATTCCCGCAGCGCGTAGTTGGGCAACTAATCTTTCAGTCCGTTGGCGTTCTTGGTCGGCCCGTCGGCGTTCCTGGTCGGCCCGTTGACGTTCCTGCTCAACCTTTTCTGTACCCCACAATAGCAAATTCCCCTGTTCATCCCACCAGCGCAACCAATAGCCCTGACGGTTTTCGCGAGTTCCCTGCCAGACTCCCAGAAAAAGCTGCATTTCCGGTATCCAAAACCAGCCCTGCTCATTTGCCGATTCCAGTCTATACCTTTGGGTATCATGGAAACGATACAATTCTAAACTACCTGACTCCGGCTCGAAAATACCATAATTAGGCACTTGTAATATCTGTTCATAGAAGCAGAATTTCCCGGGGGGATAGGTTTCTTTGACGGAATATTCTCCGCCATCGCTATCGGATAAAAACTCCAGCACCAGCGCCGGAATTTCCCCCTGTAGTTGCGGGGTATAACTGCGAACCACTTCCCCTCGACTAACGTTAATTTGGGGAATGTAGGCCCAATCTGGGGCTTTAACGGCAATTTTGCCATTGATGGTGGCACAAATACCATAGTTTGTGGGGGTGAGGGCTGTTTCTGGGAGTTTTCCGGCCAGTTGCAAACTTTCGGTCAGGGCGGCGGCGAGGGCAGGTTGATTAATATTATCCACAGGGTCATCGGGTAGCACAAAATCATCTGGCAACTTTTCCCAAGTAATATTGTAGGTGTGGGAGGTGGCTAACATGATCATGCGGGTAATAGGAGTTAATTTATCTGATTATATCAATCATCTGCTGAACCTTCAACAGTGACCATCACATCAAGATAGTAAAAGGAGCCAATGGCTGAAACTCCCACTTTAGGTGGCTGATGCCACCCTCGGTTTAGATATATTTTTTCAACAATAATTCTAATTGTTGTATGCGTTCTGAAGGAATTTTATTTAGGGGGGTTAACACCGCGTATTTCAAAGCAGAATGGGCTTCGGATTTCGGTAAATGATATTTTAAACGGCGCACGGTTTCTTGAATGACTTGTTGAGCATTAACCGCATTCTTATGGAGGTTTTGAATAACCATTTCTACGGTGACATGATCATGATCAGGATGCCAACAATCATAATCGGTAACTAGGGCTAAGGTTGTATAGGCAATTTCCGCTTCTCGGGCTAATTTGGCTTCGGTTAAATTTGTCATCCCAATAATTGTTCCGCCCCAACTGCGATATAAATTAGATTCGGCTTTGGTAGAAAAAGCTGGCCCCTCCATACAGACATAAGTTCCCGATAAATGATAATCAATATCGGGGAAATCGAAACTGGCGATCGCTTCTCCTAATACTTTTGATAATTGGGGGCAAAACGGATCACCAAAGGTAATATGAGCCACCACACCATTACCAAAAAAAGTAGAAACCCGTTGATTAGTTCGATCAATAAATTGATCGGGAACCACTAAATCTAAGGGTTTAAATTCTTCTTTTAGTGAACCCACAGCCGAAGCGGAAATAATATATTCTACTCCTAAACTTTTGAGGGCATAAATATTAGCCCGATAGGGTAATTCTGTAGGTAAAAATCTATGGGTGCGTCCATGTCTGGCTAGAAATGCCACGCGCATTCCTTCTAATGTTCCCACTAAAATAGCATCGGAAGGTTGACCAAAGGGAGTATCAATATGGAGTTCCTCTACATCGGTAAATGCCTCCATCTTATACAACCCACTGCCCCCAATAATACCAATTTTAACCTGAGTCATTCTTTTTTCCTTGATTAAGTTGTACTCGGATATTGTACCTAAAATTGGGCATAATTGACTCAGGGAAGATATTAATTTTTTTCCTATTGAGATTATTGACTTGTAAGATGTCCCCTTCTTAGTTAAGCTATTAAATAGACGCGCCGTGGCACGTCTCTACACCGATGACTGATGTTAGTTATCTGCTTCAACAAAAAACATGAATTGGAACCGCATTAAACACCAGAATTACCTTGGGTCTATGAAAGTCAGAAAGTTAAAATTTTTAGCTCGTTCACTTCAAAGTCAAATTCAAAAAATTAGACTGGGAAAAATTACCAAATTTCAACGATATTTAGCCTTGGGCTTTTGTTGTATTTTCTTGGGATTAACCTTAGCACAATTTCCCGTTCTTTCTACTTCTGTTAATATCCCAACAGTTAGACAAGAACAATCGGAAAATCTATTATCCCAGGGCATTGTTAATCCGGCAAACTCCATTAGTCATCAACGAGAATTTAGGGGAGTTTGGGTCGCAACGGTCGCCAATATTGATTGGCCGTCTAAATCAAATTTATCAGTTGATCAACAAAAATTTGAACTAATTGCTATCCTAAATAGGATGCAAGAATTAAACTTAAATGCCTTAATTCTGCAAGTTCGTCCGAATGGAGATGCCTTGTATAGTTCCAGTATAGAACCTTGGAGTGCATGGTTAACAGGAACCCAAGGAACCCCCCCCAATCCCTATTATGATCCGCTACAATTTGCCATTGAAGAAGCTCATAAACGCAATATTGAACTCCATGCTTGGTTTAATCCCTATCGGGCAAGATTAAGAGGAAATGCTGCTTTTGCACCGAATCATATTGCATCAAAATTCCCCCAATATGCCTATCAATATGGGGATTTAATCTGGATGGAACCGGGGGCAAAGGAAGTTCAAGATCAAACCTATAATGTGATTATGGATGTGGTACAACGTTATGATCTTGATGGCGTTCATTTAGATGATTATTTCTATCCCTATCCTAAAGATGGTATTCCCTTTCCTGATAGTCAAACCTATAACGCCTATCGGTCGGCGGGGGGAAATTTAGGGCTTTCAGATTGGCGACGACAAAATGTTAATCTGATGATTAAACGCATTCATGAAGGGATTAAAACGATTAAACCCTATGTTAAATTTGGGATTAGTCCCTTTGGTATTTATCGCCCAGGAAAAGCCCCAGGAATTGTTGGATTAGATCAATATGCTTCTTTATATGCAGATGTTAAATTATGGGTTGAACAAGGGTGGATGGATTATTTAGCCCCTCAACTGTATTGGAAAATTGATCCCCCTCAACAAAGTTATTCCGTGCTGTTAAATTGGTGGTTACAAAATAACCCTCGACGACTTCATGTTTATACAGGAAATGCTCTCTATCGGATTGATAATGAATGGTCTATTTCTGAACTGCAAAGACAGGTGGCAATTTCCCGACAAACAGCCCCCCAATTGTCTTTAGGAAATATCTTTTTTAGTATGAAGATGTTCCGAGATAATCGTCATGGAGTGAATGAAATTTTCAAAAGTGCAGTTTATCCCACCCCTGCGTTAGTTCCGATTATGCCTTGGTTGGATAATCAACCCCCGGAACCTCCAAACGGAATTCAAACTAATTCTGGTATGATTTCTTGGAATCCTTCTGCTGAAAATGATATCCGTTCTTGGGCGATTTATCAACAATTTTCTACTGGTTGGCAGTTAGTAAAAGTGGTAGATAAAAATACAACTTCTGTTCGTGTTAACCCGGGAAATTATGCGGTTCGGGCAGTAGATAGAATGGGAAATGAAAGCGTTGAACAGGTGGTTTCTGTATCTTAAAATCCGATCCTCCCTAACCCTCATTAACAAGGGCTAGGAGGGTTCAAAGTCCCCCTTTTTAAGGGGGATTTAGGGGGATCGACCAAACGACTGTAATCATCAATTTTCGACTTATTTACTATTAATCCGACGCAAGGTTAATACATCACTGATATTTTTGACTTGGGCGCAAGTGCGTTCAAATTGTTCGCGATCGCAAATTTCAATTCCCAACTCAATTAACGCTGGAGCATCGGGAAAAGTCTTAACTTGGGCGCTACAAACGTTAACATTATTATCTTTCAAACGGGATAAAATATCATTCAAAACCCCCACGCGATCCAAGACTTCAATACAAATATTTACCCCATAAGTTTGAGGACGTCCCCCCTGTTGATAGTTCGGATTCCAACTCAAAGGAAACGAACCGCTCTCCCTCCACTGTTAAGGTATTAGAACACCCCTGTTGATGAATAGAGATTCCTTTGGTGCGGGTAACAACCCCAATAATCGGTTCCCCTGGAATTGGATTACAACATCCAGCAATATGATAAAGTAATCCTTCAACTCCCATAATCGGAGAATTACTAGGGGAAGAAGACGGAGGTTGAGAATAGGAAGGTAGGTGAGGAACCTGTAAAGAAGTGGTAGTTAGTTCTTGGGGAACCGTTTGAATTTGACCCTGGGATTTCACCACATCCCGCAGACGATTTACCACTAAATTTAAGGTGATTTCCCCATAACCTAATGCCGCTAATAAATCATCAACATTATGATAGTTACAGCGCTTAGAAACCGAAAGCATGGGTTCAGATTTGAGCAGGGATTCAAAGCCATTTTTTCCCATTTCTTTTTCTAATAATTCCCGTCCTCGATCAATATTTTCATCCCGGTGCGATCGCTTATACCACTGACGAATCCGGTTTTTAGCCGTATTAGTTTTAACAAAATTCAACCAATCTAAACTAGGGCGAATATTTTTCTGGGTTAATATTTCCACAATATCGCCATTTTTTAGGGGGGTATCTAAAGTCACCATTCGATCATTGACTTTTGCTCCTTTACAATGATTCCCGACTTCACTATGAATCCGATAGGCAAAATCAACCGGGGTCGCTCCATGAGTTAAGGCAATTACATCTCCCTCTGGAGTAAACACATAAACATCATCAAATTCTAAGTTACTTTTAACACTTTCTAGGTATTCTGTGGCATCTTTTAAATCACTTTGCCACTCTAATAATTGCCGTAACCAAGTGAATTTATCATCCATTCCGGTGACTTCACCTATATTAGAATTGCCTTTTTCTTTATATTTCCAATGGGCGGCAATTCCATATTCAGCAATATGGTGCATTTCTACGGTGCGGATTTGGATCTCAACGGATCTTCCCGTATTACCAATTACCCCCGTATGTAAGGATTGATAGCGATTGGGTTTAGGCAATCCAATATAATCTTTAAAACGACCTGGAATCGGGCGGAAAGCATCATGGACAATCGCTAAAGTCCGATAACATTCTTCATTAGTTTCAACGATAACCCGTAAAGCAGCAATATCATAAATTTCATGGAACTGTTTCTGTCTTTGGTTCATTTTTTTATAAATGCCATACAGATGTTTAGGACGTCCACTGACTTCATAACATTTAATTCCAGCTTTCTCGAGTCTTTCTCGTAAAACTTGGGCAAGTTGGGCTAATTTTTCTTCTCGAAATGCCCGCCGATCGGAAACTAATTCCTTAATATTTTTGTACGCTTCGGGTTCTAAATATTTGAAGGATAGATCTTCTAATTCCCATTTCAACCGACCGATCCCTAAACGGTTAGCTAGGGGGGCAAAAATTTCTCGGGTTTCTAAGGCAATACTGCGCTGTTTATGTTCGGGTAAAAAATCCAAAGTTCGCATATTATGGAGTCGATCAGCGAGTTTAACCACGATCACCCGAATATCTTTCGCCATGGCTAAAAACATCCGTCGGAAGTTCTCCGCTTGACGTTTCTGTGGTATTAGAAAAATTAAATTTAGAGAGTTTGGTGACGCCTTCGACTAAATGGCGAACTTCTGCCCCAAAATGCTGTTCTATTTCTTCCGGGGTGACTTCCGTATCTTCAATAATGTCATGGAGAAAACCCGCCGCCACCATCGCCGAATCCCCTCCTAAATAGCGCAGTAAACCCGCTACGGCAATGGGATGATTAATATAGGGTTCTCCTGATTTGCGATACTGTCCCTGATGCAATTGATAAGCAAATTGAAATGCTCGCACAATCAAATCGCCATTTGTTGAAACAGATGTATCGGATTTTACCAAATCACCAGATATCTCCATACACTGTTGCAACCAATCGGGGATGCTACAATCATAGGAGAAGTCATTTTTAGCAATGGTTTGAATATTCATGACAGTTACACCTAAAGGGTAATAATACTGATACAATGGTCAGATAACTAAAAATTATGTGCCTTTTTATACCCGTACATGGAATAAAAAGCCCCAATCAGTGAAAGGGTTAAATTTCACGGAATTGAATTGCACTTGATAGAAGAATAACACCTCTTAAGGTAGGCTTAATCTGCCTCTTAATCCATTTTTACTGTGGATGCTAAACCGCCAATCTCCCTGAATACCGGGATTTGGTCTTGGGGTAGCGGATCGGATTTAGCCGAACTGGGGCAGAAACTCGCCAAAAATACTTATCTATTATTTAATAATTGTAGACAAGTTTCCTGATAATATGTTGTCAAAATTTGCTTGTGAAGCGATCGCGCAGTTCCAAAATAGCTTAAAACAGCTTGAGATCACGATAATTTCAGTTCCGCTTGATCAAGCCTGTTTAAAACAAAGTTTTCAGCAGCTAAAAGCTACCTTTGAAACTGAAATTATGGGGATCAGCCATGGTGATTTTGATCCTCCTGTTGAGTCTTTAATTCAATCCTATTTAACCGAAACCCATAAACAGATGCGACTGTTAGAAATGGATATAAAATTTTTGCAAGCAGCCCGTCAAAGTGCTACCTTTAAAAACCGTCTCATCCCAATCCAAAATTGCCTTAATACTTTATTAGGTTATTGCGAGGATATTTTGAAGTTTGGGGACATCAAAGGTTTGTAATAGCATGAATACTCAATATCAAAATTTTTTCATTCGAGATTGGCAACCCCAGAATCGTCAGGAAGTGGTGGATTTAATTGCTTCTATTTTAACTGAATACGGTTTAGGGTCGGAACCCCATGGCGCGGATGTGGACGTTTATGAAGTGGAGAAATATTATCAACAAACCGGGGGAGAATTCTGGGTCATAGAACAGAATCAACAATTAATCGGAACGGCCGGATTTTACCCGATTAAACGGGGAAATTTGGCGGTAGAAATTAGAAAAATGTATTTATTACCCCAAGCCCGAGGAAAGGGATTAGGAAAGTTTCTGTTATTACAATTAGAACAAACTATTAAACAAAAAGGGTTTCAGGAAATTTGGATTGAAACCGCATCGGTCTTAAAAGAAGCAGTACAACTCTATGAACATTCTGGTTATGAATCGACAACCGGAGTCGAAACCCAACGTTGTGATTTAGTCTATAGAAAGATAGTTAGTTGATAATTTCCATGATCGATTTCCTAGTATTAATAAAGTATTAATAAAAGATTGAGTCCTGAAGGACTCACTACGAATCAAAGATTGAGTCCTGAAGGACTCACTACGGGTTAGGATTAAACAGTTGGAAGATTTGCCGACAAAAAAGTTTTAATTTTTCCGCCGATTCGGGTTCGGGTTCAGTTTTGCCCACAAAATTCCAATTTTCAATGGTGGAGACTTTCCACTGTTGTCCTTGATGATCATATCCGGCGGCTTCGACACCGATCACCCGACGGGTTTGATCAATCGGATCATGGTAAAACCGAATTTCAATTAAAATGCAGCGACTTTGCAATAACCGACTCCGACCCGGGAAGTGGAAACCCAATATCAATAGAATCAGGATCAACCATTTCCCGCGTCTCTGGGTCGTTTGTCCAGGGTTTAAGATCCACCCGGGCGTCGGGAAATTGAGTTTTAAATAAAGTTACAACCGATGCAATTTTGCTGGCAACTACCACGTTATTCGCCTGTTCAGCAGCATTCACAAACCTATTCTCCTGAAAAACAACCGTCTGAGTACCTTGAATTAACTTAGATTAACTATCTTAACGCCACCAGAGGAATCCCGCCGAGTGCGTTAGCTTGACGGGGAGTGTCAAAGATGATCAATTCCAGACTGTTGACGGAAAATGGTGATAGCGGGGAATAGGGTACGGGTAATGGGTAGTGGGTAATGGGGGGAAAAGAGTTCAGTTTTAGTATCAGTTTATCGAGGATTTTAAACTAAAATCCCATATAATTTGATATAATTAGTAGGGTAGATTATTCCAAAAGTCTCTATAAAATTTAATATTAATTTAATTTTTACTATGACGACTTCAGAAGTTTGTGCCTCTTTTCAGAATGGGGGATACCAGGTGATCCAGTCCCCAACCTGGGATACACAATGGCAGATTGATCAATTTTTGGGAGTGATTCACGATCTGATCCTGATCATTGATTGTGAGCAGCAAAAAATTCATGTTTTGCCTACGGAGGCTGCCCCTAATTTATCTTCAGAATTAAATGTATTTTATCTAGTCTTACAGGAGTTACAAAATCCACAGGAATCCTCAGAATTTCTCCCCCTTGTTCGGCGGGTGATCGAGACTCAAGTAGCCCAAAATATTATTTATAAATGTTATCAATATCAGAAAGATTATCAGATTTTAGTTGAGATTTATCCCCTATCAAAAACAGAAGTTATAGCTGTAATTAAAGATTTGAGTCAATGTTCAACGGTAAAAGCAGTTCCGCAAAAAGTATCGAAAAAGAAACATTCTCCCACCCCAACTTCCACCCCGACCAGACAGATAACTAAAGAATGCTTAAAAAAACAAATTGAAGAACGACAACGGATTGAAACCCAACTTCAAACTCGCAAAACCGAACTAGAAAAATTAATGGATAATGCGGGGGATTGTATTGTTCGGCTAGATCAAAAATTACGCTATCTTTTTGTTAACCGTCGCACCGCTGCATTGATTCAAATTGCTCAGGAAAAATTTATTGGAAAAACGAATTGGGAATTAGGAATTTCCGATCCGGTTGCTCGGGAATGGGAGCAAAATTGTCAACAGGTATTAGACACGGGACAGCCTCAACAATTTGAGTTTGACCTGGAAACCGCCGAAGGACTGCGATCGCTTCAGACTTTAATTGTGCCGGAAATTCAACAGGGGGGACAGGTGAAAACCCTCCTAGCTACCACCCGGGATATTACCCAACAAAAACGCACCTTTGCGGAAACTCAAAGACAAAATCAGTTTTTAAACCTATTAACCAAAATCACCTCAAAAGTTAGGCAATCTTTGGAACTTGATTTAATTTTAAAAACCACCGTTGAGGAGGTACAGAAAGTTTTAAATGTTGATCGAGTGATCATGTTGAAATTAGATCCCCAGAGGGGAGGAACTGTAGTTCAAGAGGCGGTTATTCCCCAATGGTCATCCCTGTTATCCCAGAGAATTTATACCCCGGAATTAACCCCCTACCTGTGCGATGCTGCTGTACCGGATCAGGTGATTATTTTTAGCGATATTGATCAAGAAAATTTGGATAATTGCTATTTACAATTAATCCAATATTTCCAAGTTAAGGCGAGTTTAATTGTGCCAATTTGGTTAGAAAAAAAAGAAATTGATTCGATAATCACTCCATCGAAAAATCCAGAATCAACCAATAATTCCTCCGATCCCAAACCGAAATTATGGGGATTTCTGATGACCCATCAATGTGCAGAACCTCGCCAATGGGAAACCCTGGAAACTAACTTTTTAAAACAACTGGCTGATCAAGTCGGAATTGCTTTAAAACAGGCCCAATTAATTGCCGAATTAAAACAGACTCATCAATGCTTATCCTGTCATTTTGATAATTCTCCCTTGGTGGTAATTGAATGGGATCAGCAACTCAAAATTAAACGCTGGTCATCCCAAGCCGAACGGATCTTTGGTTGGACATCGGCAGAAGTTTTGGGTCAAAAATGGTCAAGCTTTCAAGGATTTTTTGCCACCGACGTCCTAAAAGTAACTCAAGAAATGATTCAACTGATTGATGGCACTAATAATCACCAAATTATTGAGGCTCAAAATCGCACCAAAGACGGCAGGGTGATTAACTGTGAGTGGTATAATTCCGTGGTGCGGGATGAAGGCGGAAATTTAGTTTCCCTCCTGTCCTTGGCGCAAAATGTCAGCGATCGCAAACAAGCCGAACAAGAATTAGTCAACAGCGAAGAAAGATTCCGAACCATTTTTGAACAAGCCGCCGTGGGATTTGCCCTGATTGATTTATCGGGAGAACTCCTGCGAGTGAATCAACGCTATTGTGAGATTACGGGCTATTCCGAAAAAGACTTAATCGGTAAAACAGTTCATAATTTTATTCATTATCCTCCCAATTCCGAAGGAATGGACTGGTTAGAACAAATCGCAGATCAAGATTTACTCGAAACATTTTCTATCGAAAAACAGTATATTCGCCCCAATGGTCAACGTAATTGGGTACAAATTTTTGTGTCTACCCTAGATCAATTATGGCAAGGAAAAAAATATATTTTATTAGCCTTAGAAGATATTCAAGAACGCAAACAAACCGAAGAAGCCTTACGAAAAAGTGAAGAAACGGTGGCAACTGGCTTTACGGGGAAATAACGATGGTATTTGGGATTGGAATATTCAAACGGAGGAGGTATTTTTCTCGCCCAGATGGAAAGAAATGTTGGGCTATAATGAACAGGAAGTCTGTGACCATTTAACCCAATGGAATCAACGAGTCCATCCCGATGATTTACCCTGGGTAATGAAAGCTATTCGAGAACATTTAGATCAAAAAACACCTTTTTATATTACAGAGCATCGAGTTCAATGCAAAGATGGCAGTTATAAATGGATTTTAGATCGAGGTCAAGCCCTATGGGATGACCAGGGAAATTTAGTGCGGATGGTGGGGTCTTATACTGATATTAGCGATCGCAAACGGGCCGAAGAAGAATTACACCGAGTTAACCGGGCTTTAAGAACCATTAGCGACTGTAATCAAGCCTTAGTTAGAGCCACCACAGAAACCGAATTACTCCATGATATTTGTCAGATTTTAATTAATGTTGGGGGCTACTATTTTGCCTGGGTAGGTTATACCCAATACACACCAGAAAAACAAATTATTCCAATTGCTAAGGCCGGATTTGAAGCGGGCTATTTAGATAATTTGACCGTGACTTGGGATGACAGTCAATGGGGTCAAGGGCCTTCGGGAACGGCCGTTAGAACTGGGCAAACCTGTGTTTTTCAAAACTTAGATACCAATGGCGATTATGCCCCCTGGAAACAACAGGCCCAAAAACGGGGTTATACCTCCTCCATTGCCCTGCCTTTAATCATGGCGACCGACTCCCAGAGCCAACATTTGCAACCGGAATTGAACGCCGAGACTTCATTAATTCCCTTTGGGGTACTGAATTTATATTCCACTCAAGTTGATGCCTTTGATCCAGCCGAAGTGAAATTACTCAAAGAATTAGTGGATGATATTGTCTATGGGATTATGGCGTTAAGAATTCGAGCATCCCATGCCGAAACCGAGAAAAAATTCCGCCAACTGGCAGAGAATATTGATGATGTTTTTTGGATTACCAATGCCCCGGGTAATCAGTTTATCTATATCAGTCCCGCCTACGAACAAATTTGGGATCGAAACCCCCAAGACCTCTATCAGAATTTCCAAACCTTTATTGAGACCATTCATCCCCAGGATCAAAATCGGGTTTTACTTGCCCTACAAAATCCCGAGGGTCGGGCATTTGATTTAGAATATCGCATCCTGCGTCCCGATGGCTCCTATCGTTGGATTTGGGATCGGGGATTTCCGATTTTGAATGAAACCGGACAATTAGATCGGCGGGGGGGAATTGCCAAAGATATTACCCATCGCAAACAAACCGAACAATTATTACAGCAAAATAATGAAGAATTAGAATTACGAGTTACTCAACGCACAACCGAATTAGAAACCGCTAATGAGCGCTTACAATTTGAACTGATGCAGCGCCACCGGACTGAGTTTAAATTGCGCAAAAGTGAGGAACAATATCGCACCTTAGTTAAGAATTTTCCTGACGGAGCGGTGTTTTTAGTAGATCTGGATTTTCGGTATACCATTGCCGATGGTCTGGGCTTAGTGGCAAAGGGATTATCTCGAAAAATGTTAGAGGGAAAAACCATTTGGCAAGCCCTACCAACCGCCCTATTAAAGATAGTTGAACCCCTATATCGATCGGCTTTAGCTGGGGAAATGACGATTTCTGAGGTAGAATATGAGGGACACACTTATTACCATCAAGCCCTACCCGTTCGCAATCAACAGGGAGAAATTTTAGCCGGAATGGTGGTGATGCAGGATATTACCGAACGCAAACAAGCCGAAGCCGAACGGGATAAACTGATTTCGATTATTGAAGCCACGCCTGACTTTATTTCCTCGGCAAAACCCGGGGGAGAAGTGGTTTATTATAACCAGTCGGCTCGACGGATTTTAGGATTAGATCGAGAGGGAAAAATCACCAATCAACATATTCCTCAAAATCACCCCCAATGGGCAGTTGAAATCATTCAAAATGAAGGAGTTCCGGCGGCAATTCGAGACGGATCTTGGATTGGTGAAACCGCATTGACCAGCTATGATGGCCGAGAAATTCCCTTATCTCAATTGATTATTGCCCATAAAAATCAGGAGGGACAGGTGTATCTTTTCTCCACCATGGCTCGGGATATTACCGAACAAAAACAAAGTCAAGCGAATTTGCGCGAGGCCGAACGAAGGTGGCGGAGTTTATTAGAAAATGTCCGGTTATTAGTGGTAGGATTAGATCGGAATGGGAAAGTTGAATATGTGAATCCCTTTTTGTTGGAAGTGATGGGGTATACCCAAACGGAAGTTTTGGGAAAAAATTGGTTAGGGGATTTTCAAGCGAATCCAGCCCATGAGCTTAATTCCTTGGCTTTTGCGGAACTATTGGACTATCATTTTAAGCCCTATAGTCAACAGTTGATTGTGACAAAATCGGGAGAGGAGAAAATTATTAGTTGGAACAATACGCTGTTAAAAGATTTGCAAGGAAATGCGATCGGGATGATGAGTATTGGGGAAGATATTACCGAAAGATATGCCATTGAACGAATGAAGGATGAATTTATTTCCGTGGTTAGTCACGAATTGAGAACTCCCTTAACTTCTATTCATGGCGGGTTAAATTTATTATCAACTGGGTTAATTGATCCCCAATCGGAACGGGGAGTCCACGTTATGAAAATTGCCGCCGAAAGTGCCGAACGTTTGGTGAGATTGGTGAATGATATTTTAGAATTAGAACGGCTGGAATCGGGAAAAATTTGTCTGAATAAACAAGTTGTGAATGCGGCAGATTTACTGTTACGAGCCACGGAACAAATGCAGGTTATGGCTAATCGCATGGGGATTAATTTGGAGGTTAGTAGCCAAAGTTTAGAATTCTATGCCGATCCCGATCGGGTGTTACAAGTGTTAACTAATTTGTTAAGTAACGCGATCAAATTTTCCGAATCGGGGGATAATATTAAGTTAAGTGTCAAGACGGAAATCCCAGAAAATTCTGCGGAAAAACCCAAGATTTTGTTTGAAGTTCAAGATCAGGGTCGAGGGATTCCTCCTGATAAAATTGAACGCATTTTTGAGCGTTTTCATCAAGTCGATGCCTCAGACTCTCGCAAAAAGGGCGGAAACCGGGTTGGGTTTGGCAATTTGTCGTTCGATTGTTGAACAACATGGTGGGCAAATCTGGGTACAGAGTAAAGTAGATGAGGGTAGTTGTTTTTACTTCACCCTACCGATGGCAATATGATTATGACAAAAAAACGAATTCTGATTATTGACGATGATGACGGGGTGCGGGAGATTATCCAAATTTGCCTGGAAGTTGCTGGGGGTTGGGAAGTGCTCACCGCTTGCTGTGGGAGTGATGGATTGGTTTTAGCCCAGACAGCCCAACCGGATGCTATTCTCTTGGATGTGATGATGCCCGAGATGGATGGGGCCACCACCTTTAAGCATTTACAAGCCAATCCCGAAACCCAGAATATTCCCACAATTTTGTTAACTGCTAAGGCAAAAATGAGTGAAAAACAGCAATTTATTCAGTTAGGAGTAACGGGGGTGATTACTAAACCTTTTGAAGCTATGGATTTAGTAGATCAAATTCGTGCGCTGCTGCAATGGAAGGATTGAATCGTAACAAATTATTGCAGAATCAGCATGGGAATTTTTTCCTCACAAAATCTTCACATTTATTAGCTACTGTTCGATTGTAGGCAATTGCTTTTTTTTTAAGTTGAACTGTGTGCCATGTCTTTAATCCCTAAAAGTCTAACCTCGGTTGAGAACACCCAGACTTCGATTGATCCCTTTCCCGAATCGTTTAAGAGTAGGTGTCCCATTGTGACGTTTTCGACCGGTTCATCGTTGAATCAGTCTTTTTACAGCCTTAGTCGTTTGACACAGGAAAATGTGATTAACTCATCGGATCAAGGAAGGGAAAATCAAGGTGAGATGGATCAGTCCTATGTGGCATTAGCCATTGATGTTCTCCGCGCTCAAAATCGGGAATCCATCCAAGCATTGAAGGATTTTTTAACAGTTTTGCCCAATCCCGGCTGGATTGAATTGGTTTTAATTAAGGCGATTTATCAACTTGCTGGAATTGATAACGGGGCTTGTCGTTGGGTTTTGCATCATTCCGCCTATTTGATGCCGGAGTTGGATATTAACAATTATGCGGTGCAATGGGTTTGTTTTAAACTCCAATCCCAGGGGTTGATTTTCGATCAGGATTTTTGGTTTGCAGCCCCTTTGCAACTCGGACTCACGAAGAATGCTGAACTGGAATTGTGGCAGGATGTTTCTCTGGGCGATCGCTTAATTCTCGAAGAAATTTTTAAGATTCATGATTCCTAACTAAGTCGCGTTTTAAATCAGGGTTTAAATCCAGTTATAACCTTGATTTTTTTGAGTTTGTTTTAATTGTTATTATTTCCTATCTTGATTCCGAGGAAGTTGATTATGTCTAATGTGATTTGTCCCTGCTGTTCATCTACACTCCTGCGCCATATTCGCCACACAGGAGTTTATTGGTATTGTAGTCGTTGCCATCAAGAAATGCCGGATTTCTTCCTGAATTCTATAGAACAAGAGAAAGAAAAAAAGACCGCTCCATTATCTTTAGTGAAAGAATTTCCAAATTTTAAGTTTAATTATATTCATTGGATCAATAAAAATAATTTGTCAGAAGTAGCGAATTCAGGCTAATTTATAGTATGGTGTTTCTGGTAAGTGCCATGAAATCAATTGATCGATGGCCAACATTTAATTATTCCAACCTTAATTCAATGCTGAATTCAGGAAAGCAGTTTTTCCAGTTGATTCGGGTTTCTGATGTTCGGTAACATGAACCAAACTCAAGCCGAAATCAAGTTATTTTTAGCCCCCTTGTTGATAAATCGAGATTTACGGGAAGCTCTGCAACGCTCCTATAAAGAATTATCCGATTTTAAGTTTGCCCTCGATCAATCCTCTATTGTAGCGATTACTAATGCCCAGGGGAAAATTACCTATGCCAACCCCAAGTTCTGTGATATTTCTAAATATTCTCGGGAAGAATTAATCGGTCAAGATCATAGGATTGTTAATTCAGGATATCATTCCAAACACTTTTTTACCGTTCTCTGGTCAACGATTAAGTATGGAAGAATTTGGCGCGGGGAAGTTCGGAATCGAGCGAAAGATGGCAGCTACTATTGGGTGGATACCACCATTGTTCCTTTTTTAGATGAAAAGAATAAACCCTATCAATATATTGTGATTCGTAACGATATTACGGATCGGAAAAAAGCCGAAGTTCAACTGTTATATGATATTTTTCATGACCGACTTACGGGATTAGCCAATCGCAGCTTGTTGATTAGTGAAATTGATAAATCCATTGAACAGGTGCAAAAATATCATCAGGATTTATTTGCTGTATTATGTTTAGATTTAGATCGGTTTAAAGTAGTAAATGATAGTTTGGGGCGTCAGGCGGGAGACCAATTATTAATTGCTTTTGGCCATCTGATTCAATCCTTAATTTCCCATCCTAATATTGTCGCTCGTTTAGGGGGGGATGAATTTGCAATTTTACTCAAATCTATTGAATCTCCCCTAGAAGCAATTGATCTGGCAAAACAGATTAATCAGATCCTATCCGATCCCTTTGAAATTGGCGGACATCAGGTATTTAAAACCAGTAGTATTGGGATTGTTTTAGGTACAAACTATTATCATCAATCGGAAAATATCCTCAGAGATGCCGATATTGCCATGCACGAAGCCAAGGAAAAAGGCAAGGGATGTTTAGAAATTTTTGACAAAAAAATCCATGATCAAGCCCTAATCAAAATGCAGTTAGAAATTGAACTGCGTCAGGCAATTATTAAACAGGAATTTGCCGTTTTTTACCAACCTATTATTAACCTAAAAACCGGAAAAATCAAAGGATTTGAAGCCCTGGTGCGTTGGCTACACCCCCAACAGGGGATGATTTCCCCGGCGGATTTTATTCCCCTAGCCGAAGCCACCGGATTAATTGTTCCCATCGGCAATTGGGTATTAAAACAAGCCTGTCAACAACTGCAAGAATGGCAAACCCTAGAAACCATAAAAAATTCAGTTCACCCCCTAACTATAAGTGTTAACTTATCGGCTAAACAATTTGATTTATCTAATGTAGTTGAAATTGTAGAAACTATTTTAAACACCACCAAAATTTCCCCGGGTGATCTCAAAATTGAGTTGACCGAAAGTGTTTTAATTGATAATAGTAAAACCCTGGAGATTATTGCTCGACTCAAATCCTATAATATTGGCTTAAGTATAGATGATTTTGGGACGGGATATTCCTCCCTTAGCTATTTACATCGCTTCCCCTTAGATACCCTAAAAATCGATCAATCTTTTATTAGAAATATGGGAAAAAAGGGTAGAGAAACCGAAATTATTTTAGCCATTATTAGTTTAGCCCATAACTTGGGAATGGATGTGGTTGCCGAAGGAGTTGAAACCCAAGAACAGTTAAATCAACTACGACAATTTAATTGTGAATATGGACAGGGTTATTTATTCTCTAAACCCCTGAGTGCCGAGGCTATTGAAGCCCTATTACACTCTGATCCCCAATGGTGATCTAATCCCCAACTAATGTTTTCCCTATCTATCGAAAGTTCGATGACAGATAGAGTAAAATTTGTTAAAATTCCCATGTTAAGGAAATCAGTTCCAAAACACAAAAGTTGATTAAATTTTAATTGGGAGAAAAAATGGCTGATAACAGACTTCGTAACTTTTTAATTGGTGCTGGAATTGCCACTGCGGGTGCTATTGGAACTAAAGTCGCCGTTGATTATTTTCGTAACAAGGGAAAAGAGGAGGTTGTGGATGCGAGTCAAGGAGATGCGATCGCCGCTTCTCCAGAACAAGTTAGTTATGCTGTAGTTCAACCCAGTGAAGTCCAAACCTTTTTAGATACCAGTTTTGGCGAAGTGGGCCGTTATGTTCCCCTTCGAGAAACCTAAAGTCTTTGATTATCAAAATCAACAATATATGGTGATTTGGGCCAAAGATAATAAGAACAACAAAAATCAAATGATGGCCTTCCAATATACCGACGCCGGCCGGAAAATGATTGCTAGTGTCGGCTATACTTCCGCAAAAACCGATTATAACCTTCCTGGCCTCAGCAATACACCCTTTGCGGTAGAAGTCAATGGTCAGAAATTAACCTCCGGCCAAGGAGAAACAGGTGGCAGTAACGACGTCGATTTTGTTCTAGCCTAACCCCCCCGTAGAGACGTGCCACGGCGCGTCTCTCTACTCTTTCTCTCTACTTTCCCTAATTCTGATTTAAAATTAATTGAATATGTATGGCGCGAGATAAATTCCACTATGCTGTTAGACGAGGATTGGAAAAACAGGATTGGAAAATTACTCATGATCCATTGCGTTTAGAATTTGGAGCAGATGACCGTTTAGAAATTGATCTAGGGGCGCAAGAAATGCTAGGAGCGCAACGGACTGGAGAAAAAATTGCAGTAGAAATCAAAAGCTTTTTGAGTGATTCGGCAATGTTGGATTTTCATTTAGCCTTGGGTCAATTTTTGAATTATCGTTTAGCATTGGAAGAAATTGAACCTGATCGAGTTCTTTATTTGGCGATTCCTTTAACAGCTTATGAATCCTTTTTCTATCGAGATTTGCCCAGGTTAGCAATTCAAAAATATCAAGTCAAACTAATTGTTTATGAACCCCAATCGGAGGTTATTTTAGAATGGATAAATTAGCTAAATATCGCCAAATTATTCGGGAATTATTATCAGAATATGCAGCCGGGAATCCCTTGGGTGGGGAAATTGAATCGCAGCCCATTTTTGATCAGCAAACAGACCGATATTTGTTAGTTGATTTAGGTTGGAATGGGCAACGGAGAATCTATACTTGTTTGATTCATTTAGAAATTCGAGGGCAAAAAATTTGGATTCAGCGCAATCAAACTGACTGTTCCTTAACAGATGAATTGTTGGTTAGGGGTGTATTAAAAGAGGATATTGTTTTAGGACTCCAGCCCCCTGAGTTACGAAAATATACGGGTTTGGGTGTGATTTAAAGATTTCTGAGAATAGGATAAAATAGCAACAATTTTCAGATCTCTAGTCCCTAAACGACGGTAAGATTTTCGGAGTTGTTGATATGCGATCGCTACGGTTCCATTAAAGGGGAGAATAGGAATTGAATAGTTTATCTATATCAGGAATAATGATAGTTTGATAGAGGCGCGGGAGTAGCTCAATTTGGTTAATTAAGAGTAAGTAAAGGATAGGTGAAGTGTCACAAGTAGGCGATCGCATACCAATGATAATAGCAATCGCCCTAAAAAGTCCTAATTATTTATTTTCCCCCCAATGTTGGGGGCTAGGGGGCTAGATGGCTTGAAATGTATAGTGTATTTGCCCCCTAAATCCCCCAATGTTGGGGGACTTTAAGAGGTTGTCCTGTTAAAGTGATCTCGTTTGATCGCTAACTCATTAGTACCCTACATATAGCGTAACTGCGTAAGTCCTGTCTAAAATGAATGGTATAAAATAGTAACAATATTCCCACCCTGTCCAGTGCCATGAACGAAGAACGCCTACTCGCCTATCTGTCCCTAATTCAAAAACTCCTCGACTGTCCCAGTGGGGAAGAAAACCAAATCCTCAACCAACACCAGGAATTGCTTGATGGGGCATTTGTGCAGGTGTGCGAACAGGTGGCAGAACAATTGCAGAGTCACGGACAAGAGAATAACGCGGGTTTTCTGCGAAATCTGGCGCAACGGGTGGGGGCGTTTTTGGCGCAGCAGGGAACTGGCGGAAATCAGCAAGAAGTATTACAACAATTTTGGCTGCAACTGCTGGAAGCAGAAAACGAAGGCGACACAGCAGCAGTCCATCAGGTGATGCGGCAAAATATGGGGTTGATTGTTCCCAACCTGGGGGATACCATTGTCCAGTCAATACCAGGACTTCTAGCTCAGTATCCCGACCAACCCGAAAGAGCGGCAGGCTTAGTACAAGATACCTGCATCAGTATTCAACAATTCCCCGATGGTCGGTATGCAGAAGCCTTAGAAATTGCCATTCGCGGCTATGGGGTGGTGCTGGAAACTGGGAGTCTATACCCCTGAAGGACGGGCGCAAACCCTGACTAACCTCGGAAATGCCCGCTACACCCAAGCCGAGATGGGCATCAACCCGGCAGCCAATCTCGATAGTGCGATCGCCTCCTACGATGAAGCCGCAGGGATTATGCGGGGGTTGGAGTTAGACAAAGACCTCTCCGGAACCCTGAATAACCTCGGAAATGCCCGCCTCACCCAAGCCGAGATGGGCATCAACCCGGCCGCCAATCTCGATAGTGCGATCGCCGCCTACGATGAAGCCGCCGGGATTAGGCGGGGGTTGAAGTTAGACGAAGACCTCTCCGGAACCCTGACTAACCTTGGAAATGCCCGCAACACCCAAGCTGAGATGGGCATCAACCCGGCAGCCAATCTCGAAAGTGCGATCGCCGCCTACGATGAAGCCGCAGAAATTAGGCGGCGGTTGAAGTTAGACAAAGACCTCTCCACTACCCTGACTAACCTCGGTTCTGCCCGCAAAAACCAAGCTAATATGGGCATCAACCCGGCCACCAATCTCGATAGTGCGATCGCCGCCTACGATGAAGCCGCAGAAATTAGGCGGCGGTTGAAGTTAGAAAAAGACCTCTCCTCTACCCTGAATAACCTCGGAGTTGCCCGCCTCACCCAAGCCCAGATGGGCATCAACCCGGCCGCCAATCTCGATAGTGCGATCGCCTCCTACGATCAAGCCGCAGGGATTATGCGGCGGTTGGGGTTAGCCCGCGATTTAGCAACAACCCTGAATAACTTTGGTTTTGCCTACCAAGCTCAATCTCGCCTAGCGGGGAACAGTTCCACCCAGACACAACAAGCCCTAGAAAATGCCTACCGTAGCTTTCAAGAAGCCCTGGAACGGGTGGAATATCTGCGGGGGGAAATTGGGGCCGATAGTGAGGGCTATAAACGCAACTTTAATGAAGAATGGAACAAGGTTTATCTCGGCATGGTGGAAGTCTGCCTAGAGTTGGGTCGATACCAGGATGCGATTGAATATGTAGACCGCAGCAAAGCCCGGAACCTTGTGGAACTCATCGCCACCCGTGACGTATACCCTAAAGGCGTCATTCCCCCAGAAATTAACCAACGCTTGCAACACCTCCGCAATGCCATTGCTGAAGAAGACCGTCGCCTCAAACAAGACCCCAACCCCGACTACACCCGTATCAACCAAATGCGGGAAGAACGTCAGCAACTCGAACCCTATAAACCCTTGCACTTTAAGCAAATCCAAAAATTACTGGATGAAGAAACCGCCATCCTGGAATGGTACATCCTACCCGATAAGTTTCTGACCTTTACCCTCACCGCCCAAACCCTGAATCTTTGGACATCTTCACAGGAAGACCTAGATCAACTCATTGACTGGACAAATCAATACCGAAATGCCTACTACCAAGCTAAAGAACCTTTACAAGTTGCCATCGAAGCATTAAAAGCAGCCAAAACCGAACAGGAACAGCAAAAAGCTCAAGAACTGCTGATCCGAGCCCAAGCCCAAGCCCAAGATATTTGGCAAAATCCCCTGGCTCAACGGCTAGAAACCCTTGCCGAAATCCTCCATCTGCCAGAAATTCTGCAAAACCTCTTGAAAGAATTCCCCAACTGTAAAAAACTCATTCTCATCCCTCACCTTTACCTGCACCTGTTACCCCTCCATGCTCTACCCATTCCCACAGGAAAAAGTGAGGTAAAATCCCTACAGGAATTATTTGAACAAGGTGTTACCTATGCCCCCAACTGCCAACTCCTGCAACAAGCCCAAACCCGCTACCGTCCGAATTTTAAACGCTTGTTTGCCGTTCAAAACCCTGCCAACAACCTACTTTATGCTGATTTGGAAGTAGAAACCATTCGCCGTCTTTTCCCCTACCGCAGCAGTCTCCAAAAAAGCAACGCCAAAAAAGCCAACTTCCTCGCCAAAGACCTCAGCCAAACTCATCATCTTTTCTTCTCCTGTCACGCAGGCTTTAACCGCGAATCTCCCCTAGATTCTGGCTTGGAACTCGCCGACGGTATCCTCACCCTAGGGGAAATTATCGCCTCCCTCAACCTGAGTCAGTGCAGCCTCGTTACCCTCTCCGCCTGCGAAACCGGACAAGTGGCCATTGATACCACCGACGAATATATCAGCCTCTCCAGTGGCTTCATCCTGGCGGGTAGTCCTAGCGTCCTGGTTAGTCTCTGGTCGGTTAACGAAGTTTCCACCGCCCTGCTGCTGATTAAAACCTACGAAACCCTCCAAAACCACCCCGGACAACTCGCCCTCGCCCTCAAAACCGCTCAAATCTGGCTCCGTGATACCACCGTTAAGGGGTTTCAAGACTGGGTGGAAAAATGCCAGCTATTAGAAGGAGGAGATTGGCAAGAACATTTAGCCGAATTTTTCCAAAAACTAGGGCAAAATGAAAAGGGGGTAAATCACCGCCCCTATCAGTCTCCCTATCACTGGGCGGCATTCTGTGTAGTTGGACAAGGAGAACAAAAAATGGCAAGCGATAGCGATAAAATTCAAGCCTTTACTCATTTATTGAGCAATGATCTTTTAGCTGACTATTTGCCAGATTTAGAGGAATTAAAACCCCAACTGGGTGATGATGATGAAAAAAATGCAGAAGCAATAGAGCAATGGTTAAATACAGATCAGCGTAAATCAATCTTAACAGCTTATCGGGAACAATTAAAATCTATCACCTCTATTAATCCCCTCCTGGGAGTCACCGGAGAAAAAGGATTCGGTGGCAGTAAACATAATCCTAAAACCCTAAAAGAACAGATTGAAGACAAACTGATTGAAAACACCACAAAAGATAATACAAAATTCCCTAAAAATCCAGAAGAAAACCCCCCACAGTCTTGATGAAAAATATCACCTTTAGCTGCTTCGCTTTCCACCTGCAACAACGCCTTGATGATCCCCCCGATGTCCCTAATCCACAGGCAGATAGTCTCTGGAAAAGTTTAACTCAAGTGGGTGAATTTCTCCCCTTTCCTGAACTCAAAAATATCAAGTCTCAACCCGAAGGGGAAGTTGAGTTAACAGCAATTCCGACTGATTTCGGGTTTAAGTTGGAGGGAAATTTGCAAGGGTTTCTCCTGAATGATACCTATTGTGTGGATATTACCCTCAAGCCGGAAGGGGAAAATGTAGAAGTTGAAGTTGCACAACTTTCAGCTTTTCAACCCCAGGTTTTCCTGAATAAAATTACAGCAGATTTAGGCAAGGTTTTAACTATACATGGGGAACAAGATTCTTGGATAACACCAAAACTTGAAGATGCGGAAAAATGGGCAAATGCTTTATCTAAGGATAAGTCATTTAATCCACAATTTATTGATCAGTTGGAATTGTTTGATTGTCCCTGTTTTCTGTTTGAAGCCGGGGATTTAACGATTATTATTTCTTTAGCAAAACCCAAACAGTTAGATTTAAAAAAAGCTAATGATAACTATGACTGGTTGAGGGATTTATTTTGGTGTCAAAAAAAGATTGTGGCGACCTACCAGAAGGCAAAAGAGTCTTATCAAAAAGCGAGGGAACTCTATAGTAAATTAGAGAAGAACGTGCCAAAATTCTATACAATTTCTAACGAAACTCCAGAACAAAGGCTAAATCGCCTAGATACACTAGATACAATGGTTCAGGAAATTCCCCAAGATTTATTATATTATAATTGTTGTTTGCGGGATTTAAAAACTCATTATACCACAATTAAAACTAATTCTGATAACTTTAAAACCTGTTTGAATTCTTTACTAGAGGCGGGAAATAAGCTGGAGGTGTGGTCACGTTTAGCTGAAAAAACCTATCCTCTTTATCTGCGCCAAATCGAGACTTATTTGGAGTATTTAGAACCAGGAAAAGATTTATTTAGTGATTTGATTAATACAATTAGGGCGAGGACAGAAATTGAACAGGCGAAAAGCAACCAAGATTTGCAAGACCATATTCAATCTATTGGTGTGGGAATTGCAGCCGGGGCGATAATTGCTTCCACATCGGGTTTTATGATGACACCCTGGAGTCTTCCCACACGCGATAACTGGATTAAACCCCTTTCCATTCACCCTTTTATTATCGTCCTGGCTGTCAGTACATTCTGTTTCTTGGGGTGCATGGAAATTAATGAAATGGCGAATTGAGAGTGGTAGAAAGCGATCGCTAAAATCTACCTCACAAAAACCCGCTCTCAAAACAGAGAACTCCTACCTTACCGGACTCGAACCCGCAGGACATTTTAACCCTTCTCCGGGTACGGGAGTTGAGGATAAAGCCGGGGGTTCGGTGGAGGGTTGATCAGTTTTGCAAATATTAGCTATAGCCATCACACCGCCTGCTGTGTGGCTGACGGTCACGACGCCCGCATAACTGGGGAGTCCGTCTTGTCTAGCCGCCGCCGTCATCAACACGGTTTCCGCATATTGACCTTGGGTATTCACGCTATAGCGATATTCTCCCGTGTGTGAACTACCTACACCGCCCTAATCGGGTCGGTGCAGGATCAGCGAATTCACAGACCGATGCCCCTTACTTTTACAAGCAGGTAGACTTACACAGCCTCCATCGGCAAAGACGGGGTTTCCCTCCGCCTTCAGTTAATATCCTGATTCCTTCATTCGGAGATGTTAAGCGCAGCGTTAATATCTCGGTCATGGTGAGTATGGCAATTTGGACAGTCCCATTCTCTGATATCCAGAGATAATTCATCTAGGATATGACCACAACAGGAGCAGGTTTTGGAACTAGGGAAGAAGCGATCAATTTCTACAAGTTCACCACTTTTTTGTTTTAACTTGTAATCAATAAAATTGACAAATTTTCCCCAACTCACATCAGATATTGCTTTTGATAGCTTCCGGTTTTTAACCATTCCCTTGACATTGAGGTTTTCAACGACAATGACTTGGCTTTCGTTTACCAATTTTCTTGATAATTTATGCAAGAAATCTTGGCGGGAATTGGTGATTTTCTCATGAACCTTAGCTACAGTTTTTCTAAATTTCTCTCTCGATTTACTACCTTTAGTTTTTCGAGAGAGTTTTTTCTGTTTTTGGGCTAAATTTTTCTGATGACGATATAAATGTTTAGGGTTGGCATATTTAGTTGCCTTCTCTCCATTGTGAGTAATTGCGAAATCTTTCAACCCTAAATCAATCCCAATAATGTTGTCTCCCGACTGTTTAATGTCAGTTCCTTCTACCTCACATAAGAGGGAAGCAAAGTATTTATCAGTCGAAGTCTTGGAGATTGTTACTGTTTTAATTTTCCCCGTAATTTCTCTGTGAAATATCGCTTTAATTTCACCAATCTTAGGGACTTTTAGATATTCACCGTTAACAGTAACACTTTGAGGATACTGAATTGATTGCTTGTGATGTTTAGATTTGAAATTAGGAAATTTAGCTCGTCCCTCAAAAAAGTTTTTGTAAGCTCTATCTAAGTTTATAGCTACACATTGGAGAAACCGATGAGTAGCAATCTTCTTTGAGCCAAGGATATTCTTTTTTGAGTTGAGGGAGCATTCCCTTATAAGATGCTAACTTTAGGCTCTTACCTGTTTCTTGATAGTGCTGAATACAGGCGTTTAAGGCAAAATTCCAATACCATCTTACACAACCGAATGACTTGGCTAACGCCAATTCCTGTTCGGCTGTTGGATAGAGCCTAACCTTTGTTGCCTTCAGCACTTTAAATCACCTCCTCGGTCGGGTGTTCTGATTTTGCTATACACTGACTATAGCACAAGTTTTAAAATGTGGGGAATCATGAAAAATGATTTTGTCAGTAAAAGTAGATCTGTTAGCGATCTCAAGGTTCACTTGGTTTTGACGACCAAATACAGACGGAGGGTTTTTACTCTTGAAATGCTGAATCGGCTACATGAAATCCTTGAAGAATTACTTCAAAAGTGGGATTGTAAATTAGACGATATATCGAGAATCAAAATCAACCTGATTGTTCCGATAATCCCTGACCGCAATTCATCCCACGCTGCCCTATCGGGTCAGTCGTGGGGCTTCTTGCGGAAGAAGCTAAAGTGGTAACTCGGTTGGGAGTTTCTGACACACTCACCCGCATAATTTGGATATGATTATCAATGGGAATTCGAGAAAAATATAGACACATTTCCTCCGTAGTTCCATGGGGACATAGGGGATGATCATTAATAATTTCGGGTAACTGTTTTGCCCAAACTTCTAGTTGATTTTCCATTTCTACCATATCCAACCCATACAAATCCTCTGGGTGTCTAACGGCTTGCAATTCTAAGGTAATTTCAAAATTATGAAAATGGCAATCTTTCCAAATCGGCGGATTAAAATGTTGACGGTGTACAGTGGTTTTAATGGTATAATTAAAGGTTAAGGATTCTCGATAAACTTGTTCATTCACTCCCACAACATTGCGATAGGGAATCGTTTTTTTTTCTAGCCATTCTTGAGGATAGTGGGAACGAAATTCTGATTTCATAGTTATAACAGGGAATGGGTAATGGGTAATGGGTAATGGGTAATGGGTAAAGAAATAGGTTTGTTTTAGATCTGAAGGAAATAATTTTCAAGGCTTAATAATTTGGAAAAAAGGTCTGGATATAGCTAAAATATGATTGCTCTTATTAGAACACTCGAAAAATAAATTATTATTAATCATTACCCATTACCTAATTTTAAATTAAGGAACTTGTAACCATTTATGAATTTGCACTGATAACCGATAGTGGGGAAATTTTTTTAATAATTCTAAAACTAAAGGTAAAGTGCGATCGCGTTGAGTCCATTCTGGTTGTAGAAAGACGGGAATTTGATCATTATGCTCCAAATATTCAGCATAAAATTCTAATTCAGACCCGGTTTCAATCACCAGTTTAATCTCGTTTGCTCGTTTCCAGATTAACGGAATTACAGGATATTTCGGACTAACATGATGTTTTGGACTTAAAGTTACCCAAACAGAATTAGGAATATCTTGCCAAAAAGAACCCGATGTTTCAATAGAAACGGTTCTTCCCGTCGCTTCAATAGTTTGAATTAACTCTGTAAGTTGGGCATAAATCAAGGGTTCTCCCCCAGATATTACCACCTTTGGCGATCGCAATTCTGCAATTAACGAATCAAAAGATCTAACTTGACGGGGTAAATTCATTCCCCCATCCCCATAACCCGTATCACACCAGGGACAACGAACCGGACAACCTGCCAAGCGAATAAAGTCTACAGGAGTTCCGACCCAATATCCTTCTCCTTGAATCGTCGATTGAAAAGTTTCATGAACTGGAATTTCAAACATCAAGCGTTTACTGATTTATCCCCCACTAATTTTAGCTTTATATCCTAATTTTATCAAAGTTTCCATCACTTTCGGACGATGATCTCCTTGAATTTCAATCGTATTTTCCTTAACCGTTTCCCCCCGCTCCACATTGGGATTTTAACTGTTTAACTAACAATTCCAAGGTTTCCGGTTTAACTTGAAATCCGCTAATTACCGTTACAGTTTTTCCCTTGCGTCCTGAACGAGTTGCTTGGACTTTCAAGTTATGTTGATTCGGGGGGATCTCAGAAACAGAACCTTGAGAACGCTCTAAAGCCGCTGAATTTGTTCCCGCTCCAAATTCCGAATAAACCACACGGTTTCCCCCGGAGTTCACCTTATTCTCAGAATCACGTTTTGATGTAGCCATAAACCGAAACAAGAATTATATTTAAGGGTAAAAAAACAATCTTTACAAAGATAAAAATTCCCTAATCGTCGCACATTTACGATAGATTTGTATTCTTTGTGTCCTTGTACCTTTGTGGTTAAATTAGGCTAAACAAGCCGCAACCAAAAATAAACTATCTACCAAAATTGTACTCAATACCGCCCCCCCAAAGGCCCACCAATGTTTTTCTTCTGATTGTAACGGAAAAATACCAACTCCAAATAAAAATAGGGCAAATCCGACGGCCCAACTAATTCCCCAGGGGGTAGTAACTATTTGCAGGGCGTTTTGAAAAATGGGTAAAGCTAAGGCGGGTTCAACGTGCATCAGTTGACGCCAACTGGGAATTAACCCGGCGATATAAAAATATCCGTCCGTGACCGCCGTTCCAAATAGGGAACCCAAATAAAACCAGTTTCCGACCTTTCCCCAGCCTCGATATAAACACCAGACGGCAAAGGGGACACCTATAGCTTCTACGGGTAAATGTAATAGGGGTTCCCAGCGTAACCAACCCCAATAGATTGCCCCTGTAAACCAACTCCAACTAAATCCTAATAATAAGTCCCCCCAAACCCAAGTGGCGGGTTGTCTGATTAATCTCCAGCTAATTCCTAGCCATCCCAAGGTGAGGAGCACGCTAAATTCTGGCCATTGTCGCACTAGGGGTGCTTGAAAAAACACCGGGACAGTCACGAGAAACACCGAGGCGAAAAACACTAGCCAAGTCTGGGAGACCCTAACTTTGGCTAGAATTCTCTGAAGCAATCGAGAGGTGGGCTGAATTGGTTGAGTAGTAGTCAAAATAGAACCTAATTAGTATGTTGGGCAAGATCTTTAAGATTTATTAAGTAGACTATCATAATTTAATATATCTTGACAATTATCCCCCCCTAGGGGATTTGAGTTTCATTGTAGCACAATAGGGATCGGGTGTCCGGTATCAAAAAATGTTACATATTGTTGCATTGGTTCAGAAAAATGCCAGATGAGTTGCCGTAATCCCCTAATCTGTACTATAGCCAAGCCTGTCGCTCTAAAGCTCTGAGCGATCGGGGCAACATCTGACCACAAGATAAAAAATAAAGTTGACCTTCAAAATTAAGGAGATATTTAAGGTGGCGCTTCCTTTATTAAGCTATGGCCCTACTAGCCGCAATGTTCGCGTGGCTGGCTTTGAAGTAGCCGGTGATGAACAACCCAGAGTGTTTACAACTGAAAATATGCCTTCGGCTTCCGAATGGGATGACATCATTTGGGCTGCTTATCGCCAGATTTACAGTGAACATCAAATGCTCAAAAGCAGCCGTCAAACTCTCTTAGAGTCTCAGTTGAAGTTTGGCCAAATTAGCGTCCGGGATTTTATTCGGGGTTTAGTGATTTCCGAGCCCTTCCTGAATCGCAATTACCAAACCAACAGTAACTACCGTTTCGTCGAGTTGGTTGTCCAGCGCGTCTTAGGACGGGATGTTTATAGTGAGCGTGAGAAGATCGCTTGGTCGATTGTGGTTGCTAACAAAGGCCCTAAAGGGTTTATTGATGAGTTGCTCGATAGCGATGAATACCTGGATAATTTCGGGTATGACACGGTTCCCTACCAACGTCGTCGGGTACTGCTACAACGCAACCAAGGGGAAGTTCCCTTTAACCTGAAAACCCCTCGTTACAACGAGTACCACCGGAACCAACTCGGCTTCCCCCAACTGGTTTGGCAAAATGCGGTTCGTCGTTTTGTTCCCCAAGAAAAACAACTCAAAGCTGGCGATCCCGCACAGTTCCTGGGTTTAGTTACTCCTACCGTTACCCCGGTGACTCGCATTTCTTTAGGTGATATCAATATTGAAACCATGGTTTCCCTATCGCAAACGCTAGGGTAAACCGATTTTCAACACCCATATTATTAATATAGTGTTGAAAATTTATCGGTTCTAGGGGCGGAGAATTTGGATAGAAAGTGATGATCAAACCATCATTTAAGATCTGAATACTTCGCCCCTAATTTTTGAGAATATAGCAGTCTCCATCACCTGATGCTAAAACCTTTACGGTGAAATCTTTTCCCCCTGTTCCGGTGTTCCCTGCTATAAATCGATTACAAAAAGGAACGAATAACCCCGTTTAAATTACTTTTTAATGGTGTTCCTAATGCTTTAAATTTCCATTGTCCGTTTTCTTGAGAGAGTTTCCCCCAGTAACATAGAAGTTTGTCCTGAGTAAGCGGGTTCACCGGAAAGACTATAACGAGCAATTTCTTTACCCTTAGCGTCTATAGCTCTAACAAAGGCATTTTTGACCATCTCGAAGTTTTGTTGGCGGTCTTCAGCGTGGTATATATTCACCCCTAAAATAATTTGGTGATAGGTTTGAGGAAGGGTTTTGAAATCAATAATAATTCGTTCATCATCCCCCGATCCTTCTCCGGTGAGGTTGTCTCCTGAATGAACAACGGTATTATTTCTTGTGGCTAAATGTCCGAAATAAATCACATCTTCTTGCTGATTTTTTAATTTTCCTCGCTCATCTAATAATAGGGCAAATCCATCTAAATCAAAATCGGCAGATCCGCTAAATATTCCGCCAAATATTCCTTTTTTAGACACATCCCAACCTAAGCCCATGACCATTTTGGATAGGTCATATTCGCTTTTATCGAGAATGATACTTTGACCTTTTTTTAAGTTAATCGCCATGGTTAAAATCCTCAAAAATAAATTAAACGTATTTGTCTACAAAACTTTGTAAACCCGCATTATAACCCTGTCCTACGGCTTGAAATCTCCATTCGCCATTTTTGAGATATAATCTGCCAAATTCCACGGCGGTTTCCCGGGAAAAGTCTTCTTCTAAATCATATTTTATGACTTCGGTTTGAGTGTCGTCATCAGAAATTCTGATATAGGAATTCTTCACCTGTCCGAAGTTTTGCCGCCGTTGGTCAGCATCGTGAATAGTAACCACAAAAATTAATTCTTGGATGTTAGGATTAATTTTTGCTAAATCAACAACGATGGTTTCATCATCCCCGCTTCCTTCCCCTGTGCGACTATCTCCTAAATGTTTAACGGATTGATCGGGGGAGATTAAGTTATTATAAAATACGAAATATTCATCAACGGGAATTTTACCATCTTCTGCCAACATAAATACAGAAGCATCTAAATCAAAGGCTGTTCCAGTATCACTAGAATTGACATCCCATCCTAAACCAATGGAGGCTCTTTGTAACCCGGGAGCTTCTTTCGATAAACTGATTCTTTCGCCTTTTTTAATATTAATTGACATGGTTAATCAATTCCTGAAATTGTGAACAAAAAATCGGGTTAACGGTTAACCCTAAAACTAATTAAGTATACTGTTGAACAAAGGCTTCTAAACCTGAATTATAACCTTGTCCAACGGCTTGAAATCTCCATTCACCATCTTTGCGATAGAGGCGACCGATTTCGATGGCGGTTTCTCGGGAAAAATCCTCCTCTAAATCATAGCGGGTGATCTCGACGTCGGTTTCATTGTTGTAAATTCGGATGTAAGAATTGCGAACTTGTCCGAAGTTTTGTCTTCTGTTTTCGGCTTCGTAAATAGTCACAACAAAGACAATTTCTTGAATATTAGGATCAACGGTATTCAACTCAACAAAAACTGTTTCATCATCCCCGCCTCCTTCTCCGGTGCGATCATCTCCTAAAGATTCTACTGAACCATCGGGAGATTTTAAGTTATTATAAAATATGAAATATTGTTCGTTAGGAATTTTCCCATTACTCCCAATCATAAATACCGACACATCTAAGTCAAAAGCAGCCCCGGTATCAGAAGCGTTAGTATCCCATCCTAATCCCACCCCGGCTTTTTTCAGCCCAGGTGCTTCTTTGGACAGGCTAATGCGTTCACCTTTATTTAAATTAATAGTCATGGCGTTAATTAATTTCCTTGTAATTGACTTATAAACATTCTACAATAATCAATGGAACTATTCCGCAAAACCAATATCACTGATTTAGATGGATTACACAGATATCACGGATTAGAACAAATCTAATCTGTGAAATCAGCGAAATCCCTAAAAATCCATATCACTGATTTAGATGGATTACACAGATTTCACGGATTAGAACAAATCTAATCTGTGAAATCAGCGAAATCCCTAAAAATCCATATCACTGATTTAGATGGATTACACAGATTTCACGGATTAGAACAAATCTAATCTGTGAAATCAGCGAAATCCCTAAAAATCCATATCACTGATACAGATTTCAAAGATTAGAAACAAATCTAATCTGTGAAATCAGCGAAATCCCTAAAAATCCGTGATCCGTTTTTGATATTCGGTTTCAGTGCACAGATCCTGGGTACTTTCCACCCGATCTACAAATACAATTCCATTCAAATGATCGAGTTCATGCTGAAAAATTCGAGCGACAAAATCCGTTAATTGTTGATAGCATAATTCCCCTTCTCGGTTGGTATATTCAACTTCTATGGCTTGATAACGAGGAACTAATCCCCTAATTCCAGGGACACTTAAACAGCCTTCCCAGTCTTTAATTATTTCGTGATAATGGTTAATAATTTTAGGGTTAATCATGGCCGTGGGTTCCATTATAGGTGCGTTAGGATAGCGCAATGTCGGACGGGAGGCAATAATAAATAAGCGATCGCTAATTCCTACTTGGGGCGCGGCAATTCCCACACCATTAGCTTGAGATGCGGTAATAATTAAATTATCAATTAAGGTTTGAATTCGCTCCTCCCTAACATTATTTATCGGATCAGCATAATGCCGTAAAACTGGATTTCCCAATTCAGAAATCGCTAAAACCTCGCCCATAAACCTCCTTACATTCAACAATAAATAACTTATATGAAATCATTAAATTAGTGCGAAAGGGAACAGGGAACAGGGAACAGGGAACAGGGAACAGGGAACAGGGAACAGGGAACAGGGAACAGGGAACAGGAAATAGGGAATAGGGAATAGGGAATAGGGAATAGGGAATAGGGAATAGGGAATAGGGAATAGGGAATAGGGAATAGGGAATAGGGAATTACGAATTACGAATGGGGAATTACGAATTACGAATGGGTAATAGCAAAAGTTTACCTCCCCTGCTCCCCCTGCTCCCCCTGCTCCCCCTGCTCCCCCTGCTCCCCCTGCTCCCCCTGCTCCCCCTGCTCCCCCTGCTCCCCCTGCTCCCCCTGCTCCCCCTGCTCCCCCTGCTCCCCCTGCTCCCCCTGCTCCCCCTGCTCCCCCTGCTCCCCCTACTCTCCTTACTTCCCCTGCTCCCCCTGCTCCCCCCGCCCTACCCCTGCGGCATATTACCTGTTTTCACCTCTAATATTAGGGGTTTTCCTTGACGGTTTAACTCTACTTTCATGGGGATTCCGACATTTTTATTTTGAACTAATTCTTGAACAGTATCTGATTTTATAATAGGTTTTTCATCAATTTTCACAATAATATCTCCTGGTTTTAATCCAGATTTCATCGCTGGAGAACCGGGAATAATCTTGACAATTAAAACACCACTATCTTGAGTAACGGGAAACTCTAAATCAGGAGTTTCTTTCAATTCTTGATATAATTCCGGGCTGAGTGTGACCATTTCAATTCCTAAATAGGCGTGTTCAGCCCGTCCAGTTGTGGCTAATTGTTGGGCAATTTGTTGAGCTTTATTAATTGGAATGGCAAAGCCTAAACCTTGAGCACCACTAATAATTGCTGTATTCATTCCGATCACCTCTCCATTGGCATTTAGTAGTGGCCCCCCAGAGTTTCCGGGGTTAATCGCCGCATCGGTTTGAATAAAGCCAATTCGTTTATCAGGAACACCAATATCACTACTCGACCGTCCGGTGGCGCTAATAATTCCCACCGTCACCGAATTATCCAATCCTAATGGATTACCAATGGCGATCGCCCATTCCCCAGGGGATAGGGCCTCAGAATCGCCAATTTTAACGCTAGGCAAATTATCAGCATTAATTTTAATTACGGCCACATCCGTCACCGCATCCGAGCCCAATACCTTGCCATCGAAGCGACGGCCATCTTTTAAAACCACCTGCACCCGATCAGTCCCTTCGACAACGTGGGAGTTGGTCATAATTACGCCATCGGCCGAAAGAATAAACCCGGAGCCCGTCCCCTGTTCAATCGGGCGATCAGAACGGCGTCTGGGGGGAGTCGCCCCAAAAAATTCCTCGGGAAAGCCATTTTCAAACTGATCAAATCCTCGGCGGGTGGCTTGACGAGAGGCATTGATCCGAACCACAGCCGGCCCAATTTCCTTAACTGCATCGACAATAAAGTTAGAATCCACGGGCTTTGCAGCCACTTTTTGAGCCAACCAGCTAGTCGGACTGGAGACAGAATTGGCTTGACTGTTGAAATTAACGGCGGGAGAGGGGGCAGTTTCGGCAGGGGTTTGAGCTATTGAGGGCGGAAACGGTTGAAGCGGTGCGGGTGGCTAACCAGCGATCACCCATCAAAGCTAACCCACCCCCAATTATCAATAGAAACAGGCTCCAGAGAGGGCTTTTACGATTTTCTTTGTCGGATGTAATTTTCATCGGAAAATTTGGTTTGAAACCCCGTCACGCCAGCGAAGCGGAGGACGGCTTTACCTAAGTCTAGCTAAAAGCTTGTGGAACTGAGGAACTAATAATATTCAACCAGCCATTGACATCGGCATTGAATCGTTTCTCCGTAGACGACTGATAAAGTCTCCTACAAATTCGTTCTAGGTTTTTACCAATGACTAAATTGCCAATTTGATGAAACACCAAATAATCTACAATCAATCGACTGGCTTTATGTAGATAATCCTCTACCTTATCTGGCAAGTTTATCACGATTTTCTATAGTGATTGGGGTGAAATTAACCGCAATCCTTTTGCTTTCAGTTTGTCTGGCGGGATGAGGTAGTTTTTTTTGTTAGACTTCCACCAAAAAAACGCCATGGGACTCGGCAGCTAACTCCTAATTATTTGGCAGTATTTGATCACTTTCTGGCTACAGTATAGCAGATTTGACTATGTTCTCAGTGAAGTTTTATAATACAAGTAGGTTGAACTTCCCTAGAATTGATGACATCAACGGTGACAAATTGCTGTAAATTAATGATATGGAGGATGAAAAACTGATCGTAACTAATACTCAAGACCCCTTAGAAAGTCCTTTGGATCAATTGGATGATGGCGAGGTAGCCAAGCCCGATCCAGAGGAAATGTTGCTGTTGTTAACCTCACCTGAACCGCAACAACGTATGATTGCCGCCCGGGCATTTTGTGAAATTAAGGACGGGCGGGCTATTCCTAGTTTAATTGGGCTGTTGAAGGATAGTTGCCCTTTGGTGCGGGTGAGTGTGGCCTATGCCCTGGGACGCAATTCTAATTCCCAAGTGGTGGAAGCGTTGATTACGCAACTACATCAGGACTGGAATGGTTATGTCCGTAAGGGGGTGGTTTGGGCTTTAGGAAACCTGTGGCGATCGCCGAGCTTTAGAACCCCTGTTAGATGCCCTAAAAACCGATATTCCCGCCGTGCGTCTGTGGGCAGCGAGTTCCCTCGGTCAAATGGCGAAAGTGAGTTATGATACGGTAATTCGGGCAATTCCCCCCATGATTGAAGCCCTCCGTCAAGATCCGGTTCCGGCGGTTAGAAGTAACTGCGCCTGGGCACTGGGGCAACTCTGTCGAGAACTACCCTCTAATGTTGTTTATGCCGTGGCTATTGATGCCTTAATTGAAGCCTTGGAAGAAGATGGGGATGTAGGGGTCAAAGATGATGCCAAATCATCATTATTAAGAGTTGGTGATCCGCGAGGACTACAAATTATTGAAGATTTGGAAATGGACGGCTTATTATAGTTTCGATCGTTTGAGAACTTGATTAATAAGGCCAACCGCAACGCCGTGTTACCTCAGCTTTTGACCTGGGCAAAACCAGGTGGGTACCTCGACCAGACTTAAAGTTTCCGAGTCTAAGCTCGGTTTACTGCCGCCTGCAATTCTCTTGGCTCCCGTATTCTTAAAGCTATAGATCAAAAAAACATATCGGTAAATCACCAACGTCGCAGCACAACCTTGGATTTATTATAACAGATTTTTCTGGGATAGCAAGGGAATGGGGAATGGGGAATGGGGAATAAATCAACTATTAACCCTTATAATTAAAGAAACATTGCTGTTGATGATTAAAAAGGAGGCAGTAATATGACCCTAAAAGACTTAGAACCTCAACTTCTAGCACTAAGTCTAACAGAAAAAGCACAGGCGATTCAATTGCTCGTTCAAAGTTTAAGTAATGTTTGGCAAGGAATTGAAAAAACTCCTGGGGTATGCGGTGGAGATGCTAGAATTTCCAACACTCGTATACCCGTTTGGTCATTGCTCAATTATCGTCGTAATGGTGCTTCTGATGCTCGAATTTTACAAGATTTCCCTCACTTGAAAGCAGAGGATTTAGTCAATGCTTGGACTTATGCTGATGCTCATTCAGAAGAAATTGAGGCAGCTATTCGCAGAAATGAGGAAGATTGAAAAATGGATCGTCGGGATTCTTGATCATTATATTCTATTCTTGGTTATGATCATCTAAAATATTAATCAAATATGTCTCTTTCCTTAGAACAACAACTCAACTACTGGACTAAATACTTCCATTCCCATCCCAATGATATTCGGGGATATATCCAACGGGGAATGGTTTATTTTAAATTAGGGAAAATTACCGAATCTATCCAGGACTTTGATCAGGCAGAAAAGTTAGATCCTAGCATTAAACCCTATCTGTGGCAACGGGGATTATCCTATTATTATACCGAACAATATCAACTCGGTGCGGAACAATTTGAAATCGATTTAACCGTTAATTCCCAAGACGTTGAAGAAACGGTTTGGCGTTATTTATGTATTGCCCAATTTCAGGGAATTGAAGTCGCAAAAAATACCCTACTTCCGGTTAAAAATGATCCGCGTCCAGTGTTAAAAAGTGTTTATGAATTATTTGCCGGGAATTGTACCCCGGAAGATTTATTAAAAATCGGACAAAAACAAGGAAAAAAAGGGAATTTTTATAGTCATCTTTATTTAGGATTATATTATGAAGCAGAACAAAATATAGAACTGGCTAAAACCTATATTAATCAAGCTGCAACCCAATATGAAATTGATGATTATATGTGGAATTTAGCTGTTGTTCATCAAAAAATTAAATTCATTGTTGAGCTTTAACACCACCCGTTGTTGTGCTTTAGCACATCTTCTGCGTTATTGTACTTTAACAATAGATTGCGCTGAAGCGCAACAACAAGCGCAACAACAGGGTTATTTAAAGCGTTGTAAAGGAACAGTTTTAGGATCAAGAATTTTAGGACTAAGGCTACCAAATTTAATCGCTAAAGACATTTTATCTTTATTAGAAAAAACGTGGGTAACTTCTCCAATCCCAAAGGTACGATGAAAGACTTTATCCCCGACTTTCCAATCCTTAACATCCGATTCTAATTTGTCACTTTTGGCAGGTTGTTTAATCTCAGTCGGTGATTTTGACTCTTTTTTAATTCCCTTGGTTTTACTTGTTTTGGGTTGAGTCGGAGGAGTATAACCATGAATTAATCCTTCGGGTAATTCTTGTAAAAACATCGAGGGAATACAGGATTCTAAAGTCCCCCATAACCGCCGTTGACAAGCATGGGTTAAGAATAATTGCTCTTGGGCGCGGGTAATTCCCACATAACATAAACGTCGTTCTTCTTCAATGGATAACGGGTCGTTTAAACTGCGATAATTAGGGAAAAGTCCCTGTTTCTAAACCCACTAAAAATACAATCGGAAATTCTAATCCTTTCGCCGCATGGAGGGTTAATAGGGAAACCGCTTTTTGTCCTTCTTTTAAGTTATCTAAATCGGAAGCTAAGGAAGCACTGGCTAAAAATCCGCCCAGGGTATTATCCTCATATTCCTCTTGAAATTGTGAGACTGCATTAGTCAATTCTTTAATATTTTCTAAGCGGTTTTCGGCTTCATCTGTACCCTCATTTTTTAAGTCTTGAATATAACCTGCATCTAGTAAAATTCCTTCTAAAATTTGCAGAGCGGAATGGTCTTCTAGGCGTTCTTGCCAAGTTTTAATGGTTTGGGCAAATTGATTCACGGATTTGCCTGAACGTCCGGCTATGGTGTTAACAGAATCCTCATCACTAATTACTTCCCAAAGGGGTATTCCTAACTGTTGAGACGCATTCATTAACCCGTCAATAGTAGTTTTACCAATGCCTCGACGGGGAACATTAATAATTCTGAGCAAACTAACACTATCGGCGGGGTTAGCAATGACTCGTAAATACGATATGGAATCCTTGATTTCTTTGCGGTCATAGAACCTTAATCCCCCGACCACGGTATAGGGAATATTATTTCTTAATAAGACATCTTCTAGGGCGCGGGATTGGGCGTTGGTTCGATATAAAATGGCAAACGCCCCATAATCTAATTCGGGATTTTGTTTGCTAATTCCTTGAATTTGTGATAGAATGAATTTGGCTTCATCTACTTCATCATCTGCGTGATAACAGTAAATTGGTAGCCCTTCTCCTCGGGTGGGACGGAGGATTTTATCAATCCGTTCGGTATTTTTTTGAATTAGATGATTTGCTACTTGTAAAATATTTTCCCGGGAGCGATAATTTTCCTCTAATTTAATCATTGTTCGGGTATCGTCATCGGGTAAGCGATCGCCAAAATCCTGTTGAAATTCTAATAATATTTTATAGTCTGCCATCCGAAAGGAATAAATAGATTGATCTACGTCTCCCACCACAAAAACAGAACGATTTTGCCAATTTTCAATGGTTCTCGGGTTTTCGCCATTGGTAACTAATAACCGAATTAAGTTATATTGGGTGCGGTTAGTATCTTGATATTCGTCTACTAGAATATGACAAAACTTTTGATGCCAATAGGCTAATACTTGTTCATTTTGACTGAGTAAATCTACAGTTACTCGAATTAAATCATCAAAATCCAAGGCATTATTTGAAGCTAATTGAGATTGATAGGAACTATAAACCTCGGAAACGACGCGCCCATAATAATCGGGGTTTTCCCTAGCATATTGTTGAGGCGAAAACCCAAGGTTTTTAGCATTACTAATCGAATATCTAATTTTTTTAGGCTCAAATTTCTTATCGTCTAAATTCATATCTTTGAGAACGATATGCTTAACTAATTTTTGAGCATCATCTTCATCAAAGATCGAGAAGTTTTTATTCCACTTTCTGCCACTTTCGTCTTGATATTTATTAATATCATATCTCAAAATCCGAGCGCACAAACTATGGAAGGTTCCCATCCAAAGATGTTTGCTAATACTGCGATAAACCTTGGATTTCAGGCGAGTTTGTTCATCGGCGGCTAAAGCAGATAAGGGTTTTCCAAATACGAGTTCTGCTTGTTGTTGAGCAAAAATTAATTCTACCCGCTCCTTGATTTCCTTGGCGGCTTTATTAGTAAAAGTCACAGCCAAAATATTCTCAGGATGAACCCGATGGCTGCGAATTAAATTAGCGATGCGATAGGTTAAAGCCCGTGTTTTACCCGAAACCCGCTCCCGCCACCACCAGCATCGGGCCACAAAAATGTTCCACCGCTTGACGCTGGCAAATATTGAGATGGCTAAGGAAATCAATTGTTTGAGTCATGGCTACAGGAAACACGGGAATTAAATCAATTTCTATTTTATCCGTAGCCGGGGGTCGGGAACACAATAAACGGCGAAACCGGAATAGATTAAGATTTTTGAATCCTATTATATGTCTGGTGAACCATATCCAGTAGGGTTAACAATTGTTGCCATTGGGCATCTCCAGTCCCATTAGCACTTTGCTGTTCTGCGGTTAAACGGTCTTTTAATTGCGTGAATAAATCATTAACCGAAGTGTCCCGAGAGGAATTGTCCGTATCAGACCTAGTTTCCTCGGAATCCTCATCCTCTCCATCATCGGCCGAGTCTGAGTAAATATCCTGGGCAGTTTCTGCCAAGGTTAAAGCCCGTTGAGCAATATTTTCAGGGAGTTTAGGACGTTCTCCTAAAGCAATCCGAGACAATTCTAGCAACAGTTGACGTACCTGTTCAATCCATTGGCTTTTTTCAGATTGCCAACCGGTTGTAGCGACTCTTTGCTGAATATCCTGGGCTTTTTGGGCTAAAGGTAAGGCTTGAGTGGAAACACTATCAGGTAATTTAGGACTATCTGCCAAAGAAGCGCGGGCGACTTCAATTAAGAAGTCATGGACTTGCTTGGCCCAATGAAGATCGGATAATTGTGAACTGACTCTAGGCATATCTTAAACTCTTGGATTTTTTACTCATAAATGTGGAACATCAATACACAGTCCGTCATTATTCTCCGCCGGTTGCACTTCGTCTAATGTGGGAGATTTTTGGCAGATCAGTTCCAATAAATGCTTTCAGGGTTCGATTTTTTCAATCCCTAACATTGATCTAAAACCCAGTTTATCAAAAAACCGAGTTTAAAAGTTTTATTCCCTATCTAGGACAGCTTTTTATTTACTTCTCTGTCAGGTTTCCACACACCATCCCAGGTTTCATCAGGGGGTTGGGTGGTTTCATACAGAATACAGCGATCAACGTGCAGTTTAGCGGCCTTATTTTTCGGATCAAGATCCAAAACCGCCAGAAATTCCCGTTTGGCAGTCCTCAAGGATTCTTTGGCTTTTGCTGCAAATTTGCGTTTGGCTAAATCAACCATTTTCCGAAGTTTCGGCAGGGGCATTTCTGCGGCCTCGTCTTCTAACATTTTTTGGGTATTGACATCGGTTGTAAACTGTTTCAGTTTGGCGATGAGTAATTTTTTAGTTTCCCGGGGAGTAAATCCTTTGACTTTCTCCGGTAAAATGCCTAGGGCTTCTTCCATCGGCATCCGTTTAAATTCTTCAATGGCTAACCGCTTGATGATGTTTTCGTCTAACATTTCGGTTAATTTCTCCAGAGAATTTCTTAATAACATTTGTCCTAACAAATCCTTATCATCGTAGGAGAGTTTTTTCATTTGAACTTCGGAAACTTCTTCGAGTTCTTCCAATAACGGCACTATTTCCTCTGCGGTTAATTTTTCCGTGGCAGGTTTGAGGTAATATTCCCGTCCCAGATGATAGTGGTCGATAATCCCCTGTTGTTTTTCAGAAATCGGTCGGACTAATTTCCCTTCCCGAATGCCTATGAGTTCATAAATTCTCACCGGTTGGCTTTTGCCTTTAACGGTGATGAAATCGAGTTCTCGAACTATTACCTTCTCGGCATAATGGATATAGGTATTCTCGCTAATCACGATATCCGTGCCATATTGTTTACTAGCTCCTTCTAAACGGGAGGCGAGGTTCACCCCATCCCCAATTGAGGTTAATTCCATCCGTTTACTTGACCCAATATTTCCCGATACCACTTCGTCGGAATGGAGACCCATACCAATGCCAATGGGCATTAACCCCTGGGCGACCCGACCTTCATTATATTCAGCTAGACGGTAGCGCATTTCCACGGCCGCCTGCATTGCCATCCAGGGATGATTCTCTAAGGGGGCGGGAGACCCAAACACGGCCATTAACGCATCTCCGATATATTTGTCCAGGGTTCCTTTATAGCCCAATACGGTGTCTACCATTTCCTCAAAATAGGAGTTGAGCATGGTGACCACTTCTTCGGCCTGTAGTTTTTCGGTGAGGGTGGTATAACCGCGAATATCACTAAATAAAACCGTCACGTTTTTGCGTTTTCCACCTAGCCCCGTATCCCCACTAGCTAATAGTTGTTCGGCGACTTCTGGGGTCATGTAGCGATACATTAAGTTCTTAACTTCCTTCTCGCCACTAATATCTTCCATGACCACTAACGCCCCACTGACTTTTCCGGGGTTATTAATATCGGACATGGAATTAATGGATAAATTCACACTTCGAGAGGATTCATTTGTTCCCGAGAATAGGGTTTGATCTGGGTAATATTGTTGCCGATCCTTGGCATCTTTGGGAGCTAAGGCGGCATCAAACCATTTACTAAAATCTCCATCTTTAACCTGAATTAAATCTCGGACAGAACGCCCTTTAACAACATCTTCCTCACGGATTCCTAGGAGTTCCATGGCACAATCATTGGTGGCAATCATGCGACCTTCTTTGTCGGTAGAAATCACTCCATTACTGAGCGATCGCAGAATATCTTTTTGCCGTTGTTCCTGTTCTTTGACTTTTTGGAACAATTTGGCATTTTGTAGGGCAACCCCCGCTTGAATATTGAAAGCCTGCATGAATTCTAAATCATTCTTATTAAAGCTGGCTTTCCATTGTTCCGGGGCTTCTGGCCAATTATCTGGATTATACGGAGGATGTTCTCCCTGTTTTTTCTTATTAATTAATTGAGTCACCCCAATCAGTTGATTATCGGCATTATAAACGGGCGTACATAACATACTGCACGTCCGATATTTGGTTTTTTGATCCGTTTGTTTAGAGGTTTCGGAACGGGGATCGTTATACAAATCAAAGGGAATTAATAAAGGTTCACCACTTTGGGCAACAACTCCAGCAAATCCAGCGTTTCGAGGAATCCGAATTTCTATGAGTTTTTCATTAATCGGAATTTTCGTCCAAAGTTCGCCTTTTTCTTCATCTAATAACCAGAGGGTACTGCGATCGGCATTCATTAATTCTTTTGCCTGATCCATAACATTTTTTAGGGTTTCCTCTAAGTCTAAACTACTCTTACTTAGGGCATTAACCGCATTCATTAAAGCGGCGGCGGCCCGTTGTCTGACCGTGGCGGCATAGAAGGAACGAGAGGACTCTAAAATCAGGCGAATTGAAGGAACAAATTCTTCAAATAGTTTTTCATCATCGGTAGTAAATCCCTCTAAGTCTATTTTTTCATCTAAGGAATCTAGGGGGTTAGAATTGAGTTTTAATTTATTCAGTAATTGTACCACCGCCACCAAGCCATCTTCATCATTTAAAAGAGGCATGACGACCATCGTATACGTCCGATAGCCATTTTTCTGATCCATTTTCTTGGCGGCGGCCGAACGCGGATCGTTATAAAAATCGTAGGGAATATTAACCACATTGCGAGTCGTCGCCACTTCCCCAGCAATTCCGGCGGTGGATGGGATTCTTAATTCTAGGGGTTTACCATCTTGCCCGCCCGCGACAATTGACCAAAGTTCGTGTTTTTCTTCATCCACTAGCCAGATCGTTGTCCGATCGGCATTCAATAGTTCCCCTATTTTAATAGTAATCGACCGCAACATTTCATTGAGGATTTCCTCAAACCCCTGGGCATCGAGCAGATTATTCAGCATCGATAGGGTTTGATTAACGGTTTTTAGTTTGTCCTCAACTTCTTTAACCACAATAACGAAATTGTCTTTGGTTAAAGGAGCCAGAATAGAGGAGAAACTGCTGCCTCCTGCACCTGTGAGAACTAAACCCCCATTTGTTGAGGAAGATGATTCTTCAAGAGGGGTCTCACCCCCCACTTTGCCCATGCCCTTTCGATTAACTGTAGACTCCTCAACGGGGGTTACATCAATTACTTGTGATGAAACTACCGTTGACTCTCCTGATATAGAATTGGTCGGGGATGCAGATTTCATAGGGGTTTAATACATAGATTGGGATTGAAACAGTCTTTTAGGGGAAAATTAATATTTTTTTAAGTTTTGAACTATCAAAAGAAAATAGCCCATAGACAATTACTGTTTACCAGTTTACTTTGGATATTGACAAGTCGCTAAATTGTATCCGATTTGGGGCAAGCCCGGTTTGTCGAACCATTGTTCCACTTAGTATAGATTCTCGTCTGTGTTTTGTTCTACCAATTTTGAAAAAATAGGGCAGGAGGGATCGCGGATTTAAGAGGATTTCACGAATTTCGCGGATTTTAATCTGTCGGGACTTGCGTGAGTCCTGATTTAGATGTACAGTTAGATGTACAGATAGATTTGAAAATAATGCTGTCCAATATTCCGATTACAGAAGCAAGACAGGAGTTAACCTCATTGCCTGAAAAACTTGCCGAGCAAGGCGGTACACTGGCAATTACCCGTAGAGGCAAGCCCGTCCTAGCTGTGATGACCTGGGAACATTACGAAGCAATACTCGAAACCATAGAAATACTTGGGGATGCGAACCTTATGGCTAACTTGCGCCAAGGTATTACCGAGGCGAAATCAGCACAAGGAATAGATTGGGAATCAGCTAAACGAGAATTAGACTTGTAATGTATCGCATCGTCATTCAGCCTACGGCTTTTAAACTATTAAAAGAAATCAGCGATCGCCGTATCCGTAAAAAAATTAGCGATCGCATTGACAAGCTCAAAGAATCTCCTGAAATGCAGGGGAAACCATTACTCGGTGAACTAGATGGTTATTACAGTGTGCGTGCAGTTGGACAAAGATATCGGATCATTTACGCGATCGAGCAAGCTCAAGTCACTATCATAATTGTGGCTTTGGGAATTCGGAAGGATGGTAGTAAACAAGACGTATATGCTCTTGCTAAAAAGCTATTGAGATTAGGGTTATTAGACGAGTCAGACGAGGAGCAAGATGATGATTAAAATTCAGAATTAGAGCATAGAATTTTAGGTATTCGGAAGTGATAGAAAAAGCGATCGCTATTCCTGTGAGTCGTGATTTTTAGGCGATCGCATCAACAATCAATCTCTTGAAGGCGATTTCACTATCCCTCAATATTCATCATCGCTAAAATCGTTACCTTGCCGAAGTTCCTCATAGTTTCTGATTAAATCTGCTAAACCTTCCCTAGCTTCGCTGAATTTGTCCTCGTCCATGCCTTCATCAATATACAAATCGAGAAAATCCTTTTCTCTGTACATAAGGTCAAACTTATTAGCAAGCTCGGTCAATAGACTGACTATAGCAGTGGTATTGAACATCATCGTGACAGATCGTTTAGCAGGAGCCATCAGATCATCGGGAAAAGATACCTGAGGATGATTACTAATCTCTACCCTGAATTGCGCCGGCTGCCAATCAACAAATTGAGGCATAAGCTTAGATTTGATAAGTTTAATCGCAGCCTCTGCATTTTTAGACCTAACGTCTCCGCGATAAAGCAGGTAGCTGCATATAAATTTCTCAGTCTTTAGATCGCACTTGACAAGTTGATTTCCCGGGGCAAATAGATAATTTGTGATTGTTTGAGTATCTAGTTTCTGAGTGAGTGGCGTTCTCTCGACTGACAATAGGAGCATGACTGATCACTAGAAAATGTATTTTAGGGTAAGGTATCAAGTTGGTTGAGAACTTTTGGAGATCCATATCGAGGTTTGGCGGAAATCTCAGGCAGGCAGTCACATCAGCAATTGCATGGGCTATCAGGCAGTTGAGGTCTTCATAGGAAGGACTTGGGATGCCGAGGTTCTTTTGTGCGATGTCGTAGATAGCATCATTATCCATAGGGAAACAACAATCACTATGGTCATTCGTGTAGTGAGTCGAGAGTACCATGTTGTAGGGTTCTAAGATTGAGGTACTGAGTTTGGGGGTCGGAAAAATCGCAAACTGTAGTTTCGTCCTCTTACCATACCTAGCACTGAGTGCTGCCATCAATTGTGCAGTCAAGCCACTACCGGTTCCACCCCCCAGGGAGTGTATGATGAGAAAACCCTGACAATTGTCACATTCTTCAGTGAGGCGTTCGATCCTGTCTATGACATCATCACTGATAGTTCTCCATACATTATAGGCACGAGCAAAACTGCCACAGCCCCCATCCTCCCTGCCAGAAACGAAATATTCTGGATTAAATAAGTCTTTATAAAGTCCAGTATGTATCTCATCTACAGAAGCGGGATCTGAATCCACAAAAATATTACGTGGAACGAGTTTGCCAGACTCCATCTCATTAAAAAATTTTCTATAGAAGTCGCCGGAATTACCTGAAAAGTCCGGGTTAGGTCGCCCATCAGAGCCAATGCCATGCTCTAAACATAATAGCTCCCAGAATTTTGCTCCTATACGGACACCTGCTCCTCCGACGCAAATTGTTATGATTTCTTGCATTGTAATTTCCTTTTTAATGATGACTTATTGGTAACGAATTGTAGCAGGTCAAAATTATTGTCAAGTGCGATTGCCGATCTGTTCAATTATCTATCTGCTAAAGGGTTTGCGGTATGCGATCGCTTGTGGTGGGGATGAGATTGGCTGCATGGCTGTTTTTTCCTTTTCTAAACTATCTCTATAATTTTACCAAATCATCCCCAAATTTAACACAAAACCTTTTAAAACATCTTCCCCTGAAACCGTAGCAGGAGAATCTAAAACCTCAACCTCTTTTCCTGGTCTATAAATCTCCACTTGACGAGATTTACGATTAATTAATATACCCAAACCCACACCATTATCTATATATTCCCTCATCTTTTCCTGTGTAGTCTTCAAACTATCACTAGGAGAAAGTAACTCAATTACAAAATCAGGACTAATAGGGGGAAACTTTTGTTTTTCCTCATCCGTTAAAGCATCCCATCTTTCTAACTTGATCCAAGAAGCATCAGGAGAGCGATCTGCACCATTAGGCAATTTAAAACAAGTCGAAGAATCAAAAGCGATGCCAGTACCATCAGCATCAGTCCAATTAAATAATTGTTGATTTAGTCTACCGTTACGATTTCCCGTTTCTCCTCCCGTTGGTGGCATAATTATTAATTCTCCATTGGCATTTCTTTCAAATCTCAATTCCCGGTTATTTTGACATAGCTGAAAAAACTGATCATCAGTCATTTCTATTAATGATTTCAAATTGACAGTTAAAGCATTCATAGTCCTATCCTCATTGAATGTTCGGGGAGAAATTTTAACTATCTCATATCCTACACGGGGGGATTGGGGCAACCACGGGGGGATTGCCCCTACAAAGAATGAAACAGCCCTGCCTGCCTCCCTAATTCTTCATCAGCGCCGCTTGGGTCAAGAGGGACTCAGCAAAGGCGATCGCTTCTTGGGCCGATTCCCCACTGGCCAATTGAGCCAATTCTTCCCGACGTTGGGAGGAAGTTAACTGAGTCACCCGGACGACGGTGCGGGTTTCTTGGGCTTCGGAATCAAGTTCCGAGTCGGTTTGGATGGTTTCTTTAATTACCCGAAAATGATGGTCTCCCATGGCTGCAACTAGGGGCTGGTGGGTGACACAGAGGACTTGATGGCGCTGACCGAGTTGGTGGAGTTTTTGAGCGATGGCGGTGGCCACTCGTCCCGATACCCCGACGTCAATTTCATCAAATACCAAAGTTCCTGATCCGGCAATTTGAGAAAAACAGGCTTTTAAGGCCAAGAGAAACCGACTCATTTCTCCTCCCGATGCGATCGCCCCCAAGGGTTGCAGGGGTTTCTCCGGGGTTGGGACTAAAGCAAAATTGGATTTGATCAGCCCCCATAGCCGTCGGGGAAATCGGATGAATTTCTGCTTGAAATTTAACATTATTCATCGCTAAAGGTTTGAGTTCTTTTAGGAGATTGGTTTCCAATTGATGGGCGGCTTTTTGGCGCAGGTTAGTTAGATGTTGACAGGTTTCTTTTAGGGCTTGAACAGCTTGTTGATAGGTCTGCTCTAAAGATTCAATTGATTGATCTTCATCTTCTAACTCTTTTAATTCCTCTTGAATGCGTTGATAATATTCAATTACTTCCTCTAAAGTTTGCCCATATTTGCGACAAATTTGTTTTAAGTCTCGAATCCGATCTTCTACTTCTTCTAACCGTTGGGGGTCGGATTCTAATTGTTCACCATAACTGCCAATTTGTCGGCCAGCTTCGGTAATTTGAGCCACCGCCTCACTAACTATTTCTAAAATAGATTGAAGTTGGGGATCATATTCCACTAAATCACTGAGTTTGTTTTCCGCTTGGCTTAATAAATCCGTCGCCGCCAACCCGGTTTCACTTTGATATAGGGCTTGATAAATTTGATAACTTTGTTGCTGGAGTTCTACAATATGATTCAGCCGTTGATGTTCAATTTGTAATTGTTCTAATTCGTCGGCTGTGGTTAAATTTGCTGCGTCTAATTCGCGAATTTGATAGGTTAATAAATCCAATCTCTGTAACCTTTGCTGTTCAAATTGACGGCGTTTTTCTAGGGCATGACTACAGGTTTGAGCTTGGGTATAGGTTGATGCTACGGACTTTCTGGCTTTGATTAAGGGTTGACCTCCATAGAGATCTAACCATTCCTGTTGGAGTTCCGGTTGACCTAATTGTAAGGTTTGTCCTTGGGCGGTAATTTCAATTAAGCGATCGCGCAGTTGTTCAATTAATTTGCGATTAACTAATACCCCATTAACCCGAGAGCGACTCCTCAGTTTATCCCCGGTAATTACCACTTCTCGACTGCAAACAATTAAACTCCCATCGACTAAATCAATTTCTTGTTCTGTTAACCAATTAAACCATTTTTTGTCCATCTCAAATGTTGCTTCTAATAGGGATCGGGTGGCTCCTGTTCTAATAGAAACGACGGTCTACTTTCCCTCCTAAAATCGCATCAACCGCATCTAAAATAATTGATTTTCCGGCTCCAGTTTCTCCGGTAAATACATTTAAACCCGTACCTAAATCTAAATCTAAATGATCAATTAAAGCAAAATTTTCTATTCTCAGGGAAAGTAACATAATAAACAGTTATCAGTGATCAGTCATCAGTTATCAGTGTAGAGACGTGCCATGGCGCGTCTGTAACAGTTATCAGTGTAGAGACGTGCCATGGCGCGTCTGTAACAGTTATCAGTTTTAGGCGCAATTTTTGTATTTATTACCTCAATCTTGAGCCACCTGTCCGTACAAGTTATTAGTCAATTATTGATCTAGGTTGTCGGAGCTAAAGTTAAAATAATTCGAGTTATAATTTGTTGATTTTCTCCTTGTTCTATTAGGAATTTTCCCGCCATTTTTTCTAACATTTGTTGACAAATTAAAAGCTGTTGACCTGGGGGAGAAGCCAAGCAAGAGGGAGCTAGTAAATCGGGAGATTGACCCGCTTTTAACTCCAGAATCAATTGCGGGTTAATTGTACCATAGTCCGTAATAATTAGTTCTAATTGGCGATCATTTAAAGGTTGAGTGGTTATCTCAATGATCCCACCTGGTTCAGCGCGGTGACAGGTGTTTAATAATATTTCATAAAAAACAAGTTCTAGTTTCATATTATCAGCAACAACATTAAAGTTTTCCTGTTGTTTGACAACTAATTGGATTTGTTTATTTCTAATAATAGCATTAATTCTTTCTCGCACCCTTCGCAATAAATTAGCAATCGGAATAATATCATTTTGATGGTGAAGTCGCCATTGTTCCTGTTTAATTAAGGAACTGGTAGAAGCTAAAGCACTGCCCATTTGACGGAGTAATTGTTGATAGCGTAAATGGGAAAGTTGGGTTTTTTGTGGATCGGTTGATTGAAACGGAGATTGATTTAATTCGTTTAACTGTTTCAGTCCTCCGCCTACGGTTCGATATAATTCTTCTAAGCGCCGTTGTTTATACCAATTCATCCATTGTAATTCCTCATGTTGAGTTTTTAAGACCTCTTGAATTCGTAAATAGCGCCGTGACCAAGAAAACTGCATTACTAAAGAATTGAACATGGTTAAAGATATCCCAAATTCCGTTTGAATTTGCTCAGGATCAGCAATAATTAAAAGACCTGTGGGATGGTGTTCAGCAGCGGTATGCAGGGTCATAACTAAAATTTTATCAACGGTACTGGTAAACCATTGGCGAGTGTAAGTTGATAACTCCTGTACAGGCCACCAGAATAATTCTTTTGTTAATAAAGCGTGTTGAATTAAAGGATCTTTAGCGATAGAGATTAACCGTTTCTGGGTCAATATAAAATTTCGCTTGGCGAGTGACACAATGGGCGATTTTTGCTTTTTTTGCTCCTTCTGGCCAGGTTAATAATAGAACCAAAGGACTGTTTGATAATTGTGCTATTTTTTCTGTAAATTGTTGTTCTAGGTGTTGTACTTGATGGGTCTTTTCTAAGATTGACCACCCCTGATCTAAGGCTTGATTAAGTTCTTCTTGGGATTTAATCCGTTGATTTAATTTCCATTGACGGAGAATTACACTCAATTGTTGACCTACAATTTTAACTAATTCCTGTTCGGCTCGATCCCAGGTTCTCGGGGTTTCATGGCCTATTAATAAAAACTCTTGATGCTTATTTTCCTGTGGATATTTTTCCGAATTTAAACGAGAATTAATCGGGCAAAGAATTAACGATCTCACTCCGGCATCCTTGAGTTGACTGCGCCAAGATTTTAATTTTTCATCTTCATCATAATTTTCAATGAGCAAAATTTCACTATCATTTTTTAAAGCTTGCCAATCTTGGGAAGTCAGGGAATCTAAGGGCGAAAAAATCGCGGTTCTATTTAAAGGATAATATTGATAAATAATCTCAAATTTTGCCGTTTTCAGATGACGTTTAATTAATAAAAATCGTCCCGTATTTAATCGCTGACACAACAGATTAGCGGTGGTTTTTAAGGAAAGTTGCCAATCTTGATCATCCACAATAGCACGGGTAACTTTGGCTGTCAGGGACTGATCTAGTTCCGCTTGCCGAATTTTAACTTCCATTTCCGCTAAGGGGGCGGTTAGGGAAATTAATTGCCCCACACCTCGCAAAAATTGTTTTTCATTCTCCTGCCAAATTCTCGGATTTTGACCTTCAACCGCAATAAATCCTAACATTTCTTGATTAAAAAGAATCGGAACCGCTAATAGGGAACGGGCGCGAATTTTCTCCATTAATCGTTCCGTTGTATCCGCTCTTAAGGAACTATAGGACTCTCCAATAGACACTAAATGATCGGAAATTAGTGCTTGATAAAATTCTCCTAAATCCTGTACCGTTACCCCGGAAGCCGCCTGCTTCATTAAACTGACACTGGGAAGTTTTTGTTGATTACTCGCCCGCCGCCAAAAATAACGCCCTTCTCGATAATACCAATACACATTTGTCCGAGTCGGTTTCAATAAATTCATGGGTTGTTTCTACCGCTACTTCTAAACATCGATCTAAAGTATTTAGGGTTCTAAATTGAGTTAAAAGTTTCAAGAAAGGTTGTTCGGGTCGTTTGGTTTGTTGATACATCCAAGTGGTTTCAATTTGGAATAAAGAAGCCGCTAAGGTTCCTAAAACCATTGAAATCAGTTCTTTTTCCGTTGAACTAGGAGAAATTCCCCACTCGGTTGATCCTAATAAAACCACACCAAAACAGCGATCTTTATAGCGCATGGGGAATAAAATTGACCCCTGAATATTAAAGGCTTGGGCAGCTTTTTGCCACTCTCCGGCGCGGGTTTCTGACCGCAAATCGGGAACCACTAAAGGTCGCATTTGAATTACTAACTGTTCGAGTAAATCCCCAGGAGATAGGACAAATCTTTGTTTGATTAACCAATTATCTTCTGTTGGGGTAATTCCTCCTTTGCCAATTAAACGATGATCTAAACGATCGTACAAACTAATCCAAATTAAACTATAATTAAACTCGGTTTTTAAATAGTTTAAAATTGTTTCGATCAAGACATCAACATTGTCTTCATCTTGTATGGTTTGGAGAACACGCCCCAAGGTCATAATGGGTTGCTCTAATGCGGTCGATTCTTCAAATTGACCCATAATAAACTCCCAAATTGTATCTTTTAATTAACATTCAAAATTAAAATTTTAATTAAGATCCTAAATCTGTGCAGTTTTCTGGTATAGGGTAGGAATAATACTCTGCCCGTTGGTCTGGTTAATGCTTCTATCTTACCCTTAGTATTTCACCCTTTTACTCAAAAAATAGACTAAATTAAAACTTGGGAATCAGGACATGATTAGAGGAGACTATTTTGGATATCTACCGCAGCGCCGTTAAACCCATTTTATTTTATGGACTCAAAATTGATCCAGAATGGGCGCATCATCGTGCTTTACAAGTCCTGAGTTGGATTGAGCAAAATCAGTCTCAGTCACCGATGAATTGGCTAGAATCTAAACTTAAATCCTCATTCTGTTTACAGGATATCCGTTTACAGCAACAATTATGGGGCCTAAATTTTACTAATCCCGTAGGTTTAGCCGCCGGGTTTGATAAGGATGGGGTGGCGGCCGGAATTTGGCAAAGTTTGGGGTTTGGATTTACGGAATTAGGGACTGTTACCCTGCATCCACAACCGGGAAACCCCCAACCGAGATTATTTAGATTAGTCGAGGATGAAGCCATTTTAAATCGCATGGGATTTAATAATCAAGGGGCGGCAATATTGGCGCAACGGTTACGCGAAAAACATCAACAAAAATTTATTATTCCGGTTGGAATTAATTTAGGAAAATCTAAAATTACTCCTTTAGAAGAAGCCGCCGCGGATTATTTAGGGAGTTTTAAACTATTAAAAGACTACGGGGATTATTTTGTAGTCAATGTTTCTTCTCCTAATACCCCCGGATTGCGATCGCTCCAAGATGCGGAACAATTAAGTAAAATTATAGCGGTTTTGAAAACGGAAAATACAGATAATAAACCGATTTTTATTAAAATTGCGCCGGATTTAGAATGGGATGCGATCGCTGATGTGGTAAATTTAGCCCAAACATATCAATTAGCCGGAATTATTGCTACTAATACCACCATCAAACGGGAGGGATTAAAAACCCAATGGCTACCCCAAACCGGAAGTTATATTACCCAAGAAGCGGGGGGAATTAGTGGCGCACCCCTGAAAGAAAGGTCAACGGAAGTGATTCGTTGGATTCATCAAAATACCCAAGGACAACTTCCTATTATTGGGGTTGGGGGAATTTTTACCGCCGATGATGCTTGGGAAAAAATTACCGCCGGAGCTTGTTTAATTCAAGTTTATACGGGTTGGATTTATGAGGGGCCAGAAATGGTGAAAAGAATCTTAGCAGGACTCCTACAGAAATTAGATCAATATGGTTTAAATTCAATTTCTGAAGCCGTTGGTTTTAAACCTTAATCTAGGGCAATATGTCAGGGATAAATGGTTAATTTTTTCGGCAAATTCACGAACTTATAAAGAGGGCATAGTAACTTACCAAAACTATTAATAAACCCTCTTTATTTTAGCACGATTAGGCTTTATTTCTGGGCTAGGATGGCTTTTGCTTGTTGCCAGAGGGCGTCTAATTCTTCTACACTGTATTCCGATAAGGGGCGATCGCAATATTCCTCAACCTTGGATAACCGTTTAATAAAACGATGATTGGTTTCTTGTAAGCCAATATGAGGATCTAAATTATACCAACGGGCTAAATTAATTAAGACAAATAAAATATCCCCTAATTCCGCCTGTTGATGCTCCTTATCCTCTCCTTGAATCGCTTCTTTAAATTCGGCAACTTCTTCCTCAAATTTATCCCAAACTCCCTCAATATTATCCCATTCAAAACCGACAGATGCAGCTTTTTGAGAAATTTTCATCCCGGCGATTAATGGAGGTAATTGTCGCGCATAACGGCTTAATTTAGAACTAAAAGTTTTAGTTTCGGCTGTTTCTCCTCCCTCATTTGATTTGATTTCTTCCCAATTTTGCCTGACTTCTTCGACACTATTCACCTCCACTTCCCCGAAGACATGGGGATGGCGACGAATTAATTTTTCTGTAGTATTATTGGCAATTTCTGCTAAAGAAAATTGATTCGCTTCTCCAGCAATTTGAGCTTGTAAAATTACTTGTAATAGTAAATCCCCTAATTCATCGGCGATCGCCTTTTGATCCCCGCTCCGAATTGCGTCTACTACCTCATAGGCTTCTTCAATAATATAGGGTACTAAAGTTTCTGGTGTTTGTGCCAAATCCCAAGGACATCCCCCCTCGGGCGATCGCAATTTAGCAACAACATCAATTAAGTTTTGTAGCGCGATTAATGTAGGATTCAGGGTGATATTTTCGGTGTTACTCATTTTAAATTCTGGAATTTTATGATAAAAAAGGGTTTATTTCTTAGAGCGACGGGAAGATTTTTTAGTCGTTGTGGAATTGGGTTGCTGACGTTTAGGTTTAATTGGGGGAAGCTCTAATTCGGGAGATGCAGACACTTGACGCTTGGTTTTTTTGGGTTTGGGTGTTTCCGGGATCTCTGTGTGAGTTTTTCCTGTTTTTAGCCATTTTCTAAATTCTTTATATAAAGAGTTAGACCAGTCGCTAAAGGAATGACTCATGGCTCCCATTTCTAATCCTAAATAAATGGCGATACATTCCCTCGGATAATTGGAGAGCGATCGCAAACTATTCTGCAATATTTCTAAGGGTTGCCTATTTAGTAATCCTAAATATTGTGCCACTATTAACCCCAAAAATCCCAAAATTCCCAGACCGCCACCTAAATAAAGAATCCTCAACGCCGTCCCAATAAAAGGCCCATGGGATAAAAAGGAGCGATGGCGCAAACTGTTTTGGTAGGGCGCCCAGAAACACCGCAACATCCCCCACCGTTGAAACTGTCGGGAGTCAATATCTAAATCCGGGCCAAACATTAGGCCACTAAATAGGAAACTCCCGGTCACCAAAAAGGTGAGGTGACTGCTGCGGGTTTGGCTAAAGGTTAAGCCCGCAATAAAAGGTAAGCTCCAAAGGGTTATCTGGTCGTGGGTTTGACCTGATGGCATGGGGTAAAATGATCAATCGGGGAAAATAGAGTTGTGATTCTAAAAGTTTATGCTATAATAGCTAAACGTGTTAATCGGGCGGTTAACTCAGCGGTAGAGTGCTTCCCTTACAAGGAAGAGGCCACAAGTTCGAATCTTGTACCGCCCATCATTTTAAATCTGAATAGGATAATAGGGTTCACCAACTCAAATAATAGCAGGGTAATTATGTCAAAATTACGTTATTTTCCCTTATTATTTTTAGGAGTATTAATCGGTTGTCAACAAAATAGCGATCGCATCCCAACAAATTCCTCCATTTCCGTTGCGACCGAAACCCCAAATAATATTATAATCAAACCATTATCCCCCCAACCAATTCGGGTTAATTTAGAAGACTTACCGCCACCTTTCCATAGTGAGAGTGCGTCTAAACCTCCCCAAGTTATTCCCATTCCTAATAACCCGGTTTTCAATGTTCCCCCGGGATTTAAAGTTAATATCTTTGCCGAAAATTTAGATAATCCCAGGTGGTTAGCGTTAACTCCCGATGGTGATGTATTAGTAACAGAAACCAAACAAAACCGGATTCGGTTATTAAAAGATACCAATCAAGATGGAGTAGCTGATCAAATTAAAACCTTTGCAGACAGCAAAAATGGCTTAGATATTCCCTTTGGAATGGCATTTTCACCCGGTTATTTTTTCTTGGGAAATACAAATGAAGTTAGACGTTATTCCTATAATAATCAACAGCAACTCACGGGAATAGGCGAAAAAATAGCGGAGTTACCCGGAGGCGGATATAACCAACATTGGACAAGAAATGTTATTGTTTCTCCCGATTATCAAAAACTCTATGTTTCCATTGGTTCAAAAACAAATGTTAGTGAAGAAAATCCCCCCCGGGCATCGGTTTCAAGTGATGAATTTAGACGGGTCTAATCAGCAAACCTTTGCTTATGGATTAAGAAATCCTGTGGGGTTAGACTTTCATCCAGAAACCAAAGAACTTTATACAACCGTTAATGAACGGGATGGGTTAGGGGATGATTTAGTTCCTGATTATTTTACCCGTATTCGTTCAGGAGAATTCTATGGTTGGCCCTATAGTTATTTTACACCTAATAATTTAGATCCGCGTCATGTTCAAAATGGTCAAAGTGTCCGCCCTGATTTAGTTGGGAAAACCTTAAAACCCGATGTTTTATTTCAAGCCCATTCGGCGGCTTTAGGATTACAATTTTATGATGGAAACACCTTCCCAAAATCCTACAAGAATGGCGGTTTTGTGGCGTTTAGGGGCAGTTGGAATCGCAATTCTGGTACGGGATATAAATTAGTTTTTATTCCTTTTAATCAAGGTCGTCCTCTGGGATATTACGAGGATTTTTTAACCGGATTTTTAGTCAATCCTGCTATTCCTGAAACTTGGGGTCGTCCGGTGGGTTTGTTAGTATTACCCGATGGCAGTTTGATTTTTACTGAGGAAAGTAATGGTCGGATTTATCGGGTTCAATATTCTCCCTAGGTTGGGTTGAGAATAACTTATTAAGGAGTTTTAAGGATTTAAACTCCTTAACTTAGCGGGGGAGGACGCTTGTACTCCGCACCCCCTTAACTATCCGTGAGGGTAATTCCCTAAATGCCCCTTTTGTGGCAATCTATTAATCAATAGGAGAAAAAATTCCGATCGCTATATTGACAAAAACTAATTATTAACTATGCAAACTTTACCTGTACCAGCCCAAACCCCTGCTAGTCAAACATCGGTGGATACGATGATTCACCGCCGTCAAACCCGTCCTGTCCAGGTAGGGACGGTTACTATTGGGGGCGGTCATCCCGTGGTTGTCCAATCAATGATTAATGAGGATACGATGGACATTGAGGGGGCAACGGCGGCGGTGCGTCGTCTGCATGAAATTGGCTGTGAAATTGTGCGGGTGACGGTTCCCAGTGTAGGTCATGCTACCGCCGTGGGGAAAATTAAACAGAAATTAGCCGAAACCTATCAACCTGTGCCCTTGGTGGCGGACGTTCATCATAATGGCATGAAAATTGCCCTGGAAGTGGCGAAATATGTAGATAAAGTCCGAATTAATCCCGGGTTATATGTGTTTGAAAAACCTAAAAGCGATCGCACGGAATACACCCCAACTGAATTTAATGAAATTGGCGATAAAATTAGACAAACCTTAGAACCTTTAGTAGTTTCTCTGCGCGATCAAGGGAAGGCAATGCGAATCGGGGTAAATCATGGTTCCTTAGCAGAAAGAATGTTATTTACTTATGGTGATACCCCAGAAGGCATGGTGGAATCGGCGTTAGAATTTATTAAAATTTGTGAATCTTTGGATTTTCAAAATATTGTTATTTCCCTCAAGGCTTCCCGGGTTTCCGGTGATGGTGGCGGCTAACCGTTTGATGGTCAAACGGATGGATGAATTAGGTATGAATTATCCCCTACATTTAGGGGTGACGGAAGCCGGAGATGGAGAATATGGCCGAATTAAATCAACGGCGGGAATCGGAACTTTATTAGCAGCAGGAATTGGCGATACTATTCGGGTTTCTTTAACCGAAGCCCCGGAAAAAGAAATCCCCGTTTGTTATAGTATTCTGCAAGCTTTAGGACTGCGGAAAACCATGGTGGAATATGTCGCCTGTCCTTCCTGCGGTCGCACTTTATTTAATTTAGAAGAAGTTTTACATCAAGTTCGTGAAGCCACGAAACATTTAACGGGTTTAGATATTGCGGTGATGGGATGTATTGTGAATGGCCCCGGAGAAATGGCCGACGCCGACTATGGTTATGTCGGTAAACAACCGGGTTTTATTTCCCTCTATCGGGGTAGAGAGGAAATAAAAAAAGTTCCTGAAACCCAAGGGGTTGAAGAATTAATTAATTTGATTAAAGCCGATGGCCGTTGGGTTGATCCCTAGATGGGAGTAGGGGCAGGGGAGTGGGGGAGCAGGGGGAGCAGGGGGAGGTGGGGAGCAGGGGGAGCAGGGGGAGCAGGGGGAGCAGGGGGAGTAGGGGAGCAGGGGGAGCAGGGGAGGCAGGGGGAGCAGGGGAGCAGGGGAGCAGGGGGAGTAGGGGAGGTGGGGGGAAATTTATTTCTGACTGCTTTGGAAAACCTGAAAGCTGAAACCTATGCTACATTGGGCGTATTGATATTAAAATTTCTATTTTCTAGTTCAGCAAACCGATGATTATTTCAAGAAGTGGGCTAGTTCTCGGGGCGACGGCAATAATGTTAACGGCTGTAACCGTTGCCGGAGCGGGAATTCATCTTTCTAGTCAAGCATCCCTTCGGGAAAGCCCAAAGGAGTTGATTGATGAAGTTTGGCAGGTGATCCAAAAAAATTATGTAGATGGCACTTTTAATCAAGTAGACTGGGTGGCTACCCGCACCGAGTATTTAAACCGGAACTATACTGACGACGAACAGGCTTATAAAGCCATTCGGGAAATGTTGAAGAAGCTAGATGACCCCTATACTCGCTTCATGAACCCGGAAGAATTCAGCAATATGCAAATTGACACCTCCGGGGAGTTAACGGGGGTGGGGATTCAATTAACCCAGGATGAAAAAACTAAAAAGTTAGTGGTGATTTCACCGATTGAGGATTCCCCCGCCTTTAGTGCTGGGGTTCAATCCCAGGATATTATTACTGAAATTGATGGCCGCAGCACCGAGGGCATGGATATTAATGAAGCGGTGAGTTTAATTCGTGGCCCGGTGGGGACGAAAGTTAATATTAAAATCCTGCGGGGGGATAAACCTTTGGATTTTAAAATTACTCGCGATCGCATTGAAATTCACCCGGTTCGTGCTTCTAAAAATCCTAGTTTCTGTGGGGGATATTGGTTATATTCGGTTAAATACTTTTAGCGCCAACGCCGCGGAAGAAATGCGGGAAGCGATTAATGATTTAGAAAAACAAAATGTTCCGGGTTATGTCCTAGATTTACGCTCAAATCCCGGGGGTTTACTATATTCTAGTGTTGAAATTGCCCGAATGTGGCTGAATAAAGGAGATATTGTTTCTACGGTGGATCGCCAGGGTGAAACCGACCGCCAAAAGGCAAATAATCGAGCTTTAACAAATAAACCATTAGTGGTTTTAGTAGATGGCGGATCAGCCAGTGCCAGTGAGATTTTATCCGGCGCATTACAGGATAATAAACGGGCACTTTTAGTCGGAACAAAAACCTTTGGTAAAGGGTTAGTTCAGTCGGTCAGGGGCGTGGGAAAAGGTTCGGGTTTAGCAGTAACTATTGCTAAATATTTTACCCCCAGTGGTCGAGATATTAACCATGAAGGCATTCAACCGGATGTTAAAATTGAACTCACCGAAGCACAACAGGATGAGTTAAGAAAGGATCGGACTAAAGTGGGGACAAAAGATGATCCTCAATACATGAAGGGATTAGAAATTCTTGGGGCTGAAATTTCTAAGGCTAAACAGGGAAATAAAGCTCAGTCTAAGTAAAGACGCGCCATGGCACATCTCTACGGGGATTTATTGGCTTTTTGCTATTGTTCTAAAGTAGAGGATTGTTCAAACAACCAAACATCATCCTGATGATATTTTAATTGAAAATCAGGATGATTTTTTAGGCGGTTGACTAATCCGATCACTAATTCGGGAGAACTCGGCCATCCGGGGTGACGTTGGTTTAATAAAACATATTGAAAGGGTTTTAAATCGGTCTGTTTCTCGTCCTTGGATCGCTAATTGGAGGATAGGACGGTGGGTGAGGTGGGGGGTAATTTTATCCGTGGTTAAAACCGGATTTTGGGTTTGAATATAGGTTAGGGCTTCCCGTGTAGCCTGCCAATTATCCAGGGTTTGGAGATATTTGGAGGTAAAATAACCATATTTTGCTAGGGCGAAAAAGCAAATTAAAGACCATAAAATTATCCATTTTTTTTGTTTCAGCCATCCTCCCCCCGTTGCTAAATTGGAAATAATAGCTAATAGAAGAAAAGGCAAAATCCCTAGGGAATATTGTTGGGTTAAGTTCTTCATTTGGGGATTTTCTGCTAACAGATTTAAAAATAAAATCGGCGCCGCCCCCATTAAAGGGCTTAAATGTCGCCAAGAGAGTCCCCAAATTAAGGGAATTAAGAGTAAAACTAAATATTCTAAATTGGCTAAGGTAAAAATTTTACTTAATACTAATCCAGGTTTTAATAGAATATTTAAGCTAATTTCAAATAAGGAATTTCCCAGGAAACTATAGACGCCAACGGCGATGGGTGGGGCTTGGGAAAAGTGGGGGATAATCCATTCTGTAGAGAGGAAAAACCAGCCTAGTCCCGAAAAAATTGCGATCGCAGCACAACGACTTTTTTTTTCAAATAGCCATAACCATATCCCCATTGCTATTAATAGTAAAGATAAAACTTCTTTACAGCCTAAAATAATAAAAATTGAGATAATAAAGCCTAATATATTATTATTTCTAGCCACTAAAACAGCATATAAAATTGCAGGTAAGGCGATTACTTCGGGGTGAAAATCAAATAAATTAACATTAAAAATCAAAGGATATAATAGATAGACAAATCCTAGGGTTTGAGCTTGGGTTTCTTTTAATCCTGCTTGTAAAGATAGTTGATAAGTAGGTAATGCACCGAGGGAAAGGGAAATCGCTTGAATAGCAAATAACCAATGAATATCGGGGTAAAGTTTATAAAATAGGGCAACAATATACAGAATATAGGCGGCATGATCCCCTAAAATATGTAATCCTCGAAAGTAAACAAAGGGTTCTTTTCCTTGACTAATTAAGTAAATTCCATTATCAAAAATTCCTAAATCATAGGCATTAGATTGAAAGAAAAAATGCCGTAAACTACTACAAGCGAATAAAATCAAGCTACTGATAATAACTCCCGTTAATACGGGATGAAATTTATTTTTTTTGTCGGAAAAAAACATCATACTATTTGAATTTTATCCCATTTTATTCTAATTAACTGGTTGCACAATAATTTCTATGGTATTAGGATTACCTTGAGTAATCACTCGATCTTGATTCATATTTACCCAAGTTAATCGCCCATCAATATAAATTTCAGCCCGAATAATATAAATCCCATTCGGTTGAATATCATTGGGATTATAAATTAAAGAAAATGGAACAGGAACCTGTTGACCGCGTAAAGGATTTGTTTGTTGGGTAATCGTTCGAGGTGCGCCATCAAAACGACTTATATCTTGTAATCTAACAATAACTATGGCATTTGGCGGTAACGCAATTCTTTGACGGTAAGTAACTGTTCCAGTAACTATTGACTCTTGGGGCGCTTGATTTCCGGGATTTCCTTGCATTCTTAATACCCGTTTCTGTCATCGGTCTGGAATTATTATGGGGTTGAATTATGAAGGTAGTCGGGTTAACTTGATAGGAGGCTTTTTGAGATGTTCCTACATAACTATTTCCCTGGGCTTGAACCGGAAATCGATCAAAAAGTTGTTCATTTCTAAAGCTGACCACCATGAATAAACCCCCCTGTCCACGACAAATATTAATATGATAATTCTGTGTCATAAAATAGGCTTCCTGGGGCACACCGCGACAGCCTTGGGTGGCAAAATCTAAAGCTCGTTGTGCGAGTGTTGGAGGAATAAAACCCAGGGTGGGGGTTAAGGTTAATCCGGTGATAGCTACTAATAAGGGAAGAAAAAAATTAGTTTTATTATGATTGTTGATTTTCATGATAATTTTTATTTTTCAGTAACTTTTACCTTGATTGTATCATAATTTTTGTATTTGATTAACTCTCAACTCACCCAAAGATGTTGGGCAAAGCGAACTGAAAAACTAATCAGTAACAGGGAAAAAAATCCCAAGGTTAGATAACCCCAACGGCGATGATGGGATAACATCACTCCTAACGCTAAACTAATAGAAATAATACCATAGGTTAAACGACCTAGAGAAATTGTACCCCCGGATGCCAATAATAAACCCAAGGCAAAAAAGCCATAATTAACCGCTACCAAACTAAGTTCATGGCGTAAATACCAGAGTAAATAACCGCCTCCCAAAATAATAGCTGTATTTAGGAAAGGATCACCAGCAATCAACCATAAAATTATGATTAATGAGAATAAACTATAGTCAAATTTTGCCTTTCCTAATTGATGCCGATACCGCCAAATACAATAACCTATTATAGCAATTATTATAACTAAAAGTGGATGCCAAGGGTCAACTATTGTGCCTTGTTTCCAATTCTGAGAACCGATCAAAATTTGCATAATCATTTTTAACCATCCCTGACTATCAAATCCAGTTTGGCGTTGCCATTGGGTATGTTGGACGGTAATAAAAGCAATGGGATTATTAAACTTTATCCCACAATATAGACTATAAAATAATAAACCACAGCCACTTAATAAACCGGATAAATAGGCAATTCCAGGCTTTTGTTTTTGCCAAGATGTAATTAAAAAAGCCGGAATTAAAGCGAGTCCTGTAATGCGGGTTGCCGTGGCTAAACTGCCCCAAAAAATCACTTGAGGATATTTTTTTAAATCAAATGCTCGTAGGGCGGCGGTACTCAGAAATAAAAACAAACCTTCGGTATAAATAACACTCCCAAAAATAGAGAGGGGACACCAAGCTAAAACAGCCGTTGCCCAACGGGCAGCTTGAGAATTATTGGTAATTTCCACCCATTTATAGAGTAAAATCAAAGCGGCAAAAAAAGCAAAATTATTAATTAAAGTTCCCGCCACTTCAAAGGATAAACCTAAATTCATTAACCCACGAATTAATAAAGGAAATAGGGGAAAAAACGCCACATTACCACCGGGTTTCTGTCTGATTAATTACTTCATATCCAGAGGTAGCAATACCCTGATATAAGGGACTATCCCAAGCCGAAAATATCTGCCAACCCCAGGCAATTTTTACCGTTTCTGTTTCCGAGGAAACTTGCTGCAATTGGGCTATTATAAAAAAAACTAATAAAATAAGACTGCGACTAAGTACCCCCATGGTGATTGCAAAAATCACGCCTTGGGATTGACAAAATTGGCTAATTTGGATTAAATAACACCTTAATTTTGCCATAATTTGAGTTAGACTATTAATTAAATTCATCGGTTAAATTTTCTGCCTCGTGTACGGGTGAATAATTATTGGTTTTAGTTTATAATTAAAGTAATTGTATCAAGAATGAGGCAATTATAAATCGGTTGTAATCATTAAAAGCTATTGTCCCCATTACCCATTACCCATCACGGATTTAAGCAGATTACACAGATTAAAATCCGTGAAATCCGTGAAATCCTCTTAAATCCGTGATCCTATTTCCTGTTATGCCAAAATAGGGTAAACTACTGTAGGTTTTCAGGTTTCGATTTTTCCCATGAGCAATTCTGTATTTTCACCCTTACAAAATCGGCTACTCACTTGTTTACTTATTTTAGTAGTGGGTTGGTTGAGCTTTCAATTATTAGGCTATGTTGGGGAATTAATTAGTTTATTAGTTACCTCTGGATTAATTGCCTTTTTACTTAACTATGCAGTGGCAAAATTAGAGCGCTTTATTCCTAGGGGACTGGCGGCGGCTTTAGTCTATTTAGTGGCAATTTTAACCTTTGTAATTATTGGGTTAACCATTGTCCCCCCAGTCTTTAATCAGGGACGACAATTGATCACACGCCTACCCGAATTAATTGAATCAGGACGACAACAGTTAGCTGAATTTCAAGTCTGGAGTGTTGACCGCAATTTACCCTTTGATGTGGGGATTTTACAACAACAACTGTTATCTAAAATTCAAGGAACTATTGAACCTATTTTTACCGGAAGTTTGGGGATAGTTTTAGGAACCTTTAATTGGTTTTTCGACTTAATTTTTATCTTGGTAATTGCCTTTTATATGTTATTAGATGGGGAGCGGTTGTGGAAAATTTCAATCACGATTCTATCCCCACAAATTCGGGAAGTGATCACGATTTCCTTAAAACGAAACTTGAAAAAATTTGTCCTGGGACAAACCTTACAAGGGGTGTTTATGGCATCCATTTTAACCGTTGCCTTTTTTCTGCTTAAGGTTCCCTATTTCCTATTATTTGCAGTTGTAATTGGATTACTAGAAATTGTTCCTTTTGTGGGGGCAACATTAGGCATTGGAAGTGTTACTGTCATTGTCGCTTTTATTGACTGGTGGATGGCTTTACAGGTGTTAGCAGTTGCCGTTACCATTCAACAGGTAAAGGACAATATTGTTGCCCCTAGAATTATGGGAGATTTAACCGGATTAAGCCCCGTGGTCATTTTCACGGCTTTATTATTAGGAGGAAAAATTGGGGGATTATTGGGATTTATTCTGGCAATTCCCATGGCGGGGGTAATTAAAAGTATTATTGAAGTTGTGTTTGATCCAACTTTACCCCCTCAAACGGGTTCATTTTTTTATAATCCCTTAAATCCACAGGAATAGGTAATGGGTAATGGGTAATGGGTAATGGGAGAAAATGTTTTCAAAAATAGAGATCAATTTTAGTATTCTGAGAGTGAAAAAAGCTGAACTATGAAATGGTGGCAAAGACTGAAAAAAAATCCTTTAGCTCAATTTGGAGCCGGAATTTTATTGTTATTTTATTTGGTGGTAATTGCGGCGAATTTTGTTGCCCCCTATAGCCCCTATCAATCTCAACTCAACGCTTCTTTATTACCCCCGACCCAAATTTATTGGTATGATCAAAAAGGTCAATGGATCGGCCCCCATGTTTATCCTACGACCCAAGGCCCCGTTGATATTGAAACCGGAAAACGAGCCATTAATGTTGATCGAAATCAGCCAAGTCCCGTGGGATTTTTTGTGCCGGGAGAACCCTATAAAATTCTAGGAATAATTCCTTTTGATCGTCATTTATTCGGGACGGTTGGGCCGGGAAAAATTAACTTACTGGGCACAGATGAACAGGCTAGAGATCAATTTAGTCGCCTGGTTTCATGGGGGACGAGTTAGTCTGAGTATTGGATTAGTAGGAATTATGATTTCTTTCCCATTGGGAATGATTATTGGGGGAATTTCTGGCTATTTTGGCGGATGGTTAGATAGCTTAATTATGCGAATTGTTGAAGTTTTAATGACAATTCCAGGCTTATATTTATTGGTGGCATTAGCAGCCGTTTTATCAGCCCAAATTAGCAGTACCCAGCGTTTTTTGTTAATTGTGGTGATTATTTCTTTTATTAGTTGGTCAGGTTTGGCGCGGGTGATTCGAGGGCAGGTTTTATCAATTAAGGAACAACAATTTGTACAAGCATCCAGGGCTATTGGGGCAAGTCCGTTGTATATTATCACTCGCCATATTTTACCCCAAACGGCCACTTATTTGATTATTTCAGCTACCTTATCGATTCCTAGTTTTATTATTTCAGAATCGGTTTTAAGTTTCATTGGATTGGGGATTCAACCCCCCGATCCCTCCTGGGGAAATTTACTTTCTTCTGCTACCAATGCCTCAATTTTGGTCTTGCAACCTTGGTTAATTTGGCCACCTGCTATTCTAATTATTTTTACAGTTTTAGCTTTTAATTTATTAGGAGATGGGTTAAGGGATGCTCTTGATCCCCGCAGTATTCAACGATAAAATTCTAGGCTAATTCCATGACTACATCAATACTATGTCCCAATACTTCATAGACTCTCCGTTGTTTAAATAGTTCTAAACAATCGGCATTAATGGTATTTTTAGAGGCTTCTTGTTGTAGAATTTTTAAAGCCGTAACGGTGGGTAATCCGCTTTTGTAAGGGCGATCGCCAGCCGTTAAAGCATCATAAATATCGGCGATTGTAATAATTTGAGCTTGAATCGGAATATCGGGGCTTGTTAACCCCAAGGGATACCCAGTTTCCATTCAGCTTTTCATGGTGTCGATAGGCAATCATGGGCACATTTTTTAAATCATTTGTCCAAGGAATTTGTTTTAAAAATGCGTAGGTATAACTAACATGGGATTCAATACTTTCTCGTTCTTCTGGAGTTAAAGTCCCTTGATGGATCAATAGTTGATCGATTTCTTCTGGAGTTAATAAAGGTTTCATTTCTCCATCTAAGTCACGATAGGTTATTTGGGCGACTTCTTTCAGTTGATTTAGGGGAATTTCTGCCAAGACTTTAGGTTCGTTAGCCTCTAATAAAATCGTCCAATATTTGCTTAATTTAGTGAGAGATTGCGATAATTTTTGATCCGATTCTTGTATAGACTGACAGAATATACATTCTTCTTCCTGTGGTAGCTTTTGGGTAGAATGTTGCAACAAATGTTCATATTTTTTTTGAATCAATTCTGATTCTAAGGTGCGTTGAGCTAAGGCAAATCGATGACGGATGACTTCTAATTGAGGAGGATAGAGTTTTTTAGGTTTAGTTAAAATGGCTTCGGGAACCCCAACTTTTCCAAAATCATGTAATAGGGCTGCATAGCGTAATTCTTGTAGTTGACGCTCACTAAAAGTAATTTTAGAGAGGGAACCAAAGTTAGTTTGATTCACTTCTTCACTTAAACGCACAGCTAATTCTGCGACTCTTTCTGAATGACCACAGGTGCAGGGATCTCGAGCTTCAATCACTTCTACCGATGCCTTAACAAACCCCTCAAACAAATTTTCAATACTTTCTTGTAAATAATTTCTTTCAATGGAAATAGCCGCTTGGGAAGCCAGCGATCGCAAAATCCGCTCCTCCCATTTAGAATAGGATTGTGTAACTTCTACCGCATTTTCTGGCGTAATTTTTATATTGGGTTCAACCTTACGATTAATTAATTGTAAGACCCCAATCACTTCCCCCTTGCGATTTTGCATCGGAACTACTAAAACCGAACGGGTACGATAACTAATATTTTCATCAAAACTCCGATCCAGTTGATAGGGTTCATGTATGGGTAAATCATAGGCATCGGGAATATTTAAAGAAACCGAATTTAAAGCCACATATCCTGCTAAACTGCGAGGGGTTAAGGGGATAGCAAATTCTTTAAACGATAAATTGGGTAAAGACGCATTTTGGGCAATTTTAAACAGCAATTTTGAGTTGTTATCGCTGTGATCCAGAAGATACACACTTCCCGCGTCACTGGAGGTAATTTCACGACTTTTGGTTAAAATTAAATTTAGCAGGGAGCTTAAATCTTCAGTCCCAGATAAAGCCGTACCAATATCGAGAAGTTTCTCAATCAGTTCCGCTTGTTCATCAAATTCAGGCAAGAACTTGGGGTTATTAAAAATCATCTCTTTTCCACACAGCTAAAGCTGCGAATTCTAATGGGGAATTAGCAAAGGATTACGCAGTATTTTATCATAAACTAGCGGCAATATTTTAGATTCGGGATTAAAGCAGTGCTGAGATTTGTTGTGCTAGGGCAAAATCTTTTGCGGTTAAGCCCCCTGCATCATGACTGGTTAAGCTGATGGTCACCTTATTATAGGAAATTTCTAAATCTGGGTGATGTCCAGCCGTTTCCGATGGTTTAACGAGTTTGTTCACAAATTCAATCGCTTGAATAAAATCTTTAAAGGTTTTGACTATTTTTAAATGCTTTCCTTCAACTTTCCAGTCGGGAACTTGACTAGAAAGTTCTTGAATTTGACTAGAATTAAGTAATGCAACCATGGGATTATTGGGGATAAAAATAAATTATAGCACTACGCGCTAGGGAACAGGGAACACCGGATCTGGGAACACCGGAACAGTAAGTTGTGAAAGGGTTTCAGGATTTAGGAGTGTCCTAACGGGAATGCTTAGTGGTATAACTATAAAAAAAAACTATCCGCCCTCCCCCAGTCCTGGTTTTAGCTGTTGCCATTCCAGATCGGGTGAGAGCGGTAAGCGCGGGTCTCTTGAATTGGAACCTGACTGCCGGAAGATCACTCTAACAAGTCCGGTTATCTAGGTCAACAAGTGTCCTAACAGAACAAAGACTTGGTACTAGAGGACAGCCCCGGCGCACAGCCGGCCTTTTCCAATCAAGTGACCCATGGGTTTACTACCTTCAATCATGGGCATCACCTCCTTTTCTCCCTAAACGGTTTCACTCGTTCAGTGTTTACGCTTTTTAAGATAACACAATATTTCGGAATTGCACGCCCCAATTGGTAAAAAAATCAAATACTTTCCTGGGGTAAAATTAAGATTTTGCAATCTATGGGGGAATAGGGATCACGGATTTAAGAGGATTTCACGGATTTCACGGATTTTAATCTATGTTAATCTGCATAATCCTGTTAAATCCGTGATTGGTAATGGGTAGTAGATTTTTGGGAATTGGATCAATATGTTTTTTAACCGGACTATTCTAACTCAGCTAAATTCAAGTTTTCATAACATTCAAAGGGTTGATGAATCCAGGGATTATCAGCCAGATAATCAATATAATAATCGGGGGCGATCGCCGAACAACTTTTGTACCACAAAACGGCGGTTTTCATCTCTTGAATTTGGGGATAACGGGATTTTAACCAACCCATAGACTCTTGTAAACTAACCCCAGAATCGACCAAATCATCCACTAATAAAACATGACTTCCTAATGTATCTGTTGTCATTGTGAGGTGTTCAGCGAGTTTAATTCCTCCTCGCACCTTACCCCCGGCTCCATGATAGGATGATGTGGATAAAATTGCCAGGGGTTGCTCAAAAATCCGAGATAAAATATCCCCCACACGCAACCCTCCCCGTGCTAAACAAACAATTTGATTAAATTGCCATGGGGAGTGATGGATTTTTTTGGCTAAGGTTTCAATCTTTTGATGGTATTCTGTCCAAGAAATATACAGATCGCTCATAATAGGGAACAGGGAACAGGGAACAGGGAACAGGGAACAGGGAACAGGGAATAGGGAATGGGCAATGGGCAAGATATAGAATTTTTAATCGACCCGTCAAAATAGACAACTAGAATGATTATTAATCTTATTATAAAAATCGAAAAATAGATCACTATTACCCATTACCCATTACCCATTACCCATTACCCATTACCCATTACCCATTACCCATTCGTAATTCGTAATTCGTAATTCGTAATTCCCCATTACCCATTACCCATTTTCGATAAACACCGTTCTAAATAAATTTGAGCCACCTGATCCTGGGGATTGCGATCCAGACATTCTTGGAATAATTTCGCCGCCTCTGAGTAACGTTCTAAATAATACTGCATTAATCCATACTCAAAGGTGGTTTTTGTAATTAATTTTCCCGCTTTAATCCCAGGTAAATCCGCATCAAATACCTCATAGACAGTAACAGCATTGGATTTTCCTTTCACTTTTACCCGATCAATAATTCTAATTGCATATTGATTCGCGTCTTCTAAAGCCATAAAAGTCCAGTGGGTAATTAATAAAGAAACCCCATAATTTTTAGTTAAATTTTCAATCCGAGAAGCCACATTCACCGAATCACTAATCACCGTACTATCCAGGCGATTTTTCCCCCCGACAATTCCCAACATTAATCCCCCGGTATTAATCCCAATCCCGATTTTAATTGGGGGACGTTCGGGGCGTTGGCGGGTTTCATTATATTCATTGAGTCGGCTAATCATTTCCACTCCCGCCCGCACAGAATCATCGGCAGATCCTCCAAATAAGGCCATAATTTCGTCTCCAATATATTTATCAATAAACCCATAATTATCAACAATTGCAGGTTCCATGCGACTTAAAAAAGCATTAATAAATTTAAAATTATCTTCGGGTGTCATATCTTCAGACAGGCTAGTAAAATCCCGAATATCAGCAAATAAAATTGACATTTCCTTTTGAACAGCCGCCCCCAACTGCACTTCTACAATACTTTCATAGCCTAAAAATGAAAGAAATTCATGGGGAACAAATCGCGCCGCGGCGTCGGTTAATTCAAATTCAGAATCTAGGGCTTCATCTAAATGAAGATTCAATTCTGAGAGTTTTTGCGTAAATTGAATTCGATCTTCTTCGGCTTTTTTTCGCTCGGTAATATCAACCACAAAACCTTCATAATATAGTAATTGATTCTGCTCATTAAATACAGCCCTGGCATTTTCAGAAATCCAAATAATACTGCCATCTTTACGATAGGCTTTAAATTCAAATCCCGAAACTTCTCCCTGCTGATCAATTAATTGTTGAAAGTCCTTTCGCCGTTCCGAATCAACATAAAGTTCCTCTTGAACATTGGTGATCATAGACATTAAATCCCAGGGAGAATCATAACCTAAAATTTTGGCTAGGGCAGGGTTTGCACTAATATAACGTCCGGTGGTTGTGGTTTGAAATAAGCCTTCACTGGCATTTTCAAAAATACTGCGATATTTTTCTTCCGCCTGTCTTAAAGCTTGTTCAGTTTGCTGACGTTTGGTAATATCTTGAAAGGCAAGAATTGCATAGGCTAAATCCCCCTGTTCGTCATAGGTTGGTGTCACCCAATTTTCAATTAAAATGGTTTCATCCCCTTGATTTACTTCTAAAATAAAGGTGGTATCTCGTGTGGAGTTAGATAAATTATAATCACCGAATGGGGCATAGGATAGCTGATTATCAGATCCGTTTAGATAGGCTTGATAAATATTAGATAGGGCATCACAGGCTACTCCGGGAATCACTTTAGTTTTGAGCAATTCTTGGGCTTTTTGATTGGTATAATAGGGCTTACCTGTGGAATCTAAAACAGCAACACCCACGGGAATTCCTTCTAAAAATTGTGTCATCTGTCGTTCATTATTTTTAACTTGAGAATACAGTTTAGCATTATCAATGGAAATTGCAGCCTGAGAAAATAGGATTTTCAAAACTTCTAATCTTTCTGGGGTAAACACTGCGGTTGTTAAGTTATTTTCAAGATACAGAATGCCAATTAATTTCCCTCGATTTTGAATCGGAGTCATTAAAATAGATTTGGATTGATAGTGTTCTAAATAGGGATCATGACGATATCTCGGTTCTTGACGAGCATCGGCTAAAATCACAAATTCTTGGGTCTGAATCACCGTATTAAGAATTAAAAGAGGGAGGTTTTCACTCTCCTCTATGGGTAGAGATTGTAAGAGAGAATGAATTTCAATCGATTCTCCATTTAAAGGATTTAAACGGGCGATCGCCTCAATTACCAAGTTTCCCGATTTAGACAAAATAATACAACATTTTTCCGCCCCAGCATTTTGAATTACGACCTGAATTAATCGCCTCAAAAGCTGCTCTAAATCAATTTCTTGGGATAGAGCTTGAGAGGCTTTTGTTACCGTCGCTAAATCAAGAGCCGCCGNAACCTCCATCACCACCTGATATAATCGTTTCTTCGGTATTTGTACTGATTATGACTCCGGTTTTAGGGACAATAATTTGTTCCAAAATAGCATCCAAAAGTTGAGGATAGCGGGATTCTAAATTCTTAACTTTAGCAAAAGCACCCCAATGGGCATAACCATAATAGGCATCAATTAAGTATACCCGAGCAATTTTTTCTTTTCCCCAATCCAAATAAAATTGAGCCGCTAATTCGTGACCGAGGGCTTCTTCCTGAATAAATTGATGGGTTTTAGCCCAATCAATCGCTTGTTCAAAGGCTTCCATCACTTTAACATAATTATCCGAAATCCGGTTATATTCGGCTTCTACTAAATAAAAATAATGGGAAAAGTTTACTGGGGTCAAGGTTGAATATATTTTTATTTTTTCGAGATTTAAGGAAACTTTCTCTAAAATATCAGACTGTTGCTCCGCCGAAGATTCAGCATAGAAAGCTAGATAAATTAGAGATTGATAACAATAAAAAACGGGTAGAAAAACAAAATAGGTTTGTCCATCCAAATATAATTCGGCCTGTTGACACCACTCCCGCGCCTGTGGAAATTTCCCTAATCTATAGGTCAAAACCATAAAATTTAAAGCCACTTGAAACGGTATTTCCTGGGAAGAATGCCCGATTTCACTTATTCTTTGAATTTGGGTTTCAGCATGGGAAAAATCAAGTAGAGTTTGGGGATCTAATTTCCCATTTAAAATTTGTAACTTTTGCTCATAGTGGGTAATGACCATAAGTTCTGATGGAGATTTGAAATCTCGAAACTGATTTAAAAAATGCTTAATTTCTGATGCTAATTCAGATAAATCTTTACCCAATATATCCGCTATTTCAATATAGGATTGAACTAGACAATACCCGGGTTCAATATTCCCAATTTCTTGAGCTTGGAATGAATAAAGTCGCAGGGGTGATAACAAATTTTTTAAGGAATATTTATAGGGTTTAATTAGGGTATAAACTATTTTTTTGACATTAATTTTTAGCTCATAATTCCCTAATTTCGCAGATAATTCTAAAGCTAATTCTCCCATTTGATTTCCCAATTCAATCTCTCCCTGGGTACAAAGAATAAATCCGAATGTGGCATAGACTAAACTGGATAAAGCCGTATTTCCCCGTTGACAGGATAAATTCACTAATCTGATCACCCATAAAGGAAATTGTTCCGGGATAGTAACGTAAGCTGAAGGAAAAGCGGCGGTTAAAATAGTAAATAAAGCGACTAAATTAGGATCGGATAATTTGGGTAAATCCAATAATTCTAAAGGGGATCTTCCCGCCAAATAATTGATAAAATTTTGCCTTAATTCTTGCCAAGATTCTAAAGGAGAATCATCTCCCAAACTCACCCCAAGCTGTTGACAAACAGCTAAAGCAAGATTCACCGCATTTTGATCTTGATGTTGGTTTCTATACCCCTGAATCAATAACTCATAAATTCTCACTTGATCCGATAGGGTTTTAGCCTGTTCTAATATAATTTTACCCCAATCATTCAAAGATTCAAAATCTTGACTCAGTGATGCAACCTCTGCGGCTTCTGTATACAATTCTAAGGTTAATTGATAGTCAGTTTCCCAACTATTGGCGGTCAATAATCCCATCCCAATTGCCAAATGTCCAACGGCCGTTGGATAGGCGGTGGTTATCTTTGCTTTGCGTCCAGCTATTAAGTTAAATAATGCTAATTGATGACGTTCTTTTTCACCTTTAATTAAACCTACTCCTAAATTGAACTGATTAATAATATTGAGTAATTTTTCCGGCAAAAGTTCATTTACAACCATTTCTATGGGTTGATTAAACTGTTTTTGAATTTGATTTAATAATAACTTTCCTATTTTTAAATGAATAGCTTGTCGTTGAGAACTGGGAATTAAAAGATAGGCAGCTTGTTGAATTCGATCATGAATAAATTTATATTGATCAACTCCCGATTTTAATAAAGGTAAAGTTTCATCTGGATCAAATTTTGAACCAAAACCCACACCCATTTCTAGGGAATAAAAGGGATAAATTTCTTTAATATTAACAATTAATTGAACCTGAGCAGCAACTTCTAAGGCTTGTAAAATTTCTAAATAGGATATTTCTGTCACCGTTGCCAAATCAAAGGCGTTAAATTGATGACCCAAACAGGCGGCAAATTTTAAAATTTCCTGGGTTGGTTCTGGTAATTGTTGTAATTTATGAATAATTAAATCTAAAATATTAGGATTGACAAAACGAGTTTTTATTGCTGTTAAATCACATTGCCAACCCCCCAGTAAATCTTGATTACCAAGGTAAGATTGGGGCGGATGAAACCAGATTAGTTCTTCCGTATATAAGGACTGGAGAAATTGACGCACAAAAAGAGGATTTCCCTGGGTTTGTTGGCTGACTAATTCCGCTAGGGGTTGAGCCAGTTTCTAAGGAACAAACTAAAGTTTCTGCTATCATTTGATTAATCGCAGATTCTTCTAAGGGATTTAAAACAATCTGTTCAATCGGAGTTCCTAAATTTTCTAAGGTTTGTAAGGTTTCCCTTAAAGGATGGGTTTCTCCAATTTCTTGATCCCGATAGGCTAGAATTAAAACGAGGGATTGGGATAAATTTTCAGGACTCATTAATACCTGAATTAATCTTAAGGATTCTATATCCGCCCATTGTAAATCATCCAAAAAAATAATTAAGGGATGGGGCGGTTGAGCAAAGATTTGAATTAACCTAAGAATTAAACGATTAAACTGATTTTGATCAAGATTTGCTTCTAATTCGGGTGTTAAAACCTGCTGGTTTAATAAAGATTTAAGTTCGGGAATAACATCGACTAGCACCTGGGTTTTTTCTCCTAATGCTTCTATCAATTTGGTTTTCCAATCTTCGACTTTTGCCGGAGTTTCTGTTAAAATTTGTTGAATTAACTGTTTAATTCCTTGTACCCATCCCCCAAAGGGAGTATTATTTCTAAATTGATCAAATTTACCCGATATAAAATAACCTTGATTGGGGCTAGTTTTTTGATAAAATTCTTGAACTAGGGAAGATTTTCCGATGCCCGATTGACCCGTAATTACAATAATTTTTGATTGAATCTCTGGAAAAATTGAACTTAAACGAGCCAATTCTGATGCCCGTCCATAAAACTTATCAGGAATAATAAAGCGATCATTTAAGTCCATGGTAGCTAGGGGAAATAGGGGAATATCCCCAAGGGTTTCCCACTGTTCCAAACAGAATTCTAAATCATGTAACAGTCCCAAGGGATTTTGATATCGTTCCTCTGGATTTTTAGCCATCAATTTTAAAATAATATTATTTAACATCAAAGGTAAAGAAGGTCTGATTTCAATTAAAGGCAACGGTAAGAGGGCTAAATGGGCATGAATTAACTCTAAAGGTTCAGAAGATTGGAAGGGAAGTTGGCGCGTGAATAATTGATAAAGGGTGACTCCTAAAGAATATAAATCCGTGCGATAATCAATACCTCTATTAGTTCTTCCCGTTTGTTCCGGGGACATATAAGCTAAGGTTCCTTCTAACCCTTGAGGATTGAAGTTTTCCTGATTTCGGTGGTCAAATTGGGTGGAAATACTAAAATCGATCAGTTGAATTTTCAGGGTTTCGGGATGCACTAAAATATTTTGTAGCTTCACATCTTTGTGAATAATTCGATTTTGATATAACTGTTCTAAAATCCGGGCAATTTCAATCGCAATTTTCAATAATTCACCCAGGGTTAATTCTCGACTCACCCAATAATCTGCCAAGGAAATATAACCCTGATCTTCCATAATCAAGGCAAACCCATTGGAATATGGTTCCAAATCCAGAATCGGAACAATTCCCGATATATTGAGATTTTTAGTAATCCGATATTGATTCCTAAATTCGATCAGGGATGCTACGCTGGGGTATTCACTGCGTAATAATTTAATCACCACAGGGCGCTGGTCGGACAAACGAATTCCACGATAAACGAGTGTTCTCGATCCGTTATAAATAGGGTTAAGAATCTGATAGCCGGGTAAAGTGATCATAACGGGATTCTCGCTTATCGAAACCGGAAAGGGGTGTGGGTTAATTAACAGTCACCAGTTCAGTTATTATCGGTTAGGAAGGGCAAGTTACGAAGCGGTTGGGGTTTAACGGTTGATGGTTGACCAGCAACGAACATCCCAAACTCTTTTAATCATAGTTGATCGGCGAAGGTTGTTCAGAGCTTGGCTGAAATATCCGACCATCGGGTAATATCGCCCCATTCCAAATCACCTCTGTGCAGTTTACCCCAAGTCGAACCGTTCCCTGGAGATTAGCACCGGAAAGGTTAGACTGAGCTAGATTCGCCCCACTTAAATTAGCATCTTTTAAATTAGCACCCATTAGTTGTGCTTGACGGAGATCGGTATCCCTGAGATCTGCTCGCCTCAAATCGCAAAAATTCAATTGGGCTTGTTGTAAATTGGCACTAACTAACTTGACTCGCTGTAAGTTAGCACCAGTCATTTCCGTTTGGCTTAAATTCGCTACTACTAATTTAGCCTGTTTTAAGTTGGCTTGGGTGAGATTGGCATTTTGGAGATTAGCCCCAATTAAATTAGCATAACTTAAATTGACTCCGGTTAAATCCAAACCCGATAGGTTTGCTCCTTGAAAATTGCGATCGCCATTTTTATATCTGCGCATCAGTTTCCCCCCCAGTGCTAATACTAATATCCCGTTGAGGTAAAAATGACCGAGAAAAGGTGAAAGTATTGCCACTTTTGATCACCCGTGCTAACTCCTCATAGAGCGGATAGGAACCTAAACCACTTAATCGTAACCAACCTCGAGAACGTGTCATGGCGACAAATAATTGATTGCGAAAATTAAGGTTATTTTCTGCGATCGCTATCTGTTCTAAACCGATAATATAAACCATATCGGCGACCTTTCCCTTAGCTTGATGAATCCGAGAAATCGTCACCCCGCCTTCACACCAAAATTGATTCCCATGGGCATTATGATAACTGGGTTTGAGAATATTGCAATCCGAGGTTCCCGGGATAAAAATATCAAGTCCTTGCTGAATTAAAAAGTTAGCAATATAGGTTTGTAGTTGTATCGTTTCCCCGCCAATTCCTAAAACAATAATTAAAATTTCTCGACTGGGGCGCAACCCGTCAATTTTTAAGTTATAAATTAGGCGATCGCTTAAATCAATTAATTCCTCTGAACGAGAATGATAGGCCTCAAATTCAATCAAAGGTTTTTTCCATAACTGAGCCATGGGATTCAGGGAATTTTCCTCAGAACGTTTTAAAGTGATCATTTCTTCAGCTTTAACAGAAGCATTAACAGGAGATTTTTCCTTTGTTTTTAAAGCAGGTGAGATCACTTGATAACCCAGCATTTCCCAGTCCTTAGCCCAAACAGTTCCGGTTAATAATCCTTGGGGACGCAATAATCCCAAACCCAAGCCATGGGCCGCCGTTAAAATTTCCCCGGGAACTCGATAACATCGAGACATAATCTCTGTTTTTTGAATACCATTGCCATATTCTCCTGTAACTAATTGTCCCAATTCATCCCCAAATAATTCACTCGCCGTGGGAATTTTTAAACTGTCTAAACTTTGGATTTCATCGTAGGCCCAAATTAATCGTTTTAGCGGCATTTCAGCACTATGACCTTCGGGAACCGTCACCGGACGTAAAGCTTGATAAGCCATCCAATAAAAAGGCTGTTTTCCCTCAAATTTCAGGTCATCCTCCACCATAAAATCCTGACCTTCATCAATTAAAACTGCATCAAAAATAGCCGGAATTATAGCGGATTTCAATAAATGTAAACAAACTTCTGCTAAAGATTCATTAGCTTTTAAACGGCTGGTTTGTTGTAAACTTTGGCTCCAAATCCCCGCCGCCTGACAAATAGTTCGATAAAAACCCTGTTGATCTTTTGCTCCCCAAGCATGGAGAACTTTTAATTTAGAATTGCGCGGATCATAGCCAATTTGATTACAACTAAATCGCCTTAACCATTGATCCACCTGCTCCAAAATTGGTTCATATAAACTGCGACTAAAAAATACTAATGCAATATCCCACTCTGGGTATTTCAGGTGCATTTGTACCGCTTTTTGACATAATAAAACGGTTTTGCCTGAACCTGCAATTCCGCGAATTCGTTGGGGCCCCGGGGGAATCACCTTAGCAATTTGTTCCTGTTGTAAATCCAATTCAAAAATACGTTGTCTGACCGTTTCTAATACCGCACTGCGGGTTAAAGAAGGTTCCAAATAATCCTGGGGACTCAAAAAAAATCGACGGGTCGGCGTCCTCAATAACGGCGTCCCACTAATCACCGCCTTTAAGGCCCGCCATTGTTCCGGGGACATTTCCCCCGCTTTTGCCAGCAAGGGGGCCGTTTTAATCCGTTCGATTAAACCCAACTTTTCCCCGCTTTCCGCCGACCCGATGATTAAATCTTCTCGAAATAAAATTGGGGGACAACTCGGGAGCAGGTCAAATCCCCGATACCGCCATTGAGACTCCAGAATCCGGGGTAAGGCGACCAATACACGACCCGCAACACCCCGACGGAGGATGGTTTCTAAATGGCAATATTCTAATAGGGCAAATAATTGATGTTCAGCCTGTTGATAAGGGTTAGACTGGGTGGTATAAGATTCTTGTAGTTCCCAGCAATGACCTCTAATCCCGAGAATTTGCTCAATTGTTATTGATTTCACCTCAATAATAATTAATCCCCATTCTGCATCTACGATTAAAATATCGGGTTTCCTTACGAAACCCTCCCAGTTTCGAGAAAATCGGATAGCGCCAATAGGCAATACAATCTCGTTGGGCAAAGCTTTGACAAATGCTAGTCCAGACCTGGTATTCCGCCTGTTCTCCCGCCAAAAATAGAGGTTCAGTGGCAATGAATTTGCGTTCTTGGGATTTGCTATCTCCGATCATTTTTTCAATAGGTTTCCTACGGGTACAGGTTAAACTAACAAAACGATTGATTCCCCTAATATTCACCCTAGCCAATTACAAATTTATTGAGTCTTATGGCTCCTTTTTATCGCCTGACCCTATTTCTCTTGGTCTATATTGCCTCCTGGGGTGGAACTTCCTACCCAGGTGGTAGGACTATGGCCGCGGTTGCCAACAAAACCCAACCCCTGACACACACAGGCGAGCGCTTCCCCACTTTACCGTTAGGGAGTTCCGATGTATCCTGGCAACTGGCCCAAACCAACCCAGAAAAACCCCCTACCCCAAATCCTAAAACATCCCCACCTCCCCAAAAATCAGGTTTTCGTCTCCCCTCCAAAGTATTAATTCTTGGGATAGGGGCTTTAATTATCACGGTCGGAGCAATTTTAATCTTAATTCGGCTGATCAGTCCCTCCGATCCCGAAGAAGGTAAGGTCGTTGATATTCAGGGGCAAACCCTCCCTGCATCTGATCCTGAGCCCTCCCCATCTGTCAAGGAACAGCCCCAAACTGCCCCGACGGTGATCCAACCTTCTGTGTTCTCAGAACAGAATAGTCATCAAGGGGCGACATTACAAATTTCTAAAACCGATACACCACAGCCACCATCCCCGGTGAGTTCCTCATTAATAGAGACATCGCCCCATCCTCCTAAACTCGATTCCCAGGAACAATGGATTAATGATTTAAAACAGACTAACCCTAATATTAGGAATAATGCCATTTGGGAACTAGCTCAAGCCGGAGATTCCCGAGCAATTCAAGCTTTATTAGAGTTATTAATTAATTCCGACTCAAATCAGCGCAGTTTAGTTTTAGCCGCCCTTTCAGAAATTGGAACTCGCACCTTAAAACCCCTCAACCGAGCCTTAAGTTTGTCCCTTCAAGATGAAAATGCAGAAGTTAGAAAAAATGCCATTCGAGATTTAACCCGAATTTATGATTTAGCCACCCAAATGAGTCAAATTTTACAACGAGCCATGGATGATCCCGATCCAGAAGTTCAAGAAATGGCAAGATGGGCAACGGATAGATTAAGTCGCCTTCGTGCGGTTGACCGTCGTGATGAACCTTTAGGGTAATTACGAATTACGAATTACGAATTACGAATTACCCATTACCCATTACCTATTCCCTATTCCCTGTTCCCTATTGCTTTAATTCTTCTGTAAAATCAACACCCGCACCGCGAGTATATTGACCATCGAAAACACCGTCCCTATTAGAGTCAAATAAGATAACCCCAGCCTGAAAATAACATTGTAATGTGACTGTTTCTTTACCATCGTCAGACACTAAAATATTAATATCACCTCCATGGGTTGCACATTTAAAACTCATGCGTTCGACCTGTTGACTATTTTGTTTGAGAATAGCCTGAATTTTAGGATCATCGCTGGCTATTTTTACCCCAAAATCCTGTTCATAACCCGGGAAAGGAAGAATCCCTAATTGTTGTCCCACCCGTTCTCCTCTGTCTATTTTAGCTTCCCAACAGGTCAAATAAACAACTTTACTTTTATCTTCATTGGCATGAACTAATAATCCCAATCTTTGAGGGCGTAAACATTTTTTTTGATAATCCTGGGTAGTTTCGGGAAAATTAGATTGTAGTTTTTTCCAGAGGGTTTCACAGGATTCTGTTTCACACTTCCCAACAATTTTGATTCTGGATTCAGCCGAGGAAAGTGGAATGAAAATCAAACTAATTCCAGTCAAAAAAACAAATAAACCCAATAATTTTAAGGATTTCATATTAATTTTAGTTCTTTCATTTGGGACAATAACCAACTGGCCATGGTGGCCCGTCGAGTATCCCTAGGGTTAAATTCTCCGATTTTATAACCCTTAAAACCTAGTTCTTCCTTGAGTAATTGTTTATTCTCCGTGGGAATAGAACGAGTTAATTTTACCGTTGCGGGACGACTTTCGATAAAATCAGGAGGTGCGGGATATTCCGTTTTCCAATGGGAATTGGCATTTGTCCCATCCCATTCATGGGTTTCAGAATTATACCGATATCCCAGATAATACCAAACCAATTGATTAACCGTTGCATCATCAAGATCTTGATTGATAATTGCCCAAATTGTATCGGTATTCAGGGGGGGAAGTTCCAGGGAGTGGGTCATAGTCAAAAATTATGTCTTTCAGCTATTCTCTATTTAACCATAATTTTGCTTTTGAGGCGATCGCATTTTCCAGTTTAACTCAATTTTAACCTACTAAACTAAACAAAAAAAAGTGATTAGCCACCCGATCAAATATTTATAGCAAACATTAAAGGATGGAATGTAAATACTAAAGAAAGCGGGTTTCTAAAAATATCTTTAGAAACCCACTTTCTGGTGATTGTTATGGATTAAAAAACTCACACTGACGTTTTAATAAGCTAAGGTTTCCAGGGTTTCGCGTAAGTACAAACTCACTAATTGATCTAAATTAGTGGTGGGTTCAATTAGGTTTAAATCCCGTTCTAATTCCCAGCGTTGAAAGCCGGAACTAGATGCGATCGCCACTTTCAAACTTTGCCAGATTTGAGAATCTTCACCCCACTGATTTGAAGCGGAAGCGGCGTTATTCTCGAGGGTTGAATTTGCCATAGTTCTGTACCTTTTTAACAATATTATCGACTTGATGGATAGAAAAATTCTGTCACCCGTGATACAGATTATCATTTAAACTGAGACAACTCAGTTGGATGAGGAATCAGAATGCACCGAAGACAGGAATTAATGTAACACTATTTAATAGTACACAATTTTTGTCAGATTGGGGGAATTTCCCTGGGGTCTGTTCCGGTGTTCTCTATTCTCTTTATAGCATTTTTTCTAAAAACTGCTTTGCCCGTTCAGATTCAGGATTTTTAAAAAACTGTTTCTGGGGGAGAATCTTCGGCCAGTAAGCCACTATCTAGGAATAAAATCCGGTTAGAAACTTCCCGGGCAAATCCCATTTCATGGGTGACAATTGCCATGGTAATTCCGGTTTTTGCCAAGGCTTTCATTACTTCTAAAACTTCTTTTACCATTTCCGGGTCAAGGGCGGAAGTGGGTTCATCCATTAATAAAATATCCGGCTCCATGGCCATAGTTCGAGCGATCGCTACCCGTTGTTTTTGTCCTCCTGAAAGTCGGGAGGGATAGACGTCTGCTTTGTCTGCCAAGCCCACTTTTTGTAACAACTCCATGCCTAAATCTTTCGCCACGGATTCGGAGATTTTTTTAACTTTTATCGGAGCATAAATCACATTTTTTAAGACACTTAAATGGGGAAATAAATTGAAGTTTTGAAAGACCATGCCCACGGACTGACGAATTTTATAAATTTCGGCTTTCGGGTCGGTAATTTCCATCCCATCAATAAAAATATGCCCGGATGTCGGTTTTTCCAGAAGATTAAGACAGCGTAAAAAGGTGGATTTTCCACAACCTGAAGGGCCAATAATTGATACAACTTGCCCTTTTTGAATCTCGGTGGAAATCCCTTTTAAGACTTTTAAATCGCCAAAGGATTTATATAAACGATCCACTTTAACCGCCAGATCAACTGTTGCTTTTGAGTTTGCGTTCGAGTCCATTTGCCCCCCAAGTTAAGGTAATAATCATCAGATAATAAATAATAGCTACAAAAATCAAAGGTTCAAAGTAAATATACTTTTCCGCCCCGACAATTTGCGCCCGACGTAACATATCTTCCACCCCAATAACGGATACTAAGGTTGAATCTTTTAACAGGTTAATACTTTCATTCACTAGGGCGGGAAGAATGTTTCTCAGGGCTTGGGGTAAAATAATATCTACCATCATTGGTTGATATTGAATGCCCAAGGCTTCACAGGCTTCTTTTTGCCCCTTGTCAACGGCTTGAATTCCCGCCCGAATAGTTTCAGAAATATAGGCTCCAGAATTGAGAGAAAAGGCTAATATCCCCGCTTGAAAGGCGGTAATATCATATCCGGTTAGTTGGGGAGTGGCAAAATAAATTAAGGTTAATTGTACCAGTAAGGGTGTGCCTCGAAAAATGGAGGTATAACCTTGGGAAAAAATATTCAGGGGTTTAATTGTTGAAATCTTAAATAGGGCGAGAATTGTTCCCCAAAGAAATCCCAAGAAAGCCGAAACTAAACTAAATTGTAAGGTAATAAAAATCCCGGATAAGATATAGGGAATATTGGGAGCAATTTTATTAAAATCGAGTTTTAATCCGCTTCCATGGGGAACTTCCGGGGTTTCTGGGGTGACTCGACGGTCAAACCATTTTTTAGCCAGTTCCTCAATTTTACCACTGGCTTGCATCTGTTGAATCACCTGATTAAAGGGTTTAACTAAGGGTGATCCTTTGGGAAAGGCGATCGCCGATCCTGCGGCTTCGGTATTGGGAACTTCGTGATATACTAACCCGGGATTTGCCGCAATATAGCCCCTAACAATAGTATTTTCTAAAACCCCCGCATCTAGCCGTTTTGATTTTAACTCCTGAATAATATCACTGGTTTTATTTAAAGGAATAGCCGTTACCCCCGACCAATTTTTCACCGCTTCTTGCTGAATTGAGCCTAGTTGTACCCCGACTTTTTTGCCTTTTAATTGTTGCGGGTCGGTATAATTTTGGGTGGCGAGACTAACAAGGGTATTTTTGGCTTCAAAATAGATATCCGAAAAATCTACATTTTTTTTGCGCTCAGGAGTAGGGGTCATTCCCGCCATGACAAAATCCGCCCGTTTAGCGGTTAAAGCCGGAATTAAACCATTAAAATCCATCCCATTTATTTTTAGATCATAGCCTAATTGCTGAGTAATATATTCGGCAATTTCTACATCAAAACCTACAATTTTATCCCCACCGTTAGCCGTATCTTTAAATTGATAGGGGGGATAATCTGGGGAAGTTGCCATGACTAGGGTTTTGGTTGTCCCCGAGGGTTTCTCCTGGGCAGAAATGGGGGAATTATGGTTAGTGATAATTCCCCAAATTACTGAGGTTGTCAGAAATAAAAATAGTAAATATTTAAAGGGGTTTTTCAAAATCATGTTAGGTTGATGTTTTAGCTCTGGATAGATGCGCCCAAGCGCAACAACGAATTATAGGATTTTAGACTGATAACTGTTTAAACTACATTAGTCAAAGAAATTCTGTCAAATTTGATATTTTTCTCTAATTCTGATGCAGTCCATACTAAACAAGGAAAGGTAAATTAGGGTTTAAATGTCAAGTCTACCCAACCTACAATCAAGATTTTAGTTGACTCGGGCTGCAATCTCGACTTACCATAATCTATTGGAGATCTGAACAAATAAAACGGGAGAAAAAACCTGAATGCAGCATCGAGGTGTAACAGTATGGTTTACGGGTTTAAGTGGTGCGGGAAAAACCACCATTAGCCAAGCGGTGGCTCAAATATTCCAAGAGAAGGGATGTAAGCTAGAGATTTTAGATGGGGATATAGTTCGGGAAAATCTCACCAAGGGTTTAGGATTTAGTAAACCGGATCGGGATGAAAATATCCGTCGCATTGGATTTGTTGCCCATCTCCTAACCAGAAATGGTGTAATTGTCCTCGTTTCTGCCATATCTCCCTATCGAGAAATTCGGGAAGAAGTGCGGGGGAAAATTGGGGATTTTGTGGAAGTTTATGTGAATGCGCCCCTAACGGTTTGTGAAGGTCGGGATGTCAAAGGATTGTATAAAAGAGCCAGAGCAGGGGAAATTAAAGGGTTTACAGGCATTGACGACCCCTACGAAGCCCCAACAAATCCAGAGGTTGAATGTAATACGGATCACGAAGATTTATCCGAAAGTGTTGCCAAAGTCTTAAAAAAATTAGGGGATTTAGGTTACATCTCCAACGATTAGGAAAGGAGTTGACAATTAACTGTTAGGATCAAAAAAAAATCGATGGGAACCCAGGATTATGAACATCTCTAGGATAGGGCAACAACTTTATCGTCAATCAAGGTTATGGATCACAATAGTTTTGATCGTCGGTGTGACGTTGATGAGTTGTTCAAAATCCGCCCAGTCCGATCAAACTGTTACAGTCAGTCCCCAACTGGAACAGCAAATCCTGCAAGTGATTCGACAGCATCCAGAAGTGATTTTAGAGTCCGTCCAAGCCTATCAACAGCAACAGGACGGCCAACTACAACAGGCGCGGCAAACTTTCTTAGAACAGATCAAAACTAACCCTAAGACGGTGGTTGGGACGTCTCCGTTTAAGGGTTTCAGAAGCTAAAAATATTGTCCTGGTGGAGTTTTCTGACTTTGAGTGTCCCTTCTGCGCCCGCGCCAACGAAACCATTCAGAAGTTTATGAAAATCCACCAAGATCAGGTGACTCTGGTTTATAAGCATTTTCCCCTGACGCGCATTCACCCAGAGGCCCTACCTGCGGCCAAAGCATCCTGGGCGGCCCAACAACAGGGCAAATTCTGGGAATACCAAAACGCTTTATTCACACAACAGAATCAGTTGGGAGAGGCCCTATATCCGGCGATCGCTAAACAGTTAAATCTGAACCTAGAGAAATTCAATCGCGATCGCCAAAGCCCAGAAGCCCAAGCCGCAATTCAAAAGGATATCCAATTAGGGGAAAGTTTGGGGATTTCGGGAACACCATTTTTTATTATGAATGGTGAAACCTTCTCCGGTGCGGTGGAACTATCTAAAATCGAAGAAGTTTTAGCCACGGTGAAGGCATCCCAAGGCCAGAAAAAGTAGCCCCTAACCTCGACCTTTAAACCTGAACTATTCAACCAAGCGCGTGAATCAAGAACTTGCACCTTTTGTGAGAAGTCGTGAACCCCTTTCCAATTTGATTCTGTATCACTTGTTCAAGTGGTCAGTGATCAGCCCGATGCTGCATCTGTACTTTCAAGGTCGGATTTATGGTGCGGATCGGGTTCCCCTGGCGGGGCCGTTAGTGGTTGTGAGTAACCATGCGAGTGATTTCGATCCTCTCATACTGTCGAATTACATGGGCCGCCCGGTTTCCTATATGGCAAAAGAGGAATTATTTGAAGTACCCATCTTGAAACAGGCGATTTCCCTGTATGGGGCCTATCCAGTCAAACGGGGCTCCCCCGATCGCAGTGCAATTCGGGCGGCGTTACAACAATTAGAAAATGGTTGGGCTGCGGGGGTATTTCTCCAGGGAAACCCGCACCCCCGATGGTCGAATTACGGAGCCCAAATTGGGGGCGGCCTTAATTGCAGCCAAGGCGAAAGTTCCCCTATTACCTGTGTGTTTATGGGGAACCCATGCAATTAAGGATCGGGGTTCCTCTTTTCCTCGACCGGTTCCCATTACGGTACGAGTGGGCAATTTGATTCCTCCTCCCGATTCTACCGACCGGGACGAATTATTGGAATTAACCCAACATTGTACCGATGAAATTAATGCCCTGCATGATCTCGGACGTTAAGTTTTAATCAGTGTTGAATTTTACACCTAAATTACTTTATGGAAACTGAATCTTTAAGATCCCAACTCACAGAAAACCTGGACGAAGCGGAATGGGATTGGTTAACGCCCCACCTGGAACGGGAGATTATAATTATTGTGGAATCCCAATTGGATTTATTAACCGTAGGGGAAGCGATCGCCCAGGATAACGCCCTTTCAGTCCAACATTGGATTAGTGAAAAGTTGATTCATAAACCCTCCCCAGAACAAGTTTTACACTGGAATGATCAGCCCAAAAAACGATTTCAAGCCCTAATTGTGCAACCTTTTGTTTTAATTCAAGAGTTGTAATTTTGGGATCAGTTGTTGCAAAATTGCCAGACTTTTTAAACCACTTCTAATCAGTTTTAATCCCTTAACTGGATGTTGTAATAACACTTTAATTAAGGGAAATGTTTTTAATGTTCCATTCTGATCAATTGCCGGGGTTAAATCGGGTAAATCTTGAGAGAAATCATCACTCACCACCCTCACCATTGCCGCTTTAATTCCCGCTTTTGTTAAAAATTCTAATAGAATTAATCCTTCCATATCCACCACCTCCACGGGATAAATTTGGCTGAATTTGTGTTTTTCGGTGGTGGTGGTAACTACTCGGTCAGTGGTTAACCCCCTAACTAAATGGGAGGAAATTAATTTTCGGTGTAAGCATAAAGCCAAATCATAATCCCAGGGAAATGTAATATCCCCGGGATGATGACCAGAATCTTCGGACATTAAAGGCACACAATTTTGATAAACCACAACGTCCCCAACCCTCAGATGGGGGGATAAACTCCCACATAATCCCAGAACTAAAACCTGTAAAGATTGATTTTTAATAGCCTCGGAATCGAGCCATTTTTTTAAATAAACAGCCAAATACTGAGAACCGATTGGAATTGGTAAAACCTGAATATTTAATGATTGTACGAGTTGTAATCCTTTTAAAACCGCCTGATATTCTTGACCTTGAGGAACAAGAATAAAATTAAATGGTTCCATCCCCCCCCTAAATATCGGACTAGCCACCGAACAGAAAACCCCCCGCGCCTTGGGTATTGATTCTGTTAAATCCAGCCAAGAATTAGCCTATCATCCTATCACTCCCTTTAGGCTAGGGCTAATTCCTTAATTCTTCTTTCTAAGGATACGGTATAGTTAAGCGTCAAGGATTGGGTTGAACTCAAGTCGGGCATTTCTTGCCAACAGTGGCGACATCTCCAAACTAGATGACCTTTACGAACGTGTTGGAGCATTGGCGATGCACAGCAGGGACAGGTAGGCATATAAATTGATTAAACCTCGTATGAACTAGCAACTTTCGATGAGCTTCTGGGACAGGGATCAGAGTCTATCGGTAAAACTTAGATGTAAAACACTTGGATGTAAAACCTAGATAATGACCTGAGAATAAGAAACAAATTTGAAGAAGTTTTGAAGATTAAAATAATTCCCAAAACTGTAATAAATCTATACATTAATCATAAGAAGCGGACTTAAGCAGAATGATCAAAATTAGTACCAAAAACACAGACTCGGTTTCTTCCTTCTTCTTTAGCTTGGTATAAAGCCGTGTCCGCCGCCCGCACAATGGACTCCCCGGTTAAACCTTGACTGGGGAACATGGAAATGCCTAAAGAAAGGGTAATTTGACCTAAATCTTGATCTCGGTGTTTGGGCTTTAATTGTTGTACTTCAACCCGAATTTGTTCCGCCCTTTCCTTCACAAGTTCCAGAGAAATTTCTGGTAGAATTAGGGTAAATTCTTCACCCCCATAACGACAAGCAATATCCGACCCTCGGACATTTTTTTGTAATATATTTCCCAGTTGTTGCAAGACAACATCTCCGGCATCATGGCCAAAGGTATCGTTATATTGTTTAAAATGATCAATATCAATCATAATAATTCCTAGGCTAAACTTTTGACGTTGGGCGCGACTAATTTCTCGTTCTAAGGATTCTTCTAAATAGCGACGATTATATAACCCTGTTAAACCATCTCGGATACTTTGATATTCTAGGGCTTCTCGTAATTTCAAGTTAGCTAAAGCTAAAGCAATATGTTCCGCCACGGCCGTTGCTAACCGTTGTTGGTCTTCCGAAATTCGTCCCGATTCTTCGGAGGCTAAACACAATAATCCTAGGGCATCTCCTTGGGCAATCATCGGTACACAAAGATGTTCAACCATCACGGGATAAGCACTGGGAAGTTCGTTTTTTGTCGGGGAGTTGAGAATAATTTTACCGGAAATATTGGAATTTAATTGATATTGACGGTGATTTTTTTGATGGATATGTTTACATAATAAATTGCTCGTAGAAGCCGGAACAAAATGGGCTCTCCCTCGCCGTAATGCCCAACAATCTTGAGGGGAAAAAATCGCCTCACTGATTCCCCGTAAATCTCCCCAAATCGCCACCATTTCTACTAGATTTTTAGAGTTTCTCGCCACAAATAACCCCCCCGAAATATTAGGGAAGAAGGGTTTAAGTAAATCATTAATTACTTGATAGGCTTCTTCGGTGGAATTACAAGCCTGTAAAAATTCACTCATTTGACCTAATAGCAGGGTTTCACGATTGCGTTGTTCCAAATCATTCACCCAGCGTGTGAGGTTTTTATTGGCTTGTTGGGCGGCTTCTTCGGTTTTCTTGCGTTCCGTAATATCACGACAGGTAACAGCAATCCCATCGGACAAAGGAACCACTTGCATTTGTACCCATTTTGCCTTAATATTGGGGTGGGAAATTTCTAATTCTTCCTCAAAGCCTTTACGGGTTTTAAAGGCTCGCAAATATCGCTCAAAATAGGTTAGATTTCCCTCTCTCAGAAAAACCTCACTTAGTCCTTTTCCTAATAAATTATCTTTGTTTTGTGAAAGTAGTTCTTCGGCTTTGGAATTCATATCTACTAAAACAAAATTTGTTAATTTTCCCCCGGCATCTCGATAGCTTTGTAGGAGAAAAAACGCATCTAAACTACCATCAATAGCCGCCCGAAATCGGGCTTCTGATTCCTGTAGAGCTAGGGTGGTTCTTTGGCGTTCAATGGCTTCTTCTTTCAGGTCATCAATGGCTTTAGCTAATTCATTTGTGCGTTGTTTTACCCGGCGTTCGAGTTCTTCATTAATTTCATGGAGTTGATTTTCTAAAAGTTTACGCTCGGCAATTTCTCGGACTAATTCATCATTGGAAGTTGCCAGTTGCATTGTCCGTTCTTGAACTTTAATTTCCAGGTCTTCTTGGGCTTTTTGAATGGCAATTTCAACCCGTTTGCGATCGCTAATATCCCGCATAAAAACCGTTAAAATTTTTCCGGCTTCTAGGGACAATTCAGAGATAGAAACTTCCGCCGGAAATTCCGTGCCATCTTTGCGGATACCGATCATTTCTTGATATTCTCCGATGGGTTTAATCAGACAAGAATCCGGTAGTAATTTCGAGTTATATTGATGATTATTTGGCAATACAAATTCAGAAATTAATAAACTAAAGGGCTGTTGTAAAATTTCATTCGCCGTATAACCAAATATTTTTTCCGCCCCCTGATTAAATAAAGTAATTTCCTGCTGCTCATTAATCGAAATAATCGCATCCTGAGCCATATCTAAAATCCCAGCCAACCGTAAACCCGAATCAATAATGGCTTGTTCTGCTTGTCTCGCTTTGGTAATATCTCGATTAATTTTTAGAATCGCAATTGGATTTCCATTGCCATCTTTTTTGAGTGACCAACTACTATGAATAATGACTGTATTTCCCCCTCGATTGGTTTGAATTAATTCTCCTTCCCAGTTTCCTTTTCTTAGCAGTTCCTGTTTGATTTTTTCTACGGATTGAGGAAATTTAATTTTGAGCAATTTAACTAAATTTTTCCCTAATACTTCTGATTTGGAATAGCCATAAAGTTTTTCCGCCCCCTGATTCCAATAGTTGATATAATCATTCAAATCAACGGCAATAATGCCATCATTAGCTAAGTCTAAAAGTTGGGCTTGATCCCGTAAAATCTGTTGAGTTCGGGCTTGTTTCTGCTAATTCCTGTTTTAAACGACTATTTAAGGATTCTAACTCAGCCGTCCGTTCAGAAACTTTAATTTCTAGTTCTTCATTAATTTTTTTTAAGGCTTCCTCTGACCATTTTCGCTCCGTAATATTGGTCAGAATCACCACACAGCCTTTAAAAATACTATGGGGAGTAGATAAGGGACTAGCACTTAATAAAAAGTTGATTTTTTCTCCATCTTTCCGAACAAATAGAACTTCCCGTCCCTTATAGGGATGACCATTAATTACAGATGCAACGGAAAAAATAGAATTGGAATTTTTCTCCTTTTTTCGCAAGGAGGAACTACCATTTTGTGGCGGTAAAAGTTCAAGTTTAATCAGGTCATCGAAATCAGAAAGCAGTAAATTTGCCCCTAAAATTCTCTGAGCTTCCTGACTGGCGCGAATAATTTTTCCTTGATGGTCACAAACAATAATAGACTCAGCCGCCTGTTCTAAGAGTAACCGAGTTAACCGTTCTTGAGCAACAATATCTTCATCTCGTTTTTGTTCTGATAAATCGGTGATAATTAGACACCCAACCTCCACACCTTTTTGATTTAAAATATTAATAGAAAGATAAACCGGAATTTCCGTCCCATCCCGAGCAATTAGGGTTAATTCTGCCTTTCCCGAACCTAAATTTGCCTTTTGACAAAGGGCTTGAAATAGGGTTAAATCCGAGGGGGAAATAAATTCTTTAAAATCCGTCCCAATTAAATTTTTTAACGGGGTTTTAACTAGAGACGCTAATCGTTTATTACAATAGAGTAATAATGCACTATCGGTGGTAATGGTAGCGGCACCCTCTTTCATTTCTTCCACCAGCATTCGATAGGAAGAATCAGCCCCTTGCAGGGTATAAATCTGTTCTCCTTCTGACCCAGAAATTACTAAGGCATCAACTTCCCCATTGCCAATCGCCCGTAATGTTTCCTTGGCAATTTCCAATTGGTAACGAAGATCTTCAACTTCCTGTTCTAATTCTTCTTCTGAGTGATCTAAGTTAACCATGGTTAACCGTTTGTTGACAAAATAACATTTTTTCAAAAAGATAAATTCAAAGCCATCAGAATCTTATCGGTTTGAGATAAGTCCCCGATAATTCTTTGTAAAGGCAAGGGGAGAATCCGAATCAAGGTGGGGACAGCGATAATTTTCTGTCCCTCCGTGAGTTCGGGTTGTTGATATACGTCAATTACTTCTAAATCGTAATTGCCTTTTAGGTATATTTCACAAATGTACTTGATGGTTTTCAACGCTAGAATTGATTTAAGATTGGTTCCAGCAACGTACAGACGGAAACAATAATAACCCTTCTTCGCCGGGGATTGCCAGTCCTGTTCGGGGGCTAGGAAATAGGATTTCATAAAACAACTTCTCCTCTTGTTTGAAATCAAGGATTTCTCCAACCCTCTCCTTCCCACAATTCTAGCCCCACCAGAATTTTCTTAGGATTGGACAAGTCCCCAATAATTTGTTTTAAGGGCCGGGGAATTTTACGAACTAAGGCGGGAAGGGCAAAAATGTGATCTTGCTCGGCGAGCCGGGGGTCATTTAACAAATCTATGACTTCAATTTGATATCGACCCTCGAGATACTGTTCACAAACCTTTTTCAAGTTAATAAATGCTCTGATGGCTTTAGGGGTTTGTCCGGCAACATACAAACGCAACTCCCAAAGTTTAGGCTCACCGGGTTTCAAGTCCTTTTGATTATCCATGGTCGTGGCGGCTTTTGTGGTTTCAAGACATTAAATTCAGCGCAAAGATAACTTTTGACCAATGGCAGTAATAACAGGCAGCATTAGAGGTGTATATAAATATGTTACCCCACTGATCATTCACTTATAACTGTTTAACTACAAAAATTCACGAATTTTTAGAGTTAACTTCCCAGGCTTCGGATAGAGGCTGAAAATCCGACGAACACCTGACAACAATTCCCTGAAATCGGGGGGAAACAGTTCTTTCTTTAGGCAGTTTCAGCAGTAATAGATTCTGCTCTAGTTCCGCCGTTACGGTTTCAGGATGGACACAATGGGGTAGGGGAATTAAACATTGAAACTGTTGGGAGGAATAGGTAAAATCACAGTACCCCTGTACCTGTACCTGTTCAATTTTTTCCCCAGATAAGAATACGGTTTCCGAGGTGACCCGAATCTCCAGATTTTCCGGTTTTAGGCTGGGAATGGAGACTTTCAAAACAATATGATTCGAGGTTTCTTGCATCTGTACCTCTCGAATCGGCGTGATTCCCTCCTGAGCTACCCATAGGGTCAAGGGGGGATCATTAGAAAGGGATCGATCCTTAATAATTTGCATCCGTTGATACAAATTGTTCAGAAATTGCCAAGGGTTCAAATTCTCGAAAATCATAGCTTAACTTTGTTTGAGTTGGCTCAAAATTTTGGAACAAAGCCCCGGGCTTCTGCCTGGGATTCCCACAAACTAGCAAACAAATTTGAAGAATTTTTGAAGTTAGCTCTAGGGGAATTACGAATTACGAATTACGAATGGGGACTAATGTATTTTTGATCACATCAATTGGCAGTTGATCTCAAATTATTTTATAATGGCAGATCTGGGTTAGGATTTTGGGGTCTTAAACCTCCCATCATCAAGTTTCCTCCCCGGTTCTGATTCCACTGTTCTTTGATGAGGTGTTTATGATATTTTCCCAGTCTTCCGGGTACCGAATTGATAACTATTCCCATTTTGAGGTCACAAGCGATAGCCGGATTGAAACCTGGTCTCCGAGTAATATTGTGCCGATTGTGATTGAGCAGTCGGGGATGGGGGAACGGGCCTTTGACCTCTACTCCCGTCTGTTGAGGGAACGGATTATTTTTCTGGGAACTCCGATTGATGATGATGTGGCCAATGCCCTAAGCGCCCAACTGTTGTTCCTAGAAGCCGAAGACCCAGAAAAAGATATCCAAATCTACATTAACTCTCCGGGGGGTTCTGTGACCGCAGGTATGGCGATTCTGGACACCATGCAGCAAATTCGCCCCGATGTGGTCACCATCTGTTATGGACTCGCCGCCAGTATGGGGGCCTTTTTATTGGCCGCTGGCACCCCAGGAAAACGAATGTCTTTGCCCAGTTTCCCGAATTATGATTCACCAACCCCTCGGCGGAGCCCAGGGACAGGCCGTTGATATTGAAATCCAAGCCAAAGAAATCCTCTACCATAAACGGGTACTGAATGAGTTATTGGCGGAACACACAGGTCAGCCGATTGAACGGATAGAAGAAGATACGGAACGGGACTTCTATATGTCTGCGGAAGATGCCAAAGAATATGGTCTAATAGATAAGGTGATCGACCGCACCCAAAATCTTCCGATTCCCGGAGAGTCCGTTCCCGTAACTTAAGATGAGGTAAATATGTCCAAGTACGACTCCCATCTAAAATGTTCTTTCTGTGGTAAGTCCCAGGAGCAAGTTCGCAAATTGATTGCAGGCCCAGGTGTCTATATCTGTGATGAATGTGTGGAACTGTGTAATGAAATTTTAGATGAGGAGTTATTCGATAGTAGTTCGGTGACAACTCCCCCCACTTCCCCTCGTCCCCAAATTCCCCAACCCCCCCAACGGCGACAACGGACTGGACGAGTGGGTTTGAATCAAATTCCTAAACCTAGAGAAATTAAATCCTATCTGGACTTGCACGTTATTGGCCAAGATGAGGCGAAAAAGGTGCTCTCGGTCGCAGTTTATAACCATTACAAACGCTTAGGGTTTCTCCAAACAAAAACCACAGGAAGACCCGCCGAAGATAGTAATGTTGAGTTACAAAAATCTAATATTCTGTTAATTGGCCCGACTGGATGCGGGAAAACCCTTTTGGCGGAAACCCTGGCTAAAATGTTAGAGGTTCCCTTTGCCGTTGCTGATGCCACGACCCTGACGGAAGCGGGCTATGTGGGGGAAGATGTGGAAAATATTCTACTGCGGTTGTTGCAGGTTGCCGATTTTGATGTGGAAGAAGCCCAACGGGGGATTGTTTATATTGATGAAATTGATAAAATTGCCCGCAAAAGTGAAAATCCCTCCATCACCCGGGATGTATCGGGGGAAGGGGTACAACAGGCTTTATTAAAAATGTTAGAGGGAACCGTTGCTAATGTCCCACCCCAGGGCGGACGCAAGCATCCCTATCAGGATTGTATTCAAATTGATACCAGTAATATTCTATTTGTCTGTGGTGGGGCCTTTGTCGGCCTAGATAAATTGGTGGAGCAGAGGACGGGCAAAAAGTCCATGGGATTTGTCCAACAAGGAGACGGTCAACCGAAAGATCAACGCACCGTTGATACCCTCAAACACATGGAACCCGATGATTTGGTCAAATTTGGTCTAATTCCTGAATTGATTGGTCGGATTCCGATGATAGCGGTCTTAGAACCCCTAGATGAAGCTACCTTAGTCGCCATTTTAACCGAACCTCGCAATGCTTTGGTGAAACAATATCAAAAACTATTGCGGATGGATAATGTGCAGTTAGAATTTGATGAAGATGCGATTCAAGCGATCGCTCAAGAAGCCTATCGTCGCAAAACCGGAGCCCGAGCGTTACGGGGAATTGTGGAGGAATTAATGTTAGATGTCATGTATGAAATTCCCTCGCGTAAGGATGTCAAACGCTGTCGGGTGACGCGAGAAATGGTGGAAAAACGCTCTACGGCGGAATTATTATTACATCCATCTTCCTTACCCAAACCCGAATCAGCATAATCATTTGTAGGGGCGGGTTCTGTTAGATATTTGCTAATTACTTAAATCTGGGTGAACCCGCCCCTACCTGAATCTGGGTGAACCCGCCCGTACATTATCGTTAACAAGTTTATTATAATATTATGACATTAAATCTGTTCAATTCGGCGCATCTAAAATTCCAAGAATCTCAATTCAAACTGAAAAAACTTATCCCCGTTTTCGTCGGTTTGCTCACCTTATTAAGTATTTTAGGGCTGGGACAATTTCAGGTTTTGGGACAACAACAAAACGATATTACGATTGATTTTGCCGCTCAAAGAACTGGAATAAGTTCGGTCAGTGGATTTTTATATGGTAAAAATGCCACCCAACCGCCCGACACGATCATTAAGCCCCTAGAAACCCAAACTGTGGCGTACCTCCCAACTGGAATTGTATCCGCGAGTTATCGGACTCGGTGCCCAATTTCAATTAATTTTAAGTGATACTTGGGGCTATGGTTCCCCCAGGGGATGGCCCTATGATAATTATGCTAAATGGGAAGAACACGTCCGACAACTTGCCCGACAACACAAAGATAAAGTCATATTATGGGATGTTTGGAACGAACCTGACCTAAGAGATCCCTTTTGGAAGGGAACCCGAGAACAGTTTTTTGAAACCTATAAACGCGCCTATCAAGTATTACGTCAGGAATTAGGCCCAAATGTGATCATTGGTGGCCCGAGTATTGCCAAATATGACCAAAACTTTTTAACCGCATTTTTAAATTATTGTAAAGCCAATAATTTAGAAGTTAATTTTTTATCTTGGCATGAACTCAATGATCAAGATATTACCTCGATTACGGCTCGCATAAATAATGCCCGTCGAAGTTTCCAACAAAATCCCAACTACCAAAGTTTAAAAATTCAGAAAATTTATGTCAATGAAATTATCGGCCCTACGGCTCAATATCGCCCGGCGGAAAATTTAGGCTTTTTGTATTACACCGAATTAGGACGGCCCGATGGTGCGGCTAAAGCCTGTTGGGAGCCAATTGATAAAGCCAGTGGCACTAATAATTGCTTTAATAATAGTTTAGATGGTTTAGTTACCCCCGATCAGTCCTTACCCAGAGCCGTCTGGTGGGTTTATAAAACCTATACCGATGGGTTTAATTCCCGGGTTGCGAGTCAGTCTACTAACCCTAAAATTGTTGCTTTAGCCAGTCGTTCCAATCGGGAAGGAAAGGCTCAAATTTTATTCGGTTATTTTGAACAAGCATTTTCTGCACCGACGGCCGGAGTCACATTAATTCTGAAAAATTTACCGAATTCCAGTGGAAATTCAACTATCAAAGTCCAAAAAATTCCCGATTCTGGAGAACAAGTGATCAAGGAATTAGTCACAGTTCGACAGGAGAATATTACCGTAAATAATCAACAGTTAGTACGGTTAACTATTCCTAATCTCCAACTGCATGAAGCCTATATTTTAACCATTGGCTAAGGGTTTAGTCAGCAATCTAAAGATTGAGATTGAACCTTTTTGCGGGAAGTTGGTCAATACCTGAAGAACCTATTAAAATCAAAGATAACTGTTTCTGAGGTAAATTTATGGGGCTGCGTAATCCAACTTCCCGGGCTATTCTAGCAATATTTGGACTGTCTCGTGATCGCTGATTTTTTTTAGTGATTTCATATCAGTAATTTGAAAAGTAAACCCTGATTTTAAAATTAAGCAATGCGTGGAGAAGATTTTTTACTCAGTTAGCTGCACTTTTCCACATATTCAGATAACCAATTCACCAAATTCAGTTTATGTAAAACAAGCTGTCGGGCTTCTGCGATCGCGTTTTTAGCTTGATGCCAAGCATCTGGTGTAGCAATAATTTCCTTAATATAAGCAATCCCTTTTTCATCTAAACTGGGTATTCTTAGGAAACTTCCAGGAGGTAAAACTTTATCTGCCGCCGTTCCACCGTAGTAAATGGGAAGACACCAAGCTAATAAAGCATCCCACATTTTTTCGCTTAAATACCAATCATTATCAGCGAAGTTTTCAATTGTTAAATTATAATAATAGGGTGCCATACCATACCATTTATTAGCTACATAACCGGATGACCTAGACCAATCTGGCATATTACGGCCATAGTAATCAATCTCTGACCCACTCGATTGAATTAAACGCAAAAATTCTAATCGTTTGAGATGATTTTCTGAACGAGATATCCCAGATGTAATCCAACTACAAAGTTTGATTTTTTCAGGGGGGGGTAACTCATTAAAATCACGAAATGTATTTAGATGATACCAAATTGCGGGCATATATTCAGAAATCGGAGCCGCGTCATCGGCTGCCGAAACATATCCACAATATTCTTGCGCCCATTGATAACAAGTACGATTATAATTATTGAGATACTCTAAGGGAGGTTCACGCCAGAGGAAAATGCGACGTTCCTTGGGAACTCCTCTAAATTTTTGCTCTAAATTTCGTTGGTATTCCTCTAATTTTTCGGGGTAGTTAATATTTTTAAATATCAATTTATTATGTTTCCGAGGAGGAAGTTGAGCAAAGTTATAGAGAAGGAGAAAGTCAGGATCAGGGTGTTTAGCCATGACTTGAATATTATTCCAAACTCCAAAACTATTAGGGCTTTGATGCCAACTCCAATCGCACTGTTCAACGCCGGGATAGGAAGTGATCATCCCAATGATTTTTCGAGCCATTTTTCGATTCTCCAATTGAATTTATGACTTAATAGTTTTTCAGTCTTAGCTTAACGCATTTTTCAATAAATTCCAAATTTTCTAGGATACTCGTTGCTGATTTATAAGACTCCATAATTAGTTCCTCTTTTTCCTCTGGAGTATCAACCATTTCATCAAGTAATAATCGTAAACATCCAATCATCGGATTGAGACGAGATCGGACTTCATAGGAACTTTTAATTAAAGCTGCATCGCGACTCACTTCATCAGCAAACTGCAAGGAATAAAGTTTTGCATACTGACCGCCTTTTGCTAATAATTCATTGTGGGTTCCCACTTCTACCACTTGTCCTTGGTCTAACACAGCAATTTGATGTGCTTTTTGAATCGTAGAAAGGCGGTGAGCAATGACTAAAGTGGTGCGGTTGCGACTGAGTTGATCAATAGCTTCTTGAAACTAACCGTTCTGATACGGTGTCCAAGGCACTGGTAGCCTCATCTAAAATTAAAATTTCTGGGTTTTGTAATAATGCTCTGGCAATCGAAAGTCGCTGACGCTGACCTCCTGATAATAAAACACCGCGATCACCAATTTGAGTATCAAAGCCTTGAGGTAATGTAATAATAAATTCATAAGCATTGGCACGTTTAGCGGCATTAAAAATTTCTTCCTGTGTTGCATCAGGTTTGGCATAAGCGATATTATTTTGAACCGAGGTATTAAATAAAAAGGTGTCTTGACTGACAATTCCCATTGCTCGTCGGAGACTTTTAAAATCAAAGTCGCGTAAATCGTGATCATCAATTTTAATGGCTCCAGCCACGGGATCAAAAAATCTGGTTAATAAATCAGCTAAGGTTGATTTTCCGGCTCCTGAACCCCCAACTAAGGCTAAAGTTGTTCCGCGAGGAAGGTGCAGATCAATATCTTTCAAAACTAATTTATCATTACCCGGATAACCAAAAGAAAGATGATCAAAATGAATTTCTCGTTGTAACCCCGGATAGGGGAGAGAACCATTATTCATGAAAGGTTTATTGTCTCGGCGCAAGAATTCCTGGATTACTAATACCGATGGCATATTTTGAGCCAAATTACTCCTCAAGTTATTTAAGGTAGAAATTAAGGGCAAGGTGCGGAATAATAAAAATAGATATGTTAGCAAAATAGTTGTTAAAGATTGAATTTGTTCAGAGGCTAAAAAGGTTCGCCCCAAAACTACTAGCAATAAAATTACTATCATATTAACTACTTCATTGATCGGGGCGATCGCTGATGAATTAACCAGGGATTGAAATTCCGCTTTTTCTCTTTTCTGACTTAATAGCCTAAGATTTTCATATTCCGCTTGTTCATTGCCATTGGCTTTGACCTGGCGGACTCCATTCAAAATTTCCATTAATTGAACAGAATAATTTCTCGAAGCTTTTGATAATACCGAACCATATTTTTTAGAGCGACTAATAATGGACTGATTGATCCCAATCACCACAGCCAAAACTAAAGTGGTTGCTAAAGTAAGTTGCCAAGAAATAGACAATAATAAGGTTAAGAATGTAAAAACCGTGATTCCCGTTGTAAACAGTCCTATATACAAACTAATCGCGCTTGAAGTTCGGCGTGTTTCTTCTCCTAAACGGTTAATTAAATCTCCAACTTTCGTTTTAGAGTAAAAATCTATATCAACGTCTAATAATAACTGAATCCCGGCTTCTCGAATATCACAGGTTAATCTTCGGCTCAAAGATGCCGCAATCAGAGTATTAAGATAGGTGGTAAGATTTTTTAAAACCAGGGTGAAAATAATAGCACCTGCCATCAATCCTAATCGGTAAGATTCAGGAATATTGCCAAAGGGAGAAAGCAGTTTTTGAATAATTGGAGGTGCGCCTTGGAGTTCAATGGATTGTCCCAATAAATTCAAAATAACGGGTACAATTAAAGTTGTACCCACCCCACTAAAGATCGCGCCGGAAAATCCTAAAACAACGGTCAGAATCATTTTGACAGGATACCGTTTGGCATACTGAAAGAGAAATCGAGTTGCAGACATTTTGGAACTGGTATAATGAATATCGGGATAATATTGTGAGCGGGATCAGAGGCAATCCCTCGAAGTCCTTTGGTTCACCTTACTGTTTAGGATAATAGTAAAGGCTCCATTACCTCAGCCAGAATCGCTGCCATGGTCTTGACACTATAGTATTCAATACATCGCTTTCTAGCCTCCTGACCTTTCTGATTAGCCCTTTCTATATCATCAAATATAACAGGTAAAATTCGGGCAATTTGTTCGGGAGAACCCGGATCGACTAAATAACCCGCTTCACCCAAAATTTCTGGAATATCTCCGACCCGAGTAGATAAAATAGGTTTAGCCATTGCCATACCATCGGTTAGCTTCAGGGGAAATTGAGCTTGCGCTGTCAGTGTATTTCGTTGAGGAACTATCACCAGATGGGCTGCCGCCACAATTTCTGGCATGGCTTCGACAGGAGAGCGTGGGAGTTGAATAATCCAGCGACCCCATTTTTGCATCAGTTGTTGGTCATAATCATCATAGGGACTATCTCCCACTAGAACAAGCCGTAAATCAGGGATATTCAACTGTTCAAGGGCGACGAGTACATCTTCCACGCCTTTATGGGGTCGGGGCGCACCGGGAAACATTAAAATCCGATATCCATCTAAGCCATAACGTTCCCGACTGGTTTGCGGATCATACCGTTGAGGGTCAAACAGTTCGGTATCTTTGCCATTGGGAAGATAAACCCCACCGAATCTTTGTTGCAAAAACTGAGTGTCAACCGTCACAGCATTTGCCTGGGGCACCAAACGCTCCATCCATTTAAGATACTGGGGGTGATCGGAATATCTTAACTGACCGTTGGGTTTGAATAAATCTCGGTAAAACTGTTTAAGGGAGGGACGATACTGCCACTGGTCACCCCCATGCCAACTAAGTTCCCAGTCATCAATATCCAGGATCACGGGTTTTTGGTGGAAAAACCTTTTCAACAGGGCTATGCCAAAACTGGTAGGTTTAGGTTTAACCGCATAGATAATATCCCCATTAATTTTGTCTAAAAGCTGTTTGACATTGCCAAATAATTGAGGATAAATTCCTCCTGGCACTGACTCAACCTGCAATTTGGGAGGAGGGGCGGGATAAATTTGATCACCTGGAAATAAAAATCCGAGGATTTCTACATCATAATTTAATGTTTGTAAAGCTTGGGCAATGACATAGGCGCGATCAAGACCACCTTTGGATAGGGTTGGCGATACGATAGAAATTCTTGGCATTTTAGCTTCGAGGTAGGGGATCAATACTTCGCTGATTCAGAATCTCTTGATACAAACCAGCCATTTCATCGGCAACATTTTGCATAGTTCTCACTGGTAAGATATTCTGATGGAATTGACGAATTAAATCGCGATGAGTCGCTAAATAGGCAATGGCTTCTGTCCAAGCCGAGACTTCCGTGGGTGTAGAGACAAGCCATCCATCAACACCGTGACGAACCAATTCTGCAATGCCCCCCAAATGGGAACCGATAACGGGTGTACCTACCGCATAGGCTTCCAGAACCACCAGTGGGCCTGTTTCCAACCATTGGGAAGGTACAGCTAGTATATCAAACCCAGCTAAATGTTGAGGAACTTCTTCCCTGGAGAGCTTTTGAGCCACTCGAATTCGAGAATCTTGTTCAGCTATAGCTAAGACTCGTTCCCGATTGATTTTACCAGCCTCTCCATGCAACATTCCATGAATGGTCAGTTCAACGGGAATATCTGGATCTAAGCGGTGGATGGCTTCTACTAGAATTTGGATACCTTTCGTTTCTTGCCATCGTCCTAAAAATCCAATTTTGAGCGGAGATTGCTGCTGAAATTGTTTTTTTTCTGCACTAGAATAGCTCACACCCTGACGACATAATACTAATTTTTCGGGAGGAACACCATTGAGCAAAAAGGCATCATAAAGCCATTGACAGACCGCCACGATTCGATCTGCTAAATTAGCCATTTCTAAGAGAGACTGCCGATGAATTTTAACGCTCAGAGGAATGGCTATTGTTCTGCCTAACTGTCGGATTCTGACATCGGGGGCGGAAGTGAGTTTGGCGGCAACGGGCAGACCTATTGAGGCTGGGAGTTGACTCATTCCTCGGATGATGGGAGCCGGGACTCGTTTGGGAACACCGTAACAGCGTCCACAACGCACGGGATCAATATAACCATCACAAGGATGTTGTTCTTGGTGCATCATGGTTTCCTCTGAGACACACGGCTTCTGGCATATGAATGGTGACGATGGTAGGTAGTCCCAATTGACGAGCCAGACGAAGATGATGCAAACCACAGCCATATCGCCAGGAATGTTGATGATAAATATCCACGCTTTGGCTAGATAACCAATCAGCGAACTGAGAAAAACCCAAGGGTGGAAGTTGTTGTTTTTCTTGAGAGAGGTTAGGACAAGGAGCTACGGGATAGCGATAAACATTAACTCCTTGATACTGATAGTTTCTTTCCTGGGTCTCCGAAAAATCGGACACAGCCACCTGAGTTTCAATGCCATGGGGTCGTAGCCCTTGAATTAAGCCATCAAGGTAAACTTCAACTCCTCCAGAGGAATCAGGCAAATACCAACTTGTTGTGGAAATTAGTTTCATATTATATAACTGGTTCATAGCTGCTCAAAACTCTTAATACAATAATGACTCTTTATTTTCGGTTTTAGAATTTATGACTCAAAAGTTATCAAGTTTTAGTTTGCCTAAATTTTCATCATTAGAATTTCTCCTCCTGAGTGCAATTTTTTTAGGTATTTTCTTACGAATTCTTAATTTAGGAACCCGTGAATTTTGGTATGACGAGGTATTATCCCTCCTATTATCGACCGGACAAAAAATTGCCTATGTTACTCCCCAAGATATTCCGGTAGTTTTAGCCCATTATACTCCACTTCTCAATTTGCCCACAGAGTCTAATCTCAGTGATCTTCTGAAAACCCTAGTAAGTCTGCTGCGAGGAATTGTTGGAGGAGAACCCCATCCGCCTCTATTTTTTATAACGCAACATTTTTGGTTAAGACTGTTGGGAAATAGTGAAATTGCTACCCGTAGTTTGAATGTTATTATTAGTTTAGCTGCGATGGTTTGTAGTTATGGCTTAGGTCGTTTTTACTTAGGACATCGAGGCGGACTTTTATTAACAGCATTAGTGGCAACAAATCCCTTTTATCTATTTCATTCTTTGAATTTAAGAATGTATGCGTCGCTATTGCTCTGGACAAGTTTAAGTGCTTGGTCATTACTAAAAATAATTGATCAGACCGACAAAAATCCAACTCTACCTCAAAAAATATTATGGAATTTATTATTAATAATTTCCGTAACAGCAGGATGTTTAACCTTTTATTTATTCGCCTATTGGGTAGTTACATTAGCTGTGGTTGTTTTGTATCTTGATAGACGAAAATGGTGGCAACACGCTATCCGTTTAGGAACTGGTGTTTTAATCACAATTCCTTGGGTTTTATGGGGAACTCGTCAACAATTGCGAAACGCCGATCTCGGAAGATTTAACAGTCCCACTGGATTTTTAGCTACCCTATTGCAACATTTAAAAGATGTTGTTAATACCTTGGGAAATCAACTGTTAATCGGAGATTGGTCAACGAGTTTATCTGATAATATTATAACAGTTACTGGATGTATTGTTCTAGTTGGATTAATTTTTGTTACAATTTATGCTAGAAAAATAGAAGATAAAAAAGCCTTAATAACAACTTTAATTTTTGCCTTTTTCCCCCTGTTACTTGCTCTATTAATTGACATGAAAAGTGGTAAATTTACCGTAGGATTTGGAGCCGGACGCAGCTTGATTTTTATTCTTCCCGGGTGTTTACTCTTAATTACAATCTGGATAGAAAAATCCGCCGGACGCTGGCGTAATTTGGCAGCAACAGCATTATTAGGATTATACCTAACCATTAGTATCGCCGATTTTAGCATCAGAAATCGACAGATGTTTCATCAACTTTCTGATATTATTTCCACTCAACCGACCACTCCCACATTAATTGTGATGAATTCTAAAGCCTGGGGTCATGTTAACCGTTTAGCCTATTATATTTCCCCTGAATATCCTGTATTTTTACTAGCGCAGGAATCTAATAAACTGGCTCCGGCTTTACAAAAATCTTTAACTCCTAAACCTTCAACCTATGGTAGAATTATATTGTTAGAATCGGCTGAACCTGTTTGGTCTGAACCCACAACAGAGGCAGAAAGAGAGGCAATTCAAAATATTTTAAAACCGGAATATCAACTTCAAAAAAATCAGTTGCTGCAAGGTACAATGGATTTAGATGAATTTACTGTTAATGTTTATCAACGATCTTAATTTTGGGATTAATTATTAATCGTGTAAAATCAGTCTATTAACTTCTGTTAGATATTTTTATGACAACAACTTCTCTCCCCAAACCCTATACTCGCCTGAGTGAATTGTTACCTAGCCTAAAAGTATAATATACTTAATTAACCCCGAATGGGTTCCTTTTGGTGAAGAAATTTCGAGTCAATGCGGGTTAACAATTGCGGCGACTATTTTATCCAGTTTAACCACTTTTAGAAATTTTATTATGCCCTTTTATACCTTCTTAAATGGGGCTTGGTGGTATGTCGGGTTAATTGTTCAACTTTATTTTGTTTTTCCCTCTCGGTTATTTGAATTTGTCTTAGGTATTGTTTTGGCGATCGCATTATTAGAACAAAATTCTGGATCAGATAAATTATTAAACTGGAGTCAAAATTTACTATTTAAACGGCGATGGCTGGGTTTTTTAATCCTGTGATTGGGGATCGGAATCAGGATTAATGGCTTGGAGAATTCCGGCTGATTTGTTGCTAGGAATTGGAGAATTTTTTGCCCTATTTCAAATTATCAATTATTTACCTAGTCTGAAACCTTGGCTAAATCCGGTTGGCGACACATCCTATGGTATTTATCTAATTCACATGAACTTAGAAACAGGTTTATGGCTAGGAATGGGTTTTATTTCCTTTTATTGGTTGCGTTTATTTGTGGTAGTCGCGATCGCCTGTTTCTTGGGAGGATTATTTGATCTGGCTGGGAATTGGATAATTAAATAGGGGTTAAAAAATAATCCTTTTTCTTCCCCCAAATAATCCCAAAACCCATAATTACTTAACTTCCGTTACTCGCCAACTCAATTTTAAATTCAGCCAGAAATTCCAAAAAGTGACAATAGCGATCGCAATTACCTTTGCTAAATAGGCATTCATTCCAAACACATTAAATAGGAGATTCACCAGTAACACATTTAAAATCAACCCCGATAAACAGATTAAGTTAAACTTCAAAAATCGTTTAAATCGTTTTCTCATGCCTTTTTGATGGCTAGAAATATCTCCAAATGTCCAAATATCATTCCAGAGAAAATTATTAAAAATTGCTACTTCTGCGGAGAATATGGAAACTGCGGGTTAAACCTAAACCAAGAACAGTATAGAGGAGATAAAACACTCCCATATCGACAAAAACCCCACTAAAACCCACAACTCCAAACCGCAAAAACCTGGTTACAGGCCATCTAGCTAAACGCAATTTAACTAAATGTTGTAAATATTCAATATATTGTTTCCAAGTAACTTTGCTTTCTCCTTCTAAGCGTTCTTGGAATACATAACCCACTTCTCCTACCCAACGAATTTGACCTCTACCTAACACTTCAATTAAGATTTTATAGCCAATGGGATCAAGAGTTCTTCCAGCAATTGCTTCCCTTCTCACCATAAAATAGCCACTCATCGGATCAGACACTCTACCAATAACACCGGGTAAAATAATCAATCCTAAAACCTGTGCGCCCCTCGATAAAAAGCGCCGAATCACACTCCAATCACTAACGCCTCCCCCCTCAACATGGCGACTACCAACAGCTAAATCCGCACCCCGTTCTATTTCTCCTAAAAGTTGCAATAAACTCTCTGGAGGATGTTGTAAATCCGCATCAATTACCCCTAAAATTTCCCCTCTAGCCACTTGCCAACCCCTAATCACCGCCGTTGATAATCCCCGTTCTTCCTGACGTCGCATCACCCGTAATTGGGGAAATTCTGGGATTAATTCTGCCGCGACTTTCCAAGTTAAATCCGGGCTGTCATCATCAACAATAATTAACTCATATTCATTGGGAATTGATCCGTCTAATAACTGAGTTAGTTTTTGGACAATTGGTCTAACATTTTCACTTTCTTTATAAGTGGGAATAATCAAGGATAATCTAACTGCAAATTCGCCAATTTCCGTGGAAATACTGGCTTGGGTAGGAACCTGTAATAGCCCGGTTGGAAACCGGAATTAAATTATTGACTTCGGGAAAATTCATATCGGGTTTTACCTAATTAATTTTTACTGTTCACATATCATTAAATTTAACACGACCCGTCTGAACATAATCAAATACTCGATTAACCTGGTTACGTTCAGATTCGGTAATATCTTTATCAGATAAAATAGCAGACATTAATCTCAAATAATCAGCATGACTCAGTTGACCAGAATTGACAATCCGATCCGTCACTTGACTAATTGAGATTTTAGAGCGAGTGGGAAGTGTCCACAGCATTTTAATCCTAACCTCTCTAATTTAATTATTGACTAATTTTGCGATAAAATTTGCTAAACTAGCAAATTGTACCCACCAAAGTCTCAACTATTATAAACCCTGATCAACTAATCCCAGGAGATCGCTTTTAATGCAAATTCAACTAATTCCAGTCCTCTCTGATAACTATATCTTTTTACTGCATGATCCCGATCGAAAAATTGCCGCCGTTGTTGACCCAGCAGAGGCCTATCCTGTTTTACAGCATTTACAGACATTAGACGCCGAATTAGTTGCAATTTTTAACACTCACCATCACAGCGATCATATTGGGGGAAATACTCAACTGATTAAAGAATATCCCCATCTTACCGTTTATGGCGGAGAGGAAGATCGAGGTAGAATCCCCGGTCAAATGGTATTTTTAAAACCGGGTGATCAAGTTCAATTTGGCGATCAAATCGGGCAGGTTTTATTTGTTCCCGGTCATACAAAAGCCCATATTGCCTATTATTTCCCGCCCCAATATCCCGATCAACCAGGGGATTTATTCTGCGGAGATACCCTATTTGCGGGGGGCTGTGGTCGTTTATTTGAAGGTACTCCTCAACAAATGTTGACATCTTTAAATCAATTTCGTAACCTCCCCGAAACTACTAGGGTTTGGTGCGCCCATGAATATACTCTTAATAACTTAAAATTTGCCTTGACGGTTGATGCTGATAATCAAGACCTACAAAATCGTTTTCAAGAAGTTACCGTAGCCCGCAGTCAAAATCAAGTCACCATTCCTTCAAATATTGGTTTAGAAAAACGCACTAATCCTTTTTTGCGTTGGGATATTCCCAGTCTACAAACGGCGACAAATAGCCATGATCCGATCCAAACCTTTGCTCGTTTACGCGGTATGAAGGATAAATTTTAAGGCTAAATCAAAGTTCCCAATCTTCGATTTGTAAGTTGGGAACTCGACTAAATTCTGTGGTATTGTGAGTGGCTAGAACTAAATTGTTAGCTAAAGCGATCGCCGCAATTTGCAGATCATAGGGGCCAATCGGTGTTCCTAAAGCTGACAATTGGGCGCGAATTTGTCCAGCGATTGCGGCGGATTTTTCACTCAAAGGTAAAATGGCAAATTGTTGAAAAAAACGTTTTAATATTGCTAAATTGCTCTCTATTTGGCTACTTCGATATGCACCATAATAAAGTTCAAACTGTACAACAGTACACAAATAAATATCCCCTGGCTGTTGCAAAGCTAATCGGCGAGTTACGGCTGGATGACTATTATTCAGGAGTTTAATACAAACATTAGTATCCAGTAAGTAACTCAAAACAAATTCTCCCTCATTTCATATTGTCCTTGATCTTCTCGGACTAATTGTTCACCCATCCAGCCACCAATTACTTCCTCAAAAAAACCTGGTTGCCAATTTCCATGTTTCGGGGTTTCACTCTTAGCTTGAAAGATCACAATAGCTTCTAAGTCTCTATCTTTAAATTCTGCTGGCATTTGTACTCGTAATATTCCATCCTCACCAATGTGTCCTTTGAACTGAATACTCTGCATCGCAGCCTCCGGGGTGAATCATGACCCAACTTAGTCTGTATTGTACTACGCGATTACGAATATCCTAAATAGAGGTAAGTTGATCATGGACTTGCGATCGCACCCTAATGTTGTTAATATAGAGTGTTTGGGTTAAAAAAAATATAGGAACTGATCATGGCAAAGCGTACTCAAGTTGTTCTGACCAAAGATGTGATTAAACTGGGAAAAAATGGCGATCTCGTAGAAGTCGCCCCAGGTTATGCTCGTAACTATTTGCTCCCCCAGAGTATAGCAGTTCGGGCCACCCCTGGGATTCTCAGACAGGTAGAACGGCGTCGGGAAGAAGAACGTCAACGGCAACTGGAACTAAAACAACAGGCCGAAGCTCAGAAAAAAGCCATGGAAGCGGTGGGCCTGTTCAAAATTGCCAAACAAGTTGGGGAAGAAAACGCAATTTTTGGAAACCGTTACCGAAAAAGAATTAGCGGAATTGATTCAACAAGCAACGGGTCAAGAAGTTGATCGTCGGGAAATTACTCTCCCTAGTATCAGTAAATTAGGAACCTATAAAGCCCATATTAAGTTACATTCTGACGTGACGGCGGATGTGGAAGTTGAAGTGGTTTCCCTGTAAATTTCATCAATTTCAATGGTGTTTTCCCTAAGCCCGAACTGGAGTTCAGGGCTTATTTTTATTCTTGTGCTTTGAAATAATAATAAAGATTAGCAACCGTTAAATCGGGAACTTTAGACGGTTTTCGAGATCCAGAAACTTTTTCTCTTTGAAAAAATAATAGAGATTAGCAACCGTTAAATCAGGAACTTCTTTCCAGTTGGTTAAGGCTAATCCTTTAAAATCCAGAGCGATCGCTTTGTGGGTAATATAAGATTCATACTCAGAGCGTAATTCCGGTTTAATTAAAAATTTGAGTTGATCTTTCAGGGAAACAAAATGAGATTTTTCTTTTAATTCCTGATAAACTTCAAACGAGGATAGTTGTTGTAAAGCGTTAGATTCTTGAGATTCATTTAAACTAACAATATCCGTTACATCTAAATTGGCTAATTTTTCCTGATCCTCAACCGATAAATTTTGTATAACTTTTAGATTATTCTTCCAGAAATCAATTAAAGGTATATCTTGATTAATAATAGAGTGAATTGTAGGAAATATAAAGTCAATTTCTGCTTCCGATTGACAGGATTCTGTTAAGAATAGGCAATCTTTGATAATTTTTTCTCTCAGGTGATTTAACTGAAAAATACAGGCATCAAAATCATTTTTTAAAATATCAATTAAAGCTAAGGTTTGCTCAATCGCCCAAGCACATTCTAATCGCTTTAATTTTCCCGAAATTGAAGGGCAAGAAATCAGTTCTTTATTATTATAAATAGCTAAACAATTTTGTAAATTATTCCAAATAAAGTTTAATTTATCATTTCTATCCTTAGAATTTTGTGTGATTAAAGCCGATGGGAGTTGATTATTATGAACTGATTGAAAGATTCCATAAGCCTTAATAAACTGAACGCGGTGTATTTCTTGTTGGATTTCTTGACTCACTTGATTGATCGTTTTTAAAATTTCATCGCCTTGACTATTAATAATTAATTTTAAATCTGTGAATCCTTTTTCAAGCCCTAACTGAACTTGATCTAATTGTCGATCTAATTTGCGAGTTTGCTGTAAATTTTGTGCGGAAAGTATTCCCAGTAAAGCCACACCGACTCCTAGGGTTGCTGTTGCTGATTCTAATATACTAGCCTTTTCCTGTAAGCTATCCATGCCCTTTTTCAGATAGTCTAAGTCTTGATCAAGATTGTCAGATTCTACCTTCCCTTGATAGGTTCTGACCGCAATTTTTGAGATAATTAATACCGTTCCGAGACCAGGAACAGCAGATGCAAAGGGAGTTGCTACATCTAAGGCAAGACCGACGAACTTTAACAAAGACGCTAAATCTTGAGATTCCATAACTAAGTTAACCTGAGTGTCAGAAGTTAGTATAATTAATTATATCAGTGATATCTATTCAAAGCTGTCTCTGATGGGAAAAAAAATATTGTTCCAGGAATTAAATGTGATGAATGAATCTCTAAAAGCCTTTCTTGCTCTGAATCAAGCGGTTACACTAATCCATTCTAATGATGATCAATCCTTAGAGTTAAAACAGTCAGCAACCGATTTAAGCCAATCAATTCAACTCTGTACGGATGAAATGAGACGGTCTGCTGTTAAATTAGAACAATTACTAAAAAATTGTTATCAGGATTTAGATCAGGCTGAAGAAGTCTGGAATAGTAAAGCTGGAATTTTATCTATCCCCAAGGATGAAATTTGGGAACAGATCGCACAAATTAGTAATGTAGATATACGCATTCGTAATTTAAGAAAAAAATGCAAAACAGAAGTGATTAAATACCTTAGAGAGTCATGGACGAATCGAGTTACAGAACTTAAAAAACAGTGGTTTACTGAAAGAAATACTGGTAAACCCAAACAAGAGGCAGGCTTATCAGATAAAGATGGTTTAATCAAGGGTTTAGAAAGAGAATTAATTGATCAAAACCGTCAAATCATTCTAGCGATTCATCATAATTTGGAACTACTGGGTCAAGATTTCTCTATATTTAAAATCCATCAGTTAGACTCTCATTTTAGTTATTTACCAAGCAAATACAAAAATAGTTTATTGTTTCAAATAAACTGTGATCATTATAGATTAAATTTATTTTTTAATGCCAAAGTAGCTATTTCTAATTCTTTGGCGAATTTAATAAAACCAAGTTGGGATTCCTTTTATAAAGATAGTTTTTTAGTTGTTAAAAGAGATCGATTTGATGACTTTTCAAATACAGTCCTTTTCTTTATAGAAAGTAGCCTGTTACCACGGTTAGACGAGTGTTTTGATTTGGCTCTATCAACTCTAATGCTTCATTTAACATTTTACGATGATTTATTAGAAAAACAAAATAGATATGAGCAAGAAATTCCTCAACAATGGCAAGCTGAAAAACAATCTTTAGATCAACTGCGTTCACAAATTGATAAAGTTCAGACAGAAATTGATACTATTTTAAATTCTATTTCCACCAGTGAAGAATAATCAATCATCCCTAAATGTCAAAAATGAGTTTATGATCATATCGTGGATTGCGGATCTGTCGATATCTGGTTTATTGATTTTTCATTTAACGCCAACTCTAAGGTATCCCAAGCTGTTTGATAATCTTCAGAAGAAATATCAACTAATTGCCCCTGTTTTTCTGATTCTAAAAAAGTAATAATCACAGAATAGTTATCAGGATAAGATATCGGTTGGATGGGATAAATCACCCAATTTCTGACAATTCCTTTAATAGATTCCATAAGCATTGTTTAAAATCAATGATCATTCTATAATAGAGTTTAACATAAAACGATGTAATCGGCTTATTAACTAACTCATCCGATGAATGAACCTCAATTTTCCAGTATTAGCGATCGCCTTCCCCCCCAAAATATAGAAGCAGAGGAAGCCATTTTAGGGGGGATTCTCCTTGATCCAGAAGCCATTAGTCGGGTGGCAGAATTATTACAACCAGAATCCTTTGCCCTCAAATCCCATCAAATTATTTATCGGGCAACTTTAACCCTGCATTTCCAAGGAAAACCCACGGATTTAATGACTGTGGCTACTTGGTTAGCGGATCAAAATTTACTCGAACAAGTGGGGGGACAATTAAAATTAACTCAACTGGTAGATCGCACGGTTTCGGCGGTTAATATTGATCAATATGGCTTATTAATTTTAGATAAAAAAATTCGTCGCAGTCTGATTACCGGGGGACATAATATTATTGAATTAGCTTATGATACCAGCCAAGATTTAGAAACCGTTCTCGATAAAGCCGAACAACAAATATTTAATATTTCCCAAGTTCGACCCCAACAGGATTTAGTTTCTATTGGCGAAACTTTAATTGATACCTTCCAAGAAATTGAAGACCGCAATGAGGGGATTTCTTTACCCGGTATTCCCTGCGGATTTTATGATTTAGATGCCCTGACAGGCGGTTTTCAACGGTCAGATTTAATTATTATTGCGGGTAGACCGTCCATGGGAAAATGTTTAAGTTTTGATAGTAAAATTGTTTTATCGGATGGCAGTATTGTGACGATTGAAGATATTTATAATCGTCAAAAAGCTCAAATTTTAACGTTAGGAAATAATTGGAAATTTAAAATTACTGAACCTTCTGACTTTATTGATGATGGAATTAAACCCGTATTTAGAGTAACCACAAAACTAGGGCGTTTTGTAGAATCAACCCTCACCCATCCCTTTTTAACCATTCAAGGATGGCGACCATTAGCAGAACTTCAACCAGGAGATAAAATTGCTGTTCCTCGTCAATTTAATAGTTTTGGATCGGAAAAATTACCCGAATATCAAGTTAAAATTTTAGGTTATTTACTCGGAGATGGAGGGTTGACCAATAGCAATGCCGTTTTAACGAATAATAATTATAAAATTCAACAGGATTTTATAGAATCTGTGCAAAACTTTACTGGTCTTAAAGTTAGAATTGATAATTCTAATGGAACCCGTGCATTATCTTTAAACGCAGTCAAAGACTTAAAATTAGTTGCTCATAATAGACAGATTTTTGCTAAAACTCTAAAAGAAATTGCTGAATCTCAAGGAATGTCAAGACTGAAAATAGCTCAAAGTCTAGGGGTTAGTGTATCTTCAGTTGATGCCTGGATTAATGGCAAATCTGTTCCGAAATTAGAATTGTTTGAACAGTTATGCAATTTATTAAACGTTGATGCTGAGATTCTTGTTCCTGATGGGATAGAAACAATTCAAAAAAATAGTAAAAATTCATTAGTAGTTTGGTTAGAAAAAATTGGTTTATGGGGGAAAAACTCCCATCAAAAAACAATTCCTGAAATTATCTTTAAATTAGAGCGATCGCAAATTGCTTTATTTCTAAATCGTCTATTTGCAACAGATGGTTGGGCAACCATTTTAGCCAGTGGTCAATGTCAACTTGGTTATGCCAGTGTTAGTGAAGAATTAGCCCGACAAGTTCAACACTTATTATTACGATTTGGCATTATTGCCACCTTAAAAAAGCGTTCTATCAAATACAAACAATCAATACGAACGGCTTGGCAACTGGATATTACTGATGCTTTATCCATTAAAACCTTTATCTCGGAAATTGGGATTTTTAGTAAAGAAGAAACCCTTATAAAAATAGAAAATGCGTTAATGGATAAACGCTATCAAACCAATCGAGATTTGATTCCCATAGAAATTTGGCAAGAAATTACAACGATTAAAGGAGATGAATCTTGGCAAAGTTTGGCAAAAAGAGCCGGGATTCCAGGCTATAGTAATATTCATGTTGGTAAACGGCAACTATCACGGGAAAGACTCTGGAGTTTAGCCACTGCTTTAGATCATTTACCCTTGCAACAGTTAGCAACCAGTGAGATTTATTGGGATGAAATTGTCTCAATTGAATTTATGGGGGAAAAACAAGTTTATGACTTAACTATTCCTGAAACTCATAATTTTGTGGCTAATGATATTTGTGTTCATAATACCAGTTTTGCGGTCGGTTTAGGACATAATATTGCTAAGGGGCAAAAACTCCCCATTGCGGTTTTTAGTTTAGAAATGTCGAAGGGGCAATTAGTCCAAAGACTATTATCAAGTGAAGCAAAAATAGAAAGTAACCGCATTCGTTCCGGTAGAATTAGTCAATCGGAATGGGAACCTTTAACCATGGCAATTAGTTTCCTTAGCAGAACTACCCATTTTTATTGATGATACCCCGAATATTACCGTCACCGAAATGCGTTCCAAAGCTCGAAGATTGCAAGCCGAAAATGGGGGGGTATTAGGGTTAATTTTAATAGATTATTTACAATTAATGGAAGGGGCTAGTGATAATCGAGTGCAAGAATTATCGAGAATTACCCGGTCATTAAAAGGATTAGCTAGAGAATTAAGTGTACCTGTAATTGCCCTATCCCAGTTAAGTCGTAGCGTTGAATCTCGCACTAATAAACGGCCGATGTTATCGGATTTAAGAGAATCTGGATCGATCGAACAAGATGCGGATTTAGTGATGATGATTTATCGAGACGACTATTATAATCCTGATACCCCAGACCGAGGAATTACCGAAATTATTATGGCTAAACATCGGAATGGCCCCACAGGAACCATTAAACTATTATTTGACCCACAATTTACTAAATTTAGAAATTTAGCCAATCCTCGTTCTAGCTAAATTCATACACAGAAACCGGGTTTCTTCATCTATAAACAACTAGAAACCCGGTTTTTGGGAGCTTGTATTTAACCTTTAAGGATGAAATAATCAACCTGGTTTTGACAGTAGTTCCACATCAAAAATTAATGTTGCATTCGGAGGAATTACACCACCCGCACCGCGAGAACCATACCCTAATTCCGGTGGAATAATTAACTTGCGGCGTCCGCCTGGTTTCATGGTGATCACGCCTTCATCCCAACCTTTAATTACTTGACTCATACCAATATTGAATTGAAAAGGTTTTCCGCGATCGCGAGAACTATCAAATTTTGTCCCATCGGTTAAAGTTCCCGTATAGTGAACCGTAACTTTTTCACCCTTAGTAGGAGAGTCACCGCTACCTACAGTTAAATCCACATACTGTAAACCGGAGTCAGTTGTAATTACTGTTTCTTCTGAATTCGTCATATTTTGAGCAATAAGAGTTTGAGCATTGGCAACCACATCGGGTGCGAACAAAGGACTACTAGAGGTTGCTACCGTTTGTTGCACTGAAATCGGGGTGCTTTGATTAACCGCTTTCGCCTGTTGTATCGAGGTTGTAATTTGAGCTACAACTAATACAACCGTACAAACAATAATCATCCCTAAGCTAATTAGAATTTCTCGCAAAATTCATCCTCCTGCATCTAATCATGTACCTTTAGGACAGTTGTTTCAGGGAAAACCCAAGATTCAAGTTTGACATTATTTGGGGACTTTTTAACGCCAAAGACGATTTTCCAAGTCTCTGACCTGACGTTTCTAGGCGGTCGAGGCGTCCGCGTAACTCATCAAGTTCCGACTGACGGGGAACCCCCACATCCTGCATTAAATTGCGGAATTGGCGCTGCATCAGGTCTTCTAAACTGGTTTGATCGAGTTTGAGACCCTGCATCATGTCATCGACAAACTTTTTGGCTTGGTCTGTATTCATCGTCCCGTCTTTGACCCACTGATCGGTGGCTTCCTGCAATTTTTCCGCCACTAGGGAGGTTGTCCCAATTCCAATCATCAACAGTTGTCGGAGTAAGTTATTTTGGTTATCCATTGTTTCTCACCTGATTAGGCTGCTAAAGTGCAAATATAAAGCTAGGCTTTATGTTTAAACTGACTCACATTTTCTATTTTGTGGTATTTTTCGCCAATTCGCCGATTCGATTTGTCCCGGTTTAAATCTTCAAAATGTCCCATTGTCCCCGGTGTCACCAACTGATTGATTCTCGGGCTCTGAGTTGTCCCCATTGTCAAGCTCAACTTAAAGCCTTTGGACATCCCGGCATTCCCCTCTATCGTTCGACGGGGAAGGAATATCTCTGTGAAACCTGTCTCTATCACGAGGATGATACTTGCAACTTTCCCCAACGTCCTTTGGCTCAGGAATGTACTCTCTATCAAAATCTTTCTGAACCGTTAATTTCTGATCCAATTAAATCTCAGAAAAATTTATCTGTTGCCTTCAGAATTTGGCTACAACAGAATATTATTTGGGTCGTTGTTTTAGGGTTATTAATTATTAGTTTTATTATAACTCTTTTATAACTGTTTTTGCATTAATTTTAAGCTCCTAATTTTTTATTACTGTAAATTTTCGCTAACAATCTAAACCCTGTGGGGGCGAACGGCCGTTCGCCCCTACTAGATATGGTTGTTTTGCGTAAGTCCTGTTAGGCTAATTTAGGAATAGGGATGATTTTATCGCGATCGCAAATATTCCGAACTTCAGAAACAGGAATCAATAATCCTTCCTCTCCATTATCCATTGTTTTCAATTGAAATTGATGTTTTCGTGTTAATGCGGAAAGTTTTGAACGTTTGACTAATAGGATTTCTGAATCAGGAACAATAAATGCAAAATAATGAGCATTCGATTTATCACCCCACCCTGGATCACCTCGATGGTTTGTAATTTGAAAGAATAAATTCCCGTATTTTAGTGCTGAAGGCTGTTTTTTAACCTCAACTGAAATCGGACATTTATCAGGATAATAATATAATAGTAAATCAATTTCTTGTTCCTGATAATCGGGACGATCAGAAACATCAACGATTAACGGATAACCTTGTCTTTGTCTTTCGAGTTGGTACTGATAGACATCTTCTAATTCAACTTGAGTAAAACCTAACCATATAAAAAATCTAATCATTTGCCATTCTCCTTGTTTACCGATTGCAAGATTTTGAGAAAATTGGTATAATTGAGACATAGAATCTCCTGTCCAACTTAGTTGGATATGTTTTTTGAGCAATATGAATCATCTGCCTTGAAATCAATTTCAGGCTAAAAGCTGAAACCTGTTAAAACAGGTTTAGTTAAATAAGGACAGGGAGACCATGCAATACACTCCCTGATCAACTTAGGTTTCTAATCATAGAAATCTGTATTTTCCTGACTGTATAAACCAGGAATAGTCAGTTGTAATTCTTGACCAGGTAGATGAATTGGAATCCCTGTAAACTTAGAAATCCACTTCACCCAATTTTTAATAGTTTGCGCTCTACGGTCACTGGTATTTGAACCATGATCAGCTTCAGGAAATACTAATTCTTTCACAAGTTCATCTGTTAGTGGTTGTTGTGCTTCTGTTACTTCTCCAATTACTTTCCAAACTGGTTGATAATTTAGCATTGCTTCAATTAAAAGTCTTTTTTTTGTATCCTGATCTGGAGCATTAGCAATTAACTTTCCTTTTTCTGTAACTTCTGGTATTAGTTTTCTCCCTTTTCTTGTTCTTTTAATTAGCTTGAGTTCTTCTAAAGTTGAATGAGCATATTGTCCATGACGAGCAATATACTTCTCGGTTTTCCCTTTATGTTTTAACTTTAATCCTAACTGATAAGCATCTTCCACACCTTGATTAATCAATTCTATTGCTTTAATAATCTTGTCTGGATTGTCGTATTGTGGAATACACTCAATTAAATCTTTATCGCTCAAGAAATCCTGAATTGTAAATCTGGTTTTAAGTAAGTCAAGAGATTTTACTTTGATATCTAAAATTTTTAGAACTTTAGTTTTAAAATTACCTTGATACTGAAGTTCAAATGTTTTAGCTGAAATTTTAGTTATTGGTTTTCCGAATCCTTTCATACAATCTGAGTGCGACAAATCTCCATCTCTTCTCAGTACCTCTAAAAAAGATGAGATTTCACTGCAAACTTCTCGAGGAAAATGATTTTCTAAATTTGCAAATTTTTCTTTTAAAGAATTATCTACAAAATCTATTTCAAACATGATTTTAGGCTCCTACATATTAGATTGATGAGTTTTTATGTTCCACAATTTCGCTATCAACATCCAAGAGTTTATAAGCAACATCAGAGATGGGTATGGGAAGATGTGGCATTAACCGAGGACTGACAAAAGCTGCTGCGCGACGAGTGTGAAATGTTAAATAGATGCAGTCTACTTCTAATTGTAGTCTTTCCCAACATTCTGTCATTCCTGCCCTAAAGTCTGTGAGTGACATTTCCTCCGTCTTGGTAATCCAACCATCTTCTTCAAGTCCGGCTATATCTTTTAGCGGTACTAAAAAGCCTACTACTTCTCCATAATAAGTTGCAGCAATACGTTTCATACCTAATTGAACTTGACGCTTAAACTTAGGCAGACTCGCTCTAAGTTCAGACAGAGGAAGTTGCTTGAATGAATTCACATTCTTTGCCTCTTAGTTACTTCATACTTATTTTACCTTATCAGCTTGTATAACACAATATACATATTTTACATTTATTTGTCAAACTCTTTTTCCAGAAAGCTCTATGGCGTTTTTTTTATTTGGGCTGAATTACCTGTGGGTTGGCATCAGTGCAGTCCAAGTGTTAAAGATGGTTACTGTTTCTGCTCCAAACCCTTGGCACTGTCCCTGCTTGCGGTAGGCTAGATCAAGTGACTTTATTGCTTGTATTATTGCTTTAGTATGTCTGTATCTGCCCCGACTCGTACCGTCCGCATTGCATCGCGCAAAAGCCAACTCGCCCTAGTCCAAACCTATTGGGTACAGGGAGAACTTCAGAAACACTTCCCCGACATCACCTTTGAAGTGCAAACCATGTCCACCCAAGGGGATAAAATTCTTGATGTCGCCCTGGCTAAAATTGGCGATAAGGGACTATTTACCAAAGAATTAGAAGTAGGAATGCTTGAGCGGAGCAGCGATATTGCGGTGCACTCCCTCAAAGATTTACCAACTCGACTTCCCGAGGGATTAATGTTAGGCTGTGTGAGCGAACGCGAAAATCCGGCCGATGCTTTAGTTGTTCATGAAAACCACAAAGATAAACAACTCGAAACCCTACCACCTGGCGCTATTATCGGGACATCTTCCCTGCGACGCCTCGCCCAACTTAGATATCATTATCCCCATTTAGAATTCAAAGATATTCGAGGCAACCTGAATACCCGGTTACAAAAATTGGATAATGGAGAATATGATGCAATTATTCTAGCCGTTGCTGGGTTAACTCGTTTGGATATGAGCGATCGCATTCATCAAGTCATCCCTCCAGAAATTTCCCTCCACGCCGTCGGACAAGGAGCCCTAGGCATAGAATGTCGAGAAGGAGATGGCGATATTCTCGATATTATTAAAGTTCTTGAACACACGCCCACCGCCCAAAGATGCTATGCTGAACGGGCATTTTTACGCGAGTTAGAGGGGGGTTGTCAAGTTCCCATTGGAGTTAATACTTTTATTGAAGGCGACCAACTCACCTTAGTCGGAATGGTAGCCAGTCTCGATGGCAAACGGTTAATTAAAGATACCGTAATTGGAAATACCACCGATGCAGAAAATTTAGGAATTCAACTCGCCCATAAACTCAAAAATCAAGGAGCCCAAGAAATCTTAAACGAAATCTTTGCTGAAATTCAGCGTAGTTAATTATCCTCCTTTTTGGGTGTTATATAGTTCTAAGAGGATTAAGCAGATTAACACAGATTCAAATCCGTGAAATCCGTGAAATCCTCTTAAATCCGTGATCCCATTACCTAACCCTAAATAAAACCATGCCTGAATATCCTGAAGCCTTTAAAACTGCCTTAAAATTCACCTTAAAATGGGAAGCTGGCGTAGGTGATCCCAGAGATTTAGCAGGTACAGTCAATTATGGGATTTCCCAACCCACCTATGATAGCTATTTACGGGGAAAAAATTTACCCTCTAAGTCAGTATTACAAATTACCCCAACCGAAGTAGAACAGGTTTATTATGAACAATATTGGAAACCCTGTTTAGCAGATTCCATGGTTTTACCCTTAGCCGTAGCCCATTTTGATACTGCTGTTAATTTTAGTGTCAAAGGCAGTTTAGAATTTCTCCAAGAGGCTATTGGTGGGTTAACAGTTGATGGAAATTTTGGCGCCAAATCAAAAACCGCATTAGAAAAAGCCAATAATTTACAAACCGCCCAACGCTATTGTCAAAATCGCATTGATTATCGGTATCAACGGGTAAAAGCTAACCCCAGTCAAGAAGTTTTCTTAGCGGGATGGTTAAGACGAGATCAAGATTTATTGCGCTATGTGAATGAAATGGGCGGATTAACCACACCCCAACCAACCGCAAAGCCCGTCAGTCAAACGGAAATATTGAGTAAAATGGAACAGGCTATCCGGTTATTACAAGAAGCCGTTGATTTACTCAAAAAACAATAATTATATATGAACAAACCTTTAAAATTATTGTTAGTATCAACTCCGGTTGGGGCCCTGGGGTCTGGGTTGGCAGGAGGTGTGGAATTAACGGTCTTGAATCTGGCAAATATTTTGCAAAAACGGGGTCATAAAATTACAATTATTGCCCCTGAAACCTCTAAATTAGCATCATTTTCAATTGTAGAAATTTCAGGAGAATTGCAAACTTCAGCCCAAACCCAAAGTCGTAAAGATCCAGTAATTTTGACTGATAACTCTGTATTAGCTAATATGTGGAATTATACCATAAAAATAGCAGATAAGTATGATGTTATTATGAATTTTGCTTATGATTGGTTGCCTTTATTTCTAACTCCATTTTTTCAGAGTAAATTAATCCATTTAATTACCATGGGGTCTTTAACAAATATTATGGATAGGGCTGTTAAAGATGTGATCAAAAGATATCCTAATTCTATCGCATTTTATAGCCATAGTCAAGCGGAAACCTTTGGTTTAAAAGAGGGTTATTTTTGTTTAAGTAGTGCTATTGAATTATCTCAATATTGTTTTTGTGATCAACCCCAAAATCAATTGGCTTGGATAGGTAGAATTTCCCCAGAAAAAGGCTTAGAAGATGCGGTAGCTGCTTCAGCTAAAACCGGGATACTCTTAAAGATTATGGGCAAAATTCAAGACCCCATTTATTGGGAAACAATTCTGAATAATTATGTCGATGCTCCTATGGAATATTTAGGCTTTTTATCAACAGCAAAACTTCAAGCACAACTGGGTCAATGTCGGGCGTTAATGATGACCCATCGCTGGATAGAAGCCTTTGGAAATGTTGCTATTGAGGCTTTGGCTTGTGGTGTTCCAGTCATCTCCTATCGTCGAGGCGGGCCAACAGAAATTATTCGAGATGGAGTTACAGGTTGGTTAGTGGAACCTGATAATATTAATCAGTTAGTTCATGCTATCCAAAATATAGATAAAATTGACCGTTTCTATGTGTCGAAAACAGGCGGAAACCGAATACTCCCTAGATAGATTAGGCGATCGCATGGAACAATGGTTATCTCAACTCATCGCGTAGTAAGCCCTTCAGGGCTTTCTTATTCTTTATTATTATTTTATAACACAAAAAAAAATCAATCATGATCAATTTTCAAGGATTAAAACCCGGAGATAAATTAAGAGTTATTACCCCCAGTGGAGCACTAAGAGAATGGGAAAGATTTGAACAAGGGGTTGAAATTTGGCGATCACACGGTTATGATATTGAATTAACATCGGGTTTTGATCAAGTTACAGGATATTTAGCCGGAACCGATGAAAACCGCCGACAACAGTTAATAGAAGCCTTAAATGACCCCCATTGTCGCGGAATTTTATGCGCTAGGGGCGGGTTTGGATCAACTCGATTATTAGAAGGTTGGAAATGGGAAAATATCACCCAAATTTCCCCATTTCCTAAATTTTTAGTGGGATTTTCTGATATCACCGGACTATTATGGGCGTTTGCTAATCACCCCCAAATTATCGGTATTCATGGCCCAGTAATTACCACCTTAGCTACGGAACCAGATTGGTCAATCAAACGTTTATTTGAAGGAATAGAAACCGGATTTTTCGACACTTTACAAGGAGAAGGTTGGGGCGGAAATAGGGTTTCAGGTAGATTATTTCCCGCTAATTTAACCGTTGCAACCCAGCTATTAGGAACAGCCTATCAACCGGATTTAACTGATGCTATTATTGCTTTTGAAGATGTGAATGAAGAAACCCTATCGTTTGGATCGAATGTTAACCTATTGGCGCATGGTGGGAGGGTTTAAAGGGGTTCGCGGAATTGCCTTGGGGAGATTTAGTCATTGTGATGCCAAAGGGAATTCTAATAGTTTTACCCTAGAAGAAGTATTACGCGATCGCCTAGGAGATTTAGGCATTCCGATTGTCTCTAATTTACCCTTTGGTCATCAAGGATCTAATGCTATTTTACCCGTTGGGATGGTGGTTAATCTTGATGGAGAACAAGGAACATTAAGTTGGGGTTAGGGAAGGTTTATTTAATTGAACCACAAAGACACAAATAAGTTGTTATAAACACTATATAAATTATCATCGTAGGGGCGGGTTCAAGACTATCTATGATTTTCACCCCCAAACTATCTTAACCCGCCCTATCTATCAAGACTATCTATAATTTTCAACCCCAAACTATCTTAACCCGCCCTATCTATCAAGACTATCTATAATTTTCAACCCCAAACTATCTTAACCCGCCCTATCTATCAAGACTATCTATGATTTTTAACCCCAAACTATCTTAACCCGCCCCTATTTTTAATTTGGAATAGACTATGCTATAATAAGAAGCAATTGCATCAAACTTCTGTATGCAATAAAACTAAGTGAAATCGGCTTTTTATTTCTTCTAGTTGATCAAATATGAATATTATTGAATTTTTTGAATTAAGTGCTGGAAAATGGTTTTCCCAACGCACTTTACACAATTTAAAATCAGGACAATTACAGGCGGGTAAGTCTAATCTGATCATTGAGAGTTTACCCCAAACCGATGCTACAGTAGTTCAGCTTTGTCAACAGCATCAGATTGATTCGATTACAATTTCCGGTGGGTTTCGCTTGACTTGGGATGGCACAACGGAAGGAAACTCGAATCAACAAAAAGGCTTTGCTATTTTAGTTCCAATTCTTAATCCTGACCATCCCCAAACAGGTCAATTACTCCAATCCCAAGGCACTCACCCCCATCAATCTCTATCGGGAAGCTATAGTTTCGGAGAGGATGAAGTGTTAACCCTAACTACAGAATCCCCTAACTTTTATGTGGAAGAAAGGTTATGGTATTTGATGCCAAATCTTAGACTTAGAACTAGCATTGTTAAAAACAATACTGGACTAACTCAGGCTTCTTTTTGTTCAGAAATTCGCATGGGAGTCAAATAATCTAAATCCGTTGTAATATTTATCTCGACCTCTCCCAACCCTCCTCTTGCTAAGGGGAGGGCATAGGGTGTGGTTCTATATTTTGAATTTTGATCATAAATCCTACATAGCAAGATTGCTTATTGTTTATCACTATATCTAATTATTCCTAGAACTTAGAGCAAAACTAACTATTTTCCAAGGAGATATAGAAACAGTTGTTTCCTGGGGTTGTTCTAATATATTGACAGAATAATCTATAGTTAATCCCAGATTATTCTTCAATTCTAACATAGTTTCTTCTCCCTGACATTCATAACATCTTAATATCCATTCTTGGGACTTAGTTTCTGAATGTTTGAATGCCATTAAAATTAAATGATCAGACCCTAACTCTAGGAAACTCTGACAACCTGATGATTCTAAATTAGTGGTTGAGGGTCGGGAAGGATAGACTTTAACCTGTAAGGGACGATTAAATTCATAGCCCTTTTGAACAGTTTTTGCTTGTTTCCAATCTCCCCCATGGGGATAAATGGCATAACTAAATTGATGCCATCCTAAATCCGCTTCTGGGTCTGGCCAGGTTGAAACCTCTTAATAAGGTTAATCGCAGTTGGTCGGGTTGAGCATCATAACCATATTTGCTATCATTTAATAGACTAATTCCATAATCCGATGTACTAATATCTGCCCAATGAATAGCCGGAACTTCCCATTTAGCTTTTTCTTGATCGGTTTGGGGGTTAGTAGGTCGTTGAATCACTCCACAGGGAATTTCATAACTCGCATAATCCGCAGCAATAGTTAGGGGAAAGGCGACTTTAATTAAAGTATGACGTTCTTGCCAATTGACGGTGGTTTCTATTTTTAATTGGGGTGAACCTTGTTCTAAAATATAATTCTGGCAAAACTCTGATTGATTTAATCGTTTAATAATTCTCAACCGCCAAACTATCGGCCCTGATTCTATCCATTCAATTGATTCTAATTGCGGTGAATTTAGGGGATATTGTTGATAATTAGGGTTAATATTCCACCCATCCCAATATTGTCCTGAATCTGCAAAGACTTGTAATTGATTTCCCTGTCCTGGTTGGAGGATATTTCTTTGATTAATTAAGTCGAAAACCTGTTCTAAATTTCCGGTTTCCCTATCTACAATTACCCGCAAAATATCGTTTTCAAAGCTAATCTTTTGAGGTTCTAACTGATAATATTTGACAACCTCGTTTTTTTCTGCTATACTTTCAGTATAATTAGAAATAGGTGTGCCCATATAGGGTATATCAGGGTTTTTCTGGGAGATTTCAAGGGTTTCAGCCTGTTTGCGCCCCAACCAATAGACCTGATATCCCAGGCTCGGAACATTTTTTGCCAGGAATAGTAGTTGTGGGTTTTCCGACCCTTCCCCCCTCGGTTGGGCGGTTTGGGGTATTCCCTGGGAATCATAAATTTGCCAACAGCTATCGGAATTAGGAATAGGCACAGCCACGACTTCTGAGCGCGACCAGTTCAGGGAATTAAAGATAAAAATCGGTTGGGCGTCGGGTTGGGAGGGGAAGTTAACAGAAATAGAGGCAACAAGGGCATCTAAGGACTGGTGGAGAATTTCCTCGGCGGTTTTGATGGCGGTTTCCCAATCTTGATTTGCCTGTTCGTAGACCGCATTAATGGCAGTTCCGGGCAGGATATCGTGAAATTGGTTTAACAAAATTTGCTTCCAAGCAGTTTCTATTTCCCTTTGGGGATAAATAGAACCGGAGTAAAGGGTGGCTATAGTTGCAAACAGTTCTGCTTCATATAATAGGGTTTCTCCCCGACGATTAAACCGTTTTTGATCTGCGTGGGTAGTATAGCAACCGCGATGGAATTCTAAGTATAATTCATCCTGCCAAATTGGAAGGGGTGCGGGGGCATGATTCAGGACTTCTGTTAAATAGTCTGTGACCTTTTGAAACTTAAACTCTGGAAAAATAGCAGATTGATTCCAGCGTCGAGTTACTTCCAACATATCACGGGTCGGCCCGCCTCCATGATCTCCGACTCCGGGTAACCATAAACTCTGATTTAATCCCGTTTGGTTTTTCCATTCCCGGGCATATTTGAACATCTTCACCGGGTCAACCCGTTCTCCAATTAAAGCGGTCATAAAACTAACAATTTTTGTGCCATCTAACCCTTGCCATTCAAACAACCCGTAGGGAAATTTAGTTGTATCATTCCAGCGCAGTTTTTGGGTAATAAAATAGTCAATACCGCCCTGTTGGAATATTTGGGGTAATTGCCAACAAAAACCGAAGGTATCGGGTAGCCAAGCCACGGCGGAAAGTTGACCCATTTTTTCTAAAACATATCGCTGTCCGTATAATACCTGACGGACGATAGATTCTCCATTAATAATATTCAATTCTGGTTCTACCCAGAGTCCGGCGGCGATTTCCCAGATTCCTTTTTGAATATTATCTTGAATTTGACTAAATAAATCGGGGCGATGTTTTTCTATCCATTCATAGAGAATAGGGGAGGAATGACAAAAGATTAATTCGGGAAAGTCGGTTTGTAATTGCAAAACGGACTCAAAGGTTTTTTGTGCGACTATCCAGGTTTCTGTTATCGGCCATAGCCAAGCTAAATCTAAATGGGCGTGACCGAGTAAGCTAATTTGATAGGAGTCTAATTTAGGAATAACTGATTTTAAGATCTGACGAACTTGGCTGAGGCTATTTTCAAATTCAATAAGATTTTGGGGAAGGATATAGCCAGAAATAATATCTAAAATCGCCCCTAGGGAAGTTAAGTCGGTTTCTAGGTCGGGTTGGTGATTTTCCGATGCTAAAAATAGTCCTAAAATTTCTAACTCGTCCGCTAAGAAACTCGGATCAATTTTGGCGGTGTCCGAAACTTCATACCAACAGTAGGAATTAACTAATGCTCCTCGGTCGTGACCCGGACTAATTAAAAATAACTCTATTTCAAATTCATCCCCAGGCTGTACCGCCGAACTTAATAAAATTCGGGTATAACTATCAAACAGATCTCCAGCTTGTACAAATTGATGATTAATATAGATTTGTACATCCTGAGCCCACCAACTTAATACCAATCTTAAATTTAAACCCGTTAACGGATAACCCTGTAACTCCCCGGGAACTATAATTTTTTGTCTTAATTTCAAAACCTGTTTTCCCGCCACCCAAGGAATATGTCCTTTTTCATTGATTTCCACTGGGTACTCAGACTCCCCAGGGTTGATAACTTGCCAATGGGGTTGCAGATTAATTTGAGTCAACAGACGTAACCGTTGAGCAACTTCCGAAATCTGTAATTGGAGGGTAGGGGTAGAAAAAGACATTTACTGTTATAGTTAATAGGGGAGAATATCGATCAAACTTGATATAACCATGTCTTTTGCTGAATCCGGGCCATACAAAAGTCGATTCCTTAATTTTATCTCTGGTGGCGCACAGAAACTTACCGATGAGGGCAGTCGGGCTTGGCGTTATTTTAAGTTCGCCACGGATATTGCTCTGCAAACAGCATTATATCCAGTTTATTTTATCCTGCAAAGCGTTCGAGTCACTAGCCAAAAATTAGGGACGGCGATTAAACAGCATTTACCCCAACTCAATTCTGGGGTCAAGTCCCAAGCTCCTAATGTTGATACTCCGATTATTCATATTCTCAATACAGTTACCACCGAAGCCGAGTCTCTATTTGAAAATTCGATAACTTCCCAACCCGCAGCAGGAGAAATTCAAGGGATAGCCAGTCAAATTGATTCCCAAACCCTAGTCTTAGTCCAAAAAGATAATCAAATTTTAGATAGTCTCACCGTTGAACAACAACATCAGCTTCAACAACAAATTAGTTTAGAAGTCGCGGAATATTACTATTTTTATCGAAATTTAGCACAAGCTCCCAAACCCTTTCAGCCACAGTTGAAACCTTTTAGCCATCCTATTCATGTTGTATCTCCGATTCGGGGGTTTTGGCAAGTCCTATGTTGGGTACAAACCAGTCCCATAGCAGTAAAACTTAATTGTTTTGGAGAGTCTAATTTTGTTAAGTCGGTTTCTTTCCCCCAGCCCTCTCCTACCTTTATTCATACCCTAGATACGGCGATCGCGCAAGTCGAAGATTATTCGATTATTCCCCTCTCCCAAGCTACCCATAGCTTAGTCCAACAAAGTCAAACCCTGGGAAAAACCGTAATTCAAACTTGGCAATATCCCCATTTATCCGTAAAATCAGTATCTTCATCTTCCTTAGAAACGGGTTTTGATCAATATTTTTATAAAGTGCAGTCCCTAATTCTAGCTGCGATAGATTATTTCTTCCAAGACCGTCAGCATACTATTAATTCTGACCATATTCCCGAAGCATATTCTGGGGTAATTTCCGCTTCCCAATCTTCTGCTTCCCCGGAAGACCCCTGGTCAAGTATTGATACTCGGACAAATAATATTTTATCCAAACTCAAAAAACCTAAAACCCAGAATAACCCTATCGAAAATAATCGGATTTTTCAGAAACTTCAATCTTCCTTAAACCGCGTCCCCCCACCAACAACCGCCGAAAATAGCGGTTTAATTCCAACTACTTCTCAATACCCCTTGACAAAAACGCAAAAATGTGTTAAAGAATCCAAAAAAACCGCAACGGCGACCCACACCCCCGACTGGCTAGAAGCCAGTGTGACATCAACCGGATATATTAAACATCCCCTAGAGAAGATTTTAGGATGGTTAGATCAGGTGATGGTGAAAGTTGAGGAGGCGATCGCTAAAACTTGGTATTGGTTAACTCATTACCAGTAAAATTCTGTAGAGGGGATCACGGATCACGGATTTAAGAGGATTACGCAGATTAACACAGATTAAAATCCGTGAAATCCGTGAAATCCGCCTGAATCCGTGATCGGTAATGGGACTGTATCGTAACTGTTCCAATCCTTTGGGCGGGTGCTAGAATCAAAAAATACCTTGTAGGCGCGTATAGAATCCCCATTGTAATAATAACACAAAAGCACCCGATGTCAAGGGGGTAGAAAAAGAATCCTTAAAGCGGAGGAGATTTTGGGATATGATGGTAAAGTTGTGCTTCCGGCATAACAGCTATAAATAAACTCTTGCAGCCTCGGAGAAATTCACAAATGCTGACCCTAAAAATCGTAGTTAATATCGTAGTTCTGTTCTTCTTTAGTTTATTCGTGTTTGGTTTCCTGTCCAATGACCCAGCCCGGAACCCCAAACGCAGAGACTTAGAGTAGAGAAACATGGAAGTTGTCTCAACAGAAGTTGGGGCATAATAATCAAAACAGAATGCCGACAACCTCTGTGAACAAAATCCCTGATATGATAAAAACTTGAATTGTCATTAGTAATCAACCCATAGGGATGATCGCTAATGACATTGTTTTGACCTGTTCCCTAAAGGGGTCGAGTTCTGGCTATTTCGTGGAATTCCGTTACAGCAAGTATGCCTTACCCGCCACCACCTGAAACCACCCGCAATTATTCGTCATCTTCCCCAACCACAGACCACTGAAACGGGGATAATTGGATTAGAAGCACAAATATCTTCCCGGGTAAAAACCCAGAGCACCATCAGCTATCCTTTACCTGAATATCAAATTCAGGCAACCGACCCCCTATCCGCAGAACTGCTGGGGTCAACAGTTACCAGAGAAGCCGGCCAACCCTTAACCGAGAATCCATATCGGTTTGATGCCTCCTTTTCCTTTCCCAATAGCGATAATTCCTGTGAGACACCCTGTAACACAATAGTTGTCACTCCCCCTAAAACCCCAACCCAAGAATCCACAGTTATTCCAGTTCCCACCCCCGCCGATATTGTCGAAATCACCGCCGATCGGCAAGAATATGATCAACAAAGGCAAATCGTCACCGCCCAGGGGAACGTGATGGTGCGGTTTCGCCAGTCCTTAATCAATGCGGAGCAAGCCCAAGTTAACCTAAATACCCGTCAAGTCACGGCTCAAGGGAATGTAGCCCTTACCCGGGGAGAGCAGGTAATTAGGGGCGATCGCATGGACTATAACTTCGTTGCCGCCACCGGGTCGGTGTACCAAGCCAACGGCGTTGTTTATACCCCCTCCGCCACCACCGATTTAACCGTGGTTGACCCCCTCACCACAGGTGTCACCTCCCCACTAAATGCCCCGATTAGCGACCGAATTACCGCCGCCCAACCCCTAGAAAAAGTCAAAGCCGATGGGGGATTAAATGCCTCCATCTCCGCCGGAGGGGGCGATTCCTTCGGGGTGCAAGGCAGTGTAAATCGGCTCCGATTCGCCGCCGAACGAATTGATCTGTTTGGGGATGGGGGATGGGAAGCCCAACAGGTGCGACTGACCAACGATCCCTTTTCCCCCCCAGAACTGGAATTAAGAGCCGATACCGCCCGATTTACAAGGGTTTCACCCCTGCGGGATGAACTGATCACCACCAAATCCCGGCTGGTGCTGGATCAATCCGTTAACGTCCCCCTATTTCGAGAACGTATACCGTCATTGATCGAACCCAAAAAGAACCCCTCCCCTTTTCCTTTGGTTATGATCTCAAGGATTTTGGGGGATATTATATTCAAGGCAATCTGCCCTCTGTTCCCCTGGGCCCCTTGACCCTACAAGTGGCGCCTCGATTGTTACTCCAACGGGCTTTTCAAGAGAGTGTCATCCCCTTCGATCCTCAAACCTTGGGGTTGGAAGCCAAGATTTCGGGATCAATTACCCCCACAACTCAATTAAGTGGGTTTTTATCCATAAATACCCTGGAAAATTTCCCCGATCTGAATGAAAAAGCCCTTCGCAGCAGTATCCGAGTCCGCCAACAATTGGGGGCTGGGTTTGCTCTCAACGGAGAATATAGTTATCGCAACCGTTTATTTAATGGCACTTTAGGATATCGTACCATTTGGAGTAGTTTAGGGACGGTGCTGACTTCTCCTAAGATTCGGTTAAATGAACAGGGGGCTACCTTTAGCTTTCAAACCTCCTATCAATCGGTAACTGCTGATAGCGATCGCCCGGAATTATTAAAACCCGATCGTCTGAATAATCGAGTCAATTTAGATCGTTATGAGGCGTTAGGAACGTTAATTTACCCAGTTTTATTATGGCGGGGAGAAGGCTTACCAGCAACGGCCACGGAAGGTTTGCGGTATACCCCTCGACCCGTGATTCCCTTCGTACAATTAGCATTAATTACCAGAGGAGTCACCACCCAATATAGTCAAGATTATTCCCAATCCTATCTGAGTACCTCGGTAGGAGTGCAAGGACAATTAGGTCATTTTTCTAAAGACTTTTTAGACTATACGGGGTTTAGCCTATTTTATACTCAAGTAATATTGGATGGACAATCGCCTTTTTTGTTCGATCGTTTAGTCGATCAACGGGTATTAAGTATGGGATTAGTGCAACAACTTTATGGGGGGTTAAGGGCTGGGGTTGAATCGGCGGTTAATTTGGATAATGGTTTATCATTAAATAATGAATTCACCTTAGAATATAGTCGCCGTAGTTATGGGTTGATTCTGAGGATTAATCCGGTGCGTCGGATTGGGAGTATTAATCTCAGAATTAGTGATTTTAACTGGATCGGAACTCCAGACCCCTATTTTGGTTCTACTCCTGAAACGGAAAATTAGGGTGTGGAGTTTATATTAATTAATTTTTCTCCATTGCTCATTGTTTCTGGCAAAATTTATAGGCGGAATAAGCTAAAGTTACCACCCCCGTAATAATTGCCGATTCATCAACTTCAAACTTAGGATGATGTAGGGGATGATTATGTTTATTTTTGTGTCCGACTCCCAACCGAAACATCATGCCGGGTGCATAATCTAAATAGACAGAAAAATCCTCCGCCCCTAAAGAGGGTTCGGGTAAATTTACAACCGCACCAGACCCAAAAGCCTCTCTAACACTTTCTTCGACAATTTGAGTTAACATCGGATCATTCTGCACCGAGGGAACACCCCGACGATAATTTAACTCATAATTTGCGCCGTACATTTGGCAGATATTAGCAACAATTTGTTCTATCCAACCGGGTAAAGTTTCGTAGGTTTCAGGGTGAAGCGATCGCACCGTTCCTAATAGTTTAACCTGATCCGCAATAATATTAGGTGCGCGTCCGCCCATAATTTGACCAATGGATAAAACCACAGGTCTTAAAGGGTTTTGGGTGCGACTAATCGCCTGTTGTAACATTGTAATTACCTGGGCCGCGATCCAAATTGCATCCTTAGCTTCATGGGGGCGTGCCCCGTGACCCGACTCCCCGATAATAGTTAATTCCAAATCATCCGCCGCCGCCGTTAACGCCCCCGGTCGCAGCCCCACACACCCGGCGGGAATACTGGGGAAGACATGAAACCCCCAAAATCGCTGCCACGTCCTCCATGACGTTATCATGCACCATCCAGGTCGCTCCTTTCGCAATTTCTTCCGCAGGTTGGAAAAGAAACCTTACTTTCCCGGGAAAATCCTTGCCTAACTGAGATAATACCATCGCCGCGCCTAACCCTAACGTGGTGTGCAAATCGTGTCCGCAAGCGTGCATCACTCCCATTTGTCGAGAAGCATACTCTAACCCGGTTAATTCGGTCATGGGCAGGGCATCCATATCGGTGCGAATCGCAAACCAACGGGGGTTGGCGGTATTTCCTTTGAATTCCCCCACGACTCCCGTTTTCCCTATACCTTCTTGCACCTTAATCCCACAGGAGGACAACACCCCGGCGACATAAGCGGAGGTTTGATATTCTTGACCACTGAGTTCTGGATGGGCATGAATATGGCGACGAATCTCAATTAACCGAGGGGATAACGTTGTAGTAATATCTTTAATTCTTTCTAGCATGGATGGGGAATCTTGGGTCATAATCTGATATTATTATTAATAATTGGACTCAATGTAGATTTGTTATTATAAGGTAAAAAATAGGGAATAGGGAATGGGCAAGGGGTAATGGGCAATGGGCAATGGTGAAGATATAGAATCTTGAATAAATGAAGTTCCCATCGGCAATTAGAATGATTATTGATCTTATTAGAAAAATCAATCACCATTGGTTATTGCCGATTTCCTAATTGCCCATTATCTCTTTATGTTTGCCTAGAAAACTAAGAATTGGCTAAAATTATTCCTTGACGGGGAGGAAGATAGACCTCTAATTCTGTGGTGTGATTTTCTGGTTTCCAACTGAATTTACCCGCGCCATAAATTAACTGATTAGGACGAGTCTTTAAATCAGTAACCGTAAAATTAATTTTAGCTGATTCTGTTCCCGCATTCACCATAACAATTAATTCCTGATTGTCTAAACATCGAACAAATCCATAAACCACTCCTTCAGCATATAATATCTGATAAGAACCTGTTCTTAAAGCCGGATATTGGTGACGAATAGAAATCAGTTTTTTATGATATGCTAAAATATCCTGATCCCAAGAATCTGGCATCGGAAAACTGCGGCGAGAGTCGGGGTCAAGTTGTCCTTCCAACCCGACTTCATCCCCGTAATAAATACTAGGTGCGCCCGGAAAGGTAAATAACAATAAAGTTGCTAATTCAACACTAGCTTGGTCGCCTCCCGCCACACTAATTAATCGGGCGGTATCATGGCTATCGAGTAAATTTAATTGAGTTAGTTGAATTTCCCAAGGATATAACGCTAATAAATCTTGTATTTTTTCCCCATATTCCTTAGCAGATAGAGCCGGATAAGGAAAATAAGACGGGCCTTCGACTAATTCCATTTTAACACGATTTCCGGCGGAAAAAGCAATAGTTGGGGCGGTAAATAAATAATTCATCACCCCATCAAATTGCTTCCCATCTAACCATTCTCGGGAATCTCCCCACACTTCCCCAACAATATAAGCCTCTGGATTAATCGCCTTAACTCTATCTCGAAATTCCTGCCAAAAACCCGGAGTTTTCACCTCAAAAGGCACATCTAAACGCCAACCATCAATCCCAAAATCAATCCAATATTCAGCAATTTCCATGATATATTCCCTCACTTGAGGGTGATCATGATTGAATTGAGGTAAAGCCCGATTTCCAATCCAACCGACATAATTAGCAGGTTTACTGCCATCATAGGCAGATAACGGCCAACCTTCAATTTTAAACCAATCTAACCAAGGAGAATGGGGGCCATTTTCTAAAATATCATGGAACTGGAAAAAGCCCCGACTGGCATGGTTAAAAACTCCATCTAAAACAATTTTAATCTGGCGTTGATGGGCTGCATCTAATAACTCCTTAAAAGCCGTATTTCCCCCCAGTATGGGGTCAATTTGGTAATAGTCATGGGTATGGTAACGATGATTACAAGCCGATTGAAAAATAGGGGTAAAATAAATCGCATTAATCCCCAAATCCTGTAAATAATCTAATTTTTCAATCACGCCCCATAAATTACCTCCTTTATATCCCTGTAAACTCGGTGGTAAATCCCATGGTTCCCAGCGATCGGATTTTAACAATTTTTGGCGCGGAATAGCTGCTTGGGCAAAGCGATCGGGAAAAATTTGATAGAATACCGCGTGTTTAACCCAATCTGGAGTTTTTATTAACATAGATAAATTTTAATCACATTATGATAAGTATAAATGCTAAAATCAAGCAAAATTTTACAAAGTTATCCGATTTAGCTGAACTGCACCGAGCTTAGAAATTAGCTATTGAATTTTAGGCGATCGCTAACCTCTCCAGCAAGTCAATCATTCCAATCAGATATTAAAGTTTTATTAATTTGACTCTTGAATTAATAAAACTTTAATATCCTCATTTTTTTTGGTTTATCAATAGCTGTTTGATCTATGCCAATATGGGGGCATCATAAATCCTCTGTTCTGAATCAAAAATGATCCTGTTTATTCTGGTATAACTTGAAATTGGCAAAACGACTCCCGATAAATCCGGTAAAAAAATATAAAAAATTATCCAATTCTAAACAGCTAGAAAATTTTCAACCCTTAAAATTCAATAACTGTTTAATAATTCTTTGGCCCCGGTCATCCCTTCCTCCTAACTTAACCCTAACCTAAACTTAAGGTCGGTTTTGCCTCTCCCCCCTTGTCAAGAGTACCGTACAGTCGGACACTGGACTTGGGAAGACTATTGGCAGTTGAGAGGTAATTTTTTGTGAAAAGAGTTTTAGCAATCATTCTCGGTGGCGGCGCGGGAAGCCGCCTGTATCCTTTAACCAAAATGCGGGCCAAACCTGCGGTTCCCATCGCCGGGAAATATCGGTTAATTGATATCCCCATTAGTAACTGTATTAATTCAGAAATTCTCAAAATCTACGTTTTAACCCAATTTAACTCAGCATCCTTAAACCGCCATATTGCCCGGGCCTATAACTTCGCGGGTTTTGATGATAGCTTTACCGAAGTCCTAGCCGCCCAACAAACCACCCAAAACCCGAATTGGTTCCAGGGTACAGCAGATGCGGTGCGTCAGTATTTGTGGCTGCTGAAGGAATGGGACGTTGACCAATTTCTGATTTTATCCGGTGACCATCTCTACCGCATGGACTATCGGGAATTTGTCCAACGTCATTTAGACACCAAAGCGGATATTACCCTTTCCGTATTGCCCATTGACGAAAAACGGGCCTCGGATTTTGGGTTAATGAAACTTGATGATTCTGGACGGGTGATTAGTTTCAGCGAAAAACCCAAAGGGGACGCCCTCAAAGAAATGCGGGTGGATACCTCCGCCTTGGGTTTATCTCCCGAACAAGCCCAAGAAAATCCTTATATCGCCTCCATGGGGATTTATGTCTTTAACAAAGACACCTTGATTAAGTTATTAGACGAAAATCCCCAGGAAACTGATTTCGGGAAAGAAGTAATTCCCAACGCATCGGGAAATTTAAACGTTCAAGCCTTTTTGTTTAAAGACTATTGGGAAGATATTGGAACCATTGAAGCGTTTTATCATGCCAATTTGGGTTTAACCCAACAACCCCACCCCAGCTTTAGCTTCTATGATGAAAAAGCTCCCATTTATAGCCGGTCTCGTCACTTACCGCCTACAAAAATCCTAGACTGTCGGATTACTGAATCCATTATTGCCGAAGGTTGTATTCTCAAAGAATGTCGGATTGACCATTCGGTTTTGGGGTTACGTTCCCGGGTGGAAGAGGGCTGTGTGATTGAAGATACCCTACTTATGGGTTCGGACTTCTATCAACCCTTCTCGGAACGTTCTTCCGGTTTACAAGAAGGTGAAATTCCCTTGGGAATTGGTTCTAATACCGTGATTCGGAAGGCGATTGTTGATAAAAATGCTCGCATTGGTCGCCATGTCCAAATTATCAACAAAGAGGATATCGAAGAAGCGGAACGGGAAGACTTAGGATTTTATATCCGTAGTGGGATTATTGTAATCCTGAAAAATGCAGTGATTTCTGACTATACGGTTATTTAATGTTGGTCTGAAAACAAAACCCAATCCATTTATTTAGAGGACTTCCTACCCCCGGGAAGTCTTTTATTGTAGGCGGGCAGATTATCCATTCCCTATTCCCTATTCCTTGCTATATTAAACCCATCGGCTACAATCAAAACAGTTTTTTTAGATAACTTTATCCCGTTAATGTTCGGAACTTTTCCCTCGGAATCTCTATTTGCTGTTTCTGGAAGCGCACCCTTATTGGGAAATATCGGGCTAGATATTCTAGTGCTGGTATTCATGCTGATTCTATCAGCCTTGTTCTCCGGTTCCGAAACCGCAATTACCGCCCTTGATAACTTAAAATTACGAGCTTTAATTAAAGAACAGGGCGACCCCAACCGGATGTATACCCTGGTTTTAGAAAAGCGGGCAAGATTTATCACCACGTTGTTAGTGGGAAATAACCTGGTGAATAATTTCTCGGCGATTCTCACCAGTAATTTATTTGCGATTTGGCTGGGTAATGCTGGGATTGGGGTGGCTACGGGTGTTGTTACTTTTCTAGTATTGATTTTTGGGGAAATTACCCCCAAATCCTTTGCCATTAACAACATTTTACCCATTTTTAAGGCTACGGTTCGGCCGATTTATTTATTATCGATTGTCCTGTCGCCAGTGATTGTTTCTGCTAGAAAGTATTACCCAAGGGATTATTCGGATGTTTAGTCCGGGGGGAGTCCAGCAGGGATTGTCGGTACAGGATTTGCGATTGATGATTGAAATTTTGGGGGGTCGGGGTCAGTTAGATTTGCAAAAACATCAACTGTTAAATAAAGCGTTGATGATGGATTATTTAATCGCCCGAGAGGTGGTTAAACCGCGAATTGAGATGCGAACTATTTCCCATCAGGCTACCTTACCAGAAGTGATTGAGTTATGCCTGGAAACGGGATATTCTCGGATTCCGGTGCAGGGAGAATCAAAGGATGAAATTGTTGGGATTGTCCATTTGAAACGGGCGTTACAATTTGCCCATGCCCACAGTGAGGAACAGGACAGCATTTCTGTCACTGAAGCCATGAGTCCTCCGGTTTATGTCCCTGAAACTAAACGAGTTGGGGATTTACTCAAGGAAATGCTCCAACAACGCTTACACCTGGCAATTGTGGTGGATGAATATGGGGGAACAGTTGGGTTAGTGACCCTGGAGGATATTTTGGAGGAGTTGGTGGGGGAAATTTACGATGAGAGCGATTTTCCCAGCCATACCCAACCGTTCGACCGTTCGACCGTTCGACTAGCTCACGGCCCACGGCCCACGGCCCACGGCCCAAGACTCACGATGGGCCGTCCTCGCACCAGTTCCTTCCGTCTAACCCGCACAACGGACAAAACCCATAAAACCCATAAACGCCCTGAACGCCCTGAACGCAAGGGTTTTTAGCCCCTTTTACCTCGGGCAAAAAAAGTTTTTTGCCAAACCCCTAGACATTTTCTGAGATTGTGCTACTATATAAAATTGTTGAATAAATGGGTCGATGCCCGAGCGGTTAATGGGGGCGGACTGTAAATCCGCTGGCTACGCCTACGCTGGTTCAAATCCAGCTCGGCCCACCTCTAAAACTAAAAAAATTAAAGATTAGAAGCTATCATTCGTTAGTTTTTTGTCCTTGATTTTTTTTGCCCGTGTAGCTCAGTGGTAGAGCACTTCCTTGGTAAGGAAGAGGTCACGAGTTCAATCCTCGTCACGGGCTTTATTTTTTTGATTATACTAGGATATAAGCTGTTCAAATCCCCAAGATTAGGAGATGATTTGACAATGAAGACATTATTAAAATGGTCTGTGGAAGATTATCATAACATGATTGATGCTGGGATTTTGGGCGATCGCAACGTCGAACTTTTGGCTGGTGAAATTATTAAAATGAGTCCAGAAAGTCCCTCTCATTATTATACGGTTGAGGAAGGTACACAATACTTACAAACCCTGTTAGCGAGTAAAGCTCATGTTCGTTTTCAAAAAATATTATTTTGTCCCTCATTTCTAAGTTAAACCTAGAAATGAGAGCGATCTAATTACTTCCCTAAATTTTTAGGTTTTTTCAAATAAGATTTAGCCCAAGCATAACGATTAGGATCTTTTTTCAGTAGATATTCTACAACTTCTCGGCGCTTATTTTCATCCTTAGCATTTTTAACGATTTGCTTCATTTCCGCATCCTGATCTTTCGGTGAAGCACCCCGTTTAAGGGATTCAATTGTTTCTAATAGTTGATTATCTAGTAACCAATTCCATTCTATTTCATTGATATTCATTCCTAAATCTGCTTTTCTCAATATCAAATACAAAAGACTAGAGAGGGATGAGTTTTCATAATCAGTTGCTTGATACTTGGATTTCAGGAATGCAAAATGTTCCACAGAAAACTGCGACTGGTTGTTGATCATAAAGTCTAAATCAATTCTATGTCAGCCTACTACACAACCTCCTCCTAGAATTTCGTAAACGACCGAGGCTATTTTTTCCCCTGGGACTTAAACAAAAATTAAGCCCAAATCAAGCCTAAACTGGCTTTGTAGACTGCAAATACATCCCTCTATATAATCATTAGTGCCTATTAGTGCAGAGATGCCCCTAACATCTTAGATATCAATACCTCAAAATTACGCACAGAATTGACCGATGGCATGATTCCTGGGTCAATCATCGGTTCCACCAAAATTGTAAACATTCCCAAACGGTTTCCCCGCCAACACATCGGTAAATAAGCGATCGCCCACCATTGCCACCTGTTCTATCGGTAAATCCATGGCTTCAACGGCCCGCTTCAGTTTCCGCCGGGAGGGTTTACCCGCGCCGATAATATAAGGCAAATTCAAGGTTTCAGCAATACTACCAATACGAGTTTGACTAATGTTGTTACTCACCAACCATAGACTCAAATCAGGTTTGAAGGTATCGATCCAATCTTTGAGATCCTCAGAAACCGATTTTTCTGTAATCGGAACTAAGGTTTCATCCACATCTAGCACCATTCCCTTAATCTGATGCCGTTGCAATAACTCCGGTGTCAAGTGCAAAATGCAATCCCCAAGGACTAAATCAGGCTGTAAGAGTTTCCCCCAAGACATAATAACCGTAGAATTTTATCCCCTTAATTTTAGCGGAAAAGGAGGCAATATGGAGAAGTTTTTTCCTAAAATTCTTGGATCACCGGGCAATAGGGGGCAAGGAAATCAGAATACTGCGATCAGAAATTTCTACTTCCGAGCGATTTCTTCCCCACTGTTCCAATCCCACCACAATTGTACTAGAAAGAATTGCATCCTCAGTCAGACGGCGATCAATTTTGCCTTCGGCAATTAACCGTTCAAAAATAGCTTTAAAGGGAATATAAACATCCTGAAAAGGTAAATCTTTCAAAGGCAAATTACAATTCAAGGACTGATCAACAGTGAACTTTAAATCCTTGGGTGTCACATTCCATAATTTGCCATTAACATGAAGTTGAGCTAAAGAATATTCGGCTACTTCAGGTTCACGAAATAACTCAGGTAAGGTGGATATTTTGCCTTGATTAATTACATAATCCATTAAATTAACAGATACCCCAAACCCTTGACGGCTTTTTAAACTATGAAAAGTCATATCCGTATGTACCCTAATTTTCCGGTATGAATCTTGAGTTTTATCCGCAAAACACACCTTAGCCCGCAATTTCAAACGGACACCTTGCACCCAAGCATATAAAGGTGTCATCACTCGATTTCGGTGATCTAACCCACCATAAGTCCCGGGATAGGTTTTGAGGTTTTCTTGCAGTCCAATGTAGAAACTACCATAACCAAAGGGAATTTGGGACAAGCTGGAACTATCATTGATCAAATAGGCTGAGGGACTCCCTCCGTTGTTTCGCCAGTAAAAAAAGTAAGGACAGCGACCCTTGACCGGGGGAGTACCAAAGGGTTCGGAAGGGTGCGGTTTCCATTAAAATTCGATCATTTGGGGCGTTGGGGTTTTCAGCTTCGTTGGGAATACAACTTAATTTTCCCGTTGGCCCCACTTTATCCTTGTAACTAAAGGAGCCATAGGCTAGGGTATAAAACCCAGAACGATTAGGAATTGACCCGTAACATTTCCCCCCAACTCCGTCAGGACAACTCTCGAAGTACACAGGACTACCTGGATAATAGCCAGCCACTCGGCGAATTTTTAGCCCCGCGTCCCAACCCCAAGGAATCAGAGAATTTGGGGGAGTTGTCCCCTGGGAATCAATCCCAGAATTCCCCGAGGAAGGCAAAAAAATTTCGGAATTAGGAGCTATTGATAAGGGACTCGAAAGTCCGAACAAAATGGCTAAATACGCAGCTTTTGTTTTCACTAAAAAACTGGGTTTTAGACTATAAAAATAATCACTAAAGCGCACGTTCTCTTGTTGTAGATGTAGATGTAGGTTGAAAAAGCAATTATTTTCTATTGAGAAGAAAGATTGCGTTCAACTTCAGCAATCGCCGCTTGATGTTCCGCTTCCGTCCGACTAAAAATATGGGTTCCGTCGTATCGCGCCATAAAATACAAATAATCGGTTTTTTCCGGGGTTAAGGTAGCTTTTAAACTGGCTAAACCCGGACTAGCAATCGCCGTTGGGGGTAAACCCACATTAATATAAGTATTGTAGGGAGAAGGTGTTTCCACTTGTTTAAAGGTTAGGGGTTGATCAACGGTTTGACGAATGCCCAAAGCATATTCTACCGTCGGATCAGCCGCAAGTTGAATTCCTTGTTTTAAACGGTTATGAAATACCCCAGAAATGCGATTTCTTTCACTCGGAATTACGGCTTCTTTTTCCACAATACTGGCTAAAGCTACCCATTCATTTAAACTCAAATTATGTTGGGATGCAGCTTGTTGATAAACGGGTAACGCCTGGTCTTGAAACCGATTTAACATCTGACGGATGACGGCTTGGGGAGTAACTTCCGTTGCTTCGACTTGATAGGTATCGGGAAATAGAAAGCCTTCTAATAAAGGTAAATTGGGCGGAAGCCAAGGATAATCCTGATAGGGAATTTGACGACTCGCCTCCAGAAATTTTTCCGCCGAAAAAAATCCCTGTTGCTCAAAATATTCGGCCATCTGTTGCATCGACCATCCTTCAGGAATGGTGAAACTTAGAGTCATTACTTCTCCATTCCAGATGGTAGCAGCCACCTGACTTAGTGACTGGGTAGGAGCCAGGGAATAACTTCCCGCCTTAAAATCCCCTTGGGGGTTTTGGAAGATTAACCACCGCGCCCACAGTCTCCAAGCTACATCAGAACGAATTAACCCCGCCGCCTTCAAATCTTCCCCAATTTGCTGACTGGAGGTTTCCTGGGGGAATCAGGATTTTGACGCTGTTTCCCTTGCCACCAGAGGAGTTAACCTGTTCCTGACTTTGGGGAGCGGCACTGGCCCAACTCCACCAAGCCCAACCCTGCCATCCGAAGAATCCCCAAATAATCGGCAGAATTAGAAGGTAAAAAAATCCTTTAGAAAACCGTTTCATGGTTTGTTTATCTTGAGGTTTTTTCTGCTTTTTGTTTGCAATTCCCAAGCTACTTCCCCCTAATTAAAATTTCGATAAAAACTGAATTTATGTGAACTCAATTATGAAAAAAGATCTGCTCACAAAAAAAGTGGAAACAGATCTAAATCCTTTAATCCAAAGCATCAAAAAGTTGGTCTTCAATCAGGGGTAAAAGAGGTTCCAACCTTTTAAATTCTTCAGGAGATAGTTGTTTATATTCTCCTTCTTCATCGGCTTTAGCCAGAATAAAAAATGGATCAGCCGGGGTATAAATACCGTATTCCTGCTCCTCATGGTAGAAACTGGCTAACCAGAGCAGTTCCTCATATTCTTGTTCATCGGACTCAGCAGAATCCAGATCCAGATTCGAGTCTCCCTCCTCGGGAAAATCCGGTAATTCTCCAACTGCGGTTAGGGTAATTCCTGTTCGCTTTAGATCCAAATTGTGTTCTGCTAAAACCGCTTTAGCAGTTTTAAAAATTTTGTCAATTTCTTCTTCTGATTCCACCGGAACTGCGGATTCATCATCATCCTCATCATCATTCCAAGTTAGAATTTCGATCGGCGAGTCCACGGGTAGAAGTAATCCATAATCTTGACCTTCTAATTCAATTGAGGATTGTAAGACGCAAACGAGCGATCGCCCCTGTTCATCCGTCAGGGTTACGGTCACTTGTTCTTCCTCAGAACGTCCATTTTCTTCGGGAAATTTAGATGGGAACATCATTTATATCGTACTATTTTTAACCATATTAAACGTTACTGGGCACAACTGTCAGTCATCAGTCATCAGTCATCAGTCATCAGTTCATTACCCATTTGTAATTCCCTACCTCCCCTGCCTCCCCTACCTCCCCTGCTCCCCCTGCCTCCCCTGCTCCCCCTACCTCCCCTGCCTCCCCTGCTCCCCCTGCCTCCCCTGCCTCCCCTACCTCCCCTGCTCCCCCTGCCTCCCCTGCTCCCCCTACCTCCCCTGCTCCCCCTGCTCCCCCTGCTCCCCCTGCTCCCCCTGCCTCCCCTGCTCCCCCTGCCTCCCCTGCCTCCCCTACTCCCCTACCTCCTCTGATCTAACCATTGTTGCAAAATCAAGGCGGCGGCTTTGCGGTCGATCATGCTTTTATTGCGAGAGGGAGCAATATTGTCCGCAATCATTAATTGTTCGGCTTGATAGGAGGTCAGACGTTCATCCATATATTCCAGGGGTAAATTCAAGGCATGGGCTAACCGTTGAGCATAGTTTTGTGTATATTTAGCCTGAGTACCCAGGGAACCGTCGAGATGGTAGGGTAAACCAGCCACTAGCACCTGTACTTGCCTCTGCTGTACCAGTTCTTGAAATTGAGCAATATCCTGGGTAAAAGAACGTCGCAGAATTGTAGTGAGTCCCGTTGCAATTAAGCCCGTACCATCACAACCGGCGACACCAATCCGTTTACGACCAATATCTAATCCCAGGGCTGAAATAAATAGGGATTTTCCCATAGTTATATAGGATCGGACGGTAAATCCAAGGACTTTTGGGTTGAGTTTTTCGGGTCTAATTCTGGCGTTTCTAAGATCCCCTCCACCGCAGATTTTTGTATTGGGGAAGGAGGTTTGACCTTTGGCCCTAACCAAGACATGGGCGTGGGTACGGGTTTATGGGCAGGTTGCCAACTGGGCAAGACATCGGATAATTGCAACCCTTCCAGGGAAGATTTAGACTCCCGTAATTTATGCCAAACGGAAACGGGACATTAACAAGGTATGTTCGACCCGTGTGGCTCCAATTTTTTCTAAATAGGCTTCTCGTTCGGGTTGATAGTCGGCCGAGGCTAATTTTAGGGACTGGGGGCCAAATTCCTGGGCTAAATGGGCCATCTGGGATAATAATTCGGGGTATAGCCAGGTATAGGCTGGATGCACGGTTAACTCAGCAACATGGGGTTGGCGACCATCCCGGGATAACTGTACCTGAAAATACCCAATTGCCGCTTTTCGTTGGGGTTCAAACACATAGCCACTAACCTGTTCACTGCGACTAAACCATTGTTTGATCGCATCCACAAGAGCCTGAATAAAACTGGTTTTAAAATCTAAAATATGACGGTCAAATACTTGTCGCAATAACGGAGGCATGGACACCGTATCCAGTTGATACAGCAGTTGAGCATCCGCATTACTGACGGGTAAGAGGTTGGGTAAATCCGGTTGAGCCGTGGCCAAGGTTTGTAGCAGTTCGGGTTCCACGACCCAATAGGTCATTTGAGCTAAGGGTTGAAAGCCATTTTGCCGATAGAGGGCGATCAAACCACTATCATTAACATTCACTTCTAATAGCCAGGTTCGGGCTTCCCAAAGGGTTTCAAAACAATACCGTAACAGTTGTGAACCGATACTGCTTTGACTATTTAACCGATCTACAAATACTCGATCAATTCGCCAAGTGCTGCGGGTGGTGTTGAAGGGAGAGACCTTAATCATCCCTAAAACTTGACCGAATTGTTCAGCAACATAGGCATTAAATAAATTTTGGCAGGGGTTGGGAAACCAACTTAAAAATTTCAGCAACCCATACCACCGACGCAGGTATTCTAACTCCTGGGCCGATGCCGTGTCATCAGCCTGGTCATATAGCTGTTCAATCGCCTCTAAGTCTCGGTATTGAAACGGGCGAAGATTAAACTGGTTTTGATTTTGGGAGGGAAATAAATTCATGGGCGGCTGTCGGGTAATCAGTTATCAGTTATCAGTTATCAGTCATCAGTTATTAGTGATCAGTTATTAGTTGTTAGTTATCAGTCATCAGTTATTAGTTATTAGTCATCAGTGTAGTAGGAGGGTCTGGTTTTGGCAGATCTCTGATAACTATATAAACCCTGATAAACCAGCCCCTACAGGTATCTGCAATAGGCAGTTAATTTCAAAAAGTTAAGATCCAATTGATAATCAGTAGCTTTCAACTGAGACTCTTACACTGATAACTGATCACTGATGACTGATCACTTATAAAGGGCGAATGAGTACCAGTGGGGTTTGCTCATCGGCATTTCCGGCGGGATTACTCCTTAAGGCTTGCTCGATCAAAGCCGTGGAAAGACCGGAGGTTGCTGCTAATATTTTAACGGCTTTTAAATCATTCACGTCTACAATTGCCGCTCCTAACCCAGTTTCTTTTTGTAGGGTGTTGACCACGTTTTGAGGATCATCTGGCCCTAGAACAATAAATTGATCATAGGGGGGTAGGGTTTCCGGTCACATCATCAATCAATCGGGCTTGTTCTCCAGCCAATTGATAAAACACCCCAGGTTTCCCGAGCAGTTTGGCGATGGTTCCTACCACGATAGCAAATAATACCCGGGCTGATCCGACCTGATCCACTAAGGTTTGCATCCCGCAGGCCGTAGCTAAACTGGAGGTGGGCATAAAGAAATAACAGACCCGTTGGGCTACCCATCCCGGCTTGATTTGGCTAGGATGGTAAAATCGTCCTTGCATCAGGGCGACGGGGGTTTCTCCCAGGGTGACAATATCCCCGGCTTGAGCATGGGGAAGTACATACCGTTTAATCACCTCAACGGGATCATCAATATGGGTTAATAAATGGGTACGAATCGGATAAACTTCTGCAACCCCTTCTACGACTCGTTTATTGGGGGGAATGGTCGGATCGGGATATTGTAGAGGTAGGACAAGGTGGCGAACTTTAGGGATGCGTCCTTCTGGCCCGTAGGTCAGATACTTAACTTTCACCCAAGCCGATTGTAAAGCTCTGAGATCAGTCCCTTCAATTTCAATTAAAACTTTAATTCGAGTGGTTTTTTTGGCTTTAACAATATAGCCAAACCAATAGTTATCTTCCCGGGTGTCGGCATCAATATGGGCTGGAATCACTTTGATGGTGTGTTTCACCCCGTCTAAACTCGCTTTAGACAAAAGGGTCAGTTGGGCTTTAACTTCCGGTATCATGATCTCCAGGTTGGAGGTGAGGTTCTGAAAGTCCATTTCTCCCCTCAAGACATAATGGCGGTCGTCGGATAAATCCAGGTTCCAGTCTCCCCGCGTCAGTTCGAGTTTATTCCCCGGACGCAGACGATATTGAATTTCTAGCCCCAATGTTCCTAAACCTAGTAAAACTAATGCGGCTGTTGTTACCAGGCTCAAACCTGCTGCCATTACACCACTTCCCCTTTTAAACGTGCGTAGTTGATGCAAACCGACATCCGATTTGCACTCCCATCCTACCGCAGCACGTCTATTCTAAAATTCTTAAGTTAAATTACAAAAACAACCTCTAGGTGACTCAAACTATTAACAAGACTTATCCTACGGGGATATCAGGGGGAGAGTACACCTGATCTAGCACAAAAGGGTATATCCTTGTTTAAAGATTTGTAAAATTCACCCAAAACGCTTGACGTATCTTAATACTTTTTCAAGGAGTCCCATGAAGCACAAGTCAATTGCGGAACGATTTTGCCTCACGGCTCACGTTGTGTCAACCCTATTCGGATTAGCAGGGTTATTGTTTATTCTCCCAAACCCTGAAACTGGTCGCTAATTTACCTCCTATGGGGATGAATATCTTCGTCTGGAGTATGGCGACCGGAGGCGTAGCTTATATTGTGTTTGGGGCGGCGACGCTGGCATTATATGGCCATAGGACTTTAGGGCTAGGAACAACCTTAGCTTTTATGATTCCCTCCCTATTGTTATCCTTATCCAGTGAACTTTTAGGAACTAGCACCGGATTTCCCTTTGGTCATTATCAATATTTGAGTGGTTTAGGTTATAAAATCGCCGGACTGGTTCCCTTCACTATTCCCTTATCTTGGTTCTATATGGGCTTAACTTGCTATTTGTTAGCCCGGGCTGGTTTAAAATTAAAAATGGGAGACAGTTGGGTACGTCAACTCTCAGCCTTGGCATTAGGGGCCGTATTACTAACCGCTTGGGACTTAGTATTAGACCCCGCCATGAGTCAAGCTACTTTTCCCTTTTGGCAATTTCAAGAAGTGGGTGAATTCTTTGGAATGCCCTATAGAAATTTAGTGGGTTGGATGGGAACGGGCTTTATTTTTATGAGCGTCGGGGCATTTTTCTGGCGCAAAACTCCAATTGCTTTATCTCGCTCCCAATTAACTTTACCCCTGATTGTTTATATCACCAATTTCTTTTTTGGAGCGGCGATTACCGTTGTCGAATTAGATGCTCGCTTCCTGTTCCCCGTGGCTTTAAGTATTCTATTTGGAGTGATTCCAGCGATCATTTTCTGGTGGAATGCTAAACCCTCTTTAGATACCATGGAAAGTCTATTATCTAGCGATAATATTACTCCCTCAGCCGTTGAAGTGGTTGCAAAGTAAGCATTAAGATTTAAAGAGGATGGGCTTTGCCCATTCTTTTTTATGGGAAAATATTTAATATTCTCTTAATTGTCCTTCTTTGTACCTTTGTGTTTCCTATTCTCTTATATACTAATTTTAATGTTGCATCCAATTTTGTTAACAATTCCCGATTTTTCCGAGACTAATTCCTGGGTTATATTATTTTTTGGGGTGATATTACTGTTACAAATTCCCGCCGCAATTATTTTATTATCTCGGTTATTCAAAGGGGCGATTCGGGTTCCGCCTCTACAACCCCAAAACCCGACCTTAGAACTGTTTGGAAAGGTGAGTATTGTCGTTCCCACCTTGAACGAAGCCGCCCGGGTAACGCCCTGTTTAGAAGGGCTAACAAGGCAAAGTTATGAAGTACGAGAAATCCTAATTGTTGATAGTCATTCCCAGGATGGAACCCAAGATATTGTTAAGCAATTTGCTAAATCCGATCCCAGATTTAGACTAATTTTAGATGATCCTTTACCTCCAGAATGGGTGGGGCGTCCTTGGGCTTTAAATACGGGTTTTTTAAATAGTTCTGAAAAAAGTGAATGGATTTTGGGCATTGATGCGGATACTATACCACAACCGGGTTTAGTGGCGAGTGTGGTGAAAACTGCGATCGCTAATCAATATGATTTATTATCATTATCCTGTAAATTTATTCTGAAATATCCGGGGGAATTGTGGTTACAACCTGCCCTATTAATGACTTTAGTTTATCGGTTTGGATCACCGGATTTATCACCCCAAAAACCCGAACGGGTTATGGCGAATGGTCAGTGTTTTTTATGTCGGCGTTCGGTATTAGAAAAAGTGGGGGGATATTCAGGTGCTAAAAATTCCTTTTGTGATGATGTTACCCTAGCTAGAAATATCGCTCAACAAGGCTTTAAAGTCGGGTTTTTAGATGGAGCCAATTTGTTAACAGTGAGAATGTATGATGGCTTAAAAGATACTTGGGAAGGTTGGGGGCGATCGCTCGATCTCAAGGATGCTTGTTCTAAAACCCAACTATGGGGAGATTTATTTCTCTTATTAGCAGTTCAGGCTTTACCCTTACCATTATTACTAATTAATCTCATCTTTTCCTCTAGTCTATCCCTACCCGGTTTTTTAAGTTCAACCCTATTAGGATTAAACGGTTTTTTAGTGTTTCTACGGATAATATTAACCGCCGCAATTTCCTTATCTTATGATTTGAGTCAAGCCCAAATGCCTTGGGTATTTTGGTTATCTCCCCTAGCTGATCCGGTCGCCGTATTAAGATTATGGATATCAGCAACTCAAACTCAAATTCAATGGCGAGGGAGAACCTATGAAAAGAATTAAAACCTAAAAATTGACCATAAATCGATTGTTTATTGTCTGGCTAAATTAGTGCTCGACAATAAACAATCAATGGTTAGCAAACTGCTAGTTAACTCGTTCCAACTGCCAGAGAATTTGATTACCTTCTCGCCGCACTCTGGATACTTCCCAATTGCGCCATGCCCAGTTATCCCCTCGACTGGTAACAGCGCTGGCATTAATATCCATGAGATCAGCCAGTTCGGAAACTACTGATTAAGTAGCCCTTGGTAGCAATTTCATCAGCAATATGCAGGGTTTCGATCAAATTGCGAAGTTGGTTCACCCTAACCTCGCGCGGTAGGTTTTCTAGTGAATCGTTAATTAAGTCAGTCATGGCAAGATCTCAGACAGCAAGATTAGAGTCTATCACACAGCCTGTTAAGAAAAGATTTAGTTCACACCGTTTCCTCAATTAACCCAGATGGCGGGGTAATTTCAATCCGTTTTTGTTCTAAATCCACAATAGGAACAATCTCTTTAACAAAGGGAATCAAAACCGTAGGTAGGGGTTTAGGTTTACGTTTCTTTTTAGATTTACGATGAACCCCCTCGGGCATTGGTTCAGAAACGAGGGTATCTTGGGTAGGAGTTGGGGAATTTAACTCCACTTCCAGTAAATCATTCCCGGCGGAAATCACATCTATGACTTTTCCAATCACTTCCGCTTTTCTTTGGTCGAAGACTTCCAACCCAATTAAATCTAAAACATAAAATTCGCCTTCCTCTAAATAGGGACGATCTTGGTCGGTAATCAATAATGGACAGCCCTGTAACGCCTCCGCCTGATTTCGATCTTCAATTCCTTCGATTTCAACTACATAAATGCCCTTACTGGGCATTAAATAGCCGCCCAAAAATTCCACGGGTTCAGGTTCAGTTTGTCCGGGATGTAATAACCAGCGCTGTCCGGGTTCAATAAATCGTTCAGGAAAATCCGAATTGGGATAAACCCGCACTTCTCCTGTTAACCCGTGGGCCGCAACAATAGTCCCGATCTCGATCCACTCAGACATGATAATATTTCTTAATTCTTGCTGTTCTTCAATAATTTGATCCTGGGGATCTCCAATTTGGATTTCCTCAATTAACGCTTAGATGATATGAAAAACAAAAACAAATTTGCGCTCACCTTCGCCTTTTGTCGATTTGGGACAGTTGGGAAGCTCACACCTAAGCTATTTGATCAATGGAGCCCGATCGCTACCGCTACTATTTTACTGTTTTTTACCGCCTTATCCACACATTCGGTGGCTCAAAATTCCCCGTTATCAGAATCTTCTGTCCAGGAACAAGAGATTAAAAATCAAGTAGAAAATCAGGTTGATAATACTTTCCGTCGCTATCTGGCATTATTAAGTTTAATTTTACTATTGTTACTGCTGTTGAATACGATCGCAGCCTGTGGAGTTTGGTTTTTATTAAAAAAATTAGCCCAACAAACGGCATCCGCAGAGCAGGAAATTGAAAGTCTCAAAACCGATACCCTGACGGAGATGGAACGGGTACTTACCGAAGCTAGACAAATTTTATATCAATTGCAAAATAAAAATGATTTAGCCCATGAAACCTTACAAACTCTAACAACTCAAACTCCCTTACCAGTCATTGAAGCGGCTTTGATTGAACAATCAGAAAAAAATGAATCCCCTTCAGAGATGGGAGAATTATTATCCGAAACCAATCATCAATCCGCTACAGTTGAAACAGCATCCCCGGTTGATAATTCCGAGAATATTTTAATCCCGGTTGTCTTACCATCTTCTTCAGAAACTGAAAAAACCGAAGTTGGGGAAAAATCTTCCGAGACAACGGAGGCGGAAACTTCAGCCTCAGAAGTTGAACCAGAAGAACAACTTAGACAAGCAATTAGTTTAGCCAAACAGGGAGATAAATTATTTTTAGAAGGGGATTTAGAAGGGGCTGTTCAAAGTTATGATGAGGGGTTAAAATTCAAACCGGATTTAGCAGAAGTTTGGAATAATCGCGGGGTAGCACTAACTCGATTACAACGGTATCATGAGGCGATTGTCTCCTATGAAAGAGCGATTCAATTGCGATACAATTATGCCGATGCTTGGAATAATCGAGGGGTGGCTTTAGGAAAACTCAATCATTATGAGGCCGCGATTTTATCTTATCAACGGGCTATTGATTTAAAGTCTAATTATATGGATGCCTGGAATAATCGGGGCTTTGCTTTAGCTAAACTGCAAAAGTATGATGAGGCGATTTCATCCTATAATCAAGCGGCTAAAATTCGTCCTGATTTTTACAGAATTTGGTATAATAAAGCCCGATGTTATGCGGTTCAAGGTCAAATCGAGTTAGCCCTGGAAAATCTAAAACGGGCAATAAGGTTAAATCCCGAAGCCTGTCAAAAGTTAGTGAAACGGGAAACGGATTTTGACCCGATTCGACAGGATAAAAACTTTAAAAAGTTGAATTTTGACTCCTAATTATTGCAGTTAAATGAATATAATTGAATTAATTTTTCTTGGTTTTTCCGTTTGTTTAAGTGTTTTTTTTCCGAGTTTATTGGATTATGAATCCTCTAAATCTCAAGATTTAATCAATCACCTGTCCGACAATTCCTTGGCAATATCCTATACTAGCGGCGATGGTATAGATACCACCAGGCGGTATCGCATTTTAATCCGAGATTTAGTTCAAACGGAAATTTCCCAAAGTTTTAGGCGAGTTAACCCTTTATTATCAACTTGGATTTTAGTTGCTGTTTTAATTCCCACTGCTAGTGTTTTAAGTATTTTAATTTTGTTTTTTAAAATTACCCGAGATAGTCGCAAATTCTCCCAACATTTAGAGACGCTTAAAGATGATTTTATTCCTGAATTTTATGCCAAAATTGGTGAGGCGCAGGACATTGTTTATGATCTTCAGGATTCTTTTCAAGTCACCGAAGAAACGATTCAAGGAATACAAGCAAGGCTAGATTCTCTTTCCACTCAAGATGATGATTTAGAAGAATATACGATAGAAGACGATAAAAAAAGACTCAGAAATCGAAGAATGATCACCTCAAAAAATCAGGATATAGCATTAGGGAATAGGGAATAGGGTAGGGGCAATCCATGAATTACCCCTAATTAATCATTCACCTATTCTGAGTTAATTATGAATTAAAGAAACACATATTGATTACTGTCTAATGTTGATGCAATATTCCCTTGAACAACGGCTAATAACTGTTGTGACCCATTTGCATTCAGTTTGAACACTGCGACTCCTGAAGGTACATTAGCGGGCAAACTACCAATAGTATATAAATCTGGAGTTCCGGCTAAGAGTAACTTATCTTCATCCCCATTAAAATCCGTAATCAGGGTATAGCCTAAATTATCATTAGAAATGCCCACCAGGGTATCATTACCTCGGTCGCCTAAGAGTAAATCTTTTCCTGTCCCACCAATTAAACTATCATTGCCTTGACCGCCATAAATGGAGTCATCTTCACCATCACCAAATAGCGTATCCTCGTCATTATTCCCAAATACTAGATCGAGGTCTGGCCCCCCATAAACCGTATCAATTCCGATATCACCAAACAGAGTATCAACCCCATTACTTCCGATGAGTAAATCATTCCCTCGACCGGAAAATAGAATATCATCCCCATTTTGTCCTTCAAGAAAATCATCCCCCAGGAAACCAATAATCGTGTCATTTCCATCTCGACCAGCAATCACATCACGAAGCGCTGTTTCCTTCTAAAATATCATTATTTTTTGTCCCAATCAGTGATGCAGCAGGGGTTAATGGTGCAATTTGATCCCCATTGCGGCGTAAAAAGAAGGAGTCTGCACCTTCACCACCGATGAGTGTATCCACTTCATCGTTAAACACAATAATGGCTGGGGTAGCAGTGTTGGTTTCTCTGGCCACAGGAATAGATACAGATGGAAAGTTTGACATTGTACTTAATGGTAAACAACAAGCAAGGGTAAGAATAAAAACAACATTTTACACTTAATTCACTATTTTTTATACCTTACAAACTTTTCTATAAATGGTTGTGTTGTTTTTTCACTCTGCTCCTCTTAATCATTAGACTCCGGTTAACATAAAGAATCAGGATGGTTTTTGACAATGTTTGGTATAGGTCGTTTAAAGGGCTAACGGCTGATGGGATCGAGGTCTTTAATTATGGTATAGTGTGGGATTGAATTAAATTTTCTAGGGTTGTTGTTTCAAAAATCCATTCAAATCCTTGGGTGTTGACCCCCTTAATTAAGATAATATCTTGCTGGGAAATTTCCGTGAGGGGAAATTGATAAGACCAAGACCATTGAGCATCGGAATGATGGGGTTTCACAGAAAATAAACCATTTTGAACTAATCTGCCATTAATTGAAATAAGAATGGAATCTAATTGACCGTTGGGATTAATTTCTAAGATGCTTCCGGTTAATAACAGATTTCCCTCTGGGGTTAATTCACACCGTTCTATTTTTCCCTGGGGATGGTGAATAAATTTTAGGGAAGATAGGGATTTTTGAGGGGTACGGGTGACTAAATATAAATCTTGATAACCACAAATTCCTTTAGGAATTCGAGAATAAACTGCTTCCCCTTGGCTAATTATTTGTAAACTCTGTGCTACGAAACTTTCACCAACATAACTGGTTCCATATTCATTCATATCTAAACTTCTACTTTCACTATTGGGAATAAATAAAATATCTGAGGGATAAATAGCTAAATGGGGGGGTAATAAGTCCCGACCATGAACACTAAACATTAATATTCCTTGGGGAGATAATAAAGAATAGAGTTTTTGTAACCAAGTTAAAAAGGTAGCTTCAGGAAGATGACTAAAAAACGAACAGGCTAAAATACAATCAAAGGATTGTTGGATCGGATAGTCCTGGGGATAGGTGGTAGAAACAATTCCCTGCACCCCGAATTGTTCGATTTGAAACTGCACCGCCTGGGCATAAATATCGGAAATCCAAATATTTTTGGGGGATATATCCTGAACTAAAAAACGGGTAAAACGACCATAACCACTGGCAAAATCCAAGCAGGACGAAATCCGATCTAATTGTCCAAACTGCCACTTTAAAACCTGTCTGACCGTATCTAAAATTCGACGTCCATTAAAATAATAACGAATACAGGCGCGATCGGGTGTACCGTGATTCGCCAAGGCAAATAAATACATTTCATCCTGATCACAAATTGCCGAATTAAAAGTATCAGGAAATAGGGTTTGATCTTGAATAAACTGTTTTAGAGCTAGGGATTGGGAAGCTAAATTAACCAACTGCATTGATTGTTTGAAAAAATATAAGTTTTCCGATCCATTTCATCTTACCTAAGACGGGGAACCCAAACAATCTGATCCCCCTTGTCAAAAATCTCCCCCTTTGGGAGTAAAATGGGAAGGCAATAGTGATCACAACTTCATCTAAAGCTATGCGAGTTTATGTACTACTGTTCAACGCTGGAACAGAAAATGAAGGAATTCATACGATTCAGATGGGCGATCGCAATAAGGTGTTAATATTTGAAGATGAGGACGATGCCGCCCGCTTTGGCATACTTCTGGAAGCTCAGGATTTTCCCACAGCTACGATAGAAGCCATTGACGAGGAAGAAATCAAGGAATTTTGCGTTTCGGTTGACTATGACTGGGAACGGGTTGGGTCTGGAGAGTTGGCCATTCCCCCTGAACATAACGTTGATCAAATGGACTGGCAAATCGAGGAAGACAAATCCGAAGATACAGATTTTGTCTCGCCCGAACTAGATGATATTCGCAAACGACTAGAAGGTTTATTATAGGTGCGACCCAATAGTAAAAATCAAAGGTTGAGTTAAATATGGAACAGTGGGAGTCCCGGGGACATTTATTAACCGAGCAAATTAACGCCAGTAGTCAGAACTTAGATCAACTGAGTTCCTTGGAGTTGGTGGATTTGTTCAATCGGGAAGATGTCCAAACTTTGTTAGCCATTGCCCGTTCCCGTGAATCCCTGGCCGCAGCCATTGATCTGACCACGGCCGCACTGCTCCAGGGGGGGCATCTATTTTACGTTGGGGCGGGCACCAGTGGCCGTTTAGGGGTTTTGGATGCGGCCGAATGTCCCCCCACCTTCTGTACTCCCCCGGAACTGGTTCAGGGCATTATTGCGGGGGGAGCCGGGGCTTTAGTTCGCAGTTCGGAAGATTTGGAAGATCGAGCCGAAGATGGGGCGACGTCGATCGCCCTGCGTCAAATTACCCATTTAGATGTGGTGGTGGGAATTACGGCTGGAGGGACGACTCCCTTTGTCCAGGGGGCGTTACAAGCGGCTCGTCAACGGGGAGCCAAAACCGTATTTATTGCTTGTGTTCCGGTGGAGCAGGTGGAATTTGAGGCGGATGTGGATATTCGTCTGTTAGTCGGGCCAGAAATCTTAGCGGGTTCGACAAGGTTAAAAGCCGGAACGGTGACTAAAATGGCGTTAAATATTCTCTCAACTAGCGTGATGGTTAAGTTGGGAAAAGTCTATGGGAATCGCATGATTGATGTGGCGGTGACTAATAAAAAATTACAGGATCGCTCCCTAAGAATATTAATGGATTTGACGGAAATTGATCGAGCCGCGGCTGAAATTTTATTAGAAAAAAGTGGCAAGTCCGTTAAGTTAGCCCTATTAATGCAGTGGACGGGATTAGATGCTGTATCCGGTCAAGATTTATTAGATCAGCATCAAGGACAATTAAGACAGGCGGTATTGAGTCGGAATTTGCCATAGGAGTGAGATAGGTTTCTCCTTCCTCAAAATATTAGTAAAGATGTCCAGATTGATTTTTCCATGTTTTATGAGCATCCTCTTAAAAATGATTCAAGTCAAGGGTCGCTTTAACCATGAATGATCAAGAGTTCAAAGAAAAAATAAAAAACCAGATTAAAACCCTGATTCATGCGGAGACTAATAATTTATTAGCATTAGCTAAACTTGTTGGTATTGATGCTAACCATGATTTAATTGGGATTAATTTACAGGGTATTGATTTAACCCAAGCCGATTTAAGACAGGTTAATCTCAGTCAAGCTAACCTCAGCCATGTTAACCTGACAGAAGCTAATTTAAGTCAAGCTAATTTAAGTCATGCCAATTTAAAGGGCGTTAACTTGATGGGAGCAAACCTCAAGAATGCCGATTTAACAGGAGCTAACCTGAGTAATTCTAACTTAATTGGTGCTGATTTAACCGCAGCTAATCTCAGAGAAGCTGACCTAACTGAAGCTTACCTGAGTCAAACCAATTTAAGTGGAGCCAACTTGAGTAAAGCCTATCTCAGTGGGGTCTATTTAGGCAATACAAACCTGGCGGAAGCCAACCTGCATCAAGTCTATTTGAGCAAAGCCAATTTACAAGGAGTTGACTTGAGTGGAATTAACTTGAGTCGAGCTTATCTGATGGGAGCAAATCTGAGTCAGGCTAATTTAAGTCATGCGAATTTGAGTGAAGCTAACCTAAGTCAAGTGAATTTGGCTAAAACTAATTTGACCGAAGCTAACTTAAATCAAGCTAATTTGATAGGAGCCAATTTAAGTCGAGCTAACCTCACCAATACTAAACTAATTGGGAGTAATTTAAGTCGAGCCAACTTAACTAAAGCCAACCTATTTAAAGCTAATTTGAATTTTGCTAATTTGAATTTTGCTGATTTAAGTTTGGCAAATTTAAGTTTGACTAAAATCAAAGAAATTACTGTGAAAAAAGCTCATTTTAGACATAATGTAGGTCTTGCCAAACAAACCAGAGATGAATTAATCAGTCGGGGTGCAATATTTGATGATAATTTAGGTAATAGCTTGAGTCTTTTGAACTCTGATTCATTTGATTAACTCAGTTAAATTCAGGGAATTTTTTGATGGAAATCTTATTTCAATACTTTTGGCTGAGAGCGCAACCTTATATCAAAAAACAACCCGATCAGCAATCCGGTTATATCAGAATGATTCGGGGTTTCTTTGTGGGAATGAGTATACCTTGGGTTGTGATGGGAATTGGCATGACCACTGGTGCTGTTTCTAATATTGCGGCATACTTTTATCCCCGTGCTGGGAATCCATTTGTTATGGCTTGGTGGGTATGAAACTTAAACGATTCTTTGAGCCAAATTAACAAAAATTGCCCGATTTTTTATCCGCTATATATATAGCATAATTGCGTAATTCCTGATTAATCAATTTGCAGTTAACCTATAGAAAATTTTCATTACAACTTTTTACACGGGAAAAAAATAAGTGCATCTGCCAAACTAACCAAGACCCCACCCGCCAAGCTCCCATGGAAAGTTTTTCTGTTGATGCTTGGGCAGATAATTCAAAATTCGGGTCATAGTGTAACCATTGGGCGGGTAAGTGCCCCATGGGGGTCATCGGGGACAATTTAAACGTTAGTGCTTCGTAGTCTAACCATTTATCTTCTTTTCGCCACCCCAGGCGCTCGCCGAGTCTCTTTTCCGTTTCATAATCAATTTGACCTCCCATTTCACTCCAAATTGTTTGCTGAATACTAAAGCCAAAATAACCATAACTATATTGTTCCCAAAGTTGATCAATTGTTTGGAGATCTTGACCAGAAAAGTTATCAATATCTTCCTGATAAACTTCATTCCAATATTTCTTACCCATGACTTTTAGCATTAATTTAGTGGTTTCAATATCAGCTTCTTTCCAACTATGTTGGGCAAGGAGATCCCGCAATTGGGTATAATCAATATTGCGATCGCTGCGAAATTCTTGGGTTAATATAATAGGATGATTACTCAGTCCCATTGCTCCTGTTTTTTCAACGGTAGATAGGGGGACGGTAGGAATAAATGTTACTTCCGTAATGCCTAAAACTTTTCTTTGGTCGGTGAGTTGGTTGGAGATATAGTTAGAGATTAAATCAATACTTTGATCTAAAAATACACCATTTTCACTCCCATCAAAATGATGGATTTGCCAGTCTAATAATTGAGATTGAATAAAGGCATCTTTTAATCGGGCTTTTTTCTCATAACTGGTCACCATAAAATCAAGAAAAGTTTCAGAAATCACCCCATTATCTTCAAGATCTACTAAATTTGTATTATACTTTAAAATATTATCCCCTAAATTTTTAATATCTCCGACCGTGGCATAAAAATATTCATCTACCTTGACAATTTCATCAATTAAAGATTGAAAGGGGCTGAAATAATCCTGTAAAGAGTTATCGAAATTAATGGCATTATGGGCAATTTTTGCGATTTTTTGACGAACTTTATAGGCTTTGCTTTGATATTCATAAATCTCTTGATAGACTTCTAAATCTTTGACGATTTGCTGAACAATTTCTTTTTGATTTTTGGTGTCTTCTGAAAGTTTTTGGATTCCTTCACTAATCAATCTGATTTTTTCCAACATCAAAAAATAAGCATTGCTTAACAATAAAACCGCCTTAAAGTTTTCTTGCTTTTCCCATTTTAGTTCCTCCAATATTTTAGGATTTTCATTATTTTTTAGCTCTAATTTTCTTCTTTCATTTTCTAAATTTTTTATCTCAGAATATTTTTGTTTGAATAACTTTTTTAAGTCATCAGCCAGGGTTACCAAAAATCTATAATAACTATCCCTATAATTTTCTAATAAATCAATAATATGACTATAATCCTTAATAAATAATTGAATTTCATTAAAAATTTCTCCCTGGCTAATTTCTTCTTTTCGCTTAATTATTCCTCCTAACTGATAACGGTATCGAACACCCTCTTTAATTAATTTCTGATGTTCTCTAATTTTTTTCTGAACTGCTTTTACACCGTTATTTTTGAGAACGGGCAATCGATAGGTTCGTTCATAAATTAAAATGGTTTCGTGGGTAATCAGTTGTCTTTGCCGTTTGGATTGCATATTGTGAAAATCAGTTGAGGCCAGGGAAATTGATCTAAGATTCAGATCACTTGGTTATTTTACTCTATAGATGATTTAACCCAGAAAACGACTTAAATCAAATTCGCCTTCGGTTTGGGTTGGGCGATCGTGTTCTGCCATTAATATTAACAATAATCGATCTGCATAATCAACCGTCCCGCGACATTCTTCCCGCAATATTTCTAAGCCCCCATTGGCATATTCTTCAAAAATCAATGCCCTTTCTTCTTCTGCTTCTAGTTCAAAAGGAGATAAAAGTTTAGTATTTTGGGTTTCTGAAATCGCCACTAATTTGATAATTGCATCATATCCCCTAGAAATAAAAACCTCCAGGGAAATTGGCCCTGGATCACGTTTAGAAAGTCCATCAACGGTCATCCGTTTTTTTCGCCGTTTTCCCAATAGTGCGGCAAAGGCGATCACATCAGCATAGGTCTGAAATGGCCCGGTCTTACTTTCTATTTCCGTGAGTGATCGCACTAATTCCGCTTTATCTTTAGCAATTTTAATTCTTGTAACAGCCATAATTAATGTGCATAAAAATTAAGTAGATTTAGTCCAGAGTAATTTGATTTTATGTTCAAATCCTCCCTTTTCTGCCCGTTTATGATCCCGTTCTAATAAAATATGTTCATCTGCAATTCCATGGGCTTCCATTAATGCCGCTATTACCTCCAATAAATCCGCTAATTCTTGCACTAATTCCCCAGGTGAGGATTGAGCTACTTCTTGGGCTTCTTCGAGTAGTTTATCCTTTAAGGCTTGACGATATTCGGTTTCGGATAAGGTTATAATATCATACTGAAATCCAGATCTTTGAATCAGTTCTGGGATGCGATCGCGCACTAATTTGTTATATTCTTGATGCAAAGTATAATTCTCCTATGAAATAATTGCACCCTATTTTTATTATGTACTGTTTTTTCCAGTTTAACAAGAGTTGTAATTTTTCGCCAAACCATGATCAAATCTTTATATCGGTATTTATCCCCCATTCTTTATAGCATTGCCTTGATTTTGCTCGGATGTGTCAACTCCGACCCCACCATCGCCTTAACCTTAACCTCCCCTGGGGTTGATTCTGTCTATGAATACCGCACCCTTCACAGTCCCGATGGCATCGGAAAATTTTATCTCGGGAGGGAAATTGCTCAAGTGATGGGTCATCAGGGGGCCGGATGGTTAGAAACGTTCTGGTCGGGAAACCTCCGAACAACCGCAACAGGCAATCGCCGCCTTAAATTTAAAACCCACCGATATTGTCGCCGATATTGGGGCGGGAACGGGATATTTTAGCTTTAGAATTAGTCCTTTAGTTCCCCAGGGAAAAGTCTTGGCTGTGGATGTACAACCGGAAATGTTGGATCTCATAAATTTTGTTAAAACCCAGGAAAATATTCAAAATATTGAACCGATTTTGGGAACGGAAGATCACCCGAATTTACCAGAATCTACCGTGGATTTAGCCCTAATGGTTGATGCTTACCATGAATTTCAATATCCCCAAGAAATGATGCAAGGAATTGTTAAAGCCTTAAAACCAGGGGGACGGGTGGTATTATTAGAATATCGTCGGGAAAACCCGTTAATTTTAATTAAAGGACTCCATAAAATGTCGGAAAAACAAGTAAAAAAAGAAATGGCAGCCGTGGGTTTAAACTGGAAAGAAACCCAAGATTTTTTACCCCAACAACATTTTTTAGTATTTGAAAAACCTTGACTATTAACCTGCTTTAGAGAAAAATTCCTGCCGAGAGGGAACTTAATAATGGTAGGATAGCCTTATCAGTGCGTTTTTACGACTATGTTAAATTAAGAATTGATATCAATATGACTGTTAGAGTTCGTCTTGCTCCAAGTCCCACCGGAAATTTACATATAGGAACTGCTAGAACTGCCGTTTTTAACTGGTTATTTGCCCGCAACCAAGGGGGGACTTTTGTTCTGCGGGTTGAAGATACCGACTTAGAACGCTCTCGCCCCGAATATACGGAAAATATCCTCACCGGGTTAACCTGGTTAGGTCTAACCTGGGATGAAGGGCCATTCTATCAATCCGAGCGTTTAGAATTATATCGTCAAGCTATCCAAACCCTACTGGAGAAAGGCTTGGTCTATCGTTGCTATTGTACCCCAGAAGAACTAGACGCCATGCGAGAAGGGCAGAAGGCGAGAAATGAAGCCCCCCGCTATGATAACCGCCATCGTCACCTTACCCCCGAACAGCAAGCCGCCTTTGAAGCCGAAGGTCGCCAAGCGGTGATTCGCTTCAGAATAGACGATGATCGAGAAATTAGTTGGAATGATTTAGTCCGGGGAAAAGTCACTTGGAAGGGCAGTGATTTAGGCGGTGATATGGTGATTGCCCGGGCTTCTAGTAGCGGCGAAATTGGGCAACCTCTATATAATTTTGTGGTGGTTGTTGATGATATTGATATGAATATTACCCATGTTATTCGAGGGGAAGATCATATTTCTAATACTCCTAAACAAATTCTGTTATATGAAGCTTTAAATGCCGCTATTCCCCAATTCGGTCACACTCCTTTAATTTTGAATGCTGAGGGTCGCAAATTATCCAAACGGGATGGTGTGACCTCAATTTCTGATTTTAGAAATATGGGATATATTCCAGAAGCTTTAGCCAATTATATGACCCTATTGGGTTGGACTCCCCCCGATGCGACGGAAGAATTATTTACCTTAGAAACCGCAGCCAAAAACTTTAGTTTTGATCGGGTAAATAAGGCTGGGGCAAAATTTGATTGGGATAAATTAAATTGGATTAATAGCCAATATCTTCATAAAATGCCCATCCCAGAATTAACTCAGTTATTAATTCCCTATTGGCAAGGATCGGGTTATCAATTTGACTCCAATATTGATCAATCTTGGTTAGAACAGCTTACGGCATTAATTGGGCCTAGTTTAACTACTCTTAAGGATGCGGTGGAAATGAGCCGATTATTTTTCACCGAAAGCGTTGAGTTAGACGAAGAAGCAAAAACTCAATTAGAACAGGAAAATGCGATCGCCATTGTGCAGGCAATTCAGGATAAAATAACCCAACAACGAGATCAACCCTTAACATCGGATGCTGCTAAAGCCATCATTAATAGTGCGATGAAGGAAACAAACGTCAAAAAAGGGTTAGTAATGCGATCGCTCAGAGCAGCTTTGATGGGAACCATGCACGGCCCAGATTTAATCGAATCTTGGTTATTGTTCCATCAAAAAGGGATTGATTTAATTCGTTTTCAAACTGTTTTACCGGGTTAATATTTAACGAGGCAGATATTATGGCAAATTCTCCCAGATCTCGCAAATCATCCGATGCAAAAGGCAATGCTTCCCAGTCTAAAAAATCTCAGCCGACAGTTGATCCTACACCTACCCAAGCATCCGAGGCAGAAACGGGAGTTGATTCCCCCCTATCCTCATCTTCAGAACCCCCTATAGTGGTAGAGGAACCCGCCCCTGAACCTGTTGCGGTGGTGGAAACGCCCGTAGCAGAGGAACTCGCCCCTGAACCCGTTGCGGTGGTGGAAACGCCCGTAGAGGAACTCGCCCCTGAACCCGTTGCGGTGGTGGAAACGCCCGTAGAGGAACTCGCCCCTGAACCCGTTGCGGTGGTGGAAACACCCGTAGAGGAACCCGCCCCTGAACCCGTTGCGGTGGTGGAAACGCCCGTAGCAGAGGAACCCGCCCCCGAACCCGTTGCGGTGGTGGAAACGCCCGTAGAGGAACTCGCCCCCGAACCCGTTGCGGTGGTGGAAACGCCCGTAGAGGAACTCGCCCCTGAACCCGTTGCGGTGGTGGAAACACCTATAGCAGAGGAAGCGCCTATAGTGGAGGAAGAACCGATACCCGAACCGACGGTATCCGAACCCATTATCCTAGTGGAACAAACGGTAGCAGAGGAACCTCCTATGGTGGAGGAAGAACCGGAAGCGATCGCCCAGGAACCCACCCCCGAACCCTTGGTTGAAGATCAACCAAAATGGGTGAATACTTCAGCAACGGAAATTTTATTCAATGCTGAACCGATCAGTGCCAGTAAAGTTGAAGTGGTGGTTGATTCTCCCACGACATTCTCCTATGATTCTGTTAACCAATCTGTACAACCAATGAAAGAAGAAATTCTCGCATTTTTATCTGAACTACCGGAAAATTTAGGCAGTTTCTTTAGAGATTACAAACGTCCTTTAACCACGGTCGGTTTAATCGTTGCCTTCTTAATTACCTTCAAAATTTTAGTAGGATTAGTAGAAATTATTAATGAGATTCCTCTAATCAAACCTACCTTTGAAACCGTTGGTTTAGGATACTCAGCTTGGTTTATTTATCGTTATCTCCTCAAGGCAGATAACCGCAAAGAACTCAGTGCAGATTTTAATACCCTCAAAGAAGAAATCCTGGGTAAAAAATCATAAACAAAACAGTTCTAACAATGACTAATGCCACTCTCAAAAACTTAGCATTGGGCGTTGTGATGGTGACGGTTGGGTTATTACTGCCTCGTTCAGTGGAAGCTCAACCGTTTAACGGCGCATCCACCCCCATGTTTGAAAATATTACCCTCAGTCCCCAATTCAGCCCTAACCCCCTGCTGATTCGCGGATTAAGTGGAGGGCCAACTTTGGCCAAGGATATCACTGGACGCCAAGAAACCCAAACCGGAACTTGTCAGGGTTATGTAGATCAACAACCGGATCATACGATAATTTTAACCAGTTTTTTTGATTATTTGAAACTCCAAGTCCAAAGTAGTGAAGATACGGTTTTAGTAATTCGAGGGCCGGGGGGAAGTTGGTGTAGTGATGATGCTAAAGACATGAATCCTAGCATTGAGGGTCAATGGTTATCGGGGAAATATGAAATTTGGGTGGGGTCTTATAAACCCAATGCCTATCACCCCTATGTGATTTCAATTACGGATAAACAACAATAGGGTTTTGATAATTACTCGCCATGATATTGTTCTCTAATCCAAAGTCTAAAAGCTTTTAATGTTGCAGTTTCGCCATCCCTTAAACTTTGACGAATATATTGGGGAATAATTTCTAAAGGGAGCCAGGGAAAATGTAAACTTTGAGTTGATTTTTGATAGGATTGAGTTGTTTTATCTAAAACAAAAACCTCTAATTTCTGACCATTATAACGCCATAGTTCAGGAATTTCAAAAGCAGCATAAATTGCTTGTTTATCTAAAGAACTGCTAGTTATATCAATTTCTAATACTAAATCAGGGGGCGGGTCTGATGCTAAATCAATATTTTGTTTATGTCTAACTAAGGGTTCGTTATTCAAATAATAACAAGAATCCGGTTCTGCACCTTTTAATAATTCTTCTCGTTTTAACGTCAAAGACCCAAATCTTTTAAGATTTAAGTTTAATTCATCTGCAATCACACCAATTAAACACTCAATAAACCGATTGTTATTCTCGTGTTCTCCCAATGGAGTCATAATTTCTAACACTCCCTGATCATAATATAAACGAGCGACACGATTATCCCCTAAATCGTCTAATAAATTAATAAATGTTTGCCAACTGACTTGATTTAAAACCGTGCGTTGTTCAGGTATTGTTAAAGTCGCTGTAGTCATAGTAAGTTTACCTCCATCAGTTTATGATAACTCAACATTTGAGATGATGATAAATATCTGACCCCTGAGCCTCAACCCATCTTCTTGACAAAACTTAATAATCTTTATTTAGCGTAACTCAATCCTTTAATCCGTTAAAATACCTGATCAATACCGCTATATATAGTGTAATTACTTCCCTTGTCTGCTATTTTCGATCAAGGTGATTGCACCTAATCATAAAAAAAATTATAATAGATTAAGTGATTCACCCCAAAGCCGAATTGTTTACTATAAAATATTAGAAATAAAAATAGGCTTGGGGAGTTCATGGAATTTCAATTTAGGAATGAAAAATCAATAAATGGATTAATGAGTGAGTTGAGGTACGGCTCGATAGTTTCCATTTGGGTAAATATTTATCAAAAACAATTTTCAGAGTTTTTTTGAAATTATCAGTTACCTTTCGACCAGTTTCATAGACTTGATCAACGACATTAACAACGACAGATAGCCCTGTATTAGTGCGAGTTTTTTCCATGAGAGTTTTGACCAAAGCGAGACTGGTAAAAATTACTCCTTGACAAGCTCTAGTTAGATGAGGAAAAAGTCGATGTTCAATGGGATTATATTTAGATGTATAGGGAGGATAATGAGCAATTCTGATCTCAATTCCAATTTCATCTACTAACTTTTGTAAATCTTGTTTAAAAATATAATGATTAGCATTATTACTGCCACCCCCATCACACTTAGCCAAAATTGAATTAGCATCAGGATAGAGGGCTTTTCCATAATAATTCCACCAATGTTTAAGAGCTTCACAAGCAAATTCACTGGTATCTTTACTATTGCCTAATGTTACATACCCTCGGTTTTTTTGAGTATCGTAAATGCCATGGGGAATAACTTTTCCATGACCTAAGCTCCAAAAATCATGATCTAAAGTAGTAACAGGCTCGGTTGTATACAGAGTACCTGGACGATATAAATTTCCTAGAACTTCTTTCTTTTTAGTATCAAAACTAATAATAGGATTACCGGCTTGTCCATACAGGTTATCGAGTCTAGCAATATTTTCAAATTGAGCATTTCGATCCTTATTAATTCCTATCGTTTGCTTTTTTTGTGCTTTTAGCTTGACATATCCATGCTTTTTCAAGAGCTTCTTTACTGTAGGAGGACTGATATTAAATCCGGCTTCTTTCAGTCCCAAAGCAATTTCTTTATGGGTTAAATTAGTCCATTTAATTGACTCGTTCATAGGGTCTCCGGCTGTCCGGGACTTTAACACTTCCAAAAAGGCTTCATCTATGCCAATTTGGGTCGAAAAAATACTTTTTCTTCCTCCGCCTTTTTTTCTAATTCTTGCATCATTAATGGTCGGTTTCATCCAGTTCTTTTAACTCTTTTATTCCTCGGACAATTGTGTTTCGAGTACAACCCAAAAGTTTGATGATATAACTAATTCCTCCCCATCCCAATTTTTGAGCCTCTATTGCTGCATATCTTCTTTTATCTTTTTCTGATAAAGAGTTATAAAACTTCTTCATTTCTTCTTGAATTAAACTAGAATAAAACATGGGTTTTCGGGTCAAGCTGTGTAATTCAATCGAAAAATCTATTGCCAGGTTCTCTCGATTTTTGTAAAATCTGCCATCAGTGGCTATACTTCATTATATCTAAAACTCATCAAGTTATTACTTTTTCATTCCTAATTGTTCCCCATCTGTCTAAAACATACCTAGACGGGGCAACCTTTACCATTAATAATCACCCTATGATTGCCTTAACCCTGAGATATAACCGGATTGATTCTTTCTGGTTTACCCTAATGCACGAATTAGGGCATATTGTCGCAGGTCATGAAGGTATATATTTAGATGACCTCAGCCAACTAGAAGATAATCCCCAAGAAAAAGAAGCAAATCAACTCTCCTGTGATTGGCTGATTGATAGTAATGCCTTGGCTGAATTTGTTGCTACTCACTGCTCTCGCTTCTCAACTAAAGCGATTGAGAAATTTGCTGGGAGTCAAGGGCGACATCCGGGTATTATTATCGGTCGTCTTCAATATGAAGGTAAGATTCCTTACAAAAATCATCGGAAATACCTTGTTAAAGTTGATGAATTACTGGCTTATATAGATAAGCCTTAAACAGAATAAATAATCTGCTTAACTAACTCAGCATCAACTCTAAAATATTCCCTACTCTTTTCCAATTCCAGAAAGAAGAATAGGGAATTGAGTTTAACTAAGCTGTTAACTGTTTTAAGGCATTTTCAACCGCTTGTAACGCCTGATTAACTTCTTCCTCGGTCACAATTAAAGGCGGGACAAAACGCAACACTTTCGGGCCAGCCGGAAACTAATAATAACCCCGCTTCCATTACCACTTTCACCACCTGGGCAGAGGTTAATTCCACATCCTCTTTTAATTCTAAACCATTAATTAAACCCCAGCCCCGGACTTCCGCAATTAAATCAGGATATTTTTGAGCTATTTCTGTTAACTTGCCACGAAGTTGTTCTCCCCGTTTTTTGACATTTTCCAGAATATTTTCTCTTTCTAAGGTTTGACAAACTGCCAACGCCACCGCACAAACAAAGGGATTTCCGCCAAAGGTAGACGCATGACTTCCGGGTTCAAAAACATCACAAAACCCTTTACACATCATCGCCCCGATGGGAATACCACCGCCCAAACCCTTCGCCGAGGTGAAAATATCCGGCTCAATTCCTAAGTTTTCATAACCCCATAATTTACCACTGCGACCCACGCCAACTTGAACTTCATCTAAGATTAAAAGAATGCCTTTTTCATCGCAAATTTGCCGAATACGTTGGAAATATTGAATATCCCCAGGACGCACACCCCCTTCTCCTTGTAGCGCTTCTAACATAATAGCGGCTACCCGTCGCCCGTCTTTATCGACTTCAGAAATAGTGGCTTCTAAAGCCTCAATATCATTATAAGGAACATAAACAAAACCTGGCACTAACGGACTAAAACCTTTTTGATATTTAGGTTGTCCAGTCGCCGTAATTGTAGCTAAAGTTCGACCATGAAAACTAGCATGGGCAGTAATAATAACTGGGTCTTCAATATTTAATTTGTCGTGGGCATATTTCCGAGCTAATTTAATCGCGCCTTCGTTTGCTTCCGCTCCCGAATTACAGAAAAATGCCTTATCTGCACAGGAATGGTCGGTTAACCATTTGGCTAATTCTCCTTGCACGGGAACATAATATAAATTAGAAACATGGTGCAAAGTTTTAATTTGTTTGGTGACCGCTTCTATTAATACCGGATGGGCGTGTCCTAGGGTACAAGTGGCAATTCCCGCCACAAAATCTAGGTATTCTTTACCGTTGGTATCCCAAACCCGACACCCTTCTCCCCGCTCTAAGGCAATGGGAAAACGGGCGTAGGTATTCATAACATCGGAATTAAAGTCATCAATACTAAAATCGCTGGTAACAGGCTCTTTTTTGACCAAGGTTTCTGGGCTCACAAATTACTCCTAAATTCGGTTTGTGTTTGATTTCTAATTTTAGGGTAAAATCTTCGTTTACGCGGTTGGTTTTGTTACCAAATCCCTATAATTTATATTCTAAAGGTTGACAAAATTGCTCAATTCCCGATTTCACCGCATAAATGACCACCGGAGTAATTAATAGGGCTGGACATTGATTTTCCGCAATTAGAGATTCTACCATTGCCGCAATATTGCCCTGAATTAATTCTTCTCGCAGGTCTTTATTGCACAAACTCACCCGATATCGTTTGGCTAAACCATCTAACCAATTTTCGGAAGTATCGGGTAATTGACCGACATGAATTGCCATTTCAATGGCCGCATCTTCGAGATCTCCTTCACAATCTTCAATTCTATCTAAGGCTTCCAAAGCAACGGAATATTCAGCCAATTGTGAGCGAAATTGAGCAATTTCCTGAGACGTGAGAATCATCATAAATAAAGGGAATTGGGAATGAGTTTACTGGATTTAGAAGTGTCCTAACTGTAATGCGTAGTGCTACATTGAAAAATTATATCAGGATCAAACCAAGCTGTTAAAGCGATGGCTAAAGCATCCGCCGCATCATCAGGTTTAGGAATTTCTGTTAAATTCAATTCCCGAGCCACCGCTGCTTGAACTTGATATTTATCCGCATTACCATGTCCCGTCAAAGCCTTTTTAATTTGACCAGGAGTAAACTCAATTAACGGAATCTGGTGTTGAGCCAAGACTAATAATAACACCCCCTTTGCTTGGGCAACGGCAATGGTATTTGCCATGCGATAAAAAAAGAGTTTTTCCACAATAGCTAAATCGGGTTTTATATGGGTTAATAACTGGTTTAAATCCTCATAAATGATACATAAACGCTTGCCTAATTCGGTTTTAGCTGGGGTTTTAATTACCCCAAAATCAATCATAGAAACGGATTTTTGTTCCTGGTTTTTATCATCAATTTCACACTCTATTGCTCCAAATCCTAATATTGCTAAACCCGGATCAAAACCTAAAATTATTTTTTTCATCTGAAAAATGCTATAAGTGGCTCCCGGTTTAATCCCCCCTAACCCCCTTAAAAATGGGGGAACCGGAGTTATAAAATCCCTGTTTTCTAGTTGGGAAAGTTCCGATCAAAGTCCCCCTTAAAAAGGGGGATTTAGGGGGATCGGATTTTGGCTGCTATCAGGGATTTTCCACTTCAATTAATGCTACATGACTTTACTTGTCACTAGGCATCAGGTAAACCAAAGACTTGACGGAAAACCTTTTGAACTTTGAAACCCGAATCAATGGTTTCCAAAGGATCTTTGCGCAAACGGTGACGCAAACATAAGGTAATCACCCGTTGAATATCATCGACGGTGACTTCTGTGCGTCCTTCAAAAGCTGCTAAGGCTTTAGCCGCCCGGTTACTAACAATATCTCCCCGTAAACCATCCACATCTAATTCCGAACAAACCTGGGAAATTTTTACCCGTAAATCATAATCAATTTGGACAGAGGGGAGGAGATTTTGAGCTTCTACCAGTTTATTTTGTAATTGGTGTTGGTCATTAATATGGTCTTCTAAAAAGGTTTGAGGATTTTGATCAAAAGAGGTTCTTTCTTCAACAATTTTAACTCGCAAATTCGGCTCTTTTACGGTTCTAATTTCGGCGTGCATTCCAAACCGATCTAATAATTGCGGACGTAACTCTCCTTCTTCCGGGTTTCCCGAAACCAACTAACACAAACCGCGCCGGGTGACGGATGGAAATTCCCTCCCTTTCAACAGTATTCCAACCACTAGCCGCCGAGTCTAACAAGACGTCAACTAAGTGATCATCCAGGAGGTTAACCTCATCCACATACAAAATTCCCCGGTTAGCTTTGGCCAACAGTCCGGGTTCAAAGGCTTTCACCCCTTCAGATAGGGCTTTTTCAATGTCAATTGTGCCACAAACCCGATCTTCCGTGGCCCCCAAAGGCAGATCCACCATCGGGACTTTTTTCCGAGACACGGGAATATCCTGATGTTGACTCAGACGCTCGCGGACGTTATCACTCATCAATTCCGCATCGGTGGGATGGCTATTGAAGGGGTCATCGGCGATCACTTCAATTTCGGGAAGCAGGTCAGCCAGGGCGCGGATAGTGGTGGATTTTCCTGTCCCCCGATCGCCCATAATCATCACCCCACCGATTTTAGGATCGATAGTATTTAAAATTAAAGCCAGTTTCATTTCTTCCTGGCCGACAATTGCGGTGAAGGGAAAAACAGGACGACGAGACAGGTTGACCGTTGTTTGTGTATCTTTCGGCAGTGCGACAGTTGAACTCACAGTTTACTCTCAATTTCCAATATTACCGTAATTTATTTTTACACATTTGGGGGACAATGGGTTCAATCATCCGTCAACCGCCTGCTGTCATTGGTTCTTGAATTAACTTTAAAGGGTTGGAAAAATGCTTAAACATCTCTATGAAAAAGATTTTCAACTTTGGCTTAAGCTTTCACTTGAACAAATTTTAGATGAAGATTTTTATGGTTAAAATCCCTAACTAATAAACCGAGTTTCTAGGGAAGAAAACCGCCGGAGAAATATGAAAAATATGAAGATTAACTAGACTTGAATTGTTAAAGGCTTAGGAAGTTCTTTTCCTCTCGCCTGATAATCTTCAATTAAAAGTTCTAATACTTCCTGACCATTTTTTAAGGCTTCTTCGTAGGTTTCCCCATGAGTATGAGCATAAGGCCCAAATTCAGGTAAACTCACCACATATTTTTGATCTTCGTCTGACCATTGAATTAAAATACTATATTGAGAGTTCATTGTTGATCCTCCTGTTGTAACTGTTTTAAATCTCTAAGTGCATTTCTAACATCTCGTTCTTGATAACGATCTGCATCACTGCCATCTTTCCCAGAAATAGTTAGACTATATTCTAATAAAGAATGATTCCATACAGTATGACTCCCTTTACCGGAACGATATAAAAATCCTGCTTTGAGTAGCATAGCTTTTATTTCTCGAATTTTCTTTGGCACGAATTTATTTTCCTCCTTCAGACAATTTCCTTAACCTAAAATTTTCATCTACTTCCTAATTGAATTTCTAGGGAAGAAAACAGCAGTAGAAACATGAAAAAATTTAGCTAATTCTTCAATATGCCGTTTCGTGAGTTCTCGTTTTCCATTTAAAACATCGGATACGATGGATTCAGTTTTAAAAATTGGAACTAAGTCTTTTTGACGTAATCCATTATCTTCGATTAAACTCTTGAGCAATTCTACTCCATAAATATCAGGAATGGGTTCTTGTTGTTGTTCATATTCATAAACTAAAGCACCTAACACATTCAAATAGTCTTTTTCATCTTGACTCAGTTTCCCCTGATCTAATAATTGATCAATCATATTTTGAGTCAATTCTAATTCTTCCTCAGACGTTATAGGACGCGGAGGAAAACTTGTGAGTAATTCAATGTAATCATTAGAAGCTAACATTTTTAAATGAGTGTAAACTTGAAATTTTGATAGAAATAGGGCTGAGTTTGCCCTGTTTCTATTACCTAATCAGTGCTTAACATCAACAAAACATACTTTTGCATGAGAGTTTTAGCTTAATGATACCATTTATCTTGTTTCCATTTGTCTTGATCATATTCTCCATGAGTGAGAATCTTACGAATAAAGACTTTCCTATATTCATAATCTATATAAGCAATTAACCGATAGTTATTTCCTCCAATATCAAAAACCGTAAAGTTACCCACAAAATCTACAGTTCTGAATGTTAAACGCACATCAGCAGTGGTTTTCCACTCGGCTTTTTCAGTAATTTTATACCAACTTATTAAACTGGTTTCAGCATTAGGGTATTTTATCCAAAATGGTTTAAGTTTGGATTTTGAAATAATGTGCATTAGGAGAACCTCTTAAAAAAATTGCTGGCATATGAAGGACTCCTTTTGTTTTCTCTATTTAATCAACAAAATAATCTTAGCATAATGCGAAGAAATGTGCAATTTTGATCTTGAAGTTTTTTCAGAAAACGCCGAAAACCTTGACTGGCAAAGATTTCAACCTCGTAGAGTCCCTGCTCGTTACTGACGCACCTTATGGAAGTGATTGGTAAGAGGCGATAAACCAGATTTTTAAATATTTGTCAATCTTTCTTCAATAAAAGTTGCAGACTTGGGAGAGTTGTGTTAACTTTTCTTTTTACATATTCAGTTAAAAAATACTCAAACATCTTGATAAAAAAGATTTTTGTACTTCCTCCGCATCCGGAATCACAACCAAACCATAGAAGAAAGGAAGTTAGATAGCTGGTATGGAGGCGGGGTATAAATTATGGAACTAAATCCGGTCAATGGTTTTGGGATGACAGCACCGACAACAGTAGAGGTGTCTCCCGAAAGTTTACGTTCTCTTGTTCGTCAAATTGAAGCGGAATTATATTGTAGTGAAGTTTATAATATTGCTCTCAAAAGTCTACAAAAAATGTTAGGACAGGCGGCTAGTAAAGCTGAAATTGTAATTAAGGCTGTGGGACGAGAGGCGATTCAATTGTCTTTAAAACAAATGGCTAGACAGGAAACGGCGATTGTTTCTACCATATCTTCTGCTGCTCATAATTCTATTTCTGTAACTGCTATTCCCTCGAATGATCAAGATGTTTCTACTCCTACGGAAGTTCAAACCATTGTAGTTTCTCCCCTGGGGTTTGTGGCGGGATATCAAGCGCCAGATTTAACGGTAGAATCTCCAGAACAAAATTCGACTATTTCTGAATCAGATAATATTCCTAAAACCAAACCCAAACCTAAATCCAAACCTCTAAATCAAGCGGAAACCAATCATCAAATTCATGAAAAACAAAAGATTTATTTACAAGAAATTGGGGTAGAACTGCGTAAAGCCAGAGAATCCTACAACCTAAGTTTACAGCAAATGCACCATTTTACTTTAGTTCCCCTCCATCATTTAGAGGCTTTAGAACAGGGAAAACTTGAGGCTTTACCGGAAGATATTTATATTCGGGGGTTTATTTATCGGGCGGCGAATGCCTTGGGATTAGAAGGGGGAAAAATGGCATCATCTTTTCCTTGTTTGGAATTTAATCAACTCTGGGGAAAGTCTAGTTCTAAGGTTGATGTTGATTCAGAATTTTATCTTAATTCAGTCCATTTATATTTAGGCTATGCCGCTATTCTAGCAGGTTCTATGGGAGGAGTCGCTTGGTTATCTCAACAAAGTGTTCCCGATGTGACTCTCCCCCCGGATATTCAGAATTTATTAGAACAACAAACTCCTCAATCTCGCCATCAAGAACCAACAAATCCCATACCCGGAAGACAATCAAAAACCGTTGAAGTTGAGATTGGGTTAGATTTTTTTCCCCCGGAAATGATAGAAACTGCGATCGCTTGATCCAATTTAATTATATTCTATATTTTCTCAAAAATCAAGGATAAATTATTAGCTGGCATCGGGATTAATTCCACTAACCGGAAATTTTCTAATTCCGCAATTGCCACAACTTCTTCTAAATTTCTCACGCCCCATTCTGGGTTAGATAACCGTAAAGAGGTATCAAAATCTTGATTACTCGGTGCGGTGTGTTTGCCATTTTGCTTATAGGGGCCGTATAAATATAAAATTCCTCCTGGGGGTAAAATTCGATTTGCACCCGCCATTAATTTGAGGCAAGCTGACCAGGGAGAAATATGAATCATATTAATATTCACAATAGCAGTAATCGGAAATTCCTGTAAGCAAAAGGGCAATTTTAAATCAGGATTTTCCACTGACCAAACCGATTTCTGTACATCTAATTCTAAAGGCGAAAATAAATTATCAGCCGGGAAATAGGTTCCCCAAGCTAAAATACTGGCTTGTAAAAGCGGATTAACTTCCGATGGTAACCATTTTCTCGGCTTTAACTCTGGAGCAAAAAATACCGCGTGTTGTCCCGTACCACTGGCTATTTCTAGCACTGTCCCACGCACCGGAAGTACCCGTTTTAATACCTCTAAAATCGGTTGTTGATTTCGTTCTGTTGCTGGAGCATATTGGCGAGCATCGTGGGAAATATTCATAATTATGAGGAATGGGGAATAATATATAATAGATCGCTGGTGTCAACTTTAAGGAAAAATGATGATCTTTTGAATGTCATTGCGAAGGGGGGTAAAGCAGCGACAAATCTAGTTCGTAGTTATGATCATTCCCAAAAGCAATCTCAACATCTTGATAGATTGCTTCCTGGCCTATTAGAATGTGTTTTTTATGACGATACCAATTAACATCAGAGGGTTATTAGATACTTGATTAGAGTCAAAATCCTGGGTTAAAAAACATCTCCTTATTAGTTAATTTACTTGTGAGATACAATTATGCAAATTACCAGTATTAGAGTTAAAAACTATCGAGTTTTTGAAAATTTGAAAGTAGAGAATATTCCTCCTTTTTGTGTATTAATCGGTGCTAATGGTACGGGGAAATCAACTCTGTTTGATATTTTTGGTTTTTTGCGAGATGCTTTAAAAAATAACATTCGTCAAGCTCTCCAAATTCGAGGTGGTTACAGAGAAGTTATTACCAGAGGCAAAGAAAAAGAAGATATAGAAATAGAGCTACAATTTCAGATGGATATTTTAGGTAAAAAACGACTTGTTACTTATGTATTGATTATTGGACAAGAAAATCAAAAACCCGTGATCAAAAGAGAAATATTGCGTTATAAACGGGGTGAATATGGCTCTCCCTATCACTTTCTTGATTTTAGTCAAGGTAAGGGTTATGCGATCACCAATGAAGAAAATTTTATTCAAGCAGATGAAGAATTAAAAAGAGAAGAACAGCAACTAGAATCCAATGATATTTTAGCCATTAAAGGATTAGGACAATTTCAACGTTTTAAAGCCGCTACTGCTTTTCGCTCCCTGATCGAAAATTGGCACATTTCCGACTTCCATATTAGCGAGGCAAGGGGAAGTAAAGATGCACTTTATGCGGAACATCTTTCTCCCACAGGGGATAATATTGCGGTCGTTGCACAATATTTATATCGAGAATATCCTGATATTTTCCAAACCATATTAACCAGAATAAAAGAAAGAGTCCCCGGTATTTCTACAGTGGAAGCAAAAGACACGGAAGACGGGCGATTAATTTTAAAATTTCAAGATGAAGCATTTAAAGATCCATTCATTGATCGTTATGTATCTGATGGCACAATGAAAATGTTTGCCTATTTAATTTTGCTTTTTGATCCTAAACCTCACCCTTTACTTTGTGTTGAAGAACCAGAAAACCAGTTATATCCCACTCTTTTAACCGAACTTGCGGAAGAATTTGCGAGTTATACAAATAGAGGAGGACAAGTTTTTGTTTCTACCCATTCCCCTGACTTTTTAAATGCGGTTCCTTTAGACAGTATATTTTGGCTAATCAAAGAAAAAGGGATCACTAAAATGTCTAAAGCCTCGGATCACGAAATCCTCAGAAAATTAGTAGAAGAAGGAGATTTACCCGGCTATTTATGGAATCAAGGTTGGTTTAAAGGAGTTGCACCTTAATGAGTTATGACTTAATTTTTTTATTAGAAGAACCTTCAATTAAAAATGTTTTAGAAGAAATTTTACCAAAAATTATACCTGAGCAATCCTTTATTTGTATTGCTCATCAAGGTAAACAAGACTTAGCTAAATCTATTCCTATTAAAATTAGAGCTTTCAATAATATTAGCCCCCATACTCAATTTATCATAGTTCATGACCAAGATTCTCACGATTGCCAAAAACTTAAGGCTGAATTATTGCAAATTTGTCAAACTGCTGGACAAAATAAACCAATGATTAGGATTATTTGTCATGAGCTAGAATCTTGGTTTTTAGGCGATTTGGTGGCGGTAGAAACAGCCTATGATCTCAAGCCTAATACTTTGAGTAAACATCAAAATAACCGCAAATACCGTAACCCTGATCAACTTAACTCCGCTAAACAGGAACTCAAAAATTTAGTCCCAGAATATTATCCGGCTACCCACTCGAAAAAAATTGCTCCTTATCTATCTCTAACTGATAATAAATCTAAAAGTTTTACAGTTTTTATTCAAGGCATACAAAATATTATCAGAAACCTAAATTATTAGATTGCAAAAAAATATATGATCGAGTTGTGATAACTGCAATAGAGCGAGCGCGTCCAGCTTCCTAACTGTTTTGGCAGTTGCTATCCCATTGAGGATTAGACTCTACAAAGGCCGTTACAACGTCTGGAGGAACAGGTTTAAGAAAGAAATAACCTTGAGCATATTCACACCCCAAAGACCGTAATTGTGCCAGTTGATAGGCTGTTTCTACTCCTTCAGCAACGACCTCTTTATTTAAGGCATGAGCTAACCGAATAATCGTGCGGACAATGGCTAAATTTTCCCCCGCTTCATCTGCTTCTATTTTTCCCACAAAAGACCGATCAATTTTCAGGGTATCAATGGGAAATCGAGGTAAATAACTTAAAGAAGAAAACCCCGTCCCAAAGTCATCAATACTTAATTTTAACCCCAAGGCTTTTAATTGTTTTAATAGATTAATAGTTGCCTCTAAATCATCCATAATCACACTTTCTGTAATTTCTAATCTTAAGCCATTGGGGTTAATACCGGAAGTGTGAATAATCTCTTGAATTTGTTCGATTAAATCAACTTGAAAAAACTGTCTAGCGGATAAATTAACTCCTAAAATTAATTCGGGTTGCCAATGAAATTGTTCTTGCCAAATTTTTAATTGATTACAGGCTTCTTGAATCGCCCATTTTCCCATAGGGACAATCAATCCCGTCTCTTTTGCCGTAGCCATAAATCGTTTCTGGGGTAACTAATCCTTCCTCGGGATGTTGCCAACGAATTAAGGCTTCAAACCCGGAAATTTTACCGGAATTTAATCCGATAACAGGTTGATAATATAACACAAATTCTTGACGTTCTAGGGCTAATCTTAAAGATGTTTCTAATTCTAATTGCCCAATGCCATTAACGTGCATGGTCTGTTCAAAAACCTGTATCATTCCCTTTCCTAAACTTCGGGCGCGATACATCGCAGTATGGGCATTTCTTAATAAATAATCTGCCTTTCCTTCGGCGGTTTCACTGAAAGAAATCCCAATACTTAAAGTCATAAAAACATCATGATTATTCAATTTAAAAGGAGAAAGGAGAGTATTTTGAATGCGATTAGCGACAAAGGTGGCATTTTCAGGGGGTTTTAAATGTTCAATTAAAATTGCAAATTCATCCCCTCCCAACCTAGCAATAATATCTTTATTTCTCAAACAATATTTGATTCTCTGGACAATCTCAATTAATAATTGATTTCCCGCTTTATATCCTAAGCTATCATTAATTCGCTTAAATCGATCAATATTTAAAAACAAAACTGCACATTGAGATTGATCATTTTTTGTATTTGTAATTGCCCATCCCACCCGGTCTAAGAATAAAATACGGTTAGGTAATCCGGTCAAAGCATCATGCAAAGAATTATGAATTTGTTTATAGGCAATTACCCCCATTCCTGACAAAAATAAGGAAAATATAGGAGCTATAATGGGAACCCAAATATTTAATAAAAATAGCCCGTAGCTCGTTCCCAATAAACTCACAATTCCGATAATTAAAGATAATCCCTGATTCAGAGGATGGGAAATTTTCCATATTAATGTACCCCCAGCTATTGCCAAAATTCCTATCCATAATATCTCTAAAGATTGGGGCATAAACCTAAATAAATCTGAAGAATATAAAATTTGGGATAATAGATTGGAAGATTGATAACCTAGGGTAGAATCAATAATTTGGCTTACCATTTGAGCATGAATTAGTACCCCAGGCATTTTAAAATCATCCCCAGCTTTAATACTATAGGGAGTTAAAAAAACATCGGGAATACTCGGGGCGGTTGTCCCAATTAAAATTACTTTATTTTTGATCCATTTTGGGTCAACCTGATTTGATAAAACCTCTCCTATGCTGACAATTCTGGCGATGTCTGGCGTGCGATAGTTCAGAAGAATTTGGTATCCTCGGTCATCAATATTGGCATAACCTCCATCCCCAGATTTTAACGGGAAAAACACCCTATTTTTAAGTTCCATGTATTGGGGATGACGGCTATTATTTTTCGGTTCAATTCCCTGATCTTTCAAGTAAGCTAATGCTAGTTGTAAAGAAAAAGCAAAAATTGTCTGATTATCTTGACCACTGGCAAATAATAACTGGCGACGCACCACCCCATCCGGGTCTAATACCAAATCATTAAATCCAATTTGCTCGGGAGAAATTCCCGGGGGAGGTGACACACTGGGATTTTTAGAATTTCCGATTTTAGTAATTACAATCACATTATCTGCTTTTAACTGCTTTGATAATTGGGTACCCCCCGGTTCTTGGGGTAAATCTCGATATAAATCTAACCCAATGACCCGGGGTTGATGTTGTTGCAGTTGAGAAAAAACCTCTGCCAAAACTTTATCTGTCAAAGGCCATTGTTTTTGGGATTGAATATCATCTTCGGTAATAGCAACAATTAATAAGTTGGGGTCAGGTTTAGGAATAGACCGCAAACAGACCAACGCATCAAACATTCTTAATTCTAACGGTTTCTAACCAGCCTAATTTTTGACATCCGACCACAAGCAACGTAACGATTAAACTGGTCAATAAACTAGGGGATAACCGGACTAAGGAGGGTGAAATTTTCCCTTGATCTACGGGCATCGGTAAAGATAACCGGGTTTTGAGAATATACAACTTTCGAGAAAACATGAATTTAAGGTAAAATACAAACAGCGAAATTTTTTTAAGTGGATGACCCTTGTTGGTATAATTTACGCAAAATCTTTTCTGTGACTGGAAGTTTTGACTAAGATCTATTTAATTTATTATGACTAATTCCCTACCTATTCCTGTAATTGTTAATGGCGCTGGCGGAAAAATGGGTCGCGAAGTGATTAAAGCGGTCGCCGCCTCCCCCGATATGACCTTGTTAGGGGCGATTGATCACAGCCCCGCCTATCAAGAACAGGATGCGGGAACCCTAGTCGGAATTGAACCCTTGGAAGTTCCGATTACTAATGACCGAGAAGGAATGTTAGCCATGGCAGCCCAGGAAAAACAGCCGGCGGTCATGGTAGATTTTACCCATCCTGATTCAGTTTACGACAATATTCGGGCAGCGATCGCCTACGGGGTGCGTCCAGTTGTGGGAACTACGGGGTTAAGTCCAGCCCAAATTCAAGACTTAGCGGAATTTGCCGATAAAGCCAGTATGGGCTGTTTGCTGATTCCTAATTTTTCCATTGGCATAGTGTTATTACAACAGGCCGCTATTGCCGCTTCTCGCTATTTTGATCATGTTGAAATTATCGAATTACATCATAATCAAAAAGCCGATGCTCCCAGTGGTACAGCCATTCAAACGGCACAATTATTAGCAGAATTAGGGAAAACCTATAATTCTCCCCTAGTAACAGAAACTGAAAAAATCACCGGGGCTAGAGGCGCCGAAGCCGGAGAGGGAATTAGAATTCATAGTATCCGTTTACCCGGATTAATTGCCCATCAAGAGGTAATTTTTGGCGCGGCGGGTCAGATTTATACCCTACGCCATGATACTAGCGATCGCTCCTGTTATATGCCCGGAGTTCTACTGGCAATTCGCAAAGTCTTAACCTTGAAAACCTTAGTTTACGGGTTGGAAAAAATCTTATAGTAGGATCACGGATTTAAGCAGATTACGCTGATTAACACAGATTAAAATCCGCGAAATCCGTGAAATCCTCTTAAATCCGTGATCCCTATTCGTAATTCGTAATTAAAAATGCTTGTTCCCATAACTCGTCAAACTTTTGAAGATTTAATTCCCGCCGTGGCTACCAGTGAACAATATAAGTATTGTTGGGGAAAACCCAGGGATTTTTTAAAGCGTTTATTAGTTTCTGCGGTCTGTTTAGCGGTTTGGATTTTTCTGGAATATACTGTACAAGGAGATACCCTGAGAATCCTAGTATTAATCGCCGGAATTATCTCCTCTTTATATTGGTTATGGATGCCCGTTTGGGAAGCTAGTTGGCGGAATGCTAAATATCGAAAATATCCCTATGCCGGATTTTTACAGGGAAAAATTCTGGATTTTTATATTAGTGAAGCGGTTACAGAACAACAGGAATCTGTGAATCAGCGCGGAGAACTAATTATTATTGAAAATCTGGAAAGAAGAATTAATGTAGAAATCGGAGACTCTAGCGGGTTTACCACCTTAATTCAAGCCCCCCTAAATCGCAACCATAAACGCTTACGTCGGGGTCAAATTGCCCAAATGATGGTCATGTCTTATTTAGATGATTTAAGCGAAATTAACGAAGTTTCCGATATCTATATTCCCAGTCAAAATCTTTGGATTAGTGACTATCCCTACGTCCGTCGAGACATTTTTAAAGAAATTAGTCATCGTTTCCAGTCCCGTCGTCCCAGAAAAGCACCTGCTTCTCCCCAAACTTCTGCAATTGAACGTTATCAACCCACAAACGGTTATGATCAAATCTATGATGATGACCAACCTTAACCTCAAAAATTCCCCCCGATAGATTAAATAATCTAATACCTACAACCGAACAATTTTAAAATTTAAAATTATCCCCATTTTACAATTCTTAACAAAAGCCCGATTAATGAGAAAAACTTCTATTAAGCCCACCACTTGACAATACTTTCAGCCAATGTTAGAGTTTTCATAAATAGACTATGATTGGTCTTTCTATGCCCCTAGCCCAAATCAAGAGCCACAAAGCCGATAAAAATCCTAAATATCAACCAAAATCCCAAAAATCACCCCCAATAGAACCCCATAGTGAAATTTTAAAATTTCGCCCTTCCCGGGCTACCCTTGACAAAAAACAGAAAATGTGATACTGCTACCACCTGGTAAGTCTGTACAACTTCTCTGTGTCTTTGTGGTTAAATTAGCAGATTTTGAGTCAGTCCCCGCCTTAACTCCCATTCCCTTCCCGACCATAGGCTTGCCAAGCCAGATCAACCAAAGCATCCATCAAAGCCACGGCCACCACCGCACTACCCTTGCGTCCATCAATCCGAATATGGGGAACCATCGAATCATTCAAACGAGACTTAGCCACATCAGCCCCGACAAAACCCGAAGGGGTGGCAATCACCAAAGCGGGCTTAATTTCCTCCGCTTCAATTAAATCAACTATCCCAGAAAGGGCCGTTTGTTCCTGACCAATCACAAAAATCGCCTCGGGATAGCGCCGGGCTAAAGTCTCAATCCCCCAAGCCGAGCGAGTTTTTTCCCGTTGTGGTCGAGTTACCGCCTCCATGGAACAATAAACCGGATTCGCAAAAGTCGAAAGAATCCGGGGAGTAATCCCGACTTGTACCATGGGTACATCCACCACAATCGTTGTCCGGGCTGCTAAAGCCGCCGCCCCTCCCTGTAAAGCTTGGTCAGAAAACCGCACTAAACTTTTATACTCAAAATCCGCCGTCGCATAAATCACCCGGCGCACAATTTCATATTCGGCTGGCGAAAAGACGTGATCGCCAATTTCGTCATCTATGATTCCTAAACTCTGGGCATCCGTAATATGCCATTCCATTGTGACTCGCCGATTATTACTGAAGTTCTGGGGATAAGTAAAGTTTACCTAGCACAACCAGATTACAACTTACTCAGTGTATCAGGTTGTTGTCGTTATCACGAGAAATCAGGGTTCAGAAGGAGGGAATAGGGGGATAAATTATTTCCCCTATTCCCCTATTCCTCAACCTTCTTGGGAGAAGGACTGATTTAATATCGGAGTTAGATAGGCTACCAAGAAACCAATTAAAAAGCCAGAAATATTACGGACAAGGGGAAGCCATTCTTGGGTACGGGAAATCACCGGGCCAATTCCGAAGGCAATAAATAAAATTCCCCACAGGGGCGAGAAAATTAACGCCCACTGCCAGGAAATCAATTGTCCAGACTTGCGGGGAATACTCGCCACACCACAAATGATCCCACCGATGGCAGAAGTAATTAAGGTTAAAATCCATTGTTCTTGAGGAAGCCCCGGAACAACCCGACAACCGCCTTGAATTAAGCAGCTTTGAATCGTGTCAATTGATTGAATAATGGATTGGTCTTCCCCATTTTCTCGAATAAAATATTGATTTCCGAAGCGGGTTTGTAACTCCACCCAGAATGTCCGGGACAGAAACGGGTAAATCTGACGACCGACGCTAAAGTTAAGGATATTGCCCCCCCGTTCATCGGCGACGACTAACACGCTTTTATCATCCAGTCCCCAATAGTCCTTGACGGCGCGACCGGGGGTTTGGTCAAATTGAGTTAATACCCTGACTTTCCAACCCGTTTCCGATTCAAACTCTTCTATATCCTTGGCTAAGATATTTTCCTGGACATCGGTAAAAATTCCCGCTAGGTCAATCACCGGGGTTTGAATCTGAGGAAGTAGCTCAGGATTATTAAAGGCATGGGCTACGGGGGTAATTGCCCAGGTGGAGAGGGTTATAGCTAATATAGCAATAGAGAGCAGCAATCTATTGAGCCAATTCTGTTGCATGGGAGATCCTATAAATGTTTATAAGGGTGGGCAATATTGGTTTTTTGTTAACCGAGAGATAATCAGACTCTCATATTTCTTTACAATTTTTAACTTTATCACAAAATTACCACTCAGCGACCAGATACGGGCCAGAGGCGGAGGCAAAATTTCACCCGTCGCCAGCCCAATTATTAAAATAAAACCCGTAGGGGCGGGTTCAAAAAAATCTTTCAAATCTAACAAATAATCTCGATAAACCCGCCCCACCCCACCAAAATTTAACGTTAACAAAACCTGGTTTATATTGATTTCTATTATGGGGTTGGGCGGGTTTATTTAGGTTGATTATTATTAACAAAAATCCCGGCGAACCCGTCCCTACATTTCCTAAAACCCGTAGGGGCGGGTTCAACAAAATCTTTCAAATCTGATAAATAATCTTGATAAACCCGCCCCACCCCACCAAAATTTAACGTTAATAAAACCGGGTTGATATTGATTCCTATTATGGGGTTGGGCGGGTTTATTTGGGTTGATTATTATTAACAAAAATCCCGGCGAACCCGCCCCTACATTCCCTGAAACCCGTAGGGGCGGGTTCAACAAAATCTTTCAAATCTGATAAATAATCTCGATAAACCCGCCCCACCCCACCAATATTTAAGGTTAATAAAACCGGGTTTATATTGATTTCTATTATGGGGTTGGGCGGGTTTATTTAGGTTGATTATTATTAACAAAAATCCCGGCGAACCCGCCCCTACATTCCCTGAAACCCGTAGGGTCGGGTTCAACAAAATCTTTCAAATCTAACAAATAATCTCGATAAACCCGCCCCACCCCACCAATATTTAAGGTTAATAAAACCGGGTTGATATTGATTCCTATTATGGGGTTGGGCGGGTTTATTTAGGTTGATTATTATTAACAAAAATCCCGGCGAACCCGCCCCTACATTCCCTGAAACCCGTAGGGGCGGGTTCAACAAAATCTTTCAAATCTGATAAATAATCTCGATAAACCCGCCCCACCCCACCAAGATTTAACGTTAATAAAACCGGGTTGATATTGATTCCTATTATGGGGTTGGGCGGGTTTATTTAGGTTGATTATTATTAACAAAAATCCCGGCGAAACCCGCCCCTACATTCCCTGAAACCCGTAGGGGCGGGTTCAACAAAATCTTTCAAATCTGATAAATAATCTCGATAAACCCGCCCCACCCCACCAAGATTTAACGTTAATAAAACCGGGTTGATATTGATTTCTATTATGGGGTTGGGCGGGTTTATTTAGGTTGATTATTATTAACAAAAATCCCGGCGAACCCGCCCCTACATTCCCTGAAACCCGTAGGGGCGGGTTCAACAAAATCTTTCAAATCTAACAAATAATCTCGATAAACCCGCCCCACCCACCAAAATTTAATGTTAACAAAACCGGGTTTATATTGATTTCTATTATGGGGTTGGGCGGGTTTATTTGGGTTGATTATTATTAACAAAAATCCCGGCGAACCCGCCCCTACATTTCCTAAAACCCGTAGGGGCGGGTTCAACAAAATCTTTCAAATCTGATAAATAATCTTGATAAACCCGCCCACCCCACCCAAATTTAACGTTAATAAAACCGGGTTTATATTGATTTCTATTATGGGGTTGGGCGGGTTTATTTAGGTTAATTATTATTAACAAAAATCCCGGCGAACCCGCCCCTACATTCAATCGATGTCATAAATCTTTACGAAAACCTGTAAGCCTTATATATTACAGTCTATAAGTCTCGACACGAGAGAAGAGAAATCATCAAACCCACACCAATCAACATCCCCTAAATCAAACCAAGAAAAAATCAGTACAGGGAGGTGGCCCGTTCGTGCTCTCTTAACGTTCTTCCCATAAACTTTGTAATACAACCAGCTACCTCTAACACGCCAAGCTACCTGATCACCAAACGCTTCCCAGATTTTACTATCATAACTCCTGGTTCCTCCCAGACTTTGATAGATGCGCTTCTGCACCGAAAAGCCGAAGCGTCCATCGCTATATTTTACCCAAAGTTGGTCAATAGTTCGTAAATCCTCACAGGGAAAATTATCAATATCTTCTTCACTTAACCATTCTTCCTTTGTTCTTCCGGCTACTTCTAACATTTTTTTAGCCGTTTCTTTGTCAGCTTCTTTCCAGCTTCCGGCTTTTAAAAGTTGTTCTAATTGATCATAATTAACTCCTCTAGCTGGCTTTAATTCTATATCCGGTTGGGGTGTTGGTTTGAATGTTGGTTTGGGTGTAAAAAATTGGGGTGCTGGTTTGGGTGTAAAAAATTGGGGTGTTGGTGGCGATATCGGTTTAACTGTTAATTGTAATGCTTCTAATACTTCTTGAACAGTTTGAAAGCGTTTTTTTGTTCCCTGTTGTAAGAGTTTATCTAAGACTTGACCCAAAGTATTATTGACTTTAACTGTTAAATAATCTCGCCACACCCAATCACTTTCACTGACATCAAATAAATCAAAGGGTTCAATATTAGTTAATAAATGAATACAAGTTACCCCTAAACTATATAAATCACTAGCAAAAGTCGGTTTTCCCATCGCTTGTTCGGGTGCAGTATATTGGGCTGAACCAATAACTGTTCCTGTCACCGCTAACGCCGTTATAGTCGCTGCTTTAGCTGCTCCAAAATCCACTAAAACCAATTTATTATCGCTTTTTCTTCTAATAATATTTTCCGGTTTAATATCTCGATGAATTACCGATTTTTGATGAATAAACGCTAAAACAGGTAATAAATCTCCTAAAAGATTAATGATTTTAGTTTCTGAAAAAGCCCCAGTTTGAGCTAGTTCTTGTAATAAATTTTGTCCTTCAATATATTCTTGAACCAGATATTGACGATTATCTTGGATTAAATAGGCGAATAATTCAGGAATTTGTTGATGTTTGCCTAAATGTTCTAATTGTATGGCTTCTTGTTTAAAAAGTTCTCCCGCTTTTTCTTGATTATTCGTACCTTGAGCTTGGGGTAAAAATTGTTTAATTACACAATAGGGTTGAGAAGGTTTATGCTCATCAACCGCTAGAAACGTTCGACCAAACCCCCCTTGTCCTAATATTTCTAAAGCCCGATATCGATCTGTTAACAGTAATTTAGAACCACACTTTTGACAATAGGTTGTTTTAGAGTTGGTTTGTAAACAATCGGGGTTAAGGCATTTACTCATGTTTAAGCCTAGGGATAGATGACAATGCTGATTTAATTATAGCCGTAAGTGGTTCAGCTTGTACCAAGAAATCCCAGAAACCGGGTTTCTGTAATAACTTCTTTTACTAATGGCTAATCACTTTTTTCTATCCCCTATTCCCTATTTTCTTTTCCCTCCTGTTCCCTATTCCCTATTTTCTTTTTCCTCCTATTCCCTGTTCCCTGTTCCCTATTCCCTGCTATTAAGATTAACAATTAGTTTCACAAGCCCCAATACTCACCCAACTACTTGAACCATCTTTCCAATGTTCTTTTTTCCAAATTGGTGCTGTATGCTTTAAGGTATCAATCGCATATTGACAGGCTTCAAAGGCTTCTCGACGGTGAGGACAACCCACCGCTATTAAAACACTAATTTCACCAATTCTTAACCGTCCAACGCGATGATGAATCACCACACGAGTCACATCTGACCAGGAAGCACGAATATCTGTGGCAATTTTTTCAAATACCTTTATCGCCATCGGTTGATAGGCTTGATATTCTAAGGATTCTACGGGTTGACCATTGGTTTGATTTCTCACCATTCCACTCATAACCACAATAGCCCCATTTCTTTGATCATCGGCTAAAGTATAAATTTCCTCTAATAAAAGAGGCGCAATTGTAATTGAAAAACTATCCTGAAACTGAGATTCATTTTTTGTTAATTTGGTTTCTAAACTATTAGAAATAGTCACAATCTTTAACTCCTAAATTAACTAATTAACCTGTAGGGGTGGGTTTCTTGAGATCTTTGTTAATCACCTAAATCTCGATGAACCCGCCCCTACGAACCTAACAATATTCTAAGGTTGGTGACAACTGATTATAACTTTCCGTTGTCACCAATCTTAGATTAATTCTGGATTTAAGGTTGACTGCTATCGGTCGGTTGAGATGGTTTCAACCGCTTTTTGATCGGCGAGTTTTAATAATTCAGGAATGGTGACAAAAGTATAACCCTGCTCTTTGAGTTTTTTGATAATAGTTGGTAATGCTTTTACTGTTTCCGAACGATTTCCGCCGCCATCGTGCATTAATATAATCCCACCGGATTTAGCCTGTTTTAAAACATTATCAATAATTTTGTCCGATGAAGCTTTCCAGTCCTGAGAATCGGCTGACCACATGATATTTACATGATTCTGCTTTAACACATAATCCACTAAACCATTATCCAAAACTCCCCCGGGTGGTCGAAATATCGGACTTTCAATCCCGGTTAATTCTTCTATTAATTCATTATTGCTTTCAATTTCAGCCGCGGCTCCGGTTGGGCTGTATTTTTGGTAACGATGACTCCAGGTATGGTTAGCAATAACATGACCTTCATTAACAACTTCCTTGCCAATATCCTTCTGATTTTTCAGAGCAGAACCCACCCAAAAGAAAGTACCTTTAATATTATTCTCTTTGAGAATATCTAAAATTTGTCGGGTACTCTTAGGCCAGGGGCCATCATCAAAGGTAAAGGCAATTACTTTTTGTTCCCCAGGAATACTAACTTCTTTAATCGTTTTCCCTTGGAATTGTTCAGGAATGCTATAGCTAAAGCGTTGAGTTTCTAGTTGTGCTAAGGTCTTTTCCAGGTTTTCTACTCCTTGGGAGATTGCCTCTTTCGGATTTAAGTCTAACCTGGATACCACCGGAGGAGTTGTCTGCACCGCAGCAGTATCTTGAGCTTTTTCAGTCCCTTGAGGAACAGCCCTTTGGGGTTTTGAAGAAACCGCAGCAACACCCTGTTTACTGGCGCGTTCAACACGCAGATTAAATGGTAATATCACACCGATCACAAAACTGGTAGTCGCCGCTACCAGAGCAAAGAGGGCGATTTTTTGTTGTCGCAGGATAGGACTATACTGAGCCACGAGATTACTCCTTCACACCGAAATGAATTATAGGATTGAGATCGATTAAGCTGCACCTAAAAATATCCACCGATCTAACCTGAAGATCAGCATTATAGACGCATAGTTTCAATAAAAAGTCAAGAAAAAGACTACAAATGTAACCTAACTAATTTTTAGAGGTTTCAAGATAAAACCCTTAAAATCTTAGTATATAAAGCTATCAACAGGAATATATTTTTTCTTATGACTAATTTATATTTGATTCGTCATGGCATTGCCGCAGAACGGGGAACCTATCAAAATGATGATCAACGCCCTTTAACCGAAGAAGGCGATCGCAAAACCCGCCAAGTGGCAACTCGCCTGAAACAACTCAACCTACAATTTGATCAAATTCTCACCAGTCCCCTAATTCGCGCCCGTCAAACCGCAGACATCCTCAAGGCCGTGGGATTATCCCCTAACCTAGAGGAATTTGCCCCCCTAGCTCCCGATGGCAAGATTGAGGATTGGATTTCTTGGTACAAAACTTGGCAGTTAACCGGGGGTAAAAGCCTAGCCCTAGTGGGGCATCAACCCAATTTAGGATATTGGGCGGAATTATTGATTTGGGGACAGCCCAAGGCATCCCTAGTGGTCAAAAAAGCCGGAATTATTGGCATTACCCTGCCCACCACTAACCCCGTCGGGAATAGTCAACTGTTCTGGCTAACTCCCCCCAAATTTTTGTTAAATTAAAGCACCGAGGTATCAGAAGGATATAACAAAATCCTGTCAAAACGAAAACACTATCAATTGCTCTGGTAATGTAGCTTGATAAATATCCACACACATACATAAACTTCTATGACCACCGTTAGTGAGTTCAAACCCGGTCTTGAGGGGGTTCCAGCCACCTTGTCCAGTATTAGTTACGTTGATGGACAAAAGGGCATTTTAGAGTACCGAGGAATTGGTATTGAACAACTGGCGAAACAGAGTAGCTTTCTGGAAACCTCCTATTTACTGATCTGGGGAAAACTCCCCACCAAAGACGAATTAGCCGAGTTTGAACATGAAATTCGCTATCATCGACGGATTAAATATCGAATTCGGGACATGATGAAATGCTTTCCCGAAACCGGACATCCCATGGACGCCCTACAAACTTCGGCGGCGGCTTTAGGACTGTTCTATTCCCGTCGGGCTTTAGATAATCCCGAATATATTCGAGAAGCCGTTGTCCGGTTACTGGCTAAAATTCCCACCATGGTTGCAGCCTTTCAGTTGATGCGAAAGGGTAATGATCCCGTACAACCCCGGGATGATCTGGACTATTCCGCCAACTTTCTCTATATGTTGAATGAACGAGAAACCCGATCCTTTGGCCTCCTGGGTCTTTGATATCTGTCTCACCCTGCACGCGGAACATACTATTAACGCCTCCACATTCTCGGCCATGGTGACGGCTTCTACCCTCACCGATCCCTATGCGGTGGTGGCTTCTGCGGTCGGTACCTTGGCTGGGCCATTGCATGGCGGGGCAAATGAAGAAGTTTTGACCATGTTAGAAGCAATTGGGTCGGTGGAAAATGTTGGCCCCTATGTGGATCATCTGATTGCCACCAAATCGAAAATCATGGGATTTGGACATCGGGTTTATAAAGTTAAAGATCCCCGGGCTACCATTTTGCAAGAATTGGCAGAAAAACTATTTGAGAAATTTGGCCATGATGAATATTATGAAATTGCCTTGGAATTAGAACGGGCGGTGGCCGAGCGTTTAGGAGCAAAAGGCATTTATCCTAACGTTGATTTCTATTCCGGTCTGGTTTACCGCAAATTAAATATTCCCTCCGATCTATTTACCCCGATTTTTGCGATCGCCCGGGTTTCGGGTTGGTTAGCCCACTGGAAAGAACAACTCACCAAAAACCGGATCTTCCGTCCGACTCAAATTTATACTGGTTCCCATGATGAAACCTATATTCCCATTCATGAACGGAACTGCGCCATTAACCTAGAGGGAGAAACCCTGTAAAGCATTTTTATCGTCGCATTCGGTGGTGAATTTTCCAGCTAAGACGCTAGAGTTTTGAGGGCAGTCAAACGCTATACTGGTTTACGGCAAAAAATTAGTGATCAGTTCTACACTGATGACTGATGACTGATTACTGATTACTGATTCCATGAACCCAGGAATTGACTTACAAGCAAGTTTTGTAGAAGGCCTCACAGGTCTGGGCCTATCCTTAGAGATTGCCAAATTGTGTTGGCTACCTCTGCCCATGGGATTAATGATTGTGTCTGCCACCGTTGGTGTTTTAGGAACGGTATGGCTAGAACGGAAAATTTCCGCCGCCGCACAACAACGAATCGGCCCCGAATATATGGGCCCAATGGGAATCCTAGCCCCTTTAGCCGATGGTTTGAAATTACTGTTCAAAGAAGATACGATTCCCTTTAATGCAGACCCCTGGTTATTTACCCTGGGGCCTGTTATTGTGTCCATTCCCGTGTTTCTGTCCTATTTGATTGTCCCCTTTGGACAAAACATGGTGATTACGGATTTAAGTACCGCCATTTTTCTTTGGATTGCCCTTTCGAGTATTCAACCGATTGGGTTATTAATGTCCGGTTATGCCTCCAATAATAAATATTCCTTATTGGGAGGGTTACGAGCCGTCGCCCAATCGATTAGCTATGAAATTCCCCTGGCTTTAGCGGTGCTGGCCGTGGTAATGATTTCCAATAGTATGAGTACCTTGGATATCGTGAATCAGCAGTCTGGCTATGGCATTCTCGGGTGGAATATCTGGCGTCAACCCGTGGGCTTCCTGATCTTCTGGATTGCAGCCCTGGCAGAGTGTGAACGCTTGCCCTTTGACTTACCCGAAGCTGAGGAAGAACTGGTAGCAGGTTATCAGACCGAATATTCGGGGATGAAATTTGCCCTATATTATTTAGCGTCCTATGTCAACTTGGTACTGTCAGCTTTGATCGTGGCAGTCTTATATTTGGGGGGTTGGGATTTCCCAATTCCGGTAGATGTAGTTGTCCGGGTCTTGGGATTGAGTGAAACCACACCCTGGTTACAGGTGATTTTGGCGATGTTAGGCATCACCATGACGGTTCTCAAAGCCTATCTGCTGGTCTTTACGGCGGTTCTACTGCGGTGGACATTACCTCGGGTTCGGATTGACCAACTATTAAATTTGGGCTGGAAATTCCTATTACCCATTGGTTTAGTTAATTTGCTATTAACGGCGGCACTCAAGTTGGCTTTCCCCGTGGCTTTTGGGGGATAAAGCGGGTAGCAGTTATCAGTGATCAGTCATCAGTAATCAGTGTAAGATTTTAACTTGAAAGCTACCGATTACCAACTGAGTCTGAAATGCTGATTGCAGATAACCTAAAACTGATTTTTTTCTTTACTGATAACTAATTACTGTTTACTGATAGCTGTTAGAGGAAGACATCATGCTCAAGTTTCTGAACCAAGTTACCGATTACGCGAAGGAAACCTTTCAATCTGCAAAATATATCGGCCAGGGGCTTGGGGTTACCTTTGACCATATGCGTCGTCGCCCCATTACGGTTCAGTACCCCTACGAAAAATTGATTCCTTCTGAACGGTTTCGGGGGCGGATTCATTTTGAATTTGATAAGTGTATCTCCTGCGAGGTTTGTGTTCGCGTTTGTCCGATCAATTTGCCCGTTGTCGATTGGAACTATAACAAGGAAACCAAGAAAAAACAGCTTAAACACTACAGTATTGATTTTGGAGTCTGTATTTTCTGTGGAAACTGTGTAGAATACTGCCCCACTAATTGCCTCTCGATGACGGAGGAATATGAATTAGCAGCCTATGACCGGCATGAATTAAATTATGACAACGTGGCCCTAGGACGTTTACCCTATAAGGTAACGAATGATCCCATGGTCACACCGTTGAGGGAGTTCGCTTACTTACCCGCCGGGGAAATTGACCCCCATGATTTACCGGAAACGGCTGTCAGACCCGGGTTACGCCCAGAATCCATTATTGAACAAAAGTTAAAAGAGAATCAGGAGTAACGCTGGTACAGATGCGCCGTGGCACGTCTGGCCCACTGATTGAACTGATGACTGATAACTGATTACTGATGACTGATAACTGATTACTGATAAGGATGAAATTGTGAATTTAGCGGAAGGAGTTCAAATTGTTGCCTTTGGCCTATTAGCTGTAATCATGATTGGGACAGCTTTAGGTGTAGTGCTACTTAAAAATATCGTCTATTCTGCGTTTTTACTCGGGGGTACATTTGTTAGTATTGCTGGATTGTATATTCTGCTCAATGCTGATTTTGTAGCCGCCGCCCAGGTTTTAATTTATGTGGGTTCGGTGAATGTTCTAATCCTATTTGGGATTATGTTAGTTAACAAGAGAGAAACCTTTAAAGAACTTCCTGGAAACCTGGCTGCGGAAGGGGGCAACCGCCATTGTCTGCGGGGGATTATTTGCCCTCTTAGGAACCATGGTCTTATCGACTGCTTGGTTAACTACTCCGATTGTTGAACCCGTGGGCGGTTCGGTGACGGCAATTGGACAGCACTTTTTTAGTGATTTCCTCTTACCGTTTGAGTTAGCCTCGGTATTTTTGTTAATGGCGATGGTGGGAGCAATTATTCTCGCCCGTCGGGATTATATTTCTGATCTCGTACCTACCCAAAAAAGTGAACCTCCGGTTTTAACGTTACAGGAACGTCCCCGGGAGTTGATTTCAGTAGCCGGCGAGCGCCCTTTAAAGGGGGAGTAGGGGAGCAGGGGGAGCAGGGGAGGCAGGGGGAGCAGGGGAGGCAGGGGGAGTAGGGGAGCAGGGGGAGCAGGGGAGGCAGGGGGAGCAGGGGAGCAGGGGGAGTAGGGGAGCAGGGGGAGCAGGGGAGGCAGGGGGAGCAGGGGAGGCAGGGGGAGCAGGGGAGGCAGGGGGAGCAGGGGAGGCAGGGGAGGCAGAAGCAGTGCGAGCGTCCTCGCTCGCTGAATATCACCCATCACCCATCACCCATCACCCATCACCCATCACCCATTACCCATTACCCATTACCAATTCGTAATTCGTAATTCGTAATTCCCTATTCCCTATTCCTAACTTTTGAATTAAAATAAAATCGGAGAAAAATAGAGAGTTATGCAATTACAACTGGAGTATTTTTTATTAATAGCAGCGGCTCTTTTCTGTATCGGTATCTATGGGTTAATTACTAGCCGTAATGCTGTTAGGGTTTTGATGTCGATTGAATTATTATTAAATGCCGTCAACTTGAACCTCATGGCATTTTCTAACTTTTCGGATTCGGCTAATATTAGGGGTCAAGTCTTCACTGTTTTTGTGATTACCGTAGCGGCGGCGGAAGCGGCTGTGGGTTTAGCAATTGTTCTGACTATTTATCGTAACCGAGATACTATAGACATGGAAGAATTTAATTTGTTAAAATGGTAAACCCGCTCGGGATTTAAGGATCAACAGAATCCTTATATTAATCCTTAAATCCTAGGGTTTAACCACCATTACCGCATAATTTTCTAAATTTAGCATTTCCTGCAAAATAGCTTGCAATTCTAAGGGTTCAAAGGATTTAATTTGAGCCGGATAAGTTACCGATAGCTGAGGTTCTGCTACTGTAAAATAGTACCCGTATAGTCCCGCTAATTGTCCGGGGGTCTCCGTTGAAAAGGCATAGTCATTACAGAGAAACCTTTGACTTCTCCTCAATTCTAATTCTGAAATCGGCTCGTTCATTAACTGATTAATTTCTTCACAGATCAAATCTTCTACTTTCTCTAAATTTTTAGGTTCTAATAAAGCACTAATTGTAAACAAACTAGACTCTTGTTGTAAGGAAAAGTCGCTACAAATATCATGGACAAGTTGCAGTTTTTCCCGCAGTTTTTGGACTAATCGAGAGGTTCTTCCTGAAGCAATCACCGAGGAGAGTAAATCGAGTCCATAGGCTTGTCTTAATTGTTCTACCCCTGGCCCTGTCCAAGCTAAGGTTAAACGGGCTTCTTCAACATAGGGTAAACGCAGTTCCCGATGATGAATTCCCCGAATTCGGGGCTGCACCACTTCATAAAGATGGGTGTAAGTGGTTGGGGGCAAAAAATTCCCAAAAGCCTGATTTACCAAATCTAGGGCTTGTTGTTCCGTCACATCCCCAATCATCACCACAGCCATATTGTCCGGTTGGTAGCGACATTGATGGAACCGTCGCATTTCATGGGGCGCTCGCTCCATTAATTTGGCTTCTGTTCCCAAAACAGAACGACCGTAGGGATGACGTTCATATACGGTTTCCATTAAAACCTGGAAACTCAGCCAATCGGGATCATCTTGAGCTTGACGAATTTCCTCTAAAACCACATCCCGTTCCCGATTAAACTCACCATCGGGAATGGTGGCATGGAGCAGCAACTCCCCCAGGGCGTTTAAGGTTTCCTCTAAATACTGAACGGCGGTTGTAATATAAAAATGGGCATAATCATGGCTGGTAGCTGCATTGGCGACACCCCCACAACTCTCAATCACTTGATCGAACATCCCCGGCCCAATCCAATCCGTGCCTTTAAAAATCATGTGTTCCAAAAAATGCGCCATCCCTGACCACATATCCGGCTCGTAAATAGCACCCGCCCTAACCCAAACATCCACAACCACAACCGGGGTGGCGGTCATTTGCTGATGAATCACTGTTAAACCATTGTTTAACTTAAAAGTGCGGGCGGGAAAGGTTGAGGTTGTCAAAACTTGAGACAAATTATTAGGTGTTAAACTCCACTTAATGTAGCCTACTTCAAATTAATCAGCAGTAGTAGAGAAAATCTGAGTATCTGGATACAAAATTCCTAGAGTTCTTTTTTCTAGGGAATTTGCCTTGCCAAAAAATATCATCCCAGGGAAGAAACTAGCCCATTCTCAGGATTAGTGCCTCTCTAGGATGAAAAATCAGTTAAATAGATAGATTGATGAATCAATCACCAAATTTAAACTACTGGGAACCCGGTAGTAGGAAAGATAGGGTTTTGAGCAACGACTTGGACTCCAGGAACGGGAATCAAAGCGTTAGGGTTAATAGGCGGGGTTGGTTGAACACTAGACACACCGATAGCCAGTTGGGCGGCTTGACCCGAGCCCAAGATGACATTAGGAATTGGCGTTGTCGGGAAATTCCCTGTTGTCCGTACAATGTAGTCGCCCGGGGTGGTCAGGTTAAAGAAGCCAAAGGAACCGGACGCATCGCTAATGGAAGCCGGCTCAACCAAAGAAGTATCATTATCCCGTTTGCCGTTGTTGTTGAAGTCAAGATAGACTTGGACTCCGGCTTTGTTGGGTTCACCCGGTTGCACAATCCCATCCGAGTTTAAATCATTGAAAACAAATCCTGTAATGCTATCACGCAGCACCGCCGTAGGTGTCTGAGCAAAGGTATACAGGAAGTTGGCTTGAGCCGAACCACCTGGAATCACAGGAGCATCAATGGTGGCTCCGGGCAACGGTGATGTTCTAACGTAGGCGGTGGTTGGGGGAACTGAAGTCACCGGGAAGGACTTGGCAACGGACAGGGGATCAACTAAAAGCTGGTAGGCGAGATAGGGGTCTTGGGCCAAGGTAGCGTTAGATTCCTGACCAACGCTGGTATTTAAGCCTTTGAGAATGTAGACCCCATCAACACCAGTGACCGTAGACTTTTCGGCTAAGTCAAAAACGTTATTTCCGTTAGAGTCGAGAAAGACGGTAATGCCGCCAATTCCACGTTCGTTGGGTTCTGGGAAGCCATTACCATTCAAGTCGTTAACGACTTTACCGTAAACACTATTGGGAACCACAACTCCAAGATCTGCATTGTTGGTGGTTGCGCCGGTAAAGACATCAACAACTAATGGACTATTGGTTGTTTGTAAATCACCCAGAACAGAGGCTGCTCCGTCTACCTTATCAGCAGGTTGAGCAACTCTCAACAGGTAGGAGCCAGTAGGTAAAGCATTAAAGTTATAGAACCCGGCTTCATTGGTCAGGGTTCTGGGTTCGTTAGCATTCAGGAAACCATCGTTATTGAGGTCAATGTAGACCGGAACCCTGGGTAACGTGGCATCCACGAAGGGATTGTATACCTGAGCCTCAAAGGAAAACCCATTGGGATTGACAACAAGGTTACCATTAACGTCGTAGACTTCGGTGTTGTTGTTGTAGGCAACAAGATTGCCTTTATTGTCATAGGCGTAGTTGTAGAGACCCTGTAGGTTGTTATCTACAAAGACAGCCCCATTAATGTTGCCGGTCAAAGACGGAAACCACAGGAGCAACGGCTCCCGTATTGGCAATGTTGACTGTGGCAGCATCAGCGGCTCCAGTCAGAGTAACTGGGGTGGCAAGCGTTGTCCGCGTAAAACCTGGGGGCACAATTTGTCCAACCAGAAAATTTCCTGCGGCTAGGTTAGGAAACGAATAAAAACCATTAATGTCAGTGGTACGAACCTGTTCTAAGGTTTCCGGTAAACCATTGCCATTAGTATCTAAAAAGACAGTGACATTGGGCAGTGCCACGTCCCCGGCATCAAAGATGCCGTTGCGATTAATATCATTAAATGTTGTACCGTTGAGTGTACTCACGATTTGACTCCTCCACCAGAGTGAATTGCGAAACGCATCGAAAACCTAGACTGATTCCATTTGACTTAAGGCAGAACTCCTCGCTTAACCTTCAACTACAACCCTTAATCGGAATCACTAGGGTGTATCCAGTCCGAGCAAGACATGAATTCTACATTATCGTAGGCAACTATATCAGACTTCCTAGAGATCTGGCAATTTGGATCGCCAGATTGATTTACAGCTTGCCCTTAATAGGCATCTTGCAACTCATGGAAATCAGGAGAGATATAATCTTTTCTTAAAGGCCAACCGATCCAATCTTCAGGCATTAAAATCCGTTTTAGATTAGGATGACCTTCGTAGACGATACCATACATATCGTAGGATTCTCGCTCCTGAAAATCGGCTGCTTTCCATATCCAGTAGACGGTCGGGACTTTTGGGTCATCCCGTGGGACGAAGACTTTGACGCAGATTTCCTGCGGTTGTTCCACGTCATCGTCAATCTTAACTAAATGATAGACACTGACGAGGGCATCCCCGGGGCCAGCATCATAAGCACATTGACACCGTAGGCAGTTAAATCCGTAAGCATACAGGGCAGTGGCAAGGGGAATCAAGTAGTCTCGATCAACTTTGATAATTTCTACCCCCATGGCATTAGGGCCAAGGGAATCATGCTCAAAGCCATTTTCAGTCAACCACTGGGAGACTTTTCCCGCTTCAACCAGGGGAGCTTCGGTGTTATCCACGTTTTTCCTCCCGGGCTGGTTCGGCCACTAAGGCGGGGGGAATTGCCCCACCCATCGCGACCGTTAACTGTTTGGGCGGAACCTGACGGGATTCTGTCACCAAATATTTACCCGTTAAAATTGGCTCCACCGGTTTCAGATTGTGGGGGCGGGTGTAATAGCGATGGGTTTGTTGGAGATTGGCCCGCTCCTGGAGGGAATCATTGGCCACTTTCTTCCGCAGTTTGATCACCGCATCAATAATCGCCTCGGGACGGGGGGGACACCCGGGAATATAAACATCTACAGGAATTAATTTATCCACACCCCGCACCGCCGTGGGGGAGTCCATACTAAACATTCCCCCGGTAACTGTACAAGCCCCCATGGCAATCACATACTTAGGTTCGGGCATTTGCTCATACAAACGCACCAAAATCGGGGCGTATTTCATGGTGATGGTACCTGCGGTAATCAGTAAATCCGCCTGTCGAGGGCTAGACCGGGGAACCAGACCAAAACGGTCAAAGTCAAACCGAGAACCAATTAAACCTGCAAATTCAATAAAACAACAGGCTGTCCCGTACAACAGCGGCCATAGGCTAGAGAGCTTTGCCCAGTTGTAAAGATCATCTACCGTGGTCAGGATCAAGTTTTCCGAGAGTTTCCTGAGTAACTTGGGGTCGCTCAACCGGATTAATAATTTTTTCCATGTCGGATGAAACGCTTTGAGTCATGGTTGTATCACTGTCTATGACCATTCCAATGCACCTTTACGCCAGGCGTAAACCAGTGCAATGACAAGAATTGAAATAAAAATTAAGGCTTCAATAAAAGCCAAGAGTCCCAAATTATGGAAGACAACGGCCCAAGGGTAGAGAAACACGGTTTCAACGTCAAAAATGACAAACACCAAGGCGAACATATAGTATCGGATGTTGAATTGAATCCATGCCCCTCCAATGGGTTCGTTTCCTGATTCGTATGTGGTGTGACGGACACCCCGACGACTTTTTGGCCCTAGGATCTTGGAGGCCGTCAAAGCCAGGATGGGAACTAGGCTGCTGATGATTAGGAAGCCTAAAAAGTATTCGTAGCCACTGAGAACAAACACAATAAATTACTGACCGTTCTAGGTTTGTAACTGATTTTTTACATTTTGACATACTCCCACCCTTAATCTTCGATCTGATGGGGGATTATTAAATTTAAACTTCGATGGGCCTTCCCAACTCAGAAAGTTTCGGTGATTTGCTCAAATTTTGTAATATTATTTAATAGTTATTTTAATAATCCCAAACTCATCCTTGTTGAAGTTATGAGTGATCCAGCCACTGAAGTTACAGTCCTTGATCGTCATGAGTGTAGGGCTTGTGGCTATGTCTATGAGCCGAATAAAGGGAGTTCTAAGGTTCCTGTGGGAACAGCCTTTACCGATCTACCCAAAAAATGGCGTTGTCCGGTTTGTGGTGCTCCCTCAAGCCAGTTTATCAATATTGGTTCTCAGGAAAACCCCTCGGGGTTTGAGGAAAATCAAGGCTTTGGTTTAGGGGTCAATACCTTGACTGCTGAACAGAAGAATCTCCTGATTTTTGGGGCCTTAGCCCTAGGATTTTTGTTTTTTATGAGTTTGTATGGCTTAAGTTGAGGGAGTTTAAATTTCTTTGAATCTGATGCACATTGTTAAATTTTTGCAAAAAATCGTTATAGTATTGACAGTTGCTCTTATCTGTGTTAGCTGTCGCTACTTGCCCCAACTCAGTTACAACCCCTGGGAAGTGGTTTCCACGGGAACCCAAGCCAATTTGGCCGATATTGCCTTTACCGGAACTAATCCCCAACGGGGTTGGGTTGTGGGGAGTGAGGCTACGCTATTGGAAACAACTGATGGCGGTGACCATTGGGACGTGAAACAACTGGATTTGGGGGGAGAAAAGGTTCGCTTTAACTCCATTAGCTTTAATGGAGCCGAGGGGTGGATTGTGGGACTTCCTTCGATTCTGCTGCACACGACCAATGAGGGCCAAACTTGGGATCGGATTCTTCTGAATGCCAAGTTACCCGGCGCCCCCTATAGTATTGTGGCTCTGAGTCCTAATCGGGCTGAGATGACTACGGATTTGGGCGCAATTTACCAAACCGAAGATGGCGGGAAAACCTGGACAGCCCTGGTGGAAGATGCCGTGGGTTTTGTCAGAAATCTATCTCGCTCTGAGGAGGGTCGCTATATTAGCGTTTCGGCGAAGGGCAATTTTTACTCGACTTGGGAACCAGGATCTCAAGCCTGGGAAACCCCATAATCGTTCTAGTTCTAAGCGATTGGAGAAAATTGGCTTTGGTCAGGATGGCCGCCTCTGGATGATTGCTCGTGGGGGTGAATTACGATTTACTGACCCGGAGAATCCCCAGGAGTGGGGTGAACCCATTAACCCTGAATATTCAACCAGTTGGGGATTTTTGGATTTGGCCTATCGCACCCCAGAGGAAATTTGGGTGAGTGGTGGGAGTGGTAATCTCCTCTGTAGTTTGGATGGGGGTAAAACCTGGCAAAAGGATGGGTTAGTGGAAAATGTCCCGTCTAACCTGTACAAAATCAAGTTTTTTAGCGCGGAACAGGGCTATGTCCTGGGCCAACGGGGGGCTTTGCTCCGTTATCAGGGTTCTACCCCACAAACGGCTTAAACTGATTCCAAGGAAATCTATGGAGTAGGCTTGTTCCACATTCCCTGCTCCCGTATCATTAGAGTTGAGTATTTAACTGTTCCTTGAGGAGATTTAACGATGTCAGGTACAACTGGAGAGCGTCCTTTTGGGGATATTATTACCAGTATCCGGTATTGGGTAATTCACAGTATTACTATTCCGGCTCTATTTATTGCGGGTTGGCTGTTTATCAGCACGGGTCTGGCTTACGATACCTTTGGAACTCCTCGCCCCGATGAGTATTTTACTCAACAACGGCAGGAAATTCCGATTGTAAGCGATCGCTTTAGTAGCAAATCACAAATTGGCGACTTTACTAGTAAATAGTTGACATAGGAGTTTAATAAGATGGCAACTGGTGGCAGTTCCAATGAACCGATAACTTATCCGATTTTTAGTGTTCGTTGGTTAGCAATTCATACTTTGGCGGTACCTACGGTTTTTTTCCTGGGTGCGATCGCGGCTATGCAATTTATTCAACGATAGGAGACTAACTATGGATCGCAGTAATAATCCTAATCGCCAACCTGTGGAGTTGAACAGAACTTCACTCTATTTGGGTTTGCTGTTGGTTTTTGTTGTGGGTATTTTGTTCTCCAGTTATTTCTTTAACTAACTGGATTTTTTCTCGATTTAACGATTTTGGATTCACTTCGTGACGCTTCACGAACGTCGATTGAAGAAACATATTTTTTTCTAAAATATTTATCCTAAATCTCATATCCAAAATCTAAAATCCCTTGTCAATTAAACTTTGAATTAACGAGGTAATAACTGTGTTGCAATCAGGTAGACTTCCTTTGTGGTTAGTCGCCACTGTTGCCGGAACTGGCGTTTTAGTGGTGGTTGGTTTGTTTTTCTATGGTTCCTATGTAGGTATAGGTTCCTCCTTCTAATCAGTTATCAGTTATCAGTTAACAGTTAACAGTTATAAGTTATAAGTCTAATCAGTTATCAGTTTAATTAGTATCAGTGTAAGAGTTGATGTTTCTGATAACTGGTAACTAATGACTGTTAACCAATAACTGTTAACCGATTAACCAATAACTGATGACTGATAACTCTTAAACTGATGACTGATGACTGATAACTGATGACTGATGACTGATGACTGATTCCGTCTTTGATGCTGAACGTTTACTTTTTACTCCGACGCCCTCTAATTTAGATGCCATTCCAGTTATTTTTGCCTTTCCCAATGAATATACTGTTGGCATTACCAGTTTAGGATATCAACTGGTTTGGGCAACTTTAGCCGCACGTTCCGATGTGGAAGTGAGTCGTCTATTTACCGATTTACATGAACCCTTACCCCAACATCCTGAACTGATAGGTTTTTCCTTTTCTTGGGAACTTGATTATGTCAATATTTTTGAGCGTTTAGAATTTTTAAATATTCCCTTACGTTCAGTTAAAAGAACTGAAAAACACCCCTTAATTTTTGGAGGTGGCCCCGTATTAACCGCTAATCCCGAACCCTTTGCCGATTTCTTTGATATTATTTTACTCGGGGATGGGGAAAATTTATTGGGAAATTTCATAGACGCTTATCAACAGGTTCGCCATGAATCTCGCCTTACCCAATTACGTCATTTAGCACAGATTCCGGGCATTTATATTCCCAGTTTATATCAAGTATCCTATCACAGTTTAGAGGGTGAAATTGAAGATATTAAACCCCTAGATTCTACTATTCCTTCCCAAGTCCAAAAACAAACCTATCGGGGTAATATTCTATCCGCTTCAACGGTGGTGACAGAAAAAGCCGCTTGGGAAAATATTTATATGGTAGAAGTGGTTCGCAGTTGTCCTGAAATGTGCCGTTTTTGTTTAGCCAGTTATTTGACTTTACCCTTTAGAACTGCTAGTTTAGAAGCCTCATTAATTCCCGCAATTGAAAAGGGACTGCAAGTAACAAGGCGTTTAGGTTTATTAGGAGCATCGGTAACACAACATCCCGAATTTGAGCAATTATTAGACTATTTAACCCAACCGAAATATGATGATGTGCGGTTAAGTATTGCTTCAGTTAGAACTAATACCGTAACCGAAAAACTGGCAAAAACCTTAGCAAAAAGAGAGACTCGCACCTTGACAATTGCCGTCGAAACTGGTAGCGATCGCCTGCGAAAAATTATTAATAAAAAATTAGAAAACGAGGAAATTTTGCAAGCCATTATTAACGCTAAAAATGGCGGTTTGCAGGGCATGAAAATCTATGGGATGGTGGGGATACCAGGGGAAGAATTAGAGGACGTACAGGCTACGGTAGACCTAATGAAAGCCTTAAAAAAAGCGGCTCCAGGCTTTAGATTAACCTTGGGTTGTAGTACCTTTGTGCCCAAATCCCATACTCCCTTTCAATGGTTTGGGGTGAATCCCGATGCCGAAAAACGACTAAAATTATTAGAAAAACAGTTAAAATCAAATGGGATAGATTTTAGACCAGAAAGTTATAAATGGTCGGTAATTCAAGCCTTACTTTCTAGGGGCGATCGCCGTCTTTCCGATCTATTAGAATTAGTTAGAAACTATGGAGAATCCCTAGGAAGTTATCGCCGCGCCTTCAAAGAATTACGGGGAAAATTACCCACTATGGAATATTATGTTAACCAAAATTGGGATTTAGATCAAGTATTACCTTGGCAACATCTTCAAGGCCCCTTACCCGTCGCCACCCTAAAAAAACACTTAGCCGACTCCCTTTAGGGTCATTAAGCCAACCTATCTATTTCTTAGTGTCTTTGTGGTTTCTTCTTGACTTAAAAAGTTAACCAACGGAATAATTCATTAACGGATAATTGGTAATCTTTTAATATATCTAAAACGGGTAAAATTTGTTCTCCTTCAAATACTTCCGGTTGTTGTTTGGGTTTAAATACTAATACCAGTCTTTCTTGCGGTTTCAATCAACCAACCTAATTGTGTTTGATGTTTTAAACAGAATAAAATATTATTAATTACACGGGTTGTATTTTGTTCTGGGGATAATATTTCAATTGTCCAATCTGGGGCAATAGTAACATCATTAGCGATTTCTCCTTGTTCATCTAGGGGAATATTCTGCCATTCCAATACAACTATATCAGGAACAATAGAACGCCCGCCAAAACTACAGCGTAACTCAGGGAAAGCACAGGCTAAATGTTGAGTTTCAGCGACCTGGCTAATAGAATCAATAAGGCATTTTTGAATGCGACTATGTTTTCCTTTTGGCATGGGTTTTTGATAAACAACTCCGTTAATATATTCTTGGGCGGGTTTGGTTTCCGGTTGGGTTAAAAATTCCTCTAGGGAGAGAGATTGAATTTGGGGTTTATCTTCAATTTTAATCATAATTTCATTATTGAATCTAGTTATTTATATTAGGGGTAAATTAATTATACAAAAAAAATAAACAAGATGCCAATGAGGAACATAGACACCAGCAAGCTTGTCTATTGACTAAAAACTTCCGATTTACCGATTAATTTTTTTAATAAACCGAATAACCCCCCGTAAATTAATATAAATAAAATATAAACGGGATGGTTCAAGTAGGTAGGCGGGAAAATCTAAAAGTATGTAATGAAAATTTAGCTTTTTTATTGATCTTTACATCTTTTTGTTTCTCCCTACCTACCTACTTAGGTAAATAGTTACTATGAGCAGCTTCTAGCTTTCAAGAATTTCCTAATAGATGTGGCAACTGCTATAATGCTTTAGATATTGACTTTGAATATTAACCAATATCCCGTTAAGGTTATGGTGACAGAACTTAAATCTGTAATTTCCACGGAGATTATCTATCCAGAAACCGATGGCAAACCGATGGCCAATAATACCGAACAATTTCACTGGATTGTTGTCATTGAACAGAATTTAGAAGGGTTATTTGCGGATAATCCTGATGTGTTTATTGCTGGGGATTTATTTTGGTATCCAGTGCAGGGAAAACCCCATATTGTGAATGCACCTGATGTATTAACGGTATTGGGAAGACCCAAGGGAAAACGGGGTTTCTTATAAACAATGGGAAGAAGATAATATTCCTCCCCAAGTTGTTTTTGAAATTCTCTCCCCTGGAAATACTCAGAATGAGATGGATCGCAAATTAGTATTTTATGATCGCTATGGTGTCGAAGAATATTATATTTATGATCCTGAAGCTAATCATTTCAAAGGTTGGCTAAGAAATGATGAAGGATTAGATTTAATAGAAACCCTCGACAATTGGGTGAGTCCCCGTTTAGGAATTCGCTTTGATTTGTCCGCAGAAGAACTACAAATCTATCATCCCAATGGCGATAAATTTGTCTCCTATGTTGAAATTATGCAACGGTTAGAGGGAGAAAAACAACGGACTGAAACTGAGCGTCAACGGGCAGAAATAGCCGAAACCGCCTTAGAATCAGAACGACAGCGATCGCAATTATTAGCAGAAAGATTAAGAGAAATGGGAATCAATCCCGATGAATTGTAGGATTTAAACCCAATTAACCTACAACTAAGGTCTTAAAAAATTCAACAATTCCCGATTCACGGTTTGGGGAACTTCCTGTTGCATCCAGTGACCACAATCGGGGATTAATTGTAGTTTAAACGGGGCGGCAATTATTCTATCTAAACCTTCCGTTAGATGATAACTTAAAAACGAGTCTTCCTTTCCCCATAATACCAAAGTCGGAGATAAAACTTTCACCGGGGTTTTTGTCAAATTTAACAACCAAGTAGGCGGCCAAAACAAATGACGATAATAACTCATCGCTGCTTTTAATACCCCAGGTTTTTCTAAAGCTGCTTCATAAATTTGAGTTTCTTCGGCACTAAAAGCACCCTTACGGATAGCGTGTTCTCGCAACGCATTGGTGACAAATTCTTTTAAATTTTGTTGGATTAACCATTCGGGAATCCCCGGAACTTGAAAGGCAAAAACGAACCAACTGCGGCGAATTTGATCCAAATTACTAACCAATTCTTGTACAAAGCGATAAGGGGGAGGAGCGTTAAGAATCGCCAAACGATTCAGAGATTCGGGAAACTTCTGGGCAAAATGCCAGGCAATTAATCCCCCCCAGTCATGTCCAACAATATGAGCTTTCACATAGCCCAACCGTTGAATCAAGCCTTGAATATCAGCCACCAGGGTGTCTAAATCATAGCCACTATCCGGCTTATCAGAATCATTATATCCCCGTAAATCGGGCACAACAACTTTAAAATGACGAGCCAAAGCCGGAATTTGATAGCGCCAAGCGTACCAAAATTCAGGAAATCCATGCAGCAGTATGACGAGTTTCACCCTCACCTTGGGTAACCGTGTGTAAACGAATGTTATTCGTTTCTACAAACAGATGTTGCCAATCAGATTCTAATGTCACCATAAACTCCAATATAATGCTCACAAGTGCCTAGGCTAAGGTCTTAGAGAATTTCCTTAACGGATTGGAGCAATGTTAAACAGTTGCTCGATGATTTCAGATTACCACCGACGGGGGTTAACTCCATCAACTTCATTAGGTCTGTCAATGGGCAATTCCGCATCTTCTAAACACGCTGGGCAAGTTTGGGACTCATCAGATGGGGAGATGGTACTCCTCTGTAAATGACCAAATTGGCTAACTCCTGCAATTGTTGAATGGCCTCGGCGCCCTCTAATTTCATGAGTTCCCGGTCATCACGCATTTCTGTCCAGGTAATTCCATAGTCTGATACCAGGAAACGAATCAAATGACTTTCGCCCAAACTAACCATGAATGAGGCACTATTCATCTGACCGCCGCAGGTATAGCAGGAGGCGAGATACCCCTGTCTTTCTAGCACCGTAGCCAGAGCTTGGAGGTTCATCACCAAGTCCTGAACGAATTTGCGGTGTTGTTCTGCAATTCTGAGAAACATAATTCTCCTCCTATCACCACACCTAGGATTATTTACAAAATGTAACATAATCTTAAAATTATGGTGCTGAAACATTAATCTTAGTCTGATCAGCCTAAATTGAAAAGATCACCCCCCCCAGTGTCGGAATAGGGACTGTTTTGCAGGTTAACCAAAACCCTCCGTTGAGAAGGTATCTAGGAAAACAATAACCCTAAATTTTTCTAACTTTACTGTTTCAACTAGGCTAATATCCTGATACACAAAGGATTAGCAGGAAAATCGGGTCTAAACCGATAAAAGGATTTAATATTTGTGATCAGTTTAAACCCCGGTCATCGGATTTTGGAGACGTCGCCCTGGGAAATCCCTTCCAGGTAAGGAAACCTTACCCTAACCTCAGTCAATTTGCCACCACCCGAGTCCCGGGCCAATAAATCGAATCGCAACCCAAACAACAACCAGTAAACCAATCCCAAGCCAACTGGCTTTAGTCGTAATTTCTATGAATTTTCGACTTTGGTTTTTAGTGACGGGAAACCAGGGGACAATTTTTTCATCTTGGCCATAACGTTCTCCCATGGAATCTTTCCGGCGTTTTGCTTCACCCATATTTGTATATAAAAGTTAACAGTAGGACTCATTTACTCAACTTTATTTTATTTGATCTGTTGGCAAGTTGACGATTAAAATGCTAAGAGTCGCTGCCCATTCAAGGTGACGGTTTCGGAGGTTGGATCAAATTTCCAGCGCCAAAGCTGACTGGCGGATTCACCCTGGGGGGAAAATAGACCCAAGGCTTGCCTCGGGGCAATCGTGGCTAAGGCGATCGCCTCTCCCACACCACAACAATTCCACTTCACCAAATTTTCTACCCCTACCAATAAAGGTAAGGTGGTTCCAGATAAGGTGCCATCAACTAAACGGGCCGTACCTTCTTTCACTTCAATTTGTCGTTCATCCCAAGGATAAACCCCATCAGGTAGTCCCAAGGGGGCTAGGGCATCACTCACCAAAAACAGGGGAATTAAATCCGTGGCTTCGCTGGGTTGGTTAATTCCCGACATCCGTAACAACAAATCAACCATTAGGGGAGAAATGTGCTGTCCATCGGCAATAAAGCCCGATTGAACCTTTTTGTTAACTAAAGCCGTCCCTAATAAACCCGGTTCTCGATGGTGCAGACTGGGCATGGCATTAAAGGCATGGGTTACCATCGTTGCCCCGAGGGTAAAAGCGCGTTCTGCCTGCGCTGCCGTGGCTTGGGAATGGCCTAAACTGACAATTATCCCTAAATCTCTCAAATAGGGAATCACCTTGTCTGTGGGGTCTAATTCGGGGGCTAGGGTAATGATTTTTACGATGTTTCCATAGTCCCCTAGAACCCGTTGCACCTGCTCCAAAGTCAGGGGTAATAAATGCTCTTGAGGATGGGCCCCCCGTTTACTGGGATTGAGAAATGGCCCCTCCAGATGCACCCCGAGAATTTTGGCGGTGGGTTTGTCTTGGGGAACAGTTTGGATAAATTCCGCTATTGTGGCGAGCGATCGCTGAATTTTATCAATTGAAGTGGTGACAATAGTGGGCATAAACCCATCAATGCCCCTTGCCCATAAATACTGGCAAATTTCGGTCAACTTGGAAAAATGTTGCGGTTCTAAATCGGGAAAAGCTAATCCTAATGCCCCATTAATTTGTAAATCTATTCCCCCCAAAGATAGCCAATCTCCTTGCAAATCTAGTTGTTGAATTGCTGCGGTTGATGTGGGTTGAGATAAACCCGGCATGGCTTCAACGCCAAAGATTTTACCCTGACGAATTAAAACTTGTTGTAAATTTTGTGTTCCGGGGAGACGGACATTGATAATATCGAAGTTAACGGCGTCTGGCTGTGGTGTTGTGATCATGAGGAATAGTTGGCTTTGAACTCTACATTATTATCGACTAACTCTACTCCTGTGGTGGGGATTATCATGGGGAGTGATTCAGATTTACCCACAATGGCGGCGGCGATCGCTGTTTGTGAGGAATTTAATATTCCCCATGAGGTTGCCATTGTTTCCGCCCACCGTACCCCGGAAAGGATGTTTGAATATGCTAAAACCGCCCATTTGCGAGGATTAAAAGTAATTATTGCCGGAGCCGGAGGAGCCGCCCATTTACCCGGGATGGTAGCATCTTTAACCCCTCTACCAGTAATTGGGGTTTCCAGTAACAACTCGCACGTTACAAGGGGTTGATTCTCTATATTCAATTGTACAAATGCCCGGGGGAATTCCGGTGGCAACGGTGGCAATTGGGAATGCTAAAAATGCGGGTTTATTAGCGGTACAAATCTTAGCCAGTCATGATCCTGAACTCTTACAAAAAGTTCAAGACTATCGGGAAAATCTCAAACAATCTGTTCTGGAAAAACAACATCGTTTGGATCAAGTCGGCTATGGTGAATATTAGGTGGAAAGTCGGAGATCTACGAGAAGTGATGTTGAGAACTATAGTGCTACCAATTAAGGTATTTGATAATACTAAACCTTGTAACCTGCTCATAACCTAATATTCCCTATTCCCTTGTTACTGAGCGAAGTCGAAGTATTCCCTGTTCCCTGTTCCCTGTTCCCTGTTCCCTGTTCCCTGTTCCCTGTTCCCTGTTCCCTATTCCCTATTCCCTATTCCCTAGTGCTATAACAAAAAAAATAGGATAAAAAAAATTATGACAACCCTTTGGCAGTCAGGCAGTAATCACCCCGATAAGGTCACCCATCTGGATACCATTCGTCAGTGGTGGGCATCCTTACAGGGTCAGGAAATTCGCTGGCAACAACGTTTACTTCCTACCGATGGGGATTATTTAAGCGGTTTAGATTGGCAAGCCCAACGTTTTGATGAAACCTTTGCCGTCAAAAACCCAGAAATTCGCGGAATTACACTCTATTATTTTAAACCAGAACTCCCCCAAGAACTGAGTATTACTCCCCATAAATTAGAACTAGATTCTCAACAACAACGACTATATATTTTTCCCCAATCTCAACAGCAAGTAGTGATTCGAGTCGAAGTCTATAAACCTCCCTATCAAATTATAGAATTAACCGATCCTGATTTGGCTGTTAGTAAAGATGGGATGATTTTATTTCGGGATCATCAACAGTTAATCGATGTTAAAATTAAACTGAGTTCTGATCGGCTAAAATTATTAAAATCCAAATTCAATTCTATCGAATAATCAGTCTTTAAGAGATGCAACTTGCCGATCAGTTCCTTGACATCCTAGAGACGGATGCACTACCATATCCTCAATTACATACCCATCCCATAAATAACGAAAATTTAGGACGTTTCTGATGTCAAAAATCTACAGTACAGAGGAAACTGATCCAAATATTAAATCAGGAGCGCCAAGCCTGCCTGAAAGGGGAGCGTTTGAATTTAAGGGCGACTCCTGCGGTTGGTAATCCAGTGGTTGATTGCTTTTTAAAACCGGAGGGGATTCAAAAGTTTACAGCCTATCAGCATTTTAAGGCAACGATTCATCAATATCAACAAGAACACCAAGTTTCCGGGATTGTTTGGCGGGAAATCGTTGTTAGGGGAAAAACCCTACGGTTTCCGTTTGTGAATGAACAATTAATTGCTCTACCCTATGATTTAGAACAGTTAAAAGCAGCAAAAATTAAATTATTAGAATTTTGGGTTGATGTAACCGCCGGGATGGATTTATATTTAAGTTTAAATAGTGGTAAGGATTATCGTCAAATTTGCGCAGAAGAAGTAGATGCTATTATCCAACGCACGGAATGGGCTTGTATTTGGAAGTGGGAGAAATCGAGTTTTTTAGAAATGTTATTACAATTGGGTTGGGGACAACCATCAGAAGCGGGTGATCGAAGGGGATGGCCCCAGTCAGGAAGCGAAAATATTCATGCGGTTAAGCCTGGTCAGCATCCAATTTGTTAGATCAATAGATCTGGATGGGGGTTAAGGAGGCATTTTAAATAACTTGCCATTTTCGTGATTGAGTTCATTTTGCAAAATCTTTTCATAAATTTTAGGTAGGGAATTAGTGACCATATTATCTTCAATTCCATAGCCTAAACTTGTCCAGGTTCCTGATAATAATTCTAACACCTGATCTACTTTTTCTTCGCGCAATAATTGGGAAATACTAACGCCCCAAAATTTGTCATCTAATAACCAACGATAAACCACCGCATCTTGATATTCCGGTTCAAAACTATAGGGGAGCCAAAACCAAAATTGAGCGGGTTTTGGGTGATATTTTTCGGCTTTTTCATCCCAGGTAGTTTTTAACATTTGATAGCGTCCGGCGGCGGTGCTACATTTGCCTTGATTCGGGCCAACCATAATCCGCATACATTGGTCAGGATGGCTGTGTAAACTAGAGACATATTTCCCCCCATATAAAACATGATAGGGGTCAGAATAACTAGACTCACTGGCGGAAATAGTTCGCATCAAAGCCCGAATATAAGGATCTCCGCCCCGCATAACTAACGGTGGCCATTGTGCTTCTACCTGTTGATCAATTAACGGTTCAAAATCCGATCTTCCCTGGCAACTTCTGACCCCAATAAAGGTTAACGTCAACAGCAGTAAACTGCTCCAGAACAGCCGTTTTCGGCGATTCTGGTTCTGTTTTTTTCTTCGATAATGTTCCATCAATCACTTACACTGGCAAATAGTTTTTCTAAGGGCTGTTGTTGAGCCTCCGGGTTAGCTACAATTTCAATAATTTTATTCCGTGAAGTCTCAAAAAATAGGGCTTCGACACAAACTTGAGCCACTTTTGTTCGGGGAATACTGCCTTCAAATAGGGTATCGGCCGACTGCATGACTAAATTATCATTATTGTCTTCATTTTTCAATCCCCCCGGACGAACAATGGTATAATTCAAGCCACTATTTTGCAGATATTCTTCCGCCTGTTTTTTCCACAAAAGAATCAGCCAAAATAAATTTAAAGGGTGAAAAAATTGCGAAACACACAGGGAAGTCACGAAAACAAAGTGCTCAATTCCCTGGGATTTTGCTACATCAACTAAATTTTTTGTTCCCTGATAATCCACTAAATAGGGCCCGGTAAAATCAAAACTGGGTTTGGCTCCGGTGGCACATAAAACAACGGTACAATCCCGGAGAGCTAAAGCTAGACTCTCGGTATTTAAAACATCTCCCACCACCAGTTCTACCTCGGGGGGTAAAATGTTTTGAGCCGTTTCTGGATTCCGAACCAAGGCCTTAACCGGGATTCCCCGCTCCACTAATTCGGCAACAATTCGCCGTCCCGTTTCTCCCGTTGCCCCTGCGACAAATGCTTTCATGCTGTTAAAGGTTTTTCCGTAAGTGTTAAGTTTTGCAAGCAGTATCAAAAGTTCCGCATATTGATTGTAGCGGTTCACGACAAGACAGGGCATTCTGGAAATAGAAAGCAAAGCAACCCTCGTAGGAGAATCTATCATGCAACAGGACGAATCTGTTGAACTTCAACCGTCAAGGGAGTCATCTGAGGGTGTTGATGATTCCCTCGCCCTCCCCAACCCAGAGGAAGACACTCAGGAATTAATCTGGTTTCACAGTGATTTTGAAGACTGTATGGAAATGTTCGCCGACATGGATACGGTGGCGGAATATTTGGGCCAGCATAGCGGGTGGTTTTGTCGGTGTGCGTTACCCATGAAAACCGAACCCCTGGGAAATAATTCCTATGATTTATTAATTGGACGGTTTGGAGCCTTGGGTTATCGGGTGGAAGCTCGGATTGGTTTAGAATTGGTTCCACCGGATGCCGAGGGGATTTATCGGATTCGGACGGTTTTCCCGTCCCCGGTTATACGGCTCCGGGTTATGAGGTGGATTTTCAATCGACGATGACTTTAGTTGAATTACCCACGGCGGAATTTTGTGCTAAACATGGGATTGGATTAAAGGAATGTCCGACTCAAATCACCGGGGCGCAATGGCACTTAAATTTGGCTGTCGGGGTACAAATTCCTAAGTTTATTCGTTCTAAGTCGGAAGGGTTAATTCAAAAAAGTGGCGATGCGCTACTCAAAAATATTGTTAAACAGGTTTCTCGACGTCTGAGTGCAAAAACTCAACAGGATTTTCATAGTAGTTTGGGGATTCCTTTTCCCAAATATCGCGGTTAAGGCGGGCCGTTGGGCATTTAAACTTTATTACCCTAGGGAGCAGGGAACAGTAGGCTATGAGCGGGTTACAAGGTTTATTATTGTCAAACACCTTAATTGCTAGTGCTATATAAGCGCACGCGACTATATAAAGCACCCCAACCCAGCCGGGGTGTATTGACGTTTTTATATGTAAAGTCTTCTAGGTATAGTTTCTTGTCAATGCTTGTCATCGGCTATTTTTACCCAACTTAAACAATCAATTTGTTGTTTAAGTCTCGATTTTTAGCCTAAAATGGCGATTTAGATAAGATTTGATTATATTTTAAATAAATTTATTTAGAATAAACGATGAATGATAAGCAAAACTTGATCAATCCCACTAAAAAGAAAATCATACTTAGCACTAAGAAGTAGTGACAATCTATAGATATGATGCTACTTTAGTATTTATAGAGGGCTATGGCACGACTTAATGAATAATCAAGTCCTAACCCAAGTCACCCTGACCCCAGGGTAACGTTTTATCTAGTGACTACCTCTAAGGAAAAGCTAGATTCCTTTCATACAATAATGTACTACTACAAAATCAATTTTGTAAGTAGCAACCTATTTTTTCAACAGACAGGTTGTTAGGAGGTTTAATGTCTGAATTTTCAACAAGTTATTCTCGCAGAAAATTTTTAATCACCGCCGGAGTTTCGGCAGCCAGTACCGTCTTTTTAAAAGGATGTTTAGGTAACCCCCCGGAACCCAATGGTAATGCGGGAAGTTCACCGGCGACAACACAAGTTCCGACGGTTAATATTAGTCCAGAACAAGCCCCAGAAGTGGCAACAATTAAACTAGGTTTTATTCCGATTGTGGAATCTGCCCCATTAATTATTGCCAAAGAAAAAGGCTTTTTTGCTAAGTATGGAATGAGCGGTGTAGAAGTTTCCAAACAGTCAAACTGGGCTTCAGCACGGGATAACGTTACCATTGGCTCAAGTGGGGGCGGAATTGATGGCGGACAGTGGCAAATGCCCATGCCCCATTTAATTACAGAAGGCATTATCACCGGGGGCAAAAAAGTCCCCATGTATGTCTTAGCCCAATTAAATACAAATGGCAATGGTGTCGCTATTGCTAATATCCATCAAGGCAAAGGAATTGGCTTAGATATTAAGGGAGCAGCCGAATATATTCGCAGTCTTCCCACCACCGGTGGACGCAAATTTAAAGCAGCTTATACCTTCCCCAATGTTAACCAAGATTTTTGGATTCGCTATTGGTTAGCTGCGGGTGGAATCAACCCCGATGTTGATATTGATTTGATAGCAGTTCCTCCGGCAGAAACCCTTCAGGGAATGCGAAATGGAACGATGGATGCCTTTAGTACAGGCGACCCCTGGCCCTATCGAATTGTTAGTGATAATATCGGTTTCATGTCCTGTTTAACCACGGAAGTTTGGCCGTTTCATCCCGAAGAATATTTAGCCATTCGTGCTGACTGGGTTGATAAACATCCCAAGGCAACAAAGGCCCTATTAAAAGGCTTAATGGAAGCCCAACAATGGTGTGATAAACCGGAAAATCGAGCCGAATTAGTCACAATAGTTTCTGGACGGAATTATTTTAATGTTCCTGAAGCTGTTTCTGACTGCTCCCTTCCAAGGAAACTATCAGATGGGAGATGGAAAACCGCCGATTCAAGACTTTAATAAAGGGCCGTTATATTGGAAAGATCCCATTGGTAGTGTTTCCTATCCCTATAAAAGCCATGATTTATGGTTCTTAACTGAAACTATCCGTTGGGGTTTCCATAATGGTCAGATTCAAGATATTGCCCAAGCTAAGACAATTGTGGATAAGGTAAACCGGGAGGATATTTGGCGAGAAGCCGCTAAAGAAGCCGGGTTGACTGCTGATATTCCCGCTTCGACTTCCAGGGGTGTGGAAAAGTTCTTTGATGGAATTACTTTTGATCCGGCAAATCCAGAAGCCTATCTTCAGAGTTTAGCAATCAAAAAAGTCTAGTGATGAATTCATAATTAAGAATTAACCTATAGTAATTATAGATAATTCTTAATTTTGAAAAAGTAAATCTTCCCCATTCTCATTATAGACTCAAAAAAAAATCAAGGGTTATCTTCCCATTGGACTTACGAATAACTAATCAAGGAGTTTAAAAAAAATGACAAGTACCGCTAAAAGAAGAAGTAACGGCAACAGCTTTGTTGAAAATTTGGGTGAATATTGGAAAAAGAACTCGCAAAATATTATTCTTCCCTTAATGGGAACTTTGGGTTTTTTAGTAGTTTGGCAACTTTTCTCCCTATCAGGAATTACCCGTTTACCAGGGCCATTAAGTGTCATAACTAATGAACAAACCCGAATTTTATTAATGTATCCTTTTTATGATCGGGGAGGGTTAGATAAAGGCTTATTCTGGCAAACTTTAGCCAGTTTAGGACGGGTGGCTCAAGGCTATTCAATTGCTGCAATTGTGGGGATTGGCGTTGGTATTTTAGTGGGAACAAACCCGATTTTAGATAAGGCATTAGATCCCCTATTTCAGTTTTTAAGAATGGTGGCTCCTTTAGCCTGGGTTCCCATTGCCTTAGTCGCCTTCCAACAAAACCAACCCGCCGCGATTTTCGTAATTTTTATTACCTCTGTTTGGCCGATTCTAATTAATACTAAAGAAGGTGTTAAACAGATTCCCGATGATTATAATAACGTTGCCAAAGTCTTGCAATTATCTCGCAAAGAATATTACTTAAATATTCTATTCCCTTCCGCCTTACCTTACATTTTTACCGGATTAAGAATCGCTGTAGGTTTAGCTTGGTTAGCGATTATTGCCGCCGAAATCGTGATGTCTGGTATCGTGGGAATTGGTTTCTTTATCTGGGATGCTTACCAACAAAACTACATCAGTGACATTCTTTTAGCCGTGGTTTATATCGGTGCCGTTGGTTTAATTTTAGACCGAGGTATCGGCTACGTTCAACAATTAATTGTACCCGGGGAAAGAAAGTAAGAACAGAAATCAGTTATCAGTCAACAGTTATCATTTGTCAGTGTAAGAGTTCATTGTTAATATTTTTCAGCTAAAAACTGTTAACTGATGACTGTTAACTGATGACTGATTTACTCCCTTAGAACCAAAATCAACAATTAAAATCAGGAGTTAATATCATGGAAAAACCCTTAATTGAAGTGGAACAAATTGATAAAGTCTTTAACTTAACCGGGGGAGGTCAATATGTTGCCCTAAAAGGAATTGACTTACAAATTAAAAAAGGTGAATTTGTCACCTTGATTGGACACTCAGGCTGCGGAAAATCAACCTTATTAAACATGGTGGCCGGGTTAGATTTACCCTCAGAGGGAATTGTTACCATTGAAGGTCAAAAAATTACCCAACCCGGGCCAGATCGAATGGTAGTATTTCAAAACTATTCCTTATTACCCTGGCGAACTGTCCGAGAAAATATTGCTTTAGCAGTAGATTCCGTGATGAAAGGATTACCCTTAGCGGAAACGGACAACTATCATTGAAAGCCATATTGATATGGTAGGATTACGCCCCGCCACAGACAAATATCCCGCCCAATTATCAGGGGGAATGAAACAACGGGTTGCCATTGCCCGCGCCCTAGCATTACGACCCAAATTATTATTATTAGATGAACCCTTTGGGGCCTTAGATGCCTTAACTCGTGGCAATCTCCAAGAACAATTAATGAAGATTTGCCAAGATAATCAAATTAGTGCCTTAATGGTGACTCACGATGTCGATGAAGCCGTGTTACTTTCGGATCGAATTGTGATGTTAACTAACGGCCCCGAATCAAAAATTGGGCAAATTTTAGAAGTAGATATTCCCCGCCCCCGTCAACGGATGCAAGTGGTAGAACATCCTAGTTATTACCGCTTGCGGAGTGAAATGATTTATTTCCTCAACCAACAAAAACTCATCAAAAAAATGCGGGCGAAAAAGAATAAAGTTGTTGCCCGCCATGGCCTAGAAAAAATTAATTTAGAACTCGGTTTTGTTCCCCTGACCGCCTGCGCCCCCCTCGCCGTGGCGAAGGAATTGGGATTTTTTGAAAAACACGGCCTCGATGAAATCAATCTTGTCCGAGAAACCAGTTGGCGCGGCATCAGTGATGGCATCGCCGGAGGCTATTTAGACGCGGCTCAGATGCCCTCTGGGATGCCTCTGTGGATGACTTTGGGGGGGGATGAAACCCAACCCGTAACGGTGATTACAGCCCTGACCATGACTCGCAACGGTAACGCCATTACCCTCGCCCGTCGCTTTTATGACCAAGGGATTTACACCCTGGCTGACTTCAAACAGATGTTGTTACAATCCCCGGGACAACAGCATCGCATGGGGGTCGTCCATCCCAGTTTCCATGCACAACCTGTTATTGCGCTATTGGTTAGCATCCGGGGGTATTGACCCTGACCATGATGTGGAACTGTTGACCATTCCTCCAGCCCAAATGGTGGTGGACTTACAAGGTAGCACTATTGATGGGTTCTGTGTGGGGGAACCTTGGAACCTGCGGGCGATGATGGAGGATGTCGGGTTTACCGTGGCGACGGACTTGGAAATCTGGCCCGGACACCCGGGGAAAGTTTTGGGGGTGCGCGAGGACTGGGCGAAGGCCTATCCCAATACCCATATTGCCTTAGTTAAGTCGTTGTTAGAGGCTTCCGCCTATTGTGCTGACCCAGAAAATTCCGATGAAATTCGGCAACTGTTGGCCCAACGTCACTACCTGGGAACTCGCCCCGAATATATTCAATTAGTTGATCCCAATAATGCAGCGTGCAACTTGGAGCAACCCATGGGTCAATATGCCCATCATCAATTTTTTGGCGATGGAGTCAACCGCCCCAGTCGCACCGAACAGCTTTGGCATATTGTTCAAATGGCCCGTTGGGGACATACGCCTTTCCCCCGCAACTGGGTGGAAATTTTAGAGCGCTTATGTTCGGTAGGTGCTTTTAGTACCGCAGCCCGGGAATTAGGACTTTCTGAAATTAGTTATAGTCGGGGCGCAATTCAATTATTTGATGGTACAAAATTTGATACCGAAGATCCCATTGGTTATCTGAATAGTTTGAAGATTAAACGGGATTTTACTGTAACGGAAATTGTATTAGATTCTCCTCGGAGTAAAGTGGCTTAATTCAACAAAATTAGAGACGCGCCGTGGCACGTCTCTACAAATGCAATTTAAAATTTAGGAAATATCAACCATGACTACAACTAAAATTTCTGCCTCTACTTTTGGGAAAAAATTTACTAAAAAATCCCCGGTCAACAATCAGCCTTATTTAGTATTTGATAACGTTTCTAAGGTTTATCCCACGGCTAAAGGGGCCTACACGGTTTTAAAAGATGTTAATCTCACGATTAATGAGGGTGAATTTATTTGCGTTATTGGGCACTCCGGTTGTGGAAAATCGACTTTATTAAATATGGTGTCTGGGTTTAATATTCCTTCCGATGGTAAGGTGACATTGCGTGCCAAACCGATTGTAAAACCTGGCCCCGACCGGATGGTGGTATTTCAAAACTATGCCTTATTGCCTTGGCGCACGGTGTTTGAAAATGTCTATTTAGCAGTTAATGCAGTTCATCCTAATAAGTCAAAGGTTGAAAAAAATGCTATTGTTCGAGATCATTTAGCCATGGTGGGATTATCAGAAGCATCGGAGAAAAAACCCCCTCAAATTTCGGGAGGGATGAAACAACGGGCTGCGATCGCCCGGGCCTTAGCTATTCGTCCAGAAGTGTTAATTTTAGATGAACCTTTTGGAGCTTTGGATGCTATTACCAAGGAAGAATTGCAAGAAGAATTATTAAAAATCTGGAATGATCATCGCTGTACGGTGTTAATGATTACCCATGATATTGATGAAGCATTATTCCTCGCAGATCGCTTAGTAATGATGACTAATGGCCCCTCGGCAACCATTGGAGAAATCCTAGAAATTCCCTTTGAACGTCCCCGCGATCGCACTCAAATTATGGAAGATCCCGAATATTATAACCTCAGAAATTATGCCCTAGATTTCCTCTATCGTCGTTTCGCCCATGACGACGAATAATCAGTTATCAGTTATCAGTTATTAGGGAATAGGGAATAGGGAATAGGGAACACCGGATCTGGGAACAGAATTTGTAATTAATTTTGTTTAGGTACTTATCAGTTATTAGTTATTGGTTAACAAGTATCGGTTATTAATTATTAGTTGACAGTGATTAATTATTATTTATTAATTATTAGTTATATGGCAAGTCTAAATGGATTGTACAAAACAACTGGCGGTGATTATTAATCCCCAAAAATATCTATATTTCCCTGTAGGGCCGAGACGCGCCTCGCCCCTACGATGAATTGGATCTCAAACTAATGACTGTTAACTGATGACTGATGGCTGATAAATGAATTCGCGTTTTTTAGAAAATGTCCATTGTGTAAGGTGATTGTTTCTAAAGTAGGGACATGGTTACTATTTTCTAATAAAAATTTTAAAAATGTTTCTGCAATAATAGAAATTTGCTTTCCTTCTAAATGGGTGACATACCAACGCAGATGAATCGGGAAGTGCTGCACATCTAAAATCGTGAGTTCCCCGGTTAATTGTTCGGAAATTAAAGTATGTTTAGACAAAACGGACAGTCCCAACCCCCCAGCAATTGCTTGTTTAATTGCTTCATTACTCCCCAATTCTAACCGAACTTTCACATCAATTTTATAACGATCAAATAGCTTTTGAATTGCCTGTCGGGTTCCTGAACCTTGTTCTCGCATAATAAAAGGTTTCTCCCATTAAAGATTTAATCGGAATATTTTTTTCTCCCACCAAAGGATGATCCTGTCTTGCCACCACCACTAAAGGATTATCTAAAAAAGGTTGACTGGATAAGGCAATGTCTTCCGGGGGTTGACTTAGAATATATAAATCATCCTCATTATCTTGCATCCGTTGAATTAAGGTAGCATGATTGGTGACTTGTAAGGCAATATCAATCCCGGGATATTGTTGACAAAAATAACCTAATAATCGGGGGACAAAATATTTAGCCGTTGAAACCACCCCTAACCGTAACCGCCCTTGTTTTGTACCTTTTAAAGCCGCCACCCGCATTTCCAAATTGTCCAACTGTTCAAAAATATTCTGACAGGTAGATAATAAAGATTCCCCGGCTTCAGTCAGATAGAGTTGTTTACCAATTTGTTCAAATAAGGGTAAACCCACGGTCTGAGTCAGTTGTTTCACTTGGGTAGAGACCGTCGGTTGGGTAATCATCATTTCTTCGGCGGCTTTAGTGAAACTACTATGACGAGCCACCGCCTCAAATACCTTTAGTTGGTGTAGTGTTGCTTGCATCAAAATTCTATATCCCCCTTTTACCTAATATTTGATGGTCTTCGTGATTTTTGTTATAGATATAAGTCTATATTTTTATAGTATTACATATAATTTTAGCAATATAATTAACTCGGATCAAACAATTCTGTAAAACCCCTACCAGTCAAGCTATTTAGCTTAGATTTGATTGAATTATATTAATGATTTGATTAATCGATTCTCGAACCAAGAACACTGAAATCGGCAAATCAAAAGGGGTAGGACAACCCGAGGGTTGGAGGATCAGTTTCTCTAGGGTAATAAGAGTGAGGTTTTCGACGGCGTTACAATTCAGGGATAAGTGCGAGACGTTCCTGCCAAAGTCTAGGGTTAAACCCCGAAACGTAAGCAGGGAGACAGGTTCAGACAATTGGTAAATGGAGTTAAATCCACTAATAAACCCAGTCAAGCCTGTCTTAACTTTGAAAATGTGACCTTAAAGGAAGGTCAATCTCGGAGTCAATGGTGCGGCTTACCGAACGTTAAAAGTACGGTAGCCCAACCAAAGAGATTCGGCAATTCCCACAACGCCAGATTGATTATCAAAACGTTGAAGCTGGGAATAACGGGAAATCGGGTATAAGTCAAATGCCTAAGAAGTTCTCTAGCCAATTGCCCATGATTAACGAAAGTGAACATCCGGCTTGAAACTGTCGTGAGAATTGTGTAGCGAAAATGACTTGATTACGCTGCGTTCAAAAAGAACAAGGGGAAAAGATAGAAGTTTTTATACACTTCTATAAAAGGTAAGGTTCTATCCAGAACACTTACTAAGACTTCCGAAAGTACCCCGGCAGATAGGATGATTCTAAAGGCAATAAACCCACTTTCAAGGAACGTTAAAACCCCTCATTAACTCCTACAGAGGTCGAACACTGTCAGGTAGTCACAAATCTAAGACGTATGTTATGAGGGCGAGAGATGGAGTCAAAAGCTAATGCCTAGATGTAATGTTTAGGATATGCCGATAGATTCCGGTCTAGTTGTTAGGTAAAGTCTCCATTAGCAGTACAAACGGTGAAAACGAGTATAACCAAGACTACGGAAGCATGGAAAACTATAAATTGGGCGAAAGTTCAACGAAAAGTATTCAAGCTGCAAAAGCGAATTTACCAGGCATCATTATCGGGACAAAATGCCGCATCTCGGAAGCTCCAAAAACTTCTAGTTAAGTCATATTACGCCAAACTCTTAGCAGTTAGAAGGGTTACGCAAGACAACCAAGGCAAGAAAACCGCAGGGGTAGACGGAGTTAAATCCATCACACCCAAACAACGATTAGAACTTGTTGAAAGTCTTAGTAAATACCAAAAGGCTAAACCACTCAGAAGGAAATGGATACCCAAATCCAACGTGGAGGAAAGACCTCTAGGAATCCCAACTATAAACGACAGAGTAAGGCAAGCCTTGGTTAAATCGGCGTTAGAACCACAATGGGAGGCCAGATTCGAGGGTGAAAGTTACGGGTTTCAGACCTGGACGCTCTGCCCACGACGCAATGTCAAGAATCTTCCAAAGCATCAATAAAGGTGAATATTTCATCTTAGATGCTGACATCTCAAAGTGTTTCGATCAGATTAATCATGATTACCTACTGTCCAAAATTGATTGTCCATCAACAATTAAAGCTCAAATCAGACAATGGTTAAAAGCTGGAGTTATGGACAACGGCATATTTAACGCAACAGAGGCAGGCACTCCACAAGGAGGAGTCATCAGTCCCTTACTTGCAAACATCGCACTGGATGGAATGATTAGGCTTATTGATAACAAATTCCCCAAAAAGGGAGGATACGTTCAAGCCAAAGTCATCAGATACGCCGATGATTTCGTGGTCATTAGTCCACAATTAGAAATCATACAACAGTGCCAAATTGCCATCGAAGAATGGTTAAAACCTATAAGGTTAGAACTGAAACCAGCTAAAACCCGTATATGCCACACACTGAAAGAAATCGAAGTAAATGGCAAAAAGGTATCACCAGGATTCGACTTTCTAGGTTGGAACTTCCGACAATATCCTGTTGGTAAACATCATTCGGGGAAAACAGGAGGTAAAAATTCAAAACTATTAGGATTCAAAACCCTAATAAAACCTAGTAAGAAGGCAATTAAAGCTCACGCGGATAAGGTGAAGGCAGTGATTAAAACCCACAAAACTGCACCCCAATACGCATTAATCAAACACCTAAACCCTGTAATTAGAGGATGGTGTAACTACCATTCCAAAGTTGTTTCCAAAGAAACATACTCCTCACTAGACTACATAACATGGCAAAGATTAAGAGCATGGACAGTCAACAGATGCGGTAAAGCAAGTTACGGGAAACTGAAAAAGTATTTCAGAAATAATGGTAATAAAGCATGGAGTTTTGAAACCAAAGATGGTTTTAGACTAACAACCCACGCTGAAACACCTATCACCCGCCATGTAACGATAAGATCTGAAGCATCACCTTATGACGGAAACTGGACATATTGGAGTACGCGAAAAGGTACATCTTTTGATGTACCCAACAAAGTAGCTTTTCTACTTAAAAAACAGAAAGGTAAGTGTACCTTCTGTGGTCAATATTTCAACACAGAAGATATTGCAGAAATCGACCATATCATCCCTACATCGAAAGGTGGAAAGAATGATTATAAAAACCTGCAATTACTACACCGCCATTGTCACGATACTAAAACGGCAACAGACGGGTCTTATGACTCAAAAGAAACCGGATGTTCTGATGATAACAGCACAACTGACTAGGAGCCGTGTGCGGTGAAAGTCGCAAGCACGGTTTTGTATGGGAGTCGGGGGTTGCAAAGCCCCCCTCGACCCCTACTAAACTTTTCTGTTAGGTCTTGCGATCGCCAGGAGGGTAGTGGTAGTCTTGTTTATTGAGAAAAATCAATGGCTAGTTATAAAATAATAGCTAAAAAACAATAATTATCCCTGTTCCCAGATCCGGTGTTCCCTGTTACCTTACCATCCGTAGCACTAATTTAATGATTTCATATAAGTTTTACAGAACGGGATGGAAAATTGGGAAAATTAGGTTATAATGGAATATGATTTGAAATCAAAACCCAGTCGCGGACGTAATTCAGTGGTAGAATGTCAGCTTCCCATGCTGAACGTCGTGGGTTCGAGTCCCATCGTCCGCTTATTGACATACTCCCCATAACTCCCCATAACTCCACAACTAAAGTTGGGAATCGGTGTGGTATTTACCATATTGATGCTTGCAGAGTTTTGCTGATATGGCTTTCTTGCCCTTGAACTTACCTATCTGGTACTGTTGCACATTGATTTTGATGTGGTATATCGTGCTGCTAATTAAGGCGTTTGACAATACTAAACCTTGTAACCTGCCCATAACTTACTATTCCCCATTCCCCTGTTACTGAGCGAAGTCGAAGTATTCCCTATTCCCTATTCCCTATTCCCTATTCCCTATTCCCTATTCCCTATTCCCTATTCCCTTTAAAATGAATTTATACTGAGTTTATCAATCCCTTAATCTAAATTAAGCCTTGATCCCTATAGATTTTACTTTGTTTCGGGTAAAGTCTATCAAGTTTACAGTTCTTAATATTTTGAATCTGATTTCCAACAAAACATAAAATAAGTGTTAAGTTTTCCGACCATAAAAATTCAACTCTAAACCATACATAATCTAAGTTTGACGATAAAAAAGCTGAATTTGATGATCCCCGATAATTATAAGTAGGTAATTTTCTTGGGGAATTTAAAGTATGGAGTCTGGAAACTTGATATCTGTCTGCCGTAACTGCCAAAAATACACCCCCGAGGGCCATCGTGGGGGGCATTGTCAGCTTCTTCAAGTTTCAGTCAAAGGCAGTTGGAAGTCTTGTCAATTGGCCCTTCCCGCCTTTGCTCCATCTTGGGAGACCTTAGAAAACCTGATCAACTTACCCCAAGAAACGCCTCGCAAGGGGGATGTGATCCCATTACAATCCCATCGGGTTTCAAGAGCTACAGGAAGCCGAATCTTTATTCGCTTAATTGAAAAATTGGGGGCTAGGAGTTCCTAGTCCCCGCAAAAATGATTCCCTTGACTAAGGAAGCCAGGGATATTGACGGAAATTAGGGGGCCGTTTCTCCAAGAATGCCTGTTTCCCCTCCGTCCCTTCCTCAGTCATGTAATAGAGTAAGGTGGCATTCCCGGCGAGTTCCTGTAGACCGGCTTGACCATCACAATCGGCATTAAAAGCCGCTTTTAAACAGCGAATCGCAATCGGGCTTTTCTCTAAAATTTCCTTAGCCCATTCAATTCCTTCTAATTCCAATTGTTCGACGGGAACAACATGATTAATTAACCCCATATCTAGGGCTTGTTGGGCATTATATTGACGACACAAATACCAAATCTCTCGGGCTTTCTTTTGACCGACAATTCGAGCTAAATAACTGGCGCCAAATCCCCCATCAAAACTGCCGACCTTCGGCCCGGTTTGACCAAAAATTGCATTATCCGCAGCCAGGGTTAAATCACAAATTAAATGCAGTACATGACCGCCCCCGATCGCATATCCTGCCACCAAAGCAATCACTACTTTCGGCATACTTCGGATTAACCGTTGTAAATCTAAAACGTTTAATCGAGGGATACCCGCATCATCAATATATCCGGCATCCCCGCGCACGCTTTGATCCCCGCCGGAACAAAAGGCATATTTGCCATCGGTATGTGGCCCGGCTCCTGTCAACAATACCACACCAATATTAAGGTCTTCTCGGGCATCACAAAAGGCATCGTAGAGTTCAAAAACCGTTTTAGGGCGAAAAGCATTGCGTTTTTCAGGGCGGTTAATCGTAATTTTAGCGATCCCGTCGGCTTTGTGATACAAAATATCTTCGTAGGTTTTGGCAATTTGCCATGCAACTGACATTATGGGTAATTAATTAGGGGATGGAATTTAACAATTGAACAATAGGATTTTATTGTATCAATTAATGGGCGGGTAATCCGATTAAACCCCCCGTTCCTGACACCACTTCCCCAATCTCATAGGCGGCAATTCCTTGGGTTTCAAACCATTCTTTTGTACTTTGAGCCTGTTGGGGCGCAACCAAAACCACAAAACCGATCCCCATATTAAAAGTATCAAACATCGCCGCAGAGCTAATTTCACCCTCTTGAGCTAACCAGTGAAAAATTGGTGGCACCGGCCAACTCTGGGGATGAATCTGAATTGATTGTCCCGGACTCAGACAGCGCGGTAAGTTTTCCGGTAAACCGCCTCCGGTAATATGGGCCATGCCATGAATCTCTAGGCCATTGCCCAGGGCCTGTAACACGGGTTTAACGTAGATTTGAGTTGGGGTTAAACAGACCTCGGCAATGGATTGACCCCCCAGGGCTTGCGGGGATTGATTCCAGTCCCATCCGCGATCGCTCACCACTTTGCGAACTAAACTAAACCCATTACTATGCACCCCGCTACTGGCTAGTCCAATAGCAATATCCCCAATTTGGACTTGAGATCCATTTAACATTCGGCTTTTTTCCACAATGCCCACACAAAAACCCGCCATGTCATATTCCCCGGGTTGATAAAATCCGGGCATTTCGGCTGTTTCTCCCCCCAGAAGGCTACATCCGGCCTGTTGACACCCTTGGGCTACCCCTGCCACCACTTGAGTCAGTTGGTCGGGATCAAGTTTTCCCGTGGCTAAATAGTCGAGAAAAAATAAGGGTTTCCGCCCCACAGGTGAGAACATCATTCACACACATGGCAACTAAATCAATCCCCACGGTATCGTGGCGGTTGAGGAGCGAAGCCAATTTCAACTTGGTTCCCACCCCATCGGTTCCCGACACTAAGACGGGTTCGGTATAGCCCGAAGGCAGGGCAAAACAGCCCCCAAACCCCCCGAGTCCCCCGAGAACTTCCGGTCGATAGGTTTTCTGGACGAGGTTGCGAATCTGATCGACAAAATCCCGACCCGCTTGAATATCAACACCAGCTTCCCGATAATCCATCTTTTGCTTTCCTTATAGCTATCTAAAGGATATTTAAGCAATTTTCGGTACGGTTATTTTTTGTTCTCGTGGTGCCCATCGGCAGGCTATTGATTCAACTGATAAGAAAGTTTAATCAAAACTTGAGGGAGAAAATTTTCATAGCCCCAGAATCTCTACATCCTTTAATCGATCAGGGTTATACATTAAAACTGAACAGTTTAGTCTCTTGAGAAAACCCGCAAACCCTTGATCTGTCGTGATCCCCAAAATTCCAAGTTCATGTTAGTCTGTTGCAGTTCCTCAAAAAAAGGTGAATGGGGCACAAGTGTGAGTTGACGAATTGAATTACCTGATATTGGGGTTTAAAACCCACCGATTGAAACTTTCAGCATTTTTTTATTAGCTGATTTCAGGGCTCCGAATTCAGGAGATATCAACCAGGGTAAAGCTTCAACTCGATAACCAGCAGTTTTGAGAGTATATTTTATGAAACATAAACTTTGGGGCGGTCTGACGGCAGTTATTCTGATGCCTGTTTTGAGCCTAACCTCCTCGGGCCATGCTGAATCAATATCAGCGTCTAACCTGAATCCTGAACTTAGTCAAGGAAAAAGTCCCACGGGTTCTGGAACCACTGATGTAATTAAAGTGGGAGAATATCAATCCCAACAAGCTAATGCAGCCTTCTTACCCGAAAGCGTAGCCAAAATCAAGGCCCACGAACTGAATCAACAACAAGCTGCCACCCTCTATATTAGAAATATTCCCGTCCTGACGTTTATCAAAAACACGAGTTTCGATCCCAAAACCATCACACCCCCAACCCTTCAACGCATTAAAGTGGGGTCGTATTCAAATCAAGCCTACCTACCCGACCCAACATCTTCTGCCACCGATCCCGTTTCTCGGGCCACTGCGGTTGCCGCCGAAATTAACCAACTGATTCGCAATAACTTTGATGCCAGCACAATTCAAGTGCGATGGGATCAACAACATCAGCGTTACCTGATTGAAGCAGCCGGTCAGGAACTGGTCAGCATCGACTCGCAAACGATTCTGCCTGATACCACCAATGACAAAGCAACGGATGCCCTACAAGCCACGAATAGACTTAGACGCCAAATTGGGAATGCTCCCCCCTTAAATGCCATTGAAGGCCAACCCAAACTTTCAATTCCAGACGTGGCAAGGGGATTTTTGTTCCAACGGATTGAGGGTTGGGCATCTTGGTATGGCCCTGGCTTTGATGGAAACTTAACGGCCAATGGAGAAACCTTTAACCAATACGATTTAACCGCCGCCCATCCCTCCTTGCCCTTTGGGACAACGGTGCGAGTCACTAATAAAGATAACGGCCAATCCGTTGTGGTGCGGATTAATGATCGTGGCCCCTATGCCGGAGGTCGTGTACTCGATTTATCGAAGGGTGCGGCTCAAGCAATTGGGATGATTGGCAGTGGAGTGGCCCCGGTGCAAATTGATGTATTAACTGCTGATCAGTAATCAGTCATCAGTTAACAGTCATCAGTTAACAGTCATCAGTTAACAGTCATCAGTTAACAGTTAACAGTTTTTAGTCATCAGTTAACAGTTTTTAGTTAACAGTCATCGGTCATCAGTTAACAATTTTTAGCCCACAAATATTAACAATCAACTCTTACACTGATAACTCTTACACTGATAACTGATAACTGTTAACTGATAACTGATTTATGATTCGTTTGTTGACTAGCGTTGCTGCCCTGCGGTGTTATCTTCGTTCCTATCGAACTCAAAACCCCCTACATTTTGTGGGTCTAGTTCCCACAATGGGGGGCCTACATTTGGGGCATTTGAGCTTAATTCAACGGGCTAGAGCCGAGAATGGTTTGGTGGTGGTGAGTATTTTTGTGAATCCTCTGCAATTTGGGCCAAATGAGGATTTCCAAACCTATCCTCGGCGGTTAGAAGCGGATTTGCAGCAGTGTGAACAGGCTGGAGTTGATGTGGTATTTGCCCCGTCAGTGGAGGAGATGTATCAATCTTCGGTACAGACGATGGTGATTCCCCCTACATCAATCATGTCAGGATTATGCGGGAAATCTCGCCCCGGACATTTTCCAGGGGTGGCGACCGTTGTGACAAAACTATTGAATTTAGTTCAACCGGATCGGGCCTATTTTGGACAAAAAGATGCCCAACAGGTGGCAATTATTCAAGGTCTGGTTCAGGATTTGAACTTGCCCGTGGAGATTATTTCCTGTCCGATTCTGCGGGAGCCGTCGGGATTGGCCTATAGTTCTCGGAATCAATATTTAACGACTTTAGAACAACAACAAGCAACGGTTTTATATCGGGCTCTACGTCGCGGACAAGAACATTTTCACAAAGGTTGTAATTCCGCGACGGAGATTAAAACCTTTGTCCAAACTGAATTGGAGACGGAACCGGAGGTACAGGTAGAATATATTGAGATCGTGGAACCCCAGACGTTAATCCCCTTAACTATTGTTGAAACTAAGGGGTTATTAGCGATCGCTGCTCGTGTGGGTCAGACTCGTTTAATTGATAATGTGATTCTGCGCCGTCGTCAACCGATTATCGCCATTGATGGCCCCGCCGGAGCCGGAAAATCTACCGTTACCCGCAAAATTGCCCAGGCGTTGGGATTGTTATATTTAGATACTGGGGCGATGTATCGGGCCGTGACCTGGTTGGTGTTACAGTCTGGAATTCCGGTTGAGGATGAAGTTGCTATAGCTGAAATTGTCAGTCAATGTCGGATTGAATTGATCCCCGACGGAGAACAACCCAGAAACCCTGATTAATGGTCAGGATGTGACTGAAGCCATTCGCTCCTTGGAAGTGACGGCCCAGGTATCGGCGATCGCGGCTCAATGGGCCGTGCGTCAGGCTTTAGTTAAACAGCAACGGGCGTTTGGGAATCAAGGTGGAATTGTGGCCGAAGGTCGGGACATTGGCACAACGGTATTCCCCGATGCCGAATTAAAAATTTTCCTAACTGCATCTGTACAAGAACGGGCAAAACGGAGATTATTAGAACTCCATGGCCAAGGGAAAACGGAAATTACTCAGGAACAATTAGAACAGGATATTGCCGAGCGGGATCGGTTTGACAGTAATCGAGCTATTTCACCCTTGAGAAAAGCCAGCGATGCAATTGAAATTCAAACGGACAATTTAACCATTGATGATGTAATCCAACAGGTCGTTAAATCAGTCATCAGTTAACAGTTAACAGTTATCAGTTAAGAAGTTTACAGTTAAATGTTTTCAGCCCACAAATATTAACAATCAACTCTTTCCCTGTTCCCTGTTCCCTGTTCCCTGTTCCCTATTCCCTTTTCCCTCGCTATACCTCTTACACTGATAACTGATGACTGTTTACTGATAACTGATTATGTGGCGCATCTCTATCTCTATCCCCAGAGAAGTTTCAGTTCTGTTCTCCAAAATTTTATCACCCACGACCCCGAAACGTTTTGCCATTATTGAAGCGGGTTTAATTGGCTTGGTGTCCGGTTTAGCGGCATTTCTATTAAAAGAAGGTGCGGGTTGGTTAGGTTCTTGGCGAATTTCCACATCCTTAAATTCCGCGATTCCTCCTTGGATATTTCTTCCAGGTGTGGGATTAATTGGCGGTTTATTAACGGGTTTTTTAGTAGAAAGATTAGCACCAGAAACCGCCGGAAGTGGGATTCCACAAGTGAAAGCAGCATTGGCGGGAGAACCGATTTCCCTTGACTTTCGAGTGGCATTTGCTAAACTTATTGGCACGATGTTTACGATGGGTTCTGGGTTAACTTTAGGACGTCAAGGGCCGACTGTTCAAATTGGTGCCGCTTTAGCCGCTTGGATTAGTCGTTGGGTTCCCACCTCTCCAAATTACCGTCGCCAATTAATCGCTTGTGGTGCCGCCGCCGGATTAGCTGCTGGATTTAATGCCCCCATCGCCGGAGTATTATTTGTAGTAGAAGAACTGCTGCATGATGTGTCAGGAATTACCCTCGGCCCGGCGATTATTGCCTCTTTTATTGGTGCGGTGGTTTCCCGTTTATTAGGAGGTCAAGAATTCAGTAATAGTGTGACAAAAACGGTTATATTAGAAACCGTACAGGATCGATTACTCTATGCTAGAGAAATTCCTTTATTTATCCTATTAGGAATTCTAGCTGGTGTTTTAGGAACAATTTTTGGTCACAGCATTATTGCGGGTTCAAAATTTAACCGCCGGGTGTTACGTTGGGGATTACCTCAGCGCATGGCAGTGGCTGGGTTATTATCGGGTTTAGTCGTATCATTATTGCCCCTTTCCTTTAGAAATAATACCGGAATTCGACAATTAATTTTAAGTGGGGACTTAACCTGGGAAACCAGTGCTTTAGCATTTACGGCTCATTTTATTCTAACTATAATTGCAGCCAGTTCTGGCGCCCCTGGGGGATTATTTGCCCCTTCTTTAGTATTAGGTTCCGCCCTAGGTCATTTAGTCGGAAACCTGGGAATCGGGATTCATGTTAGGAATTGACCAACCCATGGTTTTTGCCTTTGCCGGGATGGGGGCTTTTTTTTGTGCCGTGGCGCGAACACCGATGACGGCGGTGGTGATTGTGTTTGAAATTACCACGGATTTCGGGTTAGTTTTACCGTTGATGATTTCCTCTATTGTAGCATATTTAATTGCGGAAAAAATTGATCCAGAATCTCTCTATGATCAGTTATTAAAATTGAATGGAATTGAACTCAAATCCGATCACCCAATTGATGGGGCATTGGGCAAGTTACGCGCCGCCAATGTTATGCAAAGAAATGTTGAAATTTTAACCAGTAATTTAACCTTGGAACAGGTGATTGAAGCCTTTGCAAAATCCCATCATCGCGGGTTTCCGGTAGTAGATAAAGGAAAGTTAGTCGGAATTATTACCCAAACAGATTTAACCCAAATTACCAGTCGCCAATTACCTGAAAATACTCCCATTTTTCAGGTAATGACTCCCCAACCAATTACTGTTAATCCCGATGATAATTTAACTCACGTTTTGTATTTATTGGGTCATTATAAACTCAGTCGTTTACCCGTTATAGAACATCATCATTTAGTGGGAATTATTACTCGCAGTGATATTATTCGGGCAGAGTTAGGGCAGATTAATGGGGAAGCAACCCAAGTCGGGCGACATTATGAATCTTCTTATATTGCCTATCAAACTAGGGGGCCGCAAACCGGAAATGGGCGTTTATTAGTATCATTATATAACCCCCAAACTGCCCCGGCATTATTAAAAGTTGCCGTAACAATCGCCCAGGAACGCAATTATGAATTAGAATGTATTACAGTGATTACTATTCCCTATAGTAAATCTCCTTCAGAAACTTCGGTTCGATTAACAAAAAGTCGGCGTTTATTACAACAAGCTGAACGCTTAGGGCAGAATTTAAAGATTTCTGTTCATACTCAAATTCGAGTTGCCCATGATGTCGCCCAAGCGATTTTAGAAATAACTCAAGAGGAACATATTGATTTATTATTAATGGGTTGGCATGGGGATATATCAGCACCAGATCGAATTTTTGGTAATGTGATGGATGCGGTTATTCGTCTAGTTCCCTGCCAAGTTATGTTGATAAAATGGGGTCAAAATCAAACGCCCCATGCTCCTCAAACTAATACTAATTCTGATCCTGATAATTGCCCAATTTCGGCTTGGCATCGTTGGTTAGTTCCAGTTAGAGACACCCTGGAAAATTCTGTTTCTGTGCAGCTTTTACCCGCATTAATTAAGTTAAGTTTTTCTCCGAAAATTTGTCTTTTTAGAGTAGTTAAAAATATGATTTCTACACAGGAAATTATGGATTTTAACCAAGATTCGGAAAATTTAAGTCATCGTTTAAATACGGAGGTAATTTTTAGCAATGTTTGTTCTAATTCCGTATCGGAAGCGGTGATTGATTTAGCGGATAAAGATCAATGTGATGTGATTATTTTAGGGGCAAGTCGAGAGGGTATGTTACGACAAGTAATTCATGGTAATATTCCAGAAGCGATCGCTAAAAACTGTCAATGTACAGTTATTTTAGTTCGACCTGCTGTTGAAAAATACTGATAAAAGGGAATAGGAAATAGGCAACAGGCAACGGCAAAAAAAATGGGTTTAAGCATCTGTTTTTGTCCTAATATCCTGGTACTACTGCTATAATTTCCGGGGTTAAATGGTCATACCACATTCATCAACTAAATAACACATTGCCCGAAACCGCAAACCCATCAATTGTTCGTATAAAGGATTGAATTTGCACAGGGGAGGAATGTGTAAAATGGTATGTCCAAATAGTTTAATATTCCGGGCAAACGGACACTGCGCTGGAATTACCCGATATAAAAACAACGCCAAATCAGGGTTATGAATATCCAGACTATCCAACCATTGACGGAGAGGGTTAAGCACAGGAGAAATCAAGTTACGCATATTTTAATTTGTTGAGGGACAATACAACCGTATTTTTTCGGTTGTCTACTTTCTACTTTACAAATCTCAATCAACAATTGGGTAAAGGATTGGAAAAGAATCTGTATAGGATTATAAAGGTTTTGTAAAGAAAAGAATCTGTATGATTCACTACAATTAACCAATATATCTATAACTTAATTAGAGCCATAAATTATCTAAACCTATTTATTAGTATTAACAAGCGAAAAACCTGGGTGATATGGTTTTTTGTTGGCTTTTTGCACTTGAAATTGAACACTATCCTGTTGAGTTCCCTGTTTAACGGTTAATCTCCATTGTCCGGGTTGTAATTGCCAAAATAGAGAATTATCAGACTGAGAATTTAATTTTTCCCCATTTAACCACCATTCCACAGACTGTTGAGAATTGCCAGCAATTTTAAGTTCTAATTTAGCAGTTTCTCCCGAATTAATCACAAAATAATCATCAGCTTGAGGAGAAATAATTTTTAACTGATTTTGGGTTAACTGAGGATGGGATTGTCGAGACAACCATTCATTATATTCAGAATTTAATCCAACTTGAGGTGATTTTTTATAATATTTAGAAACGGTTTTCAAATCGAAATACTCTAATACAATACCTCCCGAACAATCGGTCGTTGGACGTAACCCCGTTGTTGCACAAATCGGTAACTGAATAAACCCTAAAGGTTGGAAAAAATTAGCGGGTTTCTTTTATTTCATGTAAATGCAATAAAATTCGATTCCATAAGGGTGCTGCACCCGTTACCCCAGAGACATTTTGCATTCCTTGACCATCAAAATTCCCCACCCAAGTTGCTACGGTATAATCTGTTGTAAACCCCACTGTCCAAGTATCTCGATAATTGGAAGAAGTTCCGGTTTTAACTGCAACGGGAAAGGGTAAATTCAAGACAGAATCAATCCCAAAAGAATGGGATCTTGCATGGGCATCACTTAACATATTAGTGATTAATTGCCAGGTGACAGGAGTATCAATAGAAAGTTGAGAATTTTTGATATTTTTAGTTTGATTTATGATCACATTTGGTGTGATAATTTTACCTTGATTTGCCATAATTAAATAAGCCTGGGCTAATTCCCATAAACTGACTTCTCCACTTCCTAAAGTTAATCCTAAACCATAATAATCAGGGGACTGGGTTAAATGTTGAAATCCCAATTTTTTTAACCGTTCTAAAAATACTGTCACTGTGACTTTTTCTAATACTTTTACCGCCGGAACATTTAACGAATTTGCTAACGCGATCCGCACCCGCACTGGGCCTAAAAAAGTTTCACTGTAATCCGTTGGACTATAAAGTTTTGCCCCAGGAATGGCATAATAAGTAGGAACATCAGCTAAGATTGTATTCGGTTCAATCACTCCTTTTGCTAAAGCTAATTCATATAAAAAGGGCTTCAAAGTTGATCCGGGTTGTCGCAAGGCTTGAACCCCATCATTTCGCCCCAATTGGTCGCTATTAAAATAATCGGGAGAACCCACATAAGCTAACACATCTCCGCTATGATTATCAATAACAATTGCCGCAGCATGATGAACATTATGATCTTTTAAACTGATAATAATTTGTTCGATTTGTGCTTCAATAAATTGCTGGAGGGGGCGATCAAGGGTTGTTTGGATGTAATTGGCTGATTCTTGCTGTGTCAAAGCTTCAGAAGAAGGGGATGAATGGGTTAACTTTTCGGTTAGCCAAAAGAGAAAATGGGGGGCGGCAATAATCCCTTGTTGTTGGGGTTGTAATTTTAACTTTTCTTGATAGGCGCGTTTCCGCTTGAATAGTGGTAATATATCCATCTTCAACCATTCTTTTTAATACATAATTTTGACGTTTTTTTAAGGAGGATAAATTATAATAAGGATTTAGGTCGGTGGGGTCATTAGGAAGGGCGGCTAATAGACTGGCTTGGGCTAAATTTAACTCTAATGCAGAGGTATTAAAATAGGTTTTTGCCGCCGCTTCAACGCCATATAAATTACCTCCCATGGGTAAACGGTTAATATAATTTTCTAGGATTTCCTGTTGATTCATTCCGGCGGTGAGTCGCCAAGATAACCAGATTTCGCCAAATTTATTCGGTAGGGTTCGAGGCGCAGGTTCTAATAATCTGGCTAATTGCATGGTAATAGTAGACGCACCGCTAACAATTTGTTTGGCTTGAAATGCTTCTAAAATTGCACGAATTAGGGCAACGTAATCAACCGCCCCATGTTGATAATAGCGTTTATCTTCAGCCGCAATAATTCCTTGAATAAAATGGGGTGAAACTTGACTTAAAGGAACAATTGCGGTATGATTTTGATCGGAACTTAGAATTGTTCCTAATGGTAAATTATTGCGATCGCTAAATTCAAAAGCTATATCTTTTTGTTGAATATCTGCTGCATGAATGGGAATAAAATAGGGAAATAATCGTACCATTGCCCCTAAACAGAATAGGACTAAAATAGTTCGGATTGCCCGATGGCGAAAACAATATAAAATCCGGCGCGAAATTCGGTTCATTTGGTTTCCTAGTATCGGTTTTAGGATATTTCGTTCCACCGACTGCTAAATCCTCATAAATATCTCTTGTATTTCAAAAAATCAGTTAATCTACTCTAAATGTTCAATTTGACTATTGGAAATTAGTTTAATTAGATGACTAGCCACATCTGTTTCTATGACATCTCTGAAAGTTCATTTCAGCACACAATAATAAAACCGTTCCTTTTTCAGCCATTTCTGCCACTTCACCCAAAGCGATATCTGCTGCTTCTCGGTCGGGAGGAATCCAATTTTGTTGACCGGATGTATTACCTAAAGCTGTTTTAGAGATATATTTAATATTATGAGCTTCACAAACTTCTTGCAGTTTATTCCCATACCATTTACGACTCCAAGCCCGGGGAGTCATTCTCACATCAATGACAAAATTAACCTGATATTTGTTCAGATATTCTAAAAACACATCATAGTTTTTTCGATTACCATATCCGAAGGTTAGGATAAGCCTTTTTTTCAAGTTGGAAATTTTTCTTTTCATATTTTTATTAGGAATCAAACAACGTTAATTGCTGATAGCTAGATTCAGATTGCTTATTATTTTTAGGGATAGGAGGATAAAACACACCTATGATCATAAAAATATGACGGCGATTTTTTTGGTTTCCCACAATAAAGTATAAATCGTTTTTGCTTAAAAAATCAAATTCAAACCTTTGTCTCACTTTTTCTAGTGCTTCCGCTTCTTGTTCTGCTAAACTAGATTTTTTTGATCCATCTCTACAGTTTCGATAGAGTTGAAAGATTTCCCAATCATTTATTGAAAATTTATGTTTAACTTGATTATTTTCAATAAATTCGTAACCAAATTTGTAGGGTATTTTTTCAAGATCTGAAGGAATTTCAAAGAAGTCTGGTTGATCTAATATTCCTTGTTGTTTATCTCCCCATTCACGCTTGTCTTTTTCATAATAATATTTTAGGATAGACTCTGGTTTAATAATTCCCAGAGATTTCCCTTGATCTCTAATATCTTGGATTGATTGAAATTGTAAGGTTAATACAAAAGATCTCCTTTCTGACCAATTATTTTGCGTTCCTATGCGCCTTAAAATTTCGATAGAAGAATCATCAATCCGATAACTCTCTAATCTGGAATCCTTATCATTTTTTTCTATCTTAGCACTAATAATTGACCAACGGGGATAACGTTTATCAAAATCTAGCTTTCTAAATCGTACAGGATAAATACGAATCCATTCTAAAGGTTGTTCGTTATCATCCAGAAGAATACCAGCAGTACAGACGGTTTCTCGGTACTTGGTACTAATTGAAGGATAGGTTTTAGTCGCAATCAAAATTTTTCTTCTTTCCATAAAAATCCAATAGATTTACTGGCAAGATTAACCCCAATAAATAAAGGGTACAGCATCGCCATACCCTAATAATATCAAATCCTAAAATTTAGCAAACAATCCCGGTGGAGTAGAGAGTAGAGAGTAGAGAGACGCGCCGTGGCACGTCTCTACGAGGATTTATTTGGCTTTAGCAACGTCCATAACTTCATCTAACAACGTGCCAGATTCTTCCATTTTGCCAATATCCAGAATGGTTTTAATCACCGAGTCAGGATTCAAACTAATTGAATCAATTCCCAACTCCACCAAGAACCGGGCAAACTCAGGATAATCGCTAGGCGCTTGACCACAAATTCCAATCTTGCGACCATATTTTTTCGCCGCTTTAATCGCAATAGTCACCATCCGACGAACAGCTTCGTTGCGTTCATCAAAAATATGAGCAACTAAGGCAGAATCCCGGTCTAAACCTAACGTTAATTGGGTTAAATCATTAGATCCAATCGAGAATCCATCGAACACGGCGGCAAATTCATCGGCGAAAATCACGTTACTGGGAAGTTCACACATCACATAGACTTCCAAACCATTGACGCCCCGTTTCAGACCGTGTTTTTCCATTTCTGCTAACACTTTCCGACCTTCATCGGGGGTGCGACAGAAAGGAATCATCGGGGTGACGTTGGTTAAACCCATTTCGTCCCGAACCCGTTTCAGGGCGACGCATTCTAACCCGTAGGCTTCGCGGTAGTTGGGGTCGTAGTAACGAGAAGCCCCCCGCCAACCAATCATCGGGTTTTCTTCCTTGGGTTCAAACTGACGGCCACCTAAGAGGTTAGCGTATTCGTTACTCTTGAAGTCGGACATCCGCACAATCACCGGATTCGGATAGAAGGCCGCCGCAATCATGCCGATACCATGGGCCAGTTTATCCACGAAGAAATCCGGTTTATGGTCGTAGATTTTGGTCATCTCGGCGATTTCCCGTTTGGCCGACTCATCTTCGAGTTCGTCAAATTTCAACAACGCTAAGGGGTGGGCCTTAATATGGTTAGCAATAATAAACTCCAGCCGCGCTAACCCCACACCATCGCAGGGAATACCCGATAACCCAAAGGCTTCTTCCGGGTTGCCCACGTTCATTAAAATTTTCGTCCGGGTTTTGGGCAGATTATCGAGAATAGTTTCTTGGATTTCAAAGGGAACTAACCCCTCATAAACCCGACCTTCTTCTCCTTCAGATGAGGAAACGGTAATTTCTTGGCCGTTTTTAATTACCGAGGTGGCATCACCGCAACCGACAATGGCGGGAATCCCCATTTCCCGGGCGATAATTGCCGCGTGGCAAGTCCGTCCGCCCGCATTGGTAACAATGGCGCTGGATTTCTTCATAATCGGTTCCCAGTCGGGGTCAGTCTTATTGGTGACTAACACTTCACCCGCTTGGAATTCATCAATTTTATGGACATCCAGAATCACCCGGGCTTTGCCTTGGCCAATCATTTCGCCCACGGCCCGACCGCGAGACAGAACTTTACTCGTGCCTAGGAGTTTAAAGTTGCGGAGAACGGAAGCGGATTTCTGGGATTGTACGGTTTCAGGACGGGCTTGGACGATGAATAATTGTCCGGTAATTCCATCTTTGGCCCATTCAATATCCATCGGCGTATAAGTACCCCGCACTTGGGAATAGTGGTTTTCAATAATACAAGCCCACTTCGCCAGTTGCAGAATCTCATCGTCAGTAATACAGTATTTATCCCGTTCCGATTGGGGAACTGAGATATTTTTAGTTAATTTAGAACCTCCGATGTCATAGACCATCTTCAGTTCTTTACTGCCTAAGCGTTTTTCTAAGATGGGACGGAACCCTTGCAGTAAGGTCGGTTTGAATACAAAATATTCATCGGGGTTAACCGTACCTTGAACAATATTTTCTCCTAAACCATAGGCGCCAGTGACCAAGGCAGCATTTTTGAATCCGGTTTCCGTATCAATGGAGAACATCACCCCGGAACAGGCCAGGTCAGACCGTACCATTTTTTGCACACCGACGGACAGAGCCACGTTAAAATGGTCGAAATTTTTAATCGTGCGATAGGAAATTGCTCGGTCGGTGAAAATCGAAGCAAAGCATTTATGGCAGGATTCTAAAACTCCTTCTTCCCCATAAACGTTTAAGTAGGTTTCCTGTTGTCCGGCAAAACTGGCATCGGGTAAGTCTTCGGCGGTGGCGGAGGAACGCACAGCAACGTCTACATCATTGGAATAACGTTTGCATTCTTCTTTATATTCCTCGCCAAATTGATTACAAAAATCTCCGTCGGTGCTGTAGCGTTCGCAGAGTGTTTTGTAAGCGCTGGTAATTGCTGCTTCTAATTCGGGTGGAAAGGGAGTGTCTAAAATTAATGAACGAGCCTGTTTACCCCGTTGTCGCAGGTTCGGCATATCTTCAACGTCGAGGTCGGCAAACAGTTCCCGCAGCTTTTTCTCTAAACCCGCAGACTCAATAAAATAACGATAAGCATAAGCAGTGGTGGCAAATCCATTGGGAACATTCACGCCTTGGGAAGTCAGTTTCTCGAATCATTTCGCCCAAGGATGCGTTTTTCCCACCGACTGAGGGAATATCAGAAATCCCCACTTCGTCAAACCATAGTACAAAAGCTTTTTCTTTCGCTTCTGAATTTACTGTTGCAGTCGTTGCATAAGTGTCAACCATTTTAAAGTTCCTCCCATTGGGATGACTGTTCTATTAAAATTCAGTCAATCTTTATTGTTTATTTAAGTTCAAACTCAGATCAGAATGTATTAATCCTTACCTGTACATTCTAAGCGAAGTTTTTCTAAATCATTCTTGAACTTTGCAGTTCTTAAGATCACCTTCTGTTTTTGCTTCTAGGTCTGAACTTTTGTTCTGAATTGAGGGTTTTTCCCTCTATATTCAAGACTACCACCTTCTATCCCTATTACAATATAGGTTCTTTTTGTTTACATAGTAACTTAAAGTAAAAAAATGTTGCCACCAGGGAGTTGTGGGCTATTTTAAAAAAAGATTAAGTTCTCAAAACTTGGGAAATTAACATTAACAAATGTTGCAAATGAATATTAACAATTGTATCAAAAAGCCAAATGTGCTTTCTACAAGCCTTCTGGGTGCAGGTGATTATCCGACTACCCGGGGGGTTTGGTCTCCAAGCCCCTATATCAAATGGTTACTGCTATTGATATTTTCCGTAAATCGTTCAATTGCTAATCGTAAAATCGATAATCCTAAAACAATTAAAAACAGAATTAACCCAATTGTACAGGCGTAACCGAATTCTAACTGTTGGAATCCCCGTTCATATAAATAATAAACAATGGTTTTAGAACTATTTCTCGGCCCTCCTTGGGTCATAATATATACTTCTTCAAATACCTTAGTTGAAGAAATCGCCGAAATTACCCCAACTAAAACCATATAGGGTTTCATCAAAGGTAAGGTAATATCCCAATGTTTTTTCAACCCATCCGACCCATCAATACTGGCGGCTTCATAGAGTTTCCAGGGGAATACTTTGTAATCCCGCTAAATAGATGACCATATAATAGCCTAAACCTTTCCAAATCGTCACCGCCATCACACTAAATAAGACGACATTAGGACTGGTTAACCAAGGAATAGGCGGCATAGAAATAGCATTCAAAAGTTGATTAAAAAAACCATTTTCTGCATATAACCATTTCCAAGCAATACCCGCTACCACCATGGAAATCACAACGGGGACATAATAAGCAGTTCTAAATCCATTGATTCCCCGTAATTTTTGATTGACTAAAATTGCCAAGGTTAAGGGCGCAAACACTAAAATAGGAACTACTATTATTAAATACAGAAAGGTATTTTTTAAAGTTTCCCAGAATACCTCATCTGTCCATAACCGTTGAAAATTTTTTAACCCGACCCATTCGGGGGGTGTGAGTAAATCGTAACTAAATAAACTTAAATAAAAAGCTTGTAATGCTGGCCAAAATACCGTTAAGGTGAGCATTAATAAAGCCGGAAATAAAAATAAATAAGGGGTGAAAACGGGTTTAAACTTTAACATAACCTTCTATTCAATAATAAAGTCCGTTGTTGGGCTTTAGCCTTTTATTTTTGCGCTGAAGCCCAACAACGAATTATAGTTAATCGGATTTTAACTCAGAAAATAACTCATCCCAATTTCCTGAAAACTGACTATCCAGTTCGGTTTTAACTTCAAATGTCGTATTACAAGCTGACGGTTGAGTTAATGTTTGAATACATAATTCAGCCATATCCTCTCGACTAACTTGCCCTTTAATCGTATCACCTTGAGCAAATTTCAAAGCCCCACCTCCGGGTGCTTCTGTTAATGCACAGGGACGAATAATTGTATAGGGAATACCGCTAGAAACGAATCACATCTTCCCCTTTTAACTTCCAAGTTAAAATCCCTCCCAATTGTTCGTTTAAACGCACCGCAGGCGGTTCTTCTTCTAAATTCAATCCGGGTTTACCTGGACGAGTTACCCCCGCCGAACTTACCTGCACAAACCGAGGTAATACCGTCCCCCCATAGGCCTTAATAGACTCAATTTCTAATTGAAATAATCCCGGTTGAAATTTAGGGTTTAAAGCCCCATCATATTCAAATTTACTCAACATTAACTGTAGGGAAAAAACCTGACTAGAATTAAAAGGTTTTCCGTCATTTAGGGTTTTAGCTCGAAATACCGGAATTAATTCTGTAAACGGAATTCTAATGGTAATCGGAATATTATAAACCGTATCAAAAGAATAACAATATCCCACACTATCCCAACCATCATTACAGCGAATAATAAATTTATATCGCTTTCCATCTCCTTTGACTCGTAACTCAATTCCCTGATAGTCTGATAAATCTAAAGCGGGTTCAAAATTGCGAGTCCTCACCGAAACAAATCCCCCGGAATTAGCCGTTGAAACATATCCGCTAAACAATCCGCCATCGGGGATTAATTTCAACGAACTTTCACTAATACCCCCCATGACAATATCATCTAATGCTCCCCAAATCTCCTTAATCTCCTCCGTGGGTTTAGTAAAATCAAACAGAATTTTATCCCCAACTTTCTTGAGAGTTAAAGGTACAGCATGAATTAAATTTTGGATGCCTTGATATTCCACTAATTCCGGCACATCAACCACTTCCGGCATATAAAACTTAATTCCTTGATAATATTTTTCCCGGTTAGGAGTATCTCCCTCAACAGGTTGAACTTTAGTTCCATTACAACAAATAATCGCGCTAATATCTTTAAAAATAGCCGGAGTCAAGGTTTCAGGAATAGTTAAATCCGCTTCAAATAATTCTACCGTATTCCCTAATATTGTTCTAGCTCTTTTAATATCTCTCACCAAACAACGCACCGTTATTCCCCGTTGGTCTAACAGTTTTACTACCCGTTTTCCCACACCCCCTGTCGCCCCAACTACTAATATAATATTGGGTTTCTGTTGCGGTTGTTTTGTCCCCATCCCGAATAATTTTTGAATCCAACTAATATTACCAATAAAAGGAACAACTCCAAAATAAGCCAGAGTTTTTAGAAACCGTCCCCCATCCCATTGTCCTTTTTGTTCTTCTGTCATTGTCTTCTCCGTATAATTTTGTTAAAGGACTATTCCTATAGATTAAGATATATAACAAATTTAATGGTAGCAGAAGAAAGGCAAAGTTGCTCAAGGTCTGTGAAATCGTCAATCCTCAAAATTATGGCCTTTCCCTTCCCCAAGTAGAAATATCTGTGTTAAGGTATCCCTTGATTGCATAGAAACAAAAAACCATGGAAAATATTGATTTAGAAACGGCGATCCCCGTCGGACTCGCCCTGGTCATTGTTATCGGTAGTTTTTTAATGATGTTTACCAATTTTTGGACAACTAAAAAACGATAGCCATTAACCAGGCTATAATATAGAAGTCCAAACGATCAAAAACATTGCATCTCCAGCTATTCTCAAAAACCAGAGTTTTGATCATGATAGATTTAACTACACTTGCTGACTTTTCTCGAAATAACTGTTTAGGAATTTGTGCTTTTTTAGTCCCCTTTAATATATTAGCGACCCTACAAACCTTGATTTTTATTGGTCTAAATCGTCCCACCCCTCAAATCCTATTAATTTCCGCATTTGCTAGTTTGTATTCAGGATTGATGGTGCTGCACGTCTTCAGTTGGTTTATGATTGGTGTAGTTCTGATTCCCACCTATATCCTATTATCCCTAGGAACAACCTGTTTAGTAATTAATATTTGGGCAATTAAATCCCCCCAAAAATTAAGATATTTCATCGAAAAAATAGTTATATTTGCTCAAAAAATAATTGGCAAATTTCAGAATCCAGCATTTAACTAATTTGATTAGATGGAATTACGAATTACGAATGGGGAATAGGGAACAGGACGGACTCAAGAGGATAACACATATTAACAAAGATGAAAATCCGTGAAATCCGCGAAATCCCCTTAAATCCGTGATCCTCATTCCCCCACAAAAAAGACCAGCGCCAAATCTCAACTGCTGGTCTGGATTTATGGATACCGTTGTTGTTTTGATTTGAAGATACCTAAACGCCGCTTTCTACATCAGCCTGCGGGTAGAAGTTTTCAAATCTCACATTAACTATCGTATCAAGGGTTACTCATTTTTTTGATAAAAATTTAACTCCCTAGACTATAGTTTAAGCAACAACCCCCAACCTATCCCCGATTCGCCTGTTGAACTTGCTGATTGTACATCGAGCGTAACACCCGACCGGGATCAACCCAACGGCCATTATGCTTTAATCCCCAGTGTAGGTGGGGCCCCGTCGTCCGTCCCGTCATCCCCACCCTAGCAATTCTAGTCCCAGAGGGAAACCTGTTGACCTTCCCAGAGTTGAATCCCCCCCTGTCGGTCAATAAAATAAGTCCCTTGAGCGTTTTTTTCCACACTGCCTTGGATATGACAATAAATATGTTCCCATTGACCAGACTGAATCGCAATGCCAGTCCCGCAACGGTCATCTTGCCAAACCTCCGTCACCGTCCCCTGCCACCAACTGCGAATATAACTGCCTTGGGGGGCCGCCAAATCTAAACCATAGTGAAAACCTGACCCCCGATACCCGAAGGGGGAAGTATATTCTTGAAAGCCTTCAACGGGGAAAGAAGCCCCCGACCAGTTTAAACCCGTTGCCACCTCAGCATTTTCAGCCTTGGCGAACTGTTGTTTCCATCCTAGTCCCCCAAAACCCAGACCGATTAATCCTGCTAATAAAATAAGATTACCTGGACGCAATACTTTAGATTTTGCCATTTGTAGTTTTACTCCTCAATCACCAAAAAGGGTTATTGGTGGGATTTTTTATAATTAATTTTTCGGTACACAGGACTTGGGTATCGGGATGTATTGTACTATATTTTGGTTAATTGTTAACACTCTCCCACCTTAAATTATGGGAAACCAATCTAATCTGTAGGGGCAATTCATGAATTACCCCCACAGATCAAGACTTAATAACTTTCTACTCTACAGTAGCCCCTTTGCCAAAGAATTTCGGCGGTTCAGCTAAGGTATAAATTTCGGTTTCCGCCGCGATCGCATCCCGCAAATGTTTAGGAGTTTGTAACATTCCTAACATCGTTGTCCCATCAAACATCCGTAGACCTCCGGTGGTTTGCTCCTGTAAAACCTGATCAACATTTTCCGGTTCAGGACGGGTATTAATCGGTTGGGCAGAAACGATAATAAAACTCCAGGGACTTCCGTAGGTGGAAATATAACTGGTATAGGAGTGAACATGGGGAAAAACCGTTTTCAGAGTATTTACCAAGCGGACGTGCAGTTTCATCTCATTCGGGGAAACCGGGCCAGCTTGAATTACCCCATAGCCATCGGGGGTTAAAATTTGACGAATTTTTTCAAAATATTCCTTAGTGAACAGTTTAAAGGATGGCCCATCTTCAATCGGATCGGATAAATCAGAAATCACAATATCCCATTTTTCCTGAGTCTGCTCTAAAAAGTCGATCGCATCCCCGATAATTAATTGGGTGCGAGGATCATCAAAGGCATTTTGGTGCATTTCCGGCAGATGTTCTTTGCAGGCATCGACCACATCCCCATCTAAGTCAATCATGGCTACACATTCAATGGTTTTCCAGCGCAAAACCTCCCGAATGGTCGCCCCTTCTCCCCCGCCCAAAACCGCAACTTTTCGAGGAGACCCATGATAAACCGAAGCGACATGGACTAAGGGTTTCATGGTAGAGAAATTCATCTCCGGTACAAGATTGCCATTTCCCATCGAGAACTAAGGCTTTTCCATAGGCTCCCGTTTCAACAACATACATATCTTGATAGGGGGTTTTTTTATAAGCTAATACCTTGGTAATTCCATGAACATAAATATCCCAAGGTGTGATATACTCGCTTACCCAAAAATCCGCTTTTAATTCGCTACCCGACATAATCACTTCTCCTCAAAAAATACAGATCCAATGTTCTAGGGTAGAACATTCTGGATCTGCTACAAAATGTTAAACTGGCTTAACTTAACCTTAATCTTTTACTAATTAATACCCCTCTAATTTTGAACCATTGTTCTTTTCCGCCAGATTGTATAAGGAATAGAGACAAAGGCGGCAATTAAAGCATAGGTAATCAGCGAATCAATAATCCCACCTTTGATATAATCGAGATTGGGAAAATTCAAGCTGACCAATAAAATTGCTAAACCCCCATTGCGAGTCGCCGTTGCATAGGCCAGAACCGTTTGAGTTTCAGGTTCAGATCCGCCCAAGAAATGACCACAGGCCAGGGAAGTAATCGAGAGAAAAACCATCGCCAAGTAAGCCCAAAATCCGGCATTCAGAACTTTTTCCAGGGTAATCGCCAGCAGCAGAATCACCACCAACACAAGCATCAATTTCGCAATTTTGGTTACGGGCTCCACCAAATCCTCTGCAAGTTTGGGGGCATATTGGGCCAGTAAAACCCCAATTCCCATGGGCAACACCTGGGCAAAAAAGATTTGTTTGGCAATTTCTTCCGGCGACAACCAGGCTTGATTGGGAGAGAACTGAGCTAGAATCAGGGCTGTTAAGGGAATGCTAATAATGGCTAAAATGCACACCATAAACTGTAAACTAGCGACAAATTTGGCATTTCCCCCGGCTTGCAGGCTTTTAAACGGAATCATCGGCGCACCGGGACAGGTGATCATCGCCCAAATCCCAATGTGTTGTGCCACGGTCAACCCCGGAATCAGCATGGTTAATGCTCCTAACAAGGGTACGGCAATGAATACCGAGACTAGCGATCGCAGCAGGAGAGACGGTTGCTTACCCAACCAGATCACATCCTCAAACTTCCAACGAATGGCCATCGAAAACATCAGAGCAAAGATGGTTAGTTTGGCATAATTAATAAATATTTTTCTAACTAAGGCAAGGGTGGGATTGACGGGTTCAGCTTGCTCAGAAATACCCGGAACTTTTTGGGCCACCTCAACCCGATTACTCCCCTGGCGGTAGACCACCGTTTCCCCTTTCAAAATAGTTAACTCCGAAGCACCCAAGGGGTTAATAATGACGATATATTTTTGGTTATCGATCGTGGCAACGTATTTAATCGGATCTTTTTGGGGATTTTTAGCCGGAGTAATTGAAACTGGGATTTTTTTCAGGGTTAGGGTTTTATTTTCCCTGTCATAAATATTGATATAAGCCTTGTTTTCCTGTCCAAACACCCTCACCACATAACGGTTATTTTGAAACAACAAAGCTGTATCGGCCGTTGGGATATCGGAGGGGTTGTCAGGGTCAGGTTGCTCCACAATTGGCACCGGAGACTGGGCCATTAACTCCTGACCCTGGATTGTTTGATTCACTACCGAATCAGGATAGGTCATAGCAAAGGATGCGGAGTGCAGTGTCACGGTCAAAATCACGGTGAACACCGCCAGAAACACCGATCAGAAAAGCCCGGCCAGAAATTCTTTGAGAAATCAGATGGGATTTTAATGGAAACATAAATTAACTGTCCTGCATACTAAGGATAAAAAGTAGCTGCTGATACAATTTATCTGGATTATAGATAATAAATGATGAAAACTCTGATGTCGTCAGATTATAACCTTGCGTAATCACCCCGAATAAAATTGCATCGTTACTTTGGGCTTAATATTGTTTCCCAATGTGAGGTTAAAATGTATTTAGGATGGATTTGTTTGACCCGACTTTGTGCCATGGGGGACAGATATCATATTTAGTTTTTTTTGTCAATTATGATTAACCATAAAGCAACTATACCCTCGGTAATGACCATTTTATCAAAATTTTAAAGACTTTTATAAAAGTAAAATGAGGGGTTGACTAAATCTCTATCTTCAACCAGATAAAATCAAGCTTCACCAGATGCTATAAAAAGATTCCTGTTTCCCAATCACCAAGGAGTTAAGATCCCCTTTTCTCGGTGAAATCAACCTTTGAGTCTGAGTCCAAAACCTTCCTCTCGAAATTAGTCTAAACTTTCCTTGACTTTTAGTTAATTATGAACAAAATGTTGCATAATAAAAAACGACAAGTAAATTCCGCCTTACCGTCGCCATGAATACTAAGACCCTAAACTATGCTCCTATGGCTCCTATGCCTTATTGGGATGCAAAACTATACGATAGTCATCATAGCTTTGTCTCCAATTTAGCCGTAGATCTCTTAGAATTGCTTGATCCCCGTGCAGGAGAACACATTCTCGATCTCGGTTGTGGTACAGGTAACTTGAGTTACAAAATCACAAATACGGGGGCCGAAGTTATCGGCATTGATAGGGCACCAACCATGGTTAAAAAAGCCAATCAAACCTATCCCGGTCTGAATTTTTTGGTGATTGATGGAGCCAACCTAGCCTGGAAAGAACAGTTTGATGCGGTGTTTTCTAATGCGGTTTTACATTGGATTAAACAACCGGAAAAAGTCATTTCTGGAGTTTGTCGAGCCTTAAAACCCGGGGGACGTTTTGTGGCAGAATTTGGCGGGAAAGGCAATATTGATACAATTATTACAGCAATAGATCAGGCTTTAGATGCCGCGGGATACCCCCAAAATCAAACCCTGAATCCCTGGTATTTTCCGAGTATTAGCGAATATGGAGCGCTTTTAGAAACCCAAGGATTTGAGTTAAAGCTGGCAACCCTGGTGGAGCGTCCTACCCCCTTAAATGACGGAGAAAAAGGCTTAAATAATTGGTTAAGAATGTTTGCTGGAGAATTTTTTAAAGGAATTCCAGCCTCAGAACAACTACATATTATGAATGATATCGAAGCTCGCCTACGTCCCAAATTATTTAAGAATGGGACTTGGATTGCTGACTATAAGCGAATTCGGATTGTCGCCAATAAAATTAAGTAGTCAACCGCCCCACCCACAAGCAGATGGGGTTTTCTCGGCAAGTTTTATAAATTTCACCGGGAAAGGAAATCTTGTGATCCATTTTACTCCTTTCCCCGTCAACAACTCAATTGTTGTAAATCCCCGATCATTGCCATATCGGGTTTAATATTCCCTCTACCCCATTGATTCACTCGGGAAAATCCGGTAAAACCCAAGTGGGGGGCTGTACTCTTTTCTTCCGCACCGCTTCCTCTGCCATTTCTAAGATTTGGTCTAAGGATGTATTATTGATAAAGTTCTCCGTTTCCGGGATATATTCCCGATTGGGGCATTTATCCCCCAAAACACAGCCATTTACACAGGCTTCTGCACAGTTAATTGATGTTTCTATCATCGGTTTCTCCTCTGTTGCTTTATCGGTCTTAGATTTGGAATTGGTTCGAGGTTCTCAACATCAAAAATTTTAACGTGAGTTGAATCAAAAAATCGATAAAATTAAGTTCCACTGGGTAGACCGGTTGAGATGGGTGAATTTTAGTAAAAAATCTATGAATAATTTTATACAACGGCTCAAAAATTTACCTTGGTTGTCTTTGTTACAAAGTGTCGCCCTGACTTATTTAATAGTTGCGATCGCCGAAGTTTTGACCCTCTGGGGAATCACTCACTCTCTAGCATTCAAACAAATTATGCTTCTTTTATTGACTCCTCCCCTGGGGATGTTGATTCTATTTGGAGTCGGGGTGGGGGTGGGAGCCCTATCAATTTATTTAATCGAAATTCAGCCCGCTAAAGTTTTTCTTAACGTTGCTTGTTTATGGGCATTATTTATTAGTTTATTAATTGTTTTATTCATCTATAAATCCATCTTTACTCCTGTAATTTTACTCAGTACCTCTCAAATTACCACCATGGGAATTTTAATCGGTCTATTTTGGAAAGGTAGACCCTATTGGCGATAACTTTCCTCAACCCAATCCCTCACCCCGCTTCGTCTTTTTTCTCCCAACTAATCACTCCCGATTTTCTGCTTCAGGATGCCACTTCATCCTAAATCCTAAATTTTCGCCGGATTAGTTCGCCAAACGACTTGACAAAAACCCCGATTTAGGAGACAATATTCTTACGTCTAACATGACTATACGCTTGACTTTTTAGTCAACATACAACCCCCCAAAATCTATAGCAGTTGCCGCATCTATTAGGACATTCTTGAAAGCTAAAGCTGCTCATAGTAAGTATTTACCTATTACCTATTACCTATTACCTATTACCTATTACCTCTTCCCTCTTCCCTCTTCCCTCTTCCCTCTTGCCATAACTATTTCGCAACAATCCTTAATCCTTCTCGATAATGAGCGATCGCCGTAATCACAGCAACCGAAAAATAAAACATCCTAATTCCCCAAAAACAAACTCCCATAATAATTGTAATTAAAGTCGGAGGAATCCCACTCACCCGCACAAATTTAGAGTTAACTTGCTGTTCCAAACGTTCCAATTCCTGCATTTGAACTTGTCGCGTCGGAACCATAGGAAATTGTCCAGTATATAAATAAAACCCGAAAACCCCATCCTGATTAATTCTGCGTTGAAGAAAAGCATCAGCTACAGTTTGCGCTTGCGGAAAGGAAAGATCATCATCCTGAGCAATATCCTCCACCCAAAGATTGTATTTAACCACTTGAGGAACCGCTAAAATAATTGGAATTAAAATAATCAGAAAAACCTGACTAATTTTTCGAGCATCCCGAGTGGGTAACAAACCCGTTGCCACTCCCAATCCCATTCCCACAATCGCAAAAACTAAAATATTGAGTAAATCAATAATTTCTAAACCCCTAAGTAAATCGCCAAATATAAAAATTGGATAAACAAATCTATGGGCAAGTTTTAAGACTAAAACCTTAATGGCGATCGCCACAAGCGTGACAAAAATCACACAAAAGACAAACATGAAAGCGCTTATGACATAAATCGTAATGCGCTTCAGTAGTTTGGATAAATTCATTGAACCGATTTAAAAGGTTAAGGGTGACTAGGGGATTGGGTTAGGGTTTGTTGGGCGAGTTGAGTAATTTGGGCGATCGCCAACTCAGAAGGCAGAGGTTGACCAACCATATCTAGCCACAACAAATATTCAATATTTCCGGCCGGGCCCTGAAGGGGTGACCAAGTTAAACCTCGATATTGCCATCCCAAGGATATCGCAACAGAACCCACCTGAAAGATAGCATGGGCGTGATCCTTAGAATCTCGGACAACTCCCTTTTTACCCACCCGTTCTCTGCCCACCTCAAATTGAGGTTTGACTAACAGTACCACTTCCCGATTCGGCTTTAACAATTGCCACAACGGGGGCAAGATTTTGGTTAAGGAAATAAACGAGACATCCACAACAGCAAAATCGGGATAATTTTCCGGTGTATCTGATTCCCCATACAATTGCTCGGGCGTTAAATAGCGCAGGTTTGTCCGTTCTTTCAAAACTACCCGGGGATCATTTCTAATTCCCCAGTCTACTTGTCCATAACCCACATCCACACCATAAACTTTTGTCGCTCCGGTTTTTAATAAACAATCGGTGAAACCGCCAGTGGAAATGCCCCCATCCAGACAGACGCGATCGCTCACCTCAATTTTAAATTCCTCTAGGGCTTTAGCCAGTTTTTCCCCCCCTCTGGAGACAAAACGCGATCGCTGTTTTACCTGAATCTGGGCTTCTACATTAACTTCCGTTCCGGGTTTATCGATCATTTGTTGATTCACTAAAACCGATCCCGCTCGGATTAACCCTTGAGCCTGTTGGCGGGACTCACATAAATTAAGGTCTACTAATAAGGTATCAAGTCTTTGTTTCACGGAGTAGGGGGGTAGGGGAGCAGGGGGAGCAGGGGGAGCAGGGGGCGGGGGGAGCAGGGGGAGCAGGGGGAGCAGGGGGAGCAGGGGGAGCAGGGGGAGCAGGGGGAGCAGGGGGAGCAGGGGGAGCAGGGGGAGCAGGGGGAGCAGGGGGGGCGGGGGGAGCAGGGAATGGGTAATAAACTGATGACTGATGACTGATGACTGATGACTGATGACTGATGACTAATAACTGATAACTGATAACTGATGACTGATAACTGATTTTAAGCTGTGATCCCCATCACTTTATTTCTTGAGATTAATCTATATTGCCTGTTAGAAATATCACTAATTAAAAATAAATTTTATGGGTTAATTAATATTGAGATTGTGTCAAATTCAACAGGAGCAAATTATGAATACCCTCAATCCCTTTCCGCTTCCTGAACCAGAAAATAGAGCCGCTTCCCCCATAGCCGTTTTAAGTGGAGAATTAATTCATATTATCCATCCCAACGGCACAGTAGAAATGACTACCACAGAAAATATTGAGAACAACCCGACGGTATATAATCTGGAAACCTGCATTATTTGGGGGAGATTTGAAGATTTTTAAACAATATTTAAAATTCAGACCAGTGCGAAATCATAATATATTTCTTAACCAAAAATCCTAGAAACAAAATCGAACCTAGCTAAACCCCTACTAACCCAATGGATGTAATGGGAGTTTAGCTGTTTTGTTTTATTGAAAAAAAATCGAGTCCAGGAGTTAAATATCCCGTTCACCCAATTCTCGAATTAAATGATCAAAAGGTTGTTCTAAATAATCTCCCGTGGGCAACCCGGCAGCAGCAACCTGAGCAGTAACCAAACCTTTCAGAATACCGATCCCAAAAACAGTAGGGCCAACAGGAACGCTCAAAGAATTATAAGTTTCCCGTAAACCTTGAAGTACCCGTTCATCCAAAACATCCATATCCCCAGCTACCAGGGCATAGGTCGCATAGCGCAGGTAGTAACCCATATCGCGTAAGCAAGCCGCATAGCGACGGGTAGTGTAGGCATTTCCCCCAGGACGAATCAACTCAGGAACCTCGTCGAACAAAGCCATAGCAGCTTGTTTAACCAAATCGGCGGCATTACCATTGATCACCCCGGCAGCTTGAACTCTGACTGTCCCCGTCGCAAAATAGGACTTGAGTTGATCAAGGGCGTCCCGATCCAAATAGCGACCCGTTCTGTCGTAATTTTTTATTAAGCTGGTAACGGCATCTTGCATGAAGTCTATCTCCACTTATAATATCTTTCAATTATTCTGAAGTCGTGACGTGCTGTATTGTAACACTCAATACAAAACTTAATCAATCTGACTCACTATGATCAGCCAGATGCTTTGTCAGTCCAACTGCCAAAACGGTCAGAGATAATCAAGAAGATTTTTGAGGAGATATTCATCCATGCCAGAGACAGCCCAAGAGGTCTTATCGTTAATCGAAGACCAAAAGATTCAAATGATTGACTTGAAATTCGTGGATATGCTAGGAACCTGGCAGCATCTAACGGTACATAACAGCCAAATCGATGAATCCTCCTTTACAGACGGCGTACCGTTTGATGGTTCCAGTATTCGCGGTTGGAAGGCCATTAACGAATCTGATATGTCCATGGTGTTAGATCCAAAAACAGCTTGGATTGATCCCTTCATGGCAGAACCGACTCTGAGCATCATTTGTAGTATTCAAGAACCCCGTACAGGAGAACCCTACAGTCGATGTCCCCGGGTAATTGCCCAAAAAGCCATTGATTATTTAGTTTCTACGGGAATTGGCGATACGGCATTCTTTGGCCCAGAAGCGGAATTCTTCATTTTTGATGATGTTCGCTTCGACCAAACCCAACATTGCGGCTATTACTATGTCGATTCCGTTGAAGGTCGTTGGAATTCGGGACGGGAAGAACCCGGTGGTAACTTAGCCTACAAACCGGGCTACAAAGAAGGCTATTTCCCCGTAGCTCCCACGGATACGTTCCAAGATATCCGTACCGAAATGCTATTAACCATGGCAAAATGTGGGGTTCCCATTGAAAAACATCACCATGAAGTGGCCACGGGTGGACAGTGCGAACTCGGTTTAAAATTCGGGACGCTGGTTGAAGCCGCCGATAACTTGATGATCTACAAATATGTGATCAAAAACGTCGCTAAAAAATACGGCCGTACTGTCACCTTCATGCCCAAACCCGTGTTTGCGGATAACGGTTCTGGGATGCACGTCCACCAATCCATTTGGAAAGATAGTCAACCTCTGTTTGCTGGCGATAAATACGCGGGCTTCAGCGACATGGGGCTGTGGTACATCGGTGGGATTCTCAAACACGCCCCGGCGTTGTTAGCCTTGACCAACCCCAGTACCAACTCCTACAAACGCTTAGTTCCTGGGTATGAAGCTCCGGTGAACTTGGCCTACTCTCAAGGCAACCGTTCAGCCTCTGTGCGGATTCCTCTGTCGGGAAATAACCCCAAAGCCAAACGTTTAGAGTTCCGGTGTCCCGATGCCACCGCTAACCCCTACATAGCCTTTGCAGCCATGCTCTGTGCTGGGATTGATGGGATTAAAAACCAAATCGATCCGGGTGAAACCTTTGGATGTGGATATTTACGATCTCAGTCCTGAAGAATTGCGGAAAATTCCTTCCACCCCAGGTTCTTTAGAATTGGCCTTGGAAGCTTTGGAACAGGATCACGCCTTCTTAACGGAAACAGGCATCTTCACCGAAGACTTTATTGCCAACTGGATTTCCTACAAACTCGATAACGAAGTTAACCCCACCCGGTTACGTCCCACTCCCTACGAGTTTGCCCTCTACTACGACTGTTAATTTTTGTTAAATCCGTGGGAGCGGAATTAATGAAAAGCCCCACGCTGGCCTAATCGGTTGGCGTGGGGTAAATTATGGTCTAGTAAAGAGGGTTGGGTCTCCCAACCCCTACGATAAAATGTTACAACCTATTCCCTGTTCCCTTTTCCCTGCTATATGACTCAACCAACTGACTCCCATAATTCTCCGTCTGCGGGTGGTGGTTTGCCCCTGCTGCAATATTGGGTGGAAAAAAGTATCTCCCCCCAAGGGTTGAAAATCTGGGAAAAGTTGCATCATAAAAGTAGTTGTTTATCCTGTGCTTGGGGGACGGGAGGACAAAAGGGCGGTTTTATTAATGAAGCCGGAGAATATTTACAGCGTTGTGCGAAAAGTGTGGAAGCGATCGCCGCCGAATTACAAGCGGGTATTAAAGCGGATTTTTTTCAACACTTTACTATTCAAGAATTACAACAATTAGACTCTCAACAATGCGATCGTTTGGGCAGATTAAGCTATCCAATTATTTTAAGAAAAGGGAGTAATTATTATCAACGGATTAGTTGGTCGGAAGTCTATGAAATAGCCGAAAAAGCCTTTAAAAAAAGCCCGGAAAAAGTCGCCAGTTATAGTTCAGGGCGCTCATCTAACGAAGCCGCATTTCTCCTACAATTAATGCTCAGAGCATTAGGGAGTAATAACTTAGCCGATTGTTCCGATTTATGTCATGCTCCCTCTACCGTCGGTTTAAAAGAGGTTTTTGGCAGTGGCACATCCATGGTTAGCCTCGAAAGTCTTAAAGAGTCCGATTGTGTGGTTTTAGTCGGATCAAATGCCCCCGCTAATCACCCCCGATTAATGAATGAATTAATTAAAATTCGGGATAAAAATGGTAAAATTATTATTATTAATCCTCAAATTGAAGTCGGGTTAGTTAAATTTGCATCCCCCGCCTTTCCGATTAAATCCCTACTCAAAGGGGGCTCGGATATTTCTACCCTTTATTTACAACCAATTCCCGGCAGTGATGTGGCGGTATTTGTGGGCATTCAAAAATCTTTGCTCGAACAAAATCTAATTGATTTTGAATATTTAAACCATCATACCGATGGTTGGCAAGAGGTAATTCAACAAGCTGAAAATACGACTTGGCAAACCATTACCCAGACCTGCGGTTTATCCCAAGAAGAAATCGAAGAAGTTGCCTATACCATTGGAAAATCTAGTAAAGTTGTCTTTGCTTGGGCGATGGGAATTACTCACCATACCAACGGAGTTGATAACGTTAAAAGTATTGCTAATACCGCTTTAATTACCGGGAATGCAGGTAAATTAGGGGCGGGGACAATGCCAATTCGCGGACATTCTAATGTGCAGGGTTTTGGCTCCATGGGAGTTACCATTAGATTAAGTGAACCCATAAAACAGGCTTTAAAGCAACTTTTAGGACAAACTGTTACCGAAACAAAAGGTTATTCTGCCCGAGGTTTAATTACTGCCGCATTGGAGCAAAAAATTGATACCTTATTTTGTTTAGGGGGAAATTTATATGCAGCTAATCCTGATTTGACTGAAGCAAAACAGGCTTTATCTAATATTGAAACAATATTTTATGTCGCCACAAAACCAAATTTAGGTCATTTTCATGGTTTGGCTCAAGAAAATACTTTAATACTTCCAGTGTTTAATCGGTTTGAAAATCCCCACCGCACAACTACCGAATCAGGTAATAATTTTGTCCGCTTAAATGAACCAGGTACAACCCATCTTAACTCCCCCGAAGCCGATTTAATTTCAGAAGTTGAATTAATTACAGAAATTGCTTATCGCCTACTCGGAGAAAATCCCATTGATTGGAAACGGTTACAAGATACCCAGTATATTCGAGAGTTAATTGCTAAAACTATTCCCGGTTACAATAAAATTGCTGAAATTGACCAATCTCAAACGGAATTTACCATTGATGGACGTATTTTTACTAAACCTCATTTTCCCACAGCTAACGGTAAAGCTCAAATGACAATTACCCCGTTACCGCAGTTAACAATTCCCAATAAAGAATTTTTTGGGATGAAAGAAAATACTCCCGGTTTAGTATTAATTTTAAGCACGGGTCGAGGTTACGGACAACATAATACTGTTGTTTATAATTCGGTAGACAAATACCGAGGAATGCCCCACCGCCACTGTATTTTAATGAATATTGAAGATATAAAAAAAGCAGGTTTTCAACCCCATCAACGGGTCAAAGTTCGAGGAAATGCCGGGGAATTAGACCCGATTGAAATTATTGCAGGTAATATTTTATCCGGTACCGCATTTATGTTTTATCCCGAAGCCAATATTTTATTTAAAGCACAAATTGATCCAGTGGCGGAAACCCCAGCTTATAAAAGAGTCCCTATTTTTGTTTATTGAATATATTATTATTCTACGCCAAAATCCCTAATTATCTTGATCTAAAAAAACAATAAACGAAACAATAACACATTTTATGCTTTAATTTAATCAAGTCGAGTTAAACAACAGTAAACCTCCTCAACTTCTATGGTACAAATTCGTCGTCGTCAACCTAACCCCGCCGTTGAAGTCCTATGTTTACGCTATCAAGTCGCCATCCCGGGTGCGGAAACCTCAGAATATTTTAGAGGAAATTGTCTGGCATAAAGAAAAAGAAATTACCGACCTGAGAGAACGTTTACCCCTAGAACAATTAAAGCAAAAAGTCAATACTATTTCCGCCCCCCGTAATTTTTTTGAGGCATTAAAATCCAGCCAAACCCAACCTGCGGTAATTGCTGAAGTTAAAAAAGCCTCCCCCAGTAAAGGAGTAATTAGAGAAGATTTTGACCCCGTGGCGATCGCTAAATCCTATCAACAGGGAGGCGCCAGTTGTCTATCGGTTTTAACTGATAAAAAATTCTTTCAAGGCAGTTTTGAAAACCTCTCCCAAATTCGGGCTGTAGTTGATTTACCCTTACTTTGTAAAGACTTTGTAATTTATCCCTATCAAATTTATCTAGCTAGATATTATGGAGCCGATGCGGTTTTATTAATTGCGGCAATTCTCTCCGACCAAGACCTACAATATTTCCTAAAAATTGCTAAAGTGTTAGGAATGACCGCTTTAATTGAAGTCCATACCCTGGAAGAATTAGATCGAGTCTTAACCCTCGATGGTGTTAACTTAATTGGGATTAATAACCGAGATTTACAGGATTTTTCCGTCGATTTACAAACCACTTGCCAATTGTTACAAAGCCGCCAATCCCAACTACAATCCCGTGATATTTTAGTTGTCAGTGAATCGGGACTATATACCCGAGAAGATTTAAGTTTAGTCACCCAAGCTGGGGCTAAAGCCGTTTTAATTGGAGAATCTTTAATCAAGCAACCCGATCCCGGTGTTGCCTTAAATCAACTGATTGCCGTTAAGTGATATGATCAGAAAACCGCGCCTTCGCTTGGTATAAGATTGGAAACGCAGAAAAGAAGGTAATCCGTGTGAATCCTCTTAATCCGTATAAATCCGTGCCAAAAATATTCCTTCCGTGACTGACGCAAAACACCGAACCCTTATTAATAGAAACAGACCATGGACGATAAATTAATGTTGATGATTCCAGGGCCAACTCCGGTTCCTGAACAGGCCCTATTAGCGCTGTCCAAACACCCCATCGGACACCGCAGTGGCGATTTTTTCAAAATCATGGCCGAGGTGACAGAAAACCTGAAATGGTTACACCAAACCCAAAATGATGTCCTGATTTTAACCGTCAGTGGCACCGGGGCGATGGAAGCCGGAATTATTAATTTCCTCAGTCGGGGAGAAAAGGTATTATGTGGTTCTAATGGTAAATTCGGAGAACGTTGGGTAGAAGTCGCCACCGCCTACGGTTTAGAAGTCGATACCGTCACCGCCGAATGGGGACAACCCCTCGACCCGGAAGCCTTCCGAGCTAAATTAGAAGCGGATACCAATAAAGAAATCAAGGCAGTTATTATTACCCACAGCGAAACTTCTACCGGGGTGATTAACGATTTAGAAGCCATTAATCGCCATGTCAAAGCCCATGGAGCGTTAATGATTGCGGATGCGGTCACCAGTTTAGGAGCGTTTAATCTTCCTATTGATGAATGGGGGATTGATGTGGTGGCTTCTGGTTCCCAAAAGGGCTATATGATTCCCCCGGGTTTGGGATTTGTGGCGGTGAGTGATAAGGCTTGGGAAGCCTACAAAACCGCTAACCTCCCGCGCTATTATTTAGATTTGGGATTGTATCGCAAATCGGCAAAGAAAAATACTAATCCCTTTACCCCCCCAGTGAACTTGTTTTTTGCTTTACAAGTCACCTTACAAATGATGAAAAAAGAAGGGCTAGAAAACGTTTTTGCCCGTCATCAACGGTTAACAAAAGTTACTCGTGAGGCGGTTAAAGCCCTGGGATTATCGTTATTTGCCGCCGATGAATGTGCCAGTCCAGCGATTACGGCCGTTGTTCCTCCCGATGGCTTAGATGCTGAAGATATTCGGGCTATTGTTAAGAAGAAATTCGATATTGTTTTAGCCGGAGGACAGGATCACCTCAAGGGTAAAATTTTCCGCATCGGTCATTTAGGATTTGTGAGCGATCGCGATATTTTAACAGCGATCGCATCTTTAGAAGCGGCATTACAGGAACTTGGTTATCAAGGATTTACTTCCGGCGCTGGAGTCGCGGCGGCGGCCCGGGTGTTAGCAGAATCTTAATTAAATATTGTATAGGGGGGATGAGGAGCAGGGGGAGGTGAGGAGCAGGGGGAGGTGAGGAGCAGGGGGAGGTGAGGAGCAGGGGGGGGTCAGGAGGTGAGGAGCAGGGGGAGAAGAATTACAAGTGAATTCCTTGCTTCCCCTGCCCCCCCTTGCTTCCCCTGCTTCCCCTGCTCCTCACCTCCCCCTGCCTCCCCTGCTTCCCCTGCTTCCCCTGCCCCCCTTGCTTCCCCTGCCCCCCCTGCCTTTTTTATAGCCGTATTCAAGATGATATTATTCTTGAAAATCGATTTTTTAAGCCGTTTCTAACCAGTCAAAAATTTTATCTAACTGTTCTAAAGTCACTAAACCATATTGCCACAGGGTCATGGATACGGGACTAGGATCTTGATATTTATGTTGGGCATCCGTGGGATGATTCGCTCTTTCTGCCATGGCAATTGAATCCGCCGATAGGGATAATTCATCCTGCAAAAAGTGAATAAACCGAGAGTAGTTATTGGGTGTCATTCTAAAATTCACCTCCTAATTTAATAAGGATTAAAGGGTTAACAAAAATTTTTTTGATAAAATTGGCTAATTGCCTTTTTTTATAGATTAATATACAGACCAAGTTTGAGGTTTAAAACTTCAAAACCTTGATCCGTAGCAATTGATTGGGCTAGAGAAAAACAGAATTGTTCCTAAACTGTTGACTCAGTTGTCTTCTCACGCATCTACATTAGCTGCGATTTAAACTCCGCACAATTGAGCAGTAGCCACACAATTTTCTGTCACAGGCTGACGTTCCAAAAGAAGCAGTAGCCAAAGGAAAAAATGAAGCTATCAGAACTAACCCGTCGCTAGACAGAATAGTTTTTTTATCAAAAAACAGAGGTAGCGGAACTCTAAATCTTAGAGTCACAGTGTCATGGTTATTTAACCCTAGCTTGTTCAAAGCACGCGAACTTGACTCAAAATTAGCCTTGACAACCTATGATTGTCGTGGATCAATTTTCTCGGGTCGCTTGCTTCCCCTCACACCTAAGAAGAATAAATCGACTATATAGGGTTAATTGCCGTTACGCTGAACAGTTCACCGAATAAACAGATTAACAAATTTATTTGCTATGGTGTAGACCTTAACATTAAAGTTTTAACAAATTACATGAACTTTTGTAAAGTTTTTTCAACTTTAGGCTCAGGGCTGAGAATTCAAAAAGCTGATCGGGATGCGATCGCCCACCTTCACCCCCAATTCCTGAGATCGTCCACCCCGGAGTTCGATCACCCGATCTACCGGCAGATCAGGGCCATAGGTAGGACAGGGTTTCCTGTTCACAGGGGAGAGCATTAACCTGAATGGCTTGAACGACATCATCCCGCAAAAAAATCATATCCAGGGGAATTTTACAGTTTTTCATCCAAAACCCCACCATCCGAGGTTGAGCAAAGGGAAATAACATTCCCCGATCATTTGCTAGATCGGTTCTATACATTAAGCCTAATGCTTGCTGCTGGGTAGTTTGAGCCACTTCAAGCTGAATAACCTGGCGGCCAATTTTAGCCTTGGCCGTAATTGGTAACATTTGACCCCGATTTTCTTGGGTTATTATCGGAGACTGAGAAACCGTAGTTCCTAGGCTCGCGGATTGTGCTGTTGAAACCGATGACAACAAAGGCGAACAGCTAACTAATAATATACCGAGCATCCCAAAGCCCATAGAAACTAAGGCTTTTGGGATAGAAGCCAAGATTAAACCCGTCCTAAATCCAATTAACAGTTCAAGGTTCAACGTTCTCAAAAAATCCGTATCATCAGCGACAAAACATTATATCGCATCTTAGACAACTTTGATCACGGATTTAAGAGGATTACGCAGATTAACACAGATTACCCATTACCCAATTCTTAAAACCCATTACCCATTACCCATTACCCATTAACCATTACCCATCTCTGAGAACATATCCCACCCCTCTCACCGTTTGAATTAGGCGTTTTTCCCCTTCATCTTCAATTTTGAGTCGTAAATAACGAATGTAAACTTCTATAACATTAGACTCCCCCAAAAAGTCGTAACCCCAGACATTCTCTAAAATTTGTTCCCTGGTTAATACTTCTCGTGGATGTTCCATTAAATATTTGAGTAACTCATACTCCTTCATCGTTAGATCAATAGTTCTACCATTGCGTAGCGCCCTTCTGGTAGCTAAATCCAAGACCAATTCCCCAAACCGTAATTGTTCATTACTGCTAGTCGCAGGTTGCAAATACAGATTTACCAGTTCTAAAAAAGTTTCCGTCCGATAGGGTTTTAAACAATAGTCATCTGCCCCCGACTCTAAACAGGCAATCCGATCTTCTATGGCATCTTTTGCCATTAAAACTAACAAAGGTATACGGATGCCCAAATCGCGTAAATGACTGCAAACAGAAAGTCCTGACTCACCCCCCAATAGTCGGTCAATTACTATTAATGCCGGTTGTAATTCGTTTGCTTGATGTAACCCGGCTGTACCGTTATTAACCAAAATCGGATAATAACCCGCTTCTTCCAAATCTAGGCTAATCTGTTGAGCTAACAATTCATCGGGCTCAATAATCAAAATCGAAGGATGCTGTTTCTAACCCCAACTTATTCATTTATTTATTTTATTTATTTTGTTTTGCTCAAAAAACTTAAAACTGTTTTAACACTTCTAGTTAAATATTTAGGTATTCGTGCGCCCCAACACACTTCCCCCCGCTCCCCCTGCCTCCCCCTGCCTCCCCCTACTCCCCCTGCTACTCCCTCTACTCCCTCTACCCCCCTGCCTACGGTAATTCCACGGAAGTCGGTTTAGCAATATGAGGCAGTCCCCAGCCCAATTTTTCCCGGAGAACTTGAAAAAATTCCGGGGGTTGAAGCCGAATAAATTTGGCATGATAGGGCGATCGCTGAACCCTCACCTGATAGTCTGGAAGGACATAACAGCCTCCATTGCCATCCACCACCATCACCAACTGGTTAGGACTAGCGGGATAGATAATCACAGGTTCCTTTTCCCCATAAATCAAAGCCCGAGAAGCCAAAGAATGGGGACAGATGGGGAGTAACTGTAACACCTCCACCCCGGGGGTCACCACCGCCCCCCCAGCCGACAAAGAATAGGCCGTTGAACCCGTGGGAGTGGAAATAATCACCCCGTCGGCAGCAATATCCACCGGAGCATGACGACCGATTTTAATTTCAAAATGACACATACAGGTCATGGGTTCCCGGTGTAACACCATTTCATTCAAACACAAAGCTTCCCACAGCACTTGTTCTGACTGACACACCTCCACCGCAATCATGGTGCGGTTTTCAACGATATGGTTTCCGTCGATAACTTGTTCCAAGACCGAAGGCAATTGATTTAGGTAGGTTTCGGTTAAAAATCCCATGTGACCCGTATTCACTGCCAACAGAGGAATTCCATGGGGAGCCAGTTGACGAGAAGCCGACAGAACAGTACCATCCCCCCCCAGAACGATAGCAAACATCATCTCCTGATCAAAATCAGGCGGGGCCAGCTTATCCATAGGAATCCGATGTAAAGGATTCGGCCCAGTGGCATAGCCCAGGATGCCCCCGGTTCCGGGTGCAGTGCAAACCTTCAATCCCCGCCCTATCAGCTTATCTTTGATCTCGTTGGCAGCACGACAAGCGGTGGGTTTGGCGTCATTATAAATAATCCCTACTTTTGGCACGCGACGTTTTGTTAAAATTAGGTTTAAACAGAGTAAGAGGTAAGTAAACTGTTAAGCATCTAAATTGGTGATTGGGAAATCAGGTTTAAATACCTAACAGCTTAGTACCTCCATCCCAGAACCGGAATTTCCATCCCAATTCTGATCAGACACAAAAATCTAGCTATAGTTAAAGCATACTCTGTCTCTGGGCGATTGCGTGCAGTTAGAGGGGCTTGAAGGGATTGCTTCTCTGTTTCCGTTTTTTCAGTTTTTCCTGTTCATATTCTAATTCTTTCAATTTTTTCATAATTCGACTAAAATATTCCTGCATATAGGTTTCTAAGCTGCTGATCTCCTTGGGGTCGATACCAAAGACTTGATAGGTTTCATCCATTGAAGCCTGCAAGGATTGACCATTGGCTAAAACCTCAGCAAAGGCTAGACGGTCAGAAACGTTCCAACTCCACTGAAACCAGCGCGTAACTTGCCGGAATAGACGTAGGACTTGGGTGGGGGTGCGGGTGATTTTTGCCTCTTTCCCAGAAAGCCGCTCGCATAAACGAATAATTTCCTCGGCTGTCCAGGCTTTGGAACCGACAATGGGAAAACTTCTATTCTCGGTTTCGGGAAACGGATAGGGCTTTAACCGCGAATTTAGCGACATCCATGGTGTCCATATAGGCAACGGCAGAACTTAAGCCGGGTACCAAAACCGCTTGTTTATCTAAAACTGGAATGGCATATTGACCAATTAAACCTTGAAAAAATCCACAGGGTCTTAAAATCGTGTAATTCAAACCGGACTCGGCTAGAAATAGTTCGGTACAGCGCTTGATTTCTAATAGGGGCACTTGGGGATATTTCTCGGCATCCAAAAAGGAAAAGAAGATAAATCTTTCCACTCCAGCTTCCTTGGCGGCTTGAATTAGAGAGACTTTCCCTTTCCAGTCTATTTGTTTAATCCCTAATGAATCCGTGGGACGGGCTGTAGCTAAGTCAATTACGGCCGTTACCCCTTCTAGGGCAGATTTTAAGGTTTCAGGTTCACACAAGTCCCCAGGAACCAATTCCGCCCCCCATTCTTTTAAAAATGAAGCTCTACGGTAACTGCGTGCTAAACAGCGCACGCTATAACCCTCGTCAATAGCGCGTCGCACCACCTGTCTACCCAATGTGCCAGTCCCACCAACAATTAATAAAGTCATGAATATGAGTCTAAAGATTAAAGTTTGTTAAGTATGCTATCAAATATTCTCACATTTTTTTACAAAACTTAACAAAAATTTGAAGATCAGCCCTGTAGATACTGTCGTCCAGGGGTAGCGATCGCACTTTAGGGATTAGGTGTGATGGCAATAACTGTGATTACTCCTTTGTCCGGGCCATAATACCAAAAAACTCGAAACGCTGCTGGGGTTTTGTTTTCGACGTAAGCCTCAAATATTTCTTCTTGATTAGGGCCTGATAATGTGTCGTATTTATGAGTTTTCAAGCTGGGATGGCGTAAATTAGTTGCCATTAATCCAAGTGTTTTCAGCACTTTATTGTATTTTTTGGCATCGAGTTATTGAGGATTAATTAAGCTATCTCTAGCTGATGAAGAAAATTCTATCCGAAAATTTATTCCTCTTCAATCTCCAAATCAGCATACCCAGAAAAGTCGCCTAAGTCATGTACTTCACCTTTAGCTGCTTGTGCGAGGCCACACTTGACTGAGGCTAATGCTTGGGGATTTTGCCACAACCACTGTTCACGATCGGGTATGTTGGTTATTGGGTCTAATAAAATCTGTCCGGTTTCGTTGATGAGAACGCGATACTCTGTTGACTTGGGTTCGAGGTTTAAACTGAGGCATCCTTGTGGATCTGTGCTGATTGAGTTTTTCAGAATCCAAAACATATCTTTCAGCTATTATAAAACTAGGAAAAACTCTTTGGGGTGGAGTTTTATCCAATTGTAACACATTAGATATTGTTAGTCTATGCTAATTTTAAGGGCGATCGCTCTTTTGGTCGTAAGTAAGCGCGATCGCACTCCTTAATATTACTAGGACGGAACAATAGATAACTATGCCACAACGTCATCCTATCTGAATTATTGGATCGTTCAGAGCAATAGTAAATAAGGCATTTTTCACAATGTCTGGCTGCGTGTTGATCTATCCCAGTTAGACTGTTGACTATTGCGGAGTCAGAGGAAACAGAGGAAACAAACGTGCAAGCCAAAGACCAAGGAACATAAAAGTTTTCTTCCTCCTCCCCTGCTTCCCTTGCCTCCCCTGCTTCCCTTGCCTCCCCTGCTTCCCTTGCCTCCCCTGCTCCCCCTGCCCCCACTCCGCCTTAGATTTTCAGTAACAGAAAGCCACCGCCCAAACCCACCAGAATCAGGGAAAAGCACAGGAACGCGGTTGAGAAAATTTCGCCAGTCATGTATTTAATCTCCATTTATGATAGTTAAGGCTTATTGTATCGGATTGTTGCCACCCCTTATCATGGCTTTAACGCCTAACTAAATTTATGTCCAATTTTGCTGAACTGGGACGTTTCCTATTTGAAGGAATCGAAGTTTTCCCCAATATTCCCTATCGCCAGATTAATGATGTTACAGTTCATCTGGATGTGCGAGACGTTCCTGCCAAAGTCTAGGGTTAAACCCCGAAACGTAAGCAGGGAGACAGGTTCAGACAATTGGTAAATGGAGTTAAATCCACTAATAAACCCAGTCAAGCCTGTCTTAACTTTGAAAATGTGACCTTAAAGGAAGGTCAATCTCGGAGTCAATGGTGCGGCTTACCGAACGTTAAAAGTACGGTAGCCCAACCAAAGAGATTCGGCAATTCCCACAACGCCAGATTGATTATCAAAACGTTGAAGCTGGGAATAACGGGAAATCGGGTATAAGTCAAATGCCTAAGAAGTTCTCTAGCCAATTGCCCATGATTAACGAAAGTGAACATCCGGCTTGAACTGTCGTGAGAATTGTGTAGCGAAAATGACTTGATTACGCTGCGTTCAAAAAGAACAAGGGGAAAAGATAGAAGTTTTTATACACTTCTATAAAAGGTAAGGTTCTATCCAGAACACTTACTAAGACTTCCGAAAGTACCCCGGCAGATAGGATGATTCTAAAGGCAATAAACCCACTTTCAAGGAACGTTAAAACCCCTCATTAACTCCTACAGAGGTCGAACACTGTCAGGTAGTCACAAATCTAAGACGTATGTTATGAGGGCGAGAGATGGAGTCAAAAGCTAATGCCTAGATGTAATGTTTAGGATATGCCGATAGATTCCGGTCTAGTTGTTAGGTAAAGTCTCCATTAGCAGTACAAACGGTGAAAACGAGTATAACCAAGACTACGGAAGCATGGAAAACTATAAATTGGGCGAAAGTTCAACGAAAAGTATTCAAGCTGCAAAAGCGAATTTACCAGGCATCATTATCGGGACAAAATGCCGCATCTCGGAAGCTCCAAAAACTTCTAGTTAAGTCATATTACGCCAAACTCTTAGCAGTTAGAAGGGTTACGCAAGACAACCAAGGCAAGAAAACCGCAGGGGTAGACGGAGTTAAATCCATCACACCCAAACAACGATTAGAACTTGTTGAAAGTCTTAGTAAATACCAAAAGGCTAAACCACTCAGAAGGAAATGGATACCCAAATCCAACGTGGAGGAAAGACCTCTAGGAATCCCAACTATAAACGACAGAGTAAGGCAAGCCTTGGTTAAATCGGCGTTAGAACCACAATGGGAGGCCAGATTCGAGGGTGAAAGTTACGGGTTTCAGACCTGGACGCTCTGCCCACGACGCAATGTCAAGAATCTTCCAAAGCATCAATAAAGGTGAATATTTCATCTTAGATGCTGACATCTCAAAGTGTTTCGATCAGATTAATCATGATTACCTACTGTCCAAAATTGATTGTCCATCAACAATTAAAGCTCAAATCAGACAATGGTTAAAAGCTGGAGTTATGGACAACGGCATATTTAACGCAACAGAGGCAGGCACTCCACAAGGAGGAGTCATCAGTCCCTTACTTGCAAACATCGCACTGGATGGAATGATTAGGCTTATTGATAACAAATTCCCCAAAAAGGGAGGATACGTTCAAGCCAAAGTCATCAGATACGCCGATGATTTCGTGGTCATTAGTCCACAATTAGAAATCATACAACAGTGCCAAATTGCCATCGAAGAATGGTTAAAACCTATAAGGTTAGAACTGAAACCAGCTAAAACCCGTATATGCCACACACTGAAAGAAATCGAAGTAAATGGCAAAAAGGTATCACCAGGATTCGACTTTCTAGGTTGGAACTTCCGACAATATCCTGTTGGTAAACATCATTCGGGGAAAACAGGAGGTAAAAATTCAAAACTATTAGGATTCAAAACCCTAATAAAACCTAGTAAGAAGGCAATTAAAGCTCACGCGGATAAGGTGAAGGCAGTGATTAAAACCCACAAAACTGCACCCCAATACGCATTAATCAAACACCTAAACCCTGTAATTAGAGGATGGTGTAACTACCATTCCAAAGTTGTTTCCAAAGAAACATACTCCTCACTAGACTACATAACATGGCAAAGATTAAGAGCATGGACAGTCAACAGATGCGGTAAAGCAAGTTACGGGAAACTGAAAAAGTATTTCAGAAATAATGGTAATAAAGCATGGAGTTTTGAAACCAAAGATGGTTTTAGACTAACAACCCACGCTGAAACACCTATCACCCGCCATGTAACGATAAGACCTGAAGCATCACCTTATGACGGAAACTGGACATATTGGAGTACGCGAAAAGGTACATCTTTTGATGTACCCAACAAAGTAGCTTTTCTACTTAAAAAACAGAAAGGTAAGTGTACCTTCTGTGGTCAATATTTCAACACAGAAGATATTGCAGAAATCGACCATATCATCCCTACATCGAAAGGTGGAAAGAATGATTATAAAAACCTGCAATTACTACACCGCCATTGTCACGATACTAAAACGGCAACAGACGGGTCTTATGACTCAAAAGAAACCGGATGTTCTGATGATAACAGCACAACTGACTAGGAGCCGTGTGCGGTGAAAGTCGCAAGCACGGTTTTGTATGGGAGTCGGGGGTTGCAAAGCCCCCCTCGACCCCTACTATCTACAAACCCCAGAAACCTCAAGGGAGCCAATAAAACTTTGGTGGCGGTTCATGGTGGCGGTTGGATATCGGGAAGCAAAGAGGGAGTTCTACCCCAACTATTCCCATTTTTGACCCAAGGATGGTCGATTGTTAATGTTCAGTATCGTTTGGGGAATGTAGCTTTAGCTCCGGCGGCGGTTGAAGATGTTAGGTATGCTTTGCGCTGGGTCTTTTCCCATGCTGCTGAATATCAATTTGATCCGAATAAAATTGTCGTTATCGGTGGTTCAGCCGGGGGACATTTAGCAACTTTATGTAGTATTTTACCAAATGCTGCCGGATTTGATTTATTAACAGAAACGGCTAATAATGAAAACCTCCCCGAATTAAAAGTCGCAGCAATTATTAATCTATTTGGGATTATGGATGTTAATGATATTTTATTGGGAGTTAACCGCCAAGATTATGCTCTGATGTGGTTTGGTAAACAACCCAATACTCAGGAATTAGCCACTAAAATTTCCCCAATCAATTATGTTCGCCCCGGATTACCTCCCATTTTAACCATTCATGGGGATCAAGATGAATTAGTTCCCCATCAACAAGCGGTTAAAATCCATCTCAAGCTAGATGAATTAGGGGTAGCTAATCAATTATTAACTATACCAGGGGCAGGTCATGGAGGCTTTTCTCCAGCACAAGCCCATTTACTCTATCAAACCATTCAAGATTTCTTGCAAACCCATCAACTTTGGTAAAAGGATTTAACCATGACTCAAATTATTTTAAATTTAAAGGAGAAAATCAAATATTCAGAATCTGGGATTTTCAGTTCAGTGCTTTGGAAAAATGACATCTGCCAATATACCCTATTTTGTTTAGCAAAAGGAACTGATATTTCTGAACATACCTCTACTCAAAATGCAACGGTTCAGGTCTTAGAAGGAGAAGGAATTTTAACCTTAAATGGGGAAGATATCCAATTAGAACCCGGTATTTTTATTGTCATGGCTGCTAATGCTCCCCATGCTTTAAAAGCAGAGTCTAATTTAGCCTTTTTATTAACATTATCCACACCTGAATCTTAAAACTATAGTATCATCAATCTCCACTTAGGGATTCATCGGAGTATACTCAAAGCAAACAGTCCCCTGGAGATTGATTAACCTATGTTAGAACTACACTGTCATACCACCTACTCCGATGGTCAATTGACTCCAACGGAACTGGTGAAGGTCGCCGCCGATGCTGGAGTTAAGGCATTAGCAATTACGGATCATGATACTTTATCGGGTTGGGAAGAAGCATTTCAGGCGGCGCAATTCTATGGTATAGAAATTGTCCCAGGTGTGGAATTATCAACGGTTTATAATGAAAGATCATTACATATTTTAGGGTTTTATCCTAATAGAAATCAATTAGAAGATCCTCTCAAAGAACGTTTGAATGGACGCAAAAATAGAGCCACTCAGATCATGGAAAAACTGGCTGAATTGGGTTATCCAATTGAGTTAGAACCCATGGGGGAAGGAATGGCGGTAGCCCGTCCCCATATTGCTATGGCGATGGTCAAAGCGGGTTATGTTAAGTCTACTAAAGAAGCTTTTGATCGCTGGTTAGGAGATTATAAACCTGCATTTGTTCAGTATGACAAATTTTCTAGTATTGATGGGATTAAATTATTAAAATCCTGCGGTGCAATTCCGGTTTGGGCTCATCCTTATTTATATCAAGGGGGAAAGATTGAAACGGTTTTTCAAGAGTTATTAGAAGCTGGATTAATGGGGTTAGAAGTTTATCATCCTCACCATAGTTTATCACAAATTCAACGCTTAGAAAAACTTTGTGAACAACATGGTATATTAAAAACTGGAGGGAGTGATTATCATGGCATAGGAGAAATAAATCAGTTTAATTTACCTCTGAGTTTATTAGAAACCATGAAACAATCAGTTATCAATCATCAATTATCAAGTTAGATAACTGTTAAGGGCGGGTTCTTTTAGATATGTAGCTGATTACCTAAATTCGCCCCTACAACTGATAATTGATTTCGGGTACGGGCGGGTTGGTGTGAGATCTTTGTTAATCACCGCGCATCTCGATGAAACCCGCCCCTACAACTGATAACTATTTTTAAATGATTGGTAATAAAATCTCAAATTCTGTCCCCACTCCTAAATCAGAAATAAAGTTCAGTTGACCGCTATGCTTTTCGCTAATAATTTGGTAGCTAATAGCTAATCCTAATCCTGTACCTTTTCCGGCGGGTTTAGTGGTAAAGAAAGTATCAAAAATTCGAGTTTTAATCTCTTGGGGAATGCCCATTCCATTATCCCGAATAGAAATGGATAGCCATTCTGAGTTAACATCAGTATCAGGAATATCTGGGTCAATTAAAGATCGGGATTCTGGGTAAGTTGGTAAACAATATAATAACCGATTTTCTTGGGAAAGTTTGGCTAATTTAGCCGGATATATTTGATCTTCAGATAGGGTTTTAATCCGGGTATTAATCTCGATTTTGGGAGATTTTTTATCGGTTTCTTCTAAGGCATCAATGGCATTAGAAATTAGGTTCATAAACACTTGACTTAGTTGGCCAGAATAGCATTTAATCAAAGGAATATCACCATAATTTTTAACTACTTCTATTTTCTGTTTCAGACGATTTTTTAAAATTAATAACGTCCCATCCAGACAATCATGGATATTAATTTCTCGTCGTTGACTACCATCCATGTGAGAAAAACTATGCAAACTATTAACAAGTTGACCCAGACGTTCTGAACTAACTGAAATACTTTTAATTGCTTCTCCTAAGTCTGGTTGTAAAAATTCAAAATCAATTTCTGCTTTAAAATCATCAATCGCAGCACAAGGTTTTTCTATATTTTCTTCATAGGTTTGAATTAACTTCATTAAATCTTGATAATAATTTAAAAGACAACTAGAATTACCTAAAATACAACTAACAGGATTTCTGATTTCATGGGCAACTCCGGCGACCATTTTTCCCAAACTTGCCAATTTTTCAGTTTGAATTAATTGGGATTGAGCTTGTTGACGTAATAATTCAGTTGCTAATTGATGAATATGGGATTGAGCAACTAATAACTGTTGAATGTCGAGGAGTTGATAACGATTTTCTGTTAACTGAACTACAATGGGTTCATATAATAATTCAGGCGATCGCTTGACAACTTGATGGGCTGCTTCTACAATTAAAGTATCTCCTGATAAAATCAATAATTGACTTTGGGCGAACCTTTGTAATGAACGAATAGACCTTTGTAAAAATAGTTCTCGTCCATAGGGACGACTTAAACATTCTAAAAATATTCGTCGAGAAATCATCCCACTAAACTGACCATTTTGAGTTAATATTACTCCGGGAATTAGGGGATTTTCTTCTAACTTTTGAGTCAGAATAATTCCAGGTTGGTTGAGATCAACTGGAACATCATATAAAGATAAATCCTTGAGGGTTGACTCTAATTTTAAGTCATTAATTGACGAGAAAGGAAGCAGTAAAGATGACGTTTCCATAGCGTAAGCATTGACCATAATAATATTAATGGCAATTAATCAAAGTTTAAGTTATATGATAAGGGATGCTTTTTAACCCTGAAAGCATTTGATTCTATTTTATTCTATAATTTGGAATTTGAGGCGAAATTTAAAATTTAATCTATTGTTAATATTTTTACCTATTTTTAATCTTAATAATCACTTACGACCCCGTAGGGGCGGGTTAGAGTTAACCTTTAATACCCACAAATAATCTACCAAAACCCGCCCTGACCCATCCCAGAATTAATGATTAATTTAATCTTAATTGTGGGGTTGGGCGGGTTTAGAAAGATTATCTATAGATATTAGAAATTATTGCAGAAACCCGCCCCTACGGTTTTAATCATTCATTATCCGATAGAATTTGTAAGCGAATTCGGCCCTCGCTACCATCGCCTAATTGCACTTCAATAATTTGACCTGCTAACTGTTCTAAACAGCCTAAAAGCGATCGCAAATGGGGGGTACTTGCCCCCGTATCCACATATAATCTATCCGCCAAACTACCAACTCGTTTCCAACTGCTATACAATTTAACCATAGTTTGTTCGAGGACAGTAGCCTGTTTAACTAAATCAGAAGCCGTATTTAAACATCCCACCCGCAACGCTTCTTCTAATGCCATTTCCATATCGACAGAAGACTGATTTAAGGCTTGAACTTGACCCGCAGCATCCAAATATTTCGATAAATTTTTTGCTTCTGATGTTAACTGTTTAATCGTATCAACATCGGGATTTTCGATCATTTCCCGTTGTAATTCCGTAATATGAACTTCCGGTAGTTTTTCCATTTCCCGCACTAATGGCGCCAAATATCGAGGTGGCATAGCCCCTTCCGTGGCTTTTTCTCGAATGCTATCGGGAATTAAATCGGAACTCATTGCCGTCCATTCATCATTCAATTGTCGGACTTCGCGACGGGTAATGCGATCGCCATTACAAGCCGCATCACTAACCATTTGTTGCACTTCTGCGGGGGCTTTTGCGGTTTCTATAAACGCTCTTTTACTAAAGTTATTAATTGCATCGGGATTAAGATGACCTTGAAGTAATAAGGCATCAGCGCTATTAGCTAATTCAATTAAAGCATAGGCCTGACTTTTGCTAATTTCCCGTTCTTTTAACCAATTTAAAAAGCCTGTACCCCTTCCTTCGCCGCCTTTTTTTTCGCGATCGCGGACAACTCTTAATATTCTGCCGCGCCAAATTTCGGTTTGCAAATCAAAGCGATCGCAAACTTTCCAAGCGACATCAATTTGCTGTTCAAAATCCAATTCAGGGATTTCTGCTTCTGGATCGGGGAGTTCAAAATGCAGATCCTGAAATTCTGCTAAAACCTGGATCAGTTCATCGGGAGCTTGGGGACTGTCGGCCATCGGACGCACGCTTAGTTAGGAGACTGCCGGATTATTATTGCACAATTGGGGAACCTCTGGAATTCTTCCTCTTATTCTCCACAGTGAAACCCAGAAAAAACAGCGTCCGTGTCAAAACTTAATTAATCAAAACTGTCAATGCAAACCCGAAGACATTTTAGCAGGAATTTGTGAAGTTTCATTTTGCTTTATCACGGACTGTGGTGACGGGGCAAATTGTAGTTTATTTTAAGGTGGAATACCTGATATTTTTCATCTAAGTTTCCTACATTCAGGATCGTGGCAAGGGCAAACTGTGAGAATAGTCCTAGGTTTGTGCTTTTGCTTTTGGTATAATTTAGCGATGTAATAAGGCCCCATACCATATAGCCCTATTGCTAGTTGGAATCCAGACATAAAAGTATTTGGATTAATAAGTTGATAAAACTCAGAGGCTGTAACAATAGCAAAACATACTTTAATTAAATCTAATATTTTCCCATATTTTAGATACAGAAATAATAGACGTAATAAGGCTTCAAGATAGCCCCGATTATAACCTATGGCTTGTGCATCTTTCGCAGCATTCTTAATTTGTTCTACTTGTTTTTCCAAAATACTTTTTTTGTTAAAGGTCGAGTTATCTACATAACTACCTATCAAATTTGCTCGAATTAAAGATACTTGCATTAGACCTGAAGCAGCACCGCACTCAAAAAATAATTTCTGGCTTTGCTGATAGTGATAATCTGCACTTTCAATCAATTGACACGCTTCTAAAACTTGACCTAATCTTAGATGATAAAATCCAGTTGCGGCTGGGTTGCTATCAGCTAAAGTAGATTTGTTAGTAGGAAAATTTTCGATTTCCAGCATCTGTTGACTTTTAATATAGAGTTGAGCCGCGGTCACAAAATCATACTGTGCAAAATAAACTCGACCTAAATAATGTAAGCAATTTCCAAACAATCCTAAAATTTTTATATTTTCTTTTTTTTCCTGTTTGCAGATAATCTCTAAAAGATTTTTAGCTTGATTCATATAATCTCTGGATTCCTTAAATTGGAATCTATAAAAATAGTAATGCCCTAAAAAAAGCCAAGTCATTGCCAACTGTTGATCTAAATTAGGATTTTGCTTACATAGGATTTCAGACTGATCAAGAATTTTTTTCATTTTTTGATATTGGCTACTATTTTCATAGTAAGTTGCCAATGCCAATTTCAAGTCAATTTGTTGAGATTCATCTGTTTCTAAAGCAATTGCTTTATTGATAGATAATTCCGCTTCAGGATCAGAAACTGATAAATGTGTTAAACATTTGAATTGTGCAAAATATAGACCAGCAGGTGGATTTTTATAATTTATTTCATATTCTTTTAGAAGAATTTTAATTTCATAAGACCATTCTTGAGTTCTCTCTAAAATTTGTAGGGCTTTATTGGTAAATTTAGTTAATAATTGGCAACAAAGTGGTAAATATTGGACATTTTTATAGTTATCTTTTAAAGCCGTAATCACATTAGCTAAATCTATTTCCTCCTCAGACTTTTCTAAAAGAAGATTCAAATGATGATCATTTTCCAGATCATTCCGACGCAATCTATTTCTTAAACTTTCTCGGCGATTAATCGATTGATCTTTTGTTTTAATGTTCATCTTGAATTCTCCTTAAAAATTCATAAAGTAAGCTATGAATTGAATATCGTGATTCGTCTTTCAGACTGCGACTACTATCTAAAAGGTTAAATTGACTGCACTCTGTTATTGCTTGTCTAAATTCATCATCATTTAACTTAGATACTGTTTGCAAATCAGAACTAGGAATTAAATAGCCAGCAGCATACTTAATCATTGAGTTTAAAATAATTAGAGCATTATCTGAAAGTGAATTTAAAGATTCTTCATATAAAAACGCTTGAATATCTTGATTTTGTTCAAATCGTTCAAAAATTTTGGATAAAGGGTCGTCATAGATTTTTAATAAGTTCATCACCAATGAAATCATCAAAGGATTACCCTCTGTTTTTTGATAAATTGGCTCTAATTCTTCATCTAATGCTTGTTTGACAATATCTAATTCTTGACCTTGGTATCGAATCATCTCTAAAGTCGCTGACTTATCTATACCAGGTAACTTAATTTCTCTGACTGCAAAATTATTAGCTTTTAGATCTTTACGAGAAGTAAATATGACTTTACTGGGTCTAATATTGCACATTGGGTCAAAAGGATTAAATCTAGCTAAAAGCTTTTGATATTCGGGTAATGTTTCTAAATTATCAATAACAATTAAATAAGGTTCGGATGTTAATTTTCTTTGCAGAGCTAAAAAATAATCTTGATTTGCAGGAGGTAAATTAATGTCTAGTTGTGAAGCGATATCATAGATCATGTAATCTGTATTGGTATCTTTTTTATTGTTGTCTTTTTTAACTGACATATTAGGTTTCTAAAGAATAAGTCCTTTTAGCCATAGTCCAAGCCAACTTAAAAAAACCTGCATCAGCAGCATATTCACCCACTAATTTTTCAGTCAAAGAAGTTTTTCCGATTCCCCCAGCACCCGTAATACTCATCAACCAATAATCATCACGAGTTTGGAGATTATCTCTGAGTTGCTCAAGGATTTTATTAATACCAAATAACTTTTTTTGCTCCCAATTTGTTTTCTCTCTTAAAGTAATTTCAAATTGATTGCATTTTCTGTGATCTTCTGACTCAATTGTCCCAATATTAACAGTTAATGAGCTATTAATCGGCACATTAGCCTCGGCTAAACCAACTTTATTATAGTAACGCTCTACTACCGCTTGCACATTATCCCGATTTATCTTTTCTGCACATAGTGTTGATAATCTCTGCCAAAGTTTGTATGCAGCCGTCTTAACACTTCCACCATCAAGGTACTCGCTATTTCCAATTTCGTCATAACTTTTGCCATCTTTACCCCTCCACGCCTCTTTCAAGATAGTAGTTTCCAGGGTACTCAAGGTTTTGAGCTTATTAGCCATCAGTTGTGAACTGATAAACTCCAATACTGAATTAATGTCCATCGGTCTATCTGGTGGTAAGTTACAGCTTGAAATAATAACTATAACTCACTTTGATTGACTTTAATTAACTTTGAATCCCTCAAACAAAGTTTTCCCTTACCTAAATTAACTTTTAAATCACTAACTTTCATCTACCGACAATTAAACAAGTAAGTTTTAATCTGGTAATTGCAAACACAATCAATCAATCAATCTTTAAACACCATGAATAACCCATTCAAGCTAATTATATTTAGCCTAATTTTATTATTTGTAACCCCTAGTTTGGGGTGGAGATCTTTGGGTATTGCATCTGCTAGTACAGTTTGCTGCGAACAAACAAAAGACGGCTGCTATTCTTGTGATCCTAAGTAGGAAAACATAGGAATAAACTTGCATGAAAAATCATCATCTGGCAATGTATCCACAGCTAATAGCACAATTCGCTATTCTTCATCCGATTTTCTCTCCGCTTAATTCAATATAATTCCCGTAGGGGCGGGTTCGCCAAGATCTTAAATACCCATCAATAATCTAACTAAACCCGCCCCTTTTTATTATTAATTAACTCTCAAAAATCAATAAATTAACTCGATTTGTAATTCCTCCAATACTGCCAGATAAATTAAATACTGCCCCAAATTGTTCTAAATCTGCAATTATTTTTCTGAGTACCTATAAGTATTCTGAGAAATCGGGTTTCTGCCTTAACCTTTGCTGCATAATAGAAAGATAGCTGAAGAAACCCGATTTCTGAGTACCTATAAGTATTTCGATAAATCGGGTTTTTGCCTTAACCTTTGCTGCATAATATAAAGATAGCTGAAGAAACCCGATTTCTGAGTACCTATAAGTATTTCGAGAAATCGGGTTTTTGCCTTAACCTTTGCTGCATAATAGAAAGATAGCCGAAGAAATCCGGCTTCTAAAATTTAAAGGTAAAATTATGGCCGTTGACTATGACTTGGTAGTGATTGGAGGTGGTTTCTGGGGGGTTAGTGGTTGCTAGTGCGGCGGCTCAATTAAAAGCAAAAGTTGCCCTAATAGAACGCGATCGCCTAGGGGGGGATTGTTTATGGTTTGGTTGTGTTCCTAGTAAGTCTTTAATTCATGCTTCCCGGGTGGCTTATGAAGTTAAAAACGCGGCTAAATTTGGGATTTATACTGATAATTATAACATTAATTTTGCCAAAGCTGCAAGTCATGTTCAACAGGTTATTTCTACTATTCAACCCCATGATTCTCCCGAACGGTTTGAATCTTTGGGAGTTGAGGTTATTTTTGGAGACGGTAAATTTTTAGATAAGAAAACCTTCAGTATTAACGGACGAAAACTAACTGCTAGAGCCTTTATAATTGCCACGGGTTCCCGTCCAGCTATTCCTAATATTCCCGGGTTGAATCAAGCGGGTTTTCTCACCAATGAACAGGTTTTTTCTATACAAAATTGTCCCGAATCCTTAGCAATTTTTGGAGGAGGGCCCATAGGCTGCGAACTGGGACAAGCCTTTGCGCGTTTAGGGTCAAAGGTGACAATTTTATCTAGTCGAAATCAGATTTTACCGAAAGAAGATCCCGAAGCTGCAAAGGTAGTTCAAGAGCAATTATTATCGGAAAATATTGTTATTTTAAATAATACCAAAGCCGAACGCATAGAAATTGAAAATGGCAAAAAGAAAATTATTGCTGGGAACAATATCATTTTAGCCGATGAAATTTTAGTTTCTGTGGGACGAGTTCCCAATATTGAATCCTTGAATTTGGAAGCGGCGGGTGTTACTATTAATCAATCGGGGATTGAAGTTAATGAGAAACTCCAAACAACTAATCCGTATATTTACGCTTGCGGTGATGTGATTGGGGGGTATCAATTTACTCATGTTGCTGGATATGAGGCGGTTGTGGTGTTAACGAATGCCCTATTTTTTCCCATCAGTAAAGTTAACTATCGGGTGATTCCTTGGGCGACTTTTACCGATCCTGAATTAGCTAGAGTTGGGTTAACAGAAACAACAAGCAAAGGAACAGTATGGGGAGGATATTTGTGTTTTAAAACAACCTTTTGCCGGAGTTGATCGCGCCATTGCTGAAGCAAAAACCCTAGGATTTGCTAAAATTATTACTCGCAGTAATGGTGAAATTTTAGGTGCTCATTTAGTCGGTGCATCCGCCGGAGAGTTAATTCATGAAATTGTTTTAGCCATGTCTCATGGTTTGAAGGTTTCTGCTTTAACCGGGATTCATATTTATCCGACTTTATCGGAAGTTAATAGTAAAGCAGCGTTATTGTTACAAAAACAAAAATATGCGGCTAATACTTGGCAACAAACGCTTTTAGAACGGTTTTTTAATTGGAGGCGATCGCTTTAATCAAAACCCATGAAAATTATAACTTTAAATCTCCGTTATGATAAGCCAGATAAAGGCAACAATGACTGGAAATTTCGCCGTTATGCAATTGCAAAATTAATTGAAAAATATGAACCCGATATTATTGGAACCCAGGAAGGAAAAGCCCATCAAATCTTAGATTTACACAGATTATTACCCCAATATCAAAGTGTTGGGACGGATCAAATTGGCAATGGAACTGGAGAACATTGTGCTATTTTTTATCAAACTAAAAAGTTCCAATGTATTGAATCAAAAAATTTCTGGTTAAGTGATACTCCTAAATTAGTCGGAAGTATTAGTTCAGAATGGGGAAATTCCACCCCTAAACTGGTGAGTTGGGGAGTATTTATTTCCAGGGAAACCCAACAAAAAATCACCGTTTTTAATACCCATTTAGATTATTATAGTCAAGGATCTCGAAAATTGAGTATTCCTTTAATTCAAAAATACCTAAATCAAGTTAACCCGGAATATTCTTTACTAATATTAACCGGAGACTTTAACGCCGAGCCCAATAGTGAAGAAAGAAATGCTTTATTACAACCCCTGGCTAACGGAATTCAATTATTAGATAGTTTATCCGATATTCCCTTAGAATCTCAACAGACTTTTCATGATTTTACAGGTGAAGCGATCGCCGCCGTTGATACAATTTATTATGATCATCGGATGTTATTAGAATCTGTAAATATCGACGTTAATCAAATAGAAGACATTTGGCCGTCGGATCATTTTCCAGTCATTGTTCGTTTTTCTGTAAAAAATTCTATACTTTTTCGTCATTGAGTGTTAACATAGATGGACTCTATAAGTCGCTGGCTATCTTGGGAGTTGGGTCACCATAATGGACTATAAACAAGAATTAATTACCACAATTCATGACTTTGGTTGCGATCTCGACTTATTAGAAGCCCGACTTATCCAACTTTGTGAAACTTGCCCCACGGCCGTCTTGATTCCCGCCTTATACGAGGAACTGGAACGGCCCGCTTTAACCCGGATTCGAGATTGCCTCAAAGAGTGTCATTTCGTTAATACCATTGTGGTCTGTCTATATGCTAAAACCCTAGAAGAATATACAAAAGCCGTTCATTTTTTCAGTGTTTTACCCCAGCCCACCCTGGTAATTTGGGAAAATAGCCCAAGAGTTAACCAACTTTTAGAAAAATTGCGGGAAAAAGGCCTAGACCTAATGAGCTTCAAAGGCAAAGGTCGGGCGGTTTGGATTGGTTTGGGAGTGGCCTCCCTGCAAGCCGAAGTGATCGCGCTTCACGATGCTGATATCATTACCTACGATAAATCCTATCCCCTAAAATTATTATTTCCCCTCCTAGAAAAAGAACTGGGAATTTCCTTTAATAAAGCCTATTATGCCCGATTGGGCGGCGAACCCAGAAGTTTCCATGGTCGGGTAATGCGTCTATTTATTACCCCGTTATTGGTGGCACTAATGGATTTATATGGCTATAACAATTATCTCCGCTATTTAAGTGCCTATCGTTATCCCCTATCGGGGGAATTTGCCCTAACCAATGATATCGCCCTCAATACTCGAATTCCCAGCAATTGGGGCCTAGAAATTGGTTTATTAGCGGAGGTTTATCGCAATATTGTCCCCCAAAGAATTGCTCAAATTGATTTAGGCAACTTCGACCATAAACATCAAACCATTGGTCAATCCTCCCAGGAAGGACTACGCAAAATGTGCGCCGATATTCTCCGGTCAATTTTGCGTACCTTAATCGAAACTGAAACGGGTGGTGGTGACCCGGGAACAAATTCACACCCTACGGATTAAATTCAAACGGGAAGCCCAGGATTTTACCCGCCAATATTTTGTCGATGCTCGGTTTAATAATATGCAATATGACCGTCATCACGAAGAAGCGATCATTGATGTCTTTGAAAAAGTGATCGCCGAAGCGGGTCAAGAATTCTTTCAAAATCCGGTCACGGCTGAAATTCCCGACTGGACAAGGGCTTTGGCCGCCATGCCCGCCCTGCGGGAACAACTGCGGGAAGCGACCCGCCGAGATATGGCAGAAGCCAAAGCAATTTTAGCGACAAATCCCGATTTCATTTCCCAGGAAGATATCAATGCCCACCCCAAAGACCTGAATACGATTCCGACAATGCCTTGATTACTGGTTGGATTGGAGTTGGGTGGAATGGACTGGGATACAATGAATTCTCAAGGTGATCGCCTTTCGAGCTCAAAATTAAGGTCAATAATGTTTACTGCATCTGATAACACCACTATTCTCGTCCTCCTGATAGCCCTGGGTGTCCTGGGTTGGGGGTATTATCGGGCCTTACCCTATGGGAAACTGGGTTTGTTGTCCTGGTTGCAATCCGTGGCTTTAATGTCTCCTGGGTTGCTGTTTTTTTGCTTGGCGGCGGCGGGAATTTACCTCAATTTGGTGAGTCTTTTATTTTTATTCGTGGCTTCGACCGGATTATATATTATGATTGGCCGACGACTCAGGGAAGTGGCGGATCAAGATTCAGCCTCTGGGCCGAAACCCGAACTTTCAGAAAATCCACCCCCCCAGCCACCGGGGCCTCAACCTTCTCCAACTTCCGATCCGGTTTTAAACCTGCGCTCGGTGCCGTTATCCCCAGAAGACCTGAAAATTATTCAGGGTATTTTTGGCATTGATACCTTTTTTGCCACGGAAACCATTCCCTATCAAGATGGGGTGATTTTTAAAGGAAATCTTCGCAGTGATCCAGAAACTGCCTATCAACAATTATCGGCAAATTTAAAAAAAAGAATTGGCGATCGCTTACGATTATTTTTAGTAGATAATCCCGATGGCAAACCCGTTGTGATTGTTCTACCCCAAACCAATGAACCCCTAACCACTTCAATTCCTCAAAAAATTTTAGCGATTATTTTATTTTTAATGACGGTGGGAACAATTTTTGAAGCGGGAGGTTTATTATTAGGATTCGATTTTTCGGAAAATTTAACCCGTTACCCGGAAATTATCCCCATCGCCCTCGGAATTTTAGCGGTTTTATTTACCCATGAAATCGCCCATCAAGTCATGGCAAAACGTTATGATATTAAATTTAGTTGGCCGTTTTTTATTCCTACGGTTCAAATTGGCAGTTTTGGAGCCTTTAATCGGTTTGAATCCGTATTACCTAACCGGACGGTGTTATTTGATGTGGCTTTTGCTGGCCCGGCAGCCGCCGGAACCCTATCGTTATTCCTATTAATTACGGGGTTATTTTTATCCCATCCGGGCAGTGCTTTTCAAGTGCCAACGGAATTTTTTCAGGGCTCGGTCTTAGTTGGAATGTTATCTCGATTAATTTTAGGTTCCCAACTGCATCAAGCCAGCGTTAACGTGCATCTGCTCACCTTAATTGGTTGGTTTGGGTTAGTGATTACGGCTTTGAATTTAATGCCAGCCGGACAGTTAGATGGGGGACGAATGATGCAGGCGATTTATGGCCGGAAAATTGCCGGACGTTCAACTATTGCTACTTTTATTGTTTTAGCGATCGCCTCTCTCTCTAATCCATTAGCTCTCTATTGGGCCTTAGTAATTTTGATTTTACAACGAAATTTAGAAAGACCGAGTTCCAATGAATTAACTGAACCCAATGATGCCCGTGCCGCCTTGGGATTATTGGTTTTCTTGTTTATGATTTTAACCCTATTTCCCCTCACCCCCGCCTTAGCTACCGGGTTGGGAATTGGTAGTTAATGGATCTGTATCTAGGGAGTTAATCGCAACTATGACTGGTGAAGATATCCGTCAATTGTTATTAAATAAATGGGGCGTGTCCTACGATATTCAACTGCGCCGGACAAGGGGTAAAATATTTCTACAAATTATGTGGAAATATTTGGAACAATTATCCTTTCCCCTGGATGAAGCCGATTATATCGCCCATTTGAATGCGATCGCCAACCACTTAAATAGTTGGGGAAGTACGGAAACAGGTAAGAAATCATATTCTAAATACCCGGGAAAAACCCCGTTTAGGAAAAGCCGTGAGTATTCCCCTCGATTTAGGCGAGAGATCTTCGGAATGGATGATCGAGGAGTTCTAGCTTCAACCCTGGGGAGAGTTGGCGATCATCCCACAGAGGCGCTACAATCCCAGAACTGAAAGTAGACTCTACTAAAACGATGGTTTCGTTCTGGTATGGGCGGATAATAAACGGTGGGGAGTTGGTGATTAAGCAATGAATCTAACGCAGGAAACGGTTCTCCAGAACGGCAAATATCGGATTGATGCGGTTCTCGGTCGCGGGGAGTTTGGTATAACTTACCAAGGTACTCACCCTCTGACGAATCAAACGGTGGTGATTAAAACCCTCCATCCGAAATTCATGGCCTCCGTTGATTTTCCCAAAATTAAGCGACAATTTATCACCTTTGCTCAGGGTTTGACTCAGTGTCACCACCCGAATATTGTCCGTGTCCTAGACCTATTTGAAGAACAGGGTTTACCCTATATGGTAATGAATTATCTTCCTGGGAAAACCCTAGAAGAAACCCTACAATCGAGTCCCAGGATATCGGTGAGTCAAGCCATAAACTATATTAGTCAGATTTCTTCGGCCTTGCGAAAACTCCATCAACAGGGTTTACTCCACTGTAATCTCCAACCCCAAAATATCCGATGTCAGGGAAATATCCTCACCCTAGTTGATTTTGGTTTAACCAATGGGTTTATCCAGCATCGCCCGGAGTTTCCCATCCGTAACCGGGTTTTGTCCGTAGGTTACGCACCCCTAGAACATTATCTTCCCCATCAACAATTAACTCCGGCAACGGATATTTATAGTTTGTCGGCCATACTCTATTATTTATTAACGGGTGAACCGCCCTTAGAAGCCCCCCTACGAGTCAATGAAGCCACACAGGAGTTACTCAACGCGACTAAACCTAGTTTGAGGCGAATTCAACCCACCCTTAGTGTCGTGGTGGAACGGTTGATCTATTGGGGATTAGAAATTGAACCCGCACGACGGCCTCAAAATGTTGATCAGTGGATCGCTTTTTTACCAATTGAAGCAACTACTACGGTAATTCAATCTCCTAATACTTTGATTCAACCGAACCCGGTTATTGTCCCCCCGAAACCCGAACCTGTGGCGGTGAAATCTGTAGTTGAAACCCCAGTATTTGTAGCCGTTACCCCGCCCCATCCCCAACCCAAAATTCCACCTGTTTCTGTCCCAATTCCCCAATGGGAACCCATGGAATATACCCCTTCCTTGGGTTTTTTAGTTCCGATTTTATTCTTAATCACCTCTTTATTTTTTGGTTGGGTTGGGTTTGATTTGACCCGTCGTTATGGATATATTGTTAGTCAGAAAACCAAGATTCAGATCAATCATCCCTTTACCAATTTAGATTCCACGGAAACCGATGTTTGAAAATCCCTCCATTCAAACTCAAGCTCCGAGTGAAGTAGCCCCCCAACGTTCGGTTGAAGAACCCTTAGAAGATGGAGATTACCCAACACCAAAACCGGCGGATTTAGAAGCAAAAACCGAGGAAGAATCGCCCGTTGATCAATATAGTGATTCTGGTATTGTAGCTGAAACCCAGGAAGAAATTCCCTCAACGGATGAATCTAAATTAGATGAATATTTACTCTCTCCCACTGAAGCGGAAACTCCCGTAACTGGCTATTCTGATGATAATTATTCAACGGTTGTTCCCTACACCCCTCCCGAACCAAGTTACCCTCAAAATGAAGCCGGGACGCTACCGCCTGAGATTCCATCCGCCGAAGGTGGAGGTTATGTTTCCGAACAATCTGCTCCTGATTATTACACAGAACCTACCCCCCAGGTAGAATCAACATCTCCTATTCTTTCAGAAGAAACCGCCCCGATTAACTCAGCACCTAACTATGGAACAGATCCGGGTCTTCCCTATTCTCCTCTAACTATTCCCTTGAAAAACTAGGAAATTATCGCGGGGTTTTGAAGGGGAGATATACTTTTAATTTAATTAGGAGGAACTGGGTTTACCATACCAAATATAAAACGGTGCAAACCCTAAATTATTTTCGGTTTTATAAATAGTTGTTTCATCGAATTGCGTTTCTAACCCTTCAACTTTACTAGATTATATTGTCATTAAAATCCCTGGGTTTTCCTCACTTGACCTATTCTCTAAAATTATCATTTCTTGGTCTATCCTATCAATATCACTGCTAAAATGCTAAAGTCTAAATTGCTTCTATAATATTATGTTGATTTACTAAAAACCAGATTTGAGATGACTAATTCACCGAATCCCAATTCTGAATCGATTTTACCCCGCCGACGACGGTTAAAGCGGATTTTGCTTTGGGGCGGTGTAGGCTGCGGAGTCACCCTGTTAGCCGCAGGGACAACCGCTAGTTGGCTGATTCGATATCGGTTAGCCCCCATCATCAGCAATGTCTTAGAAGGGATACTACAACGGCCCATTGATGTTGGCCCCCTGGAAACGATTTACCCTGAATAGTATTCGTTTTGGTCATTCGTCCATCCCCGCCACCGCCACGGATACCGATAGGGGGGAAGCGACGGCGGTAGAGGTTAATTTCTCTGTTTTATCCTTGTTTAAACCCAAGGTTCAACTAAATATTACCTTAGTTAATCCTAACATTTATATTGAACAAAATTCATCGGGAAACTGGATTGATACTCAACTTAAGTTAGATCCAAATCCTCCGGTTACATTAGTTTTTAGAACCATTGGAATTGAAAATGCTAAAATTAATTTAGTGCCCTACGCGCTTTTAAAAGCTAAAGAAAAGCCGATTGTGATTGCGGTGGATCAAATCAAAGCTAATTTAACCGAAGATCAGCAGCAAATTCAAGCGGATTTAAGGGGGAAATTTGCAGAAACAGGTACTTTTGCCATCAAAGGTGATGCTTTATTAGAAACCGGGAAAATCAATGCTCAAATTCAAGCCAATCGTTTAGATATAAGCCATTTAGCTTGGTTTGTAGAAACTCCTGGGATTTCGATCAAACAGGGAAAACTCAATACAAATTTAAACGTTAAATTAAATAATTATAAACCCTTAGATATTCGGGGAACGCTGAATTTAGATCAAGTTAAAGTTGCTATTGATAGTCTTCCTCAACCCGTTAATTTGAGTCAAGCTAAATTGCGCTTTTCGGGAACTCAATTGATGATTGATCAGTTGAATACCACCATGGGAGATTTAGCACTAGGATTAACTGGATCAGTGTTAACTAATTCTAACTTAGATTTAGCCAAAACTCAAGTTAATTTATTAGCAAATTTACAACCAGTTCAAGTTTCCACCCTGTTAAAAACCGTAGAAACTATTCAGAAAAAACCTGTTACCCTTCCCTTTCCGGTGACGGGAGAATTGAAAGCTAATCTTAACTTAAAGGGAAATTTAAACAGTCCTAAAATTTCAGGAAATATCGCCACAACTCAAAAAACCTTATTAGATCGGGTTTATTTTAATACAATTCAAACTGATTTTAATATTTTAACTAAACTTGATCCAAATTTCAAGATTTTAGCCGATCCAATTATTGAAATTCCAAACCTATTAATTCAACCTTCCCTTGGGGGGTCAGTCGCAGGAAAAGGAGAAATTAAATTAGCAGGACTAGCTGGGTTATTAGCGCCCCCAATAAAACCTCAGCCCAAGGTTGATCAAAAAACTTTGCCGAAATTACCCCCAAATCCCCAGATTTCACAACAAAAAACCGAAATCAATCCGATTGTTAAATTAGATTTTAATATTAATGATATTCCTGTGGATGCGATCGCTAAATCCTACGGATTTATCCCCAGTTTTCCGATAGGAAATCTATCTGCAAATGGTCAGGTTTCTGGGAATTTAGATAACTTAAAAGCCCAGACTCAATTCTCCTTACCTTCAGCTATTTATCCAATTTTAGGGGAAGCTCAACTTTTAGGAAATACGGCGAAAGCCCAGATTAAAATTGCTGAGGGAAATCTGAATCTTATTGCTCAAAAAACTAATAATCAGATTTGGAATGCTGAAATCATAGCCAATCAACTTTCCCTGACTCCCTTAGTTGATTTGGGGCTATTATTTGCCGTAATTCCTGATGGGACTAAACAACAAATTCAATCTATTGATTTAACCGATGGTCAGTTAAATTTAGTCACCAAATTATCAGCAAATTTGCAAGATTTTTCTTTAAATAGTTTAAAAGCCGATAGTCAAATTCAACTTAATTTTCAGAATAGCACAATTAAGGCGATCGCCCAACTCCAAAACGGACTCCTACAAACGGATTTTTCTAGCGATAATTTAGCCTTACCCCGATTAATTAATATTGGATTACCCTTTGCTAACTTAACCGATGCTCTCACCTCCCAAATTCGGAGTTTAGATATCAGTCAAGGAACTTTACAAATTGACGGATTTCTATCTGGTAAAATTGATAATTTTAACCCCAATAACTTTATAGGAAATGCCAAAACAGTCATTAATTTAGGTAAATTAGGAGGAATAATTACCGCCAATAGTCAACTAAATCAAGGACAATTTCAAGGAAAATTTAACGCCCAAGAAATCCAGTTAAATCCTTGGATTGATTTAGGTTTACCCCTGGCTAATTTACCCCCAAACCTCCAGAATCAAATTCAAACCTTAGACTTTCGGAATAGTCGGTTAACCGGAGAAGGAAATGTTACCGGAAATCTAACTAATTTTAATCTTAATACTCTGATTGCTACGGGATTAGCCCAGGTTAATTTAGGGAATTTTGGTGGAATCATTAATGCGGAAGGACAATTAGCAAATAATCAATTAATAGGTCAAGTAATCACCGATCAAATTCCTCTGCGACCCTTAATTAATTTAGGATTACCCTTAGCCAATTTACAGCCCAGTTTAGTAGCTGAAATTAACGCCTTAAATTTCCAGGGAGGATTCCTGCAAGGGTTAGCAAAAATTAATGGGAATCTCACTAACTTTTCCCCTAATAACTTAATAGCTTTCCTCGATAGTAAGGTAAATTTAGGTCGAGATGGGGGTATAGTTTTAGCAACCGGAGAAACTCGACAAGGACAATGGAAAACCACCATTAAAGGAGATCAAATTGCTTTAGGTCGTTTCTCTCAATTAGTTGAATCTCAAATGCCAAATAGTTTACGTCAAAATGGACTATTACAGCAAGCTGAAAATATGCCTTTATTGCGAGGATTATTAACTACTGAAATCACCGGACAAGGAAACCTTAATAATTTTAATCCTAATACTATACAGGCATTAGGTCAATTACGACTCACGGAATTACCGATTATTAAACAACCTTTTGAAGCCATTGCTAGTTGGAATGGTCGGGAAATTAATATTAAAAAAGCTGAAACTCAAGGATTCTCAACCGATGGCTTAATTGGAGTTGAATTTAAAGGCAATGGTACGCCCCAATTATCTAATTTAAACCTGAATGTTCGGGCTGATAATTTTGATTTACAATCCCCCTTAGTGCAAAATTTATTAACGGCTTTACCCTTAGAAATTAGAACCGGAGATAGTCCTTTGGTAGCGGGAATTGTTAATTTTAATGGTAAGTTGACGGGAACTATTTCTGCTTTAAATCTAAACGGAGATTTAAGTCTAAATAACTTTGCAGTTCGAGATGTCACCTTTGAACCTATTCTAGCAGGAACTGTGAATATTATTCCGAATCAAAAGGTTAATATTGCCCTCGCAGGAGAACGGGATAAAATAGAATTAGCCCTAGATAATCAATATTTACCGACTTCCTTTTTAGTAACACGGAATAATAGCCAATTGGTCGGAAATTCTCAAGGGAATAATTTAGAGATTAATTTAGACGACTTTCCCCTACAAACCTTAAGTTTATCTCCCTTAGCTGAATTAGATATTGGACTATTAAAAGGCATAGCATCGGGAAAATTAACCGTATCTAATTTAGCTAGTTTTGATATTAATAAAATAGGAGTAATCGGAAATATTGCGGTTCGGAAGCCAATTTTAGGTTATATTGAAACCGATTTATTTTCGGGAAATTTTAGTTATCAAAATGGGATTGCTAAGTTAATCAATGCTGAACTGAGCAAAGGAATGACTCAGATTTTTATTCAAGGTCAAGCTAATATTACTGAAATTTTAGCCAGTCTTTCCACACCCCAAACCCAGGATTTATCCACCGTATCTAATCAATTTGAAGGTACAGTTAAAATCCCTCAAGGAAGTTTACAGGACGTTTTAACCGCCCTAAAAATCTTTAATTTAGCAGATTTGGGCAGAGGATTAACCCCCCCAAACTATGGAATAGCCGCCGATGTAAAGCCTGTTCCCGTCGGTTTACCCCCCACAGCAACTTTATTTGAACAGTTACAACGCCTAGAAGAAATTAGACGAATCCTACAACAATCCCTGGCAGAAATCGCGGCGGAGCCCTTACCTCCTTTACGCGATTTAGATGGAAAATTTACCGGAGAAATGGCATTTCAAGGTTCAATTCCAGGGGGAATTAATGCAGCAGCAACCATCAAAGGTCAAGATTGGAATTATGGGAAATATACCGCCGATCAGTTTTTATTAGAAGCGAATTTTGCCGATAATGTGGTGCGAGTTGAACCCATCCAATTGCGTGCAGGATCGGCATTATATGATTTTCGCGGACAGTTGAATTTAGCCAATCAACAAACATCAGGTCAGTTTCGAGGGAAAAATATCCGCTTAGAAGAAATTGAAAAAATTGTCGATTTGCCAAATGTGGATTTAACCGGACAATTGAATATTCGGGCGAGTATTGCAGGAACTTTAGAGAATCCCCAATCATCGGGGGAATTAACCCTATTAGAAGCAACGGTTAATGATGAACCAGTTTCAAGAAGCGCAAAGCAGTTTTAGTTATAATAATTCTCGACTAAGATTTGGTGGAAGTTTATTAGTTACCGAAACCGATCCAATTAATTTTAGAGGGACTTTACCCTTTCAATTACCCTTTGCCACGGTTTCCGCAGAAAGTGATGTGGTGGATGTCCGAGTTGATATCAAAGATCAAGGATTAGCGGTGATCAATTTGCTCAATCCTGAGTTAAATTGGCAGGAAGGAAAAGGATTAGTTCAATTAAGAATTAGTGGGAGTTTGCAACAACCAGAAACCGGAGGAATTAAACTCGATCTGAAACCAGAAGGATTATTTAAAATTCAAGATGCAGTTTTAACCGCTCGCAGTTTAGAACAGTCTATTATTGGATTAAGTGGGACGGCTATTTTTATCGGCGATCGCATTCAAGTAAAAGATATTGAGGGAGATTTACAAGGAGATAAAGGAACCGGACATATCCGATTAAGTGGGGTTTTACCCGTGTCTCGTCCCTTTGGTGAAAATGACCCTGATCTGGGAACTCCTCTACAATTAGACCTAGAAAAACTAACGCTTAATTTACCCGAAATCTACAAAGGAAATGCCGATGGTGCTATTCTTTTTACCGGAACATTATTAAAACCAAAATTAGGAGGGGAAGTCATATTAAGTCAGGGAAAAGTTACCTTACCTTCGGAAGAAACCGCTAAATTACCCACCGATACTACGGATACAACTCAACCGCCTGTGGATGTCAGTTTGAACAGATTAAGACTGACTTTAGGCGACAATATTCAAGTTATGACTACCCCGATTTTAAATGCACCTTTAATTAATTTTAATGCCCAAGGAACGATTGAATTAAATGGAAGTTTAGCCAATATTAATGATATTCGTCCCCAAGGAACCATTGATTTAACCGGGGGACAGGTGAATCTTTATACCAGTCAATTAAGGTTAGATCGAGGCTATCCCCAACGGGCAATATTTGTTCCTTCGGAGGGTTTAGATCCGATTTTAGATGTGCGTTTAGTTACCCGTGTTCCTGAAACATTAAGGTTTGTTTCTCCGCCTTCGGCTTTTCCGGCGGAACAAACTGAAGCCTTAAGTCCTTCTCGGTTTGGAAACCGTCCGAACCATCAGAATTAATGCAATTGTTCGTGGCCCCGCCTCAGAAATTAATGATATTATTAAGTTACAAAGTTCTCCTTCCCGTTCTCAAAATGAATTAGTAGCTTTATTAGGGGGAAGTGTGATTCAAGGAATCCAAGATGACAGTACATTAGTATTAGCAAATATTGCCAGCACCGGATTATTTGGTAAACTCCAACAGAATGTGATTAACGCCACGGGATTAACAGAATTTAGGATTTATCCCTCACGGGTAGCCGAACGCGGTTCTAAGGGCACAGCTTCCGCTTTAGGAGTGGGAATTGAAGTGGGTTTAGATGTAACTGATAATGCTTATGTGTCTTTAAGTCGAGTTTTAGCCGCCGATCAACCGTTTCAATTTAATATTAATTATCGTCTCAATGATAATATATTATTACGGGGAGTTACGAATTTTAGGAATGAAAGTGAAGTTAGGTTTGAGTATGAAACGAGATTTTAGGGAGTTTTAACTATTAAAACTCAAGCCGAGTTTTTAATTCAGAATAATCGGGTTTTAAACTATAAACTTTGATAAATCCTTCTGAGGTAGTGGGTGGAAATTTTGCGATCGCTTTTCCCATTTGTTCAATTACAGATTCAGGAACTTGACGTTGGCGATTTTGATTCCGCAGTTTGCAAATTTCCATGGGGGTTTCTAATACCCAAGCTATCCAAGATCGAGGAATTTCTGGAGAAATCAAAGCAGATTTTTCTAATATATCGATTCGCCAAGGTCGATAAGTATTAGTCGCATCATAAATAATTGGTTGAGAAAATGCGATCGCCTGTTCCATTTCCTGTAATACTTTTTGTTCAATTTCTAACCAATTACCCTGAATAATTTCATCCCCATAAAGTTGTGATCGAATCCGATCCGTAGAAATAATTAAACCCTGGGTGAGATCCGCAAGCTGTTGAGCAACTGTTGACTTTCCCGAACCTGGAATACCGACCATTAAATGACAAATCATATTTGATTAAATTAAAATATTTTGCTGTAAAAATAGATTTATAAGTGTTATAATTGGAGGGTAAGTGATCAAATTTTCTAAAGATACATATTTATCAAATTTAGGACGAATAAAAGTTTGATAAATTTCGACAAAAGTGCTGTCAGATATCAAGAGAATTTGGCTTTCAGTAACTTGATCAAAAACCTGTTGGGCTTTTGATGCTGATAACAATAAACCACTAATAAAAATATTTGTATCTAACTAATACAGTTCTAAGTTTATTCATCTTCTAATAACTCGGCTAAAATTTCGGGAGTTAAACCATTAACTTTAGCTTCTTCTCTTACTTGTTTAACAATCTCATCAAAATCAGATGGTTTTAATAATTCTTTCAGAATCAGGCTACAAACCCAAATTGCTTTTTCTTGTTTATTACTATCCGCTTCCTGGTAAAGCTTCGCTACTTCATTATCAACTTTAATCGTAATTGCTTCCATTTGTTACTCCTGATTTTATCTAAATTAAAATCTATCTTTATTATATATTCTTTTAGAATCAGAATATTTTTCCCAGAAACCGCGTTCATCATTCAGAAACTCGGTTTCCGTATCAGTCCTATTTTAAAAGTTAACTGAATTAGAGCCGACAAGTTTCCCCTCGCCCACTGTCCATCCAGCGAAACAGAAACCTGTGTCCCGGGTTGTACGGCGCCTTTTGATAAGTCGATGACAATGATATCAGCACCGCCCATATCACCCGCCCGATAAACTAATTCTCCCCGCTCGTTGGGTCGATCATATCTTAATTGATTGGTGCGAGGTGGGCCGCTTTGAGGAGTTAACGTAATGCTTGTAAATCGACCATCAAGATAACTCACAGAAAACTGCATTCTGTTTTGGGGAAATTGACCCGGACAGTTAAAATTTGTTGCGGCTTCTGCTTTGGGAATGGGTAAAAAGGTTAATGCTGCTATCCCATAGAGTAGGGTAGATAGGGAAAAAGCCTTAAATTTATTGAGTTTAGCCATCTTGTTGATAGTAATATATTGAACAGGGAAACTATATCATAAATTGATAGGTATTTGAGGGGATTTTAATATTACTAATAATGTTTAAAAATCTTTGAATAAAGACTTTTACCAATTACAATTTACCCCGTATTGGTCAAAGGCAATGCCGATGTCAAATCTCATCCTTGTAATTTTGTAATTGAGTAGGTGAGCCATCAAGAGCCACACAATAATAATACTAACCAAAAATACCTGATAATAAGCGATCGCACCATAACTCCCCCACACATCAAAGAGCGATCGCACCTCAACCTCCCATCTCCACACCCCAAACGTCTCTACACATCAAAAAGCGATACCTACGGTAAGCTGCGAAGATCGCACGCCAAGAGCGATCTCCAATCATTAAAATGACACAAAATGGTAAAAATAAGTTAAGCTAAGTAAAGATTATCAAATTACATTGTTTGATTTATGAATAGTCTATTATCTGAACAAATTTTACCCCTAACTATTCACGAAAAGCTTCAGTTAATAGAAGATATTTGGAATAGTGTTGTTATTGATGCTGATCAAATTCCTTTAACTCAATCTCAGAAACAGGAATTAGATCGGCGTTTAGCATCTTATCAAAATATTGAAAATGAAGGCGAATCTTGGGAAGTCGTTAAGCGAAGAATTATTAAAGATGACATATAAAATTAAAATTTCAGAGGAAGCTGAATTAGATTTAGAGGAGGCTTATCAGTGGTATGAATCACAAGTTAACCAACTTGGATCAGATTTGATTCGAGTTGTAGATAAAAATTTAGCTTTAATTCAACAAAATCCTCTCGCTTATCCCATTATCTATAATAATGTACGCCGAAAATTATTGCCAAGATTTCCTTATGGTTTGTTTTATGTAATTCACGATGATATTATTTTTATCTTGGCTTGTTTTCATGTTAAGCGTGATCCTCAACAGTGGAAAAAACGTTTCTAGCGATCGCACCTCAATTTCCCCCTAACGGTGCCCATCACCCAGCGCAGATCACTTCTCGAACCTCACCGATCACCTCTCAACGGTCGGGTGCATAAGCGTTGTTAGACCGTGCACCAACGGAGTGACTAGAAACTACAGTCTTTTCAGCAACTCATCGTACTCATCGTGCGCCCCAATCCAGAACCAATAAATGTGGTCGTCTGCCTCCAGCAACCCTAGAACTCGATAGTCGATGCCGACCCGTGCAGAATAAATCGGTTGGCGTTGACTGACTCGCTTGAAACTGCAAACTGTTGTGGTACGGATCTTCGCGCCAAAGTTCATAAGCTTTATCAGCCTGCTCTTGCACTGATGCGGGAAGTCGATCGAGGCATTTACGAAACGCTTTTGTGACACTCGATTTCATGACTTGACCGGAAAGACTTCATCCAATGAAACGGTGTCACCGTCTGAGATTTCCTGCCGAACCATGTCAGCTAATCGATCCCACTGCTCGTCTGTGGTTGATTCAAACTGCTTTGTCCATCTCTGTTCATCTTTCAGTTCAGCCATAAGACGCAATGCGATCGCATCTTGCTGGTCGGCAGGAAGTTCTTGGATTTCTGCAATAACTTGCTTGAGGAGTTCAGTCATGATTCCAGGCAATAGATATATTACACCATTCTATATAATACTAACCAAAAATTCATTAAAATATGCTATAATTTGAAAAAACAAATTTGACATTGTAAAACAATGAAATTATCAATTGATGACGAAACCACAAAAGAAATGTTGACAGAAATAATGGTAGAAATTATTAAAACCAGAAAAGATTTATTTTATGATCTTATCCTAGAAGCAGTCGAGGAAATTTCTCTAGCTAATGCCATTAAAGAAGGAAGACAAGATGATTTTGTTTCTGAAGAAAAAATATTTGCTTTATTAGATAGTGAAAATTAATGAAAATCAAATTTGAATCAAGATTTGAAAAAGATTTAAGAAAAATTAAAGATAAAAAAGTTTTATCTGAGTTAAAGCAAATAATCATTCAATGTAAAACAACAGAAAACCTATCAGAAATTAATCATCTCAAAAAATTACAAGGTTATGATACATTCTATCGTATCCGTTTAGGCAACTATAGGATAGGGATAGAATTGAGTGAAGATACAATTATTTTTACTAGGTTTTTACATCGAAAAGATATTTATAAATTTTTCCCGTGATTAACAAAAAATGTGTGATTGCCAATCAATAAACATAATTGTAGGGCGGGCAATTAGAGTTAAATGGTGATTCCTAACGAATAACTTTTATAACTTCCCACCCTACAAACTCCCCTACACCTCAAAGAGCGATCGCACCTCAATTTCCCCCTATATAACGGTGAAGTTGAGCCGCCGATGGAAGGGAAACGAAGAACGAGCGGACTGTAGAAGTTCGGGTGCAGTGCCTTGTTCTACCTCTGTTGGTCGCCTATCCAACGATAACCATTATGCCGTCCTCATAAAAAGACAAAAAACAGCGATACCTTCGGTCAGCTTCGCTAACGCATTCTCCAAACTCCCACAATATCCGAATTTTAAACTTCTTTAAAACCATCAATTTTATTAAAGTTGACTTTTGCCATACAATTAAGCCACAGCAAACTCAGTCAATTTACGAGTTTCAGGATCATAAAAAGCTAATACAATATCCTCTTTTGGTACACCTTCGGTTAATAACTCATTAGCAATACCCTCCTCAGTCCAATCTTCCTCAATATAAATTTTCTCATTTTTAATGCGAATATGAACGTGAGTATTATTAATTCTCTTTTGATTAACCCAATCTACAGACATCCATAAATAATGATCATGAGTTTCATCAAAAACTAAACAAGTTTCATATTTTTTCTTAGATGAACGATTAGCAAGATAATCATGTTCTGTTAATATCTTTTTGATAGTTTGACGATAATTAGTTAATTTATCCATTGTACAATTTCCTCCTTATCCGTATTAATAATAAGTAAAGCAACTTGATTTAATTTTACTACAGCTTTAATTGATTTTCTTTGAAAAAAAGTGTCATAAATTTCATCTTTGATCGCTAAGTAAATTTCTTGGTATTCATCTTGAGCTAATTGAATTAAATTACGATACAGTATATATTGCCCTAAAGCTAATTCAAAATCTTTCATTAATGAAGAACTAATAAAACTTTTAATCTCAATAATAATTTTACGTTGTTTTTGTTCTTCTGAAATGAACTTTTCTACTGCTAAATCAGGATAAAGTTCAACATCCTCATATTCCAGAGGATAGGGATCGGCTGTGATTGTCCAACCATCCTTAATTAGAGCGTTTTTAACCGCATCATGGTAAACATCTTTTGCTGGCATTGTCCTCCTTTGTTACTAATTCTACCATTATAAACAAAAACTATTAAACCACAGCAAACTCAGTCAATATAATTGCCTGTAAGTTCATTTCTGTAAGGGAGTTTACTCATTTGCTAGTCTCCGCTAATTTCTACCAGTGCCAAATGGTGTAAATCCTATTGGTCTAGCACGAGTTCCCTGATTATCCAAATCGAGTTCCCTGCAAATAACTTTATAAATATCAGGAGGAAATCCCCCATGAAAATCCCATTCTGTATCGTCTTTTTCCATTCTCACAATACCTGAGATATTTGGATACCTATAACCAAGTCGATGGTTTTTAATATATTTCGATAGTTGCTTACTATGTGTAAATTCTAAAGGACGCATCTCTGCTAATAGTTGCTCTAACTCATCAGCTTCCGTTTTTGTTAAATCATAGCACTTAGCTATTCTTCCAATTTCATTTTCTCGTAAAGCTTCTGCTGCCCTGCGTCGCTCCTCCTCTGCCTCTCTAAGTTGACTCTCTAAGTTATCTCTCTCAACACTTAGTTTCTTGCCCTCGATCAACTCCAACCAACTCTATCGTTACAAGGTCAAGCCAACTAGGTTTTTCAGAGTCTACATTTTTCCAGATACTCTCTACTTTTTGGATCAAACCAGATAATTCATCTGTGTAGCTTTGAGGGATATTCTCTGCGTTTAGCCAAAGCTCACTAACTTGTTCGCCTTTTTCGGTGGTTTCAATTTCATACCAGAAATTGACTGTTTCAAAAGCTTCGCTATTGTCCAATTTTTGGGCTAATTCAGGATGTTTTTTCTTGATTTTTCTTATATGGAAGAAAACTTTTCCATTAGGATTAGAAAAAGTACGACCGACAAACCCAAATCCTTTAGGATTGTAGCTTTTGATACTACCGAAGTCTATTGTCATGAAAACGCATTCCATTACTCAAGGTTAGTGGTAAGTATGGCAAGACGCTAGAGCGACCCGATTTCGATCATAGCATCTTCCTCCGTTCTCATTGCCCCAGTCCGCTCTATTTTTACCATTGAAATGATTATCGGGTTGTACAGGCCCAGGTTTCAATTTTGCAAGTCCCGGTACCACATTCAATTAGAGCATTACCTTGGGCTTGTTCGGGAGTGATCGCCCAACCCCAACCGATAATTCCTTCTGGATTCTTGGCGACCGCACCACAGGCATTTTTAAACCAAACCTGGATTTTACAATCGGATTTAGCACATTCTTTCAATGCTTTTTGTTCAGCTTCTTGTCGAGTTGGATAATCGTAACCATAACCCCAACCCCCCGATATGGAGGTGGCGATCGCTCCATAACGATCGGGTTGAGCGATCGCGATCCCGGCTATTAAACCTTCAAGCACGAGAACAGAAGCACTAACTAATAGAAAAGGTTGTTTGATCCAATTTTTTTTCATTCGGTTTCCGAGGTATTTTGTAATGGTAAATAAATCGTCATAACGTTCCTTTGTTGCGATCGCTGTTTAATCACCAGTTTCCCGCCCAAGGCATGAAATAGATTTTTTGTTACCGCCATATTTAGGCTTAAACTTCCCGTTTCCGGTTGGAACATTAATAACGGCCCTATTGATTTTAACGGAGATTGGGGAGACACGGCAAAGGGGGAGTTAACTTCTTTTCCGGGTTGGGATTCTAGTTGTAACTTTAACTGATGTCCGGCTAATCTTACCCCAACTTGAATATGACTACCACAGGGAAGACTGCGGGTAAAATTATCAATGACTCCAGTTAAAACTTGATCAAGCATAGTTGGATCACTGATGACCGTCGGTAGTTTGTGGGGCAAAATTACCTCTAAGGTTTGGTTACGCTGACTTGCTTGTTTTTGCCATTGAGATAAACTACTTTGAAACACATCTCCTAATGACATCGCCGTTAATGGTAGGGATTTCTCATTACTATTTCCTCGACTGTTTTGTCTCCCTTGTTTCTATTTCTAATTCAACAGCCCGAAAAATTAAGTTAAACCGATCAATTTGGGTGGTACATTCTTGATCAATCATTTCTAAACGTTTATGAATTACTTCTGGGGGTAAATTTGGCCGTTTTAATAGTAATCGTGTTAAGGTGCGAATTGTGGCTAAGGGTGTTCGCACTTCATGGGCGATCGCTTGTAATAATTCGACTTCTGCTGTTGGGATTGAATTTTCCAGAATAGTTGTTTCCAGCCCTGAAGTATAGGATTTTTGACTCTTATTTTTATCTATATTATGATTTTTTTTGATAGCAATTCCGACGGTTTTTAACTTATTTTTTAAGGGTTCAATTTCTGGTTTTTTTTCTACTTCTAAGGATAAATTATTTAATAATAAACGACTAAATTGCATCACCGTTTTATAATTGGGTTCAATTGGAATAAACCGGGCAATGCTCTCCTCTAATTTGGCTTTTTGTCTGGCTACTTCCATTCCCAAATCTCGATTTGCCGTGGCTTTAATTAATTCCATGCGATCGCACAAAATCAATAATGCTTTTTCCACAATATCAGGATCAAAGGAAAACAGAAAAGCCGGACTTCCAGTTAAATCCTGACCCAATACCATAACTAAACTAAACTGACTCGTTAAAACTAAACAAAACTGTTCTTTAACCAGAGGATCTTTCCCATGTAAAGGACAGGCTTCCGTTTCCGGCGTAGAATTATAAAATTCCTCCGATGCAGGAAGTAAGGCTTTAGGATGGCGTAATTTTAAAACTAATTCATCTTCTAATTTCGACAGGTCATGGGTAAAAATTTGAGTTGCAAAATGAATCGCTAAATCGGGATGAATTAAAACCGGAACTGGCCCCGAAATAATTAATCCTAAATGGGATAGGGGATCGGCAATTGAAATAGAATTTTCTGCTATTATATTAATATTATATTGAAGTTCTTCTAATAAAAAATTCATGGATTTAACGCCACTATACCATTCTTTCTCCGCTTTTAAATATTGTTTAACCTCAGAGGAAATATTAGAATGATGTTCTGCATGACACAGAGATTTAGACGAATAGGAATAACCTAATTTATGGGTTTCATCTTCCGCCAAAATCTGACTGAGCGTTGGTAACAATATTTGGTTCATCATCATCCCCCTAAAACGAATTATAGAATTTAGAAATAACCTTTAAAAATAAATCAAGTCTCACTCCCCGACAAATGCGGTTCATTATCCTCACCATAGCGACATTTGCCCGATTAGTACATTCGTAGAACCGAACTCCCTAGGGGTGAGTTTACCCCGCAGAGCACTGGGGAAGGGGGGTATCCTGGCTGGGGTGAATCACTAACCTCAACTATTAACCAGATCTGCTATCCTAGACCTTGGCTTGTTAGTCCTTAGTGCGCTAAATAGACCTATGGTAAATTTCATCCCCTCTAAACCTATGAATTGGCAGCAAATGCTCCCTGGAAAACTAAAGACCCAACTCAAGCCCCAGGTGATCGCTGGAATGGTGTTATTAACCCTAACATTTTCAGTTGTGATTGGTAGCCAAAGTTGGGCAAGAAATAAAATTAGAAGTGATTATGAAACCAAATTATTTAATGCGGCTTTAGGATTTACCCTGTATTTTGAAGGAGGATTCAGTAATCATCCCTCCGATATTGGGGGAAGAACCTATCGAGGAATTACCCAGGCGGAATATAATGTCTATCGTTCTAATCGAGGATTACCCGGCTTAGATGTGAGTCAAATGTCTGAGACAGAATTAATTGAAATTTATAATAGCTATTGGCAAGGAAGTGAGGCTGCAAAAATGCACCCATCCCTGGCTATTGTGATGTTTGATACTTCTGTTAACTTCGGAATTAATAACTCAATTACGTTTTTACAACAGGCATTAGGATTACCTCAAACCGGAGTATTTGATTCAGAAACCCGAGAAGCCTTAGAACGCGGAAATAACCAATACACAGCCCTACAAATTATTAATGAACGAATTTTATATCGTTATAAACGGGTTCAGGAAAATCCTAGCCAAATGGCATTTTTTCACGGTTGGTTAAGTCGAGATTATAGTTTATGGGGTTATGTAGAAAAGATTAAAAATTAAGGCTTAAAAGTCTCCAAACACAAGTTAAAATAGGGCTGGGTATCCCAACCCCTAAGATAATATGATTTGATTTTCTGGTTTAATCCAATTTATTTCCAGGCTGTAGAGACGTGCCATGGCGCGTCTCTCTGCATGGCGCGTCTCTCTGCATGGCGCGTCTCCTGACGACAAAATCGCCCCTACATTTTATTCAATTAGTAGGGGCGGAAAAAATTACAAACTAGACATGACTTCTCTAGCCGCTGCTAAAGTTTGATCAATGTCTTCATCCGTATGGGCTAAAGAGGTAAACCCGGCTTCAAATTGAGAGGGGGCTAAATAAATGCCTCGCTCCAACATTCCCCGATGAAAACGACTAAATTTGGCTAAATCAGATTTTTTAGCATCTTCATAATTGTGGACTGGCCCCGGGGTAAAGAATAAACCAAACATTCCACTAATTTGACCTCCACAGGCTGCATGACCAGTTTCTTTGGCGATTTGTAACAACCCGGTACTTAATTTTTTGGTGATTTTATCCAAATATTCATAAGTTTCCCGGTTTTTGCAATAACTCCAGGGTTTTGATGCCTGCGGTCATCGCTAACGGATTTCCCGATAATGTTCCCGCTTGATACATCGGGCCAGATGGAGCCACCATGGACATAATATCCCGCCGTCCGCCATAGGCCCCTACGGGTAAACCGCCACCAATGACCTTTCCTAAAGTCGTTAAGTCCGGTATCACCCCGGATTTCTCCTGCACCCCGCCATAGGCAATCCGAAACCCGGTCATCACCTCGTCAAATACCAATAAAGCCCCATTTTCCCGAGTTAGCACCCGCAACCCTTCCAAAAATCCGCCATCGGGAGGAATAAAACCAGCGTTGCCTACAATCGGTTCTAGGATAACTCCAGCAATTTCACCCGGATTTTCATTAAATAGCTGTTTGACGGCTTCTAGGTCATTGTAGGGGGCAGTGAGGGTACTAACAGTAACGGCTTTAGGAACCCCAGGGGAATCCGGTAAACCTAACGTGGCGACCCCGGAACCAGCTTTTACCAGGAACATATCCCCGTGCCCGTGGTAGCAGCCTTCAAATTTAATCAGTTTCTCCCGTCCGGTGAAGGCTCGCATCAAGCGCAAGACCGACAAACAGGCTTCGGTTCCCGAATTGACAAATCGTACCATTTCCACGCTGGGAACGGCATCAATTACCATTTCTGCCAAAATATTCTCTAGGACGCAGGGAGCCCCAAAACTGGTACCTTTTTCCAAGGCTTCCTTCAGGGCGTTGATCACCTCGGGATGGGCATGGCCGCAAATGGCCGGCCCCCAAGAGCCAACATAATCAATATATTGATTGCCGTCCACATCCCAAGCATAGGCGCCCTTGACGCGATCAAAAACAATCGGTTGTCCCCCGACGGACTTAAACGCCCGCACGGGGGAATTCACGCCCCCTGGCATGATTTTTTGGGCGGCGGCAAAGATTTCTTCTGATTTTGTAGTTGTTAAGGGTAGGGTCACTCTGAGATAATCTCCTTGAACTGTATATGGTTTGGGTTAATGGGCAAAAAGCAATATTCCGATCACTTTTACTGGGCATAGCCCAACCAACCAGATGATATTGTAATCAAGTTAGGGATCTCGTTGTATTCGGTAAATTTATGTCAACCTTAAAACCCTTAGAGTTAAGCCTGTCGAGTGAAATTGATACAATTCGTTACAACGAAAACGGATTACTTCTGGCAATCATCCAAGATTGTTTAGAGGGAACGGTGTTAAATTGGGTTTGGATGAATCCAGAAGCCCTAGAAAAAACTATTACATCAAAACAGGTTTGGTCTTGTCGAGAAACAGCAATTGTATTATGGAATTCGGAAATAACAGTAAAAGAAATTCGCTATAATGATGATAGTCCGATGCTGATTATTGGGGTGGAACAACGGCATCAGGAGTTATCAGGAAATACGTTATCGAGGTTATTTGATGTAATTTGCGATCGCCGGGATTATCCACAATTAGAATCCTATACCTGTAAATTATTAGCGGGGGGAGATAATAAAATTCTCAAAAAAATTGGAGAGGAATCGGCTGAAGTAGTAATGGCTTGTAAGGATAATGAAAAAGATGCGATCGCCGGGGAAGTTGCGGATTTATTCTATCATACCTTAGTTGCCCTAGCCTATCACGATGTTGAGTTAAGAAATGTTTATCAAAAATTAGAGTCAAGACGCAAATAATCATGGTGCTAGGGAACAGGGAATAGGGAATAGGGAATAGGGAGGTTTAGTATTGTCAAACACCTTAATTGGTAGCGCTATATTAAGATGAATTTGGGGGACAAAACTTTAACTATTAACCTTTAGGGGGTTGAGGACAGGTTTTCTGATTCCAGTCACATTGATAGAGATGTTGTTCTTGCCAACTCAGGGGAATTTCTAGTAAATCTCTTGTTCCCGTCATCCCTTGACCTAAAAACAATAATAAAGCAATACAATTTAAAACCGTATGGGTAATTCTCCAGCGATTTGATTGATAAATATCCGGGACAATTGCCAAGGAAAAAATCATTAATAACGCCGCTGTTACCCCGTAATAGTAATGGGAAAATTGCCACTCATAACCCCGTCTAAATACCCCTTCCTGACATCCGATAACCACAATTCCCATTCCGGTTAAAGTAGCAAAAACTCCTCGCCAAATAGGTTGATTGGGTTTAGCTCGATAGAGTAAAATTAGTGAAGCCATCGTGAAGCCAAACATAAAAACAATAAAAATGGCTTGAGGCATTTTCTCAGGGGATAAATCTTTAAAAACCCCCTTAAAATAAATCGAATAAGCTAAGGCAATTAACGTAATTCCCACCACCGAACCCGTTAACCACCGACCAATTTTTAAATGTTCTTGTCCAACATTCGCCGGAATTTTAGTTTTATTCTCTGGTTCAGAACGATGTAGACGGCGTTGACGGGTTTGCCATGCCATATATACAGAAATCCCGATTAAGGGAAACACAAAAACCACCGCCAACACAGGATGGATTAATCCAATAATATCCTTAAATTCCATAACGAACGGTCTCCTAGAAAAAATTACTACCCATTACTTGAATCTCCTTTCCCCTATTCCCGATTCTGGTGTTTTTTGTTATAGAATAGTTATAACTTAATTTTGCCTCAATCAATCTCTGAATTTTTTAAATGAACGCGATTTCTAGCACCAATCCTAAAAACCAACAGGAAATAGAAAAAATTGTGGGGGTAGGGAATGTCCAACCCTGGGACGAAATTGAATCCGTGCGACAACAACAAATAATTCAATGTTTAGTACCAGAAACCCCAATTCAAGGGATAATTTATCCCCAAAGTCAAGCACAATTAGCCGAAGTTATTGCCCATACTAACCAACAGCAATTAAAGGTTTTACCCTGCGGTTTTTGTAGTAAAATTGATTGGGGGGGACTGGTCAAAAATATTGATTTTGCCGTTAGTACCCAGGGCATGAATCAACTGATTGAACACGCCGTTGGCGATTTAACCGTTACCGTAGAAGCGGGGATGAAATTCTCCCAATTGCAAGCTATTTTAGCTCAGGAAAATCAAGTTTTAGGATTTGATTCGAGTTATCCTGAAACCGCAACAATTGGCGGAATTATTGCCACGGGAGATACAGGTTCTCTGCGACAACGTTATCGAAGTATTCGAGATTTAATCCTAGGGATTTCCGTTGTTCGTTATGATGGAAAAATCGCTAAAGCTGGGGGGCGAGTGGTTAAAAATGTGGCGGGTTATGACTTAATGAAACTATTTACAGGTTCCTATGGAACTTTAGGAATTATTAGTCAAATCACCCTACGAGTTTATCCCCAAGCTGAAGCTTCTGGGACGGTAATATTAACAGGAGAATCTGAAGCTATTTCTCAAGTTAATCAAATCTTATTGTCTTCTGCTTTAACTCCCGTCGCTGTGGATTTAATCTCATCCGACCTATCAAAAATATTAGGATTGGGAGATAATATTGGTTTAATGGTGCGGTTTCCAAAGTATTGCAGAAGGTGTTAAACAACAATCTCAACGCTTAATAGAGTTAGGAGAAAAAATAGGGTTAAAAGCCATTTATATTGACTCCAATGAGGAGAATTTATGGCAACAATTAAAACAGCAAATTTGGCAATCTGAATCCAATGCTTCTATTATTTGTAAAATTGGAATCACCCCCACTGCTGCGGTCAAAACCTTAACCCAGTATCAAACCCTCGGTGTGATTCATGCTGGAGTCGGTTTGGGGGTATTAAGGTTTGACAGCATTTCTCCAGAAACTCTGTTAAAATTAAGAAATTGGTGTGAATCTCAAGGAGGGTTTTTATCAATATTAAAAGCACCTGTAGAATTAAAACAACAGTTAGAAGTTTGGGGATATGCGGGAAATGCTTTGAATTTGATGCGTCAAATTAAACAACAATTTGATCCTCAAAATCAGTTGAGTCCCAATCGTTTTGTCGGTGGAATTTAATTAATCAATTATTTTGGGAGAATTTAGTTAAAATGCAAACATCTGATCAAATTATTGACCCTCAATCAATTCCTGCTAAACAAAGTAACTTTTTAGGGCAAAATCCCCATTTAAACCCGACTGAAATTCCAGGTTTTGACTCCACAAATCCCCCAAATCCTAATTTAATAAGTACCTGTGTTCACTGCGGCTTTTGTTTATCAACTTGTCCCAGTTATCGGGTTTTAGGAACAGAAATGGACTCCCCAAGAGGGCGGATTTATTTAATGGATGCGATTTCCAAAAATGACGCCGCTTTGGGGGAAACCAGCGCCCAACATTTTGATAGCTGTTTAGGATGTTTAGCTTGTGTTACCACCTGTCCTTCAGGTGTTAAATATGATCAATTAATTGCCGCTACCCGTCCTCAAGTTGAAAGAAATGTTCCCAGAAGTTTATCCGACCGTTTAATTCGAGGATTGATTTTTAATTTATTCCCCTATCCCAATCGTTTAAAGGCATTTTTAATCCCGCTTTTCATCTATCAAAAATTAGGGCTACAAAAAATAGTCAGACAAACGGGTTTATTACCAAAAATATCTCCTCGTTTAGCCGCAATGGAATCAATTTTACCCGCTATTCCTAAAGACGCTTTTCGAGAAGATTTCCCGGTTATTATTCCCACCCAAGGCGAAAAACGCTATCGAGTCGGGGTAATTTTAGGCTGTGTTCAACGGTTATTATTTAACCCCGTTAATGAAGCCACGGTGAGGGTTTTAACCGCCAATGGGTGTGAAGTTGTGATTCCGAGAAATCAGGGCTGTTGTGGGGCGTTACCCGAACACCAAGGACAAACGGAACAGTCCCATACCTTAATTAAACAAATGATTGATCGATTTTCTGGGACTCGTTTAGATGCCATTATTATTAATGCGGCGGGCTGTGGTCATACCTTAAAAGAATATGGACATATCTTAAAAGATGATCCCCAATATCGAGAAGCAGCGCAAGAATTTTCGGCAAAAGTTAAAGATATTCAGGAATTTTTAGTCGAAATAGGGTTAACAACACCCCTATTTCCCCTAACAGAAACCGGAGAATTAACCCTCGTTTATCAAGATGCTTGTCATTTATTACATGGACAAAAAATTAGTTCCCAACCCCGTCAACTGCTGCAACAAATTCCGGGGGTAAAATTACGAGAAACCAATAGATGCTTCCTTATGTTGTGGAAGTGCGGGGATTTATAATTTATTGCAACCGGAAATTGCCGAAGAATTAGGACAGCAAAAAGTAGATAATTTAACAAATACAGGGGCCGAATTAATTGCTTCTTCTAATCCTGGTTGTTCTTTGCAAATTAAAAAACACTTACAATTGCAAGGAAAAGATATTAATTTAATGCACCCGATGGAATTACTAGATTATTCAATTCGAGGGGTTAAAATTAACATTTCATAGGTTTATTCACGATTAATGTCATAATCAAACAAAATAGGGTCAATGTTTTTGCTATGGTCGGTCAGCTTTTAGATGGGCGCTATCAAGTCATAGAGGTGATTGAGTCAACGGATTTCGGGAAAACCTATCTCGCTAGGGATACTCGCCGACCCGGTGAGTCGTTGTGTTTTGTTAAACATTTGCATCTGACTCCAGCAGATGCCAAACTCGTTAATGTAGCCCGTCAGCGTTTTCAACAGGAAGCCAAGGTTTTAGAAAAACTCTCCCAACATGATCAAATTCCCCAACTATTAGCTTATTTTGAAGAAAATCGGGAATTTTATTTAGTTGAATCCTATGTTTCGGGTCACTCATTAATGGATGAGATTTCCCCAGGTAAGCCCCTAACAGAAAATCAAGTCATTAATTTACTCACCGATGTATTAGGAATACTTCGATTTGTGCATCAACAGGGAGTGATTCATCGGGATATTAAACCGAGTAATTTAATCCGTCGTCAAACCGATGGAAAAATTATTTTACTGGATTTTGGAGCGGTTCAAGAAATTAATTTGAATTCCGATCAAAATTCCCCCAGTAGTCGGGTGGGAACCCTGGAATATATGCCCATTGAACAGTTTCAATGTCATCCCCATTTTAACAGTGATATTTATGCTTTGGGGATGGTTGCTATTCAATCTTTAACGGGTTTGCCAGCATCGGAATTGTCAAAATTGCGAAGAAATAATGGTTCAGATACAGGGGAAATATTTTGGCGACATTTAGCAATTGTTAGTGTAGAATTTGGTGATATTCTTGATAAGATGGTGCGGTCTGATTATCACCAACGTTATCAATCTGTTGATGAAGTTTTATCGGTTCTAAAAACTCTGCGTCCCGCCTCCGCACCTAATCTTTCTAAGCTAGAAATATATCGGGAAGAAGTTCAACGGTGTGCTAACCATCATCGGGGGGAAATTTCGATTATCGGTCGGCAAATTTTAGAGGAATTACGCTTAAGTTTAGAAACTGTTACCTGAAGATGCAGAAGCGGTTGAAGATGAAATTTTAAATCCCTATCGCAAATACCATGAAAAGGGAGAACGCTATGAACAAGCCTTAATTGCCACAATGCGGCAGGAATATCCTTTTAGTCCCGAAACCAGGGAAGAACTCAAACGATTTCAACAACTTTTAGGGTTAAATGATCAAGATATTGCCGTTATTGAAAAACAGGTTTTACCCCAATCTATCTTAACTAAACTTGCTCAAGTTATCCAGAATTTGCGCCCAATTCCTACCCTAGCTAAATCTCAAAATATAGAGTCTAAATCCTTTAAAAAAATTCGTCTTTATCAACTGCTTTGGTTAGGTTTAGGACTGGTGAGTTTATCAGGAATAATTATAGCAATATCTGAATATCAAAAATCGAAAGATTTACAACAATTTCAAACCCAAAAAATTAATACTATCCAAGAATTGTTGGTGGCGGGAAAATATGAACAATGTTTAAATGAAGCGGACAATATTCCCGAAACTGCTTTAAAAAACCAAGCCATTGAAAACCTCATCCAAAAATGTCAGGATAAACTATTTTGGAAAACCGTAACGCCTGAAGAATTTGCCCAAAATACTGATGCGGTTTGGGCGGTTACCTTCAGTCCCGATGGTCAAACTATTGCTAGTGGGAGTCAAGATACAACTTTGAAATTATGGGATATTAAAAGTAGAAGTGAAACTAAAAGTTTAGTTGGAGATTTCTCCCCAATTTATGCTGTGGATTTTAACTCCGATGGTACAGAAATATCCTCTGGAAGTGGGTTATGGCGAATTTTAGAATGGAATCTGACCACGGGAAAAGTCTATCCTCCCTTGGAACATTTAGCCACTATTTGGTCAGTTGATGTTAGTCCTGATAATCAAACAATTGCCAGTGGGAGTGCGGATAAAACCGTGAAAATTTGGGATCGAAAAACGGGGGCTATTTTACAGAATTTAACCGATCATCAGGATCAGGTTTATGCGGTTGTTTTTAGTCCCGATGGTCAACTATTAGTTACGGCTTCCCAGGATAAAAATATTAAAATTTGGCGGGTGGAAACCGGAGAATTATTAAATACGCTGACCGGACATTTAGAAGGAGTGCGATCGCTGGCAATTAGTTCCGATGGTAAAATAATTGTTAGTGGTAGTTTGGATGATACCCTTAAAGTTTGGAACCTAGAAACTGGCGCGTTAATTCAGACTTTAACCGGACATTCTAACGATGTGTTATCCGTCGCTATCAGTCCCGATAATAATATTATTGCTAGTAGCAGCCGAGATAAAACTATTAAATTATGGAACCTAAAAACGGCAGAATTATTAAATACCTTAACCGGACATCAAGATGAGATTTATTCGATTAAATTTAGTCCCGATGGGAATAGTTTAGTCAGTGGAAGTAAGGACAAAACCATTAAATTATGGTTGCGTTAATATCAACCCCGTAGAGACGTGCCATGGCGCGTCTCCACAAGGGTCTAGGAAAGTACAGACAAACTATCAAAGACAAAACCATGGCGCGTCTCCACAAGGGTCTAGGAAAGTACAGACAAACTATCAAAGACAAAACCATGGCGCGTCTCCACAAGGGTCTAGGAAAGTACAGACAAACTATCAAAGACAAAACGATTGAATTTGTTGTTTTTATACAAAATCTTTGGAAACAGAGAGACGCGCCGTGGCACGTCTCTACAAAAAGAAGAAACAGAGAGACGCGCCGTGGCACGTCTCTACAAAAAGAAGAAACAGAGAGACGCGCCGTGGCACGTCTCTACAAAAAGAAGCTAAATTCCTAATGCTGCTAGGGTTGCTGGGCCAGCAATTCCATCAGCCGAGAGTCCACAATTATATTGAAAGGATTTAACAGCACTAGCGGTTAATTTGCCATAGTAACCCGTGGAGTTAGCATTAAAATAACCCAGATTTGCTAAACGATTTTGTAGTTGTTTGACATGATGGCCACTGTCGCCACGGGACAGAGAAAACTACCGCCACCGCAGCTATGACTACAACCATAACTAGCATTGCTATAGTGATGTTTCTTGGGTTTGTGATAACTCCCAACCCCAAGGGCCGATGCCGTTGCCCGACCAACAATTCCATCGGGATTTAAACCATAATCCCGTTGAAAAGCCATGACGGAGTGTTTTGTCGCCGACCCAAAATAACCCGTTGCTCTGCCGTTAAAATAGCCGTAATTCTGCAACGCATATTGAACACTTTTAACACTCTGACCGCTATCGCCACGGGAGAGGGCGGCACTGGCGGGTTGGCTTACACTCATCACAGCCAAGCCAATAGCCGTTGCCACAATTGGCATCCAGCAAGCCGTTGATATTTTACTCCAATTCACACATCGGAATAGTACCAAATCCCCGTTGACATGGGTTTGGCGAGGGGACTCATAGGCAGAAACGAGATGATTGTAAGCAAGAGTATCCATAAAATCCCTGATTAACGCATTAACAGTACAATTGCCAGCAGTTAATCCGATTAAAGTTCAACTACCGACTCTTGAGTTATAACTTTGTGAGCAATAAATGTCCAGAGGAATTTTACTTCTTCCGCAATTTTTATTAAAACTTAACAAAACAACTAATCACCTTATAATTCACAAACCTATGATTGTACAATAAATAAAAAAATATGAATTGAACCTAGATAGAAACAATGGTTAATTTTTATATCGGGATTGATTTGGGGACATCCGGTGCCCGTTCAATTACCATTAATTCTCAAGGGACAGTGGTAGCCCAAACTCAATTTCCCTTCCCCCCGTTAACTCCCTCCTCTGAGTGGGTTTACCTTTGGAAAACCGCTCTGTTTGACGTGATTGAACAAATTCCGTTACATTTTCGCCGTCAAATAGATGCGATCGCTATTAATGGAACCTCTGCCACCGTGCTACTTTGTGATACTAATGGCATTCCGGTACAATCCCCAATTCTATATAATGATAGTCGGGCTGTTACTGTCTTGGAACTGTTAAAAAAAATCGCTCCCCCCGACCATATTGTCAACAGTGCTACTTCCAGTTTGGCAAAACTTATTTGGTGGTTAACCGTTGAAACTACCAACAGTAAATCCCCAAAATCTACGCCCCGCTATTTTTTGCATCAAGCCGATTGGTTAGCATTTTTATTACATGGAAAATTAGGGATTAGTGATTATCATAATAGCTTAAAATTGGGCTACGATGTCGAGAATTTGACCTATCCCAATTGGTTAATTAATGGTTTACAATCCCTGACGGATTTAAACCTATTGAAACTGCCTGATATAGTTGCCCCCGGAAACTCCAATTGCCACCATTACCCCCGAAATGGCAGAACAGTTAAAATTACCTAAAACCTGTGTTATCTGTGCAGGAACTACCGATAGCATAGCTGCATTTTTAGCCAGTGGTGCCAAGATTCCAGGGGAAGCAGTAACATCTTTAGGTTCTACTTTAGTCTTAAAACTTCTCAGTCATACTCCTGTAAATAATACTAAATACGGCATTTATAGCCATCGTTTAGGAGATTTATGGTTAACTGGAGGTGCTTCTAATACCGGGGGGGCGGTCTTACGGCAATTTTTTAGTGATATTGAACTGGAAAATTTCAGTAGTCAAATTAACCCTAATTATAATAGTAACTTAAATTATTATCCCTTAATTAAAAAAGGCGATCGCTTCCCGATTAACGACCCCGAATTACTTCCCCGTCTCCAACCCCGTCCCAATAATTCTGTTGAATTTCTCCAGGGTTTATTAGAAGGAATTGCCAAAATTGAAGCCCAAGGTTATCAACTTTTACAACAACTTGGAGCCCCTCCCCTAACCCAAGTTTATACCGCCGGAGGCGGGTCAAAAAATCCCGTTTGGACAGCCATTCGTCAGCGCTATTTAAACGTTAATATGGTTAATTCTATTCATACAGAAGCCGCCTATGGTAGTGCGTTACTTGCTATTGAGGGAAGAAAAGGGGTGTAGAGTTAGATCTTTATTGCCGTTATTATTCAAAATGATCAATTAAACCTAGTTAAAAATTCATTGACAGCAATAATATTAATATCTCGAAATGGGTTTAATACCAATAAATCTTTGTCTCCTGTAATCAAGTAGTTGGCGTTACCATTAACAGCAACTTCAAGAAATTTATCATCTTTTTCATCTCGACAAATTTTAATATTTTCAATAATGGTAACTTCTTCTGATTCCAGCTTGATTTTGGCTAAAAATTGCAGGCGAATATTAAAGGAAACATAGCGATCAAATTTGGGACGATTTAAAATTTCTTGTAATTCTTGAAAAGTAGTTTCCGCAAACAAAATATCTCCTAAACTTCTGACTTTTTTTAAAGCCCTATCTGAAGGAGATGAAGCAATGAGAATACTACTAACTAAGACATTAGTATCAATGACAAATCTTAATTTATCCATTGTGCAGAATATCGTCTAATATTTCTTGAGTTAAACCATTATTTTTGGCTTCTGTTTGCATTTGTTGTACAATCTGATCAAGGGTTTTTTCTTGAATCATTTGCTTAAGTAAATCATTGACCAATCTTTGAATTTTTTGCTGTTGATTGGGCGCTGCTTCCCGATAAGCTTTAGCTACTTCATAATCAACGTTAATCGTAATTGTTTCCATGCTGAACTCCTAAATCTAGTAAGGAATGGATAAATGAGCCAGAATCAAGTTCCCGAAATTATTCAAGGTCGCACTAATGTATTTGAAGATTTAGGCTTTGCGCCAGAAGAAGCTCTCAATCTAAAAATACGCGCTGATCTCATGTTAACTATTAAACACTTTATTCAGACAAAAGGATGGACTCAAAAACAAGCTGCTTTATTTTTTGGCGAAACTCAACCTCTCCCTTTCAGTTAGAATGCGATCTCAATTCGTCAACAGCGTTACAATTAATGAATCAGCGTTGATGAGAAAACGATTTTGAACGAGTCCGTGCTACCTAAAAACCCTTACCAATTCGACACTATAGAAACCGCCTTAGCTGATCTGAAAGCCGGGCACTGTGTCGTCGTGGTGGACGATGAAACACCGCGAAAACGAAGGCGACCTAATTTGTGCCGCCCAATTTGCCACCCCCGATATGATTAACTTCATGGCGGTGTACGCCCGGGGATTAATTTGTTTGGCCCTAACTGGAGAACGTCTGGATCAGTTAGACTTGCCCTTAATGGTGACAAAAAACACCGACGCCAACCAAACCGCCTTCACCGTTAGTATTGATGCCTCCCCTCAAATGGGAGTTTCCACGGGAATTTCCGCCGATGACCGCGCCCGCACCATTCAAATCGCCATTAACCCCGCCTGTCGTCCCGAAGATTTACGACGTCCGGGCCATATTTTCCCCCTGCGGGCTAAGGATGGCGGGGTATTAAAACGGGCGGGACATACGGAAGCCGCCGTTGATTTATCTCGGTTGGCGGGGTTGTATCCTGGGGGCGTGATTTGTGAAATTCAAAATCCCGACGGGTCAATGGCGCGACTTCCCGAATTAATTGAATATGCTAAAGTTCACAATTTAAAATTAATTACGATTGCGGATTTAATTAGTTATCGCCTCAAACATGACCGTTTTGTGTATCGGGAAACCGTGGCTCAATTGCCGACACAATTTGGGGATTTTAAAATTTATGCCTATCGTAATTCCTTAGATAATACCGAACATATTGCATTAGTTAAAGGTGATATTGAAAAGTTAAAAGAAATGCCCGTAATGGTGCGGGTTTCACTCCGAATGTTTAACCGGAGATTCCTTTGGATCTTTGCGTTGTGACTGTCGAATGCAGTTACAAACAGCCATGAAAATGATTGATTATGCTGGGTCAGGGGTGATTGTTTATCTCCGCCAAGAAGGGCGCGGCATTGGATTAATTAATAAGATTAAAGCCTATTCTTTGCAGGATATTGGATTCGATACCGTTGAAGCCAATGAAAGGTTAGGATTTGCCCCTGACTTACGGGATTATGGCATGGGGGCGCAAATGCTGAATGATTTGGGAGTACGTCAAATCCGTTTAATTACTAATAATCCGCGTAAAATTGCCGGGTTAAAAGGCTATGGGATTGAAATTGTGGATCGGGTTCCCCTAATTATTGAAGCCACGGATTATAATACGGTTTATTTGGCGACAAAAGCTCAAAAACTAGGGCATTTATTATTACAAACCTACCTAATTACCGTGGCTATTAATTGGGATGAATCCCAACCTTTAACGGCAAATCCAGAAGCAGAATATATGGAATCAAAACGGAATCAAACTTCAATTCTCAGCAGTTATGAACGGTTAGAAAAATTAAGATTTTTAGCCAAAACCAATGATTTATTATTACAAGAAGAAGCTCGACCCGTGGCGATCGCCCTATTTGATCAAGCACAATTAATCGTTAATTTAGGCTTTGATCAAGCCGGAGTCGCCGATCCCCATTGGTATCAACAATTGGATCATCCCTACCTAAAAGCCGTTACCCAAATTTTAGATCAAATTACCCAATGGCCCCATCTCCAAAAACTACAATTTATCATTTCTTCCGGGGTCGATCCCCTAACCAATTTACAAGTCCAACTCCATCGGAAACAATTTCCCCTAACTCAACTTCCCTCCTCTATTTGTCAACAGTTACAACCCCAAACCATTTATAGTTTTTCATCTCAATAAACCGTAGTGAGGGCTTTAGCCCTCTCAATCTCTTGACGAAAAACAATAAACATTCTTATTGTAAAATGTAAGTTGTAATTAATTTTATGGCAAAATGTTGCAGTATGAACAATACAACAACCCGCTATAAACCCCCAATGCGTAACCAAAGTTACCCGTTGCTAACCCCCCAAAAACTGCACTATGACTACTGAAAAACCCCTGGGTTCTGTAATTCAAGGTTCCTTAACAAAAGGTTTGGAAGTTCGCTTACATCCCGATGTATCGGTGGAAGAAATGCGGGTGGGAAAATTTTTAGTCGTGCGGGGAAAGCGATCGCATTTTTTCTGTTTATTAACCGATGTCTCTTTAGGAAACCTCCAGCTTGCGAATTATCGCCAACCCCCCTCACCCCGATGATGATTTTTTACAGGCTATTCTAGCCGGAAATAGTACCTACGGAACCGTTGAACTCAGTCCGATGTTAATGTTAAGTCAGGAAGTTTCAGAACGAGAAGAAGAAATAATTCGTGTTGTCGGTCAACAGCAACAAAAAGTGAGTAAAAATAATGGAAAATCCGCGATAGCTTCCTTCCAAACCCAAACCAATAACAGCGAAATTGAACTATTACCAGTAAAAACCATTCCCGTGCATTTTTCCCAGGTTTATGAAGCCAGCGAACGGGATTTCAGAATCATTTTTGGTTGGGAAGATGACCCCACCCGGCGCAATTTTGCCATCGGTAAACCCCTAGATATGGATGTGCCAGTTTGTTTAGATTTAGATCGGTTTGTAGAACGCAGTAATGGAATTTTTGGCAAATCAGGAACCGGAAAATCCTTTTTAACCCGATTATTATTATCGGGAATTATTAAGAAGAAAGCCGCCGTTAATTTAATCTTTGATATGCACTCCGAGTATGGTTGGGAAGCGGTATCGGAGGGCAAACAATTTAGTACAGTTAAAGGGTTAAGACAACTGTTTCCTGGTCAGGTAGAAGTGTATACCCTTGATCCAGAATCTAGCCGACGGCGAGGGATTAAAGATGCACAGGAATTATATTTAAGCTATGCTCAAATTGAGGTAGAAGATATTATGTTAGTGCAACGGGAATTAAATCTTTCCGAAGCAAGTATTGATAATGCTAATATTCTCCGTAGTGAATTTGGCTCCTCTTGGATTTCTCAATTATTATCCATGACTAATGAAGAAATTCAACTATTTTGTGATGAACGTCGGGGACATAAAGGTTCAATTATGGCACTCCAACGGAAATTACTACGGATGGATAATTTAAAATATATGCGTCCCACCTGTCCGTTTAATTATGTAGATAGAATATTACAATCTTTGGACGCGGGAAAAAACGTTGTAGTGGAGTTTGGATCGCAGTCTGATATGCTATCCTATATGTTAGTAACTAACATGATAACTCGCCGGATTCATCATGCTTACGTTAAAAAAGCCGAGAATTTTTTAGCCTCTAAAAATCCCGTAGACCGTCCGACCCAATTGGTAATTACTATTGAAGAAGCCCACCGTTTTTTAGATCCATCTATTGTACGTTCTACTATTTTTGGAACTATTGCCCGGGAGATGCGAAAATATTTTGTTACCCTATTAATTGTTGATCAGCGTCCCTCTGGTATTGATGCAGAAGTCATGTCTCAAGTCGGCACTCGAATTACCGCTTTATTAAATGATGATAAAGATATTGATGCGATTTTTACCGGGGTTTCTGGGGGGCAAAGTTTGCGGTCGGTGTTATCAAAATTGGATTCCAAACAACAAGCATTAGTCTTAGGTCATGCTGTCCCGATGCCCGTTGTAGTTCGCACCCGTCCCTATGATCAAACATTTTATCAGGAAATTGGAGAAACTGATTGGACACAAGAATCCGATGAAAAGGTATTAAAAGCGGCGGCTTTAGCAAAAGATGATTTAGGGTTTTAAAATTTGGAAACCCCCAAATTAATACATTTTTAATATTTATTATTGAAAATAAAACTAAGTACCTAAACAAAATTAATTACAAATGGGTACTTCCTCCTATACACCACCTTTATTGGGTGATAGTCAATTTACCGAAAAATTTTCGGTAATCAGTCCCAATCTCGCTGTAGTCTAACTTATTCGCTGTCAAAAGTTGGGTTAAGGGGTATGGGAGAAACCTATACACCCTTCAACCGATACCCGAAAGTTCGGTTATTACTCAATTACTACAGTTGTACTATCCCAAGCATCAGGGCATGATGAAATTATGTTAATAAAATCAGCTAGAATTGGAGGTCTTGCCATGAAGCCCTTGACTTTTAACCCTAGTTATATGTCATAATCTTGTAAGGACGTGTACTAACGTCGAAGAAACTAAGTTCCCTCCGAACCAGGAGTAGGAGATGGAGGTTAAAACAGATTCCGTTGTCTAAACCGATTCTCGGTTGGCGACCCGGCAGCCTCACAGCCTGATTAGGTAATGCAGCTTTAGGGAATACTAGGAAAAAACGATAGAAACATATAGGGAAATATTAGCCCTAGGCCCTGGAGAGTAACCCTCTATTTAATCGCAACGAAAAGTAAAGATAGGACAGAATTCGTCTTTACGGAGACAGACAAAAGTTGGAGTCCTTCCCAGAACCAAAGTGCGGGGGAGCCTTTGTTGTCGATTCCTGTGGAACCTCCTGTAGAGAGATGAAAAAAATCTGCTACCCCTGTAAATTCTGTTTTTAGGAGTGTAATTCATAGTCATGCCAACTGTCAATACTACATACAAAGAGCAAATGGCTTCCAGAAGCACTCGACCTGCAACCACCGACGCGGTTCGTACCTATTTGCATGAAATTGGGCGGGTTCCTTTACTGACCCGAGAACAGGAGATTACCTACGGTAAGCAGGTACAGACCATGATGCAACAGTTGGAAGTGAAAAATACTCTCGCAGAACAACTGGGTCGGGAACCGAGTCAGCCAGAATGGTCTGAGGCGGCGCAAATGAGTCCAGAGGAACTTCAAACCCTCATACAAAAAGGACGCCGCGCCAAGCAAAAAATGATCGAAGCTAACTTGCGTTTAGTGGTGTCCATTGCGAAGAAATATCAAAAACGCAACATGGAATTTTTGGATTTAATCCAAGAAGGAACCCTGGGTTTAGAACGGGGTGTGGAAAAATTTGATCCCATGCGGGGGTATAAGTTCTCTACCTATGCTTACTGGTGGATTCGTCAAGCCATTACCCGTGCCATTGCCCAAACTTCTCGCACCATTCGTCTGCCCATCCATATTACCGAAAAACTGAACAAAATTAAAAAAGTTCAACGGGAGTTAGTCCAAAAATTGGGACGCAACGCCACCCCGGGGGAAATTGCTCAAGCGTTAGACTTAGACCCGGCTCAAATTCGGGATTATCTGTTGGCGTCCCGTCTTCCCGTGTCTTTGGACTTGCGGGTAGGGGATAATCAAGATACGGAATTGCAAGATCTCCTCGAAGATCATAATACCTCCGCCGATGCTTTTGTGACTCAAGAGTTACTGCGTCAGGACTTGAAAAATTTACTGGCGGACTTAACCGCCCAACAACGGGAAGTAATTACCCTGCGTTACGGGTTGGAAGATGGTAAGGAGATGTCCCTGTCTAAAGTGGGGGTGCAAATGAGCATCAGTCGTGAACGGGTTCGTCAACTGGAAAACCAAGCCCTGAACCACCTGCGCCGTCGTAAAGCTCAAGTTAGGGAATATTTGGCTAGTTAGTGTGAATAATAACCGTAGGGGTTGGGTTTCTCAATCCCTATTTTTTTGATATAGCAGGGAGCAGGGGGAGCAGGGGGAGCAGGGGGAGCAGGGGGAGCAGGAGGTGCAGGGGGAGTAGGGGGAGCAGGGGGAGCAGGAGGTGCAGGGGGAGCAGGGGGAGCAGGAGGTGCAGGGGGAGCAGGGGGAGCAGGGGAGGCGGGGGGATAAACTCTTTCTATTACCCATTACCCAAAACCCATTACCCAAAACCCAAAACCCATTACCCATTACCCATTACCCATTACCCATTACCCAAAACCCATTACCCAAAACCCATTACCCAAAACCCATTACCCAAAACCCAAAACCCATTACCCATTACCCAAAACCCATTACCCATTACCCATTACCCATTACCCATTACCCATTACCCATTCGTAATTCGTAATTCGTAATTCGTAATTACCCAATATCCTACCAAGTTGGATCACTATAAATATTAATAGTCATTTCAGTTTTCCCGGGGGGAAACAGCAGAAATACAAGCACAGACAAAATTATCTTCGTCTATTTCCACTTCACAAGCATGACAAGACCCCATTAAACACCCGGTAGGAATCATCACACCTGCTCGTTTTGCTACTTCTAATAAAGGCTCTCCTGGCTGGGCTTCAATCGTAACTTCGTCGGGCAAAAAAAGAATTTTCATAACAAACTTTCATCATTAAGAATTAGATTTTTTTACAACTTAACTCAAAATAGATTTCATATCTAAATGAGATTCTACCGTATCTGCTAATACATCTAATAATATTTCTCGCTGTTCTCGATAATTAGCAATACCAGTAGGTAAAGGATTTAAACCCCTGGCTTTTCTGAGATGATTTAGCCAGGTTCGTCTCCAAGATCCATTATCAAAAATCCCATGTAAATAATGACCCCAAATAGATTTTTGACCATTGACATATCCTAAATTTTGGTCATCAAATAAAGGAAAAATATCATCAGCATCTAGGAGTTGAGTTCTTCCCTGATGAATTTCATAGCCTTCAACGGGTAAATTTTTCTGGGGATAATTAGAAGTTACTAACCGTTGACGGGAGATTTTTTGATTGGAAATTACTGTTTTCATGGCTAATAATCCTAAGCCTTCATAATCTCCTTGCTCTCCCTCCAAACCATAGGGATCGGATACCACTTTTCCTAACATTTGATAACCGCCACAAATTCCCATAACTTGTCCCCCGGCTTTAATATAATTTTTAATTTGATCTGCCATTCCCGATTCTTTTAATACTTGCAAATCCGATATAGTAGTTTTAGAACCGGGAAGAATTACAGCATCGGGATGTCCTAAATATTCCCCTGGGTTAACATACTTAATACCGACGGTTGATTCCGAGTCCAAAGGATCAAAATCGGTGAAATTAGAAATCCGAGGAAAACGGATCACGGCAATGGTTAATTCCGTTTGGGGAGAACCAGAAGGGCGATCTAATAAACTTAAAGAATCCTCTGCGGGAAACGGATTATCAATCCAAGGAATCACGGCAACTACAGGAATTTTCGTATATTCCTCTAACCATTTTATCCCAGATTCTAAGAGCGATCGCTGTCCCCTAAATTTATTAATCACAATACCACAAATTAACCCTCGTTCATCGGGTTCTAATAATTGTAAAGTTCCCACAACATGGGCAAAAGCCCCACCCCGATCAATATCAACTACTAATAAAGTTTTCGCATTCAAATATTTAGCCACCCGCATATTAGTTAAATCTCGATGTTTGAGATTAATTTCCGCCGGACTTCCCGCCCCTTCACAAACTAAAATATCAAATTCTTGGGTTAAATATTCTAAACATTCGGTAATGGCTTCCCAACCCCGATCAAAATATTGTTCATAATAATCACTGGCTTTAACAACCCCCACCGGTTTCCCCTTAAAAATCACCTGAGAGGTCATATTTCCTTGGGGTTTCAATAAAATCGGATTCATCGTCACCGAAGGAGTAACCCCCGCCGCCCACGCCTGCACCGCCTGAGCATAACCCATTTCCGCCCCCGCCGGAGAAACATAGGAATTGAGGGCCATATTTTGTCCTTTAAACGGTGCAACTCGCACCCCCCGACGATGTAGAATGCGACAAATAGCCGTAACCATCATCGATTTTCCGGCGTGGGAAGTCGTTCCCACAATCATAATTGCTTTCATAATCGTTACTCTCAAAGCAGAACAATATTTTAATCTGTCAAAGATAATTTAAAAACCTTTCACAATAGCCTAGCAATGTTATGGGATGATGGTTGAGAATTTCCAACAGTTTTGATATGGCCCCTCAACTGCGTATTTATGTCCCCCCCCATCCCCTGATTAAACATTGGTTAGGGGTTGCTCGTGACCAAGCGACTCCTCCGGGTTTATTTCGGACGGCGATGACGGAGTTAGGACGTTGGTTGACTTATGAAGCGGCGAGGGACTGGTTACCGACCCTAGAAACAACGGTACAAACTCCCCTAACCGAATGTACCGCAACCTTTGTTAATCCCGAAGTTCCCTTAATTGTGGTTCCAATTTTACGCGCTGGTTTAGCCCTAACCGAAGGTATCCAAAGCGTTGTTTCCCCTATCTTCGGTATATCATCTAGGGTATTTACGCAACGAAGAAACCCTAGAGCCTACTTGCTACTTAAATAAATTACCCGCCCAATTTGACCCCCAAACCCGGGTGATCATCAGTGAACCCATGTTAGCAACCGGGGGAACAATTATGGCAGTGATGGCCGAACTTACCCAACGTCATCTCGACCCGGCTTTAATTAGAATTATTTCCATTGTCGCCGCCCCCCCAGCGTTACAAAAGTTAAATCAAGCCTATCCCAGTTTGCAAGTGTATACCGCTATTATTGATCCCGAAGTTAATGAACAGGGCTTGATTATACCCGGGTTAGGGGATGCGGGCGATCGCACCTTTGGTACTTTTGACCGTCCGCCTACCTAATCACAGTAAAATCAAGCTATTGTGACAGAGTGGTTAAATTATGGGTAATCGAGACGGCTTTGGTAGTGGCTTTTTCTTGGGTGCAACCTTCGGAGGTTTGGTTGGGGGGGTATTAGGGGTGGTACTTGCCAACCGCATCAGTAATCAAGACCGGATTGAACCGCTATTAGAAATACAGGGAAAATCGGGGAGGACGGCTAAATTGACGGGAGAAAATATGGAAACTTCCCGATTGGGTTTGGAGGATAAAATAGCTCAACTCAATCAGGCTATTGATGATGTCCGTCAACAGTTAGGTAGTGTCAATGGCAATGGTGGGTCGGAAATCGAAAATTAACCGATTCTAGCTGCTGGTTTGAATCTATCCCCGGGTTTCAAATGTGGTACACTGGGGAACATAACTTTATGTCAAATTCAGTCAAACATCAAAAGAATTTTATGGCACTTCCTTTAAATTTACTCGCTAGTACCCTGGCACAGTTTCTGAACATTTATATGTTGATCCTATTTGTTAGGATTCTATTAAGCTGGTTTCCTACAATTAATTGGTCTGATCCTCCCTTTTCCATCTTAAGCCAATTAACCGATCCCTATCTCAACCTATTCCGTTCTTTTATTCCCCCTTTAGGTGGAATTGATTTTTCCGCAATTATTGCAATTTTTGCCCTACAATTTGGTTCTCAATTGATTATTGCTTTATTGGGAAGTGTGCAGCAAGTAGGGTTTTAATTTAACTCAAACGTAGTAAGCCCTTCAGGGCTGTCTTTTCTCCTAATTTAAGTCAGGAGTCCTGAAGGACTCACTACTTTCGTAGTAAGCCCTTCAGGGCTGTCTTTTCTCCTAATTTAAGTCAGGAGTCCTAAAGGACTCACTACATAGTTCTATGAATTTTTCTCAATTAATTCTCGATATAAACTCTTGGGTTTAACCCCTTTGAGGTTTTCAATTAAATCCTTATTTTTGAAAAACTGCACCGTCGGAGTCCCAACTACCCCGGCATTTTGGGCAATTTCTGGATCTTCTTCAATGTCAATTTCAATATAATGAATCCTGCCCTCAAATTCAGCCACGACTTTATCCAAAATCGGTTTCAGAGCATGACAAGGCCCGCAGGTGGGGGAGGAATATTTGACCATAATTAAGCGATCGCTATCATGGTAAAGTTTCCGCAACGCATAACCCCCAGTGTGGCGAGTATTCTGGATATCGAAATTCTCCGAAGTCGTAATCTGAGAAGGAGTTGATTTGGGGGTTTCCACTTCCGGGGTTTCCGTCTGTTGAAATTCCTGTGCTAACCCATTTAGGGATAACCAACGTTTCTGCTAACATCGCCCCCATACAACCACTACCCGCCGCCGTAATTGCTTGACGGAATTCGTGATCCTGGACATCCCCCACGGCATAAACTCCTTCCACGCTGGTTTCTGGAGTCCCGTGTTTTGTAACAATATACCCCACCTCATCCAGTTCTAACTGTCCTTGGAATATTTGGGTATTGGGGGTGTGACCAATGGCATAAAATAATCCCTGAACGGGTAAATCTTGCTGTTCTCCCGTCTGGGTATTCTTAATTTTAATCCCGCCCAATTTGCCATTTCCATACACATCAACGGCCTCAGTATGCCAATGCACAGTGATTTTAGGATGGTTAATCACCCGTTGCTGCATGGTTTTACTCGCCCGCAGTTCTCCCCGTCTGACCAACAGATGAACATGGGTGGCATATTTTGTCAGATAAACCGCTTCCTCGGTCGCCGTATCTCCTCCCCCAATTACCGCTAATTCCACCCCTTTGAAAATCGGACTCGCCCCATCACAAATAGCACAGGCGGAAATGCCCGCATTCCAAAAGGTTTCTTCCTGGGGCAAATGTAAGCGTTTCGCCGTTGCCCCGGTAGCAATTACAATAGTATGGGTTTTGATTTCCCGGTCTTCCGATTTAACGGTAAAGGGGCGTTGACTCAAATCAACGGTAATCACATCCTCGGTCAAGAGTTCCGCCCCCCACCGTTGGGCCTGGGCTTTGATTCGATCCATAAGTTCTGGCCCAGTAATCCCTTCGGGAAAACCTGGGAAGTTCTCGACTTCTGTGGTGGTCATTAACTGACCCCCGGGAATCCCCCCGATTTGATAGCCTTCAAAGACCAAGGGTTTCAAATTCGCCCGTCCGGCATAAATGGCGGCGGTATAGCCCGCAGGCCCAGAACCAATAATTACAAGGTTTTCAACGGTTGGGTTGGTCATTTTTATTTCAAACTCATAACGACTTCATTTAACTGGATTATAGCAATTTATTTCCTAATCTGGGAAGGTGATAATATGGTTTTTTCGAGAATTATTTAATGTCTTCATCAATCTCTTGTCTGGATTATTGTCAAGAAATTATTGCTAATTATGGCCGACCGAATCATCATAAAAAGCTGATAGCAAGGAGGTTAAAGATTAAAAAATAAGTAGCCAGGTGCAAGAAAAACAAGTAAAATATCTCAAAACCCGTGTATAACCCTTTAATAATGTTGTTAGGAGAAAATTAATGTCTGAACAAAAATCAGTCCTAATTTTTGATGGTATCGATGACCATATAGAGTTATCCAAAAGTTTTCCCGACCTTGACAAAGCCATCACTATTGAATTTTGGGCTAAGGGCGGAAATAGTTTGACGGAACAAACCAGCATTCTCGAAGCTTATAATAATCAAAATACTCGGGTCTTACAAATTAGTTTGCCTTGGTGGGATGAAACAGATACTCGGATTTTTTGGGACGCAGGGAATCAGGATGGTTTTGATCGCATCGATAAAACCGTAAAACTCAGAGAATATAATGGGTGGACTCATTGGGCTTTTGTGAAAAATGCCACCACCGGGCGAATGTATATTTATCGAAATGGAGGAGTTTGGCATCGAGGGAACGGGCATAATAGACCATTAACGGGCGTCAAAAAACTGGTTATTGGTTCTTCTGTTAATGGTTTCTCATTATTGGAAGGGTTCCCTTGCTGAATTATATATTTGGAATCAAGCTCGCACCCAAGAAGAAATTAAACAGGACATGAATCGACGTTTAGTGGGTGATGAATTAGGACTATCAACTTATTTACCTCTAAATGGGGATGTTAATGATAAAACCAGCTATGCTAACGATGGCATAATTTATGGAACAAGTTGGAAATTAGAGAAATTACCTGCCAAAAAAATTGAACAAGCTCCTAGAATTAAAAATAAAACTAAAACCAGAACCAAAACTAAAAAATCTAGTCAATCTATGAATACTAATGAACCTTTATCAGAATCGGAAATCTCAGAACCAATATTAGAAACCGTTGAACCAATTATTACCGATGAACTAACACCAGCATCGGAAATCTTAGAAACGATTTCAGAAACCGTTGAACCAATTATTACCGATGGACTAACATCAGAATCGGAAATCTTAGAAACGATTTCAGAAACCGTTGAACCAATTATTACCTATGAGCTAACATCAGAAGCGGAAATCTCAGAACCAATATTAGAAACCGTGGAACCGATTATTACCGATGAACTAACATCAGAATCGGAAATCTTAGAAACGATTTCAGAAACCGTTGAACCGATTATTACCGATGAGCTAACATCAGAAGCGGAAATCTTAGAAACGATTTCAGAAACCGTTGAACCGATTATTACCGATGAGCTAACATCAGAAGCGGAAATCTTAGAAACGATTTCAGAAACCGTTGAACCAATTATTACCGATGAACTAACATCAGCATCGGAAATCTTAGAACCGATATTAGAAATCTTAGAACCAATTATTATCGATGAGCTAATACCAGAAGCGGAAATCTTAGAACCGATATTAGAAATCTTAGAACCAATTATTACCGATGAACTAACATCAGAAGCGGAAATCTTAGAACCAATTATTACCGATGAACTAACATCAGAAGCGGAAATCTTAGAAACGATTTCAGAAACCGTTGAATCAATTATTACCGATGAACTAACATCAGAAGCGGAAATCTTAGAACCGATTTCAGAAACCGTTGAATCAATTATTACCGATGAACTAACATCAGAAGCGGAAATCTTAGAACCGATTTCAGAAACCGTTGAACCAATTATTACGGAACAAATCTCTAATGATAAAATACTAGAATCCAATCAACTTGATTCTGGAAAGCAGAAAAAACGATTAGTGATTTGCTGTGATGGAACTTGGAATCAACCTGCAAGTTCCTATCCAACTAATGTGATCAAATTTGCCCACTCATTGAAATATACAGCCAATGATCAAACACCGCAAATTGTCTTATATTTATCAGGATATGGCACATCAGAAGAAGAAGATTTAGATCATTTAATCAAACGTTTAGGGGAAGGTGCTTTTGGATGGGGAATTGACAGAATCATTCAAGAGACTTATCGGTTTTTATGTATGAACTATGATGTAAATGCCCACGACGAAATCTACCTCCTTGGTTTTAGTCGTGGAGCTTATATTGTTCGCTCCTTAGCGGGTATGATCTATAAGTGTGGTTTGTTAAAACGTTCAAAAATTCGGGAAATTTCTAAAGCATATCAGCTTTATCGAGATGCCAAAATTAGTCCCAATGATCCAAAAGCCCAAAAATTCCGTGAAGAAAATTCCCAAAATATCGATACCGAAAAAGACTATCTACAGTATCGTGTCCCGATTAAAATGTTAGGATGTTGGGATACGGTGGGAACATTAGGTATTCCTGATTTAACACCTTGGCTACCGATTGCCAAACCCTGGAATCAGAAATATCAGTTTTTTGATAATAGATTGAGTCCCATTGTAGAAAATGCTTTTCATGCGGTTGCCATTGATGAGAAATGCAAAAGTTTCCCTGCGACTTTCATGGAAGGAAATGCAAAAAATCCTGACCAAATAGTTAAAGAAGTTTGGTTTTCTGGTGAACATAACTGTATTGGTGGAGGAATTAAAGCATATCAAGGACTGTCGGATTATCCTTTAGAATGGATGCTAAACCAAGCTAAAAAATTGGGATTAGAGTTTTGTTCCCCTGAAAATGAAAGTGAAGAATTTCAGATTAAGCCAGATATAATGGCTAAATTTGATAATCGTGTTACTGGGGTTTATTCTCTAGGTGGCGAGGAATGGCGATCGCTAAAATCCGAAAAAGTTATTATTCATCATAGTGTTGTCAAACGACTTAAAGCCCATCCCGATTATCGGCCTAAAAATCTCAATCCGATGCTCAAGGATTTGATTGAAACCGAATCATAAAATAGAGTTGACAACGAATTTTGATACCCTTAATTAATGTTTCAAACTACAGTGTAAGGATGTTAGGTAATTCCCATGGACATTGACACAATTGCTAAAAAAATTGCTAGTTTGTATTTAAGTTCTGCCGCCATGGCTACTATTGTCGCAATTCTCACCCTGGGAGAGCCATTTATTGTCCTAGGAAGTATAGCGATGCTAGGTCTAATAACGGTTTTAGGAGATGCGGTGGCCGAATATGGAATTGAAGCAGTTCTCAATGCTATTTATGCAGAAACGTAGCAAACAAGAATCGGTGCAGTCTCTCTTTCAAGAAATTGAAAGTTTACCCATTACATGGCCACTAAAACTTAAACTTAAAAATCAACTCAGTTCAAACAATAGCAGCACCGCTCAACAGACTCAAATTGAGGATCAACCCAAAGTCGTTGAAATTGAGCAATAATTTCACTCGCAACTGCTCGTCGTTGTTGGGCTTCAGCACTCTAAAGCCCAATAACGAACTTCTGATATATAGCTAATTTTTGTTGAAATTGTCAACCTGATTTTCTAAAATTTCTAATATTGCCTTGGGAGATAATTTATCCTTAAACCAAACCACAGGGACAGGAAGACGATTAATATTAATTCCGGCATTTTCTAAATTCAATCGTTCAGAAATTGCTAATATTAAATAGTCACAGCCAGAAGATTGAACTTGATAAAACTTTTTCTGTAAATATTCCGGTCGCCAATAACCAATAATCTCTAATAAAAATATTCTGCCATCGGGATGAACTAAGCGAAAATCAGGAATCATTACACTCCCTGGAATCGGAATTAAATCGACTTCCCGTTCTAATTTCCACTCGGTTTTTAAGGTATTCCAGCGCTCGGCAAAAGATTGTTCAATCATACTATCATAGGGTTTCCCCGGGGGATAATGACTGACCAAACCGCAATCATAATTCAAGCTAAAATAACCTGTTTTCACCACCCGAGTATAGGGATCACGCTGTTGTAATTTAGCTTTTAAACTCCATTTAGTAACATGAAGTAAGGCCGGAATCATTTTAGCTAAGGATAAACCATAGCGGGTACTAGCTTTAAATAAACTGGTTGGCCCATCAATAGTTAAAGTAAAACCGTGATCCGCATCTCCCTCAATATAAGTCATTAATTGGAATAATTTTAAATAGCGAAATAGGAGTTTATATTCCCCTGGGTCATTACGATAGGCATTAATAATAATTTGACTTGCTTGATAGAAAATCCCCTGAACTTGGGATAAATTATACCGATGTAATAATGCTTCTGGAGTCGGAGAATCTAATTGGGTTAAAACTCTATTTTCCTGTAAATCGGCATAAATACCCGATAGAATTTGATGGGGTAAAACCTCTCGATTTAAGTCTTGACTTAGTTGAGTTGCTAACTGTTCTAAGGTCTGTTCTGTCGCGGCTAAACTCGGTACAGTTTTCGCCGCTAATGCAAATACTTTTTGTCGTAATTCCACAGGTTTCTAGGGGACTAACTATCTCAAAAGTGCAAAAACCACTTCTTAATAAATGGGCTAACCCTCGTTTTAACCGATAGTCGGGACTATCTCCTTCAAATTCCTGTAACCGTTTATTTAATTCCCCTTGGGTTTTATTCACAGATTCTTCAAAACATTGAATCACATCCGTTGCCAGATTAATATGTTTTGGATCAATTTTTAGCCGCAGGGGAATTACCGTTTCTCCCTGTTGTTTATAACTTAAAAGTTCAGAGGGTAGCATCAGAAATTCCAACTCATAAATTTAGGGTAAAACTAAAATTTTACTAACTTTTATTCGGTAATTTTTTGTTCTGTAATTACCATAAATCCTCTGAATTTCCCAGTTTCGGGATTAAAACTTTGGGTAGTTCTAATTCGTTCGGAGGGACTAATCAGATTGATGGTTTCAACAGCCCTTAATTTACCTGTTGTTTTATCCCAAACCCTGAAAATAATTAAATCATCATCTCGTTCTGTTGCTATAGATTTATAATTAACAAAAGCCGAGTCTGAACCTTCAATTAAGATTTTCCCTTCTCCGATAACCGTACCAATAAAATTTTGAGTTTCTGATTGACCATTACTATAGGTTTGAACATTGGTTTGTACCCACTTATTCTCAACAATATCTTGGGTTACAACCGCCGTAAATCGAGTTTTTTCTTGCCCGTTTTCATCGAAAATAATCCAGCTTCCTTGCCAATTTCCCGTATGTTTAGGAAAAATGCTAAAGTCTTTTAATAAAGGCAGGTTGGTCAAATTCATTACTTTTGTCCCCTGAGATAATCAAACTATACTAATAATTATCCAATTATATCACGCCTTGAAATTATTGCATATATTTTTATTCAGATTCTTCTTGATTATTCCATTTTTCTGAAGATTCTGCAACCCGTTTACTTGGGGTATTTTGCATCCCATATAAAGGTTTAGGTTGAAATATATCCAACTGTTGATAATCAGAATTAGAGGATTTCTTGGGTGGTTGGGGTTTAGATTGTGTTTCTCCTTTGCGACGTTGAGAGGTGCGTTCTTCGCTGGTATCTTCTGTAACTACTTCATACAAAATTGCCTGTTTATTGGGGGTATTTCCCTTGCGTAAAACTCGCCCCAACCGTTGAATATATTCCCGTTCTGAGCCTGTCCCTGATAAAATAATTGCTATCTTAGCATCGGGAACATCCACCCCTTCATTTAAAACATGGGATGCAACTAGGGTTTTATAGTCTCCGGCTCGGAATTTAGTTAAGATTTCATGGCGTTCTTTTACGGGGGTTTGATGGGTAATAGCGGGAATTAAAAAACTTTGAGAAATTTTATAAACCGTTGAATTATCGGCCGTAAAAATTAGGGTTTTTTCCAAATGATGTTGACTTAATAAATCGGCTAATATCCTCAATTTTCCGTTAGTACATAAGGATATTTCTTTAGCTTGTCGGTGGGCTAACATTGCCCGTCTTCCTGAAGGCGATCGCGCACTTAACATCACAAATTGTTTCCAACCTTCTAAACTAGATAATTTAATATTATTCTCTTTAATAAACTCATTTCTGACTTTCATTTGTTCTTGATAAGTCTCTCGTTCCTTGGGAGAAAGTTTAACTAAAATTTGTACAACTCGATGATTTGCTAATGCCGATCCCGCTAAATCTTCCGGGGTTTTACGATAAACCGTAGACCCAATTAACAACGATAAATCACTATGTCTACCATCTGAACGTTCAGGAGTTGCTGTTAGTCCCAAACGATAAGGAGCGAGGGAATATTCCGCAATAACCCGATAAAAGTCCGTGGGTAAATGATGGCATTCATCAAAAATTAACAGTCCGTATTTATCACCCAAGGTTTCAGAATGAATCGTTGCACTATCATAAGTTGCCACTAAAATCGGGGTTCTATCCTTCGATCCTCCCCCCAATAATCCAATTTCAATATCAGGAAAAGCCGCTAATAAATGGGCATACCATTGGTGCATTAAATCCAATGTTGGGACAACAATTAAGGTATGGCATCCCGTTACTTGCATCGCTAATTGAGCTAAATAGGTTTTCCCTGAAGCTGTGGGTAAAACCACCACTCCCTGACTTCCTACCGCCTGCCAAGCTGCTAATGCTTCCTGTTGATGAAGATAGGGAGGCATTTCAAAACTGGGAGTTAATTCTAATCGGTTAAAATTATGAGCTTGATCAATAAAATCTACTTGATTTTTGCGTAAAGTTTCTACTAAATTGCGATAATAAAAAGCCGGACTTCTGAATTTTTCTACCCGATCATCCCAGGTAACAAAATCAATCCAATTTTTTCCCTTTGGGGGAGGATGTAATAAAAGTGTACCCCGATCAAAGGATAATGTAGGCGTGCGAGGCATGGGTTTCTAGGGTGTTTTTAATAGCGATTCTGAATCAAGATATCTTTGACTTATTAATCAATATTAGAATAATTATACCCATTGGATCAAAATTAGTATACAATTCTTTATATTCGGATTGACAGACCCATAGCATCTATCAGGATTAATAGAATTATGTTACTCCAACGCCATGAACGGATTAAATTAGACGAGACAGAAGACTCACTATTTTACTCGTTTCCTCGCTTTGTAACCCACGTTGATCAAGGGTTTATTGATCAATTAACAACCCTCTATCGAGACACCCTCAAACCCCAAACTCGGATTTTAGATTTAATGAGTAGTTGGGTATCTCACCTTCCCCCTGAAATTAAATTTTCCCATGTCGAAGGACATGGAATGAATGAGGAGGAATTAACCAAAAATTCTCAACTCGATCATTATTTTATTCAAGACTTAAACCAAAATCTCAAACTTCCCCTGTCGGATCAAGATTTTGATGCGGTTTTAATTTGTGTTTCCATCCAATATTTACAATATCCTGAAGCAATTTTATCCGAAATTCATCGGATTTTAAAACCCGGTGGAATTACCATTATTAGCTTTTCTAATCGAATGTTTTATCAAAAAGCGATCTCCGCCTGGCGAGAAGCAACAGAAACCTCATAGACTAGAATTAGTCAAAGGCTATATTAATTCAGTTAAAATCAATAACTTACCTGGATTTAATAGTCCTAAAGTGATTGCTAGTCAATCTAAAATTCCTCTATTTATGCAAATGTTAGGAATGGGAGGAAGCGACCCATTTTATGCTTTAATTGCATCCCGAAAATCTTAACCGTAGTGATCCCTTCAGGGCTCTCTCTAAACCTCTAAGCCCTGAAGGGCTTACTACTTAAAATAAATATTATGAAACCCTATCAACAAATTCCGATTCAAGACTGTGGTGAACCTTTAGTTAATATTCCCCTAGAAAAATTTGTAGTAGAAACGCCCCATGCTTATCAAAAATTGGGAGCACCCTATCATTTTTCTTCGGTAGATTCTCCCTATTATTTAAGACAAGGTGTTTTAGAACGTCTCCTCGCAGCACAACTACAATTAGAGAATAATTATCCTAACTGGAGGATATTGATTTTTGACGCCTATCGTCCCGTAGAAGTGCAACAATTTATGGTAGATTATTCTTATGAACAACTATTAAAGGAAAGGGGATTAACGCCACACAATCTTTCAACGGAACAACACCAATTGATCTTAACAGAAGTTGATCAATTTTGGGCTGCTCCCAGCTTAGATCCCGCTACCCCTCCCCCCCATAGTACGGGTGCGGCTTTGGATATTACTTTAGTTGATCAGACCGGAAAAATAGTTAATATGGGTTCAGAAATTGATCAGATTTCGCCTCGATCCTATCCTAATTATTTTGAGCATAGTTCTGATCAAATAGAGAAAGAATATCATCAAAATCGTCTGATTTTATCCCAAGTTATGCTATCAACAGGATTTCAACAACATCCGAATGAATGGTGGCATTTTTCCCAGGGTGATCAACTTTGGGCGTGGTCAACAAATCAACAAAATCCAGAGGAAAATGCGATCGCCAAATACGGTCGATATTCCTCTTAATTCTTTTAAAAATTAGGATCTTAAGTTTTGAATTTCTGCTAAACTTAACCCCGTGGTGCGACTAATAGTTTCATCATCTAAAATAGTTAGAAGTTGACGAGCAATTTCTATAGCTTTTTCGGTTCGACCTTCCGTTTGACCCTCTTGTCTAGCTTGACTTTCTGCTAAACTAATTGCATTTTGTTGATCTTGTAAAAACAGTTCCACTTTTTCAACTTCATCGAGTTCCTCACGGGTTAAATTAGTTTTTGGATTGATAAAACGCATGGCTTTTATTTCCTTTTAAACATATCAATATAATCACCATTAATCGGGGCAATATATTTCAAATTAGCCCGAACATAACAAACTCCAGAATTCAATCGCGGCCCATAGGGATGAATACTTTCTACCTTTAACCAAGATTGACCATTTTTAAGCACAATAGCATCACCTTTTCCATCATTAGAAAATAGGGCTGTCATAATTGCGCCTGACTCTAAGCGAGCCCTAACCGTCCCTTCGGGAGTATTGCGACAGTTCAAATATTCAGGATCGACAACTAACCAGTTTATATTATTATAAAGCCCCCGATTTCCTTGAACTTTTGCTGTGATAAAATCACCTTTCATATTGGGTTTAGGTACTTCAGCCATTTGAGCTATGGCGAGACCTGTTACCAAGGTTAGGGTGGTAAGGGAAGCGGTAATTCCAGAAAGTAGGGTGGAAATGATTTTCATAATTTAGCTCGAAACCTTTAAACAAGGATTTAAAAAATATGGACAAGTTGACATTTTTTCAAGATTGTAACTTATCCTACTTTGGGGTACAATTCATACTGCTATTATATTCTGTCTGAATCAAATTAGAGGCAAAGTTAATGGATTGTATTGTTTTGTTCAAAAATATTAACAATTAAACAAAAATCTTTAACCTATTTCACTCATTCAAAATCTATGGTAAACTTTACAGATATAACGGATCATTGGGCAAAAAATAGTATTGAAAGTCTGGCAAATAAAGGCATCATCAGTGGCTATCGAGATGGAACCTTCAAGCCCGATGCGACCTTGACCCGTGCTGAGTTTGCCACCATGCTAATTAAGGCTTTTCCCCAACTTTTAGACATTCGAGAAGCGATTCAATTTAAGGATGTTTCGGCTAATTTTTGGGCCCATAGTGTGATTCAAAAAACCTATCGCACTGGCTTTATGAGTGGCTATGAAGACCAAATTTTTAAACCCCAACAAAATATCCCTAGAGTTCAAGCATTAGTCGCCTTAGTCAAAGGGTTAAATTATGAGCCCAGTCAATCTATTATTAAAACCCTAAGTCAAAGTTTAAATGATGGGAAAGATATTCCTAATTATGCTAAAAATGCGATCGCGGCGGCGATTGAATTTGGCTTAGTGGTTAATTATCCCGAGGTGAAACTTTTAAACCCGAATAAACCCGCCACACGCGCCGAAGTAGCTGTATTTTTCTGTCAAGCGTTGCGCCAAGTTGATGAAACCCTTAACTATTGCGGAACAGTATATTGTTAAACCGCCAATTATTCCCGTTCCGACCGGAGAATTAAGGGGAGTTTGGTTAACCAATATTGATAGTGATGTTTTGTTCTCTAAAAATACCTTAACTGATGCTCTAAATTTATTAGCAGAATGTAACTTTAATACGGTTTATCCTACCATTTGGAATAGTGGTTATACCCTTTATCCAAGTGTTTTAATGGAAAAATTTACCGGAACTAAAATTCATCCGATTCCCGAATTGAAAGACAGAGATATTCTCAAAGAAATGATTCCCTTAGCCAAAGAAAAAAAGATTAGTGTTATTCCTTGGTTTGAATATGGGTTTATGGTTCCCCCGGATTCTCAAATTGTTGAACTACGTCCCCATTGGATTACTTGTCGTCAAGATGGTACGAAAGTATATAAAGAAAGTCAAGTTAATCAAGTTTGGTTAAATCCTTTCCATCCCCAAGTCCAACAGTTTCTTTTGGGTTTAATCATTGAAGTAGTCAAAAACTATGAGGTTGATGGGATTCAATTTGACGATCATTTTGGTCTACCCGTCGATTTAGGCTATGATGAATTTACTATCCAATTATATCGGAAAGAAACGGGAAATTCCCAACCCCCCACAGACTTTCAAGAAGCAAATTGGGTAAGTTGGAGAGCAAAAAAAATTACAGAATTTGTTAACCGAGTTTTTTGGATTATCAAAGATCATAAACCGAGTTGTATTCTTTCTTTATCCCCAAATCCCTATCTTTTTGCCTATTCTCAATTTTTACAAGACTGGAAAACCTGGGAACAAGAAGGCTATTTAGAAGAATTAGTTTTACAAGTATATCGCGATGATCGGAATGGATTTTTAGCCGATTTAAAACGTCCTGAACTTTTGGAAGCTAAAAGCCATATTCCTGTTAGTATTGGTATTTTAACCGGGTTAAGAATTAAGCCAATTTCTTTTCCAACAGTTAAAGAACAAATTCAACTGACGCGCGATCGCCAATTTGCCGGAAACACATTTTTCTTTTATGAAACCTGGAAACAAATGATGGAATCAGAAACCCAAAAAGCCGAATTTAAAACCCTATTTTCCCAAGTTTTAGAACGTCCACAATTTGTCTAAACATGAATGAAAACAATTAATATTCGTCCTTATTTAGAAAGAGATTGGTCGGCTATTTGTCGGGTGCATAATCGCTCCCAACCCGATGAATTTAAAGGATCTTGTGATTTAAGGGCGATGAGACCTCTGGAACAAAATCCGAATGTTCATCATATTTGCTATACCTATGATAAATTCGTAGCCTGTGAAGGAGAAAAAGTCGTCGCCTTTATTGCCCTCGATTCTCACTGTATCGCTTTATTATATGTTGATCCAGATTATCAAAATAAAGGCATTGGCAAACGGTTATTAGACTTAGCTTTAAAACTAATTGCTTCTCCTATTTATACTATTGTGATGGCAGGAAATCAACGGGCGATCGGATTTTATAAAAAAGCCGGATTTCAAGAAATTGGCACTTTTAATAGTAATATTTCCGGTTATCCTTGCCAGTTTATTCGTTTAGTTCATTCAACAAATTAGGTTTTCAATAAAAGTATTACGCAGATTAACACAGATTAAAATCCGCATCACGGATTAAACGGATTACGCAGATTAACACAGATTAAAATCCGTATCACGGATTAAACGGATTACGCAGATTAACACAGATTAAAATCCGCATCACGGATTAAACGGATTACGCAGATTAACACAGATTAAAATCCGCATCACGGATTAAACGGATTACGCAGATTAACACAGATTAAAATCCGTGAAATCCGTGAAATCCTCTTAAATCCGTGATCCCTATTCCCTAATTAATTTTTGTAATTCTTAGCATGATCTTCCATTAATTGGGCAACATCTGGGTTATAAATCCTGAGATAATTCCAATAATTCTCAAATACAGATTTCACATAGCCTTGAGTTTCAGGATAGGGAATTTTAACTACAAATTCATCGGGATCTTGAAATCCAAAACGCTGTAACCACCCGGAAACAGCCCCCGGCCCAGCATTATAACTGGCAACTGCCAACATCGAATTATTATTATATTCTCGATGGGTAAAATCCAGATAATAGGTTCCTAAATTGATGTTATCATTGACATTTTCCAAGGAATAATCTGTTAATTTAATTTTTTTCGCCACCTCCTCCCCTGTTTCCGGCATCACCTGCATTAATCCCGTAGCCCCAACAACGGATTTAATCCCCGGCATAAACCGCGATTCCTGACGAATTAATGCTGTTACTAATACCGGATTTAATTGCCGTTCTTTTGACCAATTAACAATAGTTTCTAAGTAGGGAAATGGATATAATGCTTCCCAATAGGCTGGTTTTTGTTTAATTTCTAAATATTGCGATCGCTCCTGGGGATCATCCCGGCGATTTAAACTTGATAACATCCAAATTCCTTCTAAATTATCCCCTATGCCCATCCGCATTAACCCATCGGTATATTGTTCAGCAACTGAAGGCTGGTTGAGATTTTTAAACTCCGTTTGCCATAGTTTCCAAGCCTCTTGATTTTGTCCTAAAGCATACAGTTCTTGTAAGGTTTCAGAACCCGCCGGAGGCACTTCCCTAATATCAGGATGTTCGACATGGGGAGAGAGGGGTCGAACGGTGGTAAAATCCCCCACCGGCCATCCTAAATGAACGGCCGAAACGCCAAGCATAATAGGAAGAAGGATAACGGACAATTAAATATTCAAAGGCTTTTTTTGCCTCTTGGGAATTGCCGTTTTTTTCCGCCCATTTCCCCACCCAAAATGTCGCTTCCGGGGCAAATTCACTGTCAGGATTTTTAGTTGAAACTTGTTTTGCCCAGTCGGAGGCTGATTTTAAATCCCCCGCTTTTAAGGCTTGTTGGGAGAGATCCCAACGCAATTGGGCCGCCGCTTCAGAATCACTATATTTACTCAGTAATTGTTGACGAGTTTCGGAGGCTAATTTTTCCGATCGCATTTGATCTAAAAGTTTAGATTTATCTAATAAAGCCTCGGCCGCATGGCGGGGAAATTTAGCAATCACTTGCTCTAAATACCCTAAAGCCTCTTTTTTATCAGAAAGCCGTGATAACCGCAATAAACCAAATCCGGCATCTTCTCCTTGAGGATCTATTTCCTGGGGAAAGGTATTAATTAATTGTTTATAGGCAATTCGAGACTCAGGAATTTTATCATTTAACCATAATCCTCTGGCCTGACGATAAAGATTTTTAGGGGTCTTGGGTGCTTTAGCATAGGCAATGGCAGCTTTCCCATAATCCTGTTTTTCCCAATAGCCAAAAGCCACAATTTCCCATTGTTCCGGGGTGAGTTGATCGCCAAATTTGGCTTTTAATTGTTCTAAATAGGTTCCATAGTCTTTTAAATACAATCCATGTTTAGCAATTAGAAATAATAATTCCGGTTGATTGGGATTTTGTTTAAGTTTACTTTGAATAATTTCTATGGTTTTGGGATGACTGGGAAATTGAGCGATCGCTTGATCCCAATATTCAGGATTAGTTTTTCCTAATGTATATAAGGCTTCGACTACAATGGGTTGGGTGCTATAATTTTTTAATAATTCCTGCCAAGTTGTTTGGGCTTTTTCCAGATCTCCAATTTGTTCATAAGCCCGCGCCCTTTTGACTAAAATATGACCCCCTAATAAGGGATAATCCTGTTCTAATCCCTGTAATAATTTTAGGGCTGCGTTAGGATTTTCGGCTAAAGAATCACTAGCTAATAAATATCGTGCCCGACTTCTTTCTAAAGAAGCATTTCGGTCTTGGGCGATCGCTTCTAATTCCGTTTGACGTTCGGAAACGGGGGATAAAGCCAATTGTAATACCTTTGATTCTGGGATTTGTTGATCGGTCAAATAGGTCTGTTCAACGGACTGTTTCCATCCCCGAAAGATCGTCATCGGAAAGAACACACCCACCAACAAAGCCCCAGATGCGATCGCTGGCAAAATCCATATTTTAGAAATTCGTCGCTTAATCATAATTAATGTTTAGAAAAAGAATAAAATTGGATGAATTTCAAAGGATATTTTTAGAGGTGGCTTTTTTTCCTAAATCTACGGAAGAAACTTGCCACCCCTCTGAACCGCCCCCTAATATTCTACTTATTCACCCGACATAATAACCAACGCAGGGACATCGGGGGTTTTTGAATCGGAACCACATCTCGACCCTGTGACCAATGTTCAAACCAACCCGTCGGCGGCCAGGCTTCCGGGGGGAGATGGGCACGTTCATACTCATATACTGACTCATTGGAAATCAGTTGTAGCGGTAAACTCTGGATTAGGGAATTCATTTCACCCGGAGTAATCACATAAGACCATTGAATTTGACCCATCTCCCGCATCTTATCATCCGGCTCAAAATCAGCATCGGTGATAAAGGTACTGAATAAAATTAATCCCCCGGTCGCCGCCGCATCACAGACTTTAGTTAAGAGGGTTTGGACATCATCCAAGTTGCGAAAATGGGAAATCACTTCTGCAATTAAAACTAACCGATAATAATTAGCCGGGAGGACTAAAGCCGGGTTGAGAATATTACTTTGAATTACCCGAATCGGTAGGCTGGCATCCTTAGCTTCCTTGGCGATAATTTGAGCAAAGTCTGGGGTGAGTTCCACCGCATCCACCGGATGTCCCTTGCGGGCTAAAGGTAGGGTATTGCGACCCACCCCCGCCCCCACATCTAAAATCGGAGTTTGGGCTGGGTCGGAAAATTCAGACACCACGGCCATTAGTTTAGTATCGGGATGGGCTCCAAATAATGGCCCCTCCCGGGTGGTTAACCAGCGTTGATATTTGTTTTCTAAGGAGGCAACCTCGGTGGTTACGGTTAGTTTTAAACCACTGGTTAGGCCCTGGGTGGGTTCGGGGGGTTCATATCTAAAGATTAAACGGGCATGGGGTGAAGCCTGATATCCTTCATGCAGTTTCCGTTCGACCAGTTGACGTAAGCCATTCATTTCCTCCGGGGTGAAGTTTTGCCCCAAGGCCGCCAGCAGAGCGTTAAACTGAGTCATATATTCATCGATCAAAGCTGGTGCGCAGGGCAGAACCAATTGTCCCCGGGCTGAGGTCAGTCGTTTCACTTTAAGTAAAAGTGCTTTTTCGATCAGATTTTGATCATTCACTGTAATCGGTTGATTCACGGCTACCACGAATATTATTTCCTCTCAATGCTGTATAATAAACAATCTTGTTGTTCTAATTTATCAGGAAAAGTCTGAAAATTCCCAGACTTGCTCCGTTTGCTGCTAAAAGTTATTAACAAAGGTAGAATGGGATTGAACGGTTACAGCACCGAGGTTGGGGAGGCAGTTGATACCCTGGTGTTCCAAAACCCGAGAAATGTTAAACAATCTAAGGTTGGAAGAACTCACCGAGTCTAGTATTTTTATGTGCTTTTCAGCAACGGCAAGTTTTACCGCTAGTTTCTCCCTATCGGTTTTAGGAATAGCAACCCTGAAACAAACGACCTCGAAAAAGCAGCTTTTATTGGCAACTTTTCCATTGTTATTCGCAACTCAACAATTTTTTGAGGGCCTGGTCTGGTTAAATTTAGAGCGTCAATCATCACCCCTCTACTTTATCGGAATCTACATTTTTTTAGTTTTTGCTACGGGACTTTGGTTGATTTTTTGCCCCCTCTCAGTTTATTTATTAGAAGATCATCCATTTCGCCAGAAAATCATTTTAGGAATAGCAGTAATAGGAGCTATTTTAGGGCTTTATCTTGTCAGTTGTGTGGTAAGACAAAAAGTGATGGTGACTAATGATTTAGGTAATTTATTTTACAACCTTAACTTATTATATGATTTTAAATTTGCCTTCTTTTATGATATTGGTAAATATTTATATTTGCTGGTGATTACTGTTCCTTTTATGATATCAAGTCAAAAATTCCTAGCTTTATTTGGGATTTTTATTATGCTTTCTTTCATTCTAGCAGACCAATTTTATCAAGCCACTTTCATTTCGGTTTGGTGTTTCTTTGCGGCGGTTATCAGTAGCGTTTTATTGTTTATATTGTTTAACTGGAAAACAGCGTTATCCCAGGATTAAATATCATTTTAGAGCCAAAGTCACGAGATATATAGGATTCCGGTGTTCCGGTGTTCCGGTGTTCCCCTAGTGCTATATATAAATTTTTCCCCCGTGATCATAAGATTGAGAGCAAATCATGCTACTATAGAAATAGTGTCAATTTGGGGCTGTGGCTCAGGTGGATAGAGCAAGCGCCTCCTGAAGAATCGGGCACCATTGGGGGAAACCCTGTGAGTGAATGTGGTCAAACTCAAGGAAGCCTAAGTCGGGAAACCGATAAGGTAATCTTGAGCCAAGCTTTCCCTCTAAACAAGGAAAGAAGGTGCAGAGACTGGCTCTAGGGAATAATAATTTTATTCTTTAGACAAACGGCCACCACCTACGGGCGATACCCGCCTACGGTGAAGGAATAGTCCAGAGAGTGGGGAAACTCACACAAATCTGAAGCGCTAGGTCGGCGGTTCAAATCCGCCCAGTCCCGTTGAATTTTGACTGAGCAACATCATGAACCTGAATCAACACCTGAGAAAATGGCATCGTACCTTGGCACCGATTGTTTTGCTGCCTTTGTTCGTTACCGTCACCACAGGTGTTTCCTATCGGGTGGGGAAAAGTTGGTTGGGACTATCCCGCGACCAAGTACATCTTCTTATGAGTATCCACGAAGGTGAGTATTTAGGACAAACCTTAGAGCCACTTTATGTGTTGCTCAATGGCCTAGGCTTACTTTGGATGTTAGTGACCGGTGGGGTGATGGTCTTTCAACAGATTAAACCCCTAAAAAAACTCCAATCTGGTATGGCTAAAGTCAAATCTTTATTTCAGAAGCCATCACTTCATCCCTTGGACGATGAGGAATAATCTCCTCCTATCCGTCAGCCGTTCATACAGGTCAGGGTTTCTATATTGTATCCTGTTAAAATAGCCACATAAACAGGTAAGATTTGCAAATAATTGATAATGAAACCTCGTCGCACCCGTAGTCAAGACCGGATTCTCACCAAACTTAAAGCCCTAAAACGATCGGTTTCCGCTCAAGACCTTTATTTGGAGTTGCGCAAAACAAACCAAATGATGGGGTTAGCCACGGTTTATCGCTCCTTAGATGCTTTAAAACGGGAAGGGTTAATTAATGTCCGCACCTTAACAACGGGGGAGGCGGTTTATAGTTGTATGCAGCAAGACGAACATCATCTCACCTGTGTTGAATGTGGACGTTTCGATTCCCCTCGATGACTGTCCTGTCCACCACCTGGAAATTGAACTACAACAATCCCACAATTTTAAAATTTATTACCATACCTTAGAGTTTTTTGGGTTATGCGATCGCTGTAATCAGTTATCAATAATTAGTAATCAGTAATTGGTGTAAGATTCTAATTTGAAAGCTACTGATTACTCTTACACTGATAACTGATAACTGATCACTGATCACTGATTAAAAGCACTATGGGTACTCAGCAGATATACAAAGGTTTACCCCTGTACTGGCATCAAGAAACCATGGAAAATGACTCTGGTTGGTTAGAGTCTATTGTTCGCAATACAGCACCCTTTTCCGATGCTTGGACAAAAGCTCGTATTATCCAACTAGCCTATTCTGTTCCCAAGGGAAGGAAGACCCAAACCCTCTATAATTTGCCTCTCTATGGTAGTTATCGTTCTGAATTAGAAATTGCACAAGCCTTACGTTCTACCTGCAATTTAGAAGAATACCCGGATTTTGATAGTCAAGTTAATGAAGATTATGTAATTAGATCCTTAAATAGTTGGCATAATAAACAATTTGCTAAAGCAGTAAGTCGTAATTTTGAAATTTATGTTGATCGTCAATATTCCAATAGTTTTTTAGTCGTTAGTACCGCCCGCACTTCATTAAATGTAGATCGACAATTGCCCCCTTTAAAAAGATTTCGCCCCCTATTTAATATTGCTGAAATGGGACGAATGATGCGGACGGCAAACTTTGAACGCATCACCTTAAAAACCCATGGTTACGCCAGTCCAGCTTATAAATTTTATCAAGAATTTATCGCAGAAATAGAATCCTTATCCGTGAAGGGGCCGATTAATCAAATTGGAACCTTAGAAAATAAGAGTGTTTATATTGGTTACCATTGGCCGAGTGAAATGCCCTTAATTAATCCCGGATTATGGAGCGATATAACTGAACAAAAAGGTCTTTCATTAAAGTTTTTATTTATTGTCGCTCTATTAGCTTGGATGTTTGGTACGGGATTTTATATTCTCTTAACCTTCCTGGGGGTTCCCCTGGTTAATTTATTAGGGATAGAACCACCTTTATCTCCTTTTTGGCATTGGTTTAATTGGCATGAAATTTCTGATTTAATGGCTCAATGGAATGGAGTAACCCTAACGGTTTTTATCCTGTGGTTATTATTAATGCAGATTTTAAGAATTTCTGTTTATCAACGCGATCGCTATCGAGCAATTCACTATGGCGCACCGGATTTAGCAGAATTTTTTTGGAGATTAGATAAGGTTTTAGGGGACAATCCCTATACATCTATGCCTTTTTTTGAACCGCAAAAAGAAACGGCTATTGCCAATTATTATAACCAAAAATTTCCGGTAATGAATGTTAATTTAATTGGACATAGTATGGGGGGGTTAGTTATTGTAAATGTCCTGAGAATTCTCTCCGATCGATTTGGCAAAGAAGATCGCTTAGAATATGAAAAAAACAACATGGGTGATTACCTACAACTAGACAAACTCATTTTAACTTCCCCTGATATTCCCTTAGAATTTCTTCGAGAAGGTCGGAATAATTATGTGCGTTCTGCCATTTTACGATGTAATGAAATTTATTTGTTTTCTAGCGATCGAGATTTGATTCTTCGCTATCTTTCTATTTTAGGCAATTGGTTTAGTGAAACCCAGTATAGAAATGTCAGGATTACGACTGGGAAATGTTTATTTAAAACCTTTTAAAAAGTCCCAAAATCAAATTGATTATCAGCCTTATATTCGGTTGATGATTAGTTCCCAATCAGCAGTTCAACCCACATCAGCCTATGATTTATTTGAAAAGTTTAACTATATTGATTGTTCTGAAATGCCGGGATTAAATTGTACCTCTCTCCCCTTAAATATTTGGACAAGTCTGATTATTGATCTGATCAACACCTTATTTTTTATTGCGGGAAAAGTTGATATTCATGGAGGTTATTTCTCTACAAAAACCACCAGTTTTGATATTTTAAAACTTTTAATCACCAGAGATGGACTATCTCGAACGGAAACTCTAGCTGAAATTAATCGCCTGATTAGCGGGAAACCCGTTTTATTTTTACCCTCTGATCAACCAGCAGGAAATAGCAGTGAAGAAGATTTTTAGAGTTAATTATCATTAAAAAATACCCGATCAGTATTAATTACTTCTGATTTCAAGAAGATTTGGCACTTTTAGCATAAACATCAGACAATAAAAAAATCCCTGGAAAATTCAGATATATGAAACCTAAAATTAAAGATCCCCTGGCTTGGCAACAGGCTGAACTCCTGATGCAGCCAGCTTTGATTCGCCTCCTAGACAACATCCGTAAACAATTAGACGAATCTATTTGGACAGGAAGTTATCAGGAAGTCCAAGATCCTCTCCCTGGATATCGGTTAGAATTGGAGCATAATGGTCAGCACGTTAGTGTCGATATTTGGGAATTGTGTTATCAGATCTGTTTTCAAAACTATCACCTGACCCATACCACCCAAGAAAGTTTTGAGGTTGAAATTGATATGAGCTTAATTGATCAAGGAATAGGAGATGTGGATTGGCAAAACCTAGAAACTAAAACTCGTAAAATTATTCAAGATTTATTTGCTAATTTACCCTCAGATGCTCCCTATTCTTGATCTTCATTCTCTATCTATAAATGCAAAAAGAGGACTCCCGCCATGATTTCAGAATTACAGAATTTACAAGCCTCTATCGGGGCTATTTTTGCCGACTCAAACATTCCCATCAGTTTTGGCAATGATACTGAAGCCATCACCGCCACAAAACAGGGTGTTGCAATCTATGATCGGTCTCACTGGGGACTATTAAAAATTTCGGGAGCCGACCGACTGCGATTTTTACATAATCAAAGCACCAATTCCATTCAGAGTTTCAAACCCGGAGAAGGTTGTGATACGGTATTCGTCACTTCTACGGCTCG
>CP136572.1:80000-1382500 GCA_035193785.1 Planktothrix sp. GU0601_MAG3 | reverse complement strand
CTACCTGTGTCGGTTTCGGGTACAGGCGTTGGTAAATTAACGGTTTTAGGGCTTTTCTTGGAAGCTTGATGCTCTCTACTTCCCCTTCGTAAAGGGTCGGACTCCCGCCTTAGCTCAGTCTGTTTTCTCCAGACCTCAACACCTCGTACGGTTGCACCGGTAACCATCATCCGGCTAGCACACACCTTCTCCGTTCCCCTGACCAATTTACCCACGGTACGGGATTTTTCGCCCGTTGTCCATCGACTACGCTCTTCAGCCTCGCCTTAGGCCCTGACTCACCCTCCGCGGACGAGCCGTGCGGAGGAACCCTTAGGGTTTCGGGGTGTAGGATTCTCACCTACATTTTCGCTACTCAAGCCGACATTCTCACTTCTGGTTCGTCCACACCTGCTTCCGCTAGTGCTTCTCCCTACGCCAGAACGCTCCCCTACCAATACAATAAATCATATTCCACAGCTTCGGTACACCACTTAGCCCCGTTCATTTTCGGCGCAGGAACGCTTGACCAGTGAGCTATTACGCACTCTTTTAAGGTTGGCTGCTTCTAGGCAAACCTCCTGGTTGTCACGGCATTCCCACCTCCTTTCTCACTTAGTGGTGATTTGGGGACCTTAGCTGGTGGTCTGGGCTGTTTCCCTCTTGACGATGGAGCTTATCCCCCACCGTCTGACTGGTTGCTCTTCCTCTGGGTATTCAGAGTTTGTCTCGATTTGGTACCGCTCTCGCAGCCCGCACCGAAACAGTGCTTTACCCCCCAGATTTTTCCGCAACCGCTGTGCCTCAACACATTTCGGGGAGAACCAGCTAGCTCCGGGTTCGATTGGCATTTCACCCCTAACCACACCTCATCCGCCGATTTTTCAACATCGGTCGGTTCGGACCTTCAATTGGTTTTACCCAAGCTTCATCCTGGACATGGTTAGATCACCCGGGTTCGGGTCTAAAAACAATGACTACTTCGCCCTCTTCAGACTCGCTTTCGCTTGGGCTGCGACATTTTCTGTCTTAACCTGCCATTGCCTTTAACTCGCCGGCTCATGCTTCAACAGGCACGCGGTCATCCGTTTAATCGGACTCCCACTGCTTGTAAGCTGACGGTTTCAGGTTCTATTTCACTCCCCTTCCGGGGTTCTTTTCACCTTTCCCTCACGGTACTGTTTCTCTATCGGTCACACAGGAGTATTTAGCCTTACCTCGTGGTCGAGGCGGATTCACACGGACTTTCACGGGCTCCGTGCTACTCGGGATTCAGCTAGGCTCTTTGAGTTTTCGACTACGGGACTTTCACCCTCTCTGGTGCAGGTTTCATCTGCTTTGTCTAACTCTCTAAGTCCAGTGTCGCTGTCCCACTACCCCAACAGGTAAACCTGTTGGTTTAGGCTGTTTCCCTTTCGCTCACCACTACTCGGGAAATCGCTTTTGCTTTCTTTTCCTCGGGCTACTAAGATGTTTCAGTTCGCCCGGTTCGCTCATGCCCACCTATTTGATTCAGTGGGCTGTTTTTGGGTTGCCCCATTCGGACACCTCCGGCTCATTGCTCGCTTCCAGCTCCCCGGAGTTTATCGTCGGTCGCCACGTCCTTCTTCGCCTCTGTGTGCCAAGGTTTCCACCGTCAGCCCTTTCTATCTTGACCACTTTCTCTTTTTTAGAGAATTTCTGTTCGTTTCCGAACTCCTGAACACCAGAACTTTTCCGGGTTTCTTATTCCCGGTTTCTGGTTTCATTTTTTGATCCCTTCTGATTCTTCTATGCAGTTTTCAAGGTTCTGGCTGGAACTTTTTCCAGCATTTACTCTTTCTTGACGGAAAGCTGTAGTGCTGATTTGTTCTAGGAATATTTTCAGTGGAGGTAAGCGGACTCGAACCGCTGACATCTGCCTTGCAAAGGCAGCGCTCTACCAACTGAGCTATACCCCCACATTGTTTAGGTGGGCCATCCTGGACTTGAACCAGGGACCTCACCCTTATCAGGGGTGCGCTCTAACCACCTGAGCTAATAGCCCTTTTTCCGAACTTGAGATACGTTTGAAAGTCTCTTTTTTTTCCTAGCACGACCTTGGGATGACTTTTGAGGGTGTTATGTTTTGGATTGAACACTCGACTCAAAAGTAGGTCTCCCTAAAAGGAGGTGATCCAGCCACACCTTCCGGTACGGCTACCTTGTTACGACTTCACCCCAGTCATCAACCCCGCCTTCGGCACCCTCCCCCCCCGAAAGGGTTAGAGTAATGACTTCGGGCGTGGCTCACTTCCATGGTGTGACGGGCGGTGTGTACAAGGCCCGGGAACGGATTCACCGCAGTATGCTGACCTGCGATTACTAGCGATTCCTCCTTCATGCAGGCGAGTTGCAGCCTGCAATCTGAACTGTGCCAGGGTTTAAGAGGTTCGCTCTCCCTCGCGGGTTGGCTGCTCTCTGTCCCTCGCATTGTAGTACGTGTGTCGCCCAGGACGTAAGGGCCATGCTGACTTGACGTCATCCTCACCTTCCTCCGGTTTGTCACCGGCAGTCTCGCTAGAGTTCCCAACTTAATGATGGCAACTAACGACGAGGGTTGCGCTCGTTGCGGGACTTAACCCAACATCTCACGACACGAGCTGACGACAGCCATGCAGCACCTGTCTTCTGGTTCCTTTCGGCACTCTCCCCTTTCAAGGAGATTCCAGAGATGTCAAGTCCTGGTAAGGTTCTTCGCGTTGCATCGAATTAAACCACATACTCCACCGCTTGTGCGGGCCCCCGTCAATTCCTTTGAGTTTCACACTTGCGTGCGTACTCCCCAGGCGGGAAACTTAACGCGTTAGCTTCGGCACGGCCCGGGTCGATACAGGCCACACCTAGTTTCCATCGTTTACCGCTAGGACTACTGGGGTATCTAATCCCATTCGCTCCCCTAGCTTTCGTCCCTCAGTGTCAGTTATAGCCCAGCAGAGCGCCTTCGCCACCGGTGTTCTTCCTGATCTCTACGCATTTCACCGCTACACCAGGAATTCCCTCTGCCCCTACTACACTCTAGTCTTCCAGTTTCCACTGCCTTTACGAAGTTAAGCCTCGCTCTTTAACAGCAGACTTGATTGACTACCTACGGACTCTTTACGCCCAATCATTCCGGATAACGCTTGCATCCCCCGTATTACCGCGGCTGCTGGCACGGAGTTAGCCGATGCTTTTTCCTCAGGTACCGTCATTGAGTTCTTCCCTGAGAAAAGGGGTTGACAATCCAAGAACCTTCCTCCCCCACGCGGTCTTGCTCCGTCAGGCTTTCGCCCATTGCGGAAAATTCCCCACTGCTGCCTCCCGTAGGAGTCTGGGCCGTGTCTCAGTCCCAGTGTGGCTGATCATCCTCTCAGACCAGCTACTGATCGTCGCCTTGGTAAGCCTTTACCCTACCAACTAGCTAATCAGACGCAAGCCCCTCTCTAGGCGATAAATCTTTTACCTTTCGGCTCATCCGGGTTTAGCAGTCGTTTCCAACTGTTGTCCCCGTCCTAGAGGCAGGTTCTTACGTGTTACTCACCCGTCCGCCACTAAATCCCGAAGGATTCCGTTCGACTTGCATGTGTTAAGCAGACCGCCAGCGTTCATCCTGAGCCAGGATCAAACTCTCCATTTTGAAGAATCTGTTAGCTCTTCTCTTGACTAATTAGATTAGTCATGTTATTTTTGAGTCATCAACTTTACAGTTGACTCCTCTGTTAGTTTTTTGACTAGGAGTTTGTAAATTCGACTTTCAAACGTATTCTTTTTTCTAGGTTCGGGACGCTCTCGTCGCTTTCGTTTCTCGAGCGCATTTACTAATATATCTAACCTCCACGGTCTTGTCAACCCTTTTTCTGATCTTTTTTTCCTGGTCTGGGAATCCCTTGTATAATCAGCCTTTTAGACAACTCACCCTTTAACGATGTAGATGGAAGGGACGAATATTGTTCGATGTGGGCCATACAAAGTGGTGTTTATAGAAAATGATAGGGGGGTATGGCGTCCCCAAGGGTTAACTGCCAATGGGGGGATTGGTTTTGCCATTGGTCGAGTTTCTCTCGAAGTTGGGGCGATTGGGTTTGGTGAATCAATATATAGATGCGTTCTCGCTTGGGTTGACTATCGGCGAAATGGATTTCTGTATAGGTTTGGCTAAGGGTGTTAACTAGCTGTTGCCATTCCTGGACTTGCTGCTGTTGATGGTCGATTTGAAGCTGATGGAGTTGTTTTTTGGCTAAAAAGTAGTCTCGTCCTCCCTGGGGGGATGGGTTTATGGGGTTGGGGGGAGTACGAACTGGGGTGGGTTCGAGGGGAATTCCCTGTACGCAATACTCGGTCTTCCCTTGGAATTGCTCTAGTTTTTGTAAATAGTCCTGTTGATGCAGAGCTAAATGCTCGGAAAGTGCGATGGCGGAATGAAAACACATTCCGAAGCGCAGCGGTAATAGGGTGATTTGTTCAAAAACAGAACGGATAATTTGATCATGGGTTAAAACGGCCTGTATTAACTGTTTCATCGGTATCTGGGAGGTCTTGAGCTTTTAAATCGGGTTCTACTAAGGCGGATAATCCTTGAAAACCTATAATTTCTAAACAACCTCTAATTCCAGAAGGGAGTTTAAGGGTTGATGTGGGTGTTTTGAAAAAAGCATAAGTATACATTTGGGTTGTCGGTGTAATAGTTTGATTTAAAGCCTAATGATTATAAATTAGGTTTTAATTGTTTAAGAATCATTGCTGATCATAAACGACTTAAAACTGATTTTTTGTCGATAACTGATCGGGAATCCATTCAAAATCAAAGCTAAGTTGAGCAAATCCAGATTTCCAAGGAATAGATAGTTTTAAATTTTCCTGGGAATTACCCCAATCTATTTTGACTCCTTTGATCCAACTTTTAAGTTCGGGAGTGGTTTCTAATAAATTAATAATTTGCAGTTTTAAAAATTCTATTAATTGAGGAAATCGACACCATTCATGGCTATCTGACTGGATAATTGAGCTAGGGATAAGGAGATTTACGTCAAATTGCAGAGGTTGACTGCTGGCAATATCTACTTCCCAAGAATCGTTTTGAAATTCCGCATTTAAAACTGCTAATAACCTCAGATGTCCGGTTTCCCAAACTAATCCAGGTTGTAGGACTTTGGCTTTAATTCCACTAATAAGTTGCATAATATTATAACTGCTTTTAACCATCTGCCATAGTAATCTTAGGGATAATTCTATTAGTGGAATTTCAGGCTGGAGACGCATCAAACTGGAGGGAGATTGGGGACTGTAAATAATATCAACTAATTCATCTGCAATTTGAATTAAGTCGATAAAAGAGGACTGTTCGGCTTGAAGATCAGGAATTGAAATGGTTTTGGCGGAAAGGTTCAGATTATGGGATTGTTTTTGTTGTTTAAGCCAGTGTAAACCATAATTTTGAATTTGGCTCTGAATATAGGGTTGAATGATTCCTGGGTCGGTGAGTCGAATTTGTGTTTTTAATAAAGAGGCTTGAGAAACGGAAGCCAAAATTGAATATTCAACATCTTGAATTGGTGTATTTGTCTTTAAAAAATCATCTTCTGTCTGATCATCTTCCCAAGAATAATAAAGGGGACTGACCTTTGATGTTTCCAGGTCAGGAATAAATTGAAATCCAATTTCTATATTGATTTGACTCGGCTCCCATTGACTTTTGGGATAAAAAATTTCAGTATTGATGGGATTAGTTAAGAAATTAATTTGATGCAGATTATCTTGCAGGTGATGGGTAATTTGTTTTAGTAAAGATTGAACCTCTAAAGGATGCTGACATAGGTCACAATCATTGGATTGAATATAGGCTTCGGTCGGAATAAATGGAGGAGGAAAAAAACTGGTTGCTAGATCTATTGCACTCTGTAGCTTTTCGGTTTTAATGATTAAACTGGCAACTAATCTTAATTTTCCGGGTGTCCAATCTTGATTGGGTAATAAAATCTCAGCATTAATTCCGGTCAATAGTCGCATAAATTGATAGGAAGTCTGGGATAAATTCCACAATAATTGAGAAACGAATGTATTAAGAAATAAAATAACCGGGGGCTGGAGCAGGGGAGCAGGGGGAGCAGGGGGAGCAGGGGAGGCGGGGGAGGGGGAGGAAGTGAAATATTCCCCATTTGTAATTCCCCTATAGGCTGTTAAAACTTCAGAAACTTCTTCTATAACATAAGGAATTAGGTTCTCAGGGGTTTGGGGTAAATTGGTGGGCCAGGCTCCATTGGGCGATCGCAAATGGGCAATAATTTGAATCAATTCTTGCATTGCTTGGACTAAATTAGCAGGAATTTCAGGAGAGCGAGAGATAGAATTAAAGGAAACTGCATCAGTAAATTTAATTAGGGTTTGATCGATAAAATCATCTAAGTTTTGAGGTTGAATTGTCGATGATTTCTCAATAGTATTTATTGTTGTAACTTCTAGGGGATCAATTGATTCTATTAATGGATTGTTATTCATAGGTCTTGCTCAAGATTAATAGATTTTACAAAATGTAAGTAACCCTGGGGTTCGGAGGCGGTAAGAATTGCTAAACCTGTTTTCCCCCAGGAAGTTATGGCTTGAGGATTAACTGGGCCAAGGTAATCTCCTAAAAATTTTCCTTCTAAATTCAAGAAGGTATATTTTCCCTGTTTATCCGCTATAACATATCCCCAAGAGGTAGCGCAAGCGATTATGGGTGGAGAGCTTAAAGAGATGCGAATAATACTTAAGGGCTTTAAGTGTAAAATAATAAGCTGAGGTTGCTCATCACATCCAATCCCCAACACAGTATAGGGTTGAGAAGTGGGAATAATTTGTTTTAAAGGAATTGACAATTTAAGTTTTCCGATGGGGGTTTCCTCGGCGGGTATAAACCCTGAGCATATTACAGTTTTTTTCTTTGAAGTTTAGCCAAACTCCGAGTAAATATCTCCGGTCTAAAAATATAAGTTCTGGAATTTGAGGAACAGAAAGAGATAATTTTTTAATCAGTTTTAAAGCGGGGGAACCCTGTTTATCGGCGAGGGAATAAAATCGCAATTGTCCCGAAAAGGCTAAAGCCATATAACCACCCTTTGGTTCAATGGCAATTCTGTATAACAAATCTTTATACGAAGCTATATTTAAAGGAGTTAAAGGATGGTTTTTTTCGGTTTTAAGCTGATCATAGTCTTGTGATTCTTGATGATTAGATATATTGGATTGAATCCCACTTAAATTCAATAGGGATTTAGGATTATCTTGAAAATTAGTCGCATAATAAATTTTATTTTTGGTCATCACACAACACCCATTTCCCATCGTTTGCATAGCCAAAATCGGGTCGGGGAAATTAATTGGATCTTGAGCAATAACCTGGGTTTTTGCCAGCGACGGAGAAGAATTATGGGGGGGAGACCAAATTTTTAATGTTTGACCAAACGCTGTATAAAGATAGGGAAAATTAGTAATACAATTTAGGGGAAATTTGGAATTTCCCACCGCAGGTAACAAAATAGGATGATCAACTGATAGAGTCAGATCAGAAACCTGAACTTGGGAGAATTGTTCGTCTTCGGGGGAGTCAGGAAGTTGCCTCAAAATCATAGATTCAGCTATACTTTGAATTTGAGGATTAACTAGGGCTTTTCGCAATGCTTCCGCCATTTCTGCCGCGGTTTTATAGCGACGGGCTGGGAGTTTTTCTAGGGATTTTTGAATGATGGTTTGTAGGGCTTCAGGAATTTCCGTCGGGATCTGCAATCGTTGATTTAAGTGGGCCGACATTAACTCACCGGGTAGCCCATGGAAGGGGCGATCGCCCGCCAATAGTTCAAATAAGACAATCCCCACCGCATAAACATCCGACCGAGGGGAATAAATGCCATAAAATCGCTCCGGGGCCATGTAAGCAGGAGATCCCCCGGTAAAAGTGGAGGGCCTTTCTGAATGGGACAGTTTTCCCTCCAGGGGAAGACGGCGAGCAATGCCAAAGTCTGATAATTTTGGCTCCCACCCTTGGGATTTGAGGGTGAGTAGGATATTTTCAGGTTTAATATCACAGTGAATAATACCCCGTTGATGGGCGTAGTCTAAACCATCTAAAATGCCGATGATCAGGTTTAATGCTTCTTGTAGACGTAGGGAGTTTTGTTGTTCGATGAGATAACGCAGTGTTCCCCCTTCACAATATTCCATGACCAAATAGCGTCCGGTCTGGATATGTTCAAGACCTAAACAAGTGGCAATATTAGGATGTTGTAAACTGATAATGAACCATAGTTCTTGTAAAAATTGGTGGGTAGGGGCGCTTTGATGACTCAGTTTCCTTCAGAGCCACGAGTCGTCCAGTACGGCGATCGCTGGCACAGTAAACTTTACCAAACTGGCCTTGTCCTACTAACCCTAAAATTCGGTATCGAGAAGCCTGCATGGTGTATTTTAGACCACCTCGTTAATGCTATTGCCGATAGTATTGAAGTATACCTAAAATATAGGCATTACTGATAAATTAACCTTATCCATCGACCAGGGGTATTTATGTTTTCGACCGTTGAATCAGATTCTACAACACCAGTCACAGGGCCAGCCCCAACTAAAATCATTCAATCTCAAAACCAGTATCGCACTTGTCGGATCAAAGTGCCGGATTTGGATCAACCTATTCCTGCGGTTTGTGTTGATCAGGAATACTACAGTTTTTTTAAGGCGGTGGAGGATGCCGAAAAAACGTTAGAAATAGTTGCTAAACTGGGTCATGTCGGAGATAGCACCGTCATTACTAAAACTCCAAAAGGTTATGCAATTTGGGTGCAAGAGCCTAATGCTCAACCCCATCGTTCTTGAGGCCTGAATTTGTTATAAAAATAACCGGGAAGATGGAAAATAGGCGTGTCTAAGGATACTGAAAGTGTTAATGTGCCCCAATCATGGGCCGTTAATCTCCCTGAAATCTTGAATCTAGCTGCTAACTTCTGCAATCTACATTGTTTGTAATCTATTGACTCTCTAATCTAATTTTTACTACAAATGGCTAAAATACTTCGACTAGAACCGATTGCCGAAGAAATGGCAGTTAAAACTAATTCCAATTTGCTTTCGGCATTAATGACCAAGGAACTTCATGTCCTGAAAGAATGTGGGGGGCGGGGAATGTGTGCCACCTGCCATGTTTTTATTCAGGATGGCATGGATGGTTTATCAAAAGTCAGCCGTCGTGAACAAAGAAACCCTAGAAGTGATCACAACGGCTAAACCCAATTCCCGTTTGGCGTGTCAAGCTCATGTTCTGGGGGAGGGTATTGTTGTCGAATTGCCCTCTGGGATGTATATTGATGCCATCGAAGATATAGAATCATTAGTCGGGCGACGAGCAGAAAAAGAACTCCTGCATCCGATTACTGGGCAAGTTGTGGTTGAAACTGGAAAACTAATCACTCGATCAATTCTGAATCAATTAAAAGAAACTCGTTTACAAGTGGGCGAATATTTAGCCCGAACTCGGAATGCGAAAGATGACCAATAAACAGTTATCAGTTATCAGTTATCAGTCAACAGTTATCAGTCAACAGTTATCAGTCAACAGTTATCAGTCAACAGTTATCAGTATAAGAGTTGACAGTTAATAGCTGGTTTTAATCCTTAGCTGATAACTGATATAGACGGTGATGTCTTTTTCCCTCGTTCGACCCGTGAGCCAGGCTTACGGCTTACTTACGGCGTAGCCTGTTGCCTTTCTCCTGCTATAACTAACTTATGTTTACTAATTTAGAACGTTTGAGTGTGGAAGCTGATGGTCGTTATGCAACGGCAGAAGAACTGGATTTTTTGAGATCCTATTTTGGCACGTTTAAATATCGGATTAGTGCCTATCAAAAAATCAAAAATAATGAATCAGCGATTATAAATCAAATTCAAGAGAATTTGGAAAAAATGAACCCAGATATCTTTATGCAAGGTTCATTTAATTTAAAATCAAAATGGCGTTTAGATACAATTCGAGTTTTAAGGTATTTAGCCATGGCGTTATTGATTGATGATCCCGAATATTTGCAACAATGCCTATTAATTTGGTTTTCGACAATTTTACAAGCCTTTAAAGTTCAAGCCCTAACCCAATTAACTTATAAAACCATGGCCGATGTGATTATAGGCTATTTAACCCCAGAAGAAAATCGTCTATTTTCACCTCTGATTGAATTAAATTCCAATATTTTATGTAAAAAAAGATTACCGTAATATCCTTTTATTTTGACTAATTATAAACTTTTCCATTTGGTAATGTAGCTCCTTGTAACTTTGCCCCATTAATTTCAGCATTGGCTAGAATTGCTCCTTTTAAAGTTGCCCCCCTTAAATCGGCTCCACTTAAATTAGCTCCCATTAAATTTGCATCCGCTAAGTTAGCATTACCCAAATGAGTATTTCTTAAATCGGCATTAATTAAACAAGATTTACTCAAGTTAGCAGAACTTAAATTACCAGCATTTAAGTTAGCATCCATTAATAAAGCTCCCTCTAAATTGGCTTCGCTCAAATAAGCCCCCGCTAAATTAATTCCCGTTAATAATTTTTGTCTTAAATCAATGCCACCCAAATCAGCCCCACTTAAATTGATTCCACTTAAATGGGCACCATTTAAACAGACATTCCTCAGATAAGTTTTGCTCAAATTAGCTTTACTCAGATTAGCACGGGTTAAGTTAGCTTCATTTAGATCGGCTTCTAATAAAGTTGCAGAATTAAGAAAAGCATCGGTTAAATCAGCTTGTCTTAAATTGGTTTTTAACATTTGGGCCTTGGTTAAATCAGCCCCCTGCAAATTAGCCCCACTTAAATTAGCTCGGACAATAATAGCTTGAGTCAAATTTGCACCGGATAAGTCTACCTCTTTCAAATTAGCTTGAGTTAAATCCGTATTTATCAAGATAGCTTGGCGAAGATTTGCCTTAATTAAATAGGCTTTAACTAAGGAGGCTTGAGTCAAAATAGCTTCCATGAGAATTGCCGAAACTAAAATCAGCACCTTTGAGATTGCAATTATTCAGATCCGCCTCTTGCAAATTTGCCCAATTCAGGTGGGCGCCCTCGAGGTTAACCCGACCCAGGTTAGCACCAGTCAGAATCGTACCACTGAGACTAGCTCCACTGAGATTAGCCCCGGTTAAATTGGCTCCAGTCAAATTAGCTTTACTGAGATTAACTAAACTGAGATGGGCTCCGCTTAAGTCAGCATTACTTAAATCGACACCAATTAAATGCGGTCGATTTTGGGGTTCTCGAATATTAGCTAAACCCATAGTTTGTATGGTATTGGGTCGATAAGAATTGGTACTCAGAATCATACCCCGCAGATTCGCACCCTTAAAATCCCGTTCTCCATCTCCATATCGACTCAGTAGTTCAATCGCATCCATGGGTTAAACCTAAGTTGAGAGTCTCCAATGAGCCCAAACAATCTCCTTTGAATATTTTTATAAATGCCTTTAATCAGTAATCAGTTATCAGTGTAGGGACTTACCAAAAACTTAGGGAATATTATGATCAGGCTATTGGTGAGTTTGCGTGAGTTATTGGTTTACCAATGACTAATTAATATTTGATATCAGTGTTTTCAGAATAGTTTCATGATCTTTCCCTTGATCTACTAAAGCTTCGACCGATTGTAAACGATTACTCAAACCGAGAATAAATTGGTTAGAATCTGCACCCATTGACTCACAGGTTGTTTGAATAGAATAGAGGTCTCGTCCGGTTAATTGACTAAAAAAGGAGCTAAAAATTCCAGCTTCCAAAAAACAAACGGGTCGGTTCCAGCCCTTAGCAACACTAGCAAAAGGTGAATTTTTGGTAGTCAGAATCAAAAATCCCGTGTTAGTATGTTGGGCATCTAAATCAAATGTTCCCCAACCATGGGTTTTCCAACATTGTTGTAAACATTGAATTAATTCGATCATTTCCATTTGCGCCACAGTTTTGTCATAATACTCGCTGATTTCTTCACAAAAACGGACATAAAAATTTTTTCCCCACCAGCGACCACAATTAAATAAGACTAAGCGGGCGGCTTGACCAGTTTCCTGTTCTAATCCAGTATAAATTGCTTCCAGGAAGGTTGAGGGAAGACCCAGCAGACGACCTCCGAGGCGATTTTCTAGTAGGCCCAATTCCAGATCCCCTTTCACATAGGCATCATAGGCAAAATAGTTACCCGGAAGTTGAGGTTTAATGAGTAAATTGTTGATTTCAATCATGATTAAAATAGGTGATATTGACGGCTGATAGTTAACCGATAACGGTTGTGATGAACAGATATTTTTTACAGGGGTTTCTATAAAAGTGCCAATCAGAATTGATTAACTCTTTTTGATTCAAGGTTTTAGCAGGGAACTTTTCACTTGTTCTAGGAATGGTTGGATAAAAACCATGGCCTTTGGCGAGAGTAATTCATTTAGACGGGTATTCAGCAACTGGTAGACTTGAGTATCAATATCTTGACTATTATGGGCTTGAACTATACCTAATAACCAATCAATCACTCGTCGCTGAAGGTATTCTGAATCATTTAATAACATCGCCATCGCACTATGGCGCAAAATCAGAATCCATTGTTGTAAAATCTGTTCTAAACGTTCCTGTTTTTCCTGGGGAAATATCACTAAAATTTGATCGGCAATGGGCTGAAAAATAACCAGTTCTCGATCCCGAAGAAATTCATAAATTTTTAATCGTTGGGCTAAGGTTTCTGAATAGTTCTTAAAACCCAGCAATTCTTCGGTTTGAAGATAGCTACTTTCCGCTTTGACTAATAATTCATTTAATTCAGCTTGCATGGTAATCAGTAATCAGTAAATAGTTATCAGTTATCAGTTATCAGTTATCAGTTATCAGTTGTAGGGGCGGGTTCATCGAGATGCGCGGTGATTAACTCATATCTAAAAGAACCCTCCCGTACCAGTTATCAGTTGATTAACGGGGCAAGAATAGTATAAGGCATGAATTCGTGCAGTAATTAGTACGTATCTAATCTTAGCTCCTACACTGATGACTGATAACTGATGACTGAAAACTGATTTAAAATAAACCCATTAAATCGTCGATGGTGACATCAGGTTGATCCGGGGTATTAGAAGCCACAGCAGGCACAATCGGCATAACTCCCACCTGGGGAACTCCTTCCCAATCAATCCGTTGAAAAAAATCAGCGACGGATAGGGTTAAATCGGACTGTGATGAAGCAGTATTATGACTCTGTTCTACCCTGATGGGCGTACCCAACCAGTTTAAGTTGCTGAAAAAGTCTTGAACAGACTCACTGAGCCAACCCGGGGAATTGTTCATCGCAATACAACCCCATCCTGTAATTTTCGCTGAATATCCCTGGCCGTGGCTCCTTCATTCAGCCAAAAACCCGCAGCATCTATCCGGTCTGGATTTCCCAACAGAAACTTACAATAGGTTTCTCCCATGGAATAACATTGCAGTTCAATACAACTTAGGCTTTTTTTAACCAAATTGCTAAAAAATCCGGCAAATAATCCAGCATAGATATGACAAACGGGTTTTCCCACATCGCCTAATGTCCGGGCAACGGCTGAGTCAAATAGGTTAATAAAGATACAGCCATGTTTGCGATCGCTCATGTCCACTTCCCAGCGTCCCCAACCTTGGGCGGTGAAGGGCCACCACCAAGTTTCCAGGAGAAACATCAGGTTAGACTGTCGAATACTTTGACCAAATTCGGCCTCATACCACTGCTGGAAAAAGATAGCATCCTTAACGCCCCATTCCTTGCCAATGGTATACATAATCACCGAGGAGGCGCTACCGACTTCTTCCTCTAATCCTTCGACCAAACCGATGATAAAATCTTCACTGGTAAAAATGTTTCGCATTTGATTCCAGTCTGTGACCGTACCCATAGAGGGATCAAAGCTGAAGAAATCTTGAAATCGATAATGATTATGGGCTTTAGAATTACTTATTTTGAGTTTGGACTGATGCCCAACAGGATGTTGAGGGGCGGTGCTTGAAGCCATTAGCTGCATACTCCTTTTTAATCGACAGGGTTTAAAATTGGGGTCAAATTTCTCAACCTAGGACGGACAAATATTGGGGAAGGGGGGACAGGGGACGGGGAACAGGAAACGGGGAATAGGGGTATACCTCTTGGCTCTTGACCCTTTCCTCGGTGAATTCAAGTTATAGGGGATGAATTCTCCCGGTGGAGGTTCTGAGTCAGTTTGATTAATGCACCTGTTGTATATAATTTAACTCGATTCTTTGCCATGAAGCATTACATTTTTTAGGACTCACGGACAAATGGGAAAATCAACACCACTTTTGGGGGGAGTGGCTATCGGATTTTGGAATTGATTTTTGTTCAGGTCGCCTTATGTTCAAAAATTGAATCAAGAGGAAGTTGGCGATCGCTAACTCCCCTCCCTCTGATCATCCATATCTCGGCTTCGCTATCTTGAATCAGATCTCCACTCACATCCACAAAAATTGAGATGTTAAAGGGCTATGGCTACGCGATCGCCCATTTTCCCACAGGACAATATATTGGCTTGTCTATCACTATAGCGAGGGAAAACGCTCCCACTTCTTTTCCTGTTACCAAGCTCTACCGATGTTAATTTTTATATAACATCAGGAGAGTCATCGCACTAAACCCACTATAATTAGCGAAGCATTGCACTATAAACCAGTTACCGCTATGACTAATCTCTATCGATTCTTAAAATTATTATTAATTTCTTTATTAATTTCTTTGATTAGCTTATCTGATTTAAGTTCTGTTGCTTTTGCTCAAAGTTTATCTCAAAATAAGGAATTAAATCTATCTTCAAACCCATCACTTTTAAAAGAAAATCTCAAAAATGTCCGATCTCAAGAAGACATAAAATCGATTAGTCCTTTTCTTGGTAATGAATTTGTTTTTTATTTAAACCAATTTAAAAATTCAGGTTCCCCAAATAAAGATTTTTCTAACTTCCGGGGAGATATGAATATAAGTTTTACAGCAGTTAAGATTCCTTCGATACAAGTTGGGTTTTTAAATGTTAACATTCCTGTTAATATCCAAGAAGTTAACTTGTTTAAGATTGTTAACAATGAGAATAAATCCTCTAACCAAGATCTTAAAGTATTTCAACTCTATCAAGCAGGTCAAAAGGCATTAGAAGACCAAGAATATGAAAAGGCTGCCAAATATTTTACCAGAGCTTTAACTTTTGATGATCAGTTTTCAGAAGCCTATGCTCAAAGAGGTTTTGCCTACTATAACTCAGATGATTATGAAGATGAAGATGCTTTAAAAGATTTTAATATAGCAATATCAGGCTCTCAACCTAAACTTAAAGATCATATTAATAATCCTAAACTTTATGTTGATCCTAGAATATTAAGGGGATGGTTTTATATAAAAACAGGAAATTATGAAGCTGCTTATAGAGATTTTAGTGACGCTATAAAGCGGAGTCCTGAAGTTTATCAATCTTATCTGTATCGAGCGGTTGTTTATTTATCAAAACTGGATTATCTCAATGCTATCAAAGATTTAGATATGGCGATTAAAAAAGATTCGACCTCTCAAGATGCTTTTCTACTGAGGGGTTTCAATTAAAGCTGAATTAGGAAAATATAAAGATGCAATTCGTGATTTTGAGAAAGTGATTGATTTGAATCAAAAAGAAAAGAGTTCTTTTTCTTTAGCTGAACCTTATTATAAAGAAGGATTAGCGGAGCTTAATTTAGGAAACTATGAAGCAGCAATTAAGAGTTTTAATGAAGCGCAAAAAAACGATTCTAATTATCCAGAACTTTCTTACAATCAAGGATTAGCTTATTATTACCAAAACAACCTGGATCAAGCAATTAATTCTTACAATCAAGAAGTTAACCGTAATCCTGAATTTGTAGAAGTTTATTATCAACGGGGTAAAACCTATCATCAGAAAAATGATTTTGAGAAAGCTATAAATGATTTTAAGAAAGTTTTAAACCAAGATAAACAGTATATAGAAGCTGAAATGGAATTAGCTAATACTTATTTTGATTTAGCTATAAAATCCAATAAAGATCAGATGTTGAATTTAAAACTTTCTGATCAGATTTATCAACAATTTATTCAACATTCTTCAAAAAAATCTGAGTATAAAGATTATTTGTCTCAAGCTGAGTCAAGACGAAAAATAATCAAAAATTTTTTAGAAGATAAAGCAATCTTTCCTGTACTTAGTAGTTTACAGGATTCTGGAAATAGTCTGGTTTATAAAATTGCTATTAGTCCTAATGGAGACAGGATAGCAAGTGGAGGTGACAAGAATATAGTCAAAATTTCTACTTTCAAACAAGTCCAAGAAGAAAGAAAGTTTGATAATCAAGATCAGGTATATACGGTTGTATTTAATCCTAATAAAAACAACTTAGCAATTGGGGGAGTGAAATCCTTAAAAATTTTGGACTTAAATTTTGGGAAATTTGAGACTTTTCCAATTCCTAATGATAGCAATATTCGCAGTCTTGTTTATGATTCGACAGGACAAATTTTGATTAGTGCTGGAGAAAATACTCCTATCACCTTTTGGGATCAGAAGACAGGTAGACTAATTGACACAATCCCAACCCCAACTAAAAAGATTAATTCTCTTGCATTAAGTCCCAATGAAAAATGGTTAGTCAGTGGGGGAGATGATAAAGTTTTGAGAATTTATGACTATAAGACGCGAAAAGAAATTCGTACTTTAGACAAAGATCAAGGACACAAAGACATTATTCGAGCCATTGTGATTAGTCCAGATAATCAATTATTAATCTCTGGAAGCAATGATAAAACGATTAAAATATGGGACTTAAATTCAGGTAAATTCAAATATCAACTAACAGGTTACACTCAAGCTGTTACATCCTTAGCTATAACTTCAGATTCTCAATTTCTAGTGAGTGGTGCTGATGATGGAAAAGTTAGAATTTGGGATTTTAAACAAGCTCAAGAACTCGCTACTCTTTCTTTTCCATCTTCTTATGTACAGTCTGTAGCTTTTACTCCTGATAATAAATTTCTGGTTGCTGGAGGAGATAAGAATGCTATAAAAGTCTGGAAAATGCCATTTTAAAGTTAATTTTTTAATTTTAATGCCGGGCTGAATATAGCAAATCTCAATGAATAGTATATATTTATCCCAAAAAATATCTCCATCCCAGTGTAGGGGAAAGGCGCACTTTTCCCCCTGGGATTTTTGTAATATACTGTTTTAAGGACTAACCCATCCTTTAACCTCCGTGTCCGTTAACGGTTTTTCCATCTTCATACTTTCACTACGAGCCGCATTTAATAAATGTTTCATCGTCACAGCTTCATTAGAATCCGCCGCCAAAAAAGCAGCATTCATAGCAATATTACGAATATTCCCCCCGGCTACACTCAGTTTAGCTAATTTATTCACATCCACCCCTTCTAATGGCATTTCCTTGGGAAAAATCCGACGCCAAATTTCAGCCCGTTGGGTCACATCAGGAAACGGAAACTGCACTACAAACCGAATTCTTCGCAAAAATGCACTATCTAATGCCCCCTTTAAATTCGTAGTTAAAATTGCTAACCCTCCATAAGCTTCCATCCGTTGTAATAAATAACTAACCTCAATATTTGCATGGCGGTCATGGGAATCTTTCACATCAGAAACGTTTTCCAAATAAAGCATCCGCTTCATCAAAAAGTAAAATCGCCCCACCCGTTTCCGCCGCATCAAAAACCCGTCGCAAATTCTTCTCCGTTTCCCCAATATATTTACTCACCACCGAACTCAGATCAATCCGATATAAATCTAAATTTAACTCCTGAGCCATCACTTCCGCCGCCGTGGTTTTTCCCGTCCCACTAGGGCCAGCAAATAACGCGCTAATTCCTAAACCCCGTCCGCCTTTTTTCGCAAACCCCCAACCTTGATAAACCTTAACACGCTGGCGAACATGGGCAATCACCGCTTTCAGAGTTTGTGACTGCATTTCAGGTAATACCAAATCCTCCCAACTCGCACTCGGTTCAATTCGTTGGGCTAAATCCTCCATGCGGGGACGAGCTTGGGCGCGACAAGCCTCCCATAAAGTATTATTTAGCTGATCATAATCCTCACTTAGCCCCATTTGTCCGAGGGTACTGGCACAAGCCGCAGCAATGGCGGGGGCATTCAGATTAAATTGTCCGACTAGGTGTTCTATAATCTCCGGCAACTCCCGACGCTCCATCACCAGTGCCTCCTCCCATAATAGGTATTGTTCTGAGTGGGTAGGCTTGCTAACTTCAAAATTCACTAACGGGCGCTGTCTCTGACTAATCCGATCTCGTGTGGTGATAATCAGAGGACTGTTAATTTGTTCAATGATCTGGGCGACAGCATTTCCGTCCCGATCTGAAACCGTCAACTTCGTCGCAGTCCAACACTAAGGCACTATTACACAAAACCGCTTCTCGATCCCATAACCGCAGCAGTTGAGAAAGTTCGTTTCGGTTGCTGGGTAAGTGATCAGCCCTGAGTAAATGGGCATCCAGTCCCAATATTTGGCAGGCGGATAGGGCGATCGCCCGTTTGCTACTGGTATCTTCCCCACAGAGTTGCACGGCTGGTACAATGTCGTTTCCGGCACTCTGAGACAGGGTTTCTGCTAACTGTTTAGCTAACTGTTGGTGAGAAGGAACTAATTTATTTTCTCCTTTTAGTGGCTCTATTATCCCCATCAGTCGCTCATCTAAGTGCTGTACTCCCACCAAATAATGCAGGATGCGCTCGTCAATGCGGAGGGGACTCTGGGTAAGTGCTGATCCACTACCAATCTCAATTAATCGCCAGTGTCGTAGGGGAGCCGTGGGGGTGAGGGCGTTCCAATGGGGATTATCGAGGCTACTGAGGGCTAAACTAAAGGTGGGATAAAGTTTTTGCGAGTCCCCTTGAGCTAGGGCGCACAGGCTGGCAAAACTGGCATCTAATTCCATACCTGCACAGATCATCAGTAAGTCCCGTTCAAAGGTGGACAAGCCAAAGACCCGACAGATCTGTTGTAGAGATGAATGATCCGATGGTTCGGAAGTGGCCGTTGGCTTTGGAGTTTGACCGTCTTGGCCAGCCTTCCATTCCAGTACCAGTCGCACTTGAGCCAGTGCCACCATTAGGGATTCTTGGTTGGCTTTTTGCCAGTTTTGTACAGAAACAGCGTTCATTTTGAATAAAAATTCAATTGTAGTGAGTCCTTTAGGACTCTGAGCCAGATTTGCATATAGACCATAAAGAAGCCCTGAAGGGCTTACTACTAGGGGATGGTGATCATTGGACTAATATACTGATCAAAGGTGGGACTATGGCGATCGCCATCAATTTGACAGAGACTTTCTGCACCATCCACTTGAATCCTCACTAAATAGTTGCTGTTTTTGATGTTTTTAAGTGAGAAAAGAAGACGAAAAGTATTGCTTCTCCGAGACTGAGCATTGAAAATGTAAGCGGCCGGCTGTAGGGCGGTCTGTTCATTTAAAATCAGAATCACTCGCTGATCTTTACCGATCCGCAGGTCTGTCAACACTTCGACCTGAGCATCACGAAGCTCGTCATCCGTTCCCGACCCATTCAGCAGATTCACCTCCTTGATACCTGGTCGCAACACAAACGGAGCCACATTGGACTCAACCCGCTCTTGCATGGGGCCATTCGTGCTTCCCCTCTCCAACATACGCCCGTGAATCACCTGTAACCCCTGAACCCCGGGTCGGAGGGCCTCTGGTGGTACTAAGGTTAAAGCTAAGGTAATTGATCGATCTTGCACCGTACTCGGTGCCACTTCCACACCCCCAATTCTAATCGAGGCATTGGCATTAGCCAGCATTTTACCTTGAATTAATAAGGTACTATGGCTGAAAATAGGTTGATATCGACCTTCGGTTGACATGACAAAATCAACAGAAGGTTGTTTGCTAAACGTCCAGGCGTTTAGGGTGCGATCGCGGATCGGAAGTGCTACCATTGCAGATTCCTCACCATCTAACACCACAACTGTAATTTTATAGATCACAGATAAAACATAAGGGGTTTGAAAAAAGACTGACCAAACTTTCGATAATTCATCCGTGGAAATCGGCACAAATTCCGCTCGGATCATCTCAATTTGTTCCGATAGATCAGAATTAGCTAAAAAAGGATAACTCGGATCATTGACCGTTTCTAAAATCATTTGGGCTGACAAAACCGCTCGATCTTCGAGGGTTTCGCAGCGCACTTCCTAATAGGCGCTGAGGCTCCAATTCGATCTCATTCCCATAACAACTTAACAGATAGTATAAATCTATCGGTAATTGATTCCGCTTTGTTAATTCTCCTTTCCTTTGACGGGGTGGCATATCGGCATTTCCCAGAGAAGTATTGCGCTTCAAATGGTAGAGGTAAATGCTAATTCCGGTTTCTGGAGTTCCCCCGCTATTTTCTGGGCGGCTTGTTGTCACCCTTGCCCCCTCCACATCTACTTGCACAGATTGTTGTAACATCCTCTGCAATGTTGCGGTGACAGTGGCAATACCTAAATAATTACTCATACTTTAATTTATCTTAAACAAGACCCAGATGTAACGACCGAACAATCGCTCGACTACGACTATCTACGTCTAATTTTTCAAATATTGTTGTTAAATGGGCTTTGACTGTTGCTACGGTAATATAAAGGGAAACAGCAATTTCTTGATTGCGGTATCCCTCCACCAGCAATTTTAGGACTTCCCGTTCTCTATTGGTTAAATTATAGGGATTATAGCTATTTAATTCTGTCAGTTGATGGGATGATTCCTTGGGTTGAGTAGCTGTTGATTGATCTTGGTGAATTTGAAAAGCGTGAAAGAATCGGGCTGCAACTTCTGGACATAAATAAACTTGATCATTCAGCGCCGCCGTAATCGCAATAGGTAGTTGCGTCGGTAAATTTTCCTTCAACAAATATCCCCAAGCTCCGGCTTGCATCGTCGCAAAAATACTACTTTCCTCTCCCAAAGAAGACAATACTAAAATTTTGCTCCGATTCTGATTTTCTTCCGATCTTTGACTTAAACTTCTGATAATTTTAATACCCTCATCCGGCTGTTGAAATAAATCCCAATCTAGGAAAATCAAACCGGGTTGACATTGGGCGGCCATACTCAGGACTGGTTTAATTGAACTCGCGTTACCAACTAGCTTAATTTGCCATGATGAACTCAAGTTATAAACTTTAAGTAATACCTGCAAACTCTTGCAGAAAGGCAATTCACAGGCCACAAGCATAACCGCAATTGTTTCTGGTGAAATGCTCTTAGGCACAAGCCTAGAAACATTTGCAGGCTGTTGATTAGGAGTGTGATTAAGTTGATTTACCCACATATCAAGTCCAATTAAAACTAATCTGGTTTGATGCCCTGGAAGGAAGTTTGTGTCTGTAACACTATGTTCTAATATAACATCTATCTTCAGATACAAATTTAACTTTTACGACCCAATTCTCAACAAATTTGTATAGAAATCTAACAAATCAATAAGAAAAATAAAGTAATGTTAAATATAATTTGACTAAAGAAAATAAAAATTAGCTGAGAACCCTCTAAACTGGATGGCAGAAAATACCTAAGATCAAGTTTAGAGCAGCCACAACCAAGCTTTAGGATTAACAACCTATTTAAAAAGCCAAAAATTTCGACCAAAGTCTATAACCTCAGAGGTAGATTTCACCTTAATCTAGGGAGATTAACTAAACGGCGGTATTGGGCACAAACCGACCCATAGTAATAATTAGTAATCAGGACAAACCCGATCTGGGCTGCTCAACAATTTAATGTGCAGCACTCGAAGGCTAAGTATTGATATAAGGAAAATCAAATATGGCAAGACTTGACTATTTTGCTCCAGGTGTGTATGTAGAAGAAGTTGATAGAGGAAGTCGTCCGATAGCAGGAGTCTCCACCGCGATCGCCGGATTTCTAGGCTTTACCGAAGATGTGCGCGGTGGTGCCGAAATGTTCAAACCAATGTTAGTCACCACCTGGAGCCAATACCTCCAATATTTCGCCCGCCCCAATTCCGACGGCTTCACCGACTTCAACGCCTACCTGCCCTTTTCAGTTTACGGCTGGTTTTTAAACGGTGGCGGCCGTTGTTGGGTAACCAGTATCGGCACCAGATTACCAGGTTCTGCTGCCCCAGCACCAACGGAATTAGGCACAGAGGTGATGAAACCGCGCCAAACGTCCCGCCCTGCGGTTTTCCCTCAGCGATCCCGCAATTGCCTCCACCGAGAACAATAACGGTGCTTTACTATCACCCAACGAGAGAAGCATCCGGGTTAGAATTACCGAGGGACAACCCAAAGCCCCCGCCCCCGCCCCCGCCCCCGCCTTACCCCCAACCTCATCAGCAGGTACAGGTACAGGTACAGGCACAGAGGTAGATGGGGCAACAGGTGCAAGGGCAATAACCGTAATGCCCGCCAACACAGGGGAATACTTCACCGTTGTGATCACCCAAGATGGCGAAGAGCTAGAACGCTACGAACATCTGACCATGAACCCCCAAGCCGATGCCGCCGTCGCAGATTATGTGTTCAGCGCCCTGCAAGAGTCCCGCTACATTAGGCTCACAGACATTTCCCTCACCGGCAGCCCCCTAGCAAAACGCCCCAATAATGGCTTCTATGAAGTCAGCCCCCCGCCTCTCGACGTTCGGCCCGAACTATTCAGTCAATATGTCGAAGGTGGACGGGATGATCGCACAGGGGTACGGGGTTTATTTGAAATCGACGACGTGACCATTGTTGCCTGTCCCGACTTAATGCGCGTGTACGAAGCCGGATTGATGAATCTCGATCAGCTTCATGGGATCATGGATATGATGCTCAGTCTGAGTGAAGGTGCGACGGCGGGTGATATTCCCAACCCACCAAACCGGATGGTGATTCTCGATACCCCTCCTGATCGGGTTAAACCCCAAGATGTAGCCCGTTGGCTCTCCGAAGAATTTAACCGTCGCTCTCAATTTGCGGCCCTCTACTATCCTTGGATCAAAGTTCCCAACCCCCGGAATGCCGGGCGTCCGATTTCCATTCCTCCCTGTGGATATGTTGCAGGCGTCTGGTCACGGGTGGATGAAACCAGAGGTGTCCATAAGGCTCCCGCCAATGAAGTCCCCCGTGGTCTGGTCGGTTTGAGTTATGACTGCAACTTCCGAGAACAGGAATTATTAAACCCCTTGGGAATTAACTGTGTCCGCAGTTTCCCCAACCGTGGCTTACGGATTTGGGGAGCCCGTACCCTGGTGGAAGCGGATAATATTCAATGGCGCTATATTAACGTCCGTCGCTTGATGAGCTACATTGAGAAATCCATTGAACAGGGAACCCAGTGGGTCGTCTTTGAACCCAACGATGAAGACCTCTGGCAACGGGTTAAACGCACCCTGAGTAATTTCCTTGACTCCCTTTGGCGACAAGGAGCCCTCGTTGGTAATGGCCCAGCCCAAGCCTACTACGTCAAGTGTGACGAAGAAATCAACACCCCACAAACGATGCTGTTAGGCCGTTTATACGTTGAAGTTGGCGTAGCTCCCGTGCGCCCGGCTGAATTCGTCATCTTCCGCATGAGTCAGATCACCGGAGATGAAAACGAAGAAGCCGGAGGCGAATTCGGTTAAATACAAATCGAGTTTGGGGTTTAGGGGATTTCAGAAGATTACGCCAATTAAAACTAATTAAAATCCGTGAAATTCGTGAAATCCTCTTAAATCCGTGATCCTTATTTGCCCAATAAAAACTTAGAAAAGGAATAAAAACATGGTCGGAGTTGTTACTACTGTTGCGTCTCGATTTTATGTAGAGTTTGACGGAATTACTCAGGCTCAAATTAAAAGTATGGCTCAAATTTCCTATGAAGGTAAAGTCACAGGAAATGCTAAACCCATAGGTTCATCAAAAGGCGGAATTCATGACCGCCAAACTACCTCTGGTGGTTACGATTCTAACCCCGCCATGACCATTGAAGTTTACCTCTGCGATGCTCCCCAAGGTGCGAGTGCCCAAATGTACAGATGGTTTCAAGAATGCTTACCCGTTAGTGAGGGCGGTAACGGCAACTGGTCAAATAACCGTAAAAGTGGCTCAGTTGTTGTTTATGACCCCAACGGCAGGGAAATCCTCCGGTGGAATTTAGAACGCGCTTGGCCGAAAAAATACTCCATTGCCGATGCGGACGTCACAGGTCAAGATCTGGCAGTAGAAACCTATGAAACTGGTAGCTGAACGAATTAATAAAGTCAAATCCGTGAGCGGTGCCGCCGTTACCTATAGTGGTCGATGACATATAATGAATTACGAATTACGAATTACGAATTACGAGACAATTAGCTAACTCCTAATTGATTAATTCATTAACTCCTAATTGATTAATTCATTAATTCATTAATTCGTAATTGATAATTCGTAATTCGTAATTGCCAACATACCCCCGACAAATCGGGCTAGATGGGCGACAGTAATTCAAAACAAAATCAATCTAATTATTGATCAGGAGGAATATTTAAAATGACAGCAGCAACTCAGAGAAACCTAATGGAATACCTGACGGTTTCTCGCTTTTACTTAGAAATTAATAATAATACAAGGTTACTGATTTCCAAAGCCAGTGGACTTTCAATTACTATAGATCCGGCTTCTGAGGGTAAGCCCATCGGAACCCGCAAGGGCATGGCTACGGATACACAAACCACTCCCGCCACCGTCAGTTATCAAAACATTACCCTGGAGTTTGTCACCGCCGTTGATAATGATATCCTCTTGCAATGGTATGTGGATTCACACCCACAGGCCATGGGAGGGGGCGGTCGGCAAACCATGGCTCGGCGTTATGAAGCTTCCCTAGTTTTCTACAAACAAAATGGTTCCGAAGGTGCTCGATGGAATATTAAAGATGCTATTCCCGCTAAATACAAAACCACTCAGGTAAAAGCTGACAGTGCTGATATTTTTAAAGAAACCATTGAGGTTGCCCATGCCGGGATGATGCGGGTTTCCGGTCGGAGCAACTAAACTCTAACCAGGTGTTGAGGCTTGGCAGATGGGCTGTTGGCGGTTAATGGGTAATGGGTAATGGGTAATGGGTAATGGGTAATGGGTAATGGGTAATGGGTAATGGGTAATGGGGAAAAATAATTACTATGCAGTAATGCTTTTGATTGACCCTAATAAGCTGAATCATTGATAGTTAACCGTCAACAGACAACTATTCACCCAGCATAAACCTAACTTGATATGCAAATTAATCAAGACCAATTAAAACAAAATTTATCAGAAATTCTGACCGTTGCTCGGTTTTATGTTGAGTTAAAACTGAATGGCAGCAGCGAGCCTGTTGATGCTTATTTTATGGAATGCAAAGGGTTTAAATATACCCAAAGTTTAATAGAATTAGCTGAAGTTTTTCCTCAACCTTGGGGGAAAGCCAAACGGGGACGAGTCCTAAGAACAAAAATGCCGGGAAATGAAAAGGTTAATAATATTAATTTGCGTCGGGGTCTAAGTGCATCAACTACCTTATGGAAGTGGATTGAAAATGTGCAAGCCGGTCAATGGGCAACTCAAAGCTATGATGGTTCTTTAGTTATCTATCGCCAAAGTAGTGACGAAGGCGCTCGGTTTAATTTTAAAGGTGCTTGGCCTGTTTCCTACACCGTTGCTGATAGTGTTGTTTCTGGTTCAGATCTCGCTTTTGAGCAACTAGAATTAGCGGTAGAAAGCTTTAAGCGAGTTCCTCTCCTTCCCAAATCCTTGTCATGATCCAAACTGAATTTGAGTTTACCCTACCCAAAGGATACCTAGATGAACAGGGGGATTGTCACCGTCAAGGTGTAATGCGATTATCCCGGGCTATTGATGAAATTGTGCCCATGCGCGACCCCAGAGTTAAATCAAATCCAGCCTATGCTACTGTAATTATTCTCTCTCGTGTTATTACCCAGCTAGGCACTTTGGAAGAAATTTCACCCATGGTAATTGAAAATCTATTTGCCTCCGATTTAAGCTATTTACAAAAGTTTTATCGCCACATTAACGAATTAGAGGAAGATCAACCCAACCCTCCCAATCCATCCTCAGTTTATGATCAACCTGAATAATACAAAATTATAGCAGTTGCCACATCTATTAGGACATTCTTAAAAGCTAAAAGCTGCTCATAATAAGTATTTACCTATTACCTATTCCCTATTGCCTATTCCCTCTTGCTATAACTATGTTTGATGGAAAATAATTCTCCGATCACCTTTAGTTTTTCCCTACCCGTCGGGTTACTGGACAACCAAGACCAACGACATCAGGACGGGGAAATGCGTCTAGCTACAGGCAAAGATGAATTGTACCAAACCGACGCCCGTAGCTGGGAAAATCCGGCCTATGGGACTCTGATCCTGCTTTCACGGGTGATTGTCCAGTTAGGGGAATTATCCCCCGTCACCCCAGAAGATTTAGAAGGACTGTTTCTCAAGGATTGGGAATATTTACAGGAAATTTACAACGCCATTAACCCCCCAGAATCGGCAATTTCTACCACGGGGGAGTTGTAGGCTACCCCCAAGAGGAGTTATATCGGGAGGTAGCCTTTATTGCATTCCACTTTCATTGGTCACGGGAGGAGATTCTGAATTTAGACCACCGAGAACGACAACGTTGGGTTCAGGAAATCGCCTATTTAGTTGATTCCCAGTCCTATTAGGTAAGTAGGTGGTAAGGTTTATTCCTGCATACCTACTTAGTTAAAAATGATAGTCGCGATCGCATCAACTCCCCTAAATTTTTTCTGCTTGTAAAACTAAAATTAGACTTAGGTATAGATTTAGTTATCAACTTATTTGATAGAATTAATAAATATGCAACCTGCCTTGGTCAATATATTAAGCTGCAAGTAATGGGGTCTGATAATGAAAATACAACTAAAAAAACAGAATCGCCATCAAGAAGAACCCGCCAATCAAACAGCCATTCAAGCGAAATCCCTGACAGATATTCGCCCAATGGACAACACCCTCGCAGCCCCACAGAGACCCCAAACCGAAGAAATAAACCATCAGCAAATACAGAAAAAACAGGGCTTTAATTTTGCTGAAATCCCGATTTCAGGAAAGACAGAGGGGTCAGCAGCCAGAGTACAACCTAAATTTAATTTATCCCTACAAAAAAAATTAACCGTTGGCCAAGCTGGGGACAAATATGAACAGGAAGCGGATCATGTAGCGGAAAAAGTGGTCAAACAAATTAATACTCCTACTACAGAAAAAGCCACATCTTCTAAAGGAGTACAACGTCAGGAAGAGGAAGAAATTCAAGCTAAAGCTGATATTTCTGACCTTCAACGAGAGGGAGAAGAAGAGGAAGAAGTTCAAGCTAAAGCTGATAGTTCTGCTATTCAAAGAGAAGGGGAAGAAGAGGAAGAAGTTCAAGCTAAAGCTGATAGTTCTGCTATTCAAAGAGAAGGGGAAGAAGAGGAAGAAGTTCAAGCTAAAGCTGATAGTTCTGCCATTCAAAGAGAAGGGGAAAAAGAGGAAGAACTTCAGGCTAAATCTGATAGTTCTGCCATTCAAAGAGAGGGGGAAGAAGAGGAAGAACTTCAAGCTAAATCTGATAGTTCTGCGATTCAAAGAGAAGGGGAAGAAGAGGAAGAACTTCAGGCTAAATCTGATAGTTCTGCGATTCAAAGAGAAGGAGAAGAAGAGGAAGAACTTCAAGCTAAATCTGATATTTCTGCCATTCAAAGAGAAGGGGAAGAAGAGGAAGAACTTCAAGCTAAACCCCAAAATAAAGCCCTCGGTGGGGGTGCAGTTTCAACAGATATAGAAACAACAATTCAAAGTGCTAAAAGTGGTGGAAGTCCCCTAGATGCCGGACTGCAAAGCAAGATGGGAAAAGCAATGGGGGCTGATTTTAGTGGGGTAAAAGTACATACTGATAGTCAATCAGATAAATTAAATCGTTCCCTGAGTTCTCGTGCTTTTGCAACGGGGCCGAATTTGTTTTTTAAACAGGGAGAATATAATCCAGGAAGTCGCAGTGGACAGGAATTAATTGCCCATGAATTAACTCATGTTGTGCAGCAGGGGGCGAGTCCGGTTCAAGCTAAAAGGGAATCTGTAACACATTCTACAGGTGCTAATTCAGTTATGCTGCAAATGAAGAAATATATTGTCAAAGACAACGCTCATGCTAGAGATGAAAGTCTTAAAAATGAGGGGATAAAATATAAATCCGGTCAAGAAATTGAAATTAGTGATGATCCAAAAGAACATAAAATAGAAGCTACGGGCAATAATAAGTGGTATCGAATTAAAGGAAGCAATCCTCCTCAATATATTCGAGCAACCCGATTGCAACTATATGGGACTTATATTCCCCAGGAAAAACGGGTCAAAGAGAGTGATGTAAAAACTGAAAATGATAAAAAAGATGGGACAAAAAAACGCTCCACAGAAATTGTCAAAGACTTACTAAAGGTTGAGAAACGTAACTTTAAAGATAAGCATGGTGATACTAAAACTGAGGAAATGACCTTGGCTAAACAAATAGATTTAGGGAAAGATTTTTTGACAGATGAAGCAGTTAAGGCTATAGAAGAATTAAGCGCAATACCAAATGGGAAAACCTTTTTATCTCAAAATGGTATGCTCACCCAGGAAGAAGTAGCAGAGATAGCCGTAGACAAAAAAGTCTTTGGTGATTGGGAGAGAGTCGAAGAACATGATTTTCGGCGAGGGCTTGGTGAAATTGTACCTGATGTCCGTGGTGAGGCCGTGTTGAGTCCTATTAAGCGTCTTCAAATTGCTACATATCAAAGAGATCTGGGTATTAAGAATGAAAAATTCCGCCAAACTCCAGGGTATTTACGTTATGAAGCCAACCAGTTGAAGAAAGGTAGTCAAGAACACAAAAAGAATATTTATGAAAAAGATACGAAAATGTGGGAGCAAACACTTGAAAATAAGACAAACAGTGAAGATAAAAGTTTAGAAAAATACAAAGAGCAAACCGAGTCAGCTAATAGTATTCTGCGACGAATTTTTATCATTCTTCATGATGGTTTGAAATATAGAGATGATCAAAAACAAAACATTTTTAAGGATTGGGATGAATCAGTTGCAGTTGCTCTCTCTCACGGAGGGCGTGTCATGATTAACTTACCACCCATTAAACAAAATGAAAACGAAAATGAGTTTATTCAATGGCTTTTTGGGGCTTCACCTGAATCAGACCTAACTAGAAAACCTCAATCATACGATAAGATAAAAAATCCAAATAACAAGAGCGACCATTATAAAGCTAAAGTAGATACTAGAATCGCTTCTAGTCATAATGTCAAAGTAACTGAAAGTTCATTAGAAGAGGAAAAAAGTAATACATTTGATATCAAGGGTAAGACAGGCTTGAAAAGCACTATCAAACACTATGGTATGGATATACCACTGGGCGGATTGGGGAATGAAGATCTAGCAGGTGATGCCATTCTACCCGATGGCAGACATGGCCATATTTATATCTACTATAGACCCCCAAGCTTAACACTACCTGGTAGCGTACTCATAGGGGCAGAAACATCAAGAATGGCTCACACAGATGTTTTTGGTATGTATCATGATCAGAGGGGGGCTCCTGCTGAGTTTTCTTCTACAGGTACCAGTAAAGGCGGAAGAATCGGTGGCGAATTTGGAGGCCGAGTTGTTGACTATACTAAAACCGGCACCAAAACCGAAAAACATCTAATTGGGAAAGATACAACAAAAAACGTACTCGAAGTCAAAGACTCCAATTGGTTACAACGGTTACGGCGAGCCGAACAAAATGTGCAAGCTGGTCTAATAACATCCAAAGAATTAGTGGGTAAAGCCAGTAAAGAAGTTGAACAAAAGCTGTTTGCCGAGCGCCCATCAAAAATACCAGAAGAACAACCCCTATCCACAGAAAATGCTAACAACTCGGCTAGTTTAGAAACTGAAGAGGAGAACATAAATCAGGAAACAGAAAACAATCTGAATACAGAACAAAAAGAAGAGGAACAACCATGAATACCAAAGCTGTTGTTACACCCGTAAAAAAAAGTACGCCGACTCCTATTCCCCAACTGTCACCAACAATTGGATTAACCAGTGTGCGACCCTTTGCGGATGAACAACTGGCTTTAAAAGAAGATGACAGTACCAGTGAACAAAAATTAGCCGGGGCGGCGGCTCCCCCTCCACCTGAAATACAACGGAATCAGAATCTTAATTCCGGCTATAATTTTGGTCAAATTTCAATTAGTGAATATATTCCCGCCACTCCCCAAACTAAATTAGTCGTCGGTGCTCCGGGGGATAAATACGAAAAAGAAGCCGATGCGATGGCGGATAAAGTCGTAGCGATGACGGTTTCCGGTGCAGAAGCAGGAGGAGCAGGGGAGTAGGGGAGCAGGGGGAGTGGAGGAGCAGGGGGAGCGGGGGGAGCAGGGGAGTAGGGGAGCAGGGGGAGTGGAGGAGCAGGGGGAGCGGGGGGAGGAGGGAACCGTTCACCTGAAACCGACAACGGACACAACCCAAGCTCCACCGGAGGAAGAGGGAACTATTCACCTCAAACCCTTAACAGAAAGCATCCAAAGCGTCACCGAAGAAGATGGAACCGTTCACCTCAAACCCCTAGCTCAAACGATTCAGCGATATGAACAAGAAGCAACCCTTCACCTGAAACGGTTAAGCGGAATTCTTCAACAAAAGGAAATAGAAGGGGTCGTTCACCTCAAAGCCATAGATAACCATATTCCATCAGGGATTAGCCAAACCCTAAAACAGTCCACCTTGATCTCCCGCCAAGGAAACGGCGGATTTGCGGCCAGCGAGGATATTGAAACTCGTGTTAAAAGTAGCAAAGGAGGTGGGAACCCCCTACCCGATGAAACCCGTGGTTTCATGGAAGAAAGGTTTGGGAATGACTTTAGTGGGATCAAAGTTCATACGGGTTCCGATGCAGTTCAACTCAGTAAAGATCTCGGTGCTCAAGCGTTTACCCATGAGCAAGATGTCTATTTTAATTCGGGTAAATATTCACCCCATACCGACGAAGGGAAGAAACTTCTCGCCCATGAACTCACCCACACAATTCAACAAACGGGCCCTAAAATTAAACCCAAATCCCTGAGTCGGAAAATTCAAAAAAAATCCCAAATTCAGCGTCAAATCCAACCTTCTCCAGTTAAAAATAGAGTTAAAAAAAATCCGCCCTTGAATATCTCCGGCTTAAAAACCTTACCTGAAAAATCTCTACAAAAAGCAGATAAAAATAAGTCGGAATCAACTACCCCTAAAGCAGAAGCAAAAAAAGAGGGAACAGCCGATACAAAAACTGAAGCCAAAACCGAAACCAAAACAGAGGAATCCTCAGTTACGAAAGGAGATACAAAAGAAACAGCCGAAGCCAAATCAGAGGAACGGAAAAAGAACGTTGAAAAAGAAAAAGAAGAAGCTAAGAAAGAATTAGATAAAGAGGGGCAAGATAAAGAGGATAAAGGCGCTGAAATGAAAAAATATTTAGCGGCAGAATCCTTGAAAAAAGTTGAAACTCAAACCGCTAAAGTTAAGGAAGATACAGATACCGTTAAAGATAAAGTTAAATCCGGTGAAAGTGGGGAGAATTTAGGAAAATTAGAGAAAGAAACCGGAGAAAAAATAGAATCTCAGGCTAAACAAGAAGGTCAAGAAGCTGAGACAAAAGTTAAAGATAAAGCCGACGAAAAAGGCAAACAAGATGCAAGCGGTCAAACTCCCCCGAAAGAGAGTGTGCCGCTTCCGCTTAAAGTCGAAACCCGGGGCTGGGGGAAATTCTCAGCCAGAGCAAACGGATCAGCCCCAAGCCATCCCACCCATCCCGGAAGGGGAGGCGAAAACCGCCGACAATTCACCGATCGCCGTCCCCGAAGTCAGAGGTGATCAAGCACCCGTGACCCCAGAAGCAGACCCCGCTTTTCAGGGGGTGATTAAACAGTCCAAACAACAAGCCGATCAGCAGTCCAGTCACCAGTCACCCAAATCCGCCGCCGAGGAAGCCCAAACCGCCGCCAAAGATCCCGACCAACAAATGCGGGAAGCCCAAGCGACAAAAATGGACGATCTGAATGCTAAAAAACCGAAACCCTTTGACCGCAAGATTTTTGAAGATAGTTTATTAGAAAAATTACAGTTAGTTAAACCCAAAAACGCGGATCAAGCCGATAATTTTGCTAGTAGCGGCAAAACCGATGATATTAAAAATGCTTTAAATACCGAAGTTAAGGGAGCTAAAAAAGATTCAGGAGGGGGTTTACCAGAGGAAAGCAAAGCCCCCCCTGAACCCGCTGCCGAACAACCTAAAAATGTTGAAGAACTGAAACCGACTCAGGAAGTTGTCGGGGCTGTACCACCAGAAATTGAAGCGGAGAAAGCGGTTCCCAAGGAAAAAACCGAACAGGAAATCGAAGCCCCTTTAGCAAAAACAACCGAGAATTTAGAGAGTACGTTTGGTGAGATTCAGGCGAAGTCAATAGTCGGCTCTAGCAGTGATCCTAATGAAGTTCAAGCCGATCAAATGGCCGAACAAGTGATGGCGACGCCCGAACCCCAATCTCTACAATTAGAACCGGAGGAATCATCAATTCAACTCTCCCTCTCGGAAACCATTCAACTGCTTCCAGAATTCCTGATTCAACGCAAAGAAGAAGTTAAACCCCAGTCCGTTGCCCAACCGGATTCAGAAGTTCCCCTGAATGTAGATCGTTTAGAAACCTGGAAGGAAGAGGGCGGGGGACAGGCCTTAGATGCCTTAAAAGAAGCCAAGACCCATGGCACTACAGAAGGCCCCCAAAAATTCCGTCAAGGGGAACAGGAAACCCTGACCACAGCCAAAACTGACGCCCAGGCATCGGCGAAACAGTCCAATCAGGATATGTATGCAACTCGTACAGAGTCGATGGAGCAGACCGGGGATTCCCAAGAGGCAACCAAGACTCAGGACGAAATTAAACGGACTGAAATTAATACCAATATCCAAAGTATTTTTGACAAAACTCAGGGGAGTGTTAAGGGTATTTTGGGAAAAATGGATAGTGATGTTAATACTGAGTTTAATCGCGGGATTAGTGCGGCTAAAAATGCTTTTGAAGGTCATGTTAAAAGGAGAATGGCTGAGTATAAAGATAAACGCTATACCTTAGTATTTCCGATTAAATTACCTAAGCCTTACTGGTTTGGGATCAGAATGGTGAAAGTTGGAGAACTTCGCATTTTTGATTTTATTACCTGGATTAGAGATAAGTTTGCGGGCTTACCCGATGAAGTCAATGTTTTTTATGAAGAGGGCAAAAAACTATATATTGAAGAAGTTAAAAAAAGTATTTCTAATATTGGTGGGATTGTTGAAAAAGGATTAACCGCAGCCCAAACAGAAGTTAACCAAGGGCGAGAAAAAGTTAATGCCTATGTTAAATCTTTACCAAAAGACCTGCAAGAAATTGGGGCGCAATCGGCGGCGGATGTCCAAACTAAATTTGATCAATTAGAACAGAGTATTAGCGATAAACAAAATCAACTCCTAGAAGATTTAACTAAAAAATATCAATCTAGTTTAAAAGAACTTGATAAACGCATTGAACAGTTAAAAGCCGAAAATGCCAGCTTAATTAGTAAGGCTTTAAAATTTATTGCGGATTTAGCTAAGAATATTATTAAAATTCTCCTCTGGCCGATTAAGAAAATGTTAAGTGTTTTTATTGGAGATATAGCCGAAGATGTAATTGATTCCCTGATCGATGATCCGGTGCAATTTATGAAGAATCTCTTTCAAGGGATTGGAGATGGGATTAAGAATTTTGCCAATAATATTGCTAAACATTTACTCAATGGGTTAATTACTTGGTTATTTGGAAATTTAGGGGACTTAAAACTTCCTGAAAAATTTGATTTAAAAGGATTCTTAGATATTATTTTACAGGTTTTAGGTTTAACAAAAGAATACGTTTTTGGCATTGTTGAGGGTATTTTAGGTGGGCCAGCCACGAAATTAATTCAGTTTATTCTCGATGTTGTTCTCAAACAAGGCCTGGATAGTCTCAACTATCTTTGGGACTTAGTTAAATTGGTCGTAGAAGCTGGCCCCGATGTGATTATGACCTTAATCAACGAAGGGGTGGAAGCCGTAGAAACTTTCCCAGATTCTGTACAGAAACATCTTAGGAAGCGTTACTGGTGGCATTAGCGGTGTTCTGGGATTTGCTAAGGATTTAATCGGGTCTTTAGGAGAAGATGCCCTTGACTTTATTTCCGGTCTGCAACCGGGCGTAAAATTTATTTTTACCTTCTTTAGTACCTTAATTAAAGATGGTATATCAGGGGTTTGGGAGTTCATCAAATCCTCCTTGGATGACATGAAAAAAATCTTTCTTAAAGGTTTGATGGAAATGGCAATTGTGGAAATTGTCAAGGGGGGGATTAGTTGGCTGATTGGGATGATGAATCCCGCGTCAGGAATTGCTAGAATTGCTAAAGTGATTTTTGATGTGATTTGCTTTTTTGTGGAAAAACGGGAAGATATAAAACTCTTTGTGCAAGCAATTTTAGATACTTTAAAAGCCATTTGTGACGGGGCTCCGGCGGTGATGGCGATGATGATTGAACAGGCTTTGGCTAAAATGATTCCTGTTTTATTAGGATTCTTAGCGTCCCTAATTGGTGTTGGGGGAATTCCTAGTAAAATTAAGAAAATTGTGACGACATTAAAAGCACCTGTGGATAAAACCATCGGGGGAATATTTGGAGGAGCAGCGGCTTTCTTTGGTGGCGGGAAAAGCAAGAAAGGAAAAACAGCCCGCAAAGGTAAAGGTACAGGTACAACGGCTAAAGGTAAAGACAAGAAAAATAAAGATAAAAAACAACCTCAGAATGATGCTCAGAAACAAATTAAAGGAGCGGGTAATCAAACTCAAAATCTGGCGAGAAATCTTCGAGATCCTGACGCCGTGGGTCAAAAATTATCAGGAATTCAATCTAAACATAAACTCAAACAGTTGAAGTTGACTAAAAAAGGTAAAAATAAATATCAAATTGTCGGTCAAGTGGAAGCGACTAAAGTGCAACGGTCGGCTGAATCTCCTTGGAAAGATAAGAAAAATCAACTGGTGGTCAAACAGAAAATTACAGGAAATAAGAATAAAGCTAGTTTGACATTAACGGCAAAATTAATGGCTAAAAATAAGATTTTGCCTAAAGTTGCTCAGAAACTCAAATCAATTATTCAGAAAAAACCCAAAGCAAAAGCAGTTAAAAGTCAACTTCCGGCTCTGAAATCTCAATATAAACTCAAAACCTTAAGTCTAAATACCCTTAAACCCGATGGTAGTAAATATGTGATTACTGGGGTTATTCCCGATGATGCTCAATCAACAAAAGCCCAGCGTCAAGCTGCTGGAAACTGATCAACTGCTTGATGCCCATTCCGGGGTAGAAACCGCCATTCAGCGTTCCCTCGGTCAAGGTCAACCCCTACCTACCACCGTGCGGGAACCGATGGAAAATGCCTTTGGTTTTGACTTTGCTCAGGTACGGGTGCATGATGATACGGAGGGCGATCGCCTCAGTCGCTCCCTCGACGCCCGCGCCTTTACCACCGGATCTGATGTTTTCTTCCGCCAAGGTAATTATGAACCCGAAAGTCCCAGTGGTAAAAGGCTCCTCGCCCACGAACTTACCCACGTTGTCCAACAGTCCGGCGAATCTCCCCTGTTGTCTCGCACGGTGCAGCGAGTCAGTGAACAGATGCCTTACTTCGTTCAGAGAGAAGCAGAAGACAGTTCAGAGAATTTAGATACTAATGAAACTCCCAAAAAATCTGATAAAAGCGGTCAAACGAAGGTACTTGTAGGTGCGGGACTTCTGATGGGAGGCAGTATGTTAGTATCAGGTCTTGGCACAGGCTTTAGAGGTGGTGGCGGTGGTAAACAAAAAGAACAGGCAAATATCACTCAAAGTATTCAGGGTAATAAACTGACAATGCGAGTGATGATTACAAAACAGCAAGAGCAAGAGCAAGAGCAAGATCAGCAAAAAGATAAACGTAAGAAAAAAGGTTCATCCGTTGCTAATAATTTAGCCTTACCTGATGATATTGTTGATGATATGGTCACTTTAATTCAACAAATTGTTAATCAATATCCTGACCCTGATATTGTTCAGAAGAAACTGGATAAACTCTGTGTTGATTTTGATTTAGATTTGCTGAAAGTTGTGGGTTTCTGCCACTATTGGTAATAGCATCAGCTACGATATTCAGGTCAAAGGCCGTCCGCAAGAACCGACGGATGAAAATAACGCAGCGATCGCTAAAAATTTAGATAATCTCACACCTAAAGAACCTGAAACTAAACCCAGAAGCGGTAGTTTATTGGGAGGGTTGTTAAGTCAATCATCTAAGTCTAAAAAAGACAGCAAAACCAAAGAAGATCAACCAGAAAAAACTCCAAAAGCCCAAGAAGAACAGCCAAAAACTAATCCTGAAAAGAACAAAAAAGAAGCAGAAGATGATGCCAAATCTAATCAAGCTGAGGAAGAATTGGCAGACGAAAAAGAAGCTGCTAAATCTCAATCTGAGCAAGGCAATAAGCCAGGAAAAATCCCACTGGATGTTAATACTAAAGTGAAGCGAGTTGATCCTACAACCGTTGAAATTTCTGTTCGGGCTGATCCGAAGAAAAAATAGACTTTTCCGACTTTCCAAAACCGGACTTATCTAGGTTAATTTAGACTAAAGTAGAATAGGATATGTACAAAAATTATGTAATACTAATGGAAGGATAAATAATCAATTGCTTAAATAAAAATTATTGTAATAAAATTAGTTTAAATGATGTTAAACAATAACACAGAAACAGCATTAGAATTTTCACCGATTGATCGAGAGTTAATATTTCGGGAGGATTCTGATAATTTATTAGTTTTTAAAGGCATAGCGATCGCCCTTAACAAAAAACACAACAATCACTATGATCGCTGCTGTTTAAAACTTCATATCAGTTATGAACAATATCAAAATATTCTCAAAAATCAATTATTTAACCTAAAAAAAGATGCCTTAATTCCTATCAAAGAAGGACAACTCAAACCGGGTTTAAATCTGGATTTCGTTATAGAATTACGTCCCGATTTATTACCCCAATTTTCAGAATGTCAGACTAACGATGCTATTATTGATTATCTCAACGCGGCTCCTGCTAATACCGATTCTGATCAAGAGTTAAATTATACAGAAAATTGGTATTGTTTAATCGTAGAACAACAGCAAGAAACCGCTATTATTCAATATAGAACGGTTTGGGATTATCTCAAATTAAGTGCAGCCTTTAACACCCTAAATGGGGCTTCAGAAATCTTACAATCCCTATCTAATTTTCTCAAAGAAACCTTTAATAAAATCGAAACTAATGAAATGGAGAATGAACACTCAAATGGTCAGATTTCCCTAGATACAAATAATTTTATTAAATTTCTCAAAACTATTGATCCCGATGAAGATAGGGAAATTGATCAATCTCGCTCAATTTCCGAAGTTATGCGAGAATTTTTTAGCGAAGATGATTGGGAATTTGTGGAAATATCGGAAGAATCTATTTTACAAATGGTGTTTGAAGGAGATCATGGACGTTGGACTTGTTTCGCTGTAGCCATAGAAGAAAATCGACAATTTGTATTTTACTCCCTGTGTCCAGTTAATACACCACCTGAAAAATTATCGGCTATGGCACAATTCTTAACTAAAGTTAATTATGGCACAACCATAGGGAATTTTGAACTAAATTATATTGATGGTGAAATTCGCTATAAAACCAGTATTGATGTGGAACACGAGCGTTTTACCACCGGACTTGTGAATAATTTAGTTTATATTAATGTTTTGACAATGGATAAATATTTGCCAGGAATTATGGCTATTATTAATAACAAATTATCCCCAGATGATGCGATCGCCCTCGCTGAATCATCCTCCTTAGAAACCGGAGTAAAATAGGATCACGGATTTAAGAGGATTTCACGGATTTCACGGATTTTAATCTGTGTTAATCAGCGTAATCCTATTAAATCCGTGTTCAGATTTTAATCTGTGTTAATCAGCGTAATCCTATTAAATCCGTGTTCAGATTTTAATCTGTGTTAATCAGCGTAATCCTATTAAATCCGTGTTCAGATTTTAATCTGTGTTAATCTGCGTAATCCGCTTAAATCCGTGATCCCCATTACCCATAATAAATCGTGACATTACCCAAATTCAAACCCAAAGTTCCCCGGCGTAGCGTCGAAGAATTCAAAAGACAAGGAATGTGGACAATCACCGGTAGATTGAGCTATTTAACCTACGGATTGCGCTACGGACTTTATTATCTAATACCTCCTTCCCTACGCTGGTTTTTGCCCTTAATTCAAGAAGATGTTAGGGACTTATTTAGACCGGAAACCGAAGAAGAAACCGCCGCCGAAGAAATTCCCCCATCCCTTGAAATAGAGGAAGAATTTCCACCGGGTAGTTTATCGCTTTATGAAAAATATCGCTGTCCATTTAAAAACCCTTTAAACTGTCAAGAACCTCGCACAGCGATCGCAGATAATCCTGAACTAAAATCCTGCCCCAAATGTGGATTTCCCACCCCCTTACCCTCCCTAGGAGAAATTCAAGGGAAACGGGGACGTTATCGAATTGAACGCTTTATAAATAGTCGAGGTCAGAAGCGAATTTATACCGGGATTCAGTTATTAGAAGAACAACCCGTTATGATTCAAGAATATTTACTTCCTAAACGTTATTTTAACGAAAAAGAAGCAATTCAAACCCAAATTGCCTTTGAAAATATTAGTGGTATAACACACGCTGATGGTAGAATCCAAACCGGACGGATCTCAGAAGTTATAGAAGCGATTAGCGATCGTAATGATCGGGAAAGATGCTATCTAATTACTACTATTAATGATGGCATCACCGCCCGCACCTATTTAACTCGCAAAGGGGCAATGTCTTCTCGCCCAATGCGTTACTTTCTCAACCAAGTGCTGCAAAGTTTAGAATACCTTCACGGTCAAAAATTCCGCTTACCAAACGGCCAAATTCAAGCCCGTCTTGTTCATGGCAATCTGAGTCTTGATAGTCTGTTTATTTCACCTCAAGAACAACTTTATTTCCATGATCCTCAATTTCGCGTTTATTTAGGAGATTTAGCCCTTTGGGAAAGGTTATTTGATCCCCCCCCATCCGTGCGTCTAATTCCCACCGTCCCCCAGGATTTAAAAGCATTAGGTTATGTCTGTTTTTACCTATTAGCAGGGGGTGAACGGGATCAAAATGATCGCTTCTTCGACCCTAAATTAAGTCAAGATTGGGGTAAAACGGATATAGCCCTGAAATTGTTTTTATTGCGTTTATTAGAACTCGATACCCCCTTTAATAGTGCCACAGAAGCCCGTCGTGCGCTGTTAAACTTACCCGAAGAAAACCTCATAGTAGAGACACTCCATGACACGTCTTTACCAGGGTCAGAAGCCCGTAAACGCCGGAAAAATTGGTGGTGGTGGCTGTTGCTATTTTTCCTTGTCGGTTTGTTGGTGAGTGGGTTAGCCTGGTGGCTGTGGCGGCGACCCGTAGCAATGGCTAAGAGTAATATTCCGACTTGCTGTATTAGTGATGTGGCTGGAGTTCCGACGGGGAAATTTACTTATAGTGGCGAAGAGAATGGGATTTGGAATTATGTCTGGCGACAACCTAACCTAATTCAAAAAGATCAAACCTTAGAAGCCGAATTTGCCGAACGACGGCCTCAACTTCAGTTAAAATATCTACCCCAACCCACAGGGGAAAAAGCGATCAAGGAAGTTAAATTAGGAAATGTTGATTTTGCCATTAGTAGTCTGACAACCAATCTTAGCAACGATCTCAAGGCGCGAACCTTTGCCTATGACGGTTTGGCCGTTTACGTTCCCTTTAGTTATGAACAACGGGATTTGTCTCTCCCGAAATATCTTAACGGCCAAATTAGCATTCAACAATTGCAACAACTCTACACCGGAAGGATTACCAACTGGCAACAGTTAGGGGGGCCAGACTTACCCGTGCGGCTGTATATTCCCCCCAGTCAAGAAGCGATCCGTCTTTTTGAGGATCGCGTCCTTCAAGAAGCCGAATTAATTGCACAATTTAGAAAAATGGTAGAAAGGGGCGATCGCACATCTCGATCCGGAAATTCCGAGGGAAATCTGCCGCAAATCATACAATTATCAACTATTTCAGCGTTGCGGACTGTTTTGCAAGAGTTTGAAAACGAACAAATAGGGGCAATCGGGTTTGGGGCGATCTCTCAAGTATTTGGCCAGTGTTCAGTGTATCCTTTAGCAGTAGGCGATCGCCATAACAAGTTCATTCAACCCCTGATCCAAGAAAATCGCCAACCGATAGATCCAACCACCGACTTGTGCAGTCAAAAAGGCAGTTATTACCCAGATTACCAAGCCTTTCAGACAGGTAATTATCCCCTAGCCTATCCCCTGGCGGTTATTTTCAGGCGCGATAACCGTCGAGAAGCCATCGGTGATCGGTTTGCCGAAATTTTGAACACCCAAGAAAGCCAAGAATTACTAAGTAAAACCGGTATTATACCTATTCTTAATCCGTGAAATTCGTGAAATCCATTTAATCCGTGACCAAGATTCGACCTTTGGTTAATACCTACCGACCCCCGATTTTTTATACTAGGCATAATTGGCAGAGGTTCGCTTATTATGACATTCAATCAAGACACTCCGCCGAATTGGAAACCCATCAGCGAATTAAATGCTCCTGCGGGTTACGGTGCCTCAGCTAAAATTCAGAGTAACCAGCCTGATAGTGACTCTGAAACTAATTTTGATCACCTCTGTAATATTGCCGAAGAAATCAGAAACGACCCTTTGAAAATGCGGTTGTTAGCTGACCGAATTTATCAACTGATGTTAGAAGATTTACGTTGGCAAAAAGAACGTAGTATGAATTATAGAGGTTGAATACAAAAATCATGCAAAAAAATTATATTACCGTTAATCGCTTCTATGTGGAAATGGAAAGTGAAGTTAAGGCCTCCTTTACCGATTGTTCTGGTTTAGGAGTTAATGTTAAAAAAGAAACCTATTTAGAAGGAGGTGTTAACGATCAACAAAGAATTATTTTAGGTCATGCTGAATTTACCGATGTCACCCTCAAACGGGGAATGACTGATGACTTAACATTTTGGCAATGGATTAATTCTATTATGAGTGAGGTACCAAAAAGCCGTCGAAATGTTAATATATTGCTCTTCAATCAAGCTGGAGAAACCATGATGTGTTGGACATTAATTGGTGCGGTTCCGATTAGTTGGAAAGCCCCAGGATTTCAAGCCGATGGCAACTCAGTTGCGATTGAAGAATTAACTTTAGCCTATGAAGGTTTACAAGTTAAAACCAACCAAGGAGGAGGTCGGGCAAGTGTTGGTTTAAGCCGAGGTAGTTCTGGGTTTTTTCCTAGTAATTAGACAGGTATTTTATTAATAGCTGAGTCGATGAAAAATCAACAAAATATTAATCAAGAAAGTGCCAAAAACACCTCAGAAGAAGAAGCTCTAGGAATTAAAAATCCTCTTTTGACCCCAACGACTTTGGGACAGAACTTTTTGTCCCTGCAATCAATATCACCTCTGGGTTCACGGTCAATTAACCTAATTAATTGGTCATTAATTTCTCCCAATCAAACCCTATTACAAAACTTTCAGGATAATGAAAATTGGCAGGATTCTGACCCCAATGAATTTCGGCCATTTACCAAAAATTCATTAACTGAAAATCTACCAATTATTGAGCCGCCATCGGACAAAATTGTACCCCCTTCAATCCCAATTCAACTCTTCTCAGAATCACCCCTACAACAACCAACAGAAACCCCATCCTCAGACTCGGAATTACCCCGACAACAACCAGCAGAAACTATTTTTCCTTTTCGGATAGATCAAAAAACACAAAAAAACTCTATCACTCAAAATATCAAAAGTTCTACATCTCATTTATTTCAAAAAAAATCGGAATTTCCCAGAGAAAAAATAGTCAAAAAAGAACCTGTCGATCTCTCAAAAGATAGTGATTTTCCTGAGCTAGTAACGCCAGAAGTTTCCGATTATTCCTCCCTCCAAAAACAATCGGATTCTACAATTAATCCCACGGATATTATTAACCCAGAAATTCCTAATTATTCCCCTCTCCAAAAACAACCAGATTCCACCGTTGATAATATTCGCCAAACTGAATCCCCATCAATAATTAATCCTACGGATATTATTAACCCAGAAATTCCTAATTATTTACCTATCCAAAAACAACCGGATTCTACAATTAATCCCACAGATATTGTTAACCCAGAAATTGCTAATAATTCCCCTCTCCAAAAACAACCAGATTCCACCGTTGATAATATTCGCCAAACTGAATCCCCATCAATCATTAATCCTGGGGATATTATTGACCCAGAAATTCCTAATTATTCCTCCCTCCAAAAACAATCGGATTCTACAATTAATCCAGAAATTGCTAATGATTCCTCTCTCCAAAAACAACTGGATTCTACAATTAACCCCACAGATATTATTAACCCAGAAATTGCTAATGATTCCTCTCTCCAAAAACAACTGGATTCTACAATTAACCCCACAGATATTATTAACCCAGAAATTCCTAATTATTCCTCCCTCCAAAAACAACCGGATTCTAAAATTAATCCTACAGATATTGTTAACCCAGAAATTCCTAATTATTCACCTATCCAAAAACAAGCGGATTTTACCGTTGATAACATTTCCCAAACTGAATCCCCATCAATAATTAATCCTACGGATATTATTAACCCAGAAATTCCTAATTATTTACCTATCCAAAAACAACCGGATTCTACAATTAATCCCACAGATATTGTTAACCCAGAAATTGCTAATAATTCCCCTCTCCAAAAACAATCGGATTCCACCGTTGATAATATTCCCCAAACTGAATCCCCATCAATCATTAATCTCACAAAAAATATTCATTTTTCTGATACTATTACGCCAGAAAATCCGGTTTCTCCTCTCCAAAAACAAACGGAAAATCAAACTGTTGCACAATTGTTAAAACAACCTGGTGCCATTCCTCAACTCCCCCAAGTATTAGAAAATATTACCACTAGCCAACCTTTAGGTATTTCCCAACCTTTAGTTCAAACATCCAAATTGATCTCAGAAAATTCCTTCCTTGAAACTAATCCCATGCTGTCAAAAAATGAACATGAAAATGTTTCAGATAATTTTGATCAGTTTGCTTCTCTATCAAAGACTAATATACAGCCAAAATCCGAACCTATTTTTAATAATAAATCATCAACACAAGGTATAATGATTCAACGGCAAGAAAGCGATTTCTCAACCTCAGATGTTCCTGATTCTTGGTCAAGTATTGAAGAATTGCTCGGTGAAAGCAATTCAACGCCAAGTGAACCAACTGTTGTCCAAGCTTTCTCCGAAAAAGAAGGGAGGCAAGCGAAGCATCAGAAACGCCCGCATCGGATGTCGGATATTCGGACTGGGATGCTGCTACCCCCAGGAATTACTAGGGGTGTTGCGGGAATTCACAGTTTAGATTTACAACAGCAGCCAACTCCTGTAAAAGCACTTATGGAAAAGACGATCCAAACTAGGTTACAACAGGAACAAAAAACTGCTAGTCGTAAAGCTGAACCTGTTCAGACTCTCACTCCCTCAAATATAGGGATGGAAGAGTCTCGGGTTTCGTTGATCAGTGAGGTACATCGTGAGGAAACAAAACAGGCGGAAACTAAAACAGATCAAGTAGAAGTCTTGGCTAGAGAAATTTATGGCCTTGTCCGACAACGTTTTGAAATAGAAAGGGAGCGACGAGGTTTCATCTTATGATCGTCGATTATTTTAAATCCCATAGAATAGGAGAAAAACATGGCTCAATCAAGTTCATCAAAATCACCAGTGGCGGCAACAGTATCAGCAGTCGCTTCAACACTGCAAACAGCAATGAAAAATGCTATGCTCGAAGCGGCGGATATACAAATTTTAGAAGCTGCCGCAGCAAAGGATCTAGCAAGAGATCAGCAGTTTACCCAGGAAGAAGCCAATTATAAAAATCTAGCCAAAAATCTTTATGATGCTCAACAAGCTGCTGATAAAAGATTAGTTAAAGCCGCTCTCATACCGAGAACGGGTGAAGCAGCTTCTCCGATTAACTTTATGTTCAATCCCACTGATTTGAGTTTAAGCCGATCTGTGACGATTAAAACAATGGAGGGATCGAGAACACAAAGGGGCTTACCCAAAGTTAACTTTGGCTCTATTGAGGCTTATAAACTTACTTTGTCAGGGATTTTATTTGATACTTACGAAACCGGGACAAGCGTTCTGAATAGAATTCAATCATTGTTAGATGCCGTGGATTTTTCTAAATTCAAAGATCCTTTTGCAGAGCCAAAAACTTCTGGTGGATACCAAGAAAGGCTGGTTAAATTAAGTTCATCGGAAACAGCAATGAAATCCTTTGTAGGATCGGTCGGGGGAAAAAATGTCTTGGGTTATAGAGAATACGGTTCCGAAAAAGTGGGTAGTCAGACCTTAGAAACAAGACGACCTCCTGTTTTTTATTTTATTTGGGGAGAAAAGAATTATATGTGTTGTATGATCAAACAATTAGACTATAAATTAACCATGTTTTTACCCAATGGAACACCCGTGCGAGCCATGGTTACCATTACCTTAGAAGAAGTAGATTTAGGTGTGGCAAGTAGAGCCTTCAGCGAGCGCCAAAAATTCGTTGTTTAATCACTTTTATTGTAATTTGCCTGTATTTAACCTTGATCAAATAGGTTGTTTTATGACTTCACAAGCAACGGATTATGTCTCTACTCCTATTATTACAGTTGATGGAGTTGATCCAGACTTAATGAATAATTTTAGGCGGGATATCCTGCAAATTTCCGTAGAAGAAAGTTTGCATTTACCCGCCATGTTTACCGTAGTTGTCAATAATCCCTACGCCGCCACGGATCAAGAGACAAAAACTTGGAAATATGATCAGGACATTATCCAAATTGGTAAGGTTATTAAAATTGGTTTTATCCCCAGTACGAATTCTGATTCTGAACAAAATAATAATCAGCAAACCTATTTAATTGAAGGAGAAATTACAGCAATAGAAACTCATTTCACAGGACAAACTCAAGCTCCGATTGTAATTCGAGGTTATGATATTTCCCATCGCTTACATCGAGGACTTTATATTCGCTCGTTTCAAGATTATACCGATGCCGATATTGTCAAAAAAATCGCCGAAGAAGTAGGAATTCAAACCCATGCCATTGACTCTAGTGGGAAAAAACATGAATACGTTTTTCAAGAAAATCAAACGAATATGGCATTTTTGCGGGAAACGAGCCGCCCGCATTGGGTTTGAACTATTTGTCCAAGATGGTAAACTTAATTTTCGCAATCCCAAAAGTAACGAAGTTTTAAAGTTAGTTTGGCTGGCAGATTTCACCAGTTTTCGTGTTCGTTTAACCAGTGCCGAACAAGTGAAAGCGGTGGAAGTACGGAGTTGGGACTATGAAAGAAAGGAACCCATCGTTGCCCGGATTCCCAAAGAAACCAATCAATTTAGAGACACGCCATGGCACGTCTCTACTGACGTTCTGACCCGTACCGAATATGGAAAGGGTAGGGACTATAGCCAAAAGTTCGGGTTGAACCCTGCTGAACCTAAACTATTAGTTGTGGATCAACCCACTGCTACGATTAAGGAAGCGGAAGTGATGGCACAGGCACTTTTTAATGAGTTAGAAGGGGACTTTATCTATGCCGATGCCCGGGGACTGGGCAACCCCCGCATCCGACCGGGGAAAGTTGTGGAACTAGATAGAATGGGTCGGTATAGTGGCAGTTATTACGTTACGGAAAGTCGCCATCTATATTATCAGGGAATTTACACAACAGAATTTAGTGTGCGGGGACTACGGGGAGACAACTTGCTGCAAACCCTGTCCCCAACTACTCGCCTCCGACCCGGACAGACCCATCTGGTGGGTATTGTCACAGATAACAAAGATCCCAAGGGTTGGGGACGGGTGCGGGTGAAATTTCCGACCCTGACCCCGGAAAAAGATAGTACCGCCCATGCGAGTTATTGGGCGAGGGTGGTGGGGGTAGGGGCTGGCCCAGATCGCGGGTTCGACTGTTTACCTGAAATTAATGATGAGGTGTTGGTTGCCTTTGAACATGGAGACATTCACCGCCCCTATATTATTGGTGGGGTTTGGAATGGCAAAGATCGGCCCCCCGCCAATATTGCAGACTCGGTAGATAAAGGAAAAGTCCGCTTACGAACATTTAAAACTCGTACTCAGCATACTTTACAATTTGTCGAGGAAGATAAAGATGGAACGGCGGCAGGTATTTATATTCAAACCAGTCAGGGTCATCAAATTCGCCTCAATGATAGTAATGGGTCAATTGAGGTGAGGACTAAGGCGGGACAGTCCATCCGCTTAGATGATCAGGGGGGTATTACTATTCAGTCGAAGGGAAATATTCAGCTACAACCCGGGACAGGACAGGTGTTAGTATCGGGTAATGTTTCAGCAGCACAACTCCTAGTTGGGACTACAGGAAATATTGTCAATGTCGGAGAAACCTTAACTAATTTGCAACAGCAAATTCAGCAAAATACAAATAGCGATCGCACCCGTTATCAAGAAATGGCTCAACTCATGGAGCGGGGGGAGTAGGGGAGGCAGGGGAGGCAGGGGAGGCAGGGGAGGCAGGGGGAGTAAAGTTTTTATATTACTCATTACGCATCCGTAATTCGTAATTCGTAATTCGTAATTCGTAATTCGTAATTCCCTAATTTAGACCTTTGGAGAATACGCCGGGTCAAATCTATCAGCTAAATTAAAAACATCTATCTGGGGAGGGAGTTGGCAATGGTTAATTTAGCGAATCGAGAATTAAGCCGTCCTTACTTGGGTCAAGGTTTACGGTTTCCCGTGCAAATCAACCTTCAGGGCAACCTCGACCTGAGTGCAGAGGAACAGAATATCAGAGAATCAATTTATATTATCCTGCTGACCGAATGGGGAGAACGGGTTTATCGGCCGAATTTTGGCTGTCGTTTGTCAGAGTTGAATTTTGCCCCCATTAACCAACAAACCCTGATGTTAATGCGAATTTATGTCCAAGAAGCATTAGAACTTTGGGAACCCCGAATTATTGTTGATGAAGTTCTCACCCACCCTCACTCCTATCAAGGAAGGGTGGATATTAATATTATTTACCGCCTGCAAAAAACTTACGAAGGACGCAGTATTGTTTTTCCTTTTTATTTGCAAGTTGAAAACTAATTACGAATTACGAATTGCGAATTACTGATTTTTATGGTTTTTGACTTTTTACCTAAACTACCTAAACCCAACTTAGATGATCGGGACTATGAAGACCTGGTAAAAGAATGTATTCTGAGAATTCCCCGCTATTGTCCAGAGTGGACAAACTATAATCCCAGCGATCCTGGTATTACCTTAGTTGAACTATTTGCTTGGTTAACTGACCAAATGTTGGCTCGGTTTAATCAAGTCCCCCGACGCAACTATATTACCTTCTTAGAATTGCTGGGTATTCGTTTACAACCGCCCAAACCAGCAACAACAGAAATAACATTTTATTTAGTCGGCGATCTGCCAGACGCTTATACCATCACCACCGGAACTGAAGTCGCCACAGGACGCACAGCCACCCAGTCCGCCATTGTATTTACCACCGACCAACCCCTGATTATTGGTCAACCCACCATCCAACACTTTCTCATCGGGGATACAGCACCCCCAAACCCCCAGGTTTTGCGCGATCGCTTTACCAATTTCTGGAGTGCTCAAGAACCCGGCAACTGGTCAGGCCCAGAGCTTTCCCTATTCAGTGATATTCCCCAACCGGATAATTGCTTCTATCTGGTCTTTGACCCCGATGAACCCCTCGATGGTAACGTTCTCAGTATTCGGATCAAAGGTCAAGAAGCTACCCCCACCGGAATTAACCCCAAGCAGCCCCCCCGTCGCTGGGAAGCCTGGAATGGAAGCGAATGGCAACCCGTCCTCCTACAAGAATCCGATGATGAAACCCAAGGTTTTAGCTTCAGTAACCTAGCCCAAAAGGGCGGCAACCCCCTACAGGGTGCTGATGTCACCTTACACCTGCCAATTAACTTTCCTCCGGCGCACTTCACCGCCTATCGAGGTCGGTGGTTGCGGTGTGTTTGTACAGAACCCGATCCCAGACAACCCGCCTACAGTCGCTCACCTCGGATGATTGGGATTACCGCCACAGCCATTGGCGGAAACCGTGAAAGCAACCCAATGTGAAATTATTGAAGATGAAGTTTTGGGGGAAAGCAACGGCGACCCCGGACAGTTTTTTCAACTTCAAGGAGCACCCGTGTTGGAACGGCGGGAGGACGAATATCTGATTGTTACCCCCCCAGGTGCCATTCCCCAACGCTGGAAAGAAGTGAAGGATTTTGCCGATTCAGGAGTCAACGATCAACACTATATTATCGACTCCCTCACAGGTGTCCTCCAATTCGGCCCATTAGTCAGGGAAGCCAGCCAACTCAAGGAAGCAATGGAGTTAAGGGCCAACGCACAAACCAACACCTCCAGGCAAATGCTACTTTCGAGTTCCGACTTACAAAACCAATATGGCAGCATTCCCCCAAAGGGAGCGGCGTTGCAGATGTCTCGTTACCGCACGGGGGGAGGCTCCGGGGGAAACGTTCAGGTGGGGACGTTGGAAATTTTGAAAACGGCCGTTCCTTATGTGGCTAGTGTGATTAACCATCAACCTGCCAGAAATGGAGCCGAGGCGGAAACCTTAGAACAGGCGGCGATCCGTGTGCCCCAAATGCTTCGTACCCGCGATCGCGCCGTCACCCCTGAAGATTTTGAAGAATTGGCGATTCGGGGCGGAGCCGGGGCCGTTGCCCGCGCCCACTGTTTACCCGTCACCAGTGGCAAAGGAGGGACAGTAAGGGTTTTAATTGTCCCCCAGGTGACCATAGATGACATCACCCGCGGCGAGGGCATTCACCCCGACCAGTTCACTCTCACCGATGACCTAGAGCAAAAGGTGATCGCTTATTTGGACGAACGCCGACTTTTAGGAGTTCAGGTGTTATGTGTCTCCGGTGACTATACGGGGGTGGCAATTCAGGCGGAAGTTGCCCTCAAACCAGAATATAATCACCCCGTTGCCCAGCAAACCCTGCGCCAACAAATGCTAGTCGCCCTGTACAGCTTTTTTAATCCTATTACCGGAGGCATCGATCAAAAGGGCTGGCCCCTGGGTCAACCCGTCTATCTCAGCGACGCGATCACCGTCCTTCAGAACTTTGATGCGATTCGTTATATTGGCACCCTGCAACTGTTTGAACTCCAGCGTCAAGGACAATCTTGGGTTCGTCTGCCCCCATCCCCCACCGTTAACCCTGGCCCGTGGGGTCTGATCTGTTCCTGGGCTGACTTGACCCTGCGATCGCAGCACGTAATTAATTTTATTCAGTAGAAGTTTATGACCCAGGGGAGGCAGGGGGAGCAGGGGGAGCAGGGGAGGTAAGGGGAGCAGGGGGAGCAGGGGAGCAGGGGGAGCAGGGGGAGCAGGGGGAGCAGGGGAGCAGGGGGAGCAGGGGGAGCAGGGGGAGCAGGGGGAGCAGGGGAGCAGGGGGAGCAGGGGGAGCAGGGGGAGCAGGGGAGGTAAACTCTTGCCATTACCCATTACCTATTACCCATTACCCATTACCTATTACCCATTACCCATTACCCATTACCCATTACCCATTACCCATTCGTTTATGACCCATTCGTTTATGACCCAGACCAATACTCGTGAACTCCTGACTTTAAAATTAATTCCTATGCGATCGCCGGAAGCAAATTTAAACACGCTTCCAATTCAGGCATCGGAAAATATTAATATTGAAAATCCGAGTCTTTTACTTGTCCCAGGAGAAGTCAGTGAATTGGTGGTCAATTTAGAAAATTTAGGAACTTACACTTTAGAATTAACCCTAGAAATTACCGGAGATTTTCCCCAGAATTGGTATACTATCATCACAGAAGTAGAGGAGGAAAATTCCGCATTTTTACTAACACCTAGGGAAACAATTCAAGCAACTATCCGCTTCCAAATTCCGGCGGATTTCTTTGAAAATCCCTTAGCCCTGGGTGTGGGTCAAGTTCTAAAATTAGATTATCAAAGTCGTTTAGCTGTTTATGGAGCAGCCCTGGGAACCGCATCACAATTAATAGAAACAGCTACTTTTAACCTCTATGTTCGCCCCGCTAGTCGTTATCAACAATTTCTACCTAATTTTTATCGAGAAATTGATTTTGTCGGACGTTTTCTGCAAATTTTTGAGGCAACTTTAGAACCCGATGTCCAAATTCTTTCTAATCTTTGGGCCTATTTAGATCCCCTAACAGCCCCGATCGGAATGTTAGAGTTTCTCGCCCACTGGGTGGGCTGGAGAAATCAACCTTATTTAACCTTAGAACAGCAAAGAAACTTAATCAAAAATGCTCTTGAAATCTACAGATGGCGAGGAACTCGTCGGGGTTTGCGCCTGTATCTTCACTTAGCAACTCGTTTACCTTTAGATGATCTTATGCTGAATGAAGATGAAAAACATATTGGAATTTATGAGTTTTTTAATTCCGGCTTTGTCTTGGGCAAAACTCGCTTAGGTTACGATGCAATTTTGGGAGGAGTGCGACCCTTTCATTTTACAGTTCGCCTGCGTCCAGAACCCGATCACCCGATTGAAGAAGCATTAGTGCGCACTATTATTGAACAGGAAAAACCAGCATTTTGTAGTTACGAATTAATCATAGAAACAGGCTAAAAGTAATTATGAATTATGAATTAATAATTACTTTTAAGCCCCTCCAACTCGTAATTCGTAATTTGTCATTAATCCGTGTAATCTATGTAATCCATCTAAATCAGCGTTATGTTTTCCCTATTTGATTACCCCGAAACCATCGCCACTAAAACGTCTATCTGTCGAGGATGGACTACTCTTAAATGCTGAACGTTGGCAATCTGCCCACGCCTATCACCGAGATCGCCAAAATCTGCATTATCAATCTCTAAATCAACCGGGAATTGTCTGTGGATTAGGGGTTTCTGCTATTGCTGCACCGGATCATATTGTCGCTAAATATCGGGATAATCGCTGGATTAAAATTGACCGTGGAATCGCGATTGATTTAATCGGAAATCCGATAATTGTTCCCGAACCGATGGAATTTCATATTGCCTCTGAAGCTGGGGAAAACCCCCTATTAATTTATATTACTATCAGATATGTTAATCCAGAAACACTATATCGACCAGAATCAAAATATTTGATCGAGGAAATGTTTAGAATAGATGAAAAAATTAACAAACCCGATCAACTAGAGGTAGAACTGTGCCGGATTATCCTGTTAGCAGGAATTGTTAAAATTACCTCCCCAAATAATGTTTTTTTTCCAGACGGAAATCATATTGATTTGCGCTATCGGCAACAAGTAATGGCACGTCCTCAAGGGGTGGTAAGCGTCGGTTTAATTGCCAACGATTCACCCATTGATCAGATGATTTTATCCTCTTTATCGGGACTGATTCAATCTTTACCTGCACTTTATCCCACCCTTGGAGGTCGGTCAGAAATTGGCGAAATTAAATTACAGACAGGAGAAAATAACGAATATTTAAACTATGATTTACTCTATCTCAGCTATCAAAAACTTACTATATTAACAGAATCAGAAACTGAAAGTTTCAGAGAATATAGGGAAACTGGAGGGATAATTTTAATAGAATTAACAACTCTGGAAAGCGAAATTGTGCAGTTAATTAAAATTCAACAAAAACTGAAAGAAACCCTAAATGATCTGAAAGAAGATGGAGAATTTGATCCATTGATACAACAGTTGGAAAGCGAACTAGAGACAACAACAAAGATTTTAGATAAACAGTTGGCTGATGTTATAGCCGCCGTCGGAAATTTTGCCCAAAAAACAGGCGAAGTTACAGCTAACGATTCAGGGGCAATTACGCGCCAACATCCCCTACGAAATCAACCTTTTTTGTTTAGTCAGTTTCCGATAATTAAAGAACAGGAGATTAGCCTATTTAATTGGGGTAATATTATCTTGGTTTTGGGAGATTTGTCAATGGCTTGGGGATTAAATGAAGGGTTTAGTTTTCCCAGAGAAACTATTAGATCTGCTCAGGAAATGGGGATTAATTTTCTAAATTTTGCAGTAAAAAGGCGACAATTAACTAAACTTCTTCTTTAGGTTTATGGACAATAATTGATTCAGGTTTTTAATCTTTTTCCTACTATAAATTTAAACTGATTATGGCTAACAAAACCTTCTCTACTTTGTATAAAATTTTTGATAAATCCCTGGGTTCTTTATCCATTCGCCATACCCTGCCCCTGATTATTGTTACACCTTTATTGGCTTCTGTCGCAGTAATTGGCTGGTTTAACTTTCAATTGGGAAAACAAGAGATTGAAAAGTTGATGTTACAAGTTAGCGAAAAATCGACTCAGATGATTGAACTCAATCTTCGCAATTATTTAGGAAAGCCACAAGTATTATTACCTGCATATTTAGCTGCTCTCCAAAGTGGGAATGTTGAGGTTAATAACTTACCAGAAGTCCGGCGATATTTTTGGCGACAAATACAAGATAAAACCGCTTTACATTCAATTTATATAGGAACAGAAAAAGGAAATTATGTGAGTTATGAAAAAACAGAAAATGAATTTATGGAAAAATTTAGAGATGAATCAACGAACTCGAATCGAAACTTTTATGAAGTTGACTCTAAAGGAAATCGCACAAAATTTATCAAAAGTGTCGAATATGATCCTCGCGTTCGTCTCTGGTATAAATTTGCCAGAAGTGCAGAAAAATCAACCTGGACTCCAGTTTATCAATTTGGCAGTATCAATACCCTGGGGATGGACTTTTCTATTCCGATTTACAATCAGGAATCTGGGAGTTTTGAAGGGGTGATTTCCACTGATATTAGTCTGGTACAAATTAGTAAATTTTTAGGGAATTTAGAAATTAGTCAGAATGGAAAAGCTTTAATTATAGAACGGACGGGAGATGTAATTGCCATATCAACTTTAGAGCAACCTTTTAAAGTAGTTAATAATCAAACCAAACGACTGAATGTTAGTGAAAGTCAAGATCCGATTATTCAAGGAACAGGTCAATACTTAATTGAAAAATTTAATGGTTTAGATCAGATTAAAGACAAACAACAATTCACCTTTAAATTCAAAGGAGATTTACAACTTGTCCAAGTCACCCCTTTACAAAATCAAGAAGGAATTGATTGGTTAATGGTGGTTGTGATTCCCTATTCTGATTTTCTTAAACATATCTATACTTATACAATTTTAACCGTAATTATTGGCATCTCGGTGGCGGGTATTGGCGTGATTTTAGCTCTGTTACTGGTGCGTTGGATCATTGAAACCTATTGAACAGTTGCAACAAGCAGCCGAAACTATTGAGTCACAAAACTTTGATCAAAGTATATTAGAGGAGGTGAGTCGTCGTCGCGATGAATTTGGACAGTTAGGAAAAGTGATGTTAGCTATGGCAAATGTTATTTACAGCCGCGAACAAAACTGGAAACAAATGATCGATCAACTGCAAAATCAAGATCGGCAAAAGCAAAAAACCAAGAGTGGAAATAATTCCCAAAATCCAGTCAAAAACTTAGAAATATTATTAAGAGAATCACAACAACTCAGGACAAAAATAGGAGAAAAGGATAAAAATTAAAGAAATTCAAGATAATTAATTATAAATTAAATACTTTTAATCGAGAAACCTCAAGAAATTAAACATGAAAACCAATCTAATTACTACTAATATTTCTACCACTGAACTGACCTTCAAACCTGGTGAATCAGCCGTATCTTTTGAAATCAATGCGATTAACTATAGTGATCGTTTTGCCAGCTTTCAGGTAGAAGTATTAGCTGCGGGTACCGATGACAATTTAGCTCCAAATTGGTATATTCTCTCCCCCGAAATTTGCACTAAAAAACCCCCAGGAGATTCTACACAATTTCTGGTTAAAATTATTGATAGCCCCCTACCTGGTTTTGTCGGTCAGATGAATCTAACCGTGAGAGTTTTTTCTATTGAACTTCAGGAAGAAACCCGTCAATTATTGCGGTTAAATATACTCGAAGGAAACCGGGGGAGTTGGCTTAAAATTAACCCTTCCTGTCCGGGAATTTCAAGCTTACCCCCTACAGCAAATTAAAATTCCGGTTCAAGTTTATAATCCCAGTTCTCAACCTGCCAATGCGGTATTAAAATTAACAGGAATTAATCCCACTTGGTTAATAGAAGAACAACAGGTTATCCAGATTCCATCTCATATTCAGGTTGATGTTGTTTTCTGGTGCCAAATTCCTGATATTACCCAAACTAAAAGCCAAGTTCAACTCTTTACTATTACAGCAACAATCACCAATGGTTTATCCAGGCAAATCACCGGAAATCTATTGATTTTACCCCAAGGAATTGTAGAGTTTAGGTGTTTTCCCCAGGAACGCCGTATCCCCAGTAGAAGAAGGTTCTTTTGGCGTTCTGATCCGGTTGTTTTTCATATAGAAATCAAAAATTGCAGCAATATTTCGCAGATATTTCAACTCAAAATTAATTGTTCAGATAAAATAAAATATGAATTAAAAACCGATTTATCCCTATTAATACAAGACAAAAAGAAATCTATAGAACCCGTAAATGATGCTGTAGAGATCAATGATTTTGATCCTAATATGGATCTGGAAATTGGCGAAACTAATCAAATATTATTAATAACAAAAATTAAACGACATTGGTTAGGTCGGATCAAGGAATTCTTAATTGAAGTGGCGACCATACAAACAGAAGATTTTTGCTCAATCTCTGATAGCCGTTTGTCTGGCAGTTCTCCCCCTAGTCAAACCTTAAAATTAAAAGTTTTACCCTTTATTCCCCTGGGGTTAATATTAACGGGCGGTGTTTTATTATTGGGGTTACTGTGGTGGTTTTCTGGACTGAATCCATATCATCCCTTTTTAGGACATAAAAAACCTGTTAATTCTGTTCAATTTGATGGGTTAGCCAGCAGGATAATGAGTGGTTTCTAATGATCAGACCATAGCTGAATGGAAAGTCACTAATTTTTTCAATGATTTACGCAATCAATTTATCGGTAAAATTGGCAATGCGAAAAAGGCTGTGCGAGTCTTACGTTATCGACCCGTTGATAATAATATGATCGCCGCCGGATTGGAAAATGGGGAAATTCAATTGTGGGGATTAACGGAAGAAACCGGGTTAATTGATACTTTTTCAATTAATAAAGATGATCGCGTTTTTGCCTTAGAATTTTCTCAAGATTCTCAAACATTATTTAGTGGTCATGGTAGTGGTTTAGTCTTGCTGTGGGATGCCAGTCTTCAGCGAGATCAAATGACTAAAGGTAGCGATCGCCTATTAAAGAAAAAACAATTTGATTTTGCCGTTTATGACCTGAGTTTTGTCGGAGAAGACAATCGTCATTTAGCAGTTGTCGGTCGGTATAATCAGTTTTTAATTTGGAATCTTGACCAGAATAAAACCTTAAAAGTTCCCTATCCCACCGGAGGACAAGATGATTATATTTTAACTGTTGATGTGGCAGAAATTGCTCCCGATATTTTAGCCACGGGGGATAATCAAGGAAATATTACGATTTGGAATATGAAAAACTGTTTGGATAGTTCAGGAGAATGTGAAGTAATTGATCGTTGGCAAGGAAGTAAAATGGGTGAAGCGGTTCGTTTCCGTTTCATTTAGTAACAATGGCTGCTATTTAGCCAGTGGCGGGGACGATGGTAAGGTCATGCTTTGGGCTTTAACCTCTGAAGGAAAACGACCTTTAGCAATGGCTGATGGTTCGTCTTTACAAACAAATCTGGGGATTAAACAAGAAGTTAGCCATTCATCTCGTCAGAAAAAAATTAATAGTGTTGATGTTAAAATTGTCGGTGAAAATATTTTAATTGCCAGTGGGAGTGATGATGCTCAGGTCAGAATAGCCCAAGCCAAAAGAATATTTAATTTAGGTTGTGATTTTCGCAGTAATCTTGAGATGGAGTAGATAATTAAATAATTAATTTAACTATTTTTGAGGATTTAAAATTATGGTACATCAAACTTCACAAACTAACGGTCAGACTCTGAATGATATTGAATATTCAGATAATGTGGGAATTGCTAAACCCATCGCCTTGATTATTAACCCTTCCGAAGACAGTTCTGTCTGTGCGGGAGAAATTTTTGAACTGCGGGTTACAGTAACCAATCAAGGCAATAAAGGCGCTGTTATTAATGTTTATATTGATGAAACTTCTGGCTTATTACGTCAGTGGTGTAGCTCGGCTTCAGAAAGTTTAGCCCTAGCCAACAATTGTAGTGCAGAAGTAGTTTTTTACTTTGCAATTCCTATTAATGCTACCCCCGAAAACCATAGTTATTTATTAGTTATTGATGCGCCTAAACACTATCCAGAAGACACACCAATTCGTCATGAAGCGCGACTGCAAATTTTACCATCAGTACAATCTGTAACCCAGATTAATGACCCGACATTTCAAGTTTTACCAACTACAACTTATAACAAACCAACTATTATTGAACCGGGCAAACCTTTAGACTGTAAAATTATAGTTAATAACCGTTCTTCACGGGTTGATCGCTTTCGTTTAAGTTGTTCTGATCTGCCCAATGATTGGTTTACGGTAGTTTATCCAGAGGGATTAGTTGAATTAGGATTAGTTGGAGAACGGCAGAGTTTAGCATTGAATCCGGGGGCGAAAGGTGAGATTATATTGCGCTTGCAATTTCCTCTAAATGTTAAAGCCGGAAATTACTCCCCCACCCTACGTTTAACTTCGTTGAATAACCTCGATTTGGTACTCATTGATGTCTTGTATTTGCGGGTACTTCCCATCTATAAATTAATCCCAGAATTGCAAACTAAAATTGGGAAAGTTGGGAAAGAAACCGGACGGTTTAGGCTGTTATTGGGGAATGGGGGAAATACCCTTCGCAACGTTAGTTTTACCGCAGAAGAAGATGCCGGGAAACCAATTTGTACCTATAGTTTTGCTCCTGAACAGGTGAAATTAGGGGCGCAATTAAAAACTCAAATTGACCTGGAAGTTAAACCGAATAAATGGTGGCGACGTCCTTGGTTTGGGAAGGGATTACCGATTGAATTTTATATAGAAATTGAGGACAGTTATCAACTACCTGTTCCTGAAAGGTTGCCAGGAACTTTAATTTGGGAAGCACGACCCCTTTGGCAATTTATTTTATTAATTTTTATGATTTTGGGGGCGATCGCATCCCTAATTTTTGCGATTTGGTGGGTATTTTTCCGACCACCAACACCCCCGAAAATTTTAGAATTTACTTCAGTTTTTCCCACCTATCAACAAGCCGCAGGAGATTCAATTCACTTAAATTGGCAAATTCTTCACCCTCAACAGTTAAAAACAATTAAAATTATTGGGATTGCTGCTGATAGTGGTATTGTTTCTAGTGGAGATATCTTGTATGATTTTAGCAAGGGAATTCCGCCAGAATTGAAGGGATTTTGTACCTTAGAATCGGTTTTAAATTGTCAAAATATTCGTACCGATGCCCAACAAGCAGGAACTTATATTTTTCAAATGGATATATTTACTAAAAAACCCTATCAGTTAGCTGATTCTAAAAAAACAAACACGATTCGTATTAGTGCTTTACCTCAGCCCAAAATCTTTGATTTGATGGCAACACAACCAGCCTATCAAGAAGCAGCCATTAACCAACCTATTCTCACATTTAATAATGAAATTTCCTTGAATTGGAAAATCAAAAATCCCGAACAATTGCAAGCATTAAAGTTAATTGCTCGTTCCACGGATGACACTGTTTTAATTCCCTTAAAAACCTATAATTTTAGTGACGGTATCCCCTCGGAATTAAGCGGATTTTGCGTATTAGAATCGGAATTAATTTGTCAAGGAGTCCCGACAAATGCCCGAAAAGCTGGAAACTATATTTTTGAATTATCGGCGGTCTCTAAGGAGACACCAGAGGAAACTGCTATTAGCCAGAAAAGTGATATAATTAAGATTATTCCTTATATTTACCCGACTAAAATTGTCTCTTTTTCTGTGAATGATCAGGACGCTTTACCTAAATATATTTTACCGATTAATCCTGAAAAAACTGCTAAAACTATTCGGATTAGTTGGAAGGTAGAAGGGGGTAAAAATACAACTGTTGAATTACTCCCCGCACCCGGAACAGTAGGTCTTGAAGGTTCGATCATTTATCCAATTACTCAACAACCGGGGACAGAAATAATTACACTGGCGGTTTCAAGGAGAATCAGGGGAAAAATTGAATCGAACTGTCACCTTTGAAAAAATTGTTGTTCCTATTTCTGAACCGAAAATACCCCCGGTCGATAAACAGCAGGTCAAGGATTCCAAAACCCCTAAATCAACCCCAAATAACCCCAATATTCCCCCAAATCGACCTAATCAAACTATCCCTAACTCATCAACAACTCCACCTAATTTTCCTTTATTACCAACAACTCCAACTCCGACTTCAACTCCGACTTCAACCCCAACTCCAACTCCAACTCCAACTCCAACCCCTTCTTTCTCAACTTCACCGATTGAAATTCCTCCTCAATTTGATTAAATAATTAATAGAATAATTTTCACTCTGATTAAAAACCGCTATATTTTAAAACTATGACCAAAACAAATAAAATCAAAAAAGTGCGTTTTCCTTCTATTAATCTAAGTTTTAATTTTTGGGGGTCGATAATTATTGCTCAATTTTCCTTACCTTTTAATATTAATATCCCTCAACAACCGACCGCAATTCCTACTCCCCCTATTCCCATTAACGGAGATTTTGATTACTATTTTTCTTTATGTAATGTCCTGCGGAAACAACCCCAGCTTGAAGAAGCGTTATCAGCCTGTAATCAAGCAATTAATTTAAGTAAAAAAAAGAGAGCCGATTTATGGGAATTGCGCAGCGATCTATTATTGAAATTAGGGCGATATGATCAAGCTTTAGTATCGAGTTTACAAGCTCTGGAACTTCAACCTAAAAACTCTCTAGCCTTAACCCTACAGTGTCGATCTCTTTCCGCATTAGGTCAACAAGATCAGGCGATTTCCGCTTGTGATAGTGCTTTAGAAATTAATCAAAATTGGGACGAATTTTCCCCGACTCTCACTTGGTTAAGTCTAGGTTTAGCTCAAGAACAAAAAGCCCAATATCCTCAAGCCTTAGCATCCTTTGATCAATCTTTAAAACTCGATCCTCAGAATTCTATGGTTTTAGTTAGTAGCTGCCGAGTTTTGTTAGAAATGGAGAAAAATGAACAAGCAATTGCCAATTGTGAGAACGCTTTAAAAGTTAATCAAAATTGGGGAGAAAGTTCTCCGGCTCAAGCCTGGTTTTGGCAAGGTTTAGCCTTTAGTCGTTTGGCAAAATATCAGCAAGTTTTAGCTAGTTGTGAAGCGGTAAAAACTGATTTAGAAAAAGATATTGGAGTCAAAAATAATTGTATTTTAACCACTCGAACCTCCAGGTTAAAATCGGCTAAAACTTCTTATGAACAAGCAACAACCTTGGCTCCTGAATTTGCTGTGGCTTGGACATATCAAGGAATAAATTTAGGGGAATTAAACGAATATGATCAAGCAAAAAAGGCTTTAGAAACAGCTATTAAAATTTATCCTAATAATGCCTTAGCTTTGGTGAATTTGTGTGCAACTCTGAATAAATTAGGCAATTATCAAGAAGCACTAACAGCTTGTGAAAGTGGATTAAAACAAGATAATCATTGGCTAGAAAGTGAGCCTGCTGATACTTTCATCCAGAAGGCACAGGCTTTAGCAGGTCTAAAACGCTACGAGGAAGCGATTTTGGCGATTGATCAATCCTTGAGTTTGAAGGCTGACTCAGCGATCGCTTGGAATACAAAAAGCGTGATTTTATGGCAAGCTCAAAAATATCGGGAGGCCCTCAACGCATCAGAAACAGGCTTTAGCAGCCGATCCTAACTACTTTCAAGGGTGGTTTAATCGGGGCAGTATCCTACGGGCGATGCAGCAAAATCAAGAGGCCCTGAGAGCCTATCAGCGAGCGATCGGTAGCGACATCACTTTTGTACCAACAGAAACCCTGGGGTCGGTTTGGACTAATTCCAGTGCAATTTTATGGGATTTAGGGCAATATTCAGAGGCAATTGCGGCGGCGAATAGTGCTATTGGGATCGATCCTAATTCCGTATCCGCTTGGTTTAATCGAGGGTTATCCTTCACAGCTATAAAGGATTATCAACAAGCAGTTAAGTCTTATCAGCAAGCTCTAAAACTTGATCCAAAAGCGGTTAATATTTGGGTGGCTGAGGGGATGGCATTCTTCTATTTGAAACGCTATTCAGAAGCTTTAAATGCCTTTGAAGAAGCGTTAAAAATTGATCCAAACTATTTACCAGCTTTACAAAATCGGGATCTAATTAGTCGGTATTTTCAGGTTAAATAAATAATATTTAATTGTGTTAGTCACCCAAAAATAGAGACCCAGATATTTGAATAAATTCTACTATTTTCATAAAAGTTGGTGTTTTGACTACTGACAAAATAGCTCTTAATGGAGGACTGTAAATTTTTAAAAGTATAGTTAACGAAATAAATACTGATAAAACAAAGGTAATATTTAACAATAAAATTATTGCTGTACCATAGGGAGTTTGATTAATACAATCCAACAAAAAATTTAAACATTGATTTTTGTTATTATTGTTTAAAATAAATAAATTCAAGCTAAATAATATAACAGAAAATAAAATTACCCCAGAGAACTTTATCCATAATTTTGATTTATTATTTAAAAAATTAATGTCCCATACTTTTACAGATTCATCAATACTGCTACTAGCTAATATCTTGTTTGTCGGACTAAAAGCCAAAGAAGTAATAACTTCTGAGTGATTATGAATCGTGGAAATCATTTTTTTCTTATTAAAATTCCAGATTTTAATAGTTTTATCAAAACTTCCACTTACTAAGTTTTTTTGATCAGAACTAATTGCTAAACAAGTAATCGCGGCTTCATGTCCATTCATTTCATAGATAAGCTCACCTGTTTTAACATCCCATATTTTAATCAAGCAGTCGTGACCACCACTAATTATAATTTGCTTTTTAGAATTAAACAAAATACAATGAGTTCCACCGTTATGACCTGGAAAACTACGAACAGTTTTTCCAGTGCTTAAATTCCAGATTTTGATACTTCCATCATCACTAGCACCAGCTAAAAACTCGCTATTTTCACTAAAGCAAAGAGAAACGAATAGAGTTGACATCGCTGGATAAATTTAAAATTTCTAGCTGAGATTTAATATTCCAAATCTTGATCCGGTTATCTGCTTCTGCGCTTGCCGATAATTCACTATTAGGACTAAATTTAATAACTTGAACTGAATTTAATTTGTCGCCAAAAGTACAAATTATTTTTCGATTGATTAGATCCCATAATTTGATGGGTTCATTTTCACTTGCAGTTACTAAAAACTTTTCATTCAGACTAACATCAAATGCAGTTATTGTTTTCTTGTGACATTTTAATTCAACGAAGTTTTGCTGTTTATCGGCACCTATTTTAACAAGTTTACTATTTAACCAATTCCAAAATATTATACTACCATCGCCTTTACTGCAAATCAAGGTTTTTCCCTGGTTTGTAAATGCCACAGCAAAGAAACCATAGGGTAGAACAGGTGTACTGATAAAAGGATTCAATTTTGATGTAAATGGATTAAAAGTTACAGGAGGATTTGTAAAAAATTCAACAAATTTATGTATATTTTCTTTGGTATTTTCTCCTGGATTTTTAATTTCCTGAACTGTTTGAGAGGCATTTTTTTGTAATTGTTCAAATGTTTGGCTCCATTCTATTATATCTTCACCTGCTTTCTTTGCAGAAATTTTGACCTGCTCGATAAAAGTTAAACCCAAATAATCAATTAACTTAGATATCAATTTTCCCCAAATCTCTTGATTCGGGACTGTATTTGACTCTAGTATAATATTTAAACAACCTTGTTTAATAAAAACTTTTACAACAATTTCTTTTGTACTTAACTTACGACTTAATAAAATAGAAATAGCTTCAGAATTTCCTTGTTTAGCTAATTTCAAAAGTTTTAGTTTATTCATAACAGTTAAGGGGTGAGGAGATAAGAGGATATCTATATTAAAGAGATTGTAATTCTTTCTTGGCTGAATGTCAATCTGAGATTCTGTATCCTAAATCAGCTAAAACCCATCCAAAACCTGACTTTATTTTCTAAACCTCAAAAATCAAGTCAACTAAACTTTTTAAATCCGGTACTTCTAAATCTGGTTGGGCGATCGCAGCTTTCGTTGCTCCTCCTCCGGGTTGTCCTTGACGACGATTAACCCAAACTGTTGTTAATCCTAAACTATTTGCTGTAACAATATCATGGAAAATACTTTGGGCAACGTGCAGTAATTTATCAGGAGAAATCCCCGTTTTATTGAAGGCGAATTGAAAATTATGGGCAGAAGGTTTATAGGATTGAGCTTGTTGTGCCGTAATAATATAATCAAATTCTATTTGCAAATGTTGGTTAGTTTGGGCAAATAAATCATCATCAATATTGGAAATAATCACTAATTTATACTTTTGTTTTAAGGCTTTCAGTGCTGCTATCGTATCAGGAAAGGGTTGCCAATCTTGAATAGAATTGGCTAAACTTTCTAATTCCTTGGGAGTCGGAGAAAACCCCAAACGTTCTCCGAACTTCTGCACAACTTCTCGGAGAATTTGCCGATAGGTTTTATATTCTCCAGTTTGGGCTTCCGGTTCCAATATAGCAAATAATTCAAGTAACTGTTGATTACTCATCTCAATTCCATGGGCATTAACCAATTGTTGTAAAACCGGAGTAATTCCGCTTTCCCAATCAATTAAAGTGCCGTAGCAATCAAAACTCAAGGCTTCAAATTGATTGAATTCAATCATAATTATGGTTTTTTAGTAGATAGTATTTTAAGGGAATGGGTAATTCGTAATTCGTAATTCGTAATTCCCTATTAACCCTTCCCCGTAACGGATAACCCTTCAAGAATAATAGAAGGAGTATAACAGGAACCATTCCAAGAGGCATCACCCCCTAATTCTATAACTTGTTTAAGGGCGGTGTAAACATTTCCGGCGACCATGGTATTTTTTACCCGTCCGACAATTTCGCCCTTTTCAACTCGATATCCTAAATCCACATTAATCGAAAAATCCCCACTAATTCCCGCACTTTCTCCCAACATTTGATCGACAATTAAACCCCGATCTAAACCTTTAATTAACTCAGCTAAAGAACTTTTACCCGGTTGTAATAAAAGATTAAATAAACCAGGGGTGGGATAACTGCCTAAATGGGTTCTAAATCCGTTTCCCGTTGTACCACTTCCCAGGGTGCGACCCGTGGTTAAGTCGGTATAAAATAGTTTTAAAACTCCATTTTGAATAAAAGTAATCGGACGGGTGGGTATCCCTTCATCATCAAAGGGACAACTAAAGGGCCCGGCATCGGGTTCTTGATATAGGGTTAACAGGGGAGATACGACGGGGGTATTTAGGCGATCACTCCAAGGAGAAGCCCCCTCCAAGACCTGTTTCCCATTCAAAGCAGCCGAAAGGGTTCCCCAGAGCATATCGGCGGCTTTAGCGGTAAATAACACCGGAATCCGACCAACGGGAGAAGGCACATTATTCTTCGCCCAATTTAAGCGCATTAAAATCCGTTGGGCGAGGAGGTTGGGATCGAGTATATCCCGTTGGGTTTGGCCATCGGAAACATATAAAAAATCATCCTTGCGTACCCATTCGGTTTCCATATAGCCACTGAGGGTGGTGTCGGTGTGGCTACATTCAAGTCCCCGGGAGTTAATCAAGCGAATTGATTCGACTTCGCAATCCCATTCGGCTGCACATAGGACTTCAGGATAGGAAGCCCGAATTAATGCGATCGCCTGTTTCCCCCAACTGATCAATTGTTCAACGGGTACGGTTTCCCCAATATCGGGATAGGTGGATTGAGTCTTGGATTCAGTTAATTCAATGGTTTCCGGCTGATTTAGGGTACTTAAAGCCAGCGCCCGGGTGACTAATTTTTCCGGTTCCACTGGCCCATAGGCAACGGCCAAACCCGGACGTCCATCTCGCCACAGTCGCAGGGTTGTCCCTTCCGATTGGCTAGTTTCCAGTTGTTTGAGTCGATTGGCTTCAAAAAAAATCGGCTTGGATAGGGATTGAGATTGAAACACTTCCGCAGCCTCAGCGCCCGATGCGGCAGCTAACTCTAATAGCTGTTCGGCGGATTGGTCGTAGGTCATGGATAGTAGTGATGGCATAGCGTCATGGTTCATCCTACCGTGATCGGTGATCGGTGATTTATTTTTAGTGCCCTGGACTACCCAACCGGAGACCCCAAAATGTTTAATTGTTTAATATTGGTCATAATATTTGGTTATATTTTTGACCAGAAAGTTAAGACTTGTTTGAGAATTTTGGATAATTTTTAAAGAACGTATTATAATCTGTGGGTTTAAAGATCGCGCCTTGCCAATGTCTACTCCTGTAGAATTTAGCAATCATCGATAATAAAGTAAGATTCACTGGGAATCATAACCCCTAGATCCGATTAAAACTTCTTTAAATCAATAAATCTAAATGAAATTGACACAAAACCCTTTAAATACCTTTGCTCTTACAACACCCCTTTATTATGTCAATGATGTTCCTCACATTGGTAGTGCTTACACAACAATGGCGGCTGATGCAATCGCTCGATTTCAACGCCTCCAGGGAAAATCCGTTCTCCTAATTACTGGCACTGATGAACACGGTCAAAAAATCGAACGGACGGCGGAGGAGTTAGGTCGTTTGCCCCAGGATCATTGTGATCAAGTTGCCTCTAGTTTCGCCTCCTTGTGGGAGCGGTTTAATATTCAGTATGATCGCTTTAGTCGGACGACGGCACCCCGTCACGAAGCCATTGTCAAAGAGTTTTTTCAACGGGTTTGGGATAAAGGGGATATCTACCTCAGCCAGCAGCAGGGTTGGTATTGTGTCGCCTGTGAAGAATACAAAGAAGAACGGGAATTAGCACCCGGAAAATTCTGCCCCATTCATACGAATAAAGTAGTAGAATGGAGGGATGAGCAGAACTATTTTTTCCGCTTATCTAATTATCAGCAACAGTTAGAAACTTTATATCAAGAGTGTCCTGAGTTTATTCAGCCGGAAAGTAGGCGCAACGAGGTCGTGAACTTCGTGAAGCGGGGACTACAGGATTTTTCGATTTCCCGCGTTAACATTGACTGGGGATTTCCCATTCCCACCGATCCGAGTCATACGATTTATGTTTGGTTTGATGCCTTATTGGGATATGTAACCGCTTTACTTGATCCCGAAGATGAACCCACCTTAGATAATGCTTTATCCAAATGGTGGCCGATTGGTTTGCACCTGATTGGTAAGGATATTTTAAGGTTTCCACGCCATTTACTGGCCGGCTATGTTGATGTCCGCAGGTTTATCTCTACCCAGTCGTATATTTGGACACGGTTTTTTAACCAAAGATGGGAAGAAGATGGGCAAAAGTTTAGGAAATACGCTTGATCCCGTGGCTTTAGTCAATCAGTATGGTTCAGATGCTATTCGCTTTTATTTTTTGAAAGAGATAGAATTTGGACAGGATGGTGATTACAGTCAGACTCGGTTTGTTCATACGGTTAATGCTAATCTAGCCAATGGCTTAGGAAACTTACTCAACCGCACGCTGAAAATGGCGCATAAATATTTTAACGGTTGTGTTCCTAATGTTAAGAGTGAGGATATCCCCCAGGAAGATGCACTCAAATCCCTTGGTCTAACCTTAGCAAATACGGTGACTCAAGCATACAATTCTCTAGCGTTTAGCGAAGTTTGTCAAGCTGTTTTCAGCCTGATTCAAGCCGGGAATAAATATATTGATGAACAAGCTCCTTGGAGTCTTTATAAACAAGGAAAACAAGAAGCGGTTGCTCAAATTATTTACTCGGTTTTGGAGTCGGTTCGCCTATCGTCCTATCTTTTGTCCCCAATTATTCCCAATATTAGCACTCGAATTTATCAACAATTGGGATATGCCGTCGATTTTAATGACCAGACTATACTGACGACATCACTATCTTTTGAAACCCAGAGCATTTGGGGCGTGTTGCCCGCCAATCAAACCCTAGAGGAAGGGCAACCTGTCTTTAAACACTTGGAGTTAGAGGATGTGGAGGAGGTGTAATCCTAATTTTAACCCGGTTTTAATGATAGCCTAGTTTAACATAAAACATCAATTTCAGTTGGTTTACTTTACCCGTACTCGGATCATTTTTTCATAAAAAAAGAGGTATAGAAATGTTCAATCATATCACCACTGGAGAACTGTTTACTCCCGAACAAGTTCTGGAAAACAGGGGCAGAGTTGCCATCTTTATTGATGGTTCTAATCTATTTTATGCAGCTTTGCAACTAGGAATTGAAATTGATTACAGCAAATTATTGTGTCGTTTAACCGCCGGATCTCGGTTGTTACGTTCCTTTTTTTATACGGGAGTTGATCGCACCAATGAGAAGCAACAGGGCTTTTTATTGTGGATGCGACGGAATGGCTATCGGGTGATTTCTAAAGATTTAGTTCAACTTCCCGATGGTTTCTAAAAAAGCCAATTTGGATGTAGAAATCGCCGTTGATATGATGGCCTTAGTGGGTTCCTATGACACGGCGGTTTTAGTCAGTGGTGATGGAGATTTAGCCTATGCGGTGGACTCCGTGAGTTATCGCGGAGTGCGGGTGGAAGTGGTGAGTTTACGAGCAATGACCAGTGATAGTTTAATTAATGTCGCCGATCGCTATATTGATTTAGAAATGATCAAAGAAGAAATCCAAAAAACCCCCCGCAGTCACAGTTATAGCTATCGTCCCCTATCAGGAATTAGTTTAATTGATGGGCAAATAATTGAGGAGTAGTCCGAGAAAAACCAACGGGGTAAAAGCCGGCTTAGACTGGTTTTTATTCCGTTTGTTTCTGAGTTTCTGAATTCCTAAATTATTAAAATTAGATGCGGTTGTTACTGGTTTGGGTAATTATTTTAGTCGGAATTTCTGCCTGCTCCCCAAAAAATGTTGAACAGATCTCGACGGATTCTAAATCTAAGCCTTCTGAAGAATTTGAACGCACTTTAACCTTAGATGACGTCACCTTAGAACAGGCGGATGATCAGGGAAAATTGTTATGGAAAATTAAAGCCAAGCAGGTTAGTTATAGTAAAGACAGGAAAATGGCAACGGTGAAAAATCCCGTTGGTGAATTATACGATGGGGGAAAATTACTCTATAAAATTAGAGCCGATCAGGGAGAATTTGAACAGAATAGCAAACGTATTTTTTTACGCAATAATGTTGTGGCTACCGATCCAAATACGGGTCTAGTTTTAAAGGGAAAAGAACTAGAATGGATTGTGCAGCAATATATTATTGTAGTGCGCAATGGAGTCACCGGAGATCATGCTCAATTGCAAGCGGTAGCTCGGGAAGTTCAGGTATTTTATCGCCAAAAACGAGTAGAATTTTGGGATAAAGCCACCGTGAGCGCAAAAGATCCGGTTGTTAAGTTACAAAGTGATCATATTATTTGGCAAATGGAACCACAACTTTTAACCAGTAATATGAAAACCGAAATTGAGCGCTATCAAAACCAAACTATTACAGACCGGGGGGTGGCGGAAACCGCAGAAATGAATTTAAAAACTAAAATTGGGACTCTCAAAAAGAATGCTCAAATCGCTTTATCTCAACCACCTTTACAAATTTCTAGTCAGGAATTACAATGGAACTATGAGAAACAAAGTATTAGTTCTCCCCAGTTTATTACCATTATTGAACGAGAGCAGCAAGTCACTTTAACCGCGAATCAAGGATGGGGAGATTTGAAAAATAATATCTTTTATTTAACCGGAAATGTGGTCGGAATTGGTCAAAAACGTCAAGTCCAACTTAATGCTAATACAGTAAATTGGTCGATTGTTGAACAGTCTTTTTCCGCAGAGGGAAACGTGGTCTACCGTCAAATTGATCCCCCCTTTAGTTTGATGGGAGAAAAGGCCGTGGGACGGTTTGAAAATGATACAATTGTTGTTAGTGGCGGGAATACGGGAACCCCTGTGGTCACAGAAATTATCCCGGAATAGTTAGGTCGAAAACCGGGTTAATCGTGATTTTTCCCATAGTGCTTAAAGACTTGATTAATTAGTAGGGGCGGGTTTCAAAACAATCTCTGTTACCAACAGAAGACTTGAATAAACCCACCCCGACAAGGATTTCTGAGAAAGTCAGAGGTTGATTAGGATTGCTATAGGTTATTTAAGGTTATAAAATTTCTCGAACTTTCGCTTGTCCGTCGATCACTTCACCGACAAGAATTATATCTGCAACCCCCACAAATAAACCATTATCTAAAACCCCAGGAATATTATTGATTTCTTTTTCTAATTCGGCGGGATTTTCCAGCAGATCAAATTTGACATCAATCACCAAATTTCCTTCATCAGTCACCACTGGCCCAGCTTTTTTTACCCCCATTCTTAGGGTCGGTTTTCCCCCTAATTTTTCCAGGGCTTTCATTACTGGAGTCATCGCCATGGGAATCACTTCAACGGGTAATAAAAAAGTTGATCCGAGTCGATCAACCAGTTTAGAATTATCGACAACCACAACAAAAACTTCCGCCAAACTATCAACAATTTTCTCCCGAGTATGGGCGGCTCCACCCCCTTTAATTAAATTCTTTTGCGGATCAACTTCGTCAGCACCATCAATGGCAATATCGATGTGATCCACTTCATCTAATGTGGTTAATGGAATGCCATATTGTTTGGCTAATACCGTGGCTTGAAACGAGGTCGGAATCCCTTTAATATCTTTGAGTTCTCCACTTTGGAGCCGTTCTCCAATATACTGAATCGCATAAGCTGTGGTGGAACCAGTTCCGAGTCCAACAATCGTTCCTGATTGTACTCGGTCGGCGGCGGCTTTGCCCACATACTGTTTCATTAATGTTACAGGATCTGGTTGGCTCATTTTAATTTATCCTCAATTAAGGGTTGTTTTAAATTGCAGTCAAGTCTAATTTAACCATAAAGACACAACGAACACAAAGAAGTTGTCAACACTAACCGACTGATTGGTATACTGATTAACGTGGGCATTTGATTCGTGATTGGAGAGTGAATTGTGAGTTTAGATTCGGTTTCTTCCCTATTAAAACAAGGAATTCAGCTTAAAGAATTAGGAAATTTGGAAGCTGCAATTCATGTATTTCAGCAGGCTTTAGGGATTGATGCCCAAGATGCAGAAGTTTATAAAAGACTGGCGGAAGTTTATATTTTAGTCGGTAGGGAAGAAGACGGAATTAACTATTTACATCAAGCCCTGAATTTACGACCGGATTTAGCTTCTGCGTATTTGGTGGTGGGCAATGCCCTCTATATTCAATCTCGCTTAGATTTAGCGATTTGGGCCTATGCCCAAGCTCTGGAAATACAACCTAATTTTACAGAAGCCCATGCTAATTTAGGCAGTATTTATTTTATTAAAGAACGTTTAGATCGAGCGTTCTCCTGTTATCAAAAAGCAATAGAAATTAATCCCAATCAAGGATTGATTCATTGGATGATCGGAAATTTACTCACAAAACAGGGGGAAATTGATTCTGCAATTAATTATTATCAAAAAGCCATAGAATTACAACCAAATAAAGAAGTTTTTTATTTAAAACTAGCTGAAAATTTGGTTAAAATAAATCAGATCAATCAAGCAATTGATTGCTATAAAAAAGCCATTAAACTAAATCCTCAACAAGCCTTTACCCATCAGGAACTAAACCGACTACTGCAATTAAAGTTTCAAGCGGCTGGTGAGGTTAAAGGCGAGAATCAGGGGTTTTATGAAGGGGGAGTAGAACTAGCTAGTGCCGGAATAGAAACCGCATTCCAATCCCGATCCGAATCCTATATTGAAACGGCTTTAGTTGCCTCTGAAAATCAACAGTTTTTGGTGAACAATCTCCCAGAAAAAGATAGCGAAAACTTAGAAGTTCAACACTATAAACAACAAGCTGAAGTTCTTATGGGGCAAGGGTTTTATGATCAAGCACTCGTCGCTTGTCATCAAGCCTTAAAATTACAACCGGATTACTTACCCGCCTATTTAACCCTGGGTAATATTCTGCAATTCCAAGGCAAAATAGAAGCGGCATTACGGGCTTATTTTCAAGCCTTAGAACTGCAACCAGATTTTGCCGAAATCCATGCCAATGTGGGAACCATGTTGTTTAAAATGCAACGGTGGGAACAGGCAATTTTGAGTTATCAAAAAGCCTTAGAACTTAATCCTAATTTGGCGGCGGTTTACTGGAATTTAGGCAAGGTTTTTCAAACCGTAGGTCGGGTTGATGAATCTATTGCCGCTTGGCAAAAAGCCTTAGAATTACAACCGAATTTAGTGGAAGCCGAATTTAACTTTGAATTTGGCAATAGTTTAGCCCGTCGCAGTCTTTGGGATGAAGCAGCTAAAAATTATCAACGGGCGATCGCTTTAAAACCCCAGTGGGCAGAAGTCTATGCTAATCTAGCAAGTGTGCGATCGCAACAAGGACAAGAACAAGAGGCGATTCAATATTATCAAAAAGCCATTGAAATTAAGCCCGATTTACCCCAGCCCCATCTCTATCTTGGTCATATTTTCTCGAATAAAGGGGAATCGGAACAGGCTATTTATCACTATCAACAATCGATCAAACTTAAACCCGATTCTATTGATAGTTATGCCAATATTGCGAATATTTATGCTAGGATTGGGGACGTAGGAGCCGCAATTCAAAACTTTGAACAGGCCCTAGCTTTACAACCAGATTGGGCAGAACTTCATTGTCGATTAGCCCATATTCGCAAACATGATCAACCTTCAGAAGCCCTAATTAATTTAGAAAAAGCGATTGAAACTGAAACCGAATTTTGTCGAAGCCTATCAACAATTGTGTGATTTACTCAGCCATTCCACCAATTTAGCAAAAGCTCGAGAAATGTCGGATTTATATTGTCAGAAATGTGGGGATCAAGTTCCGGTTTTATCGGCAATTGCCTATATTTTTGCCTATAGTCAATCGGGAGCTTGTCAACAGGCGCTAGAAAAACTCATAGAATTAGAAAAAATCTGTTATCAAGATCCCGATAAATTAGAGCTTTCAGAAGTAATTATTCTCTATGAAATTCTCCTATTTACGGTTTCCCACCTGCGGGATGATTTAGAAGCTAATGCCAAATTATATCGCTTAATTGCCCAACAATATGCCAAACATCGCTTCAGTGGTGTCTCCTCGCCCCAGTACGCCATTATTCCCGAAAAAACGAGTTCAAAACCCCTGAGAATTGGCTTGATTTCTAAACACTTTCGACGGCATTCTGTGGGCTGGTGCAGTGAAAACTTAATCAAAGAATTGTCCCTAATTTCTCCCCATATTTATATTTATGTAACCGGACAGTTACCAACGGATGAAGTTACCCAAAGATTTGAACAAATAGCGGCGAAATTCTACTGGCCAAAATCCTTTCCTAATGGGTTTGGTTCCCCAGAAGAATTAACCGCAGAAATTCTCAAAGATCGGTTAGATGTTTTAGTGGATTTGGACTCCATGACCGTGCCTACCAATGTTCAGATATTCTATCGTAGACCTGCCCCGGTTTGTGTGTCTTGGTTGGGGTTTGATGCGCCTTATGTTTCACCGGATAACTATTTCTTTTGTGATCAATATAGCCATCCCCCAGGGATTGAAAAACATTATTTAGAAAAGTTAATTCGTTTACCGAATACTTCCGTCGCTTTAGAACCTTTTAAAAGCCGTCCTGTGGATAGAAATGCTGTGAGAAAAGGTTTAAATATTCAGCCGGATCAAATAGTTTATTTATGTGTGGCTCCGGGGCGAAAAACCAACTTAGAAATGATTGAAGCTCAGGTTAAAATTCTCCAAGGAGTTCCCAATAGTGTATTACTTAGGAAAGGTCAAGGAGATAATAATTTAATTCGAGAACTTTATCACCAAGTTTGTATTAAACAGAATGTTGATCAAGGTCGAGTGATTTTTATTGGGTTAACCAAAACTGAAGAAGAACATCGAGCGATTTATTATGTAGCGGATGCCCTATTAGACTCCTATCCCTATAATGGAGGAACCCATAATTTAGAAGCTCTATCGGCTAATTTACCAATAATAACTCGGGCTGGAGAACAATATTTATCTCGCATGGGTTACTCGTTTTTAAAAGCCGTTAATCTTGATATTGGTGCGGCTTGGACTTGGGAAGAATATACGGAATTAGGGATTAAACTAGGTTTAGATGCTAATTTACGTTATCAAATTAAATCCCATTTAGTTCAATCTCAAAACCAGAATTCCTTAGCTCCATTATGGAATCCTAAAAAATTAGCAAGGGAAATGTATGATGCGTTTGAGAAACTTTATCGGGAGCAGGGGGAGTAGAGGAGCAGGGGGCAGGGCCGTTTCCTGTTTGAAAATTATAAATGAGTATCTATAATAGATATTGAATGTTCTTTTCAGGATAACTTCGTTGGCTTTAACAAAATATTCGATCTCTCGATATCCTTGATGCCCTGACATTACCCGGAAAACTACTACTAATAGCACTTACCATAAGCTATACCTTTTTCCCTAACTTTTTCGGAAATCCTTGACTTCTTTTAAATTTTCTATTAAACTTGTTAGCATCTTTATTTTAGAAAAAAATGGCGATCGCTCTCTAGTTTATCAGGTTGCGATCGCTCTTTCTTTACTCTTTTTAACCTGACTTTAAAACAGTCCTGCCCTGCTCCCCCTGCCTCCCCTGCTCCCCTGCTCCCCTACTCCCCCTACTCCCCCTGCTCCCCCTGCCTCCCCTGCTTCCCCTGCTCCCCTACTCCCCCTGCTCCCCCTGCTCCCCCTACCTCCCCTACTCCCCATTCCCCGCTATGTTTCTGAACGAATTTGATAGAAGTTGAAGTCCATAATTTACTGCGAAACCTGCTCAAGTCCCAAACCGAAGCCCTATGGCCCCATCACCTGACCATGGCCCGCCTAGTGGCTCGGGCGTTACGTTTGGGACGGGATGCTTTAATTCAAACGGGGATTCCCCCCAGCCACTATCATCATTCCTATCGGTTGAGTTACTGGATACCGTTATTAGTCTGGCACCAACCAGTAATTGTGGTAGCACCCGATGGGATTTTGGACGAACTCCAACGACTGAATTTGCAACCCTGGATTAACCCAGAAACCCTCAACCATCCTGACCTGATTACTAATAAACCCATTCTTCGAGGGGATTCCTGGCCCGATGATAGCTTTTCGGGGGTTTTATTAACAACGCCTTCAGCCTGGTTATCCAGTCGCTTCCGGGAGGATCACCGCTTTCCTGAGCAAATTCTGACGGTGATTGATGGGGTTGATGATTTGGAAACCTGGACACGCCAAACCCTAACGGTTAGTTTGCATCCCCAGGACTGGAATGATTTGATGCAGCAGCAACCCCAACAGGGGGAAACCATTCGAGACACCCGCATACACCTAACTCGGATTTTATTCCAACATCCCCCCAATCCCTATCAGTGTTATGTTTTAGACAGTCCAGAACAGGAAATAATTGAACAATTGTATGGACTTGTTGATCCCCAGTTGTCTGAATGGCAGAGGTTTTGGCAACGTTGGCAACGACCGGGACAGCTAAAATGGGTGGTGGTGGATCGGACATTGGGAACCTTTTCTCTGTTTTGTGGGCCGGTGGATGTGGCATCGGAGTTAAGTCCCCTTTGGCCCCAACAGCCCGTGGTTTTGATTGGAGGGGCTTTAGATTTAGACAAACAGGCTCCGATTTATCGCCAAGGGGTGGGACTCGGAGAAATTACGGGGGTAAAATTTACCCCGGATCGACAAAGCCAACTGATCCAACTTTATATCCCCTCGGGTTTTCCTTTACCCAATACTCCCCAGTATCAATCGACTTTGATTAAAGAGCTTTACACTATTTTATCTATGAGTTTACTGGTTCGAGGATTCAGTGTTATATTAGTCGGGGATGTTCCGTTGAAAGCCCAAGTGAGTACGGCAATGGCGGCGGAATTTGGTTCTCGGGTACGGGTAGAAACCACGAATTTGCCGGAAAATGCAGTTCTAGTAACGGGTTGGGAATTTTGGCGAGAACATCAAGGCCGTTTACCTTCTCCCCATTTATTAGCGATCGCCACCTTACCTATTCCTTCTTTAGAAGATCCTTTAGTTGCTGGACAGGTCGCCTACTATAAACAACAACATCGGGATTGGTTCCGGTTTTATTTATTACCAAAAGCATTAAGTGAACTCCAACGAGCCGTTGCCACGGTACGGGATAGTCAGGGGGTTGTCGCCCTATTTGATAGTCGGGTCTTACATCGGAGTTACGGAGAACAGGTCTTAACCGCCTTGAGTCCCTCCGCCCGGATTAATTATTTGGATACGTTGTGGTTAGTTCAGTAGCTAGGGAGCAGGGGAGGCGGGGGGAGCGGGGGAGGCGGGGAGGCGGGAATCGGGAATCGGGAATTGGTAGGGGCGAATGGCCATTCGCCCCTACCGCTTGATTTTAGAAGTTGGACTGGTGAACAGTGCCTCCCAGACGGGAGGACAACTTGAAAATTGATTAACTCACAACCGGATTAGAAACCGAGGGACGACGGTTAATTACTTGGTCAATTAAACCGTACTGCATGGATTCTTCCGCCGACATAAAGAAATCCCGTTCGGTGTCGTCTTCAATCCGGGATAGGGGCTGACCGGTGTGGTCGGCTAAATGTTGATTCAGGCGTTTTTTCAGATACAAAATTTCCCTGGCCTGAATCTCAATATCCGTCGCCTGTCCTTGGGCGCCCCCTAATGGTTGGTGGATCATAATCCGCGAGTGGGGAAGACTCATCCGTTTACCCTTGGCCCCCGCACTCAACAGAAACGCCCCCATACTAGCGGCTAACCCCAAACAAATAGTAGAAACATCGGGGCGGATGTGGTTTCATGGTGTCAAAAATCCCTAAACCCGCCGACACCGAACCTCCTGGGGAGTTGATATAGAGGTAGATATCTTTTTCCGGGTCTTCAGCATCGAGGAACAGCATCTGGGCCACAATTAAGTTAGCTAAATCTGCTGTTACCTGTTGTCCGAGGAAAATAATTCGATCGCGTAATAGCCGAGAATAGATATCAAAGGCTCTTTCGCCACGACCCGATTGTTCAATAACGGTTGGGATCATAACATTTTGCTGCTAATGGTCATTCTCTGATATTGTAGCGATTTCGGGTTTCAAACTTTCACAAACCATTCCTGACGATACATCAAATAGGAAACCAACCACCAAAATAACAGGGTAGCGATCGCAAAGGCTAGAGATCCATTCATCGCCCCGAACCCCGACTGGAATAGGGTTTCATACAGCCAAGTTTTCGCGCTGGGAGCTTGAGGGGAATCGCCAATTTTAATTAAATTCAAAATTCTGCCCACAAAACCAGAAGCCACAAATATTGTTAAGGCGTTTAATCCCATAACTTTAAAGGGAAATCCCCATTTTGTCCATCGGCGGACTTCTATGGTTTCATAACAGCAAGCTAACAAAAGTAATGACCAGCCAACGGTAACGATAACAAAGGAACTTGTCCACAGGGATTTATTTAGGGGAAACAATTCTCCCCATAAATAACCAATTACAAAACAACTAATTCCAAATACGACTAAACTAGCACTGGTATCGGTTCTAATTGGTTGTTTTCTAAGCCAATTTCCGGTTAAATATCCACCTAAAACGGTAACGATGGCGGGAAAGGTACTAAACAGTCCTTCGGGATCATAAAATCCCCCTTTCCACAAATGTTGTTGACCTAAAATTAGGCGATCAATATAGGCGGCAAAATTTCCTTCCGGGGTGAGGTTTCCGATGCCATAACCCGGAACAAAAACAAATTGCATTAGGAGATAATAGCTTAATAGAATACCACCACTAAGTAGCCATAATCCTTTTTTGGAGAGGTGAAAAATTGCGATCGCAGCCAAAAAATAAGCCACCCCAATCCGTTGTAAAACCCCCATAATTCTAATGTCGGCGAGGTTATAATAGGGAAATCCATTTAGGAGTAATCCCAATAAAAATAATATCCCAGATCGTCGAGCAATTTGTAGATAAATCGATTTAGGAACAATCGTTTCCGGTGCTCGATATTCTTGGGTATATTTAGACAAAGAAAAAGCCATGGCTACCCCGACAATAAATAGAAAAAAGGGAAATACTAAATCCGTCGGAGTACAACCATTCCATTCGGCATGATCCAGCCAAGGATAGACATAATCCCAACTACCCGGATTATTGACTAATATCATACTGGCGATCGCAATTCCCCGAAATACATCCAAAGCCTGTAGCCGCATAAGTGCATCCTCAACCTTGGAAGTTATTATTCCATGAAATCAATAAATATTAGAATAATTAGTAATAAAAATCCGGGTCAGCACCCCCCCATCCTAAACATCAACTTTTACAAAGTATCAATTAAGACGAAAAAGGGACTAACCCGATAGGCTATGATTAAATATAGTAATAGTCTATTGAGGAAAATAAAAGATGCACCCGATAGCAAAACTCCCAGACTGACCAACTTCCCTGATGGCTTTCCTGTGAACCCCTGATGGGTTAGTTGGACAAACATGGACACTACGGACAAGTCACGTCTGAGTTATTGATCAATCGAGATATGCGAGTCTATGTTAATTATGGCAGGCAGATTTAAAAGATTTCAAGCGGTCTTTTGCAATCACCCACTTTTCCTTAAAAATGACTGAATTGATAGCCAATTCAAGAACAGTTTCAAATTTTAGGTTAAGCTGCCTTTAGATTGATCTTTGCTGCGTGTTAACTCAAATTCTCTCTCAAATAAAAAGGGTATTGGCTGCAATAGATTCCCATTCGACTTGACGCCCTCACCCCATTGAGTTGAAATATCATCAAGTCCATACCGTTTGTCTACAAACCCATCCGTGAGTCTGAGGATGCTTGTAGCCTTTGATTTACGGAAAATGGTGCTCACACATCAAAAACCATCTAGGACAACCTGAGTTGAGTTGAAATTTTATCTCTTGTAATGGGCTGGTAGACAAATGGAAACGGAAACCAAAAGGCAACGTGCAGCAACTAATACGATCGTTCGACGACAGGCAACACCGAAGGAACGAGAGTTAATTCATCTGTTAGCAAATTTAGGTTGTTCTCAAGCGAAATATGGTTTGAGACACGCCACTAGCAAACAGTTAATTAGTCCTGAAGAACGCTTAAGATTAGCGGAATGGCATTACCTTCGTTTACAACAAATTCGTCGAGTGGAACGCAGTTTAGACCCAGTTGCGACCCTCAAGCGAGTCTATTTTAAAAGTAAGTTAAGTCCCCGCAATTTAGAGTCTTTAAAATTATTGTGGGTTGAAGATGAAAAAACCCGAGTCAAACGGGTGGCTCCTGAACTCGATGATCTGCTTTGTGAGGCTTTGGACAGAGGAGATACCCTCAAGCAAATTTTTCGGATCATTGAGGTGAAGGAAAGACAATTTGCTCGTACTCCTGAACCGGGAAAAATTCCCCTCTGGGTACAAGAATGGGAAAACTCTAATTATGAAATCAACTACTTTCCTCCCTCTTTCCCTGATTGGGCGCAAATTGTTGATGATTAATTAAAAATGCGACTTGTCCTAGGGCTATTCCTCCATCATTTGGGGGATTTTTTTGTGACCAATAAACCTGAAATTTTTCTTGACAAAGCCGGGATATTGTGCGTTCAATTAAATATTTATTCTGAAAACATCCCCCACTTAAAGTTATAGTTTTTTCGCCTAATTTCTTACTAATTTCTACCACCGCTTCCACTAAACTATTATGAAATTTAGCTACAATTAAATTAATCGGTTTTTGGTTGATTTTATCCTCTAATATCCCTTTAATTATTAGTTCCCAATTAAGATAATACCTACAACTATAACTCATATTACCAATATTCTCCCCCCTTTTTAAGGGGGGTTGGGGGGGATCAAAATCCCTTCTATTCTCCCCCTTTTCTAAAAGATGCTGGGGGGTATCTAACCATGCAAACGGGTAATATTCATCTATTTCTAAATTATCAATAGCAAATTCTAAGGCCATAGCCGCTTCGCCCTCAAAACTCACCTTTTGACAAATTCCTAATAAACTAGCAACTCCATCAAATAACCTACCCACACTAGAAGTTAGGGGGGTATTTAATTGGCGGTTTAACATAGTTTGCATAATTTTTAATTCTTGGGGTTGAAAAGATGCCATAAACTCTAAATTCATCCCAGAATTAAATAGGTCATTTCCCCATAATTCATAGAGTAATCCTAACGCAATTCTTCGAGGTTCAGATATTGCTTTATCTCCCCCAAGAAGGGGAAACTGACGAAAGGAAGCAATACGTTGAATTTGGGTTTCTGTAACTTGAAAAAACTCTCCCCCCCAAATAGTGCCATCGAGTCCATATCCAGTTTCCATCCCAAGCAATTCCCAGCAGGGGAAGTGATAAATTATGTTCAGCAATGACAGCAAAAACATGGGCGATATGATGTTGAACTCGGACTATCGGAATAGTTGTTAAGGTTTCTAGCTGTTGTTGATTTTGTTGAGATAACTTTTCTGCAAATTGCGTCGAATAATAGTCGGGATGAGCGTCACAAACAATGATATTAGGTTGAAAATCATAGATATTACTCAGACTATTAATCACCTCTTGAAATGCTGCTAAAGCTAGGGGGTTTTCTAAGTCCCCAATATGTTGACTTAAGAAGGCTTTTTGATTAAATGCGATGGGCTCCGCCCAGCCGAAGGCTATCGCAATTGTACTCTTTAAATGTCCGCCTAAAGCTAAAATTTTTATGGGCTTTTCTATTGACAAATCAGCAGACTGTGATAAACTAAAGTTAAATTGATAGAATGGGGATCTGTTTGCGCCTATAGGGTCAGGTAGGGAAATCGGTAAGGGAGCGTAACCCCTCGCCCGACGCAGCACCATTTCTTGATTAGCAATAATTCTAACAATCGAATCATCAATAGGTCTAAGGATGGGGCGGTTATGAACTAAGAAAAAATCCGCTATGGTATTCAGGCGAGTCACCACTTCCGCTTCATCAATACAAATCGGTTTCACTAGCAAAATTTCCACTGGTTGCGACGACAGGAAAGTTCAATTCTGCTAATAATAAATGATGGATGGGGGTGTAGGGTAGCATCACCCCTAAGTATGGATTTTCCGGTGCTACCGAGGGAGAAATCCTTGTAGCCTTTTGACGTAACAAAACAATCGGAGTAGCAGGAGAAGATAATAACTTTTCTTCCAATTCCGAAACCAAACAATCCTGTTTTACCTGTTCTAAATTAGGATACATAACCGCCAAAGGTTTAGCGGGGCGGCGTTTACGTTGACGTAAATTCTGGACGGCGATTTCATTCCTCGCATCAACAATTAAATGAAATCCACCTAATCCTTTTAACGCTAAAATTTTACCTGAAATAATAATATCCGCAGCTTGTTTGAGAGCTTGATTTAAACTAGCAATAACCTTACCGTTTTTATCCCATAATTCTAATTGTGGCCCACAAGCGGGACAAGCATTAGGTTGGGCGTGAAACCGACGATTTAAGGGATTATGATATTCCTTTTGACAATCGGAACACATAGTAAATATTGCCATGGTGGTCTGATTTCGATCATAGGGTAAATCCCGAATAATTGAATAACGCGGCCCACAGTTGGTACAATTAGTAAAGGGGTATTGATAACGGCGATTTTCTGGATCAAAAATATCCTGTAAACAGTCAGAACAGGTCGATAAATCCGGTAAAATAATAGCGGTTTTTTGAGGATGGTTTGTGGATTCAGAAACCTGTATTTCAAATTGAGAGTAACCCAGAATTGGTAACCAAAGTGATTCTAAACTTTGGATTTCAGATTGGGGAGGTTTTTCCTGTAAAATTCGATCTTTAAACTGTTCTAAATTCTCCCGCAAACCTTCCACTTCAATTAAGACACCCCTAACCGAATTATTCACCCATCCCGTCAAGTTTAACTCCGTTGCGAGGCGATAAATAAACGGACGAAAGCCAACGCCTTGCACTGTTCCTTGAATGGTCAGTTTTAGGCGATGTTGTTGGGAATTAAGGGGAGAATCACATTGTGACATAGACTTATAATCAGAACTATTATATTATAGCTATATTGGCAATAAATTGTACAAATTATATTAATTTAGGATAAAATTATGAAAAAAATTATCTCGGTTTGGAGACTTAACCCCCTCCTCATCGGTAGAAAATTGTGTTATGAAAGTTAAGACATAATTGCCTTCTGTCAAGCCCAAAAGGATAGAATCACTAGAAAAAATGCTAGAACCGAACTCAAAAGAACACTTTGATTCTCCCAATCCCTTGTCCAGTTTAGAATCACCGGATTTAGGTAAAAAATCAGACCCTTTAACCCGATTACCGAGGAAAACAATTGCCAATATCATTTTGCCAGTTGTAGCGGTTTTAAGTACATTAATAGCGATGGGGATTTGGGTGGAAAATAGTCGCCTGAGTCACAGTTTGCAAACCGAAAAATCTCGTTTAACCGCATCATCTTCAAAGAATAAACCTCAAAACCCCCAAGAAACTCTGTTACAAACAAATAAATGTCCTGAATGTAATTTGAGTAAAGCTAATTTAAAAAAAGCTAATTTAAGAGAAGCCTATTTATGGAAAGCCAACTTAGAAAATGCCGATTTGAATGATGCAAATTTAGAGTTAGCTGATTTACGCGGTGCGACCTTAGCCGGGGCTGATTTACGCGATAGTCAACTGGCAAGAGCTAATTTAGGATATGCTAATTTAACCGGAGCAAACCTGAATAATGCTGATTTACAACAGGCTAATTTATGGCAAGCTAACTTAAAAAATACTCAACTCAATAATACTATATTTATACAGGCTGATTTACGTCAAGTCAATTTAGAATCGGCTAATTTAGAATCAGCTAATTTATTGACTGCTAATTTAACTTCAGCGAATCTGAAACAGGCAAAATTAGGAAATGCTAATCTGAATGGGGCTAATTTAACAAATGCTAACTTAGCAGAAGCTAATTTACAAAATGCAATTTTAACCGAAGCTAATTTAACTAAAGCCAATTTGGGAAATGCTATGTTGAATGGGGCTGATTTAACAAATGCTAACCTATCAGAAGCCGTGTTATGGTTAGCAAAACTAGAAAAAGCTAATTTAGAAAAGGCTAATTTAGAAAAAGCTAAGTTAGGCTATGCTAAACTTAATCAAGCTAACTTGAATCAAGCTCAATTAATTGATGCTGTATTAGAAGGAGCTAGTTTAGAAGATACGGATTTGCAAAAAGCAAATTTAAAAGGTGCAAAATTAGAACGGGCTAATTTATTAGGGGCGTATTTAGAACGGGCTAATTTACAAGAAGCTAATTTGGCAAGAGCAGATTTACGCGGTGCTAATTTAAGTAAAGCTAACCTCCAAAATGCCTATTTACAAGGAGCAAATTTACGCGGTGCTAATTTAAAAGGGGCAGATTTAGAGGGAGCAAATTTACGCGATGTTCAGTTAAAAGGAGCAACAATGCCCAATGGAAAGATGTATGTTGAGGAGGAAAAATAATATGAATTAAATCAGGAAGAAGTTGCTTTTAAACCAATTAAAGAAACTACTAATAAACCCACGAAAAATAAACGCCCTAAACTAACAGGATCTTTAAAAAAAATAATTCCAACAATTATTGTTCCTAATGCTCCAATTCCTGTCCAAACAGCGTAAGCAGTGCCAAGGGGAATGGTTTGCATAGCCTTGCTTAAAAACCCAAAACTTAACGCCCCAAAGCCAATAAACGCTAAAATTGCCGGGAGTTTTGTTAGTCCTTCTGAGAGTTTAAGAAAACTAGAAAATCCCAATTCAAATAGTCCGGCTAAAATTAAATAAATCCAACCCATTTTTTTTTAACTTAACAAAGTAGGGTCGCCTAAGCCTACCCCCTGAACATAGTTAAAAGTATATCGCAGATCAGGCAGTCTTAAAATAAACAATGTTATAATCTGCGGAATATGCGGTTGAAAACTTCACCCAACTTGTTCTACAATTATGAAAGCCTGGTTAGCAAACGTCAAGAAACAGTTTCTCCAGATATTTTGCCCACAAATACCTGGTTTTAACGCTAAAGTTAGCACTTTGACTGTGATATTTTTGTTGTCATCTTTATTAACAGTCTGTTCAGCAAAACAGCCGGAACATCTGACTAAAATGCAACTGCTAATTCCCCTATATTCCTATCCCACTTGGTATAATCAAAAGACTTATTTTTGGCCGGAAGTTGTCAAAGCAGCCAAAAAAGTACCCGTCATAGCCGTAATTAATCCGAATAATGGCCCCGGTGGAAGTCCGCCTAATCAGGACTATACCAAAGGTCTAAATGATCTGCGTCAAGATAATATTAAGATCTTAGGATATGTTGCGACTAACTATGGCAAGCGGGATATTCAGCAAGTCAAAACCGATATTGATCTCTATAGTAAATACTACGATCTTCGGGGCATTTTTTTCGATGAAGCCGCGAGTGGAAAGGATAAATTAGACTACTATCAGGAAATATATAACTATACTAAAGCCAAACCCAATTTAGATACCGTTATATTGAATCAAGGAACTCATCCAGACGAAGGATATCTGAGTAAACCCGCCGCGGATATTGCTATCATTTTTGAGAATTATTCTAAGGAATGGCCGAAATATCAACCTTCTCCCTATGTCAGTAATTATGATGCTAAACGTTTTTCGACCTTAATTCATACCGTACCCGATGTAGCCACGATGAAAAGCCATATTGACAAAGCCGTAGAACGGAATATCCAATATATTTATATTACCGATGATAGCCCTGATAGTCCAGACAAAGATCCCTGGAATAGCCTACCATCCTATTGGCAAGAAGAAGTCAATTATATTCAATCCTTAAATCAAGGCTAAAATAGGAAGATAATCGGACAAAAATGGTACTATTCAACGGTTAACCAGGCGGAAAATTCTTGGCTAAATTGAGATAAAGATAATAAATGAATAGCTGAAGATTCCGAAGCTAAATCCCGTTCTTTTTGAATATTATAACCCCAATTTGCTAAAAATAATTGAACGTTGTTTAAATCCGGTTGTTGTGGTACTGATAATAAGGTCTGTAACCGATCTTCAACAAACCAAATATGCGGAGTCGGTTCAATACTTGCTAATAACTCCCGTAGAATTTCATATTTCGGACGTTTATAGCCTTTGCCAAAAATTCGGTTTTCAGGAATAGTAATTCCTTGTTCTTGGAGAAGCGATCGCACAAATCTTTCCTCTTTTGTGGTAATAATATAAACAGGAAAACCATCTTCAATCAAAGGTTCAATTCGTTCAATTACACCCGGATAAAACCGATGTAATCCCAACCAACCAGATAAATCATTATTAATCCATTCATCCCGAACCCTATCCAAATGGGGGCCAATGATCTCCGCTTTTAATTGTTCTTCCGTAACAATATTATGGGCAATTTGTGACCAATTCTGTAAAATTTCACTCTCAGAAATTCCCAAAACCAAAGCTCGAATTAAAACAGGCATTTCCCAACCAATTTCAATCACCGGGCGAGTTCGATAAAATAAAGGAGCCAATTCTTCCGGCAAAATATCTGGAGGACTCGACCAAAGTTGACAATAGGTTTGCCAGGCGGTTTGAAAATATTCCAGAAGTCCATCGCAAAGAACCCCATCAAAATCAAGTGCCAGTAAAGTTGGTTTATCGTTTATCATAAAATTTTAATTTGAGAGGGAATAGGGAATAGGGAACAGGGAACAGGCTGCGTCGTGAGCCGTGAGCCTGTCGAACGGTCGAACGAGAACAGGGAATAGGCAATAGGCAATAGGCAATAGGCAATAGGCAATAGGGGGTAATACTTCTGACTGTTTAATATTAGTATTGAAATGTTACAACCTATTTAGGATCGCTATATATTAAATTAACATCGTTTTTTTCCTCTAAAATTTGTAATTGAGGGTCAACTATGGTACAAGCCTTACAACTCCAAACTGAATTTCTGGCTAACCCTCAAACCCTTTCCCATAAGCTTAATGCCGACTTAATTAGGGTGGCTAAACAGATCTATCATACCTATGTAGAAGTCCACGCCCAACGAATGCGGCGGCCGTCGGGGGTAGCCATCAATCCTAGTAATCATCGTAGTTGCTTATTATTTTCCGGTCAACCGATTTTGCTCCCCGGGGAATATTTTATCCCCTTTGAACAGATTGAAGCCGATTTGTTTTAACTGCCCAAGCCAGAAATTTAGGTCAAACATGAATATTCTACTGAGTTTACCCGCCTATTTAATTGTGTTTGCCCTGGGAGCATCGATAGGCAGTTTTCTCAACGTCGTGATTTATCGAATTCCGGCGGGTTTATCCGTACTGCATCCCCCCTCTCGCTGTCCCCACTGTTTAACGCAGTTGAGTCCCTCAGAAAATATTCCCGTCTTTGGTTGGCTGTGGTTAAGGGGACGTTGTAAACATTGCCATGCACCCATTTCCAGCCGCTATCCGATTGTCGAAGCGACTACGGGACTTTTATTTTTAATCATATTTTTGAGCTTTTCCACCCTCCCCCAAATATTCGGGTATTGGGTGTTATTCAGTTGGTTAATTGCCCTATCCCTGATTGACCTAGATACCTATACCCTCCCGAATGTTCTCACCCAGTCGGGGCTAGTATTGGGTTTAGGATTTCAACTCAGCCAGTCCTCAACCCCCAGTTACGGGTTAATCACGGGGATCATTGGGGCGGTGCTGGGATTATGGTTATTTGACATCATATCCTTTGTGGGAACCCTGGCTATGGGACAAACGGCCATGGGGGCCGGAGATAGTAAACTCGCAGCTTTGATGGGGGCTTGGCTAGGGTGGAAATACTTACTCGTAGCCGGATTTATCGCTTGCCTATTCGGAGCCGTAGTCGGGGGAGGGGCGCTCGCACTCGGTTTAATCAATCGCCGTCAACCCATCCCCTTCGGCCCCTTTCTCGCCCTGGGTGCTGCTATTACTGCCCTCTGGGGGCATGAAATCCTCTCCACCTATCTAGGTTTATTTTTTCCCATCGTCAATTAGCATGGCTCCGATTCAGCCCCATTGATGAAGAATTTAGAATCCGTAGATTAAACGTTAAGACTTGCTATAGATCGTTCTATTATGATATAGATCTGAAATTTAATCCTGGGGCCAACGGGAATCCCCAAATTTCCAAACGCCTCACGGTCTTAAACTGGAAACAGCAAAAGTTAAAACAATTTTTAATGTCTCTATTTGATTGGTTCGCAAATCGGCGCAAATTATTACCAAGCAATCCTGAACCCCAAGAACGGGAAATTGCTGATGGGCTATGGGTGAAGTGCGAACGGTGTAATGCTTTAACTTATGCCAAAGACCTACAGGCCAATAATAAGGTTTGTTTGGAATGCGATCATCATTTCATGGTCAATAGCGATGAGCGAATTGGGCAATTGATTGATCCGAATACTTGGATGGCTTTAGATGCCGAAATGTATGCAGTTGATCCCCTGAAATTCCGCGATCGCAAATCCTACAGTGATCGACTGCGAGAAACCCGGGAAAAAACCGGATTATCCGATGCAGTACAAACCGGAATTGGGTTACTTGAGGGCGAACCCGTGGCCCTGGGAGTCATGGACTTCCGGTTTATGGGCGGCAGTATGGGTTCGGTGGTCGGGGAAAAACTCACCCGTCTGATTGAACATGGCAGTAATGAAGGCTATCCCGTCGTCATTATTTGTGCCTCGGGGGGCGCGAGGATGCAGGAAGGAATGTTAAGTCTGATGCAGATGGCGAAAATCTCCGCCGCCTTGCATCGCCACCGCAAATCCCGACTGCTGTATATTCCCGTCCTCACCCATCCCACCACCGGCGGGGTGACGGCTAGTTTTGCCATGTTAGGGGATATGATTTTAGCCGAGCCGAAAGCAACTATTGGTTTTGCCGGAAGACGGGTAATTGAACAAACCCTGAGAGAGAAATTACCCGATGATTTCCAAACCTCAGAATACCTATTGAACTATGGGTTTGTGGATGCCATTGTCCCCCGTACCCAACTCAAAAAAACTCTGGCCCAATTGATTCGTCTCCATCGTCATCCCCAAACTTCCCAGCCTTTATCCCATACTGCTGAAGTTACACCCCTAACCTCGGGTCATACACCCATAGACTTGTCTCAGGGCATCTCACCCTCTAAGTCAGTCTAGTGGGAACTGTTGGGCGGTATTTAGTGGCGATCGCGATCAAATTGTTGGTTTTCATAAGATACCAAAGGTTCCTATAATTTTTGATCAAGACCTATTGTTTAAACAGACTTATGGGTTTTGCCGACCTGTCCATCACAGAAATAGCAGAGGACTACAATCTCCCCGTTGAGACTGTACTCAAACTATGCGACCAACTGGGAATTGCCTATCAACATTCTCAAACCCGTTTAGCCCTGGAGGACGCCAAAACTTTGATGTCCCAAATCACGGCCCAAAGCCAGTCCCCAGAGTCCCAATAGTTCAATCACCGATTAACCCTCTGTGAAATTATATTTCGCAGATTGTAAAAAGTGGTAAATAACAATAGACGATTGACAAATGCCGATCAGCTAATTACCGGGATCAGGGACATTCCATAACCTGAACCCAAACTTAACTAACTTCTGTTCGCGGATCAAGCCAAGACTGGATTTAGCTTTTAATCACTAACTTAGTCATAAGGAGAACCATGCTAAAAAGATACTTTTGGCTGGCAATAGCCACGGTATTTTTCACCTTCCAACTGTTTGTCACGAATGCCAATGCGGTAGACTTGACCCAAGAACTTCGGACTTTACCCCTAAATGACCAGGGCGAAACCGTTGTTCTGAGCGAAAAACAACTGAAGAAGGGCAAAAACCTATTTAATAAGGCCTGCGCTTCCTGTCATGCTTTAGGGATGACCAAAACCAATCCTGATATTAACCTTAGTCCTGCAACCTTAGCCGGGGCATCCCCCTCCCGCGATAATATTGTCGCCCTGATCGACTTTATCAAAAATCCCACGACCTATGATGGACTAGACGAAATTTCTGAAACCCATCCCAGTACCAAGAGTTCAGATATTTTCGTCGCCATGCGAAATCTGACGGAAGATGATTTATATAATCTGGCTGGATATCTATTATTAGAACCCAAAGTTCGTCCCGAACAATGGGGTGGTGGTAAATACCTCCGCTAACATCGGTTAACAATTGACAATTTTGGACTTTAGGTTTTGGGTTAGGGATGATTTTAACGTTTTAGCTATTTCTACTAAAGGTGGGGAAACTCAAACAAAATTATCTTTAATTTAACATCTAAAGTCTGAAATTTTAAAGCATTCTCCTGCATAGTGTTTAGGAAAAAAACTTGAAGTTTTTTGTTTTCCTCCCAATTCGTAATTCGTAATTCGTAATTCGTAATTCCCAAAAACATTTGGGCAGTCTCCTGTTAGTGTGATAACCAACAAAAAACTACCCAAAGTTAACGATTAAATTAAAGTAACTAGACTCTAATTATTTTGTCAGAACAATTTCACCGTTCATACCCGCGCCACGGTGGGGTTCACAATAGTAGGAATAAACACCAGCAGGCATATCGTCGGTGAAGGCAACTTCAAAGGAATCACCCGGTTTTTGAAGTAATGCTTTATGGGACAGTTTCACCGCCACATCTGCTGATGGGGATTTGGCTTTATCAAAAACTGCATTATGGGGAGGGAGTTTGTTATTCACAAATTTAACCACATCACCCGGTTTGACTTCTACTCTGCTCGGATCAAATTTTAACATCCCCGAATCAGCACCCATTTTCACAGTATAAGTTTCTGCGGAGGCTTGACCAACACCAAAAACAAACGTGCTAATCATTAAAAAGGCCACAGATAAAACTAGGGCGACCCGCTTGGACACTGAAACCATCTGATTCATAACTTGCCTCTAAAAAATGTAATCTTCTAAGCGTTGAAAAACATCCTACCATAAACTATGACAACCTGTCGTATTCAAAAACCACCTTGGCAAGTGAGCCAAAAATCTGTCACAATCGTTAACAATTACTGTTATTGTCCGATGTCCAGATCTTAAGCATGGCAAAAAAGCAAAAATTCCCTTATCTTTTAGGTTCTAAATGGACATCCCATCAAAAAACCTGGGGCTGGAGACATTTCCAGGTCGCGAACCGCAAAAATCAAGGCAAATGGGTATTTGCCGAAATGGTGGCATCCTGTGACCCCAAGGTGAGATTTTGGCTAAATGCCCAACAACTTCAAGACCGGGCTTTATGGCAACCCGGATGGCAGTCTACCCAGGAATTAGAAGACCTTGAACCACTTTAAATCCAACCATTCCCCCCAACTTCAGGCAACCCTTGAGCTTTTGCAACAAGCCACTCAAAACCTGCAAGACCTGTTACAAAATCCGGTTTCTCAAGACCATCACCGAGAGGTTGTCAACGAGATTGAAACTCAATTAAATCAGGCTTTAATTACTTTAAAAACAACGGCTAATCCGCCTAATTTAGATCATATTCCTCCTGAGATTTTAAAACAAATAGAAACCTTGGAAATTCCCTTGGAAAGTTTGGATATTCAGAGGGCTTTATCTAACCATCATTTGAGTCAAATTATCGGGATTATTGCTGAAATCAATAATAAGTCTGAACAGATTAGAAACAGAAAAGACTATTTTTTAGCCCGTCTTCCCCAAATTCCGATGGAGAAATTGGGCCCTAGGGTTCCCATTGTGACGGCGGCGGATTTTTTAACGGATTATCAACCCTTATCCCCAGAGCAACGAGAAGAATTGAAAGTCAAATATAATATTAATAAATTAATTCAAAAACGCCAACAATCTCGTTCTTCTTTATTTGAAAGAATTAAACAAGCGGAAAAAATGATTGCGTCTCAAGTACAACCTTTAGAAAATCATCAAGATTTTGAAGATGATTTGCCTTTTTAATAATTTCGGTTACAATAGAGTTATATCCCTATTTATAAAAGAGTAAAAATGTCTAAATCCGATGCCAAAGATAAATCCCAGCCCGCCCAGTCTGGAGATGGTTTAGAAATTGTTAGTATTAGTATCGACGAACTGCAAGCAAAAACTTCTAATTCAGAAAGTTTATCCCAGGATAAACTCAATCAAGTTGCTAAAAATATTAATGCAAATTTAGAGAATAATCAAGATCCAAATTGGCAAGTTGAAAACAGTTGGGATGAAACGAGAATCCAGGTCAATTTAGATTAGAAAAACTGGTAAATTTCTCAAATTCCCTGTGATTGCTTCGTTTCACCCTTAACGCTTAGAACCGCCGTTTCAGCGCTTTCCCAGCGAATCAATGAATCAGATTTAACCCAAATTCAAAATCTCAAAATCCGGTTGTCCGTAGGTCATATTCCGGTCAATAGCTGAGAGAGTCTTATGATTAGCTACCTCTGAACATAAACAATCACAGACCAATTGAGCAACATCAGCCCGATGAATTGTTCCCGCTACCCGATAATTTTCTGTTAATACGCCGTTTCCCGTAGCGGGTTCAGATTTCAGCCCCCCCGGACGAATAATCGTGTAATTCAGTCCACTATTAATTAAATACTGTTCTGCTTTTTCCTTTTCCACCAAAACCGATTTTAAGGTTTCTAAGGCTTGGGGAGGCAAAGCTACGACACTTTCCCCACTGCCAATCGAAGACACAAGAATAAACTTCCCGACGCCCGCCTTCACCGCCGCGTCAATTAGGTGTTGATTCCCTAAATAGTCCGCCCGCTGCCCATCCTTGGGTAAACCGCCAATGGTACTAATCACCGCCGAAATTGGTTCTGGGCCTAATATAGCCTGTTCAACGGCGGTTATATCCAAGGCATCCCCCATCACCACCCGCACCCCCAGGGCTTCCAATTCTGGGCGGGTATCCGGTGTTCTTAATAGGGCTTTGACGTTTATTTGCTGGTGGCGGAGGAGTTTGACCACTTCTCGGCCGACGCCGCGACTTGCACCCGCAACAAAAATATAAGATTCTGTGTTCATCAATGTTAAGGTTTAAATAATTGGTACTTTCTATGTATTATAAAACTTTGTTGCCATTCTCACTTTTTGAAGGTAGTGAATTTTAACTCTTCCCCTTTATTTCTATAAATCCATAAAAGCTACAATCCTCTTATATTATTAGCCTTTCTACGATTAAGTCCCCTATTAACAGTTCTAGCCGTGTCCTTAGAAAAATTATTTCAAATTAGCACCTCGGCGCCGCCGCCGATTCACTGCACCAACCCGGCCTGTTCCCAACCGCGTAACTCCTTGGGACATCAAATTTGTCAGACGTGTCAAACCCCCTTAACCTATCGGTATTTGTGGGCGACAGGTTCGGCGGGTCAAATTCAACCCAGTCAGTTAGTGGGAAATCGCTATTATGTCACCTTCCCCCAGGTTTGGTTAGATACTAAACCCGGAGCTCCACCGATTTTGCCCGATATTCTTTCGGAGTCAATCTTATCCTATTTATATCTCTCCCCCCATCATTTGCATATTCCTGGGGTGTTTGGGGTTTATCCCTTGGGGATTCCTCCAGAAACGACGGAAACCCTACTATTAGACAATATTCCCGTCGATAGTCGGGGTCAACTATTCCCAACTCTAGTGGAAGTCTGGCCGAAATCCTCCCCCGTGCGTCAGGTCTATTGGTTATGGCAAATGCTGCAACTGTGGATACCCTTAACCGAACAGGGGGCGGCCTATAGTTTGTTCGTCAAGGAGAACCTGCGGGTAGACGGTTGGCGGGTGCGGTTGCGAGAACTGCATCAGGGCAAGGTACAACCGACCCAACGAGATTTGGCGGAATCCTGGGTGGCCTTGATAGAAACAGCCCATCCGACTATACAGTATCGCTTACAAACTATTCATCAATTGATGCGTCATCAGGAGGACTGCTTAAAGGAGGTGGCGAGTCAACTGAATCAATTATTAATGGAACAGGCGGCCCAACTCCCCTTACATTTGGCGGTAACGGGACTAACGGATGTGGGGGTCAGACGTTCGGAGAATGAGGATAGTTGTTATCCAGCTATTTCTGATGTGCGGAATTTTCATCTTTATCCCAATGATAAATTAATTCCCCATTTAAGTATTGTTTGTGATGGGGTGGGCGGCCATGATGGTGGGGAAGTGGCGAGTCAATTGGCGGTACAGTCTTTAAAGCCTTTAATTCATAGTTTTATGGCGGAAATTTCCCAGCAAGAGGAATTAGCCCCACCGGAATTAATTATCGAACAACTGCAAGAAATTACCCGAGTTGTTAATAACGTTATTGCCGCCCAAAATAATGAACAGGGGCGAGAATTTAGACAACGGATGGGAACTACTTTAGTCATGGCTTTACAGTTACCCCAAAAGGTAAAAACCCCCGAGGGGATTGAGTTAACTAATTGCCATGAATTATATTTAGTGAATGTGGGGGATAGTCGCGCCTATTGGATTACTCAGAATTCCTGTCAACAATTAACCGTCGATGATGACGTAGCAAATCGGGAGGTCAGTCACGGTCGGGGTTTATATTGGGATGCCGCTCAACGGTCGGGTTTCTGGGGCTTTAACTCAGGCTTTGGGAACCCGGGAAGCAGAATTTTTACGGCCAGCGGTACAACGATTTATTATTGAGGAAGATGGATTATTATTATTATGTTCCGATGGATTAAGTGATAATCAAAGGGTGGAACAATGTTGGCAATATTTTTCGGCTTCGGTGTTAAATGGAGAACAATCTTTAGAGTCGGCGGTGCAAGAATGGATTGACATTGCTAATGAAAAGAATGGTCATGATAATATCTCAGTTGTGATGACCTATTGTGGGGTATCTCCGCAAAAATTGGTATTACTAGAAACACCTCCTATACAGACAAAAACAGAATCTTTGGAGTCCGAACCAACGGAAGCATCTAAGGTTCTATTATATGATGAATCGATTTCTGAGCCAGAGGTTAAGCCCCCATCTAAATCAATTTATAAGTGGAAAGAGGTGGTTTTTATTTTAGTTTTATTTGCGATATTTATTGCCGGGGGTTTTGCAATTTGGTGGCAAGTTCGTCAGAATCAAATTAAATCTATTCCTTCGGGTCAACCCACTCAGACGCGCTGATGGGGCTGAATTTCCCATAACCTATAGCTGTTCAAAATAGAAGGGGGTTTTGGCGGTCTAAACAGTTTATCTATTAGGGATTGAAATACCTTATAATCCCTATCAGGGATTGAAACGTTTCCAGGTTTAGGAAACAGCCAGAAGTATTGCCCCTGTTCCCTCTTGCCTGTTGCCTGTTCCCTCTTGCCTGTTGCCTGTTCCCTATTCCCTGTTCCCTTCTTAAGCAATATTCGGCGGAATTTTACGCGATTTAGACTGACGCCGTTGTTGATAGTCCTTTAAATAAACCTGAATTAACTCTTGAATTTCACTGCGTTTAATTTCCGTAGCTGACTGAAAATTATTCGGCGTTTCAAAAAAGCATAAACTATCCGGCATTTCTAAAACAACCATTTGAAACAAAATATGAGTCACGGGTAAAGGAATCGCCAAAACCTGAGAATCCCCATCAGGATTCGTATAATTCAAAGCATCTTCTACGGTAGAAAAAGCATAAATTACTTTCTTTTTTATCTGCGGTTGATCTACATTAATAAACGGTTGAACCACCCAGCTTTGGTCTAAAGTTTGTAAGACATAATATTCGGGATGTTCTAATTGTTCTGCTAATAATTTTAAGGCAGGAGCGATCGCTTCCACAATTTGAGGAGTTGTGCCATCTTGAGGAGCATGATCAATTAAAGACTGAATTTGTAGGTCTAAATTCATAGGATTAAAAAAAATAAGAATCAAGAATATTAACAGATTGTTAACTGGTACAGACGCGCCATGGCACGTCTCTACATTGCACCATGGCACATCTCTACACTGTTAACTGTTAACTGATGACTGATAACTGATTAAAACGATCCGGAAATCCAAGCCAACCCACAGAATCACTGTGTTAGGGTCATTGTAATAACTAGACATCATGGGGGAAATCTGCTGGGGCGAAACCATTTTCCAAAGGCTATTGAGAGAACTGAGTCTATCCACCCGTGCATCTGAACAAAACTGTCGGGATGTAGCCGAACGAATTACCGAAGAAGCCACCCGCATTTGTACAGAAAGCAAAAGGATTCAAGATTCCGGGGATGTGGAAACCTGGGCAATGACACTAGCCCAACATCGTTTACAGCAATGTATTCAATATTATCAGCTAGGGTCAAAACAAGGGTCTTTGGAATTACATAGTACCTTGAGCGCGATTGTTTATCGATATATTACTCCTCCTCAAGTCCAGTCCAGTTATCAAGCTCGATTGGAATTAATCAGGGATTTTTTACAAGCCTTTTATTTAGAAACCCTCAATGCCTTTCGCAAAGAAGCACAGTTACCGGCGACTTATCGTCCTCGAACCTTGTTAGAACTAGCGGAATATATGGCATTTACGGAACGCTACGGTAAACGGCGAATTCCCTTAGCCCGAGGTCGGAGTCAACAATTGATTATTTTAAGAGCGCAAACCTTCTCTCAACAACAGCCTAAAGAAAGTTTTGTCGATTTAGAATTAGCCGCCCAGGGCGGAGGAAGTGAATCAGATACTAATAACCATGATTCCTCCCTCGGACAAGTTCGGGCTGCTATGGTCATCGAGTCGAACGAATCAGAGTCCGACTCACTCAGGGAAACGGTCGTAGAGGAACTAATTGCCTATTTAGAAGAACACAAACAAAAAGATTGTGCTGACTATTTCGTCTTGCGGTTACAGGATTTACCTACCCGTGAAATTGAGGAAATTCTCGGATTAACACCTCGTCAGCGTGATTATTTACAGCAACGATTTAAGTACCATCTATTGCGATTTGCTTTAAGCCACCGTTGGGAATTAGTTCACCAATGGTTAGAAGCAGATTTAGAACGGGATTTAGGATTATTACCCCATCAATGGCAGGAATTCTTAAATCAAATCGGGGCAAATGAACAGCGTTTATTAAGTTTAAAACAGCAGGGATTATCCGAAGCCGAAATTGCTAAGGTTTTAAATTGCAAAACGGCTCAGATTCAAAAACGTTGGTTTAAGTTGTTAGAATTGGCTTGGGAAATCAGGAATCATTCGGTATCCGGAGCAGGGGCATCTAGTGATGAATAACGAAACAAACCAAGACGAGCAAGCGTTTGAACGCCGATTCTTTGACGGGTTGTTACAACAAGACTTGTATGGGCGGGGTATCCCCGTCCCTACCTCGGATTCGGCTGAGGAGGGATTAAACCCCCATACACAGACCGATGGGAGTTCTGAGGAGGAAAACCTAGAGTGGGATGAATTAGATCCCCTCGATTTTGAGGATCAGGTTTTCCTCCCCGAAAGTCAATATTTACCCTTATGGGAGATAGAAATTGTGAAAAACCGATTTGAGACCGTGTTAAGAGAAAAACTCAAAGCCAGGATACAACGGAACCCACCCCTGTTTCCGTGGGAACCGATCGGTGCTGACTTGTTGAATGAGTACCCCGACGTGTTTCGAGAAGAACAGGTTCCCGCTACCCATTTGTGGATGGCCCATCGACAACAATTGAGATGGTCGATGCCCCTACCCGATCAGGTTTTTGCTCAGTTACTGGCTCCTGTGTTTACCCTGTTACAATCTGGCCTGCGAGAAGGAGCCAAATTAGTTCAGGCGGTGGAAACCTTATTTCCCAACGAGTCCCAACCCTTGAATGAATTAGCGGGTTTGGTGATTCGAGGGTCTTTACGGGGCTCTTTAGATTTAAGGGAGTCCCAACCCTGTTATGAAACAGCGACTCCTGAACAACAAATGGTGTTGTTATTGTTAGCCACTCAGGAACTTCTGAATACTTTAACCTTAAATTGTCGTTTGAATCAATCGACGGTTCATCAGGAATGGTTAACAACTTTAGGGCTATTCACCGTTGATGTAGACTATGTTGAAACTGAGTCTGGGACAAGTTTAAAAATCCGGGCTAAACTTCCCGATGGCGGACGTTTACAACTCCTAGGAAATGACAGATCAGTAATGGCAAAACGCAATTCCCCCGGATGTTTACCCCTGGAATTGATTAACCCAAAACCGAACCAAATTTATCGACTTCATGTTTTATTGGATAGCGAGGAGCAAAATCCCCTCTGTTTTGCAATAATAGGGAACAGGGAATAGGGAATTACGAATTACGAATTACGAATTACGAATTACGAATTACGAATTACGAATGGGGAACAACAACAACAGATTGAAGTTTAGGTCAGATTAAGTTAGAGTAGGGTGGAGCCTTTAACCCCCCCTAATCCTCAAGCCGAAACGATGACAAATTCAATCCCTGTGATTAGTCAATTATGGCGACGGATTGAAGCCATGCCCAAGCCAATCCCTGAAGATTCCTTTTGGCTGCGGGTATTGGTGCAGTTGTTAGTGATTGCTGGGATTATTGCCACGGATGTTGCCATTGAGGAACCCCTGAATTTATGGGCTATTCCGGTTAGCATTGTCGGAGCAACTTGGAGTTGGTTTCGTCGTTCCCATCGCAATGTGCCTGTTAAATTTTGTATTGCTATTGGGATGTTAGTTGCCCTGGTTGTATTTTTTGGGCGACTTTTTGGGGAAACGAATGATACGCGGTTGGCCTTAGCGAGATTATTAATAGAATTACAGGTTTTACACAGTTTTGATTTACCCCGGCGGAAAGATTTAGGCTATTCGATGGTGATTGGATTAATTTTAATGGGAGTAGCGGGAACTCTCAGTCAAACCTTGGCTTTTGGGCCTGTGGTGTTAGTGTTTTTGGCTTTAGCTTTACCAACGTTAATTTTAGATTATCGTTCTCGTTTAGGATTGGGGGATATTCAATTTAACTCCAAAAAAACACCCCAGCAACCCGGAAGCGGAGTCAATTTTAAGTCTTTAGGAATTATTTTTTTAGTGGTTGTGGGATTGGGACTCACTATTTTTATGGTTCTCCCTCGGTTTCCCAGCTATCAGTTAAGAACTTTTCCGGTCAGTGCTCCCATTGATATGCCCCCCGGACAATTTAATGGACAACGAATCTTGAATCCCGGTTATGTGTCTTCGGGAAATAGTGATCCGAATAACCCCGGCGGGGGTGGCACGGGATTAAATCAGGAAACGGGTGCAGGAACTCTCAATGATACCTTCTATTATGGATTCAATACCAAAATTAATCAGAATTTGCGAGGCAATTTAAAGCCTAAAGAAGTATTAAGAGTGCGATCGCAAGCCAGGGGATTTTGGCGGGTGGTGGCTTTTGATCAATATACCGGACAGGGATGGGAAATTTCTCGAAATAATAAGGCGACCACTTTAAAACGTTCCCGTTGGTCGTATCAATTTGATTTATTTCCGATAATTACTAATGCAAAAACCCAAGAAGTAATTCAAAGTTATACCGTGCTTCAACAGCTTCCTAGTTTAATTCCGGCGATGAGTAAACCGAAAGAACTCTATTTCCCGACGGAGGAAGTGGCGATTGATCCCGATGGCAATTTGCGATCGCCTTTAGAATTACGAGAGGGCATGACCTACACGGTGGTTTCTCAAGTTCCCCTACGCAATCGGGCGCAATTACAAGCCACCTCTAAAAACTATCCTCAAGGAATCAAAAAATACTATTTACAAGTTCCCGATCAAATTCAAGAAAAAGTTAGAAAAAAAACGGAAGAAATTTTAGCCAGTGTAAATCAAGTCGCCCAGAACAAAAAACCCCTAGAGTCCAATTATGAAAAAGCCTTATATTTAGCCCAGTATCTCAAACAAAACCCTAACTATAAATTACAAGAAGAACCGCCGTTTTTAAGAAAAAATGAAGACTTAGTAGAAGCCTTTCTATTTGGGTATCAAGATAGTCCCGCCGGGAAAAAAATTACCGGAGGCTACCCCGATCATTTTTCCACGGTTTTAACCATGATGTTACGTTCAATTGGGATTCCGGCGCGACTGGTGGCGGGGTTTGACCCGGGGGAATTTAATCCCTTTACAGGATTATATGTGGTTAAAAATACCGATGCTTTTGCCATGACGGAGGTATATTTCCCCGAATATGGTTGGTTTGCTTTTAACCCCATTCCCGGGATGGATTTAATTCCTCCCTCGGTGGAAGAAGACCAAACCTTTAGTGCCTTAAAAGCCTTTTGGAATTGGGTAGCAGGTTGGCTACCTTCGACCGTGGCGAATGGATTACAAGCGATTTTAGGTAATTTAATTTTAGGGATATTGCAAGTTATTCGCTGGTTTTTTAATCTCTTTACCCAAGGATGGTTAGGGATTTTTAGCGGATTAATCATCACAACAATTATGGCATTTTTCGGCTGGTTAAGTTGGGATTTGTGGCGAGGTTGGCGCTATCGTCGCTGGTTAGCCAAATTACCCCCGGAAGAAAGTCTCTATCAACAACTTTTACAGGTTTTAGCCCGCAACGGCTACCCCAAATCCCCCACCCAAACTCCTTTAGAATATGTGTCCTGGCTACACCAATATCATTCGATTTCCGAAGCTGAAGTTATTGATGAAATCTCCCAAGCCTATGTGGGTTGGCGCTATGGTGGAAAGTCGGTTAACCTCCAACAAATGCGACAATTATTAATCAATTTAAAATCATCCCATTGGAAACGCTTAAAACAGCGAAAATGGCTATGATACACAAAACCTTGTTTTTGTCAAGCCCAGCCCCGAGGTTCCCAACCTAGCCCCGAAAAAATTTGTCCAAAAGATCGGAAAATAACAGAGGTTGTAACATTGAGATTACACGAAAGAGCGGGTTTATTCACCCCTATTTTTTAAGCAAGCCATACTTCCCCAGACTATTTTTTTTGTATTATAGCACCAAACCCCGTAATTTCGTCAATAGTTGCAAATGGAATTCAATAACCTCTTGACAAAATTAGTCGAAAAAATTGATTTAATTTTAAAATTCCAAACCATAAACAGATAAACATAAGTTTAAGTTATATTTACTCATTTTGTAGAGACCGATAGAGATGGAATACTGAATTTCCCTTCTCCCCAACTGTTAACAAATTTTAAGAAATTTTACATAAAAGCGGAAAAGCTTGACAACAGCATAAACTGAACTGTGATTTGAGATCATGTCCAAATCCCGGGTTTTTAGCTAGGAGATCGGCAAGTTTTTCTATTGAACTTTGCTACAGAAGTGGGGGTTCTTAAGATGGTAAAATGCAGTCTGCTACTAAGCCTGAAAATATCAAATTCTTGTAAATGCTGTTTATGTCAGTTGGGAGAAAAGCGTTGATGAAACGATTGAGTCGCCTGTTGGCTGTGTTAGTTTTGATAGTCGGTTGCTTCGCAGGGACTGGACATCAGAATGTTTTGGCTGCAAACTTGAATGTGATGCAGTATGGGGTGATTTCCCCGATCTTAGCAACGGAAGCCCCTCGGAAAAATCGGGTTGACGAAAAAATGGCCACAGTTCGCAATAAATTGGACTTAAATAATAGCGACCTGCGAGATTTTCGTCAATATAAAGGAATGTTTCCGAAATTAGGGTCAGTCATTATTAAGAATGCTCCCTATAATTCCGTGGAAGATGTATTGAAAATTTCTGGTTTGACAGAAAAACAAAAAGAAATTCTGCAAAAGAATTTAGATAACTTTACCGTAACGCCTCCAGAATCCGTATTTATTGAAGGCGACCAACGGTTAAATGTTGGGGCCTACGACTAGGCTATTTGCTGAAATTTAGTGTAGAGACGTGCCAAGTGCGAAGCGATGCCCTTAGGCGATTGGCGCGTCCCTGCCCCATGAATGAATTTAGGGCTTGCATCCTGCGATTCCCAGGTCAGAATGCTAGGATTATGCCAACAGACTTAAAAAGTTAACATAATCCTTAAAGTTAGTTTAATCTGTTGAAATCCGTCTGGACTTGAAACCAACCCTTGATTCTGGCACTGACCCATGACCTCCACTGATCTTTCCTTCCCGTCCGAGTTTCCCCTAACCTTTGATGTATTGGTAGTGGGAACCGGGGCAGCCGGATTATATACCGCCCTTTGTTTACCCGAACATTTGAGCATTGGCTTAGTCAGTAAAGATGTTTTACCCATGTCCGCCAGTGATTGGGCCCAAGGAGGCATTGCAGCAGCGATTTCAACCGATGACTCTCCCAGTTTGCATTTAGAAGATACCTTAAAGGCCGGGGCGGGGTTATGTGAAACGGTCGGCGGTGGAGTTTCTGGTGAATCACGCCCCCGAATGTATTCAGCGTTTAGTCGAATTAGGAGTAGCTTTTGACCGCCACCAAAGTCAGTTAGCCCTCACCTTAGAAGCCGCCCACTCCCGCCACCGAGTCCTACACGCCGCCGATACAACCGGACGTGCAGTAATTACAACCCTGACAGAAAGAGTTTTAGAAAGACCGAATATTAAAATTATTTCCCCCGCCTTTGCCCTGGATTTATGGATGGATGCCTCGGGTCAACGGTGTCAGGGAGTCAGCTTAATTCATAACAGTCATATTTGTTGGGTGAAGGCCAAGGCCGTTGTCTTGGCAACCGGAGGAGGAGGTCAAGTCTTTGCCCATACCACCAACCCGGCCGTAAGTACCGGGGACGGGGTGGCGATGGCTTGGAGAGCGGGAGCACTACTCCGAGATTTAGAGTTTTTCCAGTTTCACCCCACGGCCCTAACCAAACCCGGGGCACCCCGATTTTTAATTAGTGAGGCGGTACGGGGGGAAGGTGCCCACCTGATTGATTCCCAGGGGCACAGATTTGTATTTGATTATGACGACCGGGGAGAATTAGCCCCCAGAGATATTGTGAGTCGGGCAATTTTTAGCCATTTACAAAAATTACGGCAAATCCCAGGGGCTAATACTGACCAGGTTTGGTTAGATTTACGGTCAATTCCATCTGAGAAAATCCAGTATCGATTTCCGAATATTATTCAGGTCTGTCAACAGTGGGGGGTTGATATTCTCCATGAACCAATTCCCGTTACCCCCGCCGCCCATTATTGGATGGGGGGTATTGTTACCGATAACCAAAGTCAAACTTCTATCCCCGGACTTTATGCCGTGGGTGAAACTGCCAGTACGGGAGTGCACGGGGCGAACCGTTTAGCGAGTAATTCTTTGCTAGAATGTTTAGTGTTCGGGGCTCAAATGGCATTAATTGAAAATCTCAATTTTGCTGAAACTGAATCGTTTGTGGGGGGGGCTGCTCCCGTATCCCAGAGGGTGTCACCCGCCGCCCAATGGCAAGAACAATATGCTAGAATTAAAACCATTAGATCGCAGTTGCCAGATGTTCTCTGGCGGAGTGCGGGGATATGTCGCCAGTCCGATCATTTGCAGGAGGGATTAATGCAGGTGGAAGCATGGTCAGAAGAATTTTTAGCCTTACCCATCAGCCAATTTTTATCGACTCTACATCCGAATTCTTCGGCTGAAATGGAAATACAAGAAATCGCCCACGGCGACCTAAAACAGTGGGGGGAAACCCATAACTTGCTGAGTATTGGGGAGTTAATTTTGAAGAGTGCGGCGTTTCGCCTCGAAAGTCGTGGGGGTCATTATCGACAAGATTACCCGCAGTCAGACCCAAACTGGCAAGTACATACCCTAATTCAAAAAAACCAAATCTGGAAATCTTCGCCAGTTTTAGATTAAGTCCGAGAACCTGAACCGTCTCCCGCCGGGGGGGGCCCCATATTGTCAGGGACATATTCACAGATTAACTGCGAGGTGTCCAGGTGTTTATACAACTGAGCAAGATTGACCTGGGCAGTCGTCTCGAACTCTGCCCCTAATGTGAAAACTAGAGCCATACTTAAGGGCAGACAGCTAACCCATGGGATTGTTTTTTTTAATGTTAGGCTAGAAACCATAATCGTTTTACCCCCTAATTAAACCTCAAATTCTTCAACCAGGGCAGCCAACGATAACAAAACTGCCTTCGTAGTTCAAGTATATCAACTATATTCCGTAATTACACTGAGTTCTCAGGAAAAACTCTTGACAACTTCTCTGATTCTCCCGATGGCTGGCAGTCTAGCCTCCGATTATCGTTATGTTGTGGCGGTAATCCTTAGCATCCCTGTGGTTAAACTCCGCCCTAATAGTATAGCAACCATTAAGTTATGCAACAGAAACTGGGATTGTATTGATAATTATGTAACTCTGAATACAGAAATAATTTTATTTATCAGGTTCAGAACCCTAGAACTTGAGCATCAACGGTTGACAAGGGACAAAAAATTATGAAACTTCATCTCAAACAAGCGAATACGGAGACTCAACCCCAATGGCAACCTATTGTGGGGTATACTTCGGAATTTAATCCCTTTACCTGGGTACAGATGCGGGAAAAACCCAATCCCTATAGCCATGATCAGGCGTTGCTTTTATGTCAGGTGACGGAGGATGAATGGGTGGCTTGGGTTTCCCGACCACGGTGAGATGGTGTTATATCGCCATCAATTCTTTCGCTCTTAACCCTTCATCTGGGATACAGTAAAAAAAAGAACGTTATCCCATACCAGCGTTATGACCGTTTTGGAATCTCCAGGTAAGTCTTCAATTGAATATTCTGAACGCACCTTGAAACGGGCAGAACGGGCAATTCGGTGTTCTCCCTTTCAACTGTCACTGTTCACCACGATCAGGTTTAACAGTGTTAGTCTGACTGCAATGGCGGGGGAGTCTGGGGTCAGTTCTGCCTATACCCGTGTGGCTCTCACGGAACTAGCCGCAGAAAATACCCTGTTATGGCTGATTCAGGTGGGGGTACTGCGTCGAGAAGTTGATGGTCAGGGGATTACGGATAGTTTTCGCCTCACCCCCCTCGGACGACAATTAATCGACCAATGGGAAAGTCAAAATCAAGGTATACCCCAACCTTCTTGGTGCGATCGCTCTATCAATACCCTCAATCGTTGGTTGCGATTTGCCTTTTGAAAACATAAAAACCGGGGTATGCTTTCAAACAGCACCCTACAGCCAGATAGAATGCAATCCTAATTTGGCTGTGGGATGGAAAAACATTAGACGCCCTAAATTGATTAAAATTTAAGATTGATGGAGCAAATGGCAGGAAGAAAGTCCATGATTAGGAGTTTGATCTTCCTGAAAATTGCTGGGATAGTGAAAAATATCCGTTAGTCGAGGTTCATCCGCAGCGAACTGAATATCAACGGAAAAACTTTGCTCTAAAGTTTCAGGATCTAGTTTTAAATTGGCTTGAATTCTCACCTGACCCGGAATCCAATCCTTAGAACCAAGGGGAAGTAAATAACCGCTCATCCCCTCGAAAGGAAACATTAACTGAACACTGCGCATATCAAAGCAAAAATCATTATGTTTAGCGGGAGAAAACGTCAAATTAAAAAAGTCTCCATAATTAATGATATGCTCCTCTAACTGAATGGCAATTAATTCTTTTAATCGTGAAATAGTGAAGGCATCTTTGCCCAACTTAACAATATAGTCATTTTCCGTCAGGCTGAAAAACTCATGGTTCATAGTATGGTTTCCTTGTGGCTATTTGTCCTGGCTGCACCCTAATACCCTAATTCAGAAAATTCATGCAAATCAATTCTTATTGTTTGATAGCAATAAAAATTAATCCTACCCAAAATAGGAAGAAAATGGGGTACTACCATACTCCCTAAATCGATACAATGGGTAAGTACCAATTCAAACAACACTAATGAAACAAATTCTGGGACTAACAACGGTGATCAGTATGGTCTTGGTATCTTCAACAGCGGCGGAACAACCTTTATATATTGCCTATCCGCCCCTAGATCACAAAACAACATCTGACCGTATTTTTTTGATTGGAACAGCAACACCTGATGGAGAAGTTTCAATTAATGGTCAAGTAATTCCCCGAAGCCAAGCTGGTCACTTTGCACCCACATTTCCATTGCAACTTGGGGAAAACAACTTCATTTTACGCTACAAAGATCAAAAAATCAAACTGAATATTACTCGAATTTCAACTGACGGTATTTCTTTAGATCCAGTCAGCTTTTTCAAGGATTCATTGACTCCCTCTGAGAATTTGGCTATCCTTCCTGGTGAGTTACTTTGTTTTAGTGCGATCGCTCCGAAAAAGTCAACGGTTTCTGTTGAATTAGCCGGACAAATCCTATCTTTATCACCCCAGTTTCAGAGCTTAGAATTACCCGACAACACAGCAGTTTTAACTGGAACTAATCAACCGATAAAATCCGACACCGTAAAATATCAAGGATGTGGAAAAATCGCCGAGAATTTGCCATTTTCTGCCTCCCAAAAATCCTTAGATTTAGGTCAACCGAAATATCAATTAACCCTGAATAATCAAACCATTACCCAACGGGCAACGGGGCAAATTTCTGTTCTTTCTCCCATGCAATTTGAAGTAGCTGAAGTCATCGTAGATGAAGGTGTCGCCCGCACTGGCCCCAGTAGCGATCATTCCCGTTTAACTCCTTTACCCAAGGGAACCCGTGCCACCATTATCGGACGACAAGGAGATTATTTACACCTCGATTATGGGGGCTGGATTAAAGCCAGTGAAACCAAGATCACCACCGAGTCAGTCCCGCCGAATTCCTTAATTAAAAGTGCTAGTTCTCGTCAAGTTGGGGATTGGTTGGAGGTTTCTTTTCCTCTACAAGTGCCAGTTCCAATCACCGTTAAACAAGAGGATCAGAGTTTAACCCTAACCCTCCATAACACAACAGCAAAAACCGATACGATTCGGTTTAATGATAATCCCTTAATTTCGCGTATGGATTGGCAACCGATTTTATCTCCCCAAGGAGAATCACAAAATGCGGTGCAATACACGTTTCATTTTAAAACCAAACAACAATGGGGTTATAAACTCCGTTATGATGGCACAACTTTAGTTTTATCTCTGAAAAATCCCCCGCGCCTCCAATCTAACTTACCCTTATCGGGGTTAAAAATTTTAATTGATCCCGGTCATGGTAGTCCCAATGATTTAGGGTCAAAAGGGCCGACGGGATATCCTGAAAAAGATGTCAATTTAGTAGTTTCTAAACTATTAGAAACCGAACTAATTAAACGCGGTGCATCGGTATTAATGACCCGCAATGGGGATGAAGATTTGTACCCCCAAGATCGGGTGAATATGATTAATCAACAGGAACCAGATTTATCCCTTTCTATTCATTATAATGCCTTACCCGATAATGGAGATGCCATCAAAACAAAAGGAGTAAGTACCTTTTGGTATAACCCCCAAGCCCACGATTTAGCTGTCTTTTTACATGAATATTTAGTGAATAAACTTAACCGTCCTTCCTATGGCGTATTTTGGAATAATTTAGCCTTAACTCGTCCTACCGTCGCCCCATCTTTGTTATTGGAATTGGGATTTATGATTAATCCCGAAGAATTTGAATGGATTGTTAATCCCCAAGAACAACAAAAACTAGCAATAACCTTAGCCGATGGCATAGTAGAATGGGTTGGAAAAACTCAATAATAGGTAATGGGTAATGGGTGATGGGTAATGGGTAATGGGTAATGGGTTGGTGCAAATAAACTTTACTCTGTAGCAATTCGCGCCTTCGAGACGGAGGCTGTAACATTTTAATACTGATATGAAACAGCCAGAAGTATTATTTCTGTTCCCAGATCCGGTGTTCCCAGATCCGGTGTTCCCAGATCCGGTGTTCCCTGTTTCCCTTTTGATCAGGAATTTGGAGCATAATTTATCCGATTTGATGAACCGGAATTTCCACAATAAACTCTGTTCCTTCTTCGGGTAAAGCCCGACATTCAATTATTCCTTTGTGTTTTTCCACCACAATTTGATAACTAATTGATAACCCTAATCCCGTCCCTTTTCCCGCCGGTTTAGTTGTAAAAAAGGGATCAAAGACTCGCTTTTTTACGGCATCGGGAATCCCATGACCATTATCTTGAATCATAATTCTAACCCGTTCCATCGGTTGTTCTTTGCTGGCTGGAAGCAACTTAGTTTGAATTAAGATCGCTAAATATTTAGTGTCTGAAGATGTCTTAGACAAGGATTCCAATTCATCAATAGCATTACTAATAATATTCATAAAGACTTGATTCAATTGAGCAGCATAGCACTCCACTTTAGGCAGTTTCCCATATTTCTTAATCACTTCAATTGTCGGACGATCAGGTTTAGATTTTAAGCGATGTTGTAGAATTAAGAGGGTGCTATCAATCCCCTCGTGAATATCAACCGCTTTCACCTCAGACTCATCTAAACGGGAGAAATTTCTTAAAGACAAAACTAACTGCCGAATCCGGTCAGCCCCAACTTTCATCGAAGATAAAATCTTGGGGAGATCCTCTTGGATGAACTCAAATTCTATTTCTTCAATTTTATTTTCAATCTCCTCGGAAATATTGGGATACTGTTTTTGATATAATTGAACTAACTCTAATAAATCCTTAGTGTAGTCCGTGACATAACTCAAATTTCCGTAAATAAAATTAACCGGGTTATTAATTTCATGGGCAACTCCAGCCACTAGCTGTCCTAAACTAGACATCTTTTCACTTTGTACTAATTGAGTTTGGGTTTGTTGTAAATCTTCTGCCAATTCTTTAGCTCTTTTTTTAGTTTGAGCATAAAGTTCTGCTTGAAGTAAAGCTACTCCGAATTGAGTCCCAATTTGAGCTAATAATTTAACTTCTTCTTCCTGCCAATGACGGGGATAGGAATTTTGATAAGCTGCGAGTAATCCCCAGAGAAATTGTCCCTGTAAAATCGGCACAATAATATAGGATCTAGCCTGTAATTGTTCTAACAATTTTATATGACAAGGATCATGTCCGGCGGTATAAATATCATCAACAGCATAGGTTTGATTATCTCGATAACGTCCTCCTAAAGTTTCTTGTAAATAGGTATCTTGAATCATGGGAACCGTATCAAATAAAGAGTTCCATCCTTCCGTCACAGACTCAGCAACAAAATAACCTGACCAGTCAGAAACTAAAGCGATAAACCACAACCCGATCTGCATTTAACAGCGCTCTAACTTCGGCGGCAGTCGTGTTAAAAATAGTAGAAATATCTAAAGAATTTCTGATTTTTTCAATCACTTGATATAATATTTTTTGCTGTTCATTGGATTTTTGTCTTTCCGTTAACTGCGCCAATGTTTTCGCCTGTTCTTGTACCTGTTCAATATAGTCAATTTGTCGTAAAGCAACTTCTAAATTTTGAGCAATTTGACGGACAAATTCTATTTCTTCGGGTTGCCAATCTCGGCGTTGGTGACAATCATACACCCATAAACATCCCCATAATTGTTGATTGTTATATAAACAAATCCCTAATTTTGCTTTAACTTGATAGTCCCTCATCCATTGCAACATTAAGGGATTAAATCCGCCACAATCAATATCTGAGACTGCTAGGGGCTGATAATTTTGTTCAGTGGGATTAAAACCCAATAATTCTTCTATTTTGATCTCAAAATTCAACAAAGATCTAAACTCAGGTAATACCGTTTCAGCAATATATTTTCCTTTGATATTTTCAGTATCCCCATGCCATTTTACAATTGCCACCCGATCAACTTTAAGATATTGCTGGAGTTGTTCCGTCGTAATTTTCAACAGGGTTTCTAACTCTAAACATTGATTAATTTGCCCAATTATTTTTGATAAAGATTTGTAGCGATGGGATTGTAACTTAGCTTGAATTTCGACAAAACTATCCCCGCTATTGTCAGCGAGATCCTGTAATTCTTCCCAACCCGTCAAACTAGATAATTCTAGTTCATAAGGTAAGAGTTTTAGGTTTAAAATACCCTGCAATTGAGCAAATGCACTGTCATTTAGACAGCATTCTCGTAACTGCTCCCATTGATGCTGATTTACGATCATATACAGGTGCCTAATATCATATAACATCACAATGGAAAATTTGAATTTTCCTGAATTTGGCAAGTCACCAGACCGGATTAAATTCAATGTCTTGGTGTGAAAATCGCTCCTTTATTGCCCTGTCCTAAAATCGGGGTCAATATCATCAACCTATTATCAACTTGCCACACTTTTTCAGTATAAAACACCACCCGTAATCTTGCACCCTAATTTATAGCAATCTTCAAAAAAATTCGGCTATCAATCCCCCTTCTGATAGAGACAATATGCCGCCCCTTCACCCAGAAAGCTACTTCCTTTACCAATCCCCACAATTTAGGCATCGAGAGCAACATCAGGTAAGGATTGTCGCAGGGGAATTTCTATTCTAAATTCCGTTCCTATTCCCCAGTGAGAGAGACATTGCAGCAATCCATGATGTTTTTCAACAATGATTTGATAACTAATTGATAACCCCAACCCAGTCCCCTGACCCACGGGTTTTGTGGTAAAAAATGGGTCGAAAATATGGGGGATTAAGGCGTTAGGAATACCCGTACCATTGTCAATGATCGAGATCACAATTTTAGGTGCTGCCGTGACTTCATCCCTCAAGGCTGTACGGATTTCTAAAGATGGTTGTGTCTTTTCTGCGTAGGACGGTGACTGGTTTTCTCCGGTGTCCTTTAATGCTAACGCATCTAGGGCATTACTAAAAAGATTCATAAATACTTGATTGAGCAAGCTGGCGTAACATTCCACGGGGGGAAGGTCGCCATATTGTCGTTTCACTTGAATAGCTGGAAATGGAGTGTCTGAATCAATATTCAGGCGGTGTTGTAATAGCAATAATGTACTTTCAATTCCTTCATGAATATCAACAAATTTTAAATCCGCTTGATCCAGTCGGGCAAAATTCCGTAGGGATAAAACTAATTGACGAATTCGATCGGCCCCCCCCTGCATAGATTCCAAGATTTTAGGGAGATCTTGGGCAATAAAATCTAACTCAATTGTGTTGATATATTTAACAATTTCCGGTTGAGGATAGGGATAATGGTGTTGATATAGTTGAATTAGAGTTAATAAATTTTGGCTATATTCACCGGCATAGATTAAGTTGCCAAAAATAAAATTAATCGGATTATTAATTTCATGGGCAACTCCCGCGACTAACCGCCCCAAACTTAACATTTTTTCCGTTTGAATCAGTTGACTTTGGGTTTTTTGTAACTCGTTTAAAGTTTGGGTCAGTTGTTTCTGCTTTTGCCTGTTCATTTTGGGCGGATTTCAGACTTTGTTGATACAATTCCGTTTGATAAATGGCGATCGCAGCTTGATCTGCTAATTGTTGTAAAATATCTAATTCCTCAACTTCCCAATTACGAGTCTGGGTACATTCATGGGCAATTAATAATCCCCACAATTTAGACTCTTGGTTAATCGGCACAATTAAATTTGCCTTCACGCACAAACTTTCTAAAAATTCTTGATGACAAGGGGCTAGATTTTCTTGATAAACATCAGAAATAGCCCGCATTCTTCCTTCTCGATAAAGCTCCGCCATCTCCTTGGGAAAACAATCATCGGGTGTTTTAATCCCCAAAATCGAGCCAATTGATTTCCGTCGATCTTCAAATACAACTTCCCCCGCCTGTCCGCTAATCAGTTGATAAATCACCACCCGATCCGTATCTAATAAAACTCTAACTTCGCGAACTAAACAAGATAAAGTAGCTTTTAAGTCCAGTGTCCTACGAATTTGATCAGTAATTCGTTCTAAGGTTTTAGCAAAATCTAAGGAGCGTTGAAGTTTATCCGTTCTTTCTGCAATTTGCTGTTCTAAATTAATATTTAAGGTTTGAATTTCTTGATATAATCGATATTGTTGAATCGCCATCGCAAATTTACAGCCTAATGCTGTGGCCAAAGTTAAATCCGCTTCTTTCCAAGGTTGAGCTTGTCCCTGTTTAGACTCTCGCCAAATTTCAAAAGACTGCCGGGGCATCATCTGTTCAATACTCGAATCAAATTCTCCCGCCCACAAAGTTTCTGTATTAATTTCTTCCCGAAAAATAGTCAACACCCCTAATAATTGTTGACGAGATTGAATTGGTAAAACCAATAATCCTCGAATTAATGTAGACTGAAAGGCTGAGATTAAAACTCGCCATTGATATTCCTTATAAACATCGGTGATCACCCAAGGAGAGAGGGATTGATTCGGTATACCTGAATGATGGGGGGGCGTTTCATAACCTTGAGTTAACCAATATTGCCAGAGGGGATGTTCTTCTAAAATCCCTGAAGCAACACCCATCGGTGGATTCGGTTGTTTACCCGCCGTAAAGACCTCCGTGGGGCTCAGGGAATAGGGCTGAATATAGAGCCGTCCCCCCACTCCATCCAGGGCTTTAACGGTGGCTTCTAATGCCTCCTGTAGTTCGATGGTGGGGCGTTCGTGGAGTAGGGAAGCAATACTATTGATGGCGGCTTCCTGTCGAGCTTTTTGTTGGGTTTGGCTTAATAAATTAGCCTGGGTGATCGCAATTGCCAATTGATCTACTAATAACTGAACAACTTGAATATCTGTTTCAACCATGGCCTGGGGTTTCGGCGTGGTGAGAAACTAATAATCCCCAAAGCAGAGGACTTTCACCGACTGGGTAATTGGGGGAGTCAAGTAAAATCGGAATGGCCAGGGAAGACCCTACCCCCATGGCGGTTAAATAGGCTTGGTGGCAAGGATCAAGGCTGCGATAGTCAATCCCCGAAGGAGTTTGAGCTTCTCCCAAGTTGTTGCTAGTCCCAAATCTTCCCTCACCGACATTGACAACAGTGCGTTGACGCAGGGAACAAAACATTTCCCGAGCATGGGGCGGAATATCATCGGCGGGAAAATGTAATCCCAACAGGGAGGGAAGACGATCGCGATCGCGAGATTCGGCCACCACTTCCCCACTACCATCGGGACTAAATTGATAAATCATAATCCGATCCGTTCCCAAAAAGGAACGAATTTCGGCAACGGTGGCGGTTAAAATTCCCGATAATTCTAGGGATTGACGAATACGGTTCGTCATCCGATGTAGCAAGACCTGTTGATCCAATTTAGATTGAAGTTGTTGTGTATTGTCCAACCGATTCATAATCCTATCCTAATCAGTCATCAGTTATTAGTTATCAGTTATCAGTTATTAGTTAGATAACTGATAACTAATGACTGATTAAAAGGGCATTAATTGTTTAATTGCCTTACTGGCAATATCTCCGTATCGCAGTTGACCACAGAAAATTTTACTCATAATCTTTGTGGCGGTGGGCATTTTTACTCCGGCCTTATAAGCAACTTTCGGAAAACGATAGAATGCACCGCCTAGACGTCCGGCCCAAACCATATCCGTACCCCATTCATCTTTCATGACTTGGGTATAGCCTTCTAAGGCATTGCTAACACCGCCTAAAGCCCGATCAATTGCCTCTGCGGCTTTGACCCCACTCAAAATTGAAGGACGAATTCCCTCGGCTGATAATGGATCAACTAAACTGGCAGCTTCCCCGGCAATTACAGCATTTTGGGTATGTAAAGTTTTATCTCCATCCCAGAGACACAGAGGATGGTCATAAATAGTTGCACTACCTAAACCCGCTTTACTAGCATAATCCAGTAGGTCTTGCTTCAGATTTTTGGGTTCTCCCCCGATAAAAGTAGCAATACTCAAGGAGTAACCATCGGTCTTGGGGAATCCCCAAATACTACCATTTTTGACCATGCCAAATTCAAAACTGGGTAATAACGGTTTATCCGTTGCTACTTCCATAAATTGACTCTGACGCAGTTTAGACTGTTTCAAACCCAACCATTTAGCCATTGAGCCCTTCGCCCCATCAGCCCCAATTAAATATTTAGCCGTTAGGGGTTCGGTGGTGGTATTCACTTGCCAATGATCGCTTTTAAATTCAATCCCGGTAACTTCTGTATTGTCTTGGAGTTGTGCCCCTTGACCCTTAGCTTGTTGGATGAGAAATTGATCAAACACATCCCGCCTCACCATCCACATCGGAACGGGAATATCGGATTCTACCGCATCATTTAATTGCCAGGTGTAGCGAATTCGCTCCACCGTTGTCGAAATTGCCGGACTAAAATCAAAATCAAACCATTCGGCGATCGCCGGAGAAACTCCCCCTCCACAGGGTTTTAAGCGGGGAAAAGTTTCCCTTTCTAAAATTAAAACCGAACGTCCACGTTTGGCTAAATGATAGGCTGCTGCTCCCCCAGCCGGGCCAGCACCAACAATAATACAGTCAAATATTTTTGTCATAGAACTACTAATTAGTTATCAGTTATCAGTTATCAGTTAAATCTTGACTGATAATTGTTGACTATTGGCTATTTTTGATAGTTTTTGCACTTGAGGATAAAGAGGGGGTGAACTGTTAATTACAAACCCCCATCTTCATCCCGCACCCTGGTGTTAAACAGTGGTGATGTCTTTTTCTTTGACCGCCAAGGCTTCATCGATTTTAGCGATGTACTTGTCTGTCAGTTTCTGGACGGAATCTTGTGAATCAGCAGATTCGTCTTTTGAGATTTCACTACTTTTTTCCTGTTTCCGAATCGAATCAATTGCATCCCGACGAATATTTCTGACGGCGACTTTACCATCTTCCGCCAATTTAGCCACTTGTTTGACTAATTCCTTCCGCCGATCGCTGGTTAAAGGGGGGATATTCAGACGGATCACGGAGCCGTCGTTATTCGGTGTTAACCCAATATCCGACATCAAAATCGCTTTCTCAATAATATTGAGAGTATTGCGATCAAACGGCTGAATGGCAATGGTGGTGGAGTCGGGGGTGCTAATATTCGCCAATGCTTTTAAGTGCATTTGAGTCCCGTAATATTCCACGACGATTCGATCTAGTAAACTGGTATTTGCCCGTCCAGTTCGGATAGTATTGAAGGAGCGTTGAGCCGCCTCCAATGCTTTAACCATGTGATCTTCAACTTCAGCTAACTTCACACAAACCTCCAACTAAGGTTCCAACAGGTTCACCACTTACCGCACGGCTGATATTTCCCCGTACAGTCAGATCAAATACAATAATAGGGATATTATTTTCTTTGCACAGCGCGATCGCTGTACTATCCATCACCCGTAAATCATGGGTGAGGACGTAGTTGTATGTCAATGTTTGGTAGCGTTTAGCCTCCGGGTTATGTTTGGGATCGCTATCATAGATGCCGTCTACCTTGGTCGCTTTAAAAATCACTTCCGCATCAATTTCCGCCGCCCGTAGTGCTGCGGTGGTGTCCGTGGTGAAAAAAGGATTTCCTGAACCCGCACCAAAAATCACCACCCGATTGAGTTTCTAGGTGGCGAATGGCTTTGCGTCTAATATAGGGTTCGGCGATTTCCTGCATGGCGATCGCCGTTTGTACCCGGGTCGGAACCCCAATTTGTTCTAGGGCATCTTGTAAGGTAATGGAATTCATCACCGTAGCAATCATACCGACATAATCGGCCGTGGCTCGATCCATGCCCCCGGCGGCGGCCTTCACCCCCCGAAAAATATTACCGCCTCCGACCACAATGGCGACTTGTAATCCTTGATTCACCACTTCGGCGACTTCTTGAGCGATCTCTTGAACCACCGATGGATCAATGCCATAGCCCAAATCTCCCATCAGGGCTTCGCCACTTAATTTGAGTAAAATGCGTTTGTACGCTGTTCCCATTTATACCCCCATAGCCTTTGTATTCATCAATATCGCTAATTTTCGTGAGTGGATTGGGTTTATCGTCACCCGTCGCTTAGACCCTGGGGTTATCATATCAGGATATATTCAGTCATCAGTCATCAGTTATTAGTTATCAGTTATCAATTTACCTCTATTGTTTCAGTTTTTTGGATTTAGATCCAATTAAGACCTGAGATATTTGTCTATGGTTTTCCAAGCTATCAATATCTCCACTTAATCGAGCAACCGATCGCCTCTGTCTGTTCGGTGGTAATTGGTTCGTGGTTGAGAAGTTGGGCGATCGCATTTTTTAAATAGGGAACAGTAACATTTTCAGCGAGTTGGGAATTATCATCAATTGAGCCCTGATAGCGCACAATTCCTGAACGATCTAATAAAAATGTTTCCGGGGTATTAGTTGCCCCAAAACAATGGGCTACATCTTGGGTAATATCTCGAATATAAGGAAAATTTAATTCCTGTTCTCTGGCAAAAATTTTCATATTTTCAAAACTATCCTCGGGGTATTGACTGGCATCATTGGCATTAATTCCAACTAAAATTACCCCCTGTTCCTGATAGTCTTGTTGTAACTGTTTCAGGCGATGTAAGTATGAACGAACATAGGGACAATGGTTACACATAAAAATCACAACAACGGCTCTATATTCTTTTAAATAACGAGCTAAATGATGAACTTTATCATCAATTCCTGGTAATTCAAAATCTGGAGCATATCGATTAATTAAAGTCCCTGGCATAGTTAATATTTTCACCTAATTCAACCTGTATATTTTATTTGTTTTTATTTTTAATTCTCAATTCTTCTTCTAACCTTTGACTAATTTTTTCACTGACTAATTGATTGCCAGAGGGGCTCAAATGAATATGATCTCGATACAGAGTTGCGGGTTGGGAAGTGGCTTTAAAGATCGGCAAGAAATCAATATAAACCCAATTTTGAGCTTGGGTGAATTCCGTTAATCGTTGACGGGCTTTAATTTCATAATCCCGTGGCCCGGGTTCGCCGACTTCTCGCAATAAGGGTGTCATCGCTAATATAAAGTTAGCATTATTTTGCCTAGCGATCGCCTCAATCCCTTGGAGCTTCTCTAAATTATATCCCACCGGGTCGGTAGGTTGGGGTTGTTGGGGGGTGGGAATCGGTTCAGAGGGTTTTAAACGGCGATTAAACACCTCCACTAAAGCTAAACGAGGTGATGTATTAGGGTAGTTGCGATCGCGCCCTACAACGCCGGGATTTGGCGGCTGGGAGAACAAATCATCGGTATTGATCAATAACACAATCACCTCTGACCCAAACAGTCCAAACCGTTGTAAATAGGCAAGTTGATTCGGTGGCCCCCAGGAATTAGCCGACACATTCAGGACTTCCCCATGTACCCGATTTCCCGAACCAGCAGCCAATTGTTGATCGATCAACGCCGACAGAGTTTGGGATTGATCCGTCCACCATCCCCCATTCACCAAGGAATCCCCCAATAACATCACCCGTAGGGTTTCAGCCGTGGGAAGGGGATTAATAGAGGCACTTCGCATGGAATATTGATTAATTTCAATCTGGTTGCCATAACGACGGGTTTTTTGGTTCGGGGCTAATAAATAACCGATGTCCGAGTCCGCCAAATACAAAACGGGAGAACCCAACCCAAAACGCAGACGTAACCCAATCTCCACCACCATTAAAACAAAGAGCAATATTCCTAACAGGACTAGAACAATTTTCATCGGTAATCAGTGATCCGTGATCAGTGTAGAGATTTGCCAAGAGCGCGTCTGTACGAGTTAAAAGTTAATCGACTATTCAATTCTTTACTGATAACTGATTATTGGTAACTGATAATATGATAGACTGGTGATTATAGTTTATCATGTTATCAGTAAACACCTAATCAGTACAACAGAAGACCGTTAATTCTTGCACTGATAACTGATAACTGATAACTGATAACTGTATAATGTAATGTCTTTATTCATTTTCAGACTACCCATACTCTGCCTTAGCCTTGGGCATAGAGGTGAGGCAGTGAAACTTTGGTGGTCATAGGTAAATCTGTGGACTTAGATCAAATCTTTAAAACTCCCAATCCTATTATCGGTGTTGTACATCTGTTGCCGCTACCGACTTCTCCCCGTTGGGGAGGGAATCTCAAAACGGTTATTGACCGCGCTGAACAAGAGGCAACGGCCCTGGCTTCGGGCGGGGTCAACGGCATCATCGTCGAGAATTTTTTTGATGCTCCCTTTGCTAAGGATCAAGTTGATCCGGCCGTTGTCAGTGCCATGACCCTGATTGTACAAAGGATTATGAACTTAGTAACGCTGCCCATTGGGATTAATGTGCTGCGTAACGATGCCCATAGTGCCTTAGCCATTGCCGCCTGTACGGGGGCTCAATTTGTCCGCGTTAATGTCTTAAACGGCGTCATGGCTACGGATCAGGGGATTATCGAAGGTCACGCCCATGAGATCCTGCGTTATCGACGGGAATTAGGCAGTGATGTCAAAATTTTGGCCGATGTTTTGGTCAAACATGGTCGTCCCTTGGGATCTCCTAACCTGACCACGGCCGTCCAAGAAACCATTGAGCGAGCCTTAGCCGATGGGGTGATTCTGTCCGGTTGGTCTACGGGTAGTCCCCCTAATTTAGAAGATTTAGAACTGGCCCGGGCAGCAGCCATGGGAACTCCCGTCTTTATCGGCAGTGGTGCCAGTTGGGAAAATGTGGGAACCCTAATCCAAGCGGCCGATGGGGTAATTGTGTCCAGTTCCCTAAAACGCCATGGACAGATTCATCAACCGATTGATCCCAGTCGGGTCGGTCAGTTTGTCGAAACAACTCGCCGGAGCTTGAGTCAGTTATCAGTGATTGGTCATCAGTTATCAGTGATTAGTCAAAACAAAAAATAATTAGTGAGATAGCCAGTTGATTGTCTTGACTCCTCACTATTCACTATTCACTATTCGCTCTTACACTGGTAACTAATAACTGTTTACCGATAACTGATTTATGGGACGTTTTACCCCTTGGATTTATCGCTGGTCACGGCCGATGATTGCGGCGATTGCTCTAATCGGTGTGATCGAAAATATCTATTTAACCAGTATTAAACTCCTGGGTGGGACGGCAGTTTGTCCCACTTCTGGCTGTGAAGAAGTTCTCAATAGTCCCTATTCGACGGTCTTGGGTTTACCCTTGACTCTATTTGGATTTTTTGCCTATGCGACGGTTTTGCTATTAGCCGTTGCTCCTTTAATTCTGAAACCCGGTGACTCAAAAATCCCTTCGCCAAAAGGTGGAAACTCAGACGGGGTTTATTCTATTTCTCGTAACCACTGCAATGGTGTGTTTCAGTAGTTACTTGATGTTTTTACTCTTTTTTAGAATTCAGGCAATATGCCCCTACTGTATTGCCTCAGCCCTGTTCTGTGTGAGTCTATTTGTTCTAACTTTGATCGGGCAAAGTTGGGAAGATGTGGGTCAACTTTGGTTTTCGGGTCTTGGGGTAGGGATGATTACCGCCATTGTGGCTCTGGGTTTATACAATAGCGTTGGCGACATCAACACCCCCAACTCCTTCAGTGATAGTAATGGTGAGACGGGGTTAGCGATTACCACCACATCCGGGCCAGCAGAAATCGCTTTAGCTCGTCATTTGACCCAAATTGGAGCTAAGGAATATGGGGCCTATTGGTGTTCTCACTGTTACGATCAAAAACAACTCTTTGGGAAAGAGGCGTTTGCTATAATTAACTATATTGAGTGCACTACTGACGGCAAAAATTCTCAAACCCAACTTTGCGAAAAAGCTGGAATTCAAGGTTTTCCAACTTGGGAAATTCGGGGTAAATTGTACCCGGGAATTCAACCCTTAGAAAAATTAGCTGAATTATCGGACTATCAGGGGCAACGGGAGCAGGGGAAGTAAGGAGAGTAGGGGAGTAGGGGAGGCAGGGGAGCAGGGGAGCAGGGGGAGCAGGGGGAGCAGGGGAGCAGGGGGAGCAGGGGAGGTAGGGGAGGCAGGGGGAGCAGGGGGAGCAGGGGAGGTAAACTTTTGCTATTACCCATTACCCATTACCCATTACCCATTACCCATTACCCATTACCCATTACCCATTACCCATTACCCATTACCCATTACCCATTACCCATTCGTAATTCGTAATTCGTAATTCGTAATTCGTAAGACGGTGACTTTAAACAGATAAATAAATGGGATCGTTGCAACCGATGTTCAAAAGATTTCAAGAGTATTGTCGTCGAGTTCCTCTCAAGCGCTGGTTATCTCAAGAAGGTCGAGTATTATTCACCGCTTCTAGTGTGACGGCTGTAGTTATTTTTATTCGATTTTTAGGGATTTTGCAACCATCGGAATGGGCACTTTATGATCAATATTTTCGAGTACGTCCTTTGGAATCGGTTGATGATCGGATTTTAATTATTGGGATTGATGAGCAGGATTTACAACAGTATGGGTTTCCCATTTCCGATAGAATTTTGGCTCAATTATTACAAAAAGTTAATCAGGGTAAACCACAAGCTATTGGTTTAGATATTTATCGAAATTTACCCACGGAAACCCGGAGGGGCAGAATTAGCCGCATCGTTTGCAAAGATTCCCAATTTAATTGGTATTGAATTAGTAGAAAGTAGTGGAAAATCTGGGGTGAGTCCTCCTGAGATTTTAGAAAATAAAAATCAAACTGGTTTTAATAATGTCCCTCGAGATTCTGACAGCAAAGTTCGCCGGGGATTACTATATCTTCCTGACCAAAACAATAAACAAAAAATTCTCAAAAGTTTCGCTCTACAACTGGCTTCAATTTATTTAAGAAATCAAGGAATTGAGTCCAAACCTTCTCCCAAAAATTCTGATGAAGTACAATTTAAAAATACAGTATTTCGTCGGTTTAAACCCAATGATGGCTCTTATATTAGGGCCGATGATGGCGGTTATCAATTCTTGATTAATTTGCGAGGGCCGGCGGGAACATTTCCCTCTATTCCGATGCGAGATATTTTAGAAAATCGAGTTTCTCCTGATTTAATTAAAAATCGGATTGTGATTATTGGTTCTACAGCCCCGAGTATTAAAGATTCAGAATTTACCTCCTATAGTGATGGGATATTTAGGTCTTCTGTAATGACGTATGGTGTTGAACTGCAAGCCCAATTAACCAGTCAAATTATTAGTTCGGTTTTAGAGGGTCGAACTTTAATTAAAGTCTGGCCAGAACCCTTAGAATGGCTGTGGATTTTCGGATGGTCTTGGGTGGGGGCTGCTTTGAGTTGGAAACTTCAATCCCCCCGGCGTTCGGTGTCCCTAATCATTTTAATTAGTCTTGGGATTACCGGGGTTACCTACCTGGTATTTCTTCAGGGGTGGTGGATTCCTGTGGTTCCCGCTAACTTGGCTTTAATCGGGTCTGCGGGGGTAATTATTGCCCATTTAGCCCATTTACAAGGAGAGTTAAAACGGTCTACCGAATTTTTGCAAAGTATTATTAATACGATTCCCGACCCAATTTTTGTAAAAAATAAAGATCATCAGAAAATTGTGTTAAATCAAGCCTATTGTAAGTTTGTAGGTTATCCGTTGAATGTGTTGATGGAAAAAAGTGATGATCAACTTTTTCCTAAACATGAAGCTGAACTATTTCGCCAACAGGATGAAATGGCATTTAACACGACTTGGGAACAGGAAAATGAAGAACAGTTGACCGATATTAATGGGATTACCCATTATATTGCTACGAAGCGATCGCTGCACCGAGATGCGGCGGGAAATCTCTATTTAGTGGGGGTGATTCGAGATATTACCGAACGTAAACTTTTAGAAGAAAATTTAAAACAAATTGCTGCTGAAACTGAAGCGGTCTAATGCCCAATTGCGGGCTTCCGCCGAACATGACCCCCTCACCGGACTTCCCAACCGAATTTTATTCCAAGAACGTTTAACTCAATCGCTAGAATGGGCTAATAGTCAAAATCGTATAGTTGCGCTGTTATTTTTAGACCTTAATGACTTTAAGCACGTTAACGATAGCCTCGGTCATCAGGTGGGAGATTTACTTCTCAAAACCATTGGGGATAGACTCAAGGGCTGTTTAAGGGGAAGTGACACGGTTTCTCGGTTGGGTGGAGATGAGTTTACCGTGATTCTCCCGGGTATTCCCAGTAAGTCGGATGTTGCCCGGGTAGCCCAAAAAATCCTTGATACTATTACTCAGGATACGATTTTAGAGGGACACAAAATCTCAATTACTACTAGCATCGGAATTAGTTTATATCCGGCGGATGCTCAAGATATGGAAACTTTAATTAAGTTAGCAGATACGGCTATGTATCGGGCTAAGACCACGGGGAAAAATTTGTATGAGTTTTCCCGGGATACTGATACCCAGTCTTAATCCCAAACTATAGCAATCCTATTTGAGTTGTGTTCAAAATTCCTGATTAAAAGGAAACAGGGGAGCAGGGGGAGCAGGGGGAGCAGGGGGAGCAGGCGGAGCAGGGGAGGCAGGGGAGGCAGGGGGAGTGGGGGAGGCAGGGGGGCAGGGGGAGTGGGGGAGGCAGGGGGGGCAGGGGGAGTGGGGGAGGCAGGGGGAATAAAATATTGCTCATTTGTAATTTGTAATTCGTAATTCGTAATTCGTAATTCGTAATTCCCTATTCCCTTAAAAGGCAGTTTAATAGCTAGAAATTATTCGTCCTGCTCCCCGTAACTGTTTAAAATAATACTGAACACAGGCATCTCCTTTTGAGGATAATACATCAATTTTTATGCCGTTGCGACCGTGTTCGCTACCCGAACTATGAATATATTGTTGGTCTCCGAGATATAATCCAACATGAGTCGCTTTTTCAACGGTTCCAAAAAATATTAAATCCCCGGGGAGAAGACTTGAAAAATCTAATTGTTCTCGATGAAAAGTAATTGGTTTGGCAAAGGCTTCCTGTTGATAGGCGTCTCTAGGAATCCAAATTCCGGCATTAGCAAAGGCAGCTTGGATTAAACCCGAACAATCATAATTAGGGCTAACTGTCCCGCCCCAAAGATAGTAATTAGGGGTTGCCATTGCAGCTTGAGTAAACCGAATAATCTGGGGAATTGCAGCTTGAATTTGAGCCTCTGACCAAATCGGAGGAATATAAGGTTGAGTTGCAATCTCTAAATGCTTTTGATCGCCAGTGCGTAGCCAAGCGGTATAATGATCTTCACATAATTGAACTAATATATTAGGGGAATTATTAGTCTGATTTGTGGGTTTGGGAAGTAGACGTAAATGACGAGAGGCAGCCGCTTGCGTTGCTAAAGTTTGGCAGTCCGCTCCATCATAGAGATCTAAATTCTCTCTACAGCAATATTCAATCCCATCTGATAAGGGTTTGGCAATCATAATTAATTTAATGGATGTTGACGGTTGAGGGTTGACTGTTGACTCTTAGCCAAAACCAGCAAACCTGACACTGAAAAATGAAATGACTTTTTTCCATTCCGATGAACAATTAGAAACCCAAGGCATTGGCATTATAAATGCAACTCGCACCCAATTTCCAGGTTTAGCCGCCAATCAAGTGGCTATGACTTGGTTAGTATATGACCCGCCTATTCCTGTTAATACCGGAGGCGCTTTAACCCCGGAGGCATTTTGGAAATATCCCATCCGAGGATTTAACTATCGGGGAATTGAACGAATTTATCCGGCTAGTATTGTGAAATTATTTTATTTACTGGCTGTTTTTGAGTGGAAAGAGAAGGGAATGTTACGGACAACCCCGGAATTAGAAAGAGCCACTAGAGATATGATTATTGATTCTAGTAACGATGCTACCAGTTTAGTAGTTGATGTATTAACCGGAACTACCAGTGGGCCAGAATTATCTACGGGGCCATTTGAAACCTGGAAAAGTCAGCGCAATTTAGTTAATCGTTATTTACAAACCCTTAACTGGCCGGAATTGGAATCAATTAATGTGAATCAAAAAATTTGGGGTGATGGAGCTTATGGTCGAGAAACGAATTTTTTTAGGGGAATTAATGGAAAATCGCAATATGTTAACTACTAATGCCACCGCCAGATTATTGCATAGTATTATTGGTGGGGTGGCGGTTTCTGCCGTTGCTTCTGGTCAGATGATGAAATTAATTCAACGCAGTCTTGACCCTAAAGATGTTGCCGAAAATCAAGAGAATCAAGTCGTAGGTTTTCTCGGAGGTGGATTACCTAAAACGGCAAAACTCTGGTCAAAAGCCGGACATACTAGCCAAGTTCGCCATGATGCGGCTTATATTGAACTTGATGCGACTCTATCTTATTTATTAGTAGTATTTACGGAAGGAAAAGCCCAAAGTAAAAACGAGGAAATTTTACCTTTTATTTCTCAAAAAGTTGTGGAAGCAATGAAAATATTTTGATTTGATGTGACATTCCCAATAGAAATAAAGCCCTCGGCGATTGAAATCGCGTCTACACAAACGATGTCCGCCTGCGCGGACTTATAGGGTATGTGGGTAGGAAAAATCCGCCCCGGAATCTTCAAACCCGCGTCGGCGGGTTTTGCTTGTGTAGCTGCGGTTTCAACCGCCGGATAATTAAAAACTTTGATTTGATGTGACTTTGATTTGATCTGACATTCCCCATGGGAATAAGGCCCTCGGCGATTGAAATCGCGTCTACACAAACAATGTCCGCCTGCGCGGACAAGGAGGGTATATGGGTAGGAAAAATCCGCTCCCAGAATCTTTAACCCGCGTCGGCGGGTTTTGTTTGTGTAGCTGCGGTTTCAACCGCCGGATAATTAAAAACTTTGATTTGATGTGACTTTGATTTGATCTGACATTCCCCATGGGAATAAGGCCCTCGGCGATTGAAATCGCGTCTACACAAACAATGTCCGCCTGCGCGGACAAGGAGGGTATATGGGTAGGAAAAATCCGCTCCCAGAATCTTTAACCCGCGTCGGCGGGTTTTGTTTGTGTAGCTGCGGTTTCAACCGCCGGATAATTAAAAACTTTGATTTGATGTGACTTTGATTTGATCTGACATTCCCCATAGGAATAAGGCCCTCGGCGATTGAAATCGCGGCTACACAAACGATGTCCGCCTGCGCGGACAAAGGGGGTATATGGGTAGGAAAAATCCGCTCCCAGAATCTTTAACCCGCGTCGGCGGGTTTTGTTTGTGTAGCTGCGGTTTCAACCGCCGGATAATTAAAAACTGAAGAAAATGAGGAGATAGTACAATGGAAACCTTAGAAAATTATCGTTATATCATCCAAAAAATTCTGACTGAATATGCTCAAATACCTTATGCTTATGGAGATATTCAGATTCAAACGGTTTTTGATATTAATTCAGACCATTATTTGCTAATAATATTGGGACGTGAAAACGATATCAGAGTTCACGGATGTTTGGTTCATGTTGATATTATTGAGGGGAAAATTTGGATTCAAAGAGATGGAAACTGAACAGGGAATTGCTAATGAGTTAGTAGCGGGGGGAATCCCAAAAGAACAGATTGTTCTGGGATTTCGTTCTCCCAATATTCGGCAACATACGGGATTTGCTGTCAATTAAATAAGGAAGAATATGATCGCTATAGCTCTGATAGTTGTATAATATTTATTGATATCGCCAAATTTTAATAGTTCTGTCCACACTACTACGGACAATTATTTGTCCATCTGGACTAAAAGCAACAGCACAAATACCCCCAGTATGACCTGTCAGTGTTCAGTAGTCACTTATTAAAGAGCGATCGCACGTTTACTCAAGGAAGGGCGATCACTCTTTGGGATATGTGAAAGGTATGATTCCTTACGATTCATCTACACAATAAAAACCAACACGAAGTTCTTTAATTGCTAATAGATCAAAATCAAATAATTGATTTGCTTTATCCTTCCATTTGATCGGTTCAGCATTAACCATTCTAAGAGTAAGGTTAGCATCTTCGCGATTGACTCGGGGTGCATAGGATGTGTGACATTTAGTTTGAAGCGAATGTTGAGTTACATAATCCTTAAATAGTGAAATAGCCTCGCTTAACTCAATAGCTGTATTATCTATCCAAGTTCGCCCATCTTCAGTTATGACAACTGTGGTTTTGCCGTTAGCTATCTGCACGTCATGCTTATCCCAGTCAATTTCCATACTTAACTGTGCTCTGCAAAGATTTTCACTGTCTAACGCATAAACATGGACTTTACTAATCCACTTATTTTCAATTCCTTTTAAAATAGATTCTTCTATTAAATCTATAGAAAGGTCTGTTGTGTGACGCAGTGCGATATTGACCTGTATTTTTATGGCTTCAATTCTAGTCCAAGTTGTTGTTTTTGAATAGGTAACTGTTTTAGCCATTTTTAGCTTGACCTCAAATGATTGATTAATTGACCCGACTTAAAAATATCTCTACCAGCTTGTACTATCTGCTCAAAACGAATAGTTGGATGTAAAACTGGCTGCCTAGGATTATAAGGAGCACTAATCATTTCTATAGCTTTTCTCGTACCACCTGCGATTTGAATTAGTTTCCATAGATCCTCATCTATAAGGCTAGCTCTGAGATGGCAAAAGAAAGCAACAGGTTGAGATTCAAATTCCCTGACAATGGCTTCGCATTCTTGGGGGCTAATCTCTGAAAAAATGCCCTCGACTATTTTTGCTTTTTCTTCTAAAGTAGGCTTCCACTCAAATGCCGTCATTCTACCTGCACGAACGAGCGGTTCATATAACTTAGTGAAATCATTGCCAGTTATGATAATAGGAATGCGTCGGGTAGGTATTCCCTCTACTAAATTTGGGTAATCGACAAGGTGCATCAATTCACCAAAAACTGTTTGTGTATTTACGGTGTATTGAACCAAATTTCCCCAATTACCTAATCCTGTATCTATGTCATTTATCAGCATTACTGCTGCTCTGGACTTACCCTTTTCGATGCAATCACTCGCTTCGAGATAAGTGTCTCTAACAAGTTGAGCAGGCTTTCCAGAATCTGGACTTTCTAACTGTCCACCAGATATCAAGAATGCCTTAACACCAATTTCGCTTAGAATTTGTTCACACTGGAAGGTTTTGCCATCTCCTGATGCTCCATGAATTCCCAACAGCAATGGAAGGCGACCTGTAATATTTGTCATTAAATTTTTGACAATATGAAGCTCTAATACACGCCTAAAGCGTTCAGGAATATAAGTTGTTTTATTCATCTATAACCTCACCGCCTGAGTGAATAATTTGGATCTTGCGAACTGAATCGTTAATCCTCTTTTGCCAATGAGTTTCAGTTTCTTGTTTAACTGGTTCCCAACCAGAAAGATTATCTTTTAAATTTTCCTCTTTAGATTCTGGAGGCAAATCTAATTCTTTACGCCTTTGGGCTATGATTTCTTTTAACCGTTCCAGGCGAATTTCAACTTCTTGATCAACACCTCTGTCTGAGAAGGGCAAAATTGGCTTTCCCACTGGTTTTTTGAGTTCTATTTTATCATGTGAAAATTTTAAATCAGGGTCTTTATTGGCTAAGTTATTGATTTCTTCAAGAATCTTAGCGGTAATTTCTTTAATTTCTTGTTCGAGAGGTTGTCTTTCAATTCTCTTAAATTCTTCACGTACTTGACGAACGACTTCTAGCTCTATATCAGCTTTTAGTGCTACTTTTCCCTGATCTGTGTTATCCTTTACTAGATTAACTATTATGCCCGACAGCACTGAACAAGCTATATTAAGAATGAATGTTAAGGTATCCACTTGATTGAATTTAAAATTTAAACTGTATTTTCAACATATTAACATAGTGAAAATTAGTTCTGTCAAGTAGCAAACATCAGATTTTATCAGGACTTTAATCAAAACAAATTACTTTTTATCACAAACATCATAAAACATCATAAAAATCTGATATCATAGCCATATCATCTACACCTACCTGACTATGGACGTTAAAGAAATCTTAAAATTTGCTGACGACCTAGTTTTAGCTAAAACTGGCAAACACTTAGACAACCTGCAACAAGCAGTATTACTCGCAAGTTATCAAGGAAAAAGATACTCCGAAATTGCTAAAGAATATCACTGTACTGAACATCACGTTGCTAATGTCGCTTCAAAATTATGGCAACTCATTAAAAAAAAGTTAGGTGAAAAGGTTAGTAAATCTACTTTTCATTCTGCAATAGAAAGATATCAAATTTCTCAATCCTCTAATTTCGTAATACAAACCAAAGGCAATATCAATAACTTCTGCACAGAAACCCCACACCGTCCCAAACCTCCACAAAACTCACCCCCAACACAAACCTCAAATGAAAATAATACCCAACAAAAACTCGATTTAAGAGACGCACCAGATCTCAAAACCTTCTACAACTACCCCAATTCACCCCTCAGCACCCTCGAAAATGCGATCGCACACCAAAACTGTCGCCTCCTCACCATCACAGGTATGAGTGGCATCGGCAAAAGCGCGATCGCACGTCACCTCATCCCCCAACTTCAAACTCAATTCGATCGCCTTATTTGGCGCAGTCTTCGCACTTCCCTACCCCTAGAAACAACCCTCAAAAACCTGATTCAATTTCTCTCAAATCAACCCGAAATTACCTTACCAGAAAATATTGATACCCAACTAGAAATACTCATAGAATCTTTACGCACCCATCGCTGTCTCATTATCCTAGATGACGTGCAACAAATCCTCAACAGCGGCCAACTTGCAGGCAATTATAAACCCGGATACGAAAATTATGGAACCCTATTTAAACTTATCGGCGAAATTCCTCATCATAGTTGTTTAATCCTCAATAGTTGGGAACCACCTTTAGATATTATAACATTCACAGATGATAATTTAGCAGTATGTTTATTACAATTAACTGGCCTAGGTGAAGCTGCAACAGAAATTCTTAGAGAAAAAGGTTTATTAGATGAAGATTACTGGCCAGAATTGATTAACCTTTATCAAGGTAATCCCCTCTGGTTAAAATTAGTCGCTCAAACCATTAATAACTTATTTAGCGGTAGAGTATCTCAATATTTAAGTTATCAAGCAGTATTGTTAAGCGATGAATTGACACCGATATTACAGCGGCATTATCAGAGGTTATCGGAGTGTGAGAAACACGCGATCGCGCAACTCAGTAACGAAAGTAAACCCGTTTCAATTACCCAATTAATTGCAAAATGTCAAGACTCCCAAGGCGAATTATTTAAAGCAATTCAATCTTTAGTAAGACGGGGAATGATCGAAAAATTCAGCTATGAAAATGAAACCGTTTTCACCATTCAACCGATATTAAAAAAATATGTTAAAATGGTTAGCGAATAGTTTTAAAGATATAGCTAAATGAGAGCTAACCATGATCATAGCACCAAACATTAAAACTCAATAGAGATATAAAATGGCATACAGCGATTTCAGCCTTGCTAAAGATAATTAAAATAAAAATGAGATTTATAGGGGTTCCATTTTCCGAATGAAACCCCTAAATCCCTAAAGTTACCTTTCTTTTCCAGAAAAACTTCCAGTTGAAAAACTTAAACCGGAAGCAAAATCTTCGCCATAAGCTTCCTCTCCATGTTGGTCAATATCCAAACCTTGTTCTTCGACCATCGGTTTAACTCGCAATTCCATCAAGGAACCGAGAATTTTGATGATCACAAAAGTTCCCGCCCCGGCAAAAATGTAGGTAGCAACTACCCCAACAATTTGAGGAATTAATTGTCCTGGATTGCCATATAAAAGTCCATCAAATCCAGCCGGATTGACACTTTTTGTCGCAAAAATTCCGGTTAAAATAGCCCCAATAGTTCCACCCACACCATGAACGGAATAGGTATCTAAAGAATCATCAAATTCTAATTTCACCCGCCAACTGACGGCATAGAAACAGCAAACGGCTGTGATAGAACCAATTAAAATTGCACCAACCGGGGTAACAAATCCTGCTGCGGGAGTGATTCCCACTAACCCGGCTAGGAAACCACTAGCAATCCCAACGGCCGTTGGTTTACCGCGTAAGTACCATTCCACAATCGCCCAGGTCAATCCTCCAGCCGATGCTGAAACCATGGTGCTGACAAAGGCAACGGTGGCTAAAGAACCTACACTTAAAGCACTACCAGCATTGAAGCCAAACCAGCCAAACCATAACATCCCAATTCCTAATAGGACGAAAGGAACATTATGGGGAGCATGGGGAACCACCATAAAATTTTTCCGTGAGCCAATCATCCACACGATAACCACCGCCGACACCCCGGAAACTAATATGAACCACGGTTCCCCCGGCAAAGTCTAGGGAACCAATGGCTTGTAACCAACCCCGACCCCAAACCCAATGGGCTAAGGGAGAGTAAATAAATGTAGACCAGAGTAGGACAAACCAAAAATAGGCCTTGAAGGTGATGCGTTCCACAATTGCCCCGGAAATTAAAGCCGGGGTGATGATGGCAAACATCATCTGATAGACCATAAATAATTGGTGAGGAATGGTGGCCGCATAGCCAATCGGGTCAGGGGCATCGGCTGTAACTTTATTTAAAAATAGCCAATCAAATCCGCCAATGAACTGTTCCAGGCCTTTGCCAAAGCCTTCCGAGATGGGAGTTGACACATCAAAGGCGAGGCTATATCCCCAGAATACCCAGGTAACGCCGACAATGCCCATTAAGATGAAACTCATCATCATGGTATTAAGGATGTTCCTAGAGCGCACTAAGCCCCCGTAAAAGAAGGCTAAACCGGGGGTCATAAACAGCACTAAGGCAGCCGAAATCAACATAAAAGCCGTATCTCCGGTGTTAATCGGATTTTCTACGGCCGCTTGTGCCCAAGCTGTTCTCGTCAGAGGGCCAGCTAACAGAGCCAATGCAATTAATCCAATAATTCCTAGTTTTTTGAGCATCGCTACTATTTTTTCCCTATAAATACAAAGTATCCCGAGAGTGAAACTGTATTTTGCCCATTGGTTCCAACAATGATTCTGTATGCTGAAATACAAAAACCCTCATAGCTTGGTAGTCGCGCCTGTGAAAACCGGGGTAAAACAGACAATAAAATTAACCCCCAGTATTTAGCCGGGGGTGGTGTTTTTATGGGGTTGGGTTGGATATTTTCTATTCCTCGTATTCGGGCATTTTTGTTTTCTCTGGAATATTAATCCGGGGAGGTTGATAGGGTTTGGGATTTTCGCCCTCATCCCAAGCATCGGAATCTACCTCATCTTCATATTCATATTTTAATTCTCTGGCATAGAGCTTTTGTTCTTTACGCGGGGTGGGTTCAATGGGTACTAATTCCCGTTCCCGATAGCGATCATCCTCATCCCGTTCTACATCGCCCCAATTATCTTCTTCTTCATAGTCATTATAAATCGGTTGGGGTTGACGTAAGGGCTGAACCGGGGCGGGATGTTCTTCCCAGGCGTCATTTTCATCCCAAGATTCTTCCTGGGCCACCGCCGGGGCGCGACCCGCCCGTTGTGGCATGGTTTGGGGTAGTCCGGTTTCCTAACTGGTTAGCAGGTTTAACCGTTGGGGGATAATACATTCCCTCATCTTCTTTTTCCCAAGGTGCTTCTCCTAAACCTAAACGTTCCAACAGACCGACGGACAACTGTTGGAGTCGATCTTCCGATCCTTCAAAGACAATTAATCGATTCGGCCCACTACTGACAATTTCCTCAATGGATAATTCGTAGGTGCTGATCACCTGTTCGGGAATTTGAGGTAGACCAATGGAGGCGATAATTAAAGATTCTAGTTTGCCATCCCGGGTATCAAATTTGAAGCCTCGCACCCTTCCCAGGGGTTCCCCGGTTTCGGTGATCACTTCACTGTTGATCAGGGTACTGTAGCTTTCTACATCCACGTCTTCTTCCAGGACGGTATCATCGTCCACCAAAATTACGTCCCCGATTTCGCGGACACTACTCAGGTACATAAATTTTGGCATTCCAGCGATCGCTAGAATATTATTACGGATTCCGATCGCTACAATTTCACGCTGATCTATGTCTACCCATAATTGGCTGACGATTCCAAGTCGTCTACCTCTGTCACGGGTGATAACTTGAGTGCCGAGAATTTCGGAGCGTTGGCGGATCTGTTCAGATGTCATGCTAATAACAAATTTCAGTTTTAACTGTTAAATATACAGATTACTCTACAATTTCTAAGGGTTTGGATGGGGATTCCTTACCATTAGTTTTTCGGGTTTGCTTTGCTGTAGGTCAAAACCTACCCTTGGCCCATTATACCTTTCCTGTTACCCGAAATGTTAGCACAATTAGATTTGAACTGAAAACCCAATATAAAGCCTTCCTTCTAGGACTGGGTTTTAAACCCATTTTTCTGATAACTGATCCGATAATAAAGATGATTTCGGTGGAATTTCTAACATTTTAATTGTTTTGTGGATTATTCTCTAGCAATCCGCGATACCCTTCCCTATTCCCTATTCCCTATTCCCTATTCCCTATTCCCTATTCCCTATTCCCTGTTCCCTATTCCCTATTCCCTATTCCCTATTCCCTATTCCCTGTTCCCTGTTCCCTGTTCCCTATTCCCTGTTCCCTATTCCTATCTATTAAAACATAGCACTCAATCTCTGAAAAATAAATGCTAAAACGGCAATACCAACAATAGAAATTAATATAATTAATAATAACAATCCCCCCAATAATAAAACAATAAACCAAGGATCGGCTTTTTCCCCCACTTCAGGGGAATTAACGTAAGTTTCTAATAGTTCAACGTTTTTAACATTGGCTTTCCAAGCAACATCAAAAATATCTCCAAATACGGGGACAGTTCCGGTAATAGTTTCTAGGGCAATATTGGATACCATTGTAATTAAAGTTTCCCGGGGTAAACCCAACTTAAATGCCTCAAATACAATATAAATAGATAACACTCCTCCTAATATATCCCCGCCCCCAGGAATTAACCCTAAAATCGGGTCGATTCCCAACCCAATTGATGTACCAGGAACCCTAATTGCATTATCTAAAATGGTACTCAGCCGTCGCATTCTGCGGACAGTAATAATTCTTTCAAGATCAGAATTTTGGGGTTTTATAGATTTCATTTGGTTTGTATTTAATAATAAAAATTCCCCCCTACTCAAACTTAAGGAGGGAGGAATGATGGTGCTGAAGCACAACAACTAAGATGGTGCTAAAGCACAACAACGAAATTATTTAGATTCGGTGAAGTCAGCATCAATCACATCATCACCGCCACCTGGAGGGGTGGAACCGCCAGCACTTGGGCCACCATCTTCAGGGGGAACACCGCCACCCGCCTGCTGATAGATGTTAGAACCCACCTTAAATAACTCTTGTTGTAAATCCGTGGTCAGGGTTTTAATCTTGTCATCATCATCCTGGGCGATTGCTTCCCGCAGTTCCTTAACCATCCCCTCAATCTTGGTTTTATCCGATTCAGGAACCTTATCACCTAACTCTTGCAGTTGTTTTTCCGCTTGATAGGAGAGGGTATCGGCTTGGTTTTTGCGTTCAATGCGTTTCCCGACGTTCTTTGTCGATGGCGGCATTTTGTTCGGCTTCCCGTACCATCCGTTGCACTTCGTCATCGGGGAGGGTAGACGCGCCCGTAATACTGATAGACTGTTCTTTTCCAGTCCCCTTATCCTTGGCGGTAACGTTCAAAATCCCGTTAGCGTCAATATCAAAAATCACTTCAATTTGAGGAACACCCCGGGGCGAGGGGGGAATACCATCGAGGCGGAAAGTTCCCAAACTCTTGTTATCATTAGACATTTCCCGTTCTCCTTGGAGAACATGGATTTCTACGTTAGTTTGACCATCCACCGCCGTTGAGAACACTTCGGATTTCTTGGTAGGAATAGTAGTGTTACGCGGAATAATCTTAGTCATCACCCCACCCAGGGTTTCCACACCCAAGGACAGAGGAGTCACGTCTAACAGCAGGATATCTTTAACTTCACCGGATAACACCCCAGCTTGAATAGCAGCCCCTAAAGCCACCACTTCATCAGGGTTAACGGTTTGGTTAGGTTCTTTACCCAGGGCGTCCCGAACTAATTTTTGAATCGCCGGAATTCGGGTAGAACCGCCCACTAATACCACTTCATCAATATCAGACTTCTTGAGTTTAGAATCAGTGATAGCCTTCTCAACGGGCGTCAGACAACGATTAATTAAATCAGAACACAATTGTTCAAATTTTGACCGGGTTAAGGTGATATCCAGATGTTTCGGCCCATCTTGGGTAGCCGTAATAAAGGGGAGGTTAATTTCGGTTTGGGTAACACTAGACAATTCCTGTTTAGCTTTTTCCGAAGCTTCGGTTAACCGTTGCAGGGCTTGTTTATCTTTGCGTAGGTCAACTCCCTCATTTTTCTGGAATTCTTCCGCTAGGTAGTCAACGATTTTCTTATCAAAATCATCTCCTCCCAAGTGAGTATCTCCAGAGGTTGATAATACTTCAAATACCCCGTCCCCGACTTCTAAAATCGAGACGTCAAAAGTACCGCCCCCTAAGTCAAAAACTAAAATAGTTTCGTTACTTTTTTGTTCTAAACCATAGGCTAAAGAAGCGGCGGTAGGTTCGTTGATAATCCGTTTAACTTCAATTCCAGCAATTCTACCCGCGTCTTTAGTTGCTTGACGTTGGGAGTCGTTAAAATAAGCAGGAACGGTAATAACAGCTTCTCTAACGGTTTCGCCTAAATATTTACTGGCATCATCAACCAGTTTTCTCAACACTTTGGCGGAGATTTCTTCCGGGGCAAATTGTTTGTTGCGGGCGGGGGAATCTAATTTAACATTACCACTGCTATCACGCAGCACTTTATAAGAAACTTCTTTAGATTCGTTGTTAACTTCTTCTGATTTGCGTCCGATAAACCGTTTGACCGAATAAAAGGTATTTTCCGGGTTTCATTACCGACTGACGTTTGGCAATTTGACCTACCAGTTCGTCGCCATTTTTGGCAAAAGCAACCACTGAAGGTGTGGTGCGTAACCCTTCCGCATTAGCGATCACGGTGGGTTTCCCCCCTTCCATCACGGCGACGCAAGAGTTAGTGGTTCCTAAGTCAATGCCGACTACTTTTCCCATATTGTTTATTGTTCTCCAATTTACTACAAAAAAGTTAGATTCTGTTTGAGGTAAGTCGTTTTAATTCGACTTCTGGACTCCAGAGGCGAGTCCAATTTCCATACAGTTTTTAAGATACGATTGCTTATCTCTATACTGGGGGCGGTTTGTCCATTCCTTGAAGGCGTGTTTACCGAACCTGTTTAGGACGGTTTGACTTCAACTTTGGACAGTTGCCCTTTGTGGTTCACATCTACTACTGTAGGAACTCCCATCGGTTTTGGTATTGTGGCTAACCGTATCGTTTAGGTTGTAGTTTCCGATAAATTGTAGTAAGCCCTTTAGGGCTGAGTCCTGAAGGACTCACTACGAGGAGGGAAAAAGCGATCGCAAAAATCCCAATCAAATAATAGTTAATAATATTAGAATTCAGTTGTGATAATATTGAATTAATTGCATCCTCCCATCATCACCCCAGTCCTTAACCATGAGTCAATGCCTTAACCCCGATTGCCTCCAACTCAATTCTAAAACCACAATTTTTTGTCAAAAATGCGGTTATAAATTAATATTAAGGGAACGATATCGAGCTTTAAAAATATTAGGACAAGGGGGATTTGGCAGAACGTTTCTAGCCATTGATGAAGATAAACCTTCCCAACCCTATTGTGTAATTAAACAATTTTTACCCCAAGCTCAAGGCACGAATAATCAAGAAAAAGCCGGAGAACTTTTTAAACAAGAAGCCATACAGTTAGAACAGTTAGGCAAACATCAACAAATTCCTGAATTATTTGCCCATTTTATCCAAGATAGCCGTCAATATCTCGTTCAAGAATATATTCCAGGGCAAAATTTGGCTCAAGAATTAGCCGAAACCGGGGCATTTTCAGAAACTAAAATTATTAATTTGTTGGGGGATTTATTACCTGTTTTAGCATTTGTTCATCAAAAACCAGTAATTCATCGAGATATTAAACCAGAAAATATTATTAGGAGACAGACCGATAATAAATTAGTTTTAGTGGATTTTGGAGCAGCTAAAGCAGCGACTAGAACGGCGTTAGCGGTGACAGGAACAGTGATTGGTTCAGCCGGATATGTCGCACCGGAACAAGCGTTAGGAAAACCGATCTTTGCCAGTGATTTATATAGTTTGGGGGTAACTTGTATTCATTTATTCACTAATAAGGAACCCTTTGATTTATTTGATAGTGGCGAGGGGGATTGGGTGTGGCGAGATTATTTAACAGTTACAGTCAATAATACTTTAGGTCAAGTCTTAGATAAACTTTTACAGCAGGGAACAAAAAAACGTTTTCAAACTGCACAAGAAGTTTTAGAAGCATTACAATTAACTGTTAAACCGACACCCTCCCCCAATCCCTTCAAATTACCAGGATTACAGCAATTAACGGTTAAACCGACACCCTCTTTAAAAACCGTTAGTTTTGAAACCGTAACCGTTAACTCCACTGGAAAAATTACCAACCGTAGGCAAGTCCAGTCCCAAATCTTGAGTGAAAATATCAATGGGATAATATTAGATTTAGCAGTAATTCCAGCCGGGACGTTCCGCATGGGTTCCCCTAGCAATGAACTAGAACGATTAAACCATGAAGAGCCGCAGCATACTGTTAATATAGCCTCTTTTTTGATCGGTCAATATGCTGTGACTCAAGCCCAATGGCGGGCGGTAGCTGGTTTACCCAAACGTCAGATTGATCTTAATTCCGACCCCTCCGGTTTTAAAGGGGATAACTTACCCGTTGAACAGGTAAATTGGTATGATGCAGTAGAATTTTGCGATCGCCTCTCTCAATTTACCGGACGTAGCTATCGTTTACCCAGTGAAGCGGAATGGGAATATGCCTGTCGCGCTGCAACTACCACCCCGTTTTATTTCGGAGAAACCATCACCACCGATTTAGTCAATTATGACGGTAACTATACCTATGGCTCCGGGCCAAAAGGGATTTATCGAGGAAAGACAACCGTTGTGGGTAGTTTTCCCCCCAACGCCTTTGGTTTATACGATATGCACGGTAACGTTTACGAATGGTGCGCCGACCCTTGGCATAAAAATTATCAGGGTGCGCCCACTGATGGCAGTGTTTGGGAGTCTGGGGGAAATACGCAATACCGGGTGTTACGCGGAGGTTTCGTGGAACATCAATCCCAGGTATTGCCGCTGTGCCTATCGTAATAGGAACGGGCCGGGCAGTCGGTACGGGTTCTTCGGATTTCGTGTTGTTTCCTTGCCGCCTGCGTGGACTCCTTAGCCATTTACCCTTTACCTTTCTTTTTTTTACTGAATGTAGGGGCGGGTTCACCCGAATTTTTATTAATAACAATTAACCTTGATAAACCCGCCCATCCCCGTAATAAAAATCAATATAAACCCGATTTTATTAACGTTAAATCTTGGTAGGGTTGGGCGGGTTTATAAAGATTATTGGCGGAATTTGTCAGATTTTGTTGAACCCGCCCCTACGGGTTTGATTGATTAAAGCACCAGGAACATTAAACAGTATTATTAAACAAGCTCAAATTCATCTTTAAATTTTAGGAGGAATTAACCAATGAAACGTTATGCAATTGTTATTGAAAAAGCGGCTATGAACTATTCTGCTTTAACTCAGGGCATTGAATAATATAAAAATCTAATTAATCTGTGTAACTCCTCTATAAAGTGTACATTTACAAAGAAATGACAACAGGTAGCTAAATGAATATCTACACACTCTTAAGTCAAACTCAGCGGCAACGGGTCAGTGATGGAGCCGTAACCTCTCTATTGAGCGGTTGTGAATCCTCACCCTGGCAACTCGTGCTAATCTGGCCCCAATTGGGAGATTTCGATAGCTTGGAGTATGCTTGGTGGTTACAACGAGAAGCCGAACAACTGCAAGCGCAAGGCATCGCAATTCGAGCCGTAGGAATTGGCGATCGCACTTCAGGACAACAATTCTGTGACTATACAGGATTTCCCCCAGATTGTTTATTTGTTGACCCCACCGCCGACCTGCATCAAACCCTAAATCTTTATCCAGGTTTATCCCTCAAACTCCCCGGTTTATCGCCGGGTGTCAACGCTTATCTCAACTTAATGCTGATGTGTGCTGGAATTGGTAGCCCGGGTACTTTAGCGGAAGTATTCCGGGGCTATCGGGGTGATAAAAAAGCCCCTCAATTAATTGGGGATGAAGAAATAATTCAAGCACCTCCTTTACCCCCACTCAAAGGTTTCATTCTTCAAACTAGCAGGAGGTCAGGGCTTTCAGCGTCCCTTTGAGTTAGCCACGTTGCGACTGCGAAATATGGGGGAAGTGTTGAGAAACTGGAAAAGTTATGTTCCCCAGGAAGCTTATCTAACCCAACGAGGAGCCACTTTCTTATTTAATAATCAAGGGGAATTGCTGTATGAACATCGAGATCCCGGCATCCTCGGTTTCGCAGCCGAGATGAGTAATCCGTTATCTTTTCTCACAGATTTTGTTAATAATAAAAAAGAATAAAGCGCAAAAACTATAAATGTATAGCAATCCTATTTGATTGGTGTTAAAAATTTCTGAGCAAAATGGAATAGGCAATGGGCAATAGGGTAAATACTTTTAGCTGTTTCATAGACGTTTAAAATTATTACAACCTCGTAGGGGGAGTAGGGGATGTAAACTATTTTTATGGCTTAATTCGTAATTCGTAATTCGTAATTCGTAATTCATAACTACCCATTCCCTATTGCCTGTTCCAGATTAGAATTACTACTAATACAATAGCGATCGCGTCCTTGTTCTTTAGCATTATATAACGCTTGATCCGCTAGTTCAATTAACTGATTCGGCTGAACTTCTAAACTGGGAATTAGTGAAGCAATACCCAAACTGACGGTGACAATTTCCCTAACATTAGAGTATTCATGGGGAATTTTTAAACGGTAAATCACCTGCTGAATTCGTTCTGCAACCTGAATTCCTGTGGCTAAATCCTTTGCTGATAAAAGGACAATAAATTCCTCTCCCCCATAACGGGCTACGAGGTCGATGGGGCGGCGCAAATCCTGATGGCGAGTACCTTGATACACCGCTTGAGCAATCCGGGCGAGGCAATCATCCCCCGCCAGATGACCGTAATGGTCATTATAGAGTTTGAAACCGTCGATATCAAATATAATCAGGGTCAAGGGTCGTTGTTGTTGAGCTAAAACCTCCCATTCCCTTTGCAGAACAGCATCAAAACGGCGACGATTAGCGATCTGAGTTAAACTATCGAGATTAGCGAGTTCTTTTAATTTTTGGTTAGCTTCTTGAAGGGCGAGTTCGGTTTTTTTGCGAGAGGTAATATCACGAATGGTAATGGAAAAACCATCCCCCAACTTGACTGCTACAAAATGATACCAGTAGGAGTCCCCAACGGGATAGTAAACATCCTGTTCTAAGGATTCCCCGGTTTCAACAACTTTAACAAAACGATAAAACAGTTCTGGCTGAATGCGATTTAGGAGTCTTTTGAGGATAACTTTCCCTATTATATCCTCCCGAGTGTGGTCAAAAACCCTCGCTAAGATGGGGTTAACCACTAAACACCTAAAATCCTTAATTTCCCCGGTTTCGGGTTCCCGTAGGGCCTGTAAAGCCGCAATGCCATCAAGGGAACTATTTAATATACTTGATAATAGTGCCCGGGATTGATATAACACTTCCTCGGCATCTCTACGTTTAATAATTTCCCGTTCCAGAAGTCTTTGTTGTCGTTGAATAGTTAACTGACTTTCCAGACGGGCGACAACTTCCTCCACTTGAAAAGGTTTAGTAATATAGTCAATCCCACCGGACTGAAACGCCTTAACTTTATCAAAAACATCGTTTAAAGCACTAATAAAAATAACTGGAATATGGGATAAGTTTTCATCGGCTTTCAAAGCTTGACAGACCTGATAACCGTCCATTTCTGGCATCTTAATATCTAAAAAAATAACATCCGGTTGCTTGATTTGAATAGTTTTAAGTGCCATTCTGCCACTGGTGACACTGCGAACCGTATAGCCCAGTTTAATTAACAAATCACTAAGTAATTGTAAATTCTCTGGTAGATCATCAACCAGAAGAATATTCCCTTTGTTTTCCGTGGCTAAATCAGGGTTCATGATTAATTAGGGGTTCGACTAGGTTAATAATCTGTTCAAATTGAAATTTACGCACAAGTCGTGTAAGGGATTGTATCAAATGAGTCTCTATATTAGGAATTTGTGCAATTAACTGTATAACTAGACCCGTATCTGCTTCCAGACTAGCTTGATATAGCTGAAATATCCACTCTTTAGACATACGGGTTAATTGTTGAGACATCGAGTTACTATCTGGGGTAACATCTAACACATAAGGTTTTGTTTCTAAATAAATATATTTTACACCTAAATGTTTGGTTAATGCCTCAAAAATATTATTTTCTGTAAAGGGTTTGCGAATAAAATCATCACATCCAGCCGAGAGGACAATGGCTTTTTCCTCCTCTAAAACACTGGCAGTTAAGGCAATTATAGCGGTGGCATTGCCTTTTGTTGTAGATTTAATATATTTTGTCGCTTCATAGCCATCCATCACCGGCATTCGCATATCCATCCAAATTAAATGGGGTTCCCATTGGTTCCAAATGGCGATCGCTTCTAGTCCATTTCCGGCTTCCTTTATCTCAAATCCTAGGGGTTGTAAAAGTTGAATTAATAATTTTCGATTCACTTCTTTATCATCAACTGTTAGCAATTTGTAGGTCGGTTGACCTTTAACTAAACCCGATACAATCCGATGGGCTTCCGTTGGCTTATCTGGTGAATTTTGAATCCGTTGGGCTGGAATTTGGAATCTAAAGGTTGTCCCTTGATTCAATTGGCTTTCAACTTGAATTTCTCCCCCCATTAATTGTACAAATTTCTGACTAATAGCTAATCCTAAACCCGTCCCTTCTTGGGATTCCTTTCCGGCTTGGGCTTGGGTAAATATCTGAAAGAGTTTTGGAAATTCTTGGGGAGAAATTCCCACCCCGGTGTCCCGAACTTGAAACTCCAATATGACCCTATTGGTGTCTTTAGTTTCTCGTTGCAACACCATTAAAGTCACCCCACCTCTGGGGGTAAATTTAATCCCATTACTGAGTAAATTAATTAAAACTTGACGGAGCTTAACTTGATCAGCATAAATATATTGGGGAACGGAAGAATCTCGCTCAAAGATTAAATTTAATCCCGCATTCGCCGCTCCGAGGTACAACATATCTTCTAAATCATCTAACAATTGATATAAATCAAAGTGGGTGAGATTTAGGGCAGTTTTTCCGGCTTCAATTTTAGATAAATCCAGAATATTATTAATTAAGGTTAAAAGATAATCCCCACTGTGATAGATAATTCCAGCATTTTCTAACTGTTTCTGGGGGAAGATTGGGAGTTCTGAGCATGATTTGAGAAAACCCTAAAATTGCATTCAAAGGCGATCGCAATTCATGGCTCATATTCGCAATAAAAATACTTTTGGCTTGATTGGCAACTTCCGCTTTTTCTTTGGCTTTTTCCAGTTGTAAGGTTCGTTGTTGGACTGTATTTTCTAAATTAGCCAGCGTTGATTCTAATTTGTTAGTTGCTTTTTGCTTTTCATCAATTATGGCTGATAGGATCAGAGAAGTAACCGCAAAAACCCCAATAAATAATTGAACTAAAAATAAAGATTGATTCGGTGATGCTTTGACAAACGGGCCCAATCCTAGGGCAGTGGCAATAATACTCACAGATGAAACGATGGCTACCATCACAATTGAAAACTTTTTACCTAAAGTAAATACAGTTAAAATAAGTAATAGCAAGAAAATATATTCAACAGAAATATTTTTGATAAAAGTTATCCATAAAATTACAATTGTACCAATGCTCACAAAGCCGATTATTGATAATTTGATTTTCGGGGGCAGTTTCTTTGATCCCGGGACAGGACGAATAGTATGAATTAAAAATAGGGGAGTAAAAATTACATGACCCAAGGCACTAGCTGCCCACATTGTCAAGAAAGAATCCCAGTAATCTTCGGCTGGATATAACCCGATATAAACAGCAGTATTAACGATCAAAATCGGGGACAATGCGGGAACTAAAAAGCAGGATAAAACAAAAAAAGTAATCACTCCATTAATACTATTAAACAAATTTTTAATGTCAGTATGTTTTTTAAGTAGTGATGTAATCAATAAAGGTTGTAAATAATTAGCTAAAATACAAGCAATATTAATCAAAATCAAATCCGTAACAGATTTTATAGAATCATGGTTATCAATTAATCCTACTATTGAACCAAAAGCAATTGCTGGAAATACTTTTGAACCGAATAAAATTACAGCAGCTAAAACCATACCTGCTGGCAACCAAATCGCAGAAGAACCATTTACAGATGTAATATTGATGCTAAATCTTACTGCCAGAAGGTAAGCAATTCCCAAACAAATATTAATCACAATTAGCTTGAATAATTCTGATTTTTGATAAGGAAAAAATTGCCGATTAAATAGTTTCATGTAGTTTCTGAAAAATCTTGATCATTTAAAATACCGAGTTTGATCGCAGCGAGATTATTATGGGTAAATTCCTTATGGTTTTTGCCAATAGTTGTTTGGATTTTTGTCAATGCGATCGCCGATTTCTAGCATCAAAGATTTTGCGATATCTTCTACCGCTTTTTTTCCACCACGATAAAAAGGATAACCAACTAATCCCAGTACACCCATAATTTGCCATACAAAGGGGAAAATTAATATTAATCTCAGGGGAATTTGTCTGTTTTTTTTGGTGTACTGGGATAGTGATTAGTCATAGCTAGTTTAATCTAGTTAATGGGGTTTTTCTCCAGAAAATAAAAGATAATCATCAAATGCCATAAACCACCCCTTATTTCTCGACCAAACCTCAATTCCTGGGTTATCTTTTTGCAGATCAATAACTAAATCATGCTTGCTAACTCCCTGGCTAACTTGGGCAAAATAATGCACCATTGCCGGCCAAACATATTCGCTAATGGGGATAGCTTGGATATTAACAAAACCATGTTTTTTTAGTTTCTCTACATAGGTATGCCGATCATATTGATTGACGAAAGGAATGCACATTTTCTTACTATTAACCTTCAGCCAAAAGTTAATTTCTCGTCCCTCCCTAGGCAAACAATCTGCTAAAGCCAGCTTTCCACCTGGGCGCAAAACTCGAAAGGCTTCAGCAAAAAAATCCTCACGAGTATCAAAATGAAAAGCACATTCTAAGGCTGTAACTTTATCAAAAGAGTTCTCTGGAAAAGGGATTTTTGTAGCCGAGCCTACCTGAAGATTTATTCGATCAGCTAACCCCATTTTAGCGACTCTTTCTTGAGCAATTTCTACTTGTAGCTCCGTTGTATTTAGTCCAACAATTGAATCAACCTGATTTTCCCGCACCCAAAGTAAATCTTGTTCAGCAAAACCAAACCCGACATCTAAAACTTGATCTCCAGCTTGAAGTTCGGCGATTTCTCCTAATTTACGAGCTAAAGCGGTGCAAGCACCATTATAGGTGGTTTCTTCTTTCCAATAGCCAAAATTTAGCCATTGGGGAATATTGGGATTATGAAGATCGGGATCTCGTTTGGCTATATTAGTATAAAGTTCAGATGCCAGAAATTTGTCCTGCAAAAACGAGGTTTCCCTAATCGGATGCTGCATAAATTCTTTAATGATTATCCAGCGATTACGCCATTCATCTTTTAAGGGGATTTTGCCGATATTTTCCAAATCAATATTCTCCTTTACTTTAGTTCTTTAATTTTAACAGCAATAGAATCCCTAATCAACACAATATATTAGACTCAGAGATGGCTGGAAAGTGAAATTTTTAGCATCTTCGCGCCCAAGTCTCACCTCTGAACCCCTAAAGCCAGGTGGGATGAATTGCGGTCAGGGAAATACTGGGTCGAGGTTGAGTATTGTTATTCGTCGATTTTGCAATCCGTAGCTATCAATTTAGATAGAGCCTATAAAAACTTCTTGGAAGTTTGAAGGTCGAGCCAAGTTCCCAAATTTTAAAGCTAAACACCACAAATAATTAATTCAATCATGGGGAACAAGTTAATAAATATTCTAATCCTAAATACCTAAAACATCACCAGAAAAATCCAGATAGAAAACAAAAAAATCTCTCTCAAAAAACTCTAGGGAGTCAATTTAGATTGTTGATGAGTTGCCCCTGAACATCTGATCGGCAAATTTTGGAAGTCTTAAAACCGTATAATTTGCTAAAATCGGCCCATATCGTCGAACGGGCGACGCTACCCAATCAAGTGATTTATAATGGGTTAAGCGATCACTCCCATTCACGTTTATCCTGTTTTTCGATTCTGATTCTCAAAACCCAGCCCTGAACGATTTCAGTTTAAAATTAAAATTTATTATGACGGCTTCGACAACATCCTTGATTGAATTTGTTCCCTCCACCTTTCGCCAACCGGTTGTCCTGTGTGTGTTGGCATCTTTAGGGGTGCATGGGGTATTTGCGGCCAATATTCAATATATTAATTTCCATTCTCAATCAGTCAAACTCCCTCCCACAGTTCAAGTGGTGGAACTTTCCCCCGAACAAATCAGTGGTGTTTATCCAGCCGCCCCCTCCAAACTCTCCTTTACTCCCTTAAATTCCCTCTCTTCCTCTTTATCCATTCTGCCAGTCCCCTCCGTCGATAATATTGTGCCTCCCCCCGCACTGTCCGACTTCATGCCGGGGGCATCCCTTCCCGTATGGCCCACGAATATTCCCCTACCGCCCCCGAGTAATTCCCCTGGTTTGCCAACCTATCGTTTACCTCCGGTTATTTCCCAGGAGTCTAATTCCAATAATCTGAATTCTGGTTTCCATTGGGTTTTTACCTAACTCTAGTCCGTCTTTATCTTTTGTTCCCGGGCCATCTTTCGGCTTCGATAATTCCAATATTCCCCCGGTTGAAGTTCCCGGACAGCCAAAACAACCAGGAAATTTACCTCCGAGGGATGAATTAGCCCTGCGACAACAGTTAATTCGGGAATTGGGTCAGGACGTGGATTGTCCGCCAATGTTTAATAATGGCAATTGCAGCCCCTCGGTGTTCAATCCAAATAATAATCCGAGTCCCGCCACCGAAACCCAACCCCCTGAGAATAATCCCGATATCAAACCAGAAAACCCTAAAGGTTCAATTTTGGCGGGGCTTCAACAGGGTTTACAAGGGGGAGAGGGGGCTAAAGACCAACAACCGGCCCAACAACCGGCCCAACAACCGGCCCAACAACCCGAAACTCCTGAAGGTGTGGTTAATGAACAACAAACGGCGATGTTACAAGGTGGAGGGGCCTATCTAAACTGGGTGAATAGTTTACTAACGGACTATCCCAATTTAGAAACCGCGTCTCCGATGGTGGCTAATCGTTTATATCCGGCGGCGGCTTGTGAACAACAGTTAACCGGGAAGGCTTTAATTGGGGTGGTTGCTGGGACAGGGGGAGAAATTTTACGAGGGCCAGAACCGTTATTGGCTGCGGGTTATCCGGTTCTCGATAATGCCGCGATCGCCGCCGTTCGAGAAATGACCTTTGACCCGAGTAGTTCACCCAAGGCCTATCAAATTCAATTTCAGTTTAACGGTCAGGAGAATTGCAAAACCGTTGATAACCAGACTCCAAAATCTCCTAATCCTCCCGCACCTGCTGCTCCACCCCCAGCACAGCCATCCCCTCCGAGTTCGGAAACCCCAAACCCCCCGGAGTCTACCGAGTCAACTCCTCCACCTTTGGAAACCCCAGACCCCCAGCCGGAATCTAACCCAGAAGGTGGAATTTAGGGCGAATAGACAAAAAAGGAGAGGAACTAAATCCCTCTCCTTTTCTGATCCTCCGATTAAATTAGCGAAAACTGAAATTAGGCTTTTTTGTTGGCGTTACGTTTGGCTGCACCGAACAAACCACCGACGGCCATCAGTCCTAAGATGGTAGAGGGTTCGGGAACTGCGGCGGGTGTGCCTGCTTTACTCCAAGAATAAATTCCACTGTAGGATTTGCCATCATCTTTAGCTACGAAGCCTGAATTTTCGGCGTTGAAGCTATAGACGTACTCTGATACACCGTCCAGTTCAACCTTAACGATTTCACTGATTTGTAAGTTCTGAATTCCGTTCAGAGCATTGGTGAAGGAATCAACCTGTTGCTTGGCCGCGTTCAGTGTGGCAATTCCGGCGGTCAGCGTCGTTTTTTGAGTGTTTAATGCTGATAGTTGGCTATTGAAGTTATTGAGTATACCCTTGTTAGTGTTACTCAGACTGTTAAAGGGTACGCTTGTTAATGACTTGTATGTAGTGTTGTTTTGAATGGTGCTGATCCCCAGATTAACTTCATTGAGGGCAGTATTGGCTTGGGATAGGGGTGAATTAATTTGGGTGTTGCTATATGTACCAATTAAGGTATTAACTTTAGGCTTGAGGTCAAAGAAACCCATGGTTTTCATTGACATTGCACCGGTTTTGTCCAGGGAGAACTCAGCAATATTGGGATCTCCAAAGCCAACGCTACTCTTGAAGGCTTCGACGGCCAGATTTTGAAAAGGTGCTGCTAAGGTAGTCCAAACATTTTTCAGAGGTTGATAGGCATTCAACAGGCCATTTAACCATTCCCCTTGGAAAGCATTAAATTCATCTGTGGTAACGCTGGATACTTTAGCGGTGTGTTTTCCGGCGGTCGCTGTAAAACCAACACTGGAAACTATTGGTTTCATTGGTGTAGTTGAGTTCAACGTTGGTTTGAAGATTACCATCGGTCAGTGCGCTAATCGCGGCAGCTTCATTCCCTTGAATCCAGAGGTTGCCTTGGTTGTGGGTGTAGGTGGCGTAATTGGTTTCGCTATTGTCAAAGTCAAAAGAGGCGGCTTTTGCCGGGAGACTAGCAACTGCGCTGATTCCCACTGCGACGGAAGTGCCGATTAAGAGTTTTTTTAATGAAGCTGCCATGATCTTTTCTCCAGGAAGTAGAAGGTTTCTTTAGAATTTTTGTCTATCGGTGATTCTGAATCTAATTCAAACCGATTGGGATAGATGGGTTTGTGATTCATGTCACCTAGGACGGTGATTGTTGACTATGTTTTTTTAAATATATTAAAGCCCCACTTCAACGGAGGAACTTTAGCACCCTAGTTTAACCGTCAGTCTGGTGAACGCTTTGAGCCAGTTGGCTTTTGGTGTTCTTGACTTTATCTATTACTATTATAAACAATTCCGGGTAAATGTCTATAAAATTTTGATGAATTTATCGTTGTTTTTGTAAAGTTAAGGTAAACCTTTAATTCCTACTTAAATGCTATTGATCAACATCAGTAAATTTACATAGTTAAGATTTTAAATCGATTTCCGGCCCCCCACCTTCCGTAAATTTACTTAAAAAACCCCTGATTCTAAAATATTGCTATCATGCTCACAACTGGTTAGTTATCCATCCAACCCCAACCCGTGATTGTCTTAGAGTACAAAAATCCCTCGAATTCTATTCGGGGGAGTGTCAAAATAGTTAATACAAATTCAAAACTCAGCCCCGGCTTGATTTAGATTCACCCCATGACTATCACCCAACTCGAACCGAACGGATCATTTTCCCCATCCACCATTGATGTTTCCTCAAAGTCCATGGACGAACATCACCCCCAACCCGAGGGAACTATCCACAATGAATCGGATCAACCTGCGGTACGCTACGATCCCGTTGCCATTGCCAACTATTACCGTTCCCGAGTGTTTCCAGTCTGGAAACGCCTATTCAGTATTATTTGGAAATTTGGTTCCTTCGCCTTGGGATTATGGTTAGATGGCAAACGGGGAAAAAAAGTTAAAGCCGAGAAAAAACGAGCAGTTCAACTGCGAATCACCTTAACCGAACTTGGCCCAGCCTTTATTAAAGTCGGACAGGCCCTATCCACCCGGCCCGATGTCATGCCTACTTTATATTTGGACGAATTAACCAAATTACAAGATCAACTTCCCCCGTTCGCCAATGAAGTTGCCTATCAATTTATTGAAGAAGAATTGGGCGATCATCCTGATAATATCTATGCCGAATTAAGTGCCGATCCCTTAGCTGCGGCTTCCTTGGGACAGGTTTATAAAGGCAAATTAAAAACGGGAGAAACCGTCGCGGTCAAGGTTCAACGTCCCGGTTTATCCGAAAGTATTGCCCTGGATATTTATATTTTACGAACCCTAGCCCAGTGGGCAAAGAAAAGGTTTAAATTTATCCGCAGTGATTTAGTCGCGATCATGGATGAATTTGGGGAAAGAATTTATGAAGAAATGGACTACAACCATGAAGGCAGAAATGCCGAACGATTTAGACAACTTTACGGCAATATTCCCGATATTTATGTGCCTAGAATTTATTGGGGTTATACCGGGCGACGGGTATTAACCATGGAGTGGATTAACGGCACTAAATTAACTAATTTAGAAGAAGTGACCGCCCAAGGAATTGATGCTCGTTACTTAATTGAGGTGGGGGTACAATGTTCTTTACGGCAATTATTAGAACATGGGTTTTTCCATGCCGATCCCCATCCGGGTAATTTATTAGCTAGTCCTGAAGGAAAATTAGTTTATCTCGATTTTGGCATGATGAGTGAGGTCAAACCCTATCAAAGATATGGGTTATTAGAGGCCGTTGTGCATTTGGTTAATCGGGATTTTGAAGGGTTAGCGAAAGATTATGTGAAGTTGGAATTTTTAACACCCGAAACCGATTTAACCCCAATTATTCCGGCTTTAGCAGAGGTTTTTGGTAATGCCTTGGGGGCGAGTGTTGCTGAACTAAATTTCAAGAGTATTACGGATCAACTCTCGGAATTAATGTATGAGTACCCCTTCCAGGTTCCGGCTTATTATGCCTTAATTATTCGGTCTTTGGTCACCTTAGAAGGGATTGCCATTAATGTTGATCCCCATTTCAAGGTATTAAGTAAAGCCTATCCCTATGTGGCGAAACGACTTTTAACCGATCCTTCCGTTGAGTTAAGAACTTCCTTAAAAGATCTATTGTTTAAGGATGGATCATTTCGCTGGAATCGTTTAGAAAATTTACTCAAAAATGCCCAAAATAGTGAGGATTATGATATTAACCAAGTCTTAGATCAAACCCTAGACTTTTTATTCTCAGAACGAGGGGAATTGATTCGAGAACAGTTGGGGAATGAGTTAGTGAAAAGTATTGATCTGGCTTCTCGCAATGCGTTGACTACAGCCCAATCTAAAGTAGCAGAATGGATGGGAGTAAAAGCCCCCCCAACTTCTACAACAACGCCCCAACCTGCCCCCAATCAAAATAACTTAGAACAGATTCAAAGAATTGTGGGTATTCTCCAAGATACTAAAGGGTTTGATCCGATGTTATTAGTGCAGCGGGTTCCGGGTTTAATAGTGAAACCGGAAGTCCAACACCTGAGTCAAAAAGTGGCGGGGGAATTAGCCCAACGGGCGGTGGCTAGGTTAATTCGGGATTTATTTTTATCTGCTGATCCTCTAGTTTCTGAGGATAATCAATTGGGGTCTACTGGTGAAAAAAACGGACATTCTAGTCATGGAAAATCTTTTCCTCAACAACCCTTATCTTTACCACAGAGTCGTTAATCGGTTTAATTTCTGGGCTAACTGAACCTACGCATCACCTCTATAGAGAGTAGGGGTAATTCATGAATTACCTCTACTGATAGAGTTACTAATCTAAAGCATCTTTTAACGCCGTCCGTGCAGCTAAATGGCTGCGGGTTGAAGTTAAAATCTCCACTTCTCGTTCCAAGCGAGTGACAGTATTTTGCATTTCTAACAGCGTTTGTTGTTCCGTGGCGACGCCATAGAGATTACTGGCGACCCAGTAGGAAAGTTCCGTCGGTAAACTGGGAATATCATCGGGAAGTTCAATATTTTGTTCCATTAACTTTCCAGACAGATGTACCACATCGCGCAACAAACGTTCCACTTCCGTTGCTAGGGGCCTTAAATCCTGTTGGGGGGGTTCGTCTTCGATCCATTCCACCAAACCCACCAGATAAGGCTTTTCCCGAACGGCCTCCAAGACCCGAAACCGTTGCTGTCCCAAAGTCAGCATTTTGATCCGATCATCAGGTAAACGTTGGTGTTGGACAATTTCCGCACAGCAACCCACAGAAGCAACTTGACCTTGATTCGGATCAAACATTAATACCCCAAAACGGCGATCCGTATTTAGGATAGTATTGATCATAATCCGATAGCGAAATTCAAAAATATGCAGAGGCAGGGGTCTACCCGGAAATAAAACTACTTCCGGTAGAGGAAACAGAGGAAGTTCTCGAACAGCAATTGAGGAAAATGATGCCATTGTCCGTTAAGTAAGAGCTACTAACAACGTAGCAGATCTTGGGTCAATTTCTAAATATCAAAAAACCTACTCAAAACCCAGATTAAAAGGTCAGGTTGAGTAGGTTGAGAATAGTCGAAGCGGAAAATTAAAGTTTCACTTCAATATCTACCCCGGCGGGTAAGTCTAATTTCATCAGAGCATCAATGGTTTTAGAAGAAGGCTGATAAATATCAATAATGCGACGATGGGTACGAGTCTCGAAGTGTTCCCGGGAATCTTTATCAACGTGGGGAGAACGCAACAAGCAGTAAATCCGGCGTTTTGTGGGTAAAGGAATCGGGCCAACCGCAGTGGCGCTAGTCCGATTCGCCGTATCTACAATTTTCTCACAAGAGGTATCGAGTAAACGACGATCAAAGGCTTTGAGACGAATCCGAATTTTTTGTTGTTGAATAGTTGCCATGGGGTGTTCAGTTTTCTAGGTTCAGGATTATCGGCTTGAGCAGTCACATCATCTTGAAAGATAGAAGGTGCAGAAACAGGATCAAACCCTTCCTATTTTCTGCAACCTTATCCTTAACTTTGCAGCTTTAATTCACAAAGCTTACTTTAGAATTTTGGACACAACGCCAGCACCCACGGTACGGCCACCTTCACGGATAGCAAAGCGCATCCCTTGTTCAATGGCAATTGGGTTGATCAGTTCCACGGTCATTTTAATCCGGTCTCCAGGCATAACCATCTCGGCATCCGCCCCTTCATCGGAGGTAAAGGCTTTAATGGTTCCGGTAACATCGGTTGTTCGGACATAGAACTGAGGACGATAGCCGGGGAAGAAAGGAGTTTTACGTCCACCTTCGGAGTCTTTTAAAATATAGACCTCAGATTCAAACTGGGTATGGGGGGTAATCGAACCGGGTTTGGCAATCACCATACCCCGTTCAATATCAGCTTTCTGGATACCGCGTAACAGCAGACCGGCGTTATCCCCGGCCATCCCTTCCTCCAGACTCTTTTTAAACATTTCTATACCCGTGACGGTGGTAGCACGAGTCGCTCTAATTCCCACCAGTTCAACGTTATCGCCAACTTTGACTTTACCCCGTTCAATCCGACCTGTTGCCACCGTACCCCGTCCAGTAATGGAGAAGACATCTTCAACGGCCATCAGGAAGGGCTTATCAATGTCACGCTCAGGAGTGGGGATATAGGCATCCACTTCTTCCATCAGCTTGTAGATTTTATCTACCCATTTATTCTCGCCGACGACGGTTTTGGGGTTGGCCACCATGTAATCTAAAGCTTCTTTAGCCGAGCCAGCAACAATGGGGATACTATCACCCTCGAAACCGTAGGAGCTTAACAGTTTCCCGGACTTCCAGTTCCACCAATTCCAACAGTTCCTCATCATCCACCATGTCTTCTTTATTCATGAAGACAACGATATTGGGAACCCCGACCTGTTTGGCTAACAGGATGTGTTCACGGGTTTGGGGCATGGGGCCATCAGCCGCCGATACCACCAAAATGGCGCCGTCCATCTGGGCTGCACCGGTGATCATGTTTTTCACATAGTCAGCGTGACCCGGACAGTCAACGTGAGCATAGTGACGGTCTTTGGTTTCGTATTCAACGTGGGCCGTATTGATCGTGATCCCCCGAGCTTTTTCTTCGGGTGCGTTATCAATTTGATCATATTTTTTAGCTGTGGCCTGACCCAAAGCAGCTAAAGTCATGGTAATTGCAGCCGTTAAAGTGGTTTTACCGTGGTCAACGTGACCGATGGTACCGATATTAACGTGGGGTTTGTTTCGTTCAAATTTTGCGCGTGCCATTTTCAGTTAAGAATTGAAAGTTTTCAAGAAAAATAATGGTGGGCACCTGGTCAGGTAATAGTTCCTGGTGATTAACCATTAACTATTACCCAAACCCCCAGAGCCGATTTAGTTGCCTTTATTTTTGGCAACAATGGCTTCAGCAACGCTACGAGGAACTTCCTCATAGTGGCTAAACTCCATGGTGAAAATCCCCCGACCTTGGGTTTTGGAACGGATATCCGTGGCATAACCAAACATCTGAGCTAAGGGAACCTTAGCGGTGACTTTGGCAATACCCTGTTCTGTTCCTTGACCCTCGATTTGGCCCCGGCGAGAGTTCAAATCCCCAATCACGTTACCAATGAAGTCTTCAGGTACTTCCACCTCAACCTTCATCATTGGCTCTAATAAGACGGGTTTAGCCTTATTAGCGGCGGCTTTCAACGCCATGGAACCAGCGATTTTGAAAGCCATTTCGGAGGAGTCTACATCGTGGTAAGAGCCATCAACCAGAGTTGCTTTCAAGTCAATCAGAGGATAACCCGCAACTACTCCAGTTTCGCAGGCTTCTTTCATCCCTTGTTCCGCCGGGTTGATGTACTCTTTCGGTACAGTTCCCCCAACGATTTTGGAAACAAATTCAAACCCGCTACCCGGTTCACCCGGTTCGAGATTGATCACAACGTGACCGTATTGACCTTTACCACCACTTTGACGGATGAACTTCCCTTCGGCCTTCACCGATTCACGGATAGTTTCTCGATAGGCCACCTGGGGTGCACCCACGTTAGCTTCCACCTTGAACTCGCGTAACATCCGGTCAACCAGAATTTCTAAGTGAAGTTCGCCCATCCCGGCAATTACGGTTTGGTTAGTCTCGGAATCCACGGAAACCCGGAAGGTCGGATCTTCCTCTGACAGAGATTGGAGAGCTTTGGAGAGTTTCTCCATATCCTGTTTGGTTTTGGGTTCCACCGCCACGGAAATCACGGGTTCGGGGATGAACAGAGATTCCAAAATAATCGGTTTCCCATCATCACAGAGGGTATCACCGGTGAGGGTATCTTTCAAACCCAAGGCGGCCCCGAGGTCTCCAGCCCGCAGTTCATCGACTTCTATTCGATCGTCAGCTTTAAGAACAATCAAGCGAGAAATCCGTTCTTTTTTATCTTTGCTGGAGTTCAGGATATAACTACCCTTTTGCAGCACACCGGAATAGACTCGAACGAAGGTCAAACGGCCATAGGGATCGGCCATGATCTTGAACGCTAAAGCCGATAAAGGCGCTTCGTCATTGGCATAACGAACGTCAATATCACCACTGGGCAGGGTTCCTTGGATCGGAGGAACTTCTGTGGGGGCTGGTAGGTAGGAAACCACCGCATCTAAAAGTTTTTGTACCCCTTTGTTTTTGAAGGCGGAACCACACAGAAGCGGAACAATTTTTCCTGCAATTGTGCCTTTGCGTAACTGCAACCGAATTTCTTCGTTAGTCAGTTCTTCCCCTTCCAGGTACTTCTCCATCAGGTGATCGTCGGTTTCTGAAACTGACTCCACCAGTTTCACCCGATATTCCTCAGCTATCTGTCTGACGGCTTCGGGAATATTATCGGTGATTTCGATATCCGTTCCTTTGTCATTGGTATAGATATAAGCTTTCATCTCTACCAAGTCCACTAATCCCTGGAAGTTGTCTTCACTCCCAATCGGGATCTGGATCGGAACGGCATTCGCCCTTAAGCGATCGCGGATTTGCTCATAAACTTTGAAAAAGTTCGCACCCGTGCGATCCATCTTGTTCACAAAGACGATCCGAGGAACTTTATAGCGTTCGGCTTGTCTCCAAACAGTTTCAGACTGGGGTTGTACACCGCCGACTGAACAAAAGACAGCAATCACACCGTCTAACACCCGCATCGAACGTTCCACTTCAATGGTGAAGTCAACGTGACCCGGAGTGTCAATGATATTGATCTTATGATCGTCCCAACTGGTGGTAATAGCGGCAGCCGTGATGGTAATTCCACGCTCCCGCTCTTGAGCCATCCAGTCGGTTACTGCTGTTCCTTCATGGACTTCGCCCATTTTATGAACCATGCCGGAGTAGAATAGAATCCGCTCCGTTGTGGTTGTCTTGCCCGCATCAATGTGGGCTGCAATACCAATGTTCCGTACTCTCTCAAGCGGGACGGTACGTGCCACAGCTACCTCCTTTTTTAAACCTTTATTAAGATTTTATACGTTTACGGATATCACTACTATCCATTTTTTTAGTACCGATAATGGGCAAAGGCTTTATTTGCTTCTGCCATCCGGTGAGTTTCTTCCCGTTTACGAACTGCACTTCCAGTTTCGTTAGCGGCATCCATCAGTTCATTCGCCAATCGCAAGGACATAGAACGTCCGGTTCTGGCTCTAGCATATTGAATTAACCAACGTAGGGCTAAAGCTGTTCCTCGTTCTGAGCGAACTTCCATGGGAACCTGATAGGTCGCACCACCCACCCGCCGGGCTTTGACTTCTACGAGAGGAGTCGCATTCCGAATGGCTTTTTCAAAGACCTCAAGAGGCTCTGAACCGGTTCTTTCTTCGATTGTTTTCAAAGCCTGATAAATGATCCGGTAGGCAATGGATTTCTTTCCGTGCTTCATGATGCGACGTACCATCATGCTAATTAAGCGACTGTTATAGACCGGATCCACGGGGATCGGACGCTTCTGCACAACTCTGCGACGAGACATATTGTATCTTCCTTAACACAATAGATAATTTCAGATTTTCAGCGATGGGGATAAGTCAACAAAGGCCTAATGTTGTTAGTCTTGCTCCAACAGCATCGGCACAGGATTTAACTTAGCCCTGACTCAAAGCCCCTATTTAGGACGCTTGGCACCATACTTCGAGCGTCCTTGACGACGATCTTTGACTCCCGCCGTATCTAATGTTCCGCGAATAATGTGATATCGAACCCCAGGCAAATCTTTCACCCGACCGCCTCGAATCATTACTACGGAGTGTTCTTGCAAGTTGTGACCAATACCCGGAATATATGCTGTCACTTCATAGCCAGAGGTCAGCCGCACCCTTGCCACCTTACGCAGCGCGGAATTAGGTTTTTTAGGGGTGGTTGTATAAACCCTTGTACAGACTCCCCGCCGTTGAGGGCAACTCTTTAGGGCGGGCGATTTGGTTTTCTTCTGAGTCTGTTCCCGTGCAGAACGAATTAGTTGCTGGATAGTGGGCATGAGTTACGACATACTGAAATGATTAGGCAATTTGAAGTTTTGAGGTATCTCCACTGAAATACCCCTCCCCTACCTGGGGACGGGACTTTCTTTCAAAAGTATGGTCAGATGTTGACACCCAAAAGATCATAATAACCTAGATCACCACTTTTGGCAAATTCGATTTTGTAGGAATGGGGAATTATGAATTACGAATTATGAATTACGAATTACGAATGGGGAAAGAATGCAGTATATGTATTAAGATTTGGCGACAAAGGAATAGCCACAGCTACAGCTTTGGGTGGTGTTGGGGTTTTGGAAGCGAAACCCACCCCCCATTAAGTCTTCAGAATAGTCAATGGTTAGGTTGTCCAGGTACTTTAAATTTTCAGGCTCAACCAGAATTTTAATTTGCTCAAACTGATAAACGATATCGCTCAATTGCTGGGTTTCATCAAATCCCATGGTATAAGACCAGTCGCAACAGCCGCCCCTTTGTACCCCAAGACGAAAGGATAGATGGGGATTATTTTGCTTGGACTGGAGGCGGAGCACCTCACGAGTGGCTGCTGGACTCAGAGAAATCATGGAACACCTACTCACAGAAACGTTAATCTATTTTTAGATTACCGGAAATATGGGTTTTTGGTGCGCTTTAAGCGGGGGTGCGAGCATAGTCATCTTGGAATCGGATAATATCATCCTCTCCCAAATATTCCCCGTTCTGGACTTCAATTAATACTAGAGGAATCACCCCGGGATTTTCCAAACGGTGGGAGGTACATTGGGGAACATAGGTGGACTGGTTAGAGAATAAAACCTGTTCACTGTCTCCACAAACTACTTTAGCGGTTCCGGCCACCACAATCCAGTGCTCACTCCGATGGTGGTGCATCTGTAAACTCAGACGATGACCTGGTTTAACCTCAATGCGTTTAATTTTATATCCTGGCCCTTCTTCCAAGGTTGTAAATGATCCCCAGGGTCTCAATTCCGTGGGAGCATTACCGATGCTGGGGGTATTCTCGGCGGAGGCTTTAGAATTTCCCACACTTTCCTTGACTGCTACCATAATCCTATTTCCCTATTAAAGATTTTACCTAAGTTGAATTGGTATTGAAGCCTGGGGTGGTATTCATAGGCCATTGGATGGCCCTTATGCGTTCTCCAGAATACTCCCCACCACTACTAAGAGCAAATACACCCTGCTGACTATGTTATCTATCATAATCTGATTTCACCCCTAATGATCTGTGATGGCAATTCCTAGACCGTTATGAACAGGTGCTACGGTGGAGAAAGGACGGTCTAAATAATATCCTCCTAAGTAGAGACTGGTGGAACTTCCCCCGTCTAAATTCAGGGCGGTTACGGCTCCTAATTTTTGCAGGATTTGAGCCAGTTCTGCTAGACTGGGGCCGGAACCATTGGGACGGTTATGGACGGCCACCAGAAGTAAGGTATTATTATTGGTAATTGCGATCGCACTCCGAATGGCTTTTTGTTGTTGAAAGGCGGGATTAAATCGTTCTTGAGCGGCATCTAAAACAATTTGACGATTCTGAATTAATAACGGCCCGGCTCCTAAAATATTAGGATAATTTTGATATTCATTGGGTGCAGTTTGGCTATTTAATTGTACACGAGTTCCGACGGGTAATAATTTCAATAATTCGGGATTACCTCGGACAACTAATAAATAACCCTGAGTTGGAATATTAACAACAGATGATCCTGGTTTATTGGGTTCAATATAACGGGTAATTTGGTTATTTTCAACTACAATAATATTTTCTTGCTGGTTAATTGGGCTATAGGATTTTCCCCAGTCGGAATTATAGCGAGAAATTCCAGATTGAATATAAGCACTATTGAGATATTGCAAAGGGACGGTTTCCCCGGAAGTTGTAGTTAGGGTTTCTTTCAAGATTAAACGATTCATTAAAATAGGTTTATCCTTTCCCCAAGCTATGACTCCTCGATTTAAAATCGGACTGGATAACCAATTATCATTCAACCGAATTGCTCCTAATGGTAGTTGATTATTTCGATTAAAAAAACCTCCATTAATAGCTGCGGGAACTTTTGCTTGTTGTGCGATATCTAATAAGGCTGAAGTGCCTTGACGAGCATCAGGATTACTTAAAATTGGAGTTAGGTTAATGTCGGGTTGATTGATATTAATTTCTAACCAATACACCGGAAATTGATCAACTGAGGATTCAGAATGTTTTAAAATTTGATTGAGTAAAGATCCTAAAGATGCCTGATTTTTAGGAATTTTAATATAGTCCTGTCTCCATCTAATACCAGGTTGCCATAAAATATTTTTGGGGGTGAGAAAATCTGGCTTAATTTCAATTACCAAACGATGGGGGGAGTTGGAGGTAGTGACCACCGGACGCCAACCGGGAGGAATACTAAATTTAATTTGAGTTTGATTATTTTGAGAGTGTAATTGTAGATTAGTAGAATTAGGATTGGGCGGAATTAAATTTGGGCTTTTTGTCGGAATACTAGGCTGAAAAAATTCTGGACTATCGGATAAAAGTTTGGGGGTAATATTAGCATCTAAAGTTAGAATCCAATCTTGTAAAACTGGAGTAACAGGTTGAGGAGAGTTAGTGGGATTACGGGTTTTAGGATCATCCGTTAGGGGTGGGGAAGGTGGCGAGGGATTAGAAGGCGATCGCTTTTTGATTTCTGGTTTAGGTTGTTGCCAAAAAGTGGGTTTATCGAGTTCAATAATAATTTTTTTAGGAGAAAATGTAGAATCAGTTTGAGGTGAATTACTATCTACAGATAAGGATTCAATAAGCAAAGATTGAATATTAGAAGGAGGAATAGTAATTTTTAAGTTGCTTCCCTCCGGTTTGATTTGCCATTGGGAAGATGCAGCAAAATTCGATAAATCTAAATAGCGATGGGGATTAATATATTCCGCCGATAAAGTAGATTGAGAAGAAAACCATTGAATCGGTTGTTGGGAACTATTATTAGTATCGAGGAGATCAATTCCCAGATTCTGCATTAATCCAATATCACTAACTTTAATAGCAATTTTGGAGTTACCATGAGATTGATCAATATGCCAAGGAATATTAATTAAATTACCATTAATTTCAATTTTGTTTCCCCGTTGTTGATTGGGATTTATTTGGGGTTCGGCAATGGCAGCAATGGGTAGAACACTTAACCCAATAATACTTAAAAACAAAATAATATTTCTCTGTTTTTTAATTGAATTAAAATTAAACATATCGCTGTCCTAAATCCTATATTGAACAAAATTCAACCCGATAATAAAAATCGAAGAAAGCCCCAAATAATTGGCCAGAGTTGGTCAAGATTTAACCGCAAACTGTTCAGGTTTAACAATTTGATTTGCCAATAGATCCTAGAATTCTGACGATACCGTAACCCAATTCAGTGTATGCTAGGTGGACTAGGGTTTTTGCGCCCGATGTAAATTTTGGCTACAATTTTATTCTTAAAATGTCAAGTAGGACTTAAACTTTTTTCATCCTCTCATCCCGCTCTCAAAAAAAATTTCCGTAGGCAGTGCGTTGGCGAAGCCCTGATGGACTCAGAGCTTCCTGACTCGCTTTAAGCGTCCCTCTTTGATCGTCATCACTTCGAGCATCCTCACTCAATAGAATCAAGATATGGATAACACCAAAGTTAATCACAACCCACAACCAAACCATCAACAAGAGTGCATAGCAGGAAGTATGGGCTACCCCTACCCTGGTCAACCTTGGTTAGTGGAAGAAAGAGATGCCTGCGGGGTGGGATTTATTGCCAACCCATCCGGGGGTGCCAGCCATTCTATTATTCAAACAGCCCTACCCGCCCTAACCTGTTTAGAACATCGGGGCGGCTGTAGTGCAGACCAGGACTCCGGGGATGGGGCAGGGATCATGACCGCCATTCCCTGGGAGTTGTTAGCTTCTTGGTTTGCTGAACACAATATCGATATTTTACAAGAGCCAGAATGCAAGTATGGGGTGGGGATGGTGTTTTTACCCCAAGATACTGATTTGGCCATTAAAGCCCGTGCAATTATTGAAACTGACCTCAAACAAGAGGAATTAGCGGTTGTCGGTTGGCGAGAAGTCCCGGTTAAACCGGAAGTCCTGGGGGTATACAGGCGCGGGAAAATCAACCCCGCATTGAACAAATTATTGTTTATTCGGCTAAGGGGAATACGGGGGATGATTTAGACAGACAACTGTTTTTAGCCCGTCGATCTTCTGGGGTAGCCTTGAAACAGGATGGGTTAGTCTGGGGTGAGGATATTTATATTTGTTCTTTTTCCTGCCGTACTATTGTCTATAAAGGCATGGTGCGATCGGCGATCCTGGGAGAATTTTATTTAGATTTAATTAACCCCGACTATAAGAGCAATTTCGCGGTTTATCATCGTCGCTTCAGTACCAATACGATGCCACGCTGGCCCCTGGCCCAACCGATGCGACTGTTGGGGCATAATGGGGAAATTAATACGCTGTTGGGTAATATTAACTGGATGCGGGCACGGGAAAATGTCCTATCCCATCCGGTTTGGGGCGATCGCTTAAAAACCCTAATTCCCTTTGTGGACGCTACTAATAGCGACTCGGCTAATTTAGATAATTGCCTGGAGTTGCTGGTGAGAACTGGGCGCTGTCCCTTAGAAGCGCTGATGATTATGGTTCCCGAAGCCTATCAAAACCAGCCTAACTTAAAAGACTTACCGGAAATTACGGATTTTTACGAATATTATAGCGGCATCCAAGAACCTTGGGATGGCCCAGCTTTATTAGTCTTCAGTGATGGTAAACAAATTGGGGCCTGTTTGGATCGCAATGGCCTGCGTCCGGCCCGTTACTGTATCACCAAAGATGGCGTGATCATGGTTTCCTCGGAAGCCGGGGTGGTGGATATTCCCGAAGACCAAATTCAGGAAAAAGGCCGTTTAGGGCCTGGACAAATGATTGCGGTGGACTTGAGTACCCATGAAGTCCTAAAAAATTGGCAGATCAAACAACGGGTCGCCCATGAACATCCCTATCGGGAATGGTTACAACAATATCGCCAAGACGCGCCGCCCCAACCCTTTATTGGTGAAAAACAATTAGCACCGGACGCCCTCCTGCAACAGCAAACCGCCTTTGGTTACGGGGCTGAGGATGTGGATATCCAAATTGCCGATATGGCGGGTACGGCCAAGGAAGCGACCTTTTGTATGGGGGATGATACGCCCCTAGCGGTGCTTTCTGATAAACCCCAGTTGTTGTATAACTACTTTAAACAACGATTTGCTCAGGTAACAAACCCACCGATTGATCCGTTGCGAGAACGGATTGTGATGTCCCTCTCCATGCAGTTAGGGAAACGGGGCAATTTGTTAGATCTCAAACCCGAAGACGCCCGACTGTATAAAATCAACTCCCCCCTGTTGAATGAGGCCGAGTTAGAAGCCTTGCGTCAGTCGGATTTTCCCGGAATTACCCTGTCTACCCTCTATGGTTTGGAAGGGGGGCCAAATGGTTGTGCGATCGCCCTCACCCGACTCTGTGAAAAAGCCGCCGAAGCGGTGGATCAGGGCCAAGAAATTATTATTCTGTCCGATCGCGGATTAACGGCCGAACAGACCTATATTCCGCCGTTGTTGGCCGTGGGAGCAGTTCACCACTATTTAATTAAAATTGGCAAACGGTTACAAGCCTCCCTGGTGGTGGAAACGGCCCAATGTTGGAGTACCCATCATTTTGCCTGTTTAGTCGGTTATGGGGCTTCGGCAATTTGTCCCTACATAGCCCTAGAAACCGTGCGCTATTGGTGGTCAAGTCCCCTAATTCAGAACAATCTGTCGAAGGGCAAAATCCCCCCGATGACCATGGAAGACGCCCAGAAAAACTATCAAAAAGCCGTCGAAGATGGGTTACTCAAGATTTTATCAAAGATGGGAATTTCTCTGTTATCTTCCTATCGTGGGGCGCAAATCTTTGAAGCGATTGGGATTGGGGAAGACTTACTGGAAATGGGTTTCCGGGGAACAGTCTCTCGGGTTGGGGGTTTAAGCATTTCCGAGTTAAGCCAAGAGGTTTATCAATTCCATGCTAAGGCGTTTCCCCTAGAGGCGAAAAAGTTAGAAAACTTCGGGTTTGTCAATGCCATGAGGCGGGGAGAATATCACTTAAATACCCCCGAAATGACAAAATTGCTCCATCAGGCAGTACGTTCCGGCCCCCTCGTAGAGACGAGCCACGGCGCGTCTTCTCCTCCAGAGGGTGCGGTCACACAACAACAGTTTGACCTGTACGAACTCTATCGTCAATTTGTAGAAAACCGCCCAGCCACAGCCCTACGGGATTTGTTGGACTTCAACAGCGATCGCGATGCCATTCCCCTCGAAGAAGTCGAACCCATCGAGGAAATTGTCAAACGCTTCTGTACCGGGGGAATGTCCCTGGGGGCCCTCTCTCCCGAAGCCCATGAAGTTTTAGCGATCGCCATGAACCGTTTGGGCGGAAAATCCAACTCCGGCGAAGGTGGGGAAGATCCCGCCCGCTACAAGATTTTTAACGATGTCGATGCCAATGGGATTTCGGCCGGACGCCCCCATTTAAAAGGACTCCAAAACGGGGATAGTGCCAGTTCAGCAATTAAACAGGTGGCGTCGGGACGGTTTGGCGTCACCCCCGAATATCTGATGAATGCCCAGTCCATCGAAATTAAAGTGGCTCAAGGGGCCAAACCAGGAGAAGGCGGGCAACTCCCCGGCAAGAAAGTTAGCGAATATATTGCCATGTTGCGGCGGTCGAAACCCGGCGTCACCTTAATTTCTCCCCCTCCCCACCATGATATTTATTCCATTGAAGACCTGGCCCAATTAATCTTTGACCTGCACCAAATCAACCCAAACGCGACAGTTTCGGTCAAATTAGTCGCGGAAGTGGGAATTGGAACTATTGCCGCCGGGGTCGCCAAGGCCAACGCCGACTATATCCAAATTTCTGGCCACGACGGGGGGACGGGAGCCTCTCCCCTGACCTCCATTAAACACGCCGGAAGTCCTTGGGAATTGGGGTTAACGGAAGTTCATCGGGTGTTGATGGGCAATAAACTGCGCGATCGGGTGCGGTTACGGGTAGATGGCGGCTTCAAAAGTGGCTGGGATGTGGTGATGGGAGCCTTAATGGGGGCTGAGGAATTCGGCTTCGGAACCATTGCCATGATTGCTGAGGGCTGTATTATGGCTCGTATTTGCCATACTAATAATTGTCCTGTGGGGGTGACGTCTCAACAGGAAACGCCTACGAGAACGGTTTCCAGGAACTCCCGGCCATGTGGTCAATTTCTTCTATTTTGTCGCCGAAGAAGTCCGCCATATTTTAGCCCGGTTGGGATATCGCAAATTAGTGGATTTAGTGGGACGGTCTGACCTGCTAAAACGTCGGGAGGGGGTGAATGTGGCTAAGACCCAACACCTGAATTTAGAGGTCTTTACCCAAGCGCCTGTAACGAGCGATCGCAACTGGTTAAACCATGAACCCATCCATAGTAACGGCCCGGTGTTGGATGATGTGTTATTAGAAGATGCGGAAATTGCCTCGGCTATTCAAAACCAAGGGACGGTGACCAAAACCCTGCGGATCGTGAATACTGACCGGACGGTGGGGACACGCATTGCCGGGAAAATCGCCTCTATCTACGGAAATAATGGCTTTGCTGGCCAAATTAATCTTGACTTTACAGGGGCGGCGGGTCAGAGTTTTGGCGCCTTCAACCTCCCCGGAATCAAGTTAACTTTGACGGGGGAAGCGAATGATTATGTCGGGAAGGGGATGCACGGGGGAGAGATTATTATTAAACCCCCGGCGGCCGTTACCTACGACCCCTCGGAGAATGTGATCATCGGGAATACCTGTTTATATGGGGCAACCGGGGGAACCTTATACGCCTACGGAAAAGCTGGAGAACGGTTCGCGGTGCGGAATTCTTTGGGTAAAGCCGTTATTGAGGGCGCTGGCGACCACTGTTGCGAATATATGACCGGGGGTGTGGTTGTGGTTCTCGGTAAGGTGGGGCGGAATGTGGGCGCCGGACAAACCGGAGGTTTGGGCTATTTCCTCGATGAAGATGGGGAATTTCCCCAAATGGTGAACCCGGAAATCGTTAAGATTCAACGGGTGAGTACGCCGATGGGTGAACGGCAGTTAAAAGAGTTAATCACACAACACGCGGAATACACGGTCAGCGAGAAGGCGAAAACTATTCTGGCGAACTGGTCGGAGTATTTACCTAAGTTTCTGGCAAGTTGTTCCTCCTTCGGAAAAAGATAGTCCTGAAGCGTCGGATGCAGTTGTGGCGGTTGCCATTTAGGATGGTTAATCTTAAGGTCTAACCCTCTAGCCTCTTTCCCAAGTTGGGGAGGAGGCTAATTTAATTTAATATTTTTAGGTCTAATAGTAGACTAATCGATGGGGTTACTTTCTTTACCCATGACGATTTCTACTCAGGAATTTTCATATCATTATGTATGACAATAGATGCAAATTCTATCTCATTATTTGTTTTTTTCCAATAATGTAGATGATATTCATAGTCAATATCTCTTCTCCATGCTTTTGCTTCATCCTTTTTTCTTTCTCTTTGAGGATTCTTGGCTCCTTTACCTGTTCTCAACCAATGAGTATCTTTTAAATTTTCTTCCAAAATAGTTTCCGCACAAGAACGTAATAACATTTTAATTCTTGTATCTTCGTTGGTAAAACCTAATTTTTTCACAGTTTCTAAAAATTTGCTTCCCAATAACCAAGATAGTGGTTGTTTGAGTTTGGATTTTAAATCATCGACATATATTTTCATAACATATGTTTCAATAGCATCACAGTAACCTTTCTCTGAGGTTGACTTTTTCCATCTATCTAGTATTTCTTCTGAGATGGAAGGATAAAAAAAAGTAGAAAGATGTTCTGGATCAACACAAGATATTAACTCAGTTTCAACTAAATAAGACTTATTTAAAGTGGAAATTTTTGATTCATCAATCAACTCATAATCTAAAATTTCGGCTTTCAATTTTATAATTTTACTATTATTTGTATTATGACGAGTAGCTAATAATTTATCAACTACCCGACCATAAACTAAGGTTTCCAGCAAATGCTCTAAAATGGCTATTCTATAGTAGGTTTCTTGAAAATCATCCTCTCTTTCTAAAAGATAATCGAAAGGATCACATTGAACTTGTTTATAATCATATAAAATTTCTTTTATATTAATTTTATCTTCTATAGAAGATAGGTTGAGAATATTATTAATAACATTAAGAATATCTTGAGGTTGTATATGGTTAAAATTAAGATGAGTAATTACTTGTTCTAATTCTGTCCATTCTGGATATCCATTAACTTTGGCTAAAATCTCGGCAGTGTAAAGAGATACATAAATATTTTCAGTTTCTCTATTACTATCTATAAAATCTCCCCAGGCAATAAGAGTATTAAGATAAGAATCAAATTCTTCTGAAGAGTTATTAGTGTTTTCATTAAAACGAGGGTAAGCAAGTAAGAATGGATCAATACAGAAAATTTTCATTTGTTACAATTGTAAATTTTTGATCAATTTATTATTTTTGTAAATAGGCTTTTCTTTTTTCCATTGCTGCTTTTATAATAGCTCTAGAATTTTTTTCGCTTTCATCAAAGAAACCTTTTGGCCAATCTTCTATAACTCCAAACTCATTAATTTTAACGGGACGGTAAAAAGATTTTTCACCCTGTTTTTCTACAAAATAAATTATTACATCATTAGATATTTGATTGTCTTGAGAGCTAACAGATAAATACCTTAGACGATTAATTAAATATTCACTATGAGTCTCAACAATACACTGCTTATTAAGCATTGTCATTGATATAAAAAAATCAGCTAAACGAGTTTGAACTTTAGGATGAAGATGAAGTTCTGGTTGTTCAAAAATTAATGTTGAGCCTCTTTCTGCTAACAAAGATTGAACTAGAATAGGAAGAACTTGACTTACTCCAACACCAACATGAGTAAGATCATGTAAAGATTGAGTTTCTGATATTGCTACTTTCAGTTCATAACCTAAAACACCTTTATCAGAAGTTTTAACATCATTGGCAATACCCATATATTTTAGCCAATCTAATACCGCTATAGATAGAGGTTTTTCCTGTGTTTCTGGTGTAGGATTCCCTAATTCAAATTGTTCGCTTGGTATATATTTTACTTGTGTTTTACGATGAACTTCTAAAACCGCAGCAGTATGTTCACCCCTAAAACCTATATCTTTTGAATCTGTCGTTCCCGCAAGAGAATAAACAGCTTTTGGTTCATCTCTGAGAGGCCCTAAATATTTAACCAAATGCGTAAAAAAATTTTTAATATAATCAACTGAAGCATCTAATATTTCTGATAATGGAACGTAAGTTAGCGCATATTCAGGACTTTTATTTAATTTAATAGCTTTTTTAATCTGATCAGTTTTACATTGCAATTTTTGTATTAGTGTTTGCTGATCACGACTCGATAATGATTTAGGAAAAAGTAATAAATTGTCTATAGAAAAATCATTTTCGAGCTTCTTAAACTCATCCAAGAATTTATTTTTTGGTTTCGTTTTTGCAGAAAAATTAAAATCATCCAAAGAGTTTTTAATCGTATCTAAAATTATTTGTTTAACTTCTTTGTTAATGGGATAATCATTGTCTAAACTCAAACCTCTTGATAATCGAAACCAATCATATTCGTTTAATGATGTAAGGAAAGTTGATAATTGAGTTGCTTCTTCTTCAATTGTATCGAAAACCATTGAAAGACGACTAGGCAAAAAGTGATTTAAAGATGCACCTATATAGTTTCCTGTTGTTGGTAAATTAAGATAATATCTTGGTGAAATTTCTATTTCTTTAGGGTTTTTTGGTTTTTTTATTTCATAATTTAAAGATGATAATTCTCTGCTTTGAAGTTGTTCTTCTTTTAATCTATACTGTTTAAGCCTATTTTTAAGAGGTTGGTCGGTTTTTATAATATAAATTTCTTCTTTTTCTGTTACATTATGAACAGATTTATCTCCTTCTTTAGAAGGAGATCTTAATGCTGAAGTAGCCTCAATTTTACATTCCTCTAATTGTGGCTGTAACTGTATTATTTCACTGTTTTCATTTGAGGTTTTGGTTGAAAATTGGAAACTGACAATTAACGCAAGTTAAAAATTCTCTTCTAGCTCTACCATAAATGGGTAGAGAAAACATGGAGACGGGTGTTTCATTGTTTTCTGAATTAGAACTTAGTTCAAAACCAATTGAGATATTTTTTTGTTCATGTCCATTAGATACAATATCCTTAAATGAACCAACCTTGATAATATGTCCGTTAAGAATAATTGGACGATCATACACTGAATTTTGCAAGGTCTGAGCAGTTAGCAATAGACTTTGTATAACTGTACTTTTACCTGAACTATTTGCACCCGAAAATATAGTTAATGGTGCAAATTTTAAGGTAGTCTTTTCATACACTGATTTAAAATATTGAAGTGTCCATGTTTTGATCATCAAATAACTCCTGGATTATTAGTATTAAGTCCGAACACTAAGGATGGACAAATCCCTACCTTAAAAATTATAACCTACTTAGTAACCTAGCATTAGAGATATCACCGCAGGTCAACCAAATAATCTGTGGCGGTGAACCCAGTCGCTCAACTAAATCAACAAAATCACTATCTTTAGTCATCATAACGACTCCCTGTGCTTTTGCTGCTTCAAAGATTTCAGGATCTTCAGCATCTCTGAGTCCAATATCTCGCAATGCTACTACTGTCACTCCAAATGTGTTGGTAATCCAGGTTGCTATTGCAGGAGATAGGTGTGCATCTACCCAGATTTTCATGCCACTAATACCGGGTGATTCAGTTTCCGCGAGGCATACAAAAGAGATGCTTTCAAATCATCTGCTTCGAGATCGGGCATTTCTTCCAATATATCTTCAGCAGTTAGTCCAGCCGCAAACAAATCTAACACATCTGACACCCGAATTCTCATGCCTCGAATGCAGGGACGACCACCACATTGCCTAGGATTGATTGTGATTCTTTCCAGCAGGGTTGACATTCAAAACGGCTCCATAATCCCTTTACTCTATTATGCACTCTTGTTTGCCGTTCAAACAAGAAAAACAATGCTATTGCCATATAATCTTAGCATTAAATCAGATAAAATTTAAACTTTGTTAATATGTTGGTTTCACCTTTTACAAAATCACTGATAGTACAGGTATCTAATAAATATTTTATTCAATAATAGGATATTTAGATTTATTAATGGACTCATTTAAAACCTGAATCAGTAAAATCCGCAGTTCCGCCACTACTTTTCTGATATGTTCTGAGCTAGAATCTGCTTCCTTGGCAATAATATTGTGGGTTTTACCCTTCCACCCCGGAAGGAAAATGAGTTCTTAATGATATAATATCAGCAATCCCTAATTTTCCTAATTGTTATTCCCATGGTCGCTACCCAATCAAAAGCAACCCGAAACTGGCAACCCTTAATTCCACAATTTGAGGCTATTGTTGGGAAAAAAGGTGTGATTCAACGTCGAGAAGAATTACTGGTTTATGAGTGTGATGGACTGACCAGTTATCGTCAACGTCCCGCATTAGTGGTGCTTCCCAAAACCACCGAAGAAGTTGCAGAAGTTGTTAAAATTTGCGATCGCAATTCTATTCCTTGGGTCGCGCGAGGGGCGGGAAACCGGACTTTCTGGCGGTGCTTTACCCGTAGAAGATTGTGTTTTAATTGTCACCGCTTTAATGCGAAAAATCCTAAATATTGACTTAGAAAATCAGCGTGTTGTTGTGCAACCTGGAGTAATTAATAATTGGGTAACACAGGCAGTTAGTGGCGCCGGATTTTATTATGCACCCGACCCTTCTAGTCAAATTATTTGTTCTATTGGTGGCAATGTAGCCGAAAATTCTGGCGGAGTTCATTGTTTAAAATATGGGGTGACAACTAACCATATTCTCGGATTAAAAATTGTCACTCCCGATGGTGATATTGTCGATATTGGTGGCGATATTCCTGAAATGCCTGGATATGATTTAACCGGGTTATTTGTAGGTTCAGAAGGGACGTTAGGCATTGCCACTGAAATTACTTTAAGGATTCTAAAAGCACCGGAATCAATTTGTGTTTTATTAGCAGATTTTACTAATTTAGAATCGGCTGGATCTGCGGTTTCTGATATTATCAGTTCTGGGATTATTCCTGGGGGCATGGAAATTATGGATAACCTCAGTATTAATGCCGTTGAAGATGTGGTAAAAATTGGTTTATATCCCCGGGATGCGGGGGCAATTCTATTAGTGGAATTAGATGGTTTACAGGTGGAAGTTGATACCAATAAACAACGAGTTAGTGAAATTTGTATCAACAATGGGGCGAGAAATATTACCACCGCTAGTAACCCAGAAGATCGGTTAAAAATTTGGAAAGGACGCAAAGCAGCTTTCGCCGCGGCGGGTCATGTCAGTCCTGATTATTATGTTCAAGATGGCGTAATTCCTCGAACAAAAATGGCTTATGTTTTAAAAGAAATTGAAGCCCTGGGAGAAAAATATGGTTATCGTATTGCCAATGTCTTTCATGCGGGAGATGGGAATTTACATCCTTTAATTTTATATGATAATTCCGTTCCCGGTGCGTTAGAAACCGTCGAAGAAATTGGCGGAGAAATTCTAAAAATCTGTGTGGAAGTGGGCGGTAGTTTATCGGGAGAACATGGTATTGGTGCAGACAAAAAATGTTATATGCCCCAAATGTTCAACGAAGTTGATTTAGAAACTATGGAATGGGTAAGAACAGTTTTTAACCCCAAAGGTTTAGCTAACCCAGGTAAAATGTTACCCACTCCTCGCACCTGTGGAGAGTCAGCAAAAATGCAAAACATTAAACGGTTTGAAGGGACAGAAGTATTTTAGTTTATCCTTAAATCTATCATCACAAAACATGGAAAATACAACCCATTCTCCGTTTCAAATTACTCAATTAACCGCCATTAATATTGCCAAAGCAACAACTATTATTCTACTCATTAGTTTGGCTTTAATCTTCGGAATTAATGACTGGCGACAGGTAATTTATCTCTGTTTTCACATTAGTTATTGTTTGTGGTGGTTAATTGAACAATGGTTTTATCCTCAACGATCAAAATCAATTTTTACTGAATCTACGGGAGTAGTAGGATTGATATTGACTGTAATTATTGTGGGATGTTTATACGCTTTACCCGGATATTTGGCTTTTATCAATCCAATTCCAATTTCTTTTATTACCGTTGCTATTGTAATTCCTCTGTTTTATTTTGGCAGTTTAATTAATGCGGCGGCGGACGTGCAGAAATTAACAGCTAAACAATATGGCGAGGGGTTAGTTAAGGATAATATTTGGCGATTTTCTCGAAATATCAACTATTTTGGGGATTTACTACGCTACCTCAGTTTTGCTATTGTAGCAGGTTCTCCTTGGGCATATATTGTTCCTGGGTTGGTTTCTAATTCTTTATTTACAGCGAATTTCTGCTAAAGAAAAAACCATGTCAGAAAAATATCCCAATTATCAAGAGTATCAGAATAACTCAACTCGCTTAATTCCCTTTATTTGGTAAACTTTGGGTGGGCTATGCCCACTCAACAAAAAATTGCATAAATTTTTAACTTGAATTATAATTAATCATCCTGATTAATATTTAAAATTATGGCGATCGCAACTGTTAAAAAATTTACCATCGAAGACTATCATCGCCTAACTGAATTAGGCTTTTTCAAAAAAGAGGATAAAATTGAACTCATTCGCGGAGAAATAATTGAAATGGCAGCAAAAGGAACTTCCCACTCTGTTTGTGAAACTCGCTTAGAACGAGAACTATACAAACTCATTGGAGAACGGGCAACCTTAAGAGGACAACAACCTATTATTTTATCATCCTATAGTGAACCGGAACCTGATCGAGTGATTGTTAAAAACCGAGAGGATGACTATTTAAAAGGTCATCCCCATACAGAAGATATTCTACTCTTGATTGAAATTTCTGATTCATCTTTAGACTATGATCAAACTACCAAACTATCAGTTTATGCAGAAAATAATATTACTAATTATTGGATCTTTAATTTAGTTGATTTTTGTTTAGAATACTATAGCGAACCCTATCAAAAACTACAAGGCGAATTTGGTTATCTTCGTAAACTGATTTATTTACCCAGCCAGTCTGTCACCTTACCGTGTTTTCCCGATTTAACCTTAGATTTAACTAAAGTATTTCCGCCTAAAACTAATTAGGAGAAATCAAACAATAATAAAATCCATAAGGTATAGAAAACAAAGATAGATTAATTAGTTTTGTAGTTTTTTGATCACAGCAATTATCATGATCATTTCTTAGTGTCTTAGTGCCTTTGTGGTTACTTAAATTAGGATAATCAAATTTAACACAATTCTGCGATAATAATAAATTAGTCTTTAATTTTAGGAAACCAAACAATGCGACTCTCTCAAATGCTATTTGTCACCCTGCGCGAAGATCCCAAAGAAGCGGAAATTCCCAGTCATAAACTATTAGTCCGGGCGGGATATATTCGCCGCATTGGAAGTGGAATTTATGCCTATCTTCCCCTGATGTGGCGGGTGCTGCAAAAAGTTTCTCAAATTGTCCGAGAAGAAATGAACGCCACCGGAGCCCAAGAATGTCTACTTCCCCAAGTCCAACCCGCCGAACTTTGGCGCGAGTCGGGACGCTGGGATACCTACACCAAAGCTGAGGGAATTATGTTTTCCCTCACCGACCGCCGGAAGCGTGAATTAGCATTAGGGCCAACCCATGAGGAAGTGATTACAACTATTGCTAAAGATATGATCCGTTCCCATCAACAATTACCAATTCATTTATATCAAATTCAAACAAAATTTAGAGATGAAATTCGGCCTCGGTTTGGCTTAATGCGGGGTCGGGAATTTATTATGAAAGATGGTTATTCTTTCCATAGCGATGAAGAAAGTTTGAAGAAAACCTATCGAGATATGGATCAAGCCTATCGCAATATGTTAAGCCGTTGTGGGTTAAAATATCGCGCCGTAGAAGCCGATTCTGGAGCCATTGGGGGGTCAGGTTCTCAAGAGTTTATGGTATTAGCAGAAGCGGGGGAAGATGAAGTTCTCTATACCGAAGATGGCAAATATGCAGCTAATACGGAAAAAGCCGTATCCCTTCCGGTTGATGCCGAACCTTCTAACTTTACCGAATATCAAAAGTTAGAAACACCGAATACTACCACCATTGAAACCTTAGCTAAGTTCTTGAACTGTTCCCCGACTCAAATTGTTAAAAATGTTCTGTATCAAGTGGTTTATGATAATGGCACAACAGTTTTAGTTTTAATTAGTATTCGGGGAGATCAGGAGGTTAATGAGGTTAAATTGCAAAATGAATTAACAAAATTAGCCCCGGAATTTAAGGCAAAAACAATATTATCTTTAACGGTTACCGATGAAGAAGCTCAAGAAAAATGGAGAACAAAACCTTTACCTTTGGGCTATATTTCTCCTAAGTTAGATGATGTTTATATTACCCATCGAGAACAACTTGAGTCTAAGTTTTTAAGAATAGTTGATCAAACTGCTATTGAACTGAAAAATTTTGTTACCGGGGCGGATGAATCAGGATATCACGTTGTTGGGGCAAATTGGGGCAAAGAATTTACCTTACCTAAAACTATTGTTGATCTCAGAAAAGCTCAAAAAGGCGATCGCGCAGTTTATGACCCTAACCAAATTTTACACAGTGCCAGGGGCATTGAAGTCGGTCATATTTTCCAATTGGGGATTAAATATTCTCAGGCGATGGGGGCCACCTTTAGCAATGAGCAGGGGGAAGAATCACCCCTAGTCATGGGATGTTATGGCGTTGGGGTGTCTCGGTTAGCCCAATCCGCCGTGGAACAGTCCTATGATAAAGATGGTATTATTTGGCCAGTGGCGATCGCACCCTATCAAGTAATTATTGCCATTCCTAATATTAGCGACGCTCAACAGGTGGAAATTGCCGAAAAACTCTATACGGAATTGCAGCAAGCCGGAATTGAAACCCTCCTCGATGATCGGAATGAACGAGCCGGGGTAAAATTCAAAGATGCCGATCTAATTGGGATTCCCTATCGAATTGTAACGGGACGTTCGATTAAATCGGGTAAGGTGGAACTGGTAGAACGAGCCACCCACAATGCTCAAGAAATCGCCATTGAGGATGTCGTTACCACACTTAAACAGAATATTCAAGCCGCATTGGAAAATTAGGCGAGTTGTTGGTTGATGGTGAAGAAAGTAAGAAAGCCCTGAAGGGCTTACTACAATTTAGTTAACCATGATTAATTTTCTTTTAAGTTCTGTTGCCACAACATGATATGATTCATTGTGGCTTACAGAGCGTGTTATACGCTGTGTGCGTGAACTTGGGGAAAGTTAGAACTGCCGCTTTGATTAGCGGATCAAGCAGTTATGACTGAACCAAAAATCGGTGAACCTGTCCAAGTAGCTATGACAAACGCAGAGGAAACAGTAGAATCCGGGTCTAATCTTGTTGTAGAAACCCGACTCCTCCATGCTGGAGTATTATCAATTGCAACGCCAGTTGTTATTGATGACAATTACAGCCACAGGGGCAATTTTTGTGGCAGTTTGCTGTCTCTATCCTCTGGATGTCGCCCTGAACTATTTAGTAGGGGCAGCAGTAGGCATATTCTACTTGCGAATGCTCGGCAAAGATGTAGAAAAACTAGGTAGGGGAAAAGAAAAACTCAGCCAGAATCGGATACTGATCCTCGCGGGTGTAATTATTGTAGCCACTCAATTGCATCAGCTAAAGATTCTACCGATTTTTTTAGGATTTCTTACCTACAAAGTAGCTCTCATGTTGTATGTGCTAATAACAGTGTTCACCAACAAGCCTAAATAAGTAACGCGGTTTTTGGAATCCTCCAGTCCTCAATCTGTAGAGGAAGCCTACGGACATGGAAATGCTGACTGTTTTAAACACCTTCAATCCTCTCCCTCTCGCTAGTTTAGAAGTTGGCCAGCACCTTTATTGGGAAGTCGGCGGTGTAAAACTGCATGGTCAGATTTTTCTGACTTCGTGGTTTGTCATCGGTTTGCTGATTACCGTCTCAGTGTTAGCCAGCAACAACGTGCAGCGAATTCCCAGTGGGATGCAGAATTTTATGGAGTACGTCCTAGAATTCATTCGCAACCTTGCTAAAGATCAAATCGGGGAAAAAGAATATCGTTCTTGGGTTCCCTTCATTGGAACACTGTTCTTATTCATCTTTGCCTCTAACTGGTCGGGTGCTTTAATTCCTTGGAAGGTGATCGAACTGCCTTCGGGTGAATTAGCAGCCCCCACCAGTGATATCAATACGACGGTGGCCTTGGCGCTGTTAACTTCTTTAGCGTATTTCTACGCCGGAATCAGAAAAAAAGGCCTATTGGGTTATTTTGCTGATTACGCCCAACCGATGGCGTTTCTCGCTATATTTCGGGTGATTGAAGATTTTACCAAACCCCTCTCCCTGAGTTTCCGTTTGTTTGGTAACATTTTAGCCGATGAACTGGTGGTCGCCGTGTTGGTATTCCTGGTGCCCCTGTTTATTCCTCTGCCTTTAATGGTTTTGGGTTTATTCTTGAGTGCCATTCAAGCACTAATTTTTGCGACCCTGGCGGCGAACTATATTGGTGAAGCCCTAGAAGGACATGGCGGAGAACATCACGACTAGGAAAAGAAACAAAGACTTTAAAATTTCTTTTCTTAGAGATTGATTTTTCTAAAATCTGCTATTGGGTTAAACTTAATCCCCTTTATTGGTAAAATAAAGTCTTGGGAACTGCAATCCATCTAACGAATTTGGCATTTATAACGGGACAAAGAAGAAAAATATTTTCTTCAAACCTCCCAATTTGATCGATGCTGATCGGGATTGATTTCATTTTGTCTAACTGATTGTTTGTTAACTCTTTTGTATTTAGAAGGAAGAAAATCATCATGAATCCACTAATTGCTGCTGCTTCCGTTGTTGCTGCTGCTTTAGCTATTGGTTTAGGCGCGATTGGCCCTGGAATTGGTCAAGGGATTGCTGCTGGTCAAGCAGTAGAAGGGATTGCCCGTCAACCCGAAGCAGAAGGTAAAATTCGTGGGACTTTACTGTTAAGTTTAGCCTTCATGGAAGCACTGACCATTTATGGTTTAGTGGTTTCTCTGGTGCTGCTGTTTGCTAACCCCTTCGCCTAAACAGTAATCCAAAACATGGATTTTAGGTTTTAGGTTTCGGAACATCTGAAATCTAGGTCTAAAATCCATCTTGATGAAACTATTCAAGGGACAATAATGCACGGGACAATTCTATTTGCGGTGGAAGAAGCTGCCAAAGAAGGAGGACTTTTTGATCTGGATGCCACCCTGCCGTTAATGGCAGTACAGTTTCTTAGTTCTGGCAGTAATTTTGAACCAGGTTTTTTATAAACCTTTAGGAAAGGCAATTGATGAACGCTCAGATTATATCCGCGAGCGGGAATCGGGCGCCAAAGAACGTCTGGCTAAAGCGGAAAAATTAGCCCGACAGTATGAATTAGAGTTAGCAGAAACTCGCAAAAAAGCTCAAGCGACCATTGTTAAAGCCCAGGCAGAAGCTCAGAAAAGTGCATCTGAGAAAGTAGCAGAAGCTCTACAAGAATCGCAAAAAGTCAGAGAAAAAGCTGCTCAAGAAATCGAGCAGGAAAGACAACAAGCCCTACAAGCTTTAGAGCAACAAATTGAACCGCTCAGTCGCCAAATTTTAGAAAAATTATTAGGGGCTGAGTTAGTTAAATAATCTTGGATGCCCTAACTTTTTTGTTGGATTTCCAGAAAATTCCGATTGAAGATAATAGCCCAGGCTAAAGTTTTACCTTCCTAAATTATTTAGAGGTTAGAGACTTAGCCGCGCATTTATGAGAAGAACATCATGGAGACTGTTTTATTACTAGCCACAGAAGCTAGCTCTGAAGCTGGATTCGGTCTCAATACCAATATTTTAGAGACGAACCTAATTAACCTAGCTATTCTGATTGTTGTGCTGGTTTACTTTGGGCGAGGGTTTTTAGGAAAAATCCTAAGTGAAAGACGCTCCACCATTGAAGAAGCCATTAAAGAAGCGGAACAGCGCCAAGAACAAGCACAAGTGTCTCTGGCAGAACAACAGAAGAAACTCAGTGACGCCCAGACTGAAGCCCAACGGATTTTAGCTGAAGCCGAAGAAAGGGCGACAACGGTTGCTAACTTAATTCTGACTAAAGCTGCCGAAGATGTGGAACGGATGAAGGCCACTGCCAGTCAGGAGTCGGATTCAGAACGGGAACGGGTGATCGCTCAACTGCGTTCTGTAATTGCTAGTCAAGCCATTGAACGGGCAGAATCTCAACTCAAACAGCATCTGAATGACAATATTCAGGAACGGTTAATTGATCAGAGTCTAGCTCTGCTGGGAGGTTGAATATGAGCGCGATCGCCGGACAAATTATTGAGCCTTACGCCTCGGCGTTAATGTCCGTGGCTCAATCGAGAAATTTAACCGAAGAATTTGGGAATGAGATTCGTTCATTGCTCGAACTACTGGACAATTCCGCAGAATTAAAAATGTTTTTAGAAAGTCCTGTGGTGAAACCCCAGGATAAAAAAGCCATTCTGCAAAGGATCATGGCCGAGGAAGTTAATCCCGCATTGCGGAATTTCTTGCTGCTGTTAGTAGATCGAGGCCGGATTTTATTCCTAGTGGAAATTGGTAAACAGTATTTAGTATTACTGCGGAAACTCAATCAAACGGTATTGGCAGAAGTCACTTCCGCCCATCCGTTAACAGAAGATCAACAGAATACTTTAACCGCAAAAGTCAAAGCCATGACTAATGCTCGACAAGTGGAAGTTGCCACGACCATCGACCCTGACCTCTTGGGCGGTGTAATTATCAAAGTTGGATCTCGCGTAGTAGATGCCAGTTTGCGTGGACAACTACGCCGCATTGGGATCAAATTAGCCCAATAAAATCTAGTGACCCGTCATGATCATGTCGGGGATCTTTTTTTAACTCATAACCCCTAACTACTGACAAGAACAATGGTAGCGATCAGACCTGACGAAATTAGCAGTATTATTCAGCAGCAAATTGAACAGTACGACCAAGACGTTAAAGAAACCAACGTCGGAACTGTTCTGCAAGTCGGTGACGGTATCGCCCGGATTTATGGTTTAGATAAAGCCATGTCCGGCGAACTATTAGAATTTGCCGACGGTACCATCGGGATTGCCCTCAACCTGGAAGAAGATAACGTTGGTGCGGTGTTAATGGGTGAAGGTCGGGAAATCCAAGAGGGTTTCCGCCGTCACCGCCACTGGCAGAATTTCTCAGATTCCCGTTGGCGACGCCATGTTAGGCCGGGTGGTTGATGCCTTAGCCCGTCCCATTGATGGTAAAGGGGATATTAAAGGCTCGGAAACTCGCTTATTAGAATCTCCGGCCCCTGGGATTATCTCCCGCCGTTCCGTGTGCGAACCCATGCAAACGGGGATTACCGCCATTGACTCCATGATCCCCATTGGTCGGGGTCAACGGGAATTAATTATTGGTGACCGTCAAACTGGAAAAACCTCCATCGCCATTGACACGATCATTAACCAAAAAGGCGAAGACGTGATCTGCGTCTATGTTGCCATTGGTCAAAAAGCCTCTACGGTTTCTCAGGTGGTGGCAACCCTGGAAGAAAAAGGAGCGATGGCCTATACCGTCGTTGTGGCTGCGAGTGCTAGTGAATCGGCGACTCTGCAATACCTGGCTCCCTATACTGGGGCCACCATCGCCGAGTATTTCATGTACAAAGGCAAGCACACCCTGGTCATCTATGATGACTTATCCAAACAGGCCCAAGCCTACCGTCAAATGTCCCTGCTACTCCGTCGTCCTCCCGGACGGGAAGCCTATCCTGGGGATGTGTTCTACCTCCACTCTCGTTTATTAGAGCGGGCGGCAAAACTGAACGATGAACTCGGTAGTGGCAGTATGACGGCCTTACCAATCATTGAAACCCAAGCGGGTGACGTTTCCGCCTACATTCCGACTAACGTAATTTCGATTACCGACGGTCAGATCTTCCTCTCCTCCGATTTATTTAACTCCGGTTTACGTCCGGCGGTGAACGCCGGGATTTCCGTGTCTCGGGTGGGTTCGGCTGCCCAAACTAAAGCCATGAAGAAAGTGGCCGGGAAAGTGAAATTGGAGTTAGCTCAGTATGCTGAATTAGCTGCCTTTTCTCAGTTCGCCTCCGATTTAGACCAAGCCACCCGTAACCAATTGGAACGGGGCAAACGTCTACAAGAATTGTTAAAACAGTCCCAAAATTCTCCCCTGCAATTGTTTGAACAGGTGGCAGTAATTTACGCCGGAATTAACGGTTATCTCGATGAAGTTCCCGTGGAAAAAATTGTCTCCTTTGCCATTGGACTGCGGGAATATCTGAAAAATAGCAAACCCAAATATGTGGAAATCGTTCAAGGCAAAAAAGTCCTCGACGATGAAGCTGAAGGTCTGCTGAAGGACGGGATCAACGAATTCAAACAAACATTTTTAGTCTCGGCTTAATTAGTTAACAGTCATCATTTATCAGTTATCAGTTAACAGTTATCAGTGTAAGAGTTAACGGTTATCAGTGTAAGAGTTAAGATACTGTTCACTGTTGACTCTTTAATTTTTAGGTGATATAGCAGTCGCGCCCAAAGGTGTTTGACAAAGACTGATGCAGCCAACCTGTTCTCGTTCCACTGGCTCACGACTCACGACACAGCCAGATCCGGTGTTCCCTGTTCCCTGCTATAACTGACAAAACTATGTCAAATTTAAAAGCGATCCGTGATCGCATTGATTCGGTTAAAAATACAAAAAAAATCACAGAAGCGATGCGTCTAGTTGCTTCGGCTAAAGTGCGTCGTGCCCAAGAAACAAGTCTTGGCTTCCCGCCCTTTTGCTGATCGATTGGCCGGAATTCTTTATGGGTTACAATCCCGTTTGAAATTTGAAGAAGCGGATTTACCCCTGCTCAAACAACGGGAAGTGAAAAAAGTCGGATTACTGGTAATTGCTGGTAATCGGGGCTTGTGTGGGACTTATAATAGTAGCGTGATTAAAAGGGCTGAAACTCGCGCCCAAGAGTTGCAAGCTGAAGGAATTGAATGCACCTATTTATTAGTAGGACGCAAAGCGATTCAATATTTCCAAAGACGGGATACTCCTATCCGCGTTACGGTGGAAAACCCAGAGAAAAATCCGGTTTTAGAAAGAGTCCAGGATTCTGCGGAAAATCTTTTGGCTTTATTTTTATCCGGGGAATTGGATCGGATTGAGTTAATTTATACGAAATTTGTTTCGTTAATTGCTTCTCGTCCGGTGATTCAAACCCTGTTACCCCTTGATCCTCAAGGGTTGGAACCCCAAGATGATGAGATTTTCCGTTTGACAACTAAAAATGGTCAATTTGAAGTCTCACGGGAGAAAGTCAAAAATACTCTCACGGATTTACCCAGAGACATGATTTTTGAACAAGATCCCGCTCAGATTTTGGATGCGTTATTACCTTTGTTTTTAACTAACCAATTGTTACGCGCTTGGCAAGAATCTATTGCTAGTGAATTAGCCGCCCGGATGACGGCGATGAGTAATGCCAGTGAAAATGCTGGAGATTTAATTAAATCCCTGACCCTATCCTACAACAAAGCTCGTCAGGCTTCCATTACCCAGGAACTTCTGGAAGTGGTTGGTGGCGCAGAAGCTTTGAATGGTTAATCTTTAATTCAATATTGATTTTTAGGTGGGTTTACGCAAGTTATAACTCACCTTATTTTTTTTAGACTTACGCACCACTCCAAGAAACCGGGTTTCTGACAACAACTTTGGGATAGAATAAAGATTTTTTTAGAAACCCGGTTTCTGTGTTGCTTGAATATAATGTTTTGCACACTGCTATAAATCATCGCGAGACAGTAACGTTGCCCAAAAATAGCCATATCCCATAAAACTTTGATTAACTATACTGAGCGCTAATTTCCTATAAACTGGTATAACTCTGGATGGACTTTCTAAAAACCATAATTCAGGTAAATACATCAAAATTGGTAAATGTCCTAAAGGAGCATCGGGACTTTCATTAATTTTATTGAAAGAGAAAGAAAACCAGCCATAGTTTAATTTCCACTCCCCTACACGCTGACAAAATTCTTTCCAGACTTGTTCATCATAAGTAGAAGTACCTCCTAACTCTCGATAAATTCTCTTTTGTGTAGTAAAACCAAATTTATTATCACTATAAGATGACCAAAGTTGATTAATGGTTTTGATGTCTTGTGAGGGAAAGCTGATAACATCAGTAACTTGGAGTTTACCTTTATTATTTTCCCCCATAATTTTACACATGATTTCTGTTGTTTCCCAATCCGCAGCATACCAATTTTTAGTTTTTAAGAACCGTTTCTAAGTTTCGATAATCAATTCCACAGACCGAAAGTAATTCAATCGGCTTAGATCTAGTTTCAATAACAGAAAAAGTCTGATCGCTTCCTAGCATTTTTAGCCATTCCTGCATAGATTGGGGACGATCACTAGAGTTCAATTCTAAGCCTTTCAAAATAGCTTTACTAACAGCATTACTAATTGCACGGTTTAAGCTTTTTGGTACTTTTATTTTTTTAATTAACTCTCGTTTTTCAGGGCTTTCTTGTGCATATTTACCTGTAACGAGATAATATAAAGTTGCAGCTAAAGCATATATATCGATGGTCGGTTGACAATTTCCTTGCTTTTGTTCAGGAGCAATAAACTGAGGATGACCATAATTATTCAAGTCTAAGCTCTGAGGTGAAATTTCTATTGCTAGTCCCAAATCAATTAATATGGGTTTATCCTTATCACTAATGATAATATTGCCAGGATGAACATCTCGATGAACAAATCCATTTTGATGAAGAAGATCTAAGGCTTCACCTATTTTAAAGATATATTTTAAAGCAACTTCTTCAGAAAGATTCTTTTGACTCTTAACTATATCCTTCAAACTTTCACCAGGAACTAAGTCCATGACAATACAGGGAATAAAAAACTCTTCATCTTCTTCATCAAATAAATCTGTTACTTGAACAATATTAAGATTTTGAGGTAATTTTTTTAAGATTTGAGCTTCTTTAATAAATGCAACTGTATACTTACTATAATTTACATCTTTAATTAGGTCATCATTTGGGGTTTTAATAACAACCGAATCGTTTAATTTTAGGTGTAGTGCTTTGTAGGTTACAGAAAAGCCTCCTCGCCCGATCTGCTCTTCAATTCTATACTTACCATTATTTAACTCTTTTCCTGGATTCCAAGTCATTTATTGATCCCTAAACATTGTTTTTATTATAGTCTTCTGATTGCGCTGAAGCGCAACAACTATTCTGAAAAAGTTGAAAAAATTGTTCATCCGTCAGATCAATAGTTTCTAAATTTAAGGTTAATTGGGTCATGGGTTTTGATTTTCTAATTATCATAGAAGGTAGTGAGTCCTTTAGGACTCTCATAAAGCCCTGAAGGGCTTACTACGAAAGTTAACCGAATAATTTATTGATTTCAATACTAAATCCTAATAAAATAATTTGTGTATTAATAATATCACCGGATTTAAACGCCCAGGTTTGATTTTCAGTAATAATTAAAACTCGATGATTTTCGGGAAAAACTAACCACACTTCCTGACAACCGGACTCTAAATATTCACTAGCTTTAGCAAATAAATCCTCCGCCGCATCACTGGGAGACGCAATTTCAGCCAGAAGGGGAGGACTTTGGGGTAAGGTGGGAAACTCCCCAAATTCTGTTAATAATTCCGGTGTGAGATAGGAAACATCAGGACGTCTCCCTTGTTTTAAGGTGCGACAGGGAAGTTTCTGTATAAGCATCTCCCCCTTGTCCAGATTCAATCGCATAATTCCCCCAATAACGACCTAACCGACATTGAATCCGACTATGTTTGATTGTCATTCCGGTTTTCTCCACCAGTTGTCCATCCACCCACTCTTGATGATCGGGGGGATTTGCCATAAAGTCTTCTAGGGAAAAGGTTTCAGTTTCGGTTAAAGTTGCGATCGCCATATTCATTGATTCGCCTTTGCAGAACTGACAAATATAATTATATCAAATCTGGATAAAATGTCACTCCATCTCGATTTAATTGAATCTAAATTAATGGGATTAATTCTCTTGTGAATAACCCAAATCCGGGAGTAAATCAGGTTGTTGAGCAGCCTTTACAGCCAAGCGATCGCAACATTCATTTTCCTCATCTCCTGAATGACCTTTCACCCAAAAAAATCGAACTTGATGTTGTTCGGATATCTTGAGTAATCTTTCCCACAAATCGGGATTTTTAGCCGATTCTTTTTGACTACGTTGCCAATTATTTTTCTGCCATTTCCTCGCCCATCCTTTATTCATCGCATCAACTAAATAACTAGAATCCGTATATAAATTAACCGCACAGGGAAATTTTAAGGCTTCTAATCCTATAATTGCCGCCATTAATTCCATCCGATTATTAGTCGTGAGTTGATATCCCCCCGATAATTCCTTGCGGTGGAGGCCAGACATTAAGACCACGCCATATCCCCCTGGCCCTGGATTGCCACGACAGGCTCCATCGGTATAAATTGTAACCTCTTTTAAAACGTCATTCATAAACTAATCCCTAAAACTTGAAACCCGACAGATGACAATTGTTGCGCTATCATAAACAATAAATATACATTAAGTTTTGTAAAGAGCCTTGACTGTTAGTATTAGAAGACTAGAACCCGTTGCTCAACCCACTGCTTGGCATCGTCTTAAGTGTCGATGGCAGGGGGATGAAGCCATTGTGAAACAAGGACTACCCCATAGTCAACTCTCTCCCCCTTGGCAAATTTTAATGTTAGGGGATGGTTCCCCAACTCGACATTTACAACTGTTGACGGGGGAACCCACGGAGGTTGATGTGATTGATATGTCGGCCATTGGTTTGAGCACGGATAACGCCCCAGACCAGATTTTAGCGGTTCCTGGCCCCCGTGTCCGCCGTCAAGTCTGGTTAAGAACCGCATCGGGACAACGGTTAGCCTACGCCACATCTTGGTGGGAAGCCAGTCACGTTGATGAATATTTACAAAACCGATCTTTGCCCATCTGGGCGAGTTTAGCACGGTTGCGAACGGAACTTTATCGAGACGTGCAGGGAATTTATTATGGGGATAGCAAAGCCTTAGAATTAGCCTTTGGAGAATCCGGGCCGTTTTGGGGACGTCATTATTTATTCTGGCATCATGGCAAACCCTTAACCCTGATTTACGAGGTTTTTTCTCCCTATTTAACCCGATATTTGGGAGAAACTGGAGAGATTTAAGTCTGTTTGATTTTCTCAGAATAGCGGAAATAAAAATCACAGAATTGCTCAAAGGGCAGAGGAGGACTAATCAAATACCCTTGAATAAAATCACAACCTTGTTGGGTTAAAAACTCTCGTTTCTAACTCCGTTTCTACCCCTTCAGCAATGACTTTAAAATTCAGTTGACGGGCTAGTCGGATAATCGCGGAAACAATCGCTGAATTTTTATGATTTTGCATAATATCCTTAATAAAACAGCGATCAATTTTTAAAACATCAAATAAAAAGTTTTGAATATAACTTAAAGAGGCATAACCCGTGCCAAAATCATCAATGGCAATTTCGATGCCTAATTCCTGTAACTGTTTAAATTTTTCTAAGGTTAAATTAATATTATGAACTAGCACACTTTCGGTTAATTCTAATTTTAATCGTTGGGGTTCTAAACCTGTTTGTGTTAATATTGATATCACATCGGATACGAAATTATCATCTTCAAGCTGTTGAGCCGAAATATTAACTGCAATTTCCAGGGCCGGAAGTCCCACTTGTTTCCAAGCAACCGCTTGGGTGCAAGCCGTTTTTAATACCCATTTCCCTAAAGGCACAATCAAACCTGTATTTTCAGCAATCGGGATAAATTCAATCGGCGAAATATTCCCCTTTTCAGGAGATATCCACCGAATTAATGCTTCTGCACCAACAATTTCTCCGGTTTTTAAATCAATTTGAGGTTGATAGTAAAGACTAAACTCTTGATTTTCTAAGGCTTGAACGAGTTCAAAATCTTGTTTTTTGAGCAATGAAATCCGGGATTCTTCTAATTGATTGACTTTTCGTTCTAATATTTCTAAAATCCCATAGAGTTCTAAAGGATCTAAAACCTGAACTAAATTACTTTCGGTGATAATTCCTTGTAATTCTCCCTGTTCATTGACAACTACTAACCTGCGGATTTTATGTTTTTGTAAAATTTGTTGTGCTGTTGATAGAGGGTCTGTAGATTGAATTGAAAATATAGGAGAACTCATCACCGCTTCGGCGGCGAGATTTTGTAAATTGAGTTCCAAGGCTTGCAGTTGTAAAATATCTCGTTCGGTGACAATTCCGACGGGGTAGAATGTGCCTTCTTGTTCAACCACAACCACAATACAACTAATATTATATTGGGCTAAAATCGTAGCAATTTCACGGATAGAAGTTAAGGGATCAACTGTAATAACCTGACGAGTCATCACTTCTGAAACTTGGCGAAACCTCAAAAAATGGTGATGATTTAAAACCTGTCGCAAGCTGCTTAATGTGATTAACCCTAAAACTTGTTTCTGTTCATTCAGAATCGGTAAGTGACGAATTTGAAAACGACGCATCATATTATGAAACCACAAATACATCCGTAAATTCTTCACGGTTTAAGGTAATTACGGGTTGTGTCATAATCTGTTTAACCGTTATTTGAGACAGATTTTCCGCTTGGACAGCTAATTTTACCGTATCTCTTTCGGTTAAAATGCCCACTAATTTTTCATCTTCCATTACCAATAGACATCCGGGGGGCTGAGAATAAAAAATTGAGTTTTCAGTCGGATGGGATAATTCGGGGATTAAGCATTGTTTTGTATGGGTTTGATTCATGATCATTAATGCTTCCAACAGAGGCGTATCCGGCGTTACGATCGCACAAATAGGAATAATTGCATTTTGAAGATTAATGATTTCATCTAGCATGGTAAAACTCATGTAATTTTTTGAATTTGAGCTCAAGATTAATCCTATTATTTATTGCCCATTCCCGATTAATCAGAAATTTGGGACACCCATCAAATCGGATTGCTATAGTGACGCGGGGTATAAACCCATAGCTTTTTATCTCCTTGCTGAATCATTCTAGTTTTACTTGATCCGATTAAAATTACCGTGCGCATATCGGCATCTTCAACGGTTAATTCTTCCAGAAATTTGATCGTCACGGTTTGCCCTTTTCGACCTAAATTATGGGCTAAAATAATAGGGGTTTGGGGCGATCGCCACTTTAATAAAATCTCTTTAGCCTGGGAAAGTTGCCAAGTCCGATCCTTAGAAACCGGGTTATAAAATGCGATCGCTAAATCCGCTTCTGCTGCTAACTCAATCCGTCTAGCAATGGTTTCCCAGGATTTGAGAATATCAGATAACGAAATTGCACAGAAATCATGTCCCAAGGGCGCACCCACACTCGCCGCCGCCGCTTGCATCGCCGAAATCCCAGGACAGACCTGAATCTCCACGGTTTCCCATGTCGGTTTTGCCTTTTTTTCTAATACCTCAAACACCGCCGATGCCATGGCATAAATCCCCGGATCACCGGAAGAAACTACCACCACTGACCGCCCTTGGGCAGCTAAATCTAAGGCCGTTTCCGCCCGATCTAATTCCACCCGATTGTCCGATTCATGGCGAATAATTTCCGGTTTCCGCAGGGATTCTACTAAGTCTAAATAGGTTTTATAACCCACCCAATCCGTTGCGGTTTCCAGTACCTCTCGCACTTGGTGGGACATCCAACGGGCCGCACCTGGCCCCGTCCCCACTATCGCTAATTTCCCCGGATTTACCCCGGTTTCTGGCGGGGAAATCGGGCTTTCTGCCCCTTGAATAGTTGGGTGAAAATCCTTTTTTTCCTCCGTTGAGTTTCCCTGATCTAAGAGATAAACTAAACAATTTAAACTCGGTTTTGCTAATTCTAAATTATTATGATCTCGAATCTCAATGGTTAATTTTCCATCGGTGGCAAAGGGTAACTGACTTTTTTCTAACCAGTCGCCTTCACCGATTAATTTTACTGTTTCCCCTGCTAACAAATCGGCAATAAAAGTTTTGGCATCATCGGGATTAACTAATTGATAACCCGCCGGGGGAGATAATAATGTGGTTTTAAATCTAATCTCGCCACTGGTGGTAATTGCCGGGGAAATATTCAGGGTTGAAGCAATTTGACGGGCTAAATCATTAACTCCTTGTAAACCTCCCAATAAAGGCACAACAGCACTACCATCTTCCGCGATCGCTAAAACCGCAGGTTCGGTATTTTTATTAATTAATAAAGGCGCAATTGTCCGAATCAAAATTCCCGCCGCACAAACTCCAATTATCGGTGTTCCGGTTTGGAATAATTCCCGCACCGTTTCCCCAAAATTAGTATAGGTTAAATCCGCCGATTGGGTACGATTAATTAAACCATAAATCATGGCTGAAACCGATGCCCTCTTGAATTTTCCGAGCAACTTTTATACTGGTTTCTGTTAGAATAATAATAGCGGGTGGTTTCATTGGGGTTGGGTGATACTCGGAACTAAAATTAATGACCAATAGGTTACGGCTTCGGGATCAACTTCAGTAATCGGAATAATTTTCTGATTTGGTAAAGTCGCTCTTTCGATATAAAGGGCGCGATTTAATAACCCTAATTCCTGCAAAATATCCCGAACTTTAGCAAAATGTCGGCCTAATTTAATAATAGCCGCCGCGTCAACTTTGGAAAGGCGATCGCGCAATATTTCCGCCTCCAATGTCCCGGGCATAATGCTAAAAACATCATTGCGATAGGTGATCGGCACGCCCAACATGGCGGCACTGGCCATCACCGAAGAAATTCCGGGGACAACTTCAATGGCAAACCGCCCCGCTAGGCGATTAAAGATATACATAAAACTGCCATACAGCATCGGGTCGCCCACACAGAGCACCGCCACATCTCGCCCCAGACTCAACTGTTCGGCAATCTTTTCGGCGGCTATATCATAATAGGGTTGGGAACTGCGCTCCACACTGAAGGGTAAGGGCATGGGAATTTCAATCTGATCGGGGCGAATAAAATCAGCCACGATCGCCCGGGCCAAAACCTTGCCATTTTCTAGGGTCGGATAGGCAATTACTGGGACAGTAGTTAGAATTCGGTGGGCCTTGAGGGTGAGTAATTCGGGATCTCCGGGGCCAATACCCAGTCCATAAAGTCGTCCTAATCCGGTCATAATTCGTTTTCCTTTGCTAAAGCGTTGACTGCTGCGGCTGCGATCGCACTCCCCCCCCGCCTCCCGTGCAGGGTGATAAAGGGAACACCGCGACTATGGGCTGCTAATTCGGCTTTTGATTCTTCTGCCCCCACAAATCCCACGGGAAAACCCAAAATTAGGGCGGGTTTTGCTATTCCTAAATCTAGTAATTCTAGTAAGCGAAATAGGGCCGTGGGAGCATTACCAATAGCAACTACAGCCCCGGCTAAATCCGGTCGCCATAATTCTAAAGCCGCCGCCGATCTAGTATTATTAATTTGATGGGCTATTTCGGGAACCTCTGGATGATTCAGGGTACAAATAATCGGGTTATTTTGAGGTAATCTCTTACGGGTAATCCCATTGGCAACCATCTGAGAATCACAAAAAATTTTAGCACCATTAGCTAGGGCATCCCGTCCAATTTTTACCGCATCGGATGAGGCTTCTAAATCCTGAACAATATCGGTCATTCCACAGGCATGAATCAAACGGACGGCTACATGAGCTAAATCCTCCGATAGATTTTCTAAGGGGGTTTCAGCGCGAATCATCGCAAAGGATTTTCTATAAATATCGTCACCATTTCGCAGGTAATCCAGCATATTAATTGTTTGATGTTTAAAAAATTATTCGGGTTGGGTTTTATTGATAGGACTTATGGAGACCGAGAAGCCGGGTTTTTTAGATAATATGTGGGTCACACGAAGTATTTTCGTAAAAAAACCCGGTTTCTGTGCGTAAGGAATGAAAAATAAATAACTTGCACAATTAAACCCTGGAAACCTTTATCTAAGGTAAACTATTGCCCAATTAGTCACCTTATTGGTTTTTCATTCCTAAGTCCTGATTGAGATCAACACAAATTTTTTGAATTAAGGGAAGAATATCAACCAGTTTTCCCTCACCAACTTGATGATTTAACGAGTCTTGACCCTTGCCAATATAAACTTGATACCCCTCAACTATTTTGCCATTTTGTTCAATTGTTGTTCCTAAAAGTGTAATTTCTGCCGGACTCGGTTGGGCGCATAATTTATTACAACCGGTCAAATGAATATTAACTAGGGAATTCAGCGTTAACCGTTCCTTAAGATAATCTCCTAATATTAAAGCATGGATTTGGGTTTCCGTTGCCGCCGCCGCACACCCGGGTTTTCCCGCACAGGCAACAATTGCAGCATCAACTAAAGAATTTGATAATCCCCATGGGGTTAGTTTGGGTAATAATTCCGGTATTTTTTGATTGGGAATATCGGGAATTAAAATAGTCTGCCAAGGTGTTAAGCGTAACTGACCACTACCAAAGGTTTCGGAGATTTCTACTAATTCCAATAATTGATCCGCCGTCAATTTTCCTAATTTTAATGATAAACCCAAATAGGATAATCCGGCTTGTTTTTGGGGATGAATTCCTAAATGGGCATAGGGTTGGGAGGGTAGGGGATTTAAAGTTTTTAAAACCGTTTTTTCTGCATCAATAATTAGATTTAAAGGATATTCTAAATTAGCCTTAACTGTTTTGAGATAACCTTCTATACCCCAATCTTTAAGTAAGTGTTTCATCCGGGGTTTTTTCCCGGTTGCGGATGGATTTTTCTGCACATAATCAATATAAACCTTAACCAAAGCAGCTACTACAGCTAAACAGTTTTCTGGCTTAATTAATATTGGGGTAGGATATAAATTTTTATTCCCTCCGAGGGCTAACTGGAAGTAAATATCAGAGGTGGAATTGATAGGATCATCAATAGCAATTGCCCAGAGTTGAATTTCATTATAACGGTGTTCCCAAGCTATCGGAGAACGGGTTCCAATTCCCACTTTTCCCCCACCATCAATGCCGATACCAAATTTAGGACTAAGTTCAATAATTGAGGGATGATTCTGAATAAAATAATCTAATTTTTGAACCAATGGACGAGTATCAATTAATTCTTGAGGATCAATTCCGGCGGTGGGACTAGCCATAATATTTCGCAGGTGATCTATCCGAGGATCAGATGCGGCTAAACCGAGGTTTTGTAAGGTTTGAAATACTTCTAAACTAGGGGAAGTTTGTACCGCCCTAATTTGTAAATTCCCTCGGTTTGTGACTTGTAGGGTTTCACTTCCCCATACTTTGAGTAATTGGGCGATCAATTTCCCCTGTTTAGCATTCAGCCATCCCCCGGGGGTGCGGATGCGAATTAAAAACCCATCTTGGGCGGGAGTCCCATAAAATAATCCCGGACAAACATTTGCTTTAGCTAACCAATTCACAGTTGTTTTTTCTCCATGCAACGCAGAGAATGAGTGAGAAACTCGATTTTTTTGCTATTAGTTTAAAACCGTGTTTCTATCCCATTTTAAACTGCTTGAAATTGGCATTCTGACTCGCAAGGGAAAAGCTGAAAAGACAAAATTCAATTATTTTTTCCTTGATTACAGTTGCGGCACAGTAACGGAATCCCACCGGACTTTCCCAACAACAAGCTAGGGAATTATACCATAGTTGACACCCTCTGCGCCAAAGTGGCGGAGATTCTAACTTCAACAGGACTTACGCAAGCAGGCTATATATAGCGTGTCAAAAGTAGGTGATCGCATACCAATGATAATAGCAATTGCCCTAAAAAGTCCTAATTATTTATTTTCCCCCCAATGTTGGGGGCTAGGGGGCTAGATGGCTTGAAATGTATAGTGTTTAGAATGCTAAGGTTATGAAGGATTTATCAGCCGTTTTAGAACAGATTTCTAAAGCAGCAATATTTGCCCCCTAAATCCCCCAAAATTGGGGGACTTTAAGAGGTTTTCCTGTTAAAGCGATCTCGTTTGAGTTACGAGCGCGATGGCAGTAACGCCGCCTGTCGGCATCGCCAACTCATTAGTACGCTACATATAGCGTAACTGCGTAAGTCCTGTTCAACCCAGACACCCACCTGCTGTGTCCAGACTTTCATCAAGAGGAGTAGCGGTTTCTAGTCCAAAGTGCTAGGTCTGCAATGATTACAACTGATTGGGGATTGCTATATTGCTATATTCAGTTAAAATAAATAAAGTTGAAACCATTGCTAAAAAATGAACACCCTATCTACTCCCACAATTCAACCTCAAACCCTAACCAAAATTGGTGTAATTGGAGGGGGACAACTGGCTTGGATGATGGGAATAGAAGCCGCATCTTTAGGGGTTTCTTTATTTATTCAAACGCCCCAAACTGACGACCCCGCCGTACCTTTTGCCACGGAAACTATTTTAGCCAAAATTGATGATGCCACAGCCACGGCAAAATTAGCAACTCATTGCGATGTCATTACTTTTGAAAATGAATTTGTGGATTTAAACGCCCTATCTAAACTTGCGGAAACAGGGGGTTTGTTTTCGTCCTCGTTTATCAGCTTTATCTTTATTATTAGATAAATATGATCAACTCAGTTATTTAGAAAAAATTGGTTTACCCGTTCCCGAATTTCAACTTTTAAACCCCGAAAATGGTAGAGTAATTGATCATAATTTGGGTTATCCGGTGGTTTTAAAAGCCTGTCGTTATGGCTATGATGGTCAGGGAACTTTTATTATTAAAAATGTCGAGGAATTATCTCAAACCTGGGCAAAATTCCATTATCCTCCTATGTTATTACAGAAATTTGTTCCTTTTGAACGTGAATTAGCGGTGGTTGCAGCCCGTTCAGTTACGGGAGATGTGGCAGTTTATCCCATAGTTGAAACGGTGCAGAAAAATCAAGTTTGTCATCGGGTTATCGCTCCAGCTAATATTAATAAAACCATAGCCGAACAAGCAGAAGCGATCGCCAAAACCCTACTTAATAGTTTACAAGTGATTGGGGTATTTGGCATAGAATTATTCTTAACATCGGAGGGGGAACTATTAGTTAATGAAATCGCCCCCCGCACCCATAATTCCGGTCATTTTAGTTTGGATGCTTGTGAAACTTCCCAATTTAAACAACATTTAAGGGCGGTGAGTGGTTTACCGTTAGGCGATACCGCCTTAAAATGTAGTGGGGCGGTGATGGTGAATTTATTAGGGTTTGAAACCGCTAATAGTGAGTATTTAGAAAAGCGTCAAAGGATCGCAGAAATTCCTAATTCTTTTATTCGTTGGTATGGTAAAACCGCATCTCGTCCAGGTAGAAAGTTAGGTCATGTAACGGTATTAATTCACACAGAAAATGGTCAAAATATAGAACAAGAAGCAAATGCGATCGCCTCTAATATTGAATCTATTTGGTATTCTTAGAATGTAGAAGTACCGCCCACGCACCAAACACCAATTATTACTAATTATTACAAAAAAAACAATTCACAGCTTTTTTTTAGTAATATATTATTAATTATAAGGGATATTTGCACTCAGTACCCATGGCAAATTCCATCTATTCTATTCCTATTGAGTCATCATTAGGAATTGCTAAACATTATTTTATTTCCTCCGATGGAACCTTTGAAAATTCAATCGGTTGGGGGCCTAATGGTGTTGAATATAAAGGCAAAGCAGCAGAATTAACCCCTGAACAAGAACAACGAATTTTAGAATATCCTCAAAGATTTGGAGAGTATAATATTCATCGGAATAATTGTGAAATGTTTGCTTGGTATGTGATTACAGGTAAACAATATTCAGGACAAATTCAAGACAAAATTCATACCGCCATTGGAGCTTTAGCGGTTTCTTTAGTTCAACCTGTTTTAACCGTTCGCAGTTATAAAAGTCATCAGTTAAAGCAGGCTATTACTAACAAGTTAAATCAAGATTTAGAAAGTGCTAGAAAAGAAAAACTGAAACAACAGCAAAAACAGCGTGATGAATTTTGGCGCAAACGAGATGCGGGTGAATTTTAGATAAAGTATTATTAGGTGCGTGGGCTACAATCGAGTATCCTACAAATTTAAGCAACTTGGCAAAAATTCCCTATATTTTTTTGATGGGGTAAAGGTTTACCCTCTGCTTGATAACTCTCAATTAATAATTCAATAACCTCCTCTGCATTATTAACAGCATCTTGATAGGAATTTCCATGGGTACAAGGCTGCATAATATCCTCAAATTCAGGTAAAAACACCACAAAACATTGATCTTCCTCAGACCATTGAATAATAATTGTGTATTTCATTCTTCTGTCTCCTGATTATTGGGTCTATTTAAAAGATTAACTCCCTAACAAATCCGAGGTAACTGTTCTCCACTTAACATATCAATAATTCGTTTTGCTCCGATTGTACTTTCCATGGTAACTAAAGGATTTGAAGTTGTTTTAACGCAACCAATTAAACTCGCTTCTGGAATTTTTGCCCGTAAAATTGATAAGGTTTTTTCAATATCTTTTTCAGGAACAAACACCGCAAACCGCCCTTCATTAGCAATATAAAGGGCATCAAATCCCAATATTTCACAAGCACCTCTAACTTCTTCTAATATATTAATAGCCGTTTCTTGAATTGCAATTTCCACTTTAGCAGCAGTAGCAATTTCATTTAACGTACTTGCTAAACCGCCCCGGGTTAAATCTCGTAAACAGTGAATTTCTATTCCCGCCTCTAATAACTCTAAAACCACATCCGCCACAGGTGCAGAATCGCTTTCTATAGTTGTTTCAAATTCTAATCCCTCTCGCACCGCCATAATTGCAATCCCATGGCGTCCTAAATCCCCATTAATAATAACAGCATCTCCCGGTTGAACAGATAGGGGATTAATGGTTAAGTTGTGTTCAATTATTCCGATACCTGATGTATTAATAAAAATCCCATCTCCCTTACCTTTATCAACAACTTTAGTATCTCCAGTAACAATTTTAACCTGAGCTTTTTCGGCGGCTTGTTTCATAGATAGAATAATTTCCCATAACGTTTGAATCGGTAAACCTTCTTCTAAAATAAAACCCACACTTAAATATAAAGGACGAGCCCCCGCCATTGCTAAATCATTAACAGTTCCATAAACAGCCATTGAGCCAATATCTCCCCCCGGAAAAAATAGGGGATTAACCACATAGGAATCCGTCGTAAAGGCTATTTTATTTCCGTTTAATTGTAGGGTAGCTGCATCATGTTCAACTTGATTGGGATCACCAAAAGTAGGTAAAAACATTTTGTCAATTAATTGACGCATCAGTTTACCCCCACCGCCATGAGCGAGTAAAATATGAGGGTATTGTTGAATTGGAATCGGACAAGTTAAACTAAAGTTTTGATTAGATGTCATAGATAGGTTATTGATAGAATTATTATTAATTCTATAATGAAATTTACGCAACTGAAAAAAATCATGAAAAGTTATTATAATTTCTCGCAAAACTTAACTACTGGTACAACATTTGTTACCGTCGGTGCAGCGACTGGGGCAGGAATTTATAGCACAATTGGTGGTGTGGGACTGGTGGGAAGTTTTGGGGGAATTGGGTTAGGAATGATGCCCTTAATGGGTGTGGGGGCGGTGGCGGGTGCTGCAACTTATGGAGCATTTAGAGCAATTAATCAGGGGGATTCTATCGCCTGGGGTGCAGTAGGATTAGGGGCAATTTCCGGGGCGGGAATTTCTTCCGTTGTGGGAGGAATGGGGTTAGGTTTTGCCGGGACAGGTGTGGGAATTGGCATGGGAACATTAGGGGTTTTTGGCGGCATTGTTGGCTTAGGATTATATGGAATTGCCCAATTAATTGATGCTACTGGAAGCGGAGAAACAGCGTTTCAAGCCTTTGACCGGATGGAAGAACGAATTTTAGATCAGGAATTTTATACCGCCGCATTATTAGAAGTTTTAGAACTAATTCCTGAATTTCACGAAGAAAAATTAAAACAAAAATTCAATGATTTAGAATTAGAAGATGAATTAAAACAGCTTAAACAAAATATTCAAGATTCCCAGCAATCATCCCCTCAAAAAAATACAGAAAAACCTAATATTGACAATCATAATCTTGTTATTCGTCCCCATTCACCGGATTTAATGTGGACAGAAACACAGGGTTTAGCCGGACATCAAGATTCAATTCATGCGGTGGCTTTTAGTCCCGATAGTCAAACTTTGATCAGTGCCAGTGATGATCGCAATATTAATATTTGGGATGTTAATACAGTTAAGAAAAAATATACTTGGTTTATGCCCTATGAGATGTATTCCGTTGCCATTAGTCCGAATTCAGAAATCGTTGCCACGGGGAGTGTTAATGGTCGAATTACCCTCTGGAATTTTCAGACTCGACAACTAAATCGAACTTTATTGGATCAGAATTTTCCTGAAAAAAATATGGGAATTATTACGTCCCTTGTATTTAGTCCAGATGGTCAAATTTTAATTAGTGGAAGTAGCGATAAAACCGTTAGACTTTGGTATTTTAAAACCGGACAATCTAAACGAATTTTGAACGGACATACTGATGGAGTTTGGTCTGTAGCTATCTGTTCTCAGAGTCAATTTGTAGCCAGTGGTAGTGCTGATAAAACCATTATAATTTGGAATATAAAAGCCTATGAAAATCCTATTATTTTAACCGGACATTCTAACTGGGTGACTGCGGTTTTATTCAGTCCTGATAATCAAGTTTTAATCAGTGGGAGTGCTGATAATACAATTAAAGTCTGGAATTGGAAAAATCATCAATTAATTCGGACATTAACTGGACATTCCGCCGCTATTTTTTCTATAGCTTTGAGTCCCAATAGCCAAATTTTGGCGAGTGGAAGTGTGGATCAAACGGTTAAATTATGGAATTGGAAAACCGGAGAATTATTGCAAACACTCTCCGGTTGTTCTCCCGTTGCTTTTAGTCCCGATGGTCAAAGATTGGTTAGTGGAAGTCAAAAGGGTATTTTACAAATCTGGTATCAACAATTAAGTCTACCGGAATTAATCGCATCCGAATGTTATCAAAATTGGTGGCAAATATTAGGAGTAAATCCCAAGGCAACACCTAATCAAGTCAAACAAGCCTATTATCAATTAGCAAAACAATATCATCCTGATTATAACGTTAAATCAGAGGCGATCGCCGTCATGCAACAAATTAATCACGCCTATGAGACTTTTTTAAAGGAATGGAATGAAAGCGTGCGATCGCATTCATAGAAAACAGGATCGCCAAAATACTAGAACTAACAGGGGAAACACCGAGCAAAGCTCAAACTCAAGCTCAAATTATGTTGGAACTATAAACATCCTTCGCTAATCATAATTTATAATATCAAATAACAAAAATTTTACAATGATCCTTCATCAGCAGTAGAGAAGATATAGTTATAAAATTCTGTTCCTGTAACGACATTGATCACAACGACTTGACTTGTATCTTTATCGTACATCACACGAACTTGTTCATCTTGAGCCATAAATTTATTGCCCGAAGTCCGCTTTAACATTCCCGCGAAGAAAAACTCTCCATCCTGAATTCTAACAGCAATTTCGTTAGCATTTTGGGGAGTCATATAAGTCTTTTCGGGTGCAGAAGACTGAGCCATCTGAATGGAGGTATTCTGTAAGGAATTAGCTTGAAACTGGTAAATAAATACCTACTGTACCAATAAGACAAGCGATCGCGAATAAGGAGGTTTGAAATTTCATTGTTGTTTCTAAAAGTCAAGTTTCATGTTAATAAAAATCAAAACTTTATATTTGATTCCCCATCGCTAGGGAAACTATAAAGTTATTACCAAACAAAAATGTAGGGGTTGGACTCGGATGTCAAACCCCCACAATAAAATATTATAACCTATTGAGGATTCCTAGATATATCAGGTTTTCTCAACATTAGGGATTTCGGTTGAGATTTGGGACGGACGCGATAAACTTTGAATTTGTTTAATGCTAAACTAGCGGCTTGCATGACGTTAGTTTGAGAATCTCGCAATGCTTTTTGTAAGATCGGAATAACTTGATGCGAGGGGATATTTCCCAATGCAATAATCGCTTCCTGACGAACATTTGGATCAATATCTTGACTCAATCGAGTTAAAACAGGAATGGTTTGTTGTACTTCCCGACTCAAGCGACGAGAGGCGGTAATTTTTCCTAATGTTGAAGCAATAGCATAACGAACTTGAGGATTAGGATGTTGCAAATATCCGGTTAATGTGTTAACAGATGCAAAGTTTCCTGATGTTCCAATTGCTAAAATTTGTTGAATTAATTCTTCCTCTGATACAGTTTGTGTTATAACTTCCTCAATATTAGAAGTCTCTAAAATTGGAGATTCTGCAACTATTTCCTCAACGGTAGAATCTTCTAAAATTGGAGATTCTGGGATAATTTCCTCAACGGTAGGAGCTTCTAAAATTGGAGGTTCTGCAACTACTTCCTCAACGGTGGGAGAGTCTAAAATTGGAGATTCTGGGATAATTTCCTCAACTGTAGGAGCTTCTAAAATTGGAGGTTCTGGGATAATTTCCTCAACGATAGGAGCTTCTAAAATTGGAGATTCTGCAACTATTTCCTCAACGGTAGGAGACTCTAAAATTGGAGATTCTGGGATAAATTCCTCAACGATAGGAGCTTCTAAAATTGGAGATTCTGGGATAATTTCCTCAACGGTAGAATCTTCTAAAATTGGAGATTCTGCAACTACTTCCTCAAGGGTGGGAGAGTCTAAAACCGGAGATTCTGGGATAAATTCCTCAACGATAGGAGCTTCTAAAATTGGAGATTCTGGGATAATTTCCTCAACGATAGGAGACTCTAAAACCGCAGGTTCTGTTGCTGCAAATTCACCCTCAAAAAAAGGTGTTTCTTCCGAAGTTTCTGGTAAAGGAAGGGTTATTTCTATTGCTGGAGTTACCGAATCAACAGGTTGAATTTCAGATTCAACCTGTTGATTGGTAGAAAATTGACTTAGTTCCTGAACCTGTGCTTGAGTGGCTTCTAATTCAGCATTCACCTGTTCCAGCATGGTTTGATACTGACTCAAAAGGTCATTGAGTTGTGTAGCTTGAACTTCACTTTCTTGCAATTGTGCTGTAATTTGTGCAACCTGGGTTTCAGATTCAAAAAGTGATTGATTCAGTTGTTCAACCTGAGTATCTTTCTCCTGTAACTGCAAACTTATCTGTTCGATTTGAGCTTGATATTGATTTTCTAACGTTTGTCTTTCTTGCTGAAGTTGATTTTGATGTTCCTGTTGTAACTGTTGAACGGTTTGTTGTTGACGAATCTGATGTGATTTTTCCTGTTCCTCTCGTTGCTGACGATTGTTTTCTTCCGTACTGTTTTTTTGATTGGAGATCTGTTTGTCAAACCACCAGTAGGCGAGTCCTACACCAACCACGACTCCAATAATTAACATAACCGCTAAATTGCCGAAAACCATAAAATCACTCCTATTTGATCGAAACCTAACGCAGTTATCTCAAGATATGTATTACAAACCTTCACTCGACAAAATCAATCCCAAAATATGGGTTTATGATCTATAAACTATAGGTTGCTTATTTTGAATCGTCAATACAAACATCAACTAAACCCATCGCCGTTTGTACTCATATCTTTGTCTGAAGGTCTGAAGACAAATACAATAGTTAGGATACTATAGTTTTGGAAAACCCGAACACCGGAACACCGGAACACCAAAACAGTAAACAGTCAATGAGTTTGCTGGATTTAGAATTGTCCTAACCGTAATGCGTAGCGCTATATACCAAAAAATAAGCAAAGTGATCCAAACGGCCAGTCCCTATCAAGGATTTAACCCTGAATATCAAGCCAATAATTGTAGAATTATCTCCACCCTTAACTTAACTCTTGACCAACTACCGAGAAAAAGCGATCGCAATTCCAGTGATTATTGATTATGTTCTTTTTGGAATATGGGAATAGAAACTTCAAATGCCGTAAAATTATCTTTATCCCGGTAACAAAGAATTTCCCCCCGATGTTGTTCCACCACAATTTTATAACTAATAGATAACCCTAATCCCGTTCCTTTTCCCACCGGTTTTGTGGTAAAAAACGGGTCAAAAAGCCTATTTTTAACCTTATCCTCAACGCCAAAGCCGTTATCTCGAACTGTAATTCTAACCTGTTCTAAAGGAGGTAATTTCCCCTTAAATTCCGTCAAATTTGGATGAATAATCTCCGTAGTAATTTTAATAATTCGAGGTTCGGGCCGATTATCTAAGGCATCAATTGCATTCCCAATCAGATTCATAAACACTTGATTTAACTGTCCAGCATAACATTCAACCTTGGGTAAATTGCCATATTCCTTGATTAACTCAATCCCACCGGATGCCCCTTTAGGTTTTAACCGATTTTGTAAAATTAATAATGTACTATCAATACCATCATGAATATTGACAGGCTTCATTTCAGCTTCATCTAACCGTGAGAAATTTCTTAAAGACACCACAATTTGACGAATCCGATCGGCCCCCATTTCCATTGAAGATAGAATTTTAGGTAAATCTTCGACTAAAAATTCTAATTCAATTTCTTCACCTTTAGCTTGAAGGGCAGGAGTCGGAACCGGATAAATTTCTTGATACAATTCCAACAATTCTAAAATATCTTGAGTATATTCCTTGGCATAGGTAAGATTGCCATAAATAAAATTAACCGGATTATTAATTTCATGGGCAACTCCCGCCACCATTTGTCCTAAACTCGACATTTTTTCACTTTGAATTAATTGGGATTCCTTTTGTTTTAAATCCTGTAACGCTTCACTCAAATGAAAGGCTTGGGTTTGGGCTGCTAAGGCCGCCGCCCGGGTTTGGGCATATAATTCCGCTTGGTCAATGGCGATCGCTAACTGATCCACCACCGCCCGCAAAAGCTCCACCTCACTGTCCCGCCAGGGTCGAGATCCCCCATAATGATTACAAACTACCGCCCCCCGTTGACCCGATCGGGTTTCCAAGGGCAATAATAATAGGGAGAAAATCCCCGTCGCTTGTAAAAACCGACAGGTCGATTCATCTAAGGCCGTTGTGGTGTGGAGATTATCAATTTTAATCGTCTGGGCCATCCGAATTTTTTCGGCTAACAGAGGAATTTGTTTCCGGGGGATAATCCTGCAAACCATTGGATAAATCGGGATTTAGGGATTCGTGGGTAACGGCAAAACTGGGTTGGAGATTGGGTTGAATGTGCATATACCAGAGGAAATGACATTGATCCACCTGCAATAAAGCCCGAATTTCACTTACGGCTGTTCCCAAAATCGTATCAATATCTAGGGAATCCCGAATCTGACTCGCCAACCGGAATAATAACCCTTCCCGGCGACTTTGCAGTTCTTCCCGCGCCTTCACCCGATCAATTCCCACGGCCAGGGCATTGGCCACCCAGCCCAAAACTCCCCGGGCTTCATCATTTAGGGTGGAGTGGCTACAAATAGCCATTAACCCGACTAAACGCCCTTCCACCACCAAAGGAAAATCAAACGTCCGACTTTTCATTAGGGATAGGGAGTTAGGAATCGAACGGGTTAAAACATCGGTTTCGGTAATATTATGTTCATGAACGGTTAATCCGGCATTGGCTTGGAGTTCTAATTGATTGCTATTCAGATTTAACGTCCAAATTCCCACCCCGGCCACATCAGGATAATCGGCGATCGCCTGTATACAACGGCTGAGAATCGTGGCAATCGACCCCCCATGGCCCAGGGCTGTTCCCACTTCCGCTTCCAATTGAGAAAGCCGTGATCTCTCTAATAATAGGGTTTCAGCCTCTTTTCGTTCCGTAATATTCCGCGAAACCGCAATAATTTCATCAATATCTTGGGAGTTTTGATTTCTCAACCCATGACAGGTACTTTCAAACCAGATATATTCCCCATTACAACATCGAATTCGGTAACTGACAGTATAAATATCCTGACTATTTATTAATAGTGAACATTTTGCTCGAGTCCCTTCTAAATCCTCGGGATGAATCAAGTCGTAGATCGATTTTCCGATCAATTCCTCCGGTGAATATCCCAATAATTGCTGACTAGCTGGAGAAGCATATAAATAAGTGCCATCTTTGCTATGTCGAGAAATTAAATCCGTCGCATGATCGGCCAAAAGTCGATAACGGGCCTCGCTTTCGCGCAAAGCATCCTCAGACTGTTTGCGTTGGGTAATATCGGTTTGAATGCCGATAAAATGAGTTAAACGTCCTTCTCGATCGCGCACGGGGGAAATCGACAGTTCATTCCAGAAGTAATTGCCATCTTTACGATAATTTTTTAAGGTAACGCTACATTCCCGATGGTTAGCGATCGCACCCCGGAGGTGGGCTAATTCTTGCGGATCAGTATCCTCGCCCTGAAGCATCCGACAATTGCGCCCTAAAACTTCCCCCTGAGAATAGCCCGTTAATCTTTCAAAAGCGGGATTACAGTAGATAATCGGACAATCGGTGGCGGTAAAATCACTAATCACAATTCCGCTAGGACTGGCCGTAATTGCCCTTTCTAGCAATTCCATCCGGGCTTCGGACTGTCTACGTTCGGTAATATCAATTCCCGTAGCAATTACATATTTGATCAAGCCATTCGCCTGAAACAAAGCCGTATTTGACCAAGTAATCCAATGGCGCTGGCCATTAGGCTGAATCCATTCCGTTTCCCAAGCATTTAAACTCGTATGATTCGGGATCGGCGGAAAGGAATGTTGAGTTTTTACCGATTTAGGAGATTCGTCAAACTCAATCATGATCGCCCTCGGAAGCAGTTGGCTGCTAGAAGGAAAGGGTAATAGGTTAACCCCCAACTCATCAAAGGTTTTTCCTTCGACTTCTTCGGCGGAATATCCCGTCAGTTGTTTCACAGGTTCGATTAAACCGAATAATTCGACCTTCGGGATCAAGGACAATCACCAAAGCACTAACGGTGTCAAGAACTGCACAAACAAAGTCTCTTTCTTGGCGAACGACATCCCAGACTTGCTTACGTTCATTAATAATATCTTCGAGTTGACTAAGTTTGGTTTTGGAGTGAATCAGTTGGCGGTGTAAATTGATTTGGCTAATAATTTGATTATTGAGTGCTTGTAACGCCTTAATGGTTGCCGGTGTTAGCTCCCGGGGCTGATAATCTATGATCGACAGCATCCCCACCATTAAGTGATCGGCGGTCATTAAGGGAATACCCAAATAAAACCGAATCTTAGGATCTTGTTTAACTAGGGGTTGAGAAGCAAACCGTTGATCATTCCAGGTATCAGGAATAATAATCGGTTCCGGGGATGGTTTTAAGTTAGAGTTGGAGCCATTCAGCCTCGCAGGATTATCCCGGTCGTCTTGCTCCTCGGTCAACAATTCGGCTGGAAAATATAATTCAATAATAAATTCGCAGAAATTCAAATAGGGATGTATTTTTCCCGTCAAACCCACCTGAGACTTCAACCACTGATGGCGCTCATCCATAAAAGTAATCAAAGCAACTGGCGTCTGGGCTAGATGGGACGCTAAGTGAGTCAAATCATCAAAGGGAATTTCAGCAAACCTATGGATGACCTGAGAAAGATTATTGCCCTCTGGGCTGAACATGGTTTGACCTAAAAATCTTGCGTTCATTATCGGTAATCACCATACAAAGGGAGTGGCTAGATGTCAGCAACCAGGCATTTAGCTTTTGGGTATGAGATGTTCGTATTCACTGAGGGGTCAAGGATTAGTCGCTAACACCCCAACACCTTAACACCTCAACCCCCCAACTGTTACCCGACATCCGACTTTTGTTTGACTCGCCTTAGCTGTATGACATTGTTTGTCCAAACGTCCTGATCTCACACAACCTATTTAATCTGCTTTAATCTTAACAAAGGTTGCAGCCACTTTTACTTTTGATCTGGGCTGAGGCAAAAAATCTTTACCCACATAAAAAATTTTGCCCCCGATGGAAAAATAGTTTCTGTGCCATTTCTCGTGGGAAAAACCAATAACACCCATGAAGGTATCGGTCAGGTGATGCGGTATTCTGACGTTTGAGTGATTTGTCCGATTCAAAACTATTAAATTTTTTGCTATTTGATTAATCATAAACACCCAAGGCAGGTCTGATTAAATTTCCTTCATAATTGTCCAGCTTAAAGTATAGAATTGTTGACATAAAAGTGAAAGAATAATTTTGATATATAATGAAAGTAATAGATAGTCGGCTTGGTGATCCAGCAAATAGGCTTATTTTTCATCGGCTTGATTACCACTCCTAGCAGGGCATCTCGACCCACCGAACATGAATTACTATGTCAGTATCTCAAAATTTTATACCCACTATTTTAGCTGTTGATGATAGTAGAGTCATGCAGGGACTCATCCAACAAGCATTGGGGAAGGAATATCGTGTCCTGGTTGCTGATAATGCTGTAGACGCTTTATCCACTATTTACCATGAGGCTGTTTCGGTTTTACTTCTGGATGTGGCCATGCCGGGAATTGATGGCCTAGAACTCTGTCGCACCGTTCGCAGTATTCCCCAGTTTCAGAATTTACCTATTATTATGTTAACGGCAAGGGATGGTGCTTTTGATAAGGTTCAAGGCCGTCTGGCCGGGGCGAGTGAATATCTCACTAAGCCCTTTGACGCTCAAAAGTTATCGGAAGTTGTGAGCCAAGTTCTACAACTCCAGTCAAGATAGGCAATACAGAATAATTTGCCCCTGCATATCTAGCCCTTAATTGATGACTTATTCCATTTCTCGCTGCCCATTCCCTTTTATTTTGTCTTGGCTGATAATTGATAACTGATAACTAAAAATGCCTATTGCCTTTAAAAAAAGTTAAACTGTTCCTCTGTAATTCGGTTAGCTTCATATAAGGTTTCTGCTATTTCTGAAAGGGTTAATACCGCATGGGCTTGATAATTATTAACCTTTAATTTTTCCTTAACTCCCCGTTCATGATCAATTAAAACCACAATATCATTAACCTTTAATCCCGCAGATTTTAGCTTTTCGGCTCCTTGAATCACACTATTGCCCGTAATTAAAATATCATCCACCACCACAATAGTTTCCCCGGGTTGAAAATGCCCTTCAATTAATCGCCCCGCCCCATAGGCTTTAACTTCTTTTCGCGGAAAGATCATCGGACGTTGTAACCTTAAAGATAACCCCGTTGCTGTTGGTAAAGAACCATAGGGGATACCCGCAATTCGATCAAAACTTAGGGTTTCTAAAATATCTCCATAAGCTCCGACAATTTGATGAAAAATTTGGGGTGTGGAAATAATCCGTCTCAGGTCAATATAATAGGGGAAAGTTTCTCCCGATGCTTGAACATGATCCCCAAAAATAATACAGCCAATATCATATAATTGTAAAATCAAATCTCGGTGGGGTTGATGTCTTAAAAAACAAACATCAGGCAACCATAAATCACAGGTGGGATTTCCTCTAATTACCTGTTGTCGTTCCGTGTTAATTTGATCTCTTAACTGTTTGATTCCAGTTCTGATGGTTTCTTTTTCTAATAATTTAGGGGGAATGGGTATTAATAATAGATCGCCATTTAAACTTAATCCAGCATCTAAAATTGGGGTTAAATCTTCCACATCCATTAAATCATTTTCTTCGGCCACATCCCCCTCTAATAAGATAAATTGTTCCGGGGCGGCTTGACGAATTTTGGCTAACATATCCGGTACCATCCCCACCAATAATCCCAATTGTTCGGAAGTTCCCCAGGTTTGAGCTACCTTAACTAATTCTAAATATAAAGGTTGTTGGGGTTGAGGATATTCTTGAATAATAGAGGCGGAAGGATTAGCCGTGGCACAGGAAATAAAAACCGCTTTATCAGGATAAACTAAAAAAGGTGCAACTTGATCTAATCCAGCATAGGGAGTTAAGGTACAGGCGCCAACCTTTAATTCTTCAAACACAAAACGAGCAAAAACGGTACTCGAAGGCAAATCACTATATTTAGCATCTAAAATAATAGGAAGATGGGGCGGAATCAATTTTAATGTTTTTTCTAATAGTTTTAACCCGGGAATCCCCAATCCCAAATAAAACCCTAAAGAGAGTTTATAGGCACAGACAAATTCCGAAGTTTCCCGAATAATAAAACCCAACCATTCCTGCCATTGTTCAATAATATCAACGCGATCGCCATCAATTCCCCCACAATTTCCAATTTCAAAAATATGGCTATCGGGATCGGGTTCCAAGGCAACATAAAGCAAGCTATTTTGTTGCTCAATTGCAGTCAATAATTTATTAAAAAAGTTCATTTTAAAGGTTAAATATTAGCCGTTTACAGTTGTTAAAGATGGTAATTCCAATTATAAGCTCTAGCAAGTCCATTTCCAAAAATTAATATTTGTTTATCTAGTCTTGTCATGCCAAGAGGTTCTATGATAAATTCTACCGCTAATAACTGATTACTGATTACTGATAATGGATGCGGGTGGGTGTTAGCTCTAGGTTAATCACCTCAATCTCAATGAACCCGTCCCAACAACTGATAACGGATTACTAATAACTGATTACTGAAATGTTGAATACCAAAACCATACTCTCGTCCCTGTTAATTTTTGTGCCGATTTCGATCGCCGGTCACTTTTTGGAGTGGGGATCAACCATGGTTTTTGTCACCTCCGCCCTAGCGATTATTCCCCTAGCAGGTTGGATGGGAACTGCGACCGAAGAAATCGCCGTCGTCCTGGGCCCCAATTTAGGGGGGTTGTTAAATGCCACCTTTGGGAATGCGACGGAATTAATTATTGGAATTGTCGCCCTCAATGCTGGACTAATTGATGTGGTCAAATCCAGTTTAGTCGGGTCAATTATGGGAAACCTACTCCTAGTCATGGGTTTATCCATGTTCTTAGGAGGTTTACGCTTCAAAGAGCAAAAATTCCAGCCCGTGGTTGCCCGTTTGAATTCCTCCGCCATGAATTTAGCCGTAATTGCCATTTTAGTGCCAACGGCAGTAGATGTTACCTCCATTGGGATTGAAGCATCCGTTATGCAAACCCTGTCCGCGGCGGTGGCGGTAGTTTTAATTACGGTATATATTCTTACCCTGCTATTTTCCATGAAAACCCACTCCTACTTATATGACGTGGGAGTGGCGGAAAACGATGAAGACGGCGAAATCACCCAAGAAGAAGCCGGACATGAGGCAGAAAAGGTGAATTTGAAACTGTGGATTGGGGTTTTGTTTTTGGCTACAATTACAGTCGCCTTCGAGTCCGAACTATTAGTTGATACCCTGGAAGAAGCGACCTCCAGCCTAGGACTGACGGCACTATTTACCGGGGTGATTTTAGTTCCGATTATTGGGAATGCCGCCGAACACGCCACCGCCGTTACCGTAGCGATGAAAAATAAAATGGACTTATCCGTATCCGTCGCTTTAGGTTCGAGTTTACAAATTGCTTTATTTGTAGCCCCCGCATTAGTCCTAACCGGATGGATATTAGGCAAACCGATGGATTTGAATTTTAACCCCTTTGAATTAATCGCCGTTGCTGTGTCTGTGTTAATTGCTAACTCCGTAAGTTCCGATGGCCGTTTCCGATTGGTTGGAGGGGGTTTTACTCTTGGCTGCTTATACGGTTTTGGGTATTGCGTTTTACTTCCATCCGATTATTGAAGGTATTGGTTGATTCGCCGTACTGCATTTAAACGTTATATTCTAGGGAGTGTCCCCACTCCCACAAGAACCGGGCAATTTCCCGATCGCAATTCATAGATGCAGTACAGCTTAACCCTGATCCGGTCTTCTACCCGACGAACTAAAAGTATGATCCCGGAAACCGATACTGAATAATTTGGGGTTGCAGTTCTCAGCATTCTGAAATAGTGATGACTGGACGCACAACCCAAAACATAATACAATTCTCATCGGTTGGTCGCCCTTACGGATACTCCGAAAGGATTGCTGTTAATTTTTTATAGGGAAAGAATAGTGGGTCTTTTTAGTCGTTTTTCGCAGGACATGGGCATTGACCTAGGAACTGCTAACACATTGATTTATGTATCGGGTAAGGGCATTGTACTACAAGAACCCTCGGTGGTTGCCATTGACAAACTAGAAAAAGTCCCGTTGGCGGTGGGAGAGGAAGCCAAAAAAATGTTAGGCCGCACTCCAGAAAATGTAGTGGTGGTAAGACCCCTGCGGGATGGGGTAATTGCGGACTTTGATGCAGCCGAACAAATGCTCAAACATTTTATTCGGCGGGTGAATGAGGGTAAAACCCTAATCGCGCCTCGAATTGTGATTGGGATTCCCAGTGGAGTCACCGGAGTAGAACGCCGGGCGGTGATTGAAGCGGCTTCTCAGGCGGGGGCGCGGGACGTCCGACTAATTGATGAACCGGTGGCCGCGGCCATTGGTGCGGGTTTACCCGTTTCTGAAGCGACGGGAAATATGATTGTGGATATTGGGGGCGGAACAACGGAAGTCGCCGTTTTGAGTTTACAGGGAACGGTTTTGAGCGAGTCTGTGCGGGTGGCGGGAGATGAACTCAACGATGCCATCATTTTGTATATGAAAAAAGTTCATAACTTAGTGATTGGAGAACAAACGGCTGAAGATATTAAAATTAGGATGGGTTCCGCCTATCCCAACCCCGCCGCCGATGATGAAATGATTATGGAGGTGCGAGGGATTCATTTATTATCAGGTTTGCCTCGTACCGTAACCATTAAATCCCCGGAAGTGCGCGAAAGTATGGCTGAACCTTTATCAGTTATTATTGATTCGGTCAAACGCACTTTAGAACGTACTCCCCCAGAATTGGCGGCGGATATCATTGACCGGGGTATTATGTTGGCGGGTGGAGGAGCCTTACTCAAGGGCATTGATGCCTTAATTAGCCACGAAACCGGAATTATTACCCATATTGCGGCTGACCCCCTGTGTTGTGTGGTGTTGGGTACAGGTCGGGTATTAGAAAATTTCAAACAGTTGGAACGGGTTTTTACTGGGGGTTCCAGAAATCTGTAACAATTGATAATCGATAATTGGTAATTGATAATTGACTCTGAAAAAAATAATTATCAATTATCAATTATTTTCACCGTTAATTTTAATCGGTATGCAAACACGCAGTTGGTGGAGTCGCAGTCGGAATCAATTTTTTTTACTGGGTTTGGCAATTTTAACGGCTTTGTTAGTGCGACAAACTCAAGGGGCTGCTTTATATGAAATGTACTATTGGGTGACTCGTCCGTTTCATTTATCGGCATCAACCATAACGGAACAGGAAAAAATTGTTCGACAAATTGATCCTCGAATTAATCAGTTAGAAGCTCAAATTCAAGAACTGAAAAACCAAAATCAAAAGCTTCAGGATATTTTGAATTATGTTTCTGCTAAAAAACAGGGTAAGGGAATTGTCGCCCCTGTGATTGGTCGCGGTGCCGATTTCTGGTGGAAACAAATTATTATTGGTCGTGGGAGTCAGCAGGGGGTTCGGAATCAGGATTTAGTGGTGGGCCCCGGTGGATTAATTGGAAGGGTGATTAGTGTGACACCCAGTACCAGTAAAGTGATGCTTTTGAGTGATCCGAGCAGTCGCATTGGGGTAACAATTAGTCGCAGTCGCAATATGGGATTTCTCAAGGGAAATTCGACCGAACAAGGGATCATGGAATTTTTTGAAAGTGATCCTAAAGTCAAGGTGGGGGATGTGGTTGTTACTTCTAGTTATAGCCAGCTTGTCCCTGAAGGTTTGCCCATTGGTAGAGTTGTTTCTGTAGATATGAATAAAGCCCCATCTCCCGAAGCAGTTGTTGAGTTTTTTGCCTCTATTTCTTCTCTGGAATGGGTGATTATTTATCCGAATCAAAAATCAGTAGTTGATAATTAATTGCTCTTACACTGATTACTGATAACTGATTAATTATGTTTTTTAAGCCTTATCAAGTTTTAAATTTGATGATTACCATTATTTCTTTAATGGTTTGTATTTGGTTATCTTTGCTTCGGATTCCCGGGTTGGAACTGTTTGGAATTACCCCGAATTGGGTATTAATTTGGCTGGTGACTTGGAGTATTAAACGCTCTTTTTTACAGGCTATAGTCGGGGGTTTATGCTGTGGGTTGATTTTAGATGGATTAACAGTTTCTTCTCCTTCCCATATTCTTTCCTTGGTGATTGTTAGTGTTTTAACCGTAGTGATTTATAAACGAATTATTAAAAAAATTCAAGAGGATTTTATTTCCGTTGCTGTGATGGTTTTTGGGATGGCGATTTTAGTGGAAGCTATCCGAGGTTTTCAATTGAACAGTTTTAGCTATTCGGCTTTAGATGAATTATTCCGATATCAACAACGGGCAGCACTGTCCACAGCAATTTTGAGTAGTTTGTGGACTCCTGTCATCTATCTGCCGCTTAATCGCTGGTGGGCATTTCTGGAAACCTCAAATCAACTAAAATCTTAGGGGCGGGTTTGGTGGAGACTTGGGTTAGTTCACAAAGATCTCACGGAACTCGCTTCTACACACTCTCACCGAAACTTATATGCTTAAACATAGCGATTTTGACCAAACAGATACAGCAGTTCGCGCTAAAATTCTGAATGAAGCTCTCCCCTATATTCAAAAGTTTTCTAATCGCACGATTGTCGTAAAATATGGGGGGGCCGCGATGAAAGACAGTAGCCTCAAAGATAAGGTGATGCAGGATATTGTTTTACTATCTTTTGTCGGAATTCGGGTGGTGGTGGTTCATGGCGGTGGCCCAGAAATTAATAGTTGGTTGATTAAATTGGGAATTGAAACCTCAATTTAAAAATGGGTTGCGAGTTACCGATGCAGCAACGATGGATGTGGTGGAAATGGTGTTAGTGGGTCGGGTGAATAAGGAAATTGTCTCTTTGATTAACCAGGCTGGAGGGGAAGCCGTTGGCCTATGTGGTAAGGATGCCAACTTAATTAAAGCTCGTCCTGAAGGTCAGGCGGATATCGGCTTTGTGGGAGAAGTCAGTAGTGTGAATACTAAACTTTTGGAGTCTTTGGTCAGTAGTGGTTATATTCCCGTAGTTTCTAGTGTGGCAACGGATGAGGATGGACAGGCTTATAATATGAATGCGGATACGGTCGCTGGGGAAATTGCAGCCGCGTTGGGTGCTGAAAAGTTAATTCTGTTAACCGATACGGCCGGAATTTTAGAGGATTATCATAATCCTGATACCTTAATTGCCCAAGTTAATATTCAGGAAGCCAGACAATTAATTGAACAAGGAATTGTTTCCGGGGGGATGATTCCTAAAGTCAATTGTTGTGTCAGAAGTTTAGCCCAAGGTGTGCGGGCGGCTCATATTTTAGATGGTCGTGTTCCCCATGCTTTATTGCAAGAAGTCTTCACTGATTCGGGGATAGGCACGATGATTGTTGCTTCTGAATTTATGCGTTAAAGATTCACCGATAGAGAGATAATAACAGTTGGGTCGGGCGGGTTTATTAATATCTGGGTAAAGTTTACTGGATTTGGGAGAACCCGCCCCTACAGATTTATGTTATTTTTTAATATCCAGAATAAAATCTTGATAAAATTCTTCCTATCATTATTCTTCTAAACTTTTAATAGTTATCAAATTAAATATTAACTTGAATCGTTGTTGTCATAATTTTTATCCTACCTATTTCTAGGGTACAAATTCAAACACAAACCCAGTATAACCGATTAGGTTTTGAGTTTGGTCAAGAGCGATCGCTATTTTTAGAAAAGTATGATGTTTGGGTCGGTAGCTATGTGATCGCCTTCGGCTGGGCAGAACCCATCGCGCTATACTGGATTAAGAACGACTGAGAGGATATAGCCCATGTCTCTTGAGATTCAACGGAGTGAAGAATTTGTTAAAAAACTTGCCTATATTCAGGCTGATACAGGTTTTTTCATATAAGATTTAAGCGAATAGGACATGAGGTAACAAATGTGACTTATAAAATTCAATTTAAGCCAAAAGCAATTAAAGACTTACAAACGTTACCGCCTGAACTACAGAAACGAATTCTTGCTAAAATAGAAGGGATGCAAAATAATTTACAAGGAGATGTCAAACGATTAACAAACTTTACACCAGAATACCGTTTAAGAGTTGGAGATTATCGGGTATTATTTGCAGTTGAGGAACAAAACTTAGTTATCTATCGAGTTAAACATCGTAGTAAATCTTATAATAATTAATCGGAGAATATTATGATTCAACTTAATCCTGAATTTATCAATAAAAATGGTCAAGAATTTGTCATTTTACCCAGTGAAGAATTTATGAAAATTCAAGAACTGTTAGAAGATTTACAGGATTTACAAGATTTAAGGACAGCACAACAAGAAGAACAAGAAAGTCCTACTTTTTCTTTAGATGAAGTTAAGCAAATATTGAATTTATCTTAGTTTAAATCCATTAATATATAAATCCTAATTAATTGAATCAAATTTTAACCATCCGTTGGGGTTGGTTCGAGATAATATGAGTTAATTCACAGGAATATTAATAAACCCGCTCTTACTGATATTTATTCAACTAAATTTGCCCCAGTTTGTCATCATTACAGCAATATTGCTTTGTAGCTGCACAATTATCTATTTGATTACTAAAATGATCCATCATTGATATTATTTGTCTGTGCAACTCATCATAATCATTCTCATCTATGTCAAGATACTCACCATGAGCTATTTTATTTCTCTTAGCCAGCAATTTTTCATCAATTATTACTTCTTTTGTTTCATAAAAAGAGTAATCTAAACCCAGCATAAAAACTATCTCTTTAAAAACGGATGATGAAAGATTAGATGTCACTATTCTATTTTCATATTTAATTCTGCTTCGTTTCAGTCAGCTTGGTTATAAAAAAATCAGCTACTTCACAGTATATAGTTGCTTTGTTTGTGTCTCTTGCTTGATCTAACTGATCTTTCATTGCTAAAGCTATAAAATTATTGGAAAGCTGATTATAGGGAAGTCGTTGCATAGCAACAAATTCTAAATAACTATTGGCTGCTACTTTAATAAAGCCTTCCCAATGAGCATAAAGGATAGTTATTCCGCTGCGAAGCAATACGTTGCGTTGATCAAGAGAAGGTGATTTCCAATCAATCATGGCTTTCAAAGATGAAAGCTCTTTTTTTCTCCATACAAGTTTATCCGAAAGCTGTTTATTAAGCTGCTCTAAAGTCCGTATTTTCATGGTTGAAACATTTGACGACCAAAGGGAACTAATTTCGGGAGTCTTTGCTGCGCGTTAGTGCCTCCACCTGACCATTCTTTATACTCAGGACGTGACCAAATTTCTTTTACTTTATCTCTTATGTTGAAATTAGAGCTAGATAACTGTTCACAATGATAACCTATTCCTAAAGCAATCACTTCATAGGCAGATACTAAGAATCCTCCCATAAACTTATCTTTATTAGCTGAATATCTACGAAAACTATCACTTCCCATCTGTTCATATAAAATTGAAAATGTTTGCTTAAATGCTTTTTCTTCATCTTCATAATTAAACTGTGAATTCTCTGCCATTTGTACCATCTTATCTGTCAAGAATTCTCCCAAATCATTTTTTATACCCTTCATTGCATTTTGTTCAATATTACGGAATACTAAAAACCTGAGCAGTAACTCTAAATCATATTGTTCATCATTGAGTCGATCACCAAGAGCTATACATTCTTTAAAAGATTGATTTTGACTTAAACTTTTCATCCAATTAAACATTTCACGATTATACATTACAAGAATACAGTTTCTTACCTCCTGTGGAGTAGCTAGAGATGCTCCATTATTTAATCGTTGAAATAATTCATATTTCGCAACCTTATCGCTTTCTTTTAATAGAATATTGACATCAATTTTGGCTCTTTTTATCAAAAGACGTTGAGATGGAGTCAGAGAGTTTTCGGAATCATCTGAATCTTGCCATTTTTTATTGTTTAGATTAGGTAAATATTTAGTTCCTTCAAGCACTAAAGGAGGGATAAGTTTGTTATTTTCATCTGTTAATTTTCCAATAAACTGATATATAGTAGACAAACGTTGTAAACCGTCTACAACATCCCAAATTCCATCTTCACGTTGAGATACAAAAATAGGTGGAGTCGGTATTCCCAGTAAAATAGATTCTATAAAATTAGTTTTTTGAGTATTCGTCCACCGAAAAAATCTTTGAAATTCAGGGTGTATATCAATTTCTTCACTTTCATAAAGACTGATCCATTCCCCAATAGACATCGAGTATCCATCGGCTCTAATTTCTTGTCTCATGCTGTCAATTTCTTCCTGAAGTCCCATATTTTCCTTCTATTAAAATCGTTTATACAGTTATTCATCAGTCCAACAAGGGGCCGAAGCCCCCTGTTATTATAACATTTAACTTCCGCCAACCCGCGCCACATCACGGGAATTAGCTTCAAACGCCGCCGTTAACGCATCATCCCCAGTTAAACCGGATTTTTCAGCTTCTTTTAATGCTTCCAAAACCCGCTTATAATCCCGGGGAATCACTTTAACAAAAGTCGGAATCATTTCCGTCCAATTTGCTAAAATTTTCAACGCTTTTTGACTCTTGGTATATTCCGCGTGTTTAGCAATTAATTGGTAAACCTGATTAATTTCTTCCGGGTCTTCCAACTTTTCTAAATCCGCCATGGACGTATTACAACGGGTGGCAAAATCTCCGCTTTCATCGAAGATATAGGCAATACCGCCACTCATCCCCGCCGCAAAGTTACGTCCAGTTGCACCCAGGACAACCACCTTACCTCCGGTCATATATTCACAACCGTGATCGCCCACACCCTCGACAACGGCATTCACGCCGGAGTTACGCACCCCAAAACGTTCCCCCGCTAACCCTCGGATATAGACTTCCCCAAGAGTTGCGCCATATAACGCCACATTGCCGATAATGATGTTATCTTCAGGGATAAAAGTGGAAACTGCCGGGGGATAAATAATAATTTTCCCTCCGCTTAATCCCTTGCCCACATAGTCGTTAGCATCCCCTTCCAATTCTAGCGTCACCCCTTGAGGCACAAAAGCCCCAAAACTTTGACCCGCACTGCCTTGGAAATGCAGATGTACCGTATCTTCGGGTAAACCTTGCCAATGGTTTTTAGTGATTTCATTACCTAAAATTGTCCCCACCGCCCGGTTAACATTTTTAATCGGTAGGGTAGCCTCCACCTTCTCACCCTTCTCAATAGCGGGTTTACACAGATCCAGTAACACGGTGATATCCATAGATTTATCTAAACCGTGATCCTGGGGAATTTGACAATAACGGCCGATATCCTCCCCAACTTGCGGTTGATAGAGGATTTTCGAGAGGTCAATTCCCTTGGCTTTCCAATGGTCAACGGCCTTCTTCCCTTCCAAAATATCCGTGCGTCCCACCATTTCCGTTAAGCTGCGGAAACCCAACTGAGCCATGATTTCTCGCACTTCCTGGGCAATGAACTTCATAAAGTTAACGGTATACTCAGGATCACCGGAAAAGCTTTCCCGCAGTTGGGGGTTTTGGGTGGCGATACCCACCGGACAGGTATTCAGGTGGCACACCCGCATCATAATACAACCCAAGGTAACTAAGGGGGCGGTTGAAAAGCCGAATTCCTCTGCTCCTAACAATGCAGCCACCACCACATCCCGGCCGGTCTTCATTTGACCATCGGTTTCAACTGCAATGCGCGATCGCAAATTATTCAACACCAAGGTTTGATGGGTTTCCGCCAACCCCAACTCCCAAGGCAGTCCGGCGTGTTTAATCGAAGTTTGGGGAGACGCCCCCGTGCCACCATCGAAACCGGAGATTAATACCACATCAGCATGGGCTTTAGCTACCCCCGCAGCAATGGTTCCAACTCCGACTTCCGAGACTAATTTCACACTAATCCGCGCCGCTCGGTTAGAGTTTTTCAGGTCGTGGATTAATTCGGCTAAGTCCTCAATCGAATAAATATCGTGGTGAGGAGGGGGGGAAATCAAACCTACCCCCGGAGTTGAGTGGCGGACTTTGGCAATGGGCGGATAAACCTTGCGTCCGGGAAGTTGTCCCCCTTCTCCGGGTTTAGCCCCCTGAGCCATTTTGATTTGGATTTCCTTAGCTTGGGAAAGGTACAAACTCGTTACCCCAAACCGACCGGAGGCGACTTGCTTAATAGCGCTATTTTTCGAGTCCCCTTGTTCGTTTGTCCAAGTATAACGTTCTGGGTCTTCGCCGCCTTCTCCTGTGTTAGACTTACCACCAATCCGATTCATGGCGATCGCTAAGGTTTCATGGGCTTCCTTAGAAATCGAGCCATAACTCATCGCCCCGGTTTTAAAGCGCTTCATAATTGCTTCAATGGGTTCGACTTCTTCTAAAGGAATCGGTTGACGATCTTTAAATTGCAATAAGCCGCGCAGGGTGAAATATTTTTGGTTTTGTTCATTCACCAACTGGGCGTATTTTTTGAACAATTCATAATCCCCCAGGCGCACCGCTTTCTGTAAAGAATGAATCGCCTCCGGGCTTAATAAATGGGCTTCTCCTTCCTTCCGCCATTGATATTCACCCCCCACATCTAGGGTATGGGTGCTATCACCTGGATGTTCTGGGAAAGCGTGGGTATGGCGGAGAATTGCTTCTTTAGCAATAACATCTAAATCCGCACCTTCAATCCGGGTAGCCGTCCAACTAAAGTATCGATCAATCACCGATTGATTTAAACCAATGGCTTCAAAAATTTGGGCTCCACGATAACTTTGTAAGGTGGAAATACCGATTTTGGAAGCAACTTTAACCACCCCTTTTGTGGCGGCTTTAATGTAGTTTTTACAGGCGGTTTTATAGTCCACACCGACTAATAATTTTTGCTCGATCATGTCGTGGATACTTTCAAACGCCATATAGGGATTAATAGCACCACAACCATAACCGACCAAAAGGGCATAGTGATGGACTTCTCGCGGTTCACCGGATTCGAGAATCAAACCCACCCGGGTGCGAGTCCCTTGACGAATTAGGTGGTGATGTAAACCGGATACGGCCAACAGGGCGGGGATGGGGGCGTTGTTGCCGTCAACACCGCGATCGCTCAAAACCAACAGGTTTACCCCACTTTCAATTGCCTTGTTAGCCTGGGCAAAAATCCCCTCCATGACCGCTTCCAACCCTTTTACCCCATCTTTGGGGTTAAACAGAATCGGCAGGGTAACGGCTTGAAAACCGTCTTCATTAACAAATTTCAGTTTAGCTAATTCTTCGTTACTCAGAATCGGGCTTTTCAGTTCGATCAGGTGGCAACTTTCCGGTTCGGGTTTTAATAAGTTGCGTTTCCGCCCCGATAGTGGTTTCCGCTGACGTAATAATTTCCTCCCGAATGGAGTCAATAGGGGGGTTTGTTACCTGAGCAAATAGTTGTTGGAAATAATCATAAAGCAGTTTCGGGCGATCGGATAACACCGCCAAGGGGGTATCGGTTCCCATGGAACCCACCGCTTCCACCCCATCCCGGGCCATGGGCGTTAATAACAGGCGCAGATCCTCAAAGGTGTAACCAAAGGCCGTTTGTAGTTGGACTAAGCCATCCTGTAGAGACGTGCCATGGCGCGTCTCTCCATGGGGCGTTTCTACGGGGTCTGTGAGGTTAGCCAATTCCACCATGTTCTGGTTGATCCAGTCTCGATAGGGCTGTTCTGTAGCAATTTTAGTCTTAATTTCCTCATCGGCAATGATCCGCCCCTGTTCCATATCCACCAGGAACATCCGTCCGGGTTGCAAACGGCCTTTATAGGCGACTCGTTCCGGTTCAATCGGTAGGACTCCGGCCTCCGACGCCATAATCACTAGATCATCCTTAGTCACATAATAGCGCGAAGGTCGTAAACCGTTACGGTCGAGGACAGCCCCCATCATTGTGCCATCGGTAAAGGCAATGGAAGCGGGGCCATCCCAAGGTTCCATTAAACAGGAATGGTATTCATAAAAGGCCTTTTTCTCATCACTCATGGACTCGTGGGCCGTCCAAGGTTCCGGGATCATCATCATCACCGCATGGGGAAGCGATCGCCCAGCCAAGACCAACAATTCTAGGGCATTATCAAAAATGGTAGAATCGCTACCGTTAATATTAATTACGGGTTGAATTTTTTTCAGATCCTCCCCAAACAAATCCGAAGCTAACATCGACTGGCGGGCGGTCATCCAGTTAATATTGCCTCGGAGGGTATTAATTTCGCCGTTATGGGCAATATAACGATAGGGGTGGGAACGTTCCCAACTGGGGAAAGTATTGGTACTGAAGCGCGAGTGAACCAACGCTAAGGCGCTTTCCATATCGGGATCATGGAGTTCGGGGTAATACTGACCCACCTGCACAGGCATAAGCATCCCCTTATATACCATAGTCCGACCGGAGAGACTCGACAAATATAAATAGGAATCAATTTGCGTTACCCGGATCTCGCTATGGGCGCGTTTACGGATCACATAGAGTTTGCGTTCAAAAGCTAAATCATCAACTAAGCCCGAACCCCTTTGAATGAACACCTGCTGCATGAAGGGTTCACTCATTTTAGCGGTATTTCCGAGGGAAGAATGATCCGTCGGTACATCCCGCCACCCTAAGACCCGTTGGCCTTCATCCGCCGCAATTTTCTCAAATATCCGGCGACCGGTTTCCCTGGCGTTGGTATCGGGGGAGGCGTACATCATCCCGACGCCATATTCACCGGGTGCGGGTAGGGTAATATTCTCCGCCGCCGCCACTTTTTTTAGGAACTTGTGGGGGAGTTGCATTAAAATCCCCGCCCCGTCACCCGTATTGGTTTCCGCACCACAGGCACCACGATGGTCGAGGTTGAGTAGGATAGTTAACCCCTGTTCCACAATATCGTGGGACTGTTTTCCTTTCATCTGCACAATAAACCCGACCCCGCAGGCGTCGTGTTCAAATTGTGGATCGTATAAACCCTGTTTTTCGGGGAATGTGTGAGTATTCATGGCAGTCTGTTTAGAGTTATGAATTATAGATACCTAGGGCTTTACAGTCTCCGAGGGCAACGAAGGCCCATTAAGGGAGGGAAAAACCTATTATGTCAGCTTACCTTGGTTCAGGGGAGTTGTGGGGGAGTTGGGGGGGTTGGGGAAAACAAAAAATTGTTCTGTTTGTTGGGATACATTTGGACTAAATAGAATGATGCCGAGGTAAAATTAGGTAGATTCCCAACAAGTTAAAAACTTATGGATAACAATAATAAACAAGTTTACAATTATACCGTTATTCTGCAAAAAGAACCCGAGGTCGGTTATCATGCTTTTTGCCCTATTCTAAAAGGTTGTCATTCTCAAGGAGATTCTTTTGAAGAAGCCATTGATAATATTACAGAAGCGATTGAATTATATATTGAAAGTTTAAGGGCTGATAATCAGTCAATTCCTAGAGAAGATTTAGATGGGAAGGTTTTTAATAATTTATCTTTACAAATTCATCGGTTTAAGATCTTCTAATGAGATCATTAACGCCTCTGCTATTTGCTCATCACTTAGTCCAAAATGCCTTAACTTCTCAATTGTTTCAACTTGAGTTTGATCTGAAGTAAAAGAAGAAGGGACAGGACAACTGTTAAGAGAACCTATGTTTACAGTATTTTTATTACGATTATTTTTATCACCTAAAGTTATAGTGACGTTAATTTGCCGATCTAAAACAGATTCAAGATTACCTTTTTTTACAGGTTCACCAAAGACATCAGACAACATTTGTAAAAGTTCGTGACTTACTTTTTTAACGTGCTTAGGACTATAAGCGTAAGTTTCTGCAACATCAGCATACTTTTGCCGATTGAGTATTCCTGTAATAATTCTCCGTTGCAAGTCGTTGAGATGTTTGCCTGTATTGGTATACACAGATTCATCCACAAATTGCAAAATCTGGGAGGTTTCCATAGCTAGGAATGTAAAATCGCTGTTATGAGTATACTCATCTTTTAGCAACTTTTTCCAACTTTTGCAATCTTTCACTATCTAAATTTTTAAAATTTCCAACTTTTACCAACTTTTTTTACTGTTTAGTTTCGAGTGAGCAAGCTACCATGATGAAAATTTTAGTTATATTTTATACTGTTTTCGTCTATGTGGATACTAACTTCAATTGCATTAATTGTGGGTGGCATTTTGGCGATATTCTTGGGTGCTGCATTATTACCATTTGCTTGGGTATTATTTGTTCATACAGTTATGCTTCTTCTTTTTGCGCTTTACGGTGCAGCATTAGGATCTGTGGGGTGGCTTTTTTTTGGTTGTACAGTTTTGGGAGGTATTTTTCGTGCGTCTGGAGCACCAGAAAGTGTTACTTTAGCGATGTGTAGCGTTTCTGCATACTATATTACAGCTTTCATTGGAGCTATAATTTGCATATCCATTTACATACACAGTTTAATAACTGGTGAAATAGATATTTGGGGTCATTGGAGATAGAAGTTTTTGATAGAATTATGCTTTAAAATAAACCCAAAAGTTAGAGTGACAACCCCCCAGTTAAAGGATGAAATATAAAGTTTAAATAGAGTACATCACTTTATATCCTAACGAGCGAGGACGCTCGCACTGCAAGGATTCCAAAATCATCAACAAGACCCAGAAAATTATCCAGAATCTATTGAATCTAATCCCCAGTTTCTTGAACTTTAAACCGTAGTAAGCCCTTCAGGGCTTTCTGAGAGTCCTAAAGGACTCACTACAAAATTTATTGGCGTCGAGTCATCGCCATTACCGCCTCAACCGTAAGTTTCCGGTATATTACCCAAGGTCGGCAAAATGTCTATACCTGAACAAACTAATGGTAATTCATCACCCTGCCAGACCCAAACCTGTTGACGAGATAGATCAATTAACCAAGCCAATTGTGTTCCGTTACTGAGACAGTGGAGAATCTTTTTCTGTAAGTCTAAAGTATTTTGATCCGGTGAGCGAATTTCAATTAACCAATCTGGCGCTCCGTTAAATGGCCCGTCTTCATCGGCAAGGCGATCGCAACTAATAATAGCAATATCGGGTACAGGGGAGTAGGGAGGTACAAGACAGCGTAACTCCTGCACGGCCTCAAACTGATCGGTATGATCATTAATATAATTAACAAGATTGCGTTGTAACCGTGAGTGAAACAGCGTTGGCATCGGTTTTTGAATTGCCTGTCCATTAATCAATTCCCATGCCGGAGACGCCTCAATATTAGGTTGAGAGAGAAACTCTGGGAGTGGGATTTTTGTGACTGACTTCATAATGCCTATCGGAATTCTAAGATAAGACAGAAACCCGGTTTCTGGGCGGGTGGGTGTCAGTTTTAATCTAACTCTCGCCGCCCTTCTAAGGCCCGGGCTAAGGTAATTTCATCGGCATATTCTAACTCGCCGCCCATCGGTAAACCAAAGGCAATTCTAGTTACTCTGGTAAAAGGTCTTAATAGTTGACCTATATATAAGGTTGTAGTTTCCCCCTCAATACTGGGACTGATAGCAATAATCACTTCTTTAATCTGTTGTTGACTCACCCGACGGATTAGGGGTTGAATGGTTAATTGTTCGGGGCCAACCCCATCCATCGGGGAAATTACCCCACCCAAAACATGATATTTGCCTTTATATTCCCGGGTTTTTTCCAAAGCGATGACATCCCGGGAGTCGGAGACCACACAAATTGTATCGGGGTCGCGTTGGGGGTGACGACAAATATCACAAACGGGTTCAGCCGAGAGATGGAAACAAACCTTACAAAAACCCACTTGCTGTTTAGCATCCAATAACGCCTGGGCTAAGGCTTGCACATCTTCATCAGGACGCTTAATAATATGCAGCGCTAGGCGTTGGGCGGTTTTTGGCCCCACACCGGGTAAATGCTGTAATTGCTCAATGAGTCGAGCTAAGGGACGAGTATAAACCGTCGGACTGCCTCCAATTCCAAACCGTAGTAAGCCCTTCAGGGCTTTCTGAGAGAGTCCTAAAGGACTCACTACCAATCGTAGTAAGCCCTTCAGGGCTTCCTGAGAGAGTCCTAAAGGACTCACTACATCTTAGCTTAAAAATTCCCCCTCTCCTTCTCGACATATCTATTCGGTTTCCGCATAGAAACTATGCTCAATAGGTTTTGATTGTTTGAACAAGTGTGACTAAGCTAGGGACAACTAGCAAAAAAACGAATAACCTAAATAAAATCTGTATGTTTGAATTAATCCCCTTTCACAAATTCCGCGATACCCCCAGTGTCCGTTTTTTTGATATTACTATTGCCAATTCCAACGCCCGGGATTTAGTCTTCCATGAGGGGCCAGCCATTAGTCCGAATAACAGTGAAACAGGACATTGGCAATTTTATCTTCATCCCCATCAAGAGGATAATTTGTTAGCGGTGAGTGGGGGACGTACCTTTTATTTAGTTAATTTTTCTTGGAAAGATCCCTATCATATTGTTAGATTAGATGCCAACCGTCACATTTTGAGAATACCCCCCGGAAACCTTCCATCGTTCTGTTTCTGACCCCGATGGTTCGTTGGTATTAAACCAAGCTGTTAGAACCGCAGAAGCTACTGTTCAAAGTGAGTTTCGCGTTTATAATAGTTTTGAAATTCCCCGTTTACTCCGAGTGACTTCTAAATTCGGCCCGGAACCAATTTTACACGGGTTTGATCAGGAAGAACGACAAGCTGCTTAAATTAGACTATCACCTCAGAAACCCGGTATCTTTTAGAAATCGGGTTTCTTTGTCTCTAAATCTGATTTTATCCTATAAATTCCGCTATATTACTGTTAAATAAATTTCAAAAATTAGGATACAAGGGGGCAAATCTTTCTTGTTGCTCCGGTGTTAAACTGAACTAGCGATCGCTGAATTAGTAAAGTCAAATTGAAATAAAATTACCTCGAAGTTGTTGGGGAGACATATCATAAACTTTCCCAATAACTTGATCCGATCCGGCGACGCGAATCACTGTTTCAAAAATGATACCGCTTGAAAGTTCTAAGATTAAATTTGCTTCGGTCAAGCCTTCGGTTAAACCAATTTTATCAATACCTGGTTCAAAATCCGTGATAGAATCTGCTAAAATTTCATCTGAACTAGAGGCTGCTAAAGAAAGAATAAATAGATCCGATCCCGTTCCTCCGGTTAAATAATCAGTTTCCTAAATCTCCCGTTAAGGTATCATTTCCGGCTTCTCCATATAGATAATCATAATCCTGACCCCCAGCTAAAAAATCATCCCCCAATCCACCCGAAATAAGATCAAATCCTAAATTTCCATAGAGAGTATCATTGCTTTCATTTCCATAGAGATCATCAGAACCTTTTCCCCCAAAAATATTATCATCTCCCCCTAAACCGTTAATCGTATCATCTCCTTGATATCCATAGAGAAAATCGTTATTATTTGTGCCTAAAATATCATCATTCCCGGCATAGGAAGAAGTATTAATAATTTGATTAATCCAATCTGCATAGACCGAAACTCGGGTATCAGAAGCATATTCCCCAAAGCTTTCATCTAATTTATTAGTCACATCAATACCCGACATTGCTGGAGTAAAACCAGTGGAGGTTAGACCAGCAATTTTGCCATCAATAAAACCTGGGCCCCCGGAATCTCCAGGACTAATATTGACTTCTTCTACTCCCAATCCTAAATTATAAATCCCAAATTCTTGTCCAAAGGCATCATTTTGGGCTGAACCATTATCAAAATCATAAACTAATTGTTTGCCAGGTTGATTATTATAATAATAGGGATTGCTATTAAATAACTCCCCCAGACCATCATAACGATTTTTCCCTATACGCTTAGTTGGAACCGGATCAGAATAGCCACTTTGTTCTGAATTACCTGTTGCCGAAACACCATAACCAACTTTTTGCATCACTTGACCCACCTCATCAAACCGGGTATAAATCTCATAGCGATTTGCCTCTTGAGGTGCGGGTTCAGCTAGTTCTAAAATAGCAATATCATTATTAAAATTAAAATCATGACTCCAATCGGGATGAATATAAATTTGAGAAACCGGAATTGATATTTGACCCGAGGGTAAGTTAAAAGAAACGGTATATTCTGAGGGGGAATAATAATCGGGTTGCCCCAATTTATCGGTGACACAATGGGCAGCGGTTAAAATATGATTACCCGTAATTAATAATGAGCCTGTGCAACTTCCACCATCAATGTCTTGAATCGTAACCACACCATCTAAACCTGTCCCGGGTTGTACAATATAACCCGGATTATTGGGGTCAGAAGTGGGAACGGAAATCCGAGGTTGAGGTGCAATTACAGAAAAATAATTTGACATTTTGCTTGACTTAAATCAGGATAGACTGGGTGGGTTTAGTCTGAGTATTCAGAATAAAATAGATCAATTTTTGATTTCATATTAACATAAAGAAGGAAAATTCAATTTCTGGAACCCCCTATGGCAGCAAACGTTGAAATTTACACTTGGAGAACCTGTCCTTTCTGTATTCGAGCTAAGGAATTGCTGAAAAGCAAAGGCGTAGACTTCACCGAATATAGCATTGATGGGGATGAAGTGGCACGGGATAAAATGGCGCAACGGGCTAATGGTCGCCGTTCAGTTCCCCAAATTTTTATTAATGATCAATATATTGGGGGGTGTGATGATATTCACGCCTTAGAGCGGCAGGGAAAACTTAATCCTTTACTGGGTTAATTATATTCTCAATCCTGGCAAAATAAAACACTCCTGATTTATTCTGAGTTAGTTTTAAATGCCGGGAATAATTGTACCATACTTTGTTTAATTTGTTAACTGTTAATTGTAAATAAAGATGAAATTTGCTTTCATTATTGACCCCATCGAGAAATTAAATCCAAGTCATGATAGCAGCGTTGCTTTAATGGAAGCTACGCAACTTTTGGGACATGAAGTTTGGATCACAGAAGCTCACCAATTAAATGTAATTGAGGGTCGAACCTGGGCACTTTTAACCCAGGTTAATCTGATTCCTATTATTAGAGATCAGGATCATTGGAAAGTTGAGGAAACCCTGGTTTGCGGTGGGTCAATCAATACTCCAACCCATGGAAAATATGGATGCGGTGTTTATGCGAACCGACCCCCCAGTCACGATTCCCTATCTGTATGCTACCTATCTTTTAGACTATATTAACCCCGAAAAAACTTTGGTGGTTAATTCTCCTAGTGGGTTAAGAAAAGCAAATGAAAAAATGTACGCACTGCAATTCAAAGATTGCATTCCGACAACTATTGTTAGCCGCGATAAACAGGTAATTCGGGAGTTTGTTGAACGTCAAGGGGCGGCGGTTTTAAAACCTTTAGGTGGTAAAGCGGGAGAGGGAATTTTATTTTTAGAAGGGAGCGATCGCAATCTCAACTCATTAATTGAAATTAGCACTCAACAGGGTTTATATCCGGTGATGATTCAGACATTTTTACCCGAAGCAAAAGAGGGAGACAAACGGATTATCGTGTTAAATGGTGAACCGATTGGAGCGGTTAATCGGATTCCTACGGGTCAAGAATTTAGAGGAAATATGGCCGTGGGCGGACGGGTTGCTAAAACTGAAATTACAGATCGAGAACGGGAAATTTGTCAAAAATTAGCATCTCAATTAGTTGCGGATGGTTTATATTTTGTGGGAATTGATGTCATCGGAGGATATTTAACGGAAGTTAATGTGACCAGTCCAACGGGGATTCGAGAAATTGATTTATTGGATGGGGTTTATTTAGGAAAACAGGTGATAGAATGGGTGGGAAATAAAATCAAAAATCCTTTTTAATTATAATCTCAAAATTTATGATTAATCAAAGGTTAATACTGGGGGTGGGCGGGTTTTTAGATTTTATCTGTGGGTAACAAATATTATTACATAACCCGCCCCTACGAGTTCTATAATTAGAGGTTGGAATGGCGGTTTAGTCTTAATCTATTGATAATTGGCTGCTGTAGGGGCGGGTTCAACTTAATCTTTGATATCCACAAATAGCCTACCAAAACCCGCCCGCGCTCTCTCAACTTAATCTTTGATATCCACAAATAGCCTACCAAAACCCACCGAATCTCAACTAAAATCAATGATTATTTTCATCAGGAGAAACCATGACAACCGACAAAAAAATTGGCATCGCTGTGATTGGCACAGGATTCGGTAAAAAAGTTCATATTCCTGCCTTTCAAGACCATGCTAAAACTGAAGTAGTTGCGGTTTATCATCGAGATTTAGACAAAGCCAAAGCGATCGCCTCTAGCCAGAATATTCCCCATGCTTGTAATAGTATTGAGGAGATTTGTGCAATCCCAGAAGTTCAGGGCGTTGCCATTTCCACCCCGCCTTTTTTGCATTTTGATATGGCTAAAATAGCCCTAAATGCCGGGAAACATCTATTATTAGAAAAACCCACAACCCTAACGGCGGCAGAAGCAAAATATCTCTATCACCTCGCCCAATCTAAGGGCTGTATCACCAGCCTAGATTTTGAATTTCGCTTTATTCCCGCTTGGCAACATTTATCCCAACTGTTAGCCGAAAATTATGTAGGTGAAAAAAGATTAATCAAAATTGATTGGTTAGTTTCCAGTCGCGCCGATCAGACTCGTCCCTGGAATTGGTATGCTCAAAAAGACAAAGGAGGCGGGGTATTAGGGGCAATTGGCTCCCATAGTTTTGATTATATTTATTGGTTGTTGGGTTCAATTAAACGCCTCTGTGGACAACTAAATACTTCGATTCTCTTACGTCCAGATCCCGAAGCTGGGGGAGAACTAAAACCCGTTGATGCTGATGATATTTGCACCCTAATTTTAGAACTAAATGATGGCACTCCCTGTCAAGTTTGTTTAAGTTCTGTCACCTACCAAGGACGGGGACATTGGCTAGAAATTTATGGCAGTGAAGGCACATTAATTTTAGGTAGTGATAATCAACAGGATTATGTACATGGATTTCGATTATGGGGGAGTCAAAAGGGGCAACCTTTAAGTGAAATTTCTATCCCCAAAACCTTAGAATTTCCCCAAATTTATCCCGATGGTCGGATTGCTCCTTTGTTGCGAGTTATTGACCAATGGATAACAGGAATTGAACAGGGAATAAGTTTAACACCTTCGCTGAAAGAAGGGGTTTATTCTCAACTATTAATGGATTTAACCCATGAATCCAATGCAACGGGAACTTGGGTGAATGTACCGGATTTTGCCTCCTTTTTGGTGAATGAATAGAATAGATACGGCTATCACCAACCGAGGTGATCATATTTAGATCGTCGGAGTTGGCGATTATTGTGGTATGATGGTTCCGTAGGTTCTATCATGCCAGTTCACTCACAGTCGATCTAGCAATCCATATAGAGTTAATCAAAAAAGGTGCAGGGTTTTGGTGTCTAAATCCCAGCGCGAGCAGGCTTTAAACACCAAAACTTTATGCTAAAATCTTGCAGCCTTTTTCTGATTACGATAGCTACAAAACAACAGTCAAAAAGTGCCATTAGTAGTCAATACTGTTTCCGTTCTATTTCGTTTAAATTGATTAAACGAAGTCCTATCAAAATCAAAATCAGTCCCGAGAGTCATCGACTAAAACAACGCTAGAATCGCCCAAAGGTGTCGATAGACTGCTGAGACTGTTACGGTTTAAGTGTCAACTATTATTAAGGTTAATACCCTGGAGGTTGCTATGATGAAAACCTTGCTTCCTAATGTCTTAGTGTTCAAATATTTCCGTAACACTATGACTAATTCCTATGCCATGATCGGTTTGAGTTATGTAGTTAGTATATTTTTAATTTTATTTACTTTTTTTTGTGTCGCGGCTTCTCAATCTCCTAATGTTTCTGTTAAGTCTGTTCAGTCCTATAGTGCTACGCGCTAGGGAACAGAGAACACCGGATCTGGGTAAGGGATTTGTAATTAATTTTGTTTAGGTAATTACTAGAATCAAGGGGAAGAAATTTAACCTGTTTTTAAACTATGCTTAAATTTCTTCTCAAGTTTTGGTTAAATCCCAACGGTGGACTTGATATTACCTATTGATGGTAAAATCAAAAGCCATGTTAACTTTAATAGGAAAAAATATCCGATGAATATTCGCATTGGTAATGGCTATGATATTCATAAATTAGTCCCCGGACGGGCATTAATTTTAGGCGGGGTTAAAATTGACCACGAATTCGGATTATTAGGACATAGTGATGCCGATGTTTTAACCCATGCCATTATGGATGCTATGTTAGGGGCGTTAAGTTTAGGAGATATTGGGCATTATTTCCCCCCAACCGATGAAAAATGGGCGGGGGCGGATAGTTTAGTCCTCTTAAAACAGGTGAATCAACTGATTTTAGATCGGGGTTGGAAAATCGGAAATATTGACTCTGTGATTGTCGCCGAACGTCCTAAATTAAAACCCCATATTAGCGCAATGTGCGATCGCCTTGCCACCAGCTTAAACCTCAATTCCGATCAAATTGGGGTCAAAGCCACCACCAACGAAAAATTAGGCCCGGTGGGTCGAGAAGAAGGAATTGCCGCCTATGCAGTGGCTTTATTAGAAAAAATCAATTAAAATTTCTGGGAATAGTTATACCGTTGGAATTACAGTTACAAAAGATGTTTTATAATGAAAAATATCTATATATTAATTGATCCAACATGATGGGATTCACCTCTTATTGGTTCCAAAAGACCCTATTCATCCTCTTAGCCCTGGTTCTGAGTGCCTGTAGTACGGCTCAATCCCAAGTTCCGTCTCGGTTGGTGGTCGCCACCCCCAGCGGCCCAGCCACCTTTAATCCGCCCCTGAGTCAATCAGCCTATACCGTCTTTGGTTATTTGTATGACCCGTTAATTCAGGACGACCCCGTGACCGGAGAATTAATGCCGAAATCGGGGTTAGCCGAAGGGTGGGAAATTTCCGATGATAAACAAAAAATTATTATTACTTTAAAAGATGGGTTGAAGTGGTCAGATGGCAAGCCCTTAACCGTTGATGATATTATTTTTAGCTATAACGATATTTATTTAAACGATAAAATTCCCAGCAGTTTGAAAGATATTTTAAGAGTGGGAAAGAGTCGCAGTTTTCCCACGGTCAAAAAATTAGATAATCGTCGGGTGGAGTTTGCCGTTTCCGAACCCTTTGCACCCTTCTTGCAATATGTAGCCGGATTAAGTATTTTACCCGCCCATATTTTAAAAGATTCAATTACCGAAACCGATAGTGAAGGAAACCCCAAATTTTTAACCACCTGGGGAAACCGATACCAACCCCCAAAATATTGTGGGAAATGGTCAATATCGGATCAAAAGTTATACTCCTTATCAACGGGTAATTTTAGAAAGAAATCCCTATTATTGGCGCAAAGACAAACAGGGAAATCCCCAGCCCTATATTGAAGAAATTGTCTGGCAAATTATTGCAAGTACCGATACTCAATTACTAGATTTTCGTTCCGGTTCCTTAGATGCTTTAACGATGCAAACGGAAACCTTTCCCCTATTAAAGCCAGAAGAAAAACGAGGAAAATATACCATTTATAATTCTGGCCCGGATATGGGAACCGTGTTTATGTCATTTAATATGAATCGGGGAAAAAATGCCCAAGGAAAACCCTTTGTTGATCCGATTAAATCTAAATGGTTTAATAATAAAGCCTTCCGACAGGCAATTTATTATGCCATTGATCGGGAGGTGATGAAAAACAATCTATATTTAGGATTAGGAGAACTGCAACACTCTCCCATTCCAGTCCAAAGCCCCTTTTATTTATCCCCAGAAGAAGGACTAAAAACCTACACACATAATCCCGAAAAAGCCAGACAAATACTAATTGATGCGGGATTTAAGTATAATGATCAAGGACAATTACTAGATAGTGATGGTAATATTGTCCGCTTTATCCTCTCCAGCAGTGCCGGGAGAAAAATTCGCGAACAAATGGCAACCCAAATCAACCAAGATCTGGGTAAAATTGGGATTCAAGTTGATTTATTATTTCTCGACTTTAATATCCTAGTAGAAAGTCTTTCCAGTTCCCGGAATTGGGATGCTTATTTAGGCGGATTTACTGGGGGAGGAATTGAACCCCATGGGGGCTATAATATTTGGTCAGTGAATGGACGGTTACACACCTTTAATCAAGGGCCGCAACCGGGAGAAACGGGGATTACCGATTGGCAAGTTACCGATTGGGAAAAACAAGTAGATGATTTATTTGTGAAAGCTTCTCAGGAATTTGATCCCAAAAAACGCAAAGAACTTTATGGAAAAGCCCAAAAAATTATTGCCGAAGAACTGCCCCTATTATATATGGTTAATCCCCTTGGCTTTGAAGCCATCCGAGATCGGGTTGAGGGTGTTAAATACACACCCTTGGGGGGAGGATTTTGGAATTTGTATGAACTCAAAATTGCTGAATAATTTGTTTAAATCCTGATGAATCCTGAAGCCTTACAACAGTTACTAGAACAAGTGGCATCCGGTCGAATTACCCCGACTGATGCCTTAGATAAAATCAAATACTTTGATTTTGAACCCGTGGGAGATTTTGCCCGCATTGACCACCATCGAAAATTAAGAACCGGATTTCCCGAAGTCATTTGGGGATTAAATAAAACCCCGGAACAAATGATTAAGATTATCGAGGTGATGCGTCAGCGAAATCCGGTGGTGATGGCAACTCGAATTGAACCCCATGTTTATCAACAATTACAAGCCCAAATCCCCGATTTAAAGTATTACGAAACCGCTAAAATTTGTGCCCTTCACCCGGATGAAATTCCCCCGGCTAATGCTACAGGAATTATCACAATTTTAACCGCCGGAACCGCCGATTTACCAGTTGCTGAAGAAGCCGCCGTCACCGCTACCCTATCGGGTTTTAACGTTAAACGGTTATCGGATGTGGGAGTTGCTGGAATTCATCGGTTACTCAGTAATTGGCCAATGATTGCCGATGCAGATGTGTTAATTGTCGTCGCTGGAATGGAAGGAGCCCTACCCACTGTAGTCGGAGGATTAGCCGATTGTCCAGTAATTGCGGTTCCCACCAGCGTCGGTTATGGGGCCAGTTTTAACGGGTTAGCCCCCCTATTAACCATGCTGAATTCCTGCGCTACTGGGGTAGGGGTAGTGAATATTGATAATGGTTTTGGGGCGGCAATTTTAGCCTGCCAAATTCTCAGATTAGGAGAACGGTTAAAACGCAGAATTGAGCCTTAAGCAAGGGTTTCCCCAAAACCCAAAACCCAAAACCCAAAACCCATTACCCATTACCCATTACCCATTACCCATTACCCATTACCCATTCCCAATCGGTTTTTGCAAAAACAAACGTCGAGGCTGACCGAATAATGCAAAATCCCAACCCGAATCAATCTCGATTAATCGATAACCCATTTTATAATATAGACCTCGGGCTTGATGATTATTTTCTAAGACATGAAGATAAATATTAGAAAATCCCCAACGTTGGGCTGTTTGTTCACAAGTTGCCAGTAATTTTTGGGCAATTCCCAGCTTGCGATATTGGGGATGGACTGCTAAATTAGAAATGTACAAATAGCGAGAGGTTAAAGATAATTGCCAAGGATAACGCGGTCGCAAACCGATTTCTATTGTTCCTAAAACCGAAGGTTTAGCAGACCTGACCCCTGAAACCACTGCCACTAAACACAAATATTGATCTGTATTTGCCAATAAACGATAGCGTGAATCTTCATAAATTCCTAACCGTAAAATCGGATAAATCCAGCCCAAAAGTCCCTCCCGGGAATGAAAACTCTCGGCCAAAACATCCGTTAATCCCGTTAAGTCCTCAGCAGTTGCGGGCCGAATCTGTAAACTAGAACAATCCACAGAACTTCCTATTGGTAAGGGGTTTTCCTGTCCAGGCAGGTCTTTTGAACCCGTGCCATTTCCGTAACCCAAGAAAAATGTGTTAGATATCGAAGTGGAAAACAATTGATTCACAGTTTATCGATGGTGCAATATTAATTCCGATCTGCCTTTTTCCGGTGATCGTAGCAGTCATATACTTTCTGAAACAATAAGGGAATTCCGCGCTCAGAAGTATAAAGGTACAATAAATATTGTGCATCAATACCCTGATTGTGGTTTAACCCGTATTAGATAGGGGCCCCGAGTTAACATCCAATTAGTAAATCCTACCGATCATCGCCCCCTACATCCCTTGCAGCAGGAGTCCGGTGCATGAGTTCCCAGAAAAAATCTAAGCCGACGATCTTGGTTGTCGATGACGAGCCCGATAACCTAGATTTGCTGTATCGCACCTTTCATCGGGAATACCGGGTATTGCGAGCAGATGGCGGGCCAGAGGCGCTAGAGATTTTAGCGTCCCAGACTGACGTGGCGGTGATTATTTCTGACCAAAGAATGCCGCAAATGAGCGGGACGGAATTCTTGAGTTTAACCGCGGCCCAATATCCCGATATTATTAGAATCATCCTCACCGGTTATACCGACGTCGAGGATTTAGTCGAAGCCATTAACTCCGGTAAAGTTTTTAAATATGTTACCAAACCTTGGGACGCCGACGAACTCAAAGCCATCGTTAAACAGGCCTTAGAAACCCATGGGGTTCTCAAATCCCGTACCGAAGAATTACGACGCGCCCTCCAGCAAGAATCCCTCCTCTACGCCGTTACCAATACCATTCGCTCCGCTCCCAACTATCGGGAAATGCTGCAACGGATTGTAGAAACCGTTGGCCAAATGTTTGAGGCCCGCTATTGCCTGCTCCGCCCCTTTCAAGATCGGCAAATGCTGGATGAATGGTTTATGTATCAGTCTGGACGGGGAGAGGTCGCGGGAACCCCCGAGAGTCAAAAGCCTTCCCAGGAACTACTGCAACTATTAGTCTGGGAAACCACCGACGTCGAAGTAATTCAGGATGCGGCTACCGATGAACGGGTCTTATCGGTCACGGAACGTCAACAGGCCTATGATCAAACTCAAATTCGGTCGAGTTTAGTGGTTCCCCTATTCTACAAACTCGACTTAATGGCGGTTTTAGCCCTGCATCACTGCCAAGAAACCCCATATCTGGCTTGACCACGAAGTACAGTTAGTGATTACGGTTTCCGACCAAGCAGCCCTCGCCCTCTCCCAAGCCCGGGCCTATGAACAGGTGCGGGAACTGGCGAAACGGGAGGCCCTAGTTAATACCATTACCTCGGCCATTCGTTCGAGTCTCGATCCCCGCACGATTTTCGCCGCCATTACCCAACAATTGGGAGAAGCCCTACAAGTCGATGGTTGTGCCCTATCCCTCTGGACAAGGGACGATGAATATGTCCAGTGTGTGGGATTGTATGATGCGACTCGTCAGGCTTCGATGGTCAGTGATGAATGGTCATCCGAAGCCACGACTCCCGCCCCGAAACTGTCCCTAGAAACCCTACCGCAGTCCTCCGTTCCCATTCGGGGAAATCCCGTATTGCAGAAACTTTTACGCACCCGCCAACCCGTGGTTATCCATGACCTAGACCATCAACCGGAATGCCAGATGGCTGAATTACCCCTCCGCTCTGCCTCTAAGGCCCTAATGTTGGTTCCCTTGCAGTCCGAAGGTCAGATTATTGGTAGTATTTCCCTGCGACAAAATAATCGAACTCGTAAATGGCAGGAGTCGGAAATTAATTTAGTGCAAGTAGTGGCCATACAAGCAGCTTTAGCGGTACAACAGGCCCGTTTATATCAAAAAACTCGACAACAGGCGGAAAGATTGTTAGAAGCGGATCGGGTGAAAACGGAATTTTTCCAGAATATTTCCCATGAGTTTCGCACTCCTTTAACCTTAATGATTGGGCCGTTGGAATCGGCAGTTAATCAACAACAGGACTTACCCCAGGAACAAGCCAAAATCGCCTTAAGAAATTCCCGACGACTATTGCGGTTAGTTAATCAATTATTGGATTTACAACGATTTGATGCCGGACGAATGCAGCCAAGTTTTCGTCCCTGTGATTTGATTGCTTTTTGTCATAGCACCGTTGAGTCTTTTCAACTCTATTGTCAGAAGAAAGAAATTTACTTAGAAACGGAGTTAAACCATTGTCCGTTGTTGTATTTGGATTTAGAAAGGTTTGATAAAATTCTTTATAATTTATTATCTAATGCCATGAAGTTTACCCCCGCCGGGGGCACTATTACCCTGAGAGTTGAACCCATCGGAAATCATTGTCGTTTACAAGTTACGGATACCGGAATTGGGATTAAACCGGAACAAATTCCCTATTTATTTGAACGGTTTCGGCAGGCGGAAGGATCAACCAATCGTTCCTATGAAGGATCGGGTTTAGGATTAGCTTTAGTTAAGGAATTAGTCGAATTACACAAAGGTCAAATTTCCGTAGAATCCGTGTATGGGAGAGGCACTACTTTTACGGTTTGGTTACAGCAGGGCACCTCCCATTTACCCGGGGAACAAATATTAGAAATTCAGGCGGAATTAAATTCTAGTCGGGCTTCAGTGGAGTTTGCCGATATTGATGTGGATGTGACGGAGGGAAATGATTCTGATGGGGATGAAACTGGTCAAGAGGATATATTAAACGGGAATATTCCCTCTACTAATTTAGTTTTGGTGGTGGATGATAACCCGGATTTACGGCGTTATGTCTCCAAAATTCTGCGCCAGTCTGGATATAATGTTGTTGTCGCTTGTAACGGGGTGGAAGGGTTTGAAACTGCCCTAAAATATCACCCGGAAGTGATTATTACGGATTTAATGATGCCCTTAGTTTCGGGGTTAGATTTAATTCGGTTAATTCGGAATCACCCCGATTTGAAGGGAAACCCCGACGATTTTATTAACCGCTAAAGCTGATGAAGATACCCGTTTAGAAGGGGTGGAACGGGGGGCTGATGCCTATTTATCGAAGCCCTTTAATGATCGAGAATTGTTAGCAGAAGTCAGAAATTTACAATCTTTAAAAGAGAATGAGAGACGCATTTTTGAATTAAATAGGTACTTAACAGAGTCAGTATTGAAGCGATTTTTACCCGAAACCATGGTTAAAAAAGCCGCCACTGGGGAATTATCCTTGGATTTGAGTCCTGAACCTCGGTTAGTCACGATTTTATTTAGTGATATTGTCGGATTTACCCAAATGTCGAATCAGTTACAATCCCAGGGAATTGCGGTGGTTTTAAATGAGTATTTAGCGGAGATGACCCGAGTAATTTTTGCTAATGGCGGCACAGTAGATAAGTTTGTCGGGGATGCGGTAATGGCATTATATGGCGCACCGGAGGAGTTATCAGCCGAAAAACAGGTAAAACAGGCGGTGAATTCGGCGCGGCAAATGTTGCGATCGCTTGATAAGTTAAATCAACGCTGGCGAGAAACAGGGAATTATCGGAGAAAATGGGGTTCAACCCGTGCGTTTCCGGTGCGGAATTCATATCGGGACGGCCGTTGTCGGGATGTTCGGATCTCAAGAGCGTTCCGATTATACCGCTATTGGCCCGGCGGTGAATATGGCCGCTCGCTTACAAGAAGCTGCACGTCCGAATAGTATTTTAGTCTCGACGGAAGTGGCTAACTATCTCCCTCGGGGGGAAATTATCGGCCAAGAATTCCATAAATTAAAAGGCATTGGGGACGAAGTATTAACCCTGATGGTCACTCCCGAACTCCCCCTTAAATAGTTATAAACCTATACCAATTGATCGGGGTTTGATACTCAAGCGGATGACGTTCTAACAAGTCCAGCAAGCGTTATTGGTAATTTGATGAGATGGGACTCAGTACCTGCAAAAATAATCTTGGGTTTACTATATTCCTCATTCTCTGAAGCCGAGTTTAAACATGAATTTTACATTTTCTCCCAAAAACCTTTGTGACCTCTCCCCCAACCTATCTCCTGCGATGAGAGGGGAGACTAATTATTACTATTAAACATAAAAAATGATTTATTACTCCCCCTAATGACTAAGATAATCAAAACTTTCGATAAAATCAATCACTTCTTTAAAATCCGGTAGAGTAGATTGGCGGGAATTGAGGGTTAGATCGGCATCGGTTTGACGACTAGATAGGTAATCAAATCGTTTACCAAAATTAGCATTATTATGAACTATTAAACTTTGTTGACTGCTATTTTTTAATAGGGTTTGAGTGGCGGATTTAAAAAATACAGACCGAGAATCACTTTGATTTTCTTTGACTAATAGTTTGAATTCATTAGCCTTAACAATGATTTGATTCATGGCAGTTAAAATTTGAATTTTTCGATTTTTCCCTAAATTTTCTTCTCTAATTTTTTTCATTAAACTAATAATATTTTTTTGTGTAGGGGAAGAATCATCAAAGGGAAAAATAGCCATACAAGCCAGGGGAAATAAATGTTCTTCCCGTTCCACAACAAAGGTTAAAGTCGTGCGTCGATAATCTACCTCAATACTCGGTGGACGATTCATCACCGAATAAACTTGGGCTAATTTATAATAGATGGTCATTAAAATTAAATTAGATTCAAAATCTAAGGGAGCATCCACAAAAATTTGCACCAGAGGAAGACTTTGATTAAAAAACTTTTTCAGGGTTTCGGGATTAAAATGTACAACATGAGTATGATCTCCATTGGAGCTTAAATCAATCCATTCACACTTGAGATCTTCGGCTTTTAAACTAAATCTATGAACATCATAAAGTTTGGCTCCAGTTAAGGTAGCTCCCGATAAATCCGCCCCTACCCAGTCCGATTTGATTAAATTAGCCTGGGTTAAATCCGCATGAACAAAACTGGCTTTCACTAAGTTTGTATTGCTTAAATTAGCCCCACTCAAATTAGCCCCACTCAAATTAGCTTCGCTTAAATTAGCCCCGCCTAAATTCGCGCCCCGTAAATCCGCCCAGCGTAAATTGGCTCCCCCTAAATCCGCCCCACTGAGATTAGCATGGGTGAGGTTTACTTGTCGCATTTCCGCATAGTTAAAATCCGCTTTGGGTAAATCGGCTTTAGTTAAATCTGCTCCCCTTAAATCCGCTCTCCTAAAGCAAGTTCCCACCCCAAAAATAGCGCGTAAATTGGCGCCACTTAAATTCGCATAGGTAAAATCGGCTTGTTCAACTTTGGCTTCCCTTAAATCCGCCCCATTTAAGTTAGCTTGAATTAATTTTGCCTTACTCAATAATGCTTGAATTAATTCCCCGCGAATCAGTAGACTTTCAACTAGAGAGGCTTCGCTTAAATCGGCTCGCACTAAATTGCAAACATTCAGGGTGGCTCGATCTAAAATGGCATTACTCAAATTGGCATTACTTAGTCGAGCAACATTAAAATTAGCTCCGGTTAAGTTACAGCCACTTAAATTAGCAGAGGTTAAATTAGCAACCATGAAAGAAGCCCCACTTAAATTGGCTTGACTCAATTTAATCCGGCTTAAATTATTTTCATTCAGATTAATTCCACTAAAATCTCGCTCTCCTTCCTGATATCTTTTAACAATTTGGTAGACTTTTACTAATTCACTTTCAATCATAATGGTGATCCTGTAACCCTGATTAAATGAATGATTGTTGATTCTCTAGTTACGACTTAAACCTTAATAAAATCCCTAAAATCCCTTAATAAAGTTTAGGATAGTTTCTGAATCAAGGGGTTTGGGATTTAAGTAGGGATTGTTCAGGGATTCTGAACTTTCTGATGATTCAGAATAACAGCCTAAACTTCTGCCAAAATAAGCATGGCTATGGAGGATTAAACTTTGATGGCTAGAACTTCTCAGTAGGGTTTCTTGTGGGATTTAAAAAGAAAGGTGCTGAGGTTTCAATTTCTGCTTGCCAAGATTGGGGAATTTTAATATCAGTCAACAAACGGATCTGTTGAGCGATTTCCACTCCTAATTGTACAATTCGATTAGATAACTGTACCGGAAAATGACCACAGTTATCTGGCGTTAACTGTTTGATTGCGGTTTCGATCGCTCTTTGGGTAACATCGGCATCCCTAAAGGGTAAAATCGCAACATAAGCAACATTAAATAGTTGTTCATTGGATTCAATTTTGAATGAAATTACCGTGCGTCGGGAATTAACTTCCAGGGTGGGCGGCTGACTCAGTAAGGAGGATTGTTGTTGCAGATAATGATAAATTTTAGCTAAAATCGTATGGGCTTCAAATCCTAATCGGGTATCAACACTAATTTCTACTGTTGGAAAGGTAGCATTAAAAAATTTATTAGCTTCTTTAGGACTAAAAGTTTGAATCTGATTGCTGTCTCCTAGGGGACTTAAATCAATCCAATCACAGGTAATTTCTTCTGCTTTTAAATCAAAACGAGATACTCCATATAATTTAGATCCGGTTAAAGATGAACCGGTTAAATCCGCCCCAGTACAATCGGAATTAATTAAGTTAGCTTGGGTTAAATCCGCATGAATTAAAACCGCATTCATTAGGTTAGCCCCGCTTAAATTGGCTCCACACAAACTCGCCCCACTTAATCGAGCTTGTTCTAAATTTGCCCCACTTAAATTAGCGCCATTCAAATCAGCCCAACGAAGATTTGCACCGCGAAGATCGGCCCCACTCAGATTAGCTTGTTTGAGGTTAGCTTGGCGCAATTCACTATTACTTAAATTAGCACCTCTTAAATCTCCTTTGGTGACACAAGCTCGATGTAAACTAGCTCGTTCTAAATTAGAAACCAATTAAAATTGCATCGGTTAAATTTGCCCCATTCAAATTAACTTGTTCGAGGTTAGCTTGGCGCAGGGTCGCTTCTCGCAAATCGGCTTCGCTGAGATTGGCCCCCATTAATAAAGCATTACTCAAATCGCAACGCATAAGTTCAGCCCGAATCAAGGAAGCATTAATTAAAGACGCTTCTCTGAGGTCGGCGCGAATTAGATTGGCAACATTCAGAACCGCATCATCGAGTCTAGCGCGGGTTAAATTCGCACCACTCAAGCGGGCAACATTGAGTTTAGCTTGACTGAAATTGACTTCAGAAAGATTCGCACCACTGAGATTTGTAATGCTTAAAATGGCTTGGCTGAGATTCGCTTGGCTGAGATTGGCTCGACTGAGGTTGGCTTCACAAAGCAAAATACCCGCAAAGTCCCTTGCCCCTGATTGATATTTGAGCAGAAGTTCATCGGCATCCATGCCTTCTAACTCTCCAAATTAGTGAGGTTGATTATAAAAAATTATAACAAAATATGGTAGAATTTATCTACCTATAAAAAGGGTGAAATTGCTCTAAGAATATTAGTTCAAACCTGAAATAATAGTTTTTAAATTTAAGTTAATGCTGAACAGTTTAATCACCCATTAACCAGCTTTAACTGAACTTGACGAAAATATTGTAAAATTGAGCTTTAAGTGATAGATTCACTAACGCTTTTCCCTAATAGTTTGAATGGAGTCTTTATTGATGAATATTGGTATTATTGGATTGGGTTTAATTGGCGGATCACTCGGTTTAGATTTATTCACCCATCGACAACAAACCCAAACCCCAATTCACCCATCCCACCCCCTGACCTCTCCACCCCTATCCTATCGTATTTTGGGCATCAGTCGGAAACCGGAAACCTGCGAGGTTGCCGTGGAAACGTGGGGTGGTGGATGAGGCCAGTGTGGATTTATCTTTGATGGGTCAAGCGGATATTATTTTTATTTGTACTCCTATTGCTGCGATCGCTCCCACCATTATAGAACTAATTCCCCATTTACAACCCCACACCATTTTAACGGATGTGGGTTCTGTGAAAAAACCGATTGTCGAAAGTTGTTCGGAATTATGGCCGAATTTTGTCGGGGGACATCCGATGGCGGGGAATACGGAAACTGGAATTGATGCGGCACAACATGATTTATTTATTAATAAACCCTATGTGATTACACCGACTAGCAACACCCCCCCAGAATCAATTACAATTGTAGAATCTATTGTCAATTTATTGCAAGCTAAAATCTACCATTGTCCACCAGAAGAACATGATCGGGCTGTGGCTTGGATTTCCCATTTACCTGTTATTATTAGTGGGAGTTTAATTGCAGCTTTAAGATTAGAAGATAACCCCGATGTTGATCTATTAGCCCACTATTTTGCCAGTTCGGGATTTAGGGATACCAGTCGCGTCGGCGGGGGAAATCCAGAATTAGGATTAATGATGGCAAAATATAATCGGGAAGCCCTATTGCGATCGCTCAAATCCTACAAACAAACCCTAGATCAAATCACCGATTATATTGAACAAGAGGACTGGCAAACCCTCGACAAACAATTAAATCAAAACCATTGCGATCGCCTAAAATTCCACTTCTAACCCGTAGTGAGTCCTTCAGGACTCTCTTATTATATTTATTATATTTATTATATTTATTATAAACGATGATTAACAACCAAATCCCATAACCTTTGCGGTAACTGAATCAAATGGTCTAATAATTCCTGGGGCCCAATTCCAAATACCAGTTGTAAAATTAATACAATTATTGCGATCGCAATTGCTGTATTAACACTGGCTTTCAACACCTGAACTACCCAGGTAAACACCAACCAAGCTACCAATAAAGAGGCTAATAAAATAATTAATTCAACCATGATAAATTAAAGGGGTGAGAAACCAGGTTTTTATAGGGATTTTGATACTTAGTATTAGGTTAACTCAAAAACCCGGTTTCTGAAAGCTGGCCGTCAACCCGTAGGGGCGGGTTTCCGCCACAATATTTGATATTCACAAATAACCTGAATAAACCCGCCCAAACCTCAGAATATCCCCCCTAGCCCCCCTTAAAAAGCAGGGGGTTTTCATTTTCAAAAATGCGATCGCTATATTCAAAAAAAATCATCAAATTTTCCGGCAAAATTCTCTCTAATTTTTATTAGATAATTTGGAAATATTAAAAATAAACGATTTTAATATTTGTTAACAGCAAAAGATAGCCATTGTCTTGATTAATAAGACTTTATGGCTATTTATTATTAAATATTTTTAATGTTTTTTGTGAAGAATAGTTTTAAAAACTTAATTAATTCAGGCGATCGCTAAAATTTTCTCCCAATTATTTCCTAACCATGACTGTCCCTCTTTTATTGAGACAAATCCCAAACTTCTGTATATATTCAAAATTAATGTTACTAATAACGAGAATTTCCCCGCTACGTCTATCCCTTTTATTCTTGATTTATCTTCATTAAAATTTACATCTTTGACCCAATGTACTTGATTTTCAATTAACCAATGTGCTTTAATTTTTTCTGCAAATGTTTTCGCACTTAATTTCTGACTACTAATATAATATAAAGTCTCATTATATTCTTGATCACCCCGAAAACCTGTTCTTTCTACCTGAATAAAACTTTGAAGATGAGGATAATTTTTATGGTTCACATTTTGGCTATCAAATACTGATACTTTTCTGCTAATATTTCGTCCATGACTGAAATCTTTTTCTTCATATACTGTTAAAGGTTTCTCAACTTTTACTAATTTTTTGATCTGCTTGTGCAATTTCATTTGATTGCCTTTCACCGTAATTAAATAATCATTTTTGCTTTCAATTATTGCCTGAGTTGTTTCCTTACTACAATGGAGAGCATCGAGAGTAAATACTTTATTTAATAACCCATATTCCTCTATCATAGAGAGAACTTTGGCGTTTTCAGAACTCTGTTTACTTTCAAAACTTTCCGATTTAATTACCAACTTTGTTTCTTGACTAAACCAAGATACCATTATTAACATATTTTGTTTTTGATTTTCATAGTTAGTCAGGGTATTTTTTAAAGATTTTCCATCGATCGCAATCCAATCAACGCCTTCTTTTTGCCAGTAATATTTCTGGACTATTGACTGAAACATTAACTGAATTTCTATTAGATTTATCCCAATCATTACTCGTCTAATTGTACTATAAGATGGCAATTTTTTAGCCTTAATTTCTAATAATTTAATTAGCTTATCTTCTTCATTTTTTCTAAAATTATCTATTTGCTTATAAGTAACATTGCCAGTTAGCAGTGCCAAAATAATAATAGTCAACACCACCCATAATTCATGTCTTTTGCCACGATTTTTCCGAAAATCCTTGACTAACTTCAGTTGTTCAATTATATTGTTTAACATGACTTTTTTAAAACCAAATAAAAGTGATCTCTTTTTAATTTTACTGAAAAAAGATCACTTTTATTTTCTTTTTTACCCCCGACTTTGAAAACACCCTGCATTTCCAAGGGGGGTTGGGGGGGTCTCAACGGAATTTTTTGAACTTAAAATCAACTCTTGCCAACAGGTATCAAACCGATGTTGTTCTTCTGGAGATTTAACCCAAATGGCTTGACAAAGGTATTTTATTTTATCAAAATTAGTCGGATCAAAACCATCCTCAATAGACTGGGTTAAGGCTTCCACTGCAAAATTATACTGGTCAATTCTTAGGGGAAATCCAGCTTTTTTGAGTTGTTCAAATAATTTTAGCAGAGGTAAAGCGGTTGTCATTTTTGAGGTTAGGTTTTACAGGGTTATAGAGTTTCAGTTGGGAAATTAGGGAGATCACTTTAAGTTATTAATGCCCTGAACTAAAGTTCGGGCTAATAGCTGAAGTCATCTAAAGATTACTCAATACTGATCTTGATTAACCCGTTTCAACGGGCTTTAGTTCTTAGGCTGAAATTGATTTCAAGGCTTAAACTATCAAAATATAACACAATCGCTACTGGATTTGAGATTTTAGGTTAAATCCTGATAACTATTAGAATTCTGATGATCTTTGAGCAACGTACTCGGTAGAGGAATTCCTGGTTTTTTGAGCATCGCTTGAATTTCCCCCGTAGGATAGTCATAAAGGGCTTTAAACCAATCAATTAATTCACTGGTACTAATCCCCTTCGCAAAAGTCCTTATGGATAGTTGGTATGGGTCACAAAAACTAATGGCAATGATTGATGAATTAGGAAAAATTTATTATTGTCCATTAAAAAAGAATCGTTTAGTAGATGACACAGGAGGAAAAGAAAAATACCAATCAATTGAGAAGTTAAACTGGTCTAATACTGAATAAAAATCAGGGAAGTTAATCAAAATCAAGAATTTCCATAAAAATCAAAAAGTCCAACTATTTCGGGTTATTGTTTCTACCAACAGAACGGAATATGTAGCAACTAATGACTTAACTCAAGCATCCACATCAGATGCGAAAAAAACCTGTGCTATTCGCTGGAAAATAGAGGAGTTTCACCGAGAAATTAAGCAATTAACCGGGATTGAATCTTGCCAGTGTCGTAAAGCTAGTATTCAAAGAAATCATATTGCTTGTGCCATTTTAGTTTGGAATCAATTGAAAAGATTAGCTCATCTGACAAAAAAACAGTCTATCAGTTAAAAGCTGAATCTCTGTCAAATTATTTAATCAAAGAACTGAATTTCCCTTCGATAAAAATGGAACTTGTTTGATTGTTTTAGGTTTATTTTTAAATAAATAATTAGGACTTTTTAGGGCGATTGCTATTATCATTGGTATGCGATCGCCTACTTTTGATACGCTATATATAGCGTGCTTGCGTAAGTCCTGACAAAATAAACTGAGTCCCTTTAAAGATCCCCATGTCAAGTCTATTTGTGATGGAAATACTGGGATTTATTTATTTCCGGCTTTAAATGGAACCTCTAAACATACCCTAGTTATTGGCCAATCCTTAGCCGATGGAAAGTTTGGTTCTTCCTTGGCGGGTGTAATGATCAGCTATGTAATGAATGTGATGTATCGTCGGATGAGAAATCCCAACCATAATTGGACTCCGACTTACATTATTTGTGATGAAGCTCCACGATTAAAAAATATTGATTATGAAGAATTGACTGCTATTGGCCGGAATGCTAAAGCTGGAGTTTTTATCATGTGTCAATCTATCGATCAATTTAATGAGAAAACAATGGCGGCCCTGAATAACTGTCGCACCCAAATTTTTTTACAAAATGTCAGTTATAAATGAGGAGAAATCAAAAAATATTGTGAAGTATTGTAACGAAATCTCAAGATTGGCGTAAAATTCTAAGGCTTCAATCAATAGATAACAAGAAGCCCTAATTAGCCAGAATGTAGTCCAGACTTAAAAACCAGAGGTGATCTTAGTGGGAGTTATTTACATCGGCGATCGCGAAACGGGCAAAACTTCCTTAGCAATGGAGTTAGCCCATCCTAACGGCAATTATGTCAAAGTGATCAGTCCAGACTATGAGTACCTGAAAGGATTCCTATTTGATCAGGAACTCCAACGAACAAGGGCGACTGAGGCTGCACAAGCCAGTTATGAAAGGACTTTAGAAATACAAGTTACCCTCCCTACGGGTTTCTAAACAAATTTCTTTAGACTGGATCGATACCCCTGGTGAAATCTGGCGCAAAACTTGGCAATCTAAAAATTCTGATCAGTGGAAGATATTTTTAGAAAGTTTGCGTCAAAGTGAGGGGATTTTATTAATTCTTCCTCCCTATCGAGAATTGATTAAACCTAGTTATGATCTTGATCTTTTTATTACCCAAGAACAATGGTGTAATCGGTTTAATCGATGGGTTGATTTCTTCCACCAAGATTGTCCCAAAATTCGACATTTAGCTCTTTGCTTGAATAAAGCAGATTTATTTTGTGATTTGCAAAAAGAAGCAAGTCAACTGGCTTATATCCCCAACCGTTCTCGAATGAACTGGCAGCAACGACATGATTATATTTTTCAACGATATTTTAAACCGATTCATAGCCAAATCAAAGAAATTAATAAAAAAGTTTCAGGGTTAGCGGTAAGATGCTTTATTACCAGCATCAAGAATCGAGATTTGTTGGAACTTCCTTGGATTTACTTTGGAAGTTTTTTTGCTAAATAAAAGGAGAGTGAGAATGGGCAACATTTGCATTATTGGGCCACGAGCTTCGGGAAAGACAACCTATTTAGCCGCTTTAGCTTATAAAAAGCGACTGAGTAGTAAATCAAAAAATTTTAACTTGCAACCTCTGAATGATGATTCTAGGGCAATTGCAGATAAAGCAGAAAATATCATTTGTCAAGGGGAATCTGTGGAACCAACGGTGATTGGGGATGTGATTCAATCCGTTGATGATTTGCCATTTTATTTTTTTAATATTGAAATCAAAAAGAATGTTTTCAGTAAAACGGAATCTTTTCAATTGAATGTACGAGATTACCCAGGAGAAGTGTTTGAAAAAATTGCTGAACCTAACCTATCGGATTCTATTCATGAAGAATTCATTAAGGAATGCTTGATGAAAGATGTTGTCGGTTGTTTAATTTTATTACCTGAATGGAAAAAGGGAACTGATAAATTTTATAATCGGGTAATGAATCGATTTATTGACCTCATGGATGTTAATGATCGACTCAAGGATTTAAAATTAGCAATTGCCATGAGTAAGTGTGAACGAGGAGAACTTTGGCCAGGAAGAATTGAACCCGAAATTGATTTGTTTGGAGTCCATTTACCGAATACTAAAGCCACCTTAAAAGAAAGAGTTTCTCCGAAAAATTTAAGGTTTTATGCCTTATCAACTTTTGGAGTTCTCCAAAGAACTGATCCTCGTCCCAATCGAATTGATGAACAGGGAAAAGATGGAAAAGCTTCGGTTTTAAGGGAAGTCTCCAATTGGCGTCCTTACAACATGATTGACCCTCTGTATTGGCTGAGTAAAAAAGGATAGAAAATCGTGCTAGATTGGCTCAAAACAAATCCGAAAAAAAGTTCAACGGAAACCCCAATCTATTGATAAAGATGCGGTGTTACGGGTGATAGGCGATCGCAGTTCTGGCAAAACAGCTTATATGGCATCCTTAGCCTATTGGCCAAATGCTGATCCCAATAGTCCAGTACAAAGTGTGATTCCCGTTGGCGATGAGGGAAGTGAACTGATTACTAAAGCTCAAAACATTTTAGAACAGGGGTTAGAACTAGAACCCACTGACTTAAATGCAATGGCGCAAGATGTGAAAGACTACACATTAAGTATTGTTTTAAAAGGTCAATTTTCGTGGAAAGATGGGAAAGCAACCTTGCGATCTCAACTGGTTCGGCTTAATATTAGTTGTAAAGATTATGCGGGGGAATTTTTCAGCGATTTACTGCATAAAACCGGAGATTCTCGCCTAGAAGATTACCTAGAAGATTGTTTACAAGCATCAGGAATTATGTTTCTTGTCGATGGTACAACCCATCGGAAAGATGCTGAATATGCCAATGGCTTAGATAAGTTTTTGATGGCATTGGATCGGACAGATATTGGCATGAGTAAGCGACGAATTGCCTTTGTGATGTCTAAATGTGAACAATCAGAATTGTGGGTAAATCGCCATAAACCTAGAGAGTTAGCAATTATGCGATTTCCGCAAGTTCATCGGAAATTACAAGCTTGGGAAAATATGGGGGTAGGTCAAGTCGATTACTTTACAACTTCTGCCTTTGGGATGTTAGGAAGTCAATTTCCTGAACCCAATTCTAAACGGTTGAATCGCGATCGCGATGGCACAACTTCTATTATTAAAACTCCTAAACGGTGGCGACCTTTCGGTTTAGTTGCTCCCATTTATTGGCTCTGCACAGGCGAGCGTCACAAAGACTTAGATAAGGATTAATATTATGAGTCCATCAGAAATCGAAATTTACGAATTTAGCACCGGAATTGAATTTAAAGGGGTCGGCACGGGTTGGGTTTCGCTGGGGTTTACAGGGGAATATATGAATAGTACCCTTGATCAAATTCCTGGGGCGGTTCAAAGAGCGATCAGGAACCGAGAATTTGCTGTTGCAGAGGGTGCTTCTAGTGATGAACCTGCGGTTATTGGCCGTGAAATATCGGACAATGGTGAGGAATGGTCAGTGATTGCTGTTGTTACAAAAGGTCGAGATGATCGGGGACGGAGTGCTTCGATGTATCGTTATTTTTTGTGTGAAGGAATTGGCAATCTGGGTAATATTTTAGCTTGGATTATTAATCAACGCCCCTTTCCGGTTTTTAATCCCGATGATGTTAAAAAGATTGGCAGTAAAACTGTTTATACTATTACAGGTTCAGACCCTATCCCTTTACGGGATGAGTTTAAATTGTTACTTGATAATCCCACACCGATTATTATTCCTTGGCAGGAACGTTGCACGCTTCTAATTTTAAATGAAATGGCAGGTCAAATCGCAGAAAATCAACTGATTTCTTGGGCATTTAAAGTGGAGGCATTGGAACAGCCAACACGGTTTCAAGTGATTCAACCTGCCAGTGAAAAAGCTGAACAACTGTTGCGAAGAATCACTGCTATTACACCCCAATATACGGTTAATATTTCTGGGGAACAGTCGATTAAGTCTGCAATTAAAGGGTTGAGTAGTCGAGAACAGGTCAAACCTGAGCAAATTCACATCTTAGAACAGGCTTTAAATAATCCTCAAGTTACTAAGGATTACTGGGAATCTTTGTTTAATAGTGAAGGGGCGACTCAAGGGCGAACGCTAGGAATATATAGCCCTCAAATGGTGAGGCTTTTGACCCTACAAGCGATTTTAATTCCAGAGATGTTACCGAAACTATCTATTCTGGATGTCTAAGCAGGGTAAACAGGATGATCGTTATCAAACTTCTGAGAATTTTCAAATTGAAATTGGAAAGGCTCTCACTCAACTTTATAAGCACACTCCAAACTTAATTTTAATTAACAATCTAGTTGAGGGGGTAACAAGGCTAATTCCTAGCTTACTTAAACATCCTGAACAAGTCGAGGTTGCTGTCTGGTTATTAAAGCTACCGAATGGGCTTTGGAGTTGGTCTTACTCCAAGTTTTTTATTCCGAATTTAGAGCATTATTTGATCTCTATGCCAAACTTTGCTAGGGGCGACAAAAAAGCAACTTATAAATTGACCAGTCATGATGAATGGAATCAAATTTTAGAAAAGATAAGTTATTTTTGGAAAAAGGATGCTCCACCTAAACTAGAAGACTATAAACCGTTAGCTGACTTATTTGAAAAGTTAGAAAAACCGCCAAAATTAGCAGCTTTATTTTCTCATATTGCTTATGGTAAAGGGGAAGTTCCTAAACAGATCTTTTCTAAACTAGCAAACAGAGATGGATGGTATTGTGATGTTTATGGGGTTAACGTAGAGGGAAAAGTTACTTTTCTTGAACTCTTGTTTTTACTTTTACTAAAAAAATTTGAAATTGGAGGAATTGATATGCGCGTTGGAGTTGCTTTAGCTATTTTATTAGTGACTTTTAGTGGAGGGTTAGCAATTGGTAGAGTAACGGCTGATAAACAACCAGAAACTCCTCAACCTTCAACTACTTCTAAGCCTAGTGATGGATCAGATCAAAAAACTATTCAAGGAAATTCACCTAAGTCCCCTACCCCTTCAGCTACTCAATCTAATAAACCTCCAGCAGATTTTGATGAGGCTAATGCAGTCACGGAATTCGATCAGAGGACAAAAGTAGCAATTGAAGACATTATTAAAAAGGCTGAGGACAGCGGCAATAACTTAGCTAAACAGCAAATTATGCAGATTCTAGGTTTAACACCTTTAACTTATGATTCCATAAAAGATACTAAACTTAAAACAAAGTGGGTTGAAGCTATATATAATTATCAAAAAAACAATAGCTTCAATGGCAAACCCTTAAAAGCTGATGGAATTATTGATACAGAACGTGACACTGCGAAGAAAATACAAGAAAAATTAAACAAATGAATATAGAAAACTCAAAATTCGCCGTAAAATGAGAACTTACCCTGACATCCTAGCTGGAATGACTTTCACCTTAAAGCAAATGAAATTACCGATTAAGTCTGCAATTAAAGGGTTAAGTAGTCGAGAACAGGTCAAGCTTGATCAAATTCTCATCTTAGAAAGTGCCTTGAATGATCCCCAAGTTACTAAGGATTACTGGAAATCTTTGTTTGATAGTCAAGGAGCGGATCATGCGAGATCGCTAGGAATATATAGCCCTCAAATGGTTCGACTTTTAACCCTGCAAGCCATTTTAATTCCAGAGATGTTACCGAAACTATCTATTCTGGATGTCTAAGCGGGGTAAACAGGATGATCATTATCAAACTTCTGAGAATTTTCAAATTGAAATTGGAAAGGCTCTCACTCAACTTTCTAAGCACACTCCAAACTTAATTTTAATTAACAATCTAGTTGAGGGGGTAACAAGGCTAATTCCTAGTTTACTTGAAAATCCTGAACAAGTGGAAGTTGCTGTCCGGTTATTACGACTACCAGATGGACTTTGGAGTTGGTCTTACTCCAAGGTTTTTATTCCTGATTATTTAGATCATGATTTAAAATTAATGCAAAAATTTGCTAGTGTGGAAAAAAATTTAACTTTTAAATTGACCAGTCATGATGAATGGTATAAAATTTTAGGAGAGATAAGTAATTTCTGGAAAAATTCATCTGTCCCTAAACTAGAATACTATAAACCGTTAGCTGACTTATTTGAAAAGTTAGAAGATCAACCAAAATTAGCGGCATTTTTTTCTCATATTGCTTATGGTAGAGGGAAAGTTTCTAAACGAATGTTTTCTCAATTGGCAAGCAGAGATGGATGGCATTCTAATGTTTATGGGGTTCAGGTAGAGAGAAAAGTAACTTTTCTTGACCTCTTGTTTTTACTTTTACTAAAAGATTTTGAAATTAGAGGAAGTTATATGCGAGTTGGAGTTGCCTTAGCTATTTTGTTAGTGACTTTTAGTGGAGGATTAGCGATTGGTCGAGTAACTGCTTTTAAGTCTGAGTATAGTAATCTAACAGGTGAAACAAATAGTTCACCTACTTCCTCTGCCACTCCAACTACTGAACCTAAGATAGATAAAAAAATTTTAAATAAGGCAGTCGAGGAATTCGATAATGAGACACAAGTAGCAATTGAAGACCTTATTAAAAATGCTGATGGAAATGTCAATGAGCAATATGAACAGAAAATTATGCAGATTCTAGGTTTAAAAAATACAAATTCTGATTCTATAACAAATCTTGACGATAAAACAAAGCAAGATTTGGTTATAGCTATATATAATTATCAACAAGCCATAAAAGGATTTGACAAACCCGATGGAATTATTGAAAAAGGAGGTAAAACTGCAAATAAAATAGAGGAAAAATTCAAAAATAATCCAGCAAAATAACTAAAAAACATAAGTCAAATGAGAGTTTACTTTTACATCCTAGCTGGAATTACCTCCGCCTTAATTGGCTGGAATATCGGTCAAATCTTTTTAACCGATTTGGGTATCCTAAAACAGTTTCCTGAAGTTGTGTTATTTCCTTGCATTGCCTCCTCTTTGGCGATTGGAATGGTCTTAACAGAAGTTTTAATTAGTAGTCCCACTCGACCGAAATTAATCTTGCAAATTGCTGTAATTCCTGTTATGATTGCCATGGGATTCGGAATCTTGTCTGGTTTAGTTACGGGCGGAATTTCTCAAATCGTTCTATTGCCTCAAATTCGCTTTGATACTCGAATTTTGAGAATCGTTTCTTGGTTGCTAATTGGCAGTTCTATTGGTCTAGCTGAGGGCATCACTTGGCGATGGCATAGCATAGAAGCAGGCGATCGCAAACGCTACCGAAAACGGTTATTAACCAGTTTAACGGGTAGTATCATTGCCAGTTTATCCGCAGCACTAATTTTTGAAATTTTGCGACAAATTGGCGCTTTTCCCCCCGCTTTTAAAGGCATTGAAGATCCTGTTGGGTTTTCTATTTTGGGAATGTTGCTTGGTTTTGTATTTAGTATTTCCACTTCTCCAAGCTACATGGCAGCCCTGAGAGCCGGAGCCGGATTTGAATACACCGGGCAAAAATATGAAGATTTTGATCCCAAAGCAAAGACCAACAGTAAATTCAATCCTAGGATTGATACTTCCCAACTTAAATTTGTCAGCGATAGCGAAGCCGATGAAATTGAAGAAGGGTTATCCATTCAATTACCTACTAAGGGTAAAATTAGAATCGGATCATCTGAAAAAGCCAATATTCGTATCCCTGGTTTACCTAAGCACGCAGCCGAGTTAGAAATTAAAACCCGTGAAGCGATTTTAGTTTCCTAACCCCAGGTTTTATCGAACCATCGAAGTAAATGGCGATCGCTTAGGATCGCGTCGTAAAATTCATTTACGGCATAACTATTTGCTGACTTTTTATCCACTAGACCAGAACCCTTTTGATGATGAAAAAATCTATCGATTTGTCTACTACAATCGGTTTCTGGATACGCAGGCTTAGTGTATCTATTCTACTAGCAGGTTACTTTAGTAGTCCCAGTTTAGCCCAGGTTAAATCCGTTGAAATCATTGATAACCCACTTGTTAATGAGGATCGGGTTACAGTTCGGATTAAGGTTAAAGATGCCAATGACAAACCGGAAGTTTTTCTGCAAGATACAGATTTTAAACTCACTGTTAATGATCGACCCATAGAATTTCGCGGGAAAGATTGGAAAAGCCCCGAAGAGACGATTCCGCCTCCGGCTTGGATTATTGTTTTGTTGGACTATAGCGGCAGTATGAACCAACAAGATAGTCGAGGAACAACTCGAATTGACGGAGCCATTAATGCGGTTAGAGAATTTACAAATGCCCTAGCAGAACGCTGTCCTAAAAATCAAGTCTGCCCCAAACCACAAGTTTCTATTGTTCCCTTTGGCGATCCTGGCGCTGCTTGTGCAAAAGGTTATCCAGTCAGAGAAAAAAACCTAGATAAGTTTTTTCCAGCCGGAGATTTTAAACTCAGTAACTACCTGGATTTTTTAGCCAGTGAAACACCTTGCGCCTCGACAAATATTTATGAAACCGTTGAGTCGTGCAATTCGATTTTTAGCCAATGATGCCGATCCGCGTTTTGCAATTCCTGAAGATCCTAATCAACCTCAACCTAGACTATCCATTATTCTCTTATCCGACGGCTATCATAACAAACCCAATGAAGAACAAGACTTTGAAAATCTCAGAGCTTTATTAAAGCGAAATGAGCAGATTATTGTTCATACTTTGGGTTATGGTTTAACACCAGAACAACTGGGTCAAAAATATGGTTTAGGACGGGCTGCAACCCGTAGAGATATTGAAAAAGAAAAAGAAAAAGGAAAGGGAAAATTAAAAGGAAAAGGGAAAGTTCCAGAAGCAGAATTTGTTGATCAAGCCCGTTTAGCAGAAATTGCTCAACTTACTGGGGGGATTTCGGAATTTTCTGCCGATGCTCAAACAGTTGCAGAAAAACTGAATTTATTTTTAAATGCTCTGTTAGGAGAATATCAAATTACCTACAGTGAACCCAATCCAGAACGAGGTTCAAAACATGATGTAAAAGTTATGGTTCAATCTGTAGAATCCAAACCTAAAGGTTATACTATCACTGCATTTGGGCGATCGCTTCCCTTACCTACTCGCCTGATCATGTTACTGGTAATTTTCATTGTTTTAATTGGAGGTGGCGTAGTTCCATTTTGGTTATGGGCCGAACATTTAAAACGAGAAGCCTTTGAAGGTTAGGAGAAATTCATGAAAAAAATATTACTCTATTTATTTGCTTTAATTCTATCGGGTTGTGATTCTCAACTCTTTAACCAAATTCAGGCACAAACTACTATGAAAGAATGTCCTCAAAGACCGAAGGAAACATTAATTTCTGAAAATGTGAAAACCATTTCAATTGATGGTCAGCAGGTAAAAGAATCGGGAATAGTTCAAACAGGTCGAGCCGTAGGCTATAGCTTTATCGGGAAAAAAAATCAACAACTTAGTTATCTAACAACGGAAGGAATTTGTATGTGGATTTATCGCCCAGATAATGAAGTAATTACCAGTACAACCTTGCCTCAAGATGGTAAATATACCGCACAAATTACTACGCTTCAAGGTTCCAAAACCTTTGATATAGAAATAGGTTTAGATGTTAAGGCGGCTTCTGCTTCTGTTCCACCTCCTCAACCCGTACCTGTTTCCGCCACCTGTACCTGTTCAGTCAACTCGAATTCCTTCCTCTTATTCTTTCTCTGAACCTGTACCTGTTGAGTCAACTCCAATTCCTTCCTCTTATTCTTTCTCTCACTCAAACTTCCCTCAAGTTTCCTGTGGTGATTCTCGACCCAATGATCCGAATGCCTATCCAGTTCGATTTTATCCCGTTAAAATTCCCTATACTGAAGCAAATCTTAGTAAAGTTCGTGCTTTATTCTGCACAGATGCTTTAAAAAGAACCAATAAAGAAACTAACATCGCTTGGATTCAAGTTGCTTCCTTTACAGATTTACAACAAGCTAGAGCTTTCGCAAAATTTGTAAGAACAGAAATTAATGGAGCTATAGTCGGCGAATCTACTTTATTAGAACTTAAGTAATTTTTTGGATAACCATTTAATTGTATTCTATTTGGTGTTTTAAACCCATGAAAAAGCTTTCCATCTCAGTTTTATTACTTGCAATCGTTGGATGTAATAGTCCTTCTATTTCTCAAACTCCTGACTCTTTTTCCGGTAGTTGCCCTGAAAAACCTCCGGTTACTTTAGAGGAAAAAGATGTCAAACCGATTACCTTAACAACTTCTGGGACAACCCAAGAATCCGGCCAAATCAAAGCTGGTAAAACCGTTGGATATACCTTTGAGGCTGAAGCTGGACAAAAACTGAATTACCAAACTAAAGATGATATTTGTATTTGGATTTTTACACAAGATTTAACGCCTGTAGAAGGAATTGACTTACCTAAAAATGGAAAATACACCATTCAAGTTGCTGCACTCAAAGGCGCTACAACATTTAACTTGGCAATGAGTTTAGGAGGCTTGCAAGCTGCCTCTAATCCTTCTCCTGTTAACCCAACTTCATCTCCGACCAGTGTTCCTGAACCTTCTGTTTCATCAAGTTCTAGTAGTAGTGGATTAAGTCAGAATCAAGCTGCTCAATTAGTTGGAAATTGGTTAGGTTTCTAAATCTAAAATCTTTGCCCCTCCCTTTAATCGGCAATTAGTTAATCAATACACGACAGGGCAACTTTATAAAGATATTACTAAACCAAATGGTTCAATTAATTGGTTAGAAAAAAATAATTCTCGTTACGATTACAAAGATGCTCGCGTTACTGAAGTTATCTCTTTTTCTGATTCAGGAAGTCAACCATCTCTCACTGTTCGTGTATATGAAGATCGAACGCTTTATGGCTCTAATGGGATTGATTATAACAGATCAGGTTCATCAACGGGGAATTATACTTATTTCTTCTCGGAAGAAAATGGAAATTGGAAAATTTACGACTATAAAAAAGCAGAATAATGCCATTAAAAATACCTCGACGTAAAATCCATTATCCTAAAAAGCTGAGGTTTTACTTATTTCTTTGTTCAGTTCCTACTGTAATCTTGAGTATTATCGGACTCTGTTTTTGGATTCAAAATTCTGGTAATAGAAATAGCCAATGTAAAACACCCCAAGACTTAAATCTTATGCCCAACCAATCTCAAACAATCCCAATTCAATCTGCCAGTTGCTATGGTTTTAATGCTGATGTGGGTCAAAAATTAGTCCTAAATACCAGTATTCAATCGACACTAATCCAGCCGAACAATCGTCCACTCAGATTACAGGGTTTTCTGGAGCAAGAATTGTCTCAAACAGGAAGTTACATCCTAGTGATTAGTCATCCTAAGTCAAAACAGGATCAAACATTTACAATTGAGTTACAAGATCAGAGAGAAATCAATAGTGTGTTATCGCCACCTATTCTACCTTCTACATCTGTTGCATCTTCTAATTTTTCAAAATTAAGTTATAACCTTAAAAGCCCTCCTCCATTTAAAACTGATCAGAAATTGCAACAAATTGTTGATGAGATTTTAGCCTTGATACAAGCTAAAGGTTTATCAACTCATAACTTATCCATTAGCTTAGTTAACTTAAGTTATCCGAATAACTGTTGTGATTATGCTTCATATTCTGACAAGCAACCTATTTTTCCGGCTAGTGTTTCTAAGTTATTTTGGTTAGTTGCTTTATATGGACAATACGATGCTGGTATTCTTCCAGAGAAAACAATTTCAGAGCAAGATATTTATAAAATAATTCAAGATTCTGATAATGAAACCTGCTAGTCGTGTTGTCGATGCAATTACAGGAACAGAATCTGGCGGAGAATTGAATTCAGAAGAACTCAAGATTTGGATGGATAAGCGACTATCGGTTAATGAATTTTTTGAGAATGCTGGTTATAGGAATCTTAATGTTAGCCAGAAAAACTTTCCCATTCCTTATCTAAATTTAGACAGACCAGACAAAGGTAGAGATTTACAAATTCGTGGAAAAGGAACGTTACCGATTAGAAATAATTTAACCAGTTATGATATCGCTCGACTTCTTTATGAAATTGATAGTAACCAAGCTATTTCTAAAGAATACAGTTTAAAAATTAAAGATTTGTTAAAACGAGACTTAAATCCGCAAGTTTGGAAACAAAAGGAATATAATTCTATCGCGGGTTTCTTTGCTGAATCTTTGCCTCAAGATAGTTACGTTTTTTCAAAAGTTGGATGGACATTTGAAAGTCGCCAAGATGCAGCTATTATCGAAAGTCCTGATCGAAAAACTCGTTATATTTTAGTCATCTTAGCTGACAATCCTAGCTTTGGGGATGATTGGAAGATTTTTCCTGAAATTTCAAAGAGGGTTTATGACCGCATGATTGAAAATTAATAGGAAGTTCAGAAGATGCTCATGTTTACCTAAGAAAAAGTCAAGGATATCCCCCAATAACTACCAAAATTTACACAGAAGAAGAAAAAATTATTATGGAGTTTGACGAAACAATGAAAGATAAAGGAATGAAAATTCTTAGACATGAACTTTCAAATGGACATAAACGAAAACTCGGAGATGTCACCTTAGAAGTTAGAACTGCTAACAGTAATTTAACTAAAAAATAAGGAGTATGACTGTTGAAAATCGATCTCAATTTAAGGCTATTCATTAAAATTCAGTATGGTTAAGTATCTGTTCAATCTTAAATTAAATCCTGCCCAACAGGAGGGGTTTGGCTACACTCTGGATTTAACAACCGCCCAAGAAAATAATCCCAACTTAGTTTTTACCCCAGAGGTTCGTGATCAAATGCGAAACCATCTGCAAAAAGAAAGCGCTTGTAAGATTAGCGACAATCATCTTAATCAGATGATTAAATCTTGGATAGAAGATATTCAAGAAGGCTATCGAGAAACAATCTTAACCCTTGAGTTACCTTTAATGATTGCTGAACAATTTAATCAATTGCAGGAATCAGGATACCAACAAATACCACCTTTAATTGCCCCAGATTTATCTAGCATTGAACCTGCAATTGGGTGTTTACCTCCTTTGAGGTTCTGATCTAAAGACCATTTCACTATCAAAATTAGGAGCTTACTGTCATTATGTTAAATGTTTCAATTACCCCTCACCGTGAGTTTTTACCTGCTGATTCTTCAGAACAAAAACTGTTTGTAATGTTGAAGCTTCGGCCGAAAAAAGAAGTAGCAAATACGCGCCCGCCAACAACCTTTGTTTTTCTAATTGATACCAGCGGTTCCATGCGTGAAGTTGTAGTCGGTGAAGTCGTACCTACTGGTAATATTTTTATGGTGGATGGTCAAGAGTATATGAGTGTCACCGGAGGGCAAACCAAGATAGATATTGTGATTGAGTCCCTAAACAAACTGATTTACTCTGGCAAACTTGGCGCGAGTGATCGCATTTCTATCGTCCAGTTTGACGACTCCGCTTCTACCCTGATCGGACTCACTCCAGCCACCCAAACCAGTCAATTAGAAAACGCGATTGATCGACTCCGTGAGTTTTCCGGCGGTACTCGCATGGGATTGGGTTTGCGTCAGGCATTAAACTTGCTCTCAGGGCAAAACATGACTATCCGGCGCACCTTGCTATTTACTGACGGCCAAACCTTTGATGAAGATTTATGCAGGGTGATCGCCAGCGAATTTGCCGCCAATAACACCCCCATTACCGCATTAGGAGTTGGAGAATTTAACGAAAACTTACTCACCCATCTTAGCGATACAACTGGCGGAATTCCGCTTCACATCGTTGCACAAGAAAACCAAAGCGGTGCAGCAGTTTCTATTAGCAAACTTCCCGATATAATCATTCAGGAATTCAGCCAAGCGCAGCAAGAAGTCATCACCAACTTAGCCTTAACCGTCAAAACAGTTCAAGGTGTAAAACTGACTCGCATTGTCCGCGCCTATCCTTCTCAAGCTGAATTTTCCCTAACTCAAGAACCTTATCCTATTGGCAATGCTGTCGCCAACGACGAAACTGTTTTCATCTTAGAATTCAGCATAGAAAGTCGTGCTGCATCCCGCGTCCGAATTGCCCAATTAGGCTTAACCTACGATGTACCCGGAAAAAACCATCGCGGTGAAGAAACCCCCGGCAAATCTACTCGTACAATTTGTTGCCGGCCAAGTAGCAGCCCAAGTAGATCAAGAGGTCATGGGTTATGTACAACAGTGCAATATTTCCCAACTCGTTGGCGAAGCTACACGCATTGCTGAAAATAATCCCCAGAGGGCAGAAGAACTGTTAGAAACTGCCCGCCGAATGACAGTAAGAATTGGCAATGACGCGATGACTGAATCTCTCAATCAAGCTCAAGACGAATTGCGAAAAACCCGCAAAATTTCCGACGGAACTCGCAAAACCGTCAAAATGGGTTCCAAAGGAAAAACCGTCAAAATGGGCGGAGATATCAATGATGATCTTTCTGAAGAACAAATTCGGAAGATTTCAGGAACCTAGAACCACAATTTTTCCAACCTCACATTTATAACTAAAGGAGCTAAAACTATGACTATTAATTGCCCCGCCTGTAGCTATGAAAACCCAAGTGATGCAGAATTTTGCGATGCTTGTGGGTATGAACTCGGAGGTGCCTCTGTATCCGTAGCCCCCACTATAGTTCAGTCCCCAGAGCCAATTTTACCCGCCCCTGCTCCAACTAACGGGACTTTTACACCTCCTGCGCCACCCACATTTCCTTCTTTCCCAACTGCCCCTACTTCGATACCTTCGGCTGCAACGGCAAGGCTCATTTCCAAACAACCTAGTTCGCCAACTAGCGAATTTCCTCTTGATGGAAGCAATGCAATTATCGGTAAGTTTGACCCCGATATGGGGCCTGTAGATATTGATTTAGAAGGTTTTTCTGGAGACGAAACTATTTCCCGCAACCATGCAGAAATTTATCAAGAAGGAGGCGCGTGGAAAATTAAGGATCTTGGCTCAACTAATGGTGTTTTCATTAAACAGGTCGGTCAGTCTAAATTCGCAGCCCGGATTACCATGCCTGAGATTTTAAATAATGGAGATGAGATTGCGATCGCGAAAATTCGCTTCCTCTTTCAAACTCCTTAATTAACCTCCAGCCCCGGGTTTAACCCCCTGGGGCAATTGACTCTAAACCCGCTCATATCGGCTTATTTGAATCTACAACTTTATTACCTCAGATTCCTATGACGAATGCTTTAGTAATTCAAGAAAAATCTCGGTTCTCAATAGATAACTTTCAATTAGAAATTTTATCATATTTGGGTCAAATAACAGCAGGGATTCACTACTTCAAAGTAAATATTGAAACAGATGATCATGGCAGTACCGAATCCCAAAAACTCGGCTTATTGCGCGTCGGTTCTACAGAAGGCGGATTAAAGCGAGAACTCGATGTGCGAAAGCTTTTAATTGGCTATAAAATGATTAGCGAACTACTCGCTCAAACTATCGAAGATTCCGTAAAGATAGATTTGCGATCAGCTCTATCCTATCAGCAACCAGAACCAGAAAAGCCGGAGCTAAAAATGGATTTTGACCAGATAGAATCCTTCGCCAATTTAGCAGAGCCAACCTCCAATCAAGCAGAACAAAATAACAAAGAATCAGCGAGTGTAGCCGAAGATACTACTAATGAAAGTCATCCCCAATCAGAATATTTAGGGGAGATAGTTACTAACGACCCAGAAACCGTGTTTTTTCACCCAAATACTTCGTTGCAGCCCGCAGATTCCCTAAATAACCCGGTTTCTTTGGTTGGAGTGCTTAACTCCTTGGAGAATACTACTGATCAAACTAATGCAGAATCAGAATATTTAGAGGAAGAATGCTACCCAGAAGTAGAAATGTATGGAGATGGGAGCGATCGCAAACTACTTGTACTAACCTATCTCCCTGAAGAAAAAACCACCTTACAGGCTTGGCTAGAACAAGATAACTCCTTAGAATCCTCATTATCCATAACCAGTCAAGTTTGTCAATTCTTTCGCCATATTCATCAGCAGGGGTGGTGCTTTGTCCAAATCCTTCCCGAATTTATTGAAATAGGAATTCCCCTCAAATTTTTTGACTTAACAGGAGCTTATCCACTCAATGAAAAACTACAATCCGGCTTGTTAGAAAACTACTGCGCTCCTGAACTCGCATATAGCCATCCCATCCAAGAAGCAATGAGCAGCTATACAGTAGGAGCTTTATTGTATCATGCCATTCACAAACAACCCCTTTCCTCCGACAACCAAATCGACATTAAAATTAACCCCATCCCCCTGATTTACCAACTCCTAAAAATTTCACTCTCTCCCTTGCCCGAAGAACGCTTTTCACTATCTCAACTATTAAGCCTATTAGTAGAAACCCGTCAATCTTTACAGGCTACTAAAATTCACTGGAATGTCGCGAGCCAATCAACTACCGGCTTGTCAACCAGCCGCTTACAAAATGAAGACAGCTATGGCATCCGGCAATTGCAGTTAAGCAATTCAGAAACTCTGATATTAGGAGTCGTTGCTGACGGCATGGGCGGAATGTCTCAAGGTGAAGTTGCTAGTAAATTAGCGGTTCAAACAGTCCTTGAAGAACCTATCCCTAATGAATTTAATAGTATAGAAAAAAAATCGGAATGGCTCGTCTCATTAGTGCAGAAAGCCAATGAATCTGTAGCTACTAATGTGCGTGATGGTGGAACAACATTAAGTATTATTTTAGCAGTTGGGCGAGATTTAGCGATCGCGCACGTTGGAGATAGCCGAATATATCTTCTCAGACAAGGAGAAATAAGCCAATTAAGCGAAGATCATTCACTGGTAGCTATGCTCGTTGCCAGTGGTCAAATCACCCAGGAAGAAAGCTTAGATCACCCAGATCGCAATGTCCTCACCAAATCGATCGGTTCAAAACGCAGGTTAAGCGATGGCTACGTTCAACAGTTAAGCCGTTCGGGTCAAAACCTATCCTTACCCCTAGAAAATAGTGACATCTTGTTACTATGTTCCGACGGCGTATGGGATCTAGTATCCAACGAAGAAATAGCTAAAATTTTTACCCATCACCAAACTTTGCAAACAGCAGTTGATGAAGTAATTAATTGCGTCCTTCAACGAGGAGCATCTGACAACGCGACACTTCTAGCATTAGAACTTAGCTGCCATTCAGATAACCGTTACTAAATCAATAGGAGTAGATGTTAGCTATGTCAATCACCTGTCCTTATTGTGCTACAGAAAATCCTCAAAATGCCCTAGCTTGTATGAGTTGCGGTGCTTCTTTTTTCTCGCAAATATCAGCCTATTACTTATCTCCGGGCAGTTCCCTTCAGCAAGGAAAGTATAAAATTGAAACCTTCATTGGCGAAGGTGGGTTTGGCATTACTTACAGGGGAATTGACTTAGTAAATTCTCGAACTGTCGCCATTAAAGAAAACTGGCCAGAAAAAGCGAGTCGGCAGGGAACTACAGTAGTTTGGCCCCACACTGTTACCCCGAAAGTTAAAGACTGGCAACTGAAGAAAGTAGCAACAGAAGCTCAATATTTATCTCAGTGCCAACACCCAAACATTGTCAGAGTTTATGATTTTTTTGAAGAAAACAGCACTGCGTATGTCGTGATGGATTTCATTACAGGCAAACCCCTTTCTAAAATCCTTGAAGAAGAGGGGCCACTGCCTGTACAACGAGTCAAACGTTACTTAATGCAACTAGCAGAAGCCCTCAAAATCATTCACGAGGCTAACTTACTACATCGAGATATAAAACCAGAAAATATCCTGATTGATCGACAAGACAAAGCAATTCTGATTGATTTTGGCGCAACAAAAGAGTTCATTGCAGGGCAAACTAGACAAATGAGCGTCACACTGACGCGGGGATACGCACCCCTCGAACAATACAGTTATAAAAGCAAGCGATGGCCGGCTACAGATATTTATGCGTTGTGCGCTTCCATGTATGAATTGCTAACAGGTCAACTTCCCCCAGAAGCAACGGAGAGAATTCAATCAGACAGCCTCGCTCCACCCGGACAATTGATATCCGGTATCGATCCTGTATTAGATCAGGTTATTGTTACTGGCATGAAAATGCGGGTAGAGGAACGTTGGCAAACAGCCACGGAAATCATTAACCTTTTGAGAGGAAGCAGTGTTATACCTAAACTGATTCCTGTTCCCTATCTTAGTTCTCGTGGTGAATTTTTATTAGATAAAAACCGGTTAATTGTCGGAAGAATTGGACTAGATGAACCGGAATCAGTAGATATTAATTTATCTTGTTTTTCTGGTGCTAATACGGTATCTGGTAAACACGCAGGAATTTATCAAGAGGCAGGAGAGTGGAACGTCATAGATTTAGGCTCGACTAATGGAAACCTTCATCAAACGGACTGGAGAGCAACGATTTAGTAAAAGAATTACTGCCCCTGAGATTTTAAATTCAGGGGATGAGATTGCCTTTGGCAAAGTTCGATTTCGATTTGAGAACTAATAAAATTTGAACTGAGGTAACTAAAATGTCTATTACTTGTCCCGCTTGCATGACAGAAAATGCCGATAATGCGTCGTTTTGCACTGTCTGCGGCTTTTCCCTCACTCCTGCTGGCAGCAGCAGTTCATCTTCCTATCATTTGCCTGCTGGCGCATTACTCAAACAAGGGCGCTACAAGATTGAAAAAACTTTGGGAGAAGGCGGATTTGGGATTACTTATAAAGGTACTGATTCGACAAACTCATTAGGGGTTGCCATTAAAGAACTTTGGCCGGAAAAAGCGATCAGACAAGGAACAACTATTACTTGGCCGAATTCTATTACTCCTCAGACAAAACAGCAACAACTCTCTAAATTTCAGCTTGAAGCTAATTATTTATCGAGGTGCGTTCACCGTAATATTGCTAAGGTTTATGACTGGTTTGAAGAGAATAATACTGCTTATATAATTATGGAATTTATTTCGGGTAAGTCATTATACCAGGTATGGAAAGAAGAAAAAACTTTATTAGAAGAACGAGTAAAACGCTATATAATTGAAATAGCAGAAGCCTTGAAAATAGTTCACTCTAATAATCTTTTACATAGGGACATAAAACCAGAAAATATTATCATCGACAATCAAAATAGAGCAGTTTTGATTGATTTCGGTGCGAGTAGAGAGTTTATTGCTAATCAAAGCACTAATATGACGCAGGTGTTAACGGCTGGATATGCTCCTCTTGAACAGTATTCAGCAAAAGGCAAACGCTATCCTGCCACAGATTTTTATGCCTTGTGTGCTTCAATGTATGAGTTATTAACTGGAGAATTACCAGCCGCAGCTACTGACAGAGTATCGTCAGAAACCCTCACTACCCCTCGGCAATTACGCCCCAATCTCAGCCCTTTAATTGAACAAGTGATTTTAACGGGAATGAGAATGAAGGTAGAGGAGAGATTTCAAACGGCTGATGAACTCATTGATGCGCTCAACGGTAAGTTTGTCTCGCCCCTGCACAAGCGATCGCAGGATTTAGTTAATCAAGGAAAATTAGCAGAAGCAGTTGAATCTTACGAAAAATGTTTAACTAATGAGCCTAATAATGGTGATGCTGCCGTCGAATTGTCACTGGTTTTGATTCACCTCAATGACTCTCAGACAGAAGTGGCTGCACAGAAAGCGATTCAACTGAAACCGAATGATGGTAGGGGCTATGGAGTGCTAGGTTTGATTAATTGTCGGAAATCAAATTGGTCAGAAGCGGTTAGACAATTGCAGCAAGCCACAAATCTTTCCCCTCATGAGGCTTGGATACAAGCTAATTTAGCCTGGGCATTAGGAAAATCTAACCATTGGCAACAAGCAGAAATAGCAATTAATCAAGCGATTCAACTTGATACTGAATCTTCCTTTTCATTGGGATTACAAGCGTGGATTGCCGTTAATCAACAGCAATGGAAGCCGGCAATTCGTTATGGCAGACAAGCCATTTTTAAGTCTAAACAATCTAATCAAAGCCAGCAACTCCAACGCTGGGTTTATCCTTGTTTAATTGTTGCTTTAGATAAAGCTGTTGTAACTCAACAGGCAACGGATGTAGAACGATGTGTGCAAGAGTGTATTTCTCAAGTGCCAGATTGTACTTTTGCTTGGGTATTTAAAGGTTGGAAACAAGGTTTGCAAGGTCTATGGACTGATGCAGTTTCTAGTTTTGAAAAAGCTTCTCGACTCCCACAAGCCAACCATTGGGCAGTGCAAAATTTAGGAATTGCTTCTGAACAGATCAAAGATTTATCCAAAGCAATTCAAGCCTATGAAACTTCTACTCATAAATTCCCTGCTGATACGTTTACTTTATTTCGTCTCGGTACAGTTTTAGGGCAACAAGGGCAATGGGGACAAGCCCGTTCATTGTTAGAAAAAGCCATTCAATTAAAATCTGATTATGCAGAGGCATATCATAATTTAGGTTGGGTTTTACTGAATCTTAGAACCTCAGATGATCAAGTTGAAAATCCTCGTGAAATGTGGTCAGCTTATCGGAAAGCCGTTGAACTTTACGGGCAACAACAAAACTATTCTGTTGCGAATGAGATTAAACAGATTTTTCAAGCCATTGATGTTGAAATTTAGACCCGTGCTTATCCGGCATTGAGCCGAGATTCGTGTAAAAAAGTGCAAGATGGCGTAGAAATAGCGTAAGTTTCTGTACGATTGCTACACAAACGCCAGGGATAACTTTTTTACTCGTTGTTAAGAGATTGTTGATTTAACCACTGAGCAACTTCCGGTAAGAATACAGCTTGTTCATGCCGTCCAAATTCAATTCCTTGTTGCTCAAAAGCAACTTTTAAGCGACGGCGAAATTCACGAGCAATTTTCCATTGTGTTCCCGGACGGGTTTTAATTCGCATTTCCAGTTCAACACCTGCATCTGCTAAATCACTAACCCCTGTCAAAACAACCGGAGTGAGAATTGAATTTTGCCAGTCGGGTTCGTTTGCCATTTCTTCAATCACTTTTTTCATGACATCCAAGGCAAAATCAATATCGGCTTGATAGGTAATAGTCTTTTTAAAATCAATTCTTGACCAGTCTTTGGTTTGATTGTGAACAATACTAATACTCCCGTTAGGAAGAGTCGTTAAACGTCCCTCTTTTCCGCGAATTTGAGTAATGCGTAAGTTCATATGTTCTACATGACCGGATGTTTCACCAACCGTAATATAATCTCCGACGGCATACTGATCTTCAAAGAGAATGAAAATTCCATTTAAGACATCTCGAATCAAATTTTGAGAACCAAAGGATAAGGCTAAACCAATAATTCCCAAACCCGCAATAACAGGAGCCACAGGGATTTCAAGGGTGTCTAAAGCGACAATAAAACCCAGACCAATCCAGATGGCTTCACTAACACCTTTTAAAACCACACTATAAGTAGAAAAGCGGAGTTCTCGGCGGTGAGAGGCAGTGGGACTGAGATTAAAGTTCTGATGTTCCTCTTGAAATGATTTTAAGAAATAGTCAATCAAAAGGGTACTGATTCGGATTGCTATTCCCACAAGAACTACAATAATTAACATATACAAAGGTTTCTTGACTTATCCAATGGGCGAAAAACCGAGTTTGAGGGAAAAATCTAGCAACTTTCCAAATCGTAAATGCCCAAATTAAAAGTTGAATGAGTTTTAAAACCAATTTCCGAAATTGATTGGTATTGTATTTTCGGTGCCAGTGTTCTAGTTGGGTTGTTATCTCAGAAATTGAAGCTGAATTATCAGAAGCAGTCAGATTATTATTGAGACGATTTTGCTCTAAAGTTAATTCCTGCTTGTTATGATTCAAATTCTGGTTTTTTTGGGATAAGCGTTTCTGGAGCAAATAAACCGCAAAACTTAATAGACTGGAGACTAAAATTATACCCAATGACCATAAACTTGCTTTATATAAATAAGCGGGTTGGCGGTGTTCATAACCTCGGATTAAAGCTTGTTTAACAATAGTTGTTAATTTATCAGACCAAATTTTAACGGAATAGCCATTATATTCTGCATCTTCAGGGGTAACCGTGAAAATTACTCTTTCTTGAAGTTGATCCTGATCTGATACCCAAATCTGGGCATTTCCTTGATTATCTGTTTTAAAAGTTATGGTGAGAGTATCAGGATTAAAACCTTGAGAAAATTGGCCTCCGTACAATTGATTATCTAAAATCCCATGGATCTCATTTTCAATGAGCTTGGCTCTTTGGAGAATAGAGGGATTTTTTTGTGTTTTATCCACTGTTATAGGAATGTCCATTGCCACTCGAAATAACTCGTAACCGTCAACAATAACAGGTGCTGAAATTAGATTTCCAACCCGAATGACAGAGGTTGCAGGGTTAATGGCACTTGGTAAAACATCTTGAGCGAAGGTCAGTGGAATACTCCAAGTCGATATTAAAGCGAACAGAGAAATTACAAGTGCTACAATTAGCTGTGAAAAGCGACGCTTCGGAAGTCTTAGTGTTTTTAACATGGATACAATTGACAGGTAAATCTTGCTCTTGATTAGTTAAAGTCTAATGAATCATTAGATATCTACCGATACATAATGAAAATATTGAAGTTGCGATCGCCCATTCTTTTATATTGGAATTCATCAACGCCACTAATGGTTAAATAAATCCCTAAACCGCCAATTTTTCGATCATCTAAAGGTTGATTAAGGGTTTGTTCTTCAGAACTTAATTTTTCTGTAGGATCAAAGAAAATTGCTGTGTCTTGCAGGGTGATTTTCAGCATTTTTTCATCAATATCAGCAGCAATGATAATATCACCTGTTTTTCCAGCTTGTTCATAGCCATAGGTAATAATATTTGTGGCAATTTCATCTACTGCTAAACGTAATTTATAGGTTTGTTTTTTGTCCAATCCAGCTATACCAGAGGCTTGAATAACATAATCAGCCAGAGGTTTCAGAGCGTCAAGATTTGCAAATACGGTTAAATTTTCCATTGTTTAATCTCCTACTGATTCATGATTAGATAAGGTTTGATAGCGAATAGCTAACATTGTAATATCATCAAATTGTGGGGCTGTAGAGATGTGATTGAATAAATCAATTTTAATGAACTCCATCAGTTCTGCTGCCGAATTCACCGGTTGATGTAAGAGAGCTTGTAATCGTTCTTTTCCAAATAGTTTTTTCTCGGGATTTCGAGCATCTAAAACTCCATCGGTATAACCGATTAAAATATCACCCGGTTCCAGTTGAACTTGTTTAATCATAAACTTTGACATCGGGATGATGCCCACGGCTGGCCCAGTAGATTTCAAAGTATGTTTAATTTCTCCTTCAGGACTTAAAACAAATACGGGTTCATGCCCCCCATTAATATAGGAAACTATCCCCGTTTTAGGATTCAAAATCCCAAAAAATGTCGTGGCAAACATCACTGTTCGTCCGTGTTCTGTGCCAATATAATTATTAGTAATCGGAATACATTGCAAACGGTTTATGGTATCCTTATCTAAGGTATCAGTTTCTTGATTTTGCTCGTTAGATTTTGATAAAATGGCAGGATCAACCTGGGCGGGAGTTGAAGTTTCTAGGTCAGTTTGATTGGAAAATAAGCGAATAAAACTGCGGAAAAGTCCCATAAACATGGCGGCTCCTACCCCCTTATCACAAACATCTGCCACCACGAAACCCAGATCCCCATTACTGAACGTAAAGGCATCATAAAAGTCTCCCGATACTTCCTTAGCCGGTCGAAAGAAATAAGCAATTTCCCACCCTTCAATCTCAGGGATAGATTCGGGTAAAAAGTCCTGTTGAATTTGACGACCTTTTTCAATTTCATTGCGGATAATTGCTTCAGAGACTTCAGTTGCAATCAGTTCATTTAACCGTTTTGCCATACTGTTAAACGTATTGGCTAAAGTCCCAATTTCATCATCCCGATTCACCTCAACTCGGGTTTCTAAATCCCCATCGGACAATTTTTTAGCCGCTGTGGTTAAGTCTAAAATTGGACGGGTAATATGACCTGAAATATACCAAATTACAGCCGTAATTAATCCCAGAATTAATATCCCCAAAATTGTCGAAGTCAAATTAAAAAAGGTAACATTTCTGAAGACTGTTTTTTCATCTTTTTCAATAATAGCAATCCAATCATTACCAATGGGAACAATCTGGGAAATAATCTGAATTCCCTTTTCATCGGTAAAGGGAAAATATCCGATAGTCCCTTGCAATGCAGCAGCCACGGGAGGATAATTTTTTCGTTCCTGTAGGGGGATATGATTTTCTTCACTAGAATCCGCAATCAAAATCCCCTCTTTACTGACAACAAACCCTCGACTTTCTGGGGCTGCACTTTGAATTTCTACTTTCAGGTTATCCGCAATTAATTGTAAATCAATACAGAGGGCAATAACTAAGTTTAATTGTTGGGTCTCTGGATTATTGAGACCTGTGGAAAAACACTGTCTGGGGCGTTTACTAACACGACCAATTAAGGTTTGTGTCCCATATTCATTGCCAGATTTAATGGCTTGAAACCACTTTCTATCCTGATAATTGGCGACGGCTTTTTCCGTCGTTGCTATCCCCTGACCATTAATATTAACAATATCAAAACCACTGGCGGGTAAAAGAGAACTAATATTTTGTAAAACCTGTTGTTGTAACTCTCGATCTTGACTTTGAATAAAAGGTAGCTTTTTAATAATCTTTAAAGTCTGGAACTGTTTGGCTTGCCACTCTCCGACATATTTGCCAAAGGATTCTCCGCCTCGAAGTAGATCTTGTTTGGCATCTTCATATAGGTAATTCGTGGCTTGTTTTTTCAGGATATACCATCCCAATAATACCGGAGGAATCACCGCTAGTAACGTAATAACGATGAGTCGAAATCGCAGACTATTAGAAAATGTAACTTTGGATTTCATAATAATTGTAATGCCTATTAATTTTGACCGGAGAGAAAAGGCTAGGATGAGATCAATATTTCAGATCAAAACCCTACCTTCCCCGTTGAAACCCCTTTTTTTACGCCTTAATCTGTGTATTCATCCACGATGCTCACACTGTGATGAAATCCCGCTTTTTCTAAGGTATCGATCACCATTTCCGGCGCGCCTGCAATATAAAGATCAACCTTTTCCCCCATTTTTTGCTTAGAAAAAACAATCAACCGTAACCCCGCACTAGCCATAAATTCTAACCCCTTCATATCTAAAACTAAACGTTGAGGGGAAGTGGCCGCAGCTTTTTCTACATTTGCTTTTAATTGAGGAGCAGATGCTGCATCTAATTCCCCAGACATGGTGATAATTGCCACATCACCTTTAATCTCTAAACTTGATTCAAAAGCCATGATTAATCTCTCCTATTTTGCAATCAGAATAACAACCGAACGATCCCCTAATAAAAGACCCGCTTGATGATCTAATTGAGGTTTCCTGTCCCAGTTCAAAACAATCGTCAGGACAAGGGCATCCTGTATTAGTAGAAACGTGCCAATGTTGACCCAAAGGTAAGCCAGGTAACTCAAACCATTGAGCTTCCCAGTGCATATTCATGGCAACATAAATACTGTTATCTTCAATGGTTCCCGCCTTGGCGTGTTTTCCACACAATAAAAAGGCTAAAGTTCGAGAATTCTCCGACCAATCTGCATTCCACGCTTGGGTTCCATGCCAACTAATATCAGCATACCCACTGCCTACATAATCTCGATTTTGGAAGTGATATTTATTTCTCAAAACCGGATGGGCTGTGCGGAAGTTAATGCAGTGTTTAAAGAATCGGAATAAATCAGAATTTTTTTCTAGTAAATCCCAATTCATCCAATTTAATTCGGAGTCATGGCAATAAGTATTATTATTACCATTTTGAAATCGTCCAATTTCATCTCCCATGAGAATCATTGGAACGCCTTGACTCACCATTAAAAGCGCGATCGCATTTCGGATTTGCCGTGATCTTAAAGCATTAATTCCTGGGTCGTCTGTCCAACCCTCCGCCCCACAATTCCAACTATCATTATCATTGGCGCCATCGTTATTATTCTCCCCATTCGCTTCATTATGCTTATCGTTATAAGACACTAAATCGGCAAGAGTGAAGCCATCATGGGCAGTAATAAAGTTAATAGAAGTTGCCGGGCCACGGCCTGCTGGAGCGTACAAATCGGGAGAACCTTGTAAGCCTTGAGCCATTTTGCCAACAGTTCCATCGCCTTTAATAAACTTGCGAATTGCATCCCGATATTTACCGTTCCATTCTGCCCAACGTCCATAAGCAGGGAAGGAACCCACTTGATATAAACCACCTGCATCCCAGGCTTCAGCAATCAGTTTACACTTGGCTAAAATGGGGTCAAAGGCAAGAGCTTCTAATAACGGAGGATTAGCCAAGGGATATCCCCAAGGATCACGTCCTAAAATAGATGCCAAATCAAATCGGAAGCCATCAATATGATATTCACTCGCCCAATAGCGTAAACAATCTAATACGATGTTTCGCACCACTGGGTTATTACAATTGAGGGTATTTCCGCAGCCACTAAAGTTGAAATAATACCCTTCTGGGGTCAACATATAGTAGGTTTTATTGTCTAACCCTCGGAAGGAAATATAGGGGCCTCGTTCATTGCCTTCTGCTGTGTGGTTAAAAACTACATCCAAGATGACTTCAATGCCATTTTTATGCAGTTCTTTCACCAAGGCTTTGACTTCATCCACCTGCATTCCTAACTTTCCAGTGGCAGCATAACCCGCTTTAGGGGCAAAAAATCCAACAGTACTATAGCCCCAATAATTATACAGAGTTTCCCCTGTTATTGGGCTTTTACGAGAATTTTCAAACTCATCAAATTCATAGATGGGCATTAACTCAACAGCGTTGACACCCAATTCTTTGAGATAAGAAATCTTTTCCCGCATTCCCGCAAATGTACCCGGATGTTTTACCCCCGAAGATTTATGACGAGTGAAACTACGAACGTGCATTTCATAGATAATTTGATCTTCGGGAGCAATTTCTAAGGGGCGATCATTTTCCCAATCAAAATCATCAAATGCGATCCGGGCTCGATGATGATAAATATCATCCCAGTCCGGTTTCTATCCCCCATACATCTCGCCCGCCAATAATTTTGGCATAGGGATCTAAAAGGATTTTTTCTTTGTTAAACCAGTGACCTTCCTGAAAATTATTGGGCCCATCCATGCGATAGCCATATTCGATATTTTCATAATCCAAATCGAATACAACCATGCTGTAAACATTCCCAATGCGAAATTCATCGGGAAAGGGAATTTCTGCCATCGGTTGAGGGGCGTGTTTTTCAAATAATACCAGGGTACAGGAAGTTGCATAACTGGAATATACCGAAAAGTTAACGCCACCTGGAACTAAAGTTGCCCCAAAGGGAAAGGGTTTTCCTCGTCTTAATTTAAAGCTTTCATAGCGATGGGTGGGATGAATGTCAATACGTTCTAATAACATAAATTCTTGAGTTGATGAAGTGGATAGAATCAACACAGATCAGGCAATGTTTAACTCGATTTCAGAGCTTCTACTCCGGCATCAACTGTGTCAGCCGTTTTAAAAAAGTCAAGAAATCCGGTCATTGACATCGTATCTTTGAGTTCTTCTGATAAGCCAACCAAGACTAATTGTGAGTCTTTAGCTGTGCTTTGGCGGTAAATAGAAAGAAGAGATCGTAACCCCGCAGAACTCATATAAGAAACTAGGGTTAAATCCATTAAAATTTTGCTCCCTGGTTTCATTAAGGGCAAGACTTGTTCTGTGATAGTGGGGGCTGTTTTCGCATCAATTTCCCCCTCTAATTTTGCCACAAATACATGATCTAAATTTTGGACAGTAATATTCATGAGTGAGGGTTTAAAAATCTAGTTGCAGGTTCACTGTTAGGACAGCAACCGTTAGCAATTCGCTAGAATTCAATAACTTATTGCTAACGGCTCAAAATTTTAGCTCATAGGAACAAGTTGCACTTTAACTTTGACTTGTTCGTTAGTATCAGGAAGGGTAACAGCTAATTTTTCAGCATCAAAATTGCTGTAAGGTTCACCATTAATTTCACAGGAACCGATTTGAACACTACCCGGAGGTAAAATATCGGGTGAAACGTACAAGATATTATCTTTGAACGATTTGGGATAGGGTTTGAAGTAGAAATCCATCGGCTGTTTTGTAATCAGTAAATTGGTATAAACCGCCGATAAATAACACAACTCCGTTGAGTGATAACCGGACATGGAATGGGAACCTTTGAAGCGTTCTGTTCCGGTTAAAAAGGGTGTACCATTTGCCAAAACGTTGAAGTAAACTGCACCGTCATCATGATCCAAGAAGAAGGCATTATAAAAGGCAGCCGACTCACGAGCGTGCTTCAAATAATCTTCTTTCTTGAGAATACCATGTAAAATCATATAGGCTAAAATTGCTTGTTCTTGCTGCCACCAAGCTTTGCGATCATGCCAAACAAAACGATGTTGTTCTTCACCTTCTGCTAAGGTTCGTTCTACGACATCATACCATCCTCCCCGTTGGCGATCGCTCCCAACATCGGGCATAATTTGAGCAATTTTTTCCGCTAATTCCAGATAATCTTGCTTAGGATTCAGGGAATACATCCGCATTAAATTCCAGGCAATTTTTAAGTTATGACCCACGACAGCCCGATTCTGTTGCCAACCCCAGGCTTGATCATGGCTCCAATCTTCATGGAATTTTTCTTGAACAAAGGGGCTATTGTTGTAATCGGGGAAATATTTGGCAATGGTATCAAAGGTATATTCGAGAAATGTAGCATACTTTTCATCGTGAGTTGCCAAATACAAATTCACCAAATAAGCAGGGGCATGGTCTCCGACTGAGTTCCAATTTTTCCGCCCTTTATTTCGTCCTAAAGATTCGGAACAAGGGTCAAGAGTTAATGGATCAAGGTGTGAAAAATAACCCCCTTTTTCTTTGTCCAAATAGAACTTGTCAAACAAATCAACGGTCATTTCTGCATCTTTTAAAATGCGCGGATCACCCGTAATCCGATAGGTTTGAATCGGGCCTGCTAACGCATAGATTTGTTCATAAGCCGGGATAGCATCATAATCATCATCAAATTCAGAAGTCAGTAATTTTTGTTCCCGATTTCCACTGACTTTAATCCCGTGATACCAGTAAATTAAATTTTCATCGGGATCATAAAATCTCATGTGTTCCCGCAGATACTCAGTTCCTTTTTCTGCGGCTTCTAAAAACCGATCTTCTCCAGTCATTAAATAGGCTGAGGCAAATCCATACACTAAACGGGAAATCGTATCGGTTTCTTGCAGGTAATTATCCTGTTTCTTTTCCCCACTTAGTTTTAACATGGTGCGATATTCTTTATAGTCAATCGCATTTTTAGGATATCCAAATTGCCATTTTAAGTAACAATCGGCAATCGAACGAACCTGTTTAATCCACCAGTCAGGTTCTTCATGGCGATATTTTTCAACGGCTTCCCCTGGAAATACCATCGATTTGACTTCAAATTTTAAGCTACCTTCTTTAGGATAGAAAACCCCATAAGCAAAAACGTGCTGACCAGGGTGCAACAATTCTGCCAACCGTTTCTGTGGAATTAATATAGCTTTCTTCAAGGTTGCGAGTAATCTGCCCTCAAGTTGTGTTGGTCAGGTAAGCCGTGTATTCCCGACCATCGGAGGTTTTGATGCCAAAACACTTGTTTTGACGGTCAAATTGGGTCACATATCCGGTGATTGTGTCCGAAAAGGAAAAACTGGTGTATTCCATTGTTAAAATACCAATAGATAATCTAATTTGTTGTGAGTCGCCCTTGAGGAATTAAGCGGCGACTTTTTTTTCAATATTGTTGAGAAAAATTTGCATAAATTCCTCAACAACACCTGGGTGTTTGCCTGTAATTAAGTTGCCATCGATATAACTGGCAACGGTTTCCCCGTTTTCATAAACGACGGTTCCGCCTGCGTTTTCAACATCACAGATAATATTGTGAGCGCAGGTTACTTTCCGCCCTTTCATTAAGCTGGGGTCGGCACAAAATAACCATAAACTATGGCAGATTGTCCCAATTCTTAACCGATCTTGATCCATTGCTTGCACGGCTTCCCGTAGAAATTCTACGGCTGGAGATTGGTTCGGTTGTCCAGGTTGCACCTGCACTTGATACCGTAACCGATCCATTGCATAACCGCCAATTAAAAGAACGCCAACATAATCACTCGGTTTGACATCTTTAAAATCAACCGTAACAGTGACTTCAGCCGTGTGATCATTCCCATTAAAGGTTAAGCTGGGTTGATCCCAAAGATTGGAAATATATTCAACCGCATAACCCTGTTGAGGGAAAAACTCATTAAAGCGATGATATTCGGTTTCATCGAAGTGTTCTTCAACAACAACCGCAATTTTCCCTTTGCTTTCGGTCATAAATTACCTTTAACTTTCCCCTAAGATTTCATTCAAGGCGCCAAAACAACCCGCGACTTTATTAAAGCCTCCATAAACGCACATAAACAACAGCAATTCTTCAATTTCTTCACGGGTTGCTCCTTGCTGCATTGCCATGTGAACGTGAGCACCGAAAGGGCTTCCCGGCCCATTTTGGGTTTGATTCACAACATCAACGGCAATGGTAATCAAGGCTTTGGTTTTTTGATCAATTAACGGTAAACCCCAAGCTTCCCCAGCTACACGAGTACAAAAATCACCAAATTTGGGATTAATACTGTTTAACCCAGCTTGTAGGTTTTTGTCATCGAGAACCGCATTTTTATATTCAGGTGTATCGGTCATATTGTTAGGCAGTTTTGATTAATTTTAACAAATCTTCTGCTGCAAAAACATCACGATAGAAGGTTAATTGTTCTGTTTTGAGATAACAACCTCCTCGATTTCCTCGACGTACCCAAGTGACGTTTCCTTTGGCAATAGTTTCGTTGGTGGCATCATCTACACATTTCCATTCAAAGTAGGTATGTTCACCATAGAACATGACAATTGGCCAACACATGGTAACACCCGGTTGTGCAATTAAAGCCCACCAATGTTTTTCCCGTTCTTTTTGTTGTTTCTAAGCCACGATAGGGGCCATCTTGACAGAAATACACGAGATCATCTCGGTATTCGCCTGTTAAAATATCCCCCCGTCCTTGGCGTAAGGCTTCGCAGTGGGTCGGCCACCATTCTTTATTTTCTTTTTCAATTTGTTCGAGGGTGTAATCATCGCTGATGACGGGTAAAATATCCTCTTTCATCGCTACGATTTTTTCAGCTAACTCAATCAGTTTAGCTTGCATTTCCTTGGAAACTAAACCAGGTTTGGAATAGTCTGCCGTTAAATGTTGGTAATAGTTAACTCTGGGAGACATAACCTAAAATCCTTAGCAATTTTTACAATTTCGTAGTTAGACTTTTGATGTCGTAAACCTTGAAATCTACTGTTCCTTTTACGAAGTCAGGAAAGTTATCAACCACTGCTTTTGCGTAGGGTTGTTTCAAATGTTGCGCTAAATCTTCTCGGCTTTTCCATTCTTCAAAATAAATGAAAGAATTGCGAACATTTGGATCTTCATAAAACCCATAGCTAATATTCCCAGGTTCAGAGCGACTGAATTCTAAAGATTTAGTGGCAACATCGAGAAAAACCTCACGCTTTTCTGGTTTGATTTCAAAGCGAGAAGCAACAAGAACAGGAACACTGGGTTGATTACTGTTATCAATTTGTCCCTGATCAGGCTGTGCATTTAGTAAAGGGCTTTTTCCCAATATTAAGGTGATGCTTAAAACAACCCCCATTAATATTAGAAAAAATTTTGAATGTTTGAGCTTACTCAAAAGCATAGAAGTAAATTCGATCAAAAGATATTTATTTCTGATTTTTATTTTTTGATCTCACATTATCAAAATAACATAAGCATAATAGCTTGTCAACTAATTTCTTTAATTAATTTTCGATTTAAAAAATCAAAATGCTCAACATAAATTTTGCCTATTGATAATAGACTCCAACAGTAAAAAATATTTAATTTAATACAATAGAATGCCCTAATTAATTAGAGTCAATTAAGCTGGATAAATTTTACCTATCTAATTTAATGACTCTGTTTTATTCAAATCATTTTTTCAAGCGATTTATTGGCTCTAATCTCAATTTTATCGATGACTAGAGCTAATAAAACCCTAATTGAAAATTTAAACAATAGGATAAGGCGGTTCAGCAAAGGTAAAATTCAAACTGAACATGACATCATTAAAGTCATTATCAGTCGCACCGATGCGCCCATCTTCAATCCCAAAAGAATTCGTTCCTAGAGAAATAATCCGAGTTGATTGATCAGGATTTGCTTCTTTGTAAGCAAAATAAGTTGTAGACGTATCAGCAATAGTTGTCACAACAGGAGCGTACAAATTCCCACTATTGATCACGAAGTCATCTAAATTTGTGACTTGCCCTGGCGTTAATGTACCCGTATTAAACTGGAAGTTAGTCGCTTGAGATAAAGCAACATTGGCATAATTCGGATCACCCGGTTTAACCAGAGTATTAGTGACTGGATCTAACACTGTTCCTTGTTCATCTTTAACAGGATAAAACCCAATTTGATGAATTAATTCTGAGTCTTTGACAACCTGAACATCTGTTTTAATTTGACGATCAGTAATGGTTGAAGTATCAAAGATATTAAACCCTCGGCGTTGGGGTTGACTAATGGTGTCTTGGAAGTTCTGTATAGGGCCATTTAAAGCAACACTTCCCCCTAATCCGTTAGAAAATTGAAAAGACAATCCCTGACCATTAGGCTGCATAACAAATTGAGGATCTTGGAAGGAGAGATTCACTATGGCGTTAGAATCTTTAAGGGAACCTCCTGTTACTTGATAAATGGCATAACCATGAGTAGTTTGAACCGGAAGATTTCGAGACGGATTTGGCAGTGCGGAACCCTGATTTACATGGGTATTGAATAGAGGAACTGCACGTTCCCGAACAGCTTCTAAATACCCAGGTTGATTCGGCAATAATCCCTTAATACTATTATTGCTATCATCTACCTGAAAAACCCCATATTCAACAGGTTGATTACCCGAATTTTCTGTTGTAAAGAGTAGATTAATTCCTATCCCTGGGGTTTGATTTTGATTATTGGCTGCGAAAAGTCCTTGACTGCTGGTTAAAGTAATAGATAATTGAGGAGTTTCCTGAAATAATTGATTTAGAAGTTCTACGCCTCCTTTTTGAACCGAATAAACTTGACTTAGGGGAGAACCAGGAGCGTGCATTGAGTAGATATTAACATCCGCATCGGCTATTCCATTTCCGACTAATAAAGGCGCGAAGCTTGCAAAAAAATCTTTGGTATATTGGGTTCCTAAGTGTTCAGTTAATGCAGCCCCATCAATATATTTCTCGTAAAATAAATATTGATTAGGTTGCTGCGGATCTTCATAGAACTCAAAAGCCAAAATTTTGCCTTGCTCATTAGCCTGAGTTTTTTAGATTAACTGACTAGCCAGATCTTTTATCTGTTCTCTTGTTCCTTCTTTTGCTTGGAATTTTCCTACCAAAACTTTTTGATTCTTGCCATAGGAGTCTGTATCAATGGTTTCAATGGACTGACCAACCGGGGTTTCTACCAAAGTATTCAGTTGAGTAATAAATTCTTGGTAAAAGGTTGAACTTTGATGTTGATCTAAGTTGGAGTAATCTTTCCACTTTTCGATTAATAAATAATTTTGGGGATTATTAGGATCTTGATAAAATTCCGTGTAGAGATTGCCCGTCTGTACTTCTGTGGAGGTTTCATAGTTATTCACTAAATTCAAAATTTAAGGTAGCAATGTATTTATGTCTTTCAAACATTGCCTAGTTGGGTTCATAAATGGGCAAGTTTGCAAGACTGAATAGTGTTAACAGTGGATTTGAGTATCCAATCCCGACCCTGATTGGCTGATTGCCACGCAGATGGCGAAAAGCTTTGACGGGGTTGTAATGGATGATCCTTTGCCTCCTGCTCCTTTAATAATTGACGGGGAAGAAATAGATGAATCAGAAATATTGTATTAATAGGCATTGAGCCAAGATTGGTGTAAAACTGTGCAAGTTGAACCTGCAAAAGCCTTATACAGAAGGAAAAAACTTGCTACTTTGCGGTTCGTGTTAATTTCGATATTTCTACGCCATACAGGGTGCCGCCTTAAGCAACACGGGTGTAAATGCTTCTTCCCTGACCAAAATAAGAATCGTAAACGTGCTGATAAACTTCTTGGCACTTCTGCTCATACAATTCGGTAGAATAACTCGGTGGTAACTGATCCAAAATCTCCTCAACGGCTACCTGTACCGCCGCACGGGTTCGTTGTCGCTTGCGCCAATCTAACACCAATTTTTCCCGTTTGAGGGTTTCTAATAACTGTTGTGCAACTTTTTTAACGTCTTGCTTTTCTTTTTCCGTTAAATCAATGTCGGGTTGGGTTAGTAAATCTAAAATTGCTAATTCTTCCTCTTCCAGATTTTCAGAAATAGCCCGTTGATCTTCAATATTTAATTCTTGGGCAAATTCTACTAAATCTTGAAAGAATGTTTCAATATTGCGACAACCCTCATTATATTCATCTATCATTTGCTGAAACTTGTTTAAATAATTCATCCGGCTTTTATTAAGATTAACCATCTGGGTCAGCTTGATGCTAATTTTTCCTTTAAGTTTTTCGGCTTCCGTGCGTTTATAACCAGAGGCAAATTTAGCCTTCAATGCTTCAAAATCAACTTGACTTAAATCGATAATGGGTTCAGATTCAGAAATCACATATTTTAAAGTTCCAATGGATTGATCTAAAATTGATTCAACTGTTGCTTTGACCTCTGAAATATCTACTTCTGGTGTTTGAGAAAGAATACGTTCTTTAATCATTATTAATAGATACTGCACCGAGATAAAATCATCAGCAACGGGATCGGGTAGAATCGCTTTATAAAGTTTATCCACAGTTCCAACGAGGGCAAAATAGCGCTGTTTGGATTCATCATTAATTAGAATAGATTCTACTGCTTCTGAGATTAATTTAATTCGTTCCAATACCGTCGCAGCTTGCAGTTTTTCTAAATCAATTTCTCGTTCTGTACAAAAATTAGTCGCTTCTAATATTGCCTTTCTCAACTCCGCCACTAACGCCGTTTTTGCCTGTACGGGAGTATCTCCTTCTTGGACTCCCCCGCCAGAAGCCGAACCATAAATGGCTAAGGCTTTCTGCAAGTTTCTAAACACCCCAATATAATCAACAATTAGCCCATTGACTTTATCTTTAAATACCCGATTTGCCCGCGCAATAGTTTGCATGAGGGTATGATTTAACATCGGTTTATCGAGGTAAATCGTCGAACAACTGGGAACATCAAACCCCGTCATCCACATGGCACAAACAAACACAATTCGCAGGGGATGATCTGCATCTTTGAATTTTTCGTCTAATGCTTCATTAACTAACCGTTTCCGGTGCGGTTGAATATCTAATTTTTTGTTCCGAAACGTTTCTACTTCATTCTGAGATTGAGAAATGATCACCGCCATATCGGTCGTTTGCATATAGTGAATCATCCCTTCCAGGTGTTCTCGTTTTGGGGCTTCTGCGGTGTCTAATTGACTTTGCAAGGTGGTTAAATGTTGTTGCCAATATGCCCGTACTTTGTCGTACATTTTAACGGCTGTAAAGCGGTCAATAGAGATCACCATGGCTTTTCCTTGGTGTCCCCGTCCTAAAAAATGAGTAACGATATCTTGGGCAATTGTTTCTAACCGTTCATCACGGGTAATTAAATGATATTCCCGCGAAAATTCCCGTTCTAATTTATGTTCTGCTTCTTCATCTAAATCAGCCAATTCAATCGCATAGGCAATATTTTCATTCAGTTGTGTATTAACCAGTTGTAATTGTGGAATCCGGTTTTCATAAAATAGCGGAACAGTGGCGTTATCTTCGATTGATTGTTTGAAATTATAAACACTAATATAATCGCCAAACTCGCGTTTAGTGGCTTCTTCTCCAATCATTAAAGGCGTACCTGTAAAGCCAATAAATCCGGCTTTTGGTAAGGCGCGTCTCATATTTTTTGCAAAGGTATCATATTGGCTACGGTGGGCTTCATCAGCAATGATAATCACATCTTCTCGGTCGGAAAGTTGCGGGTATTTTTCACCTTTAGCCGTGCGGAATTTCTGAATTAATGTAAAAATATAACGATGATCTTCTTGTAATAGTTGTTTTAAATGGTCGCCACTTTTCGCCCTAACTTCTTTTTCCGGTTCGGTGACAGCGCCCGTTTTGGCGAAATTTTTATAAATTTGGTTGTCTAAATCGTCTCGGTCGGTGATAATAACAAAAGTCCAATTACCCGTAATTTGGCGGTGAACTTTTTGAGAGAAAAACTGCATCGAAAAGCTTTTACCGCTACCTTGGGTGTGCCAAAATACCCCTAAACGTCCTTGATTTTCCCGAATTTTTTTAACGGCTTCAATAGCATTATTCACACCGAGATATTGATGATTTTTAGCAACAAGTTTAATAATTTGCCCTTTTTCTTCACTAAATAAAGTAAAGTTTTCGATAATATCTAATAATTTAGTTTTCTCGCAGGTTCCCCGAATCATGGTATCAAGAGAAATCATCCCGGCTTCTCCTTCGGAGTTGATTTTTTTCCATTCGGCGAAGTGTTCCCAATTGGCGGTAACGCTACCAATACGGCTTTCTGTTCCATTGGAGAAGATAACAATTCCGTTGTACCAGAACAGTTGAGGAATGGTATTTCTATAATCGCAGAAGTTATTTTGATAAGCTAAATCTAAGCGTTTATGATGGGCTTTTAATTCAATAAATAATAGGGGAATACCGTTAACAAAACCAATTAAATCAGCGCGGCGGGTGTACATTTCCCCCGATACCCAGAATTGAGAGGCGAGGAAAAAGTTGTTTTCGGTTGGGTTTTTCCAGTTGATAATTTGGACTTTTTCGGTAATTTCTTGGTTGTCGGTGTTGCGGTAGGTGACGTTTACGCCATCTTTGAGGAGTTTGTAAATTTCGCGGTTGGCGTTGGCGAGACTTAAGGCGTTTCTGTCACGAATAAGTTCTTCAATAGCGAGGTGAATTGCTTCGGTTGGGAGGGTTGGGTTAAGTTTTTCTAAAGCGGGGCGAAGTTTGGAAATTAGCACAACTTCAGCTTTGGTTTCTCGTCCTAATGTGCTGTTATTGCCGATTTTTTCAGAATAGCAATTAGCGGTATTATAGCCGAGTTGTTCAAAAAGTTTAATAGTTTCGAGTTCTAGGGCTGGTTCTGAGTCTGGGTTAAGCATGGTAATTTTAAAGGTTAGATTTTAGGCATTTTCGGGGTAGTCGATTTTAAGTTGGTAGGTCATAGGGGAATAATGGGGTTTGTAATGGGTGGTTTAGGCGGCAATATTTCCGGTTTTGATATCGAGGTTTTCAACATCTATTTCACCGGAGATGAGTCTGGGGAGGAGGAGGTCGCGGGTACGGCGGAGGTTATCATTTTTCTTTAAAAGATTAAGTATTTTTTCAAAAAAAGGCTTAATTATAATACCGAATTTTGTTTGCAGAAACAAGCGACGGTTTTACTATCATCAATCTACGGAAGTTATCTATGGTAATTGCATCAAAAGTAGCTCCACTAGCAGTTTGCTTAAGATGGGGGACGTAGTTGTTAATGGTTAAAAAAACGAAATATTGATTAATATTTTCTCGCCCTTTCAAAGCAAAGCAAGACTGGTTCATTGCCATGTCTACTGCTGTTAAGACTGCTTTACCTACCGTTCCTCTAGCGGTGATAAATACTGTATCTTTTGGATACAGCTTACTATTACATTTCTTAAAACCGAGTTGGGTAATACTTTTATCTGTTTCTATCACGTAGAAAGATGATGGTGCATCTTTAGGCGTAAAGAAGGGAATATCGCCACCCCAGTATTCAGATATTTTCGTTTTAGGAGTTCCACCACTTAAAATATCAGCAATGTCTGTGAAACTGACAACTTCCCAACCTTCAGGAATTAAACCCAATTCTGAATCAACCATTTTAACCTGTTCGTGTCCGGGGAAACGGAAGTTAACGAACCATTCACGATAAAGCGATCGCGCCATTTCTTCCAGTATTTTTATTCGTCGCGTATTGTTTTCGATTAGGTCATCATAAGTTGAGAGAATCGCAGCAATTTTTTCTTGCACAGCTAGTTTCTGGGTAATACAAAGGTAGCGATTTAATCATTTCAAGGCTGACATATCCCTGTGCTACCCCACCTTTTATCCCGTACAGAGCATTCTGAAAAATATGACCCTTTATCCAATAATAAATATATTTGGGAAATAAAACAGTTTTATTTGGTCTTAAGATAGCTACACTACTAGAAATCCCAAAGGAATCTTGACTTTTAACTAAATAAGGCTCACCTATTGTACCAATGATACTAAAAACGACATCATCAGCTTTTAGCTTTGTTAATGCTTTTGAATTTTCTTTAAAGTATTTTAGGTAATCTAATTCTGAAATATAATCAACTTTAGATAAATCAAGACCGCCTTCTTTAAAATTTTTGCAAGTCAGATACATAACGCCTGATGTCTGTCTTTGGATTTTTGCGTGTGCACCATCTCCAATGATGCAGTCATCACCAATTTTTCTCTCTATCCATTTCGTTTTTGTAGCAGTAGCAGTTCTCAAATCTTTACCTCCAACAACATTCTAATATTTTCAGTAATTTTTCCCTAATTGCTATCATACTGCACCACAGCATCAACTATCACTCTATCTCGAAAATAAATACTTAACTCATTCGGAGTTCTTAAGTCAATCTTTCTCCCCTTCAGAAGTTCGGAAAGTTCCATTTCCATACTGACTAACTTAAAATAACCTGGAGTTTTCCCTTGTTCAAATTCCACTAAAAAATCAATATCGCTTTCCGGCGTAAAATCATCCCGCAACACCGAACCAAATAAAGACAGCTTGCGGATATGGTGACGCTGACAAAATTGTTCTATTTCTTCCTTTGGGATCTCAATTTTTAACGTTTTAGTTTCAATCATTTCTAGTAAAACTCTCTTTCATTTAAAAATCTCAACTTTTAACTAACATTTCTTCAGAGAACCTCTGATAATGCAAAAGCATTAATTGATTAGAATTCAAAGTCTCTATAGCATAAGCCCGACCGTTTAAATCACTAAATTCTACCTCAAAAACACCCGGTTCGTACACTTCCACAATTGTCCCCACCTGACCCCGATATAAACCTAATTCTGGCATATCTTCAATTAACGCCACCACATCCAATAACTTCATTTGTGAATTCATCTTTCCATGCCTCCTAATTACAGAACAAAACAAGTTATCAACCGAGGAAAATCTTCATCATCCCGCACAATCCAAACACTGCGTACCATTGCCTGTTTTTCCCCTCTCACCATTAGAAAATCTACTCTATATTTCTGCCCGTATGGACTGCGTTTATCCAGAAACGGCATCAGTAGTTTGGATAGCTTGCATCAGGGCAACTCTTAACTCTGGGGAATCATCTATCCCCATCCCTAAAGCCGATTCAAACACCCGTGCTTTGTGTTGACCATCTGAATGTCTGGGATTCAGACAATAACCAGATAGTTTTTCTTCATCAATGATACTTCTTTCAGGATTGGGGAGTCTCATAGAACAGTTAACTAATTAATCAAGTTCCCAAAATTTGCGCGATATTCTCAGCAATTCGTTCTTCTAATTCCCTCGCTTCTACATTTAAAATTTCCAACTCCTCATTCAATTCTTCCAACTTTTCAGCAAAAACAAAATCATCCACCGGACGTTCGGCGACCCCCACATAACGCCCAGGATTCAAACTCCAACCCTGCGCCTCAATTTCCGCCCTTGTCGCCACCCGACATAACCCCGCCACATCTTGATAAGCCCCCTCTGGAAAATTAGTATCCAGTAATATTTTACTGCCATTTTTCGTGTCCGGTGCTTCCCCCCGGTACAATTTAACAATATTAGAAATAAATTCTATTTGTTCATCGGTAAACTCTCGGTGGGCGCGGTCAATTTGTCGGTAAATGTGCCGCCCATCAATAAATAATACCTTTTCCTTGCGATGATTTTTCGCCTTTCCTTTATCCAAAAACCACAACGTACAAGGCAATGTTACCGTATAAAAGAAATTAGAACTAACCGCAATCATTACATCCACCGCCCCAGATTTAATCAATTCCTGACGAATTTCTAATTCAGAACCCCGCGCATCCGAAGAAGAATTCGCCATCACAAACCCCGCCCGTCCCGTATTATTTAAAGCACTATAAAATAACTGAATCCAAAGATAATTCGCATTGTCTACCTTCGGTTTAGCAAAAGGAAATCTAGGGTCATTTTCTAACTTTTCTTTATCCACTCCATCCACATTAAAGGGTGGATTTGCCATCACAAAATCAAACTGTTCTACGCAGTTGTGAATATCCTCATAATAAGTATTTCCCTGGCGGATATTCCGTAAACCCGAAATCCCATGAACCGCTAAGTTCATCTGACACAATTTAACCGTTCCTTCCGTCTTTTCCTGACCATAAACACTAATCGCAGTATTCGGGTCACGTCCTAACTTTTCCCTCACCCACATCGCACTTTGGACAAACATTCCCCCCGCCCCACAGGCCGGGTCAAGAATCAATCCATAATCCGGTTCTATCACTTCTACTATTAACTTAACTATAGAAATCGGAGTAAAAAACTCCCCGCCTTTTTGTCCTTCCTTCTGGGCAAAGTTACCCAAAAAATATTGATAAATTTCTCCAAAGGCATCCTCACCAATTTCGGCTAATTTAATTCGATTAAACGTTTTCAATAACTCTCGCAGCGTCGGTTTTTCTAACCGATTATAATCTTTAAGTAAAATTCCCTTTAATTCTTCATTTTCATCTTCAATGGCTTTCATCGCTTGATTAATGGCTGTACCAATATCTTCGGCTTCCGGCAAATTCAGCAAATAATCAAACCGGGCTTTTTCTGTTAAATATAATGCCCCTTTCGCCTGGTAGTCCACCTTCCCCACACTGCGGCGACGGGTACTCGCCCCCGCTAATTCCTGTTCAACTAAACTGAATTTATAATCCGCATAGCGCAAGAAAATCAGCCCCAGTACGGGTACGGAGTATTCCGAGGGCTTGAGTTTGGAGTTAGCCCGCAGTTTCATCGGCGGCTTCCCAGAGGCGTTTTTCCAGTTCGGTATAGTTGGCAGGCATTTATAAATGTTAATAGTCCAATTACTGTATTAATTCTCGCCGTTAAGCCAGAGGTCAAAAGTAAAGGTGTAGTCTATTATTGTAAGCGATAGTGAAGGACAAAGTAAAATTATTTCCCCCCAAGGTTAAAACCTTATTGGGTTTAATCCCTATAATGTGAATAAATCGGCATATTCAGTTCAAAACAATATTGAGTGTAGAATGAATCAGTTTGACAGTTTGCAATCTAAGCGGAGTAACAAAAGCTAAAACAGATGCACAAACTAAGATTTTCATTTGTAGAGTCTTAATTTGTTTCTGTTTAGCTAGTTGTTTTCTAAATTTTGTATCTTTTAAACATTGCTCCGCTAAGGTGATAAGATTAGAAGTTGAAACCATAATTTTTTCAACTTCCCTCTTCAATTTATTAGATTTAGAACTAATTTTTGCTGAGGTATATTTAAACTTATCAAAAACAATCATTAACGATTTAACAGCTAAAACAACAATTAGCTAAATATTTAATGTTATTGATTGAGCAACCTGAATTAGCCCAAACACCAACCGTCAAAAATATTATGTTACGAGAAGAAGCACAATGGTTAGGAAAAATGATTAATTCTCTTGATGAAAAAACCGTTTTTCCTCTTTTAAATCTTGGGAGTTCTAGCAAAAATTTTCGAGAAAAAGAACAACCTTGGATAGATCAATATTTATTCAGATCTCCTAGAGAAAAGGGTAATTTGGTGATCCACACTGACCTAAAACAAGACGGCGGCGTTGATTTAGTAGGAGACTTAAATGATCTCGTTTTTTTGGAAAAAATTGCAGAATTGAAAATCAAATCGGTTCTTTGTTCTAATTTATTGGAACACATTTTAAATCCAGAGGAAATTTGTCATAAGATTAGCTCTATTATTCCTATTGATGGCTATTTATTTGTGACAGTTCCATATAAATTCCCTTTACATTTAGACCCTATTGATACTCTATTTCGTCCTAACATCAATCAATTGTGTCAACTTTTTCCTGAATTGGAAATGGTTCACGGCGAAATTATTGAAGGTGGCAAGTTAATTCAGTGTACATCTGTACCACCTTTTCTCTATTTAATAGTAATGATGATTCGACTATTGTTACCAATTTATCAGCCGCTACGATGGCTTAATTCCCTGCGTTATAGTTTATGGTTATTTAGGGATATTTCGGTTACTTGTATTGTTTTTAAAAAAACTCACGCTCAAAAATTATCCTAAATTGTATTACCATAGGCTCAATGCTTGAACTGGGCATTTAAGATCAAAAATTGTTAGCATTTTTAAACTAGACAATAGACAAGGTATTGTTTGTAATATTTATTTACAATGTGTCCCATTTTGCACCTATCTCGGCGACGACCCTAACTGTTATAGTCTATTCTCCTCCTTATTTTTGTTTAAGTCCCAATGGCAGCTAACAAGTATCCCACAATTGGACTGATTGAACCTCCAGCAACCGGACTATACGATGCAGAAGGCAAAATATCGGTTCCGATCAATTCCTCGCCCGTGGACTCTTTCCTGAAGGGCGACAAGAGATCCTCGACATTACCAATGGTGCGCGGGAAATGGGAATTACTCTCATGTGGCCTAATGGTTTGGAACTGAGGAAAACCACTCTCGGCGCTGGGCGTAACTATGAAAGCAGCGACCTCAGACCTGACGAAGAACTGATTGAAGCACTGTTTTGCTGGGATGGAAAAGTCGGTTGTCCTTTGGCTTATATCCCTGCTGAACGTCCTGTTTTTGGACGAGAAGCTTACATACAAGAAGCTCGTGCCTTGGCAAGAGCATTGTACGTTGATGAAATCTGTAGTTGGCTTGGAAATAGCGAACCTGTCACTAACCGCAAAGTAGCCAATAAACCCCCTTCTGTGTAAGGATTTCAGCGATTGTTTGTAATAAATCGTTACAACCTGTCCCATTTTGCAGGTATCTCGGTGGCTACCCTTCTGGGCTTAACGGCACTTTTCGCACGATTGCTACTCAAACCCTAACATTTGGTGAATCATAATACTGAGTTGGCGGAGTTTGACGGGTTTAGCTAGATATTCATTAGCTCCTGCTGCCAGACATCTTTCGCGATCGCCTGCCATTGCTAGAGCCGTCAGCGCAATAATTGGGATATCAGCCAGATTAGGATCGAGGCGAATTAGTTTAATTGCTTCTAATCCATCCATAACTGGCATCTGGATATCCATCAAAATCAAGTCGGGATGCTCCGCTTTGGCAAGATCGATCGCCTGTTGTCCATCATTTGCCAATAAAATGCGGTAGCCCTTAGCTTCAAGGTAACTGGAGAATGTCACAATATTAGCCTCGTTATCTTCTGCCAGCAAAATTAAGGGTGAAATTAGTTCCTCAGTTTGGCTTTGACCTATCTGAGACTGTCCTGACAAGTCCTGCTCAGTTTGTTCTTCAATCGCTGGGAAGCCGATATTAATAGGAAGATTAATCGCAAAGCAACTACCGACTCCCAACTCACTTGTCAGTTCTACGTTTCCTCCATGAATTTCAACAAGTCTTTTGACTAAAGCCAAACCCAATCCAGTGCCATTATATTGACGGTTCAGCGCACTATCGATTTGGATAAAGGGCTGGAACAGTTTCTGGATGTTCTCTGCCGAGATGCCTATTCCAGTATCAATCACGGCTATCTTTATGTAATTTAGAGGCGTTAGATTAGTTGTACTACTTTCACGTTGAACTTGCGATACTTCTAAAGTAATTGTTCCTCCTTCCAGAGTAAATTTAACAGCATTATTGAGCAGATTAATTAAGACTTGTCGAATCCGCGTTTCATCTAGCATTATTTCTGGTAAATACTTAGGAATTCTATGTATTAATTGAATTCGCTTTGTTAATGCTTGCTGCTTGATAAATGCTATGCTCGAATTGCAGAGGCTGTCGATATCTGTCGATTTTAGCTCTAGCGTGACTTGTCCAGACTCAATTTTGGCAACATCGAGAATGTCATTAATCAATGTTAAAAGATGCCTACTACTATTCTCAATGGTTTGCAATGCTTTCAGTTGCCCCTCGTTAATGCTGCCAAATATTTCATCCTGTAGAGCTTCATTCATTCCCAAAATCGAATTGAGGGGTGTCCGCAGTTTCGTGGCTCATATTGGCGAGAAATTCGTCTTTGAGTCTGGTTGCACGGGCGAGTTGTTGGTTGGTTTCCGTTAATTGTTGTTGGGCTTGTTTACGTTCCGCAATTTCTTGTTGAGATTGCTCATATAGACTAGCTTGCTGAATGGCGATCGCTAATTGATTCGCAATTTGTTGGAGCAGTTGAGCTTCTGAATCTTGCCATTCTCGCTGTTCTACACAGGCATGGACTACCAAAACGCCCCACAGCTTTTTAGATCCCTCCGTTGCTACCCAGCGATGATTTTCGCTAAAGTGCGCCTCTAGGAGAATTGGCGCGATAATTTTGGACTTGATCTGACCTTTGATCGAGTATTCCACTAGGCATTCTGTCCAAATGTCATTCATCACATCGGGAACAATGCGAGGCTTGCCTTGCCAATAGCAATCGAGAATTTCCTGTGACCAAACTTCGTTTTCCCAATTAAGGGCTTTGAGATTAGGAAAATTACTATGTACTGATTCTTCGACAATTTGGCTATTACCATTATCAAATAGTTGAAAGACGATCACGCGATCGCCAGACAGCACATCTTTAACCTGTTGAGTCACCACTGCCAGAATCTCTTTGATACTAAGTGATTCGTGAATTTTATTGGTGATTGTCGCTAAGGTTTGCTGTTCTCGCAATTGCTGCGCTATTTTCGATTGAGATTGCTGACGTATTAATAGTTCCTCTTGAAGTTGCTCATAGAGACTGGCTTGTTGAATAGCGATCGCTAATTGATTAGCAATTTGTTGAATCAGATCAATCTCATGCTCTTGCCATTGGCGAGTATGAGCGCATTGATGGATGCACACTAAGCCCCATAGGTTGTTGCCACATAGTAATGGAATCACCAAATTTGCCCGCACCTGAAATTGAGCCAAGACATCGCGATGGCAGTCCATCAGCCCAGCATTATCTATATCATTCAAGACCTGTATTCGACCTTGGGCATAGGCGGCGGCATAGCCCTCGCCAAAGCAATGGTCGTGAATGTGAACTTCCATTGCTGAAACTAAATCCATCGACAACGGATTCGGCGACAAATTCACCATCATCAAAATTGGATTCAGGATAGAACTTGAAAATGCCGACGCGATCGCATTGCAGCAATAGCTGAATTTCTTGACAAGCGGTATCAAAAATTATTGAGAGATCGAGGGATTGACGGATACGCTGAGTAATTCCTCGCAATAGGGTTTCTCGATTTGCTTGTTGGAGAATAATTTGCTCGGCTTGTTTGCGATCACTAATATCAAAGTTAATCCCAATCATTCTTTCAGGCTTACTCTGAGCATCTAGCTTGACCATGCCATAGGCTTTAATGAAATGAATGCTGCCATCGGAATGAATGATCCGAAACTCACAGTCATATTCGGCAACTCCTAAGAAAGCTTGTTGAAGTAAGGTTTCAGTAGCGTTACGATCATCGGGATGTATTGCATTTGCCCAAATCTCGTAAACCAGATGGGGATTAGGTTTGTTTAAGTATCCATACAGTTCAAACATCCGATCATCCCAAACAAGAAGGTTCTGTTGAATATCGTATTCCCAACAACCAATTGCTCCAGATTTAAGAGCAAAAACTAAACGCTCTGTGGTTTTCTGTAGTTGCAATTCAGCTTGTTTGCAATCGCTAATATCGCAAACAATTTTAGAAGCCCCGACCACCTCTCCTACGGCGTTCTTTAAAGGATCGTCGTATACCTGCTCTGGCAAGGTATCGAGAATCTTATAACGATCTAGTGCTACTAAGGGATCACTTTCATTAGCTGGAATATCGGGTTTCTGCATAGAATTTGTGAGAGGCATCAATACTGTGCGGACATTTTTTGCAACTAGGCTATAAGATAAGTATAGATGTTAAGGTTACAAAACCAGGACTTACGCAATGACGCTTTATATAGCGTCATCTACTAATCGATTTTTCTTGAGCGGAACGTAATAAATCTTTCCCAAATTATCAATTAAAGACATTAGCTTTTGGGCTGCATACCAACTATCCATCAGGACTTGAATAAACAAAATATTTTTTTTGAAAATAGCATCAGTGAGCATATCTGCCAACGGAAATTATTCTGTTGGAAAGAAGAAACCGTAAGTGCTGGGGAAATTACCTGGACTGACCGTTATGAATACCATCAATTAGTTAATAACAGTGCTGAAGATTGCGTGACATTGCACGTTTATGCGCCTGTGCGTGACTAGGGATTAAACCCAAGGGAAAAGGTGAGATTTCGCCTTTTCCTTTCTGAAAAATTCTATTAGGAGTAAATTCTGTGGACGACTGTATCAGAGATTCAAAGAATAAAAGAATGTGCGAATTAATTAAGCTCCCAAACACAAATAAAAAGTGGATCTGTACTGAATGTAAGAGTCAGTTTATTAAACAAGGCGAGGGTAGCGATTTTGATGGGGTTTGGATACTGTTAATTTTGTGTCTTCTCTTCTTTGCTTTCCTGTTAAATGGGTGTATCAACAGGAAAATACCAGTGGAATTAAATACGCCATTAGAACTCTATGAAATGCAAGAGGAATTACGACAACGCGGTTATCCCCCTGATGATATTAATGGAAACATTAATCCCATTTAGAATCATATAATTTGACCCGTAGTAAGTCCTTCAGGACTCTCTTATTGTATTTTCTGAGAACTGCTAGAGACGCGCCATGGCACGTCTCTACAGTGATAACTGATTTCACGCAATACTACCCCGTTTTCTCGCTTCTTTATAGGAAATTCCCACATTTCTTAATCCCGCCTTAATCATTTCTTGCTCCAACATAGTAAAAAATCGAGTCCGGTCGCCTCCTTTCACCACCGCTTGATTATGGGCTTCTGCTAACACCACCGGATAACCATATCCCTTTTGAACTTGTGCTATCACCATTCCCAATGCTAACTCTAATTGGTCAGAATTTTCCACCACCCAAGCCGGAACTTCTAAACGGGCAATTTCACTACCCATATTCACATAACAAAAATAGATTTGATGATGTTCGTATAAATCCAAAATTGACGAATTAGAACGCCAAAAAGGACTGCGTTGACCGGGTTTTAATTGGGATTCCCATAATATCGTATCCCGCAGGGGTTCAAACACTTGACAAGGGGCTTTTTTCTCGGTTCCCGTTGAAATTATACCTCCTATACCCGGACAATATTGTAAACAATTGGGTTGATCAAAGGGACAAGCCTGTAGTCTTAAAAAAGATAAACTTTCACTGCTGCGAGAAGCACTCACATATCCAAATAAAGGAATACCAGCTAATCTTAACTGTTCCCAGGATTCTAAAATCGGTAATAAAATTAAATCTCTAGCTTCCGATGGTAATTGTTCTAAAAACCAATAGATTAAAGAACCATCAACTAAAGCTAAAGTGGGAACATTTAACTGTTGATTGGGTGAAATTTCGAGTAATTGATTCCCCGATTCTGCTAAAATAATAGCTTCGGATACTGCCCGACGATATCCCATCCATTCTTCGGTTTTAATTCCCCATTGCCGGGATAAATATAAATCTTCCGGGCGATAATAAATTTCAGGAATACTATCTAAAATTGGATGACGACTTTGACCATAATGTAAAATGACTCGCCCAACATTAATTAAATAACAATAGGCAATTTCATGGGCACTGGGCGCAATTTGGGAACCATCCGTAGCTAAAACTGTATGGGCAGAAGGCGGGGCATTAATATCAGGACAATAGTTTAAAGGTTTCTAAGGGAGTAGCGGGTTTAAAAATCATTCGCGGTTTAAATTCTACATAGTTCTGCATTAACTGATCATCATTTAATTTCGCTTGTTCGATTAAGTTTAAAGCAATTTCAATACGTTTGCGGGATGCTTCAGCTTCTCGATTAATATGTTGGCTCATGCCTTGCATTTGTTGAGCCAATTTTGTTAGATCTAACATAGGTTATTTGAGGAATTATGGTGGAAAAAGCAACTGTTGAGCGATCAGAAACACGCACACGCTACGGGATCATTTCGCTGGCAACTGCTATAACCTAGGGCTAGTTTCTTTAACCTGTTGTTCTAAAAATTGATACCATTCCTTCATTCCGACCCCGGTCTTAGCGGAAACTTCAAAAATTCGAGCTTGGGGAACAATTTTTTTAATATTATTTAAAGCTAATTCTCGGTCAAAACCAACGACTTCTGCAATATCAATTTTATTAATAATCACCACATCAGCCGTTTTAAATAATGTCGGATATTTTAAGGGTTTGTCTTCCCCTTCTGTGACAGAAAGTAAAGCAATTCGTTGATTTTCTCCCAAATCATAGGCCGCCGGACAGACTAAATTACCAACATTTTCAATAATTAATAATTTAACCTGATCTAAGTTGATTTCGACAAGGGCTTTAGCGACCATATCTGCTTCCAAATGACAAACATTTCCGGTGGTAATTTGAACCACTTGCGCCCCGGATCTTCTCAACCTTTGAGCATCATTATCCGTGGCTAAATCCCCCACAATTACCGCCCCAGGAAGACGGGAATTAATATCGGTTAAAGTGCGTTCAATAAAGGCAGTTTTTCCCGAACCGGGAGAGGATAAAACGTTTAAAACAAATAATCCTTTTCCCCAAAAAAAGCCTCGATTTCGTTCTGCTAATCGTTCATTTTTAGATAAGATTGCTTCATGAATAGTTAAGGTTTGGTGAGGATGATCATGATCAGAATGGTCATGGTCATGGTCATGGGTGTGGGGATGTTCATGATCATCATGACTATGGATTTCTATTTTTCCCGGGGTAACAGCACAACCGCAATTTGTACACATAATTAAGAAACCTCTAAAGATGTTAATTCTAACTCTTTTCCCTGAAGAATATCAAGGCTATATTGATGACAATGGGGGCATTCATAAATATAATCATCCGGTTGAAATTCCACCTGACAATGATGACAATAACAGCGAACTGGAATAGAATCGATTTCAAAAATAGCGGTTTCTGCTATTGTTCCTTTAGCCACCACATCAAAGGCAAATTCTAACGCCTCTGGAATAACTCCTGATAATTCCCCTACTTTCATTTTAATCCAATGAATTTTAGTTGCCCCTTGTTGTTTAGCATGGTTTAAGGCAATCTCTAGGGTCTGTTCCATAATACTAACTTCGTGCATAATTTGTAGTAACCCCTTTAGGGGTTTCTTGGGAGTCCTAAAGGACTCACTACGATTTCGTAGTAACCCCTTTAGGGGTTTCTTGATTAGGGGTTTGATTGAGTCCTAAAGGACTTACTACGGTTAATTATAATTTATTTGGGGTTTTATTAACAATATTTTTAATGATTTTTAATGCCTCTTGAATGCCATTTAGTGCTTTTTCAGATAGGGTTTCACAGAGTTCAAAATTTTCTCCTGGGATCGCAATTAACCAGGATTGGGGTTGTTTTTGATAGAGAAATTGGGTTAAAGATAAAAGCGATCGCGGATTCAAAGAATGTCCCCAATTAAATAAATTTGAGGGTAAAGGTTCCAAGGAAGTAATATTAATAGTATTTCCTTCTAAACCCGCATCCACAAAAATAACCGTATCGACTTCCGCCATTTCTGCGGCGACTTCGGGGGTGAGTTGATGGAGAGAAAGCGATCGCACATTGGTTAAATTCCACTGTTCAATTTCACTAATTACCGCTTGACCAATACCATCATCTCCTCTAATTGGATTCCCATATCCCACAATTAAAATCATATTATTTTATATATTTTTTATTAACAATATTCTATATCATATTCACTCATCAAGGCTTGCAATTTCGGTAACACTTCATATACTCCCAGCTAATGACAAGCAGAAACCTATACATAAATATAAGTTTTCCTTTGGCATTTTTTGCCTCCTAATATAGCGGGGGGAGCAGGGGGAGGGGGTAAACTCTTTCCCTTCCTGTTCCCTGCTATGGTTGTGAAAATGGTAGCTTAATGGCGGTATTTTTCTTGAATTACTGTTCCATCCTTTTGAATTAATTGGATGTGTAAGGGCATTTGTCCGACGGCGTGAGTCGAACAACTTAAACAAGGATCATAAGCCCGAATTCCTGCTTCAACTCGGTTTAACATTCCCTCGGGAATATCATTTCCATGAATATAATGTTGGGCAATTTGAGTCACGGTTTTATTCATGGCTAAATTGTTTTGTCCGGTGGCAATAATTAAGTTAACTTTCTTAATTAATCCGTTTTCATCTACTTGATAATGATGGAATAAAGTACCGCGTGGGGCTTCACTAACTCCCACTCCTTCTAAACAGTTAATCCCTGCTTCCGAACGCACCCGTTTTGAGATAATATCAGGGTCATCAACTAACCGTTCAATGGCTTCAATACAAGCTAGAATTTCCACTAAACGAGCATAATGATAGAAGAAGGAAGAAGTGGCGACTCGTCCCCCCGCTCGATGCCGAAATTCAATTAATTCTCGGTCGGCGTCTGGGGTTCCAATTTGATCACAAACGTTCAATCTTGCTAAGGGCCCAACGCGATAAATTCCATCAGGATATCCCAGAGGTTTGTAATAGGGAAACTTGAGATAAGACCAATTTTCAACAGCTTCTCCCAGGAAATCTTGATAGTTATCTTCGCTTAAACCATCGGCGACAATTTTCCCATCACTATCAATAAATCTCAGGTGTCCGCCGTAGTGTTCCCAATTGCCATTGGGGGCAACTAACCCCATAAATAATGAAGGGAATTTGCCAAAAACATCAATTTCTGTTTTTAATTCCGTATCTAATAAACGTTTAAAGATACTAATAGCTAATTCGGTGGTTTGTCGAGCTTCGGGTAAGCGGTTAATAATCCATTCTCGCCCTTCATCGGAAAGGGGAGAACGCACGCCACCGGGAACAGCCCAAGCCGCGTGAATTTTTCTGGCCCCTAATAGTTCAATCACCGTTTGTCCGAACTGACGCAAGCGAATTCCCGCCCGGGCTAAATCAGGATCAGCAGCCATTAAACCAAAGACATTCCGTTTAGCAGGATCACTATCCCAACCTAATAGAAAATCAGGACTACTGAGGTGGAAAAAACTTAACGCATGGGATTGAGTTAATTGGGCTAAATTCATCATTCGGCGCAGTTTTTCTCCGGCTGGAGGTACTCGCACCGCGAGGATTTTATCCCCGGTTTTTGCTGAAGCTAGGAGATGACTAACGGGGCAGATTCCGCAAATTCGGGCGGTAATTCCGGCCATTTCAAACATTGGTCGTCCTTCGCAGAATTTTTCAAAACCGCGAAATTCTACGACGTGAAAACGGGCATTTTCGACTTCTCCCGCATCATCTAAATAAACGGATATTTTAGCATGACCTTCAATCCGAGTTACGGGATCAATAATAACGGTTTTAGACATATTTTTAACCTCTGTAGTTTGTTTTTGTGCTTCCAAGACCTGGTATATGGGCGGGTTTATGAAGGTTGTTGGTGAGTTGCAAAATTTTTTGCAGAAACCCGCCCCTACGTTAATATGGACTAGCCGAATTTGATCATTTCCCGTCCTTCCATTACGGGTCTTTTCCCTTCTAATAAAGGAGCGATCGCCGATTTAATTCTATCCGCAGAGGGAGGACATCCGGGTAAAAAGATGTCAATATCAACTAATTCATGAATTGGACGAACTCGCTCTAATAGTTCGGGTACAATACCCGGTTCATTCGGTAATTGAGCCCCTATATCACTCAGTTCCAAATAACAGCGTTTTAATACAGGTTCCGTACTGCCCAACATATTTCTCATCGCCGGAACATTAGCAGTTACGGCACAATCTCCAAAGGAAATTAAGAGTTTAGTCCGTTTTCTAACTTGATACAATAACTCTAAATTTTCTTCGTTAGCCACGGCGCCTTCCACTAAACAAACATCCACATTTTCAGGATATTCTTTGATGTCACAACCCACCGGACTAAAGACAACATCGACTTTTTCTGCGAGATCAAATAGCCATTCATCTAAGTCTAAAAACGACATATGGCAACCGGAACACCCCGCCAACCAAACCGTAGCAAATCTTATCTTGTCCATTGATGTTTCCCTCTTGCATCTGCTAAGAATTCTAACTTTTCACTATCCCGTTGCATTTCGGCAGTTGTTGTGCCTTTTTTAAAGATTGCACCCGTTGGGCAAGCATCAACACATTTACCACAGGAGGTACAAGCATCCACATCCCCCCAAGGTTGATTTAAGCCACTAATAATTTTAGCTGTCGCCCCCCGATAGCCGACATCCCAGACGTGGGCGCCTTCAATTTCGGCACAAACTCTCACACACCGAGTACACATAATACAACGGTTATGATCGATGCCAAATTTCTCATGGGAAATGTCTACTTCCCGTTGGGGAAAACGATAGGGAAAACGGCTATGATCCATGCCAACTTCAATCGCAACATCCTGTAATTCACAGTTTCCATTGGCAACACAAACGGCGCAAACGTGATTTCCTTCTGCGAATAATAACTCCACGGTCATGCGTCGATATTCTTGCAGTTGGGGGGTTTGGGTGCAGACTTCCATGCCTTCTGCAACTTCGGTTACACAGGCAGGTAATAAACGATTAATTCCTGTAATTTCTACTAGGCACAACCGACAAGCTCCAACATCGGAAACCCCGTCTAAATGACAGAGTTTAGGAATTTTTACTCCGGCTTCTTCGGCGGCTTTGAGAACGGATGTTCCTTCTTCAACGGCAACATCAATGCCATCTATTTTTAAGGTTTTAACGGACATAATTATCGCATCTCCTATGAGGTTTAAATATCAAATTTAATCCCTTAATTCTAAGATGTATCTATCTCCATTATAGCATTTTTTTCTAATAATTTTTACAGAATTGTTAGGGCTTTATTGGTGTCAACTTCAGGGTTTGATCCCCCCTAACCCCCCTTACTAAGGGGGGAACCGGATTTCAAAATCCCCCATTATTAAGGAATGAACCGGATTTTAAGGTCTTCCCTATTAAGGGATAAACCGGATTTCAAAGTCCCCCCTATTAAGGGATGAACCGGATTTCAAAGTCCCCCTTTTTAAGGGGGATTTAGGGGGATCTAATCTCGGCTGTAATCGCTATTTTCAGCCGTATTTGACACCCATAAATTTAACCCTATGCTAAACAAGCGGCTAAATCTTCATCGGGGGTAGAAATAGCTTTTAGATGATAGGTGTCCGATAGTAATTGGAACACATTCGGAGAAATAAAAGCAGGTAAAGTGGGGCCTAAACGGATGTCTTGAATGCCTAAATAAAGCAGGGTTAATAACACCGCCACGGCTTTTTGTTCATACCATGACAAAATCATGGATAGGGGTAATTCATTCACACCAATATCAAAAGCTTTGGCTAATCCTAAAGCAATTTGGATGGCAGAATAGGCATCATTACATTGTCCCACATCCATCAATCGAGGAATGTTACCAATTTCACCTAATTCTTTATCAAAAAAGCGGAATTTTCCACAAGCTAAGGTGAGGACAACACAATCTTGGGGGACTTTTTCCACAAATTCCGTATAGTAACTGCGTCCGGGTTTGGCCCCATCACAACCGCCAACTAAAAAGAAGTGACGAATTTTGCCAGCTTTTACGGCTTCAACAACGTGATCTGCCACACTTAAAACCGCATTATGGGCAAATCCGGTTTTCACTTCCCGGGGGGTTTCATCATCTAAAAAGCCGGGGAGTTCTAGCGCTTCTTGAATCACTGGAGTATAATCAGGAATCCCATCAGCATTTGAGGGTAAATAGCCTAACCCTGGATAGCCCACTGGCCCAAGAGTAAACAATTTTTTATCGTAGGTTTCATGGGGCGGCATTAAACAATTTGTTGTCACCACAATAGCCCCGGGAAACTTAGCAAAATCTTGGGTTTGATTCTGCCATGCTGTGCCAAAATGTCCGAACAAATGGGGATGATTTTGTTTTAAAACCGGATATCCATGGGCGGGTAAAAGTTCTCCGTGGGTATAAACCGTAATCCCCGTACCTGCGGTTTGTTGTAACAGGGCTTCCAACTGTTTAATATCATGTCCAGAGACTAAAATCGCCTTACCTTGACGATGATTTAAAGGAAACAGTTGTTGGGGTTGGGTGTCCATAATGTCCGGTATGTCCGGCATCTAATAATTCCATCGCCCGCAGGTTCATTTCTCCCACTTTTAAGGCTAAACCCACCCAGGCGTTTAAGTCCAAATCCTGCCGATCTAAAGCAATTAAGGCTTCATAGATGAACTGATAAATCTTTTCATCTTCTTGACCCAATTCGTAGGCGTGGAAGGCGTAAGAGGCTAATCCTTTGACTCCATAAATCGTGGTTAATTGCAGGGAATAGATATCAATATTTCCACTGGCTTTTTGAATTAAATCTAGGGCAAACTGTTGTCCCTGTTCCGATAAATTTCCTGCAAAATCCGGCTGATAATTACAAATTTCTGGCCAAGAAATTGGGGTGGGACTCTGATCTTCAACGGCTTGTTTTAAGGTTTTCCGCAATTGTAAAGCCTGTTGAGCCGAATCAGAAAATCGCTTGGTACTAAAGTTAACATTCGTCATCGTAGAAAACATCGATTCACAGGTAAAACGATCTAATTCACGATTGGGAATGCCTAACTCATAAGCTTTTAAAGCAATGGGGGCAATACTGCGTAAGCAATAGACTAATAAATCTTGTATGGCATTAACTTCAGGACTTTTACCACAGGCGCCCCATTGATGGCAGCCATTACCACTGGCAGTTTGTTCACATTGTTCGCAAAACATTTGTTATTATCCTTACTTGAAAGTATTGGATACAATGGGTGAATTTTATCTTTGTTGAACCAATAAATAATCACCCATTGCAGATAGAAACCATCCCATTTTTAGGGATGTTAAGACCCCGAAACCCGTCCGCTTTCTGCGGGTTGCAATAAAGCCTGATATTCCTCTGGAAAATAACGCAACGTACTCAAGACCGGGTTGGGGGCGGTTTGTCCGAGTCCGCATAAACTGGTGGCTTTGACCATTTCCGACAACAGTTTCATTTTCTCAATATCTGCGGTGGTGGCTTGTTTATTGAGAATTTTAGTTAACATTTGATAGAGTTGAACGGTTTCCGGTGCGGCAAGGAACACATTTTCCGCAGGTTTCCTCCCGACAGAATTCCATATAGAATTGGGCAACTTGCACCATACTGGTGTTTTCGTCGAGTACCACCATGCCCCCTGATCCCATCATAGATCCTAATTGGGCCAATGATTCATAATCTACCGGGGTATCTAAATGTTCGGCGGGAATACAACCGCCCGATGGCCCTCCAGTTTGCACGGCCTTCACCTTCAGCCCACCTGGAATACCGCCGCCCATCTCCTCGATAATTTTGCGTAAACTGATCCCCATGGGGACTTCAATTAAACCGGTATTCCGAATTTTGCCCGTGAGGGAGAAAATTTTAGTCCCCTTGCTTTTTTCCGTCCCAATACTGGAAAACCAGTCGCTACCTTTTTTAATAATTGGGGCAATATTAGCCAGGGTTTCGACGTTATTAATTAAGGTGGGAGCCCCCCATAACCCAGAAACGGCGGGATAGGGCGGGCGAGGGCGAGGCGTACCCCGTCCCCCATCAATAGAAGCGATCAAGGCGGTTTCTTCCCCACAGACAAAGGCCCCCGCCCCGACCCGGATATCAATGCGGAAATCAATCCCCGACCCAAAGACCTGACTCCCTAAAATCCCTAGGCGTTTGGCCTGTTGGATGGCTTTTTGTAGACGGGAGATGGCTAGGGGATATTCGGCCCGGACATAAATATAGCCCTGGGTCGCACCGACGGCATATCCAGCGATCGCCATTCCCTCTAAAATCCGATGGGGGTCACTTTCCAACACACTCCGATCCATAAAGGCGCCTGGATCTCCTTCATCGGCGTTACAGATCACATATTTCTGTCCCGGGGGCATTTTGGCAACGGTGGCCCATTTTAATCCCGTGGGATATCCCGCCCCGCCTCGGCCCCGTAGCCCAGATTTGGTAATTTCCCCCACCACATCGGCCGGACTCATTTCATAAATGGCATGGTGTAGGGCTTGGTATCCACCCACGGCGATATATTCGCCAATTTTTTCTGGGTCAATTTTACCGCTATTTTCTCGCACAATTAGCAGTTGGCCACTGAAAAAGGGATGATTGCGATCGCCTTGGACGGGTTTGGCTTCTCCTCCACTCAGGGCCTCAATAATGGACGGGGCTTCTTCCGGGGTGACTTTCTCGTATTGGAGTCCGGCGGGTTCGACTTCTACGATCGGCCCGCGGCCACAAAATCCCATACAACCCACCCCGACCACTTGCACCCTCTCCTCCAGTCCGGCGGCTTTCACCGCCGCATCCATTTGGTCTTTGACACCCAAGGAATTTGAGGCCACACATCCGGTTGAGGTACAACAATGAACCCGGATCGGTTTGTGGGATTTTTGTTCCTTCTCGGCCAGTTCTAATAATTCGCTATATTCCATAATTTTTGTTTTCCTCTATATTGTAGGCAATTACGAATTACGAATTACGGATGGGTAATAGGTAATAGGTAATAGGTAATAGGTAATGGGTAATAGGTAATGGGTAATGGGTAATGGGTAATGGGTAATGGGTAATGGGTAATGGGTAATGGGTAATGGGTAATGGGTAATGGGTAATGGGTAATAGGTTATGGGTAATAGGTTATGGGTAATAGGTTATGGGTTATGGGTAATAGGTTATGGGGAATTACGAATTACGGATGGGTTATGGGTAATAGGTTATGGGTTTACCTCCCCCTGCACCCCCTGCACCCCCTGCTCCCCCTGCACCCCCTGCACCCCCGGCTCCCCCGGCTCCCCCGGCTCCCCCGGCTCCCCGGCTCCCCCGGCTCCCCTGCTCCCCTACTCCCCCTGCTCCCATTCAGCTATCCGCTCACAGGCCATCTCCGCGGTCTGTTGGGCGGCGACTTTGCCATCAAACACAACGGCTGGAGCAATGCCACAGGCTCCAATACAACGGGCGGTCATAATTGAAATTTGACCATCGGCGGTGGTTTCCCCGGCTTTAATTCCGGTTTTGGCTTCTAAGGCGGTTAAGACGTCCCCGCCCCCTTTAACGTAACAAGCTGTTCCTAAACAAACTACACAGGTATGGGCACCATTGGGTTTAAGGGAGAATAAATGATAGAAGGTGGCGACTCCATAAACATAACTGAGGGGAAGTTTCAGATTTCTCGCCACATAAATTAAAACATCTTCTTCCAAAAAGCCAAAGGATTCTTGGGCTTTGTGTAGCACTTCAATTAAAGCGTCCTGACGATATTGGTTGCGCTTCATGGTCATATCCAGGACTTTAAACCGTTTATCGCCTCCTTTTGTGGCTTCAGCTTTTGGTTTATCAGTTTTTGCAGTAGTTTCCCGTAGAAGATTGCATAGTTCTATTCTCTACTAATGATCTGGATTGTCACTCATTTTGTAATCAAAGATACCTTCAGAAAAGTTGGGTTCAGTTCACCACAAAAGGGTCACAATTTTAATCATGAACCTTGGGGACTCACGGATTATAGACTAGGTTGGGAGTTGTATAAACAACGCTTGTGTTGTTTATCTCGATGATTTTGGGTTGGGTTCCAATTTCTCTCCTAAGTTGTAAGTCTACTGCTAATTTATGGAAAAAAGTATTAAGATAAAGAAAAGAGTGCGAAACGTTCCTGCCAAAGTCTAGGGTCAAAACCCCGAAACGTAAGCAGGGAGATAGGTTTAGACAATTGGTAAATGGAGTTAAATCCACTAATAAATCCAATCAAACCTATCTTAACTTTGGAAATGTGACCTTAAAGGAAGGTCAATCTCGGAGTCAATGGTGCGGCTTCCCGAACCCCAAAAAAAGTACGGTAGCCAACTCCAAAGAGATTCGGCAATTCCCACAGTGCCAGACTGATTATCAAAACACTGAAGCTGGGAATAAAGGGAAATCGGGTATAGGTCAAATACCTAAGCAGTTCTTTAGCCAATTGCCCAAGAATAACGAAAGTGAACATCCGGCTTGAACCGTCGTAATTATTAAGTAGTGAAATTGACTGTAATACACTGCGTTCAAAAGAACAAGGGGAATAGATAGAAGTCTTTATACACTTCTATAAAGGTAAGGTTTTTTCTTTCAATACTTACAAGACTCCCAAAAGTACCCCGGCGGATAGGATGATTCTAAAGGCAATAATACCCATTTTCAAGGAACGTTAAAATCCCTCATTAACCCCTACAGTGGTCGAATACTGTTAGGTAGTCACAAATCTAAGGCGTATGTTATGAGGGCGAGAGATGGAATCTGAAGCTAATGCTTAAATGTAATGTTTAAGATACGCCCATAGATTCCGGTTTAGTTGTTAGGTAAAGTCACAACTAGCAGTATAAACGGTGAAAACGAGTTTTAAGACTACGGAAGCATGGAATACAATCAATTGGGCGAAAGTCCAACGAAAAGTATTCAAGCTGCAAAAGCGAATTTACCAGGCATCATTATCGGGACAAAATGCCGCATCTCGGAAGCTCCAAAAACTTCTAATTAAGTCATATTACGCCAGACTCTTAGCAGTTAGAAGGGTTACGCAGGACAATCAAGGCAAGAGAACAGCCGGGGTAGATGGGGTCAAATCCATCACACCCAAACAACGATTAGAACTTGCTGAAAGTCTAAGTAAATACCAAAAGGCGAAACCACTCCGAAGGAAATGGATACCCAAACCCAACGGAGAAGAACGTCCTCTAGGAATCCCAACTATAAACGATAGAGCTAGGCAAGCCTTGGTTAAATCGGCGTTAGAGCCACAATGGGAAGCCAGATTCGAGGGTGAAAGCTACGGATTCAGACCCGGACGTTCAGCCCACGACGCAATGTCACGAATCTTCCAAAGTATCCACAAATTAGATTACTACATATTGGATGCTGACATCTCAAAGTGTTACGACAGGATTAACCATGATTACCTTATGTCCAAAATCGATTGTCCATCAACAATGAAAGCCCAAATCAGACAATGGTTAAAAGCTGGAATTATGGACAACGGCATATTTAAGACAACAGAGGAAGGCACTCCACAAGGAGGAGTCATTAGTCCTCTACTTGCAAACATCGCACTGGATGGAATGATTAGGCTAATTGACCAAAACTTTCCAAAGAAGAAAAGTACAGTTCAAGCCAAAGTCATCAGATATGCCGATGATTTTATTGTGGTTAGTCCACAATTAGAAATTATACAACAGTGCAAAATTGCCATCGAAGAATGGTTAAAACCCATAGGGTTAGAAACTGAAACCAGCTAAAACCCGAATATGCCACACACTTAGAGAAATCGAAGTAAATGGCGAAAAGGTAGCACCAGGATTCGACTTCCTAGGTTGGAATTTCCGGCAATACCCAGTTGGTAAACATCAATCTGGGAAAAATAGAAGCGGAAAACCCATAGGATTTAAACTCCTAATAAAACCTAGCAAGAAAGCAATTAAAGCTCACGCGGATAAGGTAAAGGAAGTGATAAACAACCACAAATCCTCACCTCAATACGCATTAATTAAAAACCTGAATCCGGTCATAAGAGGATGGTGTAATTATCACTCCAAAGTCGTTTCAAAAGAAACGTTCTCCTCCTTAGACCACATGACATGGCAAAGATTAAGAGCATGGACAGTCAGAAGATGCGGTAAAGCAAGTTACGGAAAACTGAAAAACTATTTCAGAAAAGATGGGGATAGAGCATGGAGTTTTGAAACCAAAGATGGCTATAAACTACTAACCCATGCAAAAACACCTATCACCCGCAACACAACTGTAAGACCTGAAGCATCACCCTATGACGGAAACTGGACATACTGGAGTACAAGAAAAGGTACGTCTTTTGATGTACCCAACAAAGTAGCATTTCAGCTTAAAAAACAGAAAGGTAAATGTAACTTCTGTGGGCAATATTTCACCCCGGAAGATATTGCAGAAATCGACCATATTATCCCAACATCGAAAGGTGGAAAAGATGAATATAAAAACCTGCAATTACTACATCGCCATTGTCACGATATTAAAACATCAACTGATGGGTCTTACAACTCAAAAAGAAGATGAATGCTCTGATGATAACAGTCAACTAGACTAGGAGCCGTGTGCGGTGAAAGTCGCAAGCACGGTTTTGAATGGGAGTCGGGGGTTGCAAAGCCCCCCTCGACCCCTAATATTAATCAACCTGGGTTAATAATGGATGTGGCATTGATCGAACTGAAATATTGGGACAATCCCTGCCCTAAGAAATGGTCTGGATTTTTCATCGGTTTTCTATCCTTGCTTCAAGAAACGTAACATTTTTAGGTGCAGTGATGTGTTTAGCGATTCCAGGTCAATTATTGAGTATTTCCGGTGATGACCCCTTGGAAAAAGTCGGCAAAGTCAGCTTTGGGGGAATGGTCAAGGAGGTCAACCTGGCTTATGTTCCAGAAGTTCAAGTCGGTGACTATGTGATTGTTCATGTTGGTTTTGCTCTGAGCATTGTGGATGAACAAGCCGCGCAACAAACCTTAACAGACTTACAACAAATAATGGCAATAAGTTAAAAAACGTTAAGCTATGATCCACTTTCTGCCATTTTTATTAGATGATCTAAAGCAATAACTCAGGGAAAGTATACCTCAAAAATTCTTAATCAAAATTTAAGGAGGTTTTAGTGTCGATCAGGACTTATCCATGGAAAATTCTCAATAATTAAACAACGACGGAGATAATTAGGTAAAACCGAATTAATTGTTAAGAAAAATTTTCTCCGTTGAACTACAGAATTACAATGATTATCAATTCAAACTAAACATCAGCAAGGATTAATTCAGGCGCGTAAATTGCCACAATAATTCTGTAGGAAAGCCGGCGATGTCACAAAGTGGCCGCTACGCCATCGCATCAAATTTTTATTAAAGAGAGGAATTCAAGAATGAATACAAAAAATTATGCAACCCTAGATGGGAACGAAGCCGTTGCCCGTGTTGCTTATCGTTTGAGTGAGGTTATTGCTATTTATCCGATCACCCCCTCCTCACCCATGGGAGAATGGGCCGATGCCTGGGCCTCCGTGGGGGATAAAAACCTCTGGGGAACGGTTTCCGGCCGTGGTGGAAATGCAAAGCGAAGGCGGGGCGGCGGGGGCCGTTCACGGGGCCCTACAAGCGGGTTCCTTGACCACCACCTTCACCGCCTCCCAAGGGTTGATGTTGATGCTCCCCAACCTCTACAAAATTGCGGGAGAGTTGACCTGTGCAGTGATCCAAGTGGCCGCCCGTTCCTTAGCTGCCCAGGGGTTATCAATTTTCGGCGACCATAGTGATGTGATGGCCGCTAGGGCTACGGGGTTTGCCCTCCTGTGTTCCGCTTCGGTACAGGAAGCCCAGGATATGGCCTTAATTGCCCAAGCCGCTACCCTAGAATCCCGAATTCCGTTTATTCACTTTTTTGACGGATTTCGGACTTCCCATGAAGTGCAAAAAATTGAACTCTTAGAAGATAGTGATATCCGAGAATTAATCGATGATAAATACGTTTATGAACACCGCAACCGCGCCTTAACTCCCGACCGTCCCGTCCTGCGAGGAACGGCCCAAAACCCCGATGTTTATTTCCAAGGCCGGGAAACCGTTAACCTGTTTTATGATCGAACTCCCGAAATTGTACAACGGGCTATGGATAAATTGGGGCAGTTGACGGGACGGAATTATAAACTATTTGAATATCACGGCGCTCCTGATGCGGAACGGGTAATTATTCTGATGGGTTCAGGTTGTGAAACCGTCCATGAAACCGTGGATTATTTGAACGCCCAAGGAGAAAAATTAGGGGTGTTAAAAGTTCGATTATATCGACCCTGGGACGGGGAACAATTAATGGCTGAACTGCCCGAAACTGTGAAAGCGATCGCGGTTTTGGATCGGACAAAAGAACCCGGTTTCCAGTGGTGAACCCCTCTATTTAGATGTGGTCACGGCGGTGCAAGAAGTGATGTTAGGAGATAACGATACCCTTAAAGCTAAGATTAAAAATCTTAAAGCCTTAGTCGGCGGACGTTATGGCCTATCTTCTAAAGAATTTAATCCCGCCATGGTTAAGAGTATTTTTGAGAATTTAGCCCAAACTAAACCCAAAAATCACTTTACTATTGGTATTAATGATGATGTCAGCCACACATCTTTAGAATACGATCCTAACTTCTCCACCGAAGCCGATAACGTGGTGCGGGCGATGTTCTATGGGTTGGGGGCCGATGGTACCGTGGGTGCTAATAAAAACTCGATCAAAATTATTGGGGAAGAAACCGATAATTATGCCCAAGGATATTTTGTTTATGACTCCAAAAAATCCGGGGCTGTTACCGTGTCTCACCTGCGTTTTGGCCCCGAACCGATCCGGTCGATCTATTTAATTAGTCAGGCTAATTTTATCGGTTGTCATCAGTGGACATTTATCGAAAGATTAGACGTTCTCCAATGTGCCATGGCAGGATCAACCTTCCTGTTAAATAGTCCCTACGGCCCCGATGAAGTTTGGGCATATCTGCCCTTAGAAATTCAGGAAGATATTGTGAGAAAAAACCTGAAATTCTATGTTATTGATGCCAACAAAGTCGCCCGGGATACGGGGATGGGCAACCGCATTAATACTATTATGCAGGTGTGTTTCTTTGCCTTAGCCAAAGTGTTGCCACGGGAAGAAGCGATCGCCCAAATTAAAAAAGCGATTGAAAAAACCTATGGTAAGAAAGGGGCGGAAATTGTACGGTTAAACCTAAAGGCCGTTGATGAGACCCTAGAACACCTTTATGAAGTCAACGTTGCCCAGGCCAACAGTGCCCTCCGGCGGGCTGCACCCGTATCCGTCGGAGCTCCTGCCTTTGTTAAAGAAGTTGAAGGCTTGATGATCGCCGGACGGGGGGATGATTTGCCCGTTAGTAAACTGCCCTGTGATGGTACTTATCCCACTGGAACCTCCAAATGGGAAAAACGCAATGTCGCCCAGGATATCCCGGTTTGGGATGCGGATGTCTGCATTCAATGTGGCAAATGTGTGATGGTTTGTCCCCATGCCACAATTCGGGGTAAGGCCTACGATGAAGCCGTCCTAGAAAACGCCCCCGCTAGTTTCAAATTTACCGACGTCAAAGATAAAGTCTTTACCGGGGAAAAATTCACCATCCAAGTTGCCCCCGAAGACTGTACCGGATGCGGTGTCTGTGTGGATGTTTGCCCCGCCAAAAATAAATCCATGCCTTCGAGAAAGGCGATTAACATGGAGGCCCAGTTACCCCTGCGGGAACAAGAAGCGGCGAATTGGGACTTTTTCCTCGGTATTCCCAACCCCGATCGGTTAAAATTACGGCCAGACCTGATCCGGCAACAACAATGGCAAGAAACCCCTATTTGAGTTCTCCGGTGCCTGTGGCGGATGTGGCGAAACCCCCTATATCAAGTTAGTTACGCAGTTATTTGGCGATCGAATGATCGTGGCCAACGCCACCGGATGTTCCTCGATTTATGGCGGTAACTTACCCACAACCCCCTGGACAACAAACGCCGACGGTCGTGGCCCCGCCTGGTCTAATAGCTTATTTGAAGATAACGCCGAATTTGGTTTAGGGTTCCGAATGTCCATTGACAAACACGCTGGGTTTGCTCTGGAATTGTTGCATAAATTAGGCGGAGATATTGGGGATAACATAGTTACTCAAATTACCAATAACTCACAAAAATCAGAAGCCGATATTTGGGAACAACGGCAACTGGTGGCCGAAACTCAAACAAAAACTTCAGGGAACGAATTCCCTCGATGGCCAACAGTTACTCAGTTTGGCCGATTATTTAGTGAAAAAATCCGTTTGGATTATTGGGGGAGATGGTTGGGCCTATGATATTGGTTACGGTGGCTTAGATCACGTCATTGCCAGTGGCCGTAACGTTAATATTTTAGTCTTGGATACGGAAGTTTATTCCAATACCGGGGGTCAGTCCTCGAAAGCCACCCCACGCGGCGCCGTTGCTAAGTTTGCGGCGGGAGGGAAAGCGTCACCCAAGAAAGACTTAGGCTTAATTGCCATGACCTACGGTAACGTTTATGTGGCGAGTGTGGCGATGGGGGCCAAGGATGAACACACCCTAAAAGCATTCTTGGAAGCGGAAGCCTACGAAGGGCCATCAATTATTATTGCTTATTCCCACTGTATTGCTCACGGGATTAATATGACAACGGCTATGACCCATCAAAAAGATCTGGTGGAAAGTGGCCGTTGGTTACTGTATCGCTATAACCCAGACTTGAAAGAAGCAGGCAAAAACCCGTTAATTTTGGATTCTAAATCACCTAAGAAAACCGTTGAAGCGTCTATGTATGCGGAAAACCGTTTCAAAATGCTCACCAAGAGTAAACCTGCTGACGCCAAACGGTTGTTAAAAGAAGCCCAACAAGATGTTAGCACCCGTTGGAAAATGTATGAATATATGGCCGCCCGTCCCTTAGAAACCCAGGGTAATAATGGGTCTACTGAGACGAAACCCGCCCCAACTTCTGAAGGGAAACCGCCAGAAACTACCCCTGTATAAACCCTTCTTAACTTGCCCCTAAGATCCCCCCTAGCCCCCCTTAAAAAGGGGGGAACCGGAAAATTAAAGTCCCCCTTTTTAAGTGGGAACCGGAAAATCAAAGTCCCCCTTTTTAAGGGGGAACCGGAAAATCAAAGTCCCCCTTTTTAAGGGGGATTTAGGGGGATCTCCTCGCCAAACCAATCATTATTAATCATCTAAAACTTAGGACTAAAAACAATGGATTTAACCACAACTTATCTGGGATTGAATTTACGCACCCCGATTGTTCCTTCTGCTGCGGCGCCGTTATCGGAAGATATTGATAATATTAAACGTTTGGAAGATGCGGGGGCGGCGGCGGTGGTTTTACATTCCTTATTTGAGGAACAATTACTGCGGGAAAAATTTGAACTACATCATCATTTAGAATATGGAACTAATAGCTTTGCAGAAGCATTAAGTTATTTTCCCGAACCCGATGAATATCACGTTGGGCCAGAATTGTATTTAGAACATATTCGTCAGGCTAAAGAATCAACAAATATCCCGATTATTGGTAGTTTAAATGGTTTTTCTCCTGGGGGTTGGGTGGAATATGCCCAACTGATACAACAGGCGGGGGCGAATGCCCTGGAATTGAATATTTATTATGTACCGACGGACGTTAATTTAACTGGAGAACAAATTGAACAAAACTATCTCAATATCCTCAGAGAAGTTAAAGCAGAAGTAACAATTCCCGTGGCTTTAAAACTGAGTCCCTATTTCAGCAATATGGCAAATATGGCGAAACAATTTTGCGATGCGGGGGCCGATGGTTTGGTATTATTTAATCGCTTTCTGCAACCGGATATTAACCCCGAGGAATTGATTGTTGAACCGGGAAAAATTTTAAGTAGTCCCAATGACCTGCGTTTACCCATGCGTTGGATTGCCATTTTATATGGTCGAATTAATGCGGATTTAGCCTGTACTGGGGGGGTTCAGAGGGGTCACGATGCGATTAAAGCGTTAATGGCGGGGGCAAAAATTACCCAAGTTTGTTCTACTTTATTACGTCATGGTTTTAATTATATTAAAGTCATGGAGGAGGATATGAAAGAATGGATGGAAGAACACGAATATGATTCTGTTAAACAAATGCAGGGTTTCTATGTCGCAACTCCATTGTGAGGATAAATCAGCCTATGAACGCGCCCAATATATGAAGACGATTACATCCTATCAACCCGATCATAGTTTAGTTTAGACCCCGCCCCAGTCCTCCCTTTGGTCAGGGGAGGATTTTTTATGGTGATTTGGCTAGATTTTGGTATAATGACAGTTTGGCTAAAAATTTTTCAGTGTTTTACCCTAAGCAAAAAAAACCTCATGGAAATTACAATTGAAGGTCAAAAACGACCAGAAGGCTCTAAACCCAATGCTTTGCGTCGTCAAGGATTAATTCCGGCGGTGCTGTATGGCCATCAAGGGGCGGAATCTGTTAGCATTACCATTCCGGCGAAGACCGTAGAAACCCTACTCAAAAAGAACATTGTTAACCAGGCTTTAATTCAACTGAACATTCCTGATATCTCTTGGAGTGGTAAAACCCTACTGCGGGAAGTACAAAAACATTCTTGGAAAGGATTTCCCTATCACCTGAGCTTCTTTTCCGTGGCTCAACAAGAAAGTTTAACCGTTTCTGTGCGTCTGCATTTCATCGGTGAACCCGTCGGAGTGAAAATGGAAGGCGGTCTGTTGGATGTCGTCCTCTCTGAATTGGAAATTGAGTGCGAACCGGGTAACATTCCGGCTCGTATTGATATAGATGTCACGGAATTACATCAAGGTCAAGCCCTACACATTAGAGAAATCAACTTACCTGATGGAGTTAAAGCCACGGGTGATGGCGAACAAGTGGTTGTTAGTATCATTCATCCTGAGCGGGGTGAGGAAGGCGACGCCGAAGCTTAGGTTTGGGGAGCAGGGGGAGTGGGGGAGTGGGGGAGTGGGGGAGTGGGGGAGCAGGGGGAGCAGGGGGAGCAGGGGGAGCAGGGGGAGCAGGGGGAGCAGGGGGAGTGTTATTGCTCGCTGAGAACTTTGAACTTTGAACTCTGAACTTTGAACTCTGAACTTTGAACTCTGAACTCCGAACCCCGAACCCCGAACCCTAGGGCCTAATTAATGATTTCCCCTAACTTATCCTGTTGAGATACGGGTAGGCGGGGGCCATGAATTTGGACGATTTGGGAACCGAGATAATTTCCCCAACGGGCGGCTTGGGTGGTGGTTAAACCGTTGGTGAGCCCATATAATACCCCACCTGCAAAAGCATCTCCCGCCCCAACGGTATCAACGGGTTTAACCGGGAACCCAGGGACATGAATTAGGGTTTGGTTTTCCACCACTAAACAGCCCTTATCACTATTCGTAATAAAAACTAGATTCACCTTTTCTCCCAACTGACGGGCGCAAACCTCTAAATCTTCGCTACCGCAGAAGTGGCGCACCTCATCCGCATTGCAAAACAAGACATCACAATATTCAGTTAAAACCTGGCGAAAATCATCCCCAAACCTTTCCACTAAAAACATATCGGAAAAGGTAAACGCCACTTTTACCCCTAGGCGTTTGGAATGTTCCATCGTTTCAATACTAGCCTTACGGGGTTCGGGTGCATCCCACAAATAGCCCTCAATATAACTGTATTCACACTGACCCAAATGCTCGAGATTAATATCCGCCACCGATAGGGTGGTGGAAACCCCCAAATTAGTACACATAGTGCGTTCTGCGTCGGGAGTTGTCAAGACTAAACAGGTTCCCGTTGGCCCTTGGGTACTATCGGCGGGTTCAATTTCAAGCCCAATTCCGGCGGCAATCATATCCTGTTGATAAAATTCGCCATTGGTGTCCATACTAACTTTACCCGAATAAATCCCCGTACCGCCACTTTGGGCGATCGCGATCATGGTATTAGCCGCGGAAACCGCCACAGCGCAATTCTAGGGAATGATTCTCCAATTGTTGTAACAATTTCCCCTGTTTAACGGTATCCATCAGGGTCATGGCGCCTCGGTTTAGGTCATGGGTTTGAATAAAATTATCCTCAACTAATGCCAAAATATCGAGGAGGGCATTTCCAACACCAAAGACATTAAAGGATTTGGGTTCTGTCATTGACTATTTCTGTAAAACGGATTGAACAATTCAATTATTGATCATAGCAAATTTTCTGTAACTTTTATTTTCAAATCCTGAGAATTTAGTTTTTTCCAGAGATAATAAAAATAAGACTCAAGTGATTACCCTTTCTCCCTCAGCATTCAATTCGTTTTTAGCTTTATCTTTTTAAATATGAATGACTCTGAACTTCCTCGGCTGATTCAACAAATGTTAGAACCGGATTTTTATCCCCATCCGGTACAGGAACCCATTGAACTTTTACAAACTCATATTTCCTTTATTCTGTTAACTGGAGAATATGCTTATAAAATTAAAAAAATAGTTGATTTTGGATTTTTAGATTATTCGACATTGGAAAAACGACGGTATTTTTGTGAACAAGAATTGCAAATGAACCAGCAACAAGCGCCGGAATTGTATTTAGAGGTTTTACCAATAGTAGAAATAGGCGATCGCTTGCAATTTGGAGAGAATCAAAATCAAAATAATGCTATTGAATATAGCTTAAAAATGCGCCAATTCCCCCAAGAAAATTTGTTTATTAATTTATTTAATCAAGATAAATTAACTAAGCAGGAAATGGAGGATTTAGGAAATATTGTGGCTAAGTTTCATCTGAGTTGTCCCACCAATGATGATATTCTGAAATTTGGAGAAATTCCTCAAATTCGTCATTCCATTGATGGAAATTATCAAAAAACGCAGAAATATATTGGCGGTTGTCAAACTCAAGAACAATATGAACAAACAAAACAATATACAGATAGCTTTTTTGAAACCCATGAAGCTATTTTTAATGGTCGGATTGACAACCGATGGATTCGAGAATGTCATGGGGATTTGCATTTAAAAAATATCTGTATTTATCAAGATAAAATCCTCCTATTTGATCGGATTGAATTTAATCAAGAATTTCGCTTTGTAGATGTAATTTATGATGTAGCTTTTGTGGTTATGGATTTGGAAGGAAGGGGGCGGGCGGATTTAGGAAATCAGTTTTTAAATACCTATATAGAACAAACCGGAGACTGGGAAGGATTACAGTTATTACCCTTTTATTTAACCCGTCAAGCCTATGTTAGAGCTAAAGTTAATTCCTTAATATTAGATGATCCGGCTATTACTGAAGAACAAAAAGAAATAGCCCAACAAGAAGCCACTCAATATTATAAATTAGCTTGGCAATATACCCGCAGATCTTCAGGGGGAATCGTGATGATGTCGGGGTTATCGGGGTCAGGAAAAAGCACAACCGCCAGACAAATATCTAAACGATTAAATGCTATTCATATTCGTTCTGATGCAGTTAGAAAACATTTAGCAAATGTTCCTCTTGATGAACAAGGAGGGGAAGAAATCTATACTCCCGAGATGACAGAAAAGACCTATAAACGGTTATTAGAATTGGGATTATTATTAGCAAAACAAGGATTTTGGGTGATTTTAGATGCCAAATATGAACAACAAGAACGACGGGGAGAAGTCATAGAAACCTGTCATACCCATCAATTACCCCTACAAATTGTTGAATGTACTGCACCCATGGATATTTTACAAGAACGTCTACAACAACGTCAAGGAGACATTTCCGATGCAACTATTGATTTATTAACCTCCCAACGTGACACATCTCAACCTTTTACAGATTCCGAAAAAAACTATGTTACTACTATTGATACCACCCAAAATATTGATCAGCAATGGAAAAAATTATATTAAAATTTAGATCCCCCCTAAGTCCCTTTTTAATGGGGATTTAGGGTGATCTAATCTAAGAGTTAAAGCAGGGATTTCTAGGGCTGAAGTTGACACTAATATGGATAGCAAACTCCCTAGGAATGATCAATATTTTATCTGCGGTATAATAATGAAATTAAGAAAAAAAACCAGCTTAATTATCTACGGAATTTCTAGTTTAATTTTATCATTAATTTTAGCGATCGCCCTTTTAATTCCGCCCACCTCCTCCCAACCAATTGTGATTATCCCCAAGGAAATTAGAGGAGTTTGGTTAACAAATGTTAGTAGTGGAGTTTTATTTTTCCCCTGGGGAATTAATCGCGCCTTAGACCAATTATCCCAACTCAAATTTAATACAATTTATCCCGTGGTTTGGAATCGAGGAATCACCTTTTATAAAAGTGCTGTGGGAAAAAGAGTCATGGGTCGCTCTCAAGATTCCTTATTAAATATCACCCAATTAGGGGGAGATATTCTCTCAAAAATTGTTATAGAAGGACACAAAAAAGGATTAAAAGTAATTCCTTGGTTTGAATATGGGTTTATGGCGCCTAAAAACTCGGCTATTGTCCAACGACATCCCGACTGGATTGCTGAAACTCAAAAAGGGGAAAAAGAGTTAAATCCTTTAAGGAATTCCGAGGATGTTTCCTATCAAACTAAAGTTAAAAACTGGATTTTTAATCAAATTTTAGAATTGATGACGATTCAAAATGTCTGGTTAAATCCTTTTCATCCCCAAGTCCAACAGTTTATTGAAGATTTGATTGTAGAAGTAGTTATGAAATATAAGATTGATGGGATTCAACTAGATGATCATTTTGGTCTTCCCGTGGAATTTGGCTATGATGAATATACAATTAAACTTTATCAAAAAGAACATAATGGTCAATCTCCCCCGAATAATTATTATGATCAAGAATGGCGAAGTTGGAGAGCAAATAAAATTACGGAGTTAGTTGAACGCATCGTTAAAAAAGTTAAAACTGTTAAACCAAATTGTATTATTTCTTTATCCCCTAATCCCTATGAATATACCTATGAAACCTATTTACAAGATTGGTTAACTTGGGTGAATCAAGGATTAGTAGATGAAATTATTTTACAAGTTTATCGAGATAGTATGGGAAAATTTATTGCGGAATTAGACCATGAATCTGTTCAAATTGCGAGGCGGAAAGTCCCGGTAGTTATTGGGTTATTAAGTGGAACATTACGCCATCCTGTTTCCGATGGAGCAAATTGAAAAACAAATGCAGGTTGTACGCGATCGCGGCTTTGATGGAATCTCATTTTTTTATTGGGAAACCCTCTGGAGTTATTTCACTCCCGACTCCCCCCGATATCGTCGCCACAGCTTTAAAACCTTATTTTCAGATTAACTATAAATCGAATATAATTAGGAGGGTAAATTCAATATTTTCTCAGCATCAATAATATGAATATCGACCCCTTTTAAATGTTGTAATAATTGCTGAACGGGTGATCCTTTCCAAAACAATTCCCAGCGAGATTTGCGTGTATGTCCGAGGACAACTTGAGTGATATGATATTGTTGAGCAATTTGAGCGATAGCTTCCGAGACATTATAACTTTTTACTCGGATAAATTCTCCCCCAAATTCTTCAATTAAATCTTGACAAGTTTCTAAGAGTAAACTTTCTTCTTTAGTTAAAAAACGTTCTGGATTTTCCACATATAACCCATACAAACGGGCTTTCATTGCATTTGATAAACGTAATCCGCGCCTCAAAAGTTGGGGTGAATTTTGATAAGTAGAAATACAAACTAAAACCCGCTCATGCACATTACAAAATAAAGTTTTTTCAGTAGTTTCTGCTGCGGCTTCAATATTATCAGCAACTTCGCGTAAAGCTAACTCTCGTAACGCCACTAAATGACGACGTTGGAAGAAATTTTGTAACGCCTGTTCTATTTTTTCAGGTGCATATATTTTACCCTCTCTTAACCTTTCTTGTAGGGTTTCTGGGGTAACATCAATCACCACAACTTGTGTCGCTTCATCCAAAAGACGATCGGGAATTCTTTCTCTAACCACAACTCCAGTAATTTTTGCAACTAAATCATTTAAACTTTCTAAATGTTGAATATTTACCGTTGAATAGACATCAATTCCATGATTGAGAATAATTTCTACATCTTGATAACGTTTTTCTTTAATAGAAAACCGGGAACATTAGTATGGGCTAATTCATCCACTAAAACCAATTGCGGTTGACGAGATAAAATCGCTTCCGTATCCATTTCCCATAGGGTTATCCCTTGATGAAAAATAGTTTTTTTAGGAATAATTTCTAAACCAATTGCTTTTTCTGCGGTTTCTTCCCGTCCATGGGTTTCTAACAATCCAATCACCACATCAATTCCTTCTGCTTTTAATTGATGTCCTTCTTCTAACATTTGATAGGTTTTACCGACCCCAGGAGACATCCCAATAAAAATTTTATGTTTTCCGCGATTTCGAGAGGATGTTTGATAATAGGATTCAGGGGAATTCTTTTGAGTTTCAATTTCACTGCTATTAATCATTTTTAATTGGATAGGTTGTCTAAATCTAAATTTAGTTTTAGCACATTAACTCCCGGTTCTCCAAAAATTCCTAAAAATCTATTTTCAGTATTTTTATTAACCAGAATTTCCACTTGATTAGGATTCAAAGAACGCCCATCAGCCACTCGTTGAATTTGAGCTTTTGCTACTTGGATACTAATATGGGGATCTAAGCCCGAACCCGATGAATAAACTAAATCCGCCACTGGCATAATATTATTAGATTGGAGTTGATCAATTCGTTCTGTTACTTTTTTTAACAAATCTGGATTACTCGGAGCTAAATTACTTCCTCCTGAAATTCCCGTTGCTAAATTCTTGTTAACGCGACTATAATCAACGCTACTGGGACGGGATATAAAATAACGATTGGAGGTAAACTTTTGACCGATTAAAGCCGAACCTACAATCTCTCCTTGAGGATTTTTGAGTAAACTTCCATTTGCTTGAAAAGGGAAAATTCCTTGACCGATTATTAGAATCAAAACCGGGTATAAAATAGCCGTTAACACCCATAAAACTAGGGTGGTGCGGATGGCGGTTAACAAATCTCTGAACATAGTATATTTGGAAGTTGAAAGTACATTTTTTGAGAGTTTGACTGGTTTTTAAAACCGTTCAGGTTGTAAAATTACAGCCAATAAATAGAGAGCAATAACTATCGTAACTAAAATTAAAACTCCAATAGCCCAAGCTGCTTTGCGGGTTATTTCTTCTCCCGTTGCTGCATAAATTACCGGGGCAAAGATTAAATTACAAGATAACAGAAAAAACAGAGAAATGGGTAACAGGTTGCGTTTACCTTGAGTTTGGATTAAGGAAATTATTCCTTTGGCTTCACGCGGTAATATTGAATTAAAGTTATCGAATTTTTTCATTTTTTACTCCTGTTTTTTTTACCATACAAACCCGGTTTCTTTTTATATTAAACCAATAATAGCGATTATGCTATCAATCATTTTAATTCCAATAAAGGGTGCAATGATTCCTCCTAATCCATAAATCAAAATATTTTCTTTAAGTAATTGATTGGCACTAACGGGGCGAAACTTAACCCCTTTTAAGGCTAAAGGAATTAAGGCAGGGATAATTAAAGCATTATAAATTAGGGCGGATAAAATAGCCGATTGACTACTCGCCAAACCCATAACATTTAAACTGCCAATACCCGCCGCAGAAAACATCGCTGGAATGATCGCAAAATACTTAGCAATATCATTAGCAATTGAAAAAGTAGTTAATGCCCCACGGGTAATCAATAATTGCTTACCAATGGTAACTAAATCAATCAACTTTGTGGGGTCAGAATCTAAGTCCACCATATTCGCTGCTTCCTTTGCAGCCTGGGTTCCAGAATTCATTGCTAATCCGACATTTGCTTGAGCTAAAGCCGGAGCATCATTCGTTCCATCCCCGGTCATTGCTACTAATTTACCCTGGGATTGTTCCCGTTGAATTACAGCAATTTTATCCTCTGGAGTCGCCTCAGCAATAAAGTCATCTACCCCCGCTTCTTTGGCGATAACTTCCGCCGTAATCCGATTATCTCCGGTTAACATTACGGTTTCGCACTCCCATCCGTCGCAGTTGATCAAAGCGATCTTTAATCCCGGGTTTAATAATATCTTTCAAGTAAATAATTCCATACAATTCATGATCTTGGCAAACGGCTAAAGGTGTACCACCCAAACGAGAAACGCGCTGATAAGCGATATCTAAATCATCCGTTAGTTGACCTCCACGAGAACGAACAAACCCCTTAATGGCATCAACAGCCCCTTTTCTGACTTCACTGTTATCGGGTAAGTTGGTACCACTCATCCGAGTTCTAGCAGAAAACTCAATTCCTTCGGCTAATTCTCGATTAAAATTAATGGTCGCCCCCATTTTTTCCGCAAGTCTAACAATTGATTTTCCTTCTGGTGTCTCATCAAAAATACTAGCCATAAGTGCCACTTTAGCCACGGCTTCTGGGGTACAATTATTAACCGGAATAAACTCCTCAGCCAGTCGATTTCCTAACGTAATAGTTCCGGTTTTATCTAATACTAACGTATTGATATCTCCACAGGCTTCCACCGCCCGCCCCGATGTGGCAACCACATTAAATTGAGCCACCCGATCCATTCCAGCAATTCCAATCGCACTTAATAAACCGCCAATTGTTGTGGGAATTAATGCCACCAATAGGGCAATTAAAATCACAATACTAACCGGAGTTTGAACGTAATTAGCAATCGGTGAAATTGTAGCAACCACAATTAAAAAAACTTCAGTTAATACGGCTAATAACACCGTTAAGGCAATTTCATTCGGGGTTTTTGTCCGTTCCGCTCCCTCAACTAAAGCAATCATTCGGTCTAAAAATCCTTTCCCTGGTTCCGATGTTACCCGTAAGATTAATTCATCAGAAATAATCCGAGTTCCCCCCGTTACAGAAACTAGCAACATCGCTTCCAGGTTCTTTTAACACCGGGGCAGATTCTCCCGTAATTGCGGATTCATCGACGGAAGCAACTCCGGCAATTACTTCAGCATCCACTGGAATCATATCTCCAGCAATAACTTTAATTTGATCGCCTTTTTTTAACGATGTGGAACTAATTTCTTCCATCAAACCATCGGGTAATAATTTGCGGGCGGTGGTTTCGGCTTTGGTCAAACGTAAAGAATCTGCTTGGGCTTTTCCCCTTCCTTCTGCGACCGCTTCGGCGAAATTTGCAAACAGTAGGGTTAATAATAAAACCAGTGTCACCAGAAAATTAAATAAGCGATTATTTTCTCCTTGAACTGTTCCAAATAAATTAGGATCAAGAACTAATAAAGCTGTGATTATTGTTCCTAACCAAACGACAAACATCACAGGATTTTTAATCATATATCGCGGATCGAGTTTGCTAAAAGCATCCCGAAATGCCCGTTGATAAAGTCCTTTTGTCTTGACTTTTTTTTGCTTTTTTTGTTGTCGTTTATTTAAGCGATTTTGCATCATAATATTGAAGGGGTATTTAAGGAAGAACAGAGAGATTATTTGAAACTAGCAATTTGAAAGGCTTCCGCCACTGGCCCTAATGCTAAAATAGGTAAGAATGTTAAGGCTCCTAAAATCAAAATCACTCCCATTGTCACACTGGTAAATAGGAGAGAATTGGTTTTTAATGTGCCAGGAGTTTCGGGAACAGGTTGTTTATTTAATAGGCTTTCTGCTAACAGTAATAACGCTACAATTGGGATATAACGTCCGGCTAAAAGTACAACACTGGTACTAAGATTCCACCAGATAGTATTATCCCCTAATCCTTCAAATCCTGAGCCATTATTGGCGGCGGCGGAAGCATATTCATAAATGACTTGAGAAATGCCATGAAATCCCGGGTTTGAAATCCCTGAAAGTTGAGGATAGGCGAGGGTAATAGCGCCAGGAATTAGAATGGCAATGGGGTGCACCAGTAAGATGACACTGGCGAGAATAATTTGTTGTTTTTCGATTTTTCGCCCTAGAAACTCTGGGGTTTCTTCCCACCATTAATCCGGTTAAGAATACCGTTAAAATCAGGAAAATGAATAAGTAAACTGTTCCGGTTCCTTGTCCTCCCCAAACAATTTGTAAAAACAGATTAAATAGGGTAGAAAAACCCCCATTGGGCATAAAAGAATCCAGCATTCCGTTAACTGCACCGCACATTGTTCCGGTTGTAGTAACGGCCCATAATGCACTTTCTGCCCAACCAAACCGGATTTCTTTTCCTTCTAAATTCGCAGCTTGTTGACCGAGAACATGATTAACAATTGGGTTTCCTTGAAACTCTCCAAGGGCGGTAATAATGATAAAGCTGGAATAGATGAAAAATACCATGCCAAATAGTAACCAGGCTTGTTTTTTGTCCTGGGTAAAAATGCCAAAGGTATAAATCAAAGAAGCGGGAATACTAACCATTATTAAGGTTTCTATTAAGTTAGAAAAACCATTGGGATTTTCATAGGGATGGGCTGAATTTGCACCGAAAAAACCGCCTCCATTTTCTCCGAGTTGTTTAATGATTTCAAAATGAGCAATTGGCCCCCTAGCGATGACTTGGGTTCCTCCATCTAAGGGGGTAACAATTTGTGACCCTGCCAAGGTTTCAGGTACACCTAAACTTAATAAAATGACTGCACCGATTAGGGAAATAGGTAGTAAAATTCGAGTAATAGAACGAATCAAATCAACATAAAAATTCCCTAATGATCTGCCTGTTAATCCTCGAATAAAAGCGATAGAAACGGCTAAACCCGTGGCAGCCGAAGTAAACATTAAAAATCCTAATGCAAGTACCTGGCTGGCATAACTAAGGGTCTTTTCCCCGGCATAATGTTGTTGATTGGTATTAGTTAAAAATGAAATTGTTGTATGTAAGGTTAAATCCCAATGTGGAGCATTTAATTGCATGGGATTTAAGGGTAAAACTCCCTGTAAACTGATGATCAAATAGACAAAAACTCCCATGACTAAGTTGATCAAAAGCATGGCACGAGCATATTGCCAACCTGTCATATCCCGAGAGAAACGAACCCCAGTGAGTTTATAAATCAGTTGCTCTAGGGGACTTAGTATGGGATCAAGAAAGGTCTTTTCCCCTAAGAAAACATTAGCAATATAGGTTCCAAAAATAGGAACAATCGCTACTAATAGTCCTAAAGTTAGGGCAATTTGAAAAAAGCCTTGCCACATAAATATGATCGAGATTAGGTACGAAATTTGATTTTATTATTTTACTTTTTGACGAAAAAATCATCTAACAAAAAGTAGAATTTTTATCAGAACATGATATATATCAGAAATACTAGGGATCTGTAGCGACTTATACCTAAGATTATAAACCTATTGATATAGACGACAAGTATAACTATAGAACTCGGCACCAAGGTTGTAAGATTTTATTGTAGGGGTTTAGTCTCCAAACTATCTTTGGGGTGGAGGACTCTCAACGGTAATTTTAAGGTGGATTTAAAAATAGTAATTCATTGATAAATAAATTATGATTTTAAAAAATAATTTAAAAACTCATTGGTTGATTTTAGGATTATTTGCGGTGGTAATTTTATTAGAATATATGACCCCCGCAGAATATATTTTTGGTTATCTTTATACGATTACTATTTTACTAGCTCACCCCCGTTTGAATCAGAGGATTACCTTACAAGTTACTGTAGCGGCTTGTTCATTAACGTTATTAAACTTAGTTTTTCCGAATTCTGAAATCATCAATTCAGCAACAGTTGCCAATCGAATTATTGCTATTTTTGCCTTAATTGTTACGGGTTGGTTAAGCGATCGCGCTCGTCATTATGAAGAAGCGATCGCCCAACAACAAGTTCAACTCCAAGCTCACAGCAAACTAGCCATTGTTCGAGAAGATTTTGCCTCAACTCTGACCCATGATTTGAAAACACCCCTTTTAGGAGCAATTGAAACTCTGAAATCCTTTCAAAATAGACAATTTGGTGATATTAATTCGACTCAAGAAAAAGTTCTCGATATGATGTTACGTTCCCACCAAAGTAGCTTACAATTAGTTCAAACTTTATTGGATGTTTACCGCAATGATACGGAGGGATTAAAACTAAATTTAGAAACCGATTAATTTAGTAAAAATTGCAGAGGAAGTGATCGCAACTTTGACGGCTTTAGCCACAACCCGGCGCATTTATTTAGGTTTAAGTTATCGGGACTCCGATTTTCGGAGATTTCTCTGGGTGAAGGGCGACCAACTGCAACTTCAGCGCGTTTTTAGCAATTTATTAATTAATGGGATTAATCATTCTCCCCGTGGGGGTCGGGTGGAGGTAATATTAGAATCTGAAGCTAATTTTCAGGTGGTGAAAATTTGGGATCAGGGTTTAGGAATAACCCCGGCGGAATTGCCAAATTTGTTTGAGCGATTTTATCAAGGAAATAGCGATCGCCAAGCTCAAGGCTCAGGATTAGGATTATACTTAACTCGACAAATTATTGAAGCCCATGGGGGTATAATTTGGGCAGAAAACAAAATTCCCAATGGAGCGATATTTTGTTTTCGTCTTCCGGCTCTAGCTCAGGGAGAAATTCAACTGTAAAATTCAAAATATTTTGAAAAAAGTTAGAAAAAATGCCATCAAAAGTCTTAAGAGTTTTATTAGTCGAAGATGATGAATTATTCCGTTTAGGACTAAATATTCGTTTGCAAAAAGAACCGGAAATTAAAATTGTTGGGGAAGCTACCGATGGAGAAACCGCCGTTGAATTGACCAATCAATATTTACCCAATGTGGTATTATTAGATATAGGATTACCAGGAATTGGCGGGGTAGAAGCCTGTCGTCAAATCAAACAAAACCATCCTGAAATTCCGATTTTAATCTTAACCTCCCACTCCCAAAAAATTCTAATTGAAAGATTAATTAAGGCGGGTGCATCGGGGTATTGTTTAAAAGGAATTGAAACCCCATTTATTGGTTTTAGCCTTGCATTCCGTGGCGGCGGGTGCTTCTTGGTGGGATCAAACCGTAACCGCAGAAATTCGGACATTGTTTGATCATATCGAATCAGGAGAAACCCAAAATTCAGCGATCGCCGATCATGATTTAACCCAACGGGAACAGGAAATTTTAGCCTTAATTGCCGATGGTAAAACTAATCAAGAAATTGCTAATTTGCTTCATATTACATCAGGAACGGTTAGAAGTCATGTTCATGCTATTTTACAAAAGTTAGAGGTACGCGATCGCACCCAAGCCGCCATTTTAGCAATTCAGAAAGGATTAATTTCTAAACCTTGATAATCACTGATTAAACCGTTATAAAATTTAATTTTTGCCTATTTTGTGGTTATTCAGATTCATCTAACCGTTTTTGCCATTCTACATCAATTTTATCAGAATTTTGTTCCTCTTGTTCTAATAAATCCGTTTCTGTTGTATAAGCTAAATCATCTTTATTAATTACAGTTTTCTTGGCAAACTGACGGGCATAATTGAGTTTTTTCTGTATAATTGAATTATCCTCAGCCAAAATATTAACTCTGTTTTTGCGAGTTGTATTGCGAATATTGATTTTTTGATTTTTCCATTGCACCCAGAAATATCTAATTAAGGGAATCGTCAAAAATACTACACCATAAATCAATAGAACTGGATAAATTACATAAACAAATCCTAAAAATCCGGTTAAATATCCAGCAATCTCAGGGCTTTTCAATAAACTCCCTAACATTAATGCTCCAATCAAATTAACCGAACCTAAACCAATTGCCCCCATAATTTGCCCGGAACTTGCCAAACTAAATCGCCAAGTTTTTTCCTTTAAATAAGCAGGAACCGACCGAGGATTAGATGCTTTGGCGGTGGTTTGTAATTCCGGGAAATGGTAGATTAACTGTCCCTCCGAACTCACCTCTGGTCTACCATCAAATCTAGTTAAAATCGGCAACATATAATCTTCATATTCCTGAGCCACTGAAACTGCCAATTTCATCTAAATAGGGGGCTACTTGTTCGGCAATAATCGCTCCTTTTTGGTTTTTAATCACCGTGGCAATGGTTTGCCATCGGCGTTCTTCTAAATTATAATTCGGATTCCCGTCTCCAAAAATAAAAGAAAAAACAGCCTCCAGAAAATTCATCTCTTTCTTGTCACTGCCCTGGGTTTTAGAACGTTGATAGTTATTGTTATCTACCGCAAAAAACCAGCGCAAATCTGATGTAAACCAATACACCCAAAACCAACTACCACCACTACGATTATTACTGGAACTATTATTATTTTGATTTGAATTAATCACAACCAAAATTGTAATAATAGCAGCGACAATCAAAAGAATCGAGGCAATTAAAATAATTCCAAAGGAAATTCTAATCAGATAAAATAAAACTTTCCAAATTTTATTCCACCAGTCTTTTAACTTTAACTGCCAATATTTATTCCGCAGAATTGCCTGAAAATTGCGGGGAAATTCAAAGGCAATATCCCCTGAGTCCGCAACTTGTAAATGACCTCCGGCTTCCGACGCCAAGACTAAAAGTTCCCGTTGGGCAATATTAAGCTCAATTCCGGCTTGGGTTGCCACATCGCCACTGGTGACTCGATACCCCAGTTTTTCAACGGCATTAATAATACTAGGATTAAAAACCATAGTTTCTCCTATTCAATATCTGTATTCATAGCCCCTTGAGTATCCAGTTGCAAAACCCTAACCTCTGGGTTTACGCCCTCTTGTTTCCAGGCCGTCGTCATCGCTACGGCCACCGCCGGGGCGGATATTTCATCGGTTAAAGCCAATAAAGTTGGCCCCGCCCCACTAATCACTAATTCAAAAGCTCCGGCTGTTAATGCCGCCGTGCGGACGGTTTCAAAGCCTTTAATTAAGGATTTCCGATAGGGTTGATGAATTTTGTCCTGGAGAGCCACCCTCAACCAGTCGGGGTTTCCGGTTTCCAAACCCCTAATTAATAATCCCAGATGGGCCGTATTAAAAATTGCATCCCCCCGACTATAGGTTTGGGGGAGAACCTTTCTGGCCTCTGCGGTGGATAATTCAAAATCAGGAATTGCCAGAACTGGAAACCAGATCGGAATGCCAGGGAATGGGGCAAATTTCCCAGCCGATGCCATTTTCCCCTCTGGATACGGATAATTGACAATGGCCGAGGAGAGCCGGAACCACATTGTCCGGGTGCCCTTCCATTTCAATTGCCAATTGTAAGATATCTCCTTGATTTAGGGGATTTCCGGCTAGGGTATTCGCCCCCACCAGTCCCCCCACAATGGCGGTGGCGGAACTCCCTAAACCCCGGGCTAAAGGAATTCCTAAATCAATCTCGATCTGAACGGGGGGCGGGGTTTGACCCAGATGTTGATAAACTCTAATAAAGGCTTGATAGGCTAAGTTGCTCTCATCGGTCTGCACTCCGGCGGCTTCTGTCCCTTGAACCGTAATATTTAAAGTCTCACTTGAGGTATTTTTTAAATTAGAAAACCGCAGCGTGTTGTATAGAGTTAAGGCGGCTCCAATACAATCAAACCCTGGCCCCAAGTTGGCCGTTGTTGCGGGAATAGTTACAGTAACAGTGTTAGGCATGGGATTTTAATATGGCGGGGAGTAGGGAATTACGAATTACGAATTACGAATTACGAATTACGAATGGGTTTTGGGCAAGAGGTAATCTTGCTATAGGGAAAAAAAGAGTTCACCTCCGGGGGGTTTGAGTATTGCTATATTACCCCGTCTTTCTTTTCCTATCCTATTCTGCCCTAGGATTGATCTAAGAGAGTACATTGCAACTGATTCAATAGATAACACTATGTTACAGCCCATCGAAACCGTAAAACTGTTTAAAAAACAGCCAGAACAGCAGTATCTGGCTAATCAAGTGATTTTTGAGGAGGGCAAAACCGGAGATGTTTTGTATGGCATTCTCGAAGGGGAAATCCAGTTATGGGTAAATGGCAAAGTGGTGGAAACCCTCATTGCTGGAGATGTGTTTGGGGAAGGAGCCCTCATTCAACCCGACCGAACACGAGCGTCTACGGCGATCGCTAAAACCGATTGTCTTTTAGCCACCATGGATAAATCTCGATTCCTGTTTGCCGTTCAGCAAACTCCCATGTTTGCCTTAGAAATTCTCAAAAGCTATTCTGATCGCTTACGTCGGTTAAAACACTCTGTTTAAACCTAATTAATCTGAGTTATTATCTCTAAGGGGGAAGGTTTTAAGCCATTAATATTCGGGTTTATCGAAGTAATATTTTCACAATTGAGTTCTTCTCCCAGATAAATTCCCAGGGAGCGGGCGGTTTCCACCCAAAATCCCTGGGGGTCGATGAGTAGGGGACTATCGGCAAATACCTGCTCTAAGGGAAACAGTGGTGACAGCATTATTATGCCAAGCTACCATTACCCCGTAGGTTTCCTGGGCAATTAAATCCACCGCCACCTTTCCGAAGGCAGTGCCAATTAATCGATCCAAGGCAGAAGGAGCCCCACCCCGTTGAACATGACCTAAGACGGTGACCCGGGCTTCTACCCCCAGATTTTTTTCAATTTCCCCAGTCACATATTCCCCAATTCCCCGCAGTCGGACTTCTCCCAGGGCATCCTTATAGTAGCGACTCTCCCCATCGGCGGTTTTTGCTCCTTCAGCCACCACCACAATGGCGAATTTCCGTCCCCAGAGATTCCGTAACTCGCGAATACGTTTACAGAGGGTTTTAATCGAGTAGGGAATTTCCGGGATTAAAATGGCATCGGCCCCCCCAACAATTCCCGAATATAAGGCTAAATGTCCGGTTGTCCGTCCCATCACCTCCACCACCATTACCCGGTCATGGCTGGCGGCCGTATAACTCAACCGATCCAAACAGTCTAAAATTGTGGTGACGGCGGAGTTAAAACCCACGGATAATTCGGTATGGGCCACATCATTATCAATGGTTTTGGGGACGGCGACTAAATTCCAATTGCCTTTTTCGGCAAGTTTCTGCAAAATCGCCAGGCTACCATCCCCCCCAATAGCGATCAGAGCATCGAGTCCTAAATCATAATATCCCTGAATAACTTCGTCCGTATTGCCTTCCGTATCTCCCTTGTTAATCGACCCTAAAATAGTTCCCCCCATACTTAGTAGGGGATCGGTTCCATGTCGTTCTAAACCATAGGAATTTAATACCACACTTTTGCGTTCAATCAGCCCCTGAGTGGCATAGGGAATGCCTCGGACTTCCCAGTTATATTCAGATGTGGCATGATTGACAACGGCCCGAATCACCGCATTGAGACCCGGGCAGTCTCCGCCACTGGTAAGAATGCCAATTCGTTTACGTTTGTTCATTTAAGTTTAAGCCCAATCCTATACCCTTGAATAGTACAGATTTTTTATCAATTTGTTAATACTGTTGGGGATAAAATTAGTCTTTTTTATTCTTTCTTAACGTTCAGTAAAAAAATCAGGAACATCAGCATTTTCAACCTTTAACCTAGGAACAAACTTATGGGAGTTATCCCAAATATCACCCAACTTTGAAAATCACCGAATCAAGATTAAAATTCTAATTTTATTAAAATTACAGAAAGAAAGAAGCTCAACAATCAACACTTATGCTACAGTTTACCTCTAGTTGACAGCTTGAGCCATCAAGTCTGTTTAAATTTTGCCTAAAGGAGTTAATAATATGGCGTTAAGAGTAGGAATTAATGGGTTTGGTCGCATTGGTCGTTTGGTGATGCGGTCAGCTATTAATAACCCCGATATTGAGTTTGTGGGGATTAATGATCTCGTTCCTCCTGATAACTTAGCCTATTTGTTCAAATATGACTCGACCCACGGGGTATTTCCCGGGGTGGTGGAAGCTAAGGAAGATGGTATTATTGTCGATGGACATTTTATTCGCTGTACAGCCATCAAAGACCCCACCCAACTCCCCTGGAAAGAAGATAAGGTGGATTATGTGGTCGAGTCTACGGGGTTATTTAGTGACTATGATGGCGCCCACAAACATATTGAAGCGGGTGCTAAACGGGTGATTATTTCCGCGCCCACCAAAGACCCGGAAAAAGTCAAAACTCTGTTAGTCGGGGTAAACCACGAAACCTTTGACCCCGCTTCTGATTTAATCGTTTCTAATGCTAGTTGTACCACCAACTGTTTGGCCCCGGTAGCAAAAGTGATTCAGGATAACTTTGGTTTAGCGGAAGGGTTAATGACCACCATTCACTCCATGACCGCCACCCAACCGACCGTTGATGGCCCCAGTAAGAAAGACTGGCGCGGAGGACGGGGCGCGGCGCAAAATATTATTCCCTCCTCCACCGGGGCGGCTAAGGCCGTAACTTTAGTTTTACCTGCACTGAAAGGAAAACTGACGGGAATGGCCTTTCGAGTTCCGACTCCTAATGTTTCCGTGGTTGACCTCACTTTCCGCACGGAAAAAGCTACCAGCTATAAAGAAATCTGTGCGGCGGTAAAAGCAGCGGCTGAAGGCCCGATGAAAGGTGTTTTAGCCTATACGGAAGATGAAGTGGTTTCTTCAGACTTCATCACTGACCCCAGTTTCCAGTACCTTTGATGCTAAAGCTGGGATAGAACTTAATGCTAATTTCTTTAAAGTTGTGGCTTGGTATGACAATGAATGGGGTTATTCTTGTCGCGTCATTGATTTAATCACGGCAATGGCGAAAAAAGACGGTATTCTTTAATTGTTTTTGAACCTCTGTAGAGATACATTAATCTTGTGTCTCTACGAAGGTTTTGTTTTTAAAAAAATATTTGGGGCTAAAAGTTTCAATGGATTTAGATAGCAAGTATGTAGATTTGCTACACCAGAAACCCCAAAGCGATCGCTATTTTTATGATTAACAGCGATCGCTCTTTAATTTAACTGCACTTAATCGCACCCAAACTAACACCAAATTCGACCCCGACGAAATGCAGGATCAGGTTCTTTTCGGGCTGCAACTTCTTTTTTAACTTGCTGTGACCAGAAACCATAATCCGAAAGTCCAGTCATCAGACAATCTTGTTGAATTTCTTTTTTTTCGGGTTTGCTAACAGATTCAGTTACTTTATTTTCTGCTGTTGTCTTTTTTTCCTTGCTCATAATTTCCTTAACTCCTAGTTAAATTTAAGTCAGATACACAACCTATCTTAAAATCCACATCGACAACCTGAAGATTTAAGTTGTTGATAGCTTCTGTGAGCAAAAGCTGCGGGATCATTATAGTTAGCACCGTGCAGTAATTTTAAACGAATTGCTAATAATTCTTCCTCTGTTTCCGTTAACCACATCTACAGAGCGATGGGGATAAATAACATCAGGTCTTTTAACAGGAGGGGAAAGAATAGGTAATCTCATTTGATTTAATCCTTACTGATTATTTATTTTTAATTCCCCCTATTAATAAGGGGGTAGGGGGGGGGTTAATAAGCACTTGACCAAGAACGAACTTCACCCAAGGTAACAGGAATGGTATCGCTAACATCAATAGTAAAGCGATAGATTTTTTTAGCGCGGCGACTATTTTCAGGATCAAAGAATTTTAATTTAACATCCCAACAATCGCTATCTAAACGACAGAAAGGACTCTTTTCAACATTAATACTATCTAATTCATAACCTGCACCCACCGCTTGAGCAAAGGTTTGGGCTGCTTGGAAAGCATTAGTAGAAGCAAAATTTAAAGCCCGATCTTGAGAAGTTGTACCTAAGTTGCGTAAATCGTAATAAATCCGATTTAAGAAACTGCTCAAAGTCCGGCGAATTGCATCTTCTTCCGCACCACTAGCTTCTGCTTGTACACTTGCGATCGCAGCAGTAACTAAAGAGTTAACTTTCCAACCGTATAAACCACGAGTATTATTAATCTCAATTACGGGAACAACTTGTCCTGAAAATAATTTAACACTACGTCCGGTTAACACCCCCGGAATACTAACTCTTTGTACAAATTCAGCGTTATTTTCTTCTTGAATTTGTCCGCTTAAAAGTGATTGTAAAACTTGATAAACATCTCTGGAAAAACCGCCTACAGGTTCGATGGCATAAATAGGAGTTAATTCTAAATTGAGTGTCCAAATTAAAGCTTTTGCTTCGGGTAAATTTTCCCCTAAATAATCCACCATTTGCCGTGCATCGTAGGGATTAGAGGGAATCATTGTTCCTTCAATACTAACACCTGGCATTAACTGTTTAAAGGAGTCTCTACGAGCTTCTGAACCAAAATCATAACCCAATACACCTAAAGCATAAACTAAGTTTTTGCCTTCGAGTTCGCTAGGGGCTTCACTAGCAGTAACAAAATTTGAGCTACGATTTGACATGGTATTTTGGTTTGTAATTTGTTGAGGGAATGAGGGAATATTAATCGGGGTTTGGGTAGTTACAGAAGCAACTATTTCATCAGGTTGAATTTCTGATGCTAGTTGCAATTCATCATCAATTTCAGGTTCACTGATTTGAGTATCTTGGCAACCACAACCAGAAGCCTCTACGCTTTCTAATTCTAATTCTTCGGACATTGTTTCTCCTGTTAAGTATTCTATGGCATCAAGGATGTTTAATTTTCCCATTAAACAGCGACTTTGATCATCGGTGTCTTTGGGATTACAGGGAGTAGCACTTGCTAAAAGGGCATTCTTGACTTTTTGAGGGTCAGGTTTTTCGCCTCTTTGTAGTTGCAAACTCAGTAATAAAGCGGCAACTCCACTCACAATAGGAGTAGCAAAACTTGTACCACTTAAGCGAGTTGTACCACCGCCCGGTTTAGCTCCTAAAATATCTTTTCCAGGGGCAAGAATGCCTTGCTTTTGGTATGCTTCGCCCCAGTTACTAAAATCAACTGGTTTACCCTGATCATCCATTGCTCCCACTGCTAAAACAGTAGGCATGGAGGCGGGAACGTGCAAACATTCACAGCCATCATTTCCCGTTGCCGCTATTAGCAATACGTTCTTTTCTTGGCATAATTGGATAGCTTTTTCTAGCCAAGTATCTGCTTCTCCAGCATCGGTTGATTGTCCCGCACTGACATTAATAATCTGCGCTCCGTTGTTAATAGCTTGCTCTATGGCACGAGATAAATCTAATTGCGATAGTCTCAAGCTTTCATCGGCAAAAACGGGAATTATTAAGCCTCGACATTGGGGAGCAATTCCTGTTACTGGTGAGTCAGGTTGACCAAATATAATACTAGCAACATGAGTTCCATGAGCAGACATAGAGCCGTTTTGGTTGGCTTCTCCCGAAACTAAACTAGGGAGTCGGGTTAAGTCAGCACCGATGAAACAGGGGTGATTTTGGTCAACTATACCATCAAGTATAGCGACACAAATTTTAGGATCACCTCTAGTTTCTGTCCATAGTTTTTTGAGTCCGGGAATGTTAGTCATTTTGTTCATTTGATTGTATTTGTTTTACCCCCCCAACCCCCCCTTACTAAGGGGGGGCTTTTGAAAGATTTGCTTTATTAAGGGGGGGCTTTTGGAAGATTTCCTTTACTAAGGGGGGACTTCTGGAGGATTTTCTTGACTAAGGGGGGCTTCTGGAGGATTTCTTAAGGATTGAATTTTTTCTGTGATGACTTCACAAACGGCTGAAATATTATTATATACATCATCATTGGTAAATCTTAGAAAAGTAATTCTAGCTGACTCGATAAACTGTTGTCTTTCTCGGTCGTATTCTGGCGCTCCTTCTTGAAAGTGACTGTCGCCATCAACTTCAATAGCGAGTTTAATTTCTGGACTATAAAAATCAATTATAAATTGAGCCACGCTATACTGTCTCCGAAATTTACAGTTTTCTAGTTGTTTTCCTTTAAGTTGTAACCACAATTTTTGTTCAGCAGCAGTCATGTTATTGCGTAAAAATTGTCGTTTCTCTTTTTCGGAATTTCTGTTATAAAGTTCAGTCATATAGTTTAGTCATATTTAATCATAATTTTGTCCTTTAATACCTACTTCCTGTTATTCCCCGGTGGCTACCCCCCAACCCCCCTTAGCAAGGGGGGCTAAAGGCTTTTAATTCCTCCCTTAGCAAGAGTGGCTAAAGGTGCTTTCTCTGATTCGCGCCTTTAGTAAGAGTGGCTAAAGGCTTTTAATTCCTCCCTTAGTAAGAGTAGCTAGAGGTGCTTCCTCTTATTCCCCCCTTAGCAAGAGTGGCTAAAGGTGCTTTCTCTGATTCGCGCCTTTAGTAAGAGTGGCTAAAGGCTTTTAATTCCTCCCTTAGTAAGAGTAGCTAGAGGTGCTTCCTCTTATTCCCCCGTTTAGTAAGAAGTAGCTAGAGGTGCTTCCTCTTATTCCCCCCTTAGTAAGAAGTAGCTAGAGGTGCTTCCTCTTATTCCCCCCTTAGTAAGAAGTAGCTAGAGGTGCTTCCTCTTATTCCCCCCTTAGTAAGAAGTAGCTAAAGGTGTTTCCTCTTATTCCCCCGTTTAGCAAGAGTGGCTAAAGGCTTTTAATTCCCCCGTTTAGTAAGAAGTAGCTAGAGGTGCTTCCTCTTATTCCCCCCTTAGCAAGAGTGGCTAAAGGTGCTTTCTCTTATTCCCCCGTTTAGTAAGAAGTAGCTAAAGGTGCTTCCTCTTATTCCCCCCTTAGTAAGGGGGGTTAGGGGGGTAGAAACAGATGGTAACGTTAGTCATTTTATCCATGTTGATGTTTTCCTTAGTCATTAATAACGAAAAGTGATAGTTAGTTTATAAAGGATTTGTAATAATAAAGTCTAACATTTTCTATTCTAGTTTTTTCTAATTCTTTTTGAGCAGTACCTACCCACATATTAGGTAATATATCTTGATGCTGATAAAAGCTGTGAACTCTTTGGGCGGTGTCGTTGAGTTTAAAATAATTGGCTAAATCTTGTCTATTTTTAAGGTGATAATAGAGAAACTGGATTGTTATTTGCTTTAGATAAACCAACGTAGAATAAACTTGATGCTTGTAGGGGAATTAATACCGATGGGGGAAAATGTCGCCAGACTGAATTTTGGATTTTAGGTTTAAAAAAGTCTGCTTCTGATACTTCGGCATAAATTTCTATTTCACTTTTACCATTAAAATAAAAATCAAAACCAATCAAGTTGACAAAATTTTTCAGGTAATTACCATCCGTCGCACCATCACTTAAAGAGAAGGCTGTCTCTAATTTTTCGGGATAATCTTCTATTCTAATGTGCATTTTTAAGCTAGATTCAGCAAGATTATTTCTTAAGTCAATACCCGCAGAAAGGACGGTAACTTTACTGAAATCAAAGTTATATCCTAAAAATTGATGTAATAAAGAGTAGTCAATTTGCACACCAACACGGTTTTCTACTTGACTAAAAAATGCTAAGGATTGATAAAGATATTTTTGCCATTGTTGCGCCTTATCTTTAAAAAAAAGCAAAAATCTTGAGGCAATTAATTTATCTAATTCTATCTTACAAGAAGCTTCAATACTACAGTCACCTTCCACACTCATCACAAAGTCTTCAAACAAGGGGAGCGGATAAATTGGCTCAACATCAAAGGCTTGTTGATGATTGCGAATAAACTGTAGTTTTTGTTCTTTGATTCTGTCTTTTTGGATTACATCAACTATCATAAATGGCTAGTTTTTATCTTGTTAAAAGGTATGCCTAGAAAACCTCGGAATTTACAGTCTGGATATTCTTACCATATCACCATCCGTTGCAATAACCGTGAGTTTAAACTGCAAAAGCGTGAGTGTCGGGAAGTGTTTCTTTATGCGATCAAGAAGGCTTTGAACAAATACAAGTTTAAGCTTTATGCTTTGTGTATTATGTCCAATCATGTTCATTATCTGATCGAACCTGCACAACCCGAAACAGGGTCAAACCACTCACCCAAAAAAATCTAAGTCTCGTCTTGTTCAAACCCCGTGCCAGGTATCCGAAAGCCCCGAATTAACAAGGATTGTGCGTCAATTCATAGAGGCAAACCGTGCGCCAAGGGAGGCAGAAAAAGACTTTTGACACTTTTTGAGGTGAGTGTTATAATCAAGGGGATTACTCCGCGTCGTCGCCCGCAAAAGGAGTACATTGTCTGGTGAAAATATCACACTCTGTACTAGCAAATAAGGCTTTTTCTCCTTGACAAGAAGTTGTGATCACTTGACGTTGCACGGGTGCGGCTTGTTGGGGTTTGAGGTTTTTCTTAGTCATAGTTGTTTGTGTCTCCAGATTAGTTGAAGTTTGACTGACTGGATGATAATCTGAGGCTATGCTGGTGGTTGAGTTTTTGTAATGATTATTAACAATGATTGTGAGCAAATAGATAAGGTTTCCCTGTAAGATACTGCTGGCGATCGCTTCTAATGTAAACTAAAATTATTTGCTCGATAACTATAACCATGCCTGATTTAATTACTATTCCTGGAATACCTGAACTTTGGACAAGAACAAAAGGCGATTCTCGGATTAAAATTGCTATTCTTGACGGTGCGGCAGATTTAGAACGGGCTTGTTTTAAAGGTGCAAATATTACTCAATTTAAACCCTATTGGGCAGAAGATATTGAACTCAATGATGAGTATTATCATTACCAGAAATTAGCTACAGAATTTAATCAACAACAAAAGGCGAAAAAAGAAGACCCCGACCACGATAAAGAAGAAGCGAAAAAAGAACGCGAAGCCTTTTTTAAAGATTTTCCTAAAGCCATTCAAATGCGGATTGAATTATCTAGTCATGCGACTCATATTGCTAGTACCATTTTAGGACAACATGGCTCTCCGGTTGCTGGTATCGCGCCTAATTGTACGGCGATTAATATTCCTATTTCCTTCGCGGGAGATGATTTTATTTCCTTTGTTAATCTTACCCATGCGATTAACGAAGCCTTAAAAGCCGAAGTTAATATTATTCATATTGCGGCTTGTCATCCCACTCAGTCAGGAATGGCTCAAGAAATCTTTGCCCGGGCGGTTAAACAATGTCAAGATAGTAATATTTTAATTGTGGCTCCGGGTGGTAATGATAAAGGCGAATGTTGGTGTATTCCTTCAATTTTGCCCGATGTTTTAACAGTGGGTGCTATGCGTGATGATGGACAACCTTTTAAGTTTAGTAATTATGGGGGTGACTATCAAGATAAAGGGGTAATGGCTAACGGTGAAAATATCTTAGGGGCTGAAACCTGGAACCGATATTCCGATCAAACAACAAGGGACAAGTTGTGCCGCTCCTATTGTTACTGGAATTTCGGCTTTATTAATGAGTATGCAACTGCAAAGAGGGGAAAAACCCAATGCTGAAACCGTCCGTCAAGCTATTTTAAAAAGTGCTATTCCCTGCGACCCCAAAGAAGTAGAAGAACCCGAACGCTGTTTATTAGGAAAACTAAATATTCCTGGGGCTTACAACTTATTAACAGGAGAACTATTAACCACCGTTGAAACTTCTGAAATTAGACAATCAGAAATTACTATTCCGGTTAATACCGTTGCTCCTATTAAGAGAATAGAAAACACAATTAACAGCCCATTATTAGCTGTAGGTAATGTCGTTACTCCTAGCGGTTCTTCAGCCGTAGCGGTGGCTAATATTACCCCTAGTCAACCGACTAACGGTATTACTGCTAGTGCTGCATCCAAACTGGTTTATGTTTTAGGAACCATTGGTTATGACTTCGGGAGTGAAGCCCGACGGGACAGTTTTAAACAATTAATGCCCGCCGTAGAAATTGATGGTACAACGATTCCGGCTAATCCCTACGATGCGTCTCAAATCGTCAATTATTTAGCAGAAAATGCCTCGGAAAGTAAATCCTTAATTTGGACAATTAACCAAGAATTTAACCCCGTTTATGCCCTGGAAGTTAAAGGCGGATTTGCGGCTGATGTTTATGAAATGTTAAACCTAATGTTAGCTGGACAAATTGAACCAGAAAGTAGCGATGATTATATTGAAAGGGTGAGTATTCCAGGACAAATTACTGATCAAACAATTACTCTATTTTCTGGTCAAGAAGTCCCTGTTATTACTATTAATAATATCAGGGGAATGTACGGTTGGAAAGTCAACGGTTTAGTTGATGCAGTTTTACAAACTCTTTCTGATGAACTGGTTGATGTCAACGAGATCCAAATGCGAAGATCTCTGAGTAGTTTCTTGAAACGAGTTTATTTTGATTTGCAAAACTTAGGAAAAACTTCTAAAGATAGGGCGTTAAATTTTGCAGCAACTAACGCTTTTCAAGCAGCTTCTAGTTTCGCCCAAGCTGTTTCTACCGGGATGGAATTAGATACTATTGAAATTGAAAAAAGTCCTTTCTGTCGGATTAATAGCGATTGTTGGGACGTGAAATTAAAGTTTTTCGATCCTGAACGGGGTTTAAGAGCCAAAAAGGTTTATCTTTTTACTATTGATGTTAGTTATATGATTCCAGTTACATTGGGACAAGTTCGTTCTTGGTCTGTACCTAAGTAGGGATTATTCACTATTATAGCGGGCGACACGGGTTTTCTGGACAATATTTGTCAAATACCTTCAGGACTTACGCAAGCAGGCTATATATAGCGTGTCAAAAGTAGGCGATCGCATACCAATGATAATAGCAATCGCCCTAAAAAGTCCTAATTATTTATTTTCCCCCCAATGTTGGGGGCTAGGGGGCTAGATGGCTTGAAATGTATAGTGTTTAGACAGATTTCTCAAGCAGCAATATTTGCCCCCTAAATCCCCCAAAATTGGGGGACTTTAAGAGGTTGTTTCTGTTAAAGCAATCTCGTTTGAGTTACGAGCGCGAGCGATAACTCATTAGTACGCTATATATAGCGTAACTGCGTAAGTCCTGACCTTAATACCCGCGACTGCTATAACCCAAATTAAAGGGTTAGGTTGATAATTCCCATTCCATGACTTATAAATTGATATACCGGAAACAGTAATTCAGGATGATCACTGTTAACCATTTCCGGCAAATCTTTTAAAAAATGTATTCTTAAAAATGTATTCTTTGTGACAATAACTGTTCTTCTAAAGCCGCAATACGGTTATAGGCGGCAGTTAGTTGGGCTGTTAGTCGCTGAATTTGAATGTCGGCGGTTAGAGAGGGTTCTTGACTGTAGTAACTGGTTTCTATATATTCATCATCAATCAAGATATCTTTGTGCTCCTGTTGGGATAGACCTTTGCGGGCTTGTGGAACATCGGGGAGGGAGGCGGGAAAAGCGTATTCGGCAAAATTTGTCGTTTTATCGGATGAGTTCGTGGTTTCTTTTGAGGACAAATGATCAGAGACTTGATTCTTAAGCTGTGTGATGATCTCGTATAAGGCATCTACTTTATCGGTCAAAGTAACCACTTTTCGGGTTAGTCCATCCATAGAAATACTCCTGTTTAAGTAAAAAATTTCCTAATCTTATCCTAGACAGCACAGGGTCAAAGACTCAATTATTTACTAAATTATTTAACCTTTTGCTGAAGTTTTATGGCAAAGAATAGGGAATAGGGAATAGGGAACAGGGAATAGGGAACAGGAGTAATACTTATAACTGTTTAATATCAGTATTGAAATGTGACAACCTATTTAGGATTCCTATAGTTAAGTTTTCCTTATTTACTAAAGTAAGAAAAATCACTCAATTTCCAGGTTTTGTCATGAAATTCAGATTTTTGCCCATAGAGATCTTGAAAAATTGAAACAATTACTGTACTTATAGCCTAACTCTACCGTCTGGTGGCTATTGCTAACGGTCTCAATTAGACTTTCCTACCGACCGTCGGAAAACGATTGCCAGTTTGAGTCTGTTATGATTAGATTAAGAATTGTAACAAAAGTTTTACTTTTACCTCTTTTGTGAAGCGATTCCACCCGTTCATATCGTGTTTAGGAGCAGCCACCAATGAAATCCCTGATCCAGCAAAACCCCCGTGAGATTGCCTCCCCAGTAGCGGACTATTTCTACCGCAGTGTGGGAAATTGGTACTCAGAAACGGCGCTACTACACACTTCCAGAAGGAGACACCCAAGAAATCACCAGCGAGATAACCGTGGAGTTTTTAGCACCTGGTTGTCCCGATCTGTTTGATATTGCTCAATTACACCAATTAGATGACCCGATGATCCTCAGTTGTGGGTCGAAAGTTACTTGGAAAAGCTGCAATTCCGTCTCCGGTAAAAAAATGTCCACCGGATCAACTCGGTTTGGGGTCTGTGACGACTTACTCTATCGAGATCGGGGATTTATGACTCCTAAACCCGTTATTGCCAAATATTATCTACTCGATGCCAATACTTTATGCCTCAGAAGCGAGTACAATGGTTCTGTGTTTGAGGAAGAAATTAAATTGGTGGGTCAACGATACCGCACCCGACAAACGATTATTTCACGCGCTGGAGAACAAACCATGATCGGTCAGTATTTAGAAAAACGGATTGAGTAGCGATAGTGAAGCGAAGGTTTTTTCTACAGGGAATCGGTGCTTTAACTTTAAGTCAGGTCGTAGCTGGATGTAAACAAGCTGCGGCCCTGACGGTGGAAGTTCTCAAAGGTTCTGTTCCCGTGCAAATGGCGAACAAGTTTCGACAACAATTCGACCGAGGGGCGGTGAATTTTGTTCCCCAAGCCCAACTCAAGGATTTATTTGAAGGCTTGGAAAAAGGGCAAGCCCAACCACAAAATCAGCCGTCGTCTCAAGCTGATTTGGTGATGATTGGGGATTTTTGGTTACATTCAGCTATTCAACAAAAGCTGATTCAACCCCTTGATCCGAAATTATGGCCCGGTTGGGATCAACTTCCCCCCCGTTGGCAAAATATTGTCCGGCGCAATGCTCAGGGTAAAGTTGATCCCAAGGGTCAAATTTGGGCCGCCCCCTATCGTTCGGGTAGTACAGTAATTATTTATCAGGTTGATAAGTTTCAGGGGTTAGGATGGACACCTAAAGATTGGAGTGATTTATGGCGTCCAGAATTACGTCACCGTATTTCTTTACCGAATCAAGCGCGGGAAGTTATTGGTTTAACTTTAAAAAAATTAGGTCATTCCTATAATACTCCCGATTTAAGTAAAGTCAAAAACCTAGAATCTGAACTGCTGAAACTCCATCAAAATATTAAACTTTATGATTCTAATAGTTATCTGAAACCTTTGATTTTAGGGGATACTTGGTTGGCGGTGGGTTGGTCTACGGATATTTCGCCAGAAGTTCAATATCAGAATGGTTTAGCCGCCGTTGTTCCTCAATCGGGGACGGCTTTATGGTCGGATTTATGGGTAAAACCTGCGGGGGTTAAATCTTCTCCTACCGCCACTTTAGCAGATAATTGGATCGATTTTTGTTGGTCGCCTCAAGTTGCGACTCAACTTTCATTATTAACCGGGACAACATCCCCAATTATTTTGGGAATGAATCCACAGGAGTTACCCCAATCTTTAAGGGAAAATCCTCTATTATTTCCCGATCAAGCTATTTTAAAAAAAAGTGATTTTCTCGAACCCCTTTCGCCCAATTCTGTGAAACAGTATCAACAGTTATGGGAAAAAATTAGACGGGGAAAGTTAAACTGAATTCCTTTAATTATAGAATGCGATCGCCAACCTCAAAAACACACATAACTTACGCAGGATACCCAATTATACACCATCTGTAGGGGCGAACGGCCGTTCGCCCCTACTAGATATGATTGTTTTGCGTAAGTCCTGACACAGAACAATTTTTAGCTACAATATAATAATATCAACCTTTATTTTAGATTTTGGGGATAATGCTGACTGCGGGAACTTTGCTTAACCATAGGTTTCGACTGAAACGCCAACTGAATGAAAATCCCATTCGCCAAACTTGGTTAGCGGATGACCTAATGCTTAAAGATAAAGCGGTTGTCAAATTATTAGCATTAGGAGGTTTCTATGCAATGGGAAGATCTAAAATTATTAGAACGGGAAGCGCAGGTTTTAAAGCAACTCAATCATCCCCGTTTAGTCAAATATCGAGATTATTTTTCCCTGGATGATCAAAATATTTGGTTTGCTTTAGTCACCGAATATATTCCGGGTGATTCCCTCAAACAAAAATTAGACAATCATCATTTGTTTACCCAACAACAATTATACTGGATCACCTTTGAAGTTTTAGAAAATCTCAATTATTTACATCAACTCCATCCACCTATTTTACATCGGGATATTAAACCTAGTAATTTAATTTGGGGAGAAGATCATCATATTTATTTAATTGATTTAGGTTCGGTACAAATTCAACCGAGAACCCCCGGGTCAAGTTTTACCGTTGTCGGAACTTTTGGTTATACTCCGATTGAACAATTTGGTGGTTTAGCGGTTCCTGCTTCCGATTTATATAGTTTAGGCGCCACATTAATTCATCTGTTAACGGGTGTTCCTCCGGCGGAATTACCCCAAGAAAAGTTTAAAATGAAGTTTAATGGCGACACCCTTAATCCAGAGTTTAAAAATTGGTTAGAAACCTTAATAGAACCCGCAGTAGAATCTCGTTTTGCTACTGCGAAAATGGCTTTATATGCGTTAAATTATCAACCTAAACAGCCTTTGAAAACGACCTCGGAACCTCATTTAAAATTATCCCAATCTTCTAATTCTTTAAAAGTTGATATTCCCTCTCAGTTTTCCCTACAATATATTTCTCCAGTCCAGAAAATTTTATTAAATCAAATTGGTTTAGTTAAAAAGGGGTGGGAAATTATTCCGGGATCGATTATAATTAAAGGATTGGGATTAGGTGCGATCGCTTCTTTCATTACCTACAAAACTTATACTATTTTAAATCCTGCCATTTTTCAACAGCTTGATTTGGGGTTGATTATTATATTTTATTTGACTTTATTGGGGATTCCTGTTAGTATAATATTATTAATATATAAAGCAATTATTGATTATAAACCCTTTGAAAAAGTTCAACTAAATTTTAATAATAAAACCTTTGAAATTTTGGGATTATCTTATTTTCCCTTTCGCAAACAAGGAGAAATCTCCCAAATTCAACAAATTAACTTAATTAGAACTACCGATAATCAAGGTAATTTTTATCCGAGCTTAGAAATTGTTACCCAAGAACCCAATATTTTCTTTTTATCCCGTCGCAAAACCTATCGTTTTGGGCATCAATTACCCGAAGAAGAATTAAAAGGGTTAAAACAAGAATTGCAGAAATGGCTTGCTTCTCAAACAAATCTCCATTAAACTAAAATATTATTATTAATCAACTTAGGATATGTAATTTTATGACATGGTTTGAACGTATTTTTGGCGAAATCACAGGCGACACTCCGGTTAAACCTTCCAATGATGTTGTACAACAGGCGGCGGCTAGTGCTTCCCTTCCCCCGGAAAGAATTGGAATTGCGGGAGAATATGATGAAAGCGGGTTAGCCAAACGGGTGACTTTAGCATTTGATGAAGACCCCGAACTCAAAGATATTAGTTCCCTGTGGGTGTCCCAAAAAGGTGCAACTGTTGTTCTCAAGGGAAAAGTCCCCAGTCAAGGTTTTCTGGAAAAAGCCATCAATATTGCCGAATTTCAAGCCGGAACTTTGACGGTTGATAGTTCCCAAGTGATGATTGAGTAGGGGAGTGGGGGAGCAGGGGAGCAGGGGGAGCAGGGGAGGTAGGGGAGCAGGGGGAGCAGGGGAGCAGGGGAGCAGGGGAAGCAGGGGAAGCAGGGGAGGTAGGGGAGCAGGGGAGGTGAGGGAATAATTGATACGGTGAACCCATACTTAACGGCCTAGAGGTCTGTTGTTCCTGTTTGTTTCCTCTGTTCTGTACAATTGAATTAACAAACTTTTATTTTACTGTTGTAACTTTAATCAATGTCTATATCAGAGCTAGAGAGTTCTCAAGAACCCTTAGAAAAGAAAAAAGTCCATTTGCCTAAAACCAGTGAATCCGAGAGTTTAAAACGGATTCGACATACTGTATCCCACGTTATGGCGATGGCTGTGCAAAAACTATTTCCCAAGGCACAAGTAACAATTGGCCCTTGGATTGAAAATGGGTTTTATTATGATTTTGATAGTCCTGAACCCTTTACCGAAAAGGATTTAAAATCCATTCAAAAGGAAATGGTTAAGATTATTAAACGCAAACTTCCCATGCTGAGGGAAGAAGTTAGTCGGGAAGAAGCCCAAGAACGGATTCAGAAACTGGGAGAGCCCTATAAACTAGAAATCCTGCAAGGCCTACAGGAACCCATTACCCTCTATCATTTAGGCGACCAATGGTGGGATTTATGTGCGGGGCCCCATGTTGAGAATACCTCGGAGATTGACCCTAACGCCATTGAACTCGAAAGTGTAGCTGGAGCTTACTGGCGAGGGGATGAAACCAAGGCCCAACTGCAACGGATTTATGGAACCGCTTGGGAAACCCCCGAACAATTGGCCGAACATAAACGCCGCAAGCAAGAAGCCATCAGACGTGACCATCGCCGTTTGGGTAAGGAGTTAGGACTATTTATCTTCTCCGATTTAGTCGGGCCAGGATTACCTTTATGGACACCGAAAGGAACCCTATTAAGAAGTACCTTAGAGGACTTCCTGAAACAAGAACAGGTGAAGCGGGGCTATTTAGGCGTAACGACTCCCCATATTGGCCGGGTAGATTTATTTAAAACTTCGGGACATTGGCAAAAATATCAAGAGGATATGTTTCCAATGATGGCGGACGATGAGGAAGCCAAAACCAAGGAACAGGGGTTTGTCCTGAAACCGATGAACTGTCCTTTTCATATCCAAATATATAAAAGTGAATTACGTTCCTATCGAGAACTTCCCATGCGTTTAGCAGAATTTGGGACAGTTTATCGTTATGAACAATCGGGAGAATTAGGAGGTTTAACCCGGGTTCGCGGGTTTACCGTTGATGACTCCCATTTATTTGTCACTCCTGAACAATTGGAGGATGAATTTATCAAAGTTGTGGATTTAATTCTGTTTGTCTTTAAGAGTTTACAACTAACTAACTATAAAGCCAGACTGAGTTTCCGTGACCCGAGTTTAGATAAATATATTGGGTCGGATGAAGTTTGGAATAAGTCAGAAGGAGCGATTCGTCGGGCGGTAGAAACCCTGGGAATGAACTACTTTGAGGGAATTGGGGAAGCTGCTTTCTATGGCCCTAAATTAGACTTTATCTTCCAAGATGCCTTAGACCGGGAATGGCAATTGGGGACAGTTCAGGTGGATTATAATTTACCCGAACGCTTCGATTTAGAGTACGTCGCCGAGGATGGAACTCGTCAGCGTCCGGTGATGATTCATCGTGCACCCTTTGGCTCCTTGGAACGATTAGTGGGAATATTAATAGAGGAATATGTTGGCGATTTCCCCATCTGGTTAGCACCCGTACAATTCCGACTATTACCCGTCAGCCAAGAATTTCTTCCCTTTGCTCAAGATATTGCCCTAAGAATGCAGTCTGTTGGAATTCGCGCCCAAGCCGATGCCAGTAGCGAACGTTTAGGGAAATTAATTAGAAATGCAGAGAAAGATAAAATTCCGGTGATGGCGGTGGTTGGGGCTAAGGAAATAGAGTCCAATTGCTTGAATATCAGAACTCGTGCTGATGGAGAGTTAGGGGCTATTCCTGTTGATGACGTTATCAAACAAATGCAACAGGCTATTTCTAGTTACGGTAATTTTACCAAGACGGTATAAATGCAGGCTTACGCCCAGACAGAGCCATCTGATATTATCAATCTGTGATAACTATAGGCTGGATTTTAAGCAATGACTGAAGCATTCGATTCCCCTGGGACATTTTCCATCGGGAAGTAGAATTTGTCTTTTATTTTGACGACCTGATTCCCCGATACAGTCGGGTTTCAACAGTGCGTTTCGGGTGCTTCGGTTATTGAAAACTATAATAACTATAAAAAAAAACCAAAAAGATTATGAGTTCAACCAAAAAGGAAGTAGAATCTTTGTTGAGTAACCTACCTGATGATTGTTCACTGGAAGATGTGCAATACCATCTCTATGTAATCGAGAAAGTCCGTCATGGACTCAAGATTCACGAAACGACCAGGAATCTCATACAAGAGGAAGCAGAAGGTTTATTAAGTAAATGGGTTATCAAATAGTTTGGTCGCCTCAAGCCATAGATGATATTGATGCAATTGCCGCTTACATTGCACGAGATTCAATTTCTTATGCGGCGGCGGTTGTCCAGAGAATCATTGAGGTTACGCGCAACTTGAGTACATCTCCTGAAGCGGGAATGATTGTTCAAGAATTTGGCGACGAAAACATCCGGGAACAATTTGCTTACACCTATCGCGTCATTTATCAAGTCCAAGAAAACATTGTCACCATTGCCTCTGTCATTCATGGCAAAACTTTATTGAACATGGAATTGAGCTAACCGTAAATTGTATCAAATCCCCGTAGAGACGTTGCATGGCAAGAGACGCGCCATGGCACGTCTCTACAAGTTTTTTAGGGTTTGACGGAATGATTTGGCAGCGATTAAAGGATTCGGATGTTGTACATATTCTGCCAATATTGTCAAATTTATATTGGGGAGAATTTCACTATTATTGATTAATTCATAGCCAGATGTTTGCTGAAATTGTTCGAGATTTTCAGCCCGAAAATGATAGATAAAAAACCGATTATTTTGCCAAAACCAAACCTCACCCACTCCCAATCTTTGATAGACTTCTAAACGATTAATTCCCCCACTGGTAATTACAACTTCTATGGCTAAATCAGGAATTTCCTTATCACTTCCAATACAATAACTTTCATCGGGTTTCCGTGCCCCCCCGTTGTTCTGGGTTTCGCAATGTCATCGAACCTGTGGGATAATATTCCGTATCCGTTTCTAAAAAATAGATTTCTAAAAGGGTTCCAATCTGAGTTTTAATTCTTTCATGGTTGCGACTTGGTGACATAACTTCTAAAATTCCATCCAAATAGGTTAATCGAAACTCCAAACTATCCCCTAATTGAGTTAATAGGGTTTCATAATATTCCCAACTCACCTTATCCGTAATATAACGAACTTCTGAACCTTGCAGGTTTTCATCAGGATTAAGTAAAGTTTCCAGTTGACTTGCTAACATAGTTAGTTCTCCTCTTATAAACCCGTTGTTGCGCTTCAGCGCATCCTATCCCTATTATAAGTTAACTCAAGAGAGACGCGCCAATAGCCTACGGCATCGCTGCGCTCACCGCACGTCTCTACGTTAAAACTCGTTAAATAATCTTAGTCATCTTTATTTTAAAACATCCGTAAAAGTTGCACAATGGGCTGGTAAATTATAAACCCCAGGATGGATGGGATTTTGATAATTAAAATGGCGATAATCTAAGCAAAAACGATCCCAATCTGCCATTTTGATTCTAAATAACCAGATAAAAAAGTTAGCCAAACCCGCAGATAAATCAAAGCGAAAATAAATCCGTTTATGATAATATTCACAAGCCATTTCTATTGCTTGATTTAAGGTAATTGCCGGATTTCCTAAAACAAATTGTTCGGTTTCTTGGGAATTTGGAGGATGATTAACTAAATAATATACTACCTGAGCAATATCGGCAGCATGGATAAAATGGAAACTTGCATCCGCTTGAAACCAACGAATTAAATTCATCCATTTAACCACATCAGAAATCCCCCCCGATAAATGGGAATAGGGTTTATTTTGTTCTCCACCTAAAACTAAAGTCGGAAATAATATCCTTAAAGGCGGTAAATCAGGAGCTAATTCTAATAAATCCTGTAAACATTCATATTTGGTTTCTAATATAATCCGTGCCAATTTCTCCCGCTTCGGGTAATAAATTATTATTTCTATCTAAAATACTAGCAGTTGAAAAATATAAAATTTGTTCACATAATTGGGGATTTAATGACTTAACCAATTCTAAATTTGCCCTAACATTAATATCTAAAACCTCTCGATATCCTCCCCAAGCTGTGGCAATTAAAATAACTGTATTAACCGTTGACAATAGACTTTTAAACTGAGAAATTTCTCTTAAATCCCCCAAAAGAATATTGATATTGGGAAACCTATTATAATCAAATCCTAATTTATCAGGATTTCTAACTAATAGAAACAATTCATCAGTCTTATTTTGAATTAGTTTCTCAACAACATAATGACCAATACAACCACTAGCACCAGTGACAAAAATTCGTTTTTTCATATTATTAATAATTACTCCTACCCCGGTATGGGGCGGCTTTGGATAACCTGTTAGTGGGTATTTGAAATTGACTCTAACCCTGATATTGGGCGGGTTTGGATAACCTGTTAGTGGGTATTTGAAATTGACTCTAACCCTGATATTGGGCGGGTTTGGATAACCTGTTAGTGGGTATTTAAAATTGACTCGAACCCTGATATTGGGCGGGTTTGGATAACCTATTAGTGGGTATTTAAAATTGACTCTAACCCTGATATTGGGCGGGTTTGGATAACCTGTTAGTGGGTATTTGAAATTGACTCGAACCCGCCCCTACAACCGCGATAAATCTTGAATACCTCCTTTTTTTTATCTTCGTGTCTTTGTGTTTTTTTGAGAAAATCAATAATACCAAAAACTTCCAGTATTGGATTTCTAGGGGTGGGGAAACCCAACCCTAGATGCGCAGCAAGCGCAACAACGGCGCAACAACGGAATTAAACGTTAACCTTTAATAATTGATCCGCTTGTTTGGCAGTTTCAAAGAAATAGGCAACGTTTTCTTCTGGGGTATTTTGGAGAACACCATGCCCTAAATTGAGGATATGACCTTGATTTCCCGCTTTTCTAATAGTGTCTAAAATTCGATCCCGGATATTTTCTTTAGACCCGAATAAAAGACAGGGATCAAGATTACCTTGAACCCCAATATTTTGACCCATACGTTGACGGGCATCAGCCATATCAACCATCCAGTCCACACTAACAAAATCAAACCCAGTTTTAGCCATCCGTTCCAATAATCCCGAACTACCATTAATATAAAGAATTAACGGAGTATCAGGATGGGTTTGTTTAACTTGATCAACAACTCGTTTTTGATAGGGAAGGGCAAAAACCTCATAATCTTGGGGGCTTAATTGACCCGCCCAAGAATCAAACATTTGAATCACCTGGGCGCCAGAATCAATTTGATACCGGACATAAACGGCGATCGCATCAGCAATTTTTTCTAAGAATTTATGCAGAATTAAAGGCTCAGAAAATGCCATTTTTTTAATAATTGCATAATCCTTAGAACTCTTACCTTCAATTGCATAGGCGGCTAAAGTCCAAGGGGCACCCACAAACCCTAATACCGCGGCTTTATTTCCCACTTCCCGACGCAAAGTTTGCAGAATTTCTCGAATAAAAGGAAGTTTTTCTTCCGGTTTCAATCGGATGCAGTTTTTCAATTTGTTCTAAACTGCGAATCGGAGGATTAATAATCGGCCCTTTGCTTTCAATAATATCAAAATCAATCCCAATTCCAGGCAATGGGGTTAAAATATCGGAAAACAAAATCACCCCATCGGGTTGAAAAGCCCGGAAGGGTTGGAGAGAAATCTCAACGGCGATATCCGTTTTTTCAGATCGGTCGCGGAAGGAGGGATATTTTTCTCGTAGATCACGATAGGCTTTCATATAGCGACCCGCCTGGCGCATCATCCAGACGGGGGGACGATCTAGTTTTTCACCACGAGTAGCGCGTAACAAATAGGGAATTTCGGTCGATTCGGTCATTTTAACGTTACTAAAGTTTAAAAAAGTTTTTAGGCCAATTCTTAGCTTACCACCGAATGGTTTGACTGTTGACTGTTGACCGTTGACTGTTGACGGTTACAGGGGGGGAAACCCCGCCCCCACAATTAACTGTTGACTCTCCTCTCCCCCCGCTTCCCCTACTCCCCCTGCTTCCCCTGCTCCCCCTGCCTCCCCTGCTCATCCTACTCCCCCTACCTCCCCTATTTCTTACCCTCGACGGGGGGACAGTCGGGGTGAATGCCTCCTTGAGAGCAGATATATTTAATTTGGTTAGAATCCAAATTAATGGCGTTACTAAAATCCACCTTTTTTAAACGGCTAGATTGAGCAGTTTCTTGGGTTTTAGCAATAAACTGATCGGGTTTATTCTGTTCAGCAGTAACAAAAATTGCCCCTTTAAAATTGGTTTCGTCTAGTTTTGCTCCTTGAAAATTAACTAAACTTAAATTAGCATTCTTAAAATTCCCATTTTGCAATCGGGCATCTTTAAAATTTGAGCCCGTAAGTTTAGCGGAAGTAAAGTCTGCTGCTTCTAAATTTGCGCCGGAGAAATTAACCGCAGAAACATCAGCATTTTTAAAATTAGCTTGTCTTAAATCTCCCGCTTGGAAATTTGCACCTGGGGCTTTAGCTTCACCAAAACGAGCCATTCTCAAATTAGCGTTAGACAAATTAGCACTGGCTAATTCCGCCCCGGTGAATTTAGCATCGGTGAGATTAGCCTGTTGTAAATTGGAACCCAATAATTGGGCGTTGCTGAAATTTGCTCCGGTTAAATCCGCTTTCGATAAATTGGCTTTATTCAGATTTGCCTTTAAAAAATTAGTATATTTTAATAGGGTATTACTGAAGAAAGCTCCGGTCAAATTGGCTTCGGTTAAATCAGCCCCACTTAAGTCGGAAATCCAATCATCAAAGGTTTCTAACCGTCCATCATTCCCCGGACTGGCGAAGCGACTATTTTTTAAATTAGCTTGATTTAGGTTAGTGTTTCTGAAGCTAATTCCCGATAAATCCGTTTGTTCTAAAACCAAAGTAAACTGCACGGGGGGGGTTAAGTTCTGCCCTAAATCAATCCGACTTAAATCGGCATTATGGATAAATCCCTCATAGACTTTCAGAATTTTTGCGATCGCCCTTTGAGTCGCCTGTAGTCTTCGCCCCGCCAACTGTTTTTCTTGGTTTTCCGCCCCAAATTTCATCGAATCCAAATCATTTGTGAGGGCTTGATTTAATCGTCTTAAATGGGGTAAAGATTCTGGCCCGGTACTAACTAAGGCTTGTTGAGTAACATCAATTAAGATGGGGTTTTCTTCCTGAGCTAATACGTCCACTAATAGGGGAATTGCCCGGGGATCTTTAATTGATCCTAAAGCTAAAATTGCCCCGCGTTTTTGAGCTACATCCGTCGAAGTATTGGGGGATAATTTATTTACTAGAGCCAGAAAAACCTGATTATCCTGTTGTTGAAATTCCCGACGGTTAGCTTGATTTTGAATATAAATTTGCGTGCCAACAAAAGTTCCTAATACCGCCGCTAAACTAGCACTACTAACAATAACTAAAGTTAAACCCGGATGTTGACGCATCCATGCCCATAAATTAAACTCCGGTTTTAGTGTTTCCGTACTGATAACTAGGCTATGAACCGCATTATCTTCATTCACCCAATCGTAATTCGTAAAGGGGTTAAACACCAAGATCCTAGGAACATCCTGTACCGAAGTTCCGGCTAATAAATCATGTCCAGTCCGACCCGAAAAACGTTTAGCAACCAGAGCATCTCCCAGTAAAGTTGCACTGGATAAAACCCCTAAAATTAGGAGATTAGGATAGGCCCCCGTCACTTGCCAAAGGCCATAGGCAATGCCCAAGGGGATACCCCAACGGCCAATAAATTCCCGACGGAAAGCCCGTCCCCATCCAGGGTTAGAACCATTAGGACTCACCACCTGAACCCCAAACCAGAGTTTAGGCAGGGTTTGGCCCCGTTTGGCTAATAGATAAAATTGCCATCCTCCCACCACCAGAGGCAAAAGTAACGCCCCCGACCACAATAGATTCGTTAATGGGGCGACTTTCGGACTGCGATCGCGCACAGGAATGCCCAAAGTGGCGGCTACGGTTTCCGATGTCACCCGCACCACCGGATTCAGGGGTACAGGCTGGGGACTGCGGTTAGAGACAGCACCCAGGGTAAAAGGAATTAACCCACTCACCGCCACCAGGGATAATTCCGCCACAAACGCCCCCCATCGACGCACCCAAAAGGGCAATGGCTTTGAGGAGACATCATGCCAGGATGAAGGAGATTGAGATTGATTTGTTTCTCTATCTACAGTAGGGCTTGCCATAGTTCAAAATTTCCGGGTAGGTCGTTAAGATGCAAAAAACACAAAGCAATTAAAATGCTTTGTTCGAGTTTATAGCCTAACGCAAAAGGTTTCGCAACTAAATAGAGGTCTTTCCCCCTTTCCCCTCTAATTTAATTCCCTAAATATCTAAAACAGTGGTAATCCCCAGTTTCAATCGTGAAACAGGTTCCCTCTCCTAGTATTGAGGAACAATAGATTTTACCCTGATGTTTTTCTTCAATAATTTGACGAGAAATTGATAATCCTAAACCTGTGCCTTGACCCACGGGTTTTGTGGTAAATAGATGATCAAAAACTCGGTGCATGATCTCGGGACTCATCCCTCCCCCATTATCTTCAATCATAATTATTACTTTGTGTTGTTGAGATTTAGTTCCAGTGGTGATTGAAATTTCGGGAGTTTTTTTTAGGCGGGATGAATTTTTATTGTCTGAACTCGGTTCAGTTAAAGCATCAATAGCATTGGAGATTAAATTCATAAAAACTTGATTCAGTTGTCCTGGGTAACACAGAATTTGAGGGAGATTTCCATATTGTTTGCTCACCTTAATTTCAGGATGTTTTTCATTGGCTTTCAAACGATGACGCAGAATCATTAAGGTGCTATCAATTCCATCATGAATATTAAATGCCACTTTCGATTGATTGTCAGAACGGGAAAATATCCTCAAACTTTGGCTAATTTCAATTAAGCGAGATGTTCCTTCTTTCATAGAAGCAATTAATCTCGGAAAATCATCAATAATATAGTCTAATTCAATATCCTGTCTATTTTTTTCAATTTCATCCCCATAGGAAAAATTTTGTTGTTCATAGAGTTGAATATGACTCATTAAATCATTCAGATACATTTCACAATGAACTAAATTACTACTGATAAAACTAACCGGATTATTGATTTCATGGGCTACCCCGGCAACCAAAGCTCCCAAGGCGGACATTTTTTCACTTTGTACCAGTTGGATCTGGGTTTTCTGTAAATCTTCTAAAGCATTTTTTAATCCTTGTTCTGCTCTTTCTTTTTCCTCAATAATTAGCCCTAGTTCCGTTCGTTTTGCTTCACTGGTAAATAGTTTGTCTTGTAATTCTTTTAAGTCATAAATTTGATCAAAGGTTTCCGTTGTCTCATAGGATCGAAGAATACCATACCCCAAAATCAGAAATCCTGCGCCCGAGCAAAGATGAGCATACCACCACATCGCATTCCAAGGCATACTCACAAGAAAAGCAACCGATGCTTGGATAAAGAAACTCAGGGCGAAAAAGTGAGATAAAAGTAAAGATGAGCGAATGGGAATTAAAGGTAGCATTCGGAGCAAAACACAGATCAGAATTGCCAGAGAAATCTGTTCTAATAACTTAATATAGAAAACAGAAATGGGTAGGGGAGAAAAAACTAAACCCAATAAAAATATACTTAAAATCAGAAAAAAAACGATATGGGGCCGCCATTTAGATGCTTTAAATCGAAGGTTAATCGGATCTGGATTAGCATTAATTTTGGTAATACCCCAGAATAAATAAGCCGCTAAAATAATTCGAGAAGTCGGGCCAAAAATGAGAAAGATAATTGGACTAAAGGTTGCAGTTTCGAGTGAGAATTCCATGCCAAGAATAAATAATTGCAAATCCCAAAAATGCAAATGACCAATATCTTAGGGTTTGAGTTCCCTGTTTCTGATAACAGTGATAAGCAACAATGCCTACTAAAGCCGATATCAAACAAGCCAGAATAATAGAAATTTCATGGAAAGTAAATAGAACAAATTTTACCTTGGGGTTGGCAATTATTAATAAGGCAAAAATTCCCAGGGAAGGTAGGAAACAAAGACCCGCCCAAACCATCATTTTATAGAGAGAGACAAAAGTTGACAAATAACCCATAGGTCTAGCCAGGCAGAGTATTTTTTATGTTTTATTTATATTGTAGTTTTGGATAGGCTGTCTCAGTGTAAAATAGTGTTGCGAGTTGTCGGTTTTGCTTTACAAAAATCAATCATTTTTTGAGGCGACCGAAACCGTTTTTTATTACAATAGTATTCCGGCAATACAAGCGGTCATAAAACAGGCAATGGAACCCGCGATCATGGCCCTAATTCCTAGGCGGGCAACATCGGCTTGTCGATCGGGGGAGATCGCAGAAATCCCCCCAATTTGTATGGCAATCGAACCAATATTAGAAAACCCACAGAGGGCATAGGTAGAAATAATTATAGCCCGTTCAGAAATTGTAGAAACTGCATTTTCTGCCACCTTACCTTGGGCAATTTGTTGGGAATTTTCCATCAATTGTTTTAAATCTAAATAGGCAATAAATTCATTTAAAACTGTTTTTTTACCCAATAAACTTCCCACCTGTAAACAATCTGCCATGGGAATTCCCATTAACCAAGCGATCGGGGCAAATAAATAGCCCAAAATTCCTTCTAAAGATAGGGAAGGCATACCCCAAAAACTTCCCAACCATTGTAAAATCCCATTAATTAAAGCTAATAATCCCAAAAAAGCAATTAACATGGCTGCCACATTTAAGGCTAATTTCATCCCATCACTAGCCCCAGTTGCCGCCGCATCAATCCCATTAGCAGAAGTGGGTTTAACCTCTATTTTAACTTTTCCTTTGGTTAGAGAGATTTCTGTTTCAGGATAGAATAGTTTAGAAATTGCCAAAGCAGCAGGCGCCGACATCACAGAAGCCGCCAGAATATGTTCGGCGGGAATACCAAAGGAAATATAAGCAGCCATTACCCCTCCGGCAATGGTAGCAAATCCTCCGGTCATCACCGCATGAAGTTCCGAATTAGTTAGGGTAGAAATATAGGGTTTAATTAATAACGGAGCCTCCGTTTGTCCGATAAAAATATTAGCCGAACAGGATAGGGTTTCGGAACCGGATGTTTTCAAAGTTCGGATCATGATCCAAGCCACGGCTTCTACAACTTTTTGTAAAATTCTATAGTGATATAAAATAGAAATAAAAGAGGAGAAGAAAATAATTGTTGGTAAGACTTTAAAAGCAATAAAATGGTCTTGAAAATCTTCTCCAAAAACAAATTTAGCCCCCTGATCAGAAAAGTTAAGAAACTGACTGACCGCATTTCCTAAAAACGCAAAAACAGCAAAACCAGGCTGAGTTTTGAGGATGAGTACGGCTAAAATAAACTGTAATCCAATCCCCCATAAAACCGGATGCCAACGTACCGCTTGGCGATTCACAGAACAGAGATAGGAAATTCCGACAAAAACAAATAATCCCAAAAGTGAAATCCCACGTTCCATAACTGTTTGATTTAATGTAGATTTTCAATGTACAATTAAAATGCTGTGCGAAAAGCGTCAGAATCCAAAATTAACCCTTTGCCAATTACTGTTAGCCCCAGCACAATGTAGGAGAAAAGCAATTATACCCCTACCGTTAATTACGTCTTACCAAATTTATGTCTTTACCTATTGTTGCTATTATTGGCCGTCCTAATGTGGGAAAATCAACTCTAGCCAATCGTTTGGTGGGAAATCCCGAAGCGATTGTGCATGATCAGCCCGGTATTACCCGCGATCGCACCTATCGTCCCGCTTTTTGGCAGGATCGAGAATTTCAAGTCGTCGATACCGGGGGTTTAGTCTTTGATGATGATACGGAATTTTTGCCCCTGATTCGAGAACAAGCAATGATCGCTTTAACCGAAGCCACCGCCGCGATTTTTGTGGTGGATGGTCAAATGGGATTGACGGGCGGGGATGAAGCGATCGCAACTTGGTTACGAGAACAATCAATACCGATTTTATTAGCCGTAAATAAATGTGAATCTCCCACCACCGGAATGATTCAAGCCGCCGATTTTTGGGAATTGGGACTAGGGGAAACCCTATCCAGTTTCTGGAATTCATGGATCGGGAACCGGGGAATTATTAGATGAGTTGATTAAATATTTACCACCGATTGATGAAATCGAAACGGAAAAAGAAATTAAAGTAGCGATTATTGGTCGTCCAAATGTGGGCAAATCTAGTTTATTAAATGCCTTTTTAGGAGAAAATCGCGCCATTGTTAGTCCGATTTCCGGCACAACCCGGGACGCTATTGATACGGTAATTGAACGGGATGGGAAAACCTATCGCTTAATTGATACCGCCGGAATTCGACGCAAGAAAAATGTGGAATATGGGGCGGAATTTTTTGGGATTAATCGAGCTTTTAAAGCTATTAATCGGGCGGATGTGGTGTTACTCGTAATTGATGCCATTGATCAAGTCACCGATCAAGATCAAAAATTAGCTGATCGGATTATTGAAGAGGGTCGATCCTGTGTAATTGTGGTGAATAAATGGGATGCGATCGAGAAGGATACCTATACTATTTTAGACTATGAAAAAGAAGTCCGAGCCAAACTCTATTTTATGGATTGGGCGGAATTAATTTTTATCAGTGCTAAAACCGGTCAACGGGTAGAAAAAATTCTCAATTTAGTGGATACCGCCGCCGAAGGCCATGAACGACGGGTCTCAACGGCCGTGATTAATGAAGTAATCGAAGAAGCAATTAGTTGGCATTCTCCCCCCGTTACTCGCCAAGGAAAACAGGGAAAAATCTACTATGGAACCCAAGTCAGTAGTAAACCCCCAACGCTGGTTTTATTTGTTAATGATCCTAAACGATTTAATGAAAATTACCGCCGTTATATTGATGGTCAATTCCGTAAACAATTGGGCTTTAAAGGCACACCAATTAAGTTAATTTGGCGAGGCAAATCCGCCCGAGAAATCGAACGAAATCCCGCTAACCGAGCTACCCGCGTTAAGTAGTAGGAGCAAGGGGAGCAGGGGGAGTGGAGGGAGCAGGGGGAGCAGGGGAGGTAGGGGAGGTAGGGGAGCCTCTGTTGACCGGCTTGAGTATTCAATGACTATAGCAAGTCTATTTGAGTTGTACAAATCAAACCCAGGTCAAACTCTTACCCCGTAAGCACGACTATGATACAAATAATTTAGACTTGTGTTATTTGGACGAACTTTTAAGTCTTGAGGTAGATGGACAGAGAACCGTTTAAAGATCATAGGGATTTGGAGATATATAAGAAGGCGTTTGAAGTTGCTATGCAAATTTTTGAACTGTCTAAAAAATTTCCAGTGGAAGAACGATATTCACTCACCGATCAGATTCGTCGTTCGTCACGTTCTGTTTGTGCAAATTTTGCCGAAGCCTGGCGAAAACGTCGGTATGAAGCTGCTTTTATTGCTAAACTTAATGATTGCGAATCTGAAGCATCAGAAACCCAAACTTGGATTCAATTTGCAGTCAGATGCCATTACATGAACGCAGAAACAGGCAGAGAACTTTATGGAACCTACAACCAAGTTTTAGCGGGTCTTGTCACCATGATCAACAATCCCACACCCTGGCTAATAAAACACTAAATCTCCCTCCACTCCCTCCACTCCCCCTGCTCCCTCTGCCTCCCCTGCCTCCCCTGCTCCCCCTGCCTCCCCTGCCTCCCCTGCCCCCCTCTGCCTCCCCTGCTCCCCCTGCCCCCCTGCTCCCCCTGCCCCTCATCTATGGACTTACTCCGATCGCTTCCCATTGGATTATATTTAGAACAACCGATTACCGGGTTACATCGTCTCGATGCCCGGGTTAAGTTAATTTGGTTAATGAGCTTTTTAGTGGCTCCTTTATTAGCTAACCCGGGGTGGCGATTGGTCTTAGTTGGATTGTTAGTTTTAATCACCCTATTGGCGCGTATTCCTTTCCGGGTTTGGAAGCGACAAATGGGGTGGTTACTGATGTTTTGTGGGTTATTATTTCTATTAAGTTGCATTATGCCCGATGGTTTGGCCGTCAACCATCAACCTCGACTTCCTGAACAGGAATTAACCTTTTCTGCATCAGGATCAACAGAAATATTACCTCAACCCACATCCTATAGGTATGTATTATTTTCCCAAGGGCCCATAGAAATTACCCGCTATTCCGTTGATTTAGCAATTAGGACAAGTACCCTATTATTTACCTTGGTTTATAGTACAAATTTGTATTTATTAACCACGGCTTCCGAAGAAATTGCCATGGCTTTAGAAAGCCTCATGGAACCCCTACGAAAGTTAAAATTACCCGTTACAGAAATTGCTTTAACCCTGACCCTATCCCTGCGATTTTTTCCCTTAGTTTTAGAAGAAATTCAAAATTTAATCCGTTTCTGTCAGAACCCGGGCCATTAATTGGAAAAAACTAGGAATACGACGAACCACCCAGGTCTGGCTAACCCTGGCAGAAAGGCTTTTACAAAATTTATTATTACGCGCCGAACAAATTGCCAGCGCCATGCAGGTTCGAGGGTTCACCAGTCCCGATCAACATCGGGTAGAATGGCATCAACTTCGCTTTAAACCTTGGGATGGAGTAGCTCTGATTTGTCTGATGGTATTCTGGGGTGTCCGGTTAGTTTGGGGAAGGGAAATTTGAGATTCTGAGTTGACCCGATCACCTAAAATAGTTCTGTCTCCCAAATCAAGCCCTTAATTCGTTCGTTTTGAAACTGATTGAAACTCTCAGAGCTAAAGCCGCTGAGATTATTGAAGAGTCCAAATTCTGAACTTCAAAGGCGCTTTCAAGTCGCCGCTACTGATTCCACCCAGGACAAGCCCAAGTTTCACCGATACTTTTCTTAAAATGTTTGCCGAACCGTTGCAGTCAGCATTAATTTCAACACCCTCAGAAGTACGATACAATCCGCGGCTAACTCGTTTCCCAGACGCTTTCCATCCTTCGGGTTTTTCACCGTAAGTAGGAATGGTATCAACATCTAAAAAACTAGCTTTACTTGTGTAACTTTCTTCAGTTTCCTCAAACTGAATACCATAAAGATCACAGAGTTGTTGTATTCTTGCTTTAAGTCTAGCGGTAGGTATTTGTACAAAGTTTTGATTAGTTTTCTTACCTAAATCTATACCAGACTTTTGCCCTTTGTTCCAACCAAAAACTAAAGTACCGATACCTTTATCTAAACAGTGTTGAATCACTACACGAGCCGCTTTATTGATGCCATCTCGCATTTGCCTATTACGCTTCTCAGTCATTGCGGCTAAACGTTTAGACCAGAATCCATTAGGTTGATTAGTCGTAAACTTAGCAACTTGCTTGTTGTACCACTGGTTAACAGATTTTAAGTGTTTACCATCAATAATAAAGCTCGTTCCCACATTGCTAACTCCTGTCAACCAATTATTTAAACCGTGATCTAAACCCAAGCATTTAGCTGGATCTAAAGCAGGTTTTTCAACTACAACTGGATAGACAAATTCAGCATAAAAACAACCGTTTCTGGGTAGTATCCGCACCTCTCTAAGAGTTTCAAATTCAAGGTTGGATGGCATTGGTAGAAAAAACTCTTTTAGCCCAAACCAAGCATTTACGCGCAAACCTAAAGGGAATCTAATTTGCCCATCAATCAATCTTAATGCCCGTTTGGGGAAGGCTATTAATTGATACCCAGGCTTGCGATAATTGGGCAGTTTAGGTTTATTCTCAAGTTGACCATTTAGCCATAGTTCTTTTAACTTGGCAAATGAACTAATTGACTCTCCCACTAAGATACAGGTTTGTGCGGCAGCATCGGATGGAATAGCTGAGAAATGTACATTTTTAGTGAGGTTTTTTACGATGTCAAAGCTGGTCACATATTTGTGCGCTTTAAAATACACTTGACGAGCATAATAAGTAGCACAATTATGGAGTTTGTTTGACTCAGAACAAATGTATTCAATAACTGATTTTAATTCAGTGTTTGTAGTGATTAAGTTTTGCTGAACCCCTAACAGCACTTTCGGCTTTTTTTGGGTTTTACTTCTAGCTTTAGCCATGTTTTATTTCAGAGACATTGCTATTAAACAGCATGAAGCAGTATAGTCGATATGTCAATCTAGTCTGTGGACAAGCAGCTATTTTGTGAGTACCGCAGGTAATATTAGTAGTGATGTGGTTAAAAAATACATTGAAGATCTGCACCATGCGGCTAATTGAAGAAAGATTCACGGAGGTTAAAACCGCCCGTGTCGTTTCCCTCTCAGGGCTAAATCCTTTGAGTTTCCCACGTACCGAACTATTTTTATGACCACAGAAACCTACATGAAACCATCCCAACTTCGGGCTATTGTTCAAAATATGCCCGGTTGAGGATCATCAAGAACTATTTACAACCCTTTACGCCCAGCGCCTATTTTTTTTAGTGACTCAGGGGCCACCGGGACTTAAATTTGAACCCATTAGTCGTTCCGATGCCAAACTTTTACTGGAAATTCGCCTGAGAATGCTCCGCCGCACTGGACAGGCAGAGGAATACAAAAAACTCCAAGAAGTCCATCGTAACACTTTTCAATAGTTTAGCTAAAACTGCCAACGACCCATTTACTCAATATGACTGATTTGATTACCGAACAAATTGCTAAAATTCGAGACTCCATTCCCGAGTCGGTGCGATTAATTGCGGTCACAAAGACAGTTTCCGTTGAAGCCATGCGGGTCGCTTATCAAGCTGGAATTCGAGATTTTGCAGAAAATCGCGTCCAAGAAGCGGCGGAAAAATATCCTCAACTCCAAGATCTCAGTGATATTACTTGGCATTTAATCGGTAATTTGCAAACCAATAAAGCCACAAAAGCATTACAACTGTTTCAATGGATTCAATCCGTAGATAGTTTAAAGTTAGCCCTACGTTTAGATCATCTAGCCGGGGAATTAGGCTGTCAACCCCAAGTTTGTCTTCAAGTTAAAATTATCCCCGATCCTAATAAGTTTGGCTGGACTATCCCCGAACTCTTGACAGAATTGCCCCAGTTAAATGACTGTCAGCACCTCAAAATTCAAGGTTTAATGACGATTCCCCCCCTGGGGTTAACCGAGTCCGAAACCCTGGATATTTTTGAACGCACCCGGGAATTAGCAGAAACAATTAGACAACAGAATTGGACTAATATTAGGATGCAGGAATTATCAATGGGAATGTCGGAAGATTATCCTCTAGCGGTTCAAAAAGGTGCTACCATGATTCGACTAGGACGGATAATTTTTGGCCAAAGGAGGAGTTAAATACAACAATTAACAGTAAAATAGGCGAGTCTTACACAAATTCAATATAAACCAGACCCTCAACCCATCTAAACTGGAAGTTGAGTTGAAATTCTAAAGTCGTGAGTGATGGAGACTAGACTGTGAACATTTTTAATAGACTAAAAGATTTTGTAGGGTTCAATGACTCTGTAGAATACGATTACGAATATGACGAAACGGAGGGGAATCGCTACCCGGGTAACTATCCCCCCCCGCAAGAACAGCCCGCCCCGACCGTGGCGGCAGAAGACCCCCGGGCGTCTCGTCGGTCACAACGGTCTACTGGATCTATGAATACTGGTGTAATGTCTGAAGTTGGAATCGGATCAACAATGAGTAATGTTATTGGAATGCCCGGCGCTCTGAATGGAATTTCTGAAGTCGTGGTGATGGAAACCCCGCACCTTTGAAGAAATGCCTACGGCCATTCGCGCCCTGAAAGAACGCAAATCTGTAGTTCTAAATTTAACTTTAATGGATCCTGATCAGGCCCAAAGAGCCGTTGATTTTGTCGCTGGTGGAACCTTCGCCCTCGACGGCCATCAAGAACGAATTGGGGAAAGCATTTTCCTGTTTACGCCCAGTTGCGTTCAGGTCAGAACTCAAGGCGGCGGCGTTGTCCATGAAGGCATCCCCCAAGCCCGCAACCCCCGCACCAGCAGCCCGGCAGCCCCCCCATGGCAGCCAGAAAGAGCGCAGGCTATTCAGTAAATTAGTAGAAGGGAGTGGGGGAGTAGGGGAGGCAGGGGAGGCAGGGGAGGCAGGGGAGGCAGGGGAGGCAGGGGGAGCAGGGGGAGGCAGGGGAGGCAGGGGAGGCAGGGGAGGCAGGGGAGGCAGGGGGAGCAGGGGGAGGGAAGAAATTAACAATTCTTAGAACCCCAGAACCTAGAACCCTAGAACCTAAAGCCTAGAACCTGTAACCTGTAACCCAAAACCTAGAACTTAAAACCTAAAACCTAGAACCTAGACCCTAACCCCCAAAACCTTCTTTTTCGGTGATCCCTTCTCAACTGTAAAGGGTTAACAGCTAACGGCTTTATTTTACGAGTTTATTTTATGTTTAAATTAGGTGTAATTGGTGGCGGGGTGATGGCGGAAGCTATTATATCCCGCTTAATTTCTGCCAATATTTATCAACCTGCTGAAATTATTATTAGTGACCCGCAATTAGAGCGTCGTAATTATTTATCTCAACATTATGGCGTGGCGATCGCGGAGAATAATAAAGAAACAACCCAGGCAACGGAAGCCCTTTTATTAGCAATTAAACCCCAAATTTTTGGCGCGATCGCAACGGAATTAGCTGAGGGTGTAACCCTATCAACAAATACGGTGATTTTGTCTATTTTGGCGGGAGTTTCTTTAAATAAATTAGAAACAGCTTTTCCCCAGCATCCTGTAATTAGAATTATGCCCAATACTCCGGCGACGGTGGGGGCGGGGATCAGTGCGATCGCCTCTGGAAAATTGGTACAACCCTCCCATTTAGACCTCACCAAAGGCATTTTTCAGGCCGTTGGAGACGTGGTAGAGGTGGCGGAGACCTTAATGGATGCCGTCACCGGATTATCGGGTTCTGGCCCGGCTTATGTGGCGATTTTAATTGAAGCCTTAGCCGATGGTGGCGTCGCCTCTGGACTCCCTCGATCTATTGCTTCCCAATTAGCATTATCAACGGTATTAGGAACCGCCCAACTCCTATCGGAATCAAAGTTACATCCGGCCGAATTAAAAGACCGTGTTACCAGTCCGGGGGGAACAACAATTGCTGGGGTTTCCCAACTGGAAAAAGCCGGATTTCGTTCGGCATTAATTGAAGCCGTAAAAGCCGCAACTCAACGTTCAAAAGAGTTAGGAAGTTAGAATGTAGTAAGCCCTTTAGGGCTGAATGAGGCGTGAACGCCTCACTACTTTTATCTGGTTGATAGTTAATATTAGTTTTATTCTAGGCGATCGCTACTACCAAAATAAAGGCGATCGCAAATAAAATAATAAATGTCCAAATAGAATCGGGTTGATTAAGACGTTTTTCGCGATCGCATTTTAAACACACATAATGATCGGGGTCTTGGGAATTTCTCACCCAGTTGCAGAAGGTTTTGTTACAGGTCATAATATTAGGATTTGGGGTAATAATCTGGACTAATTGTTAGGGTTAGGAGGGGAGGGCTAAAGCCCTCACTACGAATTAGGGTACGAATTAGGGGGTGATAAAGAGCATAATACTGCCCATGAAATTGCCAATTTCTACCGCCATTACTTCTTCATTGCAGACTCGTCCCCAGTGAGAAACTCGATCTAATAAATAATCTAAATTTTTCGCTAACGTAGGGGTATCGGTAAAGGATTTAATTAACAAAAGTTCATCGGGAATTAATGCTTTATGGGAGTTTTCCCAGAGTCCCATAAACCCATTGTGCATTGTGACACCGCCTAAAGTTCGGGTAAAATCCGTGGCTAAAGCTTTACCTTGAGCAAAGTGGCGATCGGGAAAATAGCAAGCGATAAATACTTCTGCAAATTGAATTAAGGCGGGATAATCAACAACTTTAGATAAAATTTGTTCGGGTAAAACTTGATTAGCTTGGGTGATCATAGAGGCTTTTTGTTGTTGCATTGCCATTTTAATTGTTGGGTCATTTTGGGCAAGTTCATTGAGAATATTTTGAATTGATTGCATGGTTTTGTTCCTTTTTTGCTTTTTCAATAGCTTTATTAAACGTTTAATTCCATGAATTATCAATATTAAAATGTCAATTAAAAACCAATAAATTAAGCAAAAAATCAATAATAATTAGAGGGCGATCGCAGAAAATCAAAAAAAATCAGATCTAAAATCAGAACATTTCTAAACCCCTAGCAGAATAGGCAATTTAGAGATACAATAAATTTTGTAGTGAGGGCTTTAGCCCTTCCTCAACTAACTATTTAACCCTTGATATAACTATGGATTCAGATTTAACCGGAAAAGAAGCGTTAGATATTGTTAATGGCGTTACCTTTAAATCTAACGGCAAATATCTGACTGATACCGAAGCAATAATTTTTCAGGGATCTTGGGAAAAATACACCTATGAAAAAATGGGTGAAGTTTACTCCTATTCTGAAAATACTTTAAGAGAAGGAGGAAGAATTTTATGGAACAAATTATCTAAGGATTTTGGAGAAAAAGTTAGTAAAACTAATTTTAGAGAAGCGATTGAAAGAAGGATAGATAAAAAAAGCAAAACGGACTTTTATATTGAACGTCCTCCGGTTGAAGCCAAATGTTATCAGGAACTTTTGAATTTAGGGGCATTAATTCGGATTACATCACCGAATAAAACCGGAAAAAGTCTGCTTTTAAATCGGATTTTAGATTATTCAGAACGACAGGGTTATGAATCTGTGATTTTGAATTTTGAAGAAGCGGATAGTGAAATATTAAACGATCACAAATCCTTGTTACAGTGGTTTTGTACCAGCTTAAGCGATGAATTACAATTAGAAGATAAATTAACAGACCAATGGAAAGATCGGTTCGGAAGGAATAAAAGTACAACCAATTATTTACAAAACTATCTATTAGCTAATCGTTCTATTCCCTTAGTCTTAGTTTTAGAAAAAGTTGACTTAGTTTTTGAACAACCCAGCTATAATCAGGATTTTTGTCAAATGTTACGCTCTTGGTATAATAATTCTAAACTAAATCAACGGTCAAGTCCTATTTGGGAAAACCTGCGGTTAATTATTGTTCATTCTACGGAAGTTTATGCTTCCCTAGATATCCATTCTTCGCCTTTATCGGGTGCAGGTTTAGCAGTAACCTTACCTGATTTTACTTTAGAACAAGTGCAAACTTTAGCTCAATATTATCAATTAACCAGTTTAAATGATTCGGATTTTGAGGAATTAATGTTGATGTTTGGGGGTTATCCTTATCTGATACAAACTGCATTTGCTTTTCTCAAAACTCAAGAATTTTCGCTGAAACAGTTATTGGAAATTTACCCAACCGAACAAAGTCCGTTTATTAGCCAATTGCGAGAAATTTTAGGAATTTTGCAAAAATGTCCTGAATTAGCTCAAGCTTATCGAGAGGTTATCTCTCAAAATCAACCCGTTAGACTTTCAACCAATGAAACCTTTAAATTAGAAAGATTAGGGTTAGTTAGAGTTAACAATAATGAATGCAAACCTCGATGTGATTTATACCGTCAATATTTCACGAGAAATTTGTAGTAAGCCCTTTAGGGCTGAATGAGTCCTGAAGGACTCACTACAAACGTAGTAAGCCTTTTAGGGCTGAATGAGTCCTGAAGGACTCACTACAAACGTAGTAAGCCCTTTAGGGCTAAATGAGTCCTGAAGGACTCACTACTTTTAAGAAATTTAAGGAGAGGATTTTATGACTTATCAATATATTGCTGATGTAACACTCCGAGAAGATGTTGAAACTTATGTTTTTCGAGATGCAGACGAGCAACTCTATCAACAATTAATTGCGGGAAATATTTGTAATATTTTTAATTCTCGAAAAATGGGTAAATCCAGTTTAGCAGTTCGCACCACGAAACGACTACGAGAGGAAGCGGATTATCTGTGCGTTACCTTGGATATTTCAGGAGAGGGCTCAAAATTTGATAGCCCAGATCAATGGTATGATGGAATGCTAGATACCTTAACCAGTGAATTAAACTTAGATATTGATTTGTATTCCTGGTTAGATATTCATGCTCGACTCAGTAAACCAAAACAATTTAGAAAGTTTATCGAAACCGTTATTTTTCCCCAAACTACTCAAAATATTGTTATCTTTTTGGATGAAATTGATAGTATTTTAAGTTTCAAGTTACCCACAGGGGAAAAACTACCAACGGATGATTTTTTTGCTTTTATTCGCAGTTTGTATAATTTTAGAACCCGTAAACCCGAATATGAACGTTTGAATTTTTGTTTATTAGGAGTGGTGACGGCTTCCGATTTAGTTGAAAATAGTAGCCGAACTTCCTTTAATCTTGGTGAAGCGATTGAATTAAAAGGTTTTACCTATCAACAAGCAGCACCCGTTTTAAAACGAGGGTTAGAGGGAAAATTTAAGGAAAAATCCGAACAGGTTTTACGCGATATTTTATCTTGGACAGATGGACAACCCTTTTTTACGCAAAAGTTATGTAAATTAGCGCTAGAAAATGCCGATGCAACGGAGCCGAATATTGCTGAATTGGTGCAAACCTATGTTATTGATAATTGGGAAGCTCAAGATAATCCTGAACTGTTGAGAACTATCAGAAAGCGGATTATTAATAATGATCAATTTCAATATAATCTCACCAGTCGTTTATTAGGAATCTATCAACAAATTCTCGAACAGGGTAGAATTGCTTTCGATAACAGTCGGGAACATCGGGAACTTCAGTTATCGGGGTTAGTGGTGAAAAAAAATAGCCATTTAGAGGTTTATAATCGGATTTATACTCAGGTTTTTAATCGAGACTGGGTACAGCAAGAATTAGAAAAACTCTGTTGTCCGTTTCGAGAATATCTGAATAGCTGGATAGAATCTAACCGTGAAGATACAACTCAACTGTTGCAGGGAAATGACTTAGAGGAAGGTCTGAGTTGGTCACAAAGAAAACGGTTGAGTGATGAGATGAATGATTTTTTAACCGAAAGCCAAAGATATGACCGCCAACAACTCAAACAAGCTAAGGAAAAAGCGACAAAAATTATTCAACTTGCCCAAAAAGGAACCAAAATTGAACTAGCAGGAATACAAACCTTACGATTATTTAATACCACAACAGATCAACCGCAAATCCTACGGGATGCTATTCAAGTGGGGGAAGACTTACAACAATTACAAGCACAATGGCGAGAAACTGGTTCAAGATTACCCCGAACTGCTGAAACAGACCCCGGCGGCGAGTCCTGTTTTCACCCTATCAGAAATCCTCAGTCATATTCGCCAATGGCGTCAACTCACGGGTCATTCTAAGTCAGTAACGGCGGTAGCGTTTAGTCCGGGCGCGGAGTTTCTAGCGACCGCTTCGGCTGACAAGACCGTTAAAGTTTTGGATTTACAGGGACGGGAATTAATCACCTTCAAAGGTCATTCTCGCGAGGTAACGGCGGTAGCGTTTAGTCCGGGCGGGGAGTTTCTAGCGACCGCTTCGGAGGACAAGACCGCCAAACTGTGGAATTTACAGCGACAGGAATTAATTACCTTCAGGGGTCATTCTAACGGGGTAACGGCGGTGGCTTTTAGTCCGGGCGGGGAGTTTCTAGCGACCGCTTCGGAGGACAAGACCGCCAAACTGTGGAATTTACAGGGACGGGAATTAATTACCTTCAGGGGTCATTCTAACGGGGTAACGGCGGTGGCTTTTAGTCCGGGCGGGGAGTATCTGGCGACCGCTTCGAGTGACAAGACCGCCAAACTGTGGAATTTACAGGGACGGGAATTAATTACCTTCAGGGGTCATTCTAACGGGGTAAAGGCGGTGGCTTTTAGTCCGGGTGGGGAGCTTTTGGCGACGGCTTCTTCGGACACGACCGCCAAACTGTGGAATTTACAGGGACGGAAATTAATTACCTTCACGGGTCATTCTGACTGGGTATGGGCGGTGGCGTTTAGTCCGGGTGGGGAGTTTCTGGCGACGGCTTCCCGTGACGGTATCGCCAAACTGTGGACTTTACAGGGAGAGGAATTAATTACCTTCACGGGTCATTCTGACTGGGTATGGGCGGTGGCGTTTAGTCCGGGTGGGGAGTTTCTGGCGACGGCTTTCCGTGACGATACCGCCAAACTGTGGACTTTACAGGGAGAGGAATTAATTACCTTCACGGGTCATTCTGACTGGGTATGGGCGGTGGCGTTTAGTCCGGGTGGGGAGTTTCTGGCGACGGCTTTCCGTGACGATACCGCCAAACTGTGGACTTTACAGGGAGAGGAATTAATTACTTTCACGGGTCATTCTGACTCGGTATGGGCGGTGGCTTTTAGTCCGGGTGGGGAGTTTCTGGCGACGGCTTCGGCTGACAAGACCGCCAAACTGTGGACTTTACAGGGAGAGGAATTAATTACTTTCACGGGTCATTCTAACCCGGTAACGGCGGTGGCGTTTAGTCCGGGTGGGGAGTTTCTGGCGACGGTTTCTTGGGACAATACCGCCAAACTGTGGAATTTACAGGGAGAGGAATTAATTACTTTCACGGGTCATTCTAACGGGGTAAGGGCGGTGGTGTTTAGTCCGGGTGGGGAGTTTCTGGCGACGGCTTCGGCTGACAAGACCGCCAAACTGTGGAATTTACAGGGAGAGGAATTAATTACTTTCACGGGTCATTCTAACCCGGTAACGGCGGTGGCTTTTAGTCCGGGTGGGGAGTTTCTGGCGACGGCTTCGGTTGACAAGACCGTTAAACTGTGGAATTTACAGGGAGAAGAATTAATTACTTTCACGGGTCATTCTAACGGAGTAATAGCCGTGGCGTTTAGTCCGGGTGGGGAGTTTCTGGCGACGGCTTCCCATGACAATACCGTTAAAGTTTGGGATTTACAGGGGAATTTGTTAGCGGATTTTCGGGGATATAAGGGCAATTTAGTTGATCCCCCCCAGCCCCCCTTAAAAAGGGGGGAGAAAGATGATTCCTTGAAACGGGGGGAGAAAGATGATGCTTTAGAAAAAGGGGATAATCGTGATTTTATTGAGTTGAAAAGTCCGGTTAATTGTGTTTGTTTTAGTCCCGATGGTAAACAGATTGTTGCGGGTTATGGGGATGGAAAAGTGCGGTTTTGGCGGTTTGAGAGTTTGGCGGAATTAATAGCACGGGGGAAGGCGTGGTTAGGAGTTGAGGGGGGGAATTAAGGAATTGAAAATTATTAATGTCCAAATAGAATTGGGTTAATTCAGACGATTTTGATTTCTTTCGCGATCGCTATAGCAGTTACCACATCTATTAGGACATTCTTGAAAGCTAAAAGCTTCTCATGGTAAGTATTTACCTATCACCCATTACCCATTACCTATTGCTTGGTACGCTATACATGGCCTCACTGCCTAAGTCCTGTTTTTGTAGGGGTAATTTATTGGGGGTTTATTGGGGCTAAATTTGAGTTAGGGGTTAAAATGAAACTACAACGGTTTTGACTAGACTGATCACCTTGTAATCCGGTATACTTCCAGGTGCTTGGGTATCCTGCTAAACCTTTTAAATACTTAGGTTCACAAGTAAAATTAAGATCAGCCAGCGAACTTCTCAGGAAAAGTAAAAAATGCTACATCGCAAGATTTATCAACTTTGTTGTGACGGTCGGGAAGTCTCTATTTTCTTACGAGATCAGCAACGTTGGATTGAGAAAGCTCGAATTACAGACATTGAGGGAGATCTGGTCACGCTACGTTATGAGACAGATGAGGAGGATGAGGTCTGTTCTTGGGAAGAAATGATCCGCATAGACAGTATTGGATCAGTAAGTCAGAAATTAGCCTCTGTTTCCCAAGTGCTATTTTGATCTGCCCATTTCTGAAGACTGTCCCGAAGCTGAACAAATTCGTAATCCGACTTCCGAATCCAGTCCCGAATAGGTTGGACAATTTTTGTTCAATCCGATTTCCCAAAAACGGGGGAATAAAGCTCCGTCCTGATCTCGACAGGCTTAGTTGCCTAATGGGGCGGATTTTTCTTGTATTGGCTTGGGATGCGACGGTTGCAACTGATAAGTACCTAAACAAAATTAATTAAAAATCCTGTTCCCTATTCCCTATTCCCTATTCCCTCCCCCAGCTAGGTAATTTATTTTGTGTAACTACTTAACTGATATGATCGGGATTGGAAAGTTTAACAAACAAGCAGAAATCATGCCCAAGACTGTTGCTGAGGTGATGACCCCGAATCCCATCCTGGTTAAGCCAGAGATGCCACTTAGAGAAGCGCTGCAATTAATGGTGGAAAGACATATTGGTTGTTTACCTGTGGTAAATGAATCCGGTCATTTGGTGGGTTTTATCTCGGGAACGGATTTGATGTGGCAAGAAAGCGGTGTGACTCCACCTACTTATATTACGTTCCTTGATAGTATTATTTACCTGGAAAACTTTTCCCGGTATGAACAGGAATTGCATAAAGCATTAGGCCAAACCGTCGGGGAAGTAATGACTCCTGCCCCGATTATTACGATTACTCCCAATAAATCTTTGTCCGATGCCGCCCGGTTATTAAATGAAAAGCGCATTCATCGTTTGCCCGTGGTGGATGATTCCGGTAAGGTAATTGGGATTCTCACCTGTGGGGATATTATGCGGGTGATGGCAACGGCACAAAGTTAGAATTTAATCGGATTTTGTGAATAAAAACAAGGCTGGTCGGGGCAGGAGGTTTCGACTGCTGCTTGTTGTGGGTTTTTGCCAAGTTTTCCAGAAAATATTGATCTATTCGCATCAAGAAATATGATATTATTCTGATCATTTCAAAACCATTTAGATCTCTCATTTCACAACATTAATTTTTATGACAATTACCCCTGAATCTGTTCAACAGTTGTTAAGTTCTGACGATTTTGGCGATCGCCTACGCGGTGTCAATCAACTCCGAGAACTGCCCCCAGCGATCGCTTTTGAATTAATTCAAGTCCCGATTAAGGATAGTAATAGTCGGGTACGATATGCGGCGGTGAGTCAGATGGCAACTTTGGGAGAGCAGAATTTAGAAACCTCCTATCAAATCCTGCACCATCATCTATTAAATGATCCAGAAATTGATGTGCAGGCGGCGGCGGCGGATGCGTTAGGGGCTTTAAAACTTAAGGATGCCTTTGATGACCTGCAAAAACTCTATAACACTACGCCGGAATGGTTAGTTAAACTGAGTATTGTGGCGGCGGTGGGAGTCATCGGAGAACCTCGGGCTTTTGAATTATTAGAAATAGCCCTTCAAGATGAAAATAGTTTAATTCAAACCGTTGCTATTAGTGCTTTAGGAGAATTGGGTGATCGGCGGGCTGTTCCTTTATTAGTTCCATATATCACGAATTCAGACTGGCAAATTCGTTATCGGGTCGCCCAAGCGTTGAGTCGTTTAGGGGGTCAGGAAGTTGAAGCTCCGTTAAAACAATTAGCGGAGGATGAAGTTGAAATTGTTGCTCAAGAAGCTCGAACTCAGTCATAACGAATTAACAATACCCATGAATTCAATAATATTTGATGTCGCCGTTATTGGTGCGGGGGTTTCGGGTTTAACCTGCGCTCAACAGTTAGGAAAAGCTGGATATAAGGTGATAGTTTTAGATAAATCAAGGGGGGTGGGAGGCCGGATGGCGACCCGACGAGTATCGGGAACTCTGGCAGATCATGGGGTGCGTTATTTGGAACCGCAAGGGGAACTTTTACAACAATTAATTCAACAATTAACCACCGATGAACCCCTAGAAAATCAGTTACAACTTTGGATAAATACTCCCTATGAGTTTAAACAAAATCAACTCCAACCTCAAGCTATTTCCCAACCCCATTATATTATGCCTTCTGGGATGAATACCGTGGGAAAAATCATGGCTGAGGGCTTAAATATTCAGTTAAATAGTCGAGTTGAATCCCTGACAATTACAAGGGAAAATCATTGGCAATGTCATATAGAATTAACCGATAAAAACAATCCAGAATTATCTGAAATAGTAACAGCAAAATCTCTGGTTATCGCCATTCCTGCCCCCCAAGCCTTGATGTTATTAGAATCATCTAATATTGAGTTGGAATCTACTTTTTTAAATCAGATAAAATCCGTTGAGTATGATCCTTGTATTACGGTAATGGCTGGTTATGCTCAAGAACATAATTCGGATATTCCCAAGTGGAAAGCGGTAACGTTCTCCGATGATCCTATATTAGCTTGGGTGGGAATAGATAGCAGTAAACGATTAAATTCTACCCAGCCTGTTTTTGTGCTTCAAAGTAATAGTAATTTTGCTCAACAATATTTAGAAGAAACTGATTTAAACGCCGTCGGACAAAAATTAATTAATCAAGCTGCAAATACTTTATTACCCTGGTTAGATACTCCTGAATGGATGCAAATTCATCGCTGGCGTTATGCCTTTTGTCGAACACCTTTAAACGTTTCTTGCCTAACAAATATGACTCCATTACCCCTAGTTTGTGCGGGGGACTGGTGCGGCGGAAATCAAATTGAAGGGGCATTAAAATCGGGAATAGATGCCGCCAATTGGTTACAAGTTCAACCTATTTAAAACGGTAAAAATATAGACAGATGCAGCAACTGCCATAACTCAAGTCCCTACCATTACCCATTACCTCTTACCCATTCGTAATTCGTAATTCGTAATTCGTAATTCGTAATTCGTAATTCGTAATTCGTAATTACCCTTAAACAAGATTGTCAGGCTCTAGGGGACAGGGATACTGCTCATCCCCGGTTTCAACTTGTAGGGTGGGATGGTCGATATCAAAGTGATGATGCAATTCCTGACTGATATGGGCTAAAAAGCCATCCCCTGGACAGCCTCCGGGCATTACCAAATGGGCAGTTAGGGCCGTTTCTGTGGTACTCATGCCCCAAATATGAAGATCATGGACTTGTGCCACCCCAGGTAACTCTTGCAGAAAAGCCCGTACCGCCAGGGGTTTCGATGTGCTTGGGTACTCGATCCAAAATTAATCCTAGGGCGTCCCGCAGCAAGTTCCAAGTCCCTACCACAATCACGACCACAATCACTAAACTGATAACGGGATCAAACCATAGCCACCCCGTAAGTAAAATGGCGATTCCGGCGAACACCACCCCCAGAGAAACCAACGCATCCGCCGCCATGTGCAGAAACGCACCCCGAATATTAATGTCTTTCTTGCCCCCGGAGACAAACAACAGGGCGGTCAGGGTATTGATCACCACCCCCACCCCAGCCACCCAAATTAGGGTCGTGCCCGGCACGGGAGTGGGTTCTTGGAGGCGGCGCAAAGCCTCCCAGGTAATGGCTCCCATCGCCAGTAGCAGCAAAATTCCATTCAGTAGGGCGGCTAAAATTGACGATCGCCGCCAACCATAGGTATAGGTTTGATTGGGCGGACGTTGCCCCAGGTAACTAGCACCCCAGGCCAGTAACAGTCCCAGAACATCACTTAGGTTGTGTCCGGCATCGGCCAGTAGTGCCAAGGATTGGGTAATTAATCCAAAGCCTACCTCGATTAACACAAAGCCAATATTTAAACCAATACCGATTTGAAAAGCCCGGTTATAGGTTTTTGGGGCATGACTATGGGAATGATCATGGGAGTGATGATGAACCACAACGGATATCCTAAATAACTATTTATTCATAATATTAACCCGGGGAAGTCGATGTTTAAATCCACAAAGAATTTCCCATGAAATTGTGCCGAGGGTCTGCGCCCAATCATCGGCGGAAATCGCATATTCTCCATCTTTACCTAATAGGGTAACGACTTCTCCGACCTGTAAATCTGGAATTTCACTCACGTCTAACATAATTTGATCCATGGTAATTGTGCCAATTTGAGAAACTAATTGACCCCGAATTAAGACTTTGATTTTATTAGAAAGATTGCGAGGAATTCCATCGGCATAACCAATTCCGATTACGGCAATTTTGGTCTGTTTTTTGGCAATAAATTGATAGCCATAACTGACTCCTGTTCCGGCTTCGATGGTTTTAACTTGTGTTACCCGGGCTTTAATTTGCATACCGGGTTTTAAGTTAACTACAGATGCTAAATGGGGGGCAGGATAAAGACCATAAACACTTAATCCAATTCGCACCATATCATAATGTAAATTCTGATCGGCTAAGGTAGCCGCCGAGTTAGCAATATGTAATAAGGGGAATTTTAGATCTGAATCAGATTGCCAATGATCTCTTATTTCATTAATTACATTTTCATAACGATAATGTTGTTGGCGCATCACCGTGGGATCGGGACTATCGGCCGTGGCAAAGTGGGAATAAATTCCGGCTAATTCTAAATTAGGTAATCGTTGAACTAATTTAAAAAATTCTAACCCTTGTTGCCAAGGAGTTCCTAACCGTGACATTCCGGTATCAATCTTAATTTGAACTGCTAAAGATTGGTTTAATTGATTTAAAGTTTCTGAGAATAATAATGCTTGTTGGGGTGTGCATAAAGTCGGCTGAAGTTGCCAATGGGCGATCGCTTGGACTTCTTCGGCCGTATGGATCGCCCCCAAGAGTAATATCGGTGTTTTAATACCCGCTTCCCGTAATTCTATGCCTTCGGGAAGGGTGGCGACGGCTAACCACCCCGCACCCGCCTGACAAACGGTTTTAGCCACGGAAACCGCCCCATGTCCGTAGGCGTCGGCTTTGACCACCGCCATTAATTTTGTTTGGGGAGATAATAAACTTTTAAGCTGGCGGATATTTTCTGCGATCGCATCTAAATCCACTTCCACCCACGCCCGTTGACGAATTCCCACTTCTATTTCCCAATTGGGTAAAGTCGTGTTTCCAATAGAAATAGGTTTTCCACTCACCATATTTTTGCCGTTTAACCCCCGAAGGCCTTAAGGTGTGTTAATATCGGTCAAATCTTATCGCAAAATCTAGCCAATGGGTAGTGTTTTGGTATTGAACGCCTCCTATGAGCCACTCAATATTACGACCTGGCGACGGGCGGTTGTCTTATTACTCAAAGAAAAAGCCGAGCAGGTTGAGCATAATGGAAAATTCATTCTCCCCGATTTTCCTTTGCCAACGGTGATTAGGCTGCGCCACTATGTTCGAGTTCCCTATAAAGATATTCCACTCACCCGAAGGAATATATTGCACCGAGATAGCCATTCTTGTCAATACTGTGGTCACGCCGGAGAGGATTTAACCCTAGATCATGTAATTCCAAGGTCTCGCGGTGGCGGGGATACCTGGGAAAATTTAGTTTCAGCCTGTGTTTGCTGTAATGTCAGAAAGGGCAGTCGCACTCCTAAAGAAGCGGGAATGACTTTGCGCACCCCACCGCGTAAACCCCATAGTAGCCTCTATTTTGAGGTGACTAGGCACGTTAAGAGTGGGATGAACAAAGAGTGGCAAAAGTATGTAATTGGCCTTTAAGATTGCATTGAGTTGAATTGGGAGCAGGGGGAGCAGGGGAGCAGGGGGAGCAGGGGGAGCAGGGGAGCAGGGGGAGTGGGGGAGGCAGGGGGAGCAGGGGAGCAGGGGGAGTGGGGGAGCAGGGGGAGCAGGGGGAGCAGGGGGAGTGGGGGAGGCAGGGGAGCAGGGGAGGCAGGGGGAGTGGGGGAGGCAGGGGAGCAGGGGGAGCAGGGGGAGCAGGGGGAGCAGGGGAGGCAGGGGGAGCAGGGGAGGCAGGGGGAGCAGGGGAGGTAAACTTTTGCTATTACCCATTCGTAATTCGTAATTCGTAATTCGTAATTCCCCATTACCCATTCCTATCCGTAATTCGTAATTCGTAATTCGTAATTCGTAATTCGTAATTCGTAATTCCCTGTTTCCCTGTTCCCTGTTCCCTGTTCCCTTAACAGGACTTACGCAAAACAACCATATCTAGTAGGGGCGAATGGCCATTCGCCCCTACAGATGGTGTATAATTGGGTATTCTGCGTAAGTCCTGCTTAAGCAGCAATTTAAAATCGTTCTGTTTCCGGCCCTGCGGGGGTTTGAATGCTTCCTGGTTGGTTGATAAACAGGTTAGCTGCACCATCGTTTTGATAAATACAGTTAATGGTGGGGTTACTTTCTAATTCCCCTGTGAATCCAAAGGTATTCATTCGTTGTCTACAATCTCGCTCTTGTTCATTATTCAGGAGATTCCGTTGTTTTAAAATCGCCCAGTTACTGGTGCGTAGAACACATCCTGGTTGCAGTTTGGGCTGTGTTACATACACATTGAAGGGGTTTAGGGTGACAAAGACACGCAAATCTGTGACCATCGCACTCGCACCAAATTTAATACAGGTTTCGGTATTCGGTGCATTTTGGTCGATGAATTGACTGGAGGCTACGTTTGATGGTGTTAAGGTGGTGGTGGAACTAATCGCAATTCCCAGCCCAATTCCCAGAATCAGTACCCCGCCAATTACTGCTAAAGCTGTGTAATTAAAGAGTGACGGTTTAGCAGGTGCCATTTTGGTTCTACGTCTCATAAAAACTCAACAGGGTTGAAACACTCAAACTAGAGTAGAGTATATTCCTTCTAATATGTTATCGCGTTTGGCCGTTGGTTGTGGGTTGTTGGAAATTGAACGGTGCACGCGCTGGTCTATTACGCACCCTATACCCAGTTTCCCTACATTCCAGTGCAACCTTGTCGCGATCGCAATGATTGATTAAACTGTATAAAGTCTGATTATTGATAGGGTCTATTTACCCTCAACCCTTTGATATTTTCAAAAAGGAGAAAAAGCCGTGTCTGTTGAGACAGTACAAAAGAGTGCCACCGTTAGAAAAATTGCCCCCCGTTATCGGGTTTTGCTACATAACGATGATTATAATTCCATGGAGTATGTTGTCCAAGTGTTGATGACAACGGTTCCCAGTTTGACTCAACCCCAGGCGGTGAGTATTATGATGGAGGCCCATACTAATAATCTCGCCTTGGTGATCACTTGTGCTCAAGAACACGCGGAATTTTACTGCGAAACTTTGAAAAATCACGGACTGATTAGCACTATTGAACCCGATGAATAAATCTCCTAAAATATAGGAAAATTGGTTTGAAATACGATCTTGAATTTTTAAGAGAATATCCTGCTTTTTTGAGAATTTTTATTTTTCTCCTGGTTTTGGTGTTGCTTTGGCTTCCCCTGGCGGCACCTTTTTATTTGTTGGTAAGCGATCGCAATTTTGTTAGTATTATTACGTTGATTTTTCTGTATGTCGAGTTTATTATTTTAATTCACTTTTGGGCAAAATTAATTTATCGGGAATCTCACCCCCTAACTCGCTATGGTTTAGTTTTTAATCTTAGAAATTATCAAAATTATCTCAAAGGATTATTATTAGGATTATTCAGTTTAATGGGATTATTTATCATAGAATCCCTGTTCGGTTGGGTAATATGGCAACCTGCAAACCCTAATTTTTTAAGAATTGTTTTAGAAGGATTTTTAGTGGCTCTGGGAATTGGTTTTGCGGAAGAATTATTTTTTCGGGGATGGTTACTAGATGAACTAAAACGGGATTACAAACCTAAAATTTCTCTGGGAATTAATAGTATAATTTTTGCGGGGTTACATTTTATTAAACCTTTAGCAGAAATTCAAAGAACTGCTTTACAATTTCCCGGTTTAGTGTTATTAGGATTAATATTAGTTATCTCAAAACTAGCTTGGTTTCCGGCTTCTTCTAATAGTTTGCGGTTAAGTCCCTCCGGTTGGCTGGGTTTACCCATGGGTTTACATGGGGGGCTAGTTTGGGGTTATTATATCATTAATATTGGGCAATTAATTAATTATTCGGAAACCGTTTCTGAGGCTATCACCGGAATTGATAAAAATCCCTTAGCGGGGGTAATGGGGTTATTATGTTTGAGTGCAATTGGAATTTTTATTTGGTATAAATCGTTATTTCGGAAACTGTCTCAATCTTCTGAATTTCAACCCTAATTTCAGATTTCTAGTTCAGATTTTGCGAATAAAATTCATATTTTCTGTTCAAAAACCTGGTTTATTGGGTCTTATGCGTAAGTCCTGAAACTTCTGATTTCATCCTGATTTCATATTTATGTTGGAAACTACAAAGACAGAACCCATAGCAATACTCGCTTGATGATGATGAACTGCTTAAGTTTCCGTTTATGGGTTTCTCGACTCGCTTATGGGTCAGGAACCCTTCTCGCTATTTTACTACTAACAACTCCCAATATTGTATTCGCCCATGGCGGACATGGCGGACATGAATTTGAAGGGAATATGGAGGCGACACCCGCCACCGGAATTAAAGTAGATTCCCAGACTATTCAACGCATGGGAATTCGAGTAGAAACCTGTGAGAAAAGAATTCATGGATGGGGGAATTAAAGCCACAGGACAGATTGAAAGTTTACCCGATAAAAAAGTAGAAATTACCTCTCCTACTGCTGGTAAAATTGTCCAGTTATTCGTAGAACCAGGGGATAGGGTGCAAAAAGGAGAAGCAATTGCGGTTTTATCCAGTCCTGAATTAGTCTCATTACGAGTAGAATCCCTGCAAAATTTAGCCACCACAGAATCAGAAGTTAAGCAGGCACAAACTAATTTTATATTAGCACAAGAAAACTATCAACGTCAAGTTAATATTGCTAATGCCGAAATTGAACAAGCCCAAAATCAATTAGTAGCAGCCCAAGCCCGTTATCAACGGGATAACTCTATCGTCAATCAAGGGGCTGTTGTTAGTATTGCCAAGGAAAACTATGAGCAACAAATTAAAATTGCTGAAGCGGAAATTTCCCAAGCAGAAACAGAATTAGCCGTGGCTCAAGAACAATATAATCAGGATCAAAAATTAGCAGAAACTGGAGCAATTCCTCAACGAACTTTTTTAGAATCTCAAGCCCATTTATCCCAAGCTAAAGCGGATTTAGTCAAAGCCAAAAGTCAGCGTGATGTATTAGCAGCTAAAACCACTATTAGACAGTCGGAAATTGATTTACCCGTGCGAGATTTACGGGAATCAGAAACCCTATTAGCCACAGCCAAAACCGAATTAGTCAAAGCCAAACAACGGCGAGAAGTTTTAGAAGCTGAAGCGGAAGTAAAACGCTCAAAAGCCGAATTAGAAGCCACAAAATCCCGATTTAATTTGAGTCAAACAGCTTATGAAACCAGGTTAAGACAGTTAGGAACGGGGGCAGACCAAGATGGAACTGTAACAATTACCTCTCCGATTTCAGGAGTTGTCAGTCATCGAGATATTACATTAGGTCAATCGGTGGATGATGCTGGTTTACCAATTATGACAATTCAGGATAATAGTCATGTTTTAGTAACGGCAAATATTTATGAAAAAGATTTAAAAGATATTAAAGTCGGTCAACGGGTACAGGTGAAGGTATCAGGATTAGAAAATCAAGTTTTTCCAGGGAAAATTACCAAAATATCCCCAACAGTTGCAGGCGAAAGTCGGGTAATTCCGGTTTGGGCAGAATTAGATAATTTAGAGGGAAAATTGAAACCAGGGATGTTTGCTGAATTAGAATTAATTACCTCTCAAACCGTTAATCAGGTGTTATCAATTCCTGAAAATGCCGTGGTTAATATGAGTGGTAAAAATTTAGTTTATGTCCAAAATGGTGATGGTTTTGCTCCCGTTGAAGTAACTTTAGGGGAGAAATTTAATCAAAAAACAGAAATTAAAAAAGGATTATTTGAAGGAGACCAAATTGTTATTCAAGGGGCGTTACAACTCTATGCTCAATCCTTACGGGGAGGAAGTCAAAAAGCAGAAAAAAAACCGCCTCAACTGCCTGTAAATTCAACAGAATTTTCTCTATTTTCACCTGATTTAATGGTTTTACCTGTGGGGGGGATAATCGTAATCGGGGCATTTTGGTTAGGTCGTCGCACCCAACAGAAAAAACCTATTTATACTGATCAATTTTCCCTTTCAGAATTGAAGGATTTACCTCAAGAATCTATCGGTCAATATTGTGAATTACCCAGTAATAATCATCATCGTTCATAGGAAAAATTAACTTAGTTGTTGGGCTTAGGTTCTAAAAAGAACAACAACAGGGGGATTTGTTTATATTCGTTTATTTTTTATGAATTACCATGTTAAGTACATTAATTCGTTGGTCAATTAGACAAAGATATCTGGTAATTTTACTGGCGGCGGTGATTACAATTTGGATTATTAGCGTCGTTTCTCAAATGCCTGTTGATGTGTTTCCGGTCTTTGCACCGCCTCAAGTGGAAATCCAAACAGAAGCACCAGGACTAGCGCCAGAAGAAGTCGAATCTTTAGTAACTTTACCCATTGAAAGTGCTATTAATGGCACGCCAGGAGTAACAACAGTACGTTCTGCTTCTGGCATTGGATTATCAGTAGTTAAGGTAATTTTTAACTGGAATACTGATATTTATAGAGCTAGACAATTAGTAACAGAACGATTACAACAAGCTCAAGAAAAACTCCCTAATGGGGTTAATTCCCCCCAGATTTCTCCAGTTACTTCCCCCATTAGTACCGTTGTTCAATATGCCTTAACTTTAACCGATGATCAAAAATATACTGATTCGGTTAATCCTCTTGCATCCCCGGGTAAAAATTCATCCTCAAAAATGAATTTAATGGAAGTTAGAAGACTGGTAGATTGGCAAATTACCAACCGTTTACTAGCGGTTTCTGGGGTATCTCAAGTGGTAGTTTATGGGGGAGATATTCGTCAATATCAGGTATTAGTTGACCCATCAAAACTTAAAGCCTTTGATATTTCCTTACAGGCGGTTACTGAAGCCGCAGAACAAGCTAATACTAACGCACCCGGGGGATTTTTAACTAATCCTGACCAAGAATTTTTAATTAGAGGAGTGGGGCGAATTACCTCAATTGAAGATTTAAAAGAATCCGTAATTACCTCTCGGAATGGTATTCCAATTCGATTAAAAGATATAGCAGAAGTTAGAATTGGTGCAGCCTTAAAACGGGGGGATGGCTGGTTAAATGGAAAACCTGCGGTTGTGATTTTAATTAATAAACAACCCCAAGCCGATACTCCAACGGTGACGCGAAATATTGAAGCAGCCATGGCGGAAATTAAAGCGAGTTTACCCGAAGGAATTCAAATTGATAACACTTTTAGACAGGAAGATTTTATTGAGGCTTCTATTGAAAATGTCCGAGCGGCTTTAATTGAAGGAAGTATTATTGTGGCTCTGATTTTAATTCCTTTTTTGATGAATGGGCGAGCGCTAGTTGTTAGTTTAACTGCTTTACCGCTATCTTTATTATTAGGATTATTAGGCTTAAATTTTTTAGGTCAGGGACTCAATACCATGACATTAGGGGGGTTAGCCGTTGCCATTGGTAATGCCGTTGATGATGCCATTGTGGATGTCGAAAATGTCTATAGATGTTTACGCGAAAATCGATTATCTCCCCATCCTAGACCCGCTTTAGAAATTGTTTTTGAAGGCTGCCAAGAAGTCCGTGATTCTCTATTTGGAGCCACACTAATTACGGGAGTAATATTTTCTCCCGTGTTTGCTTTGCAAGGAGTAGAAGGTCGAATTTTTGCGCCGATGGGAATTGCCTATTTAGTGGTGGTTTTAACATCAGGAATAACGGCTTTAACAGTTACTCCAGCCCTCTGTGCGATTTTATTACCCAAAGGAAGATTACCGGAGGAAGAAACGGCTATTGCTCAATTTTTTAAACGGATTTATGGTTCTATTTTGAAATTTTCGATGTCATCTGCTAAAATTATTTTAGCGATCGCTTTTGCCAGTTTAATTGCCACAATTATTATTGTTCCATCCTTGGGAAGAATATTTTTACCAGAATTTCAAGAACGCTCTTTAGTTAATACTTTAACCCTCTATCCTGGGGTATCTTTAGAAGCCACAAATCGGGCAGGTTTTGCCATGCAGGAAGCCCTGAAAGATGACCCTAGATTTGATTACATTCAATTGCGTTCAGGACGGGCTCCAGGGGATGCGGATGCGGCGGGTGTGAATACAGCCCATTTAGATGTAGAATTAAGTGAAAAAGGGATTCAAGAGCGAAAAGAAAGTATTGAAAAAATCCGAGAAGAATTTGCAAAATTACCCGGAGTTGCTCCTAATATTGGGGGATTTATTTCTCACCGCATGGATGAGGTTTTATCGGGGGTAAGAAGTGCCATTGCGGTTAAAATATTTGGCCCAGATTTAGAAGAATTACGGCGGTTAGGAAAACAGATTGAAGATTTAATGAAAACCGTGAATGGGATTGTGGATTTACAACTGGAAACCTCAAGTACCTATTCAACAAATTAATATTCAATTTGACCGCCAACAAGCGGGACGCTATGGGTTAACGGTGGGGGCAATTTCTAATATGATAGAAACGGCTTTAAATGGTCGGGTCGTGTCGCAAGTCTTAGAACAACAACAAACCTTTGATTTATTAGTTTGGCTTCCTGAAAATTCGCGAAATAATTTAGAAACCCTGGGTAATTTATTAATTGATACTCCCGCAGGTCAAAAAATCCCCTTAGCACAGGTCGCTAAAATTGATTATGGCACTGGCCCCAATACCATTAACCGCGAAAATGTCTCCCGTTTAATTGTGGTTTCTGCTAATGCTTCTGGTCGAGATTTACGGTCTATTGTCAATGAAATTCAAAGCCAAGTTAAACAACAGGTGCAACTTCCTACAGGGTATTTTATCGAATATGGCGGGCAATTTGAATCAGAACAACGGGCAACTCAAGATTTAATTATTTTTACATTAATTGCTTTTATAATTATTAGTTTTTTAATGTATTTATCAGTTAAATCTATTCCTTCCACTGCCATGATTATGATTAATTTACCTTTAGGGTTAATTGGCGGTGTGATTTCCGTTGCTTTTACCACTGGGATTATTTCCGTTGCTTCTCTGGTGGGATTTATTACTTTATTTGGAGTTGCCGCTAGAAATGGGTTATTATTAGTTGATAATTACAATACTAAATTTGCCGAAGGATTGCCCATTCAAGAGGTGATTATTCAAGGCTCAATGGAACGCTTAAATGCGATTTTAATGACCGCTTTTACTTCGGCATTAGGGTTGGGGCCATTAGTTGTAGGAACTGGGGCAGGAAAGGAAATTTTGCAACCCTTAGCTATTGTTGTTTTAGGAGGATTATTTACATCAACGGTATTAACATTAATTGTAATTCCCGCCCTTTATTCTCAATTTGGCAAGGTTTTATTTCCCCAACCTAAAAAGGATAAAAATGGGGCCGGACAATCTCAAAAAGCTGGAACGTTTTATCCAAAACCTCTGTCTGAAAAACTCTAAATTAAAGGACAAATCAAAATGCTTAAGTTATTTCAACCCAAATTTTATATTTTCATCGGTTTGGGATTATTATCAATTGCAGCTTGTGGTCAAACTTCAAGCACAAATCCCCCGGAACCCACGGCCCAAACCACCAGTTCTCCCATGGCGACAACTCCGGCAACAACTACTACAAAACCAGCCCTAGAAACCGCAACAAAAGACCATTCTGCACCGAATAAAGGGGGGCAAGTGGTGGAAGTAGGTAACTATCATTTAGAATTAGTGGCGTTACCCGAAGCCACCGGAAACCCATTTGGATTTTTATCTCCTAACCGGAGACAATCATCAAGCAGTTGCAGATGCAAAAGTTACAGCCCAAATTGAAGTTCCCAATGGTGAACAACAGACCTTAGATTTAATTTATGATCCTGAAGGTAAACATTATGCAGTTCTTCTCCCTGGGGAAACCGCCGGGGAATATAAAGTTGTAGTTTTAACTGATATTCAGGGTGAAAAAGTCAATGGTCGGTTTAATTTTAAACGATGATTTTTGTTATATCAGGTAATAGGAAATAGGGAACAATGTCTAGGTTTTAGGATTAGTCTATTTCCTAACCGCCAAGCGCGACTGCGATAATTAATTATGATGAATCTCTCTTACCTCTAATTACGAGTAAGGGAGATGATGGCACTCCCTTTTACCCATAAATTAAAGGTTAATAAACCTGACCATCGGGCATCGTTGCACCATACAAAATGGCATTTTGTAAATCAACTCCGTGGAGTTTGGCATTTCGCAAACTGGCGCCTGTTAAATTCGTTCCTTCTAAACAAGCTCCATCCAAATTTGTTCCCCACAAATAGGCGCCTTGAAGATTAGCACCCGTTAAATTTGCACCGGATAAATCTGCCAAATTCAGATTAGCTTTACTCAAGTCTGCATTTCTCAAATCGGCATCCCGGAGGTCAGCTTTCATTAAATTAACTAGAACAAATTGCGCTCCTTTTAATACACTTTCATGCAAATCTGCCTGTTGTAAATTTGCCCCTTCCAGATTGGAAAATCGCATTTGAGCAGCCTGTAATGTTGTCCCCATGAAGTTTGCACCGGACAATTTTGCCCCACTCAATTTAACATCATTCAGGTCTAACCCACTAAAATCAATTCCTTCTAAATCTAATCCATTTAGAAACGCACCATTCAAGGTAACTCCATTTAACTGCGCCCCTCTTAAATTAGCTCCGCTTAATCTAGCTCCGGTTAAATTTGTCCAGTTTAAATTGGCTTTTTCTAGGTTAGCAGACCGGAGATTAATTCCTTTTAAGTTTCGCCCCACATAAATTCACTCCGGTTAAATTTGCCCGAAATAAATTCACACAAAATAGAATCGCACCACTCATTTTAGCATTGGTTAAATCAACGCAATTCAATTGCGCCCCTTGCAGGTTGGCTTTAGTTAAATCTGCTTCAATTAAATGGCTGCCTTTCATTTTGGCATAACTTAAATTAGTGGCATATAAAAAGGCTCCATTTAAGTTAGCATTGAGCAGGAAACAACGTTCTAAATAGCCCCTTGCTAGGGAAGCATCTTTTAAACTTGAACTCGATAGGTTAGCTTGATTGAGGGTGACTCCAATTAAATTTTCCGCCGTGAGATCTAACCCTCGAAAATCTCGTTCTCCCCTCAAATATCGATCAACAATTTCACTACTTTTCATGGTATTATCCTCTAACTCTAATTAAATAATGATTCGGAGAAAAAACTTTTTTTAAAAAACTTGCTGGGAACATTTTTTTTACTTAATCAAGGTTTGATTTTAATTCCCTAGGTTTTGATTAAGATTTATGAAATACCCAATATTTTCCTAAAAAAAGTTAGTAACTTTAGGAATAACGCTGAAATTAATTGAACTCTGACTTTGATCACTTTGACAGAGATCGCCCTTGAAATTTTTACACAAACCGATTGGGCTTTTGTTCAATATCGGTTTTAATTTGTTTCTATTATTAGTATATAATAACAGTTATAATTTAATATTTTATAAATTTTTGTAAACTTTTTAAAATATTTAAACATCTCAATTCTTAGATTTTCCCTGGTTTGGGAAAGGGGGAAGTAGAAAGCAGCCCGTCTATCCTCAAAAATAGCATTACCAGGTTCCCCACCCTAGAAATTATAGGTAGTTTTGCTATCTGTAAATCCAGAATTGATTGTCTGGGAGATTTAGGAAATGAGGAAAATAAGATGGCGATCGCACATTTTTTGGTACAATAGCGGTGATTTGTTTGGTGCAACTAACAGCAACTATTAACCGTGAGTAAAGATTTATTTGCCCGTGAAGCCTTAACTCAAATTCCTAAAATTTTAACCTTATTGGATCGAAATCCCCATAGTCCAACCTATGGCTGTTTTGATCGAAATTTTTGGCATTATAAAACTAAAGATTTTGCCAATGGTAGAATGCAAGAATTAGTATTACCCCTGGCTTTAGTTTATGATCTACCTATTTCTGATAATCCTTATTATCAACAACCTGCGATTAAAACTTGGGTAGAAGCAGGTATTATTTACCAAGCTAATAGCGTTTATAACAATGGTTTTTGCGATCAAAATTTCCCATTAGAATATTCTACAAGTGCCACGGCTTTTTCCCTGTTTGCCGGTTTAGAAAGTTATCATTTATTGGGGTTGATGAATTATGAAGCCCTACAATGTTTTGAAGCTCAAGCCCAGGGGTTAGCCCATGGTAAATTTAGTCAGAGTGCTAGTCAGGAGGCGTTAATTCTTTTGTGTTTAGAAAGGTTGGGGCAAATGTTACAAACCTCTAAATGGCATCGAATTAAAGCCTCTCGTTTAGAAAAATTATTATCTTTACAAAGTCAGGAGGGATGGTTTAAAGAAAGTGATACATTTGACCCGGGTTATCATAGCTTAACCATTTCTTTTTTAGCGCAATTAGATGATTTGAGAGCGGATTTAAGGTTGAAAGAATCTTTAATGAAAGCGGTAGAATTAGTTACCTATTTTATTCATCCTGATGGGTCGTATGGCGGGGAATACGGGAGTTTAAATACTTATCAATTTTTTCCCTATGGGTTTGAATTAGTGGGGGAATGGCTACCGGATGCGTTAAGAATTAATGACCGATTTTTACTGGGAATTAAAAATGGTTTATCCGCTTGTTATGGGGATGATTATTCCCTAGGAAATCAGGTTTGGAATTATTTACTAGCCTGGCGAGATTTTGTTCCTGGAAGACCCCAACCTTTGCCGCGAGATGTGGCGAGTATTTGGTTAAATGAAGCGGAAATTTTAATTAAACGTCGTCCCTATGTAGAATTATATGTAGCTTTAAATAAAGGGGGAGTTTTTAAGTTATTTAGGGAAAATAAACTGATTTTATCGGATACTCATTTTTCCTTACAAGTTCGTCAAGGTCGTCAAATTAAAAATGCTGTAGCCCATTTAATGAGTGCTTATACTATTAATGTCGAACAGGATGAAATTTTAATTGAAGGGGGATTAAGTTGGGTTAAATCGAGTCAATTATCTTCGTTAAAATTGGTTTTTTTGCGAGTTTTAATGTTACTATTAGGTAAGTTTTTCTCAAAGCAAATTCAGAGGTTAAATACTTCTAAAATTGTTAAAGGAAAACAAGATACACCCTTTAGATTTACCCGAAGATTTCGTTGGGAAAAAAATCAATGGCAGATTATTGATGAATTATATGCTGATTCTTGGCGCGGGGTGATTTCCGCCGGAATAGGTTGCGATCAAACTTCAATGGATATTCCCCTAAGTCGCACGTTTCAACGGGGACAATTACAACCATGGTTAGATGTAACGGATGAAATTAGAAAGTTAACTCCAGGTCAATGTTTGAAATTAGAAAGACGGTTTTAGGGGATTATTTATTCCTATAATATGGGTTTACTTTTTGTGAGGATTGTTTTCAGTGATTAAAATAACGAATAACCGATGGTTTCATCCGGGTTTACTGTTGTTTTGGGTGGGACTGGGAATTTTATTTAGATTTATGGGTTTAGGAAATAAGTCAGCATCGAGTATTGAAATTTCCACTTTAGTGTTTAGTTTGGGTCACGGTCTGAAAACTATTCCTTTAGATCAAATTATTTCGGCGGATATTTTATTATCTCCTTTGCGCTTTAAAACTGCTAGTCAACCATTGGATGTTATTTATCATTTATTCAGTGAAAGTAACCATCCACCGTTATATTTTTTGCTGAATCATTTCTGGATGAATTTATTTTCTAAGGAGGGAGAATTAGTTTCTTTAACGGTGGCGCGATCGCTCAGTTCTATTTTAGGGATTTTATCAATTCCGGCTATTTTTAGTTTAAGTTATTTTGCCTTTAGATCTTTAATTTTTGCTCAAATTACCGCCGCGTTAATAGCTATTTCTCCCTATGGCATTTATTTATCACAGGAAGCCCGACATTATACAATAACCATACTTTTTATTATCGCATCTTTAGGCTATTTAGTCAAGGCAATTAGAAGTTTAGAGGGAGAAAAATATCTATCTATCATTCAAGTCATGGGTTGGATTATTGTGAATGGATTAGGAATAGCTAGTCACTATTTTTTTATTGTGTTATTAGGTGCAGAAGGGTTGGTTGTAGCGGGATTTTGGTTAAAGGATTGGCGAAATAAATTAGGACTTTTTAGAACAGCTTGGTTAAGAATTTATGCCGTAATATTCGGAACATTAATTAGTGGATTAGTTTGGATTCCAATTTTACAAAGTATTCCTAATGATCAACTCACGGACTGGATAGAAACTCAATTTAAGGGATTAGGATTTATAGAGCCTTTATTTCGGTTATTCGCCTGGTTAATTACCCAGATATTGCTATTACCAATTGAAGGAACTCCTATAATTATAACAGCAATTTCAGCATTAATTTTATTAACGGTTTTCGTTTGGATTACTCCGGGCATAATTCAAGGAATTAGGTTGAATCTTCAATCCTCTGAAACTCAACTAGAAACTCAAATTTTTGGCGGTATTTTAATTAGTATTCTGACACTATTTTTAATTATAATTTATGGACTACAAAAGGACGTATCCCTGGCGGCTAGATATCAATTTGTTTACTTTCCTGTGTTTATTTTAATTTTGGGTTCGGGATTAGGTGTTATTTGGAAACAACCTAAAACCCTTAATTATTCTTGGGTTTCACTTCCGCCTATTTTGCAAGCTAACGGAAAAAAAATTGTGATTGTCACCTTAATTATGGGATGTTTGGGTGCGTTAACAGTAGGAGGAAATTATGGGTTTCAAAAATCCCAAGGATCGGATCGTTTGGCGAGTTATATTATTAATGAAGCTCAAACACCCGTTGTCATTGCCATGACCCAACGAACCCATGCAGAAACTCGATCTTTGATGGGATTAGGATTAGAATTTAAGCGTCAAAAAGCCAAAAATTTACCTGAATTTATGTTAGTTAAAAAAACCGATAATCCTTCTCCAGCTTTAGCAAATTCCTTAACTAAAATCAAACGTCCCTTCGAGTTATGGACGGTGAATTTAAAGGATAATACGGATTTTAGCCAATTCCGGTGTCAACAAGATCCCCGTCCTCAACCTAAGTTTAATGGATATAGATATCGACGATATTATTGTCGATAGTTGGGTTATGATTTGAGGTTGATCAAATAGGATAAGTTCAAATGCAGTTATCTCTAACGTTGTCTCCCTTAAAATTAGCTAAACGTCTAACGATGGGAGTGGGATTTTTTACCTTTACGAGTATTTTGGTACAAATTGGTAGATTTGGATTTAACTATCGAAAAGATTGGACAGCGATGTTTAATGTTGATCGAGAGATGAATTTACCTACTTGGTTTAGTGCGTTTATGTTGGCGTTTTGTGCTTGGTTATTAGGGGCGATCGCTTCTGCAAAACAAGCTGAACTTGAACAACAAAACTCCTTAATTGATCCTGATGATCATGCTTCGGTAAAATATCGTTATTTTCAACAATGGAAATGGTTATCGATTATTTTTTGGTTATTTGCTGTTGATGAAGTAGCTACCATCCATGAAATTTTAATTATTCCTGATATTGCTAAAGGGTTAAATTTACCGCCTTTTTTACGTTCGATGTGGGTAATTCCGGGAATAATTTTAGTAGTAATTTTCCTGCGTAAATATTGGAAATTTTGGTTACATCTTCCCAGAAAAACCCGTTATAATTTTATTTTAGCAGCGTCTTTATATATTGGCGGAGCATTATTTATGGAAATGGTCGGGAGTGTTGTGGCGTTTTATTACCATCAACAAACTCTGATTTATTCCTTAGTAGCTATTGTCGAGGAAATTATGGAAATGATGGGAGTAATTGTGTTTATGTATGGGTTGTTAGTTTATATTCGAGAATGGCAAGAAAAGATTAATCTTGAGATTAAAATTTTGCCAGAATAGGCTATATAATAAAAGGATGTGATCTAAGTAGGAGAATAATATGGTTATGCAAGTGAAACCTCGACCCTATTCTCCAGAGGAGTATTTCCAACTCGAAGAAACCGCAGAATTTAAACATGAATATCGAGACGGAGATATTATTCCTATAACTGGAGGAACTACTAATCATAATCAAATTGCTGGAAACGCTTACTTTCAACTCAAATTAGCATTAAGAGGTCAAAAATATAGATTATTTATTGGGGATGTCCGTCTATGGATACCTGATTATCGGTTATATACCTATCCCGATTTAATGGTAATTAAAGGGGATGTTATTTATCACGAAAACCGCACGGATACGGTTTTAAATCCCTTAGTCATTGTGGAAGTTTTATCTCAATCAACGGGAAGTTACGATCGCGGAGATAAATTCAAGTATTATCGTTCTATTTCCGAATTTCAAGAATATATTTTAATCGATCAATATCAATATTCCGTTGAACAATTTATCAAATCAGAAACGGGAAAATGGCAAGTTAATTTTTATGAGTCGGCGGATTCTATTCTAACATTAAGTACCATTGATTTTTCCATTAATTTAACCGATATTTATGAACAAGTGAACTTTGAAACCTCAGAAGCATAAAATTCTAACGTCCCATATTTCGTTTCAACTGTTCTAATTCTTCGTCCGTTTCCCATTGTTTAAATTTCGCCTCTAAGGAATCATTAAAAGCATTAGAACTACCATAGGATTTACTCTGATTCCAACCTTGAGTTTCCCGGGAATTTTGAGGATTTTGTTGAGCTTTTGATTTCGCACGGTTAGCTTCCACCTCTGCGGCTTTAACTTTAACTTCTTTGTGACGTTCTTGAACTTGATAATAGACTTCTTTAGATTTTTGAATCCGTTCTTTTACTCCCTGCATTTGTCCCCAAAGTTGATTCCCTTGACGCAAAAATACCGCCTCCCGTTCTTGAGCCGCCTCTGCTAAATCTGAAACGATTAGCTGCTTGGGCTTTTTGCACCCATTGATGCCATTTCTGGACATCTTGAGCCACCGCTAAAATTTCCGCTTGTAGCTTTTTTTCCTCTCGGCTCAAATCAGCAATTAATCGTAAAGTATCCTCCTCCTGTTCGCGTAATTGTTCTTCCAAAGCTTGCAATTCTAAGTGGGGATTATCCTTGAGAAACTCCTCTAAGCGAGTCTCCAGAAAGCGACTAAAATCTTCAAATAAACCCATAATTAAATATTCAATAGAAAAGAACAGTAGAGACGTGCCACGGCGCGTCTCTCTCCCAATATTAACTGGAGCAACCAATTTAGAATTGTTGTCCTACAAAGATTGTTTTAACTTCCCCATTCCGGCGAATCACGGCCTCCTGGTTCACCACTTCCACCAGTGACCAACCACTCGCGCCAATGGTTTCACCCACATAAATCCGACGGGCCACCCCATTAATTTCAAACAGAGCCGCGGAGCGATCGCCCAATTCCAAAATTCCGACTAAGGTATGGGCGGTTACGGGTGCTGGATTAACTGCCGTTGGCTGTTCTGCGGGCGTTTCCGTCACCGCAGGCGGGGGGGGTAATGGAACGCCTGCTGGGACTTCCTGCCGAGCTTGAGGGGTGGCGGGAGTGACTTGGGTTGGTGTGGCGGGTTTGGATTGGGTGGTGGGGGCGGAAGCCGGGGTTTTGGGGGCCGTTGCGGGGACAGAACCCGAACCCCTGCCACCGGGAACCGCAACCGGAGCAGGTGCGGGGGGCGGGGTTTGTTGTCCCTTGGCCAAGCTGTTCATCACCTGTTGGGACAGAGAGGCGGTTTGATTTGAGGCATCCTGGATCGCCCCAGCCACCCGGTTAATGGCGGCGACGAGGTTATTGGTATCCACCACGGTCGCCACGGTCGCCACGGGGGGAGTCCCCGGAACGGGTAGGGTCGGTAAGGGGGCGTTCGCCACGGGCGGGGGTAACAGGGGCAAGCCTAAACCAGTTTGTTGATTCTGTTGTTCAATATTGGTTAGCGATCGCTCAATATAATTGGAAAATTGAATATCCGCTTTTGTCTTAGCATCTAAGACGGGTTCGGGGGACACCGCCACCGGTTCCGGGGCAAATAAACGCCCCAAGCCACCCCGGGTAGCTAACCATAATAATAGAGTAATAAATAATGAGGAAAAGGCCGCAATTAATAGAATCCGATCCAAGGAGGGAGCGGATTTTTTCACACTCGCATCCCTTAATTTGTCTGGGTCTTCCACCTCCTCCCGTGGCATCGGAGGTAGAATAATTTGAGGGACTTTAATCGATTTGAGGGAGACAAATTCCGGTTTCACTGCTTCTTTGGGGAGCCGAGATTGTCCCTGGATCACCCGATCCACATCGGCAAAGATGTCGTCCATCAGTTCATCGGCATAGGCTTCTACCGATATCGGTGCTTTAGCGATCGGAACTTCTGAGAATTCCAATTGGGTTTTATTCATCGTTTTTTGAGCCATTGATCGCTCCTTATGTCCGTAAATCGTTAACCTCGATTTATTGATGATACAGCTATTTTATTGATATTTTTATATCATTTGTAGAGCCGAATCTGATCTCTATTGCCAAGAAATTTTTTGCAATTTTTAGAATGGCTGTAAATCCCCGCCAGACTATCACAAAACTTAAAATTTGTCAATATTTATTAGATATTAGACAGATAGGTCTGAGTCTTAATGGTTTAATGGTATGTTTCAGTTGATCAATTAGGACTTACGCAGAAACCGGGTTTCTAAACGAGAAATCTGGTTTTCATCCGCAAAATCAGATCCAGAAACCTTGTTTCTTGGGTCTTGTGCGTGAGTCCTATTAATAAAACAGACTATCTTAATTAGGATATTTTATATAGTAGTCAGCCCTTCAGGACTCACCAGATTAAAATATTACAACCTCAGCGCGGGTTGCTATATATTTCTATTAATCTTTATCTAATGTTTTCCTTAAGTTTTTGATCCTTGACCCAATTTCAGGAGTTTTGGTGTTTATATATTCTCAGATTGTGGGATAATTTATCCCGATGTTGAATTGCTGAAATGACCGCATCCATGAGTTTAGGAGAGAATACCAATGAAAATTATAAAAACTCAAACCCTATCAGGGCCTAATTATTGGAGTATTGATGTTCACAATCTGATTATTATTTATCTCGATTTAGAAAAAGATAATCGCTACACCCATGAAATTCCCAATTTCTCCGAGGGACTTTGCGAAATTTTACCCCATTTAACTCAACCAAAATATCAAGATTTCCTGACAAGTCTCCAAAGAGGAATTTTGATGAGTGATGTGATTCTACAAATTGTCCTAGAGTTGCAAAGATTAGCCGGAATGCCCGTGGATTTCGGCTGTACCCGTGGGAGTTCCCAACCCGGAGTCCATAGAGTGATCTTTCAATATAAAATCCCAGAGGCGGGACGCTATGCCTCTAGGGCTGCGGTCAGATTATGTCATCGTTTAATTGATGATGGATTTTACCCTGAAACCGAACTGCGACATGATTTAGAGGACTTACAAGAAATTTTCTTAGGGGCTCAACTAGGCCCGACAACGCAGGCCATTGTTCAAGAAGCCGAAGCCCGTGGCATTCCCTGGAAAGAATTACCCGCCCGCCATGTAATTCAACTCGGTTATGGCAAAAAACAACGACGAATTCAAGCCTCCCAAACCGATGGTACCAGTATTTTAGGTATTGAATTTGCGGGAGATAAGGAAGGCACTAAAACCCTCCTGGATGCAGCCCGTTTGCCCGTGCCCAAGGGAAACTGTAATTGATAGTTTAGATGATTTAGAAAAAGCTATTGATGATATTGGCGGATTTCCGATTGTTTTAAAACCCCTAGACGGGAATCATGGTCGAGGTATTACCCTTGATATTCAAACCTGGCATGAGGCAGAAATGGCCTATGAAATGGCTAAAAGTGAGTCAAAAATTGGCACTATCATTGTTGAACGCTACTATAAAGGAAATGATTATCGGGTATTAGTAGTAAACGGAAAATTAGTGGCGGTGGCGCAACGAGTTCCCGCCCATGTTCTGGGGGATGGTCGTTCAAATTTAGCAGAATTAGTGGAAGATACAAACCGTGATCCTCGTCGGGGTAGTGGTCACGAAAATATGTTAACTCGGATTGAAATTGATCGCCAAAGCATTGATATTTTAAAACACCAGGGCTATCGCTTAGAAAGTATTCCCAGAAAAGGGGAAATTTGTTATCTCAAAGCTACGGCTAATTTAAGTACGGGGGGCATTGCCATTGATAAAACCGATGAAATTCACCCGGAAAATATTTGGATTGCTGAACGCGCCGCCCAAATTATCGGCCTAGATATTGCCGGAATTGATATTACCACCCCCGATATCAGTCGCCCCCTGCGAGAAGTGGATGGGGTGATTGTGGAAGTTAACGCCGCCCCCGGGTTGCGGATGCACATTCACCCAAATGAAGGCACACCCCGAAACGTGGCAGTGCCGATTGTGGATATGCTTTATCCCCCTGGAACCTCCAGTCAGATCCCGATTACCGCCATTACCGGAACCAATGGTAAAACTACTACCACCCGTTTAATTGCCCACATCCTAAAAGAAACCAAAAAAGTTGTGGGTTTTACCACTACTGATGGTACTTATATCGGAGACTTTCTGGCAGAAGCCGGAGATAATACCGGGCCTCAAAGTGCGGCTTTGATTTTAAATGATCCCACCGTGGAACTGGCGGTATTAGAAGCGGCTCGGGGGGGGATTCTCCGCTCAGGATTAGGGTTTAGTGGCTGTGATGTGGGAGTGGTGTTGAATGTTTCCGAAGACCATCTCGGGTTACAGGATATCAACAGCGTTGAGGAGATGGCCGATGTAAAAAGCGTTGTGGCAAGGGCGGCAACTAAGTATGCGGTGTTAAATGCCGATGATCCTTTAGTGGTGGCTATGGCATCACAGGTAAAGGCGAAAGTGGCTTATTTTTCCATGAACCCCGATAACCGGATTGTGATTGAACACGTTGCCCAAGGGGGAGTGGCTGCGATTTATGAATCGGGTTATTTATCCTTTTTAAAAGCCGATCAAACAATTCGAGTGGAACAGATGGCGAATGTGCCCCTCACCTTACGGGGTTTAGCTCCGTTTATGATTGCCAATGCCTTGGCCGCCAGTTTGGCCGCATACATCCAGGGGGTGACCATTGAGCAGATTAGTCAGGCTTTACGGACATTTGAAATGTCGGTGGAAACAAACCCCCGGACGGATGAATTTAATCCCTTATCAGTCTTTCCACGTTTTACTCGATTATGCCCATAACCGTGCCAGTTTCCAAGCGATTCTGGAGTTTGTTCGCAATTGGCCCGATGGTAAACGGATTGGGGTGGTCTGCGCCCCCGGCGACCGTCGCCCAGAGGATTTTATCGAATTAGGACGATTAGCAGCCCAAATGTTCGAGCGGATTATTATTAAGGAAGATGAGGATAATCGCGGCTGTCCCCGGGGAGATGTGGCCAAATTTATTGAAATTGGGGTTAAACAGGAAAATCCTGATTTTGACTACGAGGTTATTCTCGAAGAAGTACAAGCGATTGAAACTGCTCTGGGGGAAGCGACTCCCGGTAGTTTGGTGGTGATTTTCCCCGAAGGTGTTAAGAAAGTTTTAGCTCTGCTTCAGTCACATAATTGTCCTTAATTCGTTGTTGGGCTTTAGCCCGCTAAATTCTCGGGCTTTAGCAACAACAACAAATAGAGATTAAAGACAATTTCTGATAAAATGTTATCGGAAAAATGGGTTTAAAACCCCGTCGTAGAACGACGGCTTTTTATTGTAAACCTTTGTTAAAATATCAGCCCATCTTGTGCTAAAAAATATAGTATAAGAAATCGGGCGAGAGGTCAGGCAATGTTAGTGTTTGAGTTCAAAACTTACGGAAAAGCCAGTCAGATTGAAGCAGTAAATGAAGCGATTCGTACAGCACAATTTGTCCGCAATAGCTGTTTACGCTATTGGATGGATAATAAAAAAATAGATAAGTATGATCTAAACAAATATTGCGCCGTGCTTGCCAAGAATTTTCCGTTTGCTAATGAACTCAATTCTCAAGCTAGACAATAAGCGTGCCGAACGAGCCTGGTCTGCTATTTCCCGTTTTTACGAGAACTGCAAAAAGTCAATTCCTGGGAAAAAAGGATATCCCCAATTCCAGAGAAACTGCCGTTCTGTTGAGTATAAATCAACGGGTTGGAAACTTGCAGATGACAGAAAATCCATAAAGTTTACCGATAAAAAAAACATTGGTAAACTCAAGTTAAAAGGCACACGCGACTTACACTTTTACCAAATTAGCCAAATAAAACGGGTAAGATTAGTAAAACGTGCAGACGGCGTGTACGTTCAGTTCTGTGTCGATGTTGACCGGAAAGAAAATACAAAGCCTTCTGGAAATACGATAGGATTAGATGTGGGGTTGAAGGAATACTACACCGACTCTAATGGTGTAATGGTTGAGAATCCTAAATTTCTCCGTAAAGGGGAAAAGGTTCTTAAAAGTTCACACCGTCGGATTTCCAGAAAAGTCAAAGGTTCAAAAAATCGAGGCAAAGCTAGACAGATTTTAGGGAAACGCCACCTTAAAATAAGTAGGCAACGTGAAGACCATGCTGTGAAATCAGCACGGTGCGTAGTTCAGTCTAACGACTTGATAGCTTACGAAGATTTGAGGATTAAAAATCTGGTAAAAAATCATTGTTTAGCTAAGTCTATTAATGACGCATCTTGGTATCAGTTTCGTGTCTGGATTGAATATTTTGGTAAAGTATTTGAAAGAGTCACGGTGGCGGTAAATCCGCAATATACCAGCCAAGAATGCTCTAGCTGCGGTGAAATTGTTAAGAAAACGCTATCCACTCTTATCCCATGTTTGTAGGTGTGGTTGTGTCATGGATAGAGATGAAAATGCAGCTAGAAATATCCTTAGTCGAGGATTGAGTACCGTAGGGCATACGGGAACTTTTGCGAAGCACGCAAGCAACGCTTTGGGAGAATTGACCTCTGCTCAGGCTGGATAAATCCTGTTCGAGTAAGTTAGCTCTGTGAACAAAGAATCCCCACGCCTTTAGGCACAGGGAGTGTCAAAAAACTTAAAACTATTCACAATTCAAATTAGCGGGAGGGCAACATGGCATTATTCGGTTTGTTTGGCAAAAAAGGAGATTCTAAACCCCAAGAGGAAACCGGAAGTGGTTTCTATCTCGACGGTAATGCGGCCCAGGGTCTGGGGGATATGGACAGATTCAATAATTTACCTCCGGTGAAAAAGACCTTTCCCGTTGAAGTTGAGGCCCCTAAATCCACCAAAGCCAAGGCACAGAGTTCTTCAACCGCTTCTAATACTGTTGCTGAGGAAGCATCCAGCAAAACGGAAACGCCGTCGGGCTGACAGCAGTATGGATATGTATCGCAATATTGCCCGGGAAATCAAAAAACCGTAACCTCCAGCCAGAAGTAATTTAACTTTGAATAGGGTTTAGAACTTGTCTCCAGCTATCGTTCTAAACTCTATTTTATTTTTAGGGAGAAGAAATCTCCCCTAGGTCGGTGTAATAATCGATACAAATAATATATCCATAAGTTTAGACAATTAGTATATAGGGAATCAGGATTAGTCTTTGTTTAGTTAATTCAAGGATATAACCAATATGTTAGCGAGTGAGGAACAGTTAGCTATGATGAAGATTGATGATTATTTTAATCTCGATGAGATTCATGCAGTTCAAAATATCAGTGCGGCGGTGATTAATGTCAGTGGTCGTCAACGAATGTTATCCCAACGAATTGCTTTATTTTGTTTGCAGTTAGTTAATTATAAAAATTTGGCAGAACGGGAGCAAATGATCACGATTTTAAAAGGGAATCTCCAAAGTTTTGAAGAATCCCATCAAATGTTGATTTCTGGTCAGTTTAATCACGGTTTACGCTCTGATTTATCCCCTGCTATTCATGAAATATATTATCTACCTCCCTATAACTTAGATCAACAGGTTCACGATTATATTGCTGCGGTTAAATCCCTGTTAAATACACCAGATCAGAATTGGGAATTAGATAATTTGGATCTGAAATTGATTCTGATGGCGGCTTCAGGTCAATTATTAGAGGCCTTAGATGCCGTTGTCAGTCAATATCAGCTTGAAAGCGAGGTGGAGCAATTAGAATTGGAAAAACAACAAATTTTATTATATAGAAAAAGCTGTGAAACCACGGCAATCGCCTATGCTCAAGCCCAAAAACTTTCTCATACATTAAAACAACTCAAGGAAACACAAGCGCAGATGTCCCATCAGGAAAAAATGGCTTCTTTGGGTCAAATGATTGCCAGTTTAGCCCATGAAATCAATAATCCTGTTAACTGTATTTATGGAAATATTAATTGTATTGACAACTATATTCAAGATTTAATTTATGTTCTGCGAATGTATCAACAACAGTGTCCGCAACCTATCGCAGAAATTCAATCCTATATGCAGGGGGTGAGTTTGGAATTTATAATTGAGGATTTACCAGAGGTTTTTAGTTCCGTCAAAATATCTGCGGATCGGATTTTTGAAATTGCTCGATCCCTGAGAAATTTTTCGCGGAAAGATGAATTAACAGTAAAACCGACTAATTTACAGGAAGGGCTAGAAAGTACGTTATTAATTTTAAAAAGTCGCTTGAAGGAAAAATCTAATCGCCCGCAAATTATCATTCAAAAAGATTATGGGAATTTGCCTTTAGTTAAATGTTATGGTGGCAAAATCAATCAGGTTTTTATGAATCTTTTAGGTAATGCTATTGATGCTTTGGAGGAAGCAACACAAAAATGGGAAAATGGTCAGGAAACTCCTATAATTAATATTAAAACTGAGGTGATCCAACCCGATAGAGTCAGGGTGAAAATTACCGATAATGGGTTGGGAATGGATGGGGATGTAAAGATGAGGCTATTTGAACAGTTTTTTACAACCAAACCAATCGGAAAAGGTACGGGACTCGGACTATTTATTAGCCGTGAAATTGTTGAAGATTATCACGAAGGAATGCTATCATTTCAATCTGAATTTGGACAAGGAACTGAATTTATCATTACTATTCCGATTGAATTTAATTCCTCAGAATCCCTAAATTGTTGCCTAGATTCTATTTCATGTACTTAACTAAAATAGATTTAGTTATTTAACGGATTTGCGATCGCCTAATTCCGCGACGTGGATTTTGGGTTGACCGATGATCAGCTAAAGAAATCAGCGGGGCTTGATTTTCCTCTCTAGCTACCCGAATTAATAACCCAGCTAAAGCTAAACTAGCAATCATCGAACTCCCCCCATAACTAAATAGGGGTAAAGGTAAACCTGTAGTTGGTAAAACACCCGTTGCTACCGCAATATTTAATAAAGATTGCCCCACCATCACCACCATCACCCCCACCGCTACTAATTGATGTTCAATTTGTCTGGCTTTCATCGCTACTCGTAGGGCTAGGGTTGCATAAATTGCTAATAATAATAACAATAATATTCCCCCAATAAAGCCAAATTCTTCCGCATAAACTGAGAAAATAAAATCGCTATATTGAATCGGTAAATAATATAATTTTTGGTGAGATAATCCTAATCCCGTGCCCCACAATCCACCGGAAACCCACCGCCAAAAGACTTTGAACCAACTGATATCCGTCTCCCATTGGATCAGACCAAGGATTTAAAAAAGATAAAATTCGTCGTCTTTGATATTCTTTAATAGTAACACTTAGAATAGCTAAAAATACCCCACCTAAAGCCGTTCCTCCTAAATAGGAAAAAGGCAGTCCCGCCGCCAAAGCCACTAACCAAATAGTCATCCCACAAAGGGCGGTGGTACTGAGGTTTGGCTGGGTAAGAATAGATAATAAAATTATCCCAAAAATTCCTAACCAAATTAACCGAATTTGCCAATTTAAACGATACCAATTAGCAAAGAAACGGGCACTTTGTAAGACTAAAAATGGCTTCATTAACTCCGAAGGTTGAATTGGAATCGGCCCAATAGAAATCCAACGAGTAGCTCCATTAATAGTAGTTCCTAACCCGGGAACTAAAGTTAGAAATAATAATCCCAGAACAATTAAAACCCCCCATTGGGCAATTTTTAACCAAAATCTTAGGGAAGACTGAACAATAAAACTAAATCCGACTAATCCAACAGCCGTCCAAATTAATTGACGTTTAAAATAATATAATCCGTCTCCCTGTTCGGCGTAGGCGATGGGATAGGAAGCAGAAAACATCACAATTAAGCCCACAAATAACCAGAGAAAGGTTATCCAGTGCAACCATCGGGCTTCCAATGACCAATGGGTTACAGAAGATTCCAAAAATGGGAAAATTTTCCTTAAGTCCATCCCAAAAGTATAACCATAATTGTTAATTCTTAATTGTTAATTCTTAATTGTTAATTGTTAATTCTTAATTCTTAACTCTTAACTCTTAACTCTTAACTCTTAATTCGTAATTCGTAATTCGTAATTCGTAATTAAAAAGGCAGGTCTAGCCCACCTTTTTAATCTAATTCAATTCCGATTTAACCTAATAACGCTTTCGCTTTAGCTAAAACATTATCAACAGTGAAACCGAATTTCTCCATCAACACACCACCCGGAGCCGAGGCACCGAAGCTATCAATACCGATGATGTCGCCTTCGCCACCTGTGTAACGTTCCCAACCGAAACTACAACCAGCTTCCACAGCCAAGCGTTTGGTCACAGCTTTAGGTAACACAGATTCTTTGTAAGCAGCATCTTGTTCTTCAAACAGTTCCCAACAAGGCATAGAAACCACCCGAACTTTTGTCCCTTGATGGGCTAATTTTTCGGCTGATTCCACACACAGAGAAACTTCGCTTCCAGTTCCGATTAAAATTAAATCGGGAGTTCCGTCGCAGTCGGACAGAACATAAGCACCTTTGCTGACCGCATCAATAGAACTACCGTTCAAGTTCGGTAACGCTTGACGGGTTAAAGCCAACAAAGTCGGACGATGACGGTTTTCCACAGCGATTTTATACGCACCGGAGGTTTCATTACCATCGGCTGGACGCATCACCAACAAGTTAGGAATCACCCGCAAGGAGGCAATGGTTTCCACAGGTTGGTGGGTGGGCCCATCTTCCCCCAGGGCGATGGAGTCATGGGTCATCACATAGATCACACCAATTTCCGACAAAGCAGCTAAACGAATCGCCGCCCGCATATAGTCAGCAAAGACTAGGAAGGTGGCACAATAGGGAACTAAGCCCGAACCATGTAAGCCGATACCATTACAAATTGCCCCCATTCCGTGTTCCCGAACACCGAAACGCAGGTTACGATTTTGATATTGTCCTTTTTGGAAATTACCAAAACCCTTGATCTCCGTTAAGTTGGAGTGGGTTAAGTCCGCCGAAACCCCCAATTAATTCGGGAATAGCCGGAGCTAAGGCATTCAAACATCCTTCAGAATATTGGCGAGTGGCTTTCCCTTTTTCTGCGGGAGTAAATGTTGGTAGGGATTTTTCCCAACCTTCGGGGAGTTTTCCACTAATGCGGCGTTCAAATTCTGCGGCTTCTTGGCCATATTTGGCTTGATAGTCAGCCCAAGTTTTATTCCATTCGGTTTCCAGATCAGCCCCACGTTCAACGGCTTTGCGGCAATGGGCTAAGGCATCACCAGGAACTTCAAAGGGTTCATAGTTCCAACCCAGGTTTTTCCGAGTTGCGGCGACTTCATCCGTACCCAAAGCAGCCCCGTGAACTCCAGCAGTATTTTGTTTATTAGGAGAACCGTAACCAATGATGGTGGTGACTTTAATAAAAGTCGGTTTATCTGTTACTGCCTTGGCTTGAGCAATGGCGTCGGCGATGCCATCTAAGTCAGTATTCCCATTCTCAACGTGCAGAACGTGCCAGCCATAGGCCTCAAACCGTTTGCTCACATCTTCAGTAAAGGAAATCTCGGTATTTCCATCAATGGAAATATGGTTATCGTCATAAAGGGCAATTAATTTACCCAGTCCCAGGTGTCCAGCTAAGGAACAGGCTTCACCAGAAACCCCTTCCATGTTACAACCATCACCCAGGATGACATAGGTATAGTGGTCTACCAGTGCAGAATCGGGTTTATTGAAGGTCGCCGCCATGTGGGCTTCGGCCATCGCTAACCCAACGCCATTGGCAATCCCTTGACCCAAGGGGCCAGTTGTGACTTCCACACCCAAGGTTTCAAAGTTCTCCGGGTGACCAGGAGTCACAGAACCCCACTGACGGAATTGTTTAATATCATCTAAAGTGACGCTATCATATCCCATTAAATAAAGTAGGGCATACTGCAACATACAGCCATGACCTGCGGACAGGACAAAGCGATCGCGGTTATACCATTTAGGATTTTTGGGATTGAACCGCATAAACCGATCCCACAACACAAAGGCCATCGGCGCTGCACCCATGGGTAGTCCTGGGTGGCCGGATTTAGCTTTTTCTACTGCATCAATGGCTAGGAAGCGAATCGAATTAATGCAAAGTTCTTCAAGTGATTGGGCTGCAACAACCATAATTATGTTATCTGTAAACTTTAGTGAGTGCGTGAGTGCTCTTTAGTATAGAATCTCAAGCCAATTGGGATTCTATGTCATAAGTCGCTCTGGAATTATCCTTAGACCGCATATCAATCATCTCACCACTTGAGACACCCAAGCAACCCAATTCTTAATTTTTGGTCAAACTGGGTTTTCTCGCCTATGCACAAATTATGGATTTTGTCAATACCCCTACCCCTTGCTTGCCATTCTCTCCCAAAAACCCGTGCATCGAGTCAGCCATAAACCTCTTGAAATTCCTAAATCTTCAACGATTTTTCAGGGTTTCGACTATTATTTTTGCCTATAGTCACAATTAGCCCTTGGGAGAGTTTTTTCTAGCGTAGCTCAAAGCCTATGGTTTCGTCAAGTAATTGCCAGCTATTTTCAATAAAAAATCCGATTTTTCCTTGATTCTTTTAAAATTTAAAACGAATAGCTGTGATTTATTACTTTTACTTATCAATCCTCCTCAAATTGTCCCGCAAAAAAGGTTTCTGCAAAAATCAGAAGTTTAAACAGCAAACCCCATTTCTTTCAGCTAGGTGTTTGATTTTCTTTTTGTTTTTTCTGTTCTTGTGCCAAAAGGTGCCTTGCTTTAAGACCTACTTTGTGACCAGAACCACCGGAAGTTGACATAGAGGGTCGAATCAACACGATACGACCAACTACTGTTAGGATTACTAGATCTTTTGGATTTCCTTCTAGGATCTCAGGTTCTGATTGGCCTGAAATTGTAAGCTCAAACTTTCCATTCGCATCATAACGAGCAATTCGCGCATTTTTTAAACCAATAGTTTTCTTGTCAAAGTCAATCTCCTTTTCATCGCCAACAACGAGAACACCCATGCCTTCTTGAGCAATAGTCCAGGCTACTTCAAGCTCTTCATCGGAACAAAACCAAACTCTCGCAATTCCCTTCGCATCTTCATCTGACCCGGCAAAGATACCCTGAAGATACTTCCGTTCTTCTCCACGTCGTTGTTCCCTAGGATTAGAATGGTTAACTCCCTGGGACTGAGGCAGAAACTTGATTGCTGAAAGTTTAATCTTAATTTCTGCTGGCATTGTCATCTCCTATTCTACTTTTGAATAACTGGTTAATTTCCAAATTATAGGAGAAGAACAAGCAAGATTAACGTTTCTTTTCACCATTTGGGACAAGCAAGCAACCCAATTCTTAATTTTTGGTCAAAGTTGATTTTCTTGCCTATACATAAATTGTCAATTTTGTCAATACCCCTACTCGTTGCTTGCCATTCTCTCAAAAAAACTCGTGCGTCGCAGTGGCAATAAACCTCTTTAATTTCCTAAATCTTCAACGATTTTTCAGGGTTTCAACTATCATTTTTGCCTATAGTCACAATAAGCCCTTGGGAGAGTTTTTTCTAGTATAGCTCAAAGCCTATGGTTTCGTCAAATAATTGCCAGCTATTTTCAATAAAAAATCCGATTTTTCCTTGATTCTTTTAAAATTTAAAACAAATAGCTGTGATTTATTACTTTTGCTTATCAATCCTCCTCAAATTGTCCCGCAAAAAAGGTTTCTGCAAAAATCAGCAGTTGAAACACCAAACCCCATTTCTTTCAGCTAGGTAAATGCTCAATATCAATTACTGTCTTTAAAAATGTTTGTCAATTAACACGGGAATTTGTTTTGATTCAACTTTGCCATAATGGGTTTTATCGGGTAACATCACAATATTGGGGCCAGCTTTACATTTTTTCAGACATCCTGTTTTTTGAATCGTCACCTGATCTTCTAATCCCCGTTGGGCTAACTCTTTTTCTAATACGGCACAAACCCGATCTCCTCCCCGTTTGCGACAATCGGATTTTTGACAAACTAGGATTTTTGCGGGTTTAACAGTAATAACTGAAGGTTTAGTTAAAGGAATTTCGCTGTCTTGATGAATTTGAGAATTAAAAGAAACTGATGGGGTTAGAGTTGATATCGGTTTTGAACTTGAAAGCACTTGCGTCGCTTTTAGCTTAATTTTTCCGGTTTTAAAATCTTGTTTTTTCTGACCTGTAACCTTTACCTGATAACCCGGGGCTAAATCGGAAATCCCGATAATTCTGGCTTGTTTGGAAATTTTAATCAATAATAATCCCAAAGAAGTCATCAGGGTAATTACTTTAGGTTTTCCATCTTTAATCCCAACATTTTGAATCGTTTCCGGTGAGATTGAATTCCATATTTAACGAATGGGTTGACATGATTGAACTCTATTTTGAATCATGGAGACAAACCAGACCACCGATTAAGCCCTAGACTTTGATCGGTGAACCTATGTTAACTAGGATAGCTTAAATAAAAATTATTCTCAATAGGTTAAATGAAATTTTTCTCAATTCTGAGTTAATTGCGATCGCCAGTTTTGGCCAGGGATCAACCCTGAGCTAAAATACCTAAAAACAAATTATTAAGTTTATAAAAACTTCTGTTACTTACAATACATTTTACTGAAAATATGTAAAAATTTTAGATAGACAAATCATAGGAGTCTATCAATATGAATCTGGAAGATAAAGCCCGGGAACTCTTGGTACAAGAGCGCCAGCACCAAGAACACATCGGCGAAAATATGCTCAACCGAGTAGCCGCAGAAGAACAAGCGGTGGAACAGACTCAAGAACAAGCGCGGGAGTTGTTAGCCGAAGATCGTCTGCATGACGACCATCTCCAAGAAGCGATGTTGAGTCGAGCCGAGGAACAACAAAGTCATTAAAATCACTCTCAGAACGTCTCAAACGGAAACATCATTTTCCAGGGAACGTGATTGCAGCAGTCCCGCCAAGGAATCGTTCACTTAACTCCATTGGTGCTAGTTTTTTGATAAACAATTCCCAGTTAAACCATCCCTACCCTATCCTTAATTTGACCGGAGGTTGTTGAAATTTTAACTTTCCCCAGTTAAAGCTAAAGGCAAGATTGAGGTTTTCTAAAGATTCTACCAGCCAAAATACTTTATCTCGAGGGAAAGTTGCATAATGGTTAAATAAAATCGAGAACCGTTTTTCTAAATCTGATTTAACCCTCCGGCAAATTAAGACAATTTTTATGAGTAACCCAACTGAACGAGTTACACCCAAGTTACTGCTTAAATCTAAAAACACAAAGTGATGGGGTTGTTGAGGACTTTCCACCACCAGGAAATTTAATAACTTGCGACAGGTTCCCGCCACTAGGGTATCATTTACTTTCTGACTATCATTGTGTGAGAGCGTCCCTTGGAGTTCTCGGTACAAGCGATTGTTAAAATGTTTTTTTGCATATTTAGTATCAACTGCATCCGTTAAATATTCATACAATTCTTCTTTAAATGTCCGATAGGTACGAGCTTTTTGACTTTGATTGACAAAAATTTTGGCTAAATCATTATAGGTGTGATAGCCGTCAATTCTTCCCGTGAAATGTTTGACAGCAAAATTCAATTTTTTGTCCGTTAATAGGGTAGGGTTTTCCACGGTTGGTAAGATTAACCGTTGTTCCCGAGGAGTATTTTTAAAGGTGAGATATTGAGATAAATCCTGTTCAAAGGTTTCCTGGGCTTGCATCCGCATCTCCCGAATTTCCCGGCGTTGTTCATCGGGACTATCATCGGTTAAAAAACAATGATCATATAAATAGGGATAACGACTAATCAAACCTTCGACACTATCACTTTTTTTATCTTCTTCCGTCCTGATTTTTTCTTCAAAAACATTGCTCAAACGGCACAGAGCCTGGTATTGTTCGGTTTCAGTGAATCGTTTAACTAATGAGCGCAGGCGTTTCGCCGTCCAACAGGAGGGTAAACCCGAGGGTGTTTGTTCAAAACTATGAATCAGTTCAGGAATCGCCGAATGATCCCGGGGGTTTTTGCGCCATCGGTTAATTAAAATATAGCAACTGCGGTTAAGAACATACTGAAATTCTATATTGGCTAAATCCGAATCGACAATTCGACCGACCGCTAAATTAACCGCTAAATCGGGGTATTCCCCACCTTGGATAAACAGATTAAAGAAACGCTGAATCATTTGTCGGGGAGTTTCCATGTCAACACAGTATTGCAGATGGGCATAAATGACTTGCTCATCTGACGAATGATAATACTGGCTGAACCCCGAATTATTCACGGCATAACCCCTCTTTTCTAGGGACAGATCTAACACAACAAGAAAACCATCACAACTCCACACCAGCAACTAACATCATAAACTCCTTGAGTCCGTTTTCCTAATCGTACCGACGGTGGAGCCAGTCAGATTTTAATTTCCCCCACTCTCATTAGGAGTGTGCTCCTACCGATATCGAGGCGAGTAAAACGTCTGCTTATCTACAACCCACTTCCTCTGTAATCACATCAGATATTAGGGTAAGAACTAATCAAGGATGACCAAAAATCTTAGGTAGAGTGTGGCTTCTGTAGGAATACATATATTTTATTGATAAATCATTACAACTTCTATAAAGATTCAGCAAAAACCAACGGCGAATTGTAAAGATTTGGTAAAGCTATTTCTTGTTAACTTTGATCCCGGTTAATATCAATAGCTCCTAGAGCCTTAAGTGTAACTTTTTGTGCCGTTGTGATTCCGGTCACATCCGTAATATTCAAGCCATTGTATGGTTTATCGGCGCGTAGGGTTTTTAAACATTCATTAGTATGTAAGTCCCAAACCTTAATCCCTTGATCATGACTTCCACTGGCTAAAAAATTGCCTTGGGGATCGCCATGAACTGACCAAACGGGGTGATCATGACCCTTGAGATTTTTCACACATTCCCCGGTGGTAATGTCCCATAACTTCACATGATGATCATAGCTACCACTCACCCAAACTTCTCTTTGAGGATAGAATAAAATGCCCTGAACTCGTTCGATTTCACCCCGCCAGGTTTGCAGACATTTACCAGTTTTAATATTCCAACATTTCACCGAACGATCATAACTTCCACTGACCAAAATAGAACCATTGTCCGTAAACCCCAGGACATGAACCCGATCACTGTGGCCTTCGAGAACCGCCAAACATTCGCCCGTTTCCACATTCCAAACCCTGATCTGGTGGTCATTACTCCCACTGGCTAGAATCCGATCCCGGGGACTAAAGGCCACCGAACCCACCCAACGCCGATGACCTTCTAAGGTTTGTAAAAGTTCTCCAGTCTGTACATCCCAAAGTTTCACCGTTTGGTCATCACTGGCACTTGCCAGTAGCATACCATCGGAATTAAAGGTCACAGCTTCAATTCGATCACTATGACCATGTAGGGTTTTGAGACATTCTCCGGTCTGTGCATCCCAAAGTTTCACCGTTTGGTCATAACTCCCAGTGGCGATTAACCCGCCATCGGGACTAAAGGCCACTGACCACACCCAATCTCGATGACCGGGTAACTGTTTGAGACAACGACCCGTCCCCACATCCCACAGTCGCACCTTATTGTCATCACTACCACTAGCTAAACGCCGACCATCGGGACTCAAAACAAACGACCACACCTGATGACGATGACCGCGTAAGGTTCGCAACCTTTGCCCAGTTTGCACATCCCATAACTGCACTATCCGATCTACACTTCCGGTGGCAAGGATTTGGCCATCGGGACTAAATGCTAGGGAACAGACCTGACTTTCCAGTCCGGTTAAAGTCCTTAAACAGACCCCCGTTCGGATATTCCAGAGTTTCACCGTTTGGTCATCGCTGCTACTAGCCAATAGTTCCCCATCGGGACTAAAAACCACGATCCAAACCGAATCTTGATGACCTTCAAAGGTATGGAAACTGTGACCAGTATTAACATCCCATAGATGAACGGTTTTTTCCTGGGTACTGCTGGCGATCAGATGGATTGTGCCCGGAGTTGATCCCGAAGGGACGAAGGTAACGGCCCAGTTCCAGGCGTCATTTCCATAGAAGGTGTGTAAACAGGTTCGGGTTTGAACATCCCAGAGTTTGATCGTCTGATCCTCACTGCTGCTGACAATCTGTTGACCATTGGGACTCCAGGTGAGGCTGGATAGACTGTCGGTGTGACCTGTGAACTGGTGCACACATTGTCCTGAACGAATATCCCAAACCCTAATACTTTGGTCATCGCTACCACTGGCTAACCAATCTCCTTGGGGACTAAAACCCACGCAATTTACCGTTCCTTGATGGTCTGACCAACGGTTTAAGCATTCTCCGGTTGAGACTTTCCAGAGTCGCACGGTTTGATCCTGACTACCACTGGCAAGTAAGGTACTATCGCGGTTAAAGGTGAGGGACTTTACCCCCAGGGTTCGGCCCTGACACACTAATAATTGTTGACCGTCTTCCACTGTCCATAAAATAATTTTGCCTTCCGCATCTCCGGTGGCTAAAATTCCGTTGCTTCCCAGGGCGACGGTGAGGGAATTTCCCAAGGTTTTGGCAAATACTGATCGAGATAAATCGGAACCGGAAAAATTAACGTTTTGTAAGTTGGCATCTTGTAAATAGGCTTGCCAGAGTGTTAATTGGGAAAAGTCATATTCCGCTAAATCGAGGTCTAAGTGGTGGCAAAGATTGAGCAGATTCCCACCCCCATAGCCGGAGGCATGACGCTGTTGTTTTAACCTTTGAATGAGAGTTTTAAATTTTTGATTGAGTTCTCCTGAAATCCGATAACGGTTGAGGAGTTTTTGGACAATTGGCTGTAGAATTAAACGGGTTTGACTTTCTCTAATATAATCTTTGGCTTGGGATTTTATTAAGGGATATTGATTGAGAATATTAATGGTTTCTGTTTCGATTTCTTGCAGAACTTTTTCGATCAATTTTTCAATGATATATTCCATGACTACGGGTTGTTGGGTGAAGCTACCGCCACCTTTTTCAATTAGCGATCGCCGACTCAAGGATTCTAAGGCTTCAATCAGTTCAACTGGGGAAATAATTGATAATAAATCTTTTCTTAAATCTACCATCGTACAGGGTTCTCGATTAATGGCTAACCAGTACATGGTTTCTAATTCTAGTTTAGAAATTCGTCCTAATTGTTGTTCTAATAAATCTCGGACATCCCCAAATATTGCCGTTCCCTGTTGAATTTGTTGTAAAAATTCACCCACATTCCCGGCAAATAAATCATAAATAGTCGTGGTAACGATTTTTAGTGCTAGGGGATTTCCGGCATAGCGTTCAATTAATTCCTGCCATTGTTCTAAGGAGCTATAATCTCCTTTAGCCTGAATAATTTCCTGACAATTTTTAATGTCTAAACCCAGTAGGGGTAAGCAGCGAACTTTAAGTGTTTGACCTTCTAAAGCCGCAATTTCTCTGGGCTTTTCTCGACTGGTCATCAACAGACAACTTTGGTGTTGAGTTTCTCCCAGACGTTTAAATAAATCACCGTAATTTTCATACCCTGGATAGTAACGCCCCACCAGGTTTCCTTCCTGTAAAATTGACTCTAAGTTATCTAAAACAATTAAACATCGAGAGGTTCTTAAAAATTCGATTAATTGAGAAATTTGACGGGTGGGTTCAGCCGATAAATGACCTTCGGTTTTAGGGGATAGAAATTGAATTAAATCCACTAATATATCAGTTAAGGGAGGTGCATTTCGTAGTGATCGCCAAATCACAAATTCAAAATGAGGATAAATTTTTTGAATAAATTTCACCGATAAAGAAGTTTTTCCCATTCCTCCCATACCCAATAAGGCAATGACCCGACAATCTTCTTGTACAGTCCACTGTTCAAGTTGAGTGAGTTCCCGAAGCCGTCCATAGAAACTGAGATACATCCGGTGCTTCCCCCCAGTCTATATTTTTTTTTGCAGGAGTTGGGGAAACCAGAGACTCGGGGGTGGGTTGGGGGTCAGGGGGGGGAGTGGGCGAAGAAAGACGTTCAATGACGGCGCGAAAATTCTTTTTTCCGACTTTTTCCCCTAACTCATCCGATAATAATTTCCATAACTTTGGCCCCACATCCTGCTTCAGATATTCGGGAGTGCAGCGATATTCTAAGGCAATTTCATGATATTTCTGACAATGCCAAGTTCCTTGAAGAACGGCGGTTTGTGCGTCAGTCAAGTGTTTTCCGGTTTTTTCAACAACCAATGTATCGGCAATTGCGAGCGCCTGTTCAAATTTCATCATAACTGACAGATGCAGCCAAGTTGGTTTTTGCTGTTTATCTTGCACCCTTCTATACCATCGCAGAAATTGTAACAGAAAGCCGTCGTATCGGTGCCCATTTTTGATATTCTCCAGGTCAGAATTGCATTTTTTGTGGAGAAGATATCATCCCTGTCGGCATAGCTGAACCTTACAATTGTTCTTGTTTTAGGAGTTTATATAATTCTTACATAAAATTTAAAGTCAGCCTTTTGTAAAAGCTGACTTAGTGATTCTTGAATTGAGATTGTGGTCGTTGAAATCTTCTAATTAAACATCCTGACATAGACAAAATTTAAAAAATTGGATTTAAGACATTTTCTCAAAACGGTTTAACCCAAAGGAAACTATGCCACCAGCGAAACGGGGATCTGTATATTTTCATCCACTGAAGACTGGGAATAATCAGCATAAGAATACATGACGGATTTTGCTTCCATAATGCTTCCAAATCGTTCTAACCAATCAAAAATTCGGTCTAGTTGTTCGAGTGTAACTAATCCATACTGCCATAGGATCATCGGTAACTGACCTGAATCCTGTTCAGGGTGGCGCAAAGCCGTGGCAATTGAGGAAGCGGGGATCGCTAACTCCCAGCGTAAAAATTGAATTAGTTGTGCTTGTTTGGGTGAAATCATTTTAAGGTTCCTAAAAATAGGGAATAAAAAAGTTAGAGTCTGGTAGAAATTAAGTTCCACAATATTAATCTTACCGAAAATCTAGGGCTACTCAGTGACAGATATCCGGTGAACCCTGTGATTAAATCTAGTTAATGATGTGATCATCATCACATGGCAAATAATTACTACACTCAGTCTCTACAAGATTTTATTTTGGAGGTTGAATCGATACAATCTTACCACTTTTTAGCTGAATATAGCTTTTTAATGGTACTATTGCGGTTTGACTATCTTGGCTGAAAATTGCTGAATAAAAACCAATTCATTAAGAAAATATTAAAGATTCCTGAATTTGATTAATCGTTGCAATGTAACAATTCCTGTAGTATTGATGAGAAATTCTATCGTTCAGGGTGTCAAAACAGCAGAATTCATCTATCACCCTCCCAAAATCGCATTAACGGCAAAACGGATTTTGGTCAAACCCAATTTAGGATATCCCGTTGGGCCGCCTGTTACCGTCAGTTTGCAGGTCTTAACCACGGTACTCCAAACCCTGCGACAGAAAAACCCCCAGGCGGAAATTTTCATCGTAGAAGGGGTTTGTTTCCCCGGTGTCCTTGGGTGAAATTGTGCGTGGTCATGGGATAGATCAAATTCTAGGGGACGGGATGCGGATTTTGGATGCGGATACCCTCCCTTTAACCGAATATCCGAATTTGTCCCCCCAACCCGTGCGGTTTAAATCGATGTTCGCCCCCAGCTTATTAACGGAGGTGGACTGTCGAATTAGTATTGGGGCATTTAAACGAACTATTCTGAAGGGAAATCCTTTAATTTCTGCCTCCTTAAAAAATTTATATGGTTTGTTTCCCCGGGCGCATTATCACGCCAGAAGTCCCCACTCACGAGGACAATTACACCGTCCTTCTGTGCCGTTAATCTTGCAGGATATTTATTTTTGTATCGGACATTTATTTGATGGGGCTATTGTAGATGCTGACCGCCAATTTATCAGTCCGAACTGGAAACCGGATCGGGGTAAATCAATCCCATTTGGTAAAGTATTTTGGGGGGAAGATTTAATTAGTGTTGATCGAGAAGCCTGTCGGGTTGCAGGGGAAATAATTCCCAGTTATTTAGATCAAATTGAGCAACTGCGTTCCTAAATCTTCTGGGATAGTATCCAAATTAGGATTAATATTAACTACCCCATGCCCTGTTCCCAGATCCGGTGTTTCCCCTCTCAAATAGGTAATTTATTTTGTGCAACTACTTAGGCTGAAAGACGAAGACGAGATTAAACAACCCGATTTTGCCGAATACATTCAGCATACCATTGAAAACTGGCTTTAGGAATCCGTTTTTGTGTGGGATAATCCACATAAACTAACCCAAAACGGCGTTGATAACCCCAGGCCCATTCAAAGTTATCCATTAGGCTCCAAACAAAATATCCTTTTAGGGGATAGCCTTCAACAATAGCCCGATTAGCTGAGTGAAAATGCTGACGTAAATACATAATTCGATCGGTATCAATTACCTCTGCATTTTGGTTTAATTCATCTTCCGCAGCACACCCACTTTCTGTAATTAAAATAGGTAAATCTGCTCGGTTTAAGGTTTCGCTAATATGACGAATTCCCCAATAAATACATTCAGGAACAATATTCAACCAAGGCATATTCATTCGGGGATATCCTTTCGGGAGTCCTAGAAATTCAAACCCCATTTGATTATCGGAAGCGCGGACATAGGTAGCCGAATAAATATTTAATCCTAATTGGTCTAAAGGTTGATGAATAATCTCTAAATCTCCGGGTAATATATCCGGGGCTTCATTGCCTAATAATTCCAATAAAGCTGGACTATAGGAAACCGGTTAGGGCGGGAACCGTAATCCCCCCATTTTGACCACACAAATGAAAGGCTTTTTGAGCAGCTAAAATATGTTCTGGGGTTTCGGCAATCGGAACAGTTACCGCACAATTATCGACTAGAGAAATAGTGCAAGGAACGGGAGAATTAGCTCGAATTGCTTGCACCCCTAACCCATGGGCTAATAGGGCATGATGGGAGGTTTGCCAAACTTCTTTAGGACGGGAAACAACGGTTCCGGGTGCATGGGGGGGAATGGCATTTACTTGATAGCCTAAATGGGTAAAACAGGGAATTTCATTAATTGTCATCCAATGGGTAATCCGATCGCCCAATTCACCCACCACAACCGCCACATAATCAGCAAAATCCTGAGCCATTTCTCGACTGCGCCACGACCCGTATAAATCCTCTAAAGCCTGGGGACTATCCCAATGAAATAAAGTGGCATGGGGGGTAATTCCATGGTTTAATAAAGCATCAACTAACCGTTTATAAAAATCAATTCCAGCTTGATTTACCGCCCCCCTACCCTGGGGAATAATCCGCGGCCAAGCGATACTAAATCGATAATGTTTAATTCCCAATTCCACCATCAATTGAATATCGGTTTCATAACGATGATAATGGTCACAAGCGTTTTCCCCCGTGTCTCCATTTAAAACCCGTCCGGGTGTGGCACTGAAGGTATCCCAGACACTCGGTAGACGGCCCCCCTCCCCAATTGCTCCTTCAATCTGATAGGATGCAGTGGCTGCTCCCCAGATAAAATCCGGTGGAAATTGATTACTCACCATTAATATCAAGCTCCCTAAATCATGATTTGATTTTGATTAAAATTGTTCTGGTAATCTATCGAAAACCAGGAACGGTTTGATTAAGATATAGCTTAACAGAGGACAAAACAAATTATTATCATTAGGGGAATAAAAAAATAATTTTTCTATTTCAGTTTCATGATTTGATATGATTTAAGGAAATTCTACGGAAGTGTTAGAATCAAGGAATAGCCATATCACACCAGACGGGGGTTGCTCCCCGGTCAAATCAAAGGGCAAATTCCTTGCACCTAAAAAATCCTAATTCAATGAGGACTATGATGCTAAACCGATTCAAAGCAATTTATAGGATAGTGATTTTCAGTTTAGGGTTGGTTTTCCTCCTGGGAATCACACCCGTTTGGGCGGCTCAGTCCTTCCCTGAAACCCAATGCTCAAGGTAACTATGTGAGCCTATCTTCCCATCTGTATTGGCAAGTGATTGATCCCGATCCGAATGGATTGAATTGTCGCATGGGAAATGCCAGCATTGAAGAAATTTGGAACCCCGATAACCCGGGATTTCCTACTATTAGTAATTGGCCAGTAGTAGCTACATTTAAACCGAATGAGATCTTTCGGGCACAACTGAGTTATAGTGGCTTTGTGGTGACAAGGGACAATCAATTTTTACCTTGGATTTTTGTTAAGAAAAAACTCGATGGCACACCTGCAAACTGTTTTGTCCGGGCGAGTAGTGCGTTAATTAAACCCGTTGAAGAACCAAAGGATAATAGTATTTCAACTGCACCGGTTGAAAGTCCAAAAGAGAACAATATTCCTATCCAACCCGTTGAAACTCCACCCGTTGAAACCCTTCCTGATACTAAGGTTGTTGAAACTCCACCCGTTGAAACCCCTCCTGATACTAAGGTTGTTGAAACTCCACCCGTTGAAACCCCTCCTGATACTAAGGTTGTTGAAACTCCACCCGTTGAAACCCCTCCTGATACTAACGTTATTGACGATACGGAACCCCTTATTGACTTGTAACTCTGGTGGTTTCTAAGGTCTATTGAGAAACCATTGCGATAAAAACTGTAGGGGTTTGGTCTTCAAACCCCTGGGATTCATTCCTATAACAAGGGGTACTCAAACCTTACGAATCTTTTGGATAAACCGTCAATTTATTATCAAGGATTGAAAATTATAGGTTGCGTTGGTAATGTGATCGCACCAACAGATACCTTTAGCAAAACTTCCTTAACAAGAAACTCCACCACATTAATACTAACAGAATTTCCCAATTGATAATAGGCTTTATCATTATGATAATGTAGACAAAACTGATCAGGAAAACCTTGTAAACGAGCCGCTTCACGGGGCGTAATCCGACGAACACGATGATTATGATAAATACCCAATTTATTCGCATCACTAGCTACCAAAGTCACAGCAATTGATTCAGGATCTAAAAATTTATATACCTCAAAAGAAAAATTACCACTCACAGGTTTATATTGATTATTAATAATTTTAAGATATTTTTTATTGACTAATGATTTAAGAACATCATCTAAATCAGGGGGATTAAAAAACGTCGCTATTTGAGCTTGAGTTAAAAGCTTTCCATCTTGTTCCTCGCCAAACTCTTTATTTCGTCTTTTCAAAATAAAACGATTCATTAACTCAATTTCCTGCGGACTACATTCTCCTTTTAAACCCAGTTTCCCAAGAGTGTATCGAGTTTCCTCCTCTATAATCAATTAATCTTTTTCCATGTAACCTTTCCAAATCACCTTTCAAATGTTTCTTTAAGTGTTCAATAAAAAGAGGAGAACAATCATATTTAAAATCAGGATCATCTTCTAAAATTGTTTTGACACTGGAAAATTTATGCTGTTGAAATAGAGAAAGTTGCTGGATATAAGAATGGGAATCCTGTGGCCCTGTATCAGAGGTAATATTTAATTTGGGAGATTGTCCCAAGACTGCAATTATGTAGGCTCTTAATCGATTTTGAGGTAAACCAAAATTGCAGCTATTCAATAAAAATATTTGAAAACTATAGCCTCTTTTCGTGATTTCATATTCTATCGTTTGAATGGTTTTACCTTGATCATTGGTCTGAATTCCTCGTACATTCTCTAATATTAAAATTTGAGGTTTGTTTGTATCTATTAATCTCATGATTTCAAAAAACAATGTTCCTCTCGTATCTCCGAATCCTTCTTTTTTTCCCGCATAAGAAAAAGATTGACAGGGAAAACCCGCCAGTAAAACATCATGTTCTGGTAATTGTTCGATTGTTCTAATATCACCTAAAGGGTTTTCTTTAAAATTAGCTTGATAAACCCATCTTGAATCTTGATTAATTTCGCTACTCAGTGAACATTGAGGTTGAAATCCTAATGATAAAGCTGCTTTTTCAAAAGCAAGTCTGATTCCCCCTATTCCAGCAAATAAATCAATGAATTTAATTGTTTTCATTGTAATGTTATGAATTTTCTCTAATAAAGTTGGCTAATAGTTGAATTTCTTCTTTTGAGAATGCTACAGTACAATCACTATAACTACAAATTGTACTTACTGCGTTTTCTCTAATGTTAATATTACCTGCTCCATCTATAACATGACAAATAAAATGACCCGCATTATGTAATAATTTTGCTAGGTCTTTAGCTTCTCTTGCTTTTCGTTCAATTGTACTATTCGTTGTATACTGAAAACTCACCTCAATGCCAAATAATTGATTATTGGGACTAGAAACAACAATATCAAATGTTGTACCCTCGATTTGTTTGAATGGATTAATTTTATAAGTAGGTAGCTCTTCTTTTAAAACACGGATAACAAAGTCTTCGACTAGACTACCCAGTTTAGTTGATGTTGCTCCACTAATTTGCCGACTTACTCGAATATAATTTTGTTTCACAAAATTTTGAATTTCGTCTGGCTTTCCTAATAAACTACCAATCATAAACTTTTCCGAATTAGGAAGATTAATATTTAAAGCAGTAGCTCCATATAAAATCAACATAACTACATCTTTCATTTTATCATTTAAGGGAAATCCTTTCAATAAAGACTTTCCATCTACTTTTAAGGAAGAATTTGTCAAAGGAACTTTTTTAAAAACAACCTTGAATTGATAGGAATATTTTTTTGTTTTCCATATATAATCCATCCGATTATTTTCAAAATACTTACTGATAGGTGGATACTTGTTTAAAGATTCTCCACCTAAATCACTCAAAACCATCAAATGTTTAAGAAAAACGTTTCCTGGGATATCCAGAGAAAGATCAACAAATTTTTGCCAAGATTCAGGCTCAGAATCAGCAAGAGTTAGAATACTAATAAATTTATCTTGTGTTTTGAGTAATAGAGGAAGGACACTCGCTTCACCCGCTTGATCAAGTAGTTTCTACTGGCCAGTTTAAAACAGCTTTTTCTCGAAGTTCTACTAAACTACGTTTATATTTGCTCACTCTGGCGTTTACCTCACTCTATTGTCAATTTATTGTCATATTTTTTTTACCTTACTGTTAATATATCATAAAGTTTGTGGTAATTTAGTATCATTATTATAATTTAATTTTTATTTTTTTTATTTTAAGATATTAGGCAGTTAAACTGTATATTCTAGCAATACAAGAGTTTGACGATGATCCTATACCTGATTTAGATGTGCCCGCAGCTTATAATCAGTGTTAATCTTTGATATTAAAGGTTAAACTGTCTCATAAATTTTTGATCTATATAATCTTTCCATCGCCAAAATAAAAAATTAGGCCCAAGATTAAACCTTCCTTTAGATGCGATCGCTTTTTGATCTCCTGTCCCAATTAAAATTAAAAATTCTTTTTGAGGAATAAAGAGTTTTAGGGGTTTTTCTTGTAAACTTTGTTTTAAATTCTCAAATAAAGGTTGACCTTGACGCACTGCAAAAACTCCGGCTTTTGGTCGAGGATAATTAACCATTGTGGCGATATCTCCGGCGGCAAAAACTTGGGGATGGGAAATAGATTGTAAGTAATGATTAACGAGAATAAATCCCCTGTTATCGGTTGCAATTCCTGTGGGTTGTAACCAAGGAGATGCTGATGCTTGTGTTACCCAAAAAATGCGATCGCATTCTAGGGTTAGTCCCGATGTACAGCTAATTATTTTAACCTGATTTTGATTAATTTGATTAACAGTTTGATTTAAGTGTACATGAATATTGCGATTTCCAAGAATAGTTTCTACCTTCTGACTTAAACGAGGATGTCGTTCAGATAATAGCCGATTACCGCTATGAATCAGATGTAATTCTAACTGATTGAAAGGTTGATTAAATTGTTGATAAATTTGCGTTAGATGGCTATGAATATTCAAAGCTAATTCAACCCCTCCCGCACCCCCACCCACAATGGCTAATCTAATTTTTTGTTGGGGATTTTGCTTAATTTCTTTAATCAATTGATCCCAATATTGCAAAAATTGAGAAATGGGTTTAACAGGAATAGTATATTTTATCGCCCCAGGAATAGTTAAGGTTGTGGGAGTGCTCCCAATATCAATAGATAGAATATCAAAGGGAATGGAAGTATTATTTTTACAGATAACAAGATTTTTTTCTAAATCTAAACCAATGGCTGAATCAATATAAAGTTTAGCCTGAGCAAATTGAGCTAAGGAAGGTAAATCAATATGACATTGATCAAAACTATAAAACCCAGCAATATACCCGGGTAACATTCCTGAATAGGGGGTTTGAATGACATCCGTAATTAATGTTAATTCAACATCTGATAAGGGATTAATTCCCAATTGTTTTAAGGCGATCGCATGGCTATGTCCTCCACCGATTAAAACCAGTTTTTTCATAACAATTTAGGTGATTGACAAAGAGATGATTGAGCCCTGAAGGGCTCACTACGCGGTGATTATTATATTGTTTTTGCTAGGGAAGGAATAGCCGATAATAGGGTTTGGGTGTAGGGATGTTGGGGATTAGTAAATATTGATTCTGTTTCTCCTAATTCCACAATTTTACCGCCGTTCATCACCGCAATCCGATCGGATAAAAACCGAGCTACCCATAAATCATGGGTAATAAATAAATAGGTTAAATTAAACTCTTGTTTTAATTCTAACATTAAATCTAAAACTTGGGCTTGAACACTGGCATCTAACATACTCACGGGCTCATCACAAATTAATAATTTTGGATGAGTCATTAAGGCTCTAGCGATCGCTACCCGTTGTTGTTGTCCCCCCGATAATTCCCCCCCATACCGTTGATAATATTCCGTAGCTGGTGTTAATCCCACCCGTTTCTAACATCGCTAAAACTTGGTTTTTTGCCTCCTCTGGAGTGGCTAATTTATGAATTAAAAGCGGGTCAGCAATACTTTCTCCCACCGTCATCATTGGATTCAAACAAGCATGGGGATCTTGAAAGATCATTTGCATTTGACGGCGATATTTTCGCACCTGTTGAGTCGATAATTGAGTTAAATCTGTTCCCAAAAATTCTACACTTCCATGGGTCGCCCGAATTAATTGTAAAATTGTCCGCGAGAGGGTACTTTTTCCACAACCCGATTCTCCCACTAAACCCAATATTTCCCCAGGATATAACTCTAAATTAATCCCATCAACAGCTTTAATTACGGATTTTTTTTGCTTAGAAAAAATCTGTTGAATAAATCCCGATTCTAAGGTATAATATTGTTGTAAATCTTTAATTGATAATAAGGGTTGGACAGAAGATCGAGCGGTTTCTGAAATCGGATTGACTTCTTTATTTTTAATATCCTGTAAGTGTAAAGCCGATTTTAATAAAGATTGGGTGTAGGGATGTTGAGGATCTTGAAACACCGTTTCCGAGGCTCCCATTTCCACCATTTTCCCTTGGTACATCACCGCAATTCGATCACAATATTCCCCCACCATAGCTAAATCATGGGAAATCAATAAAATAGCCGTTCCCCGTTGTTCACAAAGTCGAGTTAATTCCTGTAAAATTTGAGCCGAAACCGTGACATCTAAACTGGTGGTCGGTTCGTCGGCTACAATTAATTTCGGGTCAAGTAATAGGGCTAAAGCGATGGCTACCCGTTGACGCATTCCCCCACTAAATTCATGGGGATATTGTGACCATCGGTTAGCGGGAATTTTCACCGCTTCTAATACTTCTAAAGCTTTATTTTTAGCTTGGGAATTAGATAATTGAGGACGATGGGCTTTAAGAGTTTCTAAACAATGATCGCCAATGGTCATCAACGGGTCAAGGCGAGTCATGGGGTCTTGAAAGACCAAAGCCACCGCCTCCCCCCGAAACTGTCTTAACCGTTTTTCATCCATCCCAAACACTGGTTGTCCTTCAAACCGCACCTGTCCCTGAATTTCGCTGGTCGTGGGTAACAACCGCATCACCGCCCGCCCAATGGTAGATTTTCCGCAACCGGACTCCCCCACCAGTCCCAGACGTTCTCCGGGCTCTAGGGAGAAGCAGACATCATCAACGGCCCAAATTTGAGCATGGCGGGAGTGGGGATAGGCGACCCTCAGATGTTCAACATCAAATAAACTTGGCATAAGGTAACAGGGGAGAGATCAGTTCTAAGTTGATTGTTCATGGTTGCGGTGGCATTGACAATAGGTTGGGGATATTGGTTTTCGCAGATGCCATTTTTCACCCATCTGAATCGTCAACCGTTCAACCGTCAACTCACCCCCAGGATCTTGTATAGTTAGTATCACCGAACCCTGTACTTATATCATCAATTTTGACCATGATACAACGGCTTAAAACAATATTAAATCGGGGGAACTTATTAACAGGATTCATAATTTCCCTCCTGTTAACGGTAATCCTGGGATTTTCAGCAACTCCAGCTTTAGCAACGGGCGTTTATCAAGTTCCAACTGTGTCCTCTGGGGATCAAACTTGGGTTGTGGAACTCGATGGTGTTCTCAGCCGGATTACGGAAAGACGCTTAAATAGTAGTTTATCCGAGTTAGCCAAAAAAACGGGATACGAGGTTCGATTTTTAACCATTCGCCGTTTAGATTATGGAGAAACCATTGAAACTTTTACTGAAAAAGTCTTTCAAAAATGGTTTCCGACTCCAGAAGTTGCCAGCAATCAAACCCTATTAGTTTTGGATTTATTAACGAATAATGCGGCAATCCAAACAGGAGAAAAAACTAAATCATTATTAACCGATGAAATAGCTGAAAGTGTTGTGGAAAAAACCCTAAAATATCCGCTTCGTAAAGGCGATAAATATAACGAGGCGTTTATTGCAGCCAGTGAGCGCATCTCTACGGTTTTATCGGGAGAACCCGATCCTGGCCCGCCCCTAGAACAGGATAATATTAGTGTGGAAAGCACCTTTAAATCAGCCGAAGAAACTGACGATACCAGTGCTACAATTATAGTAGTGGTCTTGTTAATCGTTGCAACGGTGGTGCCGATGGCAACTTATTATTATTTCCAGGCAAATCGGAGCTAAGAATCGATATTTTTGGCAATTGTTCAGATCCCTATAACCTCCTGAAAAAAGGGGGTATAGGACGTTCCAAGATCCTACTCATTTCAAATCAAATAAAATGCAATTTATTGATCAGGTTGAAGTTGAAGTCGAAGGCGGAAAAGGAGGCGATGGAGTCGTTGCTTTTCGACGGGAAAAATATGTTCCCGCCGGAGGGCCAGCCGGAGGAAATGGCGGTAAAGGAGGTTTCGGTTATATTAGTGGCAGTTGACAACCTACAAACCCTCTTAGATTTTCGATATAACCATAAATTTAAAGCCGATGATGGCAAACGAGGCGGCCCGAAAAACATGACCGGGGCAGGTGGAGAGGATTGTTTAATTGAAGTACCATTGGGGACGGTAGTTTATGATGCTGATACCGATGAAATTCTAGGGGATTTAATAGAAAAAAATCAACAATTTTGTGTAGCAGCCGGAGGTAAGGGCGGATTAGGAAATAAATATTTTTTAAGTAATCGAAATCGCGCTCCCGAATACGCTTTACCCGGATTAGAAGGTGAAAATAGACGGTTAAGATTAGAGTTAAAATTATTAGCAGAAGTCGGAATTATTGGTTTACCCAATGCCGGAAAATCTACCTTGATTTCCGCATTATCCGCAGCCCGTCCGAAAATCGCTGATTATCCCTTTACCACCTTAATTCCTAACTTGGGAGTAGTCAGAAAACCCTCGGGAGACGGGACGGTTTTCGCCGATATTCCTGGGTTAATCGAAGGCGCCCATTTAGGGGCGGGATTAGGCCATGAATTCCTGCGACATATTGAACGAACTCGGGTTTTATTACATTTAATTGATATTACTGATAGTGACCCTATTAACAATTATCATACTATTCAAGAAGAATTAAAAGCTTATGGGAGAGGATTGGGAGAACGTCCTCAAATTGTGGCTTTTAATAAAGTTGATGCAATTGATACAGAAAGCCCAGAAATTCAAGCCCTTGCCGCTCAATTACAGGAGTTGAATCCCAGCCCTATTTTTATGATTTCTGCGGTGGCTGGAATAGGTTTAGATGCCTTATTACAAGAGGTTTGGAAACAGTTAGATCAACTATATTTAATTGATAAACAGAAGTTAGAACTCGAAACATTGATGTCTAACCCCCTATCAAGTTGATATATAGCAAGTCTAAATGAATTGTACAAAATAATGATCAAAATTATTAACCCTAAAAAATGGACACAAATTCGGTGTAGGGGCGAGGCGCGCCTCGCCCCTACGATTATTTGGATTTCCAGCTATTTGTACAACTGATTTAGGATTGCTATATAAAAAGATTAACTTTGTGTAAAACTGGAAGTTTAAATCAAGTAGGGGCGAATGGCCATTCGCCCCTACCGCTTGATGTTAGAAGTAGGACAATCTATAGCCAATTGTGAAACTGGTCTAGGGATAATATCGGCAACCCCGGGAAAAACTCGCTGTGATCAGGGGAAATAAAATAGGGTTGTAAGACCGATTGAATAAGGCTTTTAGGGTAATGCACAAGGGCTGGATGTAGAGGATAAACCCACCGCACCTAATCAGTTACATCAGAGAGTGGAACATTGATGTCACTACTCCAAAGGGGCTGCTTCTACTATTCAAAGTGTAGAGAGTTGAATCAGGAAATACCAAACCGCCTTTAACTCTCCCCTCCTGTACACAGTGCTTTACCCAAGGAAAACCATCATGTTTGCACAAGATATTTTAATTCAAGATTCTGAAGTTACTCTTAATTCTATTAATCCCCAAGCCCTAGCTCAACTTTTATTACAAGAATTACAAACAACCGTTAAAACCCTTCCCGCCAGTGGTCGGACAGTGACGCTACGGATGGCCCTGGAAGTAGAACGCATTTGTGAAAAAAGCAACCGGATTCAAACCTCCGGCGATGTGCAAACCTGGCAGTTAAGTTTAGCCCGTCACCGCTTGCAAAAGTGCTTAGAGTATTACAAACTAGGCTCTCGTCAAGGTCGGGTAGAACTCCACTCTCACCTCGCGGCCATGGTCTACCGTCACGTTGCTTCCTTTGAGTCTCAGTTGAGCTTCCAAGCCCGTTACAACTTAATTGAAGACTTTTTACAAGGATTTTATGTCGAATCCCTGCGGGCTTTTCGTCGGGAAACACGCCCTGGAAGCTAACTATACCCCCCATACCCGTTTAGAATTAGCGGAATATATGGCCTTTAGTGAACAGTATGCCAAACGTCAGATCGGTTTACCCGGTCGTAACCGTCAACGGTTAATTGTGTTACGCGCCCAAGGGTTTGCTAAAGGTCAACCCCCTGAAACCTCTATGGATATTGAATTAGCCGTTGAAGGTGGCAAAACCGAAGAAGCCGAAGCCCAAAGTCGGACATCTGCAATGCAGCAAATTCGGGAAAAAATGGTTTCTGAAACCGTTGATCCCGCAGAAAGTGTATTACGAGATCGGGTAATTAATGAACTGATTCAATATTTAGAATCCCAAGGACAAACCGATTGTGTCAGATATTTAAAGCTGAAAATGCAAGATCTCCAAGCCTGCGATATTGATAAAGCCCTGGGGTTAACCGCCCGGGAACGGGACTATCTGCAACAACGGTTTAAATACCACGTCGAAAAATTTGCCCGGTCTAACAACTGGAAACTTGTGCATGAATGGTTAGGGGCCGATATTAACCAAAAATTGGGGATGACGGGCGAACAATGGCAAGCTTTCCAAGCCCAATTATCCGTCGATCAGCAACAGTTATTACAACTCAAAGACCAAGAAGAAACGGATAAAGCGATCGCCTCTATCCTCAAATGCACTCCCAAACAAGTCCAAAAACGTTGGGCTAAAATTCTCGACCTGGCTTTCAACTACCGTAACAGTGAAGCCACAGCCCAAATTTCGCCCGACAAAATGTAATTAATATATTATTGGTTAAGGGTGTTCACCAGAGAGAAATTTTTGAATAATAATTTATTACATTTTATGGTGCGGAATATGGGTTTTATTAATGTCTAAATCTCCAAACAATAAAGGCGAGTTTTCCTCTCCCGAACAGAGAGGCTTTCTCGCCCCTATCTTTATGTAGTTTCGCACAGTCCAATCGTTTATTCTTCGTCGCCTTCTTCTTGGTCGTTAGTGGGATAGTAAAATCCTGTAGAACGACCTGTGAGAACAGACTTACCGAGGGATAACGCTTTTTCAGCTTGCAGTCTTGCTTTCCGCTTCCAAGTCGCCTTGCGCATATCGCGTCTCGACCTGGACATTTTCTTCTTGGGTACAGCCATGAGCCTAGATTAATGAAGATTTTGCACAAACTATTATCATACCCTATTTGTGCCCTTTACTAAATATTTTTCTCCAGAAAGTTGAGAAAGGGGACTAGAGAGTTATAATAACCGGGGTGTGATCGCTCGGTTGTTCCCAGGTTCTAGGGGTTTTATCGATGATGGAACTACTGGCGACTTCATACAGGGGTAAGGTCAAATAATGGGTATCAATGCGCCATCCGGTATTGCGTCGGAAGGAGCCTTGGCGATAGTCCCACCAACTAAATTGTCCCCCTTCGGTGGTGAACTTGCGAAAGGCGTCTTTAAAGCCTAATTCTAATATTGATTCTAAGGCCTGACGTTCAGCATCACTCGCCATAATATGGGTTTCTCGACCCTTGGGGTTATGAATATCAATATCTTCTAAAGCAATATTAAAATCCCCACAAATACAAATCTTTTCAGTTTGATTTAACAGAATTTTTAAATATTCTTTGAGATAGTTTAACCAGTTTAATTTATAGTGATATTTGTCGCTGTCAATACTGGAACCATTGGGAACGTATAAATTAACTATAGTAATTCCATCAATAATTCCGGTTAAAACTCGTTTTTGCTCATCAAATTTTTGAGAGGGTTCAGTATTTAAAATCCCCGAAAATCCCAAATGGACAGCTTCTAGGGGAGTTTTACTAAAAATTGCGACCCCGTTATAGGCTTTTTGACCATAAATATAAATATTATAACCCAATTCTTCAAAACCAGAACGGGGGAAATCCTGATCAATTACTTTGGTTTCCTGTAAACAAAGAATATCAATTTCATTGGTTTGTAACCATTGTAATACCTGATCTTTCCTGGTTCTAATTGAATTAACATTCCACGTCGCAATTTGCACTCTAATTAAACTCCTCATTAAATTTGTTGCCATCAACACATTATTATAAAGGAGTTTTTCCACCTTGTTCAATAAATTTAACTAAATCAGGAACCGACGGTAAATAAATGGTTTATTGAATATAAAGGCAATCCTTTTCGGATTTCTCTCAAAGAGCTTATTTTTAACTAAATGTTCACGGAATATTCCCTGGTTTATGGCCTATTGTTAAAGGATAATGCACTCTGGTAAAAGCATAATTTTTGACGAAGTTTGAGGTAGTAAAATTATGCTTTTTCATTGATCTACGGGGAGTCTGGATTTAATTTGTTCAACAAAAGATTTATGATCAACTACTGGTTTGGGAATATAATCATCGGCGCCACTACGCGCTAAAAGGTTTTCGCGATCGCCCGTGGTCGCATGGGCGGTAACTAAAATAACTGGAAGTTGAGCGGTGGCGGGGTTCGCTTTTAACATTTGGGTAATTGTCACCCCATCAACGGCTTTTCCTTGATAATAACTATTGGTTAAAGACACATCCATTAAAATTAGATCTGCTTGTTTGTTGGCGGCCATTTCCATGACGGTTTCCACATCTTCAGTATGTTTTGCTAGTAACCCGCCTCGTCTGGTTAAAATCCGCTCAAAGACTTTCCAGTTAACAAGATTATCTTCAACGACTAAAATAGTTCTAATCATGGTCTTACCTCCTGGGGGAATCCTATATCATCTATCTATAGTTCAAGTGTGTTCGATATCCGTTAAACTGTCGATAGGGATAAGTTCAGGAGTTCTGAAACCCTCTCTGTGACTGAAGAAAACCCATTTGATGCCAGTTAGAATAAAAAAGGATAGAAAAGTTCAGTATTGCGTAGTGAGTCCTTCAGGACTCATTCTTATTCCAAAAACTGGGGAAGGAAAGACAGCCCTGAAGGGCTTACTACGGGGGGAAGGAAAGAAAGCCCTGAAGGGCTTACTACGGGGAGGGACGACGGGGAATTGTATGGGTGAGGAAATCATAAGCCATGTCTGTATGGGGAAAAATGGCTCTGGCTTCCGTTAATAAATCCTCTAAAATAATTGAATTTCCGGGGGCGTAACGGGGGCTAAAATGGGTCATAATTAATTGTTTGACTCCGGCGGCGAGTGCGACCTGTGCCGCCATGGTGGAGGTAGAATGTAATCTTTGAAAAGCCATTTCTGCATCTTGATGGGAGAAGGTGGCTTCATGAACTAAAACATCTGCATTTTCCGCTAATTCTACCGCCCCTTCACAAAATACCGTATCGGTACAATAGACGAATTTACGACCCACTTGGGCTTCGCCACATAATTCCTTACCCCGAATTACTTGACCATTGGCTAGGGTAACAGCCTGTCCCTGTTTGAGTTGGGCATAAATTGGCCCCGGGGGAATCCCTAATTTTTGAGCCATTTCCACATCAAATCGTCCGGGTTTATCTTTTTCAATAATTCGATAACCAAAGGCTGGGACTCGATGTTTCAATAGCCCACAAACCACTTGATATTCTTCATCTTCAAAAATCATTCCAGGTTCAACAGTATGAACTTTAACCGGATAGGAAAAATGGGTTTGGGAATAGCGCACACAGCCCTGTAAATATTCGGATAATCCCGATGGCCCATAAATATCAATCCGTTTGGGATTTCCCGCTAACCCACAACTGGCTAATAACCCCATTAACCCAAAAATATGATCGCCGTGTAGATGGGTAACAAAAATTCGGCTAATTTGACTGATTTTTAAATCACTGCGGAGGAATTGGTGCTGCGTCCCCTCTCCACAGTCAAACAGCCAAATTTCAGCCCGTTGCGGTAAACGCATAGCTATACTGGAAACATTACGCGATCGCGTGGGAACCCCCGAGCTAGTACCTAAAAATGTAATCTGCATTTACCTCTACCTATTGTCAAAAAGCCCAATTGTTCCGTCCTCCCCCATGTCTTAGCCACGACCCCTAATAGTAAGCCCTGAAGGGCTCACTACTAGAGGTTTATTCTTGATTCATTTGAGCATCTTTAACGGCGGCAAAAAATAGGAACACACCTAAAGGAATACTCAAGGCTAAAATCACACTGGTGGTTAAACCTCCCAATTGTGGATTTCCCGAGGATAGTTCAAAAACCGAACCCACGGAAGCGATCGCAGCTACACAAGACCCTAATAAAAAAACCATACTTTTGGGAGTACCGACCATCTTGAATTATCCTATATTATTTAACAGATTTAACAGCTTTAGGTGAGAATTTATGCTTGGCTAATTCTTCATTTAAAGCCAATTTATTCTCCACTCGATCCACAAATAAAACCCCATTCAAATGATCCATTTCATGTTGAATGGCCCGACCTAATAATTCCGTGGCTTTCAGGGTGCGCGGTCTGCCATTTTCGTCTTTAAAAGACACTTCCACGACTTCCGGGCGAGTCACATCCATATAAACCCCCGGAATACTCAAACACCCTTCTTGAAACGGTGAAATTTCCTTACTGGATTTAACAATAGTCGGGTTAATCAGGACTAAAGGGGGGTTAGCCGCATTATCCGGTTCGCAGTCAATCACAATCACCTGTTTATTCACGCCGACTTGGGGCGCGGCTAAACCAATACCATCAGCACTATACATGGTTTGTAACATCTCCCGCACCAGTTGGCGAATTTCATCATCAATGCGGGAAACTCTTTTGGCTGGGGTTTCTCAAGGCGCGATCGCCTAAATAGTGAATCTCAAAGGGAGGTTTTTCTAACTTTTTCTTTTCAACTAAAACTTGTAAGGTCATAGAAGGGTTACTCTTAACTTCTGAAACAATATTATCCTGCCTCTATCTTAATAGATTTTAACAATTAACACCCATGTCCCCGGTGTTGAGGTGTTAACCAACAACAGATCGTCAACGATTATCCTGAATTGACTTGACATTTAATATTTTTCATGGTAGAGCAAGTTAATCATTAGAACTGTCGATTACTACCAAAACCCATGACCGTTGAAATCAAAGTTACTTCCATGGTTTGTCAAGCCTGTGCCAATACTGTTACTAAGGCGATTAAATCTTTGGACGCTGGGGCTGATATTACAATTAATTTGGAAACAAAGATAGTGAATATTAACGGTACACCCTCGGAAACCGCAATTAAAGAAGCGATCGCCGCCGTTGGTCATACCGTAGAATAGGGAATTTTTGCCATAAGTAGTAAGCCCGACCGGGCTTTCTTCCCCAGACTTAGCAGCAACATCTAACACCAATAACAATAAATTAAATTTATTAGTGTTAGGTTTTGGGGATTAAGCCCTGAAGGGCTTACTACTTTGCCGAATATTAGTTACCCTGGACTTAGGAGCAAAATAGTTACATTTCCGTCATAGATGCTTATGACTCAGGAATTCCATATTTCCGTTACCCCGGTTGGAGATAATGAATATTTGGTGCGAACTGAAAAAGTCGCCTCCGGTGTTCCTCTAGCCGAAGAACAAGTTAAATGGCCCGTGGACGAATGGTTAGCCCAGGCTCGTCAATTAATGAATGATCCCCTGTTAGGTCTATTGGAGGGCCAAACAGTTCGTCGTTCTCGGGGTTTGGGCCAAACAATCGAAACTCAACCCGCCAGTGATCCGCCTTTGTTAAGTTTAGTCGAATTGGGTCAACAGCTTTATCATGGCTTATTTCAAGGAACGTTACACGATAGTTGGACTTGTGCCCAAGCGATCGCCCAAAATCGTCAAGAATTATTACAATTACGCTTAGGCGTAAAAGGCAAACGGTTATCGAGTTTACCTTGGGAAGTTTTACACGCTGGAGATCGTCCGATAGCGACGGGAACAGATGTGGTTTTTTCCCGTTACCAACCGGGGATGAATTCTATTCCTCAAACCCAACTTAGAAAACCAAATCAACCTTTAAAAATTTTAATTGCTATTGCCGCACCCACCGACCAAGAAACGCTACAACTAAAGCGGGAAGCATTGCATTTACAGGAAGAATTGCGACGGGAAAATAGACGGAGTAATGGCAATTTTGTCAAACCCCCAACCCCCGATATTCAACTAACTATTTTAGAACAACCCGACCGAGAACAACTTACCCAAGCCCTAGAACAAGGACAATATCAAGTTTTTCATTATGCCGGACATAGCAATTTAGGGACATCCGGGGGGGAATTATATTTAGTTAGTCGTCGAACTGGATTAACGGAAACCCTAAATGGCGATGATTTAGCTGGATTATTAGTTAATAATGGCGTGCAAATGGTGGTATTAAATTCCTGTCGGGGAGCATATCAAAATGTACAAAATGTTAGTGATGATACTGCCCAATTAAATTTAGCTGAATATGCCGTTAAGCGCGGTATTCCAGGGGTATTAGCCATGGCGGAACGTATTCCCGATGATGTGGCATTGACCTTAACGCGGTTATTATATAGAAATCTTAATCAGGGTTATCCGATTGATTTAAGTTTAAGTAGAGCCAGACAGGGATTGATTTCTGCCTATGGTTCTCATCAGCTATATTGGGCATTGCCAATTTTATATTTACATCGAGAATTTGATGGGTATTTAACCGCGAGTCACCATAATAATTCGATTCTGGAAGAACAGGAATTTTTACCTTTGCCTTCTGCTCCAGCAGAACAAGATTTGAGGCCAAAATCTACCACTAAAACCCTATCATCATCCGAATGGGATAGTATGAATGATGATAATATTGAAGACCTGTTAGATGATATTGTTTGTGAAGATAATTTGGATAATGATTCAGATGGTCTTGACTTTATTGGGGATTTTCTTAATAAATCAAAGGTTGAAAATCCCCCAATAAAAACAGAATTAACACCGGATTTAGTCTCAGAAAAAATACCCTTTGTGTCTTCAAATTCACCGTCAAAAACTATTGCGAATAAGTCTTTAAACTCTGATTCTAAAACCTTTTTATCGGGTTTAAGTGCCGTTAATTTATTTAAGGGAAAACGATTATTATGGGTTTTACCATTTTTGCTCATTCCCTTGGGTTTTGGGGCTTTGTGGTGGCAAAATATGGCTTTACAATCGAAAAAATTAGTAGAGACGCGCCATGGTAATTCTCTAACGAATCAACCTCAAGCCACGGATTTAAACACAGCAAATACTGATTATGTCTTAGGAATTGCCGTTGAACAATTTTATCGGAGAAATCTATTATCGGCAGAAGAAGCAACGACGGAATTATTAGATAGAGGAGCATTACAAAAAGCAAAATCAGCCCTAGCGGCGGTACAGGTTCAGGATCTCAATCATCCTATTGTTAATTTTCTCTATGGTCGGTTAGCTTGGCAATCTATTCAACGGGGAAGTACGGAATATAAAATTGATGATGTGCGACGCCATTGGGCAAAGGCAGTTCAACAAAATCCTAAATCTATGAAGTATAAAAACGCCTTGGGTTTTGCCTATTATACCGAAGGAAAGTTAGAAAGTGCCTATCAAGTTTGGATACAGGTTTTAGAGGTTGAGGAACCTACTTTATCAGGGAAAATAACACCTGGAAACTGCTAATAATATCCAGTCTCAAGTTCAACAGCAGGATAAGTTAAATGCCTATGCGGGAATTTCCTTGGTTTGGTGGAGATTTGCTCAAACTTTGCCGAGTAAAGAAAAGGAGTTTATGTTGAGTAAAGCGGTTAAATTTAGTAGTAAGGTTATGAGTGAAGCACCTAATAAATTTGAACCTAATGAATTATCTCAAAATTGGATGTGGTCTAAGGAGTTAATTCGAGATTGGCAATTATTACAAGAAGAAAAATAGGCAATTAGGATCACGGATTTAAGAGGATTTCACGGATTTCACGGATTTTGATCTGTGTTAGGTTGAGAAACAAGATGGGAAGGGGGGTGATCGTTACTCCAAGTCCACCAAACGCAGCTACATTGACAGGCGTAAAATTCCTGTTTAAGAGGATTTCATGGATTTTGCTCTGTGTTAGGTTGAGAAACCAGATGGGAAGGGGGGTGATCGTTACTCCAAGTCCACCAAACGCAGCTACATTGACAGGCGTAAAATTCCTGTTTAAGAGGATTTTACGGATTTTGATCTGTGTTAGGTTGGGAAACAAGATGGGAAGGGGGGCGATCGCTACTCCAAGCCCACCAAACGCAGCCACATTGACAGACATAAAATTCCTGCCATTGGCGACGGTTATTTTCGCTGTAAACTGGAGAACGACGGTTAATCCAAACCTGTTGGGCTTCTAAACTACTCGCGGAACATTCGGGACAAGAAAACTCGGAAGCGTGAATTGCATCGGTTGTCCAATCTGGAGGGGTGGGTTGAAACGCATCCATTAGCAAAAATACTGAAAATTAATGATGTCTACTCATCTATTATACTAGGGCTTAACGTCGGGAACTTCTACAAATTTATGGCGGGAGGATCGGCCAGATTTAATTGTAATTTGGGATTTGGGGACTCCTAGGTGTTTGGCTAAAAATTTAATTAATTCTTGATTGGCTTTTCCTTCGACTGGGGGAGATTTCAGATGGACGGTAAAACTTCCATCCAATTCTTCATGGAAAGCCTGTTGTTTAGAATTGGGTTTAACTTTAATTTTTAAGAGTGCCAAGGTTTTAAATAATTGCGATCGCTAATATTAATATAGGATACAAAATTACTGTATCCTATATTGATATAAGATGATTTTAAAATTAAGCTGTCAAGGGATAATCTAAACTTTCTAAAGCCCGTTTTACAGCGACTAAATTGTAGGAGAAAGGCGGGTTTAAGGGGCGATAATCTCGTTCATGGGGTTCTCCATGTCGCAACACCGCATTCACCATTAAACAGTCTTCTGTGCCTAGATTAATTGCGCCGTGAGGAACTCCTGGGGGAATTTTAACCACGGTTGGAGCCCGATCACTCAAAGGAATATAACGATATTGACGATTTTGTAAAATCACCAGGACAAATTGACCCCGGACGACCAATAATTGATCAGTTTGAAAACGATGGACAAATAACTTCTCTACCGCACCTGCTTCGACCTGTATACCATCATTGTTTCGTCGCTGGTCTGGGGGGTGAAAAATTCAACCATCCCAGACCTGATCGAGTTTAGTCTACGAACTTCAACTTGGCGGATAAGACCCATATTGATAGTCCTCGCAATGCAAAATGTTATGCTTTTGTCAAGTATAATCGGTGTTTCTGTAAAATTTTGTAATAAAATTAACGAAATTGGGTAATAAAGGCATAAATGCCTCACTACGGTAATAGAATTAACAAGATTCCAGAATAAAAGCATAAATGCCTCACAACGGTTTTCTCCTGAAATCTTTGTGAAACATAATCAGTACAGAATGAGACCGCCCTTTTCTATAATTTCTATGAATTTTTATAAATTTTCTCTGTTAATTTCTCTGATTAGTTTAACCCTAAGTTCCTGTGGATCTTCCCCAAATTCTACCCCCACAAATCCAACTAATTCTAATCAACAACCCGCAGAAAAAACCCTAAAATTATTATATTGGCAAGCCCCAACTATTCTCAATCCCCATTTATCAACGGGGTTCAAAGATTCCGAAGCTAGTCGAATTACTTTAGAACCCCTGGCTAGTTTTAATAATCAATTAGAATTAGTCCCTTTCTTAGCCGCAGAAATTCCTAGTTTAAAAAATGGAGGAGTTGCTAAGGACGGTAAATCCGTGACTTGGAAACTGAAAAAAAATGTTAATTGGTCGGATGGGAAACCCTTTACCGCCGATGATGTTATTTTTACTTATGAATTTATTAGTAATCCTAAAGTTGGGACTACTACATCCGGGACGTATGAAATTATTAAAAATATTGAAAAAATTGATAGTCATACCGTAAAAATTAACTTTAAATCCGTAACACCGGGATGGCATTCGGTGTTTGTGGGAAACCGAAGGAATGATTTTACCTCGTCATATTTTTGAAGATTATAATGGGGAAAATTCCCGACAAGCACCTGGTAATTTAAAACCCGTAGGAACCGGGGCCTATCGAGTGGTAGAATTTAAACCTGGGGATGTGGTTGTTTATGAAGCAAACCCCAATTTTAGAGAAGCTAAACAGTTAGGATTTGAACGGCTAGAACTCAAAGGAGGAGGCGATGCAGCCTCCGCAGCTAGGGCAGTTTTACAGACGGGAGATGCGGATTATGCCTATAATCTTCAGGTAGAATCTAATGTTTTAAAACCCTTAGAAGCGGCGGGAAAAGGGAAGGTTATTTCTAATTTTGGGGCATTAATGGAACGGATTATAATTAATCAAACCGATCCGAATAAAATTACACCCGATGGAGAAAGATCGAGTTTAAAATTCCCCCATCCTTTCTTTAGTGATCCTAAAGTCCGTCAGGCTTTAAGTTTAGCGATCAATCGAGAGATTATTGCTAATCAACTCTATGGAATTTTAGGACAACCTACTACTAATTTTGTGGTCAATCCTTCTCAAGTTGTTTCTCCCAATACTACCTATCAATTTAATTTAGAAAAAGCCGCAAAATTATTAGATGAAGCCGGATGGAAAGATACTAATAATAACGGGATTCGAGATAAAAATGGGGTAGAAATGAACTTAGTTTTTCAAACTTCCGTTAATCCTTTACGGCAAAAAACCCAAGAAGTGATTAAACAATCCTTAGAAACAATTGGGTATGAAAGTAGAACTAAAAAGTATTGATCCGAGTGTATATTTTTCCGGTGATCCTGCTAATCCCGATACCACAGAAAGATTTGTGGCGGATTTACAATTATTTAGTACCGGAAATACGAATCCCGATCCCACCGCCTATTTGAAAACCTATACCTGCACTCAAATTCCGCAGAAAGCGAATAATTGGACAGGGGATAATTTTTCTCGCTATTGTAATCCAGAATATGATGCCCTTTGGAAACAAGCAACCACTGAAATTAACCCGGAAAAACAAAAACAAATCTGGATTAAAATGAATGATATGTTGGTGAATAATTATATTGTGATTCCCCTAATTCATCGGGCGGAAGTGGCAGGAGTCAATCAGAATTTAACAGGCGTAAACTTAACCCCTTGGGATTTAACCGTCTGGAATATCAAAGATTGGAAAAAGACCCCGTAGTAAGCCCCGTAGTAAGCCCTTTAGGGCTATCTTTTATTTTATTATTATTAAACATGACCCGATACCTAATCAACCGGATTCTCACCTCTATTCCCACCCTAATAGCTATTAGTATTGTAGTATTTTTAATCCTAGCATTAGCCCCGGGTAATCCCATGGGAGAATTTGCTAATAATCCTTCTATTACCCCCGAAGTGCGAGAAAATATTAGGCGATCGCTAGGTTTAGATCAACCTATTCCCATCCGGTATTTAAAATGGATTTGGGCATTTTTACAAGGAGATCTAGGTTATTCTTTTACCAGTCGTAGCCCGGTTTTAGATTTAATTTTACAACGTTTACCCACAACCCTTTGGATTATGGGTGTAGCCTATATTTTAGCGGTTTTAATCGCTTTTCCTTTTGGGATTATTTCGGCTTTAAAACGCTATTCGGTTTTAGACCAAATCATCACAACGGTTTCCTTTATTGGGTTTTCCTTACCCACATTTTTTACCGGGTTACTGTTTATTATTATTTTCAGTGTTCAACTTAAATGGCTTCCTTTTATTTATAATAGTACCTTAAAAGTAACCAATTTACAAACATTTTGGCAACAAATCCAACAGTCTATTATGCCCATTTCTGTGTTAGGATTTTATCAAGCTGCGATTTTAATGCGGTTTATTCGTTCTTCCTTCCTAGAACAGTTGAATCAAAATTATGTTCGCACTGCTTACGCTAAAGGTTTACCAAAATTGAATGTAATTAATGGTCATATTTTAAGAAATGCTTTAATTCCAGTTGTGACCTTAATTGCTTTACAAATTCCTGGTTTATTTGCTGGATCATTAGTTACCGAACAGGTGTTTAGAATTCCTGGGATTGGGGCGTTATTAATTGATTCAATTTTTCGCAGTGATACCCCAGTTATTATGGGAATTACGATGGTTTATGCAATTTTAGTAGTAATTTTTAATCTATTTGCCGATATTTTATATGGATTTTTAGATCCTAGAGTTCAATATTAATTATTAATTATGACAGTAACTCAACCTGCCGAAAAAACCTCTAAAACCCGCCAATCTAAAACTCTAATTCAGACCGCATGGCGACAATTTAAACGGGATAAAATCGCCCTTTTAGGATTAATAATTTTAGGATTTATGATTTTATCTGTGATTATTGGCCCTTGGGTTTATGGGATTTCTCCGACGGAAATTGATTTTGTTAATTCCCTTTCTCCGCCAACGGGAAAACATCTTTTGGGAAACTAATGATTTAGGACAGGATCAATTAGCCCGTTTATTAATTGGGGGACGAGTTTCTTTAACCGTTGGGGTCGCAGCCATGGCGGTAGCTATTTTATTAGGAACATTAGTGGGGGCGATCGCCGGATTTTATGGCGGAATAATTGATAGTCTATTAATGCGACTAACGGATTTATTTATATCCCTTCCCCAATTACCTGTACTACTATTAGTTATCTATTTATTTCGGGAATCAATCAAACAAATTGTTGGGCCAGAAGTCGGTATTTTCCTATTAATTATTATAGTAGTTGGTGGGTTAAATTGGATGTCGGTGGCGCGATTAGTGCGGGCGAGTTTTCTCACCACAAAAGAACAGGATTTTGTCACCGCAGCTAAAGCCATTGGTGCGTCTTCTAAGCGATTAATTTGGGTACATATTCTTCCTAATGTTTTGAGTCCGGTAATTGTAGCAGCGACTTTAGCGGTGGGAACTGCGATTATTACAGAATCAACTTTAAGCTTTTTAGGATTAGGATTTCCCCCCGATGTTCCCACCTGGGGAAGAATGCTTTATGATGCTCAAAATTATTTAGAAACCGCCCCCTATTTAGCTTTATTTCCCGGGTTGGCAATTTTTTTAACGGTTTTGAGTATTAACGCGGTAGGAGATGGTTTAAGGGATGCTTTAGATCCGCAATCCCATTAATTTATTATTATGTACAACCAAAATTCAATCGGTATTATTTCATCAAGTTCATCAAATAAGTATCGAGTTCTGAATATTGAGAAAACAATCTTTCAATATTGACAGAATTGATTTTATATGTTATTAATTAAGCTATAAAATCACTAATAATCAACCATGAAAAAATATAAATTTTGGGCATTTGTGGCTTTGTTTACACCCGTTGTTTTTGTAGCCCCAACCATGGCTCAATTCAATACAAACGACCCAGACGTTTTTTTAAAAGGTAATGCTCGCTCCTGTCAAGGCTGTAATTTGCAAGGGTCTAATTTAAGCAATCAAAGCCGGGTTAGTGCTCAACTTAGACAAGCTAATTTGAGCAATTCTAACTTTAATAATGCCAACTTCCGAGGGGCGTTTTTCACCTGTGCAAACCTCTCCAATAGCACCATGAGAAAAACTAATTTCTCCTTTGCTAATTTTGTTGATGCTAACTTGAGTGGGGCTGATTTAAGTGGGGCTGATTTAAGTAAAACTGACTTAAGTGGAGCCATTATTGATGAGAGAACTAATTTTTCTGGCGCCAACTTAACGGGAGCAAAACTCTGGGATGCTGCCACAATTTTCCGGCCCGGAATGAATTTAAACAGCATTCCGCGAGACTACACAATAGAAAGTCAGCGGCGTAAATGTAATAACAGAAGATAAAATCAGTTATCATTTGTAGGGGCGGGTTCATCAAGATGCGCGGTGATTAACTCATATCTAAAATAACCCGCCCGTACCAGTTATTAGTTTATTACCCATTCCCCATTCTTATAGGATTGCTTCTATTATGACATCAACAGTTTTGATTACGGGCGCGTCTCAAGGAACTGGTAAAGCAACGGCTTTATTATTTGCAAAAAAAGGCTACAATGTTATCTTAGCTGCCCGGGAACCGGAACGTTTAGAAGCCCTGGCAAATGAAGTTTTATCTTTGGGGGTTTCTACCGTAGCAATTCCGACGGATGTTACTGATATTGAACAGGTTAAATATCTAGTTAATCAATCCTTAGATTATTATGAAAGTATCGATGTTTTAATCAATAATGCCGGAATTTGTTTAAGTGCATCTGTGGAACATACCACCTTAGAAGATTGGCATAAATTAATGAATACAAACTTCTTTGGTTATGTAAATATGATTCATACAGTATTACCCCATTTATTGAAACAAAAACATGGGACAATTGTAAATGTTGGTTCCTTTGTGGGAAAAATGCCCCTACCCCAAATGGCGGCCTATTGTGCGAGTAAATATGCGGTGACGGGACTCACAGAATCCTTGAGGTTAGAACTACAAAAAAAAGACATTCATGTCTGTGCTGTTCATCCGGGTATTATTAATAGTAATTTCCTAGAAAGAGCACAATTTCGCGGGGAAGATGAGTTAGAAATTGAACAATTGCGTCAACGCTTGGACTCAGTTTTAGCTTCAACTTGGGTGAGTCAACCAGAAGATATTGCCCAAGCGATTTGGAATGCGGTGGAGAAAAAACAAGCGGAAGTCGTGGTGGGCCCAGCCCTATTAGCAACAGAAACCTATCGATTATTCCCGGGATTAATGCAGTTAATTTTAAATCAGTAGAGCCTTTGTTCTGGCATAACTTGATTAATTTTTGTGAATTAATATGTAACAATATTTCAATATAATGCAGCAAAATCACTTTTAGATTGAATTAGCTGCATTAGTTTATATTTTTTTGAATAAATCTAAAGAGTTATAGGGAAAGAGTTGTAAGCAGTTTCAAGCGATTTGTAAAATGCTATACTGAAAGATGACACCCCGAAATTGCCCCAGAAAATTGTCTTAATCAGCCCCAAGTCCAAACTCAGCATTAGATAGACCTCAGCAGGGAAGAAAATTTTGCCCCTCGATCATTTTTTATCAAAACCAACTCAGGAGGATCATTATGGGAAATGTCAAGACGGAGGATAATTCTTCTGGCTTAAAGGACTTGGATGGGCAACCTATCCATATTCTCAGCCAAATTCAACCCCATGGCGTTTTATTGGTTTTAGAAGAACCCGGTCTTAGAATTTTACAAGTTAGCAGTAATATCGAGTCAATTTTGGGAATTTCTACCGAAATTATACTACATAAATATTTAAAAGACCTATTAGATTCTTTCCAAATGGAACGGATTGAAATTGGATTAAAACAAGATAACCTCGATTTCATTAATCCAACTAAAATTTGGATCAAAATTAAAGGCGATGATTATGTTATTTTTGATGGCATATTCCATCGTAATAGTTCTGGCTATTTAATCTTAGAACTAGAACCCGCTACCTCTCAAGAAAATATTCCATTCCTCAGTTTTTATCATTTAGCTAAAATCTCAATTAATCAACTAGAATCTTCCTCGAGTTTGATCAATTTTTGTCAAATTATTGTTCAAGAAGTGCGAAAAATCACGGGATTTGATCGGGTAATGTTATATAAATTCGATCAGGATGGACATGGAGAAGTAATTGCGGAAGAAAAACGAGGGGAAATGGAACCCTATTTGGGACTACATTATCCAGCATCAGATATTCCCAAACCCGCCAGAAAGATGTTTAGTTCTAACTGGATTCGCCTAATTCCTGATGCGGCTACCGAACCAGTTCAACTCTTTCCTGAAGTTAATCCGATTAGTCATCAACCCACGGATTTAACCTGCTCAATTTTGAGAAGTGCTTCCCCTTGTCACCTGCAATATTTACACAATATGGGGGTGGGCGCTTCCCTAACTATTTCCTTAATCAAAGCGGGAAAACTTTGGGGATTAATTGCTTGTCATCATCTCACCCCTAAATATATTTCCTATGAACTCCGCAAGGCTTGCGAATTTCTAGGAAGAGTGATTTTTTCCGAACTTTCAGAACGGGAAGACACAGAAGATTATGACTATCGGATTCAATTAAACCAAATTCAATCGGCTTTAATTGATGCCATGTCCCAGGAGGAAAATTTTATTGATGGACTCACCCAACATCAACCCAATATTTTAGATTTAACCGGTGCTCAAGGGGCTGCAATTTACTTTGGTGGTCAATTTACCCTAGTAGGAGAAACACCCCCAGAAGCCGATTTAATTTTCTTAGTTCAATGGTTACAAAAACAGAGTCAAAAAGAAGTTTTTTATACTGATTCTTTGCCCAAACTCTATTCCGATGCCCGAGGGTTTAAAGCTGTGGGAAGTGGCTTATTGGCTATTTCTATTTCCCATAAAAATTATGTGATTTGGTTCCGCCCCGAAGTCATCCAAACCGTTAAATGGGGGGGAAATCCTCACCAAGCCTTTGAAACTAGCCAAGCTGAAGGTCAAGTGTTACTGTCCCCTCGAAAATCTTTTGAACAGTGGAAAGAAACCTTGCAGTTACAATCCCTAGCTTGGAAACAGGTGGAAATTCAAGCGGCTTTAGAACTGAGAAAAACCCTAGTTAATATTGTCTTGAAGCAGGCCGATGAATTGGCTCAGTTAGCCCAGGATTTAGAACGGTCTAACTCGGATTTGAAAAAATTTGCCTATGTCGCCTCCCATGATTTACAAGAACCCTTAAATCAAGTCGTCAACTATGTACAACTGTTAGAAATGCGTTATCATCAAGCCCTCGATGATGATGCTAAACAATTCATTAATTATGCCGTGGAAGGGGTAAGTTTAATGCAAACCCTAATTGATGATATTTTAGCTTATTCTAAAGTCGATATGCAGGGAATTGAATTTCAATTTACCGAAGTTCAAACGGCTTTATATCGGGCTTTAGCTAATTTAAGAAAACGGATTGCTGAAAATCAAGCTAATATTACTTATGATCCGATGCCGAATGTATTAGGAGATGGGACTCAATTAATGCAGTTATTCCAAAATTTAATTGCTAATGCGATTAAGTTTAGAAGTGAAAAATCACCTGAAATTCATATCGGAGTTAAACGAATTGAGGATGCTTGGTTATTTTCCGTTGAGGATAATGGCATCGGAATTGACCTACAATTTGCCGAACGAATTTTTATTATTTTCCAACGTCTCCATACCCGAGATGAATACCCAGGAAACTGGGATGGGATTAGCCATCTGTAAGAAAATTATAGAATGCCATCGCGGTAAAATATGGGTAGAATCTAAATTAGGTCAAGGGTCTACATTTTATTTTACAATTCCCGTAGGAGGACGCGAAGGTGAGCGCCGAAATGGAAGAAAAATCTAAAATGATCTTTCTGGTTGAGGATAACAAAGCCGATATCCGTCTGATTCAAGAAGCCTTAAAAAATAGCCCCATCTCCCATGAAGTGATGACCGTTAGCAATGGAGTTGATGCTATGGCATTTCTGCGCCAAGAGGGAGAGTATGAAAATGCCCCGCGCCCTGATTTAATCCTTCTGGATTTAAACTTGCCTCGAAAGGATGGACGGGAGGTATTAGCGGAAATTAAAAGTGATCCGAGCTTAAAACGAATTCCTGTTGTTATACTGACAACTTCCCATAATCAAGAGGATATTCATCATAGCTATGACCTCCATGTTAATTGTTATATTACGAAATCCCGAAATTTAAGCCAACTGTTTACAATTGTCCGAGGAATTGAAGAATTTTGGCTAAAAACCGTGACCTTACCGTGCGATTAAACTCTATTTTAGAGAAGGATAAGAATAAATAATGAGGAAAGTTTGCAGTCATCAAAGCACGGAAAAAAAAACAGAGACTCGGTGTTCATCTCCCGAGGAAGAAAAAGGTTTATCCTCCTATCCTGAATCTTCCCTGAGTCCGAGTCCTCAGATTTTTTATTCTGCCGATTTTTCTTCATCGGAAAGGAAAATAAGCAATTCAATGATGATGTCTGCTAGTTCAGTGAAAATCTTGTTAATTGAAGATAGCCTCGCTGAAGCTATATTTTTACAAGAATTACTCAAGGATTCTAATTTTCAACCTTTCAGTTTAGTTCATGTTAAACGTTTAGGGGAAGCTCTGAATCAATTACATGATCATGTTTTTGATGTGGCTTTATTAGATTTAACCCTACCCGATAGTCAAGGTTTAGAATCTGTAGAGCGGTTAATTGAGAAGTTTCCCAGTTTACCCATTGTGGTTTTAACCAATACAAATGATGATCAGTTAGCAATTATGGCGGTGCGTCAGGGAGCCCAGGATTATTTAGTTAAAAGAGAGGTTGATGGTAATATTTTAGTCCGTTCTCTCAAGTATGCAATTGAACGGAAACATAACTTAGAAAATTTAAAAGCCATGAATCAATCCTTGGAAATGAGAGTGCAAGAACGGACGCAAGAATTGCTCAAAGCTAAGGAACAAAATCAACTCCGCTCGGAATTTGTTTCGATGATTTCCCATGATATTAGAAATCCTTTGAATACTATTTTAGCCTCGGCGGTATTACTCCAAGAGCATGAACAAAAATTATCCCAGGAGAAAAAAGTTACTTTGTTTCAACGGATACGATCAGCGAGTAAAAATATGGCTCAATTACTCGATGAAGTTCTATTAATTGGGGAGGCGGATTCTGGTCAACTACAATATCAACCCAGTCCGATTAATTTAGAGGTATTTTGTCGCCAACTGGTTGATGAAATACAATTAGGGTATGGAGGAAAATCTCAAATTAATCTAAATTTTAAGTTAACTCTCAAAGAGGTGATAATTGATTCAAATTTATTAAGAAGAATTCTGATTAATTTATTAGAAAATGCGATTAAATATTCTCCTGAATCTGAAAGTGTGCAATTTGATGTGATCGTGCAAGATCAAATGATTGGCTTTTGTATTCAAGATCAGGGGATTGGTATTCCTTCCGATTCCCTTCCCCAACTCTTTGAACCCTTCCACCGTGCCAAAAATGTTGGTTCTATCCCCGGTACAGGCTTAGGATTAGCGATTGTTAAACATTGCGTGGATGCCCATGGAGGAAAGATTTGGGTTGATAGTCAAATGGGAATTGGCACGACTTTTATTATTCGTTTACCTTTAGTTAAGGTGGATGAAAATGGGTAATTATGAATTACGAATTACGAATTACGAATTACGAATTACCTATTTCCGCAAAAAACATTAATTTAACTTAACTATGAATCTAAATTTAATTTATCAATTATTGAAAATTTTTCCTAAAAATTTAGGGGCGATCGCTCTAACTATTCCTTTCCTAACTATTCCCGTCCCAATTTTACCACAGTTGTCCTCTTTCCCCTTACAAATTGCCCAAAAAGTTCCCCTATCTCCCGAACAAATTAATACCATTGCTGGAGAAATTACCGTTAGAATTGATGGGCCAAAAGGTGGCTCGGGATTTATTGTGGAAAAACAAGGAAATACCTATTATGTTTTAACTAATTGGCACGTCGTTGATCGGGTGGGAGACTATGAAGTTGTCACCCCCGATGGTAAACGTCACTTTGTTTATTATAGTTTAATTCAACAACTTCCTAACTTAGATTTAGCCCTAGTTCCCTTTAGTAGTTCCCAACGATATCGAGTTGCAATTCCATCCGATGCTGGTCAAATTCAACCGGGAAATCCTTTATATGTAGCTGGATGGCCCCGTTCTGGAAGTTCCCTCGGACAGAGACTATTTTTAAGTACCAGTGGCACCTTGAGCCAGCGTCAACCACCTCGGTTTGGATATAGTTTAGTTTACACTAACTTAGTCAGAAGTGGGATGAGTGGCGGCCCTATTTTAGATGGGGAAGGAAAGGTGATTGGAGTCAATGGAATTGTCCAATTAGGCAATAATTCTGATAAAATTGTTTCTGCGGGCATCCCAATTAATTATTTTTTTAATTGGCGAAAAACGGCAACATTATCTTCAATTCCTACCTCACCTAATCCTTCGGCTCCGATTACCAATAATCCCGATATTAATGCTTCTGATTCTCCCTCAAAGCCCCCTAATACAATGGCTGCGGTTACTAATTCCTTTACTTTAGCCACAACTTTAACGGAAAAATCAGGAGAAATATTATCGATCGCTTTAGCATTTCCTTATACTATTGTTGGCAATAGTAACGGCAATCTTTCCGTTTGGAATATGACCACCAGTGGACTCACTCGAACATTGAGTGCCCATCAAGGAGCAATTAATGGAATTAGCCTCAGTTCAGATAATAAATATTTAGTTACAGCCGGGGAAGATGGCGTGATTAAAGTTTGGGATTTGGCTACTGGTTTGACATCTCAAACTTTGCCTTTAGTTCAAACTATTCAAGCCCATAATAATCCTGTTTTAGTAGTTAAATTAAGTCCCGATGGTAAAATGATTGCCAGTGGAAGTTGGGACAAAACTATTAAAATTTGGAATCTGCAAACAGGTCAACTTTTGAAAACTTTTATCGGACATGAACAGTTAGTTGGGGCGATCGCATTTAGTCCCGATGGTAAAATTTTAGCCAGTGGAAGTAAAGACAGTAGTATCAAATTATGGAATGTGGAAACCGGAGAATTAATCCGTACCTTAAAAGGTCATGAATTATCGGTTTTATCCCTAGCAATTAGTCCCGATGGGGAGACTTTAGCTAGTAGCAGCGCCGATGGAACTATTGGGTTATGGAAATTAAAAACAGGTCAACCAATTCGTCGGTTAAGTGGTCATACTGATGGCGTTTGGTCAATCGTAATTACCAGCGATGGGAAAACATTAATTAGTGGAAGTTGGGATAAAACCGTGAAACTTTGGGATTTAGCCACAGGTCAATTAAAAGGAAATTTAAGAGGTCATTCCGGTTATGTGAATGCTGTTGGGATTAGTCCCGATGGTAAAACCTTAGTTAGTGGAGGATGGGATGGACAAGTGAAGGTTTGGAAGCATCTCTAATTTAACTGTTGTTAGGAAGTAATTCTACTGCTAATCTGAATTATTCTGCTATTCTATCAAGGTATTGTAACGTTTAACGACCTACCGATGAAAGTTGCTGTTTTTAGTACCAAGTCTTATGATCGTCAATTTCTTGAGATGGAAAATCAAGCCTCCCAAGCCCATCATGAATTTGTTTTCTTTGATGCTCGTTTGCAACCCCAAACTACATCACTAGCGGCTGGATTTCCGGCGGTATGTGTGTTTGTAAATGATGATTTAGGAACAGAAACCCTGGGGATTTTATCGGCTCAAGGTACAAAGTTAATCGCCCTTCGTTGTACGGGATTTAATAATGTGAATCTCAAAACCGCGGCTAAATTAGGGATTAAAGTGGTAAGAGTAACGGAGTATTCTCCCTATGCTGTTGCGGAACACGCCGTAGGATTAATTATGATGCTCAATCGTAAATTATACCGGGCTTATAATCGGGTTCGGGATGATAATTTTGCCTTAGATGGATTGTTAGGTTTTGACCTCCATAATCGCACCGTTGGGGTGGTGGGTACGGGAAAAATTGGACAGATTTTTGCCCAAATTATGGCGGGATTTGGTTGTAATCTTTTGGGATACGACGTTTATCCTAATCCCAATTTTGAGAAACTAGAAAATGCTAAATATGTTTCTTTAGAGGAACTTTGGCAACGTGCAGATATTATTTCTCTCCACTGTCCCCTATTTCCTGAAACTCACCACCTGATTAATCATGAAACCATTGCCCAAATGAAATCCGGGGTAATGTTAATTAATACCAGTCGGGGAAAATTGGTGGATACAAAAGCAGTGATTGAAGGGATTAAATCGGAGAAAATTGGTTATGTGGGTATTGATGTTTATGAAGAAGAAGACAAACTTTTCTTTGAGGATCTTTCCACTACAATTATTCAAGATGATACCTTTCAATTACTGCAATCTTTTCCAAATGTTGTGATTACCGCCCATCAAGGCTTTTTTACTGAAAATGCTTTAGATGATATTGCGCGTACCACCATTACTAATCTTTCCGATTTTGAGCAGGGAAATCCTTTGAAACATGAAATTACGGCATCTTGAAATACTGCGGATTAATTCAGTGATAGGCTGTTTTAAATTTCCTCTAGCCTATTAGACAGGACTTACGCAGAATACCCAATTATACACCATCTGTAGGGGCGAACGGCCGTTCATTGGTGTCAACTTAACCCACGTTAGCCCTGAACTAAAGTTCGGGCTAAAAGCTGAAGTCATCTAAAGATGACTAAGATCATGCTTCATTAACCCGTTTTAACGGGTTTTAGCTTTGAGCCTGAAATTTATTTCAAGGCTTTTAGACTTAAGTTGACACCGATGACAGCCGTTTCGCCCCTACTAGATATGGTTGTTTTGCGTAAGTCCTGTTAGAGTAACCGCCAAGATTGTTACAGCGCAACAGTAAGCAGTGAATTTAGTTTCAAGATTTAGAACTATCCTAACTGTAATGCGTAGCGCTATACATAATTTCCCTAACGTAGAGACGTGCCATGGCGCGTCTCTACACAATAAGGATGCGTAGCAAACATTTAAGTATTTCATATTATTTATTTTTTAATGGGAGTGTTGGGAAAATCACTCCTACTTTGCTATCGCATATCCCGCCGGACAATTAACTGCTTGATTGCTGAATAATACGGGTTGAGAAGGAACTTTTTGGGTCGGTTGATCACTCTCACAAATAATCGATTTTGTGTTGATATTACTAATGGGTGAAGGTTCAAGAAAAACCACTCCAATATAGCTTTTTAATCCGTCCCGTTTAGCCATAGCAACCGATTGAACCATATTTTTTTCATCAACAACTCTAATATTGTAGAGATAATTTCGAGTTTCTTCGGGAATACCTTTAATAAATTCTTCTAAATTAGTTCTAAAAAGATTATACTTAGTATAACTGGCTTGGTTGCCTCGATTCATAATCTCAATATATTGTTTTGCTTCTAATTGTGCATCTTGATCAGCTTGTTCTTTCAATTCTGCTGCCGTTGGCGTTCTAATAGTAACTGAAGTGGCAATTCTCGGATCTTCAGATGTTTTTTTAAACAGCAAAGGTTGTGATTTAAACGTTGTAATCGCAGGTTGTTCATCCCCACTAATATTTAAGTATAACTGAAGTTGTCCATCTTCTTGTAATTCAAAAATTGCAGTTTCCGACAATTTTTCCTTGAGCATCACGAAACAGCACAAATCCAGGTTTAAAAGTTGGATCAATCGTGTATTGTAATTGTATAGCTTCGATGGGTGTTACAAATATATAAACTTTGCCATCCTCAGTAAAAATAATACCGGAGTAAAGATTAGTAGGAACTTGCCATTTTCCCACTAATTGTTTAGCCACCGGATTTTCAGGTTGAGCCGCTAGGATAACAGGATTAATGGCAGAATTTATCCCTAAATTTGCTACACTAAAACCGACTAAATTTAAGACTACCGATAAAAAAATTATACCTTTTTTGTTACCTAAAATCATTGGCTTTTATCCTTATTTTAAGATAATAAATATTGAAATTTACATAAAATATCGAGTTATTTATATTATCCGTTTATTATCCACTTAAACGCTGCATAATCCAATCCAAACGATAATCTTGCTCAGTTTGAACAACATTTTGAGGTGGTTTATCAGGCAATAGATTAGCATTTTCATCACAGCCAAGATTGTTCACTGTTGATCGCAAACGAGAGGATAAAAACTTAGTAATAGCACGATAAAATCTCAAAGAAAATAAAACATCTTCGTCTAATTTTTGAGACAACAGAGGTCGAGAAATAGATAATACACAACAATCCTCCGCCGCTTGTACCGTAGCAGAAGGTAAACGTTCATCAATAAAAGACATTTCTCCTAATACCTCACCCCCGCCAATTTTTCCCACAATTTGATTCCCCAATGCAGCTACAGAAACATTTAGGGTTCCACTTAACACAATATATAAGGCATCTAGGGGTTGATTTTCTGCAATCAGAAACAGCGCCAGCCTTAATGGTTTCTCGCTTACCTTCCGTCACCATCCAGTCTATATCCCGATCATTTAATTCCCCTAAAATCAGTGAAGCATTGGTCATAATGTATTAATTTTTATAGAAAATAATTAATGGAAAAGCCGTTAAATTGTCGATTCCATTTTAAATTATAACAAAAAGTCCTTTCCCCCATTCCCTATGCCCTTCTCCCTAATACAATTCTAGCATTAATTTTTTGCGATATTCCTGGGTTAAAGGATGTTCGTCTCCCAGTAAATTGAAAATAGTTAACATCGCTTTTTTAGCAGCGTCTTCTTTAAATTTGCGATGGGTTGACACAATCCCTAAAAATAAAGATAGGGCTGCGGGGTAATCCTGAGCTAACGTGAATTGACAGGCTTTAGCATAATTCTGTTCTAATTCGCTATCTCCATCGGGGGTAGCATCTTTTTTAAATTGAATTAATTGTTTCAACGCCTGAGCTTTCTGGAAAAATTCTCGCTGATCTTCTGGAATTGTATTTAACAGTTTTTCGGCATTTTCAAATTGGTTTAACACAATTAAAAAATTACCCGCTTCTAACACCACCTCCGGTCGATCTGGATAGACAGAAAATAGCTGATCTAGTAATTCTTTAGCCTGGGGAAATTGTTGCTCAGTAATTGCATTTTTTAACGCTTCTAAACTCCGTTCAAAATCAGATTTTAAATTCATTTGACCCAGGGTTTGCCGAATTTTGATTTCCGTTAAAGCACCCACAAAACCCGGACGCACTTCCCCTTGTTCAACAATTCTGACATCCGGTACACCTTCCACTTGATATTGATTGGCTAATTCAGGATTTTGATCAATATCAATTTTTGCTAAAATAAAATCGTATTCTTTCACCAACTTTTCTAAGATTGGTTTTAAAATTTGGCAAGGGCCACACCAAGTCGCGTAAAAGTCTACCAATACAGGTTTTTCATAGGAAACCTTGATAATCTCTTGCTCAAAGTTAAATTGATCAACATCGATTGCATATCCCATCTAACAAATCCTCCGATTGACTGCGTTTCCCATTTTATCCTAAATGTTCCCAGTTATAACTCAGCATCTCTGCAAAAATTTATCCCCTATCTCAACAGTTGAGAAGATCATGAACACAAATCTTAAAATTATGATTGGGTTAACAACTGTCTTGATTTTTACTTCTGGCTGTCGTTTGGAAACGGGATTAGATCAAACCGAAATTGTCGATCAAGATGGGAAAAATTCAGGGCAATTAAGTTATAAAAGTCTAGCAGGCGATCGCCTCATCCTCACCGCTCAAAAAAATGGGGCGATTTAGGAAGCGATAATTAATCGAGAAAAACGAGCTTGAGAAAATCGGGCCATTTTAGACAGTCCCGATCTCCAAGAAAAGCTGTATAGTGGCCAACTGGAGATTAAATAGGACTTACGCAGAAACCGGGTTTCTGAACGAGAAATCACCGATTTCATCCGCAAAATCAGGGCCAGAAACCCGGTCTTTGGTCTTGTGCGCTGCGAGGCATCCTGATCGGGCCAACTTAGGAGTTTGGAAAATAATTTAATTTTAAATGTATTGAAATTCGCACAAGATTCATGTACAATCTATGCAGAAATCAATTTTATCCCCCAGGCAACGGCCAGAAGCCGAATTTTTGGGCTGTTTCAGATTACTTTTGATTGATCAAAATTGAGATCAACTGAGTTAAACCTATAAACAATAGAGGTATTTATGTCTAAAAAAATGATTGGCGGAATCTTAGTTTTTCTCGGTTTTATGATGTCTCCGTTGTGCTGGTGGAATGATTTAATTTTTAACTTACCAATTGCTTATGGGTTTGGATTTATTTTTAGTAAATTGTCTCAAGACTTATTTTTACCAAGTTCTATTTTCGGATATTGGCTCTCTAATTTAGTGGGAATTTTACTCATGCAATATGGAGCCATGAATGTCGTTGAATCTTCCGCCCCGGAACGAAATATCAAGAAAGATTTAGCAATGGGTGTGTTTTCATCAACGGCTTTTACTCTGGTTATGGTAGCATTATTTCAGTCTAATTTAATTGACCTTTCGCTGTTACCTCATTAAACTATAAATCTATGAATTTTAAGGAAATATCATGTCTGATTTGACTCCAAATAAACCGTCATTTTGGGAATGTAATTCTGTACAAAAGTTGTTTATCCGGCATTGGCGGTTTCTAATATTAGGCATTTATTTACCCTTACTCCTGTTTGCTATTCTAGCTTTAAAAGTGTGGGAAAGTCCCAGTGGTTTACCTTGGGATCTGTCGATTTTATCTGGCATTTATTCCACCCGGTACTCCCAACTTGAAACCCCTAGCTATCCTTTTAACTTCTATTGGTATATTTCCTAGAATTTCCTTACTGGTAATTCCAGTTATTTTAACTTTAGGATATCACAAAAAATGGCGATCGCTCTTATATTTAGTGTTAACTATTTTAGGTGGTGGCATTATCAGTATATCCACTAAAATTTTATTCCATCGGATGCGACCTAGTTTGTTTGAATCCTCCTATCCCCTACCTGGAGATTTTTCCTTCCCCAGTGGTCACGCTTTATTAAGTATGACTTTTGTAATAAGTTTAGTTATTCTGACTTGGAAGACAAAATGGCGATGGCTTGTGATAGGTTGGGGGGGATTATTTGCCCTAGTAATTGCTTGGACAAGACTGTATTTAGGAGTTCATTTTCCCAGTGATATTTTAGGGGGTTGGCTCCTGGGAATAACTTGGGCAATTTTGAGTAGTTTATTGTTAAATATCCATCAGTTTGATATTCCAGTGATCGATATTATCCGATGCCTAACCACTGAATTTTGATCCGATAATGCCAAGATATTCAGAGTTGTTGAAACCCGTTAATCTATTTTTTTTGTTACTATTATTCCTGATATTTTTTAATCCCCTGGTGGTTGTTAAAGCCGGAGAAAGGGGAATTTTTATGGTTTTCGGAAAAGTTCAGACGGAAATTTTGGGTGAAGGATTGCATTTTATTATTCCGGTGGCGGAAACCGTACAAAAGATGAATGTCAAAATTCAAAAACAGGAAATATCCGCCGAAGCTTCATCTAAAGATTTACAGGAGGTGTTTACCGATGTCGCCTTGAATTGGCATATTATTCCTGAAGAAGCAAATTTAGCTTTTCAACAAATTGGGGATGAACAAGCTATTATAGAAGCAATTATTAATCCAGTTATTGAAGAAATTCTCAAGGCAGTCATGGCTAAATATACCGCCGAAGAAATTATTACTCGCCGGGAAAATGTCAAATCAGAGGTCGATAATTTATTAACGGGTCAATTAATTAATTATCATATTCAAGTGGATAATATTTCCCTAGTTCATGTGCATTTTTCCCAACGGTTTATGGATGCTGTGGAAGCCAAGCAAATTGCTGAACAAGATGCTAAAAAAGCTGGGTTTTTAGTTTTGAAAGCCATTAAGGAAGCGGAAGCTAAAGTTAATTTAGCTAAGGGTGAAGCGGAAGCTAATGCTTTGTTGCAAAAAACATTAACTCCAGAAATATTGCAAAGGCAAGTAGTTAGTCAATGGAATGGAAAATTACCCTTAGTTTCTGGATGATAAATCAATTCATAGATTCAATCTGGATACCCTACTTAATCGTTAATTTGATCAACTAATAATAACATTTTTTCAAAGGTTTGAGAAATTTGGGTTTGAAACCTTTGGCAATGTTTGATTTTTAAAAAAGGTCTAATTAATTTTAATTCTCGACCAGAATCTTGACGATCATCAATAATCCTAACTGCTCTTAACAACCCTAATTTTAATTCTTTTTTAACCATGAGTTCAGAAATTCCCGCCGCCACATGACCTTCTTCGACAACAGCTTTCACCATTTCTCCAGTATTTAAAACTAAAATAACCTGTAATTCATTCAGGTTAATTCCCCAATTTTGTAGGGCTTCTTCCAAACGTTGCTGAGTCCCTGAACCCCCCTCTCGCATCACCCAATCAGTATTTTTTAGTTCTGCTAAATCCACCTGTTCTCGCTCAAACCAAGGATGGGATTGTCCGACCACAATTAATAGGCGATCGCTACCTATTTCCTCCTGATCTAAAGATTTTTGTAAACTGGGTTTAACTTCGCCTTCAATTAACCCTAAATCAAACTTTCCATTAGCGGTTCCCACACAAATTTCTTCGGTATTAGCTAAGGTACAATTGACCATAATTCCCGAATATTGTCGTTGAAATTGACTAATTTTTTCCGGTAGCCAATAGTTACCAATCGTTAAACTGGAGCCTAATTTGAGTTCTCCTCGTTGGAGATTATTTAACTCTCTTAATCCTCGTTCTGTTAATCCCACTTGTTCCAATATTTTTTGAGCTTCAAGTTGTAATAATTGTCCCGCCTCCGTAATTTCAACATGGCGAGCAATCCGATGAAATAACTTAACTCGATATTCTGTTTCTAAGCTATGAATTGCAGCACTCACCGCCGGTTGGGTAATATAAAGTCCTTCCGCCGCCCGGGTAAAATGTAGATGTTCCGCCACCGCCAAAAAAATTCGCAGTTGCTCTAGGGTCATTCCAGCCATTATAAAGTCACTTACCTCTCGCATAATCAGGGGATTGGGATTAGTCTGAATGGGGACTAAAACAATTTAATACAATCAAAGTTGTATTCTAATGCAAATGTAATTAATATGCTCTACAATTTTAATTAAATTTCACTTAACTGGTATCCTCAATGACTTTAGCTCAAAGGATTGCACCCGAATTTAGCCAGCAACAGCGTTACTTCCAACGTCGTGACCAACTTCCCTCCAGACGGGATCACCTGTGGAAAATCGAGTCTGGTGTTGTGCGTACCTTCACCTACCTGGAAAACGGAAACCGTCGTCACCCTGGGTTTATGGGGCGCGGGGGATGTGGTATCGCAGGTTTTATCCAAAGCCGACCCCTACTATATGGAGTGCGTCACCCCAGTCCAGGCGACCGCCCTTCCGATCTTGGAATTTGATGATTTGCAGCCCCTGTTAATTGAACATATTCATCAACTACAAAGCTTTTTAGAAATTGTTCATTCTCGTCCGGTTGATGAAGCTTTGCATAAATTACTCATGTTATTAGCCAATAAATTTGGCAGTGATGTCCCCCATGGACAACTGATTCAGTTCCATTTAACCCATCAAGAAATTGCTGAAAGTATTGGGACAACACGAGTCACTGTCACCCGACTTTTGAAGGAATTTGAACAGCAAGGTATCATTGAACGGTTGAATAGACAATTTATCATTCTACCCGGACATCAAGCCTTTTGGCATTATGAAATTTAATTTAATTAGTTAGGTATTTTGACAAATAAATTGATAAAATTGATTGTAAGGTTACAAAGAGTAACCCCAATCTTTACCTTAATAATTAGTGAGGTTTATACCGTCAATGGCTGTCAATTCTAACCCAATGTTTTTTCCTTCCGATGACTGGTTAACCATTCTCTTTCGCTTAGGAATAGCGTTGTTAATTGGTGGTGTGATTGGATTAGACCGTGAGCAACCCAGCAGACCTGCCGGACTTAGAACCTATATGATTGTTAGTTTGGGGGCTGCAATTTTTGTAATGATCACCCTACAGGCTGGGCTTGATCTTAACTCAACCAATGCCCTGAGTCGTACCATTCAAGGAATTGCCACAGGGGTAGGATTTATCGGGGCAGGACTTATTTTTCAACAGTCAAAACCCAATCTTAAACCTAAAGTTAAAGGGCTAACCTCGGCGGCAGCTTTATGGTTAACCGCAGGTTTAGGAACAGCTACAGGATGCGGATTATGGCAGATGAGTTTAATCGGAACCTTGATGACTTTACTGATTTTAAGAGGGTTTAAAAAAGTCAAAGTAAATTCAATTTATCGGCTGCGAGTTTATCGACCTTTTTATAAACAGCAACGAATCCATCGTCATAAAACTTCAACAAATATTGAGGATATACAGTCAGAAGAATAGGAACTGAAACAGAAATTTTGCAGTGATCATCTTTGGCTTCTAAGGTTAGAAGCCATTCCGGGGAGAATCCATAAATAAAATTTATTAATTCAACAAAAAAGAACATTTGATTTTATTATCAAACCCCCATAGAGTAAAAACTGAAACCGTTGGTTTTTGGCTTTCAGTGATCTCGTTAATTTTGCTCAAAACTTTATTGGCGATCACAGAGCAATTCACCGGTGTCTATTTAAAACAGAGAGGGAATTACTCTATGACCAAAATTACTCAACTCTATCAAAGTTCTGATGGATTAAAAAAGAATTGTCTTTCCTTTGGAGAAGTATTAGCTCAATCCTTTGCCGTGATTGCTCCAACTACGATTCCTGCCTCTAATTTAGGGTTATTAGTTGCCCTTTCAGGAAAAGGCACCTGGCTCAGTTTTTTAATTGGTTTAATTGGTTTAATTTTTGTCAGTATTAATATTAATCAATTTGCGAAACGTTCCGCTTCTCCGGGTTCCTTTTATACCTATATTGTTAAAGGATTAGGCCCAACAGCCGGGGTAGTTTGCGGTTGGAGTTTGGTACTCGCCTATTTATTCACTGGAATGTCAGTTCTCTGCGGTTTAGCCAACTTTAGTGGGATATTATTCGGTCATTTAGGGATTCATCCCTCGGCGATTACATTACTGGCAATTGGGGCGGGAATTGCTTGGTATGCAGCCTATAAAGATATCCAACTTTCCGCAATGGCGATGCTGTGGATGGAGGGAATTTCGATTGTTTTAATTACAATTCTAATGATGATGATTTGGGCGCATAAAGGCTTTGCTTTAGATCTGAGTCAACTTACCCTAGAAGGTGTGACCCCGGGTAATATTGCCACAGGTTTAGTATTAGCATTATTTGGATTTGCCGGTTTTGAAAGTGCGACTACATTAGGAGATGAAGCCAAAAATCCTTTGAGAACTATTCCCCGTTCTGTGATGGGAAGTGTCATTCTCGCCGGAGTCTTTTTTATCTTCACCAGTTATGTTGAAATTCTAGGGTTTGAAGGGACTGGGGTTTCGATTACCACAACAGAAGAACCCCTAGCATTTCTCTCCGATCAAATCGGCTTGGGATTCTTAGGAGATATTATTGCCTTCGGGGTTTTATTTAGCTTCTTTGCTTGTGTTTTAGGAACGATTAATCCTGCTGCTCGCATCTTTTTTACAATGGCTCGTCACGGTTTATTTCATGCGTCAATTGGCACAACCCACGCCTCAAATCGCACCCCCCACATTGCTGTTACCCTCTGTTCTTTCCTGATGTTTTTGGTTCCCGCCGTGATGTCAATGTTCAATATTCGCTTATTTGAAAGTATGGGTTATTTAGGGGCGATTTGTAGTTATGGATTTTTAACGGTCTACATTTTAGTCTCGATGGCTGCACCGCTTTATCTGTGCAAAATTAAACAACTGCGTTCAATTGATATTATCTGTTCTATTTTAGCCGTTGGGTTTATGATGATTCCTATTATCGGCAGTGTTGGTATCCCAGGAAATCAACTTTTTCCTGTTCCCGAAGCTCCTTATAACCTGTTCCCCTATTTGTTCCTTCTCTACTTATTTGTAACTTGTGGTTGGTTTATAAGACAACGCACTCGTTCACCGAAATTAGTCAGAACAATGGAACGACATATTGAAGAAATTCATGCTCAATTTACTCACCCGAATCCTGAAATTGTTCCCTCTACTTCCTTAGTGGTTACTTCAGTTAATCCCTACTCGATTAAAGGCAGACAAAAATTCTAAAACTCCCATTCATTAACCCAAAAAGCTAGATCAAACCATGCACCCATTAATGACCGCCATTTCCACAGGAACTGCTGCTTTTATTGCCACTAATATTGATGATATTCTCATCCTCACCCTATTTTTTACTCAAGTTAATACTCTATTCCGTCGTCGCCAAATTATTATCGGTCAGTATTTAGGATTTACCCTTCTATTATTGGCTAGTTTACCCGGTTTTTTTGGGAGTTTCTTAATTCCTCCTGATTGGATTCGATGGTTAGGTGTAGTTTCCGGTGATCTTGGGGATTCATTATTTATTAAAATCTCAAGCAAGCGATGAGAATTGTTCAACCTCGATAGCAACTCCTAATTCTGCGGATAAGCCCTCTTTTTGGCAAAAATGGCTATCTCCTCAAACCTATGGAGTCGCGGCGGTAACAGTTGCTAATGGTAGCGATAATATTGGCATTTATGTTCCCCTATTTGCGAGTAGCACCTGGGAAGGTTTATTAACTATATTATTTACCTTTTTCTCCTTGGTTGGGGTTTGGTGTTATCTTGCCTACAAGTTAACCCATTTTCCCGCCATTGCTAAGGTTTTAACCGGTTATGGCAATACCTTTGTTCCTTGTGTATTAATTGGTTTAGGGGTATTTATTGTCAAAGAAAACCTATTGTTAGCACTTCTAGCTTTAGGAATTAGTTATGTTTGGGTCTGGCTTTTTAGTCCCGAAAAAACAGCCTAAGTTGAATCATTGCATTGCACCCTGTACAAGTCTAATTTTTTTAAATCCATTTAATTGTAGGAGAAAATTCATGAAATTCTTAACATCTCTATTGATTGCTGTGGTTCTGATCCTAAATCTTGTTTTATCTCAATCCGCTTTCGCTGAACCTAAATATGCTAAAAATCCCGATTACATTGAAGTCACCCAAGAGTTAAAAGAACTGTCCTTGGTCGCTGAAAATGAAGTCAAAACTCAAGGAGCAATTTCTGAAACAGTTCAACAAAAAATTGATCAGTTGCAATTTCAACAATATGCGCTACAATCAGGAACTAATTGGGGGCAATGTACCAATAACACCGGAAAAACAATAGCTGTTTATGGCAGTCCAAAAAAAGAAGATGATGATCACATAGCAACCCTTTATTTTCTCGGTGATGGTCAAACCACTAAAGCAAAATGGGATTGTGATGGCATCTATTTACCCCAAGATGTGAAGGGAACTAATTTAGGATTTACTGAACAATCTGAACCCTTACAAGGGCCGATTGCGATTAAAATTATGGATGGGACTCAGTTAGGAATTACAACCAATCTTGAAACCGGAACTCTTGAATTTAATTCTCCATTAGCGAAAGTGGTTCAAACCAGTGATGTTAATTGGTTTATCCCTAATATTTCCCAAAGTATTATTGACAACCAACTTCCTAATGCTCCGACTGCGAAAAAAGCCTAAATGTTTCTAATTTTCTAATATTTATTCCCCCTAACTCCCCTTAATAAGTGGGGAAATTTAGGGGGATATCCTCATTAATTGTCTGTATTTTTGTTGAATTTCCCAAACTATGAAAACCGAAAATTGCACCCAAATTCAAGCCTCTGAATTCATTAAATCACCAGATTCTACCGCAGAAATTATTCAAAAACCCAAAAGACTAAACCCTTCCCGGGTTCGAGATCATTTAGCCAATGAACGCACCTATCTGGCTTGGATGCGAACTGCGGTTGGTTTAATGGGATTTGGGGTGGTGATTTTACGCCTCCGTGCTTTTCAACCCGTTGCTGTTCCTGGCCCGGGCTATGGTTGGAAATTAGGATTATTATTTTCTGGAGTAGGTTTATTAACCGTATTATTATCGACGGTTCAATATTTTGTTGTCCGTCGAGATATTGAAGAAGATACTTATGAACCTCCCGATCGTTGGGTGATTCTTTTTAGTTTAGCGATCGCCTTATTAGGAGCAGGAATTATTTATTTTGTCTTCACCAGTCCCGTATCCAGCCCCCTTGATTTTGGCGGATTATAATCCCAGGGTAAAAACAATAAATAGGGGTTGAGGAATAGTAATAAAATATCAGTATCTATTCCTTATCTATTTCTTTTCTGCTTCTACTTGTTCAACTTCTTCAACTAAAAAAACTAAGGCGAAATTCTGCCTCATTTTTTGATTAATAAAATCTTGAACTAAACGTACTTGTCTTGGCGTAACAGGTTCGGTAGCCCGAACTTTTAAATAAGCAATAGGAGGATTTTGTTTCCAATTAATATGAGTGTCTTGTAAATCCACCCGTTGTCCCGTTAAGGTTTTCTGTTCAAAAATATTTCTCAAATCCGTTTGTAACTGTAGTTGAGTTACTAATTGTAAAAAACTAATCCCTAAAGGAATTGCGACAACAGAAGTAATAATTAATGTTAAAGCAAATTGTTTTCGCAGTCGGGAATAACCCGCCAAAATAAAAACTATCATACAAGCTAAGGCGATCCCAATTAAATTGGTCAGATAAAGCAATGTTGCGCCATAACTTAAATCAAAAAAACCTTGGGATAAAGTTAAACCAATAACACATAGGGGAGGCATTAAAGCCACAGCAATTGCGGTTCCAGCTACGGCATCACTAATCCCCTTTTCCACCTTGGTAAAACCGCTTAATCCTCCGGCTACAACGGCGATTCCCAAGTCAATTAATGTCGGTTCAGTTCGGGCTAAAACTTCTGAACCAAAATCTTCAATTCCCGTTATTTTTCCTAATGTCATTGATAAGATTAGTGCCACCACCGTTCCCACAATAATCGAGATTATACTACGACGAGATAATTCTTGATCACTTTCTAAAATTCCAAAGGCTAATCCTCGCAACGGTAACATAATCGGAGCTACTAACATTGCCCCAATAATCACGGCTGTACTATTACTTAGTAATCCAAAGGTAGCAATTAAACAAGCTGTTATTACTAAGATGATGTAGTTAAGATTGGGTTGGGATTCAGCCATTAAATTCTGTCGCATTTGGATGACGGCATCATCGGATACTTTTTTGAGTTTGAGCTTCTTTTTCATAACGAATATTAAGATTTATGAAAGTTTAACAATCAGCAATTACCGATCACTGGAGATTAATATATTTAGTGCATATTAGCATAAAAATGTTATAATAATATAAATTTTAAATTTAAAGTTTTATGAAAATAACAGATTTAGCCCAGATTCCAGAACAGGAGGTTTCCCATAATCCAGCAATCAAAAAAAAGGCGATGTTGAGTCCAGGGGATTTACCCCACTTAACCAACTTTTCGCAGGCGTGTTTTGCCCCTGGACAAGTGGCGGGCGGTCATTCCCATGCTGATATGTCTGAGGTATTTTTTGTGGAATCTGGTTTAGGAAATATCCGTATTAATGGTACAGATTATCAATTAAAACCAGGGGTTTGTATTGCAGTCGAACCTGGGGAAGTTCACGAAGTTAGTAATACAGGAAATACCGATTTAATTTTAACCTATTTCGGTTTACTCTCCTAACCCGTAGTAAGCCCTTCAGGGCTTTCTTCCCACTTTAAAGTTTGATAGGAATTAGAAAGCAACTAATCGCCACAACGGTATTTGTTTAATTATTGATAGGATTAAAATAATTTTTGATAATATCAATAATCCGTTCTGAAGCATGACCATCTCCAAAGGGATTAATCGCATTTGCCATGTTTTGATAGGCAATTTCATTCTTTAATAATAGACTCGCCTCTGTAAAAATATTTTGTGCTTCTGTTCCGACTAATTTAGCGGTTCCCGCTTCCACTGCTTCAGGACGTTCTGTGGTTTTTCTTAATACTAATACCGGTTTTCCTAAACTGGGTGCTTCCTCTTGTAATCCCCCCGAATCAGTTAATACAAAATAACAGCGATCAATCGCCGCTACTAATTCGGTATAATCCAAAGGTTCGGTGAGAAATACCCGGGGATGATTGCCTAATTTTTCCGTTAAAGGTTCCCTAACCGTTGGATTTCTATGCAAAGGTAATAATAACGCCGTGTCGGGAAATTCGTTCAGAATTTGTAGGAATCCTTCCGCAATTCCTTCTAAGGGTTTTCCCCAATTTTCCCGCCGATGAACTGTGGCTAAAATTAACCGATAGTCCCTATTTTCTAACTCAGGAATATTGAGTTGAGGTTGTTGTTTAGCAACGGATAATAAAGCATCAATAACCGTATTTCCCGTGTGATGAATTTCTCCCAAAACCCCTGAATTTTTTAGGTTTTGAACTGATTGAGTCGTGGGGGCAAAATGTAATTGGGTTAACTGAGAAATTAACCGCCGATTGGCTTCTTCAGGATAGGGATTAAACACATCATTGGTGCGTAATCCAGCCTCAACATGACCAACGGGAATTTTTTGATAAAAAGCGGCTAAACTTGCAGCAAAAGCCGTGGTTGTATCTCCTTGAACTAAGACTAAATGGGGATTTAATTGTTTCAATAAATCTTCTAATCCCCGTAAACTTTTACAGGTAATATCCGTTAAGGTTTGCCGCGCTTGCATGATATCTAAATCTTGGTCTGCGGTTAAATTAAACAAAGTCATAACCTGGGTTACCATTTCCCGATGTTGACCCGTTAAAACCACCTGAGTATCAAATCCAGAGGTTTGTTTTAACTGTTGAATGACAGGGGCTAATTTAATCGCTTCTGGGCGAGTCCCAAAAATAACCATAACTCGGAGAGGAATCGAAGAAATAATCATTAATAATCTTCAAGAAAAAGTTAAATGAATTTGATAATTTATCAAGGTTTTACTATCCAGTTTCCCTTTCATAAGGGAGGATAACTTTAAGGTTGTTTGACTTCTAAGGTTCTAATTCTGTTGATAGCCGCAGCTAATTCAAATCGTCGGAAGATTGCCAAATCTCCTTGGGGAAAGGGGGCAATAATATCTAATCCTTTGGTGGTAATATCATTCATAATTTGATCTAAAATTTGAGGTAGGGTTTTCTCTCCATCAATATACTGTTGTTTAGCATAAACCATTGCCGCCGCGATCGCCCGTAATTGATCTTGAGAAACCAATTGTTTCCACCGCAGAAACATCAATATCTTCAGTACCAAATAACACCTCCTCCACATCCCTAACCTTTACCCGCACATCCCAACGTCCCCGACTGGGATCTAAACTTTCAAATAGGGGAATTCGTGGACGAATGACACCAAAAGTTTCACCCCCTTCTAAGGTGCGACCCGTACTATATTGACTAGCGATTTCTTTGGCTTTTGCGGTTAATTCTAGTGCTTGAAAATTCTCCATTCCAATTACCTGATCTGCCACATCAAAATAATCTCCACTGCCTCCCATGACTAAAATAGTAGACACAGAATAATCGGTATAAAGTTGGCGAACTTTGTCAATAAAAGGGGTAATGGGTTCTTGATTTTTAGCAATTAATGCTTGCATTCGGCGATCGCGAATCATAAAATTAGTGGCGGCGGTATCTTCATCTACTAATAACACCGCCGGAATTGAGGGAGAATTTTCGGCTAAAACTAATGCCTCTAATGCCTCCATAATATTAGCAGCTTGGGAGGTACTTCCACTGGCATTTTTTGTGGAAAATTCCGTTGTCGAACGACCTTGAGGTAATTGATTAATAAATGCAGAAATATCCACTCCCGAGACGCTGCGACCATCCTCCGCCCGAATTTTTACCGCCGAGGGATTGGTAATTACAAATTCCCGACCATCCCCAGGAATATGATTATAAACCCCTAATTCAATTGCTTTTAATAGGGTTGATTTCCCATGGTAACCGCCACCGACAATTAAAGTGATTCCTTGAGGAATTCCCATGCCTTTAATTAATCCTTGGTTGGGACAATTAAACTCCACTTCTAAGGATTTTGGGGATTGAAAAGCGATCGCATTTTCTGCTAAAGGGCGACTATCAACCCCACTACGACGGGGTAAAATTGCACCATTGGCGACAAAGGCAACTAACGCTTTTTCCGCTAATTGTTCGCGTAAATAATCAGCATCTTCCGCCGTTTCAATGTGGGATTTAATAGCCTCTCCATCTAAATTTTGATATCTTAAAGATCGGTCTACAAGGGTGGGAATATCATCACAAATCATCATCACGGCTTGACGACCTAAAATATTGCGTCCCCGGGCAGGAAGTCCGACAAAAAAGCGGATTTCAACTCCTTTTTCTGGAGTAGAAGCGGTTGGACGGGTGCGTTGTAATACATGGTTTCCGCTAATAATAGATTTATGAGAATGGGGGGTTATAGTAATCAGTGAAGCGGCCGTCCGTTCTAATATTTCCTGACCCATTTTTGTCACCGCAATCATGCCACTTTTGCCCGTTCCCCGATGGCTACTCATCTCCATGGCATTCTGATCAAATTCACGAATTAGATAGTCTCGCAGGGCAATTTCACGGCTATGGGTGCGGTATAATTCGGGAGGAAATCCTGCAATTGTTGGGGGAATTTGAACTCGAAATTTGCTCGGTGTAGCAAAGGGATCACCTTGAACATAATCAATAATTAGGGTGAAATTGGGAAATTCATAAGTCCCCATAATATCTTTATAAGCTTTATAACCTCGATTATCGAGATCAAATAATAGCTGTCGGAGGTTTTCTTGAGTCTTCATATTAGATAAAAAATAATTGATTTAATTAAGGGCAGGGGGAAGATTAAAGGAGGTCTGACTATTCAGAAGTTCAACAACTACATTATAAATGATTGCGGCTGATCCTTCAAAAAAGTTGGGATCTAAATTGGCGATAGTGTCACTGGGTTGATGGTAATGGGGCGATCGCAAATTCGCTGTATCGGTGATTAAAACCGCCGGAATTCCTTGATACCAAAAGGGCGCATGATCACTGCGTAAAACATCCGGTGTGACCAAACCTTTTAAGGGAATAGGTACAGCTACAAGGGGCGGAAACCGAAGGGAATTAGAGGTTGATGTTCTCAGAAATTGACCGACCATTTGAAACACTTTTAATAGGGATAAATTTTGGACTTCCCCCACTACGGTTAAAAATTCGCCTCGGTCTGGAAATTTCACTCCAGCAGCTTCTAAAAGCGGAGTTACAGCAAGTCCTGAAGGATAGGTTTGACAACCGGGTAAATGACAGGCATAACCCACCATATCTAAGATAATTGCCGCTTGTAAATTTGTCAGATTTTTGGGTTTTTCCGTAAAGGCAAAACTGCCTAAAAGCCCGACTTCTTCTTGATCAAAAAAGACAATTTTTAAGCTGCGAGGGGTGTTTTTTTGTGCCAACAAACGGGCAATTTCTAAAACTACCGCTACCCCACTGGCATTATCATCAGCCCCCGGAGAATTGGGAAACCGTATCATAATGGGCAGCCAGTAAGATGACTCCGGCTTTTGGATCGGTTCCTAGATGTTCTGCTACAATATTAACACCCTGATCAAAGGATTGTAAACTGGGAGAAAAGTTAAATAATTCTAATTGTTTGATCAAATAATTTCGTACCCTTTCTCGATCAGAATCTTGAAATCTTTCCCCCACCAATACTTTCAGATGACTCCCGAGTTGAGCCGGATCAATTGTATCAATTTGAGGATCAATTAGGGAAGGAGAAAGCGTAATCTGAGGTTGAGAATAGACAGCAATTGGCTCTATTTTATCGTCGGAGAATCCAGAATAGTATCCGATAATAATTCCCATCACAATTACCGCCCAGAAAAAAATCTTAATCCATGGTTTTACCTTCATTCCAGATTAAAATTAATCGGTTTACTGATTATCTTAAATTGTTTCTCCTCTGTTTGTATATAGGGAATATTAATAATTTCTAATTCTAACAATTGAGGATGTTTGGGAAGCCATTCTTCAGAAATAGGTTCAAAATTTTCTGCGATTTTATAAAATCCCATAATTTCTTCCTCTAAATGATTAGCTAATTGATTAATGCGGTCATAATTTTTTTTGAGTTCAATCCAATTTTTTTGAGCCTGAAAGCGATAAATTTGAGCCTGTTTAACGGCCAGTTTAGCCCGAAATTGTCTTAATTTAATGCGAGTGGTTTGAATTTCCTGGTCAAGTTGTTGTAAATTCAATGACCAGCGCTGGGCTTCAGATTGGGTTTGTTGTTGTAAGGTGGCTAGGGATTCTGGGGAAGCATCGGAGGACAAGAAAATGGTAACATGAAAGTTAGAACGTTTGCTTCTTAACCCTTCGTATTCAGCTTTGACCGCATCAGCTTGAGCTTTAATGGCGTTCCATTCTATCTTTAAATCTTCTAAGGTTTGACTCATTTGATAATTCCTTAATTTTGAACTACTACTTAAGCAAAAACAACGGTTCGATTTCCATAGACTAACACGCGATTTTGCAAGTGTAAACGAACGGCTCTAGCTAAAACTAATCGTTCTAAATCCTTGCCTTTTCTAATTAAATCTGCTACGGTGTCCCGATGACTGACCCGCACAACATCCTGTTCAATAATTGGCCCTTCGTCTAAATCGGCGGTTACATAATGGGCGGTTGCACCGATAATTTTAACCCCCCTTTCGTGCGCTCTTTGATAGGGATTTGCCCCGGCAAAAGCGGGAAGAAATGAATGATGAATATTGATAATTTGGGAAAAATTATCGACAATTTTAGGGGTTAAAATCTGCATATATTTAGCGAGAACTACTAAATCAATTTGGTGTTGTTTTAAAAGTTCTAACTGTTGATTCTCTTGTTCTAATTTATTTTCTGTTGTCATGGGTAAATGATGAAAATTAATGCCAAATTGATCGGCAATAGGTTTTAAGTTAGCATGATTACTAATTATTAACGGAATTTCAGCAATAATTTCTTTGGCTTGCCATCGCCAGAGTAAATCTAATAGACAATGATCTTGTTTTGTCACCCAAATAGATAACCGGGGAATGGTATCGGAAAAACGTAGTTCCCAATTCGCATTTAAAGGTTTTGCGATCGCACTAAAAGCCGGCGAAATCACATCACGCGGTAAATTAAATCCTTCTAATTGCCATTCAATTCGGGTTAAAAAAATATTAGCACTAAAATCCGTATGTTGATCGGCATGAATAATATTTCCCCCATTGGAATAAATAAAATTAGCAATTTTGGCAACCAAACCTTTTTGGTCGGGACAAGAAACTAATAAAGTTGCTGTGGGTGAGTTCATCTTAAATTTTTATTGATTAAATATAATCAATATTATATCAAATGTTGTTGGGCTTCAGCGCATATTATTATTTTTAATTAAGATAAGATGCGCAACAACGGCGCAACAACGGTTTAGGGACAGGATTTTAATTGGGTTAATAGTAATACTATTTCATCAACAGCTTCTCTGAGTTGTTGAGTAGATAAGTTGCTTTGATTAATGGTAATACTAAACACTAATGGTTGATAATCTGGGGGGGAAATATACCCGGATAAAGAAGTAACTCCGCCCATAGTTCCGGTTTTAGCTTGTACAATTCCCGTGGCAGAATTATCTGTAAAGCGTCTTTTTAATGTGCCACTTACTCCCCCGATGGGGAGAGAATTTTGATATAATTCTGCAATGGGAGAAGTCGCCATTATTCTCAAGGTTTGTACTAAAGTCAAGGGCGTAACTAAATTATTCCGAGACAGTCCTGAAACCATCAAATAGTTGATAACCCTTGGGATCAATGCCCAATTGATTTAAAATTAATTTGATTTCTTTGAGTCCCGATTCCACGCTATCAGAACTATGATTTTGCGCCCCTAATGTTCTTAATAAAGATTCAGCAAAAATATTATTACTTTCTAGGTTTATGGTTTTAATTAATTCTGCCAAGGGAGGAGATTCCACAAAGGCTAATTCTTCTTGGGGATGGGCAAAATTAGAAGAAATTGAGGTTTTTAACACTTTTATTCCAGAATTAATTAAAATTTTCTGGAATTGTTGAATAAAGTTATCAGTTGGTTCGATAACAGCAGCATAAACGGATTCCGGTGCTTCACCTACTCTTAATTGTCCCGAAACTCTAATAATAGGTTGGCTGAAATCCCGCCCAATTTTCACAAATTCCGGTTCATTTTCTTTAACAGTTTGGGTTTGATTTTCTATTGTCCATCCCGTTGCTTGTTCGGGACGTACCCAGGTCACTTTTAGGGGTTGTCCGACAGCTTGGGGGGCTAATTTTAAATCTAGGGAATTTTGATTTAAGATTAAACTATTACTCGGGGCTCCATAACCCGCTTGCACGTCTTCCCATTGCCAAGTTGGATGAATGGGTAAACCGGTAAAATAACCATCTACAGCGATTAATTGATTAATCTGATTTATACCCCTTTTTTTTAGCTGTTGGGCTAGATCTTTTAGTTGAGTTTCTGTTAAGCTAGGGTCACCTCTCCCGACAATATAAATATTGCCTTGAGTATCTCCATAAACAGAAGTCCTAATCCTAAAATCTGCTCCTAATTTTTGTAGGGCGGCGGCTGTTGTTAATAGTTTAGCCGTGGAAGCGGGAATAAAATAATATTGACTATCTCGATCATAAACGGTTATATTGTTAGTGAGAGTTTCGATTAAAATTCCCCACCGAGACTGTTGAAATTGAGGACGATTTGCGATCGCATTAATCGCAGGTTCTAATTCCGCAGGACAAATTTTTGTAGCGGGTGAAGTGGTTTGACCCCAAACGGGTTGAGATAAACTAAATAGAGAGATTAAACTACTGAATAAAACTTTTTTCATAACTATTTTTAAAGTTTAGAGTTTTTAAAACTTGGTTTTCATTGATATGGCAATCGCGCCGAACAGTTGGAGCAAACCCTAACACGGTAAACTTATAAAGTCAAGTTTTTTCCCTATTCCCCACTATAGCTTAAAACAAAATTAGCAATTTTTAAACTTCCTCCAGGTTTTCCCATGCGTCGTTCTCCATTATCTAAACATAATTTTAAATACTCGGTATTTTCTAAGGTTTGATTGACTTTTTCGGCAGCTTGATTTAAGATAAAATCATCCGCAGGTTTAGTTCCGATGAGTTGAATTGATAATCCTAATAATCTTAATTGTGCCTCGGCAAACCGATAGTTAAATGCTGGGCCATTCCCAGGAATTGTAATCACTGGTTTTCCCAAACCAACAGCTTGTTCGTTCGCAGTTTCCCGCCATTCCTATGACTAAATTAGCCGCATTTAAAATATCGGCAAAACTATCAGCATAACAAATAACCTCTAAACCCTTTTTATTGGTTAATCTGCCGTTTTGATGTTGCCAATTTAAACCTCTGGCAATTTCATCTAATTCCGCCATTAAACTAGCTACCGCAGCTACTCTAAATTGAATTGTTTGGTCACTAATTTGATCAATTATTTTCACTAATTTTAACAGCAAGATTAAATTATTTCTAGCTTCAGGAATACGAGAACCTGGAAGAATAGCAATCATTAGGGATTCAGAATCAAGGTTTAAATTAACTCCCCTTGGGGTAAGATTATCCATCATGGGAGTCCCGACAAATTGAGCTTTTTTAATCCCTTGATTTTGTAAATCATCTGCGGTAAACTGATCCCGTGTAAATACAGCCAAACAGCGAGGAGACTTGAGCAAAAAAGGTAAAATTAACCCTAAATTAAGTTTCCCTTCATAATAACTAGAATAGGCAGAAAGAAAAATAATATAGGGTTTTTGGGTGAAATAAGCGATCGCAGCTACCACAATATCTCCCGTTACCATCAAAACATCATAATATGCCGCCTGTTGCCCAATAATTTGTAATTGTTTCCCCAATAAACCCATTAAACCCGAGGCGATATCCTGCAAAAAAACCCAAGGATTCATATATAAAAATCCCCCCGATGGCATGGTTCGAGTCGGAGTCAGAATTGGAACTCCCAACCCTTGATAAATATTGCCCTCTCCCACAATAGGAACTGCCGCCATTTGAACATTGGCATCTAAGGATAATAACGCCTTAATAATTTCCCCATTACAGGTATCCTCGCCGTGACCATTACTTAAAAATAAAATTCGTTGATTATTCATAAAACCATGCTATAATTACACAAAAGTATTCGTCAATTTAAGATTTAATTCATCTAATGATCAAAAATTGATCAAATTTTATGTAAAATAAAAACTGACAATTCTATCAAACATAACCCCAACCGTGAAATTTTTTGTCTATCATACTCCTGAACTAGCCCCCGCGAATGTTCTTCCCGACTGTGCCATCGTCGTGGACGTGCTCCGCGCCACCACCACCATCGCCACCGCCTTAAATGCTGGAGCCGAAGCGGTACAGGTTTTTAGTAACATTGACTCGTTGATGCAAACCAGCGAAAAATGGCCCGCCGATAAACGCATCCGGGTCGGTGAACGGGGCGGGGCCAAGGTGGAGGGGTTTGATTTGGGCAATTCTCCCCTCAGTTGTACCCCGGAATTTGTCAAAGACAAACGATTGTTTATGACCACGACCAACGGAAACCCGCAGTTTAGAACGGATACAAGCCACCCCAGTTGTTTTAACTGCCGCTTTTATTAATCGACGGGCCATTGTGGAATATTTAATCGCCAAAAGTCCAGAAACCGTTTGGGTATTGGGTTCTGGTTGGGAAGGTAGTTTTTCCATCGAAGACACCGCCTGTGCTGGAGCAGTGGCCCAAAATTTAGTCCATGAAATGGGTTATCCTTTGGATGATTTTGCGGGAAATGATGAGGTTTTTGCCGCTATTTCTCTTTATTCCCAATGGCAAAATAACCTGTTTGAATTATTAAATCATGCCAGTCATGGTCAAAGATTATTGCGTTTAGGGTGTTATGAAGACTTGCAGTATTGCGCCCAAGAGGATATTTTAGATGTGCTGCCCATGCAAAAAGAACCCGGAGTTTTAGTTAAGTAAAACATCAAATAACAAAACGGATAGTTTTGAATAAAAGATGCTAAAACTTAACTGAATGTTCTGAATTAATCATTATCTTGATTGGCGTTAGTGAATCAACCCTTTTCCCCCCATTCTGACCCTGTAACCTCCCCCTTTTTCTCCTGGATGGGGGAAAGTTTCTATCGCAGCCCCGTTGCACTTCAAAACTTTTATTTAATGTTATCTACCTATTTACAAATCCTCAGTGATTCTCAACCCCCTCTGCCCACTTTAGACGATTTTGCCCAACGGATTAATCAAGAACACAAACAGTGTTTAGATTCCCCACAAACCTCCTTAATTCATGCGCGTAATGCGGGGGAATGGTTACTACACGTTCAAACTCAATTATCCCCGGAACACTGGCAAGTTTGGTTTCAGGAACATTTCACTTTTTCCCAACAAACGGCCACCATGTATATGCAAATTGCCAAAAAAATGCCTGGGGTAAATCCAGGTATTTTTTCCTTGGCTATTGATTATCAGCCCCAACCTGCAAAAAACCTAATTATTCCGATTCTACCATATTCTCAAGTTCAAAATTCAACGGATGAAGTTAAAAATATTTCTGATAAATCGTCTCAAATTCTATCTCCAAAACCTGATTTTCCGTTATTAAATCCAGAGACACTCTATGCAGGAGAGAGCTATTTAGAGAGCCATGGAGAGAGCTATTTAGAGAGCCGTGGAGAGAGCTATTTAGAGAGCCGTGGAGAGACGCGCCATGGCACGTCTCTACCGGGGATTTTAACTGAATCAACCACTTCAATTCAGGAGCCATTAGAAATATTAGAATCCCCTGTAACTCGGATTCAAATTAACCCCAAAGAATCCAGTATTGATGTTGAATTTACTGCTATTAACCCCCCGGAAACCTCCACCCATTAACCCGCCCAAACCGCCGAGAAAAACCGCAGAAATTATTAAATTAATGATTCCTGGTGTTGTTGTTCCAAAAGCTCGTCCTCGGGTAACTAAAAATGGAACCTATTTACCACCCCGTTATCGGGCTTGGCGAAATCGTGCAGAAGTAGAAATCTATCGGCAAATTTCAGAACAAAATATTACCCATAAATTTCCTTTACGCAAAGCGGCAATTGTGATTAAATTATTCGGAAATCATCGGACAAATTCCGATATTGATAATTTAGCAGGTGCTTGTTTAGATGCGTTAACTTTAAATGGTGCGGGGGTATTAATTGATGACCGTTTAAGTTGTTTACCCCAATTAACTGTTGAATTTGATCCCGATGCCAAAAAAACTGGGGTTTCCATTGAAATTGAACCGTTATAATATCTTGAGTTCAGTCTGAATATGAAAAAGGTTTTAGTTACGGGGGGAACTGGATTTTTAGGGCAGAAATTGGCGTTAAAATTACATTCTTTAGGTCAGGATGTTACGGTTTTAGGTCGTAACTTAATTATAGGCGATCGCTTACAACAATTAGGACTTAAATTTTTATCCGTTGATATTACAAATTCCGATAAAATATTATCAGCTATTTCAGAACAAGAGGATGTGTTTCATTGTGCGGCGTTATCCTCTCCTTGGGGACGGGAGGCGGATTTTTACTTAACAAATGTGCTCGGAACTCGTAATATTATTCAAAGCTGTTTAACCCATCGAGTCAGACGTTTAATTTATGTTTCCACTTCGGCGGTTTATTTTAATTTATCCCATCGGTTTAATATCAAAGAAACCGATAATTTAGCTCCCTATCCAATTCATCCTTATATTAAAACCAAGCAATTAGCCGAACAGGAAATTAATCGCGGGTTTCAAAATGGTTTACCTGTAGTTTCTATTCGTCCTAGGGGAATTTTTGGCCCTGGGGATACGGTGATTTTTCCTCGACTTTTAAAGGTGAGTGAAACAACGGGGATTCCCTTAATTAATGGGGGAAAGGCTATTATTGATATGACTTATATTGATAATGTTGTGGATGGGTTGTTATTATGTCAAACCGCACCAGATCAGGTATTAGGAGAATATTTTAATATTAGCAATGGTGAACCGATAGAATTGTTTAATTTATTACAAAGATTATCGGAAAAACTGAATATTTCCTTAAATTTTAAACCGTTACCATACCCGATCGCCTATACTCTATCAACAGCAATGGAATGGATTTATAAATACTTATTAACCGAACAAGAACCTCCTTTAACTCGTTATACTCTGGGTTTATTAGCCTTTAGCCAAACCTTGGATATTACATCGGCTAAAATCAAGTTAGGGTATGAACCTCTAATTTCGATGGAACAGGGGTTGGATGAGTTTGTGAGATGTGGGAAATTTTGATAGGATGCGCTGAAGCGCAACAACCAGCAACAACAAAATATGGTGGAAATTACGTTTTTAAAGGCGGGATATTGTACCCATCCAGAAGTTATGGTGCTTCCGGGGGAAAGTTGGAAACCCGTGGTTTTTCCGGCGTTACTTGCCTTAATTCGTCATCCGGTGGGGTGGATTTTATTTGATACGGGATATTCTGAACGATTTTATCAAGAAACCCAATCTCTACCTAATAAACTGTATGCGGTATTAACCCCGGTTTATTTGCAACCGCAAGAAAGTGCTATGGCTCAACTAGAACAGTTAGGAATTGCACCCGAGGATATAAAATATATTATGATTTCCCATTTCCATGCCGATCATATTGGGGGATTAAAAGATTTTCCTCAAGCAAAATTTATCTGTTCTGAATCGGGATATAATGCTATTAAAAATAAACGGGGTTTTTCCGCATTAAAAGCGGGTTTTTTATCGGGTTTGATGCCAGATAATTTTGAGAAGCGGGTGATTTTTGTGGAAAATCATCATACCGTAACATTACCAGAAAATCTAAAACCCTTTGCACAGGGGTTTGATTTATTCGGAGATGGCAGTTTAATTGCCATTGAATTACCGGGTCATGCGGTGGGACAAATGGGTTTATATTTAACGGATAATAGGGGAAAACAGTATTTTTTAATTGCCGATGCTTGCTGGTTAAATCGGGCGTATCAGGAATTAATTTATCCCCAACGAATTGCGGATATCTTGTTTGCCGATAAAACCGCCTATCGAGAAACCTTGAAAAAAATTAATCAGTTATATCGAAATAATCCCGATGTTAAAATTATTCCCTCCCATAATTCTATTGAATTATAATTCATTCCCCCGGCCAGGAAACCAGGGGAAAGAGACCATCAGGAATTATTTTGGCAAGCGTTGGCGGGCGGTCATGCGCCAAGCCAGCAATTCGGGTAAACGCCAGCTAACACCATTAGATTTCTGATCTAATTCGTCCTGTTTCCAAAGCAGTTTTCCAAAAAGGTAGGGCTTGTTTATGGCGATTTTGGGCTTCCAAAACTTGAGCTAAAATATAGTAAGCCACCACATTAGATTCTTTTAATTCTAAGGATTGACGTAACTCAACTTCAGCCTGTTTTGGATTGTTTTCTAGGAAATAAGCCCACCCTAAATTTTTATACAAAGCGGCTCGGATTCCTTTATCCTTAACCTGTGCCAAGGTTTTTTCTAATTTATCAATGGCTTCCTCGGTTTTGCCATCTAAAATTTCCAATCGTGCTAAATTATTAACCGCCGCTTGGGCCGCCCGGTTATTATCCACATCGACTAGAATTTGATAATGTTTTTTGGCTTCCTCAAACTGGTCGAGTTTTTCATAGGTCGAACCTAAATTATAATGACCCGCACTTAAAGCCCCATGATAGCGAATGGCTTGCAATAAATTGGTTTTAGCCGATTGAAATTCCCCTTCTAAATAGTGTTTATAACCCAATTCATTAAAGGATTTACCCATCAACTGATACCAGACTTCTCTTCGGAAATGACTATTAACTGTATAGGCAATAGGAGGGCCGGAAGTTGTTGTTTCTAATAGCGATCGCTCGACTAAAAAGTCTAAGGAAGTCTGTACTTCCGCTTCCGTTTCCGAAAGGATCAAATCCGTTGCCAACTCACTCAAAGTTGCAGATTTTTGATTGACGGCTAACCAACAGACCAGACGAATTTCAAGCTCCGACAATTCCTGCTCCGCCCGTAGGGATTGACGCACTAATTCCTCAATCACTAAGGTATTTTGCTTGATGAGTTTCGTCAAATTTCTCACCGTAAGATCAGGAATCTTAGCCGCCCATAATTTTAAAATCAAGGGATTCCCACCACATAAATGAATCAATTCCGAGAGGAATTTTCCATCTAAATAGAAGGTTTCTTGACCGGACAAAACCATTTGTTGAGCGTCTTGTTCCGATAAACCAGTGAGTTGCACAGGGGGTTTAGACGCGAACTGTTGCCAGGATTGCGGAAATTCCCAACCGATTAATAAAACACTACTGCGATGGGAGGATTCGCTAATTTGTTGAAATAAAGATTCATAACTTTTGAAAGCCGCATCTTTACTACCAAGTTGTGAGATATATTCTACCTCATCAATCACCAACAAATATCGAGAATCGGACAAACTTTTTAACAATTGAGCAATCTGTTCCGAATCATCCCAATCTAGGGGTGCTTGAGAATGTTCAGGAAAAGCTGAGGCGATGAACTCACTGGGGGAAGGTTTATCTCGGAGAGATCGCCAAATCACTTGGTCAAAGTCCGGGGCGATTTCCTGTACCAATTTCACCCCCAAGGCAGTTTTCCCAATGCCTCCCATCCCCTCTAAAATCATCAGGTGAGCGCGTTCGGTAACTAATCCTTGTTTTAAAGTGACCAGGGCATCGGAAACGGCCATAAAAGACTCCCAATTTAGGAGCATTCCCCCAATCAATGGAAATATTACTACTGAAACCTTGGGGATCAAGGCCACTCATAGACCGTTTTTTGCGGCCAGATTGACCGTTAATTTGTCCCCCTTGATTATTGCCCTCAGCTTGATATTCCGACAGCAACTTTTGCTGGAGTTTGGCTAATTTTCCTGGGCCAGCACCACTGATGTTTAACTTCCTATACACCTCCCCCAATCGCTTTTGCAGGGCATCCTTGCGAACCCCTAATTGCTTAGAAATCGCGGTCATGGGCTCTCCTTGGATTGCCCGCGCCATCACTTCCAGTTCATTGTCGGAAATTCCAACTCTCGCAGCTACAGTCTTTAAAAATTCTCTGGGTACCATATCAAATTTAACCTAATAAATTAAGAGTTAATTTAAGATTGATGCTAAATTCTACTTCTGTCAATAGGTTTTAATTTCTATCGATTCGCATTCAGAACAAAGAATCAATCCCATCTGATCTCCGGCGTAGGGACAACACAGCCATAACAATTTTGAATTATACATCTGAGTATGCTCCACACCTTCAAAAACCGCTCAGTTCTCGCGTGAGTAATTAGTCCAAAAAACTAATAACCTCTAATTTTTGATTCTATCATAGGTTCTCGGTTTTATGAGCTAATTTTTAAAATTTTGGGTTTTCGGTGCCCCCCACTACTGAAGCTCAGGTTGATATCGGATCTGCTTTTGATCTCGGAAGACCCTACCCAGACAAATTTTAGGTCTAGCGGGGAGAACAGTCCTAGGGGTGAAAATGAGAACTTGGAATGATTTTGGGGATAATCGTTTGTAATCAGATAGGTACTACTAGGTTAAAAGCGAAGAAATTTAACCGTTCTAAATTATAGAAGTAGGGGAAATTTTGGACAACATAGTTGAGCCCCATTTTGGCAAAAGATCGGATTAGATAATCGACCTAAATCAAAATTTATTCACCTAGGATCAAACCTCAAAACGAATAACCCCAGAGAATCTAAATTGAATCTTTAAATTGTTCTCAAGGTCAAAAAAATAATGCTAAGATTTTCAAATATTTTCAAAATTAATAACAATATGGTTATTGGCCGTACCCACCCTCAAGATTCCCACCATTTAAGGACAGAAACCCCTGACCCTAACCCCTTACCTCTAAACTTAGTGCAGTCAAGGCGAGTAAAACTATTAGCAACGGGAAAATATCTCCCCAAAAATCAAGTTACCGCCGAACAATTAGGGCAAAAACTAGGAATTGAAGCCGCTTGGATTCAAAAAAAATCTGGGGTGCTGGTGCGTCATTTTGTTGAAGATGAAACGGCTTCTCAAATGGGCGCGATCGCTGCGGAAAGAGCGTTAGAGACTGCGGGACTATCCCTAAGTGATATTGATTGTATTGTTTGTACCAGTAGTGTTCCTGAGCAATCAATTCCCTGTACGGCGGCTTTAGTTCAAAAACAATTGGGTGGTGAGTCTTCGGGAATTCCTAGTTTTGATATTAATTCAACTTGTTTGAGTTTCGTCGTCGGGTTAGATACCCTCTCCTATTTAGTCGATGCTGGACGTTATTCTCGGGTGTTATTAGTCGCCTCGGAAATTACCCGAGGAATTGATTGGAAAGATCGAGAAAGTAGCACCTTATTTGGAGATGGTGCCGCCGCCGCCATTATTGGTAAAACCGATATTCAGGAGGGATCGAAAATTATCTGTTTCTCGCTTAGAAACCTATAGTCAAGGTGCAGATTTATCCCAATGTTTGGGCGCGGGAAATCGCTATCATCCCCGGGAATACTCCGAGAATATCGATCGGTTTTTATTTAAAATGCAAGGTCGCGCCATTTATCGTTTAGCAGCAAAAACTTTACCCGGATTTATGGAAAGATTATTACAACCTGCGGGATTAACCTTAGCAGATATTGATTTAGTAATTCCCCATCAAGCCAGTTTAATGGCGATGGGTTTAATTCGCAAAGGACTGAATATTCCTGAAGAAAAATGGATGGTAATTGCCACAAATCACGGAAACACAATCGCCGCCTCCATTCCGATGACCCTCCACGAAGCTATCCAACAAGGTAGAATTCACCGAGGCGATCGCATTCTTCTATTAGGAACTTCCGCCGGATTCTCCCTGGGGGGAATGGTTTTAGAATATTAAATCATTAATTGATCAGGAGAAATTATGAATATTTTAATCCTAGTTTTAGGGATAATAATTATATTAGAAAGGGCAATAAAATGGGTTTTAATTCAACATTTCTTCCAAACAGCCCAACGGTCATCTGAATCTATTCCTCCAGTGTCATCCCATCAAATTTCTATCCTACAACCAATCTTAAGCGGTGATCCGACATTATGGGACTGTCTGGGCCACAATTTAGCCCTAAAAACCTCCCATCAACTAGAATTTATTTGGTTAATTGATCAGAATGATACCCCGGCACAAATTGGATGTCGTCAACTGATAGAAACCTATCCAGATGTCCAGATTAAATTAATCTCTTTACCCCCATCCCCGAATCAAATTAGTCCGAAAATGTTTAAACTGATTGAAGGAGTAAAACAAGCAACGGGTAATATTATTGCGGTGTTGGACGATGATACCATGTTACCTAATCAAGCCTTTGATCAATGTCTACCCTATTTAGAAAAACCCGAGATTGGCGTAGCCTTTGGTTTACCCTATTATGTCAACTTTTCTAATTTTTGGTCAACCTTAGTTTCCAGTGTGGTTAATGGCAATAACCTACTTACCTATATTCCCTATACCTATCTAATTAATCCATTTACCATTAATGGAATGTTTTTTGTGATCAAAAAAGAAGTATTAGAAAAGGTTGATGGTTTTGCCGCTTTAGATAAATTTATTGTCGATGATTATGCGATCGCTCAACATTTTCGCCAACGGGGTTATCAACTCGCCCAAACCCCCGTTTGTCATGGAATTAGTACCCAAATTCAAGACTCCACCCACTATTTTAACCTAATCACACGCTGGTTTATCTTTCCCCAAGCCTCTATTTTAAAATTCTCCGATTTTCCCGAACTAATTGTCTTTTATTTAACAGCATTTATCCCCACAATGTTCCCGTTAATTGTTTCTATCTACGGTCTATTATTTCCTTCTATTAATACCTTAATTTATGCGGTTATTTACCTTGGTTTGAATTATGCCATATTAAATAACTTTAATCAAAACTATCTGAGAAATGCTACACCAAAAACCCATATTATTATATTAATTTTAGTTCAAATTTTACTGCCAATTCATATTATTGTCACCCTGTTTCTCCCTCGAAAAATTAACTGGAGAGGAAATATTATACAGTTAAATAAGGATGGCGGGTTTGAATTTATCCAGCGTCGAGATTCCCCTTAACCCCGATGCTCAATATCCGAATACAGCAACCCGCGCCAAGGTTATAATATTTTGGTGCTGATATGAAACAACCAGAACTATTACTCGGTGTTCCCTATTCTCGTTCGACTGGCTCACGACGTAGCCTATTCCCTATTCCCTATTCCCTATTCCCTATTCCCTGTTCTCGTTCGACAGGCTCACGACGCAGCCAGATCCGGTGTTCCCTGTTCCCTGTTCCCTGTTCCCTGTTCCCTGTTCCCTGTTCCCTGTTCCCTGTTCCCTATTCCCTATTCCCTGTTCCCTGTTCCCTGTTCCCTATTCCCTATTCCCTATTCCCCACTGAACATTATGCCTAGTTTGCTTGCCGATGTGAAGAATCTGTTAGCCGATTTAATGGGGCGTTACCAGTCCCAAGTAGATTATTTAGCTATTCGTCTGGAAGAAGCCGAAGAAACAGATATATTATTACGGGGAGATCGAATTGAAACCTTGAGTGAAGGACTTTCCATCGGCGGTCAGGTTCGGGCTTGCTATCGAGGCGGATGGGGTTTTTCTAGTTTTAATCGCCTCTCAACCCTAGAAGATCGCATTGGTGAGGCCATCACCGCCGCCAAACTGATTGGTACGGAAGAAACCATTCTCGCCCCAATTCCCATTATTCAAGATAGCTGTAACCTACCCTTAACGGGAAACCGATCCCCGTCAAATTTCCTTGGCAGAAAAAAAAGAATTATGCGATCGCTACGGCCAAATTCTGCGTAGTGTTGACCCCTGTATTGCCACCATTTCTGTCCGCTACAACGACAGCACCCAAAGAATAATTCTGATCACCTCCGAAGGGACTCTGTTAGAACAATCTTGGGTCGATATGGAAATGCGCTTTGCCGCCACCGCCAGAAATGGGGAAACCGTACAAACCGGACGGGAAACCACAGGTTCCCGCAAGGCCTATGAAGACCTGACAAATCTCGATGAGCAGGTTCGCAGTGCGGCGGGGCGGGCGGTGAATTCCCTAGCCCTTCCCCCAGTTAAAGGGAATGTTTATACCGTTGTTATTGACCCCATTTTGTCGGGCTTATTCGTCCATGAAGCCTTTGGTCATTTGTCGGAGGCGGATATGGCCTACGAAAATCCTGATTTATTAGAAGTTATGACCTTGGGGCGTCAATTTGGCCCGAAAAATCTCCAAATCTTTGATGGTGCTGCTCCGGCGGGACATCGGGGAAGCTATCAGTACGATGACGAAGGAACTCCAGCGACCACCACCCAACTAATCAAAGATGGGGCTTTAGTTGGTCGCCTTCATTCCCGTGAAACCGCAGGTAAATTAGGAGAAGTCCCCACCGGAAATTCCCGTTGTTTGAATTATCATTTTCCCCCCTTGGTTAGAATGACAAATACCTGGATCGAACGGGGTGATACTCCGGTTGGGGACTTATTCAGTGATGTGAAAGAAGGAGTTTATGCTCGTAATTGGTTGGGAGGAATGACCAATGGCGAAATGTTTACATTCAGTGCCGGGGAAGCGTGGATGATTAGAAAGGGAAAATTAGAAGAACCGGTTCGGGATGTGACGTTATCGGGGAATGTGTTTACTACCCTGGCAGATATTGAGGCTATTGGTGATGACTTTTATTGGGATGAATCGGGGGGTTGTGGAAAAGGAGGACAAAATGGCTTACCTGTAGGCTGTGGTGGCCCGAGTTTACGCATCCGCAATGTCGTTGTTGGAGGGGAATCTGTGGAATAACACAAAAACGGTCAGCCGATTAATTTATTAGAATTGCCGATCAGCTATCCCGTCGTCCATCACCGCGTTTGGGAGAAATATCTTCGGTATCTTGATCTTCGTGACTGCGATGGTTGGTTTTTATTTGATCGGGGTTTCAGAGACACAAGAAATTCTCTGGACTCGAAAAACTGAATTTGTTCTGGATCACGCGGTTGTAGACTTTGAGTTTGATGGTCAAAACCATGAGGCAAACTCACAATAGTACCGATTATTAAGATGGTGATAAAGTCAGACATTTTTCTCAGATTATTGAAACTACTACCGTTGAATACCAATGCTTTAATTACTGATCCGGAGCATCAATCAAATCCTGATTGATCATCCCCTTATCAAATGTTAAAAAAATGGAGTGAGTTTCAAATTCCAAGAAATATATAGATATGATTCTATTGTTTCTCAACTCACTCCTCGATTTTTTAATTATGATCATTAACGTCCACTTCCCCGATGAGGAACGCCTTGTGTATCAAATTCTGAACTGGTTTGAGTTGCGATAAAAGCGACCACTTCATTTGTTGAAGATAAATTAACGTTAATCGGATTAAGAAGATGACGAGTCAGGGTAGATACTAACAAAGTCGATAATAAAATAGTGCTGTAGATTCGCATAAGAGTTGTCCGCATTAGAGTGTCCATTCTCTAATACAAGTTGAATCAAATTGATCCGGTAAAAAAGAGAAACTTTCCCTCGATGGCTTTTGAGTTCTGTAATAGTGTTAGAATGAAGGTGATAAATTTTGTGATCAAGAATCGGGCAAGCGATCGCTAGTTATGACAACTCAAGAACAGAAACATCCTCAATACAATACTGATCGAAAGATTGTTCTGAGTCTTTTAGAGCAAGAAGCAACGGACTATAATCTGGTGGAATTAGCCCGTTTAAAAATTCGCTATCGAGGTTTTCCGGGTGCAAAGGATATTCAAAGCGATCTGGAAACAATCTTACAAACCTGGGGATATACCGACGAAACTTTATTTGAAAAAACTCGCCAAATTCACACCACAGGTCAAATTTATCGAGGCAAAAAAAATGATCAAGAAGATTGGATTTGAGGGGCGTGTTTCTTCTTCTTCATGGTCAAGATCAGATTCTCCGGCTAAATCCAGAACAAAATTTTTCTGTGCTACTGCAAGTTTTGTGGCGATTTTGTGCAAATATGGAAAGACTGTCTGATAAGAGTGCCAGTGACACTTACAGGTGCTATTACCGGGGAGTTAGAGAAGAAATACTAGGTTAAAATTTATGAAGGCTGGCGATCGCGTTTCTGTTAAAACATCTGTTGTCGTTTATGTTCATCCTGAACATCGGAATCAGGAATTTGATACTAAGGGATTGGAAGGGGATGTTGTGTCTGTGATTACCGATTGGCGGGGAAGACCCCTTAGCCCGAATTTGCCTATTGTTGTGGATTTTGGCAACAAATTCAAGGCCCATTTCCGAGAAGATGAGTTAGAATTGATACAATAGTTTGAGAATATGGGAGACGGGAGAATTTTGATCAATAATTTCTCCCAGTCTCCTATTTTCTGCCCAAAAACCAACCGAGAATATTAATGTCCCTTCGCATTGTTTCCAGTTTCTTGACGGTGGCGTGCGGCGGTTTGATAATACCAGGAACAATATTGTGCAAATTCATCCCGATATTCAATTTCTTGGTGAAACTCTCGAGTTAGTTGATGGACTTGCAGAGCTTCCACCACAGCTTGACCGGGTTGTTTAACTGTCTGTTCCCATTCAAACGGCATGATCACACAATCCTCAATTAAGGAATGCTTTCACCTTAACACAGGAATCAGTCATCAGGAATCAGTCATCAGTGTAAGAATTGATTTATTACCCATTCCCTATTCGTAATTCGTAATTCGTAATTCGTAATTCCCTACAACCAACCCCGTAACCGATAAACTCCTAACCCAATATATTCTTTTAAGGCTTGAGTTGTTTGATGCAAAGATAGAGTATCGGGTATCCAACCGAGTAGGACACCTTGCCAAGTTTTTTGAGCCTGATTAATTTCAGAAGGAATCATTAAAAAATCCGTGGGTGCTGGAATTACTTCCATTCCTAGACGTTTAAAAATCAATAGCGATCGGGGAGTATGTAAAGCAGAAGTTACCAATAAAATCGGCCCTTGAATATTATTTTCTTTTAAAATATTTCCCACATTCACCGCATTTTCATAGGTATTTAATGAAGTTGGATCTTGTAAAATTGCCGAGGGGGAAACACCCATAGATTCAGCAATTTTAGCCATATCTTGAGATTCGGGATCGCCCCCTCCTTGCCAATTAATTCTCCCCCCACTTAAAATTAACCAAGGGGCTTTTTTCTGACGATGTAATAGGGCTCCATATAAAATGCGATCGCCCGCTTCCGAGACATCTACCCAAGGACGCGGGGGTAAGGCTGGTTTAGTCCCACCGCCTAAAACAACAATCGCCGCGGCATTAGGAAGTTCGGTTTTAGGAACATTTTGGGATTCAAGATATCCGACTAATAATTGAGCAACTCCTCGACTACTTCCTAATAATAAAATTACCAGGGCACAACCGATCACGGCTCCTGTCCATCGGGGATATTTCCACAGGGTAAATAGAGCCACAAACATTAATAAGCAACTCAACCCCAAGGGGTAAATAAATAAAGGTAAAAGTTTAGATAAAAATAGAAACATTGTAGATTTTTATATTAAATATTCTGCATCTTTATTGACTGTATTAATTTTTATTCCGTTTAAAAATCCAACCCAAAAGGGTTGTAGCCTGGGTGGGACGGGGATTTGATGTAGATTGGCGTGGTAATAGCTTGGATTTGGTTAGAATATCGGAAAGATTATCGGTAATATCTTCAATTTCAAAAGTCTCCGTTGATTCTGATTTTTGATCCATTTGCCACCATTTGACCAAACAGCCTACAGACCATCCCGATATAATTCCTAACTCTAAACTGGTCACTAAAGAATCTCCCACAGCGAGAAAACAGAGGGTAAAAAATAATCCCGTCCCCAATCCTATACGCAATGCTATAGATGATTTTAACATAGATTTTCCGAGTCGATGGATTCTATTGAATAGCTGATAGATTGATAGGGTTTAGTAGTCTATTTACAGTGTAATATCTACTTTAAACAATTGAAGAATTTTGATGGGGAATAGGGCAATAGTTAATCAGTTTATCTTCGGGATAACTTTTGGCAAATTCAACATTTTGATACAGGTGATTGATCATTTCATTTCCCTCGATAGTAAAGGTTAAATAATGCAACCCGGTTTGAATATATTGGGTTATAACATTTTTAAAGAAATTGGGATAAGCCTGTCTAATATGATCGGGATGGTGATAGCCAAACTGTCGATTTGATCCGGTTTCTTCAAATTCTTGAAATAAATCGGGCATTTTATGAAGATACTTTGGGTCAGCTAACTGACCAATTAAATCCGCCGCCCGAATTAAACCAGGATAATCGCTGGTATCTCGATGTTCTTCATCATTAGGAACAGGAAAACGAGTTAACTCAACATAGTGTTGAATTGTGTTAATATCAACTAAGGGATTATGCTCAAAATATTCTTGGATAAACTGTTTTCCTCGATCAACATGATAAGGAGTTAAACTGGCATCGGTTGTTTCCGGTAGAAGTTGAATTGCTGCGCCATTTTTTCCCGTAGCATAGATTCTGTCTTCGATTCTATCTTGACGACAAATGCCTTTAACATAGCCAATATCATGGCAGAGTAAAGCAATAATTGTCTGTAGCCATTCTTGGGGAGAAACATTTTTTTCGCTGAGATATTTTCCTCGCAAAATTGCTTGTCCAGTTAAAGCTACTAAAATTGTATGTTCAACATTGTGGTATGGTGCATTACTTTTTGAAATTCGATCCAAAGCAAAATTAGCCACCTCGACCATCAAGTCAGCATAACCAAGTTGTTGCTGACCGTAAATTTGATGGTAACCCGTGTATAAACGATAAATACAGCCAATGATCAGAGTTTGAGTTAGGTGGCACATATAGAGGGTTGGAGTTAAGGATACAGGGGATCAGAATGGATTTACTTATATTTTGATTCAATTTGAACCGAATGAAAACCAGAAAAGCTCATTAGTTTTGCCAAATTTTTACCGACCGATAAAATCCTCCCGGGCTAAGTTGATACTTTATCCTAAATTCTCTCATTAAAACCTCATAAAACCTCAGAAATATTCAGAAATTACCAAGATTTGATTGACTTCTATCACAATTCTCTATACACTTTCAGTGATTTCACTCACACCGGGATCAAAATCAATACTTATAATTAAAATATACCCGTTCGTAAAGGGTATAAAGGGTATAATGGTCAAGGATGAGAGAGCTTTATCTAAAAATCTTGATTAAAATTGTAACATCATCAGTTTGATCACAGTATTTTTAAAGAAACCCTGGAAAATGATGATCAAATGTTAAATAATGCAATTAGGAATTACGAATAGGTAATGGGTAATTACGAATTACGAATTACGAATTACGAATGGGTAATGGGTAATGGGTAATAACAAGAGTTTACCTCCCCTGCCTCCCCTGCTCCCCTGCTCCCCCTGCCTCCCTGCTCCCCCTACTCCCCCTACTCCCCCTACTCCCCCTGCCTCCCCTGCCTCCCCTGCTCCCCCTGCTCCCCCTACTCCCCCTACTCCCCCTACTCCCCCTACTCCCCCTGCTCCCCCTGCCCCCTACCATTCCCGTTCCAAACGAGGGGGTAAACGTAATTTAGGGAAACTGATAAAAGGTGTTTCCTTCGTCATCAATTTCGGGGAATGCGGCAAAAACTTGAACTTGATGATCTAAATATTTTTGGGCGAATTCGGGGCTAACTCCGGCTAAAGCTGATAGTTGAATTAGGGATACCTTACCTCCTTGGGCTGCAACTAATCGATAAAATGCCGAATCTAATTGACGTTGTTGTTCTCGACTATTTCCTAAATTAACAATCAATAAAGTTACTAATACACCCAAACCAGCAACGGAAATTAACTCTAGGATGGCCATAATTAATATATAGATAAATTAAACAAAAGACGAGATTAACAATTAACAGTTTATGGGTTCTGTTAATTGTTAATAATTTACCCTAAATTAAGAGGGTTGCACAAGATTTTCAGCCCCTCGAATCACTTTTGCCGATTCAATCACATCTCCTTTTCTAAGTTCTTCTAACACTTCTTTTCCTTGGGTGACATAGCCAAAGACGGCATAACGACCATCTAATAAATTAAGTCCAGCCGGAGTTAATTCCGGTTCAAATAGGAAGAAGAAAACTTGAGAAGAACCACCATCAGGAATGGCTTCTGGACGGGCTAAGGCTAAAGTTCCAAAGGCAGAAAAGGGTAAGACCGGATGATCTTGATAACGACCAATTTCTTCAAAGGTGGTGTTATAAATAGGTTCCTGATCCCCCTGGGCTAAAATTTCTAAGGGAATACCCCGATATTTTCCAGTTTTAGGATCAATAAAACCATCGTCCGCGCCTTCAGGATCTCCGACTTGTAGGGCATAGGATTCTTCTGAACGAATGAATTTTAAGCCATCATAAAATCCCCGTTGCACCAAATCGACAAAATTACCCGCCGTCACCGGGGCGCTATAACCATCCACCACCACTGTTAAATCGCCCTTATTAGTTTTGATTTCAATGGTAGCCCGACCTTTTAATTGAGGCAAATTAGAATATTCTGCTGGAACCTCAAAGGGAAATTCCTTAACCATTAATTCTTCTAACGTGCCAATGTTATCTAATATTTTACCCTGGGTTAATAACAGGGTTTGCGGATCTTTGACTTCCACCGCCGCCCGCAAACTATCAATATCCTGTTTAATTTGTTCAACTAAACCCTGGGCTTGGGGCTGGTGTTCTTCGGGAATATTGGCCAATAATTCCGCCTCTTTGGTGGCTAAAATCCGAGAAGCGGTGGTGATATTGCCATTAATATTACTCCAGCGTTTTCCCCGCAGTTGGGACTTAATGCCTTCTAAACTCGCTTGAATTTTTCTCGCCGCTTCGTTATCAATGGGCAGAGCATAGCGTAATAGGGCTTGACCGTCGGTGATAGCGTTTCCTTGGGGTAGGATACTTTCCCGTTTTGGGGAACTGTCACCCTCCCACCAGGCGGCACTCAGACCCACCGATAGGGTAAATAGCAGCACAGCCACTAAACCCGTTCTCAACCAATGTTTATAGGTGTTTCTCATGGAATTGGACAAATGCAACATAAATCTTAACTTTTGTTCTCTATACTGATCTTGCCACTATTTAGGCCGTTGGCACGGGAAAAAAATTAATCCTCTGTTCACCATTCCGGGGTAAAATAGGATGCCGATTATTCTGCCCAGGTATTAGCTTGCATGATTTCCAGTAACGACTTTCGCACAGGTGTCACGATTGTATTAGATGGTTCAGTCTGGCGTGTAATAGAATTTCTGCACGTTAAGCCCGGAAAAGGTTCTGCTTTTGTGCGGACAAAGCTCAAAAACTCACAGACGGGCAGTGTGGTAGAGCGCACTTTCAGGGCGGGAGAGACTGTTCCTCAAGCGACCCTGGAAAAAAGTGAAATGCAACATACCTACAAAGATGGGGAAGACTTCGTTTTCATGGATATGGAAACCTATGAAGAAGCCCGTTTGAAGGAATCTGAAATTGGCGATCGGGTTAAATATCTTAAAGATGGTATGACCGTTAACGTGGTTCGTTGGGGAGAGCAGGTTTCTGGAAGTAGAACTCCCGAACTCCGTCACCTTAGCAGTGGTGGAAACCGATCCCGGAGTCAAAGGAGATACCGCCACGGGGGGTACAAAACCCGCTATTGTGGAAACAGGTGCTCAAGTGATGGTTCCCCTATTTATTACTAAGGGGGAACGGATTCGGATTGATACCCGCACCGATAGCTACCAAGGTCGAGAGTGAAAACTCGCCGAACTATGATTTCGTATTTAAGCGGTTTGGACTGTTGGGCGATGGGTCAAACACATACCCAACGGACTGAATCAAAATAGACTGCAAATTTAGGGGAGACATACCAACTGTGCAACTAGATTTGAACCAGCTTCGTGAACTGCTGGCTGATCTCGATAAAACCAACATTTCAGAGCTAACGCTCAAAAGCGCAGATTTTGAACTGACCGTTCGGAAAGAAAATTCACCCGGATCTCAGGCTTTGCCCCCGGTTGAAACGCTGTCAACAGGTGCGGGGGTTAGTTCACAGTTGGTGTCGTCTCCGGTGATACCTACTGCGGTCACCCCTCCGGTGGGGGAAGCTCTCACTACAGCTACCCCAGCAACGCCCTCGGTGGCTACTCATCCACCCCTTTCGGCGGAGTCAAAGTGGGTCGAAATCACTTCCCCGATGGTGGGAACTTTCTATCGTTCTCCTGCGCCGGATGAACCGCCGTTTGTGGAAATTGGCGATCGCATTTCTACGGGTCAGAGCGTTTGCATTATTGAAGCCATGAAGTTGATGAATGAAATTGAGGCCGAATTTTCTGGCCAAGTAATGGAAATTTTAATTCAGAATGGTTCCTCCGTTGAATATGGCCAGCCATTAATTAAAATCAAACCGGATTAAATTACCAAATCCCATGGCCAGCCATAGCCACCGAGATCAAAAATCAACCCAGGTGTTCTCCAGTCTCCTTAAAACTGAAATTCCCGATCAAAGGTTGAACGGGTGATCGGTTGCGGAACTTCTAGGCCTTCTCCCCCCAATACCGTTAAAGGTTTCCCTCCAACGGACAGCCAAACTTTGCTATTGGGGTTAAGGGTCGTGGAAGTATAAACGATTTGCCCTAAGCGTCCGGTCATGGATGCACTCCCCCCGCCCTGGGTGAATTCCGGGGATAAGTCCACATAAACGTTATCGTTGTTGGTGGTTAAGTTGAGAAGTTTTGTTCCTTTAGGAATTTCACTAAATTGGTTTCGGGGCGGAAACCCCGGCTAATAATCTATCCAAGGCAATACTTAAAAATACCGTTTGGTCATTTTGGGCCTGAATTTGTACGGGTTGGGAAATAATCGCAAACTGACCGTTTTTATCCTCTACCCAATAAATTCCTAGGGTTTTCTCAACGGTTGCCGATGGGGAGGGGTTGGGCAGTGGTAAGGTGGGGGTTGGGGAGGAAACAACGGGTTCTTTAGGAGAACGGGAGCTTAATGTCCACCAGCTTAACCCCGCGCCCACAGCAATTAAGCAGGCGGCAATTCCTGCCATAATTCCCACGGGAATAACACGAGTCTTTTGGGGATCTTCCATTGATTTTAAATTTTATATTTCATAATATAGAAAAATCTGACTAGGGATAAACCGAGCCAGTCTCACAAATAATAATACTATAATTGCCCTTAAAATATTGGCATTGAAATATTCAATTCAGTAATCTGTAGTCAGTGTAATATTTAACAGACTGATAACTTCTTCACTGATAACTGGTAACTGATGACCGATAACTGATCACTAATTAGTCAATGATATCTTTGGCTTTATCCTTGACATCTTCAACGCTATGACGGACTTGTGCTTCGGCTTGCTTGGCTTTTCCTTCTGCTTGAGTTTGGGGATCTCCAGTCACATCTCCCACGGCTTCTTGAATTTTACCTTCAATATTTTTTGCGGTTGCTTTAACGCGATTTTCTAAACTCATGATATGCTCCGTATTGGCTTGATTACAGCTAAATAAACTGAATTGAACTATAATGATTCTTTGCAGTTGGCTTAGTTATCTGTACAAATATTAATAGCAAACACAGAAAAAAGAATCTTCCTTCAGACTGATATAGCGCTACGCACTAGGGAACACCGGAAAGATTCTTTCATCCTGGGCAAAAATCAGGTGTATTACGATGATGGGGATTTATTGTCCCCTGTAGTCAAGGATTATGCACTGATTAAAGATTTTCATAAACATCAGGACACGATTCAATTGTTTGGCAATTCTAATGATTATGTTTTAGGAGTATCTCCTTTCCATGCTTCGGACACAGACATTTTCCGACACACCAAAGATGCTCAGGATGAGTTAATTGGCGTTGTCTCAGGCGTGAAAAACCTACGCTTATCGGGGAGTTATTTTAACTATGTGGGTTAGTTGGATAGGGAATTTGGCGTAAATCTAAGGTTAAAGGATATTCGGGATTTAAGTGTAAAGGTGGAAGTTTGATTAATCCAGATGTGTGACCCATGGCGACAAATCGTTTCTAACACTCGACCTTCTGCTTCTCGATAATTAATCGGAAATTGTTGATAGATTTTGCCGTTGGGCGGACTGACAAAATAAGTACAACCCCCGATAGATCGGTCTGACCAAGTATCAATAATATCAAAAATTAAAGGATCATGGGGATCAATAGAGGGATGTAATAAAGAGGTATACCGTCGCGCCCGAAACCTAACCGCACCAACATATTCTCCTGGATTGCCAGTGGATTTTAAAGGAATAGGACGACCCTGACAGGTAACAATATATCGAGCCGAATAACTATCAATATTGGCAGAATTTCCCAGGGCATTTCTTAATAGAATTTGCACCCTTTCCATGGAGGAATCTACATAACGCGCTGTGCCTCCTGACACCGTTTCTTCTCCTAAAACGTGCCAAGGTTCAATTCCATGACGTAGTTCTAATTCTACCCCCTCTTTTGTAATTTCTCCATAACGGGGAAACCGAAATTCAATAAAAGGAGCAAACCAATCAAATTGAAATTCATAACCAACGGTTTTTAAGTCCCGAATAATTGTTTTTAAATCCTCTCCTAAATAATGGGGTAACATAAACCGATCATGTAAATTAGTTCCCCAACGAATTAACGAATGGTTGTAGGGTTTTTCCCAAAACCAGGCTACTAATGCCCGAATTAATAACATTTGTAATAGGTTCATCTGGGGATGGGGAGGCATGGCAAAAGCCCGAAATTCTAGTAGCCCCAATTGATTTTTGGGGTTCTCAATTGGATACAACTTATCAATACAAAAAGCTGAACGATGGGTATTTCCGGTAATATCAACTAATAAATTTCTTAATAATCTATCTACTAATTCAGGTGGGATATTAGCCTCGGGTTGTAACTGTTGAAAGGCAATTTCTAACTCATATAAACTTTCATGTCTAGCTTCATCTACCCGGGGAGCTTGACTGGTTGGCCCCACAAATAAATCACAGAATAAAAAGGATAAACTGGGGTGATTTTGCCAATAGGTAATTAAACTTTTTAATAAATCGGGACGACGCAATAACGGACTATCATAAACGGTTTTTCCGCCTATCGTAACATGGGCACCTCCCCCGGTGGGAATTCGTCGTCCATCTAATAGATATTTTTCCGTTCCTAAACGGGATAATCTGGCTTCTTCATATAAAATAGTGGTAATTTCTACTAATTCTTGCCAGTTAGAGGCGGGATGAATATTAACCTCAATAACTCCCGGGTCTGGAGTAATTTGAAACCCGATAATTCCGGTATTAGCCGGGGGTGTATATCCTTCTATTAGGACTGAATATTTAAGTTGGGCGGTGGTATTTTCAATGGCCGTAATTAAATCTACAAAACTCCGAGGGGAGGAAATAGGAGGTAAGAAAACGTGAATTTTTCCCTGTCTAACTTCCACACTTAAAGCCACTCGAATCGAATTAATTGGAGATTCTAAGGGTTCAAAATTAGGAATAATTGGCGGATGAGTTAAGGGAATAATTGCTTCATGTTGAAGTTGATTATCTTGCCAATTTAAAGAACTTAAAGGTAGACGAAATCCTATAGGTAAATTACCTGTTAAAAGCTCTATTTTGTTGGGGGTGGAAAGTTGCCATTGACAGCTAATCCAATGGATATTTTCTGCTTTTTTAACTGCTAAAATTGGTAATGTATATCCAGCTATAATATTAGAATTTGGTTCGTAAACTGAAATAATACAATCAGATTTAACTCCTAAATTTCTCACTAAGGATTCAATAAAAATCTGGGCATTTTTTGAGGTATAATTATAATCTTTATCCCCCTGGGCATAGAGTTCTCGGTTATGCCATAAAGGGATTCCATCTGTTCTCCAATAACACCCTAAAGCCCAACGGGGCGAGGCTTCACCGGGATAGGATTTTCCTAATCCATAATGAATTAACCCACCTTTTTGAGCAAATTTATCCTCTAAACGGGTGAGTAGTTGTTCAGCAATTTTGCGTTTTTCTTCTCCTAATGCTGCAATCCGCCATTGGGGAGATTCAAAATCATCAATCGAAACAAATGTTGGTTCTCCTCCCATGGTTAAACCCACATTTAAACCTTGTAATTTGTCTTCAACTATTTCGCCTAAATTATTAATTTTTTGCCATTGTTCTTTCGTATAAGGTTTAGTAACTCTAGGGATTTCGTGATAGCGAGAAACCGTTATCGAAAAGTCTAGTTTTGACTCGCAGGGTTCAAAAGTTCCCTGGACTGGCCCGGCATCCTGGGGGTCAGCCACGCAAACTAAAGGAATATGACCTTCTGCGATAATTAAACCCGAGGTGGGGTCAAGTCCTATCCAACCTGCACCCGGAATATAAACCTCAGCCCAGGCGTGTAAATCAGCATTATCATAAACTGGCCCTGGCAACCCATCTAAGGGCGGAATATCATTACTAAGTTGGATTAAATATCCAGAAACAAATCGAGCCGCTAATCCATAATGGCGTAAAATTTGAACTAATAACCATCCCGTATCTCGACAGGAACCGATTTTTTTATTCAGGGTTTCTTCACAGGTTTGGATACCGGGTTCTAACCTAATTTGATATTGGATATCTTGGGATAGTTTTTGGCTTAAATCGAGTAAAAAATTAGAGGTATAAACATCCTGTTGACGATGAAGTTCTACCCAATTTTTTAGTAATTCTCCCGATTCTGTAATTTCTAAAAATGGACTGAGTTCTTTTACTAGACGCGGTTCATATTCAAAAGGATAGTTGGTAGCGTGGCTTTCAATTAAAAAATTAAAGGGATTAATCGGTTGAATTTGGACAATTAAATCTACTTCAATTTTAAAATAATCGGTGGTTTGGGGAAAGTTAACCTTAGCCCAAAAATTGCCATAATGATCCTGTAACCAGGTCAGTTGATATTCGGAGGGGGAAATATTTAGAGAATAACTTAATATTGGTGTCTGACAATGGGGAGCGGGACGCAATCCGATGGTCTGGGGGCCAAGAATAACCGGACGTTCAAACTGATAGGAAATCTGGTGGTTAAGATTGACTTTAATAGACATTTTTTCAGAGATAAAATGTTAACTGATCACGAATAAAGACGCGCCGTGGCACGTCTCTACATTTCCCTACAATTGATGGCCACAATTAGAACAAAATCGGTCTTCCGGTTTTACCGATGTCCCACATTGACTACAAAAGGACTTAGGACTCGCCTCCGGTGCACCCGACCCCATTCGTAGTTCCATATTCCCCATTCGCATAGACATCGGGTTCATGTTCATCTGCATATCCCCCATTTTTAGGTTCATGGGTTTCATGGGTTCCATTTTCATCGGTTTCCATCGGTTTCAGTGGAGAAACGGGTGTACTCGTGACCTCCTGAACCGTGAGTTGTTGAGAGTCCATCACCGAGGGCATTTCACCCAGAACACTAACGCTAGTCCCCTGAATTTGTAGGCTTCTTTCCCCTAGTTCGGATATGACTTTGAGCACCAGACCATGGGGAGTTCGGAACACCTGGGGGGGCGAAGTCCAAACTCCGGTTGTAAAACTGCTGCTTGCTTGTTGCTGTTGTCCAGGGCCACTGCTAATGAGGGTGACAACAGTTTGTGCGCCCTGATTTTCTAAATAAACGCTTTGACCTGTCCCTAGCTCGCATACATAGGCCATAGGAAGGCTCCTTTTTATAGTGCTATTGTGCATTGTAGGGTTGAATTTCTCAAAGGATAGGGTTTCTTAACAATTGTATTAGAAGTTATCGAGAGAATAAGATTCAACTCCTATCCCATTTTTACCTAGAAAATTGGGTAGATCAAGTGTTCGGTAATTCTATCAATTAATTGGCAAGATGAAAGACGATCCACTCCCCGTCAACAATGGCGATCGCACCCCCAGGAAAAGGGTCAGTTTGGGTACGATTTGGAGCAATAATTAAGGCGGTTAATTTTTCAATTTGTTCAAAATTAGCAGATTTTTGCATAACTTTTTGTAAGACTTTTCGACTAACTCGGCGTTGTAGGGCTTCATGGGTTTGACGCAGGGCTAAACGATTTATTTTTAATCGGTCTTGACTGCTATTTTCCCAAAATACTACCTGTTGAAATAGGGTTTCTGTGAGTTCTTCTAAATAGTTAACTTCCGATCGCAATAATTCTGCGGTTTGGGCTAGATGGGATTCGACTTGGGGGTTAAAATGGGTTTGTAAATAGGGTAAAAGTTCTTGACGAATACGGTTTCGAGCATAGTGTAAATCATTATTGGTACTATCTAGCCAAATTTTTAAGGCTTTTTCTTGACAAAACTGCCCCGTTTGTTCCCTAGTAATTTCTAATAAAGGACGAACTAAAATTATCGCATTTGTTGAGATTGAATTAAGAGGACGTTGCCAAGTTAAGGCTTGTAAACCATCAGCACCACTGCCTCGAATTAAGTTATAAAGTAGAGTTTCAGCCCGATCGCTTTTGGTATGACCTGTGACAATATAGGGATAATTATTACTTTGAGCAATTTCAGTTAAAACCTGATAACGCCATTCCCTAGCTGCGGCTTCCGTAGCGGGAATAATAGCGGCGGTTTCTCGATAAAAGGGAATTTGCCAACTATCAGCTAATTGTTCAATATAATCGGTATTGGCTTGGGAATCAGAGCGCCAACGATGATCACAATTAACCATGGCAATTTGCCAATGCCATTTGGGTTGTAAATCTAATAATAATCGAATTAAACATAAAGAATCCTGTCCCCCCGATACCGCCACTAATAACCGTTGAAATGGAGGTAAAATATTCCGAGCGCGTAGGGTACGATGGAGTTGGGTATGTAATAGAGTCCATTCGGAAAGATTAGACATGATTATTTGTAAAAACAGAAAAATTGATCATTATTTTCCCGATAATAACACTATAAAAATACATACCCCAATTCGTAATTCGTAATTCGTAATTCCCTATTCCCTGTTCCCTTTCACAAGGCAATTTCTTCTCCCTGTTCGGTAAAAATCACCTGATTAATTTGCCAATTAGGATTACTGGTAATAGTTTTGCGTAAACTGCCAAATAAAGCCAATTGTTCACAACTAGATAAAGAATTAAACGTCCGATTTGCATTAGTTGGAACCCGAAAATCAATCGTCACAATCTGTTTTTCTGGCTCCACTTTTATGCGATAATTCAAGGTAAAATCCGAACTACTTTGTTGTTCTAAAATCTCTGCGATCGCCCTTTCTAAAGCCTGTTCTTTGGGAACCGTAATTTGTCGAGGAACTAACTCAGAACATTGAGTATCCACCTGATAAATGGTCAAGGGAACCGTCTTAGCCGGAGAAATAGCTTGTTTTTGAGGTTCAGGGGTCGGTTGAGGGGAAATAGTGGCTGTAGGTGTCGGTGAGCTTTCAGTTTCTACCGGAGGGGTACTACAACTACTTAAGCTAAGAATAGTAACACTGAGGATACCAACGGTCAAAAAAGATTGGATACTGTTCATGGTTCAAAGGGTATTCTAAAAATAACTGTTAGTTTGTTGTTCAAGCCTTGAGGTTTCTATTCCGCTTTGAACGATCACCCAGTATAATTAAATATTGGATCAAAGTCCCGATGATTTTAAACCTCAAATTTTGATTCCAAAATCCTATAATTGCTAATTATTTGACAATGGCTACTGCTCCCTGGACTCGCCGCCACATTTTATCCCTAGCTGATTTTACGGCGACGGAATATAATACCATTTTACAAACCGCCACTAGCTTTCGAGAAGTCTTAGGTCGCCGCACCAAAAAAGTCCCCGCCCTCCAAGGTCAGGTGGTGGCTAATTTATTTTTTGAACCCTCAACCCGGACTCGAAACAGCTTTGAAACTGGCCGCCAAACGACTCTCCGCCGATACCCTAAATTTTGCCCCCGGGACTTCCTCCCTCAGCAAAGGAGAAACCATTCTCGACACCGCTAAAACCTATTTAGCCATGGGGACGGATATGATGGTAATTCGCCATAAAGAGGCGGGAGTTCCCTTTGCGATCGCCGCCGAATTAGATCGTTTAAATGCAAAAGTAGCGGTTTTAAATGCGGGCGATGGTCAACACGAACACCCCTCCCAAGCACTCTTAGATTTATTCACCATTTGCCGCATTCTTGACCCGGATCACCCGCAAATTGAACAACTAAATGGCAAAAAAATAGCGATCGTCGGAGATATTTTACATTCTCGGGTCGCCCGTTCTAATATTTGGAGTTTAACCGCCACCCAAGCGGAATTACACTTAGCCGCCCCCCCAACTTTACTCCCAGAATTATTTGCTGAATTTGGCAAAAATCGCCCGGGTAAATTATTTTTACATTGGAATTTAGACGAGGCTTTGGAAAATGCCGATTTTGTGATGACTTTGCGCTTACAAAAAGAACGGATGACCGCCCATTTATTACCCAGTTTACGCGAATATCATCAATTATTTGGTCTGACCCACGAACGGTTAAAAGCCTGTAAACCTCATGTAAAAATATTACATCCCGGGCCAGTAAATCGAGGAGTAGAATTAAGTTCTGAATTAATGGATGATCCAGAATTTAGTTTAATTTCTCAACAAGTGACCAGTGGAATTGCCGTAAGAATGGCACTCTTATATTTAATTGGAGGGGGAAAACCCAATTAATAATTAGGGTTTAATTTTAGGGAATTTTTATATAAAATCCTGAAATTTATGTCCCTAAACTCCATGTAGAGACGCGCCATGGCACGTCTCTACAGGATACGGATGCGTAGGAAACATTGAAGGATGAAATATTATTAATAATTTCCTAAGACTTGTTTTAATTGTTTCAATTCAACCTCGGTTAAATCTCGCCATTCACCGGGCGCGAGTCCTGTTAATCTTAAATGGGCGATCGCCACCCTCACCAAACGCAACGTCGGAAACCCCACCGATGCCGTCATTTTCCGCACTTGACGGTTACGACCTTCGGTTAAGGTTAATTCCAGCCAAGCCGTCGGGACGGTTTTCCGAAACCGAATGGGAGGCTCCCGGGGAGGTAAACTGGGTTCAGTAGAAAGCAGTTTAACCTGGGCGGGTTTTGTCCGATAATCTGATAATTGTACCCCCTGAGTTAACCGTTGTAATGCTGTTTCATCAGGTATTTTTTCCACCTGTACCCAATAGGTTCGAGGATGGGCAAATTTAGGATCAATTAAGCGATGTTTCACAAAATTATCATCAGTTAAAAGTAACAATCCTTCACTATCCCGATCTAACCTTCCCACGGAATAAACTAAAGGAATAGAAATAAAATCCTTCAGAGTTTTACGCATAGCAGTAGTGGGATCATCATCGGTAAACTGACTCAATACATCATAAGGTTTATAAAATAAAATATAGCGATAATACATATAAAAATGACAGAATTGTTATTATTATATTGACGAAAACATCAATTTCTCGTATAATGGGGAGAAATTTCCCCAGAGCTTGGGCGGACAAACTGCAAAAAATTGTTAAGCTCGTCGATATCCGGGGAGATCCACAATAGTCAGAACCCCGGCATAACTGCTACCATACCAATTATGCAGACTGGCGGCTAGGGTGGCTAGGATGTTTAAATTAACCGTTACTTAAAATTACAGCGAATGGCTAAAGATACTAAAGATAATTCTAGTTCTGAAAAGAAAAAAGCTCTAACCCAAGTTTTAGGCCAAATTGAGCGTAGCTTTGGCAAAGGGGCCATTGTTCGGTTAGGGGATTCCACCCGGATGAAAGTGGAAACCATTCCCAGTGGTGCATTAACCCTAGACCTAGCCTTGGGGGGCGGTTTACCCAAGGGACGGGTAATTGAAATTTATGGGCCAGAAAGTTCCGGTAAAACCACCCTAGCCCTCCACGCGATCGCCGAAGTCCAAAAAGCCGGAGGAGTAGCTGCCTTTGTCGATGCAGAACACGCCCTAGATCCCAGCTATGCGGCCATTCTAGGGGTGGACACGGAAAATTTACTCGTTTCTCAACCGGATACGGGAGAAATGGGCCTAGAAATTGTGGATCAGTTAGTGCGGTCTGTGGCCGTTGATATTATTGTAGTTGACTCCGTTGCCGCCTTAGTTCCCAGGGCCGAAATTGAAGGGGATATGGGGGACGCCCACATGGGTTTACAAGCTCGGTTAATGAGTCAGGCGTTACGCAAAATTACGGGAAATATTGGTAAGTCAAATTGTACCGTGATTTTCCTCAACCAATTGCGTCAAAAAATTGGTGTTGTCTATGGAAACCCGGAAACCACAACCGGAGGAAATGCCTTAAAATTCTATGCCTCTGTACGTTTAGATATTCGTCGAATTCAAACCTTAAAACGGGGAACGGATGAATACGGAATTAGGGCTAAAGTTAAAGTGGCTAAAAATAAAATTGCCCCTCCTTTTCGGATTGCAGAATTTGATATTATCTTCGGAAAAGGTATTTCTACTTTAGGCTGTTTAATTGATTTAGCAGAAGAAACCGGGGTATTAAAACGCAAAGGAGCTTGGTATAGTTACAACGGCGATAATATTGGTCAGGGACGGGATAAAACCCTGATTTATTTAGAAGAAAATGCCACCTTGGCGAAAGAAATTGAACAAAAAGTTAGAGTGGCTTTAGATAGTGGTGCTGTGGTTTCAGCTAATTCTGTCATCCAGGTTGATAGCCATGATGATGAGGATCTCGACGCCAGTTTCAGAAGAAGAATAACCTCATGTAGTAAGCCCTTCAGGGCTTAGAGTCCTTCAGGGCCCAGAGTCCTAAAGGACTTACTACAATAGACTTAACTTTTGCAGCGCCACTTCGGCGGCTTTTTTTTCCGCATCCTGTTTCCGCTTCCCCTTTCCATAGCCATAGACCTTATCCCTAACCCGAACTTCAATACAAAATTCCTTAGCATGATCTGGCCCAGATTCTCCGATCACATAATATTTCGGGTTTTCACCGGATTTTTCTAACGCCCATTGTTGAAAGCGGTTTTTACAATCAATTAAGGTTTGAGGGGTGGTTTCCGACTGGGGAAAGACTATTTCATTGGCCACAGCAGAAAAGAGCGGATGAATAAAATCTCGGACGACATCAATATTGGTATCTAAATAATAGGCCCCAATATAGGCTTCAAAGGCATCACTAAGCAAGGCGGGGTTAGTGCGTCCACCGTCTCTAACGGCGCCTTTTCCTAACCGTAATAACTCCCCTAAATTAAATTGTACCGCAAATTTAGCTAGTTGTTTTTCATCAACCAACACAGACCGTAAACGGGTCATATTGGCTTCACTCATTTTAGTCATGTCTTCGGGATAGCGCTTTTTAAATAGCAATTCTCCCACTAAAAATCCTAGGACTGCATCCCCTAAAAATTCTAATCTTTCATTGTCTTCTCCGGCGTTGGGATGTTCATTCAAATAGGAGCGATGGGTTAATGCTTGTAATCGCAATTGTTCGTTTTTGATCTCTGGTAATTTGGTCATAAGCTGTTAAGTATCTAAATTAGTTATTGTTAAATTGTAATGCCTGTATATTGCCAGTGTCTCTGGCTAAAAGATACAGTTTAAATGCTTAACAGCTTAATCATATCGCATTCAGGCGATCGCAATTTTTCTCAACCTAGACTAAAATCAATTCTCCATTACAATCTTGAATAATTCCTTCCTTAATTACCGCCGCTACAAATTTGCCGAATTTAGCAAAAATCTTTCCATCGGGTTTAGCAATAGATGAGACTTTTTTGTATCCTGCAAGCCGAGGATGGTTTTTGATTAAACGACCCAGCACAGCAAGAGTAGCTTTTTTTCCTTTTTCTTGAACCGTTTTGATCAATTCAATTAAACATTTTTTAGCTTCTTCATAAGGAATCATAGCGGGAGAATCTAGTTTTTCTGGAGTTGCTTTATCAAGATTAACATAGTTAATTAATTCATTAATATTGTAGGCTATATCCACGGCTTTTTTCAAGGATTTGCTAACATTAGTGCCATGAATTAATATCACTTTTATTTTCAGGTTTTGTAAATATTTAACCAAAGGTAAATAGTCTTTATCTCCCGTGATTAAAATTACAATTTTAATGCTTTTGTCTGTCATTGTATCATGTTTACAATCTTGAATAATCTCATTATCTACTGCATTTTTTTCCCTTGATGAAACACTAATAGTTTTGAAACCCGCCTTAAAAATAGCTTGTTCAAATAGTTCCTTTTCTTGTCGCCAGTAAGCATAGGATTTTTTGTGCAATATATTCCCATGTTGATTAAACCAGGGATTTAAAATTTCAATTTCTTCAGGAGAATTACGAACATTTTGAAAATCCCCATAAATTGCGATACAAGGTTTCATGATTGATTTCTAGTGTTATTTTTAATAAAACACCTAGGACTAATAAAGTTTTGAATTATAACCCTTCAGACCCTTTTGCCTGAATTAAGACCTATTCGCCATTTCCGAGTTCAAAACAGAAACTCCAAAAATAGCACTTTCGGCCCAGTGTCTAAAGAATTGAATTAAAACCCTGAGTTTTGATTGTGTTTGGCTAAAGTCTCAGGTATCGGAATCAGGAATAAGCTGTTAATTATCTGAATTGGATATGGGGTCGTTGTCAAACCCTTGCAGTGCCAGTGTCCTCAATGGCTAGAATATACAGTTTAACTGCTTAACAGCTTATTTTTGATTCCGACACATGAGACAGAAGTCAACTTTCCGCTCAAATCTGTAACTAGGTGAGCCCATTCTAATCAAACCATCCGAAAACGTCAAGTATTTTTTTGCCATTTTAGGTTAGGGCTGATCATTTCCAACTCCAACGGAAAATCACCGACTAGGTTGAGTCCAAAAACCTGTTATAAAAGTTGAGCTTGCACAAACAAGGTTCATCCCATGATTAACCTTATTTGTGCAAGTGATCACCAACAAAAACAGTTTTTTGTTAAAAGACTCAGATTTTATGAAAGTTTACTAAAACATTCTTCCCTAAGATTAGGGATTTTCCTCAGTGTTGTTTTCATTTTCTTTATCTTTTTTATGGCTATTCTTGCCACCTTTGCGTCCAATGGCTGCCATGTGTTCGCGATTTTGGCTGACCGCCTTACCGCCCTTGCGTCCGGCTTCTCGGGCTTCTTCGGAAGTAAATTCATGAGCGCGTCCCGACTCATGGGCTGCTTTACCGCCTTTACTAGCAATTTCCCGTTGCTTTTCTTGATCCATTGAAGCAAATCCACGTTTTTCCGTAGCCATGATTTTCTCCTTACTTTTTATTAATTGGCTAAACATACTGTATCTGGCTTTATTAGGGTTCACCTTCTACCAGAAGATAGACTTAACCTTTTTCACCAATAAACCGAAACCATACTATTAATAGTAGCATTTCTAATTTAACTCATGGGGAAATGCTCCATTTATTTAATCAATATCTGCTTCCAACCCAGACCGAAAAAGTATGCCTCTACTTAATAAACAATGGTATAAAATAAATCCTTCATTTTTTCCTTTCCCACCTGAGTAAATAATTCATCAAGGGAAACCCGCATCCGCAATTAAATTACCTTTTTCCAAAGCCACCCATCTGCCTCGATAATCTTGACGATGCCGAATTACCCAATTGAGATTTAAAGGAGTATCAGGGTTGCGGGAGAGTTGCTGAAAAGGCACATTAGATGATGACAAAATCCTAGCATAGCGTTGAATTTTATCGTGATTAGGATAATCTTGACTGGCTTGATGAGAAAGGGTTTTAGCTTGATTAAAATTCCCTTGACCTAATGCCAAATCAATCGCTTGAATTAATTCTTCCGGGGTATCAGTATTCATAGGGATCAAAAACGAATAAACTTCAGCCCTTAACGATTAGCGACCAGAGGCTAGAATCAAAACCAAACGTTGACTGCTTCAGTTTCATAGGTTAGAAAGGCAAACTCAGGGAAAATACGGGGGGACTAGACCTGTTCCTCCGGGTGTTCTTGTATCCAATCTTGCCATAAATCCGGGCGGCGCTCACGGGTACGCTGAAGTTGTTGTTGTTTTCGCCATTGCTCAATTTTGCCATGATGTCCTGATAATAAAACATCAGGAACTGGCATTCCTCTAAATTCAGCAGGTCGAGTATAGTGGGGATAATCGAGTAATCCCTGTTCAAAACTTTCAGCTTTGAGAGATTCCTCCTTTCCAACCGTTCCAGGTAATAATCGCACAACTCCATTTAAAAGTGCCATTGCCGGAATTTCTCCCCCGGTAAGAACAAAATCTCCCAACGAAACTTCCCGGGTTACTAAGGGGATAATTCGTTCATCAATGCCCTCATAATGTCCGCAAATTAAAACAATCTGATCACAGTTTAACGCTAAATTTCGGAATAGCTCTTGGTGCATTTGTTCCCCTTGGGGAGTTAAAAAAATCACTTCCCGACGAGGGAGTTGGGGTAAAGACTCAACCGCCGCATAAATCGGTTCTGGTTTTAAGACCATACCCACACCGCCCCCAAAGGGTTCATCGTCAACCCGGTGATGTTTGTCCTGAGTGAAGTCCCGGGGATTAACTAAATGGACATGGGCAATTTCCTTCCCCAGAGCTTTGCCCAGGAGGCCTGAGTTAAGGGGAGAAGTAAAAAAATCAGGGAATAGAGTAATAATGTCAAAACGCACAGTATTATTAGTTGACCACTTAGGCTTAAAATTTTTTTAGGCTCAAACTTGTAACAAACATCTCATGGTATATGATAGTCGATAAACTAAAATATTTGTTAATTCGTATCAAAATATACTAAAATGGAGCAGCTTTTTTGACTCGGGCTTTGCTCCCCGAACTGGGTTCGGTTGGAAATTAACCCGTGAAAGAATTGGGAGTCCAAAGCTAATCCTTTAGGTGACTACCACGAAAAACCCGTGACCTTTCCCCTCCCGTCAGAGGACTCCACCCGGTGAATTCCGATTGAGGAGGTTGGGAGATCCGGTGATCTCTGTCTCCACAGAGGAATCAAAACCAGCCCCATCGAATATGAGGGCAAAACTCATCACTCCCACTCCCGTAGCTGAACCCAGTATAGATTGATTCGAGGAGACACACTATGCAGCAGTTGACATCTCAAGCCCTTGAACAAATGATTCCCCAACAAACCAAAACCTCTATCATGATTATTGGTGGAGCAGAAGACAAAGTTCATGGACGTGAGATTCTGCAAACCTTTGTTCACCGGGCTGGTGCTTCCAACGCCCACCTTGCCATCATTCCCTCCGCCTCCCGTGAAACCAGCAATTCAGGGAGAGAGATACCAAAAAATCTTTGAGGAAATGGGGGCAAAATCCATTGCCGTCTTTGATATTCGGGAACGCCATCATTGTGAAGATCCCAAGTGGCACGCCTTCTTAGAAACCTGTACCGGGGTATTTATGACCGGGGGGGATCAATTGCGGCTTTATAGCTTATTAGCCGATACCCTGCTGATGGAAAAAATTAGAACCGGAGCCAGACAGGGGCGCATGGCTTTAGCTGGAACCAGTGCTGGAGCCGCCGTAATGGGCCACCACATGATTGCCGGAGGCGGCAGTGGGGAGTCTCCCAATCGCTCCCTGGTGGACATGGCAACGGGCTTAGACATCGTGCCAGAATTAGTTGTCGATCAACACTTCCATAATCGGAATCGCATGGCGCGACTGGTAAGTGCGGTGGCAGCCCATCCCGATAAAGTGGGTATTGGCATTGATGAAGATACCTGTGCCTTATTTGAAGCCCAAGGCTTACTGCGGGTGGTGGGAAAAGGGTGCGTGACCATTGTGGATACCCACGAAATGTCCTACACCAATTTGGTGAATGCAGGAGCCACCGACCCCCTAAGTGTCTTCAATTTGCGGGTACATATTCTATCCTATGGTGATCAGTATAACTTCCACTCCCGTCGTCCAAGTTCTGCTCCGAGCGTGTAAATTTATAGACAGGATCGGTGAACTTGACCAATACCAAGGTTTTCCTTCTGATTTGAAGATGGGAAACCCTGATTAGGGGCGATGGGGAATGGGCAGATCTCGAAAATTTGAAATCCCCACCACTCTAATCTCCTAAATTTCTATAGTTCGGAAAAACTGTTCACGGCAAACAGTTTACAAGTCGCCTTAGCTGGAAATTTAATAAAGTGGACTATCACCCCGGCACATTCGGAGCATTATACTCACACGAATATGAAAATTCTTAAAATACAAACCTTAAGAGGCCCTAATTACTGGAGTATCCGACGTCATCAACTGATTGTGATGCGTTTGGATTTAGAAGAATTAACCGAACGTTATAGCAGCGATATTCCGGGCTTCTATAACGGCTTAACCTCCGCTCTCCCGAGTTTAATTGAACATCACTGCTCACCGGGTGTCCGAGGGGGATTCCTCAGTCGGGTGGAACGGGGAACTTTAATGGGACACATTATTGAACACGTTGCCCTAGAGTTGCAACAGTTAGCCGGAATGCCCGTAGGATTTGGCCGTACCCGAGAAACCTCCAGTCCGGGGATTTTTCAGGTGGCGTTTGAGTATGATAACGAACACGCCGGACGCTATGCGGGTCGCGCGGCTGTCCGATTGTGTCAAAGTATTGCCGACACGGGCACCTATCCCAGCGAAGAACTCGCCCAAGATATTGAAGATCTCAAGGAATTAAAAGCTCAATCCTCCCTTGGCCCTAGCACAGAAACCATTATTAAAGAAGCCGAAGCCCGGGATATTCCCTGGCAGCAACTGAATGCTCGGTTTATGATTCAGTTTGGCTATGGTTGCTATCAAAAACGGATTCAAGCCACCCTGAGCAACCAAACCGGGGTCTTAGCCGTAGAATTAGCCTGTGATAAGGAAGGGACAAAACAAATTCTTAGGGATGCCGGGGTTCCGGTGCCCCGGGGGACGGTGATTCGCTATTTGGATGAACTCCAAGATGCCATTGATGAAGTCGGAGGTTATCCGATTGCCATTAAGCCCCTCGATGGCAACCATGGCCGCGGGATTACCCTGGATATTACCAAATGGGAAACGGCGGTGATGGCCTACGAGGAAGCCGGTAATGCCTCTAAAACCCGCAGTGTGATTTTGGAAACGCTTCTACACCGGTCGAGATCATCGGGTATTAGTGGTAAATGGCAAAATGGTGGCCGTGGCGGAACGGGTTCCGGCCCATGTAGTCGGGGATGGCAAATTAACCATTACAGAGTTAATCGAAAAAACCAACCGTGATCCCCGTCGGGGTGATGGCCATGATAATGTCCTGACTCGGATTGTGGTGGATAAAACCGTGCTGTCCATGATTGCGGAAAAAGGCCATACCCTAGAAACCGTCATGCCCCCGGGAGAAGTCTGTTTCCTGCGGGCTACGGCCAACCTAAGTACGGGGGGCAGTGCCATTGACCGCACCGATGAAGTCCACCCAGATAACGTTTGGCTATTTGCTCGGATTGCTAAAATTATCGGTTTGGATATTGCCGGAATTGATGTGGTAACACCCGATATTTCCAAACCTCTGCGGGAAGTCGATGGGGTTGTGGTGGAAGTCAACGCCGCCCCGGGGTTCCGAATGCACGTCGCCCCCAGTGAAGGCTTACCCCGAAATGTGGCGGGGGCGGTGATGGATATGTTGTTCCCCCCTGGTCAACCCAGTCGCGTCCCGATTTTAGCCGTCACTGGAACCAATGGGAAAACCACTACTACCCGTTTATTAGCTCACATCATCAAACAAACGGGTTTATCGGTGGGATATACCACCACCGACGGGATTTATATTGGGGAACATTTGGCCGAACCCGGGGACAATACCGGGCCCCAAAGCGCCCAACTGATTCTGCGAGATCCGATGGTGGAAGTTGCGGTGCTCGAATGTGCCCGGGGTGGCATTCTGCGGGCGGGGTTAGGCTTTGATACCTGTGATGTCGGGGTGGTCTTGAATGTGTCGGCGGATCATTTGGGATTGGGGGATATTGATACCCTGGAACAAATGGCGAAGGTGAAAAGCGTGGTGGCCGAAGTGGTGATGCCGAAAGGCTATGCGGTACTTAACGCTGATGATCCTTTAGTTGTGCAAATGGCCGAACGGGTGAAGGCTCAAATCGCCTATTTCACCATGAATCCTGATAATGAAATTGTCCTGAAACACACGGAATCAGGGGGATTAGCCGCCGTCTATGAAAATGGCTATCTGTCGATTCTAAAAGGAGATTGGACGCTACGGATTGAACAGGCGGTGAATGTTCCGATCACGATGAATGGTCTCGCTCCCTTTATGATTGCTAATGCTTTGGCCGCTTGTTTAGCCGCCTTTGCCCAAGGGGTGAAAATAGAGCATATTCGGGCGGGTTTGTCAACCTTTATCGCCTCGACATCCCAAACCCCCGGACGGATGAATTTATTTAATATGGGTAGTTATCACGCCCTGATTGATTATGCCCATAACCCCGCCAGTTACGTCGCTTTAGGGGCGTTTGTGAAAAATTGGCCCGGGCCTCGAATTGGGGTGATTGGTGGCCCGGGCGATCGCCGAGATGAGGATTTTGTCACCTTGGGTCAACTGGCGGCGGACATCTTTGATGAGATTATTGTCAAGGAGGATGATGATACCCGCGGCCGGGAACGGGGTTCGGCGGCGCAGTTTATCAGCCAAGGGATTCAGCAGATTTTAGGCCCTGTTCCTGACCCTCGGGTACGTTATGAAACGATTCTGAATGAAACCCAAGCGGTGAATACGGCTTTGGATCGGGCTGGGGCAGGATCTTTGGTGGTGATTTTACCCGAAAGTGTGAATCGCGCGATCAAATTAATTGAGGTTCGCAACCCCATCCCGGAGTCTAATAACAACTCCCATTCTCCGAGTCTTAATGCCTCAACTGTGATCAAATCTTCTATCACACTATAGGGGCAACTTCTGTAGGGCCGGGTTCTGTAGGGGCAACTTCTGTAGGGGCAACTTCTGTAGGGGCGGGTTCGAGTTAACCTTTGCTACCCACAAACAACCTCCCAAAACCCGCCCCGACTACTACCCACAAACCACAAACCACAAACAATCTGCCAAAATTATTGCGGGGTGGGACGGGTTGATGATTATTAGTTGTTGGAAACAGATATTGCTACGGAACCCGCCCCTACAACGATTAATTCCATATTATTGCTGGGTGGGACGGGTTGATGATTATTAGTTGTTGGAAACAGATATTGCTACGGAACCCGCCCCTACAACGATTAATTCCATATTATTGTGGGGTGGGACGGGTTGATGATTATTAGTTGTTGGAAATAGATATTGCTACGGAAACCCGCCCCTACAACGATTAATTCCATATTATTGCTGGGTGGGACGGGTTGATGATTATTAGTTGTTGGAAATAGATATTGCTACGGAACCCGCCCCTACAACGATTAATTCCATATTATTGTGGGGTGGGACGGGTTGATGATTATTAGTTGTTGGAAACAGATATTTCTACGGAACCCGCCCTACAACGATTAATTCCATATTATTGCTGGGTGGGACGGGTTGATGATTATTAGTTGTTGGAAACAGATATTGCTACGGAACCCGCCCCTACAACGATTAATTTCATATTATTGCTGGGTGGGACGGGTTGATGATTATTAGTTGTTGGAAACAGATATTGCTACGGAACCCGCCCCTACAACGATTAATTCCATATTATTGCTGGGTGGGACGGGTTTATGATTATTAGTTGTTGGAAACAGATATTGCTACGGAACCCGCCCCTACAGCGATTAATTCCATATTATTGCGGGGTGGGACGGGTTGATGATTATTAGTTGTTGGAAATAGATATTGCTACGGAACCCGCCCCTACAACGATTAATTCCATATTATTGTGGGGTGGGACGGGTTGATGATTATTAGTTGTTGGAAACAGATATTTCTACGGAACCCGCCCTACAACGATTAATTCCATATTATTGCTGGGTGGGACGGGTTGATGATTATTAGTTGTTGGAAACAGATATTGCTACGGAAACCCGCCCCTACAACGATTAATTTCATATTATTGCTGGGTGGGACGGGTTGATGATTATTAGTTGTTGGAAATAGATATTGCTACGGAACCCGCCCCTAGGAGGTTGGGAAGAAATTAAGACTTGTGGGAATTCTGTTCCGTCTCGGGGGGGACTGAATCAGAAACCTCTGGGGGTGTGGAGAGTCCATCTTTAAACCCCTTGAGACTTTGACCTAAACTTTTCCCAATTTCGGGAATTTTTTTAGGCCCAAAAATTAACACCGCCACCACTAAAATAATTGCGATTTCCGGCCAACCTAAACCAAACATAATCTGAAGCTGCCTTTATAAAGGGATGAGTTAACCTTCATCCTAAACTGATATTCTATAATATGAGCCCGAAATAAGTAAATTTCTAAAATGGTCAACACTTCCCCTGTCTCTATCCGAGAACAACAGCACTCCCTAATCCATCAACTCGCTGACCAAATTCAGGCTAGTTGGAACCAATATCTGGATTTGGAACCCTACCATTTACCGGAGGATTTAGGGTATGTGGAGGGACGCCTAGAAGGGGAAAAACTGATCATTGAAAATAAGTGTTATCAAACCCAACATTTTCGCAAACTGCATTTAGAATTAGCCAAAGTTGGCCAAAATCTGGATATTCTCCATTGCGTGATGTTTCCTCGGGTCGAATATGATATCCCCATGTTTGGGGCCGATTTAGTCGGGGGACGGGGCCAAATTAGTGCCGCCATTGTGGATTTATCCCCAACCCATTTAGACCGTAGTTTACCCTTACCTTATCAAAAGCAATTACAACCGCAACCGGAAAAACAGTTTTCCCAACCCCGGGAAATTCCGACTTGGGGAGATATTTTTTCGGAATTTTGTTTATTTATTCGACCGACAACACCGGAAGAAGAAACTCAATTTTTGCAAATTGTAACGCAATATTTGAAAGTTCATTGTGAATATGCGATCGCTCAAAAGCCGATTTCCGAGGAACAGAAATCAGACATCATTGCTGGTCAAGAACGGTATTGTACTCAACAACAACAAAATGATAAAACCCGCCGTGTCCTAGAAAAAGCCTTTGGTGAAGAATGGGCAGATAACTATATGACAACGGTTTTATTTGATCTGACTAAAAACTAATAGCCTGAAAAAAATCAAGCCCGTTTTAGAGCAACCCAGATATATTTAGGATAACGGATCACTTTTCTTAAGTAAATTTAGTAGATTCCGATTTGCCGCTTTTTTTTCTTTGAGTTTTACCTTGAGTTTTACCTTGATTTTTACCCTGGGTTGTTTCCTCAACAGGAGTCTCGTGGGGTGATGATTTAATCCCCGCAGGTCGAGTGGTACGGAAGGTAACATTAACTCCTTCATTCGATTGTTTCTAATACCAATAAAGGTGTGGGTTTGGCTTTTTGATCCCACTCAATATGAACAATTCGTCCTTGAATAGTAGGTTGCCAATTATCATGTTCATCACTGGGACTTAAATAGGTTTCCAAACAATCAATAATTTCATTAATTGTAGTTGATGTCGATTGGGTTGGTAACTTCATTAGTCGCACTTGAATCCGAAATAATACTCGTTTTTTAGAGTCTCCAGCAATACCCGTCTCATATTCTACATCAAAGATAGAATCGACCTGACGGGCTGTTCCAGCATTGCTTTGTTCTCCAACGGCGGTTTGAGTCGGACGGAGGGCGATGGAAATTTGTTGTTTAACTTTCATCTTAATTTGCACAATAATGGCATAGTGGAAAACATCCTCCGCCATCCGCATTCTCAGATAATCTAAGTTAAATTCCCGGGAGTGAATTAAGTCGGGATTCTTCTCCATTTTGGCAACAGTACCCACCGCCAGTTTGTATTTTTTCTGTAGCTCTTTATTCCTAAATATTTCCGTGTTTACCTGTTTAGTTAAAGCCCTAGTTTTTATTTTGAAAAAAACTATACTTCCTAATAGTAAAACAAACAAAACACCCGTCGCCCCCATCCAGATTAGATCCGGACTCACTTGGGAGCCTTTAGCCGGAGGTTTTGGGGGCTTTGCTGCCAGTAAAGGCTGAACTAGGATAATTTGATTAGACATAAGTTATAATCGCTAAACTGTAGACTCAATTTTTGTAATTTGGGGTAAAACTACGATCCAAGATATGTTAAAATGAAAACAGTGGGACAATAGCACATCTGTAGTCTTCTAACGACCGGATTAAATTTATTTTAATTGCTCGTTTTTTCTCCTTTAATGTTATTCATAAATCCCATGAATTTCGGTTTTGTCAATTTCTAGTAAGGCGATTAAGAGAAACAAAAATAGACCCCTGATATTGCCATGATCGAATTATTTAACTCTAAGTTATCAAAGATTCCATTCCATTGCCTAGGATTTAGTAAAAACTCACTAAACAATAGACTGGATAGTTCCCTCTGTACCTTACCGGAACCCTGAAGTTTTTATGTTACACTGCAAGCCAGGTTTATACTTCTACTCTACTGCTATTCTAGCTAAGAATGTTTCCTATTCCCTTGATTTTAGTATTGCGTTGTGAGTTACGAACCCCTACACCACAAATACCGTCCCCAAACCTTTGCCCATTTGGTCGGACAAGAGGCGATCTCCACCACCCTCACCAATGCGATCGAGTCTCAACGCATCGCCCCGGCTTACCTATTTACCGGGCCAAGGGGAACGGGAAAAACTTCGAGTGCCAGAATTTTGGCCAAATCTCTAAATTGTTCGGCCAATGCCACTCCCACGGCCGCCCCTTGCGGGGTTTGTGATATTTGTAAAGGCATTACCAATGGCTCAACCTTAGATGTGATTGAAATTGACGCCGCCAGTAATACCGGGGTTGATAATATTAGGGAATTAATTGAGCGAGCGCAATTTGCCCCGGTTCAATGTCGGTATAAAGTATATGTTATAGATGAATGTCATATGTTAAGTACCGCCGCATTTAATGCCCTATTAAAAACCTTAGAAGAACCTCCAGATCGAGTTGTATTTGTATTAGCAACAACCGACCCCCAACGGGTTTTACCCACAATTATTTCTCGATGTCAACGGTTTGATTTTCGACGCATCCCCCTAGATTCGATGATCAAACATTTAAAATATATTGCCCAACAGGAAAATATTAATATTGCTGATGATGCGGTTTTTATGGTAGCTCAAATTGCCCAAGGAGGGTTAAGGGATGCCGAAAGTTTGCTGGATCAACTCAGTTTATTATCGGGTGAAATTACCGTTGAAAAAGTCTGGGATTTAGTGGGGGCGGTTCCTGAACGGGACTTAATGAGTTTGTTAAAAGCCATTGATTCCGGGGATACAGCTATTATTTTAGACTGTATTCGTAACCTATTAAACCGAGGACGGGAACCTTTAATTGTCCTGCAAAATTTAGCCGGATTTTATCGAGATTTATTAATTGCTAAAACCGCACCAACTCGTTCTGATTTAGTTGCTTTAACCCAACCAACTTGGGAACAACTTTGTCAATTTTCCCACCGTTGGGATAGTACAATTATATTAGCAGGTCAGAAACATTTACGCGAAAGTGAAGTTCAAATTAAACATTCAACCCAACCGCGTTTATGGTTAGAAATTATCTTATTAGGTTTACTTCCCAGCGCGTTACAAAAATCTGTAATAACTCAAACGGTTACTGTTACCCAAACTCCTCAAAGAATGGTTCAACCTCAACCGGAAACTATTCCCTTTGTGCAACGTTCAGAACCTTCAAACCCGCCACAAAACCCAGTTAATTCCCCTATTTCTCAACCTACCTATACCCCAGAACCTCAACCGCAAAACCAACCGCAAGTTAAAGCAGAAATTCCCGCAACTCCCGCAGAAACCGCCTATTGCTATTGATGCCAATTTAGATCAAATTTGGCAACAGGTATTAGATTATATTCAACCCAATGGAACAAAAGCTTTCTTTCGGCAACAAGGACATTTAATCCAGTGTAATTCTGATATTGCATATATTAAAATGAATTCTGAACCTGTACTAAAAATGGCTAAAGAGAGAATATCGAATTTAGAAAAAGCATTTCAACAGGTTTTTGGTCATCCTGTTAAAATTAATTTTGATAGTAGAGGCGGAAATTCTATTAATCAAATTCAAGAAGTTAATCCTCCTTCTCCTTCCTATCCTCTCGTGGAAAATCCTAGGTTTTCTTCCCCTGAAGTTGTACAACCTCCTGTAATTAATACTCAAGAACAACAACAAATTTCTGAGTCTCAAAATCATAATATTAATAAACAGAATCAAATCGAAACGATTAATAATCATTCATTGAAACCGATTGAAAAATTAGAAACACTTCCGATAAGTCCTGAACAAGCAGATACTGAAGCGGTGGCGAGCGCTTCTCAAAAATTAGTCGATTTCTTTCAAGGAAAAATGATTGAATTAGAAGAAAAACCAACATCTAAAACCGCTACTTTATTAGACAAAAAAGCTGATTTTATTGCAATTGATCAAAATGATAGCTTTATTGAAAATGATGATCTGGATGAAGAAAATGATGATGATTTTTGATCTAGCAGGGAACAGGTACTCGGTTTTTACCCGTAGGGGCGGGTTTCTGTAATAAATTATGATACTTACAGATAACTTGAATAAACCCGCCATCTTTCTCTTTCCACTGTAGCAAATATTTAGGGATTTCGTATAATTATTCTAGCGAGCGAGGACGCTCGCAATACAAAAAAAACCGACTCATTTATTGAGCAACCAGGGAGGTTTTTTCTAAGGGAAAACCTAACTGTTCTCGCTGCTCTAAATAGCGTTGGGCGACCCGTCGGGCTAAATTCCGAATTCGACCAATATAACGAGTTCTTTCTGTTACCGCAATCACTCCCCTAGCATCCAATAAATTGAAACTATGGGAACATTTAAGAACATAATCTAAACTCGGTAAAACTAATCCTTTTTCGATTAATTGTTCCGCTTCCTGTTCATAAAGTCCAAACAAAGTAAACAAAAATTCTGGGTTAGAAGCCTCAAAATTATAGGTACATTGTTCTATTTCTCCCTGGAGGTGCACATCCCCATAATTAATCCTATCAGTCCAGGAAATCTTAGTCATTGCATCCACATTTTGCAGATACATGGCTAGACGTTCTAAACCATAGGTAATCTCAATAGAAACGGGACGACAATCAATACTTCCGCATTGTTGAAAATAGGTAAATTGAGTAATTTCCATCCCATCTAACCAGACTTCCCAACCCACACCCCAAGCACCTAAAGTGGGAGATTCCCAGTTATCTTCGACAAACCGAATATCATGATCTTCGGGGTGAATTCCTAATAGCCTCAAGGAGTCTAAATAAACCTCTTGAATATTATTAGGAGAGGGTTTAATTAACACTTGATATTGATAATAATGCTGAAAACGGTTGGGGTTTTCTCCATAACGGCCATCGGTGGGACGACGACAGGGTTCGACATAGGCGACCGACCAGGGTTCGGGGCCAATGGCGCGTAAAAAGGTATGGGGGTTCATGGTTCCCGCCCCTTTTTCGGTATCATAGGATTGGGCAATCAAACAGCCGCGATCGCTCCAAAATTGATTCAGGGTAGCAATAATTGATTGAAAATTCACGGGACTTAATTCTGATCTAATTGTTTTTACATTAATCAATTTTACCATTAATTTTTGGGCATGGATGAAATGCCTTTAAATAGCATTACTAATCCTCCAATTAAAATTGCGATCGCTATTCCCCCCATCACCGCATCTAATACCCCGGTATTTTCCATTTATTGTTAATTTCCTATAATTATTCTGATTCTATTCTAACACAATTAGTTTTCTCTAATATTTTTACATAAATCTGTAGGGGCGGGTTCTACAAAAATATTAAAATCCTATCCTTAATCTAAATAAACCCGCCCTTTTATTTAATCCTTGAAAAAAGAGGGCGGGTTTACAAAGATTAACTGTAGGATGTCAAGAATCCTAGGGAACCCGCCCCTACAAATTAATGGTGTTGTAGGTTAATAAATTGATTCATATAGCGTTGGTTTCAAGTTTGGTTTATAATAAAATAAAATAGGCTATTTTTTAAAAATTATGTTATGTTTATTTTCCCACTCTTTTTCCAATGCTATACAAAAACATCAAAGTAGATAGTATAATCCAGATGGCTTTAGAGGATTGGTCTGTTAGATAATATTTGTGTTATACTGAAAAATACTATAGCAATCCTAAATCAGTTGTACAAATAGCTGGAAATCCAAATAATCGTAGGGGCGAGGCGCGCCTCGCCCCTACACCGAATTTGTGTCCATTTTTTAGGGTTAATAATTTTGATCATTATTTTGTACAATTCATTTAGACTTGCTATATATTATTCTAATATTCGCTATCTTTCTATAATCTGTGAGGATGATTATAATGCCAACCCTAACCTTAACAACAGAACAAATTATTGATCTGATCCAACAATTGCCATTAGAACAGAAACGGATGGTGTTGCTAGAACTTGCAAAAGAAACCGAAACCCAACGTCAAGAACGCTTAGACTATGGTGAAAGTCAATTGCGAAGATTGTGTACTGAAAGAGGAATTAATTGGAATACTTTATCTGATGAAGAACGCGAGGATTTTATTAATGATTTAATTCATGATGATAGATCATGTATCCAATAGTCGTATTTGATACGAATGTATTGCTATCTGGTCTGGGTTGGCGAGGTAGTCCTTATCGATGTTTAGAATTAGCTAGAACAGGTCAAATTAAGGCGATCACTTGTCAAGAATTATTGGATGAGTTGCTGGAAAAGTTAGAGCAAAAACTCAATTTTACAGATTCTCAAATTACAGATACTTTATTCGATTTATTGAGTTTCTTACAGGTCGTAAAAATTTCTAATACTCTTAATGTTATCATTACTGATCCTGATGATAATATGGTGTTAGAATGTGCAGTTATTGGTCAGGCAAATTATATCGTAACTGGAGATAAAAAGCATTTACTTCCTTTAAAAAATTATCAAGGAATTGAAATTTTGCAGGCGGCAGATTTTTTAAGTTTAATGGGTCAGGGACGGGTTTAGGCAGGTTAACGGTGGGATTTTAATATTCTTACAGAAACCCGCCCCTACGAGATGTAATTGATAATACTATGTGTTCCCATTATTTTTGACAGAATATCATTGTCATTGAATTAATAAAAAATTTAGAAAAACTAAGAAGTCTGAAAAATATTCTGTACCATTTGTTGATTAGAACGCATTACGGCATTATCTAACGCTGCAACTTCTCCTGAGTCCAAATACCACCCCAACGCCCCCAAATTATCCTTAGCTTGTTCTATATTTTTCGCCCCAGGAATCGGAATTGTGCCTTTACAAATACACCAATTTAAAGCAACTTGGGTTAAGGTTTTAGAGCGTAATTCGGCAATTTCTTTTAAACAAGCTAAAATTGGTTGAATTCCGGGTAATAATTTTTTAAATAATCCCCCCCGAATACCTTTTGGTAAAGGCGTATTTTCCGAGAACTTTCCGGTTAATAATCCTAACCCTAACGGACTATAGGCAATTAATTTAATTCCTAATTCATCACAAACCTCTTTTAACCCTAATTCCGTTACCGGATAGGTCGATAATAAAGAATATTGTACCTGTAAAGTTGCAATCGGAATCCCCCGATCTGCAAATTTTTGATAGACTTTTTTTAACCGTTTCGGCCCATAATTTGATAACCCCACTCCCTTAACTAATCCCTGTTCATATAAATCTCCTAAACCGTCTAATAAATTCCCCTCTTGCCAAGGGGCATAATTAGCTGTAGACCAGTGCATCTGAACTAAATCGACATTTTTTCCTAACCGTTGGGCGGAATTTTTACAGGCATTAATCATCGATTTGCGGGTTAATCTCCAGGGGTAGGGAGCTAATTTTGTAGCAATACAAATCCGGTCTTGATTTATTCCTTGATATTCTTGAGAAAACTGTCCTAAAAGCGATTCACTGCGCCCGTTTAATTTCCCTGTCCCATAGGAATCTCCCGTATCAAATAAAGTGACACCCTGACTCACACACAGATTAAATACTTGTTGTAATTGTGCATCCATACTGGGATCATAACCCCATAGGATGCGATTTCCCCAGGCCCAGGTTCCACATCCCATTTCGGGAAGATTTAATTTTTGATAACTTTCCATGGGTTTTTATTTTCGAGAATAATGTTTATATTAAGAGGGGTTAGGCTATTAAAGTTCAACCAACAGAAAATTTATGACATCCCTACAACAAGACCTAAACCCCAGATTAACAGAAAGCCCTCAAACCGAAACCGAACAATTTCAATGGACAAAACAATGGTATCCCGTCGCCGTGGTCGAGTTTCTTGACCCCACCCGTCCCCATGCCATGCAATTGTTAGGTGAAGATATTGTCCTATGGCGGGATGGTTCAGGTCAATGGCGGTGTTTTGCCGATGCTTGTCCCCATCGCCTTGTCCCCTTATCGGAAGGTCGAGTCGAGTCCGATGGCACACTTCTATGCGCCTATCATGCTTGGCGGTTTGATAGTCAGGGACATTGTGTTAGCATTCCCCAATCTCAAGATGCGGAAACGGAGGCCAAACATTGTTCTAACCCCAAATCCTGCGCCGTTGTTTATCCCACCCAAGAACGTCAGGGTTTATTATGGGTTTGGGCGGAATCTGGTTCCCAAGCGCAACAGGAGAGTCAGTTAAGACCTCCCCGTCTAGTTCCTGAATTGGAGGAAAATTCTGATCAAATTGTTAAGTTACCTTGGGGTTTTCGTGATATTCCCTACGGTTGGGATTTCTTTATGGAGAATGTTTCCGACCCCGCCCATGTTCCCGTTTCCCATCATGGAATTGTTGGAAATCGCTACACAGATGCCAAATATTATGACATGATTTCTCAGCGAAAAATATCAACTCAAGACGGATTTGCTTTTGCAATTACACCGACGGAAACCCAATATTTTAGAGGCGGTTCATGATTTTCAACCTCCCTGTCATCAGAGAATTTCTGTTACCAATATAGATGGAGGAAAAATGATCTTGGCGTTGTATGCAACTCCCACTCGTCCGGGGTGGTGTCGTAACTTTGGCTGTCAGGTTTTAATTAAAGGTAAACAAGGTAAAAAACCTGCCGGGTTAGGATTCTTTGCCTTGTCTATGCCCACTTGGTTAAATCATGTCTTGGCTTCGTCGTTTATGCACCAAGATTTGGTGTTTCTACACCACCAGGAAAAAACTTTAGCTAAACGAAAAGATAAACGTTGGTTAGAGGAAGTTTTTACACCAAATCCCCAGGATAAAATGGTGATTACCTTCCGTCAATGGTTAGAAAAACGGGCGGGAGGTGGTATTCCTTGGTCAGAAAACTGTAATCCAAATCTTCCCCCCGCAGACTTAAATAAACAACAACTATTTGATGTTTGGACAATGCACACCCAAAATTGTCAAGTCTGTCAAAATGCTCTGAAAAATATTAATCGATTAACGGTTTTTTCTAATATCGCTGCTATCCTTTGTTTTGGGTTAGCGGTTATCATTGATGCTCGAACAGTTCATCAGTTAATGGCAATGCCTCCTATCGGATTTTGGGTATTATTGGGATGTGCGATCGCCTTAGCTACCTCTGGATATTTCTTGAAAAAATTCAGTCGTTTATTCTATATTTATGAGTTTGAACACGCTCATAATGATTAATTTTGTTAGCGGTTTATAGAAGCATAAAATTAACCCGTTTAGGCGGGTTTTATCCTATCTGCTTAATGATTAGTAGTCTATACTTAAGGATTTAATCCTTAAGTGTTTGCTACGCATCCGTATCGTTTAGAGACGCGCCATGGCACGTCTCTACCTGGGGTTTAGGGGAATTATGCGGTTTTGTATTTTTGATCTAATGCCCATAAAGTTTGGAATAATACATTAGCTCCTTGGGTACAATGTTCGGGGGAGGTATATTCAGCTTCGGAATGACTAAAGCCTCCTTGTGAGGGAACAAAAATCATCCCCATATTAGTAATTCTGCCGATTTCTAAGGCATCATGTCCGGCGCGACTGGGAAGATAATAATAATTTAAGTTTAAAGGTTGACAGACTGATTCAATGGTGGATTGAATTTCAGAAGCCGCTAAGGTAGGTTTAACACTAAGTAAGGGGTTTATTGAAATTTGAGTATGGGTTGAATCAGCGATTACTATGATTTTATTTTGCAATTGTGCTAACATTTCTTGTAAACAATTATCAGATAAATCTCGCATATCTATAGAAAGTTCTACCCGTCCGGGGATAATATTAACTGCATTGGGTAAAACATTAAGATATCCCACGGTTGCTACGGGTTGGGAAGGCATTTTTAAAGCTATTTCTCGCACGGCTAAAATCAATTCTGCCGCCGCTACTAAGGCATCCTGTCGCATTTCCATCGGCGTTGTTCCGGCGTGGTTAGCTTTTCCCATAATCGTAATTTTTAGGCGCTCCATGCCCACCACCCCCTGCACAATACCAATTGCAGCCCCATTCTGTTCTAATATCGCCCCCTGTTCAACGTGCAGTTTCCACAAACGCCGCCAGATTTGCCCGTGACCGTGCTGCCGTTGCTAGGTTATCCCAGTCGCCTCCCAGCCGTGCTAAACAGCCTGAAATCGACTCTCCCGCCTTCGATTGATAACGATTCGGGGTATTAAGTAACACCGTCCCAGCCATCGCCTGAGCACCAATCATGGTACTTTCTTCATCGGTAAATACTATCACTTCTAGGGGATGATGGAGTTGCAGATCATGGTCTTTTAGGGTGTGTGCTACTTCTATGCCAGCTAATACCCCCAAGGCTCCATCATAGCGTCCGCCCGTGGGTACGGTGTCGATATGGGAACCCGTCGCTAAAGCCGGAGCCGTGGGACTTTTGCCAGGATAGCGACCGATCAGATTCCCGGCCGCATCGGTTCTGACCGTCATTCCCGCCTCTAGCATCCACTGTTTTACGGTAGCACGCGCCTGTAGATCTTCCGGGGAAAAGGCGAGGCGACAAATACTTCCCGAAGGCTGTTGACCGATTTCAGCTAAAGTGTTAATTCGGTGATATAAGCGATCGCTATTAATACGAATTTGGGCAATCTTAGCCATGATTTGATTCTCCTTTACACCAATAAATCAAAAATTGGATCTCTTTTAACATCCATTTTTTCTGGTCTCTACAATTTTCCTGATTTCTGGGCTAAAATACTGTATAAAGTGTACTTTGAAAGATCAAAAACCGCGATAAATTCACATCTAAGTTCAATCAAAATATGACCAATACTAAACGCATCTTTATTTGTGGTTTCAGCCCTCCAGGGTCAACCAGATCATAAAAATTTAGGGGAAGCAAAATTAATTAAATCCGCTAAAACCCTTCCATTATATCGTTTACACGCGGCAGATAATGGTTGGCATCCAGCGATTTATGAAATTGGAGAAGACGGAATTTCTATCCCTGGGGAAGTGTATGAAATCTCCCTCGCCCAGTATGAACATTTACTGTTTAATGAACCTCCGAATATGTATCCAGGGGATATCAAGTTAGAAGATGGCGAAGTCTTAACTGCGATGCTCTATCCCCGGGAATTGGTCGAACACTATCGATGGCCAGATATTTCCGCCTTTGGAGGTTGGGCTGCGTATAAAAAATCAAATCCAATTTCTTGATTCCCATGATTAAAATATCCCCATCCTCTCTAATTTTTGTATTATTTGGAACTCCCGGGCTCGTGGTTATTGGGTCTTTTATTGTTGATGCTCAATCGGTTATTCCTGCAAATGATAATACTAGAACCTTAGTTACACCCGTAACAGTACCAGGAAATTCTCCAGTTCAAATTAATATTACCGGAGGAAAAGTTTCCGGGGATGGGGCTAATTTATTCCATAGTTTTCAACAGTTTAATATTCCCCAAAATCAAATTGTTAATTTTATTTCTACCCCCAATATTCAAAATATCTTAGGGCGAATTAATGGGGGAAGTCCGTCTTTTATTGATGGATTAATTCAAGTTACAGGGGGAAATTCTAATCTATTTTTAATGAATCCGGCGGGAATAATTTTTGGTTCCCATGCCCGTTTAGATGTTCCCGCTTCGTTTTTGGCAACAACCGCCGATGGCATTGGTTTAAGTTCTGGGGGTTGGTTTCCGGCGGTGGGAGATGCCAATTGGAATCAGCTTGTGGGCAATCCTAATGCCTTTGTTTTTCATTCATCTGAACCCGGAACTATTATTAATTTAGGTCAATTAGAAGTTAATCCCGAACAACAATTAACCTTACTAGCTGGAACTATTATTAATCAAGGTTCCCTACAAGGGGGGACAATTTTAGTCCAAACTGTACCCGGGGAAAACCTAGTTAGAATGAGTCAAACGGGTTATTTACTCAGTTTAGAAATTATGCCACCTGGGGAGGAAAAAGAATTAGCGATCGCGCCTTTATCTCTCCCCCAATTATTAACCGGAACGGGATTAAAAGAAGCCACAAATCTGAGTATTAATCAAGCGGGAGAAATGGTTTTAACTCAGGGAAAAACCGTACAATCCGGGGATATTGTATTATTAAATACTACAGTAATTGCTGACAATGCTTTTTTCCATGCTAATCAAAATTTAACCTTAATTGAAAGTCAACTTTCCACCACCGAAAATCTAAACCTATTCGCTAATAATACCGTCACCATTCGAGATGGTCAAATCCCCTTTCAAGCATTTTCCGGGGGAAATCTTACGCTTCAAGGAAATCAAAATATTGATATTTTAGCCCTAAATTTTCCTAAAATTCCCCTACAAGCGGGAGGGAATTTAACCTTAATTAGTGATGGGTTAATTTCGGGAGATGCCCATTTTGCAGCCGGAGGAAATTTTCAAATCTTGAATTTATCGGGAGGTGGAGGAACCTTTGTCAGTCTCTATGACCCGATTATTTATTCAAATGGGAGTGTGATTTTTGGAGATTATCAAGGTGCTTCCTTAAAAATAGAAGCCCAAGGTTCAATTCAGGGGGGAGATATTAATATTACCCAAGAGGATATTGCGTTATCTAATTCCAGTGATGCTGATGCGGGTATTTTAAGTAGTAGTCCGAGTTTAATCTTTCGTTCAGGACAAACCTTGAGTAACCCGCCTAATTTGCAGGAAAATACAACAATTAACGATACCTTTTTTATTAATTCCACTCAAAACCTCGGAAATAATATCTCAGTGGGAAATATTACCACCGCCGGAGGGCCAGTGATTTTTAAATCCCCAGGAAAAATTGCCGTTGATTCCATTAATACTTCTGGGGGAAATATTGAATTAAATGGGGTTGACAATATTTTAATTTCAGGGATTTTAGCCTCCGATGGCGGGGATATTAAAATCACCACAGAAAATTTATTTCGAGTTCAAGAAACCTTCACCGATTTTAACGGAATTAATGCCAGTATTTCCTCGGCGGGGCAAAGTCGAAATGGCAGTATTATAATTCAACATGGGGGCGGTGTAGAGACTCTTTTTATTATTGGAGATGCAACCCAAAATGGAACCACTGGGGCGATTACAACGGGTTCAGAAACCTTACAACCGGGTTTGATTATAACTGTTCCCCCCGCTACTTTTACCCAAGGAAATATTACTATTACAACCAATTCTACTCCTCCCCCTGAACCTACACCCATTCCCACAATAGAACCTACACCCATTCCTACAATAGAACCTACACCAATTCCCACAATAGAAACCTACACCCATTCCCACAATTTCCCCAATTCCGTCGCCCTTTCCGACTCCAATTCCACCAATTCCCACACCAATTCCCACACCAATTCCCACACCAATTCCCACCCCAATTCCTACACCAATTCCCACACCAATTCCCACCCCAATTCCGTCGCCATTTCCGACTCCAATTCCCACCCCAATTCCGACTCCAATTCCGACTCCAATTCCCCCAATTCCGACTCCAATTCCCACACTAATTCCGACTCCAATTCCCACCCCAATTCCCACCCCAATTCCGACTCCAATTCCCACACTAATTCCGACTCCAATTCCCACCCCAATTCCGAGCCCAATTCCGAGCCCAATTCCGAGCCCAATTCCGACACTAATTCCGACACTAATTCCGACTCCAATTCCCACCCCAATTCCGAGCCCAATTCCGAGCCCAATTCCCACACTAATTCCGACTCCAATTCCGAGCCCAATTCCGAGCCCAATTCCCCCAATTCCCACACTAATTCCGACCCCAATTCCCACACTAATTCCCACACCAATTGTCCAAAGGGAGAGGGAAATAGTTGAAACACTTTTGCAACCGACCCCTAGTTTGTTAACAGAACCTGATGTGAATAAACAAGATATAGTCAGGAATAAAACTGAGCAGGTATTGACAATTGATCCTTCAATTGCTCTCACAATAGAGAATCAATTATCAGGAGATACGGGTAAATTAACAGTTAAAATTAATGAAAATAATCAAATCACCATTGAAAGTTCACCGATTAGTAATTCTAGTATTGCAGAAGCTTCTATTCAAGATGTTCGTATGCAAATTAATCAGAGTTTCGATGCGGGTGATGTGGAAACGGCTGTTGTAAAATTTGAAGAATTAGTTAATTTAGAATATATTAATTACTTAGGAAAACCCGCTTCCACTAACCAAATGACTGTAACCGAAATTCAAAGCCAATTAAAAAGGATTCAGGGAGAAACGGGTAAAAAAACGGCTGTTATTTATGTATACTCTCGACCGGAAAAATTAGAATTAGTTGTAGTTTTAGAAAATACCGTAATTCACAAAAATGTTTCCGAGGCAATTCCAGAGGTATTGTTTTCCCAAACCAATGAATTTGTGAGTGAAATTACATCCCCTCGCAAACGGAATACCACCAGTTATTTACAATCAGCACAACAACTTCATCAATGGATGATTGCACCCATTGAGGAAACCTTAAAAGAAAATAATATTGATATTTTGATGTTAAGTTTAGATACGGGACTTAAATCCCTTCCTTTAGCTGCTCTCCATGATGGCAAGCAATTTTTAATTGAAAAATATGGCTTGAGTATGATTCCGAGTTTTAGCTCCTTAGATACTCGTTATCGTTCAATTTCTCAAGAGAAAATTTTAGCTGGGGGGGCTTCTGTTTTTAAGGAACAAGGTGCTTTACCCAGTGTTCCTGCTGAAATTAAAACGATTACCGAACAACGCACCGAAGGAGAATATTTATTGAATGAACAGTTTACTTTAGAAAACCTTAAACAACAATATCAAGCGCAACCTTTCCCGATTATCCATTTAGCTACCCATGCCGATTTTCGACCGGGTAGTCCCCACAATTCTTTTATTCAGTTATGGGATACCAAATTAACCTTAAACCAAATGTCTGAAATGGGATGGAAACAGCCAACGGCGGACTTATTAACCCTATCTGCTTGTAGAAACTGCCATCGGGGATAATCAAGCAGAATTAGGTTTTGCCGGGTTAGCGATCGCCTCTGGAACTAAATCAGTTTTAGCGAGTTTATGGTATATTAGTGATGCCGGAACCCTGGGATTAATGGCGGAGTTTTATTACTATTTAGCCCGAACAACAACCAAAGCAGAAGCATTACAAAATGCACAAATTAGCTTATTACGAGGGACAGCAAAATTTGAATCTGATTATTTATTCTTATCAGAAGAAAATCTATCAATTCCCCTGCCTCCAGAACTAAAAAACTCAGAAAATTTATCCTTAGTTCATCCTTACTATTGGGCAAGTTTTAACTTAATTGGCAGTCCTTGGTGAAGGTTTAGGTCTTGCCAGTGTCCTGCTTTGCTAATAGCTCCAGCCCTTTTGACCAATTAAGGACACAGCGAAAAAAATCTGTTATCATTGTCACTATAACTATCTCTCTGCTGATAACAAACTTATCTGTATCTACTAGCTGTCTCTACATTATTCTCCTGGATAGATGGGGCTGTTTTGTCGTTAGGAAAATAGGCTTTTTACCTGTTATTCACCTAATATTAAGGGGTTGAGAGATTAAGTCAACTCGAGGGAAATTATCTTCAGTTCAAAGCGTAGTCACCTATTTTAACAGAAGTTAAAAGCGTGATTGCATCCATATAAATATTTTATTAAATCCACTGAAATTAAGCCTGTAAATCAGCCTGAACCCTATCATAAATTAGTAGGAAAAAAACCATGCCAGAAAATAATAATTATATTTGGGCTAAGAGTTTGGGGGGGAGTAAAGATGACTTTACCAATAGCCTCAGTGCCGATAGTGCCGGGAATGTCTACATCACCGGAAGTTTTGATTCCACAGACTTTGACCCGGGTACAGGCAAAAACCTGCCCAATCGGGGCCGTAGTGATGTCTTCGTTGCCAAACTCAATAGCGACGGCAACCCCATTTGGGCTAAGAGTTTGGGGGGGAGTAAAGATGACTTTACCAATAGCATCAGTGCCGACAGTGCCGGGAATGTCTACATCACCGGAAGTTTTGATTCCACAGACTTTGACCCGGGTACAGGCAAAAACCTGCCCAATCGGGGCCGTAGTGATGTCTTCGTTGCCAAACTCAATAGCGACGGCAACCCCATTTGGGCTAAGAGTTTGGGGGGGAGTAAGGATGACTTTACCAATAGCATCAGTGCCGACAGTGCCGGGAATGTCTACATCACCGGAAGTTTTGATTCCATCGACTTTGACCCGGGTACAGGCACAAACCTGCCCAATCGGGGCCGTAGTGATATCTTCGTTGTCAAACTCAATAGCGACGGCAACCCCATTTGGGCTAAGAGTTTGGGGGGGAGTAAGGATGACTTTACCAATAGCATCAGTGCCGATAGTGCCGGGAATGTCTACATCACCGGAAGTTTTGATTCCACAGACTTTGACCCGGGTATACAGGCGCAAACCTGCCCAATCAAGGCCGTAGTGATGTCTTCGTTGTCAAACTCGATAACAACAGCAACCCAGTTTGGGCCAAGGGTTTAGGGGGGAGTAAGGATGACTCGGCTACTGACATCAGCCTAGACAGCGCCGGGAATGTCTACACGACGGGAAATTTTGATTCCACAGACTTTGACCCGGGTAAAGGCGCAAACCTGCCCAATCAGGGCCGTAGTGATGTCTTCGTTGCCAAACTCGATAACAACAGCAACCCGGTTTGGGCCAAGGGTTTAGGGGGGAGTAAGGATGACTCGGCTACTGACATCAGCCTAGACAGTGCCGGGAATGTCTACACGACGGGAAATTTTGATTCCACAGACTTTGACCCGGGTAAAGGCGCAAACCTGCCCAATCAGGGCCGTAGTGATGTCTTCGTTGTCAAACTCGATAACAACAGCAACCCAGTTTGGGCCAAGGGTTTAGGGGGGAGTAAGGATGACTCGGCTACTGACATCAGCCTAGACAGTGCCGGGAATGTCTACACGACGGGAAATTTTGATTCCACAGACTTTGACCCGGGTACAGGCGCAAACCTAGCCAATCAGGGCCGTATTTCTAAGTTGGGTTTTGCTCCCCCTGGTGTAAGTATTATTCAAACTGGAAATAGTACCAATGTTACTGAAGATGGAACTATTATTGATAATAATACAATTGCTTTAACTTCTGTTCCAACTGATGCCGTTACTATTACCTTAACTCCCTCTAATGCTGAAATTGATTTAGGTGCAGGTGCAGGAGTTCCTATTACCCTAAACTTCAATCCCGATGATACCGCATTAAATGCTAAAACCGTTAATTTTATTGGGATTAATGATAGTGTCGCTGAAGGAAATCACACCAGTATTATCACCCATTCTGGCTCAAGTTTAGATCCAAATTATAATAACCCAAATCTTCCTTTTACAGTTGATGGAATAGCGGGAAACACAGTTCCAGTTAATATTATAGATAATGATAGTATTGGTATTAACCTAACCACCTCCGACACCCTAACATCCGAAGCCGGAGACACCGGAAATTTCAATCTAGTTTTAACTTCCCAACCCACCTCAGATGTTCTCGTTAGTCTGACTAATAATGACACCACGGAAGGAAGTTTATCAACTCCTAATATTACCTTTACTCCTAATAATTGGAGTACCCCCCAACTCGTTACCGTTACCGGAGTTAATGATAATATTCAAGATGGAGATATACCTTATTCTATTATTACCAGTATTAACCCCAATAGTGATAGCAACTATATCAATTTCCCCCCCGACACCCTAAATTTTATTAACCAAGATAACGATAGTATTGGAATTAATATTAATTCCCTAGACACCCTCACCAGCGAAGACGGAGACACGGGAAATTTCAATCTAGTTTTAACCTCCCAACCCACATCAGATGTCCTCGTTAGTCTGACTAATAATGACACCACGGAAGGAAGTTTATCAACGGACAGTATTACCTTTACTCCTAATAATTGGAGTACCCCCAAACTCGTTACCGTTACCGGAGTTAATGATAATATTCAAGATGGAGATATACCTTATTCTATTATTACCAGTATTAGCCCCAGTAGTGATAGCAAATATATCAATTTACCCGCCGACACCCTAAATTTTATTAACCAAGATAACGATAGTATTGGTATTAACCTAACTACCTCCGATACCCTAACATCCGAAGCCGGAGACACCGGAAATTTCAATCTAGTTTTAACCTCCCAACCCACATCAGACGTTCTCGTTAGTCTGACTAATAATGACACCACGGAAGGAAGTTTATCCACTTCCAGCCTTACCTTTACTCCTAATAATTGGAGTACCCCTCAACTCGTTACTATTACCGGAGTTAATGATAATATTCAAGATGGAGATATACCTTATTCTATCATTACCAGTATTAGCCCCAATAGTGATAGCAAATATACCACCTTACCCCCCCAAACCATAAATTTCATTAACCAAGATAACGATAGTATTGGTATTAACCTAACCACCTCCGACACCCTGACATCCGAAGCCGGAGACACCGCCAATTTTAATCTAGTTTTAACCTCCCAACCCACCTCAGACGTTCTCGTTAGTCTGACTAATAATGACACCACTGAAGGAAGTTTATCCACTCCTAATATTACCTTTACTCCTAATAATTGGAGTACCCCCCAACTCGTTACCGTTACCGGAGTTAATGATAATATTCAAGATGGGGATATTAGTTATTCTATTATTACCAGTATTAACCCCAGTAGTGATAGCAAATATATTGATTTACCCCCCCAAACCATAAACTTAATCAACCAAGATAACGATAGTATTGGTATTAACCTAACTACCTCCGACACCCTAACATCCGAAGCCGGAGACACCGCCAATTTCAATCTAGTTTTAACCTCCCAACCCACATCAGATGTTCTCGTTAGTCTGACTAATAATGACACCACGGAAGGAAGTTTATCAACTCCTAATATTACCTTTACTCCTAATAATTGGAGTACCCCTCAACTCGTTACCGTTACCGGAGTTAATGATAATATTCAAGATGGAGATATACCTTATTCTATTATTAGCAGTATTGACCCCAGTAGCGATAGCCAATATACCACCTTACCCCCCGATACCCTAAATTTTATTAACCAAGATAACGATAGTATTGGTATTAATATTAATTCCCTAGACACCCTCACCAGCGAAGACGGAGACACGGGGAGTTTTGAGATAACTTTAAATTCTCAACCCACATCAGATGTTCTAATTAGTCTCAATAATAGTGACACCCTCGAAGGAAGTTTATCAACGGACAGTATTACCTTTACTCCTAATAATTGGAGTACCCCCCAACTCGTTACTATTACCGGAGTTGATGATAATATTCAAGATGGAAATATCCCTTATTCTATTATTACCAGTATTAACCCCAATAGTGATAGCAAATATATTAATTTACCCGCCGATACCCTAAATTTTATTAACCACGATAACGATAGTATTGGTATTAATATTAATTCCCTAGACACCCTCACCAGCGAAGACGGAGACACGGGGAGTTTTGAGATAACTTTAAATTCTCAACCCACATCAGATGTTCTAATTAGTCTCAATAATAGTGACACCCTCGAAGGAAGTTTATCAACGGACAGTATTACCTTTACTCCTAATAATTGGAGTACCCCTCAACTCGTTACCGTTACCGGAGTTAATGATAATATTCAAGATGGGGATATTAGTTATTCTATTATTACCAGTATTAACCCCAGTAGTGATAGCAAATATATTGATTTACCCCCCCAAACCATAAACTTAATCAACCAAGATAACGATAGTATTGGTATTAACCTAACTACCTCCGACACCCTAACATCCGAAGCCGGAGACACCGGAAATTTCAATCTAGTTTTAACCTCCCAACCCACATCAGATGTTCTCGTTAGTCTGACTAATAATGACACCACGGAAGGAAGTTTATCAACTCCCAATATTACCTTTACTCCTAATAATTGGAGTACCCCCAAACTCGTTACCGTTACCGGAGTTAATGATAATATTCAAGATGGAAATATCCCTTATTCTATTATTACCAGTATTAACCCCAATAGTGATAGCAAATATATTAATTTACCCGCCGATACCCTAAATTTTATTAACCAAGATAACGATAGTATTGGTATTAACCTAACTACCTCCGACACCCTAACATCCGAAGCCGGAGACACCGGAAATTTCAATCTAGTTTTAACCTCCCAACCCACATCAGATGTTCTCGTTAGTCTGACTAATAATGACACCACGGAAGGAAGTTTATCAACTCCCAATATTACCTTTACTCCTAATAATTGGAGTACCCCTCAACTCGTTACCGTTACCGGAGTTAATGATAATATTCAAGATGGAGATATACCTTATTCTATTATTACCAGTATTAGCCCCAATAGTGATAGCAAATATACCACCTTACCCCCCCACACCCTAAATTTTATTAACCAAGATAACGATAGTATTGGAATTAATATTAATTCCCTAGACACCCTCACCAGCGAAGACGGAGACACGGGGAGTTTTGAGATAACTTTAAATTCTCAACCCACATCAGATGTCCTCGTTAGTCTGACTAATAATGACACCACGGAAGGAAGTTTATCAACTCCCAATATTACCTTTACTCCTAATAATTGGAGTACCCCTCAACTCGTTACCGTTATCGGAGTTAATGATAATATTCAAGATGGAAATATCCCTTATTCTATTATTACCAGTATTAACCCCAGTAGTGATAGCAAATATATTAATTTACCCGCCGATACCCTAAATTTTATTAACCAAGATAACGATAGTATTGGAATTAATATTAATTCCCTAGACACCCTCACCAGCGAAGACGGAGACACGGGAAGTTTTGAGATAACTTTAAATTCTCAACCCACATCAGATGTTCTCGTTAGTCTGACTAATAATGACACCACGGAAGGAAGTTTATCAACGGACAGTATTACCTTTACTCCTAATAATTGGAGTATCTCTCAACTTGTGACCGTCACTGGAGTCGATGATGATGTTCAAGATGGAAATATTTCTTATTCTATTATCACCAGTATAGCTCAAAATAGTGAAAGTCAATATAGCAATTTACCGAAAAAAAATATTACTTTTACCAATATAGATGATGATACTGCTAATATTTTGATTAATCCGAATATTTTAAAGATTATAGAAGGGAGTAATAATAATTATTCTATTGTGTTAACAACAGAACCCATTGAACCCATTACTATTAGTTTTAATACGGATAAAGAACTTGAACCTATTCCAGAAATTACTTTTGATCAAAGCAATTGGAATATTCCTCAAACGGTGCTGGTTAAGGTAGTAGATAATCAACTATTAGAAGGCGATCGCAGTACCAATATTACTCATCAAATTACCAGTTTCTGAACCCAGTTATAACCAATTAACAATAAATTCGGTTTTGGTGGAAATTCAGGATGACGATTTTCCCGCAAAGATTTCAATTAATCCTACTAATCTGACTTTAACAGAAGGTGAAGAAAATGCAACCTATCAAATTAGTTTAAGCGCAAAACCTAATAATCCTGTAACTATTAATTTTGAAACAGAAAACCAATTACAAACCATTTCACCCCTAACTTTTGACCAAAATAATTGGAATCAACCCCAAACTATTGAAGTCCAAACCGTTGATGATGCGATCGCCGAATCTCCTCAAACCACAATTATTCGCCATACCCTTAATACAACCGATCCTCAATATATTGGAGTACCTATTTCTGATATCACCGCCACGGTTAATGATAATGATATCCCCTCTATTAAAATTACCCAAAGCCAAGGAAGTACAAATATCACTGAAGAAGGAGTCACAGATTTTTATGAAGTGATTCTTACCAGCCAACCGACAGCAAATGTTATCGTTAAAATCACCCCCGATAGTCAAACAGACTTAGGAAATGGAGAAGATAACCCGATTGAATTAACCTTTACCCCGGACAATTGGAATAGCCCTCAATTAGTAACGGTTAATGCTATTGATGATAGCATAGTTGAGGATAAAATTCATACTAGCACTCTAGTACATTCTATCAGTAGTTCTGATAACAATTATAACAGCAATACTCCTATTTTTATTGATCAAGTAGAAACTTATTTTCTGACGGTTGATATTACTGAAAATGACAAACCCCTACCCCCTGGAACAGCCAATATCCGTTTGATTCAACCCGCCAATACGACAGAAGTTTGGGAAGGATTTGGGTTTGATATTTATAAAGTAGTCTTAGACAGTGAACCAACGGCTAATGTTGCGATCGCTATCAATTATGGCACACAAATCACTGGTGATCAACCCACTCTTACCTTTACATCAAATAACTGGAGTATTCCTCAATTTGTTAAAATAGAAGGGGTCGAAGATCAGGTCATAGAAGACGAACAACTCTCATTATCAATTAACCATATTACTAACAGTCAAGATAGTCGCTATAACGCCTTAGAAAAACAACTAATATTTAATATAGAAGACAACGATAATTTAGGCGAAGAACCCAATTTATCTTCGGATAATATTATAGGTTTAACCGACAAGGACAATCAAACTCAAGCCTCAGAAACTGATGATATTATCTATGGACGAGACGGAAATGATCAGTTAATGGGTAAAGGCGGGAATGATATGATTTTAGGTCAAAAAGGCGCTGATGGTCTCATGGGAGAAGCCGGAAATGACTTACTAATTGGGGGAAATGGAACGGATTTTATCGACGGGGGAATCGGAGATGATATTCTATTTGGAGGCGAGGGAAATGATCGTTTATATGGAAAAGAAGGAAATGATCAACTATTTGGAGACTTGGGAAATGATCGCTTAGATGGGGGAGAAGGCGTCGATACCTTAACCGGATATATCGGAAATGATGTGTTTGTAATAAGTAATTATCTGGGAACTCAATTTCTAAATAAAGCCGATATTGTTACCGATTTTAAACTAACAGAAGATAAAATAGAATTACCTTTCGGTTTAACCTTTGAACAATTAAATATTACCCAAGGAATCAATGAATGGAATCAGGATACGGTCATCCAACTCAAGTCCGATGGAAACCTATCTTATGATTTTACGAAAAATTGCAGCTATGGAGTTAGATAGTCGTGATTTTGTTTAGAGAGTTTAAACTATGGCGATCAAAAAATCAATTTATTCTTCCCATAAAAGGGCGATCGCAAATCTAACTAATTCCCCCATCAAAGAAAGTCTTTCCGTTGGACTGGCGACCTGTTCCCAACGGAATAAATTCTCTTTAAATAGAGGTTCTTGTTGGGCGCGTTGCACAATACCTTGAATAATAACTTGATGTTGAAGATCCTCAAGTTCCACACCATTTTTAGCCAGGAAATCTAATAATCTTTGGACACTAACCACAAATTTTTCTGGTTCCTGCGATCGCAAAATCCCTTGAATTTGACGAGAAACTTCTTGATACAAAGTTTGATGGTTATTCCCTTCAACTGCAACAGGAGGAATCACCGCTTCAGGAATTCCATCCAAATCTACCGCCGCATTAAAAATAGGAACCTCCAAATTTAATAACCCCAAAATGTCCGATCGCTTCTGTACAAGTTTCTGTTTCATTGCTGGATAGGACTTTAAAATCTTTTGACTCAGAAGTTTAGCATTGACTAAATAATTTGCCCTAATATGCAGTAAAAAACTATCCGGTTGGGTTTCAAATCCTTGGATGCTCAACTCAAGTTCATGACTCTCCTGTTCCACTTTCACTAAAGTATAAATTAAGGCTTCCCAATTGGGATATTCGGCAAATTCCACCGGAATTAACTGGCTATCTTCTGGGGAATCTTGAGCTAATTCTCCGGGTAAAAAATCCCGACCAATGGGATAACGATTTTTGGGTTTTTTATTTGTATAATCAAACTCAGTATAAACATATTCACACTCTACTTTATTCAATTCAACATCTGATTTTTGCCAATTATAAATACAACATCCCGTTAATTTTGCCCCCTCTAAATTTGTTCTAATTAAGCGACTTTCAATTAATAAAGTATCTCGCAAATCCGCCTCGCTTAAAATCGCATCCCCCAAATAAGCTCCGCTTAAATCTGCCCGACGAAGGTTTGCCCCCCTTAAATTTGCCTCGGTTAAATTCGACCAAAGCAGATAAACTTCCTCTAAATTTGCCCGTAATAAATAAGCCTTTTTAAAACTGGTTTTTAATAAATAAGCCCCGGTTAAATTTCCTCGACTTAAATCCGCCCCATCAAGAACCGCATCAGTTAAATCTGCCCCCGTTAATACAACTCGGTGCATATCCGCCCCCGTTAAATTCGTAGACCTTAAGGTAGCACCATTTAAGTCTGCTTCCGTGAGGTTGGCTTGAATCAAAATTGCATCTTTTAAATTAGCCCCCGCTAACTGAGATTCTCGTAAATTTGCCTGGGTCAAATTTGTCGCTACTAAACTTGCCCGGGTTAAATTCGCCTCCATTAATTCTGCACCGATTAATACAGCATGATTTAATTTTGCCTGTTCTAAATTAATCTGATCCAATTTCGCGCCCGTTAAATCCGCATTGCTTAAATCCGCTTCAGTTAAAACCGCCCAATTCAAATCCGCCTGTTGTAAAGTGGCAAATCGTAAGTCCGCCTTCGTCAGATTTGCACCACTTAAATTGCTTTGATTCAGATTACTCTGGGTTAATACCGTACTGCGTAAGTCAGCCCGACGAAAACACACTCCCACTAATTGAGTTTTGCTTAGTACCGCCCAACTGAGGTTAACCCCCGTGAGGTTTCGCGCCCGTGAGGTTAATCTCCTGCAAATTGACACCGCTTAGGTTGACCTCACTTAAATCAATATAAGTAAAATTGCGCTCTCCCGCTTGGTACCGATCTAAAAATTCTTGTCTGTTCATGGGACAGCTTGGAACAAGGCCGAAAAGGGTTAATCAACAGTCTATCTTGTTTTTTCTAGTCGTGATGGGGGTGATTTGTTTCCTTTCCTTCACAAAGGAGTCTGGGGGTGAAGTCCCTGGGATAATCAGCCTAAATTGCGATCGCTCCCAACTTTTTTACTTTTACCCCTAGACAGACCCTAAATGATCTGTTAGTATATTTAATTGTCACTCCTGGAGAGGTGGCTGAGCGGTCGAAAGCGACAGATTGCTAATCTGTTGTACGGCAGGTAACTCCGTACCGAGGGTTCGAATCCCTCCCTCTCCGTTGTTTAGTAGTTCTTGGGCCGGAAATAGCTCGTTTCCGGGTTCACCAAGGAGCAAGCCAGTCTTGGATTTCCTGGGTTAACCAGGCCCATTCCTAGATCGTAAATACTTGGCTAATTTTATGGGTTTGGGCCGTGGTGCGAATTACCACCTCATATTTTGAGTGTTCTATTTCCATAAAGTATATAAGATTGACACATCTTCATTGCCATCTTAAATAATTGTCTCAACCCTTTAGGCGGAATATAAATATTAAAACGCTGTGAAGTTTTATTTAGGTAAATTTTACTGTCAAACGATTGATTCAGTTTTTGAATTAAAGCACTTTGGGGGGTGATATCAGGATTGAGAAGTAAACAGTTGATTAAATATTAACTATTGCACTGATAACCGATAATGCGGATACTTGATAACTGAATTATCCTTGCTGTAACTTCCCATAACACTACTCACAGATGAAACAGGTTTCAGACATTTGTAGTCCGATTTCTCGTTACCCTTACAATCGGTGGTTTCGGATGGTATGCTCTAGCCGCATCCTTACGCATACAAGCCGCACCATCCCCCAATCTTCCTCCCGCCTCAACTCCTCGTCCGTCTTCAGTCCCTAAACCGACCGTATCCCCTCAACCGATTATCGAACCCCTACCCGAAGCCCTACCCGAAGCCCTACGCAATAAACAGCGAATTGTGATGGTTGGGGATAGCATTACTCAAAGTGGAGGACAATATGGAGGTTATGTCTGGCTATTACAGCGCTATTTGAATCTACTCTATCCTAATCAACCCGTTGAAATCATCAGTTCAGGTATTTCTGGGAATACTTCAACCCAACTAAATGAACGATTTAAACAAGATGTTTTAGATAAAAAACCAGATTTAATTACAATTAATATTGGGGTAAATGATGTTTTACAAAGTTTCCAAACCCCAACGACCGCAAGACCAAATGTTCCCACCGCCCAAGAATATCGGCAAAATTTAACCACAATGGTACAGGTAGCCACCTCAAAAGCTATTCCAGTTTTATTATTATCACCTACTATTATTCAGGAAGATCTCAGTAGTCGAGAAAATCAACGTATTGCCGAATATATCGCGATAATGCGGGACGTTGCCTTGCAATATCGCTGTCAATTTATTGACTTAAATATTCCCTTTCGCCATGTCATTATCACCTATCAACGTTATGGGGGACAGGGACAAAATCTATTAACTAGGGATGGGATTCACCCCAATATTGCCGGACATCAAATTATTGCCTATAATATTCTCAAAAGTTGGGGTGTACCTGAACCTAAAATCCAAAGTTTAAAAGTTAGTAATTAATTCCATCATCTTAACCAAAAGTCGGGGGGAGTCCCGGGGCAAACCCCCACAAGACAATAGGATGATTCCCCAACGGATTGCCATAGTCTGAAGTTAACAACCACCGTTAGGGTATTATCCCCATCATGAGTTATTCCCCCTTTTTTGAATGGTTGAGAATTGTTAATTTTAATCAGGGGCTATCCAATTCTGCTAAATCTACGCAATAATCAATAACGTCTGAAATTGTTAGGCAAATTCAGACGTTAAACTGAGAACATCGGCATCAAGTTATTGCCATTATCGTTGATTTTTGTTAGACCTTAAAGTTACAGCATTTATTAGTGAATATGAAATTACAAGACATTTTAGGAACCGAACAACGTTATGATATCAATGCGATCGCCTCGGATCAGGAATTAACCCGCCAAACTCAGGTGATTCTAATTAATTTGACCTTGCTTGATCCCCCAGCAGATGGCAGTTTTGGGCAGAAATCCACCGCCGCCCTACATCGGTTTCAAACCTTAATGGAATGTGACGAACCCGGATTTTTAGGGGCAAAAACCGCCAAAAAATTAATTGAAACCAAACGGGAACAACTTCCCACGGATGTTCCGGTTCTTAAAATCACCAAAGAAACAATTTTAAAACTCAGACCCGTGACATCTTCCCAATTAAGTGAAACGGAGAAAAAAGGCGTAAAAGCTGGTCAAGAATTCAAACTTATAGCTTATGAAACCCCTACGCGGTCATATTAGAGTCGCTTTTCGGGGAGATGAATTTGGAGAACAATCAATTTGGTATGTATTTGACCAACACGGCGAAATTTATCAAGGGAAAAATTTAGTTTATCCTAAACCCCGTCCTAAAAGTATCAAACTCGCCAATTTTTCCTATAAATCCCAACTGGATAACTTTTATAATCCCACCGGGTCTTGTAATGTTACTTCCATCGCCATGTGTTTGCAATATTTGGGCATTCCTCGGCGTAGCAGTGGCGGTCAGTTTGAAGATGAACTCTATGAATATGCCATCAAAAAGGGTTATAGTCGCTGGAGTCCCTACGATTTAGCCAAAATTGTTAGAGATTATGGGGCCAAAGATTTCTTTTCAGACCGGGCAACCCTAGAGGAATTACAAGACTGGTTAGCCGATGGTAAACCGGCGGTACTTCACGGTTATTTTACCGCCTTTGGTCATATTATGCCCGTGGTGGGTTATGACGAAAAAAACCTACTGGTACATGACCCCTATGGAGAATGGTTTCCCTCGGGATATCGCACGGATTTGAGTGGTGCTTATTTACCCTATTCCTACAATTTAATCCGTCGAGTTTGTATGCCCGATGGGGATTTTTGGGTACATTTTATTAGTAAATGAACTACCTACACTTCTCTGTTCACAAGTCCAACTTCTAACATCAAGCGGTAGGGGCGAATGGTCATTTGCCCCCACTTGATTTAGGCAAACATAACTTTTCCATTTGTTGATGGGTAGTTAAAATGACATTTGATTACGGATGTGTTCTAAATAAAATTTAGCCACTCGGTCAATGGGATTTAAGACTAAACAATCCTCAAATGCTTTAATTGCCTCCTGATAATTTTCAATATTATAAAGGGAAACCGCTTTTTCAAATAGAGTTTTGGTTGCTAATTTTCCAGCTTTAATTGTAGGTAAATCCGCATCAAATACTTCAAAAACAGACACCATTTCCGATTTCCCTTTCACATTAACCCGACCCATTAACCGAATACCATATAAACTAGGATCTTTTAACGCCTTTAACGTATATTCAGAAATTAATAACGGCACGCCAAAATATTTGGTTAACCCTTCAATTCGAGAGGCTAAATTCACCGCATCACTAATTACCGTACTATCCATACGATTTTCTCCGCCCACGGTTTCCCAACATTAAAGATCCCGTATTAATTCCAATTCCAATAGATACGGTCGGTCGGTCGGGTCGCCCCCGGTGACTATTATATTCCACCAGTTCTTGTAACATGGTAATTCCTGCTTTAATAGCATCATCCGCACCCCCATTAAATAACGCCATAATTGCATCACCAATATATTTATCAATAAACCCTTGATGTTGGGTAATTGCAGGTTCCATACGGGAAAGATAGGAGTTAATAAATTGGAAATTATCTTCCGGGGTCATCTTTTCTGAAAGGGCTGTAAAGTCGCGAATATCGGAAAATAAAATAGACATTTCATGTTGTACTCCCTCTCCTAATTTCACCTCGGCGATACTGTTATACCCCAGGAGAGAGAGAAATTGTTGGGGGACAAAACGAGTGGCGGCTTCCGTTAATTCTAACTGAGTTTGCATTGCAACTTCTAAATTACTATTAACTTCAAATAGTTCCTCAATAAACTGTTGACGCTCAACTTCAGCTTTTTTTCGTTCCGTAATATCGGCAATAAATCCCTGATAATAGAGTAAATTCCCCCCGGGATTAAAGACGGGTTTAGCACTGGCAGAAATCCAAATTTTATGTCGATCTGCACGATAAATTTGAAATTCAAAGTTAGAAACCGTTTCCTGTTCCTCCATTAAATTAATAAATTCCTGATGCCGTTCCATTTGTACATATAAAGAATAACTAGAATCCTGTAGAATCTCCATCAAAGCCTGGGGAGAATCATAACCATAAATCCGCGCCATGGAGGGATTAACATTAATATAGGAATGTTCAGGATGATATTGAAAAATCCCTTCTAAGGCATTCTCATAAATACTGCGATAGTTCTCCTCCGCAATTCTCAGGGCTTCCTCCGCTTGCCGACGTTCGGTAATATCAATTCCCACGGCAACGGAAGCCGAACCTTGCTGATATTTCTGCACCACAATTAAATAGTAACGCCGTTGATTATTTTGGATAATTGGCAGAATTTGGGAGGCTGACTGTTCAGGACTTTCCAGAAACTGATGCAGAAATTTAACATAGTCTGAACCCTGTTCAAAAAATCCAATTTTTTGACCCAAAATTTCTTCGGTTTCCAAACTTAAATTATCCGCTAGATGACGATTAACTCCTAAATAAATCCCTTCAGCATTCATCCAAGAAATGGAACCGGGTACGGCATTTAATACGGCTTCTAACTGTTCCTTAGCTGCGAATAAGGCTTCTTTTGCCTGTTCTAAATCGGCATTTTTTGCCTCTAATTTAGCAAAGGATTCTTGCAGTTGATAGGTCATGGTATTAAAGGAACTGGCTAAAATTTCAATCTCCGTGATCCCTTTAGTTTCAATATGTTGATCCAGTTGACCTTGAGCAATGGCTTTGGAAGCTTGACTTAATTTTAAAATCGGTTGAGAGATCCAACGGGAGGTAGCAATACCCGCTAAAATTGCGACCGCTAATGCCACTAAACATAAAATAATTGTTAGGCGATTATTGGCATTAATTTCATCCATGAAATCCCGTTCTGGAATCACAACTACAATTAACCAATCTAATCCCCGACCGTCTTTAAAGGGTAAAACTTGAATAAATTTCCGTTGATTATTGAGTAGAAACTCCGTTTGTACAGGTTGATCTAAGTTGGCAAAACTGCCATATTGAAGGATAATTTGTTGAGTCGCCCCTCTAATTAAGGGATTTTGGCTATCGGCTGCGGGGAGGAGTTTGGCTTGTTTCCCCTTTCCGACGGTGAGAATTTCATTTGTGGAACTCGAAAGTAACTGACCAGTGCGATCGCTGACAAAGGCAATACCGGATTTTCCGATCGTTAAACTCGATAGGAATTTACGGAAATCATCGGGAAGTAATACATCCGTGGCGCAAACCCCCAGAAGTTCCCCCGTGTCGGGATTATAAATCGGTTGGCTGGCTGTAACCGTGGGTAGCCCGGTGGAGAAGGCTAAATAGATATCACTCCAGACCGGACGCCCCGTTGTTTGGGCTTTTTCATACCAAGGGCGTTTTCGTGGGTCATAAATAGCCCCACTATCTTTGTATAATGTGGTGGGTCGTCCCTCGGCATCAATATTGTAGAGATATAAATGTTGTCCGGTTTCAGCGTTAGCTGTCCACAAACCCAAGGCGTTTCTGATCTAAAATTCGCACCGCCCCTAAAAATTCCCCCTGGGAGTTACCGCAATAAATCGAATACAGCAGGGGAGATATTTTTAATTGATCTAACAAGGGTGGGGCGGTGTCAATATTCGCCACATCTATTTCCCCCCGTAGGAATGCACGACTATTGAGTTGGTTGAGTCTATAGGGGTTTTCAAAATAGCTTTTGAGTTCCTGTTCAATGCGAGCACTCAGTTCGCTTCTAAGTTGAGAAGCCAGGGTATTAACGGCTTTTTGAGCATTTCTAAAGGAAAGATACCCAACCAATCCAACGGCGGCAACAATTTGAATGACAAAGGTAACGACTAGAGTTGTTCGCAAACGCACTTTAGGTTTAATTTGGGGGACGGGACGGGGGGCAAACGGAGTTAATCTCATGGGTGATTGTTAGAACAATTGATCGGGGATCATGGCTTTATTCTTAATCCTGGACTTTCCAACAGACATTTTAGGCATAGCACCCCCAAGCTAAAGGCATCATAACCCATGATAAACCGTCTGCAAGAGGGGAAGTGTTTATTACCGTTAACACCTTTTTTTCCCCATAAAAAAATGTGGGAACATTAGCCCCCACATCGCCATCAAGATTTTACGATTTGGCTTCAGACAAACTGGAATAACTCACTCTCCAGGCTATTTAATACGGAGTCTGAGACGATCCCGATCAAATCCTCTCGGCCGTTGAGAGTGCGGAAAATTGCGGTTCCGTTGGGAGCGTTGGAGGGAGCCGTTTCTAGGCGATACTGATTGGGTGCTCCTAACAATTGAATCATGTCTTGACCCGGTTGGAAATCAATAATAATAGAATAGTCCTCTGTTGTTTAGGTTTCAGAGAAATAACCTAAGATAAAAGTATCATTAAAAGTCAAACCCGCCTTGAAATTAATTCGAGACGGGTAGAATATTTAAGACGATACAGAAATTATGTTGATTACAATTCGTGTATTAATCCTATTATTTGCTAATTGGGATTACTTGGAGACTGTTGCGAATTATTATCCTATTTCTATTCGGTTTTAGTTAGATTGAGTTTCTTTCCCGGGTTGGGCTGGGGCGATCGCTACATTCACCACCACCTGCCCGACTCCTTTAATCTCTTTTGCTAAGGGATCAATGCGGTCATATTGGGGTTGGGTGGGTACTGTTCCAGATACCGTTACTAACCCATCTTTCGCCGTAACTGTCAATTGACTCGCAGGTAAGTTAGCTTCTAGTTTAGAGCGCACCTCACTTTCTAAATCACTATCGGCTCGAATTGCATCACCGCCGGTTATATTATTCCGTTGTTCCCGTGCTCGAATATCTTCATTAAGCTGACGTTGGCGCAGGTCACTTTTGGCATCTTTCTGAGCGGCTTGGGCGCTTTCTACCGTTGGGGTTTCTGCGGTTTGGTTCGACCCACTCGGTGCGCCCGTGCTGGTTTTAGCAACATTTCCGCAGGCTATAGTGCTGAGTAGTAAGAAACTACCCATGAGTAAAGAGGTTAATTTTTTCATGATGGAAACTCCTAAACAAAAATATAAAGTAGGGAACACCGGAACAATAACAGGACTCACGCAGAAACCGGGTTTCTGAACGAGAAATCTCGATTTCATCCGCAAAATCAGGGCTAGAAACCCTGTTTCTTTGGTCTTGTGCCTGCTGTTCCCAATTTGGGCATTAATGGCTTTTAAACAGGGAAATTATTGCGATCGCGACCAAGGGAAGTTAAGGGTTTTGTTGGGCGATTTTCTATTAGCGGAAACTTCGGTTTGATCATAGACTTGCCATTGTTCAATTTTATGATTGCGGAAAATCGGTGCCACCCGTTGAACTTCATCTTTTGTACCACTGACCACCACAACGAAATCACCCCGATCTAGGCGATCATTATAGATTTTGGTATGTTCAGTGGAGATACCGTCCCCCATGCCATCGAAGCGATCGCTCATTTCAATATCTGCAAACCCTTGGGATTTCGGTTGATGAGAGACTAAACGAATCTGACGTAAGGGGAAACCCGTATTTCTTAAATCAGTAATCGCCTGTTCGGTATCCTGTGGATTGGAGAACACACCCATGGCCTGTTTATTGCCGTTGGTATGCAGGGAATGGTCTGGATCGGAGAAAGTAATATCTCGGTTGAGGTGTTCCGGGGACATGGAGGCCAGACCGGGGGCATCATAAACCCTGTATTCCCGAATATTATGGGTTTGTAGAATTTGGTGGGCGCGGGCAAGATCCGCCTCGTTACCATCGACAATCACCAAATATTCACCGCGACCGATGCAGTCGTTATAGATTTTGGCATCTGCTTCGGGAATTCCCAGGCCAATCAATCCCCCCAATAACCCTCCGGTGGCAACCCCAATCGCTGTCCCGGCTAGGGTAGTTGCGATCGCCGTAGCAGCGGCCCCCGCTAACATAATCGGGCCAACTCCGGGGATGGCAATGCTCCCTAAACCAACTAATAACCCGGTGAGTCCACCTAAAACCCCCCCAGTGGTCACTCCTAAAGCTACCCCTTCTTCGGCTTTATTATCGACTCGGTTGGCAACGTGATCCTTGGAAACAGAATCACTGACATCGGCTCCAGCAATTTCCTCGCCATGAATCGCGTCTTTTGTCATCACGGAAACCTGATTCATCGGAAAACCAGAGTCTCTTAAGGCATAAAGGGCTTCTTCCGCCGTACTCCGGTTAGGAAACACACCCACGGCACGCCGATTTTTAGTCGCTACAGAATCAGACTGACTAATGACCATAATATTCTTCCTTGAAAATCTCTTATTTGTTTGTGTTTGTAGCTTCAACAAGATCGACTCAATTTATTAAGTTTTAGTGCTAAAAACAAAACGACAAGTCCCGTCGTACAGATCAACACTATAATTCTTTTAAGTGACCCTATCTCCTCAAAACGATTTGAGGTTTACAGGTATTTGATTACGATTTTTAATTTCCATAATCACTACGTTAACGAGATTAGAGATATTTGTCATCTATCTTTAGAGACAAGTTTTTATCAGTGATCAGTGATCAGTTATCAGTCATCAGTTTAAGAAGTTATCAGTAGTCAGTCATCAGTGCAAGAGTTAGCCGTTAATAGATAGACTCTCTACTATTCATTTCTTAATTGATCACTGGTACGAGCAGGTTTTTTTAGATCTTTGTTAATCACCTAAATCTTGATGAACCCGCCCCTACAACTAATAACTGTTTATTAATAACTGTTCACTTCTTAACTGATAACTGATCACTGATGACTGATGAATGATAACTGATGACTGATGACTGATTATTAAGTTATGTCTAAAGAATGGTGATTTTCCTGATTATTTATTTTAGAATAGAAAAGTGTGTATTGACTCCATTCAAACAAAACACCAAAAATCTTAGGTAATTTGAGAAAATGCAACAAAATAAACTCCCCAACGATCCCCTGTGGTTTAAAGATGCCATTATTTATGAAGTTCCAGTTCGCGCCTTTGCTGATAGTAATGGGGACGGCATTGGAGACTTTATTGGATTAACCGAAAAATTAGATTATTTACAGGATTTAGGAGTAACAGCCCTCTGGATTCTGCCTTTTTTTCCTTCTCCTTTGCGAGATGATGGTTATGATATTGCCGACTATATTAATGTTAATGGAATCTATGGGAATTTAGAGGATTTTAAAACCTTTTTAAATGCCGCCCACGATCGCGGAATTCGGGTGATTGTCGAATTAGTCATTAATCATACCTCCGATCAACATCCCTGGTTTCAACGGGCAAGATTAGCACCAAAAGGCAGTAAAGAACGGGATTTTTATGTCTGGAGTGATACCCCGGAAAAATACCCGGAAGTCAGAATTATTTTCCAAGATTTTGAAACCTCAAATTGGACTTGGGATAGTGTGGCAAAATCCTATTATTGGCATCGGTTTTATTCCCATCAACCGGACTTGAATTATGATAACCCCGACGTAATTACTGCAATTTTAGAAGTCTTAGATTTCTGGATGGAAATGGGAGTAGATGGAATGCGACTCGATGCCATTCCCTATATTTTTGAACGGGAGGGAAACCAACTGTGAAAACTTACCCGAAACCCATAAACTATTAAAGCAATTACGCAGTTATTTAGATACTAACTATGCTAACCGAGTTTTCCTCGCCGAAGCCAACCAATGGCCGGAGGATGCGGCGGCTTATTATGGAGATGGGAATGAATGTCACCTGAATTTTCACTTCCCCTTAATGCCTCGATTATTTATGGCATTACGCATGGAAGATAGTTTCCCAATTATTGATATTTTAAATCAAACCCCCGCCATTCCCGATAACTGTCAATGGGCATTATTTTTAAGAAACCATGATGAATTAACCTTAGAAATGGTAACGGATGAAGATCGGGATTATATGTATAAAGTTTATGCTCAAGATCCCCAAGCTAGAATTAATTTAGGCATTCGCCGTCGCCTGGCGCCTCTGTTGGGAAATGATCGCCGTCAGATTGAATTAATGAATAGTTTATTACTCTCCTTACCCGGAACTCCCGTACTTTATTATGGGGATGAAATTGGCATGGGAGATAATATTTATATTGGCGATCGCAATGGCGTCAGAACCCCCATGCAATGGAGTCCCGATCGCAATGCTGGATTTAGTCGGGCGAATCCACAAAAACTCTATTTACCCTTAATTTTTGATTCAGAATACGATTATAAAGCCGTTAATGTCGAATCCCAAAGTAGTAATCCTAATTCCTTTTTATCCTGGATGAAACGGATTATTGCCATGCGCAAACGGTTTCAAGCCTTTGGACGAGGAAGCTTTGAAATCCTACAGTCAGAAAACCGTAAAGTTCTGGCTTTTACCCGCACCTATCAGGGAGAACATCTGTTAATTGTGGCTAATTTATCTCGATTTGTACAATCGGTAAATTTAGATTTATCCGCCTTTAAAGGCATGGTTCCCGTGGAGATTTTTGGCCGAACAGAGTTCCCTAAAATTAGCGATTCCTCCTATTTTATTAGTTTATCTCCCCATGGGTTTTACTGGTTTATGCTCCAGTTTGATCCAAAATTAGCTTTGTTGCCTCGACCTCAAGCCCAATTACCTACTTTTATTGTTCAAAATAATTGGCAAGAAATTCTCACCCAACCCAACTTAAAAACTCGCCTAGAATCTATTTTACCCGCCTATATCTATCGCTGTCGCTGGTTTCTTTCTAAATCTCGGATTCTCCAATCTGTAAAGATTACAGAATCCATTCCCATTCCCTATCAAGACAATCAAGCCATTATTGTTTTATTGCAAGTAGAATATACAGAAGGATTCCCAGAAACCTATCTTGTTCCTTTAGCTTATGCGGGGGAAAAGTTAGCAGAAACCCTGAAAATAGAAACCCCCCAATTCATCTTAGCCACGGTACAACAGAACACAGAAACCGGAATTTTATTAGAAGTAGGACAGAATCTTGATTTTTTAAGTTTACCCTTAAAAATGATTGTCAATTCTGACCGTTATGCGGGTCGATTTGGTAATTTAATTGCCACCACAACAGCAGCCTTAAAACAACAGGATTTGGAGCAGAAATTAGATCCTCATTTATTAAAAGAGGAGTATGATAATTCCTTTGTAGTTTATGGCGATCGCTTCCTTTTTAAACTATTCCGTCGAGTAGAAGAAGGTATCCATCCTGAGTTAGAAGTACGCCAATTTTTGGAACAAAAACAACAGTTAGGATATACAACACCATTATTGGGGGGATTAGAATATCGTCGTCACCGAGGAGAATCCCTCACATTAGGAGTTCTTCAAGGGTATATTCCCAATGCCATTAATGGTTGGAATTATACCTTAGATAGTTTACGCGATTACTTTGATCGAGTCATCCTACAACCTAGTCAAGATTTAGATATTTTATCCACATCCGGTTCCTTTTTTGACCTCTATCAACAACCCATTCCTGAAGAAGTTTTACTCCTGATTGGTTCCTATTTAACCAATGCCGAACTGTTGGGAAAACGCACCGCCGAATTCCATATTGTTCTAGCGAGTGATCCCCATAATTCTAATTTTGCCCCGGAACCATTTTCTACCTTTTATCAACGCTCAATCTATCAATATTCTCGCAATTTAACCGGGCAAGTTTTGCTAAAATTCAGGAAACAACTGGACAGCTTACCCTCGGAACTTCAACCCCTAGCTCAACATATTTTGAACAATCAAAACTATATTTTAGGTCGGTTTCAAAGCCTATTAAATTTGAAAATTACCGCCCTAAGAACCCGATGTCATGGCAACTATTCTTTATACGATGTCTTGTATACTGGTAAGGATTTTATCATCATTGATTTTGAGGGAGAATCCTATCGCTCATTAAGTGAAAGACGGATGAAACGTTCCCCCCTGCGAGACATCGGGGGAATGTTACAATCCTTTGATTTTGCTACCCGTTTTGCTTTAAGGGAAGAAGTGAAAAATGGCATGATTCGCCCGGAGAATTTAGCCCTGATGGAAACAGTGGGGTCAATTATGGTCAAGTTGGGTGAGTGCGGCTTTCTTGAATAGTTATTTAGAAACAGCATCCCAAGATAGTTTTTTACCCCAAGGAAAACAAGAACTTAATGTCTTGTTAGATTGTTATTTGTTAGAAAGAATCATTCAGGAATTAGGCTACCATTTAGATTATCGCCCGGAATTATTAGATATTTCTCTCAAGCGATTAGTCTCCAGTCTTCACTAAGGGAATGGGGGAGCGGGGGAGGCGGGCAGGGCTGTTTCATTCTTTGTAGGGGCAATCCCCCCGTGGTTGCCCCAATCCCCCCGTGGTTGCCCCAATCCCTGAAACGCCTGCAAATCTTGGATGGGGAGGGTAGGCACGGGGGCACTACCCCTACAAAACCCTGGTTTCCCTGAGAATGAAACAGCCCTGGGGAGCGGGGGGAGCCGGGGGAGCCGGGGAGGCAAACTCTTGTTATTACCCATTACCCATTACCCATTACCCATTACCTATTATTGAGTGTTTTGAGTGGGTTGATGTTGGATAAAATGGGGAATTTTAACCTGACTCCAATCCACTGTAAAGGCTAAAATAATTGCGGTTGCCGTTACCATTCCTGTAATCATCGCAGCAGCAATTTTTAACTGACTGTAGGGACGTTCTCCTTGTACTTCCCCCGTGCGAGCATTGACTAAAACTTGATATTTTTGATTTCGATAATTATAGGAACAGAGCCAAACGGGAAGCAAAATTGGTTTAAAAGCAATATCTTCATATCGAGTTGAAATATGATCAACTTTTTGTTCATCGCCACCAATATTACAGCACACATCTTGATGAATTTGACCCGCCATAATCTGCTTGGCCTGTTCAAATCCCTCCTTTAAACCTATTTGGGGACGTTGGGCTTCAAATCCTGCTAAATAAGAAGCATTATAGGGTCTTAAAGATGGTTGTAAATCCCAAGGTTCTAGGCCGTTTAAATAGGCAGTATCCACTGATTTTGTAGCCGCTACTAAAATATCATCAAACCAGCGATTTACCCGCCCAGATGCCGGACACCATCGGGTATGTCTCACCTCCCGGGTGCGTTCTTCCTCCTGTTGTTTTCCCTCGGAATCTGTAACCGTAACCCTGTAGGTTTCCGTGACATAATAATAGTCTCCCCGTTCCCCCCGATAGTCACTGGTGGTGTCAGCATCGTAAGTCCAAAAGGGCAAATAAATCCCATGAATTTTTTCCTGTTGTGCCAAGTATTTCAAAGCAGACGGGGCAAACCAGCGACTTTTAATCCACTTTTGAATTTCATGTCGCGCCTGTTTTCCCGTGATTTGAAATGGAATAATTCCCTCGGGAATCACGGTGGGATTAGCCGCTTGCGGTTGGGTAATTAAAGCGGTACTACAAAACGGACAATTCTTGGCTACCGAGGGGGGTTCAAACAAAATATTAGCCCCACACCCGGTACATTTGACCTCTAAGGCCGTTGTCGATAAGCTCGCAATCGGGGTAGAGTCCCAACGCAAAGAATCGGTATAGGAGCGTTCCTGCACCCCTGTGCCCGTCTCTGGAATTTCCTCCATCGACCCACAATAACTACATTGGAGTTTTCCCCCCACCGGGTTAAACTCCATCGGTGCACCACAACTCGGACAGGGAAAATTTTGGATTGATGCCGGGGTGTTCATAAACTGTTTTAGGTCATAACGCTGGGGGAGGCGGAGGCGGCAAGATTGCGGCTAATTCTGGAATTTGGGCCGCGGCTGTCCAACCGGGGAGTCCCGAGTGCCAAACCAGGGTATCGCGTGTTAATCCCTGCTGGCGCAGTTGGTCTGGGGTCAATGGCCCGACGGGTTGACCATTTTGGGCAATAAACCATTGAATAATGGGAGGAGGGGCCGAAGCCGGAGCCGAAGCCGGGGTATTAAAGGTATTATTTAACTTTTGTGCCATTGCCATTCCCACCCCAAATTCTAAACCCATGTTACCCGAACCTGGATTTTTCGCTGATTCTTCAATAGCATTGGCGGCTTGATATTGGGCATAGTCTTGAAGATTGCCTAAAATTCCCATGGAAGACCGTTTATCAATGGCTTCTTCAACACTAGGAGGAACCGAAACATTTTCAATATATAATCCGGTGAGTTCGACCCCGATTTCTTGCATTTGGGGTTGAATTCCTTGGCGCACTTGTTCCCCAAAATCTGCATAATGGGAAGCAAAATTTAACAGGGGAATTTGAGCTTTTCCTAACCAAGATGCAAACTCTGTTATGATAATATTACGCAGATGATCTTGAACTTCATCGACTTGGAATAACCCATCTGTACTTACTAGGGTTTTTAATAAATTCCCCGGTTCATTAATCCGCATACTATAGTTTCCATAGGCGCGAATCCGCACGACTCCAAAGTCTGCATCTCTCATGGGAATGGGGTTAGACGTTCCCCATTTTAAGTTAGTAAAGGTTTTGGTATTGACAAAATAAACTTCCGCTTTATAGGGAGAATTAAACCCATAGGGCCATGCTTTGAGGGTACTTAAAATGGGTAAGTTTTTTGTATAAAGTTCGTAGGTTTCCGGGTTGAAAAATATCGGCTATTTGACCCTCATTCACAAAAATAGCTTGTTGTCCCGGTCGGACAATTAGTTTCGCTCCCTGTTTGATTTCGTTATTATGGCGCTGAAAACGGTAGATTATTGTATCATTTGTAGAGTCAAGCCATTCGATAACGTCAATGAATTGACCCAAAATATTATCAAATAATCCCATGGATTTACCTCAATTTTGTCAGTACAAACTGCTGATTATTCTATTATATAGCAATTCTATTTGAGTTCTAAGAACTATTACCCATCAATCATCAGTTGTAGGGGCGGGTTCATCAAGATTTAAGTGATTAACAAAGATCTTAAAAAAAACGCCCGTACCAGTTTATAACCCATTCCCTTAATTCTCTGAAGATAAACTTCCCAATAAAGCCACGGGAAACACCGTTAAAATATCTCCGATATTTAAGGAATGACTGCCTTTAATCCCTTGGTTTGTAATCATTTCTTGCCAATCATTTGTCCAATCTTCCGGTAATTTAATTGCTGTATCTTTCCAAATATTATTTCCTAAAGGAAACTGTTTTGGTTCGACTAAACCTGTTAAAAATCGGGGGACGATGGTAATAGTAATCGTCTGACCATAGGTGCGACCAAAGGCTAAAATATTTTCTCCATAGTCTCCCGTTACTTCTAAGGGAATGTAAGTTCCCTGTTGATAAACTTCCAGATATTGTTTACGAATAGCTAATCCTTGAGTTGTTAAAAATAACTTAATCCTTCCATCTTCAGGGGTCTGTTTTAAATCCTCAATTAAAGATAAAATATCCTTTTGAGAACGGGTTTTAATTTCCTTGAGATATTCCATCCGTTTTTGATAATCAACGGGGCGACGATTATCCGGGTCAACTAAACTAAAATCCCAGAGTTCTGTTCCTTGATAAAAGTCGGGTAAACCCGGGCTAGTGATTTTAATTAAGGTTTGGGAGAGGGAATTAAATATTCCATAAAAGGCTATTTTTTGTTGGAATTTCCCGAACTCTTGTAAAAACCTATTGTTTCTGGGAAGGGTGCAAAATTTTATCAATAAAAGCTAGATAACCTTCCTCATAAACCGAGTCGGGACGTAACCAAGCTGTATGAAATTTTGCCTCCCGGACGGCTTTAATCGCAAACTGTTTGACCCGTTCTACAAATTTAGGATATTCTACTTGATTAAAGGGGTAGGAACCAATTAAATTTTGATACAAGAAATATTCATCATTCCCATCAGGAATAACACAGCCATTAGTTCCGCTTTTATGTTCTCGGTTTAACGCCATCCAAGTTCTAACTTGTGCTTCCCATTCATCAGGAATTTCAGAAATAACGTTTAATCGGGCGCGTAAATCTTCACTGCGTTTTGTATCATGGGTGGAGGTGGTATTTAGGGTATGGGGCCAACTTTTTGCCCGTTTTTTATTAAATTGATGCAGGGTATCGGGACTAATTCCAAACTGATTAGGTGCGCCACCGACTTCATTTAAAGAAACAAAACGGTTATAAACATAAAATAGGGTATCTTCCACTCCTTTTGCGGTTAATGGCCCGGAAAACTGTTGGAATTTCATCACAAAATGTAGCCACATTTTTTTATTTTCATCACTTAAATATGGATCATATTCTAGTAATAGAAACTTTTCAATTAAATTGAGTTCGTTAATCAGTTCAGGGTGTTTTGTTTTGGCTTCTTGAACTGCGAACTGTACATAATATCGATCGGCTTCACTGACTTGTCCTTCATTAATATAGGTTCGATAGACGGGAAAGCGGACTAATACTTCTAAAATGGCGGTTTGTAATCCATGTAAGGTTAAGTCCCGTCCGTAACGATATTGACCGGCAATTTGCTTGAGTAATTGGGCTAAATTATCGGCATCTCCGGCTAAGTTACGATTAGCAATTAAGCGTTTTTTGTTAATTAATAGTTGTTTGAAGGATACGGCTAAACCCGTTGCATCTCGATAAATTTGGCTAAACCGATCTTCATTTTTGCTTTGACAAAATAAACTATTAACATAAATTAAAAATTCATAACCGGAGGTTCCTTCAATCGGCCAAGAACTCGGTAAGTCTTCCTCAATTTCTAAAATTTTCTCGACGGTTAGATAAACATTACCTAACTTTTCTCGCATGGATTGTAGGTATTGCAGGGGGTTATAAAGTCCATCAATATGATCAATTCTAAGTCCGGTAAACTTTCCCGACCTGGCTAATTTAAAAATTAGATCATGGGTTTTATTAAATACTTTTTCATCTTCCACCTTGACACTAATTAACTCATTTACAGTAAAGAAGCGTCGATAGTTTAATTCTTCTGCTCCCACTTTCCAATAGGATAATCTAAAATATTGTTCAGAGAGAAGTTTATCTAAAAAGTTAAAACTTTCAGAATCTCCGGTTTCTCCATTCAAATATTGTATATTTTCATCAATAATTTTTTTAATATCAGTGTTTTCTTGATACAGTTTCCCAGAGCAATCCTTTGGCAAATAATGCTTGCGATCGCCGATCTTGACTGGAGGTTTCATTGGGAATATTTTTGAGGACATAAAGCACTCCTAAAAGTTTAATCACATTCGGGTGTCTGCGTCCTAATCGTTCTTCTAATTCCTTAATCCGATAACTAACTAAATGGGTGTAGGATTCAATTTTGAGCGGGAATTTTAGGTTATAGTAATTGACACATAACCCTTCTTCTCCGTAGGAAATCGTTAGTTGTCTATTCTCTAAACAATTTCCATAAAAATCTCCTAATAAGGGAGCTAAAACTCGACCTTTAAAGTCAGGATGAGGGTGTTCCCAATTAATATCAAAAAAATCTAAATAATCTGAATCAGCACCATATTGAAATATATCGGTTAAATATTTATTTTGACTATCATAGGCCATGTGATTAGGAACAATATCCTGTAACCATCCCATCCCCTGATTTTTGATTTTTTCTATTAATTGATCAAAGTCTTCCTGGGTTCCCAATTCCGGGTTTAATTGAGTTTGATCAACAATATCATAGCCGTGAGTGCTTCCAATTCTAGCTTTAAAAATTGGAGACGCATACAGGTCGGAAATTCCCAATTCATACAAGTAATCAATAATCTCGTTAGCCTGATTAAAGGGAAAATCGCCATTGAACTGAATTCGATAGGTAGCTAAAGGAATTCTCATAAGGAAATTATTAATGGTTAATGCAATTTATCCTTGATTTTTGGTTTTATTCCTCTATCTAAAGATATGTTTTTTTAAATTGTAACAGAATATTTGAAAATCGGGGTGGGAAAATCCAACCCTCAAAAATTAGGTTTCATACAAGACAAAACTTTCTGGAAACTAAGGTTAGTTCTGAAGTTTCCGTTAATATTTCGGGTAAATTTGACCCGGAACTTAGCCATTTTTCATCGTTAGAATCTAAGCGTTTTTGCCAAGTTTTACCGATTAAATCAGGACTGTAGGAAACCGGATTTTTGCTAAAATTTATTATACATAAAACCTGATTATCTTCAAACCAACGGCGGAAATATAATAATTTATTCTCCTCCATAGCGTGAACTTCTTGATGGGTGCGATCGCGCAATTTTAACGCCAAAATATTCCGCCTCAATTGGATCAAAGTTTGATAAAATTCCCATAATACTTGATGTTTACCTTGCCGTTTTAATTGCCAATTTAACTTACATTGTTCAAAGGTTTCTTGACTTTGCGGATCGGGAGTCTCACCCGCCAGATGAAATGCCTCAAATTCCTCTTTTCTTCCCTTTCGCACCGCTTCAATTAAATTCTGATCCGAGTGACTAATAAAATATTGAAAGGGTGCAGGTTCCCCATATTCTTCCCCCATAAATAATAGGGGAATATAGGGTGATAATAAAACCGTTGCGGCGGCTAACTTTAGGGCATCATAAGAGACTAAAGCCGTTAACCTTTCCCCTAATAAACGGTTGCCTATTTGGTCATGGTTTTGACTAAAAACCAAAAAATGATCGGGAGGACAATCTACGGCCGACTGTCCATGTAAACGTTTACGGTTAGGGGAATAATCCCAGGTATAAATAAACCCTTCTCGGTAGGATTTGGCTAACTGTTCACAGCGACCATAATCTTGATAATACCCAATATTTTCACCCGTTAAAAGCGTATGAATAGCATGGTGAAAATCATCACACCACTGCACATCTAAACCATAACCTCCTACGGCTTTTGAACGGATTAATTTGGCATCGTTTAAATCCGTTTCAGCCATTAAATAAAACTTCCTTCCTTGCTGTTCAGAAAGTTGATTGACTTGTTCAGCTAATTCCTGTAAAATATGTTTAGCACCGAGATCAAAAATATTATCAGCCGCATCCAATCTCAAGGCATCAATATGAAACTCTCTTAACCAATAGAGGGCATTTTCAATCATAAAATTCCTCACGCCCTGACAATAGGCTTGGTCATAATTAATAGCTGAACCCCAAGGAGTGCGATAGGATTCTGTAAAATAGGGGCCGAATTGTGCGATATAATTTCCTTCTGGGCCCAAGTGATTATAAACCACATCTAAAATCACCGCCATGCCCTGTTGATGACAGGCATTCACCAACTGTTTTAACCCTTCTACTCCCCCATAGGAATTTTGAGGGGCATAGAGATAGGTGCCATCATAACCCCAATTGCGATCGCCAGGAAACTGACCAATGGGCATTAATTCAATGGCATTAATTCCTAATTCTAATAACTCCGAAATTCGGGGAATAATTGCGGTAAATGTTCCCTCAGTTGTAAACGTGCCAACGTGCAGTTCATAAACAATTAATTCATCTAAGGGAATACTTTTCCAGTCCTGATCCTGCCAAACAAAGCTATTTTGATCAATTACTTCCGAGGCTTGATGAAACCCCATCAGGTTGAGAATAGGAAGCGGGATCTGGATGGGTAACATTGCCATCTAATTGATAAAAATAACGACTTCCTGGGGGGGTATTATCAACCGTGGCACCCCAGTATCCCCGTGGATCAATTTCTAAATCAATTAATCGTTCTTCTGGAGATAGAATCTTAACAGCAACCCGTTCACGCAAGGGTGACCAAACTTTAAATTCACAGCAATTGTTGCCTAAATAATTTGCACCGATTTTCATAAGAAATTTTGGAGTAAATTACAGTTTAGGGTTTAAAGATGGGTTTTGGCTTGTCTCTACTTCATGAATTTCTACGGGAAATTCTAGGGGATTTACCTCTGCTGGTTGTAATAAATTGGTTTCTGTTTGAGAGGGGGTAAAATCCTGATAACCTTTGATTTTAAACTTCTCAGCTAAGGTTTCCCGTTGATTCACCAAATAAATACTAACTAAGGTTAAAAAGACCCCCATGGATTGTAATGGACTGAGGACTTCTTGTAAAAAGAAATTGCCAAATAGGAGGGCAAAAACTGGGGTGAGAAATGTTAAAGAACTCAAGCTGGTCAGGCTGCCACTGGATGCAAAATAGAAAAATAATCCGTAGGATATGGCACTGCCAAATACGGTAGAATAGCCCATGGCTGCCCAACCGGAAAGATCAATATTTTGCCACTGTTGAGTTTCTGAAATAGCTGATAACCCAAATAAAGGTAAACCCCCAATAATCATGTGCCATCCAGTTCCGACCACCGGATCAGCATAGCGACAAACCCACCGGACTAATACCGTGCCGACGGCCATAGAGAGGGCCGCTAATAACATTAATAATTGCCCACTATTAAATAGTTGGGAAATGTCAGTAGAAGTGATTAATAATTCCGAATTAATTAACCCTAAAATCCAATCATCGGGTAAACCGATAAAACTAATTCCAATAATCCCAATAGCTAACCCTAACCAGCCCCAAAATCCAATGGTTTCTTGAAATAACCATAGGGATAAAATTGCTACGGCGAGGGGTTGGGAGTCGATCATCACCGATCCTAACCCGGCCCCGGTTCTAACTAACCCCTGGGCCAAAAATCCTTGGAATAGGGTGGCGTCCACTAACCCAAATATCGAGATCCACAGCCAAGCTTGCCAGCCTTTGGGTTGCGGGCGTCCCGACAATATCCCCGCCAAGATGACCAAAACCCCTGCGGGCACTAACCGAACTCCCGCCATAAAAAACGGTGTCGTCTGGGGGAGGAGCCCCTTCATCGCCACCATCGCCGTCCCCCAAAAGAAGAAGGGGGCAATTAACAATAATGGTTGAAAGGGTAATTTTGCCGGGGTTTGGGGTTGCTGCATTCGCTTCTCCATGAAGGTTGAGTTAGGAGGGATGAAAATTATATACTTTTATTAAGCCGTTTATATCATATTATTAATTTGATACAGTTCTGTCATTACCCATGATTTGGCCATTTAAACCGAGCTATCGCAAACAAATCGCCCGCATAGAAATTAATGGCGCCATTGGGTCGGAGACCCGCAAACGGGTGTTAGAAGACCTAAAAACCGTGGAAGAACGGAAATTTCCCGCCCTATTATTGAGAATTGATAGCCCCGGGGGAACCGTTGGCGACTCCCAAGAGATTTATAGTGCTCTGAAACAGTTACAAAAAAAAGTCAAAATTGTGGCGAGTTTTGGTAATATTTCTGCCTCCGGTGGCGTTTATATTGGGATGGGGGCCGAACATATTATGGCTAACCCCGGAACAATTACCGGAAGTATTGGGGTGATTTTACGGGGGAATAATATAGAACGGCTATTAGAAAAAGTAGGTGTATCTTTTAAGGTGATTAAATCTGGGCCCTATAAAGATATTTTGTCTTTTGATCGAGAATTAACCGAACCCGAACAGCAAATTTTACAAGAATTAATTGATACCAGTTATCAACAATTTGTGCAAACCGTGGCTGAGTCTCGAAACCTTAGTCACGAAACCGTGAAAAGTTTTGCCGATGGTCGGATTTTTACCGGACAACAGGCGGTGAAACTGGGAATAGTAGACCGTTTGGGAACGGAAGAAGATGCTCGCTGTTGGGCGGCGGAATTAGTGAAACTTGATCCTAAAAAAACCCAGTGTTTCACCTTTGAAAAACCCAAATCTTTTGTTAATAAATTGACTGGTAATAGTTTAGCCCCAAATAGCATTATTGCCGCTAACCGTTGGCTAGAATTTGAGTTATCTACCAGTGGTTTACCCCTGTGGATGTATCGACCATAATCAGTCATCAGTGTAGAGACGTGCCATGGCGCGTCTGTACCAGTCATCAGTGTAGAGACGTGCCATGGCGCGTCTGTACCAGTCATCAGTTAACATTTGTAGGGGCGGGTTCATCAAGATTTAGGTAATTAAAAAGATCTAAAATAACCCGCCCGTACCAGTTAACAGTTAATAGTTAACAGTTTTTTAAATCATAAGATACCTGTATTAAACCAGGTCGAGCTTCAGAATTCATAGGCTATTACTGATATAAAACGACTTTAACACTTGCATTCTGCCCTTAAATGTGCTAATAAAACATCAATCAACTAGAGTTTTCACGCAGAAACCATGCAAGCGCAAAACTTCAAACAAAAATTTAAGCAAACGCTACAAACCTGCGTCGCCTCAGACGTGACCGCGTTGTATGGGAGTTTGCTGTTGAGAACCTCTACTGTTGTCGCCTGTCTAGCCCTAGCAACGGCCCATCCCCTAACCGCACGAGCCGCCGCCGTTGTAGATTGGAAAATTGACCCCAACACGGGAATTATCGAGGTCGAACTGCCGCCGGGGAATCAGCCCCAATTATCGGTTTATAACCTGCCACCGCGCCTAATCTTAGACCTTCCGAATACGGAAGTTAAAGTAAATATTACCGAACGCTACGAGACGGGCGTTGTTCGTCAAGTCAGTTTAATTCAGGCTAAACCCCAACAGGCCCAATTAGTGGTGGAATTCACCCCTGGTATCACCGTTGACCCCCAAACCCTCGATTTACGGCAAATTGGGATTGATAACCTCTGGGTGTTGCGTCCCACCCTACAAACCCTACCCCCGGAACCCCCAGCCACTCCTCCGAATAGCGTTGCGACCGCCCAACCCCAAACAACTCCAACTCCCGCCCCCACCCGCAGAAACTGCCACCGCCACCCAAACCACCACCGTTAGGCCGACGGAACCCCCAAAACCCCCCCAATATTCCGTCCGTCAATACGACCCCCGGCAGACGGTTTTACCCAACCCCCAACCGACAAAAGACTCCAGCCTAGAAGTGGTGCGGGTTCCGGTGAGTCAGCCTAGCCAAGCCCAACTTTTTCCCGCCGTTTCGTCACCCCCAAACCCGTCCCTGGAAACCTCAATTGTCCGTCCGGTGGCCGCCATTCGCCCAGCCAATTCATACCCGTATCCACAGGATTATTCATACCAAGCGTCATCCCTGCCCCAAGCGGTTCCCTTTGGTCAACCTTTGCCCCCAGGACAGCAGCAATCCTATCTTAATCCTCGTCCTCCGGCGATTCTGCTGCCGACCGGAACCGCTTTAACTTTACTTTATCCCACGGAAGAACAGGTGCGTTTAACCCCCCGTTCTGAACGTCAGGATGTGTTGTTATTGCAAGGGGGAATTGTTGATAGTTTGGGCAATTATATTGTGCCGCCGGATACGCCGATTGTCGGAGAGTTTGAAACTACGGCCAAAGGTAGTCGATTTATTGCTCAAGCGATTAATTTAGACGGTCGCAGTATCCCGGTTCAAGGTCAATCTAACTGGATTCCAGGGTCATTAGAAGTCCGTCCCGAACGGGTGGGAATTGGTTCGGGTGCGGGGAGTTTAGCGGGGTTTTTAATTAGTGGTTTTACCGGAGTTGGGGCTTTAGTCGGCGCCATTGCTGGGGCGGGAATTGGGATTGGGACGTCTCCCTCGCCCACAACTTTACAACCCGGTCAAATCATTTCTATTCAGTTAACTCAAGATTTGACTACTCCTAATTTCTTTATAGTCAATCAATAGAGAATAGGGAACAGGGAACAGGGAACAGGGAACAGGGAATAGGAAATAGGGATAATAATTCTGGCTGTTTTATATCAGTCAGGACTTACGCACAAGACCAAAGAAACCGGGTTTCTTTCCCTGATTTTGCGGATTAAATCGGTGATTTCTCGTTCAGAAACCAGGTTTCTGCGTAAATGATTCTATTTTGATCAATAGGTTTTGAGGATAGGGGCGATTTATGTCTAAACTTTTGATTAGTCAATATTATAATAACGTTGATCAAATTATTCAATATGGGGGAAGTCGCAAGGAAACTTCTATCCGAGGGGCGTTTCACAACCTGTTAAATGAATATTGTAGAAGCAAAGATTTTATCTTAATTCCTGAGTTAGAATATAAGACAAAAAAGGGTAAAACAGTTATTCCTGATGGGACGATTAAAGATGCTCTCAGATTAGATTATGGTTATTGGGAAAGTAAAGATCAATATGATAATTTAGATTTAGAAATTGAGAAGAAACTGGCGAAAGGTTATCCCGATGATAATATTTTATTTGAAGATTCCCAAACGGCGGTTTTAATTCAAGGCGGAGGGGAAATTCTCCGGGTATCCATGCGAGATGCGGAAGCATTGGATAACACTATTAATGCTTTTATTAACTATTTACGTCCAGAAGTTCGGGATTTTCGAGACGCTATTAGCCATTTTCAAGAAGATTTACCGACAATTTTAAAAACTTTGCGATCGCTAATTGATCAACAGTCTACTACTAATAAACCTTTTCAACAAGCCCGGGATAAATTTTTGCGGGTTTGTCAAGATTCTATTCACCCAGAAATTAGTTTAGAAGATATCCGAGAAATGATGATTCAGCATATCTTAACCGAAGATATCTTTATTAATATTTTCAATGAGTCTCAATTTCACCGAGAAAATAATATTGCGAGTCAGTTACAAGCGGTGATTGAAACTTTTTTTACGGGTGCGACCAAACGCAATACTTTAAGCACCATTGAGCGTTATTATGCAGTTATTCGACGCATCGCAGCTAATATTTATAATCATCACGAAAAGCAAAAATTCCTTAAAGCGGTTTATGAGAATTTCTATAAAGCCTATAACCCAAAAGCGGCGGATAAGTTAGGAATTGTTTATACTCCTAATGAAATTGTCCGGTTTATGATTGAGAGTACGGATTATTTATTGCATAAACATTTTGGTAAAATTTTAGCAGATAAGGATGTGGAAATTTTAGATCCCGCCACGGGGACAGGAACATTTATTACTGAATTAATTGAATATTTACCCAAAGCTCAATTACCCTATAAATACGAGCATGAAATCCATTGTAATGAAGTGGCAATTTTGCCCTATTATATCGCTAACTTAAATATTGAGTTTACCTATCTGCAAAAAATGGGGAATTATGCCGAATTTCACAATATTTGTTTAATGGATACTTTAGATCATACGGTTTTTGCGGATAAACAGTTAGATTTATTCTCGATGACGGTGGAAAATACCGCTAGAATTAAACGACAAAATGATCGTAAGATTTCGGTTATTATGGGAAATCCTCCTTATAATGCTAAACAAGAAAATTTTAATCAAAATAATGCAAATCGTTATTATCAAGCAGTTGATAAACGAATTAAAGATACTTATATTAAATATGGGAAAGCTCAAAATCAAATTGTTATTTATGATATGTATACCCGTTTTATTCGGTGGGCGTCAGATCGATTAAGTCACAATGGTATTATTGCTTTTGTTTCCAATAATTCTTTTATTGATGCTTTAGCTTATGACGGGTTTAGGAAAGTTATTGCAGAAGAATTTAATGAGATTTGGATTATTGATACAAAAGGAAATGCTCGTAACAGTGGCGAAAGAAGACGACAGGAAGGAGGTAATGTATTTAGTGATCAAATTAGAGTTGGTGTTGCGATTTATTTCTTGATTCGCAATGAAAATTCACAAGGATTTAAGGTTTTTTATCATGCTTTTGATGATTATGCTAAAGCAGAGGATAAAAAAGATTTTTTAGCTAAAAATAAATTGCAAAATATTGATTTTATTCACTATAAACCCGATGAAAATAATAACTGGATTAATCAAACTGATAATAATTTTGATAGTTTATTACCATTAATTGATAAAGAAGTTAAAAGCGGAAAAGCAGAAACCGCAGTGTTTAAACTATTTTCCAGAGGAGTTGCTACTCAACGAGATGAATGGGTTTATGATTTGTCCTTAGAAAATTTAACCCGAAAAATGAAATATTTGATTGGCGTTTATCAAGAAACGTTAAAAGATAATGATTACAAAGATAAGTTTAGTATTAAATGGGATGCCGATTTAAGCCAATATTTAAAAAGAAAAATCTCTAAATCTTTTTCTAAACAGCAAATAGTTAAGAGTTTATATAGACCTTACTTAAAACAATATTTATATTTTGATAAACACTTTAATGGTAGAACTTATCAATGGTTAAGCCTTTTTTTAAATAATAATACTGTGAATTATAGCATTGCTTTTTTGGCATTAGGAAATCCTAAACCCTTTCATTGTCTAGCAAGCGATACTATTATTGACCTTCATTTAACAGGTGATTCTCAATGTTTACCCCTATACTCTTATGATAAAGAAGGAAATCCTATTGATAATATTACCGACTGGGGTTTAACGCAATTTCAAACCCATTACAACGATAAAGATATTAAAAAAATTGATATCTTCCATTATACCTACGCCGTTTTACATAATCCCATCTATCGACAAAAATATGAACAAAACCTAAAACGGGATTTTCCTCGTATTCCCTTTTATGATAACTTTCCACAGTGGGTAACGTGGGGAAAACAACTCATGGAACTTCATATTAACTATGAAACCATTAACCCCTATCCCCTAACCCGTGTTAATAGTTCGGAAACCGAAATCACCAACCCCAAACCTAAATTAAAAGCCGATAAAATCAAAAATGAAATTATCCTCGATACCGTCACCAGCTTAACGGATATTCCTAAAACCGCCTGGGAATATCGCCTAGGAAATCGTTCCGCCTTAGAATGGATATTAGACCAATATAAAGAGAAAAAACCCAAAGACGAAACTATCGCCAAACAATTCAATAATTATCGATTTGCGGACTATAAAGAACAGGTAATTAATTTATTAATGCGGGTTTGTACTGTTAGTATAGAAACCGTTAAAATTATTCAAGCCATGGAAACCGAGCAACATTAATATAGCAATCCTCAAAAAGATTTCCAGAGGGCTGAACTTCTCTTTCCCCAGCTTTCTATTATTTCCCCGGAAGCAGGACTTACGCAGAATACCCAATTATACACCATCTGTAGGGGCGAATGGCCATTCGCCCCTACTAGATATGGTTGTTTTGCGTAAGTCCTGGAATTCTTAAATCTATCGGTGCTCCCCTACCTATCCGCCGTAATTCCATCCGGTGCTCGCGAGGTTGAGAATTTCCGCTTCTTGATGGACACCGGCGGCGATGACTTCCCCGACAAATACCGTATGGTCGCCGTGTTCGACACAACCCACCACTTGACATTCCACATAACCCAGGGCTGCGGAAATAATCGGACAACCGGTTTCTCCTAAGTAAAATTCGACGTCTTCAAATTTGTTTCCGACTCGATGTTGGGGTTTAAAGAATTTCTGGGCGATGTCTTTTTGACCTTCAGCCAAGAAACTCAGGGCGAACACACCACTGGTTTTAATCATGGTATGGGATTTAGAATCATTTTTAACACAGTTGACCACTAAGGGCGGTTGGAAGGAGGCTTGAGTGACCCAACTGGCGGTAAAACCATTGACTTCCTCTCCCTCTTTGACTCCACAAATATAGAGGGCGTGGGGAATTTTACGCAGAATTGTTTTTTTAGCGGCTTCGTCTAACACAATGTTAATGGGATATTTAGTGGTTTTACAGAAATTAGTTTAGCAAAAAACTAGGATTTAAGACGGCATCACCCCTAAAACATAATCCCATTGATTTACGGAATGATTTTTGCTGATGTCGAAAATGAGTCCGTCCCCCTCGGCGCAAACCTCCCGAATTTGGGGTAATTCTCCAATTTTATTGAAACTCAAAATAGTATAGAGTTTCTGGTTTTTATGAATAGTTTCTCCCAGTTTAACATAAAATTCAATCATGCCTCCGGCCGGGGAATAATAGCGTTGAATTTCATCTTTAGGGGTAAGATTAATCCGATGATTTGGGGTAGAAGTTACGGGGAAATCTTCGATTGATAAAAGTCCTTTGGTCGCCAGATAATTTTTGATTCCCCTAATTCCTTTCTGCACAGATTCGGGATTCATTTCTAACCCCGAACCCAGTTCTAATGTCCAAGATTCAATCTCAAATCTAATATTTTTTCCTAGTTTGTCCAATTCGCGTTCTAAGGCTAACCAAGGCTTCATAAAGGCTTCATCAAAGGCATCCCCATCATAATCATTCATTAATATTCCCGTATCCAATAGAAAGGCATTAGCACTTTCCTCTCGACTGTGAAAACAATATAAATAGTCGAGGGCGTTATTAGTTGAACTATGCAAATCAATCACATAATCAGCATCTAAGGCTAGGTTTTGGAGTTGATAGCGATAATAATTATTGTAGGAAACTCCGGGGGAACTTCTGATGGATTTAGCCAGTTGATGGAATTGATTTAAAATAGTTTGACGATATTTTTCCTGAATTTCATCTTGTGGTAAATCCTGATAATCTTGGGCAAATTGACTAATATTTGCTCCGGTTTTTTCATAATCCCAAAAAATTCGATTCCAGTCTTTGCCATCATAGAGATTATATCGGCCGGAGGAAAAATAATGCGATCGCTGATTCACCCCCAAAGGATTACAAACAGGAACTAATAAAATTTCTCCCGTTAATTGAGTCTTATCCAAAGTTATTAAAAAATTAATTAAATCCTGAATTACCGCATTTCCACTAATTTCAGCCCCGTGTAAATTAGATTGTAAATAAACCTTTTTACCTGGATTCTCGCCCGTGAACTGATAACTTTGAATAAACAATTGATCACCAGAAGACAGTTGAATCAAGGGAATAGTTGAAATATTAGGAATCATAAAACCATTAAAAATTAGGGTAACTTTATTCAGTCTGTAGAGACGAGCCACGGCGCGTCTTCCTTTTATCTTTCTTTTATCCGTAGAGACGAGCCACGGCGCGTCTTTCTTTCTTTTATCAGTGTAGAGACGAGCCACGGCGCGTCTTTCTTTTATCAGTTAACTGGTACAGACGTGCCATGGCAGGTTTCCACACTGCTAGAGACGCGCCATGGCAGGTTTCCACACTGCTAGAGACGTGCCATGGCAGGTTTCCACACTGCTAGAGACGTGCCATGGCAGGTTTCCACACTGCTAGAGACGCGCCATGGCAGGTTTCCACACTGCTAGAGACGCGCCATGGCACGTCTCTACTGTTTTGAAAAAAATCCATGCTATGATAGGGATTTTAACCTTAGAATTAGTATTATTATTTATATTCCTGTGTCCCACTCTACCGAAAACGATTCCTCCCTGGATTTAAGCAAGCTATTTCCCTTTCCCCTAGATGAATTTCAAGACGATGCAATTACCGCATTGGATGAGGGAAAGTCCGTTGTGGTCTGTGCGCCCACGGGTTCGGGAAAAACCTTAGTAGGAGAATATGCCATCCATCGGGCCTTGGCGGGCAATCGGCGGGTCTTCTACACCACACCCCTGAAGGCCCTATCCAATCAAAAGTTTCGGGACTTTCGAGAACAGTTTGGGGCGGACAAGGTAGGGTTATTAACGGGGGATATTTCCGTTAACCGGGACGCGGCCGTGGTGGTGATGACTACGGAGATTTTCCGCAATATGCTCTATGGTACACCGATTGGAGAAGTCGGAACTTCCCTGGAAGCGGTAGAAGCGGTGGTTTTAGATGAATGCCATTATATGAATGACCGCCAACGGGGGACGGTGTGGGAAGAATCAATTATTTATTGTCCCCGGGAAATTCAATTGGTGGCCTTATCGGCAACCGTGGCCAATAGTGAACAATTAACCCACTGGATTTCCCAAGTTCATGGCCCCACGGAGTTAATTTATTCCGACTTTCGGCCCGTACCGCTACAATATCATTTTTGCAATATTAAGGGCTTTTTTCCCCTCTTAGATGACTCCCTGAAAAGAATTAATCCTCGCCTCAAAGAAAAAAAGGGCCTTCCCCAAAAGGGTAGACGCAATGATATTCCCAGTTTAACCGCCGTCATCTCCCATCTACAAGAACGGGATATGTTACCCGCAATTTATTTTATCTTTAGTCGGAAAGGATGCGATCGCTCCGTTGCAGAAGTGCGTAATTTATCCTTAGTAAATGAAGCCGAAACCGCCCGGTTAAAAGAACGAATTGATGCGTTTTTAGCCTCTAGTCCCGAAGGTATTCGTCCCGAACAAGTGGAAATTTTATATCGGGGAATAGCCGCCCACCACGCCGGACTTTTACCCACTTGGAAAGGGTTAGTTGAGGAGTTATTTCAACAGGGATTAATTAAGGTGGTATTTGCCACGGAAACCCTCGCCGCCGGGATTAATATGCCCGCGAGAACTACGGTAATTTCTAGTTTATCAAAACGCACCGATGACGGTCATCGCCTGTTAAAACCCTCGGAATTTCTGCAAATGTCGGGACGGGCGGGACGGCGGGGCATGGATACCGAAGGCTATGTAGTCACGGTACAAACCCCCTTTGAGGGGGCAAAGGAAGCAGCCTATTTAGCCACATCTAAACCCGACCCCTTAGTAAGTCAATTCAGCCCCAGTTATGGCATGGTTTTGAACTTATTACAACGGCATAGTTTAGAAAAATCTAAGGAATTAGTTGAACGGAGTTTTGGACAATATCTATCTACAATTAATTTAATTCCTACTCAACAGGAAATAGAAATTCTGCAAGCGGAATTGTCGTTAATTGAAGCTCAATTTGGCTTTAGTGGCGAACAAAATATGGCATTGTTGGAGGAAACCCTAGCCAGTTTTGAAAAAGTTTATGAGTACCTGCGGGAAGAAACGCCGTTTATTAAAACTCCTACAACATCAAGCCGAAGATAGCCGAATGCAACGGATGGCTAACTTGATGGACACGACCCCATTGGGTACAACGGTCGGGTTACGGGGAAAAAATGTTCCTACAGCCCGCAGTTTCGAGTCTGACCCTATTCCCGCCTTGTTAGTCGCCAAAACCCCCAGTTCGGGACAGGCCCCCTATTTCCTCTGTTTGGGGCGGGATAATCGCTGGTATGTGGTGAGTGCCTCTGATATTGTGATTTTGCAATCTGATTCTAAACGGTTAAATGTAGATTGTCTGGAGATTCCTAATATTCCGTTTAAACTCGGTCAATGTCGTAAAGGAGACGAGTTAACCATAGCCACTACCCAACAAATTCCCGAATTAAATATACCTGAACCGCCTCCAGAAGTTATCGCTCAACAAGAACAAGTTGAAAGATTAGAGTTAGAATTAGACGCCCATCCCATCCATGAATGGGGCAAACCGAATAAATTGTTAAAACGGTGGCAACGCTGGGCAGAATTAAATGAAATGATTGAAGAAATGCGAGCGGAATTAGAGGAAGATTTAGCCCGTCATTGGGATGAATTTATGGCTTTAATTTCAATTTTGCAATACTTCCAAGCCCTAGATGAGTTAAAGCCCACGGATTTAGGACAAGCCACCGCCGCCCTGCGGGGAGATAACGAATTATGGTTGGGGTTAGCCCTAAAATCGGGGATTTTTGACCAACTCGACCCCCATCATTTGGCGGCGGCCTGTGCAGCTTTGGTTACGGAGGTTTCCCGTCCCGATAGTTGGACACGCTACGACTTATCGGAGGAAGTGGAAAACGCCCTAGGACAGTTGCGCCATCTGCGTCAGGAATTATTTAAGCAGCAACGACGGTATCGGGTTGCTTTACCCATCTGGTTAGAACGGGATTTAACGGGTTTAATTGAGCAATGGGCCTTAGAAACCGATTGGTTAGAATTGGTCTCTAATACCAGTTTGGACGAAGGAGATATTGTCCGAATGTGCCGAAGAACCTTGGATTTTCTCTCTCAAATCCCCCATGTTCCTTACCTAAGTAAATCTCTGAAAAAGAATGCCCTACGCGCCCGTCAGTTAATAGACCGATATCCGATTAACGAGGCAGTGGACTAGATTTTTCTCTCCCCCTGTTCCCCCTGCTCCCCCTGCTCCCCTGCTCCCCCTGCTCCCCCTGCCTCCCCTGCTCCCCCACTCCCCTACTCCTCCTACCTCCCCCTGCTCCCCTACTCCCCCTGCTCCCCCTGCTCCCCCTGCTCCCCCTGCTCCCCCTGCTCCCCCTGCTCCCCCTACTCCCCCTGCTCCCCCTGCTCCCCTACTCCCCCACTCCCCTACCCCCCCTGACATATCCCCAGCTTCGCCCCCGTAGCGCAGGCTTCTTCTGCCATGCCTAACGCTACACCGTCGAACACAGGAGCCGCCCATTGTCGTCCGGCTTGAATTGACCCCGCCCGTTGAATAATTTCTACGGCCTGGGCAACTTCAATAATCGCCACTTTCGGATTATATTCCGCCGCCCTTTCAATCATCGGATGCCAAGCCAAAGAATGACCCTCACGATTATTTTTCCCCCCACGAACTCTCGGCCCAATATTAACTAAACCCTGCTGTTGATAAAACCCAACTAAACGATTTTGGATGCGATATTCCCACCATAAATCCCGTTGATGAAGTCCGGTAACTAACATTTGAGCACCCGGACGGGGGTTAGCAGCATTCGCCACATTAGCATCGGCCGTTAAAACCACCGTTTGCACCGAAGCATTTCCCTTATGAAACTCCGGCAATAAAATGTTCTAAAGCCTGAAATCCATCTATATTTTCTCCATACATAGAAATCGTCGGAGTTAACACATAAAACCCTAATGCTTCTAACCGTCGTTTCATTTCTTCAACGGTAATAGAATTCCAAATTCGACCCACAGAAACACCGTTAACACTTGCCCCGGATTGTAAACCATTGCTAGTATATTGCATGGGTAAAATGGCAATTGGTTTGTTAGTATTAATCCGAATTGGAGCCACATCAGCATGAGTCCAATTTTCTCCAGTGTAATTATAGCGAACTCGATAAATCCCCTGTCCGGCTTCATATTCATAAGACCGACCATCTTCTAAAATCGCCACGGTTGCCGTCGATTTAGAGTTTTGACAAGTAGAAACTGAACTCGGACAAGGGTTAGAATTCTGTGCGATTACCGGGTAGGAAAAGCCTAGAATTAGGGAGGTTAAACAGAGGGCAATTTTTGTTTTCATAAGTTAATTTAAAGGTGATTCAAGGTTCAACAGAGGACTTTAACATAAATCAGGAAAATTGAACCATATCAGGCTGGTTTTATCATATTTTTTAGGCTTAAACTGAATAAATAAGCGCAACCTGCGACTAAAATAATCGTAGCCCCGGAGGTTAAATTAAAAAAGTAGGAAATTCCTAATCCCAGGGTGGTAAAAACCATTCCTAAAATACTCGATAGTAACATCATTTGTTTTAAGTCTTTAACAAATTGTCCTGAAATTGCCGCCGGAATTGTTAATAGGGCAATCACCAAAATTAAACCAACCACTTTCATCACCATCACCACGGTTAAGGCAATGGCAACTATTAACATTAGATACAGTTGGTCAACGGGTAAATTCCGAGTTTCGGCAAATACGGGGTCAAATGAAATGGCAACTAATTCCTTATAAAATAAAAGAATTATCCCCCCAATTAAAAGATTTAAGATTAACATTAGAATTAAATCCGATTGGGGGACGGTTAGAATACTGCCAAATAAATAACTCATTAAGTCCACTTTATAACCCGGGGTTAAGTCAATAAAAATAATCCCAATTGCCATTCCTATCGCCCACATCACCCCAATAATAGTATCTGCCCGTTGTTGGGTTTTACGATATACTAACCCCATTCCTAACGCGGAAACTACAGAAAATGCAATCGCCCCAATTACAGGATTAAATTGAAAAAAATAACCCATACCAATGCCTCCATAGGCAGCATGGGCAATTCCTCCACTAATAAAAACAATCCGATTCACAACAACAAATGTTCCAATCATGCCACAGGCAATACTTACTAAAAGTCCTGCTATTAAGGCATTTCTCATAAATTCAAATTCAAACAGTTTAATTAATTCTGTTAGCATTGTTTCTGATTATAAAAAATGGCAGAGACTGTAAAATTGTCAGCTATATCTTATCCAAATTCCCCCCTTTTTTATGGGGTTAGGGGGAATCATCTGTATTAGTTATAACCCATAAGCTAATTAAAATAAAGCCCCAATAGAACGCCCCATATTTTCCAGTTTCATCGCTTCCATTGCGGCTGTTGGTTTCATAACCACAGTGCACCATACAATCTACACATTTAGGATTTCCGCTTGATTTTCCGTATTGTGTCCAGTCGGTTTTTTCCAATAATTCTTGATAGCTGGAATAATACCCTTCATTTAATAAATAACAAGGTTTTTGCCATCCTAAAACACTATAACTAGGACTTCCCCAGGGAGTACAATCATAGTCTTTTTCTCCGATTAAAAAATCTAAGAATAAAGGATTATGATTAAAATTCCATTTCTTTTTACCTGATTGATAGGGAGATAAAATTTCCCGGAATAGGGCTTTAGTTTGTTCTCGTTTTAGGAAATGTTCTTGGTCTGGTGCCCATTCATAACTATAACCCGGAGAAATCATCATTCCATCTAAACCTAAACTATCCAGAAAATCAAAGAATTTCTGCATTTCTTCCGGCTGAGTTCCCGCAAATACCGTTGTATTGGTTGTCACCCTAAATCCTTTTGATTTGGCAACTTTAATCGCTTTCACTGCAATTTCAAAAACCCCCTCTCGGTCTACACAGTGGTCATGGTGTTCTTTTAATCCATCTAAATGTACACTAAAGGTTAAATAGGGAGAAGGTTTAAATTTGTCTAAACTTTTTTCGAGCAAAATTCCATTTGTACACAAATAAATAAACTTTTTGCGAGCAACTAATCCCTCAACTATTTGATCAATTTGTGGGTGTAATAAAGGTTCACCCCCGGGAATTGAAACCACGGGTGCACCACATTCTTCTACCGCTTTAAAACAGTCTTCTGGGCTTAAATTTTGCTTGAGAATTTCTTTAGGATGTTGAATTTTTCCACAGCCAGAACAGGCTAAATTACAACGAAATAATGGTTCTAACATTAACACTAGGGGGAATTTTTTTCGCCCCATTAACCGTTGTGTCAATAAATATTTGCCCACGGTGATTGCTTGTTCAATTTGAATGGCCATTTTTCTCCTTTGAGATTACGAATTTAGATGGATTTCACGAATTTCGCGGATTTGTAGGGGCGGGTTTATCAAGATTTCGATTCATTAAAAAGATCTGACTAAACCCGCCCTTACCTGTCAACGGTCAACTGTTAACATAAACCAATTAACGGCATCTTTCAAGGCGGTTTTAATTGAAGATTGGGGTAAACCCAATTCTTGAAACTGCTTTTGAGGCATTATAATACATCGGTTGTCTTGACATTTTAACGCCATCTAAGGGGATAGAAGGTGTTTTACCTAAATTAGCTAAAATCATCTCATCCACCCAAGCAATGCCCAAGGGAAGCCAAACTGGGATGGTTTTTTCAGGGGCGGGTAATCCGGTTATTTCTGACAATAAATCTAAGAATTGTTTTAAGGTTAAATTCTGATGACCTAAAATATAACGTTCTCCAGTTTTGCCTTTTTCTAAGGCGAGTAAATGACCTTGAGCAACATCTCTAACATCAATAAAATTTAATCCAGTATTCACATAAGCGGGCATTTTTCGGCGGAGAAAGCGTAAAATCAAATCCCCTGTGGGCGTGGGTTTAATATCCCAAGGGCCAATGGGCGTACTGGGATTAACAATCACAATATCCTGACCTAATTTTACCGCATTTTGGGCTTCCTGTTCTGCCCAATATTTGGATTTTTTATAATATCCGACTAAATTCTCAACCGGACTTTGATAATTTTCATTAACAGCAACTCCCGGTTTTACCCCAATAGCAGCAACGGAACTTGTATAAATTGTTCGTTCAATTCCCGCCTGTCTAGCGGCGGCTAAAATATTACGAGTTCCGATAATATTATATTGTTGTAATAGGTGTTTATCTTTTTGCCAAAGGGAATAATGGGCGGCACAATGAAATAGAACCTGACAGCCTTTTAAAGATTGAGATAGGTTAGCATTTGTTAAGTTTCCTTCAACAATTTCAACCTCTAAATTTTTCAAGTTATCCAAATTACTTTCGGGACGAACTAACACCCGAACTGCATAGTTATTTTTCAATAACAATCTAACTAAATTCGCCCCAACAAACCCCGTACCACCCGTTACAAATACTTTTATCATGTCTTAGTGTCTCAGTGCTTTTATGGTTTATTTTTATAAACTTTGTTTCTTAAATCGTTTTTAATCTTTAACTCTCCATCTTCTAAAAATGTATTTAAAACTGGAACTACAATTAAGCTTAATAAAGTAGATGTAATTAAACCCCCAATAATAGCAACGGCCATTGGTTGTCTTAATTCTGCCCCCGCTCCTAGTCCTAACGCAATTGGTAACATTCCCAAAATTGTCGATGCAGTGGTCATAATAATTGGTCTCAAACGCACGGCACCTGTTTCGATAATTGCCTGATTTCGACCCATCCCTTTTTGACGTAATTGGTTAATATAATCCATCAACAATAACACATTTTTATCTAATAATCCCAAAAGGAATATTAACCCAATTAAAGAAATAATTCCAAAATCACTTTGAGTAATTAATAAAGCTAACATTGCTCCGACCAAACACAAAGGAAGCGTTAACCCAACTACCGCCGGTTTCCACCCAACGACCAAATAATAGGAATAGTAACCCTAACATACAAACAACAGAAAAAATTAGGGTGACAAGAAAGCTATTTAAAACTTGACCAATTCTGGCAGAATCTCCAGTTAATTTTAATGTAACTCCATTAGAAATTAAAGGTTTAGCAATATCAAGAACTTGATTTGTCGCATCCCCTAATAATTGACCTTGGCTTAAATTAGCCGTCACATAAGCCGCCCGTTGACCGTTAAATCTTTCAATTTGGTTGATGGTATTCGATATATTTTCTTCGCCCGTTACTCGAACATCCACAAAACCCGGTAATTTTGCGACTTTTTCTTTAATGGTTTTAGCGATATTATTTAATTGTTGAATATCCTCTCCAACTAATACAATTTGTAGGGGTTTCTCATCCCCTGTTTCTACAAATTGTATATCTTCCACACTGATGGTAACGTTATTAATTTGGGGCAAATTTGAACGAATTTGATCTTGAGCTTCTAAGGTTGTTAGTTGACGATCATTTTTGAGTTTTACATAAATTCTACCTCGATTTGGTTGTCCTTTAATTCCAATAATTGTCAAGGTTTTTTCCACATCGGGAGTATTCAAAATAACCGTTTCTATTTTTGTGGCTGTCGTCCGAGTTTTTCTGATAAATAGTTGAATGGGATTTCTGGCTAAATCTGTTAACCAATCAAACGCCCCTTGCTGTTGAAAAATATCGCTGGAGTTCGAGACGGGCTGTGGCTTGTCTGGGGCTGGGGAGGCTGGCTGTGGCTCGTCTGGGGTGGGGGAGGCGGGGGAGGTGGAGGCGGGGGAGGTGGAGGAGACGCGCCGTGGCTCGTCTCTACGTTGAAGATTGGAAATTTGAGGGAGAGGATAGGAATAATTAATCACAAATTCTCCTCTATCGAGTCGCGGTAAAAACCCTTGTGGGACAAAAGGAATTAAGGCTAAACCTGCAATAAAACTCAAAATAGCTATTAAAATAACCCGTTTCCGGTGGGTGAGTGACCATTGCAAAACTCGACGATAGATTTCAATAATGGGGTGGGGTTTAGGAATATAATTTTCCGGTCTATTTTTGACGGGTTTTAACCAATAAACGGCTAAAACTGGAGATAAAGTTCTGGCGACTAATAATGATATAACTACGGCTGAAGAAATTGTCAAGGCAAAGGGTTTAAAAAACTGTCCCAAAGCATCCCCCATAAAGGCTACGGGGAGAAAAACGGCTACAATTGTTAAGGTGGAAGCTGTCACCGTTAACCCAATTTCATCTGTTTCCTTTAATTGCTGCTTCCCTGGGTGTTTCTCCGGCATCAATTAATCGGGCAATATTCTCCACATCAACAATAGCATCATCAATCACAATTCCAATCACTAATGCTAAGGCTAATAGGGTTATTGTTTCTAAGTTGAATCCAGCAATTGCCATCACAATGCAGGTTCCTAATAAGGAAGTGGGAATGGCTAAGGCGGTAATTAAAGTGGCTCTGAAATTTCTTAAAAAGGGGAAGACAATGGCAATAGCCAAAACCATGGCTAATAATAATTCATTAATGGTAGAATGGGTAGCTTCTCTAATATAATCAGCTTGGGTTTCTGCTAAAATTAACTTGACATCTTGTAAATCTTGTTGGATAATATTAATATTATTTTCAACTTGATTTACCACTTCTAAGGTATTAGCATTACTGCGTTTTACCACTTGAACTGCTAAGACATTTTCCCCATTATATCTAACTAAAGTTGGCGGGTCTTGAATTAGGGTTTGAGAACTGGATAGGGAGGCGATATCCTTTTTGGCTTCCCGACTTAATCCATCCCCCAAGAGATTAACTTTTAATACCCCTGGCAAAGCTTGTAGTTGGGGAAGAATTGCACTTTTAGTAATTGTGGTTAATTCTTTTAAGGTTTTGCTTTCGCTTTTAATCGCGTAGGTAATAGCTGTTGATTCGTTTAGGTTTAACGGAATTATATTGTAGGTTGTTTCAGGAGGTAATTGAATGGTTTTTAAAGCTGTTTCTACTTGATTTGTTGAGGACTCTAAACCGGTTCCGACTAAAAATGCTAAACTGATAATACTGCGTCCGGCATAGGTTGATGAACGCAAATCATAGACTCCTGGAATAGATTTTACCCCCGTTTCAATCGGTAAAGTAACTTTTAATTCCGTATCCGTTGCAGTGGAAATTGGTGCGGTGGTACTCACAACTACAACCGGAAATGTCACCTCTGGAAATAGGGCATATTTGAGATGACTAAATGCCAAAATTCCTGCTATGATTACCCCAATCCAAAACCCAATTGCAATTCTAGGATGGGCGATACAAGCGCGGGAAATATTGAACTTTTCTCGCATAGCAGGTTTTAGCGGAGACTGAATCATAGGAGGTATTAATAATATATGATCATTAAACTATTTATTATATCGTTGAAGGTTAACAGTTTATTGGAGCAATTTTTCAGCACATTCAATCCCCACATCCACAAACTCATCGGGGGATTTTTTTGTCTTTTGAGCTTGAGTATAAATTTTCAGAAACTGCTCAAATCTGTACCGAGATTGAAATTGATTAATAGTGCACTGACAAACCGCTTTCGCCTGTTGTTGGGTTAAACCTTGTTGAACACTGCGTTGACTACAACTACTGATATAAGTATTAATAACTTCTTGAGGATATTGATATTTAGGTTTGGGTTGAGTGGAATTATTTTGAGCCAGGGTTGAAACCGGATAGAGTCCTAAAGCCAAGAATAATATAAAATACAATAGACGAACAACGACGAAAGGACTGATAATATTCATAAAGGATTGGTTTTAAATGAATTGGCGACCATTACAATTAAAACATAAATTGTGCCTAAAAATTTTACTGCTAGGGGCAATTATTATATTAATCACCCTGTCAAGTGGTATTTGGCATCAATTCCAGAAGCTATCTGTCGCCTCCCAACAACCCGTGGATACATTTTTCGTCCTGGGGGGAAGTATTAAACGGGAAATGTATGTCGCCGAACTAGCAAAACAAAATCCCGATATTCGGATTTTAATTTCAACCGGATCAGATGATCCTTGTATTGTAAAACTATTTGAGCGCGAACGAGCACCAACGCAACAGGTTTGGCTAGAAAAGTGTGCAAATTCTACTTTTGATAATTTTGTTTACAGTCAACCCATTCTGAGCAAATGGCAAGCTCATCATGTTAACTTAATCACCTCTCCCAGCCATTTACCCAGGGCAAAGTGGATGGCTCAAATTATGTTAGGATCTCACGGAATTTGGGTAGATGTGGAGACTGTCAAAGAAACTGGTGTTCCTGCTAATCAAGAATTTTGGCTAAAAACGGGACTAGATATCACCCGCACTTTTTTATGGGCATTAGCAAGTCAAGTGATTCAACCTTCCTGTTCTAATCTAACTCAACTTGAGGAGGTAAATCTTAACAAGTGGTGTCAGGAAAAATTTAGCTGTGAATATCAAAGTGGTATTGACCGAAAATCGATTTGTCAGGAAAGGGAAACCCTAATTAAGCCTTAACTTTATATACACTTTTGACAAAAAAGTCCCTCAACCTTTCATCTCATCGGTCTTACAACCCCTAAAATTTTGGCCATCAATGTAAAGATTTAGTTAAAGATTTAATAAAAATCATCCGAATCTGTCTTAAGTTCAGGACACCCCTAATTAAAATATGCCATCATGCGGGGGTATCTTACGGCGATAGACAACTTGGTTGAATATCAGAATCCTCTAATCATCTGAAAAGCAATCAGTGTTGTTAGACATAAGTTTTTGCTCAATTAGTGCTTAACCCCTGTGGGCAGAAGTCTCCCTAACTAGGGGGATTTCGGCGGATAACTGTATATACCCTAACCCCAGTTGGTAAGGGGGCTAGATTCCCATTTGCTAAAGGGGTTTTGAAGGGACTGGAAAAGCCTAATTTGAGATTTCTACGAACCCCTGCACAGGTTACCAATAAAGACAATAACAATATTTATCCCATCAGAACCATGATCAACCTCAACTTGACTGAACGGGATCGGGTGTCCACCCCTGACCCAAAGGCTTCTCAATCTTTATTGATTTCTGCCTTAGAAAACTTTCTGGCTCAAATCCATGACCCCGAGACCGTTGATGTTGCAGCTTGGAGTCAACATTGGCATCTCCACTCGTTTCAACTGGGAGATTCCATTGATAATATAGCCATTTCTCCCGAAAAAACAGTTCACAGCGAACTAAACCAAAAATCCCTGTTTTATTTAGTCGTTGAAGGTCGAGTCCGACTCCTGGCCTGGGACAAAAATCTCAATCGGGAGATTTCGGTTTCAGTGATTGAAATTGGTGAAACCTTTGGCGGGGATCAAGTCGGATGGCAACACTCAAGTTTATCCTATGAAGCGATCGCAGCCAGCAACGTGATTGTAGCCTCGATTCCCCTGGTGGAAATCCAGGCACAGATGAAACAGACTCCTTCTCTGCAAACCTACCTGCAAACCACCATCGAAAACCGACAACGGTTATTATTCTTCAAAACCCAAACGGACTGGCGACGGTTAACCAGTCACCGACTACAAGAACTTTTATCCGGCTGCACCCAACACCAGATCAACGCCGGAAACTACCCTAAAATCAGTGTTCCCAACACCACAGGGCCGATTTTGGCTGTACCAAGGACAAATTACGGGCACCGATACTGTTCCCCAGGTGGGCGATAGTTGGGGAGAACCCGATCCCATCCCCCCGGAATGGATCGCCGCCACGGAGTTAATTGTCTATCAACTTCCCGCAGAAACCTTACAGCTAACATCCATACAAGGTGGGAAATCTCCGATGCGGAAACAGCAAACCAAGGTAACGGTGTCCCCTCAACCCGCCACCATTAAACCATCCCCGGTACTTGTTCCCCCAACCCAGCAAACCCTCAGCTTCCCAAAACCCAAACCTCAACGAGTCTGGCGAGGATTTTGGCAACGCTATCCATTTATACAACAGCAAAGCTCCTCTGACTGTGGGGTCGCTTGTTTAGCGATGATTAGTCAGTATTGGGGGAAATATTTAAGTATTAATAGCCTGCGTAATATTTCCGATGTCGGACGATCTGGAGTTTCTTTAAAAAACCTCACTCTCACCTCAGAACGCTTAGGTTATCAAGCGCGACCTGTACGGGCAAGTTTGAATCGTTTAGAAACCGAAAAAAAACCTTGGATTGCCCATTGGCAGGGTGATCACTATATTGTGGTCTATAAAGTCCGTCGTCATCAAGTGGTGATTGCTGATCCGGCTGAGGGCAAAAAAACCCTCTCTCGTCAAGCGTTTTTGGCGGGATGGACGGGCTATGCTTTACTTTTGGAACCCACCGATCAATTCCGGGAACTCCAAGAGCATAAACGCTCTCTCGGTCGGTTTGCCGGGGTAATTTGGCCCCATCGATTTTTGGGATTACAAATTGTTTTGTTATCCCTATTAATTCAGATATTTGGAATTGTAACTCCTTTATTAACCCAGATTATTTTAGATCGGGTTGTGGTGAATAAAAGCCTCACTGGTTTGAATGTATTTGCCTTGGGATTGTTATTATTTGGCGTGTGGAGTTTAGGGTTATCCTCAATTCGACAATATCTATTGAGTTACTTATCAAATCGTTTGGATTTAACTCTCATTGGTGGATTTATTAACCACGCCCTACAACTTCCTTTAAAGTTCTTTGAGTCCCGCCGCGTCGGTGATATCCTGACCCGCGTTCAAGAAAATCAGAAAATTCAACGGTTTCTCGTCGGTCAAATTTTGTTATCGGCGTTGAATATTGTGACGGGGTTTGTCTATTTGGGATTGATGCTTTATTACAATCTTAAACTCACCATTTTAATTTTAGGAATTGTGCCTTTAATTATCATCCTCACCTTGGCAGCAACGCCAGTATTAAGGCAGATTTCCCGTCAATTATTTAATGCCGCTGCTGATCAAAGTTCAACCTTAGTAGAAATTTTTACCGGAATTAATACGGTGAAAGCGGTATCGGCGGAAACCGGAATTACGTTGGCGTTGGGAAGAAAAATTAACCCAACAGATGAATGTTCAGTTTAAAGCCCAGAAATTAGGAATTAGTTTGGGATTTGTCAGTGGGTTAATTAATTCTATTGGGAGTACATTTTTACTTTGGTTTGGTGTAAATCTGGTGATCCAAGATCAATTAACTATTGGTCAGTTTGTCGCTTTTAATATGATGCAGGGTTATGTAATTAGTCCGATTCTGGCTTTAGTGGGATTATGGGATAGATTGCAAGAAGTATTAATTTCCGTAGAGCGTTTAAATGATGTCTTTGAACAGGAACCGGAAGAAACCCCGCAAAAACCGTTAATTATATTACCCAGAATCCAGGGAGAAATTAACTTTGATAACGTGACTTTTCGTTATCAAGAAGATGCGGAAACTAATATTCTGCAAAATCTTTCTTTTAAATTTCCTCCCGGTCAAACCATTGCAATTGTTGGGCGCAGTGGTTCAGGAAAAAGCACCCTAGTTAAGTTAATGCAAGGTTTGTACCATCCCACAACCGGACATATTTATGTGGATGGGCATGAAATTTGTCATGTTTCTCCCCCTTCTTTACGCACACAAATGGGCGTGGTTCCCCAGGATTGTTATTTATTTTCAGGAACAATTTTAGAAAATATTACTCTTTATCGGGATGAATATACTTTGGATCAGGTAATTGAGGCAGCTAAATTAGCCGAAGTTCACGGATTTATTCAGGGTTTACCCTTGGGATATTATACCAAAGTTGGAGAACGGGGATCAAGTTTATCGGGAGGACAACGGCAACGAGTAGCGATCGCCAGAGCCTTATTAGGAAGTCCTCGAATTCTGATTTTAGATGAAGCAACCAGTTCTTTAGATACTGAAAGTGAAAGCCGTTTTCAACGCAATTTAGAGCAAATGCAACGCGATCGCACCACGATTATTATTGCCCATCGGCTCTCAACCGTGAGAAGTGCCGATTGTATTCTAGTTATAGACAAAGGTATTTTAGTTGAACAGGGCAACCATGAACAGCTAATGGCAACTCAAGGACTCTATTACCATTTAGCCCAACAACAACTGGCTTTATAGCCTTCACTAAGCACCTAGATCCCCGGGGGGCAGGGGCAGGGCTGTTTCATTCTCAGGGAAACCCGGGTTTTGTAGGGGTAGTGCCCCCCGTGCCTACCCTCCCCATCCCAGATTTGCAGGCGTTTCAGGGATTGGGGCAACCACGGGGGGATTGCCCCTACAAAGAATGAAACAGCCCTGGGGAGGCAGGGGGGGAGATTTAGGGGGCTCTGAATTTTTAATCAAAAATTAAACAGCCCCAAACCCTACTTTCATCTTCTCCGATCTCCTCTGTTAACAAAACTTTTCACAAAAATATGCCAATCTGGCAGTCTCAAATTATAAATTACCCTAGTATAAATACAGAGGATTTTGATAGAAACAAGAACACTAGCCTAAACGTGGGATCACTTAAACCCTAGAGACTGATTGTAGGGTGTTTGCGTGCGGTAGTTAGTTGAATTAGCACCAATCGGTCGCTGCCTTTTGTTAACAGTTGATTTAATATCACTGTTTTCCGGTTCCATCTAATTTCATTTTAAAAAAAACAATTAAAACACCAACCTTTGTTGGCTAGTTTTTACATCACCCTATGAAACCGTACAAACTGTTCTCCCCTCCCAGTAAAAACGCTGATGATTCAGACTCCCAATTGTCTGTAACGGTGCAGGAGGAATACTTAGAGGATCTGCAATTTAGTCTGGAACACATAGAACAAACCGACCAGATTTATGGCGGTATTGCTGGTTTCTGTTCCCTTTCCTCCCCTGGCTCCCCCCCAAACAGTCCCCAAAAAATCTCCTCCTCCAGCTAGTGTTCCAACGGCAAAACCAGACTGGTCAAATGCCTTACAGTCCCTACTGGATCAACCCCCGGCATCTTTTCCCCTGCAATTAATGTTAGGAGGATTTATTTTTTGTATCGCCTTTGGCGCTTGGGGATATTTCGGAACCGTTGATGAAGTCGGTCAAGCCAGAGGTAAATTAGCACCCCAAGGGGAAGTTTACAAAATCCATACCGTTGAGTTGGGAAAAGTTTCTCGAATTCCAATTAAAGAAGGGCAAACTGTCAAAAAAGGTCAGGTTTTAGCCGAACTAGATCGACAAATTGCCACTCAAGAATTAGCACGACTACAACAACAACTCACCGCCTTTAAAGCCGAACTGATTCAAAAACAAGGGTTACTTGAACGGATTGATTTAGAAGCCCAAACCCAAGCCGCGATCGCCACCGCCCAACTTCAATCTCAACAGGCTAGTATCGAACGAGTCCAAAGCCAAATTGCATCTAATCAGCGATTACTAAGTCAACTCAATTTTGAAGCGTCAGCGACTGAAAAACGGGTTGAATCTTTACAACCCTTAAAAGCAGAAACCCAAAGCCTAATTGAAAAATTGCAGGAAGGAGAATCGGCGGCTAGAGAAAGACTAGAACGGCTACAACCCCTATTAGAAAGTGGTGCTATTTCTAAAGACCTATTGTTTCAAGCCGAACAAAATCTGCGGGATCAACAAAGGGGCATTGTTCAGGCTCAATTATCAGAAAAAAATAGTACCCAATCACAGATTTTTCAAGCGGAACAAAGTTTCCGAGATCGACAAAGATTAATCACCCAATCTCAAGGAGAATTAAAACAATCTCAAGTTGAAATTGAACGATTAAATGCGGAATTAGCCCAGAAACAAGCGGAAGCCAAAACAATTCAAGTCGCAACCCAGCAAAAAATTCAACAAACCGAGTTAGAAGTAACTCAATTCCAAGCCAAAATTACGGAAACCCAAAATTTAATTACAATGGCTGAAGCCAAACTTCAAGACAGATACCTCTATTCTCCCATTGATGGAGTTATTTCTGCCTTGAATGTGTTTAATGTGGGAGAAGTGATTCAACCGGGACAAACCGTGGCTGAAATTACGCCCAAAAATGCCCCCCTAATTTTAACTGCTAGTCTCCCGAATGACAAAGCTGGATTTGTGAAAACGGGAATGTCAGTTAAAGTCAAATTTGATGCTTATCCCTATCAAAATTATGGGGTATTTGAAGGCACAGTTCGCTCAATTTCACCCGATACAAAAGTCGATCAAACAGTTGGGCTAGTTTACAAATTAGAGATTGTCTTAAAAAAAGACTATGTTTTGCAACAGGATCAGAAAATTCAGTTAAAATCTGGACAAACGGCTAGTGCAGATATTATCATTCATCGTCGTCGGATTATGGATATTCTACTGAATCCCATTCTGCAATTGCAGAAAAATGGCATCGATTTGTAGAACACTATTTACCAATTAGGAGTAAACCAAATGTCTGCTCAATATTCTTACAATAACTCGAAAGTCGCTAAGGCGATGAGTGAAGAACAATTTGAACAAATCATAGATGCAATTTTATCGGGAAAATATTCTTGGGCTTGTGTTTTAATTTTGCGTTTTGCCGGGTATAATCCACTGCATTATATTCCCTATCGCACCTATAACCGACTAACTAAGGATAATAATTCTAATTCTCAGTCTCAAAGCAATACAACATCTGTTAAGTCAAGTCTTAACACCCAGACTACAACTTCTGGGGCTGGCAAAGTTCGGGACTTAACCTATTTGGAGCCTATTCCTGAATTGAGTCGAGGGGTTTCGGGAGGATTTCGGCATTTAGAGGTTGTCGAAAACCTCCCCAACCCTTGGAAACTGGACTAAACTTAATCAAATTTTTCGACCAAGTTTAAAAATTTTTTTTGAGATAAATTAAAACTTCCTTTTTTCCGATTCTATGTAATAGAAAATAGAACAATCAAATTCCTGAAAAATCGTTATCCCTCTGGCAACAAAAGCCCAATGTATTAATTCTGCCAAAAACTAACCAACTTATAATACCATGCCTGATACTCTGTTTCTGCAACCAATTTCTTCCCTTGATTATCCTCAGCCTAATTATGCGAGTGCTGCTGGAGGGGCTGTTTTTTACAATTATAGTCAAACGGCTTCAGGAATTTTGACTGCCTCCGAGACAGAGACCTTAGTCAACGGTGGGGTATCGGCTGCGATTGCTGATGCCCAAGCTGTTTTTAGCAATGACCCAAATTTCTCGGCTCTATTTACGGACAGTGCTGTAATTGGTATTGGTGGAGCATCTCAGGGAAGTTTCTAGCAGTGAAGCTAAAGTGATTGCTAGTTTTTCTGTCGGTGCGGATCAAACCTTCTCTTTCGATTTTACTGCGGGGTTACAACTCAACGCTAAAGAAATTGAAAATCCTGAAGCTGAATATAACCAGGCTGAGGGAAAAACCTCTTTCCTCATCTTAGACACCTCCGATACCCAAAAGCCGAAAGCATTAGATTATTTTGGCATGAGCGGGCAGTTAATCCCTTCTGAGCAAATTGGCGATCTGAAGTTGAGATATTCTCGCGACAATAACCGCGTTACCATTACTGAGTACAATCCCACCACTGACATTGATGGCAACAATGATGTAGATTTGGTCACAGGCACGGCTGGAGGTACATATCAGAGACAGTTTAACAGCAATACAAACATAACCATAGTGGAACTCAATATCAGTGACACTAAATTTAAGCAGGATACTGCTATTGGTAAACTAGGTTCAGATGTCACCTATGGCACAATCTGGAATGATAAAATAGACGGAACTAAAGACGCAGACGGTAAGACGACCAAAGGCAAAGAGGGCGATCATCAAATAAAGGGAAACAACAACGCAGACAAAATATATGGCAGCCTGGGAGACGATCAAATTCATGGGGAAGAAGGCGATGATATCCTTGAAGGTGGTTCAGGCAAGGATAAGTTGGACGGTGGTTACGGAAACGATAAACTTTATGGCAGCGATGATAATGATACCCTGACTGGCGGTTCGGGTAATGATATCCTGGTTGGTGGTGTTGGCAATGATGTGATCTGGGCCGATCAGGGCAACGATTTCTTTCTGTTCCAGAATGGCGATAGCTTGCCCACAGGGGAGTTAGATGTTATCAAAGACTTCAAAGTTGATGAAGATAAGATGGGATTGCTGGGATGGGGTACGATGAATGCCTCAGATTTATTGGCAGGGATCGCAACATCACCATTCCAGATCAGCAATACCCAAGATGGTGCTCTTTTAAGTTCTAGTTCGGGTGGAAAAATTCTCTTAGAAGGTGTGAACTCCACTCAACTCAGTGCCAGTAATTTTATGTTTGCTTAACAATAAACATGAATCCCTGCTCTGAAAATACGGTTCAGTGAACGGGGATGAATTGCGGTGAGAAGATAAATCACCAGAAGTTTGTACAGTGACTGATTGAATAGTTTCAGATCGCTTGTTGTCAGATACCCTGACCGTGCTTGGGACTGGCGCGATCGCATTTCCATCAGATGAAACTATCCGGTAGTGGCTACTGTATTGCACCCAACTCAGAACCGCTATGAATGAAGATTTAACAGCAATATTTATATAGAAAATTACTGCCAATATGGCAGGGATTACAGCATAAATCTGCTTATGCTGTTGACAGAATCAATAGACTTAAAACAAGGAAGTAAAATATATGGCAGTGGTCAACGGAACCTACTTAGGTGACATTATTGGACTTGATACTACCCTTAAATCAACCGAGCTAGATGATGCCATCTTCGGCAGTGGTGGAAATGACAGCATTCTTGCATTAGGGGGAAGCGATTTTGTCTCTGGAGGCGCAGACAAGGACACCATCTACGGAGGTGATGGCGATGACCAATTGTTTGGAAACGGCCAGAATGACTACTTGGATGGGGGCGAAGGAAATGACTACCTTGATGGAGGATCTGATAATGACACCCTTGATGGGGGCAACGGCAATGACGACCTAAATGGTGGCTTTGGCAATGACTTGCTGTTTGGAGGTAAGGGTAATGACCAACTCCTCGGTAGTGGCGGCGATGACAGTATGATTGGACAAGAAGACGATGACATGATTATTGGCGGCTTCGGTAATGAACTAATTGATGGCGGCCTCGGAAAGGACGATCTTAACGGTGCCGGAGGCAATGACCGAATCATCGGAGACGGGGTTTATACTGGGATTGCCGGGGACAATGATACCATCCTTGGCAGCGAAGGTAATGACACCATCTACGGTGGCTTCACCAACACCTCCAGTTTCAGCGGCAATGACTACTTGGATGGGGGCAACGGCAATGACTTGATCATTGGCTGGGATAGCAATGACACCATAGTAGCTAGTGCCGGTAATGACAGCATTGATGGGGGTAGAGAAAATGACATCCTCACAGGGGGTAGTGGCAATGACAACACGGTCGGTAATTTAGGGGATGATACTCTGATTGGTGTTAACGCCGATAGCACTCTTCCGGGAGCCTTTGAGGTTGATAGTTATAGAGGCGATGTATCTGGCGTACCAACGACCCTAAGAGGGAGAGACACTTTTGTTCTCGGTGATCCTAATTATGTTTACTACAAATCTGCTGGCAATAGCGACTTCGCTTTGATTTCTGACTTCCAGAATGGTTTGGATAAAATTCAGCTGAAGGGAACGACGACTGATTATACTTTGTCGCTAACTCCCACTCCAGGTGCACCCGTAGGTATTTACGATACAAGGATTTCATTGGGTACGGAATTAATTGGTATCGTGCAGGCGGTTGGTCTGTCAGGAAACGTCTCCTGTTTTGAGTCTTATCAACCCGACCCAATTTACTTTCGTTTAACCCATTTGGTAACAAATCAGCTAGAAAACAACAATCACCACCTATACAAGCAGGTGGTGATTTGATTAGCGGCTTAGATAATACTTGATATGAAATCATTAAATTAGTGCTACAGATGGCAAGGGAACACCGGAACAGGCTGCGTCGTTAGCCGTGAGCCAGTCGAACGAGAACAGGGAGGGAAAGAAAATAGGGAATAGGAGATAGAAAAAAGTGATTAGCTACCCGATCAAGTATTTGTAGCAAATATTAAAGGATGGAATATAACAACCGCCGAAAGCTTGGTTCTCAAGTTTTCAGCGGCTTAAATAATTATTTTAATTTATCAGAAAGTATTACCAGTAGTTCCCTAAAGAACCACTGGCTTTTCGTATTACCAGTAGTTCTCCAGGGAACTACCAGCTTTTGGGAAAGTTGAATTAGCCGGAGATAGACAAAGAGGTCGCACTAGCGGAAACTGTACCATAACCGCATCCGTCAACTTCGCTGAAGGTGAAACTGAGTGCTTCGGCGTGAGCATTCTCACCTTCGGCGTATGCATCGGCTTCTGCAAAAGCACTAATGCCGTCCACAGTAGCCGTTACCTCAAACTCTTTCCAAATATCTACGCATTCCTCGAATTTTAGATCAGTGGTATAGTTTAGATCAGCGATACCACCAACAACAGCAGAATTGTTAGCAGATTCCAAGTAGCTCAGGTCAGAAATAATCATTGGTTTTGTCCTTTTTAAAGTAAGTGTTTTTTGTTTTCCTGTTACCTAATTTAGCTTGCCTTGTGGTGTCTGTGTTGCCATTTTGGCAGAATCTTTTTTCGGTAACAATTTTGTTTTTCTGTTATCAATTTATCAAAGGTTAACAAGGAGATGTTGCCATTTTGGCAGAATCTTTTTCTGTTTGGCTGAACAACTTTGTGTTCCTTCGATGTTCTCAATATAGCCAGGCTTTTCCCACCTGTGTTGCCATTTTGGCAGATTAGTTTTGGGGTTTTAAACTCCCAAAGCAACCTAATCTAATATTAATCCAGTCAAAAATCAAAAATATGAATAAACTGCCATTTTGGCAGCAACGACTAGATAACTAGGTTACAATCGAGTCTGATAACTATGCTCAAAAAAAATAGTAAAAGTACCAAATCTTAAAATTCAAGAACTTTCAGATTTTTATCACATCAACTTATTCCCTTTAATGGCAAATGAGCAACATTAACAAAAGTTTCAGCGATAAACTCATCACCCTAGATGATCTTATAAATACAGTATCTCCGAGCACCACAATTAACTCCCCCAATACGAATTTTCACGGGAGTAGTTCTAGTTTCCAGTTCCACTGCTTTTGTCAATGACATGGGTGCGGGGGGAGAAAGTCAAGCCACAGCCACTTCCCCAACCGGAGAAGTTCAACAAAGTCAGAAGTCTGTTTTTATTCCCGGTGCGACTTCTAGTGAGGCGACAGCAAAGGCGATCAGTGGTACGGATATATCACCAACGGCCGAGACAACCGTAGTCATAGAAACGGATAATCAAAATAACGATAATAATTCTAGTTCTAATTCCACTACTATTCTCGATGACACGGGTGCGGAGGAAGAAACTCAAGCCACAGCTACTTCCCCAACCGAAGAAGTTCAAAATAGTGGTGAGTCTGTTTTTATTCCTGATACTTCTAGCGAAGAAAACGTAGTCGATATTAGTGATACGGATATATTACCAACGGCCGAGACAACCGTAGTCATAGAAACGGATAATCAAAATAACGATAATAATTCTAGTTCTAATTCCACTGCTATTCTCGATGACACGGGTGCGGAGGAAGAAACTCAAACCACAGCTACTTCCCCAACCGAAGAAGTTCAAAATAGTGGTGAGTCTGTGTTTATTCCTGATGATACTTTTAGTGAAGAAAACGTAGTCGATATTAGTGGTACGGATATATCACCAACGGCCGAGACAACCGTAGTCATAGAACCGGATAATCAAAATAACGATAATAATTCTAGTTCTAATTCCACTGCTATTCTCGATGACATCGGTGCATGGGAAGAAAGTCAAGCTATAATGATTCTCCCAACTGAAGAATTTCAAAATAGTGGTGAGTCTGTTTTTATTCCCGATACTACTTCTAGTGAAGCAAACGTAGCTGATATTAGTGGTACGGATATATTACCAACGATAGAGACAACCGCAATCACAGAACCGGATAATCAAAATAACAATAATAATTCTAGTTCCCGCTTAATTCAGATTAGTCCAGAAACCCATTCCTTTAACCGTTGTAGCTTCTGAAATTGAACGCGCACCACAACTCGGTGGTATCGAAAATGATCAACTCATTGGTAGCAATAAAAATGATGCAATACGCGGGTTGAAAGGGGCAGATAACATTGAAGGTAAAAGTGGAACAGACTTATTACAAGGAAACAAAGGTAGTGATACTCTTGATGGAGGAAATGATCAAGATATTCTTAGAGGGGGGAAAGGTAATGATATCTTAATCGGTGGCAATGGTGATGATATTCTAATTGGTGATCTCGGTCAAGATGAATTAACAGGAGGAGCAGATGCGGATATATTTGTTTTAAGCACAAATCCTAATTTCCCCAACACCGACCCCAATTTAGCGGATATAATCACAGACTTTAATACTGCCGAAGGTGATAAGATTGGATTGCCGGAAAACTTAATCGTACAATCATTAGTATTAGAAACCTTTGATTCTAATGCTGATGGAAGTCTTGATGCTACCGTAATTAAACTTGGTAGTGATAGTCAATCTGAAGTTCTTGGTGTTGTGTTAGGTACAGTTTCTGTAAATGGACAAACGACACTAACGCCAACAGATTTCACCATAATTTATAATAGTCTGTTAATGTTAAGCTAAAAGAGTTGGGGTTAAATACAAATGATCATGGTGCAACTTTCCAAAGACTCACTTGGTGATGAGGAAATTGTTGGCTTCCTGAAACGTAATCTGGAATTCAAGGAAGTTCATCAGAAGATTTTGTTTCAAAAAGTTATAGATCAAGTTGCTGAGGAAAGAGGTATTATTGTAACGGATGAAGAAATTCAAAACCAAGCTAACCAACAACGGCATGAAAAACGCTTAGAAAAGGCGGCGGATACCTTAGCATGGTTAGCTGACCAAATGATCACTTCCGATGACTGGGAAGCGGGAATTCGAGAACGTCTTTTAGCCCAAAAATTAGCCGAATCTTTATTTGCTAAGGATGTTGAAAAATACTTTGTTCAAAATCGCTTGAGTTTTGAGCAAGTTTCATTATATCAAATTATTGTTCCCTATCAGCGCTTGGCTAGGGAATTATTTTATCAAATAGAAGAAGAAGAAATTAGTTTCTATCATGCCGCCCATTTATATGATATTGACCCCCGACGTCGTGAAAAGTGTGGCTATGAAGGTAAACTCTATCGTTTGGGATTAAAAGCGGATTTTGCTGCAATTGTATTTGGTGCAACTCCAGGAGAAATATTAAGTCCCGTCAAAACTGACCAAGGTTATCATTTAATCTTAGTTGAGGAGTTTATTCAAGCTGAATTAACTCCTGAACGTTATCAAGAGATTCTACAAAAACTATTTAAAGAGTGGTTAGCTAGTGAATTAAATTATCGGCTATATAACACTTAAAATTTTAATTAGACATTAGTTGTTGCCAGCAAATAAATGCACATTAAAACTGATTAATTTCGTAAGTTAATCAGACAAACTGGATTTTTTTTTCAAGCCTAATGCGACTCCTAATGCACCCATAATTAATAACCAGACGGGGGTTGATGGTTCAGGTGCTTGGGCAATTGTGGCACTCTTTTGATAGGTAATTAAGGTTAGGCTTTGACCTTGACTAAATTGACGAGAATATAATCCTGATAAAAAAATCTCAGCAGATGCCTGATTTTCTTCATGGTTTGTTGTTGTCATCAACGGCGACAATTGAAATCCGTTACTATTTTGGATCGATAAATTATGTTTGTTAGAAGAATTTAACGAGCTATTTATACTGAAGAAATCTAACAGAGTGTTGGTAGAATCTTCAAACAAATAGAAAGCGATAGAATTCTCTGCTCGAGTCGATTCTTGTGGCTGTGATTTTTGGGTCTCTAAATTTAAAAATGAGAGAAAATCAAAAGAAAATTCTTGATTATCAGCAATTTTAAATTGATAACCAATAGCTGCTGCTTGACTTTGAGCTAAACCCAAATATTCTTTACCTCCTCCTAGAGTTATCGCTTGGGAACTATTATTAGCCAGGGGAAAACAATAGTCAGGTTCCAAGCAGTTAACATCAAAATAGGCATTAGCATTCGCTGAAGCTAATACAGCCCCTTTCTGAGCTAATGCTAGAGTTTGAGTATCTGTAAACGTGGAAATTTTTGTAGGTAATTGACTGAAATTATAAATCAAGGTTTGAGCTTCAGCTTTAGCTAATGTACCCGCAAGACCAGGGGAAACACTACTTAATAAAGCAATAGCCGGAGTGGCAATGATGAGTAATTTCATAGTTGCTTTGGGTGTAGTATTCATGTTAAATCCTTTTGTTAAGTTTTAAATCAAAATTGATCACGGTATCAATACCGATAACCTATAAATACAATGTAGTCTGTGGAGTAGGGAAATTAACAGGGGTTAGTTTAAAGATTTTAGTTTTTTTTGTAAAGATCTGATAAAACGTTCAGGTTTAAATGCTAATGCTAATTTTATCTGTAATTGAGTCAACAGTTATGCTGTTCGAGCTATAACAGAAACAATAAACACCCCAAATTTCCATTATGAACCCACCTGTCCGCCCCATGCAACTCGAAGAGCCCGAGGGTCAAGTACCCCTAAACTCTCCTTTATATATTGAACGTCCTCCGATTGAAACCGACTGTTACCAGGCTTTAATACGACCCACAGCCTTAATTCGGATTAAAGCCCCCCGACAAATGGGAAAAAGCTCCCTGATGCACCGAATTCTCCACCATGGAACTCAACAGGGATATCACAGAGCTTGTTTGAATTTTCAGTTAGCCGACTATGAATTTTTTAGTAATCTGGATCGATTTTTACAATGGTTTTGTGCCAGTATTGCGGAAGAATTAGGCTTCGATGACCAACTCGAAGAATATTGGAAAGGGGTAATTGGCAGTAAAAATAAATGTACCAAATATTTACAACGATATTTACTGGCTCAACTCGATTCTCCGTTAGTTTTGGGATTAGATGAAGTCGATTTAATCTTTCAACACCCTGAAATTGCCGTTGATTTTTTTGGACTATTAAGAGCTTGGCATGAAACGCAGCAAAAATGAACCAATTTGGCAAAATCTGCGCCTAGTGATTTCCCATTCTAAAGAAGTTTATATTCCCCTGAATATTAATCAATCTCCCTTTAATGTGGGATTACCCGTGGAACTTCCCGAACTCACCCCGGAACAAATTCAGGATTTAATTAACCGTCATGGATTGGAATTTTCCGAGGCTCAATTCACCGCTTTATTAGATATGATTGGCGGACATCCCTATTTAGTGAGAGTGGCACTCTATCAAATTGCTAAAGATAAAATTACCTTAGAACAATTCATCCAAACTGCTCCCACGGAGGCCGGATGTTACTATGATCATTTACGCCGCCATTTATCCAATTTAGAAAACAATGAAGAGTTAACAAATATTTTAAAACAGGTGATTAATAGTGATTATCCTGTTTCGATTCCTTCTGCTGAAGCCTTTAAACTGCGAAGTATGGGATTAGTTAAATTTCAAGGGAATGACGTTTCCCCCTTATGTAATCTCTATCGCATTTATTTTAAAGAAAAATTAGGACAATTCTTAAAAGCTCCCCTTCAAGAAACCCAATTAGCCGCGATTATGTTCACAGATGTTGTGGATTCAACAAGCCGCATGGCACGCAATCAAAAACAGATGTTAGAGTGTTTAAAACGGGATTTTACTCGGATGCGAGAATTAATCCGTCAGCACAACGGACAAGAACTTAAAAGTATGGGGGATGGATTATTACTTTATTTTAGTTCTGCTGTGGAAGCGGTGCGTTGTGGGTTGGAAATTCAACGAGCTTTAACCGCCGCCGAAACTAATCCAGAAACGAGTTTAAAACATCGGATTGGGATTCATGTTGGGGATGTATTTTTAAGCGGTGGAGATGTGTTAGGAAACCGGGGTTAATATTGCTGCGCGGCTACAATCTCAATCAATACCGGGAGAACTTTGTATTTCTCAAACGGTCTATGATGTGGTTAAGAATCATTTATCCTTACAAATTACTTATTTAGGAGAACGTAAACTCAAAGGCATTGAATCTCCCTTACCATTATATCGAGTTATTCCTTAATTTAACCACAGGGAACAGGGAATGAGTTTGCTGGATTTAGAAGTGTCCTAACTGTAATGCGTAGTGCTATAAAGGCTGAAGTTATCCAAAGATAACTCAATACTTGATTTCATCAACCCGTTTTAACGGGTTTTAGCTATTAGCCCGAAATTTATTTCTGGGCTAATAAATTATTGCTTTAACTTCTCTAATACCTCTGGATTAAAGGGATTTTTACCCGCTTTCAATACCTTAATCCAGCCCTGTCTTTCTGTCTTAATTTTATCATCATTCGTCCATTTAATAAAATCTTGCAAATCCTCAATTGCTCCTTTAAAATCACCTGTTAAAGCCCTAGCTAATCCTCGACTATCTCTAATATTTCCATCATTAGGAGCAAGTTTAACCGCATTTTCACAGGCAAATAAAACATCTTTTGCATATCCATTTAGACTACCATCCCAACATAAATTGTACCATTGTTCGGCTGAAACATCAAGATTTTTATCAATATTAATTGCTGCCTTATAATACTTAATTGCTGTTTTGATATTCTTTTGCTTAAGATGATCAATTGCTTCTGCAAGAGTAATTTCTGCTTCTATATTAATCTGGAGATTGGGATTGATTTTCAGAGCTTTATTAAAGAGAAATTTGGAAAATTTGGCATCTCCCTCAGCCACATAAATTTTAGCTTGATTAACCCAATATAATGCTGCTGGTTGATAAACATCTTTTTGGGGATGAAATTGCAGAGTAGAGTCCAGTTTTTTCGCTTCTTCAAATAAAGCTAAAGACTCCTGAATATTGCCAATTTTTGCTAACTCCTGTGCTTGATTAAATAAAAGTAAGGGAGTCGCTTTCAATACCGCTTTATCCTGACAGATAGATAATTCTTGTCTGACTTCTGAATGAGTTACAAAATAATCCTTTAACCAATGACAACCCAAAGCAGCTAATTCATCTATATCTATCGTTAAATCCCATAAAATGATCTGATTATCTCTACCAGCAGAAGCAAGAATGTTACCATCGGGACTAAAACTGACTGCTGATACCCAATCACTATGACCCGATAAAGTTTTAATCAGAGTACCATCTGGTTTCCACAATTTTACGGTGTTGTCACGACTAGCAGAAGCAATGATTTTCCCATCGGGACTAAAACTGACTGCTGATACCGAATCACTATGACCCGATAAATTTTTAATTAGAGTGCCATCAAGTTTCCACAATTTTACAGTTTTGTCAGCACTAGCAGAAGCAATGATTTTCCCATCGGGACTAAAAATGACTGCTGACACCCAACCACTATGACCCGATAAAGTTTTAATTAGAGTACCATCTGGTTTCCACAATTTCACGGTGTTGTCATCACTAGCAGAAGCAATGATTTTCCCATCGGGACTAAAACTGACTTCTGATACCGAATCACTATGACCCGATAAAGTTTCGATCAGAGTACCATCTGGTTTCCACAATTTTACAGTGTTGTCAGCACTAGCAGAAGCAATGATTTTCCCATCGGGACTAAAACTGACTGCTGATACCCAACCACTATGACCCGATAAAGTTTTGATCAGAGTACCATCTGGTTTCCACAATTTTATAGTTTTGTCAGCACTAGCAGAAGCAATGATTTTCCCATCGGGACTAAAACTGACTGCTGATACCCAACCACTATGACCCGATAAAGTTTTGATCAGAGTACCATCTGGTTTCCACAATTTTACGGTTTTGTCACGACTAGCAGAAGCAATGATTTTCCCATCAGGACTAAAACTGACTTCTGATACCCAATCACTATGACCCGATAAAGTTTTAATTAGAGTACCATCTGGTTTCCACAATTTTACAGTGTTGTCAGCACTAGCAGAAGCAATGATTTTCCCATCGGGACTAAAACTGACTGCTGATACCGAAACCACTATGACCCGATAAAGTTTTGATCAGAGTACCATCTGGTTTCCACAATTTTACGGTGTTGTCACGACTAGCAGAAGCAATGATTTTCCCATCGGGACTAAAACTGACTGCGAATACCCAATCACTATGACCCGATAAAGTTTTAATCAGAGTACCATCTCGTTTCCACAATTTTACGGTGTTGTCACGACTAGCAGAAGCAATGATTTTCCCATCGGGACTAAAACTGACTGCGAATACCCAATCACTATGACCCGATAAAGTTTTAATCAGAGTACCATCTCGTTTCCACAATTTTACAGTGTTGTCAGCACTAGCAGAAGCAATGATTTCCCCATCAGGACTAAAACTGACTACTGATACCGAATCACTATGACCCGATAAAGTTTTAATTAGAGTACCATCTGGTTTCCACAATTTCACGGTGTTGTCATCACTAGCAGAAGCAATGATTTTCCCATCGGGACTAAAACTGACTACTGATACCGAATCACTATGACCCGATAAAGTTTTGATCAAAGTACCATCTGGTTTCCACAATTTTACAGTTTTGTCACGACTAACAGAAGCGATGATTTTCCCGTCGGGACTAAAACTGACTGCTGATACCGAATCACTATGACCCGATAAAGTTTTGAGGAGAATTCCATCTGGTTTCCACAATTTTACAGTTTTGTCAGCACCCGCAGAAGCAATGATTTTCCCATCGGGACTAAAACTGACTGCTGATACCCAACCACTATGACCCGATAAAGTTTTAATCAGAGTACCATCTGGTTTCCACAATTTTACAGTTTTGTCAGCACTAGCAGAAGCAATGATTTTCCCATCGGGACTAAAACTGACTGCTGATACCCAACCACTATGACCCGATAAAGTTTTAATCGGAGTACCATCTGGTTTCCACAATTTTACAGTGTTGTCACCACCCGCAGAAGCAATGATTTTCCCATCGGGACTAAAAATGACTGCTGATACCCAACCACTATGACCAGAGAGAATTTGATAGTTTTTAATTGTGTAAATAGCTTGATTAAGGGTAATAAAAACTTGGGATTTAATGTTATCTCTATCCCAAATTGATTTGTTTAATCGTTTTAATTGCTGTGCAGCGTTCAAACTTTCTATCAATGACTCAAGGTGTTGATCTGCCGAAAATTTTTCTTTAGCCACAGCATTCATTAATCTAGTATTTACTAAGTTAAAAGTTGTTAACTTGTTTTGAGCAAAAATGAAAACAGATAAGCTCAGGATTCCGGCGATAATAGCTGTGATTATCGTGACTTTTCGCCCTCGGCGAATTAGCTTTTCAGTTTGTTTTTTGATTTTAGTTAATTCTTGATTAGCTTCTGCTAGGGATAAATCAGCGTTTTGTTTGGCTTCCACTAATATTTTATTGGCTTGTTTTTCGGCTTCTAATTCTAATTTAGTCGCTTTTTGTTCTAATTTCTGACTTGCTTCTAAAAAGCGATAATCTTCCGCCGATAAATTTTTATCCTGTTCCCAAACTAAGGCATCAATTAATGCTTGTCCCCGTAATAACCGAGACTCGTCTTGATACCCGGATTTTTTCCAAGCAATAAAAGATTCTGAATAGGGACGCAATTTTGTTAATTCTTTGGTTAACCAATCCAGATTAAAAACTTCTTGATAAATTAAATTATAAACCTTGAGTTTTGCCCCTCGTTTCACAATTAATCCTGATAATTGTAATTCCGTTTGTTCTTGACTACCATCGGTTTCCAGTTCTCTATGATGTAAAATTTGTTGATAAATTCCTAATAACCGACTGGCTCGTTTTTCCTTCACCAGAAGACGGTCACGAATGGTTCTTAAATGTTCTGGTTCATCTTGATTTTCCCAATCTTTTATGATATAATCAGTGACTAGAACTTTAAGAACTTGATATTCTTCCCCTTCAACAATATTAGTAATTTTATTTAAAACTAAATTACAAACTTTTTGGGTTAAAAACGGTTGTCCTCCCGTCCAATTTAGGATTTCTGCTATGACTTTTTTAGGATTTTGACTTTTTATTGCTAAACCGGGTACTAAAGGTAACGTTTCTGATAATTGAAATCCTTCTAAGGAAATAGCGCAACCAATATTAAAGGGTGTTCGAGTTTTATCTTTGATTAAATCGGAAGGGGTAGCGACACCTAATAAAGCAAAGGTTAAACGTTTATATTCGGGTTGATCTACCCGTTGATTATAACAGGAACGAATTAAGGCAAAAAAATCATCAACGGAAAATTTTAAACTTAAAACACTATCAATTTCATCAATAAAAACAACAATATTTTTTGAAGTAGAGGGTAATAATATATCGTCAATAAATTTATACCAGCGTCTCACATTCGATAACTGTTGATTTTTAGTCCACCATTCATCTAAATCAAAATTATCATATAAATTCAAACTACTAACAATACTATCAATAATTCCCGCATACCATTCTTCCGATGTAATATCCGCCGTCCCAATAGCTGTTAAATCAATAGAAACACATAAAACCCCTGCATCTTGTAACCGTTGCATTGTGCGGACTCGCAAGGAAGATTTTCCCATTTGTCGGGAGTTTAACACATAACAAAACTCTCCAGCTTTTAAGGCTTGATACAGGTCTTCATCCGCTTGTCGTTTAATATAGGTCGGAGCATCGACAGGTAAACTCCCACCCACTTGATAAATGGAATAGGACATAGGATAAACAGGAAATTTTGCCGGGTATAGAGGAAACCGCCGCTATTGTTTTAAGTCCTAAATGTTTGCTACCTATAAACAATAGTAATCCGTAAAAGACGGAATGACAACAAATTCCCCCTACAATTTACTGCATTCGATCAATAGTTTCGGTATTGAATAGCCTCCGCAACATGGGCTGGTTTAATATCATCTTCCCCCGATAAATCAGCAATAGTTCGACCTACCTTTAAAATCCGATCACTCGCCCTTGCTGATAACCCTAATTTCCTAATCGCATTTTCTAATAAACTCTGTCCGACCTTATCCAATTGACACCATTTTTGAATATGGCGACTCTGCATTTCCGCATTTGATTTTAGCTGGGGTTCGTCTTCAAATCGTTGAAAAGTTCGTTCCCTGGCTGTAATTACTCGTTGTCGAATATTAGCCGAATTTTCACCTTGAGATTGTTGTAAAATTTCCTCCGGTTTTAATCGATTAACTGCCACTTGTAAATCAATCCGATCCATCAATGGCCCTGATAATTTTGCCCAATATTGTTCTCGTTGACGAGGCGAACAGGTACAAGGTTGAATAGTATCCCCATAATATCCACAGGGACAGGGATTGGTACTCGCTACTAAGGTAAATTTAGCTGGAAAAATTACCGATTGTTTAGTGCGAGAAACCGTCACAAATCCATCCTCTAAAGGTTGTCTTAAAAACTCTAATACATCCCGTTTAAATTCGGTTAATTCATCGGCGAACAAAATCCCCCGATGGGCTAAAGAAATCTCCCCGGGTTTGGGATAGGTTCCGCCCCCAACTAACGCCGGGCCGGAAGCGGAATGATGGGGACTTCTAAAGGGGCGATCGCTTACCAAAGTTCCGCGATTTTTTAATAGTCCCGCCACCGAATAAATCCGAGTTACTTCTAAGGATTCTTCAAAACTTAACGGGGGTAAAATTCCGGGTAAACGTCGGGCTAACATAGTTTTTCCACTCCCCGGCGGCCCGACAAAAATTAAATTATGTCCTCCGGTGGCAGCAATTTCTAACGCCCGTCTAGCGTGGGCTTGTCCTTTAACTTCACTTAAATCTAAGCCAATTGTTGTTTTTTGAGATAATAAATCCAATGCAGTTAATTTAACAGGTTGATAGGCGCTGGGATGATTTAAAAAATCCGTCACATCTAATAAACTTTTAAATCCATAAACCGATAATCCCTGCACAACGGCCGCTTCTTGAACATTATCTTCAGGAACAACTAACCCGGTAATTCCCATTTTTTGGGCTGCTACGGCAATCGGAAGTACCCCAGCAACGGGTCTTAACCCACCATCTAAACTCACCTCTCCTAAAAATAAAAAATCCCCCAATAAATCAGCCTTAATTTGTTCGGATGCGGCTAAAATCCCAAGACTAATTGGGAGGTCAAAACTCGGCCCTTCTTTGCGTAAATCCGCCGGAGTTAAATTAATTACAATATTTCGCATCGGAAAAGCGTATCCGGCATTTTTTAAAGTTGCTTTTACCCGTTTCTCGTGATTCTTGAACCGCCGCATCGGGAAGTCCCAACACCATAATTTTAGGCAGTCCCCCGGAAATATCAACTTCCACCCCGACCTTAACCGCATCAATTCCAATAATAGAGGCACTCCAAACCCTGGCTAACATGGTTTTTAAGTTTAATAATGGGTTCTATTTCTATAGGATCTAAGCTAACACGAAATCCGTTATTAATTGCGCTCCACATTCTGAACAACATTTGTGATTAATCGGGTTCGGTGTCCCACAAGTTGGACACACCAATACTTGAGGATTGGTTTGGGGAATCGCTGGTTTTAAACCCATCATATCATTATTTCCATGACCTGGAGCCACCATGGGGAAACAGTCTTCAGTACGAGTCACCCGCACATCTAATAACATGGGGCCGTCATTAGCTAATAATTCCGCGATCGCCCCTGCTAAATCTTCCCGTCGGGAAATATTCAGGGATTTAATATTATAAACATCGGCTAATTTAGCAAAATTGGGACTGCCTTTTTCTAAATTGGTGGCTTCATAGCGATCGCCATAAAATAAATGTTGCCACTGGCGCACCATCCCCAACCAACCATTATTTAAAATAACCACTTTCAGCCCCACATTATATTGGGAAATAGTTCCCAATTCCTGCATATTCATCTGAAAACTCCCATCCCCACTAATACAAATTACCTGTTCATGGGGGAGGGCAATTTTTACCCCCACCGCCGCCGGAAGTCCATAGCCCATGGTTCCTAAACCCCCGCTAGAAATCCACCGTCGCGGCCCGGTTTTGAGGAATTGAGCCGACCACATTTGATGCTGTCCAACATCGGTGGTATAGAAAGCATCGGGAGCTTGGCGAGAAATTTCTACAATCACTTCTTGAGGAGAAATTCCCGTTTCTGGTTGGGAAATTTCCAGGGGATATTCTAATCGCAGTTGGGCTAAATGTTCACACCAACTATTGTTTTTTTCGGGATCAATACTATCTCCCAACTCATGGGCATGACGCAATAAATCAACTAAAACTTGACGCACATCTCCGACAATGGGAACATCGGGTTGGCGTGTTTTTCCCACTTCCGCCGGATCAATATCAATATGAATCACTTTCGCATTTTTCGCAAAGTCATTGCCTTGACTCGCCACTCGGTCATCAAACCTCACCCCTAAAGCAATTAATAAATCACATTCAGCCACGGCAAAATTAGAGTATGCTGTACCGTGCATTCCCAACATTCCTAAACATAAAGGATGATTTTCATTGAATATTCCTTTCCCCATTAAAGTCGTCGTCACCGGAATTTGAAATCGTTCTACGAGTTCTTGAATTTCGGCATGGGAATTACTAATAATTGCTCCCCCACCGACATATAATAGGGGTTTTTTTGCCTGTTGAATTAACTCTAAGGCTTGATGAATTTGGCGGGGATTTCCTTTGACCGTTGGCTTATATCCACTTAGTTTCACTTGACCCGGTTCGACGGGACGATAATTAATTTTAGCAATGCCCACATCCTTGGGAATATCAATTAAAACTGGCCCAGGTCTGCCACTATTGGCTAAGTGAAAGGCTTCCGCCACAATCCGAGAAATATCCGCCGGATTTCTCACTAAATAAGAGTGTTTAACAATGGGTAAAGTGATTCCATAAATATCAATTTCTTGGAAGGCGTCACTCCCTAAAGACCCCCGGGGCACCTGTCCGGTAATTGCCACCATCGCCACGGAGTCCATGTAAGCCGTCGCCAAGCCCGTGACTAGGTTGGTAGCCCCGGGGCCAGAGGTTGCCAAACAGACCCCCACCCGACCCGTTGCCCGGGCATAACCATCGGCGGCGTGGGCGGCGGCTTGTTCATGGCGGACTAGAATATGTTGTAAATCTCCCGCCTGTTCTGCTCGATAAAGTTCGTCATAAATCGGTAAATTTGCCCCGCCGGGATAGCCAAAAATATGTTTAACACCATGACGTTTTAGACTATCAACTAAGGCAAACGCGCCTGAAACTTGTTGTTGATTTTGCATATCTTTCTCCTGAGAATTATAAACTCTCGGTTGCGGATTAATTAACCCAACAAAAGGATGATTCTGGAATAAATTATTGTTTTATTTTTGCTATAAAATCTATGCCTCCATGATAAAGCAGTTTTATAAAAGAAAAACTATATTTTTTATTAAATTTTATAAAAGTAAAATGGTTAAAAGGGAACAGGGAACAGGGAACAGGGAATAGGGAACAGGGAATAGGGAATAGGGAATAGGGAATAGGGAATAGGGAATAGGGAATAGGGAATAGGGAATAGGGAATAGGGAATAGGGAATAGGGAATAGGGAATAGGGAATAGGGAATAGGGAATAGGGAATAGGGAATAGGGAATAGGGAATAGGGAATAGGGAATAGGGAATAGGGAATAGGAAAATCCCCACCTTTAAAATTAAGGGATGGGGAGAATGATGAATTTAAACTCAGCCCAGGTTAAATTACTGCAACCACACTAACCGGAGTTTCCTGCTGTTTCAGTAATAAACCATATTCTAAACCTTCCACAACCGCTTGATAGGAGGCATCAATAATATTAGTAGAAACTCCCACCGTTGTCCAGCGTTGCTGACCGTTACTGGACTCAACTAAAACCCGAGTTTTTGCCGATGTGCCCGAACCGCCATCGAGAATTCTAACTTTATAATCTCGCAGTTGAAATTCGGCAATCATCGGATAAAAATTTACCAAGGCTTTTCTTAAAGCAGCATCTAAAGCCGATACGGGGCCGTTTCCCTCGGCGGCTTCTAAGATATCTTGACCATTAACAGCTACTTTCACCGTTGCTAAAGCATGGCAAACTTCATCACTAGATTTATCACAATGTACCTGAAATCCTTTTAGGGTAAAAAAGCCTTTGCGTGTTCCTAATGCTTCCCGCATTAATAAATCAAAACTTGCCTCCGCCGCTTCAAATTGATAACCCTGATTTTCTAAACTCTTCAGTTGTTGTAAAATTTTACGACTGGCGGGATTATTCCGATCTAAATCAATCCCAAAGGTTCTAGCTTTGGCTAAAACATTACTTAAACCCGCTTGATCGGAAACCACAATTCGCCGTTGATTGCCAATGGTTTCCGGGGGGATATGTTCATAGGTGAGGGGATTTTTTTGTACCGCCGAAACATGAATTCCGCCCTTATGGGAAAAAGCAGATAATCCCACAAAAGGTGCATGATCATCCGGGGCTAAATTGGCGACTTCACTCACAAAACGACTTACTTCTGTTAGTCTTTTGATCTGTTCATCTTTAATACAATTATAGTCTAATTTTAACTGGAAATTGGGAATTAAGGTACAAAGATTGGCATTTCCACAGCGTTCTCCATAGCCATTAATGGTTCCCTGTACCATCGTGACTCCTTCTAATACGGCGGCGATCGCATTCCCAATAGCCGTTCCCGAATCATTATGACTATGAATCCCAAATTGCAAAGGAAAAGGGGTTTCTAGGTCTTTTGTGGCTTGGATAGCATCCCGCACAATTTGAGTCACTTCATGGGGTAAAGTCCCGCCATTGGTATCACAAAAAACCAACCATTCCGCCCCCGCCTGGGCTGCCGTTATTAGGGTTTGTAAGGCATAATCAGGATTATTTTTATAGCCATCAAACCAATGTTCCGCATCATAAATAACCCGTCTTCCCTGACTCCTAAAAAACTGAATAGTATCGGCAATCATCGCCAGGTTTTCCGTTAGGGTAGTTTGCAATCCTTCGATAACGTGCAAATCCCAGGATTTCCCAAATAACGTTATCCAACGTGTTTCCCGCCGATAAAATTGCTTTTAAATTATCATCTTCGGCTGCATTACTATTCGGTCGTCGGGTGGAACAAAATGCCACCACTTCCGAATTAACTAAGGGTTGTTCTTGCAACTTCCAAAAAAACTGCACATCTTTAGGATTTGCCCCCGGCCATCCGCCTTCAATAAAAGGGATTCCTAAACTATCCAATTGACGCGCAATTCGCAATTTATCATCAAGAGATAGGGATAATCCTTCCCGTTGAGCACCGTCTCTTAATGTGGTATCATAAATACAAAGTTGGTGAGTCATGGCTAATAAGATTTATCGTTAACAATTAATTGACAGTGCCACAAATATCAGTATTTCATCATATTTTAGCGTTAGGGCTTGCTGCTGCGACCTCTACGGGCTTCTAATCGTCCATCCCAGCTAACCTTTTTATTTTTCACTATTATTTTACTTTTAAATATCTCGTTTTGGGCTTGAAAAAAAGTCAGAATTCAGTTAAGAATTATTGCATCACTTTCATCAAGGGAAACATGGTACAAATTCAAGCTCAAGGGAAAACAATTACTTGCGATCGCGGTGCTAATCTCCGTAAAGTTTTATTAGAGAATGGAATTGATCTCTACAATGGTCAAGCCTCCCTGATTAACTGTCACGGGTTTCGGGACTTGTGGGACTTGTTGCGTGGAAATTGAAGGGGAAGTTTCCGAACCCCAATGGAAAGAAAAAACCCGCCTTTCCCTTCCTCCCCATTCCTCCGGTAGCACCCGCCGTTTAGCCTGTCAGGTTCAAGTTTTGGGGGATATCAAAGTTAAAAAATATGATGGTTTCTGGGGTCAGGGTTCCCAAGGAATGTGGAATTCATAACATAAATAGACGGGAAAGAAATTATCCTTTTCCAAAAAGCTAGAAATGGCTCAGGCGGGATTTGAACCTGCGACCTTGGGCTTATGAGTCCCCTGCTCTAACCACTGAGCTACTGAGCCTTATTCGATTCACAGTTTACTAGGTTAACACAACTCTTTCCCAAAGGTCAACCCCCTGTTTAAAGTTTTTTCAGGGGGAGCGGGGGCGGGGGAGGCGGGGGGAGCAGGGGCAGGGGAGGCAGGGGAGGCAGGGGAGGCAGGGGGAGCAGGGGAGGCGGGGGAGGCAGGGGGGTTGATATGTTCACTTAGTATCCAAGCCTCAACACCTCAATTCCAACACCTCAAGCTCAACACCTCAAGCTCAACACCTCAATTCCAACACCTGAACACCCTAATAATTTTGGGATACCGTAGAACTTTCTGGAGGTAGGACGGCGATTGGGTTGACTGCACCTTGGCCACTAGGATGGACTTCAAAGTGCAAATGGGGCCCGGTACTGCGACCGGTGGTTCCCATTTCCGCAATTTGATCGCCTTGGGCTACTTTTTGGCCTTCGTTGACCAAGATGCGATCATTATGGGCGTAAACCGTTAAACTGCCGTCGGGATGTTCAATTTCGACTAAATTGCCGTAACCACCATCATTCCATCCGGCATAGGAAATTACCCCCGGAGCGGCGGCGACAATTGGAGTTCCAATCGGCCCAGCAATATCAATTCCCCGGTGCATCCGTCCCCAGCGCCAGCCATAGCCGGAACTCAGAACCCCCGATGATGGCCAAATATAGCCATTAAAGCGCATAGACCCACTCGGTAAATAAACATCTGGCCCAGAGAGGGGGGGTAACTGCGGGGAAACCATCTGACCCAAAGCCGGATTGCTTAAAGGATCATAAGCCCTAGAACCAACGGGGGCAGTAGCAACTACCGAACGTCTGGATGCAGGCTGGAGTTGAGCGGCCGGAGACGTCACGCCATTGGGAGACAATTGAGCTAACTGTTCCGAGGCCAAGTTCTGTTCGGCTTGACTAGCCTTTTCTGGAGCATAGGCTTGAGGATTAAACTCAGGATTAATCAGTTTTTGACGATGTGCGGAAGCCTTTCTCTTAGAGGTCAAAACCTCAGCCTGGGGCTGTTCATTTTGTTCTAGGGATACGCTGGTCAACTGATAGTCACTCTGAACCTGATACTCCTCGCGCAGTCGTTCTACTTCAGATCTCAGGCGATCACTGTACAATTTGTTGGCGGCTTCTGATTTGCGAACCGAAACCTCTTGAACCGCCTCCTGTTCGGACAGGGAAGAAAATTTTGAATCAACTGGAATCGCCACGGCTGCTGCTGCTATGGGAGTAGAAGCATCGACCGCATTCATAGTACGGTTTGCCAGTTGGTTCAGGGAAAGTTGATTTAAAGTGCTATGGGTGGGAATCGAACTCAGATCAGTAATATCTTCCCCTGGAAGATCGGCAACTACTGAATCGGCACTTCTGAATTCCGAGGGAAGAAACTGCCGGAAGCACGGATTGAGGTAATCTCCCTCCTGAAAAGCCCAAGTCTGTTGTGGCAGCAGCTTGTTGTGCAGAGGGGTTAGCATCTCGACGAATCTCAGGGTCTTGCCATGGATTCGTTGCAACAGAGGGCAAACTATTAGAAAAACTACTCGCCAGTTGCTTAGGAATTTTTAGACTCTGATTGACACTCAGAACATTAGGATCAGTTAGCTGATTTGCCCTGATAATGGCATCTACTGAAACATTATGCCGTTTAGCAATTCGAGCTAAGGTATCACCTGAACCGACCTGATAAACTTCCGAGACGGTTGGGTAGGGTTGATCATTCGGAAGCACAAATGCTCCAGATCCCCCTTGAGAGAGAGTCTCTAAAGAATTAAGATGAACCGAGTTAGAAACCCCATTGGTTGCCTCCCACTGCTGATTAGGGCGAGTTGGAGAGCCTGAGCTATCCACCGATGGCTGTAGGATTTCCTGAGTTGCCGAGGCTTCAACCCCAGAAGGAGGAATCTGCTGATTGAATCCGGGGGTAGATTCCGGCAGGGTAGCTGATTCAGGTAACGATTCCGAGTTAACACTTGGCCGAGACCCTGGTGTAGAAAATGCTTCTACGCTAGTCTTATCCGGTTTTTTTAACCCTAAATCCCTAGATTCACTTTGGTTATTTGTCGCTTTCTCATCTGTATTCAGACTGGAAAGGCTTCGCAATAAAGATGGCTGCCAATCTGCTTGGGATGCTTGTCCCCTAGATGTGGAATTTTCCACCGTTGGAGCCGATGCTGCCATCGGTGCAGGTGAGTGCATCGCCGGATTGGACTCGGGATTGGATAACTCCGTTGCCATGACTCGATCATTCGTTTTAGGCATGAGGATGCCCGAAGCGACGGCCAAACCGAGAAATGCGACGGAGGTATAAACCTTATGACTGCCAGGGTATGCGACCTGTTGTTTGGTCTGGCCTGTTGCAGTCTGATCTAAATTGGAATCTAAATTAGGCATAACAACAGGTTGATCATGATTTGGAACTGTTCCTTTCAAAGAACGACCTCCTATGGAGAAGCGTGCTGACTGTCCTCGAACCGCTCAAGAACCTCATATCAGTGAAATTAATCACATTAATTATCGACTGAAATCACTGAAGATAATCTTGATTAAGTCAGATTACCTTGATTTTTCAATTTCGGCAAGAAAAGCCGAAGTTAGATCAAAATAGGAACCCTGAAAACTAAGGATAGATAAACAATAACCCTTGAGGGTCGAGGATATTTAAAATGTAAGTGAATTCTGTCACCAGAGTTCAGATGAGAATTTACACCAGTTCCGACCAGAAATACAACACCTGATCTGGGGCTGTGAATTTCTGGGGATCGGTGGGCAAGATGGGTCAAAATCGATAAATAAGATGTTTAAATCTATGCCAGTCAAGGGTTCTGGCTTTTTTTGAAACAGAAAAACCCCCCCCGTTTAGATGAATAAAATCTATCACCATCGGGGGACAATTGAATCCGGTCATTTATAAAAAAAAGTTATCTAATTGGGGGAGATTTTGGGATTAACACAATATCAAGGTTTGAGGGATGGGCTTCACCCTAAATAACCGAGTTGGCGACGTGCCTCAAATAAACTGGCGGCAACACTCACGGAGAGATTTAAACTTCTGACTCCGGCTTCAGCCATGGGAATATATATTGTTGCGGTGCAAGTCTCCAATACATCGGGGGAAAGTCCCGTGGTTTCACTGCCAAAGAGCAACCAGTCGGAATCTTGAAACTGGAACTGGACATAGTTAGAAGCCCCCTTGGTACTAAACCCCAGCAAACGGCCACCCCGTTGTTGATGATGGCTTTGAAAGCTGGAGAAATCCGGGTGGTGGGTGAGTTTAACGTAGGGCCAATAATCTAATCCGGCTCGTTTGAGGTAGCGATCGCTAATTTCAAATCCCAATGGCCCGACTAGATGTAATTCCGTACAGGTTGCTGCACAGGTACGGGCGATATTTCCGGTATTGGGAGGGATTTGTGGCTGAACTAAGACAACGTGGGGCATGGGACATTTATACAGAAAAACAAGGGTTTTGGGGTCGGAGCAACCCGGCCAATGAGTTACAAATCTATAGTTTTTCTTTATACTTTGTAAAGAAATTTATTGATAAGATATTCTCATCTAATAATCGGCCAATTTTCAGGCTATCAGGGGTTGACAAATTTGATCTTCAAACTCTTTTTCCTGGGTTGCCATCTCCTGAATGGCCTGCTGAATAATCCAGCGAGGATCGTGGCCCTGTTCCGACAGCCTTAACCACTGTTGGGCGGTAGACCCTTCTCGCAGTAGCTTTTTCACCGGAGACAGAAAGCAACTAAACCCGTGTTTTTTGGCAATGGGCCAAACTTCCTCATAAATTTGTTCAATCCAATCTCTAGCGGAAATTAGGCTACCATCTTTCCAATGACGCAGTTGGGCGTCCAAACTCTGGTGGGCCGCTAGAATTTCATTTTGATCTGAAATTTCGACTAAATCCTGGGCTCGGCTATTTTCTGGTAGTTGACTCCGTAGCAACGGATCAAGATCGGGATTTTCCAGCATTTGCCAGATCCGAGCTTCTAATAATGCTGTGATCGCTAACAGGGCGATGGGGTTAACCATCAAATCACAAATTCTCAGTTTCCAGACGGTTTAAATTATAGGGACGGCGATCGCCATTGGGTCGTACCGATGACCATAGGTGGCGAACATTCTGCATGGTTTTTTGTTGCAGTTGGGTTTCTGTCCAGTCAATAAAATGGCGATGGCTTTCAAACAAGGGGACAAAAGCCGGGGTTTTGGGGAATAGATGCCAACGGGTGGAATGATGCCCGGTCACTTTGCCACCCAAAAAGGGAGAGGAAGCACTCATCGCTAAATATAAAGGAGCTTCCACCCGCACTAAACGAATAGCCCGCATTAACTGTTCGAGGTCAGCAATACCCACATTGATATGAATACTGGCCGTGACTACATCCGTACCATAGGTTTGTTCAATATAATCATGGTAGGGATTTTGCGGATCGGAGCGATAAAATTTCTCCGTACCGCCCAGGGGTAGGGTACTTCCGGGGATGATCGTATAGTCCCCCAACTTTTGTAAATATTTTCGCAGTTCCCGCCGCGGTCTAACTAAGGCACACAATAATCGCTCATAATTACACAGGGGGGCGGTTGTATACTCGACATTGCGACTATCGGGTTCGCGGACAAATCCCTCTAAATCGGCTACAATTTTATCCGACAGTCCCACCACTTCACCTTGGGGAGTTCCGGTATACATTTCTACTTCAAAACCTTTGGATAAAAGCATAGTACAGTTATCAGTAATCAGTAGTCGGGGCGGGTTCATCGAGATTTAGGTGATTAACAAAAATATCACAAAACCCGCCCGTACAAGTTATCAGGGTAAGAGTTATTAGAAAAGAGTTGATCAACTGTTTGCTAATAATTGGATCTGGGTTGTTAGAAAATAATTCCCATTCTCTATCTCTATCCTATCATGGATTCCGAACCCCAAGGAAAAATGCTATCGGGTTCATTGGAGTTGAAAATATAGTCATAATCAAAATCGAAGGCTCGACTATGACGAGTCAGGGAGAATCCACAAGCAATAACCTGGATAGTGGTAAAGGTTGCCATGACTAATTCAATTAATTTCCTCGATTTTATTTCGGGTTTTTGTACATAAAAATCCCGTTTGGCAAAAAATACCCGCTCATCTTTAGGAACAATAATTCCATTCACTTTATGGGCGTGTTGAATCGGTTTGATATAATTTTTAATAAAATAGTCTTGATTGGTTTGTAGGCGGGATAGTCGTTCATGTTGTACCCAACTCATTTGAAATAGGAGTTTGATCATTTCAAATCCGATAATATAATTAAAAACATTATCTTTGTCTTTTGGGCTTAATGCTAATTTTAAAGCAGACTCTAAATATTGACTGGGTTGGCATCGAGCATCCTGGGCAGAATGAATATAGAATTGTCTAATATACTCTCGTAAAACCGATTCATTTAAGGGGGCTTTTATTTGAAAACCATTGAGATATTGTTTGACTCTTTGCAGGGTATCAATATCTTCTAACATCTTCGCCATTAAACCATCGGCGGTATATTCATCTAAAAATTCTGCTTGTTTTTCTGGGGAAGATGCACATAAAATATAGCACAGGGAGAGAACATAACGACGTTGATTCCAAGGTAAACTTTCTGCCCACTGTTGAACTTCTGCGGGGAGTTGATCAAACATCACGTTATGTTTCATCAACCCAAAAACATCTATATCTGCTTTATCGTTGAATTCAATATTCATGATCTCATCCCCTTCGGCACACTGAATAAATTCTACCTGATTTTAAAGGATTTGAGAGGTTTTTGCTTGTCTACGACTGAATTTTATTGACATACTCAAGAGTTTATACGGTGGGGGTATCCTAGCCCTAGATCCCCCTAAATCCCCCTTAAAAAGGGGGACTTTGAAGCTCTGATCCCCCTAAATCCCCCTTAAAAAGGGGGACTTTGAAGCTCTGATCCCCCTAAATCCCCCTTAAAAAGTGGGAATTTGAAGCTCTGATCCCCCTAAATCCCCCTTAAAAAGTGGGAATTTGAAGCTCTTATCCCCCCTTAATAAGGGGGGTTAGGGGGGATCTAGTCTAGGATAAAAACCGAGATTTTAGACTTAATTTAACACTAATAAACAATACCAAACCCAAAATTAAATAGCTTTCATTTCGTTTAATTCTGCTCTAATTTTATCTAAACTGTTATCATAATTAATGTTTTTCTGTTCTTCTTCGTTAGGTATTATTTCATCAGCAGCAAATTCTAATTCAGTATTCACGATATGTCCTTGATTATTTGCATCAACTTGAAAGCGAATTTTACCTGAAATCCACTGCCCAGAAATTAACTGAAGTAACTGACCATCTATTCCGTTGGGCGGAAATACTAATCTAAATTCATTTAATTTCAGTTGTATTGATTTATCTGTTATTTCTAAATTTTTGCATAATACAACAGGTAAAGAATGGCCAGATAATTCTGGATGACCAGAGAAAAGTCTAACCTTCATATTCTCAGTCATCAACTCTTTCAACCTCGATACCGTAAATGTATCCTTACCCAACATTACAATATCGTTATCCTGTTCCAACTTAATAAACGATTCCGTCATTGATTTAATCCTTGAAATTATTATAGACATCCTATATTTTAATGTAATTAGGTATCTATAATTAATCTTAAAAAAAATCGTTGTCGTTGCTCTAGCCCTTCTGGATGCGCTGAAGCGCAACAACAAAATAAAAGGTTTCGTTGTCGTTGCTCTAGCCCCTCTTGATGTGCTGAAGCGCAACAACGATTAGTTTCCGCCTGATTGTAATAACTTTAAAATTTCCGCTTGAATTCGTTGCCTAAAACGGGGATCATTTTGTTGATGACGGGTCATATTATTGAACTGAGAAATCGTTAATCCCTTTGATTCAATAATGCGTTTTGCTTGGTCACAATAACTAACGGCTAATTTAGGCGCGTTTCCCAGGTAAGGTATTAAAACTGGTGGGTTGGTCACAAATAATTCGGGGAACATCTCCAACAATTTTTTTAATTTCATTTGCTACTTCATGGCGTCGGGACTCTAACGCCAAAGCCGCTTTAGCATAATTTCTAATCGTTTCTTCACTATAATTAAAACTATCTTGAGCCTGGGCGGGCGAACCCCAAGTCAAAACCGGAAACCCTTGGGAGGGGTTTTGACTCCATCCAATAAAAACACCACAACCAGATAAAATCGCAACGGTTAAGGATTTTGATAGAATTTGACGAAATAGTAATGTAGTTTTCATAGCAGGTTCATCATATATAGAGTTAAGTTTGAGAAAATCTTAGATTAGTTTTGCAGACGCTGGAGTTCCCCTTGAATAAGTTTTTGTAAGGCGGGGTCAGCTTTTTGACGTTGGGTAATTTCATTGAAACGAGTAATGGTTAACTCGTTGGTTTCAATAATGGATTTAGCTTGGGTGCAGTAATTTACTGCAATGTCTCGAACATTTTTATCAAGGTCATTAATGCTTTGGGTTTCACTGCAAACCACATCGGGAACAGATTTTCCCGCCCCGAATGCCGCTTGAATTTCGTTGTATGCAGTCTTGCGTCTGGGTTCAATTCCTAAAACCGCACGGGCATAATTCCTAATTTCAGCCTCGCTAAATTCTGGGGACTGTTGAGCTAGAACAACGGTATTGAAACCAGAAGCTTTTGATAATGAAACATCTGGGACAACTCCCAACATAACCGCGCCCCAGGAGAATAGTCCCACTAGCACAGCACGAGTAAGGGGGTGTCGAGGCATGAATTGTAAGGTACGCAAAGAATCCATCATATTCAAAGGTTTTGATGCCACAGGAGCAGGTGAAAGTGCTTAGTTATCTTGAATTATTTTACGGGTAAGAAGTTCCTCATCCAAAACTTAAAAATTCTTTAGCTAGGAATTCTATGTCCAGTAACAAGTTTAACTTCAAAAAAATGAGGGTTTGACTTGTACGCAAAGAAAAACTTGATACTAAAAACGCTTAATTGGAGGAATTGAAACTTTTTAGATGGAAAATCTATTGTATCCTGAATCGTTGACCTCGAAAATTTAAGAAAGTATGAAGAAAACAAACGGGGTAATTGCCGCCGGACATCCAGAAACCGTGGCGGCGGGTTTGGCAATCTTTGAAGCGGGTGGTAATGCTTTTGATGCGGCGGTGGCTTGTATTTTGGCGGCTTGTGTTACGGAGCCGGGTTTAACTTCCCTCGCAGGTGGGGGATTTTTATTGGCTCATACTCATACTAATCAGAATATTTTATTTGATTTTTTCACTCAAACTCCTCGATATAAATGTCCGATATCGGAGTTAAATTTTTATCCGGTTGGGGTTAATTTTGGTAGGATAATCCAGGAATTTCATATTGGTTTGGGTTCGATGGCGGTTCCTGGGGTTTGGGCGGGGGTAATTCGGGTTCATAAAACCCTAGGACGTTTGCCTTTTTCTGTGGTGGCGGAACCGGCGATCGCTTTGGCAAAAAAGGGGTTAGAAGTTAATTCTTTTCAGGCTTATACTTTCTCTAATTTGTTACAACCTATTCTATTAACTACGGCGGAGGGACGGGAAATTTATGCTCCTAAAGGTGATATTTTAAAGACTGGCGATCGCTTAATTATGAATAACTTTGCCCAGACTTTAGAGAGTTTGGTATCGGGGGGAAGGGCAGAATTTTATCAAGGAGAAATTGCTCAAAAGTTAGTTAAAGACTGTCAAGAACAGGGGGGACATTTAACCCTAGAAGATCTCCAGAATTATAGCGTTATTGAACGGGAACCGTTAAAAATAAACTATCGGGGAAAAACCATATTAACAAATCCGCCTCCGAGTGCGGGGGGAAACCTTAATTGCTTTTGCTTTAGAGTTGTTATCGGCTGTGAATTTGAGTGAGATTGAGTTTGGGAGTCACCAATATTTACAACTTCTAAAAACCGTGATGCAGTTAACTAATATTGCTAGAACAGATCGGTTAGATGGTAATTTATATCAAGATAATATTACGGATACTTTTTTATCTTCTGCATCTAGTTATCAACAACCGTTAATTCATCCGGTGAATAAGTGGGGAAGTACCACCCATATTAGTGTTTTGGATCAAGAAGGAAATGCCGCGAGTGTCACAACTTCTAATGGAGAAGGTTCGGGATATATGATCCCGGGAACGGGAATTATGGTTAATAATATGTTAGGAGAAGAAGACCTAAACCCCCTGGGATTTCATCTCTGGCCGGAAAATGTCAGAATCTCCTCAATGATGTCTCCAACTTTAGTATTAAATCAGGGAAAACCGGAAGTGGTGATGGGTTCTGGCGGTTCAAATCGGATTAGAACCGCTATTTTACAAGTCCTATTAAATTTAATTGATTTTCGGTTTTCTGTGGAAGATGCGGTTAGTAACCCTCGATTCCATTGGGAAAATCATCGCTTGGATATAGAACCTGGGTTTGATCCTGAAATTATTAATAATCTTGATGGATTTGAACAGGATATAATCAGATTATGGCCGGAAAAAAATATGTTTTTTGGCGGGGTTCATACTTTGGTTAGAACCGCAGATGGAGAGTTATTTGGGGCTGGAGATCAACGTCGAAGCGGTGTCAGCTTAAAGAGTTAATCAAGATTTTAACAGTTTTCCTGGGAATTAATCATTATTTTTTTACTCAAATGTATTAAAAAATACAACAATTATCTGGGAAAACCATATTAAAATACCCATAGTGTTTTATTGTTTAATAATAGATTAACTTCTGGTTTGTTTGAATAGTTTATTGGAATCATTAGGCGCATGAAACATATTCTCGTGATTATTCACCAACCCACTTCCGAGACGGGACGGGTGGGACAGATTCTAACATCCTATGGTTATCAACTCGATATTCGCCTTCCCAGTCACGGGGATAGTTTACCTTGCCATTTAGATAAACATGATGGGGTGATAGTTTTTGGGGGGGCAATGAGTGCCAATGATGAGAATATTTTACCCCATATTCGTACAGAACTCAACTGGATTCCTTTAGTTTTGGAGTCGAAAAAACCCTATTTAGGGATTTGTTTGGGGGCGCAACTCCTTGCCAAAGTTTTAGGGGCAAAAGTATCTGTTCATCCCCAAGAAATTCAAGAAATTGGCTATTTTCCTATTACTCCAACCAGAGAAGGACAGGATTATTTTCCCGATTTGGAATATGTTTACCACTGGCATAAAGAAGGCTTTGAACTACCCTCTGGAGCCGTATTATTGGCTACGGGAAAAACCTTTAAAAACCAAGCATTTTGTTATGAAAAAACCGCCTATGGTCTTCAGTTTCATCCCGAAATAACTGGGGCATTAATGCAACGTTGGATTGAACGGGACATGGAACAATTAACTTTACCCGGAAGCCAATCTATTATAGAACAATTAAGAAGACATCGTTTGTATGGAATGCAAGGAGAAAAATGGTTAAAAACATTTATTCCACTTTGGATTCATTCAATTCAATCGGAACAATGCTTACAGCTAGAAAGACGTTCGGCTTAAATAAAATAGGGAATAGTAATTTATTTTTCGGTTATTATCACAAGATTTTATAGCTAGTAAACATCCCCTATTCCCTATTCCCCATTCCCCATTCCCCATTCCCCATTCCCTATTCCCCATTCCCCATTCCCCATTCGTAATTCGTAATTCGTAATTCGTAATTCCCCATTCCCTATTGCCTATTCCCTATTCCCTATTCCCTATTCCCTGTTCCCTGTTCCCTGTTTCCCTAATCTTAAACATAATGTAAACACCATTGATTTTTACCGTTATGTTTAGCTTGATAAAGGGCCTTATCGGATTCAGAAATCAACGATTCCGGGGAAGAATTTAATAGGGGAATCTGACTAGCAACTCCTAAACTAACTGTGACATAATCATTAACTAAAGAGTTTGAATGGGGAATCTGAAGGTGTTGCACTTCCTGATTAATTCTAGTCGCGACTTGTGAGGCATCAAATAGGGTGGTGCGGGGTAAAATTACGGCAAATTCTTCACCCCCATAACGAGCGACAATATCACAACTATTTCTCACGGATTTCTTAATGGCTTGAGCCACCTGTTGTAAACAGTAATCTCCCATTTGATGACCGTATGTGTCATTATAATTTTTAAAATAATCAATATCACATAAAATTAATGTTAAGGGGGTTTTATTCTGTAGATTTTGATGCCATAAGGATTTGATACATTCATTAAACCAATATCGATTCGAGAGTTTAGTTAAACTATCGGTAATTGCCATGTATTTTAATTCTTTATTGACCTCTTGTAAGGCAATTTCAATCCGTTGGCGTTCTTCAATTTCCAGTTGTAATTTTCGCATCGTCAGTTCTAAACTCAGGCTATTTTGCTCTAATAAACAACTGTGTTGAATCCCTTGGGATACCTCTGCTAACATATCAATGACTAAATCGGCTTGAGGGAAATTTTTTAATTCCTCTACTCCTAACCAGGGTAAAGGTTTAATTAAATCGGGATTTTTCCAAATAATTTCAAACTGTTTAATTTCGTTAACACGGCCAATATAACAGTTTTTCCATAAATGATGATTTGGTTCAATTTTAACTAATCCCCCCGGGGCATAAAAGGTTTGACAATAAGCAGCTTTTCTCACCGCATTGGTTTCAAAAGTTTTGGCAGTTTCTACGGATTTTTTCCAGAGATAAACTTGAAAATAAGCGGCTTCAATGGGATCAGAAGTAACTCTTTCTTGACCATATAGGGCTTTAAAGTTATTCACAAATTTATGATTATGGGGGGTATTTAAACTTTGAAAATAACTCCAGCAGGCATAGTGACCGATACTGGCTCTACCAATTCCCTGAACTTCTGATTCAGCAATACTCATCGCCATAATCGGTATTTCCGATGCTTCAATTCCTGCATCATAATAGGCATTATAAAAGGAAAAATTGCTATCTCCATTTAACGTATTCAAAACCACATCGGGTTTAATCTGTTTAATTTGATCAACAATATCAGTAAATTTTTTATCTCCACAGGGAAAATATTGTTCTCCGACAACGGTTTCCACCTTCGTATTTCAGGAGGGATTTAACTAATTTGTTAGCCGTGCGGGGAAATACATAATCCGAACCCAATAAATAAAATCGTTTGCCTAGGTTTTCGAGTGACCAACTAATCACCGGTTGAATTTGTTGATTTAAACAGGAACCCGTATAAAAAATATTAGGAGAAGATTCTAACCCTTCATACTGAACCGGATACCAGAGTAAAATATTAAACTGTTCAAATATCGGTTTAACTGCTTTACGAGCCGTCGATGTCCAGCAGCCAAATACCGTAGCCACTTGATCAATTCCTAACAATTTTATAGCTTTTTCTTCAAAGATGGAAATATTGGAAGCGCCATCTTCAATCACGGGTTCAATTTCATATCCTAAAATCCCGCCTTGAGCATTAATTTCTGAGATTGCCATTAAGGTTGCTTCCAACAATGGCGTTGCGCTCATTGCCATGGTTCCGCTCAATGAATATAAAATCCCAACTTTTATTTTTTTCATAAAATTTAATATCCTTGAGAGTCCGGCACGGGTTAAAATCTAAACCTCGACAATTATGAGTATTTGATCTTGGCAGATGCTGGATAAATTTTCAGTTCGTTTGAATACTCTTAGTTAGAATAGAAAACCCCTTAACGAGTTTCTAGGGTTAACTCATAATCAAACGGTTGGGAAGATTCAGACACCACAACCACTTGATAATCACCAGCATCGGGTAAACGACCTGACCAACGGTTTTTAGGGGAATCTTCTAGTAAGGATTGAGCTTTTTGTGTATAAATTGAAAGTAAAGTTGAGGATTCTGGAGATTTGAGACGCACCTGTAAAACTTGATTTTTATTAAAGCGAGCAGCATAGATTTTTCCCTCTCCAGGCTGGAGCCGATCTTTTAGGGTTTTTTGAGTTTTTTTAGAAGCAAACTCCACCCGTTCCCAGGCCGTTTCCCGCTTCTAAATTTTTAACCACATCATCGGTGACAGCTTGCCAAACTTGTCCCATAGGGAACCCTAATAAATCAGCATTTCTCGATTGTTCTGGAAATAAATAGAAAAATTTAGCATCTGCTAAATCATATAACGATTGACGACTTAACGGTAACTGATTCACTTTGGCTTTTAAGTGATCTAGATCGTTATTATATGTTCCTAATTTTAACCGAGATTGATCACTGAGTTTTGCTAAACGTTGCAAAAATTTATCTGCAATGTGATCCCATTTTTTTCGCCAAATTGCATCCGAGGGTGTATCCGTTAAGATTCTTCCCCGTTGTTCGGGATAGCGAGTATAAAATTCTTCATTCACTAAATCCACAAAAAAGTTAAAATCAATTCCTAATAAACGCCGTTGTTCTCGCAATGCTTCTTGTCGTTTTTCTTCGGATTTGGATAATTGATTTAAGTCATTGTTTGCATAATAATTCAACCCATAGCGTCCTCCGAACCATCCCAAAACCCCCAAACTCAAGATAAAAATAAATAGCAATAAAGGCGTTTTAATAGGAGATGATTTTCCGATTTGAGTAGGAAAAGATTGGGGAAATAAGCTCTGATTCGGGATGGGTTGAGTGGGGTTTATAGAATTTTTCAGAGGGGGATTTATGGCGGAAAGAGCGACTAGAACATCCTGAACCGATGAAAAGCGATCGCTATGACGATAGGCTAACATTTTATCTAAAATTTCCCCAAATTTAGGATTTAATTGGATGTATTTTCTCCAATTCCAAGTTAAGGTTTGTGGATCAATTAATTGTTGGGGTTCTTTTTGGGTTAATAAAACCAACATAGTCGCAGCTAAAGCATACAAATCACTATTAGGATAAACCATACCCAAACGCATTTGTTCATCCGGGGCATACCCCACTTTTCCTAACCTTGTGGGGGTGGGATTTTGCCCCCCCTGGGCTGCTAATTCTGATTCTACTTTCGCTTGAATTAATTTAACGCCACCGAAATCAATTAACATGGGTAAACCATCGGATTGACGCTGAATCATATTATCAGGAGAAATATCTCGATGAATTACCCCATAACCATGAATATAGTCTAATACGGGTAAAATTTTAAATAATAATTCCAGCACTTCGGCTTCTGTAAAAGCGTGCTGATTTATTAAACTCCGATAGTTCAACCCCTCAACATAATCTTGGACAAAAAATAAATACCCTTTATTATTAATTGTTTCTCGAAATAATTCTCGAAATTGCGGAATTTGGGGATGTTTTAATTTATAAAGAATCTCCGCTTCCCGTTCAAATAATTCCTGGGATTTTTTTAAAGCAAAACTTCCTTGCACCTGGGGAGAAAATTCTTTTAAAACGCAAAGTTCATCAAACCGATGTTGGTCTTTGGCTAAATAAGTCCGCCCAAAACCCCCATGTCCTAACTCACGGACAATGGCGTAATGGTTTCTCAGAAACAAGACCCGGATAAATTAATTGACTCATGGGGTGTTAAGGTGAAAAAATGAATGCTGAACGGTTCCGATCTATCTTAATTTAGAGCAGCAATTTATCAGGACTGTAGCATGGGTCAACTCCGAGACGAACAACGCCAACGGGCAATTTCCGCCCTAAACCGCTTTTTATCCACACCCCTATCGGATTTAATTCAACCATCTGAAGATAGAGGGGTGAATTCTATTTTACAATTATTCCAAAATGTTGTCACAAAAGTTCCCGCCTATCAACAATTTTTAGCCGCCCATCATCGGTCTATTAATGAGATTCAAACTTGGGAAGATTTCCAAACCTTGCCTTTAATTACAAAGGAAAATTACCTCCGCCAATATTCCCTATCCCAATTGTGTCGTCAGGGTCAATTAGAAACCTGTGATTTGATTGCGGTTTCCTCCGGTTCCACCGGAAATCCAACATTTTGGCCCCGTTTTATTAGTGATGAATTGCAAATTGCCACCCGCTTTGAACAGATTTTTTATGATAGCTTTCAAGCGGATCAACGTCGAACTTTAGCGGTGATTTGTTTTACCCTGGGAACTTGGGTTGGAGGCATCTATACAACGGCCTGTTGTCGTCATTTAGCCACCAAAGGTTATCCACTTACGGTGATTACCCCGGGCAATCAAAAACCGGAAATTTTTCGCGTAATTCGGGAATTGGGGGAACAGTTTGATCAGGTGGTTTTATTGGGCTATCCTCCGTTTATTAAAGATGTCATTGATACCGGAATTTCTGAAGGCATAGAATGGGCAAAATATCAAGTTAAATTAGTATTTGCTGGGGAAGTTTTTAGCGAAGAATGGCGGCATTTAGTTGGGGAAAGGGTGGGATCAACTCAACCAAATTATGATTCAGCCAGCCTTTATGGTACGGCAGATGCGGGGGTTTTAGGGAATGAAACTCCTTTGAGTATTTGTATTCGGCGGTTTTTGGCTGAACATCCAAATATTGCCAAACAATTATTTGGGGAATCTCGACTTCCTACTTTAGTTCAATATGATCCTAAGAGTCGTTTTTTTGAAGTTCAAAAAACAGATGATTCTATTACTGGAACTCTATTATTTTCGGGAGATAATGGGATTCCTCTAATTCGATATCATATTGCTGATCAAGGAGGAATTATTGAATTTGAGGAAATGTTAGACTTTTTGAAGCAATGGGATTTTGATCCGATTTTGGAATTACAAAAAATAGGCGATCGGGGAATTTATCAATTACCTTTTGTTTTTGTATTTGGGCGATCGCAATTTATTATTTCCTATTTTGGAGCTAATATTTATCCTGAAAATATTACCGTAGGTTTAGAACAGCCCTTAATTAAAGATTGGGTGACGGGTAAATTTGTTATGTCTATTTTCGAGGATTCTGATCAAAATCGGTGGTTATCGGTGGTGGTGGAATTAGCACCTGGAATTGAAGAAACGGAGAATAAAAAAGAGGTAATTACCGCTTCTGTTTTAACCCAATTAAAGCGCTTAAATAGCGAATTTGCCAATTATGTTCCCCCGGAATATCAAACCCCTCAAATCACCCTCAAATTAACCGGAGATCCCGAATATTTTCCCCTGGGAGTAAAACATCGCTATACCCGGAAAAACTAAGAGCATCACCGTAGGGGTAGGGTTAACTATTAACGGTCAATCCCCCGTATATTTACGGAAGTTTTACAATAACTCTCCCCAAACTTTACAATATCCCCGTAATTCTACGGACAAACCACAGAACAAAATGCTAAATTGGACTCTGACAAAGCCAATTTCAGCCATCAAGGTGTACATTATGATCAATATTTATACTACGGGTCGTTTACTCGCCGTTTCCGTTGGCACAATTGCATTTACAATTACGGGGATAAATGCGGCACAAGCCGCCAAATTTACCAGTATTAATATTTTCGGGGATAGTCTGAGTGATCCTGGGAATGTTTTTAAAGCGTCCGGTGGCTTATTTCCCCCAGCACCCTATGACCAAGGGCGCTTTTCTAATGGCCCCATTTGGACAGACTATTTAGCCAATGATTTAGGACTCAATCCTATTCCCTACATGGACACCAATGGAATACCCTCAGCCAAGGGTGTTAATTATGCTTTTGGGGGGGCAACTTCGGGGGCAGATAATATTGCCTATCTTTTTAACGATAAACTTGCTGGATTACCTGGTGTCCAGACTCAAGTGGGTGCTTTGATTCAACCTTTATTAAAAGCAGGTCAAACTGCTGACCCGAATTCTTTGTATGTGCTTTGGGCGGGGGGCAATGATTATACCTATGGAGGGAGTAAAGATACTGGAAAAGTTATTGATAATTTATCTTGGGCTATCGACAATTTATATAGTATAGGTGCTAGAAATTTCTTAATTGGCAACTTACCGGATTTAAGTCAAACTCCTTTAGGAAGTAGTGGTGTATTAGTTCCACCGGGGGATTTACAAGAAACAGTTCAAGCTCATAACACTTTACTAAACCAGAAAATTACAGACTTAAATCAATCCTTATTTAATTCTAAAATTGCCTTATTTGATGTTAATAAATTGTTTAAAGATGTGATCAATAAACCTGATCAATATGGGCTTACAAATGTTGAGAATGAGTGTTTTTCAGCAACATCAGTTTCAGTATTTCTCTGTAATAATCCCGATGAATATTTATTCTGGGATAATTTACACCCGACAACCAAGGGTCACAAATTAATAGCTGATGCTGCTTATGCAACTATTGAAAAAGAATTTAAGTCTACTCCCGAACCTAGTACAATATTTGCCTTAACAGGAATAGGTTTAGGATTCCTTTTGTTAAATAAAAACAAGAAAGCAGCATAAACAAATCTTAAAAAAGTCCCCGTTGTTGTGCTTTAGCCCTCTTATTTGTTGGGCTTTAGCCCATTCTTAATAGGGTATAATCCCAAAACATTACCCTGTTAAGTACCTAAACAAAATTAATTACAAATCCTCTACCCAGATCCGGTGTTCTCTATTCCCTGTTCCCTGTTCCCTTTGTGCAACTACTTATGAGGTTTTAAACCTTGAGAAGATAGGCTAAAGCCCAACAACTAATTGGAATTAAAAAATAGCACTGTGTAAATCCTTGGGAGTCAGATGGGAATGAATAACTTCACCATCTTTAAACCAAACAATGCGACGAGTTTGACGCGCTACTTCAGATTCATGAGTTACCATTACCACCGTCATTCCACCCGCATTTAATTCAGTAAAAATATCCATAACTTCTTGAGTTGTTTGAGAATCTAGTGCCCCCGTCGGTTCATCTGCTAATAATAATACCGGATGATTAACAATAGCACGGGCGATCGCTACCCGTTGTTGTTGACCTCCAGAAAGTTGATTCGGTTTATTATTTAATCGATTTTCTAACCCGACTCGAATTAAGGCTTGCTTTGCTCTTTCTCGACGTTCAGCCGAGGGAATTCCGGCATACATCATCGGTAAAACCACATTTTCTAAAGCACTTAATTGGGGTAAAAGGTGGAATTGTTGGAAGACAAAACCTAACTTAATATTGCGAATTCTGGCTAAATTATTTTCCGACATTTGCGCCACATTTACCCCATCCAAATAATAGGAACCTGTGGAGGGACGATCCAAACAACCGATAATATTCATCGCCGTTGATTTTCCCGAACCCGATGCTCCCATAATCGAACAATATTCCCCTTGTTCTACCGTTAATGTTACCCCTTTTAAAGCCTGAACTTGAATATCACCCATCCCATAAACTTTAGTGACATTTTCTAAATGAATAATAACCGGATTGGTTTGAGAATCTTGATTTTCTGTTTTATTAGAAATTGATGTTTTCATAATTTTGACAGGATAGGGAATAGGGAATAGGGAATAGGGAATAGAGATATAGCAATTCTATAATCAAAACTAAACCAATTAAATACTTCTTAAAGCCACAATTGGGTCAAGTTTAGCAGCTTGTTTAGCAGGAACAACCCCAAAAAATAATCCAATCGCCCCAGAAATGCTAACGGCTGTTACAATGGCGACGCTGGAAACTCCGGCTTGTAAAGGAGTCAAAGCACCGACAACTAAAACGCCACCCACGCCAACCAATGTCCCAATAAAACCCCCAGCGGCGGATAGGATTACAGATTCAATTATAAACTGAATTAAAATATCTGATTGGGTCGCTCCGATCGCTTTTCTGAGCCCAATTTCTTGCGTTCTTTCACTGACAGAAACCAGCATAATATTCATAATTCCAATACCGCCCACTAATAGAGAAATAGCGGCAGTTGATGCTAATAAAAGGGTTAAAGCTCCGGTAATACTACCCAAAATATTCATCAAATCCTTTTGGTTTCGCACCGTAAAGTCATCTTCATTGGTAATTTTATGACGTAACCGCAATAAATTTTCCACTTGAAATTGGGCCGCCCTCATATTATCTTGACTATCAATACTAATAGAAATAAACGTAACTTGAGTTCCGTAGGGTGAGCGATTTCCTACAATTCGATTCGCCATTGTAGTTAAAGGAACAAAGGCATTCATATCGTCATTACTGCCAAAACTGGAGCCTTTAGGCTGCATTACCCCAATAACTTGTAAACTCAAATTTCGCAGTCGAATCGATTTACCAATGGGATCTTCAGTTCCAAATAATTGTTGAGCTAATTCTGACCCTAACGCCACAACTTGTTCATTCCGTTTTAAGTCTAAATCCGTAATAAATCGACCTTTAGCAACATCAAAATTTCGCACTGATAAAAATTCCGGTGTGGTTCCAACTATAGAAGCTGAAGCATTATTACTGCGATAGGTAATTAATTCACTACCATTTAAAGACGGAGCAACCTGTTGAACAGAAGGGACTTGTTCGGCGATCGCAATTGCATCTTCTAAGACCAAATTTTGCGGTGGAAATACTGGACGGCGTTGGGATTCGGGGCTTCCTGGCAATACAAATAAAATATTTGGCCCCAGGGAATTGACTTGACCATTGACAAATTTCTGAGCGCCTTCGCCAATTCCAATCATCGCAATCACAGAGGCATTGCCAATAATAATTCCTAACATGGTTAAACTACTTCGCATTTTATTGGCTAATAGCGTTGTAGTTGCCATTTTGACACTTTCTAGGAAATTCATAATTGTTAAGAATCTTGAATTTGTTTATACTATTGTACAGTTTTATGTCAAGTTATTAACCCGTTATCCCAGAAGTAAAAATCGGGAGTTTTTAAGGGTTACGATAAAAAAAGGTAAGACTTTAATTCTAAATTAAAACTAAACAATCAATTATGGGCATTGCTACAATTAACCCGGCCACGGGGGAACAACTAAGAATTTTTACTCCCCTAACAGATGCCGAAATCGAAGACGCTTTAGCTCTAGCAGATCGCGCTTTTAGGGACTATCGGCGAGTCTCCTTTGAACAGCGATCGCAATGGATGTTAAAGGCGGCTAACCTGTTAGAAGAAAACGCCGAAACCTACGCTAAAATAATGACCTTGGAAATGGGAAAACCCATTACCTCAGCGATCGCAGAAGCCAAAAAAAGTGCCTCCGTTTGTCGTTTTTATGCGGAAAATGCGGCTCAATTTCTCGCCGATGTTCCCGCCAAAAGTGACGCCAGCAATAGCTTTATTGCCTATCAACCTTTGGGGGCAATTTTAGCGGTGATGCCTTGGAATTTTCCCTTCTGGCAGGTCTTCCGCTTCGCTGCACCCGCATTAATGGCGGGCAATGTTGGTTTACTCAAACACGCTTCTAACGTGCCTGAATGCGCCTTAGCCATTGGGGAAATTTTCCAAAAAGCCGGATTTCCTGAAGGCGTATTTCAAACCCTATTAGTCGGGTCTGATAAAGTGGCTCAAATTATTACCGATGATCGGGTCAAAGCCGGAACTTTAACCGGAAGTGAAACCCGCCGGAGCTAGTTTGGCATCCTTAGCTGGTCAAAACATTAAAAAAACCGTTCTGGAATTAGGCGGAAGTGATCCGTTTATTGTGTTAGAAACTGCGGATCTAAATGCCGCCGTAGAAGCCGCCGTTACCGCCCGAATGTTAAACAATGGACAATCTTGTATTGCGGCAAAACGGTTTATTTTAATGTCGAGTATTGCCGATGAATTTGAAAGTCGTCTAGCGGAAAAATTCGCCGCTTTAAAAATCGGTGATCCGATGTTACCCGATACCGAAGTTGGGCCCCTAGCAACCCCAGGTATTTTAACAGAACTGCACCAACAGGTTCAAGTCTGCGTTGAAGCTGGAGCTCAGGTATTAACTGGAGGTAAACCCCTGGAACGCCCAGGAAATTTCTATCCCCCCACAATTTTAACCCAAATTCCTGAAGGAACACCCGCTTACAGTGAAGAATTCTTTGGGCCAGTAGCGTTAATCTTCCGGGTTAATTCCTTAGATGAAGCCATTACCCTTGCTAATAGCACAATTTTCGGTTTGGGTGCAAGTGCTTGGACAACCAATTCAGCCGAACAGGAGCGTTTTATTCGAGAATTAGAGGCGGGTGCGGTGTTTATTAATGGTTTAGTTAAATCCGATCCTCGCTTACCCTTTGGAGGGATCAAACGTTCCGGTTATGGACGGGAATTGAGCAGCCAAGGAATTCACGAATTTGTGAATATTAAAACCGTTTGGATTAAATAGCAAAAAAGAAACCGGGTTTCTGACCAAAGTTTAGGGGATAGAATCAAGATTTTAGTTTAGAAACCAGGTTTCTAGGTTGGGTGTACAAATATCAAATTCAATTCACATAAAAAAATCATGAACACAGCAGAACTGTTAGTTAAATGTCTGGAAAATGAAGGGGTGGAGTATATTTTTGGGGTTCCAGGGGAAGAAAATATGCAAATTCTGGAATGTTTAAAAACCTCCTCAATTAAATTTATTACCACTCGCCATGAGCAGGGCGCCGCATTTATGGCCGATGTTTATGGTCGCTTAACCGGACGGGCGGGAGTTTGTTTATCAACTTTAGGCCCTGGGGCTACTAATTTAATGACCGGGGTTGCGGATGCGAATTTGGATGGAGCACCATTAGTTGCAATTACGGGTCAAGTGGGAACCGATAGAATGCACATTGAATCCCATCAATATTTAGATTTGGTGGCAATGTTTGCCCCGGTTACTAAATGGAATGCCCAAATTGTTCGCCCTAGTATTACTCCAGAAATTGTCAGAAAAGCGTTTAAATTAGCTCAAGCTGAAAAACCCGGGGCGGTGCATATTGATCTCCCAGAAAATATTGCTAGTATGGAGGTCGAAGGTTATCCTTTAAAACAAGATAAGCGAGAAAAAGTTTATTCGGCTTATCAGAGTATGAATGAAGCGGCGATCGCCATTTCTAAAGCCAATAATCCCTTAATATTAGTCGGAAATGGTGCAATTCGAGGGAATGCCAGCGCCGCTTTAACGGAATTTGCTACCCAACTAAATATCCCCGTTGTTAATACTTTTATGGGCAAAGGAGTGATTCCCTATACCCATCCCCTAGCCCTCTGGACAACGGGATTACAACTGCGGGATTATATTAGTTGTGGTTTTGATAAATCCGATTTAATCATTGCCATTGGCTATGATTTAATTGAATATTCCCCGAAAAAATGGAATCCCCAAGGCAAAATTCCGATTGTTCATATTGGTGAAACTCCCGCCGAAGTTGATAGTAGTTATATTCCCATTGCTGAAATTATTGGGGATATTTCTGACTCTCTGCAAGAGATTTTAAGGCGTTCAGATCGGACGGGAAAACCCGAACCCTATGCTTTAAAATTAAAACCAGATATTCGTAATAATTACGAATATTACGCCAAGGATGATGCTTTCCCAATTAAACCGCAAAAAATTATTTATGATTTGCGTCAAGTCATGGGCCCAGAAGATATTGTGATTTCAGATGTTGGTGCCCATAAAATGTGGATGGCGAGACATTATCACTGTGAAACGCCAAATACCTGTTTAATTTCTAATGGATTTGCTGCTATGGGAATTGCTATTCCGGGTGCAGTTGCCGCTAAATTAGTTTATCCTGATCGCAAGGTGGTAGCGGTGACAGGAGATGGCGGATTTATGATGAATAATCAGGAACTGGAAACCGCCTTACGAGTGGGAACTCCCTTTGTAACGTTAGTGTTTAATGATGGCGGTTATGGATTAATTGAATGGAAACAAAACGACCAATTTGGCGAATCTTGTTTTATCAAATTTGGTAATCCTGATTTTGTTAAATTTGCCGAAAGTATGGGATTAAAAGGCTATCGGGTGGAAGCAACAACCGATTTAGTTCCTATTCTCAAAGAAGCCCTAAATCAAGATGTTCCGGTCGTGATTGATTGTCCCGTAGACTATAACGAAAACTCCCGCTTTAGTCAACGTTCCGGCGGCTTATGTTGCCCCATCTAACCCCGTTGTTATGCCGTTGTTGTGTTTAAACACCAAATATAGCAATCCTAAATAGGTTGTAACATTTCAATACTTATATGAAACAGTCAGAAGTATTACCCCCGTTCCCTGTTCCCTGTTCCCTGTTCCCTTTTGATCAGGAATTTTGAACACAACTCAAATAGGATTGCTATGGTTGTTGTGCTTCAGCGCTATCAATTCTAATTCATAGTTAAATTAACCGCAGATTTTGGGCTCTATTGGCTCTTAACCGACAACGGATGCCCCTGTCTGCTATCCTTAAACTGATGTTAAAACGTGGTCAAATTATTGGGAATTGAGAGGAATTCTCAAAGTCCCATCGATTGTAAACGGTATTATCCATTTAGGTTAGACTATGGATTTTTCGACTCTTGCAGCCCAGTTGAATGCTGGGATTATCTGGCCAGAGGGGATTGTGATTGTCACCCTCTTGGTGGTGTTGGTGGGTGATTTAATTGTCGGGCGCAGTCGGTCTGCCCTGTGGACGCCCTATGTGGCGATCGTAGGTTTACTGATTGCCGTGGGGGTGTTGTACACTCAATGGGACAGTCAGAATACCATCTCCTTCCTAGGCAGTTTCAATGGCGATGATCTGAGCATCGTGTTTCGGGGCATTATTGCCGTGTGTTCAGCCGTCACTATTTTAATGTCGATTCGCTACATTGAACAGACGGGAACCGCCCTAGCGGAATTTATCGCCATTCTATTAACCGCAACTTTAGGGGCGATGTTTCTCTCCGGGGCGAATGAATTAGTCACTATTTTTGTGGCTTTGGAAACCTTAAGTATCTCCTCTTATTTATTAACAGGATATACCAAACGTGACCCCCGTTCTAATGAAGCTGCGTTGAAATATTTATTAATTGGAGCCGCCAGTTCCGCCGTATTTCTTTATGGTTTATCCCTATTATATGGACTCTCGGGCGGTCAAACCAATTTAACCAAAATTGCCGAGGTTTTGGCTCGCTCCAATGGCGAATCCCTAGGGGTAGTCATCGCTTTGGTTTTCGTGATTGCCGGAATTTCCTTTAAAATTTCTGCGGTTCCCTTTCACCAATGGACACCGGATGTTTATGAAGGTTCACCAACTCCGGTGGTGGCATTTTTATCCGTCGGTTCCAAAGCCGCGGGATTTGCCCTAGCAATTCGTTTACTAATTAACGCCTTTCCCTCCGTTGCCGATGAATGGCGGTTTGTGTTCACCGCCCTAGCCATCCTGAGTATGATCTTAGGAAACGTGGTCGCCTTGGCGCAAACGGGCATGAAACGGATGTTAGCCTATTCTTCCATTGCCCAAGCGGGGTTTGTGATGATTGGGTTAATTGCCGGAAACTGAGGCGGGATATTCCAGCATGGTATTTTACCTGTTGATTTATCTGTTTATGAACTTGGGTGGCTTTATTTGTGTGATTCTATTCTCCCTGAGAACTGGAACCGATCAAATTAGTGAATATAGCGGATTGTATCAAAAAGATCCCCTATTAACCCTATGTTTAAGTATTTGTCTATTATCCCTGGGTGGTATTCCACCGTTAGCTGGATTTTTTGGCAAAATTTACCTATTTTGGGCAGGTTGGCAAGCGGGTTTATATACCTTAGTGCTGTTGGGGTTAGTCACCAGTGTGATCTCGATTTATTATTATATTCGAGTCGTGAAAATGATGGTGGTCAAAGAACCCCAAGAAATGTCCGATGTGGTGAAAAACTATCCCGCAGTCCAGTGGAATTTACCCGGAATGCGTCCCCTACAAGTGGGTTTAGTTTTAACTTTGGTAGCAACTTCTTTAGCGGGGATTTTATCGAATCCGTTATTTACCTTATCCACCGAAGCTGTTACTCATAGCACCATGTTTGACAATGTATTGGTGAAAACAAAAAGCGTTGCTCATCTGAAAAAATCTCCCTTAATTGCCCAGAGAGATTAGATATCCGTGAACTACCTACACCGCCCTAATCGGGTCGGTGTAGGCTTCCGAATTCACAGACCGATGCCCCTTACTTTTACAAGCAGGTAGACTTACACAGCCTCCATCGGCAAAGACGGGGTTCCCTCCGCCTTCAGTTAATATCCTGATTCCTTCATTCCTGATGTTAAGCGCAGCGTTTTCGTCACGGTCATGGTGAGTATGGCAATTTGGACAATCCCATTCTCTGATATCCAGAGATAATTCATCTAGGATATGACCACAACAGGAGCAGGTTTTGGAACTAGGGAAAAAGCGATCAATTTCTACAAGTTCACCACTTTTTTGCTTTAACTTGTAATCAATAAAGTTGACGAATTTTCCCCAACTCACATCAGATATTGCTTTTGATAGCTTCCGGTTTTTAACCATTCCCTTGACATTGAGGTTTTCAACGACAATGACTTGGCTTTCGTTTACCAATTTTCTTGATAATTTATGTAAGAAATCTTGGCGGGAATTGGTGATTTTCTCATGAACCTTAGCTACAGTTTTTCTAAATTTCTCTCTCGATTTACTACCTTTAGTTTTTCGAGAGAGTTTTTTCTGTTTTTGGGCTAAATTTTTCTGATGACGATATAAATGTTTAGGGTTGGCGTATTTAGTTGCATTCTCTCCATTGTGAATAATTGCGAAATCTTTCAACCCTAAATCAATCCCAATAATGTTGTCTCCCGACTGTTTAACGTCAGTTCCTTCTACCTCACATAAGAGGGAAGCAAAGTATTTATCGGTCGAAGTTTTGGAGATTGTTACTGTTTTAATTTTCCCCGTAATTTCTCGGTGAAATATCGCTTTAATTTCACCAATCTTAGGGACTTTTAGATATTCACCGTTAACAGTAACACTTTGAGGATACTGAATTGATTGCTTGTGATGTTTAGATTTGAAATTAGGAAATTTAGCTCGTCCCTCAAAAAAGTTTTTGTAAGCTCTATCTAAGTTTATAGCTACAGATTGGAGAAACCGATGAGTAGCAATCTTCTTTGAGCCAAGGATATTCTTTTTTGAGTTGAGGGAGCATTCCTTTATAAGATGCTAATTTTAGGCTTTTGCCAGTTTCTTGATAGTGCTGAATACAGGCATTTAAGGCAAAATTCCAATACCATCTTGCACAACCAAATGACTTGGCTAACGCCAATTCCTGTTCGGCTGTTGGATAGAGCCTAACCTTTGTAACCTTCAGCACTTTGAATCACCTCCTAGGTTGGGTGTTATGATTTTACTATACACTGACTATAGCACAAGTTTTAAAATGTGGGGAATCATGAAAAATGATTTTGTCAGCAAAGGTAGATCTGTTAGCGATCTAAAGGTTCACTTGGTTTTGACGACCAAATACAGACGGAGGGTTTTTACTCTTGAAATGCTGAATCGGCTGCATGAAATCCTTGAAGAATTACTCCAAAAGTGGGATTGTAAATTAATTGAGTTTAATGGTGAAGATGATCATGTTCATCTTCTTTTTCAATATCATCCAGATATTGCTCTGAGTAATTTAGTTAACAACCTCAAATCCGTGACATCTCGAAAACTCAGGCAAGAATTCTCTGATTATTTAAGCTCTTTTTATTGGAAAGATGTTTTTTGGAATGGTTCTTATTTTGTTGCAAGTTGCGGTGGAATAACTATTTCAACCCTGAGACGATATATCGAGAATCAAAATCAACCTGATTGTTTCCGATAATCCCTGACCGCAATTCATCCCACGCTGCCCTATCGGGTCAGTCGTGGGGCTTCTTGCGGAAGAAGCTAAATTATCCCCGAAATGCCCCGTAGGGGGGGAGCAGGGGAGCAGGGGGGCAGGGGGAGACTTCGATCCTAAGCTTCCCGTCTCCCCCTTTTTTGATTTGAGGGGGGTTTATAATAGGAATTAAAGTTTAAGGATAAAACGATGGTACTATCATCCTCTACATTACCTGTTAATATTCCCTCGACGGTTCAATTAACCGTAACTCCTGAACAATTTAAGGAAATTGCGATCGCTAACCGAGATTTAAAGTTAGAAAGAACTGTTAATGGAGAATTAATGGTTATGCCACCCACCGGAGGAATTACAGGGAAAAAAAATATTGATCTCGAAGGACAGTTATGGTTATGGAATCGTCAAACCAAACTCGGTCAAGTCTTTAATTCTTCCACAGGGTTTCTATTTCCTAATGGTGCAAATCGTTCCCCCGATGCTGCCTGGATACGTCAGGAAAGATGGGATCAACTCACCCTTGAACAACAGGAAGGATTTCCCCCCTTATCTCCTGATTTTGTCTTAGAATTACGCTCCAAAACCGATAGTTTAAATGCACTGCAAGAGAAAATGCAAGAATATATAGATAATGGTGTGCGTTTGGGTTGGTTAATTGACCGAAAACATCAAACCGTTAGTATTTATCGACCAAATCAGGATATAGAAATTATACAACAACCTTTGAGTTTATCTGGTGAAGATATCCTACCCGGATTCATATTAGATTTAACGGAAATTTGGCAATAATTTTTTATACTTTAATTCAGCAATACCCCCATTCCCTGTATATTTTAAATCCGGTCTAATTCCCCAAAGGAATTTCAATTAAAAAGTTAGTTCCGGTTCCTAATGCTGAAAAACAGGTGAGTTCCCCGTGGTGTTTGTCCGTGACTAAATGATAAGCAATTGATAATCCTAAACTGGTACCTTTTCCCTGTAATTGTGGGGGAATAAACGGATCAAAAATACTTTTCCTTTCTATTTCCGACATCCCAATTCCATTATCCGCAATCGAAATAGCCACGGTATTTTTATTATCTAAATAGGTACGAATGATAATCTTAGGTTGATCGACTAAATCATCCTTCAAACTGGTAGCTTCTAAACGATCAATGGTGTAGGTAAGTAAATTCATAAACACTTGATTTAGTTGTCCCGCATAGCAACCTACTTTGGGTAACGCACTATATTCTTTCACTAAAGTAATACCCGATCTTCCGGCCTTTGCTTGCAGACGATTTTGTAAGATTAATATTGTACTATCTAACCCTTCATGAATATCGACAAACTTCATTTGAGATTCATCTAAACGGGTGAAATGACGCAGCGATCGCACCACATCTCTAATTCGTTCTGCTCCCACTTTCATCGACTCTAACATCCGGGGTAAATCCTGCTTTAAAAAGCTCAAATTAACTTCTTCTATCTCATCGGCAATTTCAGGAATAATTTCAGGATAATACTGTTGATATAAAGTAACTAAATTCATTAAATCTTCAATATAATTTTTAGCATGAACAATATTTCCCGAAATAAAACTCACGGGATTATTAATTTCATGGGCAATTCCCGCCACCAACTGCCCCAAAGATGACATTTTTTCGGTTTGAATTAGTTGGGTTTGGGTGCGTTGAAGTTGAGTTAAAATGATTTCTAATTCGGCTCGTCGTTTCGCTTCTTGTTCTTCACTGCACCTCAGTGCTTGCTCCATTTGTTGACGTTCCGTAATATCTAAACCGACAAAAACCGCCGCCGAACCTCGGTGATATTTTTGGGCGACAATCAAATAAGTACAGGGAAATCCTCGGACATTTGCTGTCAATTCCCGGGAACTTTTCCAATTATCTTGAGCAAAAAATTCATAGACAAATTGATTAAATTCTGGGCTGGTTTGGAGAAATCCCACCTCTTTCCCAATGAAGGTTTCCGCCGGAACATTGTAGGAATTGGCTAAGTGGCGATTCACCCCTAAATATTTCAAATCGGAACTAATCCAAGAAACTAACCCGGGGACGGCATTTAATACCGCTTCCAATTGATCTTTTGAGGCTAAAATGGCAGAGGAAGTGGATTTTTGTTCGGAAATATCATAGGCAAAACCACAAATTAAGGGCAGACCAGGAACGGAAACTGCACCGAATTCGGTTTCAACGGTTAAAGTCGGATCGGAGGACTCTAATTCTAAATAATTAATCTTAAAATTAACCGGGAAAATAGAACCGGATTTTCTTTGATAGCTGGACTCAAAGGTTAATGATCCTTTTCGCTTTAATTCTTGGCAATATTCCTGCCAAACCACGGTAGTTAAATCGGGATCAATATTATGAACATTCAGTTGCAGTAATTCGCTTTCCGTATAGCCCAACATCCGACAGGCGGATTGATTCACATAGCAAAAATTACCTTCTAAAGTCATCCAAAAAATAGCCGTTGCCGCCTGATCAAATGCCTTTTGAGTCAGTTGTAATTTTTCTTGTAATTGTTTTTGAGGCGTAATTACTTCCAAATACAAAATTAACCCGCCAATCTCCCCCGATGCGGTTTGCCAAGGTTGAACTACCCATTTATTCCACTGAATAGAAAACCCTGGGCTACGGGGTGGTAGGTTTCCAATTCCCAACGGGGCAATTTCCCCTCCAAAGATTGTTCGGCATTCTGATACCAAATTTCCGGTAAATGGGGAAACCATTGTTGATGGGCCGAACCAATTAAATTCATATTTTCTCCGCCATAGTCCTGTTGCCATTGGCGGGATACGGCCAAATATCGCAGTTGCGGGTCAACCATGGCCATGGCCGTCGGCAGATATTCCACGAAGCGACGGAAATGATCGGGATTAGAGTCGGCGGAATTCGGGGCACCGAACCCAGTCCCTGGAGGGTCAGAAGGGTTGGAAATAGTAGTGGGTTGAACTTGTTTGTCCACGATTTGACACTCCCTCAATCAAAATTGGGTTAGGAAAACTCCATTTGTTTATACAAGATGGAAGATCTGAATTCAATAAAATTGAATATTACCCTGATGAGGGGTGTTACCCTCCATTGTATAATTAATTGCCGGAGTTTGTCCATTAATTGAGCCTTTTTCTGGAAAATTCCCACCGCAACCGGGGAATCTCATTGAAAAATTATGATTTTTTGCTGCAATTAATTGTTATCTATTATACTGAAATTCGATATGACAATTAATTTAACTCTACAGAGTTTTGGGTGAGAAAGCCCTGAAGGGCTTACTACGGGTTTAGAAGGGTTTCCAATTGAATAGGAAATAAATCCCTTGTTCCTGTAAACTGCGATCACTAGACTCTAATTTAATTAAGGGAATACCCCAGTCAATCTGTGCGGTTATTCGATCGCCATATTGCCACTTTAATCCTAACCCAATTGATAATAATGTGCGATCGGGTAATGCCAATTCTCCGGGCGCATTCCAAGCCTGACCAAAATCTATAAAAGGTGTAAGTTGGAGGAGACCTGCACCATTTTTAGTTCTCAAAATTGGATAACGCAATTCTGCGGAGGCAAATATCACATTATCGCGTAACAAAACATCTTGACGATACCCTCGCACACTCTCTAAACCCCCCAGTCCCATCTGTTCTAAAGCTAGTAATTCTTGGTTGGTGAGTTGAATATCAGAACGGAGTAAAAAAATCGTGTCAGGCGCTAATAAACGCACCCATTGGGCTTGACCGCGCCAAGCAAAATATTTACTATCGGGTTGATCAGAACTGAGGGTGGCATCTAATAATCCTACCCCAAAACTGAGTTGCGATCGCGCCGCCAAGACCTGTTTTGGCCCCTGGTTCGTATATTCTTGAAAAAACCGCACAATTGAAAGTCGGGTTTTTCCATCCTCCTCAGCCCCCCGAGATAGGGGAAAACCCACTCCTAAAATACTTGTATCACTTTCCTGACGGGCAAGGGTTAATCCTAATGCTAATTCCTGCGTTGGGGTGCGGATAATTGGTTGGCGAAATCGCAATTCATACGTCCGACTATTCGCCCTAATATCTAAATCGTCAAAAGGGGGTTCAATAATTTGGCTATTGGTCGAGTTAAAATAAAATCCTAATGTAGCATTACGAGATGTCAGGGGAAAGGTATATAAAATATCCCCAATACTACTTCCTTGAGTATTACTATAAGACAATGCCAAGCGATCGCCCTGTCCTAATAAATTCCCTTCTTCTACTTCAATTCCCCGTTGCCAAGATCCCACCGCCGGAGACCGATTATTATTGGTAAATAAACTCAGATCAAAGGTTTTTGCCGTTTGAAATTCAACATTTAGAATACTTTCCCCGGGTTGAATTCCCGCCGCCAATTCCGCCGAAATCGTTTTCACCACCGGATCAAGTTGTAGCAATTGTAAAGCCTGTAACAGATGGTTTTGATTAAAGGGTTTCTGAGTTACTAATTCTAACCGACTTTTAATATAGTTGGGGTTTAAACGTCCTTTTCCTTTAATATTAATCTCTGTGACTTTCCCTTCTAAAATTGCAATAGTAACAATTCCATTGGTTAAGGTTTGAGCCGGAATAAATGCACCGGAGGTAATATAACCCTGCTTAATATATAAATCTATTACCGCCGAGCGGGCTTGCAATAATTCCGTAAAAGTAATCGGGCGACCGACAAAATCCTTGGTGATTTCCGCTAATTTTTGATCAGAAAAAACCGTATTCCCGTCAAAATTAAAGCGTTCTATATTAATAGTATTGGGACTATCTGGAATATTGTCTGGAGTTGTGGGCGTGGGAACCGATGGGGAAAACAAGGGTTCTGTTGGGGGTAAAGTTTCAGGAAGTTGGGGTTCTGGGAGTCCAGGTTGAGGAGGAATTGGGACAATAGAAACGCTCGGAGGGTAAGGACTCTGGAATTTGAGCCAACAGAGGACGACTCACCGCAGTTAAGACACAATTAATTTGTACTGCTAGAATTAAACTAGCAAATAATTGGGAGTAGACTTGAATATGCTGAAGGCGAAAAAATTGCCATAGCAGGATCAATAATTTCAGATTTAGTTTAAACTGTTCTCTGGGTAAATAGTTAATTGACGGTCGAAGACTTAAAGGGCGCATAAAAAAATGTTTAAATTAGGTTTTATTCAAAAAAATATCAAGAATATACTGGGATCATCATTATGATTAACCTTGGGGTTGTTTGGTTTTGGGAACTCGTTGTTTTAATCGTCTCCTCCTGCTTTTATAATTTAAAACCAAGCTAAATCTGAAATATAATTGAGTCAAATTTTTATGATCATGGTTTATCAAGTCCGCCTGATTAACGAAGCTGAAGGTTTAGATTGTACAATTACAGTTCCTGATGACCAATATATTCTCGATATTGCAGAAGACAATGGGATTCGTCTACCATCAGGATGTAAACAGGGAGATTGTTCCGCTTGTGTGGCTAAACTCCTCCAGGGTCAAGTGGATCAAAGTGAACAAAAATTTCTCCGTCCTGGGGAAATTGCCATGGGGTATACTGTAACCTGTGTCGCGTATCCCCGTTCAGACTGTACCCTGATGACCCATCAAGAAAAGGTTTTATATCAGTCTTCTCTGTATCATCAGTCCAGTTTCCGATCCCGGTTAATTACTCAATTTCTGTCTAAGATGATCGTTAGTTCCTAACTTTTTATTATCAATATGGATCGCTTTTTATACGAAAAATCTATTTCTTCCCAGGGGCATTTAATTATTCCCTTTGTTCGAGTCACTGTGAGTGATAAAAAGATTTATTCCTATATTTTATTATCCCAATTGGGGCATAAAGGAAAATTCCACAAATTAGAGAATCCGGCGGATCTTTATTGTAGTCAACTGGAAAAAATTATTGAAATCGCCCTGGATCATTTAGATAAACATTCTGATATTGTTCCTAATGGGGATTATTTTCAATGTCGATATACCTATCAAAATGATTTGATTTTAATTTATAAAGAGAGCGGAAAATACTATTATGATCACTACAAATCCTACAGTCTAAATAATGTTGCGGCCCCTAAACTCTTTACTTCCGAACAGGATTGTATTAACTGGGTCAAGGCGGGGTTAGACCATTCGCGCAAATAAAAATCGGGATGATAGGATTTGAACCTACGACCCCCTCGTCCCGAACGAGGTGCGCTACCAAGCTGCGCTACATCCCGATGCCTTAATTAAGACACCGTTAGTCAGTATAACACATAAAAGATCAGTTAGGATCTATCAAGATGTGAATTTATTAGGAAAAGGTAAGCCCGTGGTAGTCAAGCCGGACTGGTTACGAGTCAAAGCCCCTCAATGGGAGCGTGTTGGCAACGTTAAAGGGATTTTGCGGGATTTAGGCTTAAACACCGTCTGTGAGGAAGCCTCCTGTCCCAATATTGGGGAATGCTTCAATGCGGGAACCGCCACATTTCTAATTATGGGGCCAGCCTGTACCCGGGCTTGTCCCTACTGTGATATTGATTTTGAGAAAAAACCCCAACCCCTAGATATTACTGAACCGGAAAGACTGGCGGAAGCGGTACGACGCATGAACTTGAATCATGTTGTGATCACTTCTGTCAACCGGGATGACCTACCCGATGGCGGCGCCTCCCAGTTTGTTCGGTGTATTGACGGGGTGCGATCGCTCTCTCCCCAAACGACTATTGAGGTCTTAATTCCCGATTTGTGTGGAAATTGGGACGCCTTGGAAATAATTTTGCAAGCGAAACCGGAAGTTTCTCAACCACAATACCGAAACCATCAAACGGCTGTATCGTCGGGTTCGTCCCCAAGGTGACTATCAGCGCAGTTTGGAGTTATTAAAGCGATCGCGCCAACTAACACCTGGGGTTTATACTAAATCTGGGTTAATGGTGGGACTGGGTGAAACCGATGCCGAAGTTCGAGAGGCCATGGAGGACTTACGGGCCGTTGATTGTGATATTTTAACCTTGGGTCAATATCTCCAACCCACACCCAAACATTTAGCCGTTGCGGGATTTATCCCCCCTGAACAATTTGATACTTGGCGGGATTTTGGTGAGTCTATCGGTTTCTTACAGGTGGTGGCTTCTCCCTTAACCCGCAGTTCCTACCACGCCGAACAGGTACGAGCCTTAATGCAGCGATATCCCCGTTAATACCGTAGTGAGTCCTTCAGGACTCCCTCATGGTTCGATCCCTAATACAACGATATCCCCGTTAATACCGTAGTGAGTCCTTCAGGACTCCCTCATGGTTCGATCCCTAATACAACGATATCCCCGTTAATACCGTAGTGAGTCCTTTAGGACTCCCTCATGGTTAGAACCCTAATACAGCGATATCCGCGTTAATACTCCAGTTTCCCAAAATTGAGACAAAATAGAGAGAATATTCTAACCCTTGAGAACGATGAAATGTTGCATCAACCCCCAATGTCCCAACCCAAACAACCCCGATAATACGGTTTATTGTCAAAGCTGCGGTGTCCCCATACCCGACTTCCTGCGGGGACGGTTTCGCATGATCAAACTGTTAGGTCAAGGGGGGTTTGGTCGGACTTATTTAGCCGAAGATCGGGATAAACTGAATGAGAAATGTGTAGTTAAACAGTTTGTTTCCGATGATGCAAGGGACAGCAGGACTACAAAAAGCCTTAGAATTATTTGAACGAGAAGCGAAACAACTACAACAACTGGGACATCATCCCCAAATTCCGGCGTTATGGGCTTATTTTTCAGAAAACAATCAACTCTATTTAATTCAGCAATATATTGAAGGGGAAACTTTAGAGCAAATTTCACAAAAACAAGGAGTTTGGACGGAACCGCAAGTTAAGGAATTATTAATCAGTTTGTTACCTGTTCTCGAATTTATTCACCAGCAAAAGGTGATTCACCGTGACCTCAAACCCGATAATATTATGCGTCGTGGAAATGGGGAATATGTGTTAATTGATTTTGGGGTAGCGAAAGATTTATCAGGAACGGTGGTATATACACAAATCGGAACCCGTGTTGGTTCTGATGGATATGCCAGTCGGGAACAAATGCAAGGGGGAGAAGCTTACCCCGCTAGTGATTTATATAGTTTAGGGGTGATTTGTTTTTATCTATTAACTAAAATTTCACCTCTGGAATTATGGTTAGATGACGGTTACAGTTGGACGAAAAATTGGCAAAAATATGTCAAGCAAGATCTTAGTCCAGAATTAAATGAAGTTCTTGATCAGCTATTAAAAAAAGATATTGGAGATCGTTATTCTTCTGCTGATCAAGTCTTACAGGATTTACAAAGTTTCTCACCGCATATTTCCTGGCAAAACACTGCTTTGATTACCACGCTCACCGGACATTCACATATTGTCAGGTCTGTAGCCTTCAGTCCCGATGGTCAGATGTTAGCCAGTGGGAGTTGTGACCAGACGATCAAATTGTGGGATGTTGCGAGTCAACGACCAATTACCACGCTCACCGGACATTCAGATCGTGTCATCTCTGTAGCCTTCAGTCCCGATGGTCAGATGTTAGCCAGTGGGAGTTTGGACACAATCAAATTGTGGGATGTTGCGAGTCAACGGGAAATTGCCACGCTCACCGGACATTCACAGGTGGTCTGCTCTGTAGCGTTCAGTCCTGATGGTCGGATGTTAGCCAGTGGGAGTTTTGACAAGACGATCAAATTGTGGGGTGTTCCGAGTCAACGGGAAATTGCTACTCTCACTGGAGATTCAGATTGTGTCATATCTGTAGCGTTCAGTCCTGATGGTCGAATGTTAGCCAGTGGAAGTAAGGACAAGACGATTAAATTGTGGGATGTTGCGAGTCAACGGGAAATTGCTACTCTCACCGGACATTCACATGATGTCATGTCTGTAGCGTTCAGTCCCGATGGTCGGACGTTAGCCAGTGGGAGTTGGGATAAGACGATTAAATTGTGGGATGTTGCTAGTCAACGGGAAATTGCCACTCTCATCGGACATTCATATTCTGTCTGGTCTGTAGTCTTCAGCCTTGATGGTCGGACGTTAGCCAGTGGGAGTAGGGACGAGACGATTAAATTGTGGGATGTTCCGAGTCAACGGGAAATTGCCACTCTCACCGGACATTCACAGGTGGTCTGCTCTGTAGCCTTCAGTCCTAATGGCCGGATGTTGGCCAGTGGGGGTGAAGACAATACGATCAAATTGTGGCAACCCCGATCTGTTAGTCCATCACCTTATATTTCTTGGCAAAACGCTGCTCTGAGTACCACGCTCACCGGACATTCAGATCGTGTCATGTCTGTAGCCTTCAGCCTTGATAATCGGACGTTAGCCAGTGTGGGTTTGGACAACACGATTAAATTGTGGGATGTGCCGAGTCAACGGGAAATTGCCATTCTCACCGGACATTCAAATGGTGTCTTGTCTGTAGCTTTCAGTGCCGATGGTCGGACGTTAGCCAGTGGGAGTTTGGACACAATCAAATTGTGGGATGTGCCGAGTCAACGGGAAATTGCCATTCTCACCGGACATTCAAATGGTGTCTTGTCTGTAGCTTTCAGTGCCGATGGTCGGACGTTAGCCAGTGGGAATTGGGACAAGACGATTAAATTGTGGGATGTTTCGAGTCAACAACAAATTGCCACTCTCACCGGACATTCAGATCATGTCTGGTCTGTAGCGTTTCTGTCCCGATGGTCGGACGTTAGCTAGTGGGAGTTTTGACGACACGATTAAATTGTGGGATGTGCCGAGTCAACGGGAAATTGCTACTCTCACCGGACATTCAGATCATGTCTGCTCTGTAGCCATAAGTCCCGATGGTCGGACGTTAGCCAGTGGGAGTAAGGACAAGACGATTAAATTGTGGGATGTGCCGAGTCAACGGGAAATTGCCACTATCACCGGACATTCAGATGTTGTCTTTTCTGTAGCCTTCAGTCCCGATGGTCGGACATTAGCCAGTGGGAGTAGCAAGAGGACGATCAAATTGTGGGATGTGCCGAGTCAACGACAAATTGCCACTCTCACCGGACATTTACATATTGTCGTGTCTGTAGCGTTCAGTCCCGATGGTCGGACGTTAGCCAGTGGGAGTTATGACAACAGGATTAAATTGTGGCGAGCACGGTAGGGGCGGGTTCGAGTAGCAGAAACCAGGTTTCTCAAGATATCTTGATTTGTGGCAATTAACTTAATTAGAAACCCGGTTTCTTTGGGTATTTGCGATCGCATTCGGGGCGGGTTTAGCCAGATTTTTGCTAATTAACAGAGATGGTCTCGAACCCGCCCCTACAATTGGGGGATTTAATAATAGGGGAAAGTGCGATCGCTTGTTTCTAAATAAATCCATGACAATCACCCTAATTATCTTAAATATTACCTAAACTGTAGGGGCGGGTTCGCGTTAATCTTTATTAATCAGCATAAATCTGAATCAACCCGCCCCCTATCACAAGTTATCAAGTCTGTTTCTTTGGGTATTTGCGATCGCCTTCAGAAACCGGGTTTCTCAAGATATCTTGATTTGTAGTAATTAATTTAATTAGAAACCGGGTTTCTTTGGGTATTGCGATCGCATTTGGGGCGGGTTTAGCATTCGGGGCGGGTTTAGCCAGATTTTTGCTAATTAACAGAGATGAACGCGAACCCGCCCCTACAATTGGGGGATTTAATAATAGGGGAAAGTGCGATCGCTTGTTTCTAAATCAACCCATGACAACCACCCTAATTATCTTAAATATTACCTAAACTGTAGGGGCGGGTTCGCGTTAATCTTTATTAATCAGCATAAATCTGAATCAACCCGCCCCCTATCACAAGTTATCAAGTCTGTTTCTTTGGGTATTTGCGATCGCCTTCAGAAACCGGGTTTCTCAAGATATCTTGATTTGTAGTAATTAATTTAATTAGAAACCGGGTTTCTTTGGGTATTGCGATCGCATTTGGGGCGGGTTTAGCCAGATTTTTGCTAATTAACAGAGATTGTCTCGAACCCGCCCCTACAATTGGGGGATTTGATAATATGAGAAAGTGCGATCGCTTGTTTCTAAATCAACCCATGACAACCACCCTAATTATCTTAATATTACCCAAACCGTAGGGGCAGGTTCGCGTTAATCTTGGTTAATCAGCAGAAATCTAAATAAACCCGCCCCCCACTATCAACAATTGTCAGAAACCGGGTTTCTCAAGATATCTTGATTTATTGTAATTAACTTAATTAGAAGCCCAGTTTCTTGGGAACGGGTGACTATTATTTTTATTTTTAACCTTTAGAACGGGACTGACGGGGCTCGAACCCGCAACTTCCGCCGTGACAGGGCGGTGCTCTAACCAATTGAACTACAGTCCCTTGCTGTCGTTCTTTTTTTTGCGACAATTTTTATTATTACTGCTTTTTTCTAATTTGTCAAGCCTTTCTGGGAAAATTTTTTTTCAGGGGGCTTTGGGCTGAGTTGGGCAGTGAAAGCTAAACTGAAAAAAAGATATGGGGAGGGATTCTCAGTGAATATAGGGCCGAAGCCATTCGATGGGTTAACCCAGGCTGAACTCAATACCTGGGTGAAGGAAGGACAACAACGGAGTCAATTAGGCCAATTACCCAGCTATGTTCCCCCATTAGCCCAGGTGAACCCCCAGGAATTCGGGGTTAAAATCCTGACGATCCAGGGCCAATCCTATCAGGCGGGGAATGAAACCCTCCGATTTCCGGTGATGAGTGTGATCAAGTGCTTTTTATTATTGAATCGACTGCTGGAATTGGGGGAGGATCGGGTCTTCCAACGGGTGGGGGTGCAACCTTCGGATCAACCGTTTAATTCCCTCAAACAGCTAGAGTCCGATGGCGGATGGCCCCGCAATCCCATGATTAATAGTGGGGCGATCGCCCTAGCTGGACTACTCCCCGGAAAGGATGCAGATACTCGCCGTCAGTATCTCTGTTCCTGGTTAAATCAATTGGCCGATTGTCAGTTAGTCTTAGACCCGGATATTCTGGAGTCCGTGCGTTTCAGCCCCCAACGCCAAAAACCAAGCCCTGGTTTCCACCCTGGCGGCTGCGGGCTATCTGGAGCATCCCGAGATCACCCTGGATACCTATAACCAAATCTGTTGTTTATCGGCCACCATTTCAGACTTAGCAAAATTGGGTTTGTTATTGCTACAACCCACTAACCTCCCATGGGAAATTGCCAGTCGCACCGTCAAAACCTTAATGCTCACCTGTGGGTTATACGAAACCTCGGGACAGTTTGCGGTGAAGGTGGGAGTCCCGACTAAATCGGGGGTGAGTGGGGCGGTATTATCAATTATTCCGCGACAGGGGGCGATCGCTTGTTATAGTCCGCCCCTTGATCCCCAAGGAAATTCTATTGGGGGTTTATTTTTTATTGAAAAAATGGTGAGAACTTTAAACTTAAGTCTATTTAATTAATTTCTGGGAAATTGTAGGGGTTTGACATCTAAAGCCAGCCCAGAATAGAATTTGGGTTAAATCCTAGATTAATCCCCTATTAAATTGTATTTATGTTACAGGCAAATGGCTTATTTAATGAATCCTTTTATTTAGCACAAAATCCCGATGTGGCGGCGGCCGTTGCTAGTGGAATTATTGCCAATGGATTTCAACACTTTATCGAGTCTGGTCAATTTCAAGTTCGCCAGCCCAGTCCCCTCTACGATGAATCCTATTATTTAGCTACAAATCCCGACGTTGCCCAATGGGTTAAAAGTGGAGCTTTTGCCAGTGGATTTGAACATTATATTAATCTGGGACAGTTGGAAAATCGCAGCCCCAGTATTTTATTTGATAGTACCTATTATTTAACAGAAAATCCATCTCTTGCTGCCATTGTTGCCCAGGGAAATATTACGGGAATTGAACATTTTGTTAACTTTGGACAGTTTGAAGATCGCAGTCCCACCCCCCTTTATAATTCTAAATATTATTTAGCCCAAAATCCCGATGTTGCCTTTGCCGTTGCCCGGGATGAACTCACCGGAATTGAACATTATATTAACTTTGGAGCCGCCCAAAATCGTCAATTTACCCCCTTTATTCAACCCCAAGGTTCTAGTTTACCTAATCGAGTCGCCACCGGGGATACAACCCCCAATTCCACGGTATTTTTAACCCGCAGTTCGGCGGCGGGAACTGTTAGTCTGGAATATGCCAATAATCTGAGTTTTATTAATCCTTTAGGTATTCTTTATACCACCGTTACCGATATTACCGAACCCGTTAAATTAGCAGCCAATAATTTAACCCCCGATACCCAATATTTTTATCGGTTTACTAATGCAGAAGGCACATCATCGGTGGGCAGTTTTCGCACTCCAGCAGCTATTGGAACCCAACAGGGATTAAGATTTGGAGCCACCGCCGACGGACAGGGGGAATTAATGCCCTATATGTCAGTTAATAATGTTCCTGAACGCAATTTAGACTTTTTTGTAGGGCTGGGAAATACCATTTCTGCGGATACGATTTCCCCCGATTTACCGGAAGTTCAACAAGCGGTTACTCCCCTAGATTTTAGCACTAAATATAATGAGATTGTTTCCCCCCGTTTAGGTCTAAATCCTTGGGCAAATTTACAAGCATCAACCGCACTTTATGGAACGTGGAATGATCAAAATTTAATTACGGGTTTTGCTGGAGGAGAAATTCCCGCTTTATCTGCTCAACAATTATTTTTTGGAACTGACGGACAATTTATTAATAATACTGATCAATTTAACATCGGTTTGCAAGCTTGGAAAGACTATAATCCAGTAGGAAATCAAGTCTATGGAGAAACCGGAGACCCCCGCACTACTAATCAAGATAAACTTTATAGATATCAACCTTTTGGCAGTGATGGGGCGTTATTTGTCTTAGATGCACGTTCTTTTAGAGATGCACCTTTACCTCAAGTTCCTGACCCAGCTTTAGACAGTCAAATTAATCAATTTTTAGCATCTGCTTTTGACCCTAACCGGACGTTATTAGGAAAAGCCCAATTAGAGGATTTAAAGATTGATTTATTAGACGCCCAAAATACTGGAGTCAGTTGGAAATTTGTTTTTTCTCCGGTTCCCATTCAGAATTTAGGATTATATGATTCTGCTAACCGTTGGGAAGGATATGCTGCCGAACGTCGGGATTTATTACAATTTATTGATCAAAATAATATCGAAAATGTTGTTTTTGTTTCGGGAGGTGCCGGGGGAACAATTGTCAATGAGTTAAGCTATCAATTGAATTTTGATCAGCCCCAAATTCAAACCGATGCCATTGAAATTACGGTTGGGCCGATTGGTTATCAGTTAGATTTGGGTGAAAGCTTTATCCCTGGAACTTGGGGGTCAGAAATTATGAATTTTAGTTCTATTGATACCATTACCCAAGATACTAAGGATTTTTATGCCGGGTTAGATACGGCTTCAAGTAAAGATCAATTAGTCCAAAATATTCTGAATAATCAACTGAATCAATTCGGATATGACCCGATTGGTTTAGATGAAACTCAACCCAATACTGAGTTAATTAAAGGCTCTTATTTTGCGGTACATAACTTTGGTTGGACTGAATTTATTGTTGATCCACAAACTCAAAAACTACAAGTTAATGTCTATGGAATTGAACCCTATACGGAAACAGATATTCAATCAATTCCTGCTAATATTATTAATCGTCAGCCAGAAATTATTAGTCAATTTGTGATTAATTCAATATAAGTGGTTACACAAAATAAATTACCTAGTTGAGAGAGGGAACAGGCTGCGTCGTGAGCCTGTTCCCTGTTCCCTTTTCCCTACTACAAATTCAAGCCACAACCGAATGTTCAGGACGGGCAAAAATCATCCGACCGGCGGAAGTTTGCAGGGAACTGGTGACAATCACTCGCACCTGATCTCCCACATATTCACTTCCGGCTTCAACAACCACCATTGTGCCATCATCTAAATAACCGATTCCCTGGGAAGGTTCTTTGCCTTCCTTGCGAATTTTTAAATCAATAATATCCCCAGGTAAATAGGAGGGACGAATCGCTTGCACCAAATCATTAATATTCAAAACCGGAACCTGTTGTACCGTTGCCACTTTTGACAAATTATAATCATTTGTTAATAGTGTGGCATTGATTTCTTGAGCAAATCGGACTAATTTGGCATCAACAGTTTGCGTTTCTTCATAATCAATGGGATGAATAGAAATCTGATCGGGATATTCTTCTCGTAGACGATTTAAAATATCTAATCCTCGCCGTCCTCGCACCCGTTTCTGATCATTGGCGGCATCAGCAACTAACTGTAACTCCTGTAAAATAAACTGGGGTACTAAAATTTGACCTTCAATAAAACCTGTTTCTAACAAACTTTCAATCCGACCATCAATAATACAACTGGTATCAATTACTTTGGTATAAGCAGGTTTCAGGCTTCCTTCTGCCAATAACATTGAGTCCAAACTACTGGGATTAATAATTCTGAAAAATGCCCGTCCGTGGGTATCCGCTAAATTAATTCCAGTGAATCCAAACATAGCACTAGATAACACCGCAAATAGGGGTTTAATAAACCCAAATTCCCGGGGAATTGGCAGTAAAAATAACGGTGCTAACATTAGATTGGCAACTAATAATCCAATCACTAAACCGATAGCACGGGTGATCAAGACATCAAGGGGCATCTGGCGTACTTGTTTCTTCTAGGCGACGGTAGGTGGTTTGCACCACTAAACCCATGACGCCCCCGATTAAAGCCGTAAATGCACCCGTAACCGATCGCAGTCCCTCGATATTTGTGACCTGATCGAGTACGGGTTTCGGAAGCAATTCAATGCCGTAGAAGCCCGTCCCAGCACCAGCTATTATGAATAAAATAATAATGATTGCATCTAGCATGATTTTAAGCCGATGGAAGTGGGTGGGAAATCCTATTCAGGATATCCGTATGTTTGTGTACCATTATATCCTCTGTGGGAAACCCGATCGGTATTCGGGGGTTAGGGAAAACCGACCGCACCTATTTTCTTGACTTTATCGGTATTCAAAATTCTCGAAAAACCTGATAAAAAAAAGATTATATCCTCCCCCATCATGCTTTTTCAGGACTTTTCCATCTTTATTTTGGTTTCAAAGTAGGTAGGGGCAATTTTTCCCTAATTCTGCCAATTCTTCAGAAAAACTTTAGAATTGAATCGGAAAAAGTTACAGTTTGTATAAAATCTTATGAATAATTTTTCTATTGTTAATTCATCTGAATCCGGTTTTCCCCCCTTAGAATCCCCCAGATCCGTATATTTACATATTCCTTTTTGTCGTCGCCGTTGTTTTTACTGTGATTTTGCCGTATCGGTGGTGGGCGATCGCAAACATGGGGATAATTCTGCCATAATTCAAGACTATGTAAAAGTATTATGTCAGGAAATTTCCCAAACATCGGTTTCTTCTAATATTTCCCCTTTAAAAACCGTTTTCTTTGGCGGGGGAACTCCTTCCTTATTATCGGTTAATCAGTTAGAACAAATTTTACATTTAGTGGATCAAAAGTTGGGTATTGCCACGGATGCAGAAATTTCTATGGAAGTAGACCCCGGAACTTTTGATCAGGAAAAATTACAAGGTTTTCTGGATTTGGGGATAAATAGAATCAGTTTAGGGGTGCAAGGATTTCAGGATAAACTCTTACAATTAGCCGGGCGATCGCATACCGTCGATGAAATTTTTTCAGCTATTAATATTATTGAAAAAACTGGGATGCAAAACTGGAGTTTAGATTTAATTTCCGGTTTACCCGAACAAACCTTAGAGGATTGGGAATATTCCTTAAAAACTCTATTAAAAATTAACCCCAATCATATCTCAATTTATGACTTAATAGTCGAAGATAAAACGCCATTTTCTCGATATTATACTCCGGGGGAATTTCCCTTACCCACGGAAGAATCCACCGCCCAAATGTATCGTTTAGCTCAACACCTATTAACACAAGCTGGTTATGAACATTACGAAATTTCTAACTATGCCAAACCCGGATTTCAATGTCAACATAATTTAGTCTACTGGAAAAAACAACCCTATTATGGATTTGGTATGGGGGCGGCAAGTTATCTTCAGGGTTATCGCCTAACTCGACCTCGAAAACGACAAGAATATTATGCTTGGGTTAATGGTAATTACTCATACAATATTGCTGAATTTGTCGATACAACCCAAGAAAGACTATTAGAAACCTTAATGTTAGGATTCCGGTTAACAGAAGGAATTAATTTAGAATATCTATTACAACAATTTGGAGCCGAAACCCTAAGCCAAATATTAACAATATTAATTCCTTTTGAACAGCAAGGATTAGTGCAATTTTTGGATATCCAAAAACAACCTATTTCTAACCCCATTCAACCGGAATTAAATCAAGGATTTATCCGATTTACAGACCCCGATGGTTTTTTAGTTTCCAATCAAATCTTATCTACATTATTCGCAGAATTAAGTGATCTGTAGCTGAGGTTGCATTCTATAGCAATACGCATTACAGTTAGGACACTTTTAAATCCTGTTCCTTAATATATAAAGTATTTGCAAACAAAACCATGACAGAAACACAATTCAACTTTTTTCAACAATGGTATCCCCTATCAATTCTGACGGATATTGACCCTAAACGACCCAAAGCTATAACGGTGTTAGGAATTCGTTTAGTAATTTGGAAACCCCTCCAACAACAACACTATCAAGTTTTTTTAGATCAATGTCCCCATCGTTTAGCCTCTTTAAGTGAAGGCAGAATCGACGAGAAAACTGGAAATTTAATGTGTAGTTATCACGGTTGGGAATTTGATTCCCAAGGGATTTGTAGCCGGATTCCTCAAGCAGAAAACCCCGAATTAGTTAAAGATAAATTTTGCGTTCAAGTCTTTCCAACCCGAGAAGAACAGGATATATTGTGGGTTTGGGCTGATCCCTTATCGGCGGAATTAGCAGCAAAAACCCCCTTACCTTTATCCCCTAAAATTAATCTTGAAAACGGATTTGTTTGGACTTCCTATTTTCGAGAATTAGAATATGATTGGTCAACATTAGTTGAAAATATTGCCGATCCTAGCCATGTTCCCATTGCTCATCATGGCATACAAGGAAGACGAGAACAAGCCCGACCTGTCCCCTTAGAACTAATAGCATCAAGTCTAAATTTAATAGAAGTTAATACGCCAGGATATCTCCGTAGTATTCAATTTGAAACCGCCTTGTCGTTTAGAGTATGAGATTGCATTTCCCAGTGGTAAAAAAATGCAAATTTTGGTTTATTGTATCCCTGTATTACCCGGAAAATCACGAGCAATTGGTTTATTTGCCCAAAACTTTTCTAAAACTTTACATCGCATTACTCCTTTATGGTGGGAACATATTATGCTGCGGAATTTAGTCTTTGATAGCGATATGGTTTTACTCCATCAACAGGAACGTTTCTTACAGCAAAAGCCCGCAGGGGAAACTTGGAAAACCTCTTATAAAATGCCAACAAGTGCCGATCGTTTAATTATTGAATTCCGCAAATGGTTTGATCGCTATTCTCAAGGAGAATTACCTTGGAAACAACTGAATATACCAGTCCCCGATTATTTCCCTTTTAATGATAACCGTCAACAACTACTCGACACCTATCACCAACATACTCAACACTGTAGTAGCTGTAGCAACGCCTTAAACACTATTAAAAAATTACAGTTGGGTTTATTAATTTATTTTGTATTAACGGTTTCCTCTGTCGCTTTAATGTCCGATCCTATTCGATTACAATGGGGTATTCCCTTAATCGCGATCGCTCTTTTCGGATTAGGCATTTATGGATGGTTAAAATATTATTTAGAACCCAAATTTTATTTTGTAGATTATATTCATGCAGAGAAAAAGTAACAGAGCGTGTTTAAAACTTCTTTGCGTCTTTGTGGTTAAATATAGCGGTACGCATTCACAGTTAGGACACTTCTAAAGCCAGCAAACTCATTTACTGCTTACTGTTCCCTGTTCCCTGTTCCCTGTTCCCTGTTCCCTGTTCCCTGTTCCCTGTTCCCTGTTCCCTGTTCCCTGTTCCCTGTTCCCTGTTCCCTATCAAAATAGAAACCGGGTTTCTTGGGTCAGAAATCCGGTTTCTATGGTCAGGTCTATGAGTTCTATTTCAGAAGTTAAACCGTTACCGATTTCTCCAATATTAATTTAGAGCGTTTCACTTTTTCAGGAATATCAATGGGATAATTTCCGGTAAAACACGCGGAACAGAAGGTATTAGTATCTTCCCGAGTGGCGATTAACATTCCTTCCCAACTCAAATAAGCTAAACTATCCACTTCAATTTGTTGACGAATTTCCTCAACGGATTTAGTAGCCGCAATCAATTGTTCCTGACTATCGGTATCAATCCCATAAAAACAAGGATGGGTAACCGGAGGAGAAGAAATTCTCATGTGAACTTCAGTTGCACCCGCATCCCGCAGCGCCTTCACAATTTTGCGACTGGTCGTTCCTCGGACAATCGAATCATCCACAATAATCACCCGTTTGCCCTCCAAGACATCCTTTAACGGGTTTAACTTCATGCGAATCCCCGACTCCCGCATACTTTGGGTCGGTTGAATAAACGTCCGTCCCACATAACGGTTTTTAATTAATCCCTCAGCAAAAGGAATCCCCGACCCCTGGGAAAATCCAATCGCCGCCGGAATCCCAGAGTCAGGAAACCCCAATCACGATATCCGCATCAACAAAGGATTCCTTGGCTAAAATTCGTCCGATTTCCAAGCGATAACTATAGAGACTTTCGCCACACATCACACTATCGGGACGGGCAAAATAAATCATCTCAAAAACACATAATTTCCGGGCGGGTTTGGGACTCCAGTGGAAAGATGACATCCCTTCTTCGGTGATCCAAACCAATTCCCCCGGTTCCACATCGCGTAGGTATTCCGCCCCAATAATATCTAATCCACAGGTTTCCGACGCCAAAACATACCGTTGGGGAGTGCTGGGTAAAATTCCAATCACTAAGGGTCGAATCCCATTGGGGTCACGGACTCCCATCATCCCCTTGGGTGTCCCAATCACTAAACTATAGGCCCCCTGGCACAGAGTAAAGGCACTTAAAGCCCCTTCTAACCAGTCTTTGCCATTATTAACTTCCGAAGCGATCGCTAAAGCAATCATTTCGCTATCGGTGGTGGTCAGAAAATCACACTCCCGCCGGGTTAATTCTGCACGCAATTCGCCGGTATTGACTAAATTGCCATTATGTGCTAGGGCTAGGGAACCTAAACGAGTTGGAACCACGGCCGGCTGGGCATTTACCCGACGACTCGATCCCGTCGTAGAATAGCGGGTATGACCCACCGCCAGATTCCCGGTTAAGCTATTTAAAATAGTTTCATTAAAAACCTGGGAAACTAATCCCATGTCTTTGTGCAAATGCACCGTTTCACCATCAAAGGTGGCAATCCCTGCGGATTCTTGGCCTCGGTGTTGCAGCGCATATAGACCAAAATAAGTCAGTTTAGCGACATCCTCCCCTGGAGCATACACCCCAAAAACGCCACAGGCTTCTTCCGGCTTATCAGGTCGTTCGGGATCAACCTGGGCAGAGTGGATATCAAGGGAATTATTTGGAATCATGTTACGGTTTTGCTCCTGATCTGCAAGGTCAGATGGTGGGATTTATGAATCAAGGCTACTGGATAATGCGAGTACAACTGTTAAAAAGTTAACATTTTCTTAATCTTATCCCTTTTTAGCTGAAATCGCAAGAAAGACCCACCTCTGCTGTCCGTTTCCCTAATCTTGGGGCTGAAATTAGGCTTAAACGTCCAACCGACGCTCAATCCCATTAAAATAGCGATCGCCCATTTCCCCAAGCTCAACCTCAATTAAACCCTGATCCGCAGCCAAAATCCGCAAAGCTTCAGACCCCGCACCCACAAAACCCAAGTTTTGCCAGATCTCGTTTTCTTCCCCTAACTGTTGGTGTAAAAATTCTTCCCACACCGACTGATATTCAGGAGGGACAGAAACCAGAATTCGTCCTCCCCCTTCCGCAAAGAGAATTTCATCCCAACGCACAGAAGCGGTAGAACTTAAATCCAGCTTCACCGTTGCTCCTTTTTTGCCACTCAGACAAGATTCGGCTAAAGCCACCGCTAACCCACCTTCAGCACAATCATGGGCCGATTTAATCCACCCTTGACGAATACCTTCCCGACAGGCCGTTTGTACCTTTTGTTCTAACCCAAAATCCACCCTCGGAGGCTTACCCGCAATTGTGCCATGCAGCACCGCCAGATATTCCGACGCGCCCAAGGTGGGTAGGGTTTTGTCATCCCCCAAAAGATAGATTAAATCCCCCGAACCCTGCCAACCTTGGCCACAAACTTTAGTTAAATCCGTAATTAACCCCACCATCCCCACCACCGGGGTCGGATAAATGGATTCTGGGTTCCCATCGGCATCGAGGGTTTCATTATATAGGGACACATTCCCCCCCGTCACCGGAGTATTCAACGCCTTACAGCCATCGGAAATCCCCCGACAGGATTCGGCTAACTGCCAATATCCAATCGGTTTTTCAGGACTACCAAAATTTAGGTTATCCGTCACCGCAATCGGTTCAGCCCCCACACAGCTTAAATTCCGGGCGGCTTCGGCTACGGTTGCCTTCGCGCCTTCGTAGGGGTCGAGGTACACATACCGGGAGTTACAGTCTACTGTTGCGGCTAGTCCTTTTGTTTGGGCAGGGGGGGCGGAGGGAGCAGGGGGGGCAGGGGGGGCAGAGGGGGATACGGCTTCTCCATTTGGGGTTGACCGGGGTTCTAGGGGGCGTAGACGAATTACGGCCGCATCCCCACCGCCGGGAACTAAAACCGTATTGTTCTGAACTTGATGATCATATTGACGATAAACCCACTGTTTAGAGGCAATTGAAGGGGTATCTAATAGGGTCAATAATACTTGATTCCACGATTGAAATTCCTCCTTAATTTTGATTCCTGAAACCGTAGATTCCGGTAAATTTTCCGGTTTCCATTGCCAGGCTATTTGAACATATTCTGGGGGTTCTGATAATATTTCTCGCGGATATAATGGCGTATTTTCTGCTAAGGCATCCGCCGGAATTTCCGCCGCAATTTCCCCTTTAAATAAAATTCTAACTATGGGTTCTGCAATCACAGTTCCCGCCACAACCGCCTGTAATCCCCAACGATGGAAAATATCAATTAACTCCTGTTCCCGTCCTTTTTGAGCGACAAATAACATCCGTTCTTGGGATTCCGATAACAGATATTCATAGGCAACCATTCCCGTTTCTCGTACCGGAATTAAGTCTAAATCTAGCTCAATTCCTACCCCACCTTTGGCTGCCATTTCTGATGTTGAGCAGGTAATTCCCGCCGCTCCCATATCCTGAGCAGCAACTACCGCGCCCGTTTTAAACGCTTCCAAACAAGCTTCCACTAAAGACTTTTCTAAAAACGGATCTCCGACTTGTACCGCCGGACGATCTTGGATCGATTCTTCGCTTAATTCGGCACTGGCGAAACTCGCTCCCCCCATGCCATCCCGCCCCGTTGTTGAACCTACATATAACACCGGATTTCCAATTCCTGAAGCACCCGATTTCACAATTTCTGGGGTTTCCATTAACCCAATTGCCATCGCATTAACTAGGGGATTTCCATTATAAGCTGGATCAAAATAAACCTCTCCCCCAACCGTTGGAACCCCGAAACAATTGTGAGTTACAATTCCAGATGTTGTCACAAATAAGTGAGTATTTTCTACTTCAACATCATAGACATCACACAATTCAACATTTTTAGTTTCCACACTCCGAACTTTGACAAAAGCTAACTCGTTAGAAACATCAAAACGAGGGAAAGAATATCGATTTCCTTGATAAAGACTTAAAGCCTCAACCAGTTGTTCATCTCGTTCTTGAGAAAAAATTTGAGTCAAAGAAGTGAGCCCCGAAATATTACTCACCTCTAATTCCCAAAACGGTAGACTTTGATAAGGGCGACCTTCAATTTCTCCAGCAGCAGAAGGGCGATAATGAATAGAAGGAACTGCACCTTGGCTTTGAATTAATGCTAAAGCTTGTTCAAATAATTTTTGGCTAGTCGAACCGAAGGCGATTTTAGCATGACTGCCGTTTGTCTTGGTTGTAAAAGAACCATCCCCTCGCATTAATCCTTTTAAGGCTTCTCTTTGTAAATGTTTTGGCCAGGTAAAAACAAAACTAGGAAAAGCTTTATTTGCTGAACCCTCTCCACATTGCCAAACCTCTTTTAAGACATATCCTAACAGCCAAGACGTCGCATAAACAGCAATTGTTGATTGTCGTTTTTCAATACAGGGGCTTAGTCCTAAATCTTTGAATCCCTGTACAACATCATCAACATATTCTTGTTCATGTAAAGCAAATGTCAGGATAATTTTGTAAGTATTACCGTTAGCAGAAACACACCCTTCTGAGAGATAATAACCGAGGAAACGAGCAAAGGTTTCATCCGGTTTAATTACGGCTTTCATGTAGTTGGCTTTCCCACTTCTACGGAATAGCAAAATATCCCATCGCTGCACATTCAGAAGTGGTTCTAATTTCAGGAAATAGGGTAAAGGTAAATAACGTTTATGAATATATTGATAACGGTTAGTAGCCGAGGGTTTCTAATAGGCATAATTCAGCCCGAATGGTTTCTGTCGGTTGCCACGTTTCCGGCAGTTGAACATAAACATTTTGTCGCCCTTGATGAGAGTCATTTAAGGTTTCTAATAAATCTAGGGCAGGAATCTCCTCAATAGCTTGAAAATCAGGTAAAGGTAAATTAATTAGTAAGGGAATTACATCTCCTTCTTTTAGCAACTTAGCCTCTCGCACACACCATTTCCCATCTTCTAGTAGTAAAATTAAATGGTCAGGAGTCACCGTTAAAGTCCGTCCTAATGCCGTGCGGAAGGTAATCAGAGTTTGAGTTTGTCGCTTAAACACCCGGGTAACAGCTTGCCAACAGCTTTGTTGGGTTTCTGGGTCGATAGAAAGTGTTTCAATACCAGGAGCTTGATTAAGTTCAGTTGTCGTTTCGTTAGGGAGAAGATGAGATTCAACAAAATTACCAATGGTGTCAAAATAAATCCCCTGATTATCCCGCCACACAAACCTTTCACTGGCAATTAAACAATTACCATAATGACTAATACCAGAAACCACTCCTTTAAAGATTTGTCTATTTCTGGAATCTTCTAATGAACCAAATCGCAAGGAATTTAACGCCGCAATTGGACGCGCTCCCATGGTGAAAATATCTCTTAAAATTCCCCCCACTCCCGTCGCGGCACCTTGGAAGGGTTCAATAGCTGAAGGGTGATTATGGGATTCGATTTTAAAGGCAATATGCAGCCCATCACCGAAGTCCACCACTCCGGCATTTTCTCCGGGGCCAACTAAAATCCGCTCTCCCGTGGTGGGAAATTGTTTGAGCAGAGGCCGAGAATTTTTATAACAACAGTGTTCGCTCCACATCACCCCAAACATCCCTAATTCCGCTTTGTTGGGATGTCTTCCTAAGCGTCGGACAATTTCTTCATATTCTTCGGGTTTGATGCCTTCAGAGGCAATTTCTTCAGCAGAAAAGGGACAAGGGGTTTCGGTAGACATTTTTTAAGCGATCGCACTTTTCACCACAGCATTTCTTATTCTATCTTCTCCTAACTCAAAACTGATTTGATTAAAAAAATTGCCGACCAAGACAGAAGCTACCCTTGACAAAATCCCGCCACCATCGTACAATATTTATACGGCTAACATGACTATACGCTTGATTAAAAAGTCAACACAAAAAAACAACCCCCCGATGTCTGTTTCCCCAAACTCAATTTTTAACGACTATTCCACCCATCAATATTGGATGAGTCAGGCTTTAGAATTAGCGCAACAAGCGGGAGAAGCCGGAGAAGTTCCGGTTGGAGCAATTATTATTAATCAGAATAATCAACTAATTTCCCAAACCCAAAACCGCAAAGAAAGAGACTGTGACCCCACCGCCCACGCTGAAATATTAGCCATCAGACAAGCGGGAAAAATATTAAAAAATTGGCATCTAAACACCTGTACTTTATATGTTACCCTCGAACCCTGTCCCATGTGTACCGGAGCAATTTTGCAAGCTCGTTTAGGGTTATTAGTTTATGGTGCTGATGACCCCAAAACTGGAACTATTCGCACCGTTATTAACCTTCCCGATAGTCCCTGTTCTTACCATAAATTATCGGTTTTAGGTGGAATATTAGAATCTTCCTGTCGTCAACAATTACAATCTTGGTTTGCTCAAAAACGCCATTAAACAGACAATAAAAAAACTGTCCTGATCACAATAAAGAAAACCCTTCCAACTTTTTAAAATCAAGTCAAGTACCCAAACATAATTATTTACACATTTGGTGATTTCCAGATCCGGTGTTCCCTATTCCGGTGTTCCGGTGTTCCGGTGTTTCCGGTGTTCCCTTTCTTAACTGGGTAATTTATTTTGCACCAGCACTTAAGAGGTTTATTCAACCCACGAAAACCGTTATGCTCATCTTTGACTCTAATCAATCTTCTGCAAAAAAAATGTCCATATCTACAAAGGAAACACGGGTTAATTCTGACGTTTCTCCCTCCCTGGCCTCCATTGTTTACCCCTTGGGACGACATATAGTTTTACCATTTTATTTTAAATCCCTGGAAGTGATCGGCCAAGAAAATCTTCCCCAACAAGGCCCTATCATTCTAGCACCGACCCATCGTTCCCGTTGGGATGCGATTATGATTCCCTATGCTGCGGGTCGCTATGTCACGGGGCGGGACTTGCGGTTTATGGTTACGGTTGATGAAATGCAAGGAGTACAAGGATGGTTTATTCGTCACCTGGGCGGGTTTGCGATTAATCAAAAACATCCCACTATTTCTACTATTCGTTATGGAGTAGAATTGCTGCACCAAGGAGAAATGTTAGTGATTTTTCCCGAAGGAAATATTTTTCAGGATGACCAAGTTCACCCCCTAAAATTGGGACTGGGGCGTTTAGCTATACAGGCGGAAACTAGCCATGAACACTTAGGAATTAAGATTGTCCCGATTTCTGTACGCTATAATCCCATTATCCCCCGTCGAGGTTCTAGTGTTAAAATAAAAATTGGTTATCCCTTGTCTGTGAATGATTACTGTCAAGGTTCAGCCAAAAAAGACGCCCAACATCTGATCCAAGATTTGGAATTCGCACTCAACCAAATTGATCAACCCTAAGTGTTATAATTCTAAATACTTTTAATTAATAAGCTGTGAAGCAGAATGGACTCTAGCTTGAATTTTAAGCCCGGTCAAATTGTGGGATTAAATCATGACAACAGTTGTTTGTATGCAGAAGTCATTCAAGTTGTCGAAGTTAGGAATGTCTGCTGGGTAAGACCTTTAATGTTAATTGAAGGGTTATCTGATTATTCGGAAGACAATTTTTCGAGTTTTGGTTTTACCCCAGAAACCTTTATTTTATCTGATTTACGCCAAAGCCCGGATTTAATTTGGCCAACACATTTATTTAGGGCGGCTTTGGATACGGAAGTTATTACTTTTCTAGCCCAGTTAGAGTCTCCAGAAGCCAATTTTCCTGGAGTTAAACGGGTAAATATCTGTTCTGCTCACCAACACTTGCAAGACTTTATTGGTCAAGTTTGGCGAGCTTCTGCTAATGTTCTTGGGTCTAATGGATAGAAATACAAAACCCTATTTATTTTTAAATATCTAGGTTTTCAAATTTATACCCATTAACAGCTAGACACCAAACGAATGCGCCCAGCATCCATTTCTTCCATTAATAATTCTAAGGCTTCATAATCGACGTCCGAAACATAACCCAGTCGGGTTAATTCTGTATTAATCCCATTTTCAATTTCAGGAGTCAGACATCGGAAATAGAGAGCTTTTTCAACCAGTTTACGAATCATATTCGTCGTTGCTGACATGGTAGGTACGGATAACTCACTTATTCTTATCATCTTATAAATGGTGATTTTTACTTGTGATCATATCCTTTTATTGGAAGTGATCCTTATCACCTAATATATGGGAACATTAATAACATTTATTCAGTCCCAAATTCATCTGCCTTATGGTAGATTTTTAGTATGTTTTAATACATTTTACCCAAAAGTTATTTAAAAAATCAATTGTTTTTTAGGTTTCGCCCTCAAATATTTGATCAGACGGTACTGCTATAGTCAACACAATGGCAACATTAATGGTAATCTTAAATATAGTGTCGTTATTAATAGGGTGAGGTTCGCCTTGAATGTCGCAGTAGAGAAACTAATTACACCAGAAATTCATCAACCCGCCCGTTATCTGGGTCAGGAGTTGGGGGCGAAACGCAAACCTTGGGAGTCCGCCGTTGTCCGTTGGTCGTTAACTTATCCTGAAGTTTACGAGGTAGGAGTCTCCAACCTTGGCCATGTGATTCTCTATAATATTTTAAACACCCAACCTCGGCAATTATGCGATCGCGCCTATCTCCCCGCCCCGGACTTGGCAAAAAAATTGCGGGATACCAAAACCCCCCTATTTGGTGTGGAGTCCCGTCATTTTTTAATAGATTTTGATATTTTAGGATTTAGCCTCAGCTACGAATTAGGGGCAACAAATATCTTAGAAATGTTAGATTTAGCTGAAATTCCCTTAACTTGGGAAGACCGACAAAATTATTCGGTTTGGGGTGATGCTGAAAATTCCGATCAACCCCATTATCCCTTGATTTTTGCCGGGGGACAAACGGCCACATCTAACCCCGAACCCTACTCGGATTTTTTTGATTTTATCGCTTTAGGAGATGGCGAAGAATTATTACCCGAAATTGGATTAATTTTAGAAGAATGCAAGAAAAAAAACTTAGATAGAAAAGCCGTATTACTAGATTTAGCCCAAATTCCGGGGGTTTATGTTCCCCAATTTTATCAGATGGCGGAAGATGGTTTCTGTTCATCCCAAACATCCTGATGTTCCCGCCCAAATTTTAAGACGGGTAGCCGCACCAATGCCCGCCTATTCGATTAAATTTGTCCCCTATGTCCAAACAGTTCATGATCGGTTAGTAATTGAAGTTAGACGGGGTTGTACCCGGGGCTGTCGGTTTTGTCAACCGGGAATGTTAACCCGTCCGGCGCGAGATGTGGAACCGGAAGATGTGATTCAGGCTGTTGAAAAGGGGATGAAAGAAACGGGTTATAATGAATTTTCCCTATTATCTTTGAGTTGTTCCGATTATTTATCCTTACCCTCGGTGGGAATGGAAATAAAAAATCGTCTGAAAGATTATAATGTCAGTTTATCTTTACCCAGTCAACGGGTTGATCGCTTTGATGAAAATATTGCCAATATTCTAGGGGGAGCACGACAAAGTGGGTTAACTTTTGCCCCAGAAGCGGGAACTCAAAGAATGCGAGATATTATTAATAAAGGGTTAACCAATGAGGAATTATTAAAGGGAGTTAAAACCGCCTTTGAACAGGGCTGGGATAAAATTAAACTCTATTTTATGATTGGTTTACCCGGAGAAACCGATGCCGATGTATTAGGAATTGCCGAAACTGTTGCATGGTTAAAACGAGAATGTTCTGCAAAAGATCGGAGAACATTAAACTTTAATTTAACTATTTCTAACTTTACACCCAAACCCCATACTCCCTTTCAATGGCATTCAGTTTCCACCACCGAATTCCAACGCAAACAAAAATTATTAAAACAAGAATTCCGCCAAATGCGCGGGGTAAAGGTTAACTTTACCGATGTCAGAATATCGGCCATGGAGGATTTTGTTGGTCGAGGCGATCGCCTTTTAGGGCCAGTGGTGCGTCGGGCTTGGGAACTTGGGGCGGGAATGGACTCCTGGTGGGAAAGTTTGGATCGGGCTTTTGGCGCTTGGACACAGGCGATCGAAGAAGCGGGTTTAAGTTGGAAATATCGTCGGGTGGAAAGCGGGGAATGGAATTGGATAGAGGGAACAGGGAACGGGGAACAGGGAATAGGGAACAGTCAAGAACAGGATTATGGGGTATTATTAGATCAGCCCTTACCCTGGGATCATATTGATAGTGGAATTGATAAAAATTGGCTCAAAGAAGACTTAAAACGAGCATTAGAAGCGGCGACAGTCCCCGATTGTTCCTTTGAAAGTTGTTCCCATTGTGGAGTTTGTGGCACGGATTTTGGTCATAATATTGTGATTAAATCACCCCCAATTCCGCAATTTTCTGGAGAATTTATTCCTAATTCGCAACGAGTCCAACGGTTAAGAGTGGGATTTGGAAAATTAGGAGATATGGCTTTAGTCGGACATTTGGATTTATTCAGACTATTTGATCGGGCAATTCGTCGGGCTTCAATTCCCTTAGCTTTTACGGGGGGATACCATCCAAATCCGCGAATTTCCATTGCTTTTGCCTTACCATTAGGAGCAACAAGTAGCGGAGAAATTGTGGATTTTGAATTAACAGAATCCATGAATATAGAGGAATTTCGCCAAAAATTATCCCAGGGTTTACCTGATACTATTCCTCTATATGAAATTCAAGAAGTACCCATAGACCTACCCTCCCTCACGGATGCGGTGGTAAAATCAGAATATTATTTAACCGTAAATTGGATAGGAGAAATAGACGCCATCCCCGAATGGTTAAATTGGATTAATGCAGTTAAAGCCACATCGGAAATTTTATGGGAGAAAACCACAAAATCAGGAAAGAAAAACATCATCAACTTGCGAGAACAATTATTTGAACTGGAGATGATTTCCGAGAAAGATCAATTGTTGCGATATCTGGGGAGTTGTCGGAATGACGGGACACAACTACGGCCAGAAACTAATGATTAAGATGTTAGAACAGGTGACTCAGCAAGAGTTCCAGTTATTACACATCCACCGCCAACAACTTTCAACTCAACCCTAAAAAACTTCCATCAAGGAGGGATAATCTGTATTTGCCAAGTGTTATAATATGATCCAGTAAGCTAAGTTTTGTAGCATAGTGGGCGGATTCCCTCGGATCAAGGATTAAGTGCCGTAGGGAATACGGAATCCCAAGATTGGGGAGGGGATGCCGATGCTTTGATAGAAGTGATTTTATCAAAGCCAGCAGTCTCGGTGAACCAAGAATCTACTAGCCTTTGGGCGGTGGAGTGTCAAAAACCGACAATATTGCTCTCCGCGCTGTACTCAGCTAGGGTGATCATAATCAAAGATTGATTGCAGGTTCGCCAAAGCTAGAATAAACTTAATTGAATTGGAAGCTCACACCATACCTTAAGGTCAATGTAAGCTCTCAACTGGTAGCGCACCTGTTGATCAGGCGGTTGGAAAATCCACCAAGCCCTAATGTTGCTGAAAATCACACCTAAGAAGGTAGCGAAAAAAACTTTGTTTGGCATCTGTCTTGATACCATAAGGAAAGAAACACACTTCCATGGCTAGATTTAAGTCCATTGAAGGGAGTGGCAGGAGAGATCATCTAGTTTAGAATGTGCGATCTAAACTGTAGTCTCCAAGATTTTCGTAGATACGGATACTATATTGGTGAGTTAGTCAAGAGGTCAACCCCTGTTAAACCCAAGTATTGCACCAGATAGAATCATGATGAAGGCAGATGGATAACAAATAACCTCCATAATTTCATTTTTCCATAACCGTTGAAGGCTTACAGTTGATGGATTTTGGATGTTAAATTTGAGTGTTTGTTAACCGTTGATTTTAAACAATCAAAACCTGATTCCCTCTTGCGGTTTGCCCGTTGACTTCTGTGTCTTTGGTGTCTTCCTAGTCGGCGAAAATTCGAGTTAATGGATTAATTAATCACGTCAATATTGCCAGGTACACGCAACGTAGGTGCTTTCAATATTGCTAAGTTTTGAGGGAATTGAATGTCAAAGCAAATTATTATCGCAGAACAGCAACGAATCGCTGCTGTCTTTTCAGAAGATCAAATTCAAGAACTGGTTGTAGCGACCGGAAATCACCAAGTTAGTGATATTTATCTGGGTATCGTGGAAAATGTCCTACCAGGGATTGATGCGGCCTTTGTCAATATTGGAGACCCGGAACGGAATGGATTTATCCATGTTTCTGACCTCGGGCCATTAAGATTAAAACGCAGTTCCGGTTCGATTACCGAACTATTAAGTCCCCAGCAAAAAGTGCTGGTGCAGGTGATGAAAGAACCCACCGGCACCAAGGGCCCTCGATTGACCGGAAATATTTCCTTACCCGGACGGTATTTGGTTTTAATGCCCTATGGCAGAGGGGTGAATTTATCCCGTCGCATTCGTTCAGAAACGGAAAGGAACCGTTTAAGGGCCTTAGCTATTCTAATTAAACCCGCCGGCATGGGATTATTAGTCCGCACAGAAGCGGAAGATATGCCCGAGGATGCCATTTTAGAAGATTTGGAAAGCCTACAAAAGCAATGGGAATTGGTGCAACAGGAGGCCCAATCTTCCCGTCCTCCAGCCTTGTTAAATCGAGATAATGATTTTATTCAACGGGTGCTCCGGGATATGTACAGCACCGAAGTGAACCGAATTGTGGTCGATACCAGTACGGGGGTGAAGCGGGTTAAACAACACTTGATGAGTTGGAGTGTGGGGAAAGCTCCCCAAGGGGTGTTAATTGACCACCACAGGGAACGAATTCCGATTTTAGAGTATTTCCGAGCCAATGCAGCCATTCGAGAAGCCTTAAGACCCAGGGTAGATTTACCTTCGGGCGGTTATGTTGTGATTGAACCAACGGAAGCCCTGACGGTGATTGATGTCAACTCCGGCTCCTTTACCCGTTCGGCCACCTCCCGGGAAACGGTGTTATGGACAAATTGCGAAGCCGCCACCGAAATCGCCCGTCAGTTGAGGTTACGCAATATTGCTGGGGTGATTATTGTGGACTTCATTGATATGGATTCCCGCCGCGACCAATTACAAGTGCTCGAACATTTTAATAAAGTCCTGAAGGCCGATAAAGCCCGACCCCAAATTGCCCAATTATCAGAATTAGGGTTAGTGGAATTAACCCGCAAACGCCAGGGCCAAAATATCTATGAGTTGTTTGGCAAAACCTGTGCCACCTGTGGAGGCCTAGGCCATATCGTTCAGTTACCCGGAGAACCGGAACCCGAACCCGCAGAAACCCCGGAACGAGTCGTTATTCCCAGCAATCGGATTATTACACCGCCGAGCAGTGGGGACACCTCAGAACGGCCCAGTTTACGTCCAGTTCCAGTTTATGAACAGCCCTCTGCCCGCGAGGAACCGGAAGTTGTAGATTTTGAGGCGTCCGATGGTTTCCAGGAGTTAGAACTGCTCAACCATCCCAGTTATCAGGATATTGGCGCCAGCAATGCCCGTCGCCGTCGCCGTCGAATTCGGGATATGGATTCTTTAGGGCGAGAGGAAGAACTCCCCGCCACTGGTGTTCGGGTGTCTCCGACGGTTAAATATGGTGAACCTCGCCCGGATGTGGGATTTAGTGAAGGGTTCTCAGGACGAGGTGGATTGAGTGAACGCAGTCGCCCCACGAAATCCGAAATTATTAAACCTTCGGCGGAACCGACCGAGGTGATTTCGGTGGAAATGACTCCAGAGGAACAGGAAGTTTATGCTTTGATGGGGATTTCTCCGTTAATGTTATCCCATGAACAGGTGAAAAATTCTCGCTCTGTAATTGTCACGGTTCGCTCTCCCGGGGAAGCCCCGGTTTCTCCCACGACTCTGATGGATGAAGACTCCGACGAAGGACAAAACCTGCCGTTGTCGATTGGGTCGGGGGAAAAAACGATGCCCGAACGGTCAATTTCTGAACGGATTATTCTCGACCGAAGCATGACCGAGCGGACAAGTCCACCTCTGGTTATTTCTGAGCGCATTGTTCCCGAACGGTCAATTTCTGAACGGATTATTCTCGAACCCAAAAAACCCGAAATACCGGCAATACCAGAAATACCAGAAATAACAGAAATAACGGAAACGCCAAAAATACCAGAAACCCTAGAAAAAATTGCCGAACCTGAACCAACAATAGAATTTTTTGTACCGCAAACTGAGGAGGAGTCACCATCGGAGGATGGCTCAGAATCAGATACAGATCATCAACCGGGTGAACCGATTATTCGTCGCCGTCGCCGTCGGTCTTCGGCTTTAACGGACTAAGAACAGCTATGGGATTTTGAGGGTTAACAGTTAATTGCTAACCCTCAACCAGAATCTGATTATTTGGGTCGTTATAACAGGTAATGGGTAGAGTTTATTGTTTGAATACACCTTTAATTTTAAATTCGTCAAAAATCCAAAACCCCATTACCCATTACCCATTACCCATTACCCACTACCCATTACTTGACTTCAATGATTTCTGTATCCCCGATCTCTTGGTTCTCAACCATGAGTGTTTCATGGCCATTTCCGTTTAAACTCACCCGAACTTCATAACTCCCTGGTGGTAGTTCTGCAAGATAGTACCAGTTTCCATAAATTCGGGTGACTTTCTTCCCATTAATATAAAGGTGAGCGTGTCCTTCTTGATAGGAGTCGCTGGGTTGATTGGCTTTTCCTGGTGTAAATTTAAAATTAGTCAATTTCAACTCTAAATTCCATCCCTGACGGGCATCGGGATGGACAACTAAATCCACCGATGGTATGGGTTGACCAGGGGGAATCGAGATCATTTTATGGTGAGGGGAAGATGTCTCATGTTGTTGTTCATGGGCTTCAACAGACGATAGACCCAATCCTGTAAAACTGCTAAAAACTGTCCCCAAAAGGAGGGAAAACCCGATCACAATAGTCTGTTTTTTTTTAGGCTTAAATTGGCAATTCATTGAATTTCAGTTAGGTAAAAAATCGGTTTGAATATGATTCGATATTAATTTTTTGACCTCAATATTAGTTTTGTCAAAAGACGGCCTGTCAAACTCAAGAAGTAGAACGATAAAACCCCTTGAGCCAGACAAGCACGGGTCATCATCAAACGATTTTTTGCCTTGAGATCCCTGAGTACCCTAAGCTTGGGAACAACTCCGCTGCATCACTTGACGACCGTTTTTGTAAACCTCCAGAGTCCCCGCATCGGGATTATCAATAGTCCCTTGCCATAACCAGTATTCATTATTGCCACTGCGGAATTTATAAACGCGCACTCCCTCTGTATTTTGTTGTTTCCCTCCTGTTAGGGTAAGGTTTCCGGCGGAACTTGTGGAAACGATAGGTCAGTTGCCCAGAATTTTTGTTTTTCCACACCTCAATTTTGAATTCACCGCATTTGTACGATCCCAGCAGATCGCTAGTAGAGTCAGCTTTAACGGGCAAGGAAAGCGAAATTAAGGTAGTTAAGAGGGAGAGGAAAAGCAGCAAGCGAGATTTAATCATTTACCTGGTTTGAGAGTTAATAATATTGGCATAAATGATATACTGATCTAGCATAATTTACTCAAAAAAAATTAAGCTCTTAGTTAACCGCAATATCCCTACAACTGATAACTGATAACTGATTACTGATTACTGATTATGTCTCAAACTATTGTTGTTAAAATTGGTACATCAAGTTTAACCCAGTCGGCGACTGGACATTTAGCCCTATCAACTTTAGCCACATTAGTAGAAACCTTGACCGGACTGCAAAAACATGGTTATCGGGTGGTTTTAGTATCTTCGGGGGCGGTGGGGGTGGGACGCGATCGCTTAGGGTTAACCGAACGTCCCCGCACCATTGCTTTAAAACAAGCCGTAGCCGCTGTCGGTCAAGGTCGTTTGATGCGGGTTTATGATGATTTATTTAGTACCTTAAAACAACCCATTGCTCAAGTTTTATTAACCAGGGGAGACTTAGTTCAACGCAATGGTTATGTGAATGTTTATAATACCTTTCAACAACTTTTAAAATTAGGGGTAATTCCGATTGTTAATGAAAATGATACCGTGGCGGTAGATGAACTAAAATTTGGGGATAATGATACACTTTCGGCTTTGGTGGCGAGTTTAGTGGAAGCAGATTGGTTATTTTTATTAACCGATGTAGATCGATTATATTCCGCCGATCCTCGGGAAAATCCCAATGCCCAACCGATTAGTTTAGTGACTAATATGGAACAACTAGAAGAATTTCAAGTCCAAACGGGAGAGTCTCGCAGTGGGTGGGGAAACCGGGGGGATGATTACTAAAATTGAAGCCGCCAGAATAGCCACGGGATCGGGAGTGAGAACAGTAATAACGGAGGGAAAATACCCCCAAAATTTAGAGAAAATTCTCCAAGGAGAAGCTATTGGCACGCAATTTGAACCCCAAACTCGACCCGTTAATGCGCGAAAACATTGGATTGCTAATGTATTAGTTCCTACGGGAAAACTATATTTAGATGCCGGGGCGGTACGGGCAATTTCCCAAGGAGGAAAATCCCTATTGGCGGCGGGAATTACTAAAATTGAAGGTGGATTTAATCTTCAGGATTCTGTCCAAATTTGTAATTTAGATGGGCAAGAAATAGCCAGGGGATTAGTTAATTATAGTCAGGGAGAATTGCAAAAAATAAAAGGTTTACATTCGGATAAAATCCCTGAAATTTTGGGTTATGACGGAGCAGAAACGGTGATTCATCGTGATAATTTAGTTGTATCCTCTCCATTATCTATAACAGGGAACAGGGAACAGGGAATAGGGAACAGGGAACAGGGAACAGGGAATAGGGAATAGGGAACAGGGAATAGGGAATAGGGAATAGGGAACAGGGAACAGGGAACAGGGAATAGGGAAATTAACTGTAATTAATGCTTTTTTAAAATTAATTATAGCTTGTTTATTATGTCACTTTATGATAAAATATACCAAATTGTCTATCAAGTTCCTTGGGGAAAAGTTGCTACCTATGGGCAGATTGCGGAATTAGCTAACCTGGGTCAAAAGGCTCGTTTAGTTGGTTATGCTTTATATAAAATTCCCTTATAAACCACCGATATTCCGTGGCATCGAGTGATTAATGCTAAAGGGGAAATCTCCCATTCAGTATGGTGTAAAGGCACAGATTATCTCCAGCGATCGCGCTTAGAATCAGAAGGTATTGAATTTAACAGCCAGGGGAAGATTAATCTTTCCGAATATCTCTGACAACCCACCGTTTAACAAGTTACTATTGGAGCCCCAAAAACCGTTATACTGCTAGAAAATCCACGAATTTCCCATAGGGTGTGTTGCTAATTCCTAATTCCCTGCTATAGTGTGATCTCGGTTAATGTTTGATATAGTTTTAGGGCGAGATGCCGAACTTGCAAGCAAAACTGAAATATAATTCCTGCATGGCAAATCAACCCGACCAGGAGCATCGATCAGGAGGTAAAAATGGCTGAAATCACGAAAGAAGAAATGCGAGAGCGCTTGGGCAATATTGACCAAATTCGCGATATCATATTTGGGTCGCAACTGCGGGACTATAACAGTAGGTTTGAGAAGATCGAGTCTGATTTGGCACTATTACAGGAAGATGCCCAGGATCGGGTTGAACAACTCAAGACTATTTTAACCGCAGAAATCAAGTCTGTCGTTGAGAATTTAGACAAAAAAATCAAAACCCTGAGTTCAAATTCCCAGGAGGAGTTAACGGATTTAAGACAACAGGCTGATCGACTGAATCGTAAATTTTCCAGTAGTATTGAAGCGTTAGATGAAGCATTAGATGGTCAGACCAATTCCTTGCGGGAAGAATTGGGACAAACCCGTGATCATTTACAGGACGAAGTTCGCAGTCTGAAAAATCAAGTCTTAGAAGAACTAGAAACGTCGATTTTCTTTATTAACGGAAGTCAAAGTCTCCCGGGATGATATGGCTGAAGTTCTGTTTGAAGTTGGGATGCGGTTAAAGGGGACTGAATTTGTTCCGGCTATCAAACAGGCGGCTGATGAAAAAAATTCAGGTTTTTCCCTTCCAGAACACCATCTATAAATTAATTCGGTCAAAATATGACCTTTTCTCAGGGTGATTTAAGTCCAAACAATCAACAACAGGGAATTTCATCTCAAAAAGATTCATCGGATCAGGTTGAGAGTGACTCCCTGGAATTGTTGATTGATTTATTAATGGATTTAAACGGTTTTAATGAGGTTAAAGCCGGGACAGACTTGGCTTTAACCTCAGAAGATCAACAACCGGGTGATAATTCCGAGTCTAATGATTTAACTGCTTTATCCCTGGAAGATTCACAGTCTAATATTGTTGCCGATTTACCCTTAGAAAATCAACCCAGCATTGATTCTGTAAAAGCCGATGAGATTCCCTCTAAAATAGAATCTATTCAGCCGATTCCCGTATGTTTGAGGAATGCAAAATCAGGAGATGATCTGATTTTGCGACTTCTACCTCTACTAGAAAAACCGCCCTCTGGGGCGATGGATGTGGACTACTCAGTTAGTAATACTGAAGAAGATTTACCCCGGATTTCCAGCCATCCTTTACCTAAACTAGAAACTTCTGAAAATCGGGATAGTACGGAGGATATCAGTACCCGTTTACCCTTAGAAGAAACAGAGAGTGATCCCGTTTGTAATTCTAATAACCCCCTGGAAAAATTGCAAGAGCTAATGTTTGGGTGTAATTTGGGTAATGATTTAGAAAGTTTCAAAAGCCATTTGTTGGATTCTGAGTTACCAGAAGTTCGAGAGTTAGTCCGAAATATTAATAATAAACTCAGTCAAGTTCAATTTCAAATTAACGATCCTGAACAGTTAATTGAACTCTTACTTCCTAGCATTGGTCAACTTTTGAAATTAAAAGTAATTGAGTCTAAAGATGAATTAATTCAAGCGTTTATTCCGATTATTGATCAGGTTATTAAAGGCAAAGGTCAAACGGATAGACAGGCGATGAGTGAGGCAATTGCTGATTTAATTCCCGAAGCCATTAAACAGCAAATTAAAAATTCTCCTAAAGAAATTGCTCAAGCCTTGGGGCCAGAAATGGGGGCAGCCATTCGAGAACAAATTAAAGTTGATCGGAATGAAATTGCCGCAGCTTTAGCACCGATGATTGGACGCAGTATTAAAGAAACAGGTGACTTTAGAACGAGATTCTATGGTAGATGCACTGTATCCGGTAATTGGGAGCATCATTAGCCGCTATTTAGCAGAGGCTATTCAAGAAATTAATGAAAAGGTCGGTCAAGCGTTTAGTGTAGAAGGGTTGCAACGGAAAGTTCAATCCAAAATTCAAGGGGTATCGGAAGCAGAACTTATTTTAAGAGAAGTCCGACACTTTGTAGTGCAAGCGGTGTTTTTAATCCATAAAGGTTCGGGTTTAATTATTGCTGAAATTAAACAACTGGATCAAGCTCAAATGGAAGCGGAAATGGTAGCTGGAATGTTAACCGCAATTCGGAGTTTTGTCAATGATTGTATTAGTCAAACGGGGGAAGTTTCCGAACTGAATGAAATTGAATATGGGGATTGTAAAATTATCCTAGAAGTGGCGGGATATTGTTATTTGGCAGTGGTGGTAAAGGGGGACTGTCCCAAGGCATTTATTAAAAAAATTCGCCAAACGATGAGCACTTTAATTATGAAATATAGTCAGCCGATTGAAGAATTTAATGGTGATCCTAATTCTGTACCCGAGGGAATTATTAGTCAGCTTGAAGCCTTAATTAGATTGGTAGACAATTTACAGAATAAGAAAAATCCAAGCACTTTGTTAATTTTGGGTTCTGTGATCTTGAGTTTGATTTTAATTCCTGCGGGTATCTATGAATATCGACAACATCATTTACGTCAAGTAGAAACAACATTAATAACAGCTTTGGGCGCGGAACCCGAGTTGTCAATTTATGCGTTAAAGGTCAAAGCTCAGGGGGAAAAATTAGAATTAGCAGGGAAAGTTCCCAGTGCTAGATTGAAAAATAAAGTCGAAAAAATTGCCCAACAAATCGCTCCAAATTTTCAAATAAAAAATCAAATTATTGCGGTTAAAGTTCCCCCAGACCCAATTAAAGTGGCTGCTGAAGTTAAGCAAGTGGCAATGATCATGAATCAAATTAGTGGGATATCTATTTCTGCTAATTATCAAAATTCCCGAGTGAATTTGAAGGGAAAAGTGATTAAATATGAAGATATTCAGAAAATTACCCGAGCTTTTGAGAAAATTGAAGGGGTAGATTCCGTAATTGCTAATCTAACGGTACAACCTCTGCCGATTGCCACTAGAATTTATTTTGATTTTGGTTCGGCGGAATTAGTCTTAAAAGATATTCGAGGTAAACTTGTCCCACTGGCTGAATATTTGAAGCGATATCCTGATCTAAAATTACGGATTATTGGTTATAGTCATGAGCAGGAAAAATCTCGAAAACACCCTCAGTTGGCCTTAGAAACGTGCCCAAACGATTCAAAATATTTTAGAGGATTTAGGAATTGATCGGCGGCGAATAGAAACAGTTGGTAAAACCGAACTTCCTGGGGGAGTGGGTGAAAATCAAGAAACTTGGTTGAGTCAAACGGTTTTATTTGAGATAATAGCCTTAAAATCTAAAGAGAATAAACCCGCAGAACCATGATTTCTAAAAAAATTTGCTTAGTTGGTGATTTTGGAGTCGGAAAGACCAGTTTGATCCGCAGGTTTGTGGATAGACAGTTTAGTGATAAATACCTGTCTACCGTTGGGGTGAAAATTTCTCGTAAAACTGTTGATTTGGCGGAAACTACTTCAAAAACGACTGGATCTGTGCAATTGCTAATTTGGGATATTGAGGGTCATACTAAATTTAAAGCGATCGCACCGAGTTATTTACAAGGAGCGAGTGGTGTGGTGATTGTGGCCGATGTGACCCGACAGGAAACCATAGAAAGACTCCCGGAACATATTGATTTATTTCTCTCGGTCAATCCCAAAGGATGTATAGTGATAGCATTGAATAAAATCGATTTGATCGACTCAACAGAACTGGAACATCTAATCAAATTAGTCCCTAATGTGAAGCAGTATGATCAAATTTTATCCAGCTATCAAACCTCCGCCAAAACTGGAGATCATGTAGATACAATTTTCTATGAATTATCTGAGAAATTTATCTCCAGTTAGAGGATTAGATCTGGTTTTTTTGTGTTTTAGGATGAGTTATGAATAACCTTTTAAAAAAAGTCTTAGCACCCAAAAAAATTGAATATTTAACTATTGATCCGGAGTTAGTTATTTTAGAGTCCTCCTGGGGGGTCGCCCGGTTTGCAGATTCCCCAGAACAGTTGCACTTAGGAGAAGATGTCTGTATGGCTTTTCCTGAGTTTATTGGATTAGAAGAAACCTTTAATAAAATTTTATTGGGTCAAATTGATAAGTTTGAAATCAAAGGAATTTCTAGGGCAATCACTCAGGAACATACAATTTATTTTGATATTTATGTTTTGAAAAATTTTGATAATTCTTGTTATAACCAAGAATTATTAATTGTGTTTGAAGATACAACAGAATGGATTTTAAAGGAACAAAAAATTACTCAGGTTGCCAAGGAATATGGGTTAGCTTTAAGTGCTTTAGAAAAAACCAAAATCTATTTGGATAAAATTATTAATTCTATGACAAATATATTAATTGTCACGGATCACCAAGGAATGATTAAAATTATCAATCAAGCCACATCGGTTTTATTAAAATATTCAGAAGCAGAATTAATCCAGCAATCTATTTTAACTATTTTTAAAGATAATCAACTTAAAAATTATCCCCAAGTCAATCAATTTTTATTATCTTCTGAGCTATTAATGCCCATTGAAGTTATCTGTCAGACCAAAATAGGAACCAATTTTCCTGCCTCCTTTTCCTGTGGAGCCCTAAATTTTGATTTCAATGATTCCCCGGAATTTGTTTGGATAGGTCAGGATATGACTGAACAAAAACGAGTGGAATTTCAGTTGCATCAACAGGCTGAACACGATCGTGTCTTAAAAAGAATTACACAAAATATTCACCAGTCTTTAAGTTTGCAGGAAACTTTAGAAACCACCGTGAATGAAGTTCTAACTTTTTTAAAAGTAGATCGAGTTTTCATATATCGATTCTACTCTTTAGAAGCAGGAAAAGTAATTGCTGAAGCCGTAACAAACTCTTTGATTAATTCTATTGATAGCATTATTTTTAGTCCCGATCTTAATTCTTTATTATTGTCCTATTTTCAAACGGGCAAAATTGATACTATTGATGATGTAGACAGGGTTTCAGTTAATTTTCAATATCGAGATTATTTAAGACAATTAAAAGTAAAATCTAGTTTAATAGTTCCGATTATAATTTATGATTCTTCTGTTTCACAACAGTCTAATACCAGTAATCAACTCTGGGGATTATTAATTGCCCATCAATGCCAGCAACCCCGCCCATGGGAAGTCTGGGAAACAAACCTATTAGAAGAATTAGCCCTACAAATCGCCATTGCTCTACAACAGGCTGAACTTTATCAACAATTACAAATTGTCAATCAAGAATTGGAAACAGTTGGTTATTGAAGATGGGTTGACAAAACTGGCAAATCGTCGTCAGTTTGATCGGGTACTTGAGTATGAATGGAATCGCTGTAAACGAGAAAAAATACCCCTATCCCTGTTATTACTAGATATTGATTATTTTAAACAATATAATGATAACTATGGACATTTAGCTGGGGATTTTTGCCTACAACAAGTCGCTCAAGTTTTACAGAATGCGATTCAACGGAATACGGATTTAGTCGCTCGTTATGGGGGTGAAGAATTTGCTATCATTTTACCCAATACGGATATCGATGGAAGTATCCACCTGGCTGAAAAGGTTCGCCAAGCCATTGAAGCCTTACAAGTGGAGCATATCAAGTCAGCAGTGAGTCGTTATGTGACCATTAGTATTGGGGTAGAAAGTCTGATTCCCATGGAAGATCTTACTCCTAAAACTCTCATTTTTAATGCTGACCAAGCTTTGTATAAAGCTAAACAAAACGGTCGAAATTGCATTTTTATTTCATCTCAATAGGGTTTTCTTGTTTGAATTGCATCTAGTTATCAATAAGTTTTTTATTATAAAAAACTTACGAAAAAATTCTCCATCATAAATTCAGGGACTATGAACAATTTATTTAAACAATTTTTAATGGCGCGGAAAATGGACTATCTGGTGATAAATCCAGAATTAAAGATCCAAGATTTTTCTCAAGGAGTGATGCGATTTACCGAAGGTTCAGAAAGTTTGAATCAAGGAGAAGATGTACAATATTACTTTCCTGAATTGATTGGGACAGAGGATATTATTGATGCCATTATTCAAGGACACCAAGATTACTTTGAATTAAATGCCATGAGTCGGCAAATCGAGGAAACGACATTAATTTATTTTAATATTTACTTTCTAGGTGTTTCAATTCAAGGAGGGCAGATACCCAAATTAATGTTACTTTTTGAGGATGTGACACAACGAATGGAACTAGAGCAAGCTTTAGTTTCAAGAAACTAATGAATCCCGTTTACTTTTAAATGCCTATTCCCATTCCCAACAATATATTGATCGAATTATTACCTCAATGGAGGATATCTTAATTGTTACTAATCAACAGGGGATTATTCAAAAAATCAATCTCGCAACTTTATCCCTATTAGAATATAGTCAATCGAACTTAATTAATCACCCCCTTTCCTCCTTTGTGGAAGATGATACTCTTTTGCAGAAATATTTAAAAGAGTCTTCCCTGAAAAAACAAGACTTTTTATTTAAAAATTTGGAGTTAACCTGTCATAAGAAAAATGGCGAAAAAATCATCCTAGAATTTTCGATATCGACCCTAACAACTGATACAGATGATTCCCTAGACTTTATTTATGTGGGTCGGGATATTACCGCCAGAAAACGCGCTCAACAACGGATGTTTACTCAATATCAAATTTCTCGGATTCTGTCTGAAGCTCCGAATATCCATGAAGCTTTATTGCAAATTTTACAATCGACTTGTGAAAGTTGGGGATGGGTTTTAGGGGAAGTTTGGATGTTAGAAAATTTCTTAGAAGCACCCTTAGTCTTGGGAGAAAAACTCACTCAAACCAATGCTTTTATAGTAAATTATACTAACCCCAAGCTAGAGTGTATTAAACTCTGGATTAACTCCGATTCTGATCCCTCTGAAATTCAGGGACTTTATCAAAAAATTAACCCAGATTCTAATATCAGTTTACCTGGTAAAATTTGGCAAAGTGGTTTTGCCCATTGGATCGAAGATGTGATGGTTAATGATCAACTTACCCAAAAAGATATTGCCGAAATATTGGGATTACACGCTGGTTTTGGGTTTCCTATTAAGGATGGTAAAGAAGTCTTAGGGATAATCACTTTTTGGGGTGCAGAAATCTGTTTTACCGATACTGAATTGATGCAAACCATGACCACCATTGGTAGTCAGTTAGGTCAATTTATGAAGCGAAAATTAGCCGAAACTGCCCTAAAATATCAACAGCAACAAACGGAAACGGTTACTTTTAAATATTCTCCCAGAAGCGATTGCAGAACGTCTAAAAAAAGAACAAAAAACCATAGCCGAACATTTTTCTGAAGTCACGGTTTTATTTGCCGATATTGTCGGATTTACGCAGATTTCATCCAGCTTAAGTCCGATTGCTTTAGTTAATTTACTCAATGAATTATTCTCGGCTTTTGATCGATTAACGGAAAAATATGGCTTAGAAAAAATTAAAACTATTGGCGATGCTTATATGGTGGTGGGAGGATTACCCGATCCCTGTTCCGATCATGCGATCGCGATCGCAGAAATGGCTTTAGATATGCAAAAGGCAATTCTTGAGTTTAATGAAACTCATAGTCAAGTGTTAAGTTTACGAATTGGAATCCACAGTGGGCCCGTCGTCGCCGGAGTGATTGGGATTAAAAAATTCCTCTATGATTTGTGGGGAGATACGGTCAATATTGCCTCACGAATGGAATCCCACGGGTTAGCAGGACGGATTCAAATCAGTGAACATACCTTCCATCTTTTACCCGATCAATATGTTATATTCAAACGAGGGATGATTTCAGTCAAAGGTAAAGGCGCGATGAATACTTATTTCTTGTTAGGCAGAAAAGGAGAAAAAAACCTCCCTATTATTGAGCAAATGATTCCCGAAAAAAAACAATTTAAAAATTTAGCAACTCAGCATTTAGTCGAAGTGATTCATAATAAACTTCAAGACAGCTATCCTCTCAAATCAAATGAACTTCCAGATAGTTCACCGAATTTAGGATAAAATAGTCAAACCCTTGACAATTCACAATTTTCTGACCCCTTAAAACCCTAAATGACCCTAGCAGAATCTTGGACAAATCAGTGGCGTTTCCAACTGGAAAACGACTACCCTAACTCTAGTCAAGACAAACGAGAAAGTATCATTAATTGGTTACTGGGAGAACATTTTAGCAACTTAGATTCCCTTCCCACCAACCAACAGGAAACGAATTAAATTAGGGTTAAACTTTCGCTATCGAATTTTGCAACAGCGCTATTTAGATACGCCTCCCGAAAGAGCCTATCGAAATTTAATGCAGCGATTAGGGAGTTTAATGATTCTACGCCAAAAAGTTCGTCTTTGGGTAGCAACCAGTCGCGATCGCCAGCGCCAAGTGGTGGATGTTTTACAAGAAGTTATACAGGAAATGTTGAATAGCGATCGCTATTTACAACAACAAATCCAATGGATTTCCCAATGTACAAGTGATCGCCAATTAAGTAATGCTTTACTATTCACAACATTAGAAGAATATTGTCTGCGTCCAATTCGGAATCAACCCCTATTAGTCTATAGATTTGTCAACTATTTACGTCGTTCTCAACGGGGAGGATTAACCCAAGTTCCCGCCGGAGAATGGATTAAACAATTATCCGATGAAATTCTCTCGGAGGGAACCGAAGACACCATTAGTTTATTAGATAATCAAGCCATTTCTCAATACGAAGATGAACAATATTTTCAAACCCAACAAAACCAAAGATTAAAAGTACAAGCAGAATTTGAAGACTATTTAATTAAAAATGTGGATTCAACGGCGGCGGAATGGTTGCGACTGTATTTACAAGGATTATCCCAAGAAGCGATCGCTCAAAAGTTGAATTTACCCATTAAACAAATCTATCGACTACGAGAAAAAGTTAGTTATCATGCGATTAAAAACTTTACCCTAAAACAGAATCCCGAATTAGTTACCAGTTGGTTAGGAACCTCCTTATCAGAACATCGTTTAGGATTAAATTCTGAACAATGGGAACAATTTTGGCAAAGTTTAAACGATAACCAACGTCAAATTATTGAACACTTAAAAGCCGGAGAAACCTTAGAAACTATTGCTAAAACCCTCGACCTAAAAATCACCCAAATTCAACAGGAATGGACGACCATGTATTTAATGGCTCAAAATATTCGGAATTAATTATGAACAACAAAACCCGATCTCCTAATCAACTTACGAATTACGAATTGGGAATAGGGAAATATCTTCATAAACAGCAGTCAGAGAACAAGAGAAATTAACACTGGTTAACTCTAGTTCTTGATTTCCTCGATAACTATAAAGTTCCCATCTCCCTTCTGCATTCCGTCGAAAACAATCAACACGCTGGCGGTTTTGACTAATTAAAACATATTCTTGTAAGGTTTCTAGTTCTTGATAATCGATAAATTTATCCCCTCTATCAAAGGCTTCAGTTGAGGATGAAAGCACTTCAATAATTAAACAAGGATAGCATTTAAAATATTCAAAATTGGCATCGCGGGAGTCGCAAGTTACCATGATATCTGGATAGTAGAAAATATTTAAAGTTTCAATTCTGGCTTTCATATCTGCAACATAAACACGACAACCGGTTCCACGAATATGATTTCTTAGCATAGCCAGTAAGTTGGCGGTAATGGTGACGTGAGCATCACTCGCCCCAGCCATTGCATAAATTTGTCCTTGGATATATTCATGTTTAATCGGGCTATTCTTTTCGACTTCTAAGTATTCTTCCGGTGAAAGATAGGGATGAGCTTTGTTTAATGTCATAAATTAATCGTCCTGAAAATCTAATTCTAACCGTATTTCTGGATTTTGAGTTTTGCGAGTCTTGCTAGAATCTTGTTAATCCTATTTTGGTTTTAGTCCCAATCACACAAATTAGGTTAAAATAATATTGATCAATACAGCAACCTCTAAAAAATCTCCTGTTTCCCGTTCTGAAAACCTATGATTCCCCAAAAACTGACCCTAAAAAATTTCCTCAGTTATCGAGAAGCGACCCTAGATTTTAGTGGATTACATACCGCCTGTATTTGCGGTTTCCAACGGGTCAGGAAAGTCATCTTTATTAGAAGCAATGGCTTGGGCAATTTGGGGGGAAAGTCGGGCGGAATCGAAGGATGATATTATCTATATGGGGGAATTAGAAACCCAGGTTGATTTCATATTTATTAGTCAGGGAAACCTATATCGGGTAATTCGTAACCGTCGCCGCGGTCAATCGGGAGCCCTCGAATTTCAAGTAGCAACCACCGTTTTACAAGAAATTGAAGATTTAGATCAAATCAAGTTTCGCACCCTCACAGAAAAGGGAATAGTCGCTACCCAGCAGAAAATAATCGACTACTTAAAACTAGATTATGATACCTTTACTAATTCCGCCTATTTGCGCCAGGGAAAAGCGGATGAATTCATGATCAAACGTCCCGCCGAACGGAAAGAAATTCTGGCAAATTTATTAAAATTAGATCAATATGATGGCTTATCGGATCAAGCCAAAGACTTAGCCAAAAGTTATAAATCCCAAGCCGAAATCCTAGAACAAACCTTAACCAGTAATCAAGTCCAAATCGACCAAAAAGGTCAACTGGAACAGGAGATGATTCAACTAAGAAATACGATTGATCAGCTTCAGGAAAAACAAGCCCAAGACCGAGATCACTATCAACAGCTACAAGCCCAACAACATCATCGTCAAGCTTGGGAAAAGTTATTAACCGGACAACAGGAACAGCATCAAAGCTTTGCTCAAGATTATCGCAGGTTACAACAGGAATTAGTTACTACTCAACAGCAATATCAAGAATTAGAAGCAGTATTAAAACAGGAAACAGAAATTCAAACTGGATATACCCATTTTCAAACCCTACAAACTACAGAAGAAACCCTATCGGCTCAATTCAAAATTTATCAAGATTCCCAACAACAACGCCAACAATTACAAGAACAACAACGCCAACATCTAAACACCCTACAACAGCAAATTCAAGGGCTACAAGCCCGTTTAGAAGCCCTAACCCAACAGGAACAGGATTACTCCCAAATTTTAAGCCAAAAATCCGATATTGAGACGGGATTAGAACAGTTACAAACCGCTAGAAATCGTTTAACTCAGTTCGATCAATTACAATTAGAAGTTACTCCAATTTTACAACAGCGTCAACGGCTACAAACGGAATTAGATCGGGCTCAATCTCGCCAACAAGCACGGTTAGATGAATTAAAAACCTCCGTGGGAAAATTGCAACGGACTCTCAACCAGCATCGCCCCCAATTAGAAAAACAATCCCAAACTATTGCGAGTCAAATTATTGAACTAGATAAGAAGAAAGTTTATCAACTCAGAGTCAGGGAAAAAGGACAGGAAACGTCATGGTTTTATTGACCGTTTGAATACCGTTAAACGGGATTATGAAGATAAATTAGTCGAACTGGATCAGAAAATTAAACTGTTATCAAAATCGGAATCTGAAGCATCCGAAACCGAAGAATTACCGTTATTGCGATCGGAATTTCCCCCCTGTCCCCTGTGCGATCGCCCCCTAGACGAACATCACTGGAATTTGGTGATTTCTAAACAGCAAAACCAACAACAGGAATTCAGAAATCAAATTTGGGTAATCCATGAACAGTTAGTAGTTGCGGATCGAGAACTTAAAATATTACAAGAAGAATATCGACAAATTCAAGAGGATTTATTACCCTATGAAGAATTGCGAGAACAACGGGGAAAAATTCAAGCTCAGTTAGAAGGATTAGATCAAGATGAACAACAATTACAACAATTAATTGGAGAAGAAAATGCCGTTAAAACTATTTTAGAGACGGGCGACTATGCAACGGATTTATATGCAGAATTACAGGATTTAGAGCAGAAATTAAGCCAACTTAATTATAATGAACAAAGCCATGCTTTAGCCAGAAACGACGAAAAACGCTGGCGTTGGGCGGAAATTAAATATAGTCAAATTCGAGATGCTCAGGATAAATTAACGAAAATCCAGACTCAAAAACCAGAATTAGAAACCAAAATTCAAACCCTAACCCAAACCTTAACCGAAGAAAAAAACAACTCTGAAATACAACAAGAAATTATTACCTTAGAACAGAAAATCAGCCAAATGGGTTATAATGTGGAGGAACATAATCGCATCCGGGCGGAGTTACGTCAAGCTCAAATTTGGTTAACTAGAACCGAACAATTAAACCAAGCCAAACAACAATATCCCATCCTACAACAACGCCTTCAAGAATTAGAAATCATCACCCAAGAACGGGCTAAAAATTTACAAGCCATTCAAGGACAAATTGAACTATTACAACAACAATTAAAAGAAACTCCCGACCCCACGGAATCCCTAAAACAATTAGATAAGTTAATTCAACAACAACAGCTAAAATTAGATAGTCATTTAGGACAATTGGGAAGTTTACAACAACAACAAACTCAATTAGACAATTTAAACACTCAACAAATCGAACTTAAAACCCAATTAGACACCACCCGCCGCCAATATCGAGTTTATGATGAATTAGGAAAAGCCTTTGGTAAAAATGGGATTCAAGCCTTAATGATTGAAAATGTTTTACCCCAATTAGAAGCAGAAACCAATCAAATTTTATCTCGATTATCTTCAAATCAACTCCATGTACAATTTGTTACCCAACGCACTAGCGGACGGGGGGGGAAATCCTCAAAAAATACCGCTAAAATGATTGAAACCTTAGAAATTTTAATAGCAGATGCGCGGGGAACTCGTTTCCTATGAAACCTATTCCGGGGGAGAAGCCTTTAGAATTAATTTTGCGATTCGGTTAGCCCTAGCAAAACTATTAGCACAACGAGCGGGAACTTCTCTACAAATGTTAATTATTGATGAGGGATTTGGAACCCAAGACGCTGAAGGTTGCGATCGCTTAATTGCGGCTATTAATGCGATATCCTCTGACTTTGCTTGTATTTTAACTGTTACCCATATTCCCAGTTTAAAAGAAGCTTTTCAAGCCAGAATTGAAGTTCATAAAACTAGCCAAGGTTCTCAAATTTACCTCTCAATTTAAGATATCACAACGACAAATTAAACATTAGTTGTTATTGTTGTTGGGCTTTAGCCCCTCCAGAGAGAGCTAAAGCTCAACAACAAACTTCCGATTATTAGGTTAGTTTAAATTACACGGAGTAATTCATCAACCCGGTTTATTATCAGGTTATGAAATCTCATTAAAGGCTTGACTTTAATTAAAAGAATAATTAGAATATTAATTAGTATATAGCTTATTTTTTAAGAAAAATGGCAAGCTCAATCGCCAGTTTAAAAATAACCTGGGAACCCCTTCCCGATAATTTTATTTTACCGGATGATCCTGTGGATAATATCAATCAACCCGCCTTAGCTGCCGCCTTAACAGATAGTTTGCAAAATGCGGGAAAACTTCCCCCTAATAGTTTAACCCCAACAAATTATGGAATTTGTGCCACCGTCAATGACAAAATAGTAATTAAAGCACCAGACTGGGCATTTATTCCAGAAATTCGGGTTCCTAGAACCGATATTCAACGCAGTTATACTCCGCAATTACAAGGAGATATTCCGCTTTTAGTCGTGGAATTTCTATCTGATACCGAAGGCGGAGAATATTCGATTAAATCAACCTATCCGCCGGGGAAATGGTTTTTCTATCAAACGATTTTGCAAGTCAAGCATTATGTAATTTTTGAACCCCACCAAGGCATTTTAGAAGTCTACGGTTTAAATGAAAAGGGAGAATATCAGTTACAAGCTCCTAATGCTAATAGCCGTTATTTTATCCCCGAAATGAACTTATATTTAGGAGTTTGGCAAGGAACTCGAGAAAACAGAACCGGATATTGGTTGCGGTGGTGGGATGAAAACGAAAACCTATTATTATGGGGATTTGAATTAGCGGAAAAATTAGCTGCACAATTACGAGCAGCAGGTATTGAACCCGAAGTTTAATTAAACCGAATTGCTTGGAGAAAATTGATCAGATGTCTGAATATTATCCCAGAAATATGATCGGTTATGGTCGCCATACCCCCGATCCCAAATGGCCGAATCAAGCTCGAATTGCAGTACAATTCGTGATTAATTATGAAGAAGGTGGCGAGAATTGTATTCTCCACGGAGATCAAACTTCCGAAGCCTTTTTATCAGAAATTATTGGGGCTGAAACCCTTTCACGGACTGCGCCATTTAAACATGGAATCAATTTATGAATATGGCAGTAGAGCGGGATTTTGGCGGCTCCATCGGCTGTTTACCCAACGTCATATCCCCGTGACCGTTTATGGGGTTGCCATGGCCTTAGAACGTAACCCAGAAGCCGTTGCAGCCATGTTAGAGGCGGACTGGGAAATTGCCAGTCATGGTTATCGCTGGATTGATTATAAATATTTTAATGAAGAAATGGAACGTCAACATTTACAAAAAGCGATCGCCATTCATACAAAAATTACCGGAAATCCTCCCCTGGGTTGGTATACCGGACGCACCAGTCCCCACACCCGTAAATTAGTCGTAGAAGCAGGAGGATTTTTGTATGATGCTGATAGTTATGCTGACGATTTACCCTATTGGGTTTATGACTATGAAAAACCCCATTTAGTTATTCCTTATACTCTTGATAATAATGATATGCGATTTGCAACAAATCAAGGGTTTAACTGTGGAGAACAGTTTTTTACCTATTTAAAAGATGCCTTTGATATGTTATATGCAGAAGGAGAAACCGCACCAAAAATGATGAGTATTGGGTTACATTGTCGTTTAGTGGGTAGACCCGGACGGGCGGCGGCGCTCGCTCGCTTTTTAGATTATATTCAAAATTATGACCGGGTTTGGATATGTCGTCGGGTTGATATTGCTAATCATTGGTATGAGTATAATAGACCTGTACCCGAAAATAAATATTAACGATTAATCAACTTTAACTTCAAAAATATTATGGCAGACACAACTGTTACCCTCGATAATAACACCTTTGTATTTTTATTAGGAAGCGATGACAATGATACTATATTAGGAGGGGTAGAAAATGACTTAATATTAGGACTTTCTGGGAATGATTTTTTATCGGGAAATTTAGGAAACGATTGGTTAAATGGAAATTTGGGTAATGATGCAGTTGCGGGAAATGAAGGTAATGATACCCTTTATGGCGGACAAAATAACGATGTCTTAGATGGTCGAATTGGAGATGATTTATTATTCGGAAATTTAGATAGTGATGACCTCACCGGAGACACGGGAAATGATACCTTATTTGGCGGTCAAGGAACAGATATTCTGCGGGGAAATGATGGGGATGACTGGTTATATGGAGATAAAGATAATGATACCTTAATTGGGGGAGCCGGACGCGATCGCTTTATTATTGCTAATCAACCGGGTAGTGATACTATCAACGACTTTACCCAAAATGAGGATATAATTGGGTTAACTGGAGGATTAACTTTTGCCCAATTAACCTTAGTTTCCGATCTGAATAATACCATAATTCGTGTTACCAGTAGTAACCAAATATTGGCTACCTTAATTAATATTTCTGCGAATAGCTTAACCAGCAACGATTTTCAAGTCCAATCTTAAATTCACCATGTCTCAACAGATATACCCCCTTAATATTAGTGTTCATCCCCAACTAGAAAAATCCCTAGGCTATCATTCTAATAATAGATGGGTAGCTTGGTATTGGGAACCGGATATTGAAGAAGCATTTTTTACCGATGGTCAAAATCTAGGAACAACTTCGGCTTTATCCTGGCAAATTTTATTACAACATCCTAATATTAGTTCCAGTTTACAACAGTATTTTCCCGAAAATGATCAACAATATTGGTTACTTTTAGATCGAAAAACCCGTAACCTTTATGTTGGGGAGGGAAAACTAATTCAAAATTTATTAGAAACAACCCGATAGTTTGAATTTACTCGCCTGTTTAGAAACTCAAAATCAGAGTTTTTCTAATATTAAATATCAGTGGAATCAAATCACCCATTATCCTTTACTGTTAAATTTATTAAAATGGATTCCCTTAACTGTTGGTGTTGGTTTGGTTACTATATTGGGTTTGAAAACCGTATCTTCCCTAATTCCTAAAGTTGAACAGCAATTAAGAGTAACTCCTCCTTCTCAACCAATTGTAGCTAAAAATCAAACTTGTGGAGTCGGGGGAAGTGATGATTTTAACCATTATCTGATCAAAACATCCCAGTCAAAAGAACTACATTTAATTGGAGTCTATGAAGCCAACCCCAATCATAGCGGAAATCAACGTTCTCCAGGTACAATTTCCGTTAATATTAACCGTCAAAATCAACCCATAATATTAGCTTTATCCTCCTATGAACCCGTTAACTGGAAACTTAATATTCAGCCCGGGGTGATAATTGAAAAAATAATTTTAAATGGATATTATGATCAAAATATTGTTGGGGTTTCAGGGATTCCCATTCAAGAGTATAGTCAAGAAGTAACTAATCAAACTTTAGGAAACTTTCCCTATCAATGGAATGGCGTTTCCTCCACTCTGATTAACCAACTTCAACAACAAACAGGACTTGAAATTACCTCCTTTCAAGGCTGTTATCGGGGAACAGAATTCAAAATAGATTAAATGAGGAATAGGAATCAGTCAATAAATCAACTCTCGCACTGATAACTGGTAGGGGCGGGTTTCTGTGAGATCTTTGTTAATAACCTAAATCTTGATAAACCCGCCCTTACTGTGAGATCTTTGTTAATAACCTAAATCTTGATAAACCCGCCCTTACTGTGAGATCTTTGTTAATAACCTAAATCTTGATAAACCCGCCCCTACTGTGAGATCTTTGTTAATAACCTAAATCTTGATAAACCCACCCCTACAATTGATAATTATTGTTTTTGTTCAACTCCAAATCCCGCTAATAATACGGTTTCTAAAGGGTTATGATCAATCGGTCGTTGATAATTAATAATCCGACGAATTCTTAACTTTGGATTAATTAAAGTAATCGAATCTACAGAAACAACATTGGTGTAGGTCGTTGTCATTAATAATTCACGGGTTTCGGTATTGTAACGAAAATGCGCCACCATCGGTTTCGCTTCTTCATAGGCTTTATCGCGCAGATAATCCCCTTGAATAATCGGGAAATCTAATTTTTGTGGTACAAAGAGAATATTCAACTCTTGAGAAACCTCATCCCCTTTTTCCGAAATCGTTTGAAATGCTAGTCGATATCCTGGTAGAGTTTGTAACTCTAAGTTTGTTGACAAACAGTGATTATCTTCTAAGACCTTGGCTTTAGCCCCATTATCGAGGGGATGAATCACAAATTCTGTATGCGATCGCTCAACTTCCTGATAACTCAGATAATGATAAGTACGTTCTGTGATCCATTTACCCACACAATGATCAAAAAATTCCTGGAATTGTCCAATTGACATAATGAATATCACTCCTTTTAAATTATTTTTGCAACAGTTTTTAACATTTTTTAGCAAAAATCCCCAGTAATTCTAAAATTTAAACTAAATTATCCTGCTTGATGAACTCCTGTGATTGACCCGGAATGTTTAGCCTATAGTGTTGGCCATGCAGGGGAAGGTGTATGTCTGTTAGTGCGGATAGGATCTCATCGCATCTTACTAGATTGTGGTATTCAGGACATTTCACCCCTATTAACATCCTCAGATCAACCTCCAGCCGACTTAGTTCTATGTTCCCACGCCCATGCGGATCATGCTCAAGGTTTACTCGCCTTCCATCAGGCTTATCCTGAAATTCCCATCTATGGGAGTCAGGTAACAACCCAACTGTTACCCCTAAACTGGCCAGACTGGGAAACCCGATCCCCATATCCCCCTTTGTCAACCCCTACCCTGGGATTCTCCCATCCAACTCCGACCCGGACTTAGTATCACCCTATTTCCGGCGGGTCATTTACCCGGGGCGGCGGTAATTTTGCTCAACTATATAACACCCGAACGCAACTATAAACTAATTTACACCGGAGATTTTTTTCTCTCCAATTCTCGCCTCGTCGAAGGCTTACCCCTGGGAGAATTACGCGGACTCAAACCCGATGTTTTAATCCTAGAAGGCAGTTATGGAACCGCCCGCCATCCCCATCGTCGTCTACTGGAAAACCAACTCGTAGAACGCTTATATCGAGGGATAGAAGCCCAATATTGCCTGCTCCTCCCGACACCAACTTTGGGCTTAGGACAAGAACTGTTAATGTTGCTTCGCAGTCACCATTATTTTACCGGGCGAGATCTCGATATTTGGGTAGATGCCAGTGTCGCCACCGGCTGCGATATTTACCTGCAACTCCTGCCCCATTTCCCCACCAGCGTTCAGAATTTTGCCCAACATCAGCCCCTATTTTGGGATGACCGCATTCGCCCCAGAGTCCGACGACTCACCCCAGAACACCGCGCCCAACTCGGTCAAACCCCCTGTATTGTTCTCACCGACGAATCTGCCGATTGGAATTCCTATTGGGCCGATTCCATCCTGCCTTGGATGTTATTTTTGCGCCAAAAACCCGGTCAAAACCTCGATATTATTCTGACCCCCGAATCGGAAGAAACGGGTTTTAGTCCCCGTGCACCCAAGGTTGAAACCTATTTCATCTCAGAACATTGTGATGGCCCCGGGACAACCCAACTAATTCATAACCTCCGACCCCAACATATTATTTTTATCCACGGATCACCCGCCTATTTAGGGGATCTGACCAATTTAGAAGAACTCAGAAACCGCTATCAACTCCATACCCCCAACCCCGGAAACCCTCGTCGAGTTACCCATTGGGGAAACCTTTATCCAGCCTCCCCTGGCTGAAATTGAGTATGAAGGGGAAATTGCCGAGTTTGAAACTCAAATTCACATTACCTTACCCCCAGGGTTAACCACCGATCCCCGTTGGTTAGGTTTTGCCGATACGGGGTTAGTAGAGGCCCGATGGCAAGGGGAAGAATTAGTTTTGCGGGGGATTTCCCAACGGGAATTCCTAAGTCAAGGTAGCGATCGCCCCATTCCCAGGGATCTTGACTGTTGTGGAAACTGCCAATACTATCGCGGACAACGCTGTTGGAATCAATCCTCCGCCCTCTATGGCTTCAAAGTAACTTCCGATGGTTACTGCCCAATGTTTGAACCCATCGAAAGAATTTAATTGGTTAAATCCGGTTTAAAATAGATGAAGTTCTTAATATTTACCATGAAAAAATCAGTCCTGTCTATTGGTCAACTTCCCGGTTTTTCTATATTGTTAACGGTGATTATATTTGTTAGCAGCTTGTTAGGATTAGTGCCCTCAGCTTTGGCTAATACCACTTCTGTACCTCCAATCATAGCCAGTATATTTTCATTTTCCGGCAATCGCCCCGCAAATCTCGGCATTAAACAAGGACAATTTGCCCCCTGTCCAACTTCCCCCAATTGTGTTTCCAGTCAAAGCCTAGATGCCGAACATCAAATTGCACCTTTCACCTATCAAGATTCTCCCGAAACAGCTTTTGAACAGCTTAAAAAACTGCTGAAAAATACTGAAAACACTAAAATTATTACGGATGAAACTAATTATATTTATGCCGAATTTACCTCGGATTTAATGGGGTTTGTTGATGATGTAGAATTTTATTTGGATCAAGAAAATAGTTCAATTCAAGTGCGTTCTGCCTCTCGTTTAGGGGAATCCGATCTAGGAGTAAATCGGAAACGAATTGAAGATATCCGAGCCAAACTCCAATCGTAGTAAGCCCTTCAGGGCTTTCTTAACCCCAATTGTAGTAAGCCCTTCAGGGCTTTCTTAAACCATTAATCATCAAAAAAAAACAAAATCCCCTACAAAACTTGTAGGAGATTTTAGAATTAATCAGATGTTTTTAAGACTTTCCTGAATAATTAGAATCTCTAATTACAGAGCATTACCGCGAGGTAGCACTTCTTCAGGGAAAATGAAGTTTTCGTGGGGTTGATCAGCAGGAGCCATCCAAGCCCGCAGACCTTCATTTAACAGAATGTTCTTAGTATAGAACGTTTCAAATTCAGGATCTTCCGCCGCCCGTAACTCTTGGGAAACGAAATCATAAGCCCGTAGGTTCAGAGCTAAACCAACAATGCCGATGGAACTCATCCACAGACCCGTGACGGGCACGAATAACATGAAGAAGTGTAACCAACGTTTGTTAGAAAAAGCAATCCCGAAAATTTGTGACCAAAAACGGTTGGCGGTCACCATCGAATAGGTTTCTTCAGCTTGAGTTGGTTCAAAAGCCCGGAATGTATTGGCCGTATCCCCATCTTCAAACAGAGTATTTTCCACCGTCGCTCCGTGAATAGCGCACAACAGCGCACCACCCAGGATTCCAGCCACTCCCATCATGTGGAAGGGGTTCAGCGTCCAGTTATGGAAGCCTTGCAGGAACAGAATAAACCGGAAAATTCCAGCTACCCCAAAGCTAGGGCCAAAGAACCAACTAGATTGACCCAAGGGGTACATCAGAAAGACACTGACGAACACCGCAATCGGGCCAGTAAAGGCGATCGCGTTATAGGGACGAATACCGACTAAACGGGCAATTTCCAACTGACGCAGACAAAAGCCGATCAGGGCGAAAGCACCGTGCAGAGCAATAAAAGCCCATAAACCGCCCAGTTGACACCAACGGGTGAAATCCCACTGAGCTTCAGGCCCCCAGAGGAACAGCAGGGAATGTCCCAAGCTGTTAGCGGGGCTACTGACGGCGGCGGTAATAAAGTTACAGCCTTCTAAATAAGAGCTTGCTAAACCGTGGGTATACCAGGAAGTCACAAAGGTTGTTCCGGTTAACCAGCCACCGAGGGCCAGATAAGCACAGGGGAACAGCAGAACTCCTGACCAACCCACGAAGACGAAGCGATCACGTTTGAGCCAGTCGTCGAGGACATCAAAGGTGCCTCTCTCAACCTGCGGTCTTTCGACTGCAATAGTCATGGACAAAATCTCCGAATATATAATTACAAGTCGTAAAGGGATTAGGACTCATGTTAAGCGTCTCTCATCTGCTATAGCAGAATCTGAGAAATTTTATGAGTGCAGTTAATCTTTCTTTACGTCTGTTCAAATTATAGAGGTAAATCTTTCGTTGAGCAACTCCCCCACCCCCTAAATTTAAAAAAAATTTGTCCAAAAACCAGAAACCCCGTTTCTGATTAGCAAAAACAGGGCTTAAACTCCCATTCCATAAGGAGGGTTTTTATTTTTGATGTAGCAGGGAATGGGTAATGGGTAATGGGTAATGGGTTTTGGGTTTTGGGTTTTGGGGAATGGGTAATGGGGAATGGGTAATGGGGAATGGGTGGAAAAAGAATTCAATTCAGGCAGTTGGGGCGGATAGTTACTCCTCCGAGATAATTCTGGGGACTTTGAAATAGTCTCCTTCCTGTTTCCGGGGCGTTCGCCAGAATATCATCTCTCTGGGGATAGGATTCTAAATGATCAGGTCGAGTAATATTACTCAACTCAATAGCCCGGGTCATGGGAGCCACCTGGGATGTATCGAGTTCGTTTAATTGCTCAAAATAATCTAAAATTTCACCCAGTTGGGTCGTAAATTGTTCTTCCTCCTGGGGTGTTAGCTCCAGTCGAGCCAGAAAAGCAACTTTAGAGACTTGTTCACGATCAATAGTCATGTTAAATCCAGCTTAAGGTAGGTTGGCAAACCAGTGATTGATTGAAAAGTTTAGTTAAAAATAGATATCGATTTTGCTTCTTCCGGTAACTTTCAGCCAGTTCTGAGCTTCAATATAGTTATTCGGGGCCAAACGAATCGCCCTAACCCAATATTCCGCCGCTTGCTTAAATTCCTGTTCTGCCGTGTCTTCATCTCCGGCTTCCTTAGCTTTTTCCCCCTGATAATGGTAAATTACCGCAATATTATTCAAAGCCTGGGGCATTCGGGGATTTAACTCGATCGCTTGTTGATAATATTCTAATGCTTCCTCATGTTCGCCATTGCTGGCATGAATTAAGCCCATATTATAAAGAACAAAACTTCGATCATAGGGATCTTCTTCCAGAGTTAAGGCTTCCTGGTAATTTTCTAAAGCCTCTGCATATTCTCCGTCCGCCTGGGCCGACATTCCATCCCGATAATAGGCAAATGCTTCCTTGGCTTTTTTATTGGTAGGCAGCACCTTCAGAATCATATCTGCCATAACCGTAAAGGTTTTATCAATAAAGTTATCGTTACGTTGTGATCTGGGCATAAAATTTTAATCTCCAAAGTTCAAGGCAGGAAACTTCATAATTTTGGGGAAATTCCTGAACAGCCTATCGCCTAATCTTACCTTAATCAGTTATCAGTCATCAGTTATCAGTCATCAGTTAAAGTGTCTGTGCTATTAATTCAATGTAGAGACGCGCCATGGCACGTCTCTACGGGGAATTAGTTAAAGGTCAAGGGTTGAGGGTCAACCATTAACTCAAACTAATGCAATGTTGCGTTAGCTTTGTTGAAAACAGGATAGGACTTACGGATTTTGTGGGTCACTGGAGAAGCAAACATCATAATCTTCTCCATCAACCAAGGGGCAAAACGGTTACACCAAACGGCTAAATGGCTTTGCCATCCAACCAAAATTTCCGAGGCATCTTTATTGATCCCAGCCACTAACACCTTAGCGACTTGTTCGGGGGTCATGGGGACGACCCAACGGAATAATTTTAAGTCCCGGGTCATATCCGTGTCCGTTAAGGTGGGCAATAGAGCCATCACCCGAATATTGTAGGGGGCTAATTCTTGGCGGAGGGCTTCTGTAAACCCCAAAATCGCGAATTTAGTCGCCGAATAGGTGGACATCGTAGGGGCGGCAATTTTGCCCATCAAACTCGACACATTAATAATGGTTCCCGCTTGGCGGGTGGCCATGCGTCGAGCGATAACGTGAGTAATGGTATACAACCCGATTAAATTCAAGGAGATTTCCTCCTGAACATCTGGGAGTTTGGATTCTAAAAACGGCTTTTGGTGGGCAACACCTGCACAATTAATCAGAATTTCAATTGGCCCGTGAGAACGCCAAGCCTGGGCGATCGCAATATGAACTTGAAACCGATTGGGTTAAGTCCAGGGCTAAGGTAATCACCTCCACGCCCATCGGCTCTATTTGTGTGGCTAATTCTGCCAGTCGTTGGCGATCGCGTGCCACCAGAATCAGACGTTTAACCCCATTTTTGGCAAATTCTAAGGCAATTGCCCGGCCAATTCCACGAGAAGCCCCAGTAATTAGGGCTGTTTTTCCTTGAATGTTCATTGCAAAAACCTCCTGTTGAGGAGGAATTCGGTGCGACGGGGCGGGCTTCTCCCACCCATTTGAGTCGGGATTTTTTCATCCCAAGCGACCCTGACATCCTGTTCGGAGCACCGATATTCCTCTATGCAGCGTGTGTAAAAAACCTGTAAATGCTAAAAATTTGGTGTCATGATTGTAGAGATTACTAATGGGTCATGATTAGACAACAGACCAGGCTATCCTTTTTCCTTAATTCCTGGTTAACAGAGCAATATTGATTTCAAGCATGGCTCACCTGTCTCCTCAATACGAGCGTTCATGGAAAGACCCTCTTCGCACAATCTAGCAAGTCGATCAACAATTTGCAACATTTTTTAATAAATTTCCCGTAATATTTCTTAATAATAGGGAACAGGGAATTACGAATTACGAATGGGTAATGGGTAATGGGTAATGGGTAATGGGTAATGGGTAATGGGTAATGGGTAATGGGTAATGGGTAATGGGTAATGGGTAATGGGTAATGGGTAATGGGTAATAGCAAAAGTTTACCTCCCCCACTCCCCCTGCCTCCCCTGCTCCCCCTGCCTCCCCTGCCTCCCCTGCCTCCCCTGCCTCCCCTGCCTCCCCTGCTCCCCCTGCCTCCCCTGCCTCCCCTGCCTCCCCTGCCTCCCCTGCCTCCCCTGCCTCCCCTGCTCCCCCTGCCTCCCCTGCCTCCCCCTGCCTCCCCTGCCTCCCCTGCCTCCCCTGCCTCCCCCTGCCTCCCCTGCCTCCCCGCCTCCCCCTGCCTCCCCCTGCCTCCCCGGCTCCCCCGCCTCCCCCGGCTCCCCCGGCCTCCCCTGCCCCCCGGCCCCCTGCTCCCTCAGAAATCAAAAGTGATAAACTATTTCCATCAATTCAACGTCTATATTAAAAGCTGTCCTATTTTTGCGGTTGATCATGCCATTGTCTGACACTCCAGAGAAAACTGTCCTTGATTTACATGAAGATGCAAACCGCCATATTGCTCAACAGCAGTTTGATGAAGCAGTTGCTGTGTGTCAACAGGCGTTAAAATTGCAACCGCGCTTTCTCCCAGCCTACAGTACCCTGGGGTTAGCTAAACAATTGCAGGGGAAACTTGATGAAGCCAAATTTTGGTATACAAAAGCCCTAGATTTAAAACCCGATTGGGCGGAAGTTCATGCTAATTTAGGAACGGTTTATGTTCAACAACAACAATGGCGGGATGCCCTACAATCCTATCAAACCGCCCTACATTTTAAACCGAATCAAGCCAGAGTTTATCAGAGTTTATACACAGTTTTAATTAATCTGAATCAACCGGAAGAAGCCACAAATGCTTGGTATCAAGCCTTACTTTTAGAACCTCAGTCTGTTGTCCCTCAAGAGTATATGGACTTTGGGAAAACTTTAATTGAGAAAGGTAAATTAGATCAAGCTCTTGAATTGTATAGAAAAGGGGTAGAAGTTTACCCGAGTTTGCCTCAATCTTATTATTGGTTAGGGGAAGCATTAAGTCGGAAACAACAGTGGGAAGAAGCGATCGCCGCCTATAATCAAGCGATTATTTTGAATCCCCAGAATAATTTATTTTATCAAAGTTTAGCCGATGCTTTAGTTCAACAAAAGAATTATGAACAAGCGATCGCCAATTATCAAAAAGCCATTGAACTCAGCCCGGATTTTTCTTGGACATATCATCAACTAGGAAATGCTTTCTCTGAGCAAGAAAAATGGCAAGAAGCCACCGTTGCTTATTATCAAGGAATCGCTCTAAATCCTAAGTTTTTTGGTTCCTATTATAAGTTAGGAGAAATTTGTTCTAAGACCGGAAAACCCGCAGAAGCGATTAATTGGTATCGTCAAGCCCTGGAGATTAATCCCGATAGTTTTTGGTTACATTTTACCTTGGGAAATGCTTTATGTGAAACCCAGGAATTTGAGCAAGCTTTAATAGAATATTATCAAGCGATTGAATTTGAACCGAATACGGATTGGTTATATCCTCCACTGGGAAAAGTCTTGATTGCTCAAAAACAGTGGGAACAAGCTATTAAAGTTTATTGTAAAGCGGTTGAATTGAATTCTAATAATCTTTGGCTCTTAGATCAATTAGCAGAAACCTTAATTCAACAGCAGGAAGTTAAGATCGCAATTGACGTTTATCAGGAACGCCTAAAAACCGATCCTAAAGCGGATATTGTACATTACAATTTAGGCAATTTATATAAATCTCAAAGTCAATGGGAATCAGCGATCGCATCCTATCAAACCGCAATTAATATTAATCCGAAAACGGCTGAATATTATGCTGGATTAGGAGAAACATGGTTAAAAAAACAAGAACTAGATCTGGCAATGTCCTACTTGATAGATGCTTTAAAAATCAAGCCCTATCTATTTTCAGCCTATGAAAGTATTGCTGAAATTCTACAACAGCAAGGAAAAATAGAAGAAGCCTTAAAATGTTATAATAACAAAGAATTGCCCTTATCAATTTTAGAGCAATATTGTTTTGTTAATCCCGAAAAATTGATCACATCAGATTTTAGTTCTAATGTCACCTATATTCCAGTTTATCCCAGTGGTCAAATCTCTCTGAAACCCTCTCAAACGATTTCTCAATTTCATCCAGGGATGATCTTTAGTCAAGCAGAAACTCGAAATGCGTTTGTGGTGACGTTAGACAATGGGAGAGTCTGGGGAGATGCAGCTACAAGTGCAATTATGACAGCACAAAACGAATTACTGACGGATATTTCTACAGGATGTGCTGAACTGGTTTTATCCTCGAATAAATTACCACCTGTACATAAAATTGATGGAAACGGTTGCTTTTTTATCAGTTCAATGGGGAGAAGGTTTTTACCATTGGATGTATGATGTACTACCTGGAATTCATTTAATTCAGCAAAGCGGTATCTCTTTAGACAGTATCGATTATTTCGTTTTCAATAGTTATCATTTGCCTTTCCAAAAGCAAACGTTACAAAAATTAGGTATTCCAGAATCAAAAATTATTGAGAGTCGTTATCAACCTCACATTCAAGCTAAAAAAGTTATTGCTCCTGCACCTAATTTTTCTCACAATATAACAACGGCTAAATGGATTTGTCATTTTTTAAGAGAAGCATTCTTTTCCCCAGAAGTCAATGATATTTCTCCCTACCGCCGTATTTATATCAGTCGAGAAAAAGCTAGTTATCGTCATATAGTTAACCAAGATAAGTTATTAAAACAGTTAGACAGTTTCGGCTTTGAACGGGTTATTTTAGAACATTTAACTTTCTCAAAACAAGTAGAATTAATGGCGACCGCATCCGTTGTTATTGCACCTCATGGTGCTGGCTTATCTAATATTGTTTTTTGTCAACCCGGAACCAAAGTTATTGAGTTATTTACTCCAGGTTATGTCCCCAATTATTATCAAGTGATTAGTAATATTTGTAATTTAGAACATTACTATTTAATAGGGGAAATTGGAAGCGAAAAAACAGCAGAAAATTTAACTCATTTGGGACAACAAAATATGCCAATTAATCTTGAGGAGTTCATCCAATTACTGAAATTAGCGGGAATTACAGAAACCTGCTTAATCTTTGGGATCTTCTATCGGGAAAAAATCATGCAACAATCTGAAACGGCAAACAATTCTGTGATCATTCTATATCAACAAGTTTCTTTTTATCTGGCTCAAAAACAATATGAAGAAGCGATCGCAGTTTGTCAACAAATCTTAAAATTGCAACCCAATTTTGCTTTAGCCTACAGTACCCTGGGGTTAGCAAAACAATTACAGGGGAAACTTGATGATGCTAAATCTTGGTATACAAAAGCCCTAGATTTAAAACCCGATTGGGCGGAAGTTCATGCTAATTTAGGAACGGTTTATGTTCAACAACAACAATGGCAGGATGCCCTACAATCCTATCAAACTGCCCTACATTTTAAACCGAATCAAGCCAGAATTTATCAGAGTTTATACACAGTTTTAATTAATCTGAATCAACCGGAAGAAGCCACAAATGCTTGGTATGAAGCCTTGATTTTAGAACCTCAATGTGTTCCTGCTCAAGATTATATTGATTTTGGGAAAACTTTAATTGAAAAAGGTAAATTAGATCAAGCTCTTGAATTGTATAGAAAAGGGGTAGAAGTTTACCCAAATTTGCCTCAATCTTATTATTGGTTAGGGGAAGCATTAAGTCGGAAACAACAGTGGGAAGAAGCGATCGCCGCCTATAATCAAGCGATTATTTTGAATCCCCAGAATAATTTATTTTATCAAAGTTTAGCCGATGCTTTGGTTCAACAAAAAAATTATGAACAAGCGATCGCCAATTATCAAAAAGCCATTGAACTCAGCCCGGATTTTTCTTGGACATATCATCAACTAGGAAATGCTTTCTCTGAGCAAGAAAAATGGCAAGAAGCCACCGTTGCTTATTATCAAGGAATCGCTCTAAATCCTAAGTTTTTTGGTTCCTATTATAAGTTAGGAGAAATTTGTTCTAAGACCGGAAAACCCGCAGAAGCGATTAATTGGTATCGTCAAGCCCTGGAGATTAATCCCGATAGTTTTTGGTTACATTTTACCTTGGGAAATGCTTTATGTGAAACCCAGGAATTTGAGCAGGCTTTAATAGAATATTATCAAGCGATTGAATTTGAACCGAATACGGATTGGTTATATCCTCCACTGGGAAAAGTTTTAACCGATCAAAAACAATGGAATCAAGCAATTAAGGTTTATTGTAAAGCAGTTGAACTCAATTCCAACCATCTTTGGTTATTAGAGAAATTAGCAGAAATATTAATTGAACAGCAAGAAATTGAAACTGCTATTTCTGTTTATCAGGAATATCTAAAATTTGATCCCAAAGCGGATATTATACATTACAATCTAGGCAATTTATATAAATCTCAAAGTCAATGGGAATCAGCGATCGCATCCTATCAAACAGCAATTAATATTAATCCTAATCATCTTTGGTTACTAGAGGAGTTAATCAAAACCTTACTGGAACAGCAGCAAACTGAAATTGCAATTTTAGTTTGCCAGAAATTATTAGAAATCGCACCTAAAGCCGATATTTTACATTATGATTTAGCCCGTATTTATCACAATTTAGATCAATTAGATGATGCTATATTATTCTATCAAAATGCTATTAATCTGAATTTTAAGGAAGCTAAATATTATGCTGAATTAGGAGAAGTTTTCCTAAAAAAACAAGACTTGGATCAGGCAATGTTTAACCTGATGGAATCCTTAAAAATTAAGTCGGATTTATTTCAATCCTATGATAACATTGCTAAAATTTTACAACAACAAGGAAAAACTGAAGCGGCATTATCTTGTTATAATTATCGAGTTTTGCCCCAGTCAATTATAGAAAAATATTGTGTTATTAATGCCGAACAATTAATCACATCAGAGTCAAGTTCTCATGTTACTTATATTTCGGTTTATCCCAGTAGCCAAGTTTCTTTAAAACATTCCCCAACCCTTGCTAAAGATCATTTATTGATGAGTTTTAATCAAATAGAGAATCGAAATGCTTTTGTCGTTACCTTAGACAATGGCAGAGTTTGGGGAAGTGCGGTTGTAACTGCAATTATCACGGCACAAAACGAGCTATTAACTGATATGTCTACAGGATGTGCTGAATTAGTTTTATCCTCCAATAAATTACCCCCTGTCTATAAAATCGAGGGGACAGTTGCCTTTTTATCAACTCAATGTGCAGAGGGTTTTTACCATTGGATGTATGAACTATTACCCGGGATTCATTTAATTCAAAAAAGTGGTATTTCTTTAGATAGTATTGATTATTTTGTTGTCAATAGTTGTAATTTATCTTTCCAAAAGCAAACCCTAGAAATACTAAATATTCCCGAATCAAAAATTATTGAGAGTCGTTTTCACCATCATATTCAAGCCCAAAAAATTATTGTTCCTGCACCTAATATTGACCATATAGCGTCTCCTTGGATTTGCCAATTTTTAAAGCAACAGTTAGTTTCTCAAGAGGTTTATAAAGTTCCAGCCCATCGTCGGCTTTATATTAGTCGAGGACAAGCAACCCATCGCCATATTCTGAATGAAGATCAGTTATTACAAAGTTTAAAACCTTTGAACTTTGAGAAGGTTGTATTAGAAGCTTTAACAATTGCTGAACAAGCTGAATTAATGGCGAGTGCATCGGTGGTTTTAGCACCCCATGGTGCAGGCTTATCCCATCTGGTTTTCTGTCAACCTGGAACGAAAGTTATTGAGTTATTTACACCAAATTATATTATCCCTTGTTATCGAATTATTAGTAATATTTGTGATTTAGAATATTACTATTTAATTGGAGAGATAATCGAGGATGAAATAGAAAATCAGGCTATGGATTTAATCAAGTTGAATATGCGAATTAATCTCAATAATTTACTGAGTTTACTGGAATTGGCAGAAATTACAGTAAATTGATTATCGCTTCTAAAGGTTGAGAACTTTTTTCTATCGTTTGTTCTAAAACCCAATCGGTTAAATTTTGCCATTCGGGTGAATTACAAAGTTGATTCACCTCTAAAGACTGTCCTAAACTATCAGAATAATGCGCAAAACTTTCTGTCCAATTTGTCAGGGTTTCCACCAACAAAAATGGCGTATATTGCCAAGATTTTTGCAAATATTCTGCCATTTCAACGGGAAAACCTGTATAATATAAATACCAGGAACTCCAAACTAAGGTACTGTAACGTACCCAATTTTCGATTAACCGAATTTCTAAGGGAATATTGGGAAGATTGAAGAATTTATCCAAAACATAATTAATTGATTTCGCTTGGGAAATTCCATCCCGCATGGTATTTCGGTCATGTTGACGGTAACAAACCGTTGATTGACGTAGCCATGCAGATTCGCAGCCTAATAATACCATTCTTAAGATTAAATCGACATCTTCCGCGTGGGCTAACCCGGGTTCAAACCCATTTATTTTTAATAACCATTCTCGACGAAACATTAAGGTTTCCCATGGTTCCCAAGGGTTTCCAACGTAACCAATTTTCTAAGTTTAATTCGGGAACATAGTCCCAAGGTGTCGCATCCATGAGGGTTTCGACCGTGTGGGTAACGCGACGCCATCCACTTTGAACCAGTCCCAGGTGGGGTTGGGCTTGAAAAACCGCGAGTTGGGCTGCTAATTTGTCGGGAAGAAAGATATCATCCGCATCCAGAAACACAATAAATTCCCCCCGCGCTAAATTTAACCCATGATTTCGGGCGACAGAAACCCCTTGATTTTCTTGATAAACATAGTGAATATGGTCAGAATAGGGTTGTAAGACTTGACGGGTATTGTCTTGGGAACCATCATCAATAATAATAATTTCGTCAGCAGGATATGTTTGATTAAGAATACTTTCGACGGCTTGATCAACATAGCGATCGCAGTTGTATGCTGGAATGATTACACTAATTTGAGGAGTGGCTAAAGTATTGGACATAGATGGAATCGGTGAACTGTATTAAATGTTAAAGGCTAGGGCGGATTTTAATACTCTATAATACCTACAAATGTAAGTATGTGGACATCATTAAAAAAAATCGTTGTTGGGCTTTAGCCCTCCTATCTTTGGGCTTTAGCTCAACAATAAGGGGACTTATTAATATTTTTTGTTGTTTTTTTATTTTTTAATATCTGATTGTGAAAAACCCTGTTTCTGTTAAAAAAAATCAAAATATCCCCTGGTTTGAACAGTTAATGGCCATGGTCGCGACGCTGAACTACGGGTTGGTTTTATTCGACCTGAGTTATACGGATGTGCGAGATTACTATTTTAAATATATTCCGGTTTTGACTCAAGTTTATGATCCGATCAAAGGTATTCAACCCCATCAAACCACAGAAAAATATTTAGATACCATTGAACAATTAAAATCAACGGTAGTGGAAACCAGCTTAAATTCCGAGCAAGTTGATCAAATATTAGCAGAATTACGCAATCAAAGTGAGGAAATTATCAATGAAAATCCCTTTGCTATTGCTGATAAAAGTGGGACTTTAGAACGGATCAAAAATCGGATGCGAGAGCATATCAAAAATCCCAATAATTCCGCCAAACAATCTTTTGATATATTTTGGTCTTCATCTTATCTTAGACAAAACGGTTATGATCAACAGATGAAATGGTTTGAGAAAAATATTAGACCCTTAGTGGCGACAAACTATTATCGGAGTCTCTCAGAAAACGGAAAATTTACCCGCACATTTTGGAAAGTTGATTTACCCTTTTCTATTATTTTCATTTTAGAATTTTTAGCCCGAACTTATTTGATTAGTCGTCGTTATCCGAAAGTAACCTGGTTTGATGCGATGTTATGGCGGTGGTATGATGTGTTTTTGTTTTTACCTATTTTTAGATTATTGCGAATTATTCCAGTAACAATTCGTTTAAATCAGGTACATTTTATTAGTTTGGAACCGATTAGAATTCAAGTTACCCGGGGATTTGTCGCTGCAATTGCTCGGGAATTAACCGAATTTGTGGTGATTGAAGTAATTCAACAGATTCAAGGAGAAATTAGGAGAGGCGATATTTTTAAACAACTGTTTATGAATCAAAATAAACCCTATTTAGACATTAATAACGTCAATGAAATAGAAGCGATCGCCAATCATTTAATTCAGGTAATTGTTTATAAAGTTATTCCCAATTTAGAACTTGATATTGAAGCATTATTACGCTATAATATAGAACAAGTTATCGAACAATCTCCCATAATTCAACAATTTAAAACCATTCCAGGGTTACAACAAATTCCCCAACAGATTCAAGAAAGAATTATTGCAGAACTTTCTAAATTAGCCACGGAGGCGCCCCAAGAAGCCTATCAAACCTTGACTAAAGCCATGAGTGATCCCGTGGGAACAAAATTATCAAATCAATTGGTGAAAAACTTTAATAAACTTTTAGGAGAAGAATTACAAAAAGAACAGGGATTAGAGGAAATCAAAACCCTATTAATTGACTTTTTAGAAGAATTTAAAATCAACTATATTCAGCAAGTGGATGAATCTAACTTTGAACAAGTTCTTGCCAAATTAAAGGAGCAAAGACAACTCAAAGAAACCCAATAAACGATCTCGACCCTTAACCCCAGATCCAAACTCAAAACCCGATATCTAGCAATTGCTTTCGCTGTAAGCTAAACTAAAGAAAGAGACGAGCCCTTTGGGTTCGTCTTTGGCTTGGTGAGAAGACACTGTTTCACGATCTGGAGTGGGATTGACCCACTTTTTTAATGGCAGTTAAGCTCATAACCCCTGTAGACTCTAGCATTCACGTCAACTATGGCTCATCCTCTGATCCCCAAAATTCTCGACATCGCCACCCCCATCGCCCAAACATTGGGACTGGAAGTGGTGGGGGCAACCTTTTACACCAATCAGAAACCTCCTGTGCTGCGTGTAAATATCCGCAACCCCAGTCAGGATATCGGATTGGAAGATTGTGAACGGATGAGTCGGGCCTTGGATGAAGAATTGGAGACCAGCAATATTATTCCCGATGCCTATGTGTTGGAGATTTCCAGCCCCGGAATTTCGGAATCTTTAACCAGCGATCGAGAATTTGTTTCATTCAAAGGATTTTCCATTATTGTTAAAACATCAGAACCCTACAAAGGTCATTCTCAACAACGGGGAACACTGGTGAGTCGGGATGAAAAGGCGGTTTATTTAAGCCAAAAAGGACGACAACTGGCTATTCCCCGGGAATTAATTACGGAAGTGTTATTTGATGAAAGTGTGGAGGAGTAAAGGTTTTACCCCCGGCGGTGTGCTTCTCCAATTTTCCTTTGAAAAATTCATCTGTGTGATCAACAAAAATTAAAGTTTAGAGGATAAAAACCATGTCAATGGTGAGTTTGCCCGGTTTGCAAGATATGATTAATGGTATTTCTCAAGAGCGGAATTTACCCAAACAGGCGGTAGAAGAAGCCCTACGAGAAGCCCTATTAAAAGGTTATGAACGGTATCGTCGTACCATCGAAATTCAGACCCAATTTAGTGAAGATTATTTTGATAATTTTGATGTCGAACTCGATGTCGATGAAGAAGGATTTCGAGTCTTAGCCAAAAACCTCACAATTGTTGAACAAGTTAGCAACCAAGATCATCAAATTGCCCTAAAAGACGTGCGAGAAGTCGCCCCCGAAGCCCAATTAGGGGATACCGTCACCCTAGATGTCACCCCGGATCAAGGGGAATTTGGCCGGATGGCGGCGATCCAAACTAAACAGGTTTTAGCTCAAAAACTGCGGGATAAGCAGCGCAAAATGATCCAGGAGGAGTTCAAAGAACTTGAAGGGACTGTGCTGCAAGCCAAAGTCCTGCGATTTGAACGCCAGTCGGTGATTATGGAAGTGGCCAGTGGTTTCGGTCGCACCAGTGTAGAAGCGGAACTCTCGAAACGGGAACAACTACCCAATGATAACTACCGCGCCAATGCCACCTTCCGGGTCTATTTGAAAAAAGTCTCCCAAGGTTCCCAACGGGGGCCCCAGTTATTAGTATCCAGGGCTGACGCCGGGTTAGTCGTATATCTCTTTGCCAATGAAGTCCCAGAAATTGAGGATGAAGTGGTGCGAATTGTGGCCGTAGCCCGGGAAGCCAATCCCCCCTCCCGTCATGTGGGGCCCCGGACTAAAATAGCAGTAGATACCTTGGATCGAGATGTTGATCCCGTGGGGGCCTGTATTGGGGCTAGGGGGTCACGGATTCAAGTGGTGGTCAACGAACTGCGGGGCGAGAAAATCGACGTGATTCGCTGGTCTCCTGACCCAGCCACCTATATTGCCAATGCCCTGAGTCCAGCCAAAGTTGATGAGGTGCGTTTAGTCAATCCTGAAGAACGTCGCGCCCATATTCTGGTTCCTGAAGATCAGTTAAGTTTGGCTATTGGTAAGGAGGGGCAAAATGTTCGTCTCGCTGCTCGGTTGACGGGATGGAAAATTGATATTAAGGATACGGCTAAATATGATGCCGCCGCCGAAGACCAAAAAATTGCCGAAGAATTTGAACGTCAGGAGGCGATCAACGATCGCAATTATGATGAATTTGGGGAGGAGGAGTAGGAGGAGGAGGGGAGCAGGGGAGCAGGGGGAGTAGGGGGGCAGGGGGAGCAGGGGGAGTAGGGGAGCAGGGGGAGTAGGGGAGCAGGGGGGCAGGGGAGCAGGGGGAGCAGGGGGGCAGGGGGAGTAGTAAAATGCTAACTGCTGACTGCTAACTGCTAACTGTGAACTGCTAACTGCTAACTGTGAACCTATGAAAAATCAGCGTCGTTGTGTGGCTTGTCGCCAATTGGGAGAAAAAGAAAGCTTCTGGCGATTTGTCAGGCTCCATCCATCACATCGGGTACAATTGGATCAAGGCATGGGTCGTTCGGCCTATCTTTGCCCTAACCCAGATTGTTTGAAGGTGGCTCAGAAAAAAAATCGACTGGGACACGCACTCCGAATATCGGTGTCAGAGGAAGTTTATCAAGGCCTATGGCAACGTTTGGACTAACCTGAAATTGATCCCCATGTCCTAGGAACGAGGGAGGGGTGGGAACAATTGCCAGGTAGCCGAAGGTTTAGAGTTTATCAATTATATATTTTAATTCGGTTAGCAACCCTACTCCCCAGATAGAGGACGAGGAGGTCTAAGTTGAAGCAAAATGAAGTAGACTGAGTAACTTAATTGATTATTCTTCACCATCCGGTTAATATCTGCTAACTTGATAAGGACAAGACTGAAGATTTGAGGAATTTAATTTCACCAAAAATTAAAATAAAATTAAGAACTGTCAAAGCAGACCTTACATCTGCATCCTTGACACTTAAATAACCAGGGCAGATGATATCGTTATTTAAAACGTGCGGGTTACTGTTGTAAGAGTAAATCGAACTATGTAAACATCAAACCATGGGTAGGTAAGAAGAGGGGTCAGTGGATGAACAACGCCAAAGTCAGAATTTACGAACTATCACGGGAACTTAATTTGGATAACAAGGACATCTTAGCGGTGTGCGAACGGCTCAATATTTCGGTTAAAAGCCACAGTAGCACGATTTCAGAATCAGATAAAGAACGCATTGAAAAATACGTCGCCACTCATCCGAAACCCGGGTCAGCTTGAAGCAAAAGCACCGGGATCGCAACCCAATGGGAAATTGTCGGCGACGGCACCTAGCGACAAAAAAAGGCAAGAAATTTTAGAGATCCAGAAGCCCAAAATTCGGCCGAGCTTCGATTCCTCCCCCCCCTACGATGAGGCGAGTTCCTCCGGATCAGCTTCCGTTGCTACCCCACCAAAATCACTTGTTTCTTCAAAAGCGCCTGTGAAACCCACGTTAAATCGACCTGTATTATCAAAAGCAACTACTCCGGCTCAAGCGGAAACGGAATCTTCCCCGATAACGGCCGAGAAGGTTGCCCCAGAAACCAAGGAGATGACCATGGGGTCTTCTGTCGGGGAAATAGAAACATCTGAACAGATTGATTCATCCCTATCGGAACCCGCACCTCTGTCTCCCCCACCCGTTAGACCAGCAGAGCCAGTTCCCGTGAGTGTCAGTGTGAGCACGGAGCCAGCGCCCATTTCTAAAAATAAGCCCGTTTTAAAGACAAGTAAACCGACGCCTAAACCCGTTGAGTCAAAGTCTAAACCGGACTCTCCTGAAAAACCGACTCCTAAATCTCAACAACCTGCCCCGGAAGGGAAAGAAAAAGATTCAGAAGGCCGAAGACCGCCTCGCAAAGAAATTGGCAGTCCCAGACCTCGCCCAGTTTCTGATTTGCAGCCACCTCCATCGCGTAAGCCAGCGGCTCAAGCGATTGATGAGGATGGAGAATCGACCGAAGGCGCGGAGGAGGAACCCTTAGCCACCACCGATGATTTGATCAAACGGCCAAAACGGGCAGTTACCCTGACCCGGCCCAATCCCCCCCGCACTGGAAAACGAGGGCCAGCATGGGAGGAGGAAGAAGAAGAAGTTGTAGATACCGCTAAAACCAAGGCAGCCAAACTCAAGGCCAAACGACGGGCCAAACCCTCCTTAGACGAGGACGACGACGATGAACTGAATGCGTTGTCTCTGCTAAATGCCAACAACGCCATGATCAGCGTCTCCCTAGCCCGTCCCCCCAAACCGAAAGCCAGCCCGGGACAGGGTGTGGCGGCGACAACGGCTAGACCGAAAAAACCCGCCCCCAGTCGGGGTTCTGGTTCTGGCGGCGGCGGCAATACGCGCCGGACAGAGGCCAAACCCAAGGCAGAACGCCCGGAGAAAGTGATCGTACCTGGGCCGATGACTGTTCAGGAACTGGCTTCCGCCTTAATCTTGCCGGAAACGGAAATTATCAAACGCCTGTTTTCCCAGGGAATTGCAGTTAATATTACTGAAACCCTCGACTACAACACAATTCTGTTAATTTGTCAAGATCTCGACGTTGAAGTTGAAAACGAAAAACTAAAATCCGGTGCTATCAAGCCCGATAATATGCTCAACGCCGAGGATCTGGAGCATCTGCAACGGCGTCCCCCGGTGGTTACGATCATGGGTCACGTCGATCACGGGAAAACTACCCTCCTGGATGCGATCCGCGAAACCAAAGTGGCTCAGGGAGAGGCTGGAGGCATCACCCAACACATCGGGGCCTATCATGTCGATATGGAACATGAGGGTAAAACCCAGCAGGTGGTCTTCCTGGATACTCCGGGTCACGAAGCCTTTACCGCCATGCGTGCCCGGGGTGCCCGAGTTACGGACGTGGCAATTCTGGTGGTGGCCGCCGATGATGGTGTCCAACCCCAAACCATTGAGGCCATCAGTCACGCCAAGGCTGCGGGAGTCCCGATGATCATTGCTATCAACAAAATTGATAAGGAAGGTGCCCAACCCGATCGGGTGAAACAGGAGCTAACGGAATTTGCCCTGGTTCCCGAGGAATGGGGCGGTGACACGATTATGGTTCCGGTGAGTGCGATTAGGGGAGAAAACCTCGATACCCTCCTAGAAATGATTCTATTGGTGGCGGAGGTGGAAGATCTCTATGCCAACCCCGACCGAGCAGCGAAAGGCACAATTATTGAAGCTCACCTCGACAAGTCCCGGGGCCCGGTGGCTACCCTGTTGGTACAAAATGGTACTCTGCGGGTGGGAGATATCGTGGTGGCGGGTTTCCGTCCTGGGTAAAGTCCGGGCGATGGTGGATGACCGAGGCGATCGGGTGGAGAACGCCAGTCCTTCCTTTGCCGTTGAGGTCTTAGGTCTGCGGGATGTCCCCGCCGCTGGTGATGAGTTTGAGGTCTTTGAAAATGAAAAAGAAGCCTCGGCCTTGGCCACTAAACGGGCAGAAACGAAACGGGAAACCCGTTTAATCAAGGGTCGGATCAGTCTGAGTGAATTCTCAGCGCGTGCTCAACAGGGTGAGTTGAAAGAACTGAACTTGATCCTGAAGGGAGATGTTCAAGGGTCTGTGGAAGCGATCGTTGGAGCCCTGAAGAAACTGCCTCAAAAAGAAGTCGAACTGCAACTGCTGTTAGCCGCCCCGGGTGAAATTACGGAAACGGATATTGACTTAGCCGCGGCCAGTAATGCGGTCTTACTTGGATTCAACACCACCTTAGCCCATGGCGCTCGCCAAGCGGCCGATCGCGCGGGAGTTGATATCCGAGACTACAACATCATTTACAACCTCTTAGATGACGTCCAAGCTGCCATGGAAGGCTTATTAGAGCCGGAACTGGTGGAGGAACATCTGGGTCAAGTGGAAGTCCGGGCTATCTTCCCCGTCGGACGCAATACAATTGCTGGTTGTTATGTGCTCTCGGGTAAAGTGATTCGGAACTGTAAAATCCGAGTCCGCCGGAAAAATGAGGTGATTCACGAAGGTGGCCTCGACTCCCTGAAACGGATGAAAGAGGATGCTAAGGAAGTTAACGCCGGTTACGAGTGCGGTATTGCCTTGGATAACTTCAACGACTGGGCGATGGGCGATATCATCGAAGCCTATCGGATGACCACTAAACGTCGTACTTTGTCTCTGTCTTGAACGGAGCAAAAGCGCACCCAATAATGGGGGAATGTTAACCCCTATTTCTCATCAGCCACCCGTAATTGCAGCAATTGGGTGGCTGATGATTTTTTAAGTATCTAGGGGATTTAGGGGGATCATGGCCCAGGTGGTGTAGGTTCCAATGGGACTCCAGAGGACAAACGGGAGGAGTAAATAGGCTGCGGTTTGAGACACTGGCCAAACGCTCACCATTAACATCAAACCTAAAATAAAACCTGTCCCTCCTAATATTGTTCCGACCTGTAAACTTTTGGCTTTACACATGACCGGGGTATAGGACAAAATCACTAATTCTACTAATAGGTAAAATCCCATTAATACCCAGGTTTGGGATATTCCGGGTTTCGGCTTCCCAGACTAAAATTGCTGACCAAGCCCCGGCGATAAAAACGATTATCCAAATTAAAGGAATTGCTCTTTCAAAGGTTAACCAACGGGGACGGGTTAAACGATTAAACCATCGGATATCATCAGAAGTTAATAGAATATTATTGGCTAGGGCGACTAAAAATGCCACTCCTCCAATGACCATCCAAGATTTAATCATAATTTTTTACGGTTTTAACCCTATTTCAGATTATTTTAATTGGTTATTAGTCAAATCTCCCAAAAGCAGGAAAATTGAACCCCATCCCTAAACAACTCCAGCCCATTGCATTAATTTTAAAAGAGAATCCAAATTGACCTTAATATTTTGAGACCCATCCGTAGGGGAGCAATTGGGATTAGCCGATTCACAAAATAAGCAGTAATAATCACAACCCACAATATTACTTAATTCCCAATAACAAGATAGCGTCCAATTTAGCATTAAAAACTCAATCACCTGAGTTCCTGGGGAACAAAAAACCAAATTAGTTAACGCGGCTCCATGGGGGGAAATAATGACTTTGGTATGAGCCATATAATAGGCTTGTTGTCTAACTGATAAAGTTTCTAAACTCAAAGCTGTAAACCCAAATTGCTGTAAAAATAAGATGACTTCTGCTTCATTAGATACCTGACGATAGGATGCGTTACTGCGACTTAAATAAACTCTTTCTAAAGGAAATAATCCTGGGTTGTCTTGAGAATTTAGACATAAACTTTTTAAGAAATCACAAGCCCATTTAGGTGTTCTGGAAGTTATATAAGAATAGGAAGGAATTAAAATTTTATCTGCTTTTAAAGCTGGATTTTTGCAACTTTCAATAATTTTTTCTGGGGGAATATTTAATAGTTGCAATGTTTCATATTCATAGTTTAATTGGTAGCGATTTACTACAAAATAATCAATTTCTTCAATTAAAAAATGCCGTAATAATAAACCAAATCTAGCAATAATATCAAACATCCAGTGATAATAGTTTTCCCCCCATTTGACCGATAAAAATGCCACTGTTCCACCTATATTCTGTGGCTCAATAAAATGGGGAGAATTAACTAATAAAGCTGCACTTCCGGTGGATAAATCCGTAATTAATTGATTCTCTGAATTGAGAACAGCACTGGTTAATGTATCCGCCCAAACTTTACCTTGGGGGATACTAGAAACAAAGGTTTCCGGGAAATTAATTGAGGTTAATTGAAAGTGAGGGTTGAGACTTCCTTCGATAAATTTTGGGGGAGTAAGTTCGATATTGCTAGGCGGATAAACCGGAATTTTGGTGAGATTTTTTTCTGTATGAGTATTAATAAAATGATCATCGGATAAATTAAATATTTTTTGAATTAAAGGAATTGGTAATTGATGATGAACCTCACAAAGAATGGCATCTAATAGTTGATTTTTTTGTTTAAAAATGGTAGAAATATAATCATAGGCTTGATTATAATCCGGCTTTATTTGTAATCCTTTAATTAAATAATCTAAAGCAATATCCCATAGTTTTTGTTGAATTAAAATTTTTCCAATCTCTATATAATGCCAGCTTTGTGGATTTATATTTATAGCATTTTGGTAGACTTGAATGGCATTTTCTAACTGATTTTGAGATAAAAAAACTTCTGCTAACTTCCCATAAAACCAATCTATATTTGGATTAATCTGGATTGCTTTAGAATAAGATTTAATCGCATTTTCTTGTTGCTGTGATTTCAAAAAAGCATCCCCTAATTTAATATAAATCCAGCAATTTGTAGGTTCAAGTTCAATTGCTTTTTTATAATAATTAATGGATTTTTCTGTCTGGTTTAAGTAAAATAAAGACTCCCCTATACCAAAATAAGCCCAACAAAAATCAGGATTAAATTCAATAAATTGAGTGTAGGCTGTAATCGCTTCTTCCCAGCGTTCTAATTTAATTAATACCTCTCCTAAGCTATTGTAAGACCAAGGAAAATTAGGATTAATTTGAATAGATTTAGAATAGGCATTTGTGGCATCTTCATAACGTTCTAACTGCATGAAAGTTTGACCTAATTTATAATAAATCTGGTCATTATCAGGATTTAATTCAATGGCTTTGCCATAGAAAGATAAGGCTAGTTCCGGGTTTCCCTGTTCTAAACATTGATTCGCAGAAGTTAAATAGGATTCTGCTATTTGTAAATTATTTGGAGTATGATTATCGTTAAAATAACTCATAATTACTAAATAACCTTTGCCATTTTCAAAAGTTCAATAATAGTATAAGACTTAATTTTTATATTGTCAAAAATAGGAATAGAATTTAATTCGACCTCATCCACAGGTTCACCGACACAACAGTAATATTCACAGCTAACTATATTGCAAAGTTGCCAATAATAAGAAGTCTCCCATTCAGGAAATAAAAATTCAATTATCTTGGTATTAGGACGACAAAAGATTAAATTAGTTAATCCTGACCCATGGGGTGCAATAATAATTTCTGCATGAGCAAAATAACCAACTTGTTCTTGAAAAGGTAAATGTTCTAAACAAACCGTTTGAAAACCCAAGGTTTCTAAAAAGGGTAAAAATTCCGACTCATTGATGACCTTTCGACAGTTAGCATTTTGGCGACTTATATAAATTCGCTGAGGATAATTATTAGAATTAATACTAGCGGAAAGGAACTTATTTCTAAGAAAATTTACTCCCCATTTTGAAGAGTTTAAATGACTCCAATGAACGGAAGATGGCACTAATAATACTGACCCTTTGACATGGGGATAAATGCAGTTATCAATGACTTTATGTTCAGGAATATTCAACAGCTTTAGCATCTCTTTTTCATAGGGATATTGGTGACGGTTAACGACAAACCAGTCAATTTTATTGAAATCAAAATCGGCTTTTTCTAATAAATGCAAACGGGCTATAATATCAAACATCCAATGGTAATAAATTAATCCGAATTGCGCTGATAAAAAAGCTACATTTCCTGATAATTCTAAAGGATCTTGTAATTGCTCACGACTAATTACTAACTCACTACAACCCGTTGATAAATCCTTAATTAACTGGTGCTCTGAAGTGATGACAGCAGATGTCAAAGCATCTCCCCATACTCGTCCATTAGGAATGACTGCAACAAACGCTTCTGAGGATGGCATAGAGTTAGGAAATAATCTAAAATTAGCTTCTCCTAATATGCCGTTTGGAGGATTAAAAATCACCAAACTTTCGGGATAAATTGGTATTTTTTGAGCCGAGGAATAATCTTGAATATTTATTAGTAAATTAGGGGATAAATTTAAGTATTTTTCAAGTATGTCAAGGGGGATAATTTGCAAATATTTACATCCATCTCCATCTAACTTTCGCCCCATTTTTTCTAAAATTAAACCCAATTTAACATAACTATCAAAATCGTCCGAGTGTTGTTTTAACCATTGCAATAAATAAGAAATTGCTTCTTCCCATCTTTGTTGGTTAATTAAAATATCTGTAATCAATAGATAGAAGTTAGAATCAGGGTTGATTTTAATATAATTTTGATAACAAGCGATGGCTTGCTCAATATTTCCTTGTTGTTGTAAATAAGTTCCTAATTTTTGATAGACTATTTCTAAGTTTAAATTTTCTTCTAAGCCATCGTGATAAATTTTAATAGCTTCCTCCCAATTTCCTAAATTACAATGCACTTCTACTAAGTTAAAATTTAAGTCTGGATAATCAGGATCAATGTTTAGACAATTACTAAAATTAATGTGGGCTTCTTCCCATTGATTCAATTCTTTTAAAACTGTGCCTAAATTAAAATAAGCTACTGCAATATTAGGATTAATAGCAATAAAGCGACGATAATTAGAAGCTGCTTTTTTTTCCTGTTTAACCGCCTGGTAAGCCTCCCCTAAACCATAATAAGACCAGCTAAAATCAGGATTTAATTCTATCGCCTTTTGATAGGCTAAAATCGCTTCTTCCCAGCGTTGTAGCTGACTGAAATTTTCTCCCAAACCTTGATATGACCAGCTAAAACCAGGATTTAATTCAATGGCTTTTTGATAGGCTAAAATCGCTTCTTCCCAGCGTTGTAGCTGACTGAAATTTTCCCCTAAACCTTGATATGACCAGCTAAAATCAGGATTTAATTCAATGGCTTTTTGATAGGCTAAAATCGCTTCTGCAAAATGCTCTTTTTTACTTAAAGCCAACCCTAATTGACAGTAAGGATGATAAAAGTTAGGATTAAATTCAATGGCGTAACGATAGCAAACAATTGCTTGATCAATTTTGCCATGATCCAAAAATTTATTTCCTAAATTAAACTGAGCTTCCGGTTTGATTTTATCGGGCTCTCTAATTAAAATTTGATATTGACATTCGTTAGCGAGTTTCCGTTTGATTATTTGTATTAAAAATATTGGCTAAATCCCTATAAAATCTTGTATTATTAGGATTAATTTTTATTGCCATTTGATAATAATCTGTAGCGGATTTCCATTGTCGCTTCTGAGCATAAATCATACCCAGATTGGCATATATTTCTGATTGATTAGGTTGTAATACTAAAACTTGTTTATAATAATTTTCAGCTTGTTGGTAGTTACCTTTTAACTGCATTACGATTCCCATTAATCGATAAGCGTCGCCCAAATCCGCATCGTTTTTCAAGGCAATTTTACAAATATTAATTGCTTCATCTAATTGACCTTGTTTAATATAAATTTCGGCTTTTTTAATAATCTCTGATTGGGTCATAATTAATTATAAAATTAATCTGGAAGCTGCCATGGGATTTTTATGTAATAAATTATAAGCAAAACCCATTAACATTTATCCCGCTAATTTTCAATCTTTAGTCAATTTGTACACCAGATAAAACACTAAACCAGCAATAGCAGGAATTGCCAGCAAATAAATCAATAAAACTTGAGAAATCCCACTAGCTACATATAACAGACTACCGTAGGGCCCAAATACAAAAATCAAAGATAAAATCAGTTTAACCGGAGTCCATTTAACGGGTTTCAGGGTCTGCATATTTTTTCCACCTAAATTGGGTAACATCACGGATTTAGGTGGTTTTCCAAAATTATTATATTCTCCCGATAGATTCTGTTTTTTCATTGCTCCTCAATTCGCTTTTCTGAAACTAATGATCATGTAAGCCAATAAGACTTATAATAACAGGTTGATTAGCTAAAACTGTATTTTTATGTTGAGTTCATTTCCCATAGTTAGTGTTATTATTCCGGTTTATAATGGCGATCGCTACCTTAGCCAAGCTATTGATAGTGTTTTATGTCAAACCTACTCCAACTACGAAATTGTTATCGTTGATGATGGCTCAACGGACAATACACCCAACATTATACAACACTATTTAGAGATACACCGGAACTCCTCTATAATTCGTTATATTGTTCAATCTAATCAGGGAGTTGCAGCCGCGAGAAATCGCGGAATTCAGGAAGCTAGAGGAGAATTTATTGCTTTACTGGATCAAGATGATGTGTTTTTACCGGAAAAATTAGCCCATCAAGTCGCCTGTTTTGTTGCTGATCCAAGTATGGCTATTGTCAATAGTGGCTGGCGTTTAATTGATCAAAATAATAACATAATTTCTGATATTGAACCTTGGCATGATTTACCCGATTTAACCTTAGAAACTTGGGTAAAAAGAACTCCAATTTTACCTAGCTCTTTAATGTTTAGGCGAGAATCTTGGCAGCAAGTGGGGGGATTTGATTCTCGCTTTAATGGAGTCGATGATGTTGACTTTATTTGGCGTTTAGCATTACAAGGATATGCAGCTATTTGGCTCCCTGAAATTACCGTAAATTATCGACAACATGAGCAAACCGTTTCCTATCAAAAAGCTAAGGAAAGAGCCTATTTAATTATATCACTTCACGATTATTTTTTCAGTAATCCTAATCTATCCGATGAAATACGACAACTGGAAAAACCCGCTAGATATGAAGCTGTAACTTGGATAGCTTGGCATTTATATCATACCAATTATCCCCAAGCAATGGCTGAATTTCTCCAAAAATCTTTACTCTATACTCCTTATACTGTAGCGATTACTATTTCTGATTGGGTACATCGATTTATGGGTTATTGTCAGGGTTATGGTTATGAACTTGATTTAGAAAAATTCTATAATTTACCCGAATGGAAACGATTAATCACGGAAAATATTCCCCAGAATAAACCTAGAGTGAGTGTGATTATTCCTGCTTATAATTGTGATCAATATATTGAACAATGTGTAAAAAGTGTTCTCGAACAAACCTATATCTATTATGAAGTTATTGTTATTGATGATGGCTCCAAAGATCAAACTCAACAAATTCTAAAACCTTTTTTTCCTGTAATCAAATATATCTATCAAGACAATCAAGGAGCCTCTAAAGCCAGAAATTATGGCTGTGAAATTGCTCAAGGAGAATTTTTAGCTTTTTTAGATGGGGATGACTTTTTCTTACCCCAAAAATTAGCCGAACAAGTCGCTGCTTTTGATGCTGATTCTAGTATTGACTTAATCCAAAGTGGCTGGTGTGTTGTTAATCAAAAAGGGATCGGAGTTAGTGTCATTACGCCTTGGGAAAACGCACCAGAATTGAATTTAGAAACTTGGGTTTTACATAAATGTGTGCGTCCTAGTGCTATGATTTTACGTCGAGAATGGTGGGAAAAAGTCAGAGGATTTGATCATCGCTATCCCCCCACCGAAGACCTAGATTTTGTTTTACGTTTATCCCTAATGGGATGTAAAACTGTTTGGTTAAAAGAAATTCATGCTTGTTACCGTCAACATGATAATAACTTAATGTCGGGGGGATTAAAGGTTATTAAAAATACTGAAATTATTATGGATCAATTTTTTGATCATCCCGCTCTTCCTGACAGAATTAGTCAATTACGTCGAAAAGAAAGTTATGAGCGCTGGGTATGGTTAGCTTGGCGAATGTATCGAGACGGTTATCCAGATTTAATGATAAATTGTTTAGAGAAATCCATAGAATATGCTTTTTCCCCTCTGACAGAAACGATTTCTCAATGGCTTGATGCCTTTCAAAATATTGCATCAGACTATGGGGAAAAAATAGATACCTATGATTTAATTCAATCTCAGGAATGGCAAACTGTTATCCATAAAATTATGAATCCAAAACTTAGCACTCAATCTAAACCAACTTTAACATCCTCCCCGAATAAACCGCATATTTTGTTAATGAATACCGATGATCCTGGTATTGGAGGTTTAGCACAATATGATCATTTAATTTTATGTGAATTAGCCAAATTAGGCTATCAAGTAACAGCCGTTAGACCTCAACATGATAACCCCTTGGTTGAGGAGGAAAAAGACTTAAAAATTAAGCAATATTGGTTAGATTATAGTACCAGCAAAGACTTACCGCGAATTCTGAGAAATACCCAAGATGCAGAAGCCCTTTATGATGAAATTAAGCCCGATTTTATTATTTTTAGTGATGGATGGCCCTACTCCCATTTTGCCGCTAAACAAGTAGCAATTCAACGCCATATTCCCTATATGATTGCCCTGGGATTAGCCATACCCGAACATATTAATTTTACCATGGGAGATGGTATTCCCTACGCCAAAGGAGTATTATATCAATATGGTTCTTCGCGTACTTTTAATACCGCAGCTTACGAACATATTCAGATTTTACAAGACCAATTTGGCTTACCTAAAGATAAAGGAAATGTAGTATATTATGGGCGATCAGAAAAATATTTTGCCCCGCCCAACTTAGCCACTCGTCAACGGTTGCGGCAAGAAATTGGTATTCCTAAAGATGGAATTATGTGCTTAACAACGGCTAGATTAGCACCAATTAAAGGACATCGGTTTCAGTTAGAAGCGATCGCCAAATTAAAACATACTTCTATCTGGGAAAAATTATACTTTGTTTGGGCAGGAACTGGACAGGGAAGTGATCATGATTTAGAATCAGAATTAAAACAAAAAGTGCAGGAATTAGGAGTTAGCGATCGCGTAATATTCTTAGGACAAAGGTGGGATATTCCCGACTGGTTAGATGCCTGTGATATATTTATATTAACCTCCTTAGCAGAAGCCGCTCCCTCCTTTGCAATTATGGAAGCCATGGCAAAAGGATTACCCATTATTGCCTCGGCTGCGGGGGGCATTCCCGAAGGCTTAGGAGATACGGGAAAACTATTAAGTGATCCTAATATTGATCCCGAAAAAACAGTTAATGAACTTGTTCAAACCCTGCAAGAATTAGCCGTTAATCCTCTGTTATTATCTAAAATGGGTGTGGCATCTAAACAACGGGCGGAAAAACTATTTAAAGAAGACCGGATGTTAAAACAAACCCTAGAAATCATAGAAACTGCTTTAACTTCCCCCGAAGAAGATGCCTTGATCAATTTACCCTTAACTAAAACTCAAGTAAAACAGCTTAATGATCGTCTCAAATATGCCTCATTACTTTGGAATGCTTGGTATCATTATACCCAAGGAAATCTCTCTGAAATGGTTGACTTTCTTGAACAATCCTTAAAATACTCACCCTTTGAATTTGTTACGGAATCCGTGTTAGAATGGGTGAATGATTTTGTGCGCTTATCCAATTATAAAAACTATCCTTTGGATGCTTCTACCTTAAGTCAATCCCCGGAATGGAAATATGCAATGGAACGAATTTTAGGGATTGTTAGTCGTTAATTCTATTGTTAAAAATTGAAATTAGGATTGTCAATTGGTTATGAAAACAGCATTAATTTCTGGCGTATCGGGACAGGATGGAGCTTATTTAGCTGACCTATTGTTAAAACAAGGTTATTCCGTTTATGGCACATCCCGGGATGCTCAAATGTCTTCTTTTAGCAATTTATCCCGTCTAGGAATTCGAGAAAAAATCAAACTAGATTCAATGAGTCTAACGGATTTTAGAAGTGTATTACAAATCCTGACTAAAATTCAACCCGATGAAGTCTATAATTTAGCCGGTCAAAGTTCAGTAGGATTATCTTTTGAACAGCCTGTAGAAACCTTAGAAAGCATGGCAATTGGAACATTAAATTTATTAGAAGCGATTCGATTTACCAAGGCAAAAATTAAACTTTATAACGCCAGTTTCCAGTGAATGCTTTGGGGACACAAAAGGACTACCCGCCGATGAAAATACTCCCTTTCGCCCCCGTAGTCCCTACGCTGTAGCTAAAGCAACCGCTTTTTGGGAAGTAGCTAACTATCGAGAAGCCTATGGTTTATTTGCCTGTTCTGGGATTTTATTTAACCATGAATCTCCCCTGCGTCCTGAAAGATTTGTGACTCAAAAAATTGTTAAAGCAGCCATTGATATTGCGGCTGGAAAACAAGATAAACTCTATTTAGGGGATATTTCTATTCAAAGAGATTGGGGTTGGGCACCGGAATATGTAGAAGCCATGTATTTAATGTTGCAGCAGCAAGAACCCGACGATTATGTAATTGCCACTGGGGAAACTTATGATTTAGAATCGTTTATAGAAACAGCTTTTTCCTGTGTGGGATTAGATTGGAAAACTCATGTTAAATCCGATAGTAATTTATTACGACCTACGGATATTACGGTGGGTAGAGGAAATCCCAGTAAAGCCGAGCAAAAGTTAGGATGGAAAGCCCAATATAAAATGCCAGATGTTGTCAGAATGATGATCGAAGCCAGACAATCGTAGTAAGCCCTTCAGGGCTTCAATATTAAACCATAAACATTAAATTCAGAAAATTAAAATTATGTCTAAAATATTTTATTCACCAATTGCGTTAGAATAGTTTATGGATGATAGGGCGATTTTAAACCTGTCTATTATAGACACAACTACTGTTTTTGATAAGTGTCCTGTAACCATATATAATAATCTTGCTCATCAAGACTAGAACTGTTGATATTATTCATTAAAAAATGGCCTCTATTCTTGAATAATATCCAGAAAAAATTGGATACTTGAAGATGATAAGCTAAGATTAGCATATAGTTATGGGGAACTTTTAAGCAGGTTAATCGTCTTTCTGCCAATTGCGCCTGTCGGTTTCAATGTTGAAATTGTGATAGGATGTTTCACGTTGACTAAATCCCAGACCAGCAACCTTTATTTTTTGAGAGCGAAGAATCCATGACGGTTACAGCCTTTCAGCAAGCCAACCAACTGTTAAGAGAAGGAAAGTTAGAAGAAGCAGTGGTCGCTTATCGGCAAGCGATTGAGCATAATCCACAATTCTATGGTGCTTATCAAAATTTAGGGGAGGTTTTGGTGAAGGTGGGCCAAGTGGAAGATGCGATCACGGCTTTTCGTCAAGCTGTAGCCCTAAATTCCCAAGATTCCTGGTCTCTCTACCATTTGGGTGAAACTGTTGTGTGAACAGGAATGCTTTGAGGAGGCAAATATTTTTTTGCGGCGGGCGGTTGAGATTGAGCCTAAATTGATTGAAAGACTTGAACAACTTTTACGCCAAAGAACATCCGAACAAGTTCTAACAGACTGGGAGCAGGAACAGATTAGAGGTAAAGCGCTAACTAAAAACATCCCCCATGCTGCATCAGATTTAACAGTAAATAGTAAGACTACCGATGTTCGTTTGATTGCCTTCTATCTTCCACAATATCATCCAATTCCAGAAAATGACAAGTGGTGGGGTAAAGGGTTTACTGAATGGACGAATGTGACTAAAGCCAAACCGTTATTTAAAGGACACTATCAACCTCACTTACCAGCAGATTTAGGTTTCTATGATTTGCGTTTACCGGAAGTACGAGAAGCCCAGGCAGATTTAGCCAAAAGGTATGGGGTCTATGGATTTTGTTACTACTACTATTGGTTTAATGGTAAGCGTTTGCTTGAGTATCCTTTAGACGATATGCTCACTAGCGGAAAGCCAGATTTTCCCTTTTGTATCTGTTGGGCTAACGAAAACTGGACTCGGCGATGGGATGGTTTAGAGCAAGAAATTTTAATCGCTCAAGAATATTCTGATGGAAGTTATCAGGATTTTGCTGAAAGTCTGATTCCCTACTTGAGTGATCCTCGTTATATTCGTGTTCAAGGTCATCCCTTAATTTTAGTTTATAGGATTGCCCATCTACCCAAACCAAAAGAAGCTATTTCAATATGGAGGCAGGTTTTTCGGGAACGGGGTATTGGGGAAGTACATATTGCAGGTGTACTAGGTTTTGGTTTACACAATCCAGTAGAATTAGGTTGTGATTCTGGGGTGCAGTTTCCGCCAAATAGCATTTCTAGCTTCCCTCTGTCTATGCCTGAATTAGTAAGCAATAATAACTTTTCTGGTGCAGTTCATGACTACAAACAGGCAGGAATCAATACCCTAAAGGAAAAATTCCCTGATTATCAGCTTTTCCCTACCATTATGACATCCTGGGACAATACTGCTCGGCGTCAAAAAAATGCCACTGTTTGGTTAAACTCAGAAACCAGAAAACTATGAATTGTGGCTGCGGGGGACTATTGAAAAAGTCCTAAAAAATTCTAGCAGTTCTGAAAAAATAATTTTTATTAACGCCTGGAATGAATGGGCGGAAGGAGCACACTTAGAACCCGATCAAAAATATGGACACGCATATCTTGAAGCAACGCAAAAAGCTTTATTAGGCCAGCATAGTATAGAAAATGCTATTTATTTGTTAAGGCACTCTGCGATTGAGAATGCCGAGGATCTTGAACACTGTCTTGTAAATTTAGCTAATAAAATAGCTGCCGAAGATCCAGATATCGATGCACTAACAACTTTAATAGAAAATCAAGAAATAACTTGGATTGATTCTGTAGAAATATTTCATCATTCAGAACACATTATTTTAAATCTAGACTCACCAAAGCAGTCTAGCGAATTGACGATGAATTCAATCTTTTTTTCGGGTTGGATACTGCTTAAAAATAGTGCCGAAAATTTGACTATAGAATTAACTTCAGGATATCGAGTAGTTCAAGAAATTTCTGTAAATTTGTATCGCTTAGATGTAGCCAATGCTTATCCAGAAATTCAACGCCAATTCAATGCTTTCCAAGATACAATTAGTTTAAAGCAAATACCTTTCTTTGATGAAAAATCAATTTTAATACTCAGATTAAAAACTAACAATAACGAAGAATCAGAGAAACTTATGGGGAAACTAATTTTCAAAAGGAAGTCTCTGATTTCACACTTAAAAGATTTTCAAAATTTGACCACAATCTCTGCTAAAATTTTGCAAGATTTAGAAATTTTGACTACACGAACAATTTCTCAAAGATTTGACAGAAAATCGAGAGAAGTTCAAAACTCCCTGAATCCTATCACTCAAGGTACTTGTGTTGAGAAACTTAATTTTAAGTTGGAAACCTAAAGAGTTTAATCCAAATTCCATAGAAGGAGAACATATCATTGGTATTCTGGACGCTCTCCGTTTAGTTTCACCTAGCAGGCTTTACTTAGGTGGATGGGCGTTTATCAGAGACCAAAATAAATCCGGTCAAGTCAGTTCTGTTCGCATTCATATCTCTATTAACAACCAAAAAATCTGTGCGACGAGAGTGATATATATACGTCCCGATATAGCACAAGCTTATGGAAATAAATATTGTCGTTCTGGCTGGTATTGCAACTATGATATAGACAAAGTAAATTTACAACCTAATGACATTCTAACCGTCAATGCAATTGCAGGTGACTATCAGCAAAAAATCTATGAGTCTCAGTTGAATCGAGTTTTTGATTTCCTTCCCTATTAAATTAATAAAAAAGTCGTTTTAAAACTATGAACAAGCATATATTAGTTTATTCGGAGAACCCTCAAGTTGGTGGCGTAGCTGAATATAACCATCAACTTCTTTGTTGTTTGGGGAAAGCCGGTTATCAAGTTACCTCCGTACAGAGTCGATATTCGGGTCTAAAACTTGAACTGGAAGAAAGTTTGGGAGTTAACCATATTTGGCTTGATTTTGATGCAGCCAGAAATTTTGAGGTTTCCTTAAAAGATTTTGCTAACCCTCAAAATCTGTTTAAAACAATTAAACCCGACTTAATCTTTTTCAGCGATGGCTGGGTTATGAGTGATTTTGCAGCCAAGCGTGCCGCAAAATCTTTAAGAATACCCTACATGATTGTACTAGGTATAGTAGATCCATATAACCATAAGTTTACTCATAATAACGATGGCATTAATTATAATAAAACTCTGACAGAGCTTTATCAGGGTTCTGAAAAAGTTATAGCTGTTTCTCAAGAAAACTTAAACCTTTTGGTTGATTTATATGGTTTACCACAGGACAAAGGAAAAGTTATTCATTATGGTCGTCCTTCTCAGTTCTTTCAACCCCAGAATCAAGCAGTACGTCGGCGTTTAAGAACTGAATTAGAAATTCCCGAAAGTGCTATTGTTTGTTTGACAACGGCTCGGTTTACTAATCTAAAAGGGTATGAGTATTTAATAGAAGCAATTAATGACTTAAGACAAGATAGGATTTGTTGGAAAGATCTTTATTTTCTTTGGGTAGGTGGAGGAGATAGTGGCGATGATCTAAGGCCTTATTTTGAGGAGATCATAGATGGATTAGGGATAGGAGAGCGAGTTAGAATTATTGCTGGTCGTACAGATATGCCAGATATCTTAGATGCTAGTGACATTTTTGTTCTGTCAAGTAAACTAGAAGGTATGCCCTTATCTATTATGGAAGCTATGGGAAAAGCGCTCCCAGTAGTTGCATCTGCTGTCAGTGGTATTCCTGAAGAAACTGGGCAATACGGGTCAACTTTTACCTAGCCCCACCGACTACCCGGATGAAGCTATAGATCAATTAGTAACCACAATTAAGCTATGGGTTACTGATTCAAATTTGAGGAGTCAAGTTGGTCAATCTTGTCAACTCAGAGCCATGCAACTCTTTAGAGAAGAACTAATGTTTCAAAATATTTTGTCAACCGTTCAAGATGTTTTCCAAAATTTAGATCAACTTCAACATTTTCAGAAATCTACGCGATCTCAAAAATCACTCCATTTTTATAATAAAAACTTAATTCCAAAAGTGACTATCTGTTTACCAACCTATAATTCTGGTAAATTTCTAGCCCAATCTTTGGATAGTATTTTAGAACAAACCTTTGAAAATATAGAAGTCATTATTTGCGATGACAACTCAACGGATAACACCCCGGATGTGTTAAAAAAATATGAAGCCATTGATCCTCGAATTAAATATTATAAAAACCCGGCTAGATTAGGTTTATTTTCTAACTGGAATCAGACTCTGAAATATGCCATGGGAGAATACATTACTGTTTTTGCTCAAGATGATATAATGGGGCCTGAAAATATTGAAAAAAAGGTGGAAATTTTAGATAATTATTCGTCTGTTGGTCTTGTGACTTCATCTATTCAACTGATTAATGAAGATAATCTACTCGTTTCACAATGGGGGTGGGCTGAATTTCCTCAAGATGAATTTTGCTTAGGTAGAGAATGGGTAATTGACAATGCGGGCAAAACAAATCCGATGTGCGCTCCTTTTACCATGTTTAGGAAAACTATATTGGAGCGAGTGGGGGTTTTTAATCCTCAATATTTGTTTGCCGGAGATTATGAGATGTGGCTAAGAATAGCGTTAGTATCAGATCTATATTTTATCTCAACTGGTTTAGGATATTACAGAACTCATGATACTAGCGAGACTCAAACATTGAAAGAGGAACTTAAACTCAAGGAAACAGTTTGATGTTTGGAGTCATATTATTGATTTACTTAACTTGGAGGGAGAGGAGCTAAAACAGATAGAAAGTAGAGCTTTTTACTTGCTCATAGATTGGTTTACACTTCGATTTTCGCCAGATTATATTCGCAACTTTGGTGAAAATAACATTCTTTCTATGTGCCAAAAAGTCCAAAATTGGAGGGGACACAACTTTCCTTTAGATTTATTAATTAGCCGATTTTGTATTAATCAGTAAGCATTATTAATTGGTAAGCATTATCTCAACTATCCAAATATCTAGGTAACTCAAATGAATTCTGAATTGCAAAGGTGGGAGCTATGGTTTAATGAAAAATTGGCTCAAAAACAAAAAAATATCCTAAATTTACAAGAGACTGCTAAACCAGTCTTGTTCATTCTTCATGATATCGCTTCAGCCGGGGCACAGTTGTTTTTAGTCAGGCTTTTAGAATGGATGAGTCAACACCATCCGGCAATGCCTAAAGAAGTATTAATCAATATTTGGCAGACAAATATTCCTAATTATGGAGAACAAGGACAATTTGTTTTAGAGCGTGTGCAGAAATGTGGTAAAGTCCATTTCATTGACTCTAGCACTGGTCTCCCAGAGAATATTACCGCTATTCGATCTGGTTATTACTCTTTAGTTTATGTCAATACTTCTGTACTGGGAGCCTTGCTGGATTCTATCGAGAGAATTCCTAGTCCTATTATTATTCATGTCCACGAGTTAAAATTTTGGATTAATCATAGGCTAGGTATAGAAAACTTTAACCGTTTATTCAAGTACAATCCTCATTGGATTGCTTGTTCTAATGCCGTTAAAGATAATTTAGTTAATAATTGTCTTGTCCGTCCTGAAAAAATTGATGTTATTCATGCGTTTATTCCTACTAAAAAACTCGTATCTGAAGAAAAAAATCGCCAACAAATGAGGCAAGATCTAAATCTTTCAGAAGATACTTTTATTATCGCTTGCTGTGGAACTTTAGATTGGCGAAAAGGAGGAGATCTAATACTTCCTTTACTGGTTATTTTAAAGGAAAAATTAGCACTCCCAAAAAAGTTTGTTTGTATCTGGGTGGGCAACTGGATGAATCCACTTTCTGAGGCAGAAATGAAATATGCTATAGAAAAAGCTGGATTGGAAAATAATATTATCTTCACGGGACATCAGAACTATCCGCTTAATTACATGAGTTGTGCCGATGTGTTCTTACTTCTTTCTCGGGAAGATCCTTTTCCGTTAGTCATGTTGGAAGCAGGGCTTTGTAAACTTCCAGTCGTTGGGTTTGATGGTTTCTGGTGGAGTAACAGAATTTGTCGAGTCAGATGCTGGATTACTGGCTCCTTACTTAAATTTGGGAGTGATGGCGGAAAAAATAGCTACACTTTACAATAATCCTCGACTTAGACAGGAAATGGGAGAAAATGCCTACAGAAAAGTTAATGAACTTTATAACGAAACTGTTTTATCTCCTAAGATTTTGCAGTTAATTCAGTCTTTAATTCAGCAATCCCATCACACAGAGGTGGGTTGGTAAACCAATATGACCAAAGTTTCAGTTATAATACCTAGGGATAGTCAGGCTCCCCATCTGCATAAATATTTAGACTCTGTGTTTTGTTGGACTGACAAATCTTCTCTTGCGTTTCCTCCGTCAATGTTGGCAATAGCAAAGGTAAAGTATAGACTCAAATTTGATCAAAAACCAAAATTATATTATGATGGGGGAAGCGGATATTGTGGAGCAAAATCATGTTATTAACAGATTTAGAATGGTTTAAGCTAGTTTGTGAAAGCCAAGAGCAAGAAATTTTGTTTAATGGGTTTAAGCTGCCCAAGTTCCCATCATCAGAATTACAAACTCGGACAACAGGTGTATCAGGAGAGAGAACGTTAAAACAAGCCTTTGAATTCTATACGTTTTGTATTTCTTCATGTAATTCTATCGGGAAACCTCTATCGGCAGAAAGTGTTTTGCTTGATTTTGGGGTGGGTTGGGGTAGAATAGCTAGATTTTTTCTCAGGGAAGTACCGATATCTCGTATTTTTGGCTTAGATGTTCAAAGAAATTTTATTTCTATTTGCAAAGACTTATTTGAAAGTGATAATTTCTTCCAAGGCTCTGCTTTTCCCCCAACGGAATTTAAAAACAATCAATTTACTCATATTGTCGGTTATTCTGTATTTTCCCACTTATCAGAGAAAGCTTGTCGCTCATGGATGGAGGAATTTCACCGAATTTTGGAGCCGAATGGTGTCTTAATTTTAACGACTAGAGCCATTTCGTTTTTGAATTATTGTGAAAGTTTGAAGCAGAAAGATGTTTCAGGCTATCCTAAAGCTCTCAGTATTTTGTTTCATGATTTTGATCAGGCCAGAGCAGATTATAACCAAGGTAAATTTCTCCACTCTAACATCAAAGGAGTTACTGGAGGGGGTGAGTTAAACGGAGATTTTTACGGAGAAACTTTTATCCCTGAAGCCTATGCCCGTCAGGCCTATTCAGATTTATTTAAGTTAGTCAAATTTTCGTTATCACCTGTAGATCCTATTGCCATTATGGTATTTTCTAGACAAGGCTAAGAGACTGAATGAGCAAAGACATTAAATAATAAATTGAGGTGTAACTCATGGCAAATTTATTTATCCACATAAATTTGCCGTTTATCTGTGTTCCCAAAACAGGAAGTTCATCCCTTGAAAATTTTTTGATTAGGAACTTTGGTGGGAAAACTGTTGTCACAGATAATATTTGGGATTTGGATTCAAGGTATAGATGAAGGTAAAGTAGAAGTTATCAAACGTGAGTCAATGTTGGCAATAGCAAAGGGAAAGTATAGAATCAAATTTGACAAAAAACCAAAATTATATTATGGTAGGCAAGGATGATATTGTGAATCAAAATTATGTTATTAACAGATTTAGAATGGTTGAAGCTAACATCCCTATTTCATGTAAACCTCGCAAAAAAAGCAGTATTAGTTTAAAGTCAAGATTTACTACGGCATCAAATGCTTGAGGCAATTTTAGGGCATAATTTAGAAAAAACTTTAACTTATAAATTTTGGGGAGTAATATTTTATGCAAGGCTTTAATGATCTTTTATTATCCAAGAAAACTTGTGTCAAAGAAATAACATTTTTGGGAAATAAAACGGCTCTCGATCACATTTTTCACCTAGAAAGCCCAAATATTCATAATAAAATTACTGAATTTGGTGAGAACATTTTTTTTACGGGTTGGATCATAGGTAAAAAGCAATCAGTAAAATTTATTAGATTTTGTACTTCAGAAAAAATCATAACAGAAACTAAAGTTGAGCGTTCAAGGCCGGATGTTACCCTAAATTATCCTGATTTCCCTAATTCGGAATTATCTGGTTTTTTAGAGTATGTTAAAATGGATGAACTATCTAATAATGGGGAAATTATTTTAGAAGCAATTTTCGACGATGGAACAATAGTTAAGCTTGCCACTATCAAATATGAGAAATATTTATCTAAAGGTGGTTTACTATCAATAGCTAATAGTATAGGAAATAATTGGATAGAAAGTCCTTACTACGAAAAAGCTGAAAAGGGTTTACAGGGTTTTTGGGATGAGAATACCTGTTTTAAAAAACTTTTTAACCAATTAGATTTAACTCATGTTTTAGAGTTAGCTTGCGGTCATGGTCGTCATGGTGAAAAGCTGAGAGGTAAAGCACAAAAATTAATCATGATGGATATAAATACATCCAATATTGAATTTTGCACCGAAAGATTCAAGAATGAAAAAAACTTTGAGGTTATAAAAAACAATGGAATTAATTTTCAGCCGATTCCCGATAACTCGGTCAGGTCAATTTTTTGCTATGACGCTATGGTTCACTTTGATCACAGGTGTGTTTTATCATATTTGCAGGACACAAAAAGAATACTTGTTCCCGGTGGATTAGCTCTCTACCATCATTCTAATTATCCAAATAATAATTTTAAGCATTATGGACAGAAAACCCTCATGCCAGAAATTATATGACTAAAGAATTATTTGCAGAATACGCTACTGGGTCGGGATTAATAATAAAAGAGCAAATTGTAATTAACTGGGGAGACGAAAAAGATTTGGACTGCATAACCTTGGTGGGGAGGTGAATAATGTAATACCGCATCAAATTCTCAATTGTGGGAATCTACAAACAATCTTTCACTTCAAACATCCCTATTTCATGTAAACCTCCCAAAAAAAGCAATATTAGTTAAAGTCAAGATTTACGGTGTCAAATGCTTGAGGAAATTTTAGGGAGGAATTGAGAAAAAACTTTAATTTATAAATTTTGGGGAGTAATATTTTATGCACGGCTTTAATGATCTTTCATTATCCAAGAAAACTTGTGTCAAAGAAATAACATTTTTGGGGGATAAAACGGCTCTCGATCACATTTTTCACCTAGAAAGCCCAAATATTCATAATCAAATTACTGAATTTGGTGAGAACATTTTTTTTACGGGTTGGATCGTAGGTAAAAAGCAATCAGTAAAATTTATTAGATTTTGTACTTCAGAAAAAATCATAACAGAAACTAAAGTTGAGCGATCAAGACCGGATGTTGCCCTAAATTATCCTGATTTCCCTAATGCGGAAATATCTGGTTTTTTAGAGTATGTTAAAATGGATGAACTATCTGATAATGGGGAAATTATTTTAGAAGCAATTTTCGACGATGGAACAATAGTTAAGCTTGCCACTATCAAATATGAGAAATATTTATCTAAAAACGAGCCAGATTTTATAATTATTGGTGCCATGAAATCTGCAACATCCGCAATTTATAATTATCTCCAACAACATCCAAGAGTAATTGCACGAGAGCCAAAAGAATTACATTTCTTTACTTATAAAATAGACAAGGGATGGAAGTGGTACTCATCTCAATTTGTTGGTAATCGGAAAAATTCTAAGGGACAAAAGTTACTCAGAGGCGAAGCCAGTCCTAGTTATTTACTGGATCAAAGTGTTCCTTTGGCAATTAAAACAAATTTTCCTAAAGTCAAAATAATTGTTTGTTTAAGGAATCCTACAGATAGAGCTATTTCACATTACTATCATCAATTTAACCGAATAGGGGATGAAAAGAGAAGTATTGAACAAGCTTTCAGTGAACAAGAAATTGAAAAAGTGAAATCGATTAAAATAAAGGATCTAAGCCACAAAGAAATTGAAAAAATAAAAATAGAAGGACAGGATAGTTTATTGACACTTCATTATTTAATGGGTGGTCAATATATAACCTATCTCAAAGCATGGCTAGATGTTTTTCCAAAAGAGCAAATCCTGATTCTAAATTATCATCAGATAGAATGTGAGCCTCAGAATTTTATTGAAAGATTATTTACATTCCTGGAATTAGAGGATTATTTAGATATTAATGTACGCAAAATTTATGAAAACAAATACCCTGAAACATCATCTTTAATTAAAAATAGACTTGACGAATACTATCATCTTTATAATCAAGAACTAGATGGCTTTTTGAGGACTAATTGTATTGATTTTTATTATCCAAATTCTTAAAATATTCCCAATTGTACCATCGTTACAAGAAATCTAATATTTATTTATATGATTGATACCAGTTAATAAAATTTATAGAGTCAAATTTGACAAAAAACCAAAATTATATTATGATAAGCTAAAATAATATAATGTAACAAATTGAGGTATAAATAATGGCAATTTTATGTGAAGAAATAAATTTACTGTTTATTTGTGTTCCAAAAACAGGAAGTTCATCCCTTGAAAATTTTTTAATTAGGAACTTTGGTGGGAAACCTGTTCTCACAGATCATATTTGGGATGATGATCGTAAGACCATTTTAGTGGACTATAGACATAGTAGTATCAAACAGCTAATATCACATAGATTATTCACCTTAGCTCAACTTGAAAAAATGAAGATATTAGCAGTCACCAGAAATCCTTTTGATTGGGTGGTGTCATTTTATGTATTTAATGTGAACTGCTATCAGAGACTTAAACAAGAGGGAAAAAAAGCACCTGAGTGGATTACGGCTAGAGAACATCAGCTAACCAAGCTGGCTAGTATGAATTTTGATGAATATGTTGCCCATAATTTCAATAACCAAAATCGATCAGTGTATAGTTCATACATTAAAGGTATAGATGAAGGTAAAGTAGAAGTTATCAAACTTGAGCAATTAGATATTGAGGTTAAAAGAATTTTTCAAGAATTAGGAGTTGAATTATTGCAAAACATACCACACCATAATAAGACAAAAGGCAAAAAAACGGATTTCAAAATATATTACAGCAATAAATCAAGGCAAATTATAGAACAAGCTTTTGCTAGTGATTTCGAGTGCCTCGGTTATTCTTTTGATGATTAAATTAATGGTATTTGCAGATTTTATATCAAACAATGTTTTATAAATCACATTACCCATGACAAAAATAATCAAAAATCGAGACTATTCTTACACCTGCGCTAAAAAAGTTGAGTTTTCTTATCAACAAGCTTGGTTGAGAGATAAGTACAAGTGTAGTAATTGTGGCTCAATTCCCAGAGAAAGAGTTTCAATGTACTGTATATAAAAGTTTTACCCACAATGGAAACAACTTTCTATACACGAATCTTCACCTGGAAATAGGGGAGCTAGTATTAAACTAAAAAATAATTGTCTAAAATATCAAACCAGTCAATACTTTACTGGATTCCTTTTAGGTGCAATTCATAGTAGTGGCTGGAGAAATGAAGACTTAGAAAATCAGACATTTGCTGATGCAAGTTTTGATCTAGTTGTTAGCCAAGATGTAATGGAGCATATTTTTCATCCTGAAAAAGCTTTTTCAGAAATTGCTAGAACTTTGAAGCCTGGAGGGGCGCATATATTTACTGTATACCGATAGTAAACAAGCAAAAACCTTCCCATGTGCGTGCTACATTAGAGGCTAATGGTGAAATTAATTATTTAGAGGAAGCTCAGTATCATGGTAATCCGGTAAACCCGAAAGGTTCATTAGTAACTAGAGATTGGGGTTATGATATCTGTGATTTTATCCTTAAGCATAGTGGATTATACACAACTATTGTTTATATAGACGATATATCTTTGGGCATTAGAGCCGAATATATAGAGGTTTTGATTAGTAGAAAAATTTAAAAAACCGCAGTCCTGCATAAGTTATGACGCAAGTCGATTTAATCCCCTAGATATCAGGCTCGAAAAGACAAAAATTACTGCTTCTGTGTCGGTATACTACCTGAAACTGAATTTTGCTGAGTGGAATACAGCTTTTATTTGAGCAAACAGCTTGTATTAGTAACTCTCCCTGCTCTACAAGTTCACCTATATTAACAATGGTTTGAAATCCGCTCATCTCGGCATCAGGTGAATGGGAATAAGCCTGAGCAATATCTGGGCGGGGGAAATTAATCAAAACTTGTTTAACTACTACATGATTGTAGATGATTTCTATAGCCTCCACCTTCGATTTTTTTCCTAACACCCAACCTCCTAACATAAGTTCAATTCCATTACTGTTACTGGTGTTAGTTTGTCGTACTCCATCCAGATTAAACCCCCAAAGTGCTTCTGGGTCATCTTGTGAACATGGAATTATCGTTGTAATTATTGTTGTTGTATTTATTGCTGTATTTATCGTGTATTTGTTAGTCTCTGACCATTGATTATTTTTTTGGCTTGGTGGCACATTATAAGTGTTATTAAACTTTTGCTGTAATTTACTAATTTCTTCAATTAATCCTACAACACAACGTTTTCCTAGAGAATTATGTTCCGGTTTGCATTTGATAATCACGCACAGGGAGTTAAAAAATGTAATTGAGTGGATATTTTCAAGATCAATTGGGTCAACTGTAAAACTATATTTATTACACAATTCGTTTAATAAGTCTGTTGGTTTTTTTTCAATTCCCCAGTGTTCATAATTAATTATGTCAATAAGATATTTAAAAAAAGTAACAGAGGAAAAGGGGTAAAACAAACCACCTTCGTATTCTTTCCAGAATGAACTATGTAGATCTTCGACTATGTATATTCCGCCATCTTCTAAAAGAGGAAAATATCTGGCAAAAGATTTTATAATATCTGAAGAATGATGAGAACCATCATCAATAATTATATCAAAACTTTTAGATAATTCGATCACATTACTTTTAACTTCATCAGAGTTTGCATCACCTACAAGTACATGAATTCTTGAATTTTCATAGTTCAAATTGGCACACTTAGGGTTGATGTCACAGCCTAGGATTAATTTCGCATTAGCAAAGTATTTTGACCATATTTCAAGAGAGCCACCATTTTGAACACCTATTTCTAGTAATCTGACATTCATATTTCTGTAACTTTTTAGGATTTGATTATATACCAAGAAATATGAAGACCATTTATCAGATACTTTTCCGGTATGTTGTGAATATAATTCTTCAAGCGTCTTACTTTTGAGAGCGTTTTGAGCCAATACTTGACCCAATCTGTTATGTAATTTATCGCAGTTAGGTTTAATCTCAATAGCCTTTTGTAAATATTCGACAGCAGCCTCTAAATCTCCTTTTTGGGCTAGAGCCTCCCCCAAACTATAAAACAACCAAGCTGAATTGGAATTAACTTTTAAACTTTCTGAATAACAAGCAACAGCTTCATCTAAATTTCCCCGTTTAACCAAGGTGTCTCCCAAATTATGATAAGCCCAGGCAAAATGGGGATTAATTTCAATTACCTGATGATAAAGGGCGATCGCCTCATCCAACTTCCCCTTCCGCTTCAACTGATTCGCCTGTTTCAGTAACCGACCTGCACTCAAAACCTTGTTAATCATAAAAAATACATCCAATAATTTAATCAATTCAACAATTTGGTAATTATTCTTTCACGTCTGAATACTTTTTGATCTAATAACTAGCTGTTCTAAATCTTCTGAAAATTCATGCACTAATTCAGGTTTAACTGTTTTATTAAAAGATTTTAAAAAATTATCATAATTTATTGTATTTAGTAGAAAATTTAATTTTTTATACAGATAAATTGGGTCGTGTACAAAACGAGGGAAGAATAACAAAGATGTACTCACGTCATACTTGGTTAGTGAATAAATTAGCTTATACAATTGACGAGATAATATATCTTCTTGCCTAGATGGATCTGTCGTATCCCATAAGCCTCCTGGTACTGCATTAAGACTTAATTTATTGATTTTCGCATTTTGACTTACATATATTCTACTAGCGGACGCAGAAAATAAATCTCTTATAGGAATATAAGCATGATCTATAACGTATTTTGGTGATTGTAGTATTTCCTCCATATAATCGCACATCCAAGGACTCTTCACAATATATGGAGCATCCTCGCTGCGTATATCTTTTTCCATTCCCGCATGGCAATTTTCAAAAACATTACTCCTTGTATCTTTAAAACCCGTATCCAGACCCAACTCCGTGAAAAGCTGAACTAAAAAGGTAGTCCCTGCTCTCCCGGTTTCCGCTAATAATTACATGATGCTTTTTTGTATCAAAACTAGGCAAATTTTTAGGATCTAACTTCCTTTCATTGCGTTGGAGTATCAGTTTTTCTAATCCTGCCGAGAAACAAATAGACTTTCGGTTTATATCGATAGCACTTTGATAAGCAATTGAAGCATCATCAACTCGTCCATGTTCAACCAAAGCATCCCCCAACTCAGAATAAGTCCAAGCAAAATGGGGGTTAATCTCGATCGCCTGATGATAAAGAGCGATCGCCTCATCCAACTTCCCCTTCCGCTTCAACTGATTCGCCTGCTTCAACAACCGACCTGCACTCATAACTTTATTACCCATAAAAACCCAAGAATAAATCTGTTTAAACAAATTATCATATCCCTGTTCACTAATCAAGCGATAAAACTCCAAACGACTACATTCCAAAATACCAGAACCAATTCCTGATGAAATTTTAGCTTCCTCGTTTGCCAATCAATTATTGTTACTTAATTATAGATTATAATGGGGGTTTATTACCCGATGTAAAAGATCTGTTTGGTTGTTAAATTCATTGTTTAAAGCTTTGTTTCTACTTCGGAATAGAGTATTTAGATGCTGAACAGCTTACAGCCTGATACAATAGACAATCAAGTCAATAGACATCGAGCGACCATCTCCATGAAACTCAACTTTCCCGACCTCTGCCAACACCACAACATCACCCCACGCGGCATTATCTTGGTTGGTGCTTACGATGGCAAAACCCTCAAACGCCTCAACCTCCCCAATACGGTTAAAACCCTACTTATTGACGCCAACCAAGGCGCCGTTGAACGACTGCAACAGAATTTTGCCGATAGTCCCAATATTCAAGTAGTTCAGGCTGCTATTGCCAACCACAACGATACTGTTACCCTATACCTAACCTCCCTGGAGTCTAGCAGTTCTATCTTGCCCTGGAAACAGTACAGCGAAATTTACCCCAATATTAAAGAAAATCAACAACTCACCCTTTCCTCGCGCACTCTGGATACTCTGCTTGAAGAATTGAACCTCTCTCCTAGTGACTTTAATATTCTGATTCTCGATATCCAAGGTGCTGAACTTTTGGCCTTGGAAGGTGCTACCCAACTTCTGAATAACCTAGATGCTATTTACACCAATGTTCACTATCAAGAACTATTTGAAGGCGGTGCATTAGCGGGAGAAGTTAATCAGTTTCTCACCGACTATCAATTTGACTGTGTTGCAGAGGAAACCCCTTACCATCCCGCTTGGGGAGAGGCATTTTATGTGCGTCAAACTGTTAGGACTGAGGATGGAATTCATCCGGTTAAACCCCTATCCCCAATTTCTAAACAACTTCTGGAAACCCAACAGGAGTTAGAAACTTTACAGTCCCAGTACCAAGAGGTTTTGTTAACCCTAGAACAATCTCGAGTTAAACTAGAAGCAGGTACAGCAAATTTAGTTGAGTTAGAATCTGAACGGGATCAAATATTAGCAAAGTTAGAACAATCTCAAACTGCTCTCCAACAATCTCAATCTCAACAGGAACAATTACAAACCCAACTCCAACAAACCCAAACCGACCTAGAACAATCTCAAGTTAAACTAGAAGCAGGTACAGCAAATTTAGTTGAGTTAGAATCTGAACGGGATCAAATATTAGCAAAGTTAGAACAATCTCAAACTGCTCTCCAACAATCTCAATCTCAACAGGAACAATTACAAACCCAACTCCAACAAACCCAAACCAACCTAGAACAATCTCAAGTTAAACTGCACGCAAATGCAGCAAATTTAGTTGAGTTAGAATCTGAACGGGATCAAATATTAGCAGAATTGGAACAATCTCAAACTGCTCTCCAACAATCTCAATCTCAACAAGAACAATTACAAACCCAACTCCAACAAACCCAAACCGACCTAGAACAATCTCAAGTTAAACTAGAAGCAGGTACAGCAAATTTAGTTGAGTTAGAATCTGAACGGGATCAAATATTAGCAAAGTTAGAACAATCTCAAACTGCTCTCCAACAATCTCAATCTCAACAGGAACAATTACAAACCCAACTCCAACAAACCCAAACCGACCTAGAAACAATCTCAAGTTAAACTGCACGCAAATGCAGCAAATTTAGTTGAGTTAGAATCTCAACGGGATCAAATATTAGCAGAATTGGAACAATCTCAAACTGCTCTCCAACAATCTCAATCTCAACAGGAACAATTACAAACCCAACTCCAACAAACCCAAACCAACCTAGAACAATCTCAAGTTAAACTGCACGCAAATGCAGAAAATTTAGTTGAGTTAGAATCTGAACGGGATCAAATATTAGCAGAATTGGAACAATCTCAAACTGCTCTCCAACAATCTCAATCTCAACAGGAACAATTACAAACCCAACTCCAACAAACCCAAACCGACCTAGAACAATCTCAAGTTAAACTGCACGCAAATGCAGAAAATTTAGTTGAGTTAGAATCTCAACGGGATCAAATATCAGCAAAGTTAGAACAAACTCAAACTGCTCTCCAACAATCTCAATCTCAATTAGAACAATCTCAAACCCAACTCCAACAAACGCGAAAAGAATTTGACCAGTCCCGTTCAGAACTGCATGAAGTTCGAGAAGAATTAGAATTAACTCAATTTCAACTAGACGAAGTGCAGGTCGAGTTAGAACAATATGTTTCCCAGTTTCATCAACAGAAAGAAGAAATCACCAAACTGCAAACCGAACTACAACAAGCTAAAACTCAATTAACTCAAGTTCAATACCAACCGGAAATTACTGTTAGTAAAAAATCCAAATCCGATAATGCAGCAATAGTTAAATTATTAGCAAAAGTTCTAGCAGAAACAATGGAAGATTAGGGAGGATATATTGTGACAGCAACCGCCAAAGAGTTTGGTTTATAACATATTCCTGATGTGAAACTTAATTCTCAAGGCACTCTCGGTACTCAATATTCCCAATCTTGGCTAGTATCGCAGATAAAACTATCTGCGATAACTTCCTCAAAATTGTATGGACATTGTTCTGGAAAAGTTCTCAATGGCAAGTTTGTTTCCCGTAGCGCCAAATCAACTCCCGCTTCAAAGCCATCTTCTAAAGCGTCAATTATGCGAGACTTTAAGCTAGGATTACGATAAAAATGGCGAATAATGGCACGGCGTTGTTCTCTGATGGTCAGAAACCAACTGCGAGAAACGGTTTTCTGGTTGATATTGCCACTTGAGGAGATGCCCTAACAAGACACTAAGACGACTGACTAATTCTCGGTATTCCTGTCTCCCCAAGGCTTGTAACTCCTCCTGTAAGTTTTGCCAATCTAATTCTGATACTTGTCTGTTGGCTAATACCCTTACTTGCCACTGTGTCCAGCCATAAAAATCCTGTTCGTATTGTGAAACCGTTTTAGAATTCATGGTAATAACTATAAATTATTTAGAATGTACTATAGGGCAGGTTTTTTGGCTGATCTGTAAATCTGATCAAATCTTGAAAAACCTGCTTCTACGGGATAATCGCATAAATTCCGGTCGTGTCCCTGTAATTGGGTTGGGTTGGTGGTGAGGTAGTCCTGAAGCCAGTTACAACTTTTTCGCATCTGAGTTTTTAAGTCTAAATTCCCTAAACTCCAGAGAATCGTGGTGCCATTATCCTTACCAATAGCCAGAATTCCGGTGTTTTCAGGACTAAAACTAATACTATTCACAAAATCATTCTGTTGTAAAACAATTAAAGGTTGAATCTGATCACAAGCCGATGTGTCCCAAAGATCGTCATTAATTTGCCATAGTCTGACTTTTTTATCATCACTAGCTGTTGCTAAAATTGCTCGGTGGGAATCATAACTTAAACTTTGCACCTGAGCATTATGTCCCAGAGGACAAGAGGCGAGGGGTTTTTTCCCTGGAAGCTTCCAAAGCCTGACCACATCATCTTCAGCCACGGCGATTTGTTCAGAATTGCCCAAAAAAGCTAAGGTCGCCACGAGATTTTTCGCAGGTAATTCTAAGGTCGGTTGCCATTGTTTGCCTTTTTTTGTCCAGAGGGTAATGCCGTTACTAGGAGGCTTGATGGGACTTTCAAAAAAACTTGCAGATGTGGCCAAGGTATTACCATCGGGACTAAAACGGACATCCCAGACGGCATCTTGATGAGGTAAAGTAGCCATCAATTTTCCTTGTTTGTCCCAAAGTTTAACGGTTTTATCTTCACTCCCACTGGCTAAAGTTTGACCGTCGGGGCTAAATGTCACAGCCTTAATTGCTTGAGTATGACCGGAAAGTGCTTGCAACAACTGACCTTTTTTTGTCCAGAGTCGCACGATTTTATCCTCACTGGCGGTGGCAATTTCTTGACCATTCGGACTGAAACTCACCCAGTTGACTTTACTAGGATGGGGCAAAATCGGGGCAGGCTGTGAAGTATATTGCAGAGGTTTGGTGGCGTCCCATAATTTCACGGTTTTATCTTCACTCGCACTGGCTAAACTTTGACCATCGGGACTAAAACCCACACTCAACACCCCTTCTGTATGACCCTGTAAGGTCGTATTTAAGGGATCTCGACTCCGATCCCAGATGCGGGCGGTCGTATCGGCACTGACGGACACTAGGGTTTGACCATCGGGACTAAATTCCACACCCCAAATACTGTCTCGATGTCCGATAAAGGTTTTGAGTAATACCCCGTTTAAATTCCAGAGTTTTACGGTGCGATCGCGACTACCACTGAGTAAAAATTGACCATCGGGACTAAAATTGACCGTTAAAATATCATCGTTATGACCCTTGATCGGGGTTTTAATTTCCCGACCTGTTTCCGCATCCCAAAGTTTGAGGGTGCGATCGCCACTGGCGGAAACAATTTGTTTGCCATCGGGACTAAAATCGAGATCATAAACGGGTTGATTATGGGCTTTAATTGTGCGAATTAGTTGACCATCAAGCGACCAAATTTTAATTTCTCCATCTTTACTACAACTGGCAATTGTTTTACCATCGGGACTTAATTCCGTATCAAAAATCCGATCCGTATGACCTTGAAATTCACGAATTAATTTTCCGTCTAAACCCCATAACTTAATTGTTTTATCATTACTCGAAGTGAGTATTTTCTTGCCATCGGGACTAAAACTAATACTATTAATCACGGCTAGATGTCTCATGGGAAACTGCTGTAAAGGAGTCCCCATTGCTGTCCATAATAATACTTGATTTTGATCCTGGTTAATGACACTGGCCGTAGCGGTGGCAATAATTTTTCCATCGGGACTATAACGAACCCTGGTAATCGGACTTTCGTGGGAAAATTGGGAAGATTCAGTTAATAATTTACCCTGAATGCTCCAAATTTTGAGCGTCCGATCGGTATACTAGCCGTGGCAATCTGCTGACCATCGGGACTAAAGCTAACTCCTAAAATGCTTCCTGTATGCCCTTCTAATCGATTTTTTTCTTGAATCCCAGAAATCATCTGCATTAATCCCTGGGAAATTTCCGTTTTTGTTGCCTCTGGAGCTTTAGTTTTTAAGGTATTTTGACCAATCTGCACGGTGGTTTTTAATACCCCTAATTGATCTTGTTGATCCGCTAATAAAAGGGCATTTTTAGCGGAAGTTAAGGCTTGGACTCTAGCTTTAATTTCATTCTGCCCATTGATATAAAGGGTCGTAGCAAAACCAATTACAACCGTCCCCAGAATCAATCCCATTAATCGTTCTAAACGACGGTTTTTTGCTTCGGCTTGGTGGCGTTTTTCCTGTTCCTCTGAGAGTTTTTTGCCTATTTCTTTTTCTCGAATCAGTTGGGCTTTTTCCTTTTGCAGTTTCGTGATAACTTCTTCCTGTTCGTTTCTATTTTGTCGGCGAATAAATCCCGCCAAATAATCATGTACTAATTGATAAAATTCTCCCGTAGCTCCAATATCTCGATAGACTAACCCAGACTTTTCTAAAATATAAAGAATAATATCTAACGGGCCGAGAACCTGCTCTCGATGTAGTTTTTGTTTTAACTCCTCGGCTAATTCCAGGCGTGTTTTTAAAGGGCGAGTATCATTTTCATCGGTTAACGCATATAAAACCACCCGCGCCGTGGCATCGTTTTCTGGGCCACAATCCCCTATAACTTCTTCTAAAAACCGTTCGACTAACTTTTGTTTAGGGCCCTGTTTTTGATATTTTTCTAAAGTAGTAATATTCTCGGCTTGTAATTGAGTCCCGACCACTTGTAATTCAATAGGACGAACTTCTCCAGCTTCTCCTGCCAAATCCTTAACTAATGCTTGAATTAAGGTATCTTCTAAATAAAAATGGACACGATCGGTCAAACTCTTGATCACATTATAGGCTTCTTTTTTGCTAAAATTGCCTAAATAAAATATAATATCTTTACTTAAAATATCATTATTAATGGCTTCTAAATCAACCTGACGGGTTCCTTCCAATAAATAGTGTAGGTAATCTTCTCGCAACGAAATAACAATTTTTACAAAGGGTAAATTTAAGGCATCTTGTAAAAACTCAAAAAATAGCCTTTGTAATCTTAGGGACTGAACAAAAAATAATTCTTCAAATTGATCAAAAATTAAAACCGTCAATAAATTTTGTCTAGCGTTTTCCTTAAGTTGTTCAATTACCCTGACTAAAATCTCAGTATAATCTTGATTTTCCGGTTCTTCGGTGAGTTTCCGCATACAAATCACCATCTAAATTTTTCACCCCGATTTGCAGAGACTCCGCAGATTGCACAGATAATCCGTGAAATCCGTGCAATCCATCTAAATCCGCGATCAGTTTTTGTTCTAACTCAACGATAAAACAATTATAGGTTTTAATAACAATCGGAAAGCTAATCCGCGCATCAATAATTTTTTGTTGCAAGGCGGGAACTAATCCAGCCCCTAAAATTGAGCTTTTTCCTACCCCAGATTGACCATAAATCACCGTTAATTTATGATGACTACTCGCCATTCTTTGTAACAGATGTTTAATCGCTTCTTCCCGTCCTGAAGCGGTAATTTCATCGGTAAAATTGGCGGTAATTTCACTTGGATCTAAAGTAGAAGTCAGAGCTTGTTTGCGAGGTTGTAATCGTCCGGCTCCCACAAAGGCATTATACCCGTAGGCACTCGATTGATTGCGATATTCTTCTTTAATTTTAAAGGCTTCTTGATAATCTTTCAATTCAAAATAAAGGCGGTTTAACATCTGCAAAATTTGCAAATATAACCAAATCAAATTGACGGTTAAAAGGGTCTTCTTAATCGTCTCCGCTGCCCGTTCTAATTTTTCAATTGCTTCCTTTTTCAATCCCTGTTTTTCTAAGGCCTGGGCTAACAAATACAGGAAAAAACTCTCTAATTGATCAATCCAGGGATTATCGGGATTTTCCTTGGCTACTAAAATCAGAGTTTCCCGGGCAACATTAGCCAATTCCTTAGCATTTTGCCAGTCCCGATCCTGTAGAGCTACATTCGCCAAAAATCCATAATCCTGAGCTAGTGGAATCAGAAAAGTATTCCCTAATTCCTGATGTAATTTGCGACCTTTTAAAGCTAATTCTCGTAGACTTTTCCAGTCTTTTAAATGGATAAAAACCTCTCCAATTTTATTGAGAAACTTCGCCACTAAATCTTGACGTTGGGCGAGTTCAAACCTTTCTATGGCCTGCCCAAACGCCATACCCGCTTGTTTCCATTCCCGTTCACTATTCGAGTGACGATGTTGTTCTGCTAAATAACACCAACACAAACCAATATGAAATAATATTAATCCTTCCCATAACAAAGAATTAGAACTATCTTTGCAACTCGCTGAACTTCCACTCACACCTGAAATTTCCGAGTTCGGTGGTGATTGTTGTTGCCAAAATCTTAAAGCCTGTTGATATTGTTGTAACGCCAGAGTTACCTGTTGATTCACATAAAAATGGCGACCATAAACCCATTTTAACTTCGCTTCTAAAACCGGATCAATGGGAACTTCTCGACTTTTTAAATCTTGATAGGCCGCTTGCAGTTCGGTTCCTGATTCTGGGCCTAAAATATTAGTTGTGGGTAAAAATCGTTCTGAACCTGCTTCTAAAACCGTTGTAAAAACCGATGAAACTTTTTCCTCTAAAAATTCAATTAATTCATCAGAACTGAGTAAAAACTCATAGGTTGTTGCCCAACTGGTAAAATCGGGAGCATTACGATTGAGTTTTTTCCATAATTTATCATTAATCCATAAAACCAAAGGAAAGGGAAAATTACGAAAAGCCTCCCTAACTAAATTAGCCGAGTGTAGGAGTTCATCAATCGCCACAACGGATTCTAAACCATAAACCATTAAAACCGAGGGATAATTAGGCTCTAGTTCGGCTTTAATTGAACCATATAGGGTTTGACTCCCAGGAGCTAACTTAAGTTCTGTGAAGGTCAGGGAACATTCTTGTTTGAGTTCGGCGACCATTTTTTCCCGCAAACTTTCATAATTACACCGCAACAGCAAAAGCGAAAAACTGCCCTGCATTTTCGTTATTGCTCTGGCCAAGGTATGAATTTGCTGATGATTATGGCTGATTGTATCGTTTACGCGGTAAAGTGCCATTTTTATGAATCTCCTTGACGGGGCGATCATCCGACGGTTGATCTTGAAATCGGCTGTTTAACCTTAATTCCCCATCATAACTCAAAGCCATACCCTATTCTGGTGTAATTTGTTCGGTTCTGTAGCATAAACCATTGTCATAACATTCAGAAGTGCGTCTTTGTTCTGGGTGAGTCAAGATAGATTTGTGATTGGGGGTATGGGGCTGCATTGAACCAGAAGTCAAGGGTTCAACTCTCAAGGGATTAGAACTTATCCCCTGTGAATTGGCAAAACCGGGGGTAGCATTGAGTACGCCCGCTAAGGATAATGCCAGGATCAAAGTGTATTTTTTTCTCGGGTTGGTCAACATAGTATTTAGCTCCTAATTGATTTCTAGGTTAGTGATGGACGGCTTGATCTAGGGAAAGGCGGGGTACTGAATTCTGACTGCCTATTTAGACTCATCCATTGATTCAGTATGTTCCCCGGGGTTGGAAACCCGTTGGTGACTCTATTAATTATCTAAAATCTACGACGACCTTATGCTTGGTTGGTGTGACAGTTTAATTCTCAGTTGATTTCAAAGGGTTTGAGATTAAGATGGTTGGGGGAGCCTCAAGTGTCTAGTCTGTCTGATCAACCGTTCAACCTGTGACCATCGGAGATCGGGGGCGGGACTTTCTACAAGGGCTATAACACTTTGGTAACTGACACAAGGGCTGAAGATTTGAAATCAACTGATCCATTCTATTCCAAGGGTTTCAAGGCTTAAATCTGTTTAGGTCGATGGGTTTGGGGCTTTTGGTATAGGGCTACATTATAAGTATAGCAAACTCCGGTTAATTTATCACAAATTTGATGTTTAATTCTAATACTCTTAGTCTAGCTTTATTGAGTGGAAAAGGAGGTGTGGGAAAGACCACCCTTTCCTGTGGGTTTGCCCTCAAGTGGGCGAAACAATTTCCCAATGAACAAGTTTTACTTATTTCCACTGATCCCGCCCATTCCTTGGCAGATGTTTTGCAAATTCCCGTGACTGATCAGGCAGAAGTTATTGAAAATTTCCCTAATTTAAAAGTTCGGGCTATAGAATCGGAAAAATTATTAACGGCGTTTAAAAATCGCTATGGTACGGTTTTAGAATTGTTAGTAGAACGGGGGAGTTTTGTCGAAGGGGAAGATTTAACTCCAGTTTGGGATTTAGACTGGCCGGGAATTGATGAATTGATGGGATTATTAGAAATTCAACGGTTATTTAATGACCAAGTTGTGGATCGAGTTGTGGTGGATATGGCTCCCAGTGGTCATGCGTTAAACCTTTTAGAATTAATGGATTTTTTAGATAATTTATTAGCATCCCTAACCTTATTTCAAGAAAAACACCGCACCATTAGTCAATCTTTTACCGGCCGTTACCAATCGGATCAAGCGGATGTTTTTTTAGAGGAAATGCAGGAAGAACTTGCTTCTGGAAGATCTCGACTTCAAGATCAGGAAAAAACCGCCTGTTTTGTGGTGGCTATTCCCGAACCCATGAGTTGGCTAGAAACCCAACGTTTTTTAGAGGCTCTCCAAGGTTTAAATATTCCCGTTGGTGGTTTATTAATTAATCATATTGTTTCCCCAACTAAAAATTTAGATCGCTATCAGGAACAGCAGAAACTTCTTAAACAATTTCAGGATATTTCAGGAAATCATCCTATTTTTACAATTCCCGAACTTGCAACAGAAAACCCTTGGGAACTATAGCCCTAGAAACCCTATTTTTTCAACTCAAACCTTTAATAATATCGGCAGATTTAGAGGAACAAACTTTTGTTTATTCTCAACCCTTAGAATTTTCTACCCCCCTAGCCAAATTAAGTGATTTTATCGCGGAAAATAGACGGTTAATTATTGTCGGTGGTAAAGGAGGTGTCGGTAAAACAACTGTTGCCGCTGCTGTGGGTTGGGAAATCGCTCAACGATATTCCGAGAAAAAAATTCAGATGGTTTCTATTGATCCTGCCCATTCTTTAGGAGATGCTTTTGGGTTAAAATTAAGCCATGAACCCATGGCAATTATGCCTAATTTATTCGGTCAAGAAATAGATGCTGATCAGGTTTTAAATCAGTTTCGAGAGGACTATCTTTGGGAACTAGCAGAAATGATGAGTGGAGAGAAAGATGATCCCAACGCTATGTTAAAACTAGCTTATGGCCCGGAGGCTTGGCGGCGAATTGTGTCCCAATCTTTACCCGGAATTGATGAAATGTTATCTTTAGTAGAAGTGATGGATTTATTGGAGAGTAATGAACTGGATTTAATTATTTTAGATACGGCTCCTACGGGTCATTTATTACGGTTTTTAGAAATGCCAACGGCGATGAGTGAATGGTTGGCATGGATTTTTAAACTGTGGATTAAATATCAGAATGTGTTAGGAAGAACTGAATTTATGGGACGTTTAAGGAATTTACGCCAACGGGTTGTTAAAGCTCAGAAAAAATTGCAAGATCCTAATTATACTGAATTTATTGGCGTGATTCAAGGACAAGTTGCGATTATAGCAGAAGCAAAAAGGTTAACGGAATCTTTAAAAGAAAAGGGCATTAGTCAACGCTATATTATTCAGAATCGCTTTCAAATGGGACAGGAATTAGTAACGGATCAATTTCCCGATCAAACTTTAATTATTTTGCCTAATCTTTCCCGTTCCGTTGAACCGATTGTTAGAATAAAAGAAGCAGCTAAAATCATATTTTAAGTACAATTTATAGGATTTAGTTTTATGCAAAACCATCTCAAATTCATGCTAAGTATTCTGATTCTTTGCCCGCAACGGAACTGGGTTTAGGATAATTCCGTTTAGGAGATGTGGCATCAAAATTAGATATTTTAGGAACATGGTCAGCTAATTTTATTGCCAGTCTGGAGAATGTAAGCGTTTCAACTGTTCTAAATATCGAGTAAAATAGCAGGAATCTAAACGGCTATAATTAAACTGCTCCGCGTTAATAATACTAATCGCCCAAGCCCAGATATGGGCTGTTTGGGTTAACTCTTGAATCAGGCTTTTTTCTAGTTTCTATTAAGGGGTTAATTTCTTCATAACCGAGTATAAAAGCCTCACGAACTTTTTTACTTAGTCCCGACTGCAAGGACACTTGTAAAAACTTAGCAATATCAAAAGAGCGCCACCCATATCCACATTGATCAAAGTCAAAGAGGGTAATTTGATCATCGGTGGTGAAATGGGCATTTCCACTATGGGGATCACCCCAACAAATTCCCCATAGGGGAGGAATTTTAGGTAAGTTTTGTAATTGAGTTTTCAGTTGAAACACAACTTCTACTAAATAGTTTAAATCCTGGGGTCGATTTTTTAAATAGGGTGCGATCGCCACTAAGGAACTCTCTAATAAATAATCTAAGGTTAAAGATTGACGTTGAACAGGGGGTTTAAAATTCAAGGAAACTTGATGAATTTTAGCAACGGTTTCACCCAACTTTAAACTTTGGCTAACATTCAAATCTCCGAGGGCAATTTGACCCGGAGCCTTGACAAATAACACCGCATATCGTTTTCCTTCAGGAGCATTAATTTCCAGAAATAATTGTCCATCTGTTGTCCTGATCGGATAGGCAACGGGCAGTTGATGTTGATATAAAAAATCTAGCAATTCTACTTCAAAATTAATTTCATCTTGACAACGCCAATGTCGATGGGAAATTCTCAAAAAATAGCGCGTTTTTTGAGTTTTTACGGAATAAACATCACTTAATCCTCGATGCCAAAATTTGCATTTTTCAACGGTATCAATCGGATAGTGATTTAAAATTTGAGTGATTAATGCTCTGACATCTAAGGTCGAGTAACTAATCGGAAAAATATCGTACTGACTCCTAATTCCAGACTCATTTTGCTTAAGATCAAATTGATTTAAAAGCATCATATTGGTTTGGGGTGATGGGGAATTTTCCTGATCTGTAGGGCAAAGGATGAGGACGAAACAACCCAATGGTTCACAATTTCAATCCCCCCACCGGACACCCTACGGCTCGTATAAACTAAAGATTTATTTTTAATTATGATTCAGAATCAGGAAAATAAAATATTTTTTATTCAGAGTTTAAAAATTTTCACTAATTTAATAAAAGTCAATATTAGTTAAACTTTCTTTACTCATTTTTGGGTTTAAATTGCCAGAATCGCGGATCACTTTCGAGTTTTTTCTTGCTGCTAAGAAGCCTATTTTTAGAGTAATCCGAAAACCATAATCTGTCAAGAATTTCAGTTCATTTAGATACAAAATTAAAGGTTTAGTGGTGCGTGCAATTTCGCCCTACGCACCCCACAAATAGTTTAGGGGTAGAGAGTCTGACCCGTGGTGGAATCAAAAATCAAAATCTGATTAAAATCGAGTTTGACCGTCAGGCGATCGCCTGGATGAATCCGATAGTTAGTGGGAACTTGAAATTGAATAGAATATTGATCGGTTTGGGGGATATGGGCGTGAACTAATATTTCTCGTCCCAGGGGTTCGACCACGCTAATTTCTACCTCCAGAGGTAATTTTTCAAACGCCCAAATATCTTCTTGTAGATCATCAACAAATTTATCGGATCTGGGAAGAAGCCCTGAAGGGCTTACTACTTGAATGTGTTCGGGACGAATTCCTAAATCGAATTGCTGACCCTCTTGGGGTTGTAATTTTTCTCGAATTGCCGGGGGACAGGTTAGGGACTGATTTGCAATCCAAAATAAACTATTTCCATAAGTAATCGGTAAAATATTCATGGGGGGATTGCCTAAAAAGGTGGCAACCATTCGATTTTTAGGACGAGAATAAACCGTTTGCGGATCACCAATTTGTTGAATTTTTCCTTGATGAAGAATTACAATTTTATCGGCTAAGGTCATCGCTTCTATTTGATCATGGGTAACATAAATAGTGGTAATTCCTAAGCGCTGATGGAGTTGTTTGAGTTTCCGCCCGGGTATCATCTCGCAGTTGCGCATCTAAATTAGATAAAGGTTCATCTAATAGAAATACTTTCGGTTCTCGGGCGATCGCCCGTCCTAATGCAACCCGCTGTTGTTGGCCGCCTGACAGTTGTTTGGGTTTACGATTTAATAAATGTTCAATGGATAAAGATAGGGCAACCTTTTGAATAATTTCTTGGGTTTTAACGGTATCAACTCCCCGCATTTTTAAGCCAAAGGCTAAATTTTCCGCCACGCTAAGATGGGGATACAGGGCATAGTTTTGAAAGACCATTGCCACATCTCGTTTACGCGCTGGAATATCATTAACTAACAAATTATCAATATAAACATTGCCACTGGTTACGGTTTCTAACCCGGCAATGGTTCTTAAAACCGTTGATTTTCCGCAACCCGATGGCCCGACTAATACCCAGAATTGTCCATCGGGAATTTCTAAATTAATATCTTCAATTGCGATCGCGGTATTATACCTGCGGGTAATATTTTCTAAACGAACGGTTGCCATTAGAGATTCATTAAAATAGAATGGTTTTTTAGGGTAATTACGAATTACGAATTACGAATTACCAATGGACTGATAAATGATTGGAGTAATAGGGAAACTGAAAAACCTAATTTTTGAGAAGTTAAGGATTTTGTTTTACTAACTGTTCAATTTCGGAAACGATCCTATCTAATTCTTCAACTAAAGGAGTGGAATCAACTTGACGGAAAGCATTGACTAAGGATCGATAGTACCACAGGGTTCCTTCTTTTCTACCCGTAAATCTCTCCCATAAATCTTCCCCGACTTGACGATAATCTTTTACAATTGATTGGGCATTGTAGAGTTTATCGGCCGCCGAAACCCGTCGCACGGAGGGGGAAGCCAGGGGAATATGGGCGATATAATCTTCCTTTCTTTGTTTCCAATGGGGTTTGGGAGTCCTATCGGTATCGGTGCAACCCTCAACAATTGCAGCGACGGTTTCCCCAAATCGGTGTTGAATTTCTACTCGAATGGTAGCACCTCCTTGATCTTCGATGGCATCGTGTAAAAGGGCTGCGATCGCCTCATCCTCATTCGCCCCATATTCTAAGGCAATACTGGCAACTCCCAACAGATGGGCAATATAGGGAACTCCCGAAACCCTTACGAATTTGGTTGGCGTGGAGTTCGGTAGCGTAAACTAAGGCGGCGGTAAATTTGTCTGAAAGCATAATTTAAGAATTCTGTTATTAATCTTAAAATAAAATATATCAAATTGATCCGTTTAGTGATTTAATGTTAGAGGATAAAAACATATTAAAACTTTTAATTGAGTTGGCTGTAGTCAAAAATGGATCGATTTCGTGTAGAAGTTATTTCTAAAACTCCCTGTCCTCAGCAAGTTATTTATGCGGCAATGCACCAAGATTATACGGATATTTTTGTGCCAGAGGAACGGGAATCTTGGCCGTCGGAAGAAAAATCTGGGGAAGTGATTGTTAAGCGTTTATTGGCGGGAGAAAGGGGACATTACGGGCCCTTAGAACACTGTCAAATTGTCTTGGGTTGCGGTTATTTTCCCCATAGTGTTATGCAACAAGCTAGAACTCACAGGGTCGGCATTAGTTTTGATGTTCAGTGTCTGGCATCAGATGTTGTTATTACTTTTGTCAATATTAACGGTGAAAGTTCTAAAAAATTAAAAAAAACGATTGGTGAACTTTATGATCTCTGGCATCATGGAGAGCAAGCAATTCGAGAACGTAAGATCAAGGGTAGAAATGATGAACCCCCAGGTTTCTATCGACGGGATTGTAAAAACCGGATTAAAAAAATGCGGGTTCGTAGCTTAAATGAGGAGAATAATACCTTTACTTATAATCATATTGAGGATATCGTTTTTAATGGGTTTAATCCCATTTATCAAGTCACCCTTGCCGATGGCAAACAGTTGAAATGTACTCAAAACCATAAAATCTTAACCCCTTATGGTTGGCGGATTTTAGCTCAACTTGGGGTAGGCTCTGAGGTGCTTGTTAATGGTCAACCATTAGAAAATGCAGATCATATTTTAGAAGTTTCCCAGCATCCAGAACTAGCTTTTGATCAAACTAACTTAGAAGTTTCTGTGTTCGCCTTGTCATACCAGACATCATAAACAGGATCAGAAAAATCCGTTATGCGCTCATCCCGTTAAAATTGTTTCAATTGAATATATGGGAATAGAGCCAACTTATGATTTAGTCATGGCTGATCCTCACCATAACTTTGTTGCTAATGGTGTGGTTGTACATAACTCTTACCGTTATACTTCAGGGAAAGTATTAGAAGTAGCCGAAGGAAAAAGGGATATTGAAGATGCGTTTTATTTAAGACCCGTCGGAAATTATAGCGATCGCCAAGGCAAAAAATATTATTATTCTCCTGAACAACGTCAACAGGATTTAAACTGGTGTTTAGAAGCGGCAAAACGCTATAAAATTGATATTGATAATGGAATGTCTGAAGAACACGCCCGGGGAAAAGTTCCCTTTGATTATCGTCAACATTTTGTAGTCAGTTTTACCTTGAGAGCCCTATTACATTTTCTGGATTTACGCTTTAAAAAAGATGCCCAGTTAGAAATTCAAAAACTCTGTGATTTAATTTGGCCCCATACTCAAGAATGGGTTCCAGAAATTGCTAAATGGTACGAACAAACCCGACTCGGAAAAGCTCGACTAGCACCATAAATCAGTCATCAGTCATCAGTCATCAGTCCATTACCCATTACCCATTACCCATTACCCATTATCCATTACCCATTACCCATTACCCATTACCCATTACCCATTACCCATTACCCATTACCCATTACCCATTACCCATTACCCATTACCCATTACCTATCACAGATTTAAGCGGATGACGCAGATTAACAAATATTAAAATCCGTGAAATCCGTGAAATCCTCTTAAATCCGTGATCCCTGTTTCCTAATATGAAATTAAACATTTTAAAACTGAATGAAGCCGCGATTTTACCTCAATATGCTCATATTGGAGATGCGGGATTAGATTTATTTGCGATCGCCAATACCGCAATTTCTCCCGGAGAAAGTCAATTAATTCCCACCGGAATTGCCATAGAATTACCCCCAGGAACAGAAGCCCAAATTCGACCCAGAAGTGGTTTAGCCTTAAAACATCAAATCACCGTTTTGAATGCTCCTGGAACCATTGACACCGGATATCGGGGAGAAATCGGAGTGATTTTGATTAACCATGGCAAAACATCCTTTAATATTACAAAAGGCATGAAAATTGCTCAAATGGTGATCGCCCCGGTTTTGCGGGTAGAGATTGAAGAAGTTCAACAGTTAAGTGATACAAAAAGAGGCGATAATGGATTTGGGTCTACGGGATTAATCTCCACCAAACCCCACTAATTTTCACGATTTTATTAGCATGGAAGACTTACCAGAAAACTATCAACCGCCCCTGCGACCGACTTGGGATGAGTATTTTATGATGATGGCTAAACTGGTAGCAACGCGCTCCACCTGTTTAGTATTTCCCGTGGGTGCAGTTATTGTTAAAGACCGACAAATACTGGCTACAGGTTATAATGGGTCGCCCTCGGGTTCAATTCATTGTACTACCCAGGGTTATTGTTATCCAGGGTTAAGCACCTGTGATGCAAGTTCGGTGTTACCCTCCCGGGCGGTGCACGCAGAAGCCAATGCGATCGCACAGGCGGCAAAACACGGAATTTGTTGTAAGGGGGGAAGTATTTATGTTACCTTGGAACCTTGTATTTCCTGTTTAAAATTAATTATTTCCACGGGAATTAAGGAAGTGTTTTATGAAACAGTTTTCAATTCTGGAGAAAAGGCAATGGTCAGAGATTTATATATTAATGATGGCTTAGTTACCTTAAAACAAATTCATCTTTCTGAAGAAATTACTCAAAAAGGTGCATCATTTTTGTTAAATCCGACATCGGTTTTGGGCATGGTTAAAGGTGGAAACTAAATCAAGAATTTAAACAATGGTCAAACTTGAACATCGGGGGAGCTAAATATTGTGAGACTGGTGATTCTAGGTGGCCCAGGAGCCGGAAAGGGCACTCAAGCCAAACTGTTATGCAGTGATTTGGGTATTCCTTGCTTGGATATGGGTCAGATTTTGAGACAAAGGATCATTTCTGATACGGAATTGGGTCAACAAGCTAAACCCTATGTAGAACAAGGGGAGTTAGTCCCAGACGAAATTATGATTCAATTTGTCCGTCAACAATTGCTTGATCCAAATGTGGGTCAAGGTTGGCTTTTAGACGGTTATCCCCGCACCGCATTTCAGGCGGAAGAAACTGGATTTTTTATTAGAAGATTTAGAACAAAAATTAAATTGGGCTATTTATTTTAATGTGCCAGAATTAGTGTTAAAAAGGCGTTCATTAGGGCGATCGCGAGCCGATGACCAACCCCAAATTATTGAACGTCGCATTGAGTTATTTTATCAACGCACGGTTCCAATTTTAGAGTATTATCAACTCACCAATCGTCTGTTAGATATTAATGGGGAGCAATCTCCAGAACAAATTTATCAAGAAATTTGTCAACGTCTCAAGTCAGAATAGATGGATAAAGCCCAGTCGGGCTTACTACAATTACTTTGAATTAATTATGTGGAAACGTCCTGATCATCGAGAACCAAATCAACTTCGTCCCGTAAGTTTTGAACGGAATTTTACCCGTTTTTCCCCTGGTTCTGTGTTGGCAAAAAGTGGAGATACACGGGTTTTATGTACGGTTAATATTGAGCCAGGAGTGCCCAAATTTTTACAGAATACAGGACAGGGATGGTTAACCGCAGAATATCGAATGTTACCCGGGGCCACACCCCAACGTCAACCGAGGGAGTCGTTCAAATTATCGGGACGCACCCAAGAAATCCAACGATTAATTGGACGGAGTTTAAGAGCCGCAGTGGATTTAAAAGCATTAGGAGAATTTACAATTACCGTTGATGCGGATGTAATTCAAGCGGATGCTGGAACACGAACCACGGCCATTACCGGGGGGTTTGTGGCATTAGTTGATGCCTTAAATTCCTTAGTGGAAAAAGGACAACTCCAACAATTACCCATCTGTCATCAAATTGCAGCAATTTCTGTGGGATTATTAGCAGGAGAACCCTATTTAGATTTGAATTATCCCGAAGATGTCGCCGCCGATATTGATTTTAATTTGGTGATGACTGAAGAATTAGAAATTATTGAAATCCAAGGAACCGCAGAATCCGGTAGTTTTAGCCGGGAGAAATTAAATAAAATTTTGGATTTTGCCGAACTAGGAATTAAAGAATTATTACAGGCTCAACGTCAAACATTAGGAGAGTTTATCCTCCTAAAAAGTGAGGAATTATAAATAACAAACAGTAGATTCTTTTTTTCTATTACCCATTACCCATTACCCATTACCCATTACCCATTACCCATTACCCATTACCCATTACCCATTCCCCATTACCCATTCGTAATTCGTAATTCCCTTAAAAATCATCTAATAAAGAACCTAAACGTTTCAGTAAAGGATCGGCTTCCGCCATTGCTTCTTGAGAGGGAGAGACGGTTTCTGGTTCTGGTTCTGGTTGGGGAGATTTTGACTCCATAACGATCACAGGTTGGGATTGAACCGTTTCTAAACCGATCGCAATTTGAGCTAATTTTTGGTTAATTGATGTTTGTAATTGAGTCACTTGTTGAGTTAACTGATGGAATTGCGTTTCCCATCGTTCAGTTTTAGTACCATCATCAGCTATGACTTTTTTCTCTAAATCCGTTAGTTTATTGTGAATTTCAGATAACCGTTCTTCCAGGGGCTGTAAATTCGGTAAAACAGGTAAAACGGGAGGTGAATTTGGGTTAGGAGTCTCAGGTGGCGGAGGTGTGGGTTCGGATTTAGATAATAATAGAAATTGCCACAGAGCTTGTTTACAAAGATTGCTAAAGGTTTGATACTTTGCCTGGGATAATTCCTTTTCAATAGCATCTAATAATGTCTGATCTGCGGCATCTTCCGTGAATGTCACCGACTGAGTTTGTTTGCGATTTGCCCACAGCATAATATAAGTCCAGACCTACTGTTATCCCATTATTGATTTTGGAGTCTGGAAAATTTTGATTCAAATAATAATTAACCAGATCCACTGTTTTTTAGTCTATCAGAATCGGGATACTCTCGAACCAAAATTAAACCCGCCCTTGCCCAGTGGAACTGAGTTCAGGACGGGTTGAACTCACAAAATTAACGTCGGGCTAACTGAGCTTCACCATAGACATACTGTCCTAAAGCATTAGCTTTACGCGAAGGTTGAACTAAATGGGCTCTCAGACCTGCGTTTTTGAGCAGGGGTTGTAGATCTTCCCAGAAAAATTCGCCACCGCCCCCGGTCACGACCACATCCGTCACCCGTTCGGGTAACCATTTAACAACGCGATCGGATAAATCCCGGGCAAAATTTTTCCGTAAATCGGGGATAATGTCATCTAAGTTAAAAGGTTTAACGGCTCCCCGGGGACGATATAACCGTTCTCCGGCGGGTTTATGAACCGCTTCCAGTAAATAGAGAGACTGACTATCAGCCCCTTCAATTTTACTCGCCACTTCTTCGTAGAATTTACCCATAGCAAAGGTGTCACTTTGAGAAACCCCCCTGGCAAATCGGAAGCGATCAACCGTTAAGAAATCGGTAGTTTGATGGCCAACATCCACAATTGCAACGGAGAGATCGGCAAAATTGGGAACTGCTGTGCCGCCTTGAGCTTCCAGCCAAATCAAGCTGCCATAGCCCTCGGGCATGATCCGAACCGTAGTCACATTAACGGCGATCTTTTCGCCCCGATAGAGCATCTCGTGGGTTCCACTGAGTAACCGAGTGATATGTTCCTTCTCCTGCTCAAATTGTGATTGAGAATAGAAAGGCAGTCCTAGAACAACATCAATATCGCCTTGTAACTTGAAGTAGCCGACACAAGCAAAAAGTTTAATTAAAGCATCATCAACTTTGGAAGGAGAATCGGAACCATCTTTGAACAAACTGGCGCCAAAGTCAGCCGCGAGTTGACCAACGGCATAACCTGTTCCCTGATATTCCACCCAAATATCCAGAAGGGGATCGGTATTTTTGGACTCAAAGCCACCGCCTCTAGCGGTATCCACCGTCAGTGCTTTGATATTAGAGGGAATAAAAACGACTTCATTCGGGTTCCGACTGATGGAGGCCTTTGTCGATGTCCGTCCTAAATCAATACTTAAAATCGTTTTTTTGCCTGCCGTCGGCGTTTGCCGACTCAGCATTGAAGCAGCCGCGGCTGCGGCTGCTGGTTGTCCGGGCTGTTTGTTACCACCTTGCATCGGAATATGTTACCTCACGGAGATTCAAAATATATAATGCCTTATCTGTTGCCAATTTTACCTACTTTCAAAAAACCGACAACAACCAGTAAAATCTGGGATTTTGAGTTCTTTCAGGAGAGAACCACAGAAGCAACTGAGCCCGGTAAACCCTGTAATCATTATAGCTATTGGGTTGTACTCAATTTAAAACCACGTTAATCACCGAAAATAACGACTTTTGAGTCTTCTGATCAAATTGAGGTCTTACCGGAAGTCTGATGGAAAGCCATGATGCACCATTGTTCCCTTCCATGGCCTCCCTAGCTATTACCACAATTTTAGGGAAGTCAGTTGCCTGATGCTGAAATATTACGTTAAATTTAGTTAAGATTATGAATAACAAAACGCGATCACAGATTCCATATTCGATAACCTCGGGCAATACAATTTATGAAAACATCCTGGAAAACCATACTGCTTTGGACTTTACCCGCCTTAGTCATCGGGTTTTTTGTCTGGCAGGGAGCTTTTGCCACGGCCCCCGCAGAATTCGGTAAAAACACCGCCAGCACTCGCATGAGCTATGGTCGTTTTTTAGACTATCTGAATGCGGGTCGCGTGACCAGTGTAGAACTCTATGATGGCGGACGCACGGCCATTGTCGATGCCATTGATCCCCAACTCGATAACCGGGTGCAAAAACTGCGGGTGGACTTACCCAATAACGCCCCAGAATTGATTGCCCGCCTACGAGAGTCCCAAATTAGTTTTGATACCCACCCCCCTCGGAATGATGGCGCTCTCTGGGGACTATTGGGAAATCTGATCTTCCCGATTTTATTAATTGCTGGTCTATTTTTTCTATTCCGTCGGTCGAATAATGTTCCCGGTGGCCCCGGTCAAGCCATGAACTTTGGCAAGTCCAAAGCTAAATTTCAAATGGAAGCCAAAACCGGAGTCCTGTTTGATGATGTGGCTGGGGTAGAAGAAGCCAAAGAAGAATTGCAAGAAGTGGTTACTTTCCTGAAAAAACCGGAAAAGTTTACCGCCGTGGGTGCGAGAATTCCTAAAGGAGTATTATTAGTTGGCCCTCCAGGGACAGGTAAAACTTTATTAGCTAAAGCGATCGCCGGGGAAGCCGGAGTGCCTTTTTTTAGTATCTCCGGTTCGGAATTTGTAGAAATGTTTGTCGGTGTCGGCGCCTCCCGGGTGCGTGACCTGTTCAAAAAAGCCAAGGAAACCGCCCCTTGTATCGTCTTTATTGATGAAATTGACGCCGTAGGTCGTCAACGGGGAGCCGGAATTGGTGGTGGTAACGACGAACGGGAACAAACCCTCAACCAATTATTAACCGAAATGGATGGGTTTGAGGGCAATACCGGAATTATTATTATTGCCGCTACTAACCGCCCTGACGTTCTCGACTCCGCCCTCTTACGTCCGGGTCGGTTTGACCGTCAAATTACCGTAGACGCCCCCGATATTAAGGGCCGTTTAGCGGTATTGGAAGTGCACGCCCGCAATAAGAAAATTTCCGAGGAAGTTTCCTTAGAAGCGATCGCCCGTCGGACTCCTGGGTTTACCGGGGCTGACTTGGCCAACCTGCTGAACGAAGCGGCAATTCTAACCGCCCGCCGTCGCAAAGAAGGCATGACCATGATCGAAATTGATGATGCGGTGGATCGGGTGATTGCCGGGATGGAAGGAACGCCTTTAATTGATGGCAAGAGCAAACGATTGATTGCTTACCACGAAGTCGGTCATGCGATCGTTGGAACCCTGCTTAAAGACCATGATCCGGTGCAGAAAGTCACCTTAATTCCCCGGGGTCAAGCCCAGGGTTTAACTTGGTTTATGCCCGATGAAGATCAAGGGTTGATTTCCCGTTCTCAAATCCTAGCCCGGATTACTGGGGCCTTGGGCGGTCGGGCAGCCGAAGATATCATTTTTGGCGATTCGGAAGTAACAACGGGTGCTGGGGGCGATTTACAACAGGTGGCGGGCATGGCGCGTCAGATGGTAACTCGTTACGGAATGTCGGATTTAGGGCCATTGTCCTTAGAATCTCAACAGGAAGTGTTCCTCGGTCGGGACTTTGCCACTCGCACGGAATATTCTAATCAAATTGCCTCTCGCATTGATGATCAAATTCGGATTATTGCCGAACATTGTTATCAACGTTCCTGCGAAATTATTCGGGAAAACCGGGGCGTAATTGATCGGTTAGTTGATCTTTTGATTGAAAAAGAAAGCATCGACGGCGATGAATTTCGGCAAATTGTAGCCGAGTACACAGAAGTTCCTGAAAAGGAACGGTTTGTCGCTGCAATTTAATCTCAATTTCCGTCACAATTAACTTAAAATTAACAAGGGTAAAGCATGGCTTAACCCTTGTTTTTTATCACCCGTAGTAAGCCCTTTAGGGCTTTCTGCCTCTGATGCGTTCACGCCTCACTACAATTTTAGGAGATATAAAGGATGATTACTCAAACAGAATATCGGCAACGACGGGAACAATTAATGGCAAATATTAGGCAGGGAACTGCCATTTTTAGAAGTGCGCCGATGGCAGTTATGCACAATGATGTGGAATATAATTTTCGCCAAGATAGTGATTTTTTCTATTTAACCGGGTTTAATGAAGCAAATGCAGTTGCTGTTTTTGCCCCTCACCATGAAGAACACAAATTTGTTTTATTTGTCCAACCGCAAAACCCAGAAAAAGAAACTTGGTCAGGGTATATTACCGGAGTAGAAAAAGCTAAAGAAACTCTATGGGGCGGATGAAGTTTATCCTATTAATGAACTAGATGAAAAATTACCCCAATATTTACAAAAAGCCGACCGGATTTATTATCGCTTAGGACGGGATGAAAAATTTAATGAAAAGATTTTAAAACATTGGCAAAGACTATTAAGAGTTTATCCTAAACACGGTACGGGGCCGATTGCGATAGAGGATGTTTGTAATATATTACATCCCATCCGCTTAATTAAAAGTGAAGCCGAATTAGAGTTAATGCGGAAAGCTATAGAAATATCTGTAAAAGCCCATAACCACGCGAGGGAATTTGCTCAACCCGGACGTTATGAGTATGAAATTCAAGCAGAAATTGAACATATTTTTGGCTTAAATGGGGGAAATATTGCCTATCCTTCGATTGTGGCATCGGGAAAAAATGCCTGTATTTTGCATTATGTGGAAAATAATTGTCAAATGCAAGATAATGATTTACTGTTAATTGATGCCGGATGTTGTTATCAATATTATAATGGAGATATTACTAGAACTTTTCCGATTAGCGGTAAATTCACACCAGAACAAAAGATTATTTATGAACTGGTTTTAAAAGCCCAATTAGCCACCATTGAACAAGTTAAACCCGGAAATCCTTATAAAAATATCCATGATACTGCGGTGCGAGTTTTGGTGGAAGGTTTAATAGATTTAGGGTTATTAGTTGGAGATATTGAGGAAATTATTAAGGAAGAAAAATATAAGCCTTTTTATATGCACCGAACCGGACATTGGTTAGGGTTAGATGTGCATGATGTGGGGGTATATCAATGGGGTGAAAATCCTCAACCCTTGCAACCCGGACAGATACTAACAGTTGAACCGGGTATCTATATTTCTCCTAATATTAAACCCGTTGAAGGACAACCGGAAATCCCCGAATGTTGGCGGGGAATTGGGGTAAGAATTGAAGATGATGTCTTAGTAACTTCTGGCGGGTATGAAGTTTTAAGTGTCGGGGTTCCTAAGTCTGTGGAAGCAATGGAAAGATAAAATTGTAGAGGCGTTTCCATGGAACGTCTTTACTAAGCATTATTTTTTTTGTCTGTTTATTCCCTTTACAAACAAATTTTTTATACCATTCATACAAAATTATGATAAAATACAAATATCTATAATAAGTTAACTTTAAATTGGTTTAACCCTAACAACTCTTAATACTTATGACTCATATTTTGATATTGTATTCTTCTTTAGGCGCTGGGCATAATAGCGCCGCTAAAGCGTTAAATCAAGCCTTTTCCCATTTTCCTGACGTCACCGTTACGGTAGAAGATGCTTTAGATTATGCTAGTCCTATTTATCGGAATACCGTTACCAGTATTTATAAACAATTGAGCGAAAAAGCCCCCCAAATTTATCGCGCCTATTATGAGGGGACAGATGTAGAAGATTTAGAACGGTCTTTAGAATTAAATATTGTTACCGCTAAACTAGAGCGAGTTTTTTTTAGAAAACTGCGGCATTTTATTGAAGAAGTTAATCCCGATGCCATTGTCTGTGTTCAACAAATTCCCAGCCGTTTGTTACAATTATTAGAAGAAGAAGAAAGAATATCCAAACCCCATTATGTCGTAATTACCGATGTTATTGCTCATAGTAGTTGGATTAATAAAGAGGTAGATGGTTATTATTTACCCAATGATTTAACTACGGATTTTCTAATTAAGCGAGGAGTTGACCCGGCAATTCTTCATGTGACTGGAATTCCGATTAAACTGGAAGTATTAGAAACTAAATCTCAAGTCGAAATTCGGCAACGTCACAACTTACGAATAGACAAACCTGTGGTGACAATATTTGGCGGAGGTTTACATTATAAACGGATACGTTTGATGGTTTCCCAACTGATGGATAGTTCGGAAATTGGAACATTAATTGTAGCAGCAGGACGAAATGAACAGGTGTTAGATGGTTTGGCAGAATTAGACTCCACTCCAGAAATAGAATTGCGGAAATTAGGCTTAATTGATTATGTGGATGATTTAGTCGTGGCGAGTGATTTAGTAATTACCAAAGCGGGGGGATTAATTGTTAGTGAAATCTTGGCTAGAGGAACACCAATGATTATTGTAGACCCCTTTCCTGGTCAAGAAGAATGGAATGCTGATTTAGTTGTGGCGGCGGGGGCGGGAGTACAGTTAAAATTACCCGAAATGGTTGCTCCTTGTGTAAAGTTTCTGTTAAACCACTCCGAAAGACTAGCCCAAATTCAAACGGCTGCTTTAGAATTAGGAGAACCCCGGGCGGCGCTGAATATTGCCGAGAATATTTTATCACAAATTACAATAGGCAATGGGGAATAGGCAATAGGCAATGGGGAATAGGCAATAGTTTTTAGAAACATAAAGGAGATTGAATTTTGACTAATAACAGTAACTTTTTATGGGGCGTTGCTACGTCTGGATATCAAAGTGAAGGGGGTTATAATGGTGTGGGACAACCTCAAAATAACTGGTCAGAAAGTGAACAAAAAGGCAAGGTAATGAGGACTGGAAACGCCTCCGAATTCTGGACGCGCTACCGGGAAGATTTTTCTAATTGTCAAGAATTAGGATTAAATTCTTTCCGCTTAAGTTTAGAATGGAGCCGAATTCAACCCACAACAACCCCCGAAATTTCTCCCGCCCCAAATTATAATTTTAAGGTCTTAGATGAGTATGCAAAACGCATTGCTACCTGTCGTCAATATGGCTTAGAAACCTATTGTCACCTTACATCATTTTACCCATCCCGCCTGGTTAGGAATAGATGCTTGGTTATCCCCGGAAACCATTGATTGTTTTATTGATTATGTGACCGTAAGTGTTACCCATATTAACCAACGTTTAACCGACTATCATCAACAGCAGCCAATTCATTGGTATATTACCATTAATGAACCCAATATTTTAGTCCTCAATACCTATTTAAGCGGTCAATTTCCCGCCGGAAACTTTACCGGAATTAAAGCGGTTTGGCGAGCTTATAATCATTTATTGGCGGCTCATATTCGGGCTTATAATTCTATCCATGATATTTATGAAAAATATGGCTGGAACCAACCTATGGTAACATTAAATACCTATTGCAGTGATTTATATTGGTCAGAAAAAGTGATCTGGGATTTGTTAGATTTACAGGAAAAAGAAATCAAACCCAAGGACATCAGGGATTATGTTTATGCTCAAGCTAAACACTTAGAAACGGCGTTAAGTCGAGCTTCTTTACCCTTTCAAAAAGATCTTCCCTATCAGTTGGGACGGTTAGCCCGTCGAATAGGAAATAGAATTGGTCATCGGACTTTTGATATTCAACATTTAGACTATTATTGGCAAGAATTAATGATATCTCCTCGGCCAAAAGTCTATGATTATCTAGCAATTGATTATTATGATCCTTTTATTGCCCATACCTTCCGTTTACCGTCTTTTTCTGATTTTGAATTCAAAACTAAAGGGTTAAGAAATTGGTTGATGACGGGAATTATGAGTAAATGGTGGGACTGGCGAGCGCTCCCAGAAGGATTATCTTTTTTCTGTAAATATTATGCTCAGGAATATAATCTCCCGATTTTAATTGCTGAAAATGGCATGGCGTTACGTCGAAAACCCGATAATAGTATCGCCACTCGACGCTCTGACCAACTGCATCGCAGTCAATTTTTAGAAGCCCATGTTCGTCAAATTCAACATTTATTACAGGAAAATATTCCGATTTTGGGTTATATGCACTGGTCATTAACGGATAATTATGAATGGGGGTCTTATACCCCTAGGTTTGGGTTATTTAGTATTAATTTTCATCGTGGAAACCGAACGGGAAATTGAGGATCATTTGGGCGATCGCCCTTCGGAAACCTATGCTAAACTGATTAGAGAGATGCAATCCTAAAATTAGGGTAATTAATATTTAATCTTCAGCAGGTATAGAATTTTTTCTTAACCATTGGGCTAAAGATTCCTGAGTTTCTTGGTCAGTTGCTAACTGTTCCATCATTTGCACCACTTCCATTTCGGGAATTTCCAGTAAATAGCCATTAACTAACAAAAAAGTTGCCATAACTGCAAAAGCAGTGCGTTTATTACCATCAATAAATGGATGGTTTTTAGCTAAACCATAACCATAAGCCGCAGCTAGGTCAAATAAATCAGGTTGACCATAAGTAAATAAATGTCTGGGTCTGGCTAAACTTGCAGAAAGGAGATTTTCATCCCTGACTCCTAAACTTCCACCATGCTGCTGAATTTGATCCTGATGGATGACTTGAACAATTTCTTCAAAAATCCATAACGGTTCGCTCACTGGGCTAATTCGCGTAACGCATTTTTATACTTTTCGCTAATAACTTGATAAGCTGCTATTACCTTGTCAAATTCAGGCTGATTAAGAGTTGAGGAATTATCTGACCCTGTATTCTGTAATTGTTCCGGTAGTTTATGGTTTGGTAAATCCATATAATTGCTATCTAAATCCCTAGCTTTTTGGGTAAGAGAAATCAAAGATGCTAGGGCTTCTGGTAACAATTCATCAGGTAATTCTTGAGCTAAGGTAAGGATTTCTTGACGCATTTCTTGGTTCATAATTATTACCTATTATATTTTAAATAATTAATGATGTAGTTGATTTTTCCGGTTGCGATGATCTCAATTTAACACCTGGAAACCAAAACCACCAAAAACAGATAACGGATGGGATAGGTTACGATTGCTAGACGCGCACCTTGCAAAAATAGACTTTTTAGTCAATATTGAAGATATTACCTTTGCTCAGACTCTATCCATGTCAGACTCAAACCCAAAGATTAACCCTCCTGAACGGGGATATCTGACGCTTCTCCTCCCCGTGGCGGTGGTTTTGTTTATCCTCCAGAAAGCATTCCCCTTAGCGATTTTAACCGTTGGGGGATGGGGGTCTTGGCGGGTGTGGAAATATTATCAACAGCGTCAACGGGAGCAATTAGCGACCTTGGATGAGGTATTTTATCGGTTAATTCGGGAAAACCAAGGACGAATTACGGCCTTAGATTTGGCCATGCACACCCAACAGTCGGGGACAAAAGTACAGGAATATCTCGACCAACGGGCCACCGAATTCGCCGCCCAATATGAAATTACCGACGTGGGCGGGATGATTTACTATTTTCCCACCGCCCAACCTTCCCAGACCGTTGAAGACCCTCTGCTGGTCGTTTCTAAACCGGAAACAGCCAACCCTAATTCGGTGGTTTTATTTCCCGTCAACCCGGCATCTAATTCTATTTTACCCGAAACCTTAAATCAGTCGGAACTCGCCCAACGGTTGGGGGTACATCCGACTACCCTCAGCAAGTGGAAAACCAAACCGGAATTTTCTGACTGGAGTTATCAACGTGACCCCGATGCTATCTGTTGGAGTTATTCTGCGGAAACGAAACGGTTTTCTTCCCAAAAGTCTAACAAAAAAATTAGCAAAATTAGTGAATTAATGAAGAAAAATAAAGTTTAGGACTTATACAAATTCAATTGTTACAATGAGTTCGTAGTTATACCAAAATTATTATGCGTCCTTTTCGTTCTCAACGTCCTATTTTACCAAAAATTAGCACCATGCCTCGCCAAAAAACCGAAGCGACGCTCTACCGCAGTTTATATCAATTAGCGGTAGAGAAAAAACGGTTACAAGAGGAGTTAGAAAGTTTAGGACAACGCTTTGAAACCGTCACTCAACGTTTAGAACAAATTGAAACTCAAATCCAAGGGTTAGAAACCGACGTTAAACAAATTGCCCAACCTAAACCCCCGGAAACCAAAACCACCCAACCTCCGACTTCCACTCCCCCCAAATCTAAACCTGGTTCGGTTTCAACTTTTACTTTAGACTATTAATTAAACAGGAGAATAGGAAAAAAATTGATAATTGAGGGAAACAGGAAGACACGAAGGAAGGGAAAGGATTATAATTTAATATATTTCATCTTCTTCTTGGTTGGCTTCATCTTCTAAGGCTTGAATTTGTAGTAATAATTCTTCCTCTTGAACTTCAAAATCTTCCTCTGGAATATCCCCCATATCAAAGGCTAACTGGAGCGCCAATAACCGCTTTCCTAAATTTTCTTTATCATCAAGTTCGGCTTCCGCCCGTTCTAGGAGTTGTTCCCCAATCCAGATTACACCTTCAAAGGGTGCTGTGATCGGAGAAAGTAATAATCGTAATACCATAACGCCTCGGATTAGGGGTTGAGTTGGGCAAAATTAAAGGGGGCTGTAAAGTTATTATAGCGAATTCGCAGGCGGTTATTAAAATGGTGATCAAGTTCTTCAATTTTATCCCCAAATTGGGATTCTATATCCCAAGGAATTAAATAAGCCGCGTTATAAATCATGGCACTGGTTAAATTATCATTTTCGACAATTTCTTCTGCTAGGGGGTCTAATATTTGTTGAAATTTATTGATAATTACCTGTTGACGATCTTGCATCGCCCGTTCAATTTCTTGACCGATACCGATAATTTCATCCATCCCCAGACGTTTACCTTCTAAGCTATCGCGTTTTTCCCTTAATTCTTGATTTTCTATCATTAAAAGGTTTAATTCTTCCGTTTCTTCCCAAAATATTTTCACCCCAACTTCCCGTTTTCCTTCTAATTTATGAAACAATTCTTTTAACCGATCTTGATAGGGAATAATTAACTGCTCTTTCACATTCTCCCAATCTTTTACAATTAATCCAAATTGCAGGGGTAAAACCGTTCGATAGCCATGTTGCATCACCTTTTCTAATACGTCTTCATGGCCTAATAGGTTGCGCCGACTGGCTAAATAACGTTCCTGTTGAGTCTCGGAATATAAAAAGCTAAACTCATCAACGGGATGGGTTTGTATCGGTTGTTTATCTAACCCATGCAAGGCTAAAGGTCGGACTCGGTTAGTCGGTAAAATTCCGTACAAGTATAAACCATTTCCCATAATTAAACCCTATTAATTAAACCCGTCGGCTGTATAAGCGATCGCACTAATATCTATTATAAACCTTAACGTCAAACTAATATAGAAGGGAACACCACAACACCGGAGGAAATGAGACAAGAGTTAGAGAGGTTTGGAAGTTAAGACCAATCTTAGTTTTGCATGAATTAAGTTCAGTTGTGCTAACCCTAAATCTACACTTCCTTCGACCACAATTCCCGTATTCATTAATCGATCTAATAATTCCAAAATCGAAGGATTTTGCGTAGTTTCCCCTGGATAATAGCTTCCTGATTTGGGTAATAATGTTCCAAATTCCGATAACTCAATATTCAAGTCTGCCGGGTCTATTTCAAAGATTTCACATAGTTTTAATACCTGAATTTCTAATTGTTGTAAACTCTGTGCCGCCCGATCTAATTCTTCTTCAGTGAGGGTATTTCCTTCCATTCGTCGGATAACTTGAGCTTCCATTAACTGTCGAATTAGTTCTACCAAAGTCAACACCAATGGCGCTAAACCCGCATCTTTTCCAGAAGATTTCGGCGTAATACTGGTTTCTATCGAAGGTTCAGAAGATGACATTGGTTTAAAATGCTATATCCTACCAGAATAACAGGATCAGGACTGACGCAACAGGCATAATAACCAAGTTGATGAAACTGAAGCCATAGCAGTCACAGACATCGCGGTTATAACTCATACTGCTTCAGAAAACCTGATGGTGAGGTTTTTTTGCCTGTTGCCTGTTTCCCTGTTCCCTGCTCTACCTGGGCCTACCTAATGTTGTAATATAAAGCACAGCTTCATCCGTAGGAATACCCAAAACCTCATTAACCTGATCATCAAAAAATCCCCCAATTCCACTGACTCCTAAACGCAGATAAACAGCACCTAAATTCAAGCGTTGTCCGAGATGACCAGCATCTAAATGTAAATAGCGGTAAACCCGATCCCCATAATTAGCGATCGCTTTCTTTAAATCCGCCGTATGAAATAATACCGCCGACGCATCCCGTCCTAAATCCTGTTGTAAACACAAATAGTACAACTCCTTGCGAAAATTCTTAAAGCGAATTTGCCTTAATTCTTGAGCTTTGGGAGCATAATAATAACATCCATCCTCTAAACCATTGACTCCAGAAACTGCAATAAAAGTTTCAATTAAACTCAAATCAAAATAATCTGGAGAACCATCTAAACCTTGATGAATATAATGGTAAGGTTGATAGGTAAAATCTAACAGGGCTAAAAGTTCATTTAACATTAATTCTGCCCCATTATAACTCCTTGTAGATCGTCGTTTTAAAATTGTTTTTTCTAAACCAGATAAATTTTTACCCCAATCAATAGAAACTCGTTACCGTTGAAATTTTTGTACAAAACGGAAAATTATATTTATCTTCTAATCTTCCCTCAGTATCAAGAAGTTTCCAACCTTGACTACCAGAAGAATCCGTTTCTAATTTTGTCGCTTCATGCAAATAAGCCAACAGTTTTCCATCGGGAATATTAGGGTAATCTATTTGAGTTTCCGAGGGTAAAGCCGTTCTGGAAATCGGTAAATTTTCATTGATTTCCAATAAATCTGCTAAGGCTAAAACCGCGATCGCTCCTTCAGCACTCGTATCCAAATATAACAATTGATTCAGAATATCATCCGCAAATCCTCCGATTAAATGGGGTCGATAATCATTCATCGCCGCCATTAATTCAATATTACCTAATAAATGACCCGTATCTAAACAAATGCGCCGATAAGCCCGATCTTGATAGCGCCAAGCAGAACGTAAAAAGACCGCCGTTGTTACTAAGGCTAAATGGGTATTTTCTAATGCTGGATGCCAAAAACAAGCATCTCGTAAATCAGGCCAAACTTGATTTTCCCAAAATTGAACTAAAGCATGGGTTTGGGGTTGATAATGATATAAACCCGGCGATAAAATTGCCGTCCCCCTGGAAATTAAATAGATTTCCGCCGGATACAACCCCCCCGCCGAAGGTGCCGCCCTCAGATAATGGACTCCCGCCACCGTGGGGAGTTTTGCCGTCAAACCATAACTATGCAGCAATAAATGGGACAAACGCTGCCAAAGTCTGATTTTAGGATCATTAGATACGGCTTCGTCTGTATCCCGCAGGTAGGGTTTAAGATCAAAGACCGTGCCGATTTTATACTCTTTAAAAGGAATGGGCTGTTTTTCCCAGTCCAAGGTCTGACCTTTTAACCCCAGGGTTTCGGGGTCATATTTCGTGCGTTCATGGTAGTGTTGGGCAATGGATTTTGGAGATTCTGACATAAGATTAACCCGATGCAGAAGAATAACGTTTTTCTTTAGTGTAGACTTTTATTTTCAGTTTCTTCCTATTTTCTGAAATTGATTTCTACCCATCTGAACATTTTGGTGTCTGATACCCAAAACCTAACGGCCAATATTAACCTTGATTATAGCGTTTAAATCTGTAACTCCTTGATCACATTTGCGATCGGTGTTAATGTGTTATCTTAACATTAAGATTTATAGTCTGGTCAAAAATAAAGGGTTCATTATTATGGATATTATAATTGACTCAACCCAACATTTTGAAAAAGAAGACTGGGAAAGTTTGCAAGAAACACTTTATTTACAATCTATACCTGGTTTTATGTCCGAAATCAAAAAAGCTGAACAGTTAAATGATTGGGTATCGGAAGCAGAATTTATGAGGACGTTAGATGGTTTGGAAGATTGAATTTAGCGGTGATGCTTTTAAAAGATATCAAAAAGTTGAATTCTGATAATATAAAATAACAATGGAGGTTCCTTTAGCTCTACAATAGAGATTGAGTACAGCCTATTGTTGGAGAAAGCAACATGGTTTTTGTTGAGGACATTGCGAAAGTAGCAGAAACAAGTGCGTAAACGGGCTGAGTTGGTGACAGGTGAGGAAGCGACCAAAATGGGCTTAATTATCCCTTTTTTCAGTGTGCTTGGCTATGATGTTTTTGACCCAACAGAGGTGATCCCTGAGTTTATTGCCGATTTCGCTACTAAAAAAGCAGGACAGTTTGAAAAAGTAGATTATGCTATAGCAATCAACGGCGATATCGTGATGATTGTAGAAGCAAAAGGGCGTGATCAAAAACCAACTGCTCATGATGGTCAGTTAAGGAAATATTTTAATAGTCTAGTAAAAACAAAAGTCGCTATTGTTACGAATGGCATTGAATATCGGTTTTTCACGGATTTGCGCCATGAGAATGTCATGGATGAGGAACCTTTTTTTAGTTTCAATATCCTTAATTATGAGCAAAAACAGATTGAAAATATCAAGCTTTTTCATCGAGATAATTTTGATTCAAGCCTAATCAAACGCCAAGCAGAGGAGATGGTTTATCTTCAAGGAATGACTAAACTGATCGATAATCTTCTCCGTGATCCCTCAGATCTTTTTATTCGGTTTTTGGTTGATCAACTGAGCACAGTCAGTCCTAATTGTGCGGTAGAAGGTCGAGTTACAAGTAAAATTATTGAAAAATTCAAACTTATTGTTAAAAAGTCTATTCAGAATAGTTTAGTTGAGTTAATGACGCAATCAATTAGTAGAGAAATGGGTGAAAAAAGTGAAGTAATCGTTTCTACTGAAGTTGATGATATTGAAAGAATAGAACCAGAGTTAGAAGCATCAAACATAGAAACAACTGATGAAGAACTAGAAGCATTTGAAAAAGTTAAAATAATTGCTGCTTGTTCTAAAACTTATAAATTAGACGTTCAATATAAAGATGTTGTTTCTTATTTTGGTGTCCATGTCGGTAAGCCAAATTGGTGGTTCTTAAGGTTGTATTTAACACCGAAAAAGAAAAGCTTTGTCACTCGATTACCGATTGATGAAGTAAAAGCATTAGCGGCAGGTTTTGAAGTGCAAGAAATTTCAGCTTCGCTGGGAGATGCAGCTTCAAAGGTGATTATTTCATCCGTTGATGATTTAGATCAGCTTTCTGATTTAATTATTAAATGTTATGAAACTGAAGCCGCTAAACATCCTTGATATATTTTAGGAAATCCAGTCAGGAATGGTTGCAGCAAAAGGATTAACTTATCAATCAAGCTGATCCTCAATCTTAACAAACTTCTGAAACGCTAATTTTGCCGCCCCAATCATTCCCGCTTGATTTCCTAATTCCGCAATTAATATTTCTAACCCCTCTCTGGAAACTAAATAATACTCTTTGTTCCAATTCCGCTTTCATCGCCGGGAAAAATAAATCAGCCCCCGCACTAATTCCCCCGCCTAAAATTATCGCTTCCGGGGTTAAAACATAAATTAAATTCGCTAATCCTACTCCTAATAACTTGCCATATTCTTGCCAATATTCGATCGCTTTTTCATCCCCTGCTAAGGCTTTTTCCGCTAATTCTGCGGGTTCTAATCCCGTATCCCTGCGAATAGCTTGAACTGAAGTATATTGTTCTAAGGAACCCCGATTTCCACTATTACAAATAGGGCCATCAAAATTAAGACTAATTAATCCTAATTCCGCCGCCGCCCCTCGATGTCCGACAAATAATTCCCCATTTAAAATAATCGCCCCGCCTACCCCAGTTCCTAATGTTAATAGGATTAAATTTTGAAACCGTCGCCCCGCCCCTAACCACGCTTCCCCTAACCCAGCACAGTTAGCATCATTAGCTAAAATCACAGGTAAACCCGTTTTTTCCTCTAACCAATTAGCTAAGGGAACATCCCGCCATCCGGCCAAATTAATCGCCACCTTCGCAATTTTTCCCGTCCCATCCACAGGCCCAGGAGTTCCTAATCCGATCGCTCGAATACTATTGACATTTTCCCTGATTTGTGCTATACCCCCAACTATTGCCATTAACACCGCTTCTGGTGTCGCCGGTTGAGGAGTGGGAACCGTTAAGGACTGATAACAAGTTCCGTCGGATGCAAAACAGCCCAATTTTATCGCCGTCCCACCTAAATCGATCCCAATAACTTGCACTGTGTTCACTTCTCGTAGTAAGCCCTTCAGGGCTGTATCATTTCGTAGTAAGCCCTTCAGGGCTTTATCCTATTGTAGTAAACCCTTCAGGGCTTTCTCATTAACATAAATAATTGAATAAGCCCTAAAGGGCTTACTACTTTAAATATCGGGTTCATCAACCATGCGACGGTCAATACTGGAGTTGAACACAGGTTCGACCCGAATCGCTTTAATCGCATTGGGACGAACAACCATATATTCTTTAGCATTATTATCTTCTGCCCGTTGTTTGATGGGAACATTGACAAATTCACTACTATCAAATTTGGGCAGTAAAACTTTGTTGTACCACACCTGAAAGTCTTGCATCGTGGGAAACTTAATTTCTTCTCGATGACCCCCCTCAATCATGATGTGAACCACATATTCATCAGGCATTCTGGGCATAATAACTCGCAGCTAAAAACAGGTTGGCTAAACTGACAGGATGTTAACCATTTGGTCTTAGTCTCCCATTAATTGTCGATAAAGTCTACCGACCCAATCATTATAAAAATTTACCAAAAATCGAAAAAAAAACTGGATTCCCCCTTGACAGGGCCACGGATTCGTGGGAAGATGTTTATAGTATAATGGGGTGGTCGCAATTTTAAAATTTTTGCAACCACCCCATTACACTATAATTACCAATATCATTAATATAGCACGGTGGCGCACCCGGTGGCAACCCCGAAAATTTTAAATTTTTGTAAAAAAACACAAAACCGGATTTGTCAAGGTTTAATCAAACAGTTCACAAGAATATAAAGGGATAACCTTAAAATGTTTAGAGACTTAAGAGTAAGTTGTATACTCAATCCCGTTTAATGAAGCTAAACGTCAACTGATATACACAGAATTCATAATGCCGAAACGTACAGACATAAAGAAAATTTTGCTCCTGGGTTCTGGGCCGATTGTGATTGGACAAGCCTGTGAGTTCGACTATTCAGGAACTCAAGCCTGTAAAGCCCTGCGAGAAGAAGGCTATGAAGTCGTGTTGGTCAACTCCAACCCGGCGACGATTATGACTGATCCAGAAACGGCCGAACGCACCTATATTGAGCCTCTAGTTCCCGAAATCGTAGCCAAGGTAATCGAAAAAGAACGTCCCGACGCCCTATTACCCACCATGGGAGGTCAAACCGCCCTTAACTTAGCGGTTTCCCTCGCCAGGAATGGTACCTTAGAAAAATATGGCGTCGAACTGATTGGGGCTAAATTAGAAGCCATTGAAAAAGCCGAAGATCGGCAACTGTTTCAAAGAAGCCATGGAAAAAATCGGCGTGGCCTGTTGTCCCTCGGGAATTGCTAATACCATGAGTGAAGCGATTCAGGTGGGACATCAAATTGGGAGCTACCCGTTAATTATTCGTCCGGCCTTTACCATGGGAGGAACCGGGGGCGGTATTGCCTATAACCAAGAAGAATTTGAAGAAATTGCTCAATCCGGTTTAGATGCGTCTCCCAATTCTCAAATTTTAATCGAACAATCCTTAATTGGTTGGAAAGAATACGAATTAGAGGTCATGCGGGATCTAGCTGATAACGTGGTGATTATTTGTTCGATTGAAAATATCGATCCCATGGGGATACATACGGGGGATTCAATTACCGTTGCTCCCGCCCAAACCTTAACCGATAAAGAATATCAAAGATTGCGGGATGCCTCGATTAAAATTATCCGAGAAATTGGGGTAGAAACCGGGGGATCTAATATTCAATTTGCCGTTAATCCGGTGACGGGGGATTTCATTGTGATTGAGATGAACCCCCGGGTGAGTCGGTCTTCAGCCTTGGCTTCCAAAGCCACGGGATTCCCGATCGCTAAATTTGCGGCGAAATTATCGGTGGGATATACCTTAGATGAAATCAGTAATGATATTACTAAGAAAACCCCGGCTTCCTTTGAACCCACAATTGATTATGTGGTGACCAAAATTCCCCGGTTTGCCTTTGAAAAATTCCCCGGTTCGGAACCAGTTTTAACTACCCAAATGAAGTCCGTCGGGGAAGCGATGGCGATTGGTGGCACCTTCTGTGAATCCTTCCAAAAAGCCCTACGATCTTTGGAAACCGGGTTAGCAGGTTGGGGTTGCGATCGCTCGGAAAAACTCTCTAGTTTGGATCATATTCGCTCCGGTTTACGCACACCGAATCCAGAAAGGATTTTAACGGTGCGGAATGCGATGGTGTTGGGAATGACGGTAGAAGAAATCTATGAACTTACCGGAATTGATCCTTGGTTTTTAGATAAAATGCAGGAAATCTTAGAAACGGAAAAATTCCTCAAACGCAGTTCCCTAAAAGAGTTAAAACCAGATAAACTGTTAGCGGTGAAACGTCAAGGATTTAGCGATCGCCAAATTGCCTTTGCCACCAAAACTACTGAGGATGAAGTCCGGGAATACCGCAAAGGATTGGGAGTAAAACCCGTTTATAAAATGGTGGATACCTGTGCGGCGGAATTTGAATCAACCACACCCTATTATTATTCAACCTATTGGGAAGAAGACGAAATTTTACCCTCGACTAAACCCAAGGTAATGATTTTAGGTGGTGGCCCAAACCGCATTGGACAGGGGATTGAGTTTGATTATTGTTGTTGTCATGCCTCCTATTCTTTACGCGCGGATGGCTATGAAACCATCATGGTTAACTCCAACCCAGAAACCGTTTCCACCGACTATGATACGAGCGATCGCTTATATTTTGAACCCCTAACCAAAGAGGATGTTCTGAATATTATTGAAGCGGAAGAACCGGAAGGAATTATTATTCAATTCGGTGGTCAAACTCCTCTGAAGTTAGCCTTACCTCTGCAACGAGCCTTAGAAAAAACCACCCTAAAAACCAAGATTTGGGGAACTTCTCCCGACTCGATTGATATTGCGGAAGACCGAGAACGGTTTGAGAAAATTCTGCGGAAATTGAATATTTTACAAGCCGAAAATGGCATGGCCCGCAGTTTCAAAGAAGCCTTGAAAGTGGCGCAGCGGATTGGATATCCGGTGGTGGTGCGTCCTTCCTATGTGTTAGGGGGACGGGCCATGGAAATCGTCTATTCCGATGAGGAATTAGAACGATATATGCTGTTTGCCGTTCATGTCGAACCCGATCACCCGATTTTAGTCGATCAGTTCCTGCAAAATGCCATAGAAGTTGATGTGGATGCGATCGCCGACCAACAGGGAAACGTGGTGATTGGCGGGATTATGGAACATATCGAACAGGCTGGAATTCACTCTGGGGACTCCGCTTGTTCGATTCCCTTCCAAACCCTCTCCGAAGCCGCTGTTACCACCATTCGCCGTCAAACCATTGAACTGGCCAAGGCCTTAAATGTGGTCGGGTTAATGAATATTCAGTTTGCGGTATACAGGGGGAAAATGTGTTTATTTTAGAGGCTAATCCCCGGGCGTCTCGAACTGTTCCCTTTGTCTCTAAGGCGATTGGGGTTCCCTTAGCCAAAATTGCTTCCCGGGTGATGTCGGGCAAAAGTTTAATCGAATTAGGCTTTACCGAAGAAATCATTCCTACCCACGTTTCTGTGAAAGAAGCCGTGTTACCCTTTGCCAAATTCCCTGGTACGGATGTGCTGTTAGGGCCGGAAATGCGCTCTACGGGGGAAGTTATGGGTATTGATACCGAGTTTGGTAAAGCCTTTGCTAAGGCAGAACTGGCCGCCGGACAGGTGTTACCCCTATCGGGGACGGTGTTTATTTCTGTGAATGAACGGGATAAACAGGCAATTGTCCCCGTGGTTCGGGATTTCTTGGCTTTAGGGTTCAAAGTCACCGCGACCATTGGGACTCGCAAAGTGCTTTGGGAAAATGAGGTGAAAGTGGAGATGGAGTTGAAACTGCACGAAGGACGGCCGAATATTTTGGACGCCATCAAAAACCAGGCGGTGCAGTTGGCTATTATTACCCCTTCTGGTGAGGAGTCCCGCACCGATGGAATTATGATCCGTCGTTCGGCTTTAGCCTATAAAATCCCGATTATTACCACTATTGCTGGGGCTAAGGCAACGGTGGCGGCGATTCGTTCCTTAAAGTCTACTCCCCTGGAAGTGAAAGCGATTCAAGATTATTACGTTTAACTCCCCCGCCCCCCTTACTCAGGGGGGAAACTGGGTTTAACTTCCCATATTTTGTATTGTAGATTACAATTTACCATGCCAAATTCCTCTAGTATTCAAAGCCGGAATAGAAAATTGCCCATCCCCATATATTCATCGAATCGCAGTCAATTGTTGTTAATTTTTCAGCAATTTTACCTAATGCTCGATGTTTCAGTTTAACCGATTTATGGTTATAGATATGGTCAAGAAAATAGCCCATTATTTGGGCGAATTTTCAAGTAAAATTCATAAATAGTTATCGTGAAAAAAAATTTCGGTAGACGCAAATTCTTAGTTTATGGTTCGGCAGCCTTTGGGAGTACCCTGTTCCTCAAAGGGTGCGCCCAAAATGCCACCAATAACACCACGAGTCCCACCCCCACCTCAACCGAAACCCCAGCCTCAACCCCAAGCGGTGGTGGCGATACCATTAAGGTGGGAATTCTTCACTCCTTGAGTGGAACGATGGCAATTAGTGAAACCACCGTTGTAGAAGCCGAAAAGTTAGCCATTAAAGAAATTAATGCCAATGGTGGGGTACTGGGTAAACAAATTGAAGCCGTAGTTGAAGATGGTGCTTCTGACTGGCCAACTTTTGCCGAAAAAGCTCAAAAATTGATCGACCAAGATAAAGTTGTTACTGTTTTTGGTTGCTGGACATCTGCTAGTCGGAAAGCGGTAAAAGATGTATTTGAATCGAGAAATCATATGTTATGGTATCCGGTTTCAATATGAAGGTCAAGAATGTTCTAAAAACATTTTTTACACCGGAGCCGCCCCCAACCAACAAATTGAACCCGCCGTACAATGGTTATTTGATAATAAGGGCAAGGAGTTTTTCCTAGTAGGTTCTGACTATGTTTTTCCCCGCACAGCCAACAATATTATTAAGGAACAATTAACAGCTATTGGTGGTACAACCGTAGGGGAAGATTACTTACCTTTGGGGAATACGGAAGTTACCCCAATTATTACTAAAATCAAACAAGCATTACCCGATGGCGGTGTAATTTTTAATAGTTTGAATGGAGATAGTAATGTAGCCTTCTTCAAACAGTTACAGGGGGCGGGAATGACCCCGGAAAAATATCCGGTGATGTCAGTCAGTATTGGTGAAGAAGAAGTGCGACAAATTGGGAAGGAATTCCTTTTGGGTCACTATGCCGCTTGGAACTATTTCCAAACCGTTGACACTCCCGCTAATAAGAAATGGGTGGAAGCATTTAGGGCTGAATATGGACAAGACCGGGTAACAAATGACCCGATGGAAGCCGCTTATTTGATGGTCTATTTGTGGAAACAAGCCGTAGAAAAAGCCGGAACTGCTGATGATTTAGAGAAGGTTAGATTGGCAGCTATCGGTCAAAGTTTTGATGCTCCCGAAGGCAAAGTGACGATGTTCCCCAACCATCATATTTCTAAAACCGTGCGGATGGGACAGGTACGGGATGATGGATTATTTAATATTGTTTGGGCAACGGAAGGCCCAGTTGATCCGATTCCCTGGAACCAATTTGTACCCGCTACAAAGGGCTTTGGTTGTGACTGGACTGATCCCAAGAAAGGGGAAAAATACAAAATGGAAGCGACATAATTAATCAATTTTAATTCTGGATTTAGATCCCCCCTAGCCCCAGGGCTGTTTCATTCTCAGGGAAACCCGGGTTTTGTAGGGGTAGTGCCCCCGTGCCTACCCTCCCCATCCCAGATTTGCAGGCGTTTCAGGGATTGGGGCAACCACGGGGGGATTGCCCCTACAAAGAATGAAACAGCCCTGCCCCTAGCCCCCCTTAAAAAGAGGGGAACTTGAAGTTAAAGTCTTCCTTTTTCAAAGGGTAAATTAAAGAAGTCAAAGTCCCATTAAAAAGGGGGATTTTGGGGGATCTACCCTCAGAAAAGATCAAGAAAATTTCAGTTTTCTGACCTAATTTGGAGTTTTTCTTAAAAATGCAAGACTTGTTAATAGCCATATTTAATGGAATTAGCATTGGTTTCGGTGCTGTTAATGGCAGCATTAGGACTTGCTATTGTCTTTGGGCTCATGGGTGTAATTAACCTGGCTCACGGGGAACTAATTATGTTAGGAGCCTATACAACCTTTGTAGTTCAAAATATCTTCAGACCCCTGGGAGAACCTCTATTTAGTACCTACATTATTTTTGCCATTCCGATTGCCTTTATTGTCACAGCCTTGGCGGGATTAGCATTAGAAAGAGGTGTAATTAGATTTTTGTATGGAAGACCCTTAGAAACCTTATTAGCCACTTGGGGGGTGAGTTTAATTTTACAACAATTTGTTCGCAGTGTTAGTAGTACATTTGTGATCGGAATTGTTATATTTTGCCTACTATTTTTTGGCGGATTATGGGTACTACGTCGCCGTCCCAATTGGGAGAATATTCAACGGTGGGCAATTTCTGTTTTATTCCTTTTATCATCAGGAATAGGTCTAACCATCGGATTAATAATTGGGCAAAGTCAAAAAGCCCTATCAAAACCTTGGTTTAGTGCCAGAAACGTCGATGTTACTGCCCCGCCTTGGTTGCGAGGAGGATTAGAATTAGGAACATTTCAAATTCCCTATGCCCGGGTTTTTATTATTGTTTTAACAATAATTTGTTTAATCGGAATTTATTGGTTTTTTAACCAATCTAACTGGGGATTAAGGATTCGTTCAGTCACCCAAAATCGCACCATGAGCGCCTGTTTAGGTATCCCCACCGATACCGTTGATGCCCTGACCTTTGCCATCGGTTCAGGACTCGCAGGAATTGCCGGATGTGCGATTACATTATTAGGTTCAGTCGGCCCCAATACCGGACAAAATTATATCGTTGATACCTTCATGGTGGTGGTGGTGGGAGGGGTGGGAAATCTCCTCGGAAACCGTGATTGCTTCCTTCGCCATTGGTGTTACCAGTTATTTAATTGGTTCAGGAACCCTAGCCCTATTATTAACGAACATGAACGCCGCTCCTTTCTTCGTTGATTTTTTCAACTTTTTTGCGACAACCAGTATGTCAAAAGTATTGGTTTTCGTATTAATTATTGCCTTTTTACAAGTCAAACCATCAGGAATCTTTCCACAAAAAGGGAGAACGGCTGAACTATGAACAATGATATTATTTTACCTCCAACCAAGAAGCAGAAGTACAAAAAAAAGCTGATTGAAGGGGCAATTATTATGGGTTTGGGCTTGTTTTTTGCCATAATTATGCCTTTAATATTACCCACTTTTCGGTTACAACTGTTAGGTCGGTTTTTGGCTTTAGCGATCGCCGCATTAGGAATTGATTTAATCTGGGGATATACGGGATTATTGAGTTTAGGACATGGAATATTTTTTGCTTTAGGGGGTTATGCCCTAGCCATGTATCTCAAATTGCAACTTCCTGCTGGAGAAATCCCCGATTTTTTTACCCTCTATGGAGTCAATGATTTACCCTGGTTATGGAAACCCTTTTATTCCTTTCCTTTCACCATATTTGCCGTGATTGTTATTCCGGGGATTGTTGCCGGATTATTAGGGTATTTAGTGTTTAGAAACCGGATTAAAGGGGTGTATTTTTCGATTATTACCCAGGCGGCATTAATCGTTTTCTTTAACTTCTTTAATGGTCAACAACAATTAATTAATGGAACCAACGGATTAAAAACCGAAACCGATAAAATCTTTGGATTTGTTGTCGGTTCTGCCCCGGTTCAGTTAGTATTTTATGAGATCACAATTCTGTTTTTAATTGCTACCTATTTAATCTGTCGTTGGTTGACCAGTGGCAGGTTTGGTAATTTGTTAATTGCGATTCGAGATGATGAATTTCGGTTGAGATTCTCCGGTTATAATCCCACTTGGTTTAAGGTTTTAGTCTTTTCTATTTCGGGAGCATTTGCCGGAATTGCGGGGGCATTATATACCGTCCAAACCGGAATTATTACCCCGAACGCGATGGATGTTGCTTTTTCAATTGAAATAGTAATTTGGGTAGCAGTAGGGGGGCGAGGAAGTTTGATCGGGGCAATTTTAGGAACCCTATTAGTGCGGTTAGGAAAAACCGTATTAAGTGAACAATTTCCCGAAGTTTGGCTATTTTTTCAAGGGGCATTATTCTTAATTGTAGTGACAATATTACCCGATGGAATTGTGGGATGGGTAAGAAACTTTAGCTTTGATCAAGTTCGTGCTTTATTCGGATTTCCTAAACCCTTGGCGACCTATCCAACTTTAGAAGAAGACCCAGAAACTCGAGTTAGAAAGAGAGGAATTTGAACAGAAAATAAGGAAAGATTAAAACCATGAATGCTAAAATTTTAGAAATTAATGATGTCACCGTCAGCTTTGATGGATTTAAAGCCCTCAACCACCTAACATTTAGTATGGATGTGGGGGAATTACGGGTAATTATTGGCCCGAATGGGGCTGGGAAAACTACGTTTTTAGATGTAATTACGGGCAAAGTTCAACCCACGGAAGGACAGGTAATTTTTAAAGGGCGTAATCTTAGAAAAATGCCCGAATATCAAATTGCTTGTTTTGGAATTGGACGCAAATTTCAAACCCCCAGAATTTATCTAAATTTAACCGTTAGAGATAATTTAGATTTAGCTTGTAACCGCAATAAAAATGTATTTCCCACCTTATTTCAACGAACTACAGGAGGAGAAATTAGAAACGTTGCGGGACTATTAGAAACCATTGGGTTAATTGTTAAAGCCGATTTTCCAGCCGCATTACTCTCCCACGGGGAAAAACAACGGTTAGAAATTGGGATGTTAGTAGCACAATCTCCCGATTTATTATTAGTAGATGAACCTGTCGCCGGACTGACGGATGAAGAAACGAAAAATGTGGGGAATTTGCTGTTAGCATTAGCAGAAAGTCACTCAATTATTGTCATTGAACATGATATGGAATTTGTCCGACAAATTGCCAGAACCGTGACGGTTTTACATCAAGGTTCGGTATTATGTCAAGGGGATATGGATGAAGTGCAAAATGATCCCAGAGTGATTGAAGTTTATTTAGGAAAACAAGAGGAATAGGGAGCAGGGGAGGCAGGGGGAGCAGGGGGTGACGCAGATTAACAAAGATGAAAATCCGCGAAATCCGTGAAATCCTCTTAAATCCGTGATCCCTATTAATTTCCTTGCTACTACATCAAATAAAGTTTGAATTTTAATCCTAGGAGGACTTCAAAATGATCGGAAGAACAGAAGCGACAGTTATAGAATCTGTAGCACCGCCAGATATTATGTTAAAAGTATCTGGATTGAATGTTTATTATGGAGAAAGCCATATTTTACGCGATGTAGATTTAAACGTTACCCCCGGACAAATGGTATGTTTAATTGGGCGGAATGGTGTGGGAAAAACCACTTTATTAAAAAGTATTATGGGGTTACTCAAACCCAAAACCGGGGAAATTTATTTTCAAGGTCAACCTATTAATAAAGTTTCCACGGATAAACGGGCTAGATTAGGTATTGGTTATGTTCCCCAAGGACGGGAAGTTATTCCCCGGGTGACGGTGAAAGAAAATCTATTATTAGGGTTAGAAGCATTACCCAAAAGACCGAAAGGAAAGCCAGAAATTCCCGATGAAATTTTTGAATTATTCCCCGTTTTAAAAACTATGTTATCCCGCATGGGAGGAGATTTAAGCGGCGGACAACAACAACAGTTAGCTATTGCTAGGGCGTTAATGGGAAAACCACAATTATTAGTTTTAGATGAACCCACAGAAGGAATTCAACCCTCAATTATTTTAGAAATTGAAGCGGCGGTGCGGGGAATTATTCAAACAACAGGAATTTCGGTTTTATTAGTAGAACAACATTTACATTTTGTTCGTCAAGCTGACCGTTATTATGCCATGCAAAAAGGTGGAATTGTGGCTTCCGGTGCAACCAAAGATTTAAGTCAAGAAGTCATCCAACGATTTTTGGCGGTGTGACTTGTTTCCTGATCTTTATTTCCTAGAAGTTGTCCCACTTCTTCCTGCGAATACAAATAAGGAATTACTTATAATTGTATCAATCACTTTAAGTTTTTGATAGAATAGAAAAGTATAGTTCCTAATATCCAATGAGCCAATTATCTGCTGTTAATCTTGGTCGTAAAATTCAATCTCGATGGGTTTGGCGAGGGGTTGATTTGGTATTATCCCCCGGGATGTGTTTGGGTTTGGTCGGGGCGACAGGAACCGGAAAAACCATGTTAATGCGATCATTAGCGGGGTTAGATCCCGTTAATGAAGGGGAAATTAAACTAGGAAATCGCCCTTTAACCCAATGTTATATCCCTCAATATCGTTCTTTAGTTATTTATTTACATCAACGTCCAGTATTATTAGAAGGAACTGTAGAAACTAATTTAAAAAGGGTTTATGATCTGTTAGTTCATCGTCAAAAACATTATAACCCCCAACGGGTAGAAAACTGGTTTTTAGATGTGGGGCGATCGCCAGATTTTCTAAAACAATCTACCCAAAATCTCTCAGGAGGCGAAACACAATTAGTGGCATTAATTAGAGGATTACAATTAGATCCCTTAGTGTTATTATTAGATGAACCCACCGCCTCTTTAGACCCTAAAACCACGCAACAAGTTGAGTCTTTAATCCAACGTTGGTTAACGGAAAACCCCGAACGAGCTTGTATTTGGACAAGTCATGATTCTAAACAATTACGTCGGGTAACTCAAGTTCAACAAGAATTAGTTTCTGATCAATAATTATATCTGATTCATCCTAAAATGTCTAGTAGTTATATTCCGATTACTGTAGAACAATTAGCCCTATCTGTATTATTCATTCTGATTAATATTGTCCTATCTTTAGGACTAAAATTAGGTCTAGCCCAATCATTAATAATTGCTAGTGTGCGCATGGTGGTGCAGTTATTGTTAATTGGATATGTTTTAAATTGGCTGTTTACTTTATCTGATCCTTTTCCTATTATTGCCTTAGCAATGATCATGACAACAATTGCGGGGATTTCTGGTGTTAATCGAACTTCTCGGAGATTTGTGGGAATTTATTGGAGAAGTTTATTATCGGTTTTTATATCATCATTTCTAATTACCAATTTAACCACCTTGGGGATTATTCAAGTGCAACCTTGGTATGATCCTCAATACTTTATTCCCTTGTTGGGAATGGTATTAGGAAATACCCTGACTGGGATTTCTTTAGGATTGGATAGATTCATGGAATCCTTAGTTAATCAACGCCAAAAAATCGAAACCTTATTAGCATTAGGAGCAACCCGTTGGGAAGCAACCCATGAAGAAGTTCAAGCCGCTATTAGAACTGGAATGATCCCCATGATTAATTCGATGATGGTAATGGGAATTGTCAGTTTACCCGGTATGATGACAGGTCAAATTTTAGCGGGTGCAAACCCTTTAGATGCGGTGCGTTATCAAATTATTATAATTTTTGCGATCGCCTCCGCCACCGCTTTAGGAACATTAGGAGTAGTATTATTAGCTTGGCAAGCTTTACTTAATTCTTCCCATCAACTTTGTTTAGATAGGTTAACAAAATTATAACCCATAACCCTCCTTAAAAAAGAGGGAATAGGGGATAATTAAAGAATAGAATATCGCTAACACTTGATTTTATAACCCGCGCAGGCGGGTTTTGTCTGTGTAGCGATAGATTTCAATCTGTCGAAATCTGTCGAAATCTATCTAAAACTAAAACAAGAAATAACGCTGCGCCATGGGTAAAACCTCCGCAGGTTTCACAGGTTAATAATTGCCCATCTGCTTTGACTTGATAGGTTTCAGGATCAACCTCAATTTTCGGTAAAGCATGATTTAATTTCATATCCGCTTTACTAATATTTCGAGTACCAGAAACCGCGACACATTGTTTTTTTAACCCTAATTGTTCGGGAATTTTTGCCTCTAAAGCCGCTTGAGACATAAAGGTTAAAGAAGTAGATGAAATTGCTTTTCCAAAACTCCCAAACATCGGACGACCATAGACAGGTTGAGGAGTAGGAATACTCGCATTTGCATCCCCCATTTGTGCCCAAGCAATTAATCCACCCTTAATCACTAATTCCGGTTTTACCCCAAAAAAAGCAGGTTTCCATAAACATAAATCCGCTAATTTTCCTTCAGCAATTGACCCCACATAATCAGCAATTCCATGGGTAATAGCCGGATTAATTGTATACTTAGCAATATAGCGTTTCACCCGAAAATTATCATGGGATGCGGTGGAATTTTCTGGGTCAGTTAATACCCCCCGTTGCACTTTCATTTTATGGGCAGTTTGCCAAGTTCTAATAATAGTTTCTCCCACCCTTCCCATCGCTTGAGAATCAGAAGAAATCATACTAAATGCCCCTAAATCATGCAAAATATCTTCGGCGGCAATAGTTTCTCGGCGAATTCGGGACTCAGCAAAAGCCACATCCTCTGGAATATTCCGATCTAAATGATGGCAAACCATCAACATATCTAAATGTTCTTCTAAGGTATTCATCGTATAGGGACGGGTGGGATTTGTAGAAGATGGTAAGACATTTTTCAAGCTACAAACCTTAATAATATCCGGTGCATGACCCCCTCCCGCTCCTTCGGTATGGTAAGTATGAATTACCCGATTTTTAAACGCTTCAATGGTCGTTTCTACGAACCCCGATTCATTTAAAGTATCCGTATGAATGGCAACTTGAACATCATATTGATCAGCAATTGTTAAACAAGTATCAATGGTCGCCGGAGTCGTTTCCCCAATCTTCATGTAGTTTTAAACCCATCGCCCCCGCCACAATTTGTTCGACTAAACCTTGGGGTTGACTACTATTTCCTTTGCCTAAAAATCCCAAATTCATCGGAAACGCTTCCGCCGCTTCTAACATCCGATAAATATTCCACGCACCCGGAGTACAAGTAGTGGCATTTGTTCCCGTTGCCGGGCCAGTTCCACCCCCGATCATTGTCGTAATTCCTGATGCAATCGCAGTCTCTATTTGTTGAGGACAAATAAAGTGAATATGGCTATCAATTCCCCCGGCGGTGAGGATCATTCCTTCCCCGGCGATCGCTTCCGTAGAAGGGCCGATAATAATATCAATATTATCTTGAATATAGGGATTTCCCGCCTTCCCAATTTTATAAATTTTCCCATCTTTTATCCCCACATCTGCCTTAACAATCCCCCACCAATCCATAATTAAAGCATTGGTAATTACTAAATCCACCGCCCCATCCGCACGGGAAATTGGAGATTGTCCCATGCCATCTCGAATTACTTTTCCGCCCCCAAATTTCACCTCATCCCCATAATTTGTATAGTCCATTTCGACTTCAATAATTAATTCCGTATCCGCTAACCGAATCCGATCGCCCACCGTCGGCCCAAAGGTTTCAGCATAAGCCCGCCGATCCATTTTATAACCCATTTTTCACTCCTTAAGTAGTAAGCCCTTCAGGGCTTTCTTCAATCTTCTTCAATCTTCTTCAATCATTTAATTCTACAATCCCAAGTCAAACTAAAATTATTTTTTCTTCTTCCCCTTGTCTTTTTTATCTTCCTTAACCTTCTCTTTTTTATCCCGTTTCTCTGCTTCGGATAAATTAAAATTTAACTGACCTTCCACTAAGCCATTAAACCCATAAATTTCCAAACTTCCCCCCATCAAAACTAACTCAACTTCCTGTTCATCTCCCGGCTCAAATCTAACCGCAGTTTCCGGCGGGAATATTTAACCGCATTCCTTTAGTTTTTTCCCGTTTAAATTTCAGGGCTTCATTGACTTCATAAAAATGATAATGTGAGCCAATTTGAATCGGGCGATCGCCTGTATTTGCCACTTGAACCTTTAAAGTCGGACGACCAACATTCAGTTCAATTTCACCTGCTTTAACAATTAGTTCACCTGGAATCATTGCTTGTTTCCTCTTATAATATTAATATGGCAAATCAGATCATTATTATACAATAATTATATCCCATTGAAAACATCATGTACCCTATAAACTAAACCATCAACATAAATAAACCTTATCTTGTTATTCTGAACATAACGAATCGCGTAAGTATAATTTTCTCTACGCTGTGATCATTGATTATTTAAAAATCAGTGAAAACACGGATGACAATTATTATAAACTAAGTTTATAATTAAATCAATATTTTTAAATATCATCTGATCTTACAAATTAGGAGTTCATGCTAATGTCTTTACCGCTATCAGACAAGATCATTAAGGGTGTTGAAGGTGTTGTGGGTTTTATATTTCGTGATCAAATAGAGGATAATACTCCAACAATTACAGCAGCAAAACTTTGGATTACTTTTGGGGTAGGTATATGGTTAATTGTAGTTGCTACCAGTTTAGCTTATGGCCCTGGTCGTGAAGTATTGGGGGTACCTACAGAAATAATTTGGCTATTCTCCGGGCTGCTTTTCATTCTTCTTGGTATTACCAGAATTGGCGTAAAACGAAACCAATTATAGTTTCTGGAGGGTGTGAGGATATCCGCGCCCGCACCAAAATGTTGTTAATTAATAAAAGATGGTGCGGGCGGCGGATTGTTAATTATTGCATTTACCAATCAATTAATTGCGCCCTACGCACCCGACAAACTGGAGGATTTAGGTTAAAATGCGATCGCGTATTCCCCACAATTCTAATAATCTTTTTTCCCAATCGTTTGTTTTTCATGGTCTAAATGAGCAGTTGATATTAAATGATTCAATTCCTCTATCGCCATTAAAACAACACTTTCTCCTTCAGCACGATTAATAACAATAATATCTCGATTTACTACAACTTGATCAAACAATTGAGAGATATTTTCCCTGGCATCTTCCCAAGAAATTCGATTAAATTTCATCAGATTTAGCTTTAATTTTTCCTCTAATTTAGCCGAATCAGTAAAAACTTGATGGAAATGACTACTAAAATAAACTACTTCATAATTAGGGTATAATTCCTGATTTAACTGTTTCCATAAACTTAATCCTTCCCATTCAAAACGTTCTACTTCTTCCGGTGTAACTTCAGGAGAATCAGAAGGATCAGCCAAGTTTAATCGAGCTTCAAAAGCATCAGCCCAATCATACAAACGTTGAATAATTTCTTGACTTAAAGGTAAAGATTCTGGATCTAAATCACCCACTTGATCAGGTTCATCCCACCATAAAGGATAACATCCATAATCTGTCATTAGTCTAATTTTTTTAGGCATATAATTGAACCTATATAAAGATTATTTGAGTTTTGTTATCGGATTTGCCCCTACAATATATCCATTATTGCCTATTCAGGACTTACGCAAAACAACCATATCTAGTAGGGGCGAATGGCCATTCGCCCCTACAGATGGTGTATAATTGGGTATTCTGCGTAAGTCCTGCTATTGTAAGATCTAATGTGATTGTAATTTAACCACATTCCTAATGTTGATGGTGCGATCGCCCACTCTACAAACCGCACCATCAAATGTTAACTCACCCCTAATTTTTCCGACTGGGAAACACCCGCAAAGCATTTTCCAGAACAGAAACATTAACCCGCATTCCCACGGGTAAAGCCGTTGTCGCACTGGTTCGGGCGATCAATTCCCGACCGGAAGGAAACCTGCAAACTATAGTGGTTTTCCCGTCCGAGAAATTGGCGATCGCGAATCACCACCGCAGCGTTATCATCGGGTTTAAGAATAAAATCCTCTTGTCGTACCATTAATTCTACCCGGTCTAATTTATCCCAATCGGGAGTAACCGCATCCACAAGATAGGGGTTAATCGCAAAACAACCCACTTCCGTTTCCCAAAAATCCCCCTGACGTTTGGCGGGAATAAAATTAGCTTGGGTGACAAATTCCGCCACAAACCGAGAGGCGGGTTGCCGATAAATTGCTTCCGGTGTGCCAAACTGTTCTAGGCGTCCGTTCTGCATCACCGCCACCCAATCGGAAATTGATAGGGCTTCTTCTTGGTCATGGGTAACAAAAATGGCGGTGGTTCCTGCTACTTTTAAAATATCGCGTAATTCCTGGCGCAATCTTAACCGCACCTGCACATCTAAATTACTTAAAGGTTCATCTAATAATACTAAAGCCGGATGGGGGGCTAGGGCGCGGGCTAGGGCTACCCGTTGTTGCTGTCCTCCCGATATTTCATGGGGATAGCGTTTTTCATAACCCGATAATCCCACTAATTCTAAAACTTCTGCGACCCGTCTGTGAATCCCTAAACTAGATTTTTTCTTAGTATTTTTTAAGCCAAAGGCAATATTTTTAGCAACGGTTAAATGGGGAAATAGGGCATAATCCTGAAACACCATTCCCACATCCCGTTGTTCTGGCGGTATCCAATAGTCTAACCCGGCGACCTCCCGCCCCCCTAGGGTAATCGTTCCGGTGTCCGGTTGTTCAAATCCGGCAATCATTCGCAATAATGTGGTTTTCCCACACCCAGAAGGGCCCAATAGTCCTAAAATATCCCCTTCATGTAGGTCTAGGTGAATGGCTTGAACGGCTGGGGTCTGGTTTTGAGGAAACTGTTTACCGACCTCCTCCAAATGCAGAATTACAGATTGAGTCATCTTTACAGGCATTAATTTGATCTTAGGGTTCAACGGTAATCTTGAAACTAATATTGCTGAAACTCCATTCTAATTGTACCCCCTTTTTAGGATATATTCTCACTAAGACCTAATTAAATTTTGGGGAGTGTTTGGTTGTGTCATTATCGTCCTTGGAGTCCTTGATAAAAGCCTACCGTAGTTTAAAGCTGGATGTTTGGACTGTTTTCGTGGTGGCGATCGCCGTTTTGATTGCCACTCCGGTATTATTTGTATTAAGTAGTATTTTCGTTAATTCTGCCGAGGTATGGAATCATTTAGGTTCAACGGTTCTCCCGGGTTATATTTTTAATTCCTTATTGCTAATCTTTGGCGTTGGTATAACTGTATTGTTGCTGGGTGTGAGTAGTGCTTGGTTAGTAACTATGTGTCGGTTTCCGGGTAGCCGTTTATTTGAATGGGGGTTGTTAATTCCCCTAGCCGCCCCTAGTTATATTCTCGCCTATGTCTATACCGAATGGTTAGAATTTTATGGCCCGGTGCAAACCCTCCTGAGAAACACTTTTGGTATTAGTGGAATTGATGACTATTGGTTTCCTGATATTCGTTCTATTTGGGGGGCAATCTTTTTATTATCTTTAACTTTATATCCCTACGTTTATTTATTAACTAGAGTTGCTTTTTTAGAACAATCAACCTGCACCTTAGAAGCGAGTCGTTCCCTTGGTTGTAACCCTTGGCAAAGTTTTTTTACCGTAGCTTTACCTCTGGCTCGTCCCTCTATTATTGCCGGATTAGCTTTAGCATTAATGGAAACCCTAAATGATTTTGGAACCGTGCAATATTTCGGCGTTGATACCTTTACAACCGGAATTTATCGAACCTGGTTCGGCATGGGAGAACGGGTAGCGGCTTCCCAATTGGCGGCGGTTTTAATGTTATTTATATTGGGATTAATTCTACTCGAACTTTGGTCACGTCGTCAAGCCCAATATTACCAAACAGGAAATCGCTTTCAATCGTTAAACCAATTTAAACTCAAAGGATTGAGAGCCGGATTAGCCTGTTTTATCTGTTTATTTCCGATAGTATTTGGGTTTTTGATTCCCAGTATAATTTTATTCAAAATGACCTTAGAAAATTTAGGAACCTTTTTTAATTCCGAGTTTTGGAGTTATGCCTTACACAGTTTAACTTTAGCGACTATTAGCGGAATTTTAGCAGTTCTCATCGCCTTAATTATGGCCTACGGTGTCCGGTTAAATTCTAATTCTTTGATGCGATTATCTACCCGTATTGCCGCCATGGGATATGCGATTCCAGGTTCGGTAATTGCGGTGGGTATTTTAATTCCAATTGGTCAATTAGATAATGCAATTGATGGGGTAATGCGGTCTACCTTTGGGATTTCTACGGGATTGTTATTGAGTGGCACAATTATCGCTTTAATTTATGCCTATTTAGTCCGATTTTTAGCGGTTTCTTTCGGGACAGTAGAATCGAGTTTAAGTAAAATCAAACCTAATTTAGATGAAGCTGCCCGTAGCTTAGGATACGGGGCGACTGGCACTTTAATTAAAGTTCATACTCCGATTATGTGGAGTGGATTGTTAACGGCCGGAATGTTAACTTTTGTCGATGTTATGAAAGAATTATCAGCAACATTAGTTATTCGTCCATTCAATTTTGATACCTTGGCAGTTCGGGTATATAATTTAGCTTCGGATGAACGATTAGCTGAAGCCTCTGCACCCGCCTTAGCGATTGTTTTAGTAGGGATTATTCCGGTTATTTTCTTGAGTTTAAAAATAACCCAATCCCACCGTCTATGAAGGGAGCCAGACAGTCACTAACTAAATAATTAAGTGGTTGTTAGTGCGTACACTGTGTCCAAAAATTCTACAATATTTGGTTAATAAATTTGGCGACAACCTTAACAAATTCTGCGGTCGATTCGTAGGGTAAAACGTTACGCCCTGGAATGATAGCAGATTGGCAATTTTTCCAGCCTTTTTCATAAAGTTGACACCGTTGTTCTGGGGTTTCTAAAAATCCACTGCGACTAATACTGGATGCGGTTGTGCCAAAAACTGCTAAGGTGGGAATCGAAATTTCTGCCATAATATCCGTATAGTTTTGTCGCCAGAATCCGGCTAAAAAGGAATAAACGGCATAACGACTTTGAGCATTTTTGGCTCCTGTTTCTAATAAGTCTAACCAATTTTGATCGACATCTTCAGCCTTGGCAAAAAGTTGCCGAATGGAGAAGGATTCGATAAACTTACGACGACGGGCATAGAGCCAGAATAAATTGCCAATGGGAGAATCAAAAAATAGGTTCCAGACGAGTTTTTGCTGTTTTTCTGAACTGGGTTCGCTCATCACTCGCCAAGCTGGGGGGCCGGATAATATTAATCCTTTAATTAAGTTAGAATTAGATTGGTTTTGGAGTTGGATTAGGGCGATCGCAACGGGTAATAACGCTCCTTGTACTACTAGAATAACAGGTTTTTGAATAATATTTTGTAAAAAATAATGCAATTGTTCCGCCCAATCCTGGGGATAATAGGCAAATTTCGGAATTTCAGACTTTCCACAACCGATTAAATCGGGATTATAAATAGCATGATTTAACCCTTGTTTCCGAGATTCCTGACAAAATCGATACCAAAAATTCCCAGATAATCCAACTCCAATTGGATGAATTAACAGTAATGGAATCTCCTGATTATTGGGATTAAGGGTCGGATAATCTTCATAAAAACATTGATATCCTCGCCAATTATAGGATTTTGATTCAGGAGTAAATAGGGAAGATTGGGGATGGGATTGCATAATATTGGTAAATAATTAATTGAATGAATCTTACAGATTACATTAACATTAAAACAAACTATTAAGGTAATCTGTACAATCAGATAAATCCTTTAATCGGCGTTAATGGTTTGGGTTGATTCTGGGATGATTTCGGTTTCAATTGTTGATTCTGGCGTAGTAACTTCCATCTCAGAAATAAAATTTTCTTCTTCTGAGGTAATTTCTGGAACCGGGTTAGGGGTTTCTAACTGTTGGGGTTCGGTGACAGGTTTTGGCATTGGAACTTGATCAATAATTTCAGGTAATGGTGTCGGAGGATTTGATGTTACCTGAACTTGATTTAAAAAGGGAAGACGGAAACGACTCAAAAATCCACCCAATTGTTTAATTAGGGATTCAAGGGAAACATCCGATGTTGTTTCTTCGGGTTGAATTTCAGATGCTACGGGTTCAATCGCAGGTTCTTCCGCTTCTAACACTTCCAATGGAGTAGTTTCAGGTTCTACCGTTGTTTCTACGGGTTCCGATGGAGTAGTTTCAGGTTCTACCGTTGTTTCTACGGGTTCCAATGGAGTAGTTTCAGCTTCTACGGTTGTTTCTACGGGTTCCGATGGAGTAGTTTCAGATTCTACCGTTGTTTCTATGGGTTCCGATGGAGTAGTTTCAGGTTCTACGGTTGTTTCTACGGGTTCCGATGGAGTAGTTTCAGGTTTCTACCGTTGTTTCTACTTCTGGCGCTGTTTCCTCAACGGTTTCGGCGGTGGGTTCGTCTACGGGAGTCGAAATAACTTCCGGTTCGGTCGTAGGAAGTTCTTCCGGTTCAGGAGTGGGAATCAATTCTTGAGTGGCAAAATTAGGATTCAGGATTCCTTTAAGTTCTGCAAAGGATAATTTTTCTTGAGTTAGTTGGGACAGGGTATTTTTGAGATTGGGATTATAGGTAATCACCCGGGCGGTTTTATTAAAAACGTTATCAACGGGATTTCCCTGTTCGTTCAGATATTCAATTTGTACCCAATTTTTACCCGGTTTTAACCCTTTGATATATAAAGGTTGCCATTTATCGGTGGTGAAGCTTTCGCCGTTAAGGGTAATCCGAATTTGCCAATCTACTATTTCGTCCGTTGGATTTTCTTGGGCCACAATATGTAGAGGAGCGTTATTGAGATGGAAGTCTAGTAAAACTGGTTCCGCACCGTATACTCCTTGGGGACGATTATAGGTTAACAGAGGTAGATTTTGGTCGGGGTGAGTATCAGGGGTTTTGGTGAAAACATGAAAGGTGGTTTGGGCAAAAGACCCTTCGTTTTTGTAGCTTTCATCCCAGGGATAGGCGGCAAAAACCCTTAAAGTATGGGTTCCGGGGTCTAGGTTGGGGAAGGAAATGGGAGTGGTGATATCGTAAACATCAATATTAGGTTGGTTATCCAGGATTACTTGTAAATGGGGCCCTAAACCCAATTTAGGATCTTGGAATAGGGGTAAACCCTGAACCTGAAGTTTTAGGTTAATAGTATCGTCTTCGAGTAGTTGATCGGGTTGAGGATTGAGGATGGTAACTTGAGGCTGATAAGCATCGAGGGATTGATGCAGTTTCTGAATCAGTTTTGGGGGAGGAACTTGGGAAATTGGGGGCGCGGATTTGGATATCGTAGGGGTTGGAGGAGTTTGGGGCGGAACTTCAGAGGCGGAATTTCCACATCCAGCCAGACCGACGATGATTAAGAGTGCTAACAGGGTTTGGAGTTGGGTTTTTACCCTTGTCCATAACTGAAGTATGGGATTTAGCACCCGATTTTTTTGCAGGAAGCCCAATTTAGTTTTATCCATAGGTTTTTTATTGAAAGTCATAAGCCCAACCTTAATCTATCGGTTTTAGGGGGGTATTTAACTTCCCTGGGTTCGGTAGGGTGTCACTTGAGGAGTTCAGACCAATCCTAGCGCGGAATTGGGACACCAAGAACCCAGAGAGGAAAGTCCGGTGGAATTGATTTTGATTCCAGCTTGAAATGGACAAGGTTTTCAACATTCTAAGTTATCACGATGAATTTTAAGTTTTGTAACATTTATTGAGAAAGATTTGACTTTTTGAAACCCTTATGGAAGATAAAATGATGATTCTGTAAGGAATCAGGGGAAATTTTAATTATTGTTAACAAGTCATTCCCCCCAGATTCAAAAAGATGATATATCATTTAAAGACAACAGCTACCCCAAACGGAAAGCCACTGCTATGCAAAGGTTTAAGTATGGGTTAGTTGTCGAAATAAAATTTTAAAAGCCTTAAGGCAAATACAAGGGTGTCCTGTTGCCCCCGAACAAAGGTTGGTTTTAGTGCAGGTATAAACCTGAATAATTATTCTCATAGAAATTTATCTATGGAACGATTTAACGAAACACTAACTTTTGTTAAGGATTTTGAAAAAGGGGTATAACTTCTGTCAGAATCTGCAACGTTACTTATTTTTTGTCACAGGTCGAGGAGAGTCTAAATGACAATCAGTCCTCCAGAGCGTGAGGCAAAAGTAAAGGTTACGGTTGATAAAGATCCGGTTCCTACATCTTTTGAAAGATGGTCTAAACCAGGACACTTTCGCCGTGATCTCGCCAAAGGGCCAAATACAACCACTTGGATTTGGAACCTACACGCCGACGCTCACGACTTCGATAGTCATACCAGCGATTTAGAAGATATTTCGCGTAAAATCTTTAGCGCCCATTTCGGTCATTTAGCCGTGATTTTTATCTGGTTAAGTGGTGCCTACTTCCACGGCGCTAAATTTTCGAACTACGAAGCTTGGTTGGCTAACCCTACGGGGATTAAGCCTAGCGCTCAAGTTGTATGGCCGATTTTTGGCCAAGAAATTTTAAACGGTGATGTTGGTGGTGGCTTCCACGGGATTCAGATTACCTCTGGGTTATTCCAACTGTGGAGAGCTTCTGGTTTCACCAACACATACCAGCTTTATTGCACCGCCATTGGTGCGCTGGTAATGGCAGGTTTGATGCTGTTTGCTGGTTGGTTCCACTATCACAAACGCGCTCCCAAACTGGAATGGTTCCAGAATGTGGAGTCGATGATGAACCACCACTTAGCTGGCTTGTTGGGTCTAGGCTGTTTGTCTTGGGCGGGTCACCAAATTCATGTGTCCTTACCCGTGAACAAACTACTGGATGCGGGAGTGGCGGCGAAGGATATTCCTTTACCCCATGAATTCATCCTCAACCCCAACCTGATGGCAGAACTGTATCCCAGTTTTAAAGAAGGTTTAACACCATTTTTTACCTTGAATTGGGGAGTCTATTCCGACTTCTTAACCTTCAAAGGTGGATTAAACCCCCAAACAGGCGGTCTGTGGTTATCCGATACCGCACACCATCACCTGGCACTGGCAGTCCTGTTCATCATTGCTGGCCATATGTACCGGACAAACTGGGGCATTGGTCACAGCATGAAGGAAATCTTAGAAGCCCATAAAGGCCCCTTCACTGGAGAAGGCCATAAAGGAATCTACGAAATCCTGACCACCTCTTGGCACGCTCAGTTGGCGATTAACCTCGCATTGATGGGTTCTTTGAGCATCATTGTGGCTCACCACATGTACTCAATGCCTCCCTATCCTTACATTGCGACGGATTATCCCACGCAGTTGTCTCTGTTCACACACCATGTGTGGATTGGTGGCTTCCTGATTGTGGGTGCAGGCGCTCACGCTTCCATTTTCATGGTGCGTGATTACGTTCCGGCCAACAATGTCAACAACTTGCTTGATCGGGTGCTTCGTCACCGCGATGCAATTATCTCCCACCTCAACTGGGTCTGTATTTTCTTGGGATTCCATAGCTTTGGGTTATATGTCCATAACGACACCATGCGTGCGTTTGGCCGTCCCCAAGATATGTTCTCGGATACAGGGATTCAACTCCAACCCGTGTTTGCCCAATGGGTGCAAAACATTCACGCTCTGGCCCCGGGTAGCACTGCTCCCCATGCCTTAGCCAGTGTTAGCCCTGTATTTGGCGGCGGTGTCGTAGCCGTCGGTGGCAAAGTAGCAATGATGCCAATTGTGTTAGGTACGGCGGACTTCATGGTTCACCATATCCATGCCTTCACGATTCACGTCACAGTTTTAATTCTGCTTAAAGGCGTTTTATACGCCCGTAGCTCTCGCTTGGTTCCTGACAAGAGTGAATTGGGTTTCCGGTTCCCTTGCGATGGGCCGGGTCGGGGTGGTACTTGCCAAGTCTCTGGCTGGGATCACGTTTTCCTAGGTCTGTTCTGGATGTACAACTCCCTCTCCATCGTGATTTTCCACTTTAGCTGGAAAATGCAATCCGATGTCTGGGGAACCGTTGGTTTCAGACGGCACAGTTTCTCACATCACCAGTGGCAACTTTGCCCAGAGTGCCATTACCATTAACGGATGGCTGCGTGATTTCCTGTGGGCGCAAGCTGCTCAGGTAATCAGTTCCTACGGATCAGCCCTTTCCGCCTACGGTCTGTTGTTCTTGGGTGCCCACTTCGTTTGGGCGTTCAGCTTAATGTTCCTGTTCAGTGGCCGCGGTTACTGGCAAGAACTGATTGAGTCCATTGTTTGGGCCCATAATAAGCTGAAATTAGCCCCAGCAATTCAACCTCGCGCTCTGAGTATTACTCAAGGTCGTGCGGTTGGTGTAGCTCACTACCTCTTAGGGGGCATTGCTACAACTTGGGCATTCTTCCTAGCCCGAATTATTTCAGTAGGATGAAAACTCTCTGCTCAGGGGCTGGGATTGGCTAAATCAGCTTTTCCCTTCCCCCTGAAGCTGAATAACAAAGAACACGATTTAGCTAGGACTTATGGCAACTAAATTCCCAAAATTTAGCCAGGACTTGGCCCAAGACCCGACAACACGTCGGATTTGGTACGGGATTGCCACAGCCCATGATTTCGAGACCCATGATGGTATAACAGAGGAAAATCTTTACCAAAAGATCTTTGCTTCCCACTTCGGTCACCTCGCTATCATTTTCCTCTGGACTTCAGGCAACCTGTTCCATGTAGCTTGGCAAGGTAATTTTGAACAATGGGTTAAAGATCCTTTAAATACTCGCCCCATTGCTCACGCCATTTGGGATCCCCAATTTGGCCAACCTGCGGTAGAAGCTTTCACCCAAGCGGGTGCTTCTAACCCAGTTAACATCGCTTATTCTGGGGTGTACCACTGGTGGTATACCATCGGGATGCGGTCAAATGCTGACCTGTATCAAGGGTCTATCTTCCTGTTGCTTTTGGCTGCTACCTTCCTGTTCGCAGGCTGGTTACACCTACAACCGAAGTATCGTCCCAGTCTGTCTTGGTTCAAGAATGCTGAATCTCGTTTGAACCACCACTTGGCAGGTCTGTTCGGGGTTAGTTTCCCTGGCTTGGACTGGTCACTTGGTTCACGTTGCCATTCCTGAATCTCGCGGACAACACGTGGGTTGGGATAATTTCCTCAGCACTCTGCCCCACCCGGCGGGTCTGGCTCCCTTCTTCACGGGTAACTGGGGTGTGTACGCACAAAGCCCAGATACCGCAGGTCACATTTTCGGAACCTCTACGGGTTCTGGAACCGCTATTCTGACCTTCTTAGGTGGCTTCCATCCTCAAACTGAGTCTCTCTGGTTGACGGATATGGCTCACCACCATTTGGCCATCGCAGTGTTATTCATCATTGCCGGCCATATGTACCGGACAAACTTTGGAATTGGTCATAGCATCAAAGAAATGATGAATTCCAAAGATCCTTTGTTCGGGATCAAAAATGAAGGGCCGTTCAACCTGCCTCATCAAGGGTTGTACGACACCATGAATAACTCCCTGCACTTCCAGTTAGCATTTGCTCTGGCCGCGCTGGGTGTGATCACCTCCCTGGTGGCGCAACATATGTACGCGCTGCCTCCCTACGCCTTCATCGCTAAGGATTACACCACGATGGCGGCGCTGTATACCCACCACCAATATATTGCTGGGTTCCTAATGGTCGGGGCTTTCGCTCACGGGGCAATCTTCCTGGTGCGCGACTATGATTCCGAACAGAACAAAGGCAACGTCTTGGATCGGATGTTACAGCACAAAGAGGCCCTCATCTCTCACTTAAGCTGGGTGTCTCTGTTCCTGGGTTTCCACACTCTGGGCTTATATGTCCATAACGATGTGGTGGTTGCCTTTGGAACTCCCGAAAAGCAAATTCTGATTGAACCGGTTTTTGCTCAATTCGTTCAAGCAGCTTCTGGTAAAGTGCTGTACGGCATGGATGTTTTATTGTCCAACGCTGACAGCATCGCCACCACTGCTTGGCCTAACGCTGGTAACGTTTGGTTGCCCGGTTGGTTAGATGCTATCAACTCTGGTAGCAACTCCCTATTCCTGAGCATTGGCCCTGGAGACTTCTTAGTTCACCATGCCATCGCTCTAGGTCTGCACACCACCACCCTGATTTTGGTCAAAGGTGCGTTGGATGCCCGTGGCTCTAAGCTGATGCCCGACAAGAAAGACTTCGGTTATGCCTTCCCTTGTGATGGCCCTGGCCGTGGCGGTACTTGCGACATCTCTGCTTGGGACTCTTTCTACCTGTCGATGTTCTGGATGCTGAATACCATTGGTTGGACTACCTTCTACTGGCACTGGAAGCATTTGGGCGTCTGGCAAGGAAACGTTGCTCAGTTCAACGAATCCTCTACCTACCTGATGGGCTGGCTCCGTGACTATCTGTGGCTGAATTCCGCTCAGTTAATTAACGGCTACAACCCTTATGGAACCAATAACCTCTCGGTTTGGGCTTGGATGTTCCTGTTCGGACACCTAGTTTGGGCGACTGGATTTATGTTCCTGATCTCTTGGCGGGGTTACTGGCAAGAGTTAATCGAAACAATTGTCTGGGCACATGAGCGGACTCCTCTGGCGAACCTAGTTCGTTGGAAAGACAAACCCGTGGCTCTGTCCATTGTTCAAGCTCGTGTGGTTGGTTTAGCTCACTTCACCGTTGGTTATATCCTCACCTACGCAGCGTTCCTAATTGCCTCGACTGCGAGTAAGTTCGGTTGATGTAACTATTAACTGCATCCTCGTTTGATTGGTAATTAAAAATATCCCCTGCCTGCGGGTGGGGGATTTCTATTTATCTTATTTGTCGTTGCACTTTAGTGCAATATAGGGGTCAAACAACTGCAAAACCATCATAAACCATAGTGAAAATAACCTGCATTTCCTCCGCTAACACTAACATAAATACGCCTTTAGTTAAAAATCTAGTTAAAGCTATTGATTTAATATAAAATGAGTATCTCCACCTCGTCGGTACTAACAGAATTGGTGAAGTTTTTGCCTAGTTTAAAGCCCCAAATTTATTTTAAATCCTCTTTAACTGCGTTATCTCATGCGATGGAGGATCAGGTTTTAGCCGGAAACCGATCAACCTCTGGTTATTGCTACCTTTCAACAGGAAAGATTTTATCGTCAAGAAGCTCACCGTTACCGAAAAATTGCTGAACTCACACCACAGGTTTATGTGATGGCGGCGCTAGAAACCGAGTTTCAAAACTCCTCTGATTATCATGAAACCGTGGCTTTTTACCCACAAGATCAACTAAGTCAAGAATGGAATTTATTGGTTTTAGGACAATATTATTCAACCTGTTTAGTTTGTGTTGAACGAGAAGATTTAGTCCAGAATTCCGATATATCGGAACAGTTATTGATGGATCAAGCTCGTCCCTTTCAAGGAATTTGGACATCCGATCGGCAAGTTTCTATTAAGGTTGCAGAATTGCTTTTAGAACGGACTTTATATTACCGTCCTGAATTAGCTGAAAAAGTAGAACAAGCCTACAGTATTTATGGTATTCGTTCAGTAGCTCAAAAAAGTAAAAAATCTTCAAATCGTACCAAATCAAATACTATCTCCACAGATTATGCTTCTCTCAATGATCCATTTGCCTATCGTTTAGTTACCTATTTACAAGCGGGACAACATGAACTTTTACGAGTTTATCGTTCCCTAGCAGCCAAAGAACGGAAGGAACGTTTAGTTAACTCTATTACAGCAACAATTCGCCAATCTCTAAACCCTCAAGAAGTGATCAAAGTAGCAACCCAGGAATTAGGGGAAGCCATGGGAGCTTGTCGTTGTTTAATTTATCGCTGCAAAGCAACGGATAATTCTGTTAAAATTTATAATGAATATTTATGTAATGATGTGGTTTCTATCATCGGAAAAACTTGGATTTTGCGAGAAAATCCCCTATTTCAAAAAGTTGTCAAACGTCAGGAACCTATTTATATTAATCAAACCGATAAAATCGATCCAGACTGGATTAAAAATACTAATAATAACTCAGTAAAATCCCAAGAATCATTAAAAAAAATCACTCAAAAATGGGAAATTAAAGGTTGGTTAATGATTCCTATTTTATACCAAGGTCAACTTTTAGGAATCGTAGAATTACATCAATGTAATTGTAATCTTTCCCCCTGGCAAGAAGATGATTTATTAATGGTAGATGCGATCGCCACTCAACTAGGTGCCGCCATTATTCAAGCAGAAACCTATGCCAATTTAGAAGATCTCAACCAACAATTAGAAGCATTAGAACGTACCCGCAGCAATTTAATTGCCATCACCGGACATGAACTAAGAACTCCCTTATCCACAATTTTAATTTGCTTAGAAAGCTTAAATCAAGAACCGAATATGCCTGTAGAAATGCGAAAAATAATGTTAGATACCGCCCTAACAGATGCAGAAACGGTTAAGAAAATTAGTCCAAGATTTTTTGAAATTATCCCATTTAGAAAGTGGTCGAGTAGACTGGAACCCCGAATCTTTAAGATTAAAAGAATGTCTGGATTTAGCCATTAGTGGAATTCGTACCCATAATAATCAAAATCAAGTTCCAGGTATTAAAATAGAAGTTCCACCAAATTTACCTTTAGTTCAAGCCGATGGAGAATGGTTAGTAGAACTACTGTCTAAACTCTTAGATAATGCCTGTAAATTTACTAATCCTGATGGCAAAGTTATTATTGATGCCAAATGTAATGCAGATCAAATGATAGAAGTAACGATTTCCGATACTGGACGGGGAATTGAACCTAATCGTTTAGACGCGGTATTTGAGCGTTTTTACCAAGAAGAAGGATCACTACGTCGGAGTGTGGGCGGAACAGGCTTAGGATTGGCGATCAGTAAACAAATTGTGAATGGTTGGGGTGGGAAAATTTGGGCAGATTCCCCGGGCAAAAATCAAGGGAGTCAGTTCCATTTTACGATCCCCTATGTTGAAGATGATTTTTGATTCGTAGTAAGCCCTTTAGGGCTATCTAACCCTGAGTCCTGAAGGACTCACTACAATAGTGACCAGGGTGTTAAAACATGAGATCCTAGAAAAAGTCAGCAATAGTAAATTGAGTTAGAATTTCATGGCAAATCAAGCAACAGTTGTGATTACGGGAGCGTCTTCGGGCGTTGGTTTGCAAGCCGCTAGGGCCTTAGCCCAAAAGGGTTGGTATGTGGTGATGGCCTGTCGGGATTTAGCCAAGGCTGAAACAGGCGGCTCAATCCGTGGGAATGTCCAAGGATAGCTATACAGTTCTTCCCATCGACTTAGGATCTTTAGCCAGTGTAAAACAGTTTATCGCTAATTTCCGGTCTCTGGGTCGCTCCCTGGATGCCTTAGTCTGCAATGCGGCGATTTATATGCCCTTAATTAAGGAGCCATTATGGAGTCCAGAGGGTTACGAATTAACGGTAGCGACCAACCATTTAAGCCATTTCTACCTCTGCAATGTCATGTTAGAGGATATGAAACGCTCCTCTTACCCTGATCGCAGAATGGTGATTTTAGGGACTGTTACCCATAACCCCGACGAGTTGGGAGGTAAAATTCCACCCCGTCCAGATTTGGGCAATCTCGAAGGATTTGAACAAGGTTTCAAAGATCCGATTACGATGATTAATGGTAAACAATTTGAACCTGTTAAAGCCTATAAAGATAGTAAGGTTTGTAATGTTTTAACGATGCGAGAATTACATCGCCGTTACCATGATTCGACGGGAATTACTTTCACTTCTCTCTATCCGGGTTGTGTAGCAACAACGGCCTTATTCCGCAACCATTATCCCTTATTCCAAAAGATTTTTCCCCTATTTCAAAAATACATTACCGGGGGATTTGTTACCGAGGAATTATCGGGCGATCGCGTCGCCATGGTGGTAGCCGATCCCGAATATAAACAGTCGGGAATGTATTGGAGTTGGGGAAATCGACAAAAGAAAGATCGCCAGTCCTTTGTGCAAAAGGTTTCTCCCCAGGCTAGTGATGATGAAAAAGGGCAAAAAATGTGGGATTTAAGTGCTAGGTTAGTGGGATTGGCTTACTAATCAAACACTTTTAATTGTTGGTAATTTGATTAATGTAATTGAACATTAAAATTTTTCCAACCCATTATTAGTTGTCGAATTCTTCGCTATCATTCTTTGATTTCTGGTCAGAGGATGGTAGCTATTATTTTTCAGCAATAACCACAAAGACACAAAGAAAAGAGATAAAATTAAGGAACAGGAACAAAATCATAACCTAATCCTGAACGATTTCCCGGTTCAATTGTGACTAATTGTACGGGTTGATTGCGATCGCCCGAGGGTAAAAATCTAATTACACCCGTTGCTCCTTGGGGAGTAAAATCCGGGGCGGAAAGTGCTTGTTGAACTCCTGTCCGGGTAGGATTTTTAGCAATAGCAGCAACCAAAGCTTTTGTAGCATCATAGGCTGTGGCGGTGCGCCAGTTAACACTCGCCCCCCAGAGTTGATTTGCTGTTTGAGCAAAAGCCGAATTAGGATCGGCTAAAATATGCCAAGGAATCGCAATTACCATCCCCACAGCATCGCTTCCCACCTTCAAGGTTTCCGGTCGATATACACTATCTCCCCCCAATAAAGGTAACTGTCTGCGATTGATTCTCACCACTTGTAACGCCTGTTCAATAGTAGAAGAATCGGGAGTTAATACAATCGCTTCTGCTCCCTGTTGGCGAGCTTGTTGTAAGGCTTTAACTGGGTTGAAATCAGGTTTTGCAATATCAAAAACGCTGACAACTTCCCCCCCATCTCCACTTAAAGCGGTGGTAAATTCTGTTTGTAAGGAGGTACTATATTGATTGGTACTATTAAAGAATATAACCGCTTTTTTTAAGTTTAACTTATTCAGTAAATATCGAGATAATGCACTTCCCGCAAAGCGATCGCTAGGAACAGTTCTAAAAATATATTCTCCCGCATTAGAAATATTTGTTGATGTACTCGTAGGAGAAATTAAGACTAATTTTCCGGCTTCATAAATCGGTGCTGCGGCTTCGGTGGTGTTACTCCCAAAATGACCAACTACTCCTAAAACTTCTGAATTATTTACTAATTTTTTAGCAACTTCTTGAGCCACTTCAGGACTATTATCATCATTGACAATGATCACATTTAATGATTTTCCTCCAATTCCTCCCCCTTGATTAACTTCTGTTTGAGCTTGAGCAACTCCCCTTAAAATCTCCTGGGCGGTATTAACGGAAGTTCCAATTGGAATTGAGACAGCTATAGTATAAAAAGGTTGATTATTTTGCAGAATTTGAGCATTATTCCGATAAACTAAGGCTTCAGGATCATTTTTATTTTGTTGTAATGCGGCGTTAAATTCTTGAACAGCATTCTGATATTGACGAGACGCCAAAGCAGCAACTCCCGCCTGTTTGAGAGCTAAATCTCCCGAAGCAATTAAAACCTTTTCCCCTTGACTTATTCGAGTTTCAATAGACCCAACCGCAATATTAGATGAGGACGTTGGGGGTAAAGTTTCCAGAGGGGTTATTCGTATTCAATAAGGGTTTGGGAGAAAATCCGAAAAATAAAAAATAACCCGCCCCCAATAAGCCTCCTGTAATCAAGAGTGCTAAAAATAAGATTAGAGATTCATTTTTTTGAGACATCGGATTATCAATTGATGCTTGGCTTTCATTATAACATTTTTTTGGGAGATTAACCCCTAGGTTAACAGACAGAAACATACCCAGCCGAGAAAACTTAACGGATTCTAATAAATCCCAGTTTTTCAATTAAATCTTGACCTTGAGAAGTTAATAAAAGTTGAGTGTAGGCGTCTCCCGCCTGTTGTTCAGTTTGATTATTTTGTTTAACAATAATAAATAAACGTCGGGTCAGAGGATATTCTCCATTTTTAAATACAATAGGATCAATTTGATTCCGTTGTTGAGGACAATTTTCCGGGGGAATTAAGGGATTTTTATAGGGTTGAATTAAAGCATCAGATGTTATACCAATAGCCAGGGGTTTAATCGTACATTGTTCGACCACTTCCGGGGCGGAAGCATAATATATTCCCCCGGGGTTATTAGAGATCGCTCTTATGGCTTCTGTCGTCGTGGGAATAAATTTTACCGCTTCTCCAAAGCTCTCACCTCTTAATACATTCATAATAAAAAATTCCGTTGTTCCTCCAGATTCTTTCGTCCGAGAATAGGGAACAATAGGAATATTTTCGCCTCCAAGTTGATTCCAATTATTGATTTTACCTGTATAAATTTGTTTTAATTGATTGATAGTTAACCCCGAAATATTCAAGTTAGGATTAACCGCCACTACAATCCCATCAAGAGCAATCGGAAACCTCGATTAAATTTACCCCCCTTTGTCTGGCTTGTTGATATTCTGATTCTTGCAAAGGTCGGGAAGATTCAGCAAAGGTAATTTGATTATCAATTAACATTTTAATCCCACTTCCTGAACCTGGGGATTGACTAGGATTTTGAAAATATCGTAATTGAAATTGGGGAAAAATATTTTCAATTTCGGGATTAATAAATTTACGAATAGGTGCAAATGTGGTACTTCCGCCATAGGTAAAAAGTCCATTAGGAATATTAGGAACTTCAGCAAAGGTTTTAAAATCTTTTGTAGAGGTTTGAGGAATAGAGGTAGGTGGAATTGGGGCGGGTTTAGGTGGAATTGAACTAGAGGGAGAGGGATTAGAATTGAAGACTGTTGACAAATTCATATTGCGAGTAAACCACCAAATTCCGCCACTAATTAATCCTCCGGTAATCAGTAAGGCTAGGATTAAAGTTGTAGTGTCATTTTTTTGAGCCATAAATCTCAAGTATTTTGGATATTAGGGAGAATTTTAGCACTTTTGTAGAGATGTTGCTTGCAACTTCTCTACAAGATTGAATTTCATATTAGTTACAAAACTCGTTTGAGCATCAGATAAATTAAGCGGAATAAAGTAGTTACAGCTACGCTAAATATAGCCATAATTAAAGGAACTGTAGTTAATATGATATAAAAGTTTAATTTTAATAGGATAAAATATAAAACTCCTATGGAAATTAAGGGAATAATCATAAAATCTAACCCGACTTCTATCCAACGGTGATATAGGGCAAATATTAATCCCGTGACCCCGAATAAACCGATAATTAATAAAATAATAGGGTTGAACTTAAACACATTAAATACAGCAAATCCTAAGCTGGCGAAAACCCCAATTTCAAACCCAATAAACGCTGCATTAGATAACAATTCCAAGGTGGAAAAAGAACGAGTTATTATCAGAGGTTGAACTGGGTTTACTAGAGGAGAAAGCGCGGGGGAAGGGATTGGAGGAGGTTGGGGAATTGGAGGAGGCTGGGGAATTGGAGGAGGTTGGGGAGGGTTTAAGGCGGTTAAAACTTGAGTAGCAGAACCAAAACGATCGCTAGGTGTGGGTAATAACATTTTATCTAAAATATTAGCTAATTCATCGGAAACCCTAACAAATTGTTTCCAGTTCCATTGATTACTATAACTATCAAATAACTCTTGAGGTTCTTTTGCTGTTAATAAGACAATACAAGTCACCGCCAACGCATATAAATCCGTGGAAGGAAACACCGTATAACCTCGCATTTGTTCAGAAGGTGCAAACCCTAAAGAATAAATTCCGGTGGATGTTCCGGCTGGACTTTGGGTGACTTGTTTAACCGCACCAAAATCTAATAAATGTAAAACTCCTTGGCGATCGCGCATAATATTAGAAGGTTTAATATCGCGGTGAATCACATCATGATCATGAACAAATTCTAAAATTTTGAGAATTTCCTGTAGGACTTCTCGGACTTCCGTTTCTGAAAATTGTCCTTTTGAATTTAGTTCTGCTTCTAAATTTTCTCCACTAATATACTCTTGAACAATATAAAAAAAACATTCTGGTTTTGCTGTTCGCCATCCGGGTGCTTCTAAAGGAAAATAGGCAAATAAATCAGGAATTTGGGGATGTTTATTACCTAATTGTTCTAAAACATGAGCTTCTCTTTCAAATAAAACCTGAGCCGTTGCTAACTGTTGTGAGTTTAAATCCGATGGAGGTTTAAATTGTTTAACTACACAATATTTCATAGTAGGAGAACGGCGATCTTTCGCTAAATAGGCTGTGCCAAATCCCCCTTGTCCTAATAATCTTTCCGGTAGATAACGACCATCTAAAATCAAAGGCATTCCGCAGGTGGTACAAAATTTTTGCTGTACGGTTTTGAGGGTCATTTGATCCTCTAAATCGGTAAAATTATTGCGATCAGCCCCTAAACAACCTGGACGGGTACAGTAAATTTTCATAGTGTTGCTGCCAATAAAATATTAAAATTTTAGTTTCATAGTTTTGAAGGTTTAGGATTAAGAAAATTAACAGAATATCAAGTTATCACCTACTTTATTTTTCTGGGTTTAAGGTTCTAAGTTTTGAGTATCTTCAAAATCTGTAGGAGAAATAAACGTCTCAATATTAATCGGTTTTTTAGAAGAATTTTGGGAAAAACTATGGGTGTTTAATGTCCAATTTTGGGATGTAAATAAGGGTAAAATATCTCGACTAAAAGCCTCAGATGCCTTGGACTGATAGCGATTATGGTTAACAATGACTGAAAGCATTCGTTTCACCACAACATCTTCAATCACCATCCGATGTAAAACCTTCATTTCTAATTCTTTTTCAATGGCTGAAGTCGAAACAAAAGCAGCCCCTAATCCGGCTTGTACCGTATTTTTAATTGCTTCAATGGAATTTAACTCCATTTCAACTTTCAAACAGCGAGGATCGATCTCTGCTCGGGTTAAAACTTGATCAATAACTTTACGAATTGTAGACTGATAATCTAAAGAAATAAAGTCAAGTTGATACAAGTCTTCTTTTTGAATTTTGTCTAATTTGGCAAAGGGATGGGAAGGGGAAATGATTAAGGCTAATTCATCTTCAATATAGGGTTGAATCGTCAAAGCATCTTGCAATTCCGGTGGTACTTCCCCCCCAACAATAGCTAAATCAATTTGTCCATTTGCCACACTCCAAGCGGTGCGTCGAGTCGAATGAACGTGCAGTTGCACCGCCACATCGGGATATTTTTCTCGAAATAAACCAATCATCCGAGGGAGTAAATAGGTTTCCGGTAGTTTGGGAAGCACCGACAATTAAGGTTCCCCCTTGCAGATTTTGTAAATCCTCAATGGCGCGGCAGGTTTCCTGACATAAACTCAAGATTTTTTCGCCATAATTTAATAACAGATGTCCGGCTTCTGTTAATTTAGCTCTGCGTCCTCCTCGATCAAATAAAGGAACACTTAACTGTCGTTCTAAATTTTGGACTTGTAAACTAATAGCGGGCTGGGAAACATATAAACTATCCGCCGCCCGCTTAAAACTTCCCTCAGTTGCGATCGCTTTGAGAATGCGTAATTGATCTAAGGTAAAAGGAACATCTGTCATTGTGAGAGTGGGTAAAGAATTGAGTAAAAATAGAATCGAAAATCAGTCAGATTATTTTAGATAATTTTAACCTCAATGGTAAAAAAACTTAGTGAAATCAATCTGATAAAGGTAAAGCCGTGTATTCAGTTGGGTATTGAACATCAATACTATGTTTGTTAAAATCGGGGCTGGCAAACTTGGGTAAAATTTCATTTGTAAATGCCTCGGCTGCCTTGGATCGATAGCGATTCGGATTATAAATCACCGATAATGTCCGTTTGACAATCACCTGATCAATTTTAACCCTTTGCAGTACCCCCATTTGCAACTCTTTTTCAATCGCTGAGGTGGAAACAAAGGCGACTCCCAACCCCGATTGAACTGCATTTTTAATCGCTTCAATCGAACTGAGTTCCATTTCTAATTGCAGATGGGTGGTATCAATTCCACAACGGGTTAAAACTTGATCAATGACTTTCCGAATGGTTGATTGAGCATCCAAACTAATAAATTTTAATGAGTATAAATCCTCTTTGCGAATGGTTTCTCGCTGGGAAAATTCATGGGATGTGGGAACAATTAACGCCAGTTCATCCTCCGCATAGGGAACAATTTCTAAAGCGGACGTCAACTCCGGGGCAATTTCCCCCCCGACAATGGCTAGGTCAATTTGTCCATTCACCACACTCCAAGCGGTGCGCCGGGTGGAATGAACGTGTAACTGTACCGAAACATCGGGATATTTTTCTCGAAATAACCCAATCATCCGGGGTAACATATAGGTTCCGGTGGTTTGAGACGCGCCAATAATTAAAGTTCCCCCGCGCAAATTTTGTAAATCCTCAATGGCGCGACAGGTTTCTTGACATAGGGAGAGAATTTTTTCACCATAACTCAGGAGCAGATGACCCGCTTCGGTGAGTTGGGCGCGACGTCCCCCTCGGTCAAACAGTGGCACATTCAACTGTCTTTCTAGGTTTTGCACCTGAAGACTAACGGCAGGTTGGGAGACATAAAGACTATCAGCAGCGCGTTTGAAGCTACCCTCAGCCGCGATCGCTTTCAGAATGCGTAACTGATCTAAAGTAAATGGAAGGTCAGACATATTCCTCAACCTCGGTAAAATCAATCACGGATTAACACGGATTGAGAGGATTCCACAGATTCCGTTCCTTGCTTCGGATCAGATAAATATTGAGCGAAGTAGGGAATGTAATCCGCGTCAATTCGCGTTAATCCGTTTTAATCCGTGATTAGTTCTTTCAGCATACTGCAACGATGAAGGCTAATTAAAATTAACTTTATGATTGGAGAAAAGATCAAAATGTTTGAGCATTGGCTAACATCTAGCCATTTTGTCATCTTGGGTTTACTTTTGGGGTTTGCGATCGCCCATAGTGGTTTAGCAGCCTTGCGACCCTGGGGAGAAGCGAAAATTGGGGCTAGGGCCTATAGAATTTTATTTGCTTTGGTAAGCATCCCGTCAGCCACCATTCTGATTATCTATTTTTTTAATCATCGTTACGATGGATTACAACTTTGGATGGTGCAGGATGTGGTTGTTGTTAAACCCATTGTTTGGATCTTATCCGCCATTTCATTTGTTTTTCTCTATCCAGCCACTTTTAATTTGTTAGAAATTGCGGCTATTCAGAAACCGGAAGTCCATCTGTATGAAACCGGAATTATCCGCATTACCAGACATCCGCAAATGGTGGGTCAAGTGATTTGGTGTGTGGGTCATACCCTCTGGTTGGGGACGAGTTTCACCCTGTTAACCTCCCTGGGGTTGATCTTGCATCACTTATTTGCTGTATGGCATGGCGATCGCCGTTTATTAGCCCGTTATGGCAAATCCTTTGAAACCATGAGATCTCGCACCTCAGTGCTGCCATTTTTAGCGATCGCCCAAGGTCGCCAAACCCTTGAATTGAAAGAGTTTTTCCGATGGGCTTATTTAGGAGTCGGTATTTTTATCCTGTTACTCTGGCAAATTCATCCCCTATTAATTAGTGCAACAGGTAACATAGACTGGTAGCATGATCCCAAGGATATAAAAACACGGATTAATAAAATTTGAGAGATGATGCTATTGTCGGTCAATGAGCAGATGTTTACTCAAGAAGTTCTGGAATCTTCTTCTCCGGTTTTAGTGCATTTTTGGGCACCTTGGTGTGGACTGTGTAAGCTAATTATGCCTCAACTGCGTCAATTCCAGGAGGACTGGCGAGGCACAATCAAGCTAGTGGGTGTGAATGCGGATCAAAGTTTAAAGTTAGCGAGTACCTATCGCCTCCAAACTTTACCAACATTAATTATTTTTGATCGAGGTCAGGTTTTATATCGGCTCGAACATTTTCAAGGTCGAGAAGATTTACGCCGTCGCCTTGATAGTTTTATGGTCAATTATCCGAGTTTACAACCCACCCGTCAAACCCAAGAAGTTTTACCTTTAGAAGTTTGATGGGCTTTTTACCGTAATTAATTAATACTGTCCCGTTTTTTGATTCCCAGGCTCTAGCTTGGGAATATTTTTTTCGAGATAATTCGCGGGGTTTTTAAATAATATTTAACAATTTGCTAAAGGAATTGTTTCAAGCAGTAGTCAGGGTTGATCAAATGTCATCTCGTCCAGTTAATTCGTGATGGAGCAGATAAACATACAAAGAAATTGAAATCGGCTACAAGCCCAGAACCACGGGGATTTGTGTGTGGTACAATCCCCCGAAGGTAGTCCTAAACCTATGGTTTCGGTGACTTCCTAAGAAAGATTTCAGGAATTTTTACCCATAAGGTTCATACTCTATGTCAAAATTATCAACAGTTTTGGCAAGTTCATTAAGAACTATAAAGTTGACATAGTTATGGAACCTCTCTATCAATACGCCTGGTTAATTCCCGTGTTGCCCCTATTAGGTGCAACCCTGGTTGGGGTCGGGCTAATTTCTTTCAACACCGCCACTAACAATTTGAGACAGGTTTGTTCAACCTTTCTCGTCTCCCTGTTGGGGGCGTCAATGGTCTTATCCTTTGCCCTGCTTTGGAGTCAACTCAACGGTCATGCCCCTTACAGCAAAATTATTGATTGGGCAGCGGCCGGGGACTTCAGACTAACAATGGGTTATACCATTGACCATTTAGCCGCGGTGATGCTGGCTATTGTGACCACGGTGGCTTTCCTCGTGATGATTTACACCGATGGTTACATGGCCCACGATCCCGGATATGTACGCTTTTATGCCTATCTGAGTTTATTTAGTTCTTCAATGTTGGGGCTAGTAATTTGCCCGAACTTGATTCAGGTTTATATTTTCTGGGAAACTGGTGGGGATGTGTTCCTACCTGTTAATTGGGTTCTGGTATGACCGCAAACCCGCCGCCGATGCTTGCCAGAAGGCCTTTGTCACCAACCGAGTTGGGGACTTCGGTTTACTTTTGGGAATATTAGGCATCTATTGGGCCACCAATACCTTTGATTTTGAATTAATGGGAGAACGGCTGGAACAGTCTGTAGAAATGGGTTCCCTCAGTGTCGCCTTAGCCACCCTCTTAGGGGTATTAATTTTCCTTGGCCCCGTTGCTAAGTCGGCTCAATTTCCCCTGCACGTTTGGCTTCCCGACGCCATGGAAGGCCCTACGCCCATTTCTGCCCTAATTCACGCCGCCACGATGGTGGCCGCCGGAGTGTTCTTAGTCGCCCGGATGTACCCCGTATTTGAAGGGTTGCCGATCGTGATGAATATTATTGCCTTTACCGGATGCTTTACCGCCTTCCTGGGGGCCACGATCGCCTTAACCCAAAATGACATTAAAAAAGGGTTAGCCTATTCGACGATTTCCCAATTGGGTTACATGGTGATGGCCATGGGGGTGGGAGCCTACAGTGCCGGACTATTCCACCTGATGACCCACGCCTATTTTAAAGCCATGTTATTCCTGTGTTCCGGTTCGGTGATACACGGGATGGAAGGCGTGGTTGGCCATGAACCCGTTTTGGCCCAAGATATGCGTCTGATGGGCGGGTTACGCAAATATATGCCCGTCACCTCCGCTTGTTTCCTGGTGGGAACCTTAGCAATTTGTGGTATTCCGCCCTTTGCGGGTTTCTGGTCAAAGGATGAAATTCTCAGTAATGCCTTTGCTGCTAACCCGATATTATGGTTAGTCGGTTGGTTAACGGCCGGAATGACTGCCTTCTATATGTTCCGAATGTATTTTATGACCTTTGAAGGCAAATTCCGAGGGAATGACACCACCATTCAACAAAATCTGTTATCGGAAGCTAATGGCCCCCAATTTGCCTTTGGCCCCGGGGCGATGAACCCGGACGAGTTAGCCCACGGCGACGATCATGGCCATAGCCACGATCCCCATGAATCCCCAATTACCATGATTTTACCGTTAATGGTATTAGCGGTTCCTTCAGTATTTATTGGGTTGGTAGGAACTCCGTTTAATAATATTTTTGAACGGTTTATTCATGCCCCTGGGGAAAGTTTGAAACAGGTTCAGGAACATCTGGCTGAATTTGAATTAACGGAATTTTTAATTATGGCTGGAAGTTCCGTTGGTATTGCTTTAATAGGAATTAGTGTTGCCTATTTAATGTATTTGGCGGGTAAAATTGACCCCGTGGCGATCGCTGCCAAATATCCAGCCCTTTACAATTTTTCCAAAAACAAATGGTATCTCGATGATATTAACGAAGTGCTATTTGTTCGGGGGAGTCGTCGGTTAGCGCGACAAGTGATGGAAGTTGATTATCGCGTTGTCGATGGTGCCGTTAACCTCACCGGGTTAGTCACCCTAGTCACCGGAGAGGGCTTAAAATACCTAGAAAATGGTCGCGCCCAATTCTACGCCCTGATTGTATTTGTGGCCGTTTCTTGGCTTCGTTGTCTTCTCAGGAATTACTGGGTAAGAGGGAATTACGAATGGGTAATGGGTAATGGGTAATGGGTAATGGGTAATGGGTAATGGGTAATGGGTAATAAAAAGAGTTTACCTCCCCTGCTCCCCTGCCCCCCCTGCTCCCCTGCCCCCCCTGCCCCCCTGCCCCCCTGCTCCCCCTTCTCCCCTTCTCCCCTGCTCCCCCTGCTCCCCTGCTCCCCCTGCCCCCCTGCCCCCCCCTGCTCCCCTACTCCCCCTGCTCCCCTACTCCCCCTACTCCCTGCCATAGCTTAATTTTCATTCCTTCATTCAGTGCTTAACATAATGGAACACTTTCCTTGGCTAACCATTACCATCTTATTTCCCATTATCGCCGCCTTACTGATTCCAATTATTCCTGACAAAGATGGAAAAACGGTAAGATGGTACGCTTTAATTGTGGGGCTAATTAACTTTGCCATCCTCATTTATGGCTTTAATACGGGATACGATTTCCAGACCCCAGGGTTACAACTGGTAGAAAGATATACTTGGGTTCCCCAAATAGACTTAAATTGGTCTGTAGGGGCGGATGGGTTATCAATGCCCTTAATTATTTTGACCGGATTTATCACCACTTTAGCGACTTTAGCCGCTTGGCCGGTCACCCTAAAACCCAAATTATTCTATTTCCTGATGTTATTAATGTACGGCGGACAGATTGCCGTATTTGCCGTTCAGGATATGTTGCTGTTCTTTTTAGTATGGGAATTGGAATTAGTTCCAGTTTACCTAATTCTATCAATTTGGGGTGGAAAAAAACGCCTCTATGCCGCTACCAAATTTATTCTTTATACAGCAGGAGGTTCGCTATTTATTTTGGTCGGTGCTTTAGCCATGGCATTCTTTGGAGATACCGTCACCTTTGATATGCAGGCGATCGCTTCTAAACATTATCCCCTGAATTTGCAACTGCTATTATATGGCGGTTTCCTAATAGCTTACGGGGTGAAATTACCCATTTTTCCCCTCCATACTTGGCTCCCTGATGCCCACGGAGAAGCCACGGCTCCCGCCCATATGTTACTAGCAGGAATTCTGTTAAAAATGGGGGGATATGCGTTACTAAGAATGAACGTCGGAATGTTACCCGATGCCCATGCGGTCTTTGCTCCGATTTTAGTAATTTTGGGGGTGGTTAATATTGTCTATGCCGCCTTTACCTCCTTTGCCCAAAGAAACCTGAAACGCAAAATTGCCTATTCCTCAATTTCCCACATGGGGTTTGTGTTAATTGGGATGGCATCCTTCACCGATATTGGTATGAGTGGGGCGATGTTACAAATGGTTTCCCACGGGTTAATTGGGGCGAGTTTGTTCTTTTTAGTTGGCTGTACCTACGACCGCACCCATACCTTAATGTTGGATGAAATGGGCGGCGTTGGCGTCAAGATGAAAAAGGTCTTCGCCATGTGGACAGCCTGTAGTATGGCATCCCTAGCCTTACCTGGGATGAGTGGATTTGTGGCAGAATTAATGGTATTTATTGGGTTTGCCACTAGCGATGCCTATAACTCGACATTTAAGGTGATCGTGATTTTATTAGCAGCCATTGGAGTGATTTTAACTCCGATTTATTTGCTCTCAATGTTGCGTGAAATTCTCTACGGCCCGGAAAATAAAGAGTTAGCGGAACAGGAGAATCTGGTAGATGCAGAAACCCCGGGAAGTGTTCATCATTGCCTGTTTATTAGTGCCGATTATTGGTATTGGGTTATATCCGAAAATATTAACCCAAATGTATGATTCTACAACCACACAGTTAACGGCATTAATACGCAATTCTGTGCCAACTTTGGCGCAAAAGCCAGAAGTTAAAACGAGTCAATGGAAATTAATTTCTCTGACCGCGCCTAAAATTGGTAATTAGTTAATCATCAAATATTAGTGATTTCATCAACCTGATTTCTTGAAGAAATTGGGTTTTTTTTTATTGGTTATTATTTAGAGGGGTGAAAGATGATGGAGTTAGTTTAATTGTAAGCGATCGCACCCAATCCGGGTAAAAATGGTTAAACTAGAAAATAAATCTCTATCTAAACGATTAATATTAACTAATTCACAACCCCTATGTCTAAGAATTTCTCGGTGATTAGTATATCCACGGAAATCATGGGAGGAACTCCAGTCTTTGTCGGGACGAGAGTTCCCATACAAACGCTATTTGACTATTTAGAGGCGGGAGAGTCTATTAATGATTTTTTAGATGGATTTCCCACTGTTAGTAGAGAACAAATTATTGCCTTGCTAGAAGCCGCTAAAAAACTTGCTTTTGAAAAGCTCCAAGAAGTTCGCTCTGAAATCAAAAAACGTCATGGATATAAGGATTTACTTGATCTAATTGAATAAATAGAATCTTGTTCTAAAGCCATACCAATTCTGTAGTCACCTACTCTAATTCGATAATATTTGCCATCGAATTGAAGTTTTTTAATGTTTTTAATTTCAATCAAATGATTGAATTTGTAACTAATCTGTAACAAAATTAAACCCACAGAAAAAAATGGTTGGGTTAAACTTCGAGAAACCCAACCAACAGAATCCTTGATTTTAGAATAGTAAAAACAGGATCATTCCCCCCGATAAAATCACGATATTTGCGATTAAAAACCATCGGTCAATTTTTTTGACTCGGACAATGGATTCGGGATGTTCACTTTTGATCCAATCTGCGGTAATAATAGTTTCTAAAATTCCGGCAATAATTAAAACATAGACTAGGGCATAGATTTTATCTAATAAAACCAAATAGCCCACATCGGGTAAAGCATCGGAATAGGATTGTTGCAGAAATACAATCGTTAATAAAGCGGTGACGGGAAGAATAATTCGAGAGTCAATATAAATGGGATAAAGTAATAAGGAACCCCAACTAGAAAACAAGACGACAAATAAGGGGAGTAATAATTTCCAGGTAAAGAAACTCAGAGGACGGGAAATGTGCATTTCAAACCGTAGGGTAGAATAAATCGAGTTATTTTTTCCTTCGTCTAAATCGCCAAAATTAGAAGGATAGGGATGGGATAAACTCAGAATTTGAGAATTTCTAATTTTCCATCCGGGAACGGTTAAATCGGCGGCATAACCGGATTCTTTTGTATCTGCGATATAGACTAACTGATTTAATGGATAAACGGCATTTTCAATTGTTACCCCTAACCGTTGTTCATGTAGGGGATAACGGGAAAATTCAAAGGGTTCTCGAAATCGACTTTCTACCCGCATAATTTGATATAAACTGCCATCTTTGAGCTTTTTGGGTTCAGTATAAGCGGGTTCGATGATTCTTCCCCAGTCTTCAACACCGTTCATAAATTCTAAGTTAGCAATGGGGTCAATTTTGCCTTTCCAACGTAACCATAAATAGAAATCCAGATAATAGGTATTACTCGAAGCATTCAGTTCATAAATATTTTGAGCATAAACCCCAACGGTGACTTTTTGGGCGGTGGCGGGAATTTCGGTTAGGGGTTGATAAATTGAGGAATTTTGGGGCGGGGTCGGGGTACGAAAATATTTCCCTAGCTGTAAAATCAAGATCAGGGCAATAATACCCAAAGCGGGGAACAGGAATTTACGACTATTTTTTTTTAGGTCAATCCAGTGGGATAGAATAGGTGATGGCTTGACACTCCCGGTGCCTTCTGGCGTGCGGATTCTTGGTTCAACGAAACCACTTAATCAAAGTACCTTGCAGTGCTTTAACCAGAGGTGGGATTCTCCCCAAGCGTAAATTCGGGTATGCCCTACCCTATTCGCATGACTGCGAGTTCTTTTTTAGCTTGAAACAAATTTGCTTCAAAAAACTGGTTGCCTAGCTCCCAAGAATCTTTTACCCACTGCTGGGGGAAACTAGAACTGTGCAGCAGAACCCTATAGATTCAGTTGTCAAGGTTCAGTGTTTTGCCGTTAGGCATACTAGGTTTTTAGACAGGTTGTTTACCTTTCGGTGTTACCAGAAATGGTAGCACAATTAGATTTGAACTAACAACCCAATATAAAGCCGTCCTTCTAGGACGGGGTTTTAAACCCATTTTTCCGATAATGGTTTGAGTCGTTTTCAGGGGTCAATCGCCCATACAGCAAGTGTTGGCTAAAGTTTATCCCAAAGAAATGGCTCGGTTGTTGAAAAATAGCTTACAATCCATAGAGAAGTGTTTTGCATCAATTAATGATCAAACTGCGTTTAAAGAGATTCGGAAAAAAGCGGGAAGCTAGTTACCGCATTGTGGCGATGAATAGTTTGTCTCGCCGAGATGGTCGTCCCCTAGAAGAACTGGGCTTCTACAATCCCAGAACCGACGAAGTTCGATTGGATAAGGCTGGCATTATCCGTCGCCTACAGCAAGGGGCACAACCGACTGATACTGTGCGTGACATCCTGAGAAAAGAAAATGTTTTTGAACTACTCAAGTCTGGAGTCCAACCCGAAACAACCGTCGCAGAAACCCGCAGTCTAGTCCCAGTTATGACGAACTGGTGCGGTTTCTAGTCAAGCCGTTTTTGGAATTTCCAGAATCCCTGAAGGTCGATTGTGAACGTTTTCCTAGCCTGCGCAGAACTTGGATTCGGTTAGCTTTAGAAGCCGAAGATAAGGGACGGGTTTATGGCCGCGGAGGGCGCAATATTCAAGCGATTCGGATGGTTTTAACGGCCTTGGCTACATCCTCTGGTGAAACGGTCTATTTGGATATCTACAACAATGGTGAGTCCGATGAGCCCTCTAGTCCAAGGGAACCGAGGGAGAGCTTTAATCAGCGCCCCCCTGGTCAATATTCGGAGCAGGCTCGTCCAGTCCGTTCAGCCCCTTCTAAGCCTCGTTTAAACCGAAGATATGAAGAATGAAGTGATCTTAATTTTGTCCTTAGCAGTGGAGCCCTAACCATTGCTAAAGGCGGGTTAAGTCGTTGGAGTGGTTTTTTCCTGTTGGGCAGAATTGGGTTTAACCAACCCTAACAATTTTGCCCAACCACTTCTGTTAGGAATGGGTAATGGGGAATGGGTAATGGGTAATGGGTAATGGGTAATGGGTAATGGGTAATGGGTAATGGGGAGTGGTAATTTAGTTTTCAGTTTTTATAATAAAAGTCATCATATTTTAGCTGTATTTATACCTTTTTACCCAACTTTTAAGTCTTGAAAATCAGTACCAAAAAAACCAATTTTGTAATATCAAATGACTGAGCGATTCAACCTTCAGTTACCCAGTATGGAAAGTGCCATGGCGCTTTCTGGCTATCAAGAAGATAATCTTAAAGTTCTATCTCAACAAACTGGCGCGGAACTGGTTATGCGAGGACAGGAATTGCTAATCAGTGGCACCGCTAGTCAGGTTTCAATTGTGTCAAAAATTAGTTGCATCTTTGAACGAGTTATGGAAAGATGGAAAACCGATTAGTTCCGTGGATATTCTGACGGCGCGTCATGCAATTAATACTCATCAAGAGGATGTTTTTAAAGATATTCAGCGTGATGTTTTAGCGAAAACCCGGCGAGGGGTAGAAATTCGGGCAAAAACCTTTCGTCAACGTCAATATATCCAGGCGATGCGTAATAATGATTTAGTATTTTGTATTGGCCCGGCGGGAACAGGAAAGACCTATTTAGCCGCAATTTTAGCGTTACAAGCCCTATTATCTGATCAATATGAACGGTTAATTTTAACTCGCCCGGCGGTGGAAGCTGGGGAAAGATTAGGATTTTTACCCGGGGATTTACAACAAAAAGTTAATCCCTATTTACGGCCATTATATGACGCCCTGTATGAGTTAATTGACCCGGAAAAAACGGCAAATTTAATGGAGCGCGGGGTAATTGAAGTCGCTCCTATAGCTTATATGCGGGGTCGGACGTTAAATAATTCCTTTGTTATTTTAGATGAAGCCCAAAATACTACTCCAGGTCAGATGAAAATGGTATTAACTCGCTTAGGGTTTGGTTCTCGGATGGTAGTCACCGGAGATATTACCCAAACGGATTTATTACCCAATCAAACATCGGGGTTAACAATGGCGTTAAAAATATTAAAAAATGTTGAGGGAATTGCGTTTTGTGAATTTTCCCAAGCGGATGTGGTGCGCCATTCATTAGTCCAACGGATTGTGGCGGCTTATGAAAAGCATGAAAAGCCTAAGTAAAAATATATCTTAGAAAGATTTAGGTGGAAGTTCCCAAAAATCTAGTAAAATTAAGTCTTAAAAACCAATTAAATTGGGAACTTGAATTATGAGTAATCTCAAGGCATTTTTAGAAGATTGTGAAAGTTTGGGAACGTTACGGTTAATTGTAACCAGTAGTTCGGCTGTATTAGAAGCTCGGGGAAAGATTGAAAAGCTATTTTATGCGGAATTACCCAAGGGAAAATATGCGAATATGCACACCGAGGGCTTTGAATTTCATCTGAATATGGATCATATTAAACAGGTGAAATTTGAAACCGGAGAAGCCAAAAGGGGCAATTTTACTACCTACGCCATTCGCTTCCTCAATGAACAAAATGAAGTGGCGTTAAGTGCCTTTTTACAATGGGGAAAACCCGGAGAATATGAGCCTGGACAGGTGGAAAATTGGCAAGGTTTAAAAGAACAATATGGGGAAGTTTGGCAACCAATTCCTCTGGAAAGTTTATAGGATTGAGCATCATTTTGGATGTTTGAAAACTGCTATAGTTTTGGGCGAGGTTTTCTCGCCCCTGCAAATTATATTTCCCTATTCCTGATCACGGATTTAAGAGGATGACGCAGATTAACACAGATTAAAATCCATGAAATCCTCTTAAATAAGTGATCTCCATTACCTATTAAAAAAAAATGAAAAGAATAAAAAGAATGAAAAGATTGATTTTGATTGTTGGTTTAATTGTGGGTTTAATGATGGGGGAAACTGAAGCTCAAGCGGGACAGTTAGCAGACCGTTTATCAGCTTTTCCTAACTGGAATCATAAACCGATGGTGCAGGCGGTGAAGGGAGATTTATATTATCCCGAATGGATGGAGGGAGAATGGAATGTTACGAGTACATTAGTTGATAGAATCGCTCCTCTTGCTCCTCAAATTACCACTCCTGGGTTTAAAAATAGTTCTCAACCTCTGAATCAACCGATTAAGTTTAAGGTGAGATTTAAAATGGTTGAATCTTTACCAAAGTTACAGATTTTTCCCCTAACTTTGTTTTTTCCTCAACTGGGTTTAGAGTCAGAAAAAGATGGTAAAATCTACCTTAAGATAGTGGGCGATCGCGCTTTTAATAGCTTTAATATTGGTAGGGCTGCTTTGGGAGAAAATGGGATTTTATCGGTTAAGATTGATCCGACTAATCCCAATCGTCAACTTACGGTTTTACCTGGAAATGTAGAATTAACTTCAACGGTGACGGGTCGAAGTAGTGAAATTCCCAGTGATGATCAATTTATTGCGACAGAAATCAGTCAACAATTGTTTGAAAGTTCATCTCAAATCTATTTGAATGAAGTAGAAACAACCACAGCTTACAAAGAAGAATTTGAGAATATAGGATCAAAATCTGAAGTTAAAGCAATTGTTGCGGATCAAGTTACGGCGGTTTATTTATCTCCTAGAGATCCAAATTTCTTTACTGCCAGTGGTCATCCAGTGGCATTATATAGATATAAATTAAAGTTAGTTAAAAATCTGGGGTAAATCGCCATTATAGAGGGAAATATGAAACTCAAAGTAGGTTGTGAATTGGATTATGAAGTCAGGGATTATAGTACATTTATTTTTAATATCAATGTGGCGAAAACTCGCAATCAAAGGATATTAAAAGAACATCTACAATTAGAACCAAATCTCTATTTTGAGGAATATGTTAATCCGGTTTTAGGTAATCGTTATCTGAGGATTAATGTACCTTCGGGAAAATTCCGCCTATCTTATCAAGCTATTGTTGATGTGATTTATGAAGAAACAAATCCCACAACAATTAATGAAGTTCCTATTGCTCAAATTCCCTTAGAAATGTTACAATATATTTATCCAAGTCGCTATTGTCAATCGGATAGATTAATGCGATTAGCCCAATCGGAATTTGGTTATTTACTGCCAGATTATTCTCGAATTACGGCGATTTGTAATTGGATTTATGATAACGTCATCTATTTATCTGGAAGTAGCGATCAACATACTTCTGCCTTTGATACGGTGACAGAAAGAGCCGGAGTTTGTCGAGATTTTGCCCATTTAGGAATTGCCTTTTGTCGAGCTTTAAATATTCCGGCTAGGTTTGCATCGGGTTATGCTTATAAACTGCAACCGCCTGATTTTCATGCTTATTTTGAGGCATATTTAAGCGATCGCTGGTATTTATTTGATGCCACTCGTCTAGCTCCCCGCAATGGATTAATTAAAATTGGAAACCGGACGAGATGCGGCGGATACTGCCTTTGCTACGATTTTTGGAGATGTAGAAATGACTCAAATGAAGGTGGAGGTTGAGTCTTTAGAAACCATCTCTGGGGGAGATGATTCTGAATATACAAATCAAGCCATTAGTCACTAACTATCTTAATAATTGATCATCAACTAAACTAAAATCAAATAAAGTCAAAAATCATAGGTTAAAATCATGGCTAAAAAACGATTTGTGATTGAAATGGGGATGGGTATTGATCAACATGGACAGGAACCCACAATTGCCGCAGCTAGGGCGGTTAGAAATGCGATCGCCCATAATGCTTTACCCGGAATTTGGGAAGTTGCCGGGTTAAATCATCCCAATCAAATGATTGTAGAAGTACAAGTGGCCGTTCCCTATCCCGAACAAGTTAGAACCGAAGAAGTGTTAGCAGTTTTACCGTTTGGACAGAAAACTCTTACCGTTGAAAATGGGGGAATGGTAGTACAGGGAAGGGCAATTGAAGAATTTAAAGACAAAAATGATGAGATGTTAATTGCTGTCGCTGCGGTTACGGTTTGGGTAGAAATAGAGGATTAATCATCACTTATGTTGTTACTTAAAAGCAAAAGATTTTGACCATAAACCAATCTTTTAAGGTAATTACGAGGGTTAGTTGATCAGGGTGCAAAACCAAAATTTTGGCTACACCCTAATCATTCAAACAACTCATAATTTAGTATTTCTAGTGGTAGCGGGTTATCAGAAAAAAATGCGACTATGGTGTCAATCATTTAGACAGGATAGTACAAACCATCGCCCCGCCTGTGCCAACCAATACCACTGGGATCTTTTTGTTGACTCCAATGGCTAAAATGTTCTGCACCTTTAGAGAATTCTTTGGCTACATTTCCCGTATTTACCCCTAAACGGCGAGTCAGTTCTTCCTCTGTTTTAGGTGTTAACCTCAATAAACTTCTGGGATGATTATTATTAACATTATTAACAGAACTTGAGGATCTACGGGTGGTTTCAACCGAAGTTTTTTTGTCTAATAACTGCTGCATTAAAGACATTTGATCTTTTAAAAGATCGATATCTTCTTTGAACAGTTTCAGTTGCTCTTGTAGAATTTCTTCGACCTCAATTTTCAATTCAGGATTGAATGGAGGTTGTTCCCCATCAAAGAACTGTTTAATCATCTGGACTAAAGCAGCACTTTCCGTTAAGTTGTGCCGTTTCATGTACTGACGCAGCTTTTTGTGATAGTCCGGTGGAACGTAAGTAACGGCTCTGATATTCTTTGTTACCATGAGTATAATTAAATTATGCTACCTCAACATTAACACTACTTGCAAACAAGTACGCTACTATTAGCATACTATTCATATTAAACCGATTAGCTCTATTTGGAAAATATCAGATCCGACCTATGACTGAAACCCCGGAGACCCCACCAACCAACCAACCGACATCGGCTAATCTCCCCAGGATAAAAGGGGTTTGGCGTCGGACAACCCAACAATTCAAAAGACTATTCCCCACTGACCGAATCACTCAAACCTTTGTCCAATGGTTTAATGTCAGTGAAACACAAATTGCTGAGATTTTGGAAACAATTCGGGCAGAAACTTCCCACGACGGAGGCCCTATTAATTGGCAAACCCCAAGCGGGAAAAAGTTCAATTGTTCGGGGATTAGCGGGAGTTTCCGCCGAAATTATTGGTCAAGGATTTCGTCCCCATACCCAGAATACAGAACGTTATGCTTATCCGTCTAATGATTTACCTTTGCTCATTTTTAAAGATACCGTTGGTTTAGGAGATATCAACCAAGATACTTCTATCATAATTGAAGAATTAATCGGCGATTTGCAGAAAGAAAGTCAAGGAGCTAGGGTTTTAATTTTAACCGTTAAAATCAATGATTTTGCCACCGATACCCTGCGAACAATTGCCGAAAGTTTACGACAACAATATCCCCATATTCCCTGTCTATTAGCAGTGACTTGCCTCCATGAAATTTATCCGCCCCAAACTGAAAATCATCCCATTTATCCCCCGGATTTCGAGGATATTAACCGGGCTTTTGCAGCTTTAAAAATAGCTTTTAAAGGGTTATATGATCAAGCAGTTTTAATTGATTTCACCCTAGAAGAAGATGGTTATAATCCCGTATTTTATGGCCTGGAATCTCTACGGGATACCCTAGCTGATTTGCTTCCTGAAGCTGAAGCTAGAACTATTCATGAATTATTAAGTGGAGAGGTGAATCAACAACTAGGAAATATCTATCGGGATGTGGGAAGACGCTATATTTTAGCCTTTAGTATTATGGCAGCAACCGTTGCCGCGGTTCCCCTTCCCTTTGCCACCATGCCCGTCTTAACGGTGTTACAAGTTTCCTTAGTTGGGTTATTAGGAAATCTCTATGGAAAAACCTTAAACCCATCTCAAGCTGGAGGTTTAGTTAGTGCGATCGCTGGAGGGTTTTTCGCCCAAATGATCGGTCGAGAATTAATTAAATTTATCCCCGGTTTTGGCAGTGTAATTGCCGCTTCTTGGGCCGCCGCTTATACCTGGGCATTAGGGGAAGGAGCTTGTGTTTATTTCGGGGATTTAATGGGAGGCAAAAAGCCCGATCCGCAAAAAATTCAAGCGGTGATGAAAGAGGCTTTTACCACGGCAAAAGAAAGATTTAAAGGGATTAATTCATCAAAATAAAAGAGGAAATATGACGGATTTATATGAAACAGATTTTTATAGTTGGATTCAAAATCAAGTTAATTTGTTGAAAACCAAACAATGGCAACAGTTAGATAATCTAAATTTAATTGAGGAAATAGAAGCTTTGGGCAGGAAAGAACGGCAAGAACTTAGAAACAGATTAGGGATTCTCTTAGAGCATTTATTAAAATGGCAATTTCAACCTAATAAACGAACCAATATCTGGTTAGGAAAAATTCGAGAACAACGGGTACAAATTAAGTTTTTATTACAAGATAGTCCCAGTTTAAAGTCCTATTCAAATCAAGTTTTACCCGATGCCTATGAATTAGGATTAGCCTTAGCTATTCGAGAAACAAAACTCGGTGAACAAATCTTTCCTGAAGTTTGTCCCTATACCTTAGAACAAATCTTAGAAACCTCAATTTTTATCTCTTTAATTTTCCCACAGGAGAAATTAGGTTTTTCAGAGTTATGCAGCTTATTTAATAGCAAAAACCCTGTTTTTGTTGAATACAGAATTACCAGTAAAAATGATAGAATGATTAGAGAAAATTTGGCTTAATCTGAGAATTTTTGAGGGCTTCAATTTGACAACTCTCCAGGCGAGAAATAATCGCAGAACTTAAATTTTGTTGATCATTTTGCCAACTGATAGTTTTATTTCTAAAATGAATACTTCCCTGGGTATAAGGATGCCAAATTTTTTCTATTTTCCTTAAATCTTTACAGGGAAGTTTAGCAATATCCCGTTTTTTTAACTCAATTGGAGCAGAATATTTCGGATTTTTTCCTAAAACTAACAGCATAATTCTATAGGTTTGTAGTTCAGCTTTTGTGAATTGTTTTGCTAATAACAAATGCTCCAATCGCTGATAATCCGGTTTTACCATAGTTTTTTCCGATACCGTAGCTGTCCTTGCCATCCCAATTACCAAAGATGTAATTGATGCAATTACACCCAATAAAACAATAACTTTTTCTCGATGACCCATGTTTAATTCAAATTAATTTGTTGTTGGGCTTTAGCCCTAATTCCCCAAATTATAAACCTTCAATCCCTTGCTGACAGATAACCCGCTACATATCGAGTTAAAGTTCTTGTAACTTTTGATAACGACCCAATGCTAACAACGGAAAATAATGTTGATAGTAATGATATTTGATATAAAAATGACCCGGAAATCCCGTTCCCGTAAATTCCGATTCATCCCAGCGACCGTCGGAAAGTTGTGTTGAAATTAAATAGTTAATTCCCCTTTGAATTACCTCTATTTGTTCACATTCCGTTGCCATCAAACCAATTAACGCCCAAGCCGTTTGTGAGGCGGTACTAACTCCTTTTCCTTTCAATTTAGGGTGATTATAACTATGGCAAGTTTCCCCCCAACCCCCATCAATATTTTGACAACTAACTAACCAATTTGCGCCTCGTTTCATCAAGGGTTGAAGACAACCATGACCCCAACTTTTATAAATAGGATTAATTAGCCCTAAAGCAGATAATACCCCACTGGTTCCATAAATATAATTTACGCCCCAACGCCCGAACCAACTGCCATCGGTTTCCTGTTCCTGTTTTAAATAGGAAATCGCTCGTTCAATTGAAGGTTTCAAAGATTGAATTTTTAATTGAAATTCCGATGAATTAGGGTCTAATTCTCCCAACATTTCAATCACTCTCGCCGTCACATCCGCCGTATTTGGATCAATCATGGCTTTTAAATCCCCATAGGGAACTGCATTAATCCAATCCTGATCATTATCTATATCAAAAGCTGCCCAACCTCCGGCTTTACACTGCATTGAGATCATCCAGTCAATCCCCCTAATCATCGTTGCTATTTTCAATGATTCATCATTAATTCTAGCTTGATTTAATGCCATAACCACCACGGCAGAATCATCTAAATCAGGATAAAATCGATTCACAAATTCAAACGCCCATCCCCCAGGTTTTCCCTGTTTATTTTTAATATTCCAATCGCCATAATCTAAGATTTGTTGCCGGATTAACCATTCTGAACTTTTTATAATAGCACCATGATTAGGAGCAATTCCTGATTCTATTAAAGCTCGAACTACCCAAGCTGTATCCCAAACTGGAGACACACAGGCTTGCATTCGATAACTTTCTTCTGTTTCTATGGCAAAATTATCTATAGCTTCTAAACCCCGTTGAACAATCGGATCAGATACCGAATAATTTAAGCATTTTAACGCCAATAAAGAATTTAACATGGCTGGGATAATTCCTGCCCAATCTCCGGTTATTTCTTGCCGTTCTAAAATCCATTTTTCTGCGGCTTTTAACCCCTGTTCTCGTAAGGGAACAATATTCAATAATTCGGCAAATTTGAAAATATTATCTAACCCAATAAATATATCTGTCCAATCATTATTTTTAGACAGTTCAAAAATAGCATTTTGTCGTTCTTCTACATACAATTCATCTAAATTTAGACTAGAATCAAACCGAAAAACAGGTTTTTTATCAAAGACAATTAACAAAGGAACGGTACTACTTCTCGCCCAACTAGACATTTCATAAATGGTAAAAGGTGAACCCTCGGGTAATAACATAATCCAAGGGGGAATTGAGGGAATACCCCGCCAGTCATAACACCCAATTAGGGCTAAATGTAGCTTAGTAAAAATTCGAGTTTTGGTAATTCCACCCCGTTCTAAAATAAATTTTTTGGCTTTAATTAAGGCGGAATCTGTTTCAGATACCCCTAATATTTTTAATGCCATATACGCTTCAACGGTGGTACTGAGTTCCCCGCCATCTCCATAAAATAATTCCCAACCTCCATGATCTCGTTGTTGGGAACGTAAGTAGTTTTCAGCCTTAGATAAAGGGCGAGTTTGATCGGTTCCCCAAATCTTGTATAAAAGGATAATTTCTGATATAATTGTTACGTTAGATTCTAATTCTGCCCACCAATAACCGTCGGGATCTTGTTGAGAGAATAGAAAGTTTTGACTGGCTGCGATCGCATCTTTTAATTGAGTTACAGAGACTTGATTTTCTATTTCCATTGTTATCTGTTTAACTCCTAATACTATTTTTGAGTATATCATTTCTTTAATTGATTATAGACATCCTATCATGTTTTTTATTGAATTAATCATAAATTTATTATATAATAAATTTTAAAGCTAATTTTGAATAAAATTGAACCCCTGGAGTAAATCATGCTTAAAGATATTGTTGAAGTTCATCCATTAATAAATTACCAGCTAAGACTTCGTTTTGAAGATGGAGTAGAAGGGGTAATTGATGTGTCTAAACTCGTTCAGTTTACCGGGGTATTTGAACCTCTAAAAAACCCTGATTACTTTAATCAAGTTAAACTTTCTAGCGAGTGGGGAACTGTTTATTGGGATAGCGGTGCTGACTTAGACCCTGACGTATTGTATTCCCATCTATCCCAGCAACCGATACAGTTAAAAACCGCGAGTATTTATTGATTATAAAATGGAAAATTTAGTTTTAATTTTAACGCTATTATCGTTAATAATATGGATTGTATTATTAATGTTTCGAGGGCAGTTTTGGCGAGGAGATCAACGGCTTTCTGAGGTTCAAAAACCTTTATTAAATTATCCTTCAGTTACCGTAATTATTCCGGCTAGAAATGAAGCGGAGTTAATTTCTAGCAGTTTGCGATCGCTACTAAATCAAAACTATCCTGGTGCATTTTCTATTATTTTAGTTGATGATCAAAGTAGTGATAATACAGCAAATATTGCCCAAGAAACCGCTAAATTATTAAATCAAACAGACAGGTTAAATATTATTACCTCTCAACCCTTACCTACGGGATGGACGGGTAAACTTTGGGCGATGGAACAGGGAGTTAAATATAGTTCTATGTTAAATTATATCCCCCAATATATTTTATTTACCGATGCTGATATTGCACATTCTCCTAATAATTTAAAGCAATTAGTTGAAAAAGCGGAAACTGAACAATTACAATTAGTATCCCTAATGGTATTATTACGGTGTCAAAGTTTTTGGGAAAACTTATTAATTCCCGCTTTTGTATTTTTCTTTCAAAAATTATATCCTTTTCGTTGGGTAAATCATCCCCAAAGTCAACTCGCAGCAGCCGCAGGAGGATGTATTTTAATTCGTCAGGAAGCATTAACTAGAATTGGGGGTTTAGCAATATTAAAACAAGCTTTAATTGATGATTGTTTCCCTAGCACAAGCGGTGAAATTGAATTCCCCGAATAACCAGGGATTTTCTCTGGGGAGTTTTATCTTTCCTTTTACCTCAAAATCCTATTATCCTATTTGGTTAGGGTTAACAGAAACCACCTATAGTTTAAGACCCTATCCTAATTTATCAAGTATTTGGGATATGGTAGCTAGGACAGCATTTAGTCAACTGAATTTTTCCACTATTTTATTAGGATTAACCCTGATAGGGATGATTCTGATTTATTTAATGTCTCCTCTGAGTTTAATTTGGGGAATTGTTCAGGGAAATGGATTAATTATAGTCCTAGCTTTATTAACGGGGGTATTAATGGAAATTGCCTATTATCCCACCCTAAAACTCTATCAACTTTCTCCCATTTGGGGGTTAACTTTACCCTGGATTGGATTTTTATATGGGTTAATGACTTTAGATTCAGCCTTGAGATATTGGCGAGGAAAAGGGGGAAGCTGGAAAGGAAGAACTTATTAATAAACCCGGTTTATAGGTTAGGATTTTGTCTCCAGATAATCCTTACTTCCCTCTTTAGATTGCATTTCTTCAATATCTAATAAGTTTACAATCACGCCCGCAATAGGAAACGGATAGAAATACGCCTAAAATCCCAGCAATTCTGGCCCCAATCATTAAAGCAAAAAACAAAACTACAGGGTTAATATTAACCGAACTTTGCATAATTCTAGGGCCAATAAAATTATCCTGAATTTGCTGTAAAATCACACTCGCGACCACGACTTTTAACATCACAAACCAGCCACTTTGAATTAAAATAATTAAACTAATGCTTAAAATTCCCAAAGTTGCCCCAATTCCCGGGATAAAATCAAATAAGCCAATAATAATCGCTAGAGATAAAGAAAACGGTATTCCCAAGATACTATAGACTATAAAACTAGATATCGCCAAAAAAAGCGAGAGTAAAAGTTGACCTCGAAAGAAACCTAAAAAACTTCTTTTAACAGCTAAAGAAAACTGACTCCGATGGCTATAAGGAATTATTTTTAACAATAAAAACCATAGTCTTTCACCATCAATTAGCATGAAAAATGAAATAACAAAAATGATAATAAATGAAAGTAATGTATTTGGCAAAGAAGAAAAAGCACCGACAAGAACACTGGCGAATGCTACTAAAGATTTATTAAATTCCGATTCTAGGGGGGCGAGATTAATATTAACTTTCCGATTGCTTAGAAACTCTTGTAATTGATCAAACGGATTGTCGGTTGAGGTGAAATTTTCAACCACAAGGGAGAGAAGTTGTTGAAACTGATTGAAAAACATTGTTCCCAGGGATAACCCGGTTGCAACTACAATAAATAGACTCAAAACTAGGACAATTCCTAACGCAAATCCTCGACCCAAATAGCGTTCTAAATATCGCACAGGATAGTTGAGAAGAAACGCAAAAATAGCAGCTAAAATAAAGGTAAAAAAGATACTTTCAAAATAGTTAAAAATTAAAATTAATGCCCATCCAGAGGCAAAAAATAATAAAAATCGCACTAAACCATTTGTGCTAATCTGGTTCCAAAAAGCACTATCCTGAGAATCTGGGGGTAAATTATCCATTGGAACGACTCAATTTTAGTCAACATTAACATTTTAGCGGATCTTGTTGACTTACAATCGCACTTTCTTAATCGGTTAAATTCCGATTGAATGATCTATCTTTAACAATAGTCTATAAATTTTGAGGAAGCAACGATGATTAGACTCAAACAATGGCAATGGATGGTATTGATCACGCCGATGGCAATGATTGTGATTTTTTTGCTAACGGCGGCGGGGGTCACGATTCATTATTGGGGAATAAATTGGATTTGGGCCGTATTTACCCTAATGTTTGTCGGTTGGCGTTGGTTATTAGTTTCGATGGACTCAACCAATGTTTAAAGAGATGGAAGCCATCACCGCTAAATTCAATCAAGAACTAGAATCATCCTTAGATCAATCGAGATTACAACCTTCTACAAATCCCAATATTAATCAAGTCGAAATAGCCCTACAAGAAATTTTAAAAGCAGCCCAGAATGATCCGCTAATTTGGGAAGATAGTTCAATTTTTTGGAAACGCTGTCAAGAAGTAGTGACAACCGTAGCTAATATTTATCATCCTGAAGTTCAATATCCTATTTTGAGTATTTATATTCCCCAAGCCTATCAATTAATGCGGGGAACTATGGATGATTTAGATAAATTAATCCAAAAATTATCTCCAGCTTTAAATCAAGTAACCGTTGGACAAGCCTATCAAACCTATCAAGTTTATCAGAAGTTAGAACCCTCGGCGCGTAAACTTTTAAAAGTCTGGAATTGGGCGCAATGGCTGTTAAATCCAGTATCCGCTTTGGCGCGGGTTTCGACTCAAAAAACCACCAATCAAGCCACACAACAACTATTAGTTAATTTAGGTCAATCTTTACGGGAAGTGGCTTTGAGAAATTTGTGCTGTCAAGCGATCACTCTTTACGGTGGAGACACCTTACCCACAACGGAATTTTCCGTTAATAATCTTTCCTTTCCTCAAGCAAAAACCCAAACCATTCGGGATATTCTAACAACGACAGAACCGATTGAAACCTTAGAACAAAAACCCGTTAATTTGCTCTTAGTTGGCCGTACAGGGGCGGGAAAAAGTAGTTTGATTAATACCTTATTTCAAATGGATCAAGCCGTCGTCGATGTCTTACCCAGTACCGATCAGATCCAAAATTATCAGTGGCAAACCGACGCCGGAGAAAGCCTGAATTTGTGGGATACTCCGGGTTATGAACAGGTGAATCATCCTGAATTACGAGAACAGGTTTTAGACTATGCAACTAACGCCGATTTATTATTATTAGTTACTCCCGCCCTTGACCCAGCTTTGCAGATGGATGTGGATTTTTTACGCGAGATTAAACAACAGGAATTAGAGTTACCAGTTATTACAATTGTTACCCAAGTTGATCGCTTACGTCCCATCCGCGAATGGCAACCACCCTATGATTGGCAGTGGGGAAATCTTCCGAAAGAAAAAGCGATTCGAGAAGCCACAGAATACCGATTAGAACAGTTAGGAGAATATTGCGATCGCGTGTTACCAATTGTTACCCAAGATAGTCAAACCCAGCGCCAACCTTGGGGGGTAGATTGGTTATCAATTGCCATTTTAGAAACGATTAATCCCGCTAAACAAATGCGTTTAGCTCGATTTTTACAAAATCAAGAAGCTCGGATTTTAGCAACGGCTAAAATAATTGATCATTATACTTTTCAAATGGCAACAACTCAAGGATTAGCGGCTTTATTAAAAAGTCCAATTCTGAGTTTTATTTCCACCTTGGCCACAGGATCACCTACTTTAGCATTATTACTCGCAGAAAAAATTCCGGTTGAACAATTACCCGTGGTGATTGGCAAATTACAGATGGCCTATGACTTATTTTTATTGTTAAATTCAGGAGAGTCTGATCCGATTAATTTTGATTTACTATCTCTCTGGCCGTTACTTTTAGAAAATCCCAATCCCCCGGAAAAAAATGCTTGGGCATTTGGTCATGCTTTGGTGGAATATTGGACACAAAAACTAACAATAGAACAAATGCAGCAACGGTTTCAATTTTATTTACAGCAGGGAACAGTTTAACGGGTTAAAGCGGGAGATTTTTCTCTCAAATAATCTGATTTTGAAAGATTAGGTCAGGTGGGGAAAAATAATGAGACAATGGGTAATGGTTAAGGCGATCGGGAAAATATTATGCAATCTTTTGATTTAACAACATTAATCGCCAGTTGTGGTGAACTGCGACAAGACTGGCTTCCAGCGCGGTTAGAACAGGTGTATCAACGCGATCGCTTTACCATTTCTTTGGGGTTACGCACCCTAAACCGTCGAGGCTGGCTTGATATTTCTTGGCATCCCCAAGCGGCGAGAATTTGCATCGGAGATTCCCCTCCTCGCATTCCCGATACCTTTACTTTTAGTGATCAACTTCGGCATCAATTGGCGGGATTAGCATTAGTTGAAATTCGGCAAGTTGACCCCTGGGAAAGAATTTTAGATCTGCAATTTTCCCACCGTCCCGGGGATGATCCCCTGTGGCATTTGTATGTGGAAATTATGGGAAAATATAGTAATATTATTTTAACAGGATCGGATAATATTATTGTTACGGCTGCCCATCAAGTCAATTTACAACAATCGAGTGTTCGACCGATTTTAACCAATCAATTCTATGAACTTCCCCCTAAATTAACCGAACCAATTCCGAGTTTAAATGAAGATCAATCCCGTTGGCAAGAACGGGTTAGTTTAATTCCCAGTGCGTTAAAAAAACAACTGTTAAAAAACTATCGAGGTTTAAGTTCTGGCTTAGTTCAAGCAATGATTGAAGCGGCTAATTTAGATCCGACTCAACCCACTGATACTTTAACTACAGAAGACTGGAATCAATTATTTAAAAGTTGGCAAACTTGGCTAAAAACCCTAGAAAATAATAATTTTATTCCCTATTATACCGCAAAGGGCTATGATATTATTCCTTGGAATTTAGAAAATATTTCTGAAGTTAAATCGGTTCAAATTTTACTGAATACCTATTATACAAATCAATTAAATCAACAGGAATTTCAGCAACTGCGTCATCAAGTTAGTCAAAAAATTAATAGCGTTTTAACTAAATTACAAGTTAAAGCGGATCAATTTATTCAACGGTTACAACAATCCGATCAAGCTGACGATTATCGGGCAAAAGCAGATTTATTAATGGCTTTTCTGCACGAGTGGAAACCAGGGATGAAAGAGATTCAGTTACCGGATTTTGAGACGGGAAACCCGGTTAAAATACCCTTAAATCCAGAGAGTAATGCCGTCCAAAACGCTCAAAGTTTATATAAACGACATCAAAAGTTAAAACGGGCGAGAATTGCCGTTGAACCACTTTTAAATGAAGTTAAAACCGAAATCAACTATTTAGAACAAGTCGAGTCAGCGATTAGTTTAGTTGAAACCTATCAAACCGCCGAAGATTTACAAACCTTGGCTGAAATCCGAGAGGAGTTAATTCAACAGGGGTATATTAATATTCCTGATTATCGCAGTCCTAATGCTACTTTATCCACAGAATTCCATCGTTATCAAACCCCCAACGGAATTGAGGTTATAATTGGTAGAAATAATCGTCAAAATGATCAGTTAACCTTTAAACTAGCAACGGATTATGATTTGTGGTTTCATACTCAAGAAATCCCCGGAAGTCATGTATTATTAAGATTAAATCCCGGGCAGGTGGCTGATGATATTGATTTACAGTTTACCGCTAATTTAGCAGCCTATTATAGTCGGGCTAGAAATAGTGAACAAGTTCCGGTTATTTATACTAAACCTAAGCACGTTTATAAACCCAAAGGGGCTAAACCTGGGATGGTAATTTATAAACATGAAACCGTGATTTGGGGCATTCCTCACCAGGCAAAAATTGCGTTGTGATATTAATGTAGACAGGTATGATCTCTCTGTTTTGACGGTAAACTCAGAAACAGCCAGAGGATTATTTTTTAATAAGGCAATACAAATATTAGTGTCTAGTAAATACATAGTTTCAATCAAAATCAATCATTTTTCTGCCTTGATAGTCATGGCGTTCTTTATCTATTTCTGAAAAAATCTCATCGAGTTCTGGTTGATTTTGCCAAGCTCCAAAAATAACTCTTAAACGGTTCAGGCGTTTCCGATAAACTTAAAATTGGTACTGTTTTAACTTCAACGGTAATTTCCACGCCGTCAGGTAGGTCAATATCTTGCAATAATTCAATTGTTTTGCCTCTTTTTATCCCTTTAACTTGCATAGTATCCTTAAAAATTTTGGTGGTTCCCTATTAGCTGTTCCCTGTTCCCTATTCCCTATTCCCTACTATAACTATTTTAATTCAGATAGGCAGATTGACAACTAATCATAATTTCCTGAGTCCGGGGTATTGATTGTAAATATTGCGAAAACAGTTGAGCATCAAAACTTCTAGGATCTCGCCTTTCTCCCGAACGGTCAACCGCCGCATGGGTTGTAATTCGAGCATCAGGAACTCCAGTTTTTGCTATTAACCAGGCTAAAGATTGATATTGGGCGGTGGTATAACCACTGTGAGAATTAGCATTATTTCGACCATCCGCAGGGGTTTCTAAAGAAACATGATATGCAAAATTATTCACCGAAGCAGGACGTTTGGGATGGGTTTTTACGGTTTCCGTTCCCGTTGGACTAACAAATACCGAATTACCCGCACCAAAAGCCCTCAAATCCGGGGGAACAATATAAACAATATCCCCCGTTAACATAATTAAAGTATGATAACTGGCTTGATTATCCTCCGAAGCTTGGGGATTTTGAAACAAATTCACCGCACTATAAACATCCGATACGGTTTCATGGAGCACCACAATCGGGGCATTATTCACCGCTTGGCCATTAATATCATATAAAAATCGCTGTCCGTAATTCGTCCCATTCGCCATGGCCTGATATTCATTCGGAGTGTAACCCGCCCCCCCTTGAAGATTGGCCGTTTGTACATCCGTTGGTCGGCGAAACCGATATAAGGTCACGGGATTAACAGGTGGCCCAGGTCTACCATTAACTGGCGGGTTCGGGTCGGGTTGTAGGGCGCAGGTTCCAGGTACAGGAATATTATTAACATTAACTATGGTTTCTGGTTCTGGCTCCTTCTCCTTGGGCGGTTCCGGGGGCTTCTCATCGGCCACCAGTTTCGCCTCTGCGGGTTCTGGGGGGGGAGAGACTGTTTCCGCCATCACCCGCTCAAAGGTTGCAGGAGTGGGCTGTTGTTGCCATAATGTCATCCCCTGAGCCACAATCCAATCTTGATTTTTCAGTCCAATTGTTACCCCCACCGCCAGTAAATAGAGGGTTAACAGTAGAATCGGAGTCCATTTTCTCATGGGTGAGTTTAGCCCAGTTTAAGTGCAGTGTTTTCCAGTGTACTACGACAAATAATCAAGCAAAAAAAATCCACCGGTGATGAGCCAGTGGTGAGGAAACGAAACGTGATTTGGGTGTGAGGAGTTAACTTGTCTTTGATTTATAGATTATCGTCAGGATATGAAGTTAATGTGTCAATTCGATGACATGAATATGACGTTTTCCCGTTTTAAGCCGGACAACGAACGGGAGAATTTTCTAATACCTGACGGATTATATCAGAAGTGACAATATCTGTTACCGTTGCGGCTCCAATGCGAGTCGCTAAGACAAATCGGACTTTTCCAGCTTTAACTTTTTTATCCGTTTGTAGACTCTCTAAAATTTCATCAATCTTGAGTCCGGGGGGGAGTTGGGTCGGTAATTTCGCCTTTTCCATAATCTCCAATTGACGGCGATCGCTATCTTCATCCCATAATCCTAATTTCAGCGCAATTTGACTGGCGGCGACCATACCAATTGCCACCGCTTCCCCATGAATGACCACGGTATATCCGGTTAAACTTTCAACCGCATGACCAATGGTATGACCATAATTCAAAATGGCTCTTAACCCGGATTCTTTTTCATCCTGACTCACCACATCGGCTTTACTTTGACAGGAACGGGTTAAAATTTCTTGTAACAATCCACTATCTAAAGATTGAATATTATCTAAGTTTTGGGATTGTTCTAATTTGTCAAATAATTTATGATCCCAAATCACACCATATTTAATCACTTCTGCCATTCCCGCCCGAAATTCTCGTTCTGGAAGGGTTAGCAAAACATCTGGATCAATTAAGACTAATTTGGGTTGATGAAACGCCCCAATTAAATTTTTTCCCTGGGGATGATTTACCCCGGTTTTCCCCCCAATAGAAGCATCGACCATCGCTAATAAAGATGTCGGAACCTGCACAACATTAATCCCCCGTAACCACGTCGCCGCCGCAAATCCGGTCATATCTCCAATAATTCCTCCCCCTAAAGCAACCATCGTGGAGGAACGTTCTAATTTATGTTTCAACGCCGCATCATAAATTGTTTGCAGGGTTTCGGGGGTTTTATATTCTTCTCCGGCGGGCAGGGTACAAATAGCCACATCAAACCCCGCTTTTTCTAAAGCCGTGCGGGTGCGTTCTCCATAATAATTAAAGATTTCCGGGTTAGAAACTAATAATACTTTTTTACCTAAATTTAAGGAGGTCATCTCCTCCCCTAATCTGTCTAAATTTCCAGCACCGATAGCAATATTATAGGATAATGAACCTAAATTTACTCTAATAATCGAATCCATTTTTTCCCCTCATCAAGTTATTTCTAAAAATTGTATTCTATTTTTAACCCGTTACGGATAGTCACAGAATGATCACTCATGATTCAATAGAGTAATGTTTATGGAGATGTCTAATGATTACAGCCGATGGCGCGATCGCCTACGTTATCATTTATGTGGGTGCTTTAGTTGCAGCCGCAGGAATCATGTTTACCCTGCGTGCAGTTAAACTGATTTAATTCTACCCCCCAGAGTAGAGACGAGCCACGGCGCGTCTCTACCCGTTGTTGTGCATAGAGGCGTGAACGCCTTACTACATAGAGGCGTGAACGCCTTACTACATAGAGGCGTGAACGCCTTACTACATAGAGGCGTGAACGCCTTACTACATAGAGGCGTGAAACGCCTTACTACGTTGTTGAATTAAATCTCCTGTCCATTTAGGAAAATGCGAGTTTGATCTGATAATCCCGCATTATTCCCTAATTTAACCCCCACAATTTGTGCTTGGGAAATCCCACTGCAAAACAGATTAGCACCCTGTAAATCGGCGTATAATAAAATAGCATCTTTGAGATTAGTATGACGAACAATTGCATCCCTTAAGGACGCACAAGTAAAATCAACCTGCATTAAATTAGCCCGAGTTAAATCTACTTTTGTTAAATCAGCATAACTCAGATTACTTTGAGCTAAATTAGTATCTCTCAGTTGGGCTTTAACTAAAATCGATTGACTTAAATTGGCTTGATTAACCATGGCAGCCATGAAATTTACATTAGATAAATCTGTGGATTGTAGATTGGCTTGAGATAAAATTGCTCGCTCTAAAATAGCATCTTTTAAATTAGAATTTTCCAGATTCGCCCCCTCCAGATTTGCCCCCTCCAGATTTGCCCCCTCCAGATTTACCCCCTCCAGATTCGCTCTTTTCAAATTAGCCCCTTTTAAGTTAGTCCCTTTTAAATTAGCTCCTTTTAAATTAGCTCGATTCAGGTTAGCCCCTTGTAAATTTGATGCCGATAAATCCACTTCAGTTAAATCAGTATTTTCTAAATTCGCTTCTTGTAAATTCGCTTTTGTGATAGTAGCCCATCTTAAATCAGCACGATTAAAATTAGCTTGTTGCAAATTTGTAGCGTTTAAATTGGCGTGCTTCAATTCAGCCCGACGAAAATCTGTTTTGACTAAATCAGCATGGGTAAGATTCGTATAATTAAGATTAGAAATAAAAAATTTAGTTTCTGTAAAAATTCCTTGACTTAAATCCGCATGGCTGAGTTTAGCCAGACTTAAATCTACTCGAATGAGTTTGATAGATTTTAAATCTGTATCGCGCAAATCTGCACTGCGTAAATCCCGACCTTTTAACTCAATTTCTTTGGGATTGGTATGGCGTAAATCTGGCCCTTTAAATTGACAAAATAAACGATAGGTGTCCAATTCTGTTCCCGACTGAGTTACGGGATCTAAATCTTTAGTTTTGACTAAAAAATATTGAATATTTTCTGTAAATAGGGTAAAAACTAAATTAAAAATTTCTAAAAATTGAATTAGGCCCTGACACCGTAATTCCGCATGGTCTTGATAGAATTGAACCAAATTGGCAATACAAATATCTAAATAGGTTCGACAGGGACTCCCTAATAATACTAATTTCAGCAGTAAAATTACTAAAGTCAGTTGACTTCCCCGACGAATCATTAAATTAAATAAAAACGAGGGGTCTTTCCCCGGTTTCCAGCAGTAAAAACTCCAGCAGTCGGTTACAGGTTCTAATAATTAGAGCCTGATTAATAGTTTTATCATCGTGGATACGGTAAAGAGATTGCAGTTTTTCTTCTATTTTTTCCCTGAGAACATTCGCCGGATACTGCTGACTCAGATTAAACATCAAATATTGTGGCAAACATTGTTTAAATCTTTGATAATTAAAATCTTGAGTATTTTGTAAAAACAAGTTAGCCTGAGTGCCATAATTAAACACACGCTGAGTAGAAATTGTTTGTTTAATTAAATTAATCACCTCATCCCCGAGTTTGGTGGGATTATGCAGTTTGTGATTTTTACCCGAGGGAGAGTCTAAACGGGTAATATACATCGCCAAATCAAATTTATATTTATCTTTAAGCTGTTTTGATAAATTGCGAGCGACTTCTTTTTGTTCCCTAGAACTGCGAGGATTAAGATATTGAGGAACTAATAAATAGGATTGATAACGGCTACTCCAATTATTTCGATCAAAATTCGCACATTGGAGTAATTTTTGATAATTTTCACTGCTTAAAAATTTGTGCAGCCATATAGTTAGTCGGTTTTCTTGAACTGACAAACAAGTCTGATTAACGTCGGGAGGGTTTGATAATATTTGGAACAGGTTTTGAATCAACCTTTGTTGACGTTTAAGTAGCCAATTATTAATCAGAATATAGCAACATCTTTGAATCGTCGAGTGAAAGCAAGATTCCCCGGTTTCCTCACTCAAAATCTTTTCTAACGCCCCTTTTACCTCTGGCTGGCTTGGACACAGCAGGTAAAAGAATAGTTGTTCAAAGCTATCCAAAACGGCTTCTGGACTGGAGGTTTGTACTCCATGCAGGAAAAACTCATGGATAACCTCTGCTGTCACTCCCAAGGAATTAGAAAAGGAGCTACCCGTAGACAGGCCGGAAGTGTGATAAGATTTGCTAATCAATTTTTTCCTGACCTAATAAACTGTTAGATGCCCTGAGTAATAACACCCGTGCCAACATTATAGCTTGATTTCAGATCATTGGCAATATTTGATCATATCTTCACATTAATTTTACAATAGTGAATGAGTTTGCTGGATTTAGAATTATCCTGGCTGTAATGCGTAGTGCTATAATTCCTGAAACCGATTCCTAAGATTGTACCTATTACTAATAAAAGGGCTGTTGATTTGAGAAATTTATGTTTAGGATTTTGCCAATGGGCAATAATTCATAGTAAATACCAGGATAAAATTTTTGCCCAGATTACACAAAGTTTCGGGGAGTCCCAGTAAACTAAATAAAAATAATTTAAACCTATACCTTTGGAGAATGGTTAACTTTACTTTGGTTCAGAACAGATTAAGATAGAATAAATAATCAAACCAGGGTCTCTAATCTGGGTATAATGGAGAGCAATCTCAGATAAGTGGATTAACTACAATTTAATCTGAGGTTTATTATGTTAGCTGAACTAGAGCGAATGTATGTATCTTATAATTTTGCACCCAGGGCAGATTTGCTAGTTATTGATGATACACTAGCAAATTTAAGGCTCTTGGTCAATCTCCTGCGAGAAAATGGCTATAAAGTTCGGGCCGTTAGTAATGGTTACGAAGCTCTGGAGACCATTAAAAAGAGCCCTCCCGACTTGATTTTACTAGATATTCTCATGCCCGATTTATCGGGTTATCAATTGTGTCAAATCTTAAAAAAGGATCTGATAACTCGGGATATTCCGATTATCTTTCTCAGTGCTTTAAGCGATGGCTTAGATAAGGTTAAAGCATTTAGCGTAGGAGGTTTCAGATTATATTACTAAACCTTTTCAGGTTGAAGAAGTATTAGCTCGGGTAAAAAATCAACTCACCATTCAATGGCACAAAAAACAACTTGAGCTTGAAATTTTAGAACGGGAACAGGCTCAAGAGGCTTTAAGGTTACAATATCAACGGGAACAAGCCTTAAATCGAGTAATTCGAGCGATTCGTAATTCCCTGGAAATATCAACCGTATTTTCTACGGCGGTCACCGAAATTGGTCAACTATTACAGGCAGATTGGGTGGCAATTGTTCAACATTTATCTCAATCTCAATCCGATAGCTGGCAACCCATTGTTGAATATTTCCCCAATTCTGATCTAGCTAAATTAATTAATACTAAATTATCTAATCCCGGTTGTTTATTAACAGAACGTCTACAATTATTACAAACCTTTTGTGTGAAAGATCCAGAAACAGTTATTGATCCCTGTCATCAGGATTTAATTGAACAATATTCGAGAATTTGGTTGCCAATTCCTGTCTATTCTGATGGAGATGCTTGGGGAAGTTTAAGCATTGTTCGACATTACTCTGTTCCCTGGTCGGAAACCGATGTAGAATTAGCCGTAGTGGTCACGGATCAATTAGCGATCGCAATCGAGCAATCCCAACTCTATCAACAACTACATCAAGTTAATCGAGAATTAGAAAATCTAGCTAATTTAGACGGTTTAACTCAAGTAGCAAATCGGCGAAGATTTGATCAAGTTTTAGAACAAGAATGGCTAAGACTCCGACGGGAAAAACTTCCCCTCTCCCTGATTTTAGCTGATATTGACTATTTCAAATTATATAACGATACCTATGGTCATTTAGCCGGGGATGATTGTTTAAAAAAAGTTGCCCGTGCCCTTCATCAAACTCTCAAACGGCCGGCGGATTTAGTCGCCCGTTATGGTGGGGAAGAATTTGCCGTGATTCTCCCAAATACCTCCCTAACCGGGGCGATACAAGTGGCAGAAACCATTCGAGACTCCGTTTATAATTTGCAATTATGCCATGAAACATCCCCCGGACAGGGTGTAATCACCCTAAGTTTAGGGGTTAGTAGTTTAATTCCTCTGGAGGATGAAGCACCACAAATGTTAATTAAAAAAGCAGATAAAGCCTTATATAAAGCTAAAAATAAAGGTAAAAATATTGTCTGCCATTCTTAATGTCAACCGTTTTTTCACTCAGATAATTCTAACCATATTCACCGAAAAGGGCAGGTGTTCTGATGGGTAATAAACAATCATTTTCATCAAATCCTACTCAACTTTTAACAGATCTCAAAGATTTTTATATCTCGATTAATGGATTAATTTTTTGTTTAATATTGCTGATTTTTGTCGGTGGTATTAGTCAGTTTATTTTCACTGATGATATTCTGATTTATCTGATTTATAACATTATTATTTTGATTTTGAGTGGCTTGATTTTCTTAATCTATAAACGGGAAACCCATCTGCTCCAAAGTGAAAAACAATTTAGAAGTATCTTTGAAAGTGCCTCAATTGGTATGGCAATTTTGGGTCTAAATGGTCAGTGGTTACGGGTTAATCAAGCCCTATGTGAAATCGTCGGCTATACCCAATCAGAATTACTCAATTTAAGTTTTCAAACCATTACCCATCCCGATGATTTAGCAACAGACACCCAGTATCTCCATAGCCTATTAAATAATCAAATCCAAACCTATCAGCTTGAGAAACGATATATCCATAAACAGGGACAGATTATTTGGACTTTACTCAGTGCGACTATTATTCGAGATCATCAAGCAAATCCCTTATATTTTATTACCCAAGTTCAAGATATCACTCACCGGAAACAACTGGAAGAAGAATTAGCCCAACGAGAATCCTGGTTAGATGCTTTTTTTGCCTGTGCTCCCGCCGGATTATTAATTTTAGATGATCAAAAAAAGTTTATCAAAGTTAATAATTCAATCGCAAAAATGCACCGGATTCCGGCTCATACTCATATTGGTCAATCGATTCAAGATGTATTTTCTGAATATACCACAATTTTAGAATTTGTCTGTGATGAAGTATTAAGTAAAGGCGAACCAATTTTAGATTTAGAAATTAGTGGTGAATATAATTGTCCCGGGGTTCGTAGTTATTGGATGGCTTCATTTTTTCCCCTATCTACCAATATTAATAGTAGTGCTTCTGGCGTCGGTGGAGTGTTATTAGATATTACCGAACGGAAACGAGTGGAATTAGAATTACGATCCGTCAGTGAACGGTTACAATATCTATTAACTGTGAGTCCCGCCGTGATTTTTAGTTGTCAACAAGGAGGGGAATATGAAATTACTTTTATCAGTGAGAATGTCCATCATTTATTGGGTTATTACGCCCATGAATTTCTCAGAAATCCCGGTTTTTGGTTACACCATGTTCATCCTGAAGATATTAAACTTTTACGATCGGGATTAGAGCATATTTTAAAGCGAGATGTCTTCAATTATGAATATCGATTTCTACACGCAGATCGTACCTATCATTGGTTAGATATGCAAATGCGATTAGTTAGAGATAAAAAAGGTAAACCCTTAGAAATCGTGGGGTATTGGGTTGATATTAATGATCGTAAAAAAGCCCAATCTGAACTTCAAATTACCCAAAGACGATTACAAACGGTGATTGAAACTATTGGCAATGGAATCACATTAAGTAATTCTAAAGGAGAATTTTTAATCTTTAATTCTCAAATAGAAAAAATCACTGGATATGGTTTAGAAGACACGGAAAGTCATCCCGATTTTATGCGGTTACTTTATCCTAATAATCTAGCCTATCAACGGGCGGGGGAACGGTTACAACAGGTGATTCATCAAGGGACATTACATAATATTGAAACCACGATTATCACCAAATCAGGAGAAACTAAAACCCTATTAATTTCAACAGTATTATTAGCAGATGAATGGGGAGAACTATTTTTAACAGTTTATCAAGATATCACAGAACGGAAACAAACTGAAGCCACCTTACAGGCAATTAATGACTTATTACAAGCCACCATTCAAGCGGCTCCCGTGGCGATTGATGTTATTGATCATAATGGTAATATATTAGTCTGGAATCCGGCGGCGGAACGGATTTTTGGTTGGAATTTTCAGGAAGTCAGGGGTAAAAAATTACCGATAATTCCCCCGGATTCTCAAGTAGAACTTCAACAAATAGTGGAAAATACTTTTTCAGCTAATACCTTAAGCCAAGTAGAAACCAAACGTCTACGCAAAGATGGATCTTTAATTGATATTAGTTTATCGACTGCTTTAGTTAGGAATTCCCAAGGTCAAATTATTGCCGCCATGGGAATTTGTGAAGATATTAGTGAACGCAAACGCACAGAGGAAGCCTTACGCCGTTATGAGAGAATTGTGGCGGCGACAACGGATCAAATTTGTTTGATTGATCGTAATTATAGCTATCAGTTAGCAAACCCGGCTTATTTGAATCTTTATCATCAAGTTTTAGAAGCATTAATGGGTCGTCCAGTGATGGATTTTGTCGGTCAAGACCAATTTGAAAAGATTATGAAACCCAACTTAGAAAAGTGTTTAGCGGGAGAAGTGATTCATTACCATTGTTGGTCAGATTTACCCTCTTTAAGACATCAATTTTTGAGTATTACCTACGCCCCTTATTATGAACTAAATCAGAATATTTCTGGGGTTGTGATTAGTATTAGAAATTTAACCGAACTAAAAATTGCTGAAGAAAAATTGCGACAAAGTGAGGAAGCCCTAGTGGAAGCTCAACGCATTGCTCATATTGGCAATTGGAAATTTGACGTCGCCACTCAGAAAGTGAGTTGGTCAGAGGAAATGTTAAGGATTTTTGGATTAGAAAAAACCCGGACTGAATCGAGTTATGTGGAGTATTTACAGTATGTTCATCCTGAAGATCTTCGGAATATTGAACATCATATTAAACAAGCGATTCAATCGGGAATTTCCTATGAACTCGATTATCGTATTATTCGCACCGATGGTTTCAATTCGATATTTAGAAGTGCGGGGAGAAGGAGTCAGAGATGAGCAGGGAAAAATTGTACAACTGTTTGGTACAGTTTTAGATATTAGCGATCGCAAACAAGTAGAATTAGAACTGCAAAAAGCCAAAAACTCCGCAGAAGTTGCGAATAAAACTAAAAGTATTTTTATTGCTAATATGAGTCATGAGTTAAGAACTCCTTTAAATGCAATTTTGGGATTTGCTCAACTAATGAGCCATGATTCTGCCCTTCCTACCTATCAACAAGAAAATTTAGAAATTATTCGCCGCAGTGGTGATTATCTGCTCCATTTAATCAATAATGTTTTAGATTTATCTAAAATAGAAGCCGGGCGGATGACCTGCGACGAAAGTACCTTTGATTTGAATTATTTAATTTTATCCATTTGGGAAATGTTCCGTTTACGAGTCGAAACCAAAGGCTTAAAATTTTGTCTGAATATTCAACCGAACGTTCCTCAATATATCATCACAGACCCCAATAAACTTCGCCAAATTTTAATTAATATTTTAGGAAACGCGATTAAATTTACCCAGAAAGGAGCGGTGAGTTTAACTGTATCTTGGGTTCAGGGGGAGGTGGGGGAGCAGGGGAGCAGGGGAAGTGGGGGAGCAGGGGGAGCAGGGGGGGCAGGGGGAGCAGGGGGAGCAGGGGGAGCAGGGGGAGCAGGGGGAGCGGGGGGAGCAGGGGAAGCAGGGGAAGCAGGGGGAGTGGGGGAGGTAGTGCGTTGGCGTCAGTCCTGTGATATTAGTGCGCCCTCACTTACTGAATATAAACAGTTAACACCTAAGATTCAAAGGTCAATAACTAACCGCCCACCTTCAACGGTCAACGGCCAAAATCTAATTCTTAGATTTGAAATTGAGGATACGGGAGTGGGAATTGCTGAAGCGGAATTGAATAATATTTTTGATGCTTTTATTCAAAGTCAATCGGGTAAGAAAGCCCTAGAAGGGACAGGTTTAGGATTAACAATTACGCGGAAATTTGTTGAGTTAATCGGGGGAAATTTGGGGGTAAAAAGTACCCTGGGGGTCGGGAGTATATTTTGGTTTGAAATTCCCATCTTAGTAACCCAGAGCAGCCAAATTAAATCCCCAGAAATTAGTCGCCAGGTCTTAAGTTTAGCTGCGGGTCAACCAGAATATAAAATTTTAGTGGTGGATGATCAACCCGAAAATCGCCAACTAATGATCAAATTATTAACTCAAATCGGCCTACAGGTTAAAGAAGCGGAAAATGGACAAGAAGCCCTGCATTTATGGCAAGAATGGCAACCCCATCTAATTTGGATGGATATTCGGATGCCGATTATGAATGGTTATGAGGCGACCCAACGAATTCGCGCGAGTTTACAGGGTGAAAATACCGTGATTATCGCTTTAACCGCCTATGCTTCCAAAACCGATCGCAATTTAGCTTTATCAGCCGGATGTAATGACTACTTGAGTAAACCCTTCCAAGAAGATGAACTGTTCAGTAAAATGGCTGAATATTTAAAATTAAAATATGTCTATGCAGACTCCACCACCTCCGCCCACGGTTCCTCCATTCTTTCATCCACCGTTAACCCGCCCTTAACCCCCAAAAGTCTGTTAGTGATGTCCAGGGAATGGATTATCGCCCTACAAGAAGCCTGTCTCCTCTGTGATGAAGAAGAAGTTTTACATTTAGTTGAACAAATTCCCCGCGAACATCAAGCTTTAGCCACCAGTCTGAGGACTTTAGCCCGGGATTTTCAATTTCAACAGATTCGACAGTTAACCCTGGGTAATTGACCCATTCCGTCAAGATAGATAGCTGCAAAGACCGATAATCGTTAATAATAGGAAAGAGAAACACCCAAAAAAAAGGAGACTGGACGCTCTGTGTTCCAACGCTTGAAGCAGGACTTAAAAAACGACTTAATTGCGGGTCTGTTGGTCGTGATTCCCCTAGCAACCACGATTTGGTTGACCATCACCATCTCCAGTTTCCGTAATTGAGTTTCTGACCCGTATTCCTAAGCAAATTAATCCCTTTGATGGTTTGCATCCGATTTTAGTTAACCTACTGAATGTTTTAGTCGGGTTAGCCGTACCCCTGTCCGGGATATTATTTATCGGTTTGATGGCCCGCAATATCGCGGGACAATGGCTTTTGGGCTTTGGTGAAAAAATCTTACAAGCAATTCCCCTAGCGGGTTCGGTTTACAAAACCCTGAAACAACTTTTAGAAACCCTTTTACGAGATTCTAACGATAAATTCAGCCGTGTTGTCTTAGTAGAATATCCCCGTCGAGGTCTTTGGTCACTAGCCTTTGTCACCGGGTCTGTGGGCGATGATATGCAGTCCAAATTGCCCGGGGAAATGGTTAGTGTGTTTATTCCCACGACCCCAAACCCCACCAGTGGATGGTATGCTATTGTTCCACAGCAGGAGGTCATTAACCTGACCCTCTCGGTAGAAGATGCGTTCAAAATTATCGTATCCGGTGGAATTGTCAACACAACATCTTCATCAACACTGAAAGTCCTTAACCCCAAATCTGAACCTCCATTAGAATCTCTGCTGAAAAGCGAAAATAGAATTCCAGCTATTGTCCTAGAAGATGAGGGCATTGGGGTCAGCGAAAATTAGAGGGACAATCTTTATTCTTAAATTCTTAAACTTATGCAAGCCCGTCGTACTGCCCGTGAACTCGCTTTACTTGGAATTAGCCAACTTCCTGCGACTTCGGAGCGCCTAGAAACTCAAGAATTACATGATGTTTTAATTGCCGCCGTCAGGACTTTAACGGCTGAAGGTCAGGAGTCCTTAGAAACGGCGGTTTCTGAACTACAACGCAGTAGCGATCGCCTTTTAAATAGCCAAATTCGAGCTAATGATTTACAAAGTGCTAGAACAATGGTTTATGAAGCCATTGATTTAGTTCAAGGAGCAATCAATCGCTTGAGTACCGCCATTGAATTACCGGAATTAGTACAATTAGCCAATCAACAAGAAGTCTGTAGTTATGCCCTTGATATTCTGATTCAAGTTAATACCCATAAAGCTGAAATTGATCAGTTATTAACCGACGTCTTAGTTGATTGGCAACTCAACCGACTCCCCCGAATTGATCGCGATATTCTCCGCATTGCCGTTGCCGAATTAATGTATTTAGATTTAAAAGAACAAGTGGCAATCAATGAAGCCATTGAACTGGCAAAACGCTACAGTGACGAAGAAAGTTATCGCTTCGTTAACGGCGTTCTCCGTCGATTTGTCGATAAATTAAAAGCCACCGCCACCGTTTTGGAGTAATTACGAATTACGAATTACGAATGGGTAATGGGTAATGGGTAATGGGTAATGGGTAATGGGTAATGGGTAATGGGTAATGGGTAATGGGTAATGGGTAATGGGTAATGGGTAATGGGTAATGGGTAATGGGTAATGGGTAATGGGTAATAAAAAGAGTTTACCTCCCCTGCTCCCCTGCTCCCCTGCTCCCCCTGCTCCCCCTGCTCCCCCTGCTTCCCCTGCTCCCCCGCTCCCCTGCTCCCCCTGCCTCCCCTGCTCCCCCTGCCGGCACTTTTCAATCCTTAGATATTAAAAAAAACTATGGTATTCAATTGGTTTCGTCGTCAATTTAATGAAAAAACCGATCAAAATCAGCAACCGGAAACGGAGGTTAAATCTGAACCAGTCAAGGTAGATCAACCTGCTGAAACAGCCGATATTTCGGAAGAAAAACCCCAAATTTCCGAAGATTATTTACAGTGGGCAAAGGCAGCTTATCAAAATATTCAAAAACAACAACAACCGGAACCGGAAGTTGAACCGGAAGTTGAACAGACGGTTTTAACCGAGGAAACTCAAGAAGTAGAAACGACCCTTGAAACCCCTGTAGAAGCCATTGCAGTTGAGGAGACAGAACCCGAACTAGAAGCTGTTTTAGAGTCTATTCCTGCTCCCCCCTCCCCCCCTACTCCCCCTGCTCCCCCTGCTCCCCCTGCTCCCCCTACTCCCCCTGCCCCCCCTGCCCTCCCTACTCCCCCCTCCCCCCCTGCTCCCTTTTGGGCAGAATCAACCACAGAACGCCAAACCCGCCTAGAACGGCTGAAAGAAACCGCCATTGAACCGGAACCCGAAACCAGCCAAACAGCCCCAGGGGAAGCGGGAATGGTGTTTGATGAGATCTTTATGTGGTCAGCCCAGGTCTTAGCCGATCAAGGTCGGCGTCCCGATCAAGTGGCCCTGGAAGAAATTACCTGGTTACAGAAACTCTGGAAAGCCCTAGGAAGGACACGGCGCAACTTACTTAACCAATTAAAAGCCATTGTTGGTCAAGGGCCATTAAATCAACAGGCCGTTGATGAAATTGAATCCATGCTATTGCAGGCGGATGTAGGCGTCGCAGCCACCGATCGCGTCATTGAAGCCCTACAAAATAAACTGCGTCAAGAAGCCCTTCCCCCAGAACAGGCGATCGCCTATCTGAAACAAATATTAAGGGGAATTTTAGAAGAAACCCTTTTCCCAGGGCTATCCGATTAGCTTTGCACCAGAAAAAGATACCTTAAATATTTGGTTAATTACCGGAGTCAATGGGGCGGGTAAAACCACTACAATTGGCAAAATAGCACATTTAGCCCAAAAATCCGATTATCGTTGTTTAATAGCCGCCGGAGATACCTTTCGGGCGGCGGCCGTTGATCAGGTGAAGGTCTGGGGGGAACGCACCGGGGTAGAAGTCGTGGCGAACCCGGGAAAAAATACCGATCCGGCGGCGGTAGTTTATGATGCGATCGAAGCAGCCCGATCTCGAAATACGGAATTGTTAATTATTGATACAGCCGGGCGTCTGCAAAATAAAAAGAATTTAATGGAGGAACTCAATAAAATCCGTCGAGTTATTGATAAACGCGCTCCATCCGCTAAAATCCAATCTTTGTTAGTATTGGATTCTACCCTGGGTCAAAACGGTTTGCGCCAAGCCGAAGTGTTTTCCGAAGTAGCTCAATTGAGTGGAGTAGTCTTGACAAAACTCGATGGAACTGCTAAAGGTGGTGTTGCCCTAGCGATTGTCCAGCAACTCGGCTTACCGATTCGATTTATCGGAGTTGGGGAAAATATCGAAGATTTGCGCCCGTTTTCCAGCTACGAGTTTATTGAAGCCCTCCTCAGTGGCTAGTTCAATAATTACGAATTACGAATTACGCATGGGTAATGGGTAATGGGTAATGGGTAATGGGTAATGGGTAATAAAAAGAGTTTACCTCCCCTGCTCCCCCTGCTCCCCCTGCTCCCCCTGCTCCCCCTGCTCCCCTGCTCCCCCTGCTCCCCCTGCCCCCCCTGCTCTCCCCGCTCCCCCTGCTCCCCCTGCTCCCCCTGCTCCCCCTACTCCCCTACCCCCCCTTCCTTTCCCCCGTGAGGTTTTAGATGACAGCCTTGCCCCTCCCTAGACGCTCTGATCAATTTGCTGACTCGATTACGGGTTCTGCAACACCTGAAACAACGCCAGTTTTTGCCCTCAAGGAAATGGTGGCGCGTTTGCATCGAGAACAGCAAAACGTGAACGAGTTGTTAAGTTCCTTGGGGTATGCCCTGCGTAGCTTCAACAACCTGAATCAATTTTTGGAGTTAACTCCCCTAGTCGCTAGTCGGGTGACGGATTCTGATGGGGGGGCCTTAGTATTATTTAAACCCAATGGACAAGTCCGGTTTCAACGGCTCCATTGTCAGGAAGGACGCCAATGTCAGGATATTCGGCAAGCGATCGAAGCCGTAACCCGACAAATTACCTCCTTCTCCACCACAGGAAGGTTAGAAGACCTCTCAGAATCTGCCTTACAAACCTATACGGCCAATTTAGATTATCAAGTCAGTCGCTATCTTGGCCCCGATGTCCAGTTATTTGGGACACCGATTTTAGTGAATAATATCGGGCGGGGACGGTTATATGTTTTTAGTCATGATGTCAATTATGTTTGGACACCGACCCGGCAAAAATTAATCCGGTTGGTGGCGGATCAAACGGCCGTTGCTATTGCCAATGATGAGTTAGCAACTTCCCTACGGGAGAAAGAAAGATTAGATCGAGAATTGGAAATTGGGGCGGAAATTCAGTTACAATTACTGCCTCGAAAATGCCCAACTATTCCGGGTTTAGATATTGCCGCCAAATGTCAAACCGCGAACCGAGTGGGCGGAGATTATTATGATTTTATTCCCTCTAATTTCGACAAACGGGGTGATCATCTTTCTGTCTATACCGATGAACGCTGGAGTATTGTCATCGGCGATGTCATGGGTAAGGGAGTTCCGGCGGGTTTGATTATGACCATGACCCGGGGAATGTTGCGGGCTGAGGTATTAAACCGTCATTCTCCTTCCTTGATTTTGGGGCATTTGAATCAAGTTATGTATGCGGATTTGGAAAATTCTAACCGCTTTGTGACGTTATTTTATTCGGAATATGATCCGGCGACTCGAATGTTGTCCTATAGCAACGCGGCCCATCATCCCCCGTTATTATGGCAAATGGCAACGAATACGATTAGAAGGTTGGATACCTTGGGAATGTTAATTGGATTAGATGCGGATAGTCGTTACTATGAAGATAAAATCCAACTTTATCCAGGGGATACAATTATTTATTATACCGATGGATTTACAGATGCGATGAATCAACGGGGCGATCGCTTCGATGAGGAAAATCTCAGTCAAGCATTCCATTGGGCGTGTCAGAATTGTATAAATCCCCAGGCAATTCTGGATTATTTATTTGAACAAGTTCAACAATTTATTGGTGCAGAAAACCGTAATGGGGATGATATGACCCTCGTAGTATTGCAAGTAAAATCTAGCAAGGTCAGCGACAATGATGATTGTTCTAATACTGAATCCTCTTGACGGGTTTCATTTTCTTGATCACGGTTTAAATTTGTTCGCCCACGGAACGATTTTAGCTCAACAAGTGAATGTGGATATTATTGGTGATTTCGTTAGAACCTGGAACCATATTGTTAAAAGCGGGCAAATTTGGGCATTTTTTGCTGGTATTTTTGTGGGATGGGGAATTAGAAGTTTGTTACCCTAAACTATCGGGTTAGGAAACCCAGCTAACACGGTTTGAATAATATCAAAATCTCTCTATTTTTGAGGAGACTAATTCCAATTATCCCAGAATCAATCTAAAAAAGTTTCCACTTCTGTTAAGCTGGGTTGGGCTGAAATAGCACCTGGTTTTGTTGTAGTTAATGCCCCAACTGCACTAGCAAACCTAACTATTTGTTCAGCTATTTTAGGATGATTAATTGATTCCATTCCTAATTTACAGAATTGATAAATAATTCCGGCGGTAAAACCATCTCCGGCTCCGGTTGTATCGACCACATTAACATAAAATGCGGGTATTTTCCCATAATTCCCGGCTAAATAATAGGTGCAACCCCGTTCTCCGGCGGTGACGAATACTCCTTGAATTTGTAACTGTTGAGCGATCGCTTTTGGATCTATAGTATTAAATAATAATTCGGCTTCTTCATCGGTTAACTTGAGAAAATCGGCATTTTGAACAAAGTTTAAAATCAGTGCAATTGCTGGGTCTGGATCTTGCCAAAACATCGGTCGCCAGTTAATATCAATGAACAGCTTAACTTGATAATATTTAGCTAATTTAACAGCTTTTAAAATAGCATTTTTACTGTCTTCATAGGCTAGTTCTAATGTTCCTAAAACTAGAAATTGTGCGGTTTTAAATAATTCTTCCGAGAGTTGTTCTGACTGCAAATAAGTATCAGCAAATTCTGTGGTTTTTCGCTCTCCAAATCCTGCAAAACTGCGATCGCCCTGTTCATCTCTAACCACATAAACAATTCTAGTCGAGGCGAGGGAATGGCGTTGAACTCCGGTAATATTAACCCCAATTTTAGTTAATAATTCCACTAATTGCCCTGCCGATTCATCCTCCCCAATACAACCGATAAAAGCCGTCGGAATCCCTAATTTTACTAACCCACAAGCCGTATTAGCCGGAGCCCCTCCGGGGTAATCTGTCCAAGATTGCACGGTTTCTAAGGGTTTTCCTAATTCATTTGATAACCGATCAAATAGGATTTCACCTATACAAATAACTTGAGGATTATTCATAGTTGTTAATGATCATAAACCTGATATAGCAAGGGGTAATAGGGAATAGGCAATCTGGCTATAGGTAAATACTTACTATGAGCAGCTTTTAGCTTTCAAGAATGTCCTAATAGATGTGGAAACTGCTATACCAGAAACTTTCGTCCGTCCGCCGCCGTGACATCTTCACACGGGAAACTTGGTTTTGAGATGAACGAGATCTTCAAGTTGTTCACGAAAGGCTCGAACTCGCTCAAACACCGTTTTACCAGTATCGACCAAAGCCTCTGGAGGTGCACTAACCCCTAGATTAGCAATGCGCCCCTTAATTGCCATCCGTGCGTAGAAAAAACGCCATCTTTGCCTGTTGATTTGTACGACAAACCACAGTAATTCATTTAGGCTCATTTTGTACTTGGGCAGTAATACTCGAACTGAACTGCCCCCATTGCCCCTAGCCATAAATGACCAAGGTTGTAATGCTGCCTTACCAAATGCTGTGATTGTAATACCTCCTTGCTCAAATATTTCCTCGGAAACAGGATCAATCAGACTGAGAATACTATTTGTTGAGTCACCACTACTGATGTAGGGAATTGAGCCTTCAATGTAGTTTTTTTCGCCCATTGAGCGTCCATTCTCAACAGTGAAATATTTAGACAACGCCCCATGAGTACCATAGGGTAATTCATCTCCCACTATATCGTCATCAACAATCCCAAAATTATCTAAAACCACATCAGCGAGATCTGGCATCAATGTTACAGCTTCAAAAATGCCACGCATCGCCTCACTTCGTAGACGTTCAAATTCGTCTTCTGTAAGTTTCGGTTGAGGTAGCCATTGTTGGGGACTCCACTCAATATTACTCATTAGAGAATGTTGCACCCCTCTACAATTGTTACCAACTGAGAAATAACTGGCTGACCTTGCATAAAAGCATGAAATTCGTTCACAACCTCATCAATCTGGTTGCCATGCCTCTCAACCCGCTTACCCTTGAGCTTTTCGTATCCATCATTCCAAATTCGAGCCATAAATACTCGGTCAGTTGGGTCAAGTGGAACATGAGCTTCTGCAACCATGATGGATGTTGGGGCAGCCGTGGGATAAAATAAATCTTCCGGGAGGCTAATTATCCCAAGCAGTTTGTGTTTAAGCAGAAATCGCTTTCGCCATGGGTTGTGATCCATATCGGCAAAAATGCCAGCGTAAACAACAACTACTAACAACCCGCCCGTTACTAGAGCATCCATCGCTCTATCAACAAATAAGTATTCTGGTTCCCCGTTTTGAGAGAATGGCGGATTGAGAAATGCTCTAGTGCATTTACCCTGAATGACAGCAAAAGCAGTTTCGTCAAAGCAGCTTTCGTTATAGATATGGCAGTTACCATCCCCCCGAAAGAACATATTAAGCATGGAAAGTGCCCAAACCGTGGGGTTAGTATCAAACCCAATAATTGAATCTTTAACTTTTTCAATTTGTGCCGGACTAGGAGCTTGTCGCATCATGGCATCAAAGGCAGCAACCAGAAAACCACCTGTTCCCGCCGCAATATCAATAACTCGATCTCTAAAACCTACACCAACCAAGTCCGCGCACATCCGCGTGATGTGTCGTGGCGTAAAAACAATACCAAGTGCATTGTTGTCATAGCCATATCGCAAGAAACGCCTCATAAAACATTCCCAAAAAGTCAGCATCCGTTTGAATAACGGAACGAACATTCAGACGGTTAAGAGTGTTGACCACTAGCCCAACATAGGGAGCAAGACGGTTAAAATCGGCCCCGGATAAACACAACGCATCTTTTAAGCGTTTTCGATTGGGTTGTGGTAGTTTGTGGGCTCTATCAATTGCAGTTTCAGCTAGGGTATTGACGGACTGCAAGGCTTCTGAAGTTGCTGTATCAACTTGTCCTTGATACATTGCCAAAACCAAAGCACCAATTACTTTAGGGCGCAGAGGAGCTTCAATTTTTGCCGTGCGTAGAATACGGCTAGTTTCAATTGCTGCATCAATAAACTCAGCTTGAGAGGGTATGCTCAGGGTTGTTGAACCGTCATTTACTCTTAATGCGGTTTCAACTTCTGCTTTTGTTGGAAAAGTTGTTAATCCAAACCCATTTGAGGTTAGGGGAACCCAACCCTGGGCCGTCAAAAAAGAAATGCTGATTTCAAAGCCTTTGTCTTCTTCACCCGCAGCACCAACTGCCACCTTGATGCTATATTTGCCCACGGCATTGATTTTGTCTGCGTAGTCTTCTGCTTCTTGCTGTGCTTGTTTTAACTTGCCTGCCTCGTTTTTGGCTTCGACAATGATTGTGGGATTAGCAGTTAAACAGAACAAAAAATCGGGGCGTTCACCATTAAGACCAATATCTGAGAAATATGCCTCAATCCCTTGTTCTTCCAGAACATCGCCACCACTACCAATATGACACAAATCCCATCCACGACGCTCTGCTGCGTGCCGGATGTAGTAACGACATCGGTTTTCGGATCTTCGGTTTCTTCGAGGGGACATTCACTACTAGCAAACTAACTATAGTAATCCTATTTGAGTTGTGTTCAAAATTCCTGAGCAAAAGGGAACAGGGAACAGGCTGCTAGATTGCCACTATTTAATTTTATCCTAAAAACGGCAAAATATTCGCAATTGAATGATTTTATATAAGAATACGTTAGATGGGCGGTATGAAGATTATTGCTCATCGGTAATCGGGGCAGTTTGGAAAAAACATCCTAAGCCAGAAATTGAAGCAGCCTTGAAGTATGCTGAAGAAAATGGATGGCGTATTGTAGAGGGTGGCTCTCATGCGTGGGGAAAGATTTACTGCCCTTATAATGACAATGATTGTCGCTGTGGAGAATTTTGTATTGCCAGTGTTTGGAGTACCCCTAAAAATCCAGGCAATCATGCTAAACTAATCCGTCGTGTTATTGATAACTGTACTATTCATAATCAAACAGAGGAGAAATAGGAGAACTAAAAAATGTCAGAATATAATTTTATTTTAAACTTTAATCTCCCAGATACTCAAGTCGATCCCGATAATTACCTAGAGAGTTTGGCAACAGAAGGTTGTGATGATGCCTTAATTGGAATCGGGAAAAAGGGGAAAATTGCCCTCAATTTTATCCGGGAATCTTCATCTGCTAGAAAAGCAGTTTATAGCGCAATTCAGGATGTTAAACGGGCTATTCCCCTGGCAGTTTTGACTGAAGTTAGCCCGGATTATATTAGTTTAACCGAGGTTGCTAAATTGCTATGAGGAGAAAAAATATAGAAATAGAATTGACCCGACTTTATTAGAGTTATCTAAGGTTAGTAAGGATTTTAATATTGTTAGGGAGTGGGCAACCGTTGATTCTGAAGAAAAGGAAAAGATTCAATTATTATTGGAATTGGATACAGGCTGAAGACTGAAAACAACGGAAATACACATCTAAAGATATAATTAAACTTTGTCGCGTCATCTGGGGAATCGTTCTATGCCTCCCAAAAACCCACTATTCCAAAAGTGTCTTGCCTACCTTGAATCATTACCTAATATTAAGGCTACTCTAGTAGAATCTTATTTTTCTAGTGAGGTTTTGGCAGATGGAGAGCTAACAATTATCAACTCTCATAATACTGTCAATTATGTCTGTGAAATCAAAACGGGTCTCACAAATGATGTCGTTGAACAAGTTGCAGATTATTTGACTAATTTAGGTGGCAAACTAAAGCCTGGTCAAAAACCTCTACTTGTGACACGCAGTTTGTCTAATCTGGTTGTGGATCAACTCTTAGAAAGAAATATTGAATTTATTGATGTCGATGGAAATATTTATCTGAATAGCCCAGGAATTTATGTAGTAGTTCGTAAACAGACTTCAAAAGATAGTACAAATAAGTCCTTAGAAATTACTAGCACTGCTTTGCAAGTTATGTATGCCTTACTAAGCCAGCCCAATACTTTAAAGGGGGATGATATTGAACAAATTTCTTACATTTCTGGTGTTAGTACAAAAACGGTAAAAAGCACTCTAAAAAAACTTAACGAGTTAGATTACATAACTTACAAACACGGAAGATACGAAATCATTGATTATGTCAAACTTCTTGAAAGGTGGGAGTTAGGATACTCTGAAACATTACGTTCAAAATTACTAATCGGAACATTTAGTCCCATTGGAAAACGGAATTTTTCAGAAATCGAAGATGACCTTAAAAAATACGCAGATCAATATGGCTATCTAATCGGTGGTGAGCTTGCCGCCTCAATTCTAACTGAATATCTTCGCCCCATTAGTGCAATACTGCATCTTGGTAAAAATGTTGATTACCGCAAGATAGCAGTTAAGCTAAAGTTAAAACCTGATCCTGAAGGAAGTATTGCGTTGCTTGAAAGTTTTGGACATGACAAGTATGATCAAAACGAATTTGGAGGATTGAAGAATATTGTTCATCCATTATTAATTCACGCCGAGTTGGTACGAACGGGTAATAGCCGATTAAAAGAAACTGCTATACTGGTTTATGAGCGATATATTGAGGAGATAGCTCAAAAGAATTATGGATTCTAAAGAGAAGCAGGTTTTGGCTGATTTAGTAAATATAGTCAGTGCATTAGAGTTACCTATGATTCTGGTTGGTGCGGGAGCTAGGTTATTGATCTTTGACCATAAATTCGGGGAAGGTAGGGGAAACTAAGGATTGGGATGTGGCGATATCTATAGAGAGTTGGGAAGTCTATGAAAAACTTCAGAACAATCTAATCGGTGGTAATTCTCCTCGTTTTAAACCCACAAAAAATGCTCATAAATTTATTCATATAGAAACCAATATTGAGGTTGATATAGTCCCCTTTGGAGAAATTGGTGAGCCTAATCAAGAAATTGTTTGGCCTGATAGTGGTAAACCCATGAATGTTTTAGGTTTTCCTGAAGCTCTCTTTCATGCAACAACTGCTAGTATTGATGACTTAGAAATTAAAGTGATTGATACGCCAGCTTTTATCGTTCTCAAAGTTTTTGCTTGGGGAGATCGGGGAGAACGTACTAACAAAGATTTAGAAGACATTGAATTTATCTTATCAAGGTACGAAGATGAAGATCGTGTATATACAGAATTAGTGGATGAACTTGCAGGGGGAGTAATTGACTTTCTTGATGCCAACATCTACTTACTGGGGCAAGATATTAATAGAATACTTCAAGAAAAAACTAGAGTTGAGTTAAATTTATTGTTGGACAAACTGATTGAAAGTTTAGAGGTTGATCAACCAGGAACTTTGGGTTATAGGCTAAAGATACTACAGCAAGGAATTAGGTCTTTATCCTCAGAAACGTAATCTAAGAATACGTTACTGCGGGCAGTCTGAATTACCACATTAATGAAAGATTTAAAACAAATCCAGGTAAAATATCTTCTCCCGACAATGTGACGGGATTTTCTAAAATTTCTTTGTCTCTCCCCCGATGATAAATTTCAACTTGACGGTTTTGGCGGTTAATTAACCAACCTAAACAAGTGCCATTATCAATATATTCCTGCATTTTATCTTGTAGGGGTTTTAAAGAATCACTAGGCGATCGCAATTCTATGACAAAATCGGGGCAAATTGGCAGAAATTTCTCTTGCTGTTCGGGGGTGAGAGATTCCCATTTTGCTAAAGGTATCCAAGCGGCATCGGTTGAACGAAAGTTTAGAAGAATTTGAACAAGGTCAAGGAATTCCTCTAAATCAAGCCTTTGCAGAATTTCAAGAAAAATATGACTTACCAGTAGGACTTACGCACTGAAATGAAATCTCGTTGCTCTGGGCATCGGTCATGAGGCTGAAAGGTTTATTCTCTCGTTGAACACTTGACTGAGTATGTAAGTCCTGTTAACATTTAATTAAATTTTAGGATTCATAATTGTGTTTAATCCATTAAATAAGATTACAGAGCTTGTTAAAGACATTAAAGACATTGTTGAAGTAACGGGTGAAAAAACTAAAGATATTATTCAAACCAGTAATATTTTTGCTAAAAATTCTGATGAAAGTGAGGAATCTTATAAAGCCAGACTTGAACATTTACAAAATAAAGAAAATCAAAAAACTGAAAGATTAAAAATAAAATTAGAGAATAAACAACAAATGGCACTTTTGAAAGACGAACATAAAAGGGTTAAAGCTGGACAAAAAACTGAACAAAAAGAAGAAAGAGCTTTAGCTCGTCAACAAAAAAAAGAAGAATAAAAAGAAAAAAAGCTTTAGCTCATCAACAAAAACTAGAAGAAAAAATGCGTAAGTCCCGACCAGATATTTCTTGTTGCTAGGTTCTACCTAGCAATACTTTAATCAGGCTCCGCCTGCTGTTCATCGGAGGCAGAGCCTCCTGAACAGGGTTTCCCCGGTAGAACCTGGGAACCAGAGTTTCTAGTCGTTAAACAATATAAGGAGAATCAACTGCTTGCGCCCGATTAACTGCTACCAAAGTTTGATAGAAAATTGCCGCAATTTCCCCACGAGTCACATCTTTTAAGGGGTTAAAAACCTCTTTTTTCGGGTAATTGACGACTATATTTAATTCCGTCGCCGTAATTACTGCATTAGTAGCAAAAGCCGGAATTTGAGCACGGTCAGTATAAACGCCCAAAGTATTCGATGTTCCCCCGGTTAATTTCAACCCATTGATTAAGGAAACAACCGCTTGAGCCCGAGTTAAATTTTGATTTGGTCGGAAGGTTTTATCGGGATAACCTGATAGGAAACCCGCCCGATTTGCTTTATCAATTGCCTCTTTTCCCCAAAAATCCGCCGCCACATCAGTAAATACAGTTCCTTCGCGAACTGGTGTTAATTCAAACGCTTTCATTAACATTGCCGCGTGTTGGGCACGGGTTAAGGTGGTATCGGGTTTAAATGAACCATCGGGGAAACCGCTAATAATCCCCATATCCGCTAACCTTTCAATAAAAGTTCTCGCCCAATGGGAGCCAATATCGGTGAATTTCGCCCCCCCAGGAACTGGAGTTGGTGCGGGAGTGGGAGTGGAGCCGCCGGGGGTTGGGGTTGGGCTGGGACTCGGGCCAGGAGTTGGAGTTTGATTGGCACTAAATTCAATACTTCCCAAAGTTCGGGTCGGGTTAATTTGATTTCCTACGGAAATTAAGGTGAATTTACTGGCATTTTGCACATCATATTTGCCATTATCAACAAATACATTCCCGCCATTATCTTGAGGGCTACCAATATCGGGGGCAGAATCAGCAATTACCGTTAAACCATCTTGGAGATTTTTCTTAATTTGATTTTTTCGTAATACGGGTTTAGACTGTCCTGATAGGACAATCCCAGACCGATTTTCCAGAATTTCGTTTTCCACAATTAAGGGCGAAGCTTGGGCTTGGACAGAAATCGCATATCCGGTATTTTGGAATTTATTCCCCCGAATTTCCCCCTTAGCATTCCCCGCTAAAGCCATGCCATTACCCACATTTTCGATAAAATCACTATTAAGCACCGCAGCAATGGCGGTTTCCGGTGGCAAAAATTCCTTCCCGTTTGGATTTCGTCAGGGTACAACTACCGATATTACAGTAAACCGATTCTATCCAAATTCCAGTGCCTCGGGTTTGGTCATTGGTAACGCTAACCCCCTTAACCGTTGAGTTATTTTCCATCAAAATCGTCACGTTTTGAGCCGCCGAACTGGGACTACTGAAGCGACCACTTCCCAGAATTACGACATCTTTGCCCTTGGTTGTCTCATTCCCAACAATGGTGACTCCTGAGCGGACAATTAAGGGAAATACTTCCCCGGTAGCGGCGTTATAGGTTCCAGGAGCGACTTGAATCAGGGTTCCCGACTGGGCTTGACTAATAGCTTTAGCAATGGTTTTAAAGGGGGTAGATTGACCGCCTGTGGCCGAATCATTCCCGGTGGCGGAATTAACAAACAGGGTTGCAGAGGCTGCGGTTGGTACGCTTTGAGTCACGACTTGTATATTTCCTTTAACGCGAGTAGAACTAAGAATATTTCCAAAGGAGGTTAAGCTGGCAGTCCCGGCATTCTGGACATCAAAACCGCCATTATTCCGAATTGTATTTCCCCCTGGGGTTTGGGCGGTTCCTAAATCCGGTGTAGCCTGATTCATAATTACCACTCCATCCCCGCTATTGCGTTCAATTAAGTTTTGACGCAGAATCGGTTGGGAGTCCTCGGCAATTAATATCCCAGAACGGTTTTCGACAATAGCATTATCCCGAATTAACGGAGCGGCTTGATTTTTCAGGGAAATGCCGTATCCGGTATTCTCAAAGGTATTGCCTCCGATTTCCCCTTTCATTTCTCCTTCAATGGAGACTCCATAGCCTTCATTTTGCACGAAAATACTATTGCTTATTCGAGGATTTCCCGAACCGACGGCATAAATCCCTTCTCGTTTGCATCGGGTAAAGGTGCAGTTAGCAATTATTGGAGATTGAGATTCTATCCAAACTCCAGTTCCTCTAGTTTGAATATTGGTAACGGTTACGCCTCGCAATTGGGCGTTATTTTCCATCAAAATCGTAATATTTTGACTCCCAGCACTGCTACTGCTATGGAGTCCATTCCCTTCGATTAAAATGCCACTACCTTTACCTGACTCATTCCCGATGACTATGACACCATCCGCGAGGGTAAGGGGAAAGGTTTCACCAGTTAAACTACTATAAGTTCCTGGTTTCTAGGTAAATTGTGGTTCCAGACTCGGCTTGAGAAAGGGCTTTTTTGAGGGTTTTAAAGGGTTTATTCGACTCCCCGGAACTAAAATCATTTCCAGTGGCGGGGTTGACGTAAAGAGTTACCATAGTTTTGTTTTTGATGAAACCATCTGGGCTTTATTCTAAACTTTAGTTACACCGATTGTGTTAGGGATTCGGTGGAAAAACCGGAAAAATTTAATTTATTTTAATATTGTTTAGTTGGTTACACCCCTAGAGGGTTTCAGATCTAAGGGTGTTTGTGTTAACCTTAACCCTTGAATGTGCGATTTCGCCATTTAGATAGTTGAGATTCTCCAAAGGAAGCTAACCCTTGCAGTTCTAAAACCCTTTGTTGTAAAACGTTAATTAAATCATCCTGTTCTTGCAAATAGTTTTTTAGGGCATCATAATTAGTTGTTGTACTAGGGGTTTCTTGATGTTGGGTTTTAGTGGAAATTAAACTTGCTAATTGTTGTTCCAGAGTTGCCATTTGTGTCTTTTGAGCCGCACAAATATATTCTAAATTATGATAATTATCTGCTGAAATACTATGGGCTAACTTTGCTTCTAATTCCGCTATTCTCTCTTGTTTAACTTGCAGTTGAGCTAGGGAATTATTGCTTTCGTTGAGTTCTTTTTTCAGGGCTTCAATCTGCTGACTCAATTGCACTTTAGTATTTCGTTCCTGTTCTAACTCATGTTGCAATGCTTGATAAGTTTCTGCGGGAATAGTTGTTGTTAATTGTTGCTCCAATTCGGGAATTCGATTTAATTGAGTTTGTAATTGATCAATTGTTGATTGAGATTCTTTAGATGCTTCTTGTAAATCCTGATACGTTTTTTTATCGACGGTTTGTGCTACTTTCTGTTCTAGTTGTTGTTGTAAATCAGCAATAGTTTGTTTTTGTTGTTCTGCTTCTTGTTTTAGAGCTTCATAGCTTTGGGCGGCAACAGTTTGGGTGAGTTGCTGTTTTAACTCTTGAATTGTATTAGCTTGGGCTTCAATCTCCTGTTTTAAGGCAGTATCATCGGTGGCTGGCGTGGGAGATTCTACCTCAACAGTTACTGCGGTTTCTTCCCCTGGGGTCGCCTGGTGTAAATGTTCTTTAGTCAGACGTTCAAATAATTCTGATTTTGATACTCCTAATTCTTTGATGAGCGTCTCTACCTGTTGAGCAGCATCAGCCGTTAAAGAAACCGTAACTTTTACTTTGTCACTAATGGCAGAAGCGGGACGAGTAGCAGGAGTAGGGCGTTTTTTTCTATTGGTAGCCATGAGAATATATTCCTTAAAAATTTCACTGAGGATGCAAAGATTTAGGACTTGGGATGTTCTTTGAACTTAACCCGAAATTTAAAATCGTTTTTGATCCCAAATTGTTAATTTGATGGCGGTAGACTTTCCCCCGTGAGGTTGTATGGCTCACTTTTGGGGAGGATAAACGTTGACGCTTTGAATTCCGGTTCAACATTATCCTGCGATCGCCCACATTTAGCAGTATAGGTTGGTGCAAACACAAAAAATTGTAAATTTTGTAAAGATTGAAGAAGGCGGTCTCTGGAGCGGGTGTCATCGCTTGCTGTGGGGAAAAGAGGGGGGGAAGTGCTACGCATTGATGTCAACTTAAGCCTAAAACCCCGGTTTTTATCCTAGACTAGATCCCCCTAAATCCCCCTTAAAAAGGGGGACTTATGAGTCCGGTTCCCCCCTTATTAAGGGGGTTGGGGGGGATCATCGTGGTTCGTTTATAATTAGATTTTATATTACATATTCTCTAAAAATAGAAGACAATTTAAACATAATTTGATCCTGTTTTATTTTAGTAACTAAATACCGTTGTTGCAAAGATTGTAACCCATTAATTAAATCCGTTGATGATAATTCTAAACTTTCTCTCAATGTTTCTCTGGATAAGGGTTGCTCAAATTGACTTAATTTTAAAACGATTTGTTGTTCTATGGGTGAGAGTCGGTGAAATAATTGGTTAAAGTGCGATCGCATTTCTTGAGTAATCACTAATTCATTCTCAGCTAAAAACTCAGCAACATCACCATCAAATATATTTTTAATTAAAATAGCAATACTTTTTAAATAAACGGGATTACCTTCATATAAATTAATTAAATTTAACCAAGATTCGTGATTTTTTAATCCTTTATTATTCAGAATTTCCAGATCATATAAACCCGATAACTCTAAACAATTAATCGGATATAATTCGTTTTCCCAACCTTCCATTTCTGGACATTTTTCTTGACTGATTAAAATAAAACTGCTCTGATGTTCGGTTTCTGTGATCATGGTAAAAAAGTTTTGATAACTTTGGTATTCCGGTTGATATTGTCCCGCAAATTGACCCGGAGTAAAGATATTCTGCACATCATCAAGGATAATTAAACATTTTTTATTAATGAGTATATCTAATAATTGTTTTACTTGATCATCTATAGTTTGTTTGTCTTCTGGTTTAATAATATTCAATAAATCCTTAACCAGCAATTCTAAAGGTTTAGGATATTTCAAACTTCTCCAGATAATAGCTTCAAATTCATCTAAGTTTAAATCAATAAATCTTTTAACAAGAGCAGTTTTACCAATTCCAAATAATCCTAATATTGAGATTAAGCGAGTATTTTGTTTGAATATCCAATGAGAAATGGTTTTAAGTTCAGTTTCTCGGTTATAAAATTTGATTATTTGAGGAGCTAAGGTCAAATAATGTTTAGCTTTTTTATTGTTTTCAATAATACTATTATCTTGATTTTTTGATTGATTTGGCGAGGGATAGTTAGGACAATAATTTATTTGGTTGTTTTCAAAATTAATAATTTTAACTTTATGAGAATTTATCACTCTTTCTATAGTCCAACAAAAATTAGATTTATTAATATTTTCTCCTAACTGTTCAGATAAAATTTTAAATAACTTCCTACATTCATCACCAATATAACCCTCATCATAATCATAAATATCTGCAATTTGCTGATAAGTTTTACCTTTAAATACTTCTTCAATAATCTTTTTTTGCAGATCATCTAAATGCTTCTCTGTCTCAGAAAATACTAAGCCATCTACAAATTGTAAAATTTCTGTAACAGTCATAAAAGTTAGATGAGGTAACACTTTTAGTCATTATAACTCAATTTCCTTCCAGATTATCAGGTTTTTTCAGGTATTGTCTTAATACTTCTTAATAAAACATCAGGTAATATCAGATATTTTCTGCTATGACAAAAAATCAATTTAGTATAAAAATGATTAATCAAGTTTGACTCAAGCAAAGTAATTTGCTAAAAATAATGGTTAATCAACTTTATTATGGCGATAATTTAGAAGTTTTAAGACGTTACATTAAAGATGAATCAGTTGATTTATGTTATATTGATCCTCCTTTTAATTCTAAACGTAATTACAATCAAATTTATAATAATATTGGTGGCGATGATAAAGCTCAAGCACAAGCATTTATTGATACTTGGGAATGGGATGATCACGCTATTCATGGAATAGAGGAAATTACTACTAATTATCATGGATTATTTACCCAGCAATGTATTGCTTTAATTGTAGGTTTAAGGAATGTTTTAGGAACAGGAAGTTTACTTGCTTATTTAGTGAGTATGACTTTAAGAATAACAGAAATTTATCGAGTTTTAAAACCTACAGGTAGTTTTTATTTACATTGTGATCCCAATGCAAGTCATTACTTAAAGTTGATATTAGATGCTGTTTTTTGTTCTCAGGGTGGGGAATTTAGAAATGAAATCATTTGGTGTTATAGTCATGGCGGCAAAGCTAAAACTCAATATGCGCGAAAACATGATGTTATATTCTTTTTTACAAAAGGTAAAATATGGACATTTAATGGTGATTCCATAGGTATACAAAGAGATACAGGAACTAAAAGCAAAGGTGGAAAACTGGGTGTTGACGAAAATGGAAGACCTTATCAAGATAAAATTGTTAGAAAATCAGGTAAGATTTATAGGTATTATTTAGATGAAGGCAAAATACCTGAAGATTGGTGGATAGATATAAATTCTTTACAAGCAGGTGTTGCAGAAACGTTTAGGCTATCCAACACAGAAACCAGAAGCATTATTAGAACGCATAATTTTAGCAAGTTCTAACGAAAATGATACAATATTAGACGCTTATTGTGGTTGTGGAACAACCGTTGCAGTTTCCCAAAGATTAGAGCGAAAATGGATAGGAATTGATATTACTTATCAAAGTATTAGTTTAATCTTAAAAAGATTAGAAGATAGCTTTGAAAAAGAGGTTTTACAAACCATTAAACTGCATGGTATTCCTAAAGATATAGAAAGTGCAACAGCATTAGCAAATAAAGCAGATGATCGCACTCGAAAAGAATTTGAAAAATGGGCAATTTTAACTTATACTGATAACAAAGGAATCATTAACACTAAAAAAGGTTCAGATCAAGGTGTAGACGGAATTGCTTACTTTCAAGGTAATCAAAATGAACCAGAAAAGATAATTTTTCAAGTCAAATCAGGAAAAGTAAAATCAGGAGATATCCGAGATTTGATAGGAACAATGACGATAGAAAATGCTAGTATAGCCATATTTATAACTTTAGTAAATCCCAGTAAAGATATGATCAAAACGGCGAAATCTGCTGGTTTTTATCAGAGTCAATACATGAGTCATAGTTGTGATAAGATTCAAATTGTCACAGTCCAAGATATTATTGAAAATCAAAAAAGATTAAATATTCGTTTAAGTTTAGAAGTAGTTAAAAGTGCTGAAAAACAAAAACAAGTGAAAGTTAATCAGATGGAGTTAGACTTAGATATTTGATAATCTCATCCTGATCAAATTTAATCTTGCTTGTTTGGGATTTGTGGGAGTTAGGAATGCGATCGCTTCTTTGGGTTTGAGGAAGTTAGGAATGCGATCGCTTTTGCTATTTTGTGCTAACATTAAATTTAATGCCAATTTAGTGCAAAGTCCCCAACCATGATTAATCTAAATCGAGATATTCAATCCCTATCAACCTTTAAACGGAATACCAATGAACTGATTAGCCAGATGAAAGAAACAGGTAATCCTATCGTTTTAACTGTTAATGGGAAAGCCGAATTAGTAGTACAGGATGCTGGATCTTATCAGAAATTATTGGATTTTATAGAGAAATTAGAAACTATTATTGGGATTAAAAAAGGATTAGAAGATATAGCAACAGGTGACACACAACCCCTAAATCAATTCATCGAAGAAATGCAGCATAAACATGGAATTTCAAGTTAAATTAACCCAGAATGCTAAACTAGAAATAGAATCTGCTTATCTTTGGTTAAAAAATCTTAACCCTAATTATGCTGATCAATGGTTTAGAGATTTAATGAATACTATTGCTACTTTGCAAGATAAGCCAAAACGTTTTGCTTTAGCTAGAGAAAACGATGATTTTCCTAAAGAAATAGAAATCAGACAAATTATCTATGGTAAATCAAGGAATAAATACCGAATTATTTTCACCATTCAAGAGGATATAGTTTATATTCTTTATCTTCGTCATAGCGCACAATCTTCAATTACTTTTAATCCCCTTGATCTGGAGTAAAATTATTAATGTGATCGCTTTTTATTGTAGGGTTGTTGATGGTGCGATCGCCTTTTGGGATGTATGGGAGTTAGGAGTGTGATCGCTTTTTATTCTAGGATAATTGAGGGTGCGATCGCTAATATAAAACCTTCAACAAAACTTCAAATTATCACTCTACCCAATTCTCTAAACTTAAACCCTCAACTCTCAATAAATCACTATCATTAGAAACCAGAATTAAACCTTTAACAATCGCAGTCGCAGCAATTAAAATATCTTCTGTTTGGATCGGTAATCCTCTTAACCTTAAATTGGCATGAATTTCAGATGCTTTCTCTAAAATTGCTAAATCATCTAATAAAATAATTTGATAATCTTGGCAAAATTCATTAAATCTTTCTAGTTGTTTAGTTGCTTTTACTGCAAATAATCCTCTTTTAATTTCAAAATAAGTAATGCAACTGATACAGAGTAATTCTTTTTGAGATTCTAATTGTTTGAGCTTTTCCTTAACTTTAAGATTATTTTTCAGGGATAAAGAAACAATATTAGTATCTAATAAATAACTCATACTCATCTATTTACGTTTAATTACTTCATCAAAAATAGCCATTTGTTCAGGTGTTAATTCATTCAAAGTTCCCGCCACTGCTTCTGTCACCATAATCAGACTACAATGTTTCTTTAATTCTTGATCTGACATCGTGTTAAATTTTTCAAAAGGTAAGTTTTCTTGAAAGAGTTTAAATAATTCTTCAATCATTTCTGAATGATTCAGTTTTTCTTTAAACAAAGGACGTTCTTCCATTAAAATCGAAACAACTTGATCAATTCTTTTCATCATGGACTCTTTTCTAACATCAGTTGATAACATATTGATTGCCTCCGTTCAAATACAATCATATAACCATTCTAATCTTAGCATATTACAGAAATCTTGCCCGATGATGTCCAAAGATATACTTTTGTTGGCGTAAAGGGTTTAGGAGAATTGGGGATATGGGATGCAAGGGAGTTAGGAGTGCGATCACTGCCATAATATACACAGGTAACATTAGGTTAGGAAAACAGTATGAACTTAGTCACCTTGATGAACAAAAAATGGTGCGAGGGGCGAATTGTTAATTATTGGATTTTCCAATAAATTAATTACGCCTTACGCACCCTACAAACTATTCGATTAATAATACAAGTGGGGACTTTATTTTGTCCTTAATCCTCATCCCAATAAGATTGGTTATAACCGAGTTTTGTTGCTGCATCACGTTCTTGTTCCGTTAATTCCTCCCAATATTTCTCATTAGAAACCGGGAGCGTCAGAGTCTTCTTCCCAACTGGATTGATTCCAACCTAAAGCAGCCCACAAAGCTTGCTCATCGTTGTTCAAATCTGTCCAACTTAAATCATCCCAAGTGTCCCCTGGATTCCCTGAAACTTTCCGAATATTTGACATACATTACCTCTGATAAATCATGTCGGAACAACAGTAAGTTAACCCAAACTAGCTGAGTACAAAAAGTCGGGCTTACTTTGATTGAGATTGTAACAAAAAAGGTGGGTATTTCCCACCCTACAATTAAGCTCCTACGGATTCTTTGGCCGCATACATCACTTCTAAGGAAATTTCGTTGAAACCTCTTTCACGGGCAAATTTTTCGGTATTGCGTTTAACTTTACTGCGCACAAACCCAGGAATTTTATTCAGTTCGGTTTGAGCTTCTCTTGTCCAATTCAAATCAGAACCCGCCGAAATTCCTTTGGTAATCACTTCTTTAGTATCATGTCCACCAAAGATTTCTAATAGGTGATCTTCCATTCCCAAGGTAAAGGAATTATAGATCAAATCGGTAATTTGATTAGTTCCTTCATAGCCTAAAAATGGTTTATAACCGATGGGGAAATTCTGAATATGAATCGGAGATGCAATCACACCGCAGGGAATATCCAAGCGTTTCCCAACGTGGCGTTCCATTTGGGTTCCAAAAATAGCAGAAGGTTCAATTCTGGCAATCATATCTCCGATTGCACCATTATCTTCACTAATCAGAACTTCATCGCAATATTCACTGACTTGTTCCTTGAACCAATCACCGTCATATTTACAATAGGTTTCCGGCACAAACGACATGAATTCCCATTTCTCGCGCTAGAATTTTTGTCATCGCGGCGGCGTGGGTATTATCCCCAAAGACAACGGCTTTTTTTCCGGTTAAATTCTGACAGTCAATGGAACGGGAAAACCAAGCAGCTTGAGATACATACAGGGTTTGATTATCAATATATTCACTATAATCAACATCAGCACCTTGAGCATTAATTACTTGTTGAATTTTGCGAATACAACGGGCGGTTTCAACCACTCCCATCGGCGTAATATCAACTATAGGTGTGCCAAATTCTTCTTCTAAATACTTTGCCGCCATTAACCCTAATTCTCGATAGGGAACCAGGTTAAACCAAGCGCGAGGTAGGTTTTTTAAGTTGTGAACCGATGCGCCTTCGGGAATCACTTCATTAACTTCAATTCCTAAATCTACCATTAACCGTTTTAATTCGGTGCAGTCATGGTGGTGATGGAAACCGAGGGTAGAGATTCCAATAATATTAACGGAAGGTTTTTCGGTTTTGCCTTCGGGAATATCGCCTTTTTTCTTGGCTTTTTCCAAATAAAACTGAACCACTTGTTGTAAGGTTCGGTCAGCCGCTTGCAGTTCATTATAGCGATAATGATTGACGTCTGCTAACATGACATCGCCTTTGGCATCGAGTTGGGCGCGTTCCACAAAATTGTGTAAATCTTCTTGTAAAATACTGGAAGTACAGGTGGGAGTTAATAGAATTAAATCGGGATGTTCTTCTCGATCTTTTCTAACAATATTATCAACCACTTTTTCTTGGGAACCCCGGGCTAAAACGTTCCGGTCTACGACACTAGCGGTGACGGGGGTATAGTTTTCCGTTCCCTTTCCAACATAGACCGCATGACGTTGAAGTAGTCATCTCCTAAAGGGGCGTGCATGATGGCGTGAACGTTTTTGAAGGAACTGGCAATTCTCAGGGTGCCAATATGGGCGGGGCCAGCATACATCCAATAAGCCAATTTCATAGCGTGTTTCTCCGTTGATAGGTGATGAGGACAGCTTGTTTTATATTCTCAGAAATTGTGCCAATCGCTAGGAGTATTTATACATAGCGATCGCAATTTAATCTCTATTTTAGAATTCATTTTGACAATAAAACAATAATAACATTGTTTAACTGCAATGATTCTTAAATTTTGAGCAATATTTTGTTAAATTAAATAGAAATGTTAAGTTCAATCCCAAAGACTTGACATAAAATTAAAAATATGATTCGACTTATTTTCTGTTGAGGTAAAAATGCGAACATCAGAAGATTGGGAATGGTTGGCGGCGAGTTCTGAATATTTGGCGGCGGTGGCTGTTCAAGAGTTATTACAGGAGCAAAAATTTATGGAAGCCGGATCTGGGTTAGCGGTTTTAATTGAATCTATGGGAAAATCCAAGAAATTAGCTTTAAAAAGTCAATTAACCCGGTTAATGATGCACATTATTAAATGGAAATATCAACCGGAAAAACGGACTCCAAGTTGGGAAACTACGATTATTTCTGCCAGAGATGAAATTGCTGATATTCAGGAGGAAGTTCCCAGTTTAAATCGAAACTACCTCGAATCAATTTGGGAAACTTCTTTGAAAAAAGCCATCAGACAAGCGGAAAGTGAAATGGAAAAAAAATGCCCATTAATATCTTTATCTTGGCAAGAGGTATTTGAGGAAGAATATAGTTTATTTGATTATAATTAAGGAGAAGGGGTTTATGTCAACTCAAATGGATTGGCTAGATCTAGCCATGAATTCTCATTATCTGACGGCTTTGGAAGTTAAGAACTGTTTAAAACAGGGAAATATTATGGAAGCTACGATAGGTTTAGAGGCATTAATTGAAGCAATGGGACGATCTGATAAACGAGCATTAAGAAGTCAGTTGATTCGGTTAATGGCTCATGTTATTAAGTGGAAATGTCAACCCCAAAAACGGACTTCTAGTTGGTCAATTACAATTTTATCAGCGCGGAATTAAATTGAAGCAATTCAGGAAGATACACCCAGTTTGAACCGAAATACTATTGATTCAATTTGGGATAAATGTTTTGAAAAAGCGGCTAAAGAAGCGGAAACAGAAATGAATCAAAAATGCTCATTAATCTCTTTATCTTGGCAAGAGGTATTTGAGGAAGAATATACTTTATTTGATGATAATTAATATAGTGCGAACGTCTTGGCTTACTGACTTTACCGCCCTAATTTTAATATCCACTTGTCTACAATTAAAAATAGTTGTATAATCAGATTATCTCTTGTTTTATATGATTTTTACTGCCATGATTAAAAGAAAACAATTTATCCCTCTATTGTTATCAGGAATAACCGGGGCTTTAGTATTAGCCTGTAGTTCCTCTCAACCTTCTGGAAATAACACCGCTCCTAATTCCAATTCCCCGACAAATACCGTTGAAAATTCTAAAGGAATTCCGATTGGAGTTGTTCTCGCCCAAACCAGTAACGCCGCCTTATTAGGACAAGAAACAGGTGATTGGCGCGAAAATGGCTGAACAATATTTTAATCAACAAGGAGGCGTAAATGGAACCCCAATTAAATTAGCCCTTCAAGATGGGGGAGGCGATGAACAAGGGGCAATTAATGCTTTTAATACCCTAATTACGCAACAGAAAGTTGTCGGCATTTTAGGCCCTTCTTTATCTCAACAAGCCTTTGCCGCTGACCCCATTGCGGAAAGGGCAAAAGTTCCGGTTTTAGGCCCTTCTAATACTGCGAAAGGAGTGCCTCAAATTGGGGATTATATTGCCCGGGTTTCTGCCCCCGTTGCCGTTGTCGCCCCGAATGCGGTAAAAGCGGCATTAAAAATTAATCCTGATATTAAAAAAGTAGCGGTTTTCTTTGCTCAAAATGATGCTTTTAGTAAATCAGAAACGGAGACTTTTCAACAAACAGTTAAGGATTTAAACCTAGAGGTAGTGACAGTTCAAAAGTTCCAAACCACCGACACCGATTTTCAAAATCAAGCCACCGCAGCAATTAATTTAAACCCGGATTTAATTATTATTTCGGGACTGGCGGCGGATGGAGGAAATTTAATCAAACAGTTACGACAATTGGGTTATCAAGGATTAATTATTGGGGGAAATGGTTTAAATACCTCTAATATTTTGTCCGTCTGTCAAAAAGAATGTGATGGGGTAATTATTGCCCAAGCCTATAGTCCTGAAATTGATAATCCGATTAATAAAACCTTTCGGGAAACCTACGCAGCCCAGAATAAAAAAGAACCCCCACAATTTACCGCCCAAGCCTTCGCCGGAGTTCAAGTTTTTGTGGATGCTTTAAAAGCGGTTGACCAGAAAAACAAACTCGATAGTTTATCATTAGAACAGCTAAGAGAACAATTAAATCAAGCGATTTTAGCGGGAAAATATGAGACTGTTTTAGGGAATATTTCTTTTACTTCCGAAGGTGAAGTGGTGCAAGAAAAGTTTTATGTTGCCCAAATTAAAATGGATGAAACGGGAAAAAATGGTAAGTTTACCTATTTAAAATAGGAAAAAATGGGTAATTTTTATTTGGGCTGTGCGGTTTGGTCGTATAAAAATTGGGTGGGAGAATTATATCCTTTGGGAAGTCGTCCGGCGGATTTTCTCTCCCTCTATAGTCGTCGCTTTACCGCCGTAGAAGGAAATACCACATTTTATGCCATTCCTAATACAGAAACGGTAACTCGCTGGGTACAACAAACACCATCGGATTTTAAATTTTGTTTAAAATTACCCCAGGAATTAACCCATCAAGGGTCACTAAATCTAGCCATTCCAGGGGCGTTAAAGTTTGTTGCACAAATGCAGTGTTTAGGAACTCGTTTCGGCCCTATTTTTGCCCAATTACCGCCGAGTTATTCTCCCCATTTATTAGAGGATTTGCAAGATTTTCTTCAAGTTTGGCCGCATCAAATCGTTCCTTTAGCGGTAGAAGTGCGTCATCCTGATTGGTTTCAACCGGATAATTTTAAGCGGTTAAAACAGCTTTTAGCATCCTTTAATGTTGGACGGGTGATTTTAGATTCCCGTCCTATTTATAGCGGTGAGGATGACCCGCAACTACATTCAAAACGAAAAAAACCGCAAGTTCTGGTAGAATTTAGTATTACGGCTTCCTTTGCTTTAATTCGGTTTATTTCCCATCCTCAATTATCGAGGAATCAACCCTTTTTAGAAGATTGGATTACACCGATTCATCACTGGTTAAATCAAGGCAAAGATGTTTATTTTTTTGTGCATTGTCCTTTGGAGGAACACTCGCCTTCTATGGCAAAATATGTGCAACAATTGTTAGAATCCCATCATCTGCCCATTTCTCCCCTACCCTGGAATCAGTTGGAACCCATCCCTACCCAATTAACATTATGGTAAATTAGCGCAACGGAAAACAGGGTTGAGTATTAAATCCCGAGTTATTATTAACTTCAATGGAACAGGAATACTCTAGTTTTCCGCTTTGGTTTCCTCTGTTTCCTGAAATTTCATTCCCCTGCCCCCCTAAACTAGCTTTCACCAGAATATTTCCAGAAACTTGATTATTAATAATTTTAACCTGATTCATTCTATAGGGTTGATTATTAGTATCTGCCATGACAAAAATATCAGCACCTAAAATTTGATTATTTTCAATAGTTGCATTATCAATGTCTTGAACTTTATAGAGTCCAATATAAGCATTCCCTTGATTATTTTTAATTTTAACATTTTTAACCGTGGTTCCTCCACAACATTCTTGTATTAAAATCCCTTCTCCATCCACACTTAAATATTTTGTATCTCCAATTTGATGTCGATAAACTTGATAATTATTCCCCTCAACTAAAACATTCCATCCTGAAAAGTCAATTCCTCTATTTTCTAAGGTAACTGCCCCCGTTGCTTCTCGAGTACCCGTGGGGTCTGTCCACCATTTTTTATTGGGTTGGTCTCGAATATCATTATTTTGGATAATTAAACCATCTCCCGCCGCATGAATTCCCACTCGCATAGTGTGGTAAACCCAATTATCTCGAATTACAATGCCTTTTCTAAATAGTCCGGGTTTCAGTGGTGGGAGTCCCAGCTAATTTAAACCCGCCTTGTTTTCCACCTCTGTTAACAACAATTCCATAATGATTGCTATAATTAAAGGGAACTTTACCGCCATCTTGATAGGTTAAAATTGTCTTTTTATCTTGGGACTGTAACTGATATCCGGGTTGTTCATAATTATCAGTAATGTTATCATTAATTCGATTATTAGCAACTAAAATATTTTCATACCCGGTAAGTTCAATATTAGAAGCAAAGCGATGACTATAGCGTTGCCAAGGGTTTTGAAATTCCAGTTTGGGCACTTGGGGGTCAGGTTTTGCTACGTTATTACTACGAACCCCAAAAATTATAATATTACTATTTTTAGCATTATCTAAATCTCCGACAAAATTAATTGCAGCCCGATTAATATCTAGGTTAATAATCCCAATATTACTATCTTGGCCGGGTGTCAGGGTTTGAATACTTTTAAAAGCCGTTTCATTCGGGCTTCCGTCTCCTGAAAGTTGGGGTTCATATTTAGGAAATACTAATTTTGAGGGGGGATAATAATTATTGGCTTTTGCCGATTTAATAGCAGGAGTTTCTCCTCGAAGAACCACACCGGATTTTAGTTTTATGCTATCATTAAAAACATAGGTTCCTGAAGGAAAATAAACCACCCCACCCCCATGATTAAAGGCAGCATCCCGCGCGGCATTGAACTGTTCTACTAAATTTGAACCGGAGAAATCTTTAATATTATACACACAATTCCACCGGATTTTATTCCCCCAAGAATAGGTATTATTACCATAAAAGGTTGCAATTGCATTATCCGTTTCTCCTCCCTGGGAACTGCCACATCCAGCCAAACTAATTGGGGATTCTGTTGTAGCAGTATTAGATAAAAATAGAGTTGTAAAGGCATAACCAGCTACGGTTACTCCCATGACAATTAGAGTTCCGAGGAAAAAAATAATAAACCGTTTAATTCGTTGTTGACTCAGCATAAATTTACTCCATTAATTTTTAACTAAATCCTCTATCTCCTGAATAGATGTGGGTAAACTTTGGGTTAAAATTTCTGTTCCTGTTTCCGTGACTAAGACATCATCTTCTATTCTAATGCCTCGAACATCAGCAAATTGTTCTAAACGTTCCCAATTAACAATATTTTGATATTGTTCTCGATTTTTAGGATCATTTAAAATAGCCGGAACTTGATAAAAACCTGGTTCTATTGTTACTAACATTCTGGGTTTTAAGGGACGATTTAACCGCAGAAAACACCAGCCAAATCGTTGACTTCTCACCCGTCCCAGTTCATATCCAGCTAAATCCCCCAAATCCTCCATGTCATGCACATCTAACCCTAATAAATGCCCGATTCCGTGGGGGAAAAATAAGGCGTGGGCATCCTGTTCTACTAAATCCTCGGCATTGCCTTTTAATATTCCTAAATCAACTAATCCTTCTGAAATTATTGATGCCGCAATTCGATGAATTTCTTGATATTCTATCCCAGGTTTGATAGAATTAATACAGGTATCATGAGCCTTTAAAACCACTTGATAAATATCCCGTTGAGTCGGAGAAAATTGTCCAGAAACCGGCCAAGTTCGGGTAATATCCGCCGCCCATCCCATCGCCGTTTCTGCCCCCACATCAGCTAATAGTAAATCCCCCGGTTGTAAGGGATTATGATAGTGTTGGTTGTGTAAAATTTCTCCCTGTATCGTCACAATACTATTATAGGAACAGGTCAAATTATGACTAATAATTACCCCCTCCATAGCCCCACGAATCTCCGCTTCTAACTGGGCTGTTTTTGTTGCTTTCATTCCCATTTTATGGGCTTTAATGCTAACTTCTGCGGCTTGACGTAACTCCTGTAATGCCATCTCATCATGGATTAGACGCAAATAAATAATTGCCTGTGTTAATTCTAAATCAATTCCTTCCGGCTCTTTTGCTGATCTTAACGGACAGTTCAATAATTGACGTTGTTCGTTGGCGGTAACGGGATTTTGTACCACAATAGTTGCCGCATCTTGAAGATGATTAGATAATGCTGATAAGGGATAGGAAATATCCGCACCCATGAGTTCTGCAATGCGATTTCTGTGGGGGATTTCGGCGTGCCAAAGGGCGCTACCTTCGGGGGCATCATCCATGAATAATTCTAAGCGACCTTCATACAAACGAATCGCTGCATTTTCTAAGGGAAATCCGGCAAAATAAAGAAAATGACTACTGGCACGAAAGGGATAAATATTAGCGGGAAAATTGCGAGAACTGCTACGACCCGACCACAAAATTGCGGGGAAATCAATTAAATAACTGAGTTTTTTGCGCCGTTGGCGGAGGGTATCAATCAGGAATTGAGAATAATTAAATAACATGATTAAATTGAAATTTGGGTGATTTTAATTTAAGCGATGGTAGTGCTAGTATCATCGTTTCTCTAAAATATAGGGTTGAAATCCTTAATAGCCTACCCTGAATTTTAGAAAAAAATAGGTTAGAATCAAACAGCACAAATTGAGGAGGATTAGACCACCTCAACCGGAAACCAACAAGATCAAGACGATGACATCTTTTAAACCCAACTCCCATAACTCTATTCAAGGGGTTGATTGGCCGATTTCTCAACTGCCTGGCTTGAATTCGGACAATCAAACCCAATTAAACAATTATGGCATTAAAACCACCAGTCAACTGTTAAAAAAAGGCAAAACTCCAGCCGAAAAAATGATTTTAGCCAATTTGCTCCAGATTAATATTAGAGATATTAACAAATGGATAGCCATGGCGGACTTAGCTAGAATTCCTAGTGTTGGTTGTCAATATTGCGGACTTTTGCTTCATGCGGGGGTGAGCTCCGTCAACCATTTAACCCAGTTACCAATTCATCGTTTGCATCAACAAATCCTGCGTTTTTATGTCGCCAATTTACAGCGCCGTGATCTATGTCCCTCCGTTGATCAAATTCAACAATGGGTGCAACAGGCTAGATTTTTATAGCATTTTTTTATTCTTTTACTAACACTCCATTCAAGAAAATATCGGCTAATCCTTCCGCCATTTCTTGGGTTGCCTGGGGGGACGCATTCGGTTCAAGCAGGGTATGATAACTAAATCCGGCGATCGCAAACATTCCCAAAAATACCTGGGCAACAATTTTAGGATTCATCGGACGATAAACTCCTTTTTGGATTGCCGTTTCAAAAAAAGCCTCGGTTACATCGATCATTTTATTGATAATTTCTGATTGAATGCGATCGCGTAATTCTGGATGAAACTGAGCTTCTAAAAAACAAATTCGCATGATATCTGAATTTTTCTGTAGATTAATTAGACGTCTATATAACAATTGTGCCAAGGATTTATAGTTACTCATCTCACTCAATTCTGTGAGCAAATCCGTCAAAATTTCCACCCATCCCTCAATCACAATGGCAATCAAAATCGCCTTTTTATTAGCAAAATGTCGAAACAAAGTAGCTTCGGCGACCCCGGCGGCCGTCGCTAAATCGCGAGTGGTGGTACTGTCATAGCCTTTCTGGGCAAATAACCCCCGAGCAGCCCTGAGAATCTGGTTTTCCAATTCCGATGCTGTGGAGAAATGGAGATGCGACATAACCTTTTTATCTTATGTGGCTCTAATTTGACCCTATCATTCGTCGGGAAAGACCGATCAGAAACGATATAACTCTTAATGCTTTGATATTTTTTGCGGTTAAAATTCTGATTTTGTGATATTTTAAGATGGATTAGAGCTTGGTTGCTTCTCGCATTTTTGTCAAGTTATACTGCTAAAAACCTATGTTTTGGGATTATTTTTTCCGAGGGAAACAAAGAACTTACAAACTATCCTTACTGGGGAAACGTTTGTCCGTTGGACTGTTAAGTCTGTGTTTATTTTGGGTAATGGGATTTCAAGCCGTTTGGGCGGATGAAATTGCCCCTTCAAATTCTTCAATTCAACCGTATTTAAAACGAGTACAGCGAGAAATTACAGAATTTACCCTCGATAATGGTATGAGATTTATTGTCTTAGAACGACATCGAGCACCGGTGATTTCTTTCTTGATTTATGCCGATGTGGGGGGAGCCAATGAACCCGACGGACAAACGGGAGTCGCCCATTATTTGGAACATTTAGCCTTTAAAGGAACCCAACAAATTGGCACAACCAATTATCAAGCTGAACAACCTCTTTTAGAAAAGCAAGATCAGATTTTTGCACAAATTCAACAAGCTAAAGCCGAAGGAAATCAGGAAAAACTAAAACAATTAATTATTGATTTAGAAACAGTAAGTCGCGAGGCTAATCAATATATTAAGCAAAATGAGTTTGGTAGAATTGTAGAACAAGCTGGAGGTGTGGGACTGAATGCCACAACCTCCGCCGATGCTACCTCTTATTTTTATAGCCTTCCTGCTAACAAATTAGAACTGTGGATGTCCCTAGAATCCGAGCGATTTTTAGAACCCGTATTTCGAGAATTTTATAAGGAGAAACAAGTCATTTTAGAAGAGCGTCGCTTGCGGACAGAAAATTCTCCCGTCGGTCAAATGATCGAAGCATTTTCCGCCACAGCCTTCAAAGCTCATCCCTACCGTCGTCCGGTGATTGGCTATGTACAAGACTTAGAAAATTTAACTCGTGAAAATGTTAAAAATTTCTTTGAAACCTACTATGTTCCTAATAATTTAACCGTAGCAATTGTTGGGGATGTTAACCCCACGGAAGTCAAACGTTTAGCAGAAATTTATTTTGGTCGTTATCCCGCCAGACCGAAACCCCCCGAATTGAATATTATTGAGCCACCTCAAACCGAAACCCGGGAAGTGACTTTAACCTTAAAAACTCAACCTTGGTATTTTGAAGGATACCCCAGTCCGGCGGCTAATCATCCTGATTCTGTGATCTATGATATGATTTCTAGTCTTCTGAGTGACGGTCGAACTTCTCGTTTGTATAAGTCCTTGGTGGAAGAACAACAAATTGCTTTAACCGCCCAAGGTTTCCAGTGGATATCCAGGCAATAAATACACCAATTTAATGTTATTTTATGCCAGACCAGCACCCGGTCATACAGTGGATGAAGTGGCGGTATCCCTACGCAAAGAAATTGAACGACTCAAGACCGAATTAGTTTCTGAAACCGAATTAGAACGGATTAAAACTCAAGCTAAAGCCAATTTATTAAGATCCTTAGATTCTAATATGGGAATGGCATTTGCTTTAGTAGGATATGAAGTAAAAACCGGATCTTGGATCAACTTATTTGAGGAATTAGAAAAAATTGATGCCATTACTCCCCAAGATATTCAACGGGTGGCTCAAGAAGTATTTCTTCCGCAAAAACGCACCATTGGCCGTTTATTATCCGAGGAATAAACTTTAAATTCACCTAATTTTATCCTGACTCATTCTATTCTGATTAACCTTTCCATTCACTATGTTGACTTTGAAAACCCTAAACTTGAAAAAATCCACACTTTTTTGGGCTGGATTACTGCTAACGACCTTCTTTTTTACCGCGTTTAGCCATATTCCAGCAATTGCTTCCACGCCCAAACATTACACCGATTTGACTTTTCCACCCTTACCAACCCTTAAACTTCCTGATTATGAACGCTATCAATTAAAGAATGGAATCACGGTTTATTTAGTCGAAGATCATGAACTTCCCTTAGTTGGAGGAAGTGCGTTATTTCGCACCGGAGATCGATTTGAACCGGCGGATCAAGTGGGTTTAGCAAGTATTACCGCCCAGGTGATGCGGAATGGGGGAACCCGTCAACATCCTGGCGATCAATTGAATCAATTATTAGAACAAAAAGCCGCCTCCGTTGAAGCCGGGATTTCTACAACTTCTGGTAGTGTTGGATTTTCAGGATTAACAGAAGATTTAGACTTAGTGTTTGGATTGTTTACGGATCTTATTCGCAATCCCCTGTTTCCGCAGGATCAATTAGACTTAGCAAAAACCCAAGCTAAAGGCGGAATTGCGCGTCGGAATGATAACCCCGGAGACATTGCTTCACGGGAATTTGTTAAACTGATTTATGGTGCAGATAGTCCCTACGCCCGCATCGCAGAATATGCCACCTTGAATAATATTAATCGTGAGAGTTTAGTTGATTTTTATGAAAAATATTTTCATCCTGAAACTATGATTTTGGGAATTGTAGGGGATTTTGATCGAGCAAAAATGAAGGCGTTAATTGATGAAAAATTAGGAACTTGGAACCCAAGTCAAAAGGCTATTATTCCTCCCCTTCCTGATGTTTCTCAAGCCCATTTGGGCGGTGTTTTCTTTGTTGATCAACCGCAACTCAATCAAAGTTATGTGGAAATTGGTCATTTAGGCGGGTTATTAAGTGATCCCGATTATCCTAAATTGGCGGTTATGAATGGGGTATTAAATGGGTTCGGTGGACGGTTATTTAATAATCTGCGATCGCGCCAAGGGTTAGCCTATTCTGTTTATGGCTATTGGGGTGCAAGTTATGATTATCCTGGGGTTTTTAATGCTGGAGGACAAACCCGTTTCTGAATCAACTGTTGCATTAATTCAGGGTGTAAAAACTGAAATTGAACGGTTAAAAAAAGAGCCTATTAAGTCGGAAGAATTAACCTATGCAAAGGAATCTACCTTGAATTCCTTTATTTTCAAGTTTGAAGATCCAGCCCAAACTTTATCCCGTTTAATGCAGTACGAATATTATGGCTATCCCAAGGATTTTATCTTTGATTATCAACGTCAAGTCCAAGCAACCACCATCGAAGATGTTCAACGAGTCGCTCAACAATATCTTAATTTTAACAAGTTAGTGATTTTAGTTGTCGGAAATAAAGCGTTGATTGATCCGGCTTTAAGTAGTTTAGATGATCAATCAAAAGTCACCACAATTGATGTGAATATTCCCAGTAGTTAATGTTAATCTAAGGGTAGGTCTTACCCACCTTATTCTCCTATAGATAGGACTTACGCACAAGACCAAAGAAACCGGGTTTCTGGCCCTGATTTTGCGGATTAAATCGGTGATTTCTCATTCAGAAACCCGGTTTCTGCGTAAGTCCTGATAGATTAAAACCTGAACTCTCTTTCTTCTAAAATTCCTTTTATTAATAGAATTGAGGGATCTGTCCAATTTTCAATAACTAAATCAGGGATTAAGGAAAAATCTCGCTTATTAGCAGTTACCATAACCCCATTGACAGAAAGAGCAATTGCAGCGATTCGCAAATCGTTTTTAAGTCTTTTATCCAAATTGTCATTATTTGTGTTATTCTAAATTGTTATATCGATATCATCATATCGTTCAATTCTAAGACTTTCAGCAATCTCAGCAAAGTCAGAAAAGAATAGCTTGCCAAACCTGATCTAACAAATTATAACTATCGGCATCAAACCATTGAATTTCAGGAATTGCCCGAAACCAAGTTCGTTGTCGTTTGGCAAATTGTCGGGTATGTAATACTATTAATTCCTTGGCTGTTTCTAAAGAAATATCCCCGGCTAAATATTGTTTAATTTCCTGATATCCCAAAGTTCCTAATAACGATAAATCAGTCCCATATTTCTGACATAAATTTTCTACTTCCTGCACAAATCCCCGTTCGATCATGTCTTCAGTTCGTTTTTGAATCCGATGAATTAATACTTCTGGTTCACAATTTAAACCGATTTGTAAAATTGGATATTCCGGGGGATTTTCTCCTTGTTGTTCAGAAATGGGACGACCGGTAATATAATAAACCTCTAAAGCTCTTAAAGTTCTAACTCGATCATTTCCATGAATTTTCTGCGCCGCCATCGGATCAATTTGTTGTAGAATTTGATAACATTGCACTTGACCTAAACCTTCCAGTTGCGATCGCAATTCTAACTCAGGAGCAACTCTGGGAATTTTCATCCCCCGCACAATTGACTTAATATATAGTCCAGTGCCACCAACTAATAATATAGGAGCAGAAACAGAGGCATTGGCAATCAATTCCTGCGCTTGATCCTGATAATCTGCTACGGTTAAAGTCTCCGTTGGTTCACAAATATCAATCAAATAATGGGGAATCCCCCGACGTTCTTCTATCGTTGGTTTCGCCGTCCCAATATCAAACCCTCGATAGACCAAACGGGAGTCCGCACTCAAAACCACCGACCCCAAACGTTCCGCTAACTGGATTGCCAAACCCGATTTCCCCGTAGCCGTCGCGCCAGAAATGACAATTAACCGGGGTGACTGTGGTATTGTACAAATAGTCAACTTTCCTTCTCCCTGTGCCCATCACGAATAACCGAATATATCAACCCTGTCCAAATTTGATTTGAGAATGCCCTACGATCCTCTCTAACCTATTTGTGCTAAAATTTTTGAAAGTTTTATCATTTTACTGTAAGAACGCCATAAGGAACGTTTTTACTCAACCAATACTGGAGTCGTGATCAAATGACCAGCAATTACAGCGCCGACCAAATACAAGTTCTTGAAGGTTTGGAAGCCGTTCGCAAGCGCCCCGGAATGTACATTGGTTCCACTGGGCCAAGGGGACTCCACCATTTAGTATACGAGGTTGTAGACAATGCGATCGATGAGGCGCTGGCTGGCTATTGCACCCACATCGAAATCGATTTCAACGCCAATGGTTTCCGTCACCGTCACCGATGATGGTCGCGGTATTCCCGTAGATACCCATTCTAAAACTGGAAAGTCCGCTTTAGAAACCGTTCTCACCGTTCTCCACGCCGGAGGTAAATTTGGCGGTGGCGGTTATAAGGTTTCTGGGGGTTTACACGGGGTCGGGGTTTCTGTTGTTAACGCCCTATCAGAATGGTTAGAAGTTACGGTTTTTCGGGATAAAAAAGAATATTCCCAACGCTTTGAACGGGGGACTCCCGCCACGGAACTTACATCAAAACCGATCAAAGAAGCCCGAACTGGAACCTCCGTTTGTTTTTTACCCGATACTTCAATTTTTACTACCGGAATTGAGTTTGATTGTGATATTATTGCTTCCCGTTTACGCGAACTCGCCTATTTGAATGCGGGGGTCAAAATCACCCTAACAGATAATCGTTTAGAACTGTTAAATCGTGAAACTCCCCGGATGGAAACCTACTGTTATGAAGGCGGAATTCGGGAGTATATCGCCTACATGAACAAAGATAAACAACCCCTCCATGAAGATATTATTTATACGTCTGGAGAACGGAGTAATGTTCAAATAGAAGTCGCTTTGCAGTGGTGTACCGATGCCTACAGTGATACGGTTTTAGGCTTTGCGAATAATATTAGAACCATTGATGGGGGAACCCATTTAGAAGGGTTAAAAACCGTCCTGACTCGCACTTTAAATGCGATCGCCCGTAAACGAAATAAACTCAAAGAAGGAGATGCTAATTTAGGCGGGGAAAATATTAGAGAAGGTCTAACCGCCGTTATTTCCGCGAAAGTTCCCGATCCAGAATTTGAAGGACAAACCAAAACCCGATTAGGAAATCCAGAAGTTCGGGGAATTGTTGACTCCTTGGTGGGGGAAGCTTTAACCGAGTATTTGGAATTTAATCCAGGCATTGCCGATGCGGTAATTGAGAAGGCTATCCAAGCCTTTAAAGCTGCTGAAGCCGCTCGACGCGCACGGGATTTAGTCCGTCGGAAATCGGTCTTAGAATCCTCACCTTTACCCGGTAAATTAGCAGACTGTAGTACCCGTGATCCCCATGAATCCGAGATTTTCTTAGTGGAAGGCGATAGTGCCGGAGGCTGTTTTTTAGGTTCGACTTTGATCCGGCTGGCTGATGGTTCGGAGAAAACACTTCAAGAAATTGTTGCAGAACAAAATCAAGGAAAAGAGCATTTTTGTTACACGATTAATCATAGTGGAAATATCGCAATTGAGCGGGTTATTCATGCCCGACTCACCAAGCAAAATGCCCAAGTCGTGAAATTAACTTTGGATAATGGAGAAACCCTGATTTGTACTCCCGATCATCCGTTTATGTTGCGCGATCGCACCTATAAAGCGGCATCAGAATTAACCCCAGAAGATTCCTTAATGCCGTTTCATTACCAACTTTCCCCCGCAGAAAATAATGGAGAATTAAAGGATAATCAAAAAGTCTGGAATCCCGGTTTTGATCAATGGACTGATACCCATGTATTAGCCAGTAACTATCAATTAAAACAACGGGAAGATCGAGATCGTTTGGAATCTCAATATCAAAGCGATTATGCCCAAACCCTAGCCTCACTGTATCAGATCTATAGCTCGTCAGCCAACTCTCTTAAACAGCAAAAAGATCAGACCTTTATCACCTTTTGTAATCGCTATTTTGAAGGAGATGAAGTTGCCACCAGCACGGCTATTCGTAACTATAACCATCGGGTAGTTTCTATTGAATGGTTAGAAGAAACGCCATGATGTCTATGATATTGAAGTTCCCCATAGTCATAACTTCGCATTATCGGCGGGTATATTTGTGCATAATAGTGCCAAACAAGGACGCGATCGCCGTACCCAAGCCATTCTTCCTTTACGCGGAAAAATCCTGAATATTGAGAAAACCGATGATGCCAAAATCTACAAAAATAATGAAATTCAATCCTTAATTACAGCATTAGGATTAGGAATTAAGGGAGAAGAATTTGATGCTACTGGGTTGCGGTATCACAAAGTCATAATTATGAGTGTTGCTGGAGACGAACCAACCCTAGTAATGGAAGATACCGGAAAAACGGAATTTGTGGAAATTGGCAAATTTATTGATGAGTGTATCGAGGGGAAACGTACCCCAGAACGCTATCAAGTGATTGCCTTTGATCCCGTAACCCATGCCACCCGTTTTCGTCCGATTAAAGCCGTAATTCGTCACGGGCATGAAGAACCCATGTATCAACTGACGACTCGCTATAATCGTCAGATTAAAGTCACATCTTCCCATAGTGTTTTTGTTTATGAAAATGGGGAAGTTAAACTCAAAAAAGGCAATGAAATTAAACCCGGAGATTGGTTAGTTGCCAGTCGTCGTTTACCCCGTTCAACTGAACCTCAAACTCGAATTGATTTACTCCGAACCTTCTATGAAGCAGGTGTGACTCAATCCTTATATTTACAAGGCGAAGATGTTCGTAAAATTGCCAGTCGGCGAATTTTAGCTAAGGTTGACAAACCGGAATTATTCAGTGAAACCCGGGTTGAATTAGATGCCGAAGGATGGCAACAATTAATTGCCCAACGTCAAGCATTAGGCATGACTCAAAAACAATTGGCAACTGCCATTGGAGTCAAACAACCCATTACTATTAGTCACTGGGAACGGGGAATTAATCGGCCAATTTTGTCTGACTTCTTAGATTATTTAGAGACAATTGGAGGTAACGAAAATATTGTTTACCAAACCCTACCCTCTAAAATTGATCAACTCCTGACTCAAGATGACACCAGTAAAAACGCCCGTTGGCGAGAAGTTAGTAACTACAAACCCATTGAATATTTCACACCCAGCGAGTTAATTGAGTTGGGGGATAACCTAAAAATTGTTCCTCAAGCCCATCATAATAAAGCCTTTGATCGCTATTTACCCATTACTTCAGAATTGATGTGGTTTTTGGGTTGGTATGTGGCGGAAGGAACCCTATCAAAACATCAAGTTAGCCTGAATTTAGGCACGAAAGATGAGCGATTTATTCCTGAGTTAATTACAGCCATTCAAGAGGTATTTGGGGAAACGCCCCGCCGCTATAATGATCCCGAAAGTCAGGGGATTAAACTATACTTTCATAGTGTAGCGGCTGCCCGACTTTTACAGGCTTGGGGATTAGGAAAAAAATCCCATGAAAAACAAATTCCCGATCTGGTTTTCTCGGTGACAGAAACCTTTACAACTTGCCTTTTTAGAGGGATATTTTTTAGGGGATGGTACAACCAGTGGGGCGAATATTTCTTGGACAACTAACTCCAATTCAATTAAGAATGGATTACTCTATTTATTCGGACAATTGGGATTAATTGCGAGTACCAGTGAACATCAACCTCAATTGAATGACACAGCCCCAATTCAAACCCGTTATCCTTACTATACCCTGACCCTTTGTGGTAAACAACAACTCGAAAGTTGTCGTTTAATTTGGCAACGTCATTTAGGGGCGGAAAAACTCAACACCTATTTACAACTTCCGACTCAAAAACCGATGGATTATTTACCCATTAGTGAAGATTTAATGGGATTAAAAGTTGTCAAAGCAGAGGAGATTGAATTAGTCGGAGAGTATGTTTATGACTTCTCCGTTGATGGGGATGAAAACTTTGTTTGTGGTACTGGGGGACTCTGCTGTCATAACACTGACGCGGACGTTGATGGAGCCCACATCCGAACTTTATTACTCACCTTTTTCTATCGTTATCAACGGGAATTAGTGGATCAAGGCTATATTTATATTGCCTGTCCTCCCCTGTACAAAGTAGAACGGGGACGCAACTATCAATACTGTTACAATGAGCAAGAATTGCAGGAGTATTTGAGAAGTTTACCCGCCAATGCCAACTACAATATTCAACGGTTTAAAGGGTTAGGAGAAATGATGCCCGAACAACTTTGGACAACCACTATGAACCCCGATACTCGGATGATTAAACAGGTGGAAGTGGAAGATGCCGCCGAAGCTGATCGGATTTTTACCATATTAATGGGCGATCGGGTGGCCCCCCGTCGGGAGTTCATCGAAACCCACGCCCCTCGCTTAAATTTAACTGATTTAGACATCTAAGGGGTTTGCGATTGAGGTATGCCCTAAAAACCCGATAACTTTCACGAAATCGGGTTTTTAATCTTCAACGCATTTGCGATCGCGCTTTCTTTTGGAGGGGCGATCGCTATTTATGCAAGGTCTGTTTGCTATTGAATCAATTAATTAGTTGAACATTGATAGCAAAATAACCTTTATCGTTCTTTCCTATCTCAAACTGAACTGGAGTATTGGGAGATAAATCTTTTATATCTCCTTGATAATCACGACTATCAAAGTACGCATTGTCTTCATACTGATTTCCCAGTTTGATGAAACCAAACCAATAGTCTTGTTTACATATAATTCTGAGAACAGTTTCCTTGATGAATTACTTTGTCATCTACCTCATCTGCTAAAACTTGACCTTGAATAAAATATTCACGAGTCTGCTTGAGTAGCAAGTCAGTGAAGTCCTTGTTATCCTTAATGCCGTAAGGACTTTTTCCGTCTCTGACCCATAAATTTTCTGTGGCATCAAAAATACTCAATACTTGTTTTAATCTTTCTGCAAATTGGTCTTCTTTCAAAATCTGAAGAATCTTATCACAATACCCATTCATCTTTTTTGAATCTGTGAGTTTTGGTGAGAATTCTCCTACACTAATCTTAAATATTAAATAAAGATGAGATTTGTACGTTTTATACTTGTCAATTTTCTCTTTATGTTTTTCAAACATATACCAAATCAGAGCGCAAATATAATAAGGATAGGGATTATGATCTTCTACAAAAATTTTCCTTGGCTCTTTTTGTCCCGCATATTTTCCGAGAAGTGTGGATTCGTGTCTGTGTCCATCATGAGGAGCCTCAAGAAAAATACTAACAAATGTTTGGGTCAGTATTTTCAAATTTACAATTTGATTTTTTTTAATAGATGGATCGGCATTATATTGTTTAGAACGTCTTTCATAATAGATTTTTACATCATTTTCAAACGAAAGAAAGAAAGGTTCTAAGGTGTCCTGATGAAAAGAGCGAGTTGTCTCAAAAGCTTCTTCCAGAACCTGATTTTGTTTGTTAGTTCCTCTGACAATTTTGTTTGATATACCAGGACTTTCTGTAGATATAAGTCTGACAAGAAGTTTGACCCTTTGAGTATTTAAGCTGTCTCTTTGGTTAAACAGAGAGTTACTGGTTTGACAACCGTTGACAATTTGAGGATTTTCAATTTTTACTAACTTATCCTTAACCTGTTCAAAATCAGTGCATACTATCGTAATTCCATTGTTGCAAAGCAGAAACATTTCAGGACTTTCTGTTATTGTATTTTCGATTTCACTATTGACAGTTTTATTGTCTCCTAAGTAGTCACGAACATTGTCATTAAATAGAGATCGACGCAATGAACCATCTTCTTTTTTTAGAATTTTCAAAAATTCTAAAGCATTACAGGTAAACGCATATGCTTTTTTAACATCAGTTTGGTTATCTACAATCAATGGAAAAATGTCGATGATGTTCATTTGAACTTCAAACTTGTTTTCCAACTCTCGACAGAATTTTATTAACTTCTTTCCATCAACAACTTGTACCTCAACTCTTTCAAAGTATCCTACCTTTGTAAGTTCTTTTGTAAGCAAATTTTGATTACCTAAGAAGTTTTCGTCTGTTGGTTTCTGCTCCAGTGCCGACGTAATAAAGAACAAGGCTTGGGTTTTTCTCCAATTTTGAGATTACTTTCTCATCTGAATAGATGAAATCCTTGATCTCGCGAAATTCCCTAATTCGGGTATTCTCAGGTAGATAACGATCTGAAAAAAATACTTTTACCCCTGTCCCAAATGTATTCAACTCTGTTTTGTCAAATTTAGGTCGCATTTTTGACTGAATGAAGACAAACTCAACATTTATCTTTTTATTTCCTTGGGCTATCTCAGTTACTTCATCAATGTTTCTGACTAATCTATCGTTAACTTTGATTCCTATTCCATCTATACCTGTATCGTTACTTCCACCAACACAGATGAAATCTAGTAATTCTGTATCTCCTGTAAAAATTCCAGGATAGTCTCGACTAAACAAGACGTAATTCACAAATTTTTCAAATGCAGAAGCGTCTTTCAACTGTTCTTTTTCAGGAGATGTATCGATAGTATCTATTTCAAATTTCTTTTTAAAGTTATTGAACTGTGCCTTGAGAATAGGTTCCATACTTGATCCTAAAAATTTATTGTTAAATAATTATTCCATACTTAGATTAAAAAACAATAGCTTATTACACCCCCATAATGCTCAATTTTGTTAGCAATTTTGTTAGCTACTCCAAATCGCCTTGTGCAAAAAATGTTAGAAAATGCTCGACTATGTTAGAAAATGTTAGGTATAATACGGAAAATCACGGCATCCACGATACTGTATGAATCTTAAGGAAGTGTTAAAAATGGCTGACGAGATGGTGTTTGCCAAGACGGGGAAGCACCTCGATAACTTACAAGAGTCAATTCTGCGAGGAACCATACAAGGTGATAAATATATCAAAATTGCCGAGGAGATTCACTGTAACGAAAATTATGTTAGGCAAGTTGGTTCACAATTATGGCAATTACTTTCAGAAGAATTAGGGGAAAATATCAATAAAAAGAATTTTAGATCGGCAATAGAGAGGTTACAAAACGCTAGTGTTGTAAACTTTGGACAAGACGTTGTAGTGAGCGGTACTTTCAACATTTGTGGAGAAGGAAGACACCCACCAAACACACCCAACTCACCCCCACCAAATCAAGAAACATCTAACACAAAACAACCTGAAATATCGCATCAAGATTTAAGCGAGATGCCTGATTTGGGTGCTTTTTACGATCGCACTCCTGAAACTAGAAACCCTGACCACCTGGATTTTACAAGAACAATGTCGCCTGATTGCTATTACGGGTATTAGCGGTATTGGGAAAACATCCCTAGCAGTACAACTCGTACAACAAATAAAAAATCAATTTGATTATATAATTTGGCGCACTATAAACGTATCCCACACCCTAGACGAATTTCAACAGGAACTAATTCAGCTTTTCTCCCAGTCAGAAAAACTAGACTCCCCTACAACTAAACCGAAACCCTTATCCCTAATTAAATATTTACAAAAGCATCGCTGTTTAATCATATTAGATGATGTTCACAATCTTTTCAGTAGTGGCGAATTGGCAGGAAAGTATAAACCAGAATATGAAGAATATCGCCATTTTTTTAAACAGATAGAAAAATTATCCCATCAAAGTTGCTTTCTTTTAATCGGTTGGGAACAACCCAGAGAAATCTCTCAAATTGAAAGCCAAAATAATCCTATTCGTACCTTACAAATCAATGGTTTAGATATCGCAGCCGCCGGGGAAATACTCAGAGATTACGGGTTATCAGAAATCGACTACTCAATACTTATTCATCGTTACCAAGGCAACCCTTTATGGTTAAAAAGTGTGGCAACTATGATTCAAGAATTAGGAGTCAATGTTACTGATTTATTACAAAATGATACCATCTTATTACCCGAAGATGTTAAAGATATTTTACGGCAACAGTGCGATCGCCTATCCGATAGAGAAAAACAAATATTGTCCATACTGGCTAGGGAAACTCAACCCCTAAAACTGTCAAAATTAATAGACAAACAACCGAATTTCAACTTAGAATTAGTTAACGTCTTACAATCTTTACAACGGCGTTGTTTAGTAGAAAAAATCGAGGATAGTTTCTGGTTATCACCTCTAATTAAGCAGTATTTGCTCATATAAAAAAGATGAGAATTAGAAAAATACCCAAGTTTAAATATCCCCTAGGATTAACGAGACAAGATTCATCTAGGGGCGAATTCTCAAATAACTTCTGTCTCCCACAGATAAATTTTATCAACCCGCCCTTTTTCTGATTTCCAATTTTCCCGAAACTCAATCCCAGCAAACGTATCCTTTCATACAACGAAACCCCGGATTTGATGAGAAATTTTTCATGACAAAGGGCAAAACTTCCACTAATATAAGGGAAAAACACCCGTTAAGTGCAAAAACTTATCTCTACCCCTGGTATCCTAACTAACAAGTTTGAACCCAGGAACACTCTCAATCCGGGTCGCGTCAACCACTAACGGAATCTTTCATCAACCAAGTTCCACCCATGAGCCAATCTATCCCTATCTCCTGGTCTAAGGCTGGAGTCTCTGTTCCCCTAGAGCAACTTCCCCTTGAACAACTCCCCAATACCGATTTAGTCCTGCGGTGTCAAGAGGGAGTCTGTCCAGATAAAGCAGCCTTTACAGAACTGCTGCGTCGGTATCAGTCCCATGTTGATAAGATTCTCTACCACCTCGCCCCAGACTGGCAGGATCGAGCCGACCTTGCTCAAGAAATCTGGATTCGGGTCTATCGCAATATTCAACGTCTACAAGAGCCAGTGAAATTTCGGGGCTGGTTAAGTCGAATTGCCACTAATTTATTTTACGATGAACTCCGTAAGCGCAAACGGGTCAAGCCCCCTCTGTCTTTAGATGCCCCTCGCAATATAGAAGATGGGGAAATGGATTGGGAAATCGCCGCCGATGGCCCCGGCCCGGATGAAGATATGGCAACCCGTGAATTCTATGGTCATCTTCATGAAGCGATCGCCGATTTACCCGAAGTGTTCCGCACTACTATTGTTTTACGCGAAATTGAAGGATTAGCTTATGAAGAAATTGCCGAAATCACCGGAGTTTCCCTGGGAAACCGTGAAATCGAGAATCGCCAGAGCGCGTCAACGCTTACAAAGTGACTTACAAATGTATCTCAATCCCTAAATAATTGCCAGTGGAGGGGGTGCAATTGCTGATCAATACCGATATAATAGTTCTATAGGTTAAACCCCAATTTCTCATGTCTGATTTGATGTTTGGTCAACGGGGGTGTTCCGATGAAGCATAATTTTGAGCCAGCACCACAAATTCACTTAACCATCGGGGAACATCTATCTGAGGAACACTCGGGTATTGACCCTGTAATCCAATTGCTCAGTGCTTACCTGGACAATGAGGCGACGGTGACAGAACGCCGTCAGGTTCAGCTTTGGCTGGATACAGATCCCCAGATTAAAGCCACCTATCTACAATTACTACAACTGCGTTCTCGCCTACAAAACGCTCCTGTCCCTACTTCTGGTATCTCGGCGCAACAACTGACCACCCGCGTTTTCCAACGGTTAAATCGGAGAACCCGTAGGATGGCGACCTGGGGAGGAACTGCGATCGCTGCTTTATTGGTCATGGCTTTTTCTGGCACAATTTCAGGCAATTCCGGCCGTTTTCCGCTCTTTGCCCAGTCTGAAACCCTGAACAATTCGGAACCTTTACAAATTGCCTTGAATGAACCACTGATCCCGATTATTACTCCGAATGCGGTTAGTATTAGCGTGGATCAACCGATTATTCCGATTCCTAAAGCTCCAGTTTCAAGACCTATTAATTAAAACAATATCACCCCAGGGAAACTGAAATACAATGTCCTTGGGGTTGATTTTAAGCCTAATATTGATTTTTCCAACACCCATCAGAAATTAAAACCCCTGAATAGAAATGAACTTTGGTCATCTCCATCAGATAGGCCCAAACTAGACCCAAGGGTTGATGGTTGAGATCAAAGACCGAAATTTGTTGTCGCTGATATTCGTTTTCTTCAGTCGGGCGATGGGGTTGGTAATCTTCTAATTGATCTAAATCTAAAAAAATATGAGGGTCTGCAAAGGATAAAATCACCCCCTGCACGATACCATCCCCAGCTACCATCCCCGGATAACCTAAAGATAGGGCATAGAGTTTTCCCGAGGCCAGGGCCGGACGACTGGCTATAACTCGCCCCTGACAATAGCGTTGATAGTTACATTCCCCTGGCTTGAGCGTACCGTATACAAACACATCAATTTGATTGGTCATCGTTAAGCTGCAACGTCTGGACTAAAAAAATATGATTGTACAGGAGTTGCTGAAACTTTTTGTTAACATGATCACTAGCAGATCATCTCAGCCTTTGGGATGGTGGCGATTATTGGTTTCCTACCTCTGAATTTATTTATGCTGATAGCCGTTAATTTTATGAATTTTTCATTTCATTTTTTACCGTTAAGTGCGTTTTTCCCTGAATTTCCGGTTTTTGATGGGATTTTTTCGACTCAGGGAGTGATGGTGATGTTACTGGCGGCCTATGCCGTTGCTATGTGGATGTTTCTCACCAGTGCGCCGAAAGTTCACACGATTATGGTTTCTGATTTGAATGTAGCCCGGGATTTTTATGAAGGTTTATTAGGACTATCCGTGGCAGATGTACCTTTACATTATTACTATAACTATGAACAAACTTTAGGGGCTGGAATTGATCCCCTTTATCTTTCTGCTCCTGCGGGGAATACTGTAACCTCTAAAATGCAGGGCACGGAGGGATTATGGTATCAACTGATGAAAAACACTCAGTTACATATTATTAGTGGAGCTAGTTATGGTTCAAAAGATCAAGAAACGTCATGTTTGTTTTGATAAAGACTGTTTAGAACAAATTTTAATGCGGGTACAATTGCGCGGCGTAAAACATAAAATTCGCAGCGAAAGACCGTTAAATTTTTTAGTGAAAGATTTAGATGACCGCGTTATTGAAATGACGGAAGTTAAGAGTTAACAGAGGAGCAGGGGGAGCAGGGGGAGCAGGGGGAGCAGGGGGAGCAGGGGGAGCAGGGGAGGTCAACTCTTACCCATTACCCATTACCCATTACCCATTACCCATCCGTAATTCGTAATTCGTAATTCGTAATTCGTAATTTGTAATTACCCCTATTCCCTCAAAAATAAACACAACGTTCTCCTGTGTTTTTAGCTTGTTGTAGGGCTTGATTTATGCGATCAATGCAGGCGCGATAGTGTTCATTGGGTTGGGCTTTTGTATATCCGATATAGATAGAACACTGGGTAGAACTATTATTTTCAAAGGATTCTTCTTGGTTCACCAAACGATCTAAAATTCGGTTGAGTGCTATTTTTGTTCCGGGTAATTCTGAAAAAATAGCGAGTAAAAATTCATCCTTTTTCCAGTTGGCAACCCAATCACTTTCGCGCAAAATTTGTTTTAATTCCTGCATTAAATTAATAATTTGGGGGGATGGGGTTGCTAAGAAATCTGAGTTTTCAGTTGACGTGCTGTCTTCGACACTAATTAGAGCAACACACAGGGATAAATGGTGACGGTTTGCTATACTTAAACATTGGCGAAGATGGGTTTCTGCGGTTTCTCGTCCCAGAACAATTTGTAGGGATTCTTCTTGATGAGATAGAATAATATTTTCTAGGTCAAAAATATTTTGTTCACTACTTTGAATGGCAAATTTAATCGCTTTGTAGAGTTGGTTAATTTCCCAATAGTGGCTCGGAGTAAATTCTGGAATTTCTCCTTGATTAGAATACAAATCCAGGGATTTTGTTACTAATAATATAGACTGTTTAATCGAGTTAATATATCGGTATAATAAAAAAACACCTGCGATTGTACCGATAAAAATAATAGTCAAAATATCCCCACTCAAAAAGGACTGAGCAGAAAAGATTAGATAAAGTATATAAAAGATTAAGGGAAGGTTAACAGCCAAAATTCCGATGGCAAGGAGTCTGGTTTTATAAAAGTTTCTTTTCCCCCAAATATTGAACTTTTTGATGTATCTAAAACCTTTGCTCATTTTAGTATAAATTGAAACATTTTCCATTATATAGGAGGAGGTGAACTACCATAAAACCCAGTTGTCGAGGAACAGTGCACCTGGAAAACTAGGGTTATGGGGTTTGGTATTACTTCAGCATACTATCTACTAAAGAACCAAACTAAGTTGGCTCTGAAATTAAGGCAACATCAATCTGTTCTTCTCGGGGTTGGGTAATTTGAACCTGTAAATTAGGGCCAAAAAACTTAGCAATTTTGTCTTGTTTTTTTTGCCAATTGTCCAAAGACATAAAGGGAGAATCGAACTCTAAAATCAAAGAATAGGAATCATTAATCAGGGTTTCTCGAATACCCTGGAGGAGGGGACGTTCTTCACGGTTGGGGCTAAGTCCCAGACGTTCTAGGACATCGGATAAATGGGCTTCTTGGCCATAGCGATACCGGGTGACATCCTTGCGGACTTGATTTTGGGTGTCTGTAGCCTGCTGTTTCTCGGCGAGCTAAGACCTCAGAGGATGTCGCTTGAGTAAATGGGATGGGTTTGAGTTCTGCCGCTTTCAGGGCTAACCCTCCTAACAATACGGGAATTCCATAGAAAAATCCAGCTAAGTTCAAGGTGGCATTATCCGCAAAATAGGCAGCAAAACCCACTACAGTTAAGATTCCACCCACCACTAAACCTAGGGCGCCCAAAGAAGTTTGACGTAACATATTAATCAAAAGTATTCTGCTAGAACTCACTCTGTTGATTCTAAGCTGCTACGCCATTTTTTGACATCCTCTGCGCGAGTAACGCGATGGGGATTCCTAAGCTTCACAACTTAGGTTTCTGTTTCATAGCAGAAGCCTTAACAGATTTACTCTGTGTAGAGGTTTGGTTATATCCAACCCTCTGCTGTCTTGCTTACCACCCTTGAGTTATTTCATTGAGGGGCTTGTTGTAAACCAATCTTACACACCCCAAAGTCCGTCGCCATAGCGACTCCTGTTCGGGTGTTGGGTAAAATTGGTAGCGGTGAGCTTTTTCCATGTCTCACATTTTAGCTTGCTAATTGTGAAACTATCAATTCCATATAAAGCCGTCCTAGAAGGACGGGGTTTCAAACCCATTTTTCTGATGAAACGTTTAATATGAACACCAACGACGAAGATCAATCGATTTCTGGTATAAAACGCAAGCTCCTAGAACAGATTAATACCCTCAAGTGCGAAGATGAACGAATGTACAACATCCTAGCCATTGATGTTTGGGCTTTAGCGAAAACGATGGATGAGTTTCAACCCGGGTTTTGGGGGGCGTTTATGAAAAACCGTGAAAAAGCCTTAAAACGTTTCCTGGCTGAGTCGGCTAAAAATAAAACCGATACGGATACCAAACGCCCTCCATTTTTGCGCTAATCTGTTTAATTTCTAACTAAAATTGGTTTGAATATTAACGCCACGTTGATTCAGAGCGGCTTCAAATAGGTAGGTTGAAAGTATCTGTTCTACTGGCCAAACTCCGGGCTTTTGCAGTTCACCGTTTAAGCAAAGTTCCGCAATCGTTCCCGTACCAATTCCGGCAATTTTAGCAGTATTTTTATGAACAATTGTAGAACAAAAATCAACGGTTTTTCCCTGTTTAATTCCGGTCACACAGGAACGAAACAGCTACCCCGATACCACCCCAAATATCGGTTACATTGGTCATCCGATAACTTACCTGGGATAAAAACTCAATCACGGCGGGATTTTGCAGCCAACTTTCTGGCCACCAATGGGCAACACTCCAAGTTAAATAATTATAAAAATCGGGAATAGTGCCAAATTTGGTAATCACAGTTTTAACGGGAAAAGAGTCTACTAAAGTGAAACATTCTGGCATATCAAACCAATAAACTCCGGTTTTTCCGTAGGGAATCGGAAATTCAATGGTTTCCCGTTCGCTGTAGGGTTTAATGGTTTGCCATTGTCCGTTTATCCACACTTGAAACGGAGATTGTAGCCCGAGAAAGGTGGTTCTCATCACGGTAATTCCAGCCCCCCCAGACCCGCCAACTACATAACTTAGGTGGATTTTTTCCACCTGATCAAATTGTTCCACACCCTGGCGCACCATACTATTAGAAATACCCGGGAAAATACCCGTATTAATAATAGCGGTAACTCCGGCATTTTTTGCCACTTCAGAATGCTCAAAAATCCGGCGGGTAAAGTCTCGATTATCACTCACATCAATATAGTTAATATGATGTTGAATACAGGTTTTTAAAACTCCTAAATCTCGATATTGAAACGGCCCAGCACAGTGAATAACTAAGTCGGAATTGGCGATCGCCGTTTCTAATTTTTTTTCATCTGCTAAATCTAATTCTAACTGTTTAAATCGGGGATTTATCGCCCTATTATCCGTCAATTTCCTTCCGGTAATGGTGATCTCGGCGGCGGTATGTTGGGCGAGATCTTCGGCAACACTATCGCCAATTCGTCCTCTGCCTCCTAGGATTAAAACTCGTTGATTCATGGGATTATCTCCTGAGCATTATGGGTTTTATTCTAAATACTGAAAAATAGCATTTGCGGTTAATAAATTAGTTGCAAATAAAACCTGTTGTAAGTCACATAACCGCGATAGGGCTTCAATAGAGGCGGGGTTAGATTCGAGTTTTATCGGATCTCGTAAATAGACAATGGCTTTAACTTGATCTAACAAAATTTGATAACCAATGGCGGTTTCACCCAAAATCAAACTCTGGGGTTCAATTACTTGACTAATAGTTAAATTTGTGCTTGTTTCTAGGGTGGTTTTTAATTTTTCGCAGGTGACAATGGAAAAGTTATTGATAATATGAAGATGATCCTTGATTAAATTAATTAAATCTGAAAATAAATGATCATCAGCTAATAATACCAGGATTTCTGTATTGTCTTTTCTGTCATTTTTCCGTAAATCATTAATCAGATTACGGGTAACAAAATTAACCAATTTAACCGCTAAATAGGGTTGTTTGAGTTTTAATTTCTCAATATCATCAAAGGTCATAATCGCGATCGCCCCATCACTAGCGGCAATAAATTCCGATCGCAAACCATGAACAAATGCCATTTCCCCCAAGATATCCCCTTTAGTCCGACTGGAATTTTCTATCTGGTCATCACCGATGCTAACTTCCCCAGATAAAATAATCCCAAAGGAGGGATTCTGACCTGTTTGGGGCATAATCGCTTGTAAATCAAAGAACTTATGAATCGAAAAATATTCGCTAATGGTTTCGATTTCTTCTGTATAAAATTCTTTCAGAATATCGAGTTTTAATAATAGTTCTGTTCTCTGATCCATTATAGATGCTCCGCCTTTTTACCTAAAATAAAAATTGACAAATGATTCACAAGTTTGAGTCGGTTTAACGATGCCTCAATACCCGATAATTCTATAAATAGGGGTTTTTCCCATTGATGATCATTAAAGAAACAATTTCTCTATCTTAATCTATTACTGTTACTCGATGAGTTTTTTTCAATGGCAAAAGATGGTAAGATTTGATACTCCTGAAAGCCAGTGGTTCCCCAAGGTGTTATGGGTCGGTGTCGGTTGTGGACGGTTAACCCCGAGAAGTCTAATTGAAACGGCAATTCAGCAGGTTTTACAACGGTATAATTTAGGGGAAAATGCGATCGCCGGTATTGCCACTTTAGATCAGAAAGGCAATGAAACCCGGGTTAGTGGAATTGTGCCAAGCCAAAGATTGGCCATTACGCACCTTCTCCTCGGAAATATTGCGGGCTGTGCAGGTTCCTAACCCCTCGGCGGGGGTCACGAAGGCTGTGGGAACACCAAGTGTGGCCGAAGCCGCCGCCTTACAAGCCGCCGGAGTTAAAACCCTACTGGTTTCTAAGCAAATTTATCGGGTATCAACACCTCAGATCGGACAGGCGGTAACGGTGGCCATTGCTCAAGTCCAACGGAAAATCCCAGAGGAGTTTTGATAAAGTTTGGTTAAATATCTTAGCAAAATGTGAAGCACCGTGACTTTAACAATATCCCTGTTGTTAAACTTAGGCAAGGGTTTAGACACTTTCGGAGTCTAATTCGAGTCAGATGGGGAAGATCGGAACTTGGTACAATGCAACCAGCGAATGATTCTTGGAATTCTGAACTTTTTGATTTTTATGACAACTGCAACAGCTTATCCTAACGCCCCCGATGTCTCCACCGATGATTATGTCGTCATTGGTTTAGCGACCTGTTTTATTAAAGAAGATGGGGAAGTTCATCAAGTGAAAGTGGTTGAACCCATTCCCTCAGCGGCTTTAGAGGCAATTCTGAAAGGGGTTCCGACTTCCTACGAAGTGGCTTTGGCGGTGACATTAGGTTCTATTTTAACGGATGCAGAGGCTAAAATTCCCCCGGAATTAACAACAGATGCCCATTTTTGCGAGAATTTTAGCGATCGGGCGATCGCCGCCACTCGCACTTACAAGAATCGACCCCAAGCTAAACTGCATATTCCTTTAGGAACCAGTTTTAAAGAATTTAACTACTCCTTAGAACGAAAACGGGTTTTAAATTCTGAACGGATGATTCGGAATGAAGATAATGTCAAACAACACGCTTATACCCACCAAGTTCTATAATTCTATTTAAGAGATTTCAATGGGGGCAAAATCCCTTGGTATTAGCTTGATTTTTACCGAAATTGCCTCCCATTTTTTTTAATTATTTTGATTGTCCTGTTCTTGGCTTTTTTCTAAGGCTTGAATTTGGGGAAACGGTTAATTTTGTTGTTTCGGCAATTTGTTCTAAACTCATGCCCATTTTGAGTAATAGAATTGCCACTTGTTTTAAGGCTTGGGCACGACCTTCAGCACGACCCTGTTCTTTCCCTTGTCGTAAAATTTCTTGATACATGGTAGATTCTTGCATAATATCACTCCTGATAATCCGTTGAATGACTTCTGGTTCTAACACCAATCCGGCGAGAATTGCAGATGCAGCCATTAAATTACTTTGAACTTGCCGATCTGCAATTTGTTCAGTTATTTGGGAGATTTGAGTTAAAACTAGGGCGGGATCATTAGTCTGACTTAATAACGCAATTTGTCTTTCTAATTTTATGATACACTTTTCGAGTAAGTTCTCATCTTAAAAAAGGATAAAGATCCATGTTAAAACTATATGGTGGCGGTCGCAGTCGGGCCTCAATTGTTCAATGGTATTTAGAGGAAATTGGGGTTCCCTACGAGTTTATTTTATTAGATATGGCGGCGGGAGAACACCTGCAACCTGAATTTTTATCAATTAATCCGATTGGTAAAGTTCCAGCTATTGTGGAAGATGATTTTCAACTGTGGGAGTCCGGCGCGATTCTATTATATTTAGCCGAAAAACATGGAAAACTACCCGATTCTGTTGAAGAACGAGCTATCATTACACAATGGGTATTATTTGGTAATGCTACCTTGGGAACGGGGATTTTTATAGAAGCGAATCGGGAAAAAGAAACCCCCCGTTTACTCAATCCTTTAAATAAAATTCTGAGTCAACAACCCTTTTTAATGGGTGATGAATTGACCGTAGCTGATATTGCAGTCGGCTCGATTTTAGCCTATATTCCCCTGATGTTGCAGTTGGATTTAAGCCCCTATCCGGCGGTATTAGAATATATTCAACGGTTAAACGAAAGACCGGCTTTCCAAAAAACAATTGGTGGAAAAAAATAATATTAATAGGAAAAGGCTATCAGCGTAAAGTTAAAAAGATTGGGAGGTTAAACCCTAGATCGGGTTGAGAAAACCCCATAATTTTCTAACTGGACGCTGATAGCTTAAACTTGTTTTCTTATTTGAATCCCACGGAGGCTTGCCAAACGAAAGCCAACAATAGGAAAAATACGGGGATAACGGGCAGAATGTCAACAACCGGGCTAAAAATAGAGTAAGCTTCGGGTAGCTTTGCTAACAGCAGTGTTGCTTCCATGAATTAATATACCTCTGGGAAAAATTATGTGGGCGAATTTTTACACATTTTACCACGCCCGGTCATGGCAACTCACGAATCTTAAAAGTTGTCACCCCAGACAATCACCACGGTCAATTGGATCTCGGATGTCCCTTGAATCGGGGTGATGTCTTCCAAAGTCGGTTAACGGCCATGGAAACCGAAGATTTGGAGGTCTTGGGGGTTGCAGGAGAGCCAAATCACCAAATAGAATCGATCAGGAACTGACTTGAGTTTGAGTCTGGACAAGGGGACTAACCACCGGTTGCAGGGCAAAAAAGGCCTCATAAATTCGCTCACCGACATGATTCATCCGATTTTGTAAATCATCTAAAAATTCATGAATTCCGGTTTGCATAATTTCTTCAATAGTCAGATAATCGAGTTCAGAACGCAACCGTCCCAACTCCCGTTCGGCGGGATTTTGCCAAGTTCCGGGGCTAGTTTCCGGTAATACATTGCAGCGATCGCTCCGCCTGTAACAAACAATATTCAATTGAACGGGGAAACTCTCGATCTAAGATTAAAAATTCCACCACTCGAGAGGGTGTAATTCGGTGTTGTTTGTGTTTCCGATACATTTCATAAGCACTAGCAGATTTTAACAAGGCAATCCACTGAATTTCATCAATAGTTGTTCCCACATCCTGTACCGAAGGTAACAAAATATAATACTTGACATCTAAAATTCGGGAGGTTTTATCCGCCCGTTCTAATAATCTCCCCATATTGCCAAAATGCCACCCTTCATTATGGGACATCGTAGCGTCCATCACCCCCGCAAACAGGTGTCCGCGCATTTTCACTTGATAGAAGAAATCCGAGAGTTGAGAGGAACCATCTCCCAAAGCCGCATCTCTAACCATCATATAAAATTCATTCACCTGTTCCCACATTTCCGAGGAAATAATTTCTCGAACTGAACGAGCATTTTCCCGGGCTGCCCGCACACAAGATAAAATAGAACTGGGATAATTACTATCAAACGTCAAAAAACGAATCACATTTTCCGCCGTCGCTTCTCCATAGCGTTCTTTAAATAGTTCTAAATCTCCCGTCGTCACAACAATTGGTTTCCACTGTTGTTGAACACCAGAGGGAGAATCTAATAACAAATTTTGATTAACGTCAATAAAACGAGCAATATTTTCCGCCCGTTCTACATAACGATTTAACCAATAAATAGAATCTGCAACACGACTTAACATATTAAAAATTGTTAACGGTTTACCGTTGAATATGATGAATCCGCACCAAAAAAAATCCGTGAAATCCGTGAAATCCGATCACAGATTTAAGAGGATTACGCAGATTAACACAGATTATATCAGTCGCGCCTGGGGTGTTAGGAAATAGACTGATGCTAAAACCGTGCACCGTACACCCATCTTTTCCTGCGGTGTTCCCTGTTCCCTGCTATAACACAGATTAAAATCCGTGAAATCCGTGAAATCCTCTTAAATCCGTGATCCAGATTTATTCACATAAAACCCAAGTATCCTTACTCCCTCCTCCTTGAGAAGAATTAACAACTAATGATCCTTTTTTCATCGCCACCCTAGTTAATCCCCCCGGATGAATATAGATATCTTCACCATATAAAATATAGGGTCTTAAATCAACGTGACACCCTTCAAAAGTATCTCCGAGTAAGGTAGGAACCCGAGATAAAGATAATGTCGGTTGTGCAATATAATTTCGGGGATTCGCCTTGATTTTTTCAGCAAATTCTTGACGTTCTACTTCAGTAGATTGGGTTCCAACTAACATCCCATATCCCCCCGCTTCATTCGCCGCTTTAACGACTAATTGATCCAGATGATTTAGCACATATTCTAGTTGTTTGGGTTCCCAACATAAATAGGTCGGAACATTGGATAAAATTTGTTCTTCTCCTAAATAATATTGAATCATTTGGGGAACATAAGCATAAATCACTTTATCATCCGCAATTCCGGTTCCCAAAGCATTCGCCAGAGCAACTCGACCATTGCGATAGACTTCCGTTAACCCAGGAACTCCTAACATTGATTCGGGATTAAATACTAACGGATCAATAAAAGTATCATCAATTCGACGATAAATCACATCCACCCGTTTTAATCCCTTTGTGGTTCGCATTTGTACATAGCCATCACTCACCACTAAATCCCGTCCTTCGACCAATTCTACCCCCATTTGTTGGGCTAAAAAGGAATGTTCAAAGTAGGCAGAATTATACATCCCCGGAGTTAAAACAACTACCGTCGGATTATTAATATGATCTCCGACTAAATTCAGCAAAGTATCTAATAAATGACTGGGGTATTCATCAACGGGTTGAATCCCTAATTTAGCAAAAAGTTGGGGAAATGTGCTTTTCATCACCCGGCGATTTTCTAAAACATAGGAAACCCCCGAGGGACAGCGTAAATTATCTTCGAGAACGTACCATTTTCCCTCTCGATCTCTTACTAAATCTGTCCCAGTAATATGACACCAAATTCCCTGGGGGGGTTTTAATCCCATACAGGGTTTAAGAAATCCTTTAGAAGATAAGATTAATTCTTCGGGAATAATTCCATCTTTAACAATTTTTTGCTCTCCATAGATATCATTAATAAATAAATTTAATACATGAATACGTTGCTTTAATCCTCGTTCTAAATGAACCCACTCTGAAGCAGAAACAATTCTAGGAATTAAGTCAAAGGGTAATATTCTTTCTGTGCCTTGACTATCATTATAAACGTTAAAAGTTGCTCCCAATTTCATCATTGCTGTTTTAGCCGCTTCCTGTCGAATTTCTAAATCCCCTGGGGATAAAGAATTAATTCGATCTATTAATTGGGCTGCATAGGAACGAGGTTGTCCCTTTGCCACAAACAGTTCATCGTAGAATTCACCCGGATCGTAAGATTGAAATCGCACAGCCTTTTGCCCCTATTTTTTTTAAGGTAATTGAGATATAAGATTTTTAGAGAACGGTTAACTGTAACTTTTGATACTAATTTATCAAGCCTTCATTTTAACCCACCGTCGCCTTGGGGTACTGAAGTTATTTGGACAATATTATCATTTTTTATTCATCTATTAATTCTATTACCGTGAGTCGTGCGACGGCTACACCTATAAAATCAAACCGCCCCCCATCATGTTTTCATTTCATGGGGCGGCGGTTAATTTATAGATGTCTAATATTAACTAATTCAACAGATAGGTCTTATTGAGCTTTTTTACGGCGAGACACAGCTAAAGCAGCACCCACTAAACCTAATCCTAAAACAGTCGCGGGTTCAGGAAACAGCCGCTTGGGTTCCCACAATTTTCCAGTCTGGGCCAAAATAACCAGCACCCCGACTGGACACTCGCAGTCCGGCAATGGACTTACCACCCACTCCTAGGTCAGCCAGACTCAGGCCTACAGACCCAACTTTTTGAGCGCCGCCAATTTCTGTGGTATCCAAACTATATCCAGCTTCCGTCCAGCCAAAGGCTCCTTGACCTAAAGTCAGCAAGTTACCAATGACATTCCCAACTGAATCTAAGGCAATAACATCCATTAAACTATTGTCCGCATTCATCCGTTCCCAAGCCAAGATGTTATCAACGGGTTGGTCGAAGAAAATATCCATACTGAATTTGCCGTATTCCTCAGTATCAATAATACTGCTGAGGTAGCGGTTGCCTTGGGCTTGAACTGCACCGGCACTGGTTAAGTTTTCTTCGGTGATACCCACGGTGGCAAAGTCGGCTTTATCGGCACTCGCTGCCCCGGTATTTCCACCCGTCCAGAGATCGTTTTGAAGAATATTGACTTTATTAACTAGGGCAAAATCCGTACGAACTTTGCCACCAAATTCGACGGAGTTGAGGTAAATGTCACCTTGGGATTGGTTGGCATCCTCTGTGTAGTTGGTTTTGAAGGTGAATGCTTGAGCCGAGGTCGCGCAAATCCCGGTTAAAGCTAGGGTGGAGATTAATGTTGTGAAGAATGTAGTTTTCATTGAGACTCCTGTGTGTGAATATCCTACTGGTCACTTAGACCCCGAACTCGTGACTCTGTTTTTCTGAGTGTCTCCTTAGAATGGGACATTTCAGCAACCAGAGTTATTACATACAAGTCGTTAATAACACAATAACAAATTGGCAGGATATGTCATCGGTATTGATCAAAATTGCTAAAAGTTTTACATAACTTTTATAGAGATCAGCTTTTGTTTAAAGGGTTGATGAAATTTCTATAAAAAAATAGGATCGCTCTCCCAAATTCCTGTATTTATAGCAAGAGGCAATAGGGAATAGGCAATCTGGCTATGGGCAATGGGTAAATACTTACTATGAGCAGCTTTTAGCTTTCAAGAATGTCCTAACAGATGTGGCAACTGCTATATATTATGGAAAATCCGGGTTGCCCTAGGGAAGTTGGACTAAATAGCTAAATAGTCCTGTGCCGATATTCCCTCCCATAATCTGTCAACTGCCACACCCACAAGGGGATAGGGTGTTCTCGGCAAGTGTTATAAAATCAAACCGCCCCTCGTACCGTTGTTTTTAGGGGCGGTAGTTAATTTAAAGATGTCTAATATTAGTTTCTTCAATGGATATGCCTTATTGAGCTTTTTTGCGACGAGACATGGCTAAAGCAGCACCCACTAAACCTAATCCTAAAACAGTCGTGGGTTCAGGAACGGCCACATTTAGACCCACCACTTTAAAATCAGGGCCCACATAATCAGATTTGCTGATTAACCGTAGACCACCAAAAGATTTAGCATCGGCCAGTCCTAAATCAAACAAACTGACTCCTAAAGACCCTACTTTTTGAGCACCACCGATTTCTGTGGTGTCAAGGCTATAACCGGCATCCTGCCATTCTGATGAATATAGTTTAATGGAGTTGCCAATCAAGTTACCACTTGTATCCAAGGCTTGAACTCTGAGTTGACTGTTTTTACCGCGTTCAAAGAACAGGAAATTATCCACGGGTTTGCCAAAGAACAAGTCTAGGGTAAATTTGCCACCGTCCTCGGTATCAACAATATTGCTGAGGTTTAAATTTCCTAGAGAGGCTGCTAAATTACTTCCCGTTGGATTTTCCACCTGCACCCCAGAAGCATTATCCCCTTTGTCGCTACTGGCTGCGCCTGTATTGCCACCTTTCCAGAGATCATTTTGGATGATATTAACATCTTCGACCAGGGAGAAATTGCTGTAGGTCTTACTGCCAATTTCGACTGAACTCAAAGAGATGTCGCTTTTCCACTTACTTGTATCTGATGTGGTGTAGTTGGTTTTGAAGGTAAATGCTTGAGCCGAGGCTGCGCAAATCCCGGTTAAAGCTAGGGTGGAGATTAAGGTTGTGAAGAATGTAGTTTTCATTGGGACTCCTGTTTGCGAATATCCTACTGGTTACTGTGACCCTGAACTCATAACTCTGTTTCCCTGTCTGTCTCCTGGGAGTGGGACATCTCAGCAACCAGAGTGATTACATACAAGCCGTTAATAAATACAATAGCAAAGTTTATTAGTTTTTTACCCGTATTTATAAAAAATCTTGGAAGTTTTACAGAACCTTTATAGAGATCAGCTTTTATTTGAAGCATTGACCAAAGTTCCTATGGAGAGAGGGGTAAACTTATATATAAATTGTAGGAAATCTAGGCTGAGTTGGGGAATGATGTTGTTAATATTATCGAGTTTGAATCTCCGTAATATTACGGGGTTTTGAAAATTACGCCACAATTTAGCACCAGGACACCTCCCATAGGGAAGGAGGATTGGCTAAAACCATTGTTGTATAACGGTTATGCTGAATAGGTCTCCTATTTGGGACGAATAAAAGCAATCGAATGTCGCCAAATCAAGACTTGTAGGTTGTTTAGGTCTTGCAAACAAATACAGTTGGGATCTTGCCAAATAATCGTTCCTACGAGAAGATCATTCGTTAGCAGTTTAACTTCCACTGAGTTTTTATCCTTGGTATACCCTTGAACTTTGCGAATGCTGGGTAAATCCGTATTAAATTCAGACATAAGGAGTTGTTTTTAATTCAACGATAAAAGGATAATAGATAACGAGTCAGGGATTTCCAACTTTTTGATCAACCCTCGACCCAACGCCCCTAGTTAAAATAACCAGCTTCAGTGGAGAAATTTATGACCATTACATTTACGAAATATCACGGTTTAGGGAATGATTTCATCCTGATTGATAATCGCCATCAGTCAGAACCCCCAATTACCCCAGAACAAGCCATAGAAATGTGCGATCGCAATTTTGGCATTGGTGCTGACGGCGTGATCTTCGCGAACAGTGGAACCTCCAACACTGACTATACCATGCGAATTTTCAACTCCGATGGTTCGGAACCTCAGATGTGTGGAAACGGAATTCGCTGTCTAGCTAAATTTATCGCTGAACTGGAAAACCGCGATCCGAGTACCTCCCCCGTAAGCTACAAAATCCATACCCTAGCGGGTGTGATTACTCCGGTATTACAAGCCAACGGCCAAGTTAAAGTGGATATGGGACTTCCACGACTGTTAGCCCGGGAAATTCCCACCACCCTGGCCGCCGCCGATGAGAAAGTAGTTGATGTTCCCCTATTAGTAGCTGGACATTCTTGGAATGTCACCTGTGTGAGTATGGGAAACCCCCATTGTATTACCTTTGTAGAGGATGTTGAGGAAATTAAACTCGCAGAAATCGGCCCTTTATTTGAGCATCATGCCGTTTTCCCTGAACGCATCAATACGGAATTTATTCAAGTGATTAACCGCAATTATCTCAAAATGCGGGTATGGGAACGGGGTGCTGGTGCAACTCTAGCCTGTGGAACGGGAGCTTGTGCTTCTGTGGTTGCTGGAATTTTAACAGGAAATTGCGATTTTGTTGTTACAGTGGAATTACCCGGAGGTTGTCTTGAGATTGAATGGTCAAATCAAGATCAACATTTATATATGACCGGGCCAGCACAACGGGTGTTTACGGGAAATTATTAAGCATTAGAAATCACTGAATCTAGGAATTAAATAGGTAAATAATATGGGTGGAGGGATTTATCTCATTCAGGATAATGATCGGCTGGTTGAAATGATGGAACAGCCCTATGATTCTGAAGACCAAATACAGGAATTGTTAGAGACCTATCCCAATCTTTTAGCCGGGGATGAAATGGATCAAGTACAGACGCGCCATGGTACGTCTGTGCGGCGGTGGTTATTAATTTCCCGGGACGTAAACCTTCCGACGGAGGAAGATAATGGGGGTCGCTGGTCAATCGATCATTTATTTTTGGATCAGAATTCTATTCCTACATTGGTCACAGTTAAACGCAGCCGAAATGTGGAAACTCGACAAAAAATGATTGGTCAGATGTTAGATAATGCGGCGAATTTAGGATTATATTGGCCGATGGAATCAATTATTTCTCAATTTGAAGCCAATTGTCGAGATCAAGGTCGAGATCCTGAACAAGTGTTTGAAGAATTTTTAGGTTCAGATCTGAATGAAGATGGATTTTGGCAAAAAGTTAAAACGAATCTACAGGCGGGAAAACTGCGTTTGGTCTTTGTTGCAGATGAGATTAATAATCCCTTAAGACGGGTGGTAGAATTTCTGAATAAACAAACGGATTTAGTGGAGGTTTTGGCTTTAGAAATTAAACAATATGTTAGTCAAGATGGCTTAAAAACCTTAGTTCCTCGGTTAATTGGTCAGACGGCGGAAGCCCAACAGAAAAAATCCAGTGCGACGGGAGAACGCCGCCGTTGGGATGAAGTTTCCTTTTTTGAAGCACTCCAACTGCGTCGGGGAGAGGATGAAACAAAAATAGCCCAAGAAATCCATAATTGGGCAAAACTTCAGGAACCGGAAATTATTATACAGTGGGGAACGGGAGATGTTTATGGTGGGTTTACGGCTTTATTACAACAGAAAGAAAAAGGTCGAAAACAGTTAAAGTTATTTACCGTTGATATTTCAGGACGTTTAGAAATTTCTTCTAATAAATATGGTTCTCAACCACCTTTTGATCGACAGGAAAAATGGTTAGAACTCAGAAATAAATTGAGTGCGATCGGTTTATCTCTCCCTTTAGAACCTACGGAATATCGGGAAACCAACATTACAGTTATCCAACTTAGAAGATAAAACCGTATTGCAACAAGTCCTAAAAACCTTTGATTGGGTGATTTCGATAATTAAAGCCTGAAGAATGAAGGATAAAATCACTGCCATCACCGCCATCAATGGTGTCGTCTCCAGCTTTATCATAAAGGATGATACAGATGTAATTTTAAAGGATTAAAAAAATGTCTCAGCAAATTTCGGTGGAAAGCCTCTATGATAGAGCGTGGGCTATGCAAAAACAAGGCGAGTGGGAGGCGGCGAGGAGGGAATATCTACAGATTATTGCGCTGCAACCCAATTATGCACCTGCTTATTTTCAATTGGGAAATGCTAAGTTAGTTAAGGAAGAATGGCCAGAGGCGATCGCACTTTATCGCCAAGCTTTAAATTGCGAACAGCGCTACTCTCAATGTTGGCATAATTTAGGCATAGCGCTGGAAAATATAGGGGAAGATGAAGAAGCGATCGCGGCTTACCAACAAGCTATTACTAATAATCCCAATTACGCGATCGCCTACAATAGTCTAGGAGTTTTACTTACCAAACAAGAAAAGCTAGAAGCAGCGAAAATTTGCTATCAAAAAGCTTTAGCAATTCAACCCGACTTGATTCCATCCTTGGGAAACTTAGCCAACATTCAATACCAATGCGATCAATATAGTGAAGCTGTGGCAAATTATCAAAAAGTCTTGCAGCTAGACTCAAATAATATCAGTGCAATGGTAGCTTTAGTGAAAATTCACCTGGGGATTTGCGAGTGGGATAATTTAGCAGCCGAAATCGAAAAAATGTGGCAAATCGGCATAGGTTTAATAGAAACAAAATATTTTAAAAGACTTCTCGGTTTTTGACTTTATCATGTACTCGCCATTTGGGGCTGACAGACATCTGGCGATTAATCGGTACTTCTCTAAAGTTGTCAGTAGTAAAGTCCCTCAAAATTACTTTCCCCCTCACACTCCCCCTGCTATACCTCCCCAAACCCTGCGAATAGGTTACATATCTGGAAATTTCTACAACCACGCTGTAACACATTTAATCGGTGGATTATTCGCCTTGCACGATCGCGCTCAATTTGAAATATTCGTCTACTCTCTCGGCCCAAATGACGGCAGTTTGGAGCGTAAAAAAGTAGAAGCAGACTGCGATAAATTTACCGACTTGCGAGGAATGGCTACCCCAGCCGCCGCCGAAAAAATATACAATGATGGCATTCACATTCTCATCGACATGGGAGCATATACCCAAAATTCTAACCCAGAAATCTTAGCCCTGCGCCCTGCTCCTATTTCAATTAACTACATAGATCATCCAAGTACAATGGGAGCCGAATTTATTGATTACATCATCACAGATAATATTGTCACACCTCCCCGCCTTGCTGAGTTTTTTAGTGAAAAATTTATTTGTATACCCAATAGCTATCAAATTAATAATTATCTGAGAGTTTGTCCCGCAGAAGACGCGCAAATTCAACAGAAAAATCCCAAAGCTAAATATGGCTTACCAGAAGATGTATTTGTCTTCGCCTGCTTCAATCACAGTCGCAAAATTGAGCCAGTCATGTTTAGCTTGTGGATGGGAATTTTAGAGAAAGTCCCTAATAGTGTACTCTGGTTATTAGACAGCAATGCCGAAGCAACTCGGAACCTGAAATCCGAGGCTAAATTGCGGGGAATTGAGGGCAATCGCCTAATTTTTGCGCCGAGATTACCACAGGAGGAACACCTATCACGCCACATTTGGATCGACTTATTCCTAGATACTTTATATTACAATGCTCACACGACAGGTAGTGATGCTTTGTGGATGGGAATCCCCTTGATTACCTGCCCCGGAGAAACTTTTGCAGCGCGGGTGGGAGCAAGTTTATTAAATGCGGTTAATTTACCACAGTTAATAGTTAATAATTTAGAAGATTATGAAAAGTTGGCGGTACATTTAGCTACTCACCCTCAAGAGTTGCGAAATTTGAAAGATTATCTCAATGAAAATCGCCGCCAATTGCCTCTGTTTAATACACCTCAAACCGTGCGATATTTGGAGTTGGGATATCTTAAGGTTTGGGAAAGATATCAATCGGGTCAGTCGCCCGAAGCCATACAGATCGACAAGACAGAAGGAATCGGAAACGAAGCAGAGGCAAGGTTGAAAAATGATTTAAAGCCTGATTTTAAAAGCAATTTAGTCAGGAATTTAGGAGACGAAAAATTGGAAAAAATAAGGGATTTAAGGGATAAAAATATGGAGGAAAATCAGAATCAGAAAGGGGTTGCTAGTGGGGATTTGCCACAGGATTTAATAGGCGATCGCGAGTTTCCATCTTGGTTAACCCAACAACAAATTAGCCTCGCTTGCACCACCTATCAAACTAGCAGGTTAATCTTAATTGGTAGCCATTCCGAAACTAATACTATTTCTGGATATTGGCGAATTTTTGATCGCGCTATGGGGCTTTACTGTACGTCGGAACGCATCTATCTTAGTTCTAAATATCAACTTTGGCAATTAGATAATATATTAGCTTCGGGAGCGCAATACCAAGGTTATGATCGCCTATATATTCCAAGAATTGGCTATACTACAGGTGATATCGACATTCACGATGTTGTTGTTGATAAAAATAACCAAATCATTTTTATTAGTACGCTGTTTAATTGTATAGCAACATTGAGCGATCGCCATAGTTGTAAACCTCTCTGGAAACCGCCCTTTATCTCACAATATATCAACGAAGATCGCTGTCACCTCAACGGTTTAGCAATGGTGGAAGGGGAAGCAAAATATGTCACCGCCGTGAGTCAGTCGGATGTGGTAGATGGGTGGCGCGATCGACGACAAAACGGCGGTGTAGTTATTGATATTGAATCTAATGATATTATCGTCACAGGCTTGTCAATGCCGCACTCACCTCGCTGGTATCAAGATAAGTTGTGGTTGTTAAATTCGGGGAAAGGAGAATTAGGATATGTGGATTTAGATACCGGGAAATTTAACCCCATTGCCTTTTGTCCCGGTTATTTACGAGGACTAGCATTTTGGAAAAATTGGGCAATAGTTGGACTTTCCAAACCTAGGGGAGATGACAAGACTTTTGGAGGTTTAGAATTAGATGAATTACTCACCAAAAAGGATGCCGAACCGCGCTGTGGTATGATGGTAATTGATCTTAATACAGGAACAATTGTTCACTGGTTGCGTTTAGAAGGAATAGTCACAGAACTTTATGATGTGCAGATAATTCCTGAAGCACAAAAACCAATGGCTTTAGGTTTCCAAACCGAAGAAATTGCCCAATTAATTACCTTAGAATTGTAACCGATATGGGGTTAATTTATCCGCAGAGAAACTTGCTCAACTGCAACGCAGTCGGATAATATTCTTCTTTGCTGATCAGTATTAGAGACGCGCCGTGGCACGTCTCTACACTAATTACTGTTATCAGTTTTCTAGGTTAGCTGAGATTCAATAAAATCAGTCGCCTCAATTAAGCTGGAATTGATATTCTGTAAAGAGGCGATGGTAACTTTCGTGGTAGCGAGTTTAATTAGGGTATTAGCACCACTTGTGGTAATCAGTAAATCAGCGAAAGTTAAATCGTCTAATTGAATTTTGTCTATGCCATTTTCAAACCTGTAGATAGAATCGAGACCCATTCCTGATGCTAGAATAAAGGTATCAATTCCGGCGTTACCATAAAGTTGATCGCTACCCGCACCCCCATCGAGAAGATCGTCACCGTCACCTCCATAAAGGACATCGTTACCCGCATCCCCATTGACAGTATCGTTACCTGCATCTCCATAAAGGCGATCGCTACCATTGCCACCGTTGAGCAAATCGTGATCATTACCACCGTAGGCAATATCGTTACCATCACCGCCATCAATAATATCGTTTCCAGCTTTACCGTAGAGGATATCACTACCCCCTAAACCATTGATTTGGTCGTTAGTCGCATTACCACTGAGAATATCATTATTTGGTGTACCGGAGATGTTGTTAACAGGGTTAACAGTAATAGTAAAGGTTTGAGTTGTAGAAGTATCCAAACCGCCGTTAGCAGTATACCGCCACTATCTTGGACGACAACATCAAAGGTAGAAGTGCCGTTGGCATCGGCTGCGGGGGTGTAAGTAAGATTCCCATTGGCGTCTATTGCGGGTGCTGTGGCAAATAAGCTAGGAGTGCCAATGTTACTAACAGTATAAGTGGCAGTTTGGGCGGATTCGTTGGCGGGGCCGGAAGTGAAAGTTGCCCAACCCGTTACTGTTTGCGCTCCCGCATCTTCGTTAATTGCCGTTGGGTTGGTGGCGGTGAAACTGGGTTGGTCGTTAACAGGGTTAACAGTAATAGTAAAGGTTTGAGTTGTAGAAGTATCCAAACCGCCGTTAGCAGTACCGCCACTATCTTGGACGACAACATCAAAGGTAGAAGTGCCGTTGGCATCGGCTGCGGGGGTGTAAGTAAGATTCCCATTGGCGTCTATTGCGGGTGCTGTGGCAAATAAGCTAGGAGTGCCAATGTTACTAACAGTATAGGTGGCAGTTTGGGCGGATTCGTTGGCGGGGCCGGAAGTGAAAGTTGCCCAACCCGTTACTGTTTGCGCTCCCGCATCTTCGTTAATTGCCGTTGGGTTGGTGGCGGTGAAACTGGGTTGGTCGTTAACAGGGTTAACAGTAATAGTAAAGGTTTGAGTTGTAGAAGTATCCAAACCGCCGTTAGCAGTACCGCCACTATCTTGGACGACAACATCAAAGGTAGAAGTGCCGTTGGCATCGGCTGCGGGGGTGTAAGTAAGATTCCCATTGGCGTCTATTGCGGGTGCTGTGGCAAATAAGCCAGGAGTGCCAATGTTACTAACAGTATAAGTGGCAGTTTGGGCGGATTCGTTGGCGGGGCCGGAAGTGAAAGTTGCCCAACCCGTTACTGTTTGCGCTCCCGCATCTTCGTTAATTGCCGTTGGGTTGGTGGCGGTGAAACTGGGTTGGTCGTTAACAGGGTTAACAGTAATAGTAAAGGTTTGAGTTGTAGAAGTATCCAAACCGCCGTTAGCAGTACCGCCACTATCTTGGACGACAACATCAAAGGTAGAAGTGCCGTTGGCATCGGCTGCGGGGGTGTAAGTAAGATTCCCATTGGCGTCTATTGCGGGTGCTGTGGCAAATAAGCCAGGAGTGCCAATGTTACTAACAGTATAAGTGGCAGTTTGGGCGGATTCGTTGGCGGGGCCGGAAGTGAAAGTTGCCCAACCCGTTACTGTTTGCGCTCCCGCATCTTCGTTAATTGCCGTTGGGTTGGTGGCGGTGAAACTGGGTTGGTCGTTAACTGGGGTAACGGTGATGGCTGCGGTATCTGTGGCGGTGCTGAAGGCAGTTATACTACCGTTGGTACTGGTGTTGGCTGTGCCGCCGTTGGTGCCAGTCATTTGATCCCAAGCGCGGAAGGTGACGCCGTTGGTGACAGTGCCGTTGTAGTTGGCAGTGGTTGGTTGGAAGTAGATACGGGTGTTGGCATTAGCGGCCAGTAAGCGAGCGTTGGTATTGGATACTGCGCCCAAAGCAGTCCAAGTCGTACCGCCATCTATGGTGTAAAACCAACTGCCGTTAGTGGTGTCGGCGGCGGTGATGGCTACCCCTGGGACTGCGCCAGTGTCGGGGTCGGTGATGTTTGTACCGATGGTAGCAATGGCAGAGATGAGTGTGCCGACAGCGCCTGTGGGTGCAACTGCATCTTCTAGGACAGAATTGAGGGTGACGACGGTATCGGCAAGGACAGGGGCGGTGTTGATAATTGTCCCGTAGATATCGTTATTATCTGTGGTAGTGCTTGCGTTCTGAGCAGCAGTATTGCCACTGGTGCGTAGGAAACCAAGGGCAGTGACGGTGGGAAGGGCCGCGGGCATTCCCTGAGTGTTGCCTTGGGTGGTTTGTGCCGTTTGTGCGGCTGCATCCAGCACAAAAATCGCGCCTGCCAGGGCTTTGCCACTATTCGCTCCCGTGCCGCCTGTCGTGGTGTTGTTGGTGAAGGTGGTGTTTTGTAGGGTTAAAGAGCCTTCTCTGACAAAAATCGCGCCCCCTAATCCTGCACCGCCACCACCAGGGAGCATGGCGGAATAGTTTGTAGTACCGCCACCGGCACCACCGCCAAAGCCACCTGCGCCTGGGTTGTTAGTGTGAATACTCACACCGCCGCCACCGCCAAAGCCACCTCTGCCACCTAAGTTAGCAGCAGCACCGCCGCCACCACCAAAGCCACCCCAACCACCATTCAAATGGGCTTGGTCGCCAGCAGAACCGCCGCCGCCGCCGAATGCACCGTTGCCTCCGCTGGTACTGCCCCAACCGGCACCGCCACCGCCGCCACCAGTGCCATTACCAGCATTACTGGCTGAAGTGCCTCCGATACCACCGCTGCCGCCGAAAGCCCCGCCAGAACCGCCAGAACCACTGTTATTGGCGCTAAAGTTATCGCCGCCGTTGCCACCAAACCCGCCGCCGCCGTTGCCGCCAGAAACGCCAAACCCGCCACCGCTGTTACCGCCAAACCCGCCACCGCCGCCGAGGAATTTACCATTATTGGCGCTGCTCCCGCCGATCGCCTGGTTACTGGTAAAAGTGACATTATCAATTGTCACACTGCCGTTATAGATAAATAACGCGCCACCCATGCCAGCAGCACCGCCGCCGCCGCCGCTGTTAGCCGTGCTGCCATTTCCGCCTTGCGCTCGACCTCCGGTAATGGTCAGGTTGGAGAAGCCAACAGTTCCAGACTTGATAAAGAAGGGACGAACATCACCCGCGTCATTGCCACTATTGTTATTGGCATCCCCGCTAACGGTAAAACCGCCACCAATAAAAGCGATATTGCTGTCAATCAGAACTTGGGGAAACTGCCGTAAATCGGACATTTTTAGTAAGGGTAATAGTGTCATCTACCCCCACCGAGGCATTCGCATCTAAAATCGCTTTGCTTAATGTGCCGGCTACAGTGCCAGTGCCATCATCGGTTGCCACCGTGACATTATAATTCGCCAGTGTAGATTCATAATCTTTCATCGCCTCCTGATTAAAGGGCACGGCGGCTTCTATCTTACCCGTTGCTATTTCTAAATCCCAGTCGCCACCTAATGCTTGATTTCCGGTTAAGTCGTTAGAGGCGGCGACATCTGCCTCGGTGATTTCACTTAATCGTTTAACAAAATTCTTGCCAGTTTCTCCGGCGGCTACATCGCATCCATATAATAGGATATCGCCATTTTCAGTTAGGGCATTTCCCCACTGTTGTAGCTGAGTGTTGAAATTTTCTATATCAGTCCCATTCAGTACATCTGTACCCAGTTTTAAACTGCCTTCGCTACCGTGAGAAAGTATTTGTACGGCTGAAATATCTTTTTGATTGGCTAAAGCGTTAGTAATTTGTTCGATGCCGCTCAAATTTTCATTGAGAATGACGATTTGAGCATCATCGGCGTTATGAATTAGGCTTTGATAGTCTTGTACTGAGGAGTCAACAAAAATGATTTGCTTAGTCATAGTGAATTAGCGGTTTTTTTGTAAAGGAATTTGATTCTTAGGTATGTAGTTGCGCTTCAGCGCTCTTAAGAAGCGCCCAAGTTCAACTATGTACCTCTTGTTTAATGCGCCAACTGCGTAAGAACTCTAACCATGATATTGTAAATCTATCGAAAGGTAGATGTCAATAAATAATATTAGTAATTCTTCTAGGTAATCTTTAGCCAATTTGTCGTGAATAAATCAAGTCATTCTGTAATTTATATTATTTAGCTTTCGCTACAATCGCACTAGCGCAGCTATTTAAGGAGAATTAGGATATGTGGATTTAGATACCGGGAAATTTAACCCCATTGCCTTTTGTCCGGGCTATTTACGAGGACTGGCATTTTGGAAAAATTGGGCAATAGTTGGACTTTCCAAACCCAGAGGAGATGACAAGACATTTGGCGGTTTAGAATTAGATAAATTACTCGCCCAAAAAGATGCCGAGCCGCGCTGTGGTATGATGGTAATTGATATTAATACAGGCACAATTGTTCACTGGTTGCGTTTAGAAGGAATAGTCACAGAACTTTATGATGTGCAGATAATTCCTGAAGCACAAAAACCAATGGCTTTAGGTTTCCAAACCGAAGAAATTGCCCAATTAATTACCTTGGAATTGTAACTAATGATGGGGTTAATTTATCCGCAGAGAAACTTGCTCAACTGCAACGCAGTCGGATAATATTCTTCTTTGCTGATCAGTATTAGAGACGCGCCGTGGCACGTCTCTACACTAATTACTGTTATCGGTTTTCTAGGTTAGCTGAGATGAAATAAAATCAGTCGCTTCAATTAAGCTGGAATTGATATTCTGTAAAGACCCAATAGTGACTCCCGTTGCTAACACTTTAATTAGGGTATTAGCACCACTTGTGGTAATCAGTAAATCAGCGAAAGTTAAATCGTCTAATTGAATTTTGTCTATGCCATTTTCAAACTTGTAGATAGAATCGAGACCCATTCCTGATGCTAGAATAAAGGTATCAATTCCGGCGTTACCATAAAGTTGATCGCTACCCGCACCGCCATTCAGGATATCGTCACCGTCACCTCCATAAAGGACATCGTTACCTGCATCCCCATTGACAGTATCGTTACCTGCATCCCCATAAAGGCGATCGCTACCATTGCCACCGTTGAGCAAATCGTTGTCTTTACCACCGTAGGCAATATCGTTACCATCACCGCCATCAATGGTGTCGTTTCCGGCATTACCATAGAGGATATCACTACCCGCTAAACCGTTGATTTGGTCGCCAGTGGCATTACCAGTGAGAATATCATTATTTGATGAACCGGAGACGGTGGGTGGTATTGTAATATTAGCAGTGCGAGTGAATTGAGTGGCTGCAATATTATTATTACCCGCAGTATCAGCAGATGTAGCCGCCGGAATATCTACGGTGACACTACCATTAGCAGTGGGAGTCACATCAAAGGTGTAGGTTTTAGTATCAACTGCGGCAAAGTTACTGACAGTTGCATTGGCTACGGTGATATCAGTATTATCAAATCCTGTGACATCTTCATTGAAGGTGGCAGTGACGGTAAATAAACCGTTAACTGTGGTTGGGGAAGTTGAGGTTAAACTAACAGTTGGGGCGGTAATATCTGCTGTGCGAGTTAGTTGAGTGGCTGCGGTATTATTATTACCCGTAGTATCAGCAGATGTAGCCGCAGGAATATCTACGGTGACATTACCATCCGCAGTTGGAGTCACATCAAAGGTGTAGGTTTTAGCATCAACTGTGGTAAAGTTACTGACAGTTGCATTGGCTACAGTAATATCAGTATTGATAAAATTACTAACATCTTCACTGAAGGTAGCGGTAACGGCAAATAAACCGTTAACTGCTGCTGCGGAAGTTGATGTTAAAGCAACTGTGGGTGCAACGCCATCAACAACCAAGGCTTTACTACCACCGAGGGAATTAGCCGTGGCTAAAGCGGGAAGGGTTAAATCCGCATTCGTAGCCAAATTATCTTGAATTGTGCCACCGTTAAGCGCCAGAGCAGTTGTAGAGAGGTATTCTAAGTCAAGGGAGGTATCTCCGGCTTGGACTACATAGTTAAAAGTGAGTATATTACTGCCACTACCACTAGCATAAGTGGCAAATTGGTCAGTTGTACCTGTTTCTAATTGCAGTTGGGGCGTACCCGTGACAGTCACAGCAGCATCGAAGGTGACAGTGATGCCAATAGTAGAACCGACACCGTAACTGCCGTCAAGGTTGGTAGCAGTTACCGCAGTCACTTTGGGAGTGGTGCTGAGGAAGATGGAGGCACTGGAGTCGCCCTGGTTTCGCCACAGCTAAGTCGGGTTTGCCGTCGCCGTTGATGTCGCCGATGCTGACGGAGCGGGGCCGAGTGCCCCCGCAGGAGCCGGGGATGCCCATGCCAGAGGTGAAGTCAACTTTGGTGGCAAAGGTGGGGGTGGTGGCTCCCGTGGCGGTGGTGTTCAGCAGGATGGAGGCGGTGGCGCTGCCAAAGTTCGTCGTTGCTAAGTCGGGTTTGCCGTCGCCGTTGATGTCGCCGATGCTGACGGAGACGGGGTTAGTGCCAGTGGTGAAGTCAACTTTGGTGGCGAAGGTGGGGGTGGTGGCTCCCGTGGCGGTGGTGTTCAGCAGGATGGAGGCGGTGTTGCTGACGTAGTTCGCCACAGCTAAGTCGGGTTTGCCGTCGCCGTTGATGTCGCCGATGCTGACGGAGGTGGGGCTACTACCAGTGGGGAAGTCAACTTTGGTGGCGAAGGTGGGGGTGGTGGCTCCGGTGGCGGTGGTGTTCAGCAGGATGGAGGCGGTGCCGCTGCTGTTGGTGTTCGCCGTTGCTAAGTCAGGTTTCCCGTCGCCGTTGATGTCGCCGATGCTGACGGAGGCGGGGAAATTGCTAGTTGGGAAGTCAACTTTGGTGGCGAAAGTGGGGGTGGTGGCTCCCGTGGCGGTGGTGTTCAGCAGGATGGAGGCGGTGTTGCCGAATCGGTTCGCCGTTGCTAAGTCGGGTTTGCCGTCGCCGTTGAAGTCGCCGATGCTGACGGAGTTGGGGTGAGTGCCAGTGGGGAAGTCAACTTTGGTGGCGAAGGTGGGGGTGGTGGCGACCGTGGCGGTGGTGTTCAGCAGGATGGAGGCGGTGCCGCTGCTGTTGGAGTTCGCCACAGCTAAGTCGGGTTTGCCGTCGCCGTTGATGTCGCCGATGCTGACGGAGTAGGGGCTAGTGCCAGTGGGGAAGTCAACTTTGGTGGCGAAGGTGGGGGTGGTGGCGACCGTGGCGGTGGTGTTCAGCAGGATGGAGGCGGTGTTGATCCAAGCGTTCGCCGTTGCTAAGTCGGGTTTGCCGTCGCCGTTGATGTCGCCGATGCTGACGGAGCGGGGGCTAGTGCCAGTGGGGAAGTCAACTTTGGGGGCGAAGCCTAGTACACCGTTGTAGGTTTTGAGGCTGGTTTCGGTGAGGGCAAGTTCAGGCCTTTGGGGGGATGGGGGGATGAGGTGGCGGATGTTCCAGGTGCCGCCTTTTTCTCCATTCCCTGTAGGGTTGGGGTTGGCCGCGATGTTGGCGCCTGTCAGTTGGTAAAGTTGAGTCAGGAATTGGCTACCGGAGTCCCCCTCGGCTACGTTGCATCCATATAAGATGATGCTGGCATGGGGTGTGAGGGCGTTTCGCCATTGTTGCAACTGTTGGCTGTAGTTTTCGATGTTGCTGCTATTTAGTTTCTGTTGTCCCTAAGTACAGGTTGCCCGGACTACCGTGGGAGATGATGTGTAGGGCTTCAATGCCTGTATGTTGAGCTAGGATTGTGGTAATTTGTTCTATGGCATTAGGCTGGCTTTCGAGGATGTAGGTTTCCGTGCCGGGTTTGATGCCTTGGACTATATGATTACTATCGGGTATGGTGGGGTCAAGGATCACCATTGACTTGGGATTTTGGCTCAAAAAATTCCCAGTCAAAAAATTTTTTTCGGAGGTGTGGTTAATTTGAGTTAGAGTTTTCATTGATTTGGTGAATCCTGCCGAAATGGTTTTTTGTTGAGTCTGTCGCCTGACTTAATTTAGGAGGCGATATTTATGCCTCTGGACAAATGACAGACGATAATGTTGACTTCACTAACTTAACAAGTTGATTTTCGATTATCAGTCATAAAAAAAAAAAATTGCAAATCTTTATATTTCTCTGGGTGATTTTAAAGGAATCATAAAAAAAGTCGTCGCGATTTGACAGAGCGCAAGGGCGGGTTTATAATTATGTCGGTTTTATGTGTTTGTGTTATAGTCAAAAAAAGTCTATATAAATAACCATCTGCGTTGCTCTGTAATATATTATTCTCCCGTGATATTATGAAATTTATTAATCCTAAAACAGACTACGCCTTTAAAAAAATCTTTGGTTCGGATCAAATTGAACGGGAAAGAATAGGTGCTATTGAGTTGGGTAAGGCTCAAGAGCGAACTGAAGGTTTGACTCAATGGCTGACTCAAGGACGGGCTGAAGGTATTGAAATTGGTGAACAAATTGGTGAGCAAAGAGGTCAAATAAATCTGATTAAACGCCTATTTCAACGGCAATTAGGTGAACTAAATCAATCAATAGAAGATAGTTTATCACAGCTATCATCGGAGCATTTATCAGCTTTGGCTGAAGCTATTTTTGATTTTTCTAGTGTAGGTGATTTATCCAGTTGGTTAGAAACTAATTGTCCTAATTGAACATGACTGAGATCCTGCTCATTTTATAGATAATTTCCCCAATTAATTACTTTGGAATTGTAACCGATATGGGGTTAATTTATCCGCAGAGAAACTTGCTCAACTGCAACGCAGTCGGATAATATTCTTCTTTGCTGATCAGTATTAGAGACGCGCCGTGGCACGTCTCTACACTAATTACTGTTATCGGTTTTCTAGCCTAGCTGAGATGAAATAAAATCAGTCGCTTCAATTAAGCTGGAATTGATATTCTGTAAAGAGGCGATGGTAACTTTCGTGGTAGCAATTTTAATTAGGGTATTAGCACCACTTGTGGTAATCAGTAAATCAGCGAAAGTTAAATCGTCTAATTGAATTTTGTCTATGCCATTTTCAAACTTGTAGATAGAATCGAGACCCATTCCTGATGCTAGAATAAAGGTATCAATTCCGGCGTTACCATAAAGTTGATCGCTACCCGCACCCCCATCGAGAAGATCGTCACCGTCACCTCCATAGAGGACATCGTTACCCGCATCCCCATTGACAGTATCGTTACCTGCATCCCCATAAAGGCGATCGCTACCATTGCCACCGTTGAGCAAATCGTTATCTTTACCACCGTAGGCAATATCGTTACCATCACCGCCATCAATGGTGTCGTTTCCGGCATTACCATAGAGGATATCACTACCCGCTAAACCGTTGATTTGGTCGCCAGTGGCATTACCAGTGAGAATATCATTATTTGATGAACCGGAGACGGTGGGTGGTATTGTAATATTAGCAGTGCGAGTGAATTGAGTTGCTGCAATATTATTATTACCCGCAGTATCAGCAGATGTAGCCGCCGGAATATCTACGGTGACACTACCATTAGCAGTGGGAGTCACATCAAAGGTGTAGGTTTTAGCATCAACTGCGGCAAAGTTACTGACAGTTGCATTGGCTACGGTGATATCAGTATTATCAAATCCTGTGACATCTTCATTGAAGGTGGCAGTGACGGTAAATAAACCGTTAACTGTGGTGGCGGATGGGGATGCTAAAGTGACGGTGGGTGCAACGGTATCAATAACGATGGCTTTGCTACCACCGAGGGAATTAGCTGTGGCTAAGGTGGGAAGGGTTAAATCGGCATCCCAGGCTGTAGCCGCAGTCTCTTTTATTGTGCCACCGTTAAGGGTGAGGGCAGTTGTGGAAAGATATTCTAAGTCAGCAGAGGTGTCTCCGGCTTGGACTACATAGTTAAAAGTGAGTACATTACTGCCACTACCACTAGCATAAGTGGCAAATTGGTCAGTTGTGCCTGTTTCTAATTGCAGTTGGGGCGTACCCGTGACAGTCACAGCAGCATCGAAGGTGACAGTGATGCCAATAGTAGAACCTACACCGTAGCTGTTGTCACTGTTGGTAGCAGTTACCGCAGTCACTTTGGGAGTGGTGCTGAGGAAGATGGAGGCGCTGGAGTCGCCCCGGTTTCGCCACAGCTAAGTCGGGTTTGCCGTCGCCGTTGATGTCGCCGATGCTGACGGAGATGGGATTAGTGCCCCCGCAGGAGCCGGTGATGCCCATGCCAGAGGTGAAGTCAACTTTGGTGGCGAAGGTGGGGGTGGTGGCTCCCGTGGCGGTGGTGTTCAGCAGGATGGAGGCGCTGGCGCTGCTCCTGTTCGCCGTTGCTAAGTCGGGTTTGCCGTCGCCGTTGATGTCGCCGATGCTGACGGAGACGGGGTTAGTGCCAGTGGTGAAGTCAACTTTGGTGGCGAAGGTGGGGGAGGTGGCTCCGGTGGCGGTGGTGTTGAGGAAGATGGAGGCGCTGTTGCCCCAAGTGTTCGCCGTTGCTAAGTCAGGTTTGCCGTCGCCATTGATGTCGCCGATGCTGACGGACTTGGGGAAACTGTTACTGCCAGTGGGGAAGTCAACTTTGGTGGCGAAGGTGGGGGTGGTGGCTCCCGTGGCGGTGGTGTTTAGCAGGATGGAGGCGTTATGGCTGTTGTAGTTCGCCGTTGCTAAGTCAGGTTTGCCGTCGCCGTTGATGTCACCGATGCTGACGGATAAGGAGCCTTGGCTAGTGGGGAAGTCAACTTTGGTGGCGAAGGTGGGGGTGGTGGCGACCGTGGCGGTGGTGTTGAGAAAGATGGAGACGCTGGTGCTGCCGAAGTTCGCCACAGCTAAGTCGGGTTTGCCGTCGCCGTTGATGTCTCCCATGCTGACGGAGTAGGGTTGAGAGCCAGGTGTGAAGTCAACTTTGGTGGCGAAGGTGGGGGTGGTGGCTCCCGTGGCGGTGGTGTTCAGCAGGATGGAGGCGCTGGCGCTGCTCCCGTTGGAGTTCGCCGTTGCTAAGTCGGGTTTGCCGTCGCCGTTGATGTCACCGATGCTGGCGGACATGGGGCGAGTGCCAGTGGGGAAGTCAACTTTGGTGGCGAAGGTGGGGGTGGTGGCGACCGTGGCGGTGGTGTTCAGCAGGATGGAGGCGGTGCTGCTCCAAGCGTTCGCCGTTGCTAAGTCGGGTTTGCCGTCGCCGTTGAAGTCGCCGATGCTGACGGAGTAGGGGCCATTGCCAGTGGGGAAGTCAACTTTGGGGGCGAAGCCTAGTACACCGTTGTAGGTTTTGAGGCTGGTTTCGGTGAGGGCAAGTTCAGGCTTTTGGGGGGATGGGGGGATGAGGTGGCGGATGTTCCAGGTGCCTCCTTTTTCCCCATTCCCTGTAGGGTTGGGGTTGGCCGCGATGTTGGCGCCTGTCAGTTGGTAAAGTTGAGTTAGGAATTGGCTACCGGAGTCCCCCTCGGCTACGTTGCATCCATATAAGATGATGCTGGCATGGGCTGTGAAGGCGTTTCGCCATTGTTGCAACTGTTGGCTATAGTTTTCGATGTTGCTGCTATTTAGTTCTGTTGTCCCTAAGTAAAGATTGCCCGGACTACCGTGGGAGATGATGTGTAGGGCTTCAATGCCTGTATGTTGAGCTAGGATTGTGGTAATTTGCTCTATGGCATTAGGCTGGCTTTCGAGGATATAGGTTTCCGTGCCGGGTTTGATGCCTTGGGCTATATGATTACTATCGGGTATGGTGGGGTCAAGGATCACCATTGACTTGGGATTTTGGCTCAAAAAATTCCCAGTCAAAAAATTTTTTTCGGAGGTGTGGTTAATTTGAGTTAGAGTTTTCATTGGTTTCTGGTTCTGCTGAAATGGTTTTTTGTTGAGTCTGTCGCCTGACTTAATTTAGGAGGCGATATTTATGCCTCTGGACAGATGACAGACGATAATGTTGACTTCACTAACTTAACAAATTTATTTTCGATTATCAGTCATTCAAAAAAAAAATTTTGCAAATCTTTATATTTCTCTGGGTGATTTTAAAGGAATCATAAAAAAAGTCGAGGTCAAATAAATCTGATTAAACGCCTATTTCAAAAGCAATTAGGTGAACTAAATCAATCAATAGAAGATAGTTTATCACAGCTATCATCGGAGCATTTATCAGCTTTAGCTGAAGCTATTTTTGATTTTTCTAGTGTAGGTGATTTATCCAGTTGGTTAGAAACTAATTGTCCTAATTGAACATGACTGAGATCCTGCTCATTTTATAGATAATTTCCCCAATTAATTACTTTGGAATTGTAACTAATGATGGGGTTAATTTATCCGCAGAGAAACTTGCTCAACTGCAACGCAGTCGGATAATATTCTTCTTTGCTGATCAGTATTAGAGACGCGCCGTGGCACGTCTCTACACTAATTACTGTTATCGGTTTTCTAGCCTAGCTGAGATGAAATAAAATCAGTCGCTTCAATTAAGCTGGAATTGATATTCTGTAAAGAGGCGATGGTAACTTTCGTGGTAGCAATTTTAATTAGGGTATTAGCACCACTTGTGGTAATCAGTAAATCAGCGAAAGTTAAATCGTCTAATTGAATTTTGTCTATGCCATTTTCAAACTTGTAGATAGAATCGAGACCCATTCCTGATGCTAGAATAAAGGTATCAATTCCGGCGTTACCATAAAGTTGATCGCTACCCGCACCCCCATCGAGAAGATCGTCACCGTCACCTCCATAGAGGACATCGTTACCCGCATCCCCATTGACAGTATCGTTACCTGCATCCCCATAAAGGCGATCGCTACCATTGCCACCGTTGAGCAAATCGTTATCTTTACCACCGTAGGCAATATCGTTACCATCACCGCCATCAATGGTGTCGTTTCCGGCATTACCATAGAGGATATCACTACCCGCTAAACCGTTGATTTGGTCGCCAGTGGCATTACCAGTGAGAATATCGTTATTTGATGAACCGGAGACGGTGGGTGGTGTTGTAATATTAGCAGTGCGAGTGAATTGAGTGGCTGCAATATTATTATTACCCGCAGTATCAGCAGATGTAGCCGCCGGAATATCTACGGTGACACTACCATTAGCAGTGGGAGTCACATCAAAGGTGTAGGTTTTAGCATCAACTGCGGCAAAGTTACTGACAGTTGCATTGGCTACGGTGATATCAGTATTATCAAATCCTGTGACATCTTCACTGAAGGTGGCAGTGACGGTAAATAAACCGTTAACTGTGGTGGCGGATGGGGATGCTAAAGTGACGGTGGGTGCAACGGTATCAGAAACTATAACTATGGCTTTGCTACCACCGAGGGAATTAGCTGTGGCTAAAGCGGGAAGGGTTAAATCCGCATTCGTAGCCAAATTATCTTGAATTGTGCCACCGTTAAGCGCCAGAGCAGTTGTAGAGAGGTATTCTAAGTCAAGGGAGGTATCTCCGGCTTGGACTACATAGTTAAAAGTGAGTACATTACTGCCGCTACCACTAGCATAAGTGGCAAATTGGTCAGTTGTACCTGTTTCTAATTGCAGTTGGGGTGTGCCTGTGACATTGACAGTACCATCGAAGGTGACGGTGATGCCAATAGTAGAACCTACACCGTAACTACCATCAACATTGGTGGCGGTGACAGCAGTAACTTTGGGGGTGGTGTTCAGCAGGATGGAGGCGCTGCTACCGTTGCGGTTCGCCGTTGCTAAGTCGGGTTTGCCGTCGCCGTTGATGTCGCCGATGCTGACGGAGAAGGGGTTAGTGCCAGTGGTGAAGTCAGCTTTGGTGGCGAAGGTGGGGGTGGTGGCTCCCGTGGCGGTGGTGTTCAGCAGGATGGAGGTGGTGTTGCTGCTAAAGTTCGCCGTTGCTAAGTCGGGTTTCCCGTCGCCGTTGATGTCGCCGATGCTGACGGATTGGGGGTTAGTACCAGTGGGGAAGTCAACTTTGGTGGCAAAGGTGGGGGTGGTGGCTCCCGTGGCGGTGGTGTTCAGCAGGATGGAGGCACTGTTGCTGCTGCCGCTAAAGTTCGCCACAGCTAAGTCGGGTTTCCCGTCGCCGTTGATGTCGCCCATGCTGACGGAGTAGGGGCCACTGCCAGTAGTGAAGCCAACTTTGGTGGCGAAGGTGGGGGTGGTGGCTCCCGTGGCGGTGGTGTTCAGCAGGATGGAGGCGCTGGCGCTGACGTAGTTCGCCACAGCTAAGTCAGGTTTCCCGTCGCCGTTGATGTCGCCCATGCTGACGGAGCCGGGGAAACTACCAGTGGAGAAGTCAACTTTGGTGGCAAAGGTGGGGGTGGTGGCGTTGGTGGCGGTGGTGTTGAGGAAGATGGAGGCGCTGCTACCGCTAAAGTTCGCCACAGCTAAGTCAGGTTTGCCGTCGCCGTTGATGTCGCCGATGCTGACGGAGCGGGGGGCAGAGCCAGTGGTGAAGTCAACTTTGGTGGCGAAGGTGGGGGTGGCGGCTCCCGTGGCGGTGGTGTTGAGCAGGATGGAGGCGCTGTTGCTGTTCGCGTTTCGCCACAGCTAAGTCGGGTTTGCCGTCGCCGTTGATGTCTCCCATGCTGACGGAGTAGGGGCGAGTGCCAGTGGGGAAGTCAACTTTGGTGGCGAAGGTGGGGGTGGCGGCTCCCGTGGCGGTGGTGTTGAGCAGGATTGAGGCGGTGTTGCTGCCCGCGTTCGCCACAGCTAAGTCGGGTTTGCCGTCGCCGTTGATGTCGCCGATGCTGACGGAGTAGGGCTGAGTGCCAGTGGTGAAGTCAACTTTGGGGGCGAAGCCTAGTACACCGTTGTAGGTTTTGAGGCTGGTTTCGGTGAGGGCGAGTTCAGGCTTTTGGGGGGATGGGGGGATGAGGTGGCGGATGTTCCAGGTGCCGCCTTTTTCTCCATTCCCTGTAGGTTGGGGGTTAGCCGCGATGTTGGCTCCTGTCAGTTGGTAAAGTTGAGTTAGGAATTGGCTACCGGAGTCCCCCTCGGCTACGTTGCATCCATATAAGATGATGCTGGCATGGGGTGTGAGGGCGTTTCGCCATTGTTGCAACTGTTGGCTGTAGTTTTCGATGTTGCTGCTATTTAGTTCTGTTGTCCCTAAGTACAGGTTGCCCGGACTACCGTGGGAGATGATGTGTAGGGCTTCGATGCCTGTATGTTGAGCTAGGATTGTGGTAATTTGTTCTATGGCATTAGGCTGGCTTTCGAGGATATAGGTTTCCGTGCCGGGTTTGATGCCTTGGACTATATGATTACTATCGGGTATGGTGGGGTCAAGGATCACCATTGACTTGGGATTTTGGCTCAAAAAATTCCCAGTCAAAAAATTTTTTTCGGAGGTGTGGTTAATTTGAGTTAGAGTTTTCATTGGCTTGGTGAATCCTGCTGAAATGGTTTTTTTTTGAGTCTGTCGCCTGACTTAATTTAGCAGGCGATATTTATGCCTCTGGACAGATGACAGACGATAATGTTGACTTCACTAACTTAACAAGTTTATTTTCGATTATCAGTCATTCAAAAAAAAAATTTTGCAAATCTTTATATTTCTCTGGGTGATTTTAAAGGAATCATAAAAAAAGTCGAGGTCAAATAAATCTGATTAAACGCCTATTGCAACGGCAATTAGGTGAACTAAATCAATCAATAGAAGATAGTTTATCACAGCTATCATCGGAGCATTTATCAGCTTTGGCTGAAGCTATTTTTGATTTTTCTAGTGTAGGTAATTTATCCAGTTGGTTAGAAACTAATTGTCCTAATTGAAATAGAATAAACTAAGAATCCACTAGCCTTTAGGTAGTGGACTGTCAATCAAAAATCAAAGATAAGTTTGGGTGTTTTACCTATAGTTTGTAAACTGTAATGCCGCCGGATAATCTTCTTCTTTTAGACGCTGAATTACTAATTGTAAGTCATCTTTAGATTTAGCTGAAATCCTAACAGAATCCCCCTGAATAGAGGCTTGTAATTTTTTAAATTCATCCTTAATCAGTTTAGTGATTTGTTTTGATACTTCTTGGGTTAAACCTTTTCTCAGTTTAATTTCCTGTCTAACTCGATTACCACTAGCAGATTCCACTTTTCCATAATCAAAAATCTTTAAAGAAAGATTCCGTTTAGCAGATTTAGTTTGCAAAATTGTATGAATGGCATCTAGGGTAAACTCACTATCGGTATTAACAATAATCGCCGTTTCCCCCAATTCCAGGGTAGTCTTAGTATCTTTCAAATCATAACGGCTTTTAATTTCCCGTTCGGTTTGATCCACCGCATTGACTAATTCCTGTCGATCAAAATCACTAACAATATCAAATGAATAAGTAGAAGCCATAGTCAATTGCAATTATTTAATAAAAAAATTTATCAGCGTAGAGACGTGCCAAGAGCGCGTCTGTACGGGTGACTGATTCAACATTGGTACTAATCCAAATAGAACAGGGTCACAATTTTGCGCTGATTTTCCGCTTCCTCACAGGTACTTAGGAGGGTGACACTATCATGGTAGGCAAAACAGATCAACTGTTGACACCGAGAAATAATCTCCTGGTTGCAAAATCCACTAGCTTCGGCTAAGGATAAATCGTCACCCTTGGGATTTTCTACAACATGAATCACCTGTTTCCAACTGCTGGCGAGACTCCCTGGGCTGACGTTTCATGCTTTGGGGCAAAATCACCGTCAACAGGTTGGGGTTAGCCTTCATCGCGCCTCGAATGGCCGCCGCGTTTGTTCCCGTTGAACCGGAGGTAATCAAATGATTCCCTTCTAAAACTAGGGCGTAACTCATCATCTCGATCAAGTTTTGATGGGTTAGGGGAATATGGCGGGAACCCAACAAAGCAACACGCTTGGAGCCAGTTTGTTGAATGGCTGCCAATTCTTCTAAAAAGTCATCTACTTTCGGCAGATTGATAGATTGGTTCAAGGATAATTACAAAATATAATCAGGACAATCCTGTAGATTCTAGCAAATTCGGCGACAATTATTCGGGGTGCAACTAAAGTTTTTATCGAAGATTTGGGTTTAAATAAAACCCCGTCCCTTTGACCCGTGAGCCCCGGTCGAACGGTCAACTGGCCCGCAGCCCAGGGCCGGATTTAAGCGCGATAGCGGAGGACGGCCTTATATTAACTTTTGTTAATTTTACAAACCAACCTACCGTTTTGTAAAAAAAATTAGCCAAGACAGAACACCGGAACACCGGAACAGGGGTAATGCTTCTGACTGTTTTATAGTAGAGATGTGGGGATGATGTTTTAAGAGCCTATGAAAAAAGAATTCCCTCGGCTTTAGCTTCTTCGCGCCGAAGCCCCACGACTGACCCGATAGGGCAGCGTGGGATGAATTGCGGTCAGGGATTATCGGAACAATCAGGTTGATTTTGATTCTCGATATATCGTCTCAGGGTTGAAATAGTTATTCCACCGCAACTTGCAACAAAATAAGAACCATTCCAAAAAACATCTTTCCAATAAAAAGAGCTTAAATAATCAGAGAATTCTTGCCTGAGTTTTCGAGATGTCAAGGATTTGAGGTTGTTAACTAAATTACTCAGAGCGATATCTGGATGGTATTGAAAAAGAAGATGAACATGATCATCTTCACCATTAAACTCAATTAATTTACAATCCCACTTTTGGAGTAATTCTTCAAGGATTTCATGCAGCCGATTCAGCATTTCAAGAGTAAAAACCCTCCGTCTGTATTTGGTCGTCAAAACCAAGTGAACCTTGAGATCGCTAACAGATCTACCTTTGCTGACAAAATCATTTTTCATGATTCCCCACATTTTAAAACTTGTGCTATAGTCAGTGTATAGCAAAATCAGAACACCCGACCGAGGAGGTGATTTAAAGTGCTGAAGGTAACAAAGGTTAGGCTCTATCCAACAGCCGAACAGGAATTGGCGTTAGCCAAGTCATTTGGTTGTGCAAGATGGTATTGGAATTTTGCCTTAAATGCCTGTATTCAGCACTATCAAGAAACTGGCAAAAGCCTAAAATTAGCATCTTATAAGGGAATGCTCCCTCAACTCAAAAAAGAATATCCTTGGCTTAAAGAAGATTGCTACTCATCGGTTTTACAATGTGTAGCTATAAACTTAGATAGAGCTTACAAAAACTTTTTTGAGGGACGAGCTAAATTTCCTAATTTCAAATCTAAACATCACAAGCAATCAATCCAGTATCCTCAAAGTGTTACTGTTAACGATGAATACCTAAAAGTCCCTAGAATTGGTGAAATTAAAGCGATATTTCACCGAGAGATTACGGGGAAAATTAAAACAGTAACAATCTCCAAAACTTCGACTGATAAATATTTTGCTTCAATTTTATGTGAAGTAGAAGGAACTGACGTTAAACAGTCGGGGGATGAAATTATTGGGATCGATCTAGGGTTAAAAGATTTCGCAATTACTCATAATGGAAAAAATGCAACTAAATACGCCAACCCTAAACATTTATATCGTCATCAGAAAAATTTAGCCCAAAAACAGAAAAAACTCTCTCGAAAAACTAAAGGTAGTAAATCGAGAGAGAAGTTTAGAAAAACTGTAGCTAAGGTTCATGAGAAAATCACCAATTCCCGCCAAGATTTCTTGCATAAATTATCAAGAAAATTGGTAAACGAAAACCAAGTGATTGTCGTTGAAAACCTCAATGTCAAGGGAATGGTTAAAAACCGGAAGCTATCCAAAGCAATATCTGATGTGGGTTGGGGAAAATTTGTCAATTTTATTGATTACAAGTTAAAGCAAAAAAATGGTGGACTTGTAGAAATTGATCGCTTTTTCCCTAGCTCCAAAACTTGTTCCTGTTGTGGTCATGTCTTAGATGAGTTATCTCTGGATATCAGGGAGTGGGATTGTCCAAGTTGTCAAACTCACCATGACCGTGACGAAAACGCTGCACTTAACATCAGGAATGAAGGAATCAGGATATTAACTGAAGGCGGAGGGAACCCCGTCTTTGCCGATGGAGGCTGTGTAAGTCCACCTGCTTGTAAAAGTAAGGGGCATCGGTCTGTGAATTCGCTGATCCTGCACCGACCCGATTATGGCGGTGTAGGTAGTTCACCCAGGGTCGGTTTCAATGATACAAAGGCACTGTAAATGTAACCGTTGATCCTAATCCTTCCCCAAGGCTATAAAATTTAATTGTTCCTCCCATAGTTTGGACTAATTTTTGGGAAATTACTAATCCTAAACCCGTTCCCCCATATTGACGGGTATAGCCCCCATCCACCTGAGAAAAGGCTTTAAAAAGTCGATCTTGTTTTTCAATCGGAACCCCAATTCCGGTGTCCGCCACCCGAAATTCCACCACTCCTGGAAACTCTTGATTTTGAAATACAAAAGTTTGTTTAATAATTTCTAAACTAATATTAATTCCCCCTTCATGGGTAAATTTAATTGCATTTCCGACTAAATTCAACATTACCTGTAGTAACCGTTGATAATTTCCATAGACAATGAGTTCATCCTCATAGGCTGCTTTTTGGATGGCAAAGGTCAATCCTTTTTCTTGAATTTGCGCTCGGGTAAAATGTTCAACTTCATCTAACAGTTCATTTACCTTAATTAAAGCCAAGTCAATTTCCATTCTTCCGGCTTCAATTTTAGCAATATCTAAAACATCATTAATTAAGTTTAGTAGGTGTAAAGCGGATCGATGGGCTTCTTGAATAAATTCTTCTGCTTCTTCGGGATCATCCACCATCCCATCTAAAACTAACTTTAAAAACCCAATAATTCCATTTAAAGGCGTGCGTAATTCATGGGAGGTATTCGCCAGAAATTCACTTTTTAACCGAGAAAGAGCCACCGCTTCCATGCGGGCTTCTTCTAGTTCTTGATAGAGAGTAGCGTGGGCAATGGCCGTTCCGACATGGGTGGCTAATTCTCGGATAAATTCCACTTCCGCCGATGTCCATTGTCGAAAGCGATCGCACTGTTGCAAACTAATAATTCCATTAGCCTGATCTTGATAGGAGGTGGCGATGACTAAAATAGAATAGCGTTTATAGGGATCTTGATCCGGGGAGGTGCGTTCGACCACCACGGGTTCTAAGGTGGCTAAGGCCTGCGTCCAACCTAACTCATTGGCAATGGCTAAATCCAAACCCAACATCATGGGAAATTCCAGTAGGCGATATTCAGCCACTACCTGGGTTTCTTGTAAACCCCAATTATCCTCTTTTCCAACTCGATAGGGACATAAAATACAACGACTCACCCCCAAAACCTGCCCTAAACTATTAACCGTTTGTTGCCAAATTTGCTTTAAATCTAGGGTTTCGACGAATTTTTTGGGCAATTTGACTTAATAATCTTTGATAAATATGGGAACTGGGAGAAACTGCGCGACACATAGTTCCAGCAATTTGGATCAGCATTTTTTGGGGGATTTCCAAATTAGAAGGAAGGGAACGATAGGCAATAATCTCCGACATACTCATGTCTAAATTTTCTTCGGGTTGTTCCAGAACACAGCCCATAACCAATACTCTATCTGGTTTTCCATTAGAAACCAAAACAGGAGTCATTGTCAGTTCTAATGGAATATATTGATCTTCATAAGCAAATGAATAAATAAATCTCTCGGGAATTAAACTGGTTAACACCCGGGTGATTCGATCCTGATAGGGAGAAAGGATAACAGGTTTAAAGTATTCTGCCATCGACGATCCGACAATGGTATCCACAGGTAAAGAATAACGATCATCTCGTTGCCAATGAAAAGATAAATACTCACCTGCGGCATTTTGAATAAAAACCAGATCAGCACCCAAGTTCTGCCAGATCTGGTCAGCCGAAGTCGAACCTGCAAACTGAGAGTTCTCGTCTAAGTTCATTCACATTAGCGACTACATAGTGAACAGTGAATAGTTAATCAACCATTCACTTCTTGACTGATAACTGGTGGAGACAGACCATGGCAAGCCCCTAAACGGACGAGCCATGGCAAGTACCCACATAGACGCGCTATGGCAAGTACCCACACAGACGCGCTATGGCAAGTACCCACACAGACGCGCCATGGAAAGTACCCACACAGACGCGCTATGGCAAGTACCTACATAGACGCGCTATGGCAAGTACCTACATAGACGCGCCATGGCAAGTACCTACATAGACGCGCTATGGCAAGTACCTACATAGACGCGCTATGGCAAGTACCCACACAGACGCGCTATGGCAAGTACCCACACAGACGCGCCATGGCAAGTACCCACACAGACGCGCCATGGCAAGTACCCACATTGATAACGGATTTAATCGTTCCATTCCCCTCGGGGCGGAAACTGGAGGGTTTCGTTGCAGTGTCAAAGCCAGTTCATCCTCTGGACGCTCTCCTCTAAGCCATTGGCGCAGGGCTGTCTCAATGACTTTGCTGGGGTCATTGGTGAGATGTTTAATCTGATTGAGCAACTCAGAATCAATATGAATTGAAACTTCCACTTTCTGAGTTGTATTCGGTGAAGAAAATGTATTCTTTTCCATAACAAATTAGATCCTAACCTATAAAAAAATTTCCAACAAATAGGGAGTAGCGATTAAAGCAAGTTCCCAGACACTTATATAGCAGGGAACAGGCAACAGGCAACAGGCAACAGGCAACAGGGAACGGGCAACAGTAGGTTATGAACAGGTTACAAGGTTTAGTATTGTCCTAACCTTAATTGGTAGTGCTATAACACCGGGGATTTATTGGCCGGGTCAATCTTTGTCCTAACCGTTGGGCGCGATTGCTATAGCTCAAAAATCAAAGGAATAACTTTTCAACCCGCTCCCACAGAGCCAGACACAGGCATACTCCGCAATTAGTGCCACCTTCATTCTACTCCCCTCCAGGGAAAAATTGTTGACCTGGGTGAGAACCCCATTCAGAATTAAGGTTTGGTGTAGGCTGAAGCCGGTTTAAAGGAGGTTGCCGGTTTTCCCTCTAGGGCTTGTGACATAAAGTCACGCCAGATGGGGGCCACCGTTGTCCCTCCAGTTGATCCATAACTCAGGGGAGTGTAATTGTCATTCCCCACCCAAACGGCCGTGGCCAAGTCGGGAGTATATCCCGCAAACCAGATATCCCGCTCAGAAGAAGTAGTTCCGGTTTTTCCCGCCGCCGGACGTCCAATTTGGGCGCGGGTTGCTGTCCCCCGACTAATTACCCCTTGTAATACGCTATTTAGGGACGCCACAGCCCATTGATCCAGGACTAATCGAGGTTTCGGGGTATTATCTAGTAAAACATTACCTTGACTATCAGTAACTTGGACAATAAAGGTGGGTTCCGAGTGCCAGCCATCATTGGCAAAGGTCGCATAGGCTCCAGCCATTTCCATCGGGGTTAAATCCACCGACCCCAAAGGTAGGGAAATCACCGGTTCAATTGGACTTTTAATCCCTAGGACTCGACAAACCTCAATCACCTGATTTAGTCCCACCTCTTGACCGAGTTTGACCGCCGGAATATTCAGGGAACTTTCTAAAGCCGTGCGAATACTCACCGCCCCGGAGAAACCGCCCCCGTAGTTCTGAGGAGAATAGTAACCATAGCCATCGGGATAACTCACCGGGCTGTCATAAACCGTGGAATCCGGGCCATATTTGCCACTAGCAAAGGCTGCGTAATAAACAAAGGGTTTAAAGGCGGAACCGGGTTGACGTAGAGCTTGAATCGCCCGATTATACTGACTGGTTTTATAGTCGGCTCCCCCGACCATCGCCTTCACAAAATGGGTACGGGGGTCAATGGCAACTAAAGCAATTTGGCCATTTTCTAAACTTCTATAAATCCCCTGATAGTAAAGGTTTTCATGCCATTCACTGACGGTTTTCTCGGCCATCCGTTGAAAATTCATATCAATGGTGGTTTGAATCCGCATTCCGCCCTTGAGCACCGCCTCCCGACCAAAACGATTAGAAAGCTCCTGAACAACGGCCTCCGTCACATAGGGAAGACGGCTACTGCTAAAGGAGGTAATTTTGCCCACCAGTAGGTTTTGTTTTTTGGCTGTGGCTTCTTCTTGGGGGGTAATCCACTGAAGTTCCCGCATCCGCTTCAAAACTATTAACTGTCTTTGTTTGGCTTTTTTGTAATTGGCAAAGGGACTATAATCCTCCGGTGCGGGAATCAGACCCGCCATCATAGCCGATTCCGCCAGGGTCAAGTCCTTCGCCGATTTATTAAAATAACTGCGGGCTGCGGTTTCTACCCCATAGAGGTTATGACCCCAATAGACCTGATTCAGATACAGTTCTAAAATTTCGTCTTTTGATAAAATCTGTTCTAAACGAATCGCCATCACCGCTTCTGCGGCTTTACGGCTCATGGTACGATTCGGGGATAAAAATAGATTTTTCACCAACTGCATGGTCAGGGTAGAACCCCCCTCCACGGTGGAACCCCGTTCAAAGTTAGCGACAAACGCCCGCACAATCCCCGTCGGGTTAATTCCCTTGTGATCGAAAAAATTACTATCTTCAATCGCGATTACAGCCCGTTTTAGATGGGGAGATATCTCGTTCAGGGAGACGACTTCACGATTGGCTTCATCATGGAGGCTGGCCAGAGGAACCCCCTTAATATCATAGATATGGGTGGTTTCCGTGGGCACATAGTTCTGTAACACCCGCACATCAGGAAGGTTACGGAAACTGACCGCCAAACCGACTAACCCTCCAGCCACGACCGAACTGGTTAACATGGTAACGCCGAGTAAGGTTCCAGCCGTTACTTTGCTGACCGACTGCACAAAGTCAAACAACGTTGAGGGGTTGTTGACCCTAACATCGCGTGGGATTGCATTAGTTGATGACACGTTTAATTTACTCCCTCAATGAACACAGGGCTACACAACATCTAGGGCTTACAGACAGAAATATAACTTTTTTTAGCTTTTTCCGCAAGAATCCTCACGTCTGACCCGGTAGGGCAGCGTGGGATGAATTGCGGTCAGGGATTAGAATGTTTAATCATGGGTTATCCTAAAAAAAAGGAGGTGATTCAAAGTGCTCAAGGCTACAAAGGTTAGACTGTACCCAACACCCGAACAAGAATTAGCATTGGCTAAGTCGTTTGGCTGTGCAAGATGGTATTGGAATTATGCCTTAAATGCCTGTATTGAGCACTATCAAGAAACGGGTAAAAGTCTAAAATTAACATCTTACAAGGGGATGTTACCTCAACTCAAAAAAGAATATCCTTGGCTCAAAGAGGATTGCTACTCATCGGTTCTTCAATGCGTAGCTATTAACTTAGATAGAGCCTACAAAAACTTCTTTGAGGGACGAGCTAAATTTCCCAAATTCAAATCTAAACATTACAAGCAATCAATTCAGTATCCCCAGAATGTTACTGTTCATGGTGAATCTCTAAAAGTCCCTAAGATGGGTGAAATCAAAGCTATATTTCACCGAGAAATCACAGGGAAAATTAAAACAGTAACAATTTCTAAGACTTCAAGTGATAAATACTTTGCTTCAATTTTATGTGAAGTGGAAGCAACTGACATCAAACAGTCAGGAGATAAAATTATTGGAATCGATCTCGGATTAAAAGATTATGCGATTGTCCATGACGGAGAAACTGTTACTAAATATGCTAATCCCAAGCATTTAAACCGTCATCAGAAAAATCTAGCACGAAAACAGAAAAAACTCTCCCGGAAAACTAAAGGCAGTCAATCGAGAGAGAAATTCAGAAAAAATGTTGCTAAGGTTCATGAGAAAATAGCTAACTCCCGCCAAGATTTCTTGCATAAATTATCAAGAAAATTGGTCAACGAAAGCCAGGTAATTGTCGTTGAAAATCTCAACGTCAAGGGGATGGTTAAGAACCAAAAGTTGTCAAAATCCATATCTGATGTGGGGTGGGGAAAATTCGTCAACTTTATTGACTATAAGTTGAAACAAAAAATGGCGCTCCTTGTAGAAATTGATCGCTTTTTCCCCAGTTCCAAAACCTGTTCGAGTTGCGGTCATATCCTAAGTGAGTTATCTCTCGATGTCAGAGAATGGGATTGTCCAAGCTGTCAAACTCACCATGACCGTGATGAAAACGCTGCACTCAACATCAGGGGTGAAGGGATCAAAATATTAACTAAAGGCGGAGGGAACCCCGTCTCTGCTGAGGGAAACCTGTGTAAGACCGGATAACCGCAAGGTGAAAGGGCATCGGGTGAAGAAATCAGAAGCCCACACCGAATCCGACAGGATCGGTGTGCGGTAGTTCACCTTCTGGTGATAGCATATAACATTGACATTGTGCAGGTGAAGTACCTACATAATAAATCAAAAAAATTTCCTATCCGGGATCAAGGTTAACGGATTTTACCCCAAATTGGCAAAAGAATTTTAAGATCATGGTTATTAGTCCCTCTCCTGAACCAATGGAATCGGTGGCGTCTCTACAAAATTTTCCTACCCTTCGCCGAGGGATCACTGAGATTTTCCCTGAAATTATCAATTCCCACAACCCCGATGAGAATTTAGGCCAACGATTATTAACCACAAATCGACCCCTGAGAGTTAAATTTGGCATTGACCCCACGGCGTCGGATATTCATTTGGGTCATAGTATCCCGATTCGCAAGTTACGCGCTTTTCAAGATGCGGGTCATATCGCTGTATTAATTATTGGGGATTTTACCGCTAGAATTGGCGACCCCACCGGAAAATCAGAAGTTCGCCGTCAATTAACCTCGGAAGATGTCCAGAAAAATGCTCAAACTTATTTAGAACAACTGCGTCCAATTTTGGATTTTGATACCCCCGGACGGTTGGAAATTCGCTACAATTCGGAATGGTTATCAAAATTAGATTTACCGAAAATCTTGGAATTATTGGCAACCATGACCGTCGGACAAATGTTAGCTAAAGAGGGTTTTTCCCTGCGGTTTAACCAGGAAAATCCCATCTATTTGCATGAATTTCTCTATCCGTTAATGCAGGGTTATGATTCCGTGGCGGTGGAGGCGGATATTGAAATTGGCGGGACGGATCAAAAGTTTAATTTAGCCGTGGGACGGGATTTACAAAGACATTTTGGACAAAAACCGCAATTTGGTTTATTAATGCCAATTTTAATTGGGACGGATGGGGTACAAAAAATGTCGAAATCCCTGGGAAATTATGTGGCGTTATCGGAAGATCCCTTAGCCATGTATTCTAAATTAGAGAAGGTTCAAGATAATCTATTAAACCAATATTTTGAACTGTTAACTAATCTTCCCTTGGATCAATTACCAGAAAATCCCCGGGAAAAACAAAAGTTATTAGGGTTAGAAATTGCCTCTCAATTCCATGGAAAGGAAGCAGCATTAGAGGCTCAAAAAGCGTCTTTAACCTTAGTTCAAGGGGATGCGAAAACCGCCGAAGCCGTCCCGGAGTTTTCCTTAGCTGAGATTCAATTTCCGGCGAAGTTATTTTATATTCTCAGTGCGAGTAAGTTATGTAAAAGCAGCAGTGAAGCGCGGCGAGAAATTCAAGGAGGGGCGGTTAAGTTGGATGGCGATCGCATTTCTGAAATTGATATAACATTTAATTCTATTGATGAATTAAAGGGGAAAGTTCTGCAAGTTGGCAAAAAGAAATTTATCCGTTTAATTGATTAGTTCCCCCTTCCAATTCAGAATACATTAATGACAAATTAAGCTATAGAAACTGTTGTTAAGGCAGGATAGGGAAACAGATCTAAAAGGGGTTTTAGTCGAGATTTAGGGAGAGCTTTCACAATCCCTAAATCCTGGTTTTCCGGTGCAGTAAAGTAAGCAATTGGGTCAGAAGCTTTTTGCTGAGGTTGGGTTAAAGTTGTCCGAAACCTTTTTTCTTCTTGTCTTTCTTTTTCTTGGCCTTAGCCGCCCCGGGATAACCGCCTGGCATCCCCGGCATTCCTCCCATCCCCGGCATTCCCCCCATCCCGGGCATCCCTCCCATTCCAGGCATCATTCCCTGACTCATTTGTTGCATCATCACCCGCATTTTCTGGAAGTCACTAACTAACTTCATCACATCTTTTTCTAGCATTCCTGAAACCCTTAGCAATACGTTTACGACGGGAAGGAGAACTAGCTAATAAATCAGGGTTTTGGCGCTCATTAACGGTCATGGAATTAATCATCGCTTCCGAGCGTTTTAATTGGGCTTCCCCCTGGTCTAATTGGTCTTGGGAAATCTTATTCATCCCCGGAATTAACTTAATTAATCCCCCCAAAGATCCCATATTTTTCATCATCCGAGTTTGACGCAGGAAGTCGGTGAAATCGAATTTTGCCGTCACAATTTTTTCCTGCATTCTCTCGGCGTCCGCCAAGTCGAATTCCTCTTGGGCTTTTTCAACTAAGGTTAAAATATCCCCCATGCCTAAAATTCGAGAGGCAACCCGGTCAGGATAAAATGGTTGCAGAGCTTCGACTTTTTCCCCCACCCCCACAAATTTAATCGGTGCCCCCGATACCCGACGAATTGATAGCGCCGCCCCACCGCGACTATCCCCATCCATCTTAGTTAAAATCGCGCCTGTTATCCCAATTCGTTCGTTAAAAGTCCGGGTAAGATTTGCTGCTTCTTGACCCGTCATGGCATCCACGACTAATAGGGTTTCATGGGGTTCAATGGTTTCTTTAATTTGGGCTAATTCCGCCATCATATTTTCGTCTATTTGCAGACGTCCGGCGGTGTCAATAATCACCGTATCAATATCTTGATTTCGGGCATATTCGACCCCTTGACGGGCAATTTCTACCGGGTCGGTATCGGTTCCCATTTCAAACACGGGAACGTTAATTTGTTTGCCTAATGTGATTAATTGATTAATCGCGGCGGGGCGATAAATGTCGGTGGCGACTAATAGGGCGGTGCGATTTTCCTTTCTCAAATGCAGGGCTAATTTAGCCGTGGCGGTGGTTTTTCCTGTCCCTTGCAACCCGGCCATTAAGATAATTGTTGGGGCGGTGTCCGCTTGGGCGAGGGGAATGTTACTTTCCCCCATGACGTTGACCAATTCATCATGGACGATTTTGACAAACTGTTCCCCCGGTCGCACACCGGACACGACGGCTGCTCCCTGGGCTTTTTCGCCCACTTCGGCGACAAATTCCTTAACCACTTGCAGGTTAACATCGGCTTCGAGTAGGGCGCGACGGACTTCTTTTAGGGCATCTTGAATATTAGACTCGCTAATTTTATCTTGACCTCGGAGTTTTTTCCAGGTCGATTCAAAGCGTTCAGCAAGAGCATCAAACATAGCAATTTCTTTATGGAACAAATGGGCATCACTCTCTATAATAATCTTGAAAGAGCCGCAATTGTGCTTCAATTCATCAATTTTATATGATTATAAAACTGGAATTAGTAGCTGTTGTCTAATTTAACACTCTATTTTTTAGAGAAAATATGATAAACCTAACCCATAACTTTCGATGGGTATTGTAAAAATTAATCATAATTATTTGAACCGATAAAAACATTTGTTGTTGCGATGCGGCGCTCCATATTTTTAGAGTGCGCTGAAGCGCAACAACAAACTAAGGTCTAATCTCGTTTGATGTTTTCTATCTTTTCATCAAAAATTGCTCCTCTTTTGATTAAGTCTGCCTTCACGGTTTCGGAAATTCCCGCATCATGCCAGAGTCGAGCTTCTTTAACATTAGCTCCGGTAAAATCTACTCCGGCTAAATTGGTTAATGCTAATCCAGCTTGATGCAAATTAGCGTTTTTTAAACAAGCTCCCGTTAAATTGGCATCGCTTAAATTACAATTACTTAAATTAGCATCTTCCAAATTAACATTGCTTAAATTAGCTCCACTTAAATTCGCTAAGGCTAAACTAACCCGGTGCAAATCAGCGCCAGTTAAATCCGTATCACTTAATAAGGCTCCACTTAAATCTGCCCCTCCTAAATTCACGTTTTTTAAATCAGCATTCGTTAAGTTAATATCGCTTAAATCCGCCCCTCGCAAATAGGCATTTGTCAGTTTTGCCCCACTTAAATCCAATCCACTTAAGTTAGCTCCTAATAGTTTCGCTTGGGCAAAATCTTCTAGGGGATTTAAACCTGCTATTTCTGCTAATTCTAAAAAATTATCGGTTTTTGCTGATATAATCGCTTGAACTGTTGTTTGTAAATCAGAAAAATGACACCCTTGAGATGCGGCTTTTTGGGTTAACAATTGCAGGTCTTCATGGGTTTTATAATTGAGTGTCATTTGGTGAATATCAGCAGGCAAAGGTTGTTTTTGTAACCAAAGTACCAGTTTCCGCTCCAACACCGCCAAGCGGTTTGGGCTGAGATTATGGGGCCAAAGTCCTTCTACACCAGTCATAATAGTTTTAATGGTTTTGTTTATTAATATTATTAAACATCATGGAGGGTTAACCACTAACACCCAGGATATTCTACTAACCTAATCTTGATTTTCCTTAAAAATTGCCCCTCGTTTGACTAACTCGGATTTAATTCGAGTGGAAATTCCCACCGCTTCGGTAAAATCAACGTTTTCTACCCTGACATCTTTGAATTCAGCTTGGCTGAAATTAGTCATTGTTAAGTTCACATCTTGGAATTTTGACCCCGTTAGGTCAGTATAGTTCAAATTGGCATGGCTGAGATTGGCTTGGGTAAAGTTGGCGCAGGGTAAATAGGCACTCATTAAGTTAGCATGGGTTAAATTAGCATAACTCAGATTAGCCCGTGGCATTTTTGTTCTGACATCAGCTTCCATGAGGTTAGCACCTGTTAAATCGGCATCGCGTAAATTAGCATTTGTTAAAATAGCATAGCTGAGATTAGCTTCTTTTAAAATTGCTCCGCTCAAATCTGCCAGGGTTAAAATAGCATAGCTAAGGTTGGTTTTTTCTAAATTTGCCCCGCGTAAATCGGCGTAATTAAAATCAAGATGACTTAAATCCATTCCGGCAAAATCAAACAAAGGATCTAGGCCTATATTTTCGGCTTGCTGCAAAATATTGCCGGGATTTTCGCTCAGAAATGGACGCAAAATAGCTTGATGCTGTTGATAATATAATTCAAATTTTTCCCATTGTTCTAACTGTGCATAAATTAATTTTAAATGGTTAAAAGCATTGCCTTGACTGGGATAGTTTTGGTGAGTTTGGGCGAGGGCTAATTGTTTTTGATAAGCGTCAATTGCCAGTTTCAAATTGTTCTTGGGCGAGATAGATTTTTCCTAATACTGATAATGCCTGTTCTTCGGTGCGGGTATCTAAAAATTGACGGGCGAGGGCTAACCGTTGGTTTTGGTATTCTAGGGAGTTAATATAGTCTCCTAAACTATGGTAAATATTGCTGAGATTAACTAAAGCATTCATTTCTCCTTTTGGGTCTTGAATTTCCCTGGCTATCTCTAAATGTTGTTGATAGCAATTGATGGCTAATTCCGGGCTTAATAGCACTTCATGTACAGCCCCTAGATTCCCCCAAGCTGCCCCTTCCCGTTTACGATCCTGTAGGTTTCGGTAGGAGTGGAGGGCCTGTTGCCAAGATGCTAAAGCGGCTTGATATTCTGCATTTTGATAATGTAAAATTCCCTGCTGGAATAACTCGTTGGCTTGATCTAACATCTAAATAATTTACTTAATGAATTGTTTTATCCAGATTAATCTAAATCTGCTAATTATGCAAGGGGTAATCTATCCCCCTAACCCCCTTTTTTTATGGGATTTAGGGGAATCAGATATTAGCTGTAATCGGAGGTTTTAGGCTTTAATTGATCTTGACAAAAATGACCTTGCCCCTACAAAATATCAGGATTCCTCACGGTAACTTGATGTTCTGCTAAATAGGTTTTAATTTCTCCTACACTTAATTGACCATAATGCAATAATGATGCTAATAAAGCGGCTTCGGCTTTCCCTTGGGTTAGGGCTTGATAAATATGATCACAAGTCCCAGCACCCCCCGATGCAATCACGGGAATTTCCACGGATTCGGCAATTTTTCGGGTTAATTCTAAATCATAACCTGCCTGGGTTCCATCGGCATCCATACTGGTAACTAGAAGTTCTCCGGCGCCTCTTTTTGTAACTTCTTTTGCCCATTTTAGAGCATCAATTCCGGTATTTTCTCGACCGCCTCGGACATAAACATCCCAACCCGGATCATCGGGATTTGTGCGTCGCCGGGCATCAATTGCTACTACAATACATTGTACTCCAAAGCGATCGCTGGCTCGATTAATTAAGTCTGGATCACGCACGGCGGCGGAATTAATACTAACTTTATCTGCTCCGGCTCTGAGCAAATTTTTAATCATTTCTAGGTTTTGAATCCCGCCTCCTACTGTTAAGGGAATAAATACCTGTTCGGCGGTGCGATAGACTACATCAAAAATAATATCTCGGTCTTCATGGGTGGCGGTAATATCCAAAAATACTAATTCATCGGCCCCAGCATCGTTATAAGCCGCCGCTAATTCTACCGGGTCACCAGCATCTTTTAAATCAACAAAATTAACCCCCTTTACCACTCGACCCGCTTTCACATCTAAACAAGGTAAAATCCGTTTTGCAAGCATAATAACTGTTGAAGATTAATAAAGTTGAGGGGAGCAATCCCTTTTTTGAGTTGATATTAATTATATAGCAGTAAATACCGAAATAGGGGAATAGCAATTAGGCAAACTTCCCAACAACCCATAAACTTAATAATTATCATTCAGGAGAATCCCTCATGGAAACCAGACCCCCCTTACCACCCTTTACCCTAGAAACCGCTAAAGCCAAAGTTCAAGCCGCTGAGGATGCTTGGAATACCTGTGATCCCGAACGAGTTGCATTAGCTTATACGGAGGATTCTGTTTGGCGAAATCGGGCGGAATTCTTTACCGGACGGGATAAAATTCGGGAATTTTTGACTCGTAAGTGGAATACGGAACTAGATTATCGTTTGAAAAAAGAGTTATGGAGTTTCACCGATAACCGAATTTCTGTTAAATTTGAGTACGAATATCGCACGGATTCGGGTAAATGGTATCGCGCCTATGGGAATGAACAATGGGAATTTGCTCCTAATGGGTTAATGCAGCGACGGGAAGCCAGTATTAACGATTTACCAATTCAGGAATCCGAACGTAAATTCCGTTAAAAAGTTATCTGATTTAGTCTGACAGGGAGACTATTATATCAAAGGTTAAACCTCTGTAGAGACGTGCCATAGGAAGTATCTACAGAGGTTTAAAAAAATGAATGTTACTATTGCCGCATTTTAACTACCTCATCACTTATATTTTCCAGTTCATCAATGTTTTGAAATTCTTGAGTCTCCATTTGATCTTCTGCCCATATCCTTAGCAAACTAAAACATTGATCAACTGAGAAGTTTTTTTGAGTGTTGCAGTGATCAAATAAATTTTTCTTCCTGTCTGCTGGATTCTTCCATATCTCGTCAAATTTTGCGAACAGGTTAGATACTGGAGGTATTTGACGGAACATATCCCTCATCTGGCCAGCAATTAAATTAGGAGCTAGTGTTGAATTTAACGGTCTAACCGGAATACTTTGAACAGGAAGTTTCACCGCATCTGACTGAAACTTTTCGGCGGTGATGGTGTTGGTAACAGCAAAGCTGCTGACTGATGCAGATGACCACAGAAGAATTGTCCCCAGTGCGATCTGTATTTTGTGGTATGTACTCATTTGTTTGTTAGAATTCACCCTGAGTTTACATTAATTCCACTTCCAAGAATAGAAGTAACCACACTCAATGTCAAGGGTATAAGTTGTTTTTTTTATTGTGTGCAAAAATCACGGTTTCCATTAATTTCGCTTCCAAGAATAGAAGCGACTAGGGGGGGGTTTGCGAGGCAGGGAAAAACCGTTAGCCCAAACAATATTTCACCCCTGCATCAAACCCGTAAAACCTTTACACAGATGATTCAAACTTGGAATCGCAAAAGTAATCGCCTCAGAAGATCGACTAATTTATTGATTCAATACCGCTAAAACCGTATTATGAATAATTCCATTACTAACAATAATTCCCCGGTTATCTAACATCTTAGGATTAGAGGCAAAATCCAAAGGTTTACCCAACATATCGCTCACCCGTCCCCCCGCTTCTTCTACTACAATTGCCCCCGCCGCATGATCCCAAATATTCTCCCGATAATTAGGGGTTTTAGGAGAGGGAAGTCGCAAATATAAGGCCGCTTTTCCAGACGCCACCGCCCCATATTTTGCCTGGGAATCCATCTTAACTGCTGGGGCAATAATTCCCACTGCTTTAGCCACAGCATCCTGGCGTTCAATATCACCATGACTGGCTTCAATACTGCCTACAAATCGCAGATTTTCCATATCATTTTCAGCTACAACTTGAATCGAAATTTCTTCCCCAGTTGCCGGAATTAACATCGTTGATCCCTGTCCCCTAACCGCCACAAATAAGGCCCCAGGTTGATGATTTTCCACTGGATAAGCTGGGCATCCCATCACCCCAACTTTCACCTCTCCATCTTCAATTAAAGCCAAGGCGATCGCATATTGATCCCGTCTTAAAAAGCCTTTTGTGCCATCAATTGGGTCTAATGTCCAAAACCTTTTTTCAACCTTGCCATTCCCTTGATTAATCCAATTTATAATTTGTTTCTGAAGTAGCATCGGGAATAATTTCTTGGACGTATTGGGTAATTTTGGCTAGGTTTTCCGCCATTTCTGGGGTTTGTAATTCCGTTGCATCTTCTTCCCCGACAACGGGATCATGGGGGAATGCTTCTGCTAAGGCTTTACAAATAATTGCTTGGGAGCCATAATCGGCAACTGTGACCGGACTTTTATCAATTTTTTCCATCGCTTGGGGAATATTTTCCCGCACTCTTTCACACAGTTTCCAGGCGCTTAATGTGGCTGCAATGGCAATTTGTTTTTCTTTTTCGTAGGACATAAAAACTCCAATAATAGGGATCACGGATTTAAGAGGATTTCACGGATTTCACGGATTTTAATCTGTGTTAATCTGCGTAATCGTCTTCAATCCGTGGGTGGTAATGGGGATCACGGATTTAAGAGGATTTCACGGATTTCACGGATTTTAATCTGTGTTAATCTGCGTAATCTTCTTAAATCCGTGTTTATTATTTTAAACAATAAAACGTTAAAGCACAATTGCCGTAGGTTTTTTCTCGACAAATTTCTAAGTTTATAATTGGTTGGATTTGCCAACGATGGGGATGATGTTCTACGGCAATTTCTCCGTTATCAGATAGGAGTTGATATTGGGATATTGCTTCTAATACGGGTTGATAAAGATTGCTATTATAGGGCGGATCAAAATAAATACAATCAAATTTTTTTCCCGATAATATCTTTAACTTTCCTAAAATATCTCCTCTAATTACTTGAATTGTTTGGGAAGAATCCGCCATGGTTTGCCAATTTTCTTGGATTACTTTACAGGCTTTCCCATGTTGTTCAATCCCGATTACAACCGCCGCCCCCCGACATAATGCTTCGGCTCCCATTGAACCACTACCTGTGCATAAATCCAACCAGCAACAGCCTTTTATTTTACCTTGCCAAATATTAAAAACTGCTTCCCTTACCCTGGCTAATGTGGGTCTAGTTTCTTGTCCGGGTAGGGTTTTTAATAGGCGGTTTCCATATATTCTTAAACTCAAAAAATTATTCCTCCAATGAATCAGAAACTGGGTTTCTCAAGCCGAAATTTTGATTTTATCCCCAAGATTTATACAGAAACCCGGTTTCTCATCTCAAAGTTTTGAGGTTTACCTTGAACTAATTCGACAAAATTATCGAGAATTTTAAGTCCGGCGTTGGAGGATTTTTCTGGGTGAAATTGTACCGCCATCACGTTATCTTTGGCGATCGCAGCCGTAATAATTTGACTCCCATGTTGAATTGTAGCGGCGGTTAAATTGCTATCAGTTGGATCAACATAATAGGAATGGACAAAATAAACCCAAGGTTGGGAACCAATGGTTTTCCACAGGGGTAAATCAGGTTGAGTTAAAGATAGTTGATTCCAACCAATATGGGGTATAGTTAACCCAGGTTCGGACTGAAAACGGCGCACAGTTTCCCGGGAATATTCCTAACCCCTTTTCTTGACCTTCTTCTGAAGATTCAAACAGAATTTGTAGCCCTAAACAAATCCCTAAAAAGGGAATACCGGAAGCAATTATATCTTGAATTGGTTCAATTAAATTCCGCGATCGCAAATGTTGCATGGCGGGGTCAAAGGAGCCCACCCCAGGTAATACAACCGCATCAGCATTTTTAATAATTGTAGCTGAGTCAGTAACTTGAGGTTTTACCCCGGCTTTTTCTAAGCCTTTGCAAACGGAGTGCAAATTCCCCATATCATAGTCAATTACTGCGATCACAGACATTGATTTGCTTCCTTATCCTGTGGTTTGAAATTATTTTTATTTTACCATTTTTTCTGCTTTATTAAAATATTTTTTTGTCAGATGATCCCCCCTAACCCCCCTTAAAAATGGGGGAACCGGATTTCAAAGTCCCCCTTATTAACGAGGATTTATGGCGATCTTAGTCCCCCTTATTAAGGGGGATTTAGGGGGATCTCAACTAAGGTTTAGAAACCAATAAAGTTGTCGATGCACTGCGACCAAATTCTTCGGGAGTATGTTGTAATTTCGCTTCTGCACCCGGCCATAAATATTCCCCAGGAGTAACAGAACGAACTAAATAATGTAGTTGATAAATCCCCGGTTCTAAGCCATCGCTATAGGCTGTAATTCGGTCATTATGAACCGTTTGATAGTCAATTTGCCAACTACTTTCTTGGGCTTGTACTGCCAAATTACTGGTTTTAAAACTAGCATCAATGGCTTCAAATCCGGCGGGAAGTGGATCGGTAATCATCACCTGATTAACGGGATGATCGGTAATAATATCTAAACCGATATCAAACACTTGTCCGGGTGATACCTTGAGCAGATCTTTGGGGGAATTTAAGTCAATTGTTTTTAGGATTTTATCCTCATTAGCAGGGCGAATTGTGCGGGTAATTCTTAACCCATTTAAACGTCCGGGTTGATTCCCTTCTAAACGATAACGATAGGCGACCCAATAATTTAATTTACCTTGATTGGACGGTTCTAAAATTAAATCATTTTTGCCTTTGGGTAATTCCGACATGGGTATATTCAAACTAAAACTAGAATCTTTATACCCTTTAAATTGAGTTTCTCCTAACAGTTGATTTGCTAAAGTAATCGCTACATTAAAGTTAGGTGGTGTCGCCTCAGTTTGACTATATGCAGTTAAAGCTGTTAACGCCTGGGCGTTATCATAACTACCTCCCCAAGTTCCATCTCGACGCAGATTTAATAAACTTTCTACCAGCTTATCAACGGTGGCAGATTGGGGATTTTTAGTTAACAATAAACGCAACCCTTGGGATTGAATAGTTGTGGCAGAATTTAACCAACTATAACCTTGAGGTAGGGTTGCAGTTTCTTCCCGTGACATAAATCTGTTTTTGCACTTGTTCAAATAGACGATTATATTCGTCTTTCCATTGGGGAAATTGAGATAAATATTGTACAAATTTAATCTGGGTAACTTGATCAAATTGATCAAAATTTTGCAAGATATCATCTAAGAAATCACTGCGTTTTTCTCCCAGGGCGTCTAAAGCAATTAAGGCATTTAAACGGATTTGATTTTTGCAAATTTCATCGCTACAAAAATCATATTTTAGGGGGTCATTTACGCCTTGAGTTAAATAGGTTTTTAGAGAATTAATCAACTCAGAATCAACCGAAAACCCGGCGTTTTGAGCTTGAGCTAAGGCTTCTCCTGTATAGGCGGAAAGGAAAGGACTAGAGACTCTTGAACCGGGATAGGCTGTAATTCCACCATCTTCCTGTTGCAGTGTTTTAATATCTGTTAAAGCGGTTTTAGCCCGTTCGGGTAACTGCAAACTGTTGAAATTTTGACCGTATTTTTTACCCAAAATCTGCATATTAGCAGCGATAATTAATTCACTGACCGCAGGTTCAAGAAACGGCCATTTCTCTCGATTAAATACCTGTTGAGCAGAAGCAGTTAGTTGGGGAATTAGGGTACTCGCTAAATTAATATCTAATCCTCCGAAATCGGGAACAACTTTTTTACTAATATTCAGGGGAATTGTGACGGAGTTTGTTGTCCGCCCTGACTCAATTACCTGTTCATTTACGTCAAAAGTTTTAACCGTTAAAGGGACTTCAAACCCATCGGATTTACCGTTAAATTCCGTTGTAAATTGAACTTTAGCCTCCCCCGCTTGTTTAACTAAAATAGGAAAGCGATAGGCATTTGTTCCGGCTTCTGCATTGGTTTTTAAGGTTTGTTGATTGGCATTTCCAGGGGAAAATTGAATCCCACCGTTAACAGTTCCCGTAATATTTAATTTGCCCTTTTCTTCGGTTAAATTGGTAATTGATAATCCGGCTAAAATGCGATCGCCAGGACGGGCAAATTGGGGTAAAATCGGATTAGATATTAATGCTTGGGTGGTCATAAATGTAGTTTCAGAAGAACCAAATTTTTGGTTTCCATCCGTTGCTACTACCATCACTCGCCAGGTAGTTAAATCATCAGGAAGTTTGAAATTAACCTTGGCTTTTCCTTGATTGTCGGTAATAATTGAACCATTATAAAATGCTAAAGCCTGAAAATCTTTGCGAATTCTAGTATTAGCTGTAGCAGTAGATAAACCGCCTCCATAACCCCAACCTTTTTCTAAAGCAGAGGCTAATTGATTTAAAATAACCGCCGGACGATTATCACTAAATCTTGTGGAAATTGGTTGTTCTGCATAGACCGTTTCTACTAAATTTGGAGGTCGATAACCATTGAGTTGTAAAACTGAATCATTGACCACCATCACGGTTAATTGTCCGCGAATAGGTTGATTTTTACTATCAGTTAAAGTTAGGTTTAAGGTCTGTTCAGAACCTGGTTCTAGCTCTGCTTTTTGGGGATTAACTTGCACTTGCAAATATTGATCTTCTAAGTTAATTTTAAAAGGCGTGAATCCAATTTTAGCTAGGTTTTCTAAACTCCCTGGTTCGAGTTCGGAAATCGGCTTTCCTTGTCGCACTAATACCGCTTCAACTGCCGCATTTGGTAACATTTCTGGGGTGACTTGAAACTGAATTTCTGGCGCACCTCCTTGAACTTTAATTAACTTTTCATAAAGAGGTTTATCCCGTACCACGGCAAAATATAATTCTCCTTCGGGATAGGGAGATTGAATTAAAGCGGTTGCAGTTTCCCCTGGTTTATAGGTGGTTTTATTCAGTTTAATTGTTAATTGGTTTTCCTCTCCCCCCCAATAGACTAATTCATTCCCCGTGACCCAAATTTGTAAATCCGTGGCTGTAATTTCACTATTTCCATCACTAAAATTAGCTCGAATTCGATACGAACCGGACTCTGGAGCAGTTAAATCAATGGTTTGTTCCTTCTGACCCGACTTAACATCAACTTGAGCAACAGTTTGATATTGAATTTGATTTTTAGGGGTTCGTGCTCCTTCAATAACTCGCGTTACTTGGCTATAATCCATTTTTTGCAGTTGCAAATTTACCCCAATATTTTCTAGGGGTTTTCCTTGAATATCGGTGACAATCATCTCAATAGGAAATGCCTTACCCGCTTCGGCAATAAATGGAGTTTTTAACCCAATAAAACGGTCACTGGGAAGGGCGGTAAAAGACTGAGAATCAGCAACGGATAAATTAGAAATATCGCTCACTTCTACATCAACTCGATAGGTCATAGGGTAGGGTAAATCCTTAGCTACGGTGATGGTTTTGCTCCCCTGACCTTGAGCATCTAACTGTTGATTTTCCTGTAACACACTATCAGAAACATTGGGTTTTTCTTCCGGCCAAAACCATTGACGACCAAAGGAATAATTTTCCCATACTTTCGGAATAAAATCCGTCGCACTCCGAGTTACATAATATTTAGCAGTATACCGTCGGCGACGGGAGAACCAAATAGATATTCACTCTGAGCATTTGCCGTAATTTTATCTCCAATTTGGGCAAATTTTTGATCTAAATTTAGGGATACTTTAAAATTAGGTGGTTTAAATTCAGCAACGCGGAAATTACCTAAAAACTCTACTCCATTTTTGTCTTTTGCCCGAATAATATAATTTCCTAAAGGTTGGTTTGCTTCTAAAGAAAATTCTACAGAAAATGTAGCAAATTCATTGCTTTGATAATCTCCTAATTCTCGCTTTTGTTTTTTAGGATTTTCTAATGTCACCGTGTAACTTTGATTTTTATTCGGTTTTAACGTCCCATTTTCTAGGGAATAGGTGACACCTGTTAAGGCAACTTTTTCACCTGGTTGATACAGTTGACGGTCTGAAAAAATTACTCCCCGGGATAGGGTTTTTTGGTCTTCCCAATTGGCATCAATTCCATATCCATAGGCTCCACTATAGGATAATGTGCGGGTAAATGCCCAATCTTTACCTTCTTTAGCAATGACTAATAATTCCGGTGCTTTGGCAAATCTTTCCCCCTGCATACATTGTTTTAATTGCTGAGAATTTAACCATAATATGCCTTGATTATCGGTAATTCCGGTGGCACAAATTTGAGGTTTAGGATAGGATTTGGCATCGAGTTGAGAGGCATAAATTTCAACGGTTGCTCCTTCAACAACGGAGCCATTATCTAAGTGATTGACCCGCACCATTCCTGACTCGGGAAACCATTGGGCAAATACTCCTAAATTAGTTAATTGTACTAAACCATTAAATTGAGGCTCACTCCATTTTTGTTCGCCTTCCTGTTGATAACGGGTGGTTTTAGCCGTCACTCCGTAGGCTAACATTCCCGTATTTCCTCCTAATTTTTCTCTTAAATTGATTGAGGTTTCTTGAATGTTATTTTTCGGGTTAGGAACAGCAAAAGTCGTCCATTTTTCCTTGGGAAGTAATAGATTTTTTCTACCATCGTCTCTCGGATAAGCCGTATCAGTATAAACTAAATCCGTGGGTTGTACAACTTGATAAGTAGCCTGATATTTAGATTCGGGTAAATTTAAGGTGGAAATATTTAGTTCTAAATTTTGTTGGGAGGGAAAAATATTTAATCCCGAAGGTACGGAAATATCCGGGGTTAAATCACCAGTTTTATAACTAACGGTAACGGGTTTTCCTAATTTTTGGTTAAATTTATCTTCAACTTCTGCACCAATAGTAATCGTATAATTAGTTTGGGGTTCTAAAGCCCAAGGATTGATGGTAACTCGCTCATAATCATTATAGGCTTGAATGGCTTTAATATCGGGTTTGGGTGCTGGTTTGATGGTAATATTTTTTAGGGCTGATTCGGCAATAATTCCATTGTTAAATTGTAGTTGCGGGTTTCCGGTGACAAATCTTCCCGATGTTCCCTCTTCTGAAGCTTTGCCCGGAAGTTCTAAACTAACAAATTTTAAAGTATCATAGGTTTGAATTGGGCTGGAAATCTCAACTTGGGTTTCTAAATTTCCTTGAACTGGACGTAACCCGGGTGTGATTTTAAATTGATATTTAGTAGCGGTTTTTAATGGTTGTTTGGGAGTAACAATATATTCCTGGGTTTGATTAGCTCGATTGAATTGAGTTCGAGGGTTAATCGGGGTTTGATTGTCTTCTGGTTGGGCGATTTTAACCTCTACAGGAACTACTTGATTAGTTGCTTGAGAAATTAGTTGTAAGTGTTCTTTTAAGGAGGTTAAATCTAATTCTACGTTGGAATTAAATTTGAGTTCGGGATTTAATCCTATGGGATTTTCTGGAGAACCAGGTTCTTCTTTACTTCCGGGTAAATTAGATAATTTAATTGGTTCGGTGGCAAATGTCCAGGCGATATCCTGGTCTAATTGATTTTTGTTTAAATCAGCTAATCCTTTTTTTATAGTAACTTGTAAACGAGTGGCTAAGGGTAGGGCTTTATCGGCTTGAAATCCTACCATTCTAGGGGTTAAAAATCTAAACTCACCGGGTATTTTTGGGATGATTTCAAAGTTATTCAGGAGTTGTTTTTGTCCTGAACTATCTAAACTTTCTAGGGGAATTAAAGGCTGTTTAAAAATAACATGAATTTGACTTAATTCTGGACTCTCACCCAGGGGATTAATTGTTTCAATCCATTCTGGAAGTTGCGGTTTGGGTAAGTCAGCAATCATCGGGATGACTTCGCTAACGGGGGCATTACTGATAATTCGGCATCCCACCAAGGTTAATATAAATAGAAAAACGAAGACAAACCGCTTGCGAATTAAGCGAAATCGGCTAGAATTTATCATCGGATTCGGTTATGATAGTTTCTTCTGTAATAACAGATATTTTTATCAAAATTCCAGAATATTCCAGAAGATTTAATTTTAGTTTATGTTTGAGCTTCCAAAATGGGAAAAAACCTAAATCTCTGCTCAGTTTTGTTACAAAAATTAACCTTGACTAGAGATGAGTTTGTTCATTATGACAGTCTATTTTGATATGCCCTATTATATAATGTAATCAGGGAATAGGGAATGGGCAATGGGCAATAGCTTTTGGAAAAATAGGAAATTTAGAACAAATAATTATGGAAACCAATATTCTGACCTTACCGCCAATTTTAAAATTAAAACTTGATTTAACCCCGGAACAATTTTGGCAATTGTGTCAAGAAAATCATGATTTTCAATTTGAACGCACGAACTCAGGAGAGTTAATTATTATGCCGCCAACGGGAGGGAATACGGGGAAACGTAATGTTAAAATTACCACTCAACTTGATTTATGGAATTCAAAAACCCGTTTAGGTGAAGTTTTTGATTCTAATACGGGTTTTACCCTGCCGAATGGTGCTGACCGCGCTCCCGATGCCTCCTGGGTAAGTCGAGAACGTTGGGAATCTTTAACACCCGAACAACAGGATAAATTTGTACCTTTGTGTCCTGATTTTGTGGTGGAATTAATGTCTCCGAGTGATAGTTTAGAAAAAGCCCGTCAAAAAATGCAAGAATATCAAGAGAATGGGGCAAAATTAGGCTGGTTAATCAATCGGAAACAGCAACAAATTGAAGTTTATCGTTTACATCAAGGGGTGGAAATCTTGGAACATCCTAACCAAGTTTCCGGGGAGGATATTTTGCCCGGTTTTATATTAGATTTAACCTCAATTTGGTAAGTTGTTAAGTACAGGACTTACGCACCCAACCAAAGAAACCGGGTTTTTTTACGAAAATACTTTGTTGTGACCCACATATTCTCTAAAAACCCGGTTTCTCGGACTCTGTTCCCTGTTCCCTGTTCCCCAATATAAGATCAATGTATTCAAAAACGTCAATTAATGATATTCTAGGGGTATTTGAATTTTCCATTTAACTTAAGGTAGGGCAATTATGCAAGTTAATGATTTAGGATTTGTTGCCAGCATTTTGTTCGTGGCAGTTCCTGCGGTTTTTCTGTTGATTCTGTATATTCAAACCCAAAGTCGGGATGGTGAAGAAGGTTAATACCATTTTTTCCTAAATTTTGATTGAATTTTCATTCAAAAAAAGCGCCTTCAGACTCTGGCTGTGGCGCTTTTCTTCTGTTGATTAATTAAGAGTAGATTATATAGCCGTTGTCCGTGCTAACAAAATCGGACAGTTAGCATAAACCCGCACATAATCTGAGAGGGAACTGCCCAACAATCGGTCTAAGTCAATAAAACTCTTGGCAACGTTGGGGCGACGGTCTGGGGAACCTAACATCAATAAATCAGCATTAACTTCTTCAGCAACTCGACACAATTCTGGGCCAGGTTTACCAACTACACTAACACAACGATAGCCGATGCCCATGCGTTTTACTTCTTCAATTGCCGGGGCTAAAATAGGATCTTTTTCGGCATTATTAGTGAAATCTTCGCTAGATTTCCCAGATATATCCTTATTGATGTGGACTAAAATCAGTTGAGTTCCAGGGATATCTTTGGCAAAGGAAATCGCTAACTGTAAACACTGTTTAGAGGCGGGGGAACTATCCACCGCCACCATGATTCTACGCAGTTTTTTAACATAGGTATCGTCCTTGACTAATAGCATGGGACGAGTGGTTAATTGAAACACATACTGACTGACGGAGTTTTCCAGAATTGCTTGTAGACGTCCTAAACCCCGGGAAACCCATAATAATTAAATCCACATCTTCCTCGTTGGCCACTTGACAAACGATATCTTTAGGATCACCCTGTTTGAGTAGAGGATTAATTTGCTTGGGGTCAAGTTTAATTGAGGTAACAGCTTGGGCTAGAATTTTTCCAGCTTCGGTTAACTTTTCCGACATCATATCCGAGCTAATTTCAGGGGGAACAACGTGTAGAAGCGTCACCGATGCTTGCTGGAAAGAGGGAATATCCAACATCATATTCAACATTTCTTCGCATAATCCCCGACCGGCAACAGCAACTAGAATTTTTTTTATCATGGATTTTCCTTGTGATTAAAATAGGTGATTTATCGGTGGTCAAATGGTTTCCAAGACGGATTAAACAGTCTTAATACCCAGAATAATCCCCCTGGTTGACAGATAATTTGTAGAAATGTTGCGTTCTGAATATATTTGTAAAGTGTTTGAAACAAATCCCTTCCCCCAGTCCCGACCCTCAACGGATGTCCCCTCGTCAACCCCTTGGTTTGACTATGTTGTGCGGGTTTCTCCCCATCACACCGATTATGGTGGTATTGTTTGGCATGGAACCTATCTATCCTGGATGGAAGAAGCCAGGGTAGAACGGTTACGTTTGGCGGGATTGGAGTATCATACCTTAGTAGAAATGGGCTGCGAATTGCCCGTTGTCGAGTTGAATATTCGCTACCATAAACCCGTGCAAATGGGAATGCAGGTGGTGGTGAAAAGTCGAATCCTACCAACTAAGGGGGTGCGACTGCCTTGGGAATACCGGATTGAATCCCTAGATGGCCAATCCCATTATCTCAGTGCCCAAGTTACCTTAGTTCCTATCGACGGACAAACTGGAAAAATTATGCGTCGTTTACCCCCGATATTACAAGCATCTTTGGCTCAAATATTGGGAACATCTACGGTATAATTTATAGTAGTATCAAGTCCAAATATTCTAGTTGCTAAAAGCCATTTCTACCCTAGAATAACTCTATTTTCAGGTGCGCAACTCTTTCTATCCCCATAATATTAACATCACAAAGGTAGATCTCCCTAATCTTTGATCATAACCCGGTTTATAAAAATGGATATATCCTCTCACCGATTTCTTAGCTATTTTGATCTCCCCGAAGCTCAACAACTCTGTAAACTGGCAATCGTCGAACAGTTTGCCGACCAATATATTATTTTTGAAGAAGGAGAAGCTCCTAATTTTTTATATCTAGTGTTGGAAGGTCGGGTGGAGTTTAAAAAAGAAGCTCCATTTAACCAATATCAAACCATTGCTGTCGCCCAAGCCAATGACTTTTTTGGAGAATTTGGGGTCTTAGATGGACAGCCCCGCAGCGCCAGAGCCATAACAGCCGGACAGGTGAAATTAGCTAAAATTTCTCAACCGGATTTAATGCAAATTTTAGGCAATGCTAAGGGTAAAGTGATTCTAAATTTATTCACTTATATTATTAGTCATTTGCGCGTTACCACAAATCAATATGTCCATCAATTAGTCCATAAAGAAAAAATGGAATTAGTCGGGGAAATGGTGAATACCATTTTGCATGATTTTAGAAGTCCATTTACCGGAATTCAGTTATCAAGTTCCATGCTCAAGGAAATGCACCCCGATGAAGAAACTCAAGAATGGTGTGATTTGATTTCTATGCAAATTCAACGGATGTTAGGCATGGCAGAGGAGGTATTAGAATTTACAAAAGGCAGCGCCCTACTCTACAGAAAATCGGTTTCCGTGGCAAAAATGCTAAAACATTTTGAAAAAATAAATCGGGTTTATTTTCAATCCACCCAGGTTAATTTTTCTGTGGAAGCCGATGAAAATTGTCGAATTTATGTCGATGAAAATAAACTGACTCGAGTTTTTCAAAATTTAGTGGGAAATGCGGTAGAAGCCTTTGAAAAACCCGGTGGAAACTATTTCAATTACGGCTAAATTAACGGGAGATTGGACAGAAATTGCCGTTGCTGATAATGGCCCTGGAATTCCCGATATGATTCGTGAACATTTATTTGATGCCTTTGTTACCCATGGAAAACGCAGTGGTACCGGGTTAGGAACTGCTATTGCTAAATCAATTATTGATGCCCATGGCGGTCAAATTCGGTTTAAATCTGTTCCCTATGAAGGCACTACTTTTTATATTAAACTCCCCCAAACTCAACTCAAAGAAATGCACGCCGAAGTTGCCGAAGAAGTCAAATTAAACTAAAATTAAACTTTAACCCTATTACCTATATCAGTCATCAGTTATCAGTTATCAGTCATCAGTTATTAGTTTATTACCCAAAACCCAAAACCCAAAACCCATTACCCATTACCCATTACCCATTACCCATTACCCATTCCTTATTCCCTTGAATCCGATTCGTCCTCTCCCCGAAGATGTTGTTAATTTAATTGCGGCTAGTGAAGTTATTGACTCCTTAGTAGCAGTGGTGAGGGAATTAGTAGAAAATGCCTTAGATGCCCAAGCAAACCGGATTACAATTTCAGTCTGGCCGGAGTCTTGGCGGGTGCAAGTGGTAGATAATGGCTGGGGAATGGATTTAACTAATTTAAACCAAGCCGCCGCCCCCCATAGTACCAGCAAAATTAACACAATTACGGATTTATTTCAAATTAATAGTTTAGGATTTCGGGGGGAAGCCTTACACAGTTTAGCCCAATTATCCGATTTAGAAATTATTAGTCGTCCTAGTTCTCCTTCCCTTGCTAATTCCGGTTGGTGTGTTAATTATAATCATCAAGGAGAAGTTGTTAAAACCGAAACTATTGCCGTCGCCCAGGGAAACAGTGATTACGGTTTCTAATTTATTTGAAAATTGGCAAAATCGACGTCAATCTTTACCTACTTCCGCTCAACAATTGCGCGGTATTCAGTTAATAATTCAGCAAATTGCTTTATGTCATCCCCAGGTTACTTGGCAACTGCGTCAAGGTCATAATCCTTGGTTTCAAATTAGTCCGGGGGTGAATGCTCAACAGATTTTACCTCAAATTATTAAAAATGTTCAATTAAGTGATTTATTTTATTTGAAAATTCCGCCAGATTATGATAATATTAATCTCAAGGAAATTGAATTAATATTAGGATTACCCGATCGCTGTCATCGTCGCCGACCCGATTGGGTGAAGGTTGCTATTAATGGCCGAATGGTGCGATCGCCGGAATTAGAACAAACCCTATTAACCGCCCTAGCACGCACCTGTCCCCGCGATCGCTATCCCATTTGTTTTGTGCATTTACACCTGCTACCCGAACAAATAGACTGGAATAGAAACCCCGATAAAAGTGAAGTTTATCTCCAGAATTTGAACCAATGGCAAGAGCTTATTAGTCAAGGAATTGAACAGGCTTTAAGGTTGAATTTTGAGCGAATTTCCCCTCCCCAAAATCGAATTGAGAAGTTATTGAAAGTATCGGAAGAAAAGGGAAGTTATAATATCAATTCTGCCAGTCCGCCCGATGCTGAAACCTCTGCAAATCAGTCTGAAACTAAATTAGGAATATTAGAAATAAAAGCGATCGCCCAAGTTCTCAATACCTATATTATCGCCGAACATTCTAGCGGATTATGGTTAATTGAACAACATATTGCCCATGAACGAATTTTATATGAACAAATCTGTGATCAATGGCGATTAATGCCCCTCGAACCCGGGATTATTTTACAATCTTTATCAATAGCACAATTAGAACAAATGCAGCGTTTAGGATTAGAAGTTGATCCCTTTGGAGACGGGGTTTGGGTAGTTAGAAACGCACCGGAATTATTAATCAAACGCAGTGATTGTTCAGAAGCATTATTAGAATTAAGTTTAGGAGGAGATTTACAAGCCGCCCAGGTCGCCACCGCCTGTCGGAGTGCGATCAAAAATGGCACACCCCTGAGTTTAACCCAGATGCAAACTATATTAGATCAATGGATTAAAACCCGCAATCCTCGCACCTGTCCCCATGGTCGTCCGATTGTTTTGCAACTAGAAGAATCGGCCCTATCCCGTTTTTTCCGTCGTCATTGGGTAATTGGAAAAAGTCATGGAATTTAGGAAGTTTTGTTAAATAGTGTAATCCCGTTGAAAGGTTGAGAAAATCTAAAATTTTCATCGGAGACAAGCCGAAAAAATTATTAGTTTGTGATCTCAAAAATATAGATTAGAATAATTACCAAACTCATTCTGATTTAATTCCATAAAATCTATGAAAATCAAACTTCTAACGACGGTTGCTTTGGTAGGAACATTTTTGTTTGCTACTCCAGTTATATTCTCCCCTAGTCCCAGTTTCAGCCCAGATTTATACCGGATTTCGGGTTAAAACTGATCAAAAGGTTACAGTTCGACTCATTAATGAAGCGGGAAAACCTATTCAGTATGGTTTAAGCCAAAATTCGTCTAAAATTTTAGCCAGTGGACAATCAACCGTTCTGCCATTTTCACAGATTAAAACGGGGGCTGTCAACATTTTAATTTATACCCAAGATGGGACTCCTCTGGGATTTAAAGGCAATTTTGATGCAGAAAAAAATGAACTAACCGTCAATATTTCCTCCGGTGGCGCAGGTCATAAGAGTATTAGTATTGGTACAAATGGAGTTGTTGAACTGATTTAATATCCCCAAAACAAACCCCCCAAGTTCCCCGCGAACAGGGGTAAATAACAAGGGGGGGTAAGGTTTTTAGGAAAAATTAAACTAAATTTATCCTAAAATTCTAGTTCTGACAATATTCTTCATAAACGCCATCTAAGAGCAAATTAAACGCATCAACAGCTTGTTGTGCTGCTTCTAATGCTGCTTGTTGTTGTTCAGCAGTTTGACACATTTGTAACAGGGCTTTGCGAGTCATTTGACTATGGATTTCATCGGCTTTTTCATGCACTTTAAAAAAGGATAAAGCCGATTCTTCATTAATCCCATAAAATTCTTCTAATCCAGCAATTTTTGTAGTGGAAACTTGAGGAAATTGGGACTCATAAGCGTATAGTGCGGCTAACCCTTTTTCTGCTTCTTCACTACGCGATAATTTTTTCAGAATTTGAACTGATTCTTGGGTTTTATTTAACCGTTGGCGGTCAAGAACAGCACTACGTTCTACTCCTAAACCCTCTGCAAACTGTAACCATAATTCTGGGTGATGGGCTGAACCCCGTTCTTCTTCAATCAGGTTTTCTAACAACATTTTGCGAATGTTGATATCATCACAAGCCGCATGGGTAGCACTAACATAGGTAGGGAAATTATGAACGTGCAAATAATATTCTTGGGCGTACTCTTGTAACATAGTTAATGTCAGTTTCCCCTCAGTCCACATCTGATAAAAGGGGTGCTTGAGTAGGTGATTGCTTTCAATGATTTCGTTGAGTTTAGCCAGAAATACTGTTTCAGTTAAAAGTTGATCTTGGGTTAACATTCGCTTTCCTATAAATATAGACTCACCAGAATTTTATCTTAAAATCAATATTTGTCAAGTAATCAGTTGTAGGGGCGGGTTTATCAAGATTTAGGTAATTAACAAATATCTCATAGAACCCGCCCTTACAGGTTATAAGTTTATTACCTATTCGTAATTCATCATTTGTAGGGGCGGGTTCATCAAGATTTAGGTAATTAACAAATATCTCACAGAAACCCGCCCTTACAGGTTATCGGTTTATTACCCATTACCCATTACCCATCAGGGATTTAAGAGAATTACGCAGATTAACACAGATTAAAATCCGTGAAATCCGTGAAATCCTCTTAAATCCGTGATCCCTATTGATTATTCTGGGTTTAAAAGCGATCGCAAAGCCTCTTTCATCTGCTCAATTGTTGTTGTCGCCGTTCCAAATTGACGCACAACTAAACTAGCAGCTAAATTCCCTAAAACCGCCGCTTCCCACAACGATGAACCCGTACATAAACCCAAGGTTAAAGCCGCCACCACCGTATCCCCTGCACCCGTAACATCAAAAACATCCGTGCGATTAAAAGGCGGAATTTGAAATTGTTGCTCCCCCTGAAACAAACTCATTCCTTCTTCCCCACGGGTAATTAACATTGAATGGGCTTGAGTTAATCTTAATAAATCTTCTCCCGCCTGTTGTAAGGTTTGCTGATTTTTAATCCCATATCCCACAGCTTTTTCCGCTTCAGGAAGGTTAGGAGTAAACAAAGTTGCACCCGCAAATCTATGTAAATCCTTTTGAGTATCAACAATAGTTAAAGGAGATTTTAACGACGCTTCAATAACCATTTTAGTTAAAACTCCATCCCCATAATCTGAACAAACCACCGCATCTACAGTATCAATATTTTCACTAATATATTCAGCTAATTTTAACTGTAATTCAATATCCGGTAATTCGTCGGATTTGCGATCAACTCTAACAATTTGTTGGGTAACAGATTGACGCGCATGACCTGAAATCCGAGTTTTCGTTACCGTGGGACGGTTGGGATCAATTAAAATCCCCCCAATATCAATTCCCGCCTGTTCAAAAATTCGACAAAGGGCAATTCCTTGATCATCCTTTCCCACCAGTCCAACAACCTTTACCGATGCCCCTAATTTTGCCAAATTATAAACCGCATTCGCACCGCCCCCAGGAATTTGATGAGTATGTTCATGGCGGAGAATTAATACCGGAGCTTCCCGAGATAAACGTTCTACTTGACCCGTCAAAAATTCATCTAAAGTTAAATCCCCTACTACCAAAACCCGCGCTTGAGAAAATAGATTCATTCGTTTTAATAATGAATCCATTGCGGTGTTTAATTGTGTCAAAAATGAAGCATCCAGTATCATAATTTCCGTGCAATTTGCCATCAATAGTTAACAGTCAACCCTCAATAGTTAACTGTCAACCCTCCTATTTTAATTTCCCCTGAATAAATTTTTTCAGTTGCAAAACTTGTTTTTTCAGTGCATCTAATTCCGCCTGCATAGTATCCATTTGAGCCTTAATTGCTGCAATATCCGTCGCGTCTCCACCAGGAGAAACTTGAGGAGCAGGTGCAGAAGTAGGTGCAGGTGCTGGAGTTCCGGCGGTAGATAAGGGTGGCCGGGGAAGATTGGCTTTTTGGAAGGCTAATTTAATCGCAGAAATCAGTTGATTCTTCTCAAAGGGCTTTTCAATAAATTCAAAATATTGAAAGGGTTTCAGAAATTTTTTCGGTGACTTCTTCCTTCCGTCCCGACATCAGGACAAGGGGAATTCGTCGCAATGTTTCATCAGCTTGAATTCGCTGAAACACATCCCAGCCACTTAACTTAGGCAGGAGGAAATCCAGCATAATTAAATTGGGATGTTCTTTTTGCACAAATTCGAGACCTTCTTTGCCATCTTTGGCTTCTAATACCTCAAAGTTACCAGGGGGTAACATTTCTCTGACTCGCACTCTAATGACTTTACTATCATCAATAACCAGTATTTTCCGACCTGCCACAACGAACTCCCATAATGATAATGATGCGTTAACTATTATTATATTGGGTTAAAGTCACCCAATGATTAAAAATACCTGCATCTTTAGAATACAGAACTAGAGTGAACTACCCACACTTACTCGTAGAGAAGTGTGGGCTTCCAACTTCAACGGGAATAGCACCTGAAGAAACAAAAGTTTCAACAGACGACTTACATTCCCTCAGTGTGGCAGTATCGCTGGTTCCCAACGACAGAATCCGCAAGGCTTCATTCTTGATATTTACCGCAGCATTTATATCTCGGTCGTGGTTTGTTTGGCAATATTCACAAGTCCAACTTCTAACATCAAGAGGTAGGGGCGAATGGCCATTCGCCCCCAATTGATTTAGACAGATATTACAAGTTTTAGAAGAAGGGAAAAATCTATCGACTTCTTGATAGGTTTTCCCTTCTTTTTCGGCTTTATACTTCAACATTGTACAGAACATTCCCCAGCCACAATCACTAATTGCCTTGGCTAATTTATGGTTTCTAACCATATTATTAACCTCCAGATCTTCTACAGCAATCACTTGGTTTTCGTTGACTATCTTGCGGGATAGCTTGTGTAGAAAATCTTCCCGGCGACGAGAGATTTTAGCGTGAACGTTGGCTACTTTCAATCTAGCTTTTTGTCTATTCTTACTGCCTTTCTGTTTTCGAGAAAGTTTTTGTTGTTTCCGCTTGAGATTACGCTCATGTTTAGCAAAGTGTTTGGGATTACTATATTTTGACCCATCACTGGTAATCGCAAAGTGAGTTAACCCCAAATCAATTCCAATTGCTTTTCCATTTGTTGATGGGTTAGGCATTTCCTTACCGTCATCAACTAACACAGAAGCATAATACTTTCCATCAGGATTCTTGGAAACAGTAACGGTTTTAATTATTCCTTCAAATGGACGATGCCGCACAAAATAAACCAACCCAATTTTACCTGGTAATTTCAGGTAATCCCCTTCAAATTTAACATTTTGGGGATAACTAATTGATTGTCTACCGTGTTTGGGTTTGAATCGAGGTAATCTTGCCCGTTTGTCAAAGAAGTTTTTGTAAGCTGTGGATAAATTGAGGGCGACAACTTGCAAACATTGGGAATAGGCATCTTTTAACCAAGGATACTCCCGTTTCAGTTGAGGTAACAATCCTTGAATTGCTCCTCTTGATAGCCCCTTCCCTGTTGTTTTATAGGTTTCTTGACACAAGTTCAGAGTATAATTCCAATACCAACGGCAACAGCCAAAACTTTTTGCTAAGGCTATTTGCTGTTCCGTTGTTGGATATATGCGATACTTGTATGTTTGAAACATTGTCGCTTTCAACTCTTTGATATAATCTAACATATTGTTGTTAATTTTGTCGGGATTGACAAACGCAAAATTAACTTGGGGGAGTCCGTGTTGTTACTGAGCCTGCGATGCCCTGAGCTTGTCGAAGGGTCGAAGTATCCCACGCTAATTTCTAGTATTTTTTGGGCTTAGAGAAATTCAGCGTGCTGGGACTTACCCCTCCCCCAAAACCCCTCGAAAGTTAATCTGAGAAGAAGCCCAAATAGCAACGGAACTTGAATATGTCGTCTGTCGCTGATTCAGCCCCAGAACCATCCTATCGTGATCGGGATCAAAATGTGATTCAACCGATACCCGATTGGTTACGCCGTCCCATCGGTAAAGCCAGTGAATTATCCTCTGTACAACGGATTATCAAACAGCGTCAAATTCATACTATTTGTGAAGAAGGCCGTTGTCCCAACCGAGGGGAATGTTATGCCCAGAAAACCGCCACTTTTTTATTAATGGGGCCGACTTGTACCCGCTCCTGTGGCTTTTGTCAGGTGGATAAGGGCCATGCACCGATGCCCCTTGATCCCGAAGAAACCTCAAAAAGTGGCCGAAGCCGTACAAATTTTAGGGTTACGCTATGTGGTCTTAACTTCCGTGGCCCGGGATGATTTAGCCGACGGGGGGGCGGGGTGGTTTGTGGCGACGATGGACAGAATTCGAGAGCTTAACCCCCAAACCCAGATCGAAGTCCTGACGGCGGATTTTTGGGGTGGGCAGGGGGGCGGTAATCCCGAAGAACTGCAATATCAACGGATTGCCACCGTAGTTCAAGCGCAACCCGCCTGTTATAACCATAATGTCGAAACAGTCCAAAGGCTACAAGCACCCGTGAGACGGGGGGCTAAGTATGGGCGATCGCTGGATGTATTAAGAATTGTGAAACAACTTGATCCCCGCATTCCCACCAAATCCGGCTTAATGTTGGGACATGGAGAAACCGAAGCCGAAATTATTCAAACCCTGGAAGATTTACGCCAGGTGGGATGTGACCGAATTACCCTGGGTCAATATATGCGCCCGTCCCTGGAACATCTGCCCGTGCGAAAATATTGGACACCGGAAGAATTTCAGGATTTGGGAGCGATCGCCACCAAAATCGGTTTTACCCACGTCCGCTCTGGGCCATTAGTTCGGAGTTCCTATCATGCGGGAGAGTCCGATGCCGATGCCGTTGCTTCTGTGGTTTAATTGAATAATTGTATTTAGGAACCAAATATGGCTACCAAAACTCAAAAATCCAGCGGCTCTTATACCTTTCGTGCATTTTGGGCAATTCTTCTGTTAGGAATTAACTTTTTAGTTGCCGCTTACTATTTCGGTATCATTGTGTAATTTAAACATCATCAATTTTTAAAGACTGTGCTGCTTCTGATCAATCTTCTAAGATGAGGAGAACATCTTTAGCTCCTCAGATCATGGCAGCACCTATTTTTTTATGAATTATGGGATTACTAATTTTAACCCGGAATTATTTAGTTTCTAATTGTGCTTTTAACTCCGCCATTTGTTTCTGAAGTTCTTGGACATCTTGTTTGGTTTCAATCACTAATGTTGCTAACCGATCAAACATGGGATCACCGGAAATCAAAGGATTTCTGAGTTCGGGAGCCGGATTTGTGGGATCGGGTTTAACCTGGATTACCGTTGTACCTGAAGTTTGATATTGCAGACTATTAATCTGTCCAATCAGTTGAGATACCTGTGCTTCTAATCGACTCATCCGATATTCAAGCTGAGTGGCCGAACCCTGTGCTAAAGTTAAATTATTCCCACCCAGTATAATTGCTAGAGTGATCAGAATAACCAGAATAATATTTGGGAGCCTAAGACACTTTTTCAACATATTTTATTTTATCCCTTTTCGTTTAGGATTACCGACCCATGACTCAAACAAATGTTGCTATTTTAATTTTTAATGGGGTGCAACTATTGGATTTTATCGGCCCTTTTGAGGTATTTTCTATTACATCAGAAATTAATGAGGAGAAACCTTTTAATGTGTTTCTGGTAGCGGAAACTTTAAATGCAGTTTCAATCCCATTATGGTTTGAGTTTTAATCCCGATTGTACCCTATTAGATAGCCCGCCTCCCGATATTATTATTATTCCGGGTGGTATAGGGACTAGAGAGGCTCTGAATCAACTGCAAATTCTAGCCTGGATTCAATCTAAAGGATATCATGCCGAGTTAATTTTATCAGTTTGTACGGGGGCTTTACTATTAGCAAAAGTGGGTTTATTAGATGGTTTAGTGGCGACAACTCATCATCTGGCTTTAGATCAACTACGGGCGATGGCCCCCCAAACCACGGTTGTTGATAATCAACGATTTGTTGATAATGGAAAAATTATTACGGCGGCGGGAATTTCGGCGGGAATTGATATGTCTCTTTATGTTGTGGCTAAACTTTTGGGGGATAGTAAGGCTTTAAAAACAGCCCAATATATGGAATATGACTGGAAACCTAAAGCTAAAGTTAACCTAATTCCTAAACCCTTAAATCCTCTGAATTTTTAAAACTATTAAATCATAGCTATTGTTCAAATGATCAGTACAACACCTGCAAACTTGATGTTACCGTCGGGGACATTATGGCAACGAATAATTACTCAAACCGAATATGCGATCAATTGTGGTGCATTGGCATCAATTCCAACGGATTATGATTTTATAGAGACGGGAAATATTCGCTTTTTGGTGAGAATTCTGTCTAACTTAGCTCGGAAGCAGAAAGCTCAGAAAAAACAGCAAAAAAAATTAGCTAAATCCGGTGAAGAATTTAATCCGTTTCTGCCCTATGAACAGAATTTATTTGTTGGCAATTTATCAGAAACCCATTTATGTTTACTGAATAAATTTAATGTTGTTGATCATCATTTATTGATAATTACCCGACAATTTGAAGCACAGGAAACCTGGCTAACTCAAGCGGATTTTGACGCAATGTGGCTGGGTTTAGCAGAAATTGATGGTTTAGTTTTTTATAATGGGGGAAAATTAGCCGGGGCGAGTCAACGGCATAAACATTTACAATTAGTTCCTTTTCCATTAGTTCCAGATGGCATAAATCTTCCGATTGAACCCGCGATCGCTTCTATACAGTTTAATAATTCCATCGGGATCATTCCTGAATTTCCTTTTGTTCATGCGATCGCTTCCTTTAACCCCGACTGGATTAACCACCCATCAGAAGCAGCCATTTTTACCTTAGAATTATATTTTGAGCTATTAGCAAAAGTCGGTTTATCCGTTGGAGATAATCCCTTTCAATCCGGGGCTTATAATTTATTAGCTACCCGAAATTGGATGATGATTGTTCCCCGATCTCAAGAAAAATTCGAGGGAATTTCCATTAATTCTTTAGGATTTGCCGGGGGTTTATTAGTAAAAAATTCCGAACAACTGCAAGCACTTAAATCCTATAATCCTTTAACGGTTTTAAAACAAGTAGGTTTGTAGGCAGGGCTGTTTCATTCTTTGTAGGGGCAATCCCCCCGTGGTTGCCCCAATCCCCCCGTGGTTGCCCCAATCCCCCCGTGGTTGCCCCAATCCCCCCGTGGTTGCCCCAATCCCCCCGTGGTTGCCCCAATCCCCCGTGGTTGCCCCAATCCCCCGTGGTTGCCCCAATCCCTGAAACGCCTGTAAATCGGGGATGGGGAGGGTAGGAGGGTAGGCACAGGGGCACTACCCCTACAAAACCCTGGTTTCCCGGAGAATGAAACAGCCCTGGGGTTATAGGGCGAGGTCTCCTCGCCCAGCATGGGAATTAAACTAAATCAGGAAAAACTTCCCTAACAGCCGGATGAACTAAATGATGATTTTTCACATTTAATCCTTTAGCTAAAACCGGATTTAATTCTAAAGCCTTGAGTCCTTGATCAGCTAACTGAATAACGTAGGGTAAGGTACTATTATTTAGGGCTTGGGTTGCTGTCCAAGGCACGGCTCCAGGCATATTGGGAACCCCATAATGAACGACACCTTCTTGAATATAAGTGGGATGGGTGTGGGAGGTCGGACGTAGGGTTTCAATACATCCCCCCTGATCCACCGCCACATCCACAATCACGGAACCGGGGCGCATTTTGGCGACTAAATCACGAGAAACTAATTTAGGAGCGCGTTTTCCTAGGACTAAAACCGCACCAATTAATAAGTCAGCTTCAGGAACACTTTCTTCAATTTGAGAGGGATGACTATAGAGTAATTCTACACTCGAACCAAACACCGTTTCTAAATAAGCTAATCGATCCAAATTCAAATCTAAAATTTGCACCGTTGCTCCCATTCCGATAGCAATTCTGGCGGCTTCAGTCCCAACTATACCACCGCCCAAAATTACAACTTTTCCGGCTTTGACTCCGGGAATTCCAGCTAAAAGAACTCCTCTGCCGCCCTGTTGTCGTTCCAAATAACGGGAGCCAAACTGAATTGATAAACGCCCGGCGATGATACTCATGGGCGTTAATAAAGGTAATCGACCGTCGGGAAGTTCTACGGTTTCATAGGCAATTCCATGGACACCACTTTGCATTAATTCCTCGGTGAGTTCCCGATTAGCGGCCAGATGGAGATAGGTAAACAACAGTTGATTTTTTTGAATTAAGCCATATTCGGCGGGTAAAGGTTTCTTTGACTTTAACCACAAGTTCCCGACTCCAGGCATCGGTCGGAGAATTAACGATTGTAGCTCCGGCTCCTGTATAATCGCGATCGCTAAACCCTGAACCCTCCCCGGCACTTGTTTCTACAAAAACTTGATGACCCCTTTCCGTGCAAACCCTGACACTATCAGGATTCAAGCCCACCCTAAATTCCTGATCCTTGATTTCTTTGGGAATACCGATTTCCATAAATTCTGATTTTTCCTAAGTGTTAATTAGATTTTTACACTGGATTTGAAAATCGATAAGAATTTTGGTATACCAAGAACGATATTCCTATAAAACCCACCCCAAGCATGATTTCGGGTTTATCAGGAACATGAAATTTGTCTAACCCCTAGACATTTAGAATCTTTTCGGTAGAATCAGAACAAAAAATATAGGTAAAGTAAACTTACAACCAATTTTTGGAGGATAGACCCATTACACTAGCTATACATTCATCGAATATTTCAACTGCGTCCCACGCTAACCAGTCCAGCCTCAAAATTTGGGGACGTCAACCCCTGCAAGGTCATGTTCCGATTAGTGGAGCTAAAAATTCTGCCTTAGTCCTAATGGCGGGTGCATTACTCTGTTCCGAAGATTGCCGCCTACGGAATGTTCCCTCTTTGGCTGATGTAAATAGCATGAGTGAGATTCTCATGACCCTGGGTGTCAGAATTGACCGCCAGGGTGACATCATCGACATTAAGGCGGGGGAGTTATCAGAATCACAGGCCCCCTATGAATTGGTGAGCCAACTACGGGCGAGTTTCTTTGCTATTGGCCCAATATTAGCCCGTTTAGGGGTAGCCCGGGTTCCCTTGCCTGGGGGATGTGCCATTGGAGCTAGACCTGTGGATCTTCATGTTCGCGGACTTCAAGCCCTGGGTGCGGAAGTACACATCGAGCATGGCGTTGTTCATGCCCATGTCGCCGGGGGTAACCGTCGGCTCAAGGGCGCTCGCATCTATCTGGATTATCCCAGTGTTGGGGCGACGGAAACTTTGATGATGGCGGCTACCCTAGCGGATGGGGAAACCATTATTGAAAATGCGGCTCAAGAACCGGAGGTCATTGATTTAGCGAACTTCTGCCGGGCGATGGGAGCCAGAATTCATGGGGCTGGCAGCAAAACTATTATCATTTCTGGGGTTTCCGAGTCTGCATTCTGCGGATTATTCGATTATTCCTGACCGAATAGAGGCTGGAACTTTTTTAATAGCTGGGGCGATTACGGGTTCTGAAATCAACCTCTCCCCCATTATTCCAGGACATTTAACTCCCGTACTGGCCAAACTGAAAGCCATGGGTGTCAAAATCCGCATGGAAGGGCTAAACCATTTAAGTATTCTGGCTGGAGAACAGCTAAAGGCGACGGATATTGAGACCCTACCCTATCCCGGCTTCCCCACGGATATGCAAGCCCCCTTTATGGCACTATTAACGCTGTGTCAAGGCAATAGTTTGATCAGTGAAACGGTGTTTGAAAATCGTTTTGGTCATGTTCCTGAACTTAGTCGCATGGGTGCTGATATTCGGGTTAAAGGGAATACGGTTTTAGTCCGCGGTGTTCCTTTGCTTTCCGGTGCTCCGGTGACGGCGACGGATTTACGCGCTTCTGCTGCATTGGTTCTCGCAGCCTTAGCCGCCGAAGGAGAAACGACGATTCAAGGATTAAAACATTTGGATCGGGGTTATGAACAATTGGAAGCTAAACTCCGACAATTGGGTGCTAAAATCGAGCGTTTTGATCCTACGCCCACGGAATAATCAGTTATCAGTAAACAATTATCAGTTATCAGTGTAAGGGTTAATATTTCTGATAACTGGTAATTAATAATTAATAATTGATAATTAATAATTGATAACTAATAACTGATGAAATTTCAACGTTCAACATTAATTTTAATGGGTTTATCCTTGGGTTTGACCGGGGCAGTTTATATATTTGAAATTCAGGGAAAAACTCAACAGCAAGAAATTCAAGCTAAACAACAACAAATTTTTTCTTTTCCCAAGGATGAAATTCAATCTTTTACTATTACAACTTCCCAACAAACAGTTACTTTGGAACGGGTGACTAGCGCCGATGAGTTGAAAAAATCTCCTTGGAAAATTACAGCCCCAATACAATTTTTAGCTAATCCTGCTTCGGTAGATTATTTGCTCAGGGAACTGTTTAAAAATCAAAGTAATCCCTCGGATATTAACTCAGGGATTCAGAAATTAACGGTTTCTACAGATAAACTTAAGGATTATGGCTTAGATACGGTTACGGATAAAATAGAAATTAAACTCAAAAATAATACTATCCACAAATTAAGTTTAGGGAAAAATGATTTTCGCGGAGATTCTTTATATGCTCAAATTGATTCCCCTCAACTTTCTACAAAAGAAGTAACTATTTTAGTCATTTCTAATGATATTTTATCGACTGTTAATCGTTCTCTGGAGGAGTGGAAATTGCCCCCAGAAGTTCCCCAAACACCTCAACCTTCCCAAACACCTCAACCAACTCAAACACCTTCAGTAAGTCCTAAATAATGCCAATTTCCCTATTCCCTATTCCCTATTCCCTATTTAATTGATACAACTCAAATAGGATTGCCATAGCATAAATTAACTTAAAAAATCGTGAATTTAGAATTAGAAATATTTTCGGTAAATTTAGCCAGTCAATTTGCTCAATTTGGCTTACAATGTGTTATTCAAGAATACCCTCATGTTCAATATTATTGGTTAGAAAGTTCCCGGGATTTAATTCCCCATCGACAACTAAATCCCGCCTTTTATGGCTGTTTAGATTGGCATTCGGCGGTGCATAACCATTGGATGTTAACTCGGTTAATTAAATATTTTCCCGATGGGGATTTTGTGTCCTCTGCTAGAGATGTTTTAACTCAAAATATCACCCCAGAACATATTAAAATAGAAGCTAATTTTTTACAATCTCAGCCCCGATTTGAATGTCCCTATGGGTTAGCTTGGTTTTTACAATTAACAGCCGAACTGACTGAATGGGAAGACGAACAAGGTAAAATTTTATTAGAATATTTACAACCATTAGAAACCGTTATTATTAACAATATTCATCAATGGTTATTAACTTTATCCTATCCCAACCGCACCGGATTACATAATCAAACGGCTTTTGCTTTAGGATTAATTTGGGATTGGGCAACCCTAACTCGGCATCAACAATTATTAGAAGAAGTTGCATATAAAATCCAAAAATTCTATTACCATGACTATAATTATTCCCTCCATTGTGAACCATTGGGTGATGATTTTCTCTCGCCTTGTCTAGCAGAAGCGGATTTAATGCGCCGAGTTCTCCCTAGTTTCTGAGTTTGCAGAATGGTTAACTATTTTTTTACCCGGACTTCCCCAAAAGTTGGAAACCGATTGGTTTTCTCCGATTATTATTAATAATCCCGAGGATTACGGACAATCTCATTTTGATGGGTTAAACTTGAGTCGCGCCTGGATGTTAGAAGGGATAATATCGGGTTTATTACCCACAGATACCCGCATACCCGCTTTAAAAACCCTAGCAAATCTTCATCACCAAGTTGGGTTGAATCCCGTATCTGGTAGTTTCTATGGCGGCAGTCATTGGTTAGGAAGTTTTGCCGTTTATCTAGGAACAAAAAGAGGTTTAAACAGCAACAAAAAATAATCAATTATTTTTATTTCTCATAATATTTGCGATAAAATAGCAAATGCGCCCGCGCAGTTAGGACAAAGACTGATACTCAAACCTTTTCCTGCAATGTTCCGGTGTTCCCTATTCCCTGTTCCCTATTCCCTGCTATATGACCGAACTTAGACAGAATCTAATCACCAGAGATTGGGTAATTATTGCTACCGAAAGAGCTAAACGACCCGACGAATTTGCTAAAACCGAAACCCAACTAATTCCTACTCCTCATTATCGTTCTAATTGCCCCTTTTGCCCCGGGAATGAATTATTAACTGGAAGTCGAGAAATATTGCGGTTATCCGATGATTTACACTGGCAAGTTCGCGTTGTTTCTAATAAGTATCCTGCTTTATCTCCTGAAGGTGAAAGAGTCCGAGAAACCGATGGCATTTTTCACGCCTTATCCGGGTTTGGGTTTCATGAAGTTGTGATTGAGCATCCTCGCCATGATTTAACAATGGCATTAATGGAAATTAAAGATATAGCAAATGTGATTCGAGTTTACCACCGACGTTATATTGAAATTCGCCAAGATGCTCGGGTAGAAACTATTATTATCTTTAAAAATCATGGTCAAGGAGCGGGAACTTCTTTAGAACATCCTCACTCCCAAATTGCCGCAATTCCCATTGTTCCCTATCAATGGCGTGACCGCTCCAGAGAAGCAATTCGCTATTATGATGATACCGGAGAATGTATTTTTTGTCGCACTTTGGAGGAGGAATTACAGGCCCAGGAACGGATTATTTTTACCAGTGAACATTTTGTGGCTTTTATTCCCTATGCCGCCCTTTCTCCTTTTCATACTTGGATTTTTCCCCGTCGTCATAGTTCCTCCTTTGATGAAATTACAGATGTGGAAATCTTTGATTTAGCTAAAACCTTAAAAAATGTTCTAGCTAAACTTTACTACGGGTTAAATAATCCCGATTATAATTATACTATTCGTTCCATTCCCACCGCCGAACAACGCACCGATTATTCCCATTGGTATATTGCATTAATTCCCAGGGTTTCTTTATCCGCCGGATTTGAATTAGGCAGTGGAATGTATATTAATACGGCTTTACCAGAAGAAAGTGCGGCGTTTTTGCGTTCTATTAAAACCCCTCCTGATATTATTAGTTAGAATTAGTTAGAAGCCGCAATTTCTGCTAATTCTAACCACCTTTCCGTGGCATTATCAATTTCTATGATAATATTTTCCACCTGTTGATGCAAGTCTTGAACGTTAGAAACCGCCCCCGGAGGTGCATAATATAATTTCTGTTCTAATTGAGCTTTTTTCCCTTCTAGTTCAGCAATTTTTATCTCTAACTTTTCATATTCTCGCTTTTCTTTAGAAGATAATTTTCGTTGTCCGCTTTTATCCCAAGAATACCGTTGAGACTTTTCGGAATCTGTACCCGCACCCGCAGAGAGGGTTTTTTCTTCAGCTTTCACCCCTTGACGACTTAACTCTAATTCCTCCGCTTTTTTATAATCTAAATAAACCGAATAATTCCCCGGATATTGTCGTAAAGTTCCCCCGGATTCAAAAGCAAAAATTTTCTCTACTGTCCGGTCTAAAAAATAGCGGTCATGGGAAACCACAATTACACAACCATTAAAATCCTCTAAATAATCTTCTAAAACCGATAATGTTTGAACATCTAAATCATTTGTCGGTTTCATCTAAAATCAACACATTGGGCGCACTCATTAACACCCGTAATAAAAATAACCGTCGTTTTTCACCCCCGGAAAGTTTATTTAAGGGAGAATATTGTTGATTGGGAGGAAACAAAAACCTCTCTAACATTTGCGAGGCTGTAATCTGGGTTCCATCGGCAATTTTTACAAATTCTGCCACTTCTTTTAAGTAATCAATCACGCGCTGATTTTCATTCATCGCCGCCAACAAATCCTCCGAATGTTGGTCAAAATAACCGATATGAATGGTTGACCCAATTTCTAATATGCCCTCGTCGGGTTTGATTTTACCCGTAATCATATCTAATAAAGTTGATTTTCCTACCCCATTTCCCCCAATAATTCCTAAACGTTCATCGGGATTAAAACTATAGGTAAAATCTTGAATTAAAGGGCGATTATCATAGGATTTAGAAACATGGTTTAATTCAATAACTTTTTTCCCAATCCGACGACCGGGGATGGAAATTTCAACTTTCCCCTGGACTTGTTTAAACTCCATGTCTTGTAGCCCTTCAACCCTTTGAATCCGGGCTTTTTGTTTGGTACTCCTGGCTTTTGGCCCCCGTCTTAACCACTCTAATTCCCGACGCAAAACCCCCCGATGTTTACGTTGTTGACTAACAGCAATATCCTCGGCTTCCGCTTTCTTTTCTAAAAAATAAGAATAATTTCCTGCATGGGTAAATAAATCCCCCTGGTCTAATTCTAAAATTCGATTAGTTACCTGGTCTAAAAAGTAGCGGTCATGGGTAATTAATAATAAAGCACCGCGATAATTTTTCAAATAATCCTGTAACCATTCCACGGAAGCCGCGTCTAAATGGTTGGTAGGTTCATCCATTAATAAAACATCCGGTTTCTACTAATAATGCCGTTGCTAAAGCAATGCGTTTACGATATCCCCCCGATAACTGGCGAATGGGAGTATCAAAATCTTCTATTCCTAATTTGGTTAAAATAATTTTAGCTTTATTTTCCAACTCCCAAGCATTAGTCGCATCCATTCTTTGCATGACTTGGGAAAATTGCGTTAACAGTTGGGAATCTTCGGGATGTTTTGCTAATTTGTGGGAGAGGTCTTCATACTCTTGAATTAGGTGCATTTGTTCGCCACTATCGGCAAAAATTTGTTCTAAAACCGTGAGGTTTTCATCTAAATTAGGTTGTTGGGGTAAATAGATGACTTTTGCCCTGGGATTAACCCAAAGTTGCCCTGCATCAACAGATTCTTGTCCCGCAATCATTTTTAATAGCGTCGATTTTCCCGACCCATTGGTTCCAATTAAACCGACTTTATCCGTTCCATCTAAACTAAAGTTGGCATCTCGGAGAATTTCTTTAGTTCCAAATTCTTTTTTAACAGATTGTAAGGTAAAAATAGACATAAGTGTTAAGGGATTAAAAATAGATGATTTTAGCCGAAGCAATTAATTCACAGGAATCTAGTATAATTATACTCCATGTAGGAGCAATTCACGAATTGCCCCTACTAATTATTCAGAAATTTTGGTTATTCATAACTCATTTCTGCCAGATTTCCTAAATTAAATAAGAAGGGAACCATACTTTTATTATCCCCATTCATAATTAACACTTTGGGCATTTCCGAACCGCCCTGTTTCCAAGCTTCAATCGCTTCTTTTTGTAGCACTAATTGTCCTCCCGTTGCTTTCAAGGTTTCGGCTAATAACCGTTGAGCTTCGGCTGTTCCTTTAGCTCGGTTAATATCAGCTTGAGCCTGTTGTTCGGCTTCTTTAGCAATATAAACCGCCCGTCTGGCTCGTTGTTCAGCAATTTGTTTTTCTTCAACCGCTTTGGCAAATTCAGGAGAAAAAGCCAAATCAACCACACTCGTATCTAATACAATAATTCCATATTTATCTAATCGTTCATTCAGAGCTTCATCAAAGTCCGATTTTAATAATTCCCGTTGGGTAATGGCTTCTTCAATAGTTCGTTTTGCTGCTGCAATTTTAAAGCATTCTTGGGTTTGGGGAGCAACGACTTTAGAAACAACATTTTGTAAAGTACCCTGTTTCTCGTCTAATTCTCACCACCTGTACCGGGTCAAGCCTAAAGTTAATGGCAAAACTCGCCGATAATTGTTGTAAATCTTTAGTAGAACTTTGAGCCGGAACTTCAAATTTCTGCACCGTCAAATCATAAATATCAACCGCAGAAACCAGGGGGGGTTTAAAATGGATTCCTTCTAATAATACCCCATCTTGAGCCTTCCCTAAAATACTTAATACCCCCGCTTGACCCGGATTAATAATCACAAAAGAATTGACCGAAATTAGGGCTAATATGGCTAAGGCAATTCCCAAAAAAATACTTGTTAAACCAGCTTGAGGTTCTGCACTTTTCATAAAATTAACTCCAATTGATAAAACAATTATAGCGTTATTGATCACATCCGAACCACAGTTAAGGTTAACTTGATACCGATAAGTCACCCTATCCCCCAAAAAATTCAGGTATTTTTTATAATTAATAATCTTAATTATTATCGTTTACAAAATTTTCGTTCTCGGGTTTCTTCAGCATCTTGCCAGTCATAACCATAATGACTAAAAGCATTAATTTGCGGAATTGTGGCGTAAATATCAGCCATTTGTTGTTGTAAAGAAGGGCGATTTTTGATCGATTTTCCCCAGTCTCCCGCTAAGGCTGGGATAACTTGAGTTCCCGGGGGAGCTTGAGTTACAACTTGCTGCACTTGAGCCGTAATACAGTTGACTTGACCACAAACAGCATAGGACATCGGATGCCATTCAATAGAGGGGGAAAATTGATCCCAAGGCTGCATTCGAGAGTCAAATCCCATCTGCCCAATTCTGCGATTTCCTTCGGGAAAAAATACCGCTCCGGCTGGAATTCCTTGGCTTTGTACGGGTTGACTTACTATTGTTAAAAAATCTAAAACTCCCTGTCTAGCATGGGCAACACTTAGCCGCCATAATTGTAGTTGTAAAGTATCTCCCATCTTGGGAATAGAGGCTAAGGTTTTCCACTCTTTTTCATCGGGCCAATAGGGTTTATCCTTTTCATCGGGATACTTTTCATTCACCGTTTTAACATCAATTTCGGTAATAAATCCTTGCTGTAAAAATCGCTGCATCAAGTCCCGTCCTTTCTGACTACTAGCCCGATTTAAAAATGCCTGTTGGGCATATTCTCCATAAATCCATAGGTCTTTGACTTTCGAGGCAACGGAATCCGCTCCTAACCCTTTAGGATAACGAACATAATCAAATAAAACACCATCGGGACGACGTTGTAATATAGTATTTAATAGGGTTAAATAATCTTGTCTAGCTATGGGATGATAGGGGTCAACAAACCCTTGATTCACAAAACTTTCCCCATATTCGTCTATTTTAGTTTGGTCTATGACTGCCGTTGTGGTGGTTTCTCCCTTGCCATTTATCGCCAAAACTGATTTTTTATCGGGTTTTAATGTGTAAGTATAGCCATAATTTAACATAAACATCCAAGCATAGACTTTTAAGCCCCGTTGTCTACTTTTTTGGATAGTTTCTGCTAATAAATCTTGGTTTTCTGTGCCAGGTGTGCGGATAGCCGCTGGCCAGGCGGTGGGATTTTTTCCCGCAGGTAATAATACTTGACCATCATAAAAGACTTCTAAATAAACCTTGTTATAGCCTTTATTAATAATATTATCTAAAATCCGATCAACTTCTCCAGTTCTCGTATCACAGGGATATAATCTTAACCAAATGGCTTGATTTTTAGGATTAATTTGTTGACGACATTGATTGACTTGTTGCGCGTGTTGAGTTAGAATAGTATTATAGTTTTTAACAGCTTCGGAATTTCCCGTTAATACCGCTTGTCGTAAACTTTCTTTCTGGGCGATCGCTTGTGGAGATAATTTGCACTGAGCCAGGGTTTGGGAATTAGCTACGGAAACTAATAAAAAAGGATTCAAGGAAAGGGTGATCAAAAAATTTAATAATAACCCGGAAAAACGGCGTTGCTGAATCATAAGACTTGACATAAAATTTTATTAGATTTTACTAGATTTTCAAGTATTCACAATGTTCCAAACAGAATCAGTAGGGAAACACACTAATAATTGATATGGGCGAGTTTATCGGTGATTTAAGTGATTAGGCTTAATGAGCAATAATATAGACGCGCCGTGGCACGTCTCTACATTAATAACTGATGACTGATAACTGATAACTGATGACTGATTACGCTCCCCGACTGACGGCGGCTTCCACTTGTTTAAATTCTTGTTCCAAACGTTCTTTTAATTTATCTGGGATAGGACGGTTGGGATAGGAAACTATAATGACCTGCTAGGGCGTTGAGGGCTGTACGCATGGTGGTAAAGGAACTCAGGGTAGTCACAGAAGTATCCCGACGGTAACGAGCAATAAATTCGTTAATGACTTCCTTGGCTTGGCCCTGGGCTTCAGGTTTTTGGGGAGCATCTTCAGGCAAAAGAATCGCAGTTCTCAAACTATCGACAACGGCTAAAGTATCTTTAGAATAATTGCCTGTTAACATTCCCGAGGGACTCCCACCGCATCCGACTAAGGTAATGGCAGCCACAAGAACTAGAGCTAACAGACGAGAAATATATTTTTTCATGAGCTTTATTGCAATTGGCATTAAAAATTATAATCAAAATTCGGGTCTATCCCCATACTAAAATGGATTTTTCCTTATCTGTAGCACACATTGAAGGATTTCATATTAGCTGAAATTCAACCCATCAAATCCAGGTGGAATGTATAGCAAGAGGCAATAGGCAATAGGTAATAGGTAAATACTTACTATGAGCAGCTTTTAGCTTTCAAGAATGTCCTAATAGATGCGGCAACTGCTATAGGTTTACAAATGGGGTCTATAGCCCATAGCTGACTAACCTACCCAATGGCTAGTAACCCATAGAAAGAGGCTCCGGCTATGGCCATCAGTACAAACCCAACTATCCCACTGTTGCTTATTCCCTGTTCCCTGTTCCCTATATAGATTTAGCCAAAGGCTCAGATATATTAACGGACAAAACTGGCAGACTACCTTGAGAGCAGATTAATCGCAGACTATTAATTTCCCCAGGGGGGATACGGTGTTTGTAATAAGAGAGAAAAGTATCATTCAAATAAACAGCCAATTGGGTTTCTTCTACCGCGATCTTCACCGTAAACTTTTTACCAGAGGCCATCTCCTGGGGGAAGGGCAGTCTTTCCTCCGGCCCCCAATTCCCAACCTTAGTATTTTGGACAATTTGCCCTTCACTCAAACGCGGATTGAAGTGATAGGCGAAATTTTCCCCCGCCATCAGGTTAAAAGAGAACCAGGAATTAGGAGAAATAGCAACAATTTCTACAGTAGAGCCGGGTCGGAATTTGACAATATTCCAGTAAACATCTTCCCCCGGTTTAACAGTTACAAGAATTCCTCCGATAACCGGGGGAGTTATTTCTTCAACTATGGCTTGGTTAGGTAGGGCTACTTCAGAGGATTTGGAGCGGCTTGGCTTCCCTTTAGGGAATAACACATAGCCTTTTTTCAACTTTTCATTAATTTTCTTCTGGGCAGCAACTTGGGCTTTTCTCGGACTTCCATAGGTGCTATTGTCGGTTTGTCCAGTCGTACCAATGCGTCCATAATGGAACGTGACCGTTAATCCATTCACCGTGACTTCATAGAATTTGTGGGACTTGTCATCGGAGAATTCTAGGTAAATGGGTTCGTTAATATGACCTGGTGCATAGTAGGGGTCATAACTGCGAATGGTGGAATGGTAGTATGCTTCGGCCGCTTCTTCGGAATCAAACTCTCGCAGTTCGTCGGACAACACATTTCCACAGTAACCACTCTTAATTAACCTTACCTGGCGACCCTCTAGGATTATATTTCCGTAATCAGGCATTTTACCCGTATCGATCTCAAACTGATAATTATTGAGATCGGGTTGAGCTATAGGATAGCAAGGAAAGTAATGATTCCGTGGTTTATTACTAGGAAACTAACACACTCCCACCCAAGAAAAAACTCCCATCCTCTAGGACAAACAATTGTTCAGTGTAGGCCGGGTCTGTCCAAGTCAGGAAAACAGAGCGACCATCCGATGAGATGGTGTAATGACCCCAACGACTATGGTTTAATATCTCGCAGGTGCCATTAGGTTCAAATAAATAAGGGTATTTCTTATTTTGCATCCAGATGGAGCCTGTTAGTTTTTCCTGAAGATATTCAGAGGATAATTGAGGTGGGGAATTGCTAGGCATAGACGCTTGGGTATTTTTTATATTCAAATATAGCTCAACTCCATTTCGGTCATAATTTCTAAAAACTCCTCTTTTCCCTCCCAAGGAGTAGCTAAAAATTCTTTCATCTGATTTAGTTTATCCTCTAGGGTAATTTCTTGAATAGATTCCTTTTGATTAATCTCGGAATCTCCTTCTCGTATTTTTCGAGCAATATTTTCTAATAACCATAGTTTTTCAACTAAGGATAAATTATTGATGGATTTTTGTATTTCTAATAATTGTGGTGAGATCATGTTCAATTGTCCTTTAAGTATGTGTGGGTTTAAACTTTTGATATAAATTATAACTTAGGCTGTCAGTTTTCACTAACAGCCTGTCTAATATCTAAAATTAATCTTGTAGAATTTGTTAGAGTCTGAAAAAGGTTTTTCCTCTGAGGTCTTCATCCCAGGGAATATTAATAAATTGGTAATTTTCCCAGTCTGTGGGATAAATGGGGGGGATATGAATATGATTAGATCTGACTAAGACTAACCAACGTCCATCCAGCGTTAAATAACCCAATTCGGCAATATAATCTCGGTCACTCATGGGAATAGGAATATGCCATTCTCTAGCTATCTCATCACACTCATATTCCTGCATCGAAAATGGCGGCTGGGTGTCGATATCAATTGCAGTGACGTCATAAACCCGCAGGAGAAGGTGTTTTCCCCCTTGGTAACGTAGATGTTCCTTATGTTCGTTGGGAATATCCCAATACGCATAGGCCCAATTTGGGTCACGGGGTAACAGAAAAATCTGACTTTGACCATATCCATCGGGTAATGGTGGAAGTTTCCTGGTCTACATCCGCCAGGGATGGCTCAAATTTTATTTCCTTTCCTACATTAAATTTAGTAGCTGCTACGTCTGTTTCTGAACGAACTTGTTGGTGAGGTACTCCTAATTCTATTTCTTCGGTTTCCGGTTTTACTATTTCTGAAACCGATATTTCCGGTTCTGTTAACTGCTCATCAACCGGAACAACTATTGGTTCTGTTTCCGCAATATCCGGTTCCCAAATAATAGATTCATTCTGAATCTCCGGCTCAGATTCTACTATTTCTGAAACCGATATTTCTGGTTCCGTTAACTGCTCCTCAACCGTAAAAAATGTGGGTTCTGTTTCCGCAATATCCGGTTCCCAAATAATAGATTCATTCTGAATATCCGGCTCAGATTCTACTATTTCTGAAACCGATATTTCTGGTTCCGTTAACTGCTCCTCAACCGTAACAACTATTGATTCCGTTTCCGCAATATCCGGTTCCAAAATAATAGATTCATTTTGGATATCCGGCTCAGGTTCTACTATTTCTGAAACCGATATTTCTGGTTCTGTTAACTGCTCATCAACCGTAACAACTATTGGTTCTGTTTCCGTAATATCCGGTTCCCAAATAATAGATTCATTCTGAATATCCGGCTCAGGTTTTACTATTTCTGAAACCGATATTTCCGGTTCCGTTAACTGCTCCTCAACCGTAACAACTATTTGTTCTGTTTCCGCAATATCCGGTTCCCAAATAATAGATTCATTCTGAATATCCGGCTCAGGTTCTACTATTTCTGAAACCGATATTTCTGGTTCCGTTAACTGCTCCTCAACCGTAACAACTATTGGTTCTGTTTCCGCAATATCCGGTTCCCAAATAATAGATTCATTCTGAATATCCGGCTCAGGTTCTACTATTTCTGAAACCGATATATTCTCAATTTGTGCTTTTGTCGTCAAAAATTCTGCAATTACAGCCTCAGCTTCATCTGGGTCAATTTCCTTAATTAACACCACCTCCGAAACCTCCTTAATTTCCCCATTTCTAACGGGATAAAATTCCGAATCAGGAGACTTTGCTGTTATGAAAAATTCTCCTTCTGGTTGGATTTCAACCTGATTTTCCAATAGGATTGATTCTTGCGGGGGAATGGCGATCGCAGAATCTAATTTATCCACCTCCGATGCTATTAAACTAATAGATGAACCCTGGGGTTGTAGATTATTTTCTAATTGAACCGTTTCTGTCTGATGCCGTTTTTGAATAATAGTGCGAGGGAGAGAAACCGTAGTAACTGCTGGAGAAAATGGTGTTTTTAAAGGTTCTATAAACTGATGATCAATATTAGAAGAAAATTGGGTTTTCAGGGGTTCTGTCAAACTATTAAAATCCAGTTGAGCGGAATTTTTCTGAGGTTGTGCCCCGGTAACATCGGGTTTTGTAGATAAGGGAACAGAAATAGGGTCTTCTTGTTTGTTGACTGGGGACTTAGAACGTTGAGCTTTGAGTTGTAAATTAACCCATAAACCGAAAAACGGGATCACCGGGAGTAACCACCACAACCAAATTGGGATTTCCCCTTCCGTTGTAGGAACCGTTGTGGGCTGCATTTGGGAAGATTGCCCCACTAGACTATCATTGTTCGTGTTAGCTTGGGGTGAACGGGAATTAATCTGGCTCAAAAGGATCGGTTGTTGAGAATTGAAACCCTAACCCAGAATCTAACCCCGGTTTGGGCTCCAACTCCCCGACTGGGGGAACAGTATTAATATTCCTAACCTGTGCGGGAGACAATAGGGACGACTCCAAAAGCGCGGAAGAATTGACGCTAGAGTTGGAGTTCCACCGAGATGTCGCCCAGGCGATGGGACTCGTCGCTATTGATAACAATAACGTCAAGGTCACTATCGATGTATCTTTTTTATTTAACAACATATATAGAACCGCAAGCTGTTGACCGAAAATCCGAGGACGCCAGCCCCCAAATTCATTGGCGGGTTAGGGACGCGCTAAGGCAAGTCCGCACAGGGAAACTTATTTCCCATAATTTCTAATTTAACTGAAAATCACGGTTAACGATCAATATTTGAGCTTAGTCTATCAGAAGATTGGATTATGGGGGACTGGGGCTAAGTCCCCGGGAAGATCACACAGACTGATCAATTGTCGATCAAAACTAATTTCTAAATCCTGATGACGTGGGTTTTCAAGAAGCTAAACCAGGTTAACAATGATGGGATATTATCAATCCATTGTCAACCTTGATCATGATTAAATTCCCGGTGGTTAATGTTTTTTATTCACCGTCATGGATATCATCCCCATAACCGGGAGAAGATTTATATAAATTATCTAATTGATTTCGCGCATCTTGAACGGACAAAGAGCGCATCACTAACAAAGGTTCATTAATTAAATTTCCGGTTTCATCGAGTAGTTCTGGATGGGGGACTTTTCTCATCTGTCCTGAATTATTTAAGCCGCCATAGTTGCGAGGGTCATGGAGTTTATGGGATTCCATACCCACCGTCAAAAGACTTTGAATTAAATTCCGAACCGCTAGAAAAGCCAAAATCGTAAAAGCTAAGACGTAGACTAAATGTAACATTTTTATCTCCTTAATGCTAGGGTTTATTCGATTAATGTAAAGCCGTTTTCTAATAGAAAGGGTATTTTATTTTAGAGCTTGATCCGGGGGGGTCATTGAAACGCTCATCTACATGGATTTTGATATATTCTATCAACAAATTAAACCTTTCTACTTAAAAAGTTGATTAATTTTTGGGAAGTTCACCCTCCCGCCTCAATTTTTGACTTGATTAGCCTGTTTCCACCCGTAAGCGAGTTGTCACTTGCCAACATTCTGTCAATAGTTTATGCCAAGGTATTAATACGGTCATTTCTATTCCAACCTGTCCCCCCGTGGCATGAAACAGAGTTTTAGTCGCCATCACCTTCTGTTGGGCTTGGATAATTCGGTTCAACAGGTCAGATTTTTGGGGCTGAGTCAAAAAGGATATCTCCTCCGTTTCCAAAAGATGGCGCGATCGCCCAAACCAGTATTCAAAATCCTCTAGTAGCGGTTCTAAGATCGATTTGAGAAGCTCTGACTCTTCGGGCAAGTTGGAACTCAGCATGGATGGTTTGATTAAGACTTCAGTTAAGACAATATTAACACTCTTTACATTTCTTAATAATTTTCTTAACAAAAGTTTTGGAAATGGGGAATAGGGAACAGGGAACAGGGAACAGGGAACAGGGAACAGGGAATAGGGCAGGGCTGTTTCATTCTCAGGGAAACCAGGGTTTTGTAGGGGTAGTGCCCCCGTGCCTACCCTCCCCATCCAAGATTTGCAGGCGTTTCAGGGATTGGGGCAACCACGGGGGGATTGGGGCAACCACGGGGGGATTGGGGCAACCACGGGGGGATTGCCCCTACAAAGAATGAAACAGCCCTGGGGAATAGGGAATAGGGAATAGGAAATGGGGAATGGGGAATGGGGAATGGGGAACAGGATGCCATAGATCCCAAGCGGAATCAACTCCCTAACCCAACCTGAATTTAAAGATCATTCTTAAATAATTGTTAAGTTTCTGGATCTAACCGGAAAAAGTGTAACAATGAATACAGAAATAAAAAGATAGTTTAAAATTTCGTTTGGAATTTGTCTTAAAGGACAGCCCATTTAAAACTAAGGTCAGGAGAAACAGGATATGAAACTCACCTATCGCGGTCATCAGTACGAAGCCTCTTTTTCGCCGATTGATGTAGTAGAAAGCGAATTAACGGGCAAATATCGGGGTCGAAGTGTCCAGTTTCACTACCCTCGCCATGTTCCCGTACCCCAAACCCCGCAACCCCTGAAATATCGGGGTGTTTCCTACGGCAATAAGGAGCCAGGATATCCTCTGCACGAAGTCAAGGCCGTGGCCCCCAACAAAAGCCAATCGGCAGAAACCAGGGGAGGGGCATTGCTCCATTTAGCTGCACTTGAGAGGCCCCTGAACGAGAATCTGGCAAAAGTCCATGCCAATCATTTATGCCGTTTACTTGATCGTAGACGTCAAGCGGCAGTGGCCCGGGGCGATCTTCATCTGCTGCATTTATTAGATTTAGAAGCAGAACATATTGCTTGCTAGGGTAATCCCTGATCCGGTTGGGTTTGAGCGATCCTATCAGCTATCTAACATCAAAAAACTTAGGAATATTGCTACCTTAGTCTAAAATTGTTTCTGGACTTGTAGACAAGAAAAGAAGCCTTATGTCCGTTCTTCGTAATTTGATGGCTGTGGGAGTGAGTGGAGCGATCACCTTAATCAATGTGGGGCCAGGGACTGCTGTTCCTTCCCCCATTGAGTCTCGGGATAAATTGCCTGACTCGAATACAACTCAACCGCAGAATTTTAAACAAAATCCCACAAAATCTCAGTATCTGGCTCCTGAGCAAGCAGAGGCGGGGCTGGAATCGTTGTCCAGAGATTCGACACCCACCTTAAAGGAGGATTCCGGGGATTTAGTTCCAGATGGGGTTGTGGAACAAGAACAACAGAGTGATCACTCGAAATCAGCCCCTATAGAGAAAGTGGAAAGGGTTTCTACTCAGCAGTCTTTACCCGCAGAAATTCTAAGTTCAACCTTTAAGCAAAATCCTAAAAAATCTCAATTAGAAACCTCCAGTTTCTCCCCATCGGATTATTGATCATTTGTTGATCACACCTAACCCCATGGCTGGATCTTCCGTACCCTTGGAGTTACCTGCACCAGTTTTTAAACAAAATCCTACAAAAACCCCTCGACAGTCTGCACCCATAACAACAGCATCCACTGGTGTTGCAGCAACGCCGACGACGGCCCCGGCTGTTTCTAACCCAACAACCGCAGACACTAACCCAAAACCGACAACTAGGGTCAACCCCGTTTTTAACTTACCCCATCCCCTGGGGAACAATAGACAATCCTCGCCAAATAATCCCCCAGAGATTGAAGTTGCATTACCAAATCCCTCTGGCCAAGCTGCAACCCTAACGGATTCTGTGAATCGAGTTAGGCAATCTCAACCGACCCAACTGGCCCAAGTCAGTAGACCCGCTTTAACGGTTCCTGACCTGACCCCTCCCACGACTCCCTTTCCCCCTCCGACTCCCAACGGAACCTTACAAACCAATCCCCCTAGAATTCTACTCCCAAGTAGTGATCCTCTGTATCGCCCCACCTTACCCGAACAGGTGAATATTGAGGAAACCGTTCCCGTCACCCTTGAACAAGCGATTGATTTAGCGGTTCGGAATAATGAAAATGTCAGCATTGCCCAACTGCAAGTTGAACAGAGCTTGGCAACGCTAAGGGAAACCCAGGCGGATTTATATCCGAGTTTGGTCTTTCGTTCCGGTTTTTCCCGCAACGTCTCGGCGGCGGAGGACTTACAGGTTCGGGCTCAAAACCGCGCCCTCCGAGTGGCTCGGTTCAATAATGTTCCTGGGGCGGATCAGAGGGAATTTCAGACCCGCTATGGAACCTATTCCTTCGATAATTCGATTCAATTTCAGTACGACCTGGGAATTAATGGATTGAGGGGGGCTAGAATTAAAGCCTCGGAAGAACAGTTACGGATTCTGGGGTTAAGGTTAGAAACGGCCTTAGAAGAAGTCCGATTTAATGTGGCCCGTGCCTATTACAATTTGCAAGAAGCAGATGCGGCGGTGGAAATTCAAGCGGCTGCTGTGCGCAACTCTCAAAAAAGTTTAGAGGATGCTGAAGCTTTGGAACGGGCGGGGGTGGGAACCCGTTTTGAGGTGTTGCAGGCCCGTGTCACCCTTGCCAATAACCAACAGGATCTGACTAATTCCCAGCGCAGTCAATTTCAAACTCGGCGGGAGTTGGCCGCGATTCTGAATATTGATGAAAACACGAATTTATTGGCGGCTGACCCGATTGCTTTGGCGGGGGCTTGGGATTTAACCTTGGAAGAAACCATTGTTCAAGCCTATCAGAATCGGGCGGAGTTGGAGGAACAGTTGGCCGAACGCGATCGCGCTCAACAATTACGCCGGGCTGCCCTAGCAGCAACTCGTCCGAATGTTACCGTCGGGGCCAGTTACAATCTTTTGGGAAGGCTCAATGATAACAGCGATTATCAGGCTGTGCAGGGCTGGGCTGATGGCTATGATGCTCAAGTCCAGTTTTCTTGGAATTTCTTTGATGGCGGTGCGGCGAAAGCTCAAGCCCGACAACGGGAGTTAGATATTGGCATCGCAGATGAGCGCTTTAATCAATTACTCAATCAAATTCGTTTGGATGCTGAACGGTCTTACTATGACCTCCAAGCTAACTTTGATAATATTCAAACCTCTAGTTTAGGGGTGGAGGAAGCAACTGAAGCCTTACGTTTAGCGCGTTTACGGTTTCAAGCCGGGGTGGGAACTCAGTTGGAAGTGATTAACCAGGAAACGGACTTAACCCGCGCCCAAAACCGACTCCTCAATGCCATTATTGGTTATAATCGCGCCCTGTCTGCGTTGCAACGGGCTGTTAGTAATCTTCCGGGTAATGTTCTGTCGGATTCGCCTTTGTAGCTTTGAAATGTTAACTTTTTGTAATAATTTGAAAGAGACGCTATGTTAATGCAGCTAGGACATCAAAATGGGTAATATCAGATTCGTGACTGAAAACAAGGAAATTATTGCCGCGGATGGGGCAAATCTCAGAATGAAAGCCCTAGAAAACCAGATTGACTTATATACTTTCACAGGCAAAATGATGAACTGTGGCGGTTATGGTCAATGTGGGACTTGTATTGTGGAAATTGTCGAAGGTATCGATAATCTTCCTCCCCGCACGGAAGTTGAAGCGCGTATTCTTAAGAAAAAACCCGATAGCTATAGATTGGCTTGTCAAACTATTGTTAATGGCCCTATTAGTGTTCAAACTAAACCGCAAAAACGGAAGTAATGGGTAATTACGAATTACGAATTACGAATTACGAATTACGAATTACGAATGAGTAAACTGTTATAGCTGGGAACGGGCAACACCGGAGAAAAAGGTTTTGCCCCCCTTGGTCTGTTATTCCAGAGTTGTGTTAATCTCTCCCATCTAACCCCAGATGTGGGGGTAATTCATGGATTACCCCTACTATTGATAGCGGTGATGCGTAAGTTTCTGTTTAAGCCAAAAATCTGATTTCAATGTCTTGAGCAGATAAAGGTTTAGCAAATAAATAACCCTGACCAAATTCGCAACCCATTTCCCGTAACCATTGCATTTGTTTGGCTGTTTCAATGCCTTCAGCAACAATGGTTAAACCCAGATGATGACCCAAATCAATAATCGTACTCACAACTTGATAATCACGGTTTTCCTCCTGCATCTGACTGACAAAAGAATAATCAATTTTTAAATAATCTACAGGGAAACGATGAAGATAATTAAGAGAGGAATATCCCGTACCAAAATCATCAATACTAATTTCAATATTTCGAGACTTAATTTCCGTCAATAAATCAATAGTTTTATTAATATCTTCAATTAGCATACTTTCTGTAATTTCTAAAGTTAGCACCTGACCGTGTAAACCAGTTTTAGTTAAAACAAGATCAATTTCTTCGATTAAATTAACTTTGCGAAGATCCTGAGCCGAAAGGTTAATACTAATCTTCAGGGGTTGGCGACTGGGAAATTTTTTATTCCAGGTTGCGAGTTGTTGACAAGCGGTGGATAACATCCAACTATCAATCGCTAAAATTAAGTTAGTTTCTTCGGCTAAAGGAATAAATTCTGCGGGAGAAATAAACCCGCGAGTCGGATGTTGCCAGCGTACTAATGCCTCAAATCCAATTAAGCGATTATTATAAATATCAATAATAGGTTGATAATAAACTAAAAATTGTTGTTGTTCAATCGCTCTCCTAAGATCATTTTCTAACTGGAGTCGATTAATAGCGATCGCGTGCATTTCTCGGTCAAAAATTTCATATCTTGATTTGCCTTTATGTTTGGCACAATACATAGCAATATCCGCATCGCGTAGCATATCCGAGGCTCGAATATAGTCTTTTGTCCCAAACACAATCCCAATACTTGTACTGACATGAATTTCTCTTTCTTCGATGATTAATGGGCAAGCTAATGCTTTAAAAATATTCTCAGTTGCTCTAATTGCTTCTTGAATATCTTTAATTTCATCTAATAATATTACAAACTCATCACCACCGATTCTAGTGATAAGATCCGTGGAGCGCAAAATTGATTGAAGCCTATGGGCTGTGGCGATCAATAACTGATCTCCTACTAAATGTCCTAGACTATCATTAATCACTTTGAATCGGTCGAGATCGAGAAATAAAAGGGCAAAGTGATAGCCTTCAAAATTGTGAATCCGGTTTCATCCCTAATTTGAGCCTTTCCATCAAGAGATTCCGATTAGGTAAGCCCGTTAGGGCATCGTGTAGGGCTTCATATTTAAAACGTTCTTGGACTAAAATTCGTTCTGTGATATCCCTAGAAGTTGTTTGGATTTTAACGACCTGACCCGCCTCATTTAAAATTGGTTTTGTTAAGGTTTCTAGCCAAATATAGCTTCCTGATTTCTGACTAATCCGATAGGTTATAGAAGTATTGTTTTTACCTAAAATTGCAGCGCGAAATTCTTCAGCAATGCGATCGCGGTCATCGGGATGGAATAGAATATAGGGGTCTTCTCCAATTAATTCTTCATAACCATAACCTAGTAAAGATTCGCAGGAAGGACTCAGGTAGAGATAACGACGATCCCGATCTTGAATACAGACTAAATCACTAATATTTTCCGCTAATAAACGATAGCGTTGTTCGCTTTCTCGCAGGGCTTGTTCGGCGCGTAATGCTATAATTCCAAAACTCAGACTATCTGCGAGTTGTGTTAATAGTTCGACCTCTCTGGGATTAAAAGCATAGGCTTCGGCGGAGTAAATATTCAAAGTCCCAAATACTTCGCCATTATTAAGCATAGGAAGCACTAAGGAGGATTGATAGCCGCGCTGTTGTGCGGCTTCGCGCCAGGGGGCAAAATTGGGGTCATGGAGCATATTTTGGCAGGCTACCGGATGTCCAGAGCGAATCACCTGTCCCGTGGGGCCCCTACCCCTATCGCTATCCGCCCAGGTAATATTCAGGGTTTTTAAGTAATCGGCTTCATAACCCGCCCAAGCCATCGCTTTGACGCTTTTAGCCTGATCATGGCAAACGTAGGCCACCCAAGCCATGCGATAGGCTGCTTCTTGGGTAATTAACTCGCAAAGGGTTTGCAGGAGTCTCATTTCATCGGCAGCGCGAATCACAGCTTGAGTACAGGCACTTAATACCGCCAGCGCTCGGTTAACCACCTGAAAATCTAGCTTTTGTTGTTGTAATTCTGCTTCTGTTTGTTTAATAAGACTGCTTTGATCGTCGGCACGGAAAACTCTATTTTCTGTTAAAAACTGAGAATTGTGGGATCTTGACATATCAGTTATCAGTTGTTAGTCATCAGTTGTTAGTCATCAGTTATTAGTTATTAGTTATTAGTTATCAGTTATCAGTTATTAGTTATTAGTTATTAGTTATCAGTTATAGCAGTTGTCCGCTATAAAATCAAATAACTGATGGGCTAATTGTAACTTGCTGCAAGCCCCAATTTCTAACTTCTGCCCCTGACGACTTAATAATATCCCTTGATTGGTTTCACTGCCAAATCCAGCATTAGGTAAATCTATGGGATTAGCAACAATAACATCTAAATTTTTTCGCTGTAATTTATCTTCCGCCGGGCTAAAAATGTCCCCTGTTTGTGCTGCAAACCCGACTAATTTTTGGTGGGGTTGCTTCATTTTTCCCAATTGTGCTACAACATCAACAATATGCTCTAATGGCAGTTCCGTGGGTAAAAGAGCCTTGGGCAATTTATCCTGACTATAAATCGCCGGCTTCACATCACCCACAGCCGCCGCCATTACCGTTATATCCGCTTGGGGAAATCCTGTCAGCATCTCCTGATACATTTCCTCCCCACTGGTGACGGAGACTAACTCCACTTCGGGCAAATTCGCCACTAATTCCGTATTCATCGGGCCATGTACTAAGGTGACTGAGGCTCCTCGATGAATCGCCGCTTGTACTAAAGCCACTCCCATTTTACCCGTTGACGGGTTGCCAATAAACCTTACTGGATCAAGATGTTCCCGAGTTTCCGCCCGCACTTATTAATATCCGTTTTCCGATTAAATCCCGTTTGCCTTGGGTTTGCAATAGTGAATCCAGATGGGCTAATATGGGTTTGGGTTCGGCCATTCTTCCTGCTCCTTCCTTAGAGGAATTGCCTGGGTTTGTAGTGGGAAGATCACAGGCGAGAATTCCGGCGGTAGGGGTAATCCCGTGGAACCGAGGATCAGTTAACAGAAGTTGCCAATTGCGTTGTACTGCAATCTGTTTCCACATTTCCCGATTCATAGCTGGAGCGAGTAACACCGGACAACTGGAGGCTAAAACCGTATTGGTGAGTAAATTATCTGAAAATCCCGTAGCTAATTTCGCTAAGGTATTGGCTGTTAGGGGTGCAATCAAAAAAACATCCGCCCATTCCCCTAGCTGAATATGTAAGGGACGGCCGTGGGTTGGTTGCCAGAATTCTTGATCCGTATAGGCCCGATGACGGGAGAGAGTCGCAAAGGTTAAAGGAGTAATAAATTCTTGGGCTGAGTCGGTCAAAATCACCCGCACATCAGCCCCAGCTTTCGCTAAAGTTGAAACAATTTCACAGACTTTATAAGCCGCAATGCCCCCACTAATGCCAATTAAAATATGCTTGTTTAAGGTGGAAGGCAAAATCATTTCTATTTGTTAATCGAGTTGTAACCTAAAGAAGATCAAAGGGTTAGGCTTCATCATAGGCTTCAAGGTCGAGCAAGTGAACATAGGGTTCCACTAGCTCGGGACGTTGAAATGCGATCGCTCGTAACAAATGCCAATCATTGAGTCCTTCAAAGGCATTATCATAATCATCCCCTTCCAGACGAGCAGCCAGTTCCGCCACATCCTCGGCCGTTAGAGTGGGAATATTCGGTGAGGATTGAGTCAAGGTTGCCATGAGTTAAACCTCCCGTGAATTGCATTTGCTTTGAGCTTGACATCCACCCCGACGTGAACGGACGGGGATTCCTAAGACTCACGACTTAGGTTTCTGCTTCTTCCCATTGCTGGATTTTCGCAACCGCCTCTGCTCCCAAGGAGTTTTTTGGTCTTATGTTCGCTCCACAGACTTGAGGCTTAAGCCTTCCCGCCAGCCCGGCGGTATTCAAAAATGGTTTTTTTGCTGAAAACTTGGTTATCGCTCCCAACTCCTTAATTATACAATATCGCTACATCCTTATGAAGCCTAACTAGAAGTTAGGGGTTTTAGACCCAATTTTTCGATAACAAAACTTCTTATTAAGCCTAAAACCTCGGGTCGAATTTCATGACCCATATTAAATTCTTGGTACTGAACTTTTGCCCCTAACTGTTCAAAGGCATTCCTGGCTTGCTGGGCGGCTTCTATCGGCACAATTGGATCTTGTTTTCCATGAACAATTAATACCGGGGGTAAATCATGGTCTAAAGGTTCGGGGGAAAAATGCAAATAACCACTTAAAATAATTAAACCCGCTAAGGGAAAATAACGTCCCATATCCAACGCCATCGCCCCCCCTTGGGAAAATCCCCCTAAAATAGTTCGGGACAGGGGAACTCCGGTACTCGCTTCTAAGGATTCTAGCCATTCCTTGACCTGCTGTTGGGTTTCGGCTAATCCTTCATATTCGGGGGTTTCTAAGGCGTACCATGCCCATCCCATCGGGGCTTGAGGATGGGGAAAAGGGGCTTGGGGAAAGATAAATTGATAGTCGCCCAAACGCAACATCGGGGCTAGGGATGTGAGATCCTGAGCATTTGCGCCCCAACCGTGCATCAGCACAATTAACCCTTGGGGGGGTTTGCCAGTGTCAGGGGGGATGGAGATAAACTTTAAAGCCATGATTGCTATTGATTATTAACATTCATGGTTTATTTTAATCCCCATTCAGTAGGTGGGCGGTAAAATTTCGGATTTCTCATTTCATGGATCAGAGAAAGTTAGGGATCTCTCACCAACTTCCTCTTTTTCTTTTCTGTTCCAATTTACGGATACAAACCCCGATCTTTTAAGGCTTGAGCCACTCGACCGACGCCTAAAGTATAGGCAGCTAATCGCATGGAAACCCCCTGTTGTTTGGCTAGTCCACTCACCCGAGCATAGGCCTGTACCATCAGGTATTCCATCTCCTGATTCACCCGTTCTTCGTCCCAGAAGACAAAGGATTGACCTTGTACCCATTCCCAATAACTGACGACCACGCCGCCCGCATTGGCGAGAATATCGGGTAAAACCATAACTCCCCGGGCTTCTAACATTTGATCTGCTAATAATGTAATCGGGGCATTAGCAGCTTCGGCGATCATTTTCGCCTTGATTTGATCGGCATTTTCTTCGGTAATTTGATCTTCCATAGCCGCTGGAATTAACACATCACAAGCTAATGTTAATAATTCGGTATTGCTAATCGGTTCACTATCGGGAAATCCCGTAATATCATGATTGTTTCGAGTTGCGTAGGCTTGCAGGGCGGGAATATCTAAGCCATTTTCGGAATAAATCCCACCATGGACATTAGAAACCGCTAAAACCATCGCCCCGGCTTCATAAAACAATTGCGCCGCCGCCGCCCCGACTTTTCCGAAACCCTGAATCACAATGGCTGTACCTTCGAGGGATTTGCCCTGTTCGGCCAAGGCTTCACGCACGGTAATCATTACACCCCGTCCGGTTGCCATTTCCCGTCCTTTCGACCCCCCAATAGATAGAGGTTTTCCAGTCACCACCCCCAGCACCGCCCTTCCCATATTCATCGAATAGGTATCCATAATCCAAGCCATTTCTCGAGCAGAAGTTCCCACATCGGGCGCAGGAATGTCGGTTTCTGGCCCAATATCTTTGACCAGTTCACTCGCGTAGCGACGGGTGATCCGTTCTAATTCATTAACACTATATTGATGGGGGTCAAAGCCAATGCCACCCTTAGCACCCCCGTAGGGAATTCCCAATAAAGCGCATTTCCAGGTCATTAACATCGCTAGGGCGGAGAGTTTCCCCTAGGTTCACCGAAGGATGATAGCGCAAACCGCCTTTATAGGGGCCAAGTACATCGCAATGCTGCACACGATGTCCGGCTAACACCTCAACTTTGCCATTATCCAGTTTGACGGGAATTGAGACGGTGATCACTTTGCGGGGTTGTTGTAACACCACCAGCACATTGTCATCGAGATCCAATTCAACCGCGGCTTGTCCCAAATAGCTACAGGTGCGATCGTAGGGACAAATATAGGCTGGAGTCGGTGCGGGATTAATTCTGACGGGAGAGGATACCATTTGCAGACCTCCTATTGAGATCAGATAGTTGAATTTGTTTTCCTATCTTTAGCCTAACCTGTGATCCCGAAGAAAAGGTTAAATTTGTAATAATTGTTACAGAATTTTACGTTGATAAGTAATATGGGAGGGAACACCGGAACAGTTTGCTTTCGTAATTCGTAATTCGTAATTCGTAATTCCCTAGACACCGAGTTCTAAGGGACAAACACAGTGACTATCCTTTAACCATCGTTCTCCCACCTGTTTTAAGGCGACTAAAATTGGTTGTAGTTCCCTTCCCTTATCGGTTAGACAATATTCCACCCGTGGAGGAATTTCAGCATAAACCGTGCGGAGAATTAACCCATGTTTTTCTAATTCCCGCAACCGGATGGTCAGGGTTTTAGTGCTAATTCCGGGTAACGCTTCTAATAATTCATGGGTGCGTTGATGTCCCCGAAATAACTCCCGCAGGATGGAGATTGACCATTTAGTTTCCGATTAACTCCAGGATGAACTCAATGGGACAAATGGCGTCCAGACATTGGTTGCTTTCCCAGATCTCCGTGGTTTTGTAACATTCCTTAACTTTCATTCGCGCCTCCTAAAAAAACTTAATGTTTCTTAAAATATCTCTCAGAAGCCTATGGGTCGCCATTCTTTCCTTTAAGTAACTAAGACTATTTTACCAAGGGGGATGTCGATTTCCCACAGACGAAATAAGATAAAAGTAGGAACAATTAAACGCCAGGAATTGAGTCAGTCACCCCCTGCTCTCCAACTATAACAAAATAAAACTCGACGTTTAAATATTGGGGATCAAGGATTTTCATATTTTGGAGGAAACGTTAACTCTGTGGAAAGACAGAAAAAACAACCTTTTCCCTCAACATACTTATTTTGCAACAAAAGTATACAAACCCTATCTAAGCATTAGATAGTCAGTTGTGTTTGGAGAGATTTAAACCATGTTAAAAACTTTACCGTTTAAACCCCTATCCCAATCTAAAGAACAAGCCTTAATTCTCTGGTTTGATCAAGTGGGAATTAAAGATATTGGTTTAGTGGGAGGAAAAAATGCTTCCTTGGGGGAAATGATTCAACAATTACAACCCAAAGGCATTAATATTCCTCAAGGATTTGCAATTACAGCCTACGCCTATTGGTATTTTATCACCTATGCTAATTTAGAACAACAACTCCGAGAATTATTTGCCAAGTTAGATGTCGAAGATCTGAAAAATCTGCGTGATTGTGGTCAACGGGCGCGATCGCTAATTTTAAATACATTATTTCCCCCAAAATTAGAAACCGAAATCCTATCCGCCTATCAAAAACTTGGCGATCGCTACGGTCAAAATACCGACGTGGCTGTGCGGTCTTCCGCCACCGCCGAAGACTTACCCGATGCCAGTTTTGCCGGACAACAAGAAACCTACTTAAATATTAAAGGTGGTAAAGCTGTATTAGATGCAACCCGTCAATGTTTCGCCTCTATTTTTACCGATCGCGCCATCTCCTATCGGGCTTTAAAAGGATTTGATCATCTGAATATTGCCCTCTCCGTGGGCATTCAAAAAATGGTACGTTCTGACCTAGCCACATCGGGGGTAATGTTCTCCATTGATACGGAAACTGGATTTAAAAATGCTGCCTTAATTACAGCGGCTTACGGGTTAGGAGAAACCGTTGTTCAAGGGACAGTTAATCCCGATGAATATTTGGTTTTTAAACCCACCTTGCGGGAAGGATTTAAACCTATTTTAGAGAAACGCTTAGGGACAAAAGCGATTAAAATGGTCTATGAAATGGGACAAACTACCAAAAATGTTAATGTTCCGATTTCTGAACAGAAAAAATACGCCCTCTCGGAAGATGAAATTCTTAAATTAGCCCAATGGACAGTGATGATTGAGGATCACTATTCCCAGGTGCGACAATGTTATTCGCCGATGGATATTGAGTGGGCAAAGGATGGCTTAACCGGAGAACTATTTATTGTTCAAGCTCGCCCGGAAACCGTACAATCTCAAAAAACAGGTCGGGTATTAGAGAATTATAAATTGCAAGGTAAAGGTCGGGTATTGGTTACGGGTCGGGCAGTTGGGGACAAAATTGGACAGGGGAAAGCCCGTATTATGACTAATGTTAAAAACATGGATCAGTTTCAATCTGGGGATGTATTAGTTACCCATCGCACTGACCCCGACTGGGAACCGATTATGAAAAAAGCTAGTGCAATTATTACTAACTCTGGGGGCAGAACTTGTCACGCGGCGATTATTGCGCGGGAGTTAGGAATCCCGGCAATTGTAGGGTCAATTAATGCCACAGAAATCCTAAATACTGGCGATCAAATTACGGTTTCCTGTGCGGAAGGAGAAGAAGGAAAAGTCTATCAAGGGTTAGTTTCCTTTTGTGGTGGAAGAAACGGTTTTAGAGCATCTTCCCAAAACCCAGACTAAAATTATGATGAATGTGGGAAACCCGGAAGAAGCGTTTAAATTATCTGCCATTCCCAATGATGGTGTCGGGTTAGCGCGGTTAGAATTTATTATCGCCAATCATATCCAAACTCACCCCTTAGCGTTAATTCATTTTGATCAATTAGAGGATCAAACCGTTAAACAACAAATCGCCAAATTAACCGAACAATATGATCATAAACCGGATTTCTTTGTCGATAAACTCGCCCAGGGAATTAGTATGATTGCGGCGGCGTTTTATCCGAATCCTGTTGTCGTGCGGATGAGCGATTTTAAGAGTAATGAATACGCGAATTTATTGGGGGGTCGGCAATTTGAACCCACGGAAGAAAATCCCATGATTGGTTGGCGGGGAGCTTCCCGATATTATGACCCGAAATATCAAGAGGCTTTTGCCTTAGAATGTCAGGCATTAAAACGGGTCAGAAATGAAATGGGATTGGCAAATGTGATCCCAATGATTCCTTTTTGTCGGACACCGGAGGAAGGGAAAAAAGTCTTAGCAGAAATGGCAAAACATGGGTTAGTTCGTGGTCAAGATGGGTTACAAGTCTATGTGATGTGTGAATTACCCAGTAATGTTTTGATGGCTGACGAGTTTTGTCAGGTGTTTGATGGATTCTCAATTGGATCGAATGATTTAACCCAATTAACGTTAGGATTAGATCGGGATTCTGCCTTAGTTGCCCATATTTTTGACGAACGGAATGAAGCAGTGAAACGGATGATTGAAATGGCAATTACTACGGTTAAAGAATACAATCGGAAGATTGGAATTTGTGGTCAAGCACCCAGTGATTATCCTGAATTTGCTCGTTTCTTAGTGGAATTGGGGATAGATTCCATCAGTTTAAATCCTGATTCGGTGTTGAGGACAACTTTGGATATTGCTCAGATGGAAGCATCGCTTTAAGTGCTATAGCAGGGGTAGGGGCGAATGCTATCGACGGTAGGGGCGAATGCTATCGACGGTAGGGGCGAATGGCCATTCGCCCCTACTTTAGCATCTGCTAGGGCAGTTTTTTGTCGGGTATATCAGCAACGCACACCCAGGAAACTATCCTATTTTTAAGTTAAATTAGGGAAAGAATTAATGGTTAGCCTGAAATTTCCATCAAATATCTGTAGATTGCTCCATTACAATTATTAATCCTTTATGTCAACTCAATCCCCTCGTTCTGTGTTAATTTGTCAACATCAGTCTTGTCAACTTCAAGGGTCTAGTAAAGTTCTCGAAGCTTTCCAAAATTGTAATATTGAGGGAGTCACCATAGAGGCGAGTAGTTGTCTGGGTCAATGTAATACTGGCCCGACGGTGCGGGTCATTCCCGATGAAATTTGGTATTATCGGGTTAAACCCGAAGATGTTCCCCTAATAGTTGAACAACACCTCAAACAAGGCGAACCCGTCCAAGATAAACTCAACCCCCGCATTCATCCCCGATATCAATATTATTAAACCGTTGTTGCAATTCATCGCATCAATATTATTAAACCGTTGTTGCAATTCATCGCATCTTGGTGTTAAAAGTTGCCAAAAATCTATGATTATTCCACAGATATGATCCCCCTAAATCCCCCTTAAAAAAGGGGGACTTTGAGTATTTAATTTTAAAATCATAATTAGCAGCGTGAGTGTCCTCGCTCACTAGCTAATATAGTTTAGTTTCAAAAAGGTAGCTTACACCTGTTCTAAAACCCAAGCCCGAATAATATTATTAACCTGTTCGGGAACTTCATCATGGGGACAATGACCCGCACTCAGAAAATATTCCTGTAACTGGGGATAATATTGGTGAAACTTGCGACTTCGTTCTTGACATTTCATCCAGGGATCTCCTTCTCCCCAAATTAATAATAGAGGAACGGTTAACTGATTTAATAATACATCGACTTTTTCCCCTTGGGGACTTTTGAATACCGAGGCAAACACCTGCACCGCACCCGGATCACAGGACGGACGATAGATTTCTTCGACTAATTGATCGGTAACTGCATTGGGATTAAGATAGACTTTCAGCAGGGTTTTGCGAATAATTGAACGGCGTCTTGTCCATTGGAAAATGAGAAAACTCACCCAATCTTGACGGAAAAGCGATCGCGTGGTAGCAGAAACGGCTTTTTTCCGCAGGGGGGGTTCGGGACGGGGTTCGGTTTCTGTAAATGGCCCGGCACTATTCAACAAAATCACCCCTTTAGCCGTCGATGGACATTGGGCGGCAACACATAAACAGGCATACCCCCCTAAAGAATTTCCGGCTAAAATCACGGGTTGACCAATAACTTCTGTAATGAAGTCATGGAGTTGATCCCGCCACAGTTGACCACTATACTGTTCCTGGGGTTTTGCAGACCGACCAAACCCTAATAAATCAATCGCCCAGACCTCAAAATCCGATTGTAACCCCTGTATATTTTTCCGCCAGTGGTCAGTAGATGCTCCAAACCCATGCACCAGAAGCAAGGGTGGGCGCTGGGGATGACCTTCACCTTCACCTGCACGGACATAGTAAATCGACTGATCCCGCCACTGCCAATATTGTCCTAGGATCACTTCCGGGGTAATCGCTGGGGGGGTTATCATGTAGTTTTATTAAAGAATGTTAAGTTACATTAATAATATTAACATAAGTATTAGAAGAATCAAGGGTAATTTGATCTTTTGTATCGGTAGCTACTAACTTTCATCCATTAGGATAAATCAAAAAAGTTGATTTTGTCATCGGGATCAAAAGTCAAATCTAAGTCTCCTCTTGGCTTGTTTTCTGCAAAATTCCTTGATTTCTCGAAGGTTGAGATTGTTTATATTTCAGTTGTAATACATAAAAATACACTATTTTTCAAAATTAATTGTGTTTTTTCCTATTCTTTTGGTAATCTAATGAATGAACGGATACTCACGCTCACCCACCAAAGTTAAGTTCCAGAGTAGGAGAGAATTTATAACTATACAGGGTGTGAGGTTTATCCACCACGTTGCCAGGGAGTTTTCCGTGTGATTGCTTTAACATCGCGTCCGGTTAAACGAAACTGGGTCACAATTAGCTTTGCTTCCACGTTGTATCTCTGTCCGGTTTTGGACTTGCTTCTGTCTGAAATTCCAGATCCGTTGCAAGCCGAAATTCGTCTGGGACTACAAGAAGCCCTTGTCAATGCCGCCAAGCACGGCAATAAGCTAGACCCCAGTAAAACAGTAGTCGTCCGTTTTTGTCTGATTCAAGATTATTGTTGGTGGATTATATCAGATCAGGGCGGTGGTTTTAAACCTCCTTGTCAATGTCAATTGCTTGGGGAGGAAGATGGCGAACAAGAAACCCACGACTCCAATTTACCCCATGATGAACATGAATGTGGACGAGGTTTGTACATTCTCCATCAAGTCTTTGATCGTGTGCAATGGAATCGAACCGGAACAGAACTGACGTTATGTAAGAAAGTGGCAACCTCTTATAGACTAGGGGATTGGTAATGGTTTTGATCCATTAAAATCAGTCAAAAATACCTGTTTGATGGGGAGTTGATCGGCTATCAGTTAAGATTATATCTCTCATTTTATCCTACTAAACTGCTCGATTCCAACTCCCAAATTTAGGGTTGATTTCCGATAGTTATGACTTGTTTTTTTTAGTTGTGCCATGGGTAGGACAAGGAGGAGCAGAAATTAGTCTTTCTAACCAACTCACCGCTTGATTTAACCGAGGAATGACTTCCTTGGGCTGATTCTTGAGCAAAAATACTAAAGCCGCGGCCAAATGTTCCCCAGCGCGGGCATTGCGGTCGGACTTGAGGCGGTGCCAGTCTCGTTCAGGAATGGCTAACCGTTCCGACAGGGCTTGGGCGAGTTCTAATGTGCTATACTCGCTGAGGTTAGCAGTGCGGGGACTGATATTATGGTTAGAAAGGTCGGAAGTTGTGGAATTGATATTGGTCATAAATGATAATTTTAATTGCGGGGTGAATTCGGTCTTTTATTATTATGGCAAGTCAATCATCATCTCAACCACCATCAACGAATAATTCTGATCAGGATGGGACTCAAGCTATTGAACAGGGGTTAATCGAGGTGGAACAATCTCTGATCGATCTTAAAGCTAGATTAGCCCAAATTCAACGGGACGAACAACGCCAAATAGAATTAAAAAACCGTATTGATGAAGTTATTCCTCAAATTCGTCAAACGAAATCGCAACAATTGAAAGACGAATTAAACCAGTTAAAAACACAGTTAGAAACTATAGAATTTAATTTAGAAAGTCGTTTGGTGACTTGGGGGACTTTTAAGGAACCTTTTTGGCAGGCGGTTCGTTTTGGCGGGTTAGGAATTGTCATCGGTTGGGTATTAAAATCCTGTTCTGGAGGATAAAAATAAAATGAGATCAGATATTCTGGAACAACTCCAACCTTGGCGAGATGCCCATAAAAGGTTAACTTGGAAACCAATAGTTGAAGACGGCGATGGTGGGGTTACCGCTTCTAAATTTTCGGGACAACCTTGGTTAGATAAACGGGAATCTTACCCGATTTGTGGATGCTGTCAAACCCCGATGGCGTTGCTATTACAACTGAATTTAAACGAAATTCCGCCAGAGCTTTCCGGTCAATTCGGTCACGGATTATTACAACTATTCTACTGTTTAAATTGTAGTAGTTATGCTCCGTTTGAAGATAACAAATTAGTCAGAATTGTAGAACCAAATCAATATATTTCTACTGTAAATTATGATCAGGATAAATTACCTGCGAAAACTATTATCGGATGGAAGCCATTAGCAGATTATCCCGATGGGGTTGAATTTGAAGAATGGGGATTAATTTTTAATGATTATTATACAGAGGAATTGATCAGAATTGAATGTCCTGATTTTGGAATAGTTATTGATATCCCGGCTGATTCTGAAATTGAAGATGATCTATTTTCAATGGTGGTAATAGGAGATAAATTATCCGGTTATCCCGATTGGGTTCAAGATATAGAATATCCCAACTGTCCAGAATGTCAACGGAGAATGCAATTCGTCTTTCAAATAGATTCCGATGATAACTTACCGATTATGTTTGGAGATATGGGTTGCGGACATATTACCCAATGTCCTGAACATAAGCATATTTTAACCTTTAGTTGGGCTTGTTCTTAATTTAATTTGATTCACTTTCTAATCCTAAAAAATCAATCATTTATTGAATTAATTCACATTAAGTGTTTGATTTAAACTTGTTGTTTGGTGTCAGTTCATAATTAGTTATTAATGCGCCATCTTCCATGTGAATAATTCGATCAGCCACGTCTAAAATTCGGTTATCATGGGTAACAATTAAAATAGTACAACCCTGTTCTTTGGCTAAGGTTTGCATCAAATTAACCACATCTCTCCCGGAATGACTATCAAGGGCGGCGGTGGGTTCGTCGGCTAATACAATGGGGGGATGACTAACTAATGCCCGGGCGATCGCCACCCGTTGTTTTTGTCCTCCCGATAGATTATCAGGATAATAATTTAAGCGATTTCCTAACCCAACTTTTTCTAACATTGCCGTGGCTTTTTGCTGCATTTCTGAACGAGAAAATTTACCCTGAACTTCTAATCCCATTTGCACATTTTGTAAGGTCGTTAAGCTCCGATGTAAATTATGAGCTTGGAAAATATAACCTGTATTTCGTCGGGCTTTAACTAACTCTCCTGAACGCGCACCATGGAGTTCTCGTCCTAATATATTTAAACTTCCAGACTGTACAGAACGTAACGCCCCAATTAAGGTTAATAATGTAGTTTTTCCTGAACCAGAGGGGCCAGTCATAATCACAATTTCACCGATGGCAATCTCTAAACTAATATCATATAACACCTGTTTTTGCAATTGCCCTGTACCAAAATAATGATCTAAATTTTGAATTGCGATCGCAGTATTGCGTTGGGTGTAATCTTTGATATCTTGGATTTTAGTTTGCATGGAGTTACCCTAAAAATGGATATTTTTTTAGAAACGAAACGGTTAATCTTACGACGGTTTACTGAACTGGATACTGATTTTTTATGGAATTTAGATAACGACCCCAGGGTGATGAAATATATTAACGGTGGACATCCCACACCCAAAGAAGTTATTCAGACTCAAACATTACCGAGATTTATGGAATATTATAGCAGATATTCATATTTTGGGGTTTGGGCTGTTATTGAAAAAACAACCGGAGAGTTGATTGGTTGGGTACATTTTTTTCCCGCCGTTGATCATCCTTTTGCCGTAGCGTTAAATCTGGTGCAACCCGATGAAATTGCGTTAGGATATCGGTTGATTTATAATAGTTGGGGGAAAGGATATGCAACGGAAGCCTGTGAAATTATCATAGATAAAGGGTTTTTAGAATGGGGCGTAAAACGAGTAATTGCTTGGGCATTACTGGCGAATAAAGGCTCAATTCGAGTGATGGAAAAACTGGGATTAACTTTAGAAAAACAGTTTATATTTAGTGAACATCAACTGCCCTATTTGAGTTTTGAAGAACGTCTAGCTGTTAAATATAGTCGGGGTGGGTAGATACCGACTATGATCAGTAGGGTGTTATCCCTTGAACCGGAAACCGCTTAAACACGGAAATATTATCTAGTCTGCTCCTAAAATAGCACCACAAAATCACTAAATATTATCAGTGGCAGCGTAGTCATTGTCAGTTTATATCCGTGTAAAATGCCAATAGGGGGTTTATAATGATCATCGAGTATATTTATTTACAGATATATGGCACATTGTTTTCCACCATTAAAAGATATTAATAACTTCCGGGTTCCTCTTACGCCAGGTGAGGGACATCTGCTTGAATTCTTGCTCAGACATCTTGATGATAACTATGAAATTTATGTTCAGCCGTTTCTCAATGGCGATCGCCCTGATCTAGTAATTGAAAGAGTCTTTTCGGATGGAAACAGCGACACTTCTTGTTGCTCAAGCGTTTCAAGACTTCTATTTTAAGGGGTGTTACCAACTTGATGACGATGTAGAAGTGGTGCAGAGCAACCTTTTTGAAACACCTGCAAAACTTCAATACTATGAAAAGCCAGGAATTATGGATGAAGAGATTTTCCACCTCATACGAGATGAAATTTTAGCACTCGATATTCATCCAAACGATTTAGTAGTTCTTGCTCCAACACATGAGACAGTCCGCGCTTTAGAATATCGCTTTCGGCAGGTCGCGCACGAACGTACAACTCATGCAGGTGAGACAGAAGAAGAATATAAAAATCTTTTGAAGAAATATAGACTGGAAGATGTTGAAAATCCTGAAAATAATCGAGAATTTAAGAGGGATATAGAAAACATCCGGCGAGGGCGTAAACTTCACTTTTGGCCCAATGCTGGAACCGTTAAGCTTTCAACTATTCACTCATTCAAAGGATGGGAAGCACACACTCTGGTATTAATTATATGCAATACTTATAGCATTGAGGAGCAAGGGTCGGTCAATGAGTTGATTTATGCTGCACTTACACGCGCTCGTAAGAATCTTGTTGTTGTTGATAGCACTGGTTTATATCGAGAATTCTTTGGAAGATTTATTGGGAAAGGAAACTCAGCATAAATCTAAAAAATATAATATGACTTTGAGAGGTTATATCTGAGAAAATCCAACGGTATCGGCCAAGTACAGCACATTACTTCTCGGTGTTTTTTTCGTTCTCAGCCTCTTGCTTTCTTGTTCCTTGGCTCGAAGATAATGAATGAGTGGTAGATACTTGTTAGATACCAATATCATCATTATAATAGAATATTATGGAAGCTAGGAAAAATCAAAATGAGCAATGTCAACGAAATCTTAACAATCAATAATATTCAATGTTTTTCTATTCAGGAGTTTCTGGAATTACTGAAAGAGAAAAAAACACTCTCAGTGCAGTTATCTGAGCAGGAAATTATCGTATTAGAAATTAGCCAAAAATTAAAGCCTTTACCCATTGTGGAAGGTTACGTTCCTTCAGGCTGGAAAGCAGCAATTTACGAGAATTAAAATGACAATTGTTTTTTTAGATGCCGGAATTTTTATTGGTGCTTTATGTAGTAGCGATTATCGACATACAGAAGCCAGAGTTATTGTGGAAGCCGCCAGACGAGGAGAGTTAAATGCCTGTACATCTGTTGGCGTTTTGAGCGAAGTTTATGCGGCATTAACTTGGGTAGGTGCTCAACCTCCTCAAACACCTGAATTTGCTGAGGTTTGTGTTCGTTTATTAGTTGAAAATCCTTCAAAAATAGCAGTTTTAGATACCAATTTTCAGGTGGGCTTAAAAATGTTGGAAATAGCTGCTAATAGAAGTTTAACGGCTCGTCGTATTCACGATGCTAGACACGCTGCTACAGCTTTGGTCGCTGGAGTTTTCCAGGTTTATACCTACGATATAGAAGATTGGAAAGTTTTTCAGCCTGATGGTATTGTAATTACTGGCCCCGAGTCAGTTTTAACGGATAAAGATTAGCTCTATCGTTTTAACTAAAAGATATCGGCGGGATCGGCGGCTTGTAATTTACGAGTGGCGATCGCACCGGATAACATACACATGATCACCGTTAATATTAACACTTGAACTGCTCGAAATAAGGTCATATATAAAGGTAAATTTGTAGCTTGTCTGGTTAAACTATATAAGCCCATAGAAATCGTAGCACCCGGAATAAATCCCATAATTGCTAAAATAATTGCTTCTTCAAAAACAATCCCTAATAAATAGGCATTTTTAAATCCCATGGCTTTGAAAGTAGCATATTCGGGGGTATGGTCAGCAACATCTGTCGCCAAAACTTGATAAACAATAATCACCCCGACCACAAACCCCATGGCTGTCCCTAAACTAAACACAAATCCAATCGCAGTATTCTTTGACCAATAATCCTTTTCAAAGGCTAAAAATTGTTCATTGGTTAAAACTTGTACATCTTTTGGTAAATAATTTTGGAGGTCTGTTGCTACTTTTTGCACATCATAACCCGGTTTAACTTTAACCATTCCAGCACTAATTCCCCCTGGTTTTCTTCGGGGAAATAATTGTAAGAAATTGCGATCGCTGGTAATTAATGTTCCATCCGCCGCAAAGGAAGCCCCCACGTTAAATAATCCCGCAATTTTGAGGGTGCGTTTTTCTAATTCGGTATACTAACAATTTCACCTTGATCAACTTTAGCAATAACTTCTTGATAATCTCCCCTCGAAGACCGATCAAATAAAACCTGATCAGGGAGTTTAATTACGTCTAAATTTTGTTGAATTTCGGGTAAATTGAAAGCCGAATGATTGGGATCAAATCCGATGACTAAAATCGCCGTTTTTTTCCCGGTTTTTGGGTTTTTCCAATCGGAAAAATTAACATATAAGGCATCTGCGGATTTCACCCCCGGAACATCCATAGCTTGATATAAACGCCGCCGGGGTAAAGTTGATAAATTCACTAAATTTCTGGCTTGGGGACTAATAATAAAAATATCCGCATCTAAATGATTATGCAATCTGGTATTACTATCATATAATGCTGTTTGAAATCCCAATTGCATAAAAATCAAAACATCCGCAAAGGCAATTCCTGATAAAGCCACTAACATCCGGGCTTTATCATGACTTAATTGCAACCATCCCAACGGTGTTCTATTTACTAATCTCCGTATAAATCCGATCATAAATTACGAGTTGTGAATTATGAATTATGAATTACTGAGTGATTGTGACCTTAACTTGTAAATTAGTTAAACTCGTGGCTTTTTTGCTAGAAATATCATCTAATTTAACTCTAACTTCGATCACTCTAGCATCAATATTTGTGGTCGGATCAATATCTAAAGCACTTTGTTTTTTGACTCTTAACCCAACTTCTTCAACAGTACCTTTTAACGGTTGGAGTAGCGCATCCGCCGTAATAGTTGCTGTTTGTCCCGCATGGATTTTAGGAATATCACTATCATAAACTTCAGCAACAGCATACATTTGTTCGGTTTGTCCCAATTCAACAATACCTTCATTAGAAATTAGTTCTCCGGCGTGGGTATTCACCTCGATCACCCGTCCGGCTTGGGGCGATCGCACATAGGCCTGTTCTAAATTAGCTTTAGCTTGTTTAACAGAGGCTTGAGCCTTAGTTAACTCACTTTTAGCTAACTGTACATCCACTGGACGGACTTCGCTAACGGCCGTTAAGGTAGCTTCCGCTTCAGCAATTTGTTGGTCAACGGTGGCGATGGTGCGGCTCAGGTTAGCTTGGGCCTCTCGAATTTGTTCCGTGCGGCTGCTAACGGTTTCATTCAGGTTGGCTTGGGCTTCCTGTAACCGTTTGCGACTGGTTTCAGCCTGCAAACATTGACTATCCCGATCTTGGGCGGATACGGCCCCATCTTGATATAGGTTGTCGTAGCGTTGACAGTTGGTTTCGGCGTTGTTGAGTTCCGCTTGAATTCGGTCTAGGGTAGCTTCTTGGGCGCTACGTTCCCCCCGCAGTTGGGCTTCTAAGGTGGCAATGGTGGCTTTTTGGGTGATAATTTGCCCATCTAACTCCGCTTGGTTGCCCTGAAATCGGGCTTTTTGAGCCTGAATATCCCCCCGTTTCGCCCCGGCTTGAACTTGTTCTAAACGGGCAACGGCTACTTCTACTTCAGTTTCAGCTTGTTCTAGGGCCGCTTGTAGCCGCTCTCGACTATCCAAAATGGCGATCGCTTGTCCCGCCTCCACCAAGTCACCCTCTTTCACCAATAATTGATCCACCCGACTCCCTTGGTTGGACTGGGGGGCGGATAGTTTAATAATTTCTCCCTGGGGTTTCTAACCAACCTAACGCCGTAACGGTTTTTGCCTCTTGGACAATGGTTTCCGGTAGGGCTGCGGGTTCGACGGGAGTGGGACGATACCGCCAGAAGGTATAGGCTGTTAAACCACTTATGGCTAGGGTGGTTACAGCAACTAAAATCCCCCCATGGGGTAATTTCGGGGATGAAAGTTTACCGACTGTTGTTTGGCGTACCATAATTTTTCCTCCCGCCCAATTTTCATACTAAACTGTTTAGTTTAGTATATCATAAAAAAATCCGATTGTTGCGCTTGGGCGCAGATCCTCAAAACTCTATTATTATGATCTGGCGATCCAAGAGGGGCACTCATCCCAACAACGGGGCGTGAGAGTTTAAGAGTCTGCTAATTCTTTGGTGATATTACTGTTAGTAGTTCTAACTTCTAGGGTGACATCTCCTAATTTTCTTTGTTCTCCATCATGGAGTTCTTGCTTGAGAATTTTCATCCCCCTTTCCTTCATTTCCTCGTCAAATTCCATAATAATTTTTTCTCCTTCGGTGTAGATTTTGGCAGTAATAGGGGGATATCCTTGACTTTTTCTTAGGTAAATATGGTTATTTTCTGAACTGCCTAATAAAACTGGTTCTGCTCCTAAATTGATCTTCGTTTGTTCGTTCGGTGTCCAATAAACAATTAACCAAGATTCCCGACTGAATTGTTCAATTAAAGCGATCATTAAACCAATAAAAAACCCAATAATTGCCGCCCCGATTAATCGCCCAACTAAATCACCCGATACCGCCGAAACAATCAGAAATCCAAGGGCTCCGGCCGTTTCCACCGAGGGCGCCGCCCTGTACCGCCCGCCCCCATTGCAAGTTGGGAACAAAGAAAGACATTCCCCCCCCGACCACCGAGCCCAAAATTGCCCAACCGATAATTCTGCCCCCAATGGCCAGAATCGGAATCCCAGCAAAGGGAATAAACAATAGTTGACCCACTCCTCCGGCCACCAGTCCCGCCATTAAACCCCCGACAATACCCATACCCACTTGTTTGGGGGTCAGGAGACGGCGACGGAGGTAATAGTTTTGGCCAGCAATTAAGGCTAGGGATGTACCAATAGCCAAAAGTGCCGTCCATCCGCCAATGCGCAGCAGGGAGTAAACAACCCCATAATTTCCCGTTGGGCCGGATTCGACTAATTGACTGCTATATATGGCTTTTTCGGCTTGTCGAAAGGCTTGGTCAAAGTCACCGGAGTTGACATAAAAAACCCGGTCAGGGTCGCCCGTTAATTTAGCGAGAAAATTGGTATCCGCATCCCCCGTAGCCACAGCAACTAAGTTAATACCCTCGGATGTGGCGATTCCCATGGCCTCTAAGGTTTTTGCCTTTTCCCGGTCGAGGTTGGCTCCGGCATATCCCGGTTGTCCATCGGTAAATAACAGAATATTGCGCCGTTGTGAGGTTGACTGGAGTTCTTGAGTCGCAGCCAGTAGAGCCTGATCCATGTTTGTCCCGCCCCCATCAGAAATTTGGGCGATCGCTTGTTCTAAGGTAGGTTTATTATCGGTTAAACGGGCAGCAGCTTGAATATTACTCCCAAAACCAAATACAGCCAAACGATTTTCTGATAAATCTTGCCGTTGCACAAAGGCTTGAGCCGCGGTTTTGACTTCTCGGAGTTTGCCATCGTCATTCATACTGCCAGAAGTATCAATTAATAGCACAATGGCTAAGGGAGATTGATCGACTTTGGGGGAAATTTTTGTTAATTGTAATAGCGGTTCACCCAATAATGTGGCCGCACCTAAACAACCCACTGCTCCACATAGGCCAAACAGTACAGGTTTGCTCAGTTTTTGTCGGAGTTGTCCAAAAAAGTTGTTCATAATTTTGGTTTTTTGTATAATTAAAATTAACATTTAACGATTAATTTTTACACTGATAACTGTTTACTGATAACGGATAACTGTTTACCAAAGATTGCTACACAAACCCGTCAATAAATTCCAGAAAAAATTTTCTAATTATTGCCAAGGGGAGATTATCGACTAAAATTACTACAATGTAGGGAATTATCGAAAATTTTGGGTTTAAAACCCCGTCCTTTCAGGCTTGCCCTCATGAAAATGGGGGACGGTTTTATGATACAATGGAAAGGCTTTCAGGTTGAAATCCCGCTCACATCGTGAAAATTATGCTGAAACAAGGCAGCACTTTTGAGGAGAAAACAAATAAGCAAGAGCCACTGAATACTCTTTAAACAAGACAGTAACCAGTTGACATTGGTGAATGAATAACTAGAAAAGCTTTTGTCGCAAGATAGATAGGGTAGGGCATACCCGAATCTTGGTTGAAATACCAAAACGCTTGGAGAGCCATCCAGAAAAAGGACACTAGATAACAAGTGATCTTCTAGCAAGTTCGGATGGGACATAACAGTGTAAGACCTAAGTATGGGAAACCAAAAAGGGCGGTTGTTAGCTCAAGAATCCCCCAGTTTTACGGCGAGGGAGTGTCAAAGGAGGAATTTCTATTGAATGTATTAGCCTGAGTCGATTTTCCTCTCGTGGTTTCAAAACACAGTCATTTACAAATCTCCCCTGTATTTTTTATGAACGCAGTAGAACAGACCGAAATCTCCCATTTGGATAGTATTTGCGAGAAAGCCGAACAAATTTTTGAGGGGGCGCTGCAAGAATTTTTGGTGCATGGCTATGCGGGAACCAGTATGGATCGGGTTGCTGCATCGGCGGGAGTGTCGAAGGCGACGGTTTATAACCATTTTGGGGACAAAGAAGGGTTATTTATTGCCCTGGTCAAGCGGTTGGCCCAGAAAAAATATCAAATTATGGTGGAGTCCCACCAAGCCGAATTGATGGAAGCTGAACCGACTGTTGTGGTGCGGCAAATCGCCAATACAATTTTAGATAATTCCCTCGACGATCAGGAACATTTAGCTTTTGTGCGTCTGGTGATTGGGGAGTCGGGGCGATTTCCCGAGTTAGCTAAAACCTTTGTACATCATTTGGGAAAACCGGGAATTGAAGTTTTAACACAATATCTAACAACTCAGCGCTATATTGCTATTCGTGACCCCGAAGCCATGGCGCGGATAATCATTGGAACCCTAGCCCATTATGTGATCATGCAAGAGATTTTGCAAGGCAAGGAAATTATTCCGATGGAACGGGATCGAATTATTAATACTTTGGTGGATTTAGTAGAACACCATCCGAAACCCGATATTTAATGTTTTATGACCTCATCTGCTGTACGACTTTTAATTATTGACGATGACCCTATTTTTCGCATGGGGTTAATAACTGCATTAGGGCTATTTTCTGATTTAGAAGTGGTCGCAGAGGTTGAAAGTTTAGAGGCTGCATTAAGAGTTTTGGCAACGGGAAATGAAACTAAGATTAATTCAGAAGATCAGAAACCCGTTGATTTAATTATTTTGGAATTGGGGTTAAAATTTAGGGAAAATCCGGCGGTTACAACTCACCCTGTTTTGGATTTTTGCCAACAGTTAAAAATCCAATATCCTCAAATTTCGATTCTGTTGTTAACTACAGTTAAACAACCCTATTTGTTACTAGCAGCCCAAAAAATTGGTGTGGATGGTTATTGTAATAAGGGGATTCCAGTCAGGCAATTGGTGATCATTATTCATCAGTTGGTGGCGGGAGAACGCTATTGGTTAGAATCTTTAGCTGCATTAAATCGAGAACCAGTTGCGGAAATTATATCTCTAAAAACCGGATCATTTTTGGGTAAAATTCGAGGTTTTTTAGTTCAACCAGGACTCCGACAAATTGAGCAAGCGATCGCGGAAGTTAATCAAGAAATCAAACAGAATTTAGAAGAATTAAATCAACAAGATACTATTACGATTATTAATAAGTTAATTCTGACTGGAAAACGGCGAGAACTGTTAACAGCCCGTTGGATTATTGATAAACTTTCATCGGATAAAACCTCCCCAATTCTTGAGGATTCTACTGTTATAGCTAGGGATAATTTTACTAATTTTAACCCGGATAATTATGAATCTCAAAAAGATTATTTAAACAGTGCTTTAGTTGTAAATAATAACTCTATTGACGATCAAAATTCAGCTATTGTAGCCAATAATTTAAAATCAGTTTTATTTGATAAAACAGTAATGAAATTGCAATCTGGATTAATCAATCTAACCGGAATGCCTTTAGAAATTGATATTCTACGATTATCTAAAAAACGAGAATTGTTGTATATTTTACTAAAACAATTAGAAATATTATTAGATGAATTAATCTTATCTGACATTCAATATGAACAACTAGCTGAAAAAATACCTAGTTTAATTACGGACTTTTGGCAATCTGCAACTTTCGATTTTTTTGGAAAATATTATACTGTTACTAAGAATAACCAAAATATAGAAATTGTGACAATTATATTAAAAGATGCTGATTTGATTCAAGAAAATATTTTAAATAAAATCCCTCTAGTTAAGGATTTATTTGAGCATTTATTATTTTGTAGACCCTTAACAATTGATAATTTATCCTGTCCGGCGGGAGGTTTAGATGCAATGGAACGTGCAGAAGCGTTATTACAAAATCTATTAATTCAAGTCGCCAATGCGATCATTCAACCTTTACTAAATTATTTTTCAGATTATGAAGAAATCAAACTAAAATTTTATGATCGGCGTTTATTATCAACCCGTGAAATTGAGAAATTTAGAAATAGTTTGTCCTGGCGATATCGTCTGGAGCAATATGTCGCTGAAACCCAAAGCAATTTTTGAAAGTTCTTATTTACTCTTAGTTTTAGGAGAAAGAGGAATTCAAAAACAGGTGATTTATTCTCCCCGCCGAGATGAGTTAGAAAAGTTATCAGGAATTCCCTTAACAGTAACATTAATATTAGAAACCCGCGATGCAGTTGCTCCCCCTCTGCGGGCGGCGATTTCCTTTGTCGGAAGTGCTATTGTTTATGTTTTAACCAATGTTGTTGGTCGGGGACTAGGTTTAATTGGAAAGGGTCTTTTACAAGGTATTGGTACATCTTTTCAAGATAATCGAACAGGGAAAAAATGATCGGCTGTCTTTGTATTTAAACAATATATTTCCTAATAGCTAACAAAAAATTGACCATCGGGAAGATAAAGTTGCAATTCTTCCTCAGAACAATTAAAGCGAATTTTATCATATTTAATGGTAGGTTGCAATTTTTTTAACTAACTGATAAAATCCATAATCACACTATATACAAAAATGTTCATAATCTAATGCTAGAAAGGGTAAAACTTCATAACTTCAAAAGTCATCGTTCAACGCAACTGAGTTTCGATGATTCACGCCTACACGCACTCGTAGGACAGAATAGTTCTGGTAAAACATCCGTTTTGCAAGCATTACATTATCTGAGTCGGCTTGCTAGTTATGATTATTCATCATTTGCCAATATTTTTAAGTATGAAAGATCTCCTGAATTTCTGATAACAACTGGTCAAAATAATATGTCTGTTATTGGAAGTGGTTTCTGGGGATACCATAATCCAAGAAACTGGGAAGCGTCCTATCAGTGGAAACAAGGAGTTAATCCTCCCTGGTTTCCAAAAGCATCATGGAAGGTTGATCAAAATCAGGGAAATGTGAAAGGATGGGATAGCTCATTAAGTAATGCTAAAGATCCCATACCCCAAGTCTTAAGATACTCGGTTCACCTGAAGCTAGTAGCCACAAATCTTGCCAAAGCTGCTTATAGTGATGCTATTATGCCGCGAGTTGAGTTCGATGGTTCAGGGTTAGCACCAACCTTAGATTATCTTCGTAATGAAGCTCCAGATCAATTTCAATCCTTGCAAGAAATGTTGAAACGAATTGTACCCGGTGTTAGGGAGGTAGGTGTTAGACGAGCTAAGGTTAAAGTCAATCGTCAACGCTTAATCGAAGTCGATGGAAAATCTATTTCATACGAAGAAAGTCAGGAAATGGCGGGGCAAGAAGTTGTCCTAGATATGAATACAGGTGAACGAATTCCAGCCCATGCTATTAGTGAGGGAACAACGCTCACTCTGGGATTATTGACTGTTCTGATGAGTCCCAAACAACCTAATTTAGTGTTACTTGATGATATTGAACAGGGACTACACCCCAAAGCACAACGAGAATTAATGACTGTTTTTAAAGAAATTATTCAAGCAAACAATAATTTGCAAATTATTTTTTCAACCCATTCTCCTTATATTGTGGATGAACTGACTCCCTCTCAAGTTCATATATTAAGTAACACAAATTCAGGTTTTACTTGTTGTAAAAGATTGGATGAACATCCTGATGTAGAATGGGCAAAAAAAACGTTAACAACGGGGGAATTTTGGGATGCTGAAGGGGAAGATTGGGTTGTTACAGGAGAAATCAATGACTGAATTTATTGTGATTGTAGAAAGTAGCGCAGACGCACGAACCGCTACTAAATTAGCCGAGCGCATTTTAGTAGAGAAAATTAAATGGTTAGAAGATGAACAACTTCAATATTTATTCCGATGGAGTGGTTTAGAAGCAGGTACAGAAAATTCTTGCTGGACAGATATCGTTGATATAACTCAACGTCTTTCCGATCAATTTAAGTTGCCCAAAATCAGATCCAATGGAAAATTAAAAACGGATGGTCAATCAGCTAGTAAAGTTATGCAGTTAATCAACTTTCTACAATATAAACAAAATAGAGATATTAAAGCAGTTATCTTTATTCGTGATTTAGACAATCAACCGCAACGAAAGGAACATATCAAGCAAGCGCGTTCAGAACATAAAGATCAATTAGAAATTGTTATTGGTACAGCCGACCGAAACGCAGGAAGCATGGGTTTTAAATGGGTTTATTCCCTTGAATCAACAGGAAGAAGAAATTTTAGAAGATATAACACAAAAATTGACCTTTGATCCTTGTAAAGAATCACACAGATTACGATATAAGTTATTTGATGAACCTGATCGAATTAGAAATCCTAAAGTTGTTCTCGAAAAGTTAACAGGAGGAGAGATGGAACGCCAGCAGCAATGTTGGGAGGAGACGAGTCTGGGACTTCTACGAGAAAGAGGTATTCATACAGGATTAACAGACTATATTCATGAAGTGGAACAACAATTGACTCCCATTCTATCTGAGTAAAAGACTAACTGCGATCGCTAAATTATAGTATCTCCATCTCCCTAATTGTCTATAAACATCTTCTCACTTTTCAAAACTCTCTCAACTAATTGATATGACAAAAAAAACATCATCTTCTCCTTTAAATTTTCCAGATACCACCGAACTTGTGGCCGTGACCTTTCAATTAGTTCCTGAAACCGATGCTTTATTAATTCCTCAATATACGATTGGACTTCATGCTTGGTTTTTGGATCAAATCCGTCAAATTGATCCCCAATTATCTCAATATTTGCATGATGGACAATCAGAAAAACCCTTTACATTATCGGGGTTACAAGGAGAGATAGGAAACGGCCGGAAAACAACTACAAGTTTATGCTAATCAAACCTATCAATGGTCAGTTAGTGCCTTATCTCAAGCAATGGTTAATGGGTTAAAAACCTGGTTGAAAACCCCACCAAAAACCGTTAACTTACGACAAGTTCAACTAAATATTAAAGAAATTAAAATCGCTCAAACTCCCACAACCTATCAACAGTTATTTCAAACTCCCATCACCCAAAATTTAGCCTTAAGTTTTATTTCTCCTACGAGCTTTCGGCGCAAAGGACATCATTTTCCTTTACCCTTACCCTTTAATGTATTTCATAGTTATTTGCGGCGTTGGAATGATTTTTCTCAACAGTCTTTTGACCAGGATATGTTTTTAAATTGGGTCGATGAAAATGTGATAATTTTGCGTCATCAATTACAATCTTTGAAAGTTTCTGCGGGTAAAAGAGGGTCGGTAACTGGGTTTACGGGTGCGATTGAATATAGATTAGCAGAAGAAGCCTATAATCAACCGGAATTTGTGCAATTATTCTCGGCATTAGGTGAATTTGCGCCCTATTGTGGAACCGGACATAAAACTACCTTTGGTTTAGGTCAAACTCAGTTAGGATGGACGCAACAACAATTATTAGAAACTACAACAGTTGAGATATTATTTGCTCAACGGGTGGAACAAATTACCCAAACCCTAATGCAAACTCAAAAACGCACGGGAGGGACAAGGGCAATGCAGGTCTGTGAAACTAGGGCTACAATTTTAGCTCGTCAAGAGTTTGGGGAATCGTTAAAAGAGATTGCTGAGGACTTAGAAATGCCCTATGAAACGGTTAAAACCTATGCCAAATTAGCCCGTCAGGGGTTGAAGTAGGCAACCTATTCCATTATACAGAAACCATTTTTATTATTCTAGTTTTGTTCCTGTTTAATCCTTATTTCCACTGTTCTATTTTCTGATTTAAAGCTGCTACACAAGCCGCCCGTTGTCCTGGGGTATTAGATGAGGTATCAACATAAAATTTCACTGTCCAAGTGCCATTACTAAACACACCTTCAATTTGTTCTCCTCTCAATCTAAATAACACAGGTGCGGGTAAATGTTGATTCCAATAATGGGTACGGCAGGATTGAACATAACTACAATCATCGGTAATTTTTTGTAACCAATTTAAAATAGGAGTTCTAGCATTTCCCCAACCATGACTGGTTAAATCCGGTTGTTGTTTCTGAGAAATAGGAACCGCAGGGGGTAAAACTTGATCGTATTCTGAAGCAAAACGACCCTTAAAAGTTTCGTGAAAAATTTGACCCGTGGGAGATAATTCTAAATATATTTTTCCATCCATCTCCACTCGTTTCTACTAATGCTTCCAGACGTTCATCCCAGTCTTCTTCCACTTCTTGCCATTGCACTAAATCTTGACGATCTAAAGCACTTAATAAACCAGTTTTTTCTAACCATAAACTAAAATCTAAACCAATGGGCATGGGAGGAAAAGCGATAATTTCGCTAAAGCGTTCATGTTTATAATAAACGGGAACTCCTAATGCTTGTCCCATTAAAACTGCGATCGCAATTTGAGCTTTATAACCCCCGGTCGCATTAATTGCACAATATTGTGGCGTTTGTTCCCGCACAATTTGACTAATGGTTTTTGCTAAATTTCGCAGTCCTTTGGTTCTAAAAAGTTTCGGTTGATCATCCTGTAACCCTTCAATTTTTTGGGTTTCGGTACGATGTCCTTGATTTTGATAATAATATTTCAAGATTTCCGCAATATTTTCTCCCTCTGGTGTTGCTGAATGACAAAACATTAAGCTGCATTTTTCGATACAGTATTTTCGTTGAATTAAATCGGTAATTGAGTTAATTTCCGCGCCACAGAGTCGGGTTGTTCCGGGGATTTGTCCTAAATAGTCTGCTAGTTGTTTCCAGTTTTTCTGCTGTAACGCTGTTCTAATATTGGAGATGAGTTCATAACTAAATAAAGGTTGCTCCGATAAAGGTTGACGTTTTAACCAGACTTCATAAGTTGTTTGATCAATAGGAAGTCCTGATAAATTAGGATAAATTAAGCTAGTTCCGACGGTAGAAATTAGGGTAGTTTTCATAATGATAAATTAAGGGTTTAAGATTTGTTCAACGGTTAATTGCAGTTCACGAAAAGTAGGCGATAGAATTAAATCTATTCCTTGATAAGATTGATGTTGATAAATTCCTGTTTTATCAAGCTGATAGACAAAAACAGTAGGAATTTTAGGGTTTCCTAAATAGGAACGAGATGCGATCGCTAAATAATCCACAATCCAATATTCAGAAATCCCTAGCCGTTGATATTCATCTAATTTATCAACATAATCATCTTCCCAATTTGTTGATACAATTTCAACCGCTAACTGAAGGGGTTTCAATAAAAGCTGTATAAGCAGAAAGATTTGAGTTCCAAAGGGTTTTATCCACTATACTCACATCCGGTTGTCTTCCCTGTTCTCGACCATTAGCGGTTAATGTCCTGACTACAACTCGACCCGATACTCGATAGTTAAGATGAAGACGTTCAACTTCTTTATCAAACTGTCGTGCAATAAAATCGGCAATATTATCGTGTTGTCGAGTTGCTAATGTTCTCACAATTTCTCCATTCACCAATTCATAACGTCCCGCGTCATCAGGAAGTTGTTCTAAAAATTCTGTGAAAGTGAGTTGTTTAGTGGAAATTGAGGTTAGGGTCATAGAAGTTCATGATCTTGACTCACTTCAATAATAACTTAAATTTGTAGGGTGCAGCCATCAAAGCGCACGAACCCATAAAATTTATTTGAAGTTTAATCGTTATCGGTATTCTTAATTAACATAGACTCTCCTATTGCCTTAATTTTAGGGTAAAGATTAATTGCTTGTTTTTTAATGTTTTCTGCAGACTGAGGATTAAGATTCATTCCCACATGAGCAATATCATTTCTTAATTCAGTCATCTTACTCCAAATTTCTACTAATTGATCTGCTGTAGCTAAATCTTCAAAATTTTGATCATAATCACAAGGCGTTATAGGACGGGGATCTTTTTTGCGTTTTTCAACACCATTATTAAGAGCTTTTTCAGCGTACTTACGACCTTTGTGCAGATCAAACATAAATTCATGGAGATTAAAATTAAAAACTAAGACAGAAACTAGCCATTCCCTTGCTAAAGTGACAGCTTGTATGATTTTATCTCGATTTATGTACCATTCAATCATGTGTAACTGATGCCAAAGATTATCTAAGGTTACGTCTTTATAAGTGGCATTTTCTAAGGCAAATTGTCCATATTCATTAATAATTTTTTCAGCTAATAGAGAAAAAGGTTTAGCCCGTTGATTAAAACTAGATTCGGCTTTTTGTAAAGTTGTCTCGAGTTCAATTGCTGATTTCATAGTTTCAATGGGTCGGGTAATATTTAAAGCTAATGAGATTGTTTCAATTGCTTTAGCTGACTTTTCAAGATGACTTCTCAGAGGTCGAGTTGATGGATCATCGCGCAATTCAGCCTTGGATGGGACAGCATTATAAACTAAATTAGCTAAAGATTGACCTTCACCTGTTGTAATAAATCGATCTGTAGCAGTTAACCAATCTAACATTCCAACAAATTCAGATAAATCAATCACAGGAGCAGGTGCTTCTTTTGATTCTCTTAACTCTAATGCTCCATAATAAATTGCATCAATAGTAACATTTTTAGCTGCTTTGAGATACGCTGCAAATAAGAAAACGAGAAATGGAAGTGAACGCAAACCGTGGGTGATATCGAAAATAACATGATCTCCCTCATCTACTTGTGCGGCTATAATTTTGAAAGTTTCCCACATTTCTTCATTTGTTCTTCCCGTTGGAATATCAATAGGTTTAATGCGTTTATCTTCAAGTTTTTCTAACACTTCCCAAGTATTAGCTTTAGCTCTATCTGTCACGCAAACTAACATTTCATCATACTGACAAAATTGACTAATTGCCTCTGCAAATACTCCACCCGTATAAGTTTTTTCTCCATAGCTGTAGACCGTTTCTAATCCACCGCGATCGCCTAAAAATGTAATAACTTTAATCATAAATTCCTCTTTATTTAAAGATAATGTTTGTTTTCCCCATTCCCAATCGGGTTTTAACTCCCGTACCCGCAAACGTGGCATAATTCACTAATAAATGAGCCACATTTGCTAATAATGGATCAATTCGATGGGGAACTTGTAAGGTAATTTGACCCGTACACCCGGGTAAATAACCACGGGGAAGTTGAAAGTTACGGGTTTTTAATTGATGCTTTTGCAGTTTGACTAAACGACTTAAATAAGCAATTAATTCATCACCTCCTAAATAAATGGGTGCAAAATGATTCCAACGCTCTAACCAACTGCGAAACATTAATGCCGGAAACAGGTAAGGATAAATGGTTTTGCTGTTGAGAAAAAGCGGTGGGGGTGACAAATTGCAGGTTAAATTTTCTTGTGGGTTCGGGTTCATTGGCAACTAAGGTAGTATAAAGTTCTTCATAACTGGTAATCTCATCTTCTCGATTAATAATATTAAAATTAGCCCCTAAAAATGTGATAGAATCGGAAAGATTGAGCGATGCGATCGCTTTTCCTGCTCTTTCTTCTAATCCACATAATGATAACTGATAAAATTCTCCTAAATTAAAGGTTAAAAATCCTTCGGATGCTAAACAACGTCCAGTTAATCCGGCAAAAGATACGGAAGGAATTGCTTCTTTACCCATTTCTAATCCTAATTGTTCATGGAGTTGTTTCACCAATTCTAAACCATAAGCACGGGGTAAAATGGTAGTTTCATTAGAGGTTAATATCCAAGTTGAACGAATGAGCATGATTAAAAATTGTTAGGAAGTGAATGGAAGTATTAATCATTGATAGATTTATATATCTTCAAGGTCTGATATAATGTTTGGTTATATAAAGATAGTCCCTGTAGGGGCGGGTTCACCCAAATCTATAATGCCAATCATAAACTGATTTAAACCCGCCCTTACTTACCCCAATATAATCAACTTCACCCATCCTGGAAGATAACTGATTTCTCCGTCTTTATTAGTAACTGTTCTTCGAGATTTTGGAGCTTCAAAACCCGGTGCTTTAATCCCACAGGTATCTCGCAATTGGGATCTTAAATCATCTTTTAATAACCAATTAATTGTTGTTCCTGTCATCCCACTTCCCCAACCTAATCGAGTTTGATAAGGACATTTTTCATGTTCATAAAAATCTCTAATTTTATCAAAATACAAGTTTTTTACTTGATGTTTTTGATCTTCAATATTGTCCCAATAATCATGCTCTCCATCCCATTGTTCCTGGGCAAATTCTTGGCAAATCGTCAAGAGTTCTTGTGAATTTTTAAAGGGAATAATCATTCCTTGTTGATGGCGAAACCAACTCAACATCTCATAATCAATTGTTAGGGTAAATTCTGTTTTAATATTTCTCACCATTTCCGCATAAATAGACGCTCGATATTTAGCCTTATTATTTTCAAAGTGGCTAGAAACTAAGACTTCCGTAACAATGGGTACATTAACTATAGTTTTATTTCCATTCTTAAGAGTTAACTTTTTTTCCAGCAAAGGTTTCAGTATCACTGACATGAATTGCTCGCATGAAGTCTGTATTTGGCCCTGTTTTAGTTTGGGGCGAATAGTCTTGATACTTTAAGGTAAAATCAGAAAAGAGACTATTCATAAATAAGGCATCATCGGTAAACTTATGCTTAAATTTATTTACGAATTCACCGGATGCTAATTTTTGTCTTAATTGTTGTTCAATATGGCTGACTGTTTTAGGGGTTTTATATTTATCGGCGTGTTTTATCAGATAATAAGCGATCGCAGTTCTCATCGCCCCTTTAATCGAAGTTCCGGGAATATAAAGCTGTCCAAAACCATTTCTAATCATCGGACGTAGATCAGTAATTTGATCTTCCGTCCATTTACTGCTAATCCCAATTTCAGGAAAAATGCGATTTTCATTGGTATCCGTCGCCGTTTGCCAATTTTTTCCAAATGCTTGTTCAAGAATGCCTATAATTTCCCTTCTATTATCAATAGCATTAATATAATCTTGCAGTCTACCTTTAGATTGTAAACCTCTGGCTAATGCTTCCTTATCGGGAAGATAAACTTTACTAGAGGTTTGTACATATTCAAAGGGACTTAACTTGGAAACTTCCGATCCAATATGTAAAATAGGACTGGTTAATCTAATTTTTCGAGAGTCATAGACTTCGGGTTTTTTGATTTCAGACTGTTGAGAAGCAACCATAATTTTGATTAGGAATTAATAGAAATGGGTAGACTTAAACTGACTCCACTCCGATAAACTTGATGTTTTTCAAATCCCTTCGGGGTGACATTAGCAAGTTTTCCTTGAGGACAAGCGGAAAAAACCGATCCTTCTGTAAACATTCTCACCATTTTTCGCCGTTTTTGATAACCAGATGGGGAAGATGCTATCCAACCGCCTCGTTCTTGAATATCATAACAAGCGCTATCATTTAATAGTTCTGGTGATATGGAATCATCCCAAAACAAACTAATTAAACAATGGTTTGATTGTTGATGCTGAACAACTTTTTTCCACTCAGGGGTTAAGTCTAACCATTCCAGATTAAAACGTCCTGCACCACTCGAACGTTCTCCGCCTAATCCTTCTTCTCCTAAAAAAATTAAAGTCGCCTGAATTTCTTTTTCTAGGTGGGGATTAGTTGTAGGAAAGTGCAGAATAAAATATAATCCTGAGTGGTGCTCTGGTTTGCTTTTATCTTCCTGGGGGTGACTTTCAAAATGGACAAAACCCGTATGATAAAAGTTAGTTGATCGAGTGGTGCGATCAATTGCAACTTTTGGGTTTGTATCAATTTTGAAGGCTTGATTGTAGTCAAAGGTTCCCGCTTTGTGCAAAGGATCGTTATCTTTTGCGGTTTTGTTTGTTGTATGAATTAGTTCCAGGCGATCGCTCTCTGTAAACCCATCTCCTTGATACCATCGTTGCCAAACTTCTAAGGGCAAATAGGAGAGCTTTTTGTAGGTTTTTGTAAACTCTAAATCGTTTCCAATTGGATACTTTTTAGGGAAAGCTAAAGGTTTAGGAAGATAGTAGGTATACTTTGATTTTTGATAACGATAGATAAAGGTAGAGCTAAGACGAAAACAAGGAGATTGTTGAAAGTTTCCTAATAGTTTCTTCTACCTTTTCTTTACCAAATAAACGAGCATAGCTACTGATTAAAGCACTAAATAAAGTATCGGATCGGACTCGTTCTCGGCTTTCTTCCAGTCCGATTCCCACTTCGCCAAAATGGGCAGGTGTTTGTCCGAAATTGAGTCGAATTAGTTTCCAATTACTCATAATTTATGATTTTTTCTCAGATAACAGGGCTTTGACATCACTAAAACGACTCAACAATTCTCCGATATCTTTAATCGCTACGGGTAAGAATTTTCCACCGCCACTGGCAATTTGTCGATAACGTTCAATATCCCGATACTCAATATTGAAGTTTTCAAAGCGGATTTTTCCGTAACCTCTGGAACCATGACCGCCTAACGCATCGTCTTCTAAAATAGCAAGGGCGATCGCTAAATTCTCTAAATCTTCTGCGGCTTGAGTTCCATCTTCAACGGTATATACTATTTCAAATTTGAACTTAGAAACCTGCGGGAACCCGTTCTAATTGACGAGGATTTGCCGCCGCCGTCACTCGATCTATTCCATTTTCAAATTTCCACTCGGTCATATACAAACCTGTGTCAATTTTTTCTAGTTGTTTAGCGGATTCTTCTGTTAAATGACAATCTCTAACAATTAATCGTGCGGGTTGATTCCTTCCTTTGGTTTTGATATGGTTTTCACCATTAATTGTTGTAGAATTTCCTTTATTTTCTAATTCTTCTGAGCCAATAATATCAGCTTTAAGATAACAGTTTGATCCTCCTGTTGACCCAAATACTCGACTTAATTGACAGGTTCTCGCCCCTTGATAGCGAACAAATTTACCTGGGGAAATCTCTGTATATCCATCTTCTAAATCGTCGCTTTCATAACGATAGGTTTCCGCTTCCTCCTGAACGATTTAAGGGTTTTTTTAACCACCGTTCTAATATCGCCCGCAGTTTTCCTTTAATTGAAGAACCGGGGAGATAGGGGCGCTGGGTCATGGGGTCACGAATGACGGGTTTATCTAACCCCCCAATATCTAAATTTTCACCGCCACCGCCAATATGTAATCCGGTTTCAACTACCAAGGTACTGGTAATAATAATTTTTCCGAGTAAGTTTTTTTGGGGTCTATCAATTACAGTCATGATTTATTTTCCTCCTTCAGCTTTATGGTAGGCAATGGTTGATTCAATTAATTGTACAAGTCGTTCAAAGTCTTCTAAACTATGTACTTTGTCAATAGCAACAGACATGATACTACTAAGCGGTTTAGCGGCTTGTTGTCGAGCGGCAGCATAGGCAAGTTTGGGTTTTAATAGGACAATTTCCGGCTCGATTTTGTTGAACACTTTTTGATTTTTTTGCTCAATATCTTTCTCACTTTGATCCGCATTTTGAGCAATTTTAACTTTCAGTCGATTAATGGCATCTAAAAATTTGCGAACTTGGTTCGTTTCCAATTTCTGATTTTTGAGATGGGGGCCAAATTCCTGAGCGTGTTTGACTAAATCTCTAATTGAATAGTCTTTGAGAGATTTCAGAGATTTAATGTGATTTTCAATGTCTTTATCAATGGGCATAGTTAACTCAAATTATAGGTTAAAAATCTGTTCCGGGGTTAAATTGAGTTCGGGGAATATTAGAGAAATAATTCTCTGATTTCCTTGATAACTTTGTTCCTCATATAGTCCCTCCACTAACTGCAAAATGGTGATTTTTTGTTCACTTGGATCAATAATCCAATATTCAGGAATCCCGACAACGCTATATTCTGATCTTTTATAGCGGTAGTCCCTGATTTTGGATTCGGGACTAACCATTTCAATGGCTAAAATTGCCGGAGATTCTAGCACGGCTGAAACATCTAATTTTTCTTGAATTTGTTCCCGGGTGACAATACAAAGATCGGGAATTCGAGAACGATTAATTGATGTTCTGATGCCAATATTTTGTAAGCAAATCCAAGATAAACTTAGACGATTAATTTCTGCTACAAAGGCATTATTTAGATTATAGATAACTAACGCATGGCGACCTGTTGGGGGATTCATTAGAATTAATTCTCCGTCTTCTAACTCATAACGGTTATCTGTCCCATCGTCATAGTTTAGATAATCTTTAAATGAAAGTTTTGGGGGAGTTGTTATTGTAATCATATCATAAATCCTGAGAATTTGATCAACGATTTAAGTATTCAATCCAAGTAGCAATCGCTCGAAAATAAGGAGCATTATAAGGATTTTTCAGGGAAGTCATAACGGGTCTAAATCCTTCATTGTTGCGAACCTTGTCCGGTAATCTTGCTAAGGTATAGGCAACTTTTGGTAAGTGCAAATAGTATTGAATATCATGCAGGGAACGTTCATCTCCTTTTTCTTGATGTTTATCTTTAAAATCTTTGATTTTCTGCTCTTGGAGTTGAGCCGTTGTTAATAAATTCCGAACAAAATTTCTGGAGGTATTCACTTCTAGGGTTTGAAGTTTCTGCACAAAGGGGAGAACTCCAAACAGATCCGGGAGAGAATCCGTTCCCAAATATTCTTTTATTTTAGCATCAATAGTTTGTAATTGTGAAACTTTTATATTTTCTTTACCCAACCATTCTTCCCACTTTAATGCTGTATTAAATAACCCCAAACTATCCCGTCCATTTCCTTTGGCTTTTTCTTCCGCACTTCCTGATTCTGAAGCAGCTTGATAGAGGGGAAATTTTGCCCCCGCTAAACTAATTCCACCGGAAATAGTAATATCTGGATGTTGACCTGTATAGTGGCGAAAGGATTGATAAACATCAAAGCTAAATTCCACAACTTCATTCCAAGCACCACTAATAAATAGATCATCTCCCCCCGCATAAATGAATACTAAATTTTTGCGATCGCCTTGACTTAAAGACTTGACCGAATTTCCCAAAGGTTGAAAGAAATTATCCTTTCTATTTTCCGCTAAACTATTTAGATATACTTTAAAAAAATAGGTCATTTGTCGAGATAGTCCCGCAAGTCTGGGTAAATTTTGATCATCTCCTAACCCTTTGGCGAAAATTTGACCGAGTTTATCAACATCCATTCGCAGATAACCGACTCGTTTAATTCCTTCAGCAATATCCGCTAATTCATTAGCACGAATTGTTTGATTTTGTTCTTCGTGACTTTCTTGAGCATATTGTCCTAAAAACAGAGGAGATGGATTTTTAAACCATCGAAAACGATAGTGTTCTAAATCCCAGTCATTAACTAATAATGCTGTATCAGATTCTTTAGTTGTAATCTGTTTCCACTGGCGAAAAACATGATAGTAAATGGGGGTTTCATCCCAATCAAAGTCAATCTGATGGTCTGATCCTGTTAATTCTTTTTCTGAGGAGCGAATAATCAGATTAACTTTGAGTAATTCTCCTCCCAAAGCAAACATATCTCGACAAGTTGGACAAGCTAAAACCGAATCTGGCTCCGAAAGGGGTTCTAAATTTTCCTTATCATCTCTATGACAAACTCCACAGGGTTCATAACTGGGTTTTCTCGCTAGAAAGTCACTAAGTTGTGCTTTAAATTTCTGATGTTTGAGTTTTCCTAACTTTTGAGGAACTTTTTCCCACGCTTCTGAGAGAGATTTTTGACTTACATTTACTGTTGGTAACTCAACACAATCTAACGCTAAAAATACTTTACCTTGAAAACTTTTTATTAGCCATTTATTCAAGCGATCGCCTATTTTCTGAACCGCATTTTCAGCTTTTTCTTTATCTCCTGATGACAGAATATAGAGATTTCCGCCTCCCGCATAAATTACGCTAGTTTTAGGTAACTTTAATTCGATTAACAGTTGTTGAACAATTTCTTCTGTGACTAATTCTAAATAAAAACTTCTAGCGCGTAAAGATTTTAACGCCCCATCGGAAGAAATTGTATAGATAAAATTTTGAATTCCTGATAAATCACCCGCGATTAAATAGAGGTTTTGAGCTTCAGAATTTTCTGCTAACGCCGCAGCGACCGCCGCCGTTGAACGCGCCAGATCAATTAAGGCGACATCGGGATAAACAAAACTGATAAATGATCCGTATTTCTCAACAATTAGGGTTAATAATGATAAATTATCCCAGTCAGATTGAGTTAAATTGAGGTTTTGTATTTCTGTATTAATTTGATTTTTGAGAGTCTGTAACTCATCTTCTGTAGGTTTCTTGATTGACTGGATAAGGAATAATTGGATTTTGATTTTTAATAACTTGGGGTTGGGCGTAATAGATATTATCCTGTTTATGCTCTAGTTTAACCGCATCAAATAATAGGCGTAGGGGTTTAATTTTGATTTCGCTGGTTTCTGTCCACGAAAATAGTTCTTTAGCCTTATTAATTGCCTTATTTTTTAAATCTGTTTTAAACTCACTATTTAAACTAAAATTAGACCATTTTAGTAATTCGAGAACAGCTTGCTGCATAACTCCCAGTGCAGCCTTAAATGATACATGATCCTCTGAATTATTCATCTGATATCCTTCTGGTTAGTTGTGAATTAAGGCCTTAACTTTCTTTAACAAAACTTCTGGAATAGCAGGAGCTTGACCCATCACCCAAGCGCCACTGGTAATCTCAATATAGGGTTGAATTTGATGCACCTCCTCCGTATTGGTTAACACACTAGAAATAACCGCCACCGGAGTTAAATTCCCTCTTTGACCACAGAATTCATGCCAGGAGTTGACCGCTTCCGGCTTAGAACTAATAATCAAATAATGGCTACAGGCTTCTAATATAGGATACTTGTCCGGTTGCACCATGCCGCCAACATCCACAATAATTAACGATTTGTGACGTCGTAGTTGTAGGATACCCTGGGCATGATAGGGATAGAAACGCTCCGTTAACCCGCCTCGATTTTGGGCTTTAAACGTTTCGATAACCTCCGGCGTTTTATCCTCTCCCAATTCTAAACTATAATTGCCCTCTCCATCCCAATTTGCTCTTTGTAAATAAATATTAGGATATTCGGGCAGAAGGGCTTTAAATAAGCCATGGGACAAGACGCTTTTCCCGCTATCCGGCGGCCCGACAATCATTAGGGCTGGACACAGGGGATCGGGAGCGGGGGACTGATTAAAAAGAGAAATAGCTAGGGGCAAAACTTGACCTGCCCTCACTTTTCGGCTATGACTAGAAACAACAACCGCCCCTAAGCGGGGGTCATAACAGGCGATCCAAGCGGTCGGATGTAGTTCATGGATCAGGTAGCCATACAACCAAATGGGGCCGCGTCCTGATATCACTATTCCCCCTTGGGAGTTAATTCCGGTGGGGAGTTCCAGGGTTTCGAGCACCTGGGGTTCGATAATGCGGTCTTGTCCGGTCAGTTCCAGGGTTAATATCTGATAGGACAGGGTTTCATGGGTTTGGGATGGACTTAGATGTAAACAAATGGACATGGCGGTTAATCGGGATCTATATTCATATTGGTTCGATTTTCAGGTTTTACGCATTTTTGGCAAATTAGCGATCGCTGATTTCTCGGCGTTGTGGGTTGGATAAGTTGCGATCGCTTTGAAATGTTGACGCACCGGGGTTTGGGGTTAGGTCTGTTTGTCGCAGTTGTTCCCCTTCTAGTTGTAAGAGATGATCGAGGGCCCGATCGCCTAACCAAGTCACGATCACGCTACTAATAAAGACAGCTAGGGTACAGGTAATAACGGCAAAGAGTCCCAGGGGCGCAATAATTAAGATGATCCAGGTAACGACCCCATTGGCGATCGCTACACCCAGAATACGGTAACGAACTAGGGTTTCGAGTTAAGGAAATTGGCATATCGCAATTCTCCATAAAATTGAGAAACCAGGTTTGCTGATTTCTGATCTTTAATTATGGCCGGGTGTGGAAATGGGGTCTTCTACATCACCGAGATAATGGAAAGACCACCCGAGAAACCGGGTTTGCTGGTTTTGTAATTTGTGGCTATGACAACTCTATATTTAACTGAACCTGGAACCGTTGTTCGCTATCAAAATCAGAGTTTTTTGGTCAAATATCAGGATAAAACCCATAGCTGTCGGTTAGTGGAATTAACCTTAGTGGTGATTTTACCTGGAGTCCAGTTAACGGATGAAGCGATCGCCCAACTCCTAGATCGAGGAATAGAAACCCTATTTCTCCGACGGGATGGACAGTTTCGCGGACGTCTTCAGGGACAATTTCAAACTAACCCGATTTTCAGACTCGCTCAATATCGAATTGTTGATACGACTTTTGGGATGGCGCTGGCCCAACTATTAGTTATGGCAAAAATTCGTAACCAACGGGTACTACTTCAACAGCACCATCAGTCTACAAAAGCCCAAATTAGCGAGTTAGCCGAAGCTATTGATGCGATCGCCGCCTATATGCTCCAATTGAAAAATATTTCCACTCCCCTCAACCGTTCTGAATTGATGGGAATTGAGGGAATTTGTGCCCGCACCTATTATCAAGCCTTGCGACATTATTTCCCGTCCCAGTGGAATTTCACCGGACGCAACCGTCGCCCGCCCCTTGATCCAATTAATGCGTTATTGAGTTGGGGTTATGGGGTATTATTGGCGCGGGTATTTGTGGCTTGTGTTCAGGCGGGACTTGATCCCTATTTGGGGTTTTTCCACGCCACCGAACCCTATCGCCCCAATTTGGTCTTAGATTTAATGGAGGAATTTCGCCCGGTGGTGGTGGATCAGGCGGTGATTTCTATGATTAAATCGGATTTACTTCAACGGTCGGATTTTCAACCGTCTCCCGATGGGGAGGGGATCTGGTTGGGGGTAACGGCGAAAAAGTTATTGTTAGGACAGTTAGAACGTCGTCTGCGGGAACCTTTTCTCTATCCAGCCCAAAATCGTCGGTTGAGTTTGAGTCAAATTTTATTGGAACAGGCGCGATCGCTGGCCCGATGTTTGGTGGAGTGTAGGCTAGATTATCAGGGGTTTGTGTTGAAATAAGGAATTACGAATTACGAATTACGAATTACGAATGGGGAAGATTAGTGTTTTTATCCTAGACTAGATCCCCCTAAATCCCCATTAAAAAGGGGGACTTTGAAGATATTTGAAGATCACGAAGGTGGGTTAATTATGATGGTTTAGGTAATAAATACTTGTGAATAATACGTCCGGTTCCCCCTTTTTTAAGGGGGGCTAGGGGGGATCTAACCTAGAAAGAAAGTAGTAGATTTTCAACTGATAACTAATATAGACGCGCCATGGCACGTCTCTACACTGATGACTGAATTATGGTTGGTTTGCTATGACGTTCGGGATGATAAGCGCCGGAATAAATTGGCAAAGTTACTGGAACAGCGTTGTCAACGGGTGCAATATTCGGTTTTTGAATGTCCCTTGAAACCTGCGGTTTTGGAACATTTACTAGAACAGCGTTGGCTCAAAGTGTTGCAGTTGGATGAGGATAGTTTGCGGGTCTATCCTTTGGATAATGTGGCCAAGCAACAGACGCGGGTGTTTGGGAGTGATCCGCCCTATGAACCGCCGGATTATCTGATTTTGTAACGGAATATTACTTTTTCTCAGATTTTTAGAACGTTTTAACTCGGATTTGATTAACAAATTGGGGTTAAGCCTTCTATTTTATTGGGTTCTATCGGATTGTAATGTTTTGTTGGTTTTTCTCATCTGTTGTCGCGGGAAGCTAGAAAGCGTCAGGACATCAGGGATGAAGATTTTTTGAGATTTTTATGGATTTGGGGGTTGACTCGTTAGGGAAATTCGGTTATAGTTCTGAATATCGAGAAATTTAAGGGTTTTGGCGGTTAAAAACAACCTATTTTCGTTTTTATACCAGCCATTTATCCGTACTCTCGCGCAAACGCACTTTGAAAACTAAATAGCGTAAGGTTTCCAGAAGGGTAGGGTAGTTTTCTATCTTTTCCCCGCAAGGGGACGGAAACGAACTTGAGTTAAAGGGGTTGTAAGCCCGAAACCAAGTAGTTTTCTATCTTTTCCCCGCAAGGGGACGGAAACTTTGAAGCCTTAAAAATAGCGTCGGATTCAAGTCCGAACGTAGTTTTCTATCTTTTCCCCGCAAGGGGACGGAAACCATTTCATTGAACAATTAGACGAACCGTATGCTTTCGCTGGCAAGTAGTTTTCTATCTTTTCCCCGCAAGGGGACGGAAACTCCCAAAAGAAGTATTGGGGTGGGACAGTCGGTTCGGTAGTTTTCTATCTTTTCCCCGCAAGGGGACGGAAACGGTAGTCCTCCTCATCCCCTTCAATTACCTCAAACAGTAGTTTTCTATCTTTTCCCCGCAAGGGGACGGAAACGCGGGAGTTGAAAGAGTGACAAATGAAGCAACAACGATAGCAGGTAGTTTTCTATCTTTTCCCCGCAAGGGGACGGAAACAACTCCATTACCGCAGGATGGCTCTAAAATATTCCCTGTAGTTTTCTATCTTTTCCCCGCAAGGGGACGGAAACTCGGGGGTACCGAATTCAATCAGTGTACGGTAGTTGCCACCACCACGCCGAGTAGTTTTCTATCTTTTCCCCGCAAGGGGACGGAAACAAGGCCCGGTAATAGTCTTTGTCAAAGTTGGTGGTGGTGGTAGTTTTCTATCTTTTCCCCGCAAGGGGACGGAAACAGGGAATGACACGACCCAATGACCCTGTACAAAGGCACGTAGTTTTCTATCTTTTCCCCGCAAGGGGACGGAAACGGTTTCCCCACTATCGTGAGAAGTAATACCAACACGAGCCGTAGTTTTCTATCTTTTCCCCGCAAGGGGACGGAAACTACCCTTATCATTCAGCCTCACGCCTAGGGTAGCGTACCATTAAGTAGGTAGTTTTCTATCTTTTCCCCGCAAGGGGACGGAAACCAGGGAACTCTGGGAAGGCCCACCATTGAGTTCGGCAGATAAGTAGTTTTCTATCTTTTCCCCGCAAGGGGACGGAAACAATGTAATTTACATTGATAGGATCGTTATGGTTGCACAATTGTAGTTTTCTATCTTTTCCCCGCAAGGGGACGGAAACATAGTTTCTTCACCAATAGCCCATTCTCGTTGGAAGGGTAGTTTTCTATCTTTTCCCCGCAAGGGGACGGAAACCACTCAGACGGCTGAGAAACTTCCATCTTAGGTTTACCGTAGTTTTCTATCTTTTCCCCGCAAGGGGACGGAAACTTCACATCCCAGCTTTGAACACAAAGACAACAACCTTTGTAGTTTTCTATCTTTTCCCCGCAAGGGGACGGAAACAGGCATCTTCCCCTTTGAATAACTTAGCCACATAATCTCGTAGTTTTCTATCTTTTCCCCGCAAGGGGACGGAAACTGGTCATTACCAGATTAATGTTGGTACTGGTTATGGTGTTGTAGTTTTCTATCTTTTCCCCGCAAGGGGACGGAAACCATCAAGATTGGCAAGGTCTTGGACTAAGAATTCACCACCACGTAGTTTTCTATCTTTTCCCCGCAAGGGGACGGAAACTCATGTTTGCTACGACCACTCAAGATATTCACTAAGTGTAGTTTTCTATCTTTTCCCCGCAAGGGGACGGAAACCTAAGTTGTTTCCATTAGTAGAAACGCAGAATGGGAGAGTAGTTTTCTATCTTTTCCCCGCAAGGGGACGGAAACGGGTGAGGGTGGACACTACTACTGGTGTTATTGTAGTTTTCTATCTTTTCCCCGCAAGGGGACGGAAACTTGTGTACTTTGTTCCTTTTAAGAGGGCTTAAGGGCGAAGTAGTTTTCTATCTTTTCCCCGCAAGGGGACGGAAACAGGTGGAATCAACAGAATGTCTTCGGGGTTAAAGCAGTCTTCGTAGTTTTCTATCTTTTCCCCGCAAGGGGACGGAAACTTGCTCCTGACTTACCAGAGCGCGTTACCCTAACCTCGTAGTTTTCTATCTTTTCCCCGCAAGGGGACGGAAACCCATTTGAACCTTCTATACGCCACATACCGTTATGTAGTTTTCTATCTTTTCCCCGCAAGGGGACGGAAACGCGACGACCCTATGGTGCAATTGAACCTGCCTCTTAGTAGTTTTCTATCTTTTCCCCGCAAGGGGACGGAAACAAATAAGCAAATTCAATGAAGAATGTGGTTTTATAGTAGTTTTCTATCTTTTCCCCGCAAGGGGACGGAAACAACAGTAAAACATCTAGCTAATTCTATTTTCATTTGATATAACCCTGTAGTTTTCTATCTTTTCCCCGCAAGGGGACGGAAACCCATATCCCATGTTTTCATCCAATATGATTAAGTTTTAAGGTAGTTTTCTATCTTTTCCCCGCAAGGGGACGGAAACTTAGAGCAGGGCCAACCAAATGAATAATAATCTTTCGTAGTTTTCTATCTTTTCCCCGCAAGGGGACGGAAACCGTCCTTTAAGGGCTTCTGCCCACTTGTTTCAATTCACTTTCTTGTAGTTTTCTATCTTTTCCCCGCAAGGGGACGGAAACCAGGGAACATATTTTCCCAGTGGGTCGCAAACTTCTTTTGTAGTTTTCTATCTTTTCCCCGCAAGGGGACGGAAACTAGCCATAGGGCTTTCACTAGAGAAGTACAAGAATCCCGTAGTTTTCTATCTTTTCCCCGCAAGGGGACGGAAACACGTCCTCGCCTTTGATGGACGTAAAGTTAAGGCTGATTATGTAGTTTTCTATCTTTTCCCCGCAAGGGGACGGAAACTCAAAGCTAGAACAGTCAATGGTTTTCCCTGACCATTTCTTGTAGTTTTCTATCTTTTCCCCGCAAGGGGACGGAAACAGCTTACTGATTGTTGCTCCAATCTTTCTTCTCCCCAGTAGTTTTCTATCTTTTCCCCGCAAGGGGACGGAAACTTCTTTAGAGCACCTTTTGCTGCAGAGTTAATTAACTCGTAGTTTTCTATCTTTTCCCCGCAAGGGGACGGAAACCCTTCAGAGGAAGGAAGGTATTTACCCGGGATCAATTCAAGTAGTTTTCTATCTTTTCCCCGCAAGGGGACGGAAACTTGAGACATCTAATAAAACATTTATATGGAATTATGTAGTTTTCTATCTTTTCCCCGCAAGGGGACGGAAACCAATAGTATAAGCAGTCATATGAGTTTCCTTTTAGAGTAGTTTTCTACCTTTTCCCCGCAAGGGGACGGAAACCGCGCAAATTTTTCATATTATTAAATGGTTATATAATCACAATCGCCCCAACTCCCGCAAGTTTTTCAAGTCCAGTTCAAAATCTTCCACATCATAGGATTGACATCCTCCCAACACCAACGCTTCGCTTATGGTGTGGGATTCCCAAGACTCACGACTTGGTTTTCTGCTTCCGTCCATGCACGGGTTTTCGCACCAGCCGAAACAGATTTACTCTGTTTCCGGTCTTACGGTCGCTCCACAGACTGACACGGCAAGTCCTGCCGCCAAAATGTTATTGGCCGCATTAAGATCGCGGTCATGATGTGTCCCACAATTAGGACAATCCCATTCCCTGATATTTAACGGCAATTTATCTAAAATGTGTCCACAGTTTCCACAACGTTTGGAACTAGGAAACCATCGGTCTATTTTAATCAATTTTCGCCCGTACCAATCAGCCTTATAGGTTAACTGACGAACAAATTCAGCCCAATTTGCATCACTAATTGCCCGGGCTAATTTAGGATTCTTGATTAGATTTCCTACGGCTAAATCCTCAACTACTATCGTTTGATTTTCCCGAATCAGTTGAGTGCTTAACTTGTGAGTATAGTCCCTTCTACAATCGGCAATTTGGGCGTGAATTCGGGCTACTTTTTTTCGGGCTTTCTCTCGATTTTTTGAGCCTTTGATTTTCCGACTCAAAGATTTTTGAGCAAGTCGAAGTTTTTTGTATAACTGATTAAAGTGTTTAGGATTGGCAACCTTAACCCCGTCGGATGTAGTCAATAGACTAGAAATTCCTAAATCTATTCCTACATTTTTTTCGGTGGGTTCTAATTTGTTATTAGTTGGGTCATCAATTCTTAAAGAGACAAACCATCGACCGCTAGGGTCTAACTTAACTGTTATGGTTGAGGGTTGACATCCTTTTGGAAGTTGACGACTCCACCGAATCGGTAAAGGTTGTTTATTCTTAGCTAAATAGATTTCACCGTTTTTATAGGTGAATGCAGCTTTGGTAAATTCTGCACTACCTCCATGACGTTTTTTCTTGAAGTTCGGATATTTAGCCCGACCTGCAAAAAAGTTGGTAAAAGCGGTTTGCAGATGTCTTAATCCCTGCTGAAGTGGAACTGAGCTAACATCATTAAGAAAGTTCAGTTCTTCTTCTTTTTTCCATTCAGTTAACTGGGAAGATGTTTCAGAATAGCCTACTCGTTCTTTTTTTTCATACCAGGCTTGGGTTCTTTGAGCTAATGCTTTATTGTAGATTAGTCGAACACACCCCAATGTTCTCCTCAACAGATCTTCTTGTTCAGGAGTTGGATAGAATCGGTAGCGGTAGGCTTTTTCTGTCATGCTTTACATTCTAATACAAATTCTGTAATTTGTTTTTTTGGGGTCGCCATTCATCCTGACACCAACGTTCCTTATGGTGCGGGTCTTCTGGCTCCCATTTTCGATAAAGAGGAATATGGCGCTGCTTCAGAAGTTGACGAAAAACATCAGTAGGCATATCCGCCAGTTGACTTGCATAACCGACTGTTAAGTGACCCGTCTCAAATAAATAGAGTGCAATTTCTTGACAAAACTCCTTTGGAGTCAGTTGAGAGGCTTGGATAATTTCATCGGAGATTATAATAGTCATGGAAACACCTCCCTAGAGAATTAAAACTCTGAAACCACTATAGCAATTTTTTCTAAAATATCCCATATTCTAATAATTTGATAACTCCTCTAACGCCTCCTGATGTAGCCGTTGACGAATGGAAAAAGGAGCAATCACTTCCCCATTTCCCCGCCATTCTCGTAACCGCATTAACACATTAATATCCCCCACCCGTATCCATGCTTGATAATAGCAATCCTGGGGAGAACGTTGATTAATAATCTCTAATACGGCCTTTTGTTCCTCCAAATTAGGAATATGACGGCGAATTAATCCGGGTAACGCCGGATAGGAAATCGGCTTAAAAGTTGGGTGTCTGTCCGTATTATCCACATACCAACGGTCGAAAGTTGGGTTAAATCGCATAATTAATAATTGACTAGGTAAATAGAAATTAAACCCCCAAGCCGCATCTAATTCGGTTTGTACATCCTCAGAAGTAGGGAGACTTTCAGTTAATTTCAGGTGCTCAAGTTCCGGGGGAATATGGCGATCGCCCCAAGACAAAACCCTAAGATATTCTGAAGCAATTCTATCCAACCGATAATTATGCCAGCCCAACCTTCCTTCCGGGTCAAACCCAAAAGCACTCAGATATTTTGCCCGACGAACATAATGCAAACAAACCGGATAAACCGTCACCTCCACCTTTTTTTCCTCGGCGGGTATCCAGGTTTTAAAATTAATTACCCCACCCATAGGATCACGCCATAACAGTTCAATTTGTTCCTGATAACCGTCAACCCGATCCTGGTTTTCATCGGCTAAAATATAATCCAAATTAATAAAAATTCGCCTTTGGGGTTCTGCTTCTTTTTCCTCAGTCGGTTTAACCCCATCTTCCACCAATGCTTCCCATAAAGATTGTACTATAACCTCCAAATTTGGCTGCACAAAAACCACGGATTCTAACACTCGTAATAGTCCCCAAAGTTGGGTTTTAGACAGTCCCGAAAAATTCAGGGTATTAGTTATTGAGAAAATAGGCAACTTTGGAGAATTTCCCCCATAGTAGCAACTAATAGTTGATGGTTTATATCCAGCATTTGATGTTTTATATCTAGCGCCCAAAGACACTCCCCCCCCTGCTCCCTCTACCTCCCCTGCTCCCCCTACCTCCCCTGCTCCCCCTGCTCCCCCTGCTCCCCCTACCTCCCCTGCTCCCTCTACCTCCCCTGCTCCCCCTGCCCCCCCTGCCTCCCCTGCTCCCCCTACCCCCCCTGCTCCCCCTACCTCCCCTGCCCCCCCTACTCCCCCTGCCCCCCCTGCCTCCCCTGCCCCCCCTGCCTCCCCTGCTCCCCCTGCCTCCCCTGCCCCCCCTGCTCCCCCTGCTCCCCCTGCTCCCCCCGCTCCCCCTACTCCCCCTACTCCCCTTCCCAACCACCCCAGGTCTATCAAGAATTTAAGATCATCCCGCAGGCTGCGATGGACGGTGGCGAAGGGATAACCCCGTAACTGCTGGTGGAGTTCGGTATCTGACCATCCGGTGAGGGTTTGTAACTGGTGTTTCCACTCCTCCGAGGTTTCTGGAGAGAAATGATTTTGGAGTAAGTCCATAACCGAGTGCTGGCAAATACAAGAATTGTCCCGACATCCGGCCAGAATGTTCTGAACTTTGAGGCGATCGCTTTTGGGATGTTTTTCGGAAAATAAACGGTTTCGCAGGTCAGGATAGGTAAAGGGTTGGGGTAAATGGATAATCCAACGGGACTCCATACCATAAAAGCGATGGAGTAAAACCCATAATCTAACGGCTCGATGGAACCTCACAGCCAGCCGTCCCCCGGCCAGGTATTGCAATAGTTCTGCGGTTGGGGGATAGTCCCAGGAGATCAACATTTGTAGAAGGGCTCAATTCAACATATAATGATAATAGACTCATTGGACTCAAGGTATTCCATGAGTTAATTCTGCTGTTTTCGACCTGCTACTCAACAACCACACATCTTTCAACCGTATTTCTAACTTTTGTCCTCCCTGTTGCCGCTGGACAATTTTTTGGAATGACACTACTGGATTTTTAATTAATTTCTGCTGCTTACTGTTTAGGCATAACTGACGGAAGCAATGGAAGAATTTTTGATGCACATTTTTCATGCTTTTTTTACTTAAAAAATGGAGACGATAAAATCATGTTAAATTTTCTGTTGTCTTGTCTGATCAATGGGACTGTTTTTTCGCCTGAATATCTTGGAATGATCACTCATATTGGAAGTCATTCTATGGTTCAAATTGCTGATTCTTCCCCATCATTCATCGTTCTGGCCCAAGAGAATAAACCGAGTGAAAATGATCCGATTGTTCCTCCGAATTAGACATAATCGGGGTAAATTAGGCTATTCATAATTCCCATAGGGTGTTGGATGATCTTCAAATCTTTGTTGATCTTCCGCACCTCTGGGAGAATACCTATCCCAACAACAATAAATTAGGGGCGAATGGCAAATTAGGGGCGAATGGCCATTCGCCCCTACTCGTACCAGAGGTGTAGGTAGTTCACTATTTATTATCAATCCCTAGAGATTAAGTTATTCCCAACAGTTAACGCCACAAATCCATTAACCGCTAAAATAAATGCCAGTAGTGCGAGCGTTACAAACGCAGTTATTTTTTAGATTCTATGAGCGAAAGAACACTATTTGATCAAGTATGGGAGTTGCATACCGTTGGAAACCCTGCCATCAGGACAGACTCAACTTTTCATTGGTTTGCACCTGATCCATGAAGTCACCAGTCCCCAAGCGTTTGCCATGTTGCGCGATCGCCACCTGAAAGTTCTGTGTCCTGAACGCACTGTCGCCACCGTCGATCATATCGTTCCCACCGATAACCAAGCTCGTCCCTTTGTGGATACCTTGGCGGAAGAAATGATACAGTCCTTGGAACAAAGTTGTCAAGAATATGGTATCCGTTTTTATAATATCGGTTCTGGGAACCAAGGGATTGTCCACGTCATCGCACCGGAACAGGGATTAACCCAACCGGGGATGACCATTGCCTGCGGGGACTCCCACACCTCTACCCATGGAGCATTTGGGGCGATCGCCTTTGGGATTGGAACCTCTCAAGTGCGGGATGTGCTGGCATCCCAAACCCTAGCGTTAGGAAAACTGAAAGTCCGCCGAATCGAGGTAAATGGAGAACTGCCCCCCGGGGTCTATGCAAAGGATGTGGTGCTGCATATTATCCGCACCTTGGGGGTAAAGGGGGGCGTGGGCTACGCCTACGAATTCGCCGGAAGCACCATTGAGGCGATGTCCATGGAAGAACGGATGACGATCTGTAATATGTCCATTGAAGGGGGCGCCCGGTGCGGCTATGTTAACCCCGATCAAGTGACCTACGACTATTTACAGGGCCGAGATTTTGCCCCCAAAGGGGAGGACTGGGAAAAAGCCGTGACTTGGTGGAATAGTATCCGCAGTAGTACGGATGCCGTTTATGATGATGTGGTAAAATTTGATGCCACGAAGATTGCTCCCACCGTAACTTGGGGAATTACCCCCGGACAGGGAATGGCGGTTAATGAGTTAATCCCTACTTTAGAGGAGATTGCAGAAACCGATCGGGAGGTGGCTAAAGAAGCCTATCAATACATGGAATTTACCCCCGGAACCCCCATTCAAGGGACAAAAGTAGACGTCTGTTTTATCGGCAGTTGTACCAACGGCCGCCTCAGTGACCTGCGAGCAGCGGCTAAATTTGCCCAGGGTCGGAAAGTCGCCAGTGGGGTGAAAGCCTTTGTGGTTCCCGGTTCAGAACGGGTAAAAGCCGAAGCCGAAGCCGAAGGACTGGATAAAATCTTTGAAGCGGCGGGGTTTGAATGGCGCGAGGCCGGATGTTCTATGTGTTTGGCGATGAACCCCGATAAGTTACAGGGAAATCAACTGAGTGCATCGTCTTCTAACCGCAACTTTAAAGGCCGTCAGGGTTTCCGCCAACGGTCGGACATTGTTAATGAGTCCGGTCATGGTGGTGGCGGCGGCGGTTAACGGTGTAGTTACGGATGTACGGGAGTTATTATAAGCACTTCAGCCCCTAGCCCCCTTGAAAAAGGTGGGGAAACAGAGTCAATTCTTACTCTTATTCCCTCCTCTTACCAAGGGGAAAATTAAGGTGGGGTCAATTCTTAACATAAATTACGGAACTTCAACAATGAGTAAAATTCAAAGTATTTCGGGAACAGGAATTGCTTTAGTTGGCAGTGATATTGATACCGACCGGATTATTCCGGCGCGGTTTTTACGGTCTGTTACCTTTGATGGATTAGGGGAAAAAGTTTTTGCCGATGACCGCCAACAAATGCAGGGAAAACACGCCTTTGATTTGCCCGAATATCAAGGGGCAAATATATTAGTAGTTAATGCTAATTTTGGTTGTGGTTCCTCCCGGGAACACGCCCCCCAAGCTATTGCCAAATGGGGGATTCAAGCGATTATTGGAGAAAGTTTTGCCGAAATATTCTTGGGAAACTGTGTCTCGATTGGGGTTCCCTGTGTCACCGCCAAACCAGAGGATGTCAAGGCAGTTCAAGAAGCTTTAAAAGCCAATCCTCAAGTAGCTCTTAACCTAGATTTAGAATCCATGAAAGTCCACTGTGGAGAGTTAACTATTGATGTGAATATGAATGCAGGTTTCCCGTCAATCTTTTATTACCGGAATGTGGGATAGTTGCGGACAATTAATTGCTAATTTTGAGCAAATTCAAGCCACCGCCACAAAATTGCCCTATTTGAATTGGGCAAGTTAAATCCCAAAAATAGCAAGGAGGCAGTGAGGCTTCCTTGTTGTTTTTAGGAAAAAACTCTGTTAATATCAGACAAAAAGAGTATAAGGGTGCAATTACAATTTCCAGTTAATAGAATTTAATGTAATATTCAATACTTAAATATTGGCTATCCATAATTTATTATGAGGTAAATACTATTACCCATTACCCATTACCCATTACCCATTACCCATTACCCATTACCCATTACCCATTCGTAATTCCCCTTAACTTCAGGAATTGTATGCGGCAAATACCAAAATTCTTGACCAATATCCTGCTAGGAATGATCACATTAGTGATTATAGTCAGTTGTAGTCAGTGGAATCAAGAACAATTAACAACCTCCGATTCCCAGAGTCAATTCCAATTTAGAGTGGCGAGTATTTTCACTGGTTCCATAGAAGATGGAAGTTGGAGTCAAGCTAATTATGAAGGATTAAAATTAATTGAAAAGCAATATAATGCTGAAATCACCTATACGGAAAATGCCCCAGAAACTGGCGATGAAGCATTAATTCGTAGCTATGCCCAACAGGGATATGATTTAATTATTGGTCATGGTGGTGGTTATATTAAAGCAATGGAAAAGGTGGCTAAAGATTTTCCAGATATCAAATTTGCTGTAGTGACAAGCTATTCTGGGAATAATAAAAATTTGGGAGCAGTTGCTTTTCGTTTCCGGGGAAGTAGGTTATCTAACTGGAGCATTAGCCGCCATAAAAACCAAAACCAATAAAGTCGGTTACATGGTGGGATATGATTACCCTGTTTATCGAGAAGAAGCAGAATTATTTAGGCGAGGAGCAACTGCAACCAAACCAAATATTGAAGTCTATACTCAATTTTTGCAGACTTGGACAGATGCAGAAAAAGGTAATAAAGTCGCCCTAGATTGGTTGAAAAAAGGAGTAGATATTATGGCAATTAACGCAGATGAAGCAGGAATTTCAGCTTTAAAGTTAGCCAGTGAAAAACCAGAGGTTTATGGGATTGGTTGGACGAAAGATAAATATAACTTAGTCCCGGGCAAAATTTTAACCAGTGTCCTACAGAATATTCCTGAATTAGTCTTAAAAATTGCTACCTTAGTGCAGCAAGGACGCTGGGAAGGCAAACAATATAAATATGGACTACGGGAACAAATTTATGATTTTGCCCCCTTTAGAGGCACTTTAACAGCCGAAGAAGAAGCCAAATTTAATCAGATAAAACAGCAAGTAGTAACGGGAAAAATTGATATTACCCCTTCCGGGCTAACAACAGATTACAATAAATAAAAATGGATTAGTTCCCTGTTATTGAAAAAATTATGAGTCAAGCGGAGAAACATCATTTTTTATCTAAGATTGGGGGTTCTTTTTCCTTTTCCACCCCGAGGTTTTTTTCCCTAGCTAAACAACTCCGTGGGAGTTTACTCCTTGTGGGATTGATTAGTGTTTTAAGTAGTGGGGGATTATTGATTTATCTGAGTTATAAATCTCAGATGAGGCAGTTGCAATCCATACAAGGAGAGCGATCGCAAGTTATAGCCTATCAAATCAATAACTATTTAGATGATCTGCAACGAAAATTAAATTTTTTAGCCCGGGTTAAGGGCTTAACTGATTTACCCCCAGATATTCAAAAAAACTTGATAGAAGGATTAGTTCGTCATAATGACGCCTATCATTTGGTAGCCATCTTAAATTCTCAAGGAAAGGTGATCACATCTATACTTACTGATGGTCAAATTTTAAATAAAAACTATACCGATTCTCCATTATTTATTCGACCCTTTAAACAACAGGAAGATTATGTAGGAACAATTGAATTTGACCCGAGTGATCAAAAATATAAAATGGTGATGTCCGTTTCCCATTCGAGATAAATTCGATCAGATTAATGGGGTTTTATTCACTGAAATTGACCTAAGTTTTCTCAGTTTTATTCTGTCTCATACTCAAGTGGGTAAAACTGGATATGTTTATCTTGTGGATGAACGAAATCAAGTCTTTACTGCTTCTAACAATAGGTCTAAAATATTTAATATTCAGAATCTCAAAAATAATAGGATCATTGATTCTATCCAAGAGGCTTTAGATCATAAAAAATTAAATATAAATCGTTATCTAGGATTGAAAAATGTAGAGGTTTTGGGCGCGACAGCCATGATTCCTAGTGTGAATTGGTTTTTAGTCGTTGAACTTCCGATTAAAGAAGCCTATGGCCCCATTTATCAGATGATTTTTGTTATGGGAGTAACGGTTATTTTAATTACAGGGTTTGCTACAGGTATAGGCATATTTCATAGTCGGCAAATTATTTTCCCCCTCAAACAATTAACCAACGCCGTGATCAAAATTAGTCAAGGAGATTTGAAAACAAAAGTTGATGTGCAGTGTTCTAATGAATTGGGCATATTAGCTACAGCTTTTAATCAAATGACCACTCAAATTGACGAGTTATTTACAGCCATTGAAAAAGAGCGAAGTTTTATTTCAGCCATTTTAGATATCGCTGGAGCTTTAGTGATTTTAATGGATGCAAAAGGTCGAATTATTCGATTTAATCGCGCCTTTGAACAAACAACTCAATACAGCTTTGATGAAATTAGAAATTGCTATGTTTGGGATATATTTTTAAGCCCAGAGGAAGCCTCTAAAGTGAAAGCAAATTTTGCCTTTTTACTGATTGATCAATTTCCTAAATATTACGAATCCCGTTGGATTACCAAAAATGGAAATCAGAGAATTATTAGTTGGTCGGATACCGTTCTCCTAAATGAAGCCAAAGAAATTGACTATATTGTCAGTGTAGGTGTAGATGTCACCGAACAACGGAATATGGAACAAATATTGCAGAATACTCAAAAACTTTATGCAACATTAGCTGAAGTTTCTCCGGTGGGAATTTTCCATACTGACACCCAGGGAAATTGCCTTTATGTGAATCAAAGATGGTGTGAAATTGCTGGCTTAACCGGAACAGAAGCCATGGGAGAAGGTTGGTCGCGGGCAATTTATTCCGAAGATAGAATCTCCGTCTTTCAGAAATGGGAAACCTGTGCTAAAAATCGCGTTCAATTTAATTATGAATATCGCCTAGAACGTCCCGATGGTAAGATTACTTGGGTTTATGGTCAAGCTGCTGCGGAAATAAATTCTGATGGAGAAGTTATTGGTTATGTCGGTACGATTACGGATATAACAGATAGAAAAAACGCGGAGGAAGCAATGCGAAAAGCCAAGGAAGAAGCCGAAGTTGCCCTAGTCGATTTTCGCAAAGCTCAAACCCAATTAATTCAAGCAGAAAAAATGTCGAGTTTGGGTCAATTGGTAGCCGGGGTTGCCCATGAAATTAATAATCCGGTTAACTTTATTTATGGGAAACTTAATTCATGCTCAGGAATATACAGAAAATTTATTAAGTTTAGTTAACATCTATCAAACCCATTATCCCGAACCCCCGGCCGAAATTATTGATTTTGTGGAGGAAGTGGAACTTGATTTTTTAATTGAAGATTTTCCAAATATTATCAATTCTATGAAAATGGGATCGAACCGCATTAGAGAAATTGTACTTTCCCTGCGTAATTTTTCACGGTTGGATGAAGCCGAAATGAAGAAAGTTAATATTCATGAAGGAATTGATAATACGTTATTAATTTTACAAAGTCGTTTAAAAGAAAATGTTCAACATCGAGGGGTTAAGGTGATTAAAAAATACGGTGATATTCCCTTGGTAGAATGTTATGTAGGACAATTAAATCAAGTGTTTATGAATTTAATTTCTAATGCTATTGATGCTTTACAAGATGCCCGTGATCACTCTCCAATTAGAGATCAACAAAATACAGATCAAATTACGATTGAGACTGAGTTTTTTGATCAAAATAAAGTTATAATTAAAATCGCAGATAATGGTGTGGGAATGTCAGAAAATATAAAATCTAACTTGTTTAATCCCTTTTTTACCACCAAACCCGTCGGTAAAGGAACGGGGTTGGGTTTATCAATTAGTTATCAAATTATTGTGGAAAAACACAAAGGTTCAATTCAATGTAATTCAGAACTAGGTCAGGGAACAGAGTTTATTATTGAAATTCCCTCACACCAAAAAGTAGTAAGCCCTTCAGGGCTGTCTGAGTCCTAAAGGACTCACTACAAGTAGTAAGCCCTTCAGGGCTGTCTGAGTCCTAAAGGACTCACTACTTTAATGGAAATAATTATAGATTTCTTGGGCTAATTTCGGCCCAATTCCTGACACTTCTGCTAACTGTTCTGGGGTAGCTATTCTAATATATTCCAAGGAACGAAAATGAGCTAATAATAATTTTTGACGATGATGTCCTAACCCGGTAATATCATCTAAATGCGATCGCTTCATCCTTTGAGTCCGTTGATTTCTATGGAAACTAACCGCAAACCGATGGGCTTCATCTCGCAATCTTCTTAATAGTTGAACTCCGGGTTGTTCCGGGTCGGTTTCCAAGGGTAAACTTTCCCCGGGTAGAAAAATTTCCTCCCGTTGTTTAGCTAAACTAACTACGCGAATTTCTTCTAATAAATCCAGTTTTTCTAAGACAGAAACCACCGCCGAAAGTTGACCTTTTCCGCCATCAATCATAATTAAATCCGGTTTATCGGTTGAAGTAGCATAGTCTCGACAACGACGCCCAATCACTTCTGCTAAACTAGCAAAATCATCGGAATGTCCGGCGTGAACCGTGGGGTTTTTAATCTTATAATGACGATAGTATTGTTGGGCGGGTAAACCTTGAATAAATACCACCCGGGAGGCGACCGCATCCGACCCTTGAATATGGGAAATATCATAACCTTCAATCCGGTGGGGAAGGTCGGGTAAATCGAGAATTGCTGCTAAATCTTCCAGGGCTAAGGTGTTACGATCACTTAACTTTTGTACCCGTTCCAATTCATATTCCGCATTCCGTTCTACCATTTCAATTAAATCGGCTTTAACCTGACGTTGGGGGGTTAAAATCGTGACTTTTTTCCCCTTGCGATCGCTCAACCAATCCGTTAAAATAGATTCATCGGGTAACTCATATTGAACTAATATTTCATTGGGAATTTCCACCGGATCAACACATTGATAATGTTCCTCTAAAACTCGTTGTAAAATTAACCCCATTTCCGTTAATTTTAACTCCGGGGGAAACCTGGGCGGTAAACCCTAACCTTCCGACTAATTTTCCGGCGCGAATTTGAAATAACTGCACACAGGATTGTTGAGAATTAGCCGCCAAGGCGATCGCATCACGGGACACTCGATCATCGGGTAAAGACACCTTTTGTTCTGCATTTAAAGACTGTAACCCATGAATTTGATCCCGAATAATCGCCGCCATTTCAAAGTTTAAGACTTCCGAGGCTTGTTCCATTTGTTCCGTTAAATGATCAACCAATTCTCCCGATCTCCCCTGAAAAATCATCGCCACTTTTTGCACAATTTTTCGATAGTCTTCAGGGGAAATCAATAGTTGACAAACCCCCGGACAGCGACCAATATCATAATTTAAACAGGGACGATCTTTAAATAACGGTTTAGGACGTTGACGCAGGGGAAAAATCCGTTTGGTTAAATGCAACGTATTTCTTAATACCCGAGTATCCACATAGGGGCCATAATAACGGTCTTTAATATTGCCTAAACGCCGTTTACGAGTAATAAAAATTCGCGGATAATCCTCCGACCAAGTAATACACAAATAGGGATATTTTTTATCATCCTTGAGCAGAACATTAAAATGGGGTTGATGTTGTTTAACTAAATTAGCTTCTAAGGCTAAGGCTTCCGCTTCCGTATCGGTAATAATAAACTCTATCTCGGTAATTTGTTGTACCATCAAAGAAATTCTGGGTGTGTGATGATGCTGTTCTCGAAAATAGGAACGCACCCGCGATCGCAATTTTTTAGACTTACCAATATAAAGAATATTATCCTGACCATCTCGCATTAAATACACCCCCGGAACCGGAGGTATATCTCGCAATTGTTTTTCTAACCGTTCAGGATCTTTAACTAGAGGAGTAGTGGTAACAGATGACATAATTAGACTGAGACTTGAATATAAAAAATTAATTGCTATAATCCTATTATAACAAGACTTTTGTTAGAATTATTCAAAATCAGGATAAAATAATGATGCAGGAACTAACCGATCTAAAAAAATGTATCCTAGAAGAACGTTATCAAGATGCTTTACTGATTATTAATGAACTAGAAGATATGGGAAAACAAGCAATCCTGAGAAACATAGAATCTTTCCTGGTTCGGCTGTTTATCCATTTGATTAAAAATCAAATTGAAAAGCGATTAACAAATTCTTGGATTGCTTCAATATCTGATTCTATTATCCAAATCAAAAAACTAAATTTAAAAGACAATAAAAATTCCTATTATATTCAAGCCGATCAATGGCAATCCTATCTGGAGGAAGCCATAGAACAAGCCATTCGTCCCGCTAGTATAGAAGTTTTAGGCGGAAGTTTAAAATCCACTCAACTGTCAGCTATGATTGATCGCAACCTATTATTAGAAACCGGAAAAAAATTGCTGAATTTGACCTATGAATATACCGTCAAAGAATTACCCAACCCCATTGATCAAGAATTAGCTCAATTATCAGGTGGTCAAGATTGGTTTGGGCAGTTATAATTATATATACAAACGCTAAATTTAAGGTTTAGGTGTTAATAATGGTTCAAGCTCCTCCTTTAATTGCCATAGCAACGGATACCTGGGTAAAAGCGACCTGGGAAGAATTTTTAGCCTTAACCGAGAATCCTCAGTATGCTGAGGGTAGGTTTTATTATGATCAAGGATATGTAAGGATAGAAATGGCACCACTAGGTTCAGCACACGGACATGACAACACAATTCTGTCAACGGTAATCTTAGTTTATGCGGCAATTAAAAATATTCGGATCACCGGATTTACTAACACATCCTTTAGAAAAACCGGAATGCGAGAAAGTCAACCCGATATGGGATTTTATATTGGGGATAACTTCCCATTTCCCCCGCGCAATAATTCCCCGATTAATTTAGATGAATTTACCTCCCCCAACTTAATTGTTGAAATAGCCGCATCTTCCTTTGTAGATGATATTGGTCGCAAACGATTACTCTATGAAAAGCTAGGAATCCAAGAATCTTGGGTTGTGAATGTCGAAGATAATACAATTTTAGCATTTGCTGTTGAAAACCAAGGGAGTCGATTAATCGAAGAATCCCAAGTTTTACCCGGATTAAATATGGCTTTAGTTATTGAAGTATTGCAACGTTCCCAAACCGAAGATGATGGAGCCATTACACGCTGGTTAATGGGTACTATTAATCCTTAATCCATCATCACTGCTCAAGACCCCCAACACTTTTTTAATATTATTTGAAATATTTAAAATTATCCCTCTGGGCAAAAGGTGTGTTACTATGTTCCACCAAAGAACGTGATACCAGTGCCATTATCGACATCCTTCGCAACCCAGAAGCACTCGCCCCAAGCATACCGAAAGATGATCCAGAATGGTTTTCTCCCCTAGAGTCCCAAACCTATGATAGTCAATGAAGCATGAGGATGTATTTCCCAAGGATTTAGCAGATTGGACGAGATATTATTTAGAAAAGACCCTAGAAACAGGTCAAATTCAAGTCGGTGAGTATGTAGTTAGAGGCAATTTTGAGATTCTCCTGTTTGTGGGTCAACCTTGTAGTGCCTAAATTCGTTGATCGACGAATAGAATTTTTATCATAAGTGTGAAAAGGAGAGTTGCATACCGATACAATTGGGGCAAGCATTCCATCGTCAATGTCTCATGAATATTCGTACAGTTTCAACTCAACCTTTTAACGACCAAAAACCGGGAACATCGGGCCTCCGTAAGTCCGTTCCGGCATTTCAAAAGCCCCATTACCTAGAAAATTTCGTTCAGGCGATTTTTGATACCCAAGAGGGGTATGAAGGGGGAACCCTAATTTTAGGTGGAGATGGTCGCTACTATAACCGCCAAGCCATTCAGATTATCCTAAAAATGGCCGCCGCTAACGGCGTCGGCCGGGTTCTAGTTGGGTGTGAAGGCATTCTTTCCACTCCCGCCGCCTCCTGCATCATCCGCGAAAATCAAGCCTTTGGGGGAATTATTCTCTCCGCCAGCCATAACCCCGGGGGGCCCGACGGAGATTTTGGCATCAAGTTCAACGCCAGTAATGGTGGGCCAGCAGCCGAAAAAATTACCGAAGCCATTTATGCCCGTACCCTGGTGATTGACCACTACAAAATCATGGAGGCGGCGGATATTAATTTGGACAAACCCGGCAGTTTTAAACTGGGAAACCATGGCCGTTGAGGTGATCGATTCCGTCCAACCCTACAGGTCATTGATGGAATCCCTATTTGATTTTGACTTAATTCAAAAATTGTTAACTTCCGGTCAGTTTCGGATGTGTGTGGACTCCATGCACGCGGTGACTGGCCCCTATGCCCGTGCCATTTTTGAACAGCGTTTGGGGGCCGCACCGGGCACCGTGATCAATGGTATTCCCTTAGAGGATTTTGGCGGCGGTCATCCCGATCCCAATTTAGTCTATGCCCATGATTTAGTAGAAATTATGTTCGGGGACAATGCCCCGGACTTTGGGGCGGCGTCCGATGGAGATGGCGATCGCAATATGGTTGTAGGCAAGAATTTTTTTGTCACCCCCAGTGATAGTTTAGCAATCATCACCGCCAATGCCCATTTAGTCCCCGGATATAAAGACGGTTTAGCCGGAGTAGCCCGTTCCATGCCCACCTCCCAAGCGCCCGATCGGGTGGCGGCAAAATTAGGAATTAAATGTTATGAAACCCCGACGGGATGGAAGTTTTTCGGCAACTTATTAGATGCGGGAAAAGCCACCCTCTGCGGGGAAGAAAGTTTTGGAACCGGATCAAATCATATTCGGGAAAAAGATGGTTTGTGGGCGGTTTTATTCTGGTTAAATATTTTAGCCGTCCGTCAAGAATCCGTGGAAGATATTGTTCGCAATCATTGGCAAACCTACGGACGAAATTATTATTCTCGCCATGACTATGATGAGATTGAAACCGAAAAAGCTAATCAATTAGTTGATAAGTTACAGGCAATTTTACCGAACCTAAAAGGTAAACAATATGGTTCCTATCAAGTCGAATATAGCGATAATTTTAGCTATACCGATCCGGTAGATAATAGCGTCAGTAATAATCAAGGAATTCGGATTGGGTTTACCGATGGTTCTCGAATTGTCTTGCGCTTATCGGGGACGGGAACTAAAGGGGCAACCTTGCGGGTTTATTTAGAAAGTTATGAAACCCGACCCCACTAAACACAATTTAGATCCTCAAGAAGCGTTAGGAGAATTAATCACCATTGCCGATGAAATTGCCCAAATCAAAACCATAACCGGACGTCAACAACCGACGGTTATTACTTGATTTTTGCACCCTTCCCCCACTACAAGGATTAGATTGTAATATTTCTTGAACTTGAAATTTAATCCTTGTCGCGGGGGCAATTCATGAATTATCCCTACCATCACAACCTGCTTTACTCAGTACAGGACTTACGCAAAACAACCATATCTAGTAGGGGCGAATGGCCATTCGCCCCTACAGATGGTGTATAATTGGGTATTCTGCGTAAGTCCTGTCAGTATCTAAAACCTGACGTAACGCCTCAATATCCGCCCCACAAATCCCTTGAAGATAACGAGTAATTTTCTGAATATCCCAATCCCACCATCGGATATTTAATAGTTCTTCAATCACAGAATCTTTAAACCGTTTACGAATTTCTTTAGCGGGATTTCCCCCCACAATTGTATAGGGAGGAACATCCCGGGTAACAACCGATTGAGTCCCAATAATTGCCCCATCCCCAATATTAATTCCAGGCATAATTGTGGCCCCATATCCGATCCAAACATCATTGCCAATTACCGTATTTCCTTTAAATGGCCAGGAATCAGGCATGGCAGATTCCCAACCGTTTCCAAATACCGGAAAAGGATAATTTGTTAACCAATCCGTGCGATGATTCCCGCCATTCATAATAAATTTAACATCAGAAGCGATCGCACAGAATTTACCAATAATTAATTGATCTCCGATAAAATCAAAATGGTATAAAACATTCTTTTCAAAGTTTTCTGGGTTCTCGAAATCATCATAATAAGTATAATCCCCGACAATAATATTCGGATTTTTAATAATGGTTTTCAGATACACTAATCGAGTTTGTTCGGGGATGGGATAACGGGTCTGGGGGGAAGGGCCGTAATTCATGATCTTTTATGGAAATAGTGTTAGCATTTTGATCATTACCCAATCCTATCATTTCAATTCAAGTTAAGCAATTACCCTGACTATGACATCAACTAAATCTATAAGTTCTCTCCCTTTACCCCCTGGTAAGTTGGGTTTTCCTGTTATTGGTGAAACCATTAGTTTTTTGCGAGATCCTGATTTCGCTGACAAGCGACAAAAACAATATGGATCAATTTTTAAAACCCATCTTTTTGGTCGTCCCACGGTAACTATGACGGGTGCAGAAGCTAATCGGTTTTTATTTGCCAATGAGAATAAATATTTTATTGCGGCTTGGCCCCCAAGTACCCGAATATTATTAGGAAAAGGAGCATTATCAATGCAATTAGCAGACGTTCATAAGTCTCGCCGTAAAATATTATCCCAAGCCTTTCAACCCAGAGTTTTAGCCGGATATGCTACGACTATGGAAGATTTTACCCATCTTTATTTGCATAAATGGGAACAAAAATCAACCTTAACTTGGTATCCTGAATTACGGAAATATACCTTTGATATTGCCTGTAAATTATTAATCGGAAAACAGCAAGCCACCGATACCAATTTAGAAGCATTATTTGAAGATTGGTCTAATGGACTGTTTACCATTCCCCTACGTTTACCCGGAACAAAATTTAATCGGGGTTGGCAACGTCGTCAGTTATTACTAACAGAAATAGAAACCCTAATTCGTCAACGTCAGCAGCAACCCCAGTCTGGGGAAGATGCCTTGGGATTATTATTACAAGCCCAGGATGAAGACGGAAACAAACTCGGAATTGAGGAACTCAAGGATCAGATTTTAACCCTATTATTTGCCGGACATGAAACCTTAACTTCGGCGATCGCATCCTTCTGTTTACAGGTCGGTCAGCGTCCTGATATTATAGCAAAAATTAGAGCCGAACAACAACAGTTTGATCCCACCCAACCCATCACCTTTGAAAATTTAAAATCCATGACCTATTTAGAACAGGTGATCAAAGAAGTATTGCGGTTTGTGTCTCCGGTTGGTGGCGGTTTTCGAGAAGTAATTCAAGATTGTGAATATAACGGTTATTTTATCCCCAAAGGATGGTCAGTTTTATATCAAATTACCAAAACCCATCAAGATGAAACTGTTTATTTTCAACCGCAAGAATTCGATCCTGAAACGCTTTAGCGAAGCCCGCAATGAAGATAAACCCAAACCCTTTAGTTGGGTTCCCTTTGGGGGCGGAATGCGGGAATGTATCGGCAAAGAATTTGCTAAATTAGAGATCAAATTATTTGCGGCATTGTTAGTGAGAAATTATGATTGGCAACTGTTACCCAATCAATCCTTAGACCTGATCATGATTCCCACTCCCCGTCCCCGGGATGGTTTAAAAGTGCAGTTGAGACGTTTATCAAGTTAGGACAATGTTGTTGTGTTTAACCCTATTTTGATTAGGCATTAAACACAACAACACCGTTAGATTCACGCTTGAATGAGAAATTGACTAGCTGTTAAAGCAGGTTTATTGGTTAAGGTGAGGAATTTAGATCCGGTACCAAAACCTGCGGCTGCGCCATTTGGATTGTAGAATAATCCGCCCGTCGCGGTATTATAAACAATATCGGCAGCACTGGTAGCAGCTAAGGCTTCGGTGGTGACTTGGGCAAATTCATTGGCAATAGAAAACCCGGTTCCCGCCATACTGCTAATACTGGTAAAGGTGGTTTTATCTAAGACAATTTTATCCCCTTGAGCAATAGTAAAGTCAGTGATTGTATCCACACCCACCGCCGAAGTCGCAAAGGCAGCATTGGTATTGTAGATAAAATTATCCGCACCAAGTCCACCCGTAAGTTGATCGTTTCCGAGTCCTCCATGTAAACGATCATCACCACCGCCTCCATCGAGGGCGTCGTTTTCGCCTAATCCTTTCAGGCTGTCGTTTCCAGCTAATCCATTGATGATGTCCGCCTTCGCCGTTCCGGTTAAGTTATCAGCGCCAGCAGTCCCACTTATGGCATCAGTTGCCTGAATCGTTAAACTCCAGCCACCAAATATAGAACCACTATCTCCTTCCAGATCATCCTGCACAAATAGCTTCCACTGGCCATTGGGATTTGTGCCATTGAACGCGGACAACGCGGTACCATAGGGGCCAACGGGTGCGGGAGCAAGGAAGACATCACCGACTTTGTAGTTAGTTGGACGATAAGTTCCTGATGTAATTTGAGACGCATCTGGCAACGTCCCTGAGGCACTGTCACTAAAAGTGAGATTGACATTATTTAAGCCAAAGGGACGGTCTCCCCCGGCATCGGACATGAGCATGACTTTTTGTCCACCGGGCCCCTGCAGGAACATATCCACATCATCTGGATAAGTATGGGATAAACCGCTTAAGCTGACTTGAAACCCGGGTAATGTTCCCACTGACACCGGAAACATTAATCGTTGATGGATAAGGCGTGGCAGCGCCGCTACTGGGAATAGTAATAGAACTGGGGTTCCCGGTGACGAGGCTTCTCAAAGCATTGTTAATGTTCAACCGACCCCCTGAAACCGTCTTACCATTCAAAGCAAAAATAGGGTCAGTTGTTTGCATCAGCTTGTCTTTAACTTGCTGTGCCGTCAAATTGGGATTTTGAGACCATAGCAACGCCGCCGCCCCGGTGACATGGGGAGCCGCCATCGATGTACCGCTATCAAGACCATAACCTGCTTCGGTTATGGTGGTGCTTAGAATACCCGAACCAGGCGCTCCTAAATCCACAGTCTTGGCTCCATAGTTGGAGAAAGATGCGCGCGCATCGGTGCTGTCGGTGGCGGCAACGGAGATAATATTAGGCAGGTTGTAGCTGGCAGGATAAGAAGGCGTGATGTCGTTGTTATCTCCAATCTGATTGGAGCCCCCATTACCCGCCGCAGCAATAAACAAAGCTCCCTCCTGTTGTCCGGCGAACCAGATGGCATTGCGTAGAGCTTGACTATATGCTGGCACACCCCAAGAGTTATTGGTGAGTTTGACTCCCTTCGCCATACTATATTCAACTGCTTTGATCGCATTGGATGTACGGATGATCTGGACACCATCAGGGGTAAGCTTAAGTGGCATAATCTTGGCATTCCAGGCAACCCCGGTCACTCCAACGCCGTTATTACCTTTTGCGGCAATGGTTCCGGCAACATGGGTGCCATGTCCTTGCACATCCATCGGGTTATTGTCATTATCGCCAAAGTCCCAGCCACGAGTGTCATCTATATATCCGTTCTGGTCGTCATCAATGCCATTTTCGGCGATTTCCCCGGGATTTGTCCAGATATTCCCCACTAAGTCGGGGTGCTTGTAATTAACGCCCGAATCGATAACCCCGATCACTAAGTTGGGATTGCCCTTTTGAATATCCCAGGCTTCCGGGGCATCGATGTCGGCATCGGCTTTTCCCCCACTTTGACCTGTGTTGTTGAGTCCCCATAATTGGGTATAAAGAGGGTCATTGGGAGTTGTGACTAGGGGTGTAATTGCTGCTGAATCTTCCTGAGCAGGACTCGGTTTTTGGACATCCTCAAGGGTGATGAGATAATCGGGTTCTATGTATTCAAACCGGGGATCATTCTTATAAGCGGATATTGTTTGTTCCACCTTTCCTGGAGGAATCTGCCAAAACTCAATTCCGAGTCGTGGAGCTGTGGTGACTCCTGCAACCCCGACCTCAGCCTGCAAGCTGACAGCCTCATTGGCATTCGTGCTGGGCTTCAGTTTGACTATTACACGATCCGGTGCGAAGCTAGTAGGTTGTGACGGCCTCACTTCCACCTCTTCCGATCCGACTTGAGGAGGTTGTGACGGCTTCAATTCCAAATCCTTATCTTCTTTCGTCTCCATGACGATCATGCTCCCTTACTGATAATGGACTTCCCACATCAATCACACGTTCAGTAACTGAGGCTCCCTGAAACGAGGGTACAAAACAAACCAGACAGCGATCACACGGATCGGATCATGTCCAGATGTTTCCGCGAGCCTTTAGGTACAATTATCCAGTCTGATCTTGATTCTTACCAGTTCTTGTGACTAAATGTTACAAAAAAAGTTAGATTCACGCTTGAATGAGAAACTGACTAGCTGTTAAGGCAGGTTTTCCAGTTAAGGTGAGGAATTTAGCTCCGGTACCAAAACCTGCGGCTGCGCCATTTGGATTGTAGAATAATCCGCCCGTCGCGGTATTATAAACAATATCGGCAGCACTGGTAGCAGCTAAGGCATCCGTTGTTACCTTGGCAAACTCATTCGCAATAGAAAACCCAGTTCCCGGAATACTACTAATACTGGTAAAGGTGGTTTTATCCAAGACGATTTTATCCACTTGACCAATAGTAAAGTCAGTGATTGTATCTACACCCACCGCCGAAGCGGCAAAGGCAGCATTGGTATTGTAGATAAATTTATCCGCACCGAGTCCCCCGGTGAGGGGGTCATTGGCAGCACCGCCACTGAGAGAGTCATTACCATCTCCCCCATTGAGAATATTATTAGCAGTATTACCTGTAATCATATTAGCTAGAGTATTACCTGTACCATTAATTGCTGTTGTCCCGGTTAAGGTCAGGTTTTCCACATTAGCAGGTAAGGTATAGGTAACAGAGGATTGAATTAAATCTGTTCCAGCAGAAGCTAATTCTGTAATGATATCCCCAGTACCGACAATATAAACATCATTACCCCCATTGCCTTTGAGTTGGTCGCTTCCTGCACCCCCATTTAGGGTATCATTTCCAGTACCACCATTAAGGGAGTCATTACCACCCAGACCTGAAAGTTTGTCATTGCCTCCTAAACCATTAATCGTTTCTGAGTTGGCTGTTCCGATGAGAATATCATTATTAGCCGTACCATTAATAACAGGGGTGGTGGTGTTTTTGTACAGTTTCGAGATGGGGCCTGGACTTGAGAAAGAGTAACCCGTCAACAGGAAGTCGGGTTTGCCGTCTCCGGTGTAGTCAGACCAGGCGACGGAACCAGAGTCAACACCAGGAAGGGAAATACTGGTATCTTCGCTCAAACCACTGCCTGTGTTTTTGTACAGTTTCGAGATGGGGTTGAATGAACTATCGGAACCCGTCAACAGCAGGTCGGGTTTGCCGTCTCCGTTGTAGTCAGACCAGGCGACGGAACTGGAGAAAACACCAGGAAGGGAAATACTGGTATCTTCGCTCAAACCACTGCCTGTGTTTTTGTACAGTTTCGAGATGGGGTTGAATGAACTATCGGAACCCGTCAACAGCAGGTCGGGTTTGCCGTCTCCGTTGTAGTCAGACCAGGCGACGGAACTGTAGTAAATACCAGGAAGGGAAATACTGGTATCTTCGCTAAAACCACTGCCTGTGTTTTTGTACAGTTTGGAGATGGGGTTGTATGAATTATCGGAACCCGTCAACAGGAAGTCGGGTTTGCCGTCTCCGGTGTAGTCAGACCAGGCGACGGAACCAGAGTCAACACCAGGAAGGGAAATACTGGTATCTTCGCTAAAACCACTGCCTGTGTTTTTGTACAGTTTCGAGATGTCGCCTGAACTTGAGTAACCCGTCAACAGGAAGTCGGGTTTGCCGTCTCCGGTGTAGTCAGACCAGGCGACGGAACTCCAGCCAACACCAGGAAGGGAAATACTGGTATCTTCGCTAAAACCACTGCCTGTGTTTTTGTATAGTTTGGAGATGGGGTTGAATGAACTATCCCAACCCGTCAGCAGGAAGTCGGGTTTGCCGTCTCCGTTGTAGTCAGACCAGGCGACGGAACTGGAGAAAACACCAGGAAGGGAAATACTGGTATCTTCGCTCAAACCACCACCTGTGTTTTTGTACAGTTTGGAGATGGAGCCTGAACTTGAGTAACCCGTCAACAGTAAGTCGGGTTTGCCGTCTCCGGTGTAGTCAGACCAGGCGACGGAAACCATAGTCAACACCAGGAAGGGAAATTGTATCTTCGGCAAAACTTGATGTCATGATTTAACTCCTGTATTTATTAATAAGGCATCGGACAAAGCTCAACAAGATATTGGGGTTGAGGCGGGAATTACAAATTATCTAACCCACCTCGCTCTTTCTGGAGGAGTTGAGACACTAGGGCAGTGCCTGAACGAGGTAGTCCGGTGATGTCAATAATTCTTTTAGTAACTGGGGGTTCCCTGAGATAAGGGCATAAACCCACCCTAACAACGGTGATTCTACTTAGGTTATGTCCAACTAATTTTGTGAGCCTTTAGGTACAATTATCTAGTCTGATCTTGATTCTTACCAGATCTTGTGACTAAACGTTACAAAAAAAGTTAGATTCACGCTTGAATGAGAAATTGACTAGCTGTTAAGGCAGGTTTATTGGTTAAGGTGAGAAATTTAGCTCCGGTACCAAAACCTGCGGCTGTGCCATTTTGATTGTAGAATAATCCGCCCGTCGCGGTATTATAAACAATATCGGCAGCACTGGTAGCAGCTAAGGCATCCGTTGTTACCTTGGCAAACTCATTCGCAATAGAAAACCCAGTTCCCGGAATACTACTAATACTGGTAAAGGTGGTTTTATCCAAGACAATTTTATCCCCCTGACCAATAGTAAAGTCAGTGATTGTATCTACACCCACCGCCGAAGTGGCAAAGGCAGCATTGGTATCGTAGATAAATTTATCCGCACCAAGTCCCCCGGTGAGAGGGTCATTGGCAGCACCGCCACTGAGAGAGTCATTACCATCTCCCCCATTGAGAATATTATTAGCAGTATTACCTGTAATCATATTAGCTAGAGTATTACCTGTACCATTAATTGCAGTTGTTCCTGTTAAGGTCAGGTTTTCGACTTCCACAGGTAAGGTATAAGTTACAGAAGATTGGACTAAATCGGTTCCGGCACTAGCTAATTCGGTCACCACATCCCCAAGATTATCGACAACATAAGTATCATTTCCTGTACCGCCTTTGAGTTGGTCGGCTCCGGTACTACCATTCAGGATATTATTAACAGTATTACCTGTCATAAGATTAGCTAGAGTATTACCTATACCATTAATTGCAGTTGTTCCTGTTAAGGTGAGATTTTCCACATTAGCAGGTAAGTTATAAGTTACAGAAGATTGTACCAAATCAGTTCCTTCACTGAGGGCTTCGGCAACAACATCACTGGCATTCTCGACCAGATAAGTATCATTTCCAGCCCGACCCACTAACAGATCGGCTCCGGTGCTACCGTTAAGGGTATTATTAGCGTTATTGCCTATAATGCTATTATTCAGGCTGTTGCCTGTACCGTTAATAACGGCGGAACCCGCCAGGGTTAGGTCTTCAACATTGACGGGGAGGGTATAGGTAATAAAAGATTGGACTAAATCTCGGCCTTGACTGGCTGATTCTGTAACCATATCTCCGGCATTATCAACAGTATAAATATCGTCTCCGGCTTGTCCTTGCAGTTGGTCGGCTCCGGCACTACCATCAAGGCTATCATGGCCATCGCCACCATTGAGACTATCGTTACTGGCCAAACCGAGAATTTGGTCATTTCCGGCTAAACCATTAATAATTTCTGAGTTGGCTGTTCCCATCAGAATATCATTATCAGCCGTACCATTAATGGTAGGGGTTCCCTGTGTTTTGAAGTTCCAGGTGCTATTTCCGATAATACCAGCATAATCGTTGCTAGCCAGATCTTCAATTGTACCGTTGGCGATTTCCACGTAGTAATCTGTACCTTGGGCTAAATCGGCTGTGGGGTTAATGGTTAGTTGAGTTCCACTAACGGTGACATTAGTAGCCGTTACCTGGATGGTTTCTACTAGCGAGTTATCCGAAACTTTCTTAATCACAATATTGCCTGTGCCTTTTTGAATCGCTTCGCTGAAGTTGACGATTAAGTTAGCACCAACGGCAACCCCGGTGGCATTATCAGCCGGAGTGAAACTGCTGGCTGTGGGTGGGGTTGTATCTGAGGCGTTTTTGTACAGTTTGGAGATGGGGCCTGAACTACCCCAACCCGTCAACAGGAAGTCCGGTTTGCCGTCTCCGGTGTAGTCAGACCAGGCGACGGAACTGCCAGAAACACCAGGAAGGGAAATACTGGTATCTTCGCTCAAACCACTGCCTGTGTTTTTGTAGAGTTTGGAGATGCCGACTGAATTATCGGAAACCCGTCAACAGGAAGTCCGGTTGGCTGTCTCCGGTGTAGTCAGACCAGGCGACGGAACCATCGGCAACACCAGGGAGGGAAATACTGGTATCTTCGCTAAAACCACTGCCTGTGTTTTTGTACAGTTTGGAGATGCGGTTGTTTGAATTATCTAAACCCGTCAACAGCAAGTCGGGTTTGCCGTCTCCGGTGTAGTCAGACCAGGCGACGGAACCCTCGGCAACACCAGGAAGGGAAATACTGGTATCTTCGCTAAAACCACTGCCTGTGTTTTTGTAAAGTTTGGAGATGGGGTTCCATGAATTATCCAGACCCGTCAACAGCAAGTCGGGTTTGCCGTCTCCGGTGTAGTCAGACCAGGCGACGGAACTGTACCCAACACCAGGAAGGGAAATACTGGTATCTTCGCTAAAACCACTGCCTGTGTTTTTGTACAGTTTGGAGATGCGGCCTGAACCTGTGTTACCCGTCAACAGGAAGTCCGGTTTGCCGTCTCCGGTGTAGTCAGACCAGGCGACGGAACTGCCAGAAACACCAGGAAGGGAAATACTGGTATCTCCGATAAAACCACTGCCTGTGTTTTTGTACAGTTTGGAGATGGGGTTGAATGAATTATCGTAACCCGTCAACAGCAAGTCCGGTTTGCCGTCTCCGTTGTAGTCAGACCAGGCGACAGAACCGTAGTCAACACCAGGAAGGGAAATACTGGTATCTTCGCTCAAACCACTGCCTGTGTTTTTGTACAGTTTGGAGATGGGGTTGAATGAATTATTGGAACCCGTCAACAGCAAGTCGGGTTTGCCGTCTCCGGTGTAGTCAGACCAGGCGACGGAACCATAGTAAACACCAGGAAGGGAAATTGTATCTTCGGCAAAACTTGATGTCATGATTTAACTCCTGTATTTATTAATCAGGAATCGGACAAAGCTCAACAAGATATTGGGGTTGAGGCGGGAATGACAAATTATCTAACCCACCTCGCTCTTTCTGGAGGAGTTGAGACACTAGGGCAGTGCCTGAACGAGGTAGTCCGGTGATGTCAATAATTCTTTTAGTAACTGGGGGTTCCCTGAGATAAGGGCATAAACCCACCCTAACAACGGTGATTCTACTTAGGTTATGTCCAACTAATTTTGTGAGCCTTTAGGTACAATTACCTAGTCTGATCTTGATTCTTACCAGTTCTTGTTACCAAACATTACAAAAAAGAGTTAACTTTAGGCTTTAATGAGAAATTGACTAGCTGTTAAAGCAGGTTTATTGGTTAAGGTGAGGAATTTAGCTCCGGTACCAAAACCTGCGGCTGCGCCATTTGGATTGTAGAATAATCCGCCCGTCGCGGTATTATAAACAATATCGGCAGCACTGGTAGCAGCTAAGGCATCCGTTGTTACCTTGGCAAACTCATTCGCAATAGAAAACCCAGTTCCCGGAATACTACTAATACTGGTAAAGGTGGTTTTATCCAAGACAATTTTATCCCCCTGACCAATAGTAAAGTCAGTGATTGTATCTACACCCACCGCCGAAGTGGCAAAGGCAGCGTTGGTATCGTAGATAAATTTATCCGCACCAAGTCCCCCGGTGAGAGGGTCATTGGCAGCACCGCCACTGAGAGCGTCGTTACCATTTCCACCCTTCAGGATATCGTTTCCAGCTAATCCACTGAGGGTGTCGTTGCCGGCGAATCCATACATGACATCCGCATTGGCAGTTCCGGTTAAGTTATCACTGCCAGCAGTGCCATTAATGCAAAGAGATGCGATCGCGGCATCTGCGCGAATTAAGCCCGTCCCCGTGAGAAAGTCATACCCAGGGGTATTCATGTTAACCGCCGTATTCTTCAGGGCGTTGTAAATCTTGGTATTGGTCGCGCTAGGAACTGTTTGACGGATTAAAGCGGCTGCACCCGCAGCGTGGGGGGCGGCGGCTGATGTGCCAAAGAAGGGGTTTAATCCGGTACTACTCGGAAGGGTGGTAACGACTCCATCAGGCGCCGTAATCGCGGGTTGATTGCGGATGACTGGTGTTGCCAGTCGGTTTCCCCGCCTTATCGAACAGGATTCGCGTACCACCGAGGGAGGTGAATGACTCGGCTACAGGCGGACTCGTGCCAAAGGCGGGAGTGTCTTGATAATCAGCCGCAGCTACACCCTGTCCGTTCGCGGATTGATTATGTCCGAAGGACGTTGAACTATTGGTGGCGAATTCATAGGTGGTATTACCACCAAAATCAACATATTTGATTTTGGTGGGGTTGGGGCCTCCTGCGGGGTCCCACTTGCCGATCGCTAGGTATGCCGTACCAGTTCCCTGTAAACCACCAAAAAACTCGAAAGGATCGGCATCAATGTTATAATCCACGCTAGAAGCAATTAACTGATCGGGCGTGCCATCACCATTGCTATCAGCGAACAGGAACATATCCAAGTCGTTTTGTGAACCTGCCCCAGTCGTGCTAGCAGAAGCAAAGGGCTGATCCCATTGCAGGCTAGGTGCAAACACTCCGGCGTTCAAGGTGATTTTTTGGAAAATATTTACAGCCCCACTGGGATCGAAGTCATGGAAGGTATAATCCCCGCTAGTTTGACCAGGGGTGAAGGGACTTTCGTATGATTGACGGGCTTGATTACCTGCCGAAGAAAAGTAGGCAACGCCGGTAGATGCAACTTGATCGACAGCTTGGGTGACGATCCCGTCTTGGAAAAAAGGCTCGGTAAAATAAATGACATCATCAACGATCACCTTTGCCCCCGCCCCACCGGAAGCGACAGATTTTGCCAAGTTGATAATTCCATTGGCAAAGCTCGGCATTCCCAGAAAGGCAGTGTTGAAAGCAAGTTTCGCCCCCGGTGCTACATCGTGGACGATCTGTAGCATCGCCCGCCCTTCATCGGAACCGTCTGACGGTAAATCTTGTAACACGATCACACCAGAGGGCAAATCTCCACTAGCAACATCACTAGCCGCCCCCCCTAAGTTGTTGTAACTATCCGAGAGAACACCCACCGTGATCCCCGCACCATTCACGCCATAAGTCGTACGGGCGATGTCCGAGAGTTGCGCTTGATCGCCCTGACTGGTGACTGAACCAACGTTAGTGATCGGTTCGGAGGTAGTAGTGCCAATGTCGTGCAACTCATTGGCGATGTCCGAGGGTTGCGCTTGATCGCCCTGACTGGTGACTGAAACCAACGTTAGTGATCGGTTCGGAGGTAGTAGTGCGAATGTCGTCCAAATTATGAAGCATGGGCTTGTAGGCGGGACGAGCAAACCGCAAGCTAGGCAAAGCTGCGACCTCATCCAGCGCATCGATGGGAATCACCCCCGAAATTACCCGTCCGAAAACAGAGGGTTGCTGGAGTCCTAGTGCTTTTAAGTCAGACAATAATTGCGCTGAGTCAGTATCCGCGATCGCTTCAATAACCACGCTATTTCCAATCACCTGTAGAGATGACTCTGGCTTTAGAGATGACGAGTTGACTTGACTGTTGAGCGGATCGACACCTGTAAATAATTCAGATAAGTCAGAGCTAAGTTTTCCTAATGGCCCTTGTTTCGACGATTTAACCGAGTTTTGCCAGGCTAAAAAACCAGATGGGACTTCTGAGCTAAAATTTGTAACCATGACGATTCTACTCCTGTACTCACAATGAACTTGTGGGAATAAACTTTGGTACAAATGCTATTCACTCTAGCCTTAGATCAAGCCTCGACAGGCACTGAGCAGACGTTGATACACTAAATCAAAGTCATTATCTAAGTGGTTTCTGGACATACTCAAGGGTGATGATATAATCCGACCCTCTGTATTCAAACCGGGGATCGTTCTTACAATTTGACTATCACACGACCCGGGGCGAAGCTAGTAGGTTGTGACAACTTCACTTCCACACCTCCCGACGCGACATGAGGAGGTTGTGACGGCTCCAATTCCAAATCCTTATCTTCTTTCGTCTCCATGACGACTCGGCTCCCTTACTGATAATGGACTTCCGACATCAATCACACGTTCAGCAACTAAGGCTCCCTGAAACGAGGGTACAAAACAAACCGGACAGCGATCACACGGATCGGATTATGTCCAACTGTCCCCGTGAGCCTTTAGTGGAAATTATATAGTCTGATTTTGACTCTGGGTTGAATTTGTTACTAAACGTTACAAAAAGCAGTTAGATTCATGCTTTAATAAGAAATTGACTAGCTGTTAAGGTAGGTTTATTGGTTAAGGTTAGGAATTGACCTCCGATGCAAAAATCTGCGTCCGTAAAATTTTGATTGTGGAATAATCCTCCCATTGCACTGTTATAAACAATATCGGCTGCTTTCAGACCTGGGAATTTGGATTCCATCTGGGAAGGGATGAGGTTCTATTCCTAATGGTATATCTTTTCCCTTAATTGACAAAAATTGTGATTTTTTGATAGAAATACTACTACAATGCGAGTATGAAATTTATTAGAGTTGTTAATTCTGCTCAGATTAGTAAATATCAGATTCAACAAATTCAACAAGGAACGCATTATGAGTTTAAAAGATAAAGCCAAGGCAACCGCCAAAAATATCGAAGGTAAAGTTCAAGAAGCCGTAGGTAACGTAACTGGCGATCCTAAAGATCAGTTAGAAGGCAAGGAAAAACAGGTTGAGGCAAAAGTTCTTCACACTACTGAAGATGTGAAAGATGAAGTCAAAGCCAAACTGGACTAAAAGACTGTTTGAACCTTCAGTTCTACCGTTTTTGACCTAAGATCGGTTTCAGATGATGGTAAAAATGATAAAACCGAACACCTAAAATAGTGTGAAATTTCCGTTAGCTGACTTTTACCAGAGAGTCTTGATAATTTGCCCCAGTTGAACATAAATATTTGTTGGTAGATCTACCAACAAATAAAAAACTCATTTAGTTACGAGACATCAAAAATATTTTGGATATTAACGTGATTTTGTTTAGCAACCTTCGTAAATTTTTGCTGTCTATTGGCATGGTTTTTTTCTTCACCACTGCCCTCGTCCTTAGTTTGGCATCGGGAGAAAGTTGGGCTGCAACTTTGTCAACCCAAGGCATGAATTCACCGCAGACTCAGGTTGCGATCATGGATCAGGCGAAAGAAATGATCGGTAATGTTAAGGATAAAGCCCAAGAAGCGATCGCTAACATGACAGATGATCTGAAAACCGATGTTGTTCAAAGCGATCGGCAATTTGATGCTAATACCCAACAGGGGATTCTTGATAGTATTAAAAACCCTGATTACAACCCGGGTGGAAAAACTACCACCGCAGCAAAGCAAGACCGTGAAGCCATTAAAGGTGTAGAAGCTGATGTTCGTGATCTATTTAGCCCAGAATCACCGACCAAATAACGTCATTAAATTTTATCTCAATCGAAGGAGAAAATATGTCTAATATCATCTGGAGTGCCGCTGGTGTACTACTCATCCTGTGGTTATTAGGATTCTCAGTTAATGTTGGAGGGGGCTTAATCCATATTCTTTTGGTTTTGGCACTGATTGCTATTGTCTACAACCTACTGACTGGCCGGCGTATAGTCTAAGGATTTGACAGGCTGAATCCCCCAACCTTGATTGCTAGATCAACACGAAATTGATCCATCTATATTGTTGGGATGAGTACCCCTGCTAAAAGGGCATCCATCCCAACAACAAGGGCAACAATAAACTTAAATTGGGGTAGCCGATAAATTTAAAAGATAATGGGTGCTTCCGTCCATGGGAGAGACTCGCAGAAAGTAGGTTCCACCGGGTAATTGATCTAATTTAATCGATTCTGGGGTGAGACCTAAATTAGCGGAAACTAGCAACAATTTCATTGCTTTGAACAGCTTGATTGTTATTCAAATCATAAATCAAATCCAAGTCTAAATTGGCTTTCATTTGATTCATAACTATACTAATTTTACTATTAAAATTAGGAATAATAAACTCATAAATATCGACGGGGTTGGCGGCATCAATTAAGCCGACAATGGTTTTTTGTCCTAATAATACATCTACATTAATGGCTTGGGTCAGGTCGTCTTTAAAAGCGGGATCAGTCCCTAGTCTTGATTCTTTTATTCCTTGCCTCCAAAATTGTTCAAAAAATGTATTATATAGCCCGGATTCAATCTCAGATAAGACATCGGGATATCGAGTTTTATAAAAGTTGGTATCAAAAGCAATACTGGGATTGCGTCCTTCATATTGTCCATAGAGAAAAAAATGTTCAAACGGATTAATTTTGCCTTGAAGAAAATCCGCTTTTACATCGGGATATCGTTCTAAATAATAAATTGGATCAAATAATGGATTAGGAGAACGGGGTTGAAATTGACCAAAATCAATAAAATGTTCCGCAGGTGTAATAAATCCTTCCTTGATTTGATTCAAGAGTTCAGGATCTCCTTGCTGATAATATTGACTATCAAATAAACCATTAGGTTCATAACCCAAAAATTGACCTTCCTCGACAAAATGATCAAAAGCGTTCCGAAATTCTCGCCTTTCAATCGCTGGAGCCACATCAGCATATTGAGCCAGATAAAATTCTTCATCAAATAGCGTTTCTAAAGTTAACATTTGCTTAAAATCTCCTGATTATATACATTACCCATTTTCTTGTCTGGACTGATGACTAATAACTGATGACTGATGACTAATAACTGTTAACTGATGACTGATTTATCCTATTATCCAATAATTCCAATTAAATTAGCAATAGTAAACAATAATTCATGGGGTTCTACGGGTTTAGCTAAATGGGCATAAAACCCGGCGGAGAATGCGGCTTGACGGTCTTCATCTTTAGCATAAGCGGTCAGTGCTAAAGCGGGAATTTGCCCTCCTTCCTCTGGGGGTAGTAAACGAATTTGACGTAATAATGAATAACCATCTCCCCCCGATAGTCCAATATCACTAATTAAAATATGAAAGGGAGATTGGGCATTATTAGCTTTAAAGATATTAATGGCTTCTTCTTCACTCCCAGCAGTCATCACATCCGACCCACAATTTTCTAAAAGATGGGCGACTAAATCTCGAGCATCCACTTCATCATCAACCACTAAAATTTTAATTCCTTTGAGTTTCAAACAACTCTCAAACATTAAATTATAGTCATCGATACCCCCTTGAAGATGCTGATAACATTTTAAGATTTCTGGTGTCATTATGGGTAATTTTATGGTAAATACTGTCCCTTTTTCTAGCCCCGGACTATTGACGGTAACACTTCCCCCATGCAGTTCAACTAAATGGCGGACAATGGTTAATCCTAATCCTAACCCTCCCTGTTTACGAGTAATTGAACCATCGGCTTGACGAAATCTTTCAAAGACAAAGGGTAAAAAGTCTTTGCTAATTCCTTGTCCGGCATCAATAACTTGAATTTCTGCATACTCTACCGCTTCACCATTACTATCAGTTTCCTGGGAATTTTGATCCTGAGACTTATGAATTATGACCTGAATTAGTCCTCCTTCTGAGCTAAATTTTATCGCATTTGTCAATAGATTCCACATCACTTGTTGTAGACGGTTATCATCAGCCAGAACCATTCCAATATCAGAATCAAAGGAAAGATCAATCGTAATATTTTTTGCCTGTGCCACCGAGCGTACTGTTTCAATTGCTGCTTCAACTACTGGAATTAAAGCAGTCGGGTTAGGGCTAAAATTCAGTTTTCCACTAACAATTCGAGAAACATCTAATAAATCCTCAATCAGTTGCGATAAAGCCCGGGTATTACGATTAATTGTTTCCGTCGCCCGATTAAATGTTTCTTGATCTAAATCTCGTGATATCAACAGTTGTGTCCATCCCAAAATGGCATTCAGAGGAGTCCGTAATTCATGGGAAAGGGTAGCCAAAAATTCATCTTTGAGGCGGTTAGCTTCCATTAAATCCTCTGCCCGAGTAAGTAGTTGAGCTTCTAATTGTTTACGATTAGTAATATCCCGCAGGGCCGTTACTTGCACTTGACGTCCTTTATAAATTTGGGAACGACCGATGATTTCTACATCAAAGATTGTACCGTCTTTTCTTAATCCCAATGCTTCCAATGGAGCTTCTAAGTTGTTTTTGATATTTTGTACAATTAAATCCTGACTTGCGGGAGTAACCAAATCCAGAAAAGAAGATCCCATCATTTGTCCCAAGGGATAATTAAACATAATATATGCCCCTTGATTGGCATCGAGAATAATGCCGTTTTCATGAATAATAATTCCATCAAATGTGGTTTCAATCAGGGTTTCTAAACCAAGATTCACTTTCTTGTAATTCTTCTTCTGCGTGTTTACGTTCCGTGATATCTTCATAGATAAACACGGCTTCGCGGATTTCACCCACCTCATCCCGCACTGGATAAATATAAGCCTCAACCCAGCGTTGAGCATACCGATAACTCGATAATCCTGGGAAGCTTTGATGGGGATCATATAAAATTGGAGGAATTACTACGGTTTCCCCGGCTAAACCTTTTTGAATATAGGGAATTATCCCATTTTCAATCAGTTGTTGATCTTTTAAAAGATTGTAGTCTTTAATCATTTCTCCTTTAATTCCCCATAGCTCCTCCCAGGCTCGATTCACACGCTGAACCGAACCATCTAATGATAGGATTAAAATACTCAGGGGAGATTGTTCTACCATTGTCCGATATTGGACTTCTGAACGACGTAATAAGGCTTCGGCTCGATGACTTTCTGTGCGGTCAATGGCGACACCCCCGACTAAGGGTTCTCCGACGGCTACCCAAATCGGAAATTGATAGATTAAAAATTCCCCGATTTTTCCATCCCGTCGAGGCAAAGATTCAATAACTTCTAAAACCAGATTTTGTGAAGCTACAATCGAAATATGAGTCAGGAATTTAGAGGCTAAATCTGGGGGAAATATATCAAATATACTGGATTCTAAGGATTCTGGGGAAACCCTAAAGGTTTGAGCATAACTTTTATTGAAATATAACATCTTACCTTGATAATCACAAATCCAAGCTACGGCTGGGTTGTAATCCATAAACGCCTGAAATCGGGCTTCACTATCTCGCAGAGCTTTTTCTGATTTCTTCAGTTCCGTTGCGGTTTTTTCCGCCATATATCGGGCTTTAATTTGCGATTGCATTAATCTAAATAAGATAATACCAACAAAACTTCCTACTAAGGCAATATAGGGAGCTATCAGACGTTGGGAATTAAAATCAATTTCAGGACGGGAAGTATAAACAATCGTCCAAGTTTGTCGCCCAATAGAGATCATTTTTCGGTGTTCAAATTGAGGCTTAAACCCTGATAAACGACTGGGGTTAGAATCGTATAGGAAACAGGAGGGAGTAATCGCTAAACCGTCATAAATTTTAAAGTCGATAAAAGCATTTGGACGACTCCCAAACAGTCCTTGCATGAAGTCACCGATCCGAAAGGGACTATAGATAAATCCTAGTAATTTCTGCCGTCTTTCTGTGACCGTTGGGGGAGTAGAATTACCTCGATAAATGGGGAAATAGATGAGAAAACCCGCTTGTTTTTGGGCATCAATTTCCTGTAGGAGTTTAACCTTCCCTGATGCCACCGGAACCCCCCCATCCCTGGCGTTTTCCATGGCGCGACGACGTACAGGTTCGGTAAACATATCAAAACCAATGGCGGCCAAATTGCGTTCATCTGGGGGTTCTAGGTAGATGATGGCATTGTATTCTGGCCGAGGATAATCAGGATGGATCGCAAAGTTAGGGATACCCTCGGCCTTCATCCGGGCAATTAATTGATCTTTTTCCGAGGGTTGAACCCGAATTGTAAACCCAATCCCTTGAATCCCAGGATATTCCGCTCGCAGTTTCAATTGTTCCATATAGGCGCGGAATGTCTCTCGATCCACGGGATCATGGGTGGCAAATAACCCACTTCCAGCGCGGAGTAAGGCAATATAGGTTTTAACTCGATCTCGAATTAGGTTTTCTGTCTGTTGAAACCGAGGCTTCAAATTGCAACTGATCCTGGGTAAAGGCTGTTGATTCTACATAATAGGTGGCGATCGCCGTCAGGATCAAAGTACCCAACAGAACTAAGTAGGGAACAATCCGCCGATTCGGAGAGAGAAACTGATATAGCCATTTGTGCTTCATAGAGCCATCATGGAAAGTCTGGGGATTAGAACTGCTGGTCAACAGTTAATTTTCTGGTTTTTTGGGGTCATCACTACTGAGGATTTTATTGGCATTATATCATAGAAAATTTGATTGCATGGTTACAATAAAGCAATTCTGCTCAGATTTACGCTTGTATTCAACAATTTTAACTATTCTTTGATTAAAAACTGAACACGCTAATTTGTAATTTTGTTGAAGTTTTAAATGCTTTAGAGTTTCAAATTTCGATCAGTTTGAAAGAAACATAATCATAAACAGGTTAAAGGTTAATCGTTATTGTGTTTGTGCAATAACTCAATGCTTAATCCAAATCATAGGCTGATAAGCATTATTGGTTTTTTGCTGAAAATCTTGATACTTATCCAAGGGAGTTTTAATTAAAAAACTATAATGATTTTTGAGATTATCAACATAACTCTGGCAATATAATTGATACAAAGTAATAACCTCCTGTATCTCTGACTCAGTTAAAATTCTTCGAGGATTAAATAAACATTCTTGATAAATAAAATATACAATGGCTTTAGATGATAAAAGATTATTAATTTCACGAGCTTCTTGAATCCGATTTTTCTGTTTAGTTAGATTTTTCTGTTTTAAGTAAATCGCTGTCAGATAAGCTTTGAATAAATTTATATAAGCTGAGTAGATAATGTAAATCTGATCTAGGGATAAACTAATTTGATCCCGATTGTTGTGAAGGCTAATTAATTCTCTTAGATGATTTTCCTGTCTATCTAATAATAGTTCTATGCTTAAAGCTGTATTTTCACTTAGCCCATAATCTTCTAAAAGCTGAATCAAGGTTAATGAATTTTTGATTAATAGTTTACTCTCGGATAAAAGTTTACGCTGTTCATTTTTGATTAATCTTTCTATTTGATTTTGAACAATAAATAATTGTTTATCAAGGTTTTCTAACTTGGAGCTAATCAGATAATAACCAACTAGATTAACGCCTAAATTCATTCCTGATAGAGCAATATTAATCCCAGATAAACTATGAATTTGTTTAACAAGATTCAAGGTTTTTTTGATATCAATCGAGTTAACAATAATAGTCCCAGCAGACGATAGTACAATTTCCGCGTAGGTCGCCACATCACTACAAGCTAAGATTTGCTCGGCGTGAGCAATAATTTCCTTAGTAGCAGTATTTCTAGCAATACCACTGGCAAAATTAATCGTTACCTCTCCTAAATCATTCAGTTGAGGAAATTGTTTTAAAAGCTGGTCATACATATTATTCATATTATTAATTTCCTGGTAATGTGGGCATTTGATTTTGATAGGTGCAAGTATAAATAGAAAGTATCGTCATTATCAATAATACTTCATCTCTTTGCTTAAAAAACTTAGAAACCTGCTAATAATGTTGCAACCAAACCAACACCACCAGCAATTCCCCATCCAATCGGGCCTGATATAAATGTTAAAGCCCCTGTAAATACAGCCAATTTTATGCCTAATACACCTAAAATGGTTGGTAGTACAACAGTAAATAAGAAACCCGTTGATAAATAGTTAAATAACAAACCAGCTACTATTGGTAGTGCAGCACCTAAAGCCACTGGGGTAGCACCACCTAAAATAGCTTCTATCATAGCTTTATTTAATATTTCATCCGTTAGCTTAAAATGAGATTTTACTGAAGTTTCCTCTTGAATTTTTTGGATTAATTGTTCTTGCTCTTTTTCTCCTAATGATTGAAATACAAACAGTAAAATACTGCGTGCGATCGCTGCCAATTGCTCACTAATTTCTGGGACTGTATCAATCTTATAAATTTCTGATAATATCAGGTTTTTTTTTCTCTTTAAATTATTATCTTTTTCCTGTGTTTTTTGTAAAAGAGAGGTTATGTAGCCCTGCCAGCAATCAATAATATCTTGATCATCAACCTTTTTAAGACCTTTTACAGACTTGGTATGGTTTTGCAAAAAACTGTAAATTGTATCTATCATTTTCTGCCTCTCAGTTGGAAAAATATTAACATTAATCAGATTAAGGTTGTTAAAAATATTTTTTAGTTGTTCGTCTTTTAGAGACTCTAAATCAGATTTTATAAAGGCATTCATAATCAAACCCCGGGTTAATCATCAATGGTGGTCAATCTATATTTTATTTATAATCTATCTAAACGTCAAGTAAATTTAAGATTTAACTTTTAATACAGTCTTTATTAGCAAATTTATGTATTTATACGGATGTTGATAGTTTTTTTCTTAATGTGTTGGTGTTGGGTTGCACTATAGTTCAACCCAACTTACTAGACTCAAATCTTGTTACCCTTTAGTCTTGACGTATATAGCAATAGCGATTAAGGTGATATCTATTGTTATGCCACCTGTTAAACCTATCCCTCCCAATGACAATAATCCAGCAAGAGGCGCTACAATAGCTGCCCCAATTGCTATTAATGCTCTTTGTACCATTATACTTCTCCAATTTGCTTCTTTAATTTACCTTATTCTAGCATCGGCTTTATAAAAAATGGCACTCTTTAAAAAAATGCTTATTTTAATTTTAAGACAGTTGATTTTGCAGAAGATGTATTTATACGGTTGTAGATTTGAGTAATTTGCTCTTGTGTATCTTCGGATAATTGACCGAGTTCACGCAAGAGAATAGATGCTCGAACTGTGACTACAAAATCTAACTTGATCGTTGAAGGTTTGTGTAACCCAGAGGTATTAAAATCAGGGTGATCAGTATTTAGTAAAACATCTAATTCTGTTATATTAGTTGGAATTGTACTGGTAATTAATGCCAGAATAATATGATTATACTGCCCAATTTGATTAGTAAGACAAAACGCAGGACGGACTTTTGTTGCAGATAAATCATCAAATGGAAAAGGCACTAATACAACTTTACCTTTATTCATAAAACGGCTTTCCATCAGTAATGGTGTAAATATCTTCTTCCGGGTTTTTTAGAAAGTCAAAGGCAGGATTGTTGGCAACTGCATGAAGCCATTCTTGAGCATTAGGTTCACTATAATTCTGTAAATCCTCACAATCTTTCCCCATTCCAATGCAAGCATCATCTTTAATCAAAATTAAAGAGTGTTGACTAGCCAACTTTTCTTCTAATCTTTGTCTTTCTTCTGGTGTTAATGAAGAAATTATTTGAACTAAAGAATCGATGAGTTTATGGTTCATATTCTTTCAATTCCTCAATAATCTTATATTAATTATAGCGCGATCGCCCTTTAACTTAAAAAGAGCGATCGCCTTATCTTCTTCCCTCCTCTTGGTAAGGGGAGGGTCAGGGTGCGGTTATTCCATCCCTTCAATGGGGGCAAAACCTTGACGTTGAATATTTTCTGTGATGTGACGGGGTTCTAAGAATTGTAATAAATAATCTGGGCCCCCCGCCTTAGAAACCGACACCGGAAAGTTTGAAACCACCGAAGGGTTGACGGGAAACAATCGCCCCCGTAATACCTCGGTTAATATACAAATTTCCCACTTCAAATTCCGCTTTAGCCTTGCTAATATGGGAGGGAGTTCGAGAATATAAACCCCCGGTTAAAGCAAAATTAGTCCCATTGGCAATATCCAAAGCTTCCTCAAAAGTTTTAGCTTTAATCACCGATAATACCGGCCCAAAAATTTCCTCTTGGGCGATTTTTGCCGTTGGTAAAACATTAATAAAAACCGTTGGCCCGACAAAATAACCGGTTTCCGGTGCAGCCACTTGGATGGCAAGTTCGGCCTCCTGTTTGCCGATCTCAATATACTCCTTAATCTTCTGTTGAGCATTGGCATCAATCACCGGGCCAACCTGCGTACTTAATAACGCCGCATCCCCCACATTTAAAGACCGTACTGCCTCCGTTAAACGGTTAACAAACGCCTGATAAACAGGTTCCAACACCACCACCCGGGAACAGGCGGAACATTTTTGCCCCGTATAGCCAAAGGCAGAATAGACCACCCCCGCCACCGCTTGGTCAAGGTCGGCACTTTCATCAACAATAACGGCATTTTTGCCACCCATTTCGGCAACCACCCGTTTTAGGTGTTTCTGTCCGGGTTTCAGCAGTGCCGCCTCGGCATAAATCCGGCATCCCACCTCCTGGGAACCCGTGAAGGTAATCATGTGAACGTCCGGGTGTTGTACCATGTAGGAACCCACCGTTGAGCCTTTTCCTGGCACAAATTGGAACACGCCAGGTGGCACACCCGCATCCACTAACACTTGGGTAATTTTAGCGCCGATCACCGATGACACTTCCGCCGGCTTGAGTAACGTACAGTTACCCGTTACCAAAGATGCCACCGTCATGCCCACGGGTATCGCCAGGGGGAAATTCCAGGGGGAAATAATCAGAGAAATACCGCGAGGTTGATAGTTATAACGGTTAGTTTCTCCAGCAGTATCATACTGGTAGCCCTGATCTAACCGTTCCATCTCATCGGCATAATAGCGACAAAAATCAATCGCCTCCGATACCTCAGCATCGCACTGATGCAGGGGTTTGCCCACTTCATACACCATCCAAGCCGAGAACTCCGCCCGCCGTTGTTCAAACAGTTCGGCGGCTTTGCGTAGCACACCTGCCCGTTCTCGCACGGGAGTATGCCGCCAGTTGGGAAAAGCAGCTTTGGCGGCTTGAATAGCGGTTTCCGCCTGTTCAACGCTAATTAACCCGACTTTCCCAACAATTTCCGAAGGGTTGGAAGGGTTTACCGAGTCCACCATTTGGGCGGTATTCACATATTGACCATTAATTAACGGGTTATAGGTTTGTCCCAATTGGTTATGGACAATTTCTAAAGCCCGCACCCCTTTATCGCGTAAAGCAGCATTAGAAAAATTGGTATCGGCTGAATTAGGAAATACGGGTTTCCAGGTATCGAAAATATTGCTATTCTGGTTATCTTTGGGGGGAGATAATAACTCCTCAACCGGGCGATTTTCTGAACTTTGACGGATAAAAGAACTATTCGCCGTATTCTCTAATAACCGCCGAATTAAATAGGACATTCCGGGTAATAAATCCCCATAGGGGCAATACATTCTCACCCGATATCCTTTCTGAACTAAAGCCTTAGCCAGTTGGTCACCCATGCCATATAATACCTGCATTTCAAAGGCACGACTAGGCACATTTAAGGTTTCGGCGATCGCGATCGCTCTAGCTTGAGAACGGACATTATGACTACCAATAGCCGAATAAATATATTGATGATTTTCTAACATCAATTGGGTCAACCGTTCAAAATTAGCATCCGTTGCAGCCTTATCATTATAGACAGGTTGGGGCCAGTCATTCTGCATCGATTTAATCGTTTCTTGATCCCAATAGGCTCCTTTTACCAGGCGCACACTCACCGGATATCCCCGTAATTTCGCCCATTCAATAATCCCTTCTAAATCCTTTTGAGACTCCCGCAAATAGGCTTGCACCGTCATCCCAATATCCGTCCGGTTGCGAAATTCTGATTCCATCAACAGATTTTTTAAAATGCTGAAGGTTAAATCTTTATAGGCGTATTGTTCCATATCAAAATGCACTGCCGCCCCCAATTCCTGCGCCCGACGTAATAAAATACGAATGCGTTCACCAACTTTTTCTTCACTCCCTTTAGCATCTAAAGGATCAAATTGGGAATAAAAAGCGGTCAATTTAACCGAAACTTGAACTTTAGAAATCGGGTTCCCATCGGCTTGATCAATTTGGGGAATATTTGACCATTTTTTAGCAGCCTCACTGAGTTTTTCCATCAATTCTAAATAATTATTTAGATAAGACTGCGCCTCAGTTTCAGTAATTACCGCTTCCCCTAATAAATCAACAGTAAACGCCATTTTATCTTTGCGTAACTGTTCTAAAGTTCTAATTACCTTGGGAATATTTTCCCCAGCAATATATTTTTGAGCTAAGGTTTCCACCGCCGGGGCTACGGTAGTCGCCGCCAGTTGTCCGGGCACGGAGTCAGGGTTAGCAAAATTGAGTAATTTTTTCAACATATCGGGAAGTTCGACTTCTGCCGTTGTCAGATATTCCTGAAGGTGTGCCGCTATTTCAGATTTACTCCGCAACGCAGGCAAACAGTCAATAAAATGAAATAATTGCACCCGTAAACCCGGGTTTGCCATTGTCCAGTCGAGGAGTTTATCATCTAAGCGCATTTGGTCTTGCAACTGTCCAAACAAGGAGCGCTTTTTCTCTTGAGTCGCCGCCAGCAATTGTTTAGCAATTTCTAGGGTTTTGGCTTCGTAGGTATCAGGGTATTGTGCAACCACTGTTGAATGTCTCCAATTAAGATACAGCATGACAAAAGAAGGGAAATGTCAGGAAGTTCTGACAATTATTTCCCCTCATTTGTGTTTAGGTTCATTTCTTCTATTGTACGTCTAAAGGGGTGACTGGATTAAAAGTTGGTGAAATAGGAGGCATTAGGATATTATCAACAATATCACTAAGCAATATTTTGTTCTTGTGACCAAAATTGACCGACTCTTACTTTCCACTTTTCCCAATATTCCATCACTTCCTGAGCTTCAATTGGTGTAATATTAACTTCATAGGGAGTTGCAGTAATAATAATCCCGTGATTAATATTAACGCCATAGGGTTGACCATATTGCCGATTTAACGCTGCAATATAAGCGGCAACCTGTAATTTTTGTTCGGGGTAAACTGTCGGTTTAGCAGAGTTAGAAAACTTAAATTCAATCACGCTTTCTTGATAATCATTTAACCGTCCAACACAGTCACCCCGTCCGCCATATCCTTGATAATGGTGGAAAAGATAACTTTCTAATAATCTAATATTATGAATTTCCTTTAAAACGGGTTCCAGATGTTCCCAATGGCGTTTAAGAATCACCGGACAGGGAGTAGGATCACCGTTAAAATAATATTCAATTTGTTTATGTCCCCGTTTGCCAATTTGACAAGCTAAATTAGTCACTTCTCTTGATTCTGATGTCTGTTTTTTCTGCCAATTCCTAAATATTGCTCTTTCAGCAGGCGATCGCGTTTCTTCAGTAATATGGGTAACGCTAGGTTGAAAATTTCCCCGTTGATCCTCAATTCCCTTCATTCCATTGCGTCCAGTTGGTTTACCAAAATATGAAGGAAGGGGGTTTTCAGACCAAAATTGATTTTTCATAATCTTATTTTACTCCTGAAGTCAGTATCTTGATTGCTCGATAAAATTAACTTAAGCCATCTCCCATAACTTTGTCAGTCCCCAATAACTTCCCCCTGTTAGTAGAAACTAACGAAGCAAGGGTAGAAAAATTTTTCTACCCAAGTCTTCATATTGAATCTCTGCTATACTCAGGTTGTTGATAAATTGTCTAAACTAATGGAGAATGGGTTATCGTGGGATGATTTTTTAAAAATAGTTGCTGTTGATACTCAACTTTCTGCTAAAGAAATAGAAATTTTTTTAGTTAGATTTTCAAAAAATAACTTAAATAAAAATGATCAGCAAATTGCAGACATAGTTTATGGATGTGATATAGCAAATTCACTCAATAATTATAAAAAGCAGAAAACAGGAATTTATAATAAATTAGAGAAAATCTGTTCTCAGATTGCTGCTCTCAATCCAGGTGATGGTAAGTTTACAGTGGTTTTAGACTGGCTAGACCAACAATATACAACTAGAAAACATAGCAGTCAAATTCAAACTGAACCTATATTTAATAATAGTTCAATAGAAAGTGATCTGGTAGACAACCCTTTTATACCTCTCAATGGAAGTATAAATAATGAGCAATTCTTCTTTGGGAGAACACAGGAAATTCAAAGAATATTTGAAACTCTCAATAGTGGTAGCAGCATTGCAATTATTGGAGAAAGGCAAATCGGCAAATCTTCGCTATTAATGGAAATTAGCAGACAAGCTCAAACTCAACTGCTACAACCTCGTGAACCAATTTATCTTAATTTACAAAATATTCATGATCAAGATCAGTTTTATCAAGAGTTATGTGATTCTGTTGGAATTACAACTTGTACAGGTATTTACCTTAAACGAAATTTAAAAGATCATCGATTGTTATTAATTCTGGATGAAGTAGAAAAAATGACCTGGGACGGTTTTACTAATTATATTCACGCAGACTTGCGAGGGTTAGCAGAAGGAAATAATGCAGTCCTGAAGCTAGTTGTTGCAGCTTGCACGTCTTTAGATCAATTATTTGGTAGTCAAGGTATTAGGATGACTTCGCCCTGGTGGGGACTTTGTAGCGAATATCAGTTAAACCGATGGGATGAAACAAACGATCCGTGATTTTATTGCGAGTCGTCTAAATTCACCTCTATTGAAACCAGAATATAAAACTATTATCTTTACTGAAGATGAAATTACCGAGTTAATTAATCACAGTGAAGGCCATCCTCAAAAATTAATGAAGTTATGTTATCAACTGTTTAACCGTTACTTGGGGGAATTATCATGAGTTCAGCAAAAAAGCCGGTTCCTCGTTTGGATTTAGCTCCTAAGCTAAAACGTCCATTATCGCTTTTAAACCCTCTTGATTATGTACGCTTGCTGTATTGGTTACTTTACTTTCCTCAAGGTTTACGTTGGTATATAGAAAAATTTATGGGACAACCAGTCGTCCTTGATGAAAAAGCTAGTTTTAAAGAAGAATGGAAACAATATTCAAAAAATAAGGAGATTAAAAAGTTAATATTACAATTATTAATTATATTGTTACTATGTCCGCTATTATTAATTGCCAATATAAACCCCAATCTATATGTAGGTTGTTTAATTTACATTAGCTCATTATTATTTTTTTTAGCAGCCTGGTTTTTTACTTTTAACAAATCATTATTTTTTATAATAGCTTTTAGCGTAGAATCAGCATTTTTAACTTTGTTTTTTACATTCTTTGCTTTAAATTATTTTTACAACATAAATAATAAAATCATAGAAAATCATTTATGGAAGGTTCTAGTGTTTATATTTTTATTAACGTATAATAAGATGATTGCATATAGAGATTTATATTTGGTAATCCCAGATAAAATAAAAAAAACAAGTGATAATAATAATCATGCGATCTTTGTTAACATAATAAACAAAATTTTTATTTTATTTTGCACATTTTCTTCTGTATCTGTGCTACTAACATATTTTAGTGGTTTTCAAAGTTTTTCGGATTTTATTGTGATTAATATAATAATTCTATCAGTGGGATTTTTTCGATTGGATTCATTTATTTTACATCTATCTTTTATTATTAGAAAATTTGACTTTCCATGTCCTCACAATACATTAATACCAGTTTTTAATTTAGATAATTTATTACACCGTTGGCTGATGCAAGACTGGGAAGGAGGTATATACAATTTGGATCAAGTTTTAAACTATACTCTCCAGTTCATCCCAGTCAGTGAAGCTATTAGAAAAACACTGAATAAAATTCCTCCTGAGCAGATGTTTTTTAGAACGAGTCAATTATCTAATCATTTATTAAATAATATTTTTGTATATTGGTCTTTCAGACTTTTTTTAAAAGAAATTATTTTAAAACTTAAAAAGAGAAGCGATGCTTTAATTACTCAACCCTATGCTGCCATAGGTGGTTTTTGGTATTTATCTAATGGACAACCAGAAAAAGCTAGTCAATTATTTTATCATGTACGCTTTCTTCCCTATGGAGAAGAGATGTTAATATTATCAAGAATTTTACTGATTTTAAAAAAAGTTAAAAACTTTGAGGATATCGTAACTTTAGAATTACCTAATCTTCCTCCAGAACCTTATTTACGTTCACGAACTTGGGGAGATATCAAAGCTTTATATCAAGTCTTTGAAAATGTTAAACTAATTAAAAATAGTGCCTCCCGTTCTGCTCGTTCCTTAGCTCTGAATCGCGCGCAAGGAGAAATTGAAGCGATTTTAGATCAATCAGAGACTTTACCCGAAGTAGAACGAGGTTTAATTATTGATATTGCTCAAAATTGGCAATCTGCTTTATTAGGAATAACAAAAGAAGTTGGCAAGATTTCCATAACTAAAAAAGTAATCAATCCCTATATTATTGGTAATCCAGTTATCGGCAAACAGTTTATCGGACGGGAAGATATTATTAAACAATTAGAGGAATTATGGGTTTCAACCTCTCAACTGCAATCGGTGGTTTTGTTCGGACACCGACGCATGGGGAAAACCTCAATTTTGCGGAATATTTCAACCCGTTTAGATGAAAAAGTAAAACTCGCTTATATTAACTTACTAACCGTTGGTAATAGTATTCAAGGAGTCGGTGAAGTGTTAATGGCGATCGCAGATTCCCTCTCAGACACCCTGCAAATTCCACCCCCCGATGATGAAAGCTTAATCAATCTTCCCTATCGTACTTTTGAACGGTATTTAAAACAAATTGAAACCCAATTAGGCGATACTGGATTAATTATTGCCCTTGATGAATTTGAACAAATCGAAGAATTAATAAAAAGCGATCGCATTCCCAAAGACTTTATGGGCGTATTGCGGGGAATGGTGCAAATGAGTCCTAAAATAGCCTTTGCTTTAGCCGGACTCCACACCCTCGAAGAAATGACCGAAGACTATTTTAACCCGTTTTTTGCTAGTATTATTCCCATCCGCGTTAGCTTTTTAGAACGGGCAACCTGTCGCTATCTTCTCGCTAACCCCGGTGAAGATTTCCCCCTCGATTATAAACCCGATGCTCTTGATTATATCTATGATTTAACCGCCGGACAACCCTATTTAGTGCAACTGATCGGTTTTCTATTAGTTCGTCGCTATAATGATCAAGTGTTTGAACTAGGAAATAACCGAGATCCCATGTTTACTATTACTGATGTTAATGGGATTATTAATCAACCCGAATTCTATCAGAATGGACGCTATTATTTTACCGGGGTTTGGCAACAAGCGGGGGAAGGTTCACCCGGTCAACAACAAATTATAAAAGCGATCGCACCCCACCCCACCGGACTCGATTTTAATACCCTACAAACCGTTACAAATTTAGACCCCAATTCCCTACAAAATGCCATTGATACTCTGTCTCGCCATGATGTTATTCAAGAAACTGATAACCATTGGCGGATCATTGTGGAACTGTTTCGCCGTTGGGTGATTAATAATTGATCCCTCCTAACCCCCATTAAAAAAAGGGGGAAAGTATCTCTTGTTAGAATTAAAGTATGTCATAATATTGTTAAATATCGGTTTCCGTTATTTATGAACTTAACAAAGAGGTTAAACCATGTATCATGTTACAGGAGAATATGCTAAAAACAACTTCAGTGAAGTTTTAGAAAAAGCCAGTACCGAAACCTGGAGGAGTTGTTATTGTTCAGGAAAATAAAAGTTTTATTCTCATCAGTCAGGAAGAATTAGAAAGCTGGATAGAAACCGCCGAACTCCTTCAAGATAAAACTTTAATTGCTGATATTGAAGCCTCTCGTCAAGAATATCAACAGGGCGAAGTGTTCACAATGGATCAACTTCTGGATTAAAACTATGGCAGATTATCAAATCTTATTTTCTAAATCTGCTCAAAAAGATATTGAGAAACTGACCTCTGGGCAAAAGGCAAAGTTAAAGAAAATATTGCAAGATGTTATCTCTAAAAATCCTTATCTCGGAAAATCCCTTAAAGGTAAACTAGAGGGATCATATTCTTATCGACTCAACCGGAAGGATCGAATTGTTTATGAAATTTTAGAAGCCGATAAAGTGGTCTTGATAATTAGAACAAAAACCCATTACGGCGATTGATTTTAGTGATCGGTGCGATCGCACTTAACTTTTTATTGTGGGACTATTTCGCCGTTGGGTGATTAATAATTGATCCCCCCTAATTTCATGGGATGGGGTGGAAATGGGTTGTTCAAAATTCTTGCGAAATTAAGCGGAAATTGCTTGATCCCCACTGAAAAGAATAGGGTTGTGTGCAAAAACCATTTTTTCTCTTTTTGACTTAACTGATTTAAGAGATACAAAGATTAAAAAAGGTGGTTTTATCGAAATCAGGAGAGATTAAAATGATGCCAAATCTGATTTTAATGATTCTAGTTAAAGTGGGATTAATCGTTTTAGGGGTGGGCGTGATCGCTTATTTCTGTGCTTGTCTATTCCTGTTTTTACGACAAACCCGCTTTATTTTTTTCCCCTCTCGTTTAATTACTATTACCCCGGATGATATGGGTTTATCCTATCAAGATATCGAGTTAACAATTCCCACTCCTTCAGGAAAAATAGAAATGATACATTGTTGGTGGATTCCTTCAGAAACTAATCCTCATCAAAAAGTGATTATTGATTTACATGGAAACCGCAATACCATCGGGGGAAATATCGGATATGCAGAACAATTTCATCAAATGGGGCTATCGGTTTTATTAGTAGAATATCGGGGCTATGGACTCAGTACAAACCGCTTTCCCTCGGAAAAAATAGTCTGTGAAGATGTTGAAACTGCCTGGAATTATTTAGTAAATGAACGACGAATTAATCCCCATAATATTTATGTTTTTGGACATTCATTAGGAGGAGCAATCGCCATTGATCTAGCCTACAAACATCCTGAAATTTCTGGATTAATTATTGAAAGTTCTTTTACTAATGTTCGAGAAATGATTGATTATAAAAAGAAATATTGGATGTTTCCAATTAATTTGATTCTAACTCAAAAATTTGACTCCTTAGCTAAAATTCCTACTTTAAAAATGCCGATATTATTCACCCATGGAACCGAAGATGAGTTAATTCCTAAAACCATGAGCGAAGACCTGTTTAACGCCGCCATAGAAACCGAAACAGCTTTTAATTGTTGCGGGTGCGGGTCATAATAATGTTAGACAGGTTGGGGGCGAAGAATATTGGGAAACGGTACAACAATTTTTAACTTGATATAGTAGGGAACAGGGAACAGGGAACAGGGAACAGGGAACAGGGAACAGGGAACAGGGAACAGGGAACAGGGAATAGGAACATAGCCAGTTTTAAAACAGGTAAGGGCGACTCATTAGCCACCCCCACAAATAATATTTATCGAATAGAAAATAGTATAAAACTCAATAAATTGAGATTAACCGTTTTCTTCAAACCCAATTTCCTTATAATTCGGAGGAGGTTTTTTGAGCGTCGTTCTGAGAAAGTTCGGGAGCTACTTGGTGATTTAATGCCGCCACAAGCTGACGTTTCACTTTTGTCGCCCACAAATCGAAATCGAAAGCTTCGCTAGTCGGAATATCCGAAGAAGAAGTTTCGCGGACACTTTCTTTGCTTAAAGTCATGGTTGTTCGCCTCCTGTTTCAACTCGCAGTGAAGACAGGCGCGTTTCCTTCGGGAGAAGTCCCTACTTCCGTCTTTTAGCAGTCATTTTGGTATGCGAGAATCAAAGACTACCAAGAGATGAACGATTTCACTACTCTTTTTGATCCTAACACTAAATCTAGTTAATATCAAATTATATTATGCTAATCTTACATATTAATTATACATTTTTTGCTCTGTCTCTGTTACTAATCTCAATCTTTGCTTTTACATCTGTCTGATGAGATATCTTTGTTGCCCAATACCAAATAAATTGATTATAATAGGAACACGAAGTTTGCTAATCAAAAAATATTTTAAAGTTTTCTCCTGACAAATGCACCCTTCCTTCAATTTTATTCAGAAAGAGTGCATTTTTTCTGTTAGAGAAAAGCCACAACCCTTAACGCAGGGCGGTCTCATCGAGTTGACCCGGACGCACAGAAATTTGTTCAGTTTTTTGTCCGCGATGGAGAGTAATTTTTAGGGGTTGACCAATTTTGCTTTTTTCCACCAAACGCTGCAATTGGTCAGCACTAATAATTGCTTTTCCATCGATTTCCGTAATCACATCTCCTCGACGTAAACCCGCATTAGCCGCCGGACTATTCGGCATAATTTGTACCACTAATACCCCATTAAATTCAGGAATTAACATTAAGGCATTAGGGTCACTATTCAGTTGTTTTGCTATATCTGCCGTTAAGTTTGCCATGCGAATCCCAATATAGGGATGGGCAATTTTTTCCCCCCTAACTAAAGCGGCTTCAATGGCTTTGGCGGCATCAATAGGAATAGCAAAACCAATCCCTTGACCATCGGCGCGAATCGCAGTATTAATCCCAATCACCTCCCCACGATCATTTAATAATGGCCCCCCAGAATTACCAGGATTAATGGCCGCATCGGTTTGAATAAAATCTAATCGTTTATCGGTAATTCCGACTTGAGAACTGGGACGATTTAAGGTACTAACAATTCCCAGGGTAACGGTATTATCTAATCCTAACGGATTTCCTAAAGCAATCGCCCAATCCCCTACTTGAACTTGACTGGAATTCCCCAAAGGAGCAACGGGTAAATTACTACCATTAATTTTAATTACAGCCAAATCCGAGAGGTCATCACTACCACGAACTTCTCCTTGAAATTGACGACCATCTTTGAGGGTAACGGTAACTTTATCGGCACCTTTAATAACGTGGGAATTGGTTAAAATAATCCCACCACTATCAATAATAAATCCCGAACCTTGTCCCCGTTGTTGATATTCTTGGGGAGCTTGGGGTACTCCTTCCCCAAAGAAACGGCGGAAAAAAGGATCATCAAAAAAAGGATCAGGAATATTAGCAGAAATGGTACGTTCTGTGTCAATTCTAACTACGGCTGGCCCGACCCGATTCACCGCCACTGAGACAAAATTCCCGAAGGTATTAGGGTTAGGAATGGTGGCAACTGTTGCAGGTTGAGTTTGGGTTTGAATTGATTCAGCTTGGGCAGAATTTCTTAAAGAATTAGGAAAAATCTGTATGCTGACTAAGGTTAAGCCTACACTTAAAACCGCAACTAAAAGATAACTAATGATAGAATTAATAGTAAGAGTTTTAGGCTGTATCTTCTCCATAGACTCACTCTCAATTATATCATTTTCAGCCTTAGGCTGAGGTTTTGATTCGTTGATATTCAAGGCAACTATCCTCAATTTTAACAGGAAAATCTCCAAGAAGAAAAGCGGAAATATTGTCATAAATCCGCCTTTCTCCTTCCCCATTATAGTCGAACTTTCATTAAAATTCGACGAGAACTAACACCACTTTTCCTCAGCATTCCTTGAGGAAAGGTCGATTCAATTGCCCATTCCTAACCGATTGCTATTTTAACCACTTTGTTTTTTTCTTCTTCCGCTTTCGGTAAGGTGAGGCTGAGAATCCCGTCTTTATATTCAGCCTGAGCTTGGGTGTTTTGAATCCGATTCGGAAGGGGAATCACTCGGCGGAATTTTCCATAGCGGAATTCACTGCGACTGACTCCTTTTTCTTCCGTATGGTTGGTTGATTTACGTTCTCCCGTAATTGCCACCCCATCAAGACTAACTTGGACATCCAATTCCTCTGGACTCACCCCAGGAAACTTCCAGTTTTAGGATAATCGCTTCCGGGGTTTCTTCGAGTTCAGCCGCAGGAAACAGTGACATCCCCGCCTTTTCCGAAGGCAGGACTAAACTATCAAACAGACGATTCATTTCTCGTTGTAGAGAATCAATTTCTTCAAAGGGTTGCCAACGAACTAACTGCATAATCTTTACCTCCATTGACAAATTGTTTGATACAATGTTGACATAGGCTCGACTACAGCCTTGATGATTCTAAGGATAGTAAATCGGCCGCCGGAATGAATTCGGTTTTAACGAATAAAAAACGGGAAATAGCCGTACTTAAGAGAAAGATTAGAAACCCAAGGCGGGTAATCAGCAGCAGGCAGGATACAGTGGTGTATGTTTTTCTGTGTATAGTCCTGGGAATCTAATCGATAAACCTGAAGTGTCTGTTCTTTATGAATGAGTACGTTATTTAAGTTTTAATACTTACCCGGGTTAGAACTTGTTTGAAATTTTATAAAGATTATTCGGCAATTAATCATAATGACAACCACTCTGCCCAATAATGAGGGCATTCTGCTGCAGCAACCCGAACTTCCCTCCGTTTCTGACCGCCTAACAAGCTTATTAAACCGTTTACAACCTCCCCCGCAAATATTAATTTTAATCTTTGCCCTTTTAATTGGCGGGGGGACGGGGTTGGTCATGGTCATGTTTCACGGATTAGTGGAACTTCTACAACGGTTAACCCTAGAAGATTTTATGGGATTAATGATGCCCTTTGGTCTATGGACACTGGCATTAATTCCACCCATCGGCGGTCTAATTGTTGGGTTAATTCGCTATCGTTATCAGGAATTTTTTGGCGAGGGGATTTCTTCTTTAATTAATACTCAAAGAATCCAGATTATTTCTCCTTTTCGACCGTTTATTAAACTTTTAGCCGCCGCCATTTCTCTAGGTACGGGTGCTTCCTTGGGCCCCGAGGGGCCGAGTGTGGAAATTGGGGCAAATTTAGGCGCAATTTTAGGGCAAAATTTTCAAGTTTCTAAAGAGCGCTATCGGCTATTATTAGGAGCCGGAGCCGCCGCCGGATTAGCCGCCGGATTTAATGCTCCGATTGCTGGAGTTTTCTTTGCTTTAGAAGTAATTTTAGGCTCAAGTTTTGCGGCTTCGGGTGTGGGTTTAGTCCTCCTAGCTTCGGTGGTTTCTTCTGTAGTTGCCCGAATTGTTTTTGGTGACCATCCGGCTTTTTCTCCCCCGGTTTATGAGGTTTCGTAGCAATTGGGAATTATTACTTTATTTAGGATTAGGCTGTTTAGCCAGTTTTGTTTCCTTAGCCTATACCCAAGCGATTAAATTTTCCCAACGTTGTTTTCGGGGAGAAGTTCCGGCTTTCTTCTGTTTAACCAAAATTCCTCAACATCTACATCCCATGTTGGGAGGATTATTTGTCGGAATTGTCGCCATTCATTTTCCCCATATTCTCGGCCCTGGTTATGGCACGATTCAAGCCCTATTACAAGAGGGGCAATTTTCTTTAGATTTATTAATGATTTTATTAGTGCTTAAAATTATTGCCACTTCTATTAGTTTGGGTAGTGGATTAGTGGGGGGAATTTTTGCTCCAGCGATGTTTATTGGGGCGACATTGGGAGCCACCTATGGGCAAGCCGTAGGGGGATTAGTCCACCCTTTTTTACCGGATATTGCACCCCCGGCCGCCTATGCCATGGTGGGAATGGCGGCGGTATTAGCATCGAGTGTAAGAGCACCTTTAACGGCGATTTTATTATTATTTGAAATGACTCAAAATTATCTGATTATTTTACCGTTAATGGCGGCGGTGGGGGTAAGTGTTTTAATTGTGGATGTGGTGCAATCTAATAAATCGGATTCGGGATTGAATTTACAACAAATGGGGGTTTATTTAGAACGACCCAATGAGTTAGAAATCTTACAAACCATTAGAATTTCTGAGGTGATGGGTCAATCCTATTTAACCCTTCCCTGTTCGATGCCGATTTTAGAGGCGGGTGCGGTGATGGTACAACTGAATTGTCATACGGCTTTAATCTTAGATGAAACTTCTCAATTAGCTGGATTAATCACGGTTACAGATATCCGTCGTTCCATTTTTCAAGCCACAAACCCCGATTCTTCTTTAGCATTAGGACAGCAAATATTAAAGGAAATTTGCACAACGGAAATCCTCTGTGCCTATGAAGATGAACCCGTTCAGGTCGCCTTAGAACGGATGGCCGCCAGGGATTTACCCCAATTACCCGTTGTCACCCGGGAACACCCGCGTCAATTGGTTGGGATTATTGAAAAGGAACAAATTGCTTTAGCTTGTAATATTGCTGTTACTAAAGATGCCTTACAACCCTATTTACCCAACTCGTAGTAACCCCGTAGTAACCCCTTCAGGGGTTAGAGAAACTCGTAGTAACCCCTTCAGGGGTTAGAGGGATTAGGGTTAGAGAGCCCGGTCGGGCTCACTACGAATTAGAGGATTTCCCGTCTTAAATAGGGTTGTAAAACATCAGGAATACGGATGGTTTCATCGGGTTGTTGATAATTTTCTAAAATCGCGGCCATGGTTCGACCTACGGCTAACCCAGAAACCATTTAAAGCATGAATATATTGTGTGCCTTTTTTACCCGCTTCTTTAAAGCGAATATTAGCCCGTCTAGCTTGAAAATCCCTAACATTGGAACAGCTAGAAATCTCTCGATAGGTTCCGGCCGAGGGCAACCAAACCTCAATATCATAACATTTTGCCGCGGAAAATCCTAAATCCCCCGTACATAATTCTATCACCCGATAGGGTAATTTTAACGCCTGTAAAACCCCTTCGGCATCCTGTACTAATTGCTCATGTTCTGCTTCAGAAGTATCAGGATGCACCAATTTTACCATTTCCACTTTGTTAAATTGATGTAACCGAATTAACCCCCTAGTATCCCGGCCATAACTTCCCGCTTCTCGACGAAAACAAGGGGTATAGGAACAGTGATGAATCGGTAATTGTTCCGCTTCTAAAATCTCATCCCGATACAAATTCATCACCGATACTTCAGAAGTCGGAATTAACCATAAATCATCGGCATCACACTTGAAACTTTCCTCCGCAAATTTCGGTAATTGTCCCGTTGCTGTGAGGGAGGTACTGTTAACTAATAACGGCGGTATTACCTCAATATAACCATTATTTGTATGGCGGTCTAACATAAATTGAATTAACGCCCTTTCTAGGGCCGCACCCGCCCCTTTTAAGGCTACAAATCGCGCTTGGGCGACCTTAACTGCCTGTTTAAATTCGAGAATATTCAGTTTTTCTCCAATATCCGCATGATGCAAAATATTAGGATTTGTAGGAATATATTCATCCCCCCAACGTCTAATTTCTACATTCTCCCGTTCATCTTTTCCCACGGGAGTTGATTCACTGGGTAAATTCGGAATTGGTAATAATAATTGAGTGATTTGAGCATCAATTTCTTTTTCTTTGGGTTCCAATTCACTTAACTTAATTTTCAGTTGTTGACCTTCTTCTCTTAAGGCTTTAACTTCCTCGCCTTTGGGGTCACATCCCGACTTGATTTTCTCCCCCACTAATTTACCAATATCGTTACTGCGGGTTTGTAATACAACCCGTTCTTGTTCCAGTTGGCGACGTTGTTCATCTAATGTTAAAATAGGTTGCAAATCGTACTCGCCCCGCAAATTTAGGCGTGCTTGTACGGCGGCTGAATTTTCCCGAATTAATTTGATATCTAACACGGCATTTCCTTTAATATTGCTTGATTTTTGATTATTGGTTCATTTTTATAGTTTACTGCATTTAGGGAAAATCAAACAAAAGGAAACCCAAAAGTTATAAATTTAGCAACTATCTCCACCCCTCCCAAGGACTAACTTCAAGTATGCCATCGGCAGATAACACCACCTGAAATTGAGCCGCATATTCAGACCGAGATTGAGTATCCGGTTGGAAAATAGGGGCGGTTTTTTGCATCTCCCGAACTGCGGCTGAGTTAAAGGGTTGATACTCCATGATTTTTCCCTGTTCGTTTAAAGTTACTCGATAAATCAATGAATCACTAATCATTAAATTCGATTGCCAACGTTGATCAATTATAGCATAAAGTTGTTGATTTAAGTGTTGAATTAATTCGGGTTTTGTGATTATTACAGGTACTTTATTAATTCGAGTTTGGGAAGCGGCATAAATCGGATTATTAGGGGTATTCATTGACCAAAATTTAATTGTTTCGTCTCCGCTCCCACTTGCTAAAACCGTACCTTCAGGATTAAAAGCCAATGACCAAACTGGATTTTTATGTTCCGATAAATTATCTAATAATTCCCCCGTATTAGGATTCCATAAATTAATCGTTTTATCATAACTCCCACTAGCTAAAATATCCCCTTGGGGATTAAAAACAACGGACAAAACGGCGGCGGAATGATGATTTAATGTGTGTAAAACCTTCCCAGTTTTAAACTGCCATAATTTCACTGTATGGTCAGCACTTCCACTAGCTAACATCTGACCATCGGGACTAAAAGCTAGGGATTGAATCGCCCCAGAATGCTGCATTAAAATATAGTTTCCCTCGTCAATTAAAGACCAAATTTTAATATTGCCATTTTCTCCTCCGGCTGCTAATACCTGACTATCGGGACTAAAAGCAATAGATTTCACCCAATCTTTATTATCTAGGGTTTTAATCAGTTTACCATCAGACAAATTCCATAGACAAATTTTTTTATCCGTACTCCCAGATGCTAACAATTTTCCATCGGGACTAATGGCAATAGTTTTAATATCATCGCTATGACCTTTAAGGGTATTAATTAGTTGACCTGTTTTCGGATTCCAGAGTTTAATTTCATTATCCCAACTCGCACTAATAATTAAATTGCCATCAGGACTAATCGCCAAAGATTCAATTGCATCAACGTGGGCATTTAAGGTTTTTTGTAATTGACCCGTTTTAGCATCCCAAATCTTAATTAAACCGCCATATCCCCCACTAATTAATGTTTTACCATCGGGAGTAATTGCGATCGCATAAATCCATCCTGAATCATCTTTTAAAGTTTGTATAGAAGCCGAAGAAAAACCAGATTTTGCATGGGATAATGTTGAGTTTGAGGCGAATAACTTTTGATTCAAATAAACACTTGCAGCCATGATAATTGGAACCAATAAAACCGTTGAAATTTTCCAGTTAATTTGTTTAACAAACATTTGATTTAACTCCATTAATAATAAAAAACCGGGTTTCTAATCGTTTTATCGGGATAGAAATCAAGATTTTTGTAGAAACCCGGTTTTTGAGGTTTGCTTAACAATCCATTGACGATAGAGAAATAAAACAATAATAATGAACATTGCTACTATTCCCATCGGAGTTAAATATGTCCAATGGTGAGCCATAATTGCCCAAATATGCCAAGTTAATAAAAACATTGCTAAATAGGTTAACTGTTGTAATTTCTTCCAATTCTTCTTGAGTTTTTTCATACTCCAATTATTAGAAGTAATTGCCAATAAAGTAAAAATAGTCAAGGTTGAAACACCTTGAAAATAGAAACCAATAGGTTTTAATATCCCACAAATCAAAATTTCTTTGTTTAAAATAAATATAAGCATGACCCACCGCCAAACCAAAGGACAAAAGACCAATCCAACGCCGATATTTCAACAACCATTTAGGAATCCCGCTTTTTGTTGTCGCTGGAAAAACAATTTTTAAAGTTGTCGGAAGTAACGTTAAAATATAAGCTCCCACGGCTAAAAATCCTAATAAAGCCGCAAAGGAAACCGGATTAAATTCAAGTTGAAATATTTGCATGGCTTAATTCCCTAATCCTTGATGTTTCTATTAAGCCAAACTATGATTACCGTTTTCCACTTCCTTAGATTACAAATTTGTAATATTATAGAACCATTAATCCAACTATTATTAAGGAAGTTCTCATCAAATTCTCATTAAAATTATGAATGTTCTGTTGATTGAAGATCAACCCAAAATCGCCAACTTCGTACAAATGGGTCTGAAGGAACAAGGATTTGTTGTCAACTATTACGACAACGGCGATGACGGGTATTTACAAGCAATGAATAACGAATATGATGTCATTGTTCTCGATATTATGATCCCGGGAAAAGATGGATTATCTATTCTCAAAAGTCTCCGCAAAGCTGGACGCAATATTCCCGTTATTCTGCTGACCGCCCGCAATGAATTAGAAGACCGACTAGAAGGACTTAATTTAGGTGCAGATGACTATATTTCCAAACCTTTTTTTGTTGAAGAATTAATCGCCCGTATCCATGCTGTCGTGCGTCGGAATATCGGTGAACGTCAAAATATTATTGCTTATGGGCCGCTAAAATTAGATAGAATTACCCGAGAAGTTACCTGTAATCAACAGATTATTGAACTCACCACCCGGGAATTTAACTTGTTAGAATATTTGATGCGATCGCCCGGACGAGTATTAACCCGCACCCAAATATTAGAACACATTTGGGGTTATGATTTTAACCCGAATACAAATGTTGTAGATGTCTGTATTCAACGGATTAGAAAAAAAATTGATGGTATCGGTGGAAATGACTGTATTGAAAGTGTGCGCGGCGTCGGTTATCGCTTTCGTAAACCGGAGTTACAACCATGAAACGCCACTCTTTTCGAGTCCGTATTGCTCTATTATCCGCCACCCTAACCGGGGCTTCTTTAATCGCTTTTAGTATGGTATTTTGGTGGTTGATTTATAATGCTTATTCAGGTCGTTTAGACGCCCAACTCCAAAACCAATTATTACAAACTAACCATCTACAAGAGCAACCCTCATTAGAAGTTTATGAAACTCAATTAACCCATGATTTTAAGGACACCCCAATCAAAATTTGGGTACTTGATAGAGACGGTTATACCCAATATCAGTCAATTAATTGGTCAGACATCAACCTTCAGATTTCTGATTTTATCCCATTCTTATTACCTCCTAGCCATGATTTAGATATTCCCCATAAGCGGGATTTTCCCGATGATTTAGATATTCCCCATAAGCGGGATTTTCCCGATGATTTAGATACTCCCCATAAGCGGGATTTTCCCGATGATTTAGATACTCCCCGTAGGCGAGATTTTCCCGATGATTTAGATATTCCTCGTCGCCCCCGCAACCATTTACCGCCCCCCTCTCCTGAACTCAAAATCATCACCCGACGCTCTCCTACGGGGTTGTGGCGCGTCGGTTTAGTCACCTTTCCCCATCAAAAAGTGGCGATCGCTGTTAATTTGAGTATTATTGATCAGGAAATGGTATCAGTTTCGCAATGGTTTTTTAGTATCAATTCCTATTTTATTATTACTGATTGTTGGAGGTTCTTGGGCATTATCTGGTAGTGCATTACGCCCGATTCAACAATTAACAAAAAGTATCCAACAAGTCACAGTTCAAGGACTAGATCAGCGTGTTCCTATCAGCACAACCGATATGGAATTTGTCGAATTAATTCAAGTCTTTAATCAAATGTTAGAACGCTTAGAACGTAGTTTCAAACAAGCGTCTCGTTTCAGTGGCGACGCCGCCCATGAACTCAAAACTCCCTTAGCAATTCTTCAAGGAGAACTAGAACAAATGTTACAAAAAGCCGAAACAGAATCATCCACACAGCAAGCCTTAAGTCATCTATTAGATGAAGTTAGACGTTTAGGAGGAACCACCCGCAAACTATTATTATTATCCCTAGCAGATGCTGGACAAATGCGGATATATCAAACCCAGGTTAATTTATATCCCGTATTATTAGAGATGATGGAAGACATAGAATTATTAGACCCAGATTTAACCATTAAAACCGAAATTGATCCAGAATTAATTGTTTTAGGAGATCAGGATTTATTAACCCAAGTTATCCAAAATTTAATTAGTAATGCTATTAAATATAATCTACCTGAAGGTTGGATCAAAATCAAAAGCTATCAACGGGGAAAAAAGGTAATAATTAATGTTAGTAACGCCTCTAAAGATATTCAGATTAAAGATCGAGATCGTTTATTTGATCGCTTTTATCGTGGCGATCCGGCTCGAACTCGCCAAATAGAAGGAATCGGATTAGGATTAAGTTTAGCACGGGAAATCGCCCGCGCCCATCAAGGAGATCTCACCTTAGATCCCCCTCAATTGGGTCAAACTGCTTTCACCTTTACCCTTCCTAAAGCCTGAGATTAATTATAATATTCAGGGGCGGGTTTAGTTAAATCCCGGACGAGTCTTATAGATCTTTGCGAACCCGCCCCTACAGGAATTATGCCATGATTATCTTATACTCAAAAATTGCAATTATTTTTTATGAATCAAAGCCTAGAAACGGTTAACCCATCCCCCATAACATCAACTCCTTGGAAAATTAAACTGCTTTATGATGGTGAATGTCCCCTATGTCTGCGAGAGGTGAATTTTTTACAAAAACGGGACGCGGGACGGGAATTAATTGCTTTTGTTGATATTAGCGATCTCAATTATAACCCCGAAGATCATGGCAATATCTCCTTTGAAGCCGCCATGGGACGAATTCACGCCTTACTTCCCGACGGGACAATTCTGCAAAATGTAGAGGTGTTTTATCGGGTTTACCAAGTGCTCGGACTCGGTTGGATTTATGCACCCACTCGCTGGCCATTAATCGGGCCAATCATCAACGCCCTCTATGAAATTTGGGCCGATTGGCGATTGGCCCTAACCGGACGTCCCAATTTAGCCACCATAATTCAACAGCGTCAGCAGACTCTATCGTCCCAAACCTCGACAGAATGCCGTTGTCAGCCTGAATGACCAAAAAATAAGGGGTTTTAGCAATAGGGGGTGACACCCATCATTTTATGTGCTACAGTTAAATTATTAAGTAGATGCACCCTGAATTTATCTCCCGCAGTATGAACTGACAGGGAGATTTTTATTGAGTTTGAAATTCCTATGCTATCTTTCAATGTTAAGGGACTATCGAATCGACCTATCCTCAAATATGGTCTTTTGATGATCACCGCCTGTATAATCTCTGTGACTCTGACAAAATTACCCGACTGGTTTAATTCCTATTCCCCCACACCCGAAAAGGAAATTTTGGTGCGTCATTTCCTTTCCCATAGCTGGGAAATCGCCAGCTACTATCAACACACTACCCCGTCCGTCTCTAGCCAAAACTGAAAACCACCTAGGAATTTTCCTAAGTGGTTTTCAGAGTATAGGGGAATGGAGCATATGGGAATCGAACCCATGTCCAGAACAAGTATTTACTCCTCGCTCATTCACAGACTTAGCCTTTCTAATCCTCAAAGCGGGAACCCCTCATTATCCCGAAGGGTGGGATGCAATGGTTAAATCTTAGCTAACTTTTCAACCAAAGGAACTAAGTTAGAGCATCCGTTGGGGGTTTGTCTATTGTCCTTAACGGAGTCAAACAGTAGACGCTCGAACCTACTAGAGGTGTTTAGGCAGCAACAGCGGCTGATTTACGAGCAAAAGGAACGATGTTGTTCGCAGTTACGTTTTTGTTTGAGTCTTGATTTACGAGAGTTGACTCACTCTCGGCCTGCATCACTTGGTAGCTTTCCTTACCCTGTCGAAACCAGTAATGCCCCTTACTTGTCTACTATCATACACAATATTTTGGCGATCGTCAAGTTTTGTCCTCTCGTCCTTCAAATTAGTTATCGTTTTAAAATTTTTATCGGGAAGGTTAGCTTCTAAACTTGAAAATACAGTAGCTTGTGGATGCGGGTTCTTAAAATTAAACTAGCCAACCTTAACCCATTAAATCAGATTCAAGAAATTATTCTTCATCCAGGATATCTTCCTCAGATTTCTCGCCCACTTGAATCAGATGAATGTGTTTTGAAACCTAAGCGAATTTCAAACTGATCTCCAGCTTGTAATCCCATTGATTCGGTATAATTAGCACCAATCACCAGAGAACCATTTTTATGAACGCAAGCTCGATAACTGGCTTCCCTGCCCCGTCCATCTTTGCTTCCCCCGGGATCTAAAGCAATACCCTTAGCCGCCAATAAAGCATCGTAAAACTCCGTCATATTGGCGCGGGTTTGGTTATCTTTTGTTTGGGTAGAATACCCGCACAATCTTGCCGTTTCCCGTCGGGGTAAGTTCCCCAAAGCCTTAACTTTCTGTAACAAGGCTTTACCAGTTATCGGAGTAGTCGATGGTTTTTCTGTTGCTGTTTTTGACATAAATACTTTCCAGATATAACTGATTTTATCCTATCACATTTAACTGGTTGTTTTATATTAAAATAGGGAATGGGTAATTATGAATTACGAATTACGAATTACGAATTACGGATGGGTAATGGGTAATGGGTAATGGGTAATGGGTAAGGGGTAATGGGTAATGGGTAATGGGTAAGGGGTAATGGGTAATGGGTAAGGGGTAATGGGTAATGGGTAAGGGGTAAGGGGTAGTAGGAGTTAATCAATTAACGCTTAAACTGATAACTGATAACTAATAACTTTTTGTTATACAGATGGATAACGGACGGGAATACCTGTCTGATCTTGAATTTCTTGGGCAAAACTTTGTAAAACAGACGGACTAACGGATTTTAATTTTATGGTCTGATAAGGTAGCTTTTCCATTGGGGAATGATTTCCCCGTCCAGCTAATTCATGTTTTAACGGTTTCGGACGGGTGGGAGTATTCAGTTGAATTTCTGTCGGTGCGATCGCTTTTACCCAACGGAGATATTCTTGGCGCTCCGACTCTGACCAGGGAGATAAAAGCATGGTTTGTAGTCCCAATTCTCCGGGGAAAATTCGACTAAATTCTTGAATATCATTGAGTAACTGGGTGAGATTAATTTCCTTTACGGGTCGATTTACTCGTTGCAGTTGGGCGGTAGAAATTCCATCGAGTTTTATAGATACGCGATCGGCTAAAGCTAATTGTTCTCGAACTTGCGGATCAAATAAAGTTGTACCATTAGTTAAAACTAAAGTTGGGCGCTGAGTTAGGGTTTTAATTCCCATCAGAATTTCCCCTAAATTCGCCGCCAAAGTTGGTTTCTCCACTCCCACTTAAAGTAATCACATCCACATCCCAAGGGGAAAATTCTGTTAATGCTTGTAATATCCGATCCGTCGTAACATAAATTTGGCGTTGCTGGGTTTTCCGTTCAATTTCTCCCAGTTGACAATAAATACAGTTAAACGAACAGGTGGAAATTTCACCTATGGGATCAATTCCCAAGGATTTCCCATATCTCCATGAAGACACGGGGCCATAAACCGGGTTAAATTCTGAGGTGGATGGTTTTGTAGTTGTCATATAGCAAGGGGCGATGGGGAAGGAATTTCTGAGGAGAAGTCTAAATCTGATCGGGTTTGACGGTCTTATTGATATTCTAACTACCCGCAATACTGCTATATTAACCCATTTATTTTTGAAACGATTCCCAATAGACCAGCCACAAACAGCAACATCACAATTCCTAACAAACCCGCCAAGGGTTTCCCTCCTGACCCCGTTACCCATTCTGGAACCCTCCCAGAAGCCGTAACACCCCCAAGGGTATCAATACTTGCAATTCCCCAAATCCAACCAGCGTGTAGGCCAATGGCTAAACCGAGGGAACCTTGATCGCACAAACAAGCGAAGGCCAACACCATCCCCATGAATCCCAGTCCGGGTAATTGGGGCAATGTGTTGCGGACTTCCCAAAGCAGATGGGTCAGGGCAAAAATCAAGCTGGCGATGGTCGCCGCCACAAACCAAGAATAATCTTGCTGTAATTGTTTTTGTAAAAATCCTCGAAATATTAACTCCTCCGTACTGCTAATCCAGAGGGCGATAAGCAAAATCGGCAGCAAAATAGATGCTTTTTTCCCCAACTCAATCCACCTATTTCTAGGGTGCAGATCGGAATTTAAGGTTGGGGACTGTTCATCGGTTTGTTTTGAGTCTTGGGGTCGCCAATCACTCCAACCTAGAACAAATTGAAATCCAAACAAGAAGCTCAAGCTGATAACAGCTAGACCAAAACCAATGGCAGTGGATTGAAAAAACTGCGATCGCCAACTTAAACCATAATCCCAGAAGGATTGACCCTGAACTTGGCTAATTTTCCCCAAAACTATCGGGGCAATTCCATAAAGGGGCGCCAGTAACGCCAATTTTTGGGTTTCATTTAGGGGTTGAGGAGGACGCCAATTGAGAGCGATCGCAATCATAACAGCAATTGGCATCCATAAACCCATCCACACCCCAAAAAAAACCAGAATTTTAATCGGGGTTGGTGCATTTACCAGCCATGAAAACGTCATTTTAATGGCTCAGGGGAAAAAATTTACTCTTCTTCGTCACCACCAGCATCTTTACCATTTTCGACTTGAATCAGGTGAATATGCTTGTATCCGAGCTTGATATCAAACTCATCCCCCGGTTTAAGTCCCATTTCTTTGGTATAGGTTGAGCCAATCACAATTTGACCGTTTTTGTGAACGCTTACCAGATAAGTTGCTTCCCGACCCCGACCATCTTTTGTACCATCGGGACTCAGGGGAATACCCCGTGCTTTCAGCACTGCGTCATAAAAATCTGTGAGATTCACACGCACTTGGTTGTCCTTTGTCGTGCTGTAATAACCGCAGAGCTTTGCTGTTTCACGCCGGGGCATATGAGACAGTTCTTTTACTTTTTGAAGCAAAGCCTTTCCGGTTAAGGGAGTTGGTGCAGGTTTATTCATGTTCTTCTTAATCTCCTTACTTCTCTATGGGGTAATTTTTATCCAATTAAACTTTTTGGAGTTATAAGAAATAATATATACTTAAATACATCAATTTGACAAATATTTTTTTTCTCAGTTACAAATCTTTCCCTACACCGAATCACCATCTTCCCCTAGGGGAAAAAAGCCGGACTTCAAAATCCCATTATCATTGAACTGGGCAAGATTGACTTATTCGGTGGTACTTGAACCCATCTATTGTTTTTGTCTTGAAATTTCTATGGCCATCTTCTTTGATTGCCTCAGAGTTACACCTAAGCCATTTTTTGAGAAGGTCTTCTGTCCCAAGTAAAAATGCTCCACCCCCACCGCCCCATCCCATTAAAAAAGATCCGCCCTCAAAGCAGATCAATACCACGGGGGAATTATGAATTACGAATTACGAATTACGAATTATGAATGGGTAATGGGTAATGGGTAATGGGTAATGGGTAATGGGTAATGGGTAATGGGTAATGAGTAATGGGTAATGGGTAATGGGTAATGGGTAATTGCGAATTACGAATTACGAATTACGAATTACGAATTACGAATTACGGATGGTTAATAGAAGGAGTTTAAATCCCCTACTCCCCCTGCTCCCCCCGCTCCCCTGCCTCCCCTGCCTCCCCTGCCTCCCCTGCTCCCCCTGCTCCCCTGCCCCTGACGCTCAACGGTTAGACTTAATAATTTGTTCTAATGCCTTTAAAGATCGGTAGAGTTCGGGTAATCGTCTATAAATAGCAGCGGTTTTCAAATAGAGTTTATTGGCGATCGCTGGAGAACCGGAAACCACCTCTCCGGGCGAAATATTGTTATGAAACCCCAGATTGAGCCGTAACGATCACCCCATCCCCAATTTTGACTTGATTGGCAATACCAACTTGACCCGCGAGTAACACCCCATTGCCAACGGTGACACCCCCAGCTAATCCCACATGACCCGCAAGGGCGCAATTTTGCCCGACGGTACAACCGTGACCAATATGAACTAAATTGTCTAATTTCGTGGCTTTTCCGATGCGGGTTTCTCCCACCGCCGGACGATCAATCGTACTATTACATCCCACCTCTACCCCATCTTCTAAAACCGTAATTCCCGATTGTTCCATTTTCAGCCAACCCCCATCCGTTGGCACAAAACCAAAGCCTTCCGCCCCAATCACAGCCCCACTATGAATCACACAATCACAACCAATTTCAGCCCGTTCATGGATAGTACAATTGGCGTGTAAAATGCTGCGATCGCCAATTTTTACCCCGGGATAAATCACCACATTTGGATGTAAACACACCCGATTTCCAATGGTTACTCCTGCTTGAATCACCACATGGGGGCCAATATAAACTTCTGACCCAATTTTGGCACTCGGATCAATCACCGCACTAGGATGAATTTGGGGTTGGGGTTGATAAGGTTGATAAAATAATGCGATCGCCTGGGCGAAAAAAGCCCTAGGATTTGCTACGGAAATCCACGCCTTCCCCCCGGCTGTAGCTTGATTTTGTAACGATTCATCTAAGGGCAAAATCAACGCACTCGCGGCAGAAACCGACACAAAGGAGGCAAATTTTAACCCCTCAATATAACTGAGGGTTCCAGAAGTTGCTGTATCCACCGCCGCCACTCCTCGAATATCGGGATTAAGGGTGGGGTCATGGATCAAACTATGGGCAGTAATTCCAGCGTTGAGTTTTTCAACCAGTTCACTAAATTTCATTCTTAAGAATAATGCCAGGGGTAGGAAATTTTCATTTTACCGCAGTGGAATGTGATCGATTATATTATTAATCCGATCTCCTGTTCACTAATTTTTATCAAAAAAAAAGAAGCGCCGGAATTGCTCAAAGGGAAACATTCCCCTAAAACCCTTGCTTCAATATCCATCGATTAAATTTTCCGACTTACTTATAAACGTCGTAAGAATGCCATAGATTCAACATGGGAAGTTTGTGGGAAAAAATCCGCCGGCTGTACCCGCACTAATTCATAGACTCCCGTTTCACATAAAATCTTCAGATCTCGGGCTAGGGTGGCGGGTCTACAACTAATATAAATCAAGTGTTGCGGTTGCAGTGACCGTAAGGTTTCTAAGACCGTGCGATCGCAACCTTTTCGGGGAGGATCAAGCAAAACAACATCCGGTTGATATCCTAACTTGGGTAACAACTTTTGCACCGTTCCTAATTTAAACTCCACCTGATCAAGCTGATTAAAAATCGCATTTTTTCGCGCCTGGTCTATGGCGGTTTCTTGGACTTCTAAACCCATAACTTGGGGAAGATCGGAGGACTGCATCGAGCCCCCTTGTTTTTGGAGTAAATGGGAAGCTAGGGGTAAAGTAAAAGTTCCAATTCCGCAATAGGCATCAACGATCCGTTCAGTTTCCTTGTAAATTAAGTTCCTGTAGCATGATTTCTAATAACGCTTCCGCCACTTCCGTATTCACTTGAAAAAACGTATCGGGGCCGAGAAAAAACGTTAACCCCCCAAATTCTTCTTTTAAATAGGGATGACCGGCTAAACAGCGTGTTTCCTGACCAAAAATCACATTAGTTTGATCGGGATTTAGATTTAAACAAACCCCTTGTAAGCCAGGATATTCTTCTAACCAAGTTTCCGCTTGTTCGGTCAGTCCGGGTAAACTAGCTTGGGTGGCAATTAAGGTTAATAACATTTCCCCGGTACGCCGTCCAATTCTTAGGGATAGATGGCGCAGTTTGCCCCGATGTTGGGCTTCATCATAAATCGACCATCCCCGTTTTTGAATATCCTGTTTCACATTAGCCAGTAAAGGATTTAGGCGTTGATCCTGTACCGGACATTGATTTAAGTTAACCAAACGATGGCTATGTTTTTGGAAGTAACCCGCCTGAACTTGACCCGTTGCCGACCGTCCTAGGGGATAGGTGACTTTATTTCGATAACCTAATTCCGACTCTCCTGCTAACACCTGATCCACCGGAGGATCAATAAATCCTCCAATTTTTTCTAAGGTTTTAACCACTAAATTTCGCTTACTTTGCAGTTGTAGCGCGTAATCAATATGTTGCCACTGACATCCCCCACATTTATCCGCCACAATACATCGAGGGGAAATGCGATCGGTTGATGGGCTTAAAAGTCGGTCTAACTTGCCTTCTGCATATTTGCTTTTCACCCGCACTAACCGCACCCGCACCCGATCCCCAGGAACCGTATCAGGAACAAATATAACCCGTTCTTGGTAACGACCGACGCCACTACCTTCATCGGTCAAATCTGTGATTTCGACTTCAACTTGTTGCCCTTGCTGCCACATTAGTAATCAGTTATTAGTTATTAGTGTAGAGACGCGCCATGGCACGTCTGTACCAGTGTAGAGACTGCCTTCACGCTATGGGCGCGTTTGTACCCGTTATCAGTCATCAGTAGGTTGATCAAGATTTTAGTTTATTTGAAAAAAAAACCAGGAAACCGCCCCTACACAGTAAACAGTGAAAGAAATAAAGTATAGATTTATTTTACTGTAAATAACTGCCAACTACCTCTTAACTGATAACTGATAACTGATGACTGATGACTGTTTAACCGTTGAGGGTTAAAAATTAAGAATTGTTAAGGATGTTCACACTGAACTTAGACAGATAACTCTTGACCCTGCCCCATCTCCACGACTTTGCACAGGTGTTTTCAGCGCACTTTGATGACGATGGGTGAAAGTTTACGGGGTTATGACTTCCCCTGTTCCCCTCAAGTCGCTAAACTACTTAATGGTATCTTGAAAAACTTTAATAGCTCCGAGGTTTTAGATGACAGTAGTTAGCCAAGTTATTCTCAAAGCTGATGATGAACTCCGTTATCCTAGCGTTGGTGAACTCAAAAACATCAATGACTTTTTAAAAACGGGTGAACAGCGCGTGCGAATTGCTTCGACCCTTGCGGATAATGAAAAGAAGATTGTAGACCGTGCTAGTACCCAACTGTGGAAAAAACGCCCTGATTTTATTGCCCCTGGCGGTAATGCGTCAGGATCACGGGAAACGGGCCCTATGTCTTCGGGACTATGGTTGGTATCTACGGTTGATTACCTATGGAGTTCTTTCGGGTGACAAAGATCCCATTGAAGACATTGGTTTAATCGGTGTCAAAGATATGTATAACTCTTTGGGTGTTCCGATGCCTGGGATGGTGGAAGCGGTTCGTTGTCTCAAGGAAGCGTCTCTGGCGTTACTTGATGACGAAGATGCGAAGGAAGCAGCCCCCTACTTTGACTTTATCATTCAGGCCATGTCCTAATTTTCAGCCTGGGTTTCAGGTGTCTGTGAAGATGTTCCTAGCGTCCGTCTTCACAGATTTTTTGTATGTAGGAGGGAATAGGGAATAGGGAATTACGAATTACGAATTACGAATTACGAATTATCAATTATCAATTATCAATTATCAATTATCAATTATCAATTATCAATTATCAATTATGAATTGGGAAAAGAACGGCGATAATTGCGTAGGGTTTGAATTAATCTGCCTCCTCGTTTGAGAGCGATATCGGCTAGTTCCACAATCCATTGATTTGGTATAGCTTGGGGCTGCACCGCTACAATATAACTGAAGGCTTCTGCTTCTTTTCCGATTCCTAAACCATAGGCATATAGGGTAAAGGCGATCGCAGTTGAACGGCTAATTCCTGCTTGACAATGAATTAATAAATCTCCTTTATTGGCATGAACAAATTTCATAAAATGAAGAGCTTTTAAAATATGTTGAACATTGGGTAAAACATATTCAGGATCATGGTAGGGGGTATCAATATCATCAAATTCTAGTCGCAATCGATTCGGAACTTGATCAAACCCTTTAGGCGGTTCACTACCCGGACTACCGATAGAAATTAAATAGTGAATATTTGCTCCTCGAAATTGTTGTAAAATATAGTTACTTGCCTCTGTCCTAGAAGCAATCCATAGTCTAGGTAAATTAGCCTGGGGGGAAGTAATATCAGAATAAAATAATATTTTTAATGGGGTGGTTGATGGGGGGGAATATAATTTTTCTAAAGCCGTTTCTGCCCAGGAACGAACATAAATATCCGTATCATTCAAGGCGGTTTTTAGGCCTCCAATGGCTAGGGGAGTATTCATTGATTGAATAGTTTCAACTACTTTTGCCCGCACAAACGGATCTGGATCATAAATTTTATTCAGCAACTTATTAACAATAAAATCCCCACCAATTCGGCCCAAGACCTCAACAACCCGGGTTCTTACATCTGAATTACCGTGATTAAGAGCTTGTAAAAGTACCTTATTGGCAAAGGAATCACCAATGGTTTCTAAGCCATAAACAGCATTGGTATAAACATAAAATTCTCGATCATCAAGGGCATTTTTCAACCCAATAATTGATGCTGCTCCCCCTAAATGTCCCAAGGCAGTAGCAGCCCGACCTCGGACATAATGATCGGGATCGGAGACTAAAACTTCTCTTAATTTTGTTGTGGCTAAACGGTTTTTAATTTTTCCTAAAGCGCTGGCGGCTCGCCAACGAACTTGGCTATCTTCATGGTGCAAAGCCATAATTAATCCTCTAATTGCCCGATCGCTGCCAATTTGTCCTAACCCCCAAGTTGCCCAAAAACGAACTTTTTGTTGGGGATCTTTTAAAGCTTTTAATAGGGAAGATTCAGCAGCTTGACCGATTTGAGCGATCGCCCAAGCTGACCAAGCATTTACCAATTGATTATTATGATGTAATCCTTTAAGCAACCAAGAGAGTAATAGGGGTGAATGGGTTTGTCCCAACAGACGAATTTTTAAATCCAGGGGAATATTTAACTGAATTACCAGGGAAAAAGCTTTAATTTGAAATTCAGGTTTAACATTTTTTGTTAATAAAATTCCTTGAATAATATTCAATTTTAAACCCAAACTCACCAGTTGCAGAATTAATTCTTCAGACTCAACCTCCCCCAATACCTCTGCGAGAAAATCAAAGGTCAATGCACCCCGCAAATAGTCTTGTTTGAGTTGTTCATCACTTGACTGATGCAGCCGTTTTTTTAAGATTTCAATATCGTAGGAAGGAGTCATTAGGTTGGATGAGACCAGAAAAATAATTGGATCTTGGAGTTTAAAGTTAAGAACTAGAGGAATTAGATTAATCTCATCTTATCTTGATCTGGATTCAGATAACAGTTTAAAAGGCTCTGGTTTTGAACTCCAACCTCTTGAGCCCAGTATGAAGGTTTAAATATTAAAGGCAAGATTAGACCCAATTCATCCCAAAACCTGCTAAAGTTGGAACCTGTAGCCCCGGTATGGCATAAGTCTATTATGGCGATTATTTCTTCAAAAAAGCAGTCTCCTGAAACCCGAACCCTCCGATGAATTTTCTGGGTTGGCGACTCCCATGGCTAAAAAATCCAGAAAATCCAAAAATAGTGAGCCAACGGATGAATTAGATTATTTGTTAGCAGCCGAAGCGACGCCCCAGGAAGAAATTAATAGTCAACAGGATGAGAAAATCCGACCCCATCGTTTAGAAGATTATATTGGACAAAAAGATTTAAAAGAGGTTTTATCAATTGCGATCGCCGCGGCAAAATCCCGTCAGGAACCTTTAGATCATTTATTATTATATGGCCCGCCGGGATTGGGAAAAACCACCATGTCCCTAATTTTAGCCTCGGAAATGGGGGTAACTTGTAAAATCACCACGGCTCCCGCCCTAGAAAAACCCCGGGATATTGCGGGATTATTAGTTAGTTTAAAACCAGGTGAAGTATTATTTATTGATGAAATTCATCGGTTATCTAAAGTGGCTGAGGAAATTTTATATCCAGCCATGGAAGATTGTCGATTAGATATTACTATTGGTCAGGGAAGATCGGCAAAAACCCGTAGTATTCCCCTGAAACCTTTTACAATTGTTGGTGCTACAACCCGGGTGGGTTCCCTCACGGCTCCCCTGCGCGATCGCTTTGGAATTATTCAACGGTTACGCTTTTATGAAGTGGACGAATTAAGTTTAATTGTCCAACGGAGTGCCAAGTTATTAAATACTCCCATAACCCCAGAAGGAGCGATAGAAATTTCCCAACGGGCGAGGGGAACACCTAGAATTGCTAATCGTTTATTACGTCGAGTTCGGGATTATGTACAGGTTAAAAGTACGGGGGCAATTGATGCAGAAGTGGCGAATATTGCCTTGGAATTATTTAATGTTGATCCGATGGGATTAGATTGGACAGATAGAAATATGTTAACAGCTATCATTGAAAAATTTCAAGGGGGGCCAGTGGGATTAGAAACCATGGCGGCAATTACGGGGGAAGATACCCAAACTATTGAGGAAGTTTATGAACCCTATTTAATGCAAATTGGGTTTATTCAACGGACAAATCGGGGTCGTATAGCGACGCCTGCGGCTTGGAAACATTTGGGATTAGATCACCCTCAAAATAGTTAAATTCGCTATACTAAGAATTGCAATAATAATGGGTGAATTATGTCAGGGAAGATTTTTCTTTTAGCTGATGAGACTCAGCGAGAAACTCTGGTGGACTTTGTGACTCAACACGCGAATATTCTGTCCCATTATCATCTAGTGGGTTTAGACAGTATCGCAACCGCTTTAACTCAAAAGACCTGGTTAAAGGTTGAAACGGTTTTGCCTTTGCGACAGGGGGGAGATATTGCCATCGCGTCTAAAATCACCACCGGAGAAGAAATTATAGCTGTTATTTATTTAGTAGAATCCACCCAAACCCACCTTTATGAATTCCCACTTTTAAATTTATTAAGGGTTTGCAATATCTATAATATTCCAATCGCCACTAATATTGGAAACCGCCGAAGCAATTGTTGTACAACTGCGGCGAACTCGTTCGGCCCATTTAATTTTTAATCCCGTTGCTGGGGTAGGAAATGCCAATCAAGATTTATTATTAATTCGGCAATTATTAGAACCCTATTTTCACTTAAAAGTTTGCTTAACAACTAGAGAAAATGATCCGACCCAATTAGCACAAGATGCGATCAAAGAAAATGTGGATTTAGTCATCGCATCGGGGGGAGATGGTACGGTTTCCGCCGTAGCTGGAGCCGTAATTAATACTAATATTCCCTTGGGAATTATTCCTCGGGGAACCGCCAATGCTTTCTCGGTGGGCTTGGGAATTCCGACTAATGTTCAAGGGGCTTGTGAAGTGATTATTGCCGGATTAACTCGCACCGTTGATATGGCTTATTGTAATAGTTTACCGATGATTTTATTAGCGGGAATTGGGTTTGAAGCGGAAACAGTTAATAAGGCGGATCGAGATGCGAAAAAACGCTGGGGCCCCTTAGCTTATATTATGGCGGGATGGCAACAATTAAAGGAACAAAAAGACTTTGAAACCACCATTGAAATTAATGGTGAAATTAATCAAGTTGAAGCCGCCGCGATTACGATTGCTAATGTCGCCCCTGCTACTTCGGTTTTAGCTCAAGGTTTGGGACAAATTGTTCCCGATGATGGATTATTAGAGGTTTTAATCTATACTTCTCCGGCGAATAAAATGCAGGCGGTGGCGGGAATGATGGGTTTATTGGGGGCGGGTTTGCTGAAGGTAGAAATTCAACGGGATAATATGATTGGATTTAGAACTCAACGGATTAGAATTTCTACAAATCCCCCCCAAAAAGTAGTTGTAGATGGGGAAATTATTGGGACAACACCTATAGAAGTGGAATGTATTCCCAGGGGATTAACAATTATGACTCCGGCTTTTTCATCTTTACCAATGCTTGAAATTATAGAAGTTGTTGATAGGGTAGAATCTGATAAAATAGGGAACATCTTAACTGGTTTATGACATTATTTTTAGAGAAAGCGATCGCCTAAGTTCTCCTACATTCACCAAACTAAATTAATAACATAACCATGAATAATCCCCTCGACAATAGCTCCCAATATAACCTAGATTCTATCTTTGATCATCTGATCCAATCCCTAGACATCGACCCCCAGCAACACCCTATTCCTGAACAGACACACCATAATATTATGTCTGTACCCGATTTCAATGGCTACGACCCCCATCATCCTCATTTTGATCTGTCTAACTCCTTTGAAAATGGGGAATATTATCAAGGTTTACACCCATCTTTTATCTCCGACCTTGACCCTCACACTCCAGAATTGCATCCCCATGGGACGGACTTAGAACAATTTAACCCCTATCAACTACCCGAACAGACGGACTATTCCACAGGATATCAAACCGATCACCATTTGGGAGGTATGGGAGATCACTCGCAACAAATGTCTGCCTTTTCCGTAATGCAAAGTTCCGATTCTGTAGAAAAGGGAGATTCTAATAGTGTTCATATTTATGCGGATGGTGATGTTTATTGGGATGGTGGAGGACAAGCTGGACATATTGATGGGCAAAAATTTTATAACAATGGCAACCATTATATCGGGCATTTAGGTGCTGATATGAAGGTCTATGATGCCCATGAAAAATGTATTGGTTGGGTGGATGCCAAAGGTCATGCTTATACCTTAGATGGGGCGATTTTTGCCGAAGGAAAGACACCTATTTGGGCGGCGACGGTGTTAGTTTTTAATACCTGTAGTCCAGGTTAGTCCATTGTAGTAAGCCCTTCAGGGCTTAGAGGCGCACCTCGCCCCTACCTCGAAATTGATTTCAGGGGTTGATTATAGACATAAACCCTATAATTTATTAACAGGAGATTAACCAATGACACGCTTATTACCAGGAGAAGCAAAAATGGGACTTTGGGGTAAATTCAATAGAGGACTTGAAGCTGTATTTCTTCCTCAGAAATACATTGCTGATACCCAAGCTAGAAATACAGATATCATTGTAAGCAACAATGCTGAAATGGAGGAAAAACGACAACAAATTCAATTAGCACAGTACAAATTACAATGTGTACAAGTTGCGAACAGTGCTGTTATAGAGGAAAAAAGACAGGAAATTCAATTAGCACAAATTAAATTACAATATATCCAAAATCAAGAAAATCGAGAATTTCAAGCCCAACAAGGTGAACTCAATCATCAACGCCAAAAGGAATTACAAGAATATATCCAAAGCGTTAATTTAGCTATTCACAAAAGCAATATCGAATTTCAACGCTGGCGTTTTGAACAGGAAGAAACCCTCCAAAAAGAATTAGCAACTTATGGCCGAGAAACTCAATTAATAGTAGCTCAATATCAACGAGAAACGGCGCTAAAAGTTGCCCATGACCAAGTAGAAATTCAGAAAATTTTTGCTAATTGGCCGTTAACATTGCCTCCAGCGCAAATTTTAGAATCCTACAATAATAGTATAATTCCCCTACGAGTTTTTATTGCCCCGCCTAAAGTTCAGTTTGAAAAGTTTGCCACCACGCCCCAAAATTTCCCCGATATTGAATTAACTATAAATCAAAAAATGCGTGATTTTTTTGATCAGTATTCTCAACAGGGAAGACCCATCGAATTTTTAGCCGGGGCTTGGGAAAGTAAACGCTTTCATAGTGAAGCCAGTATTAAAGCATTATTTGGGATGCTAAAATCAGAACCGACATTAATATTAGAGTCGGAATTTGATGGAGATTATCTAAATTTTAGAATCGCCTATTGGACAATAGGACAACCTAACTATTCCTATCAAACCATTATTTCTCAACTTTCCTATCGGGATATTTTATATGATTCTGCTAAAACTCGCGCCCGCAAATGGAAAGTTACAAAAGACAAACTATTAGCACTGGGAAAAACCCAAGCTGATATTGATAAACGGGGCGGAGATAATGAAATTAATCTGAAAATTTGGGAAGAAGAACAAAGTTTACGAGAGGAGGGAATAGACGATGATGAGTTAGAAATTCATTATAAAATTAATAGCAAGCATTTTGAAGATTTGTACCAGTTTTTAATTACCTGTCATTGTTTGGTCGCGGGTTGGATAGCTGACACTCATCATTTATTTCTCCACGATTTCACGCCCTTATTACCGCAATTACTCCCCGATTTAACTCAGAATATCCCCGAAGGAGAAGTTGCAGATTCAGTAATAGGGATGGTCATTTCTGGCTATGAACAAATCTACAAAATCCTAGAAACAGAAAGTTCTCACCGTCTCCCTGAATTAATCCTAGAATTAGCCCAGGGTTTAGTCAATTTACCCGATAAATCTTGGGCTAAAAATCAATTAATTAATTCTGTAGAATCTTGGTTGAAGTTAAGAAACCCCAGAAACCCGGTTTCTGAATTATGGGATACCGTTAATTCTGTCGTAACGGCTAAGGATTTAGACTATATTGAAAAAATCAATAATTTGTTAGAATCTTTGGGAGAAACTCACCGCGTTAATATTATTCAAGCCTGTTATCAACGGGGACAAAACCATTGTCAACAGGGAGAATATACGACCGCCATTGATGATTTTACCCAAGTCTTGTTACTCGAACCTAATTCCCCCGATGCCAATTATAATCGCGGATTAGCCTATAGTAAATTAGGGGAATATCAAGCCGCCATCGAAGATTATCACCAAACCTTGCGACTGAATCCCAATTATGTCGAGGCTTACAATAATCGCGCTAATGCCTATTATAAATTAGGGCAATATGAAAAAGCGATCGCCGATTATAATTCCTGTCTCGCCCTGAATCCTAATTTACCCGATGTCGCCCATAATCGGGATGTTGCTCAAGGAGTTTGGGATGAAAAACGCCGTCAGGAGGAAGAAAGAAAGCGTCAGGAAGAAGCAGAAAAACGCCGTCTCCAAAAAGAATTTGAATTTGATGTCATTACCGTTAACGCCCAAGGAAAAGAAACCCACCGAGAACGCCGTCGGGCTGAATTTTTTAAACAAGATTTAGGCAATAATATCAGTTTAGAAATGGTATCCATTCCCGGGGGAACTTTTATGATGGGTGCGGCTCAAAATGAAGCAAATGCTAGTAGCAACGAATATCCCCAACATCCCGTTAATATTGCTGCATTTTCTATGGCAAAATATCCCATTACTCAAGCTCAATGGGAAGCCGTACTTGCATTACCTAAAATAAAAATAGACTTAAAGCGCGACCCCTCTGATTTTAAAGGCGCAAACCGACCCGTTGAGAATGTAAATTGGCACGAAGCTCAAGAATTCTGTCAGCGACTTTCCAAAGAAACAGGTAAAACCTATCGTTTACCTTCTGAGGCGGAATGGGAATATGCTTGTCGCGCTCAAACTACAAGTCCTTTCCATTTTGGCGAAACCATTACAGCCGATTTAGTTAATTATGGCAGTAATCGTGAGCAAACCACCGATGTCGGTAGTTTCCCTCCAAATGCCTTTGGATTATATGATATGCACGGCAACGTTTGGGAATGGTGCGCCGACCCTTGGCACGATAATTACGATGGTGCGCCTCCTGATGGTAGCGTTTGGGAGTCGGGCGGAAATACTAATCTCCGGGTGCTGCGCGGTGGTTTCGTGGGTCAGCGATCCCGGGGATTGCCGCGGTGCCGTTCGTTACCGGGCCGTGCCGGACAGTCGGTACAGGTTCTACGGTTTTCGTGTTGTTTCCTCCCCGTCTGCGTGGACTCTCTAGCCCTTTGTCCTTTAGCCCTTTAGCCCTTTACCCTTCTTTCTTCTTTCCCCTTCTTCCCTTTTCGCGCGTCAGCGCGTTAAAAATTTTTTTGTAGGGGCGGGTTGATCAAAAAATTGTGTCAACCAGCAATAATTTTAATCAACCCGCCCTCTTTTCATAAAACCCGGTTTCTGCAATAACTTTTGCTGCATAATAGAAAGATTGCTAAAGAAACCCGGTTTCTGAGCACCTATAAACACACCGAGAAAATTAATTAATGAAAGTTCGTGAGGTACTAAAGCGATTAGAAGCGGATGGATAGTATGAAGCAAGAATGCGCGGAAGTCATCGAGTGCTAAAACATCCTAAAAAATCCGGTATCGTTGTTTTACCGGGTAATTTTTCTGATGAAGTTGCCATTGGAACTCTCAAAAGCATCTGGAAACAAGCACAATTAGAGGATAAACCATGAAAGAATATGTTGCAATTTTTGAATGGGCTGGGAGTAACTATTCTGCTTATGTTCCCGACTTACCCGGTTGTATTTCTACAGGAAAAACTTTAGAAGAAACAGAAAATAATATTAAAGAAGCGATTGAATTGTATATTGACACTCTGCGAGAAGACGGTCAAGCTATTCCCGAACCTACCCTTAAAATTAAGGCAATTTCTGTAGCCGCTTAACGAGTCCAGAAATCAGGTTTCTGCCGTAACCTTTTTTTATCAGTGAAATTTAATGTAGTAAGCCCTTTAGGGCTTTCTTTGATGCGTAAACACCTCACTACCTTCGTAGTAAGCCCTTCAGGGCTGTGAGGCGTGAACGCCTCACTACGAAGGGTTAAAGGTTTAATCTTTTGTCCATTCCGTGTGGAAAAATTCGCCCCTGGGTTTATCGGTGCGTTCATAGGTATGGGCACCAAAATAATCCCGTTGAGCTTGGGTTAAATTTAAGGGTAAAGTTGCCCGTCGGTAACTATCAAAATAGTCCAAGGACGCACTAAAACCCGGAACCGGAATTCCAAATTGATTAGCAATAACTAACACTTCCCGCCAGGCTTGTTGACGATCTAAAATCGTCTGTTTGAATTCCGGCGCTAATAACAAATTCGGTAAGTCAGGATTTTCGCTAAAAGCGGCTTTAATTTTATTCAAAAATCCCGCCCGAATAATACAGCCACCCTTCCAAATTCGCGCCATTTCTCCCAAATCCAAATTGTATCCATACTCCTTAGAAGCGGCACTTAATAACGCCATACCCTGAGCATAGGAACAAATTTTAGAACAGTACAAGGCATCCCGAATTTTATTCACTAATTCGGCAATATCTCCCTGATATTCACTCGTCGGCCAAGGCAATTCTACCGAAGCAGCTACCCGTTGATCTTTATAGGAAGAAATAATCCGACTATTCACCGCCGCGATAATTGTGGGAATCGAAACTCCCAACTCTAAAGCACTCATTACCGTCCAACGTCCAGTGCCTTTTTGTCCCGCAGAATCAACAATCAAATCCACTAAAGGAGAACCCGTTTCTGGGTCAACTTTTTTGAAAATATCCGCCGTAATTTCAATTAAAAAAGAATTGAGTTCGTCGGTGGTATTCCATTGGGCAAAGACTTCATGCAGTTGCGCCGCGCTCAACCCGGCGACATTTTTCAGCAGGTCGTAGGCCTCGGCAATTAACTGCATATCGCCATATTCAATGCCGTTATGCACCATTTTAACGTAGTGACCTGCCCCCCCTGGCCCGATAAACGTCACGCAGGGGCCGTCATCCACTTGGGCGGCAATTTTGACCAGAATGGGCTCTAATTCTTTATAGGAGGCTTCCGTACCCCCTGGCATCAGGCTCGGCCCCCAAAGGGCTCCTTCTTCCCCGCCACTCACACCCATGCCCACAAACCCTAAACCCGTGGCTTCTAGTTCTTTGGTGCGGCGTTCGGTGTCTTCATAGAGGGAGTTGCCACCGTCGATAATCATGTCATCTTGATCCAGCAACGGTTTAAGCTGATCAATGACGGCATCAACGGGTTTTCCGGCCTTGACCATCACCAAAATTCGGCGGGGACGTTTCTAAGGATTGGACAAATTCTTCTAGGGTATAGGCCGCTTTGACGTTTTTTCCTTGCGCCCGTTGCTGCATAAACTCATCGGTTTTGGCTCCGGTGCGGTTATAAACTGCGATCGGAAACCCATTCCGCTCGACGTTGAGCGCCAGGTTTTCACCCATGACGGCTAGACCAATTACACCAAATTTTTGCAGGGTCATAGATTTCTATTGAATGTAATATTGTGGGTTACTGAATGCAGTAATCTTATTAGATTAGCGTTGATTTTACTGGGTGTATAATTTAAGTCAGATTTTTTTAAAGATTTGCCGGATAAAGAATTTAGTGCAGTTTGATCAAAACCGATGGAAGAATTACAGTATCTCGCCACTTGGGTTAAGGAACAACACGCCCAAGAATATATCCTGACTTGGTTATTAACTCAACCTGGCCTCTGGTGGTCGAATGGGGAAGTTTACCAAGCGGCTTTACAAAAATCGGGGAAACGGTTGAAGGAATTTGTCAAGAAAAGCAAACAAGGAGATCTGTTTCAAGGGATTGCCGATAAAATCGTCAGTGATGAAAGTTGGGATCAAATTGCTGAAAGTTTAGCTCGGCTAATGGAAATTTATCAAGAAGAATTGGTCAAGTTACAGGATCAAGGACGGTTACAACAAACTAATCGTTTATCGGTTCAACGTCCCTCTCCTCCTGGGAAATCCTGGTCTAATATCGATGTTCAACAGCCTCTCCCCGACCCGAATACCGATGCTTTAACTGGACTCTAAACTATTAATTATTGGGGGCATGGCGATCGCTTTTTTTGTTAGCATCAAGATACCATATCAAAATTTTGCCGAATTAGTGCCTGATTTGGTCGTAGAAATTAAATCCCAAAGCGATCGCATCAATCCGTTAAAAAAGAAAATTAATCAGTTGATGAATTCTGAAAGCACTTTTCTCTGGGAGTTAGTGTTTTAAGATACAGTTTAGGGTAAATCCAACCGTTCATAATCTCATTAGGTGACTATCAGATCAAGAACTTTAGTGGGACGATCGCTTTTATGGATTGTAATACCTATGAAACCTCGAATTATTGTTTGTAGTTTAGGTCGCACTGGATATCAGATTTTTAGGCTCCTAAAACAACAAGGTGCTATCGTTGTGGGCATCAGCGATAAACCTATCCCCCATGAAGGGTCTGATGTGGTGGTGGGGAATTTACGCTCCGCTTCGACTTTATTAGCCGCCGGGGTGAAGACGGCTAATGCTTTGATTTTAGCCGGAAATGATGAAGCGACAAATTTAGCGATTTTAATGCAAGCCCGAATTTTAAATCCTCAAATTCGGATTATTAATCGTTTATTTAATACTAATTTAGGAACCCGCCTCAATCAAACGTTACCCGATCATAGTACCATGAGCGTTTCGGCTCTAGCCGCCCCCGTATTTGCCTTTGCTGCTTTGGGAAATCAGGCGATTGGACAACTAGAATTATTTAATCAAATTTGGCCGATTCATGAAGAATTGATCGACGAAAATCATCCCTGGTTAGGACATAGTTTGAGGGATTTATGGGCTGATTCGGGTCGAATGTTAATTTATTATTTGCCTTTTAAAGATAAAATTGATTTAGTCTCTGGGGTGATGGCGGATCAAAAATTGGAGGTGGGCGATCGCTTAATTGTAGCTATTAAACCCCAAACCCATCAAATTCAAAAGGATCTGAAATATCGGTTTCTTAAATTCAAACGAGGGCTACAAAAATTCAAACAATATGCTAAGTCGGCCCTAATTGTCAGTTCGATTTTATGCCTAACTATATTAGGAGCCGCTTTAACCTATGTTGTTGTCGATCCTAGTTATTCTTTTGTAGATTCCCTCTATTTTTCCGTGGGGATGATTACCGGAGCCGGAGGTAATGAACAAGTAGTAGAACATTCCCCTGAAAGTATTAAAATATTTACGGTGGTGATGATGTTAATTGGCACCGGAGTTGTGGGAATTAGTTATGCCCTATTAAATGATTTTATCTTAGGAACACGTTTAAAAGATTATCTGGATGCGACCAGAGTTCCCGAACGCAATCACTATGTTATTTGTGGATTAGGAGAATTAGGATTAAATATTGCCCAACATTTATATCAACGGGGCTATGAAGTAGTAGTTATTGAACGTGACCCCAATAGTCGTTTTCTCAGCACCGCCAAGGGATTGAAAATTCCCATTTTTGAAGGAGATGCGAGTCTAGCTAATACTCTCAAAAGTGTTAATATTGAAGCAGCAGAAGCACTATTAGCCGTTACCAATGATGATACGGGAAATTTAGAAATTGTTTTAAGTGCCAGGGGATTAGCACCGCGATTAAGGGTGATCACCCGTACCCACGATTCCCATTTTGCCTTGATGGTGCAACAGATTTTTGATTTTGAAGCGGTCTTAAATACAACGGAAATCGCGGCTCCAGCCTTTGCCGCCGCCGCCCTGGGAGGACGAATTTTAGGAAGCGGAATTACGGCGGATAGTTTGTGGGTGGCTTTAGGAACTCTGATTACCCATAATCACCCCTTTTGTGGAAAACGAGTCCAAGAGGTGGCTAGAAAAGCCGATTTTGTTCCTTTATATATTGAGACAGCCTATCAAACCATTCACAGTTGGGAACTATTAAATTTTCTGCTACAACCGGGGGATATTTTATATCTAACCATGCCAGCCAATCACATAGAGCAACTGTGGCAGTCTCTCCCCCCAGAAAGATTTCCCTGGGAGGATCATCACGCATTAAGTCGAGAGTCAAGCCTAGGGCCAGGAAAGAATTAATGTGTCGGAAAACCGGGAAAGCAAACAGTTAGTCGTGAACGACGCAAAATACAAACGTCCCTGTTCGTACCAAATGACGGACAAACACCGACTAACTGCTCACTGCAAATGTCCGTTTTTCCCTTTAGGGCTCACTATTTTGAAATTGTTGTCTACGGTTGCGAAGGCGACGGCGTTTCTTTATGGCGAGCTACCTCTTTACGCTTGCGTTTTTGTCCGGGGGTTTCAAAGTGACGATTTTTTTTCAGATCGGCAAAAATGCCAGCTTGTGAAACTTTTCGTTTAAAGCGACGCAAAGCAGACTCTAATTGCTCAGTTTCACCGAGAACGACTTGGCTCATTCCATATTCTCCCAGTTAAAATTATAGATTGGTTTAACAAGCTACCCTGACTTAGCGGATAGCAACGGGACAATTTAGGTCTTCACATTCACAGACCCCTGTCCGCTCCCCGAAGCACCGATCGAGGCTTGAGACAGCCTCAGATGATAACAATGGGGAACACCCGCATAAATCGAAGCATGGTAGAAAAAATTTTCCCACACGGCTTAGTGCTTGCCATTTACTCCCCATGCAAAGCATTTCTTACTATAACACAAATTTCAACCTTATCTCACTCCATGCTTAGGTGATCCTTGGCAATGGACTGAGATAAGGTGTGTGAATGCTTTGGATTGAGTGGCGAACGACTAACACTTACGCGAAGGTAAAGTGTGGGTTCCTTGTGGATCAGGCTGAATTCCTAGACCCTACGCTTTCTCCACCTCTAGTTCAAGTATCAGAATGTCCTAGGGCGGCACCGGAACTAAGCACCTATCAACGAATTAAAAGCCCGACTAGAAAAGAACTTAGGGGCTTTAAACTCATTTTTTCAAGAGGAAAACGGTCTATCGACGGGGGTAACCACCACCACCACCACCGCCACCGCCGCCGCCACCCCAGCCGCCGCCGCCGCCACCCCGGGGTTTGCTGCGTTCTTCTTGGGGACGGGCTTTATTGACCTTGAGAACCCGATCCATCCATTCCGCGCCATCTAACTCCAGAATGGCTTTGTCTTCTTGGGCTTCGGTTTCCATTTCCACAAAACCGAAACCTCGTTTGCGTTGGGTTTCACGGTCAATAGGAAGCTGAACTTTTTTAATAGTTCCATACTCACCAAAGACATCTTTAAGATCATCTTCAGTGACGCTGTAAGATAAATTACCAACGTAAATAGTCATTACTTACCTCTTAAAATCGAGTGGTGTGCAGAGATTGGAAGTCGGAGGTAAGCGAGTAGGACTTACACTAAACAGAAAAATTTTTCCTGATTCCAGCATTACAGGGCTACCGATACCTAATCCACTTGTGATTATAACATAATTTTCAATCATTACCAGTCCGGTTGAAATAATCTTGCTGGCTTAACATAATTGTTAATTAATTGTTAATTCTAATTGGGGAGGAATCAACTCAAGTTCAAATACTTGAGCAAAGGTTTCAGCAACTTGGGAACGGACTTGCTCTAAAGTAATCCCTGGAATAAATTGAGCCAAACTACCAACGGGTCGATGGGTAATCCCACAGGGAACAATTGCTTCAAAACCCTGTAAATCAGGGCAGACATTCAGGGAAAAACCGTGCATCGTAATCCAACGACTGACTTTGATGCCCACCGCCGCCACTTTAGTTTGATTAATCCAAACTCCCGTTAACCCAGGAATCCTTTCTGCGGGGAGTCCATAGCTCTCCAAAACTTGAATTAGCACCTGTTCCAATTGCCTTAAATACCAATGTAAATCGGGGGTGTGGCGTTGTAGATTCAAAATCGGATAGCCGACAAGCTGCCCTGGACAATGGTAGGTTACTTCCCCACCCCGTTCCACCCGATGCAGTTTCCAAGGAACAATTGTCGGGATCGAACTTCAGGAACCGTAAATCAGCCCCTTGTCCCAGGGTATAGACGGGGGGATGTTCCAACAGAATGAACACATCATCGAGATCGGGGTTCAGCTTGCGGTCTTGAACCAAGGATTGCTGCCAATTCCAGGCCGTTGTATAGGGAACCGCTCCGAAGTAATAAACTTGACAGGGGACAGCCACAATCAGCGTAAAAAAAAGAATTCAACAGCATATACAGTAACAGATTTGATGCTAATATAATAAGTAGGAATACTTAATTCATCTTCAAGGAGATCAGAAAAAACGTACAAGAGATCAGAAAAAAAATCAAGCGGTTTTCGACGAAACTTAACCCCAGAAAAGTCAAGAATTGTCACAGGATAAAAAAAAATTGCAATGGGTGAAGTTTAGTATCAGGTTAGTGTTAAGGTGAGAATATGCCCACATTATGAGCGGGAGGGAGCTTTATGAAGCTTGTTATCCAGGGTAAAAATTTGGAAGTTACGACTGCAATTCACGAATATGTACATCAGAAGATCACAAAAGCTGTCAGTCATTTTGAACAATTGACAACAGAAGTGGATGTACATTTATCGGTTGCTCGGAACCCTCGGATAAATCCAAAACAAACCGCAGAAGTGACAATTTATGCCAACGGAACTGTGATTCGCGCTCAAGAAAGTAGTGAAAATCTTTACGCCAGCATTGATCTAGTCGCCGACAAAATTGCTCGCCAACTGCGGAAGTATAAGGAGAAACGCCAGGATAAAAGTCAAAATCTACCTAAAACCGGTGAAGTCGTTATTGAGCATCCGGTGGTTGAAGATTTGATCGGGGATCGTTCTCCAGAACTGCCCCCAGAGGTGATTCGCACAAAATATTTTGCGATGCCTCTGATCACCGTTGATGAGGCCTTAGAACAGCTTCAATTTATTGATCATGATTTCTATATGTTCCGCAATGCCGAAACCGAAGAAATTAATGTGATCTACAAGCGTTTCTAATCACCGTGGTTATGGCGTGATTCAACCTCGCCACGGAGATGCGGAAAATAACGGCAAATCTGCCCAGGCTAATCCTGAGACTTTGAGTTCATCCAAAGCTGCTCAAGTTTAGGGGTGTCGAGGGTTTGGCGGTGTGTCAAACCCCGATTACAACTGTAAGGACTAATAATTGAAGATGGGTTTTTTGTTGAACCGGTATTCTATTCTAGGATGCCTTGGCTCAAAAGCAGACCATCGAGGAAACCGTGCCATATTAGGATGGAACGTTTGAAACTCCACCCCAGAAATGGCGGTGGATTTTTTTAGTTAATGCGTCCCTGGGATGCCATTGATTGCCCAAAGGACAGAATATGTTGAACCGTGCTGACAATGCCCCAGCTTCCAAAATTTTAATTGTTGATGATCTTCCAGAAAATCTGGAACTGCTTTATCATGTTTTGACGGATGCCGGGTATGACGTCGATCGAGCTTTGGATGGAGAATCGGCCTTAGAACAAATCAATCATCATCCCCCGGAGGTAATTTTACTCGACGTTATGATGCCGGGTTTGAATGGTTATGAATTGTGCCAAAAATTAAAGGCTTGCCCCCAAACCCGGGACATTCCTGTAATTTTTATTAGTGCTTTAGCTGAAATTAATAATAAAGTTAAGGGTTTTGAAGTGGGAGGGGTGGATTATATTACCAAACCCTTCGAGATTGAAGATGTGATAGTTTCGGGTGAAAAATCAGTTAACCATTGTTGAACAACAAAAACAGTTACAGGAACAAAAAGCTCAATTAGAAAAAGAAATTCAAGAGCGGCGACGGGTTGAAACGGCCCTGCAACAAAGTATTAAACGAGAAAAAACCAGCGCCCGTGTAATTCAACGAATGCGCCAAACCCTGAACTTAAATAAAATCTTTAAATCTACCACCGTGGAATTAAGGAGGGTGTTACATTGCGATCGGGTGGTGATTTATCAATTTAATCCTGACTGGAGTGGAAAAGTCGTTGCTGAGTCAGTGGAAATGGGTTGGATACCCTTAATTAAAGCTCAATATCATGATCCGGTGATGACTCAACCAGCGATTTTAAATTCCGGTTGTGTCTTGGAATCCTTAACGGAAAGTCCTGAAATTCTTGTAGAAGATACTTATTTACAAGAAACCCAAGGGGGTGTTTACCGCCGAGGGGTCGTTTATCGATGTGTTGAAAATATTTATCAAGCTCAATTTAGTCCCTGTTATATTGATTTTTTAGAGCGATTTCAAGTTAAATCTTATTTGACCGTCGCTATTTTTTGTGCCAATAAACTGTGGGGTTTATTGGGAGCCTATCAAAGTTCAGATTTTCGCAAATGGCATCATGTAGAAATTTCCATGGTAGTCCAAATTGCCAGCCAATTAGGGGTTGCTGTTCAGCAAGCCCAACTTTTTACCAAGATTCAAGAGCAAACAGAAGAATTAAAAATTGCCAAAAAGTCGGCTGATTCAGCCAATGCTGCTAAGAGTGAATTCTTGGCTAATATGAGTCATGAATTGCGGACTCCTTTGAATGCAATTTTAGGTTTTGCTCAAATTATGAAAAAGGATAGTTATTTATTGGCAGAACAGCGAAAGTACATTGAAATTATTAATCGCAGTGGAGAACATTTACTGGATTTAATTAATGATGTTTTAGAACTTTCTAAAATCGAAGCTGGGAAGACAACTTTAAATGAAACTCGATTTGATCTATTAATATTACTGGATAATATTAAGGATATGTTACGCTTGAAAGCCGAAAGTAAAGGCTTGATATTTAAGTTTTATGTCTCTAATACTGTTCCTCAATATATTATCGGCGACGAGAGAAAGCTACGTCAAATTTTGGCAAATTTGTTAGGAAATGCGATTAAATTTACGGAGAAAGGTCGAGTTCAATTGCGAGTAAGTGCTGGATTTAAACCCCGATCAGAAGATGAGCTAAGTATCCAGGATACTAACCGATTTTTACCCTTGAACTTGAGTGCTAGATCAGAAGCAATAAAAGAGAATCGAAAAATCAATATTCAATTTGAAATTGAAGATACGGGAGGCGGAATTTCTCCTGAAGAACTGCCTTTATTATTTGAGGCTTTTACCCAAACAGAAGTGGGTCGTAAATCTGCTCAGGGAACCGGATTAGGACTGCCCATTAGTCGTAGTTTTATCCAATTAATGGGAGGGGATATTGATGTGAAATCGGTTCGAGAACAAGGTTCAACCTTTACCTTTGAAATTCAAGTAGGAATAGATAGGGAAACCAGCGTCTCCCCCAACCAAAACCAGCAACAAATTATCCATCTAGCTCCCGGTCAAAATTCAGTTCGGATTTTAATTGTAGATGATGATGCGGATAATCGCTCATTATTAGTTAAAATGTTGGATAGAATTGGTTTTGAGGTACAAGAAGCCAGGGATGGTCAAGAGGCATTAAACCTTTGGCAAAGTTGGCAACCGAATTTAATTTGTTTAGATATACAATTACCGATTCTCGATGGCTTTGCTGTGGCTCGTCAAATTCGGAGTCAAGAACAACAACATTCTATTCCGATTTTAGCCATTAGTGCCTCGGTATTTGGGCAAGATCGGCAATCTATTTCAGTTTCTGGATGTAATGATTGGATTAGTAAGCCCTTTAAAGAAGAAGTTCTGTTAGAAAAAATTAGAGAACATCTAGGGGTAGAATATATCTATCAAGAACCCGGTTTTAGTTATACGTTCCCCAAAATTACAACATCTCTGGTCAGTTTCGGCATTAAAAACTCAACTGGCAATGTTGCCTGATTCATTCATTCAACAATTACATCATGCAGCTACCCAATGTAGTGATGATTTAGTTTTACAATTAATTGATCAAATTCCAGCAGAATTTCTGGATTTAGGCCAAGTAATTCAAGAATGGGTATCAAATTTTAGATTCGATCTAATTATTGATCTAACTTATCAGATTCAATCCCCCAAGCAATGAATAACGATCAAAACCCCCTAAATCCCTGTGACATATTAGTTATTGATGATTACCCCGATAATTTGCGAGTTTTAACTGCAATTTTAACCGAACAAGGATATCGGGTGAGAAAAGCAATTAATGGTCAACTCGCACTGGCTACCATTGAAGTTCAAGTCCCTGATTTAATTTTATTAGATATTCAACTTCCTGATATTAATGGTTATGATCTCTGTCGTCAGATTAAAGCCAACCCTCGCACCTATGCTATTCCAATTTTAATGATTAGTATTTATGATCAAGCCGAGGATATTGTTAGGGCATTTGCAGAAGGGGCGGTGGATTATATCAAAAAACCATTCCAACCAGAAGAAGTTATTATTAGAGTTAAAACTCAACTGATGATTAGAAACCTTTATAATCAATTAGAATACCAAAATCGCACCCTATTTGAAAAAAATCATCAGCTTCAATCAGAAGTTGAGCAACGAATTCAAACGGAAGAATCTTTAAAAGCAGCTAATTTAAAATTAGAAAAATTAGCATTTATTGATAGTCTCACGGAGTTAGGAAACCGTCGTTATTTTGATGAACAATTGCCTCGAATTTGGCGACAGATGGCTAGAAATAAACAGTTAATTTCTTTGATTCTTTGTGATTTAGATTATTTTAAAATCTATAATGATACCTATGGTCACCCGGCGGGGGATCTCTGTCTTAAACAAGTAGCTGATGCGATTAAGCGAGCACTCAAACGTCCGGGGGATGCGGTTTTTCGTTATGGGGGAGAGGAATTTGTGATTATTCTCCCGGAAACCTCCTTAGAAGGTGCAGTCCAAGTGACTAAAAATATACAGCTTGAAGTGGAACAACTTCACCACCTACAGACCAATTTTTCTATCTATAAAAAAACCACTTTAAGTTTTGGAATTTCCTGTCAATATCCTCAGCCCAATACATCACCCACATCTTTAATTATTCAAGCAGATCAAGCCCTTTATGAAGCCAAAACACAAGGGCGTGATACCTATGCTATTTATGATTATCCCAATCCTTTTTAACTTATTTTAATATCGACTAAAGAACATTAATAAAGCCATAACAAGGTAATATTAATCAATTAATTAGTATTGAGTTATAATGGAGTTCTGTTTGCTGGGATTTTAATTATGATTGTCAATCCTTCTGATTATAAAATTTCTCATCAAGATTATCTCGAAGGCGAAAAAATTAGCCCTATTCGCCATGAATATATTCGGGGAGAAGTCTATGCAATGGTTGGGGGAAGTGATGCCCATGAAACTATAGCAGGAAACTTATTTGCTTTAATTAAAAATAAAGTTCGGGGAAACAGGATGTCGAGCTTATATCGGTAATATGAAAGTTCATATTAAAACCGCCGATACTTATTATTATCCTGATGTTATGGTAACTTGCGACTCCCGCGACCAAAATAATGGTTATTTTAAACAATATCCTAGTTTAATTATTGAGGTATTATCTCCCTCAACCGAAGCATTTAATCGGGGGGATAAATTTGCCGACTATCGACAGATTGAAACGTTACAAGAATATGTGTTAATTAGTCAAAATCAAATTAACGTTGAATGTTTTAGACAAAATCAAGAGGGGCGTTGGGTATTATTTACCTATCAACAAAATCAACAGATACAATTAGAAAGTATTAATTTTAGTTGTCAGGTATCAGAAATTTATGAAGATGTTTTAGAATTCAATCACCCGTAGGGTTAGGGGAAATATTAAGAACATTCCTATTCAGTGAAAATACTGATGCAATTCTTGAACGGTTGAGTTAGAATGATCCTTAATAAAGGATTCGACCATCACGGATTAACAATTATGGCACTGACCAGGGGTTTTGATTCACTCGCCCATCTATTAACCGGAAGCGCTACCGTTGCGGCTATTGTTATTAGTCAAAGCGTGGCGGTTTATGCTAAAACTGGCGATGAAGTTTACAAAATCGCTGTTCCCGTTACCGTTCAAATTAATAGTGATAACGGTGGCGGAAACTGGGGTAATTATTGCTAAAGATGGCAATACCTACACGGTTTTAACCAATCATCATGTCGTTTGTGAACCCAAAACTTTTGTTAACAATTGCAATACTAACCGATCCTATAATATTACCACCTCTCAACGCAAAACCTATACCGCTAACTTTGTCCAACCATTCCAAACTAACGACAATAGCCCGGATTTAGCAATTCTAACCTTTACCACTTCTGATAACTATTCCGCCGCTATTTTAGGAGACTCTAATCAACTTATCCAGGGAACATTTATCTGGGTTTATGGATTTCCCGGGTTAGGTGGACGTTTCGGAGTGGAACGAGAACCCCAATTTACCCAAGGGGCAATTACCAATTTACCCCAACGCAAACCCGGCGGCTACACCATCAATTATAGCGCCTTGACCTGGGCTGGGATGAGTGGTGGCCCTGTATTTGATAGTGAAGGGCGAGTGATTGGAATTCATGGACAGGGGGGGATAGAACCGCGTCCGATTTATGATAGTAATGATCAACCTACTGGACAATTTATTTCCGTCAAAACGGGGATTAATTATGCGATTCCGATTAATACTTTTATCGCCCTCAAACCCCAAATCCGTCAAGGAAATACAACGGTTACGGTTAATAATACCGCCAAGAGTCGAGTTGCTAACCTGAATAATCCTAGCACGGCTGATGATTACTATGCTAGAGGTGCTGCTAATTTTAGTCAAGGCAATTATCGCGCTGCTCTTGATGATTTTACTAAGGTTATCAACGTTAATTCTGATAACGCAAATGCCTATATTTATCGGGTACTGCTCGCTATTATTTAAAAGACTATCAAGGGGCGATATCCGATTACGATAAAGCTCTTAAAATTGATTCTAATTATGCTATTGCTTACTACAATCGGGGTGTTGTTCGCTCTAATTTAAAAGACTATCAAGGGGCGATATCTGATTACGATAAGGCTCTTAAAATCGATCCTAATAATGCTATTGCTTACAACAATCGGGGTGTTGCTCGTCGTAATTTAAAAGACAATCAAGGGGCGATATCTGATTACGATAAGGCTCTTAAAATTGATCCTAATTATGTTTCTGCTTACTACAATCGGGGTAATGCTCGCTCTGATTTAAAAGACTATCAAGGGGCGATATCTGATTACGATAAGGCTCTTAAAATTGATCCTAATTATGCTTCTGCTTACGTCAATCGGGGTATTGCTTTCTATATGGTTGGAGATAAACGAAAAGCGAGGGAAGACTGGGAAACAGGGGCGCAACTGCATCGACAACAAGGTAATGAGGATGGGTATAAAAATGCAATGGATAATATTAGAAACTCTAAGTAGGGTGCGTAAGCTCCGTGCACGCACCAAACCAATTTTTAAAAGGGTAAATACTCAACCGTATTTATCCAATCTTCAGATTTAGAAGCAAGGGCAATTAATTCTAAATCTTTAACAAATTGACCTACTGTACCACCAAGCTGATGTCCGAATATTAATCCCGTAAATGTTTTGCCTTGACGTTGCCAATCTTCTGCCATTGCCTTAAAGCGGATATCTTGGGTAAAAAGCACCCGTCCCAGAAGATTTGTTCGTTTCTAAAAGTTGATAATCAGGTAATTCGGCACAACCATCTTCAATAGCTGTTAGTACATCTATATTTCGACGGCGAAGTTGTTCAGTAATAGCTTGGGGAATATGAACATCCATATAGAGCTTAATTGCCACTTATAATACCCCTTTTGCTCTCATTTTGATAAAAAATGGAGAAGGAGAAATCAACGCTTTTTCTTGTTGAAATTGTTCCCATTCAGCGCGAATTTCTTGATCAATTTCATCGACATGATCAAAATAATATCCCATCGCTGCATGAGCTTCTGATAATTTTAAATAGGGATGCTGACGACACATTTCTTCAACTGACCATCCATAACTCAGATAGTCCATAACAATTTGGGCAACACGGACGCGGGGAATTCTTTGTAGACGGGCGGGTTGTCCGTGATTTTTTTCAATATGAGGATAAGTGATTTCAACGGTCATTGTGATTAACAGGCGATAGAATAATCATTATATTAGCATTTGATTCGATAAGTATAATTACACCCAAATTTTCCCGATATTCCCAAAGATTTGATTAATTTCTCCCCAATTAACAAAAATTGTGATAATATATTCTATTAATAAGCTAGGGGTGCCTGCTAGGTTCAGGCTGAGAAAAACACCCTTGGAACCTGAGTCCGGCTAGTACCGGCGGAGGGAAGCTATTAATACGAGGAAAATCAAAATGCGGACAGAATGGGTCGCCAAACGGCGCGGACAGGGCAACGTTTCCCAAATGCACTACGCCCGCCAAGGCGTGATTACCGAAGAAATGACCTATGTTGCTCAACGGGAAAATTTACCTGTGGAGTTGATTCGGGAAGAAGTCGCACGGGGACGGATGATTATTCCTGCTAATATTAATCATACCAATTTAGAACCGATGGCAATTGGCATTGCTTCTAAATGTAAGGTTAATGCTAATATTGGGGCTTCTCCTAATTCTTCTAACTTAGATGAAGAAGTTGCTAAACTGAATTTAGCCGTAAAATATGGTGCGGATACGGTAATGGATTTATCTACCGGAGGCGGTAATTTAGATACCATTCGTACCGCTATTATTAACGCTTCTCCGGTTCCCATTGGCACAGTCCCAATTTATCAAGCGTTGGAAAGTGTTCACGGCAAAATCGAAAGTCTTACCCCCGATGATTTTCTGCATATTATTGAAAAACACGCCCAACAGGGTGTGGATTATATGACGATTCATGCGGGTTTATTAATTGAATATCTGCCCTTAGTTAGAAGTCGAATTACCGGAATTGTCTCCCGTGGGGGCGGGATTATTGCCCGTTGGATGCTCCATCATCACAAACAAAATCCCCTTTATACTCACTTTGATGATATTATCGAAATCTTCAAAAAGTACGACGTTTCCTTTAGTTTAGGAGATTCTCTGCGCCCGGGTTGTACCCATGATGCGTCTGATGATGCTCAACTGGCGGAACTGAAAACCCTCGGACAACTAACCCGTCGCGCCTGGGAACATGATATACAGGTGATGGTAGAAGGCCCTGGTCACGTTCCTATGGATCAAATTGAGTTTAATGTTAAAAAACAGATGGAGGATTGTTCTGAAGCTCCCTTCTATGTTTTGGGGCCGTTAGTAACAGATATTGCCCCAGGTTATGATCATATTACCTCAGCAATTGGGGCTGCGATCGCCGGGTGGCACGGCACAGCCATGTTATGTTATGTGACGCCAAAAGAACACCTGGGTTTACCGAATGCGGAAGACGTCAGAAATGGCTTAATTGCCTATAAAATTGCCGCCCATGCTGCGGATATTGCCCGTCATCGGATTGGTGCCCGTGACCGTGATGATGAGTTATCAAAAGCTCGTTATAACTTTGACTGGAATCGTCAATTTGAGTTATCTTTAGACCCAGAAAGGGCGAAGGAATATCACGACGAAACCCTTCCGGCGGATATCTATAAAACGGCTGAATTCTGTTCGATGTGTGGGCCGAAATTCTGTCCGATGCAAACCAAAATGGATGCGGATGCGTTAACAGAATTGGAACAATTCTTAGCTAAGGAAAAAGAAGTTGTAACCCAAAGTTAATCGAAAAATGAGTTAGAAACCCGGTTGCTATGAGAAACCGGGTTTCTGATTGTTTCCTTTTTAGGCAGTGTAAGTTATTCTGTTGTTCATCAGTATAAAAGTTTAGTATAATTGTTTTCTATTTGTTAACACAATAGCGAGGAATAATTAACATTGGTCAGTTCTGATCAGTCAATAAGTATGACGCAACCTTCCCTAGAATTTGTTGAAACACAGCCAATTAGGAAGCAATCATCAAAACCTTTAACTAAAGCATTTCAACTGCAATATTCACACCCTCATGGGCAACTTTATCAAGGTGATTCAATTGATTGGCTCAAATCCCTTGATTCTGAGAGCATTGACCTAGTTTTTGCTGATCCGCCCTACAACATTAAAAAAGCTGAGTGGGATAGTTTCGAGAATCAAGAGCAGTACATTGAATGGTCGCTTCAATGGATCAGTGAAACTTCGCGTATTTTGAAATCAACGGGTTTTCTCTCTACATTTGTGGTTTTTCTGAAATCTTAGCCGATCTAAAGCATCCAGCATCAAAGTATTTCAAGAGTTGTCGTTGGTTAATTTGGCATTACAAGAATAAAGCAAATTTAGGTAATGATTGGGGACGTTCCCATGAAAGTATTATTCATTTTCGTAAATCTAATCAAGTTAAACTGAACATGGACGATGTACGAATTCCTTATGGCGCACATACGTTAAAATATCCGTCCCACCCACAAGCAGAAACGAGTGCTTACGGAAAAGGGGCAACGAAGAAGCGTGATAATTGGACACCTAATCCGAAAGGTGCGAAACCTAAAGATGTAATAGAGATTCCTACTACTTGTAATGGCATGGGTGAGACAACACCTCACCCTACACAAAAACCTGAAGAGCTATTAAGAAAGTTTGTTCTTGCGTCCTCTGATGAAGGGGATTTAGTTATCGATCCATTTTCAGGGTCAGGAACAACGCTCGTGGTCGCAGAACAACTAAATCGGCGGTGGATGGGCTGTGATCTGAATATGGAATACAATGATTGGGCATTTGAACGTATAGAAAATGTTCGCCGGATGACAAAAGATGAATGGATTGCTTTTGATCGTAAAAATGCCGAAAGGAGAGAGTCTATACGATGAGCTTAACGAGTTTAGTTAATCATGCAACTGATAAAAAACGTTTTCAAACTCTTCAAGATTATATCAACTTCTGCAAAAGATATTTGCAGTTTATTGAGACAGGTTTACAAGCCAGAATAGTTTCACAGAACGAAAATCACTACCAATTCTATCAGTATCAGAAAGATGGTTTCTACAATATTACACGCCCCGTTAACACCTTATTAATGTATGAACAAGCTATTTTTGAGGATGCTTCTGTACAATTTTTACAAGTTCTTACACAGTTAAAAGAAAGAGATAGAGAGTTGCCTGATAATCGGTTAAGGCAAGTTTTAGCTTCAGGAAAATCTAATCAATCCCGCAAGGTAAATGGAGATCTTTTTGAGCGTTTGATTCGCCTTATCATTTCGGAGTTAAATATAGACTGTGTTGCTGGAACAGCACAAGTTCCAATTAAGGATGATAACGGCGAATTCCTATTTAATATGAGTTATCAACATGATTTACTAATTAGTGAACAAGATGAGCTTAAAATTATTGGTTCAGTGAAAACTTCAAGTAAAGATCGGATCGACAAAATTTTTGTAGATAAGTTTCTGTACAACAAGTTAACTGCTACTAATCTACCTCACATTGCTATCTTTCTGAATGATGTGCAAAGGAAGAAGACAAAGCAATTAAACAAATATGGTATTAATTCAACTTTTCTGTCAGGACATTTCAAAGCTTACACTATTAGGCTAAACCCATTAGATGGTGTATATTATTGTGATATTCGACCCAATATGGTTAGCGACTCTTTGCTCTCACAACATATTCAAACAATTGATTACTTTTTCTATGACGATCTTTGGCGTTTACTAAGTAGACATGGACAATCCCTAGAAGAAGTAGAAATTGAACAAGGAGAAGCGGAGGATAGTGAAGAATAACGCGGATTTCCTAACGTTTAACTTGACGACGTAATAATAAGGAATTGGTAACAACAGTAACGGAGCTTAATGCCATTAAAGCCCCGGCGGTGGAAGGACTTAATAATATGCCAAATTGGGGGAATAATAATCCAGCCGCCAGGGGAATTGCTAATAGATTATAACCAAATGCCCAGAATAGATTTTGACGAATTTTATTGAAGGTGGCGCGACTTAATTGGATAGAATCAACAATATCAATTAAGGAATTTCGCATTAACACAATATCTGCGGTTTCATTCGCCACATCCGTCCCGGTTTGTAACCCTATGCCAATATCAGCTTGGGCTAAAGCAGGTGCATCGTTAATCCCATCTCCCACCATGGCGACAACTTGATTCTGTTGTTGTAGGCTTTGAATTAGATTAACTTTCCCTTCCGGTCGAACTTCGGCAAATATATCCTCTGAGTTTAAGTTTAACTCAAATGCGATCGCTTCGGCAACGGATGGGCGATCGCCCGTTAATAAAATTACCCGTAACCCCATTTTCTGTAACTGTGCAACCGTTGATTTAGAATCACTTTTCAGGGGGTCACTCATTGCCATCAACCCGACAACTTTACCATCTATTGTAACATAAACTAGGGTTTTTCCTAAAAATTCTGGTAAGGTTTCAGGACAGTTAATTTTATGTTCAATTAATCCAGCCAAATTGCCGACAAATATAGTTTGATTATCTATCATAGCCGAAACCCCTAAACCCGGTTCGGTTTGAAAATTTGATCCGATTAATAACGATAAGTCCTGGTCTTTTGCTTCCCTTAAAATTGCTTCAGAAATAGGATGATTTGAACCCTGTTCTACTGTTGCCGCTAATTGTACTATTTGTTGTGGTGATAACTCAGAAATAGTCATACAATCTGTAACTCTGGGAGAACCGGTGGTTAAGGTTCCCGTCTTATCAAAAACAACGGTATTCAGTTGATGTACCCGTTCTAAAATATCCCCGCCTTTGATTAATAATCCCCGTTCTGCACCCATGCCCGAACCGACTAAAATAGCCGTGGGTGTGGCTAATCCCAAGGCACAGGGACAGGCAATTACTAATACGGCAATGGCTAATTTCAAACTTAATAATAAAGGAGCATTGGTGGCTATTTCTATTCCGGCTAAGGGGATGACATCCGGCCAGATGCGAGTTCCTAACCCGTACCAAAATAGAAAGGTTAAACCCGCTAAACTCATCACCAAATAGGTAAAATATCCTGCTACAATATCCGCTAATTTCTGAATCGGGGCTTTGCGAGTTTGGGCAGTTTCAACTAATTGTACAATTTGGGCTAAAATAGTATCGGAACCCGTGCGGGTGGCTTCAATTAAAATCACCCCCGTTTGATTCATAGTTCCTGCCGAAATATCATCACCAATTTGTTTTAAAATCGGCATGGATTCCCCCGTTAACATCGATTCATCAACGGTAGTTGTCCCGAACCTAATTTCGCCATCAACGGGTATTTTTTCCCCGGGTAATACTTGTAACCATTCCCCCACTTTCACTTGTTCGGCGGGAATTTCTACACCATTTAAAATCCCCTCATGTTGAGATTTAGGTGCAACTAAACGGGCCGTAGTTGGTTGTAAAGCAATTAAAGATTGAAAGGCGGTGGCGGCTCGTTGTCGAGCGTGCTGTTCTAGGGTTTTTCCTAATAAAATAAACCCCAATAACATTACAGGTTCATCAAAGAAACATTCCCAACCCAATTGGGGAAATAATAAGGCAACAAAACTGGTTAAATAGGCCGTAACAGTTCCCAGTCCCACCAAGGTATTCATATTGGGGGAATTGTTTAATAAACTGCGTCCGCCATCAATAATAATAGAACGGGCGGGAAATAATAAGGCAATGGTGGCGAGTCCCCAATGAAACCAAATATTACTTAATAGATGAATATGGGGAAAGCCAAGATGATGTAAATGTCCAATACTGGATAATAATAACAACAGACCACAGGTAACAATACGTTGAATTTGTTTTCCCATGTCCTGGCGATGTCGGTCTTGTAGCGCCTTTAATTTGTCCGTCGCCGAAGACGTTAAATTACGGAGTTGGGTAGGAAACCCGGTATTAGTTAAAATTTCAGCCAGATTTTCTGGGTTGAGTTGGTTCGCCACACATTCAACCCTTGCTACTTCCGTCGCTAAATTCACAGAAACAGAAATCACCCCCGACTGTTGGAGTAGTTGACGTTTCCACCGCTTTCACACAGCCCGCACACTGCATCTGGGACACATCTAAAATAATCGTTTCGGTTGGGGGTGGGGTTAAGGTTTCGTTGGTTAGAGGTTTGGGAGCAAGCTGCATAAAGGTTGGGGGTAATAACGGTGCGGTGGCAATCACCAAAGATTATAGAACAATCCTAATTGAGTTGTTTTCAGAACCGTAGGGGTTTGGAGACCAAACCCAACCCAAAAAATTTTACAACCTCGGAGCGGGTTGCTATAGAAAAAAAGCTCATCAGTAGTCCTCCCCAGATTATAGAGGTTTCTGAGGATTTTCTTAAGACCGAGATCATAAATTTAAAACAAAGTTAACATATAATCGATCTACTGCCTCAAGTATTAATAACTTTTGTTAAGTTGTGACTCTTTTTTACTCCATTCGTCAAAATTGATGTACGGACTTTTAGAGTCAAACGCCTGATCAACAAAAGGATCATCAGTTAGTCAACAGTCGTAGGGGTGGGTTCATCGGCGATTGTGATTAATTCACAAAGACCCCAAAAACCCTGCCCGTACAAGTTGATAGTCAACCGTCGGTGTATTTCCCCGCCATTCCCCTAGCCCTAGCATTATGGAAACCTTAGAATTCATCATCTATCCAGATGGCCGAGTGCAGGAAAAGGTTACTGGCATTGTTGGGTCTTCCTGTGCGGAAGTAACCGCGGCTATCGAGGCCGAATTGGGTATCGTACTAACTCAGGAGACCACTTCTGAATATTACGCCCGTACCCAACAACAGTCCGAGACCGCGACAACCCAAGTCGGTTCGAGCCATTGGTAAATTCTGTTTTTGAGTTAACTGAAAATCTCGTTAAAAATAGCTAACTATGTCACACTTTAGCCAAATCAAAACCCAAATTCGGAATCTGACCTCATTAGAAACTGCTTTAAGTGATCTGGGCATTGACTGGAAAGCTGGCCCCAAAGAGGTGCGCGGTTATCAAGGTCAAACCCGTCCCGCTCAAGTGGTGATTGAACAAGACAATGGTTATGACCTGGGCTTTACTTGGAATGGCCAAGAATATGAGTTTGTTGCTGATTTACAATTTTGGCAACAAGCAGTTCCCGTTGATCGGTTTTTGAGTAAAATCACTCAACGCTATGCTTACCACACCGTTGTGAATGAAACCACCAAACAAGGGTTTCAAGTTGCTGAACAACAAAATCATCAAGATGGTTCCATCCGCTTAGTTTTACAACGTTGGAGTGCCTAATGTCTGATGGGTCTGTATCGCTAAGTGATCCCGTTTCCGAGCGTTCTGGACTAGAACCGGAATTGGGCGGATTTTTGCGAAGTGCACCGGAACGTTCTGGACTAGAACCGGAAACTCGGCGGTGCATTGCAGCAAAAAGGGGTTTATGTGGATGAACTCACCTGTATTGGGTGTAAACACTGTTCCCACGTCGCTCGTAATACTTTTTTTATTCAGGAAGATTATGGTCGAGCGCGGGTATTTAGACAGGATGGCGATACATCCACGTTAATACAGGAAGCCATTGATACTTGTCCGGTTAATTGTATTAATTGGGTTAATTATGCTGAACTGAAACGTTTGGAAGCAGAACGTCAAGATCAGGTAATTCCTGTGGTTGGTTTCCCTGTGGAAGCGGGTTTGGCTAACCGGAAACGTCAGAAACAAAAACGGAAACAAGATAATTCTTTAACCGAATAACTGATTTCTGGCGGGCTAAAACTGCCTTTTTTTATATTCATTTAATTGGTATTGGGCAAAAGGAGAATATTCTTCTTTTGCCTATTTTAATCTTTGATATAATAAATTCAAACAGTAAATCTATCGGCATCATCTCATCATATTTTTACGAATTTTTAAAAAATTGTAGGGGCGGGTTCTCCCAGAGCTTTGTCACTTCACCCCAATATTACTAAACCCGTCCCAAGCCTGACTGACAAGCAAATATAAGAAAAATTGATATTGCAGATTATTCAACTGTTATTTTGTTAAACATTATTGATTCTATCAACTCCACTCGCCCTCATTTCCTTTATCATGTCAGTTAAGTATTGGATCACTTCTTCTATAACCTCCATAATCGCATTACGATCATTTTCTTGTCCACACTCTACTAAATCAGACCATCTTTCATCAAGAATATCCTCTACCAGTTTTGAGTATTTTGGATGAGTTTCCAAAAAATAAAAGAATCAAATCACTCTAAATTTTTTCTTAACCCTTTATTTAAAACCTATAAGTCAAAAAAAGGAGTTTGAATAGTGGGTGGGGCGGGTTTATCAAGGTTGGGGTTGGGTGCATTGGGATTAAGGCGAACCCGCCCCTACAAAAATGGGTCAAAAGTCGCGCCTGACGACTTTTAATCTATTATATTGTAATGGTTAATTAACCTCCTAAATCACTTCATCGGGTTATATTCAGCTAATAACTTTTCTAACTTAGCTTGATCAACTTTAGATAATAATTTGTCCGCTTCATAATTATCTCGAACAGTTTTAGCTAAAGTAAAGGAAGACCCCACCGAAAAAGTTAAACCCATACCCATAAATCCCTTCACCCAAATATCAACAGGAAGGTAAGCAATTCCAACAGCAGTTGTAGATACAGCCAGAATAAAAGATAGCCAAACTTGAAGAATCCAAGCTGAAGTATCTTTTTGTGCCAACATTTGTTTGTTGCTCATAATAGTTACCGCCTTGGGGGTTATTGTTAATCCTATTTTACTTGTGAGCCACAAAACCCCTCAACCATCATGGACAGTTTGAGAAACTGTCTACTACCTCCTTGTCAATAGGTTATAGTGCTAACCATTCAGGTTGGGAGAATACTAAACCTTGTAATCTACTATTCCGGTGTTTTAGTGTTGCCTAGCCCATAGCGCTATAAAATATTATTGATTCAATTTGACCGCGATCGCAATTCACAAAAAAAGTTTGATTTATGACGTACTCATCCTATGAAGCCCTTATTAATTAAATTTCCCCTACGATGGGTTCTGATTGTTCCTTTTATTTTACAAATATTCGGCACTGTCGGACTGATTTTCTGGTTGTCTTTTAGTACCAGTAAAACCTCCGTTAGAGATGTTGCTTATCAACTCAGAAATGAAATTTCTAACCGAATTGAACAAAGATTGTATCAATTTTTAGAAGTTCCCCATTTAATTAATCAACTAAATTTAGATGCGCTTAAATACGGTTATATTGATATCAATAATATCCAAAGTCTGAAATATCATTTCTGGTTACAAGTACAATCCTTTAAAACTATAAATTTTATTTTATTTGGAAGTGAAAAAAATGAATTTATCGGAGTGGGAAGATTTAATCATTCGGGTTTACTGATGATGAAATCTGATCCATCGACCCAGGGAAGCATTCAATTCTATGAATTAGATACTCAAGGAAATCCTCAAAAATTAGTCCAAGAAACCGCTAATTTTCCTGTTAGAGAGCGACCTTGGTATAAGGCGGCTTTGCAAACAGATAAATCCATTTGGAGTCCAATTTTTACTTATCATGCCTATCCTGAAATGGTATTATCTGCGAGTGTTGTGGTTAAGGATAATCAGGGAAAATTGTTAGGAGTATTAGCTAGTCACTTATTTCTGAAACAAGTCAGTGACTTTTTAAAAAGTATAGAAGTCGGGAAATCAGGACAAACCTTTATTATTGAACGTTCTGGTCTAATTGTAGCTAGTTCTAGTTTAAATCAATCATTTTTAGTGGATAAACAGGGTAAAAATCAAAGAATTAAAGCGATTGAAAGTTCCGATAAAATATTACAAAAAACTGCTATTTTTTTATCGAACCGTTTTGAACAATTTCATAATATCACCACCAAACAACAACTCGATTTTATTTATAATAATCAAAGACAACTGATCCAAATTGTTCCCTATTCCGACCCCAGAGGTTTAGATTGGTTAATTGTAGTGGTGGTTCCTGAATCTGATTTCATGGAAAAGATCCAAAACAATCAAAAAAAGACAATTATTCTTTGCTTTTTAGCCTTGGGTTTATCCGTAATCTTGGTGATTTTAACCGCCCGATGGATTATGAAACCAATTCTAAAACTGAATCAAGACTCTCAAAAAATTGCCCAAGGAAAATTAGAAGAAATCCTCCCCAAAAATGAAGTTTATGCCATTGATGAATTAGAGGTTTTATCTCAATCTTTTAATCAAATGGTATCTGAAATTAAAGAATCCTTTGAAACCCTAGAAATTCGCGTTGAAGAACGCACCCTAGAATTGAAACAAGCTAAGGAATCAGCAGAATTAGCCAATCGTGCTAAAAGCTTATTTTTAGCTAATATGAGTCATGAATTAAGAACCCCCTTACACGCAATTTTAGGGTTTACCCAATTAATGCTCCGTCAGTATAACGGTGATGCCCAACTTTCAGAAAATCTGGAAATTGTCAATCGTTTCTGGAGAACATTTACTTAAATTAATTAATGAAATTTTAGATTTAACCAAAATTGAATCGGGAAAAACCCAGATGAATCTGAGTTGTTTTAATCTTTATTCCTGTTTCACCACCTTAGAACAAATGTTTGAATTAAAAGCACAATCTAAAGGAATACAGCTAATTTTTGAATTAGATCCTAGCTTGCCTCAATATATTAAAACCGATGAAAGTAAGTTTCGCCAAATCCTGATCAATTTATTATCAAATGGAATTAAATTTACTGGCAAAGGAAAGGTAATATTAAGAGCAAAAATTCAGCCTCAATCCGATCAAAACTTTGAGGATATCGAACCCAAACTAACCCTTGAATTTGAGGTTGAAGATACTGGCTATGGCATTGCCCCCGATGAGATCCATCAAGTTTTTGAAGCATTTAGCCAAACGGAAACCGGACGTCAATCGCAACAGGGAAGCGGGTTGGGATTAGCTATTAGTCAAAAATTTATCCAGTTAATGGGCGGCAATATTCAAGTTAATAGTATCCTAAATCAAGGAACAATTTTTAAATTTCATCTTCAAGTTAATCAGGCTAAAGTCGAGGATATTCAAGAACTTCAGACTCAAAAACGAATTATTGGTTTAGCCGAAAATCAACCCCAATTCCGAATTTTAGTGGTAGATGACCGATTGACCAATCGCCAATTATTAGTTAAACTGTTATCTCCTCTGGGATTTGAGGTGGCTGAGGCTGAAAATGGTCAAGAAGCATTAAAAGTCTGGAATGAATGGCAACCCCATTTAATCTTGATGGATATGCGGATGCCAGTTATGGATGGTTACGAAGCCACAAAACAAATTAAATCCCATTTAAAAGGTCAAGCGACGGTGATTATTGCCTTAACTGCTAGTGTTTTTGAAGAAGAACGAGCTATAGTTTTATCAGTGGGATGCGATGATTTTGTCAAAAAACCCTTCCGAGAAGATGCCCTATTAGAAAAAATTGCCCAATATTTAGGGGTACGATATTTATACACACCTGATCTTCCCAGATTAGAACCCTTAGCACCCCCGTCAAGCTCACCGATTACCTCGGATGCGTTAACCGTAATGTCCCCTGAATGGTTAGTAGCATTGCGCTACAGTGCCTCTGCCGCCGATGGCGAACAAATTTTACAACTGGTGCAGCAAATTCCCGTATCCCATAGCCCGGTCGCAGAATCTCTCATCCTATTAGTGAATAATTTTTCTTTTGATCAGATAATGGATTTAGCTCATAAAGCGACCCAGCAATGAATCATTCTTTCAATCGATCTTTTAAAGCCGATATTTTAATTGTAGATGACACCCTAGAAAATCTACGTCTGTTATCGAATACTTTAATCCAAATGGGATATAAAGTTCGGGGGGTAATGAATGGACAAATGGCAATTATGGCCGTACAAACTCTGCCACCGGATTTGATTTTATTAGATATCAAAATGACCGATATGGACGGTTATGCCGTGTGTCAATTCCTGAAGGCAAATGAACAAACCCGTGATATCCCGGTGATTTTTTTAAGTGCTTTGAATGAAGTGATTGATAAAGTCAAAGCCTTTCAAGTGGGCGGGGTGGATTATATTACTAAACCCTTTCAATTTGAAGAAGTAGTAGCGCGGATTGAGAATCAAATAGCCTTACAATTTGCCCGGGCTGAAGTTCGACAACTGAATGAGAAATTAGAACAGCGAGTCCAATCTCGGACGGTAGAATTAGAAATTGTCAATGCCCAATTAAAAGGCTTGAATTACAAGCTAGAAAAAGAAATTACAGAACATCAGAAAACCCAAACCCGATTACTACATATTGCATCCCATGATGCCCTCACCAATTTGCCCAATCGGGTTTCTGTTTATGAATCGACTGATCCAGGCATTACAACGCACCCAACGGGAACCTAATTATCAATTTGGAGTTTTATTTTTGGATTGCGATCGGTTTAAAGTGGTGAATGATTCCCTGGGACATTTTGCCGGAGATCGGCTATTAATTGCGATCGCCCGCCGCCTGAAAACCCATTTATCCTCTACGGATATGTTAGCTAGGTTTGGGGGGGATGAGTTTACTATTTTATTAGAAAATATTCAAGATATTGATGATGCTAGTCGTTTAGCTCAAAAAATCCAAACCTCCATGAGTTGGCCGTTTCAATTTGAGGAACAGGAATTATTTATTAATGCCAGTATTGGGATTGTGGTGGGGAATAAAACCTATCAAGAACCGGAACATCTTCTAAGAGATGCGGATATTGCCATGTATCAAGCCAAAGCCAAAGGAAAGGCTCGATATCAAATTTTTGATACCCAAATGCACCTTCATGCCCAACAACGTTTGGAATTAGAAACAGATTTAAGATTGGCATTACACCGTCAAGAATTTATCTTATATTATCAACCAATTATCTCCTTAGCCACGGGAAGAATTAACGGATTTGAAGCATTATTAAGGTGGCATCATGGTAAAAAAGGTCTAATATCCCCCGGAGATTTTATTCCCGCAGCCGAAGAAACTGGATTAATTGTTCCCATCGGTTTATGGGTTTTAAAAGAAGCCTGTCAGCAGTTGAAAACCTGGCAAGATCAGGGTTTATCTAAACATAAAATTAAAATGAGTGTTAATTTATCTGTGAAACAGTTTTCTCAACTTAATTTAATCCAAAATATTGATAAAATTATTTTGCAAACCCAGTTAAATAGCAGTTATTTGAAATTGGAAATTACCGAAAGTGCCATCATGGAACATCCCGAATCAGGCGCCGAACTTTTACAACAACTCAGAGACCGAGATATTCAGTTAAGTATTGATGATTTTGGCACGGGGTATTCATCCCTAAGTTATTTACATCGATTTCCCTTACATAATTTAAAAATTGATCGATCTTTTATTCAACGAATTAGTGAAACTCGTCAAAATTTGGAAATTATTCAAGCTATTATTACCCTCGGCCATCATCTAAATATGACCGTTACCGCCGAAGGGGTAGAAACCGCAGAAACAGTTGTCCCTGCTGAAAAATTTAGGCTGTGAGGAAGGACAGGGTTATTTCTTCGCCCGTCCTTTAGATGCGGGTGCGGCTAAAGCGTTATTGCAAGATAACCCCCACTGGTAATTAAAATTAACTAATTTTTGATGAATTTTTGACCACTTAATGTTAGTCTGGGCTATAAGATGCTGTGTAATTAATTCTACGAGAAAGTACCTTGACGAGCCTATCTGTACCCTATTTATGGGAAAGTCAAACCGGAGGAGATTTAAGTTTAGACTCCACCCTAGAAGATTTACCCCTATACGATTTTCAAGTGGTTTTGAGTTCCGGCGTGCGCACTCTTGTACAACAGTTTGAAAGACATCCCTTACTCCCGGGAGTGGTTATTGTAGACCAAAAAGAAAACTCTAATTCTGAATTTTTAGGCATAATTTCTCGGCGAGATCTCCTAGAATTTTTTCTCCGTCCCCAGGGGTTAGAATTGTTTTTAGATCAATCCCTAGATGTGCTTTATAGTTATGTTAGAACTCCGGTATTAGTATTACCTGCACAAACCACAATTCTCACAGCAACTCAACAGTCCTTGAGGCGAACAGCCCCTGGATATATAGATCCGATTGTGGTACAGGGAAATTGGCCGGCTTCTCAGGATTATCCTTGGATGGTTTCCTATCGTCTGTTAAACAGCCATGAATTGAATCTTGCCTATTGGCAAATTCGAGGAATTGAAACTCAAGTTCGCTATGAAAGAACTCAAGTTCAACTGTTACAAAGTGAAAAAATGGCGAGTTTAGGAAGATTAGTAGATGGCGTTGCCCATGAAATTTTAGATCCGGTGGGATTTATTTGGGGCAATTTAACCTATTTAATTACCTATAGTGATAGTTTGATTGAACTTTTAGATGCCTATGAATCTCATTATCCCCAAAAATTGCCAGCCATTGAAGACCTGAAGGAAGAAATAGAATTTGACTTCCTCCGCCAAGATTTTCCTCGAATTATATCAAGTATCAAAAGTGGTACGGAACGGTTAAGTAAATTAGCAACCAGTTTACAAAACTTTTGTCATATTGATGAAATTCATCCCAAACCCGCAGATTTACACAGTCATTTAGATAGTATTTTACTGTTAATGAAAAGCCGGATTAACCGAGAAATTAACGTAGTGAAAAATTACGGTCATTTACCTCCAGTCACTTGTTATGTCGGACAGTTGAGTCAAGTATTTATCAACATTTTGATCCATGGTTTTGATGCTTTACTCAATCAATTGGTAAGACAAGATTGGGTCGATGAATATAGTATTTCCCCAAATTTAGAGTCGGTCAAGACTCCGCAAATTGTGATTACAACGGCGATGATCAGTTTAGACTCATCTCCAGTTAATAACCTGAATACTCCCGAACGTTGGGTTTCAATTTCTATTGCCGATAATGGCCCGGGATTGTCTCCCCAAGAACAACAACAAATCCTAGATTCATTTTCCAATCTAAAACGCACGGAAAAAGAAACCAGTTTATCCCTGAGTTATCATATTGTCACTGCCAAACATGGGGGACAATTAAAATTGCGATCGCAGCCGGGAATGGGTACGGAATTTGAGATTTTATTACCCTTTCTTTAACCCACTGACCCAAGTTCGTGTATGATTAATAGAACTCGCAAAATATTAAAAAATTTAGGTTAACTCTTACTGTGCGAAATCGAACTTTGATTCTGTCCGTGATCCTCACCCTGAGTTTCTGGAACAATGTCGCTCAATCAGCGAGGGGACAAGCCCTGGTTCCCTATACTCCCCCCCTAGACTCAGAACAACTTAAACAAACTGGATTCGGGTTGCTCGAAGAAGCGGCTCAGTTAACGCGATTTCAACAGTATCAATTAGCTTTACCCCGGGCAGAACTCGCAACTCAACTGGCACCGGACAGTTATCAAGCTTGGGCCCTATTAGGTAGTTTATATCTGCAATTAGATGAACTCGATAAAGGGATTGAGTCTTTACAAAAAGCCAAAACCTTAGAACCCAAAGACCCGGGGATTCAGTTTATTTTGGGAGAAGCCTACTTCAAAAAAGGGGACTATCAAAAATCCGTTCAATTCCTAGAAGCTGCTTTGAAAATTGACCCCAAGGTTTCCGGGGGCGTTATTTGATTTGGGCAATGCCTATTATAAGTTGGGGCGGTTAGATCAGGCAGTTCTACAATACGAGAAAGCCTTTGCCCAAGAAAGTAGTCTTTGGCCAGCCATTAATAATGTGGGCTTGGTCAAGTATGAACAGGGAGAAATCGATACCGCCATCAGCAAATGGAGACAGGCGATTAAGATCGATCCCAAAGCCGCCGAACCCCTATTAGCCTTAGCCGTTGGTCTGTACACGAAAGGAGAAGCCCAAGAAGCCCTATCTTTAGGAGAAACGGCTTTACGTCTTGATGGCCGTTATGCCGAATTTGATTATCTGAAAGAAAATCTTTGGGGCGATCGCCTAATCAATGATACCCAAAAATTTCTAGCTAATCCTCAAATCCAAAAAGTGCTAGTTGAAGTTAAAGATACCCAACCTCCCTCCCCTAGTCCCTAGTATCAAGATTAGGATCATCCCTACCTCTTAAGAGTACAAAGCAGTAGGTACTGGAAAAAAAGATTGATTCCAGTTCCCCTATTGCGGCCTACTCCTCGTCGGGTGATAGCAAGGATTTAATCTTATCCACGAAATTTTGATGATCAATAACGGGTTTAGAGATGTAATCATCGGCTCCACTTTGCTTGAGAAAATCCTCCCGATCTCCAGCCATGGCATGGGCCGTTACTAAAATAATCGGCAGTTTCGCGGTTGTGGGATCAGCTTTGAGGAGTTGGGTAATTTTAATTCCATCCACTGGTTTCCCTTGATAGACACTGCGGGCTAGGGAAACATCCATCAAAATCAAGTCTGCCTCCCCAGTGCGAGCAATGTCGAGCACTTCTTCCACGTTTTCCGTGTGTTTAACGGCTAATCCACCCCGTTTTGTCAATATTTTTGAAAAAACACGAGCATTAACCTGATCGTCTTCTACAATCAGAACGGTCTTCATTTAAGTCTCCCAACCGATATACTGTTCAAATGGAACCACCTAATATTTCTATTTTTCACTCTCCAGTACCGAAAAGTCATCATACCACGCCATACAGTAATCAGTTATCAGTACAGATATTGACGGCAAAAAGTCTATATAACTCTTACACTGATTATTGATTACTGTTGACTGATAACTGTAAGAACCCTATCGCTGTAGACTTAAATAAACTCATGGCTAAACAGTTAAACCTCTTTTCTGGGCAAGTGATCACCACATCGCTTCACACCGAGATGCAACAATCGTACCTCGAATATGCCATGAGTGTGATTGTTGGCCGAGCTTTGCCCGATGTTCGCGATGGACTCAAACCTGTACATCGTCGGATTTTATATGCGATGCACGAATTGGGGTTAACTCCCGACCGTCCCTACCGCAAATGTGCCCGGGTAGTTGGGGATGTTTCTGGGTAAATATCACCCCCACGGCGATCAATCGGTTTATGATGCTTTAGTCAGATTGGTTCAGGAATTTTCTAGTCGGTATCCGTTGTTAGCAGGTCATGGAAATTTTGGGTCTGTGGATAATGACCCCCCGGCGGCGATGCGTTACACCGAAACCCGTTTAGCGGCGGTGGGCCATGAGGGGTTACTTTCCCAGGTGGGGGAAGCTACAGTTAATTTTATTAGTAATTTCGATAATTCTCAACAGGAACCCACGGTTTTACCCGCCCAACTGCCGTTTTTATTGTTAAATGGATCTTCGGGAATTGCGGTGGGAATGGCGACGAATATTCCGCCCCATAATTTAGGGGAAGTCGTCGATGGACTAATTGCCTTAATTGATCAACCTGAATTATCTGAACAAAAATTAATCGAATTGATTCCCGGGCCGGATTTTCCCACCGGGGGAGAAATTATTAGCACCGAAGGAATTGCGGAAGCTTATCATCACGGAAAAGGCAGTATTGTGGTGCGGGGAGTGGCAAAAATGGAAGAAGTTCCCACCGCCCAAAAACGTCGGACAAAAAATGCAATTATTGTCACAGAACTCCCATTTCAGGTGAATAAAGCGGCTTGGATTGAAAAAATTGCCGGGTTAGTTAATGCGGGAAAATTAGATGGAATTTCTGATATCCGAGATGAAAGCGATCGCGACGGAATTCGAGTCGTAATTGAATTAAAACGGGAATTTTCTCCTGAAGTGGTGTTACATCATCTCTATCAGCAAACGGAATTGATGACCAAGTTTGGGGCGATTTTTTTAGCGATCGTAAATGGACAACCCAGACAATTAAGTTTAAAACAAATTCTCCAAGAATTTCTGACATTTAGGGAACAGACTTTAACCCGTCAATATCGCCATGAATTAGAAGCCACCGAACGGCGCTGTCATTTAGTTGAAGGGTTATTAATGGCATTAGAAAATTTAGATCGTTTGATTGAAATTCTCAGAAATGCCCCCGATGGTTCCACAGCAAAAATAACCTTGGAAAATCAATTAGGGTTTAGTGATATTCAATCCGATGCCATTTTAGCTATGCCGATGCGGAGGTTAACTGGGTTGGAAAGGCAAAAATTACAGGAAGAATTTACCCAATTAAACAATAATATTGAACAATTAAGACGGTTACTTGATGAACGTCCTGAACTGTTAAAATCCTTAAAAAAAGAATTGCGATCGCTGAAACGAAAATATGGCGATCAACGACGCACCCGAATTATTTATCCCCAGGGTCAGACTACTATTACCTCTGACGATAAAACCGCTAAAACATCCAAAGAAAAGATCTTAGAAACTCACATCCCCTCCCGATGTATTACAACCCTTACCCCCGGTGGATGAAGAAACCGTAATTGAAATTACCCATCGCGGTTATATTCGGCGAGTATCTCCCAAAACCGCAGATTCTAAACGGAATCAAACTGAAAATAAAACCACTATTAATGTTGAGGAAACCGATGATTTTATCACCCAAACCCACAATACTCAAACCAGTCAAAATCTAGTAATGGTGTTGAAAACGGGAAAAGCCTATCCCTTGAGTGTAGCTGATATTCCCGTGGGTAACAATCGTTCTAAGGGAAAACCGATTATTACTTTATTATCACCTTCGGCTTATAAAGATACATCAATTAATCCCCAAGAATTGATGATTGCTCAATTTCTCCTATCAGCTTTTCCCGATAAAACCGATCTAATTACCCTAACTCAACAGGGCAAAATTAAACGTTTACCCTTAATAGAATTAGCGGAATTAACCAACCGAGGGAGTACCATTATTAAACTAAAAGATGACGATGAATTATGTTTTGCTACCCTGGCTAAACCCGATGAAAAAGTTGTCTTAGCCACATCGGGGGGGCGACTCTTACGATTTGATATTAATGATGAACAACTACCTCCTATGGGTAAGGTCGCCCAGGGTTCCCAAGCCACTCGCCTACGACAAAAAGAGCATTTAATTGGATGTGTTACCCTATCACCTAAAGGAAGTTTATTATTAGTTACAGAACAGGGTTATATGAAACGAATTGCCATGGAATTAGTTCGGGGAAGTAACCGAGGCGGAATCGGAATTTCCATGATCCAGTTTAAATCTCCTAATGATATATTAGTAGGAATTGCCCCGGCTAAACCCCGCCAACAGATCCATCTATTAACCAGTGAAAATCGCATTATTCATGTGCCCACGGATCAAATTCATCTATCCACAAAAGATAGTACAGGCGATCGCCTTTTCAAACTCAAACCCGATGAAAAAATTATCTCGATCAAATCCTAGGGTATTTAATTAACAGTTAAAGTCCCCCTTGTTAAGGGGGATTTAGGGGGATCTAATCTCGGCTGTAATTAGGGGTTTTGGGCTGAAGTTGATATCGATAGCGGTAACATTTATCCCCTACACTAAAATAGTCAATTTATTGATTTGAACCCAAGTCCTAGATCCCCCCTAACCCCCCTTAAATAAGGGGGGAACTAGAAAGTAAAACCCGATTCTATACTATCAAGAAAATTAGGTAAAATTAAAATGGCAGAAGTTATTTTAGATAATATTTATAAAAGTTTTCCCACCCGTCGTCAAACCGCCTCCGAGGAAAAAAACTCATCGGAAACTCCTAGAATCAACCCCCAGCCGTCAAGCCATTTTAAAGCGGATACATCTGGATATCTATGATGGGGAATTCATGGTATTAGTCGGGCCTTCCGGTTGTGGAAAAAGTACCCTATTGCGATTAATTGCGGGCTTAGAAACCATTACTGGCGGTAATATTTATATTGGGGATAAATTAGTTAATGAATTACCTCCCAAGGCGCGAGATATTGCCATGGTGTTTCAAAATTATGCCCTATATCCCCATTTAAAAGTCTATGATAACTTAGCCTTTGGGCTGCGACGTTCCTATCAAGAAACAGAACCTAAACAGCCTTTAATTGTTCCCAGAAAAGACTCTAATTTAGGTTCTAATCAACAATTATCCCTGACAATTGGAGACTATCAAATCTTTGCTCCATTATGGTTAGAAGATGCTATTGTGAGAATAACGCGATCGCTTCCTCCTAACTTCCGCTATCTTTCAGAACGAGAAAAAGCCGTAGCCGAAAGAGTCTTAACCGTTGCCAAATTATTACAAATTGAATCCTTATTAAATCGATATCCCAAACAATTATCCGGCGGGCAAAAACAGCGTGTCGCATTAGGTCGAGCCATGGCTAGAAATCCCCAGGTTTTCTTAATGGATGAACCCCTCTCCAATTTAGACGCAAAATTAAGAACCGAAACCCGCGCCCAAATTGTAGAATTACAAAAAAAATTAGGCACAACCACAATTTATGTCACCCATGATCAAGTCGAAGCGATGACTATGGGGTCAAGAATTGCGGTAATGAATCAAGGCATAATTCAACAAGTTGCTCCGCCTTTAGAACTTTATAATCGTCCTAATAATCGCTTTGTAGCGGAGTTTATTGGCTCTCCCCCCATGAATTTTATTCCGATTCAATTTATCGCTCCTTTATTAATTACCCATGCTCAATTCCGTTTAACTTTACCCGATATTTGGCAAACGGTTTTACCTCGCCAGAAGGAAGAAAAATTAATCTTAGGAATTAGACCGGAACACTTAATTGTTAGTTGTCCAGCCACTAAAAATTTACCCGTAATTGTTGATCGAATGGAAGCATTAGGACATGAAACATTATTATGGGTACATCTATTCGGAGACAATAATCTTTCTTTCTCCTTACAAGTCAGAATTCCCGCCGAAACCGAGTTCGTACAGGGCGAAAAAATTTGGTTAGCCCTCACACCAGAAAAAATTCATTTATTCGATCCAAAAACAGATTTAGCAATTCTTCCTTCCCGGGTTTAATTTTGCTATTTTTTCCTAAAATTATTAATCAATTATGTTACAAATTTCTAATATTTTCAGCCTTCCAGAGCATGAAATTGAAATGAGTGCAATTCGCTCTCAGGGAGCCGGAGGACAAAATGTAAATAAGGTAGCAACAGCGATTCATTTACGTTTTGATATCTCGGCTTCCTCATTACCTGAACAGTATAAACAGCGACTATTAACATTAAATGATCAGCGTATTAGTAAAGAGGGGGTAATTATTATTAAAGCACAGAAACATCGCAGCCAAGAACAGAACCGAGAAGAAGCTTTACAACGACTTCAAGACCTAATTAAAAGTGCGATTTCCCTTCCCAAACCCCGTAAACCGAGTAAACCGACTCGGAGTTCCCAGAGAAGGCGTCTGGATAGTAAAACCAAGCACTCACATTTGAAGACCATGCGGGGAAAAGTTATTGATGAATAAAAGAAGTTTATAAGTGCGGGTTCAACAATATTTTTCCTAATTACAGCAACTCGACTGAAACTCGCCCCCAATACTCTAAAAAAGTTTTTTGAAAATTTGCGTAATTTTGTTCGCAGGTGGCAATAGTTTTGTAGAAAAGATTATGAGGTATTGGTGACCATGCGTTACGATAATTTTGGCCCCGGTGAGGACGGTTACGACAACAACGACCACGAATATGATAGCGACCGAGATGCTCAGGATAGTTACGATGATTACAGAGAACAAAATAACTCAGATCTAGCACTAGAAAGAGATGCAGAACGGGAGATGTGGGAGGGAAACGAATCAGATTCAGACTGGTAGCAGCATCACCCCTGAGTTTTAGAGAGCATATTTTAGTGAAATAGCTCGACTAACGAGGGGGTAAATTGAGCCGAAACTTCAAAACAATATGAAACGAAAGTTCGGTAATACCACTGATTGACAAAATCATAGACAAGTTATAACCTTTAATATATGAGCGGACTGATGATCAATGTGATGTCCCGATTATGGCAACCAAGCAATTCTGTAGTCACACCACTGGCGTATAGCTGAAATTCATCATCTACTACTCTCAGTTGCTATTTCTCCGCTACCTATTAATTTAATCCAAACATCACTGATAGTCCTCTCATCAGTTATTTCTCCCATACCCCCTAAGTTGCAACTATTGATCTGGATTAAGGTTTTTCCTTAATCGTCCCATTCATCGTTTTAAAATTTTCACTTATTCTAAACTGGCATTTAAAAGCCTACGGAATAAACTTTAATCCCTTAAATTAGCCAATGAACAACATAAAGTCTATTGTAGAATTTGCCTAATTTTGTTTGGCGATTCTGATCCCAGTGAATTTTTTAACTCAAACGCTTTCGTCAAAGCCCCAATTTTTATAGAGGAATATAGCTGAATATGTATACTATTGCCCCAGATACGACAAAGCTTGTAGAAATAGGTATAGTTAAATGGTTCGATAAATCAGATCAGGATTTAGATTACAGAATACTTACATTAGAAGATGAACGTCGATGGAAGTTACACCATCAAGAAATTAAATGTTCAGAATATGAACTTAAAAGAGGAAGATTTATTCGCTTTGAAATTCAAGATAATAAAATCAAAAATTTAAACTTATTGAGAGAGGTAGGTATAATTGATTGGTATCAAAAAGACAAGGGTTTTGGATGTGCTCTTTTGCAAAGAGATGATTTGTTAACCTTTTTTGAAAAACAGACAAAAGGAAAGGCAGAAGTTTTTGTACATATTAATCAAATTTCGTGTTCCAATGAAGATTTAAAAGAAGGCGTTGCTGTTGTTTTCGATATAAAAAAAGATTTGAAAAATAATCAATTAAGGGATAATGCAACTAATTTAACTCTACTAACTCAAGAAACTAATCCAGAGATTATTGAAGCTTGTGCGCTTAGTCAAGATGTAAAACTGTGGTATCCTGTATTTAAACTTTACCTCAACAGCTTTAATGCAGATCAACTTAAGGTTTATTTTTGTTTGCAAAAACTTAATACTCTCACTAAGTCTTCTACTGGAATCAGAGGATGTACTCTATCACAACGAAGTTTTGCGGATGAGATTCCAGACAATATCTTAATAGCTAGTCAAGAATTAATTAATTACATCAGTCTTCAAAAATTAATTGGCTTAGTCAAAAACAATGAAAATTACAACTCAGATATTTTATGGAATGAGCTAATAAACCGTTTACAAAATCTCCCTGACACCGATCTTCATTGGAAGACTATTCCAGAAGATATTATATCTAATGATCGAATTTGGTCTTTACTCCCCAACCAGAAACCGTATAAAAATTTTAGTTTCTAAACTCAGTAATTCATCAAATCCAGAACAACTTATTAGTGAAATCGGTGAAATATTAAATAATTCTTCTAAAACTGATCATTCAGAGCTATTATGCTTAATTCCAGAAAACCTTAAAAAGTACCCAACGATTTTTGAACTTCTTTCCGACTCAGAGAAAGTAAAATTATTATTTTTGAGTTTAGAACCATTAATTTCAAGTTTATCTGAAAAGCAACAAAAAAATATAGTTACTGATATTCGTCCTAAAATTTCATCAGAATTTATAAAATTTTTATCGTTTCTAAAGGATGCCAAAAAGACTATATTACTTGATATTCCTCCCGTTGAGATCTCTGATGATCTTTACCAAGAGTTATTCAAATGGGAAATAACAACTGATAAGCTTCCTATAATTGAAAATGTGGAAAAAAGAGTAGATACTTTCGATGCTGATCAGATTCGTGCATTTGTAGTAGAACGTCAGATTGAACGGATAGTACATTTAACCCGACTTAAAAATCTAAAAAATATTTGTGAGCATGGAGGTATACTATCTCTTGATAAACTTCATAAATATCAAATTGAAACTGAGCCTTTTGATGGCCAAACGCCTGAAGGAATTCAATATAAAAACTATGTTAACTGTAGTTTAACCTATTATAATTTTCAGATGCTATATTCTCTAGTGCATAAATCTGGTGAAACAGTAATTATATTTCACATTAAACCAGATTATCTCTGGAAGGAAGGAACTAAATTTTGCCAATTTAATGCAGCTACTGATGTAGGTCGCCATATTGGGCAGGGGTTTAGGAAATTGCAAAGCCTTTTTGCTGAAAGCGTAACAGATAAAAAAGGGATACAGAATCGAGATGGTAAACCCAAAAATCTCCCAACCTGCATTCAAGCTGAAGTTTTGATCCAGGATGGTATACCCTTGGAAGATATAACAGAAATTATAGTGCGTTCATCATCAGATGAAACTAAGGTAAGAAATGCAGGATGGCAAGGTAAAATTCAAATGAATCGATCTCTGTTTAATTATTGTTCTGATTGGTATTGTAAAGAAGTATAACAATTTTTTGAAGCCCAGAATCTATGTTAGGAGAAAAAATATCAATGGATTTCAAATTTCTATCGGATCGCATAGCTGGATCTTTACTTGCGGCGGCGGCGGGGGATGCACTGGGATGGATGACTGAATTTATTAGATCACCAGATGATCTCAAACGCAAAATGAAAGTTGATCGGGTTACTGAATATCAGTCTTGGAGTAAACAAGTCGGTGGACGTTTTCAAGGATATGAAGATTATATTGAAGCCGGAGACTATTCCGATGATACGCAGTTAACAATTTGCACAGCCGCTTGTATTTCACCCAATGGGTGCTTTGACTATCGTAGTTTTTGTGATCTGGAATATCCTCTGTGGTTAGAGTATGCGCGGGGTGCAGGTGGCACTGTTAAAGAAGCGGCACAAAAAATACAGCGTAAATCAGCAGATTGGAATAGTAACTTTTTCAGCCGAAAAATGAAAGAGGGAAACAATGGACTACCGCGATGGGGGTGCGAATGGAGCAGCGATGCGGATATCACCTCATGTTTTAGCCAATGCGGGACGTTGGACGCAGGCAGAGGCTGACATTTGGCGTAACTCAATTATTAGTCATGGACATCCGAGAGCGATCATCGGCGCGATCCTATATGGCTATGCGTTATACACCGTTTTACAGGAGTCTGAACCTATCAACGGTCAAGAATTTATTGAAACTCTGGGTAACTGGGTCAAAGAGTTAGAAATTCCACAAATCTCTGGCTTAAAAACTTGGTTATCAGAATGGAATAAGGGAAGATTAGAGACTTTTGATCAGGTTTTTGCTAACACCAAGCAAGAGGCTATCGAACAGTTACGGCTTGTTTGGAAAGCATTACGAGACAAAGAAAAACCAGAAAGTGTATTAAGACAATTAGGATGTTTTGATTATAAAACAAAAGGTTCTGGACTGGCGACTGCGATCGCGGGGATTTATTTATTTGCCTATCAACCCGAAGCTACTTCAGACAATATTATTATCGCTGCTAACATGATTGGAAGTGATACAGATTCTATTGCTGCTTTTGTTGGTGGTTTAGGCGGTGCAGCTTTTGGGTTAAATGCAATTCCTGAAAAATGGCGATTGCAAGTTCAAGACAATTCTTTTTTAATCCGTCTTGGTGAACACTTAGCCAGTATTGCAGTTGGTGAACCTGACTCTCTAAAAATCCGTTCTGGAACACTTGGAATCAAGTTAGGAAAACCACTTTCGCGTAAAATAGTAGAACCTGATCTGCGAGTAGTTCATCGTCGTCTTGGGACTGGAGTTATTACTACCATAGATCAACAATCTCTATTGAGTAAAGATCAAACAGCAACTATTGTTCAGATTAAGTTTGATTCAGGACAAAGCTGCAAATTTGCATTTCGTAAAGATACACCAAGCGAAAATTTATTTACTGTCTAGCACAGCATCTAAATAAATGTTATGCTAGTTTTGGTTCAATGCTCATGCCGGTGATTCATTGACTCTGGTTTTTTCAACCCTGTTTTTAATAGTGTGAATTGAGGATAAAACAACAATATGGCTGAACAAAAAATCTTCTTATCTCTTACTCACATTCAGGCAGCTTGTTTTTTTGCCAAATCAACCTATGATCTTGAGAAAGAATACACTGGCAAAGATCTTAACGATGAAATAATTCAAAAACATAGTGCTTATTCAATAGGCTCTATAATAACTGCTGTATCTTATCTGGAAGCTACAATCAATGAACTATTTTTTGATGTAGCAAATCGCTCTAAGGAGGTTAAAGTCGAACATTTACCAAACGGTACACCTGATAGAATGAAGGATATGTGGGAACACATAGAAAAAAATTCTATACTTGATAAGTACGAAATTGCTTTAATTTTAGCAGACAAACAGTTTGATAAAGGAAAAGAACCTTATCAATCAGTTCAATACTTAATTCCATTACGCAATGAGATTGTCCATTATCATCAAAAGATCATAGAGATTGAAGAAGAAAATGAAGATCCCACTAACAATAACAAAAAAACCTGGGAGGACAAATTAGAAAAATTTCTGGATAAAGACAAAAAAATACAATTAAACCCTTTCTTAACTAGCCCAAGTAATTCTTTTTTTCCAGAGCGGTGCTTAGGATACGGTTGTGCTTTTTGGACAATTAAGTATTCTGTAGCTTTCACCAAAGATTTTTTCCAGACAATGGGTTTAAACTTTCATAATTTGCCAGAGGGTTTGGAAGCCCCATTTATGAAAGCTGTTAAAGAATTACCTAAAGTTAATTGAGAGACAAAAACCAAGGGTACTAAAAATGATCCTGAATTTGAGTAAAAATGCACAAAACTGATTTGCCTCATTGATCTTCTGAACAGAGTAGAAATAAAGGGTGCAGAACAACGTTCAGAAGGTTTGATGAACAGCTTGCTAATTAACTTCGATTGCAATTAAATTAAATTACATCATTTAATTTAATTGGAATTCCTGATTTTGATTGTTGTTTGGCGGTTCTGGTAAACTATTTTGCTGTTGACAAAACTCTAAGTAACCATCAACAGAGATAATAAATTCTTTTTGGCTTTCCTCAACGGTTTCTCCCCAAAAAGTCACAACATCTCGGCTAATATTAATCACCTGACCTGAAAAAATACCTGCTTCTTCATCAAATTCAGCGTAACCCACATAACCTTTATGATTAAATAAAATCATCATTTTACCCCTAAACTTCTTGAATGGTTTGCCCCAAACTCGATGCCACTTCTCAATGTTTTACTTTCTTTTAGATAAAAGTGGGGGACGGATAACCCCACCCCCCTATCTTACTTTAGGTAATCATGGCTGAATGCCTGCATTTTTTAAGAATTTGCGTACAGCCACCACAGCGCCCTTATCTGTCTCCTTTCTAGGGTGGGGTTTATGAAAGTGTCCTACAGTATCATTAAGCACTACGCTAACCCGTGAACCTCCTCCAGGCTGGATTTGACCTCCTAACGCTTGAAGCAGTCTTTCTACCTCAGTCCAGACGATACTCACCGGGACAGGATTTTTGAAGATTGCCTCAAGTGTCTTATTTTGCTTGCTGTTCAACTTGTGTAAGGTTGTTGGCATTAAGCTTTTTTTAGGTTAAGGGGCTAAGTAATTAGCCTAATCAATTTTTGAATTTTTGTCAAATTTATTACACGGCTTGGGCTTAATCCAGGGCGATCACTCTCTAACAAAAAAACTCTTATCCCAAAACTATTCAATATCGGTCGCCTCAAACCATTACAAAAGTTGTTCGTCAAGGATTTCGAGTTGATAATAAGCTATTGCGTCCGATTGAGGTGATTACCTCTAAATTAGAATGAATAAAAATTTTTTTTGAGAATTTGCGTAATTTTGTTATCGGGTAGCAATAGATGATTAAAGCTAAATTCAAAACATTGATGTTAAAGGCAGGGATAATCATGAAATTCCAGTTAAAATCGGCTCTAGCAGCTTGTTTGACCGTGACTCTACTACTAATTCAAGGATGTAATCGCAATTCAACCAATGCAATGCAAGAGGGGGAGATCCCTGGAAAAGAGATCACCACGATTAAAGTTTTACAAAATCCTCAATGGTATGTTTATACAAGTCAAAGATTAGGATCGCCGATTCCCCAAGATATTGTAACCTTAGATAATGGTGAAGAAGTTGCTAAATTTTCTGAACCTAAAACAGTTGAAAAGCTGAAAAAATTTCAAGCAGAAGGTGAAATAGAAACTGAATCGAGTACAACCCATAGAACTAATTAATCAGCAGAATTTAGTTTATGTTGCTGATGTTCAAGCTCGAAGTTTAAATGAAGCTTATATTCTAACTAGCTTAATCAATAATTGGTCACATCCTCAAATTAAAGTATTACAATCTCCCCCTGGACGTTCTCACCCTCGGAATGTGACAACAGGAGATGTTTTTGAACTGCAAGATGGATCACGTTATATTCTTGATTATGTCGGATTTGAACCGATACAAGATGTTATACCCGCAGAAACAAAAACTATTCGTTAGGGTATGTAACCAAAAAAACATTAAAGTTCCGTAATACCACTGATTTACAAATCTGGAATTATGAATTATTATCAATCTCAGATTCATAGATAGCAATGTTTATAGGAGTATCACCGATATTAAAAATGTCTTCTCTCCCAGATAATTTTTTATTGCGACCTAGCTTAGAACAGCTTCTTGCAGAAATTGTAGCTATCAATCATGCTTGGAAAGAAGCCCGGTTTATGTTTGGAAATTCTGCGGGTTTAACAGTTTCTTTGCGTAATTTAAAAACGCGATCGCAAGTTAGACTTTTACACAATTATGCACCGGAAAAAGTCTACCTCAAAATAGATGAACAAGCACTAGAACCTTCTTTAGAAGTTGATAACGATGCTGAAACAGGAGAACCCCTTTATGGCTTAATTCTGCGAAAACCTGTTAATGGTGTTACCGATGCGGCTCACCTTCCTGTGCGAGTTGCTCAGGAATTTTTATCTGAGTCTGAGATTAAAAGATTTACCCAAAATTAACTGACTTGAATACTAGGAGAATTAGCAATGTGGGAATGGTTTAGAAAAAGTTTAAATTCAGGTGATCCAGTTAGTGATTATTTTATTTGGGTTATTATTGTATTCGCTGTAATAGCTTTCGTATTAGAAATTCTTTCTATTCTTAAATATTTTACGAACTTCCAGGATACTCAAGATGGGATTAAATTCTTGAAGAACAATAATAAACTAGAAGAAAAATTGGATTTACCAACCAATAAAAAGATTAGACAATGGCTACAAAGACACTTTTTAATTCAAAGTGAACAACTCATCAAAGATGAAAATGATAGACAAAAATTTATCATTTTATCAGCCCCCTCTATTCTATCCCAACCTGTACCCCGCGGCCCTGTTTATTTTGCACCCACTTTATTAACCGCATTGGGGGTTTTAGGAACCTTTGCGGGGATTTATTTAGGACTGCAAAATATTAATCTTGATAATATTTCAGAAGCAGATAACCTACTCAAAGCTAGTGCAGAACTGATGGAAGGAATGAAGTTAGCTTTTGTTACTTCCCTATTCGGTTTAGGAACTTCTAGCTTTTTTATGTTATTTCTGGCTTTGGGGAAATGGGGACGGGAACAACGACGGGATGATTTAAGAAGTCAACTCAGAGAAATTGCGATTTTAGAAACTACTGTTAGACTTCTTTCTCGTGTGGGTAATCAACAATCTAATCAACAAGAATTGGTAGAATCATTGAAAAATGTTGCTAATAGTTTAAAAGGTATTAGTAACCTTAGTGCTGATCAAATTGGTCAAGCAACTGGCAAATGTTTTAGAGTAGTTGTTCAGCAAGATATAAAACCTTTGTATCAGGAATTATATCAGGAGTTACAACAACTACGGATAACACAAGAAAGTCAAGGTCAAACGGTAGAAACCTTAATTAAACAACAAGGTCAAACGGTAGAAACCTTAATTCATCAAATGGAAACCCAGTTAATTGAACCTGTTGTCAAGCGGTTAGATGAAAGTGCAGCCTTAAGCAAGGAAGCATCATTAGCCGTGCGAGAGTTAAGAGCATCTTTAGGAGGAATTACAGAAAGTTTATCGAGTGCTATTTCTACTATTCAGGAATTCCAGAAAACTACATTAGTAGAACTTAAAGACTTTGCTGTTAATTTGCAGGAGATTTTAGGACAATTTCGCACGGATACAGAAGGTGTGATGCAGAAAGTTTCTCTTGAAATTGAACGGGCGGTTAATACCAGTATTGAAGGAATGGAAGCCCAGCGTCAAGCTTTTGAATTAAGTGCGGAAAAAGCCGCCGATACCTTTAAAGGAATTCGCATTGATTTTGAGGAAGAATTGAAAAAATTCCGTAATGAATATCAAGAGTCTCTGAACACTTTCTTTACTGAACAAAATCAACTGTTACAGGAAACTTTGGGAGAACAACGGGACGGTTTAGCGCAGGTTGTCAACTCTTTGAAAACCGTTTTTATAGAAGATTCCCAACACATGAGCGAAGAAATTCAAACCAGCATGAACACAATTAAGGAAACCGTTAAAGATGTTTCTAAATTATCAAATACATTGGGTTTAACCTCCAGTGAACGTCTCGGACAGTTACAAGAATTAGCCCGAACAATTGGGGATGAAGCGAATCAAGTTTCAGGTCAATATCAAAATATGGCTACTCAATATCAAAATATGGCTACTCAATTTAATGCCACTTTACAAGCTGGAAATCAACAGTTAGCAGGTTATCTCCAACAAGCGCATGAAGTTTATAGTAACCGCATTCAGGATTTTGATACAGCAACGGCTACTATTTGTCAACAATTGAACTCTACTTCCCATCAATTTATGGGTGTGGCTGAATATCTGGTTTCTGCTACTAACGATCTTAGAAATACTACGGAGAAAAATTAATCATGAGTGATTTATCAGAATTAGAATTAGAAACAGAACTTCAGGAAGAACAAGATTCTGGAGTTTATCTTTCCATCGGGGATTTAATGTCGGGGTTATTAATGTTTTTTGCCCTATTATTTATTACGGTAATGGTGCAACTCAAACAAGTTCAAGATCGAGTGAGTGAACTTCCTCAACAATTAATTGCAGTCTTAGAAGGATTACCACAAGGAAAGATCATTGAAATTGATCAAAAAACAGGAGATGTGAGTATTCCTGATGCGATTCTTTTTGATAAAGGTAGTGCAGAATTAAAACCGGAAGGCAAAAAGTTTTTGCGAGAATTTATTCCGCAATATAGTAAGGTTATTTTTTCTAACCCTGCTTTTGAAGACTCCGTAACTCGCGTTATCGTTGAGGGTCAAACAAGTTCTCTAGGAGATGATCAATATAATATGGATTTGAGCTTAAAACGTTCGTTATCTGTTTATAACTATATCTTCTCAAAAGGATTTACCTTTGAAACTAAATCTAAATTTAAAACCAAACTAATGGCCGCAGGACGGGGAGAAGTAGAAGCTAATCAAAAAATTGATGACCCACGCGATCGCAGGGTTGTCTTTCGCTTCCAACTTAAACAAATTGATTGGGATCAGTTTTTAAAATCATCAAAATCTCAATCAAAGTAAATAACTATAGCAAGCGTTTCACGGATTGGGGCAACCACGGGGGGATTGCCCCTACAAAGACTAAATCAAATTTTAGGAGTTACAATCATGATTTTTTCCAGTTTACATTTACCTGATTTCTCTCCCTTAAAACCTTCTCAACTCCTAGAATTTTCAGAGTTTCTAGGCAAACAAGAACCTCCACGACCTATTATACCACCAATTACAAATCCCATTAAACCTCGAACATTTGAGGAAATATCAAAAGATATTGAAAACAATCAAATAGATAAAATCACTAATTTAGAATGGCTTTATTTAGTTTATTTTAAATCTGATAATAATTTAAAACTATGTCAATTGATTTGGAATATAGCCAAACAAAAACCATGGTTAAAAAATCGTTTGCTGTGGAATTTAGTTTTATATTATGGAGATGAGGGCAAGCAGACAAAAAGAATTATCTCAGAATCTTTGGTTAATTCCTTTTCTGTGGATTTCTTAGATCAAGCGGATTTTCAAGACTTGGTAACGCTCAAAATTATTGAAAGTTTAAAAAAAGCTCCTGCTGATTTAGCAAAATTAAGTTTGACGTTTAAGATAACCCCCAAAGATTTATTAAAAACCTATCAGTTACCCCACTGGATAAAAAAAGCTGAAGATGCGCTAACAACAGTTGCAGAAGTTTTTGTATCTTCTCGTGATATTCAATACGAGACTTGGTTAATCAATTGTCTTGAAGAAATGCCGTCTCAACAGCAAATTAAAGCAACGGATTATTTACTAACTAACATATCAGCCGAAATAGCTGGAGATTTGCCGAATTTAGTAGAGTGGGTAAAATTGAATTTTAAACCCCAAAATTCTAATAGTAAATGGCATCAGCTTTCAGGAAAAGCTAAAGAAGCATTAAGAAAATGGATCGGTGCAGTTAATTATAATGATTTTCAAAATATTGTTGAGCTTTTATTAGAAAAGAATAATGAATTAAATATACTAGACTGGGAACAAAATCAGTGGCGATCTCGTAAAAGTTTTTGGGCAAATTATAGTGATCGCTTTGAAAGAATTCGCATTTTATTACCCCAAAAATCTATTAACGCTCTTGGTCAATATCTTCCTAAAAATGTTGACCTTTTAATAGAAGATGGTAGCGATACGGAAGTTTGTATTTTTGATTTTGGGGATTGTTTTATTGTTGAGTTTTTCCGAGGGGGAGACAGTGAAACCCGTTTATTTAATAGTTCTCAAAATCCTAAGATTGAGCTAGAACTATTTGGTTTCTTCTCAAGTTTCGGTTAAATATCTGCGTTGTCTTAAACCTTGTGAAATTCATGATCATGTTTTCTGTTGGCAAACCTACTGTGAAAAATGGTTAAGACTCAGCAATATTCTTCCCAATGAAGGGACTGTATTTTTTAAAGGGTTATCAAGGGAATATGGTAGATATGGTTCAGATGGACTTCCTCTCCCCTCAGAGCAAAAGCAACGAGATCGAAATTACAACTTAGAAAAATGGGAAAACAAGATTATAAAAATTAAATCTGAAGCTGAAGAATATGTTAAACAGCAAGGATGGCAATGCTAAAAAATGAAAGAAACTTTAGAACATCCCACATCCCAAAACCCTACTTTCTTTGAGAAACCTGGGTTTTTAATCCCTACCCTACCTAAAGATAGAAATTAAGCGATCGCATCTATTTCTCAACACACCCGAAAAAAGAAGAAATATATTTGTTTTAATTTTTGTGCTACCTCTCTATATTTCATTTTGTGCCAATGGGAATTAAACTTTCTGTCCACAGGGTCATATCTTCTCCTATCGGCTTTAAAACAGCAGGTAAGGGTTTGTTTAAATCTTGATAGGCTTCAATTAAAGCTTGTAAAGCATCGGATACATTTGGAATAACTTCTTCTAAAGTATCAGCTTCAGTAATTAAATTGGGCAAAAGAGGACAAGTAATTGTATAACCGCCTTCGGGTTGAGGTTCTAAAATTAAGGGGAGTTTATAAATGGCATTCATAAGTTATTAAACTTGCTTTAATTTAATTGTATCGCTGGTTAAGAAAAAAGGGGTTATTATATATATAAATAACAAAAATCTGCCGAAACTTAATATCTTTTAAAGTCTGTTTCAACAGTTAATTTTTAACTTTAATCTTTCAAAAAACGGGTTGATAAATTGCACTCTGAATTATCCTCCGTTGAGGAATAACAACAATATTATGCTTCAGAATCCAATTGTTTCAACCCGAACAGAAATAACAGCAATTAACGGATATACTCCTTCAAAATGCTATTGCGGTTAGGATGACGTAACTTTCTTAACGCCTTCGCCTCTATTTGACGAATCCGTTCCCGGGTAACATTAAAAATCTGACCAATTTCTTCTAATGTCTTCATCCGACCATCATCTAACCCATAACGCAGACGCAGTACATCCCGTTTCTCTGGGACTGAGGGTATCCAATACATTTTCTAAGTCTTCTCGTAATAGATTCTTAGAAACTTGATCTTCAGGAGTTTCGCCATCGGATTCAATAAAATCTCCTAAACGAGAATCTTCCTCTTTCCCAATCGGTGTTTCTAAAGAAATCGGAAGTTGGGCTGATTTAGCAATAAACCGTAACTTCTCGATGGTCATTTCCATGCGAGTTGCGATTTCTTCTTCCGTGGGTTTACGACCCATTTCTTGAGACAATAACTTGGTAGTTTTTTTAATCCGAGAAATGGTTTCATAAAGGTGAACCGGAAGCCGAATAGTCCGAGATTGATCGGCAATGGCCCGGGTAATCGCTTGACGAATCCACCAGGTCGCATAGGTGGAAAATTTGTAACCTTTTTCGTGATCAAATTTCTCGGCGGCGCGAATTAATCCTAAACTGCCTTCTTGAATCAAGTCTTGGAAGGACAGACCCCGATTCATGTATTTTTTGGCAATGGAAACTACCAGTCTGAGGTTAGACTGTACCATCTTATCTTTTGCCCGACGACCAATATACAGACGGCGGCGGAATTCTGGCAACCTCATTTCAACGGCGCTCGCCCATTCCTGCTCATTGGGTTCGCGGTCGTAATGTTCCATCAGTTTCTCTCGAATTCGCTCTAGTTCGAGTAGGTCGGCAATTTTACGAGCGAGTTCAATTTCTTCATCCGCGCGTAATAATCGAATCCGACCAATTTCTTGCAGATAGAGACGAATCGAATCTTCTGTATAGTGTTTTTTCTTGGTCTGAGCTCGACGCCGAGATTTCGCTCCTTTGGGAGTCTTGCTCTCGTCATCTTCCTCTCCAATCGCATCCCCTAAGATTTCTTCTTCATCAATTAGATCTTCTTCATCTGGTTCATCAATATCATCTAAATCGGTGATGGAGGATTTCTTTTTATTGTCAGGGACATCAACTGTTTTCTCCTGCATAATGATGGAGGATTTCTTTTTATTGTCAGGGACATCAACTTCTTTCTCAAGTGAAATTATTGTGGTTGCGAGTCCTTTGTTACTGTGGGTCATGCCGCGTTCCTCATGCTCCTCAATTAGTAAAAATTAATTACGGAATAAAGATGTCTATTCATAGACCCCTGAACCAGTGACACACCGAATCCAGGCTGAAATATTTACCCACTGAGTTACCGAGTGAGTGATTAAAACCCACTTCAGTCCTGGCATAGTGAAGGCAAATATTCAAAGGTGATCATTGGATGACGCCAAGACCTTTTCGATTGTAGCCTCTTTGACAAAAATTGCACGGTTTGTCAAAAAAGAAATCTGATCATCGTTCATTCACCGACGGAGAATTGATCGAGTAGGGGGTTTGGTACAACTATCTAGCCTTTCGGATTGTTCTTTACTGTAAGTTAACTCAAATCCCTCCTTTTGTGACTCAATTAAACGTTAAATCACGTTAAGTTTTTGACGTCGTTAAGTTGAATTATTATTCAATACGGGGGAAATAAGTTCTATACAAGGTTTCTACCCTTCAAGATCGAGAAATTGATCGCGCCTAGCATCCGGTTTTACGATTTGCTGGATTTACTTTTGGCTTCCAAGGTTTCCAGACGACTTCTCAAGTCTTGATTTTCCTTTTTAATTTTGTCGAGTTCCTCCCGCAGTTTTTTCAACGCTGGTTCTGAACCGATTTTTCCCTGAAACCGTCTGAATGGCTTCTTCCCCTCGACGGCGAACTCGTCCATCTAGGGTTTGTTCTGCTAAAGATTGCAGCACATCCATCGCTTTCGGGGTTTCCATCTGTTCTAAGGAGGCGACAACGGCCACTTGAGTTAGGAAAAAGGTTTCATTGGATAATTCCTCTAACCGTTGTACAATTCGCTCGGTATTGGTCGGGGTTTGACCCGTGGAAATACTCCCTAAAGCTCGAATCGAATTTAATCGCAAAGCCTGGGGAATACCGGGGGCGGTATACTTCAAAATCAAGTTTAAGGCATCTTCTGAGGTTTTGATTTTACTCAATCCTGAAATTGCCCCGGAACGCACCACTTCGTTCCAACCTTGCCGTTCTTTGAGGACGGATTTTAATAGTTTAACTGTTTGTTCAACTAAATGTTTATCCTCCAGATGGGTTGCAGCAATTTCTCCCAAGGCGGCAGCGGTGGTCGCTTCCACTAAATAACTGGGATCTCCTTTTTCTAAAAGGGGTTTTAGGACTTGATAACTTTCTGTGGTTTTCAGTTTAGCTAAACTATGAATCACCGCCCGTCTGACCCGAGCATCCTGATCATTTAATCCTTCAACTAATCCCTCAAAAACTTGATCTAATTTTACCCTCACTAATTGTTTAGCAACTTCTACCCGAACCCCCCAAAAACCATCATTTTTTAAAGCATTTGCCAGGGCTTTAACTGCTTCTAACCCACCTTTTTTAGCTAAGGCTTTAGCAGCATAAATCCGAGAAATAGGATCAGGATCATAGTGCAATTGGGCTTTCAATTCAGCCACAGCATAATCTAAAGTCAGGGTTTTGAGGATATTATTATTTACATCAAAACTAATAAAGGCGGGTTTTTCTTCTAAGGGAAAATAGAAGGTTTGTTCTTTTTCATGAACTTGCACCGTAAAGGTTTTAAAGTTTCCCGGCGTTTCTGGGGATTTTTTATCGGGTTTATATCCAAAACCAATCGGTATTTTTAAATCAAATAGGTTTTTCTCGCTGAGTTTCTCGCTATCTTTTGCTTGATTTTGTTTAATCGTGATTTTGGCTAATTTATTATGATTATCCCAACTATAGGAGACTTTATAATCAGGATGTCCGCCTCGGAATACATATTGATCAAATAGGGGGAGTAAATTAGCTCCGGTTGATTTTTCTAGGGCGCGTAATAAATCAATGGTTTCTACGGTTTTATGAGCATTATCCTGAACAAAAGTTTGAATCGCTTTTTGGAATAGTTCGTCTCCTAATTCAGTTCTAATTAGATGATAAACACAAGCGCCTTTTTCATATAAATGGCGATCGTAAAGTTCAATTGCTTCCCGATAAATATGGGTAACAATGGGGCGACGATAGCGAGAAACTGTCCTCAGAAAAATAGTTTCTGGCTTGATTTAAACGGTAATAAGCCGCGTCATCTTTGCCATATTCCTGTTCCGTCCATAATACCTCCGTATAGGTCGCCATACCTTCTTTAATCCAGGCGTGTGACCAATGTTTAATTACTACCAAATCCCCGAACCATTGATGGGCTAATTCATGGGCAACTAAACTTTCTGTGTTACGATTATCTAGGGTAGCTCGTTCATCTAATAAACAGCGATCGGTTAATAGGGTAGTTGAGGTATTTTCCATCCCGCCAAAAATGAAATCATCCACACAAACTTGAGCATATTTAGGATAGGGATAGACATACCCAAAATATTTAGAGAAAAACTCAATCATTTTCGGAGTTTTTCCCATGCTCCGTAAAGCATCTTCTTGGCGATTTTTCTCAACATAATATAAAACGGGAATGCCATTCCATTCGTCTTTAATTTCGGCAAAATCTCCCACCGCTAAGGTCATTAAATAGGTGGGATGCACTTGTTTTTGTGACCAATGATAAATTTTAGTTTTGCCTTTGGTTTCGGTATTAATTAATTCCCCATTGGAAATAGCTAAATATTGTTTAGGAACTTGTACCCGAATTTCTGAAGTCGCTAATTGTCCGGGGTAGTCAAAGCAGGGAAACCAAAAGCGAGAATCTTCATCTTCTCCCTGTGTCCAAACTTGAATCGGTTTGTTAGGATAATCTTTATTGGGACTAATAAAATAAAGCCCGCGTTGGGGATTAGTGACAGAATAATTAATGACAATTTTAATTAATTGATTGACGGTTGTGGGTTGCTTCAGATAAATCTGTAATTGTTCGCCATCATAGTCAAATTCCTGCGGATTTTTCTCAATTTTTACCTCTTTTATTTCTAAGTTTATCGCATCTAATGTTAAGGTTTCTATGCCACTTTTAACCGGATTCAAATGTAGGGTACAAGTTCCTTGAAAACTTTGATTAGGAATATCGAGAACTAAGTCCAGAAAAATATGTTCTACTTGACCCGGACGGTCAGGGTTATAGTGAGGACGAGCGCCAGGTAACTCAAAGGATTTGTGGGTATCGGTTTCTGGATCAAAGTAAAAATTTAGCATCGAATACAATCAAGCTCAAGAATAAGGGATAATCAAACGCTAATGCGTATTTCCTTATTATATAGCTAGTTTTAATCAATTGTCTAAAATTCAGGTTTTTGGCGGGAACCAAGAATGTCAATCAGCTTGACCGATTATAATAAAACCTGCCCAATGTTTGGGTTGGGGATGATTTTTCATCGTGATTAACATTGCTTGGCGCAGGGCTTGGGCTTTATCATTGGTTTGTTGGAGTTGCTGATAAAATGTTTGCATCAATTCCAAGGTGGGAGTATCGTCAACTTTCCAGAGAGACACAATTAAACTGGGAACACCAGCAGCGATTAAGGAACGAGATAAACCTAAAATTCCATCGCTGGTAATGCTTCCCGCTCCCGTATTACAAGCACTTAATACGACTAAATCAGCCGTTAAATTTAACCGGAGAATTTCCTCAGAGGTGAGTAACCCATCATCAGAATTAGAGGGAGAAAAGGCGATCGCCCCTGGAATTCCAGATTCGGTTAAATCACTCAAGATTCCGTGGGTGGCTAGATGAATATAACGGGCATTTTTTATTAGTTGAATTACCTTAGATTCCGTGGCTTTTTCCCCTAATAACGGTTCGGATTGAAGTAGTTTGGCAATGGTGATCGCTTCTTTCTCACTAGCTGGAAGTGGTTGTAAAAATTTGGGTTCTTCTCCGGGGAATAAAGCTACTTTAGGCATATTAGGATTCCCCACAACTAAAGCGGTCTTTTCCCCATTTATTGGCTGTTGTTTTTGTGGCTCGGCGGTTAATTGTAATAGTTGAATTGATGGAGAAGTTAAAATAGTATGCTTTTGAATCAGATAATTTCCTTGTTCATCCACTAAAGCTGCAAAGGGAACTAATAATAAGTCTTGATGGGGAATAAAAATAATCCTATCCTGGGGATTTTTCGGTAATAAATCTGCGATTGGGGCGATTAAAAGCTGATACAATTTATTTAATGGTTTATTGGTCACATCATTTGCTATTAGCCCGGAAATTCCTGAATCTAGGCTAACACGAGTTCCCCGAATTAGCTGATCTAGGGGAGGCGTCGGTGGTAGTTCTTCTCGACTTAACATGGGAACTAGGTTATCTGTCTTTAAACCCGTTAAATCAACAGACCGAAACTGCAAGGAAACCATCGGGTTTAATCACCCAAATTAATAGGGTGGAATTTTGCTTAAATTGATCAACAATAACCGAATATTCAACTAAGGTAGCATTTTGGGTTTTAGCTACTTTTTGAATATCAGAAAAATTAGGGGATTTTACAGAAATTGCAGTTAATTTATCCGGTGATATATTATTTTTTGCTACTAACTCAACAAACGCCCTAGCTCTGCCCCGTTCCGCAATTTCTAAAGCTTTCTCAATTTGTTTTTGCTCAATTAATACCCGTTGCAAAACGCCATAACTTTTTGCAAAAGTTTCCAAGAAAGAGACTTTATTAGCATCACTTAAGCCGGGACGTAAAGACTCAACAATTGCCAGGGCAGAATAGAGAGTTTGAGTTGCTTCGTTCAATTTTCCAACTTCAAATTCAGCCACACCTAAATTAATTAATGTCACCGCTTCTCCCCGTTTATCTTGAATTTTTCGGCGAACTGCTAAGGCTTTTTTATAGAACTCGAAAGCTTGGGAATATTGAGTCTGGATGCGATAAATATAACCGATATTATTCAACGCTTGCCCAACCGCTTCTAAATCTCCGACTTTTTCCATTATCGGTAAGCCTTCTTGATATAATGTTAAGGCTTGATCATAGTCCTTTAAGCGTTCATAAACTGCCCCCAAATTAATCGTAAGTTGACCAATACCTTGAGCATCCTGTACTTGTTTAGCTAAATTTAAAGATTGCTCAAAGGCAAGTTTGGCTTGTTCATATTCCCCTAAAGAAATATAGGCTGTAGCGATATTATTAAAAATAACTCCTTCCATCCGGGCATCATCTAGGGTTTTAATTACTGTTAAGGCTTGTTGAAAGTAGGATAATGAGTTTCGATGTTGTCCTAAAGTCTGATAAATTGCGCCTAAATTAGATAAAATATTAACTTCTCCCGACTTTTCGCCCAGTTTCTGAACTAATTTTAAAGCCTGTTCAAATCCTTGAATTGCCTGGGGATATTGAGCTAAACTCAGATAAGCAGTGGCTTGATTATTTAAAGCCACACTAATACCCGCCTCATCGTTTAATTGTTGATAAATTTTCAAGGCTTTTGTAGAGGTTTCTAATGCTAAATTACTATTACCTTGATTCCGATAAACCATGGCTAAATCATTGAGACTTATGGCTTCTAAAAACTGATTTTTTTGTTGTTTGGCGATCGCCAATAATTTCTCTAAGGTGACAACTGCTTCGCTGAAATTTCCTTGATCAATCTGTTCGGATGCCCTATTATACATCTGATCTAATTCCGCATGGGACTGAGCGAATGCCACAGGGATAATCAAACCCAATTGTAATTGCATCAACAATGTAACCGCACCAATTCCCCAAGAAGAAGTCTTTAGTCCCATAACCTTGATAATAAAAAAATATCTACTTTATTTGATAAGATTTTAACTGATATTGGAACTCTTCCCACTATTTCATCAAAACCAAGTTAATCCCAAATCTCAACTAAAATCCCCATGACTGGACTTGATGAACAACTGCGCCAATTAATTGCTGAAACCTGCAAACATTCTCCCACCAGTGTTGAACGTCGCAAGGGTTTTACCCAAATTATTCGCCTCCTCCAAAAATCCGGTAAATTGTGGCACGAGTCCACACTGGACTACGAAGACGCATGGCAAAATACCATGACTTTTTTGTACTTGAATCTTTGTGAAGCGACGACGGCGGCGCAGTATGACCCAGCCAGAGCTAGTATAATTACCTGGCTAAATGTTTATCTAAAAGGACGGTTAAAAGACTGTTATCGAAAACAGCAACAACAGCAAAAACGCTATATTTCTATTGATATTCCCCTCTGTGAAAATATTAATTTAATCGACACATTGAAAGCACCCCCGGATATTCCCCCGATGTTAGAAGAAGTTCGTCACTGGGCGCAAACCGACGCCACTGGAGAGTTAGCTAACACTCACGTTCGCGGGCGTCCAGACATCACCTGTCAATTATTAATTTTAAGTCGCCTCCCGCCCGAAACCCACTGGGAGCAACTAGCCCATGAGTGGGGAGTTGCAGTGAGTACCTTAAGTAGCTTCTATGAAAGAAATTGTCGCCAGCTTTTGCGTAATTTTGCCCGGTCACAGGGATATCTTGAATAGTAAGCAGGAAAGAGAAATTGCTTCTGCATTAATTTTGAAAAATCACTTTAATAATTATGGTTAATCAACGTTTTAATTTAGAAGATTACAGTTTACCGATTATCATATCCCAAGAAGCCAGGGATATTGCCACACAATTTGCCTTAAGACATCCCAAAGGAGGCAAACGAGAACAGGTTTATCTCAATACCTTAGCAGTTTGGGGAGTTAATTGTTATTTAGAATGGATGCAAATTGCCACGGAATTAGAGGCGAGCGATAGTTGGAATCCTATTATTCAACTATGTGCAAATGTAGCGGATTTGCAAATAACAGGAGTGGGACGTTTAGAATGTCGTCCCGTGCGGGAAGGACAACAAACTGTGAGCATTCCTCCAGAAGTAAAAATTGACCGTATTGGATATGTGGTGGTGCGGATTTTTGATACTTTGAAAACAGCAGAAATTTTAGGCTTTATCCAAACTATTACTCAGGAAATATTACCACTGGAACAGTTACAACCTATTGAGGGATTATTAGTTCACTTAAATTCACCTCAAGGGTCAGAATTTAAAACTCCTGTGCGATTAAGTTTATGGTTAATGGATGAATGGACAGGACTTTGGCAGTCGGTTTTTCGCCAACCCGCTTTAGGATTAAGAAGTTCATCTCGTAGTGATCAGGAGTTTGTTCAGGGGGCAAAATTAATTGATTTAAAAATGCAGTTGGGGAGTCAATCTGTTGTATTATGGGTGGCATTAACCCCAGAAATAGAAGGACAAATTGCAGTTAGGGTGCGGTTATATCCTGCCCACCAAGACCGTTATTTACCCCCGAATGTGCAACTGATTTTATTATCAGAAACAGGTGCTATTTTATCAGAAATTCAATCCCGTTTACAGGATAATTATATGCAACTGCCCCGGTTTCGAGGAATGCCAGAAGAACAATTTAGTATTACCGTCGGTTTAGCTGAGGCATCTATTACAGAAAGATTTATTTTTTAATTTCCCCTGTAGAGACGTGCCATGGCGCGTCTCTACTTTAGGTTTGCCCATTGCCTTGATAAAACATGACGGAAAAAATTGTAATCATTGATTTAGGAAAAGGGTCATTAACGGCAGGATTTCCTTTAGTAACAGCACGACTATCGGACTTAGAAAATCCCCGTCCGATTAAAATAACAGGTTGTTTACCTGCGGCACCAGAATTGATTAAATTTTATCAACGTTGGCGATTTATTTATCAAGAACTCTACCACACTTTAGGAATTCTATCTCGGATTGAATTAGAACAAGAAGATATTACCCATGTTTCCGAAGTCGAACTTCAAGAAATCTGTACCCAATATATTCATCTGTTTAATCAATGGCTTAATTTTGCTGAATTTCGCACCATTGATCAACAGTTACGTTCGGCGTTACAACCAACTGATGAAATTCAAATAATTTTAGAAACCTCTGATGCTCAAGTCCGACATTTACCCTGGCAATTATGGCATTTTTTCCACGATTATCCCCGGGCAGAATTAGCCCTCAGTCAGCCCCAATACACTCGCAAAACCTCCGTATCCGTCCCGGGTTCAAAAATCAGAATTTTAGCGATTTTAGGGAATAAAACCGGAATTAATATTGCAGAAGATCAAAAGATTTTAACCGCTTTACCCCAGACAGAAACGGTTTTTTTAATCGAACCTAATCCACAACAACTAGATCAGGCTTTATGGGATACTCAAGGTTGGGATATTCTCTTTTTTGCCGGACATAGTGAAAGTCAAGAACAGGAAGAATCGGGAACTTTTAAAATCAATCATCAGGATAAAGTCTCTATTAAAATGTTATTACCTGCGTTTAAAAAAGCGATTGAAAAAGGGTTACAAATTGCTATTTTTAATTCCTGTGATGGTTTAGGTTTAGCCACGGAACTCGCCCAATTAAATATTCCCCAAACAATTGTTATGCGGGAAACCTGTGCCTGATGTTGTGGCACAAACTTTTTTAAAACATTTTTTACAGGAATTTTCTCAAGGTCAATCTTTATATTTAGCCGTGCGACAAGCGAGGGAACGTTTATACATCTTAGAAAATCGCTTTCCCTGCGGCAGTTGGTTGCCTGTTATTTGTCAAAATCCGGCTATTGTTTCTATCAGTTGGCAAGAGTTAAAACGTCGTAAAAATCCCCATTATTTACCTGATTTTGAGTTAAATAAAATTAAGAAAATCGGATTAATTAGTTTAACTATTACTCTTTTAGTCTGTTTAATTCGTCAGGGAGGATGGTTACAATTTTGGGAGTTAAAAGCTTATGATGGGATGATGCGATCGCGCCCTATGGAAAAACAGGATAATCGTTTATTGCTAATCGCCATCACAGAAGCAGAAATTAAAGCCTTCAAAAACGAGGCTATTCCTGATCAAATTCTGACTGAATTTTTACAAAAACTTGCCCAATACCAACCCCGAACTATTGGATTAAATCTTTATCGAAATCTGCCCGTTGAACCGGGATATCAAAACTTAATTAATCAATTTAAAACCCAAAATAATCTATTTTTAATTTGTAAAAAACCGGATCAAAATGATTCCGGTCTTGCTGCTCCGCCCGCTGCTCCACCTCTGCAAGTTGGATTTAATGATGTGATGCGAGATTCCGATCACATTTTACGCCGTCAACTTTTATTTATGAGTAATTCTCAAGGATGTCAAACCCGACATTCCTTAGCAATTCAACTCGCCTTTCATTATTTAAAACAACAAGGAATTCAACCCCAAAACCTGCCACCAGATCAAATAAAATTGGGTAATCTGATTTTAAAAACGATGAAATCTGATATTGGATTTTATCCAAAATCGAATGGAAAAGGATATCAAATCATGCTAAACTATAGATTATCAGAACCCATTGCCCCGGAAATAAAGTTCACACAAATTCTGAATGGCGAAGTTGATCCAAATTTAATTAAAGATAAATTAGTTTTAATTGGTGTTAATGGCATCAGCGTTAAAGATGAAGGTCATCGTACTCCCTATAGTCCAGATCAAGAAGTACGAGGATTAATCATTCAGGCGCAAATGGTCAGCCAAATTCTGTCTGCGGTTTTAGATAATCGTCCGTTGTTAACAGTGGGGTCAAAATGGACAGATGCAGTTTGGATCGGGTTATGGACGCTGTTAGGAGGGGTTTCTGCCCTGTTTATCAGTGATCGCGCCAGAATCATCATCACCTTGGGAACCACAGCCGCCGTCTTGTGCGCGGTGTCTTGGGGGTTGTTTTGGGGGGCGATTTGGGCTCCTGTGGTTCCAGCGTTATTAGGGTTGGTAAGTGCGGGGGTTTGGGTGTGGCGATTACAGTTGAATAAAAAAATCTGAAAATTGCGTAAAACCTGTGTTGTTGGTCAATAAAGATATTAAGGTAGATTCAATTCCACCAATTACTAAAAAATACAGGATTTTACTCTCATCCATGAAGCACCTGAAGTTATTTTTATTATTCGTTTTAGCTGGAATTTTAATCCCATTAAATCCAACAAAATCCGGGGTTGCCCAACACCCTTCATATTCTCAAAAAGTCGCCGTTGAATTTCAACCTCCAGATCCAGGTGAACCTAATGAAGATCGTCAAGGTTCCTCCAGTCGAACCAATTGTCCGGCGGTTTCTAAACCCTTAACTGCATTAGTTCCTAAATCCAATATCGTGTTAACACTATCAGGATATCCCACATTTATGATTTATGTTCCCTACAGTTCAACTCCCCCTAGGGAGGTAGAATTTGTTTTGTTAGATGAAGAAGATAATAAAATTTTTCAGCAGAAAATGCCCTTGATGGGAACCCCTGGAATTGTCAAATTTAAGTTACCTTCATCTGCACCGATGTTAGAAGTCGGTAAAAAATATCGTTGGCGATTTTTCTATCAGTGTAATCCTAGATTGCGGGCTGAGGATGATGGAGTTGAAGGAGCGATCGCCCGAATTAACCCCAGTGAAACTTTAATTCGTCAGTTAGAAACCGCCACCACACCCCTAGAAAAAATTCAAGTCTATGCTCAAAACGGATTATGGTATGAAACCGTAACTTTATTAGCAGTATTGCGACAGGAAAAACCTCAAGATCCACAGGTTTTACAGGAGTGGAAAGAGTTATTAAATTCTATTGGGTTAGAAAGTTTGGCCGATGAAACCCTTGAGTCCCTGTTGCAAACCCTAGAAATCGGGTTTCCTCTCCCCCACTCAAATAGTCGTGTTAATTATACTCAGACAGGACTTACGCAAAACAACCATATCTAGTAGGGGCGAATGGCCATTCGCCCCTACAGATGGTGTATAATTGGGTATTCTGCGTAAGTCCTGTCAGAGAGTAACAAAAGAGGGATATTTGGTTTCAGTGCCTAAGTTTTGGTACTATCTTCACTACGAAGACATTAGGGAAATCCGGTGGAGCCAAATTTTCAACATCTCAATCCTGATAATCCTGGTGTACGGGAAGTCATGCAATATATGCTGTCACGTCGTCAGTTTCTTGTGTTAGGTGCTGGCTCTTTTGTGACAACACTTATGGTTTCCAGCTTGACTGGGGAAGCTGATTCTGCCCAAAATACCGAAGTTTATTCTGCAAGCAATTCCATCAAAGGTGAGTTAAAAACTATGGATATTCAGCCAACTAATCCTGACTATTTTATTCCCAATCGATTTCAAGGAAAAACGATTTTAATTACGGGTGCGGCGACGGGAATTGGATCAGCTACGGCGATTAGAGCCGCCCGTGAGGGTGCTAATGTGGTTGGAGTTGACCGGAAGGAAAAAGAGCTAAATCAGACCATTAGCAAGATTGTAGGGGAAGGACATAAGGCGATCGCAATTGTCGGGAATGTTGTAGAAACGGCGTTGTGTGATCGGATGGTAGCAGAAGCGGTGAAAGTCTTTGGCGGTGTCGATCTGGTGCTGAATGCGGCGGGAGTCATGGATGGAGGCGATCCGGCTCAACCTCTGAATTTTGAAGGTGAACGCAATTTGTTGCCTAATTCAATTCATCTGGCTACTGATGAATATTGGGATGCTGTGATGGCAACGAATACAACGGGTGTATTTAAGTCGATGCGCTCACAACTGCGACAGATGGTAGCACAGGGTACGGGTGGAGCGATCGTCAATATCGGTTCGATCGCCGGATTAACCGGATTAGCCGGAAATCCCGCCTACGTTGCCAGTAAACACGGAGTCACAGGCTTAACGCGAAATGCCGCCCTAGATTATGCTCCCTACGGGATTCGGATCAACTCAGTTAATATGGCAGCCACAGACACACCGATGGTGGCTAGGGCCGGTGAATTTGTGAAGGCCAGCAAAAAAGCTGGAGAAGGTAGCTCCATGGGTGGGCTCAAACTACAGAGCATTTTGTCTGCTGTTGATTCCCAAAATCGTTCGTCTACCATTTGGGAACAAGGAGCAATTATTCTCTTTCTCTTGTCTCAAGATGCTGCTAATTTAACGGGTTGTACCTATGCCACGGATGGTGGTTGGACGGCTTACTAAAGATATTTGAGTTTGACGGAGTGTAATGTCCTAGCCACCACCTATCCCCATCCCATCTTAACGGCAGAGTCGGAAAGCGATCGCGCCTTAACAGCAGAGTAGGAGTGCGATCGTGTAGCCACCACAGAAATAAAAGTTAACAGAGGTGTGGATCGAATCTCAAGCATCCCACTTAGATATTACAGAAATTTTGGGTAAAATGATAACTAACTAACTAACCCAGAAAAAAAGATCAAAGCCTATTCTGTTGAGATCAGATAAAAAATAAAAAATTATCAATTTTTCTTAATATTTAACCCTAAATAATCACTCCTTAACCTCCACAGATTAAGATTTTTTGTAGAAAAACCGTAGCAATTATTATCATATAATGTTATCATCCTATAACAAGTGGGTTGCCACTATGCAATCCCCCTCCTAAAATCTAAAGATTGAAACAGCAAATTACAGATTTTTAAAGTATGAAGCTAGCAGCGCGAGTAGAAAAAGTTCCACCGTCTGTAACGCTGGCGATCTCAGCGAAGGCAAAAGCAATGAAAGCTGAGGGGATGGATGTCTTAAATTTCAGCGTAGGCGAACCGGACTTCGATACCCCTCCACATATTGTTGCTGCGGCGAAAAAGGCCCTGGATGAAGGCAAAACCCGCTATGGCCCAGCAGCAGGAGAACCCCAGTTACGATCATTAATTGCCCAAACCTTAAGCAAAGAAACAGGTTTAGACTATAAAAGTGACAATATTATTGTTACTAATGGTGGAAAACATTCCCTCTACAATTTGATGGTAGCGGTGATTGATCCCGGGGATGAAGTGATTATTCCCTCTCCCTATTGGTTAAGTTATCCTGAAATGGTAAAACTGGTGGAAGGGATTCCGGTTATTGTGTCAACGGGTGCAGAAACCGGTTATAAAATTACCCCGGAAATCTTACGCCAAAGTATTACACCCAAAACCAAACTTTTTGTTTTAAATTCTCCTTCTAACCCGACGGGAATGGTCTATACCCCGGAGGAAATTCGCGCTTTAGCTGAAGTAGTTGTGGAAGCAGGTATTTTAGTGGTTTCTGATGAAATTTATTCTAAAATTATTTATGATGATGCCCAACATTTAAGTATTGCCGCAGCCCATCCCGAAAGCTATAAATGCACCTTAATTAGTAGTGGTTTTGCCAAATCCTTCGCCATGACGGGCTGGCGACTGGGTTATTTAGCGGGGGATATAGATATTATTAAAGCTACAACTCGTATACAAGGCCATAGTACCTCTAATGTTTGTACCTTTGCTCAATATGGGGCGATCGCAGCTTTAGAAAACTCCCTCGATTGTGTGGAAAAAATGCGTCTAGCTTTTGCCAATCGGCGAGAAGTTATGTTCAAATTATTAAATGCAATTCCCGGGATTAGTTGTCTCAAACCCGATGGAGCATTTTATATGTACATTAATATTGACAAAACGGGTTTTAATTCCGTTGACTTCTGCAATTTATTACTAGAAGAAAAACACTTAGCCGCCGTATACCCGGTCGCGCTTTTGGAAATGATGATCATATTCGTTTGTCCTACGCAACGGATTTAATTACTATTGAAAAAGGCATCAAACGTTTAGAGGAATTTGTTCAATCTAAGATTAATATATAGCAGCAGTGCGAGCGTCCTCGCTCGCCGAATATCACCCCAAACCCATTGGGAATTCCTAATTTGTAATTTGTAATTTGTAATTTGTAATTTGTAATTTGTAATTTGTAATTCGTAATTCGTAATTCGTAATTCGTAATTCGTAATTCGTAATTCGTAATTCGTAATTCGTAATTCGTAATTCGTAATTCGTAATTCGTAATTCGTAATTCCTATAAATAACCCACCAAAAAGCCTGGTAATTCTACATAACCAGGCTTTGGGAATTTTTAATCATAAATCCTTCTAGGACTAAGGTTAACGCAAATGGGTTTTACCACTGCCTAGCCAAATACAAAAATCCGATCAAAGAATAATTTAACCCTGGCGCATTTCAGCTTCCAGAACACGAATCAACTTCTCGTCTCCATTTGCTCTAGCGACTTCCAAGCGGTGTTCTAATCTTTTTTGGATATTAGCCCGATGGACGTCAGACAGTTTAATGGAGTTTCTGCGTAGGTTTGTGTTTAACATGGACTTTTTTAGATAATCTTTTGTGCTTACTCTCTTATTATATAGTTCCCTTGACTAAAAGTGGGTGAAATTGGCAAAAATCTTAAAATTTTGTAATGTAAGCTACAGCTTTATTTAAAAAACCTGCATTAAGTATTTATACTTGGGGAGTTTGGAGGGATTTAGGGGAAGGGTGTCACCCTGCTGAGGGCTGATTTGTTTTGAATTATGGGCGATCGCACCTTTTTTCAACCCTCAACCATCAACATCCCTCGAATTTGATCGGCCGTTGCTGGGGCTAATAACACACCATTGCGATAATGTCCAGTAGCCAATAGAATATTCTTAAACCCGGATAAATTCCCAATTACAGGGGCTGGAATACCGTCAGGACGGGGACGCAACCCCGACCACTGCTTAATAATAGTTGCATTTTCCAAAGCCGGACAGATGGCGATCGCACCTTTTAAAACTAAATCCAATAGTTCAGAATTAGCTAAAATCTCATTTCCGTGTTCAGGAAATTCCACCGTTGCTCCGATCCAATATTCCGCATTTCCTAACGGGACAATATGAATATCATTCCCCGTAATTACAGGTTCAAATCCTAAATTTCCCAAATTTTCTCGACAACGAACCCGCAAAGCCTGTCCTAAAACTGGACGAATATTAATTAATTTTTCCCCATTATTTTCCCTAGGAATTGCAGAAATTAACGGCGTTGTTCCTAAGCCCGCAGCCACCACAACCCAATTAACTGTTAACTCCCCCTTACTGGTTTTTACCTGTTGACAAACTTGCTGATTATTTGCTGTTGTTACTGTTTCTAAAGATTCTACTTTGACACCAAATTGAAAAGTCACACCTCGACTTTTAGCAGCCTCGACTAAGGCTAAAGTTAAAGCCGTTGGATCAACTTGTCGATCCTGGGGAGAATAGACCGCACCTAACACTTTTTCAGGATTAATCTGGGGATATTTAACCTTAACTTGATCTTGATCTAACCATTGCAATTCCAACCCTTGATTCCGGCGGAAATTGATTAAATTTTGCCATTTTTCTAATTCATCTTCCCCATAGGATAATAATAGAATGCCTTGCCGATTAAAAGGAATAATTTTACCCGTAATTGCTTCTAATTCAGGAATTAAACTTTCATAACGCTGCATACTTAATTGTCGCAGTCGCCAAGCTCGTCCCTTAGTTTTTTGACTAATAATTCCCATCAAAACCCCCAAGGCTGCCCCCGTTGCAGCTTGAGCCGGAGGATTTTGATCAATAACAGTAATGTTTAAATCAGGATTTTGGGAGAGTTCATAAGCAATTGTTGCCCCGACTACACCACAACCAATAATAACAATATGATTCATAAAAAATCTTAAAAAAAGTTGTTGGGCTTCAGCCCCTCTTCCTCTTACTCGTTGTTGGGCTTTAGCCCTGAGAAATAAAAGAGTGCGCTGAAGCGCAACAACGCAACAAAAAATATAGGGTTTGATTAGGCGTTAGGAAACTAAACTCAAAAATGAATCTAAATCTTTGAGTGCTTCCTGATATCCTGATGCTGCTTGAATTGGATCACGAGCTTCTGCGGCTTTAGAAACCGTAACTAAATGTTCAAACACTTCTCTGGACAATTCACGGGCTTTCGGCTGGGCATCGGGCAACAAATTTTTAGTAATATAATTCATTTCTTGCAACAATGATCCCAATGGCCCATGTACAAAACTATCTACTTGTACCCAATTCCGAGCGCTAATATACCGAGGAAGTTCGGTGGTAAAGCGATCGCGCAGGGCCAAAATATCAGAGTTATGTTTTTGGATCTGTTGAATTTGAATTTCCGTGTAGGTGGTGGGAATTGCCGCTTTCGGAGAACTGCAACCGACCACAAAAGTTGTCACCAGGGCTAAGACACAAGCCAAAATTGAACGATAAACTTTCATATCCTAACTGTTTGAATTTTACTAAAAAAACCACATTCCCCAATCTATTCCGATCAGGGATTCTAATATTGTTGCAGATTTGGGGACATTTGGCTAACTTCTGGCTTTGAAGTCCTTAAATTTTGTCTGAAATTCATACATTAACCGATTAACATTATTAGTTTCACTGGGAACAATATCATATTCCCATTTTCGTTTACGACTCGCCAGGAGTTTGGCTACGGAATTAGAAGAACTATTAGAAACAAAATAACAATCCCCAGATACCCTTAATTCCGAAGAAAAGGCAATAAAAGCCTGAGCCAATTCTAAACGCAATTCTGAGGCATAATATTGACAGTCTATGGCGATAAAAATTCGAGATGCCCGGGGTTCTCTTTGATTCGTCCGGCAACTATCGGCTTCCATTTTATACAGAACACAAACATCACTATTATATAATACTCTTAAACGCCCATGAATTTTAACTCCCAAATGAATTTCTAAGGGCGGTTTTTGTTCAAATTCAATCACGGCATGGGTATAGGGTTGGGTCAGATCATAAATTTGTCCTGCCCGTCGGCGAAACACTAAGGTTTCTGGATTTCGTTTCAAAACATCTTTATAATAAACTAAGGCTCCTTCATTCCGAGCGGCTTTGATAATAATATTAAAAATGTAGAATTTAAACCAATCCTCAAGATCCCTAGCAGTTTGGAGATCGGGATTTAAACTTTGTTTTAACTGTTGATTGATATTATCCAGTAGGGCGGTATTAATCGACATGGGTTTCTATCTCCTGACGTAATTTTTCTAGCAATTCTTTTAATTCTTGGCGGTGTTGTTGGCGGCTATTCACGGATTCAATACTATATTTAAACAGTTTACCTTCCCCATCTACGGAGGAGGTAAATCTCAATTCCGGTTTTAAATCACAATTCTGGGCTTCATGGCGGAAAATATCGAGAATTTCCGTTTCGATTTCTCCGGTATTAATGACGGATTTCTCAATCGCATTAATTAAAAGTAACAGTTGTTCTTGGGGGCTATAATAATTTAACTTTAAATTGGGAGATTTCCGTCCTGATACCAGTTCTTCGGTGGTTTTTCCCGCACTAATTACATCGGCAACTTGTTCCGTTACCCACCCCAATTTTAGAGGGTTTAGCATCTCTACAAGTGCCTGATAAACCGCTAAACAATCTTCTTGATTCATCATGGTTTCCGATGAGTTTCGACACTGCGCGATCGCTCACCTTTGTCTATTCTAACAATTTTTTGTAAAAATGACTTAAAAATCAACTTTTTTGGGAAAAAGCCAAAAACCCCTGATTTTGGGGATGTGTAGCGGAGCGGTGTAGGGGCGAAACGGCCATTCGCCCCTACAATATGTTTCCGTCCCCTTGCGGGGAAAAGGTAGAAACTAACAAATCAAATGTTTAAGAAGGCAGTCAAAGAGCAAATGTTTCCGTCCCCTTGCGGGGAAAAGGTAGAAACTAACAGGGAATATGGAGATTGTTTTCAGAGAAGTTGCGATCGCGCGAATTAGTTTCCGTCCCCTTGCGGGGAAAAGGTAGAAACTAACTTGGGTCTGCCCAGACCATATGCAAAATATGGTTTGGGCTTCTGACTCGTTTCCGTCCCCTTGCGGGGAAAAGGTAGAAACTAACTCAATATACTAAAGAAGTTAATCTCAATATATGTGGGGTTTCCGTCCCCTTGCGGGGAAAAGGTAGAAACTAACACTTGTCTCTTCCTGTGGAGAATCTCAGCAGTTCTTCCTTGTTTCCGTCCCCTTGCGGGGAAAAGGTAGAAACTAACTAACACTGAATGATGGGGCAAAGATGCCTAAGTTCCTCGTTTCCGTCCCCTTGCGGGGAAAAGGTAGAAACTAACGATGATGTTGAAAGTATTAGCGACATAGTAAGTAAGCAGTTTCCGTCCCCTTGCGGGGAAAAGGTAGAAACTAACTTGATGAACTAACAATCAAAGGGAAAAAAGATGTTTTTGAGTGTGACCGTTTCCGTCCCCTTGCGGGGAAAAGGTAGAAACTAACAGGAAGGAAACTGACCCTGGAGAATTTCCAGATCCTCCCTGTTTCCGTCCCCTTGCGGGGAAAAGGTAGAAACTAACAGGTTCCTATTCAACTGAACATTACCAGTCTATGATTGCTGTTTCCGTCCCCTTGCGGGGAAAAGGTAGAAACTAACCCCTTGCTCCCGTTGTGGAAACCACCACAACCCCTGTTTCCGTCCCCTTGCGGGGAAAAGGTAGAAACTAACCCTCGTTCACTATAGAAACCTGAGCTACTAGCTAAATTAGATGCCCTGTTTCCGTCCCCTTGCGGGGAAAAGGTAGAAACTAACGAAGTACAACACCATCTGCGTCTCTACGGAGAAGTTAGATGTTTCCGTCCCCTTGCGGGGAAAAGGTAGAAACTAACTGTTGTTGTCGAGGTGATAGAAAGAGAGGAAAAAGTGGTTTCCGTCCCCTTGCGGGGAAAAGGTAGAAACTAACCTCGAAAAGAAATTTGGATAAGTGAGTCTCTAAAACCTAGTTTCCGTCCCCTTGCGGGGAAAAGGTAGAAACTAACTCGAGATAAAAAGGAATTACCTAACGGCAAAATCATCTTTAGTTTCCGTCCCCTTGCGGGGAAAAGGTAGAAACTAACATACTTTTGCACGAGTATGTTCATTTCCTTCAACATGGTTTCCGTCCCCTTGCGGGGAAAAGGTAGAAACTAACTACTACGCCCATGTCTCATTCACTCAGGATGAGCGGTCGTTTCCGTCCCCTTGCGGGGAAAAGGTAGAAACTAACCCTACCCTGCTGGAAACCTTACCCTATTTAGTTTTCAAAGTGCGTTTGCGCGAGACTACGGATATAGGGCTGGTATAAAAACGAAAATAGGTTGTTTTTAACTGCCTGAATCCCTAAATTTCTCGATATTCAAGACTATAACCGAATTCCCCTAACGAGTCAACCTCCAAATCCATAGAAATCTCAAAAAAGCTCCCATTCCGATAGAATTGGGCTTTCTAGCTTCCTGCGACAACGGATTAAAAAAATTTACAAAACATCACAATCCCCAAAACCCAATAAAATAGGACGCTTAACCCCAATTTCTTAATCAAATCCGAGTTAAAACGTCCGACAAATATGAGAAACAGAATATAGCACTACCAATTAAGGTGTTTGACAATACTAAACCTTATAACCTGCCCATAACCTACCGTTACCCATTCCCCATTACCCATTACCCATTACCCATTCCCCCATTACCCATTACCCATTACCCATTACCTATTCCCCTATTACTGAGCGAAGTCGAAGTATAGCTAAAATCTCGCTTCCACCGAGGCTTGAGTTTTGAGGAATTCCGTATTTACCCCCGACTCCCGCACCAAGACAATTTTGCCCGTCCGAGCAATTTCCCGAATTCCAAACCGACCTAAAACCTGGACAATGGCCACCATTTTTCCCGGGTCGCCGACAACTTCAATAGTTAGGGCGTCATCCCCAATATCCACAACCCGCGCCCGGAAAATCTGCGCTAACTCGATAATTTCTGAGCGAGTGTTACTGCTATTGTAATTAACCTTCAAAAGCATCAATTCCCTTTCCACACAGGGAACTCCGGTAATATCCTGCACCTTCAGAACATTGATCAGTTTGTAGAGTTGTTTAGTCAACTGTTCAATAATCTGGTCATCCCCGGGAACCACCATTGTAATCCGAGAAATCCCCGATTGTTCCGCCGGGCCAACGGCTAAACTCTCAATATTGAAACCCCGACGGGCAAATAAACCCGCAATGCGCGTCAGGACTCCGGCTTCATCTTCCACTAAAACAGATAGGGTGTGTTTCATACTGCCTACAAATTTATCAGGGACTACGCTCCCGACTTAAAATTAACTATATTAATCAATGATTGTACACCGAATCCAGAGCAACAAAACGGAAGGCAGGGGAAGCAGGGGAAGCAGGGGGAGCGGGGGGAGCAGGGGGAGCAGGGGAGGCAGGGGAGGCAGGGGAGGCAGGGGAGGCAGGGGGAGCAGGGGAGGCAGGGGAGGCAGGGGAGGCAGGGGAGGCAGGGGGAGCGGGGGGAGCAGGGGGAGCGGGGGGAGCAGGGGGAGCGGGGGGAGCAGGGGGAGCGGGGGGAGCAGGGGGAGCAGGGGGAGCAGGGGAGGCAGGGGAGGCAGGGGGAGCAGGGGAGGCAGGGGAGGCAGGGGAAGCGTTAACAGCTAATAGTCAATATTCAAGGCTTTTTCGTTAAAACGGTGAAAATTGAACTCTCTGATTTGGGCGTAAGACGCTACACTGTACAGACAGGAAATGCTTAAGAGAGTTGACAGTCATGCCTGTTTCTAACCTATCCCAGTCTCTTGCTGAATTTAGTTCTGACTCAGATCAGAAATTTGACGTAATTGTCATTGGTTCTGGTATTGGAGGACTGGTGACTGCGACCCAATTAGCGGCCAAGGGTGCGAAAGTTCTGGTTCTGGAAAGCTATATTATCCCAGGTGGCAGTTTCTGGATATTTTGAACGGGACGGATATCGGTTTGATGTCGGTGCATCCATGATTTTTGGATTTGGGGACAAGGGAACCACCAACCTCCTCACCCGCGCCCTGCAAGCCGTGGACGTCACCCTAGAAACTATTCCCGACCCAGTTCAAATCCATTATCACCTGCCCAATGATCTGAAATTACGGGTACATCGAGATTATGAGAAGTTTTTGCAAGAACTAATTACCCGCTTCCCCCAGGAAGAAAAGGGAATTCGTAAATTTTATGATGAATGCTGGAAAGTCTTTAACTGTCTGAACTCCATGGAGTTGCTATCTTTGGAAGAACCTCGTTATTTGATGCGGGTATTTTTTCAGGAACCCGGCTCATGTTTAGGGTTAGTCCAGTATTTACCCCAAAATGTCGGAGATATTGCCAAACGTTATATTAATGATCCTGAAGTTTTAAAGTTTATTGATATTGAATGTTACTGCTGGTCAGTGGTTCCAGCCGATTTAACCCCGATGATCAACGCCGGAATGGTATTTTCCGATCGCCATTATGGAGGAATTAACTATCCTAAAGGCGGAGTCGGTCAAATAGCTATTAAATTAGTTGAGGGATTAGAAAAATTCGGCGGACAAATTCAATATAAAGCCCGAGCCAAACAAATTATATTAGAAAATGGAATAGCGGTGGGAGTAGAACTAATTGATGGTACGGTTTATCGAGGAAAACGCATTATTTCTAATGCTACCCGTTGGGATACCTTTGGTAAATTAATTCCCCCGGAATCTATTCCTAAAGCTGAAAAGAAATGGCGAGAACGCTATCAAAAATCCCCCAGTTTCTTGAGTTTACATTTAGGAGTAAAAGCCTCAGTCCTACCTCCAGAAACCGATTGTCACCATATTATTGTGGAAAATTGGGATAAAATGGAGGAACCCGAAGGCACAATTTTTGTCTCCATTCCCACTTTATTAGATCCAAGTTTAGCCCCGGAAGGCTATCATATTGTTCATGCTTTTACCCCCAGTTGGATCGATGATTGGCAAAAATTACCCGAGTTTGAATATGAAGCCAAAAAAGAACAAGCCGCGGGCAGAATTATCGATCGTTTAGAAATACTATTCCCCGGGTTAGATGCGGGTTTAGACTATATGGAAGTGGGCACCGCGCGATCGCACCGTCGCTTTTTAAACCGACAGGATGGAACCTATGGCCCCATCCCCGCCTATAAGTTAAAAGGACTCCTAGGAATGCCCTTTAACCGCACTTCCATCCGAGGGTTATATTGTGTCGGTGATAGCACTTTCCCCGGCCAAGGATTAAACGCCGTCGCCTTCTCCGGCTTCGCCTGCGCCCATCGGGTAGCCGTTGATTTGGGACTATAATCAACTAATTACCGATTTCCTCAATAATAAGTTCTAGGGCCGTTACGGGGTCATCGGCGGCGGTGATCGGACGTCCGATAACTAGATAATTCGCCCCGGCTTTCAGGGCTTCAACCGGGGTAAAAGTCCGTTGTTGATCGCCCTTTTCCGCCCAAGTGGGACGTACCCCCGGACAAACTAATAGAAAATCATCCCCACAGGTTTGACGCAGTTGGGCGACTTCCTGGGGAGAAACAAACGGCCCCCGCCAACCCACTTTCTTGAGCTAATAAAGCCATTTGTAAGGCATATTCCGGTAACTCCAAAGGCACTTTTAAATCAAAGGCTAAATCCCTAGAATTTAAACTGGTTAATAGGGTAATAGCGATTAATTTGGGGACGGGATAACCCGCATCTTTTGCACCAGCTTCGGCGGCGATTTGTGCGGCTTTCAGGGCTGTTTTTCCGGCCGTTGCATGGAGGGTAATTAAATCCACACCATATCGAGAAGCCGACCGACAGGCGCCCGCAACGGTATTAGGAATATCATGGAATTTCAAATCCAGAAAAATGCGTTTTTCTTGAGATTTGAGGAAAGTTAAAATTTCTGGGCCACAACTAACAAATAATTCCAAACCCACTTTCCAAAAAGTGACTTGAGGCAGTTTTTCCACCAAGGCGATCGCATCTTCTCTTGTGGAAACATCCAAGGGAACAATAATTTTATCTAAGCTCATTTGCCATCATAAATTGTAGTAAGCCCTTTAGGGCTAAAAAACCGTAGTAAGCCCTTTAGGGCTGAGTCCTTCAGAACTCACTACGGGGGAAAACTCTTGAAAAGTGGCGATAAATTTAGCAACTACACCCCTGGCTGCTAACGACCCACATAGCTAATAAAAATTGGCAGCATCCCTAAAGGATTTAAAAGGGCAAATAGGGTAATTCCAAAATTTCTTAAAAATGACCATTCCATATTATTGACAAACTCCCGTATAGGTGTTATCGCCTTTTTTTAGCCAGTTTACTTTCTCAATTCTAAAATTCCCTAACATTTTCGCAGGATTTGAGAAATAATGCTGTATAAAATTTGCAATCTTAATATATTGACACATAAGCCAAACTTTTAATTGATATAAACGATAGTCTGTTGATCAGGTTAAATCCCGATCATAATTAATCAAAAACTGATGCTGATTTTCATTATAAAAATGTTTGGGGGGTTCTGATATCTAGGGAGAAAAATACCATAATAGCGATCACAATTAAACCCAAACCCACCCTAACCCTCCCATTAGTAAGAGAAAGGTTAGGGTAGGATTTTATTATGTTTTAGAAGCAGGAACACTCGTTTCTTTTTCAGAATTTGATCCCCGAGTTCCTAACTGAATTAACTCAATTTTATAACCATCGGGATCTTCCACAAAGGCAATTACAGTGTTTCCATGTTTCATCGGGCCAGGTTTCACGGGTAATTTTACCCCCGGCGACTCTAATTTGTTCACAAGTGGCGTAAATATCATCAACACCGAGGGCAATATGACCATAACCCGTACCAATTTCATATTGTTCGACGCCCCAATTATAGGTTAACTCAATCACGCTATGATCGGATTCATCGCCATAACCGACAAAGGCTAAGGTAAATTCACCCCCTGGATAATCTTTCTGACGCAGCAGTTTCATGCCTAAAATATCGCAGTAAAATTTTAAGGAATGGTCTAGGTTTCCCACTCGTAACATTGTGTGAAGTAGTCTCATCGTTGTTTTTTTCGGTGATTATTTATATCAATATAACCCATTAAATCGTAGTAAGCCCTTTAGGGCTTTCTCCCAGAAAGAAAGAGAGTCCTAAAGGACTCACTACAGTTTTGTAGTAAGCCCTTTAGGGCTTTCTCCCAGAAAGAAAGAGAGTCCTAAAGGACTCACTACAGTTTTGTAGTAAGCCCTTTAGGGCTTTCTCCCAGAAAGAAAGAGAGTCCTAAAGGACTCACTACTAGGCGCCCATTCCTGAATATTGTTTTAATCCCCGTTTCCACAGCCAACGGTTAATGATAAAAAATAAAATTCCCCAAAAGAACATCATAAATAAACTGCGAAATACATCAACCGGAAATCCCACAATAATAGAAGCGGGAAAATAAACTAGGTAGGGAAAGGGAGTCCATAATGTTATTTCCCGAATCAAGGGAGGAAAGACGCTTAAAGGGGCAATTATTCCTGATAAAAATATATAGGGTAAATACCAAATTTGTTCAATGGCGCTGGCTCTTTCTGTCCAAAATGATAATAAAGCAAAGGTATATTGAATAATAAACCGCAGCATAAAAGCTAAAATTAATACTAATAAAAATAATAGGGTTTGTCCTAAACTGGGTATCCAAAAAGATTCGGGATAGAGGGCAAAGAATAAAATAATTAGTCCAATAATAAAGGGAAAACGGGCAAATCGTTCGGCAATATGGCTAAGAAAATGATGCCAAACTGGATCGATAGGTTGTAATAATCGAGGGGAAAGTTTTCCTTGAATTACTTCTTTTTCAAACTCCCAAATCACCCAAACTACATTACTTTGTCGGACAATAAAAGCAGCCAAAAAGTATCGAGCAAACTCAATAGAACTCAGTCCAATATTACCGGTTTCGGAGGCTTTTATCCAAATTCCCATTAAAATAAAAGGTAAGGAACCCGACAGTACCCAGAAAAATAATTCGGCTCGATATTCAACCATATAAGCATAGTAGGTTGACAGGAAAGTTCGAGCTATTTTTAAAATATGTTTCATAATATTATTCAATTAAAATTATTTTTTTGACGAAAAGTTCTGAGGTTTTATCTACTTTTAACATTTGTTTTAATTTTGACCATTGTTGTCTTCGATTTAAAATAGAAGATATTAATAATTTCCAGCCTTGGGCCGAAAACAAAGATTTTGAGGAAAAACAAATAGCGTTTTTAATTTTAGCTCTTTTTAACGCCACCAGACTCCAATGCAGTTTGATATAATCACGGATATGTTCAAGCCTAGGGAGTTGGATATGATATTTTTGATTAACCAATTTATAGATTTTTTCCTTAATTAAAATATTAGTATCAAGTCTTTTTTTTAGGGACAATTTTTGATTAAAAGCTCCTGGCCAAATGGTTCGATAAGCCAAACACTGATTAATAAAAATTGCATCTCCAAATTTAGAAATTTTAATCCAAGAATCAATATCATCACAATTAATATCCAAACTCGAATCCCAGCCGCCGGATTTGATAAACGCTTCTTTGGAATAGGCGACTTGAATGGGGGTTCCAAATGGCACTTGTTCTAATAACATTCCATAGTGAATATCCTCCTGGGGAATATAATAAACTGTGCCCGGGCCAGTTAAGCGAGTTCGACCTAATTCTTGACCGTCAGGGTCTACTTGACTCGCTTGACAGGAACAAATCACCGCCTGAAACGATGAGTTTTGATTGACTTTAGTTTGATAGATTTCAATAGCTTTGCTCATTTCTGCAATGCAATTGACCGCCAAATAATCATCATCATCCACGGGTTTAATCCATTCTCCAGAAGCGACTTTAACCCCAGCATTCATCGTGGCAGAATGGCCTAGATTGCTGGGGTTGCGATGGTAAACTAAACGGTGATCTCCCCGTTCAGCTAAGGAGGCGGATAAATTGCGAACATAGTCTTCTGTTTCATCAGAAGAACTATCATCTGCAACCACAACTTCACAGGGAATTGTTTGTTTCAATGCAGAATCAATTGCCCGTTTTAGTAAAGCAATGCGGTTATAGGTTGTAATCACGATGCTAAACTTCATCGGACTGCCTCACTGGAAAGTCTGCTCATGCTGTACTCCTACCCTAACATATCGAGGGAATCAGCCATCTTAACGTTAGTAGGATCATTAGAGGGTGAACTTCAAAAAGGCACGAAGGTTCCATGTAAACCGTAGGGAATATGATGTTTTAAGTATAATCGAGTGATGGCACCTTTCCCCAAATCACCACCATCCAAAATGACAATCTCGGAACGATGATTTTCAGAATTATACACCACGGTTAACACCCATCCATCATCCTCGGCGATCGCATTTTTCCTCGGTACAAATATGGGCTCACTGACAAATCCTGTCGGGGCTGCACTCCATAATTGACGCTGATTTGTTTTTAAATCCACTTTCAAAATCGCCTGTAGGGGGGCATTTCCTTCGGCATCGTGGCCGGCACCTAAATATAAATAACGATAGGGTCTACCAACATAATTTGGGTGGAGAGATGGGAATTCACAACAGCGAGATTCAATCAGTTGACGCTCTATTTTTCCCGTAGTCAAACCCAAGGAAAAACGCCATAATTGTCCGGGGTCTAATGTACTAAAATCCGTCTCTCGATAATCTTCATTGGGGCGAATTTGGGATAGGGATTGATAACAAATAGAATCCACAAATAGAGTATCATCTTGTTCGTAGGCGTTGGCATGATGAAACACAAATCCCAAGGGCATTTCAAAATATTTAACTTCACCTTCACCCTTTTTATCCCGGGGAATGACAATAATTTTAGTCGGTTTTTGGGTTTGAAAGTTAATACATTCTCCCGCCCCCGATAATCCCAATAAATAGGGAATGGGATTAAACTGCACTGGATTTTGGAAGAAAATACAATAATTAGGAGTAATAGCAAAATCGTGAATAAAGGCAAATCCAGGCACAGAATGAAGCTGTTTTCTCAGTAACTTTCCTTGGGTAGAAATTTCATAAATTGTAATGGTAGTTGATAACATTGGTTTAATCGAAAAATTGACTAAACAGGGTTCACCGCCATGCCATTCACAATTAGGATCAATTCGAGGATGGGCGGAAAAGGCATCTCCGGGTTCTAAAATCCCCTCTAAATTATCAATTCCAATGGTTTCTAAAGTATTTTCATCCAGACGATAGGGTTGGGCTGCTTCCCATAATGCTAATAGTTTTCCCGCCCAAGAAATAACATTTGTATTAGCAATATTTTTGATTTTTAAATCCATAAAATTTGCTAACCATCCGCCAGATTTTTGGGTTCCAAACACCCCCCGATAGAGAATTTTTCCGGCTTTTTGTTCGTCTAAATAACCTTGAGTTTTGACAAATTTGTTACAATAGTGGGCCGTACCTTTAGTAAAGCGAATCGCAGAAATCATGCCATCGCCATCGAAGGGATGACGAAAACTTTGTCCATTAATATCTAATAAACCTGGGCCGTTGCGATAGAGGGTTTCCTTCTAGTTCCGTCGGAATTTCTCCTTCAATATCTTCAATCCAATAGTCGTATTCATTCGGTTGAGAAAGATATCCTTTCGCCCAATCTTTGATACTGTAGGACAAGGGATTTGCTGGCTGAGAAATTGTATTTTTCATTGTCTTTTAATTAAGGATTTACGGTTAATTGATCAAGTTCTGAGGTTTCAATGCTGACCGTTGGGGGTTTCATTTCTGCACCACTATTTGGCAACCAATTAATTAAGGGAATCGGTAATAAGGTACTGAGGTTAGTAATCATCACCAGTAACCATAATTGGTCAAAATTGGTTTCGGTAATTCCTAACCAATAGGTGAGGACACCCCCTAATTGATGGGAAATTAAACCCGCTAAATTAGAAACTGACATTAATAGGGCAAATAATGTGGCTTCTACCCCAGGAGGACAGAGGCGAGCCGCTAATATTAAAACAGGCATATAGGCAACTTGTCCCATCACAGTTAGAATTAAACTATCCCCCAAACTAAACCAATGATCATCAATTCCTAGGGTTCGGTTAGTGTGGGTGACTAATATTAACATCGTCATCCCTAATAGGGTGGAAATAATTGTTGACCAAAAAAAGATTGTCCGAAAGGGAAGGGACTTGAAAAATCTTTGAAATAGCCAAATTCCCAGTAAGGATGCCAAGCTAGTTACCAAACGAACTCGCCCTAAAAATTCCGGTTGAAATCCTAATTCATTAGTGGTAAAAAAGAAAAATGCCGAATCAGCCGTGGGTGTGGCTTGCCAAAGAAAAATAAAGGCCGTGGGCAACCAGATTGATTTTTGAGTAATGGCTTGGCGCAGATTTTTAATTTGAGATTTGACCGTTTGCCAATTAGAAGGTTGACCCTGAAATTCCTCTGCAATTAATCCCGCCACTATGGAAGTAATTAAGGGAAAAGTTGCTGTAATTAAAAATATGGTTTGGGGGGGAAATTTCTCTAATAAAAACCCCCCTAAATAGGCTGTAATTAATCCACCTATGGCCGAAGCTCCCCAGGAAGCTGATTGCAGCGAACCAATATTATTAATTGATTCGTGACGGGCTCTTTCAACCACTAAGGAATCGACAATTACATCGCCAATGGCCACGGAAAGGGAACTCAAGGCAATCGCCCCCGTAGCGGCTAAAGGAGTATGAACAATTGTGGCCATGGCGACCCAGGATAGGGTTCCTAACAATCCTGAGAGAATTAGATAGGGACGGCGACGATAACCAAAAATCGGTAGACCGTCGGAAATAAAGCCAAATAGGGGTTTAATAATCCAGGGAATCGCCACAATTCCCAGTAATATTGACACTTGCGCCGGGCTCATTCCCAGTTCATCCTTGAGGAAAAAACTCACCCCCAAACGGGCCAGTCCTAAAATTCCCTGGACAAAGTACACCAGCAAAATGGCTATCAGTTTCTGGGGTTGGCTCGTTGTCAAAAAATATGGTTTTCTTAAAGAATTGCTTGGTTTTGGCAATGCTTGTTGCAGTCATCGGGGTTTTGTAAACAAAAATTAAGAAATATGAATATATCTATCATAACCTACGGAATCAGTCATCAGTCATCGGTCATCAGTTAACAGTCATCTGTTGTAGGGGCGGGTTCATCAAGATGCGCAGTGATTAGCAAAGATCTAAAAGAACCCGCCCCTACCAGTTAACTGTTTTTAGTCCACAAATATTAACAATGAACTCTTTACTGTCAACTGATAACTAATAAATTTTGCACTGATAACTAATAAATCTTACACTGATAACTGATAACTGTTTACTGATAACTGATTTACAGTACCCTTAAAATACTGGGAATACTGTCAATTTCATCTAAACTTTTAATTTCACTTAAAGCCTGATTAAAATTACCCTCCAAAACATCATGGGTAACTACAACAATTTCTGCTAAATTCTCATGGAATCCCGTTTGTACAATCGATTCTATACTAACCTGATGCTGACCAAAACAAGTGCCTAATTTGCCAATTACCCCGGGAGAATCCTTGGTGAGAAACCGAGTATAAAAACGGGTAACTAAATCCTCCATCGGCGCAATTTTACAGTAATGTTGATGGGTACAACTCATCATTTCATGGGGAACAATCGGATTAACAACTTCTGCTTCTTGCATTTGTAAAACAGCCACAATATTCAACATATCAGAAACCACAGCACTCGCCGTCGGCCCAGATCCGGCTCCCCTGCCAAAAAACATCACCTGTCCAATCGGTTCTCCTTCAACTAAAATGGCATTATAAACATCATTAATACTGGCTAACGGATGGGAAAATGGAACTAAAGTCGGATGAACTCGAACTGATAATAAATCCCGTTCGGGAGTCGCTTGGGGATTGCGGGCTGCGATCGCTAATAACTTAATCACAAATCCCAATTTTTCCGCATAGGCGATATCCGTCGCCGTCACCTTTCTAATTCCTTCACAATAAACCTGTTCTAACTTAATTCTGCCCCCAAAAGCTAAAGATGCCAGAATCGCAATTTTATCTCCCGCATCTAAGCCATCAATATCGGCGGTGGGGTCAGCTTCTGCATATCCTAACCGTTGAGCATCCGCTAAGACTTCAGAGAAATCTGCCCCCTCATTTTTCATCCGGGTCAAAATATAGTTAGTTGTGCCATTAATAATTCCGGTGACTGTTTGAATTCGATTCGCACCCAAGGATTGTTTTAAGGGTTGAATCACCGGAATTCCGCCCCCGACGGTGGCTTCCAACATCACATAAACCCCTTTTTTATTCGCCGCATCAAAAATTTCACTCCCATAACGGGAAATTACGGCTTTATTGGCGGTGACAATATGTTTGCCATTTTCAATCGCTTGTAAAATCAGCGATCGCGCCGGTTCCAAACCGCCAATTAATTCCACCACAATATCAACGGCCGGATCAATGACAATTGCTTCTAAATCCGTTGTCAGCATATATTCCGGTATATTGACACTGCGGGGTTTAGAAAGCGATCGCACCCCCACCCGATGCAAACTTAACTCCGATAACAACGGATGACGACCCTCCGGGTTGGACAGAATTTCAACCACTCCGGTGGCAACTGTTTCCCAGTCCTAATAAGCCAATTTTAAAAACCACGATTCTAAACCATCCCTAACGCAAGGCTACACTTCTCATTTTTACATTAGAGGTTGACAATCTTGATGAATATGATCACCTACCTGATCTTGTTTTTAACATACCAGACACCAAATTACCCGATTTTGTTGATTAATTAATTAATTTTCTTCTCGATTAAGTGCCACTAAAACCGCTTGCTGGCTGACATTTTTGTAGACTGTTTCTAAATATTGCATTACAATATCTGTGTCGGATAATGTAGCACGATTTGTAGACTTAATCCCAATTGTGGTTAAGGTTATTGCCCCTAAAATATCCAGTACCGTTTCACTACTCGGAGGCGGTGTAATTACAACTAAACCCGAATCTAGCTGTTGAGAGTAATTCCAAAATTGATCGATTTTTAATGAATTAGGGTTGTTGAATTTTATCGTTATTTCTTCCGAGGTAGCAGCATTAATTTCATCTTTACTTTGACCTCGTAACTGTCGCAAAGCATTAATAATTTGTTCGGCATTTTTTCCCCTAAGTTGAAATAGAACAAAAGGATCTTCACTAAAGCGATCGCCTAACATATAATAAACTGCGGCAATATGTTTACAGGGATTAGCTTGATCTGGACAACTACATTCAGAATGAACATTATCTAGGGAAAAAGGAAATAATCTTAACCCATTGGCGGCAAATACATCCTCAATATCCTGGGGCATTTCTCCAGCTAATAATTTAGCACTAAAAATCGCCCGTTGTGATAGGGTGGCGATAATATAATTCCATTCTTCTTCACTAAATATATCCAACCACAAGGAAACAGTATAAGGTTCGATTTGAGTCCCATGAACCTGTGCCAAAACTTTTTGATCTTTAAATTCAATATTTAAAACGTTACCTTCTCTAGCATAGTTTCTGGCTCGTTCCAAGCGTTTTTTAAACCGATATTTGTCTAATAAATCTAACCATTGTTGTGACCACCATTCCTGACTCATTTTATCCTCCTTCCCGTTGTTGTGTTTAGCGCACATAATTATTATAAGATAAGATAAGATGCGCTGAAGCGCAACAACGGGGCTATAATGGGGTTTCTTCTTCAATAATTGAGTTCCGATCTAATATTAATAGATCTCTGAGTTGATCGGTATCTAAATTTGTTAACCAATCTTCTCCCGCACTAACAACCTGTTCCGCTAAGGCTTTTTTACTTTCAATTAAATCATGGATTTTTTCCTCTAATGTTCCTGTACAAACAAATTTATGTACTTGTACATTGCGGGTTTGACCAATTCTAAAAACTCGATCTGTCGCTTGATTTTCCACTGCGGGGTTCCACCATCGGTCAAAGTGAAAAACATGATTTGCCCGGGTTAAATTTAATCCTACTCCTCCGGCTTTTAACGATAATATCATAATTGGAGGAGCTTGGGGATCATTTTGAAAGCGATCGATCATTTCTTCTCGTTTATTTTTTGAGGTACTCCCATATAAAAATAATATTTCTCGCTTGAAATAATGTTCTAAATAGGGTTGTAATACCTTTCCCCATTCAGCAAATTGAGTAAAAATTAAAGCGTGATCGCCTTCTGCTAAAACCTCATCTAACATTTCCGTTAAACGTTGTAATTTACCGGAATATTGAATTTTAATTAATTCCGAATTTTTACTATTTTTAACTTTAGCTTCGATTAAAACCGGATGATTACAAATTTGTTTCAGTTTCACTAATAAAGCTAAAATCATTCCTCGGCGTTGAATTCCTTCCGCATCATCAATTTTTGCTAAGGAGTCATCGACAATTTTTTGATAGAGAGTTGCTTGTTCATTTGTTAAAGGACAAAAGACTATATTTTCCTGTTTTTCGGGTAGATCTTGAATAATATCTTTATCGGTTTTTAACCGACGTAAAATAAAGGGTTGAACGAGCGATCGCAAAATCTTTAAAGAGTCCGTATCCCCATATTTTTCAATGGGAATTGCAAACCGTCGTTGAAAAAATAGCCGTTGTCCTAAATATCCTGGATTCAAGAAATCCATAATTGACCACAATTCCGAGAGGCGATTTTCTACCGGAGTTCCTGTTAATGCTATTTTAAACGATGCGTTAATATTTCTAACGGTTTTTGATTGTTTAGCATCGGGATTTTTAATGTTTTGAGCTTCATCTAATACCAATCCTTGCCAAGTTACCCCTTGCAATTCTTTCTCGTCTCGGAAGGTTAGGGGATAACTGGTAATCACTAAATTTTTATCTTGAATTATTTTAGCAAAATTTTTACCTTTGGCGCGTTTGTCCCCATGATGAACCATAACTTTTAGGGTGGGACTGAACTTTTTAACCTCCCGTTCCCAATTACCTAAAACCGATGTTGGACAAACCAATAAAACCGGATTTTCTAAACTATTTTGTTCTTTTAAATGCAGTAAAAAAGCAATAAATTCTATGGTTTTTCCCAATCCCATATCATCAGCTAAACAAGCTCCTAAACCCCATTGTTCTAGGAAAGATAACCAACCTGCACCCCTAGCTTGATAGGGTCGTAATTCCCCTTTGAAATCTTGAGGATTCGGAATTGGTTCTAAGTTACGATTATTGGTTAAAGTATTCAATAATTCCTGTAATTTTCCGCCCGCTTCAAAGTTAACAACTGGTAATTTTTCAATCATTTGAGTATCTCCCGTTGATAACCTTAAAGCATCTTCTAAGGAAAGCGTCATTTCATCTTTTCGTTGACTAAAAAATATCTTTGCTGACCTAATATCAGATTCCCGTAACTCCACCCATTCCCCATTAATTTCTACTAACGGACTTTCCTTAGCAACTAAGCGATCAAATTCCGCCTTAGTCATGGTTTGACCACCAATTGATAATTGCCATTTAAAGTTTAATAAACTTTTTAATCCTAATCTTTCATTAGTTTTTAATTTAGGCGTTTCTGCTTTAATACTTAATCCCAATCGACTCGCCCATCCCTCTCGATTTGCTAAACTCGGAGGTAATATTACCCCTAAACCACTATCAGTAAAACGCCAAGCATAGCTTTTCAAAAATTGATAAGCTTGTAAAGGATTTAAACTACAGCTTTGGGGGCGTGCTTGCTGTAAACTGGTTTCAATCACCGGATATAATTTTGAAGCCAGTCCCAAGCCTTTTAACAGGGTTTCCTGGGGATGTTTAATGGTTTCTCCCTCGATAATTAAAGGAGTCAACGGGATGATTCCAAACAATATTAGAATTAACAATAAATTCAGGTTGATCAATAGCTTGGAGACAATATTCTAATTGCCAATTAGGATTATATTCTGTGGGAGGATGTAAATGAAAAGCCGTCGTAAATAGATTAGGTTCAGATAAAGAATATTGTAGGGGGGAAGTCCAATTTTTTAAAGTGGTTTCTAAGGATTCGATTTCTGTTAATTCGGCATGAATAATATTTTCTTTTTCTCCTAAACTCTTTAACCATTTTTGCCAAATTGGAATTGATATAATCGCTTTTTGATTAACTTCCTTAGCTATATTTCTCACCTGTTGATCAATCATTATCGATAAAAAATTAATAATAATATCCTCAGCAGAAAGGGGTAAATTAATCGCTAAACTATCACCCTCTATTAACTCCTGATACACTCGACAAACCGTTGGCATTTGTTGGGCAAAACGTAATAATCTAGCTTGATCAATCGCACTATCAAGAAGCGGTTGCCATTGGGATATAATAGTTTGATCAGATTGTTTAATTAATCCGGGTAAAAATTTAGATCGGGCTAATAAATCCAAACTCCAACGGGCAATATGTGACCAAAAACGCAGATCTTCCCCCAGGTCGGAATCAGATGTGATAACAGTATTTAAGGGTAGGGATTGTAAAAATTCAAACGCCTGTTGGGGGTTAAGACAAATTCCCGTAATTTGCCAAGGATAAAGATAGGATTTAGGAATATTAGTTGTAGCAGAATAAATCGGAGTCAGGTCTCCAGATTCAGAAATATCTGTTGGTAACGCTATAATTTCTTGGGATATAATATTTGATAACCCAATATTTTTTAATAAGGGTTGGGTCAATAATTCTGTATCATTTAAAGCAAAGGGATAGGGGAAAATTGATTCTGAATAAAGGGACTCCGACGGGACTCGCCGCCAGGTTTCTCCCCAGAGGAAAAAAGACCCCTTGGACTTCATGCACCAACTTCCATGTAAAATTGCCATTTAGTCAACCTGTAACTGTGCTGTATTGATTATATTCTGTCTTGATTCATTAAAACGGAATTTAAAAATTAGAGATTTAATTAAGAATCAAAACTATGGAAGAATTTTGAGAAGTATTTCAGGATATTATTTTTATAGCAACTTATCAAATTCAAGGTGTTTCGGGGAACTAATTTTCAGAATTTGCTCTGGACGATCATGAATAGCTGTTTTAGTCCGTGATGGTTTCTTAGAAACACTAATATTCTTAATACTAATAAAACGATACTCATAATCTTTGAGGAAATTTGGATTATTCCAAAATAACTGACCAATTTCCCGACAATAAGCAATAAAACACTGCGTTCCTTTAAGCTGTTGGATAATTTCTTTTTCCAATCCTCCTTTTCCTGCTTTCATCTCAATATAGACAATAACTTTTTGGGTTTCAGTATTAGCAATAATAACAAAATCTGCACGCTTACATTCACCGTTATTTCCTTGAAAAACTTGATTAGGTGAGCTAAAAGTATCTGTTTTGATAATAATGACCTCATCATCATTAGGCATTCCATGAATTGTGACTGAATAGTTTGCAGGTGGAGGTTCTCTGAGTATAACTTTCTTTTTGTTGTAGTGATCTTCTAATGCTACTGTAGCAGTTTCTTTAATCATCTCTTTCAAAATAGCAATATCAGACATTACTCCGCACCCCAGACAATTGCTTCTTGAATTCGATTCATGGTTTCAATTGTTGGATCAAAACTTCGAGCTTCAATCCCAAGTTCTGGGTTAATATCTGCGGGTGTTAGAGTTTGGCATTTTGTTTTTTTCTTACTCCCATCTAGTTTTATAAGTGCTTCTTCTGCAATATAGACTTTTATTTGATCATAAGAAATTAGTTCTTCGGGTCGATAACCTTCTTGCTCCGCAATTCGTTTGAGATGAAGTTTATCATGGTTAAGCATGATTAAGGTATTCAATTCTTTAACAATATAATCACTGTGGGTCGTGATAAAAACCTTAATTCCAAGATTAACTAATCGAGCGAAAAGTCGGGCAACACGGCGCTGATTTTCCGGGTGTAAATTGAGTTCAGGTTCGTCTACAATCAGTAAATCACCCGGTTGCGCTTCATGTCGCAGGTAAAAACCAATATCTAATAGAGAAACGAACCGCACTAGAACTTTCATCCATTGAAAGTTTAATTCGTTTACCTTTGGGTACATAGTAAAGTTCGTCGTTTTGGGTAACGGTATACTCACCCCCAATAATATTAGCAAAATCGACTAATATATCTGGGTAATTCTCGGCAATGAAACTACTTTTTTTGAAAAGGGTTTCAAGTTTCTCGATAAAATCTACATTCTTCTTAATTGGTAGAGCGTAATCGTCATAAACTTTGAATAAAAGCTCCATTAGATCAATATTATTAGCAGTTTGGGTCATTTCTCCAAGCAAGCGACTCCGGGCAAAAATTAACTCTTTACGAAAAATAGCAACACCTGTTCGCTCTGCACTGGCAATGAAAGGGCGAGGAAAAAGCGGAGAAAAAATAATCTCTTTCAAAGCATCAGCAATAGGACGTTTCACAATATCAATAGGAATTTTTATATTTTCTTTGTCAACTAATAAAGTAACAATTAATTCTGTGTTATTATCTTTAGGTTTAATTATTGAAAATATTTCGATATTTGTAGATCCGATGGTTAGTTCAAATTTGTCTATTAACTTAATATCATTGATATCGATTTCTACTTGAAACTCGGTTTTTTTAAAACGTTCAGTTGATGTTGCAAAAATCTTAGGTAATTGTTGAGTATATTCTTGACAAGCTTTAATAATAATCTGCTCAGACTGTTTAACATATTCTTGTATATCAAGATGAATCACCCCATCAGCGAGGAGTTGATCAATCTTGTCATCACTGATTTCAATGGAAAACATCCGTTGCCAAATAGACAAAAAACCAAATAACGCATAGGTGGCATAGGTCTTGCCCGTATTATTACAGCCAGATAAGATTGTTAGGTCTCCCAAAGTGAATTCAGCTTGTTTTAAAACCCCAAGATTTTTGACTTTAATTTTCATGATTGTATTATTGATTATTGAAGCCGATTGCCCTTACTATTCTTCTCCAAAAAATACCAATTTCCTAAGACTCACCGCCAATTGAGCGATCGCACCTTAGTGTTAGGCTGTCAATTCTATTCCTACTGAAATTATATTCCGTTAAGGTTACAGGAAAAACGGGGGTTATTTTGTCAGGAGTCCTATCGAACCGATATTTGCAGAGCAGAATTATTTCATTGAGATGGTCAGCAACTATAATGAAGAACGGAACTCAGGTTTCCAAAACACAGGGATTCAGTTAAAATCAACCTCAATCGGTGAGGTAGGATAGGATTGAAGACCGAGAAACCTCAGTCCAACTTTAAAACTCCCTCTGTTGCTTGTGAAAGCGTGGCTAGAAGACTGTTAACTGTTAATGACTAAGGGTTGATTGCGAGTGTTTATACACTCCCTACCCATACTCATCACCGTGTTACGATGGCGACAGAGAGAGAATAGTGGAAGAAGAAGGAAGATAAAATACATGGAAGAGATCATTAAGTCGATATCCTTTGATGGACGGGATATTCGACTCAAAATAGGTTTACTTGCGCCACAGGCAGGTGGAGCCGTGTTAATCGAGTCTGGAGATACATCAGTTTCTAGTAACTGCGACTCGCGCCGAAGGTAGACCCGGATTGGACTTTCTGCCCTTGTTGGTGGACTACGAGGAGCGACTGTACGCGGGGGGAAGAATTCCAGGGGGATTCTTACGTCGGGAAGGTCGTCCACCCGATCGCGTTACCTTAACCAGTCGTTTAATTGACCGTCCTTTGCGTCCTCTGATTCCCCATTGGTTGCGGGATGATATTCAGGTTGTGGCCACAACCCTGTCGATGGATGAACAAGTACCCCCGGATGTATTAGCGGTGACGGGTGCTTCTGTAGCAGTGATTTTGGCAAGAATTCCCTTTTTTGGGCCCATGGCTGCGGTACGGGTGGGGTTAGTCGGAGATGACTTTATTATTAACCCGACTTACCGAGAAGTGAAAAATGGGGATTTGGATTTAGTCGTGGCTGGTTCCCCCGATGGCGTGGTGATGGTGGAAGCGGGGGCGAACCAACTACCGGAACAGGATATTATCGAAGCGATCGACTTTGGTTATGAAGCGGTTTGTGATTTAATCAAGGCCCAAGAAGAATTAATGCGGGACTTAGGGATTGAATTGAACCCAGGGTTACCACCGGAAGGCAATCTGGGGTTAATCCAGTTTGTCCGCGATCGCGTGACTCTCCCAGTTAAACAGGTTCTCCAGCAACATGACCTGGATAAAACCGCCCGGGATGCCAACTTGGATCAAATTAAGGAACAGGAAGTGCTTGCTCCCATTGAAGCCTTATCTGAAGATGATCCGATCCGGGTGGCGGTAACGGAGGATTCTAAATTGGTGAGTCAGATTTTCAAGGACATCACCAAGACCTTGATGCGTCAGCAAATTGTTCAAGATAGCGTGCGGGTTGATGGTCGCAGCTTGGATCAGGTGCGTCCGGTATCCTGTAAGGTCAGTTGTTTACCGAAACGGGTACATGGCAGTGGTTTGTTTAATCGCGGTTTAACTCAAGTATTATCAATTGCCACTTTGGGGACGCCGGGAGATGCCCAGGATTTGGATGACTTGCATCCCCAGGAAGAAAAACGCTATATGCACCACTACAATTTTCCCCCCTATTCGGTTGGGGAAACTAAACCCATGCGATCGCCCGGACGTCGGGAAATTGGTCATGGAGCTTTAGCGGAACGGGCCTTAGTTCCGGTATTACCTTCTAAGGATCAGTTTCCCTATGTGATTCGGGTGGTTTCAGAGGTCTTATCTTCCAATGGTTCGACTTCCATGGGTTCGGTCTGTGGCTCAACACTAGCCCTGATGGATGCCGGGGTGCCGATTTCTAAACCCGTGAGTGGGGCGGCGATGGGATTAATCAGAGAAGGGGAAGAAGTTCGGATTCTCACTGATATCCAAGGAATCGAGGACTTTTTAGGAGATATGGACTTCAAGGTAGCGGGGACAGATACCGGAGTCACTGCTCTGCAAATGGATATGAAAATCACCGGGTTGCCGATGAAGACGGTGGCCGATGCCATTTATCAGGCTAAACCTGCCCGACTGCATATCCTGGAAAAAATGTTAGAGGTGATTGGCAAACCTCGTTCTGATTTATCGCCCTACGCCCCTCGGTTGTTAACCTTGAAAATCGATCCTGATTTGATTGGTTTGGTAATTGGGCCCGGTGGGAAAACCATTAAGGGGATTACGGAAGAAACCGGAGTCAAGATTGATATTGATGATGATGGCACGGTAACAATTGCTTCCACGGATAGCGAAAATGCGGCCCGCGCCTATCAAATTATTCAAGGCATGACCCGCAAACTGAATGCCGGGGATGTGTATGTGGGCCGAATTACCCGGATTATTCCAATTGGGGCGTTTGTGGAATTACTCCCCGGCAAAGAAGGAATGATTCATATTTCCCAGTTAGCCGATTATCGAGTCCCTCGGGTAGAGGATGAAGTCTCGGTGGGGGATGAGGTAATTGTCAAAGTTCGGGAAATTGACAGCAAAGGTCGGATTAATCTGACCCGTCTGAATATTCACCCCGATGAAGCTGCGGCAGCCCGGACTGCGGCAACGAAGTAGATCAGACTGTAGGAGCGGGTTTCTGTACAAATTTCTGCTCCTCACAGATAGCCTTTCTCAACCCGCCCCACCCCACTATTAATATTCAGTTAATCGGGAATTTTGGTCGGGTTCGGGGCGGGTTTTGGGAGATTGTTTGTGGGTATTAAAGGTTAACGTGAACCCGCCCCTACGGGGTACAATATTTAATTGTAGGGGCGGGTTCTGTACAAATTTCTGATCCTCACAGATAGCCTTTCTAAACCCGCCCTAATTCGTAATTCGTAATTCGTAATTCGTAATTCGTAATTAGAACAGTTGAGACTCAAAGGCTCCGATATCAATGATATTGTTGATGATTCGGGTAAAGTTTGGCCCCCGTTGGTCAAATTGTCCGGGGTTGGTATAGGGGGCAATAAAGCTATTACTTCCCTTGTTAATTGCAAGACTGGTACTAGCTAGAGCCAAGGTAGGCGTGCCACCACCGTTGTTTTGTAGGGGACTGAGTAAGGGATCAATCGGGGTGGTACTGCTACCGACCTGATCATTGTTCACTCCGTTGACTAAACCCTGTCCTCCAGTTCCGTCCCCAATTAGGTTATTACCTCCACTCTTGAAGGCAAATTCAATGGAGGCTCCCACGTCGGGGTTAAAGGGAGAGGTGTTACTGGCAATAATTGTGTTTTTCAGGTTGGCTAAACCGCCAATATTTCTCACCCCGCCACTGTTTCCGGTTGCATCATTGAAGGCAATTGTACTATTGGTAATGGTTAAGTCCGCAACGGAGTTAAACACGCCACCGCCGATGCTGCCCTTATTGTTAGCAATCGTGCTATTAACAATTTGGACTTGACCATCAATCACAATAATTCCACCACCGTTGCTACCTGTGTTATTGCTGATGGTACTATTTTGAACCGTGAGTTGGCCGGAGTTGGCGATCGCCCCCCCATTATTCGCCTGGTTGGCATCAAGCCAACTGTCGAGTACCTTAACCTTACTGGCAGAGGAAGTAATATTAATTGCACCACCTCGACTCCCTGTGGTCGTACTACTTGTATTGGGTATCGTTTCCGGCGGGGAAACCATTGGTCAGTTTCAATCCCTCAAAAGTAATATTCCCGCCATTAACGGTGAAAATATTGTAGTCCCCGCCCGTATCTCGACGAATGGTGAGCTTATCGGCTCCTGGCCCATCAAAAATCATATCGCTACTAATCCCGGGTAAAGCTCCCACCAGATTAATCACCCCGGAGGCAGCTTTGTCAACAAAGGTAATCGTATCTTCCCCAGGCAGAATTCCGGCGTTGATAATCGCCTGACGCAAGGAACCTTCTCGGGTGGCATAGTCTTCCGGGGCGTTGCTGGTGGTATCTCCCAGTTGAGTCACGGCGGTATCATTGACTAGAATTGTCACCTTTGCCGTATTTTCATCGGGATCAATCTGATAGTTACCGTCCGCTAAGACTAGGGTTAAGGATTCGTCGGCTTCGGCTGGGACATCATCAATGGGAGTCAAGATGATATCAATACTGGATTGATTGTTAGGAAGGGTAACAGTGGCGGTGGAGTTGTCATTGACAACAATGGGTTGACCCGTTGAGGTGCTCAGGGTATAGTCGGCGGTGCTAATTCTATCGGGTTCTAGGGTGAGGTTGATGGTTAAATCCCCAAAGGCATCCGGCGCACGACTAATCCGATAAATCCCGTTTTTGGGCTGTTCATTGGGGACTTTTGTGGTGACAGGTTCGGTGGCTATTGCTTCTACGGTGGTTAAACTGAGAGTGGCTTTGTCGTCATCTTTGATGGTAACGGTACTGGTGGGGATATTGTCTCCATCTTGTCCGTTTTTGTCAAAATTAGCAAAGGAGAGTGCAAAGCTGCGGTCAGGTTGCACCCGGGTGTTCCCAATAATTCCAAGGGGGACAATTTGTTTGTCTTGGTTAATCGCAAATTGAATTTTTTGGGGCCCTGGTGTAAAGTCGGTATTAGCGATCGCCGTCTCACTGGTAAATACCACATCCACACTAGAGGTTTGACTAATATCTCCTGAGCGAACCACCTGAACTTCATTAAACAGGTTCGTGCCGTCTCCTTCATCTACGGTGTAGTTGTTCTGGGTAAAGTTATAGGTGGGTGGGGAATCATCATCATTAATGATCAGAGCGGCTTGCGGGACGGTGGTTCCGGTTTGTCCATCGTTGTCGAAGCCAGAAAAGGAGAGAATTACAGTTTCGGTAGATTCAGATGTTTCATCTCCTTTAATCGTAACCGATACGGTTTTACTAATTTCTCCGGGGGCAAATTGCAAGGGAATGGTACTCGGAGTAAAGTCATCTCCTGGAGTCGCTCCATTTTGGGCAGCCGGGTTTAAGTCCACCGTCACCGATGAGTTAATATCAACCTTTCCTGAGCGAACAACAGTAATTTCATTGTAGGTAATATCACTATTCCCTTCCCGTACCTCATAAACATTGGTGGTGAAGTCATAGGTCGGAACATTATCATCATCAATCACCAATAACTCTGCGGTGGGATGCTGGTTCCCCACCAACGCCCCTAGGGGGGGATTGAAGGAAAGATTCAGGGTTCTGTTTTGATTGGGTGTGAGGTTGCCAATAATCGTAATCGGCACGGTTTGGGCCGTTTGTCCTGGGGTGAAATTCACGGTGATTGGCCCGGGAACAAAATCTACATTGGGGATAGCATTGACCCCGGTGACATTGACTTCCACAGAGGAGTTAACATTAATATCCCCGGAACGATCAATTTCTACCAGTTGGGTAATATTAGTGGAGTTACCTTCAAGAGTGGTGAATAGGGGTTCTTTGAAATCATAAGTAGTGGGGCCATCGTCGTCATTAATAATTAAGTTGGCTGTGGGATAAAGGGTTCCCGCTTGTCCAGTGGGGATAAAACCGTCCGGTGCAAAGGATAGGATAATTGTTTCTGAAGGCTCAATATCGTTATCACCAATAATCGGGATTTGAAAGGTATTCTCGGCCTGACCCGGGGCAAAATTTAGGACGAGTTTTCCGTGGGTTCAACATCAACCCCGGGTGTTCCGCCGTTCTGTCCAGCCGGGATCAGAAGAATCCTAACACTCGATTGCTGACTGATATCAAAACCACGATTAACCGTAATAGTTGCTTGTTGAGGAAAGCCAGGATCACCCTCAAAGATAGGAAATTCCGATTGACTAAAGTTGTAAACCGGGGGTCTGGGTGGCAGATCTTCGCTCTGGATACTTGCCACTGCGGCAGATTGTTGAGGATTGGCGGTATATAAGAAACCGGATTCTTTTAAGGTGATATCAATAGTTAGGGGGTCTTCTTCAAATTTATCGTTATTGATGGGAGCGAGTTTTAGGGTGGCGATGGTACCATTTGCCGGGAAGGAAACGCTACCCCCGGTACTCGTAAAGGTTTGGTTGTCAATAACGGTATAGTTTGTCCCTAGTTGCGCCGTTCCTCCCACGGTGAAGTTAACGTTAATTGGTAGGTCTAGGGAACCTCCCGCCCGTGTAAAGGTATAAACAAAGTTTTCCTGGCTATTTTCCAGAATAGTAGAGGGGGCAACCGACAGACTAATGGTGGAGGGAAAGGGCCCGATGGGAAAAACGATCGGTGGTGCTGAATTGCTGGGGGGGAGACTTCCTCCGGAACTACTATCATTATCTTGTAGGGTGACAACAATTTCCTGGGATTCTCCTAGGGTAGCTCCTCCGGTGGGATTGGCCAGAATTAACTTAAAGCTTTCATTCGGTTCGGTTTCTCGATCATCAATAACGGTTAAAGGAATAGGAACAATTTTAAAAGTTTCGTAGGGTTTGAAAACTATTTCTACGGGTTCTAAGTTAAGGTCACTACCGTTGGCGGTGTCTAGTTGCAATTCTAGTTTGGCACTCACCGTATTAAACGGGGAACCCGCCCGTCGAACATTGACAAATATGGCTGGTGTTTCACCTTCTTTGACTGTTAGGGAATCATTATTGGTAAACTCAATAACGGGCGTAAGGCTTTCGATGGATTGGGTAAAGTTGGCTTGATTATTAAGGGTTGTGGCTTGGGTTTCCTGAACAATAATCAGTTGTTGATTGCTGATCCTATCTTCAATTACGGTATCATTTCCCACTTGAACAAACCGCAAATCAGCAAATTTTAATTCCTTGGTTAATCCAATTAAATCGACTCCAAACCTAAAATCAGTAATACTATCAACTTCACTATCTATCAGTTCTCGACCAATTACAAATACATCGGAACCTCCGCCTCCAGTCAGTTGATTCTTCCCACTTCCGCTATAGAGAAGGTCGTTTCCCCTATCTCCAAATAGCCGATCATTTCCACTACTGCTAAACAGGGTATCATTCTCCTGTCCACCATAGAGGAGGTCGTCACCTTCACCGCCATTGAGTTGATCATCCTCACTATTGCCGTAAGCAATATCATTCCCTGCCTCTCCTTCGAGGGTATCATTTCCTAGATCCCCAAACATCAGATCATTGCCATTGCCCCCGGACAACAAATCCTGATCTTGACCCCCATTCAGGGTATCATTTTCCCCTAATCCTTGTAAGGTATCGTTTCCGGCAAATCCTAGGATTTCATCGGGTTTCGGGTGTCCCGACTAAAAAATCATCGCTCGCATTACCAATAAGTTGTGTCATGTCCAAAAAACCTAAATTTTGTGTTGGTGATTGATTCTAAATTATGAGTCTGGTTAAATGTAATTTTTTTCTGTATCTAAAAATACAAAATACAAATTAATCCCTATCCGGTGTCTTCCGGTGCCTAGAGTATCCCTGGGTTTGTTAGTCTTGTACTGGAATTTTTAGCTGCAACGGAAATATCCTTATCACTAGGAATCTTACCCATAAATCCCATTTTTGCTAACAAATCCCAATATTGGAATGATTGGCGGTTAGTCCTTAAGGTGACTCCCATCTTAGGTGGATTTGTAACGAACTGTAAAGATTATCCCCAAAACCGTTAAACTTCGTTGCGGGATCAGACAGTATGGCAAAGGACGTGATACCTTTTACCCAGTGATGAAAAAATACAGTTAAGCGTAAAGGGAGAAAAACCTGTGAAGTTAGAGATGGGATACTCAACAGCTTCTGATCAGCAAGGCGTAAGTGCTTATGTGGCAGATTTACAACTGCACATGACGTTACAAGCTCGTAATTTAGTTCCCAACCTGACGATAGCTCGTGATTCTCGTGAGCAACTGCTACAACAAACTCAGGCGGACTTGGAAAAATTTGTTTCTCGCCAAACTCTCTAGTTCGGTTGGACTATCTACCTGGAAAACCCGAAACCCTGCTATTTTTGGATTAATTGCGGGATTTCGAGACGTTCATCGATCAGGAGAAAATCCGATGTCAGGTGGTTTCGGATGGCGATTAAATCGCAATAATCGAAATCCTCTTGTCCTAATGCTTTTAGGGTGATTTTTTCTAAGGTATCTCCGGGTTTAACTTGATAGGAAACCCAACTATAGGATTTTCCATCTAAAGGAAATCCTGATGATTGTTGTAGCCATTTTTGATAGTTATGATCTCGATTGTTGGATAGGCGGGATTCGGTTTGTTTGAGGGCAAATTGCCAAACTTTGTAACCTTCTAGGCTAAGATGTAAACCGTCGGTGGTTAGTTCGGATTTGAGATTTCCCTGGGTATTAGTAAATCGTTGATGAAAGTCTAAATAGATACTTCCTTGGTTTTGAACTTGTTGGGCTAGGTTTTGATTTAGTTGTTTAATTAAAGAATTTGGAATCGAAAAAGTTAGATTTTCTGTGGGTAATTGAGTGGGAAAAATAGATTGAACTAAAATTTGAGTATCGGGATAATTTTGTTTTAGATAATTTAATATTTTTAGATGGTTTTTTAATATCTCTGCGACGGGAACTTGTTTTTTTAAATCATTAATTCCAGCTAAAATATAAATATTATTAGGATTATTTTTAGCAAAAATATCCAGACGTTCTAAAATTCCACTGGTTGTATCTCCTGAAATACCTTGATTTAACCATAGGGTTTCCCGATGGTAATAAACTATTGGGAAACCACATACTTAGGGAATCTCCCAATAAAATATTCAGACGAGATGAATCGGGGTTTTTGGCAATTTTATCTTGAATTAAATCAGATTCTTGCTTTAATATATCCAGCCAATCTTGATAATTTGGCTGATCAATTTCAGAATATAAATTAGTATAAATTCGACTTTTATGCAGGGCAAAAAGCCTTTGTTGGTACATTTCAATGCCATTTTTTGGAAGCATAAAATCATGGGAAACGGGGATCACGGATTTAAGAGGATTTCGCGGATTTCACGGATTTTCATCGGTGTTGATTGGGGTTATCCTCTTGAATTCTTAGTTTGGAGCATAAAATCATGGGAAACGGGGATCGCGGATTTAAGAGGATTTCGCGGATTTCACGGATTTTCATCGGTGTTGATTGGCGTTATTCTCTTGAATTCTTAGTTTGGAGCATAAAATCATGGGAAACGAGGATCACGGATTTAAGAGGATTTCGCGGATTTCACGGATTTTCATCTTGAATTCTGACTTTGGAGCATAAAATCATGGGAAACGAGGATCGCGGATTTAAGAGGATTTCGCGGATTTCACGGATTTTCATCGGTGTTAATCGGTGTCATCCTCTTAAATTCTTGCACTGATAACTGGGAACTGTTTACTGTTAACTGATTTAGTAGGTTTCAACGTGCCAACGATGTGCTTTTTTGAGTTTTTTCTGGTATTCACTCCAGTTAACATCAAATTTACCCGCCGCTGCGGTCATGCCTTCGTCAATTCCGCCTTCCATACCTTTGAGACCACAAATATAGGTATGGGCATTATCTTTCTGAACTAATTGCCATAGTTCATCGGCGTTTTCTTTAATCCGGTCTTGAATATACATTTTGCCACCCTCGGAATTTTGTTCCTCACGACTGATGGCATAGGTCAAGCGGAAGTTATCAGGAAATTCCCGTTGTAACTGTTCCAATTCTTCTTTGTACAGAATATTGGCGGTGTAAGGAATTCCAAAGAATAGCCAAGCTAAACCCTTGAATTTGTAGTCTTCATGTTGTTCTTTAAACATCCGCCACAGGAAGGCCCGGAAAGGTGCAATACCTGTACCCGTTGCCATCATCACCACCGTAGCTTCCTCATCATCGGGGAGTAACATTTCCTTACCTACTGGCCCGGTAATGACTACATCTGCCCCGACTTCTAAGTTGCATAGATGGGTGGAACAAACGCCGTAGACGGTTTCTCCAGTTTCAGGATGTTTGTATTCCAGTTGACGAACACACAGGGAAACGGTTTTATCATCCAGTTTGTCGCCATGACGAGTAGAGGCGATGGAATACAGTCTTAATTTATGGGATTTGCCTTTGTTATCTGTTCCTGGCGGAATAATCCCAATACTTTGACCTTCAACATAGCGTAAGTCACCACCTGAAAGGTCAAAGGTGAGGTGACGGACAGTACCCGAACCACCTTCACCCACGAGTTCATAGTTATCGATACATTTTCCGACATAGGGATTGTTCGGACGGTAGATATTAACGGGAATTTCCGTTTTGGCCTTGGTGTCAGTCATGGGCTTACCCTTTTCTTCAGATGGTTGGCTCTGATTTTGACTGACAGTTGCTGCGACCGTTGCGGGTAGAGGTTTCACCGGCGGGGCGAATATTAACAATTTTCCCTCCCAACCGAGTAATGCGACGCATTTCTTGATTCATTCGCTCGTAGGGGACAGTGACATAAACCAAACCACTACGACGAATCGGGAAGTTGAGTTTGTCTGTATTCTCCCCTTGTCGGAGTCCCTCCACTTCAAAAATAAAGACGCGGCCATTAGCTCCTGTCTTGGTTACAACACCAGTTCCACTTGGACGATACATTCTTTGGTTCTCCCTTATAATACCTAAGCTCTTAACTAACAAAATGTGACGAATACATCACTATGCTGGTTTTTTTGACGTGCGATGGACGGAAACAGTCATCAAATATTAACTTTCCCTCTTAGACTAGCTTGAGGGCCGTCACTGTTGTCAATTTGCACTTTCAACTATTTTACAGCTTAGTGTTCATTGGCTAATCGGAATTAATTACGGGGAAGATTGGCTGGGAGGAAGCGCACTATAAAAATTTGTGACACAATACAATTGACCTATTGCCGTAAACTGGGTATTTTTTGATGGTCATGGGGATTCTGCCTTGGATGTTATTAGCAACATTAGGACTGGCCGCGGGCACAACGGCCGGATTACTCGGGATTGGCGGAGGAATGTTAGTTGTCCCAGGGTTATTTTATATTTTTAATTTAATGGGATTTCCAACCGATCTGGTGATGCACAGTGCGATCGCCACTTCCATGAGTGTAATGACTTTTACGGCGACTTCTTCGATTGTGGCACACCATTCCAAAGGGGATGTACAATGGAGAGTTTTTTGGAAAATTATTCCTGGGATTCTATTAGGGGTTTTATTCGGTGCACTATTAGATCATACTTTATCCAGTGCTTTACTGAAAATTATTTTCGGATTATTTTTATTATTAATTTCTGTTAAACTATTGCTGGATTTTAAACCGCAATTACAATCAGAATCCTTACCTGGATTAGCTATAATTAACGCCGTCGGGTTAGGAATTGGTTTTAAGTCTGGACTCCTAGGAGTGGGAGGCGGTGCAATTAGTGTGCCTTTTTTAATTTATTGCGGATTACCCATGTATGAAGTGGTGGGGACATCTTCCTCCTTTAGTTTACCAATTTCTATTTTAGGAACTCTGGCTTTTCTCTTATCTTCCCATGGCGATTCTTTTATTCCTGGATTTATTGGATATATTTACTGGCCAGCTTTATTATTAATCGCTCCGTTTGCGATCTTAGGTGCTTTTTGGGGAACATCACTTTCCCATTTAATTTCAGGGGAAAAATTACGCACGGCTTTTGCTTTATTTTTATTATTCATTAGTTTAAATATGTTGTTCACTTAAACCCAGGGACTGAAGTATACGACAAATTTTTATTCATTAATAAATTCAGCTTCACAGATAGTTGATTCCCTTTGTTCTAGGTCTTCTGCATCCCACAATCCATTCAGAAAAGTTGTATAAAAATATTCTCCGCCGTGTTGCATATCAACTTTAGGAGAGTTTTTAGCATAGGGACTCGGATTGGAAATCCCCCGTTGTGCTTGATAATGAATATAGGTATCTGAATTCACACACATCACATGATAAAAGTCTTTATTGGCTCCCGATTCATCTCCTAGCTTATAACGAGATAACCCCCGGTTTAAATAGGCTTTAATAAAGTTAGGATCAATATTTATAACTTGATCAAAATCATCAATTGCAGCTTGATATTGTTTGAGGTTATGGTGAACACAGCCCCGATTATAATAGGCATAAACATTATAAGGATCAATTTGTAATGCCCGGTTATAATCGCGGATGGCGCGATCATGTTTTCCTAATTGATAATAACATAATCCCCGATTAATATAGGCTTTAATATAATTCAATTCTAATTCGGTGGCTTTATTAAAATCATCTAATGCCTTTTCTTTAATTCCTAATAAATAAAAAGCCCGACCGCGATTATAATAGGTTTTATGATTCTCAGGATTGAGGGCTAGGGCTTGATTATAATTGGTAATTGCATCTTGATACTGTCCTGACTGGGCGATCGCCAATCCCAAATTATTATAAACCGCATCACTTTTAGGATTAAAACTTAGGGCTATTTTAAAATCTTGAATGGCTTTTTCATATTTGCCTAAATGTCTCCAAGCATTGCCTCGATTCAAATAAGCATCGGGTAACTTAGGCTCAATTTGTAAGGCTTTCGTTAAATCACTAACCGCTTTTTGATAATCTTTCAAATAATAATAAACTAGACCCCTATTATTATAGGCACTGGCATAATTAGGGTTTAATTGAATCACTTGATCAAAATCTTTTAAAGCACCTTGATAATTACCTTGACGTGCTTTGGTTAAACCTTGTTCATAAAATTTTTTACTATTATTAAACATGAAACTCCCTTTTAGTAAATTAAACTCAGTTGATTTTTATAGAAATATTAAATTTGATTAAAAATAGGCGAACCCTGCTGAAATCTGGGATTATGCTTGGAGCTTGATCTTCTCAGTCTGGGAAAAAAATACCTTTGCGCTTCCCCATTGTCCATGATATCAAATTTAGAATTCAAAAGTCTGGAGTCTGGACAAAAAATTTACCATCCTTCTGATATCCCAAGCCTAATCCCCAATTTATTTATTCTGAATAAAAAACCCCCAAACCGGAAAAATTTGGGGGAATCTTAAAGTATTTTAACCTTTCTGGGTTAAACGACCACAAAATTGACTAATTTTCCCGGGACAACAATCACTTTCTTAATGGTTTTGTCCCCAATATGACGTTGACTCACCTCAGAATTTTTGGCATATTCTTCTAAGGTTTGATGATCGGCGGTCGCTGGAACTTGTAGCGTGCCGCGGGTTTTTCCATTAATTTGAATTACTAAGGTAATTTCATCCACTACCAACGCTTCTGGGTCATGCTCAGGCCAGGTTTGGGTATGAATTGAACCCGTTTTTCCAATTATTTGCCATAATTCCTCCGCAATATGGGGAGCAAAGGGGGCTAATAATTTCAACAGGGTTTCAATGCCTTCAGAATAAACGATAGACTCCTTACAATTCGCTTCTGATAAAGCATTACTGAGTTTCATCAATTCAGATACCGCCGTATTAAATTGATAGTCTCCGTCTAAATCTTCACTGACCTCTTTAATCGCCGTATGAATCGCCCGTTTTAAGTCTTTTTCCTCCTTAGTTAATTCTCGATTCTTAGGTTTAGAAGTGGCAATTTCAGCAAATTCGGTGACAATTCTCCAAACTCGATTTAAGAAACGAAATTGTCCCTCAACATCGGCATCATCCCATTCTAAATCCTTTTCAGGAGGAGCTTTAAATAGAATAAACATTCGGGCGGTATCGGCCCCATATTTGCCCATTACTTCTAATGGATCAACCCCATTATATTTAGATTTAGACATCTTCTCATAAAAGACTTCTAACTTTTCTCCCGTTGTCGGATCTTGGGGATTACTCGGACTTACTTGGGAGGCGGAAAAATACTTACCCGTGGTGCGGTTTTTATAGGTAATTCCCTGCACCATCCCTTGAGTTAATAACTTTTCAAAGGGTTCTTTACAATGTAATAATCCGCGATCGCGCACTACTTTTGTAAAGAATCGAGAATACAACAAATGCAAAATTGCGTGTTCAATACCGCCCACATATTGATCTACTGACATCCAATCATTAGTAATTGCTGGATTGAATGCTTGTTGATCATTTTGGGCATCAGGATAACGCAAATAATACCAAGAAGAATCAATGAACGTATCCATGGTATCGGTTTCCCGTTTAGCCGGAATTCCACAACTCGGACAAGGTACATTAATCCAGTCTTCTAATTGGGCTAAAGGAGATAAACCTCGACCACTAAATTTGACATTTTCCGGTAATTTTACGGGTAAATCCTGATCGGGAACGGCCACCGCCCCACAATTTGGACAATGAATAATCGGGATCGGAGTTCCCCAATAGCGTTGACGGGAAATCAACCAATCTCTGAGGCGATATTGAATAATTCCTTTGCCATATCCCTCATCTTCAGCATAGTCAATAATGGCTTGTTTTCCGTGTTCGGAATATTCCCCACTAAAATTACGGGATTCGACTAAAATTCCCGGCCCGGTATAGGCTATTTTAATCCGATTATTTTCCTCATTATCATTATCCGCATCATCGGGAACAATCACCTGTTTGATGGGTAAATGATATTGATTGGCAAATTGAAAATCCCGAACATCATGGGCTGGAACTCCCATGACTGCGCCTGTTCCATATCCATATAAAACATAATCCGCAATCCAAATCGGAATTTCTTCTTCATTAAAAGGATTAAGGACTTTTCCCCCGGTAGGAACGCCCCGTTTTGGTTTATCTTCCGAGGTGCGATCGGTTTGGCTTTCGTTTTTAACCTCTTGAATAAATGCTTCTACAGCGGCTTTTTGTTCGGGAGTTGTTACCTGAGCAACTAAGGGATGTTCCGGGGCTAATACCACATAGGAAACCCCGTAAACCGTATCGGGACGGGTGGTGAAAACCGCAATCTTTTCATCTAACCCAATGATCGGAAATTCTAACTGCGCCCCAATGGATTGTCCGATCCAGTTAGCTTGCATTAATTTAACCCGTTCCGGCCAGCCGTTTAAATGCTCTAAATCGTTGAGCAATTCGTTAGCATAATCGGTAATTTTTAGGAACCATTGACGCAATAATTTCTGCTCAACAATGGCTCCAGACCGCCAAGAACGTCCCTCATTATCGACTTGTTCATTCGCCAGCACTGTTTGATCAATTGGATCCCAATTAACCGCCGCTTCTTTTTGATAGGCAAGTCCACACTGATAGAATTGTAAGAACAGCCACTGTGTCCAACGGTAATATTCCGGGGAACAGGTGGTAACTTCCTTTTCCCAGTCAATGGAGAACCCTAACTTTTGCAGTTGTTCCCGCATTTGGGCAATATTTTGATACGTCCATTCCGCCGGAGGAATTCCTCGGTCAATGGCGGCATTTTCGGCGGGTAGTCCAAAGGCGTCCCACCCCATCGGATGTAAGACACGATAGCCTTGCATCCTTTTGAGTCGGGCGATCACGTCAGTAATGGTATAATTGCGAACGTGACCCATGTGTAGACTCCCCGACGGATAGGGGAACATGGATAGCGCGTAAAATTTGGGCTGGTTTTTATCGGTTGGGGTTTTGTACAACCCCTGTTGTGCCCAGGTTTGTTGCCACTTTTGTTCAAGGGATGCAGGATTATATCGAGACTCCACAGCCATACTTCGTGCCGGATACGTTTTATTATTTATTCATTATTTTTGCATATTGGTGAGGTTACAAACCTAAGCTAAGGTTTTCCCAGTTGCATTTCACTGTTTAATTTCTCCTGGGTTAGAGGTATTTCTTTATGCCAATCATCAATATTTTGTATTGTAGATTACAATTAGACCGATAGAATTCCTCTAGTATACGAAGCCTGAATAGGAGGTTGCCCCCACTCTGTCTTCCTTGATTCGCAGTCAATTATTAATTTTTAAGTGTTTTTATCTACTGCGTAATCTATGAATTAAACTGATTCTAAGATTGCAGATAGGGTCAAGAAAATCACCTATTCTTCGAGCAACTTTATTAAGTAAAATTCATAAATAGTCATCGTGAAAAAAAATTTCGGTAGACGCAAATTCTTAGTTTATGGTTTCGGCAGCCTTTGGGAGTACCCTGTTCCTCAAAGGGTGCGCCCAAAATGCCACCAATAATACCCCCACCTCAACCGCAACCCCAACCGCAACCCCAGGCGGTGGTGGCGATACAATTAAGGTGGGAATTCTTCACTCCTTGAGTGGAACGATGGCAATTAGTGAAACCACCGTTGTAGAAGCCGAAAAGTTAGCCATTAAAGAAATTAACGCCAATGGTGGGGTACTGGGTAAACAAATTGAAGCCGTAGTTGAAGATGGTGCTTCTGACTGGCCGACTTTTGCCGAAAAAGCCCAAAAATTAATCGACCAAGATAAAGTTGTTACGGTTTTTGGTTGCTGGACATCTGCTAGTCGGAAAGCGGTAAAAGATGTATTTGAATCCAGAAATCATATGTTATGGTATCCGGTTCAATATGAAGGTCAAGAATGTTCTAAAAACATTTTTTACACCGGAGCCGCCCCCAACCAACAAATTGAACCCGCCGTACAATGGTTATTTGATAATAAAGGTAAGGAGTTTTTCCTAGTAGGTTCTGACTATGTTTTTCCCCGCACAGCCAACAATATTATTAAGGAACAATTAACAGCTATTGGTGGTACAACCGTAGGGGAAGATTACTTACCTTTAGGGAATACGGAAGTTACCCCGATTATTACTAAAATCAAACAGGCATTACCCGATGGCGGTGTAATTTTTAATAGTTTGAATGGAGATAGTAATGTAGCCTTCTTCAAACAGTTACAGGGGGCGGGAATGACCCCGGAAAAATATCCGGTGATGTCAGTCAGTATTGGTGAAGAAGAAGTGCGACAAATTGGGAAGGAATTCCTTTTGGGTCACTATGCTGCTTGGAACTATTTCCAAACCGTTGACACTCCCGCTAATAAGAAATGGGTGGAAGCATTTAGGGCTGAATATGGACAAGATCGGGTAACAAATGACCCGATGGAAGCCGCTTATTTGATGGTCTATTTGTGGAAACAAGCCGTAGAAAAAGCCGGAACTGCTGATGATTTAGAGAAGGTTAGATTGGCAGCTATCGGTCAAACTTTCGATGCCCCTGAAGGCAAAGTGACGATGTTCCCCAACCATCATATTTCTAAAACCGTGCGGATGGGACAGGTACGGGATGATGGATTATTTAATATTGTTTGGGCAACAGAAGGCCCAGTTGATCCGATTCCCTGGAACCAATTTGTACCCGCTACAAAGGGCTTTGGTTGTGACTGGACTGATCCCAAAAAAGGGGAAAAATACAAAATGGAAGCGACATAATTAATCAATTTTAATTCTGGATTTAGATCCCCCCCGAAAAAAGCCCAGGTGCTGTTTCATTTGCAAAAAATTAGGTGCAAAATAGCCAAAGATAATTGATATTTTCGGCTATCATTCTTTGAGTTATTGTCGGAGAATGATAGCCGTTAATTCTGGGAAGATTAAGAAATAATTTTAATTCTCAATCCCCATTACTGAGGATTTTTAGTGGGAATTAAACAAAAATAAGGGAAGAAAAATAAGGGAAGAAATAGATGATGATGATTATAACTACCTAAACAAAATTAATTACAAATCCTCTACCCATATCCGGTGTTCCCTGTTCCCTATTACCCATTACCCATTACCCATTACCCATTACCCATTACCCATTACCCATTACCCATTACCCATTACCCATTACCCATTACCCATTACCCATTACCCATTACCCATTACCCATTACCCATTACCCATTACCCATTACCCATTACCCATTACCCATTACCCATTACCCATTACCCATTACCCATTACCCATTACCTATTCCCTATTCCCTGTTCCCTATTTTTGAAACACCAGAAAGATTTTCCCATGCTCAGGATACCTGTTAAACTTTTCACCAGAAAGTTCTAGCGTTATGCAGAGGCATTATGTTAAAACCATTAAATCTAATCATCAACCACTCGCCATGGTCGGCGGTTAGGGTTATTTTTACTATTTAGACTGAACTGCAAGCAAAATTTCTAAGGGACAGGATAGTATTTTTATGGTTTATGCGGAATATTTAGGCCAACCTTCTATTTTTGAATTAGCCCGGACTGGAGACTTAAGGGCAATTAGCGATTTAATTAATACCTATCTCAAACCCGAAGGCATCTCAGCCAGGGTCGCGCCCCCCGACCGTAAAGGCTGTTTACCCGTCCTCGTCGAGTTCCAGCAGGAACCCATGGCCGAGGGCATTGTTAAGTTTATCTGTCACCTGCTGTGGAAACTCAACGCCCCTAACCTAGAAGGAGTAAAAATTGCCGCCAGGTATCAAGGGGATGGAGAGATTCTCTGGAAACAATCGGTGCGACTGGTAACTCCGGCCAATCAGGTTTATCGGGGACAAACATACCGACGGTGGTTAAATCTGGACGGGATTAAATTTAAAACCCTGCGGTTGATGTTTCTCATGGGTTCGGCCGTTTCCGCCTTTGTTTTGGGCTGTTGGGTGAGTTATTACGAAGTCAGGGCCGAGGTATTCCCCCTACCGAAAAATCCAGCCCAAGAAAATATAGCCCTGGTCGCAGCACCACCCAAACGGTCTGATACCGTCCAAGCCGCCCTAGAAGTGGTTCCAGTGCTGCAACAGGAAACAGGTCAAAAATCCCCAAGATCCCACGGTGACTTTAGTATTTGGGGGAGACGTCACCCTGTCCGACCACTTTGAAGATGTGATTGGGACGAACTACTCCCTACCCTTTGCCCAACTCCCGGAATATCAGGATGCCGACCTGGCCATGGTGAATTTAGAAAATCCCCTCACCCGTTCTACCTTACGCCGTCCCAACAAACAGTTTAATTTTAAAGCCGATCCAGAGGCCGTCAAGGTATTAACAGAAGGGGGAATTGATATTGTCAATCTTGCCAATAATCATACGATGGACTATGAGGAACCGGGGCTAGTGGAAACCATGGCAACTTTAGACCAAGCGGGAATTAAGACCGTGGGAGCAGGTCGAGATATTAAAGAAGCTCGGCGGCCCACGATTATTGAAGTTAAAGGTCAACGGATTGCCTATTTAGGCTATTATGATGCCGACTTTCATGCAGCTACCGAGAATTTAGCCGGAACCAATCCCCGTTATGATCAGCGAGTAGCCGCCGATATTAAGGCCATCCGAGATCAGGTGGATTGGGTGGTAGTTAACTACCATTGGGGCGTGGAATTGGCGGAATATCCGGGGGACTGGCAAATTGACCTAGCCCGATTTACGATCGATCAAGGGGCCGATGTGGTAATTGGCCATCATCCCCATACTTTACAAGGTGCAGAAATTTATAAAGGTCGGCCGATTGTTTACTCCCTGGGGAATTTTATTTTTGGGGGGAATAGTCGCGCGGACTATGAAACGGCCGTGCTTAGAGTTGCCCTAAACGCCAACCATCAAATGAAGGTGGAGTTTTTACCCGTAGAAGTAACCCAATATCAAGCTAAGGTAATATCGACGAAAAAAGGCGAGGATATTCTTAAGCGGGTGGGGCGACTCTCCCAAATTTTTGATCAGCCCATGCAGTCCTCCGTGGTCTTAGACACCCCACAACGACAGCTTAAACGGGTGGATGCCGCCTTAACCCCAACGGTAGAACCAACTTTACCCCAGGTGACGGAAACGGAGCCAGAAAGTCCATCTACACTGACGGAGATGCTCCCATCGGAACCGTCGAAAACCTTGTTCTCCGAACCGATGCAGTCTCCAGTTATTAAGCCGTCGGGGTCTATATCACAGACCGAACCCCCCTTACCTCCTAAATTGGAAACTAAAACGGAAACCCAGGATGATCTCAAACCCTATATTGATCAACCTTTTATTAAAGAGCCGTTTATTTCCCTGCCTTCTTTTCCCCAAGCTCCCGTCCCCAACACCCAGAGTTACAGGGGTTCTAGTTCCCCAATCTCGTTTCAAATTGCTATTCCTAAACAGCAATCTGTAACAACGGAATCAGAAGTTTCTGTCGGGAAAGGGGAAAAGGGATCTCACGCTGAAATTGATCTTCCCTTGAAACATCGAGAGTTTGATCAAGCCATAGGCTAAGATCCTAACGGTCACCCCTGGTGAATTTGTTTGCCTGTCCCAAGTTTATTTATTCCTAACTATTACTGTGTTTGCGATCGCACTAAAGCCCCATCAACAATATAAAACCTACGTCCTGTCCGACCCGACTACCCAGTCGAGCTTAGAAGTTGTGCCCGAAAGGGGCGGAATCGTTACCCGTTGGCAAGTCGAGGGTAAGGACTTACTGTATTTGGACAGTGAACGGTTTGCTAATCCTGAGTTAACGGTACGGGGCGGAATCCCGATTTTATTCCCCATCTGTGGGAATTTACCCGATGATACCTACACCTATCAGGGTCAAAAGTATCACCTCAAACAACATGGTTTTGCTCGAAATTTGCCCTGGACAGTAGCTCAACAGGCGACCATTCAGGGGGCCTCGATTACCTTGGTCTTGACCAGCAATCCCCAAACCCGTTCGGTCTATCCCTTTGATTTTGAAGTGGAGTTTACCTATACCCTCAAGGGTAAATCCCTACAGATTTTCCAACGTTATACGAACCTCTGCGGAAACCATGGATAGTCTACCCGCCCAGACTATGCCCTTCTCCACGGGGTTACATCCTTATTTTTTAGCCCAGGATAAGGAGCAGTTGGCGTTTGAGATTCCAGCGATGCAGTACCGAGATCAACGTAGCCAGAAAACCCATGTGTTTACGGGACGGTTTGATCCCTTGGAGGAGGAAATCGATGGACTGTTTAACCCCCTGACCGGGTTGGCCACCACCACCATTGACCACGGCCGTCGCTCTAAAATTATTCTTGGCTATAGTGCCGCCTATTCCAGTGTGGTGTATTGGACAATCAAGGGTAAGGACTACTATTGTTTGGAACCTTGGACAGCCCCCCGCAATGCCATGAACACGGGAAAATTATTGACCTATCTCAAGCCTGGAGCCAGTTGTGAGATGCTCGTTCACCTGAGTGCCACATTTTTTTGAATAACCCCTTGTCAACCCAAGAATGTTGTGTTACTATTAGAAACTGTGCGTGAGAAAAGTAAAAAACACGCGGGTCGCTAACTCAATGGTAGAGTACTCGGCTTTTAACCGATTTGTTCCGGGTTCGAGCCCCGGGCGACCCATTTCTAAGGTGTGATAATGATGAGTTACTCATCATTTAATTATCTGTTTGTAGAGAAATTTAATAATGTTTAAGTGTTGCTACAAGATTGAAGCCCTGAAGGGCTTACTACGGTTTTGAAGCCCTGTTGAATGTTGACATAGCACTATTCCCCTCCCTGCCTCCCCTGCTTCCCCTGCTCCCCCTGCTCCCCCTGCTCCCCCTGCTCCCCCTGCTCCCCCTGCCCCCTTCCAATGTTCCCTAAAAAAATAACAAATTTCTGATCAGAGCCACCGGAAATTACCAAATTGTCTTAATATTGTTTTAATTAGTTACGATCTCGGAACAAATTTACAAAACAACAACTTAGGAGGCAATTTTATGGCGCTCGTACCCATGCGGCTTTTGCTGGATCATGCGGCTGAAAATGATTATGGACTTCCTGCATACAATGTGAATAACATGGAGCAGATCCAAGCCATTATGCAGGCTGCTCAAGAAACCAATAGCCCTGTGATTTTGCAAGCTTCTCGCGGTGCTCGTCAATATGCTGGTGAAAGCTTCCTACGCCACCTAATTTTAGCGGCGGTGGAAACCTATCCCCACATCCCCATTGCCATGCACCAAGATCACGGCAACTCTCCCGCCACCTGCTATTCTGCCATGCGTCATGGCTTCACTAGCGTGATGATGGATGGTTCCCTCGAAGCCGATGGTAAAACCCCTGCCAGCTTTGAATATAACGTGGCTGTCACCTTAGAAGTGGTGAAAGTGGCTCACTCCATTGGGGTTAGCGTTGAAGGTGAACTGGGTTGTTTAGGTTTCCCTGGAAACCATGCAAGGTGACAAAGAAGATGGTCACGGTGCAGAAGGGAAATTGACGATGGAACAGTTGTTAACTGACCCCGACCAAGCCGTGGAGTTCGTAGAACGTACCCAAGTGGATGCTTTAGCGATCGCTATTGGCACCAGTCACGGAGCTTACAAATTCACCCGGAAACCGACGGGTGAGATTCTGGCCATTAGCCGCATTGAAGAAATTCACCGTCGCTTACCGAATACTCACTTAGTCATGCACGGTTCTTCCTCCGTTCCTGAAGATCTGTTAGCATTGATCAATCAGTACGGTGGTCAGATCCCTGAAACCTACGGGGTTCCTGTGGAAGAAATCCAAAAAGGAATCAAGAGCGGTGTGCGGAAAGTAAATATTGATACTGACAACCGTTTAGCCATTACCGCCGCCTTCCGGGAAGCAGCCTTCAAAGACCCTTCTAACTTTGATCCCCGTCACTTCCTGAAGCCTTCTATCAAATATATGAAGCAAGTTTGTGCGGATCGTTATAATCAATTTGGTTCTGCGGGTAATGCAGATAAGATCAAAGTTCAAACTTTAGATGAGTTTGCAGCTAAGTACGCTAAAGGTGAATTGGGTGCTACTACTAAAAAGGCTGTTGCTGTTTAGTTAATCGACTCTCAATTTTAGCTTTAAAGCATCTAATTTGATGAATTGAAAGCCTGGCTTCTTTTTTAAGAAACCAGGTTTTTCCTTGTAGTAAGCCCTTCAGGGCTTAATTATGATTTGATACTCAGTTATTAAGATTTTTGTCCCAGGTAAAAGAAGGATTTCAAAATCAACTTTGCAAGATAGCATAGAAGGGGAAGTTTTAAGATCGCTAAAATTAAACCTTTGGAGCGACTGGTGGGTATAATATATGGGGCAAAAGCTCAGACAATCAATGGAGCTAAAGTGGGGAGTGCCAATTGCTATAACAGTTTTGATAGCATTGGGAGTTATGGCTTATCTTGCTCACAGTTTTTCGGTATTAACTGTATTCATACCGATTGCTTCCCTATTAGTGGCTTTTTTAAGTTCTCTAATGGCGTTAATTTATTATCAAAATCTGCAACAGTTAAAACAGAAAAATGCTTCCTTAGAGGAACTATTGCGACAGACAAAAGAAGGGTTTATACTAGCAAAATATGACCTGGAAAAACAACTGAAAACAGCGGTTGAAAAATGTAACAGGGTTGAATCTAAAAATAAAGTTTTAGAGGAGATGAATCATCGAAAAGATGATTTTCTTAGGCAAACATCCCATGAGTTAAGAACACCGATGAATGGGATTATTGGTTTCCTTACAACTTCTATTGGATGGTTTATGTGATAATCGAGATGAAGAACTAGAATTTTTAAAACAAGCCCATGATTCTTCCCTGCATCTATTAACGTTAATTAATCAGGTTTTAGACTTAGCTCGAATTGAAGAAGGTCGAATTTCTTTTGACATTAAAACCATTGATTTACAAGCCTGTTTAACGGCTGCTATTTACCTGCAATTTTCTAATATTCGTCAAAAAGGATTACGACTCTATAAACAGGACTATTCTCACCGAATTAAGGTTAAAGCAGACCCAACAAAACTCAAACAAATTTTCATTAATATTATTGGGAATGCGATTAAATTTACAGACCGAGGGAGTATTTCAATTAGCACAGAAATCCGCCAGGGTAATCATCCTCAAACACAAGAGAGTGAAGAAATGGCTGTGATTACGGTTAAAGATACGGGAGTTGGGATTTCACCTCAAATCCAAGAAAAACTATTTCAACCCTTTGTTGTGGAGGATAAATCTCACACTCACGCCCTAGGAAGTACCGGATTAGGATTAGCGATTTCCAAAAATTTAGTCGAAATGATGGGAGGTAGAATTCAATTAGTCAGTCCTGGAAAAAATCAAGGAACTCTCGTTGAAATCTCTTTACCCTTAAGTGATGGAGAAACCTACAATTCAGATTTAATCACATAAACTAACCTCCAGGAGTCTGTAAAAAGATAAAGGAAGATGTTAATAATTGTTGGGGTTGAATATTTTCTAAAAAGCCAATAATTTGACCTGTGGCTTGAACTTCAATTAAAGTTCCACCGCCCAGGGTACGTTCAATACTGGGGAATAATCCTCCCACGGCTTCCGGGGGAATAGAGGTTAAATTCAACTGAGCAAAAGAGGGAACTCCACTAATAATCATAACATCTTCTCCCGGGGTAAAATCCGTAATTATATCCGCATTAGCAGGAATAAAACTGGATAAAGAACCTGTATTCTCGGAAGGAAAAGCACGAATAGAAAAGTTATCAAATCCAAATCCTCCGGTTAACTGATTTACTCCCTTATCCCCCGCCAGATAATCATTTCCCGCCGAACCCAAAAGGGTATCATTTCCCTGTCCTCCATAAACAGAATCATCCCCATCTCCTCCATTAATATAATCCGCACCTAAATTTCCTTGGATAATATCATTGCTATTTAAACCTATTAAAGAATCGTTTCCTTTTCCCCCAAATAAACTATCATCTCCAGCCCCCCCCGATAGGGTATCCTGATCTTCTAAACCATAAATTGCAAAGTTAAAGGGGGCGAGAAACGGAGAGACTTCAATATAATCAGGGCCAGTTGTTCCAATATATTCACCCTTTCTATTGACATCTTTTTGGGTAATCGTAATAATATTGACCCCCACCAAAGAAGTTGCAGTCCCTGTGGACATTGGCACAGGTTGTGGCATAGATAGAGATGAAAAATCTGGTTGCATTGTCATAAATTGACTCTCCCTAAAACATTAAGGCAAAGAAAATCACCGAGTTTAAATAGTATAAATTATTTTACTATAAAATCAATAAAATAGGATTGCTATAGGCAATTCCCCTTGAGGATTTTTGGGGATACACTCAGAAATCATATATCATTTCCTTTTGTTCTTGTTAGTTAGGTTTGGAAAAAATTCAACAAAAAATGCAGCGGGTTTCAAAAGCAATAATATCTCACGGGAATTGATCCTACCCCGGATTGGGGGCGATCTCGGCGAGAAAATGAAAATTTTTTATGATTGACCCTAAAATTCTGCCCATAACAGTTAAGATTTAAGGAATAGTCGGGACTCGCGTTTGCAAATGAATCCAGAATCCACACTCAATCAGCTTAAAACCTCTCTTGGGGATGGTCAACTACCCTCTAGTTATGGTGTCTACTTCAAAAATACCCTAGTTGCCCTGTGTCATGCCCTCGAAGATCACATTTTACAAAATAGTGATCCGACAAAGGATCAACAACCTCTAGTATTGGTCACATTTCAGGAAGGAAAATGGTATCTCCAAGAAGCCGAACGGTATTTTGATTTGGCTAAATCCTGTCGCCATGTTGTGATTAGTGCCGTTGGGGATAGTGGATTTGTGACCCATCGCACCGGACAATTAGAGAATGTTTCTTTAATTAATTTAGACCCTTCTGATAGTTTGGTGATGGAGTGGAATTTAATTATTTTGGCTCCCGGTTATACCACTATGCTATTGTGCCATGAATTGATGTTGGAAGAGTATCCTACCCACAGTCAACCCACCACTGATACTGAACGAAAATTCTATGGATTATGGACATTTGATCAAAAGTTGGTTCGGAAATCTGCTGAAATTTTAATTGAGCGGTTTCGACCCTATAATCCTGAATTAGCAGATAGTTTATTAGCACAACATCAGCAAATTGCAGCCACACCTTATCATCAAGTTCCTGATTTAACTGGCGTGGTTTCTCGGATTGTCAGTTATCTACAATCTTCTCAACAGGAATTAATTACGGTTAACCGCCAAACCCGAGAATTATGGGAATTAGAAGGGCAAGCCAAACGAATCAGTCGGAATATTAGTGCCAATAAATTACAGGCATTTTTAAGAATGGCACAACGGGTTGATGAACGCGATCGCGATAACCCCTACGCTTCCTTACAAGTTGCGGCTTTATCGGAAACCATTGGTCAAATTTTAGATCTGCCAACGGTGACTCTAAGACGGTTACGGTTAGCCGGATTATTATATAGAATTGGGTTAGCATCGGCGCCGGATGAAGTGTTTAGTCAAACACCGGAAGAAATGGATGATGCCACGAAAAAGTTCTGGTCGGAACGGACATTGATTGGGGCTAGATTATTAGAATCTATGCCAGAATTATCAGAAGTTCGGGATGTCGTGTATCACTATTTAGAACATTGGGACGGCACGGGCAAACCCAATGGTTTAAAAGGAGAAGAAATTGATATTAAATCCCGAATTTTAGCGGTGGTGGCTTATTTTCAAGCCTTTATTCAACCCCGAGGTAAACGTCCGGCGTTAAGTTTAACAGAAGCCCTAGAAAAATGTCAGGAGTTGAGTGGCACAAGATTTGATCCGGCTTTGGTAGAATCCTTAAAAACCGTCGTGAAATTAACTGAAATTGGCTTAATGCAGTTACCTGAAAAGCCTAGTCAATTGCCGAATGTGTGGTTAGATGAGGAGTTAAATCCTAAATCTAAACTGCAAAAATACTCTGAACTTTAAGTTGTTTAAATCATCCCTAGTTATGACTATGACTCGCACCCTATCGGTTGATTTTAATGCTCTCAAACAAGGAGCCATTAAGGACTTGACTAATATGAATTTATCCGGTATTGATCTATCCGGTGCTAATTTGGCACAGGTAAATTTATCGGGAGCTAATTTGTCGGGAGCTAATTTATCCGGGGCAAATTTACAAGGATCGCAACTCCGAGCTAATTTAAGAGGGGCCGATTTATCCGGGGCTAATTTGCGAGGGGCTGACTTGAGAAATGCCGATTTAAGGGGGGCAATTCTATTTGATGTGGAGGTTAAAGAAGCAAGTTTTGCTGGTGCTTTTTTAACCGGAGCTACCTGTGGAAATTTAGATTTAAGTGGAATTGATTTAAGGGGTGCTGATTTACGCGGCGTGAATTTATCCCAAGGAATTTTCTATCAAGCGGATTTAAGAAATACTAATTTATCGGGGGCAGATTTATCTCAAGCTGATTTAGAAGAAGCGAATTTATCCGGTGCAGTTCTCCGAGGAACAAATTTAGAACGGGCTAATTTACTATGCGCAATTCTGGAACAAACCTTATTTTTGGGTGTGATTTTAGATGGCGCTTGTCTCGAAGGAACGGAGTTAACAAGGAGTTGATGGTTTTTAGTTTAAGTTGGTCTAAAATTTGTTAAATTGTGATGATAATTAAGCAGTTGGCGAGGATCTATGCGGTCAATTGAACAACTGACAGAAGAACTTTTATCTTTCCCTAGGGCATCAAGAGCGCTTTTGGCGGAGAAACTTGCGGAAAGTTTAGAATTCGATGCCGATCCAAAAATTCAGGCAGCTTGGACATCTGAGTCCCATAAACGACGGAACGAAATCCTAAGCGTTGCTGTGCAGGCAATTCCAGGGGATGAAGCCCTAAAATAATAGTCGTAGAAAACTAATATGGAGTTTACATGGCAAGGCAACCAATTGTTCTCAATGGAATAGAGTTCAAATTCCAGAAAGATGCTATTGAATACTTCAAGAATATCTTGGAATCTTATCAAAATGGTCAAACTATAGCAGGTGATGATCACGATATGTTGCTGGCTCTTCTGAAGCGCCATCCTGAAGCAGATCAAAAAATTGGATGTGGTGTAAAGCGTTTCTACAAAGATAGAACAGATATGCCAACAAGTTGCTTTTGGATAGAAAGAAACGATGGTTCAAAAACTGACTTTTCTTATCGAACAGCGATTTCTACTAAAGGAAAGACTCTTGATCAAGAGTTTTTAGAGGCTTGTCGTGCTGCTGTTCAAGATGATCTTCGGAGAATCAAGAAACAACACTTTCAAGAAAAATCCGATCAGGATGGAAGAGTTGAATGCGATATTACTGGTGATAAGGTAGCTATCTATGAGAGCCATCTTGACCATAAAGCACCATATACATTTGAGGTTCTTGTGAAGACTTTTATTGTTGCTAATAACATTGAAATAAAACCTGAAATGTTGTCAATAGCTGAGGATGCGCAATTTCAAACAACTCTTATTGATATAGAGTTAAAGGATAAATTCCGACGATATCATCATAAAATGGCAGATCATAATCTTAGGATTATTAAAGCTGAACTAAATCTTAGTCTTGGAGGATCTCAGAAAATTCTGAAGATCCGTAATCCTGTGTTGATTCCTATGGAAATCATGGGTGACTTCGGCACTTTACAAGCAACTCGTCAGGAGTGAACAGAATATAAAAGTTAAAACATTAAAAAATAGGCTTTTCAGGATATCAGCTATTGATTCGCGCTTACATAGGCAATTCCGATCCGGCCTTTATCTATGCTATAAGCATTACTGATTGTTACAAAACTTTATAAAAAGTTATAATGGAAAAGTAAGCTAACGAGCATAGGAATGGTACAGGCTTTGTTTGGGAGCACTTCTTTTCAGAATCAAAGTGGCGATCGCCTCGTCAGCAAGGTGGTTGGGGCTGCGATCGCAGCTTTGTTCAAGCGTTCTGAGAAAATTGAAGCCAACGTTCGGGCGGAAACCTGTAGCCAAGCTTTTGCAGGGAAGCGTCGATGGTTTCGATTTTATCGGCAACGGGATGTTGATGTACAATGGCCTCCGAATTGCCGTCATGGAACTCTATGTACAGGCGGTGTCCATTGATTTCAGCGCGATTTTCACTGGCCAAGTCAAGTTACGGCAACCCACTCAAGCAAATTTGCGAGTAGTGCTAACGGAGGAAGACTTAACGGACTCCTTTAACACGCCTTTTGTGGTGGAAAAACTCCAACGCCTGAAATATCTGGGAGAATCCATAACTTTTACTAAAACCATGATGACGGTGACTCCTGAGAAAAACCTGAGAATTCAGTCGGGAATTATACTCGGCAATTCAGAGGAACCCGTCCAAGTTGATTTCACCACCCAAGTCGAGGTGCAAGACCGTAGGAAAATTCAATTTATTGACGTTCAATATAGTGGAAACCAGGAGGAAATCGACCTCAGTCAAGCCCTAGTCAACCATGTCAATGACTTATTAGATCTTGACAAATTTGCCTTGGATGGAACCCAATTAAAAGTAGATCGACTGAGAATTCAAAACAATTCCCTAATCTTTTATGGGTCAGCCCAAATTAACCAATTTCCCAAAGGCAAGAAAAACTAAACCGTTGTTGATTTGCCCTTAAATTTGATTGCTGGAGGAGAATTGTTCAAGACCATTACTTTTAGTTTAAAGTCGGGAAAACTAACTATTATTCCCGACTTTCCTCTTAAAAGTAGAGCCATAAGCACCGAGAGTGTTTACAACTTCTTAGTATCTTTGTATCTTTGTGATTGAATTCGTCTTAACCCTTATTTATTCTCGTCTTCTTCTGTGACTTTGGGAACATAATCGGGTCTGTCTTTATCTTCCCAACCCGGAGGACGTTTGGAATTATACCAAGCAATTGATCCAATACCCACCGCCGCCACAAATCCGACAATCAGCACCGCAATTGGAATCCATAGAGTATTACTACTTGCCATAATGTTGATTTTTCCTTAATTATAATGATACCTTGACTATTATCTCATTTTTGGTTAACTAAACGTTAAAGGTTCTATCAATTACCCTCCACCCCAATTAACCCTAGGTTTCTGATGGTTGAGATCTTGCTAATTACCGGAGAATATTTTCCATGTCTTTTTGGATGCTCGGATTACTATTAGTGGGCAGCTTTATCTTAGGAACATTACCCCTAACCGATTGGGTTGTTCAACTGTTTGCGGGCAAAAAGTTATCAATATTAGGAACGGGTAATATTAGTGTTTCCGCCGCCTTTTATCAAGGAGGAAAACCAGCAGGAATTGTTGCCGTTATCCTAGAAATAGCCCGGGGGATAATTCCAGTAATTGCCGCTAAAATCCTATTCCCAAATGCTCCAGCTTGGCAATTAGTGAGTTTAATTTTATTGGTTACGGGACGATATTTTGTTGCTAAAGGTGGGGGAGTTACAAATGCCACTTGGGGAATATTAGTCTATTCTCCTATTATTGCGATGAGTAGCGGAATCACCGGATTATTCATCTGGCGATTCAGTTATTTATTATTACCCCTGTCCAAATATTCATCCCGGCTGTGGGCCTCCCGTTTGGGGTGTTTAAGTGGGCCGTTTTGGGTCTGGTTTTGGCATCAAACCCCGGAATCTTCCCCCCTATCCCCTGGGGAATTCGTCGCAGCCCTAGGAATAGCCCTACAATTAGTTCTGATTAACTTATCTCAAAAAGATGATATTGAATATTATATGAAACAACAATTTTTGAATCTGGAAGATCAACTAAATATTCAACGATGTGGGGAAAAAGCCACCCGATTAAGTGAATTAAAACGGGCAGGATTTAAAGTTACTTTAGGATGGATTTTACCAGTAATTAACCGTTTAGAAGACGTAAATATTCCTGTTAAAAAAGAAATTGACCCGATTAATTTTCCCTTAATTGTCCGTTCGTCTGCGGTGGGAGAAGATAGTAAATATGCTTCAGCCGCAGGACAATATCAAACCATCGGCCCCGTTTATTCGGCCTCAGAATTACAAGAGGCAATTATTCAATGTCGTCAATCCTATTGGACTCCTGAAGCCATTTCCTATCGTCAAAATCAACAACTTCCCGATAGGGGAATTGCCGTATTAATTCAACCCTATTTAGCCAGTGAAGTCGCCGGGGTCATGTTTACCCGTAACCCCCTAGATGGCGGTTCACAAATTATTATTGAAGCCTTACCCGGGGGGGCAGAATCCGTTGTCGGAGGTCAAGTTACTCCGGTGAATTTAGAAATAGAAATTAATACCTCCCTTGAGGATTTAGAAACCCCCTTCTATTTTGCCTAAAACCGTTATTTTAGAGTTAGTTAAACTCGCCCAAGAAATAGAAAATTTTTATCATGGTTTACCCCAGGATATTGAGTGGTGTTGGGATGGGGCAAAAGTCTGGATTTTGCAAAGTCGCCCCATTACTAATTTACATCCCATTTGGACGCGAACCATTGCCGCAGAAGTAATTCCCGGGGTAATTCCTCCTTTAACTTGGTCAATTAATCGCCCCTTAACCTGTGGGGTTTGGGGAGAAATCTTTACTTTAGTTTTAGGGGAAAAAGCCAGACAATTAGACTTTAATCAAACCGCTACATTATTCGGTTCCCATGCCTATTTTAATGCCAGCTTATTAGGGGAAATTTTTTCAATGATGGGATTACCCGAACAGGGGTTAGAGTTTTTAGTTCGAGGACAAAAAATGGGAAAACCCCCGATTCAAAAACTCTTACCATCCTTACCCGGTTTATGGCGATTAATTCAACGAGAACGACATTTAGATAAAGATTTTGAACGGGAATTAGAACAGCTATTTTTACCCATATTACAAGGATTAGAAGCAGAATTATCCCTGGAATCCCTAAGTTTAACCCAGCTTTTAGAACGATCTGAAACCATTCAAAATCTATTAAAATCAGCGACTTACTATAATATTTTAGCCCCCATTGGGTTAGCAATTAGACGAACCTTATTTAAAGTCTCTGATAGTTGGATACCTACCTATACAGCCCCAGAAATTGCATCAATGGAAACCTTACAAACCCTTGCCGAGCGCATCAGAGAAACCTCGGAAGAACCCGAACAAATAAGCCACCAATACTTTGATCAAATTCTAACAGAAAATCCCCAATTTAATCAACAATTTGAAGATTGGTTACAAACCTATGGTTATTTAAGTGAAGTTGGAACGGATATTTCCGTGCCGAATTGGTTAGAACAACCGGAGATATTAAAAGAAATGCTCTTTAAAATTGTTAAAAATACAAACCACCGGATAGAAAATTCAACGGTTTCTACCTTAACCCGATGGGAAAGATGGCGACAAGCTCAATGTTATCAACGCACTTTAACAAAAAGCCAAATTGCTGAAATCTACGGTAAACTTTTAGCTCATTTACGATGGACAATATTGGCGATAGAATCCCAAGCTATTCATCAAGGAATCTTAGAAACTTCGGGGGATATTTTCTATTTAGAATGGGATGAAATTAAAGATTGGATACAATCGGATATTGCCCCGGATTTCATCTCTAAAGTTAGTCAACGGCGGCAGGTTTTTCAAGAAGATAGCGATCGCAATGTTCCCCCGGTGGTCTATGGTAACTTATTACCCAAACCACGATTAAAAACTATACAAAATTCAGCTATTTTACAAGGGATTCCTGCTAGTATTGGCTGTGTGGAAGGAACCGTTAAAATCTGCCGCAGTTTAACCAATATCATAGATCAAACTGAGGATATAATTCTCGTAGTTCCCTACACCGATGCCGGATGGTCGCCGATTCTCTTAACCGCAAAAGCGATTATTTCTGAAGTTGGCGGACAACTTTCCCACGGTGCAATTATCGCCCGGGAATATGGCATTCCGGCGGTGATGAATATTCAAGGAGCGACTACTTATTTAAAAGATGGTCAACGGGTGCGGGTTGATGGTTATCAAGGGACTGTTGAGATTTTGGAGAGTGGGGAATAGGCGATAATGAATCGAGAATCTAGTATTAAATATATTGACATTATTGACAACTTAAAGCTATAATTAAACTGTCTAATTATAATGTTAATTACAACTTATACTTGTCTACAAAAATATTATTTAATTTATGTATGGCATCTCTCACAAATTCAAGTTTAAGTTTGGAAGAAAAAATCCATAATTTAGCACGAAAATCTTCCGAAGCTCTACTAAAACAAATCAACTTTCGTTTAGAAGAAATGAAAGTTGATGACACCTCTCATTTTCTAATCTATAGAGTTTTGGGTATTACTGAGAAAGAAGGAAGATTAATAGATATTTATCAAAATAAAGGTCGTTTTTTATATAAATATGCAGGTTCATTTTTAGAAAAAGCTACTCAATTATCTTTCCTAGAAAAATACCCTGATTCAAAATCAGTCAAAATTACTAATACTCTGGGTTCAAGACCGAAAACATTTGAAATTGATTGTTTAGAAGGAAATAATGCTATTGAAATTAAGTGGAGAGATGCCACAACAGATGGAGATCACATCACAAAAGAACATACTAGAATCAAAGCTATATCAACCGCAGGTTATAAACCCATTCGTATTATGTTTTATTACCCCAATAGGCAACAAGCCATCAGAATTCAACAAACTTTAGAGACACTTTATAAGGGCATTGGCGGTGAATATTACTATGGAGAGAGTGCCTGGAACTATGTAACTGAAAGAACAGGCATAGATTTAAAAGCAATCTTACAAAGAATTGCAGATCAAAATACGGCTTCTGATGAATAATAATTGATTAACCCATTAAAAATTATGAACAATACTTATAATATTATTCAAGGAGACTGTCTTGATATCGTCCCAGGAATGCAGCAAAATTCCGTTAATCTGATTTATTTAGATCCGCCTTTTTTCACTCAAAAACAGCATTCCTTGAAAACAAGAGATAGACAATCTGAATTTAGCTATGATGATTTATGGGAAAGTCATCAAGACTATGCAAAATTTATTTATGATAGGTTAGCTGTTTCTACATCCGGTTTTAAGGGAAGATGGGTCAATTTTTGTACATTGTGATACCCATGCTAATTATATCATTAGAGGGATTTTAGACCATATTTTTGGTCAGGCAAATTTTAGATCGGAAATTATTTGGAGTTACAAACGATGGTCAAATTCCAGAAAAGGATTATTACCCGCCCATCAAACTATATTCTTTTATTCTAAGACAAATCAATTTATTTTTAATCCCATTTATTGTGATTATTCAGAGTCTACGAATATTGATCAAATCTTACAAAAACGTACCAGAGATAAGCATGGTAAAGCTGTTTATGCTAGGGATAATCATGGGGAAATAATTCCTGCTGACCCCAAAAAAGGAGTGCCATTAAGTGATGTTTGGGAGATTCCCTATTTAAACCCTAAAGCTAAAGAGCGTGTGGGTTATCCCAGTCAAAAACCGATTTTACTCCTAGAACAAATTATTGAATTAGCATCTAATCCGGGGGATATTATATTAGACCCTTTTTGTGGAAGTGGTACAACAATTATTGCAGCTAAATTATTAAATCGTTCAGCCTGGGGAATTGATATTTCCCCCGATGCTGTTCAGATTGCTAAAGATAGATTAAAAACCCCAATTAAATCCGAATCTTTGCTCCTTCAGAAAGGTCGCAAAGCCTATCTTAATGCCAATGAAGATGCACTCAATATTATTGCTAGTTTAGATATTATTCCGGTTCAAAGGAATCAAGGAATTGATGCCATTTTAAAACAGAATTATCAAGGAAAGCCCGTTCCTATTCGGGTACAGCGTCAGGGAGAAAGTTTACATAAAGCACTAGCTTTATTACATAAAGCATCTCAACTTAAGGGGGCTTTAAAATCCATCCTAGTCAAAACATCAGATGATATTTTTGAGCTTGAAATGATAGATATTCCCGATCAAATTATGATTATAGAAGCCCCGGCTTATGCTGTTCAAAAAGGGTTTAACTTCAATTAAATTGTCCCTTCTGTGAGTCCCATAAATTGTTGTGTTTGTTCAGTGATACCAAATAAGCGATCGGCATGACAAAAGATTTCCCAGGCGCGAATTCCCATAAAACCAATCCCGATAAGTGCCAAGGGTATGGCAGCAGCACCTAAAAGCGTGGCAATGGGGGGAAATATCATACAAACTGTTAACAGAATGGCGGTAATTACACCCCCCGCAATAGCCGCTTTTGCCGTGGCGGTGGCGACTTTTTTAACTAACTCCGACTTGGTAATTTTGCCTTCAACGTACAATAAAGAGTTCTCTAAAATAGAAAATACTAACTCAATTACTCCTGCAACCATTGCTCCTTTAAGAGTTGCCCCAACAATTTCAGCAACGGCTGTTTTAAAGGCAGCATCTGCTAAAACCTTCTTCGCTGTGGCTAATTCCTTGCGGGTCATGTCCGCCCCACCGCGACTACGATTTACCCTGAAATTTTCAAAAATCCCATTATTTGCTTGGCTTCCCCCTCCATTGATGTGGGCTTTGATGTGACTCCAATCTTTATCTTGCAAGAAGTTACAAATGGCTTCCGGCCCCTGGGCGCGAATTTGGGCGGGTATGGATTCAAATACTTGTGCTGCTTGTTGAAGATTTCGCACCTCCGCACGCACACCCGCCCGAGAAAATTTGAATCGTAACCCTTTTGGTAGGTTTTCAAACCGGATATTATGGGCGACTTTAAAGGCTTCTTGAGTCACAACGACCCCAGCACCAACCATTGAACTTGGTCTTGATTCTACCCATGTCGTTACCCGGTTTGCACGTTCCTGAACTTTAGCAGTCATTTCATTAGCTAAGTTTTGGGTCTTGGTAACGGTTTTCTTGGCTTTGGCTGTGATAAATTTGAGGGGCTTAGGATTAATTTTCATATAAATCTGGTTTGCTTCGTTAATTATTTAATTATTCTCACTATAGCAGAAGCAAAGCCTTTTATAAAGTGTGATTATTTTTCTTGATGAAACCTTTTTTATTTAATGTAGTTATGAGTTTAAAATGGATAGATAACCTGTAACAGTTAAGACCATGACCGAACCCTCCGAACGGCCAGCTATCCAGAATCTTCAGGGTAAATTCACCAGTCCAGACCTTCAACAACGACTTGCAGCCCTTTCAGACTGTCTAAAATTTGAGCAAGGTTTAGATTTACTCGCGCAACAGGCATTAACCGACCCTTCAGAACAGGTTAAACAATCTGCGTATTGGGTGCTGTATGGTGATAATCCTTATTTAACTGAAAATGTTAATTTGCGATCGCCTAATATTGTACCTCAAGATACAATTTCCTCTGTAGCAATTAGTTCAGAACATAAAATTATCGTCGGTGGTGGTTGGAAAACCATCAGAATTTGGAATTTAGAAACAGGAAAATTAATTAATACCCTTGATGCTCATTCCCATTGGGTTTTATCCGTTGCGATTAGTTCCAATGGTCAATATTTAGTTAGTAGCAGTATTGACAAAACTGTTAAGTTATGGAACTTAAAAACTAAAACTCTTTTGCATACTTTTACAGGTCATACAAGTTGGGTTAATGTGGTTAAAATCACCCCAGATAATCAAACCTTAATTAGTGGAAGTGCAGATAAAACCATTAAAGTCTGGAATTTAGAAAAGAAACAACTTGTCCATACTTTTAACGGTCATACCGGATGGATTTCTTGTTTGGCAATCAGTTTCAGATAGTAAATTTTTAGTGAGTGGAAGTACGGATAAAACCATAAAAGTCTGGGATTTAAACCAAAAACAATTATTAAGAACTCTTGAAGAACATTCAGATTGGATTCAAAATGTCGCCATTAGTTCTGATAATCAATCTTTAGTTACAGGTAGTCGAGATGGAACTATTAAAATTTGGCAAAAAGATCCCAATACTCAAGGTAAAAATGAAAATTTTAATATTCCTTTTGTAACTGATGTTTTGAGTTTCTTTTTTGGAAAGAGTAATAATGAACCCCCATTTCAATTACTTATCAATACTTTAAAATGTGTTAAGACTATTGCAGGAAAATTTCAAACAATGAGTGATTTTGATATTACTTCTAATGGTAATATTCAAGTCATAGGAACCAATAATGGCAGTATTTATATTCAAAACCTTAATCAATACCCTAATCCATCTCGTAAAATTACAGGTCATGCTGGATTTATTGGTTCTATTGCTGTTAGTGCTAATGGCAAATTATTTGTTAGTGGGAGTCGGAATTGGATCAAACTTTGGGATTTGCAAACAGGAGAAATTTTAAATGTTTTAGAAGGTGAGTCTCCTAAACTAACATCGTTAAAAATTAATTCCCCAGGAAAAACTTTATATTGTGGTGACTATCAAGAGTTTACTATTCAAGGTTTTGATCAATATAATAAACCGATTAAAATTGAAAATATAACTTGGACTGCTACAGGAGGAGAGGTCGAAGACGGACTATTTACAGCCGGAAATATATCAGGTTCTAACTTTAAAATTCAAGCACAAGTTAACTCAGTTAGTTGTCAAGTTTTAATAACAATTCTTGAAAAACCTAAACTAACATCGTTAAAAATTAATCCTTCAGAAATAAGTCTATATTGTGGTGACTCTCAACAATTTAATGTTCAAGGTTTCGATCAATATAATCAACCGATTAAAATTGAAAACATAACTTGGACGGCTAGAGGAGGAATGATTAAAAATGGACTATTTACCGCCGGAAATATATCAGGTTCTAACTTTAAAATTCAAGCACAAGTTAACTCAGTTAGTTGTCAAGTTTTAATAACAATTCTTGAAAAACCTAAACTAACATCGTTAAAAATTAATCCTTCAGGACAAACTTTATATTGTGGTGACTCTCAACAATTTAGTGCTAAAGGTTTTGATCAATATAATCAACCTTTTTCCCTCGGACAAGTTCGTTGGACTGCTACAGGGGGAACGATTAAAAACGGACTATTTACAGCCGGAAATATATCAGGTTTCTAACTTTAAAATAGAAGCACAAGTTAACTCTGTTAATTGTCAAATTAGAATTACAATTCCTGAAAACCCCAAACTAACATCGTTAAAAATTAATCCTTCAGGACAAACTTTATATTGTGGTGACTCTCAACAATTTAGTGCTGAAGGTTTTGATCAATATAATCAACCTATTTCCATCGGACAAGTCACTTGGACGGCTGACAATATACAACTTCCTAATAATGGAATATTTGTTGCGGGTCGCTTTGAAAAAACGGTTACTATTACCGCAAAAGTTGAAACAATTAGTCAATCTGTCCAAGTTGAAGTTATTGAACGTCCAAGATTAACCTCTTTGATCATTTCTCCATCATTGATAGAAATGTGTCCTGGTCAAATCTATCAATTTACAGTTGAGGGTTTAGATCAAAGAGGAAATTCTATTGCAATTAAAAATGTTAATTGGACTGCAACCGGGGGCAAAATTAACAACAATGGAAATTATATTGTTGGGAATAATAGTAAAGGACAATTCACCGTCACCGCTTCAATACCTGGTAAAACAATTAGCGCAACGGCTAAAATTATTGTTCCTTCTATTTTAACTGATCTGATTATTTCACCTCAGACTATTTTTGCCGAACCTAATGAACCGATAACGTTTCAAGTCATGGGTTTAGATCAGATTGGAAATTGGATTTGGGTGAATAATATTGAATGGAAATGTACCGCCGGAGGTCGAATTAACCGAGAGGGAGTTTTCAAAGGAGGTTATGAACAAGAACAAGTTACTGTAACCGCCAAAGTTGGGTTACTTCAAGTTAGTGCAACTGTTAATATATTACCTGTTTTAAGACGGATTCAGATTAATCCTAATCGGAATATTTTTCTTGAACCCAATGAAAGTATAACTTTTAATGTCGTTGGGTTTGATCAATATGGAAATGAAATTGAAACAGGAAATATTGTCTGGGAAGCAAAAGGGGGAAGAATTGATCGGAATGGGAAATTTACCGCTAAGGATAATGATAAAGGGTCATATAAAGTAACGGCTAAAGTTTCTCCATTATCTCCCTATGATATTCGCTCAAAAATATTAACCTTTGGCATTTATGCAAAATTAATATCTCGGACAGAACGGTTATTTTCTCTGAGTGAGAAAATTTCGAGTGTATTATTGCCTAATTCTGCGGAAACAGAGATTCCAGATCAACCTGAAACAACTAATAATATCTCACCCACTTCTGAGCAGAATTCGTCTTCAGAAATATCTAATTTTGAATTAGATTTTCAAGCATGGTTGATCAAACAGGCGATTAAAATAGGCGTTCGTTTGTTAGACTGGGTGGGGAACTTTTGTATTAATTTGGCTCAAATTAGTGATTCTGTTAATATCCAGGTTGTTCCTGTTTTAAGAAGGTTAAGAATTAGTCCAGAAGAAGTGAAAATTAATTCCGATCAAAATTTTCAATTTAAAGTCACTGGATTTGATCAACAGGAAGATTTTATCAAACCTAATTATATTGAATGGGATGCAACAGGGGGAACAATTAATCAGGATGGTTATTTTGTTCCATCAGAGGATGCTGAAGGAAGTTATGAAATTTATGCTGAAGCTATCCCAGAGAATATTGGCGATTTAGCTGAGATTAAAATTGTTCGGGTGACTCAACAGCCAGATGTTTATATTCCATCAAATTTTAGCAATAGAAATCCGGGTGAACCCTCTTTCATGGGTAAAGTGATTAAAACGGTCGGCGAAACAATAGAAGATGTTAGAGAAAGATTTGATTCTTCTTTGAATACTAATAACCCAGAAACGTCAGTAGAACAGTCAAATAATAGATTTGTTGATCAAAAGAGTTCTTCGGATTTCAATCAGAAGGAAGATTCTACGTCTAATCAAGATTATCAACCAAATGTTTATATTCCATCAGAGGAGAAGGGAAGTCCATCGGTGGCAGGATTTAAGATTGAGTGTATTGAATCGAACACTGATATAGACCGGAGCCAGTACGGTAAATTCGTCTTAGAACCGTTAGAACGGGGTCAAGGGACAACGGTTGGTAATGCTCTAAGACGGGTTTTACTCTCCAACTTAGAAGGAAACCGCGATTACATCAGCAAGGTTTGCCAATGTTAATCATGAGTTTGCAACGATTCGAGGGGTTAGGGAAGATGTTTTAGAGATTCTGCTGAACCTGAAAAAAGTTGTACTCAAAAGCTATACCCACCAAAAGCAAATTGGTCGCTTAGAACTTCAAGGCCCAGCGACGGTAACGGCAGGTCATTTTGAGTTACCTTCAGAGGTTGAGGTCGTAAACAAAAACCAATATATCGCTACCCTGGCTCCTGGGGCAACCTTGGAAATGGAATTTCAAGTTGATAAGGGAACTGGGTATCACGCCGTGGAGCGCAATCGGGACGAGGGACTGGCTGTAGATTTTCTCCAAATTGATGCCGTGTTCATGCCTGTACGGAAAGTGAATTACACCGTTGAGGATGCACGGGTGGGTGGAACTTTGGAAAAAGACCGCCTGATCATGGAGATTTGGACAAATGGGAGTTTAACACCCCAAGAAGCCCTGAGCCAAGCCGCGACGATTTTAGTAGATTTGTTTACACCGTTAGAAGATATCACCCTGGAATCGATGAAAAGCGATCAGAATGATGATATCGATCCAATGAGTCAAATCCCGATTGAAGAATTACAATTATCAGTTCGGGCTTACAACTGTCTCAGACGCGCTCAAATTAAATCGGTTGCAGACTTACGAGATTATACTCAAGAAGACCTCTTAGAAATTAAAAACTTTGGTCAGAAAAATGCGGAAGAAGTTATCGAGGCGTTACAAAAACACTTAGGGATTATATTGCCTCAAGAACGAGCCTCTAAGTCAGAAGATATTGCCTTGGAATCGATTAAAAGCGATCAGAATGATGATATCGATCCAATGAGTCAAATCCCGATTGAAGAATTACAGTTATCAGTTTCGGACTTACAACTGTCTCAAACGCGCTCAAATTAACACAGTTGCAGACTTACGAGATTATACTCAACAAGACTTATTAGAAATTAAAAACTTCAGTCAGAAGTCTGCGGAGGAAGTTATCGAGGCGTTAAAAAAACGCTTAGGGATTACATTGCCTCAAAAACGAACCTCTGACTATTAATGAATTGACAAGGCAACTTCTAACGCCATTCCTAACCACAGAAACCGGATTTTTGTAGTTTACGCCAATATGATCAAGATTGAGATATAGCAGTTATGATTTTATGACTTAAAGCAGTGCGAGCGTCCCCCCTCGCCACGCCCCAACATCCGCCAATTAATTGTTTTAATATTATTGTATTTGCGATCGCCCATTATTATATTAATATCAAATTTTAGTATAATTTCATCCATCGCGCCCGTACCTCTGAAGAAATTGCTAAAATTTACCCATCTTTTTAACATCGGAAACCTTGAAATAAATTTCAGGCTAAAAGCTCAAACCCGTTAAAACGGGTTAAGAAAGACAAGTATTTAGTTATCTTTAGATAACTTTAGCTTTCAGCCCGAACTTTAGTTCCGGGCGTTATTTATTGTTTCCATAACTTCGCCGTCCGGTCATAACTTCCCGTTGCTAACCATTGACCATCCCCACTAAACGCCAGCGTAAAAACATCACTTTCATGGGCTTTAATGGTTTCTAATAATATCCCTTTTTGTACATCCCAAATATCAATTATTCCCTGTCCTCCTCCACTCACTAAAAACCGATTATCTGGACTAAAAATAATATTAAATATCTCTTTATCATCGGCTCTTAATGTTCTTAATAATACCCATTTTTCCTGTTGATTGTGCCATATTCTAATCATGCCATTTTTAGACGCCGAAGCCAATAATTGACCATTTAAACTAAACGCCACACTTCTCACCCAGTCCCCATGACCCGTTAAACTTTGGACTTCCTTTGCTGTGTTCAAATCCCAAATTTTCACCGTTTGATCTCGACTCCCACTCGCCAATTTTTGACTATCCAAACTAAACGCCACACTATAAACTCGGTCTTGATGACCTGTTAAGGTAAACCCCCGTTTTCCCTTAGTCATATTCCAAATTTCAATACTTTTATCTCGACTCCCACTGGCTAAAAATTGACCATTGGGACTAAACGCCACCGCTTCCACCCCGTCTTGATGACCCGTGAGGGTATACCACCTTTTCCCCTTGGTCATATCCCAAATTTCAATGGTTTGATCCCGACTCCCACTCGCTAAAGTCTTGCTATCAGGACTAAAAGCAATAGTCGTGATCCAGTTGCTATGACCAACCAAGGTATACCACCGTTTCCCCGAGTCCAGCCGCCAAATTTCAATCGTCTGATCCTGACTTCCACTCGCCAAGGTCTGGCCATCGGGACTGAAAGCCACCCCGGTAATGGCGTTGCGATGGCCAATCAGGGTATGAACACACTTCCAAGATGGCGCTTGCAAGGGTTGAACACGCTGCTGTTGGGGGGGGGTGGGTTGTTGGATGGTGCGGGGAGGTAAGGTCTGGGAGGACGATGGAATCGGAGTTCTAACGGTTTGTGGTGCGGGAGTTGGGGGGGATAGGGTTTGTAAATGGCGGGCGATCGCTGGAGGTATGCCACTCGGATGTAGATCTTTGAGGACTTTTAAAGCAGAATCATAACGTTGACTGGGTAATACTGCTAACATTTTATCTAATATTTTTCCTAATTCCGAACTCACATAATTTTGTTTTAAATAATCTCGCCAAATCCACCGATCCTCATGGATATCATATAAATCAAAGGGGGAAATTTGCGTCATTAAATAAATACAAGTTACCCCTAAACTATAAATATCACTGCTATAAATTGCCTGTCCTCTGGTTTGTTCCGGGGCGACATATTCGGGACTACCAATCACCGTTCCCATGATCGGAACTTGACTATCGGTAACGACTTTGGCGGCTCCAAAATCCACTAATACTAACCGACCTTGAGATTGAGAACCCCCAGGGATATTTTGAGGCGAAGATTGTCCCCGAAATTGTTGGAAAACTTCAGGACGAACTAAGGGTAATTGTGCCGATAAAGAACCATCTCTAAGAATAATATTCGCGGGTTTAATATCTCGGTGAATTACCCGATGATGATGAATAAATTGTAAAACAGGTAATAAATCATCTAAGACTTGAGAAATTTGGGCTTCATTAAATACTCCTTGATGCAAAAGTTCTTCTTCTAAATTCGGCCCATTAATAAATTCTTGGACTAAATATTGATGACTATCCTGTTCAAAATGGGCTAATAATTCGGGAATTTGAGGGTGTTTTCCTAACTCATCTAATCTTTCTGCTTCTCGATGAAATAACTCAATGGCTTTTTGGGAATTTCCCTGCATTTGGGGATGAAATTGTTTAATCACACAAGCCGGACGGGATGGTTTATCTTCGTCCACGGCTAAAAATGTTTTACCAAACCCCCCATGACCAATCACTTTAACGGCGCGATACCGTTCTCTTAATAACAATTTTGCCCCACAGGTTAAACAGAATTTAGCCTCTGGGGTGTTCTGAGGTTGAGGACAGTGGGGATTTAGGCAATAACTCATTATGATATAACTCAAACCAGCCTAAGTTTATTTTACCCTAAGATAACCTGAAGAAACCGGGTTGATCTTAAAAACCGGGTTTCTAAGAATTGTTATACTATATTTATAGGTGTATTATTTTTGATCAAAACCATTAAAAGATATGATGCAAACTGTATTAGAATCAGAATCGGAAGCTAAATTAATCACCTTAGAGGAATTTCTGGACTGGGTTTCCCGATGGTCATGGAAAGTATGAATTACATCAAGGAGTTATTAAAGAAATGCAGCCTACAGGAACTCATGAACAAGTCGCTAGTTTTCTTACTCTTAAATTAGGTATTCAGATAGAATCCCTGGGACTGAACTATTTTGTTGCTCGACAGTGTATTATCAAAGCCATTGATTCTGATCAATCTGGTTTTAATCCAGATGTGACTGTGATTGATAAAAATGCTCTGGAAAATGAACCAATGTGGAAAAAGCGGTCAACTATTACTCAAGGTGAAAGTTTGCCTTTAGTCGTAGAAGTGGTCAGTACAAATTGGCAAGATGATTATTTGATGAAATTATCAGAATATGAAAAATTAGGAATTAAAGAATATTGGATTATTGATTATTTAGGGTTAGGAGGTCGGCGATATATTGGCAATCCTAAACAACCCACTATTTCTGTTTATCAAATGATTGATGGGGAATATATGGTAAATTTATATAGAGAAAATGATAGAATAGAATCGGCTATATTCCCAGAATTAAATTTAACCCCAACACAAATTTTTCAATCATAACCCCCCGTAGAGACGAGCCACGGCGCGTCTCTCTTTCTCTCTTTCTCTCTTTTTCTCTTAATTTCTATCTCGCAATTTGACTCATATAATCCCGCCATAATTTAGCTGCATTCGCACTACTTCCATTCGTAGGAGAATTATCATCATTTCCTAACCAAACTCCCGTAGTTAGTTTAGAATCAGGAAGATAACCAATAAACCACAAATCAACATTATCATTTGTAGTCCCAGTTTTACCCGCTTCTCCTAATCCAATATAGGCACTTTGAGCCGTGCCCCGACGAACTGCACCTTGCAATAAAGTTGTCATTGTTTCCGCAACAGAAGCCGATAAAACCGAAGGAATTGTGGGATTTTGTTGATCATAAGCATAAATCACCCGACAGGTATTAATATCATTAATATCCGTACAATCACTACTATCTAAAATTCGTTTAATTGCATGGGGAGAATGACGCAAACCATTATTAACAACAGTGCTATAAGCCCCAGTAATTTCCAATAGATTCACCTCACTTTGACCGATTACTAAACCCGGAACTGGATCAAGTTTTGACTTAATTCCTAAGCGTTTTGCCATATCAATAACTCGGTCTAATCCAACATCTTGAGCAATTCTCAGGGCGATCACATTTTCTGATAACGCTAAACCCCTATACATATCAATATCACCCCCACTCCGTTCACACCCTTGATAACTTTGTCCCTTCCAATTTAAGGGCTCACAGGAATAGGTTTGACCCGGAGGAATACCTTGGGCTAGTGCTGCTAAATAGGTAAATAATTTAAAGGTTGATCCCGGTTGACGTTGAGCTTGGGTAACACGGTTAAACTGACTGTCTTTATAATCTGCACCCCCGGTCATTGCCAAAATTTCCCCGGTATTGGAATCCAATGTTACCATACCTCCTTGGGAAAATCCATTAGTTGCTCCTGCGGTCTGAGTTGCACTTTTTAGGGAAGATTCGGCAATCGTTTGCATCGAAGGATTTAATCCTGTTTCAACAATAAAATTACCTTCTCGGGCTAATTGTTCCCCTAATAATTGCTGCAATTCAACAAAAACATAATCATAAAAATAGGGAGCAATGGTACTTTCTAAAAACTCCTGAGCTTTAGGATTAATTTCAATCCGAGAACGACGGGCGCGATCGGCATCATCTTCACTGACCATCCCCAGTTTCTAACATCCGAATAATCACCCGATCGCGATACTGCACCGCTAATTGATAATTTTGAATCGGATTAAAACTATTAGGCGCGGGTAAAATTCCCACTAAGGTTGCTGCTTCTGAAAGGGTTAAATCCTTGGCAGATTTGTTAAAATAGAATTTAGCCGCATCCTCAAAACCATATAAATTAATCCCTAAATAAACCCGATTCAAATAGGTTTTGAGTATCTGATTTTTACCATAAACTGCTTCTAATTTCAGGGCCACAACCGCTTCCCTAAATTTCCGTCCAGCAGAATCTTCCGTACCCACATAATCCCGGTATAAACTTCGGGCTAACTGTTGAGAAAGGGTACTTCCGCCTTCTCGAATTTCCCCATCTCGGACATTGGTTAATAATGCGCGTAATGTGCCAAAAGGATCAATGCCCAAATGCCAATAAAACCGAGCATCCTCAGAAGCAACAACGGCTTTAGGTAAATAGGAGCCAAAATCCGATAACCGATCCGCTTCTAAATGGGCGATGGTATTTGCTTGTCGGAGGGGGCGACCATCGGCGGCATGAATAATTACTGGCCCAGTTACGGTTTTTGGTAGGGGATCAACTTCAAATTTCTGCCACTGGAATAGCACCACCACCCCCATCGCCGCCGTCAATCCACAGATTCCATAAAATCCGTAACGGAAGGTTTGAATATACCAAGGAGGCGGATTCCGATATTCGACCCGAACAACAGAAGCTAGTTCCGGTGGCCCCAAGGTTAAACTATCCCTATGGCGCAACGGCAATTCCTTAACCCGGCGTCGTCCCCAATATAAGCCATTGGTGGAGTCTTCATCCTGAATCCTAAACTCGTTACGACCCGAAAATAACCCCGTCCGTTTGGGATCTCGGACAACACTGACATGAATTGTGCTGACTAGGGGATTTCGGACTACGATATCGCAGGTGCGGGAAGAAACGTCCCACCACATAGCGATCGCCCAATAGGGGATAAACTTCTGCTTTGTTAGTGTCGGCCTGATGTACTATCAGTTCCGGGACTTTAGCATTCGGTTTCAGGATCAGCCGCGAAAAATTAACCTTAGCATGGAGCGTCTGGACAACCTGTGTGATTGTGTTCAGGAGAGTTTGTGGTTTCTGAGGGGGCAAGGGGGTGGACATTTTCAGCACTCAGACTTGCGTGGGTCGTATCTATTGTACCGTTTCGTTTCAGGACTCAGGTTTTAATTGTGTAAACATGGCAATAATTAAACACCAGATTCCAATATTAATCGAAATATCTGCCAAATTGAATACTGGAAAATTAATCAGTCGAAAATCCAGGAAATCTACGACATGACCGGAAATAAACCGATCAATCCCATTTCCTAATGCGCCCCCTAAGATTAAACCATATCCGACCTGTTCCCAACGGTGGAGACGGGGGCCAAACCAAGCCATTGCCATTAATCCTAGACTCACCAACAAGGATAACCAACGCAACCACAAAATCCCCCCATTACTAAATAAACTAAAGGCTGCTCCTGTATTTGTAACATAGGTTAGATGAAACACATTGCGCCACAGGGGTAAGGTTTCTCCCAGTTCAAAATTTTGTACCACCCACAATTTAGTCAGGTGATCCACAATTAAACTCACAAGAGCAACTATCCAAAAATTAGAATTTTTCTTAAATCGCATAAATTAGGGAACAGGGAATGGGGGATGGGGAATTACGAATTACGAATTACGAATTACGGATGGGGAATTGGGAACAGTCATTAATTAACTTTAATAAAATAGTAATCCTCTTAAAAGATAAGATAAAACAGCTACCGCACAACTGACCGCTAATTGTCCGGGGAAAGGTTGGAGGGAATATTTATTAACCGCATCTCCAAGAATAATTCCTTGGGTAGCAACGCCATTAAAAACATGACTTAAACTTAAATAAATTAACCCTACACTGTGAACCGTAAGTAATCCACATAAACAACTAAAGGCTAATAATTCTAATTTAGGTAAGGCTTTAAAAGCTAAAAATCCACACACCCATCCCCCGGGAATAAACCCTAATAAATAGCCAAAGGTGGGTTGTCTTAAATAATCCAGTCCCCCCCCTTCTGAAAACACGGGTAATATAGTTAATCCCAAGGCCAGATAAGCAATTTGGGACATGGCGGCGGCATTTTTTCCTCCCAAACAACCAACTAACAAAACCGCCCCAATTTGATAGGTTACACCCAAAGAGTGAACCTCAACATTTTCTTGTTGCCAAATCCAAGAGGGATCGGTGACAAACGCTTCTAAAAAAGTGCCACCAATCGTTAATAAAACACCAATAATTGCCCAAAAAAAATCGGAGGTAGCTGTCACAATAGAGAAATATTAACCATTAGGAAAAATGAGGAACTCGAGCTTCACCCCCTTCAAGTCCCAAGGATTTTAACATCGCCTGATCCTGTTCGGGAGCTTGACCCAAAGTCGTTAAATAATTACCAATTAACATGGCATTAATTCCCGATTTTAGGCCTAAACCTTGCAGTTTCTCCCATGATCGCTTCCCGTCCTCCAGCATAGCGGAGAATTTGAGTCGGAAGAATTAAACGAAAAATGGCGATCGCTTTTAATGCTTCATAGGGATCAAGTTTAGACTGTTCTGACAAAGGCGTTCCCGATCGCGGGTTTAATAAATTAATCGGGACAGACTCCACCTCTAATTCAGCTAAGGAGAAGGCCAAATCTATCCGATCTTCCCAGGTTTCTCCCATCCCCATAATCCCCCCGGTACAGGCTTGAATTCCCGCCGCCTTCAGGTTTTTAACGGTTTGTACCCGATCTTCCCAGGTATGGGTGGTTACCACTTGCGGATAAAAGGCTTTTGAGGCTTCTAAATTATGGTTATAACGGGTAACTCCCGCCTCAGCTAAAGCCTGAGCCTGTTCTAAGGTTAATTCCCCTAGAGCACAACAGGGTTTAACGTTAGTTTCTTGAATAATGCGTTTAACCGTGGCTAAAACCTGTTCAAACTCCGAGGATTTCGGACTATTATATTTAATTCCTCGTCCCTGAGAAACTAAACAAAATCTGGCGGCTCCAGCAGTTTCTGCGGCCTTAGCATGGTCTAAAATTTCATCACTAGACTTTAATCCATACACCGGAGATGCTTCCCCCGGATGATGAACAGATTGGGAACAAAAACCACAGTTTTCTGAACAATTACCCGATTTAATGTTAACAATACTACAGAGATCAACGGTATTACCACAGCAGGCTTGACGAACTTGATCGGCTGCTTGACAGAGTAATAAAATTTGTTCTTGATCTTCAATCTGTGTTAGAACTAAAGCGGCTTCTCGACTAATGCGATCGCCAGATATAATTCTTTCAACTAATTCATTGAGCCAAATTTGTAAGTCTTCTTGGGTTTCCCAATTTTCAGGCACTTCCAATGGGGAATTGCTAACCGAAGACAAACTATTAAGGGCGGGTCGTACTGGAACTACATTGATCATGCCAGAATTGCTAGTTATCTAAAAGTGTTGACGATTATACAGTTATATCGAGTAATGGGTAATGGGTAATGGGTAATGGGTAATGGGTAATGGGTTATGGGTTATGGGTTATGGGTTATGGGTTATGGGTTATGGGTTATGGGTTATGGGTAATAGGTAATAGGTAATAGGTTATGGGTTTGCCTGCTCCCCTACTCCCCCTGCTCCCCCTACTCCCCCTACTCCCCCTACTCCCCCTACTCCCCCTGCTCCCCCTACTCCCCCTGCTCCCCCTACTCCCCCTGCTCCCCCTGCTCCCCCTGCTCCCCACTCCCCACTCCCGGGTTATTTTACCATCAACAGCATCGGGGCAACCCTTAACCTTACCTTAACCTGAACTTGTTACAGAGACGGTATTCTCTACGGTATTGACCCTAAAAAATATTGATTTTTTATGCTGTTTCGCCTGAATTCGATTAATCCTTCTAGTCGGTTTGTAGCTAGATTTTCAGCCTTGGCCTTGAGTTTGAGTTTAGCCGCTTGTGGTGGGAGTAATACGACAAGCAATACGGCTCCAACTGCAACCCCGGGGACTGAGGGGACATCTACAGCAACTAATAACACAACGGGCAGTACCCCGAATACAGGGGCAGTCCAATTAATTAGTTTAGAACAACCCGTGGCATTAATCGGTGCGGGGGCTTCATTCCCGGCTCCTTTATATCAACGCTGGGCCAGTGATATTAGTGGCGGCACCAAAAATCTACAAATTGATTATCAATCCGTGGGTAGTGGTGCTGGGGTAGAAACGTTTTGTACAAGGGTTAGTTCAATTTGGCGCCAGTGATGTCGCCATGACCGATGAAGAAATTGCTAAAGTCCCCAACGGCGTTTTACTCTTACCCATGACCGCCGGAAGTATTGTTTTAGCTTATAATATCCCCGACGTAGCAGAAGTCAAATTATCTCAACAAAACCTAATTGACATCTTTTTAGGTAAAATTGCTAATTGGAATGATCCAGCCCTGGCCACAGATAATCCGGGTGTCACCTTCCCTGACTTACCCATTCAAGTTATCTATCGTTCCGATGGTAGTGGAACTACGGGGGTTTTCACTAAAAATTTAAGTGCGATGAGTGAGGAATGGAAAAATAGTGTGGGGGAGGGTAAAACCGTTCAGTGGCCCGTAGGTATTGGTGGTAAGGGCAATGAGGGGGTTACGGCTCAAATCGGTCAAACTCCTGGTGCGATTGGTTATGTTGAATCTGGTTTTGCCAAAAGTGCCAACTTAAAAACAGCCGCCTTGCAAAATAAAGCTGGAAATTTTGTTCTACCCAGTGATGAATCAGCCGCGAAAACCCTCGAATCCGTAGAATTACCCGAAAATTTACGCGCTTTTATTACTAATCCTGAAGGCGACCAATCCTATCCGATTGTTACCTACTCTTGGATTATGGCTTATCAAAAGTACGATAAACCAGAAACAGCTAAGTCCGTTGAAGCCATGATTCAATATGGACTAACTGAAGGCCAAAAAGTCAGTCCCCAACTGGGTTATATTCCCCTACCCCCGGCGGTGGTCAAAAAAGTAGCAGCAAAAGCCGATCAAATCAGCCCAGACTTTACAATTAAAGTGGAGTAACGGGGTTATCCCTGTAACTGAACTAGCAACTTGTAAGCTACGAGGGAACCTTTAGGGAACGCAACTAAAAAACCAAGGGAAAAGACGGCATTTGAAAGATTTCAACCCGTTGAGGTTAAACTTTAAATTGCTTCTTTTCCCCCAGCATTAGGGTGATAATTTTCATATTTTACCCAATAGTGATCAAGGCTAAAATTAAGTAACCTCAAATTTCAATTATAGCGATTAATCATGTACAATACTAATGTATGACCATACCCAATCATAATGTAACCGGAATTCCCCAATCTCGTTCCCCAATAGAAAAAAAACTTGATCAGGGGTTTGTTTGGCTAACACAAATTTTTGCCTGGGGGGTTGTTGTAGTCTTATTATTACTGGGTTTTCCCATTGCTCAACAAGCAATTCCCGCGATTCAACAGTTTGGTTTAGGGTTTTTATTCAGCAGTGATTGGAAACCCAGTTACTAGCCAATATGGCGTCTTTCCCATGATTTCGGGAACGCTGATGAGTTCATTGATTGCCCTATTATTTGCAGTGCCTTTGGGTGTGGGAACGGCAATTTTCCTGAGTGAAGATTTTATTCCCCCTTCGATTCGCACCGCCTTAACCTTTCTGGTAGAATTGTTAGCCGCGATTCCCAGTGTGGTTTATGGTCTTTGGGGAATTTTTGTTTTAATTCCTTTTTTAAGACCCTTTGGGGTGTTCATGTATAAAAATTTCGGCTGGATTCCTTTCTTTAGTACCCCTCCTGCTGGGCCGGGCTTGTTTCCCGCCGGGGTGGTTTTAGCAGTGATGACTCTGCCGATTATCACAGCAATTTCTCGGGATTCCTTGGCCAGTTTACCGCCTGATTTACGTCAAGCTTCTTTGGGTTTGGGAGCAACCCGTTGGGTGACAATCTTTCGGGTTTTAATTCCGGCGGCTTTTTCTGGAATTGTCGGGGGAGTGATGTTAGGACTAGGACGGGCTATGGGAGAAACCATGGCAGCTACAATGATTATTGGGAACTCTAATAATCTGAAAATTTCCATATTTGCTCCGGCGAATACAATTGCCTCTTTGATGGCAAATCAATTCCCGGAAGCTTCAGGTTTACAGGTTTCAGCTTTAATGTATGCGGGATTAGTTTTGTTCGCCCTCACCTTATTGGTGAATATTGCGGCGGAGTGGATTGTTAATCAAGTTAAGGCAAAATATCAATAATCCGAATCAGGAGTAATTAATCTGGTTTTGAGAATCTGATAATCTTGAAAAATTTCGTATTTTTTCCGTATGTCAAATCCGACAAAAGATCCGAATTATTCTGAAGTAAATGACTTTAGTTTAATCCGCAACAATAAAAGTTCCAGGTATATTTTTGAATTTTTGATGACCGGGATGGCATCGGTTTGTATGGTGATTACCTTGATACCGCTAGTTGCGGTTTTGTCTTATATTTTTATCAAGGGGTCTGCCCGTTTAAATTTAGATTTATTTACTAAACTTCCCCCATCGGCGGGACAAACCTCTGGAGGCATTGCCAGTGCGATTCTAGGCACGATTCAAGTGGTTTCGACTGCGACTTTGATTGCGGTTTCCCTTCGGGATTTTAGCGGCTATTTTCCTCTCGGAATTTGGGGGAAATGGTCAGGTTGTCCGTTGGATTCGATTTACCACTAATGTTTTAAGTGGTGTTCCTTCTATTATTGCGGGGGTGTTTGCTTACAGTTTTATTGTCTTGAAAATGGGGTCGTTTTCCGTCCTAGCGGGGGCAATTGCCCTCTCGGTTTTGATGTTACCAACAATTATCCGTACCACCGATGAAGCGTTACAAATTGTTCCCCAGGAGATTCGCTGGGCTTCGGTGGGGGTGGGTGCTTCTAATTATCAAACGGTCTTGCAAGTAGTGCTTCCGGCTTGCTTGCCTGCAATTTTAACCGGAGTTACCTTAGCCGTCGCTCGAGCCGCTGGGGAAACGGCACCTCTATTATTTACGGTGGTTTATACCAACAATTGGCCGGGAGGTCTGTTTTCTCAAACTCTCCCATCCCTAGCCTATTTAGTTTTTGAATTTGCTCGAGGATTTGATCAAGTTTTACAGGAATTTGCCTGGGCTGCGTCTTTAGTAATTGTGGTTTTAGTTTTATTAACTAGCATCATTGCTCGTTTTGCGACTCGGCAAAAACAGTTTTAAGTCTGAACTTTAAACCTGTGAGTTTTTGTCTCTGGGTTAGTTGGTTCTGTCTGACTTTTAGCTGTATCTAACGGTCATCATAATTTAGTATTAATTGAATAAAATACTTTATTTTGATGTTGATTTTTCCGATATTCTATACTTTCAGGAGTTAATTTTTATGTCCGGTATTTATGACTGTCACCCTACGCAGATGGAAACGGTAATCCAAACGGAAAATATTGATATATATTACGGGGATTTTAAGGCAGTTCGGGGGGTTTGTTTAGACATTCCTAAAAATAGAATCACCGCTTTTATTGGGCCGTCAGGTTGCGGAAAAAGTACAATTCTGCGTTGTTTTAATCGTCTAAATGATTTAGTTCAAGGATTCAAACTCAAGGGTAATATTTTCTATCATAATCAAAATCTCTATGCCCCTAATGTTGATCCCGTAGAAGTTCGTCGTCGTATCGGGATGGTATTCCAAAAACCTAACCCCTTTCCTAAGTCAATTTATGATAATATTGCCTACGGAGTCCGGGTAAATAAATTAGCTAAAAACAAAGCCGAATTAGATGAAATTGTAGAGCGCTCGCTGCGTCAAGCGGTATTATGGGATGAGGTTAAAGATAAACTGGGTCAAAGTGGTTTTGCCCTCTCTGGAGGTCAACAACAACGGCTTTGTATTGCCCGGGCGATCGCCATTAATCCCGATGTAGTATTAATGGATGAACCCTGTGCTTCCCTTGACCCAATTTCGACTTTATCGGTCGAAGATTTACTCCACGAACTCAAACAAAAGTATACAATTATTATTGTTACCCACAATATGCAGCAAGCCACAAGGGTTGCAGATATGACGGCATTTTTTAATGCTAAAGCCATTGAAGGTGGAAAACGCTTTGGCTATTTGGTGGAGTATAACGATACCCAAAGTATTTTCCAAAACCCCAAAGAAGAATCCACTCAACAATATGTTAGTGGTCGGTTTGGTTAATCAGTAAATCAGTAAATCAGTTATCAGTTATCAGTCATCAGTTAACAGTTAACAGTTGGGAGTTAACAGTTTATAGTTTATAGCTACTGATTCATAGTGGTTGGATAAAAAATCAAAACTCCACATTAATCAATAAACTGCCCACGCATCCAAATAGATCATCGGGAAATAATGACTATTAACTGTCAACTATTAACTGTCAACTCTCAACTGTTAACTATTAACTGTCAACTATTAACTGTCAACTATTAACTGTCAACTAAGCTGTTAAGTATCTAAATTGGGTATGGGGTCGTTGTCAAACCCTTGCAGTGCCAGTGTCCTCACTGGCTGGAGTATACAGTTTAACTGCTTAACAGCTTATTAACTGTTAACTGATAACTGATGACTGATAACTGATTTATGGGTTTTTAATCCATTGACGCAGGAGATTATCTTTAACCATACTTTGGCGCAAGAGTTTCTAGTAGGTAGTCTTGGGCTTCTTCTAAATTTAGATTTTTGACTTGTTCGCGTAGAATTTGTAACTTGAATTGTTGTTCAAGACTGAGGTTTGCGGGCGTTTCCATGTTCACTCCTCCTACTAAGTTGTACAAATCATCAGGGATTTGGACTGACTAAGTGTATCTATATCACACTAAATGTAAACTATCGTAACAAGTCCTTGACAATCTGTACATAATGCACATTTTTAAACTAATCTCTGTTACAGAAATTAAAAATGGACTCAGAATCAACTTATGATAAAGGGTCGAACCCATAAATCTATAGTCAGTCAAGGAATTTTAATCGCGATGGATGCAATAGAATTTTTTCGGAAAAGTGCTGGAACTTGGCGATCGCAACGGACAACCCACCATTTAGCCTTTAGACAAGCGGAAAAAGGCTTTTCAGATATTCAAGTCACCAGTTTAGATGCAGATGATCCCAGAGTGATAGAAATTTGCCAGATGCACAATGTTGACCCCAGTTTGTCCGCCGGGGGGGCCTATGTTACCTGGGCGGGAGAAATGGCCTGGGATAAGGATGATGAAAACCATAAGGGAGAAACGGTATTTGCTATTATTCCCGACCCGGAAAACCCCCGGAAAGGTCAAATGTTGCGAGAACGGGGTTATGCGGAAATTATGCCCGTGGCGGGTCAATTTGAGATGGATGAGGACGATGCTTTGATTTTAATTACGGAATATGAAACCATGAGTGCGATTGAGCGTTTCTGGTTTATGGGTTCGGATGTTCGGATGCGAACCAGTGCAGTTAAGCGGTTTGGTGGGTTCAATACCTCCACCTTTTGTACAGAAATCCGAGTTAATCCTGATACCGAAACTGTATCGGAATCTACCCCAGAGGATAGTCAATTTTATTCGGCTTTTGGTTGGTAATTTCTGCGTTGGGTGGGTGCGATGTGCTTACCCACCTAATTCTTACCAAATCCAACGGGTTTTTGCTGTCGTTTTTGTTTCGCCAAGAGTTGCATCACTTCATCTGCATAACGACCTTGACAAGAAAATCAGGACTTACGCAGTTACGCTATATGTAGCGTACTAATAAGTTAGCGATGCCGACAGGCGGCGGTACTGCCATCGCGCTCGTAACTCAAACGAGATCGCTTTAACCGGAAAACCTCTTAAAGTCCCCCAATTTTGGGGGATTTAGGGGGCAAATATTGCTGCTTGAGAAATAGTCTCTAAAACTGCTGCTCAATCCTTCATCACCTTAGCATCCTAAACAGTATACATTTCAAGCTATCTAGCCCCCTAGCCCCCAACATGGGGGGGAAAATAAATAATTAGGACTTTTTAGGGAGATCGCCCACTTTTGACACGCTATATAGGGCTTGCTTGCGTAAGTCCTGAAAATCTTAGACTCGCTGCATGGGCGGCTGTTGCCATGTTCCTTCAAGGGCTTCAGGCTTAGGCCAATACAAGCGCATGACGCAAAAGAATGATCCCTTGGGAGCGGGTAGCCAGTTCGCTTCTTGATCTGCGCCCGGTGACTCGTTTTGGATATAAAAGGTGATGCCCCCCTTCGGATCGCGCTTAAATTGAGGCATCATCCGAGAATTGAGGAGATAGCGGTTGAGTGGATTAGCAACCAGTAGGCTGGAGGGGAGTTCATACAGGGTTAGCGACCAGAAGGCATGGACGGGAGGCAATTGTCCGGGTGCAAGGTAAAGGGTATAACGGTGAGATCCATCGGGTACCTGGCCGTCGCTATCGACCGAATAGATGGGATACATGGCTTCCTGCTTAGAATTCCCATAGATGCCAACGACAGCCGCCGCCATGCGGTAGAGGTAATTATTCTTGAGATATTCCCTGGTGCCGAACAGATCGCCAGAGGTGACTTCCTTGGCATCAATGCGTTGCTTCAAGTCCGCGAATTCTGCCCAAGCATCGGCAATTCCTTGCTCAATCGCCGTCTTGAGATCGGGGGAGAGGGAATCTGGGTCAAAAGTCATTCCCGCACCCACACCAATCTGGGCAAACCGAGCCATGAGTTTCTTGCTCTGAGGGATTGGTAGGACAAAACTGTAATAGGAAGTTCAGGATGTTGAAAACGTCGAGGGATGTCCGTTGCTCGTCGGGGGTAAGGGGTTTAATGAAATCAATGGTCGGTGCAGTTTCCGGTGCCGACTGTCCCAGGAAGACGGAGAGTGGCTGTGCCTGATATCCCGCCTGAATTTGTTTGACTTGATCGAGATCGTCAGGGTTGAAAAGCTGGGTGCGATAGGCTGCGATCGCTAACTCAGTTTCCGACCGGATCACTTTTTTAATGCCCTTGGGGATCTCACCTTGCCAGTTGGGTGCAGTGAGCAGGAAACTACCTCCTTCATTACCCGTAGCGCGGCTTCCAATGTAGTCAAAATTAAAGGTGTAAAGATCGATCAGTTGGATGCTGAAATAGCGCTCCTGTTCGATCGCAGGTACAGTTAGTACGATCGGTTCTGTCCGCAGATCTAAACCGAGCATTGAGTAAGGCGTGTCTGAGTTGGGCGTCTGGACTGCCTTATCCTCCGGGGTGAACACACGGGCAATATTGCGAATTTGGTTCCAGGGTGCTTTATATTCAGGATTCTTTTGATCCACAAAGTAGGCGTATTGGATGCGGTAGCTGTCCACCATTGGGAAGCCGTAGATATAAGCTTCCTTGGCGATCGCACGAACTTCAGAGGGATTCTGGATTTGCATATCAGTTGAACTTGAAATTGGTGTTGGAGTGAACAATTGTTGACATTCCCCCGTCAAACTTAGGTTGTGACGGGGGATTCTTGTTTCACAAAAGAATGCTTTTTGCAGCAACTTTCAATGGAGATATTGAGGAGTTGTTCGCTGACTTAGGGTATGCCTACTGTCGCGCCATTGCCACCCTCAGACGTTCTTCAGGGGAGATGAAGTGGTCGTGGTCATCCTTGCCCACATCCAGTTGCACCCAGTGAATTTTGCCCGTGAATTTGCTGCTATGGGTGTTGTAATCAGGACTGACGGGAGTACCCGATTCATAACCGATGTCGGTGGTTTCATCTGCCGAGAAAATCATCGGCTGGGTTGCCTCAACTCGTCCGCTACCCGCAGGCTGACCATCATAGTAGAGGGTGACATTGCCACCTTTACCCAGACCACCGCCATCGTAGGCAAACTCCATCCTTACTTGGTGTTTCCCTTCTGGAATCGGGGTTGTGGCTTCAGTGGGAAATTCATGGATGCCGAGTACATTGTAGGTAAACTTGAGTTTGCCATCCTTGGCGTAGACGCTCCAGCCCCCGAACTTGCCCCCCTGAGCAATAATTACTCCATTGGCGGGTTTGTCTTTCACCTCAATCTCGGCGGTGATGGAGAAGGACTTATTTTTCATACTGATCACGCTATTTTCTGACAAACGACCCATACCCGCAAAGAAGATTTGCGAGTCACCCTTGATCAGAGAAGGTCGCCCCGCCGTCGTTGGATCAATTCGTTCAGTCTGCCGATCATCCAGTGGTAAAACGTTATACTTCACCGCTTCGATCAAAAATTGACGCTGCAATTCAAACAATTTCTGGGGCATCTCCTGAGAGAGATCATGGGCTTGTGTCCAGTCCTTACTGCCGTCGTACAGTTCCCAAACATCTTCGTCAAAAGGTACCATCTTTTGTCCCACCATAACCCAGGGGGTGCGGTGTTTGGTAATCGCACTCCAACCTTTGTAGTAGATGCCTCGGTTGCCAAACATCTCAAAATACTGCACATCATGGCGTTCAGGGGCTTGGGCATCGTTGAAACTGTAGGCCATGCTTGTGCCTTCGTAGGGGCTTTGCAACACGCCATTAACCATTGTGGGTTCGGGAATACCTGCGATTTCCAGCACCGTCGGAGCCACATCAATGACATGGGTGAACTGGTTGCGAAGGCCGCCTTTTTCCTGAATGGCCTTGGGATAGCGAACAATTGTCCCGTTGCGAGTACCGCCCCAGTGAGAAGCGACCTGTTTCGTCCACTGATAGGGGGTATCCATGGCCCAGGCCCAACCCACGCCAAAATGGTTGTAGGAGTCGGGGGAACCAAAATCATCTAATTTCGATAGCATGAATTCGGGGGTTTCTAAGGCGGCCATGCCGTTGAAGTTCGCCATCTCGTTGAAGGCACCGTGAATCGTACCTTCAGCAGAAGCCCCATTATCGCCAACAATCACATAGACGAGGGTATCATCCAGAATCTCCAAATCCTCTAAACTCTGGATCAGCCGGCCAACGTGATAGTCGGTGTGTTCTAAAAATGCGGCATACACCTCCATTTGGCGTTCCAACACGGGTTTGAGTTGGGAGTCCATGTCATCCCAGGCGGGAATCTCGGCATGGCGGGGTGTTAGCACGGCATCGGGGGAAATTACCCCCAGTTTCCTTCTGTTTGGCAAAGGTGATTTCCCGTTGCCGATCCCAGCCGTGGGCGAATTTGCCTTTGTACTTCTCGATCCATTCCTTGGGGACATGGTGGGGAGCGTGGGTCGCACCGGGGGCAAAGTACATGAAGAAGGGCTTATCGGGCATCAGGGCTTTTTGCTGACTCACCCAAGTAATCGCTTTATCTGCCAGGTCTTCGGTTAAGTGATAGCCTTCTTCCGGGGTAGCCGGAGGTTCAATCGGAGTCGTACCTTCGTACAAGGCTGGATCCCACTGATTGTTTTCGCCTCCAATGAAGCCGTAGAAATATTCAAACCCACCCCCACCCGTGGGCCAAGCGTCAAAGGGCCCCATGGGTGAGGCTTGCCAGACCGGGACTTCATGACACTTGCCAAACATCGAGGTTGAGTAACCATTCAATTTCAGGGTCAAGGCTAGGGGTGCTTTGGTGTTGGGACGCACGGAGCATTGACCCGGGGCTGCTGTGGCGGTTTCGGTGATGTTGCCCATACCGACGGAGTGATGGTTACGTCCGGTGAGTAATGCCTGACGGGTGGGAGCGCAGAGGGCGGTGGTGTGAAAACGGTTGTATTTAATCCCTTGGGAGGCGAGTTTCTCGAAGGCGGGGGTGGCGCAGGGGCCACCAAAGGCACTGGAAGCACCAAAACCGACATCATCGAGCAGCACAATCAATACATTGGGCGCACCTGCTGGTGGGCGTAAATCCCGAATGGGGGGATAGTGGGTATCGGGATTTTTGGCGTCGTAGGTGGTGAGTCCGAAGTTAGTTTGATCGGGTATGGGTAAAATTTGGCGTTGAATGCGATCGCTTTGTGTCATAGCTAATTTAGCCCTTCCAAATTTGTGTCAATTGCTTGCCATCTCAAAAAAGCATTCTGCTTTGTTATTCTAGTTTAATTGAAATTTAATTAAAATTTTTTGTTTTTAAATTAACTTTGATGTATATTAGATTTCTCATTGGTAATTTCAATGCTGTCCCCTGAGATGTTTGTGGAAAATTGAGATTTTTCATAAAAATTCAGTGTTCATAAGCGACATTACCCCAGATAAACTAACCCATTATGAATCAATCGCCTATCAATACAGATCCGCCTAAACAACCTTCCACAAATGATTTAGCTGAAGATCGGACTGAACTTGCTAAATACCGCAGTCGCGCCGCCGCTGATCGGACTTTAATGGCTTGGATCAGAACTTCTCTGTCGTTAATTGGTTTTGGCTTTGGTATTCCTACTATCGTCAGAAACTATTGAACAAACTCACCCCATTTCTAAGCTTGACCCTGTTCGATTTTCTGTTATTGTTGGATTGTCTTTTATTGGGACGGGAATGTTAGGAATGGCTTTAGGATTGAGGGAACATCGTCGGTTCCTTCAACAAATTCAAAGTGAGCGTTATACTTATCAAGCATCTTACAGTACAGAAATTATCGGGGTTGCTTTATTTGTGATTGGATTGGTGAGTTTTATTGGGGTAATTGTTAAATCCCTCAGTTTTTAATAGATTTTAAAAAACCTTTAAACCCGTAGAAACTACCGAATGAAATCAGCTTTAACTGCCTGTTTCAGTTTATTAACTTTTCTAGTTATTACCCCCGCTTGGGCGAGTTCTGTTAATCTGGATTCTGATCAAAACCTATCCTCTGTTTTTTCAGAAGATCAGCATCAGTTTTTGATTGATTCTGATTTGCATTTTTCCGTCGATCAATTGTCCGTTGAGTTAGACCCCATTTCCGTTGAAAAAATTGCGATCGCCGCTTTTCCAACTTCAGAACAATTAACGGTACACAATGCGGAGGATTTCAAACTCTCTCACCTGAATTCAACCCTTTTAAATTCTAGCAGTAATGCGGCAGATTTACAACTGGATCAACCAAGAGAAAATCATGGAATTTTATCAGGAAATCCTATTCCAAGTTGGTCTAATTTAAAGGAAAATACACTTAGTCAAAATCCCATTAATTTTGATCAAATTGTTAATGAAGTCTCGGCTGAAAAATCCGAAGATTCAACTCCTGAAACTGAACAAACTCAGTCTGACAACGGATGGAGATTTAAAGTTGAACCCATGCTATTTGTTCCTTTTAGTATTGATGGTTATGCCATTGTTGGAGAAGGAGCCAGCGTTAATCGAGTTGTTTTAGTAGACTTAATTACGGCGGAAATTACTAATCGGATCTTAAATCAATTACCGAAAGATTTAATTGAACAAGCTGTTGATCGTGTTTTGGAAAGGTTGCCTTTTGATCGGAGTAATACTCGATTAGAAGATCGCGTTACTCAAGAGGTGCGAGAACGTTTACAACAACGGGGACAAAACCTAACAGCACGCTTAGAAACTCAGGTGCGAGAAGGGGTACAAACAATTGTCAATCGAGTTCCTCCGGGTCAAGTTCCCATTGAAGTTGATTTTAATATAGGGTTAGGAAAAATTCTGGATTTCGATAAAATTTTAGAGTTAGGAACTCGTTTAGAAGCGTGGAATGGGGATATCGGATTAATCTTTCAGGGAGTCTATACTGAATTGGGTTTGACGGAGAAGGGTTCACAAATTGATATTGATTTTAATACGGAATTATTAACATCAGAAATCTCCCTCGCATGGCATTTAGGAACCCTACCTCTCACCTCGGTTAAAGATTCCTCAAAACCTAATTCTGTCTATCCTTCCCTTGATTTTGAAGTTTATGGTGGTGCTCGTTTTGGCTATCTGAATACGGATTTTGGTTTTGATCCTGGCCCAGATATTAACTATCGACCGGATTGGTTTGATCCGTCATTAGGAGCACAAATTAAACTCAATTTAGCTGATAATTTAGCGATTACCACAAGGGGGGGAACTGCAATTACCGGAGGAAGTGAAGCTCCCGTCAATTGGGATCTACTCATCGGTTTAGATTGGCAAGTTTCTCGTGATTTAACTTTATCCGCCGGCTATCGTTTATATCAATTAAAAGTTACAAAAGAAGGAGACTTTGGAACCTCAACTGTTAAAACGACTTCACAAGGAATGCGTTTAGGATTAGGTTGGTCTTTCTAGTTTCATAACAAATTAACTAACTTTTAGCGACAGTGTATATGGCTGTCCTAAATGTAAAATTTTTCTATTCGCTGTGATCTTTAATTTATGATGACTGTAGAAGAATTAATTGAAAAATATCAGCTTATTCCCCATCCTGAAGGCGGTTATTTTCGAGAAACCTATCGTTCAGATGGGGTAATTCCCCACAGTGCTTTACCTGGTAATTTTAAAGGCGATCGCAACTATTGTACAGGAATTTATTTTCTATTACCCCAGGGAACAAAATCCTGTTTACATCGAATTCAATCCGATGAAATGTGGCATTTTTATTTAGGGGGTTTCCATGACTTTAATTTTAATTCACGAAGATTATGGCGTGCAGAAAATTATTCTGGGTTCTGATATTTTAGCAGGAGAACAAGTACAGTTTGTGGTTCCTGCGGGATGGTGGTTTGGGGGTTATCCCAATTCTGAAAGTTCCTATAGTTTTGTCGGTTGCACTGTTGCACCCGGGTTTGATTTTGCTGAATTTCAATTAGCAAATCGAGATGAACTACTCCAGAAATTTCCAGATTCCACAGATATTATTTTAACATTAACCCCGGAGTAGGGAGGCAGGGGGAGCAGGGGGAGCAGGGGGAGCAGGGGGAGCAGGGGGAGCAGAGGGAGCAGGGGGAGCAGGGGGAGCAGGGGGAGCAGAGGGAGCAGGGGGAGCGGAGGGAGCAGGGGGAGCGGAGGGAGCAGGGGGAGCGGAGGGAGCAGGGGGAGCGGAGGGAGCAGGGGAGCAGAGGGAGCAGGGGGAGCAGGGGAGCAGAGGGAGCAGGGGGAGCAGAGGGAGCAGGGGGAGCAGGGGAGCAGGGGAGCAGAGGGAGCAGGGGGAGCAGGGGAGCAGAGGGAGCAGGGGGAGCAGGGGAGCAGAGGGAGCAGGGGAGCAGAGGGAGCAGGGGAGGTAAACTCTTGCCATTACCCATTACCCATTACCCATTACCCATTACCCATTACCCATTACCCATTACCCATTACCCATTACCCATTACCCATATTACATTCGTTCTAAGACAGAAATTCCTAACAAAGATAACCCTAATTTTAAGGTTTTTGCAGTTAAATCACATAATGCCAAACGGGAAGTCCGTTGAGGTTCTTCGGCTTTGACAACGGCACATTGTTCATAAAATTGATTGAATTTTTGGCTTAATTCAAATAAATATTGACATAAACGGTTAGGAAATAAATCTTGAGCAACTTCCTCTAAAATTGCCTGCAATTGTAACAGATGTTTGGCTAAAACTATTTCTTCATCTGCTTCTAAAACCAGTTGAATATCCGTTTCTAACTTTTGCCAATCAATATTTCCCTTACGACTAATTCCTTGAATTCTGACATAGGCATAGAGCATATAGGGAGCCGTATTTCCCTGTAATGATAACATTTTATCAAAACTAAAAATATAATCACTGGTACGATTTTGGCTTAAATCTGCATATTTAACCGCACTCAAACCCACAACTTCCGCAACATGATCAATAAACTCTTGGGTTTCCGTGCGTCCTTCTGTTTTGATGCGGGTTTCTAAATCTTTTTTAGCATAATTGACCGCCTCATCTAATAATTCTCTTAAACGCACGGTTTCCCCGGAACGAGTTTTTAATTTTTTGCCATCTTCCCCTTTCACAACTCCAAAAGCAACATGAACTAATTCGACATTTTCTGGTATCCAACCCGCCCGTTTTGCTACTTGCCAAAACTGCATAAAATGGTTGGTTTGTCCAGCATCGGTGACATAAATAATGCGGGTAGCTTTCTCGGTTTCAATCCGATGTCTTAACGCGGCTAAATCCGTTGTAGCATAATTATAACCGCCATCGGATTTCTGCACAATTAAGGGTAAAGGTTCTCCTTCTTTATTGGTAAAACCTTCTAAAAAGACACATTTTGCTCCTTGATTTTCAACTAATAATCCGATTTTATCTAATTCTTGAACAATTTGGGGTAAAAATTGATTATAAAAAGATTCTCCTCTTTCGCTTAATTTAATCCCCAAATCATCATAAATTAACTGAAATTCTCGCCGAGATTGTTCACATAATAATTGCCACGCCCGACGGCTATCTTCCGCCCCCGCTTGTAGCCGCACAACTTCTTGGCGGGAGGTTTCCTTAAAGGTTTCATCCTGATCAAATCTAACCTTAGCTTGACGATAAAATTCCACTAAATCCCCTAAAACCAAAGCATCTGCTGTGGTTAATGCTTCGGGATAAACCTCTCTTAAATAGGTAATTAACATTCCAAATTGAGTTCCCCAGTCCCCAACATGGTTGAGACGTAAAACCTCATGTCCTTGAAATTCTAAAACCCGGGCAATACTATCTCCAATAATTGTAGATCGCAGATGTCCGACGTGCATTTCTTTAGCAATATTCGGACTAGAAAAATCTACAATCATTTTTTGGTTAGGGTTTACTTTGGGAATGTTTAAACGTTCATCCCCTAACATTTTTTGTAACTGTATTTGTAAATAGTCGGTTTTTAAACGTAAATTAATAAAACCAGGGCTAGCAATTTCAGGAGTTTCGCAAATTTCATCAATAATTAAATGGTCTATAATTTGAGTTGCGATCGCCCGAGGATTACTTTTTAACGGTTTAGTTAAAGACATCGCCAAATTACACTGATAATCACCAAATTTAGGATTGGTTGAGGCCACCACCATCGGATCAATTGTGGCAAAATCTTCACCAAATGCCGCTACTAATGCTTGATTAAATTTAATCTTGAGAAGTTCTATTGTAGATGTCATAATAAACAGTTTAGGTTAACGCTTCATTTAAAGATATGCTTTTGAGTTGATTGTACCCTGAATTCAGTTCATCCAGAAAACATAACTATTGCTGGGTTTGATACCTAAGTCCTGACCTGTCCAGGTAGCTATCTGGGGTTGGGAAGTTGTGGCTAAATCCGTCAGGACTTACGCAGAATACCCAATTATACACCATCTGTAGGGGCGAATGGCCATTCGCCCCTACTAGATATGGTTGTTTTGCGTAAGTCCTGTCCGTCTGAAAATAAATTAATTTACAAATGTATTGAAATTCAATTGAAATCGTAGTACGCTTTTCCTATCGATTTATGATGAATTCTGTACAGAGGTAAGAATCTTGATCACTAAATGGTCTGCACGGTTAAACATTCCTTTATGGCTGCAACTTTTCTCAAAAGCCATGAAACGCCGTTCTATTCTACGTTTTATGGGTTTATTCGCTGGGAGTTTGTGCTTAAGTTTTGCCTTAGCCGCTTGCAGTAGCGGAAATTCTGCTAGTACCCCAACCCCTGTAGCAGCTAACACGGCCACACCCTCAAGTGCAGTGGTTAGAATTGGCTATCAAAAATCCGCTACCCTCCTCAACACCTTAAAATCCCAAGGAAACTTTAGAAAAACGTTTACAACCCCAGGGGATAACAGTTCAATGGTCAGAATTTTCGGCTGGCCCAGCAATTTTAGAAGGTTTAAATGTCGGACAAATTGACTTTGGTTATACCGGAGAAACCCCGCCAATTTTTGCGCAAGCAGCGAATGCACCCTTAGTTTATATTGCCTATGATCCTACCGGGCCAAAAGCTGAAGCAATTTTAATTCCCAAGGATTCCACAATTCAAAGTGTGGCGGATTTAAAAGGGAAAAAAGTTGCCTTAAATAAAGGTTCCAATGTGCATTATTTACTGGTAGCAGCCTTAGAAAATGCCGGGTTGGAATATACCGATATTACTCCGGTGTTTCTGCCTCCGGCCGATGCCCGGGCTGCCTTTGAACAAGGAAGTGTTGATGCTTGGGTGATTTGGGATCCTTATTTAGCCGTTGCCGAAACCGCTATTGGGGCAAGAATTTTAGCCGATGGTACAGGATTAGTGGAAAACCGAGGCTTTTTCTTGGCATCTCAAAAGTTTGTTGATCAAAATTCCCCAGTAATTACTGCCATATTAGAAGAACTAAAAACTACCAGCCAATGGGCACAAAATAACCCCCAAAAAGTAGCAGAATTTCTATCTAAAGAAACGGGAATTGATGTTGATTCCTTGTTATTAGCCGAAAAACGACGCGCTTATAGTGTTGATCCATTGAGTCCCGAAACAATTGCTGGTCAGCAAAAAATTGCCGATACATTTTACCGATTAAAACTCATTCCTAAAGAAATCAGTATTCAATCGGTGGTTAAAAATCTGTCCTAATCAGTTAACAATTAATAGTTATCAGTTAATAGTTAATAGTTAATAGTGTAGAGACGTGCCATGGCGCGTCTGTACCAGTTAACAAGTCTTAATTATTCTGACTGATAACTGTTTCTCGGAATTGAAAATTTTAGGAATAAAAAATGCAAATTCTTTGGTTTTTTCCCACTCACGGAGACGGACGTTATTTAGGAACCAGCTATGGCGGACGAGCCGTTAATCTGGACTATTTACAACAAATTGCCCAAGCCGTTGATCACCTGGGCTACACCGGGGCACTAATTCCCACGGGACGCTCCTGTGAAGATGCTTGGATTGCGGCCTCGTCCCTAATTTCTGTGACCCAACGGATGAAATTCTTAGTCGCCCTGCGTCCCGGGATGACCACCCCTAGCACCGTGGCAAGAATGGCCGCCACCTTTGATCGCCTCTCTGGGGGGCGGTTACTGGTGAATGTCGTCACCGGAGGCGATCCCGTGGAAATGGCGGGGGAAGGTCTGTATTTGTCCCATGATGACCGTTATCAGTTAACCGATGAATTTCTCCAGGTTTGGCGCGGGGTAATGGCTGGAGAAACCGTGGATTTTAAGGGGAAATATCTGGATATTCAAGGGGCAAAATTGCTATTTCCGCCCGTGCAAACTCCCCATCCGCCCTTGTGGTTTGGGGGTTCATCCCCCGCAGCTATGGAGGTCGCGGCCAAACAAATTGATGTGTATTTGACCTGGGGAGAACCCCCGGCCCAGGTAGCGGCAAAAATTGCCCAGATGCGTCAATTAGCGGAAGCCCAAGGTCGTACCCTCAAGTTTGGCATTCGTCTCCACGTCATTGTCCGCCGTACCTTAAATCAAGCTTGGGATGCGGCGAATGAATTGATTGAATATGTGGATGATCAGGCGATCGCAGATGCCCAAAAAGCCCTATCTCGTACCGACTCCGAGGGACAACGACGGATGAGCGAACTCCATGGGGGCTCAAAAACCGCCCTGGAAATTAGCCCGAATTTGTGGGCGGGTGTGGGGTTAGTCCGGGGCGGGGCGGGTACGGCTTTAGTCGGGGATGCCGATACCGTGGTTAAACGGATGTTGGAATATCAAAAATTGGGAATTGAAACCTTTATTTTCTCCGGTTATCCCCATTTAGAAGAAGCCTATCGGGTTGCAGAATTATTATTTCCCCATCTGCCTTTAGACTATCAACCTCCTTCTTTAGAGACTAATATGATGAGTCCTTTTGGCGAAATTATTGGTAATGAGCGCCGTCCTAGTTCACAAAAAATTACTACTCCTACGGCTTCCTAAATTATGGCTACAAAAGGGTTAAAAAAATCTTTGAATCATCCGATTATTCCTTGGCTTGTGCCTGTGGGATTCTTGCTGATTTGGCAATTTTTATCTCAAATAGGTTGGTTATCCAATCGGGTTTTACCCGCCCCGACCGATGTGGTACAAGCCGCGATTAAATTAACCTTAAGTGGTGAATTGTTCAAGCATATTTTGATTAGTACCCAACGGGCGATCGCTGGATTCATTGTTGGGGGAATAATCGGGGTCGGTTTGGGCTTGCTGAATGGTATTTCTCTCCGGGCTGACCGACTCCTGGATACTTCGGTGCAAATGGTCAGAAATATTCCGCATTTAGCCTTAATTCCTTTAGTAATTCTCTGGTTTGGCATTGGGGAAGAAGCTAAACTTTTTTTAGTTTCTTTTGGTGTATTTTTTCCCCTTTATATTAATACTTGGCATGGGATTAAAACCGTGGATTCGGGATTAATTGAAATGGGAAAAGTTTATGGCTTAAGTCCTTGGGGTTTATTTTGGCAAGTCATTCTACCCGGGGCCTTGCCTTCAATTTTAGTTGGGGTGCGCTATGGATTAGGAATTATGTGGTTAACCTTGATTGTTGCTGAAACCATTGCCGCTAATTCAGGAATTGGTTACATGGCGATGAATGCCCGGGAATTTATGCAAACCGATGTTGTGGTTTTAAGTATTCTCATGTACGCCTTACTCGGAAAATTAGCCGATGCGATCGCCTGTGGATTAGAAGCCAAATTATTGCAATGGCATCCGAGTTATCAATAGAAATATGAGGGAAATATACAGCATGAACACAGAAATTAGAGGGGCAGATCTGAAACTTTTAGGATTAAGTAAATCCTTTGGTAAAACCTCTGTTTTATCCCATTTAGACTTAGAAATTAAACCCGGAGAATTTGTTGCCATTGTCGGGCGTAGTGGCTGCGGAAAAAGTACCTTATTACGATTAATTTCTGGGTTAGATCGTCCCACTTCTGGGGGTGTATTAGTCGATGGAGAACCCCTACATCAACTAAATCCCTCCGCCAGAGTCATGTTCCAAGATTCCCGTCTCTTATTGTGGCGTCGGGTATTGGAAAATGTCGGTTTAGGACTGCGGGGGGACTGGAAGCCCAAAGCCTTAGAAATGCTGACACAGGTGGGTTTAGCGGATAGATCCCAGGACTGGATCGCGGTTTTGTCGGGGGGACAACGGCAACGGGTGGCCTTAGCCCGGGCGTTAGTCAGTCAACCCCGTTTACTGCTTCTCGATGAAACCCTTGGGGGCGTTAGATGCTTTAACTCGAATTGAAATGCAATCTTTGATTGAACAATTGTGGTTAGAAAAGCAGTTTACGACTTTGTTAATTACCCATGATGTGGAAGAAGCGGTGGTTTTAGCAGATCGAGTTTTGTTATTAGAAGCAGGACGAGTCACGATGGATGTCGATATTCCCCTTTCTCGTCCTCGCCATCGCGGAGATCCTGTTTTTGGACGATTAGTTGAACAAATTTTAGCCCGGGTTTTGAATAGTAATTCTTCTGTTAAAAATCGATTGCAATTGGCAGAATCAGGGTCACATTTTTAATTATCACTTAGGAGTTTTTCAAATGACAAAAATTGTGGCGATCGCCGGTAGTCCTTCCCATCCCTCCCGGACTTATGGAATTGTCGAATATGCCCTGAATTTATTGGCTGAAAAGGGGTTTGAAACCGATATAATTTCGGTTCGGGATCTGCCTTCAGAAGATTTAATCTTGGGACGCTATGATAGTCCGGCTTTAGAACCGGCAAAAGTATTAATTCAAGCCGCATCGGGGTTAATTATTGCTACACCGGTTTATAAAGCAGCTTATACCGGGGTATTAAAGTCTTTTTTAGATTTATTACCGCCTAAATTTCTATCGGGTAAAGTGATTTTACCGATCGCAACTGGGGGAACAATTGCCCATTTATTAAGTATTGATTATACCCTAAAACCGGTTTTATCAGAATTAGGTGCGGAATATTTATTAAATGGGGTGTATGTAGTTGATCAACAAATTCAACGTCAAGAGGATGGTAGTTTTTTATTCGATGAAGAAATTCAACAACGTTTACAAAAATCAATTCAAGATTTAGAAACAAGCCATAAAGATTATTTAACGCATTTTTCTATTTCTTTTGACCGTATGGCATTAGCCATAAGGCTTAGGGTTGAGGACATGGATTCGGTACCCGATCCCCTACCCCCTACTCATTTACCCTGGGACAAGGTTTACCCTTGCGAAAGCGGAGGAAACCTTGTCCCAACCACCAGGCGGGGTTGCCCTATTCCATCTTTTTTAATTTTGGGGTATTGGAACACAGTTACTATTTTTTAGCCTAGGGAAAATTGGGGTTTTCCCTAAAAGTGGCAAAACAGGGTTAAATGGACAATGTAGCATTAACCTTGAAATTGATCAATGTTTAAATCACTTAGGAATCAACTGATATATTTACGGGTTATTCAACGTTTTTTAAATTATTTAAAATCTGTTAATGTTGTTCCTGAATATGAAAATAATCTTAATGATTTGTCCTATGAACGGTGGCGAAATAATTTTTTGCTGGCGCGGTTACAGCTTGCGTTTTCGTTGGGAATATGTATTTATTTTAATGCCATTTTTATTGATTTTTTACGCTTAATTTTTTGGGGAGAGCCTTTTATTTATCAAAATTTATATTTGCAAATATTTACTTTATTAGGGTTATTAATTTGTTTAAAATTATTAAAAACATCCTGGGGATACTACCATCTAAAATTTCTATTTTTAGGATTAGGAATTTCCCTAGAACTCAGTAAACAAATTATTCAAACCATTAATGAAAATGTCCAGCCTGATTTATTTGCCTGGGTATTAACCTTTGTCAGTCAAGCCACATTAATTCCGGTGCGTTTAATTTGGCATTTAACATCACAATTAATTATCTTAGGATATTACTTTGGCATCAATCAATTACTCGGCAATAAAGTTATTCCTCCTAACTATGATTCCCTAATGTTATTATTATTTTTATTCTGGACTTGTTTAATTTGTAATCTATCGGTTTATCTATATGAACATTTACAAAGAACTTGGTTTAACTCGCGGCAGAAATTAGAACAAGCCTATGAACAACTAGCACTAACAGAAGCAAAATATCGCAGCATTTTTGAAAATTCTCTGGAGGGGTTATTTCAATCTACTCCCGCCGGACGTTTTATTAGTGCCAATCCAGCCCTCGCCCGTATCTATGGCTATTCATCCCCGGAAGATTTGATGCAGAATCTTTCCTATATCCCAGATCAAATTTATGTTAATCCTCAACGTCGAGAAGAATTTGTTCGTCTGATGAGTGAAACAAGGAACGGTTTTAGGATTTGAGTCTGAGGTTTATCGCCATGATGGAAGTATTATTTGGATTTCTGAAAATGCCAGAGTTATTAGGGATTCTAGGGGAAAAATTATCGCCTATGAAGGAGATATTAAAGATATTACTCAACGTAAATATTCTGAAGCAGAAATTCAAAAAGCACTAGACCAGGAAAAGGAACTAAATCAACTTAAATCTAGTTTTGTATCCATGATTTCCCATGAATTTCGTACTCCTTTAACCACGATTTTAGCCTCGGCAGAAGCCTTAGAATATTATAGTTGTAAATGGGATGAAGAAAAAAAATTAATCTATCTACAAAGAATTCAAACAACGGTTCATCATCTGACAGAACTTTTAAATCAAGTATTATTTATTGGTCAAGGAGAAGCTCAAAAAATCCCTTTTCAACCGAGTTTAATTAATTTAGAAAACTTTTGTTGTGGGATGATTCAAGAAATGAAAATTAGTTTAAAAGAAACAAAATATCTGCGTTTTATTCCCCCTGAAAAAGATACTTCAAATTTGATCAATAATTCGGTATATTTAGATGAAAGACTATTACGACATATTTTATATAACTTAATTAGTAATGCGATCAAATACTCTCCTCCGGGGGGAAATATAGAATTACACTTAAATTATAATCAAAATCAAGTGATTTTAACCCTAAAAGATGAAGGTATAGGTATTCCCCAAGAAGACCAAGAACATTTATTTGAACCATTTCATCGGGCTAAAAACGTAGGTGTAATTCCAGGTACTGGGTTAGGGTTAACCATTGTCAAAAAATCAGTTGAGATTCAAGGTGGGATAATTCAAGTCCAGAGTAAAATTAATGTAGGTACAACGATAACCGTCATTTTCCCCTATGAAAAAAATATTAGTTATTGAAGATGATCTGAATGTTCGATCTATTATTTTAGATATTCTCGAAGCTGAAGAATTTTTAGGAGTTGGTGCTGAAGATGGGAAAACCGGGGTAGAAAACTGGCCAAAGAAATTTTGCCCGATTTAATTATTTGTGATGTGATGATGCCGGAATTAGACGGGTATCAGGTATTAGGAGAATTAAAAGCTCATCCGACTACGGCAACTATTCCTTTTATATTTTTAACTGCTAAATCAACCAGCACTGATTTACGACAGGGTATGAACTTGGGGGCGGATGATTATTTAACAAAACCCTTTACACATCAGGATTTATTAGCAACCATTCGCAGTCGTATTCAAAAACATGAAACCTTTGAAAAAAAGAATCAAGAACAATTGGATGAATTGCGTAATAATATTACCCTATTTCTCCCCCATGAGTTAAGAACTCCTTTGAATGGAATCATCGGGACAACACAACTATTAATGTCGGATTTTGAGGAAATGTCACCGAATGAAATTCAAGAGATGTTAGAAAATATTAGTATCTCTGCAACCCGTTTATATCGACTAACCTGTAATTTTCTCCTCTATGCGGATTTGGAATTACTCAACCGAGATCCGCAACGACTTAAATATTTTCCGAAAGGATCGATATCAGACCCAGAAATTTTAATTAAAAATGTGATTCAAAAGAAAATCAAAGAAAGTAGTTGTATTGAGCATAAATTATATTTTGAAATAGAAAAATTAGCTCTTAATATTCCTGAAGAAATTTTTAATAAAATCACAGAAGAATTAATTGATAATGCCATAAAATTCTCTGATTCTAATAATCTAATCTCGGTGAAAGGGTATAAAACAATGAATCGTTATTGTCTTGAATTCATTAACTCAGGACGAGGAATGACCGCAGAACAGATTGCTAGAATCGGTGCTTATCAACAATTTGAACGCCATATTTATGAGCAGCAAGGCTCTGGATTAGGATTAATTCTGGTGAAGCGTTTAGTTCAGTTTTATCAAGGGGATATGGAAATTGAAAGCACTCCAGGGAAAACAACCATTGTGCGAATATTTTTATCCCTATTTTCTTGTGAAACTTAAACTAAAAATAATTAACCTATACCTATAGCAATCCTATTTGAGTTGTGTTCAAATATCATTGTTAATCTTCAGCTATTAAACTAGGGTAGAAATTAGAAGTAATTAAAGTGAATTGATCTCCAGTTTTATTCCAACGAATTGTATCCACTTTTTTGAATTCTTGTTGCGCTTCAATTCTAAATTCAATATTAAATTCTTCTAGGGTTTCTGAAGAACATAAGCATCCGATGATTTCTTCCTCAAACAAATAAAATCGAAAACAAATAGGAACAGATAAAGTATTTTTAAACCGCAGATCTTTATATCCGTAAACCACCGTTGCGTCCGACCCTAGGGGAGCAAACCGAGTTTCCTCCGTATAAATATCTTGGGAATGAGGATATCTTTCTAAAGGGATGAAACCCGCTTTTAAGATTAAATAATAAATCAGTCCAGAGAGTTGACACAAACCGCCACCGACATCGGATTTTAGTTGATTATTAACAATAGCTCGTCCTTCTCGATAACCATTTTTTATATTGGGTTTCTCCGACTAAATACCAAAAGGAAAAAATTTCGCCCGGTGGAATTAAAATATTTTCAATTTGAGCGATCGCCGTTGCTAAATTATGTCTTTTATTCTCAAAATAGCTAGTTTTTTTAACCCTTTGAACGATTTTAATTTGTTCTCTAAAATCTTGCTGTTCTTCAACAGTCATAATTTTTTGTTTAACAAACTGCCTCCTTTGTCCCGATAACCGATCTAAAACCCCCGTTTTTATAACCTTTAAATATCGTCTAACATCAGAAGAAAATAATGTTTTGAAACTCCAATTTAAACCGATTAAGTCTAAAGTTTTTTTCATATTTTTCCCCATTAATTAAATCAATTGATTCCGGGTTTATCGGTATTATTCAAGGGCTTTATATAGCAACCGCGCCTAAAGGTTAGGACAAAGACTGACACAGCAAACCTTAACTGGTGAAACATGAATTATAAACGGTTCTGTTGCCTGTTGTTTGCTATAATTAATAAAGCTCATACTTTAATAAAGTACAAGGTAAGGCCCCATTATAAACAGCAATTCTCCGAGCCGTTCTCAAACCAACTTGTTTTCCTAATGCTTTATTTCCCGTCAGAATATAAGCCGTCCAGCCCTTAAACCGTTGTTTAAAAGTATCTCCCAACTGTTTATATAAAGCACCCAATTCCTCCGCATCTCCCAAGCGTTCCCCATAGGGAGGATTACAAATAATTACCCCATGATTCGCCGGAGCTTCCACCTCAGATAACTCCATTTGTTGTAACCGAATTTGTTCAGCAACGCCGGAGCGACGAGCATTTTCCGAGGCTTGATAAATCACATCCTCATCCTGGTCTGAACCCACAATTGGGGCGGTTAAGGTGGTTAATTTTGCATCTAAAGCATCCTGTTTTAGACTTTCCCACAATTTGGAATCAAAATCTTTCCACTTCATAAACCCAAAGGTTTCTCGGAATAGTCCGGGGGCAATATTTAAGGCTTTTAAACTTGCTTCTATTGGTAAAGTTCCCGACCCACATAAAGGATCTAAAAAAGGTAAATCAGGATGCCATTCTGCCATATCTAATAGGGCTGCGGCTAGAGTTTCTTTCAAAGGAGCAATTCCCACGGCCGGACGATATCCCCGGCGATGTAAACTGGTTCCAGAACTATCTAAACTGAGAATCCCTTGGTCTTCATGGATGTGAAGATTAATCCATAAATCGGGATTATTAATATCAATATCCGACCGTTCTCCAAATTCCAAACGCTGTTGATCAATAATTGCATTCTTGACTTGTAAGGCGGTAAAATGGGTATGGTTTAAAATGTCATTTTTGCCCGTACAATTAACAGCAAAGGTATTCAGGGGCGATAAATAGTCATTCCAATTAATATTCTGAATTTCCTGATACAATTGCTCCCCATTGGCACAGGGAAACTCAGCAATAGGAACTAAAACCCGAAATATAGTTCTTCCCCAAAGATTAACTCGATAAAGCAGTTGGCGGGAACCGGTGAAATGAACCCCCGCAAAATCAGGACGAACATCATGGGCGCCTAAACCTTCTAATTCTTGAGCAGCAACAAATTCTAAACCCTTGGCAACCGTGGCAAAATACTGGGTCATTCAGGAGAAATTTTTGAATATTACTATTTTATAATCCCATAACAAAGCCAGGGTTCAAAATAGCCAACCACAAATAGCTAAAAACTTGATAAATCGCCACCTTAAATGCAGCAATATTCATCTAATCTCGATAAATTCTTCAAAATTAGAGTTTTATCAAAGAACGTATGTTTCCTTTTGGTCAGAAAGGACACCGGCGACTGGCCGTGTTTCGTCTCGGTGTCCTTAACTGGTTCGCTCCTCACACGCTTGTTACTCTACCCAAACCGGGTAACATTTGTCAACACCTAAAATATTTTTTTTCTAATTTCAGATTTTTGGCCCTAAAATCCAGCTTTTTAGCTACCAAATTCTAGTTTTAGCCCCGTAAAATCAACGCTTATCGCGTAACGGTATCAAAGTCCACAAAAACTCCTAAGATAAATTGAGATAATTTCAGGCTGATTGAGTAACCAATAATTCAGTGATTGATATTCTCTGGCTGCTGGTCTGTTCGGGCTTAGTCTTTTTGATGCAGCCCGGATTTATGTGTTTGGAGTCGGGTTTGACCCGTTCCAAAAATAGTATTAATGTTGCCGTCAAAAATCTTGCTGACTTTGGCATTTCCGTGGCCTTGTTTTGGGCCTTTGGCTATGCCATTATGTTTAGCAGGGCGGCTATGGGCGGGATTGACCCCCAGGCTTTCTTTTTTGATACCACCTCGAATCCGGGGCAAGCCGCATTTTTTCTGTTTGAAGCTATGTTTTGCAGTACCGCCACGACAATCGTTTCAGGGGCATCGGCGGAAAGGATGAAGTTTGGAGCATATTTATTAGTCGCGGCCTTAACCTCCGGGATTATTTACCCCATCTTTGGTCATTGGGCCTGGAATGGGATTGAAACTAACCATTTAATCGGATGGTTAGGAAAAATGGGGTTTATAGATTTTGCAGGGTCTACGATTGTTCACAGTATTGGCGGATGGGTTTCTTTGGCGGTTTCTATTAGTAATTGGGCCCAGGTTGGGACGATTTACCCCCGATAAACCCCCTCAAGAAATGCGCGGCTCTAACCTTCAGTTATCCGTATTGGGGGCGATGTTGTTGTGGTTAGGGTGGTTAGGATTCAACGGGGGCAGTTATTTACATTTAGATGTTCGAGTCGCCACGGTGATTGTGAATACTATCTTAGCCGGGACGTCGGGAATGTTGGTCGGGGCGGTTTTTGGCTGGGTATTGCATCGCCGCCCGGAGGTGGAACTGATTATTAATGGTTCCTTGGCGGGTTTAGTCGCCATTACCGCATCTTCCCATGTAATTTCGACGCCCCTGGCTCCCTTAATTGGTGGGGTGGGTGCCGCCGTTATGGTGTTAGTGTCCATCACCTTGCAACGGTGGCGCATTGATGATGCCGTTGATGCGATTGCGGTTCATGCGGGGGGTGGAGTTTGGGGAACCCTCGCCGTGGGTTTGTTTGGCAATCTCCATCTCCTGAATACCGGGTTATCCCGCACGGAACAATTGCTAGTTCAATTATTAGGAATTGGGGTATCTTTTGTTTGGGGATTTGGCTTAACCTGGCTGGTTTTATACACCATTAATCGTTATTTCCCATTGCGGGTTTCTCTGGAGGCAGAAACCAGGGGATTAAATATTTCTGAACATGGAGCCAAAACGGAAGTTTATGATTTGTTTGAAGTCATGGAATATCAAGCCCGTACCCAAGACTTTAAACGTCGGGTTCCTGAAAATCCATTTACCGAAGTCGGTCAAATTGGCTTTCGTTATAACCAAGTCATGCAAACCTTAGAAGATTCCCTAAACCAAACCGAGGCTATTATTGAAAATGCCACGGATGCCATGATTACCTTTAGTAATCCATCGGGAGAAATTTTAAGGACTAATCCTAGTGCGGAAGCCATCTTTGGATATTCGGCGACGGAATTAATTGGCACGTCGATACTACATTTATTGGACTGGCCAACTTCCCAGATTCAAGAGCAGAAAACCCTATTGGAAAAATGCCTATTGCAAGGACGTCAAGAGGTTGTGGGTCGTCGGGCGGATGGTTCTTGTTTTCCCCTAGAAGCCACAATTAATCAAGCTAAATTCGGCTATCAATCGTTTTATATGGGAACCTTTCGGGATTTATCTGCCCATAAACGGGCGGAAGAAGCCCTACAACAAGCCGAAGAAAGGTTAAAAACTTCTCTGGAGTTAAAGCGAAAAAATGACCAACTTAAAAATACCCTTAAAGAACTTAAACACACTCAAATTCAACTGATTCAAAGCGAAAAAATGTCGAGTTTGGGTCAATTAGTGGCGGGAGTTGCCCACGAAATTAATAATCCGGTTAATTTTGTTTATGGTAATTTAATTCACGCCACAAATTACACCCGGGATGTGCTGAATTTATTAGATATTTATCAAAAAGAATATGCTAATCCGAGTGTTAAAATTCAGCAAGAGATTGAATCCATTGATTTGGAATTTCTCAAGGAAGATTTTCCCAAAATTGTCGAATCTATGCAGGTAGGGGCTGACCGGATTCGGGATATTGTGCGTTCTTTAAGAACCTTTTCTCGCCATGACGAAGCCGAATTAAAACAGGTAAGTCTCCATGATGGATTAGAAAGTACCTTGATGATTTTGAAAACCAAACTCAAAGCCCAGGGGAAATTAACCGGAATTGAAGTGATTAAGGAATATGGGAATATTCCCTTAGTTGAATGCTATCCCGGGCCACTAAATCAGGTATTTATGAATCTGATTAGTAATGCCATTGATGCCCTCCATGATTCGATGATGCAGGATAAGTTTTCTCTGATATCCTGTGATAAATCTAGGATTCAACCGCAAATTTCGATTAGAACCCTATCGGTGAATCACCAACAAATTATTGTCGAAATTTCTGATAATGGTTTGGGGATTCCTAAAGAGATTCGTTCTAAACTATTTGACCCATTTTTTACTACTAAACCCGTAGGAAAAGGCACAGGTTTAGGATTATCCATTAGCTATCAAATTATCGTCGAACACCATAAAGGTCGAATCTGGTGCGAGTCGGAAGTGGGGAAATACACTAAATTTTTGATTGAGATTCCGGTCAAACAAATCCTGGAGTCCAAGGTTCAGGAAACCAGTGAACGGCTTTTGACCATTGACAGTTGACCCCTATTGACCCATAACCCAACCCTTCTATGTTATCGAAAATCACCAAAAAACTGTACTTCTTGATACAGAAATTAGATTAACAATCTATCAAAAATTGTTAGCACTCCATGGTGCTACGCATGACAGTTAGGACACCCCTAAATCCAGCAAACTCATTCACTGATTACTTTCCACTGCTTACCATTCCGGTGTTCCCTGTTCTCAAAGTGCGTAGTGCTATAGCTAAAGATTCAGCATCAAAAACCTTGATTTATCTGTAGCCAATTTCCATAGATGTGTGCAGTTGATTTCTCCTACTAATATTGATTCATAAACCCAACATGATGTTTATCTCGAAAAAAACCACCTATCAAGGAAACCGACGGCACACAAATGCTAGTCGTTTTACAGCTAAAATCAATAGGGCGATTTTAAAATTACAGCATTCTCGATGGCTGTCTCCCACTTGGTTAGCCTGTATTCCTTTAACCGCGATTATCGTTGGAGTTTGGAGTCTCGCGGCCGTTGCTCAAACAGATGCCCCTCCCCTGACGGCGGAAATGGTTCAGGGTTATTTAAACACTGCCTGGGTTTTAATCGCTTCGATTCTGGTGATTTTTATGAACGCTGGTTTCTGTATGTTAGAAACCGGCTTCTGTCGCCAAAAAAATGCCGTTAACGTCTTAGCAAAAAACCTAATTGTCTTTGCCTTAGCCACCCTGATTTTCTGGGGGTTTGGATTTTCCTTTATGTTTGGCGGGGAAAACCCATTGATTGGTGGCGGTGGTTATTTCCTCACCGGACAGCCAGAAACCTATGGTTTAGCCCCTTTTCCCGCCGGATTACCGGTTCCTTTATTCTTCCTGTTCCAAGTCGCCTTCGCTGGAACCGCAGCCACGATTGTATCAGGAGCCGTTGCTGAACGAATTGAGTTTATTGCCTTTCTAATCTTTAGTGTACTTCTGGTTGGGATTGCTTACCCCATCACAGGTCACTGGATTTGGGATGCTTCGGGCTGGTTATATCAAGCAGGATTCAAGGATTTTGCCGGAACAACTGCCGTTCACTCCGTTGGTGGTTGGGCGGCATTAATGGGGGCTGCTTTCCTTGGCCCCCGTTTGGGTCGATATGGAGCCGATGGACAATCTCGCGCCATTCCCGGTCATAACATGAGTATCGCCACCCTGGGATGTTTAATCCTGTGGGTATGCTGGTTTGGCTTCAACCCCGGTTCCACCTTGGCTGCCAATGAACAAATTGCTTATATTGCCGTTACCACCAACTTAGCAGCCGCTGCCGGGGCCGTCACCGCCACCGCCACATCCTGGTTTAAGGATGGTAAACCGGATTTATCCATGATTATTAACGGAGTTTTAGCGGGTTTAGTGGCAATTACCGCCAGTTGTGATTCCGTCAGCTACCTGAGCGCCGTAATTATTGGGGCGATGGCTGGGGTGATAGTGGTCTATTCCGTGGGTTTCTTTGACAGTATCAAAATTGATGACCCCGTGGGTGCGACCTCTGTTCACTTGGTTTGTGGAGTTTTTGGCACCTTAGCCGCGGGCGTTTTCGGTGGTGCTAATTTGGGTATCCAAATCCTGGGTATTCTGACCGTTGGCGGATTTACCGTCGCCTTGAGTACGATTTTTTGGTTAGCCCTGAAGGCCACGGTTGGCCTACGGGTGCATCCAGAACAGGAATTTGAAGGATTGGACATCGCCGAACATGGTATGGAAGCCTACGCCGGATTCCTCAAGGATGAAGTTGGCCCAGGTTTGGGTAGTTCTGGTTCTAGCTTTCCCTCGGAAGGGAGTGTCTTCAAAAGTCGTTACTAATATTTCGGGTATTAGCGGCTATTAGGGGGCATTCGGTGCTCCCACTACTCCTTCCCTGGCTTCTCCTAGCCGGGGATTTTTTGTAGATTGCAAGAAAGCAAGGTTAAATATTAAATGAACAGGTTAGGCTGAGTTAGTTTTGTTTAAGCAGCATTGGAATCCAGTGTTTATTCGCTCGAAAATAATTCCGTATTGGGCTTGGATGTCCCTAATTGGGAATGGATTATTCTTGTTTATCATTCTGGGATTGATGCACAGACAATCTGTTTCTGATGCCACCTCTGTATCGCCCCTCACGGTTGTTGTTCAAACCCATGATGTACCATCAACGCCAGAATCGGCTTTAACGAATTATACTGGTATCCCCCGGCATCGCTGGACTTATGAACAATGGGTGGAAACAGTTGGGGCGCGAAGCCAATGCCGCAGCAACAAACCCCCCCGAACACCTAACTATTTTGGCGGGAGATTCCCTAAGTTTGTGGTTTCCGGCGGAACTTTTACCCAGAGAAAGAACTTGGTTAAATCAAGGTATTTCTGGGGAAACCTCCACAGGCTTATTAAAGCGGGTTAAATTATTTGATATTACTGAACCGGAAACTATTTTTGTGATGATTGGCATTAATGATTTAATTCGGGGCATAGATGACAGCACCTTATTAAATAATTATCGAGAAATTATTCGGGATTTACGTTGGGTACATCCCGATGCTCAAATTGTGGTGCAATCTATTCTTCCCCATAGCGATAAAAATTCTAACTGGGAAGGCCGCGAGCGCCTATTAAAAATTTCTAATCAACGCATTCGTAAATTAAATCAAGAGTTAAAATTCATTGCCCAGGAAGAAGGGGCTTATTTTTTAAATTTACATTCCCTTTTTATTGATGCAGAAGGCAATTTAAAACCGGAATTAAGCACCGATGGTTTACATCTGAATCAACAAGGTTATTTAGTTTGGAGTTCCGCCTTAAAAATTTATAGTCAAATCACCCTAGAACCATCTTCTAACCCTTAAAATTATGAATCATCTCAAAATTATTATTATCGGTGCAGGAATTGGTGGTTTAACCGCAGGTTTAACCCTAAAACGGGCGGGATATACCGTAGAAATTTATGAAAAAACTAGCGAAATTCGTCCCGCCGGGGCAGGCATTTCTATTTGGTCAAATGGGGTTAAAGTTCTCAATAGTTTGGGGTTGGGGGATGAAATTGCCAAAATTGGCGGACAGATGGATAGGATGGAATATCGCAGTCATACCGATAAATTATTCAATCAAATTAATCTCCATCCTGTTACCGAAACCGTGGGACAGCAGCCCTATCCCGTGTCTCGCACGGAATTACAATCCCTGCTTTTAAATGCCTTTAATAATAATATTGAAACCGTTAAACTTAATGCTCAATGTATTGGAGTTGAACAGGATGCCCAGGGTGTTACCGCCTATTTTGCCAATGGATATCAAACCCGAGGAGACCTATTAATTGCCGCCGATGGAATACATTCTCAATTGCGGGATTATGTGGTCGGTCATCCGGTAGAATTGCGTTATGCAGGTTATGTGAATTGGAATGGTTTAATTGAAATTAATCCCGATTTAGGAGATAAAAATACTTGGGTAATTTATGTAGGAGAAAGCAAACGAGCCTCGATGATGCCCATTGGCAATAATCGCTTTTATTATTTCTTTGGTTGTCCCATGGCTAGGGGAACAATTGTTGAACCGGAGCACCGTCAACGGGAGTTAAAATCAATTTTTGCCCAATGGCCGTCCCCCGTTCAATGCCTAATTGAAAATCTCAACCCCCAGGAATTAAACCGTTTAGAGATTTATGACTTAGACCCCTTAGAAACCCTGGTTAAAGGTCGAGTTATACTGTTAGGAGATGCTGCCCATGCTTCCACTCCAACCCTGGGACAAGGAGGCTGTCAAGCCATGGAAGACGCAGAAATATTATCTCGATTTTTATTAACTACTAATTTAGGAGTAGAATATGCTTTAAAACGATATGAAGCCGAACGCAAAGAACGGACTTCCACCCTAGTTCTTAAAGCCCGAAAACGAGCCGATATAATTTATGGCAAAGACCCAAATTTAACCCAACAATGGTATCAACAACTCCAACAAGAAACAGCCAATGACATTACAAATGCTTTATCTAAAACCATCCTAGGAGGCCCCTTTCACTAAAATAAATATCCCATTACCCATTACCCATTACCCATTACCCATTACCCATTACCCATTACCCATTCATGGTCGGCAAACTCACAACTCATGTATTAGACACAGCCCAAGGTCGTCCCGTCGCCTATTTAAAGATTGAATTATGGCAAATTAATTCGGAAACAGGAGAACGAAATCTCCTAAAAACTTCTATTACAAATAAAGACGGTAGAAACCGATAAACCCCTATTAACAGAAACCGAATTAAATCAGGGAATTTATGAATTAGTTTTTGCCGTTGGGGACTATTTTAAAACCCAATATGAATCCCTAAATTATCCCTTATTTTTAGATTATATCCCGATTCGATTTGGCATTGCTAACCCCACCGTTGCTTATCACGTTCCCCTATTAGTTTCTCCCTGGTCTTATAGTACCTATCGAGGCAGTTAAACCCCATGCAAACCTATTCCTTATCCCAAGTTAATCGAATGACTCAGATAGAATTTATCGCAGCATTAGGGTCTATTTTTGAAGCATCTCCTTGGGTAGCAGAACAAGCGGAATTAAAACGACCCTTTGAGACTATAGAAATATTATATCAAACCATGGTTGATATTGTTAAAAATAGTAATTCACAACAACAATTAGCCTTAATTCGCGCCCATCCCGACCTAGGAAGTAAAGCAAAAATGGCAGAATCTTCGATAAAAGAACAAGCCGGAGTTGGGTTAGACCGTCTAACAGTTGCTGAATATAAACAATTTCACCAACTTAACCAAACCTATAAAGATAAATTCAGTTTTCCCTTCATTATTGCCGTTAAAAATCATACAAAAATTAGTATTTTATCAGCTTTTGAACAACGGTTAAATAATTCTATAGAGCAGGAAAAAATAACTGCTTTAGAAGAAATTTACAAAATCGCCCAATTTCGTCTTTATGAAAAATTTGATTAAACTTGATTTTAATTAACCCTAATAACCCTCAACCATGAACAAATTAAAACTATTTCGCTCATCGTTTTTAGACTTTATTGATGATCCTTTTTATGAATCAGAAGAAACCAGCGTTCGTTATCTTCCCGATGGATTATTAGTCGTAGAATCAGGAATCATTATAGACTTCGACCATTATAACAATTTAAAAGAAAAATATCAAGGGTTGCCCATAAAATCTTATCCAGACTTATTAATATTACCAGGATTTATTGATACCCATATTCATTTCCCCCAAACCGAAATGATAGCATCCTATGGGGAACAACTATTAGAATGGTTAAATCAATATACCTTTCCCACAGAACGTAAATTTAGTAGTAAAGAATATGCTCAAAAAATCGCGGCATTTTTCCTAGATGAATTACTCAAAAATGGAACCACAACCGCCCTAGTTTTTGCCACGGTTTTCCCCCAGTCCGTTGATGCTTTCTTTGAAGAAGCCTATCGCCGAAATTTACGCATGATTTCGGGTAAAGTGATGATGGATAGTCATGCACCAGATTATTTAAAAGACACTCCCGAAACCTCCTATCAAGACAGCAAAAGATTAATCCAAACTTGGCATAAAAAAGGACGTTTACTCTATGCAGTTACCCCTCGTTTTGCCATAACTTCCAGTCCCGAACAATTAAAAATAGCCGGAAAATTATTAACAGAATTTCCCGATGTTTATTTACAAACCCATCTCTCGGAAAATTTCAAAGAAGTGGAATTTGTCGCCGAACTTTTCCCAGAAGCTCCCCATTATTTAGGGGTTTATGACCAAGCTGGTTTAGTCGGAGAACGTTCAATTTTTGCCCATGGTATTCATTTAACCGAAGCTGAATTTCAACGTTTATCTGAAGCTAAATCTGCGATTGCATTTTGCCCAACTTCTAATTTATTCCTCGGAAGTGGACTGTTTAAACTCCATGAAGCCATATCTAAAACCCATCCCATTAATGTTGGTTTGGGCACTGATATTGGAGCCGGAACCAGTTTTTCCCTCCTGCAAACCGCCAAGGTCGCCTATAAAGTTGCTCAACTACAAAATCAAACCCTCTCGCCCTTTCAAGCCCTATTTTTAGCCACATTAGGAGGAGCGAAAGCCTTAAAATTAGAGGATAAAATCGGTAATTTTGATATCGGTAAAGAAGCGGATTTTATTGTTTTGGACTATAATTCTACACCCTTAATAAAATTCAGAAATCAACAAATTTCCGAAACACAAACCAGGTTAAAAATTGCCGAAACGGTCTTTAGTTTAATCATATTAGGGGATGACCGAGCCATTCGAGCAACTTATATTATGGGAAAGAGAGTATATTCAAAAGAATAGGATAAAATAGAATCAATAGACTTGCAAATACTAATATGACTCCTACAGCTATTGTTAATACTCCCGGCGATACCCTGAATGTCCGTGCGACGCCCAACGGTGAAATTGTTGATGTTTTGAACGATGGAAACCCAGGTCGAAATTAGTGGGGATTCTGTTAATATTGAGGAGGAAATTTGGACACCCATTGGAATAAATCGTTGGGTAGCTGCGAAATACTTAACGCTGATTGATGCCGAAATTTTAGCCATTCCGGGTGCTAAAATTATATCCACACAAACCGAGGAACAAATTGGAGGGGGTTTACAAGTTTATCAAACCCAATTAGTAGATAATACGGGTACAATTATTAATACCGTGCGCTGTGTTTCCGGTCGTATTGGTAATCAAATTCCCTGCGATATATCGGGAACTCAAACCCCATTACCCTTTGGGATTTATACCTTTGATGCTCCGGGTATCGTTGAAGATGCACCCGGAGAATTTGGTGGGGTTTGGTCAGCAATTACACCAACTTTTCCCACAGAAAGGGTGGGGTTAGGTGTACATTATGACCCCTCGGCTTTTTCATCTGTTTCAGAAACCGGAACATCAGGATGTTTAGCTACACCTACAATAGAAGAACGCGAGATTATGACAACTTTTATTCTCGACTATCAACCTACCCATTTAATTGTTCAAAAACCCAAAAACTAAGACTGAAATTGTTTTAAACGAGCGAGATTTTTCTCGGATATCTGAATATCTAAGTTTTCATTTTCTTGTTCAGTCACAGAACGTTTAACTTGACCTAAATAGAGGGGTTGAGAAACGTTAGCATCGGGGTGAACAAGGGTTTCTGGCGCGAACTAGGAGCGGGGCTTGAAATTGTCCCCCCCGTCCAGAAGAATATAAATCCGACGCCGCTTGACGCAAGGTAGCATCTAATTCAGTTTTGGTAATATTAGGTGAAACAGAAATCACAATCTGTCTACCTCCATCATCAAAGACCCGAGCATAACGCGCCGCCCCAGGAATTTGAACATGATGAAATAAACCCAAGCCTAGACCAAAAACTCCACCCGTTAGAACCCCTGTAAAAGCTGTAATTCCTACTAACCTAAACCTAATTCCCCATTTAAAAATAAATGATAAGACAGTAATTACAGTAAGAACTAAAGTGGCAATTCCTATCCATTTAGAAAAGTTGAGCAATTCTGCTGTTGATAATGAGAAGTCCATGACGGTGATTAAATAAACAACATCTAAACCTATAGCTTAATATTAAAAGGGTTACTTTGCATATTAATATCGCTGTAGGGGTTTAGAAACCAAACCCTCAATAGGGTCAAAGTTGAAGACTAGACCCCCTACTTGGGATTATACTTTCGGGGGTAGAGGGGGTTTTTGTTGGGGTGGAACACTCAAATTTTGAACAAAAGGCAATAAATCCGAGGGAAGCACCACAATAGTTGTGGTGTTATTTTCTATCCCAATTTCCGATAGCATTTGTAACCGTCTTAACTCCAAGGCGGCGGGGTTTGCCATAATTAATTGAGAGGCTTCTGCTAACTTAATTGAGGCTTCTTGTTCCGCTTCTGCTTTAATTAAACGGGAACGTTTTTCTCGAAGTGCTTCGGCTACTTTTGCCATAGCTCGTTGCATAGAAGTAGGAATTTCCACATCTTTCATTTCTACTCTTTCAATCACAACTCCCCAGGATTCAGTCATTTCATCCACGAGTTCTTGAATTTTCTGATTAATTTTATCTCGATTTTGTAAAACATCATCAAGACTACTTTGACCAATGACATTTCGCAGGGTTGTTAAGGCGGCTTGATAAACTGCTTTTTCATAACTTTCTACCTTAACAATTGCCTTAGAAGGATCAATTAAACGGTAATAAAGAACAGCATTGACTCGAATAGTTACACTATCAGATGTAATCGTTTCTTGCGGTTCAATATCAACGGTTTTGGTTCTAATATCCACTTGAACTTTTTGATCAAATATCGGAATAATCCAATATAAACCCGGCCCTTTAACAGATTGAATTCGTCCTAATCTAAAAACCACACCCCTTTGATATTCTCGATCTAATTTAAACCCGGTGATGATCAAATAAGCTAGTAGAATAAAAAAAGAGCTAAAGAAATAATTCATATTTTTTTGATCTCCAATCCTAACTCTATTATAAATAGCAATAGAAGTTAAGTCTAATTTCTTAATATTCTTTTATAGATTCCCAGCCAGATAATTAAGCGAACTGATTTGTATGATAAAATTATGCTTCATTTTGGTAATTTTTTCTGAATTTCAGAACTAATAACTAATTTTTGGTAAGGGCGGGTTATTTTAGATATTTGTTAATTACCCAAATCCCGATAAACCCGCCCCTACAAATGATAATTGATAACTAATTTCCGTTAAGGGCGAGTTATTTTAGATATTTGTTAATTACCTAAATCCCGATAAACCCGCCCCTACAAATGATAATTGATAACTAATTTCTGTTAAGGGCGAGTTATTTTAGATATTTGTTAATTACCTAAATCTCGATAAACCCGCCCCTACAAATGATAATTGATAACTAAAAAAGCCCATTACCCATTCGTAATTCGTAATTCGTAATTCGTAATTCATAATTACCCAGGTAAACCATACCAACTTTGTAATGCTAATCTATGAACTTCTAACCAACTAACTTTATGCTGTTTAGCGAGTTTTGCACAGTCTTCATATTCCGGTTGAACATTGGTGATTTTTTTACCTGAAAAACCCACTTTAACTCTAACTGCACCATATTGAGTTTCAACTGTTTGAATATCCCGTTTTAAAATACTGCGATTTTGTAGGGTATGACGAATGCCTAATGTTGTAGTTTCTCGAAATAATATAGCTTCGCAAACTTGACGATGTTCGGGATGACAAATTATCGTTAATAATACGCCTAAACGGGATTTTTTCATGGTAATCGGTTGACTAAAAACATCAATAGCCCCCGCTTGAAATAACAATTCAAAAGTATAAGCAATCACTTGAGGACTTAAATCATCAATTTGAGTTTGTAGTACAAAAATAGTTTCTGAAATCGTTTGAATTTCCGTATTAACCGTTGAAAAAATATCGGAATCTGGGGATTGATTTTGTTCCCCAACCCATAGCCTTAAAATATTAGGAATAGGTAAATCCCTAGAAACCCGCACCTAATCCAATAGTTTGAATAGATAAAGCCGGAGGTTCTCCAAAACCTTGAGCTAAAGTAACCGCAATTGCCGCCCCCGTTGGTGTCACTAATTCCCGTTCAATTCCATTACTATAAACCGGAACTTTCCCCATTTCAAATAACTTTAAAACCGCCGGAGCCGGAACAGGTAATTGACCATGAGCCGCCCAAACTGTTCCGCCTCCAGTCGGTAATGTCGAACAGTAAAATTGTTCAATATTTAACCAATCTAAACCCAAACAAGTCCCGACAATATCCACAATTGCATCCGTCGCCCCGACTTCATGAAAATGCACTTCTTCCACAGAAATACCATGAACATCCGCTTCCGCTTGGGCTAACTTGCGAAAAATAGCTAAACTCCTAATTTCTACCTGTTGAGGTAATTTAGCTTGCAGAATAATGGCTTCAATTTGTGATAAATGCCGGGTAGCACTAGAATGATGATGATGTTCATGATCATGGTGATCAGAGTTTTGTTGAGTTAAATTAACAGAAACTTTTGTAGCTAACTGTCCCTGACGACGGACAGGTTCGGCTTTTAACTCATATTCTGCCCCAATTCCCAGTAACTCTAACTTTTCTTTTAAATAATCCAGAGGAACACCCGCGTGGACTAATGCTCCCAGACACATATCGCCAGAAATTCCCGTCGGACATTGAAAATAAGCAATCTTAGCCATAATTTGTCGTTAATTTGTCGTTAGTCTGCTAGTCTTGAAATCAATATAAAATTTGTTTTCTAAAATACAACATATTACCATGGCAATTCTATACGAAATCCATCCCCAAAACCCCCAGGAACGCACCCTGGAAAAAATCAAAGACGACCTCAAGAATGGGGCGGTGATGCTATATCCGACGGATACGGTCTATGCTATTGGTTGTGATTTAACCGTTAAGTCAGCCATTGAACGAGTCCGACGCATTAAACAACTTTCCAACGATAAACCCCTAACTTTCCTGTGTTCTTCCCTGTCTAATATTACCGATTATGCCATTGTAAGTGACTCCGCCTATCGTTTAATTAAAAGATTAGTTCCGGGGACATATACTTTCCTATTACCCGCGACTAAATTAGTTCCTAAATTAGTCATGTCTCCTAAACGGAAAACCACGGGTATTCGGGTTCCTAATCATCAAGGTTGTTTGTCCATTCTTAAAACTTTAGGCAATCCTATTATTTCAACTTCTGCCCATATTACCACAGAAGAAGAAGGTCAAGCTCCAATTGCTTTACCCATAGAAGATCAAGTTGATAAAGCCAGGTTGTATGACAGTTTAGGTAAATTAGTCGATATTATTGTAGATGATACTTCAGACCCAGGATATCATGTTTCAACGATTATTGATCTAACAACTGATCAACCTATTATTGTTAGAAAAGGTCAGGGATGGGAAGAAGTAGAGGAATGGTTTTAAAAATAACTATAGCATTTGTCGGAGCGGGTTGATCGAGATTTAGGTAATTAACAAATATCTAACAGAACCCGCCCTTACTTACTTCTTTGTGTCTTTGTGGTTTATAGCAGTTGCCACATTTATTAGGACATTCTTGAAAGCTAAAAGCTGCTCATAGTAAGTATTTAACTATAGCGAGATTGCCCATTGCCTATTCCCTATTGCCTCTTGCTATCACTAAAATTATCACAATAAAAATCCCCCTTTTTAGGCGGATTTAGATGTTTTATTTTTTTATAAATTATAACGTTTTTCTAACCAAATTCTAACTTCTTGTTCCGTATCAAACCGGGCTTGATAACCCGTCACCGGATCATAAGTTTGCCAAATTATATTGCCGTCAGCATCTTTTTTTTGCCAGATTTTAGGTTCAGTTTGTGAGGAGAAGGCATTCACAAATATTGTCGTAATACTTTTGAGGCTATGAAGAATATTTTTGCTAAAATCCCAACCTTTTGATTGATAACGGTGCAATACAGGAAAAGGTGTTTGCAGCGTCGCCAATGATGAACTCCTGGTCATTTTCATCCGAATCACCTCACTAAGAATGGATGGTGAGTTGTCCCAAAATTAAACAAATACCGATGACAAACCGGGGTGTTTAGTTTCAGTACACCTCAACCGAAAAAATCTGATTTTGTCCCGTTCAATCCTTGCTTAATTGCTACTTGGGAAAACTAATCTTTTTCTATTCCTATTGTTGCGGTTTCTCTCTCACCCGTACAGATGCAGTTATACTGAATTCTAACCATAACAGTTTTATTTTTCTGAACTGTTATGCTATTGTCAACCCTGAACTGTTACCCCCCGACCAAGCCAATGAAAGTTAGACCCCTGGAAACGGAAAATGGCACAAACCTCTATGAACAGGTGGCCCATAGAATAGAAGCCCTAATTAGCGAAGGCACTTTACAAACCGGCGATCGCATTCCCTCCGTGCGAAAAATGCACCAACAGATGAACGTGAGTATTTCTACGGTCTTAGAAGCCTATCGTCTATTAGAAGACCGGGGATTAATTGCCGTGCGCCCCCAGTCCGGTTATTTTGTCCGTCCAGGCCTGCTATCCCATCGAGAGGAACCCAACCCCTCAGCCCCGCCCCACAGAGCCCTACAGGTTGATACGTCCCTGGCTGTCCGCATTAATCGCACCCTGCGGGAACCGAATATCATTAAACTCGGGGCCGCAGTAGCCGATCCGTCCCTGCTTCCCCTAGCTACCCTCAACCGTTTGATCGGACAAGCCTTGAGAAATGACCCGGAGCGCTGCCATTCCTATGATGTCCTGCCCGGTTGTGAACCCCTGCGGCATGAAGTTGCCCGTCGGTTAATGGAAGCCGGATGTTCGATCACACCGGATCAGATTTTGATTACCAATGGCACCACCGAAGCCCTGTATTTATCCTTGCGAGCGATCACCAAACCCGGGGATACCGTTGCCATTGAATCCCCCTCCTATTATGGATTATTAGAAGTCATAGCCTCACTGAATTTACGCGCCTTAGAATTACCAACCCATCCCCGGGAAGGACTCTGTTTAGACACCTTAGAAACGGCCTTAAAAAAATGTTCAATTGCTGCTTGTGCCTTAGTGTCTAATTTTAGTAATCCTTTAGGCACTTGTATGAGTGATTTACACAAAAAACAATTAGTTACACTCTTAGAAAAATATAATATTCCCCTAGTAGAAGATGATGTTTATGGGGATTTATGTTTTCAAGGAAACCGCCCGAAAGCGATTAAAGCCTTTGATCAAAAAGGATTAGTTTTATATTGTGCTTCCTGTAGTAAAACCCTATCCCCAGGATTACGGGTTGGCTGGTTAGTGGCGGGACAATATCAAACTCAAGTCGAACAATTAAAACTATTTACTAATATGGCTACGGCGACGGTAAATCAGTTAGCGATCGCGGCTTTTTTATCCAATGGTGGCTATGAACGACATTTGCGCCAATTAAGACGAGCTTATTATGAACAAGTGATGCGCATAACCCAGGCAATTTGTGATTATTTCCCCCCAGAAACTAAGGTTTCTCGTCCTTCGGGGGGTCATGTATTGTGGGTAGAATTGCCCGCCCATTTTGACGCTTTAGAATTACATGAACAAGCCTATCAACATCAAATTAGTATTGCTCCAGGTTCGATGTTTTCGGCATCGGGAGCCTATAGAAATTGTTTTCGCTTAAACTGTGGTTTGCCTTGGTCAGAGCAACTGGAGCAAGCGATGAAAATTTTGGGGAATTTAATTCAAAACATAAATAGTAATCAATAATCAGTTGTCAGCACATTACCCATTCGTAATTCGTAATTCGTAATTCGTAATTCGTAATTCGTAATTCGTAATTCGTAATTCGTAATTCGTAATTCGTAATTCGTAATTACCCATCCCCCATTCCTCACTTATTCAATAATTTCAGGAGCCACCCGCACTTGGTCACGCCCTTGAAATTTTGCCTGGTACATGGCTTTATCTGCGGCACTAATCAACTCTTGGATATGGGATTGATCCCCAGGAATAGCACAAGCAACACCGGAAACTATTGGTAACTACAGAACTAATCGGGGATGAAAGATGGGGAATTTGTAGAGAACGGATTTGAAGTTGAATTTCCTCCGCAATTTTTCGAGCATTTTCGATATCGACATGGGGTAAAATAACTGCAAATTCCTCTCCGCCATAACGAGCTACTAAATAGGGTTTGGATTCCCTAACTTTTTTGACAGCACTTTCAATGGCATTAGCAATTCTTTGTAAGCAATAATCCCCAGCCAAATGACCGTAGGTATCATTATAAAACTTAAAAAAATCCACATCACATAAAATCATTGAAAGATAACCCCGTTCATAGGATTGCCATTGTTCTTGTAAATAGGTATAAAACTGACGGCGGTTCGCCACTTGAGTTAAATCATCCAGGGTAGCTAAACGCTTAAGTTGTTGGTTTTCAGCCTGTAACTTGATCAGTAATTCCTGCTGAAGTTTAACTTGGTTTTTTAGGGTTTTAATGGTGATATCAGGCGATAAACTATCCTGGGAAGTTTTAAAATTTATAAACGGATTTAAAGCATTAAAAGTTGTAGCTAAGGAGCTGGGGTTTTGGTTGTTCATTTCCGAATAACTATTCATCCACAGTAAGGGAACATTTTGAGTAATTTTTGCCTGTTTTAATTGTCGATGCGTTTCTTGGGCAGTAGCTTGCTTAGGGTCAAAAGGAATGATAATAATATCAGGATTACTATATTCAGCATGAAAAATAGCACTTTCTGGATCGGGAGAAATCACAAAATTTAAGTTAAGTTGGTTCAATAAGTTAACAAATGATCTAAAATTGAATAAGTTGGTTTCCTCAATCACAACAATAATATAGGGCTTTAATTGACTTTGATTCATGGCGGGTATGCAACCTGGGATATTGAAGTTCAGCATTTTGACCTAATCTGTTAGTTCCGACTGACCCAAGTATCTAATGTTTGGTTTTGACTCGCAGTGATAGAGCTTGGATAAACCTGTGATAGTTTGAAACCCTTGAGGTGACGAACAGGTCAGATCAAATGTGACTGATAGCACTATTTATAGGTGATTGAGATCACAAACAGGCAATGGACTGGTGGCAAAGACCGCAGTATTGAAGTCTTGCTGTTTAGGGGAATTGAGGGGTGGAGGCTAAATTTTTGATCACAAACCTGTGTGACCTTCCTCTCACCCCCGAGGTTGGGAATCGGGTGTAGGATAGGAAAGGTTGATGTACTGAATCAAAGAAAATAGATGTCCATGTCAATTTGGCCCAGTTTGGTTACAATTTGTGCCCTAGTGTTGTATTTGGTCGTGACGATTAATGTCGGACGTGCCCGAATCAAATACAAAATTATGCCCCCTCAAATGACCGGAGACGAAAATTTTGAGCGGGTGGTCAGAGTCCAACAAAATACCCTAGAAACAATTAGTTTTATTTCTTCCAACTTTATGGTTATTTTCTGAATGGATTAGTCCGATTTGGGCTGGGGGTTTAGGGGGAGTTTGGGTAATTGGAAGAATTTTATTTGCCTGGGGATATTACCAAGCAGCAGAAAAGCGGAGGTTGGGGTTTGGAATTAGTTCCCTCGTAACCTTTACCCTTTTGGGTGGTGCTATAGTTGGAGTGGTTCTCTCGCTAATTTCAGCAGTAAAATCACCCCTGGTTTCAATATTCTGTAATTCTTTGTTTTAAATCCGATGGCAACAACACTTTTAACTTTAGAAAACAACCTGAACCTGACAACTCTGGAAACTCAAATGTTGCAATTAGCTTTATCACAAGCTGAAACCGTGGGTGAACTGACAGCTTTGATTATTAATCATACCCATTTAGAGATTATGCAAGCCTTTGAACAACTTTCCTCTGTTCAGCAACGGCGAGTACAGGAACTTTGGGAAGTCGAAATTTCTGAAGGTTGGAAATAATTAATTAAATTCTGATGTCCAACTTCCACATCCCCCCGCAAAAATCATCACTTCAGGGTCAGAATGACTCTGAAGTTCAGGATACCCCCCATCCCGTTATTGAGAGTGAAGATATCTCCCCCACGAGATCGGATTTTTTGCGGTTTTTGGGCATCGTCAGCGCCCTAGGATTGTTAGTCGGACTGTTGCTGTTCGCCAATGGGTTGAGTGTAATTACCGTCATTCTGATCACTTTGCTGGTGATCATCGTGGCGCTTTGTTGGCGCTATCCCCGCCAAGGATTATGGGCATTTTTAATTTATTTACCCTTTGCCGGGACGATTTCCTATTGGGTAGGTAACGATCATTTTCTATTTCATTTAGCCAAGGATGGGCTATATATTCCCGCCTTAATCGGTTTGGTTGTGGAATTAAGGAAAAAAAAGTTACCCCTGATTAATCCCCCACAACTTAAAATTCCTCTGTTAATTTTATTTGTCATTGCGATCATCACCTTGATTGCGGTTAATGGTGTCCTACAAAAACACGCCACCCCTGATAATCAACCCTTTGCCGTAGGAATCTTTGGCTTAAAGGTTTTAATGGGATATATTCCCCTGATCACCTGTGGTTATTATCTAATTCGCCATCGTCAAGATCTGGAATTTTTTACTCGCTTACAAATAATTGTAATCTTAATTTGCTGCGTCTTAGGATTAATTCAATTTGGATTAGTTATTACCGGATACTGTCCTGATAATACGGGTTTACCCGAACATTTATTATTGAGGGCAAATGTGCAGCGCAAATGTTTGGTCGGGGGTGCTTTAGGCTATTTACCCGCAGAGAATTTTATTCGTTTACCGGGAACCTTTGTTGCCCCCTGGCATTGGGCTTGGTTTTTAGTTTCCAGTACGTTTTTCTGTTTTGCCACATCCTTTAGTGATCCTAAATTACGCTGGCGTTTAATGGGTTTAGTCACCTTAGCTTTAGTGATACTAAATGCCATTGTTTCCGGTCAAAGAACAGCCCTTTTAGCCGCCCCATCGATTGTGATTTTACTGCTGGTTGCCACCAGTCACATTTCCAGAATTAAGCGAATTTTGGTGATTGTTTTAGGGATGGTTGTGTTTATGGTGGGAAACCTGGATTATCGTACCCGAAGTTATGACCGAGCGAGTCGATAACTTTATTGGACGTTGGAATGCCGATCCTCCGGCGGTATTTTTAACTAAGCAAACTAACTTTAGTTTGAAGGCCCATCGAGGCTTTTTAGGTAATGGTTTAGGGGAAGCCACAACTTCAGCCCGAGGGTTAGGAAAAACCCAATTGATTGAAGCCTATTATCCTAAATTGTTCTATGAAATTGGGCCATTTGGAGTGGCTGCTTTCCTGTTTTTAGTAACTAATATTACGGTTTTAGGGTTTAAATCCTATCATCAACTACAGGATCATAGTCTATGGGGCTATGGAATTATTTTCTGGATTTTTATTGTTTTAATCAGCTATAATCCCTACTGGTATCCTCTGGATACCGATCCGGTGGCGGTTTATTATTGGTTTTTAGTTGGTGTACTTTTCAAGTTACCTAAAATTCAACAGCAAGAGCAGAAAAAAGAGCAGTCAGAAGTCTGCCTTCCCGATTAATATTGTTTTGATAAACCCTTAGACAAATGTTAATCGGATCACAACTCAACGGGCTTGAGTTAAATAGCAATAAAATGTTATGATCGCAAATTATGTTTTGATATGAAGGATGATCAAAAACGATACCTGATACCGTCGCTACCAGAAAAACTCCACCCCATACTAGCAAGAACAATCAACATGGGTCTTGATTCGCCGCCTGTAGTAATTTAGCTGTGCCCTAAATCCATTCCCCATCTTATCTGATTGCCAAATGAATCACTATAACCTTGATCCCACAAAGACGGAAGATATTCTCATCGTTGATGACACCCCGGATAACCTGCATTTATTGTCCCGAATGTTGACTCGTCAGGGATACAATGTGCGTAAAGCCTTGAGTGGGCCGATGGCATTAACGGCGGCTAAAACCGTTGCTCCCGACTTAATTCTCCTAGATATTATGATGCCGGAGATGGATGGTTATGAGGTTTGCCAACACTTAAAAGCGGATGCTAACACCTCCACCATTCCGATTATTTTTTTGAGTGCATTAGATGATGTTCTCGATAAGGTTAAAGGCTTTCAAGTCGGGGGGGTAGACTATATTACCAAACCCTTTCAGTTTGAAGAAGTCTTAATCCGAGTTCAAAATCAATTGGCTTTAAGAGCCGCAGAATTAGAGATTCGGATCTTGAATGCGGAATTAGAAGCCCGGGTTAAGCAACGGACTCAGGAACTAGAAGCAGCCAACACCCAACTATTAGAAATGGCACTGCATGATTCCTTGACGGGTTTACCCAATCGAGCTTTATTGATGACGGATTTACGCCGCTCCATTCATCTAGCGAAAGCCGAGCCAAACTATCAGTTTGCGGTGTTATTTTTAGATTGCGATCGCTTTAAAGTAGTGAATGATTCCCTGGGTCATATAGTCGGGGATGAACTCTTAATTTTAATTGCTCATCGTCTTAGCTGTTATGTGAAACCCCAAAATACATTAGCTCGTTTGGGGGGCGATGAATTCGCAATTTTATTAACAGAAATTCCCAACTTTCATGATGTAAATACACTAGCAGATCAGATTTTACAGTGTTTTTCTCAACCCTTTAACCTAGAACGACACGAGATTTTTATTAATGCAAGTATTGGTATTGTCATCGGGAATTGTGAATATAACGAACCGGAACATTTACTCCGAGACGCAGATACGGCGATGTACCGAGCAAAAGCCCTAGGCAAAGGACAATATCATCTGTTTAATCCGGCAATGCACACCGCAGCCTTACAAAGATTACAGTTAGAAACGGATTTGCGTCGAGGTATTGAACAAGAGGAATTAGTTGTTCATTATCAACCAATTATCTCTTTAAATACAGGCAAAATTGCCGGGTTTGAAGCATTAGTTAGATGGCTGCATCCCAAACGGGGGTTAGTGGCACCTAATCTATTTATTCCCATTGCTGAAGAAACCGGTTTAATTACTGCTATTGGCTATTGGGTTTTATCAGAATCTTGTCATCAACTGCGGACTTGGCAAAAACAAGATTTAATAGACCCGAATTTATTTGTCAGTGTTAATTTATCCGTAAAACAGTTTGCTCAACCGAATTTATTAGAACAAATTGATCAAGTTTTAGAGGATAGTCAACTTTCTCCCGACTGTTTAAAACTAGAAATTACTGAAAGTGCAATTATGGACAATCATAAGCACGTTACTACTATTCTCAAAGAACTCAGAAAACGTCGTATTTTAATTAGTATTGATGATTTTGGTACGGGTTATTCCTCCCTGAGTTATCTGCATTCTTTTCCCGTTGATACCCTAAAAATCGATAAATCCTTCGTCCAAAGACTGAACCTAGAATCGGAAAATATCGGCTTAATTCCCGTGATTATTAGTTTAGCTAAAACCATGAATATGAATGTCGTGGCTGAAGGCATTGAATTAGTTAATCAATTGGAAATACTCAGGGAATTAGACTGTGGATTTGGTCAGGGATATTTCTTTGCCAAACCTCTACCCGGAGAACAATTGATTAAGTTTTTGTCCTCAACTCCCCAGTGGTAAACCATGAATCAAGATAATATTGGTTCTCATAACAATTTGCTGATTGTGGATGATGAACCCGATAATATTCGAGTTTTATCTGCCTTGTTAAATCAACAGGGCTATTATGTTCGTAAAGCTCTGAATGCGTCCATGGCACTGATAGCCATTGAGAGTCTAAAACCGGATTTAATTTTATTAGATATTCGGATGCCGGGTATCAATGGGTATGAGTTATGTCGTCAGCTAAAATCAAATTTAGAAACCTATGATATCCCGGTGATTTTTATTAGTGCACTGAATCAGATTGAGGATATTATGCAGGCTTTTTCTGCGGGAGGGGTGGATTATATTACCAAACCTTTTAAAGTGGATGAGGTTTTGGCTAGGGTCAAAAATCAGTTGACTATTTGTGACTTAAAAAAGAAACTTATGGAACAACATCAAAAACTGTTACAACAAAATAGCCAATTAGAAAAAGAAGTTCAAATTCGTCAACAAGCGGAAGAAAATTTACAAACAGTTAATCGTCAATTACAAAATTTAGCGTCCTATGATAGTTTAACAACCCTCGCTAACCGTCGTCATTTTGATGAATATTTTGCTGACACTTGGAAACAAATGCTTGAGGAACAACAACCTCTTTCTCTACTGTTATGTGATTTAGATTTTTTTAAAAATTATAATGATAATTATGGACATCCCGCCGGAGATATTTGTCTAAAATTAGTAGCCCAAGCCCTTGATAGATCAGTGAGTAATACCCAGGATTTAGTTGCCCGTTATGGTGGAGAAGAATTTGCAATTATTCTACCAAATACGGATTTACAAGGAGCGCTGAAAGTGGCTCAAAACATCCAGGAGGAAGTTCAAAAACTAAGAATTGATCATAACTATTCAATGGTTAATTCTGTTGTTACCGTCAGTATTGGTATATCCTGTCAAATTCCCCGACCGGATACATCGGCTGAACATTTATTAGAAATTACCGACCAAGCACTTTATGAAGCCAAAGAAAAAGGAAGAAATAAATATTGTGTTAAAGTCTAATTAAAAAATAAAAATTACTTTTAATTCCCAATTATCCCCATCTCTAATAATTTCAATTGTTTTAATAAATTCTCTAAAATAAAACCTTCTTTCCGTTTCAGATAAATCTAACCAAAACTGCGGAATACATACCGCCCGCGCCGTTTCTTTTAAATTAACCGGGGGAAGTTCAGCCAACTTTCCTTGTAACTGAGAAATTTCTACTCGCAGTTTATAACTTCTTAAATCTGCTGTTTCTAAATCTAATATCCCAGAAGTTAATAAATCTGGAATTTGTAATAAAATCTCTTGTTTTTGATGAATCTCCTCCATAATAAACCGTTTGATACTCTCCAAATCCGGTAAATTTAAACCCGCCACCGCCTGGGGTAAATCTTGACAAATACGTTCAATTGTTAACTCTAATCCCCTTTCATAAGATAATGCTTTACACTTAAAATTTCTCGGACAATTTATCGGACGTAAATATAAATATTCCCTTTCTTGGCGATAGGTGGTGACCCGTGCAACGGTCATTAAAGATTGACATTCTCCACAGATAACCAACCCCGCCAAAGAACGTGGCGCACTGGCTGTCCGAGGAGGAAGTTGTTGATTTCGCCGTAATAATCGATCTACCTGGGCGGCTTCATCCCGGGAAATAATTGCAATATGGGTATTAGAAATAATTTCCCCATTTTTATATGCTAAATCTCCTCGATAAACGGGATTTGTTAACCATCTTCTGCCCGTTGTTACAGATATTTTTTTCCCATAACGTTTTTCTAAATACCGCACCGCACCCCGCAAAGATCCATAAATTAAAAACCGATCAAAAAACTCTTTAACAATCGGTGAAACACTCCGATCTAAGATATAACGTTCTTTTCCCCGTCGATATCCATAGGGAGCTTTTCCCGGGGGAGGTAAGGCTTTAATTCTATTTTTAGCGTGTCCGTGACAAATGCGACGACTGCGTTGGCGATTTTGAATTTCCAGAAATAATTCGATTAAATCAGAGCGATTAATTTTGCCCACGGAGGTATTAAAATCCGACTCAATGGCAATAATATTAATCTGGAAGGATTCCAACTGTTGTAAGCGATCGCCCACCTCTAAAACCGAATTTCCCAACTCCTCTAACCGTCGAATTAATAAATAATCCGGTGCTTCTAAATTACAATCTTTTAACAGGTCTGCGAGTTTCCTGTCTTCCCCCTAAATCTTGATATACCCGATCTACTTCCCATCCCCAAATCATTCGATCAGGAGGCTGTTCAAACAAGGGATCGGTATAAGAATAGGCAATAATTTTCATGGTTCATTTAATTCAATAATATTGCCGTCGGGGTCTTTTGTAAACAATGCAGCCCGACCGGAAGCACTCATTTGAATTGAACAATGATTAACCATCAGTTGTTGTTTGGCTTCTTCTAAATTATCAACAGAAAAAGCCAAGTGTCGATTTCTTCCCCATTTTTGAGAATCAACTTGATCCTTAATAACAGTTTCAGCTTGAATTAAATGGATTTGAAACTCCCCAATTTGATACCAAATTCCGGGAAAATTTAACGGACGTTCAACTTTTTTTAAGCCCAAAACTTGACTATAAAAATGTTCTGATTTTTCTAAATCCGACACTAAAATTGCCGCATGGAGATATTGATTAATTAGCATAATATTAAACTTAAATCAATTTTTACTTGATTTAGTAAGTATTTACCTATTGCCCATTGCCTATTCCCTATTCCCTATTCCCTCTTGCTATATATTGCTATATAAAAATCAAAGGTGGGGGCTACCCACCCGGGTTTTAATTTTTAAATAGTAAACTGGCATTACCAGCACTGACATACTCTAACACTTTTTGTTGAAGGTCAGTTTCGATCTCTTTTTGACTCACAGGTTGGGGATACAGGGAGAGAATATCTGTAATTTCTTTAACACAAGCTGATAGCCGTTGAATATGTCTGGGTATAATCTTTGTCTCCGCACTTAATTCCAATACTTCTGGGGTAGTTTGTGCAGGTTGAACAGCTAATTTATCCTCCTCTCTTACACAGGTTCCCCCATCACAATCAATGTGTAATTCATGTTGATAATGGTTAGGAATTGCCCAGCCTCTTTGCCCTGGGTGTTCATGGCCTAAACGTTCATTTTCAATATATTCACTCGCGGATTCATAACGGTGTTCATGCCAATAGGGAACGGTAAAATAACCAAAGGATTTGCGATATTCCTCGGAGTCTACCATCTCTGAAACCAGTACACCAACACCACGGCGAACTAAAATATCATCCCATTTCTGAATTTCTTCATTATTTCTCGGTGCTCGTCCCAAAAAATGTTTACAAGCATTTTCAATGAATTTCATATTAGAGCTATTCTCGTGAAAATTCTCTAAATAGACAGAACGAACCGCCAGACTTTTTAAAAAATGTCGAATCCCGATTTTTCCCTTGATAAAATCTTTTTCTAAATCCGCAAGTTGCTTATGTTCAAACTCATAAAGTTGACGTTCTATTACTTGCTGATAAATTTGTTTTAAAACAAACCCTCGTTCTTCGGGGGAAGCGTCATGGTGAGTTGTAACCGGTTGAGTTAGGGACATAAATTAAACTCCTGTGTGCATCAATACTCAAAGTTAAGTTGGAGTGGTTGGCGATGAAATGTTCAGTAGCTTGAAATCAAATAACACCCCGATATTATGTTCTATGAAAAAATCTGGATTAAACCCCACTTCTTTGGACATTGGCTAATAGTTTTGGCGGGGTATCTAAAACTTCTAAAATGATGTCCATATAGGGCTTTAATAATTGATTACAGACACTGGGCAATTGTTCTTGCAAGGTTTCTTGAAGATAGGTATAGGCTTGTAGACATTGGGTGTTTTTTTCGTGGGCTGCCAAAATATTAGCTAACCATAACATTAGGGATTCCTTAAAAAAGTGCGGGTCATCGCGTAACAAAGCCACGGACATCAAACACATCGTCATTGACATATCATACACACAGCGTTTTGAATGCTTTTGCATGACTTCTGGATGGGAGAACATGAATTTTTTCAGGGTTTGTTTGATTAAACCTGCCGATTTTACCCGTAGAACTTCATAGGTTTTGGTACGAGCATTTAAGGTTTGAACGTACTGATGCAGAGGCTTAAGTTCTGCATTGGTCAAATATCGTCCGTCACATTGGAGAATTAAGTCATCCCAGGTCGAATTAATCGTCGGCATTTTACTGTCCTCTGTATAGCCACAATCCTATCTTCTAATTTGATACAAAATTCAATATAAGTCAAGAAAATGATGTGATTTTTAATATAAACTATAGATATCATCTGACCCAGTACCCGACATCTTTTTTTTGCCAGACGACTGACCTCTCCTGCAATTGGCAGTGTCCCTAAACCGGTTTAACCATCTAGGAGGCAATTTTGAGATAAACTATAATTTGTTGAATTGCCATCAAGATCTGAGTTATGCCATGAAAGGAATTGCTTTCTTGATTAAAGTTGGGTTGATTTTAAGTTTAATGGTGGGCGGGATATTGCCTGCTAATGCGACCAATTTAAAACCGATTCAACAATTACTAGAAACCAAAGATTGTCATTCATTTCTTTGGAAATATTGTAATTTAGAAGGGGCAAATTTACAAGGATTAGATTTGTCAAATACTAACCTATCAGGAGCTAATTTAAAACAAGCTAATTTGAGAGGAGCTAACTTAAAATATGCCAACTTATCAGGGGCAGATTTAAGACAGGCTAATTTAGAACATACTAATCTATTAGGGGCAAATCTGAACAAAGCCAAATTATCTGAAGCTAATTTAACCCAGTCAAGCCTATTAGAAGCGAATTTAACCTTGGCTAATCTCAGCTATGCTAATTTGGAAAAAGCTAAATTATTAGGCGCGAGATTATGGGGGACAAATCTGAGTCAAGCTAACTTGACCCATGCCAGTTTACGGGGAACAAATTTACAATATGCTAATTTAGAAAATAGTAACTTGAGTTTTGCCGATGTCAATAGTTTATTGTTTCGAGATGCTACTCAATTTACTAATTTTAGTAGTGCCAATTTACAAGGAGCAAATCTGGAAGGAGTTCACTTAGAAACTGTGATATTACAAGGTGCAGTTATGCCAGATGGTTCAATTCATGAATAATCATTAAAGGTCAAAATAGGTTATAATATCAAAGGAAACAAACCGTTGATTTAATTTCATGCTGGAAACTCTACAAATTAAATTGTATGAACTGGCACAACTGGCAAATAATCTAGTTCAAACTCAACTAAATCACCTAAGTTTTGTGAGTATTGGCGTTATTTTTTTTGCGGGTTTATTAACCAGTTTAACTCCCTGTATGCTGTCCATGTTACCGATTACCATTGGTTATATTGGTGGTTATGAAACTGAAAATCGACTCCAGGCTGCAATTCAATCAATCTGGTTTGCATTGGGACTAGCTACCACCTTAGCCGGATTAGGAATTATAGCATCTTTTGTCGGACAAGTTTATGGTCAAATTGGTTTGGGTTTACCGATTATTGTAAGTTTAATTGCGATTTTAATGGGGTTAAATTTATTAGAAGCTCTACCGCTACAATTACCCGCTTTTGACACCATTGGCTGGATACCTAAAGCAGTTCCTCAGCACTTAAAATCCTATTTATTAGGGTTAACCTTTGGGTTGGTAGCTTCTCCCTGTAGTACCCCCGTTTTAGCAACGTTATTAGCCTGGGTTTCAACCACAGGAGATGTCATTTTAGGAGGAGTTTTATTGTTAGCCTATGCGGTGGGTTATGTTGCACCATTGGTATTAGCCGGAACCTTTACCGCTACAATTAAAAAGTTACTAGAACTGCGAAAATGGTCAAGTTGGATTACACCCACCAGTGGAGTTTTATTAGTCGGATTTGGTGTATTTTCGCTAGTGTTTAGATTTTTACCTGTTACTTAATTTAATTAAAGGGGAATAAAAATGGATATAGAACTTTCACTATTACAAAAAATAATCACCGGAGAAACAGCTATTCAAAGAATGATTAGAAAAGAGATTTTGCCCCTTTTGGCAGATTTACGACTGGCAATTTTATTGTTATTAATTATTGCGATTTTCAGTATTTCAGGAACACTGCTAGAACAGGGACAATCCCTTGAGTATTATCAATCTAATTACCCTGAACATCCGGCTTTATTTGGCTTTTTAACCTGGAAAGTTCTTGTCTTTATTGGACTTGATCATGTTTATAGAACTTGGTGGTTTTTAGCACTTTTAGTATTATTTGGTAGTAGCTTAACCGCTTGCACCTTTACCCGACAATTACCTACTTTAAAATCAGCCCGTCGCTGGACATATTACGATAAACCTAAACAATTTCAAAATATCGCTTTAAGTGCTGAATTAACCACAGGTTCATTAACAGCTTTAGAACCTTTATTAAAAAAACGCAATTATTTAGTATTTCAAGAAGGTAATAAACTCTATGCGAGACGGGGACTGATTGGCAGAATTGGGCCGATTATTGTCCATGCTAGTATGTTAATTATTTTAGCAGGTTCTATTATCGGTTCTGTTACTGGATTTATGGCTCAAGAAATGGTTTCCAGGGGGGAATATTTTTCAAGTTAAAAATATCCTGGATGCTGGACAATTTTCTCAAGCCCAAATTCCTAAAGATTGGTCAGTTAAAGTTAATCGGTTTTGGATTGATTATGATCCCGAGGGCAGAATTGATCAATTTTATTCTGATTTGTCAGTATTAAATCAACAGGGGGAAGAAGTGGATCGCAAAACGATTCACGTTAATGAACCTTTGCACTATCAAGGTGTGACTTTTTATCAAGCAGATTGGGGTATTGCTGCTTTACGGGTGCGAGTCAATAAAAGTCCCGTATTTCGCTTACCAATGGCACAATTAGACACCCAAGGAAAGGGCAGAATTTGGGGAACTTGGATTCCAATTAAACCGGATTTTAGTGCGGGGGTTTCGGTTTTAGCTAGGGATTTAAAAGGAAATGTATTAGTTTATAATGGCCAGGGTGAATTAGTTTCAACGGTTAGACAGGGAATGTCAACGGAAGTAGATGGGGTGACGGTATTTATTGATGAAATTATCGGGAGTACGGGATTACAAATCAAAGCTGATCCGGGGATTCCAGTTGTTTATTTAGGGTTTGGATTATTAATGATTAGTGTGATGATGAGTTATGTTTCCCATTCTCAAATTTGGGCCTTAAAAGAAGGCGATCGCCTTTATATTGGGGGGAAAACTAATCGGGCTAAAGTCACATTTGAACGGGAAATTGTCGCCATCTTAGATGACTTGGATAATCTGGATCAAAATAATACACTTTCGTTGGGGAGTTTGTCAGAAAATCCCCAAATTTAACGATTATAAACCGGGTTTCTAGCAATCATTTTTAGGTAAAAAATATGACGGAAATTCTTCAAAATCAAGCTTTATTATTTCTCAGAAAAGCCCTCAACAATCCTACGGCTAATTTTAGAGATGGACAATGGGAAGCGATCGCCGATTTAATCCAAAATCGTTCTCAACTTTTAGTGGTTCAACGCACAGGATGGGGTAAAAGTTTAGTCTATTTTCTAGCAACTCGGCTGCTAAGAGATCAAGGATCGGGCCCGACTTTATTAATTTCTCCCCTATTAGCATTAATGCGAAATCAAATGGTAGCGGCTGAACGAATTGGGGTGAAAGCGGCTACCATTAATTCTGATAATCAAGAGCAATGGGATACCATTCAGAATCAGCTATTAGCCGGAGAGATTGATCTTTTATTGATTTCTCCAGAAACGCTTGGCAAATGAAGACTTTAGAAACAATGTTTTAATTCCAATTTCTCAAAAAATTGGTTTATTTGTGGTCGATGAAGCCCATTGTATTTCCGACTGGGGACATGATTTTAGACCCGATTATCGTCGCATTGTCAGAATTTTACAAGCTCTCCCAAAAACTATTCCCGTTTTAGCTACAACTGCAACTGCTAATAATCGAGTAGTTGAGGATATTAAAACACAACTGGGAGACAATTTACACATCTTCCGAGGAGCTTTAACTCGGAATAGTTTAAAACTTCAAAATATTCACCTTCCTAACCCCGCTACTCGTTTGGCTTGGTTGGCAGAAACCTTACCCAATTTACCCGGAAGTGGCATTATTTATACCCTCACGGTTAGAGATGCAGAACAAGTGGCAGAATGGTTACAAACGCAAGGAATTAATGCTAAAGCCTATCACGGAAAATTAGAAGAAGGAAGGGAACCTTTAGAAAATCAACTTTTGAATAATGAAATTAAAGCGTTAGTAGCAACAACTGCTTTAGGAATGGGTTTCGATAAGCCCGATTTAGGGTTTGTAATTCATTATCAAAGACCCGGTTCTGTTGTGCATTATTATCAACAAGTGGGACGGGCAGGAAGGGCTGTTGAACAAGCTTATGGGATTCTTTTGTGTGGTCAGGAAGATGATGATATAACTAATTATTTTATTCAAACAGCCTTTCCACCAGAAGCCCATACTCAATCAATTTTAGCGGCATTAAATCAATCTAAAAATGGTTTTTCAACTCCTGAAATGGAACAATATTGTAATTTATCCAGAGGACAAATTGACAAGGTTTTAAAATTACTCTCCTTGGAATTTCCCAGTCCAGTTGTTAAGCAAAAATCTAAGTGGTATGCGACAGCAATTGATTATCAATCTAACAGCCAAAAAATAGAACTATTAACTCAAATTCGCAAACAAGAACAAGCTCAAATGCAAGATTATATGAACAGTCAATCTTGCTCAATGGAATTTTTATCAAAAGCCTTAGATGATCCCTATGCTCAACCCTGTGGAAAATGTGCCGTTTGTTTAGGTAAACCGTTATTCCCAGAAACGGCTGGTTTAGAAATAGTTAATCAGGCTATTAAATACTTAAAACGATGTGATTTAATTATTGAACCTCGCAAACAATGGCCGTCAAAAGGAGCCTTACAAATTTATGATTTTTCAGGTAATATTAAACTAGATTTACGGGCGGAAATAGGTCGCGCTTTATCTCTTTGGGGGGATGCAGGTTGGGGAGAACTGGTTAAAAATGGAAAATATCAAAACGGTTATTTTGATGATGTTTTAGTTCAGGGTGTAATCGAAATGATTCAGCGATGGCAACCCCAACTGATGCCAACTTGGGTAACTTGTGTTCCTTCCTTAAATCGTTCTGAATTAGTACCGAATTTTGCTCAAAGATTAGCTCAAAAATTAGGTTTACCTTTTTTTCCAGTAGTCCAAAAAATTCGCCAGACGCAACCTCAAAAAACGATGAGTAATAGTTATCAACAAGCTCATAATTTAGATGGTGTATTTCAAATTGATCTGGAAAATATTCAAAAAGGTGCTGTTTTTTTAGTCGATGATTTTGTAGATTCTCGATGGACATTAACTATCATTACCGCGCTATTACGTCAAGGAGGAAGTGGTCAAGTCTTTCCCCTAGCTTTAGCTCTAAATTCTTTATCTCAATCTAGTTAAATTTAAACCCCATGCTGAACCATCAACTCCCCCCCGATACCCAAGCAATTTTATTATTATGTGCCAGTTTTGGTCAAAATCGCAAAACCGAACCCCAACCGTTAACTTTAAGTGAATATAATACGTTAGCCAATTGTTTACGGTTACAGCAATTAACGCCAAAAAACTTATTAGAAGAAACTGCTAAAAAACAGCTATTAGAAATGATTATTCCTCTTGATCCTAACCGGATTATTGCCTTATTAGAACGGGGGATGCTGTTAAGTTTAGCGGTAGAAAAATGGACAAGTCAAGGGCTATGGATATTAGGAAGAAGTGATCCTAAATATCCTCGCTGTCTGAAACAGAAACTTCAACATTTAGCCCCAGCAATTTTATATGGTGTGGGTAATTTTGAACTACTTTCTCAAGGTGGTTTAGCGGTGCTGGGTTTCCCGTGATGTTGATGAAGAAGGACTCAATTATACTGATTATATTGTTCAAACTTGTGCAGAACAGGAAATACAAATTATTTCAGGCGGGGCGAGAGGAGTTGATCAAACAGCGATGTTAGTGGCTTTAAATGCCGGGGGAAATGTTGTGGGAGTCCTGGGAGATAGTCTCGCAAAATCGGCGGTTTCTAGCAAGTATAGAAACTTTATTAAAAGCGGAAATTTAACCTTAATTTCTTCCTATGATCCTGATGCTGGATTTAATGTTGGGAATGCCATGGGACGGAATAAATATATTTATGGATTATCCGATTATGGGTTAATTATTAGTTCTTCTGTAGATGAAGGAGGAACTTGGGCGGGTGCAATTGAAGCGTTAAAAAAAATCAAAACTGTTCCGGTATTTGTGCGAATTCAAGGAACAATACCAGACGGAAATCAACAGTTAATTCATCGAGGAGCAAAACCCTTTCCTGAGATGCCTTTTAATCGTCCTATACAAGAACTTATTATAGATGCAGTTACGATTGATCAGGATACTTTAACTACCATTAATAACCCAGAAATTGATTTAACACTATCCCCGAGTATTCAAGATCAAGTTAAACCCACTTCTGAAAATATCGAGATTCAGAAAGATACACCCGTTTATCCTGCTTCTCAAAATATTTATGAGGCGGTATTACCCTTAATTATCTGTCAACTTGAACAACCAAAAGATGCCAAATCTTTGGCTGAGTTATTACAAGTTAGACTCTCTCAAATGCAAGATTGGTTAAATTTAGCGGTTAGTCAAGGAAAGGTTAAAAAGAATAAAAAACCTGTGACTTATGAACTAAATCGAGATGTTTCTTTATTATCATTTATTTCTAATCAATAGAAATGCTATACTCAGCTAAATATAGAGCATGGGCAGGTTTGGAGATACTTTTAATAACTGACAAAGTTTGTCTCTAAACCGCCCCTACATAATAGGAGATAATATAATCTAATTGGGTAGCTGGGATGATGATTTTTTAGATTGACAATAGGGGCAAAAATAAGGTGATAAAATAATAGACTAAAGGGGCGGTAAAAACATAACTATCGGCGCGGTCTAAAATTCCGCCATGACCGGGAATTAGTTGACCGGAATCCTTGACTCCGGCGTCTCGTTTCATTAAAGATTCGGTTAAATCGCCTAATAAACTGGAAATTCCAATTAATAATCCTAGGATTAAACCCGCCCAAGGAAACCCCGGCCATTGTAAATACCAAGACCCCAATATGGCGACTGTAATACTGCCTAAAAACCCAAATATTGCCCCTTCAACGGTTTTTTTCGGACTAATATCTGAGAGGCGAGTCCGGCCAAAAGTTTTGCCGAAAATATAAGCCCCAATATCCGCCGCCCAAATACAACTAAAAGCTAATAGGGTAGCAGTTAATCCTGAAGATAAATTAGAAATTGACCAATTTTCATTAAAAGGAATGGGACTGGCGAAGGCTTTTTCTAGTAAAGTATTGGGTTTCAAGTCCAACTCGCAGGCGTACCCAATAACTGGGTAAATATCCCCCATAAAATAGACCTAAAATTGAAGAACTAATATCGGCAATGCTTGATAATTTAGGTCTAAATAATAGATAAAAACAGACTAATGTTCCGGCCAAGGCAAACATCGCATCGACTAAACTAGGAGAAAATGCGGCGGTCAAAAGTAAGGCTTGACTAACAAATAAAGTGGTTTTAACCGCTGGTTCAATACCTTTGGCTCGAACTAATTGAAAATACTCTAATTGACCTAAATAAATAATTAAACTTAATCCCAGGGTAAAATACCATCCTCCAAAAATGAGCATTCCCAAGGCTAAAATGATTCCAATAATTCCACTGATAATGCGAGAGAAAGAAGGCATAGTGTTAGGAGTCAGAAGTTAAGACGGGCTAGGGTAGTTATCTATAGCGTATTTTAAATTTAATCTATTTTTTCACCACTTAAAATAAACATAGGATTAACGGCTTCAAAAGTTTGATGATTTCCGCGTTTTTCTAATCGGTTAATGGCGGATTGAACCACCTCAACGTTGCGGACTTGTAACTCAGCAAACCCTTCAGAAATAGCATAAAGACTTTCCAGATTAGATGCTGTAGCTACAATTCTCCCTTGAGGTTGTAAGTATTTCCAAACTTCATGCAGAATGGCTTTAATCGGTTTTCCTCCCTCCAAACAAACTCGATGAGGTAGATAGGAAATACTTCGTAAACATTCGGGAGCACTCCCTTCAACTATATCAACATTTTGCAGTTCAAACTGTTGACAATTGGCTCGAATTAAATTCACCACATCTTCATCCCTTTCAATGGCAATAATTCGACCTTGGGGACATAATAGCCCGGTTTCCACGGCAATTGTTCCAGTTCCAGCCCCAATATCCCATACAATGGAGTCGGGTTGCAATCGCATCAAGGATACTAATAATAAACGGACTTCTCGCTTACTCAGAGGAATACCGGGCAACCGTTCAAATAAATCATCGGGAATACCAGGGGTAACATAAGGCCAAAGTTTGGACATTTTGCAAATTAATTGGGGGTAAGATCTCGACTTTTAATGATTAGGTTGGGGATAAATAAATAGTTCTCTGTTTTTAATTTAACCTTTAACAATTTTAAGCTGTTGCAGGTTCGGATCACTACATCCTGTTATTTTCCCACCCAATGCTATAACTTGTTGCAAAAATTTTAGAGCCTCAGAGGTGATAATTTCACCAGGCATTAATACGGGGATACCGGGCGGGTAGGGACAAATAATTTCCGCACTCACCGACCCCACACAGTCCGTAAGGGGACGTTTTTCTGTTTGGGCAAAAAAAGCATCCCGACAGGAAAAAGGGGGTTTAGAAGGCGCGTAGTGGGTTGTCGGGGAGAAATCAAGGGGAGGATGGTGGGTCGCCGAGAGTTGGTGTTCAACGGAGAGGGTCTTTAATCCGTTAATCAGTTGGGAAATATCGGTTTCAGTGTTACCCAAACTGAGCAGAAAAGTTAGGTGATGGAGACTAGGAAGTTTCTGCGGTGACATGGAATTGTTGACGGAGAATTTCGTCGGCTTCATACCCACTTATTCCTAAGTTTGATACTTTAATAGTTAAACGGGTGATATCTAGGTTAACACATCCTGATGTGGGTTGTAATTCGGGATTTCCCAAAATAGATAAACCTTTGATTTTGCTAATTTCTTTTCTGGCTATTTTTGCTAAGGATATTGTTTGATTCATTAAATTATAGCCTTGGGTTGCCATTTGTTGACGGGCCGCATCTAAGGAGGCCAATAATATATAATTGGGACTGGTGGATTCAACAAATTGTAAGGTTTGAGATAGACGCTCTCTATCAATCCGATTTCCCTGAACATGGAGCATGGAAGATTGTGTCATGGAACCCAATATTTTATGGGTAGATTGTATTGTTAAATCTGCTCCTGCTTTTAGGGCTGGGGTTGGTAGGTCTGGATGAAAATTAAAATGCGCTCCGTGAGCTTCATCTACAATTAAAGGAATATTATATTGATGGATAATTTTAGCAATTTCGGTAATATTTCCACAAATTCCTTGATAAGTAGGATATACTATTAATACGGCTTTGGTGTCGGGATGTTGTTCTAAGGTTTGAGCAACGCTTTCCGGGGTAATGCTATGGGTTAAATCCCAGGTTTGATTATATTCTGGTGGTAAGAAAATTGCGATCGCACCGGATAAAATTAACCCCGAAATCACTGATTGATGAGCATTTCTAGGGACTAAAATCTTATCTCCAGTTCCACAAATAGCTAAAACAGCCGCAATAATTCCAGAGGTTGACCCATTAACTAAAAACCATGTTTTTTCAGCCCCAAAAGCATCGGCAGCTAAGTCTTGAGCTTCTGCAATTACACCTTCTGGATTAAATAAATTATCCAATTCAGGTAATTCGGGTAAATCGGCTTTAAAAAGTTGATTTCCTAAAAGTTCTGTTAACAAAGGTGAAATCCCTTGTCCCCGTTTGTGTCCGGGGGTATAAAAGGGTGTATCGGGTTGATTGGCACAATTTTTTAAAGCCGTTAATAATGGTGTTTGAAATTGATCTAACTGATCTAACATTAAATAAAAAACTCCGTTGTTGTCGCGCTGAAGCGCAAATATTAACAATCTAAAATTCAACTCTAAATATTACTATATTACAATATATCTACTAAATACACTCATCTAACATAAATTTTGTTTTTATTCATGGAAAAGTCAGTACATACAAGAGTTAGATGATATTTGTTGCTGTTTTTTCCTGACAATACCCCTAGAGGGGATTGCCAATTATCAAAAAAAGGTATTTACTATTAATGTTGATCAATTAATTAGTACAGCAATTCAAGGACTAAGGCTTAGTTTATGCACATTCCCGATGGATTTATTTCTCCCGCAGTAGCAACTGTTACCAGTCTTACCAGCACCGGATTTTTAGCAGTTTGTCTAGGGCGTACCCGCGAGAATGTAGGATTACGATACGCGCCAGTTATGGGGTTAACAACCGCGTTTATTTTTGCCGCCCAAATGATTAATTTTCCCGTAGCTGGAGGCACCAGTGGACATCTTTTAGGGGGAACTTTAGCTGCGGTAATTTTAGGAAATCCTTGGGCAGCTTCTGTATCCATTGCGACAGTTTTATTGATTCAAGCTTTTTTATTTGCCGATGGTGGAATTACCGCCCTGGGAGCTAATATTTTTAACATGGCAATTGTGGGAGTTTGGATAGGTTGGATCGTAACACAAATTCTCCAACAATTATTAGGAGGTTCTCGTTTTCGTTTGCCTTTAGCTGCGGGTATTGCTGGGGGAATTAGTGTTATTGCCGCCGCGATCGCTTGTTCCATAGGTTTGATTTTATCAGGGACAGCTAAGGCAGCCATAATTTTACCTGCCATGATCGGAGTTCATAGTTTAATTGGGATTGGAGAAGGATTAATTACCGCCGGAATTTTAACTTATTTAATTACAGTTAGACCCGATTTATTACCCGGAGATCAACCCCAATTAAATAAATGGTTAACTCCTGTAATTGGTACATTATTAATTGCCGGAGTATTATCCTTATTTGCCTCAGCTTGGCCAGATGGTTTAGAAAAGGTTGCAGAAATTCACGGTTTTGATGAATTGGCTGAAAATGTGCGGTTTAGTATTCCCACGCCTTTCGCTGATTATACTATCAAAGGATTTGGGGAAATTGGCACTAGCATTTCTGGAATTATCGGAAGTATAATTTGTTTTGGTATTGCTTTTGGGATTCTCCAAATTGGTAAACCAAATCAGTTATAATTCAACCATGATTCAATTTTCTATCCCGTTTAAATTACGGGTTTCTCTTGTCCTTGTCATCGGAATTGCCCTACTCAAAACATCCGTATGGTGGGCATTAGCCTACTATAGCGTGATCGCATTTTTTTGGGTAATCACTTTAAAACCGCCCCTGAAAATTATCTCAAAATTGTTAGGGGCAGAATTAATTTTACTTTCATTATTAGCCCTACCAATGGGATACGAAAAAGCCAGTTTTATGGTAACTCGTTCCATGGTATGTTTACTAATAATGAATAGTTTTCTAATTACATTACCACCCCATAGTTTGGGAATTGCATTAAAAGGTTTACCACTTCCGGCTACCTTTCAGGAAATTATATTATTAACTGGGCAATATTTAGAAATCTTAATCTCAGAAATTCGTCAAATGCAACAATCGGCAAAATTGCGAGGTTTATCCGGTTATTCCGGTTGGTTACGTTATACGAGTGCCGCCATGATTGGTTTCCCTTTATTTACGCAGTTTAGATCGGGCTGAACGGGTTTATAATGCCATGATTTTGCGGGGTTATCAAGGCAAATTACCCGTAGAATCTCAATCAACACCCAGAGATAATTTTGCCCTAATGATTGTGATCACTATCGCTGGTTTATTAACATTTTTTTCCTATGTCAAAAATTAATTCTTCCGAAAAAACCCTAGTTGTCCAAGATTTAGTGTTTGGATATGCCCGACAAGAGCCGATCTTGCAAAATATATCTTTTACCATACATTCCGGTGAAAGGGTAGCTTTAATGGGGGCTACAGGTGCGGGTAAAAGCACCTTATTAGAAAACTTAATCGGGTTAAAATTACCGAGATCAGGCAAGATTTTCATTAATGGTGTTAGTTTAGAATCTGAAAATCTTTCTGATATTCGTCTTCAGGTAGGATTTGCTTTCCAAAATCCCGATGATCAGTTATTTATGCCAACTATTTTAGAAGATGTGATGTTTGGTTTACTTAACTATGGAATGTCTCCGATTGAAGCAAAAGAAAAAGCACGATTGATTTTATCTCAATTCGGGTTAATCTATTATGAAAATCGCTCCTCCCATGAATTGTCAGGGGGACAAAAACGCCTAGCCGCATTAGCATCAATTTTAGTCTTAGAACCCAGTATTTTAATCTTAGATGAACCTACAAACGGTTTAGATCCCGCTTGGCGCAAAAAATTAGCCCAAATATTATCTGAGTTACCCTTAGAAGTAATATTAATTGCTTCCCATGATCTGAATTGGATTAAAAAAACTACCGATAGATCCTTGATTTTAGCTCAGGGAAAAATTGTTGTAGAGCGTCCAACTCAGGAATTATTACAAGATGAAGAAATGTTAGAATTACACGGTTTACCTCCTGATTGGTAAGAGATAAATCTGGAATACCAGCTATAAAATAATTACCGTTGTTGCGCTTCAGCGCATATCTAAAACAGCTACATCTGTTTTTTTGCTATATTGATCATGGTAAAGAATATTAATCAGTATATTGATCCAATTCCAGATAAATACTGATGATCAAAAGCACAAAAAATTTGCTCTCTAATTTGTATTGCTAGTTCTTGAAATAGAGGAATACAAACAGAATTACCAATTTGTTTATAACATTCTCCCAAATTAGGATGCAATTTAAACGTATCAGGAAACCCCATAATTCTATAACATTCTTGGATAGTTAACTTACGAACTCGATTTTCTTCGGGAATATAAATAAAGAAACGTCCCGATGTTTCCTGGGATGGAATAGTGGGATGTACCCCATCAATGGAGTAAATTCGATTCGGTTGATGATGTACCCTAGATAAATGTTCTGTATTGGGTCTAATCCCTTTTTTCCAGATATTCTTATTGCGATATCCCACAAAAATTAGACCCGATAACTGCTGTTTGTAACCCTCAATTAACGTATATTCTTCTGGGTTTAAGTATTCAAATTTTCCCTTGTAATCTAAAAAATCCCTTAATTTCGGGACAGGATAAACCCGGGGCAATTTTGAGAAAGAAAATTTTTGATCTTTGCAAGCTACAATAATTACGCGCTCTCGATTTTGCGGAAGTCCAAAGTCTTTAGCATTCAATAATTTATAATCCACAGCATAGCCCAAATCTTCTAAAGAATATAAAATAGTCTTGAGAGTTTTTCCCTGATTATGATGTAACAAATGTTTAACATTTTCTAAAACAACAACCCGGGGATGATGGATTTCTATAATTTCACAAATATGAAAAAATAGGGTTTCCTCTGGTATCTTGAAACCCTTGGCGTTTTCCACAAATGCTAAAGGGTTGACAGGGAAATCCAGCGGTTAATACATCAAATTTAGGAAGATTCTTATAATCAATTTTAGTAATATCTGCCTCTGGCTGTTCTCCAAAATTGTTAAAATAAACCGATTGACAAGCGGGATCTTTTTCGCAAGAATAAACACATTGATAATCTGCTTTTTCAAAAGCAAGTCTTAACCCACCGATTCCCGAAAACAAATCTGCGATTTTAAGAGAATTATCCATATTTTAACTCAAATATAGTATGTTTTGTGAGCGTTTATAAACTGTTAGGTGATAACTGGCGAGCGAGGACGCTCACACCACATTGATTGTATCCCAATAAGGTTTAAATTAAATTTGTTGAATTTGTCCCCAGAAGGTTTATAATAATAAATCAAGTATTCTATTGAACGTTTAACTCAACCATCGAACCCATGCTAAGAGCCGGAATTGTTGGACTCCCCAACGTTGGTAAATCGACATTATTTAACGCTTTAGTTGCCAATGCTAAGGCGACTGCTGCTAACTTTCCCTTTTGTACTATTGAACCGAATGTCGGCGTTGTCGCAGTTCCTGATGAACGGTTGAATGTGTTAGCAAAAATCGTCAATTCTCAACAAATTGTTCCGACTCGGATGGAATTTGTCGATATTGCTGGTTTAGTCAAAGGTGCGAGTCAAGGAGAGGGTTTAGGGAATCAATTTTTATCCCATATTCGAGAAGTGGATGCCATTGTTCATGTAGTTCGCTGCTTTGAAAATGATGATATTATTCACGTTGCGGGTTCTGTTGATCCTTTGCGAGATATTGATATTATTAATTTAGAATTAGCCCTATCGGATTTATCTCAAGTTGAAAGACGCATCGACCGCGCCCGTAAACAAGCTAGAACTAATAAAGAAATCCAAATTGAAGTAAATGGTTTAGAAAAAATTGCGGTTTTATTAAATGAAGGAAAACCCGCCCGCCAAGCAGTATTAACTGAAGAAGAATTAGAAGCGGTGAAAGGCTTAGGTTTAGTCACCCAAAAACCAGTAATTTATGCAACAAATGTCTCAGAAGATGACTTAGCAACGGGAAATAAACAGGTTGAAAAAGTTAGAGAAGTTGCTAAATTAGATAATGCCCAAGTAGTAGTTATTTCGGCACAGGTAGAAGCGGAATTAGTGGATTTGTCGGAAGAAGAACGAACCGACTTTTTAGCCTCTTTAGGAGTAAAAGAAGGAGGCTTAAAATCCTTAATTAAAGCCACTTATGAATTATTGGGATTACGCACCTATTTAACTACTGGCCCGAAAGAAACTCGCGCCTGGACAATTAAAGCCGGAATGTCTGCACCCCAAGCCGCCGGAGTGATTCACTCTGATTTTGAACGGGGATTTATTCGGGCGGAAACGGTAGCCTATAAGGATTTGGTGGCGACGGGTTCGATGAATGCTGCGAAGGAAAAAGGATTAGTTCGCAGTGAAGGAAAAGAATATATTGTCCAAGAAGGAGATGTACTGTTATTCCGATTTAATGTTTAATTTCTGAAGGTTAACCCCGGACTAATGACTGGTACGGGGCGATTTTTTTTAAATTTTATTAAGGAAAAATAAAGATTTTATAAGTTTATCTTTAGAATGTGATGAATTAGGGGTAGAATCAGGCGTTACCAAAGTATGGGAGTTCCCAAAATGTTAGTTAGTTTGTTAATTGCTTGGTTAGTAACAGCCGTTAGTTTATATTTGATTGCTTTACTGAGTCAATTTACTGGAGTTGAAATTGAGGATTTCAAAAAAGCTTTAATTTCGGCGGCGGTTTTTGGAATTGTTAACGCTTTAATCCGTCCAATTCTAGCATTAATTATAGCTCCAGCAACTTTGATTTTTGCCGGATCTTTTGTTTCATTTATTCTCAACGTTGCCATGTTTGCCTTAGCAGCTAAACTGGTGGAGGGATTTCGTTTACGTTGGGGCTTTTGGAGTGCTATAATTGGAGCTTTAGCCCTGAGTTTTATTAATTCAATTCTGTTTCAGGCATTAGCACAAGTTGGGATCAGATAGTTCTAATTTAAGCTAACCAGAGAACAACGAATATAAACCCAGGGATGCACCTTTATCAGTTTTCTTTACATCAACAATCCAGTATCCGTAGCTCCTGCTAATCTAAATATAGCCTAGCTGCGTAAGTCCTGTATTTTCAATCATAATCAGGCTCAACAATCTATCCTTTTATATTGACAAGGACAAAGATCTGGATATGATCACCTAATCCCTAACACTCACACACTGACAGATAATTTTCAACATACTGCCAATGGTCATCGCCGTAGCTTTCTTTTAACAGATTCCGGGTTGCAGTTTCCAATTACTAATTCCCCTTCGTGGTTATAGGCAATTTTGTGATCGGTCTGAGTGTCTTCATCCCCTAAAAGTTGTTTTAGGGTGCTTAGGGTGTTGGCAAAACTCGCTAATACATAATGCTCTGTGATCCAATCCTCGGGATCGGGGATGATACTTTTAGTCCGGTTTGGTTTGATTATAGTCATATTACGGTAAGGCGAGGGGTTGATAAATTATAATCTTAAAACTCAGAGATTGCTGTAATTAGTATTTATTTTATTCTCCCTTAATAATGGCTAAAGTTATGATAAATTTCAGTGACACTAATCTGGGCAGGATGATGATCAATTCCCTCTTTTTTTGTGATCCGTATCACTAAGGGCTGGAAAAAGGAGATAGTGAACTTTAGTTAATCCTATAAAAAATTATGTTAACCGTAGAACAAGCAGAATCAATAATATTAAATTTAGTCCAACCTCTGAATACTGAAAGCGATCAAGAAAAGGTGGCAATAACTCAAGTTTCTGGTCGAATTTTGGCTAAATCAGTTATCAGTTCATTGGATTTTCCCCATTGGGATAATTCGGCAATGGATGGATATGCTGTCCGATATCAAGATGTTGCGGATGCTTCCATAGACCGTCCTAAACTATTAGAAATTATTGAAGAAATCCCGGCTGGATCTACTCCTAAATCTACGATTCAAATGGGACAAACTGCCCGAATTTTTACGGGATCTTGTATTCCCAAGGGTGCGGATACTATTGTGATTCAGGAGGAAACAAAACGGGACGGAAATCAGGTTAAAATTTTATCGTCTCCCCAACCCCAGGCTTTTATTAGACATCAAGGATCATATTATCAAGCCGGAGAATCCCTGCTTACTCCTGGCATTCCTCTGGATGCTGCGGAGATTGCGGTATTAGCGGCGGCACAATGTACCCAGGTTCCAGTTTATCGGCGCTTGCGGGTGGCGTTATTATCAACGGGGGATGAATTAGTCACCCCCGATACCCCTTTACAACGGGGACAATTAGTAGACTCTAATCAGTATGCTTTGGCAACGGCGGTTAGGAATTTAGGGGCGGAAAACCGATCGCATTGGGGATAATTCCTGATCGACCGGAGGTGTTAAAAAAGGCTATTTCTCAAGCGATAGAAACAGCCGATATTGTGATCTCAACCGGGGGGGTTTCTGTTGGGGATTATGATTATGTTGAGGAAATTTTAACGGAATTGGGTGGAACAATTCATATTCAATCTGTTGCAATTAAACCTGGAAAACCTTTGACAGTAGCCAAATTCCCGAATTGTTTATATTTTGGTTTACCCGGAAATCCAGTTTCAGCTTTGGTAACTTTCTGGCGGTTTGTTCAACCTGCAATTAAAAAACAATCGGGGTTATTATCTCAATTTTGGGGGCCAGAATTTATTAAGGCGCGATCGCGTCAAGAGTTAAAAGCAGGAGGAAAACGGGAAATTTATGTATGGGGTCAATTATGTTTAGTGGATGGGGAATATGAATTTCAATTAGCACCCGGAAGTCAAATTTCTGGCAATTTAATTAATTTGGCACAAACAACCGGGTTAGCGGTTTTACCTATTGGTCAATCTCAAATTAATCCGGGGGATATTGTTAAGGTATTGAAAGTTCGTTGATTTGATTTCTAGGTTTATAACAAAAAGAATTGTTTTGAATATGAGGTCATTAAATCCGTAGAGACGTTATATAAAACGCCTCTACAAAACCTAACGTAAACCCAACCAGGTGAATAAATCTTGATGGGTAAAAAATTCTAATACAATTAATAGAACAAATCCCAACATCGCAAAACGGCCATTAATTTGTTCAGCATAACGAGTCCAACCCATGGCGGGTTCGGGTTGGGGGTTGGATGGCGTTGGAGTAGAAGGTGTGGAAGAAGTCATGGTTGTTTTTCTAAGTCTTGAATAGATTGAATTAGCGATCGCACGGTTTTTGTCCCTTGGGAGGGTTCAAAAGTCAAGGGAAACTTACCCCGGGTGATCACCCGCATTCCTACGGGCCCTAAGCTGAGTAACCCCTTGAGATCACGGAAATAATTCCCAACTACCATTACAGCAAATTTGCGTTCATCTACCCAACCTCCTTGTTTGACCAATTCCACTAAAACCTTCCGGTGGCGGATGGGACGGCTGGCGCTGGCATCTTTGCGTTCGAGAATTTCATGTTTAATTTTGGTAATTTGATCCATGGGGGCCACCTCCATCGGACAAACGGAATTACAGTTAAAGCAACGGGTACAGCCCCAAACCCCGTTAGTTCCTTCGCTATAGTGTTCTAAGCGTTGTTCGGTTTTGGCGTCCCGGGAGTCAGCCACCATCCTTTGGGCTTTAGCCAGGGCGTGGGGCCCGACAAAATCGGGGTTAACTTCTACGGCGTTACATTCGGAATAACAAGCTCCACAGAGGATACAATTGCCCATTTGGTCAAGTTTAGCCCGTTCTTCCGGGGTTTGCAGAAATTCCCGTTCAGGAATAGCCCGACCTGCGGTACTAATATAGGGTTCAACGGTTTGCAAGTTGTCCCAAAAACGGTTCATGTCCACCACCAAATCTTTAATCACAGGAAAATTCCCCATCGGGGCAATAGTCATTTCTGGGATATCATTCGATGGGATTTGTGCGGAGTTCGCCGCGGCAATTTTTTGTAAACGGGCGACTTCACTACCAATATTTTCCTTACAAGCTAAGGCAGAACGGCCATTAATTCCCATGGAAACAACTGCCACAAATGGTATTACGACAGTTTTTTCTAAAGGCTAAAGTCCCGTCTTGTTCCCATTTAATTCGGTTAAGACAGTCCAAAATAGTATTTCCTGGTTCAACATCGAGGAAATAACTTTGCACCTCTTTTGAGGTATTAGGGCTTTGGCGGACAATATTAAACTTGACTCTCATATTTTTACACTCATTAGTTAATTTCGTAGTGAGTCCTTTAGGACTCTCTTAGCCCTAAAGGGCTTACTACTATTTTAGGGTAGCCATTGGGGATGGAAACCAAAAAAGGGCAATTCTTCGGGTTTAACTTGAGGTTTAGAACCATCGGTGGGCGTATCTATTATTACGGGTAAAATCCAGATCCGACTGGTTTTAATTCTATCTCCTCCTTGGGTTTTTGTGGATTGATTCAGATTATCTGATTCCCCTATTTCAATAACAGTTTGATCAAACAGTAAGGCTAATCCATCGGGAGACAAACTGATATTAATTTCTTGTTGATTCGGTAAAATCACAAAGGGAACAACTTGTTTGGTTTTGATATCAATTGCCACAATATAAGGCTGTTCTTTATAGACTTCGGGATTATCCAAAACTTCGGTAATTAAACAATATAACAGGCTATTACTGGGGTCAAATTCGGCACTAATGATATTCCCAAAAGGTGGGGTGCGATAAAGTTCAAGTTCTTGTCCTTGGTTATTAACTATAAATAGCGATCGCGTCCCATCGGGATTAAATTTCAACATCGCCGCCGCACTACCATCATGGGCAAATCCTAAAACTCGACCAAATTTCGGTAAAAATTCTAGGGGTTTTGCATCGGGTTTTAGAGGTAAAATTGTGGTTAAATCTGGCCCTTGAGCAATAACCAAAGATTGACTATCCGGGGCAATTAAAAAGTCTCCACCCTGGATATTTAAGGGTTTAGGAGATTTTCCGTTTTCAATAAACCAAGGACTCGCATCATTAGGATTAGTTTGACTTACCCGTTGCACAACAATTATGTTACCGTCCGGGGATAAATCAAATTTTAAATTGCGATAATATTTAGCATCTAAAATCTTTTCAATTTTTCCTACTGATTCCACAGTTTCAGTATCTTCTCCTGGAGATTGAGGATTTATTCCCGTGGTAATAGTATATAATTCAGGGGAAATTGTTCCTTGTTTTTGTTCGGTTTTATTAATAGCAGAAAACAGGATTTTATCGCCTTTAGGATAGGGTTTAAAATCTAAAACAACTAAACTTTCAGGCGTTAAAATAATCGGTTTAGGTTCTTTTTCACTCAGATTAACTAAAACTAATCTTCCTTCTTGATTGTCCTGAACTCCAATATAAGCAAAGGCGCGATCGCGACTTCTAAAAAAGCCATTAAAGGGTTGAATTAATGTTCCTGGTTTATCACCATATAAATGATCTCTAGCTCCCTTTAACTGCACACTAAAGGGGGTTCCATAGGGGACAGGTTCCGATAAAGTATAAGCCATGCGTCGTCCCGCCCAACTGATTTTACCAGGTAAAGGTGGATCAATTTGCAGGTTTTTTTCCACACTTTCTCGATTCATGGGACGATTAAAATTAAGTAAAAATCCCATATCTTCTGCACCAATTTGTTTATTTTGCCAGGTAAATTCCCTAACTTGGGGAGTGGTGCGATCGCCTGTTAATAAAACAATTCCGATTAATACTGTTAAAACCGCCATTAAAATCCAAGCGGCTTGATCTAAGGGTTGAACCCATTTTAATTGTTTAAACTTTGAGAGAGTATTGTTCATAGGATTGAGGATAATCAGCCCTGAAGGGCTTACTACGGTTTAATAATCGTAGGGATTTTTAGGTGGGAGAATAGCTTTAACTGTTTGGGCTTTAAGAGTTAATTTCCGTTGGTTATTAAAGGTTTCGGTAAACATTGTTCCTTCAATTTCTAACCAAGTATCTTGAGGATATAATTCTCTTGATTTTCCTTCGGGAAGCAAAACCGGAAGTCCTACGGGATAAGCGTCCGCCGCACAACAGGTCAGAACAAATCTTCCTAACCAAATATAATTTTCCGGTAAATTGGGAGGGTAGATTACAAACCCGATAATTTTTGCTTTTTGATCTGTATAAGCATCGGGTTCAGGATTAACATTAAGTAATCTCACCCATTCAATTAAAGAGCGATTTTCGGGTTGAATTGCGGTTTCTAAACTTCTGGGGTTGAGCGCGAGTTATGGGTAAAGATTCAGTTAAACCTCGTTTTAATGCTGCTTGCGCCCCGAAGGTTTGGGGAGTAATAAATAATCCCAAACAGGCGGTTATGATTAATAATAAACTACCCCAGCCCTTAGGAAATAAGCTGATATGTTGTACAGGAGCAGAGGAACTTACGGAGCTTTGTTGAATAATTTGTTTAGCTTTTAATCCTCCTAAAATCAATAGTAGAATCCCCGTAACAATCGACAGGCCAAAATAGTTAGGATGGATGAGAATGTAGAGTTTTCCACTAATCCAATATTTTAATAATAAAATTCCCCAAACGAACAGGGCAACTACATCTAACCAAGGGTTTTCTAAACCTGGGGAAAATCTATGGTAGAAGCGGGTCAATCCTTGAGTCAGGTGCGTCATATTGGGTGGAACTCCAAAGCCAAATCAACTGAAATTTAAGTTAACAACCAGAGTGAATAAAAAGGTTAATTGAAAAGCAAGAATCACCATATAAAAAACCGCCCTAGCTTTAAAAACCGATAGCATTAATCCCACGGTTTTAATATCAATCATCGGCCCAAATACTAAAAATGCTAATAGCGATCCACTGGTAAATGCCGAGGAAAAAGATAGGGCAAAAAAGGAATCAACCGTTGAACAAATAGAAACCACTCCCGCTAACAATAACATTGCCAGAATAGATGTGACGGGACTTTGACCTAAATTCAGAATAAATTCCCTGGGAACTGCGACTTGGATCAAAGCAGCGATAAAACTTCCTAATACTAATACTCCCCCTAATTCTCGAAATTCCTGCACCATATTTTCCAACATGGAATCCCAACGCTCTTTGGTCGGGGTGAAAAATATTGTTTTCCAAAAAGGAAGGGCGGGTTTAAGACTAACAGATGCCTTTTTTTTGGTCTTGAGCAGATTTTGAGTTTTCCAAGCGGGAAGGGACTCAAGGCGAGTGGGTTGCGCCGACTCCCCCAAAAAATAGGTTCCCGACTGGAGTAGGGGGGAAACCGCAACCTCAGACTCTGGCGGTTGAGGTAGGTCAACAATAGGTAACGCCCGGGCGATCACAGGTTGAAACTAGGGGTCTTAAGTCCTTCTGGACACTAAATAACCAGCCTAAAGTCGTGGCAATAGTTAAGGAAAATAAAACCCGTAAAACCACGATTTCCGGCTGATCTCGGAAGGCAACCCAGGTTGACCAGATCACAATCGGGTTAATAGTGGGGGCAGCGAATAAAAAGCCAATTGCCACCGATGAGGGAACTCCCTGCAAAATTAACCGCCGGGCCACCGGAACATTACCACATTCGCACACAGGAAACAGAAACCCGACTAAACTGCCCGCAAATGCCCCTAACAGGGGATGGGGAGGAATATAAGACAAAAGTTTCCGTTCATCGACAAACCACAACAGCACACTGGAAAACAAAACCCCTAACATCAGAAACGGGATCGCTTCTACCAGTAGGCTGAGAAACAGTGTAAAACCGCTACTAAATTGATGGATGAATGTTGCTGGCATCCGTTACCTATGGGAAGGACAAAACAATTCCGTGATCCAGGGGATCATTTAGACAATGGGAATTGAGCGATTTTTGAGTATAGTTCATCCATCCAATTTAGCAGATCTTGGGCCTCGATTGTCAGAAGCAGACAAAAGCATTTGTAGAGGGAAAATCAACCGACTATTCCTGGTCAATTGTCAAGCAATACCGGATTTTGTTGCAATTCTTAACGCCAACAACCTCTTTTTTGGGTATATAGGTTGCTAGACTGTATGACATGGCAATTTTAAGCTAATTCAAAATTAAGCCTAACCTCAAGCGGGGTGACGGGCGAAGTGTCCCGCGAACTCCTGACTTTAAAACACACTGCAATAAGTAAAGAGATCCAACAGACATGGTAGATTCCCTGACAAAACCCGCTTTTGACGAAATCCGACCCGGGGTAAAAAGCCCAGCCAAAGAAACCATCCTCACGCCTCGTTTCTACACGACGGATTTTGAGGAAATGGAGAAAATGGATATCTCCGTCAACGAGGAAGAACTCTTAGCCATTTTGGAAGAGTTTCGTGTAGACTACAACCGCCATCACTTTGTCCGGGACGCACAATTTGACCAATCCTGGGATCATATTGATGGGGATACTCGTGGTTTGTTCATTGAATTTTTAGAGCGTTCCTGCACCGCCGAGTTTTCAGGTTTCCTGCTCTATAAAGAACTGAGCCGTCGTCTCAAGGGAAAAAGCCCGGTTTTGGCAGAGTGTTTTGAATTGATGTCCCGAGATGAAGCCCGTCATGCGGGTTTTCTCAATAAAGCGATGTCGGATTTTAATCTCTCCTTAGACTTAGGATTTTTGACCAAAAACCATCAATACACGTTTTTTAAACCGAAATTTATTTTCTACGCCACCTATTTGTCCGAAAAAATTGGGTACTGGCGCTATATCACCATTTATCGCCATTTAGAAGCGCATCCCGAAAACCGGATTTACCCGATTTTCCGCTTCTTTGAAAATTGGTGTCAGGATGAAAACCGTCATGGCGACTTCTTCGATGCCATTATGCAATCCCAACCTCAAATGCTGAATGATTGGAAGGCGAAACTCTGGTGTCGTTTCTTCTTATTATCTGTGTTTGCAACGATGTATTTAAACGATCTACAACGGTCGGACTTCTACTCCTGTCTCGGTTTGAATGCCCGGGATTATGATATTCACGTCATTGAGAAAACCAATCAAACCGCCGGTCGTGTTTTCCCCGTGATGCTGGATGTGAGTAATCCTGAGTTCTATAACCGATTGGATGTTTGTGTCCAGAATAACCAAAAGTTGACCGCCATCACCAATTCCGGCAGTCCTAAACTGGTTCAGTTCTTCCAAAAACTGCCCTATTATCTATCCAACGGATGGCAGTTAATCAGCCTGTACTTCATGAAACCGATTGATCTCACCGGATCTCAAGGTGCTGTTTATTAATAAGTAATTTCACAATCTAAATTAAGACGATGGGGTTTCTGTGTTTACAGAGCCCCTTTTTTTCACCTGATTTCGACTGAACTCAACTTTATGCCTGTTTAGTCCCTCTATAGCGCTACGCACTAGGGAACAGGGAACAGGGAACAGGGAACAGGGAACAGGGAGCAGGGAACAGGGAACAGGGAGCAGGGAACAGGGAACAGGGAACAGGGAAAGGTAAGCAGGGAAAGGTAAGCAGGGAAAGGTAAGCAGTGAATGAGTTTGCTGGCTTTAGAAGTGTCCTAACTTTAATGCGTAGTGCTATGTCTAAGGGAAAACTCCAATTTTCTGTAGGCTAAAAAGTCGTAACTTGGCTCAAAATCCCTATCGCTCCATGTCCAATAATTTTTTGCAGAATTTTGTTGCGCGTCCAGTTTTTTTCTTGGGCTTGCCCAACCAAACCTAGCTGGAACCCTTACTAGGGAAGGATTTGGAAAAAAATCAAAAAAAGATCAGAAAAAGGGTTGACAAGACCGTGGAGGTTAGATATATTAGTAAATGCGCTCGAGAAACGAAAGCGACGAGAGCGTCCCGAACCTAGAAAAAAGAATACGTTTGAAAGTCGAATTTACAAACTCCTAGTCAAAAAACTAACAGAGGAGTCAACTGTAAAGTTGATGACTCAAAAATAACATGACTAATCTAATTAGTCAAGAGAAGAGCTAACAGATTCTTCAAAATGGAGAGTTTGATCCTGGCTCAGGATGAACGCTGGCGGTCTGCTTAACACATGCAAGTCGAACGGAATCCTTCGGGATTTAGTGGCGGACGGGTGAGTAACACGTAAGAACCTGCCTCTAGGACGGGGACAACAGTTGGAAACGACTGCTAAACCCGGATGAGCCGAAAGGTAAAAGATTTATCGCCTAGAGAGGGGCTTGCGTCTGATTAGCTAGTTGGTAGGGTAAAGGCTTACCAAGGCGACGATCAGTAGCTGGTCTGAGAGGATGATCAGCCACACTGGGACTGAGACACGGCCCAGACTCCTACGGGAGGCAGCAGTGGGGAATTTTCCGCAATGGGCGAAAGCCTGACGGAGCAAGACCGCGTGGGGGAGGAAGGTTCTTGGATTGTCAACCCCTTTTCTCAGGGAAGAACTCAATGACGGTACCTGAGGAAAAAGCATCGGCTAACTCCGTGCCAGCAGCCGCGGTAATACGGGGGATGCAAGCGTTATCCGGAATGATTGGGCGTAAAGAGTCCGTAGGTAGTCAATCAAGTCTGCTGTTAAAGAGCGAGGCTTAACTTCGTAAAGGCAGTGGAAACTGGAAGACTAGAGTGTAGTAGGGGCAGAGGGAATTCCTGGTGTAGCGGTGAAATGCGTAGAGATCAGGAAGAACACCGGTGGCGAAGGCGCTCTGCTGGGCTATAACTGACACTGAGGGACGAAAGCTAGGGGAGCGAATGGGATTAGATACCCCAGTAGTCCTAGCGGTAAACGATGGAAACTAGGTGTGGCCTGTATCGACCCGGGCCGTGCCGAAGCTAACGCGTTAAGTTTCCCGCCTGGGGAGTACGCACGCAAGTGTGAAACTCAAAGGAATTGACGGGGGCCCGCACAAGCGGTGGAGTATGTGGTTTAATTCGATGCAACGCGAAGAACCTTACCAGGACTTGACATCTCTGGAATCTCCTTGAAAGGGGAGAGTGCCGAAAGGAACCAGAAGACAGGTGCTGCATGGCTGTCGTCAGCTCGTGTCGTGAGATGTTGGGTTAAGTCCCGCAACGAGCGCAACCCTCGTCGTTAGTTGCCATCATTAAGTTGGGAACTCTAGCGAGACTGCCGGTGACAAACCGGAGGAAGGTGAGGATGACGTCAAGTCAGCATGGCCCTTACGTCCTGGGCGACACACGTACTACAATGCGAGGGACAGAGAGCAGCCAACCCGCGAGGGAGAGCGAACCTCTTAAACCCTGGCACAGTTCAGATTGCAGGCTGCAACTCGCCTGCATGAAGGAGGAATCGCTAGTAATCGCAGGTCAGCATACTGCGGTGAATCCGTTCCCGGGCCTTGTACACACCGCCCGTCACACCATGGAAGTGAGCCACGCCCGAAGTCATTACTCTAACCCTTTCGGGGGGGGAGGGTGCCGAAGGCGGGGTTGATGACTGGGGTGAAGTCGTAACAAGGTAGCCGTACCGGAAGGTGTGGCTGGATCACCTCCTTTTAGGGAGACCTACTTTTGAGTCGAGTGTTCAATCCAAAACATAACACCCTCAAAAGTCATCCCAAGGTCGTGCTAGGAAAAAAAAGAGACTTTCAAACGTATCTCAAGTTCGGAAAAAGGGCTATTAGCTCAGGTGGTTAGAGCGCACCCCTGATAAGGGTGAGGTCCCTGGTTCAAGTCCAGGATGGCCCACCTAAACAATGTGGGGGTATAGCTCAGTTGGTAGAGCGCTGCCTTTGCAAGGCAGATGTCAGCGGTTCGAGTCCGCTTACCTCCACTGAAAATATTCCTAGAACAAATCAGCACTACAGCTTTCCGTCAAGAAAGAGTAAATGCTGGAAAAAGTTCCAGCCAGAACCTTGAAAACTGCATAGAAGAATCAGAAGGGATCAAAAAATGAAACCAGAAACCGGGAATAAGAAACCCGGAAAAGTTCTGGTGTTCAGGAGTTCGGAAACGAACAGAAATTCTCTAAAAAAGAGAAAGTGGTCAAGATAGAAAGGGCTGACGGTGGAAACCTTGGCACACAGAGGCGAAGAAGGACGTGGCGACCGACGATAAACTCCGGGGAGCTGGAAGCGAGCAATGAGCCGGAGGTGTCCGAATGGGGCAACCCAAAAACAGCCCACTGAATCAAATAGGTGGGCATGAGCGAACCGGGCGAACTGAAACATCTTAGTAGCCCGAGGAAAAGAAAGCAAAAGCGATTTCCCGAGTAGTGGTGAGCGAAAGGGAAACAGCCTAAACCAACAGGTTTACCTGTTGGGGTAGTGGGACAGCGACACTGGACTTAGAGAGTTAGACAAAGCAGATGAAACCTGCACCAGAGAGGGTGAAAGTCCCGTAGTCGAAAACTCAAAGAGCCTAGCTGAATCCCGAGTAGCACGGAGCCCGTGAAAGTCCGTGTGAATCCGCCTCGACCACGAGGTAAGGCTAAATACTCCTGTGTGACCGATAGAGAAACAGTACCGTGAGGGAAAGGTGAAAAGAACCCCGGAAGGGGAGTGAAATAGAACCTGAAACCGTCAGCTTACAAGCAGTGGGAGTCCGATTAAACGGATGACCGCGTGCCTGTTGAAGCATGAGCCGGCGAGTTAAAGGCAATGGCAGGTTAAGACAGAAAATGTCGCAGCCCAAGCGAAAGCGAGTCTGAAGAGGGCGAAGTAGTCATTGTTTTTAGACCCGAACCCGGGTGATCTAACCATGTCCAGGATGAAGCTTGGGTAAAACCAATTGAAGGTCCGAACCGACCGATGTTGAAAAATCGGCGGATGAGGTGTGGTTAGGGGTGAAATGCCAATCGAACCCGGAGCTAGCTGGTTCTCCCCGAAATGTGTTGAGGCACAGCGGTTGCGGAAAAATCTGGGGGGTAAAGCACTGTTTCGGTGCGGGCTGCGAGAGCGGTACCAAATCGAGACAAACTCTGAATACCCAGAGGAAGAGCAACCAGTCAGACGGTGGGGGATAAGCTCCATCGTCAAGAGGGAAACAGCCCAGACCACCAGCTAAGGTCCCCAAATCACCACTAAGTGAGAAAGGAGGTGGGAATGCCGTGACAACCAGGAGGTTTGCCTAGAAGCAGCCAACCTTAAAAGAGTGCGTAATAGCTCACTGGTCAAGCGTTCCTGCGCCGAAAATGAACGGGGCTAAGTGGTGTACCGAAGCTGTGGAATATGATTTATTGTATTGGTAGGGGAGCGTTCTGGCGTAGGGAGAAGCACTAGCGGAAGCAGGTGTGGACGAACCAGAAGTGAGAATGTCGGCTTGAGTAGCGAAAATGTAGGTGAGAATCCTACACCCCGAAACCCTAAGGGTTCCTCCGCACGGCTCGTCCGCGGAGGGTGAGTCAGGGCCTAAGGCGAGGCTGAAGAGCGTAGTCGATGGACAACGGGCGAAAAATCCCGTACCGTGGGTAAATTGGTCAGGGGAACGGAGAAGGTGTGTGCTAGCCGGATGATGGTTACCGGTGCAACCGTACAAGGTGATGAGGTCTGGAGAAAACAGACTGAGCTAAGGCGGGAGTCCGACCCTTTACGAAGGGGAAGTAGAGAGCATCAAGCTTCCAAGAAAAGCCCTAAAACCGTTAATTTACCAACGCCTGTACCCGAAACCGACACAGGTAGGGAGGTTGAGAAAACTCAGGGGCGCGAGATAACTCTCTCTAAGGAACTCGGCAAAATGGCTCCGTAACTTCGGGAGAAGGAGTGCTTACGCAAGTAAGCCGCAGTGAAGAGGCCCAGGCGACTGTTTACCAAAAACACAGGTCTCCGCCAACTCGTAAGAGGAAGTATGGGGGCTGACGCCTGCCCAGTGCCGGAAGGTTAAGGAAGTCGGTCAGGAGCAATCTGAAGCTGATGACTGAAGCCCCGGTGAACGGCGGCCGTAACTATAACGGTCCTAAGGTAGCGAAATTCCTTGTCGGGTAAGTTCCGACCCGCACGAAAGGCGTAACGA
>CP136572.1:0-77500 GCA_035193785.1 Planktothrix sp. GU0601_MAG3 | reverse complement strand
AAGGGTGAACGCTACGAACCCCGCTCTCCTGGACAAGTTGCAGAAATCAAACATCAACAGGACGTTGAAGAACAAAAACAACGGGACGTTCAAGAATATTGGCTGCGAGTACAAAAGAGACTAGCGGGGGTCGTGGTAGAATGGCAAAATAGTGATCGCAACCGTTTGGATGCGTTGGAGCGTTTGGCGCTGTATGGAGAAGAAGCTTCCCATGTTGCACCTGCTTTAGAAACTTTGGCAACCTTGGAACGTTCTCAAACGCCCCAAGCTGCATTGCAATTGTTAGTAGACTTAGGGATCTGGGGTCTGCATGAAAACCTATCCCTACGTCGGAGTCAAATTCCCACCCAATTTTCAACTCAAGTGCTTGAAGTGGCTCGATGTTGCTTGGATTCTCCCCCGCCTGATCCGGATTCTGATCGCTTAGATCTGACTCATCTTAAAGTCTATACGATTGATGATGAGAGTACCCGTGAGATTGATGATGGTTTGAGTTTAGAGATTTTGGAGGATGGACGAAGACGGATTTGGATTCATATTGCTGATCCAACCCGTTTGATTTCTCCTGGAGATGAACTGGACTTAGAAGCCCGTCGCCGAACAACAACGGTTTATCTCCCTACCGGAATGATTCCGATGTTCCCCTCGGAATTAGCAACTGGCCCAATGAGCCTAATTCAAGGCCAGATCTGTTGTGCTTTGAGTTTTGGTGTGATTTTGGATGAAACGGGTGGGGTAAAGGATTATAGTATTCATGTCAGTAATATTAAACCGACCTATCGCCTCACTTACGATGATGTAGATGAGATGTTGCAAATTGGCATCCAGGGGGAACCGGAAATTGATGCTTTGTCAATGTGGGCTAAACGCCGGAAGGAATGGCGAAATGCGAACGGGGCAATTAGTATTTATATGCCCGAGTCGGTGATTAAGGTGAACGGGGAAGAAGTCAGTATTACGGTATTAGAGGATTCTCCGTCTCGCCAAATGGTGGCGGAAATGATGATTTTAACGGGGGAAGTGGCGGCTCGTTATGGTCAAACCCATAATTTACTCTTACCTTATCGTAGTCAACCCCAACCGGAATTACCACCGGAGGAGGAGTTGATGCAACTACCACCAGGGGCGGTGAGAGCTTGTACTATGCGGCGTTATATGCCTCGGAGTGAGGTGGGTTTGACTCCTTCGCGCCATGCGAGTTTGGCTTTAGAGACTTATACCCAGGTGACGTCGCCGATTCGTCGTTATAGTGATTTATTGGCTCATTTTCAAATTAAAGCCCATCTGCGAGGTGAAACCTCTCCCTTTTCCCTGGAAGATATGCAGGCGATTGTGATGAGTTTAGGGCCGGCGGTGAAGGAAGCGTCCAAAGTGGAACGGGAAACGAATCGTTATTGGAGTTTGGAATTTTTGCGTCGGAATAGCGATGAAATTTGGCAAGCCACAATGTTGCGATGGCTGCGGGAAGATGCCAATTTGGGGTTAGTCTTTTTAGAGGAGTTAGCCTTAGAGTTACCGATGCGATTTAGTCGTTCTGTAGAAGTTGGAGAACAGTTTGAGGTGAAGGTGAGTCATGTTGATCCCCGTATGGATATGATTCAATTTCAGGAGATTATTGGTTCTACTGCTTGATGCAGGAATTTTAAGGGTATAAAGATAGGTGTGGGGTGTCAGTTAAGAGCCAACCTGCACCTATTTTTTTTGATTAATAATTAAACTATTAAATGATTCAAATTAAACAAAATTAAAAGCCATTTATGTTTAATTATTGTTCACAAATAAATAAAATTAATAGCCATGCCTAAACGTATTTTATATTTTTTAATCGGCTTATTTGTTGCCGTATTTTTGGCTGTAGGAGCCTGTTCCCCTTCTGCCAATCCTCCCCCAGCCGTAACCTCCCAAGCTACTACCTTATTAACGGCGGCTGCTGCTAGTTTACAAAATGCCATAGAAGAAATTAATCCCCTATTTAAGTCCGCTAATTCTGGGGTGAAATTAAAATATAATTTCGCCGCCTCTGGGCTTTTACAACAACAAATTGAGCAGGGCGCACCGGTGGATGTTTTTATTTCCGCCGCCACTCAACAGATGGATAATCTCCAGAGCAAAGATTTGATTCTCACCGATACTCGGCGGCCACTTTTAACTAATAGTTTGGTTTTAATTGTGCCGAATAATTCCGCCTTAAATATCACCAGTTTTGAACAGTTAACCGACTCTAATGTAGGAAAAATTGCCATGGGAGAACCCCGAAGTGTTCCGGCGGGGAAATATGCTGAAGAAATTTTTACTAAGTTAGGAATTTTGGCAGAATTGCGCCCCAAATTTGTCTATGGCAACTCAGTTCGTAATGTTTTAAGTGCCGTAGAAAGTGGCAATGCCGATGCGGGAATTGTCTACCTCACCGATGCCAAAATCTCTCAGCAGGTGAAACAAGTCGCCACCGCCGCAAAGGATTTACACTCCCCGATCATCTATCCGATCGCTGTAATGAAAGCCAGCCGGAATCAGGAATCTGCCAAGGCTTACATACAGTTTTTGAGCAGTAACCTCGCCCAAGATGTGTTCAAAAAATACGGTTTTGGCATTGCCAACTAAGGCAGATCTAAAGGCTTATGACTACCGATTTATCGCCCCTGTGGATTTCCCTGAAAACGGCGGGACTAGCGACGATCGCCACTTTTTTTCTGGGAAACCGCCGCAGCCTATGGAATGTTGGGCTATCGAGGACGCTGGAAATCTCTGATGGAGGGGCTGCTGATTGCCCCCTTGATTTTGCCGCCTACCGTGGTGGGATTTTTGCTATTACTACTCTTTGGGAAAAACGGCTTTCTCGGTCAATTCCTATCTTGGGGAAACTTCTCGATCGTCTTCACTTGGTATGCAGCCGTCATTACCGCCACTGTGGTTTCATTTCCTTTGATGTACAAAACCGCCTTGGGAGCCTTTGAGCAAATCGATAGTAGTTTGCTGCAAGTCGCCCGCACCCTGGGAGCCTCCGAAGTCCGGGTTTTGCTGCAAATTCTCTTACCCTTAGCGACTCCCGGACTGGTAGCGGGGATAACCCTGTCTTTCGCTAGGGCTTTGGGGGAATTTGGCGCCACCCTGATGCTGGCTGGGAATATTCCCGGACAAACTCAAACCATGCCCATGGCCATCTACTTTGCCGTGGAAGCTGGGGATTTCCGGGAAGCCTGGCTGTGGACGGTTGCCATCATGTCCATCTCCCTCTCCGGCCTCATGGTGGTCAATTTCACCGCAGCAAGGAGGGGACAGTTAACAGTTAACAGTCAGGCTACAAATAATAAGCAACTGATAACTGATAACCATTCACCGATAACTGATAATAACTGTTTACTTGTTGATATTGAAAAACAATTAGCTAACTTCAAACTGAATGTGGCCTTCACTGCCCAGCAGGAAACCTTGGGGATTCTTGGGGGTTCAGGTTCGGGGAAAAGTATGACCCTGCGCTGTCTGGCGGGGGTGGAAACGCCGACGAGGGGGCGGATTGTCCTGAATGGACGGACGCTGTTTGATGCTGATCGGCAGATTAACCTACCCTGTGATCAACGCCGGGTCAGCTTGGTGTTTCAAAACTATGCCCTGTTTCCCCACCTGACCGTGGCCCAAAATATTGCCTTTGGCCTACAGCACCTGCCTAAACTCCTCCGCCAACAACAAGTGACTCAACAGCTTGCCCTGGTGAAACTACAGGGATTGGGCGATCGCTTCCCCCACCAAATTTCCGGGGGACAACAACAACGGGTAGCTCTAGCTAGGGCCTTAGCAATAGAGCCGGAATTGCTTTTGCTCGATGAGCCCTTCTCCGCCCTCGATACCCATCTCCGTAATCAAATGGAGCAACAACTCCTAGCCACTCTTAGTTCCTATCAGGGCATTACCCTGTTTGTCACCCACAACCTAGAGGAAGCCTACCGTCTGTGTGGGAAACCTGCTGGTTATGTCTGGGGGTCGGGCGATCGCCTCCGGGACTAAGCATCAAATCTTTGAACATCCCCACACCGTGCGGGTGGCAAAACTTACAGGCTGCAAAAACTTCTCACGGGCGGTAATACGGGGGGCTAATTCCGTGACTGCTACTGATTGGGGGGTGACCTTACAAGTCCTAGAAGCGATTCCTAATTCCCTAACTAATATTGGCATCCGCGCACACCAAATCAAAATCACCACAAATTCCGATTTTTCTGGTAAGGTGGGCGATAATATTTATCCCTGTTGGTTAGCCTCCACCAGCGAAACTCCCCACCGTATGACCTTGTTTCTCAAATTCAATTGCACACCGACTAACTTTCAGGACTACCATATACAGGCAGAAGTTTTTAAAGAAAAGTGGGACGCCATTAAAGATCAGCCCTTTCCTTGGTATGTGTGCCTTGATGCCAATCGCCTAATATTGATGGTTGATAGTTGATGGTTGTTATAGCAAGAGGCAATAGGGAATAGGCAATCTCGCTATAGATTAAATCCCCAGCATCCCAACCCTAGGCCAAAACTTTTTTTCAGAAAGGCTCCTAAATGTAGTAAACTCTGGCTGACAGCCAAAGAACCTATTGCACCTGTAACCTCAGATGCCCCACCATCTGTACCACCTAATCGCTTTTATCATTTCCGCTCTAGTTGTGATCTGGAGTACCCCGATTGTTAAAAAAATCGCCATCCATTCAGGAAGGGTTGATTTACCCAATGATCGAAAAGTTCATCAACAACCGATGGTGCGCTTAGGTGGCGTTTCCATCTTTGCTGGCGCCTTAATTGCTCTGTTATTGGTTTGGGGGTTAGGTGGCTTTATTGATGCCACGGGAAAACCCCTAAGCCCACGGGATGAATATGAAATTTGGGGCGTGACCCTTGGGGGCATTGCTTTTTTTCTGATTGGTCTGGCGGATGATTTATTTAACCTATCCCCTTTAACTCGCCTCCTGTTACAAACCGGTGTAGCCAGTTTGGTTTGGTGGGTAGGTGTCCGCATTGACTTTTTAACGATTCCGAATTTGGGTCTAGTTCAAATTGGATGGTTGAGTTTACCCATTACGGTTATTTGGTTAGTGGGAATGACCAATGCGATTAACTGGATTGATGGTTTAGACGGACTGGCGGCGGGGGTCTGTGGCATTGCCGCCGTGGTGATGTTGATTGTCAGTTTATTTATGAATCAACCCGCCGCCGCCTTAATTGCAGCGGCTTTAGCCGGAAGTGCCCTGGGATTTTTAAGGTATAACTTTAATCCCGCCCAGATTTTTATGGGGGATGGGGGGGCTTATTTTATGGGATTTACCCTAGCTGGGGTTGGGGTGATTGGTTTAGTCAAAGTAACAGCCGTGACCTCGGTTATTCTCCCCTATTTAATTTTAGCAGTTCCGATTTTGGATATGTCGGCGGTGATTTTGGATCGAATTCGCCATGGCAAATCCCCCTTTGCTGCGGATAAACGCCACCTGCATCATCGACTATTAGAAGCGGGTTTATCCCAACGCCGAACGGTATTATTTATCTATTCTCTCACCCTTTGGGTGGGAAGTTTAGCCCTAGCCTTTTCAGGAATACCGAGTGGTTTAGCCTATGCCATGGGTGCAACCGGATTATTAGGATATACCAGTTGGCAAGCCTTAAAACGAGCCAGATTATAACCACCGTAGTAATTTCTGAAGGGGTTTCTTAATTATTTGATTCAAAAAGACAGGGCTGTTGATTGAACTTCTTGCCAATGTAAACGATAAAGTTGCAGGGGTTCGGTTTTCCCTTTAACAATAACAGGAGGTATTTTTTCTAAAGGCAAACTCCGATCTTTTAACTGATCAAAAGTTGATTGAGAAATTAGAATTTCATTTTTATTAGCTGCTGAACAAATGCGACTGGCGACATTCATGGTATCCCCAATATGGGTATATTGAATCAGTTTTTCTGACCCAATATTTCCCGCCGCCACCTGTCCGGTATTCAGTCCAATATGAATATAAATTGGTTCTCCATAACGCTGTTTCCATCGTTGATTCATCCGATCTACCGTCCACTGCATTTCAATGGCTGCTCGCACCGCCCGATCCACATCATCATGGCGAGAATAGGGCGCACCCCAAACCGCAACCAACGCATCCCCAATGTATTTTTCTAAGGTTTCCTTCAAAGGGAAAAACAATCTCCTCCACCATCAGTTTAAAATATTCATTTAACATGGAAATCACTTGACGGGGCTGCATTCGAGAAGACATTTCTGTAAATCGAGTAATATCAGAAAATAGAGCCGTTACTTCACTTTCTACAATGGCATCAAATTTTCCTTCTTCCCGCAGTTTTCGACTCACGGCTGGCGGAAAAAACCGTTCTAATTTATTTCTAATTACGGCTTCTTCCTGCATTTTTTTATAGAGTTCAGCATTGTCAATTGCGATCGCCGCTTGATTGGCTAAGGCTGCTAAAAATTCTACATCTTCGGGAGAATAAAGATTAGATAAAGATAAATTATCGACATACAAAACCCCAATTACACTATCCCGCAACTTCAAGGGCGCACACATCGAGGCATGAATAGCTTGACAGAGAATCGACTCAGACCCCTCAAATCGCTCATCAGCTTGAGCATTGTCTATTAATACGGCATTTCCCGTTTCTCTGACGATATTGGTAATTTTTTTACTATAAAAATGTTCATCAGCCAGGGGTTCTTCTCGAAATTTCACCGCCTTATTTTCTAAATTATTGGTTTTTGGATTAACTAACAAAATTGCTGCCCGATCCAGATTCATTATTTGAAATAATAAATCTAAAATTTTATCCAGAAGTTTATTGAGTTCATTAGGAGAAGATAACTCTTTACTAACTTCTAATAAAATTTTTAACTTGTCAACAATTCTTAAATTAGCATCTTGTTGTCGAATATTTAAAACGGAATTTCTGGCTTGGGAAGTTCCTAATAAATCTTGAATAATGGTATAACTGTTATCGGTAGCAAATTCCTGAATAACCGATGTTTGATAATTTTCAGCCTCCGATTTTAAAGAAGGTGTGAGGGAAACATTCATAAATTTAAACACCACACGACCACAACGAATTAAATCTCCAGATTTGAGATTCGCGTGTTCAACCATTACCTCATTCACAAAGGTATGATTACTACTCTGCATATCGGTAATCGTGTTTTTTCCTTCGCTGACATCAATGCGAGCGTGATGACGAGAAAGACTCACATCCGCTAAACAAATGGTGCTATCCCGTCCCCGTCCGATGGTATTCACACCGAACTGTAGGTTAAAGGTCATGGCACCGGTTGTGTCGGGATTACAAATTAAATATGGCACTGTCCTCTTATCAGTAATCAGTTATCAGTAATCAGTTATCGGGGGTTAGACGAGCTATGGGCACAAGCGATGTTGCTCCTGCTATGCACGTCTGTATTAGTGATTTATCCAGGTTTTCATCCCTGCCCCCTTCCAATGTAACCCCAATTCACCGATTTATCTAGTTTAGGGCATCGTAGCACTGAATTAGGCTTGGGTAACAACTGAAAACGCCATGAGATGGTATGGTAAAGGAATTACGAATTACGAATTACGAATTACGAATGGGTAATGAGTAATGTTAATTTATTTTTTAATTTTTATAATCAGAGTAATCATATTTTAGCTGTATCTAATTTTTTTACCAATTACTTATTACCCATTGCCTATTCCCATGTATTTGAAATTATTACATCTACGACAGTTTCGCAACTATACCGATCAAAAAGTTATATTTGAAGCTCCCAAAACAATTTTATTAGGAAATAATGCCCAGGGTAAATCTAATTTATTAGAAGCTGTAGAGTTACTTTCTACCCTCAAAAGTCATCGGGTGAGTCGAGATCGGGATTTAATTTTTTATCCCCAACCCACCGCCCAGGTTACAGCTACTTTAAAACGGGATTTAGGGACATTAGATTTAGGGATTACCCTGCGTTCTCAAGGGGGAAGAACTGTTTGTTTAAATGGGGAATCCTTGCGCCGACATTTAGATTTTTTGAGTGTATTAAATGTAGTGCAGTTTTCTAGTTTGGATTTAGAATTAGTCCGGGGTAGTCCCGAATATCGACGCCATTGGTTAGACCGTTTATTGGTACAGTTAGAACCAATTTATGCTTATATTTTACAACAATATAATCAAGTTTTACGCCAAAGAAATGCCCTATTAAAACAGATTAAACAAAACCCAGAAACCTCAGAAATTCACGATAAACAAGAAGAATTAGAACTTTGGAATGTTCAATTAGCCGTAGCTGGAACTCGGGTTATCCGTCGTCGCGATCGCGTTTTAGAACGTTTAGTACCCCTGGCTAAAGTTTGGCATGAATCTATTAGTGGAAATACGGAATTATTGGATATAATTTATCAACCTAATGTTAATTTAGATTTACCAAATCACAGTTTATCAACTATTCCACCGGAAAAAATTCAACAGGCTTTTTTTGATAAAATTAGAACCAGGGCAATTCCTGAAAAACAGCAAGGAATTTCCTTAGTTGGGCCCCATCGAGATGATGTGATTTTTAGTATTAATCAAACTCCAGCCCGAAGTTATGGCTCATCTGGTCAACAACGAACATTAGTTTTAGCCTTAAAATTAGCGGAATTACAACTAATTGAAGAAGTCGTGAGGGAGCCACCTTTACTGCTTTTAGATGATGTTTTGGCAGAATTAGATCTAAACCGACAAAATCAACTATTAGATGCGATTCAAGACCGATTTCAAACTTTAATTACAACGACTCATTTAGGGGCTTTTGATGCTCAATGGTTAAAACATACTCAAATTTTAAATGTTAAAGCTGGGGAGATTACTCCGTTTATATATTAGGGAATGATGAATTTATCCTCCTAATTATCCCAATTGTAGGAGCGGGTTTCCATAATAATTTCTGCTCCCAACACCAAATCGTGAAAAACCCGCCCCACCCCACCATTAATCTTCTTAACCCCCCCCGCCCGATGGGGTCGGTGCGGGTTTTTGTAGATTGTTTGTGGGTATCAAAGGTGAACTCGAACCCGCCCCTACGCGGTCAAATCTTTAATTCTTGACTACGGTTGTACTTACCACCGGATTCACTGGATCTCAACAAAATTGAGCCATGCTCGTCTTGGTTAAAAAGTCGAATTCGCCACAAAGTTAATATCTAGGGAGCGAGGACGCTCGCACTGCTTCCTCGTTTTCTCACCCAACTTCAACCCATCAAACCATCTTTAATTACCTTAAGTTGTTTCGGATAATGGTGGCGGAGTGTCGGTTTTAAACACAATTCGCAGTAAAGGAGGTGCTAAGAAGGTCGTGATAATGACCATCAGAATAATTGCCACATCCAAGGCGGGGGATAATGCACCACTGGCCGAACCCACGGCGGCGAATACTAATCCCACTTCTCCCCGGGGAATCATCCCGACGCCAATGCCAAGACGGTTGGGATTATCCAAACCAAATACTCCCCAACCCGCGGCAATTTTGCCCACAATCGCCACCACAATCAAAAAGGTAGCAATAATTAACCCTTCCCGATTTTCTGGGATTGCTGGGTTCAAAACCCCTAAATTAGTTTTTGCCCCCACCGCCACAAAAAATACCGGGACAATTACATCGGCAATGGGTTTAATTAGTTCTTCTAACTCTCTACCCGGTTCGGTTTCATCTAACACTAATCCGGCTGCAAATGCCCCTAAAATTGCTTCTAAGTGAATCGCACCGCCAATATAGGCTAAAAGTAACGCTAAAATCAACGCAGGTACTACAACCCGACCCCGGGTTTTAAATTGGGAAGCCAGAGCCACAAAAGTCCCATTAAAAAACTTCCCTAAAACAATTGCACCCACAATAAAAACGGTGGCACTAATAATCAAATAGATGATATTAGTCACATCAATTTCACCGGTTTTAGCTAAACTGGCAACAACGGCTAAAATCAGAATTCCTAAGACATCATCAATTACCGCCGCACCCAAAATAATTTGACCTTCTTGGGTAGATAAACAACCAATTTCTGATAGCACCCTAGAGGTAATGCCGATACTGGTAGCGGTCAATGCTGCCCCGGCGAAAACCGCCGGAATTACGGGAACATGGAAAATAATGATTAATCCGGCCGTTCCCGCTACAAAAGGAACCACAACCCCTAAAGAAGCGACGACAAAGGCTTGAATTCCGACAGCAAGAAGTTGTTCAACATTGGATTCTAAGCCAATTTCAAACAATAGAATAATCACACCCAGTTCCGATAAAATCTCTAAAACTTCGCTTTGACTTTTAAAAGTTGCTTCTGCGGCATCTGGACTTAACCCGGCGGTTTTTTCCAGAATACTGATAATTACAGATTGAGTGCTATCAATACCCCCTTCTGGAAAAACCACCAAATTCAGGGCGGAAACCCCAATAATGACGCCTCCGAGGAGTTCTCCCAGAACGGGCGGAAACCCTAACCAGTTGGCAAACTCTCCCCCCGCTTTACTGGCTACAAAAATAGCGACTAAACTGAGCAGAACTCCCAGGAGTACCATGGTTGATTCGGCTTCAACGGGAGGACAGGCTTCCGTTGCTGTACCCAAAATTGGTAAGAATTTTGATCCCAGGCTTGAGAACATCGAGTCCGGTGAGAAAAATCCTGTAACTAGATTCACAGTTAGCTCCAGATAAATCATCTCAATCACTTTAGCGAAAACAGGGATATTAAGAAAGGGGAAGGGGAGAAATCAATATATACCCGTTTAAACTCTAAATTTTACGGTTTATTTGGCTAAGGGGAGTGAAAATTTAAAAATACTACCTTTTCCTAAATTACTAGAAACCGTAATTTTTCCGCCTTGTAATTCCACTAAACGACGGGTAATTGCTAATCCAATTCCGCTTCCCCCTGAATGTCGAGAACGGGAACGGTCGGCTCGCCAAAACCGTTCAAAAACATGGGGTAAATCTTCGGGAGAAATGCCGATTCCGGTATCAATAACCCCAATCCACAAAAAGTTTAAGTCATAACCTATTTTAACAGTAATTGTTCCGGTTTCTGTATAACAAATTGCATTTCCTAATAAGTTAACTAAAATTTGTTCGGTTCGATCTAAATCGGCTAAAACCAAGGGTAAATCCGGCGAGGATTCTAACTGAATAATCGGCCCATCTTCTAATATTTGATCGGAAAACCGTTGTACTAATGATACTAATAAAGGATATAAATTAACGGGTTTTTGATGGATGGGTAAATAACCGGATTCGACTTTCGAGAGTTCCTGCAAGTTATTCACTAACCTTTCCAAACGTTTTGTTTCTTTGGCTAATTGTTGATAAATTTCTGGGGACGGGGCAATATTTCCATCGGCTATTTCTTCTAAATAACCTCTAACAATAGTTAAAGGAGTTCTTAATTCGTGGGTTAAATCACCAATTAATTCCCGTCTACCTTTTTCCACATTTTGTAAACTAGCCGCCATTTGATTGAAACTTATGGCTAATTGATTTAATTCGGGAATATCACTAGGAGACATTCGTTTCTGACCATTCCCCGGAAGCAAATTTCTGGGTGATTTCTTCCATTTCCGTTAGGGGTTTAGTAATGCGTTTAGTTAACCAATAACTGAGTCCTACGGCGGCGGTTGTCCCGGCTAAAACTGACCAAAAGGTGCTGCGGTTCCAGGCTATTTCAAAGCCTTTGACTAGACGAGTTCTAATATATTGTAACCGAAAGCCTGGGCCTTCTAATTGTTCTAAATTACTGACAAAAAACCTAGGAGAATATATTTTTCCAATAATCACTAAGGATGTTACCCCAATTAACATTACTAACAAATGGGATAAAAATAAACGACCTCGCAAACCGATTTTATTCATATTAGTAGTAAGCCCTTCAGGGCTTTATTAAATCTTGGTTAATCACCCCAATCACAGATAAATCCGCCCCTAGTAATAACTGTTGACTATTGCCTATTTTAGTTTACCAAATAACGCGATCGCTAATTTTCTCTAATAATTTTGGCCCAAAACCAGGTATCTGATCTAAATCTTCTAAGGAAGTAAAGGGTTTTTTCTGTCTAGCTGCTATGATATTTTGAGCTAACTTTGCCCCGACTCCGGGTAAGGTTTCTAACTCCTGTTGAGTGGCGGTATTAAGATTAATTTTAGTAGTTAGATTTTCCTTGACAGAAGCAGTTTTAGAAACCACAGAATTACCACAGTCTTTTAAATCTTTTGCAACTTTTGTTAATAACCAATTAGGAATACCTAGGGCTGAATTTTGATATAAACGTTCAAATTCTCGCTGAAAATGAGACGCAACTATTGGATTTTCCACTACAATTAGAGTCTCATCATTTTGGGTATTGGCGGCTTCTGTCCAATTATGGGAACCTGTGATTACAATTTTACCATCAATAATTCCAAATTTATGATGTAGGCGATCGCCCAGTGGTAAATTAGGAATCCCTAGGGTGAAAATAGGTTGTTTCCAGGGATTATTTTCTGCTTCATAACCACACTTATTAACTAAAGCAATTCCCATCATATCCAAACCTTCACTATAATAACGATAGGCAAAACTCGGATCAATTAATCCTCGAATTGAGACGTTATTTTGATGTTTTTTTTCTAAAGTATTAACAATATCTTGGGCGGAAAATACAAATAAAGCAAAATCAAAGGATTGATTGATTTGTTGCAATTTTTGATTAATTAAACCATTAGTGCTATTTTGCCAAGGTTGTTTTTGAGAAGTGGGAGAAAACTGAACTTTCACCGAAGTATTACCAACTAAAATATTATGCCCACCGCGAAATAGTTTGTTAATTCCAAATAGACTATCCTTGGTTTTACCAACTCCATCTCCCCACATTAAGTTAAATTCTTCAGAAAATAATTTTGCTAATTTTGAACTATCAATTTTTAATAAATTATTGGCATTTCCTAGACTTTCTATGGTCTTAAAATCTCCATGAACATCACTGGTTGTCAAGTTAGCAGAAGTAACAATTAAAGTTTTTTTGTCTACTACAATAAATTTATGGTGCATTAAACCCGTACCTTTTGAACCATCTTCCGTATCATCAAGAATCGGAATCCCAGCCTTTTCTAAGATAATTAAAGCATCCCGTTGTTGACTTTCCTCTGGGCTAACTTTTCCATCTTGGTTCAAATCTGCGAGTAAGATAAATTCTTGATATCGATCCTTTTCTTGTTCAGGTAACTGCTGAATTTCTGTCGGTGTAAATTGACTCCAGGGACGGCGATAATTATTTTCTAAAATAACTCGTACCTGCACCCCTGCTTGGTGACGTTCAACTAATGCTTGGGCAATATTCGGTAAACGAAATTCTTGAACCGCCAGATCAATTGTTGATGTTGATTCATTAATTTTATCAATAATAATTTGTTCTAAATTATCTCCAAATCGAGATATATTCCGATAAGGCTCTATGTAAAATGAGGCTTCCGAATGATTAAAATAAACCTGAATTAAAGGATCTTGAGAAAGGGGTTCTAAAGGGGGTTTTAAGACCGATTGAGAGGAAGTTTTAACACAACCATCTAAACCAAAAGTTAACCAGATGGTTAAACCCAACCGCAAGGATATCTTAATGATTTGATGCACAACCATAAAAAAATTGGGATTTTTTTGTTATACTAACTATTGACAGCGTTTCTTATAAATCTTTATCGCCTAGAACAAAATTTGATATATTCCCAGTATCCTGAAGTTGATTCAGACATTTTTCTAAATCTGAATAGACTAGGGAGTTTGCACTTTCATAGATTTGGGAAATAATCGTCACATCAGGAAGATTCAGCATATCTATAATCTATAGGGTCGCCCAGATAAGTATTTATACTACAATAAGTTAAAAAACTTTACAGAAACTTGAACTGGCATCTTGCCAATTTTACAGAGTATTTAAAAATTATAGATATCAGGATATAAATAGTTTAGCCTAAACTCAACCGGAATTTTAGATAATTAAAATATTTTGATCTCTGTAATTTCTAAAGTCAATTTACCTCCTGATAGAGTAAAATAAAAATTGATTTTTAACCGAGATTTTAGATAATAATCAAAAAATCAATAACTATTGTCCATTGCCCATTTTTCTAAAACCCATTGCCTATTGCCCATTGCCTAGCTTCATGATTCAGGTAATCTATTAATAGGACGAGATTAACTTAATTTCTGCCAAGCCACCGACGGAAAAAGACGTAACAGTCTGTGAGCGCCGTAAGCACTGGCTCAGAGCTTGTAGGCGCGGGTAATCACCCTCAATGCTGTGCTATGCCAAAACGAAAGAGGACATTTCCCTGTGGCCATAAAGGATATGGGAAAATCTGTCATCGTTGTAATCAACAAGAGGTGACGCAAGATTCCCACAGTCAGGCTATGGAGGACAAACGAACCAAAAAACTAGAATGGGAAGCCTCCTTTGCTCAGGATATTATTAACCTGAGAGGCTTACCCGATTATGTCGTAATTAAAGCCCGGGCTATTCTGGCGGGCTTAAGTGACCAGAAAAGTTATCGGGACTTTGGAGGGAAGCGACTGCGCCATAATCGTTTTATTATCAGTATTCCCGTAACCCGAAATTATCGAATGCTTTGTCAAGATAGCGGTAATTTATTAGTTCCTCAAAAAGTTCTTTCTCACGAAGATTACAACGTTTGTAAACCGGGAGATTAATTAACCCAAATCCTCTCAATTCTAACGATTTTTAATTGTGCTTGCGGAAAACAAAATTCAACTTTTGATTGATAAAAATCTATGCAAATTTACCTCGATCATAGCGCAACCACTCCCCCCCGTGCAGAAGTGATCACCCTCATGCAAACGGTAATGACTGAAAATTGGGGAAATCCTTCTAGTATTCATGAGTGGGGTAACAGAGCCGCCATGGTTTTAGAGCGCTCGAGAATACAGGTAGCCCATCTGATTAACGCTCCACCGGAATCAATTATTTTTACCTCCGGGGGAAACCGAAGCCGATAATCTGGCCATTCTGGGGGTCGCCCGTCAATATTCCCAACCCCAACATCTGATTATTTCTGCGGTGGAACATTCGGCCATTTCTGAACCCGCAAAACTGCTGGAAGAATGGGGATGGCAAATTACCCGCTTACCCGTCGATAATCGCGGACGCATTCACCCCCTGGACTTACAGGCGGCGATGCAACCGAATACGGTTTTAGTCTCGATTATTTATGGCCAGAGCGAAGTAGGGACACTGCAACCGATTGAAACCCTAGGCAAAATTGCCCATGCTCACGGGGCTTTATTTCATACCGATGCGGTACAGGTGGCGGGACGTTTACCCCTGGATATGCAGCAGTTACCCGTTGATTTATTATCCCTGTCCAGTCATAAATTATATGGCCCCCAAGGTGCGGGGGCTTTATATGTGCGGGATGGGGTGAGGTTAACCCCTTTGTTAGCTGGAGGTGGACAGGAATTTCAACTGCGCTCTGGGACACAGGGAGTTCCCACCCTGGCCGGATTTGGGTTAGCTTGCCAATTAGCGGCCCAGGATATGGTAACAGAAACGTCTCGGTTAATGAGGTTACGCGATCGCCTATTTGACTTATTAGCCGATGTGCCGTATTTATTACCCACAGGCGATCGTTTAAATCGTTTACCCCATCATGTTAGTTTCTGTGTTGCCCCAAAACACATCAACCCCGCCACCTTGACGGGAAAAACCCTAGTCCGTCAACTGAATTTAGCCGGAATTGGTATTAGTGCAGGTTCGGCCTGTAGTAGTGGCAAACTTAGTCCCAGCCCGATTTTATTGGCAATGGGATATGACGAAATCACCGCATTAGGGGGGATTCGTTTTACCCTAGGACGGGATACCACCGAAGCCGATATTGATTGGACAGCCATGGTTGTGAAACAAGTCCTCAAGCGTTTGATTCCCTGTGTAGCATTAGCAAGATGTTAGGGGAATTATACACAGACCTTGAGATCCCCCCTAACCCATTGAGAAGGGGGGAAGTAGACTTCAAAGTCCCCCTTTTTAATGGGGATTTAGGGGGATCAAAACCAGGATGCACATAGGGGTTTCAGACTAAAAAGCGGGGCAATAGACTTCAAAGTCCCCCTTTTTAATGGGATTTAGGGGGATCTCCACTCATTTTTTCAACAACAGTTAATCATTAATAAATTTTAAATTATGCCCGAATTACCCAACAGTTTAGCATCGGCAATTGAACAGGCAAAACAAGCAACTAAAGCCGCCTTAGATGATGGTTATAAGTTAATTCAAATCGAATTAGTCTTTCCCGAAATTGAACTAGAAGCTCAATCTATTGCCCAAGAATTTATTCCAGTTATTCAAAAACCCGATAGTCGATTAGTTGTATTATTTCCCGATACCGGAGCCGCCGCTTTAGCCCGTCGAGACTGGGGACAAACATCTTTTCGGGTAACAGATTTAGGTACTTCTCGTTCTCCAGTTGAAACTCGATTAGAAGCAGAAGATCAACAATTTTTAGTTGTATCTCCTTCGGCGGTGGAAGTAGCTCAGATGGAAAAATTATCTCAATTGGCCGGAGATCGTCCAGTGATTTTACTGAACCCTAAACTTGAAGATATTGCTATTATAGGAATAGGATATGCTGCTCGTCAGTTACGAGAACGGTTTATCAAGACCATTGAGTCTTGTTATTACCTCAAGTCCCTAGAAGGTGCAGCCCTCAGACGTTGTTATCCTTCGATGTGGGAAGTTTGGTTAGAAGTCGATGGACAGTACCAGTTAATCACTGAACAACCAACAAAACCCGTCGGCGATGAATTGGATTTGATTCTGGCACAGGCGACTCAGGGGGGTGACTCGTCAGCGGTGCCAACTGTCCAACGGCCGAAAAAAGGTGTTTTATCTGGACTTCAGAGTTTTATTCGCGCCTTAAGTCGATAATTTCTATTTTGAAGAACACCTTATAGTGTGTGTAATTAAATAAAAAATGCTGACTCGACGCATTGTTATTGGCGACGTACACGGGCATTATGACGGGCTAATGACTTTATTAGATCGAATTGCTCCGGGTACAAATGATCAGGTTTATTTTTTGGGGGATTTAATCGATCGTGGGCCGAAAAGTGCCCAAGTGGTTAATTTTGTCAAAAATAGTCCCTATCAATGTTTACGGGGCAACCATGAGCAACTGATGTTAAATGCGTTGCCCGATGAAGGAAAAAATCCCCAAGCGTGGCAAGCTTGGTTATATAGTGGCGGTTTGACGACAATTACCAGTTATCAGGATTTAGGAATTATTCCTCGGGATCACGTTCATTGGATGGCTTCTTTGCCCCTATATTTAGATTTAGGGGATGTTTGGCTGGTTCATGCGGGGGTGAATCCCAAAATGTCAATTAAAGAACAAAATGAGGAAGAATTTTGTTGGATACGGCGAGAATTTCATAACATCCCTAAACCCTATTTTGCGGACAAGTTAATTATTGTTGGTCATACCATTACCTTTACCTTTGATGATATTGAACCGGGACAGTTAGTTCAAGGTCAGGGATGGTTAGGCATTGATACGGGGGTTTATCATGCTAAAAGCGGTTGGTTAACGGGACTAGATATTACAAATAAAAAGGTGTATCAAGTGAATGTGATGCACCATAATCAAATGCGGATTTTACCCTTAAATCGGGTAGTTACCCATTTAAAACCACCCTCTTTCTTAGCTCGATTGAGTTATGTTAGACCCTAAATCAGTCATCAGTTCATTACCCATTACCGATCACTAATTTAAGAGGATGATGCCGATTAACACAGATTCAAATCCGTGAAATCCGTGAAATCCTCTTTAATCCGTGATCCCCATTACCTCTAACATTGAACCAGGCGATCGCATTCTTCAGAAACACTATAAGCCTGAATTAGTGCATATAAATCAATATCATTTTCCAACAAACAAGCATGACCGCTATCGGGTAAAACCACCATTTGAGCATTAGGTAAAGTTTGGGTTAAAAATTTGGCTTCTAACACTGAAGGTAATAATCTATCAGCGCCACTAGCAATTACTAAAACCGGAATCTTAACCCGACTCAGATCGGATTTGTTCGGTTGAAACAATCGTAATAATTCCAATCGCCAAGCTGAAGTTCCTTGAGGAACAGACTTCATTGCTGTTAATAGAGCTTGACGTTTCTGAGGCTTCAATCCTTCCCAAAGAAGCGAGAAAAGGCAATAAACCAACAACAGAACTGGGATAAAACCAATCGGGAACCCATTGGGTTAAATAGGAACCCCATTGTAACCAAGGTTGTTGTTTAATAGATGAAGCAGGATTAACTAAAATTAAACGACTAAACCAATGGGGGGCAAAAATTGCCACTAATAAAGCCAAACATCCCCCAAAGGATTCTCCACATAAATAAATCTCCCGTTTGGGGTTGTTTTTCCGTTCTATTTCAATTAAATCTATGGTTTTTTTAACTAAGGTTTCCCAGTCCGATTGATCGGTTTGAGGAATAGTTAAACAACGAATTTCAAACGCATCCATTAACCGAGGAATTTGAACTGTGAATAGTTGACCTGTTCCATCCATTCCAGGGAAAAATAGGAATAGGGGTAAATTGGGTCTGGGAGCAGTGGGTTGGAGAAAATTCAAGGTATTTTCCGTGAGTCTGGTTAATATTCCCCGTTGTTGGGATGAGTGCCTCTAAGATTGCGCAACAACGGTTGTTAGATGTTTTGTAACAGAATTTCGGGACAAGTCCGCTTCATTAAGCCCGTAAGGACGTTTCCAGGGCCAATTTCTACAACTTGTTTAACCCCTAATGTTGATAATTGTAAACAAATTTCTCGCCATCGCACAGAAACCGGTCATTTGTTCGGTGAGCCGTTGTTTTAATAGTGTCGCATCGGTTATTGGTGTGGGATCAACATTTGATAGGACGGGAATTTTGGCATTATTAAAGGAAATTCCGTCTAAAATTTGTTGAAATTGTGTGGCTGATTCCTGCATTAAGGGGGAGTGAAATGCACCGGAAACGTTTAATTTTACCGCCCGTTTGACTTGAATATTAGCTAAGACCTGATCAACGGCTTCTGGGGTTCCAGAAATTACCACCTGGGCGGCACTATTATCATTCGCCAGAACAATATTTGGGGTTTGTTGAATTTGTTGATCCAGTTGTTCCCGATCAAACCCAATTAACGCCGCCATTTTTCCCCCCGCCGCACTATTCATTAATTCAGCCCGACATTGAACCAATTTTAAACCCGTTTCAAAATCAAAGACTCCCGCCGTATACAAAGCCACATATTCACCCAAACTATGACCCGCAAGATAATCGGGGGATTGTCCTTGTTGTTTTAACTGATCAACTAATAGGCTTTCAACCACATATAGACCCGGTTGTGTATATAAAGTTTGAGATATTTTATCTTCAGGATGTTGACAAATTTCAGGAACAGACCAACCCAGAATTTTTTCTGCTAATTTTAATCGTTCTTGATGTTCAGACTGTTCAAATAAATCAGCACCCATGCCAATTTTTTGTGAACCCTGACCCGGAAAAATCCATGCTGTTGTTGTCATTTTTATTAGTTAATTGTTAAGTAGTTGAACAAAATAAATTACCCAGTTGAGAGAGGGAATAGGGAACAGGGAACAGGGAACAGGTTAGAGGATTTGTAATTAATTTTGTTTAGGTACTTAATGGTCAATTGTCAATTATTAATGGTCAATTGAGGACGCTCCCCTGCTCCCCTGCTCCCCTACCTCCCCTACCTCCCCTGTCCCCCCTGCTCCCCCTGCCCCCCTACCTCCCCTGCTCCCCCTGCCCCCCTGCCCCCCTACCTCCCCCTGCTCCCCTACCCCCCCTGCCCCCATTCAAATAAAGCCGCCCCCCAGGTCAATCCCGCGCCAAAACCGGAGGTCATAATCCGATCGCCAGGTTTAATTTTTCCCTCTCGTACCGCTTCATCAAGGGCTAAGGGAATCGAAGCCGCAGAAGTATTACCATATTTTGCTAAATTACTAATCACCTTTTCCGGGGGAATATTTAATCGTTGTGCGACCGCATCTAATATGCGTTGATTCGCTTGATGCAGAATTAACCAATCAATTTGATCGACGGTTAGATTTGCCCTAAATAAAGCTTTTTCAATGACTTCTGGAACCTTTTTAACCGCAAATTTATAGATTTCTTGACCATTCATCGTAATCGGACGATAGGTTTCCTTGACCAATGGTAATTCCGGGTAATATTTCCTGCGGTTTGGGTTGATAGGATAAATTTAAAGACTGATTTTGTCTGCCATCACTTCTAATTTCAAATCCTAATAAGCGATCGCGTTCATCCCCTTGTAAAACCACCGCCCCGGCGCCATCCCCAAATAAAATACAGGTTCTGCGATCTGACCAGTCAACCCAACGGGAGAGAATATCAGCCCCAATTAAAAGAACATTTTGATAGACTCCAGTGCGAATAAATTGGGAAGCGGTGACTAACCCAAACACAAATCCCGAACAGGCCGCGGTCATATCAAAGGCCACCGCTTTGGTTGCACCCAGTTGAAATTGAATAAAACTGGCACTCCCAAACAGATCATCGGCCGTTGATGTGGCCAAGATAATCAAATCAATATCCGCCGGGTCAATAGCCGCCATGGCGATCGCATTTTGAGCCGCCACTATTGCTAATTGACTCAACGAGGTATCAGAATCAGCTAAACGTCGTTGAGAAATTCCGGTGCGAGAAGTAATCCATTCATCGGAGGTTTCGACCCGTTGAGAGAGTCCATAATTATCCAGTAAAACCGAGGGTGTAGCCGATCCGCAACCCGTAATTGCAATGCCTGTTGTTATCATTGATGCTCTGTTCTTTGTCTTGATCTTAAAAATAGCGATTAACCACTGATCACCTTTTCATCCGGTTGCGGGTGTTTTTGATATTGGGCTTGAATCCGTTCTAGGACTTGGTTATCGATCGCTTCTTTTGCCAAACGAACCGCATTAGCAATCGTTGCCGCCTTAGAAGATCCATGACTAATAATGCAAACCCCTGCCACCCCAAGGAGTAAGGCGCCCCCATGTTCAACATGATCCACCCGTTGTTTAAACCGCATTAAACTGGGTTTGAGCAGAGCCGTCCCTAATTTCGCCTGTAATCCCGATGTTAATTCCTCCTTGAGCATTTGTAGAACCGCTTCTCCCACTCCTTCGGCAAATTTCAAAAGCACATTTCCCACGAAACCATCGCAGACAATCACATCAAATTCCCCCGTTAGGACATCCCGCCCTTCGGCGTTTCCAGCAAAGGCAATTTCGGGATGATTTTCTAGGAGTTGATAGGTGCGAATGGCCAGATCATTGCCTTTACAGGATTCTTCACCAATATTGAGTAACCCCACTTTTGGTTCAGAAGTTCCCAGAACATAACGACTGTAAATCGATCCCATTACCGCAAACTGTTCTAAAAATTTGGGCCGACAATCGACATTCGCCCCCACATCTAAGACCAGAAACTGGGGAGTCGGGCTTCATGGTGGGTAAAACGGCTCCGATCGCCGGACGATCAATCCCCGGCAGACGTCCTAAACGCAACAGGGCGGAAGCCATAGCTGCACCGGAATGACCCGCCGAGACGACGGCATCGGCTTTTTTTTGCTTAACTAGATTCATAGCCACGTTAATTGAAGCTTTAGGTTTGCGTTTTAACGCCCCCAAGGCTTCTTCGTGCATTTCGATCGTGCCTTCAGCCGGAATAATTTGAGACAGAGGGAGCTTGCTATGGTGGTGTTTGAGGGCTGCTTCAATTTGATCGGGGTCGCCAACCAAAAAGACTTCTACATCCCATTTTTCCTGTGCCATTAGCGCTCCAGCAACGATTTCGGCGGGAGCATGATCTCCGCCCATAGCGTCAATTGCAATTCGTGCGCGAGTTGAACTCATTGACCAACTTTTGAGAAACCTTCAGGATTTTACCAAAAAAACGGCTCTAAAGCCCTGTCTTTTCCTTCCTTATGCGGGGGATGGCTTTTTAATTGCAGTGATGGAGTCAATCTTGATCTGGCACTGGTACGATCAATCTTGGTTTATTTAATAGTGTTTAGCGATTTACAATGATTGATATTCTGAGTTCGGGATTAGTTGGTGTTTGGTTGCAAATGGCGGGGATGGATCGGGCGGGACTCAATACTTCTGTATTCGAGAATTTGGAAACGGAGTTATCCCGGGTGGTGTTTCCCCAACAGCCTGATCCCGTGGCGGAAGCGGTGTTGCAGCAATATTTGAATCGGTTATCGGCTAAGGGACTTTCCCCGGATGTCCAAGGGGTTTGGGTACAGTCAAGTTGGGTTCCTTTGGCGAAAAATTCTGGGACTACACCCCTGCCCGCGGCTTCTCTAACGAAGGTAGCGACCTCCTTGGCATCCCTCCAGGTTTTCCCCCCGGAACATCGGTTTGAGACGATTCTAGGGGTGACTGGGCCGATTGTTGGGGGTGTGGTACAGGGGGATTTAGTAGTTACGGGGAATGGTGATCCGTTTTTTATTTGGGAAGAAGCGATCGCCCTGGGAAATAGTTTAAATCAAATGGGAATTCGCGGGGTCGCGGGGAATTTAATTATTACTGATCGTTTTTATATGAATTATGAAGTTGATCCTCTGAAAGTGGGTCAATTATTAAAAGAGGCATTCAATTCTCAATCTTGGAAGGAAGAAATTATCTATCAGCATTCTCGGATGACACCCGGAACGGCTAAACCTCAAGTGATGATTTCAGGAAATATTATAGCTCAATCTGGGGCGGTTAATTCAACCCCAATTATTCGTCATCAGTCTTTGGCTTTAGTTGAAATTATCAAACAAATGAATATTTATAGTAATAATCCCATGGCTGAAATTTTAGCAGCCAATGTGGGCGGGGCGGCAAATGTTAGACAATTGGCATCACAGGCGGCGGGAGTTCCCATAGATGAAATTCGGTTGATTAATGGTTCGGGTTTAGAACCGGAAAATCAAATTTCTCCTCGGGCTGTGGTGGGAATGTTTATGGCTTTAGCCCGATATTTACAGGATACTAATATTACCGTTGCTGATTTATTTCCGATTGCTGGAATTGATACCCAAGGTACATTAGAAGATCGCAAAATTCCGGTTTCTTCTCCGGTGAAAACCGGAACTTTATCGGATGTGAGTGCCTTAGCTGGGGTTTTACCTACCCGTGACCGAGGTTTAGTTTGGTTTGCTATTATTAATCGGGGAACGAATTTAGATGGGTTAAGGGCGGATCAGGATTTATTATTACAGCAGTTCGTGAGTAAATGGGGTTCTCCTGATAGCTTACCCGAATTAATTCAACCTCATATTGATGGTCGCCGTCCGGGTATTGGTGATTCAACTCGCAATCAGATCTTAGTACAAACACCTTAATTTTTCGTCGTTCCAATGCAGAGCATTAGAATGCTAATTTTGAGGCTCTACCTAGAAACGAGGGGAAAATCGTCCCAACGTATTCGGTAACATCTGTAAATCAATTAGGATTAATTTATTTCATAAACTTCCTATAAAAAATTTATAAGAAGTTTTTCCAATTTTCACCATACTTGATAAAAGCAGCTTTCCATCCACTCGGAGGAGGCCAATCTACACCTATTATTTCTAGGTCTTTTTTTGTCCATCCTCCTTTAGAAGTTTGCAAAGAATTAACTAATTTTTCTCTGGCTTCTGGAGTAATAGGAAGTTCTAATTTTTTTTGTTTTTCTACTAATTGTGAAGGAATTTTATCAGGATTTACTTTTTTAGTGTTTTCTGTCTCAGGATTTCTTGACCACGAATATAATCCTGTTTCTTGATCGAATGTAAAGTGAATTCCTTTAGCTTTTAACCGCTTGCGATGGCTATGGTTATAGACTCCAAAATAAACGCAAGTAAGATAAATATCTTTTAAATCATTCAAATATTGATTATCAACTATTTCTTCTGAGGGAATAATTTCAAAAATTTGGAAAACAAAATTTTCTTTACCATACTTAATAACATCTTTAACTAGGTATCGATTGCCAGGATTGCCATTATTTTCAAAAGCACGAGCATGATTTTTATAAGCATTATATAAATTGGTTGTTTGACCGATATAAAATTTTTTTGTTAATTGATTAATAATTCCATAAATTCCGGGTTGACGAGGAATTTTGTGTTGAGGACTCATTGTTAAATAGCTTTAATCTATACCTACAAGAATAATAATAACTTAAAAAGTGGCTTTAGTGGGTTTAAACTGATCAGTATTGATTATGTAAAATGGTACATTTCTGTTAAATTTATTTCTTGCCTGGAGGATATAGAAAAAATTGAATCAATCTAATTATAGCAAAATAATTAAATTTTGTATCAAAAGCAGTAAGGATTTTTCTAAAATATGCTAAACTCGTTTATATTGTGAATACTTATCTCTGATAATATGGTATCCTCTTTAACAACTCTACCGTTAGAAAACGGCGATCAATTAACTCGGATTGAATTTGAACGTCGTTGTGTGGCGATGTCTGATGTAAAAAAAGCAGAATTAATTGAAGGAATTGTCTATATGGCGGCTGCATTACGTTACAAAAGTCATGGAAAACCCCATGCTTCTATTATGACTTGGTTGGGAACTTATGAAGCCGCAACACCAGGGATCGGTTTAGCAGATAATACAACTGTTCGTCTGGATAATGATAATGAACTTCAACCGGATGCTTTATTAAGAGTTGAACAGGGGGGACAATCTATAATTAGTGAAGATGATTATGTCGAAGGTGCGCCGGAATTAATTGTTGAAATTGCCGCTTCTAGTGCTTCTATTGACTATCATCAAAAGTTAAAGGTTTATTGTCGTAATCATGTCCAAGAATATTTAATTTGGCGAGTTTATGAACAACAATTAGACTGGTTTAGATTAAGAGAAGGACAATATATTAAACTTTTGGCAGATTCAGAAGGCATCCTAAAAAGTGAAATATTTCCGGGTTTATGGTTAGATGAACAATCATTATTAACTGGAAATATGGCGCAGGTTTTAACTATATTACAACAGGGAATTGCTACTGTTGATCATCAAGATTTTATTAAAAATTAATCGAATAAAAAATAATTGAAGTGCGAATTACTATCAAATTTTAGTACAAACCCTTGCACCGTCTTAATCAGATATTCTTAATTTTAATAGTAGTTATCCCACATCTAACAAGTTACTCACTGTAAAATGCCAATTCGAGTTCTCCTAGTTGAAGATTCCGCCGTTGCTTTAATTATTCTGAAACGAATTTTATCAACATCTCCAGAGATTACTATTGTGGGAACTGCTCGAACAGGTAAGGAGGCATTAACATTAGTTCCCACTGTTCAACCGGATGTTATTTGTACAGATTTTCATATGCCCCAAATGAACGGACTGGAATTTATCCAGGAAGTCATGGTACTTTATCCCCGTCCAGTTTTGGTGATCAGTGCTTCGGTTCAATCCGATGATACTCAAAACGTTTTTCAACTATTAAATGCCGGGGCTGTTGATGTGTTTCCTAAACCGAAAACGGGTTTAGCCTCCGATTATGAATTGATCGGACGGGAGTTAATTCAAAAAATTAAAGTGCTGGCGGGTGTCAAAGTTTTTACTAAACATCGTAAATCCCAACCCCCGGTCAGTGACAACCGCCCGTCTACGACTGCACCTGCACCCGTGAACAGAAAACCATTTCGTCTTCTTACCTACCCTGGACGAGTGAATCCCCGAAGGTTTCGCCCCCATCTTCTAAAACGATTAAGATTCTGGCGATTGGTGCTTCGACGGGTGGCCCCCAAGCCTTACATACAATTTTGACACAATTTCCCAGTAATTTTCCCGTTCCTATTGTTTGTGTTCAGCATATTAGTGAGGGCTTTCTTCCGGGGTTAGTCAGTTGGTTGAATGGAGAATGCCATTTATCCATTAAAATCGCCACAGTCGGTGAACTTCCCCAGGCGGGATCGGTTTATTTTGCACCAGACGGATACCATTTAGAATTTAGCCATACGGGTCGCTTTGCCTATTCAAATGCCCCTCCACTGGCGGGTCATCGTCCGGCGGTGACAACTACTTTAAAGTCTGTTGCTGACTGTTATGGAGCCAGTGCGGTGGGGGTTTTGTTAACCGGAATGGGTCGGGATGGAGCCGATGGAATGAAAGCTATTTCTGATCAGGGTGGATTAACAATTGCCCAAAATCAGGATAGTTGTGTAGTCTTTGGAATGCCCGCAGAGGCGATTGCTTTGGGTGCTGCTCAACATATTCTATCGGTCAATGATATTGCTCCTTTTATTCTTAATCGGGTGAAGGGGTTAATTTAAAGGATGTTGACTAAGATTAATGTATTTTTCAATAAAGGATTAGGAAGATGAAGTTTAAGTTGAATTTAAAACCGGAAGTCAATCGTCAGGATCGGCTTTTAAACCTAAGCAAAGTTTTGGGTTTAATTGGAGGATTTTCTTTAGTTACTTTTCCGGCTTTGGCACAAATTAATCTGGCTATTTTGACTGATATTATTGGTAATAATAATCAAGTATTTATTGAAAATCAAGTGGCTGAAGTCAAGGAACAGGCGACATTAGGACAGGAAATTAGAACCGAAAAAGCCCGCGCTCAAATTGATTTTAATACGGGTGCTAATGGCAGAATGGGGGAAAATTCTAAGATTACGGTCGGTCAATGTGCGGAAGTCCAAGAGGGGGCTTTAATTGCTTCTGGCCCTGCTAATGGTTGTATTTTAGGGTTTGCCACGGGAGTTCAAGGTACAACTTATGTATTAAATGCCAATAAAAATAACCAAACCAATGTTAGTACGGGAACGATTCAGGTGTTAGAAGGTAAAATTAAATTATTATCAAAAAATGATCTGAATAATCCCAACCCGATCACCATTGAAGCCGGACAAAAAGTTTCTAATTTAACCGATAATTTAACCTTGTCTCAAATTTCTATTGAAAAAATGACTAAACAAGAATATGAGATGATCATTACAGGGCCATTATTTCAAGGGTTTAAAACTCCCCTACTCCATCAAGACAAAATTAACGATGTCTGTAAAGTCCTCTATGGGAATTGTCGTCCCGTAGGAGGAGAGAAACCCGTTCGAGGATTATGGTAAGAATCAGTGTAGAGACGTGCCAATAGCCTACGGCATCGCTGCGCTCGGGCACGTCTCTACAATTAATCCATTTCTTGTTCTAAAACATTGGCGATCGCTTGTTTGGCTGTTTCGTTGAATTCTCGAATATTTACACGATTTAATAATACAATGGCTAGAATCATGCCAACAGCTTGTACGGCAAAAACTAAACCATAAGCTAGGAAAGGAACCTGAAAGATCGCCCGTCCTAAATCTAAAATTGCCCCGCCTAAAACCGTGGCTAATCCCCGCGCCATAGCCTGTGCTAAACCCCATGCTCCAATAAAGGTTCCGGCGGTTTCAGCTAAGGTTAAATCTAACATTAAATTAATCGCCCCAGCCGTCAAAATTCCCGAATTTAAACCAAACAATAATAATGCGCCTTTTAAAAATCCAGCATTAGCATAAAACCCCGCTACAATAAAGAATAATAAACAAATTGCGACACCAATACACCCGATTTTGACGGTATTTTTTTTGCCAACCCGGGGGATAATTAAAAATCCCGTTGACGCAATCCCAATTAAAGTTCCGATACCAAAAAACGCATTTAATTTGGTGGTTTCCGAGACACACATTCCAAACACTTCGCCCCCGTAGGGTTCTAAGACAGCATCCTGCATAAATAAACTAATAGTCATCACCAATAAAAAGCTAAAAAATAACCCTGTTTGTCGGCTGGCGGTGAGAATTTTAAGGGCGCGACCAAAGGTAATTTTATCTTCCCGTTCAACAATTGTTGAACGCAGTTTGTAGCGAGAAAATTTGCGTTCAATTCCAATTGTTGCGAGAAAACATAAACCAATGACGATTAATGGGATAATAATAAATAACAGATTAACAGAGGTTTGTAATTGGGATAAATTTGTAGTTGTTGATGTGGTGATGGGATTATCGACTAAAAGATCTGCACCACAGAGTTCGGGACGATGGAGAATTTTAGAACTAATAATCGCCCCAATCACAATTCCTACCATCAGCATTGACCAAACAATACTGACTAATTTAGAACGATTATTTTCATCGGAAATATCAAATAATAGGGCGGTAAAAGGTGTGGAAACTTGCGCTTAAAGCCAAACCATATCCGGCAAAAATTAATGCTAATAAACCCGCCCATAAATAGGCAATTCCATTAAATCCATTGCTTTGAATACTTGCACCTAAAGGCCAAACTATTTGTAGGGCTACAAATGCCATACTGGTAAATAAAATTAACCCAATCCAAACATAGCTACTGCGATGATATCCCCATAACGGTTTGGCGTCGGACATCTGACCAAACCATACCCTAGCAGGGGAAACAAATTGGTGCATAGCGATCGCCCCTGCTGCTACTAACGCCGGAACTTTTAACTCATCAATCATGATTCGGTTAATCACCCCCAGGGTCAACAAAGACATAATCCCTAACCCCATTTGAAATAGACCTAACCGAAACATGGTAAATAAGTTAATCGAAGGTAAGGGTTGAGCATTCAGGGCATCGTTAGAGGAAAATTGATCCGAGGAATCACTACTTTTCATAGAATGTGAGTTGGTACAACGAAAGGGGAAAACTAATCTTTGACAATTCCGATTAAAGTTTAGACAAAACTCTAATCTAAGATTATAGTAGAACGGATTCTTCTTTAGACCATTTAAGGAAATTTATGGCTATTTCTCCCATTCATCAGACCCTAGATATGATAGGATGTGCCATAAATTTATTATCTGATAGTTACGATCTAGGGAAAGTAATGATAGAATTGTTCTGTGGGATTATCTCGTGTTACTTTAACAAAAAATGTTAAGTGATCGGACTATTTTCTGAGAAAAACGGGTTGTATTTACTCCATAAAAGCCACTAAAAATATCATTAAAAAATGACTCACAAAACAGAAAAAGCACTGTTTCTTATCGGTGGATTAAGCGATGATGATCTACATTGGGTTGTTCATAAAGCCAAGGTGGAAACACTTCCCCCCGGGGAAAGGCTAATTTATGAAGGCCGTCCGATTAATGCGTTATATTTTGTATTAAGTGGATTGTTAAGTGTGGTAATCGGTACAAAGGAAGATCGAGAATTGGCCCAAATCACAAAGGGGGAAGTGGTGGGAGAAATTTCTTTTATTGATAGTCGGCCTCCTTTGGCAACGGTTAAAGCCTTAGAAACTACTCAGGTTTTAGCTATTTCTCGATTTGAACTTAATAGTAAAATACACAGTGATGCTAAATTTGCTGCCCGATTTTATCAAGGTTTATCCCTGTGTTTAGCCAGTCGGATGCGAGGAACAATTCGGCGTTTGGGTTACGAAGATCTGATGGGATGCGAACCGGAAACCTGATGAATTAAGTGCACAAACACAGGAATTTCTAGACTTAGCTCAAGCCAAGTTTAACTGGTTGGTTCAAAGTTTTAAATAAAGGTAATAGAAATTACGGATTTAATTTGATACGGAGGCAATTAGTGATTTTCCGTCACCCTAATCCACTTCCAAAAAGGATGACTAGGCCCCTGTTTCAAAATTTTAAATACCTGCTGTTCTAAACGTTTTTGATAGGCGGGAGAAACCCCGAATAAAATGTTGCGACTATGCCAAACTAATGTGGCTGTTGTTGTACCGAGACACAACCCCAAACCAATTGCAGCAAAACGGTTATAAGCTAAACCATAGCGAACCGCAGACCAGGTAAAATAGTTTTGCCAAAGGGCAATTTCTTCCCGCAATGCCCACAAACTCAAGGGTGCAACTGTTACCCACAAAACCCCGATTACCAGCCATCGGCTATAAACGGTAATTCGATGTAATTTTTGCACTTGATTCTTGAATTTTGAATTATCTGGCTCTGGATTTTGTTCCATTTATGTCTCCTATTTTAAATTGATGAATCAAATTGTTGAGCATAAAATTGGGCATAGCGATCGCCTTTTTCTAAGAGTTCTTGATGGGTTCCTGATTCCACAATTTTACCCTGTTCTAAGACAAGAATGCGAGTTGCCCGTCTGACGGTGGCTAAACGGTGGGCAATGATAAATACTGTTCGATCCTGCATTAATCGCTCTAAGGCTTCTTGAAACCAGGGCTTCTGACTCGGAATCTAAGGCGGAGGTGGCTTCATCTAAGATTAAAATTCTAGGGTCTAATAATACCGCCCGGGCGATCGCAATTCTCTGTCTTTGTCCCCCCGATAAATTCACGCCCCTTTCCCCCACTAGGGTTTGATATCCATTAGGAAACTGCGTAATAAAGGCATGGGCATTAGCAACTTTGGCGGCATTTTCTACATCATTTAATTCATAATAGGATTGACCAAAGGCAATATTTTGGGCAATAGTTCCTGAGAATAAAGTAATATCTTGGGGGACAATGCCAATTTGTCGCCGGAGGCTTTTTAAGGTCACATCCTGAATATCAATATCATCAATTTTAATGGTTCCTGATTGGCGATCATAAAATCGGGGTAACAGGGTAACTAAGGTGGTTTTTCCGGCTCCTGACGGCCCCACCAAGGCTACCATTTCCCCCGATTTAACTAATAGATTCAAATTGTCTAAAACGGGTTTATTATCTTCCTGGCTTTGGGAAAAATCGGTTTTAGGATAGGTAAAACTAACATGGGAATATTCGACTTTTCCGGTGACATGGGGTAAAATAAAAGCATCGGGTTTTTCTAAAACCGTCGGTTGCACATCTAATAGTTCAAAGATGCGATCGCACGAAGCCTGACCCTGTTTAAAATCACTATAATTACTGGTGGTTAATGATATGGGATCTATTAATAATGCCACCGCCGCAATATAACTAATAAATCCCCCTCCGGTTAAATTCCCTTGGGAGATTTGCCATCCTCCTAAAAAGAATAATAAAATTACACTCATGGCTTCTAAAAAGCCCACCACCACAAATTGTAATGCCTTAATTTGTTCGGCTAAATATTTAGCTTTGCGGTTTTGTTCGGCTTCGATACTAAAGCGATTAATTTCATATTCCTCGGCGGCAAAGGCTTGGACTAAGCGAATACCACTAAAGACTTCCGTTAATAAAGAGGCTAAATTAGAAACTCGGTTTTGACTATGGCGAGTAAAAGTTAATAATTTTTCCCCAAACCAACCAATTAATACGGCCATAAATGGGGCTATAATTAAAGTAGCTAAAGTTAATTGCCAGTTAAGATAAATCATATATCCTAAAACCACAATTAACTGCAAAATACAGGGAATAAATTGGTGAAAAAATTTATTAATTACTTCCCCAATGCGGTCAATATCTTCCGTGAGGCGATAGGCGAGATCTCCGGTTTTGGCGGTTTCAAAATACCCAATATTCAGTTGTTGTAAATGACGATAAACTTGTTTTCTTAATTCTAAAGAAATCGTGAGGGCGGCTCTCGCCATCAAGGTATCTTGCCCATATTGTACCGTTCCTCGGACGAAGAAAACCACCGCAGCTACTCCTGCTAATTGAGCAATAGCATTCACATCTCCCCGACCAATATAACCCGCCATTTGTCCGGCTAACCAGGCTAATAACGGCCAAAATACGGTAAAAGCAATCGTACAAATTAAGGCTTTAGTAATCGTTTTACCTTGGGTACGAATATAGGGAATTAATTTTTTGTAACTAGAGGGTTGTTTCTGTTTCAAGTTGCGATCGCCAAAACACTTTTTTTAACTTATCATATTTTGGTACAACATTTTGATGATTTTATTTAAACCTGACCCGCCTGAAAAATTTGCAAAGCGGTTAAACTTAATTCTGGAAAAATTAGGGATTCAATCCGTTGATTGTCTCGAAATTGTTGGACTTGATACTCTCCTTTTCTTTAGGAATAAAATAGGGAAGTTTGAGCCGTCTGATTTCAAAGTTCAATTCAGCTATCAAAAAACCAGCAATTCGTGAATGTTTACCCGTGGGTTTAGGCATTTCTATAATAGCCCCATTATGTAATTCATAGTGACATCCTGAAGCTTCTGGATACCAATTAATAAACTCATCAAAGGTTACGGTTTTGGGGATAGCTTGAATCATAGAAAAATCCTAGTTTTAATATTTATTGTTTGAAATTAACCCAATTTGGGGTTAGCTTTGTAGACCAAACCCATATTGTTTTTTCACTCAATTAGGATTGTTATATTGATAATAAATTGCCCAAATTGCCATGGCTCTTAAATAGTGACTAGCGCGGAAAGTTCCGGCGGCGGTAATTGCTTCGGGTGTGCGAAATTGTAAGCCATTGTCATAAATTTGTTTAACCACAACTTCGGTTAATTCCCAGGCTTCGGCTTTCATTCCCGTTTGCAGGAAAAAGGCAGCTAAACCAAAATTAATTCCCGTCCAAACTTCTAGGGGGTGGGTATCTTTAGGATTAACCGCTTCTCCATTGGGTCTGACCCCATTGGCGGCTCCAAATTGTCCGTTATGAAACTTTTTAAAACAGGAATTATAAACGGTTTTTAAGGCTGAAATAGTACAATCTGGGGGAACAATATCCGGCAATCCTAATAGTTTAGCATAGAATTGACCGCATAATTGATCGGTCATCACCACATCGGAACCGCTACCACTATCTAAACGATAATATTCACCATTCCAGAGGTTTTTTTGATACAAAGGTTTTGCCGTTTCTAACCATGTTTGATAGATGGGAATAACAGTATTAGGATGGGGTGTAACCGCTTGTTTTTCTAAAAGTGTTCCCATGGCAATCATCGCTTCTAATGCTGCTAACCATAACCCCCCACAATAGGCACTAATTCCCTGTAATTTCCAATCATCAAAAGTTTGATCCGGTGCGCCACTATTCTCAGGAATTGAATCTTGATCTAAATCAAAAGTTTTCAGATAATCAAGAGTTTCAACCATCGCTGACCAACAATCTTTTAAAAACTCATAATCCGTTGCACCTGTTAATAAAAAATCTCGGTAAACTTGCAAAACAAAATCACAGGGTAAGTCTTTCCAAAGGTTACAATCTTGATAACTTGTATAATTCGTTTTCTCCCAGGGATGTTCATTCGGTGCACCTAAATCATGGGGGGTTGCACCGATGGCTTTTCTAATAGCTGAAGCCTGATTATAACCAATAATTCGGGGGGTATCATCTCCTTGAGAAACTGCCCGAGCATAGGCAATTAAGATGGATTTTTCTAACTCTGGCCACAACATTAATAGAGAAAATGATCCATATAATCTTACATCCAAACTTTCATACCAGCGATAATCTAAACATTCTAAAACCCCAAATTGTCCCATGGGATCTCGCTCATCCGCCGCGCTCCAAATTGCGCCCCCATCGGTTAATAAATATAACTCGTTAAACAGTGCCATTTTAAACCAATTCGGTAAATCTTGACGCTGTAAAATCGGGTTTTGCCATGCTTGAATATGTTCTCGCCAGGTGTCGGAATGTTTCATCGCTGTGCGAATCATTGACCAAGCATTACGACCATTGCGACCAAAAAAGTCAGTATAACGCCGATAATAATTAATTCCCGATGCGAATTGAGTAATCGGTAAATCCCAAGCTAAATAAAAGGGAATCTTTCTGGTTTTCCCCGGTCTAATTGTAAATTTAACCGCTAAAGCCACCGCAATTCGTTCGCCTTCTTTTGCGGGTTGATCACTTTCTTGATCTAAAAGTGTGCCATCTTCTGAGAAACATTGCCAAATATTTTCCCCATTTCCGGTCGGATTCCAACGGGTTTGATCATATACTTCAACGGCAGGATTTGTAATAGTTGCGATCGCAATTTGTCCGTCTCCTTCCTGCACATCTTCATTGACACTTAGGCGGGTCATTAAACACCCAATTCGATGAAAGTCTTCTACTAAATGATTACAACATCCGGCACTTTTTCCCCAGTTGGGTTCATATTCATATACCGGACTTCCATCATCTCTAACCTTTACTTCAGGACTGGCTAAACTATTAGTAAACCAGCCAATAGTATTTTCCCAAGTTAATAATATACTTAATGTAATGGGTTCATCTGTAGGGTTGTGGGCTGTCCATTCAAAAATGGCGATCGGATAACTACTTTCTTGATAATTTTTTGCCCAAACAGGCGAGAATTGTTCACAAGTTAATTGGGCGGAAAAGACATTTTCATAGACAAACCAACTGCGGGGATATAGGGCATGATAGGTTTCCCGTTGATTCTCCAGATGTTGTAGTTTCAGGATACCAATTCCAAGCGGATAAAGTGCCATCTTCTGGGGGTTTTGTTGATAAAGCATAAGCTTTTTTCTTGCCATTTATTTCTTCATAAACGCTAAATTGACAAGCAGGAAGTGTCTGAAAAATATGTTCCCCCCCGTCCAAATGCCAAAGGTTAAAATCCCCCCGAGAAGACCGTCCAATACAGCCCGCACCCAACCCCCCTAGAGGCATTCCGTGCCAAGGGCCATCATCTAAATTACTGGCGTAGCGGACGGTATACGGTTTTTCCCACCCTAAACCAATGGGGCGACTCCAGGTGGACTCAGGAATATTCTTAATAGGGCTAGAATGGGTCATGGGGTTAAGGGATAATGCTATTTTAATAAAACTAAATTCCCCGTTTGGGATGTTTTAAATTTTCTCACAATTGAGTTAAATAAGCAAGGGTAATTTTATTCCCTTAGTCTTTTTTTATGATAAAAAATCCATAATTCTGCCAAATAATAAAATAGAATAATCCCAATTAAACTTGCATTCAAATCAATGATACTGAAGGTACGATGGGGGAAATGAATTTGTGAAATTTCTTCAGCAATGGTTACAAGGGTAAATAAAAACGGCCCTAGGGGAATTAAAATCTGAGCAATTATAATCTTTTTTCCTGCCAAGGCTAAATGGATTAAAAAAGAGGCTATTCCATATAAAATAAAATGTCCATAGATGTCATAATAGGGAACTTTTCCTAATAAATTGTATGGTAAATTTCCCCCATTGGCTGTAATTACAATTAAAAATAATAACAGAAAATAGAGAAGAAAGGCAACTTTCCAAGATTTTTTAGCTGATTTTTTCATTGTTTTAAAAGTTCCTGGTTGAGTGCGTAAGTCCTGTTTGAAATAAACGCTGACACTTTTCCAGATGGTGGAATGAATGAAAGCTGGTCACTTCAAAAAATCTTCAAATTTGGTTGTCATTCTTTGAGCAGGAGTCAGGGTGGCCACCATATCCTCCTTCCCGAAAGGGGAAATGTAAAGCCGTCCCAAAAGGGCGGGGTTTATACCTATTTTTCCAATGAATAATATCTGTCGCTTTAGATCAGTTTCTCTATCGCTAGTTTCTGCATTATCACTTTTGGCGGCGACAATACCTGCAAATGCAGTAGAAGTCCTCGCACCAGGTTCTGAAGTCGAAGGTAAGACAATTGCCGAATGGACTACCGACTGGTGGAAATGGGCATTCAATCAGTCTATGCCAACGGACGCTTTTACAGACCAGAAGGGTGAGGATGCTGGCATAAACCAGTCTGGGCCAGTGTTTTTTATCGCCGGGACTGCTGGAGGTAATGCCAAACGGTCATTTACTGTCCCAGGGGATAAATACCTTTTATTACCGATGTTGAACGCTGAAAATTCATATTTAGAAACTGGTTTGAAAGGAAAAAAACTGCAAAATAGCATCATTGATCTGATCAATGGAGTTGATAATTTAGTAGCAAAAATCAACGGGGAAACTATACCTAATCTTTTTGCCCACCGCGAACAATCTCCATTATTCAACTTCTTCGCTGCTGAGAACAACCCATTTAGAGTAACACCGGGATTTTCGGGCGATGCTTACGGTGATGGATATTATCTGATGCTTGCGCCTTTGGGTTCGGGAAAACATACCCTTGAGTTTGGCGGTGCGTTGCCGAGTCTCGATTTCTCGGTTACAGTAAAAGATACTGTCCGGGCTGTTTCTGAACCAACTTCCAATTTAAGTTCCCTTGCTTTTAAAAAGGATACTACCACGGCTGTTCCTGAACCAACTTTCAATTTAAGTCTTCTGGCTTTTGGTGCGTCCGGTGCAGTTTTCGCACTCAAACGCAAACATAAACAGTTGAAGTCTATCTAGGATTGATAATCTTAAAAACTTTAAAAGAAAGTTAATTTCCCGGGTAGTCGGCATTCCGTAAATTTCGGGATATAATCCCATCTGTAGGGGTAATTAATGAATTACTCCTACGGATATAGCAGTTTTTAACAGGTTATAATATTTGATTGTAGGGGTTTTGTCGCTAATCATTTAGGATTGTTTTAGAGGTAATGGGTCATTCCTGTATTTACTTTATTTGGCTTCCTTCCAATTTTGTCCAGCATGAATATCTACAACTAGCGGAACACTTAAAGGAAGCACTTGTTCCATGATATTCTTGATTTTGGGTTGAAGTTCTTCCCATTCTGTTTCGGGAATTTCAAAGACTAATTCATCATGGACTTGTAACACTAATTGGGATTGATATTGGCTTAAAAGTTGATGTACTTGTACCATCGCCATTTTAATAATATCAGCACTAGAACCCTGAATGGGGGCGTTAGCAGCGGCTCTCAATAGTTGGGAATCATTTTGACCCATTTTTTTCTTCAATTGGGTTAAATCAATTTCGTTGATATCAACTCCTTTTAAGGTTTGTAGACTATCTCCTTGGAAATCAAAATAGCGTCTTCGTCCCAATATTGTTTCGACATATCCTTGAGCAATAGCTTGTTTTTTTACCCTTTCTAAATAGGCAAAAACTTGAGAATATCGTTGGTTAAATCGTTCAATAAATATCTTACCTTCTGCACTACTAACTTTGGCTTCCCGGGCGAACCTTTGCGCCCCCATTCCATAAATTACGCCAAAATTAATCGTTTTTCCTAACCGTCTTTCCTCTGAAGTTACGGTTTCTTTTTCAAATAATAACTTAGCGGTAACAGTATGGACATCCTGATTATTTTTATAGGCTTCTAATAAGATCGGTTCTTGACTTAAATGAGCTAAAATTCTCAGTTCAATTTGGGAATAGTCGGCTGAAACTAATAGCCAGTTGGGTTTCAGTAATAAAGGCTTTTCTGATTTTACTAGAAAATTCGGTTTTAATCGGAATATTTTGTAAATTAGGATTAGAAGAAGATAACCGTCCTGTGGCGGTAATAGTTTGGTTAAAACTGGTATGAATACGTTGGTTTGCATCTACTAATGTGGGTAAAGCATCGACATAAGTTGACTTGAGTTTGGCTAAGGTGCGATGTTCTAATATGATATCAATAATCGGATGATCTCCTTGTAATTTTTCTAAAACATTCACATCCGTTGAATATCCGGTTTTGATTTGTCGGGTTTTTTTGGTGCTTAATTCTAAAGTTTCAAATAAGAGTTTACTCAGTTGTTTGGGAGAAGCTAAATTAAATTTTTCTCCCGCCGCTTCATAAGCTTGAGTTTCGGTAATTTCTAACTGTTGATCTAATTGTTCGGCTAAGGTCTCTAAATAGTCAATATCCAAATGTACACCCCCATATTCCATATCGGCTAAAACCGGTTCTAAGGGCTGTTCAACTTCTATTAAAAGTTTCAGTAATTGGGGTTTATCTGTAAATTCTGCTTTAATTTTATCGACTAATTGAAAGGTGACATAGACCTGCATTCCGCAATATTCGGCGACTTGAGCAATATTAATATCGGCGATAGTTTTTCCTTTTGGTACTAATTCATTGTAACTCGGGGCTGTTAATTCTGAACCTAAATATTTACGAGTTAAATCAATTAAATTATGATTATCTTCAGGATCTAACACATAGTTTGCTAACATCGGATCAAAGACAACCCCTTTTAATTCTATTCCATGAATTCTAAAAATTAATCGATCATATTTGGCATTTTGAAAGGTTTTTGGATAGCGATCGCTTTCTAAAATTGGACGTAAAATATTTAAGGTTTCCGCTTTATCTAAATTGGTTCCTTGAGTATGATTTAAAGGAATATAAGCCACCTCGGTTGGTGCTGTTCCCCAACAACAACCTATTCCCACTAATTCCGCTTCTCTCGGTTCTAAAGAGGTGGTTTCCGTATCCCAAGCCACGGGATAATTAGTATTAGTATGATTTTGTAAAATAGCAACTAATTGTTTTAGGGCTTCCGGGGTTTGAATTAAACGCAATTGCAGTTTAGATGCGGGATTATTTGCTATTTTTTGTTGTTGATAAACTTCCGTTTCTTCCCTAGTAAAAAAACTGGTATCTTCCTCCGTATCAACTAAATTTTCTGGGGTTTTTGGTTGAATATTTCCTTTAAATTGTTTTTGAATTTGATTAACTTTATCTAAAAAGGTTTGCAATTGTAAATGTTCTAAAATCGGTTGAATTTTAGCTTGATCAAACCCTTGTAATTTGAAATCTTCTAAACCCACTTCTAAGGGGACATCTTGAATAATTCGCGCCAAGGTTTGAGAATGATCCGCATCCGGTTTTCCTTCCTCCAATTTCTTGCGAGTCGCCCCTTTAATATCTTCAATATGGGCATAGATATTTTCTAAAGACCCATATTCCCCTAATAACTTAACCGCCGTAGTTTTCCCAATGCCTTTTACCCCCGGAATATTATCGGATTTATCCCCACATAATGCCTTATAATCAATTACTTGATGGGGATAAATTTGCAACTTCTGATATACCTGTTCAGCTAAAAATTCCGTGGGGTTGCTACCTTTACCCGGTTCTAAATGTAAAATACTAATATTTTTTTCAATATCAATTAACTGAAATAAATCCTGATCTCCCGATAGGATTTTAACTCGATAGTTTTCCCGACTTCCTCTATAAGATAACGTTCCTAAAATATCATCAGCTTCGTAACCTGGGGCGGTAATAATTGTTAGATCAAAGGCTTGTAATAATAGTTTTAAATTCTCTACATCTTCAATAAAATCTTGAGGGGTTTCCGTCCGATCTGCTTTGTAATTTTCATCAGCCTCATGGCGAAAAGTGGGCTGTTTTAAGTCAAATGCGATCGCTAAATAATCAGGTTTATGACTCGCCATCACATCCAATAAGGACTTAAAAAATCCAAAACAAACACTGGTAGGAATACCCGTCGATGTGCGTAACCCCCCTTGGCGACTTTTGCCAAAGGCATAATAGGAAACGAAACGCCAACGAATGACCATCAACTAAAAGCAATAGGGGATATTCCAACACTGTTTTAATACCAACTACAATACAATTCCTATTTTAAACCCTAGAAACCGGGTTTCTTGATCCCACGCGATCACCGTCAAAAGAAGTTACAATTAAAAGACGCCATAACTCCAACTCTTAAGTAGGAGACAAATATGCCAATTCAAAGCAACAATGCAATGGGAAAAGTTTTCACCACTATAACAATCACTAACCGCGCCGACCAAATTCGAGCAGAAGATGGGACAATATTACTAGAGCAAATTCGCTCAATCACCCTCAAAAATGTATTAGTAGACACGGGTGCAACTACCCTATGTTTACCACAAGATGCGATCGCCAAACTGGGGCTAAAACTCCTAAAAGAAGTGGACGTAGCCACCGCCATGGGTATTGGTAAAGCCCGCATTTTCCGAGATGCTACTATATCAATGTTTGATCGGGAAGGAACCTTCGAGTGCTTAGAATTACCAGGAGGTAAAGATGCTCTTTTAGGAGTCATACCTTTAGAAGCTTTGGGGTTAGAAATCGACTTAAAAAATCAAACCTTGAAGGCGTTACCTATCAGTCCGACAGAAACTTATTTAACGATTTTATAGCAGAAGAAAGAAGCAATTAAGAACTTCCTAACATAGAAAATTGGGCTAAAGCCCAACAACAAAAAAGCCCCTCGATAGTTAGGCGAGGGGTTTAAGAAAAGATATAATTAAAGTCAATTAAGACTCAGCGCCTTGGGGTAACAATTCCCGGCTGGTGGTACTTTGGGACACCACCACTTGAGCATTTTCATCCACATCAACAACAGCAGTATCCCCTTCCTTGATCCGTCCAGACAGAATTTCTTCTGCTAAACTATCTTCGAGTAACCGCATAATTGCCCGACGCAGAGGACGCGCCCCGTAGCTGGGGTTGTAGCCTTCTTCCACTAACCTTTCTTTGAACTTCTCCGTCACTTCCAAGGTAATGCCTTTTTCGATCAAGCGTCCGAAGACTTCTTTTAACATGATCACGGCAATTTCCTTGACTTCTTCCTTATTCAACTGACGGAAGACAATAATTTCATCCAAACGGTTGAGGAATTCAGGACGGAAATATTGTTTGAGTTCTTCATTAACCAAGTTGCGAATACGGTTGTATTGGGCATCGTTTTCGTTTTCCGAGAACTCGAACCCTAAACCACCGCCACCTTTTTCGATCACCTTCGACCCAATATTAGAGGTCATAATGATCAAGGTATTCTTGAAGTCCACCGTCCGACCTTTAGCATCGGTCAAACGACCATCTTCTAAGATTTGCAGCAACATATTGAAGACGTCGGGGTGGGCTTTTTCGATTTCATCGAATAGCACCACCGTATAGGGACGCCGACGCACCGCTTCGGTAAGTTGTCCGCCTTCGTTGTAGCCCACATAGCCGGGAGGCGACCCAATTAACTTAGAAACCGTGTGGCGTTCCATATATTCGGACATATCCAAGCGGATCATCGCTTCTTCTGACCCGAAGAAATAGGACGCTAAGGCTTTGGTTAATTCGGTTTTACCCACCCCGGTTGGCCCAGAGAAGATAAAACTGGCGATCGGTCGGTTGGGGTTCTTCAGACCCACCCGGGCACGACGAATGGCGCGGGACACGGCTTTAACGGCTTCATCCTGACCAATTAACCGTTGGTGCAGGGTTTCCTTCCATATTCAGCAGTTTCTCGGACTCGGACTCGGTGAGTTTGTTCACCGGAACCCCTGTCCAACTGGCGACAATTTGGGCGATGTCCTCTTCCGTGACCACGGGGCTATCGTCTTCGCCGCGGGTGGTTTCGGCTTTTTTGGTTTGACTAATGGTACGAATTTGACCCTTAATTTCCATTTCCCGATCGCGCAATTCTCCCGCCCGATCAAAGTCTTGGGAACGCACCGCCTCGTCTTTTTCCTTCAGAACTTGGCGCAGTTCCTTATCCAATTCCTTGGCCGCCGGGGGCAGTTGGGAATTGATTAAACGCACCCGGGAACCCGCTTCATCCATTAAGTCAATGGCCTTATCGGGTAAATAGCGATCGCTAATATACCGATCCGAGAGTTTAGCCGCTGCTTCGAGGGCCTCATCGGAAATTTTCAGTTTATGGTGTTGCTCATAGCGCTCGCGCAACCCAAACAGAATTTCAATGGTTTCGGAAACCGAAGGTTCACCCACCATCACCGGTTGGAAACCGACGTTCCAAGGCGGCATCCCGTTCAATGTGTTTGCGGTATTCATCTAAGGTAGTTGCCCCGATGCACTGCAACTCACCCCTGGCTAAAGCGGGTTTGAGGATATTCGCAGCATCGATCGCTCCTTCCGCCGCCCCCGCCCCGATCAGGGTGTGGACTTCATCAATCACCAGGATAACGTTACCCGCCGAGCGGATCTCATCCATGATTTTTTTCAACCGCTCTTCAAATTCCCCGCGATATTTGGTTCCGGCGACTAGCAACCCAATATCTAAGGTGACCACCCGTTTATCTTCTAAAATATCGGGAATATCGTTTGTCGCAATGCGTTGGGCCAAGCCCTCGGCGATCGCGGTTTTACCCACCCCCGGTTCCCCAATTAACACCGGGTTATTTTTGGTACGACGACCCAGAATTTGGATCACCCGTTCAATTTCTTTCTGACGACCGACCACCGGGTCAAGTTTGCCTTCGGCGGCCATTTGGGTTAGATTTGATCCAAACTCATCTAAGGTTGGGGTCTTGGTGCGGCTATTACTGCCTCCAGCGGCTACTTCCGCCGTTTCACCCAACATCCGAATTACTTGAGTCCGAACTTTCGAGAGGTCAACTCCCAGGTTTTCTAAGACCCTGGCGGCGACGCCTTCCCCTTCCCGGATCAGACCGAGAAGCAGGTGTTCCGTGCCAATATAGTTATGCCCCAGTTGGCGAGCTTCTTCCAGGGACAGTTCTAGGACTCTTTTGGCCCGAGGGGTAAAAGGAATCTCGACGGCGACAAACCCCGAACCCCGACCAATAATCTTTTCTACCTCGATCCTGGCATCTTTGAGATTGACTCCCATTGATTTCAGGACTTTGGCTGCAACGCCTGTCCCTTCCCCGATCAGACCCAAGAGGATCTGTTCAGTGCCCACGAAGTTATGCCCCAGGCGGCGTGCTTCCTCCTGGGCTAACATGATGACTTTAATGGCTTTTTCTGTGAAGCGTTCAAACATGGCTAATTCCCATCACCTGCTGCTTACCCGTTACGCTAATTTTAGCGTGAGACTTCTAACTTCGGAAAAATTAAAAAGTTGACTCAAAAATGAAAGGGTTCATTTCGCCACTTTAATTTCTCGCTGAATCCGGTTCTAAGTAGGCGTTGTCGGGTCTTGCTTGCAATCGGAATTGTTTCCCCAATTGGCGTTGACCTACAACTTACCCTAGAGAGTTTTTTAAAATTGATGGTGCAAGATATCTCCTCGGGTCTGGGCGTTTTTTCTAATTAAGGTTAGATACCGAAACTGACTCAAGGGTGAGTCTAAATCTATCTTCCTCCTCTTGAATAGACAAGATCGGAACAGGGATCAATATTTCAATAGGGACAGCTTACCCTAAATTGAATTTTGATTCTGTATAGAGGTTGTCTCTCTAATAGCCTCAACTGTGTTGTGGCTAAGGATTACTTTCGATTTTTATTGATTTAATGATGGATTCTAGCACAATGATTTTAGAATCGCAGGGAGGCTATGGTCAGCGTCCTCACCCACGAATAGTCAATAGTCAACGGTCAACTTTAAACAAATCTTTTGATACCAGTGATGCGGAGTTTGGGGAAAATGGGGGTGATGGAGATCCCCGCCCCATAGAATTAGGGCATCTTCTCCCGTATCTTGATCATATCCTTTCGGAAACCCCACAATCTAACTTCAAATTAACGAATACTCGCTAACTCTTTTCCCTGACCCAAGGGCGCACTTAAGGCTTCTTGTAAAGGTGCCCGTCCTAACTTTTCTTCTAAAATATCCATCACCGTCCGCCCGAAATCATTGGGGTTGCGCTTCCAGGCTTCTAAACAGATTTCTCCAAAAAATGATCCTAAAGGTTCGGGATTCCAGAGTAACTTTCTGGCTGTCCAAGGCATTAAACTCATGGGATCATACCCGGGTTTTAACATCTTTTTATCGAAGGCATATTTCTCTAAGTGGGTATGGGGTTGCAACCCAATAAAGAAAATCGCAGGTTCGACTTTATCCGCCCCAAAAATAGCCTCTAATTCCCGATGGTAAGCAATAGTTTGACGAATGGTTTCAAAGGTTTCATCAATCACATTGAAGGAATAATTCACCGAAACTAAATCATTAAATCCGGCAGCTTTTAAATCCCGACAGTTTTCTAAAACCACCCGCAAATTATACCCCATTCGCATTTTTCTCACTAATTCCTGCGAACCACTGGTAATCCCAATTTCAAAATAATTCATCCCGGTTTTAGCCATTAAATCACACAATTCTGGGGTTAAATTATCTGCCCGAATATAGGCCGCCCAGTGAATATCCGTCATCCCAGAATCAAGGATTTTCTGTAATAATTCCACCGCATCATCAATAAACTTACGGGCGGGAATAAATTGAGCATCGGTAAACCAAAAGTTTCTAATTCCCCGTTGATACAGTTGCTGCATTTCCGCCACCACTTCATCGGCGGGATTAATTCTAACTTGTTTGCCTTCAATAACGGTGTAGATACAATAACAACAATTATGGGGACAACCCCGTTTTGTTTGTACCCCAATATAAAAGTCTTGATCTTGAAAATAATATTGAAATTCCGGCCAAATGGTTTCAATATAATTGTAATCACAGGCGGTTTTTTCAAAATTCATGGGTTGTTCATGGATTAAGCGATCGCGAGGTGTTGTTTCGCCGACAATATAACAGCGTTCATCGGCTAAATCCTGCCCTCTTAACAGCCTTTCTAATAAACTTTCTCCTTCCCCAACTGAAACAATACTTCCCGGGGGTAAACTCTTTCCTAACTGTTCATAAAAAACACTCACCGCCCCGCCCCCAACCACGACCCGCGCTTGGGAATTATAACGTTGAGCCCGGGATAATCCCCGTTTAATTAATCCTAAATTCTGCCAAAGTTCCGTATAGTAGGATGTGGCTAACCGTAATCCTCCTAACGCTCCTCGTAATTTAATGAACGGGTTTTTCGCATAATAAAATTCAAAGGCATTTTGTAGGGGATTTCCTCCCCGTCCCCCCACGGGAGCATAAATTTGAATATCTCGCCAAGAAAAGACTAATAGTGTGGGTTGAAACTCATCGACACAAGCATCCAAGGAGGCGGCGTAGTCCAGGGGAGGAACCGCACCTAAGTCAAAAATGCGCTGTTGGACGGTGGGAAATAGCTTGTGAACGTGGTCGGACAGGTAAACCACCCCAATCGGGAAAATAGGGTTACAGGGAAGGCGGACGTAAAGGATTTTATCTTCCATGATACTGTTGTGCGTCGGGCGGGAATTGGACTGAAATGGGTGAAGTTATATCGACTTTGTTTAATATTCCTTAACACTATAACGAATTTTCCGCCCTTTAGAGTCGTGACTCTGAGAAATTTATTAAGTTTCAATAAGCCGATGGGACAAGGGGCGACCTCTCCCCCAAATCTCAATCCGAAACTGTTTATGGTCTAATTTTTGGAATAATTTCTCCAAAATTAGCTAAAACCTGGAAATTGATTCAGAATTTTCGATAAACTGGATGAGTACAATAACGGATTGGTAGTCGGAGTTACAACCAACTGGGATCAACAAATGTTAACGTAGCAAGTAATCAGTAAAACTTTTAGCTCAAAGCCCCCCAGATTCCGATATGGCTCAAATTCTTGATCCCCTACCGTCAAATAGTTCTGGTCGAATTTTGTGCTGCTATGTCAATGCTACCAGCCATATTCAGATCGCTCGCATCACCAATGTTCCTAATTGGTACTTTGAGCGGGTGGTATTCCCAGGACAACGCTTAGTTTTTGAAGCGATTCCACAGGCGACTTTGGAAATCCATACCGGAAGTATGGCCAGTGCCATTATTGCTGATAATATTCCTTGTGATCGGCTCCAGATTGATCAACAGTCTATCAGCTATGAGGATAAACCTTTGACTCTAAATCCTCAACCCAGAAACTTTACCAGTAAGCGTACAGTTAAACAGGAACCTTTAACCACTCCAGCTTTAACTTCCGTTGATTAATTTACAAAAAAAACGATAACAAAATTATCTCAAAACCCATGGGAGATATTCCACTACGACTTTAAAGATCGTGGTGGAATTTCTGGAGATAAATCAATTTAAAAGCTGTTTAAAATGAATGTTGAAACAGTAGAATCCTTAGCTTTATCTAGTCCAATTGTATTTCGCCTATCTCCAATTATCAGAATCACGCTGTTAAGTTTATATACGGTGTTGATGATTCCCTTACCTTTTTTGTCAAAAGCTGTTAATGCTCCTGTTTCTCCGATGTTACTTTGGCTAGGAATTGGGCTCGGAGCGATCGCTATATCTGCAATTCTAACAGAACGGGTAATTGTGGATCATGAGGGGATTAAAGTGAGCTATTCTTCTTTGATTTCCCCCATATTTCGTCGGGGTTGGTCATTACCCTGGGATCAGATCAAAGCCTTGAAACCTAGAAGCACCGGACAAGGAGGACTGGTTTATTATTTTGTCAGTCAGACGGGAGAAGGTTATTTACTCCCAATGCGCATGGCTGGATTTGCGAAGTTTGTGGGAATAGTCCAAGAAAAAACAGGAATTGATACAACAGATGTGCGTCCGTTGGCTCAACCCTGGATGTATTTTATTTTATTTGGCTGTAGTTTATTATTAGGTTTAGTGGATATTTGGACAATTTCCACCGCCCTGAGCATCAAATAACAGCCCCAACTCTGCAATAATCCCCAGAGAATAGGGAATAATCAGAATTAGGGATTAGATTTTTAATCATCAATCATCCAAGGGTGATTAGGCACTACTCTCTGTTTTGACTCCGCGAATGGGCGGATATTTGCCATTCAGTCTGACGGTGCGAACAGTTTCTGCTTTGAGAACTTCCAAATTGAGACGATAGCCAATATTCCGAACGGTTTGGATTAAATTCGGTTGGCGGGGGTCAGTTTCTAACTTTTTCCGTAACGAAAGAACATGGGTATCAATCGTGCGAGGATTATCAATGGCATCTGGCCAAGCCCGTCGCAACAGTTCTGAACGACTCAAAGGTTCTCCACAAGCCTGAGCGAGAACATAGAGCAGACTATATTCCTGGGGAGTGAGTTCAATCAATTGACTCTGTAAGCGCACACGACGCTGTACTAAGTCAATTTTGAGAGATCCATAATCCAGGGTAGTTGGCGGGACAATGGTGCGACTACGACGCATCAAGGATTCTGTCCTCGCCAAAAACTCCTGCATTCCAAAGGGTTTGGTTAAATAGTCGTCGGCGCCCGCCCTCAAACCCCGGACAATATCGGATTCCGTTGTGCGGGCCGATAACATCAGAATTAAAGATTGTCGTTGCTGCTGAAGCCATTGGCAAAATTCTAAACTATTTCCCTCTGGTAATTCAGCGTCCAAAATCACTAAATTGGGTTGATGGGCATAGAAGATATCCCTTGCATTGTGCAAATCAGCAGCCTGATGAACTAAATAACCGACGTGCTGTAAATGCCAACCCAAGAGCGATCGTAAATGCGGGTTTCCCTCAATAATTGAAATACAAGCAGATCCCACGAATGCGAGCTTCCTTCTTCAATGTTGAGTTCAAGCTTAACAGGGTAATCTTTCTGATTTTGTAGCTACTGTTACCTCCCTATAACCTTAATAGTCAAAAGTATCAGAGCCAACTGGGTTAATTTTGATCTGAAGTTAAGATGGAAAGAGTTAACATGAAGATAGATAGACGAGTCTTATTCCCGGAATCCGGCCTGACCTCCTAATTCAATCGAGTAATCACCCCTTAACCCCCATTCAAACCATGCTTCAGGACACCTTAACGATTCGCCATTATCAGAAACTCACCGACGCCCTCGTCGAGATGTGGAACCGAGGTTATCGTTATGATGATCTCAGGTTATATTTAGACGGTTACTTAGCCGCCCTCAGACATACAAATACCTTAGAACCCTATTTAATTAGTCGTTTGGAGGAAGAAGCGACTCGATACATTTACGACCCCTCAAATTTTGAAATGCCGATGCCCCAACGTCAAGTCGATTATTATTAGGGCAGAAGTCCAGAAAGGGTTGGGAAAACGGGAATATCAGGGATAGAGGGTTAGGGAGAAATCAACTCCAACCCCACACCCGAAACCCGATACCCAACACCGTTTTATGAAGCAAATGCCAGTTCTACCAGTTGCTGTAACTCGCCTTTTTGATAGAGTTCAATCAGCACATCAGAAACCGCCAATAAACTCGCCGTTGATATAGACCTGGGGAATGGTCGGCCAGTTAGAATAATCTTTAATCCCTTGGCGAATTTCATAATCTTCTAAAACATCTAGGGTTTCAAAAGGAACCCCTAAAGTATTTAAAATCTGCACAACATTATTAGAAAAACCGCACATTGGCATGAGCTTTGTTCCCTTCATAAAAACAAAGATTTTGTTTTTCGTGATCAGATCTTTAATTTTTGTCTGTGGGTCTGTCGTCATGGTTTATTAATAAAATGGGGTAGGTTTGGATAGGTTAATTGATCGGCAAAACGATCATAGAATCCCAGATTTGAGTCTAACTGATTTCCGAGAATTTGGACATTAAGCTAGATCAGAGTTTAAGTACAATTAAGCCCCGGGACTGGCTTGTTTCCACTCTTGAGGGGTGTAGGTTTTCAGGGCTAAAGCGTGGATGGCTTCGGAAGCCATGGCTTCCTTAACAGCTTTGTACACCATTTGGTGTTGCTTTACTAAAGTCTTGCCTTCAAATTCCGCCGATACCACAATGGCTTGTAAATGGTCACCCCCGCCCAAATCTTGGACTTGAACCATAGCATTTGGTAATTCTGACTTAATCATTGCTTCAACTTGATTCAGTGTAATCATCGCTATTCCCAAACCTTAGTAGAGTAAATATTTTAGAGTAAACGGGAGTCAGAAAGGGTCAGGAATCAGAAGTTAATAATTTCTCCCCCCACTCCCCCCACCTCCCCTGCCTCCCCTGCTCCCCCTGCTCCCCTGCTCCCCCTGCCTCCCCTGCTCCCCCTGCTCCCCCTGCCTCCCCCGCTCCCCCCGCTCTCTCATTGCACCCCAGGAGTTGCTTCAGTTGTTGTGTTACCCGCCCGAGGAAAGGAGTCAGTCACAAATCCTAATTCTAGTAATTGTTGATAAGCTTTTTTGCCTAAGTCCCGGGTGGGGGCTTGGGAGCGGATAATTTGAATTAATAGAGGTACAGCCAGTTCCGGTTGGTTTCTAGCCCGGTGGAGTAGGGCTAACTGATAGGTGGCGGTATCGCGCATCTGTGCCGTGTCCCGGGCTGAATTCCGAAAACTATCGGCAATTTGGTTATCAACGCCTGAAAAACTACCCGCTAACTGTTGATAAAAATTGGATAACTGGTTAAAAACTTGACGAGCTTCCTGGAATTTTTTTTCTACCTCGGGATAATTTTCACCGGAAACGGCACTATCAGCTTCCTGCATCAGCCGTTTTCCGCCCTCAATACTCAAAAAACTACTATCAAGGGACAAGGGACGAATATCATTAGGATTGAGGGGAGTCGAATCACCCGATGGTGGAAAGGGGTCGTTCACAAATCCTAGTTCTAGTAATTGTTGATAAGCTTTTTTGCCTAAGTCCCGGGTGGGGGCTTGGGAGCGGATAATTTGAATTAATAGAGGGACAGCCAGTTTCCGGTTGGTTTTTAGTTCGGTGGAGTAGGGCTAACTGATAGGTGGCGGTATCACGCACCTCTGCCGTGTCCAGAGCTGAATTCCGAAAACTATCGGCAATTCGGTTATCGACGCCTGAAAAACTACCCGCTAACTGTTGATAAAAATTGGATAACTGGTTAAAAACTTGACGAGCTTCCTGGAATTTTTTTTCTGCCTCGGGATAATTTTCACCGGAAACGGCACTATCAGCTTCCTGCATCAGCCGTTTTCCGCCCTCAACACTCAAAAAACTACTATCAAGGGACAAAGGACGAATATCATTAGGATTGAGGGGAGCCAAATCACCCGATGGTGGAGCAACCTCAGTTTCCGTTTCTCCCCCCATCTGTACATTCCCCTGGGCAACAGTTGGAGAAGATTCTTGAGCATCAACTTGAAACGGCAACAAGACACCCCAAGCCACCATCAAGGAGACAGATAGGTAGGTTGTCAGTCGAAGGAAGCTAACAGTTCCAGAGGATACCATGACTCAATTGCGCGAACGCGATAAAAAAAAACATTAAACTTCATGGATCTTATCATTAATCTTGAGCAATCCCATACTGTACCAACAACCTGATCCACCGCGAGACCGATACGGGTTATATTTTTGGGGGGGAGGGGATCGTAAATTGATATAGCGGGGAACAGACAAAAGGCAACATTAATCGAGATTCAAACCTTTAAGGAGAAAGGATAGATTAAATATGACATCATCAGTTAACTCATCAAACGTTCCACAACAAAACTATCAAGGAATTGGCGTTCCTGACGGGAGTATCGGCTTTGTTTTGCAACGGGGGGGCGAGGAATTAATCCTAAATAAAGTCCCTGACCGCTTCACGGTGCAATTATCCTCCCCTAACACCCAAATCAAGGATTTACCGCAACCTGCGATTCCCATCCAACACGCCAATAGTGTTCCTCCTTCCTTGGAGGAGTTACAAGTCGCTTCTGAGCAACTGGATGAGGCGATGGAATTGGCTCGCAATTCCCAAAATATTAACTTTGCTAGTCATGTTTACCAACTCGATAATGATCCTACCTCTGTTGTCTATTTAACCGATCAGCTTACAATTCAGTTTCAACAGGAAATTGATCCCTCAGCCCGAGAGTCTATTGTTTCAGAATTGGGATTAAAAGAATTAAAACCCGTAGACAATTTACCTAATGCCTTTGTTTATTTAATCACTTCTAAATCCTCTGAAAATCCTCTAAAAATCACGAATCGTTTAACTCGTAATCCTCAAGTTTTACTAGCTGAACCTAATATTGTGATTAGAAGTCAGCCCTTTTATGTTCCCCGGGATTCCATGTACAGTAAGCAATGGTATCTCAACAATAATGGGGGCAACCAACTCGCGCCGGGTTCCCATATTTCCAGCGAAAAAGCCTGGGATATTACCCGGGGAATTCGTTCTGTTGTTGTAGCAATTAGCGATGATTCTGTAGACATTAATCACCCAGATTTCCAAGGATTGGGGAAAATTGTTGCTCCTTTAGACCTAAAAGGCAAAGATAATCTTCCACTTCCAGAAGCTCCGACCGATAATCACGGGACTGCTTGTGCCGGGGTGGCTGTTGCGGAAGAAACCGGAACCGGAATTGTCGGGGTGGCTCCGGGTTGTGCCTTAATGCCAATTCGGACAACGGGATTTTTAGATGATGAATCGGTAGAACAGATTTTTAATTGGGCGATTGATAAAGGTGCTGCGGTGATTTCCTGTAGTTGGGGCGCCAGTGCGATTTATTTTCCCCTCTCCGCCCGACAAAAAGCAGCGATTAGTAAAGCCACCACTCAAGGTCGCAAGGGCAAAGGCTGTGTGGTGATTTTTGCCGCGGGAAATGCTAATCGTCCGGTTAACGGCATTCTCGATGAATCTGGTTGGCCGAATGATATTATTAGCGGCCGGGTGAAATGGTTGGCTGGATTTGCGGTTCATCCCGATGTGATTACGGTTTCTGCTTCTAATAGTTTGGGTAAAAAATCTGCTTATAGTAACTGGGGAATTGGAGTTTCGGTCTGTGCTCCGAGTAATAATGCTCCTCCGGGGATGTGGTTACAGGAAACGGGTTATATCGGTACTCCTCCAGTCCTGAAAGGAACTTTACCCGGTTTGGGGGTCTTTACTACTGACCGCACGGGAGCCGCAGGTTATGATCAATCGGATTTTACGCCCTATTTTGGGGGGACATCGAGTGCAACTCCGGTGGTGGCTGGGGTGGCGGCTTTAATCTTATCAGCAAATCCGACCTTAACGGCCCAGGAAGTTCGCCGAATTCTGGAACAAAGTGCGGATAAAATTGTGGATTCTGATCCTGATCCTCAGTTGGGAATTCGCATGGGAAATTATGATAAAAATGGCTATTCTCAATGGTTTGGCTATGGCAAAGTCAATGCGTTTAAGGCGGTGCAAATGGCACAAAATAGACGCATGGTTCAGCAACAAATTTCTCGGAATATTTCCCAAGAAAATAGTCAAAGTGTGGCGATTCCTGATAATAACGATAAGGGGATTAGTAGTTCAATTGAGATTACAGAAGCCAGTCCGATTCAGGATATCCAGGTGACGGTGGAGATTGAACATAGTTTTTTAGGAGATATTGAGGTTTGGTTAGTTGCACCCGATGGAGATCAGGTATTACTCCAAAATCGAAGTTTAGGGATTAAAACTCAGTTGAAAACGACCTATAACCTACAAAATACAATGTATTTGAGACAATTTATCAATGTTTCCGCCCAGGGAAATTGGCAGTTAAAAGTTATCGATGCTATTCCTGAGAATACCGGAACTCTCAAATACTGGAAACTGGATTTGGGATTGTAATTAAAGACGATACTACAGAAACCGGGTTTTTCTCAAGAAGCCTGGTTTCTTATTTTATCGGAAACTAATAATAAACTTCCTTCAAAGTCTTGGGATTTGTTCGGAGAATTAAACCGCCAATATTGTTGATATTGATTTAAAAAACTTTGACCAATAATGCCATCAATTTGTAGGAGATCCAAAACTGGAGATGATAAAATAACGGCTTCTAAATTATTTTGATTATAATCCTGAATTGTGACTTTTTCCAAGCGAGAAACTTCTGCATCTTCTAACCCACAAAAACCCTGAACTTGAATCGGTTGCCGATGGGAATGATCGATTTTTATTTGATTAGCCAACTGTTTAGAAATAAAAATAGTATCAGCACCCGTATCTAATAGAAACGTAAACGGCCCTTGATCATTAATTTTAACCGAGGTTAACATCACCCCCAAACGACTTTTTAAGGGGATAGCTTCAGGGACAGATTCAGCAGGTAAAACAGAGGGATTCAGCAATTGTAATTGACGGTTTTTAGGATTTAATTTTAGATCAAAATTCCTTAAAAAATCCATTCCCACCACTCCCGATAATTCCTCGGGAATTACCGTGGTAGAAAATTCCAAACCCCGCAATTCTTCCACCCGAACTTGATTAATTACTAACGGGGGTAAACTGTGCAAAATGGCATTCATATTCGGACAATCATCACCCGCTACGGCATAGGCTAACCCCTGATTCGGAATCGGTTCTCCTGTTAACCCCAACTCCTGAACAACCGTGGTGGCAATCATCGTTGTGGATGCCCCCGTATCTAATAAAAAGCTACCGGATTTTCCCCCAATGGCAAGCTGTAGGGTAAATACTTGACTTCCTTCTAATCTTTGAAGTGGAATTGTCGCCTGACCGATGGTTTTGGGATGGGGTAAATTTAAACCCTCCAATCTGACGATCGCATTTAAAGAAAAAATACTCAATAACATTGTAGTATTTGATGCCAAATTATGATCAACTAAGGAAGGTTCTAAACCCCGGGAAAAAGTAGGAGTTGGGCTGGCTAAAACCTGAATAGATAGGGGCAACGAAACTAAAGTTATGATCAAAGGATTCAAGCATTTCATTCGTTATAAAGAGCTTGATAACAAGCATCAGAGAGTTCAAAGTTTGCCGTTACATTCTGGACGTCATCTAAATCATCTAAAATATTCATTAACTTCATCAGTGATCGGGCTTTTTCCATATCATTAACTTCAATGATATTATTAGGAATCCAACGCCATTCCGCCTCAACAACATGAAATTTGTGTTCCCTTAAAACTTGGCTTAACTGTTCTAAATTCGTAATTTCCGTATAAATTTCTGCCCCATCGGTATCATTAACGGGCGTTAATTCATAGGATTGGGCGCCTGCTTCTACGAGGGTTTCCAGAAGTTTTTCTTCATCAATTGGCCCGGTTAAGGTAACAACACCTTTCTGGTCAAACATCCAACTCACGCATCCGGTTTCCCCCAAGTTACCGCCATTTTTACTAAAAGCCACCCGTAAATCCGCCGCCGTCCGGTTGCGGTTATCCGTGAGTCCTTCAATTAAAATCGCCACGCCCCCAACCCCATAGCCTTCATAACGAATAAATTCTAACTCGGAAGCTCCCGCCCCCAGTTTCCCTGCTCCTTTTGCGATCGCTCGTTCAATGTTATCATTCGGAATTGCCGCGGCTTTTGCCTTTTCAATCGCAGTTTCGCAATTGAAAGTTCCCCGCCGGGTCGCCCCCTTGACGCGCCGCCACAATAATTTCCCGGGAAATTTTTGTGAACACTTTACCTTTTACCGCGTCCACTCTTGCTTTTTGGCGTTTAATATTCGCCCACTTACTATGTCCAGCCATACTTACACAAAATTACAGCAATATTTATAAGACGAAGGATAATCGATTTTACATTTTGATCAACCCTCAGCAACGAAAAGGTGCAAAAAATTTTTGATCTCATTGAGAACAGGGTGATTAAAATTCCAGATATCTTTTTTATTTTCCATAATATATTCAAAATTTTTCATGCTGCATTTTCGTTCTGCTTGCTTGCGTTCTAAACGAGAACAAGTATCGAATCGTAGATAAAGACTAATCCAAAATTTATCATTTTTACTTTCCACAATTAAAAGATTACTCACCTCTAACTCCTTTCCCATGTTCTAAAGCATATTTCAAGGTTTCTACATCCCTTTTAATTCCAATAATATCGTTGGTTTTAGGATGTCTTGCTAGTTCAAAATAAGCACTGATTTCTTCATCTATTTCTAAGCCTACATCTCCAAAGGATTGAATCATTTCTAAACTGTGGGTTGTGGCAAATATTTGGGTATCTAGTTCTTTTGAAAGCCTAAACAAAGTTTGCCAAAATTCTCTTTGATTAGTATAGTGGATGCCATTTTCTATTTCATCAATAATTATTAATTTCTATATTTTCAAGCATATTAATCAAATTTTGTTGTAAAAATAGCCCTAGTCTACTTTAACTTTAACAGGACTTACGCAAAACAACCATATTTAGTAGGGGCGAATGGCCATTCGCCCCTACAGATGGTGTATAATTGGGTATTCTGCGTAAGTCCTGTTTAACATATTGATGCCAGAAGTTGTCTAGCTAGTTTTACTATTGAGCACGACTAGCGGCTAAACGAGCATAATCCAGATTTTTTTGATACTGAATAACCCGTTGTTGTGCTTTACTATAATTAATATCAGAAGTCGAAACTGCTTTCATATTCTCAATCGCTTTTTCCCACTGACTTGCTACAAATTCCCATTCATCTTTTGATTTAGATGTTTGTGCTAAATTAGCGGCATTTGTTGCTGTTGTAATCGCATCTCGAAAATAATTAACTTCAGTAGGGGTTTCACTATTTTGATTGAGAATAGTTGAAATCCCAGTTTTATTAATCGTTTCAATTTTTTCATTTCTCCCCCATTCGGCAAGATCAGAAACAACCCAAGAAACCTCCATTTTTAATATTTTCTATATTTTTAGAATACAGAGAAATGGATGCCACCGCAATTAAACCGATGCACCCCATTAAAATCATGTTTTTCTTAATTCGGTGATTTTGACAGATCAGATATTCAATTTGATAGAGATATAAAATGCAAAAAATTTGTAATAATCCTGCTAATTTTACCCATTCCTGATGATCTCCAAAACGGCAATATTGAACTTGAAATTTTTGCGTTATATAAGAATAACAATCCTGAACCGGATAAAAGGGAATTAAAACCCCTAAAACAATTAGTATAGATAAAAAGAAGACAATTAAAGCATAGGTTCCTTCCCATAAACTTTTATAATGGGGTGTCCAAGGGGAAAAATAACGCAATGATCGGTTAAAAATCCAGTGGTGCGCGTAGGAATAAATTACTCCAGAGATTAAAAATGCTGTTCCTAATGCTCGTAAAAAAGGTCGAGGATCGGTTTCTATGTCTGAAATAACAAAGCCTATCAATCCTCCCCAAAATGTAGTAACTTTAACAATAAATATAACCCAGATAATTAGTATAACTGTTCTTAACCAAGAATTCGGATAGGGAAACCAAGCTGACCATTTTAACCAGGTAATAAAATTAAAGCTCAATTTATTTTTGACGGGCTTAGTTTTTTTCTCCAAACTAATACATTCAGTCCAAACAGGTTGCTCCATTGCTAATTCTTTACCTTGAATTATAACCGATTTCATATAGGAGCAGTTCAATTTTTGCATGACTCCTTTAACAAATTCAACGGATTTCTGCTGAGGAGGAACAGGAGTAGATTCTAAGGTTATTTCAAGATAATCTTGCTTTAGTTCAGCGAAAGCAATAATCTCTTGTTCTATCATTAAATAAGTGATTAATCTAGCAATTTCTTGGGGATCACCCTGTTTTGCTAGGTCGAATGATGGTTTATTTGTCATAATTTGTGTTGGAGGTAAATGGAAAGTAACAGACAGAGGTGGTGGTGTATAGAATTAAAGGAGGTAGGGGTGTTGATTAATAGTTTATAACTAGCGATCGCTCAAACTTCCCAAGTTTTATAATAGAGAAGACAATAACAAAAAGAAACCGTAAATTTACGCAAATCGAGATGTAATTAATGAAACGTACATTAACAATTCTTCAGCAATATTTAAAAACCAAATATTTTGGGAAATTCCAAAGTCGAGAACAATTATTAACCTGGCAAAATCAACAGGTTCAAAACTTTTTAAAGAAAATTTTGCCACAATCTCCCTTTTATCAACAGTATTATCAAGGTTTAGACCTCCAAGATTGGCAAAATTTTCCTATAATTGATAAAGCTAAAATGATGGAAAATTTCGACCAACTGAATACCGTTAAAATTTTAGGATCAGAAGCATTTGAAATCGCCTTTCAAGCCGAAAAAACGCGAGATTTTAGCTATAATTTAAGCGGATATACCGTGGGATTATCAACAGGAAACCAGTGGAAATCGAGGATTATTTTTAGTTAGTTCTCAAGAACAATGGATTTGGGCAGGAACAATTTTAGCAAAATTATTACCAAATTTTATATTATTTCCTGAGAAAATATCATTTTTTTTGAGAGCAAATAGTCGATTATATGAAACAGTAAAAAGTAAGCGTTTGCAGTTTCAATTTTTTGATTTATTAGAACCAATTACGGATCATATTCAACGATTAAATGATTATCAACCCACTATTTTAGTCGCTCCCGCTTCCTTATTGCGATTGTTAGCAGACGCTCAAAAACAAGGTATTTTAAAAATATCACCAAAAAAAATAGTCTCCGTTGCTGAGGTACTCGACCCTTTAGATCGGGATTATATTAGCAAGGTTTTTAATCAAATTATTCATCAAGTTTATCAATGTACAGAAGGATTTTTAGGTTATACCTGTGAATATGGAACTTTACATCTAAACGAGGATCTTGTTGCTATTCAAAAAGAATATTTAGACCCAGATAAATCTCGATTTATGCCGATTATAACCGATTTTAGACGCACAACCCAACCGATTATCCGTTATCGTCTGAATGATATTTTAGTAGAACGGAAAACGCCCTGTCAATGTGGGTCAGTATTAATAGCAATTGAATATATTGAAGGGCGACAGGATGATATTTTTTATCTTCCCCATGGGTTTATTAATGGTGAATGGGTGACAATTTTTCCTGATTTTATTCGCAGGGCAATTGTTATGGTTTCTGATGATATTGAAGACTATCAAGTCATGCAGTTAAGTTTAAATCGGATAGAAGTTGCTTTGAAATTCAAAAATCATAAAAAAGATGTGATTCAAGCAGGTGTTTTTAAATCCCTAGAATCGCTTTTTAAACGTCTTCATGCTCAAATTCCTGAAATTATCTTTCTGGATGACTTTCCTTCAATTCCAAAGGGTGAAAAACGTCGGAGAGTTTGGCAACGTCAGAAACTGGATTTCTAAAAAGTTAATCCTTCCGCAAGTTGTTTTAAATATTGTTGTCGCCATTGGGAATCAGTTTTACGATGGGTGGGAATTTCTAAGATTCTAATACCTGTTTGGGGGAGAGGATTTAATTTTTGTTGCAGTTGTTCCCAAGATTTAATTTTATCATAACTAATATTATAGGTAGCTGCTAATTGAGCAAAATTAATATTTTGAGGGGTAGCAAAATATTCCTCAAAGGGAGGATTAAATTGAGAAATGGGTAACATTTCAAAAATTCCACCGCCATTATTATTAATTAAAATAATAGTTAGATGTCCGATTAATTGATTTCTAATTAAAAATCCATTAGTGTCATGAAGTAAGGCTAAATCCCCGGTTAATAAAATACTGCTTTGCTGATGATGGGCAATTCCTAATGCCGTTGATAAGGTTTCCATCAATGCCATTTGCCCCCCGATTAAAAAAGGGTTGAATGTTTAAAGTATTAGGACTCCAAAAAGACTCTACATCCCTAACAGGCATACTATTAGCAATAAAAATTGCTGTACTTTTAGGTAAAATCTGAGGTAGTAACCAAGCAACTTTGGGTTCTATTAATGATTCAATTAAGTTTAATTTTTGATCAATATTATTTCTGGACTGAGCTTCTAATTCATACCAAAAATTACAATATAACTTAGATATATCTAAATTAATTGATTCCAGATTTTGGACTTGATCAATTTGTTTTGATAGTTGTTCTATTGATATTCTGATATGGCTGGTTTTTCCGTGTAATCCATCTAAGTTTTGATAACTAGGATCTAGGATAAAATAATCCGGTTGTTGCTGGTCTAACCAATTTCTTAGGGTTTTACTGGTGGGTAAATCTCCAATTAAAATCACAACTTGAGGCGCGAGTTTTTCTGCTAAAGTTGGATTTCTCAGGATTAAATCATAGGTTGAAATTAAATAGGGATTGAGGTTATAATAATTCCTGACGGGGGATAATCCCTCGGCTAAAACGGGATAATTTAAGTGTTTAGAAAGATGGGCGATCGCTTGACAATAAACCTCTGGATTTTGAGGTTGATCTACCCCAGCAATAATAATTCCTTGGGGATAATTATACCATAAATTCAAATAATTAGATATATCAACATTAGAGAAAATTTGATTTTTTGCTAGATTTATTTTAGCAAAAAAATCATCAGGGAATATGGCTTTTAAAGCTTCTGTTTCTGGTTGATAGACGGGATATAAAGGATCACGAAAGGGAATATTAAGATGGACAACACCGGAAATAGGAAATTGCGATCGCTCCCAAGCATAAATTAAGGTTTGTCGCAAATAACGTAACAATCCTAAATCTAAACTGGGGACACTTAATTCCGCTTGCCAGTTGGGATAATTATTATATAATCTAACTTGATCAATCGTTTGTCCAGCATGACAATCTCTTAATTCAGGGGGACGATCTGCGGTTAAAATTAATAGAGGAATTCGACTTTCTTTGGCTTCTATAATGGCGGGATAAAAATTAGCTCCTGCGGTTCCAGAAGTACAAACTAAAACCGTCGGTAAACCGGATTTTTTGGCAATTCCTAAAGCAAAAAAAGAGGCTGAACGTTCATCTAAAATTGGGATGGTTTCAATGCTAGAATGTTGAGCAAAAGCAATTGTTAAAGGAGTAGAAACGGGAACCTGGACAAAGAATGGCCGTTTTTAATCCTAATTGAGCCAAAGTTTCCACCAATACAGAAGCCCAAATTGTGTTAATATTACGGAAGTCAATCATTTTATCTCAATTAATTTTAAGTTTAATTTAACTAAGGAACTCAACCATGTCTTTTGTAGGTTTACATATTCATAGTGATTATAGTTTACTTGATGGGGCATCTCAATTACCCCAATTAATTGACCGCGCAGTAGAGTTAGGAATGCCGGCGATCGCCGTTACTGACCATGGCGTTATGTATGGGGCAATTGAGTTAATTAAAACCTGCCGAAATAAAGGGATAAAACCCATTATTGGCAATGAGATGTATGTGATTAATGGGGATGTTAAAATTCAGGATGAGAAGAATAAGAAACGAAGAAAATATCATCAAGTGGTTTTAGCTAAAAATAGCCAAGGTTATAAAAACTTAGTTAAATTAACCACCATTTCACACTTGCAAGGGTTTCAAGGAAAAGGCATTTTTGCACGTCCCTGTATTAATAAAGAACTATTAGAACAATATCACGAAGGGTTAATTGTTACCAGTGCTTGTTTAGGAGGAGAAATTCCCCAAGCAATTTTACAAGGGCGTTATGATGTGGCGCGGGAAGTCGCCCAATGGTATCAAAGGGTATTTGGAGAGGATTTTTATTTAGAAATTCAAGATCATGGTTCTCCAGAAGATCGGATGGTGAATGTTGAAATTGTTAAAATTAGTCAAGAATTAAACATTAAAATTATTGCTACAAATGATTCCCATTTTATCTCCTGTAATGATGTGGAAGCCCATGATGCTTTACTTTGTATTAATACCCAAAAATTAATTAGTGAAGAAAAACGGATGCGCTATAGTGGTACAGAATATTTAAAATCCGCCGAAGAAATGGCGCAATTATTTCTGGATCACTTACCCAATGATATCATCGAAGAAGCGATTAATAATACCGTAGAAGTTGCCAATAAAGTTGAACCCTATAAGGGGATTTTAGGAGAAACCTCGTATCCCTGACTATCCAATTCCGCCTGACCATACGGCGGATACTTACTTAGAAGAAGTTACCTGGAAAGGGTTACTAGAAAGAATGAATGCTAAGACTAGAAGCGAGATTAAACCCGTCTATAAAGAGCGCTTAGAATATGAGCTTAAAATGATGCAACAGATGGGGTTTTCCACTTATTTTTTAGTGGTTTGGGATTATATTAAATTTGCCAGAGATAATAATATTGCCGTCGGGCCAGGACGCGGTTCGGCGGCGGGATCATTAGTGGCTTATGCCCTAAAAATTACCAATATTGATCCGGTTTATCATGGTTTATTATTTGAAAGATTTTTAAATCCTGAGCGAAAATCCATGCCGGATATTGATACAGATTTCTGTATTGAAAGACGGGATGAAATGATTAAATATGTCACGGATAAATATGGGGCGGATAAAGTTGCTCAAATTATTACTTTTAACCGCATGACTTCTAAAGCCGTGTTAAAAGATGTCGCCAGGGTATTAGGAATTTCCTATAAAAATTCGGATAAAATGGCTAAATTAATTCCGGTTTCTCGGGGAAAACCCACCCGTTTGCCCGTGATGATTTCCGATCAAAGTCCCGCACCGGAATTCAAAGAAGCTTATGATAATGAAGATGTGGCTATTCATAATGATGCTGGAGAAGAAGTTGGAACAATTAAAGTTAAACAATGGTTAGATATGGCAATTCGCATTGAAGGAACTAATAAAACCTTCGGAGTTCATGCGGCGGGTGTGGTGATTTCTAAACAGTCTTTAGACGAAATTGTTCCCCTACAACGGAATAATGATGGGTCGGTAATTACTCAATATTATATGGAGGATTTAGAGGCAGTTGGGTTATTGAAAATGGATTTTTTAGGGTTAAGAAATTTAACCATGATTCAAAAAGCCGTTGATTATATTGAAGAAATACATGGCCATAAAATTGATCCTGAAAAACTTCCTTCTGATATTGAAAGGAGAGCCCAAGATGCCTATAAAACCCATAAAAAGTTACCCGAAGATGTGCAGAAAACTTATAAATTACTGGAAAAAGGGGATTTAGATGGTATCTTTCAGTTAGAATCTTCTGGGATGATAGATATTGTTAAAAAACTCAAACCTTCCTGTTTAGATGATATTTCTTCTATTCTGGCACTGTATCGTCCTGGGCCGTTAGATGCGGGTTTAATTCCCCAATTTATTGATCGTAAACATGGACGGGATGAAATTAGTTATGACCATCCCCTGTTAGAGCCAATTTTAAAAGAAACCTATGGAATTTTATGTTTTCAAGAACAAATTATGAGATTAGCTCAAGATTTGGCGGGCTATTCTTTAGGTCAAGCAGATATTCTTCGCCGATGTTTGAGTGGATCTACGCAAATTTTAGATGTTGCTACCGGAAACTTAGTTTCCTTAAAAGAAATTGCACAATCTCCTGAATATTGGTTAGGTAGAAAAGTCTTTTCTCTCAATCTTAATACTCAAAAAATTACTCAACAACCAATCACGGAAATTCATCCGAATGGAGTTCGGGATATTTGGCAAATTACCACGAAAACGAATCACCAAATTAAAGCCACTGACGATCATCTTTTCTATACAGTTTTAGGATGGCAACCATTAAAATCCTTTAAAATTGGCGATCGCGTGGGTTTAGCTAAAACTATGCCGATTACGAATCAAAGTAAAATATCAGATGCTCAAATCAAGTTGGTCGCGTATTTAATTGGAGACGGTCATTTATCCACAAAGAGTCCAGCTTGTAGTTATTTTTGTAACAGCGATCAAGAATTAATAGATGATTTTAATGAGTGTGCAAAAGAACTTTTTGGCAAACCAGCACCCATTGATCATCAAGTACATCCGGGGCGAAAATCCGTCACTTATGCTCGTATTGGGTTTATTTCTTCTTTCAATAAATGGGTAGATGATCATATTAAACGAGCTCACTCTAGGGAGAAAGAAATTCCTGAATGGGTTTTGACATTATCTCGGAATCAATTACAACTTTTCTTAGGAACTTTATGGTCAACCGATGGAAGTTTTGATACTAGCATTGGTCATACTGACTATACTTCAACTTCTCCGGTTTTGATCAAACAAATTCAACATCTACTACTACGTTTAGGCATTGTTTCACTCTTTAATGTAAAAACTATTAAATATAATGGTAAACCTCACATTTCTTATCGAGTCCAAATTACCGGACGAGAAGATATGCTGAAGTTTTGTGAATTAATTAAGCCTGAATTGAGTTTCTTATAAAACAGAGCAAGCAGAACTATGTTATTTATTGATTAAAGATAAAGTTCGGAATCAATCAAAACATACAATTCCACCGGAAGTTATTACACTAATTGCTCAGGCAAAAAAAGCAACTAGGATGACATGGGATAAAATTGATCAGACTGTGGGAGTGGCAAGGGGTACTATGTCTTCTGGTTTAAATTTCCAGAAAACACCCTCTCGTAGTCTATCTCGTCATCGTGTGGAAAATTTTGCGATTGCATTTCAAAATGACCAATTAAAAGCGATCGCGGAATCCGATGTTTTTTGGGATGAAATTGTTGGAATTGAGTATATAGGCAAAGAAGAAGTATTTGATTTAAGCATTCCCGAAACTCATAATTTTATTGCCAATAATTTTATTGCCCACAACTGTATGGGTAAAAAGAAAGCAGAAGAAATGCAGAAGCAAAGGGAACTTTTTATTGACGGTGCAACCAAAAATGGAGTTGTGCAAAAATTGGCAGAAAAGTTATTTGAGCAAATGGTTCAATTCGCTGAATATTGTTTAAGTTATGATACAGAAATTTTGACTGTTGAATACGGGTTAATGCCCATTGGTAAAATTGTTGAGGAAAAAATAGAATGTACAGTTTATACTGTTAATAATCAGGGTCATGTCTACACTCAACCAATTGCTCAATGGCATCATCGAGGAGAACAAGAAGTTTTTGAATATTTCCTGGAAGATGGTTTCGGTTATTCGAGCAACAAAAGATCATAAATTTATGACCGTTGATGGTCAAATGTTACCTATTGATGAAATTTTTGAAAATGGGTTGGAATTAAAACAGATTAACTCCAAATCTCATGTTAAAATTATTAGTCGAAAATCTTTAGGAAACCAACCTGTTTATGATATTGGCGTACAAGAAGATCATAACTTTGTTCTCAACAACGGTTTAGTGGCTTCCAATTGCTTCAACAAATCCCACTCCATGGCCTATGCTTATGTTACCTATGAAACCGCTTATTTAAAAGCCAATTATCCCGTTGAATATATGGCGGCTTTATTAAGTGCTAATAGTGGGGATACGGATAAAATTCAAAAATATATAGAATCTTGTCAAAAATCTCTGGGAATTAAGGTTATTCCTCCAAATATAAACCTTTCGGGGATGGATTTTACTCCCTCGGATCAGAGTATTATTTTCGGACTTTCTGCAATTAAAAATGTCGGGGAAGGTGCGATCGAACATTTATTAGAAGTGCGTCAAGAGGGGGGAGAATTTAAGAGTTTTCCCGATTTATGCGATCGCATTAATTTACAAATGGTCAATAGTCGCGCTTTAGAAGCCTTAATTAAATGTGGAGCTTTAGATAAACTTAACCCCAACCGTCGCCAAGCTATTGATCATTTAGATAAATTAATTTCCTGGGCACAAAGTAAAGCCAAAGATCGAGCCGTTGGTCAACAAAGTATATTCGATATTTTGGAAGGTGGAACAAATACAAAAAATACCCATGAAGATGCACCAAAACCAGCAAAACTTGAGGATTTTAAAGTTCAAGAAAAACTCCAATTTGAAAAAGAATTATTGGGATTTTATGTTTCTGAACATCCTTTACAATCAATCTTAAGATCGATTTCTGTAGATGAAATAGTGACTTTATCAGAATTAACGGGTAACAAATCTAAGGTTAAAGTGGTTGTTGTAATTACTGCTATTAAACTACATACCACCAAAAAAGGTGATCGGATGGCATTTTTACAAATTGAGGATTTAACCGGACAAATGGAAGCCATTATTTTCCCAACAACCCATCAAAAAATCAAGGATTTTCCAAATGAAAATGATATAGTTTTAATCACCGGAAAAACTGATAAAAAGGAAGATAAAACTCAGCTTATTATTGATGAGTTACAATCGGCGGATACCCTCCCTCGGATTGATAAAATTCCCGCTCTTTTATTAGAAGATTCGGAAATAGAGGAATCAAATTCCATGGTACTTTTACATTTAACACTTGAGGAAGTTTATGATTTATCCCGACTCCAAAAACTTCGTGCACTCCTGAAAGAACAATCATCTGGTAATCAACAACAAGCTAATATTCCCATTGTTGCTACGGTGAAGGGAGAATTTAAACATAATTATAAAGGGATTTGTTTGGGTCGTGATTTCTGGATACAAAATGCTGAAGCAACCCTTACTTCCTTAAAATCTGCTGGATTTGATGCTGAAATTCAACCTAAATTAGAGATATTAATGTCAATTCAAGGCTAAAAAAGTTCGTTGTTGGGCTTTAGTCCCCCAATCTAATAGGACTTACGCAGAAACCGGGTTTCTGAACGAGAAATCACCGATTTTATCCGCAAAATCAGAGCCAGAAACCCGGTTTCTTGGGTCTTGTGCGTAAGTCCTGTCTAAAGGGCTAAAGCCCAACAACTAAAATTTCTCTAAAAAATGTTGAGGAAATTGTTGTTTTAAAGCAATAAAAACCGGACAGGCTTTTTGTTCTTGCTGATTTTCAGGTTTATGCCAACTGTAGGGAGAAAAACGCGACACAGACATCCATAAAAAACGTTTAGCTCGGGTCATGGCGACATAGAGTAAGCGATATTCCTCTGCGGTTTTTAAATCCTTGGCTTGCTCCCAAGCCGTGGCTATATCAGGAATTAATTCTTCTCCGTGAGCAGCGGCTCGAATTTGAGCGCGGGCGACTTCCGAAAGGGTAAATTCTCCTAAAAATTTGGCTTGGGGTAATACTCTTAAACTCCCAGGAATTGTAGACTCTTGTAAGAAGGGAATAAACACATAATCCCAATCTAATCCCTTGGCTTTGTGCATGGTAATTAATGTTAATTGACCTTCCCGGGTATAGGGACTATCTTTAGAGGTTGCTTCCTCATCAATATCCACGGGTTCAAACCTTTCTGAACTGACAATATCATTTAAAACATCTAAAATTGTTCCCATGGAATGGTTGCCAGAGGTTTTTTTACCGATGCGTTCTGCTAATTTATCCGCCGTGGCTAATTCGGTTTTTTCGTATTGCAAGGATAGGGCTAAAAAGGAAATCAATTGATAGGGAGGAAGCTCTAAACGGGCTTGTAATAATTGACAACAAAAATAACGACATTGGCGAATTGCTTCTGATTGTGGGGGGTCAAGGGGGCCGGGATAAAGAAATTCTTCGGGATGAATTGCAATTTTATTATAATCTAAATTAGGAATTAAATTGCGATCGCCTAATACTTTTAATGCTAATTTTAAATAATCCGGTGAATGGGGACGATCTAAAAATTGTAATAAAGATAAAATTTCCGCCGGAATTTGAGAATTTCTTGCCTGTTGGGAAGCATCATAAATCCGAATTTTTGTTTGCAAATCTTCGGGAATTTTAATATTATATAAATGGGGATGATTGAGAATATTAGAAATAAACTCGCCCTGCTTATTTTCTCGGAGTAAAATTGCAAATTTTCCTTGGGGATCATCTTCAATAATATTCGCAATTTTTTGAATAATTAACTCAACGGTTTGATAAATATCCGCCAATTCCCAGAGTTCTAAACCTCGACTGTATGCGGGGGGATTGGCATTAGTTTGATGGTCATTAAATCCGACTAATCGAATCATTTGCTCCCTAAAGGGTTGCTCATTTCCGGCTAATTTTGAACGATTGACCCAGGATAACATATAGTTAGCAGCATCAATAATAATACAACTACTGCGTCCGGCTTGATCCATGGTAGCTAATTGTTTTAACTGTTCACAATCATGGCAAAAACGACGAAAATAAATGGGATCAGCCGTGGTAAAAGTTGAGTTAATAGCTTGATTGGGATCACCGACTCTAACTAAATTTAAAGTATCTAAATCATCAGTAATTGATTCAGAAGAACGGGCTAAAATTCTCAATAGTTTACTTTGTAGAGGAGTAGAATCTTGAGCTTCGTCTTCAAAAACAGCAAAAACTTGATTCTGCCAAACTTGACGAACTTTTGGATTTTCTAAAACTCGCAATGCCCCTAAAATCATCTCATCATAATCAATAAAATTCTGCGATCGCAATATATTTTGATAATTTTCATATAATCCAGCAGCTATTTTTAAGGTTTCATAATCATCAGGAATTTGTTCGGAAATATTCGTTATATCCTGTGGTTTCAGTCCTGAACTTTTGGCTTCTTGAATCACTTTCCAAGCTAAATTCGGTAAAACTTCCGTCCTTAAAACCGATTGTCGCCTTAACCGTTCGGTTTCTTCTCCATCAAATTGAACCCCCTCAATTAAGCGTTGATAATGGCGAGGATTAGCCATAATCCACTGTTCTACACAACTGCGGGTAATTCGATTACTGGGAGTGGGTAAAATTAAATTAAAATTGTCTAAGTTTAACCCCGATAATTCTGGATTTTTTAAGGCAATATTTAGGGCTAAACCATGCAAAGTCTGAACCATAAATCCCCCCAAAGGTAGGCGCATAGCTTTGAGTTCTTGACTCACTTTTGCCTGAATATTAGCGGCGGCGGAACGGGTGAAGGTGACAATTACTAATTGACGTTGGGAATTGAGTTGATGATGGGCGATCGCTAAGGTCGCCGCAAAGGCCATTCCCGTTGATTTACCCGCCCCTGGAACCGCAGAAATCGCTAGGGGGCCCCCCTTCCAATCGGCCATTTGTTGTTGACCCGGACGTAAACTTTGGTAAATTTCTTTAATTTTTTGCTCTCGGAATGCGCGAACTTGATCAATATTTTCTAATGGGTTCGTTGTTGGATCAGAAAAGGCTGTTTCTGGGGTTAGGATAGAATTGGGGGAGGAAACTGAATCGAGATCAAAATCGTCTGTCATGCCAGGCTCAATATTAAGTGGATAATGAATAATAACATTTTAAAAAATTTTGTCGTCTAAAAGCCTTGTCTATTAAGGTTTTTGGATTGTAGATGTAGATATCCGTCTACAATCCAAATTCCGCATTGTGCGGATTTCATTCTAAATCAGGTAAGTGTAAATCTTCTGCCATAAATGTGGCGTATGAAGAAAACATGACTTGTAAACTGTGGCCAGTTACTTGCACAATTTGGCTAGGTTTCCAGCCATCTTGCAATCGGTGACAGACAAAAGTATGGCGGCAATTATAGGGCTTTCTATAACGAACTTTTGCCTGAGCCAAAATTTTTATCCATGTCTTCCGAAAAGTGTGAAGATCTATAGGTTTCCCCAGATTCCCCGAACACAAGATCATGATTTGATTCAGATTTTAACTCCATTAATTCATCTGCAAAATTTGTGGGGAGACAGAAGGATCTTGGCTTGCCACCTTTTTTGAGAGGTTTAAATTCTCCCCCGGTGAACTGCCTGGAAATTTTGACATTTTGGCAATTGGGGGATAAATCATCCCAGCGCAACCCGACTGCTTCCCCCAATCGGCATCCTGTTAAAAACAAAAATTTAATAAAAGGCTTTTTGTCTGATGGCGCAAACTCTAGGATTTTCCTGACTTCTTCTCGACTAAAAGGATCTATTTCAGGGGATCGAGAACTCTCTATATTAACTTCCTTGAAAGGGTTTTCTGTAGAGATTAATCCGTTTTTTTTGCCCCAATCCCAAGCGGAAGAAAAGATGGTCATTTTGAGTTTAATTACCTTTGGTTTATTGCATTTTTGCAAAAAGGCAATAATTGAATAAACTTCATTGCTAGTAATTAACTCGGGTTTCATTGACAGAATATTTAATGATTCGACACTGTTGGCATGGCATCTATAAGCCTGAATTGTTCTGCCACTTAAATGTTTCTTAGTCATATTAATCCATTGTTTATAGATATCCTCGAAAGTTTTTGCATTGTTGACTTTTGATGCTTGCACCTTATATTTTGACAGGGAATAATCGAAATTCCCTTTTTCAAAATCTTCTTCCATTTGCAGTGCAATTCTTTGGGCGGTTCGACTACCTTCTGAATTATTCTCACAGCCTGGATAAAGGATTTTGTATTTTCCTTGACCGTCCTTCCAGCGAAGGCGGAGCCATTTTTTATCGGCTCCTACACTTACGCGCATTAGCTATACTCCTCATCTATGACGGAATAAATTTCCGCCAACTCTGGAAATTTAACAACCGCATGGGCCATTAATGAATCGTCAGAATCGCCATAGATTTTTGATAACCATTGAAACTGTTTTAAATCCTTGGATTTAATGATTTTTTGCATCAGGCCTGCAATATCTTCAACTGTGGCGATGTGGAATATCCCAGTTTGTAAATCATTACGACTCACCCACTCATCTCGGTGAGTTCGCCAGAGTTGGCGTGATCGCTCCGTTAGCTGGTGAGGCATTCCTTTCTTATCAAAAAGAATGTCACCCTCCTTCAATTTGTCGAAATCAACCGATCGCACATCCTCGATCGCTTCCTGTTTTTCGTCGGGTTTTACGATCGGTTGAGGGGTTTTTTGTAACGATTGATTGCAAACACTTAAATCAGTAGGTAATATTTGTAACATCTGTTTTTTGTCGTTTTTCGGCTGTAACTCTTGCTCTGTAGGGGTTTCAGAAAAATCGTCAACCGATCGAAGCGATCGATACGATCGGCCGTGACCGATCGCTTCTTTACTGGCTTCTGGTAAGAGTTTCAGGCTACCGATCAAAGCGATCGATCCATTTTCCAAATTTTGCGACTTCAAATTTTCGGAAACCGATCGGCCGATCGGATCGATCGCTTCGATCGCTTGCTATTTTTCCAACAAAATATTGATTAGCTCGACTGTTTGGCTTGCGACGTTTGCTAATTAGTCCGCGCCCTGACAAAAAGTTGAGGTCGCGGCGTAGGGGGTCGGGGGAACGACCGAGCATTTCAGCCAAATCTTGAATTTCAAATGGAATGCCCGTATTGTCTTGTAAAAATTGAATCAATTTCAGTTCTGATGGGCTATAGTTTTCTAACTCCTCTTGTCCCTCGCTGTCCTGGCACAAAAAGCCTTTAACCTCCCAGTTCCAATCTTCGGGTTTGTAATGGAGGACATAACGCCCCGGTTCCCGACACCGGGTTTTTTCGATTACCAAATGGCGTTCTGGTGAACGTGGATCTTTACTGGGATTCTCAAGCCGCCACACTTGATCGACAACATCTCGGAGCGCACTGGCTCCGCGTAATTCTCCGTTCCGGTTGCTGTGGTGAAGGATTAAAAATGCCACGTCGTAGCGTTCAGAAATTTCTCTTAACCGAATCAATGGCCGTGCATAGGCTTGATCGTTTTCCCCGGAGATTGAGTTAACAGAAACCGAAGATAAAGAGTCAATAATAATTAGGATAGGTAATTTTGGATCACCAATCGCCTGTAGCTTTTCAATCTCCTTCCTTAAAACCCCATGTTGTTCGATATTCCATTGTCCCAAAAATCGGAACCGTTGACGGGTTTCTGGCGGTAAGTCCTCAAATTTTTGCTCAATCAATTGCTCGCGGGTTGTCGGTCTTGGCTGGTCTGTTTCTACAAACAGAACTTTGGATGGGGAATCGCAAAAATAATCTCCCCATTTTCCCCCAGTTATCAAAGTTCGTGCCAAGTCTCCGGCTTTCCGTGTTTTACCACTGCCACCGGGTGCGTGTTCAATGGTAATTGTTTTTCTTGGTATCCAGCCACGCAATGTCCACTTCTCGTCATTATTGCTATCTTCGCTCAGTAATTCGTCTAGGCTTACAGATTCTTGTTTCTGCCGAGAATTAAGCCATAGAGCATGAAATCTTAATAATTCAGAAACCGAAGTGAAGCTATATTTTTTCGCAAGGGTTTTTAACTGCCATAATTTCATAGCTTCGTTATTGTCGTAAGCATCCTCAATCCCCTCTAATTCCTTTGAGATTTGTTGAAATTTGATAACCGATTCTTGTATAAACTTCCCTTCCTGGAACTGCTTAACAACTCCTTGAATCTTTTCTTCTATCGCCTCTAAAAAATCTCCTATTTCTTCATTGGGGTTGAAATCATAAGCTAAATGAATGATTTCATGCCCGGCGGAAATCCCACACCTGAGAGCGTATTTCTTTAAGATCAGATAGGCATACTGATCGATATTAACGGCATCAACAGTTTGCGCCACCAATTGAACTAATTTCAATTGTCCGCCAATAGACTCGAGTAGGGTGGCATTGTTTTGGGTGTAATCAACCCTATCATTTAGCCACTCGGTAACGTGCATCAAATCAGTGGGCGAGTTTTTCTCATGCAGTTGTTTGCACGCATCAAAAATAATTTGGTGAGATTTTAAACTGAAATGTTCTGGAGACAAAAAGGTAACTCGCCCCATGGCTTCTGAATCAAGTAGAATCCCCCCTAATATTGCTTCTTCTGCCTCAATATTTTGAGGGGGTAGTTTGTCGGAAATTGAGGCAAAGTTAGACTGGTTTTTGTTGACGATTTGGGCAACCATTTGTTACAATCCTAGTATGTTTGCTGAAAGAAAATTACTGCTAGTAGGTTCCCCCTTTCCGAAAAGGGGGAATTTTTATAGACACTTATCAAGAAAAACAATCACGAATTGCTCACGCGAACGTTGAGAAAATTCTAAGTTGTCCATCTGTACTAAGGTTTTCTCGACTAAATCCTCTATTTCTTTTGATACCATTTGGGGTGTCAAGCCTTGGTTGAATGATTGCATCTCCTTCACCAATTCTTTTAATAGCTGTCCCTTCTGTTTCATGCTCATTATTTTTAGATCAATATTAGATGGGGTTTCATTTTGTTCAGTCTCCGTAACGTCAACCGTCTCAATATCTATGGTTGTTTCTGTGGTGGGTTCGTTGGGAATTAATTCGACTTCTTCCCAGTGGAAATCCTTAACCATATCCCCAAACTGAACAGAAAACTGGCGGCGTTTCTCATCTCGAAAAACAACCTTACCTTCGCTACCATTGAAAGGCTGTAGTTCTGTTGTATAGGGTCTTGCAGCCACTCGCTGGTTTAATTCTATATTTCCACTGATGCAGTTAGGATTGATTTTTTGTACGGGGCAAAGGCTTAAAGATTTAGTAGGCTTCTCTCCTAATGATTGCCCGTCAAGGGATTGAACTTTACAAACAATTCCATCGCTAGACTTGGACACAACTCGGCCATAACTCCATCCCTTGACGGGATATTGCATTTCAACTAAATCACCCTTCTTAATGTATCCCTCTGGCCTGGTAGCTTTGGATAATTTAGGGTTAGCAGCATTAAGATTAGTAGGCTCCTCAACTACGGATTGTTTTAATTCCTTAACGGTTTCGTTTGTTACCTTCTCCCCTGCATCTAACAGGGCGATCGCTTGTTCTAAAATCACATCAGGGCATGATTTTTGACTTAACTGATAGGCAACTGTAGGGGTAAAACGGGTAATCCCTGGGGTATCCTGAAACTTTTCTGCTAACCGCATTTGTCGAGTTGCTGTATCTTCAGACCAAGCAAAGCAGGCTTTTAACCAGTCTAAAAACTCCCCATGTTTGCAAATCTTCTTAGCTCTTAAAAGGTTTTGCCCGATCTTGATTTTTAATTGAATATCGTTAGAGACACATTGCACTGTATTTAGCTCTAGTTCTTTCAACTCCTGCGATTTTTTGGGGGCAAGGGATTTATAGAAATCCTCTTTGTCTTCAAAACCCTCGACTGCAAAGGGGCTGGTTAATGATGTGGCTTTCATTGAACCCTTAGACAGTTCTGCAAAGGCTACGTTATTAAGCATGATTCTCCTCCTTTGAAATAGTTAATACCATTTGCTGAAATACGGGGTGAACGGCGTGGAAATATTGGGGGTAAAGTTCTCGGAAATTCTCGGTGTAGTCCTTCAAAACCTCGTCAAATTGTGGGAGGTGGGATGCTGTAAACTCCCCTTTTAAATCGTCTGGAAGAATGCCAGAAGCGACGAGAATTAATGCTTTTGTGAACTGGCGACTTTCTTTGGAGATGCGCTTAGGGATTCTGCTATTTAGCCGGAGAATTAAGGCGGCCAAATAGGCAATATCATCGGGTTGAGTTGTTAGTTTCATGATCCAAATTCCGCATTGTGCGGATTTTCAGGATGGAGATAATTCCAGAATCCTTGATAACCTCGGGTCGGAATTGGCTCTAAAGGAACGACTTCTGTTAGGAGCCATGCCCAACGGATCGGATGCCAGTTACCCACGGCTTTTTCGATAATGTTGGGCGGGTATTCGGCGGGGATGCAGTCGGTTAACTGTGTTTGACAAAGGATTGCTCCCAGGGGGTAATCGTCAGGATTCCGACTAATTTTTGCGCGGGTGATCAGACGGTTATTTTTTAGGCGTTCAAGTAACTCGATTTCATCAGCACCCATTGGTCGTTTAGCCGCATGGATGAGTAACGGCCCCCGGTAGTTGGTCGGCCAAGAACGGGTTTCATATTGCTTGATTCCGGTGGCGACCAGGGTGGCGTAGGGTTGCCAGAGGGTAATTGTCTTATATTCCCCTGGGGCTAATAGTTGGGTTTCTGCAAGCATCGATGCTGTCATTTTTTCCTTGTGATAATCGTGGTTTTGGTCTGTGGCACTCGTTCACCCGTTGGCTTGAGAACTGCCCGAATATAATTGAGGGCGATCGCTTCTCCATAAACTTCTAGGATGTGTACGGCCTCTAATTTCTGGGTGGGCAGGAGTTGGGGGAATAGCCGTTCAATTTCTTCCATATCTGTTAGTCCTAGTAACGGTTGCGCTCTTTATCCCAGTTGACTAATTCCCGGCGACCGTCGCCCCGCTTTGGGGATTCGTCTTGGGTTTCGGTTGTTGGTTGGGCGGTGGCGATTCGGCCACTCCCCCGGTGAATAAATGTGTAAAGGCTCAGGGACAGGAACAGGGTCAAGCCGCAGGCTCCAACGGCGATGGGAATAAAGTATTGATTCATGGCAATAACGAGGGTTAAATTCTTGCGGGGTGAGGGTAGTCTGTTGTAAACGAACTCGGACTGTTAGCTTGGCGGTAAGTTTTTTAAGGAAGCCAGGGGATTTTCACCCCTGGTTTTTGTCCATCTGTTATTCATTAGAGAGAAAAAAGACCGAATTTTTTTACATAACTTCCTCCTCAAGAAATCTTCAAAAAACCAACACAGCATTGTCGTAACAATCGCAAAACTACCTATATAAAGGGTTCTGGACAGTGTTGACGTTGGGCGTAAAATCAACATAGCTAATCCGTACCAGGAACCCCCATACTTAGTTGGCCTGGGGGAGCTACGTCGTTTATCTAGGCTCATCATACTGTCAAACTTTTGTCACTGTCAACCAGTTGACAGTGACAGAGTTTTGACAGTATACTAAAAGAGTCTCCTATCCCTATGCCAGTGAAAAGCCGATTACCTGAGCTTTTAAAAGAGCGCAAAATCCAAAACCCCTATCAATTAGAAAAATTGACGGGGTTGGGGAGAGGGACGTGCAGGCGCGCTTTTATAGATCCGCTTTGGGTTTCCTAACCCCCAAGTAATGGAAATTATTTGTAAAACTTTGGGACTGCAACCCGGTGATTTTTTGTATTACGAAGAATCTTGTAAAGGAGGTGAAGTGTTTAATTAAAAGTAGCGTGAGAGAATAGATTTAGCGTTTTTCTATTTCTCTCACTATGTTGCTACCGTTTTTGATTTTAGCAGTTCGACTGCTGTTTTTTACCCTATCCTTGGGCGCTGCTGCAATATTGGGGTCTGTAGCTATTTTTTTTCCAATCATTAAATATATTTGGATTCCATTAATAGTTGTAGTTATTCCCCCGGTTGTTACAGCACAGTTGCACAAAAACTTTCTCAATTGGTTGGATTCCTTGAAACTCCCTCACTGGTTTCCTGGTAAAAAATACCTCGACTGGCGACGGGCGGTTAGGAAGGTTCAAGCTAAGAAATACTGGCTCACATGGGTTAAACATCCCGCTAGTTTTCAAGAAGGTTTTGACGCTTTTTCGGCTTTACTTATTGCTGGATTTTTTGCCTTAATGGCAGCGTTATTAGCGTATGGGTTAGAAACTGATGGTCAGAGAGTTTTTGATAATCCGGTTGAAATGATTGTTACTAACTTTGTTGGCTGGACTTACATCTTTTATGCCCTAGATACCGTTAATCGCTGGAAATTAAATCAAGGTAAATGGAAAAAGTTATCCGGCAAAATTCGGCAAGCAAAAAAGGAGGCATTAAACAAGGAAATTAGAAACTTAAAACAGCAAGTATTTACCGAAAAAGGGTATTTAACCAAACCGGAATTTTCCATCGGGGAAAAGCACAATTCACTCAAGGCAACGGCTAAAGCTTGTGAACCGTATTTTACGACTGAAGACTTCTATGATTTTGCTGTATTCCAATGGAAACACCATCAACAAGAAATCCCACCAGAAGTTAAAATACCCCCCGAATGGCAAGGATTAAGAGAGTTAGCCGATGTGGTTTGGTTTAACCACTGTTGGGGTGAAGATTCTCCCCTTAAAAAAGCCACCAATCAAGTCCAAAAACAGTATCCACAGTATCCAGCCAGTATCGTTTCAGTCCAATCTTTACAAGGGATTTATCGCGTTAGTTAAACAGCGTAAAATTCCACCCCCCGACGGTTGGGATAAACAAACACCCAAAGATGCAAAGTTTAACTGGTCTGAAGCAGAGGTTAGGTACGAGTGGATGCTACTAAAAATTAACTGAGGTCAAAATGTTACAAACTGAATCACTCACAGAACTACCAAGTGAATCACCCGAAACGTTTAAAGAAATCGCTCAAAACTTCCTGGATGAAATTAACCATCAATTAGAGGAGGAAAATATCAATCCAGCGATTAAAACCCAGGTAGAGGATATTTGGGAGATGTTGGATGCGATCGTTGAGTATTTGTAAATTTACGCTGTCAAAAAGGAAAAATTGAGGTTAAAAATGAAAAAAGAAGAAGCATTAGACCGCCTTGTAACATCAGCATTAGATTGCAGAAAGGATTTTAAGCAAATTATCACTCTCTTATCTGCTTTGCACCGAAAAATAGGGCAATTAGAAGGGAAAATAAGTGTCCTTTTCGATGACGGAAGAGAACAGAGAAGTTATTCCCAAGGCTTTGACTTAATTCAAGTTTCTTTAGCGGAAGGAGCCCTCTCTGAAATTTATTGCCAATTACAGAAACTGGGAATAGCGAATTTAACTCCAGAGTCTGAAGATTCAGAGCCTAAAGATTCGGAACATGAAAGCCCATAGGAGACAAAAAAATGGCTTATTTGCATTTACGCTTAACCTCTACTAGCCACAATCAATATTTTGTAATTATGCCCCATTCTTTAGTTGGGTATTGTGAAGATGGAACTCTTGGAAGCATCACTTTGTATACCCCTTCTTACGCTGTAAATTTAGAGCGAGATAATTGGGATAATTGGGATGAATTTGTGGCACAAGTCAAAACTAATTTTGTAGAACAAGAGGATTTTTAAATGTTGAGTGATCGCCAAACAGTTGTTTTAAATTTGTTAACCGCTTCGATTAGTGCGGGTCATTTTAATCCTTACTTCGGGGTTAAAATGCCTGAATTAACCAAAGAGTCAATCAAAAATCTGGGAACTGTAGCCGATATTTTCTTAGAAGTTACTGCCGAAATTCCGCACAATGCGGAAAATGATTTAGAGCCTTTCAATTTTTATGCAAAGCCTTCTGATGGAGATTCTTGATAATGAAATTTCTAACAAATATTTTCAGGACAATTTCTGCATTAATAGAAAATCGAATCGAATATATTGACAAGAAACCCGTTAATAAATTCATCGAAAAAGAAGCCTGGAGCGAGTTAAGTTCACCAAGAATGAATCATGCCAATGGACAAAAAGCGATATCCAAAAAATTGGAATCAGATTGCAACCAAAATCAAGGATAAAGCCAACTGGCGCTGTGAAAAATGCGATCGCCCTTGTCGGCAACCGGGGGAAGATAGATTTCAGTTTGAGGATCGGATTGATGCAACTCCTTGGAGGGATGAACTTTACGAAGAATTTTATGATGAGGAACTGGGAACGGTATCTCTCTCAAAAATTAGTCGGTTCACCTTAACGGTTGCACATCTCAACCATATTCCCGAAGACTGCCAACCGGAAAATCTGAAGGCTTGGTGCAGCGTTTGTCACCTAAGCTATGACGCTAATCACCACGCCCAATCCGCAAAAGCCAACCGTTATAAAAAGCGTGAAGCCGTTGGGCAGTTAACATTTTTCTGAAAATCAAAACAGCCAGTCCCACTCTCTCAAAAAGAATGACTGGCTGTTAAACCGTACCGCTAGTAGGGTCTGTTTATTATTATGCCATGTAACGAAGATTTGATTGAAAAGTTGATGAGATGCCACAATGTTCCCGTACTTTATCCGGGGGAGCGTGGTTATGTTACTTTAGCCGCCCGATTGATTATGAAAGAATTAAATCAGTGGCTAAAGGAACGGGGGAGTGTTCCCGATGTCGAGTTTCAAACGGTAAGAAGTTGGTTTTATAAATCTTTTCCTAGTTGGGTAGTGGCAGTGTTGAATCAGAAAAACTATGCCAAATAAAGATGCAAAGCTCGCCAAACTTTGGGCAATGGATATAAAGGAATTGAAAAAGCTAGACAGGAATCAGATTAATGCTTTAGCCAAAAATCTTGGCTTGACCCCTCACGATATCTTTGAAACTTTGGAAATGGCTCAATTTTATGAGGATTTGGAAGAAATGGTTAATAATGAATATTTCTTTTTGGAAATGTACCCGCCCCACGGAGATGGCGATTAATGGATAGCAAATTCCGCACAATGCGGATTTTGATTTTTAATAATTAGTTTATTGATGAAAAATAGCAATTTTATAGACCGCTCCTATGGGGCGGTTTTATTTTGTAAGAACAAACCCATTACAAGTCCTGAACAAGATGAATGCAACAACTGAACAACATTCCAACAAAACGGATACAAGTTTATAACATCCTTGGCTTGACACGTCTTGAGGGTTCGGAGCTATCTAAAACCCTAGGATTAGAAAGCCGCCAACCTTTAACCCAATCGGATATAGATGCTCTAGCCCGACTGGTAAATTCATACAGGCAATGGAGGGAAAAAGGACATTCAATCAATACTTTCTGCAAATATTACCGGAGCTAAATCATGCAAATCAACGAATTAAAAGCCGTCTCTGAACAGTTGCAAGCCAAAG